>CAWGGX010000001.1:0-159348 GCA_963822215.1 uncultured Alphaproteobacteria bacterium
CGACGTCCTGTTCGCCGCCAAACCCGCGCTGGCGTCGGAACTCGAGCAGCTCGCCGCCGGCTTGTGAGGAGAGAAGCGATGTCCGAAGCGCCAAAAGCCCCTCCGCCCGCGTCCGGTCGGGCCGGGATAAAAAAGGAACTGCCGGAGCACTTCAAGGCCTACCGGCACGTGTGGGTGAACGTCGAACTCGAGCGCGGTCACGTCCATCCGGTATCGTGGGAGTTGATGGGCGAAGCGCGCAAACTCGCCGACAAGCTCGGTGTCGAAGTCGGCGCCGTGGTCGTCGGCGCGCCGAACGCGGGAACGCGTGAGGCGGCGGCGGAAGCCTTTGCCTACGGCGCTGACGTCGTCTATCTGGTCGAGAACCCGATCCTTGCCGAATACCGCAACGAGTCCTACACCCGGACGCTGACCGAGCTGGTCAATGTCTACAAGCCGGAAATCCTGCTCCTGGGGGCCACCAATCTCGGCCGCGATCTCGCGGGCTCCGTCGCCACCACGCTGCTGACTGGGCTCACCGCCGACTGCACCGAGCTCGCCGTCGACGCCGACAAGTCCCTTGCAGCGACCCGACCGACCTTCGGCGGTTCGCTGCTCTGCACGATCTACACGCTCAACTACCGCCCGCAGATGGCGACTGTGCGTCCGCGGGTGATGGCGATGCCCGAGCGGCGAGAATGCCGCGTCGGCCGCGTCGTCGAGCATGCGATCGACCTCGCCGAAGAGAGCATCGTCACCAAGGTCCTGAACTTCCTGCCCGACCGTTCGTCGCAGAAGTCGAATCTGGCCTTCGCCGACGTCGTTGTCGCCGGCGGCCTCGGTCTGCAGAGCGGCGAGAACCTTCAGCTCGTGCGCGCCCTCGCCGGCGTGCTCGGCGGCGAATGGGGCTGTTCGCGGCCCTGCGTCCAGAAGGGGTGGGCGCCGGCCGACCGGCAGATCGGGCAGACCGGCAAGACGATCCGGCCGAAGCTCTACATCGCCGCCGGCATTTCTGGCGCGATCCAGCATCGCGTCGGCGTCGAAGGCGCGGACGTCATCGTCGCGATCAACACCGACCGTCATGCGCCGATTCTCGACTTCGCCCACTACGCCGTGGCGACCGACGCCCTCCGCTTTCTGCCGGCGCTGACCGAAACGTTCCGCGCCCGCATCTCCCCGCACGCTAAAGACCGGCTCGCTGGTTGAAGGAGGCCTAACATGGTCGAAAAATTCGATTGCATCGTCGTCGGCGCCGGCATGGCCGGCAACGCCGCGGCCTACACCCTAGGGAATAAGGGGCTCAGCGTCCTTCAGCTCGAACGGGGCGAATACTCCGGCTCAAAAAACGTCCAGGGCGCGATCATGTATGCCGACATGCTCGAGAAGATCATTCCGGACTTCCGGGACGACGCACCGCTCGAGCGGCATCTGATCGAGCAGCGCTTCTGGATGATGTACGAACACTCCCACACGGGCATGCACTATCGCTCCGAAGCCTTTAACGAGGACCGGCCGAATTGTTACACCATCATTCGATCCCAGTTCGACAAGTGGTTCTCGCGCAAGGTTCGGGAGGCGGGCGTCGTTCTCCTCACCGAGACGACCGCGCTCGAACTGATCTTCGACGCCTATGGCGCCTGCATCGGCGTCCGCACCGACCGCGAAGGCGGGATCGTTCACGCCGACGTCGTCGTGCTCGCCGAAGGCGTGAACGGACTTCTTGGCACGCGCGCGGGCCTAAGACCGCCGCCGAAGCCCGAGACAGTCGCGCTCGCTGTCAAGGAAATGCATTTTCTGCCGCAGGAAACGATCGAGCAGCGATTCAACGTCAAGGGCGACGAGGGCGTCGTGATCGAGGCCATCGGCACGATTTCCAACGGCATGACCGGCATGGGTTTCGTCTACACGAACAAGGAATGCCTGTCGGTCGGCATCGGGTGCCTCGTTTCCGACTTCGCCAAGGCGGGCGAGACGCCCTATGGCCTGCTCGAGAAGTTCAAGGCGCATCCGTCCGTCTCGCCTTTGCTCGAAGGCTCCGAGGTCAAGGAATACTCCGCGCACCTCATTCCCGAGGGTGGCTACAAGGCGGTCCCGCAGCTTTGCGGCGACGGCTGGGTAGTCGTGGGCGACGCGGCGCAACTTAACAACGCCGTCCACCGTGAAGGCTCGAACCTCGCGATGACGTCGGGGCGGATGGCCGCGGAGGCGATCTTCCAGGTCAGGAGCCGCAAGGAGAAGATGTCCAAGGCGAACCTCAAGCGTTACCCGGATGCGATGGAGGCTTCGTTCGTCATGAAGGACCTGCGCAAGCTCAAGGACATGCCGGCGCTCCTGCACACCAACTCGCGCAACTTCTTCCTCACCTATCCCGAACTCGTCTCCCGCGCCATGGAGAACTATCTCCGCGTCGACGGAACATCAAAACGCGAGAAAGAGTCCGCGACGATTTCAGCCTTCCGCAAGACGCGCGGCCTCGGCGGCCTGGTGACCGACGCCGTCAGGCTGGCCCGCGCCTGGCGCTAAACCTTTTGCATGAGGAGATTCGATATGAGCGC
Organism: uncultured Alphaproteobacteria bacterium; assembly: GCA_963822215.1. Taxonomy (GTDB): domain Bacteria; phylum Pseudomonadota; class Alphaproteobacteria; order Rhizobiales; family Beijerinckiaceae; genus Roseiarcus. Next base: position 2,535 of record CAWGGX010000001.1, read on the forward strand.
GATGATGAATGTCCGGGTCGAAGAGAAGCTCTATCAAAACCGGTACGTGGTCGACGCCAGGCGCGGCCACATCAAGATCGCCCCGCACGACAAGCCGTCGGCCAATCTCTTGGCGATGATCACGCTGTGCCCGGCCAACTGCTACTCGCTCAACGAAAACGGCAAGGTCGAGGTCGCGACCGACGGCTGCTTCGAATGCGGCACCTGCCGGGTGCTGTGCGAACCGTCAGGCGACCTCGAGTGGAACTATCCACGCGGCGGCTACGGCGTGCTGTTCAAGTTCGGCTGAGCCGAACGGGAACGCCGGGCCGCGCGCCCTTGCCTCGGCCGTCGCGAGCGGCCGCAAGACGCTCGAGAGGCGGGGCGGGCGGCGATGGGCGGAACGCCTGACGCGATTCTTCCGTCGCTCTGGATCGCAACGCAAAGACCAAGCGTACACCAACATTTCGAGGCCCGATCGGCGTTTTGGCGTCGAAATCGGTCTTCCGGCGGCCCGGCGGCGGGCCCGAGACGTACTACCGGGCGTCCATTTTTGGAGAGCGATCGAACGAGATCAAGGCGTTATGCCGAAGATCGTGATTCGCATCGGTGCTGGGACCCTTATTTGACACATTCTCGCCACATTGCGAGCGGTCCGGGGCGTCTGCGAGATGGCAATCCGCCCGGAAGTGAACTTCGATCCTCAGGATGCCAATCGAGGCCATCAGGATCGGACTATAACCGATTTCTTTTTTTGCAATCTTTTATCGATCTAATTCCAATTCGTCGAATACAATCGCCGCCGGCCGAAGAGCCCCCCCGCCGCCGTGACGTCTCCGGACGGTTGGACTTGCGTCAAAATTCGGTCCAGTCGTGATCTTCGCGCTCTGCGGCTGGCGCCCGATTCGAGCCGCCGGCCGCCGCGGTAACCCGGCGCGGACGAACCGCGGGCGCGGGCGGGCGAGCCGACGGCCGCCGTCCCGCGTCCGGCGCGGCGGCGCGAGGCTCGCGAAACGCCTGCGGCGTGGCCTTTTTCAGTTCCCGCTCGATTGGATTGTCCGAAGATCGCGCAATCCGGAACTGGCCGATCAGCTGCGCGAGGCGCTCTCCCTGTTCGGCCAGCGAGTCGCTCGCCGCGGAGGCTTCCTCGGACATGGCGGCGTTCTGTTGCGTCACCTGGTCGAGCTGCCCCACGGCGCTGTTGATCTCCTGAAGTCCCGTCGCTTCTTCGTCCGCGCTCTTGGCGATCTTTTCGACGACCGTGCTGATGTCCTTCACGCCGGTCTCGATCTGCTCGAACGCTTTTCCGGTGTCCACGACCAGGGTGACGCCATCGTGCACCTGCGCGGAAGAGGTCGCGATCAGGCCCTTGATCTCTCGCGCGGCCTCGGCCGACCTTTGCGCGAGCGCGCGCACTTCCGAGGCCACCACCGCAAAGCCGCGGCCGGCGTCCCCCGCACGCGCCGCCTCAACCCCGGCGTTGAGCGCCAGGAGATTCGTCTGGAAGGCGATCTCGTCGATGACCCCGATGATCTGCCCGATCTGCTGGGAGGATTTCTCGATCATCCGCATCGCGTCGACCGCCTTGCTGACAGTCTCCGCCCCCTTCTGCGAGGCGCCGTGGGTCGTGCCGACGACCTCGCGGGCGCGCTTGCTCATCTCTGCGGTGCTGCGAACCGTATTGGTGAGCTCGCCTAGCGCGGATGCGGTCTCTTCCAGGCTCGACGCCTGCTGCTCCGTCCGGCGCGAGAGGTCGTTCGACGCCGCCGAAATCTCCGACGTGCCGTTCTGAAGCGCCTGCGACGTTGCCGCGACGCCCTCCACGACCGTCGTGAGCTTTTCGGCCGCCGCGTTGAAATCGTCCTGAAGCTTTTCATAGGCTTCCGGCAATCGCTGATGGATTCGGAAGGTCAGGTCCCGCGCGGCGAGCTTTTCGAGGCCCTCGCCGAATGCGACTAAAACCCCCTCCCGCTCGCTGGCGAGCGCTTCCGCCTGCGCCTTGCCGCGCGCCTCCTCCGCCTCGCGCGCTGCGGCCTCCTGCAACGCCTTCGTCCGCTCTTCCTCAATCGCCCCTTCAGCCGACTTGAGGGCGGTCATGTCCTGCAGCGTCTCGACGACCGCGACAATGGCCCCCGTCTCGCTGCGAATCGGACAAGCGTCAATGCCCAGATAGAGCCGCGAGCCATTGGGCAGGTCACACCAGTTTTCCGCCGACAGGTTCGCGGCGCCGCCCGCCTGCGCCTTGTGGCCCGCATACTGCTCGCCGATTCTGGCCGTATCCCCGCTCAGCGCGAGATCGGCGAGGCAAGGGCGCGGGTGGCGATAGAATCCTTTCCAGTGATCGCTCGTGCCGATCACGGCCGTCGCGTCCAGACCCGTCAGACGGGCACAGGCCTTGTTCCAGACAATCACCCGACGCTCACGGTCGAGCACAAAGGCCGCGATGGCCATTTCGTCGAAAAACCGAGGCGCCGGACCCGCGACATTCGGATTCGGCTGCTGCGCCTGGGGATCGGTACCGCGCCAAAAAGACAGAGGCCGTCTCATAGACATGAACCAACTCCGGGCGGACGGTGGGGAAACTCAGACGATGGGCCTTGCCCTCAAAATTCGGTCCAGTCGTGATCTTCGGCCCCTGCGGTTGGCGCCCGGCTCGCGCCGCCGACAGCCGCGACCCGGCGCGGTCGAGCCGCGGGCGGGGCCGCGCGAGGCGGCGTCCGCTTTCCCGCGTCCGGCGCGGGGGCGCGAGGCTCGCGAAACGCGTGCGGCGCGGCCTTTTTCGGTTCCCGTTCGACGGCATTGTCCGACGACTGCCCGATCCGGAACTGGCCGATCAGGCGCGCGAGGCGCTCTCCCTCTTCGGCCAAGGACTCGCTCGCCGCAGAGGCCTGCTCGGACATGGCGGCGTTCTGTTGCGTCACCTGGTCGAGCTGCCCCACGGCGCTGTTGATCTCCTGAAGGCCAGTCGCCTCCTCGTCGGCGCTCTTCGAGATCTTCTCGACGACCGCGCTGATATCCTTCACACCGGTCTCGATCTGCTCGAATGCCTTTCCGGAGTCCACGACCAGAGCGACGCCGTCATGCACCTGCGTGGATGAGGCTGCGATCAGGCCCTTGATCTCCCGAGCGGCCTCGGCCGACCTTTGTGCGAGTGCACGGACTTCCGAGGCCACCACCGCGAAGCCACGGCCGGCGTCCCCGGCACGCGCCGCTTCGACCCCGGCGTTGAGCGCCAAAAGGTTAGTCTGGAAGGCGATCTCGTCGATGACCCCGATGATCTGCCCGATCTTCTGGGAGGATTTTTCGATCATCCGCATCGCGTCGACCGCTCTGCGGACCGTTTCCGCTCCGTCCTGAGAGGCGCCGCGGGTGATTGCGACCACCTCCCGCGCATGTTTGCTCATGTCGGCGGTCTTGCGAACCGTGTTGGTGATCTCGCCCAGCGCGGATGCCGTCTCTTCCAGGCTAGATGCCTGCTGCTCCGTCCTGCGCGAGAGATCGTCGGACGCCACGGAAATCTCCGATGTTCCGACCTGAAGCGCATTCGAGGACGCGATGACGCCCTCCACGACCGTCGTGAGCTTGTCGATCACCGCGTTGAAATCAGCCTGAAGCTTCTCATAGGCCTCGGGCAATCGCCCGTCGATCCGGAACGTGAGGTCCTGCGCGGCGAGCTTGTCGAGGCCCTCGCCGAACGCGGCCACAACGCGCGCCCGCTCGCTGGCGAGCGCTTCCGCCTGCGCCTTGGCGCGCGCCTCTTCCGCCTCTCGAGCCGCGGCCTGCTCCCTGGCCTGAGCTTCCGCGCGCGCTTTCGCCAGTTCCTCCTCCTGTTTCAACCGCGCCCGTTCCTCGGCCTCGATATAGATCGAGATCGAGAGGTCCATGTCGAGGAAGATCGCCTTCATCAGCGCGCCGAGCGAATCGCTGAGCGCTTTTGCCGCGCCCTTGCGCCCACGGTTGACCAGGGACTTCGGCCAGTGCTCCTCGATCACCGCGGCGACCAGGCATTCGGCGATCAGGGCGTAACCGCCGATGTACCAGCGCGGGTCGAGGCCGATCCGGGCATGCGCCTCGCCGATACGCCGAACATTCGCGTGGTACTGGCTGTCGAACCTTCCCGAGGCGATCGCACGCCAATGTCCAATCTGCGCGTTCTTCGCCCGAGCAATATGCGCCTCGGAGTCGAAAAGCTTGTGGAGCTTCGGGTTCGCCCGCACCTTTTCATAGAAGGCGTCAAGCGCGCGCGGCAACGTGCGGTCGACAACCGCTTTGAGGCGCGCGATGTTTGCGCAACTTTCGGGGTTGAGGCCGATGAAGGCAAGTCGTTCATTCAGCGCGGCGTCATTCGAAGACCCGTTATAGCTCATGAGATGGCCTGGCGTCGGGTGCGACGTTCGTGGAAGGCCGGAAGGGCTCCCCGACTGTCGCTGCTTGAATGGGGGAACATGTGGCCCAGTCGCCACGGTCGCGAGCGGAGGGCTTCATGCCTCGTCCTGTCCCCGGCGGGAAACGACGCGCTCGACGATATTCTAAAGTTTTTGCGTTGCGCGCGGCTTAACGCGATTCACCTGCGGCGCGCCCGCTGATCTTCGGCGACGGGTCAGACGAAGTGCTCGAACTCGCCGAGCTCCGCCTCGACCGCCTCACCGTGGACGAGCGCCGCCGCCAGGTCCGCCAATCCGAGCGATCGACTTGCCAGACGCGCGTCGACCGCGCACTCCGGCGAGGCCGCATCAGCGACGCGCTCAAGGAAATCCGCAATCCCGGCGACCTCCTGACGGGCCCGATCGATCTCCTGCAATTCGTGGAAGCGCGGCGACCGGGGCGGCGGTGAATCAAGCACGATGTCGCCGATCGCCTCCTCGAGGCTGGTGAGCCTCGTCTCGACCCGTCGCAACTCCCGCGTCATCCGCGAAAGCAACGTTGATAACGAAACCATTTCGCTCATGGGGTCAGGCCCTCCGGACAATGCGCTCAGGCGGATCGTCGCCAAACAGTTCCACGTCGCCGCACGCGCTGGCGATCGGCTGCGCTCGAACATGCTCGACGCTGATGGTTGCGGCGGCGGTGATGAAGCTCCGCCTGGCGCGGCCGGAAGCCGGCCAGAATTGCAGCCGACGCCCTTGTTCGCCGCCGAGGTCGTGACTGACGATGGCGATTCCTTCGTAGCTAAGAAAGCGTTCGGCGAACTCGCCGTTCTTGCGGCCGACGTCCGATAGTCCGCGCACGACCCGCGCGCCGCCGAAGAGCTTCGCCTGCAGCCGATCACGGCGCGCTCCGAACTGCATCAGTCCATTAACCAGCAGTTCCATCAGGTGGACGCCGTACCGCTCGGCGTCGCGCGGATTAAAGTTGCGGTCGTCTCCAGGTAGCAAAAAATGATTCATGCCGCCGACCCGGGCCTGCGGATCGTGCAGACACGCGGCGACACAGGACCCGAGCACCGTCGAAAGGACCAAATCGCCGCCGCCGACGCGGAATTCGCCCTGGACGATATTGATCTTCTTTTCTGGCGGTGAGGCCTGTTTCACGACAATTTTCCAACAACTGCTTCGATCGCGCCCCTCAGCGAAGTCGTGTTGAAGGGCTTGGTCACAAAATTGTTGAGTCGATACTGCTTTCCTCGTTCGATGAGGGACCTGTCGTTGCTTCCGGTGACCAGAATGAACCCGATGGCGCTGGTCGGCTTGTACGTGCGCAATCCCTTCAGCAGCTCAAGCCCGTCGAGCCCGGGCATGTTCATGTCGGAAATCACGAGATGCACGGGCCGCGCCATCAGGGCTTTGAGCGCCTGAGCGCCATCCCTGGCGATCGCGACGTGCTTGAAGCCCATCTGATCGAGCGCGTCGGTGATGAGGGCGCGACTGACGCTCGTGTCGTCGACCACCATGACTTGCAGTCTATCCGCGAGCGACATGATTCATACTCCTGGAGGGATACGCGGACGTAAGCGCGAGAATGGAGCCTGCGACTTCCTGCAACGGCACTTGCTTCTCGACGGCGCCAAGTTCGAACGCCACCTTGGGCATTCCATAGACCGTCGACGTCGCCTCGTCCTGGCCGAGCGTCTGGGCGCCTGCGCGGCGCATCGCCACAAGCCCCCTGGCGCCGTCCTTGCCCATGCCGGTCAGGATCACGCCGAGCGCGGCGGGCCCGCAGACCTTGGCCGCGGACTCGAACAGAACGTCGACGGAGGGGCGATGCCCGTTGACGGGCTCGCCGACGCTGAGCCGACAATGCCGCTCGCGCGCGCCGGCGATTTCGAGATGGGTCGCCCCGCCCGGCGCGACCAAGATCCGCCCCGGAGCGAGGGCGGCGCCGTCCTTGGCCTCATCGACCTGCGCCTCCGTGAGGCTGCCCAGCCGTCTCGCGAAGGACGTCGTAAAGGGAGAGGGCATGTGGATCACGATCGCCGTTGGCGGACAATTGCGTGGAAAGCCCGCAATGATCGAGACGAGCGCCTCGACTCCACCGGTCGACGCGCCGATCGCGACGAGCCGTCCGTCGGATTGGTAGGCGGAGGCCGCACCGGTGGGACGCGGCGCCTGTCGCCCGATGCGCCTGTCGACGCGCGCGCAGGCCGCCGATTTCACTTTGGCGGGGAGCTCGGCGAAAGGGACCGGGTCGTTCGGGCTGGGCTTGCCGACGCAGCTGACCGCGCCGAGTTCGAGAGCGGCGATGGTCGCCGCTGTGCCCTGCGCCGTCTGGCCCGAAACCATCACGACCGGAAACGGCCTCAGCCGCATGACCTTTTCCAGGAACTCGATGCCATCCATCTTGGGCATCTGGACGTCGAGGGTCATCACGTCGGGAACGAGCGACTTGATCGCCTCGCGCGCCTGCATGGCGTTCGCCGCCTCGCCGACAACCGTGATGTCGGGATCCTTCGACAGGGTCATGCGGATGAGCCCGCGCATGGATGCGGAATCATCGACGACAAGCACGCGGATGGGTTTCACGTTTGCCTCGCGGTCAGCTGATAGGTGGTGAGTCCGGCGCTGCGCAGACAGGCGGACGCGGGGCCCGCAACGCGCTCGGAGTGCCCGACATAGAGCCAGCCTCCCGGCGCGAGCTTCGAGGCGAACCGGCTCCACAAATTGCGCTGTCCGCGCTCGTCGAAATAGATCACGACGTTGCGGCAGAAGATCACATGGAAAAGTCCCTGCATCGGCCAGTCGCCGTTCAGATTCAGCGTCCGAAAGCTGACGACTTTCCTCGGCTCGTCGGCGATGCGAAAGGAGCCGGGCGTAGCGGCGCCGGGGGCGAAGTACCGGGCCCGCAGGTTTGCCGGAATGTCCTCGAGCGCGCTATCTGGATAGAGGCCTTCGCGACCGGTCGCGATGACGCGCGGATCGATGTCGGTCGCCAGCACCTTGAGGTCCAGGACGGGAGCCTGCGGTTCGAGCGATAGAAGGGACAGTGCGATCGAATAGGGCTCCTGACCGGTCGAGCAGCCTGCGGACCAGATCCGAACCTTCGCGCCCTTGCGCGCCAGCGCGATGAGCGGCGGCAGGACCTGGCCCTCGAGGTGATCGAAGTGCGGCCGCTCACGGAAGAAGCGTGTGACATTCGTTGTCAGCGCCGAGAGCATTTCCAGCCGCTCTCCGCCGCTGTCCGGCGCCTCGACAAGATCGCAATACTCAGAGAAGGAGTTGAGCTTTAGCCCGCGCACCCGCTTGGCCAGCCGGGAGTAAACGAGTTCCGCCTTGGACTCCTTCAGATCGATGCCGGCGTCCGCGTACATCAGCCCGGCGATCCGCCGGTAATCCTGATCGGTGAAGGCGAACTCGCGATCCCCGTACGCCGATTCTTGTCTGGCTTTCTGAACTCGGGCGCCGGACAGGCTCATGACGCGATCTCGGGGCTCGGCGGAAGGATGGAATCGAGGATGATCAGGCCGATCATGCGCCCGTCGACCGCCAGCATGCCGCGCACGAAGGACTTGACAAAGTCCGTCGCGACATCCGGCATGGGATGGATTGCGTCGGCGGAATGGCTCAGGATCTCCGACACCGAATCGACCAGGAGACCCACGATCTGGGCGTTGACCTGGACGACGATGATGACGTGGCGCTGCGTCGCCTCGGTGCTGGCGAAGCTCAGGCGCTGTGCGAGATCGACGATTGGGAGCACGGACCCGCGCAGATTGATGACCCCGCGCACATACGGCGGCGCGTGCGGGAGGACTGTGGCCGGGGTCCAGCCTCGGATTTCCCGCACCGACATGATGTCGACGCAAAATTCCTGCGCCCCGACGCGAAACGCGATGTACTCGTTGACGACGGATGCGGGGGTTTGGGCAACTAAAGCGACGTTTGACATGGTTCTAGCTCGCTGCGGCAAAAAGGCATGCTGACGCGGAGGGGCGGTTGGTCGTTGCGACGATCGTATCGACGTCGAGAATGAGCGCGACCCGCCCATCTCCGAGGATCGTCGCGGCCGCAATCCCCGGCACCTGACGGTAGTTGGCCTCGAGACTCTTGATCACCACTTGCCGCTGGTCATGGATGGCGTCGACAAGAAGCCCGCAACGCGCGCTGACCTCTGTCTCGACGATGAGCGCGACGCTCTCGAGTGGGTTGGCGGGCTCGTCCCGAACGCCGAGCTCCCGGCCGATATCGATCAGGGGCGCGAACCCGCCGCGATCGGCGATGACGCGAGTTTCGATACCGAGCCCATGAACGTCCGCCTTGCGCGGCCTGAGCGTCTCGGCGATGGCGGTCAGCGGGACGACGAAGGTCTGATCCGCGACGCTGACCACCATCCCGTCGAGAACAGCGAGCGTCAGCGGCAGACTCATGGAGAATGTGGAGCCGTGGCCGGGGCGCGAGGCGATCGTAATCCTGCCGCCGAGCGCCTGAACGGACCGCTTGACCACATCCATTCCGACGCCGCGCCCCGAGATGTTCGAGACAGTCGTAGCGGTCGAAAACCCCGGCAAAAACAGAAGGTTGTCGATGTCCGAGTCCGAAAGCTGCGCGTCGGCGGAAATCAACTCCTTCGCGATCGCGATCGACTTGACTTTTTCACGATTGATGCCCGCGCCGTCGTCAGACACATCAATCACGATGCGCCCCGAGCGGTGCGCGGCGGATAGCCGGACCTCGCCCTGTTCGGGCTTGCCTGCGGCGAGCCGCGCCTCCGTGGTCTCGAGGCCGTGGTCGACTGCGTTCCGGATCATGTGGGTCAGTGGATCCGCAAGGCGCTCGATGACCGTTCGATCGACTTCGGTCGCCTCGCCCTCGGTCCGCAAGCGCACCGACTTACCCGTTTCCTCAGCGAGCTCCCGCACAATGCGCGCCATGCGCTGGAACAGCGGTTTCACCGGCTGGGCGCGAGTCGCCATCACGCCTTCCTGGATTTCGCGAGTCAGCTGCTCGAGGGCGCCGAGAACTGAGGCGATTCCGGATGAGCGCACGATTCCCGCCTCTGTCACCTTCTGCGAGAGCATCGCCTGGTTGATGACGAGCTCGCCAACCAGGTTGATCAGCCGATCGACCCGGTCGAGGTCGACGCGAATCGTCGCTGTCGCTGCGGCGGCTTCGGGCCTGGCCGAGTCATTTGCCGATCTGTCTGCAGCCCGACGGATCGGTCCCGACGCGACGATCGACGGTGGCAGGCTCGATTCCTCAGGCGCTGGAGCGTCCGGCGCCTCCGGGGCTTCCGGCGCTCCTGCCTCCGTCGCCGGAGCGGGCGCCTCGATGACTGGCGCCGGAGCGCGATCCTGTGGGACAATTGCAAGCTCGCAATCGTCGATGACGAAGTCGAACACCTCTTCGATGGCGTCGATGGGCTTGTCGGTTTTCAGATCGATTCGCCACGCCAGATAGGCGCCTTCGGGATCGAGGTCTTCGAGCCGAGGCAGCGCAGTCGTATCGCATACGGCCTCGATCTCGCCCAGTTGGCCGAGTTCGCGCAGAAGGCGCGCCGGCTCGTTGCCCTTTCGATAGAGCTCCCGCCGCGGCGCGAACGTGATCACGTAATGCCGGTTGACGTCGGCGGGTTCATCGCTCGGCAGCGTCAGGTCGTCGATCGACAGGGTTAGCGGCTGAAAGTCGATCTCCGCGATGTCTCCGCCCGAGGTCGACGCAGACTCGGCGCCTGCTACTCCGACGGTCGCCTTCAGTTCCTCGATCAGCGTTTCGATGCGGCGCTCGTCGATGTCGCCGCCCGCTCTTGAATATTCCACGAGGTCCGACAGAGCGTCTTTCGAGCGGAACATTGTCTTGATGAGCGAGTCCGTGGGCGTGATTTTTCCGCTACGCAGGCTGTCGAGGGTCGTTTCAAACGCGTGTGCGAAGCGCACCAGACGATCGAGTTGGAACGCCCCGGCGCCCCCCTTGATCGAATGGACCGCGCGGAACACGGCATTGACGACTTCCGCGTTCCCGTCGCCCACGTCGATTGCGTCGAGCCCGACTTCGATCTCGGCGAGCTGTTCGGCGCATTCCTGGAAGAACGTATCCCTGATTGCCGCCATCGAATCCATGTCCGAATCCCCTCGCGATCAGGCAGTCACACGCCGAACGGCGTTGACGAGCTTTGCAGAGTCGAACGGCTTCACGATCCAGCCCGTGGCGCCGGCGCGGCGCGCCTGGCTCTTCTTTTCCGTCGAGCTCTCTGTGGTCAGAACCAGGATCGGGACGCCCAGCATTCGCGGATCGGCGCGAACGCACTCGATGAAACCGAATCCGTCGAGGCGGGGCATATTGATGTCCGTGATGATGACGGTGGGCGCCTCGCTGCGGAGAACATCGAGCCCGTGGACGCCGTCAACCGCCTGAACGACGCGGTAGCCCGCGTCGGTCAATGTGAGCATGAGCATGTCGCGCATGGTGCGGGAGTCGTCGATCGTCAGGATCGTTTGCGCCGTCACGATTGGGCTCCCTTGAGAAAAGCGCCGGGCTCTACGCCAAGAAATCGAAGATGCTCGATGAACAGCGGTCCGCAATTGATGAAAGTGAGCGGAACGCCGTCGCCTTCCCAGGCGCCGATGGCTGCAAGCAAGACCTGAAGCGACGCGGCTCCCGGCCTCTGGATCCCGACGGCGTCGACGACCGTCGGCTTGCCGCGACGCTCAAGCAGCGCGCGAGCGAGGGGCGCTGCCGCCGCCAGGTCGAGGACAGCCGGAAGGGGAAGCGGGATATCCGTTTCCTGCGCCGCGTCGCCGACGGTTTCAGCGGCGGCCTTGCGTACCGCCGTTTCGGCGCGTTGCGCCGCCTTCGCAGCGCGAACTTTTCGAGCGCGTTTCGCCCAGACAGTCTCGTTCGGCATTCCATCAACCTTTGGAAATCTTGCCTGTCACCGTCGCTACCATCGCGACGGCCTCGAGCTCCGGCGCCGGAACTGGGGCGTCACGAAGCCGACTGGATGTCATTGCAGGGGGGGCATGCCGGGACCTGACCCGGCCGTTGCGAACGGCGTCATGCCTCCGAAAGCGGCCGCCGACCCGCGGCGCGCTCGGTCGCAGCTACAACCTCTATGCTTCCGCTGTTTCTAAAACGTAAAAAGCCGTCGGGAACGTTTTTCGCGACCGGTCCCGCGTATCGTCGCGTCGCTTCAACCCGATTTTCACCGACCCGCGAAGCCGATCGATGTCTATGCGGCTGTCGTTGGCCGATCAACCGCTGGGGCGCGCGTCTTGCAGTCAGTGGATGCGATCTGCGCCTGAGCGCTGGAATGAGAGGACCAGGCCGAGCGCAGCAGGCGCTTCGGCAAGGTCAAGCCTCCGCCGCGATGCGAACGCAGACGTCGCGCGGGGGCGCCCAGTACGGCGCGCTTGTGACGATTAAACCTGCCCCGGCGCGCACGTAACCGGCGGCGTTCGCGGCAGTGACGCCGCCCGCCGCCGCGATCAAAGGCGGCGCCGCAACGCGGCGGGCGATCGCCGCGACTTCGGCAACTTCGGCGACGCCGAATTTCTCGAGTTGGATAACGTCGAAGCCCGCCTCGATCGCCTGCCTGGCCTCGGCCACGGAGCCGACCTCGATCGCGATCTTCATTTCCGGCGCCGCGCGACGCAGCCGCCCGTGGATCGCCGCAAGAGGCTCGCCGTCCAAGAACGCGCGGTGTTCGCCGAAGACGAGGATCGTCTCGGACAGGCCGGCGCAATGAAGGATCGCCCCGCCCGCCCTGACGGCGAGATGCGAGAGACGCCGCCGCCCGGAAAAGTCTTGCAGGTGCAGGCGACCCGGACGTCTCGGTCGACCGCTTCGACGGCGTCGACGATCGCGCGGGTAGCCGTCGCGATTCCCGACAGCATTTCAACCAGGGTCTGCGACGCCTTCCACGCCAGAAGCAGATCGGCCGCGTCACCCGCGCCGGCAAGAAGCGCGGCGCCTTTTTCGACCTGGTCGCCCGATCGGCGAGCGAGCGTGACGACCGCCCCGCGCCGACCAAGAATCGCCGCGGCGAGTTCGATACCCGCTACGACCATCGCGCCGCGCGCCGAAAATTCGATGCGTCCGCGGTGTCCATAAAGTCCGAGCGCGTCCGTCGTCAGATCGCCGCGCGGCGCGTCCTCGATGAGCAGCGCTTCCGTAAATTCGTCCAACCACTCGAATAGGCGGGACTCCGGCCTTTCGGTCATCTGAGCGTTCCAGGTCAGTCGATGCCGACCATGACGTCGGACGCCTTGATGACGGCAGAGGCCGGCTTTCCGACTTCGAGCCCAAGCGCATCGACAGCTTCGTTGGTGATCGCCGCCATGACGACGGTCTCGGGGCTGACCTCGATCTTCACATGCGCGGTTGTCGCGCCCTTTGTGATCGCAACCACGGTGCCGTTGAGAACGTTGCGCGCGGAAAGCTTCATTGACGGAATCCTGAAACGATGAGACGGGCCGGGCCCGGCTCCCACTTAATCCAGCCGGCGGCTCGTCGTCCACGTCCGTCGCGTCCCGGCGCGTCGGTTTGCCGATCCTCCTGGCGCCTGTCTTGCGTCGCAGTCGGCCAGCGCCCATCGGGCGAATCGAATTGTCGGGTTTCCGACACAAGGAGGCGCCCCTTGGACGCGCAGACACTTAATCCCAGCCGTTTCGCCGCGATCGTCTATGACAACGGGGTGAAGGTCGACGGCCTGATGTCGGGCTTCGCCCGGGAACTCGTCCAGGCGGGCGTCGACGCCCGCGGCATTGTCCAGTTGCCCCCGGACGCGGACGGCTGCGGCCCCGGCGCCCTGATGAAGCTCCGCGACGTCGCCACCGGCGAGGTTTTGCCGCTCTGTCAGGACCTCGGCCCGGGCGCCGGAAGCTGCTGCCTGGATTCCTCGGCGCTCGCTGCAGCCGCCCAAAGGCTGCGCGCCGCGGCCGGGGAGCCGTCCGAAATCCTGTTCTTCTCCAAGTTCGGCAAACAGGAAGCCGCGGGGGGCGGCGCGCGCGCCGAGCTCGCCTACGCGATCAGCGAGGGCCGCACCGTGCTGACCGCGGTCAAGCGTTCCCTCCTGCCGGCTTGGCGGAGCTTCACAGGCGGTCAGGGCACGCTTCTCGAACCCCGCCTCTGGGTTCTGCGCGACTGGTGGTCGGACCTTGCTCACCTGCGCAGGACCGCGGCCTGACGCCTTCGTTCCCGCCAGCCCCGAAACAATCGTCCACGGCGGCGGCCGCGTCGCGGGACGGATGCGCGCAGCGCGAGGCCCGCCTTGATCCTCGCCCTCACCCTTCGCCCGAGCCCTCGCAGCGCGTGCGCCCGACGCCCGGGGGGACGGCGTCCTGGACGAATTTCCGCGTCGCCTATGAACCGATCCCGGCGCCGTTCCCTAAGCGCCCATGACAACGGACGTCGCCGGAGGCGGCGCGTTCGTGGCGGGCAACACGGAAAGCCGGCATGAATCCGGTTAGAGACGCCTCGATGCGATCGGCTTCTCGCGACTGGGCGGATCGGGGCGCCGGGCCAGGGCAATCGCATTTCACATTGCGAGAAGGCTTCGCAGGAAAGCGTCGGAACGGTCGGCTTTTTTCAGTTTGCGGCGGATGGGCAGTTTGGAAGGTTCGGCGTTAAGCCTGTTGATCGCTATGTGTTTGAGAATGGCGAGGTTTTGTGGACCGTTGTCACAGCGGTTGCGGGCGCGGTCCTCGTTCATGTCGACGTCGAGCACCCAGTGGAGGCGGTTTTCGACGCCCCAGTGGTCGCGGGCGCACTGGTTCAGGCGCTCGGGCGCGATGGGTTCGGAGAGAAGGTAGTAGGCGGTCTCGGTCTTCGGCGGGCCGGTGTTCGCGCCCTTGAATTCGCGCGTGCGGCGAACGGCGCCGATGGCTTTCAGGCCGGGCCAGCAATGGATGTCCTGTAGCCAACCGACATCGTGGCAAACGACGGCGCTTCGGGTCTCGATGCGGCCATGATCGGCGTCGACCGTCGGCTGACATGCGAGCACGCGCGCCTCCGGGTCGGCGAAGTAACGCGCAACATCGTCGAACAGCGTCGGTTGGTTGCCTTTCAGAGACAGAACGTACTGGCCGCCCTGGGCGACGATCTGCTGCGCGATCTCTCTCTGGCAACTCATCGCATCGGCGGTCACCGTGCGTCCCTCGAGGTTGAGAAGCCGCAGAAGCTGCGGAACCGCCGTGATCTCGTTCGACTTTTCGTCCGTGGCGATCTGCGCCAGAACCAGCCGCTCCTCGCACGACCACGCACTGACCATGTGCAGGGCCGACTTTTCGCTCGCCGTGTCAAAGGAGCGGCGCAGCGTCTTGCCGTCGATCGCAACCACGCCGGCCGTCTGTTGCGAAAATGCCCGCATGAACTCGGAAAAACATGCGCCAAACGCAACCGGATCGAGCAGCCGGAACAGACGGCTGAACGTGTCGTGTGACGGCAGCCCGTTTTTCAGATCCAAGAAGTCCCGCAAAAAAGGCTCCTTGTCCTCCGCGAACTCCGCCATCTCCGTGCAGGTTGTGCCTCCGCAAAGGCACGAGCATAGCGCGATCGCCAACACCTCACACAGGTCGTGCCGACGAGCATTCCCCGTGCGCGGATCCTTGAGCTGCAAAAATACCCCTGAAAACCCCTCCATCCCTCCGGCCTCCATTCCGAATCGAGGCCCTCCCAAGAATCCTTCTCATCCCGCCTTGCAAGCGATTTTTCCAAATGCGATTCCCCTGGGCGCCGGGCGCCCTTGCCTTTTCCGCCGCGCCCGCGCATGAGGGCGCCCGACGTTTTCGGCTTCAAGCGGTCCTTTCCCTCATGGGCTTCAAATGCGGCATTGTCGGCTTGCCCAATGTCGGCAAATCGACGCTCTTCAATGCGCTGACGCAGACCGCGGCGGCGCAGGCGGCCAACTATCCGTTCTGCACCATCGAGCCCAATGTCGGCGAGGTCGCGGTGCCTGACCCTCGCCTCGACGTCCTGGCCGAGATTGCCGGCTCGAAGGAAATCATCCCGACGAGGCTCACCTTCGTCGACATCGCCGGACTGGTGCGAGGCGCCTCCCAGGGCGAAGGGCTTGGCAACCAGTTTCTCGCCAACATCCGGGAGTGCGACGCGATCGCCCATGTGGTGCGTTGTTTCGAGGACGGCGACGTGAACTCATGTCGAAGGGCGCATCGACCCGCTGTCGGACATCGCCACGATCGAAACCGAATTGATGCTGGCCGACCTCGAGAGCCTCGAGCGGCGCATCGGCGCGATGGAGAAGAAGGCCAAGGGCGGGGACAAGGAGGCGAAGGAGATTCTGACCCTCGCCCAGCGCAGCCTCGCCGAGTTGCGCGAGGGCCGGGCCGCACGCGCCGCCGGCGTCAGCCGGGAGGAGCATGATCTGTTCCAGTCGCTTGGCCTCCTGTCGTCGAAGCCGGTGCTCTACGTCTGCAACGTCGAGGAGGCCTCGGCCGAAGGCGGCAACGCGTTTTCCGAGGTGGTGAAGGGGCAGGCGGCGAAAGAGGGGGCGGTCGCGGTGGTCGTATCGGCCAAGATCGAGAGCGAAATCGCCATCCTGCCGCAGGCCGAGCAAACCGAGTATCTCGAGGCGGTGGGCTTGAGCGAGCCCGGGCTCAACCGGGTCATTCGCGCCGGATATGACCTCTTGCATCTCGTGACCTTCTTCACCGTCGGGCCGAAGGAAGCGCGCGCGTGGACGATTGAGCGGGGCGTGAAGGCGCCCCAGGCGGCGGGCGTCATCCACACTGACTTCGAAAAAGGCTTCATCCGCGCCGAGACCATCGCCTATGACGATTACGTCGCCTGCCGCGGCGAGGCCGGCGCGCGCGAGGCCGGCAAGTTCCGGCTGGAAGGCAAGGATTATGTGGTCGCCGACGGCGACGTCTTGCATTTCCGCTTCGCGACCTGACGGCGAAGCCGGCGCCGATGACCTTCCGGCTCTCGTCGCGCCGGCCGCAATCCTCCGGTCGGTAGCGCCCGCGTTGGCGCAACTAGGATTCCTGTGGGCGTACGAGTAAAAAGGATACCCCCGCCGGGCGAGCGATCCGGCGGGAGCGCCACGACCGGGCGCGGCGCCAGTCGGCGCGCAAAGGGATACGCTCTGTTCGAGGGGAAATCCAATGGCCGTCGATCTCGTCAGTCTGATCTCGCAAGTCCTTACGCCTCAGCTCGTCGGCAGCCTCGCGCGCACCGTCGGCGTCAACGAAGCGATCGCGCAAAAGCTGGTCGCCGCCGCCATCCCCGCCATCCTTGGCGCGTTCGCCACGACCGCCGCGGCGCCTGGAGGCGCCCAGAAGATCGTCGATGCGGTCTCGAACTCCGACCCTGATCTCCTCTCCAAGCTCTCGGGGGCGATCGGCGGAGGCAACCTCCGTCAGCTTTCCGAGGGCGCGAACTGGCTCAACGGCCTTCTCGGCGGCTCCGGCGTCGCGAGCATCGCCGGCGCGCTCAGCCAGTTCTCCGGCGGCGCCCCGCTGCCCGCAGCTCAGGCCGCGATTGGCGCGGTCGCTCAGGCGGCGATCGGGACGATCGGTCAGCAGGATCCGTCTAGCTGGTCCGATCCCTCCTCGATCGCCGCCCTGTTCGGGAGTCAGAAGGACGCGATCGCCGCCGCGCTTCCTCCCGACGTGTCGAAGGCTCTCTCGACGACAGGCTTGCTCGCCGGCCTCGGCGGCCTCGGTACAGCAGCGATGCGGACGGCGAGCGCCACCGTGTCCCCCGCCGCCAGCGCTCCGACGACTGCGGTCCCGCCGCCCAGCGCGGCGCCGCGCCCTCCGCCGGCCGCACGCACGAGCGGATTTCCGATGTGGGCGATCATCGTGCTCATCGTGATCGTGCTGGCAGCCGTGTGGTGGTTCATGACCCAAAACCAGAAGACCGAACCGGCCAAGCAGGGGCTGCTGCCGCCCGCGATCGAATACGCGGTCCAGACGACGACGCCCGGACCGCAGGGCTGAAGGGGACGGGGGGCGCTGAGCTTGTCAAAGACGACCTTCGGGGCAGATCGCGCGGGCGCCAACAGCGCGCGGGCGCGGCAATCCCGCGCCGCCACCGCGATCCTCCTGGCGCTGGCGACAATCGTCGCCGGCTGTTCGAGCCGTCCCTACGGCGACCTCATTGTCGGGAGCACCGCCCCGGGCGCGAGCACGGTCAATCTTCTCGTGGCGACCACGCGCGCGCCCGTGCTCGACCCGCCGGGGGTGATGTTTGGCGGCAGCCGCGGGCGGGGCCTCGATTTCGCCGACATCGCCGTCTCGATCCCGCCCGCGGGCGGGCATAAGCCCGGCGACGTCGAATGGCCGGGCCGCGCTCCCGGCGACCCGGAGCGCGATTTCGTGACCCTGCGCGCCGAGCGCATGGACCTCGCCCAGGCGAAGGCCACGTTCAACGCGCGCGTCGCGCGCACGCCCGGACACAGGGTCCTGATCTTCGTCCACGGCTACAACACGCGGTTCGAGGAGGCGGTCTACCGCTTCGCCCAAATCGTCCACGACTCGGGCGTGGACGTCGCGCCCGTGCTGTTCACCTGGCCATCGGGCGGCAATCTGGAGGACTATGTCTATGACCGCGACAGCGCCATGTATTCGCGCGACGCGTTCGAAACGGTCCTGGCGGCGCTCGTCGCCAATCCGAACGTGGGGTCGATCTCGATCCTCGCCCATTCCATGGGGAACTACCTGACGGTCGAGACGCTGCGCCAGATGTCGATCCGCGACCACGGCCTGCCGCCAAAGATCCGGGACGTCATGCTGGCCTCGCCCGACATCGACGTCGACGTCTTCCGCCGCCAGATCGCCGAGATCGACACACAGCCGCGATCAACCCAGTTCACTCTATTCGTCTCGCGGGACGACAAGGCGCTGAGCATCTCGAGCTTCCTGGCCCGCGACTCGACTAGGCTCGGGGCGCTCGACCCGACCAAGCAACCTTACGAGTCGATGCTGGAGCAGGCGCGGGTGAACGTCATCGACCTGACCAGCGTGCAGTCCAACGACGCTGCGAACCACAGCAAGTTCGCCACCGGCGAAGTGGTGGCGGCGATCGGCGACCGGCTGGCGGGAGGCCAGGCGCTGTCGGACGCCAAGCCCGGTCTCGTCGAATCGCTCGGGACCTTCACCAAGGGCGCGGTCAACGTCGCGACGGACGTCACGGTCGGCGCGGTCACAGCCCCGGTCCGGCTCACCGACCCGACCGAGCACGAAAAGTCGGTCGACACGGCGGCGGGGGCCGTCACGCTTGAAAAGTGACGCGGCGCCGGCCTCAAGACAGGGGAATCGACTGCGACCCCGGTGAGCGCCCGCCAGAATGTTTTCGCCGACCCGATTTCAAGGGCTTAGGCGCCAAAATGTGCAACTTTCACGCTTCAGCTCAGGCCGCCCGCAAGCGCAAATCATGCGCCCCATGTCGAATGGGCGCGGGAGAATTCTCCAGCTAAAAACTATACTTCCTATTTCTGATATTATCGATATATTATCCATAGGTTCTGTGGGTCGGAATGACCGAGAGCCCGGTCCTCACGCCGTCGGCGACGTTATGGCGGGATTGGCGGTTGGCGCCCACGGCCAAGGCGAGCGGCGCCAGAAGACCAGAAGGAACCGATGCCTTTGACCTTGACGTTTCGTCTCAAGTCCCTGATGAACTCTTGTCCGCAACTCGTGGACCAATCCCCAACAATCCATCTCGACGACATGAGGCCCTCATGGATTCATCAGGCAATCGCGCAATCGTGGCCCTTGTCGCGGCCATCATCGTCCTGGCCGGACTCGTCTATCTTTTTGGCTAT
Organism: uncultured Alphaproteobacteria bacterium; assembly: GCA_963822215.1. GTDB lineage: Bacteria > Pseudomonadota > Alphaproteobacteria > Rhizobiales > Beijerinckiaceae > Roseiarcus. The sequence goes on from CAWGGX010000001.1 coordinate 21,666, forward strand.
GCGTTTCTGATCTCCGCGGCGGTCATCACGGCGTTCGCCGCTCTCGCTTTGATCGTCGTGCTGTCGGCAGGCGACATTCGGGACAAAGCGCCGCACCGCGCCGCCGGCCAGACGCAGGCGGAAGGCCGCGAGCAGGCCGCAACCGCCTGAATTCGTGATCTTTTACGGCTTCTTGCAAGTTGAAGGCGCGGCGGAAAGTCGCGCCTTCACCATTTGAAACAATTTCGATTTGCAGGCAGGAACGTTGCTTCACCGCGCGAGGTCGCACACCAAGCGGAACTCGGTTGTTCCTTCGCGCAAAAAGGCCCTTGTCGATGAGCACGGACGTAATCGCCCCGACCGCTTTCAACTGGCGGCGATTTCTCGCCGTCGCCGGGCCCGGCATCGTGGTCATGCTCGCCGACACCGACGCGGGCAGCGTCATCACCGCGGCGCAGAGCGGCGCGCAATGGGGCTACAGCCTGCTGCTGTTGCAAATTGTGCTGATCCCCATCCTCTACATCGTGCAGGAACTAACCGTCCGCCTCGGCGCCGTGACCGGCAAGGGCCATGCGGCGCTGATCAAGCAGCATTTCGGCCTCGGCTGGGCGTGGTTTTCGGTCGCGACGCTGATCGTCACCTGCCTGGGCGCGCTCTTGACCGAATTCGCCGGCCTCGCCGGCATCGGCAATCTCATGGGCGTTCCTGCGCCGGTCACGTTGGCGCTGGTCGTCGTGGCGATGCTGGCGATGGCGCTGATGAACGGCTACGCCACGGTCGAGCGGATCGCGATCGGAGTCGGTGCGTTCGAACTCGTCTTTCTTCTGGTGGCGATGCTCGCCCATCCGGGACTGGCCGAGATGGCGTCGGGCGCGCTGTCGATTCCCGCGACGGACCCGAAGTACCTCCTGCTGGTCTCGGCCAACATCGGCGCCGTGATCATGCCCTGGATGGTGTTCTTCCAGCAGTCGTCGATCGTCGAGAAGGGGATCACGACCCGGGACCTCGGTTCGGCTCGGATGGACACCGCCCTCGGCGCGGTCGCGACCCAGGTCATCATGGCTGCGGTGCTGATCGCGACGGCGGCCACCCTCGCCAAGGCCGGCGGCGATCATGCGCTCGACACGGTCGAGGAGATCGTCGGCGCGATCACGCCCTTCCTCGGCAATTTCGCTGGCAAGCTCTTGTTCTGCCTCGGCATGATCGGGGCGTCGACGGTCGCCGCGATCGTCGTGACCCTGACGGCGGCGCGCACGCTCGCCGAGGTGCTCGGCGCCAAGCACAGGCTCGAGGACGAGCCGCGCGAGGCGCCCTGGTTCTACGGCTTCTACGCCGTCGCGCTCGTCGCTTGCGCCATTGTGGTCGGCTCGGGGGTGAACCTCGTGTCGCTCAGCGTCAGCGTCCAGGTGATGAACGCGCTTCTGCTGCCGATCGTGCTCGGCTTCCTCTACCTGCTCGCCCGCCGCCTGCCCGCGCCCTACCGTTTGCAGGGCCGGTACGCCGTCGTCTGCGGCGCGATCATCCTGGTCACGGTGGTGTTCGGCGTCTATTCCGGCGTCGCGGGCTTGTGGGGGTGAGGGTAAGACATCCGACAGATTGACGTCGTCGGTTTAGCGACAATTCGTTCGACCGGACTCGAGACACTCCGGTTGCATAAAGCACCGCTTACGAGGCCTTTATCGGCTCCGCGTCAGTCTACGGCCTAAAACTAGATTCCGCGCTTGAGCGCGTCGGCCGCCACGGCCAGCGGCAGGACGAGCGACAGTGGCGCATCGTCCATGCGCATAGCCCCATAGCTTTCGTACCAGCGCGCGGCGCGATCGTTTTTGGCGTCGATCAATAGAGCGACGCCGCCGACATCTTCCGCGACACGGATGCAGCGATCGGCGGCGCGGATGATGAGAGCGCCGCCGAGGCCCCGGCCTTGCATCGAGTTATCGACCGCGAGCCGGCCGAGTTGGAACACGGGCACGTCGTAGCGCGCCAGGCCTTTTTTCGCGACAGCGGGCGTGCGGCTGTATTCGAGCGAAGCGGGGCTCAGTGTGTAGAAGCCGAGAATGCGCTCCGGCGCGTTCGAAGGCGCGGCAACGAAGCATTTCGCGCCGCCGCTTTCGTGGTTTTGGCGCGCGTACTTTTGCAGATAGTGGTTGAGATCGGCGTCGCCGCAATCGAAGGCGGCTCGGTCGTGACGTTTGGCGATCGGCGCTTCGTCCCAGACGAGCGCCGTCACGGCAGCGTGAAACCGGTCTTCGCGGCGCGCAAGAGGCGGTCAGGAGCCGCCGGCGGGTTTTCCAAAAGCGCGAGGACGCGCAACGAGTCGCGCTCCGAAAGCGTGAGCCGTTCGGCCTCGGCGATATCGGCTTCGGCCTTCGGCAGCACTGTGCCGAGAATGTAGCCGGTCAGATCGAGCCGCTTCAGCGAGGCGGCGAGGGTCAGCATCGCCTTGTCTTCAGGGCGGAGCCGCAATTCGACGCGGCCGTTGTCGGTATGGGCGCGGGGCATGGAACCTCCTCAGTTCAACGCCTCGCTATAGCATACGGAATGAATCCGTACGAGACAAATTGACGGAAGCCACCCTCCGGCGTCCGGGAGGACGCCCGTGTATCGACCGGCTGCGACTGAGGTAAGGACGCGACGCCATTCAGGGTCACGTCTTCGGCCGCCGCGCCGGCGCCCGTGCTACGCCTTCTTCAGCCGCACGATCACGTCGATGGCGGCGATGCGCGTGCCTTCGGGGGCCGGAATGTCGATCGTCGGCAGCCACTCGTCGGGAATGTCGGACAGCTCTTCCGAATCCTCGCGATAGAAGTGGAAGTGCGGACCGGTCTTGGTGTCGTACCAGAGCTTGGCGTCGTAGATGGCGATCTCGCGCAACAGCCCGCAACGAGCGAATTCATTGAGCGTATTGTAGATCGTCCCGAGCGTCGGGGCGAACCGGATCGCCCGCGTCTCCTGGTAGATCATCTCGGCCGTGAAGTGCCAGTCGCCGCCGCCAAAGATCACGCGGCCGAGGTCGACCCGCTGGCGCGTCGGCCGCACGCCTGCAGCCTCGAGCTTGCGGCGGATGAAGCCGTCGATCGCCTCTCCCTGCGGATTGCGCGTCGCATACATCCCAATAGCGTCTTTCTGCCGCCTGTTCCCCGTGTCGCAAACCGCACAGGACTGTCGCATGACCGTCGCTGCATAGTCCGACCCTATTCTTTGAGCAATTTCCGGGCCGTTGGCAAGAAGGAACGTTTGCGCCTAAGGTCGCGGGGTTGCGGGGAAAGGATTGGCGATGGCCATTCGCGGCGGGTGTCTTTGCGGCGCAGTGCGGTTTTCCATCGAGGCCGACGCGCCGCTCGGCGTCCGTCAGTGCTGGTGCCGGGTCTGCCAGTATCTCGGCGCCGGAAGCGGAACGGTCAACGCCATCTTCCCAAAGGATGCGGTGACGATCTCGGGACCGCTGACCGATTATGTTTGCGCGGCGGACAGCGGCTCGGTCATGCACCGTCGCTTTTGCGCCCGATGCGGCACTCCGGTCCTGAGCGAGGCGGAACCGCGGCCAAGCCAGATCATTGTGCGCGTCGGAACCCTCGATGAACCGGATCTTGCTCGGCCCGCCGCGATCATCTGGGCGAAATCCGCGCCGAGCTGGGCCTGTCTCGACCCGGACCTGCCGCAGGGAGAGGGCCAGTTCCCGCCGCCGTGAAAGCCTGATCGAATCCGCGAGGCGCAACGACCCAGAGGGCGACGTGAATGCTGTTCATGGTCATCGAGCGATTTCGCGACTGCGACATGGTCCCGATCTATCGACGCCTTCGCGATCGCGGCCGTGCGCTGCCCGAAGGACTCGACTATGTCGACAGCTGGGTCGAGGCGAACTTCTCCCGCTGCTTTCAGCTCATGCGCTGCGACGACTTGCGGCTGATCCAGCAATGGATGCTCGAGTGGCGAGGCTCGGGAGCGACATTCGAGATCGTGCCGGTCGTGGCGAGCCGAGAGACCCAGGCGGTTGTTGCGCCCCATCTCGATCCGGCGCCCTCGGAGACCGTTTGAGCGCCTCTGACGCCGGCCGGGCGGCTCACGTTGATATCGTCACAAATGCGGTGCATGCAGGGCTCGCCGCGCCAAAGCGCGACGATTATGCGAGGAAACCCCATGTCTCTTTCGCTCTATCAAACGAGCGTGCCCACCTTCGAGCGCTCGTTAGCGGCATTCCTTGGCGTTCTCGACAAGGCCGAAGCGCACGCCAAGGCGCGCAGGTTCGACCCGACGAACTATCTCGGCCTGCGGCTCGCCCCGGATATGTTCCCGCTTGTCCGACAGGTCCAGACTTTCTGCGACCACGCCAAGAACGCGCCGTCGCGTCTCGCGGGGGTCGCGCCGCCGGTCTTCGAGGACAAGGAGGCGACTTTCGCGGAGTTGCGCGATCGTGTCGGCCGGACGCTTGACTATCTCAAGACGCTCGATCCGAAAGCGATCGACGCCGGCGTAGACCGTGAAATCGTATTACCGATCGGCCCGAACAAGATGAAAACGCAGGGCGGAGATTATCTCGTGCACTTCGTTCTGCCGAACTTTTACTTTCACCTGACCACCGCATACGACATCCTGCGCGGCGCGGGGGTCGAAGTCGGCAAGCGCGACTTCCTCGGCGCCGTGCCGGGCGTCGAGCCAGCGTGACCGTCCGCACAAGGAACTGACGTCAATGACCATTACGCGATTGCACGCCGGCCCGCGCATGTCGCAGGCCGTCATCCACGGCGAGACCGTCTATCTCGCCGGCCAGGTCGCCGACGAGGCCAAGGGCCGAAGCGTCGCGGAACAGACGAAGGAGATCCTCGCGGCTGTCGACCGCCTGCTTCAAGAGGCCGGCTCGGACAAGACGAAGATCCTCTTGACCACCATCTATCTCGCCGATATCGCGACCTTCGCCGAGATGAACGCGGTCTGGGACGCGTGGGTCCCGGCGGGCCATGCACCCGCCCGCGCAACGGTCGAAGCCAAGCTCGCCGCGCCGGCCTATACGGTCGAGATCGCCTGCATCGCCGCCCGCGGCTAAGCACGCCGGCGAACGGAAGGAGGCGCCATGAACATGATCCCGTCCAATGAGACCGCCAAGGGCCCGTTCGCCCGGGTGGCCACGCCCGAGGAGGCGGTCGACCGGCTGGCGCAGCTTTACGACGAGGCGGCCCAGGCGCTGCGCGCTGCGGTCGAGCGCTTCCTCAAGACCGGCGAGCCGCCGTCGGCGGCTATCCGGGGGCTATTCCGCTACCCCGAACTGCGCCTGATCTACCAGCCGACCGGCGGGCCCGCGCCGTCCAGTCCACGCGCCTACGCGAAATTCAGTGAGCCTGGCGTCTATTCCGTCACGGTGACGCAGCCTGCGGATTTTCGCGCCTACCTGCTCGAGCAGCTTCAGCCCCTCGTCACGGAATACGGCGCGCATATCGAGGTCGGGGTCGGAGATCAGGAGATCCCCTACCCTTACGTGATCGAAAGCGGCGACGAGTTGACCCGCGAGGGCGCCGACGCGGCGGAGCTCGCCCGCTACTTTCCCATTCCTTCGCTCGCCACCATCGGCGACGAGACCGCGGATGGCGAGTTCGTGCACGACGACGAGCGGCCGCTCGCCCTTTTCGACGCGCCGCGGGTCGACTACTCCCTTCGCCGGATCGTGCATTACACCGGGTCGGACTGGCGGGCGATGCAGTCCTGGGTGCTGCTGACCAACTATCACCGCTATGTCGACCAGTTCGTCCAATGGGGGCTGAAGCAGCTCCATTCGGACCCAGCGGTCGAAAAGGTGGTGCTCCCGGGCAATGTGGCGATCGACCGGTCCCTCACGCCCGAGGAGGCGGAGCTCAAGGCCATGGGCGTCGCCTGGCACCGCTTCCAGATGCCGGCCTATCATCTCGTGCGCACCGACGGGCGCGGCGTGAGCCTCGTCAACATCGGCGTCGGACCGGCGAACGCCAAGAACATCACCGATCATATCGCGGTGCTGAGGCCCCATTGCTGGCTGATGGTCGGCCACTGCGCGGGCTTGAGGCAGTCCCAACTCATCGGCGATTACGTTCTGGCGCACGCCTATCTGCGCCGCGACAACATCCTCGACGACGCGGTGCCGCTGATGATGCCGATCCCGGCGATCGCCGAGGTGCAGGTCGCCTTGCAGCAGGCGGTGGCCAAGGTGACGGGCGAGAAAGGCGAGGCCTTGAAACGGCGGCTGCGCACCGGCACCGTCGTCACCAACGACGACCGCAATTGGGAGCTGCGCTGGTCGAAGGAGCGCCGGCTGATCAACATCTCGCGCGCGATCGCGGTCGACATGGAATCGGCGACCGTCGCGACGCAGGGTTTCCGCATGCGCGTGCCCTACGGCACGCTGCTCTGCGTGTCGGACAAGCCGCTGCACGGCGAGATCAAGCTGCCCGGCGCGGCCAACGCCTTCTACGAGCGGGCGATCGGCGAACACCTGCAGATCGGCATCGCGGCGATCGGACTCCTGCAGAGCATCGACGCGTCGCTGCACTCGCGCAAGCTCAGGAGCTTCGACGAGCCGCCGTTTCGGTGAGGGACTCCCCTTCTCCCCGCAAGCGGGGAGAAGGTGGCCCGAAGGGCCGGATGAGGGGCTGCGACCATTCCGACAATTGACGTGCGCCTGCTGAGTTCTATTTTGATCCGATGAAATACGGGGCCCCGACCTGAAAGGAGGGGCGTCGATGAATTGCTTTGCAAGGCGGCTTGCGGCCGCGACTTGTCTGGTGGCCTTCGCGAGCGGCGCGGCGAACGCCCAGAATACCAAGACCTACATCAGGACCGCAGCGGCTGGGCGGGTTGTCATGCTGGGTCACTACGCCAGCGTCAATCCCGACTGTACGTCACGAGGAAAGACCGTGGTCAGGGTCGTGAGCGCGCCAGCACACGGATCGCTCAACTTCGAGACCGGTCCTGGATTCACTCGTTCTCGAGGGAGCCGCAATGCAACGCACGAACGGTCGAGGGGGTGACGGCCCTTTATCGCTCCGAGCGCGGATACGTGGGCGCCGACGCCGTCGGTTTTGACATCATCTATCCGAGCGGCAGGGAGAAATTCAAGACCTACAACATCGTTATAAAGTGAAGGAGCCTGGAAAGTGGCGCAGACCAATCACGTCGTCATCGCGATGATCGTGGCGGCAGCGGCGGCGATGGGCCTGGCGGGATGTCAATCGACCGGCGCTCCGACGTACAGCCCGGTCGCGGTGTCGGGAGTGCCGCTGAAACTCGCGCATTTCACGTCCCTGAATGCGGATTGCTCCTCGATCGGCGACACGGTCGTCAGGGTCACGAAAAATCCGGACCACGGCGTCGTCATGGTCCAAAAGGGATCGGGTTACTCGTATTACCCGGCCGCGAACCCGCACAGTCAGTGCAATCTTCGGCCGACCGCCGGAACGAACCTCACTTACGTCTCGAGCCCGGGTTACACGGGGCCGGATTCCGTCGCTGTCGACGCCATCTATCCGAGCGGGGGGGAAAGTCACGCGACCTTCAATCTGACCGTGAAATAGCGGAACTCTCCGACTACCCAATCACCATCACAGGCGTGCCGACGTGGACGCGGCTGTAGAGGTCGATCACATCCATGTCGCGCATACGGATGCAGCCGGAGGACACATGGCCGCCGATCTCCGAAGGCTCGTTGGTCCCGTGAATACGGATAAGCGTGTCGTGGTCGCCCTGAAAGAGATAGAGCGCGCGGGCGCCGAGCGGGTTGTCCCACCGGCCTTCGAGCGGACCGTGCTGCTTGTAGACCTGGAACTGCGGCCAGCGCTCCATGATCGAGGCGGTCGGCATCCAGGTCGGCCATTCCTTCATCGCGCCCACGGTAGCGTGGCCTGTCCACCCCATATACTCGGCGCCGCTGGCAATTCGGTATTGAATTGCTTCACCGTGGGGTAGGACATAATACAGATAATTTGAGCTGGTATCGACAATGATCGTGCCCGGCTGCTCGTTGGTCTGATACGTGATCTTGTTGCGATGGGTCGGAATACTGTACTCGTCCGGCTCGGCAAGCGCCATCATCTGCTTGTCGCGCGCGCTCAGCGCCGGATCAGGCAGGCCGGACTGAATGATCGGCTGGCACGCGCTCGTCAATGCGGCCACCGCCAAGGCCACCGCCAGAAAGACCGTCTTCGACTTCATTCCGGACCCCCGCTCGCCTCGAACGATTAACGCTTCGCTTACCATGGTCTCAACGGTTTAACGAAGGTTACCGTATGTCACCGCCTGAATGGCCCTTAGCCAAACGCGCGCGGCTTGGCTAGTGCAAGATTATCACATTCTCGCGCATTGTCGCCACCCCGGCGCCCCGTCACCGCCTCTTGTCGGGCGCCGCACGCCCCCTTAGTACGGGAAACGCGCGAGGGGCCAATACGTTCCGCCTGCGCGATCAGAAAGGTTCGGCGATGACAAAAGACTGGCCGGAGCGCCTCGTCCTGATCGGGGCGGGCAAGATGGGCGGCGCCATGGCCGCAGGTTGGCTCGAGGGCGGGCTTCAGCCCTCGTCCTTGACGATCATCGAACCGAACCCGTCGGACGCGATCGCCGGGCTCGCGGCGCGCGGCGTCGCGCTCAACCCCAACGAGACGCCGCCGCCTGACGTGCTGGCGCTGGCGATCAAGCCGCAGTCGCTCGACGATGCGGCGCGCCGGATCGCCGCACTCGCCGGCGACCGGACGCTGGTTCTGTCGATCCTCGCCGGCAAGACCATCGCCAATCTGAAGGCGCGCCTGCCCCGGGCGCGGGCGGTGGTTCGCGCCATGCCGAACACCCCGGCGGCGATCGGGCGGGGCGTCACCGCCGCATTCGCCAGTCCCGAAGTCGCGCCGGAGCAGCGCCGCTGGACCGAGCGCCTTCTTCGGGCCGTCGGCGCCTTTCACTGGCTCGACGACGAAGCGGCAATCGACGCGGTGACGGCGATCTCGGGCGGTGGTCCGGCTTACGTGTTCGCGCTCACCGAGGCGCTCGCCGCCGCGGCCGAGACGCTCGGACTGCCGGCGGAGCTCGCGATGAGTCTCGCGCGCGGCACCGTCGAAGGCGCGGGCGAACTGATGCGGCGTGAGCCCGACACGCCGCCCTCGGTTTTGCGCCGCAACGTCACCTCCCCGGGCGGCACCACCGCCGCGGCCCTCGCCGTATTGCAAGGGAAGGACGGCCTCGATTTCCTGATGGCCCGCGCCGCCGCCGCCGCCCGCGCGCGCGCCGCGGAGATGGCGGGGTAGCGCGAGGGCGTCTGGCGGACACCCCAGAGCCCGCGGACGGACGGGCGGTCCTGACGGACGCCCCGTAGCCCGTCGACAGACGGGCGTCCTGGCGGACGCCCTTTTGGGGGGACCGCACCCGGCCACGCGATTTCCGTTTCCTTCCAAAGCTTTCCAAAGCCTTCCAAAAATTTCCATTGCTTTCAGAAAGTTGCAAAAATTTCCGCGGATCGTGCCTTATCAAGGGCTTACGGGCGAATGAACGGCAAAAAGCAACTCCCAAGCCGGGCTGGATCGGGGCCCGAGAGCTGGACGTCAACGCCGTCATCGCGAGGAGCCCACAGGGCGACGTGGCGATCCAGGAGACCGTAGGGCGCCCTACGCTCCTCTGGATCGCCACCCCCCGGGCTCTTCGACCCGGGGGTCGCTCGCGATGACGGTGTGTCATCTCTCAACTCCGCGTCCCGGCTTGAGAGATACGGCAAGAACTTTTGGCCCCTCCGTTCGTACGGCGCCCCTCACGCCGCTCGGCGGAATGGCGGTCGTCCGCGTGACCCACCTCCCCACGTCCATGCCGTCCTCGCTCGCTGGCCCCGCTAGGCCCGATCTCCGATGAATACCAATATAAATCTGAATTCCGCTTTTCGCAATCATTTATCCTCCCAATGCCAGATGGCCCGATGCCGGGCGGCGAAAGCTATGGGCGCGGGAGTCGGATGCGACGGGGAATTCGTGGCTGCCGTGGCGAGCAGTCTTGTCCCTGTTGATTGCCGCCCGAAAGGCGATGTCGCAAATCGGCGAAGCGTGGGAATTCATCGCGACCGACATATCGTCCGGAGTTGACGCAGAGCTACCGTCGCAAATCGGGGCCGTGAATGGCGCAATTGGGCACGTAAGCAGGCATTGCCTGTAGGCGCACAGACTGCCCAAAGCACGCATTGGTCGGAGCGGAGCGGCAATGTCGGAGCTCGGGGCCACGTCGTTGCCCGCATTTCAGACAGCGTTTCAGGCTTGACGTGACCGGCAACACCTGAACCGCCCGCAGGTTGCCCGTGCCGGTAGATCAGCGCCGCCTGTTCGGCGGAGCGAATGGGTTCGGGATCCGCGCTCCGCCACGCGAAACTGGCTGAGTCGGCGGGGTGGCTTGGGCGGCTGCTGCTCGGCTGCTCAATCCGGCCGTTGATGTCGCCTGTTGCGCCTCCACCACCATAGAACCGCCACGGCGAGCGCCAAAGCTCCGGCCATCCCGGCATGCAGCTCGAAACGGCCGCCCGGCTGGTCGAGCCAGCGCAGCCAGGTCGAGCGGCCGGACTCGCCAGGGCCTGGGAGGGCGAAGGCGACCAGCGCGTCGCCGGCCGAGGCGCCGGCTCCGCCATGGCCGCCGGCGGCGATCAGAACATATTGGCGGCCGCGCCAGAGATAAGTTGTCGGGGTGGCGATGCCGGCGGAGGGTAGGCGGCCGGTCCAGAGCTCGGCGCCAGTCTTTGCGTCGAAGGCGCGCAGATAGTCGTCGAGCGTGGCTCCGATGAAGATCAGGCCGCTTGCGGTGGCGAGCGGGCCGCCGAAGGTGGGCGTGCCGAGGCGGCGGGCGATACCCAGCGGGTTGAGTTCCTCGGTCGTGCCGAGCGGCGTCTGCCAGAGGATCTTGCGGCTCCCGAGATCCAGCGCGGTCAGCACGCCCCAGGGGGGCGGGTTGCAGGGCAATCCGAGCGGCGAAACCAGCAACTCGCGCTTCATGCCATATGAGGCGCCGCGCTGCGGCGAGACCTCCTTGTCGGGGAAACGCTGCTTCATCTGTTGGTAATCGGCGGCCGGGAAGAGCGTGATCCGGTGCACTAGATTCGTGCTGTTGACATAGACCACACCCTTGCCGCCATCGACGGCGAGGCCGCCCCAGTTCACGCCGCCGCCGGAGAAGGGCATCTCGAGCGTGCCCTGTAGACTGGGTGGGGTGAAGCGGCCCTCGCTGCGCGCCGAGGATATCGCGCGCGCGCATGCGCCGCGATCCCACGGGGTCAATCCCCAAGCCTGCTCGGGCGTGATGCGGTCGGGGCCGAGCGGCGGCAGGTCGGCCGGGAATGGCTGGGTCAGCGACAGCGCCTCGCCCGCGACGCCGCCCTGCGGAACCGGCCGCTCCTCGATCGGCAAGACGGGCCGGCCGGTGTCGCGGTCGAGCACGAAGATGAGTCCCTGCTTCGTGCCCTGGATGACGACGTCGCGGGCCTTGCCGTCGAGGGTGATCGTCGCGAGGCTCGGCTCGGCAGGGATGTCGTAATCCCAGAGATCGTGGTGCACGAGCTGGGTGCTCCAAAGCACGGCGCCGGTCTCGGCCTTGAGGGCGACCACGGAATTGGCGCGGCGATTGTCGCCAAGGCGGAGCCCTCCGTAGTAATCCGGGCTGGGGCTAGTGGTCGGCAGGAACAGCAGGCCGCGCGCCTCGTCGATCGCGATCGGCGCCCAGACATTGGCGGCGCCGGTCGTCCGCCAGCCATCGCCCCAGCTCGCCGCATCTGGGTCGTCGGCGCGCTCTGGAACAGGGTCCCAGCGCCAGCGCGGGGCGCCGGTCCGGACATCGAAGGCGCGCACCGTGCCGCGCGGCGCGTCGACCCGCTGATTGTCGCCGATCGAGGAGCCTAGGATGACCAAGCCGCCGATCGCGGCGGGCGGCGAGGTGAACTGGAACTCGCCCGGCCAGAGCAGCGGCGTGCCAGGATCGATGCGGACCGCGCCATCCTGGCCGAAATCGGGGCACGGCTTGCCGTCCTTAAGGTCGAGGGCGATCAGCCGGAGATCGGCGGTCGCGGTCAGAATCCGCTCGACGCACGGCCCGGCCATGCCGGCGGGGCCGTGCCAGACCGCCACGCCGCGGCAGGTGAACAAGTTGGCCGGGCGGTAATCGGTCTTGATCTCGGGGTCATATCGCCACAGCTCATGGCCCGTGCCGGGATCGACCGCCACCACGGCATTGAACGGCGTGCAGGCGACCAGCTTGTCGCCGACCAGGATCGGCGTGACCTCGAATGTGGAGCGCTTCAGCACGTCTGGCGCGCGGCTCTCGAGATCGCGGGTATGGTAGGTCCAGGCCGGCGCCAGCTGGTCGACATTTTCCGGCGTGATCTGATCGAGCGGCGCGAAGCCGCTGCCACCCGGATCGTAGCCATAATATTCGGCGGCGCCGGCTCGGGCGGCGGCCAGGGAGAGGAGCGCGAGCAGCAGGCCGGCGGCCCGGCACAGAGTGCAAATTCTCATGTCTGAATTACCATGTCTGACGTCGTCGCCATCGCCCCCGCGCCGCCGTGCGCTTGACGATGCGGCCACGATGCACGGCGATGAAGGGGTCGATCTGGTCGCTCCTGAGCCCTCGAAGGCGCGATAGCGTGCGATCGTCATCCGCTCCCGCGAGCCCGCTCCAGCCGCCCACGTCGGAAACGAGGATCGCCGGAATTTCTGGGGTCTCGCTCATGGCGCGCCTCTGCCGCCATCCTGATTAGCACGAAAGCCCAACCGCAATCTCCGCCCTCGATATGACTGCCGGCCGAAGGTTGGGTTCGGGTGAATTGAAGCGTTAGTCTAGCAGCTTGTTTCGGCGACAGTCGCTCCTGGCGCCCTCCTACCGTACCGGAGCGAACGGGAAGGGTAGCAAAGAGTCGGATATGACGCATTCACCAAGCCATCCGGCAGCGCCCGCTTCTTGCGCGATTCGACCCTTCATTCGATCAACCGGGTCCGCACAGGGCCGCTCCGGTCCTCCAAATCCGATCCGAGCATGCGCCAAACGTCAGACGAACCCCTGGCGAGGCGGAGCTGCCGCCTCGCCGACAACCGCCTCAAGCGGCGACCCGCGTCCCCGCGGCCCAACCGCCGAGGCTCGGCGCGACCCCCCTCCTCAATCCTCCCCCACAAGAGCTTGCGCCCGGGCGCGCGCAAGCGCGGCCCGGGTGGGGGAGGAAGCGCGCGCCTATAGCGCTTCGGCACAGGCGCCGTCCCTTCTCCCCGCTTGCGGCACGGCTGTCCGGGGAAATTTCACGCATAGTGGAAGGCGATTTGATTGGGATTGGACTGATCACGTTTTTTGCTGGGATTGGTCGGCGGCGGCGTATCGATGGCGACGAGCCAGCGACGGTTGAAGAGGAAGAGGCCGACGAGCTCGGCGAAGCGCAGAATGTCGAATTTGGTTTTGGCGGCCTTGGCCGCCAGCCGCAGCAGGATATAGGCGATCACGGCGGCGTAGATCTGCAGTTTGACGGCGTTCGAGCTGGTTCCCAGGAAGGAGCGCAGCTTCAAGTGCTGCTTGAGCCAGCGGAACAGCAACTCGATCAGCCAGCGGAACTTGTAGGCCTGGGCGATTTCGACGGCGGAGCGCTTCATGTCGTTGGTGATCACGACGATCCTCTTGGCGTCGTCGTCGCGCAGGATTTCGATGCAGCGCAGCGGGATCGGCAGCTTGGAATCGCCTTTGCTCGACAGCTCGACCTCCTGATCGCCGATTACGGTGAAGCCGTCTCCGCGCGAAGGCCCGTATTGCCGCTCCTTCTTGACGGTCAGGCCCATATTGGTCTTGGGCCTTGTGACGAAGAAGGCCCCGGCGGCGTGAATGGCCCTCCACCAGCCGTAGTGGCAGTAGCCCTTGTCGAACACATAGGTGAGGCCGATCTCGATCTCGATCTGTCGGCCGATTTGGGCGTCGTTGACGTTGGCGTCGGTGATGTCGAGGATGCGCGGCAGATCGCGGCCGGGATCGTAGACGACATGGGCCTTCAGGCCGCGGATGCAGCCGTTGGACTTGGCCCAGTCGAACAGTTGTCCCAACGGGATGGGCGTCGAGTTGATCAGGCGCATGAGTTTCTTGGCCTCGGCTCGGGTCGAGCGGTCGGTCAGGCCGGCGACCATCGCCAGGATTCCGGCGAAGGCTTCGACCGGCCGGCGCGCGTTGGCGTCGGCGAGGGTGGAGCGGGCGACCGCCTCGCAGCGGAGATGATAATGGGCGTGGGCGTTGGCGTTCCAGCTCGCTTCGAGCGCGCGCAGCGACGTCGTCCCTGTCAGCTGGGCGTGGATCAACACCATCAGGTGCTCCCAGCTGCGGAACGACTTGTCGTAAGCGTCGGCGTTCCAGCGCTCGACGATCGCCTCGAACCGCCGCCGATCGATGGGCTCGACGAGCTGGCTGAAAATGGTAGGAGTAAAACGCATGCCCCGCTCTCTTTTCTGAGTCTCTACAACCAGAAAATACCAAGGAATCTCATCAAGTTCCCTGGTTTTGCGGGGCATGCGCTGCGACACGTTGAATCAGCTCAGACACTTTCCCCGGACAGCCGTGCCGCGAACGGGGAGAAGGTTAGGATGAGGGGCGAGGCGAGCGCCCGCGGCCAATCGCCAAGGCCCCTCACCCTGGCCCTCTCCCCGCAAGCGGGGGGAGGGGGCTTGCGGCCGGACACGACGCAATCGCAGCTCGCACCGAGAGTCCGCGCCGGCCGCCGCCCCGCTCAGAAGCTGACCCGGTCCCCGCCTTTGAGCTGAAGGATCGCCCGCGCCTCGTCCGGCGTCGCGGCTTCGAAGCCGATTTCCTCGACGAGCCGGCGCGCCTTGGCGACCTGCTCGGCGTTCGAACGCGCAAGCTGGCCGGGTCCGAGCCACAGCGAATCTTCGAGGCCGACGCGGACGTTGCCGCCGAGCGCGAGCGCCTGCGCGGCGATCGTCATCTGATTGCGTCCCGCGCCGAGCACCGACCAATGATAGTCCTTGCCGAACAGCCGGTCCGCGGTCCGGCGCATGTGCATCACGTCCTCCGGATGCCCGCCGATCCCGCCGAGGATGCCGAACACGCTCTGCACGAAGAACGGCGACTTGACGAGGCCGCGGTCGACGAAGTGGGCAAGCGTGTAGAGGTGGCCGATGTCGTAGCACTCGATCTCGAAACGGGTGCCGTTGTCGGCGCATGTCGTCAGGATCTTTTCGATGTCGGCGAAGGTGTTCTTGAAGATGCGGTCGCGCGAGCCTTCCAGATAGGGCCGCTCCCAGTCGTGCTGGAACTCCTTGAAACGGCCGAGCATCGGAAAGAGGCCGAAGTTCATCGAGCCCATATTTAGCGAGGCGACTTCGGGCTTGAACAGAGCGACGGGCCTGAGCCGCTCCTCGATCGTCATGGTCGGAGCGCCGCCCGTGGTGATGTTCACCACGCAGTTTGACCGCTGCTTGATCACCTCGAGAAACGGCTTGAAACGCTCGGGCGACTGGTCCGGCCGACCGTCCTTCGGATCGCGCGCGTGGAGGTGGACGACGGCTGCGCCCGCTTCCGCCGCCCCGATCGCCGCTTCCGCGATCTCTTCGGCGGTGACAGGCAGATGCGGCGACATCGACGGCGTGTGGATCGAGCCGGTAATGGCGCAGGTGATGATGACTTTGCGGCTGCTCATGGCTTTCAATTCCTCCCGCGGGGTCAGGCCTGGGCATTGTAGACGACGCGGGCCGGCGCGCCAGACTCTTGGCCGCCCTCGCGTCAAGACGCCAGGCGAGCGTCAAACTGTCTCGCATGCCGCTGCACATGCCCTGGCCCGCGAAGTGCGACGTCAGATGCGCCGCGTCGGCGAGCAAACCTAGTGAAGCGTTTCCAAAATTCGAATCATATCCTGCCGATTGCGTTCCAACGTTCCGGACGCGAGGGGTCAGGGCCGCCAGCGTGAAGTTCCAAGGTATCGATGGACGAGAGCAAGATGGTTTTTGTACGAGCGGCGCGGCGCGCTCTCGCCGGACCCTCATGAACGCAACCCTCCCCGGTTGGGAAAGGGAATCCTGGCCGCGGTGTACAACCTGGCCGCGCCCGGCTCCGCGCCCCGTTTTTGCCCACCTGTTCTTTCCCTGTTCCGCTCCGAAAGCGACTGATAACGACCTGTTCCGGTCGTCGGAAATTCCCTGTTCCGCGCCCGATCCGGCCTGCAAGCGGCAGGTTGTAAAGCCAACAACGCTGTGACATTGCAAAGCTTTTTGGAACGTAAGGCCGACCGCGGCGGAAAAAATTCCCTGCTAGCAGGGAATTCGGATCGGCGGCGGCGGGCCGAGAGCGAGACGATTTCGAGCCGAATCGGCTTCCCGGGCGCGCAGCCGCCTCGGTTCCTGGAAGGCGGATGGTCACGGATGAGTGCGGCGGCCTTCGGAGCCTTCGCCCCCGACTTCCGTCCATTCAGGATGCGCGCGAACCGCAAGTCGTCCCACCCTCGTGAAGCGCTTGCAAAACTCGAATCATATCCCGCCGATGGAACCCCAACATGCCGGACGCGAGGGGCCAGGGGTTGCCAGCGTGAAGTTTCAAGGAATTGATGGACTAGAACGGATGATATTGGAACAGCCAGGTCTCGGTCACTGTCTGGTCGCCGGATTTCAGGAAGGCGCGCATTTCCACCGGGTCGGCGCCATCGACGATCAGATCGAACTGCGCCCGCCAGTGGCCGGCGACGCCGTCCGGCACCGCCTCGATCAGCTGATAGGGTCCGAAGGTCCCGCGCGAGGCGGAGACGACGAGTTCCGGCTTGACGCCGAAGGGCAGCGTCGCGAGCGGGCCACCCAGGAACTCGACCATGAATTTGCGCACGCCCTTCGGCCGCGGCTGGCCCGGCTGGCCGCCGCGTCCGAGCCGGGTGGCCACCACCCTGCCCAGCTTCGAGGGAACCGGCGAATCGGCGAGCCAGTAGAGCTTGTAGTTGAGATGCAGTTCGGCCCCCGCCGGCACCGGGTCGGCCGGCACCCACATCGCCACCACGTTGTCGTGGATCTCGTCGTCGGTCGGGATCTCGCAAAGCTGGATCGAGCCCTTGCCCCAGCCCTTGCCATCGGCGCCAGGCAGCGGCTCGACCCAGAGGCTCGGCCGCCGGTCGTAGTCGACCCCGTCGAGATAGTGGTCGAACACCCGGTCGCGCTGCATGAGGCCGAAGCCGCGCGGATTGTCGTCGAGGAACGACGACACCATGATGCGCGGCGGATTGTTGAGCGCGCGCCACAGCCGCTCGCCATTGCCCGACCACATTTCGAGCCCGTCCGAATCGTGGATCTCGGGACGCCAATCGATCGCCTCGGGTTTCTTGGTCTCGGAATACCAGTACATCGAGGTGACCGGGGCGACGCCGAAGCGCGAGACCTGCGCCCGGACGAAGAGCGAAGACTTCGATGTCCATGATGACGCCCGCGCCGCGGGTCATCAGGAACCGATAGGCGCCAACGATCGAGGGGCCCTCCATCAGCGCATAGAGCGTCAGCGTGTGGTCTTCCGTCGCGGACTCGATGTAGAACTGGGTAAAGTCTGGAAACTCCTCGGGCCGATCGGCCACCGCGACGTCGAGAGCGATGCCCCGCGCGGAGAGGCCGTACTGCCTCAGTTCGCCGATCGAGCGGAAATAGGCGGCGCCCAAGAAAGCGACCCAGTCGTTCTTGCGCCAATCGAGAGCCCCATCGCGCGCCTCCTGAATGCGCAGGCCGGCAAATCCGGCCCCCGCTGGCAGGTCGCGGGCCGGCGAGTTGGCCGGCATGTCGAAATAGGCCTGCTCGTAAATGATCTGACGGGACTGGCCGCCTTCGATCACATGCATGCCGACCGCCTTCTGGAAAAACAAGCCCAGATGAAAGAAGGTGACCGGAAAGGGGCCCGGGCCGTTGGCGAATAGCGCGAAAGCGTCGCGATATTTGATCTTCCCCCATTCCTCGTAGTTGATCTTCTGTAGCACCTCGGGCGAAGGCCTCGGCGGCGGCACATAGGGTTGATGCGCGCGCTCGCGCGCCTGCTGCTTGAAGAGTTCATACGAGAACGGAACCGGCGGCTCGAACTGCAATCCGTCCGGCTCGGCCCCCAGCGCCTCGGCAATCGGTCCGATCGCCGCAGCCGAGGCGGCGACGCCCTTGAGAAGCGTCCGACGGTCAACATTATCCAACATGATGTCCCCTTCGGTGCGCCCGCGGTCGTAGCCCGATTCCGTCTTCGGCGAGAATCACGTCTTCGGACAAGTGTCTCACATTCGAACAAATGTCAGGTAAACAGGCGCCCTGCCCGCTTTTTTCGCTTTAACCTCATAACGCGTTGGCCGCCATTCCGGCCAGGGCGTCTTCCAGTCGGCCGAGGCCGCCCAGCGGAACCAGGGCGAATCGAGAAAGCGGCGCAGCGTCCAGCCGGCGTAGTCGTCGACGTCGGTGGCGAAGCGCACCTCGCCGCCAGGCTTCACGATCCGCGCGAGCGCCGCCACCATCGTTTCCGACACAATGCGCCGCTTGTTGTGCCGCCGCTTCGGCCATGGGTCCGGATACAGGATGAAGACTCGGGAAAAGAATGCGTCCGGAGCGGCCTCGACCAGCGCCTGCGCGTCTCCGCGCCGCAACCGGACGTTGACCAGCCCTTCCCGCTCAATGCCGGCCAACGCCGCCGCGACTCCGTTGAGAAACGGCTCGCAGCCGATCAGCCCGACGTCGGGATTGGCCTTGGCTTGTTCGATCAGATGCTCGCCCGCGCCGAACCCGATTTCGAGCCAGAACGACCTCGGCTCGACCGCGAAGCGTAGCGGGGTGGCGAGGGCGGCCGGATCGATCTCCAGCTTCGGCAGGTTCTCGCCGATGAGCCGCTCTTGTCCCGAGCGCAACGCTTTTCCGCGGCTGCGCCCGTACACCGTGCGCCGTCTCGAATTAGCGCCGCAGTCTTCGCCCGCCCCCATGCGCCTCTGCCATTCGCCCGCGCCTCACGCGAGGCGCCGGAGCGTATCGGCGAGGTCAGTCTTCTCCCAGGAGAAGCCGCCGTCGGCCTCGGGCGCGCGGCCGAAATGGCCGTAGGACGAGGTGCGGGCGAAGATCGGCCGATTCAGTTGAAGGTGCTCGCGAATGCCGCGCGGGGTCAGATTCATGACTTCCATCAGCGCCTTCTCGAGCTTGCCCTCGTCGATCCGGCCGGTGCCGTGCAGGTCGGCGTAGATCGACAGCGGCCTCGCCACGCCGATGGCGTAGGAAAGTTGCAGCGTGCAGCGGTCGGCGAGATCGGCGGCGATGACGTTCTTGGCCAGGTAGCGCGCCGCGTAGGCCGCCGAACGATCGACCTTGGTTGGGTCCTTGCCGGAAAAGGCGCCCCCGCCGTGGGGCGCCGCGCCGCCGTAGGTGTCGACGATGATCTTGCGCCCCGTCAGCCCGCAGTCGCCGTCGGGGCCGCCGATGTAGAACTTGCCGGTCGGGTTGATGTGCCAGACGGTGTTGGTCGTGATCCAGCCGGCCGGCAGCGCCGCCTCGACATAGGGGCGGACGAGACTCGCAACGTCCTGCGACGTCAGCGACTCGATGACGTGCTGATGGGAAACGACGATCTGGGTCGCCTCGATCGGCTTGCCGTTCTGATAGCGCACGGTCACCTGGCTCTTCGCGTCCGGGCCGAGCGTCTTCTCGACGCCCGCGTGGCGGGCGATGGAAATTTCCCGAAGGATCTTGTGGGCATAGTACAGCGGCGCCGGCATCAGTTCGGGCGTCTCGCGGCAGGCGTAGCCGAACATGATGCCCTGGTCCCCCGCCCCCTCGTCCTTGTTGCCTGCGGCGTCGACGCCCTGAGCGATATCGGCCGACTGCGCGTGCAACAGCACCTCGATCTCCGCATCACGCCAGTGAAAGCCTTCCTGCTCGTAGCCAATGTCTTTGACGGCCTGCCGGACGGTCTCGACGATCTGGTCGTCCCGAATGGCAGGGCCGCGGACTTCGCCGGCGACGATCACCCGGTTGGTGGTTGCAAGCGTCTCGCAGGCGACGCGGATCTGGTAGGGATCGACGCCGGCCTTCGCGCCCTCGCGGAAAAAGAGATCAACGATTTCGTCAGAAATCCGGTCGCACACCTTGTCGGGGTGGCCTTCAGAAACCGATTCGCTGGTGAACTCGTAATTCAGACGCGCCATATTGACGATCTCCTTCAGACTCGCATTTCGGCAGAAGCAAGCTCCGCGCCGCGGCGCTTCTGACAGCGACCGTTCGATAGGTCAAGCCATTTTGAGGGAAATCGTTCGTTTTACCGAACGTCTTCGACGCTCACAGGCGCGACGACCTCGTCGGGCGGCGCAAGCGATTCGACGAGATCGATGATCTTACGCCGAACTTTCGGATCCCGAATGCGGGTGAACGCGCGATTAAGCTTGAATCCTTCCGTCGTCGACAGGAACTGGACGTCGAGCGGCCGCGACACGCCTTCCGCAAATCCGGCCTTCGCCCCGCGCTCGGCCGGTCCGCCCTCGTAGAACCAGTCCACATCGACCTCGAACACGCTCGCCGCCTGCTTGAGCCGGCTGGCGCTGATCCGGTTGACGCCCTTCTCATATTTCTGGATCTGCTGGAACGTCACGCCGAGCACGGCGCCGAGCTTGCTCTGGCTCATCCCGAGCATGGCGCGACGCATGCGCAGCCGCGCTCCGACATACACATCGACGCTGTTCAAGGGACTTTTCACCACTCTTGGCCCGGCGTTGCCCGACGCGAATCGCGTCCCGCTCCATTTGACGTTTGGGAAATACAACCAACCCGCCGAGCGCGCAAGCCCTAC
Source organism: uncultured Alphaproteobacteria bacterium (assembly GCA_963822215.1). Classification (GTDB taxonomy): domain Bacteria; phylum Pseudomonadota; class Alphaproteobacteria; order Rhizobiales; family Beijerinckiaceae; genus Roseiarcus. The sequence goes on from CAWGGX010000001.1 coordinate 42,414, forward strand.
AAATACAATCTAGGGTTTCCGTCAGGAGCCCTCTTTCGGAAGATAGTTAGCGCCAAAAGCGCCAGACCGATCGCCGCGGCGGTGAGCGAGCCGAACCGCGACTGCCAGGTCGGGGGCAAAGCCACGGGGAGATCGGAGTCAAGCACGCTCTCTACGCCGAGCGGCGCGGCGACGATCTCGCGTCCGAAGCCGTCGACGACCGCAGAAATGCCGGAATTGGCCACGCGCACGAGCGGCAGACCGAGTTCGACCGCTCTCAACCGCGCCTGAGCGTAATGCTGATAGGGGCCGGGCGTGACGCCGAACCAGGCGTCATCCGTGACGTTCAAGAGCCAGCCTGGACGCGCCGCGTGGTAAACGACGTCGCCGATTTCGGCGGGAAAGATGGCCTCATAGCAGATCAACGGGGTTGCGGCCGGCAAACCAGGCGCACGGAGCGTCGGCCGCCCCCCGGCGCCGGCTGTGAACCCGCCCGGCGCCTGAACGAACTGGGTCACACCCGTCCAATCCAGAAGAGCCTGGAATGGGACATACTCGCCGAAGGGCACGAGGTGCTGCTTGTCGTAGCGCTCGCCGAGAAGGCCGTCGCGACCTACCATTTCGATGGAGTTGTAGTATTTCGGATCGCGCCCCGCCTCCGTCTCGACCCGCGCCGCGCCTGTGATAAGGGTCGTGCCGGGCCCGAGCAGGGAGGCGATGTCGCCCAGCGCCTGCGGGTCTCGTGACAGGATGAACGGGAACGCCAACTCCGGCCATATGAGATGAGTTCACGCGGCTCTTGTCGTTCGCGTCGAGCACGCCGTTCCGAGCGGACAACTCGAGGTAGCGCCGCACGATTGCGGCCTTGTTCTCGGGCGCGAAGGACTCCCCCTGCGCGATGTCGGGTTGCATCAGCCGCAGCCGGACGCCGGGCACGGTCGCGGTCGCCGGCGCAGCAAGCCGGACGGCGCCGAAGCCGGCGATCCCGAGCAGCGCGAGGCCGGCGACGACAGTCGGCGCGAGGCCGCCGCCGGGTCCGCGCCAGAGCGTCGCGGGCGCCGCGAAAATAGCAACGGTGATGAAGGTGAGCCCATGCAGGCCGACCACCGAGGCGATCTGCGCCAAAGTAAGATTCGCCCCGAGGGCCATGCCGATGTCGTTCCACGGGAAGCCGGTGAACACGAGGCCCCGCGCCCACTCGCTCACGCCCAGACCGAACGCCAGCGCGAGGATCCGCCAGGGCCCGGACGACCAGAGGAAGCCCGCGAGCGCGAATCCGAATGCGGGAAAAAAGGCCAGCCCCGCCGGCAGCGCGACCACACCGAGCGGCAGCGCCCAGAGGAACTTGTCGCCATCGACCAGGCAGGCCGTACCGACCCACCAGAGTCCGACGAGGAAATAGCCGAAGCCGAACCACCAGCCGGCGCCGAAGGCCGCCTTGGCGCGCGCAAAGCCAGCCGAACCGCCGATCGCCGACTGCGATCCATCGATCAGCCACACCGCGATCGTCATCGGGACAGCCATAAGGACGAGAACGTCGAAAGGCGGCAACGCGAAAGCGCCGACCGCGCCGGATAGGAAAGCAATCGCGCGCCCACGCCAGCCCCACGACAGGATCACGCTTGCCGGAAGGGCGGCGAGCGCACTGGCCACCGTCGCCGTCTGGGCGACCTCGCTCAAAGCCGAGAGCCTCTGTCGGCGGCAAAGGATCGGACGCAATAAACGTGCGTTTTCAGAGCGTTCAACAGTGTCAGGGCCCTTATTGGAGTTCGCTTTCGTGCCTTCTCGGACGCTCGAGGCCAAAATCAGGAGTTGCTGTAACCGCCAGGCCGGACGCCGTCCGATCCATCCCATACTTGGCGCCCTGCCCGATGTCGCCAACGGCCCTGGACGGCGCGCGTCTTTCTAAAGCCGAATCCGCTTCCCTGCTAGCAGGGAACTTTCTTGCGCCGCGGTTAGCGCTCGGTTCCAGAAAATCCTGCAGCGTCATGGCGTTGCTGGATTTACAACCCACCCGTTGTCAGCTCGATCGGCTGCAGAACAGGGAACTTAACAGGATCGGAACAGGGAATTATCAGGCGATTTCGCGGCGGATCAGGGAAAGAACAGGCGCACGAAAACAGGGCGCACGAACGGACGCGGCCGGGTTGTAAGGCGTCGCGGGGACTCCCTTCCCCGGGGGGGGGGGAAGGCGGCTCCTGAGAGCGGCCGAATGAACGGGCGCCGCGCGGATCGCATCCGGCGCCACGAGCGGAGCGCCGTCTTCGTCCGCCCGAAGCGGGCCCCCGAGACAATGCCGAAGGACCCCCGACCTAATTGTCGTCGCGCCGCTTCGGAGGAACCGCCGAAGGCGGGGCGTCCGGCCCTGGCGTCCGGGCGGCGAGCGGCCAGAGCTTCATCCGTTTGATGCGCCGCGGATCGGCGTCGAGAATCTCATATTCGAAGCCGCCGGGCCCTTTCAGGATCTCGCCGCGGCTCGGGACGCGGCCGGCGGAGGCGGTGACAAGGCCGCCAATCGTGTCGACCTCCTCCGCGTCGGCGAGCGAGGCGAAATCGAAGCCGAGCGCCTCCGACACGTCGTCGAGCGACGCCCGCGCCTCGATAATGAAGGCCCCGCCATCGGCGGGATGGATCGGGGTTTCCGTTTCGTCGTGCTCGTCCTCGATGTCGCCGACAATCGATTCGACGACGTCCTCGATCGAAACGAGGCCGTCGGTGCCGCCGTACTCGTCGATCACCAGCGCCATATGCGTGCGCGACATCTGCATGCGCAGCAGCAGATCGAGCGCCGGCATCGACGGCGGAGCATAGAGGACCGGCCGTAGGATGCCGGCGTCCGACAAGGTCATGTCCAGCGCGCCGGCCGCGCCAGCCGGCTGCGGCGGCGCGTCGGGGGCTGCGGTCAATCCGAAACGAGGATCGGAGGCGAGAAAGACAAGGAGGTCGCGAATGTGGATCATGCCGCGTGGATCGTCGAGAGTCTCCCCATAGACGGGCAGCCTCGAATGGCCAGCGGAACGGAAGAGGTCCAGCGCCTCCCGAAAGGTCGTGTCCAGCGCGAGCGCGACCACGTCGGCGCGGGGCACCATGACGTCCGCCACCCGGACATCGTGAAGCGCGAGCACATTCTTCAGAATCGCCCGCTCTTGGGGCGTGAACTCTGCGCCGGCGCTCTCGTCGATCGCGTCCTCGATGTCATCGCGGACGGAGCCCGGCGCCAAGCCAAAAAGCCCTCTCAGCCGCTCGAAAAGCCCGGGAGTCGTTTCCCGCGAAGACGGAGATGCTGGCGGCGCCTCATTGCGCTCGTCGTGCGTCGTTTCGCTCATTCCATAATGGTTCCGTCCGCGTAGGGGTTCGCGACCCCCACGCGAGCCAATATCCTGGTCTCGAGCGCTTCCATGCGCTCGGCCTCGTCGTCCGTCTGATGATCGTAGCCGATCAGATGCAAAAAGCCATGCGCAATGAGATGACGGTAATGGTCGGCGAGCGGGACGCCGGTCGCCTCCGCCTCGCGCGCCAGGGTCTCGAACGCCAGGGCGATGTCGCCGAGCGCAGCGCTTTCGGCTCCCGCGGCAGGAAAGGACAGGACGTTGGTCGGCTTGTCCTGGCCGCGCCATCGGGCGTTCAGCGCCCGGACTTCGGCATCGCTGGTCAGGAGCAGGCTCACCTCGGCGCCGTCGCGCGCCGCAAGCCCCGTTTCGGCGACGCAGGCGGCGACCGTTTCGCGCGCCAGGCTCCGGGCGCGCGGCAGCTTCCGCCATAAAGACGACGGCGCGTTAATGTCGAGCGAGAGCCTCATGGGCCGCCGGCGGGACGACCTTCCTGGCCTGCGCGCTCGTAGGCCTCGACGATCTGGCGGACCAGATCGTGGCGCACGACGTCGATATGGGTGAACCGGACATGGCCGATGCGCGGGTTCGCCGACAATAGGCGAATGGCCTCGCCGAGGCCGGACTTCTGGCCCGGCGCGAGGTCGGTCTGGCTAGGATCGCCATTGATCATCATCCGCGACCCTTCGCCGAGGCGGGTCAGGAACATCTTCATCTGCATCGCGGTTGCGTTCTGGGCCTCGTCGAGCAGCACCGCGGCTTTCGACAGTGTCCGTCCGCGCATGAAAGCGAGCGGCGCAATCTCGATCATGCCGGTCTGGATGCCGCGCTCGACCATGCGTCCGTCCATGAAGTCGTACAGGGCGTCGTAGATCGGCCGCAGATAGGGATCGACCTTCTCTTTCATGTCGCCCGGGAGGAAGCCGAGCCGCTCGCCGGCCTCGACCGCCGGGCGCGACAGGATCAGCCGCTCGACCAGGCCCTGCTCCAAGAGCGACACGGCGTGCCCGACCGCAAGCCAGGTCTTGCCCGTGCCGGCCGGCCCCTCGGCGAACACCAGTTCGTATTTCCGCAGCGCGGCGAGATAGCGGTCCTGCGCAGCGTTGCGGGCGCGCACTACGCCGCGCTTGCGGGTCTTGACGATGCCGAAACTGTCGCGCCCCGATTCGTCGCCCGGAAACAGGAAACCCTGGTAGGCGCTTTCTGCGATCGCCCCCTCGACGTCGCCCTCGCTCGCCTGTTGACCCATCTTCACCCGTTCGTAAAGCATTTCGAAAACGCGACGGGCCTGCTCGCTCGCCTCTTTCGGGCCCTTGATCACGACCTGGTTGCCGTTGGCGTAGGCCGACACGCCGAGCGAGCGCTCGATGCGGGCGATGTTTTGATCATAGTGCCCGAACACCACGGAGGCGGCCGCATTGTCGGGAAATGCAATCGAGATTTCGGTAGGCTTGGATTCGCGGAGGGTCGAATTCGGCGTGGGCGGAGCGGCGGCGACGCGCGACGGCGACGGGTCCTGCGGCTTCAAATCGATGCTCTCCCTGGCTTCCGGTTCCCGGTTCGAATCATCCTGCACTTAAGATCAAATCCTGCTTTTGCGACGCTGGCGAGACAATGCGGCCACGGAGCGAATTGGGGCCGACCCCGACGATTTCCACTTCCACCATGGCGCCGATCAGCGAACGCGGCCCCTCCGCGAACACCGCCTGCATATAGGGCGAGCGTCCGATCGCCTGGCCTGGGTGGCGTCCGGGCTTCTCGAACAGGACCGCGAGGCGCCGCCCTACGCAGGCGCGGTTGAACGCCTGCCGCTGGTCCTCCAGCAGCACCTGCAATGCGGCAAGACGCGCCGCCTTGACGCCCTCGTCGATCTGTCCGTCCATCTCCGCCGCCGGCGTTCCCGGCCGGGCGGAATATTTGAAGGCGAAGGACGAGGCGAAGCCGACGGCGCGCACAAGGTCGAGCGTCGCCTCGAAATCGGCGTCCGTTTCGCCCGGATAGCCGACAATGAAGTCCGAGGAGACCGCAATGTCCGGCCGCGCCGCGCGCACCCGGGCGATCACGCCGAGATAGTCGGCGACGCGATGGCGGCGATTCATCAAGGCGAGGATGCGGTCGGAGCCGGACTGGACAGGAAGATGGAGATAGGGCGCGAGCGCCTCGACCTCCCGGTGCGCGGCGATCAGGTCGTCGCTCATATCATTGGGATGCGAGGTCGCGTAACGGACCCGGCTCACTGCGGGAACATCCGCGGTCGCTGCGATCAGCCCGGCAAGCCCGACCGGCCGTCCCGCCGCGTCGGCCCCGTGATAGGCGTTGACGTTCTGGCCGATCAGCATGACCTCCCGCACGCCCGCGCGGGCGAGCCCGCCGATCTCGGCCAGAACCGCCTCGACGGGGCGAGAGGCTTCGGCGCCGCGGGTGTAGGGCACGACGCAGAACGAGCAGAACTTGTCGCACCCCTCCTGGACGGTGACGAAGGCGGCGACGCCCCGCTTCCTCACCGCCTCCGGCGCGCTCGCCGGCAGCCGGGCGAATTTGTCCTCGGCGGGGAAGTCGGTGCCGATCACGCCCGTCTGCGCTTCGGCCTCGCGCAAGAGCTCCGGCAGCCGATGGTAACTTTGCGGACCGACGACCACGTCCACCGCCGGCTGGCGACGCAGGATCTCGGCGCCCTCGGCCTGGGCGAGGCAGCCGGCGACCACAAGCGTCGTGCGGCGGCCCGCGCGTCCGCGCTCTTCCTTCAACTCGCGCAGCTTGCCGAGCTCGGAATAGATCTTTTCCGACGCCCTTTCCCGGATATGGCAGGTATTGAGGACGATCAGCTCCGCGTCCTCGGCGTGCGCCGCCTCCGCATAGCCCTCGGCCGCCGCAAGATCCGCCATACGCTGCGAATCATAGACGTTCATCTGGCAGCCGAACGACTTGATGAACGCGCGCGGGGCTGGCTCCGGTCGGGTCGCGGCGGCGCGGCGCGCGTCTTCAAGCACAGTCGATTCGGACAATGAGGGTCTCCAGTGGCAATTGCTTACTTAAGCCTTTTCGCGTCCCGGGAAAATAGCGGGCGCAACCCCGGCGCGAGCCTCCGCGGCGAGGCGCCGCACCGCCGCCTCGGTCAGGCGCGCGACGGACTTCCGGTCCATGTCCGGCGTGACCCGGATCGGAACGCCGCAATAGACGTCGCACGTGACGCCGCCGCCGCGGGCGTAGCGATAGAAATGCGGCAGGAAAGTCATGTCGCCGTACCAGGCGATCCTTGGCCGCTCGAACCGCGCCATCGGCAGGCCGGCGAGCCGCGAATAGTGGAGGAAGACCGGCTGGACGAACGCGGGGAATTCGTTCCCGGCGATCGCCGCCTGCCGGATCGCCTCAAAATGCGACGAGCGGAAGCGCAGGAGCCGGTTGCCGTCGCTAGTGGTCGCCTCGGCGAACAGGACCACCGACGCGCCGGCGCGCATCGTCTCGACCATTCTGGCGTTGACCTCCGGGATGCAGCGGCGCCGGCCGCGATCGACATAAACGGCCCCCTGCAAGGCGACGAGTTCGCGGCCGACTGGATGCGGGCCGATCTCCTTTTTGGCGAGAAAGCTCATCGGCGCGAGCGAACCCAACACGGGAATGTCGAGCCACGAGACATGGTTGCCGACGATCAAACAGCTGCCCGAGTTGGCCAAATCACCATGACGACGCACGGTCACGCCAAGTCCGACGCACAGTACGCGGTGGAACAGGACCGGCGCCCGCTCGCCGAGCCGCCACTTCAGCCGCTGGGCGAGGCGCCGCGGCGGACCGACGGCGACGACGAAGACGGCAAGCGCCAGGACAAGGCCGGCGAGCCGCACAAGCGTGGAGACGGCGAGGGGAGGAGGACCCGCCCTCGCGGTTGCGACGAGACTCACGGGAGGCCCCTGCGCATGACGACGGCAAGCGCGCGCGAACCATCCTTCCGGCGATAATAGCCGGGACGTTCGCCGACCTTGACGAAGCCGAGACGACGATAGAGCGCCAGCGCCGCGGCGTTGTCCTCGTCGACCTCGAGGAACATCGCCCGCGCCCCGGCGTTCGCGGCCCGGCGCAGCATCTCGGCCATCAGGGCGCGCCCAACTCCCCGTCCGCGCCATCCGGCCTCGACCGCGATGGTCAGGATCTCGGCTTCGTCCGCCGCGAGGCGCGCGAGCGCGAAACCGCGCAAGAGCCCGTTCGCCGGGTCGAGCGCCGCTGCGGCGAGCGTCGAGGGGTCGGCGACGAGCCGGGCGACCTCCTCGGCCGACCATGGATGGGCGAAACCGGCGGCGTGCAGGCGGGCGCAATCTTCGGCCTTATCGCTGCGCAGCGGCCGGATGACGGGCGGGGGCGATCTGCCGCCGAAGCCGAAAATCATCGCGTCCTCAGACGGACGCCCGGGCGATCGGCTCGGCCGGATTGGGACGTGCATCCGGCGCTTTGACGTAAAGCGGCCGGGCCGGATTGCCGGCCGGATCGAGGGCCAGCCCGATCCGCGCGACCGCGACGATGTCGGGCGCGTCGCCGGCGGCCGCAAGGTCGTAGGGGAGGCCGGCGCGGTGCGCTTCGGCGGCGACGAGATCGGCGGCGTCCCCGGCCAGCAGCGCCGGCCCTGCTCCGATGCCGCGCACGCACTCGCGCACGGCGTCGCAGCGCGGAGGCCCGAGCGGACGGCCGGACGCCTCGAACAGCTGGAAATAGACCGATCCGTGACGGGCGTCGATCGCGGCCGCGATGATCCCCGGCCGGGGCTCGCTGAGCAGGGGCGCGGCGAAGGCGACCAGCGTCGGGACCCCGACCACAGGGACGCCGAGCGCGAGCCCCATCGCGCGGGCGAGCGCGAGGCCGACGCGGATGCCGGTGAACGAGCCGGGGCCGATCGTCACCGCGATCCTGTCGAGCGCGGCGAAACCGCCCTCGAGAGCGCGTCCGGCCTCCTCGACCATCGGAGCGAGCGCCTCGGCATGGCCCCGCGCCATCGGGCGACTGAGGACCGCGAGCGGCTCGACACGCCCAGCCTCGACCACCGCGACCGACGCCGCGCCGCAGGACGTGTCGATGGCCAGGATGCGCACCGCTCAACCCTCCCCGCCTAGCGCGTGATGTGTCTGGGTAGAGACGCCAACCGTCCCTTCCCACCGCTTGCAGGGAGAAGGCTAGGATGAGGGGCGTGGCGAGCGCACGCGGCGGCCAATCGCCAAAGCCCCTCACCCCTGCCCTCTCCCCGCAAACGGCGAGAGGGGGATTTCCGGCGGCAACCTCTACACAATTGCAACATGCCCTACCTGGTGATCAGGGTTCCGGACCCCTGGTCGGTCAGGAGTTCGATCAGCACCGCGTGCGGGATCTTGCCGTCGAGGATGACGACACCCTCGACGCCGCGCTCGAGCGCGTAGATGCAGGTCTCGACCTTGGGAATCATGCCGCCGGTGATGGTGCCGTCGGCGATGAGTCCGCGGATCTCGTCGACCTTGAGCTCCTTGATCAGATTTCTGTCCTTGTCGAGCACGCCCGGCACGTCGGTCAGGAACAGGAGGCGCTTGGCCTTGAGCGCCCCGGCGATCGCGCCGGCGAACGTGTCGGCGTTGACGTTATAGGTCTGGCCGTCGGCGCCCTGCGCGACCGGCGCAAGCACCGGGATCAGCTCGCGTCCAAGAATCTGCTCGAGCACGGTCATGTCGACCTTGTCGGGCTCGCCGACGAAGCCGAGGTCGACGACGTCCTCGTCCACGGCATGCGGGCGATGGACCTTGCGCGCGACGACCATGTTGCCGTCCTTGCCGCAGAGGCCGATCGCGCGGCCGCCCTCGGCGTTGATCGAGCCGACGATCGACTTGTTGATCGAGCCGGCCAGCACCATTTCGACGATCTCGATGGTTGGCTTGTCGGTCACCCGGAGGCCGCCGGAAAAATGCGATTCGATGCCGAGCTTCTTCAGCATCGAGCCGATCTGTGGACCGCCGCCGTGGACGACCACCGGATTGATGCCGGACTGTTCGAGCAGCACCATGTCCTTGGCAAAGTCGCGCGCCGTCTGCTCGTCGCCCATGGCGTGCCCGCCGTATTTCACCACCACGACCGCTTCGTCGTAGCGCAGCATGTGGGGCAGCGCCTGCATCAGAATCTCGGACTTCTGCTGCGGCGTGGCGTTGAGGGCGTCGGTCATGGAGGCTCCGGAAGGCTTCGGGCGCGCACGCTTCTAGCCGCTCGCGCGTTGAAGCTCAAACGGTTTGCGGCGATTGAGGGGCCGTGCGCACCGATCGCGGGAGCGCCTGACTTGCGGCCGCGCAGGCGCGAAGGCGACCCGCGCCAGCATTTCTAAGAGTGGTTCATTTTTGGGATTCACAAATCGGGGGAAACATGATTCACGCTGGGGATGGAGATTTTGGCGGGGCTACTTTCTGGCCTGAGGGCGGTTTGCGCTGCGTTCCCGGACCCTCGCAAGGGGCGGAGCGGCAATATCGCCATGGCGGATTTCGGTTTGTCGGCGTTCGCCCTGTTCTTCATGCAGAGCGCGTCGTTTCTGTCCTTCCAGCGGGCGCTGGAGAGGGGCCAGGGACGGTCCAACTGCCAGACCTTGTTCGGAATTGAGAAAATCCCTTCCGACAATTACATCAGGGACATGCTCGACGGCGCGGACCCTGCTCTGCTCGCGCCCTGCTTCGAGAACATGGAGCGGCTGCTGTTCGAACCCGCAATGCGCGAGGCCTTCGGGCGTCTGGGCGGGCGGACGCTCGTGGCGCTAGACGGGACCGAGTATTTCTGCAGCCAGAAGATCACTTGCCCGCATTGCCAGACGCGCAAACGCAGCAACGGCAAGATCGAGAGCTATCATTCCATGCTGGCCGCGACCGTGGTCGCGCCGGGACATTCCAAGGTCGTCCCCCTGAGCCCCGAGTTCATCGTCAAGCAGGACGGCGCTGAGAAGCAGGACTGCGAGCGCAACGCCGTCAAACGCTGGCATGAGAAGCACGGCGCGCGCCTGAAACCGTTGCGCCCGGTGTATCTCGCCGACGATCTGTTCGCCTGCCAGAGCGTGGTCGAGAGGCTCGTCGCAAGCGGCGACGATTTCCTCTTCACCTGCAAGGAGACCTCGCACAAGGCGCTCTACGACTTCATCGACGGCTGCGAGTTCGAGCGCCACGAGGTCAAGGTCCGCAAGGGCAAGACGCACGAAACGCACCGCTATCGCTTCATCGAAAAGGTCCCGTTGCGCGACGGCGAGGACGCCGTGCTGATCAACTGGATCGGCTTCAAGATTTTGGACGCCAAGGGCGTCGTGAAATACAGGACGGCCTTCGTCACTTCGTTGCCGGTCACAAAAGCCAACGTCGCCGAGATTGTCGTCTGCGGCCGCGCGAGGTGGAAGATCGAGAACGAAAGCTTCAACGTCCTGAAAAACCACGGCTACGAACTCGAACACAATTTCGGCCATGGCGAGACCTATCTGGCCATGACGCTCGCCGCCCTCAACATGCTCGCCTTCGCCTGGCATACGGTTCTCGACCTTCTCGAGCCGCCGTGGCGCAAAGCCAGAGAAGCGGCGGAAAAGCGAACCAGCTTCTTCGCCTATATCGCAACCTTGACGAGCTTCGTCGTCTTCCCCGCCTGGTCCGACCTCCTCGAAGCCCTCGCTACCTTCACCATCCCGCCCGATCTCCTCTCTGTCCAAAAAAACGAATGAGAAACAAGCCACGGGGGACTTTTAGAATCGCTCGACCCGCGCGCAATGCGTCGACCGCTCCCGCTACGCACTATAATCTGCGCGAAAAATCGAACGTGCGGCCTGACGGTCCGTCGCGGCCGCATGTCCGCGGCGCATTGCGCAGGCCGGAGGAAGCCGTCATACAATGGCGACGCTAACGGGCGAGACCTGCCCGGATCAGCGCGGCCTCCACTGAAGCCGGGCGCCGCGCGGCGAGGGAGACGGACATGTCCGACGCATTCCAGGACCGCGAGAACACCTTCGAGAAGCAGTTCGCCAAAGACGAAGCTCTGCGGTTTCGCGCCACCGCGCGCCGCAACAAGGCGCTGGCGCTGTGGGTCGCCGACATGAAGGGCGTCAGCGGCGACGCGGCCGAGAAATTCGCCGAGCACTTCATCGGGGCTCAGACCGGCAAGAGCGACGACGAGGTCGCCGCCGCCCTCAAGGCCGAGGTCGCCGGCGCCGATGTCGACTTCTCGGACCACCGGCTGCACAAGAAAATGGGGGAAGAGATGGCCTTGGCGCTGGCCTCGGTGAAGGCCGGGAAGTAGCGCAACTTGATTTTGGCGGGAGGCGCCAATCGTCACTTCTCCCCGCTCGCGGGGAGAAGGTGGCCGAACACCGGATGAGGGGCGGCGCCAACTTCTGAGACTGGCGTGTTCCCCAAGCTCGACCCTCAGCGCAGCCCCTCACCCTTGCCCTCTCCCCGCTGGCGGGAAGAGGGGACCGCCAGCGGCGCGAAGGCCGCAACGACGGCCTCGTAGACCTGACGTTTGAAGAGAACCACCACGTCCGGCAGCCGGTCGAACCGTTCCCACCGCCAGTCGTCGAACTCCGCCCCATGTGCGCCGCCGGCCGGATGGCGGACGTCGATCTCCGAATCCAGGCCGAGGAAGCGGAACAGGAACCACTTCTGCGTCTGGCCGCGATAGCGGCCGGCCCAGCGGCCGCGCGCCTCCTCGGGCAGGTCGTAGCTCTGCCACTCCGGCAATTCGGCGATCAGTTCGACCGAGCGGATGTTGGTTTCCTCCCACAATTCGCGCCTTGCCGCATCGAGCGGCGCCTCGCCCTCGTCGATACCGCCCTGCGGCATCTGCCAGGACCGCTCGTCGAGACGCTCGCCGCCGCGCTTGCGCTTGCGATGGCCAATGAAAACGTCGCCGGCGCGGTTGACCAGCGCGACCCCGACGCAGGGGCGATAGGGAAGATCGTCACTCATGATGTTCGCTTCGACTGGGAGCGCCGACGCGAACTTTACCTGAGTTGGCGCTCCGGCGCGACCCGCCGGCCCATCTCACCGCTCCGACGCAGAAGGGTCCTGCGCGCGCAATGCGGCCAGCGCCTGCTGCACGTCGATGATGAGAGGCTCCGGCGCGCCGGAACGCACGCGCACGGTTCCGACGACGCTCGGTGCGGCGGCCTTTTCGGCCGGGTGCGCAGCCGGCGGCGGCTTCGCCGGCGCTTCGACGAGACGCAGCGGCGGCGGATCAGCCCATGCGGCCGCTCGCGCCGAGAAACGCGCGCCGATACTGCCGCCGTTTTGAGACCTAGCGCTGAGCAGGAGGTACTCCTCACCAAGGCCGACCGTGAGAGCAACCAGCACGACGACCGCAAGGAACGTCCCCGCTCCGGCGCTTGCCGCCTGCGCGGGGCGGTTCGAGCCCATCCCCAGCGGTTCGTTGAGTTCGTCGCGCAAATACCGCCTGCCTCTTTCCGGCTCGATCCGCGTCTTTCTGGCGCGTTAAGCTTGCGCGACGCAGGCGTCCCGCCGCAGGGCAGCGCGGGGCGACGCTCGTCCTTCCCGCCGCCCGGCCTGCCGATATTCCGTTTGGACTTTTGCAGCTGCCCGTTCCCCTTCGCGGGCAGGCGCGCTAGGACGCCGGGATGAACCTCAATCTCATTACCGATGTCGAAGGGGTGCGGGTCGGATCGGCGCACGACGCAAGGCTCGCCTCCGGCGCGACGATTGCGCTCTTCGACAAACCGGTCGTCGCGTCGATTGCGTTGAACGGCGGCTCGCCGGCTCTCCGCGACACGGAACTGCTGGGGCCCGAGATGATGGTGGAGCGGGTCGACGCCTTTGTCCTTTCCGGCGGCTCGGCCTTCGGGCTGGATGCGGCGGGCGGGGCGATGGCGTTCCTCGCGTCCATCGGCCGCGGCTTCAGGACGCGCGGTTCGCGCGGCGCGCTGGTGCCGATCGTGCCATCGGCCAGCCTGTTCGATCTGTCGAATGGCGGCGACAAGGCTTGGGGACGGCGACCGCCGTACTGGGAGTTCGGTTTTGCAGCCGCCTCCGAGGCGCTTGCCGGCCCAGACAACTTCCAGCTCGGCACGACCGGCGCAGGCTTCGGCGCTTCGACTTACGATTTGAAGAGCGGGCTCGGCTCGGCGAGCGCCACGACCTCGCGTGGCTTCAAGGTCGGCGCGCTCGTCGTATCGAATTCCGTGGGCCGGGCCACAAGAGGGCTTACGCAGCATTTTTGGGCGGCGCCTTACGAGCGGGCGGGCGAGTTCGGCGGGCGAGGATTCGGACCCGACCAGATCGACAACTCGCTCGCCATGCGCATCAAGGGCGATGAGCCGACCAGCACCGATCTCGCGGTCGTCGTGACCGACGCGCCCCTGACAAAGGCGCAGGTCAAGCGCGTGGCCATTATGGCGCAGGACGGTTTTGCCCTGGCGCTGAGGCCCGCGCACGCGCCGGGCGACAACGACGCGGTCTTCGCAGCAACGACGGGGCGCGCGAGCGTCGCGCCCGACCTGCGCGATTTGACCGAAATCGGCATGCTCAGCGCGGAATGCGTCGCCCGCTCCGTCGCCCGCGGCATCTACGAAGCGGCGGCTTTGGCAGTGGACGGCGCGCAGCCGAGCTGGCGCCAGCTCTATGGACAATGAGCCGCGCCGGGGGCCAGGCTACTGACCGACGACCGTCGCGATGCGCAGGTTGTTGGTGCCACCCGGCGTGCCGAACGGCACGCCGGCGACCACGATGATGCGCTCGCCCGCGCCGGCGAAACCCTCGATATAGGCGTAGCGGCAAGCGCGCTCGGCCATGTCGCGCTCGTCGCGGGCGTCGTCGGTGACGATCGGGTGGACGCCCCAGACGACCGCGAGCCGCCGCGCCACCTCTTCGTGGGGGGTCAGCGCAAGGATCGATGACCGCGGCCGCTCGCGCGCGATACGCAGCCCGGTCGAGCCTGAGTTCGTCCAGGCGCAGATGACCTTCAGGCCCAGTGTTTCGGCGACGTCGCGCGTCGCCGAGGCGATGGCGTCGGCGCCGGTCGGCTCGGGCGTCGCGCGCTGCGCCTCGATGATCGTTGGATAGATGCCTTCGAACTCGACAGCTTCGGCGATCTTGTTCATCGTCGCCACGGCCTCGCGCGGGTATTGACCGGAGGCGCTCTCAGCCGAAAGCATGACCGCATCGGCGCCCTCGAACACCGCGGTCGCGACGTCCGACACTTCGGCGCGGGTCGGCACCGGCGAGGTGATCATCAATTCGAGCATCTGGGTCGCTACGACCACCGGCTTGCCGAGCTTCCGGGCGAAGCGGGTCAGCGTCTTCTGGATGCCGGGCACGCGCTCGAGCGGCATCTCGACGCCGAGATCGCCGCGCGCCACCATGAACGCGTCGGCGACAGCCATGATTTCGTCGAGCCGCGCCACCGCCTGCGGCTTCTCGATCTTGGCCATGACCAGCGCGCGGCCGTCGGCGATCGCCTTGACCTCGACCACGTCCTCGGGCCGCTGGACGAAGGACAGCGCGATCCAGTCGATGTCCTCCTCGAGCGCGGCCTTGAGATCGGCGCGGTCCTTCTCGGTCATCGCCGAGGTCGGGATGGTGGTGTCGGGCAAGCTGACGCCCTTCCGGTTGGAGACCCGGCCAGCGACCTCGACGACGGTTACGGCGCGGGAGGGCTCCGCCTCCACCACCCGCAGCAGCACCTTTCCATCGTCGATCAGGACGCGATGGCCTTGCGCGAGCGAGCTGAGGATCTCCGGATGGGGCAACTGGACACGTTCCGCGTCGCCGGGCGTCGGATCGGCGTCGAGCGTGAACGCGTCCCCCTTGTGCAGGTCGGCGACGCCCTCGGCGAACATCCCGAGCCGCAGCTTCGGTCCCTGAAGGTCGACCAGTATCCCGATCGGCCGTCCGGTCTCCTCCTCGAGCGAACGGATCATCGCCACCCGCTCGCGCATGCCGTCGTGCGAGGCGTGGCTCATGTTGATGCGGAAGACGTCGGCCCCCGCCTCGAAGAGGGAAAGGACGGTCTCGCGGTCGGCCGAAGCGGGGCCGAGGGTCGCGATGATCTTCACGCGACGGCTGCGACGGAATTTCATGGGGTCCTCCTCGGACTCGACGTTTCGATGGTCGCAGACCGCACGAGACCGGCTCACGACAGTGTCAGACTTACGGGGTCGACGGGTTGGCCTGATCGGTTAGCTGGACGGTCCAGCTCTTGGCGTCCTTGCCGGTGTCGACCTCGAAAAAACCGGTTCGGTCGTAGCCACGCACGAAGCAGTCCTGGCGGCCCTCGATCTTGAACTCGCGGTCCGAGGTGCACATGAACGCCTTGCCCTTCCACTCGCCACCGCGCTCGTCCATCGCATAGACATAGTAGTACTGCGCGGCCAGCGTGCCACGCAGCAGCGTCACGCAGTCGAGCGACTTGAGGTTCCACCAGCCTTCGCTGACCCATTCCTGCCCATCGGTGTAGGCGAGCGCGACGCTGACCCGGCTGCCGGTGTTGTTGCACATGCGCAAGTCGGCAGCCGCGGGGGTCGCGGACAGAAGCGCGACGGCCAGCGCCGAACAAGACAGGACTCTGCTGAGGTGCGCCAATTGCGTCTCGCGTTTTCCGCGGCCTTATTCGTCGCGGGGCGCCTGCTGTCAACACTGCGCTCACGCGGGCCGATGGAAGCGCCAGTCGGGACGCACCGACCGGATGAGCACGACTTCGGCGAGGGCCTGCCGGGTGAGCAGGCCGACGATCGCGCCATCCGCGTCCGTGACGAAGAGCGCGGCGGCCTTCAAGTCCTGAAGGCGTTCGAACACGCTCTCGATCGGCGCTTCGGCACGAACGCTGTCCACGCCGACCCGCATCACGACGCTTGCCGGCTCGTCCCGGCCATGCTTGTTGCCCACAGCCGCCAGGATGTCTTCGCGGGTCAAGAGCCCGACCGGCTTCCGGAAAGCGTCCACCACAGGAAACTCGTTCTGCGCCGCGGCGAGCAGCGCGTCGACGGCCTGATCCAGCGTCGCGTCGATGGAAATCGGCGTGAAACGCGTTTCCATCGCCTCCCCGACCGTCAGCCCCTTGAGCGCCTGTTGCGCGGCGCTCATCTGCGCCTCGCCCGCCGCGGCAATGTAGACAAAGACGGCAATGAAGATCAGCAGGGGATTGCCGAACAGCCCGAGGAAGCCGAGGCCGATGGCGAAGGCCTGACCAACTTTGGCGGCGACCTCGGTGGCGAGCGGCCGGCCGATGCGCATCGCGAGCAGGGCGTGCAGCACGCGTCCGCCGTCCATCGGAAAGGCCGCGATCAGGTTGAAGACGGCGAGAAACAGGTTCGCCGCCGCGAGACGGCCGATCAGCGACAGATGCGGGTTCTCGATCTGCTCGAACTCTTCGGGCCTCAGCGAGCCCAACGCGGCAAGCAGCGCGGCGCCGATGACGAGATTGACGGCTGGCCCGGCGAGGGCGACGACCAGCTCCTGGCGCGGATCGCTTGGCAGGCGCGGCATGCTCGCCACCCCGCTGACCGGCAGCAGCGTCACCTCGGGCGACCGGACGCCGTAGCGCCGCGCTGCGAGAATATGGCCGAACTCGTGCAGGATCACACAGAGAAACAGAAGGACGATGAAGACCGTGCTGTCGGGCGCCGCCTCAACGCCCTCGCGCGCCCAGGCGCTAAAGGCGATCCAGGCGAGAAACAGGACAAAGGTGATATGGATCTTGACGGCGGTTCCGCCAAAGCGACCGACGGTGATCGACCACGGCATGGCTCCGCCTCCCAGGCGCCCCGCGCCATTCTACGCCTTGGGCGCCGTTCGGAGTTCGCCGCCGCGGGAAAAAATCCGAGCGTCCGGTCGCGCTCGACGGACCCAGCCGAATCGACGATGATCGGGACATGGCCCGCTCCGTCCTGTCCTGTCTCGTCGCGCTGGCGGCCGCCGCGGTCTCGGCGCCTGCGCGCGCCGACTTCGGCGCCTGCGTGTCCGCTCTTCGAGCCGAAGCGGCCCGGGCCGGCGTTTCGCGCGCGACCCTCGATCAGGCGTTCGACGGGCTGCAGCCGGACATGAAGGTGCTCGAATTCCAGAAAGCGCAGCCCGAATTCAAGACGCCGATCTGGGACTATATGGACGGCCTGGTCGACGAGG
Organism: uncultured Alphaproteobacteria bacterium; assembly: GCA_963822215.1. Lineage (GTDB taxonomy): Bacteria > Pseudomonadota > Alphaproteobacteria > Rhizobiales > Beijerinckiaceae > Roseiarcus. The sequence continues at coordinate 59,812 of CAWGGX010000001.1, forward strand.
AGCGCGTCGCCGACGGCAAGGCGGCAATGGCGCGCGAGGCCCGCCCGCTCGCGCATACCGAAGAGGCCTATGGAGTCAGCCGCTACATGCTGGCGGCGATCTGGGGGGTCGAATCGAACTTCGGCTCGGAAATGGGCGAGCGTCCCCTGGTTCAGTCGCTCTCCACCCTCGCCTGCTACGGGGAGCGCGCCGGCTACTTCCGCTCGGAGTTGATGGCGGCCCTGAAGATCATCGACCGCGGCGACATTCCAGCCGGCAAGCTCGCCGGCTCCTGGGCGGGCGCCTTCGGCCAGACCCAGTTCATGCCGTCGAGCTACCTGAGGCTCGCTGCGCCCGGGAGCGACGGCGGGCGCGACATCGTGGATTCCGCCGACGACGCGCTGGCCTCGACCGCCCACTACTTCGTCAGATCGGGCTGGCGGGCGGGCGTCCCCTGGGGCTTCGAGGTCAAGCTGCCGCCCGGCTATTCCGGGCCGTCGGGACGCAAGGCGAAGGAGCCAATGTCGGCCTGGGCCGCCCGGGGGATCGCCCGGATCGACGGTCGGCCGCTCGGCGAGGGCGAGGCCGGCCTTCTCCTGCCCGCCGGCCCAGAGGGACCGGCGTTCCTGGTGACGCACAACTTCGACGTCGTCTATTCCTACAACGCCGCCGAGTCCTATTCACTGGCGGCCTGCGTGCTCGCGGACAGGCTCGCCGGCGGGGCGGGCATCGTCACGCCCTGGCCGACCGACGATCCCGGCCTGTCGCGGGCGGAGCGGCGGGAACTGCAGACGCTGCTCGCCCGGCGCGGCTATGACGTCGGCCAGCCGGACGGGGCGATCGGCAATAAGACTAAAGAGGCCATCGCCGACTTCGAGGGCAAGGCCGGGCTGCCGGTGAACGGCCGCGCCTCGGTCAAGGTGCTGCGGGCGCTGCGCCAGTAGTCGGCCCCGGCATCCGGGTTGCATGCCTCCTGGAAGAATTCCGGCGCCCCGCCGGCAACCGGGAGAACGCGCGTCAACGCGCCTTTTCGGCCCGTTAGGGCGGCTTTTCGGGGCGAAAAGCAGCCCCTGGACCGCCCTAGGGGCGGTCTGGAGCGCTCCCGAGGCGGGCGTTTTTTGCAAGCGGCCGAACGATTTCAGAGCTCTAGGTCCAAAATTGTGATTCGATGCGGGGGCAGGCGCTCCTGTTTGCCGCATTTTAGCCATATTCTCCGCGCTTCGAGGGAAGCCGAGCCTCGCCCTGAACGCGGCGAGGTGAAAAGCGCACGCTTTGGGTTGCATCCACCGGTCGCCGCCAAAACGGCGGAGACGGGACGGGATCACGGCAGGCGGCGGTGCAGGTCCGATCGGGGCATTGCGAACAGACTACGGCTTGATTCCCCTAATTGCAAGAATTTGCACGCTCAATTCCGATTAACAAAAATCCAGGCCTCGACGACCGCCGGCTAGTCCCGCCCCGCCCCAAAACGGAGCTTCTGGCGGCGCGTGGGTCACGGCGCGCCGACTGCGGGGGACCCCTAATAACCCCGCTCGAGCTGGCTGACGTGCGCCGGTGCGTGAGCGACGGTCACGGCGGTTGCGACCCCGCAGCCCATAGCCACCGTCACCAGAAGAGCCAGGATCCGGAACATCCCCTTACGACCCTCCAATTCGCGCCAGCGAGAAAACCTCACACGCGCCGTGTGCGGCGTGAATGCGGGCTTGCCATCGCGCTGATCGCCCCTCGCGCTGTGAGATGCGTCACGGCGCAAGGGGCGGATAGCGTGATTCCCGGCTTTTCGCGATATCGAAACCCGCAAGGCGCCCAAGTTGTTCCATGGTGTGGCGCCGTCGCAATACCCGCCCCGATCTGGAGGCGCTTGGTTCTCGCCCGGATTCACGCCGCCGTGGAAGCGCGCCGCAGCATGGGAGCGCGTTTGTGGGGTTGTGTTCGACAGTAGGAGGCCCTTTTATGCCATAACGCACAACGTTCCGTCATAAAGGCGCTGGACAAGACCCGCCCAATGTGATCAGTGTTTACCGGGACTGATTAAGGGGACACACCATGAAGGCGATGTTCAGCGTGGGGACGGTTGCGGCGTGCGTGATGCTCGGCGCTCTCCCGGCGAGCGCGACGACGATCGATATCGGCGTCTCGACGGGGGGTAATATCACGACCGAAGCGACCGGATCGGGCACGTCGGGCGCCGGGTTGGCTTTGCTACCGTACGACGGCTTCCTCATCACCGTAGCCGCCAGCGACCCTAACCCGGTTGATCTTGGAAGCGCCTCGCTCAACGTCAGCGGAGGGTCGAAGAGCCCGCTTTATGTGTACGTCACAGAAACAGGCCTTGTCTCGAACGGGTCCGCTCTAAGCTTTCAGAGCCAATTCAGCGCGGGCGTCCCGAGCGGTTGGAGCGAGACTGAAACGACGTATGTAAGCGCCTCGAATCTGGCCTACGGCGAAGGCGTAGAGCTCGGTTCTATGACCGGATCCGGCACGACATCTGTCACAAAGGGCGGAGTCAACGTCGGCGCAGCCGGCTCGACCTTCTCTATCACCGAGGTGTACGAGTTTATCTCAGATGGCCTTGGGCTCGACGCATCTGCAGAGAGTATCCAGGCCGCCCCGGCTCCTGCGATCGGCACTGGCATTCCCAGCTTGCTGGCCGTCGGAGCCATGTTGCTCGGCACGAAGCTCCTAGGGCGTTGGCGCCGATCATAAGCTTCATTGGGGGGTCTGGGGCCGGCAATTCAATCGGTTTGACGCGCCGGTCTCGTTATCGTGACGGAGCGGCGTGGGCGACGCCAAGATAGTCGCGGCTCCAAGCAGAGCTCCAGTCTATATCTTCCGCGGCTCGACAATTCTTCGGCGTCTCGACGAGAACGAGATAGCGAGACGGTACGTACTCAGTGAGGCCGAACATCGCGAGCGCCGAATATTTCATGTGCTCGACAAACACCGCGCGAGGGTCAGGTCTGTCCCAGCTCCGATCGATATAGATGAAGCGGCGCGTGTAGCCGGATTCGGAGCCGGGCTCCGTAAGTGACTCTTCCTCGAAGGTCGATAAGCGCAAGCTGACTTGCACCGGCTGCGAGCAGTTGGGAGCGTCAAATACAAGCGTCCGCGTCATTATTCCGCTCGTTGTTCTGTATTCACGGAACTTCAACCCGTGCGAGCCCGCAATACGCAAAATCGCGGGTTCGAGCAGGCTGGCGCCATCCTCTGGCAAGTCGGCCGACCGCTCTTGCGCTGCAAGCGACCCTAGAAGGACGAGCGCAAAAACGGAATGTCCCGCCCAAGCCCTCAACTCGCGCGCTCGTGTCTATTCTCAATCGATCCATAGAGGCTGAGCAGGAAGATCGCTGCCGACGTGCCGACATTGAAGATGATTGTCCCAGCGCCATAGTGCCAATACTGATACAGGTCGGCGTCCCACGCCATGAGACAGAGTCTCGTGACGTTGAAAAGCACCATCGTCATGCCGACGACGCCTCCAGTGACGAAATCGCGAGCTTGCCAGCTATGATCTCGTAGTGCGCGCACGGTCAACCAGCACAGCGCCGCCACCGACAGATTGTGGAATGAGGAACAAAGATCATACACGACGATGCCGTGACCGCTCGGGCCAGTGATGACGTTGTCCCTCCACACTGTCTCCGGCCTAACGGCCTGCAGCATCGTCCCGACTACGGCTGTCTCAGCGTGGAGCAAGGGGAGAGCGAACAGTCTGAAGACGATGTGACTCCACAACTCCTGAACGGAAAGTGCGGCAATCACGGTTCCGGCTGCGCGCAGCTTCAGGTCGCTTCCACTGACGAGCCAGCAATAAACAGCGATGCCGGACGCGGTGACCCAGATCGATTGCGGCGAGCGAACGAAGATGAAGCTACAGAGCCCCAGCGCGATCACGATGTCCCGCAACCGCGCTACGGGACCAGGATCGCTCGAGGCAAGCAGACGAAAGATGGCGTACCACGCCATCAGCTGGAAGACGCCGACGGCGCCGACATCGGAGAGGACGTGCTCAGGCAAGGCAACCGGCGTCTCCTTTACCATGCCAAGGAGCTGATTCAAAAAAATGATAGCACAGACCCAAATGAAAACGTCGCGACGGAGTAATCCGAACCCCACGCGCGCTCCACGGATGCCTGGCAGCGCTCGTCCAGCAAGAACAAGCAATAGATCGCTCCTGGTCTTAATCCTTGGGCGCCTGCGAGCCTGCCGTTCATTGAGATGCAGGTGTAGCAATGTGCTGATTTTGCTCTACTCGCCCCCGCCGGGCAGGCATAGCCGCGATCGCCCCCTTCGCCACGCGACCTATTGCTATAATTGGCGGCAATACGCAAGAGCTGTGCCTCGCGAATCAAGCCAAGCGATTCGTCGGGTGTCTTAGCTCGCTTTCAGGATCCGAAATCCCTCGATTTCCTTGACCAGGGTCAGGTTCTTCCACCGCTCGGCGTCGTGCAGGATGATCAGCCGGTCGAGATCGCCTTCGATCTCCTTGTTGATCCGGTCGATGGTCTTCAACTGCTCCCAGGCGCTGCCGACGCCGTTGGCGAGCGGCGCATAGACGCCGTCGTGGTTATGGCCGACGAGGTTGCGCCGTCCGTAAACGCAATCGCCCGAGACGACGAGCCTGCCCTTCGGGGTGTCGAGCGCGACGAACTGCTGGCCCATGGTGTGACCGGGGCCGAACCGCACATGAACGCCCGGCAGCAGATTGTCGACGTCGCCGTCGAGGAGGTTCAGCCGGTGTTCGACGGACGCATCGAAGGCGCTGCGCAGGTTGTCGGGGTCAATGATCTCAGTCAGGAATCCGAATTGCGGCGGCAGAGCCAGCGCCTCGATCCAGCTCAGAAGCTCCTGCTTCTGGATGTGGATCCGAGCCCTCGGGAACTTGGCGATCGAGCCCATATGGTCGAAGTGGGCGTGGGTGATCACGATGTCGGTCACGTCGTCGGGCTGAACGTCCAAAGCCTCCAGCAGCCGGAGCGGTGAGATCCAGGAGGGGATGCCGAACTTCACGCTCATGACTTCCCCGCCCCCCTCGCGCATGAAGCCTGTGTCGATAAGGACGGTCGCCCCGCCGCCGCGGGCGAGGACGAACGAGAAGGGCAGGTCGACGACCCCATCCGCGAGCGTTCCCTGGATCAGGCTGGCGAGCGGCTGGTCCTTCGAACGGGCGTACTCGAGGACATGCACGGTCCACCCCGCGCCGTCAGTTGTCGTCATCGCTCGTTCTCCTAGCTCTCCGCAATGGCCCGGCCGAGGCTCAGAGGCCCACGGCCACGATAAGAATGGCGCCCTGGAGGACGTATTGCGAAAAGGTCGGGGCGCCGAAGATGTTGAGGCCGTTGAAGCCGAAGGCGATGATCAGCGCGCCGATCAGCGTACCGAGAATATGGAATTCGCCGTCGCGCAAGGTCGCCGAACCGAGGAACACGGCGGCGAATGCCGTTAGCAGGTAGCTGTCCGCGGCGCTGGCGGTGCCGCTCCCGAGGCGCGAGGCGAGAAGGATGCCGGTCAGCGCCGCGCACATGCCCGAGATGACGAAGCCGAGGATCTTGATCCGATCGACGTCGATGCCGGACAGCCGCGCGGCGGCGGGATTGCCGCCGACCGCCTGAATCTCCTGGCCGATCGACGTGCGCTCGACCAGAACCCAAAGCGCGCCGAGCACCAGGACCGTAATCACGATGTTGTTGGGGATTCCGAACAGCCAGCGTCCGAGCGAGATCTGAAGAAAGGCCTCCGGGACGCCCGCGACGATCGGGACGCCCGCCGAATAGGCGAAGGCGAGCCCAGTCAGGATCGTGCCGACGCCGAGCGTCGCAATGACGGAATTCACCTTGATCTTGGTCACGATCAGACCGTTGATCCAGCCGACCACGCCGCCGGCGGCGATCACGAGGAGAATCGCGACCGCGATGGGCAGGCGGTCGGCGACAATGAGGCCGGTCACGAGGATGCCATGCAGGCTCGCGGCGAAGCCGATCGAGAGGTCGAGCTCGCCGACGATCACCGCGACCGTGAGCCCGGCCGAGATGATCATGGCGAGCGAGGCCTGATTGAGCACGTTGACGAAATTGCCGGTGGTCGGGAACGCGCGCGGCGACAGCAGCGAGAAGGCGACGATCATCGCAAGGAGCCCGATGATCGTTCCGTAGCGCGCCAGGAATCCGAGGTAGGCCTTGGCGCGCGTAGACAGACGTCGGTTCGACGCGGTTTGAGCGATCATGACAAACTCCCGGCGGAGGCGTGCGCGCCGGCGTAGCTCGCCTCGATGATGGCGTTGCGGGACAGTTCGTCGCCGTCGAGTTGCCGCACGATCCGTCCCTCCGCCATCACCAGAACCCGATCGCAGAGGTCCGGCAGCTCCTCCGGCTCGGAGGATACGATCAGAACGGCCATCCCCTTGTCGGCGAACTCGCGAATGAGCTTATGGATTTCCGAGCGGGCGCCGATATCAACGCCGCGCGTCGGCTCGTCGAGGATCAGGATCCGGGGCGTCCGCACGAGCCATCGCCCAAGCAGGACCTTTTGCTGGTTGCCGCCGCTCAGCCGGCCCACCGGCGCCTCCACGCTTTCCGTCTTGATCGCGAGTTTTTGCACCGTCGACTGGCTCAGCGCGTCCCGCCGCCGGTAATCGATCAGCGGCAGCCAGCGGTTGCGGACGATGGCGTCGAGATTCGCGATTTGCATGTTGAAGGCGACGCTCTTTGACAGGACGAGCCCTTCCGCGCGCCGTTCCTCGGGCACCAGGCCGAGCCCGGCCCGAACGGCTTCGCTCGGGCTCTTGGGCGCAAAAGGCGCGCCGCGCAGAGTCATGGTCCCGGAGTCGATCCGGTCAGCCCCGTAGATCAGCCGAATGAGCTCGCTGCGGCCGGCGCCAACGAGGCCGCCGATCCCCAGAACCTCGCCCCGGCGCAGAGAAAAACTCACCCCTTTGACGCGCGGAAGCCGCGTCAGGTTCTCGACTGTCAGCGCGACCTCCGCCTGGCTTTCGACTTGCCGGCGCGCAGAAGGGGCGGCTTCGACATGACGGCCCACGATGGCGTCGACCAGCGCCGCCCGGGTGAGCTCGTCCTTTCTCAGCCGCCGAACCGATTGGCCGTCGCGGAAGACGGTCACCGCGTCGCTGATGTCGAGAATCTCGCTCAGGCGGTGCGACACATAAAGCACGGCGACGCCGGACTGCGACAGGTCCCGCACGATCGACAGCAGCCTTTCGCTCTCGCTCATCGAGAGCGAGGCGGTCGGCTCGTCCATCACGATGAGACGCGCCTTGCGCACCAGGGCGCGACAGATGTTGATCAGCCAGTTCTCGGCTGTCGAAAGGCCCTTCACGTTGGCGAACAGCGGCGCGGTGATGCCGACCCGCCTGGCGATCGGCTCGACGTCCCGCGCGATTGCGCGCCAGTCAATCAGGCCGAGGCGCGATGTCTTGGGCAGGCCGAGCATGATGTTCTGGATGACGTTCATGCCCGGGACGAACGCCAACTCCTGATGGATGAAGCTCATGCCGAGTTCGGTCGCCTGAGATGGGGACGCGAGCCGGACCGGGGCGCCGTCGACCAGAATCCCGCCTCTGTCGGCCTGCGTCAGCCCCGCCAAAATGCGGATCAGGGTCGACTTGCCGGCGCCGTTTGCGCCGACCAGGCCGTGAATCTCGCCGGGGCGCAGCGTGAGCGCGACGCCCTTGAGCGCCTGCACTCCGCCGAACGCTTTGGCGACGTCCACCGCCTCGAGCAGCGGAGGCGCAAGGCGCGCCCCCGTCCCTTCGGCGGTCTCAACCTTCAGCACGGATTCGTTCCCGCAGGCTCACTTGCCGATCGCGTCCGGATGTTCCTTGATGAACTGCTCGACATTCGCTTTGGTGATCAGGGTCGCAGGCACTTCGGCGGCCTTCGGCGTCCAGCCGTCGCCAGCGGCTTTGATCGCCTTCAGCGCCTTTACCATCTGAGAGCCTTCCGTATAGCTATCCTCCCAGGCCGTGGCCGTCATGTGGCCATTCTTGATGTTCTCGATCGCCTGGGCGTTTCCGTTCACCCCGTAGACCTTCACATCGTCGCGACCCTGCTGACGGAGCGCGCCGATCGCGCCGATCGCCGGGTCATCCCAGCAGCCCCAGATGGCGAGATTGCCGCCGCCCGCCGGATGCGAAGCAAGCCAGGCGTTGGCGTATTGCGCGCCGTCTTCGAAATAGCCGGGGATGCGCACCTCGTTCTTGGTGACCTTGATGTCGGGAGACTTGGCGAGGACCTGGTCGAGCAGCACCTCGCGATTGCGGCAGACTTCGCCTGTCCTGTACGCGAGCACGAGCAGGTCCCCTTTTCCACCGAGGTCCTTGACCATCTGGTCGATGACGGGAGACGCGATCGGCGCGCCCGACCCGTTCGCCGCGGCGACCGAGCCGCCCAGGCCTCCGCCCCAGGTCACCACCGGAATTTTCGCGGTCTTGGCGGCGTCGAGGCCGGCCCCGATCGAAGACCAGGGGAAGACCATGTCGACAATGGCGCCCGCGCCGCGTTGGGCGAAGTTCTGAATCGCGGCGTTTGCCTGATCGGCGCTGCCGGAGGCGTCGACGACGGAAACTGTCCAGCCGTTCTCGTTCGCCGCCGCCGTCGCGCCGGCGATATAGCGAACGTTGTTCGCCTCCGTCGCGGCGATCGACACGATTCCGAGCAGGGGCTTGTCGGCGGCGTGCGCCGCCCCGGCCAACAGCGCGAAGGCGAAGGCAATCGATCCAATCCTCGGGCGTTTCATTTTCCTCTCCCTCTTCCTCTCCCTTACGCACGCGCCGGCGCGTGGGGCTGGCGAACTCAAACTAACCGTTTCGCCAGAATTGTCCAACACAGCATCCATGGCAAGCCAAGATTCAGATTTTGCGACATTTTGCCGCTAGACAGCGCCAAAAACTTCACGCAAGTTCGGCGAAACGGTTAGCTAGGTTGTTCGGTGGCGACGATCAAGGATGTTGCAAAGGCGGCCGGCGTTTCGACTGCGACGGTGTCCGCGGTGATCAACGAGACCGCCTATGTCAGCCCGCACCTGCGCCAGCGCGTGGTCGCAGCGATCGATAATCTCCGATATGCGCCAATGCATGCGGCGCAGAACCTGAAGCGCAAGCGCAGCCAGCTGATCGCCCTGGTCGTCGCCGATCTCGCCAATCCCTTCTTCGCAAAGATCGTCTGGTCGGCAGAGGGGGCGGTGGCGGACTGGGGTTATTCGCTTGTCGTGTTCAACAGCGACGAAAAGCCCGACAACGAGCGTCGCATTCTCGCCCGCATCCGCGCCCTTTCCTGCGACGGCGTGGTGCTGGTCCCGGTGGGCGCCCAGCTGCGGCGCGATCCGCGCGACTATGAAGGCAACCCCATGCCCATGGTGTTGTTCGGGCGCACAGTCGACGACGATCGGTCAGACACGGTGACGATCGACAACGTGTCCGCCGCACGTCAGGTCGTCAATTATCTGCTCGATCTCGGGCACAAGCGCATTGGCACGATCACCGGGCCGCTTCATCTGACGACGGGCCGAGGGCGCCTGGACGGGTTGCTGCAAGCCATGCAGGCCAGAGGGCTCGCGCCCGAACCCGGACATGTCCGAAACGGCGAATTCCGCGAGGAGGTGGCCTATTCGATCGCGCGCGAGATTCTGGAAAGGCCGGACCGTCCGACTGCGCTCTACGTCGCCAACGGCGTGATGGCGCTCGGGGTGATGCGGGCATTGGCCGATCTCGGGCTCAGATGTCCGGAAGACATCTCCATCGCGTCAACCGACACGATCTCGGGCATCGGCGGCCTGAAGCCTCGCCTCACCCGGACCGAGCATCCGATCGTCGACATGACCAACGAGGCGCTGCGCTTGCTCGTCGACCGCATCAATCGCGGCGCCGACTTGCCGGCGCGCAACGTCGTGTTCGAACCGTCGCTCGTGCTCGGAGAGAGTTGCGCGCCCCTCAGCCGCTGATTCGGCGACCAAAGACGCGCGTTCGACGCAACGCCTGAGCGGATCAGCCCCGTCCCACGAACGGCATCTTGGTCGCCATGATGGTCATGGTGAGGATGTTGGTCGAGAGCGGCAGGCTCGCCATATGGACGACCGCGGCCGCGACCTCGTCGACGTCCATCGTCGGCTCGACCGCGATTCGCCCATCTGCCTGAGGCACGCCCTGCGTCATCTTGCGGGCCATGTCCGTCAGCGCATTGCCGATGTCGATCTGGCCACAGGCGATGTCGTGGGCGCGCCCGTCGAGCGCGATCGCCTTGGTCAGCCCGGTGACGGCGTGCTTCGTCGCCGTATAGGGGGCGGACATCGGCCGCGGGACATGAGCCGAGATCGAGCCGTTGTTGATGATCCGTCCGCCCTGCGGCCGCTGCCGCTTCATCAGGCCGAAGGCGCCTTGCACGCAAAGAAAAGCGCCGTTAAGGTTGGCGTCCACCACCGCCTTCCACTGCGCATAGCTCAGTTCGTCGATCGGCACGGCGGGCGCGCCCTGCCCCGCATTGTTGAACAGGAGGTCGAGCCGACCAAAACCCTGCTCGATCGTCTGGAACATCGCCTTGACCGCCTCCGGGTCGCCGACGTCGCAGGAGCCGACGATGGCGCGTCGCCCGATATGGCCGATCTCGCGTGCGACCGCGTCGAGCGGATCCTTGCGCCGCCCGGCGAGCGCCACCGACCAGCCGGCGCGGGCGAGCGCCAGGGCCGAGGCCTTGCCGATCCCGGCGCCTGCGCCCGTCACCAAAGCGAATTTTTCGCCGTCCATCGATCCTCCCTCACCACAAGGCTTCGCCGCTGAGGTCCGGCGCCATGCGCCACAGCGCGGCGCCGAGCACGATCGCCCCGCCGAGCACGGTCATCGCCCCGGGGTTCTCGCCGAAGGCAAGAAACACCCAGACGGGGCCGAGCACAACGTCGAGCAGGCTGATCAGGCCCGCCTCGGCTGAGGGAATGCGCTTGGCGCCCTCCATGAACAGGACGAAGGCGAGGCCGATCGTGGTCAGGCCGTAGACGAACAGCACCGCGAAGTCGAACAGGCCGAGCGGCGGATGGGGCGAGAGCGAGAGCCCGATCGCGCCCGCGCCCAACGCGCCGATCGCGTTGACCGCAGTCATCGAGGCTTTCGGCCGGCGGCGCTGCAGCACCACCATGCCGGCGAAGGCGACCGTGCTCAGCGCGGACAGCTCCTGTCCGGCGAGCCGACCGGAGCCGAGGCCGTTGATGAAGATGACGACCACGCCGGCAATTGCGGCGATCGAAGCCGCGAGCGTCCGGCGGTCGATGGATTCCCGGTTGACGAGCCAGCCGAGCGCAGCGGCGACGAACGGGATCGTCGCATAGATGACCATCACGTCGGCGATGGTCGTCGTCATCAGCGCGGCGCTGTAAGCCGCGATCGCGATCGTCGCGAGCGCCGCGACCATCGGCGAGAGCGAGCCGAAGCCAAACAGTTCGTCGAGCCGCCCGCGCCGCCATTCGACGAGGCCCACTGCCGAAATCGAGACCGCGCCCAGAGCCGCCCGCCAGCCGACGACCGTCCAGACGTCGAGAGGGGCGAGCGCGCGGGCGAACAGTCCGCCCGTGCTCCACAGCACGGTCGCGGTCAGCACCAGCAAGACGCCGCGCCGGCGCGCGGACTGTTCGCCCGGCACGGGGAAAGCCTCCGGTTCGCTTCTGGGAATCGCCGGCGATGATACGGGTTCGCGGACCTCGCGCCAAATCCGCTCGTGCGGGGCCAATTGCGCCGCAGGCCTCCCGCGGTGTAGGAGCGCAGCAGGCTCGACGGGGATAACGGACCATGCTCGGGGGAGATTTCGGCGCGATCGCCTCCACGGCGGATACCGCCTTCCTGCTGGCCTTTTCGTCGCTGTTCTCGATCATCAATCCAATCGGCGGCGCGCTGATCTTCAGCGTCTATACGCGCGCGTTTTCGCGCCCGGACCGGCTGACGACCGCGGGACTCGTCAGCCTCTATTCGCTGATCATCATGTTCTGCGCCCTGTGGGGCGGGACGTACGTGCTGAACTTCTTCGGCGTTTCGATCGACGCCGTGCGCATCGCCGGCGGCATGGTGGTGGCGCTGAGCGGGTGGCATCTTTTGAACTCGGGCGACCAGCACCCGGATCGCAAAAACAGCGACCACCAGCCCGCGACGGGCGAGGCCGACGACGACCCGAAGCAGGTCGCCTTCTTTCCGCTCACCCTGCCCTTCACCACCGGGCCCGGCACGATCGCGGTGGCGATCACGCTCGGGGCGGAGCGGCCCAAGGACAGCGCCCAGGCGCTCGCTTTTTTCATCGGCGTCACGCTGGCGGCGATCGCCAACGCGGCGATCATCTGGATCGCCTATCGCTTCGCCGACCGGCTGACGGCGGCGATGGGGGCGACGGCGCGACAGGTCGTCGTCCGCCTGTCCGCCTTCCTGCTGATCTGCATCGGCGTCCAAATTCTCGTCACCGCAGTCGGCGACCTGGTCAAGGAGTGGCGCGTGGCGTAGTTGGATGAGGCCGGCGCCGATCGGGAAAGGCCTTTTCCGAATTCCCTGCTAGCAGGGAATTTTTCCAACGCCCTATCCGCACGCGCGTCGAAAATCGGGGTCTTTTCAAGCGCCTATCGACCTACAATCCAGCGGTTGCGGCCCCCGGCTCCCACCAGAACAGGGAATTGGCGGCGTGCATAACAGGGAATTTTCCGCCTGTTCCGAGCCGGAACAGGGACTCGAACAGGCGGCAAAAAAGGGGCTGACAATCCGCTTCGACCAGATTGCATCTTCGCCGCCGCGGTCAGCGACCGCGGATACAGCTGCGGCGCCCTTGTAGGCGCGATCGCTGATCGCGCCGCCGCGGTCAGCGACCGCGGCTACAGGCTACCGTCTCGTCGCCTTCTCGGCCGGATAGAGGGCGCGGTAGCGCTTCAGCCGCGGCGCATGGAGCGCGGCGCTGTCGGCGTCGGGCGCAAAGCTGCGCTGCATCGGCGGACGCGTGCAGACCGCCTCGATCGATCCCGCGCCGGCGGCCAGCATGCCGAGCCGGGCGGCGCCGAGCGCCGCGCCCGCTTCGGCGCCCTGCGCGACGTCGATCGTCAGCCCCGTCACGTCGGCGATCATCTGACCCCAGAAGTCGGAGCGCGCGCCCCCGCCGACGAGCAGCGGCCGGACCGGCCGCGCCCCCGCCGCGTCGAGCACGTCGACCCCGTCGGCGAAGGAGAAGGCGACCCCCTCCATCACCGCAAAGACCAGCGCATCGGCGCCGTGGCTGGCGCGCAATCCGGCGAACGTCGCCGTCGCCTCGGCGTCGTTGTGCGGCGTCCGCTCGCCGCTGAGATAGGGCAGGAACACCGGCGCGGCGGCGACCGCCGCCTTGGACCGGGCGAAGCTTTGCGCCGAGGCGACCAGCGCCCCGACCTCGTTCTCGCGCCCGAGAATGGCGGCGATCCAGGCGAGCGACGACGCCGCCGACAGCATCACCGCCATGCCGTGCCAGCGGTTTGGCAGCGCGTGGCAGAAGGCGTGCAGCGTGCGCTCCGGCAGGCTGATGTAGCGGTCGGTCACGGAGAAGATGACGCCCGACGTGCCGAGCGAGACGAAGCCCGAGCCGGCCTCGGTCGCGCCGACCCCGATGGCGGAGGCCGCGTTGTCGCCGCCGCCGCCGGCAATCGGGATCGACCGGCCCTCGAGGCCCCAGGCCTTGGCGACGGCCGGCGAAAGATATGACGACACCTCCGAGCCTTCGACCAGGCGCGGCATGGCGGAAAGCGTGAGGCCGGTCGCGGCGAGCAGGTTTTCGTCCCAGCGCCGCTTGCCGACGTCGAGCCAGGACGTCCCGGCCGCGTCCGACATCTCCGACACGGCCTCGCCGGTGAGACGCAGCCGAACGTAATCCTTGGGCAGCAGCACGCGCCTGGTCGCCTTGGCGATCTCCGGCTCGTGCGCCGCAACCCACAGCATCTTGGGCGCGGTGAAGCCCGGCATCACCAGATTGCCGGTGATCTTTTCCACGTCAGGAACACGGCGCTTGAGTTCGGCGCATTCGGCGAACGAGCGGCCGTCGTTCCACAGGATCGCCGGGCGGAGCGGCTTGTCGGCGGCGTCGAGCAGCGTCGCGCCGTGCATCTGGCCGGAAAAGCCGATCCCGGCGAGCGCCGCCAACGCCTCAGGCGCCTGCTTGCGGATCTCGGCGATCCCGGCCTCGACGCCCTTGACCCAGTCGTCCGGATCCTGCTCGCTCCATAACGGGTGCGGGCGCGAGACGGTGAGCGACGGGGAGGCCTCGGCGACCACGCACTGTTGGGCGTCGACCAGCAGCGCCTTGACCGACGACGTGCCGATATCGAGCCCGAGATAAGTTTTCTGCGCAGATCTGGTCATACCAACCCTCCTCCCTCAGCGGGCGAGAGCACTAGCGCAAACCCGAGCCGATGTCGCCAGACTCGGCGTCGCAGGCTTACCCGCTCCCTTCATCATCATGTTTTCGATTTCCCATTGTCGGCGGCAATGGTTGAATTCGTCAATCCGAGGTGATGAGAGCGACGCGTTGACTCCCGATTTGGCGATCATCGGAGAGGTTGGGACGTAGCGGTCTTCTTCGGGGCGGGGCGACGGGCGCGGCGGATTCGCGCCCCCGTCGCCTTGCAGCGGGATTTCTTCCCTGCCATGATTATCTCTCACAACTCGTGTGTATAACGCCCTTTCGAGAGATAGGAATCAAGAATGAGTTTTGAGAGACAAATTCGGCACTTTTCTCGCCCTTTGGCCTGACTCGCGCCTCTCTCTCAAAAACCTTCCTTTTTGAGAGGGACATGGAACGCCTGCTCTGGGCGGAGAGCGACCGTCGGCCGAACGGCGGGAACGGCTGGGATAGCGGACGTTCAAGGCCAAGCCTGTACGAGTAGAGTCCCCCGGGGCGCACCTTACCAAAGCGCGCAAAAGCGTGACCCCGCAAACCTTTGCTTCGCGTGCCTGGATCTTTCACGCGGACATTTTCAATGTTAGCGTCTTGAATTATTGCTCTGCCAGATGGCTATCGGAGCTGCCGGCGATGAAAAGAATTGTTTTCGGTTCATTGGCAATTCTGGGGCTCTTTCCGATCGTCTCGATGGGGGCTGCGCCCGCTCTTGGTTGGCCGGAAGTCATCACCGACCTGACCACGGAGCGGAGGCAGGCGGAAACC
Organism: uncultured Alphaproteobacteria bacterium; assembly: GCA_963822215.1. Lineage (GTDB taxonomy): Bacteria > Pseudomonadota > Alphaproteobacteria > Rhizobiales > Beijerinckiaceae > Roseiarcus. The sequence continues at coordinate 74,946 of CAWGGX010000001.1, forward strand.
TGCGTCGGGCTAATCAAGGCGAGGGGTGACACAGCGGCCGTCGAAAACGCCAAAGCGACCTATGTCCTCGCGAAAGCGGAAATGGACGGGATCATCGCCGGACTCGAAACTGTTCTCGCCGAAGGAGGCAAGCCTGGGAGCCTGCCGACTGTCCGACCGAGTTTGGAGACCACGACAAGCAGTCTGAAGGCAATTTGCGCTGCGGCTTTTGCGACTTCGACGCCGCATACCCGGGGCGTCTCGGATGAGATTGCAAAAGGCATCGCCGAGGGCGCCGTAGAGCCTGTGGTGAACAAGATTTCGGACGCCATTTCCGCGGTCTGGACCCACTATGTCGTCGATCCGGACAGGCTTGCCTTGGAGACCAGAAAGTCAAAATTGGAGGCCGCGAGATGGCCCAGGTTTGGAGACATTGCAGCCCCATAGCCACTGTTCTTTCCGCATTGGCTGCTGTGATCTACGCGCCTGCGGCGGGTGCGCAGGATCTTTACGACCGCCCCGTGCTCGCCATCGATGCCGGCATGCATTCATCTATCTTAAGATCGGTGTCAGTCGACCGCAGAGGCGAATTCGCTGTCACTGGTAGTTCCGATCGTACGGTCAAGATCTGGTCGGCTGCCGACGGCAAATTCTTGCGCACGATCTGGATTCCAGTCGGGCCTGAGAAAGTCGGCGACGTGCTCGCAGTGGCGATCAGTCCGGATGGATCAATAGTGGCGGCAGGCGGCTGGACCGAAAGTCTTTGGGGGAGCACGGCAATCTATCTGTTTGACCGCGAATCTGGTGCCATGATCCATCGTATTCGCGACCTGCTGGCCACAGTTTTCTCGCTTACCTTCTCCCCCAACGGCCGCTATTTGGCAGCAACGTTATATGAAACTGGCCTCCAGGTCTTTGATCGCGATGTACACTGGAGGGAGGTTTTTCGAGATAATTATGACGGTTCTAGCTATGGAGCATCATTCACTCTCGACGGCCATCTAGCGACGACATCTTATAGTTCTGGTGGCACGATTCGGCTCTATGAGCCTCACGATTCGAGCTTTCGTTTGGCCGCTGGACCGGTCAAAGCTCCAAGTGGGAAACGTCCGGAAGGCGTCGCGTTTAGTCCCGATGGGAAGATGTTAGCGATCGGCTATCACGATGCGGCGGCCGTTGACATTCTAGATGGAGCCTCCCTCGGGCAGAGGCCCAGTCCCAGACCTTCGGGACTCGAGATTGCTGTCTTTGGACTCGCGGAGGTCGCTTGGTCGAGCGACGGTCAAGAATTGTTGGCTGCCGGCGGCGTAAGTGACAACGGGAAGCTTGTGTTTTTGACGTGGAACCAAAAGGGGCTCGGTAACGAGCGGCGTTCGAGGTATTGTTCCGATGGCTACGTAATTTCGGGGCTGGCGACTTTACCGAGCGGCGCAACACTTGTCGCCTCTATGGCACCGTGCATGCAACTAATCAACCCCGACACCAGAGTCGCTTGGACGGTGGCTTCGCCTGTCGCTGATTTTCGCGATCTACGAGACACAATGAAGGTCTCCAATGATGGCAGAATCGTCGACTTCAGCTCTGCCGATACAAACAGGGTACAGTTGCGATTCGATGTCGGATCGCTCCGTTTGAGTGACGCGGCGCAAGACGACAAACTGACAGTTGCGCCAAATCGCAAGGGATTGGATGTCAGCGGGTGGAGGGACAGCGGCAGTCCTGAGTTAGACGGTAAGCCAATCCCAATGAGGCGAAACGACCGGTCTCAAAGCGTTGCCGTTGCCAAGGACGCGAAGCGCTTTTTCCTCGGGTCGGCGTTCGGGGTCGCGGCCTACGACGACACGGGCGCACCCAAATGGCTGCGGCTGTCTCGGAGTGAGGTGTGGGGCGTGAACGCCAGTCGGGACGGGCGGATTCTGGTCGAAGCCCGAGTTGACGGAACAATTCGCTGGCATCGCGCCGAAGACGGGCAAGAGCTCTTGGCTTTACAAATTCTTCCGAACGGGCAGGAGCCGACCAAGTGGGACTGGGTGCTTTGGACGCCCGAAGGCTTTTACGAGGCAACGCCCGGTGCCCAGAACGTTCTGAAATGGGTCGTCAATCACGGCCCGGATAGGGCCGCGACGACGCTCCCCGTTTCAGCCATCGCCAAACTTCATCGACCGAACGCCCTGCCACTTGTTCTCAACGAGCTTGAAACAGCGCGCGCTCTTGGTGTCGACGACATGACGCAAGCGAGATTGGACGTTCAGGCCAAAACCGGCAGCGAGAAATCGCCTGGCGGGGTTCTGCACGTGCTTGCGATCGGCGTCGATAAGTTCGGCGACGAGGCGGGCGGCCTGCGTCTCGACTACGCGGTCGAGGACGCCCACGACATAGCGACTACCTTGCTCGAAAGCCAGAGGGGCGCTCCCGACAAGGCGAGCCTCTACGCCGATGTCAATGTGACCTATCTGACAAACGAACAGGCCGGCAAGACTGCGATTGAAGACGCCCTCGACGATATGGCGCAAAGCATGGAGAGGAACGAATTGGGCGAGGACGTGGCGGTCATTTTCATTTCAAGCCACGGCGAGATGATCGATCACCAATATTATCTCATTCCCTATGGTTTCGTCGCTAGAGGATCGCGCAACGCGGCCATTGACAGCGCGATCTCAGCGAGCGAATTCGCTAAGAAGGTGGAGGCGCTCGCCGTCCATGGGAAAGTGCTGCTGCTCCTCGACACCTGCCATTCCGGCGCTGTGGGCGCCGGCGGCGGGGCGACGGACCCCGAGTCCAAGGTTCTCCAGGACGCCGTGGATTTGGAGAACGTCACCGTGCTGACCTCGTCGAAGAAGAATGAGCTGTCGCAGGAGCTTCCAGAATGGAAGCATGGCGCACTCGCGCAATCCTTCCTCGATGCGCTTGTCGGAGCTGCCGACTCGCAGGGTATCGTCCGGCTCTCGGCGCTGACGGAGGCGATGGAAAACGACGTCCAGTCGTTGACCAAAGAGCGACAGCACCTCGGCATGCATGTCAATTTCAGCGGTGACCTGTTCGTGGCCAGCCATCAGTGAGCGGGGATGCAGCATAGTTGACATGCGGCAGATGCGGCCGCCTAAGGCGACCTGCCGTTGGCCAAAAAGGCCTGATTGGGCCGCTTCGGGTCTGAGCTGACGCGTTCGGACTTTGCTCCGGAACGGCGGGTCACGGCCTATCCCACCCGTGACGCCTTTGTCGGCTTTCCGTCGTTCACCGCACGTTCCGAGCCGAACTTGAAAGTCGGCAATGGGTCGATAGCGGTCGCCGACGATCTCTCAAAAGTCCCCGAAAGTCGGGCGAAAGGCGCTTCGTCAAAATTCTTGAATTCTGGAACCGTCCCGCATCCGGCAGGGTAGCGCGTGCCTCTCGGAACTCGACCGTTTTTGATAGACACCGCCGTCTAAGGTCTCTCTCAAAAGCGGTTTTGAGACAGCCTCACATCGGCTCATTGGCCAATATGGGTATATTCCGACGCTATCAACGCGCCGCAAGCGCATTTATTCGAATGTCGTTTTGGGACCCCTTCGGGCGGTCCGGCCTCCGGCACGCAATTAGGGAGGGAGGAAAGAAGCAATGAATCCCAACTATAAAATTGGAGCGGCTGTAATCGGCAGTTTTGTTCTGGGCGTTGGCGCTGCCAGCGTCTTGCACGCGCAGGCCAAACCACCGGGATATGTGTGGGCCGAAATCGATGTCAGAGATCAGGACGGCTACACCAAGGATTTTCTGCCCAAATCGCAAGCCAACATCAAAGAATCTGGCGGCAAGTACGTCGCTGGCGGCTTTAAGAAAGCGATCGGCTTGAGCGGAGCTCCGCCGCCCAATCGCGTGGTTCTCCTACAATTTGCTGATATGGACGCGGTCAAGGCATTCTACGACAAACAGCACCAACTTGACGTGGACGTTGGCAATAAATACGCCAGCTTCCGCGAAGTCGGGATCGAGGGCATCGAGCAGAAGTGACGACGAGGGAGGCGGCGGCTGAAGCCGCCCATAGCCTGACTGGCTTTGGCCGCCGAGCCCGTGGCGCATGACTGATCCGTCGATCCATCGCCGCTGATATCACGGATCCGACTTCGCCTTCGTCGAGCGGTCGCCGTATCCTGATCCTGCGAGAAGGTCGCGCGGCTCATTCTGCGCAACGACGCCGCAGGATGCGACGTCGGCGGACGGGGAGGGCGTATCGACGCCATCGCCGCCTCGTCTCGGAAAGGAAAGGGGAGGTCGTGATGAAGCGAAAATTCTCGGCGTCGGCGCCTGTCGCCGCGCTCTGGACCACCGCGATGGTCGTATTTCCGTCAATGTCCAGGGGGCAAACCCCGCCGCCGATGGGCGGCGGGTACACGGACGTCATTCCGATCCCAGTGAACGATCCGGCGACCAAGGCGATCGCCGGCGCGCTGTTCAAGCCTGCGGGCGCAGGGCCGTTTCCGGCGGTCGTTTACGTGAGCGGGTGCTCGGGGATCAATTCTCCGTTCGGCCGCGCCCAACAAAAGGCCGCGATCGACCATCTGCTTTCCAAAGGCGTCGCGACCCTGATCATCGATCCATTCACGCCGCGCAACGAACCGCAGGGCGTCTGCGCCAATTTGGGCAATTTGGACGAAAAAACAGCCCTTCAGTATTTCACTCGAGGCGGCAATGACGTTCTTGCGGCGCTGAACGTCCTCGAGGCGATGCCCGACATCGATACGAAGCACATTTTCCTACAGGGCTATTCCTATGGGGCGATTTCGTCGCTGTTCGCAACCGACACGAAGAATCCGGCGAACCGCGCCAAAGTCGCAGGCGTCATCGCGTACTATCCCTTCTGCTATGACGGCGTCGATCCCTCGGTTCCCGTTCTCGTCATGGTCGGCGAGAAAGACGACTGGACGCCAGCTGCGAAATGTCAGGCGGTCGCGGGCAAGACCAATTTCGAGGTCGTCGTCTATCCCGCGGATACCCATGCCTTCAACACGCCCTCTGATAAGCCTCGCGACCTTCTCGGGCATCACCTTGTCTACGACGAAAGGGCGACGCAGGACGCTGAACTGGACCCTATTCGTGGGACCACGGGAGGTCGGATTTAAGGTGTAATCTCGCCTGCCCTTGTCTTTCATGAATCAAGCCGTTTCTTGCTGCTTCTGCCTCTGCTGTGGGTATGTGGGCAACGCGTTTGCGTTGTCCAAGCGAAGCGGCATATCCACAGCCCTCGCCGCCGCCTCGGTCTTGTCCATGCCGGCGCGCCACACCGCCATCGGCATCTGGTTGTTCATCGCCTGGTGCGGGCGCCGAAAGTTGTAAAAGGTCATCCAGGAGCCGATGCCGGCCCGCGCCTCGCGGCCGTCGGCGTAGGCTTTCAGATGCACCTCTTCATACTTGATGGAGCGCCACAGCCGTTCGATGAAGATGTTGTCCATGAAGCGGCCGCGTCCGTCCATCGAAATCGCGACGCCAGCCGCCGCGAGCTTGCCGACGAAAGCCTCGGCGGTGAAAGTGGAGCCCTGATCGGTATTGAAAATCCTCGGCTTTCCGAACCGAAGCAGCGCCTCCTCCAGCGCCGCCGCGCAGAAGCTCGCGTCGTTGGTGTTCGACAGCCGCCACGCCAGAACCGCCCGGCTGGCCCAGTCGATGATCGCCACCAGATAGAGGAAGCCGCACGCCATCGGGATGTAAGTCACGTCGGCCGCCCACACATGGTTCGGCTCGGTGATCGCCAGGCCGCGCAGGAGATAGGGATAGATCTTGTGGCCGAGGGCGGCCTTGCTCGTGCCGGGACGCGGAACCAGCGCCTCGATCCCCATCGTGCGCATCAGACGCCGCACCCGCTTGCGGTTGACTCCGCAGCCCTCCTTGTTGAGTTCAAACGTCATCCGACGCGATCCGTAGAACGGCAGCTCCAGATGCAGTTCGTCGATCCGCCGCATCACCGCCAGATCGTCCGCCCCGGGCTCTGGCTTGGGGCGATAGATCCCCGAGCGCGCCACATTCAGCAGCACGCATTGCCGACGAACCGACAAATCCGCCGGGCGCTCCACCATCGCCCTTCGATCGGGCGCGCTCATCGCCCTGGCCTCCTGGCCAAGAAATCCCGTTCAACCGTCAGCTGGCCGATCTTGGCGTAAAGCCTGGCCGCCTCACGTTCGCGCTCCTCCTCGCCATCGCCCGAAACGCTCGCCCCGCGCGCGAACAGGCTCGCGACATTGTCGAGAACCTGCTTCTTCCAGGCATAAATCTGGTTCGGATGCACCCCGTGCCGCTTCGCCAGATCCGGAACCGTCGCATCCTCGCGAAGCGCCTCGAGCGCAACCTTCGCCTTGAACGCCGCATCAAACTTCTTGCGTGACTTCATCATTTTCTCGCTCCGTCGGTTGCGACAGAGCAGGACATTTCACACCTTACCCAATGGTCCTAAATCCGGGGTCCAGTTCACGCCCAACAGCGCGCCGACGCCTTCATGGCCGCGCACATGAAGTAAGAGCGCAAGGGTCGCTTGATGACTAGCGAACCGAACAAGGTGGCGATCAAACGAAACACCCCTAACCCGCGCGGCTCGCCCTCGCGGGTTTTTCGCGTCCGCGCTGCTCTGGGTCTCTCATAAGTCCCAAATTTCTCGCCAAAAGTCGCTTCGTCACAATTCTTGCAGAATCGCGGTAGGGACGCTCATTGCTGAGCGCGCCCCCCGCACGGATCCGGACGGGCCCAATTCGAGCATCCGGCTCCTACCTCGGGTGTTTGACGGCGAAACGCTGATCTGGCCAGGGGTGAAGGATACGCGGTGGGGGAAGCCAGCCGTCGGTCAGTTTCGTCATGCGCTCCCATGTGAAGCCGTCTTTCTGGCTGCGCCGCCGAAGCGTTCGTCGCCAGAGGTCGGTCACGTAGTGCCGGAACGCGGATAGCGCCCGACTGTTGGTGGGTACTGCGTAGTAGGCGAAATGTCCGGTAACGACTTGCTTCAACCAGCGTCCCTGAACCGGGATCGTCTGGTGCATTCGTCGCCGCAGCTCCACCTTGATTTCCTGCAGCTTGGCCCGCATGCGGTCACGCCGGGTCTTCCGCTGAAGTTGGAAGAGGCCCCGGCGTGATTTGCCGCAGATGTGGGTGAAGCCCAAGAACGTGAAGGTCTCCGGTCTGCCGACGCCGCGCTCCTTGCGATCGGCCGCCGCGCGGCGGCCGAACTCAATCAAGCGGGTCTTCTCCGGATGGAGCGACAGCGCGAACGCCTCGAACCGTTCACGCATCGCATCGAGGAAGCGACGAGCGTCGCCCTCGTGCTCGAAGCCGGCCACCAGATCATCGGCGTAGCGCACGACGATCATGTCGCCTCGGGCCTCCTGCCGTCGCCAACGTTCGGCCCATAGATCGAACACGTAGTGCAGGTAGATGTTGCCGAGGAGCGGCGAGATCACCGATCCTTGGCCGGTCCCCCTGTCGGCTACGGTTACGATCCCGTCTTCGAGGATGCCCGCCTTAAGCCATTTGCGGATAAGGCGGATGATGCGCTTGTCGCCGATCCGGTGTTCCAGGAAGCGGATCAACCAATCCTGGCTGACGCTGCCGAAGAAGTCCCGAACATCGGCGTCAAGTATGTGATTCACCTTCCGGCTGGTGATCGCTGCCGACAAGGCGTCCAACGCATCATGCGGCCCTCGCGCGGGACGGAACCCGTACGAGAACCCGAGGAAATCCTCTTCGTAGATGGCGTTGAGCGTCATGACGCATGCGCCCTGCACGATCTTGTCTTCCAGGGCTGCGATCGCCAGCGGCCGTTGTCGGCCGTCCGCCTTCGGTATGTACGTCCGACGAGACGGTTGCGGCCGATACCCTCCCCGGTGGACCTTCCCGTGGAGAACCTCGAGATTGCGCTCGAGATTCGCCTCGTAGTCCTGCCATGTCATCCCATCCACGCCGGGGGCGGCTTTGCGTTTAAGCGCATAGAACGCCGTTTCCAGGGTGTCGACATTGACATGGTGGAGAAGCGCGGTGAACCGTTCCTTCTTCCTTTGCCTTGCGGCTTGCCGTACGCGGCCCAGCCTCTGGGTCACGCGCTCCCGGGTCTGAGTCCGGTGCGTGCTAAGCTGATCCGCGTTCCCCTTGGTCCCTGCCCTTGGCTCCGCCGCCTCCGCGGCCGGGGACCCGGCTCTGTTCGGCGGCTTCATTGCTACTATGGCAGGGTCTGACTTCTCCAGATCGTGCATCGGCGACTATGGCTCCTCGCCTTCCCGCCGCGGACCGTCAACTCGATAGAGCCTTCGGCCGACCTGGAGACCTCCCGGTTCCCGTACAAGGAGCGTGCGTACATGCCAGGTTCTCTGACCACGCCGGGTCGCCCAAGCGCTTGCGTTGGCGCTCTTGGGCATGTTGCCTTCCGCTGCACAGAAAGCGTCGGCGCCCGGGACAAGTCTTCTATATCGCGGTAGGGACGCTCATTGCTGAGCGCCCCCCGCACAGATCCGAGCATGCCCAATTCAGGCACTCGGCTCCTACCTTGAGTACTTGACGCGAAACCTCTGGTCCGGCCACGGGTGCAGCACGCGGACGGGTGGCAAGTAGCGTTCGATCAGTCGGCTCATCCGTTCCCAGGTCATCCGATGCCGCTGGCTGCGTCGTCGCAGACTGTGGAACCATCGTTCGCCTATGTGGGCACGGAACGCCGACAGCATGCGGCTGTTGGTCGGCACCGCGAAGTAGGCAAAGTAGCCCCTCACCACGGCCCCGAGCCAGCCCCCCTGCTCATCGATCGGCCTATGCCTGTCCCGGCGAAGCGTCTCCGTGATCTCATTGAGTTTGGCTCGCATCCGCTTCCGCTCCGTCCTACGCCCGAGTTGAAAGCCCGTGCCGTCCTTCCTGGTGGTGCAGTAGTGGGTCAACCCCAGGAAGTCGAACATTTCTGGCTTGCCTTCGCCGCGTCCTTTTCGGCGTTCGGCGGCAAACTTGCCGAACTCGATCAGGCGCGTCTTCTCCGGATGCAGGCTCAGTGCGAACCGGGCCAGCCGGTCCTTGAGATCGTTCAGAAAGCGCTTCGCATCGCCTTGGTGCTGGAAGCCGACGATCGTGTCGTCCGCGTATCTCACGACGATCATATCGCCGGTCGCATTCCGCGTGCGCCACTGCTGGACCCAGAGATCGTAGACGTAGTGGAGATATACGTTGGCAAGCAACGGTGAAATGACCGAACCCTGCGGCGTACCCTCCGTCGTCTCGATCCACTGGCCCTCTTCCAGCACGCCCGCCTTCAACCATTTCTGGATCAGGCGGATGATCCTTCGATCACCGATCCGATGTTCCATGAACCGTACCAACCAGTCCTGGCTGATCGTGTCGAAAAAACGATCGAATGTCGGCGTCGATGATCCAGTCGATCTTGCGTGCTCCGATCCCGTACGCCAGCGCATCCAGCGCGTCGTGCTGGCTGCGTCCAGGTCGGAACCCATAGCTAAACCCCAGGAACTCCGCCTCGTAGATTGGCGTCAGGATCGCCACCACCGCCGCCTGGACAACCTTGTCCTCGATGGCGGCGATGCCGAGCGGCCGCTGTCGGCCATCCGCCTTCGGTATGTACCTCCGACGGGACGGCAGCGCTCGATACGTTCCCGCATGGACCCGTGCGTGGAGGCCTACGAGGTTGTCCTCGAGTTGCTCCGCGTATTGGTCCCACGTGACCTCGTCGACGCCTGGGGCAGCCCGTCTCTTCAAGCTGAAGAACGCCCACCGAAGGCAATCGATGTCGACGTGGTGCAGAAGCGCTGTCAGTCGCTCCTTGTTGTTCCTGTTGACGGCCTCACGTATGCGGCCCTGCGCCTGTGACACGGCTTCCCGGCTCTGTGTCCGGCCCGTGCTTTGCCGGTCCGCATTCCTCTCGGTCCCACCGCTTCCCTCCACCGCTTCCGCCACGGTTCGCACCGCTTTGTTCATCGGCTTCCTCGGTACTATCAGCGGGTCTGACTGCTCCGTCCCGTGCATCATCGGCTACGGCCTCCGGCCTTCCCGATGCGGCCCTGTGGTTGGCGCCACAGGGTGGTGACAGAGCTCTCCCGGTTCCCATGCAGGAGGCATATGTACATGCCAGGGTCCCAGACGACGCGGGGTGGTGCGAATCCTTGCGCTGGCGGACCCGCCCCTATTGCCTTCTGCTGCCACGACGGCATCGGCGCCCCGGACTACATTGCTTTCGCCGCTCACAACCTGGCCTGCACACACCCCTGTCAACGCTTCGCGGGCCACCTCGCGGCGCTCACGCATGACTCGGGGCCGGTGTGGGACGCTACGCCCTTCACCGTAATGGACTCTCACCTTCAACCTCCTGCCGGTCTCCCGGCGCACCGCGGCTCAATGGCTGGCCTGAACGTTCCCCTGCCGACGCTTCGCCGACACCCTCGCGGACGCCTGCGCACGGCTCGGGGCCGATGTGGTTCGCTATTCCTTCATCGTAGTGGACTTGCACCACCTACTCCTTGCCGGTCTCCCGGCGCACCCGTGCGAAAACTCCGCGGCGCAACGAGTGCAGCAGCCCTAATTTCGGGGCCTGAGGGCGAGCAGAGCGGAAAAAATCGCGAAAATTCGCTCTCCGCGCGACCATACAGAGCATCGCATCGAGTTTTCGCATGCTCTGCTTGATTAATGCACCATGATGGGAGTCGCCGAACTGTAGCGGCGCGCGATCGAAATGTGGCGGACGTGCTACCGGCGCTGGCCTCCTGTGATCGGAAGGCCGACTTCAGTCGGCCATGCGCGGCGCGTTATCCTTGGAAAATTGGTTTTGTATCGGATGTGAGCATGGGCGAGGGCCCTATGAAACCGCTTAGGCGGCGGACTCCGCCGTCACGTGCAGCAGTTCTGGAAACTGCCGTTTTTGAGAGACGGAGGCGCGAGGTGACGCGGCAGCCTAAGCTCGCCGGCTAAGCCCATACGACACGGCAGCGTCGATTTGCTGTGCAAACGCCTCGCCATCTCCCTCTTCAGCGATGCCAAGAATTGCGAGCTGATACGCATCGCCTAGCGCCAGCGCCACGACCTCGGCCGCAACTTGCCTCGACTGATCGGCGGGCGCTCCGGCGGTTTCGAGCAATTCCGCTATCCGTCGCCGAATAACCCGCATGCCGGACTGCTCGAATACGCGCGCAAGGTCAGGAAAGCGCCAGCCGTCCGCCACGATCAAACGATAGAGCGCCAACCAGTCCGGCTCGATGAGCCCCGCCGTGAAGGCGCTGAGCTCGTCCGCGAGCCTGGTCGCGATGGGTTTATCCATGTCGGCCGCGGGCGCGTGCTCGAGGCCCTCGCGCATATCTCCGCACATGGCGGTGACCAGCCCCGCGAACAGCGCTTCCTTGCTGGGGAAGTGCCGATAGAGGGTCATTTTGGCGATGCCCCCTTCAGCCGCGACGCGGTCAAGCGTCGTCCCGCCGAGCCCGTCCCTCAGCATGATCGGCCGGGCGGCCCACAGGATTGCAGCGCGCGTTTTCGCCATGCGCAACCTGCGCGGATCATCCTCTCGCCACTTTCTGGAATCTTGGGCTTGCATGCGATACGATTCCGTCTTATATCGTTGATGCGATACGATTGTGTATCGCTTTATGGCCCCAGAGGTCTGTCATGCACAACCCCGACGATCTGGCCCATTTGTTCGCCGATATCATGAATAGCCACGACGCTGGCCGCTTCGCCGAGCTCGTTTCGGAAGATTACGTGAACCACAATCCCGCCGTCGCGCCCGGTCGCGCCGGCGTGGTTGCGTTCATGGGGCACTGGTTCGAAGCCCTCTCCGACACCCGCGTTACTGTGGAGGACGCCTTCGCCGTCGGCGACCGCGTCGTCGGGCGTTACACCTATCGGGCTCGCCACACGGGGCCGTTCGTCGGCGCGCCAGCCTCCGGCGCTGAAATCACCATGCGTTCGATCGATATCTGGCGCGTCGAAAACGATCTTTTCGTCGAGCTTTGGGACGAACTCAACACGCTCGAAATCTTTCAGCAGATGGGCGCCATTCCGACGCAACGCGGAGCAGCACGATGAACGCCGCCCTCGTTGTGAGCATCATCACGGCTCTGGCGTTCGCCGGCGCGGGGCTCGCCAACCTCTTCAATGTTGGCGACGCGGAAGCCAGCTTCCAACGCTGGGGTTATCCCAGAGGCTGGCGCTTCGTGACTGCGGGTCTGGAACTCGCGGGCGCGGCGGCTCTGTTGCTTCCATCCACACGCAGCATCGCGCTTGCTGGGCTCGCGCTTTTGATTCTCGCCGCTCTTGCGACCCTTCTGAGAGCGCGGGAGGGCTTTGTACATCTCATGCCAGCGATCGCCTTTTTCTGCCTGATACTGGCAGACGCCGCTCTTTCACTGACCCAGGTTTAGGGATGCCAGAAGAGAAGACGACAATGCGAACTTTTGCACTTCGCGTGCACACGCTGCGCGCCAAAGAGGCGCTCGATTTCTACGCGGGAGCGATTTATCCTCGCCACATCAACAGCTTTCCGTAGTTTTGGATTGAAGCCCAAAAGCTTTGATGTTTCTTACATCGTGCGCGTTGAATCAACCGTGCCTGTCCGGTTAACGCCCACACCCACCAGGGCTGGTGATGGTTATCAAACCGGCCATGGAAATCCGCCAGAGCGACGATCTGGGTTTCCCCAGTCAGTCCCAGAGTTTCATGAGCTTTTTCCGTATGACGCGGCATATGCTGCCTATCTTGATCGCGCGCGTTGGCCTGTCGGCTTTGTCTGGCCATATTGCGGCCAGATCGCTCTGCACGTGGACGCATCCTACATCTAGGGGCTGTGGGCGTTAACCGGATAGGCACGGAATCAACGACCCTCATTCCTTCAACAAGCTCCCCGCTCAAGTGACGGGAAGGGAAAACAGAAAACCGCGCGCAGGCTCTCTCAAAAGTCGCGAATTTTTTTCCCTCTGCTCACCCACAGGCCTCAAAATTGGGGCTGCGCTGGATGCACCGTAGAGCGCCGACACCGTCTGATCGGCCGTTCATGACCCCAAAGCAGGCTCGATCAAGGCGCCGGGGAGCATTGCGAAGAGCGGATTGCGATCAGTCGAAACCGCCGACCGGGGCGGCCGCAACGCGCGAGAAGCGCGCGTTGCCGCGGTTTGGCGAACGGGCGATATCGGGGCCCTTGCTGCCCTTCACCGTCAGCTCCGGTACGGGAGGTGGGGGCAATCAGCGGACCTCGGCCTGCGTTGCCGCGCGGATGACCTCAGGCGAGTCGCATCATATCGGCGCGCGGCGCCAACGCGCGTCCCCAAGCGCTACCGCGGAAGTTACGGAAATGAGGAATTGGCGACGGCCGCGATCTCGCTCCATTTCCGGCACGGCAGGTCAGGAACCGCGTCCTCCAGCCGCTTGTGAACGCGTATGAGGCGCCCTTCAAGCCCCGGCCCAAGGCCGAAGCCACGGCTGCGCGCCAGCGCAATCATCCCCTCGTTGGTCCGCAACACGTCGCCGAGGAGCCATTCGATGCCGTCGGCAGCCGCCCTGCGTTCGATCTCCTCGAGCAAGGCGGAACCGACGCCGAGCCGGCGCCACTCGTCTGCGATCGACATGGCGAACTCGCCAGCGCGCTCCGCGCAAGACAGCGCCACCCGGGCCTCGCCGACCACCGTATCGCGATCCTCCGCCGTCGACACGAGGAGCAGGGTCAGCGTGTCACGGCCATTCGCCGCGAGTGTGCGCATCAATTCCAACGGCGGCAGTTCGCTGACGGCGCCCAGGAACCGATTGTAGCGCGAAGGAAGGGATAGACCGCGAACATAGGTCTGCAGGGCCTCGCCGTCGGTCGCGCAGGCCGAACGGAGAGCGAGCCGACATTCCGGTCTCCCCTTCGGCCGCAGCATCCGTACTTCCTGACGATCCAGGCCGGGAACGCTCTCGCGGACATGCGCGGAGCCCGCGGACTCTACGAAAACGCCGTGCGGTGACGCAAGCATCATGACGGGTCTCATAAACTGAGCGCTTTGGGTTGAATACGGTTACTCGCTCCAACCGGACGCCAACGACATCCGCATGATTTCGCGCTCCAGGCTGTCAGTGAGACGTCCGCCTGATTGCGCCAGAAGGCGGGCGATCTCCCGGTCGACTTCCCTCCGGCGCTGGGCCTCGAGCGCGTCCGTCAGACGACGCGCCAGGCCCTTGAGCTTGGCGCCGGCGCAGATTGCGGCCGCCATCGTGCGACCGCCAAATACTGGGGAAACGCCATCGTAAGTCGCGCTGGCCATGGGATCAATCCCACTCTTGACCATGGCTCTCGGTGAGATAATCTCATCTCAGCCATGCTTCGGACGGTGACATAATCGCAGAGGGTTCGGTAAACGACAAAGGATATTGTCTCGCCGTATGAATGAGGAATCTTCGTGCATAGCGCTCTCCCCTCGTTGAACGCGCTTCGCGCGTTCGAGGCCGCCGCCCGCCATCTCAGCCTGACCAAGGCGGCATCGGAGCTGAACGTCACCCCCGGAGCGCTCAGCCACCAGATTCGCGGTCTCGAGGACCATCTGGGACTCAAGCTCTTCGAGCGCGGCGTGCGCTCGATCGCCCTAACTCCGGCAGGCAAGTCGCTCCACCCCGGTTTGCAGGCGGGCTTCCTTCACATCCGGGACGCGCTGGCGAGCCTCCAGAGGCTCAGCGACACGCGCGTGCTCGTGATCAGCGCGTCGCCGGGCTTCACCTCGAAGTGGCTGGCGCCGCGGCTTTACCGATTTTCGATCGCTTTTCCCGACATCGACGTGCGGGTGTCCTCGTCGATCAAGAACGCCAATTTCATGACTGACGGCGTCGATGTCGCGCTCCGCAACCTTCCGGTCAATGCGGCGCGGGACGAAGCCCTCGATGTCGAAAAGCTGATCGACCTGTCTCTCGTGCCGGTCTGCAGCCCGTCGCTTCTCGAAAAATATGGACCTTTCACCTCGCCGGACATGTTGAGAGGCGTGCCGTTGATCCATGACGAGAGCCTGTCCGGTCGCGCCGCTATGCCGAATTGGGCCGATTGGTTTGCAGCGGCCGGCGTAAGGGACGTCGACGTCAGCCGCGGCCTTCGATTCAACAGCTCCGATCACGCCCTTGACGCGACAGTCGAAGGCGCCGGCATGCTCCTCGCGCTCGATGCGCTCGCCTACGACGATCTGCGCACCAAGCGTCTCATCAAGCCCTTCGCCCTGCCCCTGCCTTCCGGCCGCTGCTATGCGTTCGTCTGCCCACAGACGCAGCGAGGGTCTGCGAATGTGCAGGCCTTCCGCACGTGGCTGAGAGAGGAGGTCGCCTTACTCGACCGGGGCAAGGGCGCGCGAAGGACAGCGATGCGCCAGATTGAAAATGAAGGCCGAACGCGGAGGAGGCGCCAGGCGCCGACCTCGCTGACAACCTGGGCATAGTCCTCTGAAGGCGCGCCCGCCCGTCGTGACGGTCTGCTGCCGCCCGGACCGACCGCTCGCCTCAACGGATGCTTGGCGTCGCGCGCCGCTCAAAGCAGCGCGCGACATCGGTTCATTACCGGACACGCGGCCGGGCGGCCCGCCTCATGCCGCGCTCCCGATCGCGTCGAGCCGCGTAAGGGCCGCCTCGGGCAATTCGAGCCTCGCCGCGGCGAGGTTTTCGCGCAGGTGCGCCCGCGACGACGTGCCGGGAATCAGGAGAATGTTCGGCGCGCGATGGAGCAGCCAGGCGAGCGCCGTCTGCATCGGCGTCGCGCCAAGGTCGGCCGCGACCGCCGACAGGTCCGCCGATTGCAGCGGCGTGAAGCCGCCGAGCGGAAAGAACGGCACATAGGCGATTCCGGCCGTCGCGAGTTCGTCGATCAGCGCGTCGTCGGCGCGAGAGACGACGTTGTAGTGGTTTTGCACGCAGACGACCGGCGCGATCCCGCGCGCTTCCTTCACCTGCGCGGACGTCGCGTTGCTCAGGCCCAGATGGCGGACGAGGCCCTGCTCATGCAGCTTCGCCAGCGCGGCGAACTGTGGCTCGATCGACCCTTCGCTCGGCTCGTGGACCTTTCCCATGATCCGGAGATTGACGACGTCGATCGCCTCGACGCGCAAATTACTCAAGTTGTCGTGGACCGCACGGACGAGGTCGTCCGGCGTGAAAGCGGGAAGCCAAGATGCGTCGGCGCCGCGAACCGCGCCGACTTTGGTCACGATGGCGAGCCCGGCCGGATAGGGACGCAGCGCCTCGGCGATGATCTGGTTGGTGACGTGGGGCCCGTAGAAGTCGCTGGTATCGATCTGGTTGACGCCACTTTCGACGGCCTCCCGCAGGACCGCGACCGCTTCGGCGCGATCTTTCGGCGGGCCGAACACGCCGGGGCCGGCAAGCTGCATGGCGCCGTAGCCCATGCGATGGACGACCCGGTCGCCGAGGCGAAACGAGCCGGCGGCGGAAGCGATGGCGGTCATGATCGATCTCCCTGTTTGACCATGGCCGAGATATGAGCGCACGCCAAGCGCGCCACAATCCGCTACAATCGGCACAGGCTGTGCGGAAAAGCGAACAATGCCGAAGGACCTAACTGATCTCTCGACCTTTGTCGCGGTCGTCCGCGCCGGCGGGTTCCGCGACGCGGCGCGCGCAAGCGGGGCCTCCGCCTCGAAGCTCAGCGCGGGGGTCCGCCGGCTCGAGACGCGGCTCGGCGTTCGCCTCATCAACCGCACCACGCGCAGCGTCGCTCCGACGGAAGCCGGCCTTCGCCTGATCGAGCGCCTAGGCCCGGCGCTCGCCGAGGTCGATGCGGCGCTCGACGTCGTCAACGCCTTTCGCGACCGTCCCGCGGGGACGCTCAAGCTCAACGTGCCCTCGGCCGTGGCGCGCAACGTGTTGCCGCCGATCATCGCGGCCTTTCTCGAAATCTATCCGGAAATCCGGATAGAGATCATTGCCGAGGACAGTTTCATCGACGTATTCGCGGCCGGGTGCGACGCGGGCGTGCGCTACGATGAGCGCCTCGAGCAGGACATGATCGCCGTGCCGATCGGGCCGCGCGTCCAGCGCTTCGCCGCCGCCGCTGCGCCTCGTTACCTCGCTGCACATGGACGGCCCGAACATCCCCGCGATCTTCTCCAGCATCGCTGCTTGCGCGTGCAGTTCGGCAACGGCGCGAGGCCTTTGTGGGAGTTCGAGCGCGACGGCGAGACCGTGCGCGTCGACCCGGTCGCCGCGCTGGTGGCGCAGTCGGGGACCGCGGGCGACTTCCTGATCGGCGCCGCCGTCGAAGGGGTCGGCGTGATCTATCTGTTCGAAGACTGGCTCCGCGCCGCGCTCGAATCCGGCGCCCTCGTCCCGGTGCTGGAACCCTGGTGGCCGAGCTTTTCCGGGCCGTTTCTCTATTTCCCGAG
Organism: uncultured Alphaproteobacteria bacterium; assembly: GCA_963822215.1. Classification (GTDB taxonomy): domain Bacteria; phylum Pseudomonadota; class Alphaproteobacteria; order Rhizobiales; family Beijerinckiaceae; genus Roseiarcus. Next base: position 92,258 of record CAWGGX010000001.1, read on the forward strand.
CCGACGCCTGATGCCCGCGCCGCTCAGGGCGTTTGTCGATTTCATCAAGGACTGGCCGCGAGAGCGCTGAGCCGTAGCATCGGCTTTGCGCTTGGGAGCACGCCCCTGCGGTCTCAAGCCGCGAGGCCGGCCCCTTTTGGCCTCGGCCGGGCCGGCGGCGTCGTCGTTGGGGCTTAGCCAGATGGCGAATGGACATTCGCCGGCAAGATCTGAAATAATCGACGCAATAGAATACGCGTCGTCGGACGTAAGGGAGGAAAAGGATGGAAACCAAATTGGGCAATCCGGCGCCGCTTGGGCTGATTGCATTCGCTTCGACCACATGGCTGCTCAGCTTGGTCAATGCAGGCTTTTTCGATGAAAAGAGTGTCGTTCTCGTCCTGTCGATGGCGCTCGTCTTCGGGGGAGCGGTTCAGGCGATCGCCGGGATTATTGCGTTCATGCGGGGAAACACGTTCCCCGGAACCGCGTTCCTGGCCTACGGCGCATTCTGGATATCGTTTGCGACCTACGCCAAGTTTTTCGGCGGCGGCGCGCCCGCGGCGTTCGTCGGCTGCTGGCTGTTCGGCTGGGGCGTCTTCAGCTTCTATATGTGGATCGCGACGTTCCGTCATAACACGGCGCTGCAGCTGACGTTTCTGACCTTGTGGGTGACCTTCCTCCTGCTCGCGGCCGCTGACCTCTTCGGCATGGCCATTCTCCATACGGCAGGCGGATACCTCGGTCTCGTCTGCGCGGCCCTTGCCGCTTATCTCTCCGCGGCGGAAATCATCAACGGCGACTACGGCCGGACGGTGCTTCCGGTCGGGCCGTATATCCCACCAGCAGTCTCGACCCGAACCGAGGCTGGCGCGAAGCCGCGTATGGCTTAGTAAAAACCCCAGAGAACAAGCGGCGGTCCCCCTACGCCGCCGCTTGCTCGGCCCTCCGACTTAAGAATTCCATCGCGAATTTGCGTCGTTGACGCCAGGCTGCGATCCGCGCCGCCCGTAGCGGAAGCGTTACGTCCACTCGAGCACGATCTTGCCGCTGTCGCCGCGGCGCATAATCTCGAAGCCTTCCAGGAATTCTTCGACCGGCAGGCGATGCGTGATGACCTTGCGCACGGCGAGGCCGCTCTCCAGCATCGCGATCATCTTGTGCCAGGTCTCGAACATCTGTCGGCCGTAGATGCCCTTCAACGTCAGCTGCTTGAAGATCACCTTGTTCCAGTCGACGAGAGTCGGCTTCGACGGCAGGCCGAGCAGCGCCACCCGGCCGCCGGTGACGATCGAATCGAACAGCTGATCGAAGGCGGCCGGAGCCCCGCTCATTTCGAGCGCGACATCAAAGCCTTCGGTCATCCTGAGCCCGGCCATGACCGCCTTGAGGTCCTCTTTTGACACATCGACCGGCAGGACGTCGGCAACCTCAGCCGCGAGCGCGAGGCGTTTCGGATTGACGTCGGTTATGACCACATGGCGCGCCCCGACATGCCGCGCGACGGCGCCCGCCATGATTCCGATCGGCCCCGCGCCGGTGATCAGCACGTCTTCGCCGACCAGATCGTAAGTCAATGCGGTGTGGACGGCGTTGCCGAGCGGATCGAGGATGGCGCCGAGTTCGTCGTCCACGTCGTCAGGCAGGGGGATGATGTTGAAAGCCGGAACGCGGACAAATTCGGCGAAAACGCCGGGAATGTTGACCCCGATGCCTTGCGTCTCCGGGTCGAGGTGATAACGACCGCCGCGCGCGGCCCGGCTCCGCATGCCAATGACGTGACCCTCGCCCGACACGCGCTGACCAGCTTTCAACCGCCTCACGTTCGCCCCGACCTCGGCGACGACGCCTGCATATTCGTGGCCGATGGTCATCGGCGTCGGGATCGTCTTCTGCGCCCATTCGTCCCAGTTGAAGATGTGGACGTCGGTGCCGCAGATGCCGGTCTTATGGATCTTCACCAGGACGTCGTCTGGCCCGACCTCCGGGATCGGCGCGTCCGTCAGCCAAAGGCCAGGTTCCGGCTTCTGCTTGACAAGGGCTTTCATGTCTCGAGCTCCGGGCTGCGGTCGGGCGGTTTTGGCCGGCCGCGCGGCCCGGCTCTCGACCGCCGTTAAACGATCCCCAGCGCCTTCCCCGCGTCCTTGAAGGCTGCGACGGCGGCATCGACGTCCTCGGCCGTTAGCGCCGCCGACATTTGCGTACGGATCCGCGCCTGCCCCTTCGGCACCACCGGGAAGAAAAAGCCGGCGACGTAGACGCCGCGTTCGTCGAGCGCCTTGGCCAAATCCTGCGCAAGGCGCGCCTCGCCGAGCATGACGGGGATGATCGGCGTGACGCCCGGCAGCGTCGAAAACCCGGCCGCCTCCAAGCCCGCGCGGAATCGTTTCGCATGGCTCTGCAGCAGCGCACGGCGATCATCGAACCGAATCGCAATCTCCAGCGCTTTCAGCGCTCCGGCGGCGATCGGCGGCGCGAGCGAGTTGGAGAAGAGGTAGGGCCGCGCCCGCTGGCGTAGGAGGTCGACAATCGGTTGCGCCGCCGCGACGAAGCCGCCCATGCCGCCGCCAAGAGTCTTGCCGAACGTGCCGGTGACGATATCGACCCGATCGCCCGCGCCCGTCAGCGCGGGCGTGCCGCGACCTTTCTCGCCGAGATGCCCGGTCGCGTGGCAATCGTCGACAAGGACCATGGCCCCGTAGCGCTCGGCGAGCGCGCAGATTTCCGAGAGCTTCGCCACATAGCCGTCCATCGAGAAGACGCCGTCGGTTGCGATTAGCTTGAAACGGGCGCCATCGTCGGCCGCCTTTTTCAAACAATCCTCGAGCGCGTCCATGTCGGAATTGGCGAAGCGGTATCGTCTGGCCTTGGCGAGCCGCACGCCGTCAATGATCGAAGCGTGGTTTAGGCCGTCGGAAATGATGGCGTCCTCTTCGCTCAATAGCGGTTCGAAAACGCCGCCGTTGGCGTCGAAGCAGGCGGCGAAGACGATCGCGTCGTCCTTGCCGAGATGTCTGGCGATCGCGTGTTCGAGTTCGCGGTGGAGCGTCTGCGCCCCGCAGATGAAGCGAACTGACGCCATGCCGAAGCCGAATGCGTCCATCGCAAGCTTCGCGGCCGCGATCACCTCGGGATGATCGGCAAGGCCAAGGTAATTGTTGGCGCAGAGGTTGAGCAATGTGCGCTCGCCCGCGTCCGAGGCGACGCGGATGCGTCCACCTTGCGGCCCAGCAATGAGCCGCTCGCGCTTGTTGAGACCGGCCGCCTCGATCTCGTTGAGCGTCGCTCGGATATGACGAAGGAACGCGTCAGACATGATCGATAATGTAGACTGAGGCGCTGGCGTCCTCAAGGCGCCGAGGTGGGATCGAAAACCGAGCCCGGCGCCTATGCGCCCCAATGGATCAGCCGCTCGCCGCGATGGATCGCCTCCGACTCCACTGTCAGGCGCCCGTCCGCCTCGTGCAAGACGAGCGCGGGAGCGATGCGAAGCGGGGCCTTTGAACCCTTGACCCCGGTGACGATCAGCCGGCGCGCCGACGCGCCGACGCGCGGATAGACCGACGTGAGCGCGAGCGCTCCCAGTCGGTTCTCGACCGCGGTGAGAATTGTTTGCAGAGCGTCGGGGCGGTAAATCAGGGCCAAACGTCCACCGGGCCTCAGCAGGGCGAGGCATGCGCGGATCCAGCCGATGAGCGCCGGCGTCGTAGCATCGCCCGCGAACACATGCGCGCGGGCTCTAAATGGGTCCGGCGAAGCGCGCACCGTCCCGGATTCGAAAAATGGCGGGTTGCTGACGACGAGATCAGCAGTTTCGTCGGCCAGCCCGCTGATGCTGCGGGCTCGGGCATCGAAAATATCGACAGGAATGACGCGCGCCCGGCAGGCTAGTCCGTTCCGGAGGGCGTTTCCCGCCGCAATCCCCGCCAGAGCAGGGTCGATCTCGACGCAATCGGCGTACGTGAGCGCGTGACGGACGAGGACGCCCAACGCCACCGCCCCCACTCCGGCGCCGACGTCGACAAGGCGGCCCTCGGACAGATCGGCGGCGGCGGCAAGCAGGGCCGCGTCCGAGCCGATCCGATGGCCCTGCCGCGGTTGTTCAAGCGTCAGCCGTCCACCGAGCCACAGGTCGCAGGACAACCCGCCGCCGGCCGACCCGTCCGCCGTGGGATCGTCAGCCCGACGGGGCGGCGACTCAGACATCGCGCAACTCATCGGCGAGACCTGCCTCGGTCAGGAGCCGCCGCGCCCGCGGTTCCTCGTCATTCGGGACAAGGATTCGGCGGGGCAGGAAGCCGAGCGATCCTTCGACGGCCGCCATGTGTTGGTCGGCGACGAAGCAACCGACGCCCGCGGACCGCAATAATGACTCGACAGCGCTGATGAGGACGAGATCGTTGGTTCTGACAATTTCGACCAATGGAAACCCCGGGATGGCGGACTTGCCGCGCGGTTTGGGCGTCTCTATGGTCGATTGGCGACCGGTGGCAAGGGATAGCGTCTCGTGGGTGTTGTGATTCCGCTCGAAGAACGGCCGGTCGATCGCCTGATCGAACCCTTGACCGCACTCGTCGACAGCGACATGGCTCGGGTCAACGAGACCATTCTTTCGCGCACGGGATCGGACGTCGCGATGATCCCCGAGGTCGCCAACCATCTGATTTCCTCGGGTGGCAAGCGGCTGCGGCCAATTCTCACGCTCGCCACGGCGGCATTATGCGGCTATAGCGGGTCAGGGCACGTCAAGCTCGCCGCGGCGGTCGAATTCATGCACACCGCCACGTTGCTGCATGACGACGTGGTCGACGACAGCGATCTGCGGCGCGGAAAGGCGGCGGCGCGGGTGCTGTGGGGCAACGAAGCCAGCGTGCTGGTCGGCGACTTCCTGCTCGGCCAGGCGTTCAAGATGATGGTCGAGGTCGGTTCGATGGCCTGCCTCGACGTCCTGTCGTCCGCCGCCGTCGTGATCGCGGAAGGCGAGGTCATGCAGCTTTCCGCCGCCAAGGACACCGAGACGACCGAGGACGCCTATCTGGCCGTGATCCGCGCCAAGACCGCGGCGCTGTTCGCCGCCGCCTGCGAAGTCGGCCCGACCCTGACCGGGCGCGGCAAGGCCGAGATCGCCGCCTGCCGCGGCTACGGCGCCAATTTGGGCATCGCCTTCCAACTGATTGACGACGCGCTCGACTACGGCGGCACGTCGGCGAAGCTCGGCAAGAACGTCGGGGACGACTTCCGCGAAGGCAAGATTACCCTGCCGATCGTATTGTCGTTCCGGCGCGGCTCGCAGACGGAGCGCGAATTCTGGAAGCGCACGCTGGAGAAGGGCGAGATCGGGACGGGCGATCTTGAATTCGCCATCGCGACAATGAAAAAGCACCGCGCCCTCGAGGACACGATCGAGCGCGCCCGCCACTACGGCGCCATGGCGGTCGACGCGCTCGAACTGTTCCCCGCCTCTCCCTGGAAGCACGCCCTGCGCGACGCGGTCGAGTTCGCCATTGGACGGGCGTATTGAGGCTCGCCGGGACAGGTCTGCGGCTGCCAGTTCAGCCCCTGCGCCTTCTCTAAAGTTTGCGCTGTTCCCGACCGGGTCGATCGTGACGACATAGACGCTGTCGGTCGAAGGCGGCAATCACGCTAACGGAAAACGCTGCACCTGCGCTTCGCGCGTCTACCAGGCGAAGGCCACGCTCGACACCGCCAATCGCAGAGCCGGCGCCGCGGAGCCTCGGGCGTGGACGCAGCAGCCTAGTGAAGCGTTTCCAAAACTCGAATCATATCCTGTCGATTGCGTTCCAACGTTTCGGACGCGAGGGGTCAGGGCCGCCAGCGTGAAGCTTCAAGGAATCGATGGACGAGAGCAAGATGGTTTTTGCACGAGCGACGCGGCGCGCTCTCATCGGACCGCGCGCAAGGGCGAGCCTCGCCGGTTGGAGAAGGGAGTCCTGGCCGCGCCTTACAACCCGGCCGCGCCTGATCTCGCGCCCCGTTTTCGCCCGCCTGTTCTTTCCCTGTTCCGCTCCGAAAGCGCCTGATAACGACCTGTTCCGGTCGTTGGAAATTCCCTGTTCCACGCCCGGTCCGGCCTGCAAGCAGCGGGTTGCAAAGCCAGCAACGCCATGACATTGCAAGGCTTTGTGGAACGGAGCGCCGACCGCGGCTGAAGAAAATTCCCTGCTAGCAGGGAATTCGGATCGGCGTCGGGGGAGCCGAGAGCGAGACGATTTTGAGCCGAATCGGCTTCCCGAGCGCGCGGCCGCCTCGGTTTTTGGAAGGCGAACGGTCGCGGATGAGGGCGGCGGCCTTCGGAGCCTTCATCCCCAGGAGTTGCGTACATTCAGGATGCGCGCGAACCTCAGGTCATCCCAGCCTCGTCAAGCGCTTCCAGAACTCGAATCATATCCCGCCGATGGAACCCCAACATTGCGGATGCGAGGGGCCATAGCCGCCAGCGTGAAGTTTCAAGGAATTGATGGACTACTCCCCCATGTCCCATTTCTCAGCGCTCGCGCCTGCGAGCTCGCGCACCCGCCGCTCGTCGGCGCCGAAGGCGCGCGCATCGCCCTCGTAGACGATGCGGCCGTCGTCGAGCACATAGGCTCGGTCGGCAATTTCGACCGCGGCGCGCACGTTCTGCTCGACCAGCAGCACCGAGACCCCCTCACGCCGCGCCATGGCGAGGATCCTGAACACCTCCGCGACAACCAGCGGCGCGAGCCCCTGCGAGGGCTCGTCGAGCATGAGGAGCCTCGGATTGAGGAGCAAGGATCGCGAGATCGACAGCATCTCCTGTTCTCCGCCCGAAAGCTGGGCGCCCTTGCTGGTCCTGCGCTCGGCGAGGCGGGGGAAGGTCTCGTAGATGCGTGCGATCGTCCAGGGCCCGGGCCGCTCGACCGGCACCATCAGATTTTCTTCGACGGTGAGGTTGGCGAAGACGCGGCGGCCCTCCGGCACATAGCCCACGCCCTTTTCGGCAATGCGGTATGGCGGCAGTCCGGCAACGTCGGCGCCAAACAGCGTGATGCGCCCCTCGCGCGGCGGGGTCAGGCCGATCAAGGCCCTGAGCGTCGTCGTCTTCCCGGCGCCGTTGCGGCCGAGCAGCGCGACGATCTCGCCCTCGCGCACTTCGAGGCTCACGCCATGAAGGATGTGGCTCTTGCCATAGAACGCGTGGATGCCGTCGGCCTTGAGCGCGATCATGCGTGCGCCTTGCCGAGATAGGCGGCCTGGACCTTGTCGCTGTCGGCAATCTCCTGCGGGCTTCCCTCCGCCAGCACCCGCCCCTCCGCCAGCACCATGATCCGGTCGGCGAGATTGAAGACCACGCGCATGTCGTGTTCGATCAGCATGATCGTCAGCCCCGACTGCCGATGTAGCCGGCGCACCAGCCGGGCGATGTCGTAGGTTTCCTGGTCCCCCATCCCGGCGGTCGGCTCGTCGAGCATCAGGAGGCGCGGACGGAGCGCCAGCGACATCATAATCTCCGTCGCGCGCTGGTCGCCGTGCGACAACGCGCCGACACGAATGCCCGTCTTGTCCGAGAGGCCACCGAGCGTCAGGAGTTCGGCGACCCGCTCCTCGACGCCGGTCCTCGCCGCGCGGCCGAGCCACGGCCGCAGCCGGTAGCCGGCGGCGATCTCGGCCGCGACGCGAATGTTTTCGGCGACCGAAAGCTCGGGAAAGATCTCGGTGATCTGGAAGGTTCGCGCCATGCCGCGCGCGACCCGCTGTTCTGGCGCAAGCGACGTGACGTCGCGCCCGTCGAACAGGACGGCGCCCGACGTCGGCGCGAAGAGGCCGCTCACGAGATTGAAGAATGTCGTCTTGCCGGCGCCGTTGGGGCCGATGATCGCGCGCAATTCGCCGGGCTCGACGGCCAGCGACACATCCTCGATGGCGACGAGATTGCCGAACCGCTTGGTGGCGGAGTCGACCTTGAGCAGGGTCACGCCTTGGCTCCGGCGCGCAGCATGCCGAGCACCCCGCGCGGGAAGAAGCGCACAACGGCCACGAATACGAGACCGATCACCGACATCCAATTCTCAGTGTGGCTCGAGACGTAATCCTGCAGCGCGACAAAGATCGCCGCCCCGATCAGCGGCCCCCAGAACGAGCGCATGCCGCCGAGCACCGCCATGATCACCAGATTGCCGGAGAGATCGAAGCGCAGCGCGCGCGGATCGGTAAAGTTGTTGAGCAGCGCATAAAGCGCGCCGGCGACGCTGACGAACAGGCAGGAAATCACGAACGACAGCCAGATATGGAATTCGATCGGGACGCCGAGGAAGCGCGCGCGCCGCTCGTTCTCGCGGATGGCGATCAGCGTGCGGCCGAGGGGGGAGGCGAGCAACATCGCCATCATGCCCACGCACACGGCGAAGACGACAAGCACGAAATAGTAAAAGGCCTTGTCGCTGCCGAATATATCGAGCGTGGCGAAGCCGAGGTCGATCGGCATGCGATGCCAGCCGTTGAGCCCGTCGTCGCCGCCGGTCAGCGTGTTCCAGCGAAATGCGAGAAAATAGAACACCTGTCCGAAAGCGATCGTCACCATGGCGAAATAGACGCCGCGCCGCCTGACGATCAGCGCGCCGATGACCATAGCGGCGAGGGTCGCGACCAGCACGCCGAGCGCGATCGCGGGGATCGTCCCCAAATCCAGATATTTGATCGCCATCGCCGCACCGTAGGCGCCGAGCCCGAAATAGGCGGCATGGCCGAAGGACAGCACACCGGTGAAGCCGAGCAGGACATTGAGCGACATCGCCGCCAGCCCCATCACGAGGATGCGGGTGGCGAGTTCGGTATAGCCGCCGACCGCGCCCATCAGGAACGGCATGAACAGGATGACGACGCCGACGGCGACGTCCAGGGCGTGGGCGCGGAAGGCCTTCAATGCAGGCGTCCCTCTTCGCCCAGAAGACCGCGTGGGCGGATGAGCAGCACCAGCCCCATCATCACATAGATCACCGCCTCGGTGGCGGAAGGAAAGTAAACCGCCGTCAGCCCCGAGGCGACGCCGATCAGAAGGCCGCCGAGCAGCGTGCCAAGCAAGCTCCCGAGCCCTCCGACGATGATGGCGACGAAGCTCGGCATGATGAGCGAGGCGCCGAGCGTCGGCGACAGTCCGAGGAGCCCCGCGGCCAGCACACCGGCAAGGCCGGCCATGTAGATGCCGATGCCGAAATTGAGGCTGCGCAGCCAGCGCACGTTGACGCCGAGCGTCGACACGGTATCGAGATCGCGCGTGCCGGCGCGGATGCGCATGCCGAGCCGAGTGACGTTGAGCACGGCGAACAATCCGCCGACCGCCGCGACGACGATGACGACCATGAACACGCGGTAGCCGGTGACAAAGAAGAACTGGCTCGACAGCGAGGTCTGGAGCCAGGCGGGGACCTGGAACGGCAGGCTCTGCGCGCCCCAGATGAAGCGCGTCCCATCCTCGAAGATGTAGGCGAGGCCGAAAGTCAGCAGCAGCCCGTAGAGCGGATCCTTGCCGTAGAGCGGGCGGATCAGCACGCGCTCGACGACGAGGCCGAGGCCGGCGGTCAGCAGCGGCGCGACGATCAGCGCGCCCCAGAAGCCGATGGTCGGGATCAGCGTGTAGGCAAGATAAGCCCCCAGCGCGAGGAATCCGCCATGGGCGAAATTGATCACGCCGCTGAGATTGAGGATCAAAGAGAGGCCGAGCGCCATCAGCGCATAGAACGCGCCGACGATCAGGCCGTTGAAGACGTTGAACAGGACGACTTGAGTCATGCGATAAGATTTGTCGCTTGCGGGGAGCGCGACGCGCTCCCGCCGCTTCGCATGCGGCTCAAGGGGGTCACGTCGGCCAAGTCATCTTGCAGCCGCTCTCTTCCACGGTTCCCACGACGTCGGCGCCGTTGACGACCTTGGTGACCTTGAAGAGATCGTCCGGCGCCGAGCCGCTGGCCTGGGCGTCGCCGACGAACAGCGAGGCGATCAACTGGTTCTGGCCGGCGCGGTAGAAGACCGGGTTCGGCCCAAGGGCGATTTCGGGCGGCAGGTGGAAGTCCTGCAGCGCCTTCGCCATGTCGACTGCTTTCAGCGAGTTGGCCTTCGCCGCCGCCAGCGCGCAGGTCCAGGTCGAGACGTAGCCGAACCAGTGGCGCGCGGTTGGCACGCGGCCGGTGCGCTTCTTAACCGCCTCGACGAATTCGGCGACGTGCGGCACGCCGGGTTGGTTCCAGTACCATTCCATCACCCAGGCTCCAATTCGCGCTTCGGGCGGCAAGCCTTCGAGCGGCTCCAGTTCCTGCTGGGCGCCGGCGAGATGGACCTTGCTTTGCAGACCGAACTGAACCGCCTGTTTGAGGGCGTTCAACATGTCGTCGCCCTGGGTCAGGAAGATGATGACGTCAGGATTGGCCGCCTGCGCCTTGATCAGATAGGAGGAGAAATCGACGGCGCCGAGCGGAACAAGATCGCCCCCGGCCCTCTCGCCGCCAAGCGCGCCCGCCGCCTTGACCAGACCGGCCTCGAGCGTGTGGCCGAAAGCGTAGTCCGGCGTGATGTAATAGAATTTCTTGCCGTAGGCATTGATCAGCGCGGCCGCCACCGCGTTCGCCTCCATCTGCGTGGTGTTGCAGACGCGGAACACGTTCCAGTGGCAGCTCGCGCCGGTGATGGCGTCGGTATGACCACCCGGCACGATGTGCAGGATCCCCTTCTCGTTCGACACCTGGGCCATCGCGAGCGCGAGCGCCGAATTGACGTTGCCGAGCAAAAAATCGACCTTGTCGCTCTCGATCAGCTTGCGCGCTTTCTGCACAGCGGCGCCCGCGTCGCCGCTGGTCGAATCCTCGACGACAAGCTCGGCGGAGCGGCCGAGAATGCCGCCTTTGGCGTTGATCCCGTCGAGCGCCAACTGGCAGCCCTCGAGCTCGTGTTTCCCGTTGGCGGCGTAGGTGCCTGTCAGCGGGTTGTCCAGGCCGATCTTCACGGCGTCGGCCGCGCGAGCGCGGATGACGAAAGGACTGGAGAGTTGGGCGGCGGCGAGGACGAGCCCCGAAGCGATGAGGCTGCGGCGGTCGATGCCGGCGCACGAGTTGGCCCTGCTCACCGCGTCTCCTCCCATAGTTGCGACATGTCCGCCGCCGCTGAAGCGCATGCGCTTCAGCCCGGGCGGCCTGTCGAAGCTTGATCCTGTCGCACTGTCGGCCATTGTCCGGCAGGCCGTCAAGCGAGCCGAGGCAACCGTCTCCCGCGACCCGGAGAACGGAGGCCCGCTCTCCGCCCAACTGAGCCATCCGCGGTCGCGACGCCAACTTCCGCTCGACGTCCACTCCGGTCCGTCGATGGGGAACCACGGCTCAGATTTTGACCCCCTGCACCGAGACGTAACTTCGCCGGTAGCGCGCTCCCAGGCTCGTCAGCACCTGATAGCCGATCGTGCCGCTCCGCGCCGCGAAATCGTCGATTTCGACCTCGGCGCCGAAAAGTTCCGCCGAGGTTCCGGGCCTGACCGCGTCGTCTGGAAGGTCGGTCACGTCGGCGATGACGAGGTCCATCGACACGCGTCCGACCAGCGGGCAATGCCGGCCAGCGATCGCGACTTCGGCGCCCGGCCGCGCATCGGTCGCCCCGGCGCCGCGCGGCAAGCCATCGGCGTAGCCAACCGCGAGCGTCGCCAGGCGCGTGCGGCGCTTCGCCGTCCATTGGGCGTTGTAGCCGCAGCTCTCGCCGGCCTCGATCCAGCGCGTCTGCTGCGCCGCGACAGCGAGCGTCACGACCGGCTGCATCGGGTTCGGCCGGCCCGGCGTGGGATTGCCGCCGTACAGCGCATAGCCCGGCCGGGCGAGATCGTGGATCGGTCGCGCGGCCAAAAAAATCCCCGACGAATTGGCGAACGATGCGGGCAGATGGGGGAATGCCGCCCGCGCCGCCTCGAACCGTGCGATTTGGAGGCCGTTCAGCGGGTCGTCCGGAACTTCCGACGAGACGAAATGGCTCATCAGAAGGTCCGCGCCGCACGCCGCGCCGTGAGCAGCCATCGCGCCCGTGAGCGAATTGAGCGAGTTCGAACCCGAGCCGGCGCATGCCGGTGTCGAGATGCAGCGCCGACGGCAACGGCCGCCCCTTCCGCGCGGCGAAGGCCGACCAGCGCTCAAGTTCCTCGGGGCTGCCGATCGCGGGCTTCAGGCGATGTTCGACGTAGTCGGCCGGATCGGCGCCTGCCTCGAGGCCGTTGAGGACGTAGATTTCCGCATTCTCCGGCAGCAGACGCCGCGCCGCGATCCCTTCGCCGAGGTGGGCGACGAAGAAGGTCCGCGCGCCGGCGGCCCACAACGCAGGCGCCGCCCGATCGAGGCCGATCCCATAGGCGTTCGCCTTGACCACCGCGGCGCATCGGCCGGGCGCGGCGCGGCGGGCGAGCGAGCGCCAGTTGTCGGCGAGTGCGGCGAGATCGATGGTCAAAAGGCCGGGCGCGCTGTTGGGTGGGGCGATTGGGGTCACTTGAGCCGTTTCTCCATGACCGCGACGGTTGGCGCCTCGAAGCCCGCATGCGCCTCGACGTGGAGGCGCTGAAAGCCCATGCGTGAAAACAGCCGCTCGTTTTCCGGCAGTTCGAGCCGGGCTCTCAGCCGCATGCGCAACAGGCTGCGAGCCCGAGCCACCGCTTCGCAGGCGGCGATCAGGCGGCGACTGAGGCCCCGCCCGCGCGCTTCGGGCAGGACGCTGACGCGCCCGATCAGCATCACGTCGCCGTCACCCTGCCACAGCGCGGCCGCGACGAGCTGGCCTTGCTCCAAGGCGCCGAAGCCGCCCCCCGCGGCGATCTTGGCCGCAATCGCCTCGGTCGTTTCGCGCAACGCCGAAGACGGCGGCGTGGTGGCGCGGCTCTGGGCGGCGAATGCGGCCCGGATGACCTCCGCTGCGCCCTCGGCGTCCGCAATCGTCAGGGCGCACACGATGACGGCGTCGGTTTGGGACGGAGCGCGCTCGGCGCCCGGAAAGGAAAGGACCATGATCGTCCGGCCCCTACACCTCCGTGGCCGGGCGCGGCAAGGCCTCAGCATTGACATGGGAAGTCAGGTAAGGGCGCGCCAAGCGCGCTTCAGGCGCCCGCCTCAATCCTCGATTCATGAACGAACTTTAACGCCGATTCCGACCGCTTTCGCCTGTCGCGCCTCGCTTTCGCCGCGGTCGCTGGCAATGAGCGTTGGCATGCGGTCGATTGCGGCGAGCGGAGGCGATTCGATGGCCTGGATGTTTACGCGGCGGGCGGCGCTGAAGACCGCTGGAGTTGGCGCGCTCGTCGCCTTTGCCGGACGCCCGCTCGTCGCGCTCGCCGACGAATCGGTCGAGACGCATGGCTTGTCGTCGTTCGGCGACCTCGCGCTGCCGCCCGACTTTCCGCACTTTACCTACGTCAATCCGGACGCGCCGACCGGCGGGCTGCTGTCGCTCCAGATCACCGGCACGAGCGGCAACCAGAACTTCGACACCTTCGACACCCTCAACATCTACAGCTGGAAGGGCAACGGCGCGGCCGGCATGAGCGCAACCTTCGACACGCTGATGGCGCCGAACGGCGACGAGCCCGATTCGGTCTATGGGCTGCTCGCGCAGTCGGTTCACGTATCGGGCGACAAGCTCGATTACCGGTTCAGGCTGAGGCCGGAGGCGAAGTTCTTCGATGGGTCGCGCGTCACCGCAGCGGACGTCGCCTTCTCCCTCAACATTTTGAAGGATAAGGGCCATCCGATCTACGCCCAGCTTCTCAGGGAGGTCGAATCGGCCGTTCCGGAGGGCGACGACGTCGTCCATGTTCGTTTCGTCAAGGACCGCAGCCGCGACGCGCACCTCATCGTCGTCGGCATGCCGGTCTTTTCCGCGGCCTGGTGGAAGGACCGCGACTTCACCTCCGCGACGCTCGACGCCCCGCTCGGCTCGGGCGCCTACAAGGTCAAGACGTTCGAGCAGGGACGCTTTATCGAATACGAGCGCCGGCCTGACTATTGGGGCGCCAAGCTTCCGGTGAACCTCGGCCAAAACAATTTCGACCGGCTACGCTTCGAATATTACCGCGAGCGGCAGGTCGCTTTCGAGGCGTTCAAGGCCGGCGCGATCAATTATCACGAGGAGTACACATCCCGCTTCTGGGCGACATCCTATGACTTTCCCGCCGCCAAGGACGGACGGGTGAAGAAGGAGACGCTGCACAACGGCGAGCCGTCGCGCACACAAGGGTGGTACCTCAACACGCGCAGGGATCAGTTCAAGGACCCCCGCGTGCGTGAGGCGATCGGGCTGGCCTTCGATTTCGAATGGACCAACAAGAACATTATGTATTCCGCCTATAAGCGCGTCGTGTCCTTCTTCCCCAACACCCCGATGGAAGCGAACGGCAAGCCGGGCCCGGACGAACTGAGGCTTCTCGAGCCGTTCCGCGACAAGCTGCCGGCGTCCGTGTTCGGCGATCCCTACACGCCGCCCGAGAGCGATGGCTCGGGCTTCGACCGCACGCTGCTCAAACAGGCCTATGACCTTTTGATCGCCGCCGGCTGCGAGCGCGACGGCGCCGCGATGAAGCTCCCGGGCGGCAAGCCGCTGACGATCGAGTTCCTCAATTCCTCCGGAGCGCTCCAGCCCCACACGTTGCCGTTCATCCAAAACCTCGGAAAGCTCGGTATCCAGGCCAATATTCGCATTGTCGACGCCACCCAGTACAAGGCCCGCACCGACGCCTTTGACTATGACGTGGTCACCGCCGCAAACGGGGGCTCATCGACCCCGGGGGCCGAACTCAAGGTCGCCTTCACCTCCGAGGCCGCGGCGAGACAAGGGTCGCGCAATCTTGCGGGAGTCTCCGATCCCGTTGTCGACGCGCTTATTGAAACGATCTCCAACGCCAAATCGCGCGAAGAGCTGAATACCGCCTGCCGCGCCCTCGACCGGGTGCTGCGGGCCGGGCATTATTGGGTGCCGATGTGGTATCGCGACACCTCCTGGGTCGCCTATTGGGACGCGTTCTCGCGGCCGGAACGGCAGCCGGCGCTGAGCACGGGCGCGCCCGGCACGTGGTGGTGGGACGAAGCGAAGGCCAAGGCGATCGGATTGTGAGGGGGATGAGGCCGTCTGAAGTCGAAGGTAGGCGCCGTACGCCCCCTCTCCCCGCGAGCGGGGAGAGGGTAGGGGTGAGGGGCCTGGGCGATTGGCCGCGGCGCGCGCTCGCCCCGCCCCTCATCCTAGCCCGCTCCCCGCAGGCGGGGAGAAGGGACTGATGCTCGCTTACCTAGCCCGCCGCCTCGTGCTGATGATCCCGACAATCTTCGGGATTATGGCCGTTTCGTTCGCGATCGTGCAGTTCGTGCCCGGCGGCCCGGTCGAACGCGCGATCGCGCAGCTTCAGGGCGCCGACCAGAGCTCGACGGCGGGCTTTGGCGGCGGAGGCGGGCAGATTGGCGCCGGCAGCTCGCAAGGGGTCGGCGACATCGCCTCACGCTATCGCGGCTCGCAAGGGCTCGATCCGAAGTTCATCAAGGAGCTCGAGAAGCAATACGGCTTTGACAAGCCTGTCCTCGAACGCTTCTGGATTCTCGTGCGGGACTACGCGACCTTCAACTTCGGCAAGAGCTATTATCGCGACACGCCGGTTCTGACATTGATCGAAGAAAAGCTGCCGGTGTCGATCTCGCTCGGCATGTGGATGACGTTCCTCTCCTACGCGATCTCGATTCCGCTCGGCATCCGCAAGGCGGTCAAGGACGGCACGCGCTTCGACACGGCGACGTCTGCGATCGTCATCTTCGGCTACGCGATCCCGAACTTTTTGTTCGCCGTGCTGCTGATCGTGCTCTTCTGCGGCGGGTCCTTCTGGCAGATCTTTCCTCTGCGCGGGCTCACCTCGGACAATTTCGCCGACCTCGACTGGCCGCACAAGATCCTCGACTACCTCTGGCACATCACCCTGCCGGTGACCGCGCTGGTGCTCGGCTCGTTTGCGACAACGACGCTGCTCACCAAAAACTCGTTCCTCGACGAGATCAAGAAGGCATATGTGCAGACGGCCCGGATGAAGGGCCTCTCCGAGCGCAGCGTGCTCTACGGCCACGTGTTCCGCAACGCGATGCTGATCGTGATCGCCGGCTTTCCCGGAGCGTTCCTCGCCGCATTCTTCACCGGGTCGCTGCTGATCGAGCAGGTGTTCTCGCTCGACGGGCTCGGGTACCTCTCCTACGATTCGTTGATCCAGCGCGACTATCCGGTCGTCCTCGCCAACCTCTACATTTTCGCCCTGCTCGGCCTCGTGGTGAACCTGATCTCCGACCTCACCTACACCTGGATCGATCCCCGCATCGATTTCGAGACGCGCGAGGTGTGAGGGTGGATCAGCGCGAAAGTCCCTCGTCCCCTCCCAAACCGCCCGTCGAAAGACCGGCGTCGTTCGACTCCCTTCATCAGGGCGGAGGCCAATCCCTTCTGCCGTTCACTGAGGAAGGCGGCGCCCCCAGTCGTACCGAAGCTCCGGCCTCCGTCAGCGGGATTGGGCGCCCGGCGGAAGAGAGCGTCCACGCTGCCCGGCGCGCCTGGCTCAGCCTCTCGCCTATGAACCGGCGCCGGCTCGACAATTTCCGCCGCAACCGGCGCGGGGCGTGGTCGCTCGCGATCTTCCTCGTGCTGTTCGTCGCCGCCCTCGGCGCCGAGTTCATCGCCAACGACAAGCCGCTGATCGCCTCTTACAAGAACCACCTCCTCCTCCCCATCTTCTTCAATTATCCGGAGGAAATGTTCGGCGGTTTCCAGGCCCAGACCGACTATCGCGACCCATTCGTCGCCGACGAGATTCAGGCGCATGGCTGGATGATCTGGCCTCCGATCCGGTTCGCCAATTCCACCACGATCCTCAATCCGCCGACGCCGCTGCCGACGCCGCCGACCTGGCTCCTTACCGACGCGCAGTGTCGAACGGCGCTCGAGAAGCAGAAATTTCCCGGCGCCGAGACGGTCCCGAGGCCCTGTTCGAAGCTCGAGCCGCTCTGGCTCGGCTCCGACCAGGACGGACACGACATCGTCGCGCGGCTCCTCTACGGCTTCCGCATCTCGGTGCTGTTCGGCCTGATCCTCGCCGGCGTGTCGTCGGTGATCGGCGTCTTTGCCGGAGCGGTGCAGGGCTATTTCGGCGGCCTGCTCGACCTTATCATGCAGCGGGTGATCGAGATCTGGTCGTCGCTGCCGCACCTCTACATTCTGATCATCCTGTCAGCGATCCTGGCGCCGAGTTTTGTCGTCCTGCTCGTGATCCTGCTGCTCTTCTCATGGGTGAGCCTCGTCCATGTGGTGCGGGCCGAGTTCTTGCGCGCGCGTAACTTCGAATACGTCAATGCGGCGCGGGCGCTCGGCCTGAGCAACGCGAAAATCATTGTCAAGCACGTGCTGCCGAACGCGATGGTGGCGACGCTGACCTTTCTGCCCTTCATCATCAACTCGTCGATCAGCACCCTGACCTCGCTCGATTTCCTGGGCCTCGGCATGCCGCCGGGTTCGCCGTCGCTCGGCGAGCTGCTGCTGCAGGGCAAGTCCAATCTTTCGGCGCCCTGGATTGGCATCTCGGCCTTTGTCGTGATTGCGCTCCTCCTGTCGCTGTTAATCTTCATCGGCGAAGCGGTGCGCGACGCCTTCGATCCGCGAAAGACTTTCTCGTGAAGGCCGATCCGCCACTGATCGACGTCCGCGATCTCTCGATCGCCTTCGCGCAGGGCGGCGAGCGCAAGACCGTGGTCGACCGCGTCTCCTTCCGGCTCGAGAAGGGCAAGGCGCTGGCGCTGGTCGGCGAGTCCGGGTCGGGAAAGTCAGTGACCGCGCAGGCTTTGGTGCGCCTGCTGCCCCAGCCGGCGGCAAGCTATCCGACCGGCGAGATTCTGTTTCGCGGCCACGATGTCCTGAAGATGACCGTCACGGAGCTGCGCGAGATGCGCGGCAGCGCCGTCACCATGGTGTTCCAGGAGCCAATGACCTCGCTCAATCCGCTCCATACCATCGAGGGGCAGATCGGCGAGATCATTGCGCTCCATCACGGCCGTGGGGCGGCGACGAAAAAGCGCATCGTCGAGCTTTTGACCGAGGTCGGCATCGTCGACCCGGCCGAGCGGCTCGGCGCCTATCCGCACCAGCTTTCCGGCGGACAGCGCCAGCGCGTGATGATCGCCATGGCGCTCGCCAACCGCCCCGACCTCCTGATCGCCGATGAGCCGACGACCGCCCTCGACGTCACCGTGCAGGCGCAGATCCTGAAGCTGCTCAAGGACCTGCAGACGAAGCTCGGCATGGCGATGCTGTTCATCACCCATGACCTCAACGTCGTCCGCCGCATCGCTGACGAGGTGATCGTGATGCAGAACGGCGAGATCGTCGAAGCGGGCCGAATGGCCGAGGTATTCGCCAACCCGCAGCATCCCTATACCCGGGCGCTGCTCGCCGCCGAGCCCAAGGGCGACCCCCCGCCGGGCGATCCGGGCGCCCGCACGATCGCCAGCGCCGAGGACTTGAGAGTCTGGTTCCCGATCCGGCGCGGCCTTTTCCGCCGCACCGTCGGACATGTGAAGGCGGTCGACGGCGTGAGCCTCGCCGTGCGCGAGGGGCAGACGGTCGGCGTGGTCGGCGAATCCGGGTCAGGCAAAACGACGCTCGGCCACGCAATTCTGCGCCTCATCCGCTCCGAAGGCCCGATTGCCTATTGCGGCCGCCCGATCCAGGGGCTCACCGCCAAGGCCATGCGTCCCTTGCGGCGCGAGATGCAGATCGTGTTCCAGGATCCGTTCGGCTCGCTCTCGCCGCGGATGTCGGTCGCCGAGATCGTCGAGGAAGGGCTGATCGCGCAGGGGACGAAGCTCAATTCCGCCGAGCGGCGGCGTGTGGTCGAGCAAGCGCTCGCCGACACCGGGCTCGATCCCTCGACCCTCGACCGCTACCCGCACGAATTCTCCGGCGGCCAGCGGCAACGCATCGCCATCGCCCGCGCGATGGCGCTCGACCCCAAATTCGTCGTGCTCGACGAGCCGACCTCCGCGCTCGACATGTCGATCCAGGCGCAGATCGTCGACCTGCTGCGCGATTTGCAGAGGCGGCGTAATCTCGCCTATCTGTTCATCTCGCACGATCTCAAGGTCGTGCGGGCTCTGGCGAGCGAGATCATCGTTATGCGGCGCGGCAAGGTGGTCGAAAACGGCGAGGCGAGGGCGGTGTTCGCCGCCCCGCAGAGCGAGTACACCCGCGCCCTGTTCGCCGCCGCCTTTTCCAACGAGGCGACGCTCTCGGGCGTCGTCAGTCAGTGAGGAAAGTTCCTTCTCCCCGCTTCGCGGGGAGAAGGTTAGGATGAGGGGCGGGGCCAGCAAGCGCCGCGGCCAATCGCCCGCGCCCCTCACCCCGGCCCTCTCCCCGCATAGCCCGTTGACAGACGGGCGTCTCTCGACGCCCTCTGCGGGGCGAGGGGGTTTTTAGGAAAGGCGCTTGCCATGACCCGTGCGATCATCATCGTCCTCAATTCGGTCGGCTGCGGCGACGCTGAGGACGCCGCGGCGTACGGCGACCAGGGCGCCGACACGCTTGGTCACATCGTGGAAGCCTGCGCGCTGGGCTTAGGCAACCGCGACGGCCTGAGGCGCGGGCCGCTCAAGATCCCCCATCTCGCCGCCCTTGGCCTCGCCCACGCCATGCAGGCCTCAACCGGCCGCGCCTCTCCGGGATTCGATCTTGCGACGCGCCCACGCGGCCAATGGGGCTATGGGATCGAGACGTCTCACGGCAAGGATACTCCGTCGGGCCATTGGGAGATCGCCGGAACGCCGGTCGACTTCGACTGGGGCTATTTCCCGCAGACCGTCCCGGCATTCCCGGCGTCGCTCACCGAGGCGCTGATCGCCGAGGGCAGGCTGCCCGGGATTCTGGGAAACCGGCACGCCTCCGGCACCGTGATCATCGAAGAACTCGGCCAGGAACATGTCCGCACCGGGAAGCCGATCTGCTACACTTCGGCGGATTCGGTGTTCCAGATCGCCGCGCACGAGGAGGCGTTCGGGCTCGAGCGGCTCTACGAGCTTTGTCGCATCGCGCGGCGCCTGTGCGATCCCTTGAACGTGGGTCGGGTCATCGCACGTCCGTTCGTGGGAACGAGCGCGAAGGATTTCGTCCGTACCGCTAATCGCAAGGACTTCGCCGTGCCGCCGCCGAACGGCAATGTGTTGCAACGCGCGGCCGAAGCGGGGCGCGCCATCGTCTCGATCGGCAAGATCGGCGACATCTTCGCCCATCGCGACACTGGTCGCGAGATCAAGGGCAAGAGCAACGACGGCAACGTCGATTGTCTCATCAGCGCTCTTCAGGACACGCCCGACGGCGGGCTGATTTTCGTCAACCTCGTCGATTTCGACACCGAATGGGGCCATCGCCGCGACGTGCCGGGCTTCGCCGCCTGCCTCGAGGCGTTCGACCGGCGGCTCAGCGAGATCGAAGCGGCGATGCGGACGGACGATTATTGTCTGATCACCGCCGACCACGGCAACGACCCGACCTACAAGGGCTTCGACCACACCCGCGAGCACGTGCCGATCGTCGCCTTCGGCGCCGGCGCGCCGGCCGGGCCGATCGGCGGGCGAGCTTCGCTCGCCGACATCGCCGAGACGATCGCGGCCAAGATTGGCCTGCGCGGCGGTCCGAACGGCAAAGCCTGGGTGGCATGAGTTTTTCGCTCGACGCCCGCCTGTCGCGCGACACTGAGGCGATCGGCGACCTGCCGCTCTGTCGGGTGCTCTTGATGAACAACTCACGCTGGCCATGGCTCATCCTCGTTCCGCGACGGGCAAACCTCGTCGAGCTGACCGATCTCGACGCGGCCGACCGCGCTCGCTTGATCCAAGAGGCGGCGCAGACGGCGGACTGGCTCAACGCGAACGCGAAGGCCGAGAAGATCAACCTCGGCGCCCTCGGCAACATCGTGCGGCAGTTGCACGTGCATGTGGTGGCGCGCTCCGCGGCCGACCCCGCCTGGCCGGGCCCCGTCTGGGGCTTCGGCGCCGCGGTCCGGCACGAGGACAACGGAATCCGGGCGATGATCGCGGCGGCGCGGGCGGGGCTGGGGGTCTAGGTCCGCCAGGGGTCCAGAAGCGGCACGCCCGTGGCCTCGACGTCACGGGTGTTGCGGGTGACCAAGGTCAGCCCATGCCGGAGCGCGGTGGCGGCGATGAGCGTGTCGATCACCGGAAGACTGCGGACTGACGACAGCTCGCCCCACTTTCTTGCGGTCGCTGCGTCGACCGGCAACACGCGATCGATGAAGAGGGTCTGGAGCCCGTCGACCCAGGCCTCGATCTCGCGGGTCGCGCTTGGATCGGTCCGGTTCTTCGCCGCGACGCCTTTTCGCAGTTCACCCAGGGTGAGGACGCTCAAGAACAGCCCGGCCGAATCCGCGCTGGAGAGGAAGGCGATTACGCTGTTGTGGGCGTGAGCCCTGCGGGTCTCGGAAATGACGTTGGTGTCGAGAAGATATCCGACCGCCACGGTCAAAGCTCGATGTCGCGGCCGACGTCGTGGTCCCGCTCGATCGAGAAATCGTCGACCTTCGGACCACCGAGCAGATAGGCTTTGAAGTCGAGCTTGGAGGCCGCCAGCGCGCGATAATCCCCGATCGAGAGCACGACCGCGCGCTCTCGGCCATGACGGGTGATCGTCTGCGGCCCTTCGGTTCGCGCGCGTTCGATTACATCGCTGAGATGTGCCTTTGCATCCTGAACCTGCCAATTCGCCATTGCCGATCGCCATTCTGTCCTGTCTGACCAGAATACAGACTTTTCGGACGGAACTCAATCCGCTCAGTCCGATACGGCCAAGGCGACCTGTCCTTCCGCCTCAGATCGGCTCCGGCCCGCGCGAGATGGCGGCGACGCCGGTGCGGGAGACCTCCACGAGGCCGAGCGGACGCATGAGGTCGACGAAGTCGTCGATCTTCTGCGGATTTCCGGTCAGCTCGAAAATAAAGCTCTCGACCGTTGCGTCGATAACCTTGGCGCGGAACGCCTCGGCGAGGTTCATCGCCTCAACCCGGTTCTCGCCCTTGCCGCGCACCTTGATCATGGCGAGCTCGCGCTCGATCGCACGAACGGTCAGCGTCAGGTCCGTCACCGAATGGATCGGCACCAGGCGCTCAAGCTGGTGACGGATCTGCTCGATGATCTCGGGCGTCCCCGAGGTGACGATGGTGATGCGCGACTGCCGGCTCTCGTGCGCGACTTCGGCAACCGTGAGGCTCTCGATGTTGTAGCCACGGCCTGAGAAGAGACCGACCACGCGCGCGAGCACGCCAGGCTCGTTGTCGACCAGCACCGAGAGCGTATGAGTCTCGATCGGCGAGCGAACGGTCGCCGAAGAATAAGGGGACAGGGGGGCGGAGTGCGCTCTGACCATGTTCATGTCTATCCTCGTTCGATAGAACGGCCGTACGTGCGGCGCGTCCGGATGAAATTTCAGGCCGCGGCGACTTTTGCCGCCGCCGCGACCCAGCGTTGGAAGAGCTCGAAGTCGATGTTGCCCCCCGAAAGCACGAGCCCGACCTTGCGGCCGGAAAGGCGCGCGCGTTCCTGCATCGCCGCCGCCAGGGGCGCCGCGCCGGCGCCCTCGGCGAGATTGTGCGTATCCGTCCAATAGGCGCGGATCGCCTCGGCGATTTCGTCGTCCGTGACCAGCGTGACGCGCGCAGCGCCCGTGGCGATCGCAGCGACCGCCTCCTCGTCGGGCACGCGCGTCGCCACGCCGTCGGCGAGCGTATCGGCGCTCGACGTCGCAATGGCGCGCCCGGCGGAAAACGAGAGCGCATAGGCCGGCGCTTTGGTCGATTGGACGCCGACGATCTCGGTCTTGAGCCCCAGCGCGTCGCGGGCGACGATGCAGCCGCAGATCCCCGATCCCTGCCCGACCGGGACATACAGCACGTCGAGGTCGCTCCACTCCGTGAGGAGTTCGAGAGCGTAGGTCGCAACGCCGCGCACGAGGTCGCGGTGGAACGACGGAACCATGTGCAGGCCACGAGCTTCAGCAAGCCGCATCGCCTCCTCCCGGGCCGCCTGGAAGTCCGCCCCGTGTTCGATGAGCTCAGCGCCGAGCGCGCGCATCGCGGCGTTCTTCTCTCGCGAATTGCCTTGCGGCGCGACGATGGTGACCGGCAGGCCCAGCCGTCGGCCAGCGAAGGCAAGGCTCTGGCCGTGGTTGCCGCGGGTCGCCGAAATGATCCCACGCGCTTCCGGCTCGCGCCGCTGCAACGCGTCGCAGTAGGTGAGGCCGCCGCGCACCTTGAACGCGCCGGTCGGCTGATGGTTTTCGTGCTTGACCACGACCTCGGCCCCGAGCCGCTGGGCCAGAAGCGGCCAAGCGAAGGCCGGGGTCGGGCGCAAGGTTTGCTGCACGAGGCGGTGCGCTTCGCGAAGTTCGCTAAGGGTGAACATGTCTCTCAATCTCGCCCAACGAAGGCGCACTCCCTTCTCCCTCGGGGAGAAGTTGGCGCCATAGCCCGTCGAAGGACGGGCGTCCTTCTAGACACCCAACGCGCCGAATGAGGGGTTTGCGCCAAATCCGTGCAAGGCGCAGTCCCCTCACCCCCAACCCTCTCCCTTTGGGAGAGGAAGTTAGACCAGCATCTTGCCCTTCTCGTCGATGACGTTGCTGAGTTCGAGGCCGGCGTCGTCCTCGAGTTCGGCCATCAGCATCTCGTTGTGCGCCTTGCCCGAAGGGATCATCGGGAAGCAGTTCTCCTTCTGATCGACCCGGCAATCGAACACGACCATCTTCGGCGTGTCGATCATCTCCTTGATCGCCGCGTCGAGATCGGCCGGGTCGGAGCAGCGGATGCCGTGGGCGCCATAAGCCTCGGCCAGCTTGACGAAGTCTGGCAGCGAATCAGTGTAGCTCTCCGAATAGCGGCCGCCGTGCAGCAGCTCCTGCCACTGGCGCACCATGCCCATGTACTGGTTGTTGACGATGAAGATCTTCACCGGCAGACGGTACTGCATCGCCGTCGACAGTTCCTGGATGTTCATCAGGATCGACGCCTCGCCCGCGATGTCGACGACCAGCGATTTGGGATGGGCGAGCTGCGTTCCGATCGCCGCCGGCAGGCCATAGCCCATCGTGCCGAGGCCGCCCGACGTCATCCAGCGGTTCGGCTCCTCGAAATGGAAGTGCTGCGCCGCCCACATCTGATGCTGCCCAACCTCGGTGGTGATGTAGACGTCGCGGCCCTTGGTCAGCTCGTAAAGGCGCTTGATCGCGTGCTGCGGCTTGATGATCGTGTCGGAATTGCGGAAGCCGAACGAGTTGCGCGCCCGCCAGCCGTCGATCGTCGCCCACCACTTGGCCAGCGCGCTGGCGTCGACCTGATGCCCGTTCCGCCACACGCGCACCATGTCTTCGAGCACATGGGCGCAGTCGCCGATGATCGGCAGGTCAACCTTGACGTTCTTGTTGATTGACGAGGGGTCGATATCGATGTGGATCTTCTTCGACTTTGGCGCAAAGGCGTCGAGACGGCCGGTGATACGGTCGTCGAATCTTGCGCCGACGCAGATCATCAGGTCGCAGTCATGCATGGCGTTGTTCGCCTCGAACGAGCCGTGCATGCCGAGCATCCCAAGCCATTGCTTGTCCGAGGCTGGATAGGCGCCGAGCCCCATGAGCGTCGAGGTGATCGGGAAGCCGGTGGCGAGCACGAGTTCGCGCAGGAGCGTCGAGGCGTGCGGTCCCGAATTGATCACGCCCCCGCCGGTGTAGAAGATTGGCCGCTTCGCCTCGGCCATCATCTCGACCGCGCGCTTCACCCGCTCGATGTCGCCCTTGATCTGCGGGTGATAGGTCTTGTGCTGGATGTTGCGCTGGAACGTATAGGTCCCGCTGGCGAACTGCACGTCCTTGGGAATGTCGACGACGACGGGCCCCGGCCGCCCGTGCGAGGCGATGTAGAAGGCCTCGTGAAGGATTCGCGGCAGATCCTCAATCCTGCGCACCAGATAATTGTGCTTGGTGCAGTTCCGGGTGATGCCGGTCGTGTCGCATTCCTGGAACGCGTCCGATCCGATGAGGTGGGTCGGCACCTGGCCCGTAATGCAAACGAGCGGAATGGAATCCATCAGCGCGTCGGTGAGGCCGGTGATCGCATTGGTGGCGCCGGGTCCGGACGTGACCAGCAGCACGCCGACCTTGCCGGTCGAACGGGCAAAACCTTCGGCGGCGTGCGCCGCCCCGCCTTCCTGACGGACAAGAATGTGACGGACCTTGTCCTGGTTGAAGATCGCGTCGTAGATCGGAAGCACGGCGCCGCCGGGATAGCCGAAGACGAATTCGACCCCCTGGTCCTTGAACGCCTCGACCACCATTTCGGCGCCGGTCATGTGCTTGGCCATTGCTCTTGTCCTTCCGCTTCGGTCCGTCGTTTTCGAGTTTGGGGGGATGTGGAGGCAATAAAAAAGGCCCTCTGAGGGGCCTCGGCATGCGCCAGCGAACGGAAGCAGGTCCTATGCCTGCCCGCTCTCCAGCGCCAAAGTTACGATAAGGTTCGCCACTGTGCGTCGCCTCTGCCGATAATCAAGGTTCTGTAGTCGACGGCAAAGTCGGCGTCAAGAGCCGGGAAACCCGCTTTTGGTTGGGCGAAACGCCGCAGGGGGTCGCGCGCTCGGCCTAGTCGGGCATGTCATTATACAGTTGGAGTAGGTTTAAGACTGCGCGGGTCACCGGCATCCTGTGGAGCAGCGTCGCTTCGCGCCCCGGCGATGCTTGCGCGCCCGCGCCCCTTGCATGTATCGCTGGAATCATGGGTATCGCTTCGCAGGCACGAGGGCGGCGGTGAGCAGCGCGTCGAGGCCCGTCGCCGTCATCATGGGCAGCCAGTCGGACTGGGCCGTGATGCGTCGCGCCGCCGAGACGCTCGAGGCGCTCGGGGTCGGCTATGACGCAAGGATTGTCTCGGCCCATCGCACGCCCGATCGCCTCGTCGCCTTCGCCAAGGGCGCGAAAGCCGAAGGCTTCAAGGTGATTGTCGCCGGAGCCGGCGGCGCGGCGCATCTTCCGGGGATGACCGCCGCCTTCACGATCCTGCCGGTGTTCGGCGTCCCGGTCCCGACCCGGGCGCTGTCGGGTCAGGACAGCCTGTTGTCGATCGTGCAGATGCCCGCCGGCGTGCCGGTCGGCACGTTGGCGATCGGCGAGGCGGGCGCGGTCAACGCCGCTTTGCTCGCCGCGGCCGTTCTGGCGCTGTCCGATCCGGCCCTCTCGGAACGGCTCACAGCCTGGCGCGCGGAGCGCACGGCCGCGGTCGCCGATCGTCCATCCAACGAGGGCGCGGCATGATCCTCTCCCCGGGCGCGACGATCGGCATTCTCGGCTCGGGCCAACTCGGACGAATGCTGGCGATCGCCGCGCTGAAGGTCGGCCTGCGCACCCACATCTACGCCCCCGAAGCCGAGGCGCCGGCTTACGACGCCGCCGCAGGCCGCACGATCGCGCCGTTCGACGACGAGGACGCTCTCGCCCGCTTCGCCGCCTCGGCCGACATCGTCACCTACGAATTCGAGAACGTCCCGACCGCGACGGTCGAGTTTATCAACCAGCGCGTTCCGGTGCGTCCGGGCGCAAAGGCGCTGGCGCTGACCCAGGACCGGCTGATTGAGAAGACCTTTTTGCGCGACGCCGGCCTGAGGACAGCGCCCTTTGCCGCCGTGGATGACGCCGGCGCGCTCGCCCGGGCCGTCGCCGAACTCGGCCGCCCGGCCATCCTGAAAACCCGGCGGTTCGGATACGACGGCAAGGGGCAGTCGTTGATCCGGGAAGGATCGAACGTCTCCGCGGTCCATCGGGCGCTCGGCGGCGCGCCGATGATCCTCGAAGGGTTTGTCTCTTTCGAGCGCGAGGTCTCGGTGGTGGCCGCGCGCAGCCTCGAAGGCGACATCGTCGCCTATGACCTCTCCGAGAACGAGCACGAGCGGCATATCCTGGCCCGCACGCGCGCGCCGGCCCGCGTGAGCGCTGAGACGGGGCTCGCGGCGCGCCGGATCGCCACGACCGTGCTCGAGGCGCTCGATTATGTCGGCGTGCTCGCGGTCGAGCTGTTCGTCACCCGAGACTGGAACGGCCGCGAGGGTCTGGTGGTCAACGAGATTGCGCCGCGCGTCCACAATTCCGGGCACTGGACGCTCGACGGCGCGCAGACTTCGCAGTTCGAGCAGCATATTCGCGCCATCGCTGGCTGGCCACTCGGCGCGGCGACGCGCCGAGGCCGGGTCGAGATGCACAATTTGATCGGCGAGGACGCCGAGGATTGGCGCGACATCCTCGCCCAGCCCGACCTCTGCCTGCATCTTTACGGCAAGCTGGAAATCCGCCCCGACCGCAAGATGGGCCACGTGACCCGCGTCTTTCCGGAGCCGCCAGTGGCAGGGTGAGCGCGCCGCTTCTGGTCGGAGACAGCGGCGCGAAGCGCTCGGGTGAACGCGTCGCGCGCTTCAGGCGCAATTGTCGAATGCGGGCGCATCCCCGATCCCTGCCGGGCTTCGTCCTCTGCCTCCATGGCACCCCGCGCTCGCCGCCTTGACATCGCGGCTGGCGGATCCATTATACGACCCCTTCCCTCTCGCGCCCTGCACGGGAAGGCGTTTGCGGCGGGATAGCTCAGTTGGTTAGAGCGGCGGAATCATAATCCGTAGGTCCCCGGTTCGAGTCCGGGTCCCGCTACCAATTTCTAGGCGCTCTGATAGGGCCGCATGCAACTCCGCACTTGCGTAGCCTCGCGTCGCGTCATAGCGAGTAAATTCATATTTTCTCGCACGCGTCCCAAAGGCGGACAGCCATGAAACTGATTCTCGCTATCGTCAAACCCTTCAAGCTCGAAGAGGTTAGGGCGGCGCTCGACAAGCTCGCTGTGCGCGGCATGACGGTGAGCGAGGCCAACGGCTACGGGCGGCAGAAGGGCCATACCGAAATCTATCGCGGCTCGGAATATACAGCGGCCTTCATGCCGAAGGTGCGGCTCGAACTGGCGGTGCCGGACCAGGACGTCGACCGCACGATCGAGGCGATCCGCGCCGCGGCGCGCACCGGTCAGATCGGCGACGGCAAGATATTCGTCCTGCCGATGGAGCGGGCGCTGCGCGTGCGCACCGGCGAAACCGGCGACGAGGCCCTGTGAGCGTGAAGCGCCGAGCGCTCTTTTTCCGGTAACTCCCAAAGGGCCCTGCCGTCGGCGGCCTCCCCCACCACCATGCTTCGCATGGTCCCCCTCCCCCGCGCTGACGCGCAGGGGAGGAAAGACGCCGACGCCTCTCCTCCCCCATGGAGCGACAGCGGAATGGGGGAGGGGGACCACCCGAAGGGTGGTGGTGGGGGCGCGCCGCAAGGCGGCTTGGCAGTTACATTTTCTGAATGTCGCCGCCAAACGTCCACTGATTGGGCGCAGATTCGCGCGCCCAGCCTTTTTTTCAGCAGGACCGATCGTCGCAGGCCTCGGAACCGGCCGCACGCGGCTTGCATCAGCCGATATTATGTGCATCACGATCATCGATTAATCATACGAGGCCGCGAGCGCGCACGCGAGAGTCAGGTCTTGGCGCGATTCGCGGCAAAGGGAGGACTCATGAAACTGATTACCGCGGTCATCAAGCCGTTCAAACTGGATGAGGTCCGCCAAGCGCTCAACAGCATCGGCGTGCATGGCATGACGGCGACCGAGGTCAAAGGGTACGGCCGACAGAAGGGCCAGACCGAGATCTACCGCGGCGCCGAATATGTCATCAGTTTCATGCCGAAAATTCGTATCGAGGTGGCGGTCAGCGACGATCGCGCTGAGGACGCCATACAGGCGATCGAGCTCGCTGCGCGTACCGGTCAGATCGGCGACGGCAAGATTTTCGTCACCCCGATCGAACGCGTCATGCGGATCCGCACCGGTGAAGTCGGCGACGACGCGCTGTGACGGGCGAGCGCGGGTCGGCGACCGACCCCCGGGCGCCGTCCGGCAACCGAATCCGTCGCATTGGCGGTCCAAGAATCCTCGCGTAAGATCAATGTCGTGGCCCGCAATCGGGCCGAACGCGTAACTCCCAACCTCGCAGCGCCGCCCGCCGGCTGCGATCGCCGAACTTTGCCTTTCGTCCCTCCGCTTGGCCGCTTGGCCGGCTGGCCCTTTCCCCTGAGCTGAACGACCCGGACCTTCGCCGAGTTGGTTTTGAGCCTTTTCAACGCCTTGTGACGGATTTTGTGCGCCGCCGCACAGCCCGCCGGCTGTGATCGCCGAACTTTGCTTTTAGTCCCTCCACTTGGGCGCTTGGCCGCCAATCACTTTCCCTCGAGCTGAACGACCCGCGCGCTCCCCGAGTCGGTTTGGAGCGTTTTCAATGCCTTGGGGCGGATTTTGCGTGCCGCCGTGCGGCGGGCCGAGCGCGAGACGAATCTTGCGCCGAACCGGGCGAGATTGAACGAACCCGCGACGTTCTCAATCAAGATCGGCGGATCCCTCGGTCGGGACGGCGCAAGTCCCTCGACGACGATCGCCGGGCTCCCGCTACCGGTTCGCCCCGTTCAGCCTTTCGATCGCCCGGGTCGCCGCCTCGGTTACGGACAAGCCTCGTCGAACAGCGCCCGGACGCCTGTCGCGGCCGCAACGTCGAAAGTGACGGTTCGAAGCGCGCCCGCCGCGGTCGGGGCTGGCGTCGCAACGATACGTCCGTCCCGGCTCAGCGCGCAGAACCGGGCGCGCGGCATGAGGGCGCGGGCGCGGCCGTGTCCCTCGGCCGTCAGGGCGAGAGCCGTTCCTCCGGCTGCTGTGGCGGTCCAGTCGGTCGCGTTCGCCTCCGCCCTTTGGCTGGACTCGTTCACCGCAAGCTCCAGAGCGCCGCCGCCGCGCCGATAGGTGAGCGTGAGGAGCGCGCCGAGTCCGTCCCGATCCCCGATTTTTCCCGTGATCACGTCGGGCGTCGCGGGCTGGCCAAAGGCGCTGCCGTTGAGGCCGTTGGCCGCCGCCGCGAGGATCGGCTCGGCCGGATCGAGCGCCCCGGTCGCAAGGCCGGAGGCCTTGATCTCGTCGACGCTGAGCCAGCGTATGCTCGCCGCCGGCGTCCTGCGGAGGAGGGACATCACCGGATCGCCAACGCTCATGTTTCTCAGGTAGGTCTCGACGGTCTCGTCGACCCACCCCTGTTCATAGAGCTTGACGGTCCTGGTGACGCCCTCGACGCCCTCCGGCTCCTTCACCACCGTGGTGATCTGATGAACGCCGATGAGCGCTGCAGGGCCAATGAGGCGCGCCACTCCGCCCGCCAGGACGAGGGGACAGGCGGAGGCGCAGGCGGCGCCGTCGACAGTCGCCTGACCACGCGCGTCGGCGCAGCCGCGGGCCCGCGAGGGGCAGTTGGCGATCAGCGTGCGGGCGACTGCGACGGCGAGGTTCCTGGAGCGGATCAACACGCCCATTTCGAGCGCGTCGCGAAGCGAGCCGCCGTGCGAGGAGATGAGCACCGGGAGTCGTCGTCCGCCGAGATCCGCGACGAGGCGGGCGAACGCGGCCGCCGTGCCCGGGGTGATCGTCCCTTCGGCCGAAATCCACTCGGGGCAGTCGGGCTCGCAGGCCTTGTCCGAGCTCATGACCCGAACAATGCGCATCGGCGCGTCGCCGTGGGGGCGCGGCGCAGGCCCCAACGCCGGAATCGCGGAGCCGGCGCCGAGCGCGCCGACGAGCGGCAGGCCGGCCGCGATGACGAGCGCGACCGCGGCGGTCACGACAGACCTGGCGTAGGGGGGCAGACGCCTCATTGGCAAGGGCTCCCGGAAGCCGCCCGTTCAGGCGGCCGCCGAGACCTCGCTCCCGAGGCGCTGGTATTCGAAGGCGACGAGGTTCGCGCCGTGGCGCCGTTCGAGCCGGCGCACGATGAAATGGCCGCGCGCAAGCGTCTGGAAGTGGGCGGCGAATGCGGCGTTGACGGCGGCGCCGCCAATCGCGCCGAGCATGGGCGCGGCCTGGGCCGCCGCCTTCTCGCTCGCGATTACGCCGAAACGCGCGGCGATCTGGGTCATCAGCCGCACGAGCGCCGGCGCCGACTGGGCGCCGAGCCCTTGGCTGGCGACGAAGCGGGCGCTCTCGCTGACCGACTTGGCAAGGGCGGCGCGGACGGCGAAATAGCCGCTCTCGAACGCGGCCTCTTTCTCCTCGCCACCGAGCGCGAACACCTCGACGCAGGCGAGCGCGCCGGTGGGGACGCTGAGATCTTCGCCCTCCTCCCGGGCGATCTCGGCGATCGAGCGCATGAGGATGGCGGTCGACAGCGGCAGTTCGACCGGCAGCGCCACGAGCCCGAACGCCCCGCCGAAGGCCCCCGTAGCCGCAGCGGCAAGGGTGTGGGCGCGGCCGGCGGGTTTGGCGGCGCGTTCCCGGTCGATGGTCCTGAGCGCAAGAAGCAGCGCGCCGCGCAAGGCGGCCTCGGTGGCGCGCGCGACAAATCTCCTGGCCGAGGCGGGGGCGCTGCGGCTCAGCACGCCGATCGGGCGACCGACGGCTCCCGTCAGGCGCCGCGCGAAGCTCGTCCCTTCAAGGCAAGCGATCGCGCGTTTCAGATCCTCGGCTTCCTCGCGCGTGAGCCGCGCCGGCATGACCTCGATTGTGGACATCTCGCCCTCGCTCGCGCAGACGTTTTCCCGTCCGAGACTGCGCAATATAGGGCGCCCGCGACAAAGGCCAAGGCCCGGCGTCAGGGATCAGACGAGCGTGATGATCGCCAGGAACAGGGCGCCAGCCGCCCAACAGTAGTAGGCGAAGGGGCTCAGCGCTTCGAACTCGTTCTTGTGGAAATAGCGCATCAAGAAGAGCACGCTGAGATAGGCGACCACGCCCGCAACGACCCCCGAGAGGATCGCCATCGGCCCCAGCGTCGCGCCCTCCTTCAAAAGCTTCGGCGCCTCGAAGACGTTGGCGGCGAAAATGATCGGGGTGCCCATGAGGAATGAGAAGCGGGCGGCGTCCTCGTGCTTCAGGCCGGCGAGCACCCCTGCGACGATGGTCGAGCCGGACCGCGAAATGCCTGGAATCAGCGCGAGGCACTGGGCGAAGCCGACCGCCAGCGCGCCCTTCCAGTTGAGCTGGTCGAGCCTCCCGACCGTCTCGCCGGAGACGAGGTCGCCAAAGTACAGCAGGAAGCCGTTGACGATCAGGAAGATCGACGCGATCGCCGGCGATCCGAAAGCCTCGGCGAGAACCTTGTGCAGGCCAGCTCCGATGAGGACCGCCGGAATCGTCGCCAGCACGATCAGCCAGAACAGCCGCCGATCCGCCGCCGACCGGTCGCCGCTGAGGCCGATGAGGGAGAAACCGAAGTTGAACCAGTCGCGCCAGAAATAGGCGAACAGCGCGATCGCCGTGCCGAGATGCATCACCGTCAGGTAGGCCAGCCAATCCGGCGCCCGGAGGTCGACGTTCCAGTCGAGCAGCCGCGGCAGGATGACCGCGTGGCCGAGACTGCTGATCGGGAAGAGCTCCGTCACGCCCTGCAGCACGGCCATGACGATCGCTTGAACGGCGGTCACTGACAAACCTCGCCTGTTGCTTGAAAAAACCGTCCGTCAGGCGCGCGCAGCGACCGCAGCCCTTTTGGAAGACGCCCGGCCTAGCAGGTCACGCGTCCGCACTTGTGAACCGAGTCGATCTTGCTCTTGAGCTGGTCGTAGCCGACGGCGCCGACCACGAGGTCCTGACCGAGAACGAATGTCGGCGTGCCGTTGATCTGCAGCGCGTCGGCGAGCTGCATCGTCTCGTCCAGCCCGGTCTTGACCTCGGGGCTGTCTATGTCCTTGGCGAGCCTATCCATGTCGAGCCCGAGTTCCTTGGCGACCGCCATCGCCTCGGCCTTGCCGACCGGCCCGTGGCTGCCGAGCAGCTTATAGTGGAAGGCCCAGAACTTGTCGCCCGGCAGCTGGTTCCGCGCGGCGGAGGCGACCTTGGCCGCTTCGACGGAGCCCGGTCCGAGGACGGGGAAATCCTTCAGCACCACCTTCAGGTGCGGATCGTCCTTGATCAGCTTGGCGATGTCGGGCAGCGCGCCCTTGCAGTAATGACAGTTGTAGTCGAAGAACTCGACCAGCGTCGCCGAGGCGTTCGGGTTGCCAATCGTCGCTTGGTATTTCGAGCTGAACAGCGGACCGGCCTGACTGGTGACGACCTTCTCGCGATCGGCCTCTGCGGTCGCCTTGTCGTGCTTGTCGAGCGCCTCGATCGCCTCCTTCAGCACCTCGGGATTGTTGACCAGATAATCGTGGATGAACGTGCCGAGCTCCTGCTTCTGGGCGTCGGTGAACGAGTTGGCGCGGGCGGGGGCGGACGACAGGGCGGCGACGACAAGCGCACAGGCCAAGCCGAGGGCGGCGGTCAGTTTCATGCCAAACTCCAAATGACGACGGCGCGCGGTCGCGCCAAATTGTCTGGGTAGCTCGCCGTTTAGGCGCATGAATGCGCCATTGTCGTGTCAGCGCGCCTGCTTTCTAACGGATTTCCGCAAGCGTGTCTTCCCGGGCGAGCGAGCTGAATCGGGTCACCTCCGCGTCGAATTGCAATTCGATGGTTCCCGTCGGCCCGTGTCGCTGCTTCCCGATAATGACTTCCGCGCGGCCGTGCGCGCTCTCCATCTTGGTCATCCAGTCGATATGCTCCTGGGTGCCGGGGCGGGGCTCGCGGTTCTTGAGATAGTATTCCTCCCGATAGACGAACAGCACGACGTCGGCGTCCTGCTCGATCGAGCCGGATTCGCGCAGGTCAGAGAGCTGGGGCCGCTTGTCGTCGCGAGACTCGACCTGGCGCGAAAGCTGGGAGAGGGCCAGGATCGGCACGGCGAGCTCCTTGGCCAGCGCCTTCAGCCCGGTGGTGATCTCGGTCAGCTCCTGCACGCGGTTGTCGCCACGCGTCTTCGATCCCGAAAGAAGCTGGAGATAGTCGATCACCAAGAGGTCGAGGCCCCTCTGGCGCTTGAGGCGGCGGGCCCGCGCGGTGAGCTGGGCGATCGAGATGCCGCCGGTCTGGTCGATGTAGAAGGGGATCGACTGCATCTCGGTGACGGCGTCGGCGATCCGCCGGAAGTCGCCCTCGGTGATGTCGCCGCGCCGGATCTTGTAGGAGGCGACGCTCGACTGCTCAGCGATGATGCGGGTCGCCAGCTGCTCCGCCGACATTTCCAGCGAGAAGAAGCCGACAATGCCGCCGTTGACCGTCTCGGCCACGCCGTCGGCGCGGGTGCTCCCCTCGTAGGCGCGCGCGATGTTGAACGCGATGTTGGTGGCGAGCGCCGTCTTGCCCATGCCGGGGCGCCCGGCCAGAATGACGAGGTCGGAAGCCTGCAGGCCGCCCATGTAGCGGTCGAGGTCGAGAAGGCCGGTGGCGATTCCCGACAGGGAGCCTTCGCGTTCATAGGCCTTCGCGGCCATGTCGACAGCGACCTTCAACGCGTCGGTGAAGCGCTGGAAGCCCCCGTCGTAACGACCTCCCTCGGCGATCTGATAGAGCCGCCGCTCCGCCTCCTCGATCTGCTCGCGCGGGCTCGAATCCACGGGGGCGTCGTAGGCGACGTTGACCACGTCCTCGCCGATCGTGATGAGCTCGCGCCGGAGGGCGAGGTCGTAGATGCTGCGCCCGTAGTCGTAGGCGTTGATGATCGTCGTGGCCTCGGTGGCGAGCCGCGCCAGATATTGCGGCACCGTGACGCCGCCGAGGTCATGATCGCCGAGGAAGGTCTTCAGCGTGACCGGGGTGGCGAGCTTGCCCTGCCGGATCATGGCGCCGGCGATATCGAAGATGCGGCGATGGATTTCCTCGACGAAATGTTCGCTGCGCAGGAAGTCGGAGACGCGGTCGAAAGCGTCGTTGTTGATCATGATCGCGCCAAGCAGGGCCTGCTCGGCTTCGACATTGGCGGGCGGAACCCGATAGGCGCGCTCCGTCGCGGCGGGCGGGCGCTGGAGTAAGGCTTCGATGGTCGCCATGGGGTTGAGCGCGCCTTCGCCGGTTGGGTTGAGGGGAACGCGCAGACACGCGAATCAACGCACAAGGATACGCGCGAGGGCGCCCGGGACAACAGGCGCCGGGGGTCCCGAGCGAAATCCGTGCGGGGCATAGCGCCGGCGCATCGCGTAGCCAACCACGCTCAACGATCGCCTCCGCCTTGTCCCCGTTATCCACCTCGCGTCAGCGGTCGGCGGCGGTCGGCTTGACTATGAAGGGAGATCGGGCCTCCACCAGGACAGACAGGGAACCGTCGGTCTTGAGGCTCCAGGCAAAGCTCTTTGGGTCTGCGAGTCGGCCTCGGCGGGGTCGGTCTCAGCCGCAGATCCGTCCTTTGGCTTCCCGGTATTCGCGTTCGAGCCGCGCCACCACCTCGGATACCGGCTGCACCGCTTTGATCGCGCCGATGCCCTGGCCGCTGCCCCAGATGTCGCGCCAGACTTTTGCGTCCGAGGCGCCCCGCGAAGCGAAATTCATGGTCTTCGCGTCGCCGTCCGGCAGGTTGTCGGGGTCGAGCCCGGCGTTGACGATCGACGGCCGGAGATAGTTGCCGAAGATGCCGGTGAACAGGCTCGAGCCGACGATGTCGGACGCGTCGCCATTGACGATTGCCTGCTTGTAGGCGTTGTTCGCGCGCGCCTCCTCGGTGGCGATGAAGGCGGAGCCGATATAGGCAAGGTCCGCGCCCATCGCCTGAGCCGCAAGGATCGCGCGCCCGGTCGCGATCGCGCCGGACAGCAGCAGCGGTCCGTCGAACCATTCGCGGATGTCCTGGATCAGGGCGAATGGCGAGGTCGAGCCTGCGTGCCCGCCGGCGCCGGCGGCCACCGCGATCAGGCCGTCGGCGCCCTTCTCGACCGCCTTGTGGGCGAAGCGGTTGTTGATGATGTCGTGCAGCGTGATTCCGCCGTAGCCGTGCACCGCCTGGTTGACGTTCTCGCGCGCGCCGAGCGAGGTGATGACGATCGGCGCCTTCCACTTGGCGGTGAGTTCGAGGTCCTCATCCAGTCGTGCGTTCGACTTGTGCACGATCTGATTGACGGCGAAAGGCGCGGCGGGGCGGTCTGGATTGGCCTTGTCGTGCGCCGCGAGCGCCTCGGTGATCTCGTGCAGCCATTCGTCGAGCTGGGAAATCGGCCGGGCGTTGAGGGACGGAAACGACCCGATGATCCCCGCCTTGCATTGCGCGATCACCAGGGCGGGATGCGAGACGATGAAGAGCGGCGCGCCGACAACCGGCAGACGCAGCGTGTTCGCAAGACGTGTCGGCAGCGTCATTCCCGGTCCCCTGTTCTGCTTATGGTTCATAGATAAACGATATCGCGCCCTTCCCGCAAGCGGCCCCAGGGCGCGACGCAGCGCCGTTACGCCCGCTCGCCACCTCGGAGGGCTATGCAATCTCGCTTGTGAGGGCCGCGCCCTGGCCCTCGCCGGGCCTTGCCATTTCCGAGTCCGTTTTGAGACTTTTCAAGCGGTTGTGGCGCCTTTTTCAATTCCTCGATTGCCCGGGCGGGAGGTTCGGCCGAGTGGGCCGCGCCAGCCGGCGGTAGGGGGCGCCACGTTTGCAGTTCCTAACCTCGGTGAGCCTTCGATGCAGATATTAAACCCGTTAGTTATGTCATTTAAGCCGCGTCGCGCAGACACAGCAGGCGCCGTGGCTACGGCTCTGGATCTCGCGATGTGACGGCTCCCGTTCTCAGCGACTCGGGAGCAATCCTGCAGCTTTCGCCTTCCTTGGCGACCTATGTCGCAGCACGAAACCGCCATCGCGGACGAGATGGCGCTTACCAACCTGAAGACTGAACCCTACCACCAATTCCGGCTTTTGTACACTTTTTGTTCTAACACAAATGGCAAACGTCGGTTGAGCCTCCATGCGGTCCAAGCCTGTGGGGAAATCCAGGTGGGCCAAGCGGTCGCAACTAGAGCGGCGGCGTGAGCCATTGGCAGACATAGGCGCCTCGGCCGTCTCGCGCGAGCAGCGTCGAAAGCCACGGCATGAGCGCCTTCGCTTCTTCGAATAGAGGAAACGGCGGGTTGACGATCAGGAGGCCCGCGTTCGAGAGGGGGCGCTGACCGTGCGCGCCGACCGGGCCGGCCCCGACGTCGATCTCGATGCGCAAAATGTTCGGCGCGCCGAAGGCGGCGACGTTGTTGAGGAAATGTGCGTCGGCCGCCGCCTCGCGGATCGGCCGCCACATGAGATAGACGCCGCCCGGCCACTTGCGAAGAGCGCGGGCGAGCGCGTCTTCGACCCGGGCCAACTCGTCAGGCGCTTCGAACGGCGGGTCGATCAGGACGAGCCCACGCCGCTCCTTCGGCGGAACGTAGGCGTTGAGTGCGACATAGCCGTCGGTGCCGACGATATTGAGCCGACGATCGCGTCCGAGTCCGGCGATCAGGCTTTCGCGCTCCTCCGGATTGGCCTCGCAGAGAGCGATGCGATCTTGGCTGCGCAGAAGCGCCTGGGCGATCGCCGGCGAGCCGGGATAGGAGGTCGGGACGCCGTCGGGCCCAAGCGGACCGATCGCCTGCAGGTAGGGCGCAAGGAGCGCTGCGATCGCATCCGGGGGCGAGGCCGCGAGCAGACGCGCCACGCCGTCGCGCCACTCCGGCGAGCGCTGCGCCTCGGCGCCCGTCAGGTCGTAGCGCCCCACGCCGGCATGGGTGTCGATGAAGCGGAAGGGCGCGCTCTTCAGTCCGAGGTAGACAAGGATGCGGGCCAGGATCGCGTGCTTGACGACATCGGCGAAATTTCCGGCGTGGAAGGCGTGGCGATAGTTCATCGAGCCGACGGACCGACGCCAAACGCCGCAAGGACCGAAACGAGAGCGGCGAACGCGAGCCGCCTCATCCGAGCGTCCTTCCGGATCAGTAGCGCGCCTTCAGCCCGTACTCGACCGACCGGGTCTTGCCGAGCCAGCGCTCGAGGATCGGCCGGAGAACGGAGCAATCCGGCGCATAAGCGTAATTCCGATCAAAGCCGACGACGCACCACTCGACGCCCCAGCTCCAGCCGATGATTCCGCTGGCCTGGACAACGTCGTAGATGACCGTATGGGTCTTCGGAATCAAAGGCGGCGGGACGCGCGGATCGACCACCGTGGCCAGCGCGATGCAGTAGCGCCGCGGAATGTAGGACAGGCCGTTGGCGCGAAATCCGATGTCGCGCACCCGATCAATGCCGGCAATGGCGTTGTCGCCGCCCCAGTAGGTGTTCTCGGTCTGAGAGAACCGGCTCGTAATGGTCGACACAACAGAGGCGTCGTCGCATTTCGGCAGGTCTGACGAGAAAGGCGCCCAGCGTTCTTCCGCCGGAGTCTCGTATTGGGTGATCGGCTGCGGTCCGCTCACCGCATGCGCCAGCGTCACGGACGCCAGAATCGCCAGCCAACCGATGATCGCGCGAAACATAATGGTCGCCCCCAATCAGCATCCAGCGCGCCGGTGACTTGCCGGACTGCGCGCCGCCGGACAATGCGTTGCGGCGTCCGGCAAATCAAGGGCGCTGCGGCGGAGCCGCCGCGCCTGGGCAACGCAGCGCCACGGCGTCAGTTCAGCCGCGCTTTGACGCCCGCGATCTCCCGCGTGACGAGGTCCGCTCCGCCGGCGCCCTGCATCTGGTCGCGCAGCACGATCTCGGCCGCTTTTGTCGCGTGATCTGCCGCTGCGGCCCGCACGTCCGCCGCGGCCTGCGACTCGGCGAAGGCGATTTTCGCCTCCGCCTGCTTGGTGCGGCGGGCGATGAAGTCATTCATCCGCTCGACGACGTCCTTCTTGAGCTGCTCGGCCTGGACCTTGGCCTCGGCGACGATCGCCGCCGCGCTGGCCTCGGCGTCGGCCTTTTTCTTTTCGAAGCTCGCCAGCAGCGTGGTCGCTTCGTTTCGCAGTCTGGCGGCCTCGTCGAGTTCCTTCTGGATCGCCTCGCCGCGCGCGTCGAGCGCCTTCAGGATCGCGTTATGCGCGCCGAGATAGATGAGGAGCCCGACAAAAACAATGAAGCCGCAGAGGACGTAGAATTCGGCGTCGAAGTGCATCATGTCCTCCCGCTCAGGACCCGGCCTGGTCGACGGCGGCCTTGACGGCCGCCGGATCGGCCGCGCGTCCGCCGAGACGCTCGACGATCGCGCCGGTCGTCTGGCGGGCGATCTCGGCGACGTTGCTCATCGCCTGGACGCGGGTGGCGGCGATCTGCTTCTCGGCCTCCGCGATCTTCGCCGAAAGCTCGTTGTCGGCAGCCTTGCGCTTGGCCTCGGCCTCGGCCGCCGCATGGTCGCGCGCGGCCTGGGCGAGGGCCTGGGCGTTGGCGCGCGCCTCGGCCAGCATCTTCTCGTGCTCGGCCGCGGCGGCGTCAGCCTTCTGCTGCATCGCGGTCGCGTCGTCGAGGTCGCGGGCGATCCGCGCCTTGCGGTCCTCGATCACCTTGCCGATCTGAGGCAGGGCGCGCTTGGCCAGGAACCAGTAGAGAAAGCCGAACGCGATGGCGAACCAGAGCAATTGCGCCGGAAACGTGCTCGCGTCGAAAGGCGGGAAGTTGGACTGGCCTCCCCCCTCGTGGCCGACTTCCGTTTGGGTTGTTTCGGGCTGAGCCATCGCGGAACCTTGAGAATGCGGCAATGCGGGAAGGCGGGGCTAGCGCGCCCTCCCGGAGTCAAAAGGCGGTTCGCCGCTCAGACGGCGAACAGCAGCAGGAACGAGATCAACAGCGCGAAGATGCCGAGCGCTTCCGTCACCGCGAAGCCGAA
Organism: uncultured Alphaproteobacteria bacterium; assembly: GCA_963822215.1. Lineage (GTDB taxonomy): Bacteria > Pseudomonadota > Alphaproteobacteria > Rhizobiales > Beijerinckiaceae > Roseiarcus. The sequence continues at coordinate 132,020 of CAWGGX010000001.1, forward strand.
AATCAGGCGGCCGAACTGGCCGTCGACGGCAGACGGGTTCCGCAGCGCGCCGTTGAGGAACTGGCCGAACAGCGTGCCCACGCCAATGCCGGCCGCGCCGGTGCCAATGGCGGCGAGACCAGCGCCGACATACTTGGCGGCGAGGGCGAGTTCATGCGGTTCCATGCGTTAGCTCCTATGGTCTTCGTCAGTTCGTTGCGGGAAGGTCGGAAGGTCAGTGACCGCCGGGGCGGAGCGCGTCGTTGAGATACATGCAGGTCAGCATGGCGAACACGTAGGCCTGCAGGAAAGCGACGAGCAATTCGAGGGCGTAGAGCCCGATCGTCATGGCGAAGGGCAGAATCGCGAGCACGCCCGTGACGGCGCCGGCGCCCAGCAGCATCACGACGAACCCGCCGAACACGTTGAGCGTGATGTGGCCGGCGAGCATGTTGGCGAACAGACGGACCGAATGGCTGACCGGCCGCACGAAGAACGAAAAGATCTCGATCGCGACGACCAGCGGCAAGATGTAGATCGGCACGCCCGAGGGGACGAACAGCTTGAAAAAGCCGACGCCGTGCTCGGCGATGCCGATGATGACGACCATGAAGAACACGAGGAGCGCGAGGGCCGCCGTGATGACGATCTGACTTGTGACCGTGAACGAGTACGGGATGAGGCCGACGAGATTGCAGATCAGGATGAAGAAGAAGATGCTGAACACCAGCGGGAAAAAGCGCATCCCGTGCTCGCCCGCCGCCGATCGCACCATGCCGGCGATGAACTCGTAGCTCATCTCGGCGAGCGACTGGAGGCGGCCCGGAACGCCAGAGCCTCCGCGCGCGCCGATCGCCGCGATCAGGCAGCTCAGGGCCACCGCGAGCAGCATGTAAAGGCCGGAGTTCGTCAGGGAGAAATCGTGGCCGGCAATCGAGATCGGGACGATCGGGTGAATCGAAAATTGTTCGATCGGATTGATCGCCGGTCCCGCTTCGGTCGCCACGTCGCTTATCCCTCGTCGTCGTCCGCCCCGCCGGAGGGCTCGCCAGCCCCGCGGGACGCTCCCAGCCTTTGCGAGGCGTTGGGCTCCGCAGCCGGAGCCGAGCGCCGCAACCCTTTATCCGCCGCATTCGTATGAGACAAGGGCGAATCGAGCCCCGAGCCCCCGCCTTTGGGCGAAGTCAGCCGGATGACGTTCCACACCCCGGCCGCCACCCCCAGAAAGAAAAACGCGATCAGGCACAACGGACGGGTTCCGACCAGCCGGTCGAGCCCCCAGCCGAGGCCGGCGCCGAGAAAGACGGCCGTAACGAACTCGCTGCCGGCGCGCAGGCCCAGAGACATCCCAGAGTCGCCTTTTGGGCCGTCGGAAACCGGGGTGCGAGGCGGGGCGCTGATTTGCTGGGTCTCGCGCGCCTTCGACAGCGAAGTCTTCAGCCGGTCGAGGCCGGAACGCAGGCGTTCGTCGTCGTCGTCGGCCATCGCGCGCTCTCCCCGTTCTCTTCGGCCCGGCTCGGCTCATCCGCGCCGGGTCGGAAAGTCCTCGAACGCCCGCAGCGTCGCGTCCGACAAGGGAATGCTCGATGCATTCGGCGTCGGCTTGCGGCGTCGGCTTGCCTCGTCCCGCATTTACGCTTCGAGTCGTGTGGAGGCAATTCGACGGGCTGAGCGTGCGCAGTACTGGCGCATAGCTCTTCGACGCGCCAAAGCCTTCTCAAGCCGCAGGCCCGGATCTACAAACGCGCTCGCGGCGTGCATAGGCCGCGGCTGGGGAGGTTCCGCCATGACGTCAAGCCCTCTGCGCTCGTATTGCGCGCTCGCCGTTTGTTGTCTTGCGCTGGCGATCCCTGTCGGCGGCGCGGCCGCCAGCGAGATCTGCACGACCGCGACGGCGGAGAAACTCGCCATTCCGGGTCTCGTCATCGAGGCCGCGACCCTGCAGCCGGCGGGAGAGGGCCTGCCGGCGCACTGTGTCCTCAGCGCCCGGATCAACGACCGCACCGGGACCGACGGCAAGCATTATGCGATCCGCTTCGAGATGCGGCTGCCGGTCGAATGGAACGGGCGCTTCCTGCATCAGGGCAACGGCGGGTCCGACGGCGAGGTCAAGCCCGCAATCGGCGACATCTCCGGAACGCGCGCCTCGGGCGGCATTCCTGCGCTCGCGCGCGGCTTCGCGGTGCTCTCCTCCGACAGCGGCCATTCGGGCGCCGACTCCGCCAACGCGTCGCTCGGCCTTGCCGCCGGCGTCGCCTTCGGCCTCGATCCCCAGGCGCGACGCGACTACGGCTACGCCGCCGACATGACGCTCGCCCCGATCGCCAAGGCGATCCTCACCGCCCACTACGGGCGCAAGCCTGATTTTTCCTATTACGGCGGCTGCTCGAACGGCGGACGCCACGCGATGGTCGCGGCCTCGCGCATGCCCGAGCAATACGACGGATATCTCGTCGGCGATCCCGGCTTCGACCTGCCGCGCGCCGCGCTCCAGCACGCCTGGGACGCGCAGGCCTTCGTCAAGGCCGACCCGGACATTCGCAAGTCGATCACCAGGGAGGACGCCGCGCTCATTCACCTCAAGATCACGGCGGCCTGCGACAAGCTCGACGGGATCGCGGACGGGCTCACCTCCGATCTCGCCGCCTGCCAGAAAGTCTTTTCGTTTGACAGCCTCGTCTGCGCTGAGGGCGCGACCGCCGACTGCCTGCCCAAGGCCAAGGTCGAGGCGCTGAAGATGAGCTTTGCCGGCCCGCATGATTCCAAAGGCAAGTCGCTTTACTCGGACTGGCCGGTCGACGGCGGCGTCGGCACGGGCAACTGGCGGATGTGGAAGGTCGAGAGCCCGATTCCGCCCTGGCATAACTACCCGATCATCGCCACCATGGGGGCGGCCTCGCTGCATTACGTGTTCACCACCCCGCCGACCCCGGTCCAGGGCACGAACGAGGCCTTGATGAAGGGGCTGGAAGACTTCGACTTCGACCGCGACGCGCCGAAGATTTTCGCCACCACCGACGCCTATCCCGAATCGGCGATGGCTTTCATGACGCCGCCGGACGTCGACGATCCGAAGCTCTCCGCCTTCCGCGACAAGGGCCGCAAGATGATCATCTATCACGGCCAGGCGGACCCGGTGTTCTCGATCGACGACACGATCCGCTGGTGGGAAAAACTTGACGCCAATACCGGGGGCAAGGCGGCCGAGTCCGTGCGTCTCTTCGCCGTTCCCGGCATGACCCATTGCGAGGGCGGCGTCACGCTCGACAATTTTGATGCGCTGACGGCGCTGACCGACTGGGTGGAGAAGGGCAAGGCGCCCGACGCCATCGTCGCGACCGTCGATCTGGCCAACACGGAGATCCCCGCGTCCTGGAGCCCGACCCGCACCCGTCCGCTCTGCCCCTGGCCGGCCTACGCCCGTTACAGGGGCGGCGACCCGGAGAGCGCGGCGTCGTTCGAGTGCGCGAGGCCGTGAGCGGGACGTCATCGCGAGCGGCAGCGAAGCGATCCAGGGGAACGTCCAAAGTCGACTATTGCGGACGTAGCAGACCGCGGCTTTGGACGCCCCATTTGAGGCAAAGAGCGGGCGTTCCGGGGCGACGCCGGTAAGGATCGGCGTCTGAAACCATTCACCAAAGCGGAAAAGGAAGCGTGTTGATCGGCGGCGCAAGCTCAAGTGCAGTCAACTGAAAATCGATCCTAAGACTTTCCAATGCTGCCGCACAATGGGCACACCGGCGGTCGGCGCCGCACCAGCTGCTGGAAACTGCACATACTCGCCTTCGCCGGCTTGGCCGACATTTTCCAGATAGAACACCGATGGCGCGCCCGGCATAGCTTTGCCGAGGCGTTTGAGATAGGCGAAGTGATCCGTCGAGAAGGAATCCGCTTCGGCGAAGACCGCGAGTATGCGGCCGTTCAGCGCGGACAGATCAGGCGGCCGCCCGAGAAGCACATGGCCCCGATCCAGGGCGACCGGGAATGCGCTGTCGCCGCCGACGACGGCAGCCGCGACGACCTGATTGAGCACCGGGGAGCTGGCGATGAAAATAGCTTCATCTTGCGACTTGGCCGGTGTCACCTCGTCGAACAGGACACCGATGACCTTGCTTAGCGTGGCGCTGGCGCGTTGCACGAAATGCGTGGGCGGCGCCCCCGGGTTCGTCGAGGGCATCGTCTCCAGCGCGATCCGCGACGGGTCCGATTTATCTATGCCGATGCGCCGGGCGTAGGTCTTCCCGGGAGTCTGGACGACCGCGAAATCGCCGTTCTTCACGTCCGCCGTCGCCGAGGCGATCAAGGTCTGACCTGGGAAGGCGACGAGCCCAAGGGTCGGCGCCCGGAGCGTGAACAGCGACACGTCGCCGAGCGACCCCAGATCGAAGGTCTCCGTGGCTTCTTCGACGCTGCTGAGCGCCGCGCCTACCTCGCGCGCCGCCAGACGGCCGACAATTGCGATCGGTTTGCCGGGCAACGGCACGACAGTCAAATGTGAGGGGGCCCTCTTCGCCTGCGCGACCGCCTGCTCCGGCGGGAGCCGACCCATGAACCGCGCGTAGGCGAGCCAGCAGGCGTCGATCGCCGCGAAAACCTCCTCATAACCTTGGCGGACGACGTCCGCTTCCACCGGCGAAACTTGATCCGCCCGCCCATGATGCCCCTTGTTGATGATCTCGCGGAATGGTGCGCCCAGGCGCAACAGCGGCAGTTCGAGTAGGCGGCGGAACGGTTCTTCGTTGCGTGCCTATCCGGTTAAGACCCTCACCCGCTACATCTAGGGTGTTGCCACTCCCCTGAGTAAAGCTCGGCGTAGGTCGGAGCCGTCGCATCGCCTGCGATTCCGAGGAGAGAGCGGAAGGCGTTGAACGGGTAGAACCGCCGATTGAAGCGGAACGTGAACTCGTTGAGGTAGGCTTGCAGGTGCTTGGCGCTGACGCCGTGATGGATGCCGTTGAGCCAGGTCTTCAGATTGCTAAAGACGAGGTGGGAGATCGGTAGGAACTCCTCGGCGACCTCAGGGTCGCCGCATTCGGCGATGGCGTGGTGATCGTAGCCACGCGCCCGCAGACTGCCATAGGCGCTCCAATCATCGGTGACGAGCAGGGTCCCCGGCATGACGGCGCTTCCGACGAATTCGCACAACGTTTCGGCAGAGCGGTCAGGGGCGATGGCGAGTCGAACGCGCCCAGCATACCGGCCGTCCTTTCTCTTGTCCTGCGCCGTGCCCGGCTTGCGGTGGCGAACCTCGACGGCGGCGGCGACCAACGTCTTGTGGTGGACGCCTCGACCCTCGCCGCGTGTCTTTCCGCCGACGTAGGTCTCATCCACCTCGACATGTTCACCCACCCTGCCGCCGATCCGATCCTGATCGGGCCGCACCATGCCCGCGCGCAGCTTGTGCAGGATGCCAAAGGCGGTCTCGTAGCGGGTCAGGCCCAGTTGCCGCTGGAACTGCACCGCCGATACGCCCTGCGTTTGGCTGGCGACCAGATAGGCGGCCCAGAACCACACGCTCAGTGGCGTATGGCTGCGCTCCATGACCGTGCCGACCGTCAGCCCAGTATTCTTGCGACATTTCCGGCAGCGCAGGACGCCAGGGCGGTTATCAAAGCGGAACGGTTCTCCGCCCATTCGACAGTGCGGGCAGACGAACCCACCGTCCCAGCGGGACTTTTCCAGATAGGCGGCGCAAGCCGCGTCGTCAGGGAAAAGGCGCTGGAACTCGGGAAGCGACCGTGGGAAGGCCAAGCTCGCGTGGTCGAGAACATCCATGCCCTGTACCATTATCCGCTTTGCGCCCACACTATGTCCGCCCATCTTGGGCGTCAAGCGGATAGGATTGAGCCTCAGGGGATCTGAATGTAGTGGGCGTGGGCGTTAACCGGATAGGCACGCTTCGTTGAACGACACCTCGCCTCGGTTGCGCGCGTTGGCGATCTTGCCCAGTAGATCGTTCAAGGCTGGATCGTTGAGGACCGACGGATCAGACGCGAGAAGATCCCAAAGCTTAGTCTCGATGCGGACCCGCACCAGATTAACGAAGGCGCGCGCCAGCACTACGTCGTTCGGATTCGTCTTCTGCCAATGCTCGCACCGAGTCCGCGCCTCGTCAGCCACCGGCGCAAGGCTGGCGGTGCATTTCGAGGTGGAGATCGCGGAGAACTCCCAGGTCTCCGACCGATAGGGATCGCCGCCGTTCTTATGCGCGGCGACGAAGGCTTCGATCGTCGGAATGAACCCGAAATCGTTGCTGGCGATCAGCGGATTCATCTCCGCCGCTAGTAGGTACGGCACGGTTTGCGCCAGATTTGCCACGTTAGCCGGATCGAACAGTTCCTGCGGGTCATCCATTAGTATGATCGATATGCCGCCGGACCGGCTCCATATTTGTTGCCAAAGCGCCAGAACGAAGGCCCACAGGTAGGCCCGCAGCGCGGACGCGTTCATGACATGATGAGCCGCGACCAGGTGTTTGCCGTGCGACGCCAACAGGCCGGGCCCTTCGGCATTTGACGGGTCGAGGCCGGCATAGGCGGGGGCCTGCAGAAACTGCGCCTTATACATGCGCCATGCCCAAGCGCTCGCCTGGGAGTCAAGGTCGGCAATCAGGCCAGAAACTTGATCGTGGACCAGAACCGGGAATTGAATGAACGGCTCGACCGCTTTCGCCGCTCGGTCCAGCTTCTTGAGCCGCTCCCCAGACTTTGCCCATTTTTCACAGGTTTCTTTGAATTGGGCGAGTTGGCGTCGGAGCCCAGCAAAGGCTGTCGCCGCCTCGCGAAGGGCGTTCAGCACGGCAAATTGGCCGGCGACGGATCGACGATTGGCGGCCAGATCGGTCTCGGGAGCGCCGGCACGCAACACACCAGTCATGGCGGACCTAGCGAAATCTGCATGCGTGGCCCGATAGCGGGCAAGTTGCAGGGCGCGGCGCACATTCTTCATGGCGGCCCGTAGACCTTCGTTGTCGGGAATCTCGGGCGCCATCGCGACGCCCGGAAGCGGCTCGCGTTGCGGGGCCTCCTTCCAGGCCGCGCGGCAGAGTTCAGCGATACCCGACGCCATCTTCTTGAGCATCGCGGGAAACTCCGCCAGCTCGAAAATCTCCTTCGACAGCGCGGTTTCGTAGAGGCCAGCAAGATCGTCCGGAACGTTCTGCTCGATGAACGTCTGCACCGTCGCCGGCAACCGTCCGCGCAGCGAAAGCATCGTGTCGCGCTCCCATTCGGCGGCCGTCTTCAACATCGAAGCATCGGCGGTGCGCGCCTGCTCCAGAGCGTCAGCAATCGACTGATCCAGCAGTGCATCCCTTGGAACGGCGCCGGGCGCTTTCAAATCCTGCGCGCAGACCGGGCAGTCCGTGAACGGCTGGCCGGGATGCGCCGCCTCGTGCCACTTGGCGACTAGGCCGTAGAGACGCAGCCGGTCGGCGCGTCCGGCATCGGACAGGCGTTCGACCAGGGCATTCGCCTCCGTTTCGATGCCCTGAAGAACACCTTCGGCTGCCGCGATCTGTTCATCCGTCCCCTCGCCGAGCTTCGCGGCAAGCTGCATCGACGGCACCCCTTTAAGCGCCACGGGGCTAAAACAATTGTCCGCTGCCTTGAGCGCGGTGGCGAAACGGCTAACGTCTGCCTCCGAAGCAAGCGGCGGCAGGGTGCCGAGGATTAGCAGCGCATTCGCGGCGGCTTTCTCCTCGACCTCCTCGAGCCGGCGTTCGGCTTCCCCGAGGCCCTTCTTCCAGGCGTCGGGCTGCGCGTCAGTGGGAAGAACCACGCAATCGAGATCGGGAAGTTCCTGGCCCTCCTTCAGCAGATCACGCAGCGTCTGCTGTTGCCTTGTCGCCGTCGTCTCGTAACCGCCTTTCTCTTCCCGAGCCAGCTTCGGATACTTGTCGGTCAGCCGATCGTGCAACCGCTTGCTGCGCGTGCCGAAATGCGCCAGCGGGCGGAGACCCGTTAGCGAGGACACCGCCTGGGACAGCGTGGTCTTGTCGTCGAAGCGGGAGGCAGCGGCGATCCCGGGCATCAAGGTGCCGATCTGGCGCGCCAATTCCGACAGGCCAAGTTTGTCCAATCCACTCGGCGTGGTCTTGAACCCGCGCTTCCCATCTCGTTCGAGACGGCGCTCAACCTCGATTTCCCGTCCGTCAATGAGCGAGCGGAGAGTCAGGCGTACCCAAGTGTCGACCTTCGGGGCACCATCCACGACGACCAACTCGTCTTCGGTGGGAATCGGGACGATCACAGGCAGGGCGAATCCTTTGTCCGTGGCGTCGCCTGTGCCGCCTGGAACTATCACTTGAATTGGTTCGTGCAGGGCGGAGGGAAGGCCCTGCGAGCGATGACCATATCCAGTCAGGCACCAGCATATCGCGCTGACGAGCGACGTTTTGCCCGCGCCATTGAAGCCCCGAAACAGCGACACATCAGCGGAGAGCTCCAGCTCGAACGGATGCGGATCGCCCCCGGCCTCGACGCAATGACGATGCAGCCCGCGAAAACGATGGGCCGTGACCTTGACGAGGCGCCATTTCTGCACCATCGCCGGGGGCCGGGCAACGATGGCGGTCGCCTTGGGCGGTTTGTCCAGGGCATCGAGCACTCGGTCGATCTCGCCGTCCTGGACGATCGGATCCTTATCTGGATTCCAATAGGTCCGGCGGTCCTGGTTGTAGAACGCAAGGATGGCCCGGCTGTCGGGCAGGGACAGCGAGAACTCGTCGCCGCCCGAAACCCGCAGCACATCACCGGCGATCAGATGGAGTACGACCTCATCGAGAGTGAGATCGGCAATTAATTGCGCCACGCCAGAATACAGCTCCCTAGAGAATTTGTGGTTTGTTTACACGAGAATCGATTGTCTGGCCATGCGCCTCGTCGGCGAGCTGTCGGCGAGCGGGCCTTCAATCACGAAGAGTCATCCGGTCCGTCATTGGCTCTCCCTTCACTTGCCGGGACGGACGCGGAAGGGCGGCAAACGGCCGGATATGACCTGTTCACCACGCCGCGGGGGAACGCCCGCTCCTTGCGCACTCCTGCCGTTGAGACGGGCGCCAACCGTTTGACCTTCACCTCGCCAGTAGGGCGATCCAATCGCTTTTCGTTCAATTCAGTCGCCGGACCTTGAATGTGTCGAACTCCCCGGCGATGCCCGCCTCGCGACGGGCAATGGGCGCGAAATCGGGAGCGATGCAACCTGAGGGCGCCGAATTTCGCCGCCTCGCCACGGCCACCTGTTAATTCCCTGTTCCGCTCCTGATCCGCTCCAAAAATTCCCTGTTCCTGTCGTTTGAAATTCCCTGTTCTAGTGGGGCTCCGGTCTGCAACCGGCGGATTGTAAGGCCGGTAAACCATAGATATTGCGGGCGTTTTGGCGTTGGCTGCCGGCGGCGCGGCAAAAAAATTCCCTGCTAGCAGGGAAACGCGTCATGGGGCTCACCCCCTGGCCAGCACCTCGCGCACCCGCTCGACAAGCTCGGCCTCGGGGGCGGTGAACTGGGCGCGCTGGCGGAGCTCGAGATAGTCGGCGCGGTCCTTCGTGCTTTTCGCCAGCTCCGCGCCGAGCTTCAGGTCGCGGATCGCCACCTGCGGGCCGCCCGGCGCGTCGCGCTCGTTCGAGCCCTGGATGACGGCGACGCGGCTCATGCGCCTGTCGGCGTATTTGAGCTGGGCGTTCATCCCGGCCTGCCCAAGGTACATTTCGGCGGCGATTCCGGCGGCGCGTAAGGCGGCCACGAGACGCTGCGTGCTGGCCATCGCATGGTCGTCACGGTCGAGCGCCAGCACCACCACCGGACCCGCCGCCTCCGCCGCCTTGACGATCGGGCTGTCGATCGCGCGGAGCGCCGCGAGCAGGCGCGACACCCCGACCGAGAAGCCGGTCGCCGGCACGGGCTCGGCGCGAAAGCGCGCCACGAGCCCGTCGTAGCGCCCGCCGCCGCCCACCGAGCCGAAGCGCACCGGACGGCCCGCGTCGTCCTTGACCTCGAAGGTCAGCTCCGCCTCGAAGACGGGGCCGGTGTAGTATTCGAGGCCGCGAACGACCGAGGGGTCGATGCGGATGCGATCCGGACCGTAGCCGGCGCTGCGAACGAGTTTCTCGATCTCGGCGAGTTCCTTCAGCCCTTCCTGACCGATATTCGCGGGGGCCACGTTCCCCGAGCGGCCGTCGCCGGCCGTCGGCGCGATGTTCGAGTTTCCCGTTGGAAGGCGCGCCCCCTCGACGCCGTCGCCGAACGCCACCGTCCCGTCCTGGGCGTTGATTGTGTACAAGTCGCCATTCGCCAGGCCGAGCACGACCGCAATCTGCTGTTCCTCGAGTCCCGCCCCTTTGGTGAAGTCGCCGCTTTCGTCCTTGCGGCCAGCCCCGAGCAGCGCCCGCACGCCTTCCGGCCCGAGCCGGTCGAGCTTGTCGATCGCGCGCAGCACGGTGAGGCGCCGCCCGGCGTTCTCCGCCCCGCCGAGGCCGATCGCCTCCATGACGCCGTCGAGCACCTTGCGGTTGTTGACCCTGACGACATAGTCGCCGCGCTTGATCCCGAGCGCTTCGAGGCAGTCGGCGGCCATCATGCAGATCTCGGCGTCGGCAGCGACGCTCGCCGCCCCAACCGTGTCGGCGTCGAACTGCATGAACTGTCGGTAGCGTCCCGGCCCCGGCTTCTCGTTGCGGAACACCCAGCCCGCCCGATAGCTTCGGTAGGGCCTCGGCAGCTTGTCGTAGTTCTCGGCGACATAGCGGGCGAGCGGCGCGGTCAGGTCGTAGCGCAACGACAGCCATTGCTCGTCGTCGTCCTTGAACGAGAACACGCCCTCGTTCGGCCGGTCCTGATCGGGCAGAAACTTGCCGAGCGCCTCGGTGTATTCGATGAAGGGCGTCTCGACCGCCGCAAAGCCGTAGAGCGCATAGACGCTGCGGATCTTCGCCATCATCGCCTCGGCCGCCGCAATGTCGGCCGGCGCGCGGTCGACGAGCCCGCGGGGAAGCGCGGCGCGGACACGGCTCGGAGGGCTCGATTCGGTCATGGGCGTTCGGTCCGGTCGGCGGTCGGGGGGTCAGAAGAATCCGGCCGCGATGTTGATGGCGAGGGCGAGGATGATGGTGTTGAAGAAGAACCCGACGACGCCCTGGATGACGCAGATGCGCCGCATCCGGGTCGAGGTCACGTTTGTGTCGGAGCTGGCGAAGGTGCAGCCGACGGTGAACGCCTGATAGACGAATTCGGTCCAGCCGGGCTCGGGGTTGCGGGGGAACTCGAGGCCGCCCGGGGCGCCGTCGCCGACCGCGGCGAAATAGACGCCGGCGTAATGGATCGCGAACAGGACCTGGATGAAGGTCCAGGCGGTCAGAATGCTGACGCAGACCAAGGCGAGATGTTCCACCTTGGCGAGACCCTCGAAGTTCTTCACCGGGCCGAGGTCCCAGATGATTGCGGCCAGCGCCGCCACAGCCGCGACCACGCCAAGAAGCAGGAGAACCCACTGGTTCTCGTCCTCGGGCCGGGCCTCTATGCGCGGGTCCGCCGTTGGGCGCAGCATCATGAGCATAATCAGGCCGAGATAGGCCACGGCGCCGACGTTCCACGCGACGAGCAGCCGGGACGATTCCCGCATCGCAAGTGGCGCGACCAGCAGGGCGACGTAGGTCGCGACCATGATCAGCGCCCCCGCGACCAGGCGGGGACGGTGCGCCAGCGTGATGAGAAATCCACCCGACGCCTCGTCGGCGCCCGGCTCCTGCGGGGGGTTGGACATGCGAGCCGTTCACCTGCAAAGCGGCGCCTGCCTTGCCCGACGGGGCGCTAAGGGTCAAGCCGCGCGCTGGTTCCGCCGCTTGCCGATCGTGGGTTCGCCGTGCTTATCCGCTCTCGCGGCCGGCGACGCCGGCGCGACATTGATAGCGAAGGAGGACCGCGCGCATGACGACCTCGGTTTCCGTCCGCGCCCAGGCGCGTGTGACCATCGTGACCATTGAGCGGCCTGAAAAGCGCAACGCCGTCGACCTGCCGACGGCCCGCGCGCTCTACCACGCCTTCAGGCGCTTCGACGCCGACAGGGGCGCGGACGTCGCGGTGCTGACCGGCGCGGGGAGCGCGTTCTGCGCCGGCGCGGATCTGAAGGCGCTGGCCGCGGGCGAGACGGGCCGGTTCGAGGAGACAAGCGACTTCGGACCGATGGGGCCGACGCGACTGAGACTCGGGAAACCGGTGATCGCCGCGATCGAAGGGCCGGCGGTGGCTGGCGGGACCGAGCTTGCGCTCTGGTGCGATCTGAGGATCGCGGCGCGCTCGGCCGTCTTCGGCGTCTTCAACCGGCGCTTCGGCGTGCCGCTGATCGACCTCGGCACCATCCGCCTGCCACGCATCGTCGGGCACGGGAGGGCGATGGAGCTGATTCTGACCGGTCGGCCGGTCGGCGCCGAGGAGGCGCTCCGCATCGGCCTCGCCAACGAAGTGACGGAGGACGGCGAGGCGCTCGCCCGGGCGCTGGCGCTCGCCCAAACGCTTTGCGGCTTTCCGCAGAACGCGATGCGCAACGACCGGCTCTCGGCGATCGAGCAGTGGGACCTCGGCGGCGAGGCGGCGATCGCCAACGAGGTCGCCAAGGGCCTCGCCACGCTCGCGAGCGGCGAAGCGACCGAAGGCCCGGCCCGATTCGCCGGCGGCGCCGGTCGGCATGGGAGCTTTGGCGGAGAGTAGGGTAGGTCGGGTTTGGCGCCCCACGTCGCCGTCACTCGATAGGGTCGGGAAGGGTTTGAGCCCTCCCCGCCCTCCGAACCGTGCGGGGGGTTTTCCCGCATACGGCTCTCCAGCTGGTGGTTGCCTCATCGAGAGTGTCTCGCAGCCTGCCATCCTGAATGGACGCAACCCTTGGGCGTGAAGGCTCCGAAGGCCGCCGCCTTCATGCGCGACCATCCGCCTTCCAAAAACCGAAGCGGCCGCCCCGCCCGGGAAGCCGATTCGGCTCAAAATCGTCTCGCTCTCGGGTCCCCCGGCGACGATCCGAATTCCCTGCTAGCAGGGAATTTTTTTCCGCCGCGGTCGGCGGTCCGTTCCAGAAAGCCTTGCAATGTCATGGCGTTGCTGGCTTTGCAATCCACCGCTTGCAGGCCGGATCGGGCGCGGAACAGGGAATTTCCAACGACCGGAACAGGTCGTTACCAGGCGCTTTCGGAGCGGAACAGGGAAAAAACAGGCGGACGAAAACAGGGCGCGGTGCCCGGCGCGGCCGGGTTGTAAGGCGCGGCCAGGATTCCCTTCCCCAACCGGGGAGGGTTGCCCTCGTTTTGGAAGCCGTTTGAAGGAAAGCGAAGGCGTGCGGCCGGGCGAGTTCCCCCCATAGGGCGTCCGCAGGACGCCCGTCTGTCGATCGGCCATGGGCCCTCAGTCAGCCCGTCAGTCGTCGACGCGCCCAGCCTCCAAGCTTCGGAAAGAGCGACCTGCGTAAGGCGTATCGCCGGCCGGGGTGAATGGCGTAGGGGTCGCCTTGAGGCCCGTGCCGGTCAGTACAAGCACCGTCGTGTCCTCGGGGCGCACGACCCTGGCGTTCAGAAGTTTGCTCAGCGCGGCGGCCGCGCTTGCAGAAGTCGGCTCGACGTAGAGGCCGGTCCGAGCAAGCTCGCCATGCGCGGCCTCAATCTCGCCTTCCGACACGGCCACCGTTCTCCCGCCCGACCGGCGCACCGCCGCGAGAACCTCGCGCGTGCGCACCGGCTTCGCGATTGACGTGCCCTCTGCGATGGTGGGTTTAGGCTCGATCGCCACCAGCTCGTCGCCGCCGGTCAGGAAAGTCGCGTGCAGAGGCGCGCAGTTCTCCGGTTGGACGGCAAACAGCCGCGGCAAGCGGCTGATCTCGCCTCGGCGCAACAGCTCGCAGAAACCGATGTCGCAGCCCAGGACGTTGCTGCCCGCGCCTGTCGGAATGATGACGTTGTCGGGCGCCCTGAATCCGAGGTCTTCCCAAAGCTCGTAGGCCAGCGTTTTTGTGCCCTGGAGGAAGAAGGCCTGCCAGTTGTGGCTGCCGTAGAATATGTCTTTTGCCTGCCGCTCGGCGGCGTCGGCCGTGTCCTGTCGCGTACCCGGAATCAGCTCGATCTCAGCCCCATAGGCGTGCATCTGCACCGTCTTGCCGGATCGGGTGGCGGCGGGAACCAAAATCTTCGCTCGCATGCCCCCGGCGGCCGCGTAAGCCGCAATGGCGGCGCCGCCGTTCCCGGAGCTGTCCTCAAGCACGCCGCCGATCCCTTGTTGCCTGAGTGTAGAGATCATCACAGTCGCGCCGCGATCCTTGAAGCTGCCGGTCGGCGCAAACCACTCCAGCTTGAAATGCGCGCGGCCGCCGCGCCAGCCATGCTCGATGAGCGGTGTCAGGCCTTCGCCCATTGTGATGGGGTCCGTGATCGACAAGGGGAAGGATGCGGCGTAGCGCCACAGCGAGCGTCGCGTCGTGTCGAAGTCGTCTCGCCCGATCCCAGGCAGCGGCGTAATCATGAGGGGACCACCCGTGTCAGCGCGCCAACGCGGCTCGCCGAGCGGATAGGTTTGACCGGTCCGAGGGTCGATGTAGGCAGCCTGAGCCGGAACGGGTTCTGATCGCATCAAGTTGCTTCCCAAGCGGCGATGCTCCGGATGTGCTGTTCGCGCGCGACATCCACGTCCTGAATGGCGAGGCCGGAGCGATCGAAGACCGTAACGCCTTCCCCCTTATGCGGCCGAGCGCCGCGCCCGCCAACATAGCGCCAATGCCGACGACCGGCCTCTCGGACAGCGGCGTAGGCGATCCCATGCGTGATGAACTTCGCGGACTGCTCCGTGATGATCTCACACTTAAGCGCGCGATCATCGCCAAGGAACGGGAATTTCGGGCGGAAGCGATCGTGATCGAGGACGAGAGTTTACGGACGCAGCTCATTCAGGGCCTGCAGACGAGGGCGCCTACGCGGTCGTTGAATACAAGCCCCCGCCCGGCTCCGACAAGGCCATGCGCCTGCATTCCTGCTCGGACCGGTTCGAGAACGGCCGCGTCTTTCTTCCTCAACGTGCGCCGTGACTCCACGAGTACGTCCTTGAGCTCCACGGCTTTCCGGGCACGAAGCACGACGACCAGGTCAATTCCACTAGCCAGGCGCTCGACTATCTTCGCGAACCGGACGAGCTCGAGCTATACATGTCGGCGTTCGACCGACCGGCGCGCGCCTGAGCGATCGCGAAGGCGTGCGCCAGGCCGGACGAAGGCACGCCCGTCCGGTCATGGCGAAGGTGGACGTCGGCCCGAGGGATTGACGCTCACTCGCCGTGTCGGCGTCGTGGGCTCGCACCGCCAATGACACCAAACCGTGTGGAACCGACGAATGGTCGGTGTCCGGGGCAAAGCAGGCGAAGGCGCAACGGTGACAATGCGCCGGGAGCGGCCGCTCGGCCTGGCGAGGAGAAGCAGGTCAGTCCGCGCCGCAAGCACATCACGGGGGTGCATAAACTTAGCAGGGTGTGGACGTGGGGCTGCGCGCCCGAGCGCTGGCCGGAGCAAACTCACGTGTGCAGTTGAACCCGACCAATCGCCTTGGTGCGCGGCGTGGCTCCGCGGCCTCAGCGCGCTGCGTCATTATTTGCGGTCGCTCGTCAAACGCCGCGACCACAGCGCTCAGTGCGATACCGTCAAAATTCAGTTGACATGCTTAGTACGCCGTGTGTTACTAAACTATTGGCGAGCTCTCAGAAATCGCGGCTAACGCGAGAGCTCGCCAGTGGGCGGCATTGCCCGGCCAAAACAGGAGGAACGAACGATGAGGATGAACAGGACGGTTTTATCCTTGCTATGCGGCGCAGGAACCGTGGCGCTAACACTCGGAGCCGTTTCCTCGGCTCAGGCGGAAGGCAAGTCGCTGACGATGTGCTGGGCGGCGTGGGACCCGGCCAACGCGCTGGTCGAACTCGACAAGGATTTCACCAAAGAGACAGGCATCGAGATGAAGCACGAGTTCGTCCCCTGGACGAGCTACGCCGACCATTTCATCAACCTGCTCAACTCGCACAGCAGCGAGTGCGACCTGATCATTGGGGACAGCCAGTGGCTCGGCGGCGCCGCCGAGAACAAGTGGTATATCAAGCTCAACGAATTCTTCGACAAGAATAAGATCTCGATGGACGTGTTCGTGCCTGCCTCGGTCTTGGCCTACGCGGAATGGCCCAAGGGCACGCCGAACTATTGGGGTCTGCCGGCGATGGCCGACGCGGTCGGCTGGACCTACCGGAAGGACTGGTTCGCCAAGCCGGAGCTGCGCGCCGAATTCAAGGCCAAATACAATCGCGAACTCGAGCCGCCGAAGACCTGGGACGAGCTGCTTGAGGTCTCCAAGTTCTTCACGGGCAAGGAGATCGACGGCAAGAAGGTCTACGGCTCCTATATCTTCACCGAGCGCGGCTCGGAAGGCATCACGATGGGCGTGACCAACGCGATGTACAATTACGGCTTCGACTACATGGACCCCAAGAAGCCGTACCACATGGAAGGCTTCGTCAACTCCGCCGGCGCCGCCAAGGGCATGGATGTCTACAAGGAATTGTTCGATTGCTGCCAGCCGCCGGGCCTGACAAACGCCTATATGCAGGAGGGTCTTGACGCGTTCAAGTCCGGCCAAGTGGCGATGCAGATGAACTGGTACGCTTTCTTCCCGGGTCTCTCGAAGGACCCTAACGTCGGCGGAGACAAAATTGGCTTCTTCGTAAATCCAGCCGGCCCGACGGGTCGATGGACCCAACTCGGAGGTCAGGGCTTGTCCGTGGTCGCCGCCTCCAAGGACATCGAAGATTCCCTGCTTTATGTGAAATGGTTCGCCCAACCGGCGGTTCAACAAAAATGGACCGATCTTGGCGGCGCATCCGCTTCGGTGGCCGTGCTTGAGTCGGACGCTTTCAAGAAGAGCGCCGCCTATGCGCCTTCCTTCGTTGAGTCGATGGATATAATGAAGGACTTCTGGGCCGAACCGCTCTATATCCCGCTGCTGCTCGACATGCAGAACCGCGTTCATGACTATGTCGTGGCCAACAAGGGCACCTCGCAGCAGGCGCTGGACGCGCTCGTCAAAGACTGGAAGAAGGTCTTCAAGCAGGAAGGCAAGGATCCGTCGTAATCGGGGGCGCGTTGCGCCCTTCGTCGGGCGAAAGCCCAATCTCCCCCTCGGCGGCCGCACGGCGGCCGGGGGAGGGACCCGATGACCCACGAGCGGACGACATGAGGGGAACGAACGTCACTCCGACGCTGGTCGACGGCATGGCCATGCGAACGGCCGCGCCGGTTGCCAGACGCCTGCGCGGCCTGTCGGACCGCTCGATCGCCTGGCTGTTCATCCTGCCAACGATGCTCCTCTTGCTCGCGATCAACATCTTTCCGTTGATCTGGGCGATCCGGCTCTCATTCACCGGCTTCATGGCCAACCTGCCCGCCCCGGCCGGATTCATCGGCATCGACAATTATGTCGATATTCTCACCGATGAGGACCTATGGGCGAACTTCCAGATCACGGCGCATTTCGTCTTCTGGACGATTGCGCTGCAGGTCCTAATCGGCCTCGGACTCGCGTTGCTCATCAACCAGAAATTCCGCGGCCACAGCTTCTGGACCACCATCATCCTGCTGCCGATGATGCTGTCCCCGGCGGTCGTGGGCAACTTCTGGACCCTCTTGTTCCAGCCGCAGATCGGGCCGTTCAACTACCTGATCGGATTTTTCACCGGCATTGCGCCGAGTTCGTTCACAATGATCGGAAGCGTCGCTCTAGCGCCGTGGACGATCGTACTGGTCAACACGTGGATGTGGACGCCTTATGTCATGCTGATTTGCCTGGCCGGCCTGCGCTCCATCCCAGACTACATCTACGAGGCGGCCGAGGTGGATCGCGCGTCGCCCCTGCGACAATTCTGGTCGATCACTTTGCCAATGGTCCTCCCCTTCCTCATGCTTGCCGTCTTGTTCCAGGCGATCCAGTCTTTCGTGATGTTTGACATGGTCAATCTCCTCACGTCCGGTGGACCGGGCTCGACCACGGAACTCGTCTCGATCACGCTGAAGCGCGCCGCATTCGAAAAATGGGAGACCGGCTACGCCTCCGCCCTCGCCGTCATCCTCTTCGTGACGATCTTCGGCGCTGCGAACGTCTACGTGCGGGCGCTCAACTGGGTGAAGCAGCAATGAGCGTCGTTCCGTCGCCGCGCCCGTTTTCGGAGCCCTCCCCCCTCGCGCGGCGTCTCGCGGGCGCGGCGGTCGTACTTTACGCGGTCATCACAATTCTGCCTCTCGCGTGGATCGGAGCGACCGCCTTCAAGTCGCAGGCCGACGCCATCGCCTATCCTCCCAAGGTGTTCTTCAAGCCGACGCTCGAAGGATTTGTCGACCTGTTCACGGTGCAAACACATCAGTCGCACGAATTCATCGCCAAGCTGCCGCCGCCCCAGACATGGTACGAGAAGATCGCCCGCGACCGCGACATGGTGATCGCCGGTCCCTCGAGGGTCGTTGAGCGCTTTCTCAATTCGCTGATCATCGGCTTCGGTTCGACGATTCTCGCGACCTTCCTCGGCACACTGACCGCGTACGGGTTTTCGCGCTTCCGCGTGCCCCTCGCCGACGACCTGCTCTTTTTCATCCTTTCGACCCGCATGATGCCGCCAATTGCGGTCGCGGTCCCGATCTACATGATGTACCGCTGGCTCGGCCTCTATGACACGCGGGTCGGCATGATCCTGCTTTACACGGCGGTGAACGTGTCGCTGGCGGTCTGGCTGCTCAAGGGTTTCATCGACGAGATCCCGCGGGAGTACGAAGAAGCCGCCCTGGTCGACGGCTACACGCGGTTGCAGGCTTTTCGAAAGGTGGTGCTGCCGCAGGCGGTGACGGGGATCGCCGCGACCGCGATCTTCTGCCTGATCTTCTCCTGGAACGAATACGCGTTCAATCTCTTGCTCACGAGTTCGGACGCACAAACCATGCCGCCCTTTATTCCCTTCATCATCGGCGAAGGGGGCCAGAACTGGCCGGCGGTCGCAGCGGCGACCACCTTGTTTTTGTTGCCGATCGTCATTTTCACGATCGCTCTGAGGAAGCACCTGTTGCGCGGCATCACGTTCGGAGCCGTGCGCAAATGACCTGGCTGCCCGACATGAAGCCTGAGGGATGGACGCGCTGGTCCCGGCGAGGGCCGTGGGAGAACGGAGCGATGGGCGTCATTGGCCTCGGCATTCTGATGCTGACGCAGCCCTTCTCGCTCGATCTCTACACGTATTCGTTCGTCACGATCCTTGGCGGCACGCTCGGTTTCGTCGTCGTCAGCCACTTTCCGCAGTGAGGCGTCGTCATGGCGGAGATTCGCGTCGAGCGGCTGCATAAGGAATTCCAAGGCTTCGTCGCCGTGCAAAATTCGAGCTTCGTCGTTGAAGACCGCTCGTTTTTCGTCATGCTGGGGCCGTCGGGATGCGGCAAGACGACAACGCTGCGGATGATCGCCGGCCTTGAGCTGCCAACAGACGGCCGCATCCTACTCGACGGCCAAGACGTAACGTTTAAGCGCGCTTCGGAGCGCGATATCGCTTTCGTCTTCCAGCTCTTTGCCCTCTACCCGCACATGAATGTGCGGCGAAACATCGCTTTTCCGCTTGTTTCGGTGGGGATGAAGCGAGCCGAAGTCAAGGCGCGGGTTGAGGAAGCGGCTCGGATCCTGCGCATCACCGAACTGCTCGACCGCCCGGTGTCCGGCCTGTCCGGCGGCGACCGCCAGCGCGTCGCGCTCGGGCGCGCCATCGTCCGCCGCCCCATGGCATTCATGATGGATGAACCGTTGGGCGCGCTGGATTCGGAGTTGCGCGATATCATGTGCGGCGAATTGCGTGGGTTGCATGACCGGCTGAAAGCAACGACCGTCTACGTGACGCACGACCAGACCGAGGCGATGTCGCTTGGCGACAAGATCGCGGTCATGAGTCATGGCGTGATCGAACAGTTAGGCACGCCGCAGGAAGTTTATGACCGACCCGTGTCTGTTTTCGTGGCCGACTTCATCGGCTCGCCGCCTATGAACCTGCTCACATTCAACGACTCACTGGAGCCTGGCCGGGGCAGCGTTCGCGTCGGCCAAGCCGAGATCAGCATTCCGACCCCGCGCGAGGCTCTGACAAGGCGTGACCTCATCCTTGGGGTGCGCCCCGAACACGTCCGCCTGAGCGACGGCTCCCGGCTGCGGGGCGAAGTTTTCGGCACGGAATATCTCGGCACCACTCAGATCGTCACGATAACGACCGCACATGGCATGACTAAAGCGCGGCTCGCTGCCAATGTCAAAGTCTCCATCGGCGATGCGGTCGGGCTCGAATTCCGACCCGATCGCATCTCGCTGTTCGACGCGGGCTCCGGTCACGCCATTCGCACCGCGCTTCATGATCATGCACAAGCGATGGACCATTCCCATGTCTGAGGTCGCGCTCGATGGGGTTTCGAAACGCTTTGGCGCGACGCATGCGGTGTCCGATCTGTCTCTGACCGTCGGGAATGGCGCGTTCGTCGTGTTGCTCGGGCCGACCGGCGCCGGCAAGACAACCACATTGCGCCTGGTCGCAGGCCTCGAGCGGCCGGATGCGGGACGAATCCGGATCGCCGGCCAGGACGTCACGCGCGACACGCCTGCACAGCGCGACGTCGCCTTCGTGTTCCAGCAGTATTCGCTCTATCCGCATCTCTCGGTGTACGACAATCTGGCCTTCCCGCTGCGCTCGCCCGCGAGACTGACGCCGGAGCCTGCGATCCGCCAAAAGGTGACCGAAGTCGCGACGCTGTTGCGCATCTCCGACAAACTGGAGCAGCGGGTCACGAAGCTGTCCGGGGGTCAAATGCAGCGCGTGGCGATCGGCCGCGCGTTGGTTCGCTCACCGTCCATCTACCTCATGGACGAGCCGCTATCGTCGTTGGACGCAAAGTTGCGCGCCGAATTGCGCATCGAGTTGAAGCGCATTCAAAGCGATCTTGGGGCGACGATTCTTTATGTCACCCACGACCAGACGGAGGCGATGACTCTGGGGAGCCAGGTTGGCGTCATTGATAACGGCCGGCTGGTGCAGGTCGGCGCCCCACGGCAGGTTTACGAAGATCCCGCGAACATCTACGTCGCCGCCCGTTTGGGCAGCCCGCCGATCAACCTCGTGCCCCGCTCCGCGTTCCCCGAGATCGCCACGCCCGAAACCACAATGACGGTCGGCGCGCGTACCGAGCACGCCCAGATCACAAAGGTCAACGGCCGGCGCGCCTCCGGTCAGGTCACCTGGGTCGAGCATCTCGGCGACCAGGACCATTTGCATGTCAAACTTGGCGAACATGATTTCGTCACCCTCGCGGATCCGGACTCCGGACTCGGCCCCGGCGACGAAGTGGCGATCGCCCTGACCGATCCGCTGTTCTTCAACGCCGCGGGCGATAGGGTGCGCCCATGACGCCGGAGCTTCTGCACCGTGTGATCGTGGCCGTGGCTGACGAGTTGATCGCCCACGCGGACGAACTGACCGAACTCGACCAGGCGGTCGGCGACGGCGACCACGGCGTCAATATGAAGCGCGGTTTCGAAGCCGTGCGGACCGACGCCGGAGCGACAGCGCAAAAACCGTTGCCGGATGCGCTGAAAGCGATCGGCACGCAGCTCGTGATGAAGGTGGGCGGCGCGTCCGGGCCCCTATACGGGACGCTGTTCATGGCTCTGGGCAAGGAAATCGCGCCGGACGCCTCCAATCTTTCCGCTGCGTTTGCCTCCGCCGTAGAAGCGGTCAAGTCCCGAGGCAAGTCGCAGCCCGGCCAGAAGACGATGCTCGACGTTCTGGCGCCGGTGCAAATGGCGCTCGCGAAAGGCGGTCCGGACCTGTTAGCCCGGCTGCCGATCGTGGCGGCTCACGCCGCCGACGCGACAATTCCGATGCTGGCCACTCGCGGCCGCGCGTCTTTTCTTGGAGAGCGCTCAATCGGACACATGGACCCCGGCGCCCGCTCGTCGGCCTTGATTGTTGCGTCGATGTGCAGGGCGCTGGAGGGCTAAGCATGGCGAATGTCGGGATTGTCATCGTGTCGCACTCCCCCAAGATCGCTGAGGGAGCTGCGGACATGGTGCGGCAAATGGTGGGTGATAGCGTCAATCTCGCCTACACCGGCGGCGATCCGGGCGGCGGCCTTGGAACAGGGGTGGCCTCGATCCGGGAAGCAATCGATCGCGCGTGGTCAGAGGCGGGCGTCGCCATTCTGGTGGATCTGGGGGGCGCCGAGACAAATAGCGAAATGGCGGTGGAAATGCTCGATGAGGAGCGGCGAGGCCGGGTGGTCGTTTGCAACGCGCCGATTGTCGAAGGCGCAGTGATGGCGGCTACCGAAGCGTCCGGCGGTTCGCCGTTGGAGACGGTCCGGCGCACGGCCGAGGAGCTTTCTCCACAATGAAGGACCCGGTTATGAAGGACTACACCGCGACCGAGCAGGCGACCGACCGCGCGGAACTCGTCAATGCAGTTGGTTTGCATGCGCGGCCGTCGGTCAAACTGACGCAGCTCGCCAAGACGTTCGCATGCCGCGTCGAAATCGCGCTGTCGGCTGACGGGCCGTGGGTGGATGCAAAGAGTCCGGTTAAGGTCATGCGGGTGAAGGCGCCGCGCGGCGCGATCTTGCACGTGCGCACATCCGGCCCGGGCGCCCGGGCGGCGGCGGATGCGCTGATAGCCCTCGTTCGCGCCGGATTTGGCGACGAGACCCACCAGCCGGCAGATTTGAGCCATGGCTGAGCTTCGCCTTTTCGGCCACAGTGCGTCGCCCGGAGTGGCGAGAGGCGTTGTGGCCGTCCTGGACGCGACGAGGCGGCCGCGCGGCGAGGCCGTCGGCACGCAAGCCGAGGAGGCCCTGGCGCTTCGACGGGCGCTGTCGCGAGCGCTGGCCGAAGTTGAGGGCCTGGCGGAAAGCGCGACCGGCGAGGCCGCAGACATGCTCGGTTTTCAGGTCGCCATGCTGTCGGATGAGGAACTGGTCCAGCCGGCGTTAGAAGGAGTCAGAGCGGGAGAGTCCGCCGCCACCGCCTGGGAGGCGGCGATGGAGGTCGAAATCGCTGGCTACCGTGACGCCGAGGACGATCACTTCTCGGCCCGCACGGCCGATCTCGAAGATATCCGCGACCGGGTGCTCGGCCATCTGGAGCCAGGCGCGGCCAGCGCCGCCATTCCCGGCGGTTCCGTTCTTGTGGCGGCGGACCTGCCGATCTCACGCTTTCTTTCCATTGACTGGGCGCAGGGGGGCGCGATCCTGCTTACGAAAGGCAGTCCCGCCAGCCATGTCGCCATGTTGGCGCGGGCTCGCGGCGTGCCGATGGTCGTGAACCTCGACGGCGCAGTCGACGTCATGGTCGGGCGGGAGGCCCTGGTCGACGCGGCGAAGGGTGAGGTGGTGCTCGACCCGACTGAGGCCACCCGGGCAGACTTTGCAGCCAAAGCCGACCGGGAAAAGACGGCGCGCGCCGAGAGCGCCGCATTTCGTGTGCGCCCTGCCATCACCAAAGATGGAACCAGGATCGCCCTCAACCTCAACGCCAGTTCCGCTGACGAACTTGAGGGGCTCGATCCCGCGATTTGCGACGGGATTGGCTTGGTTCGCACGGAGATCCTGTTCCATGGACCTGGGGCTCTGCCAGACGAGGATGCCCAGTACCAAGTCTACCGCCGCATCGTCGCCTGGGCCGACGGCAGGCCTGTCACCATTCGCACCTTGGACGCCGGGGGCGACAAGCCGATCAGGGGCGTCACTGTAGATGGTGAAAGCAATCCGTTCCTCGGCTTGCGTGGCATTCGTCTCTCGCTACGTCATCCGGCCCTATTCCGGATCCAACTGCGCGCCTTAGCGCGCGCAGCGGCGCACGGCGACTTGCGGATCATGCTGCCGATGGTGACTGTGCCAGCTGAACTCGAGGCCGGGCGCGAACTGCTGGAGGAGGCTCTTGCAAGCCTCACGCATGAAAACACGCTTGCGGGTCGCCCCAAGCTCGGCATCATGATCGAGGTTCCCGCCGCCGCGATCGCTGTTGATCAGTTCGACGCCGATTTCTTTTCGATCGGCTCCAACGACTTGACGCAGTACGTGACCGCGGCCGGCCGAGACATCGGAACCGTTGCCTATCTGGCCGACCCGCTAAATCCCGCGGTGCTTCGCCTGATCGCATCGGTCGCCCGGCGCGGACGCGAGACTGGCCGTGAGGTCAGCCTATGCGGAGACGCAGGTAGCGACCCGAGGATGATCGGCGCGTTGCTGCGCGCCGGTCTACGCTCGCTGTCTGTTGCGCCGGCGTCCGTCGGACCAGCCAAGCAAGCCATTGCCGCAACAGACTTGCGCGACGCCGCGCTATGAATGACGAGGCTCCCTACGCGACGGTCGCCGATTACAAGCGCGTGCTGCAGCAAGTTTGCGACAACCGCCCTTCTGGCACGCGCGGTCGGCTCGCGGTCGCGCTCGGCACCAACAGGTCTTTTGTCTCACAACTAGTGAATCCAGTCTATGCGATGCCGATCCCGGCCCAGCATTTGGAGAGCATTTTTGAGGTTTGCCATTTCTCGCCCGCCGAGCGCGAGGCGTTTCTGGCCGCCTACGATCGGGCGCATCCGGGCCGCCGCGACTCCGGCGAGCCATCGGCCGGAACGCGGGCAATCAGCCTCACGGTGCCCGATTTTGGGAATGCCCGGCGAAACCAGGCGGTCGACGCCATGATGGTCGAATTTGCGCACCAGTTGGCGCGCCTTGCGGCGGCGCTGAAGGATTGAAACCGGCAGCTTGGACTGTCGGGCAGATGGGAGGACGACGGGATGAAGCGGCTAATGAACGCGGTCGACACCATGCTCGACGAAAGCCTCGATGGCTTCGCCGCCGCGCATGCCGACATTGTCGAACTGGGCGCCGAGCGGAAATTCGTCCGCCGAAGGACCTTGACCCGAGGCAAGGTCGCGTTGATTTCCGGCGGCGGCTCCGGCCATGAACCTCTGCATGCGGGTTTCGTAGGGCTTGGAATGTTGGACGCGGCCTGTCCGGGCCAAGTGTTTACCTCGCCAACGCCCGACCAGGTGGTCGCAGCCATTGAGGCGGTCGATACCGGCGCGGGCAGCCTGTTGATCGTCAAGAACTACGAGGGCGACGTCATGAACTTTGAGATGGCGGGCGAGCTTGCCGTCGCCGACGACCGAAAGGTCGAAACGGTGGTGACGAACGACGACGTCGCTGTTCCCAAATCGACCTGGTCGACCGGCAGGCGCGGCGTCGCCGGCACTCTGGTCGTTGAAAAAATCGTCGGCGCGGCCGCCGAGCAGTTGATGGCTCTCGATGAACTCCGTGACCTTGGCCGAGAGGTGAACGAGCGCACGCGCTCGTTCGGGGTCGCATTGGCTCCGTGCACCGTCCCGGCGGCTGGCAAGCCGACGTTTTTGCTCGGCCCGGACGAGATGGAAGTGGGGGTCGGCATCCATGGGGAACCGGGTCGTCGGCGCACCAAGTTAGGCTCTGCCGACGCGATCGCCGAAGAGATGTTGAGCGCGATCCTGGGCGATCTCGCGCCGCCCGCGGGCAGCGAATGTCTACTCCTGGTCAACGGCTTCGGCGGCACGCCCATCATGGAGCTCTATCTGATGGTGAACGCGGCCCGACGCATTCTTGCCGGTCGCGGTATGACGGTGGTCCGCCACCTCACTGGCTCGCTGGTCACATCCCTCGACATGGCCGGCTGCTCGATGACCGTCACTTTGTTCGACCCGCGGCTGACGCGGCTGTGGGACGCTCCGGTCAAGACCGCCGCCCTGTCCTGGTAGCATTGGGGGCAACTGCGGCTGGCATTCAGCCTGCGCAAGATCGCTACGCCATTGGCGTGCTCCGAACGACGCGCGCGGGATGGCTTGACCGTAGGGCCTATCGTCCGCGACGAAAGCCCAATTCGGTGAAGGGTTTCGGGCGCCGGCCCTTTGCAACGGTGGGCCTGCGGCCGGGGCCGGCGCTCGAAAGCCTCCCAAGGAGGAAACCGCGGGGAGGTAAGGGGGACCGTTTGGCGATCGCGCCTATGGGGATTTGAGGATCGCGGACGGCTGACGAGCGAGGCGTTTGCAGCGGGCCGCGCTCAGAGTTTTCAGCGGAAGGGACGACGGCGGCTGTTTTCGATGGCGACGATGCGCCGGAGCGAGGCGTTGGCTTCGGTCGCAGGAGGACTGGCGACCTCGCGCGGGCGTCGCGCTCGTGTTCCGGCGCGCGGCTGGAGGCGGAGGCGATCGACGGTGCGAGGCGGGATGCATGGCGATGGTCATGAGGTGTCGCTCCTGATCCGGCTCGGGGATGGCGATCGCGCGGGGCGGGGGCCGCCGAACGTCTCGACGACGATCATCCGGCCGCCGCAACACGGGCAGCGGCGCGCAGGGGAAAGGTCATCGGCCTGACTGTCGGCCCCGGCGCACGAGGGCTGGGGCGCATTGTCCGTCGCGGCGAGCAGTTGTCGGGCGCGCTCGATGTTGTCCGCGCGAACCGCGCCGGCGAAGAGGCCGTAATGGCGGATGCGGTGGAAGCCGCTGGGCAGCACGTGCAGGAGAAAGCGGCGGATGTAGCGTCAGGGTAAGCCCTGGAAAGGAGGATGAACACGTGATCTGAAACCTTTCAATGCGATCCAGAGGGTTCAACTCCCTCCCGGCAAAGGCGAGCCAGCCAGCCGGAAGTGAGCCTTGCCGGGCTGACGGCAACGTCAGTCTGGAAGCGTAGGCAGCAGGTGCCGAAGCCGCGCATTAGCCTCGAAATGCTTTTCTTGTTGGAGCCTTCGCTGTCATTCGAGCGGGGGCAGCATCGACGAGACCGCCAATGGCCATGGGCTCGTCGGTCCGACCGGGGTCTTGGAGCGGGGCAGAGGCACGGGACGGATCGCCTGGGAACCTGAGAGATCCCGCTCATGCCCACGTGAGAGCGAGCCGGCAGTTTGGGCAGCCGGCTGAACAAGTGCCCGGGCCCGGGGCCGGTCCTCCACCGATCTGGGAGCGCCATGCGGCGAGCACGAACACTGGAGGGATCGCGTGGTGCTCGGAAGCGAACCAATAAGCGACCGGGATTGCGCGAGCGGGAAGTCGTAGCGCCTTCATAGTACCAACCACACGCGGGGAACTGGACCCACCGGGACCCGACTGAGGGAAGGGAGGCGCCACGGGACGAGAGCCGTTGGCGAGAAACACGGGAGAAGACCTTGAGCTTCGCAAACCTGTCCACGAAACGACAACGGATAGCTGCGCTGGCAAGAGCCAAGCGCGGAGCGGCGCTTTCCACGCTGCACCACGTCATCGACCT
>CAWGGX010000002.1:0-73263 GCA_963822215.1 uncultured Alphaproteobacteria bacterium
GACTGTATCGCCAACAGCACCCTGTGCCGGGGTGTCGACGACAAAGGCCACCATTACCCACCCCTTCCTGCCGACGAGCGGAAGAGAGATCGATGTCGTCGGACGCGTGAAGCACTGGGGTGAGGACCGTGTCGTCTATCTGAACGACGGCGGCCGGGTGCAATCGATTTCCGCAGCGTTCACCGACATTGGCCAAGAAGACGACTTCCGGCGCATCGCTGCTGGTCGGGCTGCGTTCCGTTCCTGTGATCTGCTGGAGCTGTGCCGCCGGCTTGACGCCCTCCTGTGCGTCCCAGCCGCTGGGCATGCGTAAATCAAATTACGCCGCGCATGTAAAGTCCATTATGCCGTATCTGAGGGAACCCTGAGCATTAATCACGACATAGGCGGTGCATTTTGGCCGGTTCTTGGGGAATGGTGGTTGACACAGTGTCACGTGCGGCGTATTTATATTTACACACGGTGGAGCTGACAGTGGCCAAGGCAAAGTCCAGGAATGAAAAGAGGGAGGCGCTGGCTCGCGATGGCGCACTCAATCTCCATCCCGAAGCGGTCCGCGATGCCTTGTTCGCCGACAACGCCTTTTTCGATCCCGCCGACCTGGTGCAGGTTCGCTACGAGATGGTGCGGCGCCATGAGGTGGACGACCAGGCGATCAGCGAGGTTGCGGCAAACTTCGGCGTGTCGCGGCCAACCTTCTACAAGGCGCAGGCGGCGCTGGCGACTGCAGGGCTTGCTGGATTGCTTCCCAAGCAGCGCGGGCCGAAGGGCGGGCACAAACTGTCGCAGGAGATGCTCGCGTTCGACACCGAGTTGCGAGCCGGGAGCCCGGTCATAACCATGCCCGAACGGCTCGCCGCCCTCGAGGCTCGGTTCGATGTCAGAGTCCACCGACGTAGCCTGGAACGTGCTGTGGCGCGTAAAAAAAATTGACGGACGCCGATCTGTCCTTCGCCGCCGGCCAGCCGGCCGCCGCCTACGAAGCCCTGCGCGCGGCCGTCTTGAGTGGCCACTCGAACGGCCAGCGCGGCCTCGCCATCCTTGTTCACCGCGGGCTTGCGGCATGGGCCGGCGAGCTGAAGCCGGAGGCGCCACCTGCGTCGCCATCGTCCACGACGCCCGGCCCGTCCATTCGTTCGGCCGCTCCGGCATCGACGCCGAACGAACTCACCCGCGTTCTGGCCGGAATCATCGTTGCTCTGACGACAGGGGACATCCATGCACATGCCTGACCTCAAGGTCACTGCCGACCACCTGCACCGCGATGCCTATCTCTACGTCCGCCAATCCACCCTTCGGCAAGTCGCCGAGAACGTCGAGAGCACGCATCGCCAATACGCGTTGCGCGACCGAGCCGTGGCGGCGGGCTGGCCGGTCGAGCGGATCCATACGATCGACAACGACCTCGGCAAATCCGGTTCGAGCGCAACGGCGCGCGATGGCTTCCAGCACCTCGTCAGCGAGGTCGCTCTGGGCAGGGCCGGCATCGTCATGGGCTTGGAGGTCTCCCGACTGGCGCGCAACTCGGCCGATTGGCACCGCTTGATCGAACTCTGTTCCTTGAGCGGCACCCTCATTCTCGACGAAGACGGCATCTATGACCCCGTCTCCTTCAACGACCGGCTCCTGCTCGGCCTCAAAGGGACGATGAGCGAGGCCGAGTTGCACCTTATCAGGGCACGTCTGCGTGGCGGAATCCTCAACAAGGCGCGCCGCGGCGAACTCGAGATCCGGCCGCCGGTCGGCTTGCTCTATCGTCCCGACGGCAAGATCGTGCTCGACCCCGACATCGAGGTGCAGAGCGCGATCCGCATGCTGTTCGACACCTTCGATCGAACCGCCAGCGCCATGAAGACGGCCCGCTTTCTTCGCGAGCAAGGCCTGCAGTTCCCGTCGCGACTGCAGTCCGGCCCCAACAAAGGCGAACTCGTTTGGGCGCTGCCCAATCATGCTCGGGTCCTGCAGGTCCTGCATAATCCACGCTATGCCGGGGCCTTCGTCTTCGGCCGAATGCGCAGCCGCCGGCGTCCCGATGGCAGCACCGCCATCATCAAACTGCCCAGAGGAGAGTGGCAGTTCGTCATCAAGGGCGCGCATGCCGGGTACATCGACTGGGAGCGCTTCGAAGCCATCCAACAGCGCTTGACCGACAATGGCGGCGCCTTCCGAGCCGATCGCCGCAGCGGGCCACCCCGCGAAGGCCCGGCCCTATTGCAGGGCCGGGTGCTGTGCGGCATTTGCGGTGAGCGAATGGGTGTCCAGTATCATCGCAGGCGCGGCGACGAATACGGGCGACCCGACTATGTCTGCCAGGAGCTCCTCGTTCGCCGGGGCGGCAAGATCTGCCAGACCGTGCCCGGCAAGGCAGTCGACGCGGCAATCGGCGCCCTTCTCGTCGAGTTGGTCACACCAATGAATCTGGAGGTGACGCTGGCCGTCCAGCAAGAACTCGAAAGCCGCGCCGCCGAGATCGATACGGCGCGCCGCCAGCATGTCGAACGCACCCGCTATGAGGTCGAACTGGCGCGCCGCCGCTATATGAACGTCGACCCCGACAATCGCCTCGTCGCCAACTCGCTCGAAGCCGAATGGAATGAAAAGCTCCGTATCCACAGCGATGCCGCCGCCGAGTATGATCGCCGGGCCCGCGAGCAGGCCGCCGCATTGGATGAGCAAGCGCGTCTGCGCATTCGCGAACTCGCCGAACAATTCCCCCGCGTCTGGAATGATCCCCGCGTGCCCTCGGCCGAACGCAAACGCATCTTCCGTCTGCTCGTCGAAGATATAACCTTGCAGAAAGGCCAGACCACGATCACCGCCAATCTGCGCCTGTCTGGCGGCGCCACCCGTACCCTGGTGCTGCCACGTCCGTTGTCCATCGCCGATATCCGTAGGGTCAAAGCGGAGATCGTCGCCGAAGTCGATCACCTCTTGAACCATCATAACGATCCTGAAATCGCCGAAATCCTGAACGGCCGAGGCTTCCGCACCGGAGAGGGCTTGCCCTACGATGCCAGAAAGATTCACGACATCCGCAAAAACCATAGCCTATCAAGCCGTCCCGATCGCCTTCGTCGGCTCGGCATGCTCACAACACGTCAACTTGCCGACCACTTCGAAGTCTCGCAGTCAGCCATCCAAAAATGGGGCCGGCAGGGGCTGATCAAGAAATCCTACCACGACGGCTTGCGTGACCTATGGGAAGTCCCCGCTGAACAAATCGTCGTGAAGGGGCGCCCCGGCCGGCCAGCCTCGGCCCATCTCGCCCCAATTGGTACGCCACCATCCGAATGAGGTGCAGTATGAAACACACTCCTTGGATCAGCTTCAGGCGCATCTGTCTGCCCTGATGACTTACCGGGTGGCTGCTGACGTGCTGCGGCAAATGTTCCCGGTCGATGCCGGAAACAACCCGGAAACTTTGCGTTTGCACACTCTGAAAATTGGTGCGGAGCTTCGGGATCAGGCCGCGGTGCGGCCTGATCCGGCGGCTTCCTCGATCACCGTGACCTTGGATTCGACTTTCATCCGCGGCTGCGAGGACGGCGAGCGGCATCTGGAGGTGCGGATCGGCAATGTTGAAACGGAGACTGGCGGGCGGCAGGTTTTCGGCGCCGTCGCCAGAGCCGATACGGACATCAAAGTGCTGATCCGCCGCAGCCTCGACGCGGTCGGGCGAACCGAGGACACGGCGCTGACCGCGTTCACCGACGGGTGCTCCGGCTTGCGGCGCATTTTGGCTGATGCCGGTGTCACCGAGACGCCAGTGCTCGACTGGTTCCACATCGCCATGCGGCTGCAGCACCTGGAGCAAACAGCCGGCGGTCTGTCGGCGGATGACCCGGCAAGGGTGGCGGCGAAGGCGGTGATTGTCGCGGAGGTCGAGCGCCTGCAGTGGAGGCTGTGGAATGGCAAAGCCAAGGATGCTGATATCAGCATCGGTCGTATCCGCACAGTGATGCATCATTTTCAGGGTGAACAAGGGCAGCCGAGGTCCATTGCGCCTTCGAGAAAGCTGTGGACCGCCTTGCACGCATTGGATGCTTATCTCACCGGACAGAGCGACTGGTTGGTCAACTACGCCGAGCGGTACCGTGCCGGATTGCGGGTCGGCACCGCGATCACCGAAGGGACGGCCAATTTTCTGGTGAACCGCCGGATGAACAAATCGCAGCAGATGCGCTGGTCGCGGCGAGGGGCGGATCTTCTGCTTCAGGTTCGCAGCGCCGTCTACAACGGCACGCTCTGCTCCGGCTTCGGACAGAGTTCCAGCCTGCCAACGACCCGCTCCCGCAAGCAGCGGTTGCGGCCTAACACCCCCAATCTCAAGGCAGTCCCATTTGCAACCCGCCGGTTGCGGGCTCAAGCGGGCGCGGAACAGGGAATTTCAAACGACCGGAACAGGGAATTATCAGGTGATTTCGCAGCGGATCAGGGAAAGAACAGGTGGGCGAAAACGAGGGCGCAGACCGGGCGCGGCCGGGTTGCAAAACGTCGCCGGCATTCCCTTCCCCACCCGCGCAAATTCACGAACGGAAAGCGCAACTCGCCCCTACAACTCCACCTTGACCGTGCGCCCCTCGGATGAGCTCCGCCGAGCCAGCTCCAACAGCCGGATGACGCGGTATCCGTCCTCCGCCGTCACGGCGAGCGGCGCCACGCCAAGGATCGCGTCGCGCACATTCGCATAGAAGCCGCGATAGTCGCCGACCTCGGTCTTCACCTGGCTCTCGACCAGCCTCTCCGATTGCGCCGGATTCGGCGCAATCGTCAGGGCACCCCACGCCTGCTCGGGCTCCTGCAACCACACCTCCGGCGACCCTTCGGCAGGAACTTTGGCGCCGCCGACCAGCGCAGGTTCCTGCGGATCGAGCCCGACCTTGCGAAAGCTGCCCCTCGTTCCGTGCAGCAGGAATCGCGGCGCATTTGCACAGGCCAGATAGCTCGTCCGGCAATGCGCCATGAGCCGCTTGCCGTTCGGCCGCGGATAGCTCAGCGTAATGTCGAAAGCGTCCTCGATCGCGGTGTCGTCGCGATCCAGGCGGACGCTCGCCGTGATCGTGTCCGGCGGCCCGAACAGCGCCAGCGCCTGATCGACCAGATGGGGCCCGAGGTCGAACAGCATGCCGTTCGCTGGATTGGCCGCCTCCTGCCATTTCCCCTCGCGCGGGACGGGGCGGAACCGATCAAAGTGCGACTCGAAGGTGACGAGCCGCCCGACCGCCTCATCGGCGATCAGCTTCTTGACGGTCAGAAAATCTCCATCCCAGCGGCGGTTGTGAAATGGAACCGCCAACACCCCATTGCTCCTGGCAAGCCGGCCCAGATCCAATGCCTGTTCACTCGTCGCCGTAAAGGGCTTGTCGATGACGACGTGCTTGCCCGCCTCCAGGGCCTGCTTGGCCAACTCGAAGTGGGTGGCGCTCGGCGTGGTGACGACGATCAGCTCGATCGCCCGGTTCGCCAGCAGCGCGTCGAGCGAGCGCACGATCTCTGCCGCAGGATAGGCCTTGGCGGCCTCATCGCCCTTGCGTTGTAGAATCGCCGCCAAACGGAGGCCGCTCACCGCCTCCACAAAAGGCGCGTGAAAGACCCGGCCGCCCACTCCAAAACCCACAATTCCGACGCCAATCTCTCGGTCAGCCATTTCGTCCTCCGAATCTTTGGCGATTACGCTCTTGACAATACACCAGTGGCGTTAGGGGCCAAACTTTTTTTCCATGTCTGCAGCAAGGCCGGAGAATGCTTCCGCAATATCCGCGAGAATTTTCGAATCAGATGGTAGACGGATCGAATTTGGCGCGCCGTCTACCCCTGCATAGTCCATATAGACGCCCGTCCTAGGATTCCCATGTATATAGATCGCCGTCGGGTACAAATGCCCATCGCCTTCTTCATTTTCAACCCAGAAACCGGATCTCTTTGGAACCAACGCTAGCCATCCATCTTTTGCACGCTGAGCCATCAGTTACTCGTCCTTTTCTGCGGGGCTAGCATCTCGCTGGCTTCGCGCAGGCTTCGTTTCTCTCACCTGCCTCCTCTTCGTCACTTTCTCTGGGTTCTCCGGGCTTACGCGAAGCGCCTTGCCCATGATCCTGTCGAACTCCTCCGCGCTCACGCGCAACTCGTCAGATGGCCTCGCCCGTTTCGCCTTCATCGATACACGTCCTTTCGATGGCCGATTTCGAGAATGACAATAACGACTGGTCGTATAGAGTAAAGAATTCGATAGTCGCCCTGCCTAACTCGATATATGGGATGATCTCCGTCCGTTAAGCCGTGTAGCTTCTTGCACCCCGGAGGAATTGGATTCGACGCCAGCGCGTCTATCCTCTTTTTTATCTGGCTGCGCACCTTTGGTGGTGAGATCGCCTCTAGGAATTTGAGCGCAGCTTCGCTGTAAGCATATCCGTACAGAGACCCCATCCCTAAATCTCTAAACGCGCGAGTCTCTGAATAAGAGCCACCCCTGAAACAAAATCTCCCTCCGCAAGTCGCAGTCGCGCAATCCTCGTGTCGAGTTCATCTTCCGCGGCTTCCAACGCCAAGTTTTCGATCTTGTTTGCTGCGTCGACGAGTGAGCGCACATCTTGCAAAAGTTGTTCGCCAAGCGGCAGCGGATAACGCGAAATGCGTGCCGGCGTCGCCTTCATCCCATAGTTGAAGCGCCAGCGCTCTGACCGGATGACGGCGGCGGCAATGTATAGATGCTCGATCGTAGCCCCTACTTTTGGGACCAAGATTAGGCAATCGTCAGTCACACCGCATGGCCATTCCTGGACCAGTGCGTGGCCGATTGTTCCTGTGCTTGGCACCGTTACGAATGGGGGATCAAACAATCGTGCAAAATCAAAAAATCCGTACCAACCGTTGTTGGTTCCTTGCGAAGAAATAATTAGAGCTGATCCCGGGACTAAGTCACGTTTATTGTGTAGGTCCTTTTGACCGTAGACTATGTCGAAGTAACCACCGATCGTTGCATCACCTATCGCCACCCGACCGAGTTGGCGGCGGTTGCGAATTGAATCGACTTCGATCCTGCCAGCGTCGATATCGCTGCGCATTTCGATCAGCCGATGAGCATACGCCACTGTCGCGGCAGATCGGCTGCGTGTAAGATAATAGACCTCCTGAACCACTTCTTCATCGGACAGTTTCTTCGCTGGCACATATAGCCCCGGCCCCCAGTTGTCGCCAAGTTCTGCCCAACCACACAGGCCACCGATCGTTTCCTTGTTGCGATATGCCTTCTCGACGGCAGGAATCTGGCTGCCAGGAACAGGTGTACGCACTTGCTTGATAACGCGGAAGCCGTCATTCTTCACCTTCGCGAAGAACACATGCCGGTCAGTACGATGCGGTACGCCCTTCGTCATTAGAAGAACAGATGCGGCAGAGTCAGCGTAGGGATGCCATAACTCGCGCTCAAAGCTGATTATACCATTGATCGTGTGCTTGCTTTTCAGGCTATCCCGCCAAACCTGCCTGTCTTTCCTAACGAGCAGGCTTGTAGGCACGAGAACAGCAAGTCTGCCATTTTGCTGAAGCCCTTCGAGCGAACGTTCGACAAATTTCTCAGATGGAGTGTCCGTCTTCTTGTGAGGACACGGCGGATTGAGTAAAGCGACCGTTGCCTTTCCAGTCGGAAATTCCGGCCATGTAAAACAGTCCGCGCGATGAACGCCGGTTGTCCCGTCACCCCGCAGAATCATATTCGCGACGCAAAGGGCAGCCGTGACTGGTTCCTTATCGATTCCAATTAGCTTCTTCTTGACGAGTGCTCCAAGTTGAGTTCGAGACAGTTTCTTTTGCGTTAGAATTCGGTTCATCGCGGCAATCAGGAATCCTCCTGTGCCGCATGAACAATCTAGCACGATGTCATTGGGGCTGACATCGGTCATGTTAGCCATCATCTCTGCAACGTGGCGCGGTGTGAAGTATTGACCAATCGTGTTGCCGCCGGTATAGCGGAAGAATGTTTCGTAGAGCTGTCCGAGATAGTCATGCTCGGCAGTCAACACGTGAACGTTC
Organism: uncultured Alphaproteobacteria bacterium; assembly: GCA_963822215.1. Taxonomy (GTDB): domain Bacteria; phylum Pseudomonadota; class Alphaproteobacteria; order Rhizobiales; family Beijerinckiaceae; genus Roseiarcus. The sequence goes on from CAWGGX010000002.1 coordinate 8,032, forward strand.
AAACGCTCCAAGATCACGACGATGCGACGCGCGTGTCTTGCGAGTTGGTCGTTCGCCTCGTCGACGCGAAGGCTTTTGGCAAGGTCGGGCTTCCCGGCTTTGATAAACGCGTCACGACAGGCTTCGTTGATGTCGCGCAGGATGTGACGCGGATCGCGGCGAACATCGCCCTTTGAGAACCAAAGGGCGAGCATGATGGCCGCCACAACCGCTGGCCGAAATTCATCTTTGATTCCAAACTCGCGCAACAGGCGATTGATCTCGTCTGCACGGGCCGCAAGAACTTCCGCGGGAGGCACACTCGGACGTAGCTCAGCTGGGGCCGACGGGGGAATGAGCCTCTCAACATCCGCTTGGTTCGGAATCCAGGTAATCGGATCACCGTCGTATGTGACTGGTATCCAAGCCGAGCCGGTCCACTTCATCACGCGGAGTTTGAAGTTATCCTCATCAGCGCCAGCGAGGGCAATTGAGAGAGGCGAATAGCCTGCATCGACACTAGCCCGTCCATAAACCTCGGTCACTTCGCGAATGGCTTTATCGAGACTTCCGGCGTCTGGCTTGACTTCGATTACTGCCAGAGGCTGAAGCGTCTCGCGATTGATCAGAAATGCCTCGGGCCGTCCGTCCCCCTTACCTGACTTGCTGATTCCGCGAAGAATTTCAGCAAGCGTCGGATAATCTCGATATTCTTGCTGACGCGAGAGTTCCCCATTTGGGGGGCGCCGCGTATCCCATCCCTGCGAACGGAGAAGCTCAATCAAGAGGTCTTCGGCGCGTACTTCCGCAATTCGTTGAGCGCGCGCCATTTTATGACCAATCAGTTGGACGACGTAGCATCAACCGCTTGCCGACGATCTTCGGGATGCCGAGCGCCGTGCGAGCCCCGTCTGTCTCCTCACGCGTGTTGTACTTGTAGTCTAGTTCGGCGAGATAGAGCGGCAGGTGCTTGCCGCTTACGTGATGGTGCGTGCCGTCAAGCGAACGCTTGGAGCTGCCGAAAAAGCCTTCCGCCGTGTTCGTCGTCACCTGCCGGCCGGAGGTTTCGCGGCGCGCGTATTCCTCTTCACTGTGGTTCACGGTGTCGTGCGACGCGAAGCTGTTGCCGATCTTCGTGTAGACGGCCGACTCGTCGGTGTTGAAGCGTGCTGTCTCGGCGACGTGCTCCTTAAGCCGCCTGCCCAGCGCATCGCCGGTGACTTTGGGAGCGAGACGGGAGCGCACGCGACCGTCGCGCTCGATAAGCGAGACGACAGCCGTCTTGTTGCCCTTGTATGCCCGCCCCATGCCGCGCTTCTTTCCTCTGACGTAGGTCTCATCTGCTGCGACGATTCCGTCAAGCTTGTCGGCCTGGAAAATGTCTTGCAGAGCGAAGCGGATGCGACGGCACATGAACCACGCCGAGCGATAGGAGCCGATTTCAAGCTGACGCTGCAATTGGAGCGCGCTCACCTGCGTCTTGCTGGCGCACATCATGTAGAAGCCAATCAGCCACTTAGCGAGCGGGATGTGCGAATCTTCGCAAACCGTTCCTACCGTAACCGTGAACCCCTGAAGGCATTCGGCACACTTGTAGAGGCCAGCGCGGATTTTCTTCTCAGGATTTGGCGTGACCTTATAAATCCGGTCCTGATCGGCGTTGCCACAATGAGGGCAAACAGGACCGCTCGGCCAGCGCAGTTTCTCGAAATATTCACGCGCGGCTTCCTCCGTCGAGAACCGCTGGGCGATTTGCACGAGGGTCAACTCGCCTTGAGGATTGCTGCCGCTGGGGATGATCGTATGCTGCTCGGCCATGGTCATAATCTGGACCAAAGCGTCGGTATTGTCAAGTGCATAATCGCCAAGAAATCCGCGCACGAAGCGGGGCGACTGCCCGTCCCGGCAGAACCTCTCGTCCAACTGGCGACCCATCCTTGCGCCGCCCGATGGGCTCCGGCGCCTCGTCTTTGAAAAGACGAACATATTCTCTCCCCAGGGGGCCACAATGAAGCGTTCGCGTGACCGATCCCCACCTGGCGCAGTCAGTCAGAGCAAATCTCCCTGCCCGGAACTCTGGAGCCTACGAGGTTCCAATCGCCGCACAGGGTAGACGCGTTGAAGGCACAGGACTTGGCGCCTCCTCGTGGATCGAGGAAAGTCCGCCCAAATCACAGTGAGCGGCCATGTCGCCTTCCCCGCCAGAAACCTTATCGACGCCGCGCCGCAGCGATCTCGGCCTGGCGCGCGTCGCCAACAAGGCTGGCCTCTCGGTCAGCCTTCTGCCGACCGGGACGATTTTCGCGATCGAGCACGCGGCGGGCGACCGCCGGATCCTGATCAACCAGACCCTCGCCTCTCCCGTCGCCGACGGCATGGCGCGGCTGTTTCTGCGCATCGGCGTCGGCGAGCCCTCCGTCAGGTCGATCATCGGCCCGGGCGTCGAGCTCCGATCCGGCGTGGCTGCGGACCGGGTTGCTTGGGAAGGGGCACGCGACGGTGTCAGCCACAAAGTGACGCTGTGGCTGCCTCCCGACTCGAACGTCTGGCTGTGGCGGGTGGCGATCGTCAACCAGCGCGTCAGCGAACTGTCGTGCGACACCGTCCTCGTTCAGGATCTCGGCCTCGGCGATCCGAACTTCCTGATGAACAACGAAGCCTACGCCTGCCAGTATATGGATCATCACCCGGCGGTTCATCCGCGCGCTGGCTGCGTGGTGATGAGCCGGCAGAATCTGTCGCAGGGCGGCGCCTTCCCTTGGACTGCCCATGGCTGCCTCGAAGGCGCGACCGGCTTCGCCACCGATTTCCGCCAACTGATGGGCCCCGGCGCCCGCGATGCTGACGGGTTGACGCTCGCCTTCGGCGAGAACCTGCCGTCGCTGCGTCTGCAGTTCGAGACCGCCTGCGCCGCGCTGCAATCCCCGTCGGCGACGCTCGCGCCCGGGGCCTCGGCAAGCTGGACCTTTTTCGGAGCTTTCGAGCCCGATCATCCCTTGGCCTCGTCAGACGCGGACCTCTCCGTCGTCGACACGGTCGAACGGGCCGCCGGCGACTACGACCCGCGTCCCATCGCTCTCTCCGACCCGACTCGGAGTTTGCTGCACGACGCGCCGGCCGCCGTCGCCGACGCGCTGGACCCAAAGGCGATCGCCGTTCGCTACCGCAGGCGCATGCACATCGAGCACGTCGAGGGTGAGCTTCTCTCATTGTTCACGTCGGGTCGAAGCCGCCGTCATGTCGTATTCCGGGACAAGGAGCGCCTTGTTGCGCGGCGCCATGGCGCCTTGTTGCGAAGCGGCGATTCGATGGCGCTCGGCGACGATCTTCTCTGTGCGACATGCTGGATGCACGGCGTGTTCGGCGCCCAGCTCACCATCGGCAACACGTCCTTCCACAAGCTCTTCTCAGTCTCACGCGACCCCTACAACATCACCCGCGCCAGCGGGCTGCGCATGCTGGTCGAGATGGAGGAGGGCTGGCGCGCGCTGACGGTCCCATCGGCCTTCGAGATCGGTCTCAACGACTGCCGCTGGATCTATCGGTTGGGGAAGCGGACAATTCTGGTCTCGGCGCTGACCGCCGGCGACGAGCCCGCGATGCAATGGCGCGTGACCGTTGAAGGCAAGCCCTGTCGTCTGCTCGTCTTCGGACAGCTCGTTCTCGGCGAGCACGAATTCGCCCATGCGGGCCGAATGGAGATCGACGCGCGCCACAAGCGCTTCGTCTTCCGGCCCGATCCGGACGACCGGTGGGGCCGTCGATATCCGAACGCCGCCTACTATCTCGTCACCAGCACGCCTCGGAGGGTCGAGGCGCTCGGCGGCGATGAACTCCTCTATCTCGACGGCAGGCGGCGCAGCGGCGGCTACGCTGCAATCCGCACAAAGCCGATAAACGAATTCGTTTTCGCCGTCGTCGGCTCGATGACCAGCGGCGCCTTGGCTCGGGCGCTGGCGTCGAAATACGCCAAGCCGATCGACGATGCAGCGATGCTTGCGCCCGCCGATCGCTTCTGGCGCAAGCTCACCCGCGACATCCGCATTGAAAGCAGGCGCGAGGACCCGGACGCCGAGGCGCTCGACACGATTTTTCCGTGGCTCGCGCATGATGCGATGATTCACCTGACCGTCCCGCACGGGCTTGAACAATACACGGGTGGCGCCTGGGGCACGCGCGACGTCTGTCAGGGGCCGCTGGAACTCCTTCTAACGCTCGAGCACGACGCAGCGGCAAAGACGATCCTGCGTATCGTGTTCGCCCAGCAATACGAGAAGGGGGGCGACTGGCCGCAATGGTTCATGCTGGAGCCTTATTCGGATGTGCAGGACAGGGATTCGCATGGCGACATCATTGTCTGGCCGCTGAAGGCTCTGTGCGACTATGTCGAGGCGACCGGCGATCTCGCTTTTCTCGATGAACCGATCGCATGGCGGCGCGAGGACGACTTCAGCCGAACGGATCACGCCGACGCCGTCGCAGTCCATGTCGACAAGCTGTTTGCGACGGTCGTCGAGCGTTTCGTGCCGGGCACGCATCTCATTCGCTATGGCGCCGGCGACTGGAACGATTCGCTTCAGCCGGTCGATCCAACCAAGCGCGACTGGATGGTCAGCAGCTGGACGGTCGAGCTGCTCTATGAGCAGCTGCGCCGATACGCGGAAATCCTGCGCCGCGCCGGGCGCACGAGGCGGGCGAAGGATTTCGACTCGACCGCCGTCGCGATGCGCAAGGACCTCAACGGACTTCTGGTTCGAAACGGCGTGGTGGCCGGGTATGGCGTCTTCTCGCCGCAGGGCGGTCCGCCGGAGCTACTGCTGCACCCAAGCGACACGCAAACGGGACTGTCCTTTTCTCTGCTGCCGATGACGCAAGGTGTCATTGTGGGGATATTCACGAAGCAGGAGGCGCGCCGTTGCGTCGCCCTCATCCGCAAACATCTCCTGTTCCCGGACGGCGCCCGGCTGATGGAGAAGCCAATCGCCTATCATGGCGGCCCGGAGACGACCTTCCGCCGAGCCGAATCGGCAGCGTTCTTCGGCCGCGAGATCGGGCTCATGTATACGCATTCGCACCTGCGCTATGGCGAGGCGATGAGCGATCTCGGCGAGGCCGAGGCGTTGTGGGAGGCGCTCATGGTCGCCAATCCGATCGCCGTCACGGACCGATTGAGCCATGCGTCTCTGCGGCAGCGCAACGCCTATTTCAGCAGCAGCGACGCCGCGTTTCACGACCGATACCAGGCGGGCGCGGAGTGGGAACGCGTCAAGGCTGGTTCGATCACTGTCGACGGCGGCTGGCGGGTCTATTCGAGCGGCCCAGGCCTCTACGTGAACATCCTGATCCGGCACATGTTCGGCATGCGCCGCAGCTTCGGCAAGCGCGTGGTCACGCCGTGCCTGCCCCCGTCCCATAAGGGCGTGAAGCTCGCATGGCGACGCAAGCCTCCCTCCGGCTCGCGGCGGCGGTGATGAAGGCGGCGTAACTCCACGCCAAGCGCTTGGCGGAGGTCTGCGCGCCCGTCGTCCTGTCGAACTGCTCGGAGAGTTCGCCGCTCGCGGGCGTGAAGGCGCGCACGGTGCGCATGAAGGCTTCGCCGCGCGCGAATGCGGCGTCAGCCGGCGTTGCGCCTTTGGCTCCTTCAAGTCCGATCCCGAGGCGGGCGCGAAAGAGCGCGTTCTCGTCTGTTGCAGGAAATTCGGCGCCGGCGTGAAGCGCTGCGGCGAGCTTGAAATAGAACTCTGCCGCGGCCAGCGTCGAGAAATAGTAGGCGCCGCCGCTGTAGTAGGCGTCGTCGGAATAGCGGCCCACCGCGGGCCCCTGTCCGGCTGGCCGGCGGCGATTGATGTCGTATTCTGCGTCGAACAGGTCCTCCAAGACCGCGAGGGTCGCCTGCGCCCTGGGGTCGAGCACGCTGTGCGTCCCCGACGCGCGCCGGGCGTGCAGCGTGGCGAGGATGACCGCGATGTCCAGCGTCTTCCGAGGATCGCCGTTTGCGATGCGGGTTCGCGAACGGTAGCAGCCGGATTTCGGGTCCCAGAGCGCGTCCAGGCGCGAAGCGATCTCGTGAGCGGCGGCGCGGCAGGCGTGAGCGCGTGCGGCGTCTCCTGCTTCCGCAAGCCATTCCCCGCCGCGCCCTAGCGCCTCGGCCTGAACGAGCTGGGTGAAATAGTGAAAGCCGCGCTCTTCCTCCCAGATATCGAAGTTCGGCTGGTCCACGCGCGCGAGCGTGAAGTCGATGTCGGCGACAATGAGCTCCCGCACCGCCTCGCGTAGGTCTGCATTCAGGCCTGGCTGAACGCGCCATCGCAGCAGGGCAAGGGCGCGAAGCGGCGGCCCATCATTCTGCGGGCGGGACCAGCGGGTGAAATCCAGCGTCCCATCCGCATTCATGCGGACCTCCGCCTGCACGGCGTCCTCCCTAACGGCGGCGATTTCGGCGTCAGAGCGCAGATATTGGACGAAGGACGGCTGGACCTTGTCCCTGAAATTGCGTTGGGCGAGAAATTCCCGTCCGTCCAGCCGGCTCAGGGACTGGTTGAAGCCCACGAACTCGCGAAATCGGTCAAGCGCCTCCGATTTCAGCCACCCTTCGACAAACGCGACGCGCAGCGCGTCGATGACAATGGCGGCGTCGCGGAACCAATGGAAGAAATAGTCGGGATCGGAGTCGTAGGCCGCAAGAACCGGCGAGGCGAGCACCGAGCCTGGCAGAGGAACGACGCGCTGGCCAAATCCGGGGCGCTCCTTGATGGCGTCGGTCGCGGAGATTGCGCGCAGCATCTCGCGCGCCGAGACGCTCGCCTCCTCCTCGATCCATGCGTCGAGTTCGGTCATCGGCCGCACGTCATTTGAAGTGCGGACTGCGGAAGCCGAGCGTCTTCATGCCAGCCTGAATCTCCGGGATCCCCATGAACAGGTTCCAGATGAGCCCGCTGCGATAGTTCTCGATCATCACGACGATCGGCCCCTGGCTGATCGCCAGATATCTTTCGGCGCGCCAGTCGTACTGTTCGCTGAACCCGTCGACGAAGCCGTAGCGCCCCCAGATCCAATCGCCGAGGTCCTCATAGAAATGGCGGAGCGCCGCCATCGCCGCATCGGGCGCGTAGGCGAAGCTCGCCAGCGCCGCGCTCGGCGTGATGACGCCGAGGTCGTTGTCGGGAGCATGCCCCGCATAGCCGCGCACAGATTCTCCAGCGGTCAGGCCCCAGCAATCGGGTCCATATCCTTTGTAGCCGTGCGGGTTCCGAAGACAGTAGGCGTGGTTGATCCGCGTATGGGCGACGTTCTGCGCCCAGTAGTCAGCGTGATTGTCGCTCAATCCGCGTGGATCGACGCCGCAGAAGGAATAGTGGGTGAAGAAGAGCGGCCCTCCCCAATCAGGCCCGAGCGGGAGCTCGACGCCCTCGAACATCCGCCGGTTGACGAACGCCCGACCCTGCGCCCAGCCCTCGTGATAGACCTCCGCCGGAACGGAATAGCGCGGCGCCGAAGCCGCTAGAATGTACGCGATCAAGCATTCGTTCCAGCCACGGACCGGATGGTTGAGCGCGAAGCCATTGGTCGGACTCCAGTGCCAGGTGAGTGCGATTCTGCCGCCCTGCGTGTACCAGTCCCATTCCGCCTCCGACCACAAATAGGCGATGCGATCACGAACACGCTTCTCGTCAGCAGCGTCCCCGTCGAAATAGGCGCGGGCGCACAAGAGGCCCTGGAACAAGAACGCCGATTCGACGAGGTCTGCGCCGTCATCCTTGCGGCTGAAGGGCAACGTCGCTCCCGTGTCCCCATGCATGAAGTGGGGGTAAAGACCGTGATAGCAGGTCGCCCGCTCCAGGGTGTCGAGCATCATCGAGAGTTGAGTGACCGCTTGATTTCGCGTGACCCATCGTCGCTCACAGGCCACGATCAAAGCCATGACGCCGAAGCCGGAACCGCCGATCGCGACAACGTCGTCCGAAGGATCCTTCAGGCGCCCGACATGGTCGCGCGCAAGCCCGCTTCCGGGATGTGCGCCCTCCCAGAAGTACTGGAACACCTGACGCTGCACGAGATCGATCAGCGCCTCATCCGGGAGACGTTCTCGGAGCGGCGGCTTGCGATGGGCTTTGGCTCTTGTGGAAGCAGGCATCGTCGTTAACCCTTGGTGGGGACGGTTTCTGGCGAAGACTTGGAGGCGCCAGGACTGTCCGATGGGCCTGCGCCCGCGAGGGTCGGACCATGCGGATCGATCACAAGCTGGAGGGTGCGGGTGAACACATTAGACTCTATTCGATCGCGACCAACATTGACTATGCCGACGCCAGCCATTTCACCCGCCAGCATTGTTGCGATCCGCCGCCGCCATTCCGGATCGAGAATGTCGAGGGCCTCGTGGATCACCACCCATTTCGGCTTCTGCAGGATTATTCGGGCGAAGGCCTGGCGCTGCTTCTCTTCATCGGTCAGCCACCGGTCCCATCGCTCGGGTCCTTCCGATGGCGGAGTCAGATGCCCGAGCCCGACGGAGGCGATCGCGTTGTCAATGGCCTCGACCTCGAATTTGTCGCGTGAATACGGGTAGGCGACCGCATCGCGCAGGGGGCCGGGCGCCACGTACGCCCGAAGGGGAACGAACATGGTGAGCCGACGCGTCGGCTGCGTGATCCGGCCGCTGCCCCAAGGCCACAGCCCGCCAATCGCTTGAAAGAAAAACGCTCTGCCCTCGCCGGTGTCGCCGGCGACGAGCACGCGCTCCTCGGGTTTCAGCTCCACGCTCTGTTCATTCAGTTTGACGCAGAAGTCCGGCGCGGCCACGCGCAGATTGTCGAGGAGGATCTCTTCCCCTTCAACCTCCTCGAATTCGATGCGGCTGGCCGCACTGCCGAGTTCGTCCATCGCCAGGATCGTCTGGCGGAAACTCGCCACGCGCAACAGGGTCGCCCGCCAGTCCGCAATGCTGGAGAAATTGTCGACAAACCACCGGAGCGCCTGCTGCACCTGATTGAAGGCGCCGACAATCATCATCAGCTCGCCGAAGCTCATATTGCTTCGAAAGTAAGCGGGGGCGGCCACGAGGATCGGCGCGGCGATCGTGAACCAGCCATAGCCGGCAGTGACCCAGGTCAGCCGCGTCACCGCGCCGACAATGCGCCGCGAGACGTCGAGGACCGTATCGAAGACCGCGCCGAGCCGCTGTCTTTCGTCAGCCTCGCCCCCGTATAGCGTTATCCCGTCGATCGCCTCATTCACCCGCACGATCCCGGCTCGGAATTCCGCTTCGCGCGCGTAATGTTCGGCGTTGAGCTGGATCAGCGGCCGGCCGACTCGCCAGCTCAGAAACGAAGCCGCTCCGGCATAGAGGAGCGCGCACCAGACCATGTATCCCGGCAGCTCGAAGGCGCGTCCGTCAAACGTCAGGACCATGCGGTCGGACAGGATCCACAGCACACCGATGAAGCTGAGGAGCAGAAGGCCCGACTGCAGAAGGCCGATGCCGAGATCCGTCGTCAGCTCCGTCAGGTGCCCCGCGTCCTGCTGGATGCGCTGGTCTGGATTGGTCCCGGTCTCGCCGGCGCTGGACAGTCGGAACGCCCGGTGGGGCGCCATCCACTGGGTCATGAGGTCGTCGACGAGGCCCTGACGCAGGATGACCTTGGTCATCTGGTTCAGCCGCATCTGCAGGACGTTCAACACCAGCAATACGCCCGCCAATATGGCGAATACGCCGAGCTGCTCGACGAATTCGGGAAGGTCCTTGCGCGACAAAGCGTTGTAGAAAGGTTGATTCCAGGCGTTAAGGCGGACCTGGGAATAGGCGGTCGCGCCCACGATCGCGATCAGGCCGCCGCCGAGTAAGACGATCTTGTTGCGTTCTCGCGACGCCCACAGCGCCGAGAACATCCCCATGACCTGCCCGTAGACGCCGTCGACGATTGCGCCTGCGGCGGCGTCGGGCGCGCTTCCGGCTCTGCTGGATTGGTCCATCGAACGCTTCCCTCCCGGACTCGGCGCCGCTGCCTTATGGAGCGTATCCTTGATCAAAGTCGGGCCCCAAATCCGGGCGACCCTATCCCTCGGGGAGCGAGGTGGACGCATGGACCGCATCGAGGCGCTGATCGCAGAGATGACGACTGCCGAGAAGATCGGCCAGCTTAACATGGTCGCATCGACGAGCGTTGTAACCGGGCCGAGCGGGTCGCACGCAACCCACGAAGGGATTCGGGCGGGAACGATCGGCAGCCTGCTCAACCTTTGGGGCGCCGACGACGTCAGGGAGGTCCAGCGGATCGCGGTCGAAGAATCGCGACTCGGCGTTCCCCTCCTGCTCGGGCTCGACGTGATCCACGGGCACCGCACGATTTTTCCGGTTCCCCTCGCTGAAACTTGCGCGTTCGATCCCGAGCTTTGGGAGAGGACGGCGCGAGCCGCGGCGGAGGAGGCTGCAGCCGATGGAGTCGCCCTGACGTTCGCGCCGATGATCGACGTTTCGCGCGACGCCCGCTGGGGTCGCATTGTCGAGAGCCCGGGCGAGGATCCATGGGTCGCCTCCGCCCTGGCCGCCGCCAAGACGCGCGGCTTCCAGGGGAAGGACCTCGCCGCCGCGGATAGCCTCGCTGCGACCGCCAAACACCTCTGCGCCTATGGCGCCGTCAACGCCGGCCGCGAATACGCGTCGGCCGATGTCTCCGAGAGGACGCTGCGCGAAGTCTACCTTCCGCCCTTCTCGGCCGCGGTTGCGGCGGGGACCGCGGCGGTCATGCCCGCCTTCATCGACATCGCCGGCGTCCCGATGACGGCCAATGCGCGGTTGCTGAAGGGTTGGCTCCGCGAACGGGCCGGGTTCGAGGGTGTGGTTGTCAGCGACTACAACGCCATTGCGGAATTGCTCAATCACGGCGTGGCTGGCGACCTCCCCGAAGCCGCCGCGCTCGCGCTCAACGCCGGCGTGGACATTGACATGACGAGCAACGCTTATGCGCAGGGTCTGCCGGAAGCGCTGAAACGGGGACTGGTCACGTTGGCTAACATCGAGGCCAGCGTGCGCCGGGTGCTCAAGCTCAAGCAGCGGCTCGGCCTGTTCGACGACCCGCTCCGGCGCAGGTCGGCGTCAGCAAACGATAGGGGGGGCGTGTCCCGACGCGCGCTGGCGAGGGAGGCTGCACGGCGCGCGATCGTCCTCCTGACCCACCGCCGCCCTGTCTTGCCGCTCTCCTCGGAGACGAGGCGTATCGCCGTCGTCGGACCCCTGGCGGCGGCGAAAGGGGAAATGTTGGGATCCTGGGCGTCGGCGGGCCGGGCCGCGGACGTCGTGTCCATCCTCGAAGGGCTGAAGGCGACTCTGCCCGACTGCCGGATCGATTACGCGGCGGGCGTCGACATCGAAGGAGAGAGTGAAACGGGCGTCGCAGCCGCGATCGACGTCTGTGCGCGGGCCGAAATCATCGTGCTGTGTCTCGGCGAAGCCGCCGCGATGAGCGGCGAGGCGGCCAGCCGTACGGACCTGGGGCTGCCCGGTCGCCAGCGTGCGTTCGCCGAGGCTGTCCTCGACATCGGCAAGCCGGTGATTGTCTTGCTCTGCTCAGGCCGTCCGCTCGCGCTGCCGTGGCTTTTCGAAAGCGCGGACGCCGTGCTGGCGACGTGGTTCCTCGGCGTCGAGGCGGGCCACGCGATCGCCGACGTGCTGACGGGCGCGTACAACCCTTCCGCCCGACTGCCCTTGAGTTGGCTCCGCTCAGTCGGACAGACGCCCCTCTTTTACAGTCAGCGCGCGACCGGCCGGCCCACAGAGCCCGGAGTCCATTATTCAAGCTCGTATCTCGATGCGCCAGCGACGCCACAATTCCCGTTCGGCCACGGCTTGTCGTACAGTCGCTTCGTTTTGTCCGACCTCCGCTGCGAGCCGACCCAGGTGTCCGGCGGGGGGACGATCCATGTCTCCATCGAGGTTCGCAATGACAGTGGGATCGCAGGCGCGGTGACGCTGTTTCTGTTTATACGGGACAGTGTCGCGAGCGTCGCCCGCCCCGTTTTGGAGCTAAAGGGCATTCGAAAGCTTACCCTGGCGGCCAACGAGAGGAGCCAGGCGACGTGGCGGCTGCCCGCGCAGGACTTGGCGTTTGTTGGCCAGAATCTCGAGCCGGCGCTCGAACCGGGGCGGTTCGAAATCCGTGTCGGTCAAAGCGCCGATCCGGCAGGGTTGTTGACGGCTACAATTGAACTGGCGCCGTGACCGCGCATCGCCCTGCCTTTTGGTTCTTTTCGCCGTCGAAGTCGAGAAGGTTTGCCCAGCCGGAGGCCCCCCAAATCGGCGCAGCGTGCAAGAGCTGTAAGATCTTGTCAGCGCCGTCACATCCTGAGTAGGCTCGTGGGACCCAGGAGATGACCATGAAGCAGAAACAGGCGATTTCCGGCACGGTCACCGGCAACGACCAGCATGTCGGTTTCCGGGCCATGATCATGAAACAGGCGATCGCGTACAACCTCGCCGGCTCCGCGAAGAACCTGCCCAACGACGTCGTGAGCTTCACGCTTCAGGGCGACGCGGAACGGCTGCAGCCCGCCGTCGCGGCGGTCCAAGCCGGCACCAAGAAGTCGTCCAACATCCAGGTCACGACGGCGGCGGCGACGGTCGATCCGGCGTTGACCTCGTTCACGGTCCTCGGCTGGACGTCGACCAGCCGGAACATCACCAACCCTTACGATCTCGTCTTCAAGCTGCGGCCCGATGACGACGAAATCCCGGCGTCGCAGGTGAAGGCCGTCTGGCAAGGCATCCTGAGGTCGACGCTCACAGGCGACGATCTGAAAAAGCTCACCCCGGACGACTAGATCAGGGTTCGCCGTCGACGGTCCGGTTTCCCTGCTAGCAGGGAATTTTTTGCGCCGTGGTCTGCGCTCCGTTCCAGGAAGCCTTGCAATGTCATGGCGTTGCGGGGTTTACCACCCGCCGGTTGTGGGCTTAAGCGGGCGCGGAACAGGGAATTTCAAGCGACCGGAACAGGGAATTTTTTCGCGTTTTCGCAGCGGATCAGGGAAAGAACAGGCGGGCGAAAACGGGAAGCAAGAGCGGGTGCGCCCGGTTGTAAAGCGCGCCAGAATTGCCTCCGCCGCGCGGGAAGGCGTCCCGTGTAGGCGGTCGGATGAAGGGCGGCGCGCGATTCGTCGCGCGACAGTATTGGGCGCGCAATTTCCCCTCACCCTGCCGCTTCGCGGCGTCCCTCTCCCGGTGGGAGAGGGGCTTCCGTGCTCTTACCCCGCGACCTTCGAGAAATCGGCCACTGCGTGAACCGCGTCGCGCAATTCGCCGAGCAGGCGCAGCCGGTTGAGTCGCAGCGCCGGATCGTCGGCGTTGACGGTGACGTCGAGGAAAAAGCCGTCGACCGGCGCTCGCAACGCGGCGAGCGCCCGCATGGCGCCCGCAAAGTCCTCGCGGCCCGCCCGCTCGCGCGCGCCCGCGCCGGCGGCGGCCAGAGCATCGGCAAGCTCGCGCTCCGCGGGCAGGGCGAGCTTCGCCGGATCGTGCGGTCCGGCGAAGGCGCCGGCGCCGTCACGTCTTTCCTCGGCGCGCAGGATGTTGGCCGCGCGGCGGTAGCCCGCGAGCAGGTTTTTGCCGTCCTCGGCGTCGAGCAGCCGCCCGAGCGCCTCGACCCGCCAGACGACCGTCAGGAGGTCGTCTTGGCCAGGCAGGGCGTAGACGGCGTCGATCAGGTCGTGCCGGGCGCCCTTGTCGCGCAGATAGACCTTCAGCCGGTCGGCGAAGAAGTCGAGGAGGCTGTGGGTGATGCCGGCGAGCCGAGCGTCGTCGGGAACCTGCGCCCTCCGGGTCGCGCGCGAGACGGCGCCGACGATGGCGTCGAGCTCCGGGCCCTTCGGGAAGCCGCGCTTCTCCAGCGAGTGGACGACCGCGCCGGCCTCGTCCTCGCGGGCGAACTCGGCGTCGAGCAGCGCGCCCCAGATGGCGGCGCTGAGCGGCAAGGTCAGCGGCAGGCGCAGTCCGTTCTCCAGCACGATGCGGATGACGCCAAGCGCCGCGCGCCTCAGCGCAAACGGGTCCTTGCTGCCGGTCGGTTTCTCGTCGATCGCCCAGAAACCGCCGAGCGTGTCGAGCTTGTCGGCGAGCGCGACCGCGATCGACACCGGGCTCATCGGAATCCGGTCGGTCGGCCCCTGCGGCTTGTAGTGGTCTTCGATTGCCGCGGCGACGCTCGCCTCCTCGCCCTGACGGGTCGCATAGTAGCGGCCCATCAGCCCCTGCAACTCGGGGAACTCGCCGACCATTTCGGTGACGAGATCGGCTTTGGCGAGCCGCGCGGCGCGCGCCGCAAGCTCCGCGTCGGCGCCGACCTGTGGGGCGATCTCCCGAGCGAGCTCTTCGATGCGCTCGATCCGTTCGGCCTGCGTGCCGAGCTTTTCATGGAAGACGATCCCGAGCGCCTCGAGCTTGGCGAGGCGCTGGTCGAGCGGCTTTTCGGCCTTGTCCTTGAAGTCGGGCAGGTCTTTGAGGTCGGTGAGCCAGAAGTGGCGGGCGTCGGAGAGGCGCGCGCGCACGACGCGGGCATTGCCGGCGGCGATCGCAGCGCCGCCGTCGCGGGCGATCAGGTTCGAAACGAGGATGAAACGGTTGGCGAGACGGCCGTCGGGCCCTCTCAGCACGAAGCATTTCTGGTTGGCGCGGATGGTGGCGCGCACGACCTCGGGCGGAATGTCGAGATAGTCCTGCTCGAATTCGCCCATCAGCACGACCGGCCACTCGACGAGCCCGGCGACCTCTTCGATGAGGCCCTCGTCTTCGACAAGCGTTAGCCCCTGCGCGAAGGCGAGGGTCTTGGCGTCCTCGCGGATGATCGCCTTGCGCCGGTCGGCGGCCAGCACGACCCTGGCCTTCTGCAGGGCCTCGACATAGTCGTCGAAGCGCCGGACGGAGATCGGTTGCGGCGCCATGAAGCGGTGGCCCCAGGTGACGTCGCCGGATGCGACGCCGTCGACAGCGAAGGGCACGATCTCGGTCGCGTCATTGGGGGTGGCGAGGGTGCAGAGGATTCCGCGCAACGGGCGCACCCAGCGCAAGGCGTCGGACCGGACCGAGGCCTTGCCCCAGCGCATCGACTTTGGCCAGGGGAACGCGCGCACGACGGCCGGGACGATCTCGGCCAGCGCCTCGCTCGTCGAACGGCCCGGCTTCTCGATCACGGCGACGTAGAACGCGCCCTTCTTCGGGTCCTTCTCAACCGTCGCGTCCTCGATGCGGGCAAGGCCGGCGCTCTTCAGGAATCCCAGAATCGCGGCGTCCGGCGCGCCGACGCGCGGGCCCTTGCGCTCCTCGCGCGACGTGGCTTGAGCCGAGGGGAGCCCGACGATGTGCAGCGCGAGCCGTTGCGGCGTGACGAAGGTCTGCGCCCCCTCGTAGGTGAGGTCGCGCTCGACCAGCGCGTTGGTGACGAGCCGCTTCAGGTCCTCCGCCGCCTGCCGCTGCATGCGGGCGGGGATCTCTTCGGAAAAGAGTTCGAGAAGCAGGTCGGGCATGGAAAGGTCCGAATAAGCGCGGGCTCAGTTCGCGATGCTTCATGGGGTCATCGCGATGACGGGTTTCCCCTTCTCCGCGAAGCGGGGAAGGTGGCCGAAGGCCGGATGGGGTGCGGAAAGCAGGTATGGTCCGGCCAAGGTTCGCGATGACGGTCGTGCAAATCCGACTTGGGCCGAAGCGGTGGGCCACACCCCATCCGGCGCTTCGCGCCACCTTCCCCAGCAAGCTGGGGAAGGGTCCGCGCGGCGATTGAGATCTGTGAATGCCATAGCCCAAGGGGGAGGATGCGCTGTCTCGCCGGAGGGAGCTCTATACGTGTCACGCCCCGCCCCCCGCGGTCTTGAGCCAGGCGGCGCCGCAGGCCTTGGCGAGCTCGCGCACGCGCAAAATGTAGGCCTGCCGCTCGGTGACCGAGATCACCCCACGGGCGTCGAGCAGGTTGAAGGCGTGGCTCGCCTTGATGCACTGGTCGTAGGCGGGCAGGGCCATGAGATGGCGCCGCTCGCCGTCGGCGCCCCGCTCGAGCAGCGACCGGCACTCGGTCTCCGCGTCCTTGAAGTGCTGGAACAGGATCGACGTGTCAGCGTGCTCGAAATTGAAGCGGGAATATTCCTGCTCGGCCTGCTTGAACACGTCTCCATAGGTCACCCGCGCTTCGCCGTCGCGGCCGTTGAAATTGAGGTCGTAGACGTTCTCGACGCCCTGCACATACATGGCGAGGCGCTCGAGGCCGTAGGTCAGCTCGCCGGAGACCGGCGCGCATTCGAAGCCCGCCACCTGCTGGAAATAGGTGAACTGCGACACCTCCATCCCGTCGCACCAGCATTCCCATCCGAGGCCCCAAGCGCCGAGCGTCGGACTCTCCCAGTCGTCCTCGACGAAGCGCACGTCGTGCAGGCTCATGTCGATCCCGATGGCGATGAGCGAATCGAGATAGAGTTCCTGCAGGGTCTCGGGCGATGGTTTCAGGATCACCTGGTACTGGTAGTAATGCTGAAGCCGGTTGGGGTTCTCGCCGTAGCGCCCGTCCTTCGGGCGGCGTGACGGCTGGACATAAGCCGCGCGCCAGGGCTTGGGGCCGAGCGAGCGCAGCGTGGTCGCCGGATGGAAAGTTCCCGCGCCCACCTCCATGTCGTAAGGCTGCAGGATGACGCAGCCTTGCCGAGCCCAATAGTCCTGCAGCGTCAGGATCAGCCCCTGAAAGGACCGGGTCGGGTCGAGCGAAGGGTCGGCGGGCATGTCCGCGGGTTCCGTGATTTTAAGGCGGCGGACCCTAGTGAGGCGGGCGGGCCGGGTCAACGCCGCGGCGTCCCCTTCTCCCGTTCGGTCGCTTCGCGGAGAAGGGAGAACGGAGCGCGTTGCGCAGCCGCCCATCTGCCGCTAAAGCGGCCGGACAGAGATAAAAAAGGCGGTTGACATGCGTCCTTCCCAACGCGCCGCGGATGAAATGCGCAAGGTGAGCTTCGAACGCGGGGTGGCCCGCTACGCCGAGGGGTCGTGCCTTGTACGCTTCGGCGAGACCCATGTCTTGTGCGCGGCGTCGCTCGAGGAGAAGCCGCCGCCGTGGCTGCGCGGCCAGGGCCGGGGCTGGGTGACGGCGGAATACGCCATGCTGCCGCGCGCGACCTTGACCCGCTCCAAACGCGAATCCTCGACCGGCCGGGTTTCCGGCCGCACCCAGGAAATCCAGCGGCTGATCGGACGGTCGCTGCGCGCCGTCGTCGATCTGCCGAAACTCGGCGAGCGGCAGATCACCATCGACTGCGACGTGCTGCAGGCCGACGGGGGCACCCGCACGGCATCGATCACCGGCGCGTGGATTGCGCTGCGCGACTGCATCCAATGGATGGTGCAGCGCTCGATCCTCAAGGAGAGCGTGCTCAAGGACCATGTCGCCGCCGTCTCCTGCGGCGTCGTCGGCGGCCAAGCGGTGATCGATCTCGACTACGCCGAGGATTCGACGGCCGAGACCGACGCCAATTTCGTCATCACCGGCAAGGGCGGCCTCGTCGAGGTCCAGGGCTCGGCCGAAGGCGCGCCGTTCAGTGAACCCGAGCTTTTGAAGATGCTTGCCCTCGCGCGCAGCGGCGTCGAGCGTCTCGTCGCGCTGCAGAAGGCGGCGCTCGGATAGAGGCGCTGGGGTCGAGGCGACGACGCTAGTCATTGTGCTGACGGGGTCGTTCGTCCCGCGCGGCCGCCACCGCCGCAAGGAGACCGCCGTGAAAATTCTCGTCATTGGCGCCACCGGATACATCGGCTCGGCGGTGGCGCGCGCGCTCAAGCAGGATGGCCATGCCGTGACCGGGCTGGCGCGTTCGGATACGGCCGCTGCGCGGCTCAGCGCCGCGGGTCTCGCATCCTGTCCCGGCGACTTCCGCGAGCCCGAAAGCCTCTCCCGCGCCGTCGAGTCCGTCGATCCTGACATGGTCGTCGTGACCGCAAGCGCCGGCGGGGGCCTCGGCGACGCCGCAGCCTTCAGTGCGGATCGGAACGCAGTGCTGGCGCTGGCGTCCGCGATGGAGGGGCAGGACAAGGCGCTCGTCTTCACCAGCGGTTCGGCGGTGTTTGGCGTCTTCGCCGCAGGAGAGCGGGCCGAGCCGGCGTTTCCCGAGGACACGGCGCTTCCCCTGCCGCGCGAGGTTTTCGCCCCGGCCTCGGCCGGCGTCGCCGCCCGCTTCGCCGACGAGCACGCGCAGGCGATCGGCGCGCGCGTCGAGGCCGAGCGCGCCGTGCTCGCGGCGGCAGGCGTGCGAGGCGTCGTCATCCGTCCCGGCAACGTCTGGGGTTACGGCGGCAGTGTCGACGTCCCGAAATACCTCGAGCTTGCGCGCGCAACCGGCGTCGCCCCCCACTGGGGTTCCGGCGGGACGACGCACGGCTATGTCCACCTCGACGATCTGGTGGAGTTATACCGCCTCGCCATTACCCGTGGCCGGTCGGGCGGCGTCTATCACGCGGTCGCCGAGGAGGCGAGCCAGCGCGAGCTTGGTTTGGCGATCGGACGGATGCTCGGCGTGGGCGCCCGGACGGAAAGCGTGTCGCTCGAACGGATGGACGCGCTCGGCGGCGTGCGCGGCGTGCGCCTGAGCCTCAACAAGCGCCTCAGCGCGGATCGCACCCGGAGCGAACTCGGCTGGGCGCCCAAACGCCTGGGCGTCGTCGCTGACGTCGAGTTCGGCTCCTACGCGCCACCGGAGAGGCGGCGCGGCTCAGATCCGCGGCTTTGGCGCGCGTGACAGTCTCTTCGCCCCGCTTGCGGGGAGAAGGTGGCGCGAAGCGCCGGATGAGGGGCGGCGCCAACGTTTGGACGTTAGCGTGGGCGCGAACCTTCATCGTCAGCGCCGCCCCTCACCCCGGCCTCTCCCCGCAAGCGGGGCGAGCGGGCGCGCCGCGTGTGGGGCGAGGGAGTCTAAGGATATCCGTGCGAGAAGATGTCCATCTCGCTGAAGCCCGCCAGATCGAGGCGCACCCGTTCCGGCAGATAGGCGAAAGCGGCGCGAGCGAGAGGGTCGCGGCCCTCACGTTCGAGTATGGCGTCCAGTTTCTCGCGCAATGCGTGGAGATAGAGAACGTCGGACGCGGCGTAGGCGAGCTGGGCGTCGGTGAGCGCCTCGGCCCCCCAGTCGGAGGATTGCTGCTGCTTGGAAATTTCGGCGCCGAGCAGCTCCTTCGCCAGGTCCTTGAGCCCGTGCCGGTCGGTATAGGTGCGGGCGAGCTTGGAGGCGATCTTGGTGCAATATACGGGGCCGGCCATCACGCCGAACGTCTGGCAGAGCACCGCCATGTCGAATCGGCCGAAGTGGAAGAGTTTGACGACGCTGGGGTCAGCCAGCATCCTCTCGAGGTTCGGGGCGCGGGTCTGGCCGCGCGCAATCTGCACGACCTCCGCGTCGCCGTCGCCGCGCGACAGCTGCACCACGCACAGGCGGTCGCGTCCGACGGCGAGGCCGAGCGTTTCGGTGTCGATGGCGACCGCCTCCCCAAAGGTCCAGTCGTCGGGGAGGTCGGCGCGGTGGAGGCGGACGGTCACGGCGGCGCTCGCTGCTTTAGAGGTTCAATCTCGGCGCGATGAGCGATAAGGGCGGTCCTTGTCCGCCGTCAACCGAGTTCGCGCCCATGACCGGAACCGAGACGATCCCCTTTCATGTCGTGACCGGCTTTCTCGGCGCTGGCAAGACGACCCTGATCAACCGGCTTCTTCGCGCTCCCGAGCTCGGCGGCGCGCTCGTTCTGGTCAACGAATGGGGTGAGATCGGCCTCGATAATCTGCTGTTCGAGCGCCTCGCCAGCGACGCTATCCTCGTCAGCGGCGGCTGCGTCTGCTGCGAGATGCGCGGCGATCTCCTCGACGCTTTGCGCGATGGTCTCGAGCGTCGCGATGCGGGCTTGCTGCCGCCCTATCCGCGGATCGTGCTGGAGACGACCGGGCTCGCCGAGCCGGCGCCGATTCTTCATGCCCTTTTCGCTGATCAAACTCTTGCGACGCGGCTCTCGCTCGCCGGCGTGACCACTGTGGTCGACGCGGTCAACGGCGCGGCGACCGCCGCGGCGCGACCCGAAAGTGGCCGTCAGATCGCGCTCGCCGACCGTCTCGTGGTGATGAAGAGCGACCTTTTGCCGCGTGCGGAACGGGGGGCGCGTCTTGCGGATTTGAGCGTTGCACTGCGCGGCTTGAATCCGGTCGCCCCGATTCTCGACGGCGCGGCCGGGGAATTCGGACCGGCGGATTTCCTCGCCATGATGGCCGGCGCGCTCCCGGCGGAGGCGGCCCTCGCCTCGACTGAGCCGAAGCATGGGGTGCGAACCTTTGTCTTCCGCAGCGACCGGCCGATCAGCCCCGTCGCCTTCGGTCAGTTCCTATCGGTTCTCGGCGCGATCATCGGCCCGAGGCTCCTGCGCCTCAAGGGCCTGTTCGCGCTCGCCGACCGGCCCGAGACTCCGATTCTGGTCGACGGGGTCCAGCATGTGTTTCATCCGCCTCGGGCGCTGCCGGACTGGCCGGACGCCGACCGCTCGACCCGCGTCGTGCTGATCGTGGACCGGGTGTCCGCCCGGCAGGCCGAGGATCTCTGGGCGGCCCTGACACGGGCGCCCCGGATCGATGCGCCCGATCTTGCCGCGCTCGCAAACAATCCGCTCGCCCCGCGTTCGGGAGGGCTCCTTGGCTAGGCCGACCGACGGCGGCTCAATGGCGGTCGCCGTCTTCGCGCGCGACTGTGGCGCAGAAGACGTAGCCGACGCCGCGCACCGAACGGAGGAGCGACGGCCCGCTCGTCGCGTCGATCTTCTTGCGCAGCCTCGCCACCAACGTGTCGATCGAGCGGTCGAGGTAGTCCCACGCCCGCCCGCGCAAGACGCGCACCAGGTCGTCGCGAGACAGCGCCTGGCCGGGCCGGTGAAGAAAAGCGATCAAGAGATCGAATTCGGAGGATGTCAGCTCGGCGCGCCGTCCGCCTTCGCCGGACAGGTCGCGGGTCGCAACGCTGAGCGTCCATCCGGCGAACTGGTAGCGGGCGCCGCTCGCGGGCGCGGGCAGAGATGGGGTCTGCGCCGCCAAGAGCTCGAACTGGCCGAGCCGCACAGCGTTCTTGATCGCGGCCAGGTCAGGCCCGTCGTCGCCGAGCACCAAGATTTGCATCGCATGCGCCCTGTGAAGGTTTCGCCGGGATGGGCGAATCACCTGCTGCTTTTATTTGTTTGCAAACTTCGTTAACCGTCAAGAACTGACCGTAGGTAAGGCGCCTGACAGATAGAGAGAGGCGCTGATCACGCTGCCCGGACTCTCGTCGTGTCAAACAGTATGCAAGTATCGATTGGACGGATCTCGCCGTGAGCGCATGCAAGACTGACGCAGCGTCATGCCGATGACTCGAGGAGTAGGAAATCTACTGCACGTTCAGGCCCGCCCGCTTTCGGCGCGCAGCTTAGCTATGCTCGCAAGCGAATGATCGTATTGAACCCGCTTATGGAACCGCGGCGAACCGTGTATGAGCGCGGTGAACTTTGGCTTTGGAGGATTCGGACGCTTGGCCACTCGCAGCATCCCGATCGACGTCATCCGGGCCTTTGTCGCGGTCGTGGAGGCGCGGGGCTTCACCCGCGCGGCGGAAGACCTCGGCCGATCACAGCCGACGATCAGCCTTCAGGTGAAGCGCCTAGAGGAGCTCATCGAGGCGCCGTTGTTCGAGAAGGCGGCGCGCTTCGAACTGACGGCCGTGGGATCGGTCTGCTTCGACTACGGCCGGCGGCTCCTGCGGCAGCACGACGAGATGCTCGACGAGGCCCAGCGACGCAGAGCGCCCGGCGTGCGGCTCCGGATCGGCATGTCCGGCGAGTTGGCCTTGCGCCTCACGCCGCAGCTCGACCGGTTGCGCCAGGAGACGGACGCGGCGGTGGGTTTCGAGATCGTCACGGGCGAGTCCGAGACGCTGGCGTTGGCCTATCGCCACAACGGGCTCGACGTCGCCTTCCTCGTCGGCGCCGAGACGGAGGAGCCAGTGGCGGCCCGCTGGCGGGCCGGGATCGGCTGGTACGCCTGTAGCGGCGAGCGGCCGTCGAAGCCGCCGAAGCCGGCGCCGCTCGTCCTTCCGCCGCGGGGATCGGTGCTGCATGAGGCGGCGGCCGGCGCCTTGCGCGCAGCGGGTCGTCCCTTCGTCATCGTCTGCGCGAGCGCCGATTTCGCCGTTCGCAGCGCCGCCGTCTCAGCCGGCCTCGGATTCGCGCCGATGATCGACGGCCTGGCGCCGGCGGGGCTCGTGCGGTCGGCCGAGGCGGATCTGCCCGCCCTGCCACCGCTCGAAATCCTGCTGGTCGCGCGGGGGGAAGCGCTTGCCTCGAGCGTCCGGATATGGGCTTCGGAAGCCGTCTCCGCCTTCCAGCCTTTGTGATCCGGCAAATCGACGCAATTCGTCACAAATCGTCACCCATCCCGTTCCCGAGCGCATGGCAGACTGATTCCGCGGTCGAATGAATCATCCCATGCGAGGGGCAGGCCATGCATAAACCGGCAAGGTTCAGGAGCTACGCCGCGGCGCGGCGGTCAGCGAAGCGCGCCGACGATGAAGGGCGCGAGCTCGCCCTTCTCTTGGAGTTCACGAGCAGCAACTCGGTTGCCTCGCTTGCCGGGGCAATTGCCACGCGGCTCGGTCGCGAGGCGCGCTCGGAGGATCTGATCTCGGAGGCGGGCCTCGGCACGGGACGGACGGACCGTTGACCCAAGGGAATTAACGGGACCGCAGCGATTCGGAGCAAGGATCAGGATCGAACCCATGCTGTTGCGCCAATGACCACGACCACCTCGCAATATCTGACCGTCAGCCAGAACCTGGCGCGCTACCAAGCGATGACCGCCGCGGAGCCGGCGGTCAAGTCCGCGACCGCCTATTACGACGCCAACATCGGCAATGTCACGTCGATCCAGGACTTCGTCGGGAACTACCGTCTTTTGTCCTACGCGCTCAACGCCTATGGCCTTGGCGATCAGATTAACAACACGGCGCTGATTACGCAGGTGTTGCAGGGAGGCGTCAGCAATTCGAAGAGCCTTGCGAACACACTTTCCAATTCGAACTGGAAGGCCTTCGCCACGGCTTTCAATTTCGTCGGCAGCGGGGCGGGGTCGGTCTCTTCGACCAGCGCGGTCAAGACGACGACCTCCGATTACGTCGAGCAGCAACTCGAGAGCGATCAGGGCAATCAGGACGTCGGCGTTCAGCTGGCGCTCTATTTCCAGCGCGTGGCGCCGATCGTCACTAGCGAATACGGCATCCTCGCTGATAAGAACCTGCTCCAGGTCGCCGAGACGATTTTCGACCTGCCGATCGCCACGACCCTCACGGGCATCGACAATCAGGCCCAATCGCTCAGCACGGCGATGCCCCTCTCCGAACTGCAGGACCCGAAAAAGCTTCAGCAGATCGTCGAGCGGTTCACCGCTGAGTACGACTCCAAGTACGGTCCGGCGTCCGGCTCGACGTCTTCCCTCACGGCGTACACGGGCAATTTGAGTTCCAAAGCGTCGGCCGCCTCCTCGGTCCTCTCGGAGGTAATCAGCGCCAACGGCGAGACGCTCGGCACGGCGATGAACGCCTTCACCGGGGCCTCGACTTCAATGTTCTCGACCTCACTGATGTCGAGCATGGACCAGTTCAAGCTCGGCGGCTGAGCCCTAGGCCCGGCGGCCTAGCCATTCCGAGCCCGTTTCCAGCCTTTTCAAAGGGCTGCGGCGCCTTTCTCGGGCGGCGTGTTCGCGACCGCGGTTGCCGGCGATCGACCGAGGCCCGGTCGTCAGATTCGCGCGGCGCGGTGTTCATATTATCGGAATAGCAGTGCCATACCTTCTGTTTTCACGCACTGATTTGTCGTCGGCCTTCAACCCGCTTGGTCCGCCCTTGCAGCGCGCAGCCGCTTTGCGAGCCATTCCAGGTCGCGGTCGCAGACGCCGATGGCTGCGAGATGGTCACGGGTCTCGAGCACGTAGGCGGTGTTTTCGCCCGACTGGCCGCGGCCCGCCCGGACGATGCCCAGCATCGACTCCCGATCGAGCCGTCCGGCATATTGCTCGTGCAGCCGGTCGGCGACATAGGCGAGCGCGTTCACCCGCTCGCCGCTTTCCAGGGTTACCGGGACCATGCGCTCGAGATAGACCGCTGTCGCCTGCTCTCGCTCGCGCAGGTAGCGGATCGTCAGCTCGCTCAACGCCGCAGCGACCCGGAATGCGACGCCGGGACACGCGCCGCCGCGATCGAGGCCGAGCACGAGCCCCGGCTTTTCCCGCGTGCCGCGGTAGACGTGGGAATAGATGCACAGGCTCCTGCGCCAGCCGCGCAGCATCGCCTTGCACCGCAAACTGTAGACGAATCCAGGCCGCCACATCAGCGACCCGTAGCCGAAGACCCAGAGGTCGCCGTGCGGCAGGGATTCAGGGGGGCGCTCGCCGCGCTGGACCGGATCGAGCGGTGACGGTTCGGCGTCCGCGCTTGTGGGTGTCGCGCGCAAGCGCGCAATCCGCGACGTCATGGGTTTCCGCGGTTGAGTGGCGGATTTGATTGTGGCGCCGTCGCCCGGGCGGACGCAACCTCAGGCGAAGACGGCATGGCCCGCCGCTCCGGCAAGCGCCGACAGTACGACGCCCCAGACGAGGTCCGCCATCGCCACCGACGCGGTCCGTTGGCGCGGCGTCGCCAGATTCGCGAGATCGTAGCTGGCGCGGGCGGTGAGGCCGAGAAGCGCGGCGTTCCTGACCGCGAGCCGCAAAGACCCTGCGCCAGGACCGGGCCGGACCGCGAGGAGGACGAGTCCGAACGCGAAGACGAGGTAGAACCCCGGCGCCGGGGCGAGACGGAAGCCGTTGAGCAGAATGTCCCCGAGGGCCGGGAGATAAAGGCGATCGGCGGCTAGCGACAGCCAGACGAAATCCAGGCCGACGAGGGCGGGCAGCGTTACGAGATAGGCGGCGACCGTCGCTTTCATGAGTGTCCTCTTTTGCCGCGCAGCGCCGCCGCACGTCGCCACATGCCGGACTCCCGTCGTTTCCAGCCTCGCATGAAATACGCGGCGCGCCGCGCTGCGGTTCATCGGGCCCCGTGAGAAACCGCGACAGTCCCGCGCAAGCCGGCGCCGCGATCGTGTGCGCCATGGTCCGCTCGAACCTCGCCATGCGCATGCAGCCCGTTCCCTCGCGCGAAGCCGGCACATTTTATGAAGACGCATGCAGCCTTTGGTCGGCGGGCCAGCGCCGCGATGCGATCGAGCGGCTCGACGCCGCGCTCCGGCTCGACCCAAACGCCCCGCACGTCCTCGTCATGGGCGGCTATATGCTCGGCGAGATGGGGAAGGGCGAGGCCGCGGTGCGGTTCTATCGCCGCGCCCTGCTTCTCGACCCGCGAAACGCCGTCGCCCACGCCAACGTCGGGAAGCTCCTCGTCGAACTCCGTCGGCCGGCCGAGGCGCTGGAAGCGTTTGACGCGGTGATTGCCCTGAATCCGGTCGATGCCGACGCCTGGAACGGCCGGGCCGGCGCGCTGCGCGAACTCGGACGGCTCGAGGACTCGCTCATTTCGGCGCGCCGTGCGCTGGAGTTGAGGCCTGACTTCCCGGAGGCGGCGATCAACTGCGGCAATGCGCTCCTGAAGCTCGACAGGATGGATGAGGCGTTGCTCGCCTACCGCCAGGCCAGCGCCCTGCGGCCCGACTACGCCGCGGCTTGGTGCGGAGAGGCGCTGGCATTGGGCGACCTCGGCCGCTACGACGAGGCGCTCGCGGCCTTCGTGGCGGCGGAATCGCGCGGCAGCTACGAAGCGATCGGCGGCAAAGGGTGCCTGCTGCTGGCGCTCGGCGAATTCGAGCGCGGCTTCGAGGGCTATGAGGCGCGCTGGCTGGGCGGCAGGACCCTGGCCGAGGCGCTGGGCGTACGCCATCCAACCTGGGGAGGGCCGGGGAGCGGACAGAACCGCGTCCTGGTCCTCAACGACCATGGGCTCGGCGACACAATCCAGTTTGCCCGCTATCTGCCGCTGATCGAAGCGGCGGGCGTCGAGGCGACCTTCGTCTGCCCGGCGAAGCTGCATCGGCTCCTGTCCTCGACGCTTGCTACGCGCCTCGTCGAGACGGAGCCCGACGAGCCGTTCGACGCCCAGATCGCCATCTCGAGCCTGCCGCACGCGTTCCGAACCCGGCTCGACACAGTTCCGGCTCGGGTCCCGTATCTCTCGGCCGAGCCGGTGCTTGCCGCCCGTTGGGCCGAACGGATCGGTCCGGACGGTTTCAAGGTCGGGATCGTTTGGCAGGGCAATCCGCATCCGGAGGCGGACCGCGCGCGCTCCTTTCCGCTCGCTGCGGCGGGGCCACTCGCGCGCCTTCCGGGCGTCCGGCTCATCTCGCTTCAAAAGGGCTTCGGCGAGGAGCAACTCGAGGCGCTGCCGAGAGAAATGCGGGTCGAGATCCCCGGTGGGGGCCTCGATTCCGGTCCGGACGCGTTCGTCGACACCGCCGCTCTCATGGCGCATCTCGACCTCGTCGTGACCTGCGACACCTCGATCGCGCATCTTGCCGGCGCGCTTGCGCGGCCGGTCTGGGTCGCGCTGAAGAATGCCGCCGAATGGCGCTGGATGACCGAGCGCGAGGATTCGCTCTGGTATCCGACGATGCGGCTTTTTCGCCAGCCGACGCGCGGCGCCTGGGCGGAGGTGTTCGACGCCATGGCCGGCGCGCTGTCGCAGACACTGGCCGCGCGGCGTCCGGCGCAGGCGGTGCGCGCGCCCTGTTCGATCGGCGACCTGATCGACCGGGTCACCATTCTGCGGATCAAGAGCGAGCGCCTGACCGAGGAGGCGAAATGCGCCAATGTCCGGCGCGAGCTCGATCTGCTCGAGTCCGAAGCGCGGGAGGCCGGCGTCGTCGGCGGCGCGGTCGAGGCGCTGGCCGACGATCTTGCCGAGGTCAATGGGCAGCTCTGGGAGGTCGAGGACGCGCTGCGCTGGTGCGAACGCGACGCCGATTTTGGACCCCGCTTCGTGACGCTCGCCCGCTCGGTCTACGCCCTCAACGACCGGCGCGCCGCGCTGAAGCGGCGGATCAACGCGCTGTTCGACTCGGCGCTGATGGAGGAAAAGAGCTACGGGTGACGCGGATTGCTCTCGATTCGGTTTCCCTGCTAGCACGGAATTTTTTGCCCCGCGGTCGCCGCTCCGTTCCAGGAATCCCTGCAATGTCATGGCGTTGCCGACGTCGCAACCCGACGGTTGTGGGCCGGGGCGGGCGCGGAACAGGGAATTTCAAACGACCGGAACAGGGAATTAACAGGTGTTTTCGAAGCGTATCAGGGAAAGAACAGGCGGGGGAAAACGAGGGCCCACGACCGGGCGCGGCCGGGTTGTAAGGCGCGGTCAGGATTCCCTTCCTCCGCGCGTAAAAAGCCTGCCCCCCCAGGCGAAGACCCGGGGGCGCCCCATGTGAGCGGTCGAATGACGGCGCCGCGCGATTCGTCCAAAAATCATCTTGCTGTGAGCAGAATCTCATTGGCCGCCCAACGGACAGATGCGTCGGGTCGGAGGGGCGCGCGTCTCGCCGCCCTGAAGGCGCGCGAGACGCGCGCCCTCCGTTGGCGAGGCGCAGTCCGCGCAATCCCGCTTGGGAGGTCGGCGGGCGACCTTCAACGAGGGGCGATCGCCGTCGGCAGCCCCCCGCCCGTCGCGTGGAACGCCGCGGCGAAGCGCATGAGTTCGCGCCTCAGAGCAACGGCCAGTTCGGCGAGCAAGTTGTGTTGGGGCCGCACGGCGCGGCGGTCGTCCGCGCCTTCGACGCAATAGGCGACCTCGCCCCGCGCCGCGAGCGCCAGGCCGAGGCGGCGGGCGAGAGCGGGGCGCGTCGTCCAGTCCGCGCTCCGGATCCCGTCGAGCAGCGGCGCGGGCGCGCGGCGACGTTCGACAGCGGGCCTTGCGCGAGCCTTTAGCACGACGTTAACCATTTGCATCATACATAGAAACATAAGCACTGCACATTGCTGGGCCACCCGGCAAGGCGGAGCTTCTCGGGAAACGAAGGTCCGGTCAAACGTATTCGCTGCCCATGTTCACCGTTGGTCTTAGAGCGCGCGTGGGATTTGAGCGTTCATTTGTGTCAAATTGAACGCAACGTCACCTGACCCCGATGCTTAAAAGTGTGTTGCGTACGCGTAGTAGAGGAGTTTGCTTTTCAGTTGGCCTTGGAGTTGGGGCATGTACATCATTATCGACGATCGCGACATCGTGGCGGGCGGCTACGCGACCGGTCTGGATCACGAGGGCGTGTCATCGGCGGGCATCGAAGCGGCCGAGTTTCGCGAATGGATCGACAAGACCAGCGACAATGACATGCACGCGGTCGAGGCGTTCCTGATCGGCGACTGCGGCGAGCGCGAGCACCTGTCGCGCATGATTCGGGAACGTTCCGACGCGCCGGTCCTCTGCCTCAACGAACGTCATTCGCTCGACGACACGCTTGGCCTGTTCGCCGCGGGCGTCGACGACGTGGTGCGCAAGCCCGTGCACGTGCGCGAGATCCTCGCCCGGGTCGGGGCGATCAACCGGCGCGTGCATGGCGACAAGGGCCACGTCACGCTCGGGACGCTGAGCGTCTATTTCGACGGGCGCGAGCCCGATATGGACGGCGAACTCTTCCCCCTGCCACGGCGCGAGCGCCGCATCCTGGAATTCCTGCTGCAATGCCGCGGCCGGCGCGTCACCAAGGCGCAGATCTTCAATGCGGTCTATGGCCTCTTCGACGAGAACGTCGACGAGAACGTGATCGAAAGCCATATCAGCAAGCTGCGCAAGAAGCTGAAGCGCAAGCTCGGGTTCGACCCGATCGATTCCAAGCGCTTTCTCGGCTATTGCATCGAGAAGTGACGTCCTGCGGCCGGGGAGCGGTTTGCGGACCGCAATCGTCCTCAGCCGCCGAATTCCGTCATGGCGAGCGTCACCCAAACTCGTCATTGCGAGCCGAAGGCGAAGCAATCCAGCCCCGGCGCAGCGAGCCGCGCCTCTCCATCAGGAGCGCCGGCTGAACTGCAAGTCGGCGCGCATTGCAAAGGCGCCGCCCCCGTCGAGCGCATAATCGCGACCGCCGGCTTCCGGCGAAAGGGTGGATTGCTTCGCTTCGCTCGCAATGACGGGGGGATTGGTGCACTTATTTTGCTGAGTGTCCTAGGCCTGTATTTGCAGTGTCCGCCCGAAGCACGCATTCGGGGAAACTTCGGCGAACCGACACAAAGGGCTGAGAGCGACCGTCGGCGGAACGGCAGGAATACGCCGCTGATTACGTTGCCGTTGTCGGCTGGGCGGGCTTCGGCTCCAGCAGCGTCTTGGCCCGAAGCAGCAAGACGAGCCGGAAGAGCGCAAGTCCCATCAGGATGGACAGGACGGCCAAGGCGGGCACGGCGAGAAGGTCGGGAACGAGCGTGGCGACGCCGAAGACCACGTTGAGCGCGCCAACGGCCGCGACGGTGGCGCCCAAGGCGCCGAAACGAGGCGGGGAATGCGCGGGGCCTCCAGGCTTGGACTTCAAAGGGCGATAGGCGTCGATCAGCAGTTTCGCGCCGTTGCCGACGGTCAATACGCCTATCAGGATTCGCAGCCAGCCGGTCAGCAGGCCGGGAACGATCGACGCGACGATCCCGAGCGCGGCGAAGATCAGCCCGATCGCGAGCATCAACGTGGGGCGGTGCACGTCGCCCAGAGGCGTGGCGCCCAAGGCCAGAGCCTGGATCGCCATCAGGACGAGCATCAACCCGAACTGACCGTCCGGAGAATAGGGCAGAAGGCCAAAGCCGACGGGGAACAGCAGCACGCCAAGCAGGATCAGCGCGACCCCCATGAGGACGAGATACGCAGGAGACAGGGGCAACTCGGGGTCATCGAGCCATCCGCGTCCGGCAGCCGCGCCCGCCTGGCCCGCGACCGGCGGATAAGCCATGGAGACGCGTCGGAGCGTCCACCCGGCAGAGAGAAGGCTGGCGCCAAAAGCGGTGAAGACCCACGGAGCCCAAGGCAGAAAGATGAACCCGGGCGCCAAAATGAGCGCTCCAGCCGCAATGCGCAGGGCGTAGGCAAGCGCGGACGCCACCGTCATTTGGGCGAGCACGCCCCCCTCCCGCATCCAGACTCTCGCCCGATCCTTGGCAAGGAAAAGCTGGAGAAGCCGCGTCAGTCCGCCGGCCAGAAGCACGACGCCGACAGAAACGCGGGCGACGGACGTCAGAGCGCGCGGAATGAAGCAAGCAAACATCCCAAGGGTCGCGACGCAGAGCGCGACCCCAAGGAGGAGCCAGGATCGGCGGACGTCGCCAAACGGCGTCTTGCCCATCGCAATGGCCTCGAAGGCGACCAGAACGAGGGACAGGCCATAGATGCTGTCGCCACTGAGAGCAACGCGGCCGGCGCTCGCCTCGAACAGAACCAGTCCGAGGATGACCATGAAAACGCCGACGATCAGCAGGAAGTCGATTTCGAGCGGTCGGACGTAATCCTGCACCATGACTGCCGATTCCCAAACCTTTTCAGGTTCGGCAAAACTACGCTGGCCCTGTCGACGGGCCTTGATCCGCATCAAACCGAAAGGCGGCTGGGGCCTCCGTGATCGC
Organism: uncultured Alphaproteobacteria bacterium; assembly: GCA_963822215.1. Classification (GTDB taxonomy): domain Bacteria; phylum Pseudomonadota; class Alphaproteobacteria; order Rhizobiales; family Beijerinckiaceae; genus Roseiarcus. Next base: position 38,637 of record CAWGGX010000002.1, read on the forward strand.
GACGCTCAACCTGTCGAGGCGATCGGCGAGCGCGTCGGCGGGAAGGCGGCAAGCGCTTTCATTGAGACAGCATGAAAGTGATGAAGTCGCCTTTTTCCGTAGCCGTGCATTCGCGTCCGAGGACGTTATTGCAGTTCCGCCCGAACCATTTTTCGGTCTTTGCCTGATCTGTGTATCGCTTTGGAGTCACGGAGGCCGCCATAGGCTCGATGTCCTTCCCGGCCCGGGTCTGCCCCATCTTCTTCGGGTCTGATGTGTGACAAGCCGTGCACGAAGGGGTCTCGGGTTTGCCGGTCGCAAAATGCGTCCTAAAAAGATGCTCGCCTCGTTGCGCCGAGAATCCGTTGAAGGCGGGGTCCGCGGCTTTTGCCTCGCTGGCATAGGCGTCAAGCACGGGCTCATGCGACTGGCCTGAGGCGCCGGACGCGCACGCCAAGGACGCCAAGAGGACCCCGAGGCCGAGACGACCAGTCGATTTCATCGGAAAGCTCGCTCCGGAATATCAATGGCCTGCGGATCGAAGCGGCCCGTCGCCGCATCGCTGTGGCACGCGTCGCAGGCCCCCTTCGCGCGGACCTGCGGCGACGTGAAGACAGCGTCCGGGATGCCGCGATGCATCCAGCGCCAATAGGGAGTCGCCGTGAGGCGGAGCGGATCGCTGGGATTGGCGAGCGCGAATTCGTGCGACGCGCGCGTGTCCCATGTCTCCGCCGAATTCTTTGCGAGATAGGCGCGGATCCTGGCCGCGACGTCGGGCTCGAGACTGGCGTCTTCGCCGAAATGATCCGAAAGTCCGTCCATGAGCGCCATCCATCGCGACCTGGGCGACAGGCTCGGCGGATAGGCGAAATGGCAGCTGCCGCATTCCTTCACGTAGGTTCCATCGAGCGGATCGACGGGCACGCCGTAAGGGCGATGGGACGAATACGCGGCGACAAGGCCAGCAGCGCTCGCCAGCACGAGCGTCAATGTCAGCGCGGCCCCTATCGGCCTTGCTCTCGCCGACCTGGCGGTATCGTTGGCCGGAAGGACCTCCTTCTCGCCGGTGACCATGGTGAGAAGGAGTTTCGGATGGCCGCGAACCGACTCGTAGGCGACGCCGAAGAGATGGCCAAGGATCATCAGGAGGAGACCATAGGCGAGGGCCCGATGGACTGTCTGAATCTCTGCTCCCGCAGCGTAGCTGACTATGAAAGCCGCCGGACCCTGCTTATCGACGCCGCCCAGAGTCACGACGCCGGTGATGACGCTGAGCGTCAGGACGGCGAGGAGGGCCAACACCATCAGGCTGCCGAGCGGGTTGTGCCCGAGATATCGGGGCCGCCGACCCGTCGCAAAGCCGGCCAAGTCGGCGGCGATTGCGGATGGCGCGACCGGGAAGCCGGAGAACCGCGCATAGGTCGGCCCCATGAAACCCCAAAGGATGCGAAAGGCGATGAGACCTCCGATCGCCGCGCCGGCGCCGAGGTGAAGATTCAGGAACCTAGGCGATGTGTAGAGGCCGGTGACCAGGGCGACCCCGACCGCGGCGACCAGGGACCAGTGGAAGACGCGAACGCCAAGGCCCCACACCCTCGTCGACACGGCGGCGCCCGAGATGGGAACGCCGAGCGCCGAAGGGTCGAGTTCGCGCGCATTGACCTTCATCGAAGGCTCATCAATCCCCCTCTTTGTGGCAGCCGAGGCAGTTGGCGGGCGACTTGACGGCGCTACGCTTCACGCCGTCGAAGTTGAAGTCCGCATGCATTTGGTTCCACCAGGGCGTGTGGGTAATGCGCAAGGGCGTGGCGCCCGGCAGGATCGCGCTCATGAAGTGCCGATCCCGGGGCGAAGCATTTGGAGAATCCGCGGCATTCGAGGTCAAGAAAGCGCGTATCTCGTCAAGATCTTTTTGCGGAATCGCGGCGTCTTCGCCAAAGTGGTCGTCCATCCGGGAAAGGATCGCCGCCCATGAGCGGCTCGGCAGCATCCGGGCCGGGAACACCATGTGGCAGTCTCCGCATTGCGCAAGCGCCGCCGGCGCTCCGACGTCGTCCCGATGCAGCGGCGCCGGGGGCTCGGTATCGCTCCGCGCCTCATTCGACGCCGTCTGCACGATGGCGGCGACGATCAACCCGAGGCTCGCGGCTCTGACAGCCCACCCGTGACGCGACGACCTCACGTTCCCACCCGATTTTCGCGAACGGCAGCTTTCCGCCAAAGAGGCTTGGCCGCGGCGATCGTGAGTTTGCAAGGCCCGATCGCCAGCCGCAAGCCTAAAGCGATTTTGGATCAGGGCCGGTCGCTCGTCATGTCGGCAGGACCTTCGAGTTGATCGGATGGTTGATGCTGGAGAGGAACATATTGACACCGTGCAATATGCTCGAACCCGGACGGCGGGGATCCAGCTGATAAGCGGGGTTCTAACCTTTTGAGATGATTGGGCTCGGCCGATAAATGGGCAACTATGCACTTTACTTACCCAATTATTAAAGGTAAATAAGATCCCGTCGAACCGAAAGGTTCGGCTGGCGCGCCCGCAGATGAGCAGAAAACAAAATATTCACGGAACCCAAACGATGTTTGGATGACGCTTCAGATCGCTGAACGTCCGAGCCAGTTCGTTAGCTTCGGCCCAAGTAATCGGCCGGATGGGCGGCCAGACAATGTCGGCCCCGGTAAAGGGCCAAAGTTGACGGACAACACCGTGCTGGCGAAAATTCAAATCAAGATCGACCCCCGGCGCGCTGGAATAGTGGCAGTGGACGAACATCTTACCGATACCGAATGTTGTGCTTTGACTGTTATAGGGGATGCTCGTTCCGACTTCGTACCCAATTGGCGCCCCAACCGCAGACAGTCGTGATGATGTCCTGTGGTAAGCGGCATGCCACCCGTCTGTCCCGCATTGCGCCAACCAGATCCTTAGTGTCCGTCCGGGGACTCTGCGAGTTGTTTGAGTCGGTTGTCGGGGGTTGAGAAAACCGCTTGAGGAGCACGACTCTGGTATGATCGCCTGTGGCGTCGATTCGTGAGGCGCCCTATGTGGACACCGGAAAACCGTCCTCTCTACAACCGCGACCAGCTGCGCTATCCGAGCGATCTGACCGACGCGGAATGGCGGCATATCGGCCCGCTGATCCCGCCCGCCAGGCATGGCGGCGGCAAGCGGCGCGTCGACATGCGCGAGGTGGTGAACGGCGTGATGTACGTCCTGAGCACCGGATGCCAGTGGCGCTACATGCCGAAAGACCTGCCGCCGCGCAGCACGGTGAACGGCTACTTTTGCCTGTGGAGCCACGACGGCACATTGGAGAGGATGCACTACGCGCTCTACGTCAAATGCCGCGAGCAGAATGACCGCGAGGCCAGCCCCACCGCCTGTATCGTCGATAGCCAGAGCGTGAAAAGCGCGGAAAAAGGGGGGCCTGCATCGATCCGCATGGGTTCGACGCCGGCAAGCTGATCAAGGGCAAGAAGCGCCACATCCTCGTCGATACGTTGGGTCTGCTGCTGCACGCGCTGGTCACCTCCGCCAATGTTCAGGATCGCGACGGCGGACTGATGCTCTTGTCCACAATGTTCGGACAGTTCCCGTTCCTCGAGAAGCTGTTCGCCGACAGCGCCTACGCCGGACCGGTTTTCCATGACGGCTTGGCGCGCGTCATGCCGGGCCTCGCCACCGAAATCGTGCGCCGTTCCGATCGCGCCAAAGGCTTCCTCGTCGTCCACAAACGATGGATCGTCGAACGCACCATCGGTTGGCTGGGTCGCTGCCGCCGCCTCGCCAAGGACTGGGAAAACCTCAGCCACAACGCCCTCGCCTTCCTGCGGCTCGCCTCAATCCGCCTGATGCTCAGAAAACTCTGTAATCCCTCATGAAGTCTCCGGACGGACTCTTAGCCCACGCAAAGGCGATTGATCTCGATGGAATGACGTGCGCGCTTCCTGGGAAATTGCTGAGTTGACGGGTACGGAATGATCGCCTATAATGACTTTTAGTGCTATCCATGCTGCAACAACAGTTTGTTCAGCATAGTTTAGCGTAGCTTGTGTCCCGAGAATTAGCGGAGTAAGAATTGGTTTTGCCCGCTCCTCAATTCCGCTCATCCACTCATTATTGCAATTCTTGCATACGACCCGCAACTTCTTTGTTTTGGTTGGACCGGGGCGTTCCTGAGTAGAAACATTTTGGGGACGAAATGAAGGAAAATTCACGGTATATTTCGCCTCAATACGGTTAACACCATCGGACCCGATCAGAGCGCTTGCCCAAGCCGGCCAAAAGTGCTTCTTGCTCATGGACGAGCCGCCGCAAAAAATACATCGTTTGGCTGTGTTGATAGGTTTGGTCATGGGCGAGAGCGAGAGTAAAACGAAGGAAACCGAGCAGCGAGAAGAAGAGACGCTCAAGCGCCTTCTCGCCACGCCTCCCGATCATAAGCGCAAGGGGAAATCGGCTGGGAGCCCGAAAAAGCTCGATCAGGGGGCGGAGAAAAAGCCCGGAACTTAGTCCGGGCTCCGAAGTTTACTCATCATTGACGATTGCAGGGTGCGTTGAGCGCATGACGCAAATCGGTTTCGATTCGCACCCGTTCGGCGTTCCCGCCAGTGACGATCATGGCGCAGATGTGAGTGGCGCCAGCCCTGGTTATGTCTGCTATCCGATGGTGTCCCGGAAGTTCATCGGCGAGGCGTCGGCGAAAGTTGTCTGTCTCGCCAACATATATAGGATACCAGAGCCCATCCTGCCTTTGATGGCAAAAGATGTAGACGCCCGCGACGGGGTGGAAGGTCACGTATCCAATCCGGTAGTGGTAAAATTCGTACCGCGTACCGCTCGCCCCGAGCCACGTTAGACGCTGGTCGGGGTTGACTGACTGGTAGGGTTCGATACTCATATGTCGTAGCCTTTATATCCAAGGGTTGCGATTCTGACCGACGCGCCGTTCCGGGGTTCCAATCCAAAAGGCGCGTCGGTCAGCCTTCACCGCGAGAATCGGTGAATTCTCGGGACTCTAGCAGAGGCGCGCTGGGGAGTCCTGACTCCGTTGCTGTTTCGTTCACTCAGTCCGCTGCCCAATGCTTCCGGCGCCGCCTGTCAAGCGTTCGCGTCGGTGTCGGTGGCGGCGTCCAGATCGGCCGCGCTGGCCCTCTAATGCGTAGCAGGCTGGTCATATGTGAGCCGCTTGCCTTCGATGCCCTTGAGGGCTTCGGCGGCGCGCATGGCGTCGTCAATGCCGAGTTTGATGCGGTTGCTGTACCTGAAATCGAACTCGGCAAGATAGCGGCCCAAATGAGCCTCGCTGACGGAGTGATAGGTTCCGTCGATGCTGCGCTTGAGGATACTGAAAAAGTTCTCGCTGGCGTTGATCGACACAACGAGGCCAGTCCGGGCTTCCGTGTAGGCATATTCGTCGCGGCTGTGATCGGCGCTGCGATGCTTGGCGAACTCGCGGCCGATCTTGATGTAGGTTCCTGACTCGTCGGTCATAGGCGTGCTCTTGCGGCTCGCGTGCGTCGTGATGACCGGTCGAGGGGTTTTTGCGGTCACATCGGCGACATGGAAGGATTTGGAGGCGCCGTTGCGCTCAATGAGTGTAACAACTGCTTTCTTGGGCGCCGGATCTTTGTAGGCGCGATTGGTCTTGCTGCCGCCAATGAAGGCTTCGTCGGCTTCAACAACCTTTCTGGCCCCTCCAAGACCGCCTTCCGGAGGCGCTTTGTCGGTCATAGCTTCGCGGATGCGATGACCAAGAAACCAAGCCGTCCGATAAGAGCCGAGGTCAAGGTTGCGCATAAGCTCAAGGGCCGATACGCTGTTTTTGTTCGACACCATCAGATGAATGGCGAGAAGCCACTTGTGCAACGGGATATGCGAGCGCTCCATCACCGTGCCGGTTCGGCAGGTGAACTTGTCGCGGCAATCGTTGCAGAGGAAATAACCGTTCTGCGTCTTGCCTGCCATGCGATGCACGTTCAATGAACCGCAGAACGGGCAAGAGACGCCATTCGACCAACGCGAGGCTTCGATATGCTCACGGGCTGCGTCTTCGTCATGAAAGCGGGGTTCGGACAGGCTGGTCATCGGGTTTCTCCAACAGCCAGTTTGTACCTCATTCCGGCGGCTAAGTCAGGTGCATAGTTGCCGATAAATGGCGCGAAAACGGCCGATCATGCTGATCCGGAGCGTGAGGCGCGCCGCTAAAAGTCCGGCGCCCCGCGCGCCGCCTCCGTAAGCGCCGCAGCGAGCCAGGGGGAAAACGAGCGGGCGACCTCGACCCGGAATTCGCCTCGGCGTTATTGCGCGAATAGGTTATTTAAGCGGGCAAACCGCCCTTACCGTCACAATTCCGCTCAAAATTAGCCGCAGTCTTTTCGTTGTCAGGCGCTGACAGACGACGTCGCCGGCGCAATCGTCAAAGCCAAAGAGATTTGTCCGCAGGCGCGGCGTCGCTGGCGCGATGTGCGGACGGTGGCGGAGGCCTAGCTTAGCGCTTTTGACGGCACGCTGGCGTATTGCGCTTGTTTCCTGCGTCCCGCCGGCGCGATCGGCGGCAGAGGACCAACTCGGGAGGGAGGCATGAGCGTAAAGGACGCAATCCTCGCCACTGGGCCGACCAGCTACTGGCCGCTCGACGACCTCGGGGGCTCCTCGTCCTGTCACGACGAAATGGGGCTGCACGATGCGTCGTTGCCTGCCGAGGGGGTCACGCTATCCGTTCTTCCCTTTGGGGCGTCGCAGGCGCCGTTTTTCGACGGCGCGTTGCGGAGCGTCCTGACCATTCCCGACGATCCGCAATATTCGCAACCCTCTGCGAACGCGCTGACCGTCGCAGTTTGGCTGTGTCCGCTCGCGCTCAACAATGCGAACGTGGTTGGCGGGCAGGACAAGTACGTCCATTACGTGGAAAAGGCGGTTGCGGAGTCAGTCGACGCCGAGTGGGCGCTCAGATTCTACAATCAGCTCAACAAGACCCGCCATTCCCGCCTCTCGTTCTACACATTCAACCTCGGTTCACCGACCGGCGAGGGCAATGGGTCCTACATGCAATATGGCGTCTCGAAGAATGATGAGACGCCGATCGAGCTCGGGCAATGGGTGTTCGTGGTTGGCGAGGCCGAGCCCTGGATTTCGGCGACCGATCTTTCGACGGGCTGCGCGCTCTGGAAACAGGGAGTCGCCGCGATTCGCGAACCGGCCGATAAATACGGCGACTTCGGCGTCCACCCGCAGCACGGGTCCGGGTCGATTGCAGTCGGCGGATCGCAGGAAACGGGCTTCCAGGGGGCGATCGCGCATCTGGCGATCTGGAACCGCCTGCTCTCGACTGATGAAATCGCCTCGATCTGGAGCGCCGGCGCGAGCGACCTCAGCACTTGTACAATGTACCACAGCTTCGCCTAAAGTATTGAGAGACGCCTCGGTCGCCGCTGTTTCGCCGGGCTTTCATGAGCGTCTCAGAGCCCTGCCGGCGCACGGTCGGCGGCGCAATGCAACCTGGCCGAAGCGGATTCTCAGCCCGTTTTTTCGCCCCTGTTCGAGTCCCTGTTCCGGCGCGGAACAGGCGGAAAATTCCCTGTAAAGCCCACCGCCAATTCCCTGTTCCGGTGGGAGCCAGGGTCCGCAACCGGCGGATTGCAAGTCGGCAGGCCTCTGAAATGACGACGGTTTTCCCCGCAGGCGCGGATCAGGCGTTGGCAAAATTCCCTGCTAGCAGGGAATTTCCGAATCGGCCTTTCCCGATCGGCAGGCGTAGCCCGTGACCCTTATATGGGGCGAGGGTTGTCAAGTGGGAGATTTGCGACGGCGGGGGTTGGAACTCGTCATGGCTTGCTTGGCGGGGCGGAGCGCGAAAGGGCTTTGAAGTCAAGGATGCGCGAACGCGCACCGCCTGCGGCGGCGGCCCGACGGGCCGTGCTTGAGTTCAAAGCCCTTTCGCGCACAATCGCGGTCAAGCAATCCATGGCGAGCCGCAGGCTTTGGCTGCTCGTGTGTAGGTTCGAACCCGGACGGTTGTTTCGATCGCAGGCAAGCGCGATCGACCCGCCTCTTGGGCGAATGACCAGAGCAGGTTCCGGCGGGCATTCGGTTTCGACGCCTCGTCGGTGGGATGGGGCCTCGCTTTGGCTCAAGGGCCTCGCCCTCGTAACCTTATATCCGGTCGGCTCGGGTGGCCGGACCATAATCCTGCGTGCATCAGGTCGCGAGGCCCGGGATGGACCGGACCAATCTTCTCCTCGGGTCGACCCAAGGGGCGGGGCGGTCACGGGTCCCATCCCGGACGAGGCGGACGGCCCGAAGGCTCGCCCGCTTTTGCTTCTCGGCTCAGGCTCGCTTCAGGACGGCTCCCTCGGGAACGAGGCCGGTCTCAAGGTAGCGCCAGAGCGCGACCGAAAGCTTGCGCGCCATGGCGACGATCGCGATGCGCTTGACGCGTCCCTTGCGGTCGCCCACCCGCTCGTCGAACCACTTGGAGAGCGCGCTGTCGGGCTGATGCCTTCGCCACATCCACGCAAGCTCGATCATCGCCTTGCGCGCCCGGCTGTTGCCGGCCTTGGCGATGCCCTGGTCGCGCGCCATGTCGCCGCTCTGGAACGGGGACGGCGCGAGCCCGATGTATTGCCCGACGCCGCGCCGGTTCTTGAAGGTTCGATAGTAGACCTCGCCGGCGAGCGTCGCGCTGAAATGGACGCCGATGCCCTTGAGCTTGATGAGCTCAGCGGCCTTGGCCTGAACAGGGCTCGGCGGCGACGCGGCTGCGCTCTTCGGATTGGCCGTCTTGGGCTTGACGATCCGCGCCGCCATCTCCGCCTCGACCTCAGCGATGTCGTCGATGAGCTTGGCCAGGCGGCGGCATTCGCGGCTGAGCTCGGCCTTGAGCCCAGGCAGGATCGGCAACGCCGCCAGCCGCGCCAGCCGGTCCGGCGCCATCGGGTCGAAATCGCGAACCCCCTGGGCGAACAGCAGCGCCTTCACCCGGTTGCCGTGCGACGTTCGCTCCTTGACGAGCCGCTCGTATTCGCGGTGCGGCCGCTTGGCGTCCTCCTCCTCCGGGGTGGGAACCACGACCACCCGGCAGGCGTCGAGTTCGCCCCTCGTCAGGCGCGCGAGCGTGCGCACCAGTTTGTCGACGTCGACGCCGTCCGACTTGACCCGCCGCGCTCGCCGGTCGACCGCCACGCTCGCCGGATCGATCTCGTAGGCGGCGTATCCCGCCGCTGTCAGCGCGCGATAAAGCCAGTGCCCGTCGCGACCGGCCTCGAAGCAGACATGGACCTTGACCGGAACGCCGGCGCGCTTCGCCTCTGCCGCCGCCACCCGCCGCAACAGCGCCAACAGCCCATCCAGGTCGCCGCCCTCGACCTCGTGCCGGCGAACCGCCCACTTCTGCGACGTGCCGACCCCGACAAGCCACTTCGATCGGCTCAGTTCCAATGCGACGAAAATCGGCGCAAACTCATGCCCGGCGACGGGCGCAATTTGCTGAATAAGCATGGTCGATCCCTATGTTCGGGTTTGGACGCTTCGATCATAGGACCCAAAGCGCCCGTCGCCGCATAGGATCTTCTCCCAGCTCGCGGGGAGAAGGTGGACGCACCGAAGGCGCGGCCGGATGAGGGTCGGCGCCGGCCTCCGGAGTCAGCGCCGGCGCCAGTCTCTGTCGTCAGCGCAGCCCCTCACCCTGCCCTCTCCCTCCTCGGGCTTGACCCGAGGATCACGGGGCGAGGGGATCCGGCGCGCCCCGCGCCGCCTCCGTCAGCGCCGCGGCGAGCCAGGGAGAAAACGAGCGGGCGACCTCGACGCGGAATTCGGCCTCGGCCAGCCGCCACAGGACGATCTCGGCCCGGTCGAACAGCGTGCGCGTCGCCATGCCGACGGGAAAGCTCTTCAGCCGCAGATCCAGCGGGCAGCCGGCGTTGAGGACGCGCGCGGCGACGGCGCCCGTGACGATCAGCCCGACCTGCCGGTGCGACACGTCGACCAGGCTGTGAGGAGCGCCGGCAAGCCCGGCCTCGAGCGCGGCGGCCAGCGTTTCGACCGAGCCGCCCTCGGCGATCAGCAGCCACTCATCCGGACCAAGCCAGATCGCCGCCTGCTCGCCGAAGCGTCCGACCGCGCCGAGCCGCGCCGGCAACTCGGCGCCGAAGGCTACGGAGCACGCCTCGCGCGCCGCCTCGCCGCCGCGGAACACGAAACGGTCTGCGGGCGGCGCGTCCATGATCGCAAAGCGCGGCCCCGAGGGAAGGGACGCGTCGTCGAGCGGAAAGCGCGGCGTCAGCCAGGGACTCGGCCCCAAGCGGTCAGACATGGAGGCGCGCTCCCTCGGAGTCGTAGAAGCATGGGCGAGCGACCGTCGCGGGGACGGCGCCGTCCGGCGTCGAGACATGGACTCGCGTGCCCATGCGCGCACGGCCGCCGGCGATGAGCGCAAGCGCAATCGAGCGGCCGAGCGCCGGGCTGCGATAGGACGAGGTCACATGACCGAGCGCGGGCGAGCCCACGAGGGGCGCTGCGCTGGCGGTCACCTGGGCGCCCTCCTCAAGCACAAAAGTCGGGTCTTCCGTCATCAGGCCGACGAGCTGCTTGCGGCCTTCCCGCGCGAGTTCGGGCAGCATGAGCGACCGCTTGCCGACGAAATCGGCCTTCGCCTTGCCGATCGCCCAGTCAAGGCCGAGGTCGGAAGGGGTCACCGTCCCGTCGGTCTCCTGGCCCACGATCACGTAGCCCTTCTCGGCGCGCAGGACATGCGTGGCCTCCGTGCCGTAGGCGCAACCGCCGTGTTTTTCCACTTCCGCGAACACGGCCTTCCAGACGTCCAGGCCGTAAGCCGAGCCGACGTTGATCTCGTAGCCGAGTTCGCCGGTGAAGCTCACCCGCATGAGCCGCGCCGGAACGCCGCAGACCGAGGCGTCGCGCACGCTCATGTGCGGAAACGCGTCGCCCGCGAGGTCGACGCCGTCGACCAGCGGCGCGATCGTTTCCCGCGCCTTCGGCCCCTGCACGGCGATCGTCGCCCAGTGCTCGGTGGTCGAGGTCAGCCAGACTTCGAGGTCGGCGAACTCCGTCTGCAGGTAGTCCTCCATATGCGCGAGGACGCGCGCCGCGCCGGTGGTGGCAGTCACGTGGAAGCGGTCCGCGGCGAGGCGGGCGACGACGCCGTCGTCCATGACGAAGCCCGTCTCGGTCAGCATCAGGCCGTAGCGGCAGCGGCCGACTGGGAGCCTGGCGAAGGCGTTGACGTACATGCGCTCGAGGAAGACGGCCGCGTCCCGCCCGACGACCTCGATCTCGCCGAGCGTCGAGGCGTCGAACAGGCCGACGGCTGCGCGGGTCGTTCGGCATTCGCGCGCAACGGCCTCGCGCATGGACTCGCCCTCACGCGGAAAATACCAGGCGCGCTTCCATAAGGACACGTCCTCGAAGGCCGCGCCGCGCGCCGCCGCCCAATCGTGGATCGGCGTCTTGCGGATCGGATCGAAGAGTTCGTCGCGGGCGAGGCCGGCGAAGGCGCCGAAGGTCACCGGCGTACAGGGCGGACGGAAGGTCGTGAGCCCCACCTCTGGAATCGGCTTCTTCTGGATGGCCGCGGCGATGGCGAGCGCGTTCATATTGGAGAGCTTGCCTTGGTCGGTCGCCATGCCGGTCGTCGTATAGCGCTTGACGTGCTCGATCGAGCGCAGGCCCTCCTGGACCGCGAGCTCGACGTCCTTGACGCAGACGTCGTTCTGAAAGTCGACGAAGGCCTTGACGCGCCGGTCGCCGAGCACGTGCAGGGGCGCGCCGAGCGCGCCGCCCTGGGCTGTGGGCGCGCCCTCGACGGGGTAGGCGCGGGCGCCGGGCGCGGCGAAGCCCGCCGCCTCCGCCGCCGCGCCGCCGGCCGCGTCGCCCTCGGCGAGCGCGTCGGCGAGCCCGAACGTCGCGTTGCAGGCGCCGGCGGAGCGCTCGCGCTGAACCGAGGCGCCGGGCCGGAACACCTGCGCCGCCTCGTCGAAGGCAAGGCGGCCGCGCGACTGGGAAAACAGGTGCACGGACGGCGTCCAGCCGCCCGACACGAGGAGCGCGTCGCAGGCGATCCGGCGCATGCCGCCCGGGTGTGCGGAGAGCCGCACTGCCGTGATGCCCGCGCGGCCCTCGACCTCGTGGATGGCGGCCTTGACCGCGACCCGGAGGCCAGCCGCGCGGGCTGCCTCAGGCAGCGGCCCGGCCGCCTCGTCCCGCAGGTCGGCGATCAGCTCGACTGCGACGCCGGCCTCGTGCACATCGAGGGTGGCGCGATAGGCCTCGTCATGCGCGGTGACGATGACGACGCGCTCGCCGACCTTGACGCCATGGAGGTTGAGATAGCGCCGCGCCGCGCCGGCGAGCATGATCCCTGGCCGGTCGTTGTCGGCGAAGACGAGCGGGCGCTCGATGGCGCCGGTCGCGAGCACCACCTCGCGGGCCCGCATCCGCCACAGCCGCTCGCGCGGACGCTCGGGGTCGGCGAGGAGGTCGGGCTCGGCCAGCCGCTCGCTGAGAGCGACGAGATTCTGCGCATAATAGCCGAAGGCCTGGGTGCGCGGCATGAGGCGGACGTTGGGCGCCGCGCGCAAGGCGTCCAGCGTCTCCGCGAGCCACTGGCTTGCGGGTTGGCCGTCGATCGTCGCGCGCGGCTCGGCGCGGAGCGATCCGCCGGGCGCGGGGTTCTCGTCGCAGACGACCACGTCGGCGCCGCTTTCGGCCGCCGTGCGCGCCGCGGCGAGACCGGCGGGTCCGGCGCCGACGATCAGCACGTCGCAATGGTCGAAGGTGCGGTGATAGCGGTCCGGGTCGGGCTCGCGGGGCGCGGTTCCGAGGCCTGCGGCGCGGCGGATGAACGGCTCATAGAGGCGCTTCCAGGCCCAGTTCGGGCCGAACCAGTCGGGCCCCATGAAGGTCTTGTAATAGAAGCCCGCGCCGATGAGCGGCGCAAGGACGTTGTTGATCGCGCCGACGTCGAAGCGGAGTGTGGGCCAGCAATTCTGGCTCGTCGCGGCGAGGCCGTCGTAAAGCTCGACCTCGGTCGCGCGCAGGTTGGGCGTGAAGCGTCCGGGCCCGCGCGCGACGCCGACCAGCGCGTTCGGCTCCTCAGGGCCTGCCGCAACAATCCCGCGCGGTCGGTGATACTTATAGGACCGGCCCACCAGCCTGACGCCGTTGGCGAGAAGGGCGGACGCGAGCGTGTCGCCCTCGTAGCCGGCGTAGGCGACGCCGTCGAAGGTGAAGGAGATCGGCCGCGCGCGGTCGATCGCGGAGCCGCCGGCCGGCGCGCGATGGGCCTGTGTCATGACCGGACCCCGGCGGGGATTTCGGGCCGCGGCGCGCCCGGCTTGTAGGATGCGAGAATGCGGTCGCTGACCGTGTCGCGCAGCACGTTGAAGAACCGCCCGCAGCCGGAAACATGCCGCCAGCGCTCGGCGAAGACGCCCTTCGGGTTCGAACGGAAATAGAGGTACTCGGTCCACGCCTCGTCGCTCACCGCTGAAGGGTCGTGCGGTCGGGCGACATGGGCCTCGCCGGCGTGGCGGAACTCGATCTCCGGCCGCTCCACGCCGCAAAAGGGACAAGGGATCAGCAGCATGGGCGGTCAGATCTTCGACTTTGCCGCAGCGGTCGCGGGATCGCCCGTATTGGGCGTGCCCTCAGGTTCGATGAGCAGAATCTCTGTCTCCTCGTCGGCGACGGGACAATGTTCGACGCCGCGCGGCACCACGAAAAGCTCGCCGGGTCCCAGCGTCACGGCGCCTGCGCGCATTTCGATGGTGAGGCGGCCCTTGAGAACGAGAAAGAAGTCGTCCGTCTCGGGATGCGAGTGCCAGATGAAGCGGCCCTTCACTTTGACCACAATCAGGTCGTGGCCGTTGAAGGACCCGACAACTTTCGGCGCCCAGTGCTCGTTGAAGAGCGACAACTTTTCCGCAAGGTTGATGGGTCCGGCTTGCATCGTGTCCGCCTCTCAATGCGCCACCGCCGCCGCGGCGGCTTCGTCGATCAGCCGCCCCGACCGGAACCGGTCGAGAGCGAAAGGCGCGGCGAGCGGATGCGGCTCGCCGCGCGCGATCGTGTGGGCGAACACATGGCCCGAGCCCGGCGTCGCCTTGAAGCCGCCAGTGCCCCAGCCGCAATTGACGAAGAGACCTGGAACCGGGGTCAGGCCGATGATTGGCGAGCGGTCTGGGGTGACGTCGACGACGCCGCCCCAGTTGCGCAGCATTCTGAGCCGGCGCACCGACGGGAAAAGCTCGCAGATCGCCTCGAGCGTGTGCTCGGCGATGTGCAGGCCTCCGGTCTGCGAATAGGAATTGTAGGCGTCCGTGCCCGCCCCGATCACCATCTCGCCCTTGTCGGACTGCGACATGTAAGCGTGGATCGTGTTCGACATGACGACGCAGGGCATCATGGGCTTGACCGGCTCGCTGACCAACGCCTGCAACGGATAGCTGTCGAGCGGCATGCGGACCCCGGCCATCGCCATGAGGACCGAGGTGTGGCCTGCCGCGACGACGCCGATCGTCTTCGCGGCGATCGGGCCGCGCGTCGTCTCGACGCCCGAAACGCGGCCCGACGGGTCGCGGCGGATGGCGGTCACCTCGCAGTTCTCGATGATGTCGACGCCCCGCGCCGAGGCCGCGCGGGCGAAGCCCCAGGCGACGGCGTCGTGCCGCGCCGTGCCGCCGCGCCGTTGCAGCGCCGCGCCGACGATTGGATAGCGGATGTCGGGCGATATGTTGAGGATCGGGCAAAAGGCCTTCGCCTCCTCCGGCGTCAGCCATTCGTTGTCGACGCCGGCGAGGCGGTTTGCGTGGACGTGGCGCTTGACGACCTGAACGTCGTGGACGGTGTGGGCGAGCATCATCACACCGCGCGCCGAAAACATAACGTTGTAGTTCAACTCGCGCGACAGGCCCTCCCAGAGTTTCAGCGCGTGCTCGTAGAGCGCCGCCGACTCCTCCCAAAGATAGTTCGAGCGCAGGATCGTCGTGTTGCGGCCGGTGTTGCCGCCGCCGAGCCAGCCCTTCTCCAGCACGGCAACTCGGCTCAGGCCGTGATGCTTGGCGAGATAATAGGCGGTTGCGAGCCCGTGTCCGCCCGCCCCGACGATGATGACGTCATACGCCGCTTTCGGCTCGGGGCTGGACCACTGCTCCGGCCACCCCTCGTTCCCCGACAGGCCCTGCCGCACGACGTTGAAAACCGAAAACCGCACCGCTCCGCAGCGTCCCCCACGTGATCGCGCTAACGTTTGCGCGTTTCAGATTTCAATTGCGAGGACAATTTCGCATCCCGGCGAATTTCCTGCGATTCGGCCGTGGCGCACGCCGCTCGTTCCGCCCGCCATCTTCGATCGCGTCGGCGGCTTCCGGTCGAACGTCTCCGAGGACGTCGACTGGGGCCACCGCGCGACCGCCGCCGGGTACCACTGGAGCTTTCGGTCCGACGTCCATGTCACCCGTCCTGCCCGACGCGACTGGGGCGAACTCATCACGAAATGGCGCAGGCTGCCCCGCGAGGCCTACGCCGGGGCGGGCGAGAATCGGTATGGGCGCACGAAATTTGTCATGTTCTGTCCTCATCCTCTGCTCGACTTTCGTCCATTGGATGGCCGTGGCGAAATCGCCGAGGCGCAACACGGTCGGACAGAGGCTCGGGGCGATCGGCGTGCTTTTCGCCATTCGCTTCTGGCGTTTCCTCGAATGCAACCGGTTGCTGATCGCGGGCCTTCGAGGTGACGGCTCGAGCGCCAAAAGCACGCCCGCCAGGAAAGACTGAAGCTCGGCGTCCTCTGCCGAAACGGGCTATCGGTTGGACCGCGCCGAGCGGTCGCGCCCGCTTTGGGCCGTCGGACTGGCGCAGTCCGAGCCCGAACCCTTTCGCGGCCCCTTCCGGATCGATGTCGTTCAAGCAAACATTTGCTGCGATCCGCCGTGCTTTCTGAGGGAATGCAAGAGCGAAGCCCATTTGCAGCGGCAGGAGCGTCGCCGCTCCCGCGCCTGTCACACATTCTTAATTGGCCTCAGTTAACATTTTGCACCGCAGCAAGAACCTGCCGCAAAGCTGGCGTATTGATGGCGGATAAACTCGGCAATTGAAATATAAATCAGTTGTAGTAATTGACATTTCCATTGCGACAACGTGGCCTTGCTGATAGAAGGGGAGCGCCCGGAGACAATGGTTTTGATCTCGGACCACCGAGGTATTCGATGATCGCGCAAGAAATCGTTTCGACCTGCTCCAATCCGAGCGTCGCGCGCGCGGCTGTCGCCTCGATCGGCGGCGACTTCGCCGGGTGGTTCGACCGCCAGGCGGCGAACCGCAACCTGTCGAGCGGGCTGTTCGCGGCTGAGCTGGTGCGCGAATTCGCCCGTTGCGGCTGCGGCCGGGACTGGGAAGGCCTTCTTGCGGCGACGCATGGCGCGGACATGCCGATCCTCTCCGGCTTGCGCTATATCCTCGAGCGCGAGGCGACGGGAAAAGGCTGAGACACGCGCGATGCGAGCCAGGAAGAGCCGACGCCCGCGCGCCTGGACGAACGGCCGGCGCCGATTCTCCGGCAACTCCGGGCTGAGCTGCGCCTGACGAGGCGCGATTGCGCGAGCGCCGGGAAAGGGGCATCGTCGCGCTCATGTTTCTCGGGCTGGATTGCGGCACGTCGGGGCTCAAGGCGGTCCTTGTCGACGAAAGCGGCGCAGCGGTCGCCGCCGCGTCCCGCGCCTACCTCCCGGACCGGCCGCGGGCCGGCTGGTCGGAGCAGGATCCCGAGGTTTGGCGGGCCGCAATGGCCGGGGCGATCGCCGAGCTCCGCGCGCTCGCGCCGGAGGCGGTCGGCGCGTTGAAGGCGATCGGCTTTTCCGGTCAGATGCATGGCGCGGTCCTGATCGACCGGTCGGACCGGCCGGCGCGCCGGGCGATCCTGCACAACGACGGCCGGGCGCATGAGGAGGCGGCCGAGCTTGCCCGCGACTATCCCCATCTCGCCGGCGTCGTCGGCGTGAAGCCGATGCCCGGCTTCACGGGGCCGAAGCTTTTGTGGCTTGCACGCAACGAGCCCGAACTGCGCGACCGCATCGACTGCGTGCTTGCGCCGAAGGACTATTTGCGGCTCACCCTCACCGGCGGGCGCGGCACGGACATGAGCGACGCGGCCGGCCAATGGTTGCTCGACGAGGCGGTGCGCCTCTGGTCGGCGGACGCGATCGCCGCCTGTGGGGCCGCGCCCGAATGGACCCCGCGGCTCCACGAAGGGTCGGACGCGGCCGGGATTCTGCGCCCGGCGATGGCGGAGGAACTGGGCCTGCCGCCCGGCGTCGTGGTCGCCGCGGGCGGGGGCGACGCGGCGGTCGGCGCGGTCGGACTCGGCGCGATCGCGCCGGGCGAGGCCTTCATATCGCTCGGCACCGCGACCCAGCTGATCGTTGCAACGGAACGCTACCTCAGCGCGCCGGAGAGGCTGGTTCACAGCTTCGCCCATGCGCTGCCCGGCCGCTGGTACGCAATGGCCGCGATGCTGAACGGCGCGGGCGCCCTCGCCTTCGCCGCGCGCCTGCTCGGCTCCGCGCTCGACACGCTCGAACGCGAGGCGGCGGACGGCTACCGCGGGCCCGGCGCGCTCGTCTTCCTACCCTATCTCTCCGGCGAGCGGACGCCGCTCGACGACGCTTACGCCCGCGGCGTGCTGTTCGGCATGAGCGAGACCACGAGCCGCGCCGATGTCGCCCGCGCGGTCATGGAGGGGGTCGCGCTGACGCTCGCCGATGCGCGCGACGCCCTCGCCGCCGCCGGCGCATCGATCGATCGCGTGAGCCTGATCGGCGGCGGGGCGAAGAGCGCGCTCTGGACGAGAATGATCGCCGCGGCGACCGGCTTCACCGTCGTTCGGACGAAAGGCGGCGAGACTGGCCCCGCCTACGGCGCTGCGCGCCTCGCCCGTCTGGCCGCGACCGGCGAAGCGCCCGAGGCTTTGTGCAAGCCGCCCGACGTCGCCGACGTGACCGAACCCGATCCCGCGTTGGCTGAGGCGTTCGCCAGCCAGCGCGAGCGCTTCAAGGCGCTGTACGGGGCGGTCAAAGCGGAGTTTCGGCGGGGAGGGTGACGTTTGGGTCCCTTCGCTCCGCGAAGCGGGGAGAAGGTGGCGCCATAGGGCATCGAAAGACGCCCGTCTTCCGACGGGCTATGGAACCGGATAAGGGGCGGCGCCAACCTTTGACGTTAGCGGCGGCGCGAACCTCCAAATGTTTGCGCTGCCCCTCACTCTGGCCCTCTCCCCGCTTCAGCGGAGCGAGGGGGGATCAGAACCCCTCGGGCTTGCCGACCACCGTCGTGTAGAGCGACCCGTCGCCGAAGGCGCGGGCGCAGGCGCGCTTGACGTCGGCCATCGTCACCGCGCCGATGCGCCGGTTGCGCTCGACAAGCCAGTCGGGCGCGCGGCCCTCGAGCTGGATCTGCACGAGCTGGGCGGCGATCTTGACCGAGGTGTCGAACCGTAGCGGGTAGGAGCCGATGAGATAGGTCTTGCCCTTCTCGAGCTCCTCCTCCGTCGGCCCGTTCAGCGCCACATCGCGAATTTCCGCCGCCGCCACGTCGAAGCTTTCCCGCGCGCGCTCGTTCTTGGTAGTGGTGCCGCCGTAGAAGAAGGCGCCGTGGTCGAGGGCGTAGAAGGCGCCGAAAACCGTATAGGCGAGGCCGCGCTTTTCGCGCACCTCGCGGAACAGCCGCGAGGTCATGTTGCCGTGACCGCCGAGCACATGCGCCGCGACGAGGCTCGGAATGTAATCCGGATCGTCGCGCAGGAGGCCGGGGCGGCCGAAGCGGATGGTCGACTGCGGCACGTCGAGCGCCACCGTGTCGATGCGCCCGAGTCCCGCGAAAACCGCCTCCGGGATAGGCTTCAGGTCGCCTTTGGCCGGCAGGTCGGCGAATACCGTGTCGATGAGCTCAGCCGCGCCCCGCTCGTCGATCGCGCCGACGACGGCGATCGCGGGGTTGTCGCGCGCGATCATGCGCCGCGCCGCCCTGACAAGGTCGGCGCGCTCGATCGCGGCCAGCGTCTCGAGGGTTCCCTCCGAGGGCGCCCCGTAGACGTGGTCGGGGAAGGCGGCCGTCCGCCAGGCGCGCGCAGCGACGGCGCCGGGGTCGTTGGCGTCGTGACGCAGGCGGGCGTTCGAATGCTCGCGCACCCGCGCGAACGGTTCCTCGTCGAACCGCGGCGCGTTCAGCGCCAGACGGAGGAGTTCACTGGCCCGGTCGAGGTTTTTGACCAGCGTGCGCATCCGCCCCGAAATATGCTCGCGGTCGTTGCGGAAGTGGATTTCGACCGCCTTCTCGTCGAGCGCCCTCTGATAGGCTTGCGAGTCGAGATCGCCTGCGCCCTCGTCGAGAAGGTTTGCGAGCAGCATGCCGAGGCCGGCCTTGTCGGGCGGGTCCTGCGCCGCGCCGCCGCGCATGGCGAACTCCAGCGAGACGACGGGTACGGCGTAGGATTCGACCAGCCACGCCGTCAGGCCGCGCGGCGTGACGACGGTCCGCACGTTGACGGCGGTTTCAGGCGACGAGAGAGCGACGTATTTCTGCATCGGGCGTTTCCAAAAGAGCGTTGCGCCGGGCCGGCTTCAGGCGGCCTCGGCCTCGAGCGGCAGGAGATGGCCGGTGACGGCGGGCTTGGCGACGAGCCAGCGGCGCGCGGCGTCGAGGACGGCCTTCGCGTCGACCGCCTCGATTTTCGCCGGCCAGTCCTCGACCTCGCGGATGGTCTGGCCGAGCGCAAGCGAGGATCCGTACCAGCGGGCGAGGTCGGACTGGCTGTCGCGGGCGTAGATCGCGTCGGCGACGAGGCGGGTCTTGGCGCGCTCAAGCGCGCCCTCGTCGATCCCGTCGGCCAGAAACTTGGCCAGAAGCCTGTCGAACGCCTTGTCGAGCGTTTCGAGCGCCACGCCGGGCGCGGGCGTGGCGTTGGCGATGAAGCGGCTCTGGTCGAGCGCGGTGCCGTGATAATAGGCCCAGGCCGAGACGGCGAGCTTCTGCCCGATCACCAGTTCGCGATAGAGAAGGCTCGTCTGCCCGCCGCCGACCAAATGGCCGAGCACGTCGAGCGCTTCCGACTCGCCGGGAGCCGCCGTGCGGCAGGACGGGGCGAGGTAGTGGCGCTGCCAGTTCGGCTGCAGCACCTTCTCGTCGCGCACGGTCACCAGACGATCGGCGACCGTGGGCGGCTCGAGCGGCCGGATTCGTTCCGGCCGCGCGCCGCGCGGCTTCACCTGTCCGTAGGTCTGCTCGGCGAGCTTTAAGGTCTCGTCCGGATCGGCGTCGCCGGCGACGACCAGGATGGCGTTCTCGGGGGTGTAGAAGCGACGGTAATAGGCGAGCGCGTCCTCGCGCTTCAGGCCCTCGATCTCATGACCCCAGCCGATGATCGGCACGCCATAGGGGTGGTGAGTGAAGAGGGTCGCCTGCACCGCCTCGCCGAGTTGCGCGCCCGGGTCGGTGTCGCAATGCATGCGCCGCTCCTCCAGCACCACATCGCGCTCGGGCGCGACAATCTCGTCGGTGAGCACGAGGCCCGTCATGCGGTCGGCCTCGAACTCCATGCAGGTTTTCAGGTGCTCCTTGGCGACCTGCTGGAAATAGGCGGTGAAGTCCGGCCCGGTAAAGGCGTTCTCCACCCCGCCGACCCCGGCGATGTATTCGGAAAAGGCGCCCTTGGGATGGGCCGCGGTGCCCTTGAACATCAAGTGTTCGAGAAAGTGCGCGATGCCGGACTTCCCCACCGGATCGTCGGCCGCGCCGTTGCGGTACCAGACCATGTGGGTGACGACCGGGGCGCGATGGTCCGGGATGACCACGACCTCGATGCCGTTTGTCAGGGTGAAATGGGAAACCTGCGAGGCGGGGGGCTGGGCGGTCATCGCGATCCGGAAGTTTGAGGGCCGGCCCATGACGGCGGAAGCGCGTCATGTCAATTTTCCGACATATAGGGCGCCCGCGCGCGGGTTGCGAGTCGAAGGACGGCGTGCTTATGCGTATGGGCGCTGGGCGTTCTTCACTCGCGTCCATGGACTTTCGCGCATAAGACACTTGATCTCATCGTGAACGAGGAGGCGGGTAGCCCACGATCCCGGCCGTTTGAATCTCGGAGAGACCCCCGCCGCAATCCGGACGGCGCCGCTTGGTCCAGGGAGGTTTCCAATGACCGATAGAATGCTCGTCGAGCGTCAAGGCTTGATGACCCGTAAGCCCGTTTCCGACATCATTGCCGAGGGGGGCGCGCAGTCGCTCGGGCGATCGCTCGGGGTCTGGAGCATCACGGCGCTGGGCATCGGCTGCATCATTGGCGCCGGCATCTTCGTTTTGACCGGAACCGCCGCCGCCCGGTATGCCGGACCCGCCATCGTCCTGTCCTTCGTGGTCGGAGGAATCGCCTGCGCCTTCGTCGGGCTGTGCTACGCCGAACTGGCGGCGCTCCTCCCTGTCGCCGGCAGCACCTACACCTACACGTATGCCACACTCGGCGAGATCTTCGCCTGGATCATCGGCTGGGACCTCGTGCTCGAATACGCGATGGGGGCCTCGACGGTCGCGGTCGGATGGTCCGGCTATATCGTCTCGCTTTTGCACAATTTCGGGATTTTCATTCCGGCGCAGTTCGCCGCCGCGCCCTGGACCGAGGTAAAGCTCCCTGATGGGACGGCCGTCCAGGGGGTTGTCAACGTTCCAGCCGCGCTCATTGTTCTTTTCCTGACCGCGATGCTGGTCGGCGGCACGAAGGAATCGGCACGCCTCAACAACATCATGGTCGCGGTCAAGCTTGCGGTGGTCGTCGCCTTCATCGTGCTTGGCGCAGGCTTTGTGCACTCTGCAAACTGGCGGCCATTCATTCCTGATAATTCAGGAGAATTCGGTCACTTTGGATTGACCGGGGTCGTGCGCGGCGCCTCGGTCGTCTTCTTCGCCTTCATCGGCTTCGACGCCGTCTCGACCGCAGCTCAGGAAGCCAAGAACCCGCAGCGCGACATGCCGGTCGGCATCCTGGGCTCGCTGTTGATCTGCACCCTCCTCTACGTCGCGGTCGCGGCCGTCATGACGGGCCTCGTGCCCTATACGGAGCTCAACGTCCCCGACCCCGTCGCCAAGGCCGTCGATGTCATCGGACTGACCTGGTTCTCCGTACTCATAAAGATTGGCGCCCTGGCGGGCCTCACCACGGTCATCCTTGTCCTGCTCTATGGACAGACCCGCGTCTTCTTCACTATGGCCCGGGACGGGCTGCTGCCGAAGATGTTCTCCGACGTGCATCCGACGCTCCGCACGCCCTACAAAAGCCAGCTGCTGATCGGCGTCGTCGTGGCGGTCGTGGCGGCGTTGACCCCAATCGACATCCTGGGCGAGATGGTCAGCATCGGCACGCTCTTCGCGTTCGCGCTCGTCTGCGGCGCCGTGATTTATCTGCGGA
The DNA here is from genome assembly GCA_963822215.1 of uncultured Alphaproteobacteria bacterium. GTDB lineage: Bacteria > Pseudomonadota > Alphaproteobacteria > Rhizobiales > Beijerinckiaceae > Roseiarcus. The sequence goes on from CAWGGX010000002.1 coordinate 61,082, forward strand.
AGAGTCACGCTGCCGTCGCCCGGCCTTTCCGCACCCCGGCCGTTCCGTGGGTGCCGCTTCTCGGCATCGCCTTCTCGGTGCTGCTGATGGTCTTCCTGCCGTGGGAGACCTGGTTGCGGCTGATTGTCTGGCTGGTCATCGGCCTTGTCGTCTATTTTGTTTACGGGCGACAGCACTCGGTGCTGCTCAACGGCCCGACGCGTTGATCCTCATTGGGCCCGCGCCAGGCTTATGGCTCGATCCGGGCGGGGCGGCGGGGACGGATAGGGGACGACCCCGCTCACGCGGGTGACGGGCAAGCCACGGAAAATTTCGTGTGGTTTGCGCGACCCCGCTCGCGTCGCCTCGTTCGAGTCGCGCTGTTCGTGTTAGGGTCGGCGCCGATGACGGAGCCGAAGACAAATCCCCAGATCGATGCGTTCCTGCGCAACAGCGAAACCTGGCGGGCGGAATTCGAGGCGCTGCGGGCGATCGTTCTCGACTGCGGGCTGACCGAAAAGCTGAAGTGGGGCCAGCCCTGCTACACGCTGGATAAGCGCAACATCGTGCTGATCCACGGGTTCAAGGACTACTGCGCGCTTCTGTTCTTCAAAGGCGCGTTGCTGAAGGACCCCGAGGGCGTTCTGATCCGGCAAACGGAGAACGTGCAGGCGGGGCGGCAGATCCGGTTCACCGAAGTCCGGCAAATTGAAAAGATGGAAAGTGTGATCAGGGCCACAATCGTCGAAGCGATTGAAGTGGAAAAGGCCGGGCTGAAGGTCGAAAAGAAGAAAACTGACGATTTCTCGATGCCTGACGAGTTCAGGAAAAGGCTCGATGAAGACAAGGCGTTACGCGGCGCGTTCGAGGCGCTGACGCCGGGAAGGCAGAGGGTGTATCTTCTTTATTTCTCGTCGGCAAAGCAATCTAAGACGAGGGAGTCGCGGATCGAAAAGAGCGTTCGGCCCATTCTCGACGGGAAGGGATTGGACGACTAGTCGCCCGCTTCGACCAAATCGAAGGGAGCTGACATTCCCTCCCCCCTTGTGGGCTAGCGTGCGCACACATTTGATTTGCTCAGCTGTCAAGTGGGGCAGGCGAGGTGGCGGCGGCGAGATTGAAGCCTTCTGCGATGGCGTGGAAGCGGCGCAGGCCGTGGACGAAGGTGATAGGGCCTGGCGAACGCTCTTTGGCGTAGCCGGTCCAGCCGCCGAGGCGGGCGATGCACCAGGCCGCCCAAGCCAGGCTGCGTCTGGGGTGCGGGTTCTTCTGCTTCTGGGTCTTGCCTTCGAATTTGCCGGCCAGCGCCTCCAGAACGGCGATTTCGTCGGGTTCGAAGACGCGCGCGGCCGGGAAAGCCGCGCCCGCCTCGTCCCGTCCCTGGACCAGTTGCATGACGCTCGCGGCGGCGATCAGCGCGGTCGCCGCCAGGCGTTCGAGCGCGTCGCCGTCGCGCAAGAGGCTGTCTTCGAGGTCGAAGCCCTGCGACTTGAGGGTGCGGAAGAGCTGCTCGATGATCCAGCGATAGCGATAGAGCTCGATAATCCACGCCGCTTGGGCAAGCGTGCTCACGCCATGCGTCGTCAACAGGCGCCAGACGATCGGCTCCTCGGAGGGCGGCGGGTCGATTTCGCGCGCCTCGACGAGATTGAGCGCGACGCCGGGCGGATCCCGCCGGTCGGCGCCGCGCTCGGGACGACGCAGGACGACCGGACAGAAACGCACCGCCAGCGTGACCTTCCGGGCCGTCCGTCCGGGCCGGCCGGGCAGATCGAAGCTCAGACGGCCCGCTTCCGGCGCGGCGGCGATCTTCGACAGCAGCCGCTCGCCCGCCTCGATGAGCGCCCGATCGCGCACGGCGCGAACCAGGACATGCGTTCGCCCATCGGGCACGCGGGCGAAATGCTCGTAGATGTCGGCCTCCCGATCGGAGATCTCGGTGATCATCGTCGCCGAGTTCAGGAACCGCTTCGCCGCCAGGGGCGTGGCGAGCCACTTGTTGCTCTCCTTCTCCTCGATCGGCAGGCTCTGGTAGTCGTCCTCCTTGATCCGCGTTCGCCGCCAGATCGTCGCCCCCGCGAGCCCCAGGACGCCGCCGTCGGCGGCGTCGACCGCCAGCGCCGGATGGACGAACAGGCCGACGTCCTTGCTGTTGCCGACGCGGCCAAGGCCACGCTTGCGCTTGGCTTTGGCTTCATAGTTGATTTCGCTCGTATCCTGGATCAACAGGACGTGCCGTCCCGCCGCGGCGGTTCCCGTCCGCTCCGCCGCGCCGCGCAGAATTTCTTCCACCGTCACTCTCGGATTGCGGAAAAACCGCGTCAGACCAACCTTCTCCGCCCGGCTGTCGCACAGTTGGCGAAAGCCCGCGCTAATGCGCGCGCACATGCGCTCCACCGCCAGGCGCCCCTTTTTTCAAGGCGCACGTCGCCGAAGAAGCCAATGTTCACGTCTGTCATCGCCGATCCTCTCCAAACAAAGGGCCGGCCGATACAGAATCACACATGATTCTCAACGATCAAGCGATGTTTGCAAAAAATGTGTTTGACTCGTCCGCGAATCGAATGTGTGCGCACGCTAGCCCTTGTGGGGGAGGGTTGGGGAGGGGGGTCGCGCCGTCCTATAATCGCCACGAGCGAGACCCTCAATTCGCAAGGTCCGCGCGACCCCCCATGTGTCCAGCGGATAGATGGGTGACAAAATAGACCGGATAGATGGGCGACAGGTTTGTCTAGGTCGTGGGCCTCGCCGTCCTGATCGGCGGGAACGGCGAGGCGGCGCAGTTTCTTCTTGACGATATCGATCAGGCCGATGGGCGTGTCGTAGAAGCGGACCAGCCATTGGCCGTCTTCGGTCTCCTCGACCGCGACGACCTCGCCCACGAGCGCAGTGGAGACGGCGATGAGATCGCCGCGCCATTTGATTTCGCCGTTCGAGCGGACTGTGCGCGCCGCCGCCTCGGCCGGATAGTCCGGCTCGGCGAGCCGCTCGGGCATCGGGCGCGCCGAGGGCTGTTAGACGCTGGCGGGCGTGCGTTGGCCGAGCGCTTCATGCGGCCGCTCTTCATTATAGTCGCGGGCAAAATCCGAGAAGCGCCGCTGCTGGGCCGTCAAGTCCGGTTCGGGCGGCGTCATCGCCTCCAGAAGCGTGCGATGAAACCGTTCGTGCCGGCCGTTCTGCTGAGGATGGCCCGGATCGATCCGCTCGTGACGGATGCCCAGCTTGATCCACCAGGCCGACAGCGCCGTCAGTCCGGAAACGCCGGTCGAGGCGAACGGCGCGCCGTTGTCGGAGCGGATCGTCTCCGGCAAGCCGTAGTCTCGAAACGCCCGTTCGAACAAAGGCTTGGCTTCATCATGCCGGGTGCTGGCGGTGGCCGAGACGCTGATCAGATAGCGGCTGAACCCATCCGTCATCGTCAACGGCTCGACGCGCCCGCCGTCGCCAAGCCGAACCCAACCCTTGTGGTCGACGTTCCAGACGTGGTTGGAATATTGCGGCGCGGTCAACTCGCCAAGCCGCTTCGGAGACCGCAGCCGCAAGCGCCGGGCGCACACCAGCCCCGCCCGCTTCAGGATTTCGCCGGCCGTCGAGGCCGCCGGCCAGTCCCCCTCCGGTTGACGCGCCTTGAGCTTGGCGAGGATCTTGCGCGGTCCACAAGTCGGATGGTCGTGCCGCGGGCTGACGATCGCCTGCGCCAGATGCTCCGGCGTCGCACGGCCGTGCGACGCCGGAGCCCGCGACCGCTCCGCCAAGCCCGCCGGCCCCTCCAATTCATACCGCCCAAGCCATTTGTAGCCGGTGTTGCGGCTGATCTCGCAGCGCTCGCAAAGCTCCGTCATCGTCCACTCGTCCAACGGCCAGTCGACAATGAAACGCATCCGCTCGTCCATCGCACAGCTCTCTCGCCAGGGCATCGGCCGGTCCTCCCAGCCGACAGAGAACTGTCACCGGTCCGTTCCGTCACCTATCTATCCGGTCCGAACAAATCCCTGCCTTCCCCCACAAGGGGGGAGGGACAACGCCTTCGATTTGACTGACGCATGTCACTAGGCCGCCCCGGCGAACACGCTGCCGAGGGTCGCCGCCGTCTGCCTGTTCCTCGCCGGATTGCGGGTCGTCCAACCGGCGGCGGTCGCGCTTTCATCGGCGAAGCGGGCTTCGCTTTTCCCTATATCCCGTTTCGGCCAAGCCGTCGTGGTCCCATTCGGCCCGCCCTTCTAGTCTCCGGCCAACGCGCCGAAATCGATTGGACGAGAGTTTGAATCATGGCGGACAAGGTCTTTATCGGAACCGTCGTCCTCCCCGATCGGATCGTTGAGAACGGCTATGTTCTGGTCGCCGACGGCGTTGTCCAGCGGGTGGGCGGGGCGCCCCGCCGACCGGCGAACGCCACGGCGGCGCGGGCTTTCTTGTGCTTCCCGGCGCGATCGACGGACAGGTCCATAGCCGCAGTCAGGCGGGACAGGAGGATTTTATATGGTCGACCCGCAGCGCGGCGTCCGGCGGCGTGACGACGATCGTCGACATGCCCTATGACGACAATTGCTTGATCGCCTCCGCCGAACGCTTTCGCGCCAAGGCGGAGAGCGCCGGGCGGCAGGCGCGGGTGGATTTCGCGCTTTACGCCACGATTGATCCCGACGAAGGCGCCGTGCGGGTGGATGAACTGGTCGACGCCGGGGCGGCGGCGTTCAAGTTCTCGACCTTCGGCACGCATCCAAAGCGCTTTCCGCGCATTCCGCCGCGCGTCCTGTTCGCCGCCTTTCGCGCCGTCGGCCAGCGAGGACTGGTCTCTGGCATCCATAACGAGAACGACGAAATGGTGCGCGCTTTCGTGGCTGAGGTCGAGGCCGCAAACCTGACCGACTATACCGCGCACGGGCTGTCGCGGCCTCCGATCACCGAGGCGCTCGCCATCGCCGAGGTCTACGAGCTTGGCGCCGGCGCCGGCTGTCCGGTTCATATCGTCCATTGCTCGATCGGCCGGGGCTATGAGCAGATGGCGTCTTATCGCGCGCAAGGCTTCGACGCGACGATGGAGGCCTGCATCCATTACCTGACGCTGGACGAGGAGACCGACGTCAGGCGGCTCGGCGGCAAGGCCAAGATCAATCCGCCGATCCGGTCGCGTGCGGAATTGGATTCGCTCTGGCGACATCTCGCCGCGGGGAACGTGACGATCGTATCGACGGATCACGTAAGCTGGTCGGAAGACCGCAAGACGGACCCGAACATGCTCAAGAACGCTTCGGGCGTACCCGGACTCGAGGCGCTTTATCCGCTGCTCCTGAAGGGACTCGACCAACGCCGGCTGCCCTTCACCCACGCCGCGCGGCTGCTCGCCCATAATCCGGCGGCGCTCTTCCGTCTCGCGCATGTCAAGGGCGCGCTGGCCGTCGGCCGCGACGCCGACATTGTGCTCATGCGGCGCGATCCTTATCGATACGATGCCGGAGCGAGTGGAAGCAATTTCGTGTCGTGGAGCCCCTATCAGGGCGTCGAACTTCCGTATCGCGTGGCCGAGACATGGCTGCGGGGCGAATGCGTGGCCGCGGAGGGCCGCGTCCTGGCCGAGCCGGGAAACGGCCGCTTTGTGCGGCCGCGGGCCGCGGGCTGAGGCGCGCTTGCGCATGCCCCTCAATTGTCCAGTCGATCCCGGTCGCTTGTGGGACGATGTCATGGCGCTTGCCGCCATCACGGACCCGGAGCGCCCCTATACGCGCCGGTCCTTTAGCGCCTTGTTCCTGAAGGGGCGTGAATGGCTGGCGCATCGGTTCGATGCGGCCGGGCTTGACGTCAGAATCGATACTGCGGGCAATCTCATTGGCCGGCGCGCAGGCGCTGAACCGGGGCTGAAGACCATCATGCTCGGCTCCCACTCCGACACGGTCCCTTCGGGCGGCCGCTTCGACGGGATTGCCGGGGTCATCGCCGCGCTCGAGGCCGCGCGCTCGCTGAAAAGCGCCGACGTCGTGTTGCGACATCCACTCGAAGTGGTCGACTTTCTTGCCGAGGAGCCGAGCGAATATGGTCTCTCGTGTGTTGGCAGTCGCGGCATGGCCGGCGCGCTCGAACCGGAGATGCTTGCGCTGAAGGGTCCGAACGGCGAGCCGCTGGCGTCCGCGCTTCGCCGCGTTGGCGGCGATCCCGAAAAACTCGCGGAGTCGAAGCGAGAGGATATCGCGGCCTTCCTTGAACTGCATATCGAGCAAGGCGTCGTGCTCGAGTCCGAAGGCGTCGACGTCGGCCTCGTGACGTCCATCGTCGGTATCCGCCGCATGGAGATCGCGTTCGAGGGCGAAGCGGACCATGCCGGCACGACGCCGATGGGTCTCCGCCGCGACGCGCTGGTCGCCGCCGCTCGCACGGTGGATTCGGTCAGGCGCGCCGCCGAGGCGCTCGCCGCCGAGGGCGCGGATTACTTCGTGGCGACGGTCGGCGTCCTCGATGTTTCGCCCTCGGCCTCCAATGTGGTGCCCGGCCGCTGCCGCCTGATCGTCGATGCGCGCTCAACTTTGCCGGAAAAGACGAAGCGCTTTGCCGAGCGGATCGACCGAGAGAGCGCGGACCATGCCGGAGAAGCGCGTGTGCGGCGAACGATCTTCTCGGTCCTCTCCGACGGGCCGCCGGCAGCCTGCGATCCAGCGCTGCGCGCAGAGCTCGGCCGCGCCGCGAACCGGCTCGGCCTCAGCGCTCGGGAGCTCGCGAGCGGCGCCGGCCACGATGCGGCCTTCATGACGCGCATCTGCCCGGCCGCCATGATCTTCACGCCCTGCCGCGCCGGCAAGAGCCACGCGCCTGAGGAATGGGCGGATCGCGACGCCCTCGCCGCCGGCGTCTCGGTGATGTTCGAGACCGTCCGCGCGCTCGATCGAGCCGTATAGGGGAAAGAACGATGGGTCGAATTCTGACCATGGACGATGTCGAGGCGGCCATCCGCGGCGGCTCCGTCTTCGCGGCCGGCGGGGGCGGCTGGGCCGAGCACGGACGCATGCTCGGTACGGCCGCGGTCAACGCCGGGGAGCCGGAGCTCGTGTCGATCGAGGAAGCGCCTGACGACGCCTTCATCGCCACCGCCGCCGCGATTGGCGCGCCAGCCGGAACGACGGAATGGCAAATGCTCGGCGTCGACTATGTCAAGGCTGTTCAGATGATGCAGGACGCGCTCGGCGCGCCGGTCTGGGGGCTGATGATCGGACAGAACGGCATGTCGAGCACGCTGAACGCCTGGCTTCCGTCCGCGCTTCTCGGGACGAAAGTGGTGGACGCCGTCGGCGATATTCGGGCCCATCCGACCGGAGACATGGGCTCGATCGGCATGGCGGCCAGTCCGGAGGCGACCATCCAGACGGCGGTCGGCGGGCGCCGCTCGAGCCATTCCTATATCGAGCTCGTCGTCCGCGGCGCGACCGCCAAGGTCTCGCCGATCCTGCGCAAGGCCGCCGACATGTCCGGCGGCTTCATCGCCAGCTGCCGCAATCCGGTGCGCGCATCCTACGTCCGCACCCACGCTGCGCTCGGCGGCATTTCGCGGGCGTTGGCGCTCGGCCGCGCAATCCTGGAGGCGGAGCCGAACGGCGGCGAGCGCGTCGTGGAGGCGATCTGCTCGGCGACGTCCGGCGAGATTGTCGGGAGTGGCCGCGTGACGAGGAAAAGCGTGGTCTACACCGACGCCGCCTTCGACATCGGGACGATCACAGTTCGCAGCGCCGCTCGCGATCTCGTGCTGCACGTGATGAACGAATATATGGCGATCGAGGACGGCGATGGGCGCCGCCTCGCGACATTTCCGGACGTGATCACCACGCTCGGTCCGGACGGCCGTCCGGTCAGCGTCGGGAATCTGAGGGAAGGCGACGACGTGTCCATCTTCCATATCGCCAAGGCGCATCTGCCGCTGAGCGCATCGGTGAAGGACCCGTCGGTCTATCCCGTCTGCGAAGCGGCCCTCGGCATCGAGATCGCCAAATATGCGCTTGAGTAGCTCGCGATGACCCGACGCTTCCCAATTCCTTCTGGTTCGAACCTGCGATGTCGCGGCTGGAGACAGGAAGGGCTGCTGCGCCTGCTCGAAAACGTGCTCGCCGTCGGCGAGGATCCCGCCAATCTCGTGGTCTATGCCGCGCTCGGAAAGGCCGCGCGCAACTGGCCGTCGCACGACAAGATCGTCGAGACGCTGCGCACGATGGGCGAGGACGAGACGCTGATCGTTCAGTCCGGCAAGCCGATCGGTCTCATCCGCACGCACGAGCGGGCGCCGATCGTGATCATGGCGAACTGCAACATGGTTGGCCAATGGGCGAAGGCGGAGACGTTCTATGAGTTGCAGAAGAAAGGGTTGATCTGCTGGGGAGGTTTGACCGCGGGCGACTGGCAGTACATCGGGTCTCAGGGGGTCATCCAGGGCACCTACGAAATCTTCATGCGCATCGCCGAGCGCCAATTTGGCGGCTCCCTCGCGGGCCGCTTCATTCTGACCGCCGGTTTAGGCGGCATGGGCGGCGCGCAGCCGCTCGCGGGACGTATGGCGGGCACCGCCATCCTCTGCGTCGAGATCGATCCGCAGCGCGTCGAGAAGCGCCTTGCCAACGGATTTCTCGACAGCCGGGCCGCCGATCTCGAGGAAGCCTTGACGATGATCGAGGCCGCGCGCCGGGAGCGAAGGGCGCTTTCGGTCGGCCTCATTGGCAACGCCGCCGACGTCTACGAGACGATGCTCGCGCGCGGCGTTGCGCCAGACATCGTCACCGACCAGACCTCGGCGCACGATCTCATTTACGGCTACGCGCCCTCAGGGCGAAGCCTCGAAGACATCCGGCGCATGCGCGACGAGGATCCCGCGACCCTGATGCGCGAGGGCCGCGCCACAATCGTCCGTCATGTTCGCGCCATGCTGGGTTTCCGGCGCCAAGGCGCGATCGTCTTCGACAACGGAAACTTGATTCGCACCCAGGCTTTCGAGGGCGGAGTCGGGGACGCCTTCGACATCCCGATCTTCACCGAGGCCTATCTGCGGCCGCTGTTCGCGCAGGCGATCGGTCCCTTCCGCTGGATCTCGCTCACCGACAGCGAGGACGACATTCGGCGCATCGACGGCCATCTTCTTGAGGCCTTTCCGGACAACAAAATCCTTTCCAACTGGATTGCGCTGGCCCGCCGCCATGTGCCGTTCGAAGGGCTCCCGGCACGGATCGCCTGGCTCGGCCACGGCGAACGCACATCCCTGACGCTGGCGGTCAATCAGATGGTGCGCGACGGTGTGTTGTCAGGACCGATCGCCTTCACGCGCGATCATCTCGACGCGGGCGCGATGGCGCATCCGAACATCATGACCGAGCGCATGCGCGACGGATCCGACGCGATCGCCGACTGGCCGCTGCTCGACGCCATGGCGATGTGCTCTTCACAAGCCGATCTCGTCGCCATTCACTCCGGCGGAGGCGGCTATTCCGGCTATATGACAAGCGCAGGGGTCACCGTCATCGCCGATGGGACACGGGAGGCTGACGAGCGCCTCTCGCTGTCCATGACCAATGACACGAGCCTTGGCGTGATGCGTTACGCGGACGCGGGTTATCCGGAATCGTTCGAGGCCATCCGCCGTGGCGGCGTACGGCATTTCAAACTGTGAGAGAGGCGGCGCTCAGAGCCGCGCCGAAAGGGATCGTCGCAGCGCGTTGACGAGGTCGCGTTCCGGCGGGGTCAGCGCGCGATCGCCGGAATAGATGAGGAAAAGCCGACGGGATACGGCCGGCTCCACGATCGGATGCACGACGAGATCGCCGTTTGTCACCTCATTGGCGATGGCCGATGGCGGCAGCACTGTGCAGACCGGCATTCGCGCGAGCAGCGCCACGGCCATCGGAAGCGCGTCGATTTCCAGGACCGGCCGTAGTTTGAGGTTGCGCGCTTCAGCCGCCGCGTCGAGCAATTGCCGGAGGCCGGAACGGGTCGTCGGCAGGACGAGCTTCTGGCGCGCAAGCTCCGCAAGCGTGACCGGACCCTGCGGCAGCAACCCGTGCACGGGATGCGCGACGGCCGCGAGCTCCTCCGAGGAGGCGAGCGGCAGCCGGGGCATGTGCGGAAGCGCCGTCTCGACGATGGCGACGCCGACGAGGTCGCGCGTCACCCAGTCCTGAAGAGCGCCATTCGGTCCTTCCTGGACGACGACCTTCAGTCCAGGATGGCGCGCCTGCATGCTGACGATCGCGTCGGTGATGCGGTTGACGAGGAATCCACGCTGGCTGACCGACGGCAATATGCCGATGGCGATGCGCCGCCCCTGCGCCGGCGCGCCTTTCTCGCTTTCGGAGAGCCCACGGGATCGCGTCTCGATAAAGGCGGCGATCTCAGCAAAACGTTCGCCGCGCGCGGTCGGAAGCACGCCATCGCCCCGGCGCTCGAATAGAGCGCCGCCGAGCGCTTCCTCCACCCTGTGGATCTGCTGGCTGAGCGCCGGCTGGCTGATGTTGCCGGCGCGGGCGGCCGAGGCGATGCGCCTGAGGCGCTGGACGAGGGCCGTATAGCGAATCTGCCGCAAGGTGAGAACGGATCGCTCGACATGGGTTTCGCCTGCGGAAAGCGCGCGGCGCAAATGCTCGGCGAAAAGCCCGGGCAGGGTCCCTGGCCCGAAGGGTCGCGCGGTAAGCCTCAGCCTCAGCGGCTCTTCCGGCTCGACCGTCGTGACGTTGGCGAGCCCGAGGCGGGCGGTTGTGACGGTGCGCGGCACGAAGAGCGCCGCGTCCGGACGCTCTTCGATGAGACGCGGCAATTCGGCGGGGTCATGATCGACAAAGCGGACGTTGGGAAAGCGGTGGCGGGAGAGGTAGCGGTCGGCTTGGTCGATCAGCGCCGGCGACAGGAGCGGCACGATCAACCTGCCTGCGGCAAGCTCTCCGGCCCGCGGCGGCGCTCGGGTCCCCGCGGGCAGCCGGCTGGCGAATACCCACCGGTCGTCGAGAAGCTCGATCTCCCCCCGCGAAACCAAGCCTTCGCCGGCGCCAATCCCGATCCGCAGCGTCGAGTGGGCGGCGGCGCCGTCAGCCCCGGTCAAAGGCGGAATCGACGGGCGGTCCCGTTCGTCGACCCAAACCGGATCGATGAGGACGTCTGGCCGCTCGGCGCCGAACGTTTCCGCCGCCCGGCGCAAGGCGGCCGCGACCCCGCCGACAGTGTGACCCAGGGCAATTTCGATGCGCAAGATCTTCAGACTTCCGCGCGGAGGGGCTTGGAGCCACCGGCGCGCGAATTGCTCAGCCATGAGCAGCGGCTCGGCAGCGCGGATCAGCGCAACGCCTGCGGCGTTCGGATAGAGCGCATTGTTGCGTCGATGGAACAGTACGACATTGGCGTCATCCTCGACGCCCTTCAAGACCGCGCTCAGCGTCGAAACCGCAATGCCCAGCCGGCTCGCGCCGTGCGCGAGACTGAGAGACCGGCAAGCGGTCACAAAATAAGCGAGCGCGCGCAATTGCAAGGCGGCCTCCGCATCCAAGGCGTGATCGTTCAGTTTAGCCTATAGGCTGCTTCGGGAGCCAGCATCGTGGACTGGCGCGGGTCGACCGATATGATTTGCCGTGCGGACAACGGTGGCCCGCGAGCGAATATGAGGTTCCTTCCGCTTGCCTGCGAGGGCCGAGGCGAACAGCTCAATCGGTGAATCTCCTCAATCGATGCGCGCCTTACTGGCGCGCCTCGACGAAGGCGGGGAAATGCTGACTGTGGCGGCGCCGGTCGACGCGGATTTCGAGATCGCCGCCTGCCTTGCTCAGACGCGGGACGGTCCTGCGCTCTGTTTTCGCCGGCCGGTTCGCGACGGGCAGGCATTCGAAAGCCCGATCGTCGGGAATCTTGTCAATAGTCTGCCCCGTTTCGCCGCCGCCCTCGATTGCCCTCCGAACGAGGTCCAGAAGCGGCTGATCGCGGCGATCGAAAATCCGCTGCCGCATCATGTTCTGGGCGCGGCGCCATGCCAGGAGAAAATTGTCGAAAGTCCCGACATCGAGCGGCTTCTGCCCGTCCCGCGCTTTTTTGAGAAGGAAAGCGGGCGCTATATCACGGCGGGCGCGATCGTCGCCCGTGACACCGTCTCGGGCGGGACGAACCTTTCGATCGCTCGCGTCATGCCGCTTGGCGGCTCGCGGGCCTTCGTCGGCATTGCGCCCAATCGTCATCTCGCGGTCATGGCGCGCGCGGCCCGG
>CAWGGX010000003.1:0-1423369 GCA_963822215.1 uncultured Alphaproteobacteria bacterium
CCGGAGGCCCGCGCCATAGGCGACGCTGAGCGCGGCCTTGTACTTGAGGCTCGGCGCGGCCTCGAGGAGACGCGCCACCTCCTCCTGGCTCAGGACGACCGGCGCCTTGCGCGGCTTGGTCACGGTCCTCAGAGGACGAACGAGATCGGGCTTTTCGAGCGTCACGGTGAAAAAGAAACGCAGTGCGGCGATGGCGGCGTTGATCGTTCCGGGGCTGGCCTGCTGCTGCGCCATATGCAGTTGATAGCGACGAAGATCCTCGCTCGTCGCCGTATCCGGCGACCGGCCGAGGAAGGCTGCGAACTTCCTCACGTTGCGAACGTAGTCCCTCTTCGTGTCTTCGCTGAACCGGCGCGCCGTGATGTCGTCGATCAGGCGCTGACGCAGCGGGCTGACGGGCTTCTTGGACATGGAAAGCTCCTGTCTCGCATGGGGTGGAACCCCACGATCTTGAGACAGGCCTGTGCTTTCGCGTTGTCCGTGCCCGTACACCCTCTCCGCTCGCTCGCCGCCCCTACCGCGCGAGCGGTTTAGTCCTCGGGGGGACGCCGAGCCTTCCTTGACGGCCCTTGTACGCCCGCTATCCCACCCGTTCCCGCCGTTCGGCCAACGGGCGCTTCCCGCCCAATTGACGCGTCCACGGACGCGATCCTGAACGCCCGCTCTACGTCGACACCGGTCGTCCGTGTGTCGAAAGATTAGCCGATAGCACGTCCTTGCGGAGTCCGCGCTTTGGCGCCACCTGAGTCTGCAAGCAATTGGAATAGCCCGACTGTCAAGACGGTGAGGTCAAACTTCCCGCGCCTAAGGTCGTGCCCGGCGCCCTCGACGACGGTCAGCGTATGAGTTGCCGGGATCAACGTCAGCGCCGCCTGAAGCTCCTCGATAGAGCCGAACGGGTCGTTCGAACCTTGCACAAACATTGCTCGGGTGCGCAGCTGAGGAAAATGAGCGGTCCGCAACTGCGCCGGCTTACCGGGAGGATGCAGCGGATACGAGAGGAGCATCAGCCCTTCGACCAGTCCGGGCTCCTCCGCCCCCAATTTGCTCGCCTGGCGGCCGCCGTAGGACTGACCGGCAAGCGTAACCCTGCCACGAACAATGGCGCGCAGTGCCGCGACGGCCGCGATGAGCCCTTCACGATCTTTCGCGGAGTCCGCCGGTCTTGGTGGTCCAGACGGCCTTTGCTGACGAAAAGGCAGATCGCAGCGCAATACCGTCACGCCCGAAGCCTGGAAGGCTGCCGCGACAACGAGAAGCAGAGGCGCGTTACAATTGCCTCCCGCTCCGTGCGTTAGAACCATCCCGTCTCCGGCGCCATCGGCCCTGTGCAGGTATCCCTGCACACCTTCGGTCTCGAATGGGACGCAGGAGTTCATAGCTACCGGCTCTCTCGCCGCGAGGCGGATGTCGAGGTTGGGGCATTAATACCGCTGGACATGTCTCTGGCGCCTGCTCATATCGGCCCTGGTAGGCCATCCACCAGAGCGCGCCGCTTAGCCGGCGCTCGTGAGCCATTCGCGCACCCAGTGTGGGACTTGACGCCCATAGACCCGATGCTCCACGCAAGCCTGAAGAGCGTCGCGAAGGCCCTCGACACCGTGCAGCTTCTCCAATTTGGTTCTGAAGACACTCCACCGCTGCGCCTTATCGGCCAGCTGCTCGACGAAAGCCCGCGCAACAAGGTGTTCGGCGACCGGGTCGAGAGCGACGCGCATAAGCTCGGTATTACGTGAGTTGGCTTCTACGAGCCGGCTTTCCAACAGCACATCAATACGTTTATCCGCGTCCTCCGTCCCGCGGTCGCGCAGCGCATCGAGGACCTGTGTGCGCATGAGCCAGCTTGGGCGTAGGCCATCACCGAGTTCGCGAACTGCGATCGCCACGAGATCAAGGCGCAGATTGTCCAAACGTTCGGCGTTGCGACCCGACGCGGGCGCTAGCAAGCGATCGACGTAGGCGTCGATCAGTTCTGCGACTCCCTGAATGCGCATTGCTGCGCGCTGACCCACGCGGCCGACCTCTTCGGCCCACATTGCGGCGAACATCGGCGTGGTCGGCCGCTCCCGCAGCAAGCGCTTGAGCTGAGCGCATGCGTCATAAATCTCCGCATCGTTGGGCTTCTTCATCCCGCTCTCGCGCTCGATCGCAGCGAGAAAGGAGTTTATGAACCCGTAGAGGGCGTCGGGGGGGATTGCCACTGTCTCAAGCATCGCGCTCATGCCACCGCGTTCTGCGGATCGACTGGTCGCGATCAGGCGCATGATGGGAAAGCCCATGCGCGTGGGATCGAAAGCGCGGCGCGTAGCGTTGTCACGCTCTGAGAGTCCGTCGACGATGACCAGCAAATCTCCCGCGCGCAGCAATGCTTCAGTTAGCGCGGTACTGACTCTCGGCGCGCCGATGCTTGACCGAAGCTGGCCGGCCAGGAATGGGATAAATCCATCGCCGACTGCGTCGGCATCCAGATCGCGATCAATCAACAGCGGTAGGCAGATCGCTGCGCCGAGCAACTCGCCATCGGCCCCGGCGGCGCGACGCCCGATTTGGCAGGCGAGTGTCGTTTTGCCCGCTCCTCCCGGACCGGAGATCAGTAAGGCGAGCGCGGGCTTGCGGAACATTGCATCCAACACCGCCCACGGCTGCTCGACACGTTCGCCGTCGAAGATCACCGGTAGGTCCACCGCGATCCGCCGATCATGCACGACCTTCAACCGTCCGAACTGCGCACGGGCCTCCGGCGCGTAATGGGCAATCCACGCGGCGCGCGCCCTCCGACTCGTTCCAAGCAGGAGCAATGCCGCTTCGCCAATCGCACGCAGCAGCTTGGCTAGACCCCCGGATCGCTTATCTGCCGCTTCAGTGAGCTGGTCGACCACCGGACCGGGTAGCGACTCGTACAATGAGACAAGCCGGCGCGGGGCGACCGCCCAGACCAGAAGAAGCGCCATGAACCAAGAGCAGGCAAGCGCGACGGCGATCAGCGAGCCTTGCAGCCATGCGGGCTGCGCCTCAAACCATGAGAGCGCGTGCTCTGGCATATCCTCAGGCTGCGCTACTGCTGTCACGCCCTTGTTTTTCAGGGTCTGCCAGAGGGAAGCATCCTGAAACGCATAGGTTTGAAAAGAACGACCGTCGGTTAGGTGACCGAAGATATTGCGACCCCTAACCACAACATCTCGCACTCTGCCATTGTCCACAAGATTAATAAACTCAGAATACGCGATCTCTGTAGCCAAGTGGCCTTCCGAGTCCAAACTGCCCGACCGCAGCTGAAACAGGCCGAGAAGTCCCGCACTCAGCAGCGCGATTATCGCCCAGACCCCCAAGTTGCGGACGAAACTGCCCATCGCGTTCCTCGTCAAATCCAACCCTTGGGTCTTTAGTCGTCGCTTGTGTTGGGCCAACTAAATCACGCGCGCCGTCTCCCTGACACATGCGCGGGGTCGCGCCGGCTCTGCTACTTGGCCACCCGAGCTAATCAGCGTGCTGCCAAGCGTCTTGGGCTGGCAAGACGAAATGAATTGGAGCCGCTATCCTCCAGTGCAATGCCAAACTTAAGTGGTCCGGCATGCCCCGGCGGCGGCACCAGCTCGCGCTCCCTTCGGCCCGGCTCGAACGACGGGAGCCAACTGCTCTGGGAAGATCGCCGAGAGGAGCCGCAAATTTCCGGTGCGATCGTATTTCGCGGCGAAGAGGTCGCGGATCGCCGATTGGCCCTTAGTGACGCTGTACAAGTTGCACATCGCGCCTGATTATGAGGACGTTCGCCCAGATGGGAAAGAGGTCGGAGATGTTCGGGTGGCTGCGTCGTCGTCGCGAGGCGGTTAAGCGAGCAGAGGCGGAGGCCGAGGCGGTCATGCGGACCTACGCCATCGAAGCTTACGCCGAAACCCGGCGCCGGGAGCGCGAGGCGAAGACCAAGGACGAGGCGAAGACTTGGTCCCGCGTCGCGCCGGCGATTGCTCGGAAGACGTCCAAGCGCGTCGGCCTCGATGCGGCGACCCGGATGGCGGCAGACCCCAACATGGCCGCCTCTTTTGAGACGTTTGTTTCGACTCCGTCGGCGACCGTTCCAGAGATCGACCCGCTGGACGAGTTGGTCAGATTGACTTCTGAAGGGGCTCCTCCGAACTTCCGCATCCAGTTTCTTGCCGTGGCGCCCGTTCGACAGCCGACCGTCTTGGAGGAAGTCAGCTGTGGACTTCGGACGTCTCGACCGCCATGCGTGAAGCGGCGCGCATCCCCTGGCCGCCGGGCGCGGTCGGATTTCGACTCGTCGATCGCTATGGGCGTGAGGTCCTGCGGCGGCGCGAGGGCAGTCGGCGGCCCCGATGAGAGCGGAGTCGTCTGCGGCCTGATGACCATGGCCGGCGGCATCGTCCACACCCTCCCTTCCTGATCCCGACTTTCTACACGGCGACCGTCATCGCGGTCTGCGTGGTCATGGTCGAACTCATCACGATCTCCTGGGTGCAGTGGCGCCACATGCAAGTGCCGCCGCTTTCGGCCGTCACCAAAGTGATGCTCGCGGGCGCCCTGGCGTTCGCGGCAGCAGTTTTGATCAGCTCCAGCTGACGAGTGACCGCGACGAACGATTGGAACCGTCACCAAAACATGTCTAGCTTCAACGGCGTTCTGCTCATGACCGAACTCAAGCTACGGCGCAAACAGGAGTGGTGGTAGAAACCCCGCAACTTCGCCATCCCTGTCGGCGCGATCGCTGTGACCGTGAGTGCGATCTTCGTGGAAGTACGGAAGGGGCCGCCGTCTACGCCGGTTGGGGTGACGAAATGAACGAGATTGACCTTCGCGAGCATCTGGCTCGGATCGACCGCGCGATGGCGGAAACCGCGAAACGACAGGAAGAAATCGCGAAGCGGCGGGAAGAAACCCGCAACTATGCGGCCGAGACATGCCGGATCGATCGGAAGTACCGATATTCCCCTTGCATTCAACTCGCGTCCAGCTGGGCTATCGCCGCCTTGGTAGCGGAGGTCGTGGCGCATTGGCGCTAGCCAAAGGAGCGGCAAATTGCCGGCGCGGATCACGGCCTCAAGCTCGGGGCTCGCCTCACCCTCGTAGCTACCTTCGAGGATGACGCGCTTTGTCTTGAGCATGGTGGCTCGGAACTTCATTCATTCTCTCCTCTCCAATCTAAGGATCAGCCCATCGCCGGTTGTTGATCCGGCGCGCGGAGGCGGGCCGAACGCTGTGCTTGCCTGTGATCTCGTAGATCAAAATCGCATGGTCTCCCGGACCGTAACCGAACTCACGGGTGGCGGCTCGCTTAGCGTCATCGAGCGTCCCGGTGACCACGATCTCTGGGCCGCGACTGATGATGCCGGGATCGCGGATCGTGGCTGTGTACTTGGGCATAGGTTCTCGTTCCTCGAAATCTTTTCTCGCCTCCGACAACCTGTCGAAGCAATGCCAGGCACCATATCGTTGCCATCAGGCTCCAAACAGCGCCATGTAGCGTCTGTCGCCTCCACACATTTGCGGAGGCAGCGCGCACCGCGCCCACTCCTACTCGCCCATCTCGCGGTGGCATGTACCGCCGAAGCTGCTGAGCCAGTATCCGGCGTTCCCACGACAGGTGGAGGCGCGGGCCGTTGATCGAACGGAACTGGGACACGCTCGGACGATTGAGCAGGATCGAAGTTCTTCGCTGTCGCATCGCGCCCGCCTACTTGCTGCCGAACCGGCTGAGAGCCGTGTTCACCCCGTCCAGGTCTCTGGCGCGATCCTCTGCCCGCTTTGGTCGGGCGTTGTCCCGGGCTTGCTCATCGCGCCGTTTTAGCCGCTCACGATTGCGGTGGTCCTCGCTCTCGCGGAACTCAGCAGCCTTCATGCGGGCCTCTTCGTGCAGTTAGCTGCACGACATGGCTGAAACATTGCGCTAGGGCTTGTGGCGCCCCAACGCTCATCGGGACGGCGCAAAGCGATAAGCTAACTTCGTGAGCGCCTGCCTCGACCTGCGAGCCCCACAGACGTTCAGGCAGGGCGCGCCCGGCCACCCCCACGTGATATGAAGATCGCTCCATTCCTCATGGGAGGACCGACATGAAAAACCGCCAGTGGCTGCTCGCCCGCCGTCCGCAAGGCGCGATCCAGGACAGCGACTTCGATTTCGTCGAGACTGACGCCCCGACTCCCCGCGAGGGCGAGGTGCTGGTGCGCAACCTGATGCTGTCCTGCGACCCGACGCAGCGGGGCTGGATCGCCTTCGACACGTATCTGCCGGCGGTCAAGATCGGCGAGGTCGTCCGCTCGCTCGGAGCGGGCCGGATCGTGGCGTCGAACAATCCCGACTTCTCGGTCGGCGACATCGTGTCCGGTCTCACCGGCTGGCAGGACTATGTCGCGATGAACCCGAAGGGCCAACTCAACAAGCTGCCCCCCGGAGCACCGCTGGAGCTGGCGATGAGCGTACTCGGCTTAACCGGCGTCACGGCCTATTTCGGCCTGATCGAGGTCGGCCGTCCGGTCGCGGGCGAAACCGTCGTCGTGTCCGGCGCAGCCGGCGCGACGGGCTCGGTCGCCGGGCAGATCGCCAAGATCAAGGGATGCGGCGTCATCGGCATCGCGGGCGGGCCGGAGAAATGCCACTGGCTGACTGATGAGGCCGGCTTCGATGCGGCGATCGACTACAAATCGGAGAACGTTCAGGCGCGGCTGAAGGATTTGTGTCCCAAAGGGATCGACATATTCTTTGACAATGTCGGCGGCGACATCCTCGATGCTGCGCTTGCGCGGCTCGCGATGCGAGGGCGGGTTGTGCTTTGCGGCGGGATCGCGAACTACAACGCAACGGAGCCGCCGCCGGGGCCGAAGAACTATCTCAACCTGGTCTCCCGGCGCGGCCGGATGGAGGGCTTCATCGTCCTCGATTACATGCCGCGCGCCGAAGAGGCGATCGTCGCGCTCGCAGGCTGGGTGCAGGCCGGAAAGATCAGGAACAAGGTCGACGTGCAGCATGGCCTGGAGAACGCGCCGGCGACGCTGCGGCGGCTGTTCGAAGGTCGCAACGAGGGCAAGCAACTCCTGCGCGTCTCGGAGTAAGTCGTACCCCCTGGGGCGGGCCTCGACGACACTTCGGTCCGAGGCCGCTGAAGCCGTCTCGCGCACAAGGTCGGGCGTTCGCTGGCTGGCCCATAACGAGGCGATAGTTGAGCGGCGCGGCCGAGCGCCCGCCATTCCAGGCGTTGGCATGCGACACCATTTGTCGATCGGAACGGGTGGAAAACCGACGTGGCATCGGAACATGGCAAGCGCAAGTTAGCGACGATCCTGGTCACCGAGGTCGTCGGCTACTCCAGGCTTGCTGGCGCGGACGAGGACCGCACGCTGTCGCGCCTTCCGGGATTGAGCAACGAGGCGCTAGACCGCTGTCTTTCGTGCAGTTAGTTGCACGACGCTAGCGCAGAGGCTCATGCGATGGTCGAGTCAGGTGATATCTTCATGAAGCGGCCGTCTGAGATCGGAGGCGGCGCGTCGCTGGGACGGGGATTTGAGAACGCTTGACCATTGAGACCTGGTCTGGCCGCTTTGCGCAAAAAGCGGTTCTTCCTGGACGGCTTGGCGAACAGGCAGAATTGACCCATGGACTAAACCGCTCGCGCGGTAGGGGCGGCGAGCGAGCGGAGAGGGTGTACGGGCACGGACAACGCGAAAGCACAGGCCTGTCTCAAGATCGTGGGGTTCCACCCCATGCGAGACAGGAGCTTTCCATGTCCAAGAAGCCCGTCAGCCCGCTGCGTCAGCGCCTGATCGACGACATCACGGCGCGCCGGTTCAGCGAAGACACGAAGAGGGACTACGTTCGCAACGTGAGGAAGTTCGCAGCCTTCCTCGGCCGGTCGCCGGATACGGCGACGAGCGAGGATCTTCGTCGCTATCAACTGCATATGGCGCAGCAGCAGGCCAGCCCCGGAACGATCAACGCCGCCATCGCCGCACTGCGTTTCTTTTTCACCGTGACGCTCGAAAAGCCCGATCTCGTTCGTCCTCTGAGGACCGTGACCAAGCCGCGCAAGGCGCCGGTCGTCCTGAGCCAGGAGGAGGTGGCGCGTCTCCTCGAGGCCGCGCCGAGCCTCAAGTACAAGGCCGCGCTCAGCGTCGCCTATGGCGCGGGCCTCCGGGTGTCCGAAGTCGCGAACCTGAAGGTGTCCGACATCCCCGGATCAAGTCCGGGGACCAGTGGGCGCATGATGCTCAGGGTCGAGCAGGGCAAGGGACAGCGGGATCGCGATGTGATGCTGTCGCCCCAACTCCTCCAGCTCCTGCGCGAATGGTGGAAGGCGGCGCGGCCGCAGGTGTGGCTGTTTCCCGGCCAGAACCCGATCAATCCGGTGACCGCGCGTCAGCTCAACCGCGCCGTCACCGCCGCCAAAGACCTGGCTGGAATCTCCAAGCGCGTTTCTCCCCATACGCTGCGGGATCCCCGGGCTTTGACCCGGGGATCGCCACCCACCTGCTCGAACAGGGCGTCGATATTCGCGTGATCCAGGTGTTGCTCGGCCACGCCAAGCTCGAGACGACCGCGCTCTACACCCGCGTCGCCGTCAACACGGTCCGCGACATCAAGAGCCCGCTGGACCGGCTGGGCGTCAGCCTGACGAAGAAAACGCCGCCCGGCTGACCACGACCGCGTGGCGCGGCCTCCCCTGGAGGTCGCCGACGTCTTTCGCGCCCATGGGGCGGCGTGGCGAAAGGCCAACGCCGGTCACGTGAGCCTCGCCCAGTTGAAGGTCATGTCGGCGATCGAGACCTGTCGCACTGCCGCGCTCGGCGGACACGTCGAGCGCTGCGAGGACTGCGCGCACGAGCGCGTCGCATACAACTCCTGCCGCAACCGGCATTGCCCGAAGTGTCAGGCGGCCGCGGCGCGGCAATGGCTGGAAGACCGCGAGGCCGAGCTCCTGCCGGTTCCCTACTATCACGTCGTCTTCACCCTGCCGGCCACGATCGGCGCCGTCGCGTTCCAGAACAAGGCCGCCGTCTACGACCTGCTGTTCAGGACCGCGGCCGAGACGCTGGCCACGATCGCCGCCGACCCGAAGCATCTGGGCGCGCGCATCGCCCTCACCGCCGTGCTCCACACCTGGGGCTCGGCGCTCACCCATCATCCGCACGTCCACGTCATCGTTCCCGGCGGCGGCCTGTCGCCGGACGGTTCGCGCTGGATCGCCTGCAAGACCGGCTTCTTCCTGCCGGTGCGCGTGCTGTCGCGTCTCTTCCGCCGCCTCTTCCTCGACGGCCTCGCAGCCTTGCATGCGGCCGGACGCCTCGCTTTCCTCGGCGACCTCGCCCCGCTCGCCGACCGGCGCGCCTTCGACGCCGCGCTCGCGCCGCTGCGCCAGTCCGAATGCCGAGTAGGTGGGGATGTCGCCATCCCCACCCCTCACAGACCCGGACGTGCAGGATTCCCGCATCCGGTTCTTCACGGGAGAGTTTCGCGCGCGTTGGCGTAAAGGCGGTGGACGATCCGCGCCGGGGGAAGCGGATGGCGCTTGAGGATCGCGTTGAGGCGGTTCCAGTGGAACGCACCTTCTCCGCGATGCCGTCGCCCCAGCCATTTCTTCCACAGCACCACGACCTGGCAGGCGAACCATCGTATGCGTCGAGAGTTGCCCGATATGCCGTAGTAGGCATAGTGGCCTCGCAACATCTGGGACAGATGGGCGTGCTGGTCGCGCAAGGATCGATGCCGATTGTGTCGGCACCAATCGCTGACCGCCGCCAGCGCTCGTGCGTACCGGCTTTTAGCCGTCACTTGCCTCACCCCGTTCAACCCCTTCTTGGACTTGGCCCAGATATGGGAGAAGCCAAGGAAGTCGAACGTAGCGCTGTCCGTATCCGGATGGCATACGCCCCCCGGCCGATGAAAGCGAAAGTCGACGAGGTGCGTCTTGTCCGGGTGGAGCGTCAGCCCGTACCGTGCAAGCCGTTTTCCCAGCACGTCCATGACCCGCTTGGCGTCGTCGAGACTCTCGAACGCCATCACGCTGTCATCGGCGTACCGCACGAGGATGCTGTTCCCCCTGAGGCGGACGCGCACGTCCCGCTCGAACCATTCGTCCAGCACATGGTGCAGGTAGATGTTTGCGAGCAGAGGCGAGACGACGCCGCCTTGCGGGGTGCCCTCGGTCGTGCGCTGAAGGAGACCGTGTTCGAGCACGCCCGCCTTCAGCCATTTGTCGATCATCCGGCGAATGACGCCGTCCGTGACTTGCCTGTCGAGAAACGCACGCAAGTGATGATGCTGGATCGTGTCGTAGTATTTGGAGATATCGACATCCAGCACCCAGCGCAGCCCTTGTCGGCCCATGAAGGCCAGACGCAACGCACTCAGGGCCTGATGCGCCGACCGCCCTGGCCGGAAGCCGAATGAGCAGGAGAGAAACTCCTGCTCATAGATCGGCTCCAGCACCATGACGACCGCCCTCTGTGCCACCTTGTCCTCGAACGTCGGAATGCCGAGCGGCCGCTCCGAACCGTCCGCCTTCGGAATGTAGACCCGACGCACCGGCGGGGCGACATAGCGGCCAGACTTGATGCGCTCCAAGAGAGCCAAAAGGTTGGCCTCCAAGTTCGCCTCATACTGCTCCGCCGTCACGCCGTCGATGCCGGGTGCCCCATCCTTGCGCGTCAGCCGGTACGCCTCTCGCATCCATTCCAGGTCGATGACATGGTGAAGCGTGGACAGAGCTGTCCCCGCCTTCGTCCTCGCCAGTTCGGCTATCCGTTGTCGTTTCGTGGACAGGTTCGCGGAGCCCAAGGTCTCCTCCCGTGTTTCCCGGCAACGGTTCTCATCCCATGGCGTCTCCCTTCCCTCGCGCGGGTCCCGGTGAGCCCAGTTCCCCGCGGTCAGCGGTACTATGAAGGCGCTACGACTTCCCGCCTGCGCATCCCCGGTTGCTTATTTGTTTCGCTTCCGGGGTCCGCGCGATCCTCCGCTGTTCGTGCTCGCCTTGGCGGCGCTCCCGGATGGTTGAAGGACCCATCCGGGCCAGGGCATTTGGTCAGCCGGCCGCCCATTTGCCGGCGCACTCTCGTTCGGACGCAAGCGGGATCTCACAGGTTCCCAGGCGATCCGTCCCATGCCTTTGCCCCGGTCCAAGACCCCGGCCGGACCGACGATCCTCACCTTGACGGCATCGTCGATGCTGCCCCCGCTCAACCCACAGCGAAGGCTCCAGCGATTATAATTTCGAGGCTACTCACGCGGCTTCAGCACCTGCTGCCTACGCTTCACGACGGGCGTCGCCGCACGCCATGCAAGGCTCGCTTCCGGCTGGTTGGCTGACCTTTACCGGGAGGGAGTTGAACCCTCTGGATCGCGATGAAAGGTTTCAGAACTTCATGTTCGTTCTCCTCTCCTGAGCTTTCCCTGTCGCAAGGGTCCTCTACGCCAAGAGGCCGTTCGCCGGACCGAAGGCCGTCCTCGCCTACCTCGCCCGCTACACCCATCGCGTCGCGATCTCGAACGCACGGCTCGTCGCGCTCGACGAGAAGGGCGTCACCTTCAAATGGAAGGACTACCGCATCAAAGGACGCGACCGGCTCAAAACCATGACGCTCGACGCCGCCGAGTTGCCGAGTAGGTGAGGACATTGCTGTCCTCACCCCTCGCAGACCCGGACGTGCAGAATTCCCGCATCCGGTTCTTCACGGGCGTGCTTCGCTCATGGTGGTGTAGCGATGGACAATCCGAGCCGCTGGCAATGGATATCGTTTCAATAGATCGCTAAAGCGGCTCCAGAGGAACCGTTTGCGGCGGTCTCGTCGCGATAGCCATTTCTTCCAGATGCTCGCGACCTCGTTGGCATACCAGCTCAGTCGTCGATAGTTGCCAGAGACGCCGTAGTAGGCGTAGTGGCCTCGCATCATCGCGCTCAAATGGGCGTGCTGATCCTTGATCGGCCGATGCCGGTTGGTCCGGCACCAGTCGGTGACCGCCGCCAGGGCGCGGGCGTAGCGGTTCTTCGCCGTCACTTGCCGCACCGCTTTGCCACCCCTCCTGGTCTTGCCCCATACGTGGCAAAAGCCGAGAAAAGTGAACGAGGTTCCCTCCGTCTCCGGAGGAGACCCATCCGAGTTGTTGAAGCGAAAATCGACGAACCGAGTCTTCTCGGGATGCAGCGTTAGCCCATACCGATGAAGCCGCTTGCCCAGAACGCGGAGGACTCGCTTGGCGTCGCGGAAGTACGCGAACGCCATAACGGCATCGTCGGCGAATCGGACAAGGGCGCTGTTCCCTGCGAGCCGTGAACGCACCTCGCTCTCGAACCATTCATCCAGCACGTGATGCAGGAAGATGTTTGAGAGAATCGGTGAGATCACGCCGCCCTGCGGGGAGCCTTCGGTCGCATGGCGCAGAAGCCCATCTTCCAGGACTCCTGCCTTCAGCCATTTGTCGATCATCCTTCGGATCACACCATCCGTGACCCGTCTGTCAAGAAAGTCGCGCAGGTGCGAGTGTGGAATCGAGTCGAAATACTTGACGATGTCGATGTCCAACACCCAGCGCAGTCCGTGGCTCATGAAGCCCGTGCGAAGATCTTGCAGGGCTTGATGCGCCGACCGTCCCGGCCGGAAGCCGTAGGAGCAGGTAAGGAAGTCTTGCTCGTAAACGGCCTCCAGCACCATGACGATCGCCCGCTGGGCCACCTTGTCCTCGAGGGTTGGAAGGCCGAGAGGTCGACGCGATCCATCCGCCTTGGGAATATATGCCCGTCGCACTGGCGGTGCCTGATAGCGGCCCGACTTGATGCGGCCGAGAAGGTCAAGCAAGTTGGCCTCCAGGTTCTTCGCATAGTCGACCGCCGTCATGCCGTCGATGCCAGGAGCACCATCCTTGCGGGTGAGCCGCCAGGCCTCCTTCATCCATTCCAGGTCGATGACGTGGTGCAGCGTGGAAAGCGCCGCTCCGCGCTTGGCTCTTGCCAGCGCAGCTATCCGTTGTCGTTTCGTGGACAGGTTTGCGAAGCTCAAGGTCTTCTCCCGTGTTTCTCGCCAACGGCTCTCGTCCCGTGGCGCCTCCCTTCCCTCAGTCGGGTCCCGGTGGGTCCAGTTCCCCGCGTGTGGTTGGTACTATGAAGGCGCTACGACTTCCCGCTCGCGCAATCCCGGTCGCTTATTGGTTCGCTTCCGAGCACCACGCGATCCCTCCAGTGTTCGTGCTCGCCGCATGGCGCTCCCAGATCGGTGGAGGACCGGCCCCGGGCCCGGGCACTTGTTCAGCCGGCTGCCCAAACTGCCGGCTCGCTCTCACGTGGGCATGAGCGGGATCTCTCAGGTTCCCAGGCGATCCGTCCCGTGCCTCTGCCCCGCTCCAAGACCCCGGTCGGACCGACGAGCCCATGGCCATTGGCGGTCTCGTCGATGCTGCCCCCGCTCGAATGACAGCGAAGGCTCCAACAAGAAAAGCATTTCGAGGCTAATGCGCGGCTTCGGCACCTGCTGCCTACGCTTCCAGACTGACGTTGCCGTCAGCCCGGCAAGGCTCACTTCCGGCTGGCTGGCTCGCCTTTGCCGGGAGGGAGTTGAACCCTCTGGATCGCATTGAAAGGTTTCAGATCACGTGTTCATCCTCCTTTCCAGGGCTTACCCTGACGCTACATCCGCCGCTTTCTCCTGCACGTGCTGCCCAGCGGCTTCCACCGCATCCGCCACTACGGCCTCATCGCCGGCACGGTTCGGGCGCGCACCATCGAGCGCGCCCGACAACTGCTCGCCGCGACGGACAATGCGCCCCAGCCCTCGTGCGCCGGGGCCGACAGTCAGGCCGATGACCTTTCCCCTGCGCGCCGCTGCCCGTGTTGCGGCGGCCGGATGATCGTCGTCGAGACGTTCGGCGGCCCCCGCCCCGCGCGATCGCCATCCCCGAGCCGGATCAGGATCGACACCTCATGACCATCGCCATGCATCCCGCCTCGCACCGTCGATCGCCTCCGCCTCCAGCCGCGCGCCGGAACACGAGCGCGACGCCCGCGCGAGGTCGCCAGTCCTCCTGCGACCGAAGCCAACGCCTCGCTCCGGCGCATCGTCGCCATCGAAAACAGCCGCCGTCGTCCCTTCCGCTGAAAACTCTGAGCGCGGCCCGCTGCAAACGCCTCGCTCGTCAGCCGTCCGCGATCCTCAAATCCCCATAGGCGCGATCGCCAAACGGTCCCCCTTACCTCCCCGCGGTTTCCTCCTTGGGAGGCTTTCGAGCGCCGGCCCCGGCCGCAGGCCCACCGTTGCAAAGGGCCGGCGCCCGAAACCCTTCACCGAAGCGGAAAATCCTCGCGCCTGAAGGTCGGCGGCGGTCACCGCCGGACAGGATCATTGCTCCGGCATTCCTGCTTTTCGCAACGCTTCAATTCGCCGTTCCGACACCGCGCAGGACGCCACGGCGGCGCAGGCCCGCAACTCGGCGATCGTCCTGACTTGCAGTCCCGGAAGAGCGCTGTAGCGCCGGTAGGCCTCCCGAGCTTCATCGTCGCGCCCCAGGATCTCGAGGAGCGCAATCTCGTGACGTAGCGCGATCGGGCTCGCCGGCGCGAGAGCGAGACTTCGGCGCACCCAATCCAGCGCCTCCGCCTCTCGTCCGAGCGCTTCCAGCGCGCCGGCTTTTGTCATCAGCAGTCCGTAAAGGCTCGGGTCGTGCGGACTCAACCGGATCGCCTTGTCCACGCAATCGATGGCCTTCTCCGGTTGCCCCGCATCGGTGTAGGCCGGGCACAGATAGAAATAGGTATGCACGAAACCCGGGTTGAGGGCGATGTTCCGCTCGCCTTCGGCAACCGCCTCGTCCGGCCGGCCCTCCAGCCTGAGAAGGTACACCTTGTACGCCTTGGCGTAGGGGTCGTTGGGGTTGATGGCGAGCAGCGTCGTCAAGTCCTCGTTCGCGCGCCTGAGATCGCCCTCTCGGTCAGCGCTTTGACCGTGGTCCACGCCATCCAGTAACCAGACAGCGCGCACGCCCAGGGCGATGACGTTTTGCGGGTCGAGACGCAACGCCTCATCGCAGGGTTTGAACAGCTCCGCCCTCTTTTCCGGGTCGACGGCCTCCGCCGCAAAGTTCCCCGCCCCGGCGGCGCATCGAAGCGCCAGCGCCATGGGACTGCCCGGCTGCGCTCGGCTTGCGCGCTCCGCTTCGATGTCGGCGACACGCATCTTCAGCCCGTTCACGACCCGCGCGACGATCTCATCTTCCATCTGGAGGAGGTCGGCCCGGTCCTCATCGAAGGTTTCCGCCCAGAGCTGAACGCCGCTCTCTCCATCGATCAATTGCGCGCTCACCCTGACGCGCGTCTCCGTCGGCTGCAACGAACCTCGCACAAGGTAGCGCAGGCCGAGCTCCTTGCCGATCTGCTTCACGTCGATCGGCTTTCCGGCGTACGCCTTCGCGGTGTCGCTGGCGATGACCTGAACGCGGAAGCGGGAAGCGGCGTCGGTGAGTCCATCCGTCACCGCCTCGGCAAGCGGGTTCACGCTGGAGTCGCCGGACAGGTTCGTGAAAGGCAGCACCATGACGGCGACCCGTTCCGCCTTGGTCCCGGCCGACCGGAAATGCCAGACGCCCGCCCCGATCGCGGCGAGCGCGACGACCAGGGCCGCCAGAGCGATGATCCGGAACCGCCGTCTTCGGGCGGCGCCCTTGACCGGTTTCGCCTTTGCAGGAACGCCGGCTTCGAGCGAATAGACGTGCACGGGTTCGGCGATATTCTTCAGTTGGGTCGGGCCGAGATCCGACACGGCCAGGTCGAGCCGGCCCTTGACCTGCCAATAAGCCTGCTCGGAAAGACAGATCGCGCCGGGCTTTGCGATCCCTTCAAGCCGTGCGGCAATATTGACGCCGTCGCCCATCAGGTCGCCGTCGCTCTCCTCGACGACATCGCCGATGTGGACGCCGACCCGGTAGTCTATGCGCTTATCGGCAGGCAAGCCGGCGTTGCGCTCGGCCATGCCGAGCTGGATTTCGATGGCGCAGCGCACGGCATCCACCACGCTGCGGAACTCGACGAGGACGCCGTCGCCAGTGCGCTTGACGACGCGGCCGCCGTGGACGGCGATCGTCGGGTTGATGAGGTCGCTGCGCAGTGTGCGCAGCCGGGCCAGAATCAGCTCCTCGTCCACGCCGGCGAGCCGGCTGTAGCCGACCACGTCGGCGGCGAGGATTGCGGCGAGTTTCCGGCCCTCCGTCACGTTCTACTCCAGCCGGCGCGAGCTTATCACGAGCGAGCCGAGAGTCGCACTCCGCGGCATTACCGGCAATGGCGGCGCCAGTCGTCGGGCGTGTTTGTCATCCGAAATGCCTGAGCCGTGGCCAGACCTGCTCGATCGGCTCTTTGATATCCCGGCAGAGCCACAGCGTCTGGTCCCGTTCGTAAGGCATGGCGAGCGGATGATCGAAACGGCCGACCGGCTCGACGCTCCGGCACGATTTGAGGTGGTCTTCGCGCTTCCCGCCGAGAACGAGAACGACGCTGCCGTCCGTTCCGCGAGGGCCCCAGAGGAAGTAGTTCTCGTGCCCGCTGATCGCGGGCGGCAACCCATAGGGCGCTCCGAAGAAATCGATCGCGGCCGCGTCGCCGTAATTGCGCGCGAAGAAGACGGCGCGCCTCCTGTCCTCCGGCGGCAGCTCCTGATAGGCCTTGCCGACGACCTCGGCCATCTCGCGCCAGCCGAACTGGTCGGCGTAATATTGCGGCAGGTCGGCGAGCTCCAGCCGTTCGCCGGTGCTGGGGTGCGCTCCAGTTGCATGCTCGTAGGCGATGAAGTCCCGAATGGGGAGGACGGGCAGGAACATCGGCGCGGTCGCCACGGCGACAGCGGCGACGAGCGCCGCCAGGGCCGGCTTCGCCAGGCGCGGCAGCCAGGCCTCGAGCGCGACCGCTCCGCCCGCCATCAGCAAGGGATAGGCGGGCGCGATGTAATAGGGCCGGCCCCGCCCGATCACCGCGGCGGCGACCAGGAAAAGCCAGCTCACGGCGATCCAGCGCCACCGCGCGAAAGCCGGCCGGGAGGCGAACGCCGCAAGCCCAGCGATCCAGACCGGGGCCGTGGCGGGGCCGACGACCAGGATTTCCTGCACCAGGAACTGTCCGGGCAAGAGCGGGATGTTCCTTTCCGCCGCGAGCACGGCGGTGTGGGTGACGAAGGGCCAGCCATTCGCCGCCTGCCAGATGAGGTTCGGGACGGCGATGGCAAGGGCGACGAGGGCGCCGGCCCACGGCCCCCAGCGGGCAAGGAGGAGCCGCTCTCGCGTGGCCAAGAGCCCGACCGCGATCGAGACGAGGTAGAGCGCGACCGTGTATTTGGCGAGGAACGCCAATCCGGCGATCGCGCCGGCCGCGATCCACCACCGCTTGTCGTCGCCCTCCTGCGCCTTCAGGACGCAGAGCCCGATCGCCAGCCACGCGAGCGGTTGCAGGCAGTCGGTCGACAGGGTGACGCCGCAGAATTCCAGCGCTCCGCCGCCGAGGACCGCGAGCCCGGCGAGCCAGCGGCCATATAGCCCGCCACCGAGCATGCGCGCCGCATGCGCGGTCAGCGCCACGGTCACGGCGCAGGCGAGCGCCGGGACGAGCCTCAGGCCGCGCAGCGAATGAAAGGCCGCCTCCGAGGCCCAGGCGATCACCGGAATCAGCGGCGGCTGGTCGGTGTAGCCGAAGGCCGGATGGCGGCCGCAGACGATGTAATAGAGCTCGTCGCGGAAATATCCGTAAGAGCCGTTGACCCAGACATGGAGCGCGAGCGTCAGAACCCCGAGGACGAGCTCGGGGCGGTCGATGATGGGAAACCTTGCGCGCACCGAGCACACTTCTGATTTTACCTGTTTTTCTAGCCCCTGACGCGGCGGCACGCTTTGATCTGGATCATCTGAGCGACCGCCGTCGCCGTTCCAAGTCCGATCGCGCTTGCCAACTCGCGGACGAATGACCGGTGATGTGCATCCTGCCCGTAGCGCCTACGCCCGCTTTCTGGTGTTCTCCGCCCGTACCGGGCTGATCAGGAAGGGCGGCAACGGGTCGAATCGACCCGTTCGCCGAGCCGTCTGCGACCGCCCGCTTCTTGCGCGAAGGGGACGGCCGGAGTCGACGTGGAGCTGCCGTTGCTGATCGCGACCTGGAACGTGGGAACTGGGGCAGCAAGCGGTCCTAGACCTGCGCGAGCAACGCGTGTGAACAGGCGCAGCCTTTTGACCCCGCCATGTTTAGAAACGCTAAACCCGGAATGGAATAAGCGTCCGTAGCCCGCGCCGAACAACACCCCAACTCGGCTGTCACAGGTTGGGTCAATTCCCAGGTCCCACTCTACCTCGCTTCAAGGATGCACGGCGCCGACTTGGGGCGACGTGAAGGGCTCGGTACGATGCACAACCTCCTGGGCGTAGAGTCGATCAATCTCGGATTCCGAAAGCCCCAGCAGCTTCGAGAGGATATCGCTCGTGTCCTCGCCGACCGCGCAAGCGCCGCGCCATACTCGACCGGGCGTGAGCGACATTTTGGGGACCACTCCATAGACACGAACAGGCACACCCGATTGTCGGTCGAGGGCAGGCACTGTCATCTCTCGCGCCGCGTAGTGAGGGTCCGCATACTGGTCGGCGGTGCTGAACACCCGAGCACAGCCGATTTGGGCCTTGTTCAACGCAGCTTCGACCTCGCGGCTCGTGCGCTCGGCGCAATAGTCCCTGAGCCGGCGATCAAGGTCTCGCCCCTTCTCGGAATTGACCGCCGCTGCGTCCCGCGAGCAGGCCTCGTAGGTGTAGACCTCGGGATCGAGCCCTAGAAGCCTTGGCACACGCGGAAACATCGCGCCGCCGACCGCTCCGATGAACACCCAGCCGTCCTGGCACTTGAACGTGTCATATGGCTGGAAACCGGGCGCACGATTGCCCGTGTGCCCGTAGCTCACGCCCTGGCCCGTATAGAGCGGCAGCATATTTCCCTGGGTCTGCGCCACGGCTTCATACTGGGCGAGGTCGATCACCTGGCCACGGCCGGTTTTCTTCGCCTCCCAAAGCCCCATCATCGTTGCGGCCCAGCCCGTCAGCGCGGTGATGTAATCGCCCGTGTAAGTCTTGGCGCGCTGGGGCGGACCGCTCGGGTCGCCCGTGATGTTCATCATGCCGCCGAAGGCCTGGGCAAGCGCGTCATAGCCGGGGCGGCCCAAATAGTCTGGTTCGCCATATTGGCCGTAGGTGCTGACGCGGACGATGACGAGGCTCGGATTGACTGCGAGCGCGAGGTCGCTGGTGATTCCGGACCGCTCGAGTGTGCCGGGCGCTGAGGACTCCATCCAGACGTCGGAGATTTTCCAAAGCGCCATCAGGAGCTCTACGCCACGCGCATGCTTGGTATCAATGCCCATTGACAAGCGATTCTTCAGACCATCAGCAAGATCGCAACCGTGCTGGCGGGGTCCGCGGGTCAGCAGAGGCGCGATCCATCGAAAGGTGTCCCCACCGGGCCGCTCAACGTGGATCACTTCAGCGCCGAACTCCGCGAGCTTCGTGCCAATGAAAGGCTGAGCGACAATAACGCCGCTGCTAATCACCCGGACTCCTTCGAGCGGCCCGAACCGCGGGACGATGGCCGGAGCGGCGGGCCGTTGAAGATGGATAATCCAGTTTGGAATTGTCTTCCGCAATTCTTCGATCTGATCCTCGTTCTTGATCAACCTTGGGTCGTGAGCCAATTTGAAGTCCTCCCCGTGTTCGCGATGACCGTTCGAACCTGGCCGTCTGATAATTGGTTTTGTGGTCCCAGACGCTTTCGACCTCCCCCGCAATATGCGCCTCGCAAGATCAAAGACAAAAGCGCGGAAGTGAACGGACCCGAGACGTGCGACGGTGTGCGCCTTCCTTCGACCCCGCGACGGACAATGATTGCTAGCCTGTTATCCACCGCTCAGAGCTGATACGTTCAGCTTTAAGTCCGCTCCTTCGGCGTAAAGCTGCCGTTCAAGATCGCGATGCTTTACGCACGCTGCCTGCCGCAACCGTTCGGACCTCGCTTGGGCGTTGGGCCCGCGGGATACCATAAAAGATTGCGACA
The DNA here is from genome assembly GCA_963822215.1 of uncultured Alphaproteobacteria bacterium. Taxonomy (GTDB): domain Bacteria; phylum Pseudomonadota; class Alphaproteobacteria; order Rhizobiales; family Beijerinckiaceae; genus Roseiarcus. The sequence goes on from CAWGGX010000003.1 coordinate 20,055, forward strand.
GAGGGCGCGGCGCGGGAACATGTCGGCCGCCATCGCTTGGTTGAGCTGCATTCGGTCGAAAGATGGAGCGAAACGGGCTTCAAGGAAGCGTGCCTATCCGGTTAACGCCCACAGCCCCTAGATGTAGGATGCGTCCACGTGCAGAGCGATCTGGCCGCAATATGGCCAGACAAAGCCGACAGGCCAACGCGCGCGATCAAGATAGGCAGCATATGCCGCGTCATACGGAAAAAGCTCATGAAACTCTGGGACTGACTGGGGAAACCCAGATCGTCGCTCTGGCGGATTTCCATGGCCGGTTTGATAACCATCACCAGCCCTGGTGGGTGTGGGCGTTAACCGGACAGGCACGCAAGGAAGTAAGCTCCAATGTCAAAGACTGACGCTTTGTGAGGTGCCTACTGTCCTTTGATTGTTCCTTTCCGCGACGGGAAAATCGACTACGACACTTACGGCAAGTTGATCGAACGCCAAATCGCGGAAGGGACGCATGGCCTGTTGGTTAATGCGACCAGTGGCGAGCCGACGATGTTGACGCTGGAAGAGCGCGCCCAGCTCGTTGAGTTCGTCATCAAAACATCTGCTGGCCGCCGCCCCGTCTGCGCGGGGACCGCTTCGGAATCTTTCGATGAAAATGCCTCTCTTGTCGATCGCTTCGACAAGGCCGGCGCGGATTCAATTCTGGTGGTCACGCCGGTTTACTCAGCACCGCCGCAGCGCGGGGCGGTGTCATATTTCGCCAACCTCGGCGCGCGTACGAAAAGACCCTTCTTAGTTTATCACATTCCGGCACGCGCGGGTTTCACCCTCACGGTCGACACGCTGTCTGCCATCAAAGACCGGGTACCGCATTTTGCCGGCCTCAAGAACACCGATACCGATATTGGCTTCGTCACCGGCGCGTTCGCGCGACTCGGTCGCGACTTTCGTATATTTGCGGGCCTGGAACTTCCCACTTTGCCGATGCTCGGCATCGGGGGCTGCGGAATGATGATCACTGCGAGCAATGTCGCGCCGGGAATGGTGTCGCGGATGTACGATACTTTCGCCAAGGGCGACGTGGACGGGGCCATTGCGCTGAATCTGAAGCTATATCCCCTGTTTCGTGGAGTGGCGCTCGAAAGCAGCCCGATCCCAGTGAAATATATGCTTAGGCGCCTAGGCGTGATGAAAACCAGCGAGCATCGCAGCCCAATGGTGCCGGCATCACCAGAAGTCGAGAAGCAACTCGACCAAATATTGGCCGAGATTGGTCTGCTCTAAAGACAACGACTGGACGTTGGGGAATGGCGGGTCCTTGCGCGCAACAGACGGCCGATGCCGACGTGAAGCTGCTGTTGCAGGTGGCAACCGCAAACGGCGAAAGTCGGAGGGCAAGCGGTCGTAGACCAGCTCGACTTCGAGCGCAGAGGTCCGCCCTAAGCGAAATCCGAGAGCTAAGCTACGCGTCAATCGACACCGACGGACTTCCTTACCCTGAATAGCGTACGCGGTTGGCGTGAGTTGGGTTCGATAAATCGCTCGCGGCGACGAACTGAGATCTGTCTGCAAACTTTGTGTCGCTTCCTCGTCCTCTCTGATCCAATTGAACGTCGTCATCGACAAGGAATCGGCTTTCAACTCCACTCAGGTAACGCTGTGTCAGTTTACCGCTTACTGGCGGAGACAAGAGTAATTACCTCAACTTTGTGATACCTCGCGATAATACAGGCCGTATTTGACGGACCCTGCGGGGGTTCGCGGCCAACAGGAATTCGGATTCGGTTGCCAACCAGTCACTGCCTGTTGGAATATATTGCTTCCCGGTCGATCATGGATGAGGCGCCATGATGAGGAAGTCCGAGACCTCTGGAGTTCCGCCCTGGCCGCGCATGACGTGGCTTACGGTCCTCATCGCTGGGGCCGCGGCTTGGCTCCTGCTGTCGCCGTACCCCGCAAAGGCGGCCGAGCGGGTGGCGCTCGTCATCGGCACCGGCCCGTACAGGTACACGACTCCCCTCGAAAATCCCCCAAACGACGCCTCCGACATCAGCGCGGCGCTTCGCGACCTGGGCTTCGAGGTCGTGGAGGGAACGGACCTGGACCGGCGGGCGATGGAAAGCAAGATTCGCGCGTTCGGCGATCAAGTCGCAGACGCCTCGATCGCGCTTTTCTAGTACGCGGGCCACGGCATGCAGATCGCCGGAGAGAACTATCTCATCCCGGTCGACGCTCGCTTGCAGAGGGCTGGCGACATTTCCCTAGACACGGTCGATTTACAGGTCGTCCTCGATCAGATGCAATCGCGGCAGCGCGTCAATCTCATCTTCCTCGACGCCTGCCGGGACAACCCGCTGGCGCGAAAGTTTGCATCGAATGGCGATCGCAGCCGCTCCCTCGCGGTTGGGCAAGGTCTCGCTCGGGTGCAGAGCGCGGTCGGGACGATGATCGCCTTCGCCACCGAGCCAGACAATGTCGCGCTCGACGGCGGCGGTCGCAACAGTCCGTTCGCCGCGGCGCTGCTCAGACACATCCGCGACCCAGGCCAGGATATATCCGTGGTGATGCGGGAGGTGCGAAAGGATGTGCTTGCCGCAACGGAAGGCAAGCAACTGCCATGGGACAACACGTCGCTGACGGACGCTGTGGTCCTCGCGCCGACGGGAGGAACAAATGCGAAGGCCGTCGAAGTGCAGGCTCCGGCTTCAACCAAGGACGACCTCACCCGCGAGGCGGCCATCGCTTTCGACCGCAAGGATTTTGTGACAGCGTTCTTCCTCTATCACGACGCCGCGGTCCGCGGCGTCGCGGCCGCTCAAAACAAGCTCGGCGAATTGTATCGAGACGGGAAAACGGGCCCCCCAGACGCGGTGGAGGCGGCGCGTTGGCTTTTGATGGGCGCCGAAGGCGGCGACGCCTCGGCGCAAGCGAACCTGGGCGAAATGTATCGGAAGGGCTTGGGAGTCCGGCAGGACCACGCTGTCGCCTTGCAATGGTATCTTAACGCGGCGAACCAGGGAAACGCTGTCGGCGAGGAAGGCCTGGGGATTTTGTATTTGAAGGGTCTCCACGTCCCCCGCGATTATGGCGCTGCGAGGGATTGGTTCAAAAGGGCGGCCGACCAAGGCTATCCCTGGGCGCAGGCGGACCTGGGAAATCTCTATCGCCACGGATTGGGCGTCGATCGCGACTATGACCTCGCGCGGAGCTGGTACCAGAAGGCGGCCGACCAGGGAAATCCGGCCGGACAGGACGGACTGGGGGTGCTTTACCAGGACGGCCTTGGAGTTGCGCGAGACTACGGCGCCGCGAGGGACTGGTATCAGAGGGCGGCCGACCAAGGCTACGCCTGGGCGCAGGCGGATCTGGGAGGGCTGTACCGCCTGGGGTGGGGCGTCGAGCGGGACTTCGCGGCAGCCCGGAGCTGGTACCAGAAGGCGGCCGACCAGGGAAATCCGGCCGGACAGGACGGACTGGGGGTGCTTTACCAGGACGGCCTTGGAGTCGCGCGAGACTACGGCGCCGCGAGGGACTGGTATCAGAGGGCTGCCGGCCAGGGCTATGCCTGGGCGCAGGCGAATCTGGGAGGGCTGTGCCGCCTGGGGTGGGGTGTCGAGCGGGACTTCGTGACCGCCCGGGGCTGGTACCAGAAGGCGGCCGACCAGGGGAATGCCGCCGGCCAGGAGGGGCTGGGGGTGCTTTACGAGGGAGGCCTTGGCGTTGCGAGCGACTATGGCGCTGCGCGGGATTGGTTCCAAAAAGCCGCCGATCAGGGCTACCTGTGGGCGCAGGCGGACCTGGGATGGCTGTACCTTCGAGGGTTAGGTGTCGAGCTGGACTTCGTTGCCGCCCGGAACTGGTTCCAAAAGGCGGCGGATCTGGGCAATCCCGGCGGACAACAGGGGATGGGAACGCTGTACGAAGACGGTCTCGGCGTCTCCCAGGATTATCGCAAAGCGCAAGACTGGTATCAGAAGGCGGCCGATCAGGGCTACGCCTGGGCGCAGGGGGACCTAGTCGCTCGCGTCCTTGAATCTAAGGTGTTTCTCTGAATCTCTGTCGCGGCGGAATGCAGCGATGGAGGTGATTGGTGGCCAAGAAGGGGATTGCGGTCAAGAAGTACGTGGTGGAGCTGTGCGCTGAGGAGCGCGAACAGCTTGAGGCGATGGTTCGCGCAGGCAAGGGGTCGGCGCAAATCCTGACAAGGGCGCGCATTCTGCTGAAGGCCGACGTTTCGGAGGCGGGCGACGGGTGGAGCGACAGCGCGATCTCGGCGGCGCTGGATACCAGCGTCAACAATGTCGCTCGCACGCGTCAGCAACTGGTCGAGGAGGGGTTCGAGGCGACGCTGAAGCGCAAGTACAACCCCAATTCCGCCCGGCCCCGGATTTTCGATGGCGCGGCCGAAGCGAAGCTGATCGCTCTGACTTGCTCGCCGGCTCCGGAGGGGTTCGCCCGTTGGAGCTTGCGTCTGCTCGAAGAGAAAGTCGTCGAATTGGCCATCGTCGACAAGGCCAGCGATAATACGATCGGACGGACGTTAAAAAAAACGCGCTCAAGCCGCACCGCAATCGGCAATGGGTGATCCCGCCCGACGCCAATGCGGCCTTCGTTGCCGGCATGGAAGACGTGCTGGAAACCTACCAGAGGCCGCGAGATTCAGCCCGTCCTCTCGTATGTTTGGACGAGACCTCCAAGCAGCTGATCATCGAGACCCGCAAGCCGATCCCGGCGAAGCCCGGACAGCCCGAGCGACACGACTACGAATACCAGCGCAACGGCGTCGCCAATCTCTTCATGATCTTCGCGCCGCTGGAGGGATGGCGCCGCGTCGAAGTGACAGACCATCACGCCGCCGTCGACTACGCTAATATCCTCAAAGGCCTATCCGACGTGGATTTCCCCAACGCCGAGAAAATCGTGCTCGTCCAGGACAACCTGAGCACGCATAGGCCGGCCTCGCTCTACGCCGCCTTCCCCGCCCCCGAAGCGCGCCGCCTCGTCAACCGGTTCGAATGGCATTACACGCCAAAGCATGGAAGCTGGCTCGACATGGCCGAATCCGAACTCGCCGTCCTGACGACCCAGTGCCTCAACCGCCGCATCCCCGACAAAGAGACCCTCGAGAAAGAGGTCGCCGCTTGGCAGGGCCATCGAAACAGGCATCACGCCAAAGCCGATTGGCAGTTCACAACTGAAAACGCCCGCGTCAAACTCAAGAGGCTATACCCTCAGTTCGAGTGACTCGGGCGACTAGGCCATCTGTATCAATTCGGGCGCGGCGTCGATCGCAATTACGACGCGTCTCGCCGGTGGTTTCAGCTGGCGGCCGACCAGGAGAATCCGGCAGGGCAGGCCGGCCTTGGCTTGCTGTACGAGAACGGGTACGGCGTTGAGAAGGACTACAAGACCGCTTTGAGCTGGTATGGGCTCGCGGCGGATCAAAACTATCCGTGGGCGCAGCTGAATCTCGGCTACATGTACGCTTACGGCCGCGGCGTCACGCCGAACTGCCTCATTGCAATTGACTGGTTCAAGAAGGCGCTGGCGGGAAACAACGCCAAGGTGAACGCCTTCATGAGGGACCATCCTGCCTGCAACTTTCTGCCGTAGTCGTCTGGGCGCGGCGCTTCTTGCGGAACGATTTGCCTGTGGTCGCTACTAGGTGCTGGCGTTTATCTGCAAATGGTCCGATCGCAGGAGCTTGGCGGCGCCTATTTCTTCTACGAGGGCGAAACCATGGCTTCCGGACGATCTTCGCCTATCGACCGCAATACGATCTCGTCATCACGGAGTCTGTCAACAGCCAGCCGCCTAGCGGCGAGGACCAGTTCGGCCCCGCAGTCATCGGAAGCGCATTCGCGGCTTTGCGGCAGGTCCATCTTCTCGAAAACTCCGAGAGTCCTGCTGCGAAATGATGCGCCGCCACAGCGCCTGACCGCCGCCTGCCACCAGTCTCCGACCTCGCGCAGAAAACTACCTCGATACCCACCCCATTACTCACCCGAGCGCGAAGGGCAGAAAAGGGTCGGATATTAGCCGTTCGCAGATCGTCAGCAGAATGGCAGCTTCTTGCGCATTGCAGCCATTGATCATGCGCACTCAACTTCGCTAAACTAAATCGCGCCATCGCGCCGCGCATTGATGAAGGTCAAAGGTTCGCGGCGAAGCGAATCGACGCGGGGCGCGGACAACGCAATTTTGCGCCGTCCGCCGTCTGGTACTCGGTTGTCGGGGAAGTCGCAGCGGGCCAAACCGTCCTCAGCCTGGGCTCGCCGACGCAGCCTCCGTCTGGCTCGCCTGAATGGCTGTAAGCGCGATCGTATAGACGATATCGTCCACCATCGCGCCGCGCGACAGATCGTTCACCGGTTTGCGCAACCCCTGTAGCATCGGACCGATGCTAACCACATGCGCCGACCGCTGAACCGCCTTGTAGGTGGTGTTGCCGGTATTGAGATCGGGAAAAACAAACACTGTCGCGCGGCCGGCAACTGGGCTGTCAGGGGCTTTCTGGCGTCCGACACTCTCAACGCTGGCGGCGTCGTATTGCAGCGGGCCGTCGATCAGCAGGTCAGGGCGCTTGGCGCGGGCAATCGTTAGTGCTCGGACAACCTTGTCCACGTTGACGCCACTGCCGGGGGTCCCAGTGGAATAGGAAATCATCGCGACACGCGGATCGACCCCGAAGGCACGCGCCGAGTTCGGCTGACTGCACGGCGATGTCGGCCAGTTCCTCGGCTGTTGGATCCGGGTTGACGGCACAATCGCCATAGACCAGCACCTCGTTCGGCATCAACATGAAGAACACGCTCGATACCGTCGTCACGCCCGGCGCGGTTCGGATCAACTGCAGCGCCGGCCTGATTGTGTTGGCGGTTGTATGCACTGCCCCGGAAACCAGTCCGTCCACGTCGTCCAGCGCCAACATCATCGTGCCGAGCACAACGTTGTCTTCAAGCTGCTGTTCGGCCTGCAATGCGGTCAAGCCCTTCGCGCGCCGCAGCACGGTCATCGGCTCGACGTAGCGCCCACGCACCGCTGCGGGGTCGATGATCTCCATCTGGTCCGGCAGCGCGACACCCTGCGCCTGGGCGATTTGTCGGATCCGGCCTGGCTCGCCTAGCAGCACGCAGCGTGCAATGCCCTTGAGGTGGCAGATTGCTGCTGCCTGCACAGTCCGCGGTTCGTCGCCCTCAGGCAGCACGATGCGTTTGTTTGCCGCACGTGCCGCTTGCACCATGCGATGGCGGAACGCCGGAGGGGACATGCGAAGCCGGTCGGCGCGACCGATATGCGTCAGCAAGGCTGTCGTGTCGATATGCTCGGCGGCATGCGTAACCACTTGGTCCATACGTTCGGTATCGTCGGCGCGCACGTCGTGCGACAGATCACCCAGCAGCTCAGCCGTCCTGTAAGTGTCCTGGTCGGACGTCAGAATCGGTAGTTCGATAAGGCCAGGGCCACCCAGCAGTGTCGCAACCTGGGGCGTTAGCTTGCTGGCGCAAGTCAGCAACAGACCCGCGAGGGGCATGCCCTGCAGATAGACAAGGCCGCTGGCCAGCACGATATCGCTCCGCTCACCGGCCACGACCACCAGCGTGCCAGGGCGCAGCCGATCGATGACCCCCTCGACCCCACTGCCCGCGATCAGGAAGTCCTGCACGCGGGTTTGTTCCATTGCCCCTGCGTGCTCGATGCCAAGTCCGAGGGCCTCTTGCACGTCCCGCAGACGCAGCGCACCGAGGCGGGGCTCGAAGGGCACATCGCCGAGCACCGGTACGTCGCCACCCGAGACGGGCAGCATTGGCGGCAGCGTCGGGTGGGCGCCCGGATGCAGGCGATTAACCAGCACGCCAGCCAGCGGCGGAGCCTCATTGCCCTCGGCGAATTGGCGCGTGGCGAGGTCGACAATGGCGGCAAGCGCGGCGGGATCATGGCCTTTGCCCGAAAGCACCGGGATCAAGGTCGCCGCGAAGGCGCGTGCCATGGCCGCGTTCAGGCGGGTGGCGATCTGCAGCCCGGCATCGGGGATCAGTCCCTCAACCACCACGGCATCGCAGCCGGCGCCGGCGATCTCCACAGCCGCGACGAGATCCTCCAGCAAGGCGTCAAGGCCTCCAGCACGCACGCGCGCCTCGGCCACCGCGAAGGGCATTGGGTCCGGCACATCGAGGTCCAGCAGCGACCGGGCGAAATCGGCGTCGAGGTCCGCGCTGCCGCGGTCGGCGGGCTGCATGATCGGCTTGATAAAACCGACGGCAACCCGGTCCCGGCGCAACGCCTGAACAAGCCCGAGCGACATCGAAGTCAGGCCGGAGTCGCGGGTAAAAGCGGCGAGGAAGAAAATCTGACGGTGTTTGGCCATGTCAGGCTGTCTCCACCAAGGCGCCGACGGCGCGCCACGAGCGACGCTCTCCGGCGAGTGTGTGGTAAGTGACGCTGCCGCGGAAGCTCACCGCCGCCGTCCGTGCCAAATTGCTCGAACTCGCCCGGACACGCCGTCGGAAGCAGGCCCCGCGTACAGTATGATGAGGTGCGGCGCGATCGGATAGGGCCGGGGAGGGACGGTCATGTCGCGTCCTCGGATGAGGCCGTATCCGGCAGCGCCGGGCGGTCAATGTGGCCGAGGTCGCGGCCGGGATCGAGGCGATCGCGCACACGTTGCTTAAGGACCTTGACGTCAGGAAAGCCGCCATCAGCCTTGCGCTCCCAGATCGTCAGGCCGTCACAGGTGATTTCGAAGACGCCGCCGGTTCGGGGCGCGAGCGCCACTTCGCCGAGGTCGGCGCCGAAGGTCGAAAGCAGCTCCTGCGCCATCCAGGCCGCGCGCAGCAGCCAGTGGCACTGGGTACAATAGGCGATGACAATGCGGGGCGGGCAGGCAGTCATCCGAGAACCTCATCGAAACTGAGCGTCCAATCGTCCTCCGCAAACCACTCGCTTTTCCGGCGGGGCGGGCCTTCCAGATCAGCCCGCGGACCTTGTCCAGGCCACCGGCTTCGAACGCCTTTCGGAGCTTTTTGGCGCCGCTTCCGCTCAGAGGGCGTTGTCACAGCGCATTCAAGACCCGAATGGGTGTGCCGTCCAAGAAGGCCTCAGCATTCTCAATGCTCCGAGGATAAAAATCGCGCCACGTCTCCGCCACCCCGTACCCGAGGTGGGGTGTGAGCACGGTATGGTCTGAAGCCCGGAACGGATGGTCTCGCGGTAGCGGCTCTTTGTCGTAGACGTCGAGCGCGGCAATGATCTTGCCAGCCTCGACCGCAGCAATAAGAGCGGCTTCGTCGATCAGAGGACCCCGAGACGTGTTGATCAGAATGGCGCCCTGTTTCATGCGCGCAATGTCCTCGGCGCCGATGAAGCCGCGGCTGCGAGGCGACAAGACCATGTGCACGGAGATGGCGTCGGAACTGTCCATGAGATCTGATTTGCGCACGAGGCGGGCGCCGCAGGGTCCTTGGGGAGATCTTCTGGGCGAATCGCCATATCGGAATGCTACACGAAAACGCTCCGAATCGCCAGCAAAACAAGGCGACTCAGAGGACTCTAGTCGGCCGCTTCGTCACCTTCGGGACCACCCGCGACCACTCGGAGAGACCTTCGATCAGCATCGCCAGTTGCGCCCCCGTCACGCGCATCGTCCCCTCCCGAACAGGAGGCCAGGCGAAACCCCCTTCCTCAAGCCATTTGGTCGCCAGAACCAGGCCCGAGCCGTCGAAAACGAGGAGCTTCAAACAACCCGATCGCTTCGAGCGGAACACGAAAACGTCCCCACTGTAGGGCTGGCCGCCCAACCCTTCCGCCACCAGAGCGACGAGGCCGTGTACGCCTTTTCGAAAGTCGATCGGCTGCGTCGCGACGAAGACCCGGACCTCCGAGCCGAACGAAATCACCGCGTCGACCTCACCGCCGCCAACACGCGCTTCAGCGTCGCGGCGTCGACGCCAACGGGCACGCGCACCGTCGCTCCTGCGATCGTCACCTCGATCCGTTCGGCCGGGCCCGCCACGACGCAAGGCTGCTCGATCGCGTCCGGCCGCGCCTCAACTCCGTCGTCCAGCCGGAGCTGTACGAACCGCGGCCCTTCGCTCGACGCGAGCCGCGCCTTGCGCCGCCAGATATTGAGCAATCCTCGGCTGACCCCGTTGCGCCGCGCCACCTCGGATATGTTCACCTCCGGATCGGCGCTCTCGGCCAGGATCCGCGCCTTCTCCTCATCGCTCCAATCGCGCCGTCGCCGACGTCCCGTGATAACCTCGACGCGCCGATAAGAGTCGCCATCATGCCTGGACTGATGCATGGAATAAGCGCCTGCCCCGTTATCGAATCGGAACGCGAGTCTCGCTCAGCTGAACACCGCATGCGAGGTGGGGCAGTCGTACCGGTTACGCTTGTTCTGTTTCATTTGCTCGCCATCGCGGGCGAAAGGGAAGCGGTTCTCGTGCGCGCTCAATTGGGATCATGGCCTTTCGGCCGGATCACGCCACGACTGAGCTTCACGGATAACGTGGGCAAGCCCGTCGATTGAGTGAGGGGCAGACGGCGATCCGCCCCGATCGCTCGATTTCGCCGAAACGCTGTTAGCCGGCGTGCTTCGGAAAGTTTGCCACGGCCCGCATCCGGTCCCGGCCTATCCCGGTGAGATACGGCTTCAGACCGGCATCGTAATAATGCGTCCCCTTCGTCAAGTCTTCAATCACCCCGAACGCGGCCATGACGATTGTATGAACCGGCAACTCGTCTTCACCGGCCGCGACAAGTCGTATCGCGCACTCTACCTGCCGCCTGACCGCCTCAAGCTTACTAATAATCGATTATTCTTTGCATCGAAAACTACAATTGATCCTGTTAGGCTACAACAGAATGCACCAAAACGTCTACTGAATATCCAGCTCTGAGGCAGTATCTGTCAGCTCACCCCGAAGAACGGACGGCTGCTCCGGGCACCCTCCTGCCGTGCCGGAGCCAGCCGGAACGGTAGAGAAGGACCTCATTTGTCGCGTTCGCCAAACGGTCCGGGGGTGCCCGCAATTTGCGCATTGCGGCTGTCTATTTTCTGGCGCGTCTCATCGCCCCTTGGATAGCCGCCCCTTCCAGCGTTCGCCGGGTTTGAGTTCATCGCCGAAGACATAGCGACCCATGATGGTTCGTTTTCGATTTGGACGCGAAACGTCGGCGGCGGCCGTCGGGAGTGTCCGCAAGGAGTCCGTTCGAGCGATGGATCGTTGGTTTTTGGCTGAAACAGTGGCCGGCCCGTCATCGAGAGGGATTGGTCTCTGGACTCTCCGTTTTGCCTTTGGGCGCAAGCGCCGGACCGGCCGAATTTGCGACGATTTGGTTCGCCGTCGGCAGGCTTGGCGAAATGGCTGTCGCGTCGCTCGGCGACACGTCCGATGATCGAACAGACGCAATCGATGATCTGTTCGGCAACTTCGCCGTCAGGTCAGACGAGGCTTCCAAAGGCAGCGGCAACTTTGATGTTTGATGCGTGCCCTTTAGCACACGCACTGAAGGCGGCTTTTGCGCACTCGACATTAGATCGGACTTTGCGGCGGACAATAAGCCGCCTTCGAGCGCACCACCGGATGGCTTTTCGGGGACAAGGCTCTGAAGAATTCGACCCTTCGGATGCGATGCGGCACCATCACCGGAAAGCCGATTCGGGCGGCGGCGCCGAACCTGGCGCCGTTGTCAACACAAATTAACCGCAGACTTTCTGGGCATTGCTGAATATCTTTATTCATTGCGAAATAGAGCCGCCCCCTTTTGCGTCGCCGCGGTTTTTTCACTTGAAATCTGTCTGTAATTATGGCTGTACTATGTTCGGCGAGAGACTTGGGGACAAATGACCCGGCGCGAAATTGTAACGACAATTGCAATGGCGCATCGTCGGCCGGCTTATTGCGTCGGCCGCCGGCCGGAGAGTCGGTATTTCCTCGAGATCGAAGCAGCAACTCTCCGTATCGCTGGGCGTGCGGGAAGAGTTGGTCGGATCGGGAACTGAAGTTTCCGGCGGCGACACCCGGATTGACGGCGCTTAACGCGAATTTGAGCACGCGAACAGCACGGCGCAGCGCGCCGGCAGCGCAATCGGAGGGTGGGTCATGGCGTCATATTCCTGGAAGCTTGCCAGCAGCGGCGACTGGAACGTCGCGAGCAACTGCTCGCCATCGGGCGGTCCGCCGAAGTCGATGGACACGGCGACCATTTCGGCGACCGGCAGCGCCTACGCCGTCACCGTCGACTCGGCCGACGTCGCGAGTTCGCTGACCCTGTCGAGCGCGAACGCGACCCTCGATGACCACGGGCGCCTCGACTTCGCTGACGATCGGCAGGACCCGCGAATGGACAGTTCGAGCCGACAGGAGCGCCACGACGGATGCGGCGGAGCGGTTCGAGCAATCTCGGACCAGCGAGAAAGAGAGGTCTTGAACTGAGGGCGACGAGACCGACTGCCGAGGCGGCGGAGGAGGAACCAATGAGCACATCGACCTGGAAGGGCGTCAGCAGGAATTGGGGCGACGGCGCGGACTGGACAGGCGGCGTTCCGAACAGTTCGAGCGCGAATGCGGTCATAGGCGCCGCCGACGGTAATCAAATCACGATTTCCGACGGTGAGGTCGAGCCGGCGAGCATGACGGATGCAAGCGCGACCCTTGCACTGGAGGGGATGTCTTTGCTGACGGCGACGGGCGCCTTCGCCAACAGCAGCGCGCTCGATCTTGACTCGGACTATGAGGGCGACGGCGGCGGTAGCCCGACGATCGCCGGCGTACGGACCAACAATAGCTCATCGCCGGTCGTCGCCGGCGATCTGAGCGCAGCGCTGACGCTGGCCGGGCTCATCAACGCCAGCAGCGGCGGCTTCTCGGTATATGGGTCGCCGAGCGATGCGGCGACGCTGGCCTTCGACGGCGGGGCGGGGTTCGCCGGCGACAGCCGCGCCGACACGCCGCTAACGCTAAGTAGCGGGACGCTCGATCTTGACGCGGACTACAGCGGCGGCAGCCCGACGATCGGCGGCGCGCCGACCAACTCGGGCTCGGTGACGATTGGCAACACCAGCTTGAGCGCGGCAACGACGGTGACGCTAGGCGGTCTCAGCAACGACAGCAGCGCCAGCTTCGCGTTCTATGGCTCATCGAGCCGTGCGCCGCACGCGAACGCCGACGCGGACGCGCCACCGGCCCGGGTTGCTGCGAGCGGAGCGTCCGACTCGATAGAGGCGAGCGCCAACGCCGTCCCCTGGGGGGGCGACGCGCCATCCCACACGGGGTCGCTTTTGCGACAACGCCAACTTCTCGACCCGCCCGGCGTGAATCCGAGCATGGGGGCACTCGGAGCCCAGGCTGTGTCGGACGGGCCGTCCTTGGGCTCGAGCGACGGTAGTTCCAATACGTTGATTCCTGACGCGCGCGAGGGCGGCGCGGAAGCAATCACCCCGAGCGTCGGAGCCTCCGAAGCGCTGGGCAGTCGAGACGGCGAGCCTTATCCGCCGGCCCAGGTCGCCGGGGCGTCATTAAGCGCGCTGGGATCGTCGTCGGCCGGCGCCGGGACGACGCAAAGCGCCGACGACAACGCTTATGGCCCGTCTCCGTATAGTCCGTTCAACGGCGATGGCGCAACCCCTGCGCAGGTCCTAGACGCCTTGGACGCCAACGATCCCGGCGTCACTGGGGCGGGGATCACCGTCGGAGTCATTTCCGACAGCTTCAACTACAACGGGTACTCGGCCGCCGATCTCGGCTATGGAACCGTGCTGCCGTCCCAATCGCAGGTGAACGTGCTGAATGACGTGAATCCGCAGAATGCCCCGTCCTCCGACGGCACCGACGAGGGCCGGGCGATGATGCAAGTCATCCACGACATCGCCCCGGGCGCGAGCCTCGACTTCTGTACGGAGTTCGGTACGGCCGCTGATTTCGCCAACGGCATCCAGGGAAGCGACACGGCGTTCGCCGACGCGATCCTGGCGCTCGCGGCGGCCGGCTGCAAGGTCATTTGCGACGACGTTACCCTAGGGGGCGATCCATGGTTCCAGAGCGGCGTGGTCGCCAACGCTATCCAGACCGTCGAGGAGGAGGGCGTGACCTACCTCAGCTGCGCCGGAAATTCGCGCTTGGGGCCAAGCCAAGGCGGCACGCCCGTCGACCCCACAGCCTACCAGAGCGCATGGAGCGCGACGTCCATCAATATCGACGGGTACCCGGGCCTTGCGAATGGCGCGTACGACGCGCTGAATTTCGGCAGCGGCCCGTTCCAGACGCTCACTCTCCAGCCCCACGCATCGTGCCAACTGGAGATGCAATGGGCGCAGCCGTGGGGCGCGGCGACGACGAATCTGGCGCTGATGGTTTCCGAAAACGGCGAGATTTTGAACATTTGGACCAGAGCCGACAATTCGTCGCCGTCCGGCGAGTCGGTCGACCTGCAAAACTGTCCGCTGGTAGTGGGCGCCGCGGGCTATCTGACCAACAACAGCAGCAGCGCGGTCAGCTACCAGATTTCCATCGTCAACCTGGGCGGCCCTGACCCCTCCCTCGTCAAGTACATCGCCGAAAACGACGGCGGCCCGCCAGGCGGAATTACCATCAGCGGCGCAAACGCAGGCTCCGTCCACGGTCATAACGAGTCTCCCTATGGGTCCGCGATCGGCGCGGTGGATGCGGGCAACACTCCGGCTTTCGGCCAAAGTCCGGCGCTCAACGAATTTTACTCGGCCGGCGACACCGGCACGGAATGGCTCTACGCGCCTGACGGCAGCGCGTACTCTTCGGCAGAGCAGTTGTCCCCCGTGCTCGTCAGCGGGGTCGACGACATCAACACCTCCGACGTCGTCGACGGGGTTGACTATACCATTCCCGGACTCGACGATTTTTTCGGCACCTCGTGCGCCACGCCGAGCGTCGCCGCCATAGCGGCGCTCATGCTGCAGGCGAACAGCAACCTGACGCCATCCGACGTCCAGGCCCTGCTGGCCGAATCCGCCATACCGATGGGAAATTCTGATGTCAGCGGCGCGGGTCTGGCGCAGGCCGATGTGGCCGTCGACTATGCGCAGGGCATATTCAATGGAGGCGGACTGACCATAAATTTGTTGGACCTTGCAGGCGACCCAGCCAACCTTTCCGACACCGGCGGCGATTGGGATACGGTCAACGGCTCGAACGGAACCGTCTACCTGACGAACGCGCAAGCTTCTGTCTATGGCGGCGGCGACACGGTCGATCTCGAGGGAGCCTCCGGTAATGTCGCGAGCCTCTATGACACCGGCGGCGACTGGGACACGGTGAACGGGTCCGGTGGAACAATTGACCTCACCGACGCGCAGGCGACCGTGAACGGATCGGGGACGATCCAGGTCTCTTCGGACAGCCTCCTGCTTCTGGGGACGTCAGGCCAAAGCATCAACGATTCGGGTGACGAGATCTCGGGTGCCGGCGCCGTCGAAATCGAGACTCAGAGCACGGTTGTGCTTGGCCCGAACGACAGCTACTCCGGAGGAACGACCGTCGATGAGGAAGCGACGCTGTCGATCTCCGCCGCAGACGACATCGGCGCGGGCGCATTGACGCTGCAAGATGGGGCAACGCTGGACCTGACCACGGCTTTCACCCTTTCCAACGCCATTTCGATCTCAGGCTCTGTCACGATCAACGTCACGTATCCAAACTTAAACTATCTCGCCGGACTGATCACGGGCGCGGGGGCGCTTGTCGTGACCGGCGGCGGCGGCCTGGCATTAGAGGGAGACAATACCTATACCCTTGGCACGACTGTGGATGACGCAACACTCGCGGTCACTGTCGGCGGCGCGCTCGGTTCAGGCGGATTGACTCTCGAGGGCGGCGCCGCATTCCTCCTGGGCGCCGATTTCACGCTCGGCACCGCCATTTCGGTCGCGGGAGACTCGTATTTTGAGGTTCTGACCGGCGACACCGCCACGATCAGCGGGGTGATTGGCGACGACCTCCCGTCGGAGGGCAGCTTGACTGTCGTCGCTGGCGGCGCGCTCGTTCTTGGGGGCGCGAACACCTATTCCGGCGGGACGACCGTCGATTCCGGCGCGACGCTGTCGATCTCCAACAGCGACAATGTGGGCTCGGGCGGATTGACCCTGGAAAGCGGCGCCACGCTGGACCTGACGACGGCCTTCACCCTGCCCAACGCCATTTCGGTCTCAGGCGCTGCGACAATCGACGTGACTAGTGAGTGGACCACTCTGCAAGGACCAATCGCAGACGTCACCGGCGGCGAGGGGAGCCTCAACTTCAACCTGTCGAGCGGCGCCGGCCTCGTGTTGTCGAACCACGACACCTACAGCGGCGGCACAACGGTGAACGGCGGGGCGCTCGATATCTTCAACGGCGACGCTCTAGGCTTAGGCTCGGTCACTCTGAATAACGTCGCGGATTTCTTCCTGAACGGCGAATTCACGCTCGTCAACGCTATCTCGATCTTGGGCGTCTCGAATATTTCCGTTTTGACCGGCGATACCGCCACGATCAACCAAGCGATCACCGGGGCGACAAGCGGCTTGGTCGTCGGCGGCGGCGCACCCGACGACTATGGCACGCTCGTTCTCGCAGGCGCGAACACCTATTCCGGCGGAACGACCGTTGTTTCCGGCGCCACGCTGGCGGTTTCCAACAATAGCGCCCTCGGCTCCGGCGGACTGACGCTCGACACGGGCGCGACGCTCGCTCTGACGGGCAGCTCTCTCACGCTGAGCGGCGCCTTCAGCCAGGGCGCGGGATCTACGACCACCATCGCGACTGGGGATTCGCTGACGCTGAGCGGAGGCGCGAGCCTGAGCGGAACGACGAGCGGCGCGGGGACTCTCGCGCTCGCAGGCGGGACCACGATGATCGCCGGCGGCTCTTCGGTCAGCGTGCCGATCGAGTTCACCGCTGGAGGGACGCTCGAACTCCTCGGCGCCGCCTCCGTCAGCGTTAGCGGCTCGAACGGCGCGATCTCGGCCGTCTCCGGCGACACAATCGCGCTGACCAGCGGGACCGGCGACACGGTCACGGGGACGGCGTTTACCGTCAATGCGTCGAGCGGAACCGGCGTGACGGTTGGCGGCAACACCGTGTCCGGCAATTTCGACGCCGTCGACGGCTCGAACGCCGACGTTGGGGTTCTGGCCAACTCTCGTGCGGAGTTGACGGGATCGTCCGACACGGTGACGATGGCGTCGGGCGGCCCCTCACACCTGGTTGTTTACGGATCGAACGACACAATCTCCGCGGCGACAGGCGACGTGATCTATGTGGAGGACGCCAACTCGAACCTCACGGTATCCGGCTCGAACCTCGCGATTATAGCGTCCACGGGCGATGTAATCTCGCTGGTCTCGGGGACCGGCGACACGGTCACGGGGGCGGCGTTTACCGTCAATGCGTCGAGCGGAACCGGCGTGACGGTTGGCGGCAACACCGTGTCCGGCAATTTCGACGCCGTCGACGGCTCGAACGCCGTCGTTGGGGTTCTGGCCAACTCTCGTGCGGAGCTGACGGGATCGTCCGACACGGTGACGATGGCGTCGGGCGGCCCCTCACACCTGGTTGTTTACGGATCGAACGACACAATCTCCGCGGCGACAGGCGACGTGATCTATGTGGAGGACGCCAACTCGAACCTCACGGTATCCGGCTCGAACCTCGCGATTATAGCGTCCACGGGCGATGTAATCTCGCTGGTCTCGGGGACCGGCGACACGGTCACGGGGACGGCGTTTACCGTCGATGCGTCGAGCGGAACCGGCGTGACGGTTGGCGGCAACACCGTGTCCGGCAATTTCGACGCCGTCGACGGCTCGAACGCCGACGTTGGGGTTCTGGCCAACTCTCGTGCGGAGCTGACCGGATCGTCCGACACGGTGACGATGGCGTCGGGCGGCGCCTCACACCTGGTTGTTTCCGGATCGAACGACACGATCTCCGCGGCGACAGGCGACGTGATCTATGTGGAGGACGCCAACTCGAACCTCACGGTATCCGGCTCGAACCTCGCGATTATAGCGTCCACGGGCGATGTAATCTCGCTGGTCTCGGGGACCGGCGACACGGTCACGGGGACGGCGTTTACCGTCAATGCGTCGAGCGGAACCGGCGTGACGGTTGGCGGCAACACCGTGTCCGGCAATTTCGACGCCGTCGACGGCTCGAACGCCGTCGTTGGGGTTCTGGCCAACTCTCGTGCGGAGCTGACGGGATCGTCCGACACGGTGACGATGGCGTCGGGCGGCGCCTCACACCTGGTTGTTTACGGATCGAACGACACGATCTCCGCGGCGACAGGCGACGTGATCTATGTGGAGGACGCCAACTCGAACCTCACGGTATCCGGCTCGAACCTCGCGATTATAGCGTCCACGGGCGATGTAATCTCGCTGGTCTCGGGGACCGGCGACACGGTCACGGGGACGGGCTTCACCGTCGATGCGTCGAGCGGAACCGGCGTGACGGTTGGCGGCAACACCGTGTCCGGCAACTTCGACGCCGTCGACGGCTCGAACGCCGACGTTGGGGTTCTGGCCAACTCTCGTGCGGAGCTGACGGGATCGTCCGACACGGTGACGATGGCGTCGGGCGGCGCCTCACACCTGGTTGTTTACGGATCGAACGACACAATCTCCGGGGCGACAGGCGACGTGATCTACGTGGAGTTGGGCGGCGACGACACGGTCACGGCGGGGAGCGACGACACAGTCAATCTCATAGGAACGGCCGACATCGTCTATGCCGGGCTCAGCGACTCGATCACTGACGGCGGCACGAGCAGCGTGTTCAAGATTACCGGGAGCGTCGCCGGCCTCACGGTTTCCGGCTTCGGAGCCGACACGGCCTCCGGCGTCTTCGATCTCCTCGGCGGCGAAGGCGGCTACACGACCGCCGGTGCGGCCTATGCCGCGTTGACCAGCGACGGCCACGGCGGCAGCCTGCTGTCGTTCGGAACCGCCGGTTCGCTCGACATCGTGGGCGTCGGGAAGACCTCGCTCAGCGCGGCGAACTTCAAAATTGGATGAGCGCCACGCGTCTTAAGTGACAGGCGCGTTCGGTGCTAAGGCCGCAAGCTGACAGCTCACTCGCCATGATCGCGTCCGAGGCCGCAAGAGAGAGGTGGGGCGAAGTCGAAGTGGGGCCGCGATGAACTGCTCGAAACGAAATACCGCCCGCTCCCACCCTGATCGGGAAGCCACGGTAGGCGATTGGAGCAATGAATTGCCGCTTGGTCCGCCGATCTAAGGACAACCACAACGATAAGTGAATCGGGATTGGCCGTGAATGGCCATGCGACCTTTTGACTCGGTTGTGGGCGATTCCTCGGCGCTGCGCGGCGCGCTAGCAGCGATTGCATGATCGATTGGCAGGCGATCCAGCCGGCGCACCCATCCCCGCTGCTCCCATCCGCGGCCGCCAAAAAGCCCATCGTCTCGACTCCCGACAACAACACCGGCCGCCTTCCGCCACCGCCCCCACATCGGCGATCCGACCGCGATCCTCAAATCCCCATAGGCCGCGCTCGGTCAAACAGCGCTCTTCCTCCCCGCGGTTTCCTCCTTACGAGGCTTTCAGACGCCGGCCCCCGCGTCTCGCACAACCGTCCGAAAGGGCCGGCGTCTGAAACCCTTCAGTATTGCGGGCGTAGCAGACCGCGGCCTTGGGCGCCTCAGTTGGGCGGGAGAGCGGACCTCCCTGCACGGGTTGGAAAGGCGCGGTTGCTGCACCCCGGTCGTCCAAGAACCAAATTTACCAAAAGATCCTCTTAGGCTAGATCAGCGCAGCTTGCTTCGCTGCCGCGCTGGCCTGCGTACGACCCACCACGTTAAGAGCTTTAAAGATTGCTGTAACATGCGCCTTGACCGTGTTCTCGGAGAGCCCGAGCGTCCGCGCGATCTCCTTGTTCGAGCGCCCGTCGCAGACGAGCCTCAGAACATCGATCTGCCGCGCGGTGAGGCTTGCGCCGGCGCCCTCCGGCCTGGCATGGGCCGCCCCCTCGGCCGAGGCCGGAGCGGGTTCATTGACCATGAAAGTTGGCACATAAACATTGCCTGCGAGCACAAACTGTAAGGCTGCCAGGATGGTCCGCGGGGTCTCGGATTTGGGGATATAGCCGAGCGCGCCTGCCGCCCGCGCTCGCCGAACATCACGTGGGTCTTCGGATGAAGACAGGATGATAACCGGCAATTGGGGATATCGCTTGCCGAACTCAATGAGCGCCGCCAATCCGTCACTCCCGCGCAGCGCGAGATCGAGAATCACCGCATCGAGATCCGGATGAGCGTCCGCGATACTCAGGCCCTGCACGCTGTCGGCGGCCAACAACACGGTCGTGTCCGGACCCGCCCGCCGCAGCAAGGCGGCCAGTCCCTCGCGCACGACCGGATGGTCGTCGACAATCAAGAGCTTCATCGAACGATTGCCGCTCACAGGCTCATCGCCACGCAATAGGACCAGTGGTTAAGACGGTCTTAGTCGCTCAGTCCAATTGACGGAACGAGCACGCAGGTCGAGATTTACCGCACTCGATCCAGGTTCACCAGACTTTTCGAGTCCCATTTTTTTCTCGACGGGCACGGTTCGACGGCAAATGTTGCGGACGGCGGCCATGTCGGTGCGCACGAACTTGAAAAAGCCAGCATTTTCATCGGAAGGCTTGAGCGTAGCGGAGCTCACGGCGTTTTCTACTGTTTTCTTGGCCCGCGGGGCTTTGGGTCGCGGCAGGTGAAAAGCGAAGGGGATCAACATGATCAGCTCGAGCGCACAAATGCCAAAGGAATTGACAAAGCGGCGTCCGTCCGCGCCATCATGGGGTCAACTGGGCATGTGGGGCGCGGCTGCAGCTACGATCGCGGCGACCGCAGCCCCGCCGACTGCTTTGGCCGACGCGGTGACATGGATCCCGGGAACCTACTACGATGAATCCTACACCTCCGGGGAACCGGAACTCGATACGCTCGTCATCTCCCAAAGCGGAGGCCAGACCTACTTCAACATAAGCGGACAGGACAACATCAGCTTTTCGATTCCCACGTCATACACCCCGATTCTTCACGTCTTTCCCACCTATAACGATGTGATCATCCCTGTCGGCGCGCTGAGTTCAGAGAGCTGGTCGGCCTCTACTTATCCCTATATCACCTTATACTCTAACGATGATATCGATATCGGCAATGTGATAGGCGGTGTCTACGTTACTGGCGGTGAGCTTGTCTATGCCTTTGGATCGGGCCCTCCGTCCTACTCGTTCAGTCAGACGTCGCCGCCCCCGAAGGGCTCATCCACGCTGCCCAACGCGTCCGGCAGCGTCAACATGGTGGTCGCTGACTTCTACCCGGCCACTCAGACGGTGGCGCATTATGGCTATCCTCCCTCCAGCAACTTGAACGTGAACTTCCCTCTATACGGCCCACGTGAAGGCGCAGCCGGCTTCGTCGGGCGGTTTCAGGACGTCGAAGCCTCCGCGTGGACGCCGGGCGGAGGCCCGGAGGCGCCGGGTGGAGGAAGCTCCGGCATTAGGGCCGAGAGCGACGCGGAACTGAGCTATTATCTTGAATTTCCGGGGCAAAAAGGTCAGAAGGGTCAACCGATCGAAGTGAACGTCAGCGGATTGACGACATCGACTCCGACCGTCTACTTATCGCCCGGCGATCAGACCCCCGGAGACGTGGCGGGCTCGAGCAGCGCCTCGGTCACCATCAGCAACGTCACGAACCCATCGTTGGAGCCAGGCACCCCGTTTAGCAGCAGCTCCGGCGGACTCTATAATCCCTACGATCGGGACATGTCGTTTATTGCCGGAGACGTCTACCAAGTCAACTTGGAGGCACGGGCGACTATCGACTGCGCCATCGCTGCGGGCTTCTGCCCGTACGACTATCAATCCGCCTTCGCCGATCCGACCTTCACCGTAGTGGGCGGCGGTCCAGTGCTCGAAAGCGCAAATCTCCTTGCGATTCCAGAGCCAGCGACTTGGATGATGCTGCTGCTCGGCCTTGGCGGGCTGGGCGCCGCCGGCGGCTGGGCGCGAAAGCCGCCGACAGCCTGAAGCAAAAAGCGAACGAATTGGCTAGCCGGCGGACGGTTCTTGTCATAGTTATTTGTGTTCGCTTTTTTTGTGCTGCGAACTGTTATTGCAAATCGGGGGACTGCGCATGGTCCCTAGGGGGATGGTCCCGTTAGGCGACAGAATTCGCGCTGAACAAATTAGAATGATTTATCGGACCGGGCCGGTGGGCGTCCTCGGCGCCGCGGTTACGGCCTTTCTTCTGGCCGGGTCATTGCGTTTCATTGGCAGCTCGTCTTTGCTCGGAACGGTGTTATGGTTGGCCTGCGTCGTTCTCCTCGTGGCGGGCCATCTCGCCCTATGTCAACGGTTTTGGCGGGCGGGGCCTTCCGACGCAGCCTGGCGCCCATGGGCTTCATGGTTCGTCGCCTTCAGCGTCGCTGAGGGAACGCTATGGGGGCTCGCCTCGGCGGCGCTGACCACGCCCGGGCAGATCGATCAGCACCTGCTGGTTTTGATGGCTGCCTCCTGTGTCGCCTCGGGCGCGCTGGCGGTGTTCGGCACTTACCTTCCGGCTTTCTATGCCCTGCTGTTTCCCTTCGCCGTTCCTTACGCAATCGCCGCAGCGGTCGGGCGCAGGCCGTTTGACCATGCTCTTGCGATACTGATCCCGCTATACATCGTCGCCTTCGCGATCTTGGCGCTGAAAATCAACGCAAATCTTATTGAAATACTGCGTCTACGCTTCGAGAACCAGGATCTGGCCCGGGAACTGCGCATTCAGAAAGAGGCCGCCGAACAGGCCAACGTGGCAAAATCGAGTTTTCTCGCCGCCGCGAGCCACGATCTGCGGCAGCCGGTTCATGCCCTCAGCCTCTTGGTGGGGGCGCTGCAAGCGCGTGCGATGAATGACGAGATGCGCGGCCTCGTCGAGCACATCGGCGGTTCGGTCGCCGCCATGGACGGCCTGTTTAAATCTTTGCTCGACATTTCTAAGCTCGACGCGGGCGTTGTGGAGACGCAAATTGAACAGTTCCCTATCCAACAATTGCTTGCGCGGGTTTGCAGCGACTATGGGGCCGAGGCTGAGACCAAGGGTCTGAGGCTGGTTTGGCGCCCTTGCTCCGCGATTGTACGCACCGATCCTGTCCTGATAGAGCGCATCGTACGGAATCTTGTTTCCAATGCCGTGCGTTACACGGATCGTGGACGCATTGTGGTCGGGTGCCGTCGCCAAAATGGGCTGCGAGTCGAGGTGTGGGATACGGGCCGGGGCATCCCCTTGGAGAAACAACAGCAAGTGTTCCGGGAATTTTACCAACTGGACAATGCCGAACGCGATCGCGCGAAGGGCCTTGGCCTCGGGCTCGCAATTGTCGATCGGCTGGCGAAGCTGCTCGATTGCCCTCTCACGCTGCGTTCCGAGCCGGGCAAAGGGTCGGTGTTCAGGATCGTGGTTCCGCTCGCCGACCAACAGCTGCTCGGGCCGCAGACCGCACCTGATGCGCCGGTAAGCGCGATGCCCCGTGGGCTGATCCTCGTCATCGATGATGACGCAGTCATTCAGGGGGCCATGCAAAGCTTATTGTCGAGTTGGGGGCACGACGTGGTAGCCGCCGGCTCCTGCGGCGAAATGTTGGAACGCATGGCAACGTCATCCGGCCGTCCCGATCTCATCATCTGCGACTATCGCCTGCGTGACGGCGAGAACGGCATTAACGTCATCAAGCGCCTCCAGTCCGAGTACAATGACGACATCCCCGCTGTGCTGGTCACCGGCGACACCGCTCCGGACCGCCTCAAGGAAGCGCAGGAAAGCGGCTTGATCCTGCTGCACAAGCCGGTCGCGAACATCAAGCTCAGGGCAGCGGTCGGTAACCTTTTGCGTGCGCCGGACCGCAGCAGTGGGGAGGCACTGGCAACCGATGAGATCGAGACGTAGGGTGAGGTCTTTGAGGAACCCGCATTCAGCCTCGTCTAGACCTCCGCGCGAGGATCGTGTCCGCCCTGCTTTCGGCCACGCATGCAAATGATCAAATTCCAAATGCTTGTTGGCTTCGATTCGGGAAATTGAGCATACAATTCTATAGCTCGTCGTCCTCCTGGCTAGGCACTCAGAAGCAACAAATGTGGCTTCCCGAGCCTTCAACTTCAATGACCGCTCCCGGTCGACTTGGCCGTTCGCCACGCCCCGAACGGCCGCTCATTGCGCACTGCGGACGGCGGGAGTCGACGTATGGACTAAACCGCTCGCGCGGTAGGGGCGGCGAGAGGTGGCGGGAGGGCTGGGGGGCTGATCGAAGGCAAGAACAAAGGTGGGTCCTGTCTCAGAATCATGAGGTTCAACCCCATGGGAGACAGGAGCTTTCGCGATGTCCGACAAGCCTATCAGCCCGCTGCGTCAGCGCATGATCGACGACATGACGGCGCGGCGGTTCAAGGAGAAGGTGCAGAAAGACTACGTCCGGCACGTCAGAACCTTTGCGGCCTTCCTCGGCCGGTCGCCCGATACGGCGACGAAAGAGGACCTTCGCCGCTTTCAGTTGCATCTGGCGCAGCAGCAGATCAGCCCGGGCTCGATCAACGCCGCCGTCGCCGCGCTTCGGTTCTTCTTCACCGTGACGCTCGAACGGCCAGACCTCGTTCGTCCTCTGACGATCGTGAACAAGCCGCGCAGGGCGCCAGTCGTGCTCAGCCAGGAGGAGGTGGCGCTCCTGCTCGAAGCCGCGCCGGGCCTGAAGTACAAGGCCGCGCTCAGCGTCGCCTACGGTGCGGGCCTGCGGGTGTCCGAGGTCGCGCACCTGAAGGTGTCCGACATCGACAGCCAGCGCATGACGCTCCGGGTCGAGCAGGGCAAGGGACAGCGGGATCGCTATGTGATGCTGTCGCCGCAACTGCTCGAACTCTTGCGCGCATGGTGGCATGCGGCGCGGCCGCGGGCCTGGCTGTTCCCCGGCCAAAACCCGGTCAACCCGATCACCGCCCGTCAGCTCAATCGCGCCGTGCACGCCGCCAAGACCCTGGCGGGGATATCCAAGCGCGTGTCGCCGCATACCCCCCGGGTCACAGCCCGGGGGTTCGCCACGCATCTGCTCGAGCAGGACGTCGATATCCGGGTGATCCAGGTGCTGCTCGGCCACGCCAAGCTCGAGACGACCGCACTCTACACCCAGGTCGCCGTCAACACGATCCGCGACGTCAAGAGCCCGCTCGAGCGGCTCGGCGTCAACCTGGCGAAGCGAACGCCGCCCGCCTGAGCGAGGCCGCGTGGCGCGGCCTCGCTTCGAGATCGCCGACGTCTTTCGCGCCCACGGGGCGGCATGGCGCAAGGCCAACGCCGGTCATGCGAGCCTCGCCCAGTTGAAGGTCATGTCGGCGATCGAGACCTGCCGCACTGCCGCGCTCGGCGGACACGTCGAGCGCTGCGAGGACTGCGCGCACGAACGCGTGGCCTATAATTCCTGTCTTATGGGCAAATCCAGTAATGATGAGTCAATGGGCGTCGATATCGGATTCGGCGGGTTTAGAGGGCTTTGTGGTCCCCATTACGAGCGGCCTCTGAGCATGGCGATGAGTTTGTCAGGCGGTCGAAAGGAGCCTTCCTGAGATGCGGCGGAACGATGGCCTCTATGGCTTCGAGCTTGTTGGGTGGCCTCGCCACGCACATATATTTCGGTGGTGGTCAGGGTGGCGTGCCTCAACACGTGCCATCGGCTATTGAGCCCAGACGATAGTACTGAGAGAGGACCGCGGCGTTGGATGTCGATCATGCTTATGGGGAGCAACGCGCGAGGGAAACTCCATCGGACCATGCAGAACGCCGTCATATCCGACGCCCCCTCGATCGCTGACTCACCATTACGAATTTTGCCCATAAGGCAGGTAATGGGCGACGCCCATTACGTGCCGCAACCGCCACTGTCCGAAGTGTCAGGGCGCGGCGGCGAGACGGTGGCTGGGCAAACGCGAGGCCGAGCTGCTGCCGGTTCCCCACTACCACGTCGTCTTCACTCTGCCGGCCGCGATCGGCGCCGTCGCGTTCCAGAACAAGGCGGCCGTCTACGACGACCTCCTGTTCAGGACCGCCGCTCAGACGCTGACCACCATCGCCGCTGATCCGAAACATCTCGGCGCCCGCATCGGCCTCACCGCCGTCCTCCACACCTGGGGCTCGGCGCTGACCCATCACCCGCACGTCCACGTCATCGCGCCCGGCGGCGGCCTCACCGCCGACGGATCGCGCTGGATCGCCTGCAAGCCCGGCTTCTTCCTGCCGGTGCGCGTGCTGTCACGCCTGTTCCGCCGCCTCTTCCTCGAAGGGCTCGCCGCCCTGCATGCAGCCGGCCGACTGGCTTTCTTCGGCGATCTGGCGCCGCTCGCCGACCGCCGCTCCTTCGCCGCCGCGCTCGCGCCGTTGCGCTACTGCGAATGCCGAGTAGGTGGGGATGTCGCCATCCCCACCCCTCACAGACCCGGACGTGCAGGATTCCCGCATCCGGTTCTTCACGGGAGAGTTTCGCGCGCGTTGGCGTAAAGGCGGTGGACGATCCGCGCCGGGGGAAGCGGATGGCGCTTGAGGATCGCGTTGAGGCGGTTCCAGTGGAACGCACCTTCTCCGCGATGCCGTCGCCCCAGCCATTTCTTCCACAGCACCACGACCTGGCAGGCGAACCATCGTATGCGTCGAGAGTTGCCCGATATGCCGTAGTAGGCATAGTGGCCTCGCAACATCTGGGACAGATGGGCGTGCTGGTCGCGCAAGGATCGATGCCGATTGTGTCGGCACCAATCGCTGACCGCCGCCAGCGCTCGTGCGTACCGGCTTTTAGCCGTCACTTGCCTCACCCCGTTCAACCCCTTCTTGGACTTGGCCCAGATATGGGAGAAGCCAAGGAAGTCGAACGTAGCGCTGTCCGTATCCGGATGGCATACGCCCCCCGGCCGATGAAAGCGAAAGTCGACGAGGTGCGTCTTGTCCGGGTGGAGCGTCAGCCCGTACCGTGCAAGCCGTTTTCCCAGCACGTCCATGACCCGCTTGGCGTCGTCGAGACTCTCGAACGCCATCACGCTGTCATCGGCGTACCGCACGAGGATGCTGTTCCCCCTGAGGCGGACGCGCACGTCCCGCTCGAACCATTCGTCCAGCACATGGTGCAGGTAGATGTTTGCGAGCAGAGGCGAGACGACGCCGCCTTGCGGGGTGCCCTCGGTCGTGCGCTGAAGGAGACCGTGTTCGAGCACGCCCGCCTTCAGCCATTTGTCGATCATCCGGCGAATGACGCCGTCCGTGACTCGCCTGTCGAGAAACGCACGCAAGTGATGATGCTGGATCGTGTCGTAGTATTTGGAGATATCGACATCCAGCACCCAGCGCAGCCCTTGTCGGCCCATGAAGGCCAGACGCAACGCACTCAGGGCCTGATGCGCCGACCGCCCTGGCCGGAAGCCGAATGAGCAGGAGAGAAACTCCTGCTCATAGATCGGCTCCAGCACCATGACGACCGCCCTCTGTGCCACCTTGTCCTCGAACGTCGGAATGCCGAGCGGCCGCTCCGAACCGTCCGCCTTCGGAATGTAGACCCGACGCACCGGCGGGGCGACATAGCGGCCAGACTTGATGCGCTCCAAGAGAGCCAAAAGGTTGGCCTCCAAGTTCGCCTCATACTGCTCCGCCGTCACGCCGTCGATGCCGGGTGCCCCATCCTTGCGCGTCAGCCGGTACGCCTCTCGCATCCATTCCAGGTCGATGACATGGTGAAGCGTGGACAGAGCTGTCCCCGCCTTCGTCCTCGCCAGTTCGGCTATCCGTTGTCGTTTCGTGGACAGGTTCGCGGAGCCCAAGGTCTCCTCCCGTGTTTCCCGGCAACGGTTCTCATCCCATGGCGTCTCCCTTCCCTCGCGCGGGTCCCGGTGAGCCCAGTTCCCCGCGGTCAGCGGTACTATGAAGGCGCTACGACTTCCCGCCTGCGCATCCCCGGTTGCTTATTTGTTTCGCTTCCGGGGTCCGCGCGATCCTCCGCTGTTCGTGCTCGCCTTGGCGGCGCTCCCGGATGGTTGAAGGACCCATCCGGGCCAGGGCATTTGGTCAGCCGGCCGCCCATTTGCCGGCGCACTCTCGTTCGGACGCAAGCGGGATCTCACAGGTTCCCAGGCGATCCGTCCCATGCCTTTGCCCCGGTCCAAGACCCCGGCCGGACCGACGATCCTCACCTTGACGGCATCGTCGATGCTGCCCCCGCTCAACCCACAGCGAAGGCTCCAGCGATTATAATTTCGAGGCTACTCACGCGGCTTCAGCACCTGCTGCCTACGCTTCACGACGGGCGTCGCCGCACGCCATGCAAGGCTCGCTTCCGGCTGGTTGGCTGACCTTTACCGGGAGGGAGTTGAACCCTCTGGATCGCGATGAAAGGTTTCAGAACTTCATGTTCGTTCTCCTCTCCTGAGCTTTCCCTGTCGCAAGGGTCGTCTTCGCCAAGCGACCCTTCGCCGGACCCAAGGCCGTGCTCGCCTATCTCGCCCGCTACACCCACCGGGTCGCCATCTCGAACTCCCGGCTCATCGCGCTCGACGAGAAGGGCGTCACCTTCAAATGGAAGGACTACCGCATCAAAGGACGCGACCGGCTCAAAACCATGACGCTCGACGCCGCCGAGTTGCCGAGTAGGTGAGGACATTGCTGTCCTCACCCCTCGCAGACCCGGACGTGCAGAATTCCCGCATCCGGTTCTTCACGGGCGTGCTTCGCTCATGGTGGTGTAGCGATGGACAATCCGAGCCGCTGGCAATGGATATCGTTTCAATAGATCGCTAAAGCGGCTCCAGAGGAACCGTTTGCGGCGGTCTCGTCGCGATAGCCATTTCTTCCAGATGCTCGCGACCTCGTTGGCATACCAGCTCAGTCGTCGATAGTTGCCAGAGACGCCGTAGTAGGCGTAGTGGCCTCGCATCATCGCGCTCAAATGGGCGTGCTGATCCTTGATCGGCCGATGCCGGTTGGTCCGGCACCAGTCGGTGACCGCCGCCAGGGCGCGGGCGTAGCGGTTCTTCGCCGTCACTTGCCGCACCGCTTTGCCACCCCTCCTGGTCTTGCCCCATACGTGGCAAAAGCCGAGAAAAGTGAACGAGGTTCCCTCCGTCTCCGGAGGAGACCCATCCGAGTTGTTGAAGCGAAAATCGACGAACCGAGTCTTCTCGGGATGCAGCGTTAGCCCATACCGATGAAGCCGCTTGCCCAGAACGCGGAGGACTCGCTTGGCGTCGCGGAAGTACGCGAACGCCATAACGGCATCGTCGGCGAATCGGACAAGGGCGCTGTTCCCTGCGAGCCGTGAACGCACCTCGCTCTCGAACCATTCATCCAGCACGTGATGCAGGAAGATGTTTGAGAGAATCGGTGAGATCACGCCGCCCTGCGGGGAGCCTTCTGAACTGGACCCTATTCGTGGGACCACGGGAGGTCGGATTTAAGGTGTAATCTCGCCTGCCCTTGTCTTTCATGAATCAAGCCGTTTCTTGCTGCTTCTGCCTCTGCTGTGGGTATGTGGGCAACGCGTTTGCGTTGTCCAAGCGAAGCGGCATATCCACAGCCCTCGCCGCCGCCTCGGTCTTGTCCATGCCGGCGCGCCACACCGCCATCGGCATCTGGTTGTTCATCGCCTGGTGCGGGCGCCGAAAGTTGTAAAAGGTCATCCAGGAGCCGATGCCGGCCCGCGCCTCGCGGCCGTCGGCGTAGGCTTTCAGATGCACCTCTTCATACTTGATGGAGCGCCACAGCCGTTCGATGAAGATGTTGTCCATGAAGCGGCCGCGTCCGTCCATCGAAATCGCGACGCCAGCCGCCGCGAGCTTGCCGACGAAAGCCTCGGCGGTGAAAGTGGAGCCCTGATCGGTATTGAAAATCCTCGGCTTTCCGAACCGAAGCAGCGCCTCCTCCAGCGCCGCCGCGCAGAAGCTCGCGTCGTTGGTGTTCGACAGCCGCCACGCCAGAACCGCCCGGCTGGCCCAGTCGATGATCGCCACCAGATAGAGGAAGCCGCACGCCATCGGGATGTAAGTCACGTCGGCCGCCCACACATGGTTCGGCTCGGTGATCGCCAGGCCGCGCAGGAGATAGGGATAGATCTTGTGGCCGAGGGCGGCCTTGCTCGTGCCGGGACGCGGAACCAGCGCCTCGATCCCCATCGTGCGCATCAGACGCCGCACCCGCTTGCGGTTGACTTCGCAGCCCTCCTTGTTGAGTTCAAACGTCATCCGACGCGATCCGTAGAACGGCAGCTCCAGATGCAGTTCGTCGATCCGCCGCATCACCGCCAGATCGTCCGCCCCGGGCTCTGGCTTGGGGCGATAGATCCCCGAGCGCGCCACATTCAGCAGCACGCATTGCCGACGAACCGACAAATCCGCCGGGCGCTCCACCATCGCCCTTCGATCGGGCGCGCTCATCGCCCTGGCCTCCTGGCCAAGAAATCCCGTTCAACCGTCAGCTGGCCGATCTTGGCGTAAAGCCTGGCCGCCTCACGTTCGCGCTCCTCCTCGCCATCGCCCGAAACGCTCGCCCCGCGCGCGAACAGGCTCGCGACATTGTCGAGAACCTGCTTCTTCCAGGCATAAATCTGGTTCGGATGCACCCCGTGCCGCTTCGCCAGATCCGGAACCGTCGCATCCTCGCGAAGCGCCTCGAGCGCAACCTTCGCCTTGAACGCCGCATCAAACTTCTTGCGTGACTTCATCATTTTCTCGCTCCGTCGGTTGCGACAGAGCAGGACATTTCACACCTTACCCAATGGTCCTAAACCCGGGGTCCAGTTCACTGATAGCGGCCCGACTTGATGCGGCCGAGAAGGTCAAGCAAGTTGGCCTCCAGGTTCTTCGCATAGTCGACCGCCGTCATGCCGTCGATGCCAGGAGCACCATCCTTGCGGGTGAGCCGCCAGGCCTCCTTCATCCATTCCAGGTCGATGACGTGGTGCAGCGTGGAAAGCGCCGCTCCGCGCTTGGCTCTTGCCAGCGCAGCTATCCGTTGTCGTTTCGTGGACAGGTTTGCGAAGCTCAAGGTCTTCTCCCGTGTTTCTCGCCAACGGCTCTCGTCCCGTGGCGCCTCCCTTCCCTCAGTCGGGTCCCGGTGGGTCCAGTTCCCCGCGTGTGGTTGGTACTATGAAGGCGCTACGACTTCCCGCTCGCGCAATCCCGGTCGCTTATTGGTTCGCTTCCGAGCACCACGCGATCCCTCCAGTGTTCGTGCTCGCCGCATGGCGCTCCCAGATCGGTGGAGGACCGGCCCCGGGCCCGGGCACTTGTTCAGCCGGCTGCCCAAACTGCCGGCTCGCTCTCACGTGGGCATGAGCGGGATCTCTCAGGTTCCCAGGCGATCCGTCCCGTGCCTCTGCCCCGCTCCAAGACCCCGGTCGGACCGACGAGCCCATGGCCATTGGCGGTCTCGTCGATGCTGCCCCCGCTCGAATGACAGCGAAGGCTCCAACAAGAAAAGCATTTCGAGGCTAATGCGCGGCTTCGGCACCTGCTGCCTACGCTTCCAGACTGACGTTGCCGTCAGCCCGGCAAGGCTCACTTCCGGCTGGCTGGCTCGCCTTTGCCGGGAGGGAGTTGAACCCTCTGGATCGCATTGAAAGGTTTCAGATCACGTGTTCATCCTCCTTTCCAGGGCTTACCCTGACGCTACATCCGCCGCTTTCTCCTGCACGTGCTGCCGAGCGGCTTCCACCGCATCCGCCATTACGGCCTGTTCGCCGGCTCGGTCCGAGCCCGCAACATCGAGCGCGTCCGTCAAGCGATCGCCGCGCCCGAGGCGACACCCGAGCGCTCGCACGCCGAGGCGGACAGCCAGGCCGAAACAGCTTCGCCTGTGCGCCGCTGCCCATGTTGCAGCGGCCGGATGATCATCGTCGAAACATTCGACGGCCCGCGCCCTGCGCGATCGCCTTCCCCAAGCCGGATCAGGATCGACACGTCATGACCGACGCCGCGCGTCCCGCCTTGCAGCGCCGTTTCCCCCCGCCTCCAGCCGCGCGCTGGAGCCGCAACGCGACGTCCTCACGACCTCCGCAAACGCTATCCAGCCGCCGCGCCCATCCCCGCCGCACCGATCCGCGCCCAACAATAAGCCCTTAGTCTCAACTCCCGACGATGACACCGACCGCCTGCCGTCCCCCCCGCCACATCGGCGATCCCTCGGCGATCCTCAAATCCCCATAGGGCGCGCCCGGCCAAACAGTGCCCTTCCTCCCCGCGGTTTCCTCCTTACGAGGCTTTCAAACGCCGGCCCCCGCGTCTCGCACGACCGTCCGAAAGGGCCGCCGTCCGAAACCCTTCAGTATTGCAGATGTTTCAGACAGCGGCTGCGGACGGCTAAATTCGGCGGGCAAGCGGACCTTTATGCGCCTGACTTCTGCACCACGAGGTGCGCCGCGATTCCTGCATCCGTGAGACCAGGCAAATGAGGATCGTCAGCCCAAAACCCACGGCCGCAGGAACCGTTCCGTGCTCGCGATGATCGTTGTGTCGCGCTAATCCGCAGTCCAGACCGTCTCATATTGCCCAGCGCCGGTGGTTTTTGACGTCCAGGTGAAGGTCTTGCCAGCCAACGACGCCGCGCTGCCGCTCGCAACCGGCCAGCGGCCCTTTCCGGAGCTCGTGATGCCAGTCACTTTGCCCTCCGCCATTGTCACCGCCCATTTTCCCTCCGTGTACTGATACACGACGGTTGCGCCGGCTTTGCGAACAACGCCGCCCCCGAAAATCATCGTGCCATTTGTCTTGTCGGCTTCCCAAATATACTGAGCGGTCAGGACGCCACCGTCCAATGGACCCGATTCAACGCGGCAAGCTGCCGTCACGACTACGATCCCATGGCCCTCGCGATCGCCGAGGTTTTCGGGCTGTCCCGGTGGGCCGACCGTCTGACAAATGTTTTTGGTGGCCTCTTCCGCGACGGCGCTCGGCGCGGCCGCCACAAACACCGCAGCCGCTACAACCCCGCATGTCCTTGAAAAATTACGCATGGTTCTGCTCCTCTGAAAATATACGTGGAGGCAATGCTGCCATTTTGTCGGATTGCGGGAAACCGCACGCCGCCAAAAACCACCGCGATACATGCGCCGTCGGCACTTCTAAGCGATTATATAACTCGCGTATTCTCCCGCAGCGCCATCGAGCCTCACGAGCGCGGCGCATAATTACAGTTAGGCATTTTTTGCTCGCGTCTACAATCTTAAACGTATTGTAGGTCCGGCCTCGGCTTAGAAAGCCCCCGGCGGTCGCAATCCAGAGGCCCGACCAGGGGGCGAGGCACGAGCGGCAATGACCGCTCAGGGTCAAATCAAAACCCTTCATTCGGCCTTCGACCAACGACCGGAAGATGCGCACTCCGGACGGCCGGTGCCGACGTTTAGTTGCCGTAGCGGACCGCGGTGTTGAACGACGCGATTGGGAGGGAAAGCGGGCGTTGCCTATTCGCGACTAGCTGATACTCGCGCAGAGCCTGCAGGCTCAGCTTCGACCTGCGATTGCTGTTTCGCGTCGCTTCAGCTCCGCGGCCCTCTAATCAGCGAGTAGCTGACGTGCGTTTGCGAACTCCGGCCGCCCCGGCTTCGAATGATCGCAATTTATCCGCCGTGATGTTCTGCCGTCACCTTGCTCCATGTATGTCAGTGAGCGGTGATGGAGTCCAACTGAGCCCGCGAGATGTTTGCGTAGATTGGGAAGCTTGGGCGAGCAGCGACTTCTCGCTTGCCAAATCGAGCAGGCGCCGACAGATTGCCCTTGTTGACTTTAATAATTAATTCGTCGAAGCGGGGAGGGAAGTGTGTCCAAAACAAATCTGATGATCTTAACTCTGCCATTCATAATCATATCGCACTACGTAGCTGTATATCCTCACGAATTTACGCACTCTTTCCTCGCCTGGGCGCTGGGTTACAAATCAAATCCGCTCAATATCCAATACGGTGGGATCGGTTTATCCAATTTACTACTAATGTCGGATATAGATGAAAACGTTAATTACGAGGCGGTTTCCCAGAATAATCCGTACCACGCAGCGCTGATTGCGTTCGCCGGGCCCTTCATGAACGTGTTGTTGTTCTTCTTTTCGTACTGGCTACTGCAAAAGAAACAGATACGCGATGGGCCGTATTTGTATTATTTCATCTTTTGGTTCAACTTTATGAATATCGCTAACGTTTTTGATTATATTCCCATCCGTACTTTTACTCCGACGAACTGGAATACCGATATGTCCAACGTTGAGAGGGGGCTGAACATTTCACCTTGGTTGGTATATGTTATCGGCGGGTATTTCGTCCTGTTCATAATTTGGCAGTTTTTCTCTAAGACTCTCATTGAGGCCTATGTTTATTTGCAACTCGACGCCTTATGGGCGCGATGCTTGTTGCTGATTGCGACTGTTTTGATCCTGTTTGCGTATTTCAGCTTGGCTGGGCTGCACGGATTTGGCGAGATATCGACCTTCCTATCGCTGACCTCCCGGTGGATCTGTCCTGCTGTCATCCTGTTCTGCTGGCCAGACAGGCTGTGGGTGCGCAAAAAGATGGCGATGATCAAGGGAGAGTTCTCACCCAAGATTGGGGGTGCCCGATAAGAGTGGTCGTGATGCGACGAATCAAGGATCTTCGTTTTGATCGACAGCGATCCATTACAAGCTCAAGCCTTTCGCAGAAATATTCCTGCCTCTCGTAAATTCAAAGGTGAACCGTGAACAGATTGACCTTGTCAGTGGCGATGCTTGTCGCGATTTCTTCTGCGGCTAACGCCCAGGCCGTAAAACTCAAGGGCGCGGCTGCAGAGTCCTTTGTCTCAAAGTACCTCCCGAATGCTGCTGTCCCAGGTCTGATCAAAGGCGAATTCACCTACACGAACAATAGGGGAGAGCAGACCAGGGGGTTGGCGAAGTGTACAATTCCGGCAATGGGCGCGCGATCGGATGGCGCCGTGTCCCTTTGCAAGATCCTCTATTGATTATGACGACCTGGGCCGGCGTCACGATGCCCCGTCGGGGCTTCGCGAATGTCGGTCGATGCGGTGACCAACACCTCATGCGCGGCCAATCGCGCAAAACGGGAGGATAATCCATGCGACGTCGAACTTTCCTGAAAGCCGGCATGGCCGGTATGGCGCTCACTTTGGCGCAACGGGCTTCTCGAGCTCAGGTCCAGCCGAGAGCCGATGTGAAGGGCGCCGACTCTAAGGATACGGAGACGGATCTTGGCGTCGTGGTCATCGGCACCGACGGTTCAGTTCTCGCCAAAGCGATCGTCGACAAATATCTCGCCGCGCACGCGGACGTTTGGCACTACCTCCCGAACCGCGCTCAATTTTCGCAAGTCCTCGAGTTTTTGGACAGCGATCCGCGAATCAAGCTCGCGAAGTCTACGAACGACATCCTGGCCAACAAGCAGGCGGGCAAGATTTCGATGGTCGTTGGTTGGCAAGACAGCGTGGCGCTCGAGGAGGAAAACGGCAATGATTGGCGATTCAGCCGGCCTCCGCAGACCAAGCTGCGCGAATATTACGAGCTGGGACTTCGGACCGCCAACCTTTGCTATCAAATCTCCAATCAGTTTGGCGGCGGCATGCTAGACCCCGAGGCGCGCCTGACCACCCAAGGCAAGGTCGTCGTCGGCAAAATGCAGGACCTCGGCATCCTGGTCGACTGCTGCGGACACACCGGCGAGCAGACGAACCTCGACGTTATCGCCATGTCCCGCAGACCGGTCGTCATCACGCACGGGTGCTGCAAGGGGCTCAACGACAATCCGCGCAACAGCAGCGACCGCGTGATCGAAGGCGTCGCCAGGACCGGCGGCCTCATGGGCGTCGCGGCGGTCGACGCCTTCATGACATGGAGCAGCAAGGACGCTCCCCGTGCGGAAACGGGGCCCTTTCCTCCCAGAGCGACAGTCGCCAGCTACGTCGATCAATTCGACTATCTGAAGCGCCTCGTCGGCATTGACCACATCGGTTTCGGCACGGACTTCATCAGTGATGTCGAACCCGGCGATCCTGCCACCGCGTTCGAGTTCCCGCCCGAGATGACCAATAAACAGGAGCCGAGCATCCAATATGTTCAGGGCTTCGAGAGCGTTTCCGACATCGGAAATGTCCGCGCGGAAATGGAGCGCCGCGGCTACTCTGCCGAAGAGATCGCAAAGGTTTTTGGCGGCAACTGGATGCGCGTCTATCGCGAGGCGTGGAATTCATGGCGTTTCGGTGTTTTTAGGTCGTCAGGCGTTACGCATGCGACCCATAGCGTTCCGATGGCGCTGTCTCGATCTGCAAAGTCCTTTGCTAAGCGAACAATGCGCCGATGACGACGAGCGCTGCGAGCGCAACCCGGTTCCCAATGGAGAATGCAATGCAGCACCGGGCGTATATCGGTCTGATAATTTTCGGCGCCTTGGCCTTCTATCTGATCCCTGCACGGGCCGATAACGTAGCGGTCACAGCCCAAATGCAGCAAGTCGTTGACGCATATGTCAAGGAGCGCGGGGCAATCGAGGGGCTTTCCGGCGCCGCGTTGCAAGTGGATCGGGGCGGCCGCGACCCGATCATCTCCGTTTTCGCCGGCACGAATGGCCTCGGCGATTCGAAGCCGATCGGCCCAGACACCTTGTTCGACATCGGCAGCAACACCAAGGAATTCACGGCGGCGCTGATTTTGAAGCTGGAGGCGGATGGCAAGCTCAGGCTCGACGACACGATCGGGCGCTGGCTGCCGCAATACCCCGCCTGGAAGGACGTGACCATCCGTTCGCTGCTCCACATGGTGAGCGGCATCCCCAACTATTCGGAGACGGTCGAGCTTGGAGAGATTCAGGTCGCCGACATCCATCATCAGTTCGGCGCAAAGGGTCTGATCGGCTTCGTCGATCCCGACAAAGGCGAGCATTTTCCGCCGGCCACGGGATGGTTCTATTCCAACACCAACTACATTCTCGCGGGCCTCATCATCGAGGCGGCTTCCGGCATGAACTACGAGCAGGCGCTGACGACAATGATCCTCGAGCCGCTCGGCCTGCACGACACGTTCTACGCCGACGGGCCGCATCCAGGGCCGGCGGCGGCCGGCCCCGTTATGTCGCGCGTGCCTCGCGCGCTCTTCCTGCTGCAGGACTGCCTGATGTATCAGCCGGAGCCCTGCTCCGTGTCGACCCTCG
The DNA here is from genome assembly GCA_963822215.1 of uncultured Alphaproteobacteria bacterium. Taxonomy (GTDB): domain Bacteria; phylum Pseudomonadota; class Alphaproteobacteria; order Rhizobiales; family Beijerinckiaceae; genus Roseiarcus. The sequence goes on from CAWGGX010000003.1 coordinate 57,242, forward strand.
CGCCGCTCATCGGCAAGGACATGCGGACGCAGAACCGGTCCTGGGCGGCGGAGGCGGGCGCCATCATTTCCAATCCGCGCGACCTCGCTCTATGGATTCGCGCCGTCTTCGGGAAGCGCGTCTTTCCGGCAAAGCAGCTCGACGAGATGACGGCGTTGGTCTCGAACAAGAGTGGGCTGCCGCTTCGCGAGGTCACCGCGGACGATCCGGCCGGCTTCGGCCTTGCCCTTGGTCGCTCCTATAGAAAGGAGCTTGGCGGCGCCTATTGGTTCTACGAGGGCGAAACCATGGGCTTCCGGACGATCTTCGCCTATTGGCCGCAGTACGATCTCGTCATCACTGGGTCCGTCAACAGCCGGCCGCCGAACGGTAAGGACCAGTTCGGCCCCGCAGTCATTGGAGGCGCATTTGCGGCCTTGCAGGAGGCCCATCTCCTGGAAGACTCCGAGAGCCCAAATGCGAAATGATGCGCTTGGCAAACCGAGGGCCGCGAGACACAGACCTTGCGCAGGAAACGGCGTCCATTTGACGGGCGGGTAGGTTGGGTTCGGCGCATTTTTCCCGTACAGAGATCGACCGGGAAGGGCAGCAACGGGTCGGACAGGAAACGTTCGTCCCGTCCTCAGCGACTGACCGCTTCGTGCGCGAAGGCGACAGCCGGAGTCGACGTTCAGCGGACATAGCAGACCGCGGCCTTGGACGCCTCAGTTGGGCGAGGAACCGGACCTACGGGGGTCCCCAGGGAAGGCGCGGGTCACCGCCCTGACCGGTCGTTCCGGGAACGCCACGGCAATGCCGGCGATGGGCGAGGCCTTGTTTAGCCTCGCCCGGTAATGCCTATCGTCAGCGGGGTCTGATCGGATCGTGATGAGAGGCTGAAGGCTGAGGAGATGGGAGCCGGCGACCCCTTCGTGGCGCTTGTGGGATGGTGCTAACAGCAACGGCTCTGGCGGTGGGATCCGCAACTCGCTGGACTATCGGTCCCGTCAGCATTGCGGGAGGCAGCATAGGATCAGTCGTGTGCCAGGTGGGCACCCATTCATTGGGCAAGTTTCCCCACATATTGATCTGACCCAAAGCGTCAAATAGCCCGAGGTATTGGTGAAAGCTTACCCCGTCTACGTTTGGGGCGATCGGGCAACCAAGGGTGACGACGCGCAGGCTTTCGGTTTTTCCAGGGGGAAGCGTTTGGATAGCGTTGCCTATTTGGAGCGCCCCCTTGCTGTGTCCGATGAGAAGTTCGAACGGTTTCTCCCGGTAGTTCAGCAGGTCGTGGAGGACATCCGACGATCCGGATCCAAAGCGGAAGACAGGAGCGCCGTGAACAGTCTTGGCTCCAGGTGTCGAGGCCGAGAGATTTCGTCCGATTTCTGCTGTTTTCGGCGCGACGCTGGCGAGGGACGCTTGGACGAGGGCCTTGGTGTGCAGAAAATTGTGGAGGCCAAATCCAAACCAGCCTCCAAGCCCCTGAAGGACGACGTCGGCCACGCCGTAGCCGGGCACAATCGCAAGGACAGGCTTTTGAAGCGCCTTGGCGACGTCCCAAGCGAATGCGGCGCTGCCGAGGGCGGAGCTTCCAACTCCGGTTATCGTTATGATCGCGACATCGCATGCTTTTGGATCGGTCGATTTGAGAAAGTCGTCCACGTCCGTAAATCGTTGGTAGGCCCCGGCAGTCGGGTCGAAGAGCAGTAGCGACCCTTCGGGATCTGAAAGGGCGTCGAAATCCATTAGCGGGAATGGATTTTTTGGGCTCGGCCCATGGGGTTGTGCATCTTTTTCCGGCAGAGAAAGAGCGAAGTTAGGCACATCATAGAAAATGACGTCGAGAACAGTGTTTAATAGCCGACATGCTCGAACTGCTGGCTGCACCATGATCTTTGGCAATTCGAAGCCGGGCAGATTGTCACTGGCAGACATAAAGTCCTCCTGTATCGACAGACGGCTCAGGTGTTGACGCAATTGTGGCGCCAATTTGCCATCTGCGCGATGAGGAAGCGATTGAGAGCCTGGCCAGCGAAGGACAGACCCGGACTCGAAGAGAAAGAGCTATTTTTTTCAGAATGTGATTGGTGAGGATTGGGCCAGTCATTGTAGCCCATTGTGAGCGGTACGAGACCTCTACGCCCCCGATCGGTTGGGACGCTTACGCGCCGGGCTTGAAGCGTATCGGCATCCAGAACTGGCGCAGGGCCTCGACGGTTGCGGGAATTTCGCGCCAGTCATTTCGAGCGAGTGGCGGCGTTCTCGGGCTGCGCGTGGCCGTGGTCAGCGCTGGCCGGCCGGCGTCATCGACACAATGGATCAGGATCGGCCGCAGCAGAGCGTGTTCCATTCGATCCGGGGAGATGAGCCGCGACCAGACGAGAAGCTGCAGCTTCATGACGGCGTAGAAGCCCATGCACCAAGGCTGCGGATCGACCTCGCCGTCCGGCAATCGAACGAACAGCGGCTCAAAGCTCTCCGGCCTCGTCGGCAGCGTCTCGCTGATCGCGTTGTGGCGCATCAGCGTGGCGGCGATCGCCGAGAACGCCTCGGTGTCGTGATTGAAGTCGTCGGGATCGACGCCGAGGAGCTGGCACACCCATTCTTCGGGCGGCATCGAGACCGGCCCGGCCACGACCGCGGTCACCGCACCGTCGAGCATGGAGAGCGACGTCGCCTGCGGATGCCGAAGCGTCGGCGACCTGGCGCGCTCGCTTATCCATTGTCCGAGCCGCTCGAACGACATGGCGTAGTCCGCCATCGTCGTCTTGACCGGCTTGCGCGCTTGTCGCGTTCCCCGCCGTCGCTTCGGCTTCGACTGCGTCATGCCGCGGCGGCGCGTCTTTCGGCCTCGCGCGCGGCCTTCCAGTTCCAGGCCAGCAGTTCATGCAGGCGGTCATTGGTCGTGCGGCCGGAGATCATCCGCTCCAGCACGTCGACGAGATAGGCTTCCGGGTCGACGCCATTCAGTTTTGCCGTATTAAGAAGCGAAGAAAGAATAGCCCAGGTCTCGCCCCCGCCTTCGTCGCCGCTGAACAACGAATTCTTCTTTCCGATTGCAATCGGTCGAATCGAACGCTCAACCGTGTTGGTGTCCGGCTCGAGACGCCCGTCGTCCAGGAACGCCGTCAGACCCTCCCAGCGTTCGAGCATGTAGTCGATCGCCTTGATCAGCGTCGACCGGCGGGAGATCCCGTCCTTCACCGCTACCAGACGGGCCCTCAACGCCTCCATAAGCGGCTTCGTCTCGGCCTGCCGCGCCGCGCGGCGCTCATCGGCGGCGAGACCGCGGATCCCCTCCTCGATCGCATAAACGGCCCCAATGCGCTCGATCACTTCCCTGGCGAAGGGCGAGTTCGTCGTCTTGTGGACCTTCACGAAGTTGCGGCGCGCGTGAACGAGGCAATACGCCAGCCGGATCTTGCCCGACATCTTCGCATCGCCCGCCAGCGAGGCGTAGGCGGCGTAGCCGTCGACTTGCAGCACGCCTTCGAAGCCGGCCAGTTGCGTCATGATCTCCTTCTTGCCGCGGCCGCCCGCGAACACGTAGGCGACCGCCGGCGGCGCCGGACCCTTGCAGGGGCGATCGTCCGTCGCATGCGCCCAGAACTGGCAGATCTTCGTACGGCCGCGTCCCGGATCGAGCACCGGCATCGGCGTCTCGTCGCAGAACAGCCGTTCGAAGCGATGCATGGTCTTCAGTTGCAGATCATAGAGGCCCTTGGCCATCCACGCCGCGCTCCCCATCCAGCGCGCCAGCGTCTGACGGTCCACGACGACGCCGTGCCCCGCCAGGATCTGCGCCTGACGATAGAGCGTCGACTGCCAAGCGTACTTGGCCGTAGCAATGTGAGCGATCAGCGCCGTCGTCGCCATGCCTCCCTCGACGAGCCGCGCCGGCGCCGGGGCCTGGACGATCGGACCCTCGCAGCCTCGGCAGGCGTATTTGGGACGGATCGTGCGCAACACCCGCAGCCACGCGGGAACCCGATCGAGCGCTTCGCTGGTCTCCTCGCCGATCCGATGCATCTGACCCGAGCAGCACGGGCAGAGCGTCGAAGCCGGCTCAATCACCTGTTCGCACCGGGGCAGATGCGCCGGCAGCGCGCCGATGTTGCGCCGGGGCTTGCGCCGCTTCGTTCTCGGCGCGCCCGATTCCGGTTCGTCATCGTTGGCTGGGGGCTGCGCGTCGGCGGTCCGGTCCAGTGAAGTGGACCCCGGTTTTGGGACCAGCGGTTAAGGTGTGTAGCGTCCCGCTCTGTTTTAACCAACGGAGCGAGCGAAATGGCGAGATCACGCAAGAAGTTTGATGCGGCGTTCAAGGCGAAGGTGGCGTTGGAGGCTCTGCGGGAGGATGCGACGGTTCCTGAGCTTGCCAAGCGGCATGACGTGCATCCGAACCAGATCTACGCGTGGAAGAAGCAGGTTCAGGACAATGTTGCGAGCCTGTTCGCGCGAGGAGCGAGCGGTTCAAGCGACGGCGAGGAGGAGCGCGAGCGGGAGGCGGCCAAGCTTTACGCCAAGATCGGCCAACTGACGGTCGAACGGGATTTCTTGGCCAGGAGGCCAGGGCGATGAGCGCGCCCGATCGAAGAGCAATGGTCGGACGGCCTGGCGAGGACCTGTCTGTGCGCCGCCAATGCGCGCTGCTGGATGTGGCGCGCTCGGGGGTCTATCGGCCCAGGGCGGAGCCGGGCGCCGAAGATCTGGCGGTGATGCGGCGGATCGACGAACTGCATCTGGAACTGCCGTTCTACGGCTCGCGGCGAATGACCTTCGAACTCAACAAGGAGGGCCGCGGGGTCAACCGCAAGCGGGTGCGGCGGCTGATGCGCACGATGGGGATCGAGGCGCTGGTTCCGCGTCCCGGCACGAGCAAAGCCGCGCCCGGGCACAAGATATACCCCTACCTGCTGCGGGGTCTGAAGATTGTCGAGCCGAACCACGTGTGGGCGGCCGACGTGACCTACATCCCGATGGCGTGCGGCTTCCTCTATCTGGTGGCGATCATCGACTGGGCCAGCCGGGCGGTTCTGGCGTGGCGGCTGTCGAACACCAACGATGCGAGCTTCTGCGCGGCGGCGCTGGAGGAGGCGCTGCTTCGGTTCGGAAAGCCGAGGATTTTCAATACCGACCAGGGCTCCACTTTCACCGCCGAGGCTTTTGTCGGCAAGCTCGCGGCGGCCGGCGTCGCGATTTCGATGGACGGACGCGGCCGCTTCATGGACAACATCTTCATCGAACGGCTGTGGCGCTCGATTAAGTACGAGGAAGTGCATCTGAAAGCTTACGTCGACGGCCGCGAGGCGCGGGCCGGCATTGGTTCGTGGATGACCTTTTACAATTCTCGCCGCCCCCACCAGGCGATGAACAACCAGACGCCGATGGCGGTGTGGCGCGCCGGCATCGACGAAATCGAGGCGGCGGCAAGGGCTGTGGATATGCCGCTTCGCTTGGACAACGCAAACGCGTTGCCCACATACCCACAGCAGAGGCAGAAGCAGCAGGAAGCGGCTTGAAGCCTCTTTAAAAAAGGAAGAGCGGGAAGGATTACACCTTAATTCCCACGGCCCATGGTCCCGCGAATGGGGTCCACTTCAGTGGGGCCGTCGTACCGGTTACAGCCCATTACGGGGACGCGGCGGCGGTCTCGGCGTCCGGGGACGGGAGGCCTGCTCCTTAAAAGCGCCAAGGTCCGGGAGATCGCGCACGAATTCGAACCCGAACTCATCGAGGAAATGGTTGGTGCCCGGGAAGGGCAGCAAAGGGACCAATATGACGCGTTCGCCACGCCCTCCTGGAAGCGCCGCTATTTGCGCACTCCGGACGGCCGGTGTTGTACAGGTTTTTGGACGCCGGCGACACCGAGACTTTCCGCATGCGCAGCCGGCCGGCGTCCAAAAAGCGTCGAGGCACGAAGTCGCGGGAGGTAGGGCGCCGGCGGAGCAGCGAGTGCTATGAGGTGCTCGACTTAGGACGCTCGAAGAGTGGCGGCGTTGAAACACGTGGACCAGTTAAGCGTTGTGGCGCGATTTTTGCTATCTAGGGGATTTGATTTTGGAGGCGCGAGTGATTTCAAATAGTTGGTCGTGGTAGTAATAGCGCATCCGACAACTGTTGCGCGAGTAGTCGGTTGATCGGCTTTCAGTGGCATAGTGTGAATCAATTTCTTGTGAGCAGAAATACCGACGGCACATTCAAGCAAATTGGTTTTCCGCGCTTGGTCAAGCCAATTTTTGTCATTGCGGGTAGGCCGGGTCGATGTGGTTCGCCATGTGAGAGGCTGTTGGCGGCAGATGATCCTGCTGTTCTTGATCGTGCGTCGCATGCCGACAATACGCGAGTTGATCGTGGCGACCCCGCTATCGCTGTCCTCTCCATCGGCTACCGGCCTCTCGGCTCACGCCCCCGCGCAGCGGGCTGGAGCGCAGCGACTTCGTGCCTCGACGTATTGCGGACGTAAAGGGTCGCGGCCTTGAACGCCTCAATTGGGGCGGGAAGCGGGCGTCGGCCGGACGGCGGGAATGGGATGAATGGCGGACCTACAAGGGGGAGGCGGCTGGGCGCAGGCCCCGGCCTGAGCTGCCCTTCGATGTTGGAGCTTAAATGACCTTTATTCCTCGGGCAGCCCGGCCTTCCGCAGGCCGTCGAACACGGCCGGAAGGTTTGGCGTGTGCTCCTTCATCCACTTGATCGTGATGGCCGGATTGAGACGGCGCGCGTTGGCCAGGGCGGTTTTCGCCTCGTCCATCTTGCCTGAGTGCGCGTAAGCTGCGGCGAGGTTCGTATAGACAGGAAAGTCGAGAAAGCCCAAGTCGATCGCTTTGTGATACTCGGCGACGGCCGCGTCGAAATGGCCGAGGCTGATTTCCGCGTCGCCCACGATGAGATGAAAAATGCCGGCGGCCGGGTCGAGTGGGCTCAGCGTCAGCGCCCGCTCGGCGTCGGCCTTCGCGGCGCTAAAGCGGCCGAGCGAATTTTCCGCGGCGGCGCGAGGTATGTAAAGTAGGACATAATTCGGGTCGACGGCGAGTCCGGCATCGGTGACGCCGAGAGCTTCGCTGGAGCGGTTCGATAGAGTGAGGTATTGTGCCTTTGCAAAGTAGGCCCGAACATTATCGGGGTCGAGCGCGATTGCGCGATTGGCTTGTCCCAGCACTTCGGCTTCATAGTCAGTCCCGGAAACGCCCCATCCGTTGAAATATTCGAGAAAGTTGTTCAGCGCGCTTCCGGCCCAGGCGTCTGCGTTCTCGGGGTCGATCTGCTGTGCACGCTCGAACAGGGGACGCGCCTGGCGGACAGCGCCGTGAACTTCATCGAAGGGCTTCTGCATCGAGCGCAAGAGCAAGTCCCAGCCGCGCATCGTCAAGTCGATCGCGTCCGGATTGATTGAGGGGGCGCCCTTTTCGGCTTCGGCCCTGGTTAGGGCCCAGCCTAGACTGTAGGCCAACCGCGCCACGACCTGATCCTGTAGCTTGAACAGGTCGGATACGTCCTCCTCGAACCGATCGGCCCAGAGATGCGCTCCACTTTCCGCGTCGATGAGTTGCGCGTTGACGCGCACGCGGTTCTGGTCGCGCTGCACCGAACCTTCGAGGACATAGCGGATGCCAAGCTCCCTGCCGATCTCTTTGGCGTCGATGTACTTGCCCTTGTAGGTGAAGGCGGTGTTGCGCGCGATTACGAAGCTGTCCTTGATGCGGGAAAGCTCGGTGGTGAGGTTCTCGGTGACGCCGTCGGCGAAATAGTCCTGCGACGGATCGCCGGAGAGGTTGGCGAATGGCAACACGACGATCGAAAGATGCGCGGTCTGCGGAGGCTTCGTCAGACGTCCGCCGAGAAAGAACCAGCCGCCCGCGATCGCGAGAAGAGCGACCGCGGCGAGGGTGGCGGCGAGAATGCCGGAAATCCTGCGGCGCGAGGCAAGCGTCTTCTTCGCATCAACCGGCGTCGGCGCCGCGAACTTCGTCTCGGCAGGTTGGCCGACTTCGATTGCGTAGGCGCGGACCGGTTCGGCGATGTTCTTGAGCTGGATTGCTCCAAGATCGGCGACCTTGAGGTCAAGCCGGGACTTAACCTGCCAGTAGGCCTGCTCCGAGAGGCAAATCGTGCCGGCCTTGGCGACACCCTCCAGGCGGGCGGCGATATTGACCCCGTCGCCCATGAGATCGCCGTCGCTCTCCTCGACGACGTCGCCGAGATGGATGCCGACGCGAAATTCGATCCGGCGCTCTGGGGGAACTCCGGCGTTGCGCTCGATGAGCCCGGTCTGCACCTCGATTGCGCAGCGCACCGCGTCGACCACGCTGCGGAACTCGACGATCAAGCCGTCTCCGGTGCGCTTTACAATGCGCCCGCGATGCACGGCGATGGCCGGGTCGATCAGATCGCTGCGGAGACCCCGAAGACGGGCAAGGGTTCGGTCCTCGTCTATCCCGGCAAGCCGGCTGTAGCCGACGACATCTGCGACCAGGATCGCCGCGATCTTTCGCGTTTCCACCATGCAACGCCCCTCGGGCGTTGTCAGCATAGCACAGCAACGCCCCAGTCTGCGCGATCCCGCTGCGAGGCCAGTCCAGCCCGTGCCTTGGCGCTTCGACGCCGTCGGCCTACAGCCGGTTTCGGGCGTTTACTGCGCATTCCGGGCGGACCGGCAAGGGCAGTTCAGGGTCGAGACTGCTCGTTCGCGTGGCCCTCGGTGGACGACAGCTATTTGCGCAAAGCAGGCAGCCCGGGTCTCGATGGTCAAGCGTTCTCGAACCTCCTCCCCGGCGCCGCGGAGCCGACCTCCGGCGGTCGCTTCATGATGACGTAACCGGCGGGCTCCAGGTGCTCGACAAGCCGCTTGGCGGCGATCTCGGCCGTGAGGAGCGGAAGCAAGTTCGGTTTACGCCCGAGTTGCCAGATCCGTGAACTGCGCGCCGCATGGCCGAGAGGAGTCCGCCCGGCGCTCGCATGACGCCAGCGCCAAGAGCACGTCGGGCAGGGCGGTGTGGGCGCCGAAGCGCTCGACCAGCCCGTCGAGCCGATAACGCCCAAAGCGACCGCATCTTTGCAATCGATCCGGACGACGGGCAGGGGCAAGTCGCCGAGCGAATACGAGCCGATGCGGCGCATGATCCTTCCCTGAGTAGTCGACTATCTTGCTCGTCGTGCGCACAAAAGCACCATCGCGCTAGCCAGCATCCTCCGGTCATGGCAACCGCGAAAACTCGCCAGCGCTTCTCGGAAGCGTGATTGGCGCGATTCGCCGTACGAAAGACCTACGTGGAGCCTGATCGACAGGCTTGCTCGACGTTCCCCGCTTTTCGTCGAGAGCCGATCTACCTGGCTCTGGATCGCCGGGGCAAGGAAGGCTCATGCGAACGAATGACATTACAGAAGTGCCCCCTTCAATGTTCGATCGCTAATTTTTTCCAACCACGTCGCGCCTTCGCGCAGTGACAGGGATCACATGCCGGGGGAGAGACAGGAGCGTCGCCGCAAGACAATCTCGGAGCCTGAAATCGTTCACCGCGAGGCCATGCCGGTCATTCTGACGACGCCGGAGGAGGTCCAGCTAAGGCTGATGGGGGACCCGGCGGAGGCGCTCGAATTGAAGAGGCCGTTGCCGGACAGCGCCCTGCGGATCGTGGCGAGGGTGAGAGGTCGGACGGCGGTCTATCGGCGATGTGACAAAGCTCACTGCGCTTTCGCGAGCGTTGTGCTAGTAGCTTGTCAGGTGATCGGAGTAATCGATTTAAGCCAGAGGATGGCCGGGTTCTAATAGTGCCTAAATTAACTGCACGTATTATCAAGTAAATCATCTTGCAACGGGCGTTCCCTACGGGGAGGCAAAGCAATGCTAAACCTAATTGACCAATATCGCCGCTATCCCACCGTCGATAACGCAAAGCTCCTCCGGGACTACTTTGCGCGCAACCCCTCTCGCGTGTGGGTGCTGCAAAGCGAGTTTTTGCTCGTACTCGCAGCGGCTGGAGTCCATAGGCCGAAAGTTGAGGCGAGAACCAACCGCGTTGGCTGTCCGACGTGATGGACGGCGAGGAAGAAGTGGCTTTCGAGGATGTCCTACTTCGGGCCGATGGCCCTACCGAAAGTGTTCGGCACAAAAAGTCGTGGTCCGTAGACGACTTTCTGGTGAGCGATGTGCCCACCGCGGCAAAGCAAGCCCTTCAAGCTCACTTGGATGCAAAGAATAGCTCGCGCCCTAGTGCCTCCCGTCATTGATTCTGAGTTTATTTTCTGATTCCGTGGCGCCAGCCTCAATGTCGGGAGATCGGAATATGTCGGAAGCTGGGGTCAAGAAGTACGTTATTCGGCTGAGCAATGACGAACGGTCGGCGCTGGAAGCGCTAATCAGCAAGGGCAAACACCCGGCCGCCACGATCGTGAGGGCCCGCATCGTGTTGAAGGCGGATGTTTCGGAAGCGGGCGAGGGTTGGAGCACTGAGCCCAATTCCGCGCTAATCGTAATAGAGGGCCCCTATCGCGAGAGGGCTAATTTCACACATAATAAATGGTCTAACGAAAGGCGAAACCAGGAGAATCCTGGAAACCTTCGTCCTCAACCTTACGGACTAACGCCGCCCAACCAGATCGTAATCGTCTGCCTGGCCGGAGAACGGCGCGGCGTCGCGATAGTCAATAGGATTGAGCCAAAGCCACTGGTGCCAGACTCCAATGACCACACAGTTTTCACCATTGTGGCGGCACCGTACCATGTCGCCGTGCCGAAAGGCCCGGAACAAATCAGCGTACTTAACCGCTCCCCCCTCATGCCTAGCAGCAACCGTCATGATCACTTCCCCGCTTTATCACGTGCCCCTTTTAGGACTTTAGTTAGAACGCGAACGCAGCTTACACTGGTACTCTGCCGACTCAACGTTCGCCCCGAGAAGGATCCCAGCAGAACCCCCCAAAAAAGAATCCCTTCGCCGGCGGCGAGGGCGACCTTTAGCGCCCGACAGAGTCTCGTCCCGCGACCGTATGATCCACACGCAATGAGTGCGGCGATGCCCATATCCGATATGAGTACGGTCATCTCCGTGGTGGCAGGCCGCAGCAGTCACTTTGGAGCGAGCCGGTAGGCCGTGTAACCGCCAAAATCGCGCTGCTCAGTGATCGAATAGGCGGCGAGGAAGAGCGCCGGCCAGGGGGTCGTCTGCGTGCGGTCGACCAGGATCCAACCGGGCCGGTGCAGGTGCTGCGCTCCGTTGCGGATGAAGGTCTCGACCTCGTCGTGCGGGAGAAGCGCGAACGCGCCGACGTCGTTCATTCCGGTCCAGACCGGGCCTGGAGCTCCGTAAGGCAGAACCATCGACGGAGACACCCACAAAGGCGATCCTTCCCCTCGTCCGAGCAGCCATTTCTGCGCGGCGGCCGCGTCCGCCGCTGGCGCAGGCGCCGGCGTTTTCGGGGGGTCCGAGAGGCTCTGGTCCAGAAGGACCGAAGATGCCGGGTCGACGAGGCGCACGTGATTGATGAAATGGCTCGGCCCAATGTTCCAGGCCTGGCCTCTCTGCGCCGCCGCATCCCAGGATTCGAAGCCGAACGTCGCCAGCAACGCCACGACGCCTGCCAGCGCGACCTGCACAAATCCGAAGGCGATGTCTTTCAAACCGATCGCCAGCGCCGCCGTAAGCGCCAGGACAATAAAAGGCAGGAGATTCAGAACATTGTTGTCGTGGCTGCGCCCCAGGTAATAGGAGCCCGCGGCGAAAAGGCTCACCAGGCAGACGAGGCCCAGGCGGACCCCGCGCGCGTCGGCCCGCAACTGCGCGATGGCGACCGCCGCAGCCGCGGCGAGCGCGAGCGATACCGGACCCATCGGATTGACCGGGAGAATTCCGGGCGGATTGCGGACGTACGTCGTGAAGCCCTCGATTGAAGGCCATTGGCGATAGACGACCCAGAATAGAACCGCCAAAACGGCGAAGGCCGCCACTGTTGCAACGACCGCCATCAAAGCTCCGCGTAAAACTTCGATCGCGACGCCTTTCACGTTCGTCGCGCCGATGTTTTGAGCCCGCCTCAGCGCGAGGTAGGGCCACCAGACGACCGTGGCGTAAAACGCTGCCTCTGGTGACCATACCAGTCCCAGAAGCCACAGGGCGTGCCCCGCAGCGTCCGGTCGGAAACCGCGTTCCTCGGCCGCGATGATGAAAAACAGTAGGGCGGCGAGCGGGAAAAACCGCAACCCGTCGACGGATGGGGTGGCGATCGGTCCCTTGAAGTCCGGCGGATAGCCAGTCCACATCAGAATGGCGCAGCCCATCGCGGCAAGAGCGACCAGCGCCAGACCCATCGGCAGTCTGCGGGTCAGCAGCACGACGCAACCGGCCATCGTCACGAGGTAGAACAGATTGGTCACAGCTGCGGCAACGTAGGTCCCCGTCCAGCACTCTTGGCCGCAAAGGGCTGCCACAAGCAGCGTGGGGCCCATTCCATATTGCACAGGGTAGTCCTGGAATGGGATCGCCCCGCCCAAAAGGGCCTGCGACGAGCCGACGTAGACGGACCAGTGGTGCCACACGGTTCCAAAGCCTTGCGGAGATCCCATGACGCCGGTGAGCGTGACCGCCGCGACCCCTAAAAGGAAGATTGCCAGGACCGATGGCAAATGAGGCGCGCCTTCAGTTCTGGGGAGCAGGCGCGGAAGCGCCGCGGCCAATATACCCGCGACCAGGAAGATCGCGGCCCTTGCCGCATCCAGCCGCAGGCTTAGGTCCCACCAGGTCACCCCGGCGACAAGGGGGAGGGCCAGAAGTCCGCCGACGGCATATCCCGCTCCCGAAAGGACGAGCGGCGATGCGAACGCAATTGAAAGGACCAGCGGACTTGTGATTCCGGGCCCCGGGCGCACTGCAAGCAGCGCGAGTCCGCCGAGAGCCAGCGCGACCCCGTAAACTCGGTCGATCGTCAATGCCGAAAGGTATTTGTGGGTCCGGAACTGCAGGGCGAAAGGCAGAATGCAGATGGCAAGCAATAGCACAGCGTACACCGCCAAAAGAGCGGCCTTTTGCTCGATCACAGATGCGTCCTTTCTCCGATTGGCCGCCCTAGCCTCGGCTGACTGGGGGGGACGGCATCGTTTAACTAGGTCATCCGTCACGTCAACAAGGGCGGCTTCGCATAGTGGCGAGCCGGCCGGCCGATGATACGCCGATCTTAGATTTTGGTCGTGGTCAGCGACCACGACTTTCCGGAAGCGTCATTTCCGCAATCAGCTCCAGACAATCCAGTCGCCCGGCGGGTTGTCTGCGAACATCGACTCGCGCTCCTCGTTCGCCAGCGGGGGAATCGCGTTGACCGCCTCGCCGAGATCATGGAAATCCGCGGCACACTTAGGCCCTTGCCGAAACGAAATGAGACTGGGCAAGCCAGCGGGTCGCCGCCGTGGCCTCGAGCGCCGGTTCGATCGCGAGGATTGGGCGGGCTGCGGCTTTCGGCAGACCCGGCAAAAGAAAGTCCCTGGTCGTCACCCTCACGTCCCGCCAACCCGCCCTCGGAAGCGCTTGGCGCAACTGGCCCCGGGTGAACGCCATTTCGTCAGGTTCGAGCTTGGCGAACCGCCGACCGATACGTGTGCCGAAAATAAAAGCGCAATAGGGATTGAGGAGATTGGGCTCAATGAAGGCGAGGCCGCCGCCCGCGTTGCTCAGGGAATGCAGGGCGCGCAAGACGCCATCGAGACGCAGGACCAGATGGTGCAGGATGCCATTGCCGAAGACAAGATCGAACCGGCCGAAGCGCCCTAGGTCGTCGGTCAGGAGGTCCAGTTTTTCGAAGCTGAGGTTTGGCAGCTGATAGGTCTGTCTAGCGTGATCGAGAAATTTGTCGCTGATATCGACGGCGACCACTTCGATTCCCGTCCTGACGGCTATATGCGCCGCAGCGGCGCCGGAACCGCAGCCCAGTTCGAGGATTCGCTTTGCGCCGACCGCCTCGGCCATCTCGACGAACCAGTCGTTACGCCGGCTCGCTCGGAGTGGTGTCGAGCCGACGGGCGCAAATATCTGGTTGAACCCACGCTCGTCCTGAAGATTAATTTTTGCCATCGCCAGCTTTCAGATGTCCGAGTGAGCCGGGCGGCCCTTTATGAAAGACGAAACGGCGCATCCCGACAAACCCAACGCCTGCCAGCACAGGCAGCAGCAGCGCCTGTGCCCAGAGCGGCCCCAGGCCTCCCCATATCAAGACGCGCAGCAAGAACAAATTCAGACCCCCAAGGCAGGCATAAAAAGCCAGGAAACGGGGAAGCAGCCGATAGGAGGTGTCGCCGAACACCAGGCTGCCGTAGCTGAAAAAATTGAACAGGATTGCCAGCACCGTCGAGCTGCTTACCGCCAGCCAAATCGGCGCGCCAATTAGAACGAAAGTCGCGTAGCCCAAATAGCCGAAAGCCGTGTTGAGGCCGCCGACGGCAAGGAAGCGCAAGAATGTCATCCGTGCGCTTTTCGTTACGCGAGCTCGCCCGGCGCGCAAGCCAGCGCGTCAAAAGCGTCGCCATGTCCATCGTTGTGCCGTAGATATTTCGGCGGGCGCGCGATCTGTGATGAGCTCATTGTCGCGCCTTCTCTTCTGTGCAAATGGGATTGTCAATTTATTCGAATCGTGAGCATCTTACGGCTGATGACATCCTAAATCTCGCATGCTAGGCGTGCCTCGCCAAGTGTTCTGTTCGCCGAGGGAGCGGCGATTATCATGCCGCTATCGGCAGTCTCGCTTAACAAAGCGCGCCGTCGTTTGGTCGAGATGCATTATCGCGCCAAAGTGGGGCACGTCGGCGGCAATCTCTCGTGTCTGGATGCGATGATGCTCATCCATCACGAGTATCTCGGCATTGATGACAGATTTATCTTGTCAAAAGGGCATTCAGCAGGCGCGCTCTATGTCACCTTGTGGAGCTTGGGTCGGTTAACCGACGGTGATCTCGATCGTTTCCACGAGGACGATTCTCTCCTCGCGGGACATCCGCCGGCGAGAGGAATTCCAGAGATTCGCTTCGCTACCGGCAGTCTCGGGCACGGTCTGTCGCTGGCGGCCGGCTTGGCTCTCGCGGCCAGGCTGCAGGGCGTCAATCGACGCGTGTTCTGCTTAACCTCCGATGGCGAATGGCAGGAAGGCTCAACGCTTGAAGCTGCGATCTTTTCGACTCACCATCGTTTCAACAATCTGACAATCCTGGTCGACCACAACCGCCTGCAGGGCTTCGGCTCAACGGACACCGTCGCGTCGATGGACCCCCTGCATGAACGCTTAAGTGGCTTCGGTTTTGAGATTCGCCAGTGTGACGGCCACGATCTCAGCAGCATCCGCGCAGTCCTTGCCCCGGACCGCTATCGCCCTCTCCTCGTTATCCTGAACACGATCAAGGGGCGCGGCGTCCCCGATGTCGCCGACACCGTCGAAAGCCACTACCTGCCTTTGACGGCCAAGCAATATGCCGACGCGATCGCGCAGTTCGAGATAGAAGGCCACTACCGACCTTTGACCGCCGAGCAATTTGCCGGCGCGCTGGCGGCGTCCGAGATAGATTGATGAGAGACGAACTGTGTCGCCAGCTTGTCGCCCGCTCGGGAAGTGGGCGGATGGTCTTTCTGACTGGCGATCTTGGGTTCATGGCCCTTGAGCCGTTGAGAGACGCGCTGGGACCGCGCTTCATCAATTGCGGCGTCGCTGAACAGAATATGGTCTCGGTCGCAGCCGCTCTCAGCTACGAGGGATTGGAGGCCTGGACCTACACGATTGCGCCATTCTGTTATGCTCGCGCGTTCGAACAGATCCGTAACGACGTCTGCCTTCACGGCCTGGCCGTGAAGTTGTTGGCAAATGGCGGCGGCTATGCGTATGGCGTAATGGGTCCGACCCATCACGCGCTCGAGGACTACGGCATTCTGTTGACCTTGCCGAACATGACGGCATTCGTGCCGGCCTTCACCGAAGATATTAGCGAAACGTTGGACCGCGCCGGCGATTTGTCAGGCCCCGCCTATGTTCGACTTGGGCGCGGTGAAAAGCCAAGCGGCGAGGTGGTGCCGGCATACGCTCCATGGCGCCGCCTACTCGACGGCAACGCCGGCGTGATGATCGCCGTTGGTCCGCTCGCAGGCTCATCGTGGGATGTCTTGCGCCAATTCGACAGGGCCAGCCGGCCAGCTTTATGGGTCGTGAGCGAATTGCCGATCGAGGCAAACGCGCCGCCGTCGGAATTGACTGATGCGCTAAAGCGGACCCTGCGGCTTGCCGTCGTTGAGGAACATGTCGCGCACGGTGGATTCGGGCAGGCGATGTGCCGTTGGGTGATCGACGCCGGAATAGGCCTGGATCGCTTTCGCCATCTACACGCCATGGGCCGGCCGGGATTGACCTACGGCTCGCAAGCATTCCTGAGGCGGCGCAGCAGTCTCGATCCCGAGGGAATCGCGCTCGCAGCAAAGTCACTGGCGAGCTGATCATGTTGGAACTTGGCGACTGGGTGCGCGCTCTGCGCGGACCAATATTGGTGCTCGGGGCCGCCGGCTTCATCGGCGCCAACCTTTTGCGCCGGCTGCTCAAATACCGTGAGGACGTTTTCGGCGTTGTTCGCTCTTTGCCCGCTTGGCGTCTCGACGGGATTGACCGTCGCCACATTTTGGAAGCCGATCTCGTCGATCTCGCAGCGACGCGCAACTTGGTGGTTGGTATTCGCCCGCGCACCGTCTTTGATTGCATTGCCTATGGCGCTTATTCGTTCGAGACAGATCACGATTTAATCTACAGAACCAACTTCACCGCTCTCGTACAGTTGGTGGAATTGCTGGCGAACACGGATTTTGCCGCGTTGGTTCACGCAGGAAGTTCATCAGAATACGGCACCAATAGCGCGGGCCCATTGGAGGAGGAGTCTCTTCAACCAAATAGCCACTACTCGGTTTCGAAGGCTGCCGCAAGTAATTACATTTCCTATGCTGGAAAAATTCGTCGTCTCCCAGTGCTAAACCTGCGACTATACTCCGTTTATGGTCCCCTCGAAGACGCGTCCCGTTTGATGCCGAATATAGTCGCCAAAGGTTTGAAAGGGGCTTTCCCGCCGCTGGTCGACCCTAATACGTCGCGGGACTTCGTCTATATCGACGATGTCTGTGATGCGTTCGTCCTTGCGGCGGCGCGACTGACACCTGATATTTACGGCGAGTCGTTGAATATCGGCACCGGTCGGGCCACCACAATCGGTCAGCTGGCGAAAATCGCGGCAGATGTGTTTTCGATCGACGAACAGCCAATATTCGGGTCGATGGCCGGCAGATCGTGGGACCTGCCGGATTGGTACGCGACCCCGGGCAAAGCGGAGCGACTTCTCAACTGGACCGCGAAAACCGATGTCCCCACGGGCCTGAAGCTGACCTCCGAGTGGATTGGCTCGTTGGAAGGACTGGACACCGGCGCGATGACGAAGCGCGCCGCGGGTCCTCGACGTCGGAGCATTTCAGCAATTATCGCATGCTACAAGGATGAACAGGCCATCCCGGTCATGTATCGGAGGCTTACCGACACGTTTCAGAAATTGGACGTCAACTACGAGATCATTTTCGTTAATGACGGAAGTCCCGACGATTGCGCCGGCCGAATTTTGGAGATTTCAGCGACAGACCCGCATGTCCTCGGGATTACGCATTCGCGCAATTTTGGCTCGCAGATGGCCTTCCGGAGCGGAATGGAAATGTCGGTCATGCAAGCTTGCGTACTTCTCGACGGCGATCTCCAAGATCCCCCCGAATTGATCGAGCAGTTTTACCATCGATGGATTGATGGCCACGAGGTCGTTTACGGGCGACGCGTGAAGCGCGACATGCCGTTTGTTTGGGGCACTTTGTACAAAGCCTTCTATCGGATCTTCGCGATGCTGAGCTACGTCAAGATTCCCCATGACGCCGGTGATTTTTCGTTGATCGATCGAAGAGTTGTGGGCTGGCTGTTGCGCTGCCCGGAGCGAGATTTGTTTCTCCGAGGATTGCGAGCTTACATCGGATTCCGCCAAACTGGGGTGGATTACGTCCGGCCAAAGCGCGCGTTCGGGGAGAGCACAAACAACCTCCTGAAGAACCTGGAGTGGGCAAAGCGCGGCATCTTTTCATTTAGCAATGCGCCGCTGAAAATGCTCTCCGCTGGAGGGGTTGTCTTGCTCTTTCTGTCCATCGTGCTGGGTTTGGTCGTGACCGCTTTGCGCGTATGGATACCCGACATTGCGCCGCGCGGCGCCACGACGCTGCTCCTCGCCTCGTTGTTTTTTGGCGCCATTAATCTTTTTGCAGTCGGGCTCGTGGGTGAATACATCGCAAAAATCATGGAAGAAGTGAAGGCGAGGCCCCGTCTGATCCGAGCCGGATTGATCCGCAATGGTGAGACCAGCCAGTTGCTGCCGGACGAAGCGACGTGGTCATGAACGCTTTCGGCTTCTTCCTCGGTGACGCCGACTGAAATTCCGACCTTGACGTACGCGGTCCAGTTTTCCCAGCAAGCTCCCCACCAAGGCGTCAGAGCATCGACGCGGGACCAAGAGTTAATGAGCGGGACAGCGGGATCGATCCTGCTAGGGGGCCGACGCGGCGGCGCCCATCTTTCCCCAATCGAAAGCGACGACATCGAGTGAACGCGCGCAAGCGGCGACGAAAACCGACTTTATGCATGCCGCTCAGCGGCCGCCGCGATCTGGCGGACAATGACGATCAGGGCCGGAATTATGAACACGAAGTCGCTCCGATCTTTTGCGGAAAGCGATTGCCAACTATCAACGATCAACTCCGCCGCATTTTTCGCAGCGCTCAGAGTGCGCGGGACGCCCGCGCAACGGCTAACGCCAGGACGAACTGGATCAGGCGGCACACAGGAAGTTCGGCGGCATTCCGTACCCTGAAGGGCCGCAAAGGCTCGGATATCACTCCTTCGCAAAGCCGACGATGAACGTTCGCAACTTGCGCAGTGCGGGCGTCCCCCGACGGACCATCGAATGAGCGCAAGTGGCGCACGGCTCCCGTAAAGCCGGGGACCGATTCTGCCGTATTGCGCGTGTTGTCTCGCCCCTTGATCGGAGAGTGTCCGTCCAAGGCCGCGCCATGTGATCGAGCGTAAGAGGGAAAGCCGAACCGTCCGGGAATCGAGTCGATGCTGCGGCTTTGCGCGTAGCCGATATGGGCGGAAATCGCCCCGTCCAAATGCGGAACAGAGAGAGCCGGGACAAGTGTCTGTTCGCGCAGCAGTCGCCCCGACGCGGTCGTCATCCACGCTACGTTAACGAGGCGTTGCGAAGGTAATCTGACTCCGCATCGAGAGGCCAACTACCTTGGAAGCCGACCTATATCCACCGATAAAGCGCCATCTCGAGAGGCTCGGCCTGGAGGTCAAAGGCGAGGTGTGCGGCTGCGATCTCGTCGCCCTCTCCGATGGCTCACCCGAACTCGTCGTGATCGGCGAGATGAAGCAAAGCTTCACGCTCGAACTGGTGCTTCAGGCCGTTGATCGCACATCCGCCTGCGACGAGGTCTGGCTCGCCGTCGGCGCCTCCAAGCGGGGACGCGGCCGGGAGAGCGACGCCCGCGTGAAGAAGCTCTGTCAATTCTTGGGCTTCGGTCTTCTCACCGTCACCGCAGAGAGCCGGGTCGAAGTGGTGGTGGAGCCAGCGCCATGGAAGCCGGGGCGCGACGCCAAACGGCGTTCGCGGATCGTCGAGGAGCATCGTCGCCGCAAGGGGGATCCGATCGCCGGCGGTTCAACTCGGACACCGCATATGACCGCCTATCGTCAACGGGCGCTCGCCGTGGCGAACGCCCTTGCCGGCACGCCGAGTCGTCCGCGGGACCTTCGAATACTTGCTCCGGACGCCGCCAAAATTCTTCAGGGCAATGTCTATGGGTGGTTCGAGCGGATCGAACGTGGGCTTTACAGGCTGACCTCGTCCGGTCGCGTTGCCCTCGTCACTTGGGCCGACCATGTTTCCGCCGAAGCCAGCGCCGGGTTTGGCGGAGGCCTCCCAACTCCTGAGTCTAAGAGGACGGTGCGATTGGGGTGACAAATCGCGCAGCCTCCATGAAACGGAGGCAAAGACTTATCCTGCCGATTGGCGCTGGTGCCCTCGCCGAAGCACGCACAGCGAACGGCCGGAGTCGACGTTGAGCGGACGTTGCGGACCGCCTCCGCGAACGGTGCAAATGGGCAGGTAAGGGGCCTTGCCCCTATGCACAGCCTCCGCCCAATCCGGACCTTCCCGTCTCCCGGCGACGGCGCTCCACGATCGGTTTCTCGAGCGCACCGTCTACAAGCGCGATCCCAGGACCGGACTCTGCACACAACGAGCGAGATCGTCTTCTGGGTGTCTTCCGCAGCAGGCGTCCCGCCCGAATGCTGAAACGAATGGATACGCGGACATTGGCGCATTGAGAATGGCAGCCACCACGTGCGCGACGTCGCCTTCGCCGAAGACGCCTCCCGCATCCGAAAGAACCCAGACATCGCCGCCCGCCTGCGTTCCTTCGCCTACAACACTATACGAGTCAGCGGCGGCGACAACGTTCGAAACACACGAGGCGCGCCGCCCTCGATCTCGCCGGCATCCTCAATATGCACGGGATCTCAGCGGACTGAACAGCCCTGATCGCCAGCCCCCTTCGCCTAACTAAGGCAATCGCAGGCTGTCCGGCGGCTTCTGGAACGCGTACTTCTCCAAAAAGATCCCTTTGACAGGTCTAGCGGAATTGGAAACTCCCACCTGCAGCTCGTCGCCTCGCATATCCAGCGCCAATACTTGAAGCGTATTGGCGCTGTTACTATCCCACATGAACAAATTCGCCGTACCGTCGTGGTTATCGACATAGCTAACGGCCAATACCACGTGCTGGTCTGTGGGGACGGCGCTATCGCTATAAATTAGCGCAATGGGACATGCCGCCTCTCTGTCAAGTGTACTGGTGATCCTCTGAAACTCGCTTTTCGTGCGGTCGAGAGTCACTTTAGGACCCCCCAGGTGAAAAACGTTGACCTGACTCCCCAGCAATGCGCCGAAAGCAGCGCCAATCGGCCCGCCCAAGGCGCCCACAGCGGTTCCAAGGGTGATATTCGCCGCACTGGAAATAATTGGCATCAGGTGCAGGTTTACGATCCAGTCGAGGAATGTCTCAGCATTGAGGTCGATGTTGTCGAGCAGACGGCCGAAAAGGTAATCGCTTAACGGCCCGGTCACCGGAGGCGTCGTGCCCAGGCGTTCGTCGACGGTCCAATCAAGAAGATAAAAGTCGAAGCCGGCGCAAGTCATCCCGCCGCACCGCCCGAATGTGCCGGGAATCGGATCGGCTATCTTGTCGATCAGCGAGCCAGCCAGCTGGGTTGTCACCTCGCCGACTACTGCGTCAATGACGACAGCCGGTAGGCCCACGACCCCTATAATGGGAACGCTCACGCTCAACGACGCCAGAACATCTCTCACCAACCGGACGCCGGCTCCGACAACCACATCGGCAAAAATCCGGTAATGTTGGCGAATCTGCGCCGCCTGCTCATCGGTGATGGGGAAATTGTTAATGAATCGAAAGGCGTCTCTTTCGACGACGAAAGGACCCATCTGTATGCAGAGCGCCGTGAGCGACGTCGGCGGGTGAGGTTGAAAGTGACGTAGCAAGCCGCTGGCGCCGACGGGTGTGGGTCTAAATTCTCTATGCCGCAGCACTGCGGCCGATAAGCTCAATGTCTTGGCCATGATAAAGAGCTCCTCTTGCCCAAACGCGAGCGAAAGCCGGACGAGGCTCGTACCTCTTCAAATGTTCGCTATTCCTCTCCAATCCTGCCGCCGAGGCTATTTGCACTGGCTTCAATTGGTTTCACTGCAGGGCGATTAGCATAGGAATAAGGCCCTGTCCGGCGCTGAGCGGGCGCAAGGCTTTGCCGATCACCGCGCCGAACGCTCTGACCTTGTCGGTCGCCTTCATGGCATGCCCCGGCGTTGCAGAAGTCGCCAACAGGTCACCCATTTCTATGGCGCCATATTGGGCGTCTACTTTGCAATAAACCTTACCCAGTAAAGCGATCGGTTTCCTGTTTGGCTGGTGTGTCTGCTTATCGAGTACAATGCCTGGCTTATAATTTCCGGCGCCCGAGATGACGCCGACGGCTCGCTTATCGTAGGCAATCTGACTGGGCTCCAACATGCCGTCGTCGCCCAACACCATGACGGCGCCGGGTTCAACGAGGTCTGCATTCGTGACGTCGAAATCTTCTGCGCAGTCGCCATTGGTGAGAAGGACGTCGCCTGAGACGGCGACATTTCCTTTGACGGTGACGTTGGCGAGAAGGGTGTCGCCTGAGACGTTGAGATTTCCTCTGACGGTGACAATTCCTTCGAAGAGTCCTACAGTTGGGTCGCCTACGCCATGGACGCCGATGTTACCGACACCTTGCACTCCGGTTCCGCCGGGGATTTCGACGCCGAGGCCGTAAGAGGTCCCCTGCACGCCGATCCCGCCACCGGGAACGCCGGGCGGAAAAATGCCCTGCACCCCAATCCCACCCGGTGCGATAGTTTCGCCTACGACTCCAGTTCCAATTGGACTCAAACCATACACACCTGCCCCGCCACCAGTGTTTACACCGGAAACACCTGGCGTATCTTTAATCGCAAATTCGGCTTCCACGGGGTTAGACATAACAAACCTCCCTGCGCGTTCCGATAGTTTATTGCAACAAGTATTGTTCTGGTTCAGTTGTCGTACATACGCACTTCACGATCAATATTTTCTGATGTACGGTCGAAGTATCGACTGAGTCGAGATCATCTCTATGCGCTGCCCAGAAATCGATTTCAGGGCTCCAGACTTGGAGCACCTGATCGTGAAGCGAAGCCACTCGAGATTCCCGGATAGTCTAGTGGATAGAATGTGACGCTCCGCGCCCGACCCAGCGTACGCTCCTCGTCAACGCCGGCGAGGCGGCTGTTGGGGACAATATCCGGAACCAAAAATCGCCGCGAGCTTTCGAGTCTCGCTCACGGCGCTGGCACCGAAGCCAGATCACCGACAGGCGGCTTGGGCATGGCTGCATTTCCATGCTGCACTGATGAGACGCGGCGGCCGGGAATGCAGGCACGGCGTTCGCCCCGTCGGTCTAGCCGCACTAACCAGAAATGTTACGCCGATTGAACGTGGAGAGCAACCGCTCCCGATCTCTCGCCTCCGCGGGACTACTCAAATCTCTCGACCCCGGTCATGAGTCAGATCCGGCGGGCCACTTCTCGACGAGCCGACGAATGGCCTCGGAACGGGTAAGTGCTCTTTCGGCCGCCCATCGGTCAACTTCGGCAATCATGTCCGGAGAGATGCGGACGCGTCCTCTAGTCGACACTACTGAAGGGTGCGTATCAGAAGTGGCCTTCGTGCTCCAGCACTAATTTGTTCTCCACACAGTAATAGCCAGCAATACGGCTAAAAAATGATCGATCAAGCCAGTCGTGCATTACGCGGCTGAAATTTTCACGGACTATGCCAGCCATCGCCGCAATATCGCTCTGGGTGACCTTTTGCCGAATTACGATACGGCCATCACCAGCATCTTGGCCGAATGCATCCGCAAGGGCGAGCAGCGCACGGGCGGTGCGACCCCTAACGGAAAGAAAGCTTGTAGCCGCTATCGCGTCATCGATATCCCGCAGGCCGCGCGCCAGAATTATCGTGAGTTCGCGATACATTTCGGGTTGAGCGTGGAGCACATCGTCGAAGACAGCGCGACGCACGAAAGACAGCTTCGACGCACGAATTGCGGCGACCGAGGCCGACCGCGGCGCCCCGTCAAACATGGACAATTCGCCTACAATCGTTCCAGCCCCTAGGATGGCGAGGATGCGATCCCTCCCGGAGGGTGAGACGACGTGCACCTTTAGACTACGACGCTGCAACTTGCGCTGCGAAGCGAGGGCGTGAGCTACCGCGGCATCGTCCGCGGCCTGCGCCTGCGGCGGGCGCGGCAGCTCCTCGCGACCACAGAAAAGCCCCTCGCCGAAGTGGCGCTGCGCACCGGCTATACCGACCCCTCGAATTTCCACCGCGCCTTCCTGTCTCAGACCGGAATCACGCCGGGACGATTCCGTGCAACTTCGCGGCGCGATACCACGTCTAGCGAGGGAAATCTTTGAGACGAGACTAGATCATCCTTGAACGGCGGCTTCGGTGGGCGTCAGCTCTACGTCGATTCGCGACGTTCGATTGCTTGGGACGAGCGTTCCGCGCCGGGTCGAGCTGACCTGTTCGGATCTTCTTTCAGGAACGGTCGATCCTGGCGCCCTCTTCCCGTACAGGGAAGAACGGGGAAAGGCAGCAAAGGGCCGGATATGACGCGTTCGCAGAACCGCTGATGAACGCCCGCAATTTGCGCACAGCGGACGGACGGAGTCGACGTATTGCTGCCGTTGAAGATCGAGACCGCGAATGTCGCAAGTGGGCAGGTAAGCGGGCCTTGCCTGTAGGCGCTGTTTCCGCCCGAAGCGGGCGTTTGTGTTGCGTCGAAGCCCTTCATGCCCCGATCGAAGGCTTGTCCGCACCGTCGGCGAACCACATTCGGTCGAATCGCGCCCTCGCGGGGATGCTCGCGCTCACCGAACCTGCGTGCACCGCTGGCGTTTGCGTCGGCACGGATAACGAAATAAGTTTCGACAGGCGGGTTCAGGCCCTATTTAGCTGCTTGTGTTGACTGCGGGCATCGCGCAATGGCAACTCGAACGACAATACCGCGGATATACAACCTATGTACTATAATCTATCTGTTGTTGTTGAATGGCAAGTAACACCATCCTATACCCAAAGCTAGTGCGAGGCTAATTAGATGATCGACCCTGATTACCCAAAATATATAACGCGCTTATTTATAAGAATGAATCGTCTTTTACTTACTTTCTTTGGGGGAGAGGTGTTCTTATCGAGTTTCGTTGGTGCTTTGATAGGTTTCGCGGCGTACATAGCTTTCACATCATTGCCTAATATTGCACCAATGCTTCACGACTTTGAGGAGAGACACGCGGATTCGATAAAGTCTATATCAATTCCATTACTCGCTGTCCTCGCAGGTATTATTGTTTTCTTTTTGCGGTCGACGGTGCGCGCCGCGCTTTCGTACTTAGAGGGATCCAGTCGTTCTGATGATAATTACGCTACCGAAGCACAATGGAGGATGATTAGAGAAACGCAGAGGCAATTCGAGAAGATCTTAAATTCTTCCGCTCCCGTTTTGACAGACGAAACTATTGATAGATTAAGAAAAGATACAGAAGCTACGTTATTAGCTCCGTGCCTATCCGGTTAACGCCCACAGCCCCTAGATGTAGGATGCGTCCACGTGCAGAGCGATCTGGCCGCAATATGGCCAGACAAAGCCGACAGGCCAACGCGCGCGATCAAGATAGGCAGCATATGCCGCGTCATACGGAAAAAGCTCATGAAACTCTGGGACTGACTGGGGAAACCCAGATCGTCGCTCTGGCGGATTTCCATGGCCGGTTTGATAACCATCACCAGCCCTGGTGGGTGTGGGCGTTAACCGGACAGGCACGATTAGCTCAATTTACGCCGGAAGTTGTTACAAAAGCGTTGGCGCGGCATCTGGAAGAACGATATTCAAAGCAATCAATAGATTCATAATTTATCTCAACTATTCGAAATATAGCTTCTTCGATCCAGACTCGCCTCGGTGAGGAAATAAACGCTTTAGGGAGGCGGTCAAATTTAAATCTTTTGATCGGGATGAGCCTTTCGTTTGGGGGGCTAATTGCTCTTTGTGTTATTATTTTGGCGTCTAGCGTAAATATAGCTGGCGAGTCTATTCAGATTCTGTCATATAGATTTGTCGTCCGCGTGTCTTTACCTATTTTATGCAAGTATTTGCGTACTTTTTTCTGCGGTTGTATCGTTATGGGTTGTTTGAGATAAAGTATTTTCAAAATGAAATTACGTCTGCGCAACTGCGTATTATTGCTCTTGAAACAATTTTAATGAAAGGTAGCAAAGAGACAATTGAAAAATTTGCTTTAGAAATGGCAAAAACAGAGCGAAATATAATACGTAAGAAGGGTTAAACGACAATTGTGATGCGACGTGATGAGATTGAACAGGTATACGACAAGCAATTCTTAGATCTCGTGCCAACGCTCCTTAAGGCGCTTAAAGCTGAACAGGATAAATCATCAAAATGAGCCCCGCCTTGTGCTGGGGCTATATGTCTGATAGCGGACAAAATCGACATGCGGGTGCGCTGTTCGACATGCCTAGTAGTTCGAACCTAACAATTGAATCCCGGCCGAGGTTTCCCCGACGGATTGGACGTGCGAGTCCGTGATGTGGGCTGGAAAATTGCTCTCCGTTTCGTCTGCCGATATTCTTCAGCTCAAGGCCCTGGTTCAAGACCGCAACACGCCGCAGAAGCACGTCTGGCGGGCTAAAATCGGGCTGTTGACGGCGAACGGCGTCGGCACGAATGAGATTATGCGGCGCTCCGGCAAGTCTAAGACCTGCGTTCGGCGCTAGCAGGGGCGCATTATGTAGGAGGGGTTGAGGGACACCTTCGTGACAGGCCGCAAGCCGCTGGGCGCGCCGAAACGGCTGAGCGGGCGACCCACCAGTTTGCTAGGGCCCCAAGGAGCGAACGCACGAATTCAGAGTCAGCTTTCTGAAAGTCTGGTCCTGGCGCGCCCTCCTGCCGTACCGGAGCGAGCGGGAACGGCAGGAAAGAACCGGAAAGGACGCGTTGGCCAAACCGTCGGGCGGCGCCCGCTTCTTGCGCAGTGCGGCCGTCCGCCTTGTCGACTGGCGCTCTCGGCGTCTGGAAGCGCCATTCGTTTCGTGCTACGCATGAGAGGTCAACAAATTGATCCGGTCCTCGCCCAAGCGGAGGCCGGTTTTTTTGTGCCTCGCGGCTCCGTGGGATGCTGGCACCGGAAACTGGCGGCTGATAGCGTTTCTCCGCGCCAGATGTGCCGGCGCCGGGAGGGTAAGCTGATGCGTCAATCCATCGTTTACTTCGGTTTGGCCGCCCTGTTTGCACTCGGGATCGTACTCGCCGAGTTTAGCGCCGCCAACGCTCAGAGCGTCATGAAACAGTGCGGCGACCAATGGAAAGCCGCCAAAGCCGCAGGGAGCGTGGGTCTGCGGGCGTGAGCTTGGCGGGATCGGTCATTCACGGACGATAACTTACGGAAGCCAAGTAACAAGAACGTACGCAATGGCCTCGAACCGGAAACGTCCAGGGTTCTCGATCTTTCGCGGTTCAACGGAGCGATCCGCAAGTTCGCTCGTGCAGGTAACTGCACAGATTGCATATGGAGCCACTCCACAGGGCGCACCGTGACACAGGCGCGGGGCTTGATCATCGTGGACCTCAACGATCCGGGCTGGGATGCCGGCTGAACGGCAGGGTCTATTGCCATGCGGGGTTTCGGCTGGGCCACGCCTACCGGGCAGCGTGTATCGCGAAATCGACGCAGTTGACCGACCCAGTGTCGAGGCAGCGTTGATAGGTCCGCACGTGCTGGAGGCTGTGGAGGACGAAGTAGGCCACAACGACCAACAAGGCTGCCATCAAGAGGCCAGCGGCGTTCCCACGTCCGCTCCCATCTCGGTCGTCTGGCCCTCGCATGGTCGGCGTCCTCCCATGATGGCTCTGCATTTATTCTAGGCCGATCGCTGCGACTCCACAAACGCGCTCAGTGCGCCCAAGGCTGCCCGAGGGGTGACCGGCTCTCCCTCGGTTGCAGGGGAGGGTTGCAAGGGTCGGTGACTGAAATTAGCGTCGCTGGCGAGCCGGGTGCGATAAAGGACGAACGCAACGGGCGAGAACATATCGTCCTGGGTGCGCGTGTGCCTCCCAACGCGCCACCGATCACGCCCGGCTCACCACCGGAGTGTCACATAACGCGCAAATGCGCAACTTGTTGGTTGCGGCGGTTCTGCGCAACGGCCCTGCAGTGACGCGACCGATGGCGCGCCAGGTCGCACTCGGTGGCTCGTTTGAGGGTTGCGCTGTGGCCTAGGCCGACCAGCAGGTCCGATCAGGCTGCCCTGATGTTGGACACGAGGACCGCGACACCATCCGCTTTGCGCCGCGCGCCGGGTCCCGGTCTTCGGCCATATCGTTTTTCGCGTCGAAACAGGCTCGTCGCAAATCGACTGCGCTGGCCCCTGGGTGATGAGCTTCGCCGGCAAGGCGACGTCGAGTGCTCGTATCACGACCCAACCGACCTCATCGAAATCCTCGGACTGCCCCGAGCCAATCTGCTCCTCATCGACGGCGCCGGGGTGGCCGTCACAAGCGCGCCCAGTAGTCGAGGCCCAACATGCAGGCTGTCATCCCGATGGGAGGCGTCTCATCGCCGCTGATGATTGTAAGCGACAACTCCGAATGCCTCTATGCGGGCCGCTAGATCGGCCGATTCCCATATACCATTTCAAGCCATCGTACTTGCTAAGTATTCGATTTTGTTCTATATTGTTGTTGCTTAAGAGATCGGGAACAACGAGTTTTTCGACGCTCTCGATCCAAAGCGAGTTCCCACGGAGGGGAAGATGCCGGTGAGCAATAAGGCGTTGTACGACAAGGCGTTGTACGACAAGGCGTTAGAACTGTCGGCAGACGTCGAAGACAATTTTTTGGAGCTGGGGCGTTCCCTCCGGCAGCTGCTGGAACGAGCCCCCAAACTATTTCGGCAGGTTGTGAACAAGGGTAACCTGGGAGGTCGCAAGGCGTATTATCTGATTAAAGTCAGCCGGGTGTTCGACCCGCTGCCGATCCCGAGGCAGAGGCTGCGCAAGGTCGGCTGGACGAAACTCCAGGTGATCGCCAAGCACGTCACCCCCGACAATGTCGACGTCCTGCTCGAACTGGCCGACGCGACGACATCGAAGGACCTCGAACGCCAGATGCGGGGGGACAAGCCCCTCGGCAACGCCCACTACGTTTTGATGTACTTCAGCCCGAAAGACTATGCCGAGCTTGAGGACGCGCTCCTGAAGCACGGCGGCGTGCGCAGCGGGCGTGGCATCCAGAACAAGGAGGAGGCCGTGCTCGCCGCACTGCGCGAAGAGGCGCCCGGTTTGGCGAAGGCCCAGCCGGACAAGAAGGCATCCTCGGGCAATGAGGAGTCAGAAAATGGGTAAGATGATCAGGCGGCGGACGGAGGATCGTCTAACGCCAGGCGAAGTGGCCGTGCTGAGTTGAGTGGTGCGGGCGATTATCCTCCCAGAGACTGAACTTGTCTCGTCATGGGGCATGGGGCCTTGGGCGGCCGAGGCCCCTGACGGATTGCTGAGGCGGAAGCTCGTTAACCGTCACACAGAGGTCGACGAGTTTATTGGTCGACCGGGGCTCCCGAGCAAGCCGGGTCCATGGATCATTCCGACCCCGGCCAGAAAGACCCGGATGCCCAAGGAAGTGGACGTAGCCTTTCCGCCCTCGGGGAACTGGATATCATACGCCGGCCTCCCCCCGAACCACCAACCGCCTGACCTGCTCATGCAGTTACTCGAATACTTCTATGCCCTCGACGGCGCCACAAAGGCGGACGATGACGCCGACATGCGACCCGCTGCCGTTTTGAATAAGGAGCTGATGGCACGGATCAGCGAGATCAAGATGACAGACGACAGACTAAAGGGAGGGGGCTAATGGGACAGCGTCCGCCGCCGTTCAGCCGGGCTGGCATCGCTTGCCGTCTATGTCAAGGCGACGTCGAGTGCTCGTATCCGGAGTCAAGCAACGACACCGAAATTCTGGGACTGACTCGGACCGATCTGTCGATCCCGGACGAAGCTAGGACCGAGATCGCGGGAGGCTTCAACCATGCCTCGTGATTTTCTCAATGGCGACAATGCCCATTTCGCCCAAGCTGGTGCATTTCCGCTGACAATCCATCAGGCGGTCGTCGAGAGCCCATCGACACCATCCCTTGCCGATCAATCTGATGCAGTTACTTGCACTGACCTCTCGGTCTGCCCAGTTGAAGCTTAGGTTCAGGCCGGGGTCGCCCCGGCGACGCGGCGGGGCTACCGCGCTGACCTTGACCACTTCGAAGCATGGGCGGAACCATCCCGGCGACCGACGACATGGTGGCCGCCTATCTCGCCGATCACGCTATCGTCCTTAAGGTCTCCACTCTGACGCGGCGTCTTGCTGCAATCTCAATCGCGCACGGGGCCAGGGGTCTCCCAAACCCGGTCGCGAGTCCGTTGGTCCGGGCGACGATGCGCGGCATCCGACGCGCTCACGGAGCGGCTCAACGTCAGGCCAAGCCTTTGCTCCGTGAGGACCTTTTTGCCGTTCTCGGGGCGATGGGCGATCGGCTCAAGGACCTGCGGGATCGGGCTTTGCTCCTGATCGGGTTTGCAGGCGGCCTCTGGCGTTCCGAGCTTGCTACAATTAACTGCATTGACATCCAGCGGGTTCGGGAGGGGATCGTTCTGACCATCCGGCGGTCGAAGACCGACCAAAACGGCGTCGGCCGGAGGATCGGCATCCCGCTCGGCCGAACCATTCACTGCCCCGTCAGGGCGCTCGAAACCTGGCTCAGCGCCGCGCGGATCGAGGAGGGTCCCGTTTTCCGGCCTGTCGATCGACATGGCCGGGTCTCGGTCGGTCGGCTGTCCGGCGAAGCAGTGTCCTTAATCCTCCGCGACCGAATATGCGCCGCAGGGTTCGACCCCACAGGATATTCAGGTCATAGTCTGCGCGCGGGCTTTGCGACGAGCGCGACTCGGGCGAGTGTTTCAACCTTCAAAATCAGGCAGCAGACGGGGCACGCATCCGACGCTATGCTCTCGCGTTACGTCCGGGATGGAGAGCTATTTCTCGGCAACGCCGCCGGCACTCTCCTCTAGCCGCTCGAATGACCTGTTGCGCTGGGGCCAGTCGCGAGCCGCAACTTGCGCCGGTAGACGTCTCGTTTGCGCAAATAGCTGTCGTCCGCTAGGGGCCGGGCGAACGGACAGTCTCGACCCATTGCGGGCCTTGCCGATCAGCCCCCTATGGGCGGAGAACACCAGAAAGCGGGCGTAGCCCCCCATGGGCAAGGTGCGCCATGATCTAGCGTTCGACGGGGAGTTCCGTATGGTGGGCTATGCCCACAGCTATCCATGAGGGCGAAACCAACCTCTCACACGATCGAGACGAACGGGTGTACTTTTTTGACTCCTGGGACTGGAGACGGCCCGGGTGCAGTGGACTCGGAACGAAACAAGGAAGCGCGAGCGGCTAGCTGATCGGACAAGCTCGAGCGCGTTCGCGATCATTGCAAGGTCAACACGAAAGACCAAGTCCATGCGCGCCTCCCCCGCGCGTTGTTGAGCCGACGGAATCCTACGACTGCGAGCGTGACTGGGGGAATGCCGTGCGCCACCACCGCTTCGACCGAACCCCCTGTCTGATGAACCTGATCGAAGGAACGATCGAGACATCGCGACGCCCTTGACCGTCGGCCCGCTGGTGACTTCGCCAATCCAAGAGAGTGCATCAGCCATCTCTTGCGGTGTGACGCGGATCACTGCACTCCAAGCGGAACACCGGTAGCTCTATTGCAGAGGGCTTATCAGGTGCGCGTGAACGAGGCGCGCTGCGATGAATCCAAATTGAATGACGTTCGGTTTCGGAAAGAATGCGCGCGTTTTCAAACTTGGGATAATTCAACGTCTACTGCGCGTAGGATAGTGGAAGCTTCAGGGTTGAAGCGCTTGTGAAGGTCAAGCGAGGGTGGGCCATGGAGGTTGACGCGTTTCCCATTGGCTCGGTTCGGTTGCCCGTCGCCTGCTTAAGCGTGATCGTGCCGAGTAACGTTCCAGCGATCCTTCACGGGGGCAATCATGAGCGGACCGTGTATGGCCGCGCCGGCATTAGGCAGGAAGCAATTGCGATGATGAACTCGGTTCACAATGGCGCCTATCGAATCTGCTCGCTTACCCTCGACGTCGACTGCGAGTTGCTGCTCGCGGCGGACGGCACTGAGCTGCCCTTGCGCGCCAAAACGTTCGCGTTGCTGCGGCTGCTTGTGCACAATGCCGGACGCACGATCTCGAAGGAGGAGATAATGGGCTCTGTGTGGCCGGATCTGTTCGTAACAGAAAACAATATCAACCAGTGCGTCCACGAGATCCGCCGTGCATTCGGGGCCGGCGCGAAGCATATTCTGCGCACGCGTTCCCGCCGCGGGTACCTGCTCGATGCCTCCGTGGTTGCGGTTCTGTCCCGACCAGGCTTGGTTCGCGTAGGTATGGAACCAGATGCGACCCCTAAGAGCCAGCCGGTCAAAAAAAAACAGATCGGCAATCAGTCCACAAAAGAGGGGATGGGCGCCGACTTGGCCGCGGGATTAGACCCGGCGAGAGGGGCCGCTTAGATTATCCGGCGCGAGCCGTGAAAGGATATATCGGGAGCAGTTCGTCCATCAGCAGATTTCGCGGCGCGGCCGTCAAAGGTGGGCTCAGCGGGCCGAAAAACGCCCACCTTGAGAAGAACACACTGCCGCCACCCCGCCTTGTGGTGAGGTCGCGCATCGCTCTTATGGTCAAATGCGCTGCTCGTCTAAACCTCCTTGACTAAAGCAAAGACCGCGCTCCATGGCGAGCTGACCGATCCTGGTTGGTATTCGCTCGCTCTCCTGCTCCTGCTCCAATTCGGCATTTCGCTCGACACCGCGCTTACCGTCATGGGCGCGATGGATCCTACTGCCCACGTAATAGGGACAAGATAAGAACGTTCGATCTCATAAATCCTTCAGGGAACTTTCAGCAACGTTTCAAGATTCGACGCTGCGTCTGTGCTGTTATCAGTACGCAACGGAGACTTCATCTGTTAAGGTGGGTGATTATCCCGACGCACATAAGTATGAACCACTCCACAATCAGACGGAGACGACAATGAAGACGATCTCGATCATCAAGATGCAGCGGATCACCACAACGGCGATGTGCTGCGGTTACCGAGCGGTCTAACCTTCGCGTCCGGCTTCCGTGCCTGTAATCACGGGCGCGGAAGCCAACTCGGTTGTCATGATTTAGCGCGGATATCAGTTTGGTTCGAAATCCTCCCGGCCGCACGACCGGTAAATAAATTCAGCGCGACTTATCTCTCTTCCAGTTCAAAACCCCGCGCCCAAAAAGCGGCGGAGTCGTGCAAACAACGGTCAGCGAACCAGGACAGGGGCCAAGAGGTGACTCATGCCGGCCATGGACGCGCAGAGATTTTGTGTCATCCCACTCACCATTCAGAAGGAAGGAGAGGATCTTTATGTGATAGGAAGCGTTGATCTGGGTGACTTCTATCAGTTTCCCGAACAAGGCGTGAAGATCCTCAACATGCTTGAAGTGGGCGACACCGCTTTCGCAATAAAATCCAGGTTCGCGGTAGACGGCGCCGAAACGCTCGATGTCGACGGTTTTGTCGATCAGCTCGCGAGCATCGGGTTCATCTACCCGGAGGAAGAAAGACAAAGCATACAGCCTCAGACTTTGGCTGATACACGAACCAGACGACGGGTTTTCAGTCTGGATCAGCGGATCGCCAATTCGATATTTTCGACGCCGGCATTGTTATGCTATCTGGCTACCGTTGCCTATTCATTCGGAAGCGCGATCAGGGACCCGGAGTTGCGAATAAACTTCAGCGCCTTTTATACGGAGACAAATCGTACCCCGCTACTGCTTCTTATAGCGGTTCTATCGCTGACGCGGGTCGTCGTGCATGAACTGGGTCATATGATTGCTCTTGCCCGCCATGGCATAAAGTCCGAGTACGGAGTGGGCAATCGGCTATGGGACATTGTCGCGGAAGCCGATCTTACTGGCCTCCTGATGTTGCCGAAGTCACAGCGATATTTTCCCATGCTGGCGGGTATGCTGGTCGACGTTCTCTGTATGTCGCTTTTTACCATTATTTTGCAGTTGCTGTTGCATTACGGCCCGCCCCGCTTTGCCGTCCAGGTGGTTCAGGCATGTGTGCTCGAGGCTATGTTATCCATCGCATGGCAGTTCAACATATTCGTAAAGACGGATATCTACTATATTCTTTGTAACTATTTCAGCTCTCCAGATTTGGATAAAGATGCGCGAGCCTATTTGAATAACATCTTATACCTGGTCACCCTTGGCCGGTTCGGTAACAGGGCCGTCACGGCGAATTTCCGGAATCTGATGGTGCTCAGAGTGTTTTCGCTGATCTGGCTGTTCGGCAGAATTCTGTCATTGCTGATACTCGTTGGTGTATTCCTGCCAACGATCTGGCGATACATCGAATCGGCCTCTAGACTGCTGCGAGCGGAGTCAGCCTCCTTCTGGATCGCATGCGACATGATAACGTACGCTTCCATTACGCTGTCATTTCTCGCCGTCGGCATGTACGTGTGGCTGAAACAGAGATGACTTCTGTCCACGAAAAACGGAGAAACCAATGACCAACGTAGCGGACCTGCTGGATTTAACTCGGCCAGCCGAGGATATTATACATACAAGTCGGTTTTCCTTACTCGTGAGCGAGGCCAGGGGGTCACTGGCATCACACCCTGACGAAGCCGACGGTGATGTTCGAATCTTCAAGTTGGACGCGGGATTTGAGACCGGCGGAGCCTGGGCCGGCGTGGAACAGCTGATCGAGAGCGCTTATCTGGAACTTTTGGAAATGCGGCAGGATGCGATTGTCGAGGAGCATATCTATGAACTGCATCGTGCGCTGCCGAAATATCGCAGCACGATCGTTCCAAGGTATCTCTGCCTGACCGATACTGCCAGTCCGGCTGAAAGGACTCGTGTTTATGCGGTGGATCGGGGATATCGTCTGGTTCATGGTCTCGTCGGCATGGTCCTGCGGTGGAGGCGGGCGCTGACTGATCAGGGCCGATGGATTGTCATCGCGCGGAACTTCGACCAGGCGCAATACTTGACAAAACGCTTTTTCCTGGAGCTAGCGCGACGCGGGACATCCGAATTCCCGATAGACGTCATCATCGAAACCCAGCGAGACTGGACCGTGGCCGCCCTTGATATGCAGGGGATACTGATGATACCCGCGCCACGCTTAGGCGTCGAAATCAAAACGGACTGGTCCGTTCGGCACGAATTCGATGAGGCCGAGATTGGGACGATCCAACGGGAGGCTGACTGTCACGAGGCTGTTCTGGAGCAAAAACACACCGTGCTGATCGCGCACTACAGGCGCGCGAGCGATGGTCTGGCCGCGGCCCGGGTGGCACTGAAGATGTTGGTTCTCTACAACCGGAACGCTTACTACCAC
Organism: uncultured Alphaproteobacteria bacterium; assembly: GCA_963822215.1. GTDB lineage: Bacteria > Pseudomonadota > Alphaproteobacteria > Rhizobiales > Beijerinckiaceae > Roseiarcus. The sequence continues at coordinate 92,498 of CAWGGX010000003.1, forward strand.
GAAGCCCGACACTTCATAGACGCCATTCTTCCCTATTTCGACCAGATCGTGGGGAATGACGAACGTGAACGCATGAAGTATGTCGGTGAAATGTATAGTACGTTGGTTTGGACGGACAACTCAGCCACCGGGCTCCGCCTCGTTCAGGAGCTGGCCGTACCCTACCTGACCAAACCGGAGATGCTTGCCAATGCCCACTATAATATTGGAGTACATCACCTCCGTTACGCGGATTCCAAGAATCTCGAGGTGTCGGAGCAGCATTTTTCGCAAGCCGTAGAGTACATTCGTGCGGCGGAGGGCAATCCAGACCTTGGCGATTATCCATTTCGGAAGTCATTTATCGACAATGGCCTTGCGTTGCTGCGAGTCCGGCAGGGCCGGCATCAGGACGCGATCGATCTGTGTCAGTCAGCATACCGATCGTTGACCAGCCAACTCGGTGAGGATCAGCATCTGCTGCACCGTTCGGTGCTCCACTATAATACCGGGCAAGCGCTAGTCATCGCGGGCCGCCTGGAAGAAGGGCTGGAATATTATGACAAGGCGATCGGCATGGACCCATACTATCCCGACTATTACAATGAAAAGGGAAATTTTCTTCAGGAACTAGGCCACTACGACAATGCAATTGATAATTATTGCCGGGCTATCAAGTATAGCGCGCCGTTCCCGGAGGTTTATTTCAACAAAGCCCTCTGTCACGCCCGTCAGGAACAATGGCAGGATGCTCTTACCTGCTTCGCGACCAGTTTGGAGTTAAATCCGAATCAACCATTGGCTCACGCCTTGCGAGCGGAGACATACAACGGACTTGGAAGAGTCGATGAAGCACTCGCCGACTACGACAGGGCAATCGCCCTGGGCGATGACTCCGTCGCTATGCGAGTAAATCGGGCGGTATTGCATTTTAACCAAGGTTCATACGAACTCGCGCTTGCGGACATGGATCGCGTGATCGCTCTCGAGCCTGATAACACCGCCCATTACGAGAATCGCGCGGCGATATACGAGGCGCTGAATCGGCACGATCTTTACCTGGCTGACGTCAGCGCTTCGGAACGCGGCAGAAAGGCTGCTTAAACATGCAGTTAGTCAGCAACCCACTGCTGGTCTCGGCCATGGATCGCCCGATCCCCAAACGTTGGATCACGCGGCCGACGCTGATCGGTGTTGCCGTGCTGGCGACTGGGCTGGCGGCAACTGGCTGGCTTGAGCTGAGCCGGTCCGAACGTACGCTAACAGTCGAGGCGTCGAAGATCACGATCTCAACCGTAGCGGCGGCGCCGTTCCGTGATTTCATTCCCTTGCGCGGCCGTGTCGTGCCGCTAAACAGCATTGTGCTCGACGCCGTACAGAGTGGCAAAGTCGAGCAGGTCTTGACCGAGGCCGGTCAGCGCGTCGTCGCCGGCCAGCCCTTAATCCGTTTATCCGATCCGGGACTCGAGTTGGACGCGATCGCGCGCGAAACGCAGATCATCGAGCAGATCAACAACCAGCGCTCGCTCGAGCTCAATTTCGAACAGACAAAAACCAACGACGCCAAAGCGGTGGCCGACGCCGAGTACAACATCATGCGCCTCAGCCGGCAGGTGGCTCGGCGTCAGCCCCTGGCCGCACAGGGCTTCGCATCTCAGGAAACGCTCGATCAATCGGCCGACGAGTTGGCTTACCAACAGCGGCTGCGAAAAAACGCCGCCGATGCCCTTGAGCGCGACGCGGCGGTGATCGGGCGCAGCGAAGATCTGATTAAGCAGACGGCGGGGCAACTCGACGCCAACCTCGCGGCGGCCAAGGGCCAGCTCGATGCGCTGACCATACGGGCGCCCGTAGATGGCCTGTTGACCTCGCTCGACGCCCACGTGGGGGAAGAGAAAGGTCGCGGCCAGCATCTTGGCCAGATCGACCGCGAAGGCGGCTTCAAAGTGACGATGCTCGTCGACGAATTTTATCTGGCGCGGGTGAAACCCGGCCAGCATGTCACGGTCACAATCGACGGCACGCCCAGCTCCCTGGTCGTCAGCAAGCTCTATCCGCAGGTCAAGGATGGGCAATTCGAGATCGATTTGGTCTGGTCAGGTGCTACACCGTCCGGGCTGCGGCGGGGCCAGGCGGTCCAGGGTAAGCTCGAACTGGGCGATGACGAGCCCGCGACGGTCCTGCCAGTCGGGCCTTTTCTCCAAACCTCAGGGGGTGCCTGGGTTTTTGTGGTCGACCGCAATGGGACCAGCGCCGCACGCCGGTCCGTCAAGCTGGGCCGGCGCACCACCGAGGTGGTGGAAGTACTGAATGGACTGGAGCCCGGCGACCGCGTCGTCACCTCGGATTACACCGGCCTCGATCGCATCGATCGGCTAGCCCTTTCCTCCTGAGATGGAAACAACAATTATCATGCTCAAGCTCGTCAACGTCACCAAGAGCTATCGTGCCAGCGAGGTCGAGACCCTGGCGCTGCGCGAGGTCAATCTGGAGATCAGGCCGGGTGAGTTCGTCGCCATCATGGGGCCGTCGGGTTGCGGGAAGTCAACCCTGCTGAACATCTTCGGCCTCCTCGATAGACCGAGCGACGGACGGCTATTCTTCATGGGGGAAGAGATTGCGCGTGCTCCGGAACGCCGGCTGACATTACTGCGCCGATCCAATATCGGGTTTATATTCCAAAGCTTCAATTTGATTGACGAACTGACGGTCGAACAGAATGTCGAGGTCGCGCTGATCTATCGCGGGGTTAGTTCGGCCGAGCGCAAGCGCCGCGTGGCGGCGGCGCTGGACCGGGTCGGGCTGACGCACCGCGCCCGCCATGTGCCGCGGCAGCTTTCGGGCGGTCAGCAGCAGCGCGTCGCGGTGGCGCGCGCGCTGGTTGCCGCGCCGAAACTGATCCTGGCTGACGAGCCGACCGGTAATCTTGATAGCGTGAACGGCGATGCTGTCATGGACATGCTGACCGAGATCGCCAAGGCGGGCACCACGGTCGTGATGGTCACCCACAGCCCAGACCACGCCGCCTATGCCGGGCGCACCCTCAACCTGCTCGATGGCCAGGTCATGGCTGCGGCGCGGCTCGCCGCCTGAGCGCGGCCATTCCGGGAGAAGCCAATGTTTCGCAATTGCCTTGCCTCCGCCTGGCGCAGCGCCCGGCACGACGGGTTCTATGCCCTGCTCAACATCTTCGGACTCGCTCTCGGCTTCGCCGCGGTCATCCTGATCTGGCTCTTCGTACGCGACGAGCTGTCCTATAATCGCTTCCTCCCAGGTTATCAGGACGTCTCTCGTTTGCAACTAACGATGGCAGAGGCGGGGCAGCGGCCGGTGACGTGGTCCACCACACCGGAACGGATGGCGGCGGAGTTGAAGCTTGATTTTCCCGAGATTGTCGCAACCACGCGAGATGCGATCGACAGCGTCGCCCTGCGTCATGGCGCGGTCGAGGCGACGGAAACCGTTGATTGGGTCGATTCCGATTTCTTCACCGTGTTGGGATACCGGCTGCTTCAGGGCGATCCCGCGACCGCTCTGGCCGAGCCGGATTCTATTGTGCTGACCCAATCACTCGCGGAAAAATATTTCGGCGGCATCAATTGCCTGGGACAAACGCTTGACGTCAATCGTATCCACCCGATCCGCGTCACCGGCATCGCCGAAGATCCGCCGACAAACTCCACCTTGCGTTTTGTCGCCTTGCTGTCAGGCAAGACCGGCTACGGCAGTCTCGCTGCCTTGGATGCCACCCGGCCGGTGCCGGGCCAGCTTAACGCCACGGTGGAGACCTATGTGCGGCTCAAGCCAGGTGTTCCCGCCGACCGGTTGGCTGCCCGGTTCCCAGCCTTTATCCTCGCTCATTACCCGAGTATCGACGGGTCAAAGCCGCTCTTTGCGTCGCTGTACATGAACCCTCTGGCTGCGTTGCATCTCCATCCTTTCAATCCCGATACCACGGAGTCCAGCGGCCGGGTGCAGACTCTTTACGCGGTCGGGGCAACCGGATTGCTTATTCTGCTGCTGGCCGGCATCAACTTCGTGAACTTGGTGACCGCGCGCGGGGCCACGCGCGCCGTCGAGGTCGGCGTGCGCAAGGCGCTCGGAGCTCGGCGCCGCCAGTTGATGGCCCAGTTCATCGGTGAGTCGCTTGCCTACGCAATGGTGGGCGCGGTGATCGGCACGGCGCTGGCGGCACTGTCACTGCCAAGTCTGAATGTTTTTCTCGACCGGAAGATCGCCTTTGATCTCCCAGGCCAGCCCCTGCTGGCGGTGGCACTCCTTTCGACAGCGGCCCTTTTTGGCATCGTCGCCGGTCTCTACCCGGCGGTGATCCTGTCAAGCGTTCCGCCGGCACTGGTGTTGAAGTCGCGAGCCGGTCTCTCGACCGGCGGCGGCAAGATGCGTCTCGGCTTGGTCGTCTGCCAATTTACCGTGACGATCGCCCTGCTGATAGCGACCCATGTGATCTACCGCCAAAACACCTTCGCGACGTCAAAGGCGCTCGGTTTCGACAAGGATCTTGTGCTGACCATCGACCTGACCGGCATGCCGCGACAGGAAACTACGGACGGCTTCGGACGACGCGAGGCGACGCCCGTCGAGGCGCTGCGCACGCAACTGGCCGGGGTACCCGGCGTCCAGGCGATCGCGGCCACGTTTGTTGTGCCGCCACTGACAAAATCCCTTTTGCAAGACTTCAGCCTTGCGGGTCCGTCCAGTCATCCCAGGGGTAGTTTCAATATACAGCCGATCGACTTTGGTTATTTCGACCTATATCGAGTGCCGCTTCTCGCCGGTCGGGACTTCTCACGTGGTATCGTCGAAGACAAGGCCGCGCCCGAGGACAAGGCCCGCTTGAGCGGGGCGGTCATTAACCAGGCAGCGGTTCGGGCGCTGGGGTTTGTGGATGCTTCGGCGGCGATCGGACGGGAGATCCACAGCGCAAATCCCGACGATCCCGAGCGCCATCATCGCATTATTGGCGTGGCGGCGGATTTTTCGCTTGATTCGATCCGCAACCGGGTGCAACCGACCGTTTTCATTGTCGACCCGGATTTGTTTAATGTTCTCAGCGTGAAGCTGTCAGGCTCTGACCTTGTGGAAACGTTGCGAGGCATTGACGCGGTCTGGCATGAGTTCGTACCGGAAAGGCCGGTCGATCGTGTCTTCCTCGATGATCGTATCAGCATGCTCTATCGCGATATCTCCCGACAAGGCAGTTTATTCGCGTCTTTTGCCGGCTTCGCGGTCGTGATCGGGTGCCTCGGCCTGATCGGCCTCTCCGCCTACACCGCGGAGCGGCGAACCAAGGAGATCGGCATCCGCAAGACTCTCGGTGCGTCGACCTTGGATGTCACCAGGCTCTTGATCTGGCAATTGGTCAAGCCAGTTCTCATGGCAAATGCGCTGGCCTGGCCGATCGCCTGGTGGTTTATGCGCGGCTGGCTTGACGGCTTCGCCTATCGGGTTGATCTCGGTCCAGGACCGTTTCTGGCCGCTGGGTTCGGGGCGGTTGCGATCGCCATCGCGACGACCGCATTTCACGCCCTTCGGGTCGCGCAAGCCCGTCCGATCACCGCTTTGCGATACGAGTAGCAATACGCGTGAATCTCTCGATGGGGCATTTCATGACCTCCCAGTTTTCGGAAGCGACCGAGAAGACGTTTCGTGACGGCATGCGGCGCCTTGCGAGCGGGGTGTGCGTGGTGACGCTCGGAGCCGGCGAGCGGCGAACAGGTCTCACCGCGACGTCGGTCGCCTCGCTCTCAGTCGAGCCGCCCGCGCTCTTGGTTTGCGTCAAACGGCAATCGTCGAGCTACGCCGCCGTCAAATCGTTGGGGGCGTTTGCCGTCAATGTGCTTGCCTGCGATCAACGCGAGATTGCCGAGCGCTTTGCGGGCGCGTCCGGGCTCAAGGGCGCAGATCGGTTTCGCGACGGCTACTGGCTCGTTTTGCCGAGCGGCGCTCCTTGTCTCGCTGAATCGATCGCCGTCTTCGACTGTGAGGTAGAGGAGCGGTTGGAACGACATACGCATGCGATCGTAATCGGACGCGTTCGACGGGTGCTGCTGGGCGACGGGCGCGGCGCGCTCCTCTATTGGCGAGGGGCGTACGATCAACTCGATTGGCGCCAGAGGGTGGTGTAACTCAACGCCGATTCTTTTGGTCCAGAATCGACCGCCCAACCCCGTACGCCCGCTTCCCCGCGCGTTCCTGCCGTTCGGCCAACGGTCGCTCTCCGCCCATTTGCGCAGTTCGCAGTTGCGATCCGCGATGACCGCTTTACGTCAACTCCGGCCGTCCACCGCCGATGTTTAACTCGCGATAATCCCCACTTATCACGACTCAAAAATAAGTCATCTGACGCCGCCAAGAACGGGTCGAACGAAGGCGGAGTAGCTCCGGCCTGAGATCAGACGCCGCCGGTGGGCACTCAATCTGATGCAGCTAATTGCACGAAGTTGGCTGCCTCCGTCCGCGACGAAGTATCGTCATGACTTGGGCCGAGGCTGCCGCGAACGGCGGTCTCGGGCTTCTCACGCTCGGCGAACCGCCGAAAGAAATCGTGTCCTACGATTCATTGCTTCTCGTGCGAAATCATCCGGCCGCGCTGTAGGCGTGTGCTCCGGCCTTGCCTGTTGTTTGACATTGTTAATTGAGTGAAATCAGCGTCTTGATGGGCAGACGTTCCCCCGCGCTCGCGAGGATAGCCCCCACGCCGAGATCAAAGCCGACAAGGCGAAATGCGTTCCCCCGCGCTCGCGGAGATAAGCCTTCAGCGCGGGAAGTCCAAGGGCGCCAACTGAGCGGTTCGGACTATGGCGGATCAGGAACGCTGCGGCGATCGACAGACGCCCAATATTCAGCCCTCAACACTTGCCACGGCGCACTCGGCGACGTCAGGAATGGTCTCAGGAATTTGGCAGGGGTGCCTCCGTCGTCGCGGCAGGCGTCCCGATGGCCGTCCGTGCGGTCCGCAGGGGCGAAACTCTAGTTCCACAGCCGAGGTGACCTCGGCGAAGCCGAACCGGCCGGCGAGAACATCACACACATCGAACGGCCACAAGTAAAGCGCCCCCCGAGCCGCAACCGAACGAACCACAGCCACGGCTGATCCTGATCCCGCCCAGCTGGCCGCTACGGCAGGGCCTCACGGCGCGGTCGCTGTCAGCAAAGTGGCGAATCCTCCCCCCAGTCGATCGGTTCCCCGAAGATGCGTGCAGTCAATTGCAGCGGAGAGAACGCTTATTCCGCAAGCCCACGACGTCACGCCAGCCGTGGGCGCGCGGCTTAGCTGCCCGCAACGCGTGAAGATCGAGGCCGGGGAGTTTTTTTTAAGGCCCGGCGCACGCTCACCGTATGCTTCCGGCGATCTGCTCGCCCGAAAGTCGATTTCCGCCAGTTGCTCGATTGTGAAGCGTCGGATCGGCTCGCCCTGGAGGGCGTCGGTCAGCCTACGCTGCACGATGCCCGGTCCACGACTGATCGAGGAACTCCTTCACTTTTCCCTGCCCATGACAATTCCTAAGGCGTGGTCAGCTTTGTAAAATCAGGGACAACTGCCAGGTCCTTCAACTCCCCAATCTCCGTCTGCAGTTTTTCGATTACGCCTCTGAGTTCTCGAATTTCCTGAGCTAGGTCTGCTTTTCGCTCCTCGTCGGTCGGCCGCTCCGCCTTACGAAACGACGCCTCGATCATGCTGATGACTTCCGCGTTCATGGAGCGGCCGTTCGCCTTGGCCAAGACGGCGATGCGGTCCCTCATCCCGTCTGGAAATCGGATGATCAGGCGGTCCTGCTGCTCGCTTGGGTACGGCTTCCGTTCGGCCATGAGGTTTCCCAGTCGTTAGGAGTTAACTTTATGCCAAGTCGGCATCAATGAGTGCTTGATCACTATGCCAACTCGACCTATATGCCGACTCGACGTGCCGCCGCAATGAAGAAATCCATGTTTGCAAGCCAGACGCTGCCTCGCTTCAACGTCCGCCTCACTGCGACCCTCAAGGCGTGGGTTGCGCAGGAGGCGGCAGCTCGCAAGTGCCCAATGAACACGGTCATCCTCGACGCGCTGAGCATGACGATGAACCAAGCGTTGAGAGAGCAGCTTCGCAGGGAGCATGATGCCGCCGTAAGACTGGCAATCTCCATCGCCCAATTGCCTAAGGGCACAGCAATTGTCTTGCAGACCGAACAGCACGACCTGATTACGGATATATTAGTCCGGGAGCCTTTCCAGACCAATTATTCGATCCTCGCACGGGTCCACGGTGAGCAAGTGGTATTCGCCGACAACACCGCTGAAACTGCAGAGAACGGTTCGAGCCAATGAGCAAGCGGCCCGCAAATGTGTCCCAGGCCGACGTCACTCGCGCGCTGCGCGGTGAGCGGCTAGGCAAGAAGAGGGGATCAGCCGCTGGGTCACCGCGTTGGCTGTGGGTGCGTTATTGCAACTCGTCTGCCTTGTCGAGCCTCTCACTTGCTATGCGGCGACAGCGCGAGAACATCATGGCGCACGTACTTGCGGGAGCCGCTGATGCATCGCTCGGCGGAGTCAAGAAGAAGTTAATCGTCGATCGCCATGAGCGGCGAAAGGACACGCCGAGCCAGGCCAACAATTTCCTCAAGCTGACGCGGCATATTCGCCTGGGCTGTGAAGGCCGAGCACGTCCGATCCTCGGGATGAAGGACATTCATAGCTGGAGGACTGCGCAATGAGCCCGCGCCCCGCCAAGTTCAGACAGGTCGACGTGACGCGGGCGCTCCGCGCCGCCAAGGCTGCAGGTATCCTGGTCGCTCGTTACGAGATCGACGAAACCGGCAAAATTGTCATTGTAAGCGGAACTCCCGGTGTGGGGGATTTGATCGAGACGCCAGCCATGAGGGCCGAGCGTAAACTCGCGGAATGGGACGCAAAACATGGCACGACCAAGTGAAGGCGGCTTTCATCAAGTCAAGGAGACATTGTCGGACGGCACCAAAGCCACGTACTGGTACGCCTGGAGGGGCGGTCCGCGACTGCCTGGCAAACCTGGCTCGAAAGAATTCAAGGACGCCTATCGGAAGGCTGTACTCGGCAAGGCTTCCGAGGAACCGCCGCCCGCCCCGCTGAAACCGCAAACGATCGAGACGGTCGCGGACGCCTACCTTGATAGCCAGGATTACCTGAAGCGCAAGCCGCGCACGCAGCGCGACTACCGCAAGCACGTGAAGAAGATTGTGGCGGCGTTCGGCACGATGCCGGTTGACGTTTTTGTCTACGAATCCGTGCCCCAGCTGAGGGGCCGATTTCTCGATTGGCGCGACACGCTCGCAAAACGCTCGTTGCGTCAGTCCGACTACACGTGGGCGGTGCTCTCGACCGTCTTGAGTTGGGCTGTGCAGCGGGGCAAGATCAAAGTCAACCCGTGCCTGGGCGGCAAGGTCAAGAAGCTCTATGACGGCACCCGTGCTGACAAGATTTGGAGTGATGAGTGGATCGCCGCCTTTTACGACGTGGCGTCCGATGAGATGGCTCTTGCGATGGCGCTCGCGCTCTGGACCGGTCAACGCCAGGGTGACCTGCTGCGGCTCACTTGGAAAGCCTACGACGGGAACTTCATTCGCTTGAAGCAATCGAAGGGCGGGGTCGAAGTCAGCCCTCCGGTTGGTTGGCCGCTCAAGAACGCGCTCGCCAACGCTCTGGAAAAGCGCAAGAGCGCCGCAACGCCGAGCCCGCTCATCATCGTCAACCAGGACGGCAGGCCATACAGCGAGAATGGGTTTCGGGTTGTCTGGGGCAAGACCTGCAAGCAGGCGAAGGTGCCGAACAGCCGCCATGACGGCGTGACGTTCCACGACCTGCGCGGGACTGCCGTCACTCGCCTGTTCCTCGTCGGCTGCCACGAGGGGCAGATCGCCACGTTCACCGGCCACACCCGGGGGAAGGTGCGCTCGATCCTCGACAAGAATTACTTCTGTCGCGACATTCGGCTCGCCCAAGAGGCGATGGCGAAATACGAGGCGTCGCCGTTCGCGGAGCTGGAGGCGAAGCGGTTCGGGCAAAACAAGGGGTGAAACCAAATGACGTATCGACGCGCGTACCTCTGGACCGAGGATGCCCCCTTGTGCCTGCCAACGGCGTTTTTCGAAAAGAACCGCGCGCTCCCGCATACGCCGGGACGAAGCAGAAACATCTGGAAGTCGTGTGGGAAGGGCAGGGTATGCAGCTATGCACCAGCTCCGCCGGTAGCTATCTGACGTTCGATGCCGAGGGTCGATGGGACCGCGCCGCATCGGCTGCCGCCCGGATGGCCCTGCTGTCCGCTTCCGCCTTTGGCGACCTAGGGTTGGTCAGGACAGAACCGGAGATCAAGTGGGATACGCGGACAGCGCGCGGTTAGCATCGTTGCGAGCCCACCGAGGCCGACAAGGAGCGGGTCCGTCTTGACCTCTTGCCGGCCGGCGACCGGCGTCGTCAGGCCAGCCCGATTGCGGTCGCCAAAAGAGCGACAACATGACGCAAGTGTGCGTCTCCGGCACTCTGCAGAAGTGTTCATTGAGAGTCGATCGAGGACAAATCGGGAATAGCATGTCGCGTTTTGCTGTAAAACGTATTGTAAAACGAAATGCCCTTTTACGGCGCGTTGGTCTAAGTCATTGAAAATGTTGGCTGGGGGACCTGGATTCGAACCAAGATTGACGGAGTCAGAGTCCGCTGTTCTACCGTTGAACTATCCCCCAACGGCCGCCGGCGCGAGGCGAGTCAGGCGCAGGCGGCGTCAATAGCGAAGGCCAAGCGCCGGCGCAAGCCTTTCGCGCGCCTGGCAGCAATTCTAAAAGTGGTTCATTTTTGGGATTGAACGAAGCCGCTATCGCGGCGGAAGCGGAAGCGAGCGGATGATCGGCGGGATGGAGTGAATGTCCTCCTGCCTGAGAGGATGGGGTGTTCAGTAGCCCCCTCTCAGGCAGGAGTTTCAGATGGCCGAGATGAGCCCTCTGCGTCGCCGGATGGTCGAGGACATGACGATCCGCAATCTGTCGCCGGCGACCCAGCAATCGTACATCCACGCGGTTTCGAAGTTCAGCCGATATTTCGGCCATTCGCCGGATCGGCTCGGGTTGGAAGACGTCCGCGCCTACCAGGTGCATTTGATCTCGAAAGGGATCTCCTGGGCGTCGCTCAATCAGGTCGTGTGCGCGCTGCGTTTCTTCTACGGGGTGACGCTCGGCGACGAGGCGATCCCGGAGCGGATCGCCTACGCCCGCGAGCCGCGCAAGCTGCCGGCCGTGTTGAGCGCCGGCGAAGTCGTCGCTTTCTTGAAGCCGTCTCGAGCCTCAAGGCTCGGGTCGCGCTGACCACCGCCTATGCCGCAGGCTTGCGGGTGTCAGAGGTCGTCGGCCTGAAGGCGCCCGACATCGACAGCGACCGCATGGTCATCCGGGTCGAATGCGGCAAGGGCGGCAAGGAGCGCTACGTCATGTTGTCCGAGCAATTGCTCGGCATCCTGCGCAGCTACTGGCGTCTCGCGCATCCCGAACGGTTTTTGTTCCCGGGTCGCGACAAGCACAGGCCGATCGAGCCGACGGTCCTGCACGCCGCCTGCCGTTCGGCGCGCGTCGCGGCCGGCATCGACAAGCGCGTGAGCGTGCACGTTCTGCGCCACAGCTTCGCGACCCATCTCCTGGAGAGCGGCGTCGACATTCGCATCATCCAGGTCTTGCTCGGACACGAGAATCTGTCGACGACGGCGCGCTACACGCACGTGTCATCGCAGGTGATCGCCAGGACTGAGAGCCCTCTCGACCGGCTCTCGCTGCAGGTGACGCCGCCGGAGTAGCCGGTGACGGCGCGGCCGGCGTTCGAACTGGCCGATGTCTTCCACCGTCACGGCGAGACTTACGAACGAGCGAACGCCGGACATCTCGGGCGCGTCGAGCGGCGCGTGATCGGAGCGATCACGGCCTGCCGCACGGCGTCGCTCGGCGGTCATGTCGAGCTCTGCGACGATTGCGGGCTCACCCGCATCGCTTACAACTCGTGCAGAAACCGCCATTGCGGGAAGTGTCAGGGGTCGGCGCGCGCGGAGTGGCTCGCTGCTCGTCAGGCCGAACTGCTGCCGGTTCCCTACTTCCACGTGGTCTTCACCCTGCCGCCGGCGGCGGCCGGGATCGCTTTCCAGAACAAGCAAACGGTCTACGGCCTGTTGATGCGCGCCGCCGCCCAGGCGCTCATGACGCTTGCCGCCGAGCGTCTGGGCGCCAGGATCGGCCTCATCGCCGTCCTGCATACCTGGGGACAGACGCTGACCCACCACCCCCATGTCCATTGTCTGGTTCCCGGCGGCGGCGTTGCCCTCGATGGTCAGCGATGGGTCTGCAAACCCAACTTCCTGCTCTCCGTCCGCGCCCTGTCGAAGACCTTCCGCCGCCTGTTCCTCGACGGCCTGGAAACCGCTTTCCGGCGCGGCGAACTCGGTTTCTTCGGCGACCTGGTCCCGCTCGCCGAGGCCGCCGCGTTCGCCGAACGCATGCGCGCTCTGCGCCAAGGCCCCTTCGTCGTCTACGCCAAGCCGCCATTCGGCGGACCCGCGCGCGTGCTCGCCTATCTCGCCCGCTACACGCATCGAACCGCCATCGCCAATACGAGGCTCGTAGTCGTCGGCGACGATGAAGTCGCGTTCTCCTACAAGGACTATCGTCGCGGCGGGCGCCCCCGCGTCATGCGCCTCGCCCCGCACGAGTTCATCCGGCGTTTCCTGCTCCACGTCCTGCCCGACGGCTTTCACCGCATCCGGCACTACGGCTTTCTCGCCAAGGGCGACCGAGGCGAGAGCCTCGCGCGCTTGCGCCGCCTGCTTCAGCCCCAGCCGACCGGCGAGCCCGCCGCCGCCAGCGAGCCACAGCCAGACAAACACGCCCGCGAGCCGTTTGCCCGCTGCCCGGATTGCGGCGGTCTCATGCGCCGCATCGGCCTCGTTGACCCAGCCGCCGCATTCCGCTGCGACACATCATGACCTCGAGTCTCGCCCCCACCTCGATCGCCCGTCCTCGCCCCCACCACCAAGCCGCTCAAGCCGCCGGCGATGAGGCTTCTTGCCGTCGCCGCTCCGCTTCGACCCAGATCCCCTCTCTGCTAACCCTCCAGAGCGCGCCCGAATCCCGCCGCCGCCCTGCCAGAGCGTGGTCGAGAGGCTCGTCGCAAGCGGCGACGATTTCCTCTTCACCTGCAAGGAGACCTCGCACAAGGCGCTCTACGACTTCATCGACGGCTGCGAGTTCGAGCGCCACGAGGTCAAGGTCCGCAAGGGCAAGACGCACGAAACGCACCGCTATCGCTTCATCGAAAAGGTCCCGTTGCGCGACGGCGAGGACGCCGTGCTGATCAACTGGATCGGCTTCAAGATTTTGGACGCCAAGGGCGTCGTGAAATACAGGACGGCCTTCGTCACTTCGTTGCTGGTCACAAAAGCCAACGTCGCCGAGATTGTCGTCTGCGGCCGCGCGAGGTGGAAGATCGAGAACGAAAGCTTCAACGTCCTGAAAAACCACGGCTACGAACTCGAACACAATTTCGGCCATGGCGAGACCTATCTGGCCATGACGCTCGCCGCCCTCAACATGCTCGCCTTCGCCTGGCATACGGTTCTCGACCTTCTCGAGCCGCCCTGGCGCAAGGCCAGAGAAGCGGCGGAAAAGCGAACCAGCTTCTTCGCCTATATCGCAACCTTGACGAGCTTCGTCGTCTTCCCGGCCTGGTCCGACCTCCTCGAAGCCCTCGCTACCTTCACCATCCCGCCCGATCTCCTCTCTGTCCAAAAAAACGAATGAGAAACAAGCCACGGGGGACTTTTAGAATCGCTCCGCGCCTGGCCGCCGGCTTTCCGCGCCGCCTCACACATGCTCGACCGCCACCACCCCCGGAGCGGCCTTTAGGGCGCCGGCGACCGCCGGGCTGACGGCGTAGCGGCCGGGCAGGCGGATCTCGACCTCGCCCTCCCTGGGCCCGAGCATGACGACCAGCGACACTTCTCCGTCGCCCTGGGCCCGGAGGCGGCTCTCGATCGAGGCGAGCGGGCTCTCATCGCGCACAAAGATGCGCAGGCCCTTGTGCACCTTGGAGGCCGCGTCGTTCAGCCGCTCGACGCCGACGATGCGGGCGCGCACGTCCTCGCCCTCGACGTTGGCCTGCAACGTCACCAAGAGGTCAGACCCCTTCTCGAGCAGGTCCCGATACTGGTTCAGCCCTTCCTGGAAGATGATCGCCTCGTACTGGCCGGACGGATCGGACAGCTGCACGATCCCCATCTTCGAACCGGTCTTGGTGCGGCGCTCGGTCCGGTCGAGCACGCTCGCCCCGAGCCGCGCGGTCGAGGCGCCTCCGCGCACCGATTGGACGAAATCGGCCCAGCGGGTGGCCCGCAGCCGCCTCAGCGCCGCATCGTAGGCCTCGAGCGGATGGCCGCTGAGGAAGAACCCAACCGCGTCGAACTCGCGCTTGAGCTTTTCGGCCTCCGTCCACGGCGTCGCCCGGACCTTGAGCGGGGTATCCTCGGTCTCGCCGAAGAGCGCATTCTGGCCGGCGGCTTTTTCCGAGGCGCCCCGGTTGGCGATCGCCAGCATCGGCTCGATCGAGGCGAAGACGACGGCGCGGTCGGGATCGAGTTCGTCGAACGTCCCCGCCGCGGCGAGGCTCTCCAGCGCCTTCTTGTTTACGAGCCTGGGATCGAGCCGACTTGCCAGGTCGGCAAGCGAGCCGAAGGGCCGCTCGCTGCGGGCCGCGACCAGCGCCGCCGCCTGCGCTTCGCCCACGCCTTTGACCGCGCTCAGCGCATAGAGGATCGTCGGCCTGCCGTCGACGCCGAAGCGGACGTCGAAATCGACCTCCGAGGCGTTGGACGATGGCGGTGCAACGCGCAGCCCGAGCCGCTGCGCCTCGCCGCGGAATTCGGCGAGCTTATCGGTATTGCCCTTGTCGAGGGTCATCGAGGCCGCGAGGAACTCCGCCAGATGGTTGGCCTTGAACCATGCCGTCCAATACGCGATCAGCGCGTAGGCGGCCGCGTGGCTCTTGTTGAAGCCGTAGTCGGCGAATTTGGCCAGAAGGTCGAAGATCTCGTCCGCCTTGGCCTTGGTCAGGCCCCGCGCGACCGCGCCGTCGACGAAGCGGGCGCGCTGGGCGTCCATCTCCTTCTTGATCTTCTTGCCCATCGCGCGCCGCAGCATATCGGCTTCGCCTAGCGAATAGCCCGACAAGGCCTGCGCGATCTGCATCACCTGTTCCTGGTAGATGATGACGCCGAAGGTCTCGCGCAGACTGGGCTCCATCGAAGGGTGCAGATATTCCGCCTTCTCGTGGCCGAGCTTGCGCGCGCAGTAGGTCGGGATATTGGCCATGGGGCCGGGGCGGTAGAGGGCGACGAGGGCGATGATGTCCTCGAACCGGTCGGCGCGCATCTCGACCAGCGCCTTGCGCATGCCGGCGCTTTCCACCTGGAACACCCCGATCGTCTCGCCGCGGCCCAGCATCTCGTAGGTCCTGGCGTCGTCGAGAGGGATCCTGGAGAGGTCGATCCTCTCGCCCTTGCGGGCGATCAGGTTGACGGCTTTCTGCAGCGTCGTCAGCGTCTTGAGGCCAAGGAAGTCGAACTTCACGAGGCCCGCCGGTTCGACCCACTTCATGTTGAACTCTGTCGCCGGCATCGAGGCCTTGGGGTCGCGGTAGAGCGGCACGAGTTCGGTCAGCGGCCGGTCGCCGATGACGACGCCGGCGGCGTGGGTGGAGGCGTTCGAATAGAGGCCCTCGAGCCGCTCGGCTATGGCGAGCATGGTCGCGACCCGCTCGTCGTCGGCCGCGGCCTGCTGCAGCCGGGCCTCGTCCGCCACGGACTGCTTCAGCGTCACCGGGTGGGCCGGGTTCTGCGGCACGAGCTTGGCGAGCTTGTCGACCTGGCCAAGCGGCATCTCGAGCACCCGGCCGACGTTGCGCAGCACGCCGCGGGCGAGGAACGAGCCGAAGGTGATGATCTGCGCGACCCGGTCGGCGCCATAGCGGTCGCGCACGTAGGCGATCACTTCGTCGCGCCGCTCCTGACAGAAGTCGATGTCGAAGTCCGGCATGGACACGCGCTCGGGATTGAGGAAGCGCTCGAACAGGAGCGCGAACCGCATCGGGTCGAGGTCGGTGATGGTGAGCGCCCACGCGACCAGCGAGCCCGCGCCCGAGCCGCGGCCCGGCCCGACCGGGATGCTGTGGGCTTTCGCCCATTTGATGAAGTCGGCGACAATGAGAAAGTAGCCGGGAAACTTCATCTTGACGATAACGTCGAGTTCGAACGCGAGCCGGCGGTCGTAGTCCTCGCGGGTGTGACCCGGCGCGAGGCCGAGATGGGCGAGTCGCGCCTCGAGCCCCTCTCGCGCCTGCCGGCGGAGCTCCTCGACCTCGTCCACCGTCTCGCCGCCCGGCGACGAGAAATGCGGCAGGATCGGCTTTCGGGTCAGCGGCCGGTAGGCGCAGCGCATCGCAATCTCGACGCTTGCCTCGAGCGCCTCGGGCACGTCGACGAAGAGCGCGATCATCTCGGCGCGCGTCTTGAATCGATGCTCGGGGGAGAGCCGCCGCCGCTCGGCGGTCGAGAGCAGCGCCCCCTCGGCGATGCAGAGGAGGGCGTCGTGCGCCTCGTAGTCGGGGCGGCCTGCGAAATAGGGTTCGTTGGTCGCCACAAGCGGCAGGCCGATCCGGTCGGCGAGGTCGATCAGCGCCGGCTGGGTCGCGATCTCCGATTCGAGCCCGTGACGCTGCAGTTCGACGTAGAGCCGATCCCCGAAGGCCGCGGCGAGGCGCTCGAGCCGCGCCTGCGCAAGGTCGGGCGTGTGAGCGGCGAGCGCCCGGTCGATCGGCCCGGCCGGCCCGCCGCTCAGCGCGATGAGGCCGTCGGCGCCGAGGAGCGCCTCGAACGGGATATGCGCCTCGTCGCCTTCCTTCGGGTCGAGCCAGAGAGAGGAGACGAGGCGCATCAGCGTTCGGTAGCCGGCCTCGGACTGGGCGAGCAGCACGATCGGCGCACGGGCGACGCGCAGCTCGGCGAGGCGCGAAGAGGAGGCCGGCGCATCGCCGAAATCGACCGTGACCTGCGCCCCGACAATCGGCTGGACCCCGCCCTTGGCGAGTTTCTCCGAGAATTCCAGGGCGCCGAACAGGTTGTTGGTGTCGGTGATCGCCAGCGCCGGCATGGCGTCGGCCTTGGCGAGCTTAGCGAGCGTCTCGATCGTCAGCGCGCCCTCGCGCAGGGAAAAGGCGCTGTGGACATGGAGATGGACAAAACCCACCGCCTTGAGGATCTGTGATTCCATGGCGTCCAGTGTCGCAAGCCCGCCGGGCGGGAGTCGAGAGGCGGGGCTTGTGGATGTCGGGGACATCGGCCTTTGCGTTCGTTTAGCGCGGCTTATCGGCCGGGCGTTGATTTTGCAAAGGGTTACTGGCCGTCTTAACGGCCGCTCGCGGGCGTCCGGAAATGGGACCTGCCCGCCTGGCCGCCCCGATGTGAACCATCGTTAACTATGAGTTAATCGATCGCCGGACGGAATGTGTTAACGCACGTAAACGTTGTTTCCTCAGCACTTGTCCGGGGATCATCGCCATGCGCGTTACGCGCCTCGCTCATCTTTTTGCCTTTGCGGCGGCCGGGCTGTTTTCACAGCAGGCGTTCGCCTACACGATCGACGTCCTGTCGCCCGGGACGCTGCCGCCGCCGGCCAGTTGCGGGACGGTGGTGACGTTCGACGAATCGAACATTGCTGCTCAGACCTTCTTGACACAAAGCCCCTATTCGAATGTGCCTTTCACCGTAGGCGGAGCGACCCTTTACGGCTCGGCCGTCATTATGAACAACCCGACTCAGGGTTCGGGCGGACTGTACGCGCAGCCTTACGGCGATGACTCGAATTACATGGCCGTGCTCGGCGGCGGCGCGGCAACGATCGCCTATTCCACGCCCAAGACCAACTTCGGGCTCTACTGGGGTTCGGTCGACACGTACAACAGCTTACAATTCTACGACGGTTCGACGCTCGAGGCGACGATCAGCGGCGGCGACTCCGCTGATGGCCAGCGGCGGCCAGACGAGTTATATCTCCAACGGTTATGTCCTGATCAGCGGGCTGCCGGATTTCACCTCGGTCGTCGTGACTTCGACATCGAATTCCTTCGAGGCCGACAACGTCGTCGCGGGCGTCCCCGAGTCTTCGACCTGGGCGATGCTCGGCATCGGCTTCGTCGGCCTCGCGGCGCTTGCGACCCGCCGCGGCCGGAAGAACCGGCTCGCACCGGGCCTCGCGTGAGACTGACTACGAAGCGATCCGGAGGACCGGCGGGGGCGGGGCTTTCCAGAATCGCCGCGACCCGAAAGCGAGCATCGCGCGCCACTGTTTGAGTGGCTGACGCTCCGGGGTTCGCCCGTTGCAGCAACTGGCGCCGGGCGCGCGAAATTTCCAACGGCGCCGAAGGCGGCTCTTGCGCCTGGGCCATGGAGAAGGCGGCCATAGCGCGCCCGCCAACGCGATAAAGCCGATAATGCGCACATCGCCGACGAGATCGGCAGCATGGGCCGGGGAGAGGACCGCGAACTGGTCGACCGGCTCGCGGTCCCGTCGCTCAATCTGCTCAAATGGCGTTTTCAGCCGGGCTTCCGAAGCTCGAGCGGCAGCTCGAGTATTCGCGGGCTGCGCATCCGCTTGCGCGGCTATCTCAAGGACAATCCGGGCCTGAAGGCCAGCCTCGGCGACTTCTTCGGCGAGGCTTACGAACTCGCCGTCATCGTCGCCGCGCGCGAGACGGACCTGCCCGAGAGCGCGCTTCCGAACACGCCGCCTTATCGCGTCGAGCGGGCGGTCGACGACCCGTTCTGGCGATAGGGAAGCCCGCTCAAAGGCTTCCTCAGCCGGTTGGGCTTCAACAGCGCGCCGAGGCGGCCCCCATGGCTCACCGACAGCGCGGGTTCGATTCGATCTGACGTCGTCGGAGCACGACGGACGCCGCATGGGCCGGCGCCGCGACTCTGCCGCAAGGACGCTCGTCTTGTGACCCGGCACGGCCAAAAGGACCGGCTCGCCCGCGCCTCGGCTGATGCGTCTCACCGAGTTGCCGGTGGTCGTCGCGAAGCGGTTGCGGCCGTCATTCTTCGGGCCGATGATGCGCCAGCGGCGGAAGCCGGAGGGGCGCGTGGCGGATATTTTCGTCAGCTATACCAGCAGCGACCGGGACTGGGCGTTTTGGATCGGGCAGCAGCTCGAGGCGCTCGGCCATGTCGCTCGTGTCCATGAGTGGGAGATTTCCGCAGGCGGGAATATCCCGGCATGGATGGAGGAGCGCCACCACAAAGCGGATCACGTGCTTTTGGTTGTTAGCCAGAACTATCTGACCAAGGACTATTCGAACTGGGAGCGCTATGCGGCCGAATGGGCCTCGGTCAGCAAGCGGCCGAATTTCGCTTGGCCGGTGTTCATCGAACCTTGCGATACACCGACCTTGCTCACGCCTTTCAAGCGTTGCGATCTTTATGGGTTGAGTGAGGTTGACGCCCGCGCGCGTCTTGCCGGCTATGTGACGCCCGCCGCGAAGCCAGACGGACCCGTCCCCTTTCCTGGCGGCGCAGGCGGCGCCAAAGCGCCAACCGAACACCCGGCCGCGGTCGCCTTCCCGGGCCGAATCTCGAACATACCGATTGCCGTCCCGCTCCACTTTCTGGGCCGCGACGACGCGATCTCGAGAATCGACGCGGCGCTGGCGGCTGAGCAGCATCGCGCGGCGATCGTGACGCTTCATGGGCTGCGTGGCGTCGGCAAGACGACTTTGGCGGCGGCCTACGCCGAGCTTCGGCACGAGGATTATCGCGCAACCTGGTGGATTCGCGCGCAATCGCCCGAGACGATGCGCGCCGACCTCGTCGCGCTCGGCGTCCGGCTCGGATGGGTCTCCGCCGACGCGAAGGAAGAAGAGGCGCTCGCTCGTATGCGGGAGCGGCTCGGCGAGAAGGGCGTGCGAACTCCTGCTCGTCTACGACAACGCGATCGACGCGAAGGGTCTGTCGCCCTTCTTGCCGCCCAGCGGTCCGGCGCGCGTCATTGTCACCTCGACCGCGCCCAACTGGCGCAAGATCGGCGCACCGGTCGAAATCCGCGTCTGGCCGCAGACGACCGGCGCCGACTATCTGATCGCGCGGACCGGTCGGGCCGGCGAGCGCGACAATGCCGAGGCCCTGTCGGAGACGCTCGGCGGCCTGCCGCTGGCGCATGAGCAGGCCGCAGCTTATTGCGAGCGGCTCGACGTCGCGCTCGGAGAGTATCACCGCCGCTTCGACAACACTCCGGCGCACTTCCTTGATGACGAAAAACATGCGCCCGTCGAACACAATGACGGCCAGACCGTGGCGAAGTCGTTCTCGCTGGCGATCGACGAGGCGACGAAGCTCTTCTCCGCCGCTGAACCGCTGATCGCCTACGCCGCGCTGCTCGCGCCCGAACCGATTCCGATCTTCCTGTTCGCCGAGGCGCGGGAAGAATTCGGCGAGCCGTTCGCGTCTCAGATTGTGGGCGACGGACTGGAGGAAGCGGTCGCGGCGCTGCGCGCCTTCGCGCTCGTCGACCGCGAGACGATCGCGGACGAACGCGACCCGTCGATCACGACCGAGACGATCCGCCTGCATCGGCTGGTGCGTCTGGCCGCGGCCGCACGGCGGCAGGGCGAGGCTTTGGCTGCAGCGCGGCGGGCGCTCATGGAGGCGATGGTCAAGGTCTATCCCGAGGACGTCGACAAGAACCCGATCGCATGGCGGCGCGCACGACGGCTCGATGCGCTGGCGCTTGATCTGAGCCTCTCCAAAGAAGCCTCTGCCGGCTTGGAACGATCCGCTGCTCATCTCCTCGATGGCCTGGGGGTCTACAGGTTCGCTGCGCTCGCGGCCTATTCCGAAGCGAAGCCGCTCTTGAAACGCTCTCTGGCGATCCGGGAGAAGTTGCTCGGCCCGAACCATCCCGAAGTCGCGACCAGCCTCAGCAACCTCGCCGCGCTGTCCAACGCCCAAGGCGACGTCGCACGCGCGCGGCAACGCTACGAACGGGCGCTTGCAATCACCGAAGACTCATTCGGTCCGGAGCATCCCTTTACTGCGATTTGCCTCGGCAACCTCGCCATTGTGTTTCATGACCTGAATGATCTCGCGAGGGCGCGGTCGCTCTACGAGCGCACGCTGAAGATCTGGGAAAAGACGAGCGGACCCGATGATCCGAACTCCGCCATGGCGCTCAACAACTTCGCGCGCTTACTGCAGGCGCAAGGCGACCTGGCGGGCGCGATGATCCTGTTCGAGCGCTCGCTGGCGCTCCGCGAGAACGCGTTCGGTCCGGACCATCCTATGGTCGCCACGCCGCTCAACAACATTGCAATCGTGCTTAGAGACCAGGGCGATTTTGCAGGAGCTCAACCGCCGACCAGGCGAGCCTTGGAGATTCGCGAGAAGGCGCTAGGGGCGGACCATCCGGAGACCAACGTGACCCGCGCCAATCTTGCGTATCTGCTTCTGGCTGAGGGCTCCGCTCATGAAGCGCTTTCGCTGGCCGAGAAGGCGCTCGCCGCGCATGACAAGGTTCTCGGGCCAGGTCACGATTGGACGATGGCGTCCGCGAGATTCGCCGCGGACGCCCTCGACGCCCTCGGTCGGAGCGGCGAGGCGACCGCAATGCGGACGCGATATGGGCTCTTAAAGGCCCGGGGGACGAGCCGCAGATAGGAAGTCTTGGCTACGGCGAGCGGCAGGCCAATAGGAGGGGTGACGGCGAGGTTTGCGCGGCCCGCGCTTCGGGCTCATACTTTTCGCGGGACCTCATCGGGCGTGCGAAAAATGTCCAACGTCTACGAGAGCGACTTTTACGCCTGGGCGATGGAGCAGGCGGCGCTGCTGCGCGAGCGTCGGCTCGACGCGGCCGACATCGACAACATCGCCGAGGAGATCGAGAGCATGGGGCGAGGGGAGAAGCGCGAGCTTGTCAACCGGCTGGCGGTCCTCCTTCTGCATCTGTTGAAATGGCAGTTTCAGCCGGGGTTTCGCAGCCCGAGCTGGGGCGCAACGATCCGTGAGCAGCGCTTGAGGCTGCGCAACCATCTGGATGACAACCCGAGTCTCAGGACCCATCTCGCCGAAGCCTTGGCGCGGGCCTACGAACTCGCCGTCATCGGCGCCGCGCGCGAAACGGGCTTGCCCGAGAGCGCGTTTCCCAGCACGGCGCCTTATCGCGTCGAGCAGGCGGTCGACGACGCTTTCTGGCCTTAGGGAACAGGTTCCAAGGCTCCGCAGCCTCCGCCGTTGGAGCGCGCCAGCACGTCGAGGCGGCGGCTCTCTCTCACCGGCAGCGCGGGTTCGACCCGATCTCGCGAGCGTCGATGACCCGGCCGTTGGCATTGGCGAGCTGCACGCACTCCCGCGTCATGGGATTGAAATAGATGCTGAAGATCCCGGCGCCGACCACCGTCGTGCCAACGTTGCGGTATCCGCGGGACGCCATCGCGGCCAGAGCCTGGCCGGGCTCCATGCCCTTGACGTTGGGAATACCGACAGGCTGAGGCGTGCGAGGCGCTACCGGGGGGCCGCCATAGCCGGGTCCGTTTTCGCCGGGTCCGCCAAAGCCAGGTCGGCCATCGCCAGGTCCGTTGTAGCCAGGTCCGTTGTCGTCGGGGCCGCCAGGCGGAGGCTCCCGCCACGGCCGCCCGCCCGGTCCCTCGCCCTCGTCCTCGCCGTCGCGCTCGCGTTGCGCGGCGCGACATCCCTCCCGGTAGGCGCGGCCGTCCCGCTCCTGGTCGTATCGGCCGGCGAGACAGTCGTAGTAGCCGCGATGATATTCGCGCGATTCCGGCGAAGCCGAGACTGGCGCGGCGACGGACAGCAACAGCGTCGCCACGCCAATCGTCAATAAATCTTTCATAAGGTCTGCCCCCTGGCCTCGAATCGGGTTGACGGCAAAATCCACGCTTCGCATGCAAAAACAAGCTGGCTTTTCGCTTCATCGAAGAAGCCGCCGCGAGCGCCACCGGCGCAAAGGCTTAGTCCGCCGCGATCCCAGCGAGTACGAATTTGCGGTAGGATTGCCTGCCGACTAAAGGACATGCGCCGTCCAGCATGTTCGAGTGCTGCGTCACATCGCAAATGGACGACGGTTTCGTTGCGTGCAAACGCCAAGCAGGGAGGGCGCGAATGATCATCCGGTCGCTTGACGATGTGACCCACGACGCCCTCGCGGCCATGGCTCGGACCGAGGAGCCACGCCTGCGCGAGCTCCTCACCGCCCTCGTCAAGCACCTGCACGCCTTCGTCCGCGAAACCCGGCTCACCGAGGCCGAATATCGGGCCGCGACGGCGATCGTGAACGAGATCGGCCGGCGGTCGAACGACTCCCACAACGAGGCCGTGCTGATGGCGGGGTCGCTCGGCGTGTCGTCGCTCGTCTGCCTCCTCAACAACGGCGTCGACGGAAGCGCTGAAACCTCGCAGTCGCTGCTCGGCCCGTTCTGGCGGCTTCATTCGCCGCGGGTCGCCAACGGCGGCTCGCTGCTTCGCTCCGCGACGCCGGGCGAGGCTCTGCTGGTGACCGGTCGCGTGGTCGACGCGTCGGGCGCGCCGATCGAGGGTGCGGAGGTCGACATCTGGCACGCCTCTCCCGTCGGCCTCTACGAGAACCAGGATTCTGAGCAGGCCGAGATGAACCTGCGCGGCAAGTTTGTGACCGACGTCGACGGCCGATTCTGGTTCTCGACAGTGAAGATGGTCGGCTATCCCATTCCGACCGACGGCGTCGTCGGACGCCTGCTCAGCGCGCAGAACCGCCAGCCGAAACGGCCGGCGCATCTGCACGCTTTGATCGTCAAGGCGGGCTACAAGGTCCTCATCTCGCAGGTCTACGACCCCGACGACCCGAACCTCGAGGACGACCCGCAGTTCGGCGTCACCAAGGCGCTGATCGGCGCCTTCGCGCGGCACGACGAGCCGCACCCGAGCGACGCCTCGATCCGGCCGCCGTGGCATTCGCTCGCGCACACGTACGTGATGCAAGAGGGCGAGACGGTCCTGCCCCAGCCGCCGATCAAGTGAGGGCGCGTCCCCCTCGCCCCGCGCGATCGGGGAGAGGCATAGCTCGTCGAGAGACGGGCGCCTTTCGACGACCTATGGGTGAGGGGCCGCGCAAATGTTCGATCGCTGGTGCCGCCCCTCATCCGGCGCTACGCGCCACCTTCTCCCCGCGTGCGGGGCGAAGGGTATGTTGGCGAGAACTTCGAGAATTCCCCCGCATAGGCCTTGGCCAGCGGCGGGGCGTAGCTGTTGCGTTTCGAGGTCCTCAAGCCCAGCCTCGCCAGCGTCTCGGCGAGGCCGACCGCGCAGGCGACGCCGTCGAGCACCGGAACGCCGGCTTTCTGTTCGAGGTCGCGCGCGAGATCGGTCATGCCGGCGCAGCCGAGCACGATCGCTTCGGCGCTCTCCTCGGCGAGGGCGCGAAAAATCTCGCTCTCAATCGCGCGACGGGCCGCCGAACCTTCCTCTTCGAGCGCCAGCACGGGCACATCGGCGGCGCGCACACGGGCGCAGCGCGACACGAGACCGTATTTGACCAGGTTCTTTTCGATCGGGGCGATCGAGCGGGGCAGGGTGGTCACGACGCTGAATTTTTCCGCGATCAGGCTCGCCAGATGGAACGCCGCCTCGCCGATGCCGACGACCGGCGCGGCGGTTGCGCAGCGCGCAGCCTCGAGCCCGGTGTCGTCGAAGCAGGCGACGACGAAGGCGTCGGCCTCTGGCGCCTTAGCGATCTCGGCCAAAAGCCCCGGCACGGCGAAGGCCTCGTCGAAATAGCCCTCGATGCTCGCGGGCCCGAAGTCGGGATTGACCGCGCGGATCGCGACGCCCGGCGAAGCCGCGGCCCGGGCCGCCGCGCCGATCTTGGCCGTCATCGAGGCGGTCGTGTTGGGATTGACGACGCAGATCAGCATGGATTCTCCCTCGGACTTCGCCGCCCAGACAGAGATGCTGCACGCGGTCATCCTTGACAAGGTCCGCCAACAAACTCGCGATGCGAGCTCCGTTCCGTCCGTCCCGCGTCACTGTGTCGCCGGGCTTTTTCGCAGCATCGCGAGCGGCGGACGGCCGGGCGTCTTGCGCCCGTCGCCGGCGGCTCCTAAAGCCTCTCGGAGACGCCGGGCCGCCTTGTCCGGCAAGCGTTCCATCGGAGGGAACCAGCATGTCGCACAAGATTCTTGTCGCCCAGGGCGGGGGCCCGACGGCGGTGATCAACCAGTCGCTGGTCGGGGTCGCGCTCGAGGCGAGGCGCTTTTCCAGCATCTCCCACGTCTATGGCGCCCTGCACGGCGTGCGCGGCATCGTCAACGACGACCTCGTCGATCTCGGCCAGGAAACGGTCGCCAATCTCGAGGCGGTCGCCGCGACGCCCGCCTCGGCGCTCGGCTCGACCCGCGACAAGCCGGATCTGAAATATTGCCAGGAGATCTTCAAGGTCCTGAAGGCGCACGCAATCGACACGTTCTTCTACATTGGCGGCAACGATTCCTCGGACACGGTGCGCATCGTCGCCGACGAAGCCAAGAAGGGCGGCCATGGGCTGCGCGCCATCCACATCCCGAAGACGATCGACAATGATCTCGTCGGCTTCGACCACGTGCCCGGCTATCCGTCGGCGGCGCGCTTCGTCGCGCAGGCCTTCGCCGGCGCCAACCTCGACAACGCGGCGCTCCCGGGCGTCTACTGCGCGGTCGTGATGGGACGCCATGCGGGCTTCCTCACAGCGGCTTCGGCGCTGGCGCGCAAATATCCGGGCGACGGCCCGCATCTCATCTACCTGCCGGAGCGCACCTTCGTCGTCGACAAATTCCTCGCCGACGTGAAGGACGTCTACGAGCAGCACGGGCGCTGCATCATCGCGGCCTCCGAAGGCATCCACGACGAGAAGGGCGAGGCGATCATCACCAAGCTCGTCGGCAAGGCGGAGAAGGACGCGCACGGCAACGTGCAGCTCTCCGGCACCGGCGCGCTCGCCGACCTGCTGTGCGAGGAGGTGAAGAACAAGCTCGGCATCAAGCGCGTGCGCGGCGACACCTTTGGGTACCTGCAGCGCTCGTTCGTCGGCTGCGTCAGCAAGGTCGATCAGCGCGAGGCGCGCGAGGTCGGCGAGAAGGCGGTGCAATACGCCGTCGGCGGCGCTGAGACCGGCTCGGTCTCCATCCAGCGCGTCGGCAACTACGCCGTCGACTATCCGCTGATCCCGATCGAGGCGGTGGCCGGCAAGACCCGGGTGATGGAGGACCACTTCATCAACGCGCGGGCCAACGACGTGACGGCGGATTTCTTCCGCTATGCGCGGCCGCTGGTCGGCCTCGACATGCCAGAGGTCGCGACGCTACGGGCCGCCAAGGTCGCGAAGGCGGGCGTGCTCCAGGGCGACGTGACCTGAGAGGCGCCCTGGCGGTGGCGTTGTAGCCGCGGTCGTTGACCGCGGGCCGCGATCACCGATCGCGGCTACAGTCGCTGACGGCCGGAGGAGATCGGCGAGCGCGGCTACAATCGGTCGCGCTTCGCCGGCGTGAGGCCAAGCCATGCCAGCGCAAACGGCGCCGTCAGGCCCGGAACGATGACCGAGAACGCCACCACCGCGAAGGCGACGATCAGGATGTCGGCGCGCTGCGCAAGGTCGTAGGGCAGGGCGAGCGCCAGCGCCAGGGCCAGCGCGCCGCGCAAGCCTCCCCACCACAGGAGGTGCTGATCGTTGAGCGGGATCGCCCAGCGCGTCCGCGCCAGCGCGAGGCAGACCGGATAGACCGCAATCGCCCGTCCGGCGAGGGCGAAGAGCACGGCGAGGGTGAGCGCACGCCAGCCCTCGCGGGAAAAGTCGATCGTCGCCATGGCTGAACCGATCAGCAGGAACACCAGCGAGTTGGCGAGAAACGCGGCGAACTCCCAGAACTGGAGCACGAACGTGCGGCCGTGAGCGGTCAGCGCCAGGCCGAATCCGTTCTTCGATCCCATCAGCACGCCGAGATTGCCCATGACAATGCCGGCCGTCACGGTTGCCAGCACCCCCGAGGCGCCGACCCGCTCGGCGACCAGAAACGAGCCGAAGGCGGCGAGCGCGGTCACCGCGGTTTCGACAAGGTAGTCGTCGGAGGTTCCGGCGACCGCCACCGCCCCGAGGCCGACGATGAGCCCGACCGCGACGCCGCCGCCCGCGATCTCGACCAGCGCCGCGACGACGCCGAACGGACCGCCCGAAGCGGCGGCGCCGTGGGCGGCCCAGGCGAGGACGAGGGTGAAGAGGACGGCCGCCGCGCCGTCGTTGACGAGGCTTTCGGCCTCGATCAGGAGCCTCAGGCGCCCCGTGACGCCGGTCTCGCGCAGGAGCGCGATTACCGCGATCGGGTCGGTGGCGGCGATCAGCGCCCCGAACGCCAGCGCCGGCTCGACCCGCCAGCCGAGGACATAAATGAGCGCCCCCGCGACGACGGAGGCGCAGAGCAGGACTCCGACCGAGGCGAGACTGAGGACTGGGACGAGGTCCCGCCGCAGATCGGCCCAGTGGATATTCAACGCCGCCTCGAACAGCAGCGGCGGCAGGACGACGTCGAAGATGAGGTCGTGCGTCAGCGCGAGTCCGGCGTCGACACGGAAAAAGGCGAGCGACGCTCCCGCGAGGACGAGGCCGACCGTATAGGGCAGTCTCAGCCGCCGCGCCGCGAGCGCAACGAGAATGGCGAGTCCGAGAAGGCCGAGGGCGCGGAACAGCAGGACGTCCATGGGGACGTGTGTATCCGCGCGGGCGCCCGAGGGGAACCTTGGGCCCGCTCGAGCGGGATGATTTGAGGTTCGCGCATATCCTGAATTGGCGAGCGGTGGGCGCGCCGCTCCGGGGGGTGAAGGGCGACAACTCGCCCCGCAAAACCGAAGCCGCAACCCGTTCGCGAAGATTCGTCCCCCTTCCGGTTCGGCAAAAAGCATCTCGCTCTCGGTCCGCCGCCGACGATCCGGTTTCCCTGCTAGCAGGGAATATTTTTGCGCCGTGGTGGCGCTCCGTTTCGGGAAACCCTGCGAGGTCAGGGCGTTGCCGGCTTTTCAACCCACCAGTTGCGGGATGGCGCGGGCGCGGATCAGGGAATTTCAAACGACCGGAACAGGGAATTATCAGGCGATTTCGGAGCGGATCAGGGAAAGAACAGGCGGGCGAAAACGGGGCGCCGGACCGGGCGCGGTCGGGTTGCAAGGCGTCGCCGAATTTCCCTTTCCACGCGCATAGAATAGCTTGCCCCCGGGCGAAGACCCGAGGGTGGCCCATGCGAGCGGTCGGATGGGGAGCCGCGTGAACAGTTCCAGAATCAATCTTGCGCTAAGGCGCGGCGGCCATGCGCTGGCCGGCGCGGAGAAAGCGTTCCGGGTCAACCGGTTCGCCGTCGATTCTCACCTCATAATGCAGATGCGGGCCGGTCGCGCGGCCCGTCGAGCCGAGACCTCCAACGACCGCGCCCTGTTCGACCGCATCGCCTTCGCCAACCAGGACGTCGGACAGATGGGCGTAGCGGCTGGTCAGGCCGTCGCCGTGGTCGATCTCGACCATGAGGCCATAACCGCCCATCGGCCCTGCATGCACCACCTGGCCGGCGCCGGTCGCGCGGATCTCGGCGCCATAGGGCTCGACGAGATCGACGCCCGTATGGAGGGCGGGGCGGCCGAGAAACGGATCGACACGGTAGCCGAACGGGGAGGCGACGCGCGGTTCGCCCGCGAGCGGTTCGCCCAGCGGCACATAGGGCATCAGCGCCCGGAGCTTGGCGGCGAACGCGACGTCGCGGGAGGCGCGCGCCACCGCGCGATCGAAAGCGGATGCGGCGGGGCCGCCGTCGACCGGGACCGGGACGAACGGGCCGCCGACATTGGACGTCGGACCGTGCGCCGCGAGCTTTGCGGCGTCGAGCCCGACGTCGGCGAGGATCGCCGTATCGCGGTCAGCGGCTTCGGTCGCGACGCGGTCGACGGCGGCGAGCGCCCTCATCTGGCCGCTCTCGATCCGGTTGAGGGAGCGATCGACGAAGGCGAGGCGGGTGGAGGGATCGAGATTGGGGTTCGCCGCCAGGGTCCCGAAGCGCGGCGCGGGCGCGCTGTCCAGGCGGCCGAGCGTATTGGCGGGCGGACGGGGCTGCGCGGGCCGTGTGGGAAGTCCGGGCGCAGAGGGGGCGTATGCGCGCGCCGCGCCGAAATCCGGCGCGTCCGCGGCGGTGGGCGAGCCCAAGGTCTTCGGCGCAAGGCTCTGGATGGCGCCGACCGCATCCGGCGCGGAACGAGCGGCCGACCGTCGCGCCGCGTCGCGCGCGGCTTCCTCCGCCAGCGCGCCGACAACGGCGGCGCGCTTCTCGAGGCTGATCTGTCGGTCGACGACGCCCCTGAGGCGCGCTTCGAGCGCATCGGTCTCTGCCGCGGCCCGGCCCGCAGTCTGTTCCGTCCGCGGGGTGGGATCGGTCCGGGCGACGGGCAACGCGACGACGCCCGGGAATCGGTCGGCGGATGCGAGTTCGAAGGCGCCGGCGAGGCCGAAGCCGAGCGAAGCGGGCAGAAGGGCGACGAGCGTCCAGAACGCCGCGGGGGCCAGCATGGCGGTGCGAATGGCGTCGCCGCGCGAGATCGAAATAAAATAATGCGTGGCCGGCAAGCCGAGCCCACTACCGTACCCCGGCAACGTCATTCGTCGGCGCTCCGTCGCCTTAAGCGAATCAGGCGACTTCGGCCCCATAGACGAGCATTAGGGTTAACATCGACCAAAGGAACGCGGCCCGTGCCGACGCGCGGGCCGCTCCGGTCAGATCGGGCGCGCTACAGCGCCTTCACGGCCGCCAGCACCGCCTCGGCGTGTTTTGGCACCTTGACCTTGCGCCAGATCCTGGCGATCCGGCCGTCCCTTCCGATCAGGAAGGTCGAGCGCTCGACGCCGAAATACTTGCGCCCGTACATGCTCTTTTCCTTCCATACCCCGTAGGCCTCGATCGCCGTGCGACCAGGGTCGGCGCCGAGCGCCACCGAAAGTTGGTGCTTGGTCTTGAACTTGTCGTGACTGGCGGCGCTGTCGGGCGAAACGCCGATGACGACGGCCCCGGCGTCGTCGAATTCGGGCTTGAGCCCGCTGAACGCGATCGCCTCGGCTGTGCAGCCGGAGGTGTCGTCCTTGGGGTAGAAATAGAGGACGACGGGCTTGCCCTGGAGCTCCGCGAGCCGCGCCTCCCCGCCGCCGTCGGTTGGCAGCGTGAAGTCCGGGGCGGGATCGCCCTCTTCGAGTTCTTTCGCCATGTCGCCCTCGATTTGTCTCATTGTCGATTCAATGCCAACGGCGCGTCCGTTGCGCCCATCAGGTTGGCCCGCGGACGGGAGCGTTTCAAGCGTGCGTCGGCGCCGCCCTGGGGATAGCCGGCCAAGCGGCGCCCTCGAATCCGCCTCAAAGGCGCTTATAACCGGCCGCGCCGCCAGGAGAGGATCGTCGTCGTTTGGTCAGCAGGTTCTGGGTCGGACGCCGCGCGCGCGCAAAGGCCGCCATGCAGCGCATGGTGGACGCCGCCGAAGGCGCGCGCCTTCCCGCCCGCAGTCGCGGCGCCGGGCGCGCACGCCGTGTCCGGCACGTCTGCGTCCATGTCGTCGAGGCCATGGGGCTCGTCGCGCTCGCGGCCATTGCGCTCCTGGCGTTCCGGCTGTCCACCGGTCCGATCTATCTTACCTGGCTGCACGACCGGGTCGCCTCGGGTCTGCAGGAGCGGGTCGGCGGCGACTACCTCGTCGAGCTTGGTCCGACCTATGTCATGCACGATTCCTGGGGCGTCGGACTGGGCTTCCGCAATCTGAGGCTTCTGGACCGGGAGGGACGCACGGTGCTCTCGGCGCCGCGCGGGAAGATCGGCCTGACGCCGTTCGCCGCCCTGCTCGGCGACGTCCAGGTGCGCCGGGTCGAACTCGACGAGCTCGATCTGCGGCTTCGGGTGGCGGCTGACGGATCGCTGTCGATCGCCGCCGCGGGGAGCGATTCCGCCGCCCCGATCGCCTTGCCGAGCAAGGATTCCGGCCTCGAAAGCCTCAACGTAGCCACCCTGATCCGGGCCGGCGCGGATGCGATGGCCGGCGCCGGTCATGCGCTCGACCGGCTGACGCTCGCCAACGCGCGCTTCGAGATCGACAACGAAGCGCTCGGACGCTCGGTGACCTATCGGGACTTCAACCTCGACTTCAATCGCGCCGGCGATGAAGGAGAAGCCCGGATCGCCGCCACCGGACCGGCAGGGCGCTGGACAATCACCGCGAGGGCCGGGGTCGGCGGCCAGACAACGCTCGCGCTCGAAGCCCGCGACATCAGCCTCGCCGACCTCGAGACCTTCGCCAAGAAGCCGCCGCCGCTGTTCGCGGAAGGGCCGATCGCGTTCAGGCTCGACTCGCGGCTCGCGCCGGACGGCGCGATCCAGTCGCTGTCGGGCCGGTTCGCGCTGGGCGCCGGGACCGTTCGGATCAACAATCCGGACGCGCTGCCGTTCCTGATGGATGAGGCGTCCGGCGGCATGGCGTGGGACGATGTCCAAAAAAGGCTGGACATCAATAAGCTTGCCATTCTCGCCGGAGAAACGTCTTTGAGCGCTTCGGGCTGGGTCGCGCCGCCCGCCGACGCGTCTGGGGCGTGGACCACCAGGCTGGAGGCGAAGGACGCCCGCTTCGGACCGGAGCGGCAAGGCGAAAATCCGGTTGCGCTCGATTCGATCGTCGCCGAGATGAGATTCCTGCCGCGCGAGTCGCGGTTTTTCATCGATAACCTTTCCGCGAAGGGACCGACCTTCGACGGCGGGCTCTCCGCCGAAGTCGCCCCGGAAGGTCAGCGTCAGTCGCTCAAGCTGCGGCTCGACCTCAGGCCGAGCGTGACGCAGGACGCCATTCGGCTGTGGCCGCAGTTCGTCAATCCGGACGTCCGCGACTGGGCCTCGCAGAACATGCACGGCGGCAAGCTCGAGGGCGCGATGGTCGCAAACTGGTCGGCCGACGATCTCGACGCCATGGACCACAAGCGCGCCGTCGCGCCCGACAGCGTGCACGGGACGTTCTCGACCCACGGTGTCGGCGTCGACCTCCTGCCGGGCCTGCCGCCGATGGTCTCGGCCTCCGGGACCGGATCGTTCACCGGCCACGTTTTCAGGGTCGCGGCCGACCGCGCCACCATGGACTTGACGCCGACCCGGCGCATCCTGGCCGACAATCTCGTGTTCGAAATCCCGGACACATCGCCGCGCCCGATCATCGACGCGCAGGCGAAGGCGCATCTCACCGGAACCGCCAACTCGCTCGCCGACCTGCTCAACCGCGAGCCTTTGCGCAAGCAGGCCGGCGTCCAGATCGACCCCGCCACGGTCAAGGGCCAGGCCGAGGGCGAACTGGCTCTCGATCTCAAGCTCGGCAAGACCGCCAAGCCCGAGGACTCCCAGTTCCATGCCTCGGGCGCGCTGTCGAACCTGACGCTCGACAAGTTCGTCGGGCCGGAGAAGCTGGATCAGGGCAGTCTGACGTTCGCGGCGGACCGCGATACGCTCTCGATGAGCGGGGACGGGGAGCTGTTTGGCTCGGCCGCCCATATCGACGCCCTCCGTGGGCCGGGCGAAGACGGCTCAGCGACTTTGACCGCGACGCTCGAAGAGGCCACGCGCGCCAAACGCGGGCTTAATGTCGGCTGGCTCACCGGGCCGCTGCCGATCAAGCTCAAGGCGCCGCTCTCCCGCGCCAGCGCCGACGTGGAAGTCGATCTGACGCCGGCCGGCGTCGACAACCCGATTCCTGGACTCGCGAAGGCGGCCGGCAAGCCGGGCAAAGCGACGTTCCAGATCAAACCCTCGGCCGACGGCGCATCAGTCAGCAACCTCGCCATCGACTTCGGTACCGTCTCGGTGCGCGGCTCGGCGGACGTCGCTGTGGACGGCGCGATCCAATCCGCGCGGATCACCCAGGCGCGGCTGTCGCCGGGCGACAGCGTCCAGGCCGAGGTGGTCAACACGCCGAACGGCGTCAAGGCGACCGTTCGCGGAACGGCGCTTGACGCACGGCCGATGATCAAGGCCGCCGCCGAGCAGGGGTCGCCGGCGCAGGCGGGCGCCAAGGACTTCGACCTCGACATGAAGATCGCCTCGGTGAGCGGTGCCAACAGGCAGTCGATC
Source organism: uncultured Alphaproteobacteria bacterium (assembly GCA_963822215.1). Classification (GTDB taxonomy): domain Bacteria; phylum Pseudomonadota; class Alphaproteobacteria; order Rhizobiales; family Beijerinckiaceae; genus Roseiarcus. The sequence goes on from CAWGGX010000003.1 coordinate 125,714, forward strand.
AGCGGTCTCGAACTCGATTTTTCGCGGCGCGATGGCGACGACCGATTGGCCTACCTTAAAGGGCGCCTCGGACAGGGGGGCCTCGCGGCCGGGCGCGGCTCGGACGGACTGCTGCGCCTGACGGCGGGCGACGCGGGCGCGCTGGCGAAATTCACAGATCTCTACACCCGCATGGAGGGCGGCAATCTCGATCTTGTCTTGCGGACCGGCGGCGAGACAAGCTCGGGCGAGGCCACCGTCACCAATTTCGCCCTGCGCGATGAGCCGGCGTTCCGGCAGCTTGTCGCAGCCGCCCCGTCGCCGGACCCGAGTCGCCCCGTCGACGCCCAACTCGCGCGCTTCGAAAAGGCGACGATCACATTCGCCCGCTCGCCCGGCGCGCTCGAGATCAAGGACGCCGTCATCTACAACCCGTACATGGGCCTGACGACTGAGGGAACGGTCGATTTCGCCCACAACGCCATCGACGTTTCCGGCACGTTCATTCCGGCCTATTCGGTCAACACGCTGCTCGGCAAGATCCCGCTGCTCGGCGTCCTGCTCGGGGGCGGGCAGAACGAGGGTCTGTTCGCCATCTCCTACCGGGCCAAGGGGGCGCTGAACGCCCCCAGACTGACGGTCAATCCGCTGTCGGCGATCGCCCCCGGCATCCTGCGCAAGATTCTGGGCGCAGTCGACGGCACGGGGAGCAGGAGCTTATCCGGCGAGGCGGAGGCCGCGCCGCTATCGCCGTCGGCGCGTTCGCCCGCGCGCTGACGGCGCCTGGGGGCATGCGGCTCGCGCGCGGGCTTCGCCGGCCCTCGTCATTGCGAGCGAAGCGAAGCAATCCAGCAGAACGTCGGGCGATCTACGATCCCCTGGATTGCTTCGTCGCTTTGCTCCTCGCAATGACGATTCAGCGTGGTCGAAAACCGCTCTAAGTGACCGCAGTCACTGGCCATTGGGCCGCGGCGGAGCTCGCTTTGGCGAGCGCCGCAATGGCGTCCGGATCGTCCGCGACCCGATCGAACGCCGCCAGGATCACGTCGACCGGGGCGATTTGCGCCAGGGCGCAATAGGACGTCCGCGTCGCCCGGAAGGAGCCCCGCTCGGAAAGCTTGTTGACTGGCGCTCCGCCGCCGCACACCGAGAAATAGCCGCACTCGGCCTGGCAGGCCTGCACCCCGGCCTCGATGTCGCGCCTCATCGCCTGCATCGCCCCGCTTTGCATCATGTCCTCGAGCTCATCGGTCAAGATGTTGCCGACGATGAAATCGTTATAGGCGGGATGCTTGTAGCCGAGCAGCTCGGGCGAAAAGCTCGACACGTTGCCGTGGCAGTCGACATTCAACATCGCGAAGGGGATGACCTGCTGATTGCGCATCAGCAACTCGTTTGGACGGAAAACGAGCGGCAGCAGGCCGTCGATCTCACGAATGAAATTGAACTTTCCGGTTCCTCGCGCAAGGCTCCAGAAGCGCTTGAGGAACTTTGCGTAGCGGGCCTGCAGATCCGAGGCCGCAAACAGCGACGAGACGTGCGCGCCCTCCAACTCCTCGACATTGAAGCAGACATCCTCAATGCCGCTCTCGATGTAGAAATCGATAAGCCTGTCGGGATTGTCGAGGTGGTCTTTGCCGACCACCGTGATCACGTGGAAGGGTACGCCCTCGCGTTGCAAGCAACGAATGCCCCCCATCGTCTTGTCGAACGTGCCGCGTCCGGATCGCGTGACGCGATGCGCGTCGTGGAGAGGCTTCGGACCGTCGATGCTGACGCCGACGCCGACCTCATACTGCTTGAAGAGATCGCACCATTCGCTGGTGATTAGCATTCCGTTCGTCTGGAACGAATGGCGCACTTCGATCGCCTCGGTTCGCAGCGCCTCGATGGCCTCAAAAGCTTGTCGATAAAACGCCACCGGTACGACCAGCGGCTCGCCGGCATGCCAGATGATGGTGATTTCCGGCGCGGCGTAGGGTGAGGCGAAGATCTTGCGGAAAAGCGTCTTCACGGTGTCGACCGCGATCACCGACTTCGCGTCGCGGTCCGGCAGATAGCAATAGGTGCAGGCGATGTTGCAGAACGGGGTCGGTTGCACGACCACCGTGTCCATCACCCCGTTGAGTTCACAGACGAGCGCGTCGTTGCTCACCAGTTGCGCCAGCCGTTGTGCCAGTTTCGCCAGCCGCCGTTTCGCCAGCCGCCGTTTACCCAACGACGGCGATGCCAGCCGCCATTTCCCCAACGATGATTGCCCCACCATGCGACGCGCATGTTGTCCTTGTTCTGGTCCATCGCCATCGGGTCCTCAGCGATGCCTTGGTCGGTGACGCTCGAGACCGCGTCGCGGATGGCTGCGAGGCGGATCGCTGCGCCCTGGCTGGCGGCGGCAGGATCAGCCTCGGCGGACGGCGCCGTGGAAGCGAGCGCGGCGGACATCCCCAGGATGCCTGCGGGCAGCAGAGCGGCCAAAATCTTAACGGACTTTGTCGGCAACTTCATGCTTCGCTTCCTCCTCGCTAGGCCCCAAGTTCAACCCGGCATGACGCGGTGGAGCGAGCCGCGAGCAACGGGTACACTCAAGCAGAAAAGTTACAGATTGGCGACAGAACGGCATCGCAAGGCGCCGAATGCATTGCGAAGGCCATTGGCGCCGCATCCGCCTAACGCTAACGCCGATAACCGGCCATCGGAAAGAGCAGAGACTGTCCGTAGCGCAGCCTGTACCTTCTTCATGGCGTCTTTCCCCATTCGAGATTGCGTTTGCGCCATGCGGGCTGCCGCCTTCAGCCGCAGTCACCATAGCCGGTATTGGCTATTGGCTCAAGCGGGCCGCGAGTTGCATTGGAACCGCGCTCTCCAACGCGCCTTCTATGCATGTCCGCTCCTTGTGCTCTGCCCCATCATTGGATCGACCGGAAGGCTGGCGCCGGGTCGATTTCGCCCCGCCAATCGCCGTCCGAGCGCTTCCCTTGGGAAAGCCCGCCCCCCTGCCGAGGCGCATGCAGCGGCGGGTTGGCGGACGATGCGGGAGGGGAAGAGGGCGCGACTGGCGGGGAGCCGGACGCGACGGAGCGGCGAATGGATCGCGGCCGGCGCCTGCAAAGCCAACGCTTGGCGTCCCGGGCCGCAACGTCGCAACGGGGCGGAGAGCGGTCCTTTATGCGCCCGGAATGATTTTTGGGAGACGCGTCATCTGATCGGCCTTATATAGGGTAGGGGGGTATGCAATAAGGCGCCATGACGCACACCGTTCGCGAGAAGACCAAGCTGCTGGCTCGGGTGCGGCGCATTCGGGGCCAAGTCGAAGCGATTGAACGCGCGCTCGACGACGAGGCCGACTGCGAAAAGGTGATGCACCTGATCGCAGGCGCCCGTGGCGCTATCGCCGGTCTGATGGCCGAAGTCGTCGAGGATCACGTTCTGACGCATCTCGTCGACGCCGAAAAATATCCAGACGCATTGAAGCCCGAAGCGGCGGAGCAACTGCTCGATGTTGTCCGCACCTATCTGAAGTGAGCATCGCCATGCTCGAAAGCAACGGCGGCGCGGCGGCGGCTTTTCACACTCATGTGTTCCTCGGCGAGGGACACGAAAAAAGCGAGCGCAGGACATGGGCGGTGATCTGGCTCTGCGGGGCCATGATGATCACAGAGATTGTCGGCGGCCTTGCGTTTGGTTCGATTGCGCTCGTCGCGGACGGCCTGCATATGAGCACGCATGCCGGCGCTCTCCTCCTCGCGGCGCTCGCCTATAGCTATGCGCGCAAGTTCGCCAACGACCCGCATTTCACCTTCGGCACAGGCAAGCTCGGCGACCTCGCCGGATTCACCAGCGCCATCATCCTCGCCATGATCGCGCTGCTGATTGGCTACGAGTCGGTCAGCCGCATCCTTGCGCCTGTGCCAATCCAGTTCGCGGAGGCGATTCCGATTGCCTGCCTCGGCTTGGCTGTGAATATCGCCAGCGCATGGCTTCTCAGCGGCGGGGACCATCACCATGGGCATAGTCATGGCCACGAGCATGACGAACACGAGGAGTCCTACGAGATCGCGACCGCTTCCGGCGTTGTGCGCCTCGAAGTGGTCGAGGACGGCGCGCCGCCACGCTTCCGTCTCCACGCGCAAACCGGCCAAGCTCCGACAGCGCAAGCGTCGACGGTTGAAACCGTCCGTCCAGACGGGTCGCGGCAAGTGTTCCTGATGACGGATCGGAACGGCTATTTGGAGTCGGTCGCGGAAATCCCTGAGCCGCACGCTTTCACGGCCGTCGTGAAAATCGGGCAGGACGCCTATCCGGTTGCCTTCGAGGACAACGAGCACGCGCACGGCGCGGCCAGCCGCGACAACAACCTGCGGGCGGCTATCATTCACGTCGTCGCCGACGCGGCAGTATCGGTGCTCGTGATTGTCGAACTCATGCTCGCCCGCGCGTTTGGCTGGCTCTGGATGGACCCGCTCGCGGGCATCGTCGGGGCTGGCGTCATCGCGAGCTGGTCATACGGGCTGATCCGCGACACCGGCGCAATTCTGCTCGATATGAATCCCGACTCGGGTATGGCGGCCAAGCTGCGCCACGTCGTCGAAAGCGAGGGCGACCAACTCGCCGATTTGCACGTGTGGCGCTTGGGGCCGGGTCACCTCGGCGCGATTGTCTCCGTCGTCACGGCGCACCCGCGAGAGGCCAATTATTACAAGAGCCAACTCGCCCGCTTCCGGTCGCTGTCGCACGTCACCGTCGAGGTGACTCATACGTCGTGAATTTGCGCTGAGCAAAGTCCGGGGGCGCGGCAATCTCTCAAAAGTCCCATTTGTCGTCAGACGGCGCGCGACTGATTCCGGGCAGGAGCAATGGCGCTCTACTCGATGCCGACCATCACGTCGGAGGCCTTGATCACGGCGTAGGCCCTCTGGCCCGTGGCGAGCTTGAGCTGATCGACGGCCTCGTTGGTGATCGAGGCGGTCAGCACCGTGCCGCCGCCGATGTCGATCTCGACATGGGCGGTCGTCGCGCCCTTGTGGATCGCCCTGATCGTACCGCCGATCTGGTTGCGCGCGCTGATTTTCATCGGATCCCCCGTTCTGAACACTTGCGGATTGGCCGCGTCCGACCAGTACGATGGAAGTCGCGGCGATTGCGTCGACTGTATGCCTCAACGCGGATGACGAGCAAGGCGCGGGTAAAAACGTGGGGTGACTGAAGAGCGTCCGCCGGTCGCTACGCTCCGGGGCCTTTGACGGCGGCGAGCATTGAGCCCGCCAAAGCGCAGCCAGACCATCAGGCTTGGCTTGACCGGAAGGTCAAGGCCGGCAAAGCTGCCGAAATATTGCACCATTTATATCGAGTCGGAGCATGGCGGAGTCTCGATGTCGAAATGCCTTTGGGGACCCTTTCTGCTCGCCGTCGCCCTGACGTCTTTGGCGCGGGCAGCTGACCTCCCCACCACGAAATCGCCGGAGGTGGAGCCTTCCAAACCCTCCTGCTTCAGCAGTTTGTGGGACTATCTGAAGTCCTCGGTTCGGGATTGTCCTCTGCGTTACGGGCCGTTTACCCTCTACGGCACGCTCGACGGCGGCTACGGCTATGAGGAATGGGGCACGCGGGTCGGGGCATACGCGGACAAGCCGAACTACGCCATCCAGAGAAACAGCGGCGACACCCATTGGCTATGGTCGGCAAATGCGCTGAGCACTTCGACCATCGGCGTCCGCTTGTCGCAGAAAATCGGCGACGACTGGGAGATCGTCGGCGCCGTGGAGGCCGGCTTCAATCCCTTCACCCTTCACCTCGTCAACGGGCCGCAATCACAGGCCGACAACAATCTCTACACGGCTCCCAACCAGAGGACCGCCTTTGATTCCGCACGCGCCGGCACATGGGACAACGGCCAAGCGTTCATCGGCCTGAGCAATCCGACGCTCGGAACCCTGACGTTCGGGAGAATCCAATTGCTGTCGCAGTCGGCGCTCAGCGCGTACGACCCCGTGGCGTCGGTCGCCTTTTCCCAGCTCGGCTTCAGCGCGCTTTACGCGACCTTCGGCGCCAGCGCGACCTCCCGCATCAACACGGGGTTTACCTATCGACTGACTTATCAGGGCGTTCGCGCCGCAGCGCAGGCGCAGGTGGGCGGCTACGACCAGGACAACGCGGCGACCGAGCAATATCAGGCGCAGATCGGAACAGATTTCAGAGGCTTCTCGTTCGACGCGATCGCCGGATACGCGAAGAACGCGTTGGCGTTCGCGAGTTTCGCCGGCGCGACCCTGCCCGTCGGCTACAATCCGTACGACATTGTTCGGGCGACCGCGGTGAACACCGGCGGCATCGAACTGCTCGGCCGCTATGAATGGGACAAATTCAAGTTTTACCTGGGGTACATTCACTCGGTCACGGTCAACCCGAGCAATCCCTATTACCCCTATGGCGTCCCTTCGATCGCGGAAGGCGTCAGCGTTCCGCCCGGTTACGTCACGGTCAACACCTACATTGTCCCGCGCGTTCTCGACACCGTCTGGACCGGACTGCGCTATGCGGTGTGGTCCAATCTCGACCTCGCCGTGGGCCTCTACTCGGAATCCCAGAGCAATTTTCTGGCAGGACCTGCGGTCTGCACCGGCTCAGGGTCGGCAACGAGCAGCACTCGATGCTCAGGCGGCCGCTGGTCCTATTCCTTTCTGGCCGAGTACCGGCCGCTCCCGCGCGTCAGCCTTTACGCCGGCCTTCTGGTGTCGACCGTCTACGGCGGCGTCGCGAGCGGCTTTGAACACACCCAAAATATCGCCCCGACCGCCGGCCTTCGGATTCGGTTCTGACGCTCAGCCGGGGTTTCCGCCGATGCAACCCTTCATGCAGTCGTCGGGGTCGCGGCTGATCCCGTCGTCGTCGCCGTCTCCGGGATGGGCATAGGGCTTGAACATCGATCCCGCGGATTGCGGCGTCTGCGCCGGAACGGGTGGTTGGACGGCGCGTCGCTGCGGATGGTGGGAATGGAGCGGGTTGACCATCGTCTGGGCGAAGGCGGCCATCGGCGTCGCCGCGGCGACGCCGATGGCGAACGCGAGTGACAAAAATCTGGTCATTTGAGTTTCTGCTTCTAGTGATGCGCGTCGGTCAAATTGAAGGCGTTCTCCTTCCCCCCTTGTGGGGGAAGGCAGGGATCGGGCGTCGCGCCGACGCCGCGAAGAAAGGGCCTCGCTCTTCACGACGACGGACCGCGCGACCCCCCGCCCTAACCCTCCCCCACAAGGGAGAGGGGATGTCGCCGCCCTGCGATTTTGTTGAAGCGACCCACTAGAATCAAATCCGCAAGGCCAGGAACGTTACACCAAAAGCGACAGATTGTCGAGAATAAAACTGTTTCGCTGGCTCCAGGCTGCAAGCGCTCGTGCGCGCTGCACTCCGAGGCGCCATGCGTGGCGCAATGTAAGCTTGTTGCTACATCTCGTGGTGTCGGACGAACTCTTTCAGGCTGATGAAAACGACCGCGGGCTCTTGTCGGAGAAAGTCCGTTGCTGGACCCTCGAGGCGATCATCGTTTCTGAGATTCATTCAGAGATCGCTTGCGAGCGCGATCGTCGACAGGCTTGGCGCAAGTCCCTTGGCTCCGGGCCCGATGTATTCGATGATAGGGAACGAAACCCGTTGTCGGGAAAGTGGGGGTACCATGGCATTGAAAACAATTGCGACCGCCTTCTGCCTCTTGCTCGGAGTGGTCACAGCGCCCGTCGAGGCGGCGCAGACGAATGTCGCGGTCGCCGCCAATTTCACCGAACCGGCGAAGGAGATCGCCGCCCTGTTCAAGGAGAAGACCGGACACGAGGCGGTGTTGAGTTTCGGCGCCTCGGGCGGCTTCTTGACCCAGATCCAGCACGACGCGCCCTATAAGGTGTTTCTGTCCGCTGACGCCGAGCGTCCCAAGGCCGCGGTCGAGCAGGGCTTAGGCGTGCCCGGAAGCGTCTTCACCTATGCGATCGGCAAGCTCGTGCTGTGGAGCAGGGTGGTCGACGTGACCGACGGCGAGGCGACCCTCAAAGCCGGCAAATTCGGAAAACTGTCGATCGCCAATCCTGCGTCCGCTCCGTACGGGGCGGCGGCGATCGAGGCGATGAAGGCGCTTGGCGTCTACGATGCGATCCAGCCGAAGATTGTCCAGGGCGCGAGCATCGGCCAAGCCTTCCAGTTCGTCGACACGAAGAACGCGGAGCTCGGCTTCGTCGCCCTGTCGCAGACCAAGTCCTCTGAGGGTGGGACGAGCTGGATCGTGCCACAGGCGCTCTATACGCCGATTCGCCAGGACGCGGTGCTCCTGAAGAAGGGCGAGAATGACGACGCGTCGAAGGCGTTCCTCGAGTTCCTGAAAGGCCCCGAGGCGCGCGCAATCATCGAAAAATTCGGTTACGCACTCGATTAGCCCGATTGTGGACGCGTTCGCCGCCCTTTGGGACCCGGTCAAGCTGACGCTCGAACTGGCGACGACCACGACGCTGGCGCTGCTTGTCGTCGCCACGCCGCTCGCCTGGTGGCTGGCGCGCTCGAAGGCGGCGTGGAAGGAAATCGTGGCGGCGGTCGTCTCGCTGCCGATGGTCCTGCCGCCGACCGTGCTTGGCTTTTACCTGCTGATTGCGCTTGGGCCCTCCGGGCCCGGTGGGGTGATCGCCAGCCTTTGGGGCGCGCGGACGCTCGCCTTCACCTTCTGGGGCCTGGTCATCGGCTCGATCGTCGCCGGGATGCCCTTCGTGGTGCAGCCGATCCGCAACGCCTTCGCTGCAATCGGCGACCGCCCGATGGAGGTGGCGGCGACGCTGCGGGCTTCCCCCATGCGCGCCTTCTGGACGGTGGCGCTGCCGCTCGCGAGCCCGGGCCTGCTCAGCGGCGCCGTGCTCGGCTTCGCCCATACGGTCGGCGAATTCGGCGTGGTGCTGATGATCGGCGGCGCCATCCCCGGCCAGACCAAAGTCATGTCGACCGCCATTTTCGACTATGTGGAGACGATGCAGTGGCGCGAGGCCAACATCCTCGCCGGCGGCATGGTTGTCTTCGCCTTCGTCGTGATCCTGTCGATGACCTCGATTGAAAAGCGCTTCGCCCGGATGCGCGGATGAGCCAGGATCCAGGGACGAATGCCCACGCGATCCGCGCCGAGTTCCGGGGGACGCTCGGCAAGTTCGTGCTCGACGCCGGCTTCACTGCGCCTTCAAAAGGCGTCACCGCGCTGTTCGGTCCGTCGGGCTGCGGCAAGACCACGGTGCTGCGCTGCATCGCAGGCCTGAATCGGCTTGCCGATGGCGTCTGCGAGATCGACAGCGAGGTCTGGCAGGACCGCGACGGCACGTTCCTGCCGACCCACAAGCGGCCGCTTGGCTATGTCTTTCAGGAAACGAGCCTGTTTCCGCACCTGTCGGTGCGGAAGAACCTGCTGTTCGGCGCGCCCCGCCACTCTGTAGCCGCGGTCGTTGACCGCGGCCGCGCGGTCAGCGACCGCGCCTACAGCGGCGACGGCGCGCACATGATCGCCTTCGACGAGGTCACGGACCTGCTTGGCGTGACCCCGATGCTCGACCGTTCGCCGCGCAACCTTTCCGGCGGCGAGCGCCAGCGCGTGGCGATCGGGCGGGCGCTCCTGTCGCAACCAAAGCTCCTGCTGATGGACGAGCCGCTCTCTGCGCTCGACCGCGTCACCAAGGGCGAGATCCTGCCGTTCCTCGAGCGGCTGCGCGACCGCCTGTCGCTGCCGATCGTCTACATCACCCACGACATTGCCGAGGTCGAGCGGCTTGCCGATCAGGTCGTGCTGATGGAAAAGGGCCACGTGCTCGCCACCGGGCCCCTCGCCAAGCTGCAGAGCGACCCGTCGCTGCCGCTGGCGATGGCGCGCGACGCCGCTGTCACGCTCGAAGCCTGCGTCTCCGCCTATGATGCAACGTACAACCTCGTCACCGTCAGCGTTCCCGGCGGTCGGTTCACGGTGTCGGGGGGCCCGGCGCCGGTCGGCGAGATGCGGCGCGTTCGAGTTATCGCCGGCGACGTCAGCCTCGCCCGCGAGCATCCGGGGCCGAGCTCGATCCTCAACATTGCGCCGGGGCGGATCGTCTCGGTTTCGCCGGTCGATGCGAGCGAACTCGTCGCCGTCGTGGCGCTCGGCGTGGACGGTCAGGGCGTGCGCCTCCTTTCGAGGCTCACGCGCAAGTCCTGGGATCAGCTCGGGCTGTCGGCGGACGCGCCGGTCTTCGTGCAGGTGAAGACGGTCGCGCTCGGGCCGGGCCGGGGCGAGTAGATCGCCGCCTGGCGCGGGTTAAGCGACTTGCGGGCCGTCGCCGAAAAGGGCATGCAGCAGGCGACGGGATGGAGACTGTCATGGCCGAAACGACGACGGAGCTCGAAGCGCTCCTCATGCAGCGATCGCTGACCGATCCCGAGCTTTTGGCGGCGGCCGAGGCGGCGCCCGACTTCCGCATCCTGCCGGACGCGACCGTGATCAAGATCGGCGGCCAGAGCGTGATCGATCGCGGCCGCGCCGCCGTCTATCCGCTGGTCGACGAGATCGTTTTAGCCCGCAATGCGCACAAGCTCCTGATCGGCACCGGGGCCGGCACCCGCGCCAGGCATCTCTATTCGATCGCGGCCAGGCTCAACCTGCCGGCCGGCGTGCTGTCGCAGCTTGGCGCCTCGGTCGCCGACCAGAACGCCGCGATGCTGGGCCAGCTCCTCGCCAAGCACGGGATCTCGGCGGTCAGCAGTGCCGGGCTTTCGGCGGTGCCGCTCTACCTGGCCGAAGTGAACGCCGTCGTGTTCAGCGGCATGCCGCCCTACGGCCTGTGGACCCCGCCTGCTGCCGAGGGCGTCATTCCGCCCTACCGCACCGACGCCGGTTGCTTCCTCGTCGCCGAGCAGTTCGGCTGCAAGGCGATGATCTTCGTCAAGGACGAGGACGGCCTTTATGACGCCAACCCGAAGACGTCGAAAAACGCCAAGTTCATCGCCAAAATCTCGGTCGACGAGATGAAGGCGCAGGGGCTGCACGATTCGATCCTCGAGTTCCCGATGCTCGACCTGCTCAAGGCTGCGCGCCACATCCACGAAGTGCAGGTGGTGAACGGCCTTCTCCCGGGCGCCCTGACGCGCGCGCTCAACGGCGAGCATGTCGGCACCATCATCACTGCCAACTGAGGAGCGCGCCATGCCCGACGCCAACGCTGCCAAGCATGTCGTTTCGCCGCTCGCCCACCAGACCCTGCTCGACGCCGACCTGACGCGTCCCGTCGCTGGCGGCCGGCCGATCCGGCTCCTTCCCTGGGTTCAGGTCGTGAAGATCGGCGGCCGCTCGATCATGGATCGCGGTCCCGAAGCGATCCTGCCGATCGTCGAGGAGCTGCGCAAGCTCCTGCCCGAGCATCGCCTCTTGATCCTGACAGGCGCCGGAATTCGCGCCCGCCACGTCTACAGCGTCGGTCTCGACCTCGGCCTGCCGGTCGGGTCGCTCGCGCCGCTTGCCGCCAGCGAAGCCGGTCAGAACGGCCACATTCTCGCATCGCTCCTCTCGGCGGACGGCGTGTCTTATGTGGAACACGACACCATCTCCAGCCGGCTTGCAATCCATCTCTCGGCGGCTCGCGCCGTCGTCGGCAGCGCCTTTCCGCCATTTCACCATCACGAGTTCCCGACGTCGCGCATTCCGCCCCATAGGGCCGATACCGGCGCTTTCCTGCTCGCCGACGCGCTCGGCGCCGCCGGCCTGACGATCGTGGAGGATGTGGACGGCGTCTACGACGCGGATCCGAATGGCCTCGAGGGAGAGAAGGCGAAGCTTATCGGCGAGACGAGCGCGGCTGAGCTTGCGAGGTCGCAGGGCACGCTGCCGTTCGACCGCGCGCTCCTCGAGGTCATGGCGACGGCGCGCCACATCGAGCGCGTGCAACTCGTCAACGGGCTTCAACCCGGCCGGCTCACCGCCGCGCTGCGCGGCGAGCACGTCGGCACGATCATCCACACCGGGGCACGGCCGGCCTGACGGAGGGCGCGCGTCTCGCGCGCCAACACAGCGGCGAGACGCCGCCGTTCCGAAGAGAACGGTCGGAATCAATGTCGGATAACGAGGCGCACCAAGATAGCGGCGAGACGCCGCCGCTCCGGGAGCACAAAGGCTGGCACGTGCCGCGCGCGCTGCCACATTTCGATTCCGCCGAGGTGGTGCAGGCGATTACCTTCCGGATTGCCGATGCGCTGCCGCGCAGTATCGTTGCGGCCCGGAAAGATGAGGCCTCCGTCGCGCATCGCGGACGGCTCGCCGCGGCGCTGGACTCCGGTCACCGCGCGTGCCTTCTGCGCAATCCCGAACTTGCCGAAATCGTAGAGACCGCGCTGCTGCGCGGCGCCGGGACCAGCTACGAACTCTTTTCCTGGGTCGTCATGCCGAACCATGTACATGCGCTGATCGCGCCGAAGGCGGGGCATCGGCTGGCGGATATCGTGCAAGGGTGGAAGTCGTGGACGGCCAAAGCGATCAACCGCCATCGTGGCGCCACCGGTCAGGTCTGGCAGCTCGAGTATTTCGATCGCTTCCTTCGCGACGAAAGGCATTTCGGGACGACGGTCGCCTACATCGAGGATAACCCGGTCAGAGCGGGACTGGCGGCAAAGGCCGCCCATTGGCGCTTCGGCAGCGCATGGTGGCGCGAATCGGAGGGCGCGCGTCTCGCGCGCGAGGCGGGCGAGACGCCGCGCGTTTGAAAGGGCGGCGAGACGCCGCCCGTCCTTCCCGAGGGCGGCCAGACGGGCGGCGCGCGTCCCGCGCGCCAGGCGGGCGGCAAGACGCCGCCCGTCCGTTAGTCGCCGTGACTCCGCCGCGCCGTCGATGACGTCTTCGTCAGGCAGAGCCGGGGACAGGCTCTTCCACCCGCGGGGGAAGGGCTCCTGGCCGCCCGTTACAACCCGGCCGCGTCCGGTTGGCGGCCTCGTTTTCGGCCGCCTGTTCTTTCCCTGATCCGCTCCGAAAGCGCCTGATAATTCCCTGATCCGGTCGTTTGAAATTCCCTGTTCCCCGCCCGCTCCAGCCCGCAACCGGCGGGTTGAAAAGCCAGCAACGCCATGCAATTGCATGGCTTTCTGGAACAGAGCGCCGACCGCGGCGCACAAAAATTCCCTGCTAGCAGGGAAACCGAATCGCTCAGCAAGCGCGCCCTACAGCCCTAAACCGCCCTCAGCAGCACGTGCTTCTTGCGGCCGAGCGACAGCTTCACCACGCCGCCGGTCTGCAAGGCGTCGCGGGTGATGACGGCCTTTTCGTCGCCGAGCGCCTCGTCGTTGACCCTCAGGCCGCCGCCGTGGATCTGCCGGCGCGCCTCGCCGGTCGAGGCGACGAGGCCGGCGCGGACGAAGGCGGAGAGGGCGCCGAGGCCGGCGTCGAACTCGGCGCCCGGCACGTCGACGGTCGGCAGGCTCGCGGCGAGCGCCCCTTCCTCGAAGGTCTTGCGCGCCGTTTCGGCCGCCTCTTCGGCGGCGGCGCTCCCATGCAGCATCGTGGTCGCGGCGTTCGCGAGCGCCTTCTTCGCCTCATTGATCTCCGCGCCTGCGAGCGCTTCGAGCCTCGCGATCTCGTCGAGCGGCAGGAGCGTGAAGAGGCGCAGGAAGCGCCCGACGTCGCCGTCCTCGGTGTTGCGCCAGAATTGCCAGTAGTCATAGGGGCTCAGCAGCGAGGCGTCGAGCCAGACCGCGCCCGCCGCGGTCTTGCCCATCTTCGCGCCCGCCGCGTTGGTGATCAGCGGCGAGGTCAGCGCGTAGAACTGCGGGAGCCCCATTCTCCGGCCGAGGTCGAGGCCGGTCACGATATTGCCCCACTGGTCCGAGCCGCCCATCTGCAGCGTCACGCCATGGCGCTTGTAGAGCTCGGTGAAGTCGTAGGCTTGCAGGCACATGTAGTTGAATTCGAGGAAGCTGAGCTCGTGCTCGCGCTCGAGTCTCAACTTCACCGAAATCCATCGCCAGCATCCGGTTGACCGAGAAATGCCGGCCGACCTTGCGCAGGAAATCGATGTAATTGAGCTTCGCCAGCCACTCGGCGTTGTCCGGCATGATGGCGTCGGTCTTGCCCTCGCCGAAGCGGATGAAATGGCCGAAGGCCTGTTTGATGCCCGCCTTGTTCGCCTCGATCGCCTCGACGGTCAGGAGCTTGCGGCTCTCGTCCTTGCCGGACGGGTCGCCAACCCTGGTCGTGCCGCCGCCCATCAGCGCTATCGGCTTGCCGCCGGTCTCCTGCAGCCAGTGCAGCATCATGATCTGGACCAGCGAGCCGACATGCAGCGACGCCGCCGTGCAGTCGAAGCCGATGTAGGCGACGAGGTCGCCCGAGCGCGCCTTGTCATCGAGGCCCTGGAGGTCCGAGCACTGGTGGACATAGCCGCGCTCCTGCATCACGCGCAGGAAGTCGGATTGGGGCTGAAACGCGTCGCTCACGCCGGGGGGTCCTTCGGTCAAAACAGTGCGGCGTGGTTTAGGGAAGGGGACGGGGAAGCGCAACCGGGTTCGGCGTCCGCTTGGGCGCGCCCGACTGCCGTCGGCGCGTCGCCTGTTCGACCGGCTCCGCGGCGGCTCGCAGGAGGGCGGCGGCGCGACAATCGCGCAACAAGATTAGGCTTGACCACTGGGCGCGCTTGCAACATCAAAAGCGCGGGCAGGAGAGGCGATGACCCCCGCGACTTCCGATACCGACGCCGAGGCTGTTGCGCAGCCCGTAACGACCCCGCTTACCCGCGCGGCGATCTTTCTGGTCGTCACGATCAAGCCGGGCGCCGAGAATGACGCAGCCGTGCGGTCGTTTTGCGCCGACTTTTCGGCGCTGGTTCGCGCGATTGAATTTCGCGACGTCGAAGCCGGATTCTGTTGCGTGATGGGCATCGGGTCCGAGGCCTGGGACCGGCTGTTCGGCGACCCGCGGCCCGCGGAACTGCATCCCTTCCGGGAGATCCGGGCCGGGTCGCGACATGCGGTCTCGACTCCCGGGGATCTCTTGTTCCATATCCGAGCCCGGCGGATGGACCTCTGCTTCGAAATGGCGTCGCAGATCATGGCGCGGCTCGGCGACGCGGTCGCGGCCGTCGACGAGGTGCACGGCTTTCGCTATTTCGACGACCGCGACCTGCTCGGGTTCGTCGACGGCACCGAGAATCCGCGCGGCCTGGAAATGACCGAAGCCGCCATCGTCGGCGCGGAGGATCCCGCCTTCGCCGGCGGCAGCTACGTAATCGTGCAGAAATATCTCCATGACCTCAGCGGCTGGAACGCTCTGCCCAACGAGGCGCAGGAGCGCATCATCGGCCGGACCAAACTTGCCGATATCGAGCTCGACAACTCGATCAAGCCGACCTCGGCGCACAATGCGCTGACCACGATCACCGAAAATGGACAGGAGCTCCAGATCCTGCGGGCGAACATGCCGTTCGGCCAAGCCGGCGCCGGCGAATTCGGCACCTACTTCATCGGCTATTGCCGGACGCCGCGGGTGACCGAGCAGATGATCGAGAACATGTTCGTCGGCCGGCCGCCCGGCAATTACGATCGCCTGCTCGACTTCAGCCGGGCGGCGACGGGAACCCTATTTTTCGCGCCGTCCGCGACCTTCCTCGACGCCGTGACCGCCGACGCGCCCGCCTCGGCGCCGCCCGCCGGCCCGTCGACGGCCGAATCTGCGCCGCCCGCAACCGCCGAGCTCGATGGTTCGCTGGGAATCGGCTCGCTCAAAGGAGACATCCGGCATGAATAATCTTCACCGTGAGCTCGCCCCGATTTCCGATGCAGCCTGGGCGGGCATCGAGGAGGAGACGACGCGCACCCTGAAGCGCTACCTCGCCGCCCGGCGCGTGGTGGACGTCCACGGGCCGGCGGGCGTCGGCCTTTCGGCGGTCGGCACCGGCCACCTGAAGTCGATCGCCTCGCCCGGCGGGAGCGTTCTCGCGCGGCAACGCGAAGCGAAGGCGCTGGTCGAGTTCCGCGTCCCGTTCGAACTCGATCGCCAGCAGATCGACGACGTGGAGCGGGGCGCGGACGACTCCGACTGGCAACCGGCGAAGGACGCCGCGCAGACAATCGCCTATGCCGAAGACCGCGCTATCTTCGAAGGCTATCCCGCGGGCGACATCGTCGGCATCCGGCAGGCGACCAGCAACCCAATCGTGACGCTGCCGGCCGACGTGCGTCAGTATCCGGTGGCGATCGCCCAGGCGTTGGGTCAACTTCGTCTGGTCGGCGTCAATGGGCCGTATTCCGTCCTGCTCGGCGCCGACGCCTACACCGCCCTCGCCGAGACCAACGACAACGGCTACCCCGTGCTGGAGCATGTCAAAGAGCTGGTCAAAGACGAGATTATCTGGGCCCCGGCCATTGCCGGCGCTTATGTGCTCACGACTCGCGGCGGCGATTTCGACCTGCACATCGGCCAGGACATATCGATCGGCTATCTGAGCCACACTGACGAGGTCGTGCGCCTCTACCTTCAGGAGACGCTGACGTTCCTCTCGTTGACGGCGGAGGCCGCCGTCGCACTGGCGCCGGTGGCCACGAAGTAAGCCGGACGGCGCGCGTCTCGCGCGCCAGGAGGGCGGCGGGACGCCGCCCTCCTCTCTGCAGGCGCTGAGACGCCGCCGTCCAGCCAGGACAAAGCCAAGCCCAACCGGGAACCTGGACGGCGCTCGATCGTTTGTCGTCCGGGTGAAAGGCGGCCGTCGCCGCCGCGCCTTTCCCGGAGGCTCGCCGACCATGCCCGTGATTCTGACGTCCGCAACGCTTGTCCTGGCGTCGGTGACGATCGTGTCGCCGCTTGCGGGCGTCCACGACGTCCGCGGCGACGTGCGGCTTTCGCGCGAGCGCTACGTGGCTGTCCGGGGATTTTACTATCCGGGTTTCACCTTCGAGGGGCTCGCCGAGCCGCTTGCCATCCTGGCGCTCAGCGCCCTGCTCGCGTCTGTCGTCCGGTCGACGCCCGAGTTCTGGCTGATCGCGCTCGCCCTCGCCGCGGAAGCGGCCGCGCACTTGCTTTACTGGGTGCTCATCGTCCCGATGAACAAGGACTGGTTGGCGGACGAGACCCACGCCGCCGAGCGGACGGCGCTCCTGGACCGCTGGGAGCGACGCCACATCTATCGCTCGGTCGCCTCGACGGCGGCGGTCGCCCTCCTCGCCGCGGCGATCCTCGCGCCGGGGCCGGGCGTAATGTAAGAGGCAAGCGGCGAAGGCGGGAAGCGCGGGCCAAACGCGACAGCGGGCGGCAAATGGTTTAACACGGCCGCAGCCGGCCGACCGGCCTCAGAGCTTTCATCGGGATGCCCCGCGCCATGTCCCGCCGGTTGAGCGAAGACGAACTCATCGCGCGTTTTTTTGCGCCTTCAGCCGGCCCTGCGGCGCTCGGTCTCACGGACGACGCCGCGCTTCTGACCCCGCCGGCGGGGTGCGATTTCGTGCTGACGACCGACGCGCTGGTGGCCGGGGTGCATTTCTTCGCCGACGATCCGCCCGCCTCCATCGCCCGCAAGGCGTTGCGGGTGAACCTCTCCGACCTCGCCGCCAAGGGGGCGCGGCCGCTCGGCTTTCTCCTGTCGCTCGCGTTGCCGCCCGACTGGACCGAGGCCTGGCTCGCCGCCTTCGCCGCCGCCCTCGGCGACGACGGCGCCGCTTACGGCTGTCCGCTCGCCGGCGGCGACACGGTCAAGACGCCGGGGCCGCTCACGCTGTCGATCGCCGCCTTCGGCGCCGTCCCTTGCGGGCGCATGGCGGCGCGGACCGGCGTCCGGCCAGGCGACCGGCTCTATGTCACCGGAACGATTGGCGACGCGGCGATCGGTCTCCGGGTCCGCCAGGGGCGCGGGCCGGACCTTCCTCCGTCCGAGCGGGACTTTCTGGTCAGCCGCTATCTCGAGCCGCAGCCCCGCGTCGCGCTGGCGCAGGCGATGGCGGCTTATGCTAACGGCGGCATGGACGTTTCCGACGGCTTTGTCGGCGACCTGACCAAGATGCTTCGGGTCTCCGGGGCCAGCGCCCGCGTCGATGTCGACCGCCTGCCGCTGTCGCAGTCAGCGCGGGCTGCGATCGCCGTCGATCCGGACCTTTTGGCGGTCGCGCTCACCGGCGGCGACGATTACGAGATCATCGCCTCCGTTCCCCCGGGGAACGCGGACGGCTTCGAGGCGGCCGCCGCCGCGGCCGGCGTCCCGATCGCCGGCTTCGGCGAAGCGGTCGAGGGAAACGACCCGCCGCGCTTCGTCGCGCGCGGCGGCGGGACGATGACCTTCGCCCAGGGCTCCTACAGTCACTTTTGAGGGACAAACAATGAAATCCGCCAATCCGATGCAGTTGCGCCTGCTCGCCGCTCAGGCCGTGGCGCGCGAGGCCGGCGCGCTTGTCCGCCGGCGATTTCGGGAGTCCTCCTTCACCGTGGGATTCAAGGGTCCGCAAGATTATCTGACCGAGGTCGATGGCGAGACCGAGGACCTGATCGCGGCTCGCCTGATCGAGGCGTTTCCGCTCGACGGCTTCATCGGCGAGGAGACCTCGGGCCGCCCGACGCCCCAGGGCGGGGCCGTGTGGGTGGTCGATCCGATCGACGGCACGGCCAATTTCGCCCGCGGCGTCGGCCATTTCTGCGTGTCGATCGCCTGCGTGCTCGAGGGAAGGATCGAGGTCGGGGTGATTTACGATCCGATGCAGGACGAGCTGTTCTCCGCCCGTCGGGGCGGCGGCGCCTTTGTCAACGGAGCGCCGATCAAGCCCTCCGAGGCGACGTCGCTCGCCAATGCGACCATCGAGGTCGGATGGAACATGCGGGCGGGCGCATCGAAATATCTGGACCTCGTTCGCCGCGTCGCCCTGTGGGGCGCCGCGCCCTTCCGCACCGGCTCGGGGGCGCTCGGCATTGCGTATGTCGCGGCCGGGCGGCGCGACGGCTTTATCGAGCATCACATCAACGCCTGGGACTGCCTGGCGGCCATTCTGCTCGTTCAGGAGGCCGGCGGCTATGTCAGCCAGTTCCTCGCCGGCGAGGGACTGGCCAAGGGCAATCCGATCATCGCCTGCGCGCCGGGGATGAAGGACGCGCTGGTCTCCGCGGTCGAGTTCGAAGGAATCGTGCTGTGATTGAAGTCGTGCTCGCCCACGGGCCGGCGCGCGCGACCGTCGCGCTCGCGGACGCCGAGGCTCGCCGCTGGACGGTCGGCGGCCGCGAGCTCTTGTGGCCCGGCGATCCCGCGATCTGGGGCGAGATCAGCCCGATCCTCTACCCGGTCGTCGGCTGGACGCGCGACGGCGCCCGCGTCGGCGGCCGGCAATACGCCCTCGGCCTGCACGGCTTTGCCCGGTTCGAGACCTTTGGGGTCGAGGCGTCCGGCCCGGACTCCGTCCGGATGACGCTCAGAGACAGCGAACGGACGCGCGCGGTCTATCCGTTCGCCTTCGCGCTCGCGCTCGAATACCGCCTGACGGACGAGGCGCTGGAGATCACGATCGAGGTCGCCAATCCGGGCGACGAGCCTGCGCCTTACGCCTGCGGGCTGCATCCGGGCTTCCGCTGGCCGCTCGGCGCGGCCGGCCGCGACGGCGCGATTGTCCGGTTCGGCAGGCCGGAGTCCGACACCGTCCCGGCCATGGCGCCGGGCGGCCTGATCGGCGCGGGCGTCAAGCGCGTCCCCCTGAACGGCCGCGACTTGCCTCTGTCCGACGCGCTGTTCGCCAACGACGCGGTCTGCTTTCTGAACTGCGCCAGCCGGTCGCTCGTCTTCCACGACGCCTCGGGCGCCGAGGTGGCGATGGAATTCCCCGGCTTCGATCTTGCGGCGCTGTGGACGCGGCCCGGCGCGCCGTTCCTTTGCCTCGAGGCTTGGACAGGCTACAGCGACCCGGAGGGCTTCGCCGGCGACCTGTTCCAAAAGCCGTCCATGCGCGTGCTGGCGCCCGGCACGCGCGCCCGGCACGAGGCGCGGTATGTGTACCGAGGGGCGGCGGTATTGTAGGGCGCGGTCCGCGCCGAGGGGGTCAGCGACCCCGCCCTACAAGGCGCGGGGTTTCGGCGGCTCAGTTTCCGAGGACCACAATGACCAAAGCCTACATTCTGGACGGCAAGGCGATCGCGGACGAGACGATCGCTCGAGTCGCGGCGGGGACCGCGGCGCTGGCCCTTCTGGGGATCAAGCCCGGCCTCGCCACCGTCCTGGTGGGCGCGAACCCTGCGAGCCAGACTTACGTCGCCTCGAAGGGCAAGGCGGCTCAGCGCTGCGGCTTCCATTCGGAGCAGCTGACGCTGCCCGAGACGACAAGCGAAGCCGAGTTGCTCGCGCTGGTCGCAAGGCTCAACGCTGATCCTACGGCGCACGGGATTCTGGTGCAGCTTCCGCTGCCCAAGGCGATCAACGCCGCCCGGGTGCTGGAGGCGATTGACCCGAAAAAGGACGTCGACGGCTTCCATCCGATCAATGTCGGACTCCTGTCGATCGGCGAGATGGGCCGGGCGCTCGTCCCCTGCACGCCGGCCGGCGCCATGATCATGCTCGACAAGGCGTGCACGGCGCTCGAAACGACGCTCGCCGGCAAGGAGGCGGTGGCGATCGGCCGCTCCGACATCGTCGGCAAGCCGATGACGCAACTTCTGCTTCAGCGCCACTGCACGGTGACGATCGCCCATTCGCGCACCCACGATCTCCCTTCTGTCGCCCGCCGCGCCGACATTCTCGTTGCGGCCGTCGGTCAGCCGGAAATGGTGCGCGGCGACTGGGTGAAGCCCGGCGCGATCGTCATCGACGTTGGCATCAACCGGGTCGCCGGCGAGGGCGTCGACGCGGCCGGCCTATCGAAGACGCGCATCGTCGGCGACGTCGCCTTTGCCGAAGCGGCCGAAGTCGCCGGCGCGATCACGCCCGTCCCTGGCGGCGTCGGCCGCATGACGGTCGCCATGCTGATGGCGAACACGCTCGAAGCGGCCAAGCGGGCGGCGGGGTAGGGCGTTTCGAGTCCGCGCCGCCGGAGCGAAGACGCAAGACCTATTGTCGACGCCGTTGATGCTCCCGATCCTGGTGTGCGGCCTCGCCCTAGTCCATCAATTCCTTGAAATTTCACGCTGGCAACCCCTGGCCCCTCGCGTCCGAAATGTTGGAGTTCCATCGGCGGGATATGATTCGAGTTTTGGCAGCGCTTCACCAGGGTGGGATGACTTCAGGTTCGCGCGCATCCTGAATGGACGCCACTCCTGGGGGCGAAGGCTCCGAAGGCCGCCGCCCTCATCCGCGACCATCCGCCTTGCAAAAACCGAGGCGGCTGCGCGCCCGGGAAGCCGATTCGGCTCGAAATCGTCTCGCTCTCGGGTCCGCCGCCGCCGATCCGAATTCCCTGCTAGCAGGGAATTTTCTTGCGCCGCGGTCGGCGGTCCGTTCCAGAAAGCCTTGCAATGTCATGGCGTTGCTGGCTTTGCAACCCACCGCTTGCAGGCCGGATCGGGCGCGGAACAGGGAATTTCCAACGTCCGGAACAGGTCGTCATCAGGCGCTTTCGAGGCGGAACAGGGAAAGAACAGGCGGACAAAAACGGGGCGCGACGCCGGGCGCGGCCGGGTTGTAAGGCGCAGTCAGGATTCCCTTCGCGAAACCGGGGAGGCTCGCCCTTGGGAGGGGTCCGACGAGAGTGCGCCGCGCGATCCGTGCAAAGAGCATCTTGCTCTCGTCCATCAATTCCTTGAAACTTCACGTTCGCGGCCCTGGCCCCTCGCGTCCGAAATGATGGGACTCAATCGGCAGGATATGATTCGAGTTTTGGAAGCGCTTCACTAGCATCGCTTCGCGGCAAAGCGGCGGCCATTGCCCATGCTGGAGAAGGCGGGAAGATCCAGGCGGGAACCGATCATGCGGTGACTTTCGGAGGACAATCCTCAATCGTCATCCCTCCCGGCGCGCCGGCGATCAGCGATCCGGTCGACCTGACCGTTCAGCCGCTCGCCCTGGTTTCGGTCAGCCTCTACCTCCCCGAAATCACCCCGACCAGCACGGTTCATTGGGACGGCCATGAAACGGCCTATATCGCCGTCGGAGACAAGACGGCCGACGTGGACCTCAAGGCCGACGCCAAGCAGACGCAGCGCCTGTTCCTGAACGAGATTTTGGTCGATGCGCCGGCCAACGCGCGCAATCGTCGCTTTCGGCGACTCGATCACCGATGGCGACGGCTCTACGGTCGACGGCAATGACCGCTGGCCCGATCGCCTGGCCGAGCGGTTCGTAGCCGCCGGCGGCCCGCCGGTCGCGGTCCTGAACGAGGGCATTTCCGGCGCCAAGGTCCTGTCCGATCGCATGGGCGTCAATGCGCTCGCTCGCTTCGACTCCGATGTCCTCAGCCAGCCCAAGGCCGACACCGTCATCCTGATGATGGGCATCAACGACCTCGGCTGGCCGGGAAGCGGTCTCGCGCTTCATGATCCCGAGCCCACCGCCGACGCCATCATCGAAGGCTACAAGCAGCTGATCGACCGCGCGCACACGCATGGCTTGAAGATCATCGGCGCAACCCTCACGCCCTTTGGCGACGCCTTCGCGGGAACGCCGTTCGAGGGCTATTACACGCCGGACAAAGAAAAGATCCGCCTGGCGTTGAACGACTTCATCCGCAGCGGCGCCTTTGACGGCGTCATCGACTTCGACAAGGTCATCGTCGATCCGCAGAGGCCCGGTTACGCGCTGACGAAATTCGGCAAGGGCGATAATCTCCATCCGAACCCCGCCGGCTACAGGGCGATGGGTGACGCCATCGATCTCCAGACGCTTACGACGAAGTGATCGGTACGCTCAGCCGAGGCTGACGATAAAAGCCCCCGTCGCCTTTGCGGGCGCCGGGGTGGCTCCTTTCGAGCGTCCCGCGCCCCCAAGACGGGCGCCGGACGGACACTTAGGCTACGCAAGCGCGATGGCGATCGCGCTCGAAGCGGAGAGGCGCGCGCCTTCGTTCGCTGGCTGGCCGGGTGGCGGGACGGTTCGCAAGCGGTTCTCCTCTTGCTAAGGAAACCGCTCGCTGCTCTCTTGCAACTCGGATCGCCGGCCTATCGCCGACCTGGCGAATTCCCGAATGCGAGCGGTCGCTCCCTTCAGTCCGGATGAACAGATGACCGCGTCGCTTATCATTCTCTTAGTCGCCTCGATCTGGGCCGGGGCCCAAAATGCGCTGGCGGGCGGGGGCTCGTTCATCACCCTGCCGTCGCTGATGCTGACGGGCATGGACGCGCGGGCGGCGAACATCACCTCGACGGTGGCGCTGTTCCCGGCGCAGCTCGTAACCGGCTATACCGGACGCTCCGACGCCGAGAGCCCGCCCGGGCTGCCGTTCGGCGTGTTGTTCGTCATCAGTCTCGTCGGCGGAGCCATTGGCGCGGCAGTGCTCCTTCTTACGCCGCCATCGGTCTTCGCCAAGCTCGTGCCCTGGCTGGTGCTGTTCGCAACCGTCCTGTTCGCCTGGGGCAGCTTTTTCCAAAAGGCGCCCAAGCCGGGCGATACGCATCTGCCGCCCTGGGGCGCGGCGCTCGTCCAGTTCTTCATCGCCATCTACGGCGGCTATTTCGGCGGCGGGATCGGGCTCTTGATGATGGCCTCCCTGACCATGGCCGGCCTCGCCGTGCGCAAAGCCGGCGCAAGCAAGAATGTGCTCGCCGGCGTGATGAACGCCTCGGCGGTGGCGATCTTCATCTCCTTCCCGGACGTCCATTGGTTGCAGGCCGGCGTCGTCGCGGTGGGCGCCTCGTTCGGCGGCTGGGCCGGCGCCCTGATGCTGAGGACGGTCAATGAGAAGCTTCTCAAGTTCGGGGTCGTCGCGATCGGCCTCGCGCTGACCTTGGGGCTGTTCTGGAAGGCCGCCTGAAGGCTCACTGCGCGGAGGATGGCCGCCAGCGCAGCGCGCGGCTTTCGACGGCCGAAAGCGCGGCGTTGGCGACGACGCCGATTGCGCCAAGCAGGACGACGCCAGCAAAAATGTCCGCGGACTTGTAAGCGCGAGCCGCAAGCAGCACCCATTGTCCGAGCCCGTCGAGGCCGGCGATCATCTCGCAAACGACCGCCAGGATCAGCGATACCGTGATTCCGAGCCTGAGGCCTGCAAGAATGTCGGGGCTGGCGGAGGGAAGCGAGATCTTCGCGATCCCCTGCCAGCGTGTGAGACCGAGAACGCGTTCGACCTCGACGAGGCGCGGCTCGATCGAGGCGAAGCCGTGGATCGCCGCGAGCAGCACCGGCCAGATCGAGCCGAAGGCGATGACGCCGAGCGCCATTTGAGGCGTCAGGCCGAAGATCGCGATCGCCACGGGAATGACAGCCGAAGCGGGCAGCGGCCGCAGGAATTCGAGCGTCGGCGCGATATAATCGCGCGCCGCCCTCGAGGATCCTATCAGCGCGCCGAGCCCGACGCCGGCGATCGAGGCCGCGGCCCAGCCGCCGAGCATATGGCTCACGGTGCCCATCAGCTTCGCGCCAAGGTCTGCGTGAAGGAAGCCGTGCTGCAGCGCCATCCATACACGCATCGGCGTCGGGAGAAACACGGGCGAAACCAGCTTCGCCGCGGCGATTTGGCTCCAGAGGGCGATCAGCGCGACCACGACGACGAGCCCGGCGGCGCGCCACGCAAGCGAGCTCATCGCGCCGCCCCGAGCCGGCCGGCCTCGCCAAACAGGCGCGCCTGGGCGAGCACCAGCGCCACATTGAGCGCGTAGCCGACGACGCCGATCCAGACGAGATAGGCGAGCATGAGCGCAGGCCGCAGCGCCTGGCCCGCAGTCATCGTCTCGTAGCCGAGCCCCTGCGGATTGACGGCGATCTCGACCGTGACGGCGACGACCAGCGAAATGCCCGCGGCCAGCCGGAAGGCGACGAAGATGCGGGGAAGGGCGGCTGGCGCGACGATCTTGAGCGTTTCCTGAAGGGGCGAGAGCCGCAGGGCGCGCGCCACCTCGATCAGCCGCGGCTCGACTCCGCGCACCGCCGCGCGCGACAGGATCAGCAACGGCCAAAAACAGGCGACAGAGACGATCGCGATTTCGAGGCTGTAGCCGAATCCGAGCGCCACGAGAGCGATCGGAATCACCGCCACCGACGGAATCGGCCGCAGAAGTTCGAGCGCCAGTTCGAGAAGGCGGTCCAGGGTGCGCAGCGAGCCCAGCGCGAGACCGAACGCAAGGCCGAGGCCTGCGCCGACGATGAGGCCGCCGAAGGCGCTGATGAGCGTATCGCGCGTGGCGACGAAGAGCGATCCGTCGCCGAGCGCCGCGAGAAAGGCGTCGAAGACCTCGGAGGGCGGCGCGACAGAGTCGCTCGGGCCGGCGGCGCGCGCGCCGATCTCAGCCAGAATCAGCAGGACGACCGGGAAGACGAGCGCCTTGGCCGTCTTCATGCGCGATCCCTGTTTTCGCTCGCGTAGATGAAGTCATAAAGCTTGTGCCGCAGCCGCAAGAACTCGGGGCTTTCGCGGGTCGAAACCTGGTTGCGCGGCCTTGGCAGGTCGATCGAGAGTTCGACGCCGACGCGGCCGGGATGGGGCTTCAGTCCGATCACCCGGTCGCCGAGATAGATCGCCTCCTCGAGGTCGTGGGTGACAAAAAAGATCGTCGCGCCTGTGCCGCGCGCGATGTCCAGCATTTCGTCCTGAAGGGTCTGGCGCGTCATCGCGTCGAGCGCGCCGAACGGCTCGTCCATCATCAGCGCCGCGGGCTCTTGCGCAAGGCAGCGGGCGATCTGCAGCCGCTGCTGCATGCCCCCCGACATCTGCGACGGATACTTGTTGGCGAAGGCCGCAAGGCCCACACGCTTGAGCAGCCCCGCGACCCGGTCGGCCCGCTCCGCGCGGGGAGTGCGCATCGCTTCGAGCGCCAGGGCTACGTTTCCGGCTGCTGTCCGCCATGGCAGCAGGGCCTTGGAATAGTCCTGAGAGTCCGTCCGGAGACTTCATGAGGGATTACAGAGTTTTCTGAGCATCAGGCGGATTGAGGCGAGCCGCAGGAAGGCGAGGGCGTTGTGGCTGAGGTTTTCCCAGTCCTTGGCGAGGCGGCGGCAGCGACCCAGCCAACCGATGGTGCGTTCGACGATCCATCGTTTGTGGACGACGAGGAAGCCTTTGGCGCGATCGGAACGGCGCACGATTTCGGTGGCGAGGCCCGGCATGACGCGCGCCAAGCCGTCATGGAAAACCGGTCCGGCGTAGGCGCTGTCGGCGAACAGCTTCTCGAGGAACGGGAACTGTCCGAACATTGTGGACAAGAGCATCAGTCCGCCGTCGCGATCCTGAACATTGGCGGAGGTGACCAGCGCGTGCAGCAGCAGACCCAACGTATCGACGAGGATGTGGCGCTTCTTGCCCTTGATCAGCTTGCCGGCGTCGAACCCATGCGGATCGATGCAGGCCCCCCTTTTTCCGCGCTTTTCACGCTCTGGCTATCGACGATACAGGCGGTGGGGCTGGCCTCGCGGTCATTCTGCTCGCGGCATTTGACGTAGAGCGCGTAGTGCATCCTCTCCAATGTGCCGTCGTGGCTCCACAGGCAAAAGTAGCCGTTCACCGTGCTGCGCGGCGGCAGGTCTTTCGGCATGTAGCGCCACTGGCATCCGGTGCTCAGGACGTACATCACGCCGTTCACCACCTCGCGCATGTCGACGCGCCGCTTGCCGCCGCCATGCCTGGCGGGCGGGATCAGCGGGCCGATATGCCGCCATTCCGCGTCGGTCAGATCGCTCGGATAGCGCAGCTGGTCGCGGTTGTAGAGAGGACGGTTTTCCGGTGTCCACATAGGGCGCCTCACGAATCGACGCCACAGGCGATCATACCAGAGTCGTGCTCCTCAAGCGGTTTTCTCAACCCCCGACAACCGACTCAAACAACTCGCAGAGT
This sequence comes from uncultured Alphaproteobacteria bacterium, assembly GCA_963822215.1. GTDB lineage: Bacteria > Pseudomonadota > Alphaproteobacteria > Rhizobiales > Beijerinckiaceae > Roseiarcus. Next base: position 152,573 of record CAWGGX010000003.1, read on the forward strand.
CCCCGGACGGACACTGAAAGACGATCGCAACGTCGCGGCGCGGGCCCTTGACCGGCGCGCCGGCGAAGGCGACCTCGCCCCGCGTCGGCCGGAGGAGCCCCGACGCGACCCTCAGCGCGGTCGTCTTGCCGCAACCGGATGGTCCGACCACGCACACAATCTCACCGCGTTGCACGACGAAGGACAGCTTGCCGAGAACGAGGTGGTCGCCGAAGACGAGATCGACCTCGCGGAACTCGATCAGCGCCGGACCCGAGGCGGTCATGGGTTCAGTTCCGCCGCTTCCGGATAGACCAGCGCGAGCGTGGAGGCGATATGCGCCTCGGCCAGCGCCTGTGCGCGCTCGGTCGCGCGGGAAATCGACGCGTCCGCGAGGATCTCGTGGCTCTTTACGAACTCGCCCGGATTCCTGAAGGTCGCCATCATCAGCCGCCGGTAGCGATAGGCCTCGTCGTAGAGCTGGGCGCAGGCGGCAATCAGCCGCGGAGAGCCGCAGGCCGCCAGCAACGACGCGTGGAACCGCTTGTGCAAAACGTCGAACGCCGGCTCGCCCTCGCGGAAACCCTTCGGGTTTTCAGCGATGTAGCGCTTGAGTTGATGCAGGGCGCCGACAATCGCGCCTTCCCACGGGCCGTCGCCCGCCGCGATACTGAGCCGGATCGCCTCGCGCTCGAGCACGCTGCGAATGCGGACAATGTCGGCGAGGTCCTCGCGCGAAATCGACTGCACCCGGAAACCGCGCTTGCCAATCGCGTTGACGAGACCACGGGCGGCAAGGCGCGACAGCGCCTCGCGCAACGGCGTCGCTCCGACTCGGTAACGCGCCGCAGTCTCTGCGATGCCGAGGCGGCTGTCCGGCGTGAGCGCGCCGCCGAGAATGTCGGCCTCGATCCTTTGCGCGGCGCGTTCGGCGAGCGTGTCGGCGTCCTCGTGCGTCAAGGTTGGACCAGCTTGTTAAGGTCCGGGGCCGACTGCAACATGTCCTGCTGCTTCATCGTCTCGACCCACCAGGCGAGATCCGACCCCTTCAACTCCGGCTTGGCGACGTCCGGTCGTGTCTGCCGGACGAGGTCGATCGGCATTTTGGTGAATTTGGCGATCGACTGACTCGCGGCCTCCCGGTCGGAATTGACGATCGCCGCGGCCTCCTCGATCGACGCTCGGAAAGCCTTGATCACGTCGGGGTGTTCGTCGGCGAATTTACGCGAGGCCGCGTAGAATATGATTGGATCCGTGCGGGCAAGATCGGCTGCGTAATAGGCCGCCACTTCGCCATTGCCGGCCTTCGTGATCCGGGTAATGAACGGCTCGCCGGTGAGCACCGCGTCGACTGAGCCGGATTTCAGCGCGTCGTTCATGGTCGGGAAGGTCACCTCGACAAAGTTCACGTCCTTCGGGTCGACACCTTTGTCGATCAGCCACTTGCGAAACAGGACGTGCAGGAAGGCGCCGATGCCGGGAGCGCCGACCTTTTTGCCGACAAAGTCCTTGGCTTCGTTGATCGTGACGCCGGTGCGGGCGATGGCGGCGATCGACTTCGCCTCAACGGGGTCCATCACGGAGGCGCCCGCGACGGCCACGAGATCGAGGCCGCCGTCGACCGCTTGCAGGAAAACCGGCGACGTCGGTCCGCCGATCTGGATCGAATCGGAGACGATCGCCGGAGGAATGTTGGTGTTGATTCCAATCAACGTGACGTCGGCGTCGAGGCCGCGCTTGGCGAAGATGCCCTCATCGCGCGCGACCATCGCGGAGGCGCAGTCGCTTGTCGCTGTGCAGGCGATCTTGAGCTTGAACGGGTCGGCGAGCGATGGGGTTACGGCGAGCATGAGCGCGGAAGCGGCGACCACAAGCGAAAGTCCACGAAGGGTCATAGTTTCCTCTCCTGCGGCGCGTTCGGCGCCGCGCCTCTTGATTATCGATAAAAATTAAGATCGTATATAATTTGCCAAAAAGCAAGGGAGGATCGGGCGGTGAAGCTGGCGACCTATCGGACAGGGCGGGGCGATCGGATCGGGCTGGTGGACGCGGAGGGCGGCCGCCTGTTCGATCTCGCCGCGGCGGCCGGGCGCGCGGGCGTCGACGCGACCCCCTATCGGTCGATGCTTGCCCTGATCGACGCGGACGCCGCGGGCCTCGATGGCGCCCTTTCACTGTTCGCAAGCCACGGCGCCGACGCGGATCTGTGGACCGGGCTCGCTCAGGCGGAGCTGATGGCGCCGCTCCCGGAACCCCGGCAGATGCGGGACGCGATGTCATTTGCGCTGCACATCCGCCAGTCTTCCCGGGGCGGAAAGGCGCTTCACGCGACCCGTTCGGGCGGCGTCCAGGCCTTCAAGGCGGCGATGCAGGAGCCGCTGGACGAACTGCCAGCGGTCTATCGCGAACTCCCGATCTACTACATCACCAACCGGCTAACCGTGGTCGGGCCGGGTGCGACTGTCCATTGGCCGCGCTATAGCCAAGTGATGGACTACGAGCTGGAGGTGGCGATCGTCACCCGGCGGACGCGGGCCAACATCCCGAGGAGCGAGGCCGGCGCGCATATCTTCGGCTACACGATCTTCAACGATTTCTCTGCGCGCGACCGACAGGTGGTCGAGATGCAGGGCCGTCTCGGGCCCGCCAAGGGCAAGAGCTTCGACGGGTCCAACGTGCTCGGGCCCTGGATCGTCACGCCGGACGAGCTCGGCGATCCGCAGACGCTCGCGGTCGAGGTCCGCGTCAACGGCGAGACCCGCGCCAAGGGTGACACCAGGGAGATGCTGTTCTCGTTCGCTGAGCTTCTCGCCTATGCGTCCCAGGACGAGACGATTCATGCAGGCGAGGTGTTCGGCTCCGGCACGGTGGGTAACTGCTGCGGCCTCGAGATCGGACGCTTTCTTGAGAGCGGCGATACGATCGAACTGGTGGTCGACCGGATCGGCGTCTTGCGCAACACCGTGCTTCGCCAGGCTTGAACCTCGCAGCGACCGTTTTCAAAGGGAGGATGCCATGACCCGCCGCCTGATCGACATATCCGTGCCGCTGCAGAACGATGTCGCCGCCGACCCGCCCGGGCATGGCCCGAAAATCGAATACATCGATCATCAGGAGAGCTTGCCACAGATCCTGCCGTTCTTCCCCGGACTGAAGAAAGGGGATCTGCCAGACGGAAAGGGCTGGGCGGTCGAACGCGTTCAGCTCTCGACCCACAACGGCACCCATCTCGACGCGCCCTGGCACTATCATCCCACGATGAACGAAGGCGAGCGCGCCTGGACGATCGACGAGATCCCGCTCGAATGGTGCTTCCAGCCCGGCGTGAAGCTCGACTTCCGCCATTTTGCCGACGGCTACGTCGTCACGGCTTCCGACGTCGAGGCGGAGCTTACGCGGATCGGGCACGAGCTGAAGCCGCTGGAGATCGTCGTCGTCAAAACCAGCGCCGGGGCGAAGTACGGACGACCGGACTATGTCTCCTCGGGCTGCGGAGTGGGCGGCGAAGCGACGCTTTATCTGCTCGAGCGCGGCGTTCGCGTGACGGGGACCGACGGCTGGAGCTGGGATGCGCCCTTCGTGCACACCGCCAGGCGCTTCGCCGAAACCCATGATCCTTCGACTATCTGGGAGGGCCACAAGGCCGGCCGGCATATTGGCTATTGCCATATCGAGAAACTGCACAATCTCGAGGCGCTGCCGTCCACTGGCTTCATGGTGTCGTGTTTCCCTGCCAAGATCGAGCGCGCTTCGGCCGGCTGGACGCGCGCGGTGGCGATCATCGAAGCGTGATCGGCTGCGACGACGTGCGGCCTTGAGATTGTCCCGATTACCGGTCATCAGGCGGCACTCCCATCCAGGGACGCCCGCGTCATGAAGAGCATTCCCCCGTCTCGGTTCGTCGCCGTCTATCATCCTTTCCTGCGCACGCTGCACTGGCTGATGGCGGCGCTCATCTTCGTCGCGCTGGGACTCGGCGTCTGGTCGACACAGCTTCCGCGCGGCGCCATGCGTAGCGACGTCTTGTTCGTTCACAAGTCATTCGGCGTCGCCGTGCTGGCGCTCATCGTCGTCAGGGTCCTCGCGCGGCTCGCGCTGGGCTCACCGGTCTACGCCACTGCGCTGGATTGGCTGATGCATGCGGCCGCCCGGAGCGCGCACCTCCTACTTTACGCGCTCATGATCGCGATGCCTGTCAGCGGCTACCTGACGTCGATCGCCGGCGGACATGACGTTTCGTTTTTTGGCCTCTTCTCGCTGCCGGATCTCGTGGGCCAGAACAAGGCGGGCGACGAAGGCGCGAGCAAGGCCCATTACCTCTTCGCCTGGACGATCGGCGTCGTCATCACGCTCCATCTCCTGGCGGTGGTCTGGCACGCCTGGATCAAGCGCGACACCGTGCTCACGCGGATGTGGCCACGCTTTGCGCCCAACGCCAAGGCGGCCTGAGCGAAGTTCCGCGCCCGTTGAATGGAGGGTCTCGCCTTGGACGGCCAGGGGCCGGTTCTCCAATTCGCAACGTCGGCAGTCGATCATGCGGCATAAGGGCCGGAACTTCGCCAGACGCGATGGCGGTGCTATAATCAAAAGCGCACGCCGCCCAGGAGACCGCCGATGGCGCAAGGTTTGACAGCCCGGATCGTAGGGCTTGCAGGAAGCGATCCGTTGTTCGCGCGGATCCGCCAGGAGGCGGACGAGGCGATGCGGCGCGAGCCCGAGCTCGCCACCTTCCTGATGACCACGATCCTCAACCACCAGACGCTGGAGAGCGCGGTCGCCTATCGGGTCGCCGCGCGCCTCGACAATTCGGACGTATCCGCGGCGCTGATCCGCCAGACGTTCGCCGAGGCGATCGCCCGCGATTCTTCGATCGGCGAGGCGTTCCGCGCAGACATCATGGCGGTCGCCGATCGCGATCCAGCCTGCCTCAGAATGATGGAGCCGCTGCTCTACTTCAAAGGCTTCCAGGCGCTGCAGGCCTATCGGCTGTCCCACTGGCTTCTCAAGTCGGGGCGGCGGGACTTCGCGTTGAGCCTGCAGAGCCTCGCCTCGGCGGCCTTCGGGGTCGACATCAATCCGGCCGCGCGCATCGGCAAGGGCGTGTTCCTCGACCACGCCACCGGCCTCGTGGTGGGCGAGACGACAGTGATCGAGGACAACGTGTCGATCCTGCAGGGCGTCACGCTCGGCGGCACCGGCAAGGAGACGGGCGACCGCCATCCCAAGATCCGCCACGGCGTGCTGATCGGCGCCGGCGCGAAGATCCTAGGCAATATCGAAGTCGGCCATTGCGCCCGAGTCGCCGCCGGTTCGGTCGTGCTGCAGCCGGTGCCGCACAACAAGACGGTGGCTGGCGTGCCAGCGCGGATCGTCGGCGAGAGCGGCTGCGCGGAGCCTGCGCGCGACATGAACCAGATCCTGGCCGAGAAGGGAGTCGAGATCTAGCCCATCAATTCCTTGAAGCTTCACGCTGGCAACCCCTGGCCCCTGCTGTCCGAAATGTTGGGGTTCCATCGGCGGGATATGATTCGAGTTTTGCGAGCGCTTGACGAGGGTGGGATGACGTGAGGTTCGCGCGCATCCCGAATGGGCGCGACTCCTGGGGGCGAAGGCTCCGCGACCGTCCGCCTTCCAAAGACCGAAGCGGCTGCGCGCTCGGAAGGCCGATTCGGCTCAAAATCGTCTCGCACGCGGGTCCGCCGCCGCCGATCCGAATTCCCTGCTAGCAGGGAATATTCTTGCGCCCCGGTCGGCGCTCGGTTCCAGAAAGCCTTGCAATGTCATGGCGTTGTTGGCTTTGCAACCCACCGCTTGCAGGCCGGATCGGGTGCGGAACAGGGAATTTCCGACGACCGGAACAGGTCATTATCAGGCGCTTTCGGAGCGGAACAGGGAAAGAACAGGCGGGCGAAAACGGGGCGCGGCGCTGGGCGCGGCCAGGTTGTAAGGCGCGGCCAGGATTCCCTTCCCCAACCGCGGAGGCTCGCCCTTGCGAGGGGGTCCGACGAGAGCGCGCTGTGCCGCTCGTGCAAAACCATCTTGATCCCGTACATCGATACCTTGAAGCTTCACGCTGGCGGCCCTGCCCCTCGCGTCCGAAATGTTGGAATTCAATCGGCAGGATATGATTCGAATTCTGGAAACGCTTCACTAGCTGGGGTTGCCGTCCCGGCGCCTTGCCGACGACCCGAGCATCTGGCAAAGGCTGCGGCCTCAAGATCAAGCGAGGGCAGGGCCGTGGACAAAGCCGAGATTCTGAAGCTGCGCGATTTTTTGCGCAAATCGTTCGGCGCTCCGACAATTCAGGTCGCGCCGAATTCCCGGTCGGCGGAAGCTGCCGACGTTTCGCTCGGCGAGCGCAAGATCGGCTTGATCACGGTCGACGACGAGGACGGCGACCGCTCGTTTGCGTTCGAGGTGAACCTGCCGGTCGGGCGCGCGGCGCTGCAGGACTACCTGCGCAAATTGTTTGAGAACGACAAGCTGACGATCGCCGCCCGCGCCAAAAAGACGGACTCGGTCGAACTGAACAACGGCGCGGAATTCCTCGGCGTCATTTCGGCGGACGATCCGAAGGGATCGAGCTTCACGTTGCAGATGGCGATCCTCGACATCGATCTCGACGACGAGTAAGCGGACCGCCTTTTCCGAGGGTCAGCGCGGAGACCTCCACGATGCCGATCTATTCGCTTCATGGCGTGAAGCCCACGCTGCCAGCCGAGGGCCGCTACTGGATTGCGCCTGACGCCAATCTCATTGGGGATATCCGGCTTGGCGAGGACGCGGGCGTCTGGTTCGGCGCCGTGCTGCGCGGGGACAACGAGCCGATCGTGATCGGCGCGCGCTCCAATATCCAGGACCTTTGCACCCTGCACAGCGACATGGGGTCCCCCCTGACGATCGGCGAGGACTGCACCGTGGGGCACAACGTTACGCTGCACGGCTGCACGATCGGGGATGGCTCCCTCATCGGCATGGGCGCGGTCGTGCTCAACGGCGCCCGGATCGGCCGCGGCTGTCTCGTCGGCGCGCGGGCGTTGATCACGGAAGACAAGGAATTTCCCGACCATTCGCTGATCGTCGGCGCGCCGGCGAAGGCGATCCGGACGCTCAACGCCGAGGCGGCCACAGCGCTTCGCGGGTCGGCGGCGCACTACGTGGAGAACTGGCGGCGCTACGCCGCCGGATTGAAGCGCATCGACGTCGGCGTCTGAGCGCGCGGGCGTCCGCGACGCCGCGGCGGTTCAGACGCCTCGGACAAGCTGTGCGTTTGCGCCCGCTCGGGCAAGGCGGACGGGCCGAGGGGTGTGACGCTGCTCGATCACGCCGGGTTCCAGGCCGCTCCAGGCCTTCAGCGTCGCGGGTCCGGAGGCGATCAGGCCGAGCCAGTCGCAGGCGTCGCACACGCTGAGCGAACCCAACATGCGGGCGTGCGTCGCGCTCCGGTGACGCAGGGGAAGCAGGGTGACCTCGATCTCGACCGGCGCGACTCCCGCGGGGCACGTTTCCGCCAGCAGGAGACAGGGCGCCTCGTGGTCGGCGGCCGTCCGCAAAATTGCGTTGATCCTTGTTTGATCGGCGTTCCGCCATATGTTCAGAAAACCGGCTCCACGCAGTTCCTTCAGGAACAGAGCGTTGATTCTGGAACCGCAGATTCTGAACGGGTATCCGTTCTCCGCATCAAACTCGAGAACGAAAGTGTCGGGCAGAAGACAGCGAATTGCCCCGGGCTCGACCTTGTTGCGCTCAGGCGGACTTCCGCCCCTCCGGAGGGCGCGCCAATAGGCATAAAGTTCTTTCGAGACGGCATGTCTCATCATCCTCTCCCACATGGAGGGTCGGCAGGCGTCTCACATCGAAACATGACGACGACATCGCGCCTGTCTGCGCAGGTCGGAGCAGAAAACATGCCGTTCCGGCGCGGGACAAGATCGCGCGACCGATATCCACCGCTTGGTTTCACATTAACGATAACGACGGGCGCCCCGGCTGCGCCGAAGCCCGTTGCAGTTTGGCGCCATTTCATCCAAGCCGCATCGACCTGAGAGAGACATCGACGCATGGACGGGACGCCGAGCAACGCCGGGCCGCAAAAAGAGCCCATTTTCAACGCGCCCCCAGTGGTCGTCGGGCTCGCCGTCCTGCTCGTGGCGCTGTTCGCGCTCTTCCATTGGACGCGCCCGGAAATCCAGGACCTGATCATCCGGAACTACGCGTTCGTTCCGGGCCGCCTGACTGTCTCGGTCTGGCCGGCGCGCGCAATTGATCTGCTCATTCGGGCGCGCAGCGATCCTGCGGCGCTCGAACAGGTGCGCGCGATGCGCGAACTTCACGCGCTCGACGGCGGCGCAATGCCGTGGACACTGCTCACTTATGCCTTCCTGCACGGCGCCTGGTCGCATGTCCTGCTCAACACCGTGTGGCTCCTGGCGTTCGGTCCGCCCGTCGCGCGGCGTTTCGGCTCGGCGCGCTTTCTCGTCTTCATGGGTGTAACCGCGATCGCCGCCGCGCTCGCCCAATGGGCCATCGGCCCGATGGACTTCATGCCGCTCATTGGCGTCTCCGGCGCCGATTCGGGACTCATGGGGGGGGCGGCGCGTTTTATGTTCCAGCCTGGGGCGCCGCTGGGGCAGCCGACGTCGAGGCGCCGGGATATTGAAGACATCCCTGCGGCGCCGCTCAGGGCCATGCTGACAGACCCCCGCGCGCGCATCTTTCTCGTCATCTGGTTGCTGACCAACTTCGTCTTCGGCGCCTTTGCCCGATCGCTCGGCCTGTCCGACATGCCGGTCGCCTGGGTCGCGCATCTCGGCGGCTTCTTCGCCGGCATGCTCATCTTTCCGCTGTTCGACCGGACGGGAAAGGTCGGGACAGCGACCTGACCGGCGACGCATGCGGGCCAGCGGCGAAGCACGGCCGTTCGCATCCGCCTGCGGCGCGGACTTGTGCTTGTTTTTGCCCATTCCGACGCTTAGGTATGGGCCAATTGAGGATTGCGCCGACGGCTCATGGCGGCCGTGCGGCGCCGCGCACCGGGAAGGCGGCCATGGGTAGCTTCAGCATTTGGCACTGGATGTTGTTTCTTGCGGTTGCGCTCCTGCTGTTCGGAGGCAAGGGCAAGATCTCCGACATCATGGGCGATGTCGCCAAGGGTGTGAAATCCTTCAAGAAAGGCCTCTCCGAGGACGACGAGGAGAAGCCGGCGGCGAACGCTCCGGCCACGAGCGCTGCGGCCACTCCGCGGCCGATCGAGAATCGGGTCGGCGTCGACGCCAACGACGTGCACAAGGTCGGCTGAGCGCATCTCATCTGACGCCCGCTAGGGAAGGCGCGACCGCGCTTCCCGCGCGCACGTTCCGCCGGAGCCTCGATGTTCGACTTCGACATAGGCAAGATGTTGGTCGTGGCGATCGTCGCGTTGGCGGTGATTCCCCCGAAAGATCTGCCGCGCGTCATGCGGACCGTTGGCCAGGTGATGGGGCGGATGCGTCGGATGGCGGCCGAGTTTCAGGGCCAGTTCATGGACGCCATGCGCGAGGCCGAGTTCGAAAGCGTGCGCAAGGAGCTTGCCGAGCTCAACCAGAAAGCGACGGCCAGCATAACAGAGCTGAACCAGAAGACGGCGACCGGCGGCTTCGACCCGGCGACGATGATACGCGACGAGGTGACCAAGGCCGCTGAGCCGCAAGCGCATCTCCCGGCGCCGGCGGCGCCGACCTCGGAGATCGGAACCTCGGAAGTTGCGCTCAGCGCCCCCGCGGCCGAGGCAAAGTCGGTTGAGCCGGCCGGGCCCGTTCAGCCCACGGCGCCAACGGAGAGATCGAGCGCCGCCGTATGAGCCAGGAGGACATCGACGCCACCAAGGCGCCGTTGATGGACCACATCATCGAGCTGAGAGGCCGACTGATCCGGTCCATCTACGCCTTCTTCGCCGCGTTTCTGGTCTGCTTCTATTTTTCGCGTACAATCTACAACGTGCTGACCTATCCCTACGTGCGGGTGGTCGGGGCGGAGAAGGCGACCCTGATCGCCACCCACTTTCTCGAGCAATTCTACACCAACGTCCAACTCAGCATGTTTGGGGCGGGGGTGATCGCCTTTCCGGTGATCGCCACCCAGATCTACAGGTTCATCGCTCCGGGCCTCTACAAGCACGAGCGGCAGGCGTTTCTGCCCTATCTGATCGCCACCCCGATCTTTTTTCTGTTCGGGGCGCTGCTCGTCTATTTCGCGGTGATGCCGCTGCTCATCCGCTTCTCGGTGTCGTTGCAGCAGGTCAACACGCCCGGCCAGGCCACGATCGAGCTCCTGCCGAAGGTCAGCGAATATCTGTCGCTGATCATGACGCTGATCTTCGCCTTCGGGATCGCCTTCCAGCTGCCGGTGATCCTGACGCTGCTCGGCCAGGTCGGAATCATCGATTCGGCCTGGCTCATCAGGATGCGCCGCTACGCCATCGTGACTGTGGTCGGCGTCGCGGCCATCCTGACGCCGCCGGACCTGATCAGCATGACCACGCTCGCCCTACCGATGCTGGCGCTGTACGAGGGCGCGATCTTCGCGGTGAAAACGGTCGAGAAGCGGCGGGCGCAGGGCGGCGCCGGGCCGACGACGGGAACGTGAGACCGCCGGCTCAGCCCGCGGTCATCGGGGGAGGTTGAGATGCTGTTTGACGCGGGGCAGACGGGCGTTGAGACCGCTGATCGGCATGCCATGGCCGAGCACGGACGTGTGGTAGTCGACGACCGCTCGTCGCAGGCCGACGATCTGCTCGGACAGCTCCTTGCGCGTCGTCAGCAGGTCGGAGGCGACGTCGGCGCGGAGGGAGTTTACGTTCGAGCGGACCTCAGCGAGCTTCGTCTCAAGCGTTGCGAAGTCCGCCTTCGTAACGGATTTTTCGCGTAAGTCCCCGATGTCGGCGCGCATCTCGCGCGGGATTCGGAGAATTAGGCTTTCCGGTTCTTCGGCCATAGTTCGACTGTAACAGCTTCCCTGTTCCGCGTCCGCAGGCCGCGCCGTCGCGCCCTCGCTGTTTTCGCGCTGGCGTCGGGCTCGGGCCTCGGGAATAAGGCGTCATGCCGAACGCCATCGAAATTGCGATCCGCTTTCGTGTTCGCCTCGAATTTGCCCCGTGACTCCGCGCGACATCCTGGCCGCGACCAGCGTCGCCGTCGTCTGGGGACTTGTCTTCATCGCCATCAAGATCGGCGTCGGCGAAACCTCGCCGCTGATGCTGTCGGCGCTGCGATTCGTGTTCGCGAGCCTCCCGGCAGTTTTCTTCGTCGCCCCGCCACGGGCGCCCGCCTGGAAGGTGGCGCTTTACGGCCTGTTGATCGGCGTCGGCCAGTTCGGCGCGCTGTTCATTGCAATGGGCGAGGGCTTTCCGGTCGGCCTGACGTCGCTGGTGATCCAGTTGCAGGTCTATTTCACGGTTCTGATCGCCTGGGTCGTTCTCGGCGAGCGGCCGAGGCGGATGCAGGCGATCGGCGCGGCGATCGCCTTTGCCGGGATGTCGGTGATCGGCTCGGAAAGACTGGCCGGCGCAAGCTTTTGGCCGTTCCTTCTGGTCGTGCTGGCGGCCCTGTTCTGGGGGGCCGCCAACGTGGTCGCCAAGACCGCCGGGAAAATCGACGCATTCGCCTTCACCGTCTGGTCGAGCCTCGCGGCGCCGCTGCCCCTGCTCGCCCTTTCGGTCGCCTTCGACGGGACCGCCCCGCTCTTCGGCCTTCAGCATCCGACCTGGCGGCTCGCCATAAGCGTGCTCGTAATCGCCTATGCGGGAACTGTGTTCGGCTATGGCCTCTGGGCGCGGTTGCTCTCCCACTATTCGGCGGCGACCGTCGCGCCGTTCGCCCTTCTGACGCCGATCGTCGGGATGGCGGCCGGGTTGCTTATCTACGGCGAGCCGCTGAGCGTGGTTGAGCTTTTCGGCGCGCTTCTGGTAATGGCGGGCCTCGCGCTCAACGTGCTCGGCGACCGCTGGCTGCGCCGCGCGTTCGATTCCAGGTGACTCATGCACGACATCAAGGCGATACGCGACAATCCGCAGGCGTTCGATGCGGGCCTCGCCCGCCGCGGCCTCGCCGCCCGGGCCGAATCGCTGATCGCGCTCGACGAGAAGCGGCGTCAGGCGATTCTCGACCTGCAGCGCGCCCAGGAGCGCCGCAACGCGGCCTCGAAGGAGATCGGCGCCGCCATGGCGCGCAAGGACCTTGCGGCGGCTGACGACCTCAAGGCGGAGGTCGCCGGCCTCAAGGCGACCATGCCGGAGCTCGAGCGGATCGAGCGCGAGTCGGCCGCCGCGCTCGAAGACCGCGCTCGCCGAGATTCCCAACCTGCCGTTCGACGACGTCCCGGACGGCAAGGACGAGACCGACAACGTCGAGGTGCGTCGCTGGGGCGTCCGGCCGGAGCTCGGAGGGAAAAGCAAGCCACGCGAGCATTTCGAGCTCGGCGAGGCGCTGGGCCTGATGGATTTCGACGTCGCCGCCAAGCTCTCGGGTTCGCGCTTTGTGGTGTTGAAGGGGGCGCTTGCGCGGCTCTCCCGCGCCCTCGAGCAGTTCATGCTCGACCTGCACACGGGCGAACATGGCTACACGGAGATCGAGCCGCCGGTGCTGGTGCGCGACGACGCCATGTTCGGCACGGCGCAATTGCCGAAATTTTTTAACGACCAGTTCCTAGTTAGTAATGGCGCTTCGCTTGAGGAGCGCGAGCGGTCCAAGTTGATCGACGCATGGCAAGGCGCAGCCAACTGGATCGAGAATCACGGTTTGGAGAGTTTCAAGGACGTTGCGCATCGAGGCTCAATTGAGTTTGACGAATACCGATTGAATGAAGATTGGGGAAGACACTGGCTCATCCCGACGGCCGAGGTGCCGATGACCAACCTCGTGCGCGAAAGCATCGTGGACGAGAAGGCGCTGCCGTTGCGCTTCACCGCCGGCACGCTCTGCTTCCGCGCCGAGGCGGGCGCCGCGGGCAAGGACACGCGCGGCATGATCCGGCAGCACCAGTTCCGCAAGGTCGAGCTCGTCTCGATCACCACGCCCGAGCAGGCGCGGGACGAGCACGAGCGGATGACCGCCTGCGCCGAGGAGGTGCTGAAGCGCCTCGGCCTCCACTTCCGCACGGTCGCGCTCTGCACCGGCGACATGGGCTTCGCCTCGCGCAAGACCTACGACCTCGAGGTCTGGCTGCCGGGGCAGGGACGGTTCCGCGAGATCTCGTCCTGTTCGGTGTGCGGCGACTTCCAGGCCCGCCGGATGAACGCGCGCTGCAAGGCGGCCGACGCCAAATCGACGCGGTTCGTCCATACGTTGAACGGCTCGGGCGTCGCGGTCGGCCGCGCGCTGATCGCGGTCATGGAGAACTACCAGGAGCCGGACGGCTCGATCGCCATCCCAGAGGTTCTGCAGCCCTACATGGGCGGGCGGACGCGGATCGAGGCTCAGGCCGCCCGTTAGAGCCTGATCGCGAGGCCGGAGTTGGTTGCTCAGGCGTAAGGCGTGCCTGCCATTGCCGCTTTCAGGCCGATGGTTCCCTGATCGACAATAGCGAGAAAGGCGGCGTTCGCTTCCTCCGTATCTCGCCTCTGTCGAAAGGTCCGGTGCGCCTGGATGAAGGCCACGGTCCACGTCGCCAATAGCAGACCGGCCGCCAGCTGGGCGGCGGGATCGGTCGGTTCTCGCCCTGCCCATTCTGATAGCGCCACCGCTACGACTTGCGCGAGCTCGTCACGTATCGCCCTGGCCCGAGCCTTGAGGGTTTCGCTGCCTTCGACCGTCTGGACGAAGCCCTGGCTGGCGGCGGAAAATTGAACGAAAGGCGCCTGCTCCGCGACGAGTCGATGGGCGAGCCGGCGCAGCGTCTCGATCGGCGAGACGCCGGGATCACGCTGCCGCAAGGCTTCGCGCAGGACTTCGCGACCCTCCTCGTCGCGATCAAAGAACATGTCCTCCTTGCGTGCGAAATGATTGAACACCGTCATCCGCCCTACGTCGGCGGCGGTGGCGATCTCGTCGACCGTCACATGGTCGAAGCCCCGCTCCCGGAAGAGGTGGTCGGCGGCCATAGAGATAGCCCGTCGCGTCGCGAGGCGCTTACGGGATCGGCGGTCGGACGGCTCTGACATGTTGGCCATCCATAGCACATTTTTGTACTGAGTACATGTTTTCATTGACTCGAGCCTCTCCGGCGGCGTACTCATATCTATACTTAGTACATAATGGCATCCGGTATTGCATTGAGTGCTCTCGCACGGATGGCGGGGCCGAAAGGAGAAGCGCATGAAGGCAGTTCAGTTCACCGAATATGGAGGTCCGGAGGTCCTGCACGTTGTCGAGATCGATGAGCCGCATGCTGGCCCCGGTCAGGTGCGGATTGCCGTCCGGGCCGCCGGGGTCAACCCCTCGGACTGGAAGCGTCGGGAAGGACAATACCGCGCGTTCGAGGAGGTGACATTTCCCTCGGGTCTTGGCGTCGAGGCGTCGGGCGTGGTGGACGAGACCGGCCCATGCGTCTCCGGCGTGTCGATCGGCGATGCCGTCTTCGGCTTCGGCGAAAACACGATGGCGCAATATGCGGTTCTCTCACACTGGGCGCACAAGCCGGATAATCTGTCGTTCGAGGTTGCCGGTGGCCTTCCGGTAATTGTCGACACGGCGTCGCGCGCCCTTGATGAGGTGGGCGTGAAATCCGGTCAGACGCTTCTGGTGAGCGGAGCCGCGGGTGGGATTGGTTCGGCCCTCCTCCAGTTCGCGCGCCTGCGCGGGATCACCGTGATCGGCACGGCGAGCGCGCAGAAGCATGACTTTCTGCGCGAGCTTGGCGCCATCCCGACAACATACGGACCGGGGCTGGCGGACCGCGTGAGGGAGCTCGCGCCAGAAGGCGTGGACGCAGCCCTCGATCTCGCCGGCTCGGGCATCATCCCGGAGTTGATCGAAATCGTCGGCGATCCTTCGCACGTTCTTTCCGTCGCCGATTTCTCGGCTGAACAGTACGGCGCGAAGTTTTCTCACGGCCCCCCGAAAGACCCGGAGCGGATCTTTGCCGATGTGGCTCGGCTTTGTTCCGAGGGCCTTTTCCGTTTGCGGGTGGAACAGACCTTTCCGCTCGGGCAGACGGCAGAGGCGCAGGAAGTCAGCGCCAACGGGCGTGTCACGGGCAAGCTCATTATCTCGATCGCTTGATCCCCACTATGAACAGACCCCTTGTCGTCATCTACGTCGCAATTGCCCTCGACGCCGTAGGCATAGGCCTCATCTTCCCTATTCTCCCGCGACTTCTTGAGGATGTGACGCACACCCAAAATATCGCGCCCACCATCGGGATCATGACCGCGCTCTATGCGCTCATGCAGTTCATCTTCGCACTCGTGCTCGGCGCTTTGAGCGACAACCTCGGCAGGCGCCCCGTGCTGCTCATTTCCTTAGCGGGCGCCGCAATCAATTATGTCGTCATGGCGTTCGCGCCGCAGCTTTGGATGCTGCTCCTCGGCCGCGCCATTGCTGGTCTGACTAGCGCCAATGTCTCCGTGGCGACGGCCTACATCACCGACATTTCGCCCGAGGACAAGCGAGCCCGTCGCTTTGGCCTGTTTAACGCCATGTTTGGCGCCGGCTTCATCATCGGGCCGGTCCTTGGTGGACTGCTCGGCGACACCTGGCTGCGGCTCCCTTTCATCGCCGCCGCCGTGCTGAACGCCGGCAATCTCCTGCTGGCTTTGTTTATCCTGCCGGAGTCTCGCACACCGGTCCGCCAGACAATCGATCTGGCCGCGCTCAATCCGCTTCGGCCACTGCGTTGGGCTGCCTCAATGAAGGGGCTTCTGCCTATCATCCTCGTGTATTTCATCTTAAGCGCCGCCGGAGAGGCCTACGGGGTCTGCTGGGCGTTGTGGGGCTTCGACACGTTCCATTGGAATGGCCTCTGGATCGGCCTTTCGCTGGGAACTTTCGGCGTCTGCCAAACACTGGTGCAGGCGTTCCTGCCCGGCCCGGCGACCAAAGCGCTCGGGGAACGGTGGGCCGTTGTCCTCGGAATCGCCTGCGCCTGCATCGCTCTTGTCGGCATGGCCTTCGCCAACCAAGGCTGGATCGTCTTCGCCATCATGCCGATCTTCGCTCTCGGCAGCATCGGCACACCAGCGTTTCAGGCCCTGGCCACTCGACAGGTTGATCCGGCCCGCCAAGGCCAGCTTCAGGGTGTGCTGACATCGGCCGTAAGCTTGGCGTCCATCGTCGCCCCGCTCGCTTTCTCAACTTTCTACTTCGTCGTTCAGAAGGAATGGCCCAGAGCCATCTGGCTGTCGGTAGCTGTCATCAATGCAATCGCAGTCCTGCTGGTCTTTCTCGGCGCCGAGACCGCCGGTCGTGGGCCAGCTTGCCTGCCGCCGACGCCCGGACGTGACGGCTACCGTAAATCAGTGTCCCGATAATGCGCTGGGGCCGTATCGCCTTGCAATCCCGACCAATTTCTCCTTTTTTGCGGCAAATGATTTCGGAAACAAGAATTCTACGCTATATCTGTTTCCATCGGACAATCAGGCCGCGCGGGGCGGCGAGCGAGGATGGCATGGACAAGGCGAGGCGGCTCGAGGCGGCTGACGCAATTCGGGCGGGCTCGGGGATGCCGACGCGCCACGCTCCGGCGTCCGCCGCTGGGCTGCCCGGCGAACGGCCCGCTTAGAGATTTTTCCCCGCTTCATTCGGTCGTAAGCCCTTGATAAGTCTCGAATCCGGGAAAGAAATTGAATTTTTTGGAAGGAAATCGAAGCTTTTGGAAGCCGCCGCGGAAAGAAATTGAAGCTTCCTGAAGCCGTTTGAAGGAATCTGAAACCACCGCGCCCGACGGGAGATGAGTCAAGACGTCGCGCGACGGGATGAGGTCAAGGCGAGATGCTCGCCTACCATTATGACGACGGGGCGGACGCCGGCGCCGCAAAGCTCGCGTTCGCGCCGATTCGCTGGTCCCCGGACGGGTGGACGGGGCTCGACCCGCTTCCGCAATAGACGTTAGGTTGGGCGGCTCGCGCTGCGCGGATCCGTTGGCCGCCCGGACACCTTGGCGCCCTGGGTCGCTCGGGCGTATAGCGCCACCCGAAAGGCGGCCTCATGCGAATTCTACTCACCAACGACGACGGCATCCACGCGCCGGGCCTGGCGGTGCTCGAGACGATCGCGCAGGAACTCTCCGACGACGTGGTCGTCGTCGCCCCCGAAAGCGATCAGTCCGGGGTCGCTCATTCGCTGTCTCTCAGCGATCCGCTGCGGCTGCGCGAGATCAGCCCGCATCATTACGCGGTGAAGGGCACGCCGACCGACTGCGTCATCATGGGGGTGCGGATGATCATGGCCGACAAGCGGCCGGACCTCGTGCTGTCGGGGGTCAACCGCGGCCAGAACGTCGCCGAGGACGTCACCTATTCCGGCACCATCGCCGGGGCGATGGAGGGCGCGATGCTCGGCATTCCATCGATCGCCCTGTCGCAAGCCTACGCCGGGGTGCACGGGCGGCCGTTGATCGAGTGGGAAT
The DNA here is from genome assembly GCA_963822215.1 of uncultured Alphaproteobacteria bacterium. Lineage (GTDB taxonomy): Bacteria > Pseudomonadota > Alphaproteobacteria > Rhizobiales > Beijerinckiaceae > Roseiarcus. The sequence goes on from CAWGGX010000003.1 coordinate 170,090, forward strand.
CGTCCGAGAAACATGCGGTTCCCTTGATCCGCAAGATTCTCGACGCCGGGATTCCGCCCGGCGGGCTGGTCAACGTCAACTTTCCCCCTTGCGCCGCCGACGAGGTCAAGGGGATCGCCTTCAGCCGTCAGGGCCGGCGCAACGCGGAGCTTATGCGGGTCGAGCAGCGGCGGGACGGTCGCGGGTTCCCGTATTTCTGGCTGATGTTCCAGCGAGCCGAGATCCACTTCGACGACGGCACCGACCTTGCGGCCCTCGCCGAGCAGAAGATTTCGGTGACGCCGCTCAGGCTCGATCTCACTGACGACGAATCGCGGCTAAGATTGGAGAAGGCTTTCGCAATTCGGCGACAGGACGGGACATAGGGAGAGGGCTTGAGCGCGTCGGAGGCGGAAGAGCGCGCCCAATTCACATTGGCGATGCGCGCCAAGGGCGTCAAGGACATCGAGCTTTTGCGCGCGCTGGAGCGCGTCCCGCGCGCCCTATTCATGCCGCAGCGTTTCGCCGACATCGCCGGACGCGATATCGCATTGCCGATTGGGTGCGGCCAAACATCGCCGCCGCCCTCCATCGTCGCCGCGATGATCGCCGCGCTGGACCTGAAACCATCGGATACCGTGTGCGAAATCGGAACCGGAACCGGCTATTGCACGGCTTTGCTCGCCCAATTCGCGAAAGAGGTCGTGTCGCTCGAACGGTACCAGACCCTGGCCGTGGAAGCCGCCGCGCGAATCCGGGCATTCGGTCTACCGCACGTCGAGATCCTTTGGGCCGACGGATTCGAACTGCACGCCGCCGGGCGGACCTTCGACAAGGTGATCACCCACGGGATCGTCACGCCGCCGGCGCGCGCGTTTCTCGATCTCGTCGCGCCGGACGGCGCGATGATCGCGGCGTTTGCCGGGTCAGGACGGGCCGAGCAACGGATCGTCCGGCTGACCCTCGGGGCCGACGGTCCGGTCCATATGGCCGACTTCGGTCGGGCGCGAGGCCTGAGACCGCTGGAGCGCGGCCTCTCGCGGGGGCTGTGAGCGCCGCAGCGGCAGCCGGCGCTTACGCGGCTCCTCCCGCAAATTCACAAACTCGCCGCAGGTCCTCACCAATGATTCATCTTAAACCTTGTCTTAACTCGAATGTCTCACATTGCTCGTGTTTTCAGTCGCGTAATCCACGGGTGCAAGAACATGAGTGATCGCGTTGCGTTTCTCGAAGGACGCTCCGTCCCGCGTCTTGCGCTGACTGGCCTCGCCTTGATCTGGCTCGCGGGCTGCTCCCAGGATGTCGCCCGGTTCGAACTCGAGCGGCAACCCGTTCTCCAATCCCTTTGCGTCACAGACCGCCCAGCCGACGCCCGCAGCCGCTGCGCCCGCGGGCCACGTGGCCTCGGCGCCGCTCGCGCCGGCAACCAGCGTGGCGAGCGCGCCGCTGCGGGCGACGTCCTCGCCCGTAGCCTCGGCAGCCGCGCCGGTCGCCTCGGCTGCGCCGGCGTCCTCAGCAGCGCCGCCGGTCGGCGGCTCGGTCGCAGGCTGGAGCGCCGTCGGCGGTACGCCGGTCGTGGTCGCCAGCGGCGAGACCCTCGACTCGCTCTCGCGTCGCTACGGCGTGCCCGCGTCCGCGCTGCTCAGCGCAAACGGCCTTTCGAGCGCGGCCGAGGTCAAGGGCGGCATGCGCATGGTCGTTCCGGTCTACAGCGCCGGCAGCCGCGCCGTGGCGTCTGCGAAGGAGCCCGCCGACAGCGCGGAGAAGACAAAGAGGCACGCAGAGGATGTCGCCGCGAATGACGTGCGCGACAAGCCCGTCAAGGGCCGCAAGGCCGAGGACAAGGCTGCGGAGAAGACCAAAGCCGAGGAGACGTCGAAGGCGGACGATCTCAAGGCCAAGCGGGAGCTCGCGACCAAGACTCAGTCCGAGAAGGCCGCCAAGACCGAGGCGGGCAAGTCCGAAACAAGCAAGACCGAGGTCGCAAAGACCGATGTCCCCAAAGCGACGGCCGGCAAGAAGCCGGGCGTCGACGATACGCCAACCGGCAACGTCGATCCGAAAGCGGCTACGGCAAAGGAGCCCGTCACCTCCGCGGAGGCCGACGCCTCGGGGTCCAATCCCGAGTTCCGCTGGCCGGCCCGCGGCCGCATTATCCAGGGCTTCAAGGCCGGCGGCAACGACGGCATCGACATCTCGGTTCCCGCCGGAACGTCGGTGCGGGCCGCCGAGAGCGGAGTCGTGGTCTATTCGGGTGACGGGCTCAAGGGCTACGGCAACTTGGTGCTGATCAAGCACCCGAACGGCTATGTGACCGCCTACGCCAACAACGCCGAACTCGACGTCAAGCGCGGTGAGCAGGTCAAGCGCGGCCAGGTCATCGCCAAGTCCGGAGATACGGGCAACGTGAATTCGCCGCAGCTTCACTTCGAGCTGCGCAAGGGATCGACGCCGGTCGATCCAACCAGCTATCTCGCCGGCCTCTGACGGCGGGAACCGAGATCCAGGCTCCAGTCTGGACATCCAACGGCCGCCGGAGATCGCCGCGAGACAGGTCTTATCCCCGGCAAAGCCGGCAAGGCGGCGGGTCCCAGGAAAGGCCCGCCGCCCTTTGATTCCTGAAGGCGACCGTGGAGTCGCCCAGGGTGATCAGGGCCCGACAGAGAGGTTTCGCAACGCTGTGAGGAGCGAGGGAATCTCCTGCGTCACGGTCTTCCACAAAACGTCGCGGTCGATGTCGAAATACGCGTGGATCAGGCGGTTGCGCATTGCGACGATCGCCGGCCATGGAACCTGTTTGTTCGCGGTCCGGGTTTGCTGGCTGACTTTGGATGCGGCTTCTCCGATGACTTCGACTGCGCGCACAAGCGCGAAAGAGAGCATGAGGTCAGAGTTGAGATCGGCTCGCTGACGACCGGCGACGAAGCGATTGCACGCCTCGGCGGCTTCGATCATGTGATTCACGCGAACAGAATCGTCAATTCGCATATTGTGTTTCGGCCGTACGCATGACCTCCTCGCGAAACAGCCGACTCAAGTCTTCCGCCGTTCGCAAATCGACCTTTCGACCGGCTAGGAGTGTTGACAATTCAAGCTCAATCTCGGCGAGCTCGATCAGACCCGGCTTGGCCCCGAGTTCGAACTCGACGAGCATATCGACGTCGCTGTCCGGCCGCGCCGTGCCCGCGAGTGTCGATCCGAACAGAGACAGTCGGCGGATTCGACGCCGCCGACAAAATTCCGCCAGAGCGCTGGCGTCTGGGAACAAGGACGTTCTCATTTGCGGCGATCTTACCGAAGAAATGGGCCGCACTGAAGTTCGGCGGCGCTTTGGGGCTGGCGGTCGGAAAGCGCCGGCCCGGCAGGCCGATCCGCGTTGAACGGAACGAGCATTGCCGGAGATCGCGTGCGATGACCGCCAGGCTCGACGCCTTCGCCGCCGCCCTCACCGTCGTCCTCTGCGCCGATCACGGCAAGGCGGAACTCTTGATGCGCGTGACGCCGTCAGACGTTTTGATGCGTGGCTCTATCGTCCCAACGCAGCGTAGGTCAGCTTCTGAAACGTCTCGAGAGGCGTGCCCTTGCCCGTCACAATGCGGGGGATGTTTTCCGGGGTCAAAGCGACGACACACTGCACGAGGTAGAGCATAATCATGCTTTCGGCCGGATCGACCCGAAACCACGTGCTCAACGAGCCCGGCCAGCCGTATGCGCCATTGGTCGTCGGGCCGAACGAGGCGCGGCTCCCCGCATCGATGTCGATCCCGACGCCGAGACCGAAGCCCTGACCCGCCCAATGCGGCGTGACGCGGACAAGGCTCTCGCGCTGTTTCGGCGTCAGTCGATCCGCCGTCATGAGGGCGACTGTTTCCGGCTCTAGCAGCCTGTCGGACTTAACGCACCTTCGGTTTGGTGGTCGGGACAAACGTGGTTGGTGGGGGTAGAATCATGGTGTTGATTCTCGGGTATTAAACCGACGCGCATGGACAATTTCCGGACGATCGATCGGCAGACTGGGTATCTGCTGCCGCCTTCGGTGGACGAGTGGCTTCCGGAGAAGCATTTGGCGCGGTTCGTCGTCGAAGTGATCGACGGTCTCGACCTTGGCCGGATGAGCGGGGCGTATCGAGGCTCGGGGTCGGCTTCGTATCATCCCCGGATGTTGCTGGGCCTGCTGGTTTACGGCTACGCGACGGGGGTGTTTTCGAGCCGGAAGCTCGAGCGGGCGACCTACGACTCGGTGGCGTTTCGGTTCATCGCGGCCAACGATCATCCCGACCACGACACGATTGCGGCGTTTCGGCGGCGGTTCTTGAAGGAGATCGAGAAGCTGTTCGTCGAGGTTCTTCAGTTGGCGCGCGAGATGGGCGTTCTGAAGATGGGCACGATCGGACTGGACGGGACGAAGATCCACGCCAACGCCAGCCGGCACAGCGCGCTTTCCTACGAGCATGCCGGCAACCCCCGGGTCGAAGAGCCCGGGGGGAGGCGCAACTGAAGGCCGAGGTCGCCGATCTCATGGCCAAGGCGGAGGCTGCGGACAAGGCTGATATTCCCGATGGGATGTCGATCCCCGACGAACTGGCGCGGCGCGAGGAGCGCCTGCGCAAGATCGCCGAGGCGCGCGCGACCATGGAGGCGCGGGCCAAGGAACGGCATGCGCGCGAGATGGCCGAGCACGAAGCCAAAGTGGCGGCACGCGAGGCGAAGATCGCGGCGACGGGCAAGAAGCCCGGGGGCAAGCCGCCGGCGCCGCCGACCGAAGGGCCGCTGCCGACCGATCAGGTCAACCTGACGGACGCGGAGTCGCGCATCATGCCGGTGGCGGGCGGCGGCTTCGATCAGTGCTACAATGCGCAAGCCGCGGTCGCAGCGGGAAGTCTTCTGGTCGTGGCCGTCGATGTGGTTCAGGCGCCCAACGACAAGAACCAGGTCGAACCGATGCTGGAGAAGATCGGCGCGTTGCCCGAAGGCCTCGGCAAGGTCGACCATCTGCTGGCCGATACCGGTTATTTCAGCGCGGGCGCCGTGGCCGCCTGCGAAAAAGCCAGCGTCGAGCCGATGATCGCGATGGGCCGCCAGCCCCATCACCCGCCGCTGAGCGAGCGCTTCCAGAAGGCCCCGGCCGCGCCGGACGACCCGACGCCGGTCGAGGCGATGGCGCATCGGTTGAAGACGCCCGAGGGCCGAGCGCTCTACGCCTTGCGCAAGCAGACCCCGGAGCCGGTGTTCGGCATCATCAAATCCGCGCTCGGATTCCGTCAATTTTCCTTGCGCGGGCTCGAAAAGGTGCGCGGCGAGTGGAGCCTCGTGACCATGGCCTGGAATTTGAAGCGGATGTTCGTCCTCGCTCCGGCCTGACGGCGCGAAATGCTCCGGCGGGCAAGGCCGGGAGGCCCACGCAACGCCCACGCAGGCCCGACCGCAGCTGGTCCAGAGCCAAACCAGCCCATATGAACATCGCGTACCCCTCCATACCCGCAGTCGCCGTCCCAATAGTACTCAGTCCGACAGGTTGCTAGGAGCCGCACGCCGTCCACTTCGCCCCGACCGAGCAACAGGCGCGCGAATTTGAGGTAATCGTCAGCGGTGGACACGAGGGCGCCCCCGCCACCACAGAATTTCGGGATGACGTCCCGTGCCGAGGGAATGGCCGTCGGCGTGCCCGCCTTCTCGTCGAATGTATAGACGCCGGCCGCGCGATCCTGTTTGGCCGGCGGAATCCAGAAGTCCGTATCGACCATGCCCAGGGGCTCGAGGACTCTCTCCAGCAACAAACTGCGGAATGGCTTGCCTTCAATGCGCTCGGCAATAAAGCCGAGCACATCGGTCGAATGGCTGTAGTGCCATTGTTCTCCTGGCGCATAGGTCAGCGGCAGCTTCGCGATTGCGCCAAGGAACTCGTCCGACCCGAGCGCTATGATGCGAAAGTCTCCGAGAGTCTTCTGGTAGGCGTCCGCGAGTGGGCCGGTCGAAGTGAAGGCGTAGGCGAGGCCTGAGCGGTGCGTGAGCAGATCCTCGATGGTGATGTCGCTCGGCGCAGGAACGGTGTCTTCGACCGGTCCGGCCGGATCCCTTAGGACGCGCCTCTCCGCGAATTCGGGCGCCCATTTGATAATCGGATCGTCGAGCCGAAGCTTGCCTTCCTCCATAAGCATGAGGGCGAGCACCGAGGTGATCGGCTTGGTCATCGAAGCAATGCGAAAAATCGTATCGCGTTGCATCGGCAGGTCGCGTTCGAGATTGCGTTTCCCGAGTGCGGAGACGTGCTGAATATCGCCTTTGCGCCAGACAAGCGTGACGATGCCCGCCGGGTCGCCTTTGGCGACTGCGGCGGCGGGAGCAAACTCTTTGAGTCTCGCCGATAAAGACCCGTCGCCGATGGCCATCGGTCTGATCCTCCCCTAGATGCTGCTCGGGTTCGCGAAGGGCTCGATACTGATGCGGCCGAATTGCCATGTCCAGACGCGTTCTTCGCCTCTCGATGACGCCGCCCTTGCCTTTTTCCCTCGCAACGGGGACGGGGAGGGATGAAAGCCAAGCACCTCGACGCCTTCGCCGCCTCGCTCACATTCGTCCTCTGCGTCGTCTGAGGCTTCAACCAGGTCGTGGTGAAGCTCGCGCTCGCCGATGTCGGACCGGTCGCTCAAACGGGGATCCGGGCGGCGATCGGCGGCGTCTGCGTCATCGCCTACGCGTTCGCCGCCAAAAGGCGAATCTTCGTCCTCGACGGGACGCTCGCTGTCGGCCTCCTCGCCGGCCTGCTGTTCACCGCGGAATTCATCGCGCTCTACGAATCGCTACGCTGGACGACGGCGTCGCAGGCGACCGTGTTCATTTATTCTGCGCCGTTCTTCGTCGCCCTCGGCGCGGTGTTTCTGCTCAGGGACGAGCGCCTGCGGCCCCTGCAATGGACGGGGCTGGCGCTGGCCTTCGTCGGAGTCGCGCTCGCCATGCTGGGGAAGACGCCCGGCGGGGGCCTCGCCGGCGACACGCTGGCGTTGTTCGCGGCGGCGCTGTGGGCCGGAACGACGCTCGTCATCAAGGCGACGCCGCTCAAACGCGCCGACCCGATCAAGGTGCTGCTCTACCAGATCGCGGTCGCGGCGCTGCTTGCGCCCGCCGCGGCCTACGCCCTTGGCGAGCCACCGCCCCGCCACGTCTCCTCAGCGACGATCGCCCTGCTCGTCTGGCAGGGCGTCGCGGTCGTCGGGGTCAGCTATTCCCTGTGGTTCTGGGTGCTCAAGCGCTACGCCGCACCACAACTCTCCGCCTTCACCTTCGTATCGCCGCTCGTCGGCGTGTTCGCCGGCCGGCTCGTCTTCGGCGATCGGATCACGCCAGGCTTTTCGGCGGCGATCGCGCTGGTCCTCGCGGGACTCGCACTCGTCACCTGGCCCAGCCGGCGCGCTCAGAACTGAATGACGGTCTTCTCGAACGGGTTGGCGTGCGTCGCCGCATGCTCCACCGCCGCGTTGACGTCATCGAGATCGAACGCCATCATCTTGAGGGATCGAGGCTCAGGAGCCCGCTCAGGATCAGAGCCGAGGAACCGCGTTCCGCGGGTGCATCCGTTGGCCGCCGGCCGTCGGGGGCTTCGCGGTGGAGATGGTTCCGCCGACACTCAGCACGCTTGTCGAGCGCCTCGGCCAGCCGGACTATGTTACCGGCCGCCGCTGGGACGTTCTGGTGTGGAACGCGGGCGGCGGGCGCGATCTTTGGCTTCGACGGGCTTGGGGCCGGCGAACGCAACATTCTTCTCAGCGTGCTCACCCGCGTGGCGCAGTTTCGCGCGACCCAAGACCTGTGGGCGGGCGACCCGGCCTTCGTCGCGCTGCTGGACGCACTCAGGCGCGGCTGCCCTGAGTTTGCGGGCTGGTGGAGCGACCACCTCATCCGCTCCGGAGGGTCGGGACGGAAGCGCCTCCATCATCCGGAACAGGGCACGCTCGACTTCGACTCCGCAACCTTCCAGTCGAACGACGGTCCCGCGCTCAAGCTCTCGGTCTATACGCCGGCCGCGCGTTGAGCGCCCTCTGTCCGCTCACGCGTCAGCGAGAGCCGGGCTCAAACAAAGAGGTTTGGGGTGAGCTGCGGCGCCGAGCGAGCGCTGCGTCGCGGCGACCCGGCGCCGGCCGGCGGTCAGCGCGGTCGAACCGGCCGGGACGTCTTCGGCCGGTGCGTGGCATCGGCGCCGAGCCACTGCGCCCAGTTCGCCCCCTTCTCGGCTGCCGGCGAATCGACGGCGACGATCTCGTATTCCTTGGCGTTTCGCTCGAAGGGCTCGGTCTTGCTCTTGATACGATAGGTTTGAGAATGGATATCTTCCGCCGGCAGCACGCGCATCACTTCAAAAGGACCGCTGGGCCTCGGCGCCGGCACGAGTCTCGAATCGAAGTCTACGATTTGCCCGACCGCGAACTTGTGGCGAGTCATGAACGTCCGTCTCGCAGGTGAGATTGCAGAACGGGGCCAGGACTGAGCCTGACCCTTCGCCTCGTTGGAGGCGTGGAGCAGATCCATGAAGCCGGCGGCGGTCTATCCGCCGTCGTCAGTCCATGAAATCCACTCCCGTTCAGACGGCTTCGAGCTTGTCGGCGGACGCCTTGCCGGTCCGCGCGTCTTTGACCACCTCAAAACTAATCTTCTGACCCTCGCGCAAGCCGGTCATGCCGGCCCGCTCGACAGCGCTGACGTGAACAAACGCATCTTTCCCGCCGTCATCCGGTTGGATAAAGCCGTAGCCTTTTTCGGAATTGTACCACTTCACTGTGCCTGTAGCCATGACGCCCCTCGTGGATGCGCGTGTGACGACGGGACCTCGCGACGCGAAATCCTCGTCAGGGTTCGATTTTTGGGGGAAGAGCGTCGCTCTGAGCCGCTTTGACGGCGCAAGGCAAAGAGGATCCGTCCGAATTTCGAAACGTGTCTATGCGCAGGCAATTGCGCCTTTTCAAGGGCTGCGGTCCCTTCGGACCTGAATCCGCGCCGCTGCCGGACTTGCGATTGTCAGCCGGTCGTGCTGAGGGGCTTGCCCAACCGGCCCGCGAGATCCTGCGTGAACTGCCAGGCGGTGCGGCCCGATCGCGAGCCTCGCGTCGTCGCCCACTCGAGCGCTTGGGCCTCGATTTCGTCTGCCGGCGCGTCCAGCCTAAAATGCTCGGCGTAGCCGCGCACCATGGCGAGATAGTCGTCCTGGCTGCAATGATGGAAACCGAGCCACAGGCCGAACCGGTCGGACAGCGACACCTTTTCCTCGACCGCCTCGCCGGGATTGATGGCGCTTCCCCGCTCGTTCTCCATCATTTCGCGCGGCATGAGGTGGCGGCGGTTGGAGGTGGCGTAAAACAGGACGTTGGCGGGACGGCCCTCGACGCCGCCTTCGAGCGCGGCTTTGAGGGACTTGTAGGATGCGTCGCCGGCGTCGAACGACAGGTCGTCGCAGAAGACGATGAAGCGGCAGGGGGCGTCGCGCAGGAGGGTCATCAGCGCCGGCAGCCCCTCGATGTCCTCGCGATGGATCTCGACCAGCTTCAGCGAGCCCTCGACGCCCGGCTGGAGGTTGATGGCGGCTTGCGCGGCCTTGACGAGCGACGACTTGCCCATGCCGCGGGCGCCCCAGAGGAGCGCGTTGTTGGCCGGCAGGCCGCGGGCGAACCGCTCGGTGTTTTCGACCAAAAGGTCGCGCACCCGGTCGACGCCGCGCAGGAGGCCGATGTCGACGCGATTGACTCTGGCGACCGGCGCGAGCGTGCCCTTTTCCGCGCGCCAGACGAAGGCCTCGGCGGCGTCGAAATTCGGCTTCGCCGGAGGAGCGGGGGCGAGGCGATCGAGGGCCTCGGCGATGCGGAGGAGGAGCGCGTCGGAGTCCGCAGGAGGTTGGTTTGGCATATCGCGTCGCTGAGGTCGAGATCGAGGCGCTTTGGCACAAAACGCCACGAACCGCCAGCGGCGCGCCCGTAGGCGTTGACAGTTGGGGCCGCGCCGTTTTGCGTTCTCGACAAGGCGTTGCTCACGCGTCGAATATCGCACGCTGATCACGTCCAGGCTGGACTGAGTCTGCGAGTCGGCCGTTTGCGGCGGCCTTTCTTTGAGGCGCCCCAATCGCAGGCGTGGCGCTCGAGCCAGACGATTTTGGACGCATGCAACCCGGCGCTCCCGGTCCCGCGCGTTGTTTTTTGCCCGCCTGTTCTTTCCCTGATCCGCTCCGAAGGCGCCTGTTCGTTCCCTGTTCCGGTCGTTGGAAATTCCCTGTTCCGCGCCCGCTCCAGCCCGCAATCGGAGGGTTGCAAAGCCCGCAATGTGATGATATTGCACGGCTTCCTGAAACGGAACGGCAATCGCGGCGCAACAAAATTCCCTGCTAGCAGGGAATTCCGATCGTCGGCGGCGGACCCGACAGCGAGAGGGATCGCCTACGACCAGCTGTAGGCGAACATCCCCATGACCACGATCACAAGAATCGCGGTGAAGATATAATGCTTCGCCGTCCAGCGGTGCATGGTCGGGGCGTTCTGGGGATCGTCGTCGTGCTTGTGTCGGCCGCTCATGCGCGGGCTCCTAGCATGAAGAGCGACACGTCGGAAATCTGCCGGACGGCTTGACCGCCCTCGCAAACGGCCCGTCCCGATGCTATATGACAGCTGACGGCGCCGGGCTTTGAACCCGGCTGACGGAGGCAAATGATGGCGTCCAAACTCCTGCGGCGGCAGGTGATGAGCTTGACCGACGCGGCGGCGGCCCGCGTGCGTGAACTGACCGAAGCGGCGGGGAGACCCCTCGCGGGCCTCAGGGTCGGCGTGAAGAACGGCGGCTGCGCCGGCATGTCCTACACGATGGAGCTGGCCGACGAGGTCGCGCCGTACGACGAGGTGGTCGAGGACAAGGGCGTCAAATTGCTGATCGACCCGAAGGCGATCCTGTTCCTGCTCGGCGCGGAGATGGACTTCGCGGTCGACAAGTTCTCCGCGAGCTTCTCGTTCCACAACCCCAACGAGACCTCTGCCTGCGGATGCGGCGAGAGCGTCGCCATCACGCCGGCGAGTCCGGAAGCGCTCAACGCGCTCGCGTGAACGGCGACGGGTTCGTTGCGCTTCGTCTACGACGCCAAGGCGAGGCTGCGAACCCGAGCGCGGCGAAGCCGAGCCCCATCATCGCCTAGGTCGCCCGCTCCGGCACAGAGCCTTGAATGCATAGTTCGTGAGCCGGCTGCCTCAGGCGTTGCCTCCACATAGGCGGACGCCGCAGCATCCGGATCCCCGAAGGGGCGGCTTGTCATCGCTGCGCCTCCGGGCGGGGACGGATTGCCGAAGTGGACGCCAAGCGGTCCAAGGTCTGTTCATCCTTGGCTGCAATGCGCTCCTGCGGCCGCCCCTGATCAATCGCCGCGGCGCGACGTCGGTGCCGCCGTCGGCCCGCCTCGCGCCTACCTCGAAACCGCCTTGGCGACCAATCTGGCTGCCGCGACGCTTAGCCCGACATAGGCCGCAAGCGCGGCTGCGCTGACGCCCATGAGCCTGAGATTGATTGCGAGGCCGTCACCCGACCAGGGATTGTCGGCCTTGATCGCGCCATAGGCGAGGCCGAGCGCTATAGCCGCGGCCACCATGAGCGGCGCGCCGACTGCGCGGCTGACCCGGTAGAGCCCGTAGGGAATGACGATCCCGAACGCGAGGACGGCGAGAACGCGGAGAAATCCGATCTTCAGCATCGCCGTTCGCCCCGCGCGGAGCGCGGTTCAGTCCTCCGTGACGCGCTCGGGCTCCTGCGGATTGGGCTGCTGCCGCTTCGGCACTGGCCGGAGAAGAAAGCTTGGGACATGGTCGCCGAGTCCAATCACCGGCTCGTCGTCGCCGCGGTGCGGCCGCTCGCGCCGGGAAGTCCCGCCAGGAGCGGGACGCGCCGCCTTGTCGGGGTCGCGCTCCTGCTCCGCCGCGACGCGCGCCTCGGGCGGACGCTCGGCGCGATGCCGACGGGAATCGATACTGGGATCGCCGGGACGAACCGGCTCCGTCGCCTCGCGCTCCCGCGCCGGACGCTTAACGTGATGCTCAAGGTCGTCATGGCTCCCGCCTAGATGGCCCTTGCGATTGTCGGGTTGCTCCGTCGCCACCACGCGCGCCTCGGGCGGGCGTTCCGCGCGGTGTCGCCGGGAAGGGGCGCCGCGTTCGCCGGAACGGTCCGCCCTCACGTCGTCGGTTGCGCGCCCCTCGCCACGCCGGCCATGACGCTCGCTGCGTTCGCCGCGGCGGCCGCGTCGATCGTGCGAGCGCCCCACGTCGGGATCCTCCTCCTCGGACGGCATCTCGGCGCCTTCCTGCCAGTCGATCTTGCGGGCGATCAGCTTCTCGATCTCGGCGATGGCGCGGGCGTCGCCGCGGGTGACGATGGTTAGCGCCTGGCCGGTCTTGCCCGCTCGGCCGGTGCGGCCGATGCGGTGGACGTAATCCTCAGAATGATGCGGCGCGTCGTAGTTGATGACGTGGCTGACATCCGGAATGTCGAGCCCGCGCGCGGCCACATCCGAGCAGACAATGAGTTGCACTTGCCCTGAGCGGAAGGCGTCGAGCGCGGCCGTGCGCGCCCGCTGGTCGAGGTCGCCGTGCAGCGCCCCGACCGAGAAGCCGTGCTTCTCGAGCGAGCGGTACACCACCTGGACGTCGCGCTTTCGATTGCAGAAGATGATCGCGTTCTTGAAATTCTCCGCCCCGCGGATGATGCGCCGAAGCGTCGCCCGCTTGTCCGGCGGCGCGCTTCCCGACGGGACGAGCGTCTGGGTGGTGTTTTCCACGGTCGTCGCCGCCCGGGAGACCTCGACGCGCACCGGATTGTGCAGGAACGCTTCGGTGAGGCGGGTGATTTCCGGCGGCATGGTGGCCGAGAAGAACAGCGTCTGCCGGGTGAAGGGCACAAGCTTGCAGATCCGCTCGATGTCCGGGATGAACCCCATGTCGAGCATCCGATCGGCCTCGTCGATCACCAGGATCTCGATGCCGGTGAGCAGGAGGCCGCCGCGCTCGGTGAGGTCGAGGAGGCGTCCGGGCGTCGCGATCACGACGTCCGCGCCGCGGTCGATCTTGGTCTTCTGCTCGCCGTCGGAGACGCCGCCGATCAGGAGCGCGACGTTCAGCTTGTGATTGACGCCGTATTTGGCGAAGGCTTCCTCTACCTGGGCGGCGAGCTCGCGCGTCGGCTCCAGAATGAGCGTCCGCGGCATGCGGGCCTTGGCGCGCCCCCGCTCGAGCAGGCATAGCATCGGCAGGGTGAAGGCGGCGGTCTTTCCGGTGCCCGTCTGGGCGATGCCCAGCACGTCCCGGCCCTGGAGGGCCTCGGGTATGGCTTGCGCCTGGATCGGCGTCGGCGTGTCGTATCCCGCCGCTTCGACGGCGTTGAGCACCTTTTCGCTCAGGCCGAGTTCGTTAAATTTCATTTTTTCTCGCATTGCGCGAAAGTTGGCATTCGCGCCGGGGGTGTAAAGGCTTCGTGGGCCGCGCGACCGAACGCGGGGCCGTGGCGTGAATTTGATATTCGCCATGCGTGGGCGCGAAGCGCGTCGCCGACGCCGCGCCGGAGCCTTCCTTCGCTCTCGGCGTTTTGCACATAGTCGAAATCGGCGAAATGTCAACAAAACCCCGTCTGATCATGCGGCGCTCCGCGACCCGATGTCGCTTTGCGGGAGCGCCCGCCGCATGCGAGATTCCGCGCGTCCCCCCAGGAGCGGGTCTCATGTCTGATGAGCGGGTCGAGGGGAAGGTCGTCGCCATCCGCGGCGCCGTCGTGGACTTGGCGTTCGAAGGCGCTTTGCCGCCGATCGAGGACGCGGTCGAGATCCTCGATTCCGACGGGCGGGCCGTGGTCGCCGAAATCCAGGCCCATGTCGACACGCACACCGCCCGTGCCATCGCGCTCGAGCCAACTAACGGCCTTAAACGCGGCGACGCCGCGCGCGGCGCGGGCGGCCCCGTTACGATCACGGTCGGAGAGCCGACGCTCGGGCGGCTCATGGACGTGCTCGGCCGCATCGGCGACCGCGGCGCGCCGCTGCCCGCCGACGCGCCGCGCTGGCCGATCCACCGCAAGCCGCCGGCGTTTTCCGCCCAGACCGGGACGACGAAGCTGTTCGCGACCGGGGTCAAAGTGATCGACCTGCTCGCGCCGTTAGCGCAGGGCGGCAAGGCGGCGATGTTCGGCGGCGCCGGCGTCGGCAAGACCGTGCTGGTGATGGAGCTGATCCACGCCATGGTCGAGAGCTACAAGGGCATCTCTGTCTTCGCCGGCGTCGGCGAACGCTCGCGCGAGGGGCACGAGATGCTTCTCGACATGACCGAGTCGGGCGTGCTTGCACGCACCGCGCTCGTCTACGGGCAGATGAACGAGCCGCCGGGCGCCCGCTGGCGCGTGCCGATGACCGCGATGACCATCGCTGAATATTTCCGCGACGTCCGGCGCCAGAACGTCCTTCTCCTGATGGACAACGTGTTCCGCTTCGTCCAGGCGGGCGCCGAGGTCTCCGGTCTGCTCGGCCGGTCGCCGTCGCGCGTCGGCTATCAGCCGACGCTGGCCGACGAGGTCGCCGCCTTGCAGGAGCGGATCGCTTCGGTCGGCGAGGCGTCCGTCACCGCTATCGAGGCGGTCTACGTGCCGGCCGACGACTTCACCGACCCGGCCGTCACCACGATCGCGGCGCATGTCGATTCCATGGTGGTCCTGTCGCGCGGTATGGCGGCCGAGGGCATGTATCCGGCAGTCGATCCGATCGCCTCGTCGTCGATCCTGCTCGACCCTGCGGTGGTCGGCGAGGAACATGTCGCGGTGGCGACCGAAACGCGCCAGGCGATCGAGCATTATCGCGAGCTTCAGGATGTGATCGCGTTGCTCGGCATGGAGGAACTCGGCGCCGAGGATCGCAGGATCGTCGAGCGCGCCCGCCGACTACAGCGCTTTCTCACCCAGCCCTTCGCGGTCACCGAGGCTTTGACCGGCGTTCCGGGGCGGTCGGTCACGGTGACCGACACCGTCACGGGCTGCAAGGCGATCCTCGCCGGCGATTGCGACGAATGGCGCGAAAGCTCGCTCTACATGGTGGGCGATCTCGGCGAGGCGCGCGGCAAGGAGGACGCCGCCCGCGCCGCCGAGCGCAAGCCGTCCGGACCGGCCGTATGAGCGGCGCCCTTTGGCTGACCATCGCGACGCCCTCGGCGCTGCTCCTTGACGTCGAAGACGTTGGGTCGCTGCGCGCGGAGGATGAAAGCGGCGCGTTCGGGGTCCTGCCGGGACACGCGGACCTCCTGACGGTCCTGCCGCCGTCGGTCCTGCGCTGGACGCGCAAGGATGAGCCGACCCGCTTTTGCGCGCTGAGCGGCGGGGTTCTGACGATCACCGGCGGAAACCGAGTCGCCGTCGCCTGCCGCCGCGGGACTCTCGGAGATGACCTCGACACGTTGCAGGCCGACGTCGCGGCGCAGCGCGCCGCCGAGCTCGACGCCGACCGGCGGGCCAGGGTCGAGCAGACGCGGCTACATGCCAGGGCGGTCCGCCAGCTGATGCGCTACCTGCGCGGCGACGGCCATCCGCCCGGCGGCGGGAGCGTCTCCTTCACCGGCGAGGTGGCGCCATGATCGCCCCGCTCGGCGAACGTAACCACAAATTGGAGCATGCGGCTCGGCTCGCGGCCGAGCGGGACCGGAAGTGCCGCGAGGACCGCGAGCCGACGATCGCCACTCGTCTCGGCCAGATCGGCGTGCTCGGCTGGGCGATCGTCGCGCCGATCCTGCTTGGCGTTCTGATCGGGCGCTGGCTCGACGGGGCGTTCAAGACCGGGATTTTCTTCACCGCGCCGCTGATCATGCTCGGCGCGGCGGCCGGCATGTGGACGGCGTGGCGATGGATGCACCGGCAGTGACCGTCGCTCTCCTCATCGGCGCGTTCGCCCTCGGCGCGGCGCTCGGGGCCGCGCATTTCCTGACGCTGTGGGGTAGCGTCGCGCTGTTGCGCGAAGGTCGGATGGGGTTCGGCGTCGCGTCGCAGGGCCTGCGCTTCGCGCTGCTCGCGATCGCGCTCGTCCTGATCGCCCGCCAAGGCGCCAACCTCTTCCTCGCGGCGGCGGCCGGCGTACTCCTCGTGCGCCTCATCCTGACCCGCTATTACCGGAGGCTTGCGTGAAGTCTCCGCTGACCCTCGAACCGCTGTTTCACGTCGGGTCGGTCGAGATCACCGAGCCGGTGGTCGTCTCCTGGGCCGTTATCGCGTTGCTCGGCGTCGGCTCGGCGCTCGCGACGCGGCGCCTTAAGCTCATTCCGTCGAAAGGCCAGACGCTCGTCGAACTCGTCGTGGCGACCATCGACAGCCAGATCCGCGACACGATGCAGACGGATCCCGCGCCGTTCCGCGCGTTGATCGGCTCGATCTTCCTGTTCACGCTCGTCTCGAACTGGTCATCGCTGATCCCGGGGATCGAACCGGCGACGGCGCATATCGAGACCGACGCGGCGATGGCGTTGATTATCTTTGTCGCGACCATCGGCTGGGGCGTCCGGACGCGCGGGGTCGGCGGCTATCTGGCGACCTACGCCGAGCCGACCTGGGTGATGATCCCGCTCAACATCGTCGAGCAATTTACCCGGACCTTCTCGCTGATCGTGCGCCTGTTCGGCAACGTGATGAGCGGCGTTTTCATCATCGGCATCATCCTGACCCTCGCAGGGCTTTTGGTGCCGATCCCGCTGATGGCGCTCGACCTGCTCACCGGCGCCGTACAGGCCTACATTTTCGCGGTCCTCGCGACCGTCTTCATCGGCGCCGCGGTCGGCGAGCGCCGCAAGCCCAGCGCTTCACCGGAGTCAAAGCCGTGAACGACCTTGTTCAAGCTGTCAGCATTTTCTCGGCCGCCCTCGCCGTGGGTCTTGGCGCCATCGGGCCGGGAATCGGGGAGGGCATGGCGGTCGCCTCGGCGATGGACGCCATCGCGCGCCAGCCGGAGGCGTCGGGCACCATCTCGCGCACCCTGTTTGTCGGCCTCGCCATGATCGAGACGATGGCGATCTACTGCCTCGTCGTCGCTCTTTTGGTGCTGTTCGCCAACCCGTTCGTCAAATAGGCCCGCGATGCGGATCGACTGGTGGACGCTCGGCCTGCAAACGGTCAACGTCCTCATTCTCGTGGGCATCCTCGCCCGCTTCCTGTTCCGCCCTGTGATCGCGATCATGGAGGAGCGCCAGGCGGCGGCGGCGAAGGCGCTGAGCGACGCTGAGGCCGAGAAGGCGAAAGCCACCGCGGCGAGCAAGGCCGCCGAGGCCGAGAGCGCAAAGATAGCCGCCGCCCGCGATGCGATACTACGCCAGGCGGCGGAGGACGCCAACGCCCAGCGCGAGGCGGCGCTCGCCGCCGCTAAAGAGGACGCCGATCAGGTGCGCGCCGCGGCCGAGACGGAAATGAGCTGGGCGCGCGCCGGCGAGGAGGCGGCGGCCTCCGACCGCTCGGCCCGGCTCGCCGTCGACGTCGCCCGCAAGCTCGTCGAGCGCCTCCCGGACTCGGCGCGGGTGGACGGGTTCATCGACGGGCTCGCCGCGGCGCTGGCGTCGCTGCCCGAAGCTAGCCGCAGCGGCTTCGGCGCCGCGGATGCGGTGCAACTCGTAGCGCCCCGGCCGCTGTCGCCGGCCGAGGCCCAGTCCTGCCGCGCCGCCTTCGCCCACGCGCTCGGGCGGCCTGTCGATTTCGTTGTCGCCGTCGATCCCGCGGTGATCGCCGGGCTCGAACTCGAGACACTGCACGCGGTCGTGCGCAACAGCTTCCGCCAGGACCTCAAACGCATCGTCGAGGAGTTGACCCGCCATGACGGCGTCCATCGCTGACGGCGAGCGCTGGCTCGCGAGCGAGCGCGAGGCGCTTTCCCGCCTCGCCCTCAAGCCCGACTCGCAATCGGTCGGGCAAGTCGAGGCGATCGCCGACGGCGTCGCCCGGGTCTCCGGCCTGCCGGAGGCGCGGCTCGGCGAACTCATGCGGTTCGAGGGCGGCCGGATGGGCTACGCGCTGTCGCTCGACACGAACGCGATAAACGCGGCGATCTTCGACGAGGCCGAGGCGATCGGGGTCGGCTCGCTCGTGTCGGCGACCGGCGAGGTCGCTCGCGTCCCCGTCGGCCCCGGCCTGCTCGGACGGGTCGTTGATCCGCTTGGCCGGCCTCTCGACCGCGACGAACCCGTAGCGGCCGAGGCGTACATGCCGATCGAGCGCGCGGCGCCCGCGATCATCGACCGCGCGCTCGTCGAGCAGCCGGTTGCGACCGGCGTGCTCGTGGTCGACGTGTTGTTCGCGCTCGGCCGCGGCCAGCGCGAGCTCATCATCGGCGACCGGGCCACCGGCAAGACGGCGATCGCGGTCGACGCGATCATCAACCAGAAGCGATCCGACATGGTCTGCGTCTATGTCGCGGTCGGTCAGCGGGCGACTGCGGTCGAGCGGGTGGTCGAGGCCATCAAGGAGCGGGGCGCGCCGGAGCGTTGCGTGTTCGTCGTCGCCTCGGCCGCTTCCTCTGCGGCGCTGCAGTGGATTGCGCCCTTCGCCGGTTTCACCATCGGCGAATATTTCCGGGATAAGGGCGGGCACGCGCTGGTGGTGGTCGACGATCTGACCAAGCACGCCGCGACGCACCGCGAGCTTGCGCTTCTCACCCACGAGCCGCCTGGGCGCGAAGCCTTTCCGGGCGACATCTTCTACGTCCACGCGCGCCTTCTCGAACGCGCGGCCAAACTCGCGCCCGAACTCGGTGGCGGGTCGCTGACCGCGCTGCCGATCGCCGAAACCGACGCCGGCAATCTGTCGGCCTTCATCCCGACCAACCTCATCTCGATCACCGATGGGCAGATCGTGCTCGAACTCGCGCCTGTTCGCCGCCAACCAGCGCCCGGCGGTGGACGTGGGCTTGAGCGTGAGCCGCGTCGGCGGCAAGGCGCAGGCGCCGGCTCTGCGCGCGGCATCGGGCCGCCTGCGGCTCGACTATTCGCAGTTCCTCGAGCTCGAGATGTTCACCCGCTTCGGCGGCCTCACAGATGCGCGGGTGAAGGCGACGATCGCACGCGGCGAGCGCATCCGCGCGTTGCTCGCGCAGCCGCGCTTCGCCACCCTCCGTCTCGTCGATCAGGTCGCGTTGCTCTCGGCGCTCGCCGAGGGCGTGTTTGACGCAGCGCCGGTCGGGGCGATCGCCGGCGCCGGCGCGCGGATCGCCGCCGAACTCGACGCGCGCGCCCCCGACGCCGTGGCGCAAGTCATGACAAAGGGAAGCTGCGACGACGCGGCGCGAGCAAAGCTCATCGAGGCGGTGCGAGCGGTCGCGCGCAGCGGAATCGGTCCGTGACCGAGCGTCTCAGCGACGTCCTCGCGCGCATCCACTCGGTGCGGCAATTGTCGTCGGTGATCGGCGCGATGCGCGGCATCGCGGCGGCGCGGGCGAGGGAGGCCCGCGCCCGTGTCGAAGGCGTGCGCGCCTACGCCGCGACCATCGGCGCGGCGATCGGGCAGGCGCTTTCGCTCGTCGACGACGGCGCCCCGCCGGCGACCGAGCGCGCCGGGCAGGGCGGCCATCTGGTCATTGCGCTCTGCGCCGAGCAGGGTTTCGCCGGCGTGTTCAACCGGCGCGTGCTCGATGTCGCCGAGCGGCTCGTGAAAGCCAAAGGCGGTCGCGCAACCGAACTCATGCTGCTCGGCGGGCGCGGCCTCATGGCGGCCGACGAGCGCAGCCTCGCCGTCGGCTGGAGCGCCGCGATGGTCGCCCACGTCGACGAGGTCGGCGCGCTCGCCGACCGGGTGACCGAGCAGCTCTACGCCCGCATCGGCTCGGGGCGCGCGACGCGGGTGAACGTCGTCCATGCGACGCCGTCGCCCGGCGAGATCGAGGTGGTCGACCGGGCGCTGGCGCCATTCGATTTCGCCCGCTTCCCGCGCGCCCGGAACGCCGCGCCGCCGATCGTCTCGCTGCCGCCGCAGGTCCTGCTTGCAAAGCTCGCCGAAGAATACGTGTTTGCCGAACTCTGCGAGGCGCTCACCCTTTCGCTCGCCGCCGAGAACGAGGCGCGCATGCGGGCGATGACAGCGGCCAAGAGCAACGTCGCCAAGATGCTCGACGAGTTGGTCGGCCGCTCCCGCCAGCTCCGGCAGGAGGAGATCACCAACGAGATCATCGAGCTTGGCGGGAGGCGACCTCGCGCGTGATCCGCGTCCGCGGCCGCTTTATAGCGTCGCGATTGGCTCGCGGCCGGGCGGCGCGCCGAAAAAGGTGCGCAGGCTGTTGAAAAGGCTGCGGCTGCCGCGTCCCTCGACGAGGGCCGATAGATAGTCCTCCGCCCAGCGCGTGATGTCGAAGTCCTGCAAATGGGCGAGCATCGGGGCGTGGCGCTCGCGCCGCTCGTCGACCGGCATTTCGAGCGCGCGCTTCAGCGCCCCGGCGACCGCGTCCGTCTCGTGCGGATTGACGATCAGCGCCTGGTCGAGCTCGCGCGCCGCGCCGGCGAACTCGGAGAGCACCAGCACGCCGGGATTGTCCGGGTCCTGCGCGGCGAGATATTCCTTGGCGACGAGATTCATGCCGTCGCGCAGCGGCGTCACCATCGCGACGTCGGCGGCGCGATACATGCCGGCGAGCACGGTTCGCGAATAGGAGCGATTGACATAGCGGATCGGCGTCCAGGCGGCGTCGCCGAAGCGACCGTTGACCTTGCCGATGAGCCCCGTGACCTCGCTCTCGATCTCGACGTACTCCTCGATGTCGGAGCGGCTCTTGGGCGTGATCTGCAAGAGCGTGACCTTGCCTCGCCAGTCAGGGTTCTCCTCGAGGAAGCGCTCAAACGCCTTGACCCGGTCGGGGATGCCTTTGGTGTAATCGAGCCGGTCCACGCCGAGCACGAGCTTGTTGCCGCCGAGGCTTTCCTTGACGAGCGCCACCATCGCCGAGCGCCCCGCGTTGCGCGCAAGACGCATGTAGGTCTTCGTCTCGATGCTGACGCCGAAGACGCCGATACGCACATGGCGGCCGTCAACCTCGTAGGCGTCGCCGCGAAGGGCGCGGGCGCCGCGCGTCGTGAGATAGCGGGCGAAATTGTCGCGGTCGTTGGCGGTCTGGAATCCGATCAGGTCGTAGTAGGCGAGGCTGCCAAATATCTGCTCATGCCGCGGCAGTGTCTGCAGGATGTCCGGCGGCGCGCAGGGCGTGTGCAGGAAAAAGCCGATCCGGTTGCGGTGACCGCGCGCGCGCAGCTCCCGGCCGAGCAGCATCAGATGGTAGTCGTGCACCCAGATGACATCGTCTTCGCTGACAAGCGGGCTCAGGCGATCAGCAAACTTCCGGTTGACGCGGATGTAACCGCTCGCGTCGGCGCGCGAAAATTCCTGCATGTCGCCCCGATAGTGGAGGATCGGCCACAAGACCCGATTGGCGAGGCCGTTGTAATATTCCTGGACATCATTCTTGGACAGGTCGACCAGGACATAGGTCACTTTCTTAGCGTCGGTCACCTGCGGCAGTGCGTCGGGATCTTCGGACACATTGCCGCTCCAGCCGAACCAGAGGCCCTTGCGGTTCTTAAGAGCGGCCTTGACCGCCACCGCCATGCCGCCTGCCGCCGGAGCGCCTTTCGGGTCCGGCGCGGCCACTCGATTGGAGACGATGATCAGGCGCGCGCCCATGCTTCCTCCCAGCTCGACGACAATCGCGTCGCCGTATTGATGATTCCGGCCATTGAGTAGGTTTGCGGCAGGTTTCCCCAGAGCTGGCCGGTGTCGGGGTGCACGTCCTCCGAGAGGAGCCCGTAGGGGTTCCGGCTCGCGAGAATCTCTTCGAACAGGGCCCGCGCATCGGCGGCGCGGCCGATCGTGGCGAGCGCGTCGGCGTACCAGAAACTGCAGGCGAGAAACGCCGTCTCGGGCGGCCCGAAATCGTCCGGCGCGGTGTAGCGCATGATCCGCCCGTTGCGCATCAGCGTTCGACCGATCGCTTCGCAGGTCCTGACGAAACGGGGATCGGACGGCTGCAGGAGCCCGAGCTTGGCGACGAGGAGCACCGCGGCGTCGAGCGCCGGCTCGCCAAAGGCGCCGGTGAGCGCGCCCTGGCGCTCGTCCCAGGCTTCGGCGAGGATCTTCTCCCGCAAGTCGAAAGCGTTCGTCTTCCAGTATTCGGCGCGCTCGGCGAGGCCGAGCCGTCGTCCGATTTTCGCCAGCCGGTCGCAGGAGGCCCAGCAGAGGGTCGCCGAATAGGTGTGGGGCCGAGCGCGAGTGCGATACTCCCACAAGCCAGCGTCGGGCTCGAAGGCGGACGCGAGCGCTTTTGCGCCCAGTTCCTCGAGCATGCGGAACAGCGCCTCGTCGCCCATCTGCGGCAGCCGCTCGTCGACGAACATCTGCGCCGCTGCGAGCACGACGCTGCCGTAGACGTCGTTCTGCACCTGGTACACCGCCTGATTGCCGACACGGACCGGCCCTTGCCCGAGGAAGCCCGCGAGATCGGGCGCAACTGTCTCGTCGAGTGGCGTGAACGGCACGATGCCGTGCACCGGCCGCATGGGGCCGCCCTCGGCTGCGATGGTGGTGATGTAATGGATGTAGGATTCCATCGTCTCCGTGGAGCCGAGCCGGTTCAGCGCGTCGACGACGAAAAAGGCGTCTCGCAGCCAGCAGAAGCGGTAGTCCCAGTTGCGAGTGGAGTTGGGCGCCTCCGGGATCGAGGTCGTATGCGCGGCCACGATCGCGCCCGTCTCCTTGTAGGCGCAGAGGTTCAGAGTGATCGCCGCGCGCACCACCGCGGACTGCCATTCGAACGGCGCGGCGAGGTTGCGCGACCAGTCGAGCCAGTGGTCGCGGGTGCGATCGAGGAATTCCCGGCTGGTGGCGTCGATGCCGGTCACGAACGGCTCGTCCTGGCCGAAGATCAAACTCATCGGTCGGGTCAGCGGGAAGGTGATTTCGTTGACGATGTAGGACAGCGGCGCGTCGGTCGTCAGGCGCATCACCTCCGGACCGCCGACGTAGCGAATATGGTTGGAGCCGCCGACAGCCATCTTGGTTGGACGGCCATAGTCATGGGTCGGCCGCACCCGGATCGCGATCCGCGGAATGCCGGACATAGGCTCGATCCGCCGGATGATCTGCGGCGGCCGGAACGGTCGCTCGTAGAGCAAGAACCGCGGGGCGAAATCCGTGACGCGCACCGATGCTCCATCGCGGCAGGTCAGGATCGTCTCGACGATCGCCGTATTGCGAACGTAGTGCGAATCGACCCTCTGCAAGTCCCTGACGACGACGTCGCAGAACCCTTTTTCCTCGTCGCCCGCAAGCAGGCGCGAGAAAACCGGGTCGCCGTCGAAGCGGGGGAAGCACCACCAGACGATGCGCGCCTCGCTGTTGACGAATGCGGCGACGCAACTGTTCCCGATCAGAGCGAGGTCGAGCGGCTGCCGCGACGAGTCCGAGCCGCTCATGCCGGAACGCAACCATGCGCGAACGCGGCGAGACAGCCGCGGACCTCGCTCGGGCTGGCGAACGTCCCGACGACCCCGGGCCGAGGGCGCCCGACCGAATAGGCGCAGCCTCCGCGGGCGGCGACGGTGGCGAAGGCCGCCTCGTCGGTGTCGTCGTCCCCGATAAAGATCGGCGTCCTCTCCCGAAACGGCGGCGTCGACAGAAACGCGACGACCGCCTTCCCCTTGTCGAAGCGCGAGGATTTCAGTTCGAACGCGCAATGGGCATCGAGCATCGCGATTCCTGTTTTGCGGAAGGGTTCGGCGAGGTCCGCTAACCGCGCCCGCAGCGGGCCGCCTACGTCCGGCGCTTGGCGATAGTGGACCGCCAGGCTGAAACGCTTGTCCTCTACGAAGGTTCCGGGGAAGTCGCCGAGAACGTCGTTGACTGCGGTTCGCAGCGCCGAAGGCACGTCGACGATTCCCGGCGCGAACACGGGCTCGCTGTCCGGGTCGAGCCGCAATTCCGCGCCGTGGACGCCGGCCGCGCTGAGCCGCAAGGGGGCGAAAAGCCGGTCGATGTCGGCGATCGGGCGGCCGCTGACCAAAGCCAGGGCGCCGCCCACTCGGTCCCGCGCTGCGGCCACGCTCTCCACGAGGCCGGCCGGAACTTTTACCTCCTCGGGACGCTCGGCGAGGTCGAGCAATGTCCCGTCGACATCGAGAAACAGGGCGATCCGGTCGTCGGCTTCGGGGCCGCCTTCGCGAGCGGCGACGCCCGCGAAGCTCGACGCGAACGGTGTCCGCAATCCTTCACTCCAGTCCCGCCGAGGTTGTGGCTAACTGCGCTTCGCGGCGATACCGTGTCGAAAATGTGGCGGGCGCCATCTGGCGCCCAGCTTCCGCAAACGGAAAACCTGACCGAAAGTGCGCGTTGACGAGAACGGCGCCAAAGAGCAGATTCGTCTTGGCTGGCGAACGTCGCTCGAGCAATGGCGGGCCAGGACAAGGAGAGCGGCCGTCCAAAAAGGGGCCCCGGCATGAGCGCGTCGGCGAAGCTCGAGACGGCGAGGCCAGAGGGTGCGCGGCGGTCGTTGGCGCCTGCGGCGCTCGCCTGCATGGGCGTGGTTTTCGG
Source organism: uncultured Alphaproteobacteria bacterium (assembly GCA_963822215.1). GTDB lineage: Bacteria > Pseudomonadota > Alphaproteobacteria > Rhizobiales > Beijerinckiaceae > Roseiarcus. The sequence goes on from CAWGGX010000003.1 coordinate 194,645, forward strand.
CGACATCGGCACGAGCCCGCTTTACACGCTCAATGTCGCCGCGAAGGCTGCGAGCCCGAGCGGACAGCTGACGCCGGAAGCCGTGCTTGGCATCGTGTCCCTCATCTTCTGGTCGCTGATCGTCGTCATATCGATCAAGTACGCGATCCTGATCATGCGCGCGGACAACCACGGCGAGGGCGGCATTCTGGCCTTGCTTGCCCTGGTCAGTCCGCGCCGCGCCAAGCGCAACGCACGCCGGGCCGCGCTGGTCGTGGTCGGCCTCGTCGGGGCGACGCTCCTCTACGGAGACGGCACGATCACGCCGGCGATCTCGGTCCTTTCCGCGATCGAGGGGCTCAAGCTCTACGCGCCGCAAATGGAGCACGCGGTCGTGCCCCTGACCGTTTTGATTCTCGCGGGCCTCTTCGTTATCCAGCGCAACGGCACGTCCTGGATCGGCGGAATCTTCGGCCCGGTCATGCTGGTTTGGTTCATCACGGCGGGCGTTCTCGGCATTGTCGGGATCATCCGGTCTCCGGCGGTGCTCGCCGCGCTCAGTCCCCTGGCCGCCGTTACCTATCTCTGGAGCGCCGGGCCGCTGGCCTTCGTCGTCATCGGCGGCGCATTTCTGGCGGTGACGGGCGGCGAAGCGTTCTACGCCGACATGGGCCATTTCGGGCCCTTGCCCATCCGCGTCGCCTGGTTCGGCGTGGCGCTGCCGGCGCTGACGCTGAGCTACTTCGGCCAGGGCGGTCTGCTGCTCGCCGAACCCAGCTCCCCGGAGGTCCTTGACAATCCGTTCTATGCCCTTGCGCCGCAATGGGCGCATTATCCGCTGATCCTCCTCGCGACCGTCGCCACGGTCATCGCCTCGCAGTCGATCATCTCCGGCGCCTATTCAATGACCCAGCAGGCCATCAATCTCGGCTTTCTCCCGCGCATGAACATCATTCACACGGAAGGCCGCGAGATCGGGCAGATCTACGTGCCCTTCGTCAATTGGGCGCTCGCGGCTGGGACCCTGACCGCCGTGATCGGCTTCGGCTCATCCGATGCCCTGGCCGGCGCCTTCGGCATCGCGGTGTCGCTGTTGATGGTGATCACGACGCTGATGGCGACCTTCGTGGCGTTGCATTGGAAGCACAACCGGCTCATCGTCTACGCGGTCAATGGGAGCCTGCTCGCGCTCGATTTCCTGTTCTTCGCCTCGACCTCGACCAAGCTCCTCGACGGCGGCTGGTTCCCCTTGCTCATTGCCTTCGCCATCTCGTTCCTAATGCTGACATGGCGGAAGGGCGAGGAGGTCATGGACGCCTTGCGGCTGGAGATCCGCGAGCGATCCCAGATGTTCATCGAGCGCCTGCGCGCCAATCCGCCGATCCGCATTCCTGGGACCGCCATCGTCCTCGGCCGGATGGCCAAAGGCGTGCCGCTCGCGCTCTCGCACAATGTCAACTGCAACCGGACGCTGCACGAGAACGTGATGCTGGTCGCGGTCGCGGTGACGGAGACGCCGCTCGCGCCGGACGAGGAGAGAATTATGGTCGCCCCCATTGCCGACGGGATCACGCGGATCGAACTGCGCTTCGGCTTTATGGAGCAGCCGAACGTGCCCGAAGGCCTGGCGGTGGCCATGGCGGCCGGGAAGATCCCCAAATTCGATCTCGGCCGGGTGATCTATTACACCGGTCACGAAACGATCATCCCGCTTGGCAAGCGACCGGGCATGGCGCGGTGGCGCGAGGCGATCTTCGCCTTCCTGCATCACAGTGCGCAGCGTCCGGGCGCCTATTTCAAGATCCCGAGTTCGCAGATCATGGAGATCGGCGTCGAGTTCGAGATCTGAGGAGGGACTGAAGCGGGACGGAACGGGTCGGATATGGCCTCAGAGACGTCACTGCCGACGAAGGGGCCGCGCGCGCAATCCTATCCTGAGGGCGACGCGAAGCATCGCCTACGGCGCCGCTCCTCAGACGAGGTGGATGGATGGCGAGGCGCCCGGCGTCAAACGAGCGAGCGTCAACACAACGCCCAGCCTCGCTCAGAGCGCAGCGCCGTTGGAACCATTGCCGCCAACCGGACGTTCGGGGCCAGGGGCGACGTTCCCATTGTAGCCAGGGCCGCCATGTCCATTTCGCTCGCGCTCGACGCGGTCAATTTTTTATCCGCCGACGTCCGCAATCTCTTCGGCCCTTTCATCAACGTCTTTCTGGTCACGAACCGGCATTGGACGCAGACCGATGTCGGGCTCGTCTCAACTGCTGGCGGATTGCTCGGCATCGCGCTCCAGACCCCGATCGGCGCGGCCATCGACGTCACGCGGGCGAAGCGCGGGGTCATCGTGGCGACGATGGCGGCCATGTCGGTTGCGGCGGCGATCATCGTCATCCGGCCCACGTTTTGGCCGATGGTTGTCGCAACCAGCCTTCTGGCGATTGCCGGCGACGCTTTCGTGCCTGCCGTCGCCGCACTGACCCTCGGCCTCGTGTCGAAGGAGGCGCTCGCCCGGAGGCTTGGACGCAACTCCGCCTTCGACCACGGCGGCAATATCTTGACCGCGCTCGTCGCCGGCGGCGTCGGTTATCTCTTTTCGCAGCGGCAGGTATTCCTGCTCGTGCCCTTCTATGCAGCCCTGACGTCGGCCGCCGTTCTCACCATCCCCGCCGGCGCCATCAACCAGGACCGCGCGCGCGACCTCGGCCGGAGCGGCGACGGCGATGGCGCCGCGGCGGGTTATTCGGCGCTCCTTCGGAAGCGGCCGCTCATGATCTTCGCCGCCTGCGCGTTCCTCTTTCACTTCGCCAATGCGCCGCTCCTGCCGCTCGTCGGCCAGAAGCTCGCGCTGCAGTTCCCGAAAGAAGCAACCGCGATGATGTCGTTCTGCATGGTCGCGGCGCAGGGGGTGATGGTTCCGATCGCGCTCCTCGTCGGCTGGCGCGCCGACCGCTGGGGCCGCCGGCCGATCTTCCTGGTCGCGTTCTCCGTCCTGCCGATCCGCGCGGCGCTGTACCCGGTTTCGGACAAAGCGTTCTGGCTTCTCGGCGTGCAATTGCTCGACGGCGTCGGGGCGGGAATCTACCAGGCGCTGACCCCGCTCGTGATCGCCGACATCATGCGGGGTACGGGGCGCTACAATCTCGCGCAGGGCGCGGTCGCCACGACGCAGGGGGTCGGCGCGGCCATCAGCAGCCTCTTTGTCGGAGAGGTCGTCGACCATTTCGGCTATTCGACGGCGTTTTTCGCCCTTGCCGCCGCCGCGGCCGTCGCATGGGCGGCCTTTGCTCTCCTCATGCCGGAGACGCGCGATAACGGATCAAGAGACGCGGTGGTCGCCCGCCCGGCGGCGCTGCGTCCCTCGGGATAGGCCACAACCGCGCTGGCGTTCCCTTACTCGAGCCGGGGCGCGGTCAGGATGGCGACAACGTCGGCCGGCGCGGCGCCGCGGGCGACCTGATCGTAGGCGTTGGCAATCGCCGAGCGCCCTGAAAGCACGCGGAACGTCATCGTTTGGCGAACTCGCGCGACATAGCGCGCCCAACTCGTGGCGAGCCGCTCGCGCAACGCCTCCGCGCCCCAGAGCGCCCGCAGGCGAGGGATGTGCGCTGGCGCAAAGAAGAACGCCGAATCGCCTTCGTCTGCGCTGTCGGCCGGAAGCCGGATATTCGCCGCCTCGACCTGGGTCGTCCCCACAGCGATCGTCCGAATGAGCCCAGCGCCCATCCTTTGCCTCAGGTGGCCGGTGAGCGCCGGATCGCCAGCGATGTCCACGTACACGCCCGGTCGCTTCGCCAGATCCTCATCATCGGCGATTGCCGCGTAGGCGACCGCCCGGTCGAAGAGGCCGGCGTTCGCGACTGCTGCGAGGTTGTGCGCGCTGGTCAATCCGATCGTCTCGACCCGGCCGCCGAGTTCATGGGCGAGCGCCGACGCGGCCTTGCTCGACGCGCTCGACACGATCACCCGCTCGGCGCCGAAATAGGCCTTCTCTTCCAGCCATCGAGCGAGGAAGAAGCCGAGAATGAAGAGGGGACGCAGGGCCAGAAAGGCGTCCTCGTCGTCGCGGTCGAAATGGGTGTCGCGGTCGATCAGCCGATAGTCGTTGTATGCGGCGGGCAGGCCGGCGCGATGGTCCGTCGCGTCGGCGAAGCCGAATGCGCCGCGCGGCGCGGGCGTCAGCCCGCATCGCGTCGAGATCGGGAAAAAGCCGAAGACGCGCTCGCCTTCGGCGACGGCCGGCGTTTCCAATTCGACCACCCGGGCGACGCCCCACACCGGGGTCCGGCCCCAGCCCTGCGGCGCGGGGAAATACCGCCAGTAGCCGAGCGCGTCGCCGAGTTTCGCGTAAGTCAGGTTGTTCGCCGTCAGCGCGAAGCGTTCGAGTTCGACCGTCACGCCATGCGCGGAGGCGCCGACCGGCGGAGCGGCGCTCCAGCGCGCTCGGGCAAGGTCGTTGCGATCGGTCAGGAAATCGAAGTCGCTCATGGGCGCAACCCTAGCCTGTCCCGCCGATCCTTCCCTTGCAATGGGCTCAACGCGCCTTGCGTATCGCGCAGGAACCAGACGGACTGTCGTTGCGCGGGCGCCGTCGCATAGCGCCTCGTTCGACAGATCGAGCTGGCGCTCTCCTCGAAGCTGTCGCGTTCGCTCGCATCTAGACAGGCGCGGCGATCCCGTCGAGACGCGGGTCGGAGGCGCCGCAGAGGGCTTCGCCGATCAGCGCAATGGCCTGCGCGCTTCCCTCGAATGAGCGCATGAAGTCGTGGGGCGCCTCCCAGTCCTCCGGAACCGCTTCACCGGCGACGACCTGGTGGCCGAGAGCCGCAAGCGCGGAGGCGAAATTCGGGTCGCGGTGGGGCTCGATCGAGACCCGGCGGCCGTCGAGCGCGCGCACGCGCGGCGCGTCGAGCGCCTGCTGCAGGTTCATGCCGCGGTCGATCAGGTTGACAAGAATCTGGACCTGGCCCTGCGGCTGCATGTTGGCGCCCATACAGCCGAACGAGAGCGCGAGCGACCCATCCTCCTTGAGCATCATCGCGGGCAGGATCGAGTGGCGGACACGCTTGCCGGGCGCGGCGGCGTTGGGATGGCTCGGATCCATGACGAAGTCGGCCCCGCGGTTGTGCAGGACGATCCCTGTCCCGGGAACGATGATCCCCGAGCCAAAGACGTCGGAGATGCTGGTGATGAGCGAGACGGCGTTGCGGTCGCGGTCAACGACGGTGAGATAGGTCGTATCGCCGTAGATGCGGCCGGCCGCCGGCGCGTCGAGCGCGTGCGCCGGATCGATCAGCGCGCGCCGCCCCCTGAGATAATCGTCTGACAAGAGCTGGTCGACCGGCGTCGAGACGAAGCGCGGATCGGCGACATGCGCGATCGCGTCGGCGAAGGCGAGCTTGATCGCCTCGAGAAGCACGTGCTTGGCTTCGACCTCGTCTGTGGCGAAGAGGCGCGGCAAGTCGAAACCTTCGAGGATGCCGAACGCCATGAGCGCAACCAGGCCCTGTCCGTTCGGCGGCAGTTCGAGGATCGTCCGGCCGCGGTAACGGCCGCGGATCGGCGTCACCCATTCGGCCTGGACCGGCTCGAAGTCCTCTTCGCTAAGCCAGCCGCTGCCGCCGCTCTTGTGGAGCGTCTCGAGGATGCGGCCGCGCATTTCGGCGCCATAGAGGGCGTCACGGCCGCGTTTGCCGATGGCGCGCCAGAGTCGCGCAAGGTCCGGCTGGATGAAGATCTGTCCGCCCCCAGGCGCCGCGCCGCCGGGAAGATACGGGGTCGGATCGGCGGAGAATCGTTCAAGCTTCGAGGCGCCCCATTCCCACGCGTGCGCGATCTTGGCGCCAACGGCAAAACCCTCCTCGGCGCAGGCCGCCGCGGGTTCGACGATGTCGGCGAGGTCCATCGAGCCGAACCGGGCGTGCAGCGCAAGATATCCGTCCAGGGCGCCGGGGACGGTGACCGTCGCCGGCCCTGCCTGAGGCATCGAGACGAAGCCCTCGGCCTGAAGGTTCGCGACGCTCAATCGCGATCCGGAGCGCCCGCTGCCGTTGAGGCCGAAGACATCGCCATTCCAGTGGGCGAGGATCATGCAGTCGCCGCCGAGTCCGTTCATCGTCGGCTCGACGACGCTCACCATCGCCGCCATGGCGATCGCCGCGTCGGCCGCATTGCCCCCGGCCTTGAGGATGTCGCGGCCGACGACCGCTGCGAGCGGCGTGCTGGAGCAGGCCATTCCGACCTTGGCGAAGACCGGGGCGCGCTCGGCATTGAAGGGACGCATTGGCTCCGTCGGCTATTTCGTGATGAATACGTTGCGCCGCGGGAAGGTCTCGAAGACCTTCGCGTCCTGGCCGAAATTGGTCGCCAGCACGTCGAGCGAGTTGCCGGCGATCCATTGCGACAGGTCAATCGTCTGGTAGTGACCGCTGTTGAACACGATCAAATTGCGCGCCGTGGTCCCCCCGATGTTCTCGATCAAATGGCCGAAGCCCTGCGGGATGTAGCCGACGTCGCCAGGCCGCAAAGTCTCCTGCCGCCAGCGGCCGCCGGAGCCGAACGCCTCCTTGCCGTAGCTCCCGTCAATCACGCGCCCTTGCGACTTTTCGAGCTCGAACTTGAAGGTCGGGAGCTCCTTGCCGGAGGCGACGGGATCGGGAACGTTGTTCTGGAAACTGACGTGACCGCCTTCCGAGCTGACCGGAACGCCCAAATTGAACATGAATTCTTCCCCCATGATCCGCTGCCAGACCTCCGCTCGGCGACGCGGCGAAAGCCCGCAGCATCCCCAGTCTTTGGGCCTCAGTCAACCGGCGCGCGCAGATCGACCAGACAATCTCGCGGCCCGCTTGCCGTCACTGGTCCCGGCCGCCGCGGCGGGCGAAGGCCCGCGGAGCCGGCTCTCCGGGATCGCGATCGAGAAGCGCATGAGCGCGTCGAATATCCAACGGACCGACCTTTCAGGGAGCGGCGCCGACCATCAGGTAGCCGCCCCCGCGCCAGATGATCTCGTAGCGGCTGTCGTTCAGGACGCGCCGGCCGATCTCGGCAATGTCGATGTTGCGGTGGCGCTCGACGAGACGGGCGAAGTCGTCGCCCATGCTCATCAGCTTGGAGCCGATCCAGCGGTCAAGTCCCGGCAGGCCCAGCCGATGGCCGAAGTTGAGAAAGTTCGGCATCTCGTCCGCGACGATCACGGGGGCGCCGGGCTTGGCGACCCGGGCCATCTCGCGCAGCGCCGCCTCGGGGTCGTTGAAATGGTTGAACCCGCCGTTGCTCAGCACGGCGTCGAACTCCCCGTCGCGGAAGGGCATGTCCTCGGCCTCGCCCAGAACGAGCCGGAGGTCACGGCCGGAGTTCTTGCGTTGGCAGTCAGCGAGCTGGGTCGCGGAGACGTCGATGCCGACGATCGACCAGTCCTCGGGGAGCCAACTCGTGTAGACGCCGTCGCCGATGGCGACATCGAGCAGGCGGAGGCCGGGGGACCTCGGCAGGTTTCGCAGGACGACGTCGCGCGCTCGCCTTTCTCCGCCGTTGAGGGCCCAGAAGATACGCTCCCAGAAGCGGACTTTCGGCCAGAAATTGCTGTTGTAAAAGTCGGCCGCGATCTTGTTGTCGTCGGTCGGGGCGTCGCCGACGACGAGCACATCGTCGCGAATGGGCAGGCTCGCGCCGCATTCTTCGGCGTCGCAGTCGAAGCCGGCGTCCGTTCGGTGCAGGGCGCCGTGACAGCGCGGGCAGCGGAGCGGTCCAGGGTCGGAGGTCCAGGCGCCCGTCGGTTCACGGGTGACGAAGGGAGCGTAGGATGCGGGAGCCAGATCGTTGAGAGTCATGGTCGTTCCTCTTTTGAGAGAGAGAGTTGGAGACAGGTGCGCGGCGGCCGAGCGCGGGCGCGGTTGAACCGATCGCCGCCGTGAGCGAGGCGATGGCCCGCAGTTGCGCCTGCGGCCGCCGCGCCGCCGGACGTCGCGGCGTCGGCGATCGCGTCCTTCTCCCGCCGTCGCGGGAGAGGGCTTGACCTCGGGATTGATGGGATGTCGCCGAATGCGACGGATGAGGGTTTGGGCGAGTCCGCTCAGAGGCGGAGCGGGTGATGCTGAGCTGCGTGACACAGGCGCGCCGAAACGCCCCCGAACAACGTGGGTCCGGGAAGCAGCAAAGCTTTTCGGGAAGCGGCGAAGGGGGCGCCTCGGCGCCCACCATCTCCATTGTTTCACACCTTGCCACCACCGGCGTAAGCGGTCAAGGGAAATGTTCGCTCTTTGTTCCGAAAGAGCAAGAGGTAGTTCTGAAAGGCGGAATTTGCTCGCAGGGTCGACGGCGCTGTCGCCGGGCTCGTGGGCGACGGTTGGCGCGTTCCGATCCGGCGTAAGCCGGACGGCATGAATTTCAGCATCCGCCCCCGGGCCGCATCGCCTTCATCAGCGTCGAAGGCCGGCACGGGCGTGATGACCTTCATTCCCTTCTGAAGAAATGCCAGCCGAGACACCGCCCTGAGGGGCCTCCCAGATCGCCGCCAAGGGCGGTTCGGGAGGCTCTGAAGCGCTTGCTTATTTGGGGACTGCCTGAACCTTCCGCCCTCATACCGGAATTGAGTGTCGCGCCGGTTTCACCCGCTCGTCTTGGAATGGGGCGTGCCCAGGTACGGAAACTCCCTCAGGACGTCGGTGTGGGGATTGAGGCCTGAAGGCGGACACTCGTTTTTCGTCAGGAAGGCGAGGCGGTAGTTGATCACATCGTCAGTAAAGACCGGCCGTTGGGATATTCCGCGGGTTTCGACGGATCGAAGCTCGGAACGTCGGGAAGCGTACGCTCCTTGTCGATTGCGGCAATCGCTTCCTCACGCGTGTAATTGCCGGTGTGCCCCATAAGATGCACGAACTGCTCGAGCCATCACGTGCGGTCATTGACCGGTTCGCTGGCGTTGTACTCCTCCTTGGTGTCATCGGTGTTGAAGAAGCTGCTGACGCTCGGATGCCCCGCCCGATCAACATGAAGCAACTTTCCATCGCGTCTTAGACTGCATCGTCCCCAGATGTGGATCTCAGGCTTGGGATCGAGTTCACTGGTCGGCAGCTCGATCACGGTCGAAAACACGTTCGCTCGCGTATTCGAGTCCACGCCGGTCCATGGCGACTTGCCGCCGAGATGAGGCTCGGTGAAGTTCCGTTTGCCTCTGGTGTCAAACAAATTCTTCGATTCCGTCGAAGTCGAAAAAGAACGCGTCGCTCCGGCTGCCGGCGAAAAAAGTGTAGGGGCCCGATTTGATGATATTCGGCTGGGCGCCGAACGACACCTCGGCGTCGGCGGTGACCTGCGCCCCACCGCTTCGGGCGAACGCAACTCCGCGCCCTGTCCCCAGGCGCCGCCGGAAATGATCGCGACGTCGACGATCCCAAGCAATCGGGCCAGAAGCGCCGCCATCTCGGGCGTCGAGATCGGATTTGCTCTCGGCAAGCGCGCCGTCGAGATCGAATATGATCAGCCTTTTCATGCGAGCTCCGGGGCAGCGAGTCCCGACTGCGGCTTGGGGTGATCGTTCGGCGCGGACTCGACCTTCGAAGGGTCCAAGATGCGGTAAGCAAGCAGCTTCACCGGATCAGTCACGAGGAACCAGGCGAAGGCATAGCCCCAAACGATCCCCGTATACTTCCAGCCAAGCGGCGTCACGAGCCAGGCGCCATAAACCGAAATGAGCGTCGCGATGGCCTGAGTGCCGAATACCGCCGCCAACAGTATCCAGGCCGGGCGTGTGGACCACCACGGGCCGCGCGTACGGGTTTGGAAGATCGTCAAATGCCCGGCGACCGAGAGCATGAGGTACATCATCGTTTGCAGTTGCGGATGGCCGAGATGAAAAATGCGGTCGCCAAGGTAAAAGAGCCCGAACGCGGCGATCGGGCCGACGAGACCCAGCACCGTGGCGATCCCAAGAACCAGGCGCATGTCCCATGTTTCGGGCTGGTTCCTGTAGGTGACATTGTCATAGGCGATGGACAGGATCGCGCCATCGTTGAGCAACGCCAGCATGACGATCATAATCGCCGTCAGCGGATAGAAGTTGAAGATGACGATCGCCAGCGTCATGAACAGAAGGACGCGCAGCGTCTCGGCGATGCGGTAGATCGCATAGCTGTTCATCCGCTGAAAAATCTTGCGACTCTCCTTGATTGCATCGATGATCACCGACAACCCCGGCGCAACCAGCACGATTGACGCCGCCGCGCGCGCCGCATCTGTCGCTCCGGAAACGGCAAAGCCGCAGTCGGCCTTCTTCAATGCGGGAGCGTCGTTGACCCCGTCGCCGGTCATGCCGACGATGTGGCCGTGCTTCTGCAGCACGTCGACGATATGGAATTTGTGCTCCGGAAATACCTGGGCAAAACCGTCGGCATTCTCGATGGACTTGGCTGCCGCCGCAGTTTCCTCGGTCTTGGAGTCGCCGAGGGTGTTCGCGTCGAGGATGTTCGAACCCATCCCCAACGTTTTGGCCATTTCGCGGGCGATCGCCAGGGCGTCGCCGGTCACCATCTTGATCTTCACGCCCATCTCGGCCGCGGTTGCGATCGTGGATTTGGCGTCTACGCGAGGCGGATCGAACAGCGGCAGGACGCCAAGAAGCCGCCATTTGCCGTCGCCCTCCGCCCGGGCCACACCGAGCGCACGAAAGCCGCGCGCGGCGAAGTCGTCGACCGCCTTGTCGACGGCGGGCTTCGCCGCCGCCGCGTTCGCCGACAGCGCCAGAATGACCTGTGGCGCGCCCTTGGTCACCTTGAACGTCTTCCCGTCCGCGCCCTTGACCGTGGCCTCGGTTCGCTTGTGCACGGGATCGAAAGGCGTGAAGTGCGTGACCTGATAGGGCTTCAGCGTCTTCTTGTCCTTCAGGCCGCCGAGGATTGCGAGATCAATCGTGTCGTTGTTTGCCGCTTGCGAGGCCAATGCGCCGGCGAGTATGAGTTCGTCGGCGGTGATCGCATGCAGGCAGAAGGGATCGCCAAGCGTCAGCTTGTTCTGGGTAAGGGTCCCGGTCTTGTCGGCGCACAGCACGTCCACGCCGGCCAGTTCCTCGATGGCGACCAGTTTGCTCACAATCGCCTGTTTCTTGGCCAGCAGGCGCGCGCCAACCGCCATCGTCACCGACAGCACGGTCGGCATCGCCACGGGGATCGCCGCTACCGTCAGCACGAGCGCGAACTGCAACACGGTGAGGATCGGCTCGCCGCGATAGATTCCAAGTCCGATGATGACCGCCACGAGGATCAGCGCGAGGAAAATCAGGTAGTTGCCGATCCTGAGCACGGCTTTCTGGAAATGGCTGACGGTGACCGCCGTCTCCACCAGTTCTGCCGTCTTGCCAAAATAGGTTTTGCCGCCCGTCGCATAGACCAACGCGTCGATCTCGCCGCGACGAACAATCGACCCGGAGAAGACGGCGTCGCCGGATTTGCGAGTGGCAGGTAGAGATTCCCCGGTCAGCGCCGACTGGTCCACGGATATCTCGTCGCCGTCCAGCAGCCGCGCGTCGGCCGGCACGATGTCGCCGAGGCGGAGGCGGATGGCGTCGCCCGGCACGAGTTCGCGCGCCGCCGGGTCGACCCACTTGCCGTCACGTTTCACCCTCGCCTTGATCGCGAGCGTCGCCTTCAGCGCCGCGATGGCGTTGCCCGCCTGATGTTCCTCCCAAAAGCCGACCAAGGCGTTGGCGAGCAGCAGCACAAGGATGATGCCAAAATCCGGCCAATGCTGGGCCAACGCTGACAGGATCACCGCCGCTTCGATCATCCAGGGGATCGGCCCCCAGAAGTAGGAGAGGAATTTCAGGATCTCGTTGGTTTTCTTCTCGGCGATCTCGTTCGGTCCATATTGTGCGAGCCGCTTCTGCGCCTCGGCCTCGGTCAGGCCGTCTGGCGACGAACCCAGTTTTTTCTCGACCTCCGGGAGAGGCAGCGTTTGCAAATTGTCCTTCGCATCGGGCTTCGAATCCGCTTTGGATCCGGGAGCCTTGGGCTGATCCGCAAGAGCTTTCATCAACGGAGTTCCTTCGACATTTGCCACGCGTAAGTTTGTGTATTCCGCGCGCGGGACGCTCATCCTCGTGTTCATGTCCTTCGCTGCGGCGCGCAGCCGGATCGAGCTCTCCTCAGCCGGACACTGCCTTGTTCGTTCGTGGCGCTAACCCGATCCCGGATGAGTGCGCTGCTTTCGACGTTGGGTCAGCGCGCCGCATGCGCTCGATAGGAGGCGGTAGCGCGCCGCACATGCGAGGCCGCGCTCTTTAGATCAAGATATTGTCAAAGCCACCGCGACCGCGCCGTTCGCTCAACTCGCGTGAACAAGAGGTTTCGAGGCTTCCGTGGCGTCCAAACCTTCGTGCACATCCAGGCGAGAGGGGTTGGTCGTCGCGAGTATTGTCTTGGCGCGCGCCATTTCGTCCGCTGAGCCGCGCGCCATCACCAGAAAATCGTCGGCCTTAATGGCGGTCTCGTAAGCGAGCACGCTATCCTTGGGAATGCCAAGACTGTAGAGCGCTGCGCCAAGCGCGCTCAAGCCGCCGACTACGATCGCGTTCTCGATGCCGGCGAGCACCACGGTAGCCAGATAGCCCAGCACTACGACGTGGCCTACAACGGGGACGGTCAAGAACAGGCCGCCAAAAAGGAGGCCCCAAAAGCCGCCCCAGAATGCGCCGCGAGAACCCCAAAATTTCACTCTATCGCCCGTGGTGTAAAAGCCGACGACCTTTTCGTCCGTATGGTATCCCTTCCCGACAACGCTGAGATTTTTCGCCTCGCAGCCCGACGCGATCAGTTTTTTCACCGCCGCTTCCGCTGAATTGTGGTCTGCATAGACGGCGACGACTGAGCCAACCATTTCCATTTGATCCTCCTTAGAAACGACCCCGCCGCGCAAATCCTTTGGAAGGCAGGCTTTCGCGCCAGAGAGGCTAACCAGTTTCGAATCAGCCGCGACAAACTCGGAATCTACTCAGGAGCGCTTCGCAGAACGCTGTTGGGTAAGTCTTGGCCGTCTCCTCGCCCATTCCGTCGCGGGCGTGAAATCGAGGCGAAAAGAGCGCCGCTCGAGGAGCTGACGCACTCCGGTCGAGAGCGACAGCCGCCAATCGCTTGGCGCGCCCGGGTTGGCTGCAGCAATGCCGCCGAGCCGCACGCCTGCTCACGCAGCCCGCGCCAAGGCTTTGGGTTGGGAATGGGAACGAGTCGTGATCGCGCACGGCGATTGGGCCAGATCGGGCGGGCAACATATTGTGAGGCGCGCGTTTAAGTGGCTGGGCCCAGCTGATAGCGGCGGCCAATCGAGTTTTCGCGCGTCAAGGTTCCGCCACTATTGTCTTGGCCTCTGCCCGGCGGACGCGGAACTTCCTCGTTGCGTTCGCGCCGCATGGATCGCGCACGCAAGGCTTCCCATTGTTAATCGGTGACCGACATGGCTGACGCCGCATCCCATTCCGCCGACCTCGCCGGGGAGCCTCTCGCGACGTCGGCGATCCGGCGCGGCGAGCGCCGCGTCGGCCTGCTCACCCTCTGTCTGCTCGCGCTCGCGGTCGGAGTCATCACCGGAGTCGGCGCCGTGGCCTTGCGCGCGCTCATCGCGCTCTTCCACAACGCGTCGTATCTCGGCGTCTTCAGCTTCCGTTACGACGCGAACATTCTTGAAGGGCCGAGCCGCTTCGGCGACTGGGTTTTCTTTTCGCCGATCATCGGCGGCCTGATCGTGGTCTGGATTGTCGAGAATTTCGCTCCCGAAGCCAAGGGCCACGGCGTGCCCGAGGTGATGGATTCGATCTTCTACAAGGACGGCAACATCCGCTGGCAGGTCGCGGTGGTGAAGTCGCTCGCTTCCGCCCTGTCCATTGGCACCGGCGCGGCGGTGGGGCGCGAGGGCCCGATTATCCAGATCGGCGCCGCGCTCGGCTCGGCCTTCTCGCAGGCGATCCGGCTCGCGCCCTGGCAGAAGGTGACGCTGCTTTCGGCCGGCGCCGGCGCGGGCATCGCTGCGACCTTCAATACGCCGCTCGGCGGAGTGCTGTTCGCCCTCGAAATCCTGCTGCCGGAAGTGTCCAACCGCACCTTCCTGCCGGTCGTCATCGCCACGGGCGCCGCCACCCAGGTCGGCCGCATGCTGATCGGCCCGGACCCGGCGTTCAAAGTGCCGGAGATCCAGTTCCCGCCGGCGCAAATTTTCAACTTCGAGGAGGCGCTCGCCTTCGTGCTGCTTGGCGTGCTCTGCGGCCTCGCATCCTGGGCCTTCATCCGCCTTCTGGTGGTGATGGAGGACGGCTTTCCGAAGCTGCCCGGCGGCGTCTATGTGCAGAACATTGTCGGCATGGCGATCATCGGCCTGATGATGGTGGGCCTGACCCGCGCTTTCGGCCATTCCTACATCGACGGCGTCGGCTACGGCGTCATCCAATCGGTGCTCGAAAACCACATGACCGCCGTCGGGGTGCTGGCGTTGCTGTTCGTCCTGAAACTCATCGCGACGACGGTGAGCCTCGGCAGCGGGGCCTCAGGCGGCATCTTCTCGCCGTCGCTTTACCTCGGCGCGACGCTCGGGGCGGCGTTCGCCGGGGCGGTCGGATTCGCGCTTCCGCACTCTGGCTTGAGCGCGCCCTCGGCGGCGATCGTCGGCATGGCCGCAATGGTCGGGGCCGGGACGGGCGGCGTCATGACGGCGATCGTCATGATATTCGAGATGACCCGTGACTATGCGATCATCGTTCCGGTAATCGTCGCGGTCGCAGTAGCTGCCGGCGTTCGGCGCGCCCTGATAGGCGAGACGATCTACACCATTAAGCTGCGCCATCGGGGCCATCGCATCCCCAAGGAGCGCCATTATAACCTCTATCTCCTCATGCAGGCGCAGGACGTCATGGAGCGCCGCTTTCACCTCATCGAAGCCGGAACGCCGCTGAAGGATGCGCTCAAGGGCGATGTCGAGGACGATCTGCGGGCCATTGTCGTGGAGCGCGACGGCCGTATCGCCGGGCTTGTGCCGCCGCGCTCCGGGCTGTGGCGCGAGGCCAGGATTCGTCCAGAGGCGCTGATCGACCGCTTTGTCGAGGTTCCGCTGGCTGTTTGCCGCGACACGGACCTCTTAAAACTCGTCCTGTCCCGGCTTAAGCGCCGCCGCGCCAGCGCGGCGATCGTCTTTCACGGCGCGGGACGTCCGCGGGCGCGCGACGTCGTCGGGGTCGTCACCAAACGAGCGATAGCCGACGCCGTGATCGAAAACTTCGAAGTTTGAAACGGCTCGATCACGCGATCTCTC
Organism: uncultured Alphaproteobacteria bacterium; assembly: GCA_963822215.1. Lineage (GTDB taxonomy): Bacteria > Pseudomonadota > Alphaproteobacteria > Rhizobiales > Beijerinckiaceae > Roseiarcus. The sequence goes on from CAWGGX010000003.1 coordinate 209,909, forward strand.
AAATCGACGCCATTGCATGGCTCGCTTCCGGCCGCCCTCGGACAGGTCCGCCTTCCGCCCAACTGAGGCGTCCAAGGTGGCGATCTGGTACGTTCGTTAAACGTCAACTCCGGACCATCGATATGGGAATCGTGGTCAGGTCTTGACCTGGACTGTGCGGACCGCCGTCTTGCCGGAGCGCCTGATGCAAAGAGCGCCGTCGCTGTCGACCATCGAAGCGTTTCTCGCCGCCGCCGAGCGCGGCAGCTTCAAGGCGGCCGCGGACCGCCTCTGTCTCAGCGCGCCCGCGGTCACCCGCCGCATTCAGGCGCTCGAACGCCACGCCGGCGCGGCCGAGGGCGATCGCGCACGGCGCCACAAGGCCTACGAGGGCTTTGTCAATGCGCTGCGTTCGATGACGCGATGCTCACGTGGCGCAGAACGCCAACGGCCGCTGGCCTGCGATCGACGGCCGCACGACGCGACACGCGGGCGACGCTCCGAGCCTCCGGGGGCCAGCGATCAAAATCAAATATTTGGTCTCCGAGTAAACGGCGCGAATGCGCAAAGACCGGCCGTTCGCCGACGACTTGCCGAATGGGTCAGTTCGACCCGAGGCGGTCCTCGCCAGGGCGTTTGCGATCGAGTTCACGTGGGCGGACAACGTGCGATGGCGGGCGCCGCTGGGGCTCAACGACCAGGAACAGGAGGAGCAGGAGCATGGACGAGAATGCAATTCGAGAGGCGCTCAATCGCCACTGGGCCGCCTCGGACGCCAATGACTTCGATGTCGAGCACGACATCTACCGGGAGGACGCAGTGCTCGAATACCCGCAATCGGGCGAGCGCATCACGGGCCGGCACAATATCCAGGCCTCTCGCGTCGCGCAGCCGAACGCGAAGCGCTTCACAGTGCGCCGAATCGTCGGCGCGGGCGACCTCTGGGTTACGGAATTCATCCTCGCCTACGACGGCCGGCCATCCTACACGGTGAGCGTCATGGAGTTCGTGGATGGCAAGGTGGCCCGCGAGACCCAATACTTTGCCGACCCGTTCGAACCCGGACCCTCGCGCGCGCGTTGGGTTGAGCGAATGGAATGAAATCGGCGCGACAGCGGCGCCCCCGCGCGTGCTGGATCGGGCGGAGACGCCCGTCGATACCGTAGAGCTCGCTCGTTTTCTCATCGGCAAAATGCTCGTGCGGAACCTGGCCGAAGGCATGGCCGGCGGCCGCATCGTCGAGACCGAGGCATACGGCGTCGGCGACCCAGCGGGTCACGCCTATCGCGGCATGACCCCGCGCAATCGCGCGCTTTTCCTCGAGCGCGGCCACGCCTATGTCTATCTCGCCTACGGCGTCTCGTTCATGCTGAACGTCTCGAGCGAGACGTCCGGCGTGGGCGCGGGCGTCTTGATCCGGGCGATCGAGCCAACCCTTGGCGTCGCGATCATGGAGCGGAATCGCGCCGCCGAGCGTCTGCGAGACTTGGCGCGGGGCCCAGGACGGCTGTGCGAAGCCTTGGGGATCGATCGCCGGCTGGACGGGATCGACCTCTGTCGGGCCGGCCCGCTGTGGCTCGGATCTGACGGTCAGGCGTCGGACGAAATCGGGCAGGGCAAACGGATCGGCATTACCCGTGCAGCCGACAGTCCGCTGCGATTCTACGTTCGGGGCAGTCGGTTCGTCAGCGGTCCGCAGGCGCTCAATAGATGAGATAGGGTCGTATCCGAATGCGCGCCGAGATGCGGAGGCGCCATCGAACCCGACCGCTGATTTAAGCGGCGGCCGGCCTTACGCAAAGGAGTGTGAGCATGGCGACCCCCGATACGTTTCGCTATACGAGGATTCCTCTTAACAATGGCTCTGGCGCCATCCCCGCCGTCGGGTTTGGCACGCTGATACCTTATCCCGTTGCGACCAAAGAAGCGACTCAGACCGCACTGGAAGTGGGGTTTCGGCATTTCGATTGCGCGGAACGCTACCGCAACGAAGAAGCAATCGGCGATGCGATGCAGGCAGTGTTCAGGGCAGGGGCGATTCGGCGGGAGGACGTCTTTGTCACCACCAAGATCTGGAACACCAATCATCGCCCCGAGCGGGTCAAGCCCGCCTTTGACGCCAGCTGCCGGCGACTGCAAATCGACACCGTTGATTGCTATATCATCCATACCCCGTTCGCCTTTGAACCCGGCGACGAGCAGGACCCAAGGGACGAGCGCGGTGAGGTCATCTATGATTCCGGGGTGACGCTCATCGAGACCTGGGCAGCGCTCGAGCACCTCGTCGACGAGGGCAAATGCAAGTCGATCGGTCTCTCGGATGTCAATTTGGAGAAGCTGCGGGAGATCGTCGCGGCTGCGCGGATCAAGCCTGCGGTGGTGCAGGTCGAATCCCATCCGTATCTCCCTGAATGGGAGCTGCTCGACTTCTGTCGGGAGCACGGCATTGTCCTGCTGGCGTTTGCACCGTTGGGACACGCCATGCATCCGAAAGTGCTGGACGACCCGGTGATTACAAGCATCGCACAGCGCGTCCACAAAACGCCCGCTCAAGTTGCGCTCGCCTGGGCCGTACAACGCGGCACGGCGTTCCTGACCACCTCGACCAACCCTCGCCATATCCAGGAGAACTTCGACATTACGACGCTGCCCGAAGACGCCATGCGGGAGATGCGGGACGGCATAACCACGAACATCCGGTTCAACACTGTGGTGGGGACGGGCGTGCCTGGCTTTATTCCGCGGGCCAGGTGAACTGAGCGCAACGGCTTGGGGTCGCTTTCGCCCTGAGTTGGCGCGCAAATTTGCGCGCCAAACCACAGCTTGCCGCCAAACAGCGGCGCAACCTACCGGAGATGGTCGCTGACAGTGAGATTGGCGCGGTCAGGTCGCAGGGTGGAGGAGGAGGCGTTGGATGGCGAGCCGCGTGTCGGCGCGGCCGCAGGGTTCGGCGCTGCGCTCATCCACCACGCGAACTTCGCGTCGCAAGACTCTGAAGATATTGAGTTCAAGCGCATCGCACAGCTCCCCCTCGTCCGGCCCCTTATGACCGTCCCCCGTGAACGGGCTGCGGCACTCACATATCTCATGCGACCGCGTGATTTCAGCTGGCGACAGATGCTTTATGAAACCGGAATTCTGTGGTATGTTTATTCACACCGAACGCTTCGCCCCGCGCGGGGCTGGCGAGCGAGGACGGCATGGACGAAAAGAGGCGGACGAGGCGGACGTACGGCGCGCGGCGTAGGGCGCCGTCGATGACCGCCCCGGCCGGCGCGGCGCTTCACGGTCTGCGGCGCGGAAGTTTTTTTTCAGTAACTCCGAACGGGCGCTAGGAGCCCGTCATCGCGAGGAGCCCGAAGGGCGACGCGGCGATCCAGGGGAACGTAGGGCGCTCGACGTTCCCTGGATCGCCACGCTTCGCTCGCGATGACGGCGCGGCGGGCAACCGTGGCGGCATGATTTCGAATCGACCTTGGGAGTTACTTTTTTCGCTTCATCCGCCCGTAAGCCATTGATAAGTCGCGATCCACGGAAATTTTTTGCAACTTTTGGAAAGCGATGGAAACTCTTGGAAGCCGCCGCGGAAAGAAATTGAAGCTTTCGGAAGCCGTTTGAAGGAATCTGAAACTGCGCGGCCGGGCTCGAGCCCCCAATAGGGCGTCCGCTAGGACGCCCGTCGGTCGACGGGCTATGCGGCGCCCGTCAGGACGCTCGTCTGTCGATGGGCTATGGGGCGGGCGTCCCAGCCTCGGGAAGGAGAGCGAACCGCCGCTAAGATGTGTGAATACCCGAGCCTATGGGGGAAAGGGACGCTCCGGCGTCTCGGCAAGCGGGGATCGCCCGGGAATTCGGGCGCAAGCCTTTGAAAAAGTTGAATCCGCGCCCGAGTTACGGAGCTCGTGGCCGTCTGGACCATGCTCAGAGACGCGACGCTTTCGCGTCGCTCCTCAGCATGAGGATCGAGGGGTTCCCCTTCTGCCTCGGCAATTGACGATCGCCCGCAAAACCCGCCGCAAGGCCTTGAAAACGTTGAATCCACGCCCGGAGGCCCTTGTCCTGCCACGCCGGCGTCCGGGTCCGGCGGAGCATTATGACAGAGCAAGCTATGGAGGCTCTTGCCGGCTGCGGCCCTCGAGATCACACTTTGCGGAAGCGGCATAACCGTGGAGGAAATGACATGCCCGACCCAGTGCCGCCAATCACAGGCTTGCTGGAAACCTCGGTCTACGCCAAGGACGTCGAACGGACCGCCGCCTTCTATCGCGATCTCTTCGGGTTCAAGACGCTCATCGACAGCCCGCGCCTCGTCGCCTTCGAAGTCGCTGACCGGCACGTTCTGCTTGTCTTCCAGCGTGGCGCGACCGAGGCCGACGTCGCGGACGCGCGAGGAACCATTCCGGGCCATGATGGCGCCGGACGCCTGCATCTGGCGCTGTCGATTGCGGCCGCGGACCTCGACGCGTGGCGAACCCGCCTCGCCGAGCGCGCCATCCCGATCGCAGGGGAATATCAATGGCCGCGCGGCGGAACGAGCCTCTATTTTCGCGATCCGGATGGAGCCCTGGTCGAACTCGCGACGCCGGGGCTCTGGTGGTGAGGGCCCCGACGTCCAGGCGATGGCTACGGAACGTCGTCCGGTTTAAGGCGTTGTCCAGCCGAGGAGAGGAGGGCCTTGGCCCGACGCGCCGGCCGCTCGCCGGACCATAGCGGCAGCGACGTCGCGCGACTGGCGTCGCGTTTCCGCTCTCAGTTTACAGGAGTCGAGCATGCGCACATTGTTGAATGCGGTTGTCGCGACCTCGATCGCGGCGCTTTTGACCGGAGCAAGCGCGAGCGCATCGTTCGCCGCGCCGCGCGTCGGCGGCGGCGTTCACGGCGGTGGCTTTCACGGCGGCGGCTGGCATGGCGGAGGGGGCTGGCATGGCGGCGGATGGGGTCCGGCGGTCGGCCTCGGGGTAGCGGGCGGTCTGGCCGCGGGCGCCCTTGCCGGGTCGTACTACTACGGCAACAACTGCATCCAGTACCAGCCGGCCTACGACGCCTACGGGAACTACGTCGGCAGCCAAGCGGTGAACGTCTGCGGACCGTAAGAAGGGCGCGTCCTAACTCCGGCCGCCGCAGGCGGTCGGGCGCTTACGCTGTCGGCGGCGATGTGGGGGCCTCCGCGCACCGCCGACACAGACCTTTCGCTTCGACCATCACCTGCCTCGGACGAAAGCCGGAACAGCTGGACGCCAGCGCAATCGCCTGCATGACGCTCTCGTCCTCGATCTCCTCGCTGCGTCCGCATCCCTCGCAGACGACAAGCATTCCGTGATGGGCGTGTCCGAGATGCTCGCAGGGCGCGAAAGCGTTCAGGCTCTCGATCTTATGAACGAATCCGTGCTCGAGCAGAAAATCGAGCGTGCGATAGACCGTCGGGGGCGCGACCTGCTTGCCCTCGCGTCGGGAAAGCTCTTCCAGGATCGCATAGGCGCCGAGCGGGGCGCCGCTCGCGGAAAAAATGTCGAGCACCCGGCGGCGCAACGGCGTAAGTTGAACGCCGTCCCGCTCGCAGGTCTGTTCGACCCGAGCCGCCCAAGTCGCCGGATCGTGGGCGCAGCCGCAAGCCGGGTCCGTCTTCGCCTCCAACATCGCCTCACTCTACCATGACGCTCGCCGGCCGTCGCCTTGCGCGCTTTTCCGGGTTGTTTCCGGCACTGTTATAACATAACACTTAGCTGCTGTCGGGCGCAACTGGAGGCCTTCCCATGCTCAACAAACTTTCGCTCATCGCGGCTGTCGCCGTCTGCGCACTGTCGGCGCCGGCTCTGGCCGATCCGGTCAAGGTGGTGGCGGCGGAGAATTTCTATGGCGATATGGCGCGGCAGGTCGGCGGCGACCGTGTCGCGGTGACCAGCATCCTCAGCAATCCTGACGACGACCCACACCTGTTCGAGGCGAGCCCGGAGACGGCCAAGGCGCTTGCCGACGCCAAGGTGGTGGTCGTCAACGGCGTCGACTACGACCCATGGATGGAGAAGCTGCTCGTCGCCCATCCGGCGCCCGGCCGCAAGGAGATCGTCGTGGGCACCCTCGTCGGCCACAAACCGGGCGACAATCCGCATCTGTGGTACGATCCCGCTTATGTGAGAGCGGCCGCTGTCGCGCTGGCTGCGGCGCTTGTGGCGGTCGACCCGGCGAACAAGGCGGACTATCAACAGGGCCTGGCGAAGTTCGACAATTCGCTGAAACCGCTGGACGATAAGATCGCCGCCTTGAAAAAATCCTTCGCGGGTCAGCCGGTCACTGCTTCCGAGCCGGTGTTCGGCTATCAGGCCGGTCTCATCGGGCTCAAGGTTCATAACGAGAAATACGCCCTCGCCATCATGAACAACGCCGAGCCGACCCCCTCGGAAGTGGCCGGCTTCGAGAACGACCTCAAGGGCAAGAAAGTAAAGGCGATGCTCTACAACGCCCAGGCGAGCGAACCGGCGGTGGGGAAACTTGTGGATTTAGCCAAGGCCAACGGCATCCCGGTCGTCGGCGTCTCGGAGACCGAGCCACCGAACTCGACCTATCAGGCGTGGATGATGGGGCAGTTGGACGCCCTCGACAAGGCGCTCTCCGGCAAGACGCAGTGAACGCACTCCGTTTCGACAATGTCACGATCAGGCTCGGCCGCCGGGACATCCTCTCGGCGGCGAGCTTTGCGGTGGACGATCGCGAATTCGTCGGCATGCTGGGCGCGAACGGGGCCGGCAAGACCACCCTGATGCGCGCCGCGCTCGGTCTCATTCCAGTCGCCTCTGGCGCGATTAAGGTTCTCGGTGAGCCGGTCAAGCGCGGAAACCCCGCGATCGGCTATATGCCGCAGAACCGCGGCGCGATGGCGGGTTTGAGGCTTACCGGCTGGGACGTCGTCGCCAGCGCCGCGATCGGACGGCGGTTCGGCTTCGCGCGGCTCGACAAGGCGACGCGGCGCGAGATCGACTGGGCGCTCGACCAGGTTGGCGCGCGCGACCTCGCCCGCCGCTCGATCGGCGAACTCTCGGGCGGCGAGCTTCAGAAGATGCTCCTGAGCGAGGCGCTGCTCGGCCGACCGCGGCTTCTCCTGCTCGACGAGCCGTTGATCTCGCTCGACCCGGCGCATCAGAAGAACATCGTCGAAACCGCGCGACGCATCTGCGACGATCTCAAGGTCGCGATCGTGTTCAGCGCGCACGAGCTCAACCCGCTCGTCAACGCCATCGACCGGGTGCTCTATCTGGGGTCGGGCGCGGCGGTGATCGGTCCGGTCGACGAGGTTGTCACCGGCCCGGTGCTGTCGCGCCTCTACGGAACCCGGATAGAGGTCATTCGCGCCAACGACCGGTATTTCGTTATGGCGGCCGAGGACAACGTCGACGTCGAGCGCGAGGCGCATCGCCACCAGGACGCCAATGCTTGAATACGACTTCATGCGCACCGCCTTTCTCGCCTCGGGCATTGCGGCGATCCTGGCCGGCACGGTCGGTTTCTTTCTTGTGCTGCGTGGTCAGACCTTCGCCGGCCACGCGCTCGCGCATGCCGGCTTCACCGGCGCGACGGGTGCAGTGCTGTTCGGCTTTTCGCCGCTCGCCGGCCTCGTCGGCTTCACTGCCATGGTCGGCGTCGGCATGGGGCTCTTCGGCGAAAAACTCGCTCATCGCGACGTGGCGATCGGCATGATGCTGTCGCTGTCTTTGGGCCTGGGACTCTTATTCCTGCATTTTTACACCGCCGCGGCCACGCAGGCGGCGGCGCTTCTGTTCGGCAACGTGCTCGGGGTCGATGAGTCGGCGTTGCTCACACTTGTCTTGCTCGCGATCCTCAGCCTGACGGCGCTGGCCCTGGTCGGGCGACCGCTCGTGTTCGCCTCGCTGCAGGTGGAACTCGCCGAGGCGCGCGGCGTGCCCCTGCGCTTCGTCGCGGCGGCGTTCATGACGATTGTCGCGGTTGCGGTCGCAGAATGCGCGCAGATCGTAGGGGTACTGCTCGTCTTCACCCTGATGGTCGGCCCGGCCGCGGCCGCGATGAACCTGACCCGCCGCCTGCCGCTCGCCGTTCTGCTCTCGGCGACGCTCGCGCTCGCAGAGGCTTGGGGAGGCCTGACGCTCGCCTACTATACGGACTGGCCGACTAGCTTCTGGATCACCGCGCTCTCTGGCGTGGTGTTCTTCGGCGCGGCGGCGGCGCGGCGGATCGCGGGCTGAACAGGGTGGGGCCTTTGGCCTTTAACAGGAAGAGGCCGAATCCATCGTGGGACTAGGCCGGACGGTTTGACTTCCGTCCGGCCTTTAGCCGCATCGACCCGCGTCAGCCGTGGCATTTGCACCCGGCGTGATGGCAGCCGTCGCCTTTGGCGTGGTGGTCTGCGCACTCGTCGCTACAATAGATCCGACTGTCGCGCTTCACGCCCTGGTCGAGGCTAACGACACAGACGCAGTCACTGCAGGCGCATTTCACTCGATCAACGGTCACAGTCATGGGATGGCTCCTGTTTCAGGTATGTCTTCGTCATGCTCATGCGGTTCGGCGAGGTGCTCGATCATGTTCGTCAGCATGTCCCGGACATGGGAGTCGGGAATGCTGTAGAACACCTGCTTGCCCCGCCGCCCCGCCTTCAGGAGCCGAGCGGCCCGCAAAAGACGCAGGTGGTGGGAGACCAGCGACTGGCTGAGCGCAAGCCGGGAGGTAATCTCTCCCACGCTCAGCGACCCATCCAGGCAACTGGCCACGATCGAGAGCCGGTTCGGCTCGCCGAGCAGGCGGAACATTTCGGCGAGGCCGCTGGTCTGATCGGCGGTCAGCATCGTCACAAACCTATGAACATGTGTTCATGTATACTATTTGTTGTCCGAGGTCAAGTTGCCCAAAACGGCAAAGTCGATTGAATCGCACTCTCGGCGGCGCTGGCGCTCGCTGAGGCTTGGGGGCCTGACGCTCGCCTACTATACCGCTTGGCCGACGAGCTTCTGGATCACCGCGCTCTCCGGCATGGTATTCTTTTGCGCGGCGGCGCGGCGATTCGCGGGGTAGTGGACAACCTTCATCGAGCGCTTGCGACCCCTCTCCCGCCTGCGAGAAAGGGGACCGGAGCGAGGGCGAAAACACGGTGTCGGAGTCCGGTTTCTTTCTTGATGTCGCGTATTCCGCGCTCGGGCGGCCGTGGCGGCCGCGGCTCGACGGGGCGGGGGAGATGCGCGCCCTCGCGATTCGCCAGGTCGGCGGACATGATGAGCTGATCGCCCGCGTCCTCGCCGGGCGCGGCGTCGCGCCGACGGCGGTCGAGCGCTACCTCGATCCGACCTTGCGCGACCTGATGCCGGACCCTTTCGAACTCACCGACATGGAGAAAGCGACCGACCGCCTGCGCCTTGCGGTCGAGGGGGCTGAGCGGGTCGCGATCTTCGGCGACTACGACGTCGACGGTGCCTGCAGCGCGGCGCTCATCAGCGAATATCTCAAGGCCTGCGGCTGCGAGACGATCGTCCACATCCCCGACCGCGTCACCGAAGGCTACGGTCCCAATGTTGAGGCGATGGCCGCCTTTGCCGCCGCGGGCGCGAAGCTGGTCGTCACGGTCGATTGCGGCGCGGTCAGCCACCAGCCGTTCGCCGAGGCGCGCAAGCTCGGCCTCGACGTGGTGGTCTTCGATCACCATCAGGCGCCGCCGACGCTGCCGAACGCGGTCGCGGTCGTCGATCCCAATCGCGAGGACGATCTCTCCGGTCTCGGCCATCTCTCGGCGGCCGGGGTCTCGTTCCTGGCGCTGGTCGCCCTCAACCGGGCGCTTCGCCAGACCGGGTTCTGGAACGGCCGTCCGCCGCCGGACCTTTTGGCCTCTCTCGACCTCGTCGCGCTCGCCACCGTTGCCGACGTGGTGCCGCTCATTGGGCTCAACCGGGCCTTTGTCGTCAAAGGGCTTCTGATGATGCGCCAGCGCCGCCGGCCGGGGCTCGCCGCGCTGTTCGATGTCGCCGGCGCCGACGGGCCGCCGCGGCCCTATCACCTCGGCTTCCTGATCGGGCCGCGGATCAACGCCGGCGGACGAATCGGCGACGCCGCCCTGGGGGCGCGCCTCCTCACCACCGCTGACGACCTCGAGGCGCGCGCCATCGCCGCCGAGCTCGACCGGCTGAACCGCGCCCGGCGGGAGATCGAGATGGCGACGCTCGCCGAGGCCGAGGCGGAGGCGCTGTTCGCGCTTGGGCTCGAGGAGCGGGGCGCCGCGGTGGTGGTCGCGGGCGAGACCTGGCCGCCCGGCGTCGTCGGGCTGATCGCGGCGCGGCTCAAGGAGCGGTTCGATCGCCCGGCCTTCGCTCTGACGTTTGCGGGCGATCACGCAATCGGCTCGGGGCGGTCGATTCCGGGCGTCGATCTCGGTCGGACGGTCCGGGCGGCCGTCGAGGCCGGCCTCCTCGTCAAAGGCGGCGGCCACGCCATGGCGGCGGGGGTGACGCTGGAGAAGCGCCGGCTCGGCGAGCTGCGCGCCTTCCTCGAGGACCGCCTCGCGGCGCCGGTCGCGGCGTCGCGGGCGGCTGCGAGCCTATCGGTCGACGCCGCGCTGACGGCGGCCGGCGCGACGCCCGAGCTCGTGCGCCGGCTCGAGGCCGCCGGGCCTTACGGCAGCGGCAACCCCGAGCCCATGTTCGTCCTGCCGCGCCATCGGCTCGCCGAGGTCTTCCCGGTCGGCTCCGAACATCTCAAGGTCCGCGCGGTCGCCATGGACGGCGCGACCCTCGACGCGATCGCGTTCCGTTCGGTTGGCAAAAAGATGGGCGAGGCACTGACGCGACTCAGGGGCGCTTCCGTCCATCTCGCCGGGACGCTCGCGATCAACCGCTACGGCGGGCGGGAGCGGGCGCAGCTCCGCGTGGTCGACGTGGCGGAGGCGGGGCGGTAGGCGGCGTGGCCCGACGACGGAACCCGTGCGATCTGCCGACGCGATCGGCCGGGAGGAATGAACGAGGGGCCCCGAGAGTTCACCCCGACCGATTCGACGTCGCGTCTCGACGCTGTTGCAGATCGCGGGTCTTGGACGGTTCAATTGGGCGAGGAAGCGGACCTTCAGGGACGACGAGGGAAAGCGCGGAGTCCGCCCGGAGCGGGAGTCGCGGCGGACGCTGTCGAGCGGGCTGCGAGCAGGCGTAGCCTCGTGTGGAGCGCACGGAGATCTGTTGAATCTACGCTGCATCGTCCTGACCGCGCTCGTTCGATCGCGGACGCCGGTAATGCCGAATGAACATCCGCACTGTCTCGTCAACGACGTCCTCAGCCGGGACGGCGAGGCGCTCGCGACCCAACATCCACGGCCAAAGAGAGAACTCATTGAGCATACCCATGAACTGATGCGCCGCCAGCGTCGGATTGGGGCAGTTGAGGAGGCCAATGGCGGTCATGTGGGCGAGATATCGCGCCAGACGCTCGGCTTGAGGCTCCATGACGGCGGCGAACTCCCCGGCGATCCAGGGAAACTGGCGGGAATCGGCGACCACCATGCGGAGGAACCCGAGGTAGTCTGGATTCCTGTGCAGCTGGAGAATCATCTGCGCAGCCAAGCGGAGCACATGCTCGGCGTCGCCTTGGGTTTCGATGCCCGGAGGAAAGGCGTCCTCGAGCTCCCGGGACACGCGATGAAGCATCTCCCGGAAGATTTCCTCCTTGCTGGCGAACTGGTTGTAGAGCGTCCGCCTGGCGAGGCCCGCCGCCTCGGCCAGTTCGTCCATGCTCACCGATCCAAACCCGTTGTCCAGGAACAGGCGGGTCGCCGCCTCGACGATCGCTTCGCGGGATCCCCCGCGGCCAATCTTCGCGACGGCGCCGTTCGATTTCTTTTGAAGTTCCATCCCAAAGCCCTTCTTACACTGATAAGTGTAATTTAGTACACCAAGCCGTGTCGTGCAAGGCCCGACGGCAAGACGCGCACCGAGGCCGGTGAGTTTCCGCCAGCGGCGTCCTGAGTGTGACCGCTTGCGGTCCGCGGTCCCGCGCGGCTCGGCCGGGACCGCGCCGCTAAAATTTTTCGCAAGCCGTCTCAAAATCCATATTGCACGAACAGGTGCAATCAAGTATACTGCACTATATAATGCAGAAGCCGTCAGACCGTGTCCCTGGGCGACCCGGGCGACCCGGGCCGGTCGGCTCTTGCAGACGGAATCTGATGTTGGCGCCAATGCGAAAGGCTTCACCGATGTTCAAGTGTCAAATTGCTGCGGCGGCGTTGATCGCCGCGACGATTGCGGGCTGCGACAAAACGACGCCGCCCGTCGCGGCGGATCGGCCGGTTCGGACCGTCACCGTCGAGCAGGGCGTGGAAGGCGAGATGGTCTCGCTGACCGGCCAGGTTCGCGCCAAGGACGAGGTCAATCTCGCCTTTCGCGTCGACGGGCGGATGATCGAGCGGCCGGTCCATGTCGGCGACGTGCTGACCGCGGACCAGTTGGTCGCCCGGCTCGATCCCCAGATCCAGGACAATGCGCTGCGCTCGGCTCAGGCCAACCTCGCCTCGCTCGAGGCGGTGCAGACCGAGGCGCGTCTCACCTTCTCGCGGCAACAGCAGCTCCTGAAGGACGGCTGGGCCACACGGGCCAATTTCGACGACGCCCAGCAGAAGCTCCTGACCGTTGAGGCCCAGGTCGACTCCGCTCAGGCGCAGGTCCGGATCGCGCGCGAGCAGCAGGGCTACACCATGCTGTTCGCCGACTCGCCCGGCGCTGTCACCGCGGTCGGCGCCGAGCCGGGCGAGGTGGTTCACGCCGGGCAGACGGTCGTGCAGCTCGCGCGCGAGGGCGGACGCGACGCCGTTTTCGATGTCCCGGAGCAACTCATCCGCAACGGCCCGCAGAACCCCACGGTCGAGATCGCCCTCAGCGGCGACCCGCAGGTCAAGGCGACCGGCCGGGTGCGGGAGGTCGCGCCTCAGGCGGATTCCGCGACCCGGACGTTTCAAATCAAGGTCGGCATCGTCGATCCGCCGGAAGCCATGCGGCTCGGGGCCACCGTCGTCGGCCGTTTCCGGCTTTCGGCCCCGCCCGGCGTCGAGGTCCCGGCGAGCGCGCTGACCGAGACGGACGGGCGCCCGGCCGTGTGGGTGGTCGATCCGCACAGCAAGACCGTGACCCTGCGCAACGTCAAGGTCCTGCGCTACGATTCGGCCTCTGTCGTGATCTCCCAGGGGCTGGACACCGGCGCGCTCGTCGTCACCGCCGGGGTGCAGACGCTGCGCCCCGGCCAGAAGGTCCGCATTCTGGGAGCCGTGTGATGAGCCTCAACCTCACCGACTGGGCGATCCGCCACCGTTCGCTCGTGATCTATTTCATGCTCGTCATCGTCGTGGCTGGAGTGGGATCCTACCTCCGGCTCGGGCGAAGCGAGGATCCGGACTTCACCGTCAAGACCATGGTCGTGCAGGTCGGCTGGCCCGGCGCCACGATCAGCGACACGCTTGAGCAGATCACTGACCGCCTTGAGCGCAAGCTCGAGGAGACGCCGAACCTGGACTATCTGAAAAGCTACACGACCGCTGGGCAGGCCACGGTCTTCGTCAACCTGAAGGATTCGACGCCCGCGGCCAAGGTTCCGGACATCTGGTATCAGGTGCGCAAGAAGATCTACGACATCAGGAACGACCTGCCGCAAGGCATCGTCGGCCCCGGCTTCAACGACGAGTTCGGCGACACCTACGGCATCGTCTATGGCTTCACCGCCGATGGGTTCACCCATCGAGAGCTCAGGGACGCCGTGGACGACGTCCGCAAGCAGCTCCTCGAACTGCCGGACATCTCGAAGATCGACGTGCTCGGGGCCCAGGACGAGCGCGTCTATGTGGAGTTCTCGACCGAGCAACTCGCTGGCCTCGGAATCGACCGCGCCGCGCTGATCGCCGCCCTCAACGCCCAGAACGCCGTCACGCCTCAGGGCGTCGTGCAGACCGGGGACGAGAAAATCCTGGTCCGCGTCTCGGGCGCGTTCCGGTCCGAGCAGGACATCCTCGGCGTCAATTTCGTCGCCAACGGCCGGATGATTCGTCTGGGCGACATCGCGCGCGTCACGCGCGGCCCTGCGGACCCGGCGCAGCCGATGTTCCGCGTCAACGGAAAGGAAGGCATCGGGCTCGCCATCGCCATGCGCAAGGGCGGCGATGTGCTGGCGCTCGGGCGCAACGTCGAGCGCGCCATGACCGAGATCAAGGCGAACCTGCCGGTCGGCATCGAACCGACGCTCGTCGCCGACCAGCCCGTCACGGTCGAGCACGCCGTCGCCGACTTCATGGAGGCGTTGTGGGAGGCGATCGCCATCGTCCTCGCCGTCAGCCTCCTCGCCCTCGGCCTGCGCGCCGGCGCCGTGGTGGCGCTCTCGATCCCGCTCGTCCTGGCCGTCGTGTTCATGACCATGTCGGCGTTCGGCATCGACCTTCAGCGAATTTCGCTCGGCGCCCTCATCATCGCGCTCGGTCTCCTGGTCGACGACGCCATGATCACCATCGAATCGATGGTCACCCGGCTCGAGCGGGGCGATGAGAAAGATGAGGCGGCCCGTTTCGCCTATAGCTCGACCGCCTTTCCGAGGCTGGCCGGGACGCTGGTCACGATCGCGGCGTTCGTCCCGATCGGTTTCGCCCACAGCGCCGCTGGCGAATACACCTTCTCGATCTTCGCCGTCGTCGCGATCGCGTTGATCGGCTCGTGGTGCGTCGCGGCCCTGTTTACGCCCATGCTTGGCGTCTGGGTGCTGAAAAAGCCCAAGACGGCGCATCCGGAGACGCCAGGCCCGGCCATGCGCGCTTTCCGCGCCTTCCTCGCGCTGGCGATGCGAGCGCGCTGGATCACGATCGCTGCGACGCTCGCCCTGTTCGCCGTGGCGCTCTTTGGCATGCGCTTCGTCCCGCAGCAGTTCTTTCCGGCCTCCGACCGGCCCGAGCTGCTGGTCGACCTGCAGCTCCCCGAAAGCGCGTCCATCGACGCGACCCAGGCGGCCTCGGCTCGTCTGGACAAGCTCCTGAAGGACGATCAGGACGTCGATCATTGGAGCGCTTATGTCGGGCAGGGCGCCGTCCGGTTCTACTTGCCCCTGAACGTGCAGCTGCCGAACGACTATTTCGCGCAGGCCGTCGTCGTCACCAAGGGGCTCGAGCAGCGCGAACGCGTGAAGGCGAGGCTCGAGCGCGCGCTGGCGGCCGATTTCCCGAACATCGTCGGCCGGGTCTACCCGCTGGAGCTCGGGCCGCCGGTCGGCTGGCCGCTCCAATACCGGGTGAGCGGGCGGGAGCCGGAAAAGGTGCGCAAGATCGCATCCGAGGTGGCTGAGCTTCTCGGCTCGGCCCCCGGCGCCGCGAACGTCAACTACAACTGGATGGAGCCCGGCCGCACCATCCGGATCCGGGTCGACCAGGATCAGGCCCGACTTCTCGGTCTCAGCTCGCAGGACTTGGCTCTGGCGGTGAACGCGGTCGTCTCGGGCGTCACGGCGACCGAGATGCGCAGCGGGATCTGGCTCGACGACGTGCTCGTCCGGGCCTCCGCCGAGCAGCGCAAGTCGCTCTCGACCATCCGGACGCTGCAGGTGCCGCTGCCGAACGGGAAAACCGTTCCCTTAAGCCAGATCGCCTCGGTCGAGTACAGCCAGGAATATCCGATCGTCTGGCGCAGAGACCGGCTGCCGACCGTCACGGTGCAGGCCGACCTCGCGCCGGGCACGCAGGCCGCCACCGTCGTGCAGGAGCTCCAGCCGAAGATCGCGGCGCTGAACGCCGGCCTGCCCACCGGATACCATGTCGGCGTCGGCGGCAGCGTGGAGGAGAGCGACAAGGCGCAGGCTTCGGTCATCGCCGTCGTGCCTTTGATGCTGGTCATCATGCTGACCGTGCTGATGGTCCAGCTGCAGAGCTTCAGCAGCATGATCCTGGTCATGAGCGTCGCGCCGATGGGCGTCATCGGCGTCGTCGCGGCGCTGCTCCTCGCCGACAAGCCGCTTGGCTTCGTGGCGATCCTCGGCGTGCTTGCGCTCACCGGCATGATCGCCCGCAACTCGGTGATCCTCATCAACCAGATCGAGACGGACAAGGCGAAGGGACTCCATCCCTGGGACGCGGTCGTCGACGCCACTAGTCACCGGGTCCGCCCGATCCTGCTGACCGCTTCCGCGGCGATCCTGGGCATGGTCCCGATCGCGCCGACCATCTTCTGGGGTCCCATGGCCTATGCGATCATGGGTGGCCTGGCGGTTGCGACGGCTCTGACCCTCGTCTTCCTGCCGGCGCTCTACGTGACCTGGTTCCGGATCGAGAAGCCTGATCCCGACGCCGGCCAGACAATCGATCTCGGACATGTTGAGCCGACCGCCCCCAGCGAAGCGGCGACCCATGAAGGCGTTCTGGAGGACGCATGCCTATCGACCCAGCCGTCCTGAGCCCCGCTTCGGCGCTCCTAGGGGCGCTCATCGGAGGCGGCGCGTCCCTGTGCGCCGCCGTCTACACTCAGCGCAGTCACGACCGCCTTGAGCGCGTCGCAGCCGAGGTTGCGAAGCGGGAAGCCGTCTACGCCGACTTCGTCATGAGCGCGTCGAACATGCTGCTTCACGCCTTCACCCACGACGACTTCTCGCCCGGGGGCGACGAGCAGCGGCTGATCGGGCTTGTCAACCGAATGAGGCTGTTCGCTCCAGCGAACGTGGTGAGTGGAGCGGAGGCGGTCCTCAGAGCCATCGTCGAGATCGCGCTGAAGCCGAGCGTCGAGCTCCGGCAACTGGCGAAGGAGGCGTTGTCCAACGCTCCGGTTCCCGATCCGATCCAGACGTTCAGCATGATTTGCCGTGCTGACCTGGACGACGTACCCCGAAGCGCAGTGTAAGGCACAGCGTATGAGGCTTGGCGTGCCGACCTTTGCGCGTCGCGACGCAGGCTCGGCTCGCGAAAACGCCGCTGACGGTCGGCTTGAGTTGGGTCACGTTCGCCTGGCGGCAGCGAACGCCCGCGCCTGGCGCACTCCTCCCGTACCGAGAACGGCAGAAAAAGGGTTGGATATGACCCGTTCGCCGGATAGCCGAGGACCGACCGCAAATTGCGTAGTCCGGCCTTTGACAGGGACGGCTTCGCATGCTCGGCTCGCTGCTTTCGCAACAGCGCCCGCGCGCCGCGTGCTCGTTTTCCGCGGCTGGGGTTCGGGCGGCGACAGCGGGGCGGCGCGACGCGCCGTCAGGGGAGGGGCTATGGCTTTCAAGCGGTTCTTCGCGCTTTGCGCGCTCGTTCTGGCTCTCGCGCCCGCCGCCGCCAAGGACTGGTGGGGCGAAAGGCTGCCGAACCAGCCGACGCAGTTCATTTTCGGCTACGGGTCGCTGATCAATTCGGCCTCGCGCGGCTCGACCGTGGGGGCCGCCGTGCCGGCGATCCCAGTGCGCGTCTCGGCCGCGTTCGGCTTTGTCCGGACCTGGAGCGACCGGTCCTCCTCCGGGTTCACGGCGCTCGGCCTCAGCAAGGCCGGTCCTGGCGAAAAAGGCTCGACGATCAACGGCGTGCTCTACGCTATCGACGACAGCGACATCACCAAGTACAACTCCCGCGAGACGGGCTATGCTCGGGTGGAAGTGCCGCGCGACGAGATCGAGGCCGTGTCCTGGCAGCGGCTGCCGGAAACCGGGACGATCTGGGTCTATGTCCCGGTCGGACCGGACGGGCAGGCGGGCGTCGGCCTGCCGCAGCCGAACCCGCAATATCCGCTGCTCCAGTCCTATATCGACGTGGTGGTCGAGGGCGGGCTCGAATATGGCGAGGATTTCGCCAGGGAGACGCTCGAGACGACCGAGGGGTGGAGCGACTACTGGCTCAACGACCGGGAACTCGCACGCCGTCCCTGGGTGCGCAATCCGGAGGCGGCGGAAGTCGACGAACTCCTCTCCGCCGCCCCGGATGCGGCGGCGAAGCTGAAGTCGCGCCTGTTCCCCGAGCCCTACGCGATCCGCTGGAGCGGGCAGAAGGCGCAGTAGCCGGCGGTCTTCCGGCCCCGCGCAGGGGGGTGGGAGGAAGGGGCTGAAGCGCCATCCGCCGCCCTGGAGCTCAGAGCCATCCTGACCGCGCCTTACAACCGGCCGGGCCCGGTCTGGCGCCCTCGTTTTCGCCTACCTGTTCTTTCCCTGTTCCGCGCCGAAAACGCCTGTTCGGTCCCTGTTTTGGGCGCTTGAAATTCCCTGTTCCGCGCCCGCGCCGGCCCGCAACCGGCGGGTTGTAAAGCAGGCAACGCCATGACATCGCAGGACTTTCTGGAACGGAGCGCCGAACACGGCGCAAGAAAATTCCCTGCTAGCAGGGAACCCGCATTGCCGGCGGCGGACCGAGAGCGGCGAGGGTGAGGACCGTCACGGGCCGGATTGGGGCCGCCGCGCGTCCTCAAAACTCAACCACGAACACCGCCTCGACCTCCGCCAGCGCGTTCAGCGGCAGATGGGCGACGCCGACGGTGGTGCGGGCGTGCTTTCCCCGGTCGCCGAGAACCTCGACCACCAGGTCGGAGGCGCCGTTCATCGCCTGGGGCAGGGGGTCGAAGGCGCCGGCGACGTTGAAATAGCCGCCGAGCCGGACCGTCTGGACGATCTTGTCGAGGTCGCCGAGCGCCGCCTCAGCCTGGGCGAGGATGTTGATCGCGCAGAGCCGCGCCGCTTGGCGCGCGGCCTCGACTGTCGAGTGGGGCCCGAGCTTGCCCTTGTGGTCGTCGGCCAGCTTTCCGTCCGCTCCGAGCGGCAACTGGCCGGAGACCCAGAGCTGGGGCAGGGCGCCCGGCGCCACGACGGTCGTGCGCACGGCAGGCACGTAATTGGCCACGGGCGCGGCCGGCTTCGGCAGCGCAATTCCGAGTTCGGCGAGGCGTTTGGCGGTCTGCCTCATGCGATACGTAACTCCCAAGCCCTTTACCCTGACGCGATCAAGGCGTGCATGATTTGATTTGGCGAGGCGGCGAGGGTTTGGAGGATGTTGGCGCCCTGTTTTCGGGCTGTCGAGACGACGGATCTGAGGCTGGCGAAGATTTTGGCGCCGTCGAGGGTTCGGAAACACCCCGAGATTTTCATTTTGACCTTCATCATTCGCAGGTCCTGCTCGGCCAGATTGTTGGTGAAGGGCACGTCGAAATTGCTCATGAACCGGAGCGTTTCGGTCTTGAAGGTCTTCAGCCTTTCGAGCAGATTTTGTCCTGGGCGTTGTTTGGGGCGTCCGCGCCCGGGAGATTTCGTCTCCAGCTTGGGCAATTGACGATGAAAGGCGAGGCCGAGCCGAACCGCGGCCCAATAGCGCTCGACGAACGCCGCGATCGTCTCGGGCGGGAGCGCCGAGGCGCCCGCCTCGCGCGCCCCATTGACGGCGGCGTTGGCGTCGAGGAGGACCGCGCGCATGAGTTCGGCCCAGGGCTCCTTCTCAAACTCTATGAGAGCTTGGAGTTCGCGCAGGATATGCGCGTTGCAGAAGGCGTGCTCGACCGTGTCCATCCCGCGATAGGGCAAGAAGTGGTCATGCACGACGACGCCGTCCCGCAAATCCGTGGGGATGTCGCCGCGCTTTTCGCCCGCGCGATAGAAAGTGAAGGCCAAACTCGACGTCGTGTGCAGCCAGTGCAGCTTGCCGGCGATCCGATAGCCCGTCTCATCGAGGCAGCGAACCTTGGCCTCGGCCACGCGTTCGCCGATGGCCTTGTAGACTTCGCCCAGTTCGCCCGCCTTCTTGCCCACCCAGGCGACGACGCTGGCCGGACAGATCAACGGCGCGCCGAACAGATCGTTCAGCGCCTGCGCGACCCGATCCTCGGGGATGAGTTGATGGATGTTGAGATAAATCGCCGCCGCCTTGATACGCTCGCCATATTGGGTCGGCGAGACCACGCCATCGGGAAACTCGGCCTTCGTCACGCCCCGGCATTGCGCGCAATGATAGATCGAAGCCTGATGTTCCGTGACCAACAACGCACGCTCGGGAAGATCGAACACCTGGCGTTTCTCGACCCCAATCGCCGCCATCGGATCCAGAGACGAACCGCAATGGCCGCACGCGCAGGCCTCGTGCCGAACCACGGCGTCGGGATCGGCGACCTGACGCAACGTGCCGCCCTGATGGCCCTTCTGGCCCCCGCTCGGCTTGCCAGAGCGGCCGCGCCGGCTGCCCGCCACCCGCGGCTTCTTCTTCAACCCGTCGCTCGATGGCGGTTTCGAACTCGTCGAACTGTCCAGACCCAATCGACGACGAAGTTCGACAACCTCCGCCTGAAGCGCCAAAACTTGGCGATTCAGCGAAGCGATAAGCTCCTCGACTTCCGCAGGAAGGGTCATCCCGTGCCTGTCCGGTTAACGCCCACACCCACCAGGGCTGGTGATGGTTATCAAACCGGCCATGGAAATCCGCCAGAGCGACGATCTGGGTTTCCCCAGTCAGTCCCAGAGTTTCATGAGCTTTTTCCGTATGACGCGGCATATGCTGCCTATCTTGATCGCGCGCGTTGGCCTGTCGGCTTTGTCTGGCCATATTGCGGCCAGATCGCTCTGCACGTGGACGCATCCTACATCTAGGGGCTGTGGGCGTTAACCGGATAGGCACGGGTCATCCCACCCTTGAGTCAGACTCGCCCCATTATGTCTTCATGAATTCGGCGCCAAAAACCAAATTCACAAACCCTGTGGCATTTCGGACTCACTCGGGCTTGGGAGTTACTGCGATACGCTCCTGTCTGGCGGCGTCCTTCCGCCCGCGCCGCCATGGGGAAAGCGACGCGCGACGGGCGGCTGCGCTCAGACATAGCGGAATTTGCCGCGCGCGGGGACTTGGGATAGCCGAGGCCGGACAGCGGCTTCGGCAGGGGACCCGTGGTCCTTGCGCCGAAAGCCAACGACTAACTTACCACGTTCGCGCCGCCCTGGGGACTTTGCCTCGTTTCTCACCCGGCGCGCCCGTCCGCTGACCGCTATGTTGGGGAGATGTTCAAACTCGACGCAGAGCCTACCGACAGGAGGCGCGCGGGCGGGACGTCTGCAGGCTCCTGCAGCAGGCGGGACGGGTCATGGCTTGCCGTTCGTCCTGAAGCGCGTACTGGCCGCTTGCGGCATTCGGAACGAAATTGGTTAACGTTCGTTTGGCAATTGATGTTGCTCAGGGGACGACGGTGAGCTCGGTCACGATCTTGATATTCGCTTGCACCTTCCTTTCCTGCGTCACGGCCGGCGCATGGCTGCACAATCTCGGCAATCGCCCGCGACGGTCGACACGGATGCGAAGATAGCCGGCGCGCGGTGCGAAGGGATTCGCGGCGCTCGCCTCGGTCCCGTTGTGACTGAGTTCCCGCACCTCAACACGGAGGCCTTCGATCTCCCAGAGCTTGCAAGACTGCTGCAGTCGAAAAACATGGGCGTGACGGTCACCATGGGACCGCTGAAGAACGGCGACATCAACAGTGAGGATGGCGAGGCCGTCGCGGGCTGAGGTGCAATGATCGGTAGGGGCGGCACTCTGTACCCCGCCGCCTCACGCTGTCTCAGGGCGCCTTTCCGTATAGAATCCGTACGGACACGGCGTCGGAACGATAACTATTTGAAATGATTGGCGCGCCCAACGGGACTCGAACCCGTGTTTTCGCCGTGAAAGGGCGACGTCCTGGACCGCTAGACGATGGGCGCAAAGCCGCGAGGCCGCGATCTCCGGGCGGCTCCGGAGCGCGCGGTTGCTATACGGGGGCGGGCGGACGGGCGCAAGGGGCGCCAAAGGGCGCGGCGCTTTTTCCCACGGATGCGGACGGGATCGAGGGCGCCGGCCTTGCGCGGCGCGCCGCCAGGGTCAATTCTGCCGCCCGGCATTTCGTGAGGAGACGCATGCGCGCGATTCGCATCCATGAGACGGGCGGCCCCGAGGTTCTCAAGATCGACGAGGTCGACCTGCCGCCCCCGGGCAAGGGCGAGGTCCGCGTTCGCCATCACGCCATCGGCGTCAATTTTATCGACACCTATCACCGCACCGGCTTCTATCCGATGCCGCTGCCGTTCATCCCCGGAGGCGAGGGCGCGGGCGAGGTCGTCGAGGTCGGGCCGGGCGTCAAGGACTTCAAGCCCGGCGATCGCGTCGCCTACGCCGGGCCGCCTGGGGGCTATGCGGAAGAGCGCAACATCGCAGCGAGCGTCCTCGTCAAGCTGCCGCGCGGGATCGCTTACGACACGGCCGCCGCGATGATGCTCAAGGGCCTGACCGCGCAATACCTGCTGCGCCAGACCTACCGGGTGAAGGAGGGCGACTGGATCCTCGTCCACGCCGCGGCCGGCGGGGTCGGCCAGATCCTCTGCCAGTGGGGGCGGGCGCTCGGCGCCAAGGTGATCGGCACGGTCGGCTCGGCCGAGAAGGCCAAGGTCGCCAAGAAGGCTGGCGCCAACCACACGATCCTCTACCGCGAGGAGGATTTCGCCAAGCGGGTCGAGGAGATCACCAAGGGCCAGAAGTGCGTGGTCGTCTACGACGGCGTCGGCAAGGCGACGTTTCCCGCTTCGCTCGACTGCCTGAGGCCGTTCGGGATGTTTGTGAGCTTCGGCTCGGCCTCGGGCGGCGTCGAGGCCTTCGAACTCGGCCTCCTTGGTCGCAAAGGCTCGCTCTACGCCGCGAGGCCAACCCTGTTCACCTTCATGGCCGACCGCGCGCGGCTCGAGAAGATGACGCGGGACCTCTTTCGCGCCGTTGGGAGCGGCGACGTGACCATCCATATCGGCCGAACATTGCCGCTCGCCGAGGCGGCCGAGGCCCACCGGGCGCTGGAGGCGCGCGAGACGACGGGATCGATCGTGCTTACGCCGTGAGGCGGAAGGCCGCGAGCGCTGATCGCGCCCGCGGCCCGCTCGAGCGCGCTGCTGCTTTCGCGCCCGCGGTTCGTCATCATTGCGCCGCCTTCGCCCGCCAAGGCGCGCGTCGCGGCTTGGCGGAGCGGAGCCGCGCCTATATAGGAGGTCGGCCGAACGGCCGGCCGACGGCGAGAGGAAGGGCGTAAGTGACCCAGATGAGCGAAAAGAGCGTGAAGCCCGCCAACGCCGGCGCGACCGCCGTCAAGAAGGAGGAGGGCTGGTGGGAGACCGTCAAGGTCGTCGTCGAAGCCCTCATTATCGCGCTCGTTGTCCGCACGCTCTTGTTCCAGCCGTTCAATATCCCTTCGGGCTCTTTGGTGCCGACGCTGCTGGTCGGCGACTACCTGTTCGTGTCGAAATACGCCTACGGCTATTCGCACTTTTCGCTGCCCGGCTTTCTCGACCTCGTCCCGCAGGCGATCCCGGGGCGCATCTTCGCCTCTCAGCCGAAGCGCGGCGACATCATCGTCTTCAAGCTGCCGAGCGATGGCGAGACCGATTACATCAAGCGCCTGATCGGCCTGCCGGGTGACAAGATTCAGGTTCAGCACGGCCGGCTGATCATCAATGGCGAGATGGTTCCGCGCGAGGAGATCGCGCCCTTTCCGACCGTCAACCACTTCGGCAAGCCGGAAGACGCGCCGCGCTATCTCGAGACGCTGCCGGGCGGCGTGAAGCATGAGATCATCCAGATCGACGGCGACGACGGCACATTCGACAACACGAGGACCTACGAGGTGCCGCCCGGCCACTATTTCATGATGGGCGACAATCGCGACAATTCGAGCGACTCCCGCCTCGCTTCCGACCAGGGCGGCGTCGGCTACGTGCCGTTCGAGAATCTGATCGGCCGCGCCGAGATCATCTTCTTCTCGATCGGCGACGACACGCCCGCGTGGGAAATCTGGAAATGGCCGTGGACCGTGCGCTGGGACCGCATCTTCCAGCGGGTGCATTGACGGCGCGCGCGGGACGCGACGCGTTCCGAACCGTTCAGTCGGCCGATGGAATGAAGAAGCGGGGCAAGGCCGAACTTTCGGACCTCGAGGCGCGGCTCGGCTACCGCTTCGCCGACCCGGATCTGGCGACGCTGGCGCTGACGCACCTCTCCGCCCAACCCGCCGCGGGACGCTCGTACCAGCGGCTCGAGTTCCTCGGCGACCGGGTGCTCGGCGTCATCGTCGCCGATCGTCTCTACCAATCGTTTCCGGGGGCGAGCGAGGGAGAGCTGTCGATCCGGCTCGCCAAGCTCGTCCGCCGGGAGACCTGCGCGGAGATCGCGGCGGAGTGGGACGTCGGCCCGCATCTCACGCTCGGCCTCGGCGAGGCGCGGGGCGGGGGGCGGAAGAAGGCGGCCATCCTGTCCGACGTCTGCGAGTCCCTGATCGGCGCCGTTTATGTCGACGGCGGCTTTGAGGCCGCGCGCGACCTCATCATCCGGTCTTGGGGGGAGCGGCTGACAGCCGACACGGAGCCCGCGCGCGACGCCAAGACCGCGCTGCAGGAGTGGGCGCAGGCCCGCGCGCTCGCCGCGCCGCGCTACGAGGAGGCGGCGCGCAGCGGTCCAGCGCATGCGCCGCAGTTCGTCATGCGGGTGGAACTGCCCGGCTACGCGCCCGAGACAGGCGAGGCGAGCTCGAAGCGGGCGGCTGAGCAGGCGGCGGCGCAGGCGTTTCTCGACCGGCGGAGCGAGGCATGAGCGCAATCCGCTGCGGCTTCGTCGCGCTGATCGGCGCGCCCAACGCCGGCAAGTCGACCCTGATCAACGCGCTCGTCGGCGAAAAGGTCTCGATCGTCACCCGCAAGGCGCAGACGACGCGCTCGACCGTGCGCGGCGTCGTCACCAAGGGCGACGCGCAGATCGTGTTCGTCGACACGCCGGGCCTGTTCGCGCCGAAGCGGCGGCTCGACCGGGCGATGGTGGCCTCCGCCTGGGGCGCCGCGGCCGACGCCGACGCGCTCGCGCTCCTCATCGACGCGCGCAAGGAAGCGGGTTCCGTGAGCCTCACCGAGGAGACGGAGCACATCCTCGAGACGCTGACGGAGCGCCGCAAGCCGAAGGTTCTGGTTCTCAACAAGATCGATCTGATCGAGCGCCCAAAACTGCTCGATCTCTCGGCCCGGCTGAACGGGGCCCATCCCTTCGCCGAAACCTTCATGGTCAGCGCGACCACGGGCGACGGCCTCGACCGGTTGACAGACCATCTCGCCGCGATGCTGCCGGAAGGCCCGTGGCTCTATCCCGAGGACCAGATCGCCGAGGCGCCGATCCGCTCGCTGGCCGCCGAGATCACCCGCGAAAAGCTGCTCGAGCGACTGCACGACGAATTGCCTTATCAGGCGACCGTCGAGACCGATTCGTGGAAGGACCAGCCCGACGGCTCGGCGCGGGTGGAGCAGACTGTGTTCGTCGCCCGCGAGGGCCACCGCAAGATCGTGATCGGCGAGGGCGGCCGGACGATTAAGGCGATCGGCATGGCGGCGCGCAAGGACATCGCCGAGGCGCATGGCGCGACGGTGCATCTCTTCCTGCACGTCAAGGTGCGCGAGCACTGGCAGGACGACCCGGAGCGCTACCGGGCGATGGGGCTCGACTTCCCGAAGGGGTAGGGGGCGCTGCCGTACGGAGCAAGCCGATGATCCGTTTCGCCTACGCCGCAATACTTTCTCTCATGGCCTCGCTCGCGCACGCGGCAGGTTTTCAGCGCATCGAGATTCCGGCCAGCGGGTCGCTGCCGCCGCTGAAAGGCGCGGTCTGGCGCCCCTGCGCCGAGCCGACGGGCGAGGTTAAGATCGGCCCTTATGTTCTGTCGGTCGCCGAGAACTGTCCGGTCGCGGCCGAGAAGCTGCCGCTCGTCGTCATCTCGCACGGCCGGGGCGGCGGCGACCTGGGCCACCACGACACGGCCGAGGCGCTTGCCGACGCCGGCTTCGTCGCAGTCGCGATCGATCATCCCGGCGAGAACGCGATGGACAAGAGCCGAATCGACGACCCCTCGGTTTTCGTCGAACGGCCCGCCGACATCAAACGGACGATCGACTTCATGCTCGGCTCGTGGTCCGGCTCGGCGACAATCGATCCCGGGCGAGTCGGGTTTTTCGGTTTTTCCCGCGGCGGCTACACCGAACTCGTCGCCATCGGCGGCATCCCGAGTCCCGGAAAGGTGCTGAGGCTTTGCGAGGGCGACAACAGCCCGACCTGCGAGCAGGCGCGCAAGGGAGCGCCTCTGCAGCTCGTCCACGATCCGCGCATCAGGGCTGCCGTGATCGCCGACCCGCTCGCCATCTTTTTCGCTGCGGAGAGCTTCAAGGACGTGACGGTCCCCGTTCAGCTCTGGGGCTCCGAGCGCGGGGGCGACGGCGTGACGCCAGAGAGCGTGAAGGACGTCTCCGGCTGGTTGCCGGCGAAGCCCGACTTTCACATCGTCCCGAATTCCCAGCATTTCGACTTTCTCGCCCCCTGCTCGGCCGAACTGGCCAAGATCGCGCCGCCAATTTGCGCGGACGCGCCCGGTTTCGACCGCGTCGCATTCCACAAGGCGTTGAACGCCGCCGTGGTCGCGTTCTTCCGCAAGCATCTCGCGGACGCGCAGCAGCCTTGATTGACGGGCGGCGCTTTGTCGCTCGTCACAGCCGAGGCGCGTGGGCAACGGGGCGTCAACGCCGTCATCGCGATCGAAGCGTGGCGATCCGGGGAACGCCGGGTGTTCGACGGCCGCTGGATCGCCACAACCCCCTGGATCCAACTCCGGAGGTCGCTCGCGATGACGGCGTTGACGCCCGAGCGCCAGGCCTCCGATCCAGCCCCGCCTTGGGCTGTCTCCAACGAAGCGATGCGAGCGTCTACTGGACCGGCGCAAGGCGAGACAAGCGCCGCTTTCACGGCGCGATCACCCCCGGATTCATGATCCCCGCCGGATCGAGCGCGCGCTTGGCCGCCGCCAGCGCCGCGCCGAACAGGGCGGGGCGCTGCTGGCGATACCAGGTCATGTGGTCGCGGCCGACGGCGTGGTGGTGGGTGATCGTGCCACCCGCGGCGATCAGCGCGTCGGAGGCGCGCGTCTTGATGTGCCGCCATTGGTCGATGAGCCGGCGCGGATCGCCTTTGACGCTGAAGGTGTAATAGACCGCAGGGCCGTCGGGATAGACATGGGTGAAGCGGGTCGAGACGATCCCGGAATGTCCCGTCGCCTCCGTTAGCGCCTCGGCGGTCGCCGAGCGCACGGCGGCGTGGAACGCTTCAAACTTGTCCCAGGTTATGGCCGTCTCGAACGTGTCGTTGATCACCCCCATCGGCACGGTCAGCTCGCGCGCGTAGGGCATGCGGATGAAGGCCGTGCGCCAGCGCTGTCCGGCGTCTTCGCCCGAATGGCGCCGCCCGCCGTGATCGGCCATGAGTTCGACCGCCCGCGCCATCCAGGCGTCGACCGGATGGTCCGAGGATTCGAAGGCGAGCACGAGCACGCTCTCCTCGTAATTGTTGACGCCGTAGGTTCCGGCCTCGTCGTTGTCGATGACGCGCAGGTTCGAAGGATAGAGCCCGGCCTGGGCGACCGCGCGCACGGCCCGCGCCGAGGCGAAAAAGTCGGGGAAGCCGAACACGGCGTCGGCGCGGAAGCGCGGACGGCCCTGCAGCCGCATCCAGGCCTCGGTGATCACCCCGAGGGACCCCTCCGACCCGATCATCAGGCGATCGGGGCTCGGCCCCGCGCCGGAGCCGGGCAGGCGGCGCGACTCCAGGACGCCCGCGGGCGTCACCGTGCGCAGGCTTTCGACGAAGTCGTCGATGTGCGTGGCAAGGGTCGCGAAGTGCCCACCGGAGCGGGTCGCGATCCAGCCGCCGAGCGTCGAGTGCTCGAAGCTCTGCGGATAGTGACGGATGGCGAAGCCATGCGGCTTCAGCGCCGCCTCGATCGCCGGGCCCCGGATTCCCGCCTGGATCCGCGCCGCCCGGCTCGCGGCGTCGACTTCGAGCACCTGGTTCAGCCGGCTGAGGTCGAGGCTCACCGCGCCGGCGAAGGCGTCGCCGACCGCGGGTTCGACGCCGCCCACGACCGACGAGCCGCCGCCGAACGGAATGACGGCGACCTTGGCGCCGCTCGCCCAGTCGAGCACGGCGGCGACTTGCGTCTCGTCGGCGGGCGCGGCGACGAGGTCGGGCGCGTTGGCGAAGTCGCGGGCGAAGGCGCGGACCGTCTCCGGGAACGACTTGCCATAGGTGTGCAGGAGCCGCTCGTAGGGGTCTGCGGTCAGAACGCTCGCGAGCGCGGCCGGCGCCGCGACGCGCGGGGCGGCGAGGACGATCTCGGATTCGCTTGGCGGGGCCGCTGGACGCGGCTCGGCGCCGAGGCGTTGGGCGACAAAGCCGAAGAGATGATCCCGCTCGGGTTCGCTCAGCCCGTCGCCCTCGTAACCCCAGCCGTAGAACTTGAGCCTTCGCGCCATGACGGCCTTCCTCCCTCTGGATAACGCTATCGCTGTCATACCCGCAAAAGCAGGTATCTAGAGCAGGATGACTTTTGAACAAATCGCGGGCATCCCGTCATCCGGCCGCCCAGACGTCCGCCCTCCCAAGGCGAAAGGATGTGGGGGAGCGCGCGCGCCCTTTCTCCCAAGCATGGGTCGTCGGCGCTGCCCGTGCAGTTTTGGCAGCGTTTCCATCTTATCAAAGACATAAGCGCACAAAACTGTCACAAAATCCTGTTGAGCGTCGATTATTATACGATATAGATACGGTAAAACGGGCTGACTGACTGACTTGTCAGCGGATCTTGAGGATACGCTCGAACCTCAAGTCATTCCGCTCTAATCAGAACTCTCATTGGCCGCCCAACGGACACATGCGGCGGGTCGGACGGGCGGCGTCTCGCCGCCCCGAAGGCGCGCGAGACGCGCGCCGTCCGTTGGGCTTCGCGACGCCTACGCCTCCGTCAGGAGATCGTAAAGTCGCGCGCGCACCGTGTCGTCGATCTCAAGGGCTTCGGCCAGATAGCCGTCGAACGAGCCGAACCTTCGGTCGATCTCGTCCAGCGCGGCTTCGAGATAATGCGTCTGGGCGGACAGGAGCAGGTCGACAAGATCCTGGGACGTTTTCGGGCCGAAGAGGTGGGAGACGTCGCGCCGGTAGCGGTTGGTCAGATCGTAGTCCTGCAGCACGACCTCGCGCGGCACTCCGACGGCGAGCAGAAGAACGGCGGACGCAAATCCGGTCCGGTCCTTTCCGCTCGTGCAATGGATCAGCAGCGGATAGTTGTCGGGGTCGGCGGCGAAGGCGAGCGCTTTCCGGTATTCCTCCGCATGATCGGCGACGAAAAGCCGGTAGTGGCCCGCGACCTCTCGCCCGATCTCTCCGGTCGTGATGGCGCCGGAGCGGACCCGTGCCAGCATGTCCAACGTCCCGACCGGGAGAAAGCCGATTTCGAGCGTGCGCACGCTCGAACCTCTCGGGAGACGGTTCGGCTTCAGCCTGCGTTCGACGTCGATGCGGAAATCGATGAGCCCTCGAAGACCGAGCGCGTCCAGCCGTTCGAGGTCGGCCTCAGTCAGGTCGCCCAGGCTGTCGGCGCGGAAGAGGCGGCGCCAGCGCGTGCGCCTGCCGCCGCCCGCCGGGTAGCCGCCGAGGTCGCGAAAGTTGGCGGCGCCTTCGAAGTCGAGGCGCCGATCGTAGGGCGCATTCATAGGCGGGCGATCACAGGGCCGACGGGAAGCGCCATATCGTACGTCATGGACGCCGCTGCCACGATCAGCCGCGCAGGGCAGCGGTCGATCAAGATCGCGTCAACGTTGCGGTAGGGGTAGGGCCGCGCCTGAAAGGCGGGCGCGTGCGGCGCCGAACAGCCGAGCCGTTTCATCATGAGAGGTCCTCTTGCGGGCATGGCATGGTCCTGCGGCGCTCAAACGCGAAATGTGTCGACGATTGGGTATGACAAACTGTCCCGCGATCGGGCGCCACGGTCAAGGAGGGAGACCAGGGCTCCGAACTCGGGCTAACAATTGGCTTCGATCGCGCCATGTGGGGCCCAGCCAGCGCCGCTCCGAGGACCGAAATCTCTCTCGAGCCCTTTATCGACGCCGAGTGTTGCGCGCCGTGCGAGTATCGCGTTCGGTGCGCACAACCTAATGGACAGATTGCGTATGTGGAATACGTGTTTTGTTAACCCGGATTCGGAGCCCTGGAGGGGAGACCGCGCGCCGCGGCTGACGCCGCGGGATTCGGTAAGACTTCCTTGATTTTCGAGTTGTGAAACACCGCAATTCCGTATTTGCACAGGCCGCTGAAATTGTCGGCGCACGCGTCCTCCAAAATCGTTCGGAAACTGCTTACGTTCTGGTGGAACGACTGCTCAGGATCGCCTGGAATCGACGCTGACGATGCTGTGGAATACGCACAAAGCTCCATGGTGGCCGAAAAACGTCTTGCGTCGGATCGAGCTTTCGGGAAGTATGAGGACGATCCTCTGATGTTGCCCGGCTTGCCGGGACACCGGCCCCCCACAAGATGGGTCGTCGTGTATCCGGGGCTCGATAGCTCCGTTCATCATCGGGCGTGCGAGTCACCGACTCGGTTAGAGTCGCGCCAAGTTGCACGCAGGGGCAGGGAGCGGGGCTGGGGCGTCCATCTGGCGGATCTCAGCGAAACCGTACATCGTGAATGTGGAACGTAATGAGCTCTTTCCTGTGCCGAACGTGTGGTTCGACCGTCAAGTCGAATTCATATATCGTTAAAGAAATGATGTTCTCGTCCAGGGAGGAATTCGCATACGATCGGTGCGGCGCGTGCGACAGCATTCAAATTGCAGTTCTGTTAAACTCCTCCGCGCTCAATAAGTATTATCCAAAAGAGTATTACTCATTCAACGCTGATTCCGTCAAGTCAAAGGGAATCAAGGACGCGCTCAAAACATTCTCTCTGACGGCGCGTGATCGCGGAGTCTTTGGAAGAAGCTTTGTTGGACAGTTGATCGAGAGAGTGAAGCCGGAACCAAGCACTGTGAAGATTATCCATGAGGTAGGCGTCGGCAAGGATCAAAAGATTCTGGACGTCGGCTGTGGGGCCGGGGCCTTGCTCAATCGGCTGGCGCGGCTGGGGTTTCGCAACATATCGGGCGTCGACCCGTTCCTTAGCGGAGATGCGGTGACGAGCGAAGGCGTTCAGTTGCGCAAGCGCCGTCTTGCCGAGGAGGAGGGCCAGTTCGACGTCATAATTTTTAATCATTCTTTCGAGCACCTCCCGGATCCGCAAGGCGAACTACGGACGGCGCGTCAGAGACTGGGGCGGAATGGTCTTTGTCTCATTCAGATGCCGACCCCGAGCTCTCAGGCCCGGGACGACTATGGGACCGATTGGGCGCAATGGGACGCGCCGCGGCATCTTACGCTAATATCCAGAAAAGGTATGTCTATCCTTGCCGCTAGCTGCGGTTTCCAATTGCAACGGATTATCGACATCGGCCAGACTTGGTCGTTGTTGGCCAGCGAGCTCTACAAGAGCGGCGTCGGATTGCGCGGCATGCAAGACGCACGGCGCTTTTCAATGCGGGAATTGGCCGCATTTCGGCGCAAGGCGATCAAGGCCAACGAGGCCGGACGAGGGGACTCTGTCTCATACGTCCTCGTCGCACAATAAATCGCTGGCTATACTCCGACTGATTCAGAAGGCGGGAAACTGCCAGACGTTGCGGGCGAGCGGGATTCGTCTTGGGATGCGATTCGCGCCGGATTTCTCTCAGCTGATGACCGGCGACGGGGGCGCTTACGATGTCTTGCGCCTTCCGGTCACGGCTCACCGCCTCACCGCGGCTGCGGACGCGGCGCTGCCTGGCTCGCCCGCCTACGCCCCGGATGCGACAGCCCGCGACGCGCTTTCCGCCGCTGACCGGATCGCCGCCCAGGCCGCGGCGATGTCGGCGGCTTCCGTCGTCAGCGCGCCGATCGACACGCGCGCCAGCCAGCGTCCGTCGACAACCGCCGGGGTGAGATAGGCGGCGCCCGAGCGGTTCACTGCATCGACCCACGCCAGGGTGTGCCGGTCCAGCGTCTCGCCTTCGAGCGCGGACCCGTCGGGGCCGACGGGTTCGTGGCGAATGCAGACGGTCTGGAGTTGGGTTGGGGTGACGACGCGCCAGTTCGGCGTCGCCGCCACCTCTTCGGCGAAATGCCGCGCATTGGCGAGGTCCCGCCGCAGCCGCCGCTGCAGACCCGAGACGCCCTGCTCGCGAATGAGGAACCAGAGTTTTAGGGCCCGGAAACGGCGGCCGAGCGGAATACCCCAGTCGCGCAGGTTCTTGACCTCGCTGTCGACCGAGGATTGCAGGTAGCTCGGGTTGGTCGACATCACCCGCATCAGGTGCTCCGGATCGCGGACGTAGTAGAGCGAGCAGTCGAACGGCGCGCCGAGCCACTTATGGGCGTTGACCACAAGACTGTCGGCGCCCTCGATTCCTTCCCACATCCCCCGCAGCTCCGGCAGAATCATCCCGCTGCCGGCCATCGCGGCGTCGACGTGCAGCCAGACGCCGAATTGCTTGGCGACATTCGAAATGCCGGCGATCGGATCGGCCGCCGTCGTTCCGGTCGTGCCGACCGTCGCCACGATCGCGCAGGGGAGGCGGCCTTCCGCTACATCGTCGGCGATCATCTGCGCCAGCGCCTCGGCGCGCATGGCGTGGCCCTCGCCCGTCGGAACCAGTCGCAGGTTGTCGCGGCCGAAATCGGCAAGGAGCGCGTCCTTGTCGACGGAGCTGTTCGCGTGGGCCGAGACATAGACGCAGGGCTTGCGGGCTTCGCCCTGAAGGCCGCCGCGCGCCAGCGCAAAGCCGGTCGCCCGCTCCCGGGCTGAGATCAGCGCCACTAACGTGCTCGTCGAGGCGGTGTCCTGAATGACCCCACTCCACGCCGGCGAAAGGCCGAGCATCTGCCGCATCCAGTCGGTGACCACCTCCTCGATCTCGGTGATCGCCGGGCTCGATTGCCAGGAGAGGCCGAGGACTCCCAGTCCGGTGCTGACGAGGTCGCCGAGGACGCCCGAAAGCGCCGCGTTGGCCGGAAAATAGCCGAAAAAGCGCGGGTGCTGCCACAGCGACAGTCCGGGCAGGACGACCCGGTCCAGGTCGGCGACGATGTCGGCGAAAGCCTCCGGTTCGGCCGGCGGCGCAACCGGCAGCGCGTCGCGGACTTCGCCTGGCCGCGTTGTGGCCATCACAGGTCGGGAGGCCAGGGTTTCGTGGTAGTCCGCCAGCCAGTCGATCAACTGATGGCCGTAGCGTCGAAAATCTTCAGGCGACATCGTCATTGTCCTTGGGGGCGCCCCGCCTGCATCGGAGCTGACCGGGCGATTGTCAACCGCGGCGTTCCACGCTTTCTCGCCGTTTGCGGTCTGGTCAAATCCTCCGGCCTTGCCCATGATCCGCGTCGATCCGCAGGAGTCGCATGTGTCCAAGCGCCAGGAGCCGCATCGGCCGCTCGACCTCGATCCGGCGCGCGTCATGCGCGCCGACCGGCCGCATTACGGCATCATCGACATCGGCTCGAATTCGGTGCGGCTGATCGTCTACGACCAGCTCGGGCGCGCGCCGCTGCCGCGGTTCAATGAGAAGTCGCTCGCCCGTCTCGCCGAGGGGCTGGCCGAGACCGGCGCCATCGCGCCCGAAGGGTTCCGGCGCACCGTCGAGGCGGCGCGGCGCTTCCGCGCCATCGCCGACGCGATGGGCGTGGCGAAGCTCGACGTGACGGCGACCGAGGCGATCCGGCGCGCCACCAACGGCCGGGCCCTCGCCGACGCCATCGCCGCCGAAGCGGGCCTCACGGTGCGTATCCTGTCGGGCGCCGAAGAAGCGCGCTACGCCGCGCTTGGCGTCATCTCCGGGTTCTTCCGCCCGGTGGGCGCGATCGGCGACATGGGCGGCGGCAGCCTTGAGATTGCGGAGGCGATCGACGACCGGGTCGGGGACGGATGGGCCAGCGTGCCGCTCGGCGCGCTGCCGGTCGAGGCCCTGCTTGCGCAAGGCTACGACGTCGCCAAGCGGCGGGTGGACGAGATCCTGCGCGCGGGCGTCAAGGCGTCGTTCGCGCGGCCAACCTTCTATCCGGTCGGCGGCGGCTGGCGCGCGATCGCGAGGGCCCATATCGAGGCGGTCGGGGCGCCGGTGAAGGCCGTGCACGGCTATACGGTCGAGACGCCGGTCATCCGCGCGTTCGCCAAGTCGATCACGCGCCAGACGGCGGCAAAGCTCATCACCATGCCGGGCGTCTCGGCGCGTCGGGCGCGAACGCTTCCTGCCGCGGCGCTGACGCTCGACCGCGTGCTGAAGCGGCTCGCGCCCGACCGGGTGATCTTCTCGGCGCTGGGCCTGCGCGAGGGCCTGCTCTATTCGCAGCTCGAGGAGGCCGAGCGGTATCTCGATCCCCTGGTCGAAGGCGCGCAGTTCATCGGCCTGCCGCTCTCCCGCGTGCCGGACTTCGCGCCCGCGCTCGTGGCGTGGACGGCCGAACTCCTCCCGCGCGAGACGCCGGCCGAGAGGCGGCTGCGCGTCGCCGTCTGCGCGCTCTCGGACATCGCCTGGCGCGACGCGGTCGACCTGAAGGCCGAGGAGAGCTTCCGGCGGCTCCTGCAGTTTCCCTTCATCGGCGTCGATCACGCCGAGCGGGTGTTCATCGCCGCGGCCGTGCACGCCCGCTACGCCGGGCGCGCCGACGCGCCCTGGCTCATGCCGGCGATCGATCTCATAACGCCCGCGCTGCGGCGGCGAGCCCAGATTCTCGGGCGCGCCATGCAACTCGCCTACCGCTTCTCTGGCGTGGTCCCGTCCGTGCTGGCGAGCGCACGGTTGCGGCTCGACCCAGACTGCGTGCGGCTCGAGGTGTCGCCGGCGGCGCGCGCGCCCGATAGCGAGGTCGTGGTCGACCGGTTGCGCTGGCTCGCCGCGGCGGTCGGCGCGAAGCGGACGGAGATCGTGGTGCGGGAGGAGAGGTAGGGAGACGTCGTGGCGTCCACGCGCGGGCGAGAACACAGACGGTCGGACGCAGAGAGGATGTTCATTATGAGCCAAGAACGTCGGATCGAAATCGGTTTTCTCGTATTTCCGAATGTCCAGCAGCTTGACCTGACCGGCCCTTACGAGGTGCTGGCGTCGTGGCCGAGAGTTCGCGCTCGCCTTGTCTGGAAGACGCTCGACCCGGTCCTCTCCTCGACCGGGCTCATGCTGAAGCCCAACGCGACCTTCGCCGATTGCGGGCCGCTCGACGTGATCTGCGTGCCCGGCGGATCGGGGGTCAACCCGCTTCTGGCCGACGACGAGACGCTCGCCTTTATCCGCGGGCAGGCGGAGGTTGCGCGCTTTGTGACGTCGGTATGCACGGGCGCGCTGGTCCTCGGCGCGGCCGGTCTCCTCATCGGCCGGCGGGCGACGACGCATTGGGCTTCGCACCATCTGCTCGCGCCGCTCGGGGCGATCCCTGTTCGCGAACGCACCGTCCGCGATGGCCGGCTGATGACCGGCGGCGGCGTGACGGCTGGGATCGATTTCGGCCTCGCGCTCCTCGCGGAACTCGGCGATCACGCGGTGGCGGAGGCGGTGCAGCTGAACCTCGAATACGCGCCTGCGCCGCCTTTTGACGCGGGTGAGCCCGACACGGCGCCAAAGCCGGTCAGGGAGGCGGTCGAAAAGCGGCTTGCGCCGATCATTGCGGAGCGCGCGCGGCTCGTCGCCGAAGCGGCCGAGCGGCTCGGCCTCGTCGGCTGAGCGGCGGCTCGCCCTCTTGCGCGGCGCCGCCGTAGCGCGCAAAGGAAACGCCGGTAGAGTTTGGGAACCGTCTGGATGCCGATCTACGCCTACCGATGCCGTGACTGCGGCAAGGAATTCTCGACCCTGGTGATGTCGGGCGAGACGCCGGCGTGCGAAGCATGCGCCAGCGCCGACCTCGAGCAGCAGCTTTCGCTGATCGCCTCGCCCGCCAAGGGCGGCGATGAGGCGCCGGCCATGGCGGGATCTTGCGACATGATGGGCGGCTGCGGCTGCGCGGGCGCCTGCCCCGCCTTTGCCGACGCCTGACGGCCGAACGTCCGCTTGCCTTCCGGCCGCCGCGCGGCCATGCTCCGGCGCGAGCCTCGGAGCGCGCCATGCCGGACGCCGTACCGCCAGCCGGAGACCCCGATAGCGCCAAGGTGATCGCGGTGGTCGCCTCGATTCCCCTCGCAGTCGATCTCGGCCGTTACGACCTCGCCGAGGCTGCCTTCGCGCCTGAAATCGTGATCGACTATTCGAGCCTGTGGGGCGGGGAGCCGCAACGCACGACGCCCGCCGCGCTGATGGACGCGTGGCGCGGACTCGTGCCGGGATTCGACGCGACCCGGCACGAGCTCCTCGACGTCGAGGCGCGGATCGACGGCGACGCCGCGGAGGCGACCGCGCGGGTCGACGGCCGCCATTGGATCGGAGATGCGCTCTGGCGGCCGATCGGGCTTTATCGCTGGGCGCTGGAGCGGCTCGACGGACGCTGGAAAGTCACGGCCATGACCTTCACCTTGACGCGGGAGATTGGCGACAGGGGCCTTGTGGCCGTCGCGGCCGACCGCGCGAGGGGGCGTTGACGATGACGGGCGTAGCCGCAAAGCGCGTCGCGCTCGTGACGGGCGCCAATCGCGGCATTGGGCTCGAGGTCTGCCGTCAGCTTGCCCGGCGCGGCTCGCGGGTGTTTCTGGGCGCGCGCGATTACGACAGAGGCGAGGCGGAGGCGCGCCGTATTGGCGGCGACGTCAGCGCCGTCGCGCTCGACGTCGACGATCCCGACGCGCCGTTCCGTCTCGCCGCCGCGATCGGGCCCGTGGATGTCCTGATCAACAACGCCGGCGTCCATTACGATGACTGGGAAACCGCGCTGAACGCCGACTGGCGCATCGTGCGCGCCGCGTTCGAGACCAACCTGTTCGGCGCCTGGCGGATGGCCCAGGCGTTCGCCCCGGAGATGCGCGCTCGCGGCTGGGGCCGGATCGTCAACGTGTCGTCCAGCGCCGGGTCGCTCGCCTCGATGGGCGCCGGGACGCCGGCTTATGCGACGTCGAAGGCGGCCCTCAACGCGCTCACCCTGGTCCTGGCGGGAGAGCTGGCGGGGAGCGGCGTCCTGGTCAACGCCGTCTGTCCGGGCTGGGTCGCGACCGACATGGGAGGAGGCGGCGGCCGACCGGTCGCGGAGGGCGCAGCGAGCGTGCTGTGGGCCGTGGATCTGCCCGACGGAGGGCCGTCCGGAGGCTTCTTCCGCGACGGACGCCCGGTCGCGTGGTGACTGTTTCTCCGGGGCGGCGTCGCTGACGCCGCCCCGGCGCGCTCGAGCCGTTCGCGCTACAGCGCCGTCCGGTTGCCGATCTGGATGTAATCGCGGAACGTCGCGCCGGTGTAGAGCTGGCGTGGACGGCCGATCTTCTGCTCCGGATCGTCGATCATTTCCTTCCACTGGGCGATCCAGCCGACCGTGCGGGCGACGGCGAACAGCACCGTGAACATCGCGACCGGGAAGCCCATCGCCTTCAGCGTGATGCCCGAATAGAAGTCGATGTTCGGATAGAGCTTCTTCTCGATGAAGTACTCGTCGTGCAGCGCGATGCGCTCGAGCTCCACCGCGACCGCGAGCAGAGGATCGTCCTTGACGCCGAGCTCGTCCAGAACCTCATGCGCCGTCCTCTGCATGATCTTGGCGCGCGGGTCGTAGTTCTTGTAGACGCGGTGGCCGAAGCCCATCAGGCGGAACGGGTCGCTCTTGTCCTTGGCGCGCTCGACGAACTTCGGAATGTTCTCGACCTTGCCGATCTCGCCGAGCATCTTGAGGGCCGCCTCGTTGGCGCCGCCATGCGCCGGACCCCAAAGACAGGCGATGCCGGCCGCGATGCAGCCGAACGGGTTCGCGCCCGAGGAGCCCGCGAGGCGGACCGTCGAGGTCGAGGCGTTCTGCTCGTGGTCGGCGTGCAGGACGAAGATGCGGTCGAGCGCCCGCGCAAGGACCGGATTGACCTTGTATTCCTCCGCCGGCACCGAGAAGCACATGCGCAGGAAGTTCGAGCAATAGTCGAGGTCGTTCTTCGGATAGACGAACGGCTGACCGATCGAGTATTTGTAGGCCATCGCCGCGATCGTCGGCATCTTGGCGATCATTCGGATCGAGGCGACCTGCCGCTGGAACTGATCGTTGATGTCGATCGAGTCGTGATAGAATGCAGCCAGCGCGCCGACGCAGGCCACCATGATCGACATCGGGTGCGCGTCGCGGCGGAAGCCGTTGAAGAACCGCGACATCTGTTCGTGCACCATGGTGTGGCGCGTGACGCGATAGTCGAACTCGGCCTTCTGCGAGGCGGTGGGCAGCTCGCCGTAGAGAAGGAGATAGCAGGTCTCGAGGAAGTCGCCGTGCTCGGCGAGCTCGTCGATCGGGTAGCCGCGATAGAGCAGGATGCCCGCGTCGCCGTCGATATACGTGATGCTCGATTCCGTGCTCGCTGTCGAGGTGAAGCCGGGATCGTAGGTGAACATCCCCGTCTTGGCGTAGAACTTGCTGATGTCGATGACGGAGGGTCCGACGGTCCCGTCCATGACCGGCATCTCCACGCTTTTGTTGCCGACCACGATCGTGGCGGTGCTTTGGCTCATCGAGGATCTCCTGTCGGCTCAAGCGTCGCTGTGCGCTGCAATAGCGATATCGCAGCGCATTTGGCGGAACAAGTCAAACCAAAGAATCAGCGGGTCTGGGCCTACTCGGGGTTCTCGTAGCTGAATGCCTGGGCGTTCTCGTCGTACGCGAACAATTCGCCGTAGCGGCCGAGGTTGATGACGGTCTTGAGCGTCCGGTCCGCGTAGTCCTCGGACATGTAGTCCTCGAGTTCCTCCCGGAAGCGGCTGGCCGGGGCGCGGTGCGACGGACGCTCGTCGAGCACCCGCTTGATGTGCGAAGCGAGCGGCACGTTGGCGAGCGTCTGCTCGCCCAGCACCTTCTTGCGCTGGTCGACGTCCATGTCGACGAAGCGCTGGCCGAGCGGGGTGAGCTTGATGTCGGCCTCCTCGAAGTCGGCGAGCTTGAGGATCTGCAGCGTCTCGCCGAGTGGGAAGAGATCGTCGATCTCGAAGCCAAGCGAGTCGGCCAGGTGCGGCAGGTCCGCCTTGCCGTTGTAGGGGGGCGCCGCGATCTCTTCGAGCATGCCGGCGAGCGAGTTGGTCGAGATGTCGGGCAGGGCGAGCGCGAGGCCCGCGGCCGCCGGCTGCGCCACCCGGGTGGTCTCGGCCCGCTGGGTCATCAGCGCGTAGATCTGGTCGACCATGGCGCGGAACGGAGGATCGAGCCGGTCGCGCGGATGCGGAATGGTGTTCGAGATATCGGAAGCGATGCGGCCCGGATTGGACGACAGAACCAGGATCCGGTCGGCCATCAGCACTGCTTCCTCGATGTTGTGCGTGACCATCAGGATCGACTTGATCGGGATGCGCCCGTCCTGCCAGAGGTCGAGGAGATCGGTGCGCAGGGTCTCGGCGGTCAGTACGTCGAGGGCGGAGAACGGTTCGTCCATCAGCAGGATCTTTGGCTGCATGACGAGCGCGCGGGCGAAGCCGACGCGTTGGCGCATGCCGCCGGAAAGCTCCTTGGGGTAGGCCGAACTCGAAGCCGTCGAGACCGATGGTGTCGATCGCCTTCAGGGCCCGCTGGCGCGTCTCCTCGAGCGGCACGCCGTTGGCGCGCGGGCCGATCTCGACGTTGTCGAGCACGTTGAGCCAGGGGAACAGGGCGAAGCTTTGGAACACCATCGCGACGTCCTCGGCCGGCCCGTCCACCGGCTTGCCGGAGATTGAGACCGTTCCGCTGGTCGGGCGGGTGAGGCCGGAGATGATGCGCAAGAGCGTCGACTTGCCCGAGCCGGAACGGCCGAGCAGGGCGACGATCTGGCCCGTCTTCAGGCTCATCGAAACGTTTTCAAGCACGGGCTTGCGCGTCTCGCCGGAGCCCGTGGCGTAGGTCTGGTTCACGTTCTCGACGCTGAGGAGCGTCGTCGCAACGGTGTCCAACATGGAAAACTCCTCGAAGGGTCGCAATCAGTCCGGGACGCCTACTGCGCTCAAAGGCGCAGCCGGCGCTCGGCGTAAGCGTAGAGTTGACGCCAGAACAGGCGGTTGAACAGGGTGACGAACAGCGACATCATCGCGACGCCGAGCACGATCTTGGGAAAATCGCCCTTGTCGGTCGCCTCGGCGATGTAGGCCCCGACGCCCTGGGCCTCGACGGTATGGTCCTTCCACTTGACCCATTCGGCCACGATCGAGGCGTTCCACGAACCCCCCGACGCGGTGATCGCCCCGGTCAGGTAATAAGGCGCGACGCCCGGCAGAATGACCTGCCACCACCAGCGCCACCCTTTGATGTGAAAGTTCTTGGCCGCCTCCACGAGATCGTTGGGGAAGGCCGCGGCGCCGCCGATCACGTTGAACACAATGTACCATTGCGTGCCGAAGATAATCAGGAAGCTGAGCCAAATGTTCGGATTTAGGTCGAAATAGAGGATCAGGCTGACGGTCGCGCCGAACAGCAGGTTGACCGGGAAGGCGGCCAGGAACTGCGCGATTGGCTGGAGCCGTTCGGCCCACTTCGGCCTCAGGCCAATCCATACGCTGATTGGCACCCAGATCGCCGACGCGAGCACGATCAGCAGGAAGACGCGTATGAGCGTGTAAAAAGTCAGCACGAAGACGTGAACCACCTCGTCCCAACCGACTTCGGTGGCGATGTACTGGACCGTCAGCCATCCAGCGTACACGGCGACGGCGAGCACAACGAGAATCCAAAGCGCATCGAGAATGCGGGACGGCGGCTGATCTTGCTTCTTTGATTCCGGAATGAGCCGTGGAATGCGGATCGGCGCCAGACTGACGGCCCGAAGAGCGGCGAAGACCGGCTGGGAGGCCAGGCGAACCCAGCGGGTGCGCTGCAGGATGTTCAGCACCCAGGAGCTCGACGTCTCCTGACTTGCCGACAGCTCAACGCGGAACTTGTCGGCCCAGGCCACAATCGGCCGGAACAGGAGCTGATCGTAGAGCAAAATGACGATCGCCATGGTCACGATCGCCGCGATGATCGCCGACCAGTCGCCCGCATTGTTCGCCTTGGCGATGTAGGAGCCGACGCCGGGCAGGGTGATTGTTGTGTCGCCGACAGTGATCGCCTCCGAAGCGACGACGAAAAACCAGCCGCCGGACATCGACATCATCGTGTTCCAGATGAGTCCGGGCATGGCGAAGGGGGCTTCGAGTTGCCAGAACTTCTGCCATCCGGTGAGGCGGAATCCGCGCGCCACCTCATCGAGATCGGGCGGGACGGTGCGCAGCGACTGATAGAACGAGAAGGCCATGTTCCAGGCCTGGCTGGTGAAGATGGCGAAAATCGCCGCCAGTTCGGCGCCCAGCGTGTTTCCCGGGAAGAGGCCAAGGAAAAAGGTGACGGTGAAGGACAGGAAGCCCAGGATCGGCACCGATTGGAGGATATCGAGGACGGGGATCAGCACCATCTCCCAGCGGCGGCTCTTGGCGGCGAGCGTGGCGTAGGTGAAGGTAAACACGAGCGAGAAGAACAGCGCTGCGAACATCCTGAGCGCGGTGCGGAGCGCGTAATAGGGCAGGCTCCAGTAGTCGAGCGAGATCAAGTCTTCTTTCGGCGCCGGGAGCGGCGCGGAAATGCCGTGGTAGCTTTGCGCGATCGCCGTCAGCACAGCCATGATTGCGGCGAAAGCAATCA
Organism: uncultured Alphaproteobacteria bacterium; assembly: GCA_963822215.1. Classification (GTDB taxonomy): domain Bacteria; phylum Pseudomonadota; class Alphaproteobacteria; order Rhizobiales; family Beijerinckiaceae; genus Roseiarcus. The sequence continues at coordinate 251,498 of CAWGGX010000003.1, forward strand.
GATCCCATTGATTCGGCAGGACCCGGCGCCCGGCGGAGGCGAGGCTGTTCAACATGGGCGACTTTCCGTGTGGCGCCGAACGGCGAAGACGTGATTCTGCGGCCGCTTGGGCGCGCATAACACCTTGTTCTCATTGCCGAGGCAACGGAAAATACGCCTGCCCGCCCAGAGGATACGCGGCCGAGCGATGGACGACCAACATGACAGGACGACGACAGAGTCGGAGGACGCCTGCGATCGTCCGACCCCCGCCCCCCGACGCGAGCGACAGCTTCCCGCGAAACGCAACCCGTCGAGCCCCTCCTGGCTGGGACGAGCGATTCTAAAAGTCCCCCGTGGCTTGTTTCTCATTCGTTTTTTTGGACAGAGAGGAGATCGGGCGGGATGGTGAAGGTAGCGAGGGCTTCGAGGAGGTCGGACCAGGCGGGGAAGACGACGAAGCTCGTCAAGGTTGCGATATAGGCGAAGAAGCTGGTTCGCTTTTCCGCCGCTTCTCTGGCTTTGCGCCACGGCGGCTCGAGAAGGTCGAGAACCGTATGCCAGGCGAAGGCGAGCATGTTGAGGGCGGCGAGCGTCATGGCCAGATAGGTCTCGCCATGGCCGAAATTGTGTTCGAGTTCGTAGCCGTGGTTTTTCAGGACGTTGAAGCTTTCGTTCTCGATCTTCCACCTCGCGCGGCCGCAGACGACAATCTCGGCGACGTTGGCTTTTGTGACCGGCAACGAAGTGACGAAGGCCGTCCTGTATTTCACGACGCCCTTGGCGTCCAAAATCTTGAAGCCGATCCAGTTGATCAGCACGGCGTCCTCGCCGTCGCGCAACGGGACCTTTTCGATGAAGCGATAGCGGTGCGTTTCGTGCGTCTTGCCCTTGCGGACCTTGACCTCGTGGCGCTCGAACTCGCAGCCGTCGATGAAGTCGTAGAGCGCCTTGTGCGAGGTCTCCTTGCAGGTGAAGAGGAAATCGTCGCCGCTTGCGACGAGCCTCTCGACCACGCTCTGGCAGGCGAACAGATCGTCGGCGAGATACACCGGGCGCAACGGTTTCAGGCGCGCGCCGTGCTTCTCATGCCAGCGTTTGACGGCGTTGCGCTCGCAGTCCTGCTTCTCAGCGCCGTCCTGCTTGACGATGAACTCGGGGCTCAGGGGGACGACCTTGGAATGTCCCGGCGCGACCACGGTCGCGGCCAGCATGGAATGATAGCTCTCGATCTTGCCGTTGCTGCGTTTGCGCGTCTGGCAATGCGGGCAAGTGATCTTCTGGCTGCAGAAATACTCGGTCCCGTCTAGCGCCACGAGCGTCCGCCCGCCCAGACGCCCGAAGGCCTCGCGCATTGCGGGTTCGAACAGCAGCCGCTCCATGTTCTCGAAGCAGGGCGCGAGCAGAGCAGGGTCCGCGCCGTCGAGCATGTCCCTGATGTAATTGTCGGAAGGGATTTTCTCAATTCCGAACAAGGTCTGGCAGTTGGACCGTCCCTGGCCCCTCTCCAGCGCCCGCTGGAAGGACAGAAACGACGCGCTCTGCATGAAGAACAGGGCGAACGCCGACAAACCGAAATCCGCCATGGCGATATTGCCGCTCCGCCCCTTGCGAGGGTCCGGGAACGCAGCGCAAACCGCCCTCAGGCCAGAAAGTAGCCCCGCCAAAATCTCCATCCCCAGCGTGAATCATGTTTCCCCCGATTTGTGAATCCCAAAAATGAACCACTTTTAGAAATGCTGTGGGCGGGAACCCGCGCTTGCCTTTCAGCGTCCGCTCGCTTATATGCGCGCCCATTCCACAGGCGGATTTCAGCGGCTCCTGCTCAAGGTCCCGCTCCGGTGGCGAGGAATTCCTCGCCGTTCACGATCCGCCGAGGCTCAACCGGACAAGGACGACAAGCTTATGGCTCTGCCTGATTTCACCATGCGCCAGCTGCTCGAGGCGGGCGCGCATTTCGGCCACCAGTCGCATCGCTGGAACCCGAAGATGGCGCCATTCATCTACGGCACCCGCAACTCGATCCACATCATCGACCTGGCCCAGACAGTGCCGCTCCTGCATCAGGCGCTGAAGACGGTGTCCGACACGGTCGCCAAGGGCGGCCGCGTGCTGTTCGTCGGCACCAAGCGCCAGGCTTCTGACGAGATCGCCACCGCAGCCCGGCGCTCGGCGCAGTATTTTGTCAACGCCCGCTGGCTCGGCGGCATGCTGACCAACTGGAAGACGATTTCCGGCTCGATCTCCCGGCTGCGCAAGCTCGACGAGATGCTGGCCGAAGGGGCCAAGGGCCTGACCAAGAAGGAGCGTCTGATGATGTCGCGTGAGCGCGACAAGCTGGAGACGGCGCTCGGCGGGATCAAGGATATGGGCGGCGTGCCCGACCTCGTGTTCGTGATCGACACCAATAAGGAGGCGCTGGCGATCAAGGAGGCCAATCGCCTCAAGATCCCAGTGATCGCGATCCTCGACACGAACTGCGATCCGGACGGCATCAGCTTTCCGGTGCCGGCCAACGACGACGCCGGCCGCGCCATCCAGCTCTATTGTGACCTTGTGGCGCGCGCCGCCATCGACGGCATCGGTCGCAGCCAAGGGGCGGCGGGCGTGGATCTGGGCGAGGCGGAGGCGCCGATCGCCGAGGTTCTGCCGGAGACGGTCGAGACCGAGCAGGTTCTTCCGCCCGACGATCATTTCGAGCTCCTGACCGCGCCGCGGGGCGCGCCGGACGATCTGGCCAAGCTCACCGGCGTCGGCCCGCAGATCGTCAAGAAGCTCAATGAGCACGGCGTGTTCCATTACTGGCAGCTCGCAGCGATGACCGACGAAGAGGCCGCCAAGCTCGACGCCGATCTGCGGTTCAACGGCCGCATCATCCGCGATAAGTGGAGCGAGCAGGCGCGAGCCCTGATCGCCGCCGAGTAACCTGCGAGCGATGAGGGGCGCCATTCGTCCGGGCCGGCCGCGAAAGCGGCGCAGGGCGGGCGTTTGTCTCGGATCAGCGCCGCGGTCCCGATGGCCGCGGTCACTTTGTTTTGGGTCAACGCCGCCGCCCCGGGGCTGCGGCACGACGACATGAGGGAAACCGATGGCTGCGATCACGGCTGGGCTCGTGAAGGACCTGCGTGAGAAGACCGGCGCGGGCATGATGGACTGCAAGCACGCGCTGGCCGAAACGGACGGCGACATCGAGGCCGCCATCGACTGGCTGCGCAAGAAGGGGCTCGCCAAGGCGGCCAAGAAAAGCGGCCGCGTCGCCGCCGACGGATTGGTCGGCGCAGCGGTCGAGGATCTGGTCGGCGTGGTCGTCGAGGTCAACTCGGAGACGGATTTCGTCGCGCGAAACGACGATTTCCAGGGGCTGGTGCGCGGTATCGTTGCGGTAGCGCTCGACAAGGCGCCCGCGGCGGACGTCGACACGGTGCTCGGCGCCCATTATCTCGGCGGCGGGACCGTGTCGGAGGCGATCGCCAACGCCATTGCGACGATCGGCGAGAACATGACGCTGCGTCGCGTCCAGGGCCTCCGGGTTCCGGAAGGCGCAATCGGTCACTACGTTCACGGCCAGATCGTCGACGGCCTCGGCCGTATCGGCGTGATTGTCGGCCTGGAGTCGAAGGGCGATCGCGACGCGCTCGGCGCGCTCGGCCGCCACGTGGCGATGCACGTCGCCGCTGCGAGTCCGATCGCCCTCAATTCCGACGGCGTTGATCCGGCGACGGTGGCGCGCGAGCGCTCGGTGCTGGCCGAGAAGAACGCCGGCAAGCCGCCGCACGTGCTCGAGAAGATCGTCGAATCCGGGCTCAAGACCTATTACAAGGAGGTCTGCTTGCTCGATCAGCCCTACGTGCACGACCCCGCCAAGAGTGTCGCCCAGGCGGTCAAGGAGGCCGAGAAGACGGTCGGCGCGCCGATCTCGATCACCGGCTTCGTCCGCTTCGCGCTCGGCGAAGGGGTTGAAAAACCAGCGGAAGAGGGCTGACCGCTCTGAGACATGACAAAGCGGCCGCAAGGCCGCTTTTTTAATGACTTGAGCGGGGCCGACAATTTGCGCGGGGCGGCGTTGCATGGCTCCATTGGGCGCCGCACGCGAATCGACATCGCAGGAGACGACCAATGACTTTGAAGCCGATCTTCAACCGCGTCGTGGTCAAGCTCTCCGGCGAGTCGCTGATGGGACCGGACAAGTTCGGCCTGAATGCGGACACCATTCAACGGATGGCCGCCGATCTCAAGGCGGCTGCGGAACTCGGCGTGCAGGTCGCCGTGGTCGTCGGCGGCGGGAATTTCTTCCGCGGACTGCAGGGAGCGGACAAGGGGATTGAGCGGGCGCGCGCCGATTCGATCGGGATGCTGGCGACAGTGATGAACGCCCTCGCCATGGAGGGCGCGCTCGAGCAAATTGGGCAACCGGCCCGCGTGCTGTCGGCGGTCGCCATGCCGTCGCTGTGCCAGCCTTATTCGCGCCAGGCCGCGCTCGCCCATCTCGTGAAACACCGGGTCATCATGCTGGCGGGGGGCACCGGAAATCCGTTCTTCACCACGGATACGGGCGCGGCGCTGCGGGCCTGCGAACTCTCCTGCGACGCTGTGATGAAGGCGACTCAGGTCGACGGCATCTACAGCGCAGACCCCAAGAAAGATCCCGACGCGAAGCGCTACGACCGACTGACGCACGATGAGGCGATCGCACGAAACCTTCAGGTGATGGATACTGCGGCCTTCGCCCTGTGCCGGGACAACGGCATCCCAATCGTGGTGTTCTCGGTCGACGAGCAGGGCGCGATCCCAGCGGCGCTGACCGGGCAAGGCAAGGCCACCTTCGTCGTGCCGTGACGTCGCGCGGCCTCAGCCGCGCATGGCCTTGAGCGCCGCGGCGAATCGCCGCCGTTTGAACAGGCCGAGCGTCGCGAGTCCGGCGATCATCATCACCCAGGTGGACGGCTCGGGGATCGGGCTCGGGCTGCTGGGGGTCGTAAAATTGACAGGCGGCGTCGTCACCGTCGTTACGGAATTGATGTCCGGGGCGGGCGGCTGCCACGGCGGCTGGTCAGGGGAAAAGCCAATCAATGGCGTCGGAATCGGCGCCGTGTCGATTGGAGAATAGGCCGTCAGAGGATCGGCCGGCCACGAAACGGAGTCGACGGTATTCGTTACGGTCCCAAACGGCAGCAGCGGAGACGTTTGGAACTCGATCTCGATCGGATACCCGAGGCCAGGGCTCGATGACGTCGGCGACCAATTGCCAGATTCGAACGTGCCGGAAGTATTCTGGGGGCCCGACCCGCTCGGGTCTTCGGTCCCGCTATCCGCCAATCCCCCGTCGGACTGCGGTTCGAACCCAAGGGTCCCGGTCTTGAGGCGCCGACGTCCCACGTGGACGACGACCTTCGCCGGGTTGAACGCCAACAGCATGTCCTGCATGGCTCGGTCGGCGTAAGAGTCTCGGCTGTCCCCGCCGAGCCAGAACGACGGGCCCGCGGAGCCGAGAATGTTCACCCGGCGGTCGGATGCGCGCGCAAGCATCACGCAGCCCGCCTTTCCGCGACACGTCGGGTCGCTTTCGCCCGCCGAGTTGGCTGACGAATCGCCCTCACCGGTCGAGCCGGCAAAAAAACCGAAGAGACTGTCGGAGGCGTTGAGCACGACGGCGGACCCGACCGGTCCGGCGCTCGCCGTCTCGCTCACGGACGCTGAAGCCTCGATGTGCTTCGGCTCGACGATTTTCGTGTAGACGACGCCGACCGTCGCAGCGGATGCGGACGAAACCGCCGCCGTCACAACCGCGACGAAGATTTTACCACTCAACGCGAACCTCCTGTCGAGAGGTTGTTATACCCTTCAAAAGCGCTTGTGTCTCGCTGTAAACCAAAAAATATTGACGCAATTGCCAACAGAAAATGCGCCGCCGCCATGCGAACCGGCGCCCATATGCAACCGCGACCTAAGGGAAAGGACGACAGATTTCTACTCGCAGCGCGGTCGAATGCCGGTTTCTCAGCGGTTTCAGCCGCGTAGGCGACCGGCGATCTGTGCAATCTTCGACGTGTGGCCCGGCGAGGGTCAGACTTGAACGGTCATGATTTGCGTCAGCGCGGCGGGCGTCCCGACCGGAAGGCTGCACATCTGGCCGCGACAGAGCCTGGCGACCGGCGACGAAGCCCGCGGCAAGTCGTCGCGGGGAGAACCGCTGGGCCACAGGCGCCGATCGAGCCGGAACACGGTAAGCGCCGGATCGGCGGCGCGTAGGGCCGCCGCCGCAAGCGCGGCCGCCACCGAGTCGCCGAGCGGTCCGTCGATCACGACGCAACCGCCGCGCTCCAGCATGTCGGCGGCAAGGAGCAGAAGAGGGCTGGCGCCGAGACCTTCCGGCGCGCCGACGAATGCGCGAAACAGGGCGTCGGCGTGTTCGCGCCAGTGCGGCTCTCCGGTCAGATGCCACAACCGGGCGAGAACCTCGGCGAGGAGGCCCGCGCCGGACGGGGTCGCCCCGTCGTGGGCGTGTCGGGGGCGAGCGCCGGGAACGTCGGCGGCGTCGCCGGCCGTCAGGTAGACACCGCCCTTTCCGTCGCCGAATAGGCCGAGCGCCTCGGTCGTGAGCGTCCCGGCCGCCTCAAGGTCGTGCGGATCGCCGCTCGCCTCGAAGCGCACGACCGCCGCCCGGGCCATCGCGGCGTAATCGTCCAGCATCCCGCGGGCGCCCGCCCGTCCGTCTCGCCAGGCGTGCAGGAGCCGTCCGTCCGAATCCCGCAGCGTCGTCATGACGAAATCGAAGGCGGAGCGGGCCGCGGCCATCCATTGCGGTTCGTCGAAAACAGCGCTCGCCCGAACGAGCGCGGCGATCGCCAGGCCGTTCCAGTCCGCCAGAACCTTGTCGTCGCGGCCGGGCCGGGCGCGAGCCTCGCGCAGGGCGAAAAGCTTGGCGCGCGCGGCGGCGAGGTCGGCCTCCTCCTCGGGCGAGCCTCGTGGCGCGACCCGGCGCAGAACCGTACGGCCTTCCCAGTTGCCGCCTGGAGTCACATCGTAGGCAGCCTTGAAAGCGGCCGAGGCGGGGCCGAGCGCGGCGTCTACCTCCGTTTCCGTCCAGACGTAGAAGGCGCCTTCCTCGCCGTCCTGGTCGGCGTCGAGCGAGGCGGCGAACGCTCCGGCCGTCCGCATCTCGCGCATCAGCCAACCGACCGTCTCCCTGGCGCGCTCGGCGAACGTCGGATCGGGCGCCTGGGCATGGACGCAGGCCAGCAGCTCGAGGATCTGCGCGTTGTCGTACAGCATCTTCTCGAAATGCGGCACGAGCCAAACGGCGTCGGTGGAATAGCGGGCGTAGCCGCCGCCCAGATGATCGTAGATGCCGCCGGCGTTCATCGCCTCGGCGAGCGCGCGAACCGGCTCGCCGAATTTCGGGTCGCCGCGACGGAACATCTCGTTCCAGAAGAAGCGGAAGATCGGCGCGTTGGGGAATTTCGGCGCCCCGCCGATGCCGCCATGCACAGGATCGACGGCGCGGATCAGGGCGTCCGCGACCCGGGTCAGGTCGGCGGGCGTGAGCGCGCCGCCCGGCGCAGGCGCCGACAGTTCGGCCAGATGAGCGGAGAGCGCGGCGGCGTTTTTCGCCAAATCGCTTCGGCGGCTCCGCCAGGCGTTTGCAACGCCTTCGACAATCTGACCGAACGACGGACGTCCCCAGCGCGGCGCGGGCGGCCAGTAGGTGCCGCCGTACATCGGCCGCCCGTCGGGATCGAGGAACATGGTCAGCGGCCAGCCGCCCTGTTCGCCCATGGCGTGAAGGGCGGTCATGTAGATGTGATCGATGTCCGGACGCTCCTCGCGATCCACCTTCACATTGACGAACAACGCGTTCATCCGCTTGGCTGTCTCGACGTTCTCGAACAACTCGTGCGCCATGACGTGGCACCAGTGGCAGGCGGCGTAGCCGATCGACACAAGGATGGGACAGTCGCGCCGTTTCGCCTCGGCGAACGCCTCCGGCCCCCATTGGCGCCAGTGGACTGGGTTGTGCGCATGCTGCAGCAGGTAGGGCGAGGTTGCGTCGCTGAGGAGGTTGCGGTCGGTCTCCATCGCGAGCCTCGCCCTTGTAGGGCGGGGTCGCCGACCCCGCCGTGAACCCCGGCCCCGAGCGAAGGCGCGGTTGGGAACCGCGCCCTACAGAAGCGCCGACTTCAGCATAGCCTTGAACTTCGTCGAGTCGAAGGTCCACAGCACGTTCGCGCCGTCGCTCTCGCCCGCGGCTTCCCCCCAGACGTCGGCGTTGATCGCGTCGGAATTGACGCCGAGCCGGTCGACGACCGTCATGCCCCGGGTGAGCTCGCTCCGCGTCTCGATCGCCACGCGATGGCGCGACCACGTGAGGCCCACCGAACGGTCGAGCGCGACCGCCATCGCCGTCGGGTCGGCGAGCGACAGGCCCGTCTCGCCGGTCTGGATATGATAGGCCGCGCGGGCGCGGCTGTTCGAATTCGACGGCAAAGCGCGCCTTCGCCGTGCCGAGCGCCTCGATCGCCGCGACTTCGGCGTCGGTCAGCACGGAAGCCCCGCGCGAGACGTGCCAGCCGACCATCTCGATCGGCAACCTGGAGCGGAACACGGCGCGCGCCGCCTCGGGATCGACCCAGATGTTGTATTCGGCCGCCGGCGTGACATTGCCCTCGCAGCAAGGCGCGCCGCCCATCACAACGCAACGGCTGACACGCAGGGCAAGCGCAGGGTCGCGGGCGAGGGCGAGCGCAATATTGGTCAGCGGCCCGAGCGTCACCAGCGTCAGAGCGGGCTTCTCGAGGGAATGTCGCAGGATGGCGTCGACGGCATGCTCGGCCTCCGCCCGTCGCTTTGGCGCCGGATAGCCGTGGTCGCCGAGCCCGTCGGCTCCATGAAACCAGTGCGCGTCGCGAAGCGTCCGCACGAGCGGCGCCCCGGCGCCTCTATGGACGGGGACGTCCGACCCGCAGATTTCCGCGGTGAAGAGCGCGTTGCGGGTCGCCTGATCGAGCGCGACATTGCCGGCGACGGTCGTCAGCCCCAGCACCCGCACGTCCGGCGCCGAAAGCGCCATGATGATCGCGACGGCGTCGTCGGAGGCGGTGTCGGTGTCGATGAGGAAGTCGCGCATTTTTCGCAGGCTCTTTGGCGGGAGGCCCAGTCTAGGGGCTCAATTCGAATGCTTGGCGCCCGAACGGGCGCGTCGCAAGGGGCGGCGAGCGCACCTTCAGCGGGTTGCTCCCGCCCGCAAATTGGCGCTCTCGGCAGATCTGGCCTATCTCAAGACGCCATGGTTTCTTTTGAGGCTGCCGACAGCGAGCAGAACAGATGAAAGCAGCACGCATCCTCCAATTCGGCCCGCCGAGTGTGATTGCAATCGATGCCGTGCCTCAACCGACGCCCGGTCCTGGGCAACTGCTCGTACGCGTCAAAGCTGCAGGGGTGGGTCCATGGGACGCTCTCGTTCGTGAGGGCAAAAGCGCACTCCACCAACCGTTACCACTTGTTCTCGGGTCCGATTTAGCAGGAATTGTCGAAGCCATCGGACCCGAAGTTTCTGAGTTCGAGCGTGGCGAAGAGGTATACGGGGCAACAAACGGTCAATTTATCGGGGCGTACGCAGAGTATGCCCTCTCGATGGCAGGAATGATGGCGAGAAAACCAGCGGCGCTGGACTTTATCGGGGCCGCCTCGGCTCCGGTCGTCGCTGTCACGGCTTGGCAGATGCTCTTCGACTATGCCCAGGCGAATCCCGGACAGTCCGTGCTCATCCACGGGGCGGCCGGCAATGTGGGCGCCTACGCCGTGCAACTGGCCAGACAGACTGGACTTCATGTCATTGCGACCGCTGGCTCCGGCGATATCGAATACGTGAGGACTTTGGGCGCTGAGAGAATTGTGGACTATCAAGCGGAACGATTTGAGGACACTGTGACCGGGATGGATATTGCGTGCCTGTCCGGTTAACGCCCACACCCACCAGGGCTGGTGATGGTTATCAAACCGGCCATGGAAATCCGCCAGAGCGACGATCTGGGTTTCCCCAGTCAGTCCCAGAGTTTCATGAGCTTTTTCCGTATGACGCGGCATATGCTGCCTATCTTGATCGCGCGCGTTGGCCTGTCGGCTTTGTCTGGCCATATTGCGGCCAGATCGCTCTGCACGTGGACGCATCCTACATCTAGGGGCTGTGGGCGTTAACCGGATAGGCACGGGATATTGTTCTCGACACGGTTGGAAGAGACACGCAGCAACGTTCTCTTCGCGTTCTCAAGCTTGGCGGGATACTCGTCTCTGTCGTGTCCCCTGTTCCGGAGGCAGCACAAAGGCGCTACGGCGTCAGAGCGGCCTTCTTTTACGTGGACGTGACGACGACCCGATTGAACAAGATCACTGAACTCTTCGATAGTGGAAAACTCCTTGCACAAGTGGGGACCGTGCTCCCATTGGAGGAAGCTCGAACTGCCCACCAGATGCTAGCCGGCGCCCCGCACAAGCGCGGCAGGATTGTGCTCCGGGTTGCTGCCTGACGGCCACTCGGCCGACGAGAAAGCGGAGATTTGAAGAGTCCGTTTCGAAGCCCGTGCGGTGCCAATCGGCTCTTGGTCAATTCCGGCCCGTCGGACGGCGCCCGCGGGCGCTATGCCGTCGCCCTCAGCCGTGCAAAGCCGCGGTCGAGGTCGGCCTTCAAGTCCTCGATGTCCTCGAGGCCGATCGAGAAGCGCAGCGCCGGGCCGCCAGGCGCCCAACGGATTGCTGTGCGGTAGGACGAGCAGTCGAACGGGATGACGAGGCTCTCATAGCCGCCCCAGGAATAGCCGAGGCCGAACAGTTGCAGCCCGTCGAGGAAGGCCGCCACCGCCGCCTCCGAGACCGGCTTAAAGATGACGCTGAAAAGACCCGACGAGCCCAAGAAGTCGCGCTTCCAAATGGCATGGCCGGCATCGTCGGGCAGGGCGGGATGCAGCACGCGCAGGACCTCGGGGCGCTCAGTGAGCCAGCGCGCCATCGCGAGGCCCTGCCGCTCGGCCTCCTTAAGCCGCAGCTCCATCGTCCGCAGGCCGCGGAGCGCCAGAAAGACGTCCTCTGGCCCGGCTGGGATCGCCATCTGGCTCGCCGTGCGATGGACGCGAGGAAACCACGCCGCGTTGGCCGAGACGAGGCCGAGCAGAAGATCGGAGTGGCCCGACAGATATTTCGTGCCCGCCTCGATCGCCATGTCGACGCCGTGGGCGTGAGGGGGGAAGAAGAGCGGCGTCGCCCAGGTGTTGTCCATCAGGACGCAGGCGCCGCGGGCGTGCGCGACCTCGGCGATCGCCGGCACGTCCTGGATCTCGAAACTCTGCGAGCCTGGCAATTCGGTCAGCACCGCTTTGGTGTTCGGCCGGATCAGCGCCTCGATCCCGGCGCCGATGCAGGGGTCGTAGAAGGTTGTCTCGACCCCCATGCGCTTCAGCACGCCCATGGCGAAGGCGCGGCCGGGGCCGTAGGCCGAGTCGGTCATCAGGAGATGGTCGCCGGCGGAGAGCGCCGTCATCAGCGCTACGACGATCGCCGCGAGGCCGGTTGGGACAAGCTCGGTCCCCGCCGCGCCGGAAATGTCGGTCCAGGCCGAGCACAGAGCGTCCGTCGTCGGCGTTCCTTGGGTGCCGTAGGTGTAACGCTGCGCACGGCTCTTCAGCGTCTCCGTGTCGGGATAGAGCACGGTCGAGCCGCGGAATGGCGGCACGTTGACGAAGCCCTGCGACTGGCCGCCGTCACGCCCGAGATGGACGAGGCGCGTGCGGCTCTTCAAGGACGCTCGGGTCTGGTCGGTGAGCTTGGTCATGGGGCTCTGGCTAGACCACGGCCGTCGCCAACGCAATTCGAGCGTGCGAAGCGCCCCAGCCGGTTCGATCAGGCGGCGTGTTCAACCTGATGCGGCCGGGCCAGAGGGTCGGCGGGCTCCGCATGCGCGCCCGTGAGCTTGTCGCGTAAAATCTTTTCGCAGCCGGCCGCCTTCAACGCGGCGAGCTGGTTGCCGAGGTCTTGGGCGTCGGTCGAGACGCGGGCGCAGCCGAGAATCACGGGCGCGTGGTCGGTTGCGTCAACGTACGGCGGGTGATCCGGCGTCGCCCGTGAAGAATGCGGATGACGGCGACAAGATCGTCGTCGGGAACGTGGCGATAAACCACGACATAGGGCGAGACGAGGCCGATTCGAATGAATCGGCCAAGCTTGGGGCGGAGCGAGCCGATTTCGGGGAACGTCGCCAAGCGCCGATAGAGCGCGTCAAAGTCCGCCTCATAGCGGTCGGCGACAAGCTCACGCGCCTTGACGGTAAGATCGCTGATAATCTCGGCGGAATCAGCGTCCGCCGGTTCGGTGATGACGACGCGCGGCACTATTTCCGGAGCGCGGCACGGCGCGCGGCATTCCGCGCCCTGTGTTCCTCAAGCGTGATAAAGTCGCCGCGTTCGAGCGCGGCCAAGCTTTCATCAACCAAAGGCTTCGCCCATGCCATATCGTCGCCCGCGTCGCGCGCGAGTTCGGCAATGCGTTCGTCGATCAACTGGCGCGCCGCTTCCTCGACCGATGCAAAATCGCCGGTCGCGACGTGCGCCTTGATCCACGTTTCCTGTTCGGGTGTGAGGGTTATCGACATGCCTTTTTATACCACGAAAACCGTCCGGTTTCGACGGTCAATTTAGGCCGCCAATATGGGCGTCATCGTGGAATCTGTTGCAAATCCTACGCTAAGGCGAGGCGCCGAAACTACCGAATCAATTCAAACAGCCCGCGACCGTCATTGCGAGGAGCGACCCCCGGGTCGAAGAGTCCGGGGGGACGATACAATCCATGCCGCCGCCGCGCCCTGCGGCACGGATTCGCCTTCGGCTCGCAATGACGGCGGGGGGAATTTGGCGCACCTATTTTGCTGAGTGTCCCAAGGATCGTCCCTCAACCGTACCCTGTTGAACGCTCGGCCGTGCGCCGCGTCGATCTGACCGCCGAGCACCAGCTTTTTGTCAAACTCGGCAATCAGGCTGTGATGCGTCTTGATGATCGGGTCCGATGCTTCAATTCCGGTCGCCAGCAAGGCGGCGTGTGCGGCGTCGTGCATCGCGTCATAGGCGCGGCTGCACGCTCCTTCGGTCTTCCTGTCCCGCAAGAGCGAACGCGCCTCATCCAAAGCCCGTTCGGCTTTCCCCAGGTAACCGACGACGGTGGGGGTAACGCCGGTTATAACCGCAACCCTTCGCGCTTGATGTTGTCGATTGGGGCGGGATTGCTGAAGCGTTCGGGCTGCTTCAACTCGTCTTACCAAAGCGGCAGGGCTTGAACGAGGATTCCCGTCGTCCGTCCTCGGCGTCGGCCGCCGGCCCCATCCATGGCATGTCGTACCAGCCGTTTGCGGCTGGATCCCAATCGGCCGGCGCTTCGATCATCTTGCGCAGCGCGGGTTCAACATAGGCCTTGAGCCTCGTCATGTAGTCCTGCGCGTTGTTAAGGGTGATGCGGCCATGCGGCTTGACGTCGAGCCAGGAATGGGCGGGCGGGGCCGACGGATAGTCGTGGCTAAGCCTGCGGAACTTGTAGGGACCGTCGAAGGGGGGCGGATTCGCGTCGGCCGGAACCGTAAAGCCGTTATTGGACGCCCAGGGATCGACCCCGGCGCAACTCGCCGGGTATGCGCAGGCGAGCGCGGCGACGCCCAGAAGCGGCGCGAGAAGCGCCCCAAACCAATTCGCCATGATTTCCCCCGCTCGCATCTTGCGCATATCAGATTGCCGCGGTCGCCAGCCCCGTGGTCGCGACACTACGTCCCAGCCCAGCAATTCTAAAAGTGGTTCATTTTTGGGATTCACAAATCGGGGGAAACATGATTCACGCTGGGGATGGAGATTTTGGCGGGGCTACTTTCTGGCCTGAGGGCGGTTTGCGCTGGGTTCCCGGACCCTCGCAAGGGGCGGAGCGGCAATATCGCCATGGCGGATTTCGGTTTGTCGGCGTTCGCCCTGTTCTTCATGCAGAGCGCGTCGTTTCTGTCCTTCCAGCGGGCGCTGGAGAGAGGCCAGGGACGGTCCAACTGCCAGACCTTGTTCGGAATTGAGAAAATCCCTTCCGACAATTACATCAGGGACATGCTCGACGGCGCGGACCCTGCTCTGCTCGCGCCCTGCTTCGAGAACATGGAGCGGCTGCTGTTCGAACCCGCAATGCGCGAGGCCTTCGGGCGTCTGGGCGGGCGGACGCTCGTGGCGCTAGACGGGACCGAGTATTTCTGCAGCCAGAAGATCACTTGCCCGCATTGCCAGACGCGCAAACGCAGCAACGGCAAGATCGAGAGCTATCATTCCATGCTGGCCGCGACCGTGGTCGCGCCGGGACATTCCAAGGTCGTCCCCCTGAGCCCCGAGTTCATCGTCAAGCAGGACGGCGCTGAGAAGCAGGACTGCGAGCGCAACGCCGTCAAACGCTGGCATGAGAAGCACGGCGCGCGCCTGAAACCGTTGCGCCCGGTGTATCTCGCCGACGATCTGTTCGCCTGCCAGAGCGTGGTCGAGAGGCTCGTCGCAAGCGGCGACGATTTCCTCTTCACCTGCAAGGAGACCTCGCACAAGGCGCTCTACGACTTCATCGACGGCTGCGAGTTCGAGCGCCACGAGGTCAAGGTCCGCAAGGGCAAGACGCACGAAACGCACCGCTATCGCTTCATCGAAAAGGTCCCGTTGCGCGACGGCGAGGACGCCGTGCTGATCAACTGGATCGGCTTCAAGATTTTGGACGCCAAGGGCGTCGTGAAATACAGGACGGCCTTCGTCACTTCGTTGCCGGTCACAAAAGCCAACGTCGCCGAGATTGTCGTCTGCGGCCGCGCGAGGTGGAAGATCGAGAACGAAAGCTTCAACGTCCTGAAAAACCACGGCTACGAACTCGAACACAATTTCGGCCATGGCGAGACCTATCTGGCCATGACGCTCGCCGCCCTCAACATGCTCGCCTTCGCCTGGCATACGGTTCTCGACCTTCTCGAGCCGCCGTGGCGCAAAGCCAGAGAAGCGGCGGAAAAGCGAACCAGCTTCTTCGCCTATATCGCAACCTTGACGAGCTTCGTCGTCTTCCCCGCCTGGTCCGACCTCCTCGAAGCCCTCGCTACCTTCACCATCCCGCCCGATCTCCTCTCTGTCCAAAAAAACGAATGAGAAACAACCCACGGGGGACTTTTAGAATCGCTCGCCCAGCCAGGGCAGCTTGACAACGTGAAATAGGTATATGTGGCCTTGCGCGGCTCGCCTCACCGGGCGAAAGGCGGTTGCAGGGCCGGGACGCGCCGGCGCCGTTGCCTTAAGCGCCGAAGGCGCTATTGTCCGCCGCGCCGGGCGCCGCCCGGGCTGGACTGGGCGCGGTCGGACACGAGAAATGGCGACGGATATCCGCATAGCGCTGGACGCAATGGGGGGCGATTACGGCCCGGCCGTTGTGCTGCCAGCGGCGGCGGTCGCGCTCGAACGGCGGCCGGACGTCCGCTTCCTTCTCTTCGGCGACCAGAAGGCGATCGCTCCCTATCTTTCGGCCGACCCGAGGCTCGCCGGCCGCGCCGAGGTTTTTCATACCGATGTCGCCGTCAAGATGACCGACAAGCCGAGCCAGGCTCTGCGCACAGGCCGGCGCGTCTCGTCGATGTGGCAGGCGATCGAGGCGGTGAAGACGGGCGCGGCCGATTGCGTCATCTCGGCCGGCAATACCGGCGCGCTGATGGCGATGGCGAAATTCTGCCTGCACACCATGGCGCCGATCGACCGGCCCGCGATCGCCGCGCTCTGGCCGACGATGCGCGGCGAATCAATCGTCCTCGACGTTGGCGCGACGATCGGCGGCGACGAGCAGCACCTCGTCGATCTGGCGGTGATGGGCGCGGCGATGGCGCGTATCGTCTTCGACATCGACAGCCCGACCGTGGGCCTCCTCAACGTCGGGACCGAGGAGATCAAGGGAGTCGAAGAGGTCAAGGCGGCCGGGCGGATCCTGCGCGAGGCAAACCTCCCAAACATGAGGTATCAGGGCTTCGTCGAGGGCGACGACCTAGGCAAGGGTGCAGTCGACGTGTTCGTTACCGAGGGGTTCGCCGGCAACATCGCGCTGAAGACGGCCGAGGGCACCGCCCGCCAGCTTGGCCAGTACATGCGCGACGCGTTCGGTCACAGCCTCATGTCGCGCATCGGCTTCCTGTTCGCCCGCAAGGCCCTCGACGCCATGCGCGATCGAATGGCGCCGCGAGCGCACGGCGGCGTGTTTCTTGGCCTTGACGGCGTCGTCATCAAGGCTCATGGCGGCGCCGACGCCGACAGCTACGCCGGCGCCGTCGAACTGGGCTATGACATGGTCCGCCAGGAACTTCTAGCCAAGATACGTGAAATGATCGCCCAAGCCAGCGAGAGCCGCCCGGCGGCCGTCTCGCCGGGCGTCGAGAGCTGACCCGCGGAATCCCTGATGACATTGAAACTTCGTTCCTGCGTCCGCGGCGTCGGCGCTGCGCTTCCCGCCCGCGTCGTCCCCAATGGCGAACTCGCCGCAAAGGTGGACACGTCCGACGAGTGGATCCGGCAGCGCACGGGCATCACGCAGCGCTACGTCGCGGCAGAGGGCGAGACGACCTCGACGCTGGCCACCCAGGCGGCCGAGGCGGCGCTCCGCCATGCGGGCCTCAAAGCCGACGACATCGATCTGATCGTTCTCGCGACGTCCACGCCCGACTACACATTTCCGGCGACGGCGACCCAGGTCCAGGCCAATCTCGGGATCACGCACGGCGTCGCCTTCGATCTGCAGGCGGTGTGCAGCGGCTTTGTCTTCGCCGTGACGACGGCCGACAAGTTCCTCCGCTCCGGCTCACATAAGCGGGCGCTGGTGATCGGGGCCGAGACCTTCTCGCGCATCCTCGACTGGAACGACCGCACGACCTGCGTGCTGTTCGGCGACGGAGCGGGCGCGATCGTGCTCGAAGCGCAGGAAAGCGACGGCGCCTTCGCCTCGCCCGGCGTGATCGCTTCGCGGCTCAGGTCCGACGGACGGCATCGCGCGAAGCTCTTTGTTGACGGCGGACCGTCGACCACCCAGACGGTCGGCCATCTTCGGATGGAGGGCAAGGACGTGTTCCGCCACGCCGTCGGCATGGTGTCGGACGTGATCCAGGGCTGCCTCGCCGACGCCGACTGCGACGCCGCCGCGATTGACTGGTTCGTGCCGCATCAGGCCAACCGGCGCATCATCGAGGCGTCTGCCGACAGGCTCGGCGTCCCGCGCGAGAAGGTGGTCGTGACGGTCGATCGACATGGCAATACCTCCGCCGCCTCGATCCCGCTGGCGCTGTCGGTCGCGGTCGCAGACGGCCGGATCAAGCCGGGCGACCTGGTGATGATCCAGGGGGTCGGCGGCGGCTTCACTTGGGGCGCGGCGCTGATCCGCTGGTAGGACGCGTCCCGCCGCCCGATCAGGGAGCCCTCATCCGGGCGCTCGATATGGCGAACCGAGCCGGCGCCAAGCCCATGCCAACTTTTTCGCCAACGGCCTTGCCTCGTCGGCACTCGCCTACGGAAGGCGGCTGGAGGCCCCGAAAATCGGCGCGCTCGCAGTGGTCAGCACGCGGACCGGCTACGCCGCGCATGTCGGTTTCGTCGCCAACGTCAACGCCGACGGTTCGATCGACCTCATTTCCGGCAACTGGGCGCGGCGCGTGTCGGATGCGCCGATTCCGCGTCGCGCGATCGTTGGGATCGTCGACGTGAAGTGACGCCAGTCCGCCTTCCGGTCTTAGGCCGGGAGGCGGCGTTTGGCCCCGTGGCGCCGGGTTTTGCCTGTAGGGTGCGACAAAGTTGCATCATTGACGCGGATACAACTTGCATTTATAATGTCAACATGAACACAACGCCCGCGGCGATTGGGAACGCGCGTTCTCGGATCGGCGGCGCAGCAGCAGCGCTCGGGCTTCAGGGAATCGCCGACCGACACGTCCGGCCGGTCGAACTGCGCGGATTCCACGCAGCTGGAACAAAGCGTCCGCCGGCGAATTGCGATCGTATGACCGCGGTTGCAACACGGTTTGGCATTGTGCGGGACGCAAAGGGAGGATTTGCTGGACCGTGGGCCTGCGGGACGGCGGAGCGCGTCGAATGGCGCACAAGGAGCGGTGAAAGGTTGTTTTTGAGGTGAGCGCGCTCGGCAAGATCGTGGCGGAAGGACGTACGGCGGTTCCTCTGCAATTCCTGGCGGATATGACCGTCAATCGGGCCCTCGCCCGCGAAAGCTTTGAGATCGGCGACGAGTTCCTCGAAGAAGGCAGCGGTCTGGACGCATTCGACAATGACGATGCGCACTATGTCATCGTCTACGACAAGGCCGACGGCGGCTATTTGGGATCCGTGCGCATGAACCCGACAACGGGCCCTAACATGCTGCGCGACGCCGTGCCCTATCTGCTGGAATCCGGGACGACCGTCGAAAGCGCGAGCGTCTGGGAGATGTCGCGGATGTGCGCCATGACCAACGGCCGCTCCGGGGAGGGACGCCACAGCGCCGACGTCGTTGTGGGGGAGCTGCTCGCCGGCGCTGTCGAGGACGCCAAGCGCGCTGGCGTCCGGGAGATCGTCTGCGTCGCGGACGATTCGACGCTCGATACGCTCGATCGCATGGGCTGCCTGCCGAGATTGATGCCGCGGCCGGCGTTTGGCGCTGGCCGCGCTCCGCACGTTGCGGTCTTCGAGGTGGGCGAAATGCCGCTGCGCAGGATCGAGAAGACGACCCGGACGAGCGGGGCCGTGGTCCAGTTCGGCCGCAGGCTCAGGGACCGCCGCTAGAGCGGGATGACATCAGGCCGCGCCGGCGAACCCTCACCCTGCCGCTTCGCGGCTTCCCTCTCCCGCCGGGAGAGGGGCGTCCCCTTCCCCCTCGGGGCTAGCGTGCGCACACATTTGATTTGCTCAGCTGTCAAGTGGGGCAGGCGAGGTGGCGGCGGCGAGATTGAAGCCTTCTGCGATGGCGTGGAAGCGGCGCAGGCCGTGGACGAAGGTGATAGGGCCTGGCGAACGCTCTTTGGCGTAGCCGGTCCAGCCGCCGAGGCGGGCGATGCACCAGGCCGCCCAAGCCAGGCTGCGTCTGGGGTGCGGGTTCTTCTGCTTCTGGGTCTTGCCTTCGAATTTGCCGGCCAGCGCCTCCAGAACGGCGATTTCGTCGGGTTCGAAGACGCGCGCGGCCGGGAAAGCCGCGCCCGCCTCGTCCCGTCCCTGGACCAGTTGCATGACGCTCGCGGCGGCGATCAGCGCGGTCGCCGCCAGGCGTTCGAGCGCGTCGCCGTCGCGCAAGAGGCTGTCTTCGAGGTCGAAGCCCTGCGACTTGAGGGTGCGGAAGAGCTGCTCGATGATCCAGCGATAGCGATAGAGCTCGATAATCCACGCCGCTTGGGCAAGCGTGCTCACGCCATGCGTCGTCAACAGGCGCCAGACGATCGGCTCCTCGGAGGGCGGCGGGTCGATTTCGCGCGCCTCGACGAGATTGAGCGCGACGCCGGGCGGATCCCGCCGGTCGGCGCCGCGCTCGGGACGACGCAGGACGACCGGACAGAAACGCACCGCCAGCGTGACCTTCCGGGCCGTCCGTCCGGGCCGGCCGGGCAGATCGAAGCTCAGACGGCCCGCTTCCGGCGCGGCGGCGATCTTCGACAGCAGCCGCTCGCCCGCCTCGATGAGCGCCCGATCGCGCACGGCGCGAACCAGGACATGCGTTCGCCCATCGGGCACGCGGGCGAAATGCTCGTAGATGTCGGCCTCCCGATCGGAGATCTCGGTGATCATCGTCGCCGAGTTCAGGAACCGCTTCGCCGCCAGGGGCGTGGCGAGCCACTTGTTGCTCTCCTTCTCCTCGATCGGCAGGCTCTGGTAGTCGTCCTCCTTGATCCGCGTTCGCCGCCAGATCGTCGCCCCCGCGAGCCCCAGGACGCCGCCGTCGGCGGCGTCGACCGCCAGCGCCGGATGGACGAACAGGCCGACGTCCTTGCCGTTGCCGACGCGGCCAAGGCCACGCTTGCGCTTGGCTTTGGCTTCATAGTTGATTTCGCTCGTATCCTGGATCAACAGGACGTGCCGTCCCGCCGCGGCGGTTCCCGTCCGCTCCGCCGCGCCGCGCAGAATTTCTTCCACCGTCACTCTCGGATTGCGGAAAAACCGCGTCAGACCAACCTTCTCCGCCCGGCTGTCGCACAGTTGGCGAAAGCCCGCGCTAATGCGCGCGCACATGCGCTCCACCGCCAGGCGCCCCTTTTTTCAAGGCGCACGTCGCCGAAGAAGCCAATGTTCACGTCTGTCATCGCCGATCCTCTCCAAACAAAGGGCCGGCCGATACAGAATCACACATGATTCTCAACGATCAAGCGATGTTTGCAAAAAATGTGTTTGACTCGTCCGCGAATCGAATGTGTGCGCACGCTAGCCCCTCGGGGGGAAGGTGGCCCGAAGGGCCGGATGAGGGCCTTAGGCGCGACCCACATTATCACGCTATAGCGCCTCGATTGGGTCGCCTGGCGTTCCAGGTCGCAATCGCGCCGACGAGCGCGCGCCATTATTGACCGCGCAAGAACCACTCATCCTGTTCGCAGGCGATCTGTTCGCCTGGCGTCATGATTTGAGCCCGCCCAGCGCAACACATCCCTCACCCCTTTCGTGGCGGGCGCCGGCGTGGACGACGTTGCGCTGTTCGCATCGCCTTGGCCGGCCGCATGGCGTCGAACGCAGTTGATCTTTTGATGAAACGGTCCCCAGGAGCGGCCTCCCGCCCTTCACCATTCGGTGAAATCGCCGGACGGCTCCGGTCGCCGGGCCCGGCGCCGATATTTTTTTTGCATCGCCAAGTCTCGAAGGAATATCGATATTCTGCCTCCGGGCCGCCAGCGGGCAGAGCTGGCTCGAGGTCTTGGCGCCTCGCTTGCAGTCCTTAGCGTCGCCGGCTCAAGCGGGTTCGCCCGCCAGGCCCCGTGACAACAGATCGAGGGAAACGCCCGTGGCTCTGCTCGAACGCCATGAATGGTACGACATCGCGCGCTCCACCAACTGGACGCCGAAGTACGTTGCCGAAGACCAGCTCTTTCCGGACGTGATGACCGGCGCACAGGGCGTGCCGGTGGAGAAGTGGGAGGTCTATGACGAGCCCTACAAGGTCTCCTATCCGGAATATGTGCGCATCCAGCGCGAGAAGGACGCCGGCGCCTATTCGGTCAAGGCCGCGCTCGAGCGCTCCCGCATCTACGAGAACGCCGATCCGGGCTGGCGCTCGATCCTCAAGGCCCACTACGGCGCGATCGCGCTCGGCGAATACGCCGCCATGAGCGCGGAGGCCCGCATGTGCCGCTTCGGCCGCGCCCCGGGCATGCGCAACATGGCGACCTTCGGCATGATGGACGAGAACCGCCACGCCCAGATCCAGCTCTTTTTCCCGCACGAATACGCGCCGAAGGACCGGCAATTCGACTGGGCGCACCAGGCCTATCACACCAACGAATGGGCGGCGATCGCGGCGCGCCACACGTTCGACGACCTGTTCTTGGCGCGCAGCGCCACCGAGATCGCGGTGATGCTGACCTTCGCTTTCGAGACCGGCTTCACCAACATGCAGTTCCTCGGCCTCGCGGCGGACGCGGCGGAAGCCGGCGATTTCACCTTCGCGAGCCTGATCTCGTCCATCCAGACCGACGAATCCCGCCACGCCCAGATCGGTGGCCCGGCGCTCCAGGTGCTGATCTCCAACGGCCGTAAGGCCGAGGCGCAGAAGCTGGTCGACATCGCCATCGCCCGCGCCTGGCGCCTCTTCTGCATCCTGACCGGCCCGTCGATGGACTACAACACGCCGCTCGAGCATCGAAATCAGTCGTTCAAGGAGTTCATGCAGGAGTGGATCGTCGGCCAGTTCGAGCGCTCGCTGGTCGATCTCGGCCTCGACCTGCCCTGGTACTGGGACAAGATGATCGCCGAGTTCGACTACCAGCACCACGCCTATCAGATGGGCCTGTGGTTCTGGCGCCCGACCCTGTGGTGGAACCCGGCCGCCGGCGTGACGCCGGAATGCCGCGCGTGGCTGGAAGAGAAATATCCGGGCTGGAACGCGAGCTTCGGCAAGGCCTGGGACGTCATCACCGACAACCTCCTCAACGGCCGCCCGGAGCTCACCGCGCCCGAGACGCTGCCGATCGTCTGCAACATGAGCCAGATCCCGATCTGCGCCATTCCGGGCGACGGCTGGAACGTTAAGGACTACCCGCTCGAATACGAAGGGCGGCACTATCACTTCAATTCGGAGATCGACCGCTGGGTCTTCGAGCAGGATCCGCAGCGCTATCGCGACCACATGACGCTGGTGGACCGGTTCCTCGCCGGCAAGATCCAGCCGCCAGATCTCATGGGCGCGCTCGCGTATATGAGCCTCGCGCCGGGCGAGATGGGCGACGACGCGCACGGCTACGCCTGGGTCGAGGCTTTCCGCAAGTCGCCGCCGAAGGCGCCGCAACTGGCCGCCGAGTGACGCCTGCCGCGGCGGCCTGAGCGCCGCCGCGCCCCTCTTATCGCCAACGTTTCAAGAGGACGCCGACATGGCTCTTTTCCCCATCATCTCGAACTTCGAGCGCGACTTCGTGCTGCTGCTCGTCCCGGTCGATACTGAGAACACGATGGACGAGGTCGCCGCCGCGGCCGCGCACCACTCGGTCGGCCGCCGCGTCGCGCCGCAGCCCAACAAAGTGATCCGCGTCCGCCGTCAGGGCGCGACCGAGTTCTTCCCCCGCGACAAGCGGCTCGCCGCGACCGACATCAAGCCGATGGAGGCGCTCGAGTTCATTTTCGCCGACGCGTGACGCCCATGACCTACAAGCAAGCCTGCACCCTCGATGACCTCTGGGAAGGCGACATGGCGGAAGTCGAAGTCGACGGCCGGACCGTGCTCCTGGTCTGGCCCGAAGGCGGCCCGATCCGCGCCTTCCAAGGCGTCTGCCCGCACCAGGACATCCCGCTCGCGGAAGGAAAGTTCGACGGACGCGTCATCATGTGCCGCGCCCACCAATGGACCTTCGACGCCCGGAGCGGGGCGGGGGTCAACCCGTCCGACTGCCGCCTCGCCGAATATCCGGTGAAAATCGACGGCGACGACGTCCTCGTCGAGGTGGAGGGCGTGACGCCCATCTTCGCCCACACATGATAATTTGGAGGAAACCATGAGCAAGACCGCTGTCGCGGAGGGCTACCGCAACAACCGGGTCGGCCCGATCCTGCGCGCAGGCCCGATCACCGCAGGAGTGATCGAGGCCGCGGAGGAGGACAACCCGGGCAAGACCATCCGCGTCGACGACAAGATCGCCTATGTCCGCATCGACACCGAGGGCGAACTGATCCTCCGCCGCGAGACGCTCGAGCGCGCGCTCGGCCGCCCGTTCCGCATGTCGGAGCTCGAGGTCAATCTCGGCTCCTTCGCCGGCCGCATCGAGACGACGGACGACTACGTCCGCTTCTATTACGAAAAGACGCTCTAAGAAGTCTTGGGAGGACCCCCGTGAACCAGCCCGCCGTTCTCAAACCGCTGAAGACCTGGAGCCATCTCGCCGCCCGGCGGCGAAAGCCGAGCGAATACGAGATCGTCTCGACCAACCTGCATTTCACCACCGACAATCCGGACGCGCCGTTCGAGCTCGATCCGAACTTCCCGCTGGCGATCTGGTTCAAGACCTATCGCAACGCCTCGCCGCTAAAGCACCCGGACTGGAACGCCTTCCGCGATCCGGACGAGATGGTCTATCGCACCTACAACATGCTGCAGGACGGCCAGGAGAACTATGTCTACGGCCTGTTCGACCAGTTCTCCGCACGAGGCCATGACGCGATGCTGGACCACGGTTGGGCCCGACAACTCGCCCGGCTCTACACCCCGTCGCGTTATCTCTTCCACACGCTGCAGATGGGCTCGGCCTATCTCTGCCAGATCGCGCCGGCCTCGACCATCTCGAACTGCGCGACCTATCAGACCGCCGACACCCTGCGCTGGCTGACCCACACCGCCTATCGCACCAAGGAACTGTCGAAGAGCTTCGACGATCTCGGTTTCGGCACGGGCGAGCGCCACACATGGGAGAACGATCCGGCGTGGCAAGGCTTTCGCGAGCTCGTCGAGAAGGGCCTTTGCGCCTACGACTGGGCGGAAGGGTTCGTCGCGATGAACCTCGTTACGCGTCCCGCGGTCGAGGAGGCGACCTTGCGCGGCCTCGGCGGGTCCGCCCGCCACAACGGCGACACGCTGCTCGGCCTTCTCACCGACGCTGAGCTCGTCGACGCCGACCGGCATCGCCGCTGGACGAGCGCGCTCGTCAAGCTGGCGCTTGAGCATGAGGCCAACAAGGCCGTCCTCGACGGCTGGGTCGCCAAATGGGCGCCGCTCGGCGAGGCCGCCATCGACGCCTATTGCGCCCACCTTCCCGACGCGCCGAGCGCCGCGGACAAGGCGAAGGAATCCGCGGCCGCGTTCCGCAAGGGGATGGGGCTGTAGTTCCCCCTCTCCCCGCCTTGGCCGGGAGAGGGTCGGGGTGAAGGGCCGGGCGAGTGTCCGCAGCCCATCTCCAAGCTCCTCACCCGAACCCTCTCCTCGTGAACGGGAAGAGGGGATTCGCCCGACGCTGCATCGCGCAACCCAGATCCCACCATGCCCTACCGCATCGCATTCGAATCCGGCGAAGCCTTCGCATGTCCGCCCGACGAGGACACGCTTCTGCGTGGGGCGCTGCGCGCCGGCCTCGGCTTCCCGAACGATTGCGGGGTGGGAGGCTGCGGCAACTGCCGGTTCGAGCTCGTCTCCGGCGAGATGCAGACGCTGTGGGCCGAGGCGCCGGGGCTTTCGGAGCGCGAGCTCAGGCGCGGACGGCGGCTCGCCTGCCAATCGCGGCCGAAGAGCGACTGCGTCGTCAAGGCGCGCCTTGCGGACGAGTATCGCCCGGCGATCCCGGCTGCGCGGGTCAAGGCTCGGCTCGAGGGATTGCGCGAGATCGCGCCCGGCGTGGGCGAGTTTATTGTCCGCACGGAGGCGCCGGCGCGTTTCCTCGCCGGGCAATTCGCGATCCTTCGCCCGCCGGGTGTCGCCGGCGCGCGCGCCTATTCGATGTCGAATTTGCCGAACGAGGAGGGCGAGTGGCGCTTCGTCATTCGTCGCGAGCTCGGCGGCAAAGGCAGCAACGCCATGTTCGATGCGCTTCGTGTCGGCGACGGTCTCGCGCTCGACGCGCCCTATGGGCGCGCGCACTGGCGCAACGACAATGCGCGCGACGTCGTTTGCGTCGCTGGCGGATCGGGCGTCGGGCCGATCGCCTCGATTGTTCAGGCGGCGCTCAGCGACGGCGGACCGCGGCGCATTCATGTGTTCGAAGGCGCGCGCACCGAGGCGGACCTGTGCTTTCGCAAGCTCGTCCCGGAAGAGACGCCGGCGCTTGTCTATGCGCCGGCGCTGTCAGCCGAGGCCGAGGGAAGCGCCTGGGCGGGCGCGCGCGGTTTCGTCCACGCGCTTGTCGAGGCGCACGCGTTTCCAGTCGAAGCGACCGAATTCTACTTCGCCGGCCCTCCGCCCATGGTCGAGGCGATGAACGACCTGCTCGTCATGCGCTGGCGCGCTCCGCTTGGACAGATTCACACCGACAAATTCTTCTGAGGCCCTAAACGGAACCAGCGGCCCCGAGGCGCGTTGACAAGTTGCGCCCCGGGTTGCAACACTCTGCATGCGACATAGTGCCGCAGCGGCGGTTTGGCGCCGGATCGTGCGGCTTTCTCGCACATCGACAGTGTTGATCGCGCGGTTCTGGAGGCCTCGGCATACCGATGATTTCGACCTCAGGGAACAATGCAGGCGTGGCCGCGAGCGAGCGGGGCAGCAGGCAGGTCAGCTGGAGACGGGCTCCGAAGAGTCTGACAACGTCGCTGATCGACATCGACGTCGCAATGACGGATATCGTTTTTCAGCGCTATAGGGACGGCCTCGAAGTCCATGGTCCGAAAGCGGTTGTCGACTACGCGATCGAGGGCCTCATGCCGGCCACGGCGGCGGCAGAGGGCTCCGCCGAGTCGGAACCTTTCGTCGTCTATCTGTCGGGCTACGAGGAAGCCGACCGCATGGACCGGGGCGAGGACTTCGATCAGCGTTCGGTCTGCTATATCGCAACAGATCGGCGCCCGGACAGGGCGTGGCGCACGACCATCTACATCGAACGCTTCATCTTTCGCCGCCTTGTCGAACTCTACGCATCGAGGCGGATCGATTCCGTGAGGATCTCGATCCTGTTGAAAGTGCTGCGCGATTCTTCTGGCGCCGTCGAAGTGCCGACCCTCAGCCATCCGATGTTGCGCACGGCGGGCGATCGCGATCGGAAGCACAGTTGCGCTCATCTCATGTCGGTCAGGACGGGGTTGAGCGGCGCGCCGCAGGTTCGTCCGGCAATCCTCGCCCATTCGCCGGCGTGGGGCGCTCGGATGGGCCGAAGCCGGGCGCTCGCGTGCGATCCTTGACGAGAGCCGCAGGACCCGGCTGAAACGGGGGGGTGCGAAAGCCCTGTGGCGAGGCCCACGCGCTTCCGATAAACTGAACTCTAATCGTCATTGCGATAAAATATCGATAATCCTGTTGACTGACGACAGTTCTTCCCCTAGTGTCGCCTGCAAATTCCGGCGCCGATAGAAGCGTCGCAGCGGGAGGCTTGGATGAACGTTCACGTCCATCGGGCGAAGCCATCGGCCCCCAAGGCCGCGTCCTCCGCGGCGGCCGCGGGCGGCGAGCAGCCCTCAGCGATCGCCGTTCCTGCGATTCACGATCTCGCCAACCGACTGCGCTTCGCCCCAAGCCATGGGCGCATCTGGCTCGACGACCAGCGCATGATGCTGATGCACGTGACCTCGCTCGGCGCTTTACGGCAGGAGTTGATCGAAAGTCTCGGCAAGGAGACCGCCCGCGGCCTCATCACCCGCATCGGCTATCAGGCCGGCGGCCGCGACGCGGAAATGGCGAAGCGGCTGCGCGCCGCGTCAGGCGTCATGGATCACTTCCTGGCCGGACCGCAACTCGTCTCGCTCGAGGGCATTGTCCATTGCGAACCGCTCGCGCTCGAGATCGACGTCGGCAGCGGCCGCTATTTCGGCGACTTCGCCCTGATCGACTGCGCCGAGGCGGAGGCGCATCTCGCCAGTTATGGCGTCGGCGACGAGCCGACCTGCTGGATGCTTGTCGGCTACGCCTGCGGCTACACCTCAACCTTCATGGGCCGCCCGATCCTGTGGCGCGAGATCGAGTGCCGAGGCATGGGGCACGACCGGTGTCGCGTCGTCGGCCGTCCGGTCGAGGAATGGGGAGACGACGCCCGCGACGACCTGCGCTTCCTGCAGATCGGCGATTTCGTGAAATGGACGGCAAACTCGCCGCCGAACGCGACCGCCCGCCTTGCCGCCCGTCCCGCCGGCGGCAAGGAGAACTCGTTCGGCATGGTCGGGATCTCCAGCGGCTTCAATACGGTCTGCCACATGGTGAAGAAGGTCGCGCCGACCGATGCGACCGTGCTGTTCCTTGGCGAAAGCGGGGTCGGCAAGGAGATCTTCTCCCATAACCTGCATCGGCTGTCGAAACGAGCAAAAGCTCCGTTCATCGCCGTCAATTGCGCGGCCATTCCCGAACAGCTCGCGGAATCGGAACTGTTCGGCGTGGAGAAGGGCGGGTTCACCGGCGCGACCGTATCGCGGCCCGGCCGCTTCGAGCGGGCTCATGGGGGCACTCTGTTTCTCGACGAGATCGGCACGCTGAGCTTCACCGCCCAGGGCAAGCTTTTGCGCGCGCTGCAGGAGGGCGAGATCGAGCGGGTGGGGGACACGCGGGTGCGCAAGGTCGACGTCCGCGTCATCGCCGCCACCAACGTCAATCTGCGCGACGCGGTCCGAAACGGCACGTTTCGCGAGGACCTCTATTTCCGCCTCAACGTCTTCCCGATCCGCGTGCCGCCGGTGCGCGACCGGCGCGACGACATCCCGCTGCTCATGAACTGGTTCATGCAGCGGGCCTGCAAGAAGCACGACAAGACGGTCACCGGCTTTCGCGAGCGCGCGGTCGACGCGCTGATCGCCTACCGTTGGCCCGGCAACGTGCGCGAAATGGAGAACATGATCGAGCGCGCAGTCATCCTCGCCGACGACGGGGGCGCGCTGGACCTCTGCCACCTGTTCACCGCGGGGGAAGAGGTGAGCGCTTCGACCTTCGTCGTGCAGAAGAACGGCGCGCTGCGGGCGGACGACCGGCTCGGCGAGGAGGAGGCGCTGACGGCGAGCGTTCTGCCGGCCCTCGCCGACACCGAAGCGCGCATGCTGCGTCTGGCGCTCGCCGAGGCGGACGGCAACCTGTCGCTCGCCGCGCGGCTCCTGAGCATCAGCCGCCCGACGCTGGCCTATCGCCTGCGCAAGCACAAGATCGGCGTCGACTGAACCGAAGTCTCGCCACGCGCTGCGGCGATATAGCGCAAGGACAGGTCCGCGCCGGCGCTTTTCCATTCATTCATCCGTCGTCGTGGGGCGTTAAGAGGCTGTCACATGCTTTGGCTCGGAGTGTCGCCATGACCGCTCGACCGATTGATACGCTGCCGATCGTCTGGGATCCGGACGCCGCGATCGGGGATATGCTGAAGGGCAAAAAGGGTCTGGTGGTCGGGATCGCCAACGACCAGTCGATCGCCTACGGTTGCGCGATGAAGCTGCGCGCCTTCGGAGCCGACCTCGCGGTGACCTGGCTCAACGAGAAGGCCGAGCCTTATGTCCGGCCGCTGGCTGAGCATTTGCAGGCGTCGATCACGGCGACGCTCGATGTCGAGGAGCCCGGCGAGATCGAGGCCGTGTTCGACACAATCGCCAAGGAATGGGGCCGGCTCGATTTCGTCATTCACGCCATCGCCTTCGCCCCCAAGGACGACCTGCACGGCCGGGTCGTCGACTGCTCCTGGGAAGGTTTCGCGCGGGCGATGCACGTCTCCTGTTGGTCCTTCATCCGCATGGTCAAGCTCGCCGAGCCGCTGATGCCCGACGGCGGCGTGCTGTGCACAATGAGCTACTACGGCGCAGACAAAGTGGTGAACAGATACAACATGATGGGTCCGGTGAAGGCGTCGCTCGAGGCCTCGGTCCGCTACATGGCCGCCGAGCTCGGCCCACGCGGCGTGCGCGTGTTCGCCGTATCCCCCGGGCCGCTCAAGACCCGCGCCGCGAGCGGCATCTCGCATTTCGACGAGCTCGTCCAAATGGCGCAGGAACGAGCGCCTGCGCAACGTTTGGTGGATATCGCCGAGGTCGGCCGCGTGGTAGCGTTCCTGGTAGGCGGCGCCTCATCGGGCATGACCGGCGACACGATTTACGTTGACGGCGGCCTTCACAATATGGCCTGACGGCGCATCCCCAGGGAGAGAGAAGAGAGACCCATCATGAATGACATCGTCATCGTATCCGCGG
Source organism: uncultured Alphaproteobacteria bacterium (assembly GCA_963822215.1). Taxonomy (GTDB): domain Bacteria; phylum Pseudomonadota; class Alphaproteobacteria; order Rhizobiales; family Beijerinckiaceae; genus Roseiarcus. The sequence continues at coordinate 280,990 of CAWGGX010000003.1, forward strand.
CGCGCACGCCCGTTGGCAACTTCAACGGCGCGCTAGGCTCGCTTCGCGCGCATGAACTTGCCGCCGTCGCATTCAAGAGCGCCGTCGAGCGCGCCGGAATCTCGGCCGCCGACATCGACGAATTGATCCTCGGCCAGATCCTGTCCGCCGGCGAGGGGCAGAATCCCGCCCGACAGGCCGGACGCGCGGGCGGCCTTCCCGACGACAAGACCGCCTTCGGCATCAACCAGCTCTGCGGCTCGGGCCTCCGTTCGGTGGCGCTCGCGGCCCAGCAGATCAAGAGCGGCGAAAGCGCGATCGTCGCTGCCGGCGGCATGGAGAGCATGAGCACCTCCCAGCACGCGTCCTATCTGCGCGGCGGCACCAAGATGGGCTCCGTCGAGTTCGTCGACACCCTGCTGAGGGACGGCTTGTTCGACGCGTTCCACGGCTATCACATGGGCGTCACCGCCGAGAACGTCGCGCAGAAGTTCCAGATCACCCGCGACCAGCAGGACGAGTTCGCCCTCGCCTCGCAGCAGAAGGCAAGCGCGGCGCAGAAGGCCGGCAAGTTCAAGGACGAGATCGTTCCGGTGACGATCAAGTCCAAGAAGGGTGACGTGGTCGTCTCCGACGACGAGTTCATTCGCCACGACGCCACGCTCGACGGCATGAAGAAGCTCCGCCCCGCCTTCAACAAGGAGGGCACCGTCACGGCAGGCAACGCCTCGGGCATCAACGACGGCGCGGCCGTCCTGATCGTGATGAGCGCCGCGGAGGCTCAGAAGCGCGGCCTCAAGCCGCTGGCGCGCATCGCCTCCTTCGCCACCGCCGGCGTCGATCCGGCGATCATGGGCACCGGCCCCATCCCGGCTTCCCGCAAGGCGCTCGAGCGCGCAGGCTGGAAGGTTGGCGACCTCGACCTGATCGAGGCGAACGAGGCGTTCGCCGCGCAGGCATGCGCCGTCAACAAGGAGCTCGGCTGGAATACGTCGAAGGTCAACGTCAATGGCGGCGCGATCGCCCTTGGCCATCCGATCGGCGCATCGGGCGCGCGCATCCTGACAACCCTCCTGTACGAGTTGCAGAAGCGCGACGCCAAGAAGGGCCTCGCCACCCTTTGCGTCGGCGGAGGGATGGGCGTCGCGATGTGCGTCGAGCGCTGAGCGTCCGCCGACTCTGTGTGTGAACGGTCAACCCCATAAGGGAGGAAAGACAAATGGCTGACAACGAAAACCCGGCGTCCAAAATCGGCGAGCAGGTGGCGTCCCAGTTCGCTAGCGCCGCGAGCCTGTACGGCGGGGCCTTCTCGGGCTCATTCAAAGCGCTGCAGGAGTATCAGACCAAGCTCCTGCATCTTGTCCAGGAAAACGCGACGGCCAACATGCAGTTCGCGCAAAAGTTGATGCAGCCGCGCTCGCCGTCCGAGTTCGTCGAATTCATGAGCACGCATCTGCGCGAGCGGGCCACCGCCATCACCGATCAGGCGAAGGAGCTGGCCGCGCTCGGACAGGAGGCGGCGAAGAAAGCCGCCGAGTCGTTCACGCCGCCGAAGACCTAAGGCAGCAAGGATTGAAACATGCCGGCCGGCCGTCCCCGCGGCCGGCCGGTTGCTTTTTGCCGGGGGACGCTCAGCGTTCAGGAGGGCAGAGCCCTGCCTCAAAGTCGGCGGGCGCGAATCCCCCTTCTCCCGGATCTCGTAGATCTGGAACGCCTCGCTGACGCTGCGCAACTTCAACAGACGCGACGTCATGCGATAGCCCGCGTCGCGCAGGAGACGCGCAGTTGCTGGGCTTTCCACGATCGGCTTCGTCGCAGGCGCCGCCGGTTCGGCGAGGCCCTGGACCCGGGCCGCAATGTTGACGGTCTGTCCGAAATAATCCTGACGGTCGTCGAGCATCACCGCCAGGCACGGGCCTTTGTGCAGGCCGATATTAGGGCAGATCGACGATTTCCACCCAGTTGGGCATGCCGCCCACTGGATACTGCGCCCGCAGCGTCAGGCTGCCGTCCTCCGGATCGATCGCATGTACGCTCAGCCGGTCCGAATCCAGCCCGGCTGCGAGCAGGAACCGACCGCGCGGGTCGATGGAAAAGCCGCGTGGCGTGGTTTCGGTGTTCCAACGCCCGATCGGCGCCAGAAAGCCGTTCGCCGCGTCAATCCGGAACCCGGTCAACGTGCTGGTCTGCCGCTCGCTGACATAGAGAAACCGTCCGTCAGGCGTTACATGAATGTCGGCGGCGTTGGCTTCTCCGAGGAAATGCGCCGGCAGCGTCGCCACGGTCTCAATCTCCGACAGTCCGCCCGATCCCGGCTCAATTCGATAGGCGACGATGGTCGCGTCGGTTTGGTTGAGCAGGTAGATGAACCGACCGCTCGGATGGAATGCGAGATGCCGCGGTCCCGATCGAGCGCGCGTCGCCACCGTCGGTGGCGCATTCGGCGCGAACGTTCCCGTGTCGGGATCCAAAATGAACTGCATTACGTGATCGGCGCCAAGCACGGCGCCGTAAGCGAACCGGTTCGCCGCATCGACCACGATGCAATGTGCGTGCGGACCGGTCGGGATGACCTGCGTAGGGCGCCTGTCGATTCGTCCAGCGGAATCGATCGGATAGATCGCGAGCTTGGCGTCCGTATAGGACGCCGCCAGCAGGAAGCGGCCAGTGCGGTCGGTGACAATATAGGCCATGGCGCAGAGCAGGGGCGTTGTGGCGAGATGTGATAACCTGCCGCTCGACGGATCGATGCTGAAGCCGGAGACCGCGTCCGGCGGGCTGCGCAGCGCCGCATAGAGACACCTGCGGTCGGGGCTGACCGCCAATGGCAAGCTGGTCGGCGACGGGAACTCGCCGCCGGGCACAGGCACACGCTCGATCAGGCTCAGCGCGCCGCTTTCCGGATCCATGTCGAAAGCGAAGACGTCCTTGCTTTCGGAATTCGAGACATACGCGATCGTCTTCACCACGCATTCCTCCGGCGCGCCTGCGATCCCTACGCCAACTCTGGCCGGGCAGTTCCTGTGCGCTTATACACGCGCATGACGAGAAAGAGCGATCGATGACCGCGCTCGGAAGCCTTGTGCGCGCTCTGGCGGCGTTCGATCCGAACGGCTGGAGCTTGGCGCGCGGGATAAGGGGCGCGGTGGGGTGCTGCGGCCCCCTTCTTGCCGCCGAGTGGTTCGACTACCCGGCGCTGTCCTGGGCCGCCCGATCGGTTTCTGGGTCGCCCTGGTCGATCCCGGCTGGCCGCCGAGCAGCCGCCTTGACACCATTGGCGCCTTCATCGTCGGCAGCGCCGTCGGCTGCTCGGTCGCCGTCCTTCTGCGACCCTACGTCTGGCCGTCGGGCGCCTTCGCGCTGGCGTGGTGCCTGGGGGCGGTCCTGACACGGGCCTGGGGCGATGCCGCCGGCCTCGCCGGCAACCTGGTCGCCATTGCGACGCTGATCGCTATTGGGGCCAACCATCCTTCCTCGGCGGCCGCGGCGGCGGAGATGACCGCACTGACCACGGGCGGCGGCCTCTGGGGGCTGTTGCTCGCATTCTGCATAGGCCGCCGCCGCCCCGAGGCGCCTCTGCACGCGGCGCTCGCAGCAGTCTTTCGGGCGGAAGCCGTCTTTGTGCGCGATCTGGCCCGTGTCGGACCGCCGCAGCAGCGACGCGGCGCGGTGCGAGAGGCGATCGAGCACGCCCGACTCACGCTGGTTTCCGCGCACAACCAGTGGTTCGGCGGCAGAATCGAAACGCAACGCTTCAGCCTGCTGCTTGGCGATGCGGAAGGCGTCCTGCGCGCCCTGCTCGCGGTCCGCGAGGGCCTGGACGCTGGGCGGCCAGCCGAGGCGCTGAATCTGAACGTGCTGGCGGATCGCCTGGGCGCAATCGCCGCGACGTTAGCCGATGGCGGCCGAATCGCCGTCGTTCCCGCGCCGGCGCCGGCGGGGGACGACGCCCTTGCTGGCGCGCTGCGTTCCGCGGACGGCTGGATCGACGCCGCTGAGCGGCGCCTGGCCGCGCCTTCGGACCGGGCCGGCGCCGGCGCCGAGCTGGATTGCGACGGGTTTCAACCGGCCGGCCGGCTCCGCCAATTGCGCGACAACCTCACGAGCGATTCCCTGTCGCTGCGCCACGCCGCGCGCTTCGCCCTGACCGGCGCGGCCCTCACCATGCTGACCAAACGCCTGCGCATCGAGATGGGATACTGGATCACCATCACCGCGGTGATCATCCTGCAGGCGTACCCGTCGGCCACCTGGCAGCGGGCGATCCAGCGCGTCAGCGGCACCGTGCTTGGCGGCGTCATCGCGGTCGGCGCCGCCGCTTTCCTGCACGGACCCTCCGAGATCATCATCATCGTGATCCCGCTCAGCCTGCTGTCGATGGCGTTCCGCGGCGTCAGCTACGGAGTTTACATCGTCTGCATAACGCCGCTTTTCATTCTCATAACGGAGCTCGTGGCCGACGGCGGGGTGCTGTCGCCCGCGCTCGGCGAGCTGCGGATGCTGGACAATCTGGTCGGGGCGACGATCGGCATGCTGGCGACCTTCGTGCTATGGCCGAGCTGGGAGGCTCACTTTCTGCGCCGCCATCTTGCCGACGACCTGCGTGGCAACGGACGCTTCCTGGTAACCGCGCTTGATGCATGGCTCGGAAACGGGACCATGCGGCAGGCCGATGACGCTCGGCGACAGGCAGGCCTGGCCGGAAATAACGCCGAAGCGTCGTTGCGCAGGGCGACGGAGGAACCGCGGCGCTACCCGTCCGATCAGATTGCAGCCGCTATGGCGATCGCCGCGGCCGCGCGGAGACTTGCCGGCATTGCCGCGCTGATCACGCAGTCCCCGAAGGCGCCGAAGGCGACGGCGCGCGTCGCCACTATGCGCCCGTATCTTCAAGCCACGGCCGACGCCGCCGCGGACGCGATCGAGCACGGACAGGCGCCGGCGGCGGGCGTCGTCGATGCGCTGCCGCAAAATTCGCAGATCGAGAGCCTTCTCGACGGAGTTCTGCGGCAGCTCAGCGTGGTGTCGGAAGCGGCGCGGAGCCTCGCCGTCCCCGAGTCGCCTTCTCCCTCTCGGCGTGATGGAAGCGACCCGAGCGCGTCGTAAGGGATCGGCGCGCGCGAGGATCTTATACGTTGCTCACCAGATTCGGCGTACGAGCCGCGCCAGACCCGTCCGGGTCGACTGCGGACCGCCTGCGAAACCGGAATCCCGTGGCGCGACCCAATTCACGCGGCCGCGCGCTGTTCGTTCTCCCGGATCTCGTAGATCTGGAACGCCTCGCTGACGCCGCGCAAATTCAACAGGCGCGAGGTCATGCGATAGCCCGCCTCGCTGAGGAGACGCGCCGTCGCCGGGCTTTCCACGATCGGCTTCGTCGCAAGCACCGCCGCCGGTTCGGCGAGGCCCTGGACCCGGGCTGCAATGTTGACGGTCTGCCCGAAATAATCCTGACGGTCGTCGAGCATCACCGCCAGGCACGGGCCTTCGTGCAGCCCGATGTTGAGCGCGAGGTCGTCGCTGCCGCGCTCGACGTTGATTTTGCGCATCGCCTCCCGCATCCGCATGGCGGAACGAAGCGCCCGGTCCGGCGACGGGAACGTCGCCATCACCGCGTCCCCGATCGTCTTCACCACGGCGCCGCCCTCCGCCGCCACGGCGGCGATCAGCTCGCCGAAATGGCTGCGCACGAGATCGAAGGCCGCCAGATCGCCAACCCGGTCGTAGAGCGCGGTCGAGCCCCTGAGGTCGGTGAACAGAATCGTCAGGCTGGTGATCTTGAACCTCTGGTCGGGATCGAACGTGCCGCTGCGGTAAAGATCGCGGAACGTTTGATTGCTGAGGAGTCTGGTCGCGGTGAGAAATGGCCGCCGCCTCTCGGAGAGCGTCTCGAGTTCGTGTCCATTGAGCCACAGTCCGGGCAGGGTGCGGCGGGTGGATTTGTTCTCGAACGCAATTCGCGCAGGACCCGGCTGCAGGGAGGTCGTGCCGCTGTGGGCGTGCGCGTCGGCGAACACCAGCGAAAGGTTTCGACGGTCGCGGGTCGGCTCGCCCTTCACATCGAGAAACATCGTCGCATGGGTCACCGGATCGAACGCGATGATGAAGCCTTCCGGCAGCGTCAGCGACATCGCGGCCTTCTCGCCCGAGGGGAGTTCCATGGCGTCGAGCGTCACTTGCGCGAGCGCCCCCTCCATGTCCTCGGGCAGGTCGGCGCCCGAACCCCAAAAGATCTGGCGCATGTATTCGGCGAGCGGCAGCGAGTCCGGATCGTGCGCGGCAATGCGCCGGACGCGCGGATTGACGGTGAACGTGACTTCGGTCAGCCGATCGAGGTCCGGTTCGACGTCGGCGACGCAGAATGCGCAGAAATACTTGTGCTTGTTCAGCGCCTTTAGCGCGGCCCCGGCTTCGAGCACGCCGCCGCAGCCGGGACACAGCACGTTCCAGGACATGTCGAACAGTCCGAGCCGGGCTGCATGGATGAGCGCGCCAATCGTCGCCTCCTCGTCGAGGCCGCGCTCGGCGGCGAAGACGAGCGGATTGATACGACTCAGGGCCCGGTCGGGGTCGGAGGCGACCGCCGCCTCAAGCGCCTTCGAGATGGACGGCTCGGCGGCCTGGCCGAGCAGGTCCCAGAGCGCTGACGATTCAGACATCCGGCTTACTCCTTTGGTCGCATGCGGGATATTTAGGGTGGGTCGGCGGCCGGCGCCAGAGCGAGCCCGGCCCCAACCTTCTCCCCCGGCAGAGGGAAGCCGCGAAGCGGCAGGGCGAGGGCCAGACGGCGCGAGTCAATGTTATCACATGCTGGCTTTTGGTCCTCCGCAAAACACGCATCGCGAGGCTGGAGTCCGGGGTCGGCCGAGGCCCGTCTAGGTGAAGCGTTTCCAGAATTCGAATCATATCCCGCCGATGGAACCCCAACATTTCGGACCCGAGAGGTCAGGGCCGCCAGCGGGAAGCTTCCAAGGAATCGATGGACCAGAACAAGATGGTTTTCGCACGAGCGGCGCAGCGCGCTCTCATCGGACCGCTCGCAAGGGCAAGCCTCCGCGGTTGGGGAAGAGAATCCTGGCCGCGCCGTACAACCCGACCGCGCCCGATGTCGCGCCCGGTTTTCGTCCGCCTGTTCTTTCCCTGTTACGTTCCGAAAGCGCCTGATAACGACCTGTTCCGGACGTTGAAAATTCCCTGTTCCGCGCCCGATCCGGACTGCACGCGGTGGGTTGCAAAGCCGACAACGCCATGACATTGCAAGGCTTTGTGGAACGGAGCGCCGACCGCGGCGCAAGAAAATTCCCTGCTAGCAGGGAATTCGGATCGGCGGCGGCGGACCCGAGCGCGAGACGATTCTGAGCCGAATCGGCTTCCCGGGCGCGCAGCCTCTTCGGTTTTTGGAAGGCGGATAGTCGCGCATGAAGGTGGCGGCCTTCGGAGCGTTCGCCCCCAGGAGTTGCGTCCATTCAGGGTGCGCGCGAACCGCAAGTCATCCCACCCTCGTCAAGCGCTTGCAAAACTCGATCATATCCCGCCGATGGAACCCCAACATTTCGGACGCGAGGGGCCAGCGCCGCCGGCGCGAAGTTTCAAGGAATCGATGGACTAGAGGATCAGGAAAGCAAGCCCCGGTCGAGATCGCCCTCGGGCATGATCAGCCCCGTGGGGCGCATTGATTTGCCTCAAGCGCGCGGAGGGGCGATCGCCTAGGATGGGAGTGTGTTCAGACATCCGGCCGACGCCTCGGCGGGCGCCGGTACGAGGCGGATCATGACGGGCGAAACCCAGGGCGAGGACGGCGCCGCGGCCGAAGCCGGCGCCGAGCGCGAACTCAAGTTCATCGCCAATCGCAAGACGCTGAAGGCGGCCCTGGCGTCGCCGCTGCTCGGCGGGGACATGGGCCCGCCCGGGTGGCGAAAGCTGAGGACGGTCTATTTCGACACCGAGGCGGGCGATCTGTCGCAGGCCCGCGTCGCGCTGCGGGTGCGTTGGTCGAAGGACGGCTGGGTGATGGGCCTCAAGCGCGCCGCCGCCAACGGGGGCGCCTTCGAGCGCGAGGAGATCGAAACGGCGTGTACGTCCGGCGAGCCGGACCTCTCGCTGTTCGACAAGGCCGCGGCGCGCGAAGTCACGGACCTGACCAGCGGGCGGCCGCTGGCGCCGAGATTCGGCTCCGAGATTCGCCGGGCGGCGCGCACTGTCAATGCTAACGGAGCGTCGATCGAGGTCGCCTTCGATCAGGGGTTCCTGTTCGCGGGAGACAAGCGCGCGCCGGCCGCGGAGATCGAGCTCGAGCTCAAGTCGGGGCCGCCCTCGGCCCTGTTCGCGCTCGGACTCGACCTCGTCGCGGCCTTTCCGCTGCGCCTCGGGCTGATGAGCAAGGCCGAGCGCGCGCATGCGCTGCTCACGGGCGAGCCGCCGGAGCCGGTTTATGCCGAAGATCCGGCGCTCCGGCGGGATATGTCGCTCGACGCTGCGATCGCCGCAATCCTGCGCAACGGGCTTGCGCATTTCCTCGGCAACGCGCCGGCGCTGGAGGCGGGCGACGCGGTCGAGGCGGTGCATCAGATGCGCGTCGCGATGCGCCGGCTGCGGTCGGCGCTGGGCCTGTTCGGCCGCGCCTTCCCGTGTCCGGAATTCGAGGCGTTGCGCGTGGAATCGAGGCGGATCGCGACGCAGCTCGGCGGGGCGCGCGACTGGGATGTGTTCGTCGGGCGCCTCGGCGACGGCGACGGGCTCGGGCGCTTCGCCGGCGAGCCCGGCTTCGATGGCCTCGTCGCGGCGGCCGAGGCGAAGGCGGCCGCGGCCCACGCGGCCGTGGCGCGGCTCGCCCGCGACCCGTCAATTGCGCGTTTCGCCCTGCGGCTCGAACGCCTTGCCGCCAGCCGCGGCTGGCGGGAGGGCGCCGGCGAAGAGACGCTCGCCGCGCTCGACGAGCCGATCGCGGCCTTCGCTCAGCGTTGGCTGGAAGCGCTCCACCGCAAGGTCACGCGGCGCGGCCGGCATTTCCGCTCGCTCGAGCCGAAGGCCCGTCACGCCCTGCGCATCGCCATGAAGCACATGCGCTATGCGACCGACTTCTTCGGCGGCCTTTTCCACCCGAGATCGGCCGTCGAGCGTTACGCCCGCGGGACCGCCGACCTTCAGGATCGGCTCGGCGAGCTCAACGACGCGGTGATCGCGCTCAGCCTCGTCAAGGCGCTGGGATCCCCCCGGAGCGCCACCGCCGCTTATGCCGCCGGGTTGGCGACCGGCTGGTGCGCGCGCGCAAGCGAGGGCGACCCGGACGCGCTGAGAAAAGCCTGGCGCCGCTTCGTCGAGGTCGGGCGGTTCTGGCGCGACGAATAGGGGCGGGCGGCGCGAAACCGCCTGAGGAGGGGCTATGGTCGCAAAGATCGAGATCGTCGAGCGGCTCGGTGAGGGCGCGGTCCTGCTGCCCGGCCTGATCGAGGCGGGGCTCGCGGCCAACGACCGGCTGAAGGTCCGCCTGACCCTTCTGCAGGAGGCCTCCGCCCAGGTGACCCGCCCGGGCCGGCAGGCAGCGTCGATGGAGCGCGAGCTCAGCGGCGTCGGCCTTGACGATCCGGCGTTCGTCGCGACGGTCCCGGGCGCGCGGGCGATCGACGACGGCGCCTTCTTCACCCCGGGCGGCGAGGCGCTGGCGGCTGGGCTTGCGGCCGACCTCGCAACGATGCTGCGGCCGGTCGAGGTCGCTGAGGCCAAAGGCGCCGAGGCGCTGAAGGCGCGCGTCGAGGCGATGCTTGCGGCGCTGCCCGACTTCGAGGGCGACCGGATCGCCCACGCGCAGGTGGCCGACCTCGCCTCCGCCCGGCGCGGTGGGCGGGACAGCCTGCATCTCCTGGTCATGGACCTGCACCGGGCGCTGAATGAGGTCGCCGCCGCAACTGCGGTCGAGACGATCGACGGCGCGCGCGTACACGGCCTCGACGAGTCGGACCGCGCCCGCGTACGCGCCTTCATGTCCGGCCTCAACCGGACGGCGCCGCTCGCCTTCGGCCATCCGGGCCTCGCCACGACCGCCGGCCGCGCCGGCTCGCGCCTGACAATCCAGAACGACATCGGCACGACCGACGCGCATGTCATCGTCATCCACGTCGACGGCCTCGACGTCACGACGACCTACACCGACGTCCATCGCATCCGGGCGAAGTTCTTCATGACTCTGTTCGCGGGGCAGGGCGTCGACTGGAGCCCGCTCGCCGAGAGCCAGGATCGCGATCTCGCCAAGGGCGCGGTCTTCTACCTTCTCAACGGCGTCTATCACGCTCGCGGCCCTGACGACCTCGACCGGTTCCTCGCCGTCCTCGGCTCGCGGCTGGTGTTCCTGATCGACTGGAACAAGGCGCGCAAGGCGCTGCAGGCCTTCGTCTCCAAGGACGAGGCGATCGCCCTCCTCATCGGGGCGGCCGAGCGCGAGGACGGACACCGCGGCTTCCTCGAGCTCGGCGGGGCTGATCTGGTGTTCGAGACGGTGCGGCGCGCCGCCGCCGGTCGCATCCCTTATGGCGTGCCGCTCGCGACGGCGCTCGGCGAGAGCGAATGCGCCGCCTTCCTGCGCAACGTCCTGCATCTGGCGAGCGAGGGCCTCCGGGACGGGCGCTCGACCCGGTTCATCCGCGACGAGATCCAGGCGGATCTGTCGCAGCGGCTCGACACCGCCGAGAGCGAGCTCCTGGCCGTCGTGTTGCGCCACCTCGGCCTCACCCGCACGCTCGCCGGGGCGATCGAGACCGCCTTCGAGCCGCATGGGCTCGCCGCGCTCGCCGAACGCAAGTCGCTCGCCAAGCGCGCCAAGCAGATCGAGGGCAAGGGCGACAGCCTGACCATCGCCGCGCGCGAGATTTTCGCCCGGGTGCGCAACGCCGACGACCTCCTGTCGTTGATCGACCAGGTCGAGAACACGACCGACTGCTTCGACGAGGCGGCGTTCCTGATCAGCCTCGCGCCCGACGACGCATCGACGGACGCGCTCGGGGCCCCGCTCGGCGAGCTTGCGGGCGTCGCGCGCCACTGCGCCGCCGAACTCGTCCGTGCAGTCGAGGCGGCCACGCAAATTCCCGAGGGGGCGCGCGCCGACGCCGCTTTCGCGCTCCAGTGCGTCGATGCCGTGATCGACGCCGAACGCGACGCCGACGCCTCTGAGCGGGCGGCGATCGGCGCCATCATGCGCGCGCCCGCGCCGGCCAGCGACGCGCGCGCCCTGGTGCTCGGCGTCGAGATCGCGCAGACGCTTGAGGAGGCGACGGACCGCCTCGCCCATGCGGCGATTTCGCTGCGCAATCGCGTGCTGCAGGGATTGTCGACATGAGCGGCCCCCGCTTCGAACCCGTCTTCATCGGCCCGGCCGGCTCGCCGGGCCCGATTCTCGCCGCCGACGTCGGCTCGAAGGCGGCGGAGTTAGCGCGACTTTCGGCGCTCCGTCTGCCGGTCCCGCCGGCCTTCGTCCTGCCGACCAGCCTCTGCGCCGGCGTGACAGCGGGCGAGGACGCGGCGATGAAGGCCCTGCGCAAAGGCCTGGTCGCGGGCATCGGCTGGCTGGAGCAGACGATGAAGCGCCGCCTCGGCGACGGCCGCGCGCCGCTGTTCGTCTCTGTGCGCTCGGGGGCGGAGCGGTCGATGCCCGGGATGCTCGATACAATCCTCAATGTCGGCATGAATGCGGTGAGCGTCCACGGCCTCATCCGCCTCACCGGCAATCCCCGCATGGCCTTCGACAGCCGGCGGCGCTTCATCCAAGGATACGCCGAGGTCGTGGGCGGCGTCGCGCCCGGCGGGTTCTCCGCGCTCGTCGCCGAGACGGCGCGGTCCGAGGGCGTCGCCAACGAGGCCGGGCTCGATTCGGAGGCGCTCGAACGTCTCACTGAACAGTTTCTGGCGCTCGCCGTCCGCCTCGGCCACGCGCCGCCCGAGGACCCGATCGAGCAGATCGCCGAGGCGGCCGAGGCCGTCTACCGGTCCTGGGAAGGCGAGCGCGCCCGCGCGTACCGGCGGCTCAACGGCCTCGAAGACCTGAAGGGCACCGCCGTCACCGTTCAGGCGATGGCGTTCGGCAATTCGGGCGGAGATTCCGGAGCGGGCGTGGCGTTCTCGCGCGACCCGGCGACGGGCGAGAAGACGCTCTATGTCGATTTTCTCGCCGACGCCCAAGGCGAGGACGTCGTGTCCGGCCGGCGTTCGCCGGGAGACGCGGCCCTGCTCGCCCGCCGCATGCCGGAGGTGGCGCGACGCCTCGCGGAGGGCGCGCGCACGCTTGAAACGGCCTGTCGCGACGCGCAGGACATGGAGTTTACCGTCGAGCGCGGCCAGCTCTGGTTCCTGCAGACGCGCACCGCCAAGCGGACGCCTCGCGCCGCCCTCAAGATCGCCGTCGATATGGTGGACGAGGGCCTGATCGACCGCAAGGAGGCGCTCGAGCGCCTGGCTGGCGTCGACCTCGCCGCCGCGCGCGTCGCGCGTTTCGCCGAATCCGCCGAGCCCGCGGCGCGGGCGACGGTCGCCTCGCCCGGCGTCGCCTGCGGGCGCGCCTGCTTCACCAGCGCCCGCGCGAGCGAGGTCGCCAAGCGGGGCGAGCCGGCGATCCTGATCCGGCGCGACACCTCGACCGAGGACGTGGCCGGCTTCGCCGCCGCCGACGGCGTTCTCACCGCGGTTGGGGGACGCACCGCCCACGCCGCCGTCGTCGCGCGCCAGATGGGCAAGGTCTGCCTGGTCGGCTGCCGCTCGCTCGTCATCGACGAGGCGCGCGGCGCGGCCTCGCTCGGAGAGCGGCCGGTGCGGGAGGGCGACCGGATCGCCCTCGACGGCGCTGCCGGCGAAATCTCGCTTGGCCGCCGCACGACAATCGCCGAGGACCCGCCCGAAGCCGCGATCGTCCGCCGCTGGCGGCAGGAGGGGGGCTGAAGGCTGACGTTTCCATCGCCGATGGCTCGAATCAACGTCGGTCGGGTTGATTTTTCTTCCGAGTTTTGGGCCGCCGCGTGCCTTCTCTCGTCCGCGAAGCGAGCGGGCGACCCGGAGGGCGTTGAATGACGGGCGTCTTTCGCCGCCTTTGGCAGGGCACCGTGAACGGGAGAGGGAATTAACGCCAAGGTCGGGATCGCGCCCCTTCTCCCGCTTGCGGGGAGAAGGCCGGGATGAGGGGCTGGGCGACAAGCCGAGGCGGACAATCGCCACCCTTCACCTTTCCCTTTCTCCGCATCGGGGATGTGAAGACGCTTGTTTGTCGGCGGGCTTTGCGGAGAGTGGATTTCCACTGGCTTTGTCAGCATGCCTTACTCCAAGCTCCGCCAGAATCGTCTCAAGCACCCCGCCAAGATTCCGGTAAACGTCATCATTGACGAAGCGAACGATGCGATAGCCCTGTTCGCGAAGGAATGCCGTTCTCCGCGCGTCGTGGCTCAATTCCTCGTCGGTGGAATGAGTCGCGCCATCAACCTCCACGACCAGTTTGGCCTCGCGGCGCGCAAAATCGACAAACTACGGCCCTATCGGCTCCTGGCGAACAAACTTGAACCCGCAAAGCGCGCGACCGCGCAGCGCTTGCCATAGCGACGCCTCCGCCCGCGGTTGATCTTCTCGTAAAGATCGGGCCCTCCGCGTTTCGAGGATCCGGATTCCGCGCATGGTATTCCTTGACGGCCAATCGCCCAGGCCCCTCACCCTAAGGACGACCGCAACGATAAACGCTACGATTTTGGTTGCCGGGGAACAACCGAGTAGTTCCATTCGGGATGGAACGCATCGCCGCGGATGTCGAGGTGTTCCATCTCGGCCTTGGTGACCCTTATGCCTTTCTCGTAGATCCTCGTGTCGAGGGCGCTCTCGACTTTGAGCCCTGTCTTGGTGCTTGTCGCCGCGATGAGGTCGATGATGGTGGCGTGGTCTGTGAGCGGCCGGCCGCGCCAATTCTGCGTGATGCGGCAGAACAGGCGGTGCTCGATCTTGTTCCATTTCGATGTGCCTGGCGGATAGTGCCGGACCTTGATCGTAAGGCCGGTCTCGTCCGCGAGCTTCTGCAGCTCGACTTTCCAAAGCCGCACACGTGAGCCGTTCGAGCCGCCGCAATCTGCCGTGATCGTCAGCTCGCCTGCCTTCGGATAGCGCGCCTGGCCGATCCTTTCGAGCCAAGTGCGAATAGAGGCGACCGCGAACTCGGCCGTGTCGCAGGTGATGCCGAGGCTGACCCAACCCGCATCAGCGGCAATATCATAAACGCCATAGGGCGCGACCTTGCCGAGCTTCTTGTCCTCGAAGTCGTGCACTTTCACGCGTTTGGGATCACCCTTCGGCCGCCAGTCGCCGCCGGCGTTGCGGTAATTGCCGACCAGTTCCTTTTTCTTCGTATCCACGGAAATGACGGGCTGGCCAGCCGCCTGAGCCGCAAGGACTTCGGCGTTGATGTATTCAAACTGCGCATTGCGATCGGGGTGGCTCGAACCCTCGTCGGCTTTCCGGTTGACCTGCCGTGAGAAACCGATCTCGATGAGCAGCTTGCGCACGCTGTTGGGGCTGATCGAGTGGCCCATGGCGACAAGCGCGGACGCCAGCTTGTCGAGACTCTTCGATACCCACAGCAGCGGGCGGGCCGGGTCGCCCAGCGTCGCCGGCTCAACGAGGCGCTCGAGATCATCGAGCAGCGTTGCGTCCGTTTCGGTCAATGATCGAGGGCCGCCGCCTTCACGGCGAACTCGGCCAGGAGCAAGTGGCGGCGCATCGAGCTCCTTCAGTCCACGTCCGATGGTGCTGCGCGCCAGACCCGTGACGCTTGACACGACCGCCAGACCACCCCATCCGGCGGCGCGCGTCTCGCTTGCCGCAAACAACCGGCGACCGCGTTCGTCCCGTTTCGAACCGTCCGCTTCCCAACGTTGCCGAATCGCCCGCCAATCGATCATCCAATCGCTGCTAGCGCGCCGCGCCGCGCCGAGGAATCGCCCACAACCGAGTCAAAAGGTCGCATGGCCATTCACGGCCAATCCCAATTCACTTATCGTTGTGGTTGTCCTAACCCTCTCCCCGTAGACGGGGCGAGGGACTTCACGCATCTCATGCGACTGCCTGGCTCGTCCTCGGCGCCGACCCCAGGACTTTGATCCGGGGGCCGCTCGTCCGGGTCCCTTCGCGGGGGTTGATCCCCACAAGGGTCATCGTGGAATCTTCCCGACAAAGCACGCTGAGCCTTGTCGTGTCGGCCTAGCCAATTTAGCAACCGGGCTTCGCAACAAAAAGGCCGATGTTGTCGCTCCGAAGCCCAACAGCCGCCCGATCTGGTTTGCGCAACCCGCTGATACAAGGTCAGAATTCTCTTAAAGTGCTCTTTGGGGAAGATTCCACGTTGACCTCTAGGTGTCCTCCTCCGTTTCAATGATATGCAGGGTGTCGTGTGATCAGTGACTAATAGAAAGTCTCTTAGCCACGGAAAATCCAGGTGCAGAAATGTCATATCCAATATAAAACTCAGGAATCCGACCTGACGTAGCATCTACTGACAACGTCGTCTTTGTTACGTCGAACATGTTTTCTTTGAAGATTAGCATATTTTTAGGTATACCCCAGTTAATACTAAACATTTTCAAACTATGACCTCGATATGGTAACCTGCCGTGAACTTCGGTAAATCCAAGCGGACACATTGGATTAAGTACATCATCAATATATATAGTTATTACGGCGTACAGCGCTGGTTCTTTTGACTTGTTGCCAATCGACGCCCGCAGAGCAATTGGATGCGAGACCCCCGTGCTAAGATCAAATAAAACAGTGTGCTCTTTTCCATTGTCAAAGGTAAAATCGATCCAAAGCTCTGGAGTTGTCGCCCTACGAAGAATATCTCTAATTTCGTAGTCGTACATCGGCACAGATTGAAATTCGAATCGACGGTAGTATTTACAATCTTCCGTATTTTGGTGAGGTGCGAGCGAGGTGGCTTGAGGAATTGTAATTACGTAGGCGACTAAAGTCCAAAGGAGATCCCCCGGCTTTGCCGGGGTGGCAGTAGCAGATTGACGTTTCGGGGGGTCCCCCGGTCCGGTTCGGTCGTGAGCAGCCACTCACACGAAAGGAACCGGACCGATGGACGAGTACGAGACGCTAAACCACACGACGTGGGACTGCAAATTTCATGTGGTTTTCATCCCAAAATATCGGCGCAAACTCCTGTTTCAGGAGCTGAGGAAACCGCTGGGCGAGGTTTTTCGTCAGCTCGCGGCTCAGAAGGAAGCGAAGGTTGAAGAGGCGCATTTGCTCCCGGACCATGTTCACATGCTTTTGTCGATCCCACCAAAATACGCAGTGTCGAACGTGGTCGGGTACATCAAGGGAAAGAGCGCTATCCATCTGGCGCGGACGTACGGCGAACGAAAGCGCAATTTCGTGGGGCAAAGCTTCTGGGCGCGCGGGTATTTTGTGAGCACGGTCGGTCGTGACGAAAAGGCGATCCGGGAATACATCCAAAGCCAAGAGAAGGAAGACCAGCGGCCGGAGCAACTCAATCTCTGGAAGTGACAGCCACCTTCAGGTGGCCCACGTATTCGGAGCCGCGTTAGCGCCTCCCTCCGCCGCTCCCTTGAGCGGCCACAACCCCAATAGTCGCGTCAGCGACGACACAGCCGCTTTGAGCGGCTAAAGGCCTAAAGCCCCCGGCTTTGCCGGGGGATACTTACTTGCGGCTGAGCTGGGTCCAATTCGATTGAGTGAATTCTCAGTCCATGGATGCGCGGGGATGATCTGGAGTGGATGAACTGTTCAATCCACTCACGCGTGATGTCGTTAGAATTCACTCCGCTATCGAGTGGCTGTGGTACTTTGTCTCTCTCGGGAATGCCATAGATAATTTGGCCCACCGCCGAATTTGCGAAGGCGGTGACATCCTTAACCAATTCTGTTCGACCGTTGTTGTTCTTATTGAGAGCGCGGGATTCCTTGTAGTCAAGGGTCAGGCTCTCCGGCACTTTGTCCGCGATCAATCTCTCAAGGGCCGCGCGATCATTTAACTCAAACACCTATTGAACTCCCCAGTCGTGAAATTGTCGCCGCGCGCACATTGTAGCTGCGGCCAATCGAGCGCAACGTCTCGCCGTCTTCCTCAGACAAAAATCCGCTCCACCTCGTCGAGCGTCACTGCCTGGGCGCGCCGATCGTAGAGCTGCGTCGTGCGGGTGCTGGCGTGGTTCGCCATCTGCGCCGCGCGCTCAAGCGTCCCGCCGCTCTTAAGGTAGGCGGTGACGCCCGTCGCCCGAAACGTGTGGTTGCCGATCTTGGTCGTGATGTCGGCCGCCCGCCCACACCGCTGGATCATCGCATAGGCGTTGGCCTGGGGCAGGGGATTGCCGGTGAGCTGGCCCGTCGCGCGGCTGAAGGTCTGGAACAACAGCGCCTTCGGATCGCGCGCGAGCCCCGCGCCGTCGATGTAGGCGTGCAAGTAGGTTTCGAGATTGTGATGGCAGGGCATGGCGTGCTGCTTGCCGCCCTTCTCACGCAAGCGAGAGCCGGCATTCAGACGTTGGAGCAGCAAAAGCCGATGAATGATCGGCTTCTGTTTTTCGTGCCAGTATTCTGGCATGTCTTCGCGACGTACAGGGGGCCTTCGCCGAGTAGATGGGGACGTTGCCGGCCCCATCTACTCGGCGATGACCCCACGTGGCGCCCATTAAGCGTTGTCAACCTCACGCAGGCGGCACTCGTACTCTTCCATGTCGACGGCCAGCATCGCCAGTGTGAGCAGTGGCTTGGCTGCGGGCTTTGGCGGCTTCACGGGCTGGATGTACCCAGCGGTCATAGCTTTCCTGATGCGCGGGTTGGTTTCTAAGGCCGTCAGCCGCACTAACAAAGCCATCAGCCGCACTAACAAGGTCCTCAAGCGTTCTTCCGGTGTCAGCTTCTGACGCTGCGTCAAGCCAACCCCATTGCTCATAAGCGTTGCCAAAGCGGTGACCTATCCGAGAGCGGCGCCATGCGCGCCGCCATTCGAGAAATTGCGCCGTGTTCCTTTCGCCAAGCCTGCGTCCGGTTCGCTGCCGCCAACTCTTCCGGTCAGGCGCGCGCGGTCGTTCAGCGGATGGCAATCCGTGTCGGGTGTGTAGGGTTCCGTATCAGGTTGCCGAGTTCACCCTCTGGCGGCCGCGAACGCCCTCGCCAAGTCGCAAAATCGATCCCACGAGCCCATCGGCGAGCCTCTTGCTCGGGGCGTTCGACCGCCTCAGCGGGGCCGCCCGCGCTCGGGCGAAGCGACAATCTCTTGCAAAATAGGAAACAGTGGCGTACGGTATTCTCTATAACAGAAACAGAGCCGCCCCTGTGCCCGACCCCTCCGGCCCCAGTCGACCGGTTGTCCGCCTCGACCGTTCGCCCGCCGCGCGCGACGCGGCGCGGCAAGCGAAGGCCGAGCGCGAGCGGCGGGATGTGGACCTCGTGAACGACGGCCTGTCGATGGCCGAGATCGCGGCGCGCGAGGGGGTGAGCGAGCGCGGGATGCTGAAGTCCATTCGCGCGCTCATCGCCCGCCGCGGCCCGGAAGCGACCGACGCATTCATCGCCGTGCAGGTCAACCGGCTCAACGAGGCGCCGCGCACGTCCTACGGCGCGGCGTCGGAGAAAACCCTCGCGACGGTCGACCGGGTGGTCGGGATCGCATGCGAACTCGGCCGCCGCACGGCGTTGGCGGCGCAGCGTGCGGAACCGAACCGCGTCGCAAGCCATTGGAAAGCCTCGATCCGGGAGCCGAAATCGCGCCGGTCCGCTCTTTCCTTGGCGAGCAGGATCGGCCCGAGACGGGGGCGGAGGCCGATCCGACCCCGGATTGCGAGTTGCTTGCCGACCTCACTCCGCAGTAGCAGGAAGACGGAACCGAACGATCCCGTAAACATTTGAAAAGTCTGGATTCGGGAGCCAAAATGGCGGGGGTCGCGCCTCTCCTTGGGGAAGAGGGCCGCGGCCGACCTGGGCGGCCGACCTGGTTTGTAGAGCGCACGCCATAGTCCGTCGAATGATGGGCGCGCCGGCGGACGCCGGTCTGTCGATCGGCCACAGCCCTTCAGTCAGCACGCGCCTCGATCCGAATCAGGCGAAGACGCGCGCCTCGGACATGATGGCCTCGACAAGTTCCGGCATGTGGTCGAGGTGAGCGAGGGCGCTGAGCCGCTCTTTCGCTTTCGCTATCGCCGCCTTATCGCCGCCGACCTCGACGAGGCTCAAAAGACATCGCCGCTCGAATACCGGCGAGCCGATCCGGCGCGCTCCCTCCGCGGCGCGCTGCAGGCGCCCGGCGGTTTTCGTCCCGTCGCCCTGCGAAAGATCATGCTCGATCAGGGCGTCGACCCGCAGGATCTCGGCCTCCGCCCAGCCGGCGTTATTGTCGCGGAGGTTGTCGAGCGCGCGGGTCGAATAGGCCTTGGCTTCGTCGAGGCGGCCCATGCGGCGGAGCGCGTCGGCGAGGTTGGCGAGGTGGGCGCCGAGGGCGAGCTTGTAATCGATCGCGTCGAACTCGCGGATCGCCCGCTCCATCAGCGCAACGCCTTCCGCATTCTGTCCGCTCTGGGCGAGACCCCAGCCGAGGAAGCCAAGGGCGTGCGGGCGAAAACCGGGCAGGTCGTGCTGCTCGCACACCGCAAGCAGCCGTTGCGCCTCGCGCAGCAGATGCCGGGTCGCGCCGATGTAACCAAACACGTTGCCGCCGATATAGCCGATGGTGATCGCGGTCGAATGCGGATGGCGCAAGTCGTCCAGAGCCAGCAGCGCCTCGCGGCCAACTCGCAGCGCCTGCTCAACGTCGCCGAGGCAGAACAGGGTCTGGCTCAACAGCGCCTGCGAATGGACCTGCGCATTCTGCCCGTACGTGCTTGTACTGCCCGCATCGCGGTCCTCAGCGACGATGCTGATGGAGCGCTCGAGCTGAGCCTTGGCCTCCACCAGTTCGCCGGCGCCGAGCGCCAGCATGCCCTTCAGGCGATGGCCGATCACGCGGCCCGCCGCGTAGCGCATCTGCTCGGACAGCGACAGGAACAAGTCCGCGCTCTCCTCCGCCTCCGCCCGCAGGCCCCGGCAATTAGCGAAGGTGAACTGGCCGAAGATGAACGGAAACACCATCGGCGTCGGGAAGTCGCGCGACAGCTCGAGCCCGCGCGTGCAATGGGCCGAGAGTTCGAACGACGTCGCGCCCTGGGTGATGGTGACCGAGCCGATCATCACGGCGAGGAGCTTCATTTCTAGGCCGCGGCGGAGGGTCTCGTCCGGGACCCGTTCGAGAAGCCCGAGCCCCTTGTTCAGGTGATCGATCGCCTCGTGGTGAGCGGACTGCCCGGCGGCCTTTCGGCCCGCCTCGATCCAGCTCGCGATCGCGTCGCCGAACAGGCCGGCCCCGGTCTGATGATGCGCAAGCATTTCGGGCGCGGTCCGGACGTCGCTCTCCCGATCGAGCAGCTCCACCATGCGCGCGTGCAACGCGCGCCTCTCCCGATCGAGCGTCGATTCGTCCGCCATGCGCCGGATCAGCGCATGGCGGAATTCATAACGGATCTCGAGGCCATGGCGCTTGGGCAGCAGGATCTCGGCCTCGACCAGCAATTCCAGAGGTTCGGCGAGCTCGGCCGGATCCTCGCGCAGGAGCGCGGCGAGAAACTCGGGCCGGAACGAGCGGCCGAGGCACGCCGCCGCCTGGACGATCCGCCGGGAGCCGGGCAGTCGGTCGAGACGCTCCGACATCATTTCAGCAAGCAGGAGGGGCAGGGGGCGCCCCTGCGGTTGCGGGTGATCCCCTGGGCCCGCTCGTCCACCAGGGCGCGCATCAGCTGCTCGACGAACAGCGGCACGCCTTCGGCGGCATGGCAGGCGGCGCGGATCAACTCCTCCGCCAAGCTCTGGGCGCCGGGCAGGCTCCTCGCCAGGGCCACGCAATCGACCTCTCGGAGCGGCTCGAGCCGAATGGTTTCGTCAGGCGGCGGCAGCGCCGGCCCCTTGGGGAAGGATCGCCGCGTCACCACCACCAGATAGGCCGCGTCGTCACGTCTCTCAGTGATTTCCGACAGCAGCTCGGCGGTGGAGGGGTCGACCCAGTGCGCATCCTCGATCGCCAGAACCGTCGGCTTGCCTGCGGCAACCTTGTGGAAGGCCTCGGCGATCAGGCCGAACCGGGCGCGCTTGAACAGGTGCGGCGTTGGGGCGATCAATTCAATCGTCGGCGCGGTCAAGCCGAGCCCGGGCAAGCTCGCGAGAATAAGCGCATTCAGCTCGCTGCGAAGGCTCCATTCGCCGAGAAGCTCGCCAAGCTTGTGCTGCCGCGTCTCCGTGTCATCCTCGATGGTGAGACCGGCGCGCTTCCAAAGATGTTGTCCCACGGGATAGAGCGGCGTATTGGCGAACAGCTCGTGGCAAGCGATTTGGATCAGCGATGCGCCGCTCATCGCCGGATGCAAGCACAATTCGTTGACCAGGCGGGTCTTGCCGACGCCCGCGTCGCCGACGATCTCGATGATCTGGCCGCGTCGGGAGGCTGAGACTGCCCGCCAGCAAGCGAGAAGCTTCGCCAGCCCCGGCTCCCGGCCGATCATCGCGGCGCCGGTCCTGGCGCGCGTCTCGACCGGGCCCGCCTGCGCGACCGGCCGCGACCGCATCGCATGGAAGACTTCGATCGGCTGGGTCAGCCCCTTCAGCGTGCGCCAACCGAGCGGGACGAACTCAAACAGCCCATGCACCAGCGAATAGGTCTCGCCGCTGACGACGACGCCCGACGGAGGCGCCTCGTTCTGCAGCCGCGAAGCGATATTGACCGCGGCGCCGACGACCCCGAGGGGCGTTTCGCCGGCCCGAACCGTTTCGCGTCCGACGACAACGAGCCCGGTGTGCACGCCGATCCGCACCTGCAGCTTGCGGACGCCCCCGTCTGCGAGCGGGAATTCCGTGCCGCCGAGCTGCGACACCATTTCGAACGCGGCCCGCACCGCGCGCTCCGCATCATTGCCGCGTGCGGTCGGATAGCCGAAATAGACGAGGACGCCGTCTCCGGCAAAGTCGCCGACAAAACCGCCGAACCGTTCGGTCACATTGAGGGCGATCTGGCGGTAGCGGCGCTGGATGGTCAGCAGGTCTTCGGGGTCGACCTCCTCGGACAGCCGGGTGAAGCCGACCACGTCGACGAACATGATCGACAGGTACCGCCGTTCCGGCGACGCATCCGGCGCACGTGTTTCCCCATCAGCCGTCATGGCGACAGCCGCTGCGGCAGAAATGCAGGTCGCCGACGGGAGTAACTTAAGGTCACCGGCATCGCCTGTCTTGCTTGTCGCGTCCGAACGGCCGCTTTACGATCGCCTGCCGGGCTGCAGCGGGGTCAGCGCGATCAAAAAGCGGGGGTGATTGGTGTTGTTCGATGCGGCCCAGCACGCTCAAGTGAACATTATGAGCCGCAGCGCCAAGCTGCAAGCCCTTGTGGTGTGCGCCCACTTGCGACCCGGACGCAACAAGCGCCGGTCGCGTTACGTCATGCAGCCGATCAGCGGCCTTCACATCGCGTCGCTGGTCGGTGAGGAAGGGTTCGATGTCCGCCTTCACCATGAGGACTGGCACGGACCGTTCGGCGTGTCCGCGCGTCGCCGCTACGATCTGGTCTTCCTCACCGGGTTGCAGGTCGACTTCGACCGAATGCGGCAGCTTGCGTTTCACTTCCGGCGTGACGGCGCGGTCGTCGCCGCCGGCGGCAGCATCTGCACCCTGTTTCCGGAATTCGCGGCCGAGTTCTTTGACGTCGTCTGCGCAGGCGGCGTCGAAAGCGCGGCGGAGGTCGCGGCCGACTTTCTCGCCGGCCGCCTGAAGCCGATCTACCGCTCGCCGATCACCGCGATTCGGCCTTATCGCGTCGATTACCGGCATTTCGTCCGCAACAGAATCAGCCCGAGCATGCATCTTGTCGAGTCCTCGCGCGGCTGCAGCTTCCGCTGTGCGTTCTGCACCATGCCGAGCGAGGTCGGCGGCCACGCGGGCTACCGGCTCGACGCGCTCGCTGAGGCGCTCGACAGCGCGGCGGCGTCAGCGCCCCTCTTCAGCTTCCGGCGCTGGTATCCGACGGTTCTGCTGCTCGACAACAATTTTTCCGACGACCGGGCGCACATGCTCGCAGTCTCTGAGCTCTTGCGCGCGCGCCGCGATGTGCGCGGCTGGGGCGCCCTCGTCACCCAGAACGTCCTGAACGACCGCGAGCTGCTCCGGCTGCTCGCCCGGTCGAAATGCAACGGGCTGTTCATCGGGCTGGAATCGCTCGACCGCGAGCTTTTGCGTCGCCATAACAAGACGCAGAACCTCGGCCGGCGCGACGTGATCGAGGACATCGCCTACGCGGAATCGCTCGGAATCGGGGTTACCTATGGATATCTCTTCGATCCCCGGCGGCAGACCGCGGCCGAGATGAGGCGGCAAATCGAGACGATCGCGCGCCATCCCACCATGCCGATGCCGACCTACATGAGCGTGATCGCGCCCCTTGTCGGGACGAAAGCATTCTGGGACGAGGCCGAGGCCGGCTCGCTCGCGCCGAATCTGCGCCTGCGCGATCTCGACGGCGAAACGATCGCCTATGCGGACCTCGCCGACGACCCGGCAGCGCTGGTTGATTTCGTCGAGAAGCTGTTCCGACGCCCGTGGGAGGTCGTCGGGCGATGGGGCGTGCTCGCCAAGACGATCCGGCGGCTTTTCCGTTCGGGCACGCTGAACCCGATCCGCTGGTACTTCATCGCCGCGGCGAATTTGCACTGCTTTGTCTGGTCGCGCGCCGAGAAATCGGCCAAACGCACCTATCTCGCGGGGACCGACACGCTCGACCCGCAATATTTCGAACGGCCGGCCGATCTTTCCGAGGAGGATCGGCGGCGCTATTTCGATCCGATCGTCGTCACCGAGGCCGACGGCGCGCTGGCCGCCTGGCTGAGGCCGGCGCTCAAGGCGCGCGCCGAAGGGCGAAAGAGCCTTCACATGGAGCCCACCGATGAGCCTTTATAGCCAGGATGTGGAGAGCCAATATCTCGACCGGCTCCAGGCGAGGATCGTTGACTTCGCCCACCGCTACGACGCCAATCCGTCCGAAAAGCACACGACGATCTTCCTCTTTCCCGGCGGCTTCGCTTCCCAGCTTGTCCGGGCGGGGCGGGCCGCCGACGACGGTCCGCCCTTCGCCTACGAACCGCTGTGGCTCACCTGCGGCTTTTTGCTCGGCGGCGCGACGGCGCTCACGATCGAAAGCGGCGACGACAGCGAGCAGCGCTACATCCTGCCGGACGGCTACGTCGATTTCGTCACGCTCAAGCCCTACGGCGGGTTCGCCGACTGGTGCGCGGCGAACTGGCTCGACGTGTTCGTCGTC
The DNA here is from genome assembly GCA_963822215.1 of uncultured Alphaproteobacteria bacterium. Lineage (GTDB taxonomy): Bacteria > Pseudomonadota > Alphaproteobacteria > Rhizobiales > Beijerinckiaceae > Roseiarcus. The sequence goes on from CAWGGX010000003.1 coordinate 305,333, forward strand.
GGCTGGGACTGGCGGCGCCCCGGCTCCGCAGCGGCGGATTTCTTCCTGACAAAGCTTCTCCCGGCCTTCGAGCAGGGCGTAGCTCAATGCCATCCTTCGCCGCTCGACAATTTCTGGATCGTCGGCCACAGCTTTGGCGGCATCATCGCCAAGCACATCCTCAACCGGCCCGACAACCCGTACGTGCAGCGGCTCAAGGGGGCGATCACGGTCGGCACGCCGTTCTACGGCTATGGCGGCCAGGCGCACCGTTTCTTCGTCGGCGATCCGGATCTCAACATCGTCGAGGGCCTCGACGGCGCCGAGGCCGTCACCCGGATCGGCTCGACCTTGCCGGCGAGCTACGAGCTTCTGTTCCTTGACGGACCGACCTATGACGCGAACGCGAGAGCCTTCGCCGAGGATCCGCAGGGCTATGCGCTGACCCAATACCCCTCGATGGACGCGGCGATCGCGACCGAGCGCGCCGATCCTTACAACCCGTCGCCCGGAAAGCCGGACGGGCCGCTCGGGCACACGGACTACGTCCGCTACCCGCCGTCCTACGGCTTCGACTGGGACCTCCTGACTGCCGGCCACGAGGCGGCCAAGGCGGTGTCGAAACCGCTCGACGCCTCGGTCGCGCGAAAGCTTTGGAACATTCGCGGCGTCCAGACCGACGGCGGCGACGCCAAGGACGACACGGTCGTGAGCCAGACCTGGGCGCGCATCCCGGCGGACTACGTCGCCGATCCGTATCGCGATCCGATCGCCGACACGCTCGGACCTGGCGACGGCGTCATTCCTGCCTGGTCGGCGCGGCTTTTGGGGAACCCGCAGGTGACGACGGTTCCCGGCGACGACGTGGATCACATGGACCTGATGAACCACGCCGAGGTTCAGCGGGCGATCGCCGACATCCTCGCGGTGAGCGACGCCGCGCGCAACCAGATGGTCGCGACGGCGACGACGGTGAAGATCGACGCGGCGGGGCGGGAGGATCTCGACGGACTGGCCCGGCGACTGAGGCTACTCGGGTCGGACCTGACCTCGGCGGCGCGCAAGGTCTCCGTCCACGCGATCCTCAACGACGTCGCCCAGAACGATCCGCTCATCCTCCACCAGATGCACGCCCGCGCCTTCATGGACGTGTTGAAGAGCCCGAGCCAGAAGCTTAGGAGGGACGGGGGATAGCGCGGGATCACATTGGGTCGGGCGACGGCGCGAGACGGAAGGAATTCATCTTGATTGACGACGTCGAGCTTGCGCGCGCCCTGCATGTCCTGTTCGTCGCCCACTGGATCGGCGGCGTCTCGTTCGTCACCCTGGTCGCGCTGCCGCTCGCCCGGGCCGCGTCCGACGCGCGAAAGGGCTGGGCGTTGTTCGAATCGATCGAGAACCGCTTCTCGACCCAGGTGCGTTGGACGATCCCGCTGGCGGGCGCGACGGGCCTCTGGATGACATGGCGACTCGAGCTCTGGCCGCGCTTTTCCGACCCTTCGTTCTGGTGGATGGACGCGATGGTCCTCGTCTGGGCGCTGTTCATGATCGCCGTCTTCGTCATCGAGCCGCTCGCCCACCGCCGTCTCGAAGCGGAGGCGTCGCGCGATCCGGAGGGCCTCATGCGCCGCCTCTTTCGTGTCCACCTCGTCCTGCTCGTCGCCGCGGCGCTCACCATCATCGGCGCGGTCGCCGGATCGCGGGGAGGATTGTTTTCATGAGCGCCACCGAACATGCTTCCGTTCGTCGTTCGTCGTTCGTCGTTCGTCGTTTGGGCGACGCCCCGCGCGTGGCCTCCTGACGCAATCTCTCCGTAGCGGCTACCCCGGCTTCACCCCGGGCGCCGGCCCGGATCAGCCGTTGAACTCGATGATCGACAGGCCCGCGTTGTAATCGGTCGCGTAGATGAGGCCGCTTGAGTCAACGAAGACATCGGCGGTCTGGATCACCTTGGGACGGTCGGGGCGCCGGTCGATCATCCGGGTCGGCGCCGCGGGGACAAGCGCCCCGACCTCCTTCGGCGCATAAGGGTCGGCGATGTCGAAGGCGCGTAACCCCGCGTTCTGCCACGTCGCGAAAATCAGCGTCGACGAGACGAACGAGCCGGGCCGGTTCTCATGCAGGTTGTGCGGGCCGAAATGCGCGCCCTTGGCGCGATAGTCGGCCTCCGCGGGGGTCGGGAAGCTCGCGATCGAGATCGGGTTCGAAGGCTCGCGGATGTCGAACACCCAGGTGAGCTTGCGTCCGTCCTCCTCGTTGTCGGCGACGGCCTCGTCGGCGACGATTAGCAGGTCGCGGTCGGGCAGCGGCAGGGCGGAATGCGTGCCTCCGCCATAGGGCGGCGACCAGTTGCGGTGCGCGATCAGCTTCGGCCGCGACCGATCGGCGAGGTCCAGAATCGTCAGCCCGCCGTCGCGCCAGCAGGCGTAGGCCGTATCGCCTGCTGCGAGCCCATGGTGCAGGGCGAAGCGCTTGCCTGGAGCCCATGTCGGCGTCTCGCCGGCGGCGCGGTTCATGCCGGGCAGCCAGTACCGGCCGACTTCGGTCGGCCGCGTCGGATCCGAGACGTCGACAATGAGGAAAATATAGTCGGTGAAGCCGTCGATCAGCGCCGAGACATAGGCGTAGCGGCCGCCGACATACCAGACCCGGTGCGCGCCGACGCCGTCGATCGGAAAGAAGCCGATCTGTCTCGCGGCGTCGGGCCGCGCAATGTCGTAGATCGCGACGCCCGCCGACCAGTGTTTCGCTTTCGCCCCGCCGACCGCTTCGCCGACCGAGCCCGTGTAATACGCCTTCTCGTCGGCGAACCGGACGTCGGCGAAGAGGTCGAGCGCGTGCACGACGAGCAGAAGGTCGTCGTGGCTCTGAAGATGGATGGTCCAGGTGTTCGGCGGCGCCGGAACGAAGGTCGTCGCGCCGGGATTTTTGGGGTCGCGGACGTCGAGGATGGAGAAGCCGCCCGACCATGGGTGCGCCACATAGGCGTATCCGCGATGGACCATGACCTGCAGGCCGTCGCCGCGGCCGCCCTGGTCGGAATGGCCGATGAGGCGCATGGCGCGCGCATAGTCCGGTTTGGGTAGCTCGCCCATCGTCGCTTCCTTGGCTCTCCGAGCAGAATGGCGGCGCGGGAAGAAGGAGGGGGGTCTCCCCGCGCCGCCGCCCGCGCCGCTACTTCGGCGCGGGAATCCACGGGGCTGTCGCCGCATCGCTCGCCCGGAACGCCGGAATCTTGGCGGCAAGATCGTCGATCGTGGCGATCTTGTTGTCGAGGAGCTCGGTCCGCGTCACAAGCGACGGCTTGACCAGCACCGAATGGCCGGGATCCTGGCCCGCGAGAGCGAGCGCGATGGCGCGCACCGACACTTCGCCGACCACAGCCGCGTTGGTCGCGGCGGTCGCCACCCATGGGCTGTTGGGCTCGACGATCGCCTGGATGTCGGAGGTCGAGATGTCGACGCCGTAGATCTTGGTCTTGTCGGAGACGCCGAGCTCGTCGATGGCGAGCTTCACCCCCCGCGCGAACTCGTCCCACGGCGTGAAGATCACCTTGATGTCGGGATGGGCACGCAGCACCGCCTTGGTCTGGTCGGCGACCGACGCGGCGACCGAGTCGTTGACCACGCCCCACACCGCCTCCTCGGTGAATCCGTGCGTCTTGCCGAACTCCTTCCACACCTCGTAGCGCCGATCGAGCGGCGCGAAGCCCGCGACATAGACGACGCCGCCCTTGACGCCGTCGCCCTGATCCTTGACCGCCTGGTCGAGCACTAGGCGGGCCATGTCGTGGTCGCTCTGCTCGATCTGCGCGATCTTCGGGTTGTCGAGGTTGACGTCATAGGCGACGACCTTGATCCCCGCGTCGACCGCCTTCTGCGCCACGTCCTTCAGCGCTTCGGGCTTGCCGTTGTTGATGATCAGTCCGTCGACCTTGAGGTTGATCGCCTGCTCGATGAGCTGGCGTTCGGCGTCGGGATCCTGACGGGCCTCGGAGATCCGAAGATCGATCCCGAGCGCGTCGGCCTGCCGCTTGGCGCCCGCCTCGAAGGCTTGCAGCCAGTCGCCGCCGCCGATGAAGTTGACGACGGCGATCTTGACCCCGCCCTTGTCGAACGGCGCAGGCGCGCCGGCGAGACCGGCCGCCGAAGCGGTTGCGATGGAGAGGAGCCCGGCGGCGACGCCGCCGGCCAACAGGAATGCGATACGCTTCATTTCAAACGATCCTCGTATTGGAGACGCCGTCCCTTCTCCCCGCTCGCGGGGAGAGGGGGATTCACTCGGGAATCCAGCCGGCCGTCGCCGCGTTCGACTTGCCGAAAGCGGGCACCTTGACCGACAGCTCCTCGACGGTGGCGACGCCGGAGTCGCGCAGGCCCTTCTGGGTCAAAAGGACTGGCTCGACGATGATCTGATGACCGGGGTCCTGCCCGGCGACCAGAAGCGCCGCGGCCCGGATCGAGGCAGCGCCGACAACCGCCGGGTTCGTCGCGACGGTCGCGACCCAGGGGCTGTTCTGTTCGGTAATTTCGTGGATGTCGGCGGTCGAGACGTCGGCCGAATAGACCTTGACCTTGTCGCTCCGGCCGAGCTCGTTCAGCGCGAGCTTCACGCCGCGCGCGAATTCGTCGTAGGGCGCGAACACCACCGTGATCTCGGGATGCGCGCTGAGCGCCGCCTTGGCCTGATCGTCGACGCTCGCGGCGGTCGTCGAGTTGACGGCGCCGAAGCGGGCGACTTCGTCGACCCCCGGATGCGCCTTCTTGAATTCGGTCCAGACCTCGTCGCGCCGGTCGAGCGGCGCGAAGCCCGCGACATAGACATAGGCCGCCTTGAACGCGTCGCCGTTTTCCTTGACCGCCTGTTCGAGGGCGAGGCGGGCGAGCAGGTGGTCGCTTTGCTCGACCTGCGGGATCTTCGGGTTGTCGAGGTTGACGTCGAAAGCGACGACCTTCACGCCCGCGTCGAGCGCCTTCTGGGCGACGTCCTTCAGCGATTCCGGCAGGCCGTGGTCGATGACGATCGCCTTGGCGCCGAGATTGATCGCCTGTTCGATCTGGTCGCGCTCGAGCGCCGGGTCCTGCTTGCCGGGGAAGACGCGCAGATCGACGCCGAGCTTCTTGGCCTGCGCCTCCGCGCCCGACTGATAGGCCTCGAAGAAGTCGCCGGCCGAGATGAAGCCGACCAGGGCGAGCTTGACGTCACCCTTGTCGAAGGGCGCGGGCGCGCCGGCGACGCCTTCGGCGAGTGCGGGCGCGGCGAGGGCCGCGGCGGATGCGGCGGCGAAGAGAACGCTTCGGATGAGGGAACTCATGGGCTTGGTCCTTTGGGTGGGATGGGGAAGACAGAATTGCAGGATCATGCGGGCCGCCGCCCGAGGCCGTAGGTCAGCCCCAACGCGCCGACGAGCACCGCGCCCTTGACGAAGTCCTGCGTGTAGTAGGGCACGTTCAGCATGGTGAGCCCGTTGAGGAGCACGCCGACGAAGATGGCGCCAACGACGGCGCCGAAGACGTTGGGCCGGCGCGCCGCGAGCACCGCAAAGCCGATCAGCGAAGCGGCGACTGCGTCGAGGAGGAGCGACGCCCCCGACGACACGTCGCCGCGTCCGACCCGCGCGGCGACGATCACGCCGCCGAATCCCGCGAGCGTCGCCGAGATCGCATAGGCCAGCACCTTCAGCCGCGCCGTCGGCGCGCCGGCGAGGCGCGCCGCGATCTCGTTGCCGCCGACCGCGAACAAGAGGCGCCCGATCCGCGTGCGCTCGGTGAGCACGAAGGCGATCACCGCCACGACCAGCATCGCCAGCACCGGCAGCGGCGCGACGTCGAACAGGCGCCGGCGGCCGATGGCGAGGAAATTCGGGTCGAACACGCCATTGGCGGAGACGCCGCTCGGCAGGATGAGGCCGGTGGCGATCGACCGCCCCGCGGTCGGAATGAGCTGGAGGCCGGTGAGGAGGAAATTCATCGCCAGCGTCGCGAGCAGGTCCGGCACGCCGACGACGACGATGAGGAACGCGTTGGCAAGGCCGACCGCGAGGCCGAAGGCGAGCACGACGGCGACGGTCTCCGCCGCGTCGAACCGCCAGACCACCATGGCGTAGGAGGCGGCCATCACGCTCGACGCCGCGATGGCGCCGACCGAGAGGTCGAAGCCGCCGACCGCCATGCTGATGGTTACGCCGACGGCGAGGATCGCGACGACCGACACCGCCTGCAAAACGCTCATGAAATTGTTGAGGCCGAGGAAGGCGGGCTCCGCGGTCGAGAACACGACGACCAACACCGCCAGAAGCAGGAACACCGCATAGCGGCGCACGGCGGCGGCGAGGGCGGCCCCGATGTCCCTTTCCGCCGCCCGGCGCGGGCGGGAGGTTTCAGTCAAGGCGGCCATCGTTCGATCCGATCGGTGTGAGAGACTCTTGGGGGCGCGATTCGCCGTCGCTGGCGAACGGGCGGAGGCCCGAGGCGTCGAGGACGAAGATCCGGTCGGCGACTTTCAGCGCCTCCTCGGGATCGGACGCCGTGACGAGGGTGGCGACGTCGTCGAGTCCGCGCACCGCCGCGCCGATGTCGGCGCGCGCGCCCACGTCCACTCCCTGGAACGGCTCGTCGAGCAGCAGAACGCGCGGCCGCTCGGCGAGCCAGCGCGCCAGCACGACTTTCTGCTGGTTGCCGCCGGAGAGCGTATCGAGCCGGGCGTCCGGTCCGCTCGTGCGAATGTCGAGCCGGTGGATCGCCGTCAGGGCCGCGGCGCGCTCGACCGCCGGGATGAGCAATCCGTGCGGGAACCAGCGGCGCAAGTGCGGCAGAGCGATCGAGGCGGAGAGCGACCCGCCCGGCCAGTCGGGTGGAACGAACGAGGTGCGGCGCCGATCTTCGGCGGCAAGGTGGACGCCGCCCGCAATCGCCTCCGCCGGGCTTCGCGGGCGCCAGGACACGCCGTTGAGCCGCATCTCGCCCTCGACCGGCGGGATTGCGCCGAAGAGCGCGAGCAGAAGGCTGCTCTTGCCGCCCCCGAGCGGTCCGGTGATCGCCGTCACTTCGCCGGCCCTCAGCTCAAGATCGATGGGAGGGACGCCCGGGCGCGGCCGGAGCCCATGCGTCTCCAGCACCGGCGCGCCGCGGCCTGCGCGCGCGTCGGGACGGGCGCTCTCGACCGTCCGGGCGATCATCGCCTTCAGCGTCGCCGCGAAGTCGACCGGCCGTCGGAAGCCGGCCACGACCCGCCCGCCGCGCAGCACGACGACCCGGCTCGCCAGCCGCTTCAGGTCCGGCGTGCGATGGGAAATGTAGACGATGGCAAGGCCCTTGGCGGCGAGGGCCTCGATGACGTCGAACAATCGCGCAGCCTCGGTCGAGGACAGGCTCGCGGTCGGCTCGTCGAAGATGAGCACGCGCGCGTCGGACGAAAGCGCGCGGGCGATGGCGATGAGCTGCCGCTCGGCCGGGCCGATGTCGGCGAAGTCGCGATCGAGCGGCAGAGAAAATCCCGCGCGCTCGGCGATCGCGGCGGCGCGCCGCTGGATCGAGGCCGGCGAGACGAAGAAGCCGGAGCGTCCGTCGGCGAAACGGTCGAGCAGCAGCGTTTCGGCGACCGTGAGGCCGGGCGCGCCGGCTCGGTCGGTCGCCTGGTGGATGGCGACGATCCCCGCCCCGATCGCCTCGCGCGGCGAGGCGGGCGCATAGGCGCGGCCATCCACGGTCATGACGCCTTCGTCCGGTTGCACGACGCCGACGAGCACATTGACGAGGGTCGATTTGCCGGCGCCGTTCGCGCCCATGAGGCCGACGACCTCGCCCGGCGCGACCTCGAAATCGACGGCGCGCAACGCCTGCGTCGAGCCGAAGCGTTTCGACACGCCACGCACGGCGACTCCCGACGGCGCCGAGGTCTGCGCAGCAGCGGTCATGGCCGGGGCACCACATCAATTGTGGAGAAGTCCGCAATCGCCGCCCAGCGCTTCTCGGCGAGGCTCGCCTCCTTCACCGCCTGGGCGACCTGAAGTCCGGCGGATTCGGCGGCGCGAAGCTCTGCGGCGCTGTCGGACAGGAACAGGACCGCTTCCGGCGCGGTCCCGATCGTCCGTCCGATCGCGACATAGGAGCCGCGCTCGGTCTTGGGGCCGACGCCGGTGTCGAAGAAATCCGAGAACAGTCGCCTGAGGTCGCCCGCCTCGTTGTGGCGAAAGAACAGGTCCTGCGCATGTCTCGAGCCCGAGGAATAGACATAGAGGCGCACGCCGGCCGCGCGCCAGCGCTTCAAGGCTCCGAGCGCGTCCGGGAAGATCGGGCTCGTGAACGCCCCCGAGGCGTAGCCGCTCTCCCAGATCAGGCCCTGCAGCGCCTTGAGCGGCGGCGCCTTGACGTCGCGCGCCTGCCAGTCGTCCAGCGTCTCGACGGGATCGCGGTCGGGCTCGAGGTCGCGGGTTTCTTCGAGAATCGATTCGACCTGGCTCAAGCCGGCGTTCGCTTTGACGTAGTCGGCGATGCGGCCGCGGGAATAGCCGAACAGCGTCTCCCGCACGAAGGCGGTTGGGCTGATCGTGCCCTCGATGTCGATCAGCGCGGCGTCGGCCCGAAAGGAATGCGAGGGGCTCACGCCGGCGCCCTCTTCGGATCGAGGCCGGCGCCTTCGTAAAGCGGCAGCGCGTCGACGATCGCTGCGATGTCGGGAAAGCTTTCGGGGCGCTTGAGGAGCGCGCGCGCCAGCGCGAGCGCGCCGGCCTGGGCTTCGGCCCGGCGTTCCTCGTCCTCGATGGCCAGGAAGTCGGCGATCTGGGCGTAGCCGATGATCCGGCGGATGGTCTTGATCGCCAGGTAGCCCACCGCGTCGCGGAAGATCGCCTCGACATAGGATTGGCGGAACGTCTCGAGCCGCGCCTGGCCCGCGGCGTCGGCGAAATGACCCTGAGGCAGGGCGTCGCCGGACGCATCCTCATCGCGCCAAATCTCGAGAAAGCGCCGTCGGAAGGTCAGCCAGAAGCGCGCGATGTCGTCGGCGATCGCATCACGACAGGCGGCGATCGCCTCGGGCGCGCCGGCATGGAACGGCTTGGCGTACCAGGCTATGGCGTAATGGGCGAGAAAATTGCCGACGTCGAAGCCGGTCGGCCCGACGAGAGCGAACTCGCCGTCGATCACCCGCGTGTCGTCGGGCGTCGCCATGACCGAGCCCGAATGAAGGTCGCCATGCAGCAGCGATTGCTGGGTTGTGAGATAGCGTAGGCGGAAATGGGCGACCGCGCTTTTCAGCCCGATGTCGGCGCGCAGCGCTGCGGCCCAGGCCGCAAGCGGGGCGGTGACCTTGTTGCGCCAGACCTCGATGTAGGGGTCGGTGAAGACGAGATCGACCGTGATCCGCTGCAACGCGAGGTTCTGCGCAAAGAGCGCGACGTCGGCAGCCTTGCGCTCGAATGGAACGGCGAGGTCGGAGGTATGGAAGGCGGCTTGCGCCACGAATTCCGCGACGTGCTCGGGCGCCTTGGGGAAGCGCTGGCCGGCGATCAGCCCCCTGCGCAAGATGATGTGCGGATCGAGCTTTTCCATCACGATCACGAACTGCTCGGGATTGTAGGCATAGAGTTTGGGCGCAAGGCCGCCCACATGGGGCGCGAGGCGCGCCAGATAGGCGGCCTCGTAGTTCGCCCGCTTGACGTCGAGCGGCCAGCTTTCGCCGGCGACGCGCACATAGGGCAGCGCCTGCTTGAGGCAGACGCCGCCCCGCGGCCCGTCGACGAGAAAGACGGCGTTGAGGTTGCCGTCTGCGACGTCGCGCACCCGCCAGTCGCGCTTCGCGCCGCCGAGGATCTCGCTGACCTCAGGCAGGTCGGCGAGATGGTCGACGACATCGCGGTCGGCGAAGACGCGATAGGGGTTCGGCGGTCTGTCCAGCATTATGCGGCGTCCGGCTCAGGCGGCCTTGTCGTAGAGCGGGAACGCTCGCCAGATCTCGTCGCCGGTGTAATGCGCCTCCCAGCCGGCCGGATCGGTGAAGACGCGGATGCAGGTGAAGTCCGCTGTCTCGCCGCCGTCGAACCAGTGCGGCGTTCCCTTCGGGACGGAGAGAAGATCGCCGGCGACGCCGACGACCTGCAGGACGCGGTCGCCGGCGTGGATGTAGAAGGCGCCGCTGCCCTCGACGAAATAGCGGACCTCGTCGTCGTGATGGGTGTGCTCGACGAGGAATTTCTGCCGCAACGCCGGCCAGTTCGGATTGTTCGGCTTGACGCTGACCACGTCGGCGGCCTGATAGCCGCGCTCTCGCTTCAGCCGCTCGATCTCGGGCGCGTAGGCGCCGAGGATTTCGGCCTGGGACGCGTTCGGCGGCAGGGGATGCGTCGCCCGCCAGCGCTCGACGCGCGCGCCAATGGCGGCGAGTTCGCCGACGATGACGCCGAAGTCCTCAGTGTCGAGGCGCACGTCTTTCGGGTCCGCGGCGGAAGAGACGATCAAACGGGTCATGGCCGGTAGCTCCTGCTGAGAAGGATCTGCTGAAAAAGGGTTTCGAGCGCTTCGAGATGGCGCCATGCCTCCCTGGCGTCGCGGCCCCAGGCGTAGAGGCCGTGTCCTGCGAGCACGTAGCCGGGGGCGGGGACGGCGTCGTGGGTGGGTTCGGCGAGACGGACGGCGACGCGCTCCGCGAGCGCCTCGACATCCTGGTCGTTGGGAAACACGGGCGCTTCGACCACGGTCTCGTGAGTCGTGACCCCGCGCAGCGCCTTCTGCAGTTCCCAGCCCTCGATGCGGACCGCGCCGTACCGGGCGTGCGCCCGGCCGATCACCGAGGCAGCCGGCGAGTGGACGTGAAAGATCGCGCCGGTCTCCGGCTGGTCGCGATAGAGTCTCAGATGCAGCGCAGCCTCGGCGGACGAACCTTTCAAGAGCGGGGCGTCAATCGGCTGGGCCAGAATGTCGTCCGCCGTGAGCGCCCCCTTGTCGACGCCGCTGCGGGTGACGGCGAAGGAACCGTCGTCGATTCGCGCGGAAAAATTTCCCGAGGTCGCCGGGACCCATCCGCGCGCGGCCGCCGCGCGGCCCGCGTTGATGACGGCGCTGGCGGCGCGGGGGAGGTTCGACACCGAGGGCAAGAAGGCGGCTGACATAGATTTCTTCGTATATCTATTTAGTAGACTAAGGAAACGCTATTTTGGCCGTCCAAGCGTTTCTTCGCGACCTCCTCAGACCTTCTCGTCGCAATCGGCGCCTAGCCTGTAGGGCGCGCTCGCTGAGCGCGCCGGCGGGGTCGCCGACCCCGCCCTGCAACGACGCCCGGAAATTTGCTCCGGTTAGTAACGGCCAAGCCGGGCCAACATGACAATGCCCTCATCCTGAGCCTGTCGAAGGATGATCCAGCGGGCGGGGCCGTTCGTGCGCGCTGGAGCGTCCTTCGACAGGCTCAGGACGAGGCGTGGGGGGACGGACGGCTAGGCTGTTACTTCGGTTACGAAATTGCGCCGCGAGGCGTTGAAAAGGCGTTATTCGGCATCGGAAAAAGGACCGGCCGCTCGGACATGGAGGACCGGGCGCGCTAAAGGGTCGCAGGCGCCGCCTGCGCGCCGACGCCGAGCGCCTCGAGGATCCGCCGGGCCGTCTCCGGCGCCTGCCGCCGCAGCTCGGCCACGGCCAGCATCTCCCAGAACGCGCCGCGGGTGAGGGGGCCGGTCGCGAACAGGCTGTCGTGGGGATGGTCCGAGGCATCGATGACGGCGCACTCGGCCGTGACTTCGAGCCCCAGCCCGACGCGGTCCGGTTTGGCGAGACCCTTGCCGAGAAGCGCGCGGACCAGCGGATCGCCAATCCGCGCGAACGCCGTGGTCGGCCCGGTGCAATTGACGATGCGGTCGGCGCTGAGGGTCGCGATCCGCTCGCCGCCGCGCAGCCGGACGTCGATCTCGACGGCCTCCGGCGTCGACCGCCCGCCCATGAGCGCGCCCGCGACGACGGTGAGCCGCTCCTCGGCGCGCAACGCGGAAAGCCGCGCGTCGATCTCGGGGGCGACGCGATGGCGATGCACGTCCCAGTAGGCCCTGAGATGGCGGAGCGCACGCCTCTGCTCGTCGAGCGGGAGCGCCCGCCACAGCCGAATGAGATGGGGGCGCAGGCTGTCGACGACCGGGCGCCAGTCGACCCCCTTCGCCCGCGCCTCAGCGGCTTCGCGGCGCATGAGCCTGACGAGCGCCACGCTCGTTTGCGGCAGGCGATCCGGATCGATGAACGACGGCCAGACCGTCGTCGGGGCATGCACGGTCGGCAGGAGGCCGTGCCGGGACACGACGACGATCGGGCCGCGATGAGCCCGGTCCTGAAGCTCGATGACGACGTCGGCCATCGTCAGGCCGGAGCCGACGATCACGACGCGGTCGTCCGGGGCGACGGCCGCAAAGCTATCGCTCCGCCATGGGTCGCGAATGGCCCGCGGGTCGGATGCGAGGGCGGCCCCGACCGCCCCCGGGAATTGCGGCGGGAAGTGCCCGAGGCAGAGAGCGACGGCGTCGGCCGCGACTTCGTCTCCGTCCGCCAAGCCGAGCCTCCAGCCGCCGTTGCGACGGATGTCGACGCAATCGGCCGTGACCGGCGTGATCGACACCCGCCCGGACGCGCCCGCCACCGCGGTCGAAAGGATCTCCTCGATATAGGCGCCGTAGAGGCCGCGGGAGACGAAGGCAAGGGCATCCAGCGTCTCGCCGGTCCGCCGCTCGAGCCAGTCGCGGAAATGGTTCGGATGCTCGGGCAGGGCGCTCATGTTCTCGACGCGGACGTTGAGAAGATGATTGGGGTTGTCGGCCGAATAGGCGAGGCCCCGGCCTCGGCTGCCCGCGCGATCAATCAGGACGATGTCGAGGCGCCCGACGGCCTGGCGTGTCAGGTGGACGGCGAGCAAAGCGCCGCTGAAGCCGGCCCCGACGATGGCGACCGACGGCGCGTTCACGTCTCTACTCGCGCCAACTCGGACGGCGCCGCCCTCACGACGCCGCGCGCAGCCTGGCGCGCTCGCTCCATCGCGCGAGGCGTTCGAGGGCCGCCTCCAGCGTCTCGCTCGTCTTGGCGAAGCAGAAGCGGATGTGGCTGCGCACATCGCGCTCGCCGTAGAAGGCGGAGATCGGCACCGCCGTCACCCCGGCCTCACGAGTGAGACGCCGGCAGAACTCGGCGTCGTCGCCCGCAACGTCGAAGCGCGACGCCGCCGCGACGGCGAAATAGGTGGCGCCGACGTCGCCGACTTCAAAGCCGATGTCGCGTAAGCCCTCGACGAGGACGTCCCTCCGCGCCTCCAGCGCGGCCTTGAGGCCCAGGTAATAGGAGTCCGGCAGGCCGAGCCCGAAAGCGACCGCGCTCTGCAGGGCGGGCGGCGTGGTGAAGGTGACGAACTGGTGCGCGCGGGCGATCGACGCGATCAGCCTGGCGTCGGCCGTGACATAGCCGACCTTCCAACCCGTCACCGAGAAGGTCTTGCCGGCCGAGCCGATGCGCACAACCCGGTCGCGCACGTCCGGCAGCGCGAACAAGGTCTTGTGACGGCGGCCGTCGAACACGTGGTGCTCGTAGACCTCGTCGGCGATCGCCACGAGGTCATGCTCGAGAAGCAGATCGGCGAGGAAACGAAGGTCGTCGTCATCAAAGATCTTGCCGATCGGGTTCATCGGCGTGTTGATCACGATCGCCCTGGTGCGCGGCGTGATCGCGGCTTCCAACGCGTCGCGCGGCAGCTCCCAGTTCGGCGGCCTGAGCCGCACCGGAACCGGGACCGCGCTCGCCCGCCGGACGATGACCGGATAGCTGTCGTAGGCGGGCTCGATCAGGATGACCTCGTCGCCGGAATTGAGGAGGCCGAAGAAGGCGTCCGCCAGCGCTTCCGTGGCGCCCGACGTCACCAGCACCTCGCTCTCCCAGTCGACCTCGAGGCCGAGGAATCGACGCGCGTTTGCGGCGACCGCCTGACGCAAGGCTGGCAGGCCGAGCATCGGCGGATACTGGTGCGGGCCGTCGCGGAGGGCGCGCATCGCCGCCTCGACGACTTCCTTCGGCTCGAGTCCTTCCGGAAAGCCCTGTCCGAGATTGACGGCGTCCGCCTGTTTGGCGAGGCGCGACATTTCCTCGAAAATCGAGGTCCCGCACGAATCAAAGACGACGTTGCCCACGACCCCTCAATGCCTGTCCTGCGCTTTGCTCCCCGGCGCCAAGCCGACGGCGTGGGAGATTTCGTCCTGGCTCCAGCCATGCTGGTCGTATACGCCGCGCCAGCGGATGAGCGCGCCCGACCCGCCGCCGATCAGGGCGCTGAGCACGCGCGCGACAACGATCGTTCCGGCGCGCCGCTCGATCGTCTCCTCTCTCTCACATTCGAACACGGCGGCGCAATCGGCAAGACAGGCGAGGTCGTCGGCGAGCGGCAGCCAGCGGCCGGCTTCGAAGAGCCCGGCGGGCGCATCGGGACGAGCGGCGAAATGCTCGGCGATCTCGCGTTGATCGCCCCCCAGCACATTCACCGCGAACCGGCTCGACCGCGCGAACGCCGCGTAAGGCGCGGGCGCGCGATTGAGGGCGAGAAGAAGCGTCGCCGGCTCCGCCGACAGCAGGGACGCCGAGGCCGCGGTCAGGCCGCCGCGCGCGTCGCCAATTCCCCAGGTGACGACGGTGACGCCGCCGGCGACCTCACGCGCCGCCGCCCGGATCGTCGCCGCGTCGGCCTCGCCGGCGTCCGTGCGAGACAATCGGGAAGGAAGACGGTGGACGTTGGTTGAGCCCATTGCGGGCCTCCGGGCTGAGTGGCGCTTCGATTCCCCTGAAAATCTATCAAACTTGTAGACTACAGGCAACAAGCCGGCTTCAACCCGAGGGTCATCCTTTGAGCTATATGCGGATGGGTATAACGGACAGGTGGGCCGCGCCCTTCGTATGCTGGCGGCGTCGATCCCCTTTCCCCTGATGCGCAGCGCCGGCCCGCGGGGCGCGATGCAACCTGAACCGGCCGGGTTCGCAGGCTCGATTCACGCTCCCTGTTATTTCCCTGTTCCGCGGTGAGACATGCGGAAAATTCCCTGTTCAGCGCGCCTGCAATTCCCTGTTTCCGTGGGCGGCAATCCCGCAACCGGCGGATTGTAACTTTGCTAGGCCTATGACATCGCGTCGGATTTCGGCGCGAGGCGCGAAACGGCCGACGAAAAATTCCCTGCTAGCAGGGAATTCGGTATGGGCCCTTGCCGATGCGCGGCGGCATGCCGAGCGCCTTTGAGCGCCAGCGCGCCCCTCAGCGCGAGCCGCCCTGGGCCTGCAACGCGATCCGCCGCACCGCGGCGATGAGCGCCTCGATGTCCTCGGCGGTGTTGTAGAGCGCGAACGATGGCCGGACCGTGCTCTCGAGGCCGAACCGGCGCAGGATCGGCTGGGCGCAATGGTGGCCGGCGCGCACCGCAATGCCCTCCCGGTCGAGCGCCTTGCCGACGTCCTCCGTCCGGCAGCCGTCGATCACGAACGAGACGACCCCGGCCCGCTCGCGAGGGTTCCCGATCAGGCGAACGCCCGGGATGCGCTTGAGACCCTCGACCGTTTGCTCGATGAGCTCGTGCTCGTGAGCGCCGATCGGCTCGAGGCCGATCGCGTCGAGATAGTCGATCGCAGCGCCTAAGCCCACCGCGTCGGCGATGTTGCCGGTGCCGGCCTCGAACCGGTCGGGCGGGCCTTGGTAGACCGTCCGCTCGAACGTGACGTCGGCGATCATATTGCCGCCGCCCTGCCAGGGCGGCATCGTCTCGAGAATCGCCTGCTTGCCGTAGACCGCTCCGATGCCGGTCGGGGCGAACATCTTGTGGCCCGACAGCACGAAGAAGTCCGCGTCGAGCGCCTGCACGTCGGTGCGCCGGTGCGCCACCGACTGGGCGCCGTCGATCAGCGCCAGCGCGCCATGGCGGTGCGCCGCGGCGATCATCTCGCGCGCCGGCGTCACCGTGCCGAGCGCGTTCGAGACTTGCGTCAGCGCGACGATGCGAGTGCGCGGGCCCAAAAGCTTCTCGTATTCGTCGAGCAAAATGTCGCCGCGGTCGTCGACCGGGGCGACGCGCAGCTTCGCGCCCGTCTCCAGGCAAAGCTGTTGCCACGGCACGATGTTGGCGTGATGCTCGAGCCGGGTGACGACGATCTCGTCGCCCGCCTTGACGTTGCGGCGGCCCCAGGCCTGCGCGACGAGGTTGATGCCTTCCGTCGTGCCGCGGACGAACACGATCTCCTTCGTCGACGAGGCGTTGACGAACTTCCTGACCTTGTCGCGCGCCGCCTCGTAGGCGTCGGTCGCGCGCGCCGCCAGCGTATGGGCGGCGCGATGGACGTTGGAGTTCTCGTGCGCGTAGAAGGCGGCGAGCCGGTCGATGACGGCTTGCGGCTTTTGCGTGGTCGCGCCGTTGTCGAGCCAGATCAGGCGCTTGCCGTGCACCTTTTCCTGCAGGATCGGAAAGTCGTTGCGGATCGTGGCGGCGTCGTAGGTCCTGACTCCGGAACTCGCCTCGGTGAACACCGGGGCGATGGCGACCGACGGCGCTCCGGCGGAGGCTGCGGTCGGCGCCGCGGTCGCGACGTCGGCGTCGCGCAGGAACTCGCCGTTGCCCGGAACGGAGGCCTGCGGCGGGCCGGTCAGGCTGCGCGGGACCGCGTCGAGATGGGCGCTCGTCCCGAAGGGCGAGGCGTCGCCGGACGGCGCGTCGTAACGGGGCGCATCGAAGCTCCCGGCGCCCGGTATGGCGTTCGGCGCGACGGCCGGGGCGAAGGGCTCGGGCGACAGGGGCGCGGCCGTCGACAGGCTCGACGCCGGACCCGAAGGCGGCGGCGCGACGGCCGAAACGGGCGAACCGTCGCCGGGCCCGGGCGCGGGAACGCCCGAGGCGCCATAGCCGGGCGCAGCATATCCGGGCGCCGCCGAAAAGCCGGTCGCCGCAACGAGCGCGCCGATCGCCGCGCTAAGATCGAGCGGCGCGGAAAACGGAGAGAGCGGGGCGCCCGACGGCGCGGCCGCGCCCGGGGTCGCAACATAGGCCTCGGGGCTCGTCTGCACTGGCGGCGGCGAGCGCTGCTCGGCCGACTGGATCGGATCGACGCGGGGCGGCGTGTACAAGGATTGCGCGACCGCGGGCGTGATCGCGCGCGATCGGACCAAGGCTGGAGGGGAGGCGGAGCCAGCCGAGGCGCCGCCGAATGCGCGGGTCGGAACGGATGAGGGCGCGCCACTGGTTGGGACGTCGATCGCGCCGAACGGCGGCTGGATTGGAACCGCCGCCGCCGCCACGGAGGTCGAGGTCGGCGCCGGCGCCGTCCAGGGCGCGGGCGGAGACGCGGGAACCGCCGGCGGCGCCGGGGCGCCCCGCCGTTCAGATCGCGAAAGAACAGATTGGCGAGGCGTTCGATCGCAGCGACGTCGGGAACGAACGCCCCCGCCGCGACCGGCCCGGCCTCCGTCGGGGAGACCGGCGAGCCGGTCAGATCAGGCGTAGTCATGGGTGTATTCAGGGTAGCGGCCGACCTCCACCCCCTCGAGCACGGCGAGCGCGTCGTCGGTGAGCACCGCGAGCGAGCAGTAGAGCGAGATGAGATAGGACGCGATCGCCTTGGGGCTGATGCCCATGAAGCGCACCGACAGGCTCGGCGCGACCTCGCCGGGCACGCCCGGCTGGAACAGGCCGACCACGCCCTGCTTCTTCTCGCCGGTGCGGATGAGCAGGATCGAGCTTGTCTCGGATCCGTTCGTCCCCTCGATCCTGACCTTGTCCGACGGCACGAGCGGAACGCCGCGCCAGGTGACGAATGGCGTCCCGAACAACGTGACGGTCGGCGGCGGCACGCCGCGGCGGGTGCATTCGCGGCCGAACGCGGCGATGGCGCGCGGATGGGCGAGGAAGAAGCTCGGCTCCTTCCACACCTTGGTCAGGAGCTCGTCGAGATCGTCCGGCGTCGGCGGCCCCTTGCGGGTGCGGATGCGCTGCGACGGCGCGACGCTGGCGATGAGCCCGTATTCGCCGTTGTTGATGAGCTCGCCTTCCTGCTTCTCCTTGACCTTCTCGATCAACAGCCGGAGCTGCTCCTGCACCTGGTCGAACGGCTGGCTGTAGAGGTCGGAGACGCGGGTCTGCACGTCGAGGACGGTGGTCACCGCCTTGAGGAAATATTCCCTCGGAGCATCCACGTAATCGACGAAGGTCTCCGGCAGGTCGGGGTTGGCGTCGCGCGGCGGGCTGCACTCGACGTCGGCGGTCGGATCGCCCTCCTCCTTGACCTTGTTGAGCCGGAAGATGCCGGCTTCGACCGGCGTCCAGGTCAGGAAATTGACCAGCCAGCGCGGCGTGATGCCGCCCCACTGGGCGCGCGTCTTGGTGGCGTTCGCGAGCTGCCGGGCGGCGCTCTCACTGAGCGTCCGGCGTTCGATTTCATCAGGCATGTCCCAGCCTCATATCGCTTGAATAAGAGTTTGCAACTCACGCGCTTCTACCCCCGCAGGACGCCCCAATTCGACCCGCCGGATCAAATCGGGAAAGTTTTCACGGGTTCCGGCGCGATTCCAGACTAACCGATATAGTTGACGAAAACAATGGACATTATAAAGAGGATTGTGAGGGCTCGGTTTGGCGGCGCATTCCATGTCCGAAGCGACCCTGGGTCCAAGCCGTCGCGCCCGCGCGGGTGAACGAGGAGTGGCTTGCCGTGCTCATCGGCCTCGGGACCTTCTTCTCGATTGGCGTGATGTCGAACTTTCGCAAGCCGTGGGAGGACGGGCTAGGCGAGCTCGCCGCGGTCTATGTCGTGTCGCTGTTCGGCTTCGTCATCTGGGTTGGCTTCGTCATTTCCTGGCTCTTCTTCGCCTGCGTCAAGCCGCCGCTCGCTTCGTGAGGACAAACGCCATGCCCACGCCCGACCTGCGCGATGAGCTGAAGGCCCCGGCCGAGCCGCTGCTGCCGATCAAGAAGAAGCTGATCGGCTGGAGCCTCGGGCTCGGGCTCGCCCTGCTCGCCCTGCTTATCCTCGCCAATCGTCTGTTGCCCTTGAACTGAGGGCGGACATCCGGAATGAACGCGCTATGATGATCGACTGGACTCATTTCACGCCTCTTTCGGCTTTGGCCGGCGGCGTGTTCATTGGCCTTGCGGCGGCCTGGCTCGTGCTTGAGAAGGGCCGCGTTCTCGGCGCGTCCGGCCTCCTCGGCGGCCTCATTCCGCCGCGCGCCGGCGACTGGCCGTGGCGGGCGGAGCCGATCCTCGGCCTCATCCTCGCGCCCTTCGTCGCCCGCGTCCTGTTTCAGACGCCGTCGCCTGAGATCGCGGCGGCGCCGGCGACGCTGATCGTCGGCGGCCTTCTCGTCGGCCTTGGTACGCGACTCGCCAACGGATGCACCAGCGGCCACGGCGTCTGCGGGCTGGCGCGGCTGTCGCCCCGCTCGCTCGCCGCAACCCTGACGTTCATGGCCGCGGGCTTTGCGACCGTGTTCGTCGTGCGCCACGTCCTCTGAGGAGGCCGCTCATGACTCGCGCCACGCCATTCCTCGTCGGCCTCCTGTTCGGACTCGGCCTCTGCCTCTCGGGCATGATCAATCCAGCCAAGGTGCTTGGCTTCCTCGATCTCGCCGGCGCCTGGGACCCCTCGCTCGCCTTCGTCATGGGCGGGGCGGTCGTCGTGGCCTTCTTCGCCTTCCGCGTCGCTCGGCGGCGCGGCCGAACGCTGTCCGGAGAGCCGCTCGATCTGCCGACGTCAAAGGCGATCGACGGCCGCCTGATCGGCGGATCGCTGCTGTTCGGCGTCGGCTGGGGGCTGGGCGGCCTCTGTCCCGGCCCGGCGATCGCCGACATCGGCTTTCTCGACGGCCGCGCGGCGCTGTTCGTCGTGGCGATGGCCGCCGGGATGGCGATCTTCTCCGCTTTGCCTTCGATCCGGGCGCCCGCGCCCGCGAAGGCGGCGCTCGAGGATGGCTGAGCGCCCGGGTTGCCGGGGCCGGCGCTAGCCGCCGCCCGGCGGCAAAGGCCGATTCCGAATTCCCTGCTAGCAGGGAATTTTGCCCGGGCCTTTTTGCGCCCGGCGCCAAATTCCGACGCAGGATCATGGTCGTACGGGAATTGCAATCCGACGGTTGCGGGCTCGGGCCCGACTGGAACAGGGAATTTTCGGCGCGCAGAACAGGGAATTTTTCGCCTGTTCGGATGCGAAAACAGGCAAGGAACAGGGAATGGGAATCGAGGCCGCGAAGCGGCCGCGGTCAGGTTGCATCGCCCCGGGGGGCGGCTCATGCGCCGCCGGGGAAAGGGGCTAAAGGGCAGCCTGACGATCATCTCGCGCGGATGCCGGCGAGGCCGCCGCCCGTCGGCGACAACCGTCTGCACATCGCTCTAATTGCGCAATCGCGCCTTTTTCGCCTCGGCGATGCGGCGCTCGACGTCGTCCGTCCGCTCCGGCCCGCGGGCCCGAACATGGAACACCGCGTCATCGGCCGGTTCGGCGTCGGCCAATATCTAGTTGAGCCGCGCGAGCCGGTCGCGCGCGGCGCGCCATAGGTTTTGGACTGAGGATCGATTGTCCATCGCTCAGATCCCCGCGCCGTCGTCGAAGGTCTCGTTGCGCGCTTTCGCCTGCGTCACGCTGCTGCCGGGAGGAACGTCGCGCGTGAGCCAGACGTTGCCGCCGATCGACGAGCCCCGGCCGATCGTCACCCGGCCGAGGACGGTCGCGCCCGCATAGATCACCACGTCGTCCTCGACGATCGGATGGCGCGGGTAATTTTTCGCCAGCGCGCCCGACGCGTCGGCCTCGAACCGCTTCGCCCCGAGCGTGACCGCCTGATAGAGCCGCACGTTGCGGCCGATGACGGCGGTCTCGCCAATGACGACGCCCGTGCCGTGATCAATGAAGAACCGCTCGCCGATCTGAGCGCCGGGATGGATATCGATCCCGGTCGCCGAATGCGCGTCCTCGGCGATGACGCGGGCGATCATCGTGACGCCGAGATCGTACAGTTCATGCGCCAGGCGATGGCGGGCGATCGCGGCGAAGCCCGGAAAGCAGAACACGATCTCGTCGATGCTCTTGGCCGACGGGTCGCCCTCGAAAGCAGCCCTCACATCGGAATCAAGCAGCGCGCGGACCTTGGGCAGCGCGGCGGCGAAGGCCTGGACGACATCGCCGGCCCGGAGCGGCGAGTCGATCCGGCTGTCGCCCCTCCATTCGCCGGCAAGCGCCAGTTCGAGCTCGATCTGGCGGCGCAGGACGGCAAGCGCTGATTCGAGGGCGCGAAGGACGAAGGCGTCGACCTCGTCGGGCGCGAGGTCCGCGGGGCCGAAATGCCGCGGATAGAGCGCGGAGACGATGGTTTCGACGATCTCAAGGATGATCTCGCGCGACGGCAGCGGCGGCGGCGCGCCACGGTATCGCCGGATCTGCGACGTCGTCCTCAGCGCGCGCAACGCTTTGACGACGGCGACGAGGTCGAAGTCGCCTTCGTGGTCGTCCCGGCCTCTCTCGCGCAACGCACTCATGCGCAGGGGCTCCTGGTGGGCAAGGGCGCTCCGATTTCCAACGCACGCGGCGCTTGAGGACTCGATGTCGAATAATGTCTATGAAATTACTATATAGAAAGGCGCCGTGCAAGAGGACCGTCCGGGACCCACCTGATGCAAAAGATCGGAACCCTGGGCTCATTCCGCAAAGGAGCCGTTCTGCTTCGTGATCATGGGGTTTAGGACCTCGATTCGGGGCAGGACGGGCGCCGAGGGCGAACAGCGCTGTCGAACACGGGCAAGGACGGGCAACTATATACTTGACGTAGATGGCCCCAATGTGCAGTCCTGATTCGGCCTTAGAGAAATCTGAGGCTGGCGCGCCCAGTTCAAATTTTCCCGTTTTGCTGGTAGCGGAGGACAGCCCTCCGAAGGAACTCTTTCTTGTCGAGGCTGCGGAGCTCTTCGAGTTGATCGACAGAGAAACGATCGTGGGCCCCTTCTTTGAATATCTCAGGCTTCTTGACGAGGAGCCAGTGCATGAAGGCAAGCTCCTCCCCGGCTGGTTTCTCGCCCATCTGGTTGAGCCCATAGATCGAAAATAGTAAATACATCTCGTTCAGCCCGACATTGAAGTCGATTGTTCCATCAGGATCAGCGCGAGAATGCTCAAAGAATGTTGCTGACTGTGTGATATGCCTTGACCATTCCTTGCGATATTCATCCTTTATGCTCGGAGAATCAAATAATAGGTGCCTAAACCCTCTTCGCCGATATTGGGTATGAAGAATTTCGTGTGACGCAAAGAGGAGGGTGTGAATGGCTACGGGATCGCCGTCGTCGAACCATAATTTGACTGCCGTGAGCAATTGCCGGCGCATCGCATCGAACTTGGTAACTGTGATCGTTGGAGCGGCTGGCTGGGTCATGTTAGGTTTGTCTCGTGCCTATCCGGTTAACGCCCACAGCCCCTAGATGTAGGATGCGCCCACGTGCAGAGCGATCTGGCCGCAATATGGCCAGACAAAGCCGACAGGCCAACGCGCGCGATCAAGATAGGCAGCATATGCCGCGTCATACGGAAAAAGCTCATGAAACTCTGAGACTGACTGGGGAAACCCAGATCGTCGCTCTGGCGGATTTCCATGGCCGGTTTGATAACCATCACTAGCCCTGGTGGGTGTGGGCGTTAACCGGACAGGCACGGTTTGTCTTATGGCCAAAAACAACGGCGAGCCGCCGATCAGTGACGAACACATAGCCCGACGCCGTGACGCGGCGCTGTTGCGGGCCCTTTGCGACCCTGCGACGACTGCACCGACCTTAGGCGAGGCGCCGAAACTACCGAATCAATTCAAACAACCCGCGACGGCGGGGGAATTTGGCGCACTTATTTTGCTGAGTCTCCTCAGCTATGATCCCAAATCAATCATCCACAGCCCTTTTGGCGCCGAACTGGGGATCCTCGAGTCGCTGGCGGACGGTCTGTCAGGCGGCAAACGGCGTAACGCGATCGGTGCTCATAAAGTCGCAATCTTCCTTCGCCTCGCACGGATATCCTTCTGTCTTTCACCCGTCATGAGCTTTGGTGCAGCCGCCGTAAGAAGCTCGCTAAGATATTGACGTTCCTCGGGCTTGCAAAATCCGAGGAGACCGTGCGAAAACTCACGATCGCGGCCGAAATCGCCTTGCTGAGGCCGGGCTGGCGCAATTTTTCGGGCCTGATCGACGAAGGCCCTCGAAAATTGCCTAGAAATCCGCATTGGAAAGTCACCGCACGGGGTTTTCGCACAGTCTGCAAGATTTTCGCACGTGCGGATTCAGGCTAAAAATCGGGGAGTTTTGAGAGATCGTCGGCTGGCCGGTCTCGACGTATTGCGGGCGTTGCGGGACGTGGCCGCGAACATCGCAAGTGAGAGGGTAAGCGGTCGTAGACCTGAGCGACGTGGAGCGCGGAGCTGCGCCCGAATCTGGCATTGATCAAGGCACCGGCAGTAACATCGCGAAGGGCGGACCGGGATCATTCGAAGTCGACACCGGAGCCGCCACAAGCGCAATTGCGGCCGTTCGCCGACCGTGTCACGGACGGTCAAATCGACCCAAGCGGACTAGCAAATTCAGTGGCCCGGCGGGAGATAGATCGCAGTCTCGTCGATGACCTTTGATCTACCGATGGCTGCCCGCCGGCGCCGCCGCCGCCTCGACCGCTTGCAGCACATGGACGAGCGGCGCGGGGCTGACCACGAAGACCCCCGAAAAGGGACTGATCAGATCGGCGATAATGTAGATCGCCGACGCGATGCCAATGGCGCCGACCGTGAGCACGACATACGACATCGGATGACGTTTCGACAGTAGGCCGTAGCCGCAGAAGAGGAACGCCGCCGAGGCCACCACGATGGTGACGAGCGGATACGAGATGGGATCGACCAAGGCCAGGGCCATCTGCGTGCGCGTCTGGCCTATCGCGATCGCGGCTTGTGTCGCCTCTGCTTTCGCCGCCGTCTGTTGATCCGACTGAGCCTGGAGGGTGTCCAGGTAGGCCGATCTGGCTTTCTGATAGGCGATCGCGTAGCCAAAATTATGGATGGCTGCGTCCTTGTCGTCGCCGCCTCCCCAAATTTCGGCGATCGTGTTCTTGATCCCTTCTCTGAGGATTCTGCGGCCCTCCGCCGCCTCCGGCCCGTAATCCTGCAAGGCCTCGTCGAACTTCAGCCCGCTGATCGCCAGCGTCTGGACCGCCGCCCTCTGGGTCGAAAACACGCCGTAGGCGGTCCAGATCAACAACCCGAGCACTAGCGCGAGCAGAAGCGTCATCAATCCGACGACAGCGCCGGTCATGTCCCTGGCGCCTCCAGTCGTGTAGCTCTCCGGCAATGCGCGCTGCAATTCCAGCCCGATGGCCCCGCCGACGAAAACGACCGCGAACACGATAGCGCCTAAAGCCAACGATCCCACTGCCCCTCCGAACATCTCCGGCCTCGCATCTCAAAAGTCACTCATGACCCGCCGCCAGCGCCTTGATCAAGCTGACCATCTCGGCGTGCGCCGCCGAGTTCGGATCGCTGATTTGGGCGACTCCATGAGCCGCGGTCAACCGGTCCAGTTCGACGAGCTTGCGAACACGCTGTCGGCGGGTGAGCTTCAGTTGCGACGAGGATCTCGTAAAGAAGATCTTGAACAATTCGCCATGACCGAACAACGTGTTCAGTTCGTCCGCTGTGACATAGATCAAGAACAGAACGAATATCCAGATTTGGATCGCACCAAATCGGTGCCAAGTGAAGTGCGTCGTCACGTATTCCGGAATATTACCGATCCTGGCGCCAGCCAATAAATACTCGGCCAGCTTTTCCAGGAATCGGGCGAGGAACACGACGGACCAATACACGACCGTTTTGAACACGATCGGCAGAATCAGCGGAGCGGTATCGAACCGACGGAAGAATGGCAGCGCCTTCGCCACCAGCACGGCTTTCCCGACGACCAACGCTGTCGCGGTCGCAACCATGAAGCCCGCGAATTGAGCCCCGTAGTCGTCGAGAATGAGTTGCGTGGTGAGCACAATGAGATTGAAGCCAATGGCGAAGAACACCATCGCCGGCAGGGCTTCCCTGACCTCTTTGATCAGGAAAGCGGGGATCGGCGATTCAATGATTTGTCGCAAGGGCGCGGTGGGTGCCTGCATGGCCGACTGACCTCAGCGTTGAACTTGCCTCAGCGATCAAGCTGCACTTGATTACGATTTTCCGGACCGCCGTCTCAGGCGCGGCGCTGCTCCGCCCCAGGAATCTTGGGCAGCGCCCTGTCCCTCACTCGAACGCGAAGATGCGCTTCCAGTCATCCTTCATGCTGATGACGAACCAGCCGTCCTTCGTCGCCTCGTCGTAAAGTCCTTGCGTGAACGTGCCGACCTTGGTGTCGGGCAGCCCTTGTGCCGGCCCGTAGGCGTATTCGCGCTTCGCGTCGTCATGCAGCACGATCATCGCGAGCCGCGCGCCGTCGCCAGCCTTCGTGTACTCAAGCATCTCGCGGTCGCCGGTCGAATTGCCAAACGCGAAATGCGGCCGGCGTCCGATCATCAGCTGGATGCCTTCAGGCTTGCCCGCGTTGTTGTCGTTGAGGATGAGCTTCGGCTCCTTGATCAGTTCGGGCTTGCCGTCCGGCGCGTACTCATATTTCAAGCCTCCAGCGGTTCCGACGATCTGCTCGGGCGGAATTCCGTAAGTCCGCTCCGAATAAACGCGCACGAAATCCTGTCCGCCGCCGGTCACGATGTAGGTCTTGTAGCCATTCGCGCGGAGATACTGCAAAAGCTCGATTTGTGGCAGATAGGTTAGATCGGTGTAAAGCCGCTTCCAGCGCGCATCGCGCGCTGTCGCAACCCAGGATGCGACTTGGTCGCGATACGTGTCGACGTCCATACCCGTGAGCGTCGCAGTGGCGATCTTGAGGAGATCGTCCATTGAGAGTTTCGCGATGGCCGCGCGGTCGCCCGAAAGCACGGTTTTGAACGGCTCCTCGTTGGCGAGTTCGGGCTTTGCCTTCGCCACCGCCGGCACCCGATCAAAGCAATAGACGACCTGCGTGTAGATCGGATGCTCGACCCACAGCGTCCCGTCCTGATCGAAGGTCGCGATGCGCTCCTCCGGCTTGACGAAGGTCGGGCTCGACGGATCGGTGGTGGCGCGGATGAAATCGAGGATCGCCTGCTTGGCCGGTCCGTCGTTCCACGACGCGAGCGGCGCAGCAGTCTGCGTCTCAGCGCTTGTTGCGCCGAGGAGCGTGGGCAGCGCGGGCAGCGCGGCGAGAGCGCCGAGCACAAGGCGTCGGCTCGGACCATCGGAATGGGAGCCAGACACAGGCATTCTCCGTTTCGCTCAATCTCCCGCCAGGCCGCCGAGCGCGACGCCGGACATCTTGCCCGCTGCGTCGAATCCGAACATGAGCCTAGTTGCGCCGCCGCACAGAAAGACGAACTTGATCGTATAGGAATTCCGGTCATTGTGCGTTGGGGCGGCCGAGGCCGCCCCTTGGCTGGCGCTTCAGTCCGTGCTGGAGATCGAGAGCGCCGTGCCGCAATAGCGCCGCGCTGAACAGGAGAGACCGCCGCGACGCGGTCCTCCTTCCCTTTTTGTTGGGTACCAAGCACCCAACCACCGTGTGGTCCCAACCGTCCGCAAAGGGCCGGATCGACCCGATGGGTAGCGCGCTAGCGAATTCCCGGTCAACGTCGATTCGCGACGCTCGATTGCTTGGAACGAGTGCTGCGCGCCGGGTCGAGGTGACGCGTTCGAAGCTTCTTTCAGGAACAGTCGCTCCGGGCGCAACCCTTCCGTTCCGGGACCAACGAGGAAGTGCAGCAAAGGGTCGGATAGGAGCCGTTCGCCAAGCCTTCACGGAACGCCTGCTCCTTGCGCCAAGCTGCCGTTCGGCGAACAAAGGGCGAACGGGAGGAATCCGCTCGACGGACGGAGGGCGAGATGCCCGCTGATCCCTTGAAACTGGCTCTCAGAACTCATTCTCAATTCCTGCCTCTCAAAAGCTCGCGGACCCGCGGGTTTCGAGTTGGTGCAGAAGTCAAACAGACCGTGCGAAAACTGCGGCGGCCGGTCGGTGCCCCTCAGTTTTCGAAGCCTGTGGGCCCTCACAGCGGGAAAGATCATAAAATTCCGGCGTCTGAGCGACCAAAATGGCGGTCACCTCGAGTTTTCGGACGGTCTGCAAGATTTTCGCATAATAGCGAGGCTTTTCAAAAACGAGGGTTTTTGAGAAGTAAGCGCTTGTCCGACGAACCAACGGGAAAACCGGCAAAGACGCTTCTCAAGAACTCATTCTGGATTTTGGCCTCTCGAAAGGTGTAGGATGAGACCAGTTTAGAGAGGGGTCGCCTTCATGAACGAAACAGAAAAACAGGCGCTCGAAGCCTTCTCGCACGGGGAGATGACTGCCCTTGGGCTACGTCGCCGCCTTGGCGGCGCGACTTACGGCGAGGTTTTGGAGTTGTTGAGCAAGCAGGACTTGCCTCTGCCCCGCGCGCCTGTGGCTGGTTGTGAAGAGCAAATCAGTCGCGCTCGCTCGTGGATGTTCCCGAAACATGTCCCGTAATCTCAAGCTCTTTGTGGATACGGGGCCGCTCGGGAGCTTTTGAGAGATCACCCCTTGTCAGGAATCGGAATCAAACCAAAGCGGCCTTGACAAGTCGGCGCAGTCCGCCGGGCGAGTCGCGCGATTAAGCAGGAGCGTACGTCAACCTAATCACGTCCTCGACGATTAGATCGCTGGCTGCAAGACGGAGCGGCGGCCGGGGGCCGGCGAAGAATGGCTTGCCACGACCAAGCACGATGGGGAGGAGGTAAAGTCGATACTCATCAATAAGGCCAGTGTCGGTTAGGCTTGCCACCAAGTTTGGCCCGGCAACCTCAATCTCCCCAACTCGCTGAGCCTTCAGCCCACGTATCACCGCTTCGGTGTCATTCTCGACAAGTGTGGCGTTGGGTCCGACCGACTTCAACGAGCGCGACACAACCCACTTCGGCTTGCTCCGCCATACCGCCGCGTACTTGCGTTCCTCCGCGTCCCAGTCCGGAAGATCGTCGTCCCAACAACGCATGACCTCGTACATGTGGCGACCGTACACCATGCCCGTCAGGCCTCTCACCAACTCCATGTAGTGACGAAAGAGCCCGGGACGGGGTGGCCCCATTTTCTGGTGATCGACGTAGCCGTCCAGCGACTGATTCATTTCGAAAACGAGCTTTGCCATGTTGCAAAATCTCCACCCCAGGTTCTTCAGAATGGCTTGAGCCAATGTTCCGCAGAAGCGAAATTGTACACGATCTGCGCGCTGCATTGTCAGTGTGACCAGTACCCAGACCTCCGCTTTCTGCCGAAAGCAG
This sequence comes from uncultured Alphaproteobacteria bacterium, assembly GCA_963822215.1. Taxonomy (GTDB): domain Bacteria; phylum Pseudomonadota; class Alphaproteobacteria; order Rhizobiales; family Beijerinckiaceae; genus Roseiarcus. Next base: position 333,674 of record CAWGGX010000003.1, read on the forward strand.
GCGACGACCCATGAAAGGCTATAAGTCGCGCCCCGGGCGCCGTCGCCGGTTACACGCCCAAGGCCGAGCGGGCTTTGGACGAAGCGCGGCTGCTTTTGCGGGACGCAACCGTGCCCAGTACGCCTAAGCAGCATCCTGGATGTCGAAGCGAGCGATCTTGCCGTCTCGAAAACGGAAAACGTGTCCGACCGTCTTGTCTTTAAGCCCGTGCGTCTGCCCCTGGAGCGGTTTGCCTTCGAGATCGCGGACGGACTGCCGGACCTCTGCGATGATCGCGCCATCCGCAGTGCGATGAAAGCCGACAGGCTCGACGTGCGGATTGACCATGGCCCACTGGCGCGTCCAGTACGCGCGTACGGCCTCGCGGCCATGGACGTGGCCGCCATCCATACCATTGGCCCAGGCGACATCATCGGCGAGCGCGGCCAGCACGCCGTCTATGTCCCGCGCGTTAAAGCGATCGTAGATCCGTTCAAGGACTTTGACGTCGTCGTCCATTGGGTCTCTCCTTGCATGGCGCCGGTGTTGCGCACGAGGTCAACGGCATTTACATATGCGCGTATATATCGGCGCGACGGTCAGTGCAAGGGGGTGAGGCGCGATGGACCTCGATGTGCTCTCGACGCCTGGGCACCTGATCAGTCTCGCGGCGCGCGGCTTCGCCCGCCTTAGCGAAGCGCGGCTCAAGCCGCTTGGCTTCGGCGTTGGACATCTGCCAGTGCTGGTCGCGCTTCGGGATGGCCGGGCCAGCACGCAACGCGATCTCGCCCGCTTCGCCAGGATCGAGCAGCCGCCGATGGCGCAGATGCTCGCCCGCATGGAGCGGGACGGGCTGATACGGCGCGCGCCTGACCCGGCCGATGGGCGCAGCAGCCGCATCACATTGACGGAGGTCGCGGAAGCGCGCCTGCCGGACGCAGTCGCCGCCTTGCTTCGGGGCAATCAGGAGGTCCTGCGCGACTTCACGGACGAAGAGGTCGGGCTGCTCGTTGACCTGCTCACGCGCCTGATCGCAAACCTCGATCGGGTCGCGAGCGTCGAAGCGTCGCCCAGCGCGCCAATTCTTGAGAAGGGCGACTGACCGGACTGTCCGTCGGCAGGCTGATCGAGTCTGAACCCTGAGACCTGCGCGGTTCGGCAGGTCGTGGCCGAAGCGCGCAACGCCATCGCCAACGTCCTCGACCATCGCCGACATCCGCGCCCTGACGAACGCGCCCGAACTCGTCGAGGCGTATCGCTGCCGGAAGAGAAGCGCCCCCAACCTGCGCTTCAGCGCGCCGCCTCGGCCGCGCGCCGAAAGACGGTCTCCATTAGCCACTGTTTATTCGGGTAGATGTCGGCCGCGGCGGTGACGCCCGAGGTCCCGCAATAGCCCTTGTCGACCAGAACGACCGAAGCGCCGGCGCGTGCGGCGGCCGTCGCCGCCCAGGCGCCCGCCATGCCTCCGCCGATCACCAGCACGTCGGTTCGATGGGCTTCGTGGGGCGCCGCATTCATCAGTTTCGGCTCTCGGGGCAGGGGTCGGCGCCGTCCAGGCGGCAGCGAGCGGGATGAAAGTTGGAGAGCACGGACGGGGCTTCCCGAGCGGATGACGCAGGCGCCTTCCCGTCGCACAAACAAACCAGTATGTCCATAGACGAAAATTTCTGTTCCCCCCGCGGCCGTTCGCGCTTCTCTCTCCGCGATCTGGTACGGTGACCCGCGACAAGGAGATCTTCGATGAACGAGACAGTCGAACGTCCGAGGAAGTTTGGGCTCACCCCGCGCAAGCCTGCCGCGACCTTTGCGGAGGAGCGGTTGCATCGCAAGCAGCGCCTCGCCGCGACCTTCCGCCTGTTTGGCCGCTATGGCTAAGACAAGGGGCTCGCCGGCCACGTGACCGTGCGCGATCCCGAGTTCCCGGATCGCTACTGGATTAACCCGCTCGCCAAATTCTTCGGCCACATCAAGGTCTCGGATCTGCAACTCGTCGACCATGCCGGCGACGTCCTGATCGGCGACCAGCCGATCAACCAGGCGGGCTTCACCATTCATTCTGCCCTGCACAAGGCGCGCCCGGACATCATAGCCGCCGCCCATACGCATTCGACCTATGGCAAGGCCTGGTCGACGCTCGGTCGACTGCTCGACCCGCTGACCCAGGATTCCTGCGCCTTCTACGAGGACCACGTCCTGTTCAATCCGTTCAGCGGAGTCGTGCTGAGCGAGAGCGAAGGGCAAAAGCTCGCGGCCGCCCTTGGGAACAAGAAGGCGGCGATTTTGCAGAACCACGGCATTCTCACCGCCGGGCCGACCATCGAGGCGGTCGCCTGGTGGTACATCACGATGGAGGACGCGGCGCGCACGCAGCTTCTCGCCGAGGCCGCGGGCAAGCCCACCCTCATCCCGCACGATGTGGCAAAGCTCACCCATTCGCAGGTCGGCACGGCCGAGGGCGGATACTATTCGTTTCAGCCGCTCTGGGACTGGATCGTCGGCGAGGAGCCTGATTTGTTGGACTGACGCTGCGAGGCGTGGCGCTTGGATGAGCCGCCGTTGCGATGGCGCCTCCGCCATGTTTCATTCGCTTGAGGCGTCAGCTCGTTCGCGACGCGATCGAGAGCGCCGCTCCAAGCAAGATGAGGTCGATGGCTCGAAACGAATCGCCAAGGCTCGGCTTCTTCACCCGTCTGCTTGATGAGGCGGGCGCCGCCGAGCGGTATCGGCTCGCCACGCAGCAGATCGTCCATGCCGAGCGCTGCGGCTTCGAATTCGGCCTGGATCGCCCAGCACCATTTCGACGAGGACGAAGGCGGCCTTCCGGCGCCGTTCGTGTTCCTGGCTCACGCCGCCGCGCAGACGACACGCATTCGTCTCGGCACCGGCATCGTGACCCTGCCGTTTGAGGAGCCGGTCCGCGTCGCGGAGGACGCGGCGGTGTTCGACCTCATCTCGGGCGGGCGTCTCGAACTCGGGCTCGGCTCTGGTGGCACGCCCTCGGCCTTCGCCGGATTCGGCCGCGACAGCGCCGACCGGGCAGGAATTTTTGAGCGGCACGCGACGATCGTGAGGGACGCGCTTGCCGGCAGGGCGCTCGGCGGCGGCAACACTCTCTATCCGGCGGCGCTCCAACTCCTCGATCGGATATGGCAGGCGACATTCTCGATCGCTGGCGGCGCGCGCGCGGGCCAGGCCGGCGATGGACTCATGCTGTCGCGCACTCAGCCGCGGCCGAAGGAGGCGCCGCACGCGACGCTCGCGGATCTGCAGCACCCGATCATCGACGCCTATCTCGCAGGCCTCCCAAAGGGCCGCGCGCCGCGCATCATGGCGTCCCGGACCCTTTTCGTCGCCGACGACCGGCGAGAGGCGCTTCGCTTTGCCGACGTCGGATTGCGGCGGATCGCCGATCGTTTCGTCCAAGCGGGGCACACGCTCCCCGGTCAATCGCTTGCCGACCTCATCTGCGGGTTCGATGTGCATCTCGGCCGCCCCGAAGACGTGCTCGCTTCGCTCAAGTCCGACAGCATCCTCGAGCGCGCGACCGACCTCGTGTTTCAGGTCCATTCGGTCGACCCGCCCCATCCCTACATTTTGCGGTCGATCGAGCTGATCGCGAAAGAGGTCGCGCCCGCGCTCGGCTGGCGGGGCTCGCAGGCGAAGACTGAAAATGCGGCGCTGGCGCCCTGAGCGCGCGTGGGACTGGCGAGAGGAACCCAACATGGCCGTGGCCGACATCATCGATGAACTCGCCGGCGTCGAAGACAACGTCCGGGTGAAGGAGCCGGCCCCTGCGGCGAGGGGCTGAGCGGCCCGCTCCGTCCTCATGCGGCCGCGCCGCCGAGATAGGCGTCGCGGATCCTCGGATCGTTGCGCAATTCAGCCGCCGATCCGCGAAGGACGATGCGCCCGGTCTGCAAAACGTAGCCCTCGTGTGCGATCTGCAAAGCGAGATTTGCGTTCTGCTCGACCATGAACACCGTCTGCCCCTGACGGTTGATCTCGGCGATCAGCTCCAGAACCCGGTCGACGAACAGCGGCGAGAGTCCCGTGGTCGGCTCGTCCATGCAGATCAGCCGCGGCCGTCCCATGAGCGCCCGCGCCATCGCGAGCATCTGCTGCTCGCCTCCCGAGAGCACTCCGGCGCGCTGGCCCAAGCGCTCGGCCACACGCGGAAAGAGCGTCAGCATCCGATCGAGATCCTCGGCGACGGCTTTGCGGTCGTCGCGCGGATAGGCCCCCATCATGAGGTTCTCGCGGACCGTCATCAGCGGAAAGATGCGCCGCGCCTCCGGGACGGAGCCGATCCCCGCGCGGATCACGCGATGGGTCGGCCAGCCGTCGATCCGCTTGCCGGCGAACGTCACCGTTCCCGACCGCGGCGCGACGAGGCCCAGGATAATCTTCATCGTTGTCGACTTGCCGCTCGCGTTGCCGCCGAGCAACGAGACGATGCGGCCTTCGCCGACCTCGAGCGAAAGGTCGAAATGCGCCTGGACCGCGCCGTAAAACGTGTTGATCCGGTCGAGGCTCAGGAGCGGTTCCGTCATGGCGCGACGGCCTCGCCGGATTGGAGGGCGCCGCCGATGTCGCTGTGGCCGAGATAGGCTTCGATGACGGCGGGATCGTTCCGCACCGTCTCGGGCGGCCCTTCCGCGATTTTCGCGCCGTCATCGAGGACATAGATCCGGTCGGACAGCTGCATCACCATGTCGAGCTTATGCTCGATCAAGAGGATCGTCATGCCGCCGGCCTTGAGCTCCGCGATCAAACTCTGCATTTCGCTGGTCTCGGTCGGGTTCATGCCCGCGGTCGGCTCGTCGAGCATGAGGAGGCTCGGCCGCAGAGCCAGAGCGCGGGCAATCTCGACGCGGCGGCGGTTGGCGTAGGAGAGGCTGTAGGCTGGATGATCGAGGCGCGGCGTCAGGCGGTCGCCGAATTGCGCCAGGATCTGGCGCGCCTCGCTTTTCAGCGCCTCCTCCTCCCGCCTGACAGCCGGTAGGCGGGCGAGCGCGAGCAGGAGCTCGGCGACCGGACCAATCAACGGCAGCCTCGGCCGCACCGCGGTGAGCCGCGTATGGGCGCCAAGGAGCACATTGTCCTCGACGCTGAGATTGGCGAAAACGCGCCCATGCTGAAACGTGCGGGCAACGCCGAGCGCGGCGATCGCCTCGGGCGAGAGTTGGTCGATCCTCCGACCGGAAAGGACGATCTCCCCCTCGTCCGCCCGATCGAGACCGCTGATCATGTTGAAGGTCGTGGTCTTGCCCGCGCCGTTGGGGCCGATCAGGCTGACGAGCTCTCCGTCCCGCACTTCCAGATTGAGGTCCTTGACTGCGGCGACGCCGCCGAAGTGGCGGACGAGGCCGCGGATTTCGAGCAGCGCCGCCACGCTCAGAGGGTCCCCAGCAGGCCCTGCGGCCGGAAGCGAACGAGCAGCAGCAACACGCAACCATAAATGAGGACACGATATTCCGCCGTGGCGCGAAAGAGCTCGGGCAGGGCGACCAGAACGACCGCTCCGACGACCGCGCCCAGGACGTTGCCCATGCCGCCGAGCATGACCATCGTCAACGCGAGCAACGAGAGTTGGGAATCGAAGGTCTGGCTGTTCAGGTACGAATAGAGATGGGCCGTGATCGCGCCGCCGACGCCGGCGGCGAAGCCGCCGAAGCCGAAGGCGAGCGCCTTGTAGCGGTCGAGGCTGACCCCATAGACACGGGCGGCGATCTCATCCTCACGCACGGCGCGCAGCGTGCGGCCGAGATGAGAGCGAAGAAGCCGCGCCTGCAGGAGCGCGACGACGACGAGCGTCGAGAGGCAGGTCCAGTAGATCGCGCGGTTGGTGTCGAGGACGTGGCCGAAAAAGGAGAGCGGCGGAATGCCGGGGAGGCCCATCGCGCCGCCCGTCAGGCCTTCCCAGTTGAGGATGACGAGGCTCACGATCTCCCCGATCGCCAGGGTCGCGATGGCGATGTAATGGCCGCGCACGCGAAAGGCCGGGAAGACGAGCAACGTTCCGAGCGCCGCCGTGATCAGTCCGGCGGCCGGCACGGAAACGATCGCCGTCGCGCCGAGGTCGATGGCGAGAAGGGCGGAGGCGTAACCGCCGATCGCAAGCAGGGTGGCCTGGCCGAGGGAAATCTGCCCGGCGGTTCCCGATACGAGCGTGAGGCTCAGCGCGAGCAGGCCAGCGAGCCACGCATTGGTCAGGGTCTGGAGGAGATAGGGCGCCGAGGTCGCGAGCGGGAGCGCGAAGGCCGCGATCGTGGCGCCGGCGACGAGCCAGACAGGCGTGCGAACGGGCCTGCTCGGCGCGATGAACGTCCCGACCAGCGGCTCGGTATGGACCGCCGATCGGGTGCCGAACAGCCCGTTCGGAAACCAGATAAGGAAGACGACGAGGAGGACGAAGGCGAAGAGATTCCGGTAGGTCGTGCCGAAGGCGGCGATGCCGTAGCTTTCGACGAGCCCGAGCAGCGCGCCGCCGAGAATGGCGCCGGGCACATTTCCCACGCCGCCGATCACCTGGGCGACGACGCCCTTGAGCGTCGCCTGGAAGCTCATGCCCGGATCGATGTGGTTGTAGTACATGCCCACCAGCAGTCCGCCGAGGCCGCCGAGCGCTGACGCGATGGCGAAGACGGCGCTGTTGACCGCATTGACATTGACGCCCATCTGCAGCGCCGCGTCTCGGTCCTGCGCGGTGGCGCGCACGGCGTATCCGAGTTTTGTGAATCGCAGGAAGCCAAAAAGCAGCGCCGCGCTGACCACGCCGACGCCGGCAATCAGAAAATCCATCGGCCCGATCGACACGCCGCCGACCGTGAGGCGCCAGTCCGGGAGGTCGCTCGGCACGGCGCGCGGATCGGGCGAAAAGATGAGCTGCACGAGTTGATCGAGCACGAAGCTGAGCCCAATCGTCGCGAGCAGCGGAGCGATGCGCGACTTGCCCTGCAAGGGCCGCAGCCCGACCCGCTCGATCGCGACGCCGATGAGCGCGCAGACGGCGAACACGATCGCCATCGTGACAGGCAGGGGCGTGCGCAGGAAGGTGATCGCGGCCCAACCAACGTAGGCGCCGATCGTGTAGACCGAGCCATGGGCGAAGTTGATGAGATTGGCGACACCGAAAATCAGCGCGAGCCCGACGGCGAGCAGCGCGTAGATGTTGCCGATGACAAGGCCGTTGACGGTATAGTCGACGAAGGAGGAGCTCAACGTCTAGGCAGCCGCAAGTCGAGAACAAGATCCGCGTCGCCGGGCCCGGGGCCGCGGCGACGCGCATGAATTCGCAGGCGCTTTTTCGACGCTGTCAAGCTCAGGAAGGCTTCTTCCCGTCCCACAGCGCGAATTTGCCGTCCTTGACAATAAGGTAAATCGCGCGCGCTCCCGCCACGCGGCGCGTCTCGGGATCGAAGGTCGCCTTGCCGTAGATCACGCTCGGCTCGTCCTTGATCTGAGCGAGCCCGTTGCGGATCGCGGTCCGGTCGGTCCCGTATTTGTCGATGACATTGGCGAGCAGAATGATCGTGTCGTAGGCGACGGCGTTAAAGTCGTCAGGCTCTTCGTGATACCGGTCGCGGAATGTGTTCACGAAGGCCTGGACCTCGGGGCGCGTGTCGCCGGGGAAGAAATTCGATTCGGTGTAGACGCCGTTGGCGGCGTCGCCTGCGAGCTCGATGAACTTCGGCGAGTAGATCGAGCCTGAGGCGACGATCGGGGTGTTGAAGCCCAACTGTGCGAATCTGGCGCGTGATCAGCGCGCCGTCGCCGTAATACGAGATCAGCACGATCGCGTCCGGCTGGGCGTCGCGCACGCGCACGAGCGTCGAGCGGAAATCCTTCTCGTCGGGCTGATAGCCTTCCGCTGCAACCACGTCGACGCCATCCGCCTTGGCCGCGTCGGTGAACAGCTTCTGACTCGCGCGGCCCCAATCGGTGTTCACATAGAGGACCGCGACCTTCTTGAAACCGAGATCGGCGGCGTACTTCGCCAGCCGCGGCTGCTCGTCGGCCTGGCTGACCGAATTGCTCCAGATGAAATCGCCGCCCTTGGTGAAGTTCGGATGCGAATTGGTGAAGCCGAACTGGACGAGGCCGGCGCGCTGATAAATCGGCGAGGCCGCCATCGAGGCCGTGCTTGAGAAGTCGCCGACCTCGACCACGATCTTCGGGTCGCCGACGAATTTCTGGGCGATCGCCACCGTCTGGCGCGGGTCGGCCTGGCTGTCCTCGAACACGTACTGGAGCGGGCGGCCCTTCACGCCGCCCTTGGCGTTGACCTCGTCGAGGGCGAGGTCGAACCCCTTCTTCCACTGCGCGCCATATTGCGCGTTCTGCCCGGTGAGGGGACCGCTCACGCCGATCGTCACCGGTTCGCCGGACGCGGCCTGAGCGTGCGCCGCCGCGGCGGCAAGAGCGGTGAGACCCGCCGCCAGAAGGGCGGTCTTGAAGAAGCCGCCGGAATGGAAAGCTTGAAGTACCGTCATGCTGGTCGCCTCTCAGTGTTGGAGCGGATCGCCAGATTTGGCGCACGCGGAGCCGCTGTCGTCAATTCCGGTCGGGCGTCTTGGTCCTTCACCAGGCCGAACTCGAAGCCGAGCAGATTGAGGATCTCGTGACGGCCGGCGACGAGCTCCGGATCGCCGCGGTGGCGGGGGTAGGGTTTGTCGACCCGGATGTCGGCCTTGATCGACGCCGGACGTTCGCTGAGCACGATGATGCGCGTCGCCATCAGGAGCGCCTCCTCGATGTCGTGCGTGACGAGCAGGGTTGTGAAGCCGGCGCGGCGCCAGAGATTGACGATCTCGCCCTGCATCGTAAGACGCGTCAGCGAGTTGAGCTTGCCGAGCGGCTCGTCCAGGATCAGGAGCTCGGGATCGTTGACCAGCGCCCGAGCCAGCGCCACGCGCTGCGCCATACCGCCGGAGAGCTGATGCGGATAGGCGTTGGCAAATTTCGACAAGCCCACGAGCCGCAAGGTCTCGTCGATCCGGCCGCGCTGCGCCTTCAGGACGCGGCGCGCTTCGAGTCCGAGCGCGACATTGGCGGAGACCGTGCGCCACGGGAACAGAGTCGGGTCCTGAAGGACGACGACGCGCGAGGGGTGAGGCCCCGTGATCCGCACGCCGTCTGAAAAAATCTCGCCTTCGCTCGGCGGCTCGAGCCCCGCGACTAGGCGCAGGAGCGTGGATTTGCCGCATCCGGAGGGCCCAAGCAGCGCGACGAACTCGCCCGAGGTCACACGGAGGTCGATCTTATCGAGCACGTCGAGCGGCGCGCCTTCGAGGTCGAACCGGTGACTCACGGCGCGGATGTCGAGGTCGCATCCAACCGCGCGCTCTTCCGTCGCAAGGGCGGCTGCGCTCACCATTTCAGGTCCGCCTTCTGGTACGACAGCACTCGATCGCGGGCTCTAAACAGGATGCTGATGAAACCCGTGCACATCAGCGACATGACGATCAGCGCGGCGTACATGTTGGCGTAGGCCGCCCAGCCCTGCGCCCATTGCAGATAGAAGCCGAGGCCTGCCTTGACGCCCATCATCTCAGCCGTCACCAGCACGGCGAAGGAGGCGCCGAGTCCCATGAAGAGACCGACGAACACCTGGGGCAGGGCCGCGGGGATGGCGACCTTGAACACCAGGAACGCGCGGCTCGCGCCGAACGTGCGGGCGATATCGTAATAGGCGGGGTTGACGCTCGCGACGCCCGACCAGGTGAGCACCGCGACGGGAAAGCCGGTCGTCAGCGCGATGAGGAAAATCGACGCGCTCCAGCTCGACGGAAAGGCGAAGAACGCGATCGGCAGCCAGGCGATCGCCGGCAGGGGACCGATCAGTCGCAGCACCGGGTGAACCCAGTAGCCGAACAGACGCGAGCGGCCCAGCATGACGCCGATCGTGAAGCCGAACGCCGCGCCGAGGGCGAAGCCCAGGAACTCGAGCTTCACCGAGGCGACGGTGCTCTCGACGAGCTTTGGCCAGTCGTCGGTGAAGACCTCGAGGATCGCGTGCGGCGGCGGGAAGAAGGGTTGCGGCAGCCAGCCGAATTTGGCGCTTCCCGCCTCCCAGACCGAGAAGACGAGGCCGAGCGCGATCAGCCACGGCGTCGCGCGCTCGAGCCGGCCGAACGCGGTCGACCCGACGGCGCGCAGGACGCCCGACGCGACGAGCCCGATCGCCAGCGCCGAAGCCGCGTAGGCGAGCTCCGGGCCCCGTCCCCAGTCGCCGAGGTCCGGCCATCGGAGGATGACAAAGGCCAGCAGGATCCAGGCCCCGGCGGCGGCGAAGGCCAGGGCAACGCTGAACCCGCGACCGCCAAAGCCGGCGGCGAGGGCCGGGCGGCGCGCGATCGTCGAAGCGCGGGCCGGGAGCGCCGAGAGCACGGACATGCTTCGACGCCCTCAGCTCAGCACGTCGGCGTAGACGCGGTCGGCGTATTTTGCCGTGTCGAGGCTCGGCTTGAAGACGGAGACGAGCTTCAGCTCCTCGGCGTAGGCCGCGATTTCCTTCTTCAGGTCCTCGCCCATCGGGTGATGATGGTGGGTGTGATATTTGGCCAGCGCGGTCAGGTCCGCCGATGAGACGGAGCCCGGCGCGAACGGCGCGTAGGTCGCCGCCGCGTCGGCGGGGTTTTGGGCGGCGTACTCCGCCGCATCGAGCAGGGCGAGCGCAATCGAAGCCGCCGTCCGCTTGTCGTCGCGCACCAGGCTGCCGCGCACGCCGATGATGCAGCAGACGCGGTTCGCGTATTCGCCAGTCAGGTTGGACGAAATCTCTTTGAGCTTGCCGTCTTTGAGCCAGAGGTAGGTGTTGGGGTCGCCATCGGCGACGGCGTGCGCCTCGCCCTTGTCGACCGCGGCGCGCAGCAGCGGCGCCGGGAACTGCTTGAATTCGACGTCGGTCGTCGGGTCGAGGCCGGCCTTGCGGATCACGATGGCGAAGAAATTCTTGGCCGGCGAGTTCATGTCGCTGACCCCGATGATCTTGCCCTTGAGATCCACGACCGTGTTGACGCCCGAGTTGGTCGGCGCCAGCAGGCGCATGCAGCCGCCATGCAGGCTGGCGACGATCTTGACATCAAAGCCCTGCTCCATCGGCTTCAGCCAGCGCAACGCCATGCCGACCGCAGCGTCCGCCTTGCCGGTGGCGAGCGTCTCGAGAAGCTGATCCGTCGAGCCGGCGTAGTTGACGAGGTCGACGTCGAGCCCGTGCTTGGCGAAGAAGCCCATGTCCTTGGCGACGGTGATTGCGAGCAGGCAGGGCGCGCCGGCGTTCCAGGCGAAGGTCACCTTCTTCAACTCTCCCGCCGGAACTGCCTCGCCCGTCCCGGCTGCGCGGCAGATCGGATAGGCGCTCGGGTCGAAGGGCGGGGGGGCGACGCGCGTCAAAGCGAGGCCTTTGCCGGCGACGAGCCCGACGGGCCCCGCGATTCCGAGGGCCGCCGCGCGCACGAGAAAGCGGCGGCGCGTGGCGGTCTTGGCGTCATGAAGCTCCGTGGCCACGATGGACTCCGTTGGCGAGGGTCAGAGGCTTGTGGGAACGTCGGCGAGCGCGAGACGCCCGCCGCTCAGGAAAATCGAGTCGTTCTGCGGGGAGTGGACGCGGGCGCACAGCACGTCGCGGTAGTGCCGCTCGAGCGGGTTGGCTTGCGCAAGACCCGGATTGCCGCTGAGCTCCATCGCCTTCGAGACCGCGTCGAGCGCATTCTTCGTCACGTTGTGCTTGACGTACAGGCTCTCCTGCGGATGCGGAGTCTCGCCCCGGTCGACCCGCTCGGCGATCGAGGCTATGAGGATGCGGCTCGCGTAAAGCGCGGAGTCGATTTCGCCGACCGCCTGCTGCATGCGCGGCAGGGTGGCGAGCGGAGCCCCGAGATTGGAGGGCGCGCGCTCGCGCAGGAACTTGACGAACCAGTCGCGCGCCGCGCGCGCCGCGCCGTCATAGACCGTGCTGAACAGCACGGCGACCCAGGCGGTCTGCGCCGCATCCGGCGGCGCCAGCTCTTCAAGCGTCTTGAGGTCGGCCGCGTGGTCGAAAGGGATCTCGACGTTGTCGAGCACGACGTCGTGGCTGCCGCTCGCCCGCATGCCGAGCTGGCGCCACGTCTCCTCGATGCGCAGGCCCGGCGCGCCCGCCGGTACGACGAACGGGCCGACGCGCGGCTCGGCCTCGTCGGTCCGGGCCCAGATCGCGTTCCAGGCGAGGATCGGCGAGCCGGTTGAATAGATCTTGCGTCCGCTGAGCGCCCAGCCGTTCGCGGTCCTCCGCGCGATTGTTGCGGGCAATCCGCCGCGGATGGGCGTCCCGAGCTCGGGCTCGACCCGCAGGGAGTTGATGAACGCGCCCTCCTCGGCGGCCGAGCGGAAGATGCGCTCCTTTAGCGCGGGCGAGAAACCGGGATTGGCGCGCAGCGCGCCGTGATAGAGATACTGCTGGGCGAGCACGAGGCCGGTCGAGGCCTCGCCACGCGCGATCGCGTTGACGACGCGGTTGGCGCGCGAAAGTCCTGCGCCCCTCCCGCCATACTCGCGCGGAACGATGAGCGCGGCGAGTTGCGTCTCGCGCAGGCGCTCGATGTTGGCGAACGGGAAGGCGGCGGTCCGATCGTACTCGCCTGCGGTCTCGGCGAACTCGCGGGCGAGCGCCGAGGCGGTCACGTCGATATCGTCAGCGCCCTTGTCGAAGATCATGGCGAAAGCTCCGCGGCAATGGCGGGCGTGAAGACCACGCTGACGATGGTCGAGGCGTCGAGCGACTTTCCAATCAGACCGGAGCGATAATAGAGGTCGATGGTCTTCTGCTCGTCGGCGATGACGCCCGCGTCGATCGGCGTCGGTTGAATCCTGGCGCGCGCATAGACCTTCTGGCCCACCTCATTCGGCAGGCCGACGATTGTGCTCCAGGTCTTGGCGTAGTCGTCGAGATGGCCGAGGCCCCAGCGCCGCGCCTTGGCGAGGCGGCCGACGAAGTCCTGCAGCGCGGCGTGTTTGTCGAGATCGGCGAGCGCGTCGTCGCGGGCGAAGAAGAAGCTGAGGCCCGCCGTGAGCCCGACGCCGTCGGCGACCGTCCGGGCATGCTGCGCGACCTCGAGCTGCGCGACATAAGGATCCCAGGTCGACCACGCGTCGACCGAGCCGGTGGCGAGCGCGACCGCCGCGTCCGACGGCGGCAGGAAGACGAGCTGGACGTCCGACGGTTTCAGGCCGTTGGCCTCGAGCAGCGCCAGGATCAACTGGTGCCCGATCGATCCGCGGCCGGTGGCGATCTTCTTGCCGACCAGAGCCTTGAAGGAATGGGCTGGCGAGTCGCCGCGCACGACGACCGCGAGCCCCTGCTGGCCCGAGCGCATTGCCTCGATGGCCTTGACCGGCGTCCCGGCGGCGGCGGCGAAGGTGAAGGGCGCGTCGCCGACCGTTCCGGCGTCGATCGCGTCGGCTTTCGCCGCTTCAAGAAGGGGCGCCGCGGCGGGAAACTCGAACCATTGGATCTTGTACGGCAGGGCGTCGAGCGCCCCGGCCGCCTCGAGCACCGCCCGCGCGTTGCCCTTCAGGTCGCCGACGCGGATCACGGTTTCGGCCTGCGCGGTTGGTGCGGCGAACGCGGTTGCGAGCGCCAGCAAGGTGATTACGCGCGCCCGTAATCTCCCTCTCCCCGCGAGCGGGGAGAGGGCAGGGGTGAGGGGCTTTGGCGATTGGCCGCTGCGGGTTATCGCCCCGCCCCTCATCCTAACCTTCTCCCCGCGAGCGGGGAGAAGGGACGATCCGCGCACCCCCCTCACTCCGCCGCGGCCGCCTGCGCCCGCTCGCGCTCGGCGACCAGCGCCCGCACGCGCGGCAGGAGATCGCGCCCGTAGGTCAGGACGTCTGGGAGGGGGTCGAAACCGCGGATCAGGAAGGTGCGGATGCCGAGATCATAGTAGTCGAGCAATGCGTCGGCGACCTGATCGGGCGTGCCGACGAGCGAGGTGGAATTACCCTTGGCCCCGGTCAGCTGCGCCATCGCGGTCCATAGGCGCTTGTCGAGCCGCGGCCCTTTCGCCGCAGCGGCGAGCAGGCGGCGGGAACCCTCGTTGGCGGGCTCGTCGGCGCCGCGGCGGTAGCCCGTGCGGTCGAGCAAGGCCTTGGCCCGGTCGAGATAGGCGTCCGCCTTGGCCCAGGCGGCCTCCTCCGTGTCGGCCAGGATCGGGCGGAATGACAGGCTGAACTCGGGCCTGCGGCCGTGCTTGGCGGCGGCGGCGCTGACCCGCCCGGTTAGGTCGCGCACCTGCTCGTAGGTCTCGCCCCAAAGGGCGAAGATGTCGGCGTGGCGTCCAGCGACCTCGATCGCCGCGTCCGAGGCGCCGGCGACGTAAACGTCGATGTTGCGCTCCTGATAGGGCTTGACCTGCGAGACCGCGTTTTCGACCTGGTAGTAATTGCCTGTGTAGGTGAAGGGCTCGCGGCTGGTCCATTCCAGGCGCACGATGTCGAGAAACTCGTTGGTGCGGGCGTAGCGCTCATCTTTGTCCGCCACCTGATTGCCGTCCCGGACGAGCTCCCGTTGTTCGCCGCCCGTGATGACGTTGAATGAGACGCGGCCCTTGGAAAGCTGATCGAGCGTGGCGAACTGGCGGGCGAGCACCGTCGGGGCGGTAAATCCGGGGCGATAAGCGATGAAGATCCCGAGGCGCTCGGTGACGTTTGCGGCATGGTGTCCGATCACCAGCGGGTCCGGCGCATCGGCGTGGAAGGCAAGCAGGGCCCGATCGAAGCCGCCATATTCGTGCGCCTTGGCGACCGTCCCGATGTAGCCGGGATCGACGATCGGGCCGGTGCGCGGAATGATCTCCGAAGAATTGTGATTGCCGATGAAACCGATGAATTCGACGGGCATCTTAGCCTCTCTGGCTGGGGATGGCGGGGAATGGATGCGCCGACGTCACTCGGCCGCGGCGAGCCGCGACGAGCGATGCTCGATGCGGGTCGCGATCATCTGCGGGTTCTTGAGGAGATTGAGGATCGGGCAGGCCGTCTCGACGTTGTCCCTCAGGCGTTGGACGTCGGCTGCCGGGGCAGGGCTGTCGATTCTGACGACGGTGGAAATGTTCTGGGGGTACACCGGCGTCGTCTCATGCCCGGGGCTGCCCGCCCGCGGGTCGATGAGCGCTTCGACCTCGACGTCGATCGATTCGATCGGCACGCCGAGCGCCGCCGCCTGGACCAGGTAGGAATGGGTGAGGCAGGAGCCGAGCGCGCCAAGCACCAGTTCCGGCGAGCTTGGGCCGAGATCGTAGCCGGCGAAATCCGGCGGCGAATCGGTGATGACCTGAAAATCGCGGATACGGATGCGCCGCACCCCGCTCCGTCCTTCGGCCGCGGCCCGTGCTTTGAGCGGCGTCGGTCCGAGGGAGCCGTCGGCGATGCGCCGGCGCCGGTCGAGAAGGGCTTCACGCTTCTCAGCGAGGTAGTCGATCAGCGTGCTCACGTCGGGGCCTCGTTATATAAATACAGTCTATCGACTTTGTAGACATAATAGCCTGGCAACGCAAGGGCTCGTGATCAATTGTCCGTGCGGCGGGTGGCGGCGTGTCAGGCCTTTGTGAGCGGCGCTTCAGCGTTCCTTATATGAGGCGAGGATTGTCAAGCGGTTTTGCTGGTTGAGGCCATTCGAGAAGGCGGGGGTTGGATTTCGTCATTGTTTGCTTGGCGGAGCGGGGCGCGAAAGGACTGTCAAGTCAAGGATGCGCGAAGGGTGCGATTCGAACCGATGCAGGGTAGGTTCGGTTTGGACTGATTTGGCGGGAGGATTGGGATGGCGGGCTTGCAGTTGAGCGACGAGGCGCTTGTTGCGGCGTTGCGGGTGCATCCAAAGCTTCGCCAGCGGGTGTCGTCGATTGTGCTGGCGGTCGAAGGGGGCGAGGGCGAATTGAAGGAAGCCGATGCGGCGGAAGAGCGGATGGTTGAGGAGACGCGTCTTCTGGGACGGGAGGCGCTGAAGAGTTGGGCCGAACGGCGGGTGGAGGCGACGGAGCGGGAGATTCGCCAACGCCCGCAGATGCATCGCCAAGGTGAAAAAAACTCCGCTGGCATACGAAATTCGGCGAAATAGAGGTTTGGGAGCCGCAATATCGGTTCGGGACGCGGCGGGTGCGTCCATTCGTGCTCGGGGCGAAGGTGAACCCGCTCGGGTGTTCGCGGCCGCTGCAACGCGCCATCCCCGGGTCGAAGAGCCCGGGGACCGGACTTCGTGGCCGATCAGCCCTTCGCGCAGGCGCGCGCCAAGTTGCAGGAGCACCACGACTTCGCGATCGGCGAGAGCACGATCCAGCGGATCACGTTCGCCCACGCTGAGGCGATGCATGAAAGCCATCGCCGGGATCTGGAATTTCCGGAAACGCCGGGCCTCAGCAAGCCGATCGTCGTCGAGACGGACGGCGGCATGGTTCCGATCGTCGAGCCGAACAGCGAGGGGAAGGACAAGCGCAAGGGCAAGACGCTGTGGTGGCGGGAGGCGAAGCTGTCGCTGGCGCACGCGCAAGGGAACTGCACGCCGGTTTATGCGGGCTCGATCGAGGGCGGGGTCGAAGAGGCCGGGCGCCAGCTGCTTTGCCTCACGCGGTTCGCGCCGGCTTCGGGGCGAACTCCCGGGTCCACGCGTGGCTCCTCGACGCACGAGCGTCCGGCGTCTACGCGATGCAGCGTTTTGCGAGGACGATACGCCAGGACCTCGATGCTGTTCGGAACGCTGTGTTGGAACCTTGGAGCAACGGGCAGACCGAAGGACAGATCAACAAATTGAAGACCCTCAAGCGAGCGATGTATGGCCGCGCCGGGGTCGACTTGCTTCGCGCTCGGATGTTGCCATTGCAGGAACCCAGCTTGCACCAAGAGTGAGTCAGACCCTCGAGAACAGCTTGTTGACCGCGGCGCCACTGATAGGCTCCCCTCACCAGGCTGAAGACCCTCGTGGGGCGACATATCGGGCAAGCGACGCGCGCGCAAACTCTCGACTTTAAGGCAACGTATAAGCCGTTTTCACCGTTGTATAGAACTCCGCGGCGTATCGGCCTTGCTCGCGAGACCCGAGGCTGGAGCTTTTGCGGCCGCCGAACGGCGCGTGGTAGTCGATACCCGCCGTCGGCAGGTTGACCATGACCATGCCCGCCTCCGCGTTGCGTTTGAAATGCGTGGCGTGCTTGAGGCTCGTTGTGCATATGCCCGCGCAAAGGCCGAAGGCGGTGTCGTTGGCGATACCTAGCGCGTGGTCGTAGTCGCGCGCCGCAATCATCGCCGAGATCGGGCCAAAAATTTCCTCCCTCGAGATTCGCATCGCATTGTCGGCGTCGAGAAACAGAGCCGGCGACAGATAGAAACCTGGCGTTGCGCGCTTGAGGCATTCCCCCCCGAGCGCCAGTCTTGCTCCT
Source organism: uncultured Alphaproteobacteria bacterium (assembly GCA_963822215.1). Taxonomy (GTDB): domain Bacteria; phylum Pseudomonadota; class Alphaproteobacteria; order Rhizobiales; family Beijerinckiaceae; genus Roseiarcus. Next base: position 351,061 of record CAWGGX010000003.1, read on the forward strand.
TCTGCTCGACCGATCGCGATGTAAGAGAGATCCTGCTCAAGCTGCGTCGCATCGACCGCCGGTCCGACGTGCGTCCCCGGCTTCAGTGCGTCGTCAACAACGAGCGCGCGCATGCGCTCGATCAGTGCGTCGGCGAACCGCTTGTAGATCGACTCCTCGACAATGATGCGCGACGAGGCTGTGCAGCGCTGTCCGGTGGCGAAATAGGCGCCGTTGACGGCGCATTCGACCGCGTTGGGAAGATCGGCGTCCGCCAGGACGACCAGCGGGTTCTTGCCGCCCATTTCGAGTTGGAACTTTCGCATCGCGCCCGCACATGCCGCCGCAACGCGCCGGCCCGTCGCAACCGAACCGGTGAACGTAATGGCGTCGACTTGCTTATGGTCGAGAATGGCCTGGCCGACGACCGAGCCCCGTCCCATGACGAGGTTGAACACGCCCTTTGGGACGCCGGCGTGGATGAGGATCTCGGCGAGCGCGTGGGCCGAGCCCGGTACAAGGTCGGCAGGCTTGAACACCACCGCGTTGCCGTAAGCCAGGGCCGGGGCGATTTTCCAGGCGGGAATTGCGATGGGAAAATTCCACGGCGCAATGACCCCGATGACGCCGACAGGTTCGCGCGTCGCCTCAATCTCAACACTGGGGCGGACCGAGGCGAACCTCTCCCCCGGAATTCGCAAAACCTCGCCGGCGAAGAAATCAAAGATCTGTCCGGCTCGGCCGACCTCGTACGTCGCTTCGAGTAAAGTCTTGCCCTCTTCCCGGGCAAGAAGGCGCGCCAATTCCTCCGGCCGCGCCAGGATCTCCGCCGACGCTCTCTGGAGGACGTCGTGTCGCTCCTGTGGGGTCGTACGCGCCCAAGCGGGGAAGGCGGCATGTGCGGCTTCGACGGCAGCGCCCACCTGGACGTCGTCGGCTTGAGCGTACTCGCCCACGACGTCGCTCGTGTCCGACGGACTGATGTTGCGCGAGACGCCCACGCCTTCGACCCACTCGCCTGCGACGTAGTTTCTATGCAACGCGCCCATTCGCCTCACCAATGCCCGATGTCCGACGATTGCTTCTAATCTCGGTGCACCCCCCTTAGCTGCGTTCGCCGCCTTAAGCCAGCAATTCAAACTTCGAGGCGTCGCCGAGCGTCTGTTGGGTCCTGGCGACGATCGCCTCGATCCAGTTCCGATAAAATGACGTTGCTTGCTCCTGCCACACCGCGCAGGATGGGGCCAGGGCCTCGATTATCGCCAGTTTTTCCAAGCCGCCGCACGCTTCGTCGTGAGCCAAATGCCCGAGCGCGAGCAGGTCCGCTTCTGCTTCCGTGCTGAAGTAGTTCTTGGGCATAACAGGAACCCTATCCGCTTCGCCAAGCTGACATCGCCCAATGTCGCGGCGGTATTCTCGCGCCAAGGAATTAGCTTGATATTCCGGGTGCCCCTGGAGGAATACAAACTCACTGCCGAATGATTTTGTGAAGATATCGACGCCGGCCACCGGCGAGCTCGCCAGAATGTCATAACCGGCGCGTTCCAGGTCGCTTTGAAAAAGCCCATTGTAGCGAGAGTGAGGAGTCACGAAAAGGCTCCCCCGCCGACCCACCAAGCGATGATCACGCTCAACGGCAAAAGAAAACAGACCGACGAGTTTCTCCGGCAAAGCGCGCCGTTCAACCCGATCAAGATACCAAACTCCAGCGTGCGCAGCCAAACACGAGAAAATCGTTGACGCTGTGCCGGTCTTGGCCCATTCGATGATTTCGGACAGTTCTCGCCAATACGGTTCATCGTCGAGGAGAGCCGCGCTTGGCGCCGCCCCGGTCACAACGAGACCATCGAGCTCGGAGTCCAATATAGAGACGCCTTCACAGCGCGCCTCTAGATACTCGCGAGCGGCTGGCGAACGCGGCATGTCCCGCAGAGCAAACATGCGGATAGCAACGTCTATACCGTCCGCAGACGTATAAATCAGACTTGTGAACTGTTTCTCCGTAACCTTCAGCGCCTCGTCAGGCATATTGTTAAGCAATCCAATTGTGATCCCGCGCCCCAAAGCGCGCGGAAAACTGTCGAGCCTAGTTCTTCCTGTGTGCCGCAGAACCTTCATGTCCATGAGACGGCTCCCCTACCGGTTTTCCCCAACCGCGGCCGCGAATTAGCCCCTCTATCGGTCTTCCGCTGGAATCCTGGCGATTGGCTCCGCAAGGTCCAGGCGAACGGCGACGGGACGTTTGACGAGACGCCCTCGCGTCCCCGCTCGCCGTTCAGAGGCCAAGGCTTGCCGTCAGGACTACGGACGGTCTTCGTCGGCGAGACGCGGTGCGGCCTCGACGAGCATGTTTCGGAAGGCGATCCATAAGGGAAGGACTCGGTCGTCAGCCACGAGATGCCGACACAAGGAGCCGTGTTCGTCACCATCCAGGCGAATGTGCTCGACCAGGAAATGACGGAAGGCGCGGAGTGAAGGCTCGTTCCAATCGGGGGCCTGCAGAATTGCGTTGAAGGTCTTCTCCAATCCTCCATCTTCATAGCTCGATAGGCTCATCGCGCGTGTGAGAGCGTCCATTCCGCGCGCTTCAGCAAGATATGACTTGCCAAGCCGCTCGAGTCGGTCCCGCTCATCGGGATCCAGGGGCGCCATGGCCACAACGCGTCTCATGAACTCATCGTGATTCATCCTTTCCCCTTCCGACGCTATATTTGGGCAGGGCGAAAGATTATCGGTGTCGCACTCTCCGTGGCGAAGCTCGACGAGATTGTGATCTGAAGGAAAAAGCTCACATGCGATCTCGAGCCCTTCACGGAATTGGACAGAGAAATAGTAATAGGCTCCTGATACGGCCATTAATTCCTTGCGCGTCAAAATCGACCAATTCAGGCTTGCGATATCATTTACCACGTTTTGGTAGCGGTTCATCAGATGTATTGTCATGACCATCTTCCCCATTTACAAGTTGATATTGTTGATGTTCGAGCGATAAGCGTCAACAGAATCCGGCGAAGCGTTTTAGATCATAGATTTTCGCGACATTATATTTGCGTTCTGGCTATACAACAGTCACAATTACTGCAACAAATCACCTCTGCCACCCACCTCCGTCGAAGTCGGCGACCTTCGGAGCGCAGACACGCACTACCCGGCAACAGCCCGCCACTCCCCAAAAATTTACCACCTCCGCGCGGAAGTCCCCTAACGGCAGCGGTAAACATTGCCTACTTCAATTCCGAGCGAAACACAAGAGCGGCGTTAACTCGCCGCGTGCAAGTGCGGACTTTTTCGACGAAGCGATTCGGGTTGGACGTGTGCGCACAACCAAAATCGCCGGGGCGGGCCGAGGTCGCCCCGCCGCCGCCGACCGCCTGATAATCGCTGAGCGCTGCAGTCCCGGCTCTAGGCCTCCCCTCGAACGTATGATTAGTATCGAAACATGATCAACTGGGCGCGGCCCTTGCCGCGTTCCCTGCTCGCGGCGCTTGATCGGGTCGTGGGCGCTCCGGGGGCTAGCATGCGTAGAGAAACCATCGCGATTCACGGGGGCTTCACTTGCGATCCGGCGACGAAGGCGGTGGCGCCGCCCATCTATCAGAACGTCGCCTACGAATTCGAGAGCGCGGACCACGGGGCTGCGCTGTTCAATCTGGAAGTTCCCGGTTTTCGCTACAGTCGGATCGCAAATCCGACGAGCGACATCCTGGAGAAGCGGGTCGCCCTGCTCGAGGGCGGCGTCGCTGCGCTCACCGTCGCCTCCGGCCAGGCCGCGCTGAACTATGCCTTTCTGACGCTTGCTGATCACGGCGGCAGCATTGTCGCGCCGTCTCAACTCTACGGGACGACCCACACACTTCTCGCGTACACGTTACGGCGCACCGGCATTCAGGCCCGTTTTGCTCGGAGCGCAAGCGCATCCGATATGGAGCGGTTGGTTGACGAAACGACCCGGGCGATATTTTGCGAATCTATAGGCAATCCCGCCGGCAACATCGCCGATATCGAGGCGTTGGCGAGCCTCGCCCACGCGCATGGTCTGCCGCTGATCGTCGACAATACTGTCGCGACGCCAGCCCTGTTGCGGCCGATCGAACACGGCGCCGATATCGTCGTGCACTCCTTGACCAAATACATGGGCGGCCATGGCGTCGCGATGGGTGGGGCGATCGTCGATTCGGGCGGGTTTGATTGGAAGTTGCATGCCTCGAGGTTCCCCATGTTCTGCGAGCCGGACGATTCCTACCACGGGCTCGTCTACGTTGACCGGTTCGGTCATGAAGCCTTCATCGCGCGCGCGCGCAGCGTCTATCAGCGCACCACCGGCGCCGTCCTAGCGCCGATGAGCGCGTTCCTGCTGTTGCAGGGTATCGAGACACTTGCGCTTCGCATGGAGCGCCATGTCAGCAATGCGCGCGAGGTGGCCGACTTCCTGCGCGCGGACCCGCGCATCGCGTGGGTTGACTACGTCGGCTTCGCCGACAGCCCGTATCACGAGCTCGCAAACAAGTATCTGAACGGGCGCGCGCCCGCGCTTCTGACCATTGGCGTCGTCGGCGGACTCGACGCCGCCAAGGCGTTCTACGATGCGCTCAAGCTCGTCAAACGGCTGGTCAACATCGGCGACACCCGCACGCTCTGTTGCCATCCGGCCTCCACGACCCATCGGCAGATGAGCCCTGAAGAACAGCTTCTCGCAGGCGTGCGCCCGGAAACAATTCGACTCTGCATTGGGATCGAACACGTCCAGGACATTCTCGACGATCTCGATCAGGCGTTGCGCTTTGCCGCGACCACTGCGTCTTAAATCGTCTCGGACCTGGTATCTCGACACAGCCCAGCGGATCGCGCTGAGCATTACGGCGCTTCTCGTCACGGATCAATCGTCATGATGTCTCGCCGCATGAAGGCGATTGCGCGCCGTTTGAGCAGTCAAGAACCCACCCTGGCGCAGATGGGTCGGCGAAGACAGCCGATGTATCGGCCCGGCGACGTCGTTCTGTGAGTGCGCGGGCTTGAAGCCCGGGCAAAGGCCGACTCACTTGCCGGTTGTGCGAGCGATCGCACGTGCCAAGTCGCGCCAGTATCGTCTTTCCTTGTCGTTATCGGCCCGCCGCTCCATTGTCCGAGCCGCATCGTATGCGTCCGGGCCGAGACCCGAAATGAGCCCGTCGGCCGCCTCCTCAATCAGCCTCGCCCTCTCTCGTCGCCGGCGCAGCCAGGACATGATTCGCTCGCGCATTTCCGTTATGTGGTTCATTGCCGCATAAACTTGCCCTGTTCGCGGCTGGTGGTCTGAATATGGGCACGCCATCATCGCAGAACGCTTCGGCGCGAAGGACGAATGGGCCGGCGCCCTTCCGTCTCTGCCGGCGGTCTTCCCTTATCAGATAGCGCTCATCGTTCGCATCGGTCTATGGACGGCTTTGACGGCGGGACGGATGGGACTCCTTTCCATCCGGTGACGCGAGTGTCGTCGCGACGACCGCGACCGGCTATCGACCGAAACGACAATGGAGCGCACTGATGGATGAGAAGATGCGGGCCTCCTTCGTTCGGTTCGGCAGCCACGGGCCGGTGCGGTATCTATCGCGGGGACCTCGAAACTAGGTCGGAGGCATACCGGAAACATCGTGAACAAACGCGGTCCTGAGATCTTCATTCGAAGGCCGGTGGCGACGACGCTGCTGACGATCGGGATCATAGTCGCGGGCCTGCTTGGCTATTCGCAGTTACCCGTCTCGCCGCTGCCGCAGGTTGAGTTTCCGATCGTGTCGGTACGCGCCAACATGCCCGGCGCGAGCCCCGACACGATGGCTACCGCAGTCGCGTCGCCCCTAGAGCGCCACCTCGGCCAGATCGCCGACGTGAACGAGATGACGTCGGAGAGCACGCTCGGCTCAACGAACATCACCCTGCAGTTCGGCCTGGATCGCAACATCGATGGGGCGGCGCGCGATGTTCAGGCCGCGATCGTCGGCGCGCGCGCCGATCTGCCGACGAGTCTGCGCCAGAACCCGTCCTACCGTAAGGTCAATCCGGCCGACGCGCCGATCATGATCCTCGGGGTGACATCGTCGACGCAGACGCCCGGCCAGCTCTACGATCTGGCCTCAAACATACTCCAGCAGCGCATGTCGCAACTTCCGGGCATCGGCGAGGTTGACGTGTGGGGTCTTTCGCTTCCGGCGGTCCGGGTCGAAATCAACCCCACGGCGATCTTCCATTATGGCATCGGACTAGAGGATATTCGCGCCGCGCTTGCTTCGGCCAACGCCAATAGTCCCAAGGGCGCGATCGAAGACGACAACGCCCACTACCAGATCTACGTCAACGATCAGGCAACAAGGGCGGCGCAATACCGCGATTTGGTAATCGCCTATCGCAACGGCGCCGCGCTCCATCTTTCCGACGTCGCCGAGGTTACCGACTCGGTTGAAGATCTGCGCAACGCTGGTCTTATCAACGGACAACCCGGCATCGTGGTTTCGCTGTTGCGTCAGCCTGGCGCCAACATCATGGACGCCATAGACAACGTCCGCGCCGAGCTTCCGCGACTTGTCGCCTCGTTGCCCGGCGACGTCGATCTGACGGTCGCGGTCGACCGGTCCAAGACCATTCGCCAATCCGTGGCCGACACCCAGAAGACTCTGATCACTGCCGTCGTTCTGGTGATCCTTGTGGTGTTCGCGTTTCTGCGGAGCCTTCGGGCGGCGGCGATTCCAAGCGTTGCACTGCCGACCTCGATCATCGGCTCGTTCGGCGTCATGTATCTGCTTGGTTTCAGCCTCGACAACCTGTCACTAATGGCGCTGACCATCTCGACCGGCTTCGTGGTCGACGATGCGATCGTCGTCCTCGAAAATATCACGCACTATCTAGAACAGGGCATGCCGCGCCTGCAGGCGGCCATAAGGGGCGCGAACGAGGTCGGCGTCACTGTTCTATCGATCAGTCTGTCGCTGATCGCCGTGTTCGCGCCGCTGATTTTCTTCGGCGAGATCATCGGACGCCTGTTCAACGAATTCGCGGTGACTCTGTCGGTGGCGGTCATAATCTCGCTGGTAGTCTCGCTAACGACGACGCCGATGATGTGCGCTCTCATCCTTCCACGCGAGCCGGTTGTCAGGCATGGCCGTCTCTATCGCGCAACCGAATATGTGTACGAAACAATGCTGGCCTTCTACCGGAGAACGCTGCACTCCGCACTGCGCCATCCCGGAGCTGTCATGCTGACGCTCCTGGCTACGATCGGGTTGAACTACTACATGTTCCGCTATCAGATGACCTACGGGCTCTTTCCGGTGCAGGACACGGGGCTCGTTATGGGTGGGATCGTAGCAGATCAGAGCATCTCGTTCCAATCGATGAAAACAAAGTTTGAGCAGTTGCTGACGATCGTTCGCAACGATCCTGCGGTCGCGAGCGTCGTCGGATTCACCGGAGGGCGACAGACCAATGTTGGGTTCGCCTTTGTAACGCTAAAGCCTTATTCGCAACGCCAGGTTAGCGCCGACGATGTGGTGACCCGACTTCGCGGCAAGGCGCAAGTCCCGGGCGCCCGCCTGTTCATGTTTGCCGACTCCGACTTGAGGACCGGTGGCCGCCAAAGCAACGCCAGCTATCAGTACACCCTGCTCTCCGACAACACGACGGAACTCTATGAGTGGGCGCCGAAGCTAACGGAGGCCCTGATGAGCAGCGACGTCCTAATGGACGTCAATTTGGATCAGCAGCAAGGCGGTCTTGAGACCGACATCGCCATCGACCGAGACACGGCGATGTGATTGGGCCTCACCCTGAATGCGATCGACAACACGCTTTATGACGCATACGGGCAGCGGCAGGTTTCCGTCATTTACAGCGCACAGAACCAATATCACGTCGTTATGGAGGTCGCGCCGCGATATTGGCAAGACCCGCGCATTCTGGACGAGCTCTACGTCTCGACCTCCGGCGCCAATCCAACAGGCACGCAACAGAGCGGCATCGCGGCCGGCCTATTCAAGTCGACGACTGGCGCCACCAGCACTGCCGCGACGATCGCGGCAGACTCCGCTCGCAATCTCGCCACCAACTCGCTCGCGGCGAGCGGGCGCATGGCCGCGTCATCGGGCGTTGCAGTCTCGACTTCGGTCGAGACGATGGTGCCGCTGTCAGCTTTCGCCCACTTCGATTCAGAGCATACGCCGCTCAACGTCAATCACCAGGGGCCGTTCGCGGCTTCGACGATTTCGTTCAATCTGGCGTCTGGCCGTCCGCTGAGTGAGGCTCAGACGGAGATCGACGGCGTGGTCCAGCGAATCGGCATGCCCTCCACCGTGCGCGGCAGCTTCGCGGGTACAGCCGCGACCTATCAGCAATCGCGCTCGAGGATTCCGCTGCTCTTCTGCGCGGTGCTGGTCACGATCTACATCGTTTTGGGGATCCTCTATGAAAGCCTTATTCATCCGATCACTATCCTCTCGACGCTTTTCTCAGCGAGTGTCGGAGCCGCGCTGGCGCTGTGGCTGTTCGACATCCAGTTCACGGTAATGGCTGCGATAGGCGTGCTGCTCCTGATCGGCATCGTGAAGAAGAACGCGATCATGATGGTCGATTTCGCGCTCGAGGCGGAGCGGCAGGGACTCGACGCGCACGAAGCGGTTAAGCGAGCGTGCGTTTTGCGTTTCCGTCCAATCATGATGACGACTTGCGTGGCGATTTTCGGGGCGCTGCCACTTGCTTTCGGAACCGGCGAAGGTTCCGAACTGCGTCATCCTCTGGGGATCACGATCCTCGGCGGCCTGATCGTGAGTCAAGTCTTGACGCTATATACGACCCCGGTGGTCTTCATCTACCTCAATTCGTTCGGCAAGCTGCTGGAGCGGCTCTGGAACCGGTATTATCTGCGCCAAAAAGCCACCAATCCAGCGAGCCCTCTCGTCCTACCCGATTAAATTCGTTTCAGCTTGGACGGATCCGCACGCTCTTGGGAATGACAGCTGATTGCGTGCGCCGTGAGAAGGCGGCGCTTTCCAGTGGGTGCAAGGCCCACCCGGCGAACGCTCCAGCCGGAAGCAACCGGAGCAGTCATGGAGGTGACGAAATGGCTGAAGCTTTCGGTGTAGCGCGTCACATATAGGTGACGGCGCGAGTGTGCGGGCCGCAACCCGAGTGAACGCCGAGCAAGCCTCGAAAAGCACGATGTGCAGGCCGACCCGACCGCAATTTCGAGGAAGGCTGACACGACTGGGTGAGACGAGCGAAGACGACGCCCAGTCGCTGCACCGGGGTACTGGCGGCGGGACGTACATGAAGGAAAGCGTGCGCAACACGGGAAGCCCATGGGCGAGGTCAGGGATCATCAACCGGACGCCCAAGGAGGCCGGCGCTCGTGGGTGGCGGAGAGGCTCGTAGTGTGCGCTGGGCAGCGCGTAAGTCAGGGAGGTTGAAGTCCCTTCGGCGCTCGGATGAGGAGCGCCGTATCCGAAAGCGGGGGGTAATGCCTAGCTGGCCGGGGGAGCAATTCGGTATGGAGAAGCCTAAACGGGCACGAAGGCGAAAGCCGGACACAGCCAAGGCGGACCTGGAGCCGGTTGTACGAGTCCCGGAGGGCAGGGTGTCCGGAGCGATCCGGAATGCAGTACGACGAATCCGGCAAAGGCGCTTACAAACGTGACTTGCACAAAGGTCGCCCGAAAGACGGAGATCATCGCGCTTGCTCCGACCCGTGCTCAGCCCAAGCCCGGGGCCGAGCTCCTCGAGCGGACCATCGCGCGAGATCCGCGTCCAAGCCAGGCGCTGAGATGATCCATGTAGATGTAGACGACCGGGGTCGTGAACAGCGTCAAGATCTGCGAGATGAACAAGCCGCCGACAATCGCAAAGCCGAGCGGCTGGCGAATCTGCGACCCTGTCCCCGTACCCAGCATCAGCGGGACGCCGCCCATCAGCGCGGCCAGCGTCGTCATCAGGATGGGGCGGAACCGCAGCAGACATGCCTGGTGAATGGCGTCCTCGCTGCTCAGCCCGTGATCGCGTTCCTCTGCGAGCGCAAAATCAACCAGCATGATGCCGTTCTTTTTCACGATCCCGATCAGGAGGATGATGCCGATGATCCCGATCACGTCGAGCGGCATGCCGACCAGCATCAGGGTCAGGAGGGCGCCGAGCCCGGCCGAGGGCAGAGTGGAGATGATGGTGAGCGGATGGATCGTGCTCTCGTACAGCACGCCGAGGATGAGGTAGATCGCGACCAGCGCCGCGAGGATCAGGATTGGCGTGCTGCTGAGCGAGCTCTGGAACGCCTGGGCGTTTCCCTGGAAGCTGGCGGCGATCGAGCCGGGCATGTGAAGATCCGCCGTGGTCTGCTGGATCGCCGACACCGCCGCGCCGATGGTGCTGTTCGGCGCGAGATTGAAACTCAGCGTCACCGACGGGAACTGGCCCTGGTGGTTAATAGCCAACGGAGCGGCCGAGGCGCTAACGGTGGCGAATTGGCTGAGCGGCACCATGCCGCCGCCGGTGGACCTTGCATAGATTCGGCTGAGCGCGTTGGGCCCAAGCTGGTAGCCGGGATCGACTTCCAGGATGACGTAATATTCATTCAGAGTCGTATAAATTCGGGCGACGTGACGCTGGCCGAAAGCATCGTAAAGGATGGAATCGACCAGGGCGGGATCGAGTCCGAGACGGGAAGCGACGTCCCGGTTGATCTCGACCTTCAGCGTCGGACCGGCGCTCTGTTGATCGCTGGCCACGTCGGCCAACTGCGGCAAGCCCTGCATCTTCTGCAAGAGAATGGGCGCCCAGTGGTTGAGTTCGTCGCTATCGACGTCGACCAACGTGTACTGATATTGCGTCTTGGAGAGTTGAGAGCCGACAGTGATGTCTTGCGCGGCCTGCATATAGAGCCTGACGCCCTGGATCGGCTGCAACGCGCGATCCAGGCGCCTGATGACTTCATCGATTGGGCTCCTCTCAGCCACCGGCTTGAGGGTGATGAACACGCGCCCGTCATTCTCCGTGACGGTTGAGCCGCCAGGACCGATATAGCCGACCGCCGAGTCGACCGCGGGGTCCCTGCTCGCCACGTCGAGAAGTGCCTGCTGACGGTTCGCCATAGACTGTGGAGAGATGTCCTGGGATCCCTCGCTGATGCCAAGGATCAATCCTGTATCCTCCTGCGGGAAGAAGCCCTTCGGGATCCAGACGAACAACGCCATGGTCAGGCAGACGGTGAGAACCATGATGGTCAGCGTGATCCGGCGGTATCGCAGGGCGACGACCAAGCCCCGATCATAGAGCGCGACCAGCCGCTCAAAGAAGCGCTCGACCGCCTTCGAGATCGGCCCTGGACTGCCTTCCGGCGTTAGCATGCGGGCGGACATCATCGGCGTCAGCGTCAGCGACACGATCAGGGAGACGACGATCGACATTGCGACGGTCACGGCAAACTCGCGGAACAGCAGGCCAACGATTCCGCCCATCAGGAAGAGCGGAATGAACACGGCGATCAGCGATATGGACATCGAGACGATGGTGAAGCCGATCTCGCGCGCCCCCTTTATCGCAGCCTCCATCGGCGTGGCGCCCTCCTCGATATGTCGCGCGATGTTCTCGATCATCACGACCGCGTCATCGACGACGAACCCGACGGCGATCGTCAGCGCCATCAGCGACAGATTGTCGAGGCTGTAGCCGAGTACGTACAACACCGCGAACGTGCCGATCAGCGACACAGGTACGGCAACCGCGGGGATGACCGTCGCCCAAAGCTTCCGCAGGAACATGAAAATGACGCCGACGACCAGCGCGATCGTCAGCAGGAGAGTGTGTTGAACGTCGGCGACGCTGGCGCGGATGGTCTGCGTCCGATCGGATACGATCTGGACCTTGATCGAGGGAGGAATCGAGGCCTGGAGCCGCGGCAGCGCCGTCTTGATGGAGTCGACGGTCTCGATCACATTGGCGCCGGGCAGGCGCTGGATCGCGCGGAGAACGGTCGGGGTCGAGCCCAGCCAGGCGGCGAGCGTTGTATCCTGGGGCGCAAGCACAGCGCGGCCGACATCGCGGACGCGGACCGGGGCGCCGTTTACATAAGCAATAATGTAGTCGTCGAAACCGCTCGCCGTCATGAGCTGATCGTTGGTCGACAGCGCGTAGGCGTGCTCGCCGCCGTAGAGTATGCCCTTTGGTTGATTGACTGTGCTGTTGGCGAGAGCGGTCCGCACGGATTCCAGATCCAGTCCCTCCGCGGCAAGCTTGGCGGGGTTGACCTGGATGCGGATCGCTGGGTTCTGCTCGCCGCCGATGCTGACCAGCCCGACGCCGGGCACTTGCGACAGCTTTTGCGCGAGAATGCTGTTGGCGTAATCGCTGACCTTGGTGAGCGGAAGCGAATCCGAGGTGAGCGCGATCAGCAGAATCGGCGTGTCGGCCGGATTGGTCTTCCGGTAGATCGGCGGATTCAGGAGATTCGCCGGCAGCTGGTTCGCCGTTGCGTTGATCGCCGCCTGCACGTCTTCGGCGTACGAGTCAACGGATCGACTGCGACTGAACTGGAGCGTGATCTGCGTATAGCCCAGTGCGCTGCTCGACGTCATTTGCGTCAGGCCCGGGATCTGGCCGAATTGCCGCTCGAGCTGCGTTGCGACCGATGAGGCCATCGTCTGCGGATCGGCGCCTGGCAACTGCGCCGTCACTTGGATTGTCGGCGAATCGATTTCCGGCAGAGCGGCTACCGGCAGGAGCTCATAGCCGATGAGGCCCAACAGGACGATCGCCGCCGTCATAAGTGCCGTAGCGATCGGCTTACCTATGAAAAAGGCGGAGAAATTCATGGCAGCATGCCCGAACTCGCCGTGGACGGGTTCGGGACGGCGTTGGGGTCGTTCGGGTCGGCGAGCGTCACCAGCGTGCCGGGCTGCAGGCGATACTGACCCCGAACCACCACAGTCTCGCCGGCGTCCAGGCCTTTCTCGATCAGCGCCTCGCCATGGAGAGACTGGCGCATCGAGATCGGCCGCAGCGTGACTCGATGGTCGTCGCCGACCACGAAGACAACCTGGCCCTGCGGCCCCTGCTGGATGGCGTCCAGTGGGACCGTCAGGCCGTTATGCACGGTCGACGTGACCAGCTGGACGTTGACGAACTCGCCTGGCCACAGTTGGCGCTACGGATTGGGAAACTCCGCTTTGAGCTGGATCGTGCCCGAGCCGGGATCGGCTTGGTTGTTCACTACAAGAAGGCTGCCGACGTCGAGCTGTGTTCTGTCGTCCTGGCTGAAGGCGATAGCTTCCGGCGGTCCCTTCGCCATCGCGTCCTGAACCTCCGCAATGCGTGTTGTGGGGAGTGTGAAAATCACGCTGATCGGCTGAAGCTGGGTGACCATAACAAGGGTGTCTGAACCGATTCCATTCGATTGCGTGGTCGCCGTGGCCGTCGTCGACCTCGGTGGAGTCATGACGTTGCCGACATCGAGCAGGCGGAACCCGGTGACGCCGTCGAACGGGGCGACGAGCCTCGTATAGCTCAGCTGAGTCTTGGCGTATTCGACGGCGGACTGGTCATTCGCGATCTGCGCATTGAGCTCATCGACAGCCGCCTGCTGATTGTCGCGTTGCTGGACCGCGGCGGAATCCTGTCTGACGAGCTCGGTGTAGCGTTGGAGGTTGAGCTCTCCATTTTTGAGATGGACCTGATCGTGAGCCAGCGTCGCCTCCGCCTCGTCGAGCTGCGCCTGATTGGTGCGCGGATCGATCTGGGCGAGCAGATCGCCTTTTTTGACGAGCTGACCTTCCTTGAAGTCGACACTGACCAGCAGTCCCGTGATCTGGCTGCGAACGGCCGCTGTGTTGAACGCAGTGACCGTGCCGAGGCCCGTCAAGATGATCGTCACGTCATGCTGCTGGACGGTCGCCGCGATGACGGGAACGGGCGGCGGGGGCCCCACTGCTGACGGCTCTCGCCGGTCGTATCGGATGTAAGCGAAGGCCGCCGCCGCAGCGAGAGCCGCGGCGGCCGCAGCGAATCCAAGTTTCGCTCCGGTTCGCATCCTTTTGGCCCTTGATGCCGGGGCGGTCACGAAATCAATGCGCTGCGCTGGAAGTTCGACGTCTCAGCGTTTCCGGGGCGAACCGCCAACTGAGCTGCTGACGTGAACACGCGAGCGCGCATGAGAACCGTCGCGACGATTCCGGCAACGCCAGTCGCAGCGAGGATCATTGGGGCGGTTTAGCCGGTTGAGCATCCGGAGGAAAGATGATTTTCCGGCTTCGCTTGGCCCGACGATGGCCCGGGTCTCGCCTGTCGCAACCTCAATGCTGATGTCCTCGACAAGAACCCGCCGCCCGTCCGTGCGAGACAAATGCCTTGTTTTGAGTTTCGCAACGAATTGGCGTGGTGAACTCTCAAAAATGGCCGGCGCTCAGCGTGCGGAAGGCGACTCTCACGGTCCTTGGAAATCGTCAGACCTTTCGTCATCAGTCATTCACCTTAAAGACGATTGCCTTCCTGCGACCGCGCTCACGCGTGATGGATCGCGGGGATTCCAACCGTCCTCCACGGCTCGGCCCATTCGCCGCACGATCTCTAGCGTGAACAGCGGAAGCGGCGGATGGCGCTCGCTCCCGTCGACTTCACATCCCGCGGGCCTGTTCCGCTCTGGCTACAGCTTCGTCTATTGCCGCCAGGGCTTCGTCCTCGCCTCCGCAACGGACGAGTCCCTCCGCCAAAGCGCCACGCTGGCGAAGCGCCGCGACAACAGTCGCCAACGCCCCTCACCCCGCTCTCGCGGGGCGAGGGGGCGCCTTTGTGAGCGGCGCTTCAGCGTCCCTTCTCCCCGCTTGCGGGGAGAAGGCTAGGATGAGGGGCGGGGCGAGCGCGGCCGGCCGCTGTTCAATCGGGTTCATCCTCGACAGTTCGGTCCGGGCTGATGGCCGACAGTGTTGGCTTTGCGGCTTGTCCCGTCGTGGCGCGGGAGCGAACCTAGGCGGCCAGTCGCCAACGCCCCTCACCCCGGCCCTCTCCCCGCTCTCGCGGGGCGAGGGGGCGCGCCGGCGGCTGCGCGGCCGTCATTCGAAAAACTGGTTCTTCGGCCGCGGCAGCCCGAGATTCTCACGCAGCGTCGCCCCTTCGTATTCGGTCCGGAACAGGCCGCGCCGCTGCAGTTCCGGGATCACTTTGTCGACGAAATCGTCGAGTCCCGCCGGCAGGAACGGGAACATGATGTTGAAGCCGTCCGAGCCGCGGCCGACGAACCATTGCTCCATCTGATCCGCGATGGTCTTGGGCGTTCCGACGAAGGCGAGGCCGGAATAGCCGCCGAGCCTCTGGGCCAGTTGGCGCACCGTCAGGTTTTCGCGGCGGGCGAGCGCCACAACTCGGTCGCGGCTTGATTTGCTCGCGTTCGATTCCGGGATCTCGGGCAAGGGCGCGTCCGGGTCGAAGCCCGAGGCGTCGTGGCCGAGCGCGATCGACAGCGAGGCGAGCGCGCTCTCGTAGTGCACGAGGCTGTCGAGCTTCGCCCGCTTGTCGCGCGCCTCCGCATCGCTCTCGCCCACGACCACGAAGGCGCCGGGCAAAATCTTGATCAGGTCGGGGTCGCGCCCCGCCTTCTCGGCGCGCGCCTTGACGTCGGCGTAAAAGGCCTGGTCCGCGTCGAGGCGCGAGCCGGCGGCGAATACGACCTCCGCCGTCTCCGCCGCGAGCTGGCGCCCGAAATCGGACGCGCCCGCCTGAACGATCACCGGCCAACCTTGAACCGGGCGCGCGATGTTGAGCGGGCCGCGGACCGAGAGATAGGGGCCCTTGTGGTTCAGCACGTGCAGCCTCTCGGGATCGAAGAAGATCCCGCTCTCGACGTCGCGAATGATCGCGTCGTCCGCCCAGGAGTCCCACAAGCCCGTCACGACGTCGAAGAACTCCCTCGCGCGCTGGTAGCGCTCGTCGTGCTCCATATGCTCCTCGAGCCCGAAATTGAGCGCCGCGTCCGGGTTCGAGGTGGTCACGACGTTCCAGCCCGCCCGTCCGCCGCTGATATGATCCAGCGAGGCGAAGCGCCGGGCGATCAGATAAGGCTGCTCGAACGTCGTCGAGGCCGTGGCGATGAGCCCGAGACGGGTCGTCGAGACGGCGATCGCCGGCAGGAGCGTCAATGGGTCGAACGAGGTGACGGTATGGCTGCGCTTCAGCGCCTCGACCGGCATGTTGAGCACCGCGAGGTGATCGGCCATGAAGAAGGCGTCGAACTTGCCGCGCTCGAGCGTCTGGGCGAAGCGCAGGAGATGGCCGAGGTTGAAATTGGCGTCCGGGTAGGCGCCGGGGTAGCGCCAGGCGCCGGTATGGATCGTCGTCGGCCGCATGAATGCGCCGAGCTTCATCTGCCGTTGCGAGGCCATCGTCGCGTCCTTCTTTCTGCAAGTTGCATCCGCGCAGCGGGCCGCCCGCGCCGGCCTTCGTCAATTCACGACTGCGCGAGCCTGTGGTAGCCGCCCCGGCTGTAGACGAGCGGCTCGCCTGATCCGGTCGTCACGGCGCGCACCGCGCCGATCACGATGACGTGGCTGTGGCGCTCGATCATCTCCTCGACCTCGCAGTCGATCGTGGCGATGGCGCCTTGAAGCGCGAGTGCGCCCGTCGCCTGCGGCCGCCAGTCGGCCTCGTCGTATCGGTCCACGCCTTTGACGCCGCCGCGGCCGGCGAAGCGGTCGGCGACGGGCTCGTGCTCGGCGGAAAGCACGTTGACGCAGAAATGCCGGCGCTCCGCGATGACCGGAAGCGCCGAAGCGTTCCGGTTCACGCAGATGATCATCGTCGGCGGGTCGATCGACAGCGACACTGCCGAGGTGACGGTGAGGCCGGTCCGTTCGTCGCCGTCGCCCGCCGTAACGACGCTCACGCCGCCGGCGACGAGGCGCATCGCGTCCTTCAGCGTCGGCGCCGAGGTCGGATCGGCAATTTTCGATATGGCGTTCATGACGCAGCCTTGATCGCTCTCTGGAGAAGAAATGGGGACGCTCGGACGCAGCCGCCAGATGGCGGACGACCGCCGCATTTGGGACCATGGCGCGGCCGAGCCCGAGCCTGCCGCCGCCCAACGCGCCGCTCGCGTTTGGGCAGGAGAGCGACCGCCAGCGGAGGCGGCGCCTTGCAACATTCTCTTGTGGAAAACAGAATAATATGGTAGACTAAATCATGGGATTCGAAAGCAGCCTCTGGATTTCCAGAGGTCCATGATGACGGCGGCGCCTTCGCAAGAACCTCATCCTGAGCTTGTCGAACCACATCCTGAGCTTGTCGAACCACATCCTGAGCTTGTCGAAGGATGATCCAGCCCGCGCGAACGTCGTCGCTCGCGGAGCATGCTTCGAGGCGCGACGCCTTGCGTCGCTCCTTGAGAGATGAGGGTCGGGGGTCCGCAGTTACCACCTTGGCAGTTACCGATCGCCCGGATAATCTGCCGCAACTCTTTGAAAAGATTGAATTCACGCCCGGAATTACGATGGACCCCAGAAATTTCGGCCGGCGTCTATCGAGCGCGAGAGCGGGGCCGCGCAGCGCGGTGGCTTGGAAGTTACAAACTGACAGGTTTGTGCGCCCAACCGATTGAAAAGACTGAGTCGCTGCCAAGACTGTCGCGCTCCGGAACGGGGCCGAGTTCCGCCGCATAGCTCATGCCTCTCCGGCGCCGAGGAGACGGTCGAGAATGCGCTCTTCGAGCGCGCCGAACTCCGGCGCTCCACGGTGGCGCGGGCGGGGCAGATCGACCGGGACGTCGAGCGCGATGGCGCCCTGCTCGATGAGCACGATCCGGTCGGCGAGCGCCACCGCCTCCGCGACGTCGTGAGTCACCAGGACCGCGGTAAAGCCTTCGCGGCGCCAGGCGGTCTCGATCAGCCGCTGCATCTCGATCCGCGTCAGGGCGTCGAGGGCGCCGAGCGGTTCGTCGAGGGCCAGAAATCGCGGACGGCTAACCAGCGCCCGGGCCAGCGCGACCCGCTGCTTCTGCCCGCCGGACAGAACCGAGGGCCAATCGTTCGCCCGGTCGACGAGCCCGACCGAGGCCAGCGCTTCGAGCGCCCGCGCCCGGCCCGAAGCCGAGCGCCGGTCCGCGCCGAGGCCGACCTCGACGTTCGCCCGCACCCGCGCCCAGGGCAGCAGGCGCGGCTCCTGAAACATGACGCGCGACATGACGCGCCGGTCCGTCTCGGCGCGGTCGCCCACGGCTATCTGGCCCTGGGTCGGCGCTTCGAGGCCGGCGAGCAGCCTCAGCAACGTGCTTTTGCCGCAGCCGCTACGGCCGACGACTGCCAGAAATTCCCCCGCCGACACGCTGAGGTCGAGGCCCCGCAGAACCGGCTTCGGGCCAAAGGCCTTGCTGAGGCCGCGCGCCGCGATCGGCGCGCCGGGTTGGGCTTCAAAGGGAGCGGCCTCTGGTTTCGCTGCCGTAGGGGCCGTTGTCGGAAGAGCCATCGCGATCAGCCCCCGAGGAAGGACGGACGCCAGGGCAGGAAGGGGAGCTCGAGCGCGCGCACCACCACGTCCGCCAGTTTGCCGAGGAGCGCGTAGATGAGAATCGACAAGACGACGACGTCGGTCATCATGAACTCGCGCGCCTGCATCGCCATGTAGCCGACGCCCGACTGGGCGGCGATCGTTTCCGCCACAATCAGGGTCAGCCACATCACGCCCAGCGCGTAACGAAGGCCGACGAAGATCGACGGCAGCGCGCCGGGCAGGACCACCCGCCGGAACAGCGCGGCGCGGCCCATGCCGTAGCTTTGCGCCATTTCGAGGAGTTGCGGATCGACCGACCGCACGCCGTGCAACGTGTTGACATAGACCGGAAAGAACACGCCGAGCGCGACGAGAAACAGCTTCGCCCCCTCGTCGATGCCGAACCAGACAATGACCAGCGGAATGAGCGCGAGGTGCGGCACGTTGCGAACCATCTGCAAGGTCGAGTCGCTAAAGGCCTCGCTGAGCTTCGACAGGCCGTTGGCGAGGCCGAAGGCGAGACCGATCCCGCCGCCAACAATCAGGCCCGCCATCGCCCGGCAGAAGCTGATTCCGATGTTGGTCGGCAATTCGCCCGAGCGGGTCAGCCGCCAGGCGGCGGCGAGGACCGACGTCGGCGACGGCAACAAGGTCTCCGAAACGTAGCCGAGGCTCGAGCCGGCCTGCCACAGCGCAAGGATCAGCGCGGGGACAATCCAACCCGACGCGGCGGCTGCGAGGCCAGCGGGCAATCTCCGCGCGGAAGGGCCGCTCGCGGGCCTGACGTCGGGGACAGTGAGCGGACTCACCGCGTCGGTCATGATCGACCTCCTGCGCAATTGAAAGAGGGCCAGGCGCCGTGGGGAGGCGCGGCGCTCGCCGTCGCCGGCCTCATTCGGCGGCGATCTTCGGCTTGTACGCGCCGACGCCATACTCGCCGGGCGGCGAGCCATGGCTCATGGCTTTCCGACCGCCGATCCCCAGTTCAGGAAACAGAAGCTCCGCGACCTTGTAGGCCTCCTCGAGATGCGGATAGCCCGAGGCGATGACGGTCTCGACGCCGAGCGCCTGGTATTCGCCGAGGCGCGCCGCCACGGTCTTGGGATCGCCGACCAGCGCCGTGCCCGCGCCCCTTCGGACGAGACCGATGCCCGCCCAGAGGTTGGGGGCGATCTCGAGCGCCTCCCGGGTTCGGCCGCGCTGCAGGGCGGTCATCCGCCTCTGTCCGACCGAATCCGCCTCGGCGAGCTTGCTGTGCGCCGCTGCGATTGCCTCCTCCGAGACGTTCGAGATCAGACGGTCGGCGACGCGCCACGCCTCCTCCTCGGTCTCACGCACGATCAGGTGCATGCGCAGCCCGAATTTGACCTCCCGACCCTTGGCGCGCGCGCGGGCGCGGACATCCTCGATCTTCTGCTTCGCCTGCTCGATCGGCTCGCCCCAGGTCAGGTAAACGTCGGTCTGGGCGGCGGCGAGTTCGTGCGCGGGTTCGGACGAACCGCCGAACCAGACGGGCAGGGGATACTGCACGGGCGGGAACAGAAGGCGCGCGCCCTTCACCTTTTGGTGCCGGCCCTCGAAATTGACGGTCTCGTTGGCGAGCAGCCGCCGGAAAATCGTCAGGAACTCCGCCGCATGGGCATACCGCTCGTCGTGCGACAAAAAGATTCCGTCGCCCGCCAGTTCCTTCGCATCGGCGCCGGCGACCAAGTTGACGAGGAGGCGGCCGTTGCTGATGCGATCGAGCGCAGCGGCCTGGCGGGCCCAATGGGTCGGCGTGGCGAGAGCGGGCCTCAGCGCGGCCAGAAACTTCAGGCGCTCGGTGTGCGGCGCGAGCGCCGCCGCGGTGATCCAGGGATCCTCGCAATGCGAGCCGACCGGAATCAGAACGCCGCCGAATCCGAGCTGATCGGCCGCCTGCGCGATCTGCTTGAGATAGGGAAAATCGGCCGAGCGATTGCCGACGTCGGATCCGAGATAGGAGCCGTCGCCCGTGACGGGGATGAACCAGAAGATGTCGAGCGGCTTCGTGGGCTCCGTCATGCGGAGGAACTCCTTGTCGTGTCCTGGGTCAGGAATCGGACTTGCCGTTCCAAACGATGTCGCTGACCGTGATGGCCGATGGGATCAGGCCGAGGCGATGGAAGCGGTCGGCGACGGCCTGCTGCTCCGCGACGACCTTCTCGGTCAGCGGGCCGAAGGTGAATTCGGCGCGGTTTACGGAGCGCCTCTGGGCGGCGATGTCGACACCGCTCGCCTCGGAGAACAGCTCCGCCGTCTCGTCGCGATGATCGGCGGCCCAGGCTGTCGCCGCGGCGACCTCCTGGTTGATTGCCGTCACCACATTCCCGTGAGCCGCCAGGAAATCGGTGTTGGCGAGGAAGAAGCTGTTCTGCCGGCTGACAGTCGGATCGAGGGGGAGCGGCCGCGCGTTCTGCCTGAGTTCGGCAATCGCGAAGAAGGGGTCCCAGATCGACCAGGCGTCGACCGCCCCGCGCGAGAACGCGCTCGCGGCGTCGGCGGGAGCCAGATAGACCGGCAAGATGTCGCTCCAGGCAAGAACGGAACTTTCGATTGCGGCGACAAGGAGGTTGTGGGCGCTCGAACCCTTGGCGACGGCGACCCTCTTGCCCTTGAGGTCGCCGATCGACTGAAGCCGGGAATCGTTCGGGACGACGACAGCTTGTCCGTAGCCGCGCGCCGGAATCACGCCGACATAGCGGATCGCCGCGTGTGCGGCCTCGGCGAAGATTGGCGGCGCGTCGCCGGTGTAGCCGTAGTCGACGGCGCATGCCGAAAGAGCTTCGAGAAGCGGCGGCCCGAACGCGAACTCGACCCACCGGATGGATACGCCTTGCGGCTCGAACCGCTTCTCGAGCTGCTTGCGCGCCTTCACGACGAGCAGGACCGCCGTCTTCTGAAAGCCGATCCGCACCTCCTTCAGCGGCGCCGGCGTGGCAAGGGCGACGCGAGGCGCGGACAAGCCAAACGCCGCGGTCATCAGGAGGAAGGATCGTCGGTTCATCGAATCAGGACTCCGGGGATCGGCGAACCGGCCTTCCGACGGTGCGCCTCGAGCGGCGGGAATTGCCCCCTCGAACACGGCCTTGGCGATAGGACGGCGAAGGGGGGAGCGGCGGGGCGCCCGGACGCGCAACGCGCCGCGCCCTCGGGGCGCTGGCGGATCCGACAGTCCGGGCCTGTTCGGCGCTCATCGCCAAATCTCCTGAGCAATCGCGGCCAGGAAGGAACGCCCGCATCCGGGCCGCGTCCTCATTTAGATAATGTCTATTATTGCAGTCAACTAAGTAATCAAGCCGCAGCGAAGGGGTCGGAGCGCGACGTCGCCCGCCGCTGCGCTCGAGGAGAGGCGTGCTCTTTTGGAAACGACGAAGCGCTCGGCGCAGGCCTTTGCCGTGGGCGTCAGTGGCGAAATGACATGGGACGCCCAGCTCGTCTCATCCACAAGCTCATTCCAGGCAACGACCGGCAGAGCCGGTTCGCGGAATCCGTCGGCCGCCCACGACTTCGCGGCCGGTGTCAATGCGCCACCATAGTAAAACTCCTCGGCCATGGCGCATTGAAGCCAAGCGAGCAATGAAGGCGCCCGCCGTATGGCGACCCAGCGCCGCCGTCGATTGCGTCAAATTATTGCGATAATCAGAAATATATGGTAGCGTGATTTCGATTGGAATAAGACGCTGTTTGAAAATAAGGCGCTGTTTGAATCTGTGCGAAAGCTTTCCGGCGCCGACCGCCGATGGACGGCTGCGCGGCGGAGGGCGCAGTCGATGACCGCGCCTCGGACGGGTCATCGAACCGGCCATACGGCGAAACGCTCCGCGGTCGACGGCTTGGAAGTGGCGCCCGGCCCGCAAAAATCGCCGCAAGCCTTTGAAAAGGTTCAAAACAAACTCGGGCGTCGCAGGGCGATCCTCCTGCGCCGACCGCTCGGGCTCTCGGGCCAGCGCTAGCGCCCCGCTTGGGAGCTGCGCCGTCCACCGGCCCGGAATTGCCACTAGGCCGGCGCGGAAGCTGGCGGCGGCGTTACCTCCGGGGCCTCATCCTGATCCCCGGGGCATGCCCGGGGATGTCGAAGGATGATCCAGGAGGCGGCGCCGTTGGCACCAGCTGGAACGTCCTTCGAGACACGCTGCTTCGCAGCGCTCGTCAGGACGAGGTCGAAG
Organism: uncultured Alphaproteobacteria bacterium; assembly: GCA_963822215.1. GTDB lineage: Bacteria > Pseudomonadota > Alphaproteobacteria > Rhizobiales > Beijerinckiaceae > Roseiarcus. The sequence goes on from CAWGGX010000003.1 coordinate 373,704, forward strand.
AGGCGGCCGGGACGGCAAGGTTGGCAGTCACAAAATGGCGCCCAAGCCTTTGAAATCGGCTGTGCAAGAACATTCGCGCGCTGCCCGGGCAGGCGCTGCCCGCGGCTCGACCGGGTCAGCGACCGCCCTACACAACGCGCTCCGAGGTCGATGGCTAGGCAGGTACGATCGCCCGTAACTCCCAAGCCCTTTACCCTGACGCGATCAAGGCGTGCATGATTTGATTTGGCGAGGCGGCGAGGGTTTGGAGGATGTTGGCGCCCTGTTTTCGGGCTGTCGAGACGACGGATCTGAGGCTGGCGAAGATTTTGGCGCCGTCGAGGGTTCGGAAACACCCCGAGATTTTCATTTTGACCTTCATCATTCGCAGGTCCTGCTCGGCCAGATTGTTGGTGAAGGGCACGTCGAAATTGCTCATGAACCGGAGCGTTTCGGTCTTGAAGGTCTTCAGCCTTTCGAGCAGATTTTGTCCTGGGCGTTGTTTGGGGCGTCCGCGCCCGGGAGATTTCGTCTCCAGCTTGGGCAATTGACGATGAAAGGCGAGGCCGAGCCGAACCGCGGCCCAATAGCGCTCGACGAACGCCGCGATCGTCTCGGGCGGGAGCGCCGAGGCGCCCGCCTCGCGCGCCCCATTGACGGCGGCGTTGGCGTCGAGGAGGACCGCGCGCATGAGTTCGGCCCAGGGCTCCTTCTCAAACTCTATGAGAGCTTGGAGTTCGCGCAGGATATGCGCGTTGCAGAAGGCGTGCTCGACCGTGTCCATCCCGCGATAGGGCAAGAAGTGGTCATGCACGACGACGCCGTCCCGCAAATCCGTGGGGATGTCGCCGCGCTTTTCGCCCGCGCGATAGAAAGTGAAGGCCAAACTCGACGTCGTGTGCAGCCAGTGCAGCTTGCCGGCGATCCGATAGCCCGTCTCATCGAGGCAGCGAACCTTGGCCTCGGCCACGCGTTCGCCGATGGCCTTGTAGACTTCGCCCAGTTCGCCCGCCTTCTTGCCCACCCAGGCGACGACGCTGGCCGGACAGATCAACGGCGCGCCGAACAGATCGTTCAGCGCCTGCGCGACCCGATCCTCGGGGATGAGTTGATGGATGTTGAGATAAATCGCCGCCGCCTTGATACGCTCGCCATATTGGGTCGGCGAGACCACGCCATCGGGAAACTCGGCCTTCGTCACGCCCCGGCATTGCGCGCAATGATAGATCGAAGCCTGATGTTCCGTGACCAACAACGCACGCTCGGGAAGATCGAACACCTGGCGTTTCTCGACCCCAATCGCCGCCATCGGATCCAGAGACGAACCGCAATGGCCGCACGCGCAGGCCTCGTGCCGAACCACGGCGTCGGGATCGGCGACCTGACGCAACGTGCCGCCCTGATGGCCCTTCTGGCCCCCGCTCGGCTTGCCAGAGCGGCCGCGCCGGCTGCCCGCCACCCGCGGCTTCTTCTTCAACCCGTCGCTCGATGGCGGTTTCGAACTCGTCGAACTGTCCAGACCCAACCGACGACGAAGTTCGGCAACCTCCGCCTGAAGCGCCAAAATCTGGCGATTCAGCGAAGCGACAAGCTCCTCGACTTTCGCAGGAAGGGTCATCCCACCCTTGAGTCAAACTCGCCCCATTATGTCTTCATGAATTCGGCGCCAAAAACCAAATTCACAAACCCTGCGGCATTTCGGACTCACTCGGGCTTGGGAGTTACGATCGCCCGGGAAATCTGCCGCAAGACTTTGAAAACGTTGAATCCGCGCCCGGGAGCCATCGGCGCGCCCCGCCGATCGTCGATGTGTTCGAGATCACGGACCGCCTAGTCGCCCGAGTCACTCGAACTGAGGGTATAGCCTCTTGAGTTTGACGCGGGCGTTTTCAGTTGTGAACTGCCAATCGGCTTTGGCGTGATGCCTGTTTCGATGGCCCTGCCAAGCGGCGACCTCTTTCTCGAGGGTCTCTTTGTCGGGGATGCGGCGGTTGAGGCACTGGGTCGTCAGGACGGCGAGTTCGGATTCGGCCATGTCGAGCCAGCTTCCATGCTTTGGCGTGTAATGCCATTCGAACCGGTTGACGAGGCGGCGCGCTTCGGGGGCGGGGAAGGCGGCGTAGAGCGAGGCCGGCCTATGCGTGCTCAGGTTGTCCTGGACGAGCACGATTTTCTCGGCGTTGGGGAAATCCACGTCGGATAGGCCTTTGAGGATATTAGCGTAGTCGACGGCGGCGTGATGGTCTGTCACTTCGACGCGGCGCCATCCCTCCAGCGGCGCGAAGATCATGAAGAGATTGGCGACGCCGTTGCGCTGGTATTCGTAGTCGTGTCGCTCGGGCTGTCCGGGCTTCGCCGGGATCGGCTTGCGGGTCTCGATGATCAGCTGCTTGGAGGTCTCGTCCAAACATACGAGAGGACGGGCTGAATCTCGCGGCCTCTGGTAGGTTTCCAGCACGTCTTCCATGCCGGCAACGAAGGCCGCATTGGCGTCGGGCGGGATCACCCATTGCCGATTGCGGTGCGGCTTGAGCGCGTTTTTTTTAACGTCCGTCCGATCGTATTATCGCTGGCCTTGTCGACGATGGCCAATTCGACGACTTTCTCTTCGAGCAGACGCAAGCTCCAACGGGCGAACCCCTCCGGAGCCGGCGAGCAAGTCAGAGCGATCAGCTTCGCTTCGGCCGCGCCATCGAAAATCCGGGGCCGGGCGGAATTGGGGTTGTACTTGCGCTTCAGCGTCGCCTCGAACCCCTCCTCGACCAGTTGCTGACGCGTGCGAGCGACATTGTTGACGCTGGTATCCAGCGCCGCCGAGATCGCGCTGTCGCTCCACCCGTCGCCCGCCTCCGAAACGTCGGCCTTCAGCAGAATGCGCGCCCTTGTCAGGATTTGCGCCGACCCCTTGCCTGCGCGAACCATCGCCTCAAGCTGTTCGCGCTCCTCAGCGCACAGCTCCACCACGTACTTCTTGACCGCAATCCCCTTCCTGGCCACCAATCACCTCCATCGCTGCATTCCGCCGCGACAGAGATTCAGAGAAACACCTTAGATTCAAGGACGCGAGCGACTAGAGCGGTTCCCTGTTACGCGACTCCATATCCACAGTGTAGGAAGAAATTCTCGCATTCCTTGCGCGTCAGCGTTGCGCAGCATGCGACGATGGCGACGTCCAAGTCGGATTTGGTCCGCGCCTGCACCTTGCGCAGATAGGCCTTGAGCTTCGAGAAGAAATTCTCGATCGGGTTGAAATCCGGCGAATAAGGCGGAGTGAAGAGAATCGAAGCGCCGGCTGCGCGGACTGCCGTCGCCACAGCCGGTTGCTTGTGGGCACGGAGATTATCCATCAGCAGGACATCGCCGGGCCGCAGGCACGGCACAACTATCTGCTCAATATAGGCCAGGAACGATGGACCGTCGATCGGCCCGTCGAAGACGACCGGGGCGACGATTCCGTCCAGGCTCAGGCCAGCCACGAAAGTCGTCGTCTTCCAATGGCCGTGCGGCACGGAGGCGACCAGTCGCTCGGCGCCGGGAGCGCGGCCATAAAGCCGTGTCATGTTGGTCTTCGCCGCCGTCTCGTCGAAGAATATGAAGCGCGTGGAATCCATGAAGCGTTGGGCGATGCGGCGGAAGAACCCGCGCTTCAGGGCGACGTCCGTCCGCGTCTGCTCGTCGGCGATCAGGCTTCCTGAGAAACTACGCCGGCGCCGGCATCTCGTGCAGCGTGTAGCCGAGAGACTTTGCGCGTCGTCGGAGGTTGGCGAGAACGCGGGCGCGATATCGATCCTCGTAGGACGACGCGCCGGGGTCGGCGTAGTCCATCCCATGTCGGAGGGCGTTGTAGAACAGGGTGGCGATCTTGCGTGCGGTTGCAGTCACCGCTTTGGCTTTGCCGACACGTGCGGAGAGCCTTCGATAGAAGGCGCCCAACGCCGTCTGCGTGCGACCGACAGTCACTGCAGCCAGCCTCAGCAGAGCCGCGGCTCTGCTGCCGGATCGCCGCGTTCGCGTCGAAAGCACCTTTCCCCCCGAGATCTTGTTGGCCGGCGCCAGGCATAGCCAGGATGTGAAGTGTTTGGCGTTTGGCCAAGCGGAGAGGTCGGTCCCGCACTCGCCGATCAGTTTCAGCGCCAGCGAAGGACCGAGGCCATGAATTTGCGTCAGATCGACGCCGAGGACCGCGTGCAATGCCGCCCGCGCATCGAAAGTCGGCGCATTGGGCGTCTTGTCTCGATGACGAGCTGGCGGCAGCCGCCCGACCGGTTTGGCTGCGGCGTCTCGAAGACGCTGCAAGACCGCTTCGATCCGCAAATCGCACTCGACGACCTTGGCGTGGTAGGCGTCGTGAAGCTCAAGCGCCTGTCCGAGAGCAAAGACATGCTCCTCACGCCAGTTTCCGGCCAGCGCGGCAGCGATCTCCGCCTCCGAGGCATGGCAGCGCCGATCCCGATGGCTGGCCAGAACGGCGGGATCCCGTTCACCCGCAACCACCGCGCGGATAATCCGCATCCCGGTCTCGCCGGTGATGTCGGTCACCACGTGATGGAGTTGAACGTTCATCTGCATCAACGCCTTCTGCATATGCTGGATGTGCGAGGCGCTGTAGTCCAGCAGGCGCTCACGTTGGCGCAGATAGGCGCGCAATGCGGCCAACTCGCCCTTCGGTCTGAAGCTGGCGCGCAGCAGCCCATATTCGTGCAGCCGTCTCAGCCATTGGGCGTCGCTGACGTCGCTCTTGCGTCCCGGCACGTGCTTGGCGTCGCGGGCGTTGACCAGCACCACCTCGAATCCGCGCTGTTCGAGCAGTTCGTAGGCAGGTATCCAATAGACGCCGGTGGACTCCATCGCGACCGTTCGAACGCCGCAGCGCTCGAACCAATCGGCCAACTGTTGCAAATCGCCGGTGCAGGTCCCGAAGGCGCGCACTGGCTCAGGGTCCCGGTCCGGCGGAACGGCCGCGACATGCATCCTTGAGCCGATATCGATCGCTGCGGCATCAGGATGGGTGGGGGTGAAGTCTCGTTCGGCGCGGCGCCGCTTCGATTTGGTCATGATGTGATGCTCCTCTCACTCAAGTGGAGAGGCTGAGCCGCGCAAGGAGATCAACTTCCTGACCGGGATCGCCGCGATGGCGTCACCACTCTCAAGTGCGCAACAGCTCATGGACCACGTTTTTTGACGGGGTTACCACCACCAGAAGACTATCGGCCGCTCCTCCCCAACGGTCAGGATATCAGCTCCGTTTCTGCCGCCACAGGACGGCCGCGGCCGGCGACGGGTTTTTTTGAATCTCAGATCGAGGCGCGCCAACGTCCTGTCGACGGTGGATTTGCCGACCTTCGGTCCGCCACGCGCGACGATCTCGTCGGCGATCTGCGCCAGCGTCAAATCCGGCGTTTCATCGACGATGGCGCGGACCATGTCGTAGCATTTGACGAGAGCCGGCTTCCTCGATCCGCCGACCTTTTGCGGGTCGATAGCGTCCGTCTCGACGAACTGTCGGACGATCTTAATCACCGCCAAATGGGAGACCGCGAAACGCTCCCCCGCCGCACGGCATGTCATGCCCTCAATCAGGACGGCATGGACGAATCTTTCGCGAAGATCGTTCGACAGCGGTTTCATCTCGTTCCCCATGCGTAGGGGAATCTTGCTGTAGAATCATGAATCTATGCAAGTGGGAATTGATCTAGAGTTTCAGGGGATCCGGGAACTTGATGAACGACCGAAGGCCATTCCGACTGTTGAGCGCCTGCCCACTCGAGCAGAGCTATCAAGCGACGAGAATTCGGCGCAGGTCCCGCTTGAGGATCTTGCCGTTGGCGTTGCGCGGAAGCGTGCTTTCGAGGCGGTGGAACGCTTCGGGAACCTTGTAGTCGGTGAGCAGTTCGGCGCAGTGGCGCTGGAGTTCTGCGTCGTCGACTGCATGGCTGAGCACGACGAAGGCGTGAACGCGCTCGCCGAGCACCGGGCATGGCTTCGCGACGACCGCGACCTCGACGACGGCCTCGTGGCCAAGCAGGACGTTCTCGACTTCGGAGGCGAAGATCTTGTAGCCGCCGCGGTTGATCACATCCTTGATGCGGTCGACGACCCGCAAGTAGCCGCTCTCGTCCATGACCCCGAGATCGCCGGACTTCCAATATCCGCCCCTGAACTCGCGCTCGGTCGCGTCCGGATTGTTGAAGTAGCCCGGCACGACCATCGGGCCGCCGATGTAGATCTCACCGGGCTGCCCGCAGGGAACTTCCCATCCGTCGGCGTCCATCACCAGGATGTGGCCGCAGGGCACGGTCAGACCGACGGACTCCTTGCGGGCGACCGTCTCATCGGGAGGCATGATCGCCGCGGGCGACGTGGTTTCGGTCGAGCCGTAACAGTTGAGAAGCTTCAGGTTCGGCAGCCTCTCGGCGATCCGCTCGAGGGTCGCCTCGGGCATGATCGCTCCGCCATAGCCGGAGACGCGCCAGGCGGAGAGATCGGCGTCGTCGAAATTCGGCGCAAGCAGACAGAGGTTGAACATCGCCGGCACGATCAGCGAATAGGTGATGCGGTGGCGCGCCGCGAGATCGATGAAGTCGGGCGCCTTGAACGCAGGCATGATCACCAGCGTCCCGGCGCAGTGGATCATGGCGTCGACGAGCGCGATCAGGCCGGTGACGTGACTCATCGGCACGGCGAGGAGCGCGCGGTCCTCCTCGGTCAGCCCCATCGCGAAGCCGTAATGAAGGACGGAATGCGCGATGCTGAAATGGGTCAGCATCGCGCCTTTCGGCCTCCCGGTCGTGCCGGACGTGTAGAGAATGGTCGCGGTCTCTTCCTCTTCGACCGGCTCGGCCCTCGTCACGGGCAGGGCGCCGAGCAGGTCGGCGAGCGGCGGGCCGCCACCGCGCCGGACGGCGATCGCATGTGTCAAGGTCGCCGGGTCGCCCGGCGAGGGAACGCGGTCGGAAAGATCGCCCTCGTGCACGGCGACCTTGGCCGCGCAGTCTTCCAGGATGTGGCGGTTCTCGGCGAGCTGGTGCCGGATATTGAGCGGAACGGAAACCGCGCCGAGGCGCGCAACGGCAAACAGCACGACGACGAATTCGATGCTGTTTGCGAGCGCCATGGCGACGCGGTCGCCCTTTCCGACCCCAAGCGCCCTAAGGCCGGCGGCCACGCGACCGACCGCATCGTCGAGCTCGAGATAGCTGACGCGCTCGTCTCCGCAGATCAGGGCGGTCCCGTGCGGATGGCGCGCGACCGCGCCTTCCAGCATCGCATGCACGCTTTGCGGGCGCTCGACGACGCACCGCACGATCCGACCGCCGTAGTGCAGTTCGTGTCGGGTCGCAGGAACGTCGCCTCGGTCGAACCAGCTGTCCATGGCGCTCCTCTCGAACGCACAAGAGCCGTTTGGCGATCCGCGCCGCGAGGCTCAGTGAATCGCGGCGTACATGATCTTTTCCTCGGTCGCCTCGAGCGCCGAAAATTCCTCGACGACCTTACCCTGCCGGGAGACGAGGATTCGGTCGGAGAGGGCCATGATCTCAGGCAGATAGGACGAAATGACGACCACCGCCTTGCCCTCGTCGGCGAGACGGTTGATGAGCTCGTGGATCTCGACGATCGCGCCGACGTCGACGCCTCGGGTCGGTTCGTCGAAGATAATGAGCTCCGGGTCCTGAACGAGGGACTTGGCGATGACCACTTTTTGCTGGTTGCCGCCGGAAAGCTCGACAACTTTCGCCTCGTCGCCGATCGCCCGCACGTTCAGCGCCTTCACCCAGTCGGAACCGACGGCGTTGGCTTCCTTTCGCGAAAGCAGCGTGCGGCCGCCCGGGAACTTGGCCAGGAGGCCGAGATAGATGTTGCGCGCGATCGACGCCGTCTCGAAGAAGCCCTCGACCTTGCGGTCCTCGGTCACGTAGGCGACGCCGGCGGTAACCGCCGGCGCGGGCACGCGGAAACGCACTGGCTTGTCATGCAGGAAGATCTCGCCGCCATAGAAGAAATCGCGCTTGAGAACGCCCGAGACGATCTTGAAGGTCTCCGTCCTGCCCGCGCCGACGAGGCCGAAGACGCCGGTAATCTGGCCGGCGAAGACGGACAGCGAATTGTTCTTCACCATCGGCGCCATCTTCAGGTTCTGCACGACCAGGACCCGGCTCCCGGCTTTGCGCACGGTCGTCTTGCGCACGCCGTAGAGCGTATGGGAGAGGTCGCGGCCGACCATCGCCTGGACGATGCGGGCGCGATCGAATTTCGACGCGTCGTCGGTGACGACCTTCTTGCCGTCCCTGAGCACAGTGATGCGATCGGCAAGGGCGAGCGCCTCCTCCAGCGCGTGCGAAATGAAGACGATCGACACGCCGCGCTTCTGGAGGTCGCGAACCAGGTCGAAAAAGTATTTCTTCTCCTCGGGCGTCAAGCTCGCGGTCGGTTCGTCGAAAATGATCACCTTGGCCTTGTGGAGCACGGCGCGAGCGATCTCGACCATCTGCTTTTTTGCTGCTCCCAGCGCACCCACGGTCGCGGTCGGCGTGACGTCGAAGTTCAGCGACTGCAAAAATTGCTGAGCGGCGATATAGATGCCGCGCAGGCGGTTGTAGAAGCGCTCTTGGCCGAGGAACAGGTTCTGCGCCACCGTCATGGTCGGCACCAGGCTGTTCTCCTGGAACACCATGGCGATGCCGAGGTGACGCGCCTCGAGCGGCGACTGCGGCGAGATGGGAACGCCATCGACCCTCATCGTTCCCGACGTCAGCGTCACAACGCCGGCCATGACTTTCGTCAGCGTCGACTTGCCGGCCCCGTTCTCGCCGACCAGCGCGTGGATCTCTCCGCGCCTCAAGTCGAAATCGACGCCATCGATGGCGCGAACGCCGGCGTAGAGCTTGGTCGCCTTGGACAGCGAAAGAACGATGTCGTCGCTCATGCGCCGAACTCCCTGTCGAGCGGAGCGATGGGCAGCTTCAGGATCCGGCCCGGGCCCTTAGCAATCATGATGAGGTCGCCGTCGCGCTCGACCGCGGCGACGACGCCGTGGTTGGTCCCATCGACGCGGCTGTGCAGCGAATAGAGCGGCGCCCCACTGGCGTCGAGGCGGATGACGAGACCATAGGAACGCGGCGGGGCCCAGGGCTTGACCACGCCCATTGTTTTGATATGCGCGCCCTGCAAAGGCTCCTTGAACGACAAGCCCGAACGCAGGCGCGGCGCAATCCAGTATTGCGGGTCGATTTCCGCCATCATGCGTTTGCGATAGGCGGGCTCCCGCAGAACGAACTCGACCAACAGGCTTCTGGCGACGAATGCGGTCAGCCAGTAGCCGCCGCCCGCGGCCGGCGACAGGCGTGACGGATAGACCGGCAGATGCGGCAGCGTGATGCGCGTCGAACCGTCTCGTGCGACGGCGATGAGGCGATGCTTCCAGCTCTCGCTGACCAGAACCTCGTCACCGGTCGCGCGCGCGCCGAAGGCGAAGCCGAGGCCGCTCGCCAACGTTGTCGTTGCGCCGGTCGCCGGGTCGAGCGAGAGGAGCCGGCCCGTGCGCCGGCTCTCCAGGAGATCCCGGGCCCAATCCTCGACTCCGTAGGCGGCGGAGCCGTCGGTCGCGACGAGCGTCCCGTCAAGCGCAGGCGCGAGCGCGTTGACCGCGTTGAGGCCAGTTGAAAACACGGCGTGCGGCTTCGGGGCCGACGGTTCGGAAAAGACCTGGACCTCCTTACCGGTGAGCGCCGCGGCGAGGCCGCCGTCGGCCAGAAAGGCAAGCGCCGAGATCGGGCGGTCGAAACGACGCACTTCGGTCGCCTGATCGCGGTCGAGTCGGAGAAGCCGCGGTCCGTCGGCGAGGTAGATCGAGCGGCCGTCGGTGGCGAGATCCTCCGGCGCGGCGCACTCGAGGATGGTTTCCGCCTCCTCCAGCTTCTGGTTCGACTTCAAGGCGCCGTCGAAAGTCGGCACCGCGATGGCCGCGTCGCCCCGGCCGAGCAAACGGTTGGCGAATTCCTGAATTGCGCCGATCACGGAAGTCGCCCCCAGCGCGTGTCATATTGGACGAAATTCGGATCGGCGTCGTCGAGCTTGTAGCGGCCGATGCGGTTATTGGCGATCCCGCCGAGATAAAGGTAGCCGCGATGTTCGCGCATCGATGTGATCATCGGGTGATTGGCGCCGCGGAGATCCCAGTACGAAGTCGAGGATCTCGCCCTTCTCGTTGAACTTCACGACGCAGCCCGTGTTGATGTTGGGGAACAGCCATTCGTCGACCGGCAGCCGTTTGGCCATGCGGTTGCGGAACGCCGGCATGCGCCAGGCGAGGTCGAGCGAAGGGCTGCGCATCCCGACGAGGGCGAGCCAGTAATTGCCGTCCGACGCCAGGTTGATGTTGTCGGGATACCCCGGAAGGTTATCCATGACCACTTCGACCTGGCCCTTCTTCGCCCCCTCGAACCAATAGCGCTTGATCGAGCAGCCGAAGGTTTCGGCGAATAGGATCGACTGCTGGTCGCTCGCAACACAGATGCCGTTCGGGAACTTGAGCCCGCGTACCGCCGTGTGAGTCTTGCCGGTGTTCCTGTCGTAGCAGATGATCCGGCCGTTGCCGCGCGCCTCGAGCCCGTCGATCGGCCATTCGTCCATCTCGTAGCGGATGGTCGCCTCGGAGAAGAAGATACGGCCATCGTTGGTGATGTCGAGGTCGTCGGCAAGCCTCAGCCTGCTGTCGTCATTGACCGAGAGCCAGCTGCGGTTGGTCTCGTCCGTCGCCTTGTCGACCTTGCCGTTCGGCGCAATGCGGTAGAGGCCCATGCCGCCGATGCAGATGTAAAGGTTGTCGCTGCGGTCAAAGGCCATGCCGAGCGGCTGTCCGCCGATGTGGGCGAAGATCTCCATTCGCTGATAGTCTGGCGCGAAGAATCGGATCACGTCGCCATGGCGCGAACCAGCGTAGAGATTATCGTGCCGATCGAGGATGACGTCCTCGGGCGCCTCGATTCGGCCCAGGCCGATCAGCTCGACATCGCGCAGCCGGTCGTTCTGCTCGAACGGTCCGCCCTTGCCGATCTCCGTCGTCGGTGAAGGCGGAAGGTCGTGGTAAGTCGGACTGACATAAACCTTGCTGATGATCCGCGTGCGGTTCCTTTGCCAGCGGATGTCGATCATTGCGGCGACCAGGAGAATGGTCGCGAGCGCCAGGCGATTGAAGCCGCCCCGCGCGTTCAGGGTTGTGAGCCCGTTGGTGATCAGAAGCACGATCAGCGTGCCGACGGCCGACTTCGTGACCGAGCCCTTGCCGCCGCCAAGCGTAATCCCGCCGAGCACCGTCGCGGTTAGCACGATCACTTCAAGGCCGACGCCGATGTCGCCGCCGACCGTGCCAAGGCGCGCAGCGAAGAAGAGGGCGGCGACCGCGGTGAGCGCCCCGCAGGCGACGTAGCAAAGCGCGATCGTGCGACGGACCGCGATGCCCGAATTGTAGGCGGAGCGGCGCGAGCCGCCGATGGCCGTGACGTGCCAGCCCGGCCTGAGCCGCGTCATGAAGATGTGGCCGAAGATCGCCACCGCCAGATAGACGATGGCGATACTCGGCACGCCGAATACATCGCCACCGCCGATGAAGTTCCAGGATGGGAAGTCCGGAAGGGCGGAGGCGATCTCATTCGAGTAGCGCTGGATCAGCAGGTCGAAAGCCGAGCGGTAAATGATCAGCGTGATGAGAGTTGTAATGAACGCCCTCAGCCTCAGATAGCCGATCAGCAGGCCATTGACGGCGCCGAGCAGGGCGCCGCAGATCACGGTCGCGACGATCACCGCGACGACCGGCCAGCCCAGAACGTCAAGCGTATAGAGTGCGCAGAAGTCGGTCAGCGCGAACATCGATCCGACCGAGAGGTCGATCCCGCCCACGATGACGACCAGCGCCTCGCCGAGTCCGATGAACCCGATCTCTCCCGCCTCCCTCGCGGTGTCGGCGAGGCTCGAAGGCGAGAGGAAGTTGTCGATCACCTGGCTCAACGCGAAGCCGACGATGAGGAGGACGATGACCGGTATCGCGGTCTCGGTCCATCGCTTGGAGAGGATCTCGCCAAGAAGATGGTCCGGCCAAAACCGGTAACGCCAACGAGTTAGGGTTTCGCGCATCGAGGGCCGGGCGATTGGAGAGATAGGCTACGGGAAGCAGAAGGACGTCGCGGGCGAACCCGCGGCGTCCGTCCGGGCAATATTCGCTATTTCTTCAGGTCGCCGAGATTCCAGCACGTCGTCTCGGTGTCGGCGTTCTCCTTGGTGACGGGAATCAGGGTCGTGTACGACGAACCCTTCACCGAGCCGGCCTTCACGCCGGACGACAGGAAGTATTTGATCAGCGCGCCCATTTGCGCCGCCTGCGTCGGCACGTCGTAACTGAGGTCGAGATCGAACGCGCCGCTCTTCACCTGGTCGCAGGCGCCCTTGCGCTCGCCCCCGCCGGACGTGGCGACGAACACCTTGCCGGCCAGCCCGGCTTCCTTGACCGCGGCGGCGGTGCCGATATCCATGCCGTCCCAGAAGCCGACGATGCCGCAGAGATCCGGGTTCTGCTTGAGCACGGTCTGGGTGATCGCTTTGGCCTTGGCCGCGTCCCAGTCGGCCGCCTGGCTCGAGACGACCTTGATCTCCGGATGCTTGGCGAGCACGTTCTCGACGCCTTTGAGGGTATACGCGCTCGCGGCAGCCGACAGGGCGCCCTGCACGATGGCGATCTTGTTCGACTTGCCCTCGCAGGCCTTGACGACCGCCTCGGCGTCCTTCTCGCCGATCTCGATCCAATTCGCGCCGACAAAGCCCGAGCTGCGATAGGCCGAGCCCATGTTGATCTGGATCACGTAGATGCCCTCGTTCTCCGCGCGCTGCAGGAGCTTGGCGTAGGTCTGGACGTCCGGATTGTGAATGACCATGACGGCCGGCTTTTCCGAGATGAGCGAGGTCACCGCCTGCGCGCCCGCATTGGTGTTCCAGTTGGGATCGCGCAGCTCGAACTTCACGCCGTAGGGCTCGAGTTCCTTCTTGAGGCCGGCGAACCAGCCTTCCGTGAGATCGAAATTCATCGCCACCGGCACGAAGGCGACCGTCTTCCCGGTGAGCGCCTCCTTGAACGGCTTCTGGAACGGCTCGTCGAGCCCCTGCTGCGCGAAAGCCGGGGCGGCTGCCGCCGTCGTCAGTCCGAGCACGATCAGCGCCGCCTTCGTCATTCGATTGAACGCCATTGTTTCCTCCTTCTGTTTGTCCCTGCCGGGATTTGCTTCTGCTAGATGTCGCCTTGTTGCGCGGTCTCTTCGTTACGCGGGTTCAGGAACGAGTCGGTGATGACGGCAAGCAGCAGCACCACGCCTTTGATCAGGTTCTGCCCGGCGTAGGGGATGTCCATGATCGTCATGCCGTTGAGCATCGTGCCGATGAGCAGCGTGCCGATGATGACGTTCAGCACGCCGCCGCGGCCGCCCGACAATCCGATGCCGCCGAGCACGACGACCAAAATCACGTCATAGATGAGCGTAGAGTTGAAGATGCGCGTCGGCATCGAGTTGACCGACGCAGCCATGACGAAGCCCGCAAAGCAGCCGATCAGAGTGGCCAGCACATATTGCAGCACAATGATTGACCGGGCCGGAATGCCGGTCACGCGAGCGGCGTTTGGATTGTCCCCGATCGCGTAGACATAGGCGCCCCACCGCGTCCAGCGGAGAAACAAGGCCACGACGACACAGGCGACCGCAAACATGACGATCGGCGTTGGAACGCCCAGGATCGAGCCCTGCCCAAGCCGCTGGAAGCCATCCATGCCCGGGCTCCATTGCACGACGTCGAGCTGAAACAGAAAGGCCTGCCCGAGACCTGCGACAAAAATTCCCGTCGCCAGCGTTGCAAACAGCGAGGGCACGTCGGCGAACGCGATAAGCCAACCGTTGATGAGGCCAAAGGCGACGGAGAACAGGAGCGCAGTCACCATCGATACGGCGAGGGAATGGCCGTTCTGCACCATCTGCAGAACCAGGCCCGGTGGCACCGCGAGCGCGGCGATGAGCGAGATGTCGATGCCGCGCCCGAGGACGACGATCGCCATGGCGAGGCCGAGGATGCCGAGCACTGCGACATTCTGGAGCAGCGTCAGCATGTTGTCCGCCGACAGGAAGCCGGGCAGGAACGCCGCGAACGCGGCGAACAGAACGGCGAAAACGACGAAGACGATTTCCTGCTGCGTCACCCGAAAGCGTTTCATCCCCTGTCCCTCGGTTGTTTGCGCGGCGCTCGGCGGCGTCCGACATCAGGCGGAGAGCGCCTCCGGGCGCGGCCACAGGCCTCCAGCCGACCAGTCCGACGATTGCTCTGGCGTCAGTTGCGCCCCGTCGCCGCCGGTTCGCGCCGGATCGACGTTCCGCCAGCGGCGGAGTTCGAGCCGCCCGATCTGGTTGCGATGCACTTCGTCCGGACCGTCGGCGAGCCGGAGGAAACGCGCGGTGGCGAAAGCGGCGCCGAGGAACTGGTCATTATTCGTGCCGCCGCCGCCGAAGAGTTGCATCGCCCAGTCGATGATCCGCTGCGCCATGTTCGGGGCGAGGACCTTGATCATCGCGATCTCCTGTCGCGCCTCCTTATTGCCGACCGTGTCCATCATGTAAGCGGCCTTGAGCGTCAGCAGGCGCGCCTGCTCGATCATGATCCGGGCCTCCGCGATGCGCTCGAGCGTGACCGTTTGCTCGGCGAGCGGCCTGCCGAAGGCAACCCGGTCCTCGGCGCGGCGGCACATCCGCTCGAGCACCCGTTCGGAGAGACCGATCAGGCGCATGCAGTGATGGATGCGTCCGGGTCCGAGGCGCCCCTGGGCGATCTCGAAGCCGCGGCCTTCGCCGAGCAGGATGTTCGAGGCCGGGACCCGGACGTTGTCGAAGATCACCTCGGAGGCCTTGTCCGGCATGCCGTAGAAACCGAGTACGGGCAGGGGGCGGATCACGCGCACGCCCAGAGAGTCCTTTGGAACGAGCACCATCGACTGCCGGCGATGCCGATCCGGACACTCGGGATCGGTTTGCCCCATGAAAATGATGATCTTGCAGCGCGGGTCCGTTCCGCCGGTCATGTACCATTTGCGGCCGTTGACGACATAATGATCGCCGTCGCGCTCAATCGAGCTTGCGACATTGGTCGCGTCCGACGAGGCGACGTCGGGTTCCGTCATCGCAAAGGCCGAACGGATCTCGCCATCGAGCAGCGGCTTTAGCCACTGATCCTTCTGCGCCTCCGTCCCATAGCGCAGGATGGTTTCCATGTTGCCGGTGTCCGGCGCGCTGCAGTTGAAAACCTCGGGCGCGAGATGCGAGCGTCCCATGATCTCGCACAAGGGGGCATATTCGAGATTGGTCAGACCGCCGGCCTCAGCTGGCAGGAAAAGGTTCCACAAACTGGCCGAACGCGCCAGAGGCTTGAGCTCCTCGACGACCGGTGGAACGGTCCAGGGTCCGAGCCTTTCGGCCTCCTGATAGAAGCGCCGCTCGTTGGGATAGATGCGCTCGGCCATAAAGTCGCGCAGGCGGCCGGCCAGATCCTGGCTTCGTGCGCTCTGACTCAGGTCCATGTCCGCCTCCCTTTTCGATACCGGCGCGCTCATGAAGCCGCGCTCGCCTGCTCCCTTGCGCTCGCCCTTAGCGCCGCTTCAACAAAGCGGGTCACCGCTGCGATGTAGGTCTCAATCGACGTCCCGCGCTTGCGGTATTTTGCGCGCTTCACGTACCAGTCCTGCAGAAGCGGCTTGATGAGCGATGCGGCAAGCCCGGCCTCGTCGTCGAAGAAGTCGCCCGAGGCCACCCCCTGGGCAATGACGTCAGCGAAGACGTCTTCAGTCGCCGCTTCCGCGTCGACTGCGATCTTGCGTTCAGCGGGCGGGAAGGATTTCGCCTCCATGAACGAAAAAACGAACCACGGTTGCATGGCTTCCGACAGGCGAATGTGGGTCTCGATCACCCATGCGAGGTGGGCGCGCGGATCATCCACGAGATGGTCGGGCGGCGCGCTGAGAACCTCTGTCGCAGTGGATGCGACCTCGCGCAGGATCATCGACAGGAGCATGGCCTTGTTGTCGAAGTAGGAATAGAGGCCGCCCATGCTGAGACCCGACGCGCGGGCGAGCTCGCGGAGGCTCGTGGCGTGAAAGCCCTGCTTGTTCGAGAGTTTCAGCGTCGCGTCGATGATACGCGCGAGATTGGCGACGGCGACGTCGGCCTTCTGAACGCGTATCGCGTTCCTGTGCCGCTCCAGGATACGCGCGCAGAGCGCTTCCGTCGTGACGGCGTCCGCCCAAGGCCTTTGACGCGCAATCTGCACGCCCTCCTCCCCATCCGCTGCAACTTAAGCGCAGCTGCTATCGCATGCGAGCATGGCAGATCAGGAGCTGCGGCGAAAGGGGGGAAGACTAAAGAAAAGAGCGAGCGCTCGCTCGGTTCCGGCATCCGATGCGCGCTGCGATCCGTTCAAGGCGGCGACGTTCAATTCGCTCGGGGCGGCGATAAAGTCCGGCCCCCTCGTGCAGCGGAGCGCGATAGCACGACGAGGCCGTGAAGCTTTGTGTGCCTGCTGGTGGCGCAAGCCGTCTCTTGCGCCTTTGCGCGCTTCGTGCGCCACATCGGCCACTCGCGCGGCCCCTACGGGAGGTATAGGTTCTGCAGGTCTTACGTCGTGCCGAACTCGGGGTTGTTTGCAGAGCGCCTGGACGTTCCCCCTGCCAAGCCTCTCCGTGTGCGGAGGGGATAATCCGGTCAAATCGATTGTCGAGAGCAGCGCAGCTTGGCTGCGGCGGCACGCCCGGCGCTGCAAGAAGAGGGCGTTATTGAACCGGGCGGCCGGCGGGCTCTGCCGTTTCGAGCCCTGGCCGGCGCACCACGGCGCTGACCAAGACGAGCACGACGATATTGAGAACGAGCGCGGCGATGCCGATGTTTACGTCATCGAGAGCCGAGGGCAGAAACGGCAGCAGGTTCGTCAGGGTCAGGTGTTGCGTCGTCGTCAGCGCCACCATGCCGACGCCGGCGGCGATGCCCGCAAACGCGCCGGCGGTGCTGACCGGATTGCGCGGCATGAGGCTCGCGATCAAAGCGGGAAAGAGCTGGGTCACGAACGCGTATCCCATCAGCAGGAGCGCCACGATGGTCTGGCTTCCCCCGACCGCAAACCAGACCGCCACCAGCGCCCAGATCGGAACGGAGGCGCGCGCGATCAGCGCGATCCGATCGGGATTGGTGATGCCGGCGAGCGGCGCCGCCAGGTCGTTGGCGAACAGGGTCGCGGCGGACATCAGGATCAGGGAGCCCGGCACCAGCGCGGTCAAAACGCCGACCCCGCCTATGACGCCCACGAACCACGGGTCGAATGTCTGGATCGAGATTTGGAACAGCGCCAGATCCACGTCGCCGCCTTTGAGCCCCGGAACCTTCAGGACCGCAGCGAATCCGACAAAGAACACGAACAGCAGGATGAGCTGGTAAAGCGGCATGACGATCGCGTTCTTGCGGAACACGCTGGCGTCCCGAGCCGTGTAAAGCGCGCCAAACGAGTGCGGCCACATGTAGAAGCCGAGCGCCGAGAGCAGCACGCTCGAGGTGAACCACAAGACGTTTTGGCCATGCTCGGGAAGCGCAAGGAAACCGGGCTTTGCCTCATCGATCGCGCTGAACATCGCCCCGTATCCGCCAAAAAAGTGAAGCGGCAGGAAGATGCCCAGGAAGAGAACAACCAGCAGGATCGATGCGTCCTTGACGACCGCGTTCCATGCGGAGCCACGCACGCCCGACACCATCACGTAGGCCGTAACGATCGCCGCGCCGATCCAGATCGCGGCATCGGGCGAGATCGACCCGTAGGAGCTCGTCGAGACGATGATCCCGAGCCCCTTCAGCTGGAGGACCATATAGGGGATCAGCGCCACGACCCCCACGAGCGCGACCAGTCCGCCGAGGAGCGGGCTGTCGTACCTGTGCCGGAAATAGTGCGGCTGGGAAATCAGATGGTGGGCCCGTGCGTAACGCCAAATCGGCGGCAGCAGCCAGTAGGACAAAATGTACGCGAGGCTGCCGTAGCAGAGGATGTAATAGGTGGGTCCGCCCCTCCCGTAAGCCCAGCCGCTGCCTCCGAGGAAGGTGAAGGTCGTATAAATTTCCCCGGCCATCAGCAGGAAGACGAAGATCGCCCCGAAGCCGCGGCCGGCCACGGTCCATTGCTCGAGGTTCATGTCCTTGCCGTGGGCGGCGCGCAGGCCGAGCCCCAGAGCAAGTGCGGCGAATGCAAAGATGATCAGGAGCGCCGCGTTCACGGACCGCGGCCCTCGTCGGCGTCCTCGCGGTTCGATGGATCGAAGGCGTAGATCACCCCGATGATAACTGAGGTGAGCACCACCCACATCACCAGCCACGCGAGCAGAAACGGCATGCCCAGCACCAGCGGCTGCACCCGATTGAGGAAGACGGGGCCGATCAGCATGCCGAGAAATGGTAATGCGGCGAGCCAGCGGACCACGGGCCACCTGCGATGACGGAACAACGACTAAGGCATACACCGGGGGTCCGAGTTCGAGCAAATGGACGTCTGTTCGTTTCGCCGGCCGGTTGTCGCCCGCCGGAAGATCGAATGAAAGACGAGCTTCCGGAACTTCTCCTCCATCTCGGCGCGCCGCGTCGTCTGACCTCTCCGCCAATGCATTGGCGGCCGCGAAGCCGCTCAGATCGGGCATGGTCTCAACCGCACTTGCCGCAAGCTTCCAGCAAGTCGTGGGCCGCACGGCGCAATCGACTGGATCGGGCCTTCGCTGGACGATTGGGCCCTAAGCGGATTGCGATGGTCTACGTATTACCCACAATTGCGGCTAGCGAGCGTACATAAGTAATGCGCGTAGCGTCATCGATCGGCATAGCTCGGAGCGACGGACCGCCCGAGAAGCTCGATGATGGATCTCGAAAGATCCGTACCCGCTATCTTTTCGGCAAGCCGACGCCGACGAGCTAAAACCGAGGCCAGTCATGCTAATCCGCTACGGCTATGAGATGACGTTCACCTGTGGCGCGCCGACGCCGATGATCTGCCAACTCGACGTGCATCCCTCGTGCGTGCCCGCGGTGCGAGCGGAAACGCCATTCGTCGCCACGCCGCATGTCGAATCGTGGCTCTATGCGGACGTGTTCGGCAATCGCTGCCGACAATTCAACGCGCCAGTCGGCGACCTCACGATCTCCAACGCCGGCGTGATCGAGGTTAGCGGTCTGCCCGATCCCGTGGTCGCGGAGGCGGTCGAAATTCCGGTCGCGGACCTGCCCGACGATACGCTGCTCTATCTGGTCGGCAGCCGTTATATTGAAACCGACAAGCTCAGTCAGATCGCCTGGAACCATTTCGGCCATGCGCCGCCCGGCTGGAAAAGGGTGCAGGCGATCTGCGATTTCGTCAACGGCCACATCGCCTTCGGCTACGCGAGCGCGCGGGCGACGCGCACGGCCTATGAAGCCTATGTCGAACGGGTCGGCGTCTGCCGCGATTTTGCGCATCTTGCGGTCGCGTTCTGCCGCTGCATGAACATTCCGGCGCGCTACTGCAATGGCTATCTCGGCGACATCGGCGTGCCGCCGGACCCGGCGCCGATGGATTTCAACGCCTGGTTCGACGTGTTTCTCGGCGGCAAGTGGCACACCTTCGACGCGCGCCACAACATGCCGCGCATCGGCCGCATCCTGATCGCGCGCGGACGCGACGCCGCAGATATTCCGCTCGTCAACTCCTTCGGTCCGCACCTCCTGAAGTCGTTCCGCGTCGTAACCGAGGAGACGCATTCGGTTGTATCGGGCTGACCGGCGAGCGTCCGCAGGCGATCGGCGAAAACCCGTCCTCCTCTTGGCGCGTCGACAGACGGACGTGCTGACTGAGGTGGTATGGCCGATCGGCAGACGGGCGTCCGGACGGACGCCCCATAGCCCGTCGACCGACGGGCGTCCTATGGGCGACCTCGCCCGGCCGCGCGGTTTCAGATTCCTTCAAACGGCTTCCAAAAGCTTCAATTTCTTTCCGCGGCGGCTTCCAAAAGCTTCCATTCCTTTCCAAAAGTTGCAAAAAATTTCCGCGAATCGGGACTTATCAATGGGTTACAGGCGCACGTCGGCGAAAAAAAACTGGAGGGCCTCAGACCGTGAAGCGCTGCGCTGGTGGGCCGGGTCGGTGACCCGGCCGGCGCGGTCTATAGGGCGTCCGCCGGGACGTCCGTCTCACGACGGGCTCTCGACCGCGCCCGACAACGCGCGCCCTTCGTCCGGTGTCCCCGGGTGAATGGCGGTCGTCCGCCTCGCCGTCTCTCCTCATCCATGCCGTCCTCGCTCGCCGGCCCGCACGGGCAGTTGTTCGATAAGGAACAACATAGCATGGAATTCTGTGTTTCAAAAGCGTTTGTCGCCAGGCGCCGAAATCTGCCGGGCAAACAGGAACCAAGGCGCCTGAGCCAGATGATAAATCGATTAACACCGCTCGAACGCACTCTCGCGTCGCGGCCCTGAGCCGAACGCGAAGCGCGCAACAGGTCGATCCCGGATCTCGCGACGAGGTCAAGCGTAAGTCCCGCTACAACGCGTGCTCGCCGTCAGAGGCTCAGCTGCGTGCGATTTCACTGACGAGTTTGCGCAACATTGCGTCGCCGAAACTGCCGAAGTCGTCGATCGGGACGACGAAGGCGCCCGGCCCGGCGATCACGTTCTCGCGGTTGTACTGCGCAAGGCCGCCGGGAGGGTTGGTATGCAGGGCCAGATAGCCTCCCATCGCCGCGGCGCGGCGGTTGAAGATCGTCAGTCCGTTGATGACCGCGCCCGCTTCGACCGCCGCGTCGCGCGCCGCGGGGGCGGGTTTTCCCTGATTGCTCGTTCCGTCGCCCGAAACGTCGATGACTTTGCGGTCGGTGGCGATCGAGGTCTTCGGACCCTGCGCCCAGCCAGGATCAGGCAGACGGCAAAACCCTTGCCGCGCAGACGTCGAGCGCGCCGCGGCCGGTCTGTCGATGCGCAATGAAAAATTACCGTCGGCGCCGGTACGCTATCAAAGACATACATATTTGGAGCGTCGTGATGGATTTTAGAGACATTCAGCGGCTCTTCGTCCTACGATACACTAGCCTTTAGGAGCGGGCGGCTGCGTACGCTTGGGAGGAACGTCCATGTCCGGCGGGGAACCGTCGTGCGCCATTGGTGTGCGCGACCCGGGGGTGCTTGTGACCGCGGGCGCAAGCGGGGTCGGACGCGCCGTCGCCGCAGCGTTTGCCGGCGCTGGGGCCAAGGTCCATATCGACGACTGCGCGATCGTCGGCGACGCCGTTTCCCAGATCGCCGTCGGCCGTAAAAGTCTCTCGCCGTCGAACTCAGCCCCGATAGCGTCCGCGCGAGCGCCATCCTTGGCGGAGCGGTCAAGCGCCCCCGCATGGATAGGGTCGTCGTCGACTGGGCGCGGAAGGCCCGCCGCCCCAGGTCAAGCGATAAGCCACGACGGCAATGTCGAATATCTTTGACATCGTTGACGCAGACGCGAGGCTGACGTCCGGTCGGCGCAAGGTCATCATCACCTGCGCCGTGACGGGGTCGGTCCACACCCCGTCCATGTCCGAATACCTGCCGGTGACGCCCGTGCAGATCGCCGAGCAGGCGATCGAGGCGGCGCGCGCCGGGGCCGCCATCCTTCATCTGCACGCCCGAAATCCGGATGGGAGCCCGACGCCCGACCCCACCGTCTTCGACGAATTCGTCCCCGTCATCGCCGCCGAGACCGACGCAATCCTCAACATCACGACCAGCGGCGGCGCCCAGGCGACCCTAGAAAAGCGGCTCGCCTATCCGCTCAAGGCCAAGCCGGAACTTTGCTCCCTCAAAATGGGCTCGATGAACTTCGCCTTCCACAAGTCGGCGCGCGGCATCGCCGGCTAGAAACACTCCTGGGAGAAACCGTACGTCGAGGCCTCCGAAGATCGGGTGGTTCAAAACACATTCGGCGATATCAGAGCGATCCTCTTCGAGCTCGGCGACCGGCATGGCGTTCGCTTCGAGTTCGAGTGCCACGATGTCGGGCAACTGCACAATCTCGCGCATTGCGTCGAGGAGGGCCTCGTCAAGGGACCGCTGTTCATTCAATACGCTCTGGGCATCCTCGGCGGTCTGGGGCCGGAGCCGGAGAGCCTGCTCCTGATGCGCGCAACAGCGGATCGACTGTTCGGCCGCCGGAACTACGAGTTCTCCGTGCTCGGCGCCGGCCGGCATCAGATGTCGCTGGTCGCGATGGGCGCGATCATGGGCGGTCACGTGCGGGTCGGCCTCGAGGACAGCCTGTTCCTCAGCCGGGGGTTGCTCGCGACCTCATGCGCGGCGCAAGTGCTGAAGATCCGCAGGATCCTCGAGGAGCTGTCGTTCGACATCGCCAGCCCCGCCGAAGCGCGGGAGATTCTCCAGACGAAGGGGGCCGACACCGTGAGCTTCCATGGCTGAGGCGATCGCACGCGCGACGGTCAAGATGGGCAGAGGGCCGCGACGCAGCCTGCTCGAGCCGATTGTCGTGGCGGTCACCGTGGCGCTGATCGTTCTCTTTTCCTTCACCATCCAAGGCTTCGCGACACTCGGAAATCTCTCCGTCATCCTGTCGAACTCGACGTCCCTGGTCATCCTGAGTTGCGGCATGGCGGTGGTCGTCATCTCCCGCGGCCTGGACCTGTCGCAGGTGGCGGCGATGGTGGCGGGCGCAACGACATTCTGCACGCTCATCAATGCCGGCCTGTCCGGCCCGCTGGCGATCGTCCTCGCCGTCATCGCCATGGCGATCGTCGGCTTCGTCAACGGCTGGCTCATCGCCTTTGTCGAAATCCCCGCGATGCTGGCGACGCTGGCGTCCGCCATGGTCGTGACCGGCCTGTTCCGCTTCGCGGTCCTGCGGGGCGAATATCTGCTGATTCTGCCCAAATCGAACCCCGCGGTCGTCTTTTTCAACTCCAACATCCTGCCTGTCCTGACCGCTCCCGTCGCATTCATGATCCTCACTCTGATCGTGACGGGGTTGCTCCTGCGCGCCACGACGTTCGGACGCATCGTCTACGGCATGGGAGATAATTTCCAGGCCGCCCGTCTTGCCGGTCTGCCGGTGCGCACAACGACAGTCCTTGTCTACATTTACGCTGCGCTCACCGCGCTGCTCGCCGGACTCGTGATCGCCGCGGCGAGCGGAACGGTTGATTTCCGCATCGTCACCAACGGCAGCCTGCTATTCGAAGTGATCCTGGTGGTCGTGCTCGGCGGCATTCCGCTCAGGGGCGGGCGCGGAGGCGTACGCAATCTCCTGGTCGGCGCCGCATTGATTGCGGTTCTTCGCAACGGCCTGACCCTCTACGACTTCAGCACGCAGACCCAGGACATGCTGAAGGGCGTCGTCCTGATGGCGGCGATTTTCGTCGACAACTATCTCAACCCGAGAGACGCGGAGACCGACACCGCGGGCGATCTGTGACCATGCCTTATAACCGAGGGAGGAACTGATGTTGGACATTGGAAGGAGCAATCTACGCCGGACGATCACAGGGCTCGCGCTTGGCGCATGCGCGCTGGCCACCGGAGCCCGTGCCGACCCGGCCAGCGACATGGCCGGGAAGAAGGTGATCTTCGTGCCCATCTCGATGGGCATCACGCTCACGGAAGGCTGGGCTCGCCGGATGAAAGAACACGCGGCGATGCACGGCTACAGCGTTGATATCCGCGACGCCGCGTTCAATACCGGGGCGATGTCCGAACTGCTTGCCAAGGCGATCAGCGAGAAGCCTGACGTGCTGGTCGTGCACAATCCGACGGTCCAGTTGCTGGCGCGACAGATCAAACAGGCGCAGGCCGACGGCATCAAGGTTCTGCAGATCAACCTCCAGTCCAATCAGCCGTCTGCTGCCTTCGTCGGCGCCAATTGGACGCGCATCGGCACTGAGATTGCGCAGGACATCGTTAAGGAATGCGGCGCCGGCAGCGGCAAGTCCGGAAAGGTCGCGATCATTCCCGGGCAGCTCACGGCGGCCGATAGCGTGATGATGAACGAGGCCGCGTTCAAGGTGTTCAAGGAGCACCCGGAGATCAAGGTCGTCTCCAACCAGGCGTCGGACTGGGAGCCCGAGAAGGCGCGCCAGATCACGGCGACCGTGCTGCAGCAGAATCCAGACCTGTGCGCCATCTTTGGCCACTGGGACGTCCACACCATCGGCGCCGGCAACGCCGTGAAGGACGCGGGGCTTTCGGGCAAGGTCCTCGTCTACGCGACCGGAGGGGGAGAGCAAGGCGAGGCCTGCAAGGCGATCGAGAACGGGACGCTGTCGCGCGAGTGGAGCTATGACGCCGACGGCCAGGGTCGCGACGCCGGCACGATGATCGATCTTCTGCTGCAGGGCGCGGCACCCTCCAATGGTTCGATGCTGACGGTCGAATCGCCGCTGAAGGTGATCAAGGCCGGCGCCGATTACGATCCGAGCCTGTGCTGGAAGATGGAGCCGAAGAAGTAGCGACAGCGAGCGCGCCGCGGGGCTCCAAGGAGAGCCCCGCGGCGCGAAGTATGCGGAGGTTCGGGGCTTGCCAGCACAGTTCGACATCACGGCGCTGCCGAGGCTGCGCGTTCCGCTATTTGTCGTTTCCCCGCGCCGCATACTGGCGGACGTCCTTTCCAAGGGATGGGTGGAAAGCGCGGTGCCGCTCGTTGCGTTCGTTTGCGTGATCGTCGGCGTGCTCTTGACGACCAAGAGCTACTTCGCAGCCGACAATTTGCGCAATCTCGCGCTCTACGCCACAGACGGAGGGCTCGTTGTTCTGGCCCTGTTTATCGTTGTTGCGGCCGGAGGCATCGACCTATCGGTCGGATCGAACTTCGCCATGTCGGCGTTCGCCGCCCTCTATTGCTTCCACATTCTCAATCTTCCTGTCGTCGTTGTGCTGCTCGCAAGCCTCGCGACCGGCGCCGCGATTGGCGTCATCAACGGAGCGCTGGCGGGACTGGCCGGCTGCGGCGCATTGCTGACGACTCTCGGAACCATGATCACGGTCCGCGGAATCTTTACGATCGCGTCGCAAGGCCAGCTGGTGGCGATTTCCACCAGCGCCAGGACAGACGACGTCTGGGACTGGATCGGCTCCGACCGCTTGCTGACGATACCGATCAACTTCTGGGTGTTCGTGATCGCCGCGGCCGGCGTCCTGGTGATGTTTCGACAGTCGCGATTCGGTTGGCACGTCCTGGCGGCCGGCGGAAATCGCAAGGCGGCGCGACACGGGGGCATCCATGTCAAGAGGACGATTTTTCTGGCCTACGTGCTCGCAGGCTTGCTTGTCGGCCTTTCGGGATTCCATTACGCCGCGCGCGAAAACGCCGTCGCGTCCGACACCGGAGTCGGCATGGAGTTCTTCGCCTTGACCGCTTTGGTCGTGGGCCTCGGCGGCTTCGTGCCCGGCCGCGGCTCGACCGTCGCGGTGATGATCGGCTTCGCCACGATCTATATTCTGAACAACGCGCTCCTCAACGCCGGCCTTCGCGGCGATTTTATTCAACTGGCCATGGGCGCGATCCTCACTGTCATCCTCTCGGTCGACTCGAAGTTCCGGAAGCACAAGCATCGTCTGCTCGCGTCAAGCTACGTCGATCCGATCGGCTTCACGGTCGACGATGTCGCTGGAGCGAAGGGACTCATGCCCGGCGAGATCGCGCCGAAGCTCGTCGGGGCCGAGCTTCTCGCGTCCGGCAAGATCGACGGTCCGGAGGACGTGATCCTGGATGCGGACGATCATCTCTACTGCGGGACGCGCGATGGGCGCCTCGTTCGCATTGCGGCTCCCGACTACACGCAAGTCGAGACCTTTGCGCAGATCGGTGGCCGTCCGCTTGGCCTCGCCATTGACCGCGAGGGCCGCATCGTCGTGTGCGTCGCCGGAATGGGCCTTGTGCGCGTCAATCAGCGGCGGGAGGTGGAGCTCCTTTCCGACCAGACCCAGCGGAGCCTGTTCAGCGTCCAGGACGACACCACCATCCGGATGGCCGACGACGTCGATATCGCGCCCGACGGCGTGATCTACTTCTCCGACGCGACGAAGCGCTACGACATCGAGAGCTGGGGACTCGATCTCCTCGAGGGCCGACCGAACGGCCGCCTTCTGAGCTACGATCCGAAGACTCGCAAGACCCGTACGGTCTGCGACAATTTCGTGTTCCCGAACGGCGTCTGCCTGACGCACGACGGCGAACATCTCCTTGTTGCGAGCACCTGGACCTGCTCCCTGCTGATCTTCGACCTCGCGAACCTCGCCGCCGGCCCTCGCGTTTTCGTCCGTGGCCTGCCGGGCTATCCCGACAACGTCAACAGAGCCTCCGACGGCGGATACTGGATTGCGCTCGCCGGCATGCGCAACCCGGTGACCGACCTCGCGATGCGTCATCCGGGCGTAAGACGCCGCATGACGCGGGCGGTGGCGCCGACCCATTGGCTGTTCGGCAACCTGAACATCGGCGGCGTTCTGAAGATCGACGGCGCGGGAAAGATTGTCGACGCCTACTGGGACGATCCGAGCGGGCCGCTTTATATGATCACGTCGATGCGCGAGCACAAAGGCGCGCTCTATGTGGGCGGCGTGACGAACAACAAGATCGGCCGCCTCCGGCTGGCCGGCGCCGATCCGCACTGGACGAGCCCGCAGAGCTATTGGGGGAGAGCCTGAGTGGCGCCGTTCTGGCGGAACAGGCGGGCGTCGCCGTCCATGACCCTCGAGGGCGTGCTCGGGCCGAACAACCGGCTCGAAGAGGCGCGCGGATTCCGCGTCGACGCCCCTGACGCCCTCTGCGTCGGCACCGACGGCAGGCTGTTTTTCTCCGCCGGCCGATCGGTGCTTTTCTTTTGGAAATGGGGCGAATCGCCGCAAGTCTACGCCGAGTTCGATGAGCCGGTGACGGCCCTCTGCAGCAGCCCCGGCGGCCTCGTCGCGGTCGGGACGCTCGGCGGCGGGCTACGGGTTTGCGACGGATCGGGCCGCGCCGTGAGCGGTTGGAAGCGGCCGGCCGGCCTGACAGCCGTAGCGGACGCGCTGTTCCTCTCCGAAACCGAACTGGCGGTGATTGACCATGGCTACAGGGCTGACGAGGCGCTGCTCTCCGTCGCGCCTTGGGACGACGCCGGGCGCGGGAGCCTCGTGGCCGTGCCGAGCGACGGCGAATTGCGCGCGCTCGCCCGCGGGCTCGGCTGTCCTATGGGCGTCGCTCGGGATGCGCGCGGAGAGCTGATCTTTACGGAATTCGAGCGCGCGCGGATCGTGGATGTGTCGGGAAAAGTTCGCCAGGCGGGCTACCCCGGTTATCTCGGGAGGCTTCGCAAGACCGGAACCGGCTACGTGATGACGTGTCTCTCCCGGCGCGATCCGCTGATCGAATTTCTCAAGACGGAGCGGAACTTTGTCGACGCGATGAAGGCGACCATCCCGTCGCAGTACTGGATCGCCCCACGCGTCAACCCGGAGTTCAGCCATGACTTCCCGATCGAGCTCGGAGCGACACGGCTGTTCGGCGAAATCAAGCCCTGGGCGCCCTCCTTCTCCTATGGGCTGCTTATCGAACTGAGCGACGCGCTCGCGCCGGTCGGCTCGGCGCATTCGCGCGCCGACGGCCGCCGTCACGCGATTTCCGACGCCCTCGTCTGGAACGGCGACCTCGTCGCCGTCAGCAAGGCGAGCGGAGAACTCTTGAACCTCGGCCGCGCGGGAGACCCCGCATGAGCGAGGACCCGATTGTTGCGCTCGAGGACGCGACCAAGCGATACGGCGGCATCGCCGCGCTGGCGAACGCGAACTTCGAACTCTTCCCGGGAGAGATCCACGCGCTTGTCGGCGAGAACGGCGCCGGCAAGTCGACGCTGTGCAAGCTGATTGCGGGGGTCATGCCGCCGACGGAGGGGCTGTTGCGCGTCGACGGGCAGCCGGTCGCCTTCGCCGCGCCCAAGGACGCGAGCCGCCTCGGCATCTCGATGGTCTTCCAGGAAACGAGCCTCGTGCCGCAACTTACCGTGGCGCAGAACATGGTGCTGGGCCGCGAGCGCGCCTTCAACTCGGTGCGTCAGGTCAGAAATACGGCTCGCCAGGCGCTCCAGCGGTTGAACTTCAACGTCGATGCGTCGCAGGTGGCCGGCGCGCTCTCCGCCGCCAAGCGGCAGATGGTGGAGATCGCCCGCGCGGTCCTCAACGACGCCAGAGTGATCATCTTCGACGAGCCCACGGCGGCGCTGACGCCGGAGGAGACGGAGCATCTTTTCGACCTCATGAAAACCTTGCGCAGACGGGGCGTTGCGATGATATTCATCTCGCACGCGCTGGAGGAGGCGCTGACCAACGCCGGTCGGATCACCGTGCTGCGCAACGGGCGGCTGATGGTCACCGGTCCGGCCTCCGACTTCGACCGGGCGAGCCTCATCAAGCACATGATTGGAGACGATCTCGCTCAGCGGCGGCGCCCGCCGGCGGCGAGGCGCGCCTCCTCAGGCGCCGCGCCGGTTCTCCAGGTCGAGAACCTCCGCATGGGCGCGATGGTCAATAACATGTCCTTTTCCGTCTTCCCGGGTGAGATCACCGGGATCGCGGGCCTGATCGGTTCCGGGCGAAGCGAAGCCGCCAAGGTCGTCATGGGTCACACCAAGCGCAACTTCGGCGGCGGCCGCATCTGGCTGAACGGCCGGGAGGTGCGATACGGCGCGCCCGCTGAAGCCGTGGCGGACGGCGTAGCCTACGTCAGCGAGGACCGAAAGCTCGACGGCTTCTTCGAGACATTGGGCGTGTCCGAGAACATCGGGCTCGGGTGGCTCGCCAAATTCGGCCGGGGCCGCTGGGCGGCGCCGTCGCGCACAATGCGCGCGCTGGCGGAGAAATGGGAAAAGCGGCTATCGATCCGCAGCATCGGCGCGGAGCAGCCCGTGCTCCTTCTTTCCGGCGGAAACCAGCAAAAGGTCGTCATCGCCAAGTCGCTGGCGCAAGAGCCGCGGCTTGTCATCTTCGACGAGCCCACGCGAGGCGTTGACGTCGGCGCCGTTGCCGAAATTCACAAGATCATCAGAGATCTGGCGGATTCGGGGGCCGGTGTCGTCGTGATCTCTTCCTATCTGCCGGAAATCCTCGATCTGTCCGATCGCATCCTCGTCGCTAAGAGCGGAACGATCACCGCGGAGTTTCAGCGATCGGAGGCGAGCGCCGAGAAGATTTTGCAGGCGGCGATCCACTGAGGCGCGGCCGGCAGGGGCATTGCCCCCGCCGAGCCGTCGCGCCAATCTTATATAGAGGGCTCGGCTGCGAGAAGCGGGCCACTTTCGAGAATCGACGATGTCGGTCGGGAGGAGAATGGTGTCTGCGCGTTTGCTGACTGCCGCCGCCAAGCTGCTGGAGAAGGTTGTGCCCGGGGTCGGCGATTCCGAATTCGACGGCTTGGTCGAGGCCTTGAAGGAGGCTTCGAGGGGTGAGAGCGCCGCCGGAGGCTTCGAGGACTTCCGCCTGCAAGTCGGTGAAATTCGTCAGGCGCTGAAGGACAATGCGCTGTCCGAGCGTGGGTTGAATTTCCTGATCGATACGACCCATGACCTGTCGAGCACGCTGAGCCTGCAGGATCTCTTGCGGACGATCGTCGTTCGGGCGCGCAATCTCGTCGGCGCGGACGTCGCTTGGGTGACCATTCTCGACAGTGAGAGAGGAATCTTCCGGGTCGTGACCGCCGACGGCCATTTGTCTCCCGAGACCGCAGTGATGACGAGCCGCATCGATCACGGCGCGGTCAGCCTGGTGATGAACTCGAAAAGCTTCTTCGAGACGCCCGATTATTTGAGCGACCACAGGTTCCGGCACGCGCCGCATCTCGATCGCGTCTTCCAGACGGAAAAGATTATGACTCTTGCGGGATTTCCCATCCTTTGGGAGAACAAGGTCCACGGCCTGCTCTTCGTGGCCAATCGGTATGCGCGCAAGCTCAGCGGCCGGGAGACCTCGCTGCTCGGAGCCTTCGCTCTGCATGCGGGTGTCGCGATTCGCAACGCCAGCGCCTTCACCATGCTGTCGGAAGCGCTCGACGAAGCCCAGCGCAACCGCGTCGCGCTGATCGAGCACATCCAGCGGGTCGAGGCGTCCGCAGCCGCGCATGACGAGTTGACTGACCTGCTCGCCTCAGGCGCCGAGATCCGCAAGTTCCTCGAGAAGATGTCGAACCGGATCGGCGGGGCGGTGCTTTTGCTCGATGACGAGTTCAGGATCCACGACGAGTTCGTCAGCAGCGCCTATAACAGCGTTCTCGCCGACGAACTGAGGGCAGGTCGAATCGATCTCGCGCTGCTGATTCACGCGAACGCGCAATCGAGGCATACCGGCCGCTCGGTCATCATGCTCGAGCGGGGGAACGAGCAATGCCGGACGATCGCGTTGCATGGCGGCGACGGACGCCGCGACAGCCTGGTGATCTGTCACCTCGGGGAGCTCGACGCGATTGAGATCCGCAATCTCGAACGAAGCGCCGTGGCTCTGTCCATCGCCAAGCTCTGGAACGAGCGGCGCGAAACAGAGAAGCTGATCGCATCCTCGACGCTTCTTCGGCATCTGGTGCTGGTGACGCCGCCGGACCCCTCGACGATTTCAGCGGTGCGCGAGCGTCTGGGGCTTCGCGCCGACCAGCCCGTCCAACTCGCCCTGGTCGCGTTGTCGGGAATCGATCGAGTTTCCCAAACCACGCGCGTGCGGGAATGCGCCGCAGGGGTCAGCGTTCTGGTCGATCTGTTCGACGATGCGTATCTGGCCGTGGGGCCGCTCGCCGCGACGCAAGCCTTTTTGCAAAGTCTGTCGAAGAGTGAGGGCGCGTGGACGGCTGGAGGCGTTTTGTCGGAGCCGTTCGGCGAACTGACGCAGGCGGCCGACCATTTCGCGCGAGTCAACAATGCGCTTCACGTGCTGCGCAAGATGAAAACCCTGGATCGGTTCGTGAGCCAGCTGGAGGTTAACATGTTTGCGAAGCTGTTCGAGGCCAATGACGCGGCCCGGATTGCGGCTTACGCGGACCACGTGCTCAGCGCGATCGCCGCGCGGGCGCCGCGACAGAAGAATGAGCTCAAGCGCACTTTGCTGGTTTATTTCGACGCCCAGCACAACATCAAGCGCACTGCGGAAACGCTGGGGCTTCACATCAACACGGTTCGCCAACGCCTCGACGCGTTGCGGGAAATCACGGGCGGCTGGGACGACCCGGTCAAGGCTCTCGAGATGCACGTCGCGTTGAGGCTGAGCGCAATTCTCGCGTGAGACGGTTCTCACAGTGCGCCGACCGCCGTTCAGCCGTCGAGGCGACGCTCGAGCGCCCGCATCACGCCGCGCAATTCCGCCAGGCCCTTCATCCGGCCGGCGTAGGAATAGCCGGGGTTGGAGGCTTTGCCGATGTCGTCGGCGAGCAGATGGCCGTGGTCGGGGCGCAGCGGAATGCGCGCGCGGCGTCCGTCGCGCGCGGCGCGGCGCTCCTCCCGCAGCAAGGCGTCGATGATCGCCACCATGTCGGCCCGGCCGTCCAGATGCTCGGCCTCATGGAAGCAGCGCTCGCTCTCGACGGTGACATTGCGCAGATGGACGAAATGGATGCGCGGCGCGAACTTGCGCGCCATGGCCGTCAGGTCGTTGTCCATGCGCGCCCCATAAGAGCCGACGCAGAACGTCAGGCCGTTGGCCGGGCTGTCGACGGCTTCGAGAATGCGACGCGCGTCCGCGGCGGTGGAGACGACGCGCGGCAGGCCGAACAGCGAAAACGGCGGATCGTCGGGATGAATGCCGAGGCGCACCCCGACCTCCTCGGCCACCGGCACGACCTCGCGCAGGAACTGCGTCAGGTTCGCGCGCATCTCGGCCTCGCCGATTCCGTCGAAGCTGGCGATCTGTCGGGCGATCGTGGCGCGCGTCTGAGCCGCCGCCCCGCCGGGAAGTCCGGCGATGATGTTGCGCTCGAGCCTGTCGATCGCCTCCGGGCTCATGGCGGCGACGCGCGTCTCGGCCTGCGCGACGAGCCCCGGCGCGTAACTGCCCTGGGCGTTAGGCCGGCGCAGCACGAACGCGTCGTAACCGACGAAGTCGACGATGTCGAAGCGCAGCGCGTAGCCGGTGGTTGGAAGCCGGTACATGAGGTCGGTGCGCGTCCAGTCGACGCCCGGCATGAAATTGTAGCAGACGACCTCGACGCCGGCCCGCCCGAGGCGGCCGAGACTGTCCTTCCACGCCGCAATGGCGGGCTGCGCGCCCGCTCCGCCGCGCTTGATCGCGTCGTCGACCGGAATCAACTCGCAGACGCTCCAGCGCAGGCCCGCGTTTTCGATCAGCGCCTTGCGCTCGGCGATCGCCTCGGCGGGCCATGCCTGGCCGCTCGGAATGTCGTGCAGCGCCGTGACGACGCCCGTCGCGCCGGCCTGCTTGATGTGATCGAGGAGGATCGGGTCTTTCGGTCCGAACCAGCGCCAAGTCTGTTCCATGGTCTCGCTCCCTTGAGCATGATGACTTGAGATCGAGTCGCGCGGCGAGCCCTCATCCGGCCCTTCGGGCCACCTTCCCCCGAGACGGGAAGGGGAACGCCCCTCTCCCCCGGGCAAAGGTCCCGGGGGGAAGCCGCCATAGGGCGTCCGGGAGGACGCCCGTCTTTCGACGGGCTGTGGCGGCAGGGTGAGGGTAAGCCGGCTCAGCCTTATTTCGTCATGCTCTAGGTCTGAGGCGGCGGCTGCGCCGTCGAGCGCTGCATCGCCGGGCGGATTCCGAAGCGGCGAATGTCGTCGAGCGCCGCGCGCAAGTCTTCGGCGAGCGCCGCGTCGGATGCGGCCTCGCCGCCGAACACGGGCGTGAAGGACAGGAAGGCGCGCACCGTCTCGTCGACGCTCGCATGGCGCTGATCGGGTCGCCCGGTCCATCGCTCGAAAACCGGATCGGCAAGCGGCAGTGGCGCGCCGCTGTCGTCAAAGCCGGCGCACGATCGGATCCAGGCGGCGAGCGCGAAGATCATGGCGGGCGAGCGCGCCCCCGCGGCGCGCCGTTCCCGCAAGGGCGCGAGCAGACGCTGCGGGATCTTCTGCGACGCGTCGGTTGCGATCTGCGCCGTCAGGTGACGAAGCGCGGTATTGTCGAAGCGCACGAGCAGCCGCCGCACATACTCCTCGGCGTCGATCGCCGGACTGATGGTCGGGATGACTTCGCGCCAGTAGGCCCTGATGAAATCGCGCAAGGCCGGATCGGCGATCGCACGCGAAACCGTGTCATAGCCGGCGACGCGCCCGACCGCCGCAAGAGCGCTGTGGGCGCCGTTCAGCAGCCTGAGCTTCATGCGCTCGAACGGCGCGACGTCGGCGACGAACTCAGCGCCGCTCGCCTCCCAGCCCGGACGGCCGAGCGAGAACCGATCCTCGATCACCCACTGGAAGAACGGTTCGGCGACGGCCGGCCAAGCGTCTTCGAGCCCAATCGCCTTGGAGATCGAGCGGCGATCCTCGTCGGTGGTCGCCGGCGCGATCCGGTCGACCATGGCGGCCGGACAGGCCAACTCCCGCTCGAGGCTGCGGCTGAGCTCCCGGTCGCGCCGGTCGAGGAAGGCGATCAGCGACCGGCGAAGCATCGGGCCGTTGTTTGGAAGATTGTCGCAGGACAGAATGGTGAATGGCGCCACCCGCGCGTCGTGACGTCGCCGCAAGGCGGCCGCCAGCAGCCCGAGCGCCGTGCGCGGGGGCTCGTCGCCGGCGAGATCGCCCGCGACCTCGGGATGATCCCAGAGCACCTCGCCGGTCGCGAGGTCGGTCGTATAGCCCTTCTCGGTGATCGTCAGCGAAACGATGCGGGTGGCGGGGTCGGCCATGCGCGCGAGCAGCGGCTCTGGATCGCGCGCACTAACGAGAATGTCTTGGATCGCGCCGACGATCCGCAGATTTTCGCTCGCGCTGTCGCGCAAGGCGAGGGTGTAGAGAAAGTCCTGCGGCGCCAGCGCGTCGCGTATCGCGCCGCTGCGCAGGGCGGCGCCGACAATGCCCCAGCCTGTCTCGCCGCGATCAAGGCAATCCTCCGTCGCCGCCGCCTGATGGGCGCGATGAAAGCCGCCGACGCCGATATGGACGATCCCCGGCGTCAGCCGGCCGCGGTCGTAGCGCGGAACGGCGATGTTCGCCGCCGCTCGCGACAGGGTCGCTTGCGCGAGACGCGGATTGGTCATTGATGCGGCTCCTCCTCACGCCAGCGCCCCCACCGCGCCGGGGTCTGCGTCCGCGCCGGCCGGCGGCCGCCGAGCCGCGAATTCCGCTAGCGCAACGCTGAACCGCCACTTTGGCGAGGGATACAGGCTCATCGGTAATGCCGCAACGCTGCAGCGGGCTGCGTTCGGGAAAGCGGCGCCTGCCACAGTCAGCAGAATCTCTGTGGCGCCGCCCGACCGTCCCGATGCGGCGAAGCCCGCTGGCGATCGACAGCCCTGTTGAATTCGATCGGGTCAGCGGGTCGTGCGTGAGCAGCAATTCTAAAAGTGGTTCATTTTTGGGATTCACAAATCGGGGGAAACATGATTCACGCTGGGGATGGAGATTTTGGCGGGGCTACTTTCTGGCCTGAGGGCGGTTTGCGCTGGGTTCCCGGACCCTCGCAAGGGGCGGAGCGGCAATATCGCCATGGCGGATTTCGGTTTGTCGGCGTTCGCCCTGTTCTTCATGCAGAGCGCGTCGTTTCTGTCCTTCCAGCGGGCGCTGGAGAGGGGCCAGGGACGGTCCAACTGCCAGACCTTGTTCGGAATTGAGAAAATCCCTTCCGACAATTACATCAGGGACATGCTCGACGGCGCGGACCCTGCTCTGCTCGCGCCCTGCTTCGAGAACATGGAGCGGCTGCTGTTCGAACCCGCAATGCGCGAGGCCTTCGGGCGTCTGGGCGGGCGGACGCTCGTGGCGCTAGACGGGACCGAGTATTTCTGCAGCCAGAAGATCACTTGCCCGCATTGCCAGACGCGCAAACGCAGCAACGGCAAGATCGAGAGCTATCATTCCATGCTGGCCGCGACCGTGGTCGCGCCGGGACATTCCAAGGTCGTCCCCCTGAGCCCCGAGTTCATCGTCAAGCAGGACGGCGCTGAGAAGCAGGACTGCGAGCGCAACGCCGTCAAACGCTGGCATGAGAAGCACGGCGCGCGCCTGAAACCGTTGCGCCCGGTGTATCTCGCCGACGATCTGTTCGCCTGCCAGAGCGTGGTCGAGAGGCTCGTCGCAAGCGGCGACGATTTCCTCTTCACCTGCAAGGAGACCTCGCACAAGGCGCTCTACGACTTCATCGACGGCTGCGAGTTCGAGCGCCACGAGGTCAAGGTCCGCAAGGGCAAGACGCACGAAACGCACCGCTATCGCTTCATCGAAAAGGTCCCGTTGCGCGACGGCGAGGACGCCGTGCTGATCAACTGGATCGGCTTCAAGATTTTGGACGCCAAGGGCGTCGTGAAATACAGGACGGCCTTCGTCACTTCGTTGCCGGTCACAAAAGCCAACGTCGCCGAGATTGTCGTCTGCGGCCGCGCGAGGTGGAAGATCGAGAACGAAAGCTTCAACGTCCTGAAAAACCACGGCTACGAACTCGAACACAATTTCGGCCATGGCGAGACCTATCTGGCCATGACGCTCGCCGCCCTCAACATGCTCGCCTTCGCCTGGCATACGGTTCTCGACCTTCTCGAGCCGCCGTGGCGCAAAGCCAGAGAAGCGGCGGAAAAGCGAACCAGCTTCTTCGCCTATATCGCAACCTTGACGAGCTTCGTCGTCTTCCCCGCCTGGTCCGACCTCCTCGAAGCCCTCGCTACCTTCACCATCCCGCCCGATCTCCTCTCTGTCCAAAAAAACGAATGAGAAACAACCCACGGGGGACTTTTAAAATCGCTCGTGCGTGAGCCGAACGGCGACAGGACGCCCCAAATCACGCTATTCGGCGAGGGGCTTACGGAGTCCGCCATGTCTTTTGCCGCCTATCTCAAAACCTGCCCGGCCGCCGACGATCCCGCGGGGGATTTCGTTCGGCACATTCGCGACGACCGCGACCTTCCGGACGCGGAGACGTGGCGACAGCTCGAGGCCTATCTCTCCATGCGGGGCGTCACGGATCGCGCCATGGTCGCGGGAAAGCGGGTCTGGGTCGCCTATGAAGCAAAGCGGGCGAGTGGCGGCGCCTAACCCAGGCGGAGAGCCGTCGCGCCCACGCGGCCATCCGAAGATCGTCAGCCGTCGCGGCGGGCGAGGCGTTGAGCAACAGCTTTTGCCGGGCGACGCGCTACGGATCGTCGCCCGAGACGGTCGCTCGGACGCCCAGGGAGGAGCGGTTGATCCTCACGCTGTTTTCGCCAATGGCGATCGGGTCCGAGGGGGCTTGACTCCAATCATGAACTTTTCGTAACGTTCCGTTCAGACGGCGGCAACCTGCGTCGGTCGCATCGGGGGATGCAAAGACCGGGGCGGGGAAGGTTTGCGGGTTGCCGCCGTCCGCATCCGTAACAGTCAATTCGCCATCGAAATCTTGGCGTCAAGCCGCGGGACTTTGATCCGGGGCCGCTTCCGTGGGCCGCTTTGCGAGGCCAAACCCCATAGCCCGTCGTCGGGCGGGGAAATTCGTCCCAATTCCTCAGTGCTCGCGTGGTCGCGCGGCGACGGAGCGGCGCCGATCGCTTCGCCTCCGGCGGTCGACAGGGCAGTTGGCCGGGCGCTCATGCTTTATAACAATACGAAGAGGTTATTACTCGGCTGAGACGCCAACCGCCGCCCGACCTTTATGAGGGGGCGCAGCAGACGGCGGGGGCCGCGCATTTTGTGACAAGTTTATGCGCTTAAGCGATTGAAATCATGAGGCAGCTGCCAAGACTGCAAGGCGTGGAAGGCCGCCGGGTTTGGTCTGGCGCGCGCCGGAGCCGATGCCGACGCCGCCGGTAGGCGCGCCCTCTTTTTCGGGCGCGGTCGATAGCGCGCTCGCCGAGCGCGCCGGCGCGCTGGCCGACCCGGGCCGCTCCCGCAAGAACTCGGCATGGACTTGGCCTCGGCGCCGGCGCCGGTTCGGCCGCCGTCTCATGTTTCACCGGCTGCTTGATTCGCCGCGCCGAAAGGGATTGCCTACGGCGCGGCGGCGATGATCCGCCTGGCGGGCGGGGCGACCGGAGGGGTCGCACGGGCCGAGGGAGACGACCATGACCATGCGCTTCGGCAAGGATCAGCCGCTCGAGATCCTCACTGCCGGCGGACCGTCGCGCCGGCCGCCGCTCCTGTTCGTCCATGGCGCCTTTTGCGGCGCCTGGATCTGGGCCGAGCATTTCCTGCCATTCTTCGCCGAAGCCGGCTTTCGGTGTATCGCCGTCTCCCTGCGCGGTCACGGCGGCAGCCCGGGGCGCACGCAGTTGAACTCGTTCGGAATCGCCGATTACATCGCCGATGTCGCCGCCGCCTCGGCCGGGCTCGACCCGCCGCCGGTCGTCGTCGGACATTCCATGGGCGGCCTCGTCGCCCAGCGTTTCGTCCAAAGGCATCCGGTGTCCGGCCTCATCCTGCTCGCGTCCGCGAGCTTTGGCGGGCTGAGCGGCGCCCTCATGAGCATGGCCCTTAGCCATCCGGCGCTGCTCCTGGCGTTGACCCGCGTCCAGTCCCGCGGCGTCGAGCCGTCAGACTATGCGGCCATTCGCAGGGGGCTTTTTTCAGAAAACTTCCCGGTCGACCGCGCGATGCGCTACGCGGCGCTGTTCCAGCGCGAATCCATGCGCGCCAATTTGGAGCTGATGCTCCCGCAATGGCAGGACATGATGGGTCGCCCACGGATACCGGCGCTCGCGCTCGGCGGGGCCGATGACTGTTTCGTCCCCTGGACGGACGTGACGTTCTCGTCGGTCTTCTGGAACGCCGAGACGCAGATGCTGCCGAAAGTTCCGCATGCGATGATGCTGGACACGTCCTGGCGCGTCCCCGCTCAGATCATGGCCGAGTGGCTGACGCGGACCTTCGATCGCACGTGACGCGGGCGGCAGCGGCGGTCAGACCGAAAAGCTCACCCCGCAGCCGCAGGAAGCGACCGCATTCGGGTTCTTGATCCGAAACGACTGGCCCATCAGGTCGTCGACGAAGTCGACTTCCGAGCCCTTCATCATCTCGAGCGAGATGGGATCGATCACCACCGTCGCCCCCTCGCGGGTCGCGACGAAATCGTCGTCGGCGCGCGTCCGGTCGACGTCGTAGGTATACTGGAAGCCCGAGCAGCCGCCGCCCTTGACCGAGATGCGCAAGGCCGCGCCCGCCTCGCCCTTGAGGATGGCGTTCAGCCGTCTGGCGGCGCTGGCGCTGATGGTGACGGGCTCGGAGACGGCGGCTTCGCTCATGCGGCATCCTCATGGCCCGGCGCGGCGATCCGGGCGACTTCAAGACTTCGTCCAGCTAAGATATGCCGTCGAGGGGAAAGCGCAACGCCGGGATGCCGATGGCCGAGGATGACGGGCGGGGGCCGCGCGCCCCCTATGCAGCGAACCCCGCCGCCGCACGCCGCCTCGTCGCCGAGCCGCCGTCGCCGACCCGCACCGAGTTCCAGCGCGACCGCGACCGCATCGTCCATTCGACCGCCTTCCGCCGTCTCGCCCACAAGACCCAGGTGTTCGTCCATCACGAGGGCGATCATTTCCGCACCCGTCTCACCCATACGATCGAGGTGGCGCAGATCGCCCGGGCGCTGGCGCGCGCGCTCAAGATCGACGACGACCTCGCCGAGGCGGTCGCGCTCGCCCACGATCTCGGCCACACGCCCTTCGGCCATACCGGCGAGGAGGCGCTCGACGCCTGCATGGCCGGTGACGGCGGCTTCGACCACAACAGCCACGCTTTGCGCATCGTCACTGAGCTCGAGCGCCACTACGCCGACTTCGACGGCTTGAACCTCACGGACACGACGCTCGCCGGCATCGTCAAGCACAACGGGCCGCTCATCGACGCTACCGGGCGGCCGTCCGGGCGCTACCGCGAGCGCGGCCTCCCGGTGGACATTGTGGCTTACGATCGGGCCCAGCCGCTCGATTTGTCCCGCTACGCGAGCCTGGAAGCGCAGGCTGCGGCGCTCGCCGACGACATCGCCTACGACGCCCACGACATCGACGACGGGCTGAGGGCCGGGCTCTTCCCGCTTTCCGACCTTTGCACCGCCGTTCCCTTCGTCGCGGCGGTCGTCGCCGAGATCGAGGACCGCCATCCGGCCCTGGAGACGGGCCGTCTCACCCACGAACTGACCCGGCGGGTGATCACCCGGTTCATCGAGGACGCAATCGCCGAGAGCCGGCGGCGGATCGAGACCGCCGGGGTGGGCAGCCCCGAGGCGATCGGTTCGGCCGGACGGCCGCTGGTCGCCCACTCACCGCCGTTCGAGGCCGCCGACCGCGACATCAAGGCGTTCCTCTTCGCCCGCATGTACCGCCATCCTGAGGTGCAGGCGGTGCGCGATAAGGCCGAGGCGATCCTGCGCCGGCTGTTCGCGGCCTTCATCGCCGACCCGTCGCTCATGCCGCCGGTCTGGGCGGCCAAGGCGGAGGGGGCCGAAAAAGCGCGCGCGGTCGCCGACTATATCGCCGGGATGACCGACCGGTTCGCCATCCACGAGCACGCCCGCCTTTTTGACGGGCCGCGGGACTTGCGCTAGACGCCCCCGAACCTTGCTGGCGGGGTCGCTGATCCCGTAGGCCTTTATAGGGCGGGATCGCTGACCCCGTCAGCCGCGCCCGAGCCGAGCGCGCCCTACACGAGCCGCGATCGAGCGAAGCGCGGCGACAATGGAAACAGAATGAACGTTTTCGCGGATTTCCAGGCGCGGGTGGCGGCGCTGATCGAGAAGCGGATCGTGGCCGGCGAACTGCCGGGGGACCTCGACCTCGCCCGCTTCGTGGTCGAGCCGCCGCGCGACGCCGCCCACGGCGATCTCTCGACCAACGCGGCGATGGTCTACGCCAGAGAGGCGAAGGCCGCCGGCTCGAACCCGCGCGCGCTCGCCGAACGGCTCGCTGCCGATCTCGCCGCCGAACCGGATGTGGCGAAGGCGGAGGCCGCTGGGCCGGGATTCATCAATATCATCCTGAAACCCGAGGTTTACGAGAAGGTTTTGAGCGCCGTTCTCCGCGAGGGCGCGGCCTTCGCCGCTGGCCGCCCGGCTGCCGCTGCGCCGGTGAACGTCGAATACGTCAGCGCCAATCCGACCGGCCCGATGCACGTCGGTCACGCGCGGGGCGCGGTGTTCGGCGACGCGCTGGCGAACCTTCTCGACTTCGCCGGCTTTCCGGCGACGCGCGAATATTACATCAACGACGCCGGCGCCCAGGTGTACGCGCTCGCCCGCTCGGCCTATCTGCGCTACCGCGAGGCGCTGGGCGAGGCGATTGTGATCCCCGAAGGGCTTTATCCCGGCGACTACCTCAAGGCGGTTGGCGAAGCTCTGAAGTTGGAATTCGGCGCTGGCTTGAGCGATGAGCCGGAATCGGCGTGGCTGCCACTCGTCCGCCGGCGGGCCATTGACGCGATGATGGCGATGATTCGCGACGATCTCGCTGCGCTTAACATCGCTCACGAGGTCTTCGCCTCCGAGCGCGAGCTGACCGGCGTCGACGGCGGTCCAAACCGGGTGGAGGAAGCGATCGACGCGCTGAGGCTCAAGGGCCTCATCTACGAGGGGCGTCTTCCGCCGCCCAAAGGCGGGGCCGCCGACGACTGGGAGGACCGTGAGCAGACCCTGTTCCGATCGACCTCCTTCGGCGACGACGTCGACCGGCCGCTGATCAAGTCGGACGGAAGCTACACCTATTTCGCCAGCGACATCGCCTACCACAAGACCAAGATCGACCGCGGCTTTCTGACCCTCGTCGACGTCTGGGGCGCCGACCACGGCGGCTATGTCCGGCGGATGCAGGCCGCTGTTGCCGCGCTGTCGGACAATAGGGTGAGGCTCGAAGTGCGCCTGTGCCAGCTCGTGCGCCTGATGCGGGCTGGCGAGCAGGTTAAAATGTCGAAGCGTTCCGGGGATTTCGTCACGCTTCGTGAAGTGGTGGACGAGGTCGGCCCGGACGCCGTGCGCTTCATCATGCTGATGCGCAAGAACGACGCGCCGCTCGATTTCGATCTCGCCAAGGTGATCGAGCAGAGCCAGGACAATCCGGTGTTCTACGTTCAGTACGCCCACGCCAGGGCACGAAGCGTCTTGAGGCAGGGCCACGCCACTTTCCCGGAGCTCGATCTCTCGCCTGCCGCGCTCGCCGGCGCCGACCTCGCCCTGCTGGCCGACGAGGGCGAGCGCGACCTTCTCCGGATCATGGCGCAATATCCCCGCATGGTTCTGCAGGCGGCCGAGGCGCACGAGCCGCACCGCCTCGCCTTCTACGCCCACGAGCTCGCCACACGTTTCCACGCGCACTGGAATCGCGGCAAGGATTTGAACGATTTGCGTTTCGTTAAGGAAGACCATCGAAACTTGTCGTATGCGCGGTTGGCTCTCGTAGCTTCGGTCGGCCTTGTTTTGGCCTCCGCGCTGACGATCTTGGGGGTTAGCGCCCCGGAGGAAATGCGTTAGCGGACCCCTGCATTCTTCGTCGCGCATGAGGCGCGCCGAACGGGTCTGCGAGGTGACGAGGATGACATGAACGTTCCCGGAGCACGCGTGGCGGCTGATATCGACCTGGAGGATTTCGAAAAGCGGCTGCGTGCCGCCGGGACGCCCGCAGGCGGCGTCGAGGATCCGCTGGCCGAGCTTGCGCGGCTGGTCGAGGCCTCGCGACCGAAAGCGCCGAGCGGCCAGGCTGCGCCGCCTGTCGCCGCCCCGCCGCCCGTCGCCACGCCGGCGCAACCGCCTTCGCCGATTGCGCCGCCCATCGAGGCCGCCGCGCTGCGGCCCGCCTACGACGACGCGATCGCTCCTGAGCCCGAGACCGACGCCGCGTTCGACGAAAACGAACCCGCGACGTCTCCGGAACTGTACGCGGACATCCGCGAGGAGCCGGCGTCGCAGCGGCCGCGCCGGTCGCGTCGCTGGCTCTGGACGGTTTCCACTCTCGCCATCGCAGGCGTCGCGATGATCGGCGCCGTCTTCGCGCTCAAGGGCAGGCTGCCCGGTATGCCGAAGGCACCGCCGTTCATCGCCGCCGCGCAGGGCCCGACCAAGGTGCAGCCGCCGAGCGACGCGACGGTCTCGACGCCGAACGACGTTGGCGCCTCTCTGCTCAAGGACAACACGCAGGTCAGTCGCGTGACGGTGGTGAGCACCGAGGAGCAGCCCGTCGATCTGCACGCCCAGACGGCGCCGCCGCCGTCTGCCGCGCCGGCCGCGCCATCCGATTCGTCCAGTTCCTCGGCGGTACGCGGCACGGTCGACACGCCGGTCGTGGTCATGTCGCCGCCGCCCGCTCCGGCGATGGCGCCGTCCTTCCCGGAACCGAAGCCGGTGCGGACCATCTCGCTGCGTCCCGACGGGACGCCGATTCCGGCTTCGGTCGCCGACGCCGACGCGGCCCCGACGTCCTCGGCGCCCGCGGCGCCGCCGCCGGCGTCCCTCGCGAAGCCTGCGGCGAAGGCAAGCGCTGCCGCAGCCGCCGAGCCGTCGACGCCCAAGATCGATCTGCCGACGAAGCTCTCCGGCAAATCCTCGGCTCGTGTCGTGGTCGCCAAGACCGACACGACCGCTCCGGCCGACGCGCCTGGCGAGCCGGTCCAGCTCGGCGCGACGGCCAAGCCCGAAAAGCCGGCCAAGGTCAAAACGCAAGAAGCGGCGGCCGAGCCCGAGACGCCGACCGCGGCTGAGCCCGCTGAGACGACGTCCGGCGGCTGGGCGGTCCAGCTCGCCGCGCCCCGGTCCGAGGCGGAAGCGAAAAGCGTGGTCGCGAAGCTCAACGAGAAATACGCCTCCGCGCTCGGCGGCGCAGCGCTCGGCGTCCACAAGGCGACCTCAAAGGGCGACACGGTCTATCGCGTGCGCGTCTCGGGCCTTTCCAAGGCGGACGCCGCGGCGCTCTGCGCCCGGGTGAAGGGCGACGGCGGACAGTGCTACGTCACGAAGTGAGGCGCGCCGCCCGCGAACCGGGAATGGCGTAGCCCGATGCCCAAGGCCTTCATCGCCGGTTGCTCCGGTCTCGCGCTCGGGCCGGAGGAGCGCGCCTTCTTCCGCGCCGCCGATCCGTGGGGCCTGATCCTGTTCAAGCGCAACGTCGCCGATCGTGACCAGCTCGGCGCACTGACGCGGGACTTCCGCGACTGCGTTGGCCGCCCCGATGCGCCCGTCCTCGTCGATCAGGAGGGCGGTCGCGTTCAGCGGATGGCGCCGCCGGTTTGGCCCGCCTATCCGGCCGCCGGGTCCGTCGGCGCCCTCGAGCCCCATTTGGCCGAGGCCGCGGCCCGGCTGATCGGCCGCCTGATCGCCTATGACCTCAACGAAGTGGGAATCACCGTCGACTGTGCGCCGGTTCTCGACGTCGCCGAACCGGGGACCCATGCGGTCATCGGCGCCCGCGCCTGGTCCGAGGACCCGGAGCGTGTCGCCGCGCTCGCCAGGGCCTTCGCCGAGGGCCTGCTCGCGGGGGGCGTCGCGCCGGTGATCAAGCATATGCCCGGCCACGGCCGGGCGCAGGCCGACAGCCATCTCGAATTGCCGACGGTCGAGGCGTCGCGCGAGGCGCTCGAGCGCGATTTCGCGCCGTTCAGGGCGCTCGCCGACCTGCCGATGGCGATGACGGCCCATGTGATCTTCCGCTCGATCGACCCCGATCGCCCCGCCACGGCCTCGCGTGCAGTCGTGGACGAGGTCATGCGCGGCGCCGTCGGGTTCGACGGGCTCCTGATGAGCGACGATGTGTCAATGAAGGCGCTGAGCGGCCCCTTCGATGCCCGCACCCAGGCCATATTCGACGCCGGTCTCGACATAGCGCTCCATTGCAACGGCAATCTCGAGGAGGCCAGCGCCGTCGCCTCTGTCGCCCC
This sequence comes from uncultured Alphaproteobacteria bacterium, assembly GCA_963822215.1. Taxonomy (GTDB): domain Bacteria; phylum Pseudomonadota; class Alphaproteobacteria; order Rhizobiales; family Beijerinckiaceae; genus Roseiarcus. Next base: position 417,718 of record CAWGGX010000003.1, read on the forward strand.
GCCGCTGGCAGGGGCGAGCGCACGGCGGGCAGAAGCGGCCCTCGCGGCGATTCGTCCGCCCGCCGCCCTCGATCTCGACCGCGCCCGGGCCGATCACGCCGCGATCACGACCCGACTGGGCCTCGCCTGACAGCGTTTCGCAGCGGCTTCGCAGGGGACGGCCGCGCGCCGCTCGATCTGGCGTCCAGCGTGGCTCTCGCGCGAAGATTTTGATCGAATCCGCTTTTCTCGCGGCGGCGAAAAGCCCTGCGAAAGCATTGAAGCCCATGCTCGAGGCTGAGCTCGACTTCGCGCGCAGGCGTTCGCCGTCTCAAAAGCGCGGCGCCTGGTCGCGGTGGGCCTCGACGACGGCGGCGGCCGCATTGACGCCGATCAATGCGTGGCGCCGACGGCGCCCTGATAGTGCTGCGACCCGGGAAGCGAGACTTGCCATGAACCGCACGACCAGTGTTGCGCCCTTAACGCCGATCTTCGCGGTCGAGGTGATCGACACGGAGGGCTTTGCGTGGCTATATGGGCCCGTGCATCTCCACGAGGCGCTGAAGATCAGCGCCTATTTCGAGGCCGAGGCGCAACCGGGCCGCGAGCCGCGCATCACGGTTCCGTCGACGCTGGTCCGATCGGGATCTGACGAAGACTGAGGCGGCTCAGATGCCGCTCGCCGCGCCCCGGAACGCGAGCGCGGTCTTGCGGACTCCGTCCTCGAACGGCGTCGGGTCCGGCCAGAAGGTTGTGGCGAACTTGCTCGAGTCCACGCGATAGGGTCGGTCGAACGTGAAGCGCATTTCCTTCACTTCCCGCAGGAACGGGACGGCGACGCCGAGCGGGCCGAGGAGGAGGGCCGGCAGGACGTTGAGCCTCAGCCGCACGCCGAGCGCGTCGGCGGCAAGCTGCAGAATTTCGCGCGTCGTCCGCGTCGGGGCGCAGGGCACGTGCCAAGCCTGGCCATAGGCGGAATCTGGGGCGGCGAGCAGGGTGACCGCGGCGCGGCCAATGTCGGGGACGTAGGCGTAGCCGTGCGGAATGTCGGGCGAGCCAATGAAGAACGCCGCCTTTCCTTTGGCCATGGCGCCAATCGACGTGTCGCCAAGATAGCTGAGTTTGACGCCGGGCCCATAGAAGTCCGGCGCGCGCAGCGCGGCGACGCGGGCGCGGCCCTCGGCTGAGGCCTGCATCCAGATCCGCGTCGCGGCGGCGCGCGCCGCGGGCTTGCGGCCGTACGTCGTGAGCGGCATGGTCTCGATCAGCGGCGCGGTCTGCGGCCCGTACATGTAGAGGTTGTCGATGAACACCATGCGGGCGCCGGTCGCTTGGCAGGCCGCGACGAAATTGCCGATTGCCTTGGGCCAGACCTCGCGCCAGACCGCTCCGTCATAACGAAAGCCGATGGTGACAACGAACTGAGCGCCTTGTGCGGCGGTCTTGACGACCGCCTCGCGGTCGAGGGCGTCGCAGGCGACGAAGGTCGCGCTGCGGGGCAGGTCGGAAGGGGCGTGGCGCTGCGCGACCACGACGTCCCGTCCCTCGCCCCGCAGGCGCTCGGCGATCGCTCGCCCGGTCGGGCCAAAGCCGAAGATCACAATCCTGTCGTTCATGGCGAGCCTCAAGAATTGCCAGGACGATACCGCACGCTTGATTATATCAGAAATGCATAGTTTATATTTCGATCATGCGTGAGGTGAATTTAGCTGGACTCGATCTCAATCTCCTTCCGGCGCTGGAGGCGCTGCTTCGGTTGCGCAACGTCACAAAGGCCGCGGCCGAGGTGGGCCTGAGCCAGCCGGCGATGAGCCGGGCGCTGGCGCGGCTGCGCGAGATTTTCGCCGATCCGCTGCTCGTCCGGATCGGCGGCGGCCTCTCGCCGACGCCAGCCGCCGAGGCGCTGCAACCCAAGGTGGCGGCGTCGCTCGAGGGCCTGCGCGGGCTCTTCCGTCCGCCGGCGATCAATCCGGCGGGTCTCAAGCGGACCTTCCGTCTGGCCGCCGCCGACGCCCATACGATCCTGATCGCGCCCCGCCTTGTCGCACGGCTCGAGCGAGAGGCGCCCGGCGTCGATCTCGTCTTCTCGTCGATCGGGCGCGACATCATCGCTCGGGTGGAGCAGGGCGACGTCGACGTCTGCTTCGCCGTGACCGGGACGCCGCTGCCGCCCGGCGCTGTCAGCGAGATCATCGCGTGCGACCGGCTTGCGCTGGTCATGCGGCGCGGCCATCCGGCGGCGAACCGGCAATGGACGGTCGCCGACTACGCCCTCTATCGGCACGCCACCGTCTCGTTCTTCGGCGACGGGGTGTCCGAGGTCGACGCCCGACTTGGCGCGGCGGGCGTCGAGCGACGGATCGGCCTTACGACGCCGCATTTCATGGCGACGGTTGCCGCGGTCGCGACGAGCGACCTCGTCACCACCATCTCCGCGGCTTTCGCGGCGCGGTTCGCGGCTCACCTCGATCTCGTGCTGAAGCCGCCGCCTTTCGACGACGCGCTGGACATGACGGCGGTGTCGACGCGGTTGCGGGTCGCCGACCCTGCCTTGATTTGGTTTCGAAAAATCCTTCGCGAGGTCGCACCCGCCGCCTACGCCTCGCGCTGAACCGCCTGCGTCACGCTCGCTTGCGGCGCGCTGCTGTTGGCGCCGTCGTGGGCGATCGGATTCTCGGATGACCCGCCAGCCGCGCGCGTCCTGGGTCGGCGGCCTGGCGATCGTCGTCATGGCGATTGCGGCCCTCGTCCAGTTCGCCGAGTGGGAGGACTGGGTTGCGCTCGTCGCAGGCGTGCTCGCCGGCCGTCGGCTGAACGTGCGCCGGACGGGCTGCCTGACCGCGCGCTCCGGTCAATCGACGAATTCGAGTCCGGCCATTCCTCGCCTGGCCCAGACTAGGCGGGCCTGGCGGGACGAATGGCCGCCGAAACCGTCGAGCATTTGGACCTCGAAGGTCGGCGGCAGGACGATCAGCCCGTCGCCGGCAATCCGTGCACCGGTCGGCGAGATGTCGCGCAGCCTGGCGTCGAGCGTCGAGGCGCCGCCGTTGAAGACACAGCGAACTTGACGGAACCTGCGCGAGCGAGGCGTTCGGCGCTTTTCCGCGAGGGACGGGACGACCGGCGACATGACGCCGAGGATGGGGCGCGGCCCTTGCGCCGGGCTGGCGCCGGAGTCGGCGCTTGACCGCGGCCGAAGTTCAGGGAGGGTAGGGGCATCGCGAATCGCAAACCGGGATCGTCCGATGAAGCCGTCGTCTATCTTGGCCGCGCTTGCGGCGCTCACGGTCGCCGCCTGCAACGCCCCCGCGCCACAGGCGTCCGCGCCGCCGCCGGCGCCCGGATCGGTCGAATACACGCCGGCGAACTTCACGCTGCCCGAGGCTGGCGACTGCAAGGCCGCGATCGCCCGCTACCGGGCGATCCAGGACAACGACCTATCGATGGGACATGTCGCCCAGTCGGTCTACAACCGGATCAAGCGCGAAATCGACGCGGCCGAACCCGTCTGCGCCGCTGGCCGCGACGCTCAGGCGAAGGCGATGATCGCCGCCTCCGAACAGCGTCACGGCTATCCGACGGGGCTCTAGCGTGGGATGATTTGAGGTTGGTGGGGTTCCCTGCTAGCAGGGAATTTTCTTGCGCCGCGGTCGGTGTTCCATTCCAGAAAGTCCCGCAGTGTCAGGGCGTTGCTGGAGTTGCAACCCGCCAGTTGCGGGCTCGATCGGTCGCGGAACAGGGAATTTCAAACGACCGGAACAGGGAACTATCAGGCGATTTCGGAGCGGAACAGGGAAAGAACAGGCAGGCGAAAACGAGGGCGCGAGACCGGGCGCGGCCGGGTTGCAAGCAGCGGCCGGATCCCTCCCGCGCGTGGATCGAACCGAGCCAAACACCCTCATCCGGCCGCTTACGCCGCCACCCCCGGTCTTCACCCGGGGACAGGCTCTTCCCCCTGGGGAGGGAACGCCCTCTCCCCATAGGGCGTCCGTCAGGACGCCTGTCTCTCGACGGACTATGGCGGCAGGGTGAGGGTGAGCAGGCGCAGACCTATGTCATCTTGCCCTATGCGAGCGCCGCCTCGATGTAGGCGGCCACGAAGTCCGGCGTTCGCGCGCGATCGACGTCGCCCAGGCGCCTCACGATATGCATGCGCTTGAGTTCCGCATTCGGATCGAGCGCCAGGAACGCGTCTATCCGCGCCTTGGCCTCCTCCGCCGGCATCGGCAGCGTCATGGCTCTCATGCAGGCGATCCGCCGATCTGCGAAGACGACGGTCCAGACGCGACGGATCACTGCCTCTTCGGCGCGGACGCCGGTTTCCTCCAGAAGTTCCCGCCGCGCGCTGGCGTCGAGGTCGACTTTGCCGTCGAACGCGTCGTTCAGGTCCGGAGTGCCGGCAGGAAAATAAATCTTTCCGGCGTTCGCCGTATGCGGCGCCATCTCGCCGAGCAGGAAAGCGCCCTCGGCGCTGCGCAGCGCCGCCATCGCAAAACAATTTTCGATCGGCTCGCCTGGAAAACCGAAGTCGCGCCAGGCCATGAAATCAGCGAAATCGGCCTCGAAATAGGCGCCGCCGAGCTTGAGGGCGCCATCGGCGCGTGCGGAAAGCTCGCGTCTGCCGAGCAGCAGGATGCGGCCGTTGTAGAGGGCCGGCTTCGTTCGGCGAAGTTCGATCCAGTGCGCGGCGATCTCGCGCCGATGAACCTCGGCGAAGGTCCAGCGACACGGCTCGAGAGCGAAGTCCAATTCGGCGACCTCGACGATGCGTAGGGGCTCGCTCATAAATCGAGCGCGCCGTTCGCCACGATCACCGCCGAGCCGCCGATCGAGGCCGATCTCAGCGCGGCGTCCCGGACCTCGAAGCCGAGGACGATGCGGCTTGGACGCCCCATTTCGAATCCTTGTTCGATGACCAGGACATGCTCGCCGTCCTGCGGACGCTCGAAGGCGAGCGCGACGCCGGCGAAGGCGGCGGCGGCGCTTCCGGTCGCGGGATCCTCCGGCACGCCCCAGTCGCCGCCAAACATGCGCGCGTGGAAGGCCGAGCCCGCCTCGACGACTTCGCGGGTGTAGAGATAGGCGGCCGGTCCCGCGTTCTTCGACCAGGGCATGTCGCCCGGCCGGGCGCGCGCGATCGCCGAAAGCGAGCGCACCGGCACGAACAGAAACGGCGCGCCGGCGCTGAACAAGCTTGGCTCGTGCCGGTCGAAGCCGATGTCGTCGGGCGTCAGTCCGAGCCCACGGGCGATTTCGTCGCGGGTCGGCGCCCCTTCGAGGCGCTCGGGCAGTCGGGGAAGCTCAAAATCGGCGGCGAGCGCACGGCCTTGCCGCTGCCGGACGAGGCAGACGACGTCGCCGACCGGCTCCTCCAGAACGATGCGCAGATCCCGGGCCTCGAGGATGTCGGGCGCGCGGAGATGCCCGATGAGGCACGCCGCCCCAATTGTCGGGTGGCCGGCGAAGGGCAATTCCCGGCCGGGGGTGAAGATCCGGACCCTGGCCGAATGGACCGGATGTCTCGGCTCGAAAACGAAAACCGTCTCGGAGAGATTGAATTCGCGCGCGATCGCCTGCATGCGCGCGTCGTCAAGGCCCTCGGCGTCGAGCACGACGGCGAGCGGATCGCCGGCCAGCGCCGTCTCGGTGAAGACGTCGAGCGTGAAGAACCGTCGCGCCATGCAAAGCGGATCCGAAAGGCGGCGAGCCGCCTCTTACGGAGCGCAACAGTTCGGGACGGTGAAGTTGTTCGGGATCCGGTCCAGGCCCCTGACGCCGACGAACGTGTGGTCGATTTCGGGATCGAACGTCGTCGGGCCGCCGCCGAAGGTGCTGAGCACGTAGCTGTTGTACGAGCCGACCGGCACGTTCGTCCCGGCGGTCAGATAGGACTCGCCGCCGTGCACCACGATCTGGCGGCCTTCGGCTGCCGGATGATGATGCGCCCGCCGATGGACCGTTTGGGCGTCGGCCGTCGCGACAAAACCGATGAGGCACCCCAGCGCAACGGCGCCTAAAGTTTGAATTGGACGCGGCATGGCCATTCCCTTTCGCGCTGTCACCGTAACACTGGAGCGCAGGCTTTTGTGCGACGACCTGCAAGAAAAGTAAATGAGGGGCGCGACGCAAGGTTCCATCAGATGGGCTCGGCCGGAATGACTTGCGAGGGATGGGGAAATTCCTCCTGCGCGTCGATCAGGGCAAGCTCCCGCCGGCCCGCCGAAAGCGTCGCCGCGACCGCTCCGAAAGTCGACGAGACCGCCCTGGAAAGCGCCGTCGGGGTCGAGCCGCTGGCGAGCCGGTGGTGGAAGAACAGCGCCGCGAACAGGTCGCCGGCGCCGTTGACGGCGATCGGCAGCCTTGGTGTCCGCGCCCGCCAGAACCCGGTCTCGTCCGCGGCGAGAACGTCCAGCGCGTCTGCGGGCGTGTCCTCCAGCGCCAGCGACGTGACCGCGATGATCTTTGGTCCGCGCGACATGAGCGCGGCGATCGCCGCCCGCGCCTCCGGCAGGGTCCGCACCGGGCCGCCGGTCAGCCATTCGAGTTCGAAGGCGTTCGGCGTCGCGATCGTGGCCGCCGGCAGAGCATGGTCGCGAAAGAAGTCGGCGACCTCGGGGGTGACATAGGGCCCTCGGCCGACGTCGCCGATCACCGGGTCGCAGCAATAAGCGGCGTCGGGATTGGCGGCGCACAAGGCCTTGAGCGCCCGCAACGCCGCCTCGCCGATCTCCGCCTTGCCGAGGTAGCCGGTCAGCAGGCCGGCGCATCCGGAGAGGGCGCCGATCGCCTCGAGCCCGGCGACGCACTCGTCGATCATGCCCGCGTCGAACGCCCGTCCGCGCCAGCCGGCATAGCCGGTATGGCTGGAAAATTGCACGCTCATCAGCGGCCAGACCTCGCGGCCGAGACGCTGCAGCGGGAAGGCCGCCGCATCGTTGCCCACATGGCCGCACACAACGTGAGACTGGATCGACAGGATGGGGCGCATCGGGCGACCTGACGACGATTCGAGCGCGGCGTCAAAGCTTGCTTGAGCGGATTCGCCAAGCCTGAAACAATGCCAGGCCAATCTCGGGGAGCACGACCATGAGCGACGCCATCGCCTTTCTCAGCCGCGCCATCGAGCAGGGGCAAGGACTCGCCAAGGCCGACATCGTCTTGAAGGGCGGACGGATCTTCGATCTCGTCAGCGGCGAATTGATCGCCGGCGACGTCGCGATCTGCAACGACCGGATCGTTGGAACGCTCGGTGACTACAGCGGCGTGCGTGAGATCGACGTCCGCGGCAAGATCGTCGTCCCCGGCTTCATCGACACGCACTGCCACGTCGAATCGTCGCTGATCACGCCACTCGAGTTCGACCGCTGCGTCCTCAGCCATGGCGTGACGACCGCGATCTGCGATCCGCACGAGATCGGCAACGTGCTTGGCCAGGCGGGCCTCAGCTATTTCCTCGACGGCGCGATGGCGACCGCGATGGACCTCCGGGTGCAGCTGTCGAGCTGTGTCCCCGCCACCGATTTGGAGACCGCCGGCGCCCGGCTCGAGGTCGGCGACCTTCTCGAACTCGCTAACCATCCGAAGGTGCTCGGGCTCGCCGAATTCATGAATTTTCCGGGTCTGCTGGCGCGCGACCCGGCGTGCCTCGCCAAGCTCGCCGCCTTCCAGACCCGCCCGATCGACGGCCACAGCCCGCTTCTTAGCGGCTACCGGCTGAACGGCTATCTCAGCGCCGGCGTCAGGACCGACCACGAGGTGACGAACCTGCCCGAAGGCCGCGAGAAGCTCATGAAGGGCATGGCGGTGCTGATCCGCGAGGGCTCGGTCTGCAAGGACCTGCACGCTCTCGCGCCATTGATCACCGAGCGCAATTCGCCGTTCATCGCCTTCTGCACCGACGACCGCAACCCGCTCGACATCGCCGAGGAGGGTCACCTTGACTTCCTGATCCGCACCGCGATCCGGCTCGGCGCGCCGCCGCTTGCGGCCTATCGCGCCGCGACCATTTCGGCCGCGCGCATCTTCTCCTTACGCGACCGCGGGCTGGTCGCTCCCGGCTGGCGCGCCGACCTCGTCGTCGTCGACGATCTCGAATCTTGTGCGGTCTCGACCGTGCTCGCGGCGGGCCGCGTCGTCGACCACGCCCTGTTTGCCGCGCGAGGCGCGTTGCCGCCGGTCGGGCGCGACAGCATCAAGGCGCGCAAGGTCGTGCCGCAGGACTTCGTCGCCCGAGGGCAGGGGCCCTCGACCCAGGCGATCGGCGTCATCCCGGGCAAGATCATCACCGACCGTGTCCCGGTGACGCTGCCGTTCCGCAACGGCGAGCGCGACGTCGATCTCGATCAGGACGTGGTCAAGGTGGCGGTGGTCGCCCGCCACGGGATCAACGACAATCACGCGACCGCCTTCGTCAAAGGCTTCGGCATGAAGCGGGGGGCGATCGCCTCGTCGGTCGGGCACGACAGCCACAATCTCTGCGTCGTCGGGACCAATACGACCGACATGGCCGCGGCGGTGAACCGGCTGCGCGCAATCGAGGGTGGCTTTGCGGTGGCCGACGGGGGCAGGGTGATCGCGGAGCTGCCGCTCCCAGTGGCGGGGCTCATGAGCCTCTCGAGCTTCGAGGACGTGCGCGAGCGCCTCATTCCGCTGCGCGCAGCCGCCAAGGGCCTCGGCGTGACGCTGGCCGAGCCCTTCCTCCAGGTCGCCTTCCTGCCGCTGCCGGTGATCCCGCACCTGAAGATCACCGACCGGGGTCTCGTGGACGTGGACCGGATGGCGTTCGTGCGGGACTGACGGCGGGGAGAGGCGGCATCGTCGGCCGGTGGCGGCGCTCAAACAGGCGCGGCGCGCCGGCACGTGTCTGGAAAGGCTTTTCCGAATTCCCTGCTAGCAGGGAATTTTTTAAAGCTCGATTCGAGCTACGCGCCGAAAACCGTCGCAATTTCAGACGACTGCAGTCCTGCAACCCCCCAGTTGCGATCCCTGGCGCCCGCCAGAACAGGGAATTCATGGCGTGCTTATCAGGGAATTTTTGCCTGTTCCGAGCCGGATCAGGGAATTGAACAGGGGTGAGACGGCGCCCTGGCAATCGGCTTCAGCCAGGTTGCATTTCACCGCCGACCGGGCCCGAGCGGGGCGCGCGGGACGATCGCGAAGCCGGCCAGTCCCTTCGGCCGCCGGATCGGTCAGCCGAAGTTCGACCGCTGGATCGCCTCCAAGGTCATGGGCATGGGTGACGACTTCGCCGATCGCGTCGACCGCTGCCGCAATCTCAACGTCGCCGAACTCGGCCTGCGCGTTCCGAACGACAGCGCCCACGAGATCAGTTGGCGCGGCTGGGCCCACATGCTGCGCGGCGCCGCCCCCTGAACGTCGAGTTGCAGGTCACAACGCAGCCTTGCTAGGCCGTTCTGCAACATAAGCGCCTAGCCAATTGTGTGGATCGCGAACCACCTCAAATCGGACTACCCATCGGTCGATTTCGACGGCGTGACGGAATGGGTCCGGGGCCAGGAAAGGATCGACTGTGGAAGACATCGGCAAACAGGTCGCCGACGCGTTCGTCCGGCGCGCGCAGCGACAGAACATGCGGGGCAAGCCACGCGACAGCAACGCCCTGGAGTTCTTCGCGGGCGCGGCGGCGGCGCACCCGCACGGCAGCCCCGAACAGGAGCGGCTCCTGATGCTGGCCACCGTTATCGCCATTCGCGGCTTCGGCGAGGTCGAGCGCATCGGCCCGCTTGGTCCCGTGCTGCGTCCGTAACGGCGCCAGCTCCGAACTCGGCGTTACGGTGACGGTGCGCCGGAGGGCCCGTGAACTGCACCCCTCGGCTGAGACACTGGATTTGAGGGACAGCGCTTTCGGTTACGGTTACGCGGCTACGGCGCAGTTGCGGTGAAACTTTACTCAATCCCCGACCGCCCGGCTTCTCGAAATGGGAATTGAAGTAAGTGTCCCGGCAATCCGCAATCTAACCCTCTCCCCGCTTGCGGCTACGGGAGACACACATCTCTGGCCGCCGCAACTTTGCCGGAAGATCGCTTACCAGCGGCCAAATGCGGTCCCTTCCCCAGCTTGCTGGGGAAGGTGGCGCGCAGCGCCGGATGGGGTGTGGTCCGCCGCCGCCGACCGCGCTCGATTTGCGCGACCGTCACAGCCAACTGCATACAGAGCCGCCCTGCTCGCCGCACCCCATCCGGCCCTGTCGGGCGATGACCGGGTCGAGCCCGGTCACAGGCTCTTCCCCAGCGGAGCTGGAGAAGGGGATGTCCGGCCAGCGGCGCGTCAAGAACGATGTGTGCATCCCGTAGCCGTGAACGGGGAGAGGGGACGCCGCTTACCCTGCCGCGTCCGGGTCGACGGCGAACAGTTCCTTCGGCGCCTTCACCCCGCGCAGCGCGTGAAGGCCGACCAACTCGAACGGCCGGCGGGTCTCGCCCGCGATGGCCGCGAATTCGGCCGAGACGAGAATGGGCCGGCCGAGCGGCTGGCACAGAGCCTCCATCCGGACGACCTCGTTGATCGCTGGGCCGATGGCGGTGAAGTCGAGCCGGTCGGCCGCGCCGACGTTGCCGTACAGGACCTCGCCGACGTGCAGGGCAAAATCGACGGCGACGGGCGACGCGCCGGCGTCGGCGCGGGAGCAGTTCAAAGCTTTGAGGGCGGCGCTCGCCTCGATCGCGGCGTCGAGCGCCCGGCCACAGGTCTCGGCCCGATCCTCCTCCTCGAAGGCGAAGGTGGCGAGCATCGCGTCGCCAATGAACTTGAGCACCTGGCCGCCGCGCTCCCGCAGAGGCGCGGCCAAGGCCTCGAAGACGTCGTTGAGCAGGTCGATGACCGCAGGCCCCAACGCGGTGTCGCTGAGCGTCGTGAAGCCTCGGATGTCGGCGTACCAGATCGCGGCGCGCATCCGCTCCATCGACCCGCGGGTGACCGCGCCGGCATGAACGCGCTCGCCGGCGTCCCAACCGAGATAGGTGCGGAGCAGCCCCGACGCGATCACGTGGCCGGCATGGGCTTTCATCGCCAGCGATAGCGCCGGCAGGGTCGTCTCCACGAGCGTGACGTCGTCATCGTTGAAGCCGTCGTCCCGATCCGTAGTGAAGGAATAGACGACGCCAGTCCCTTGCGAGCGGTCCCCCTTTCGCTGCCCGAGGGCGAGGGGGTCGCCGTAGACAAAAAGATAGGCCGCGTAGTCGGTCGCCCCCCCAGCGAAGAATTCCTCGAGCACTGTGAAATCCCGCTCCGCCGGGCCGTCGATGAGGCGGCGGCGCATCGTGGGGTTGCGCTCGCCGGTGCGCGCCCGCTCGATCAGGGCGTAGAATGGACTCCGAACCCAGATTGGCTCGTCGTCGTCGCCGTGTGGGTAATTTTCCGGCGCGATGGCGTTGAGGTCGCGCCGCCAGGTGACGCCGTAGCCGTTCCATTGCGGATGAAGGGTCTCCATGGCGGAATGCGCCCGCCACAACGGAATTCCGTGGACAACGAGCCGCTGGCAATAGCCGTCGAACAGTTCGGTGGCGACCGCCCCGCGCAGGCCTTCGCGCACCGCCCACATGTGGACGTCGACGATCCTCTCGGCGAGATCACGGTCGAGGTCGGCGATCGCAAATTTCGGCTCGGCGGTCGGCTGCGGCATGCCTCGACCTTGGCGCCGACGCTGTCGGTTCGCAAGGCGGCGGGACGGCCCGGTTCAGGGCTTCGGCGCGCCTTTCGGCACGAAGAACGTCTGGCCCGGATAGATCAGATTCGGATTTCGAATCTGGTCCGAGTTGGCCGAGAAGATGACCGCGTAGCGCGATCCGTCGCCGTAGAACTTTTGGCTGATCCCCCAGAGCGTGTGACCGCGCTCGACATGGTGGGTCTGCAACGCGTCCACCACCACGTCGGAAGGCGACGGAATCGCGGGCGGAGACTGAGCAGCCGCCGCCGGCTTCTCCGGCGCCGTCAGCGCGGGGATAGTGAAGGGCGCTTCGGCGCGCGCGGCGACCTTGGCGTCGCCGGGCTCGATCTGGTCGGCGCGGACCGAATAGCCGCCGGGGGTCATGCCGCGCTCGATCGTCAGCGACCAGCGTCCGTCGTCCCGAGTTCTGGCGTCGCCGACAAAGGCCCCGCTCACATACAGCCGAACCGTCGTGTTGGGCCCGGCCTCCCCCTTTGCAACCATGCCGCCGCCCGCGCTCGCCTCGACCGACTGGATGACGATTTGCGCCGGGGCCGCGGCGTCCGCCGGAGACGCGGCGGGCGTGGCCGCCAGTGCGGGCGATGCAGCCGTCGCCGGCCTCGGCGGCGGCGCGGCCACGGCGACCGCCACGGCATTTGACGTCTCATCCGTCCCGTCGGCGGTCGAGGACAGGATCAGGCTGTGATCGCCGGGAGGGAGCGGGGCTGGAATGACGACGAACTGCCCCTGCGCGTCCGACATGGTCTCGGCGATCGTCCGCCCGCCGTCGAGGAGGGCGACTTTGACGTGCGGCGCTGCGCGCCCGGCCACGACCGTCTCTCCAGTCGGCTCGACGCTGACAACGTCGAAAGACGGCTTGACCTCGGCCGAGGCGGGGTTTGAGGCCGGCGCGGCGACCCCAGTCCTGTCGGGCGCAGGCGCCCTCTGAGGCGCGGCAGGCTTAGCCGCCTCGGTCACCGCAGACGCAATGGGCGTCGGAGAAAGGAAGGCCGGATGGGCCCAATAGATGCCGACCGCCCCGACGGCCACGACTGCGGCTCCAGCCGCTCCCACCCCGATCAGCGCAATCTGAGAAGCCATGCTCGTCTGCTTTCTGATCGATTATATCGGCGCGATGGGCCGGCGACAATCGCGGGCGCACGAGCTCGCATCGTTCGCGTTCGGCGCGTTTGACTTCCAGCGCGGCTGGCGAACCTCACGCTCAACAACGGCGAAGGACATCCCGTGGCGCGCAACACGCGGCGCCGTCTCGAGTCCGGCGCGGCCGTCAGCAGAACCGACGTCATCGACTTCCGCCGGTCGCGCATCGCGCATGGCAAATGCCCGCGCGACGCCGCGATCCGAGACGATCCGCTCCCGCCGTCAGGCGCCGGAAAGGTCCTCACGCGCGAGCTTCGCCAGCCGCTCTGGGGGGCCGAGGCGCGTCGGGTGAAATCAGTCCTCGTCATTGACGGCGTCCAACGCGCCCCGCATGCGGGCGATGAAGTCCCGGAGTTGCGCACGCTCGTCCGGCGTGAAACTCTTGAGCAGACGCTCCTGCCGCGCGCGTGCGACAACGACGATCCGGTCGTGCGCCGCGAGGCCTTTCGCGGTCAGCGCAACGGGCACGCGGCGCCGGTTACGGGCGGCGGCGTTCGCCTCGACGAAGCCCGCCGTCACAAGATCGCGCAGGCTGCGGCTGACGGCGGCCTTGTCGAGCCCCGTCGCTTCGCAGATGCGGACCGGCGCGATCCAGGGCTCCGCGGCTAGCAGGGCGATGATGCGCCAGTCGGTCACGCCGATGCCGAACTGCGGTCGGTAAACCGCCGAAGCGGTCGCCGTGATCTTCTGCGCCAGGTTGGTCAGGGCCGCCGGGACAAAGACGTCCATGTCGATGGCCTGCGCCGATTGGCGGTCGTCGTCGGGCTCGGAGCGTCGGGTGGGCGGGTCAGGCGTCGCTGTCATTGTCGCGATTCGGTCTAAGCAGGCTTTCGCTTTCATACGTGAATTCACTCGACTGCGTCGAACTAGCGAGTACGGCGCCGCCCGGGGAGCCCCGCGCCCGGGCTTCTGGCTCGGATGATGACAAGCGTCCCGGCGCGGGCGACAATGCCCGTATCGGAACAGAAGAGGCGCTGAGCGGGGAGCGATGGGCGACGTCTTCGTCAGCTACGTTGGTCCGGATCGCGAGGCGGCGCGACCGATTCTCGAAGGCTTGCGCGCCGCCGGCCTGAGCGTCGCCGACGACCAGACCCTGCCGCCGGGCGCCGATTTCGCGAGAAAGGTCGAGGCCGCGACCGAGGAGGCGAATTGTTTCCTGGTCGTCTGGTCCGAGACGGCGGCGCGGTCGTCGTGGGTCGCGAAGGACATGCGCCTCGTCATGCGAGCCTGGTCGTCCGATCGGCTCGTGCTGGCCGCGCTCGACGACGCGGCGCTGCCGGTTGGCCTCAGGGACATCCCTCCGGTTCGGGTCGGGCAGGACGCGTCGGGCGTCGTCGCTCGGGTGAAGGCGGTCGTGGAACGGACGCGGGCCGCCCCCGCCGCCGCGCCGCTCCATGCGGTCCCTGGGGCGAGGGGAGCAGGGGGCGCGCTCCTCGCCGCATTCGTCGTGGCCGCGCTTGCCGCAGCGGGCGCGATCGGCTTCTCGATTTGGCAAGAGAGCGCCGCGCCGCAAAGCCAGCCCGAAGTCCATCGAGAATTGCGTCCCGGGGCCGCGGCGCCTTCGTTGCCCGATCTTGCTCCGGCGCCTGGCCCTGCGCCAGCGCCCGCCCGCCCGCCCGGCGCCGGGACGGGAAGCGCCCTCGGCGCGCTCGAACCCTTGGCGGTCTTGATCGCCGGCGTCCTGATCGTCGGCGTCCTCATCGGGGCCGGCCTCGCTTGGGCGATCGCGTCGCGCGCGCGCAGCAGGGCGGCCCCGCGGTCGGTTGCGGCCCTGGCGCCTGCGCCGGCCGGCGCGCCCGCGGCCGCCGGTCTGTCAGGCGGGCTGCAGGTCTTCGTCTCCTACAGCCGCAAGGACGAGCGCGTCGTCGACGACCTCGTCCGGAAGATCGAGGCGATGGGCTATCCGGTCTGGATCGACCGCGAGGCCATCGGCTCTGCGCGCTACGCCGGACAGATTGTCGGCGCGATCCGGACGTCGCAGCTCGTGGCGCTGATGGGCTCGAAAAGCGCCTTCGCCTCCGACCACGTGATTCGCGAGGTTTATGTGGCCGGCGACTTCAAGAAGCCTTTCGTCGCCTTCCAGCTCGATCCGACGGATTTCCCCGACGACATCCTCTATTTCGTCACTGGATTCCCGAGGATTGCGGTCGAGGGCGCGACGGTCGAGGCGCTCCGCGCCGAGTTCGTCCGCGCGGCGGGCGCGCGCGGATGACGTCGCCTTCCTGCTATTGCCCTCGCTTCCCCCGCGCCGCGAACCGCACCGCTTCCTCGGCGGCGCGGAACAGCGCGCGCGCCTTGTTGACGCACTCGACCTGCTCGGCTTCGGGCGAGGAATCGTAGACGATGCCGGCGCCCGCCTGGACATGCATGTGGCCGCCCTTCACCACTGACGCGCGCAGCACGATGCAGGTGTCCATCTCGCCGCCAGCGCCGAAATAGCCGATGCAGCCGGCGTAGATGCCGCGCTTGTCCTTCTCGAGCTCGTCGATGATCTGCATCGCCCGCACCTTTGGCGCGCCCGAGACGGTGCCAGCCGGGAAGCCCGCCGCTAGCGCCGCGACCGCATCCACGTCGCCGCGCAGCTCCCCCTCGACATTCGAAACGATGTGCATCACGTGGCTGTAGCGCTCGATGAAGAAGCTGTCGGTCACCTTGACCGTACCGATCCGAGCGACGCGGCCGACGTCGTTGCGGCCGAGGTCGAGCAGCATCAGGTGCTCCGCGCGCTCCTTCGGATCGGCGATGAGCTCCGCCTCCAGCGCCGCATCCTCGCCGGGCGTCTTGCCGCGGGGCCGCGTGCCGGCGATCGGTCGGATGACCACCTTGCCGTCGCGCACCCTGACCAGGATCTCCGGGCTCGACACGACGATCTGGAAGCCGCCGAAATCGAGGTAGCAGAGGTAGGGCGACGGGTTGACCCGCCGCAGCGCCCGATAAAGCGAGAAGGCGGGCAGGTCGAAGCGGCTGGTGAAGCGCTGCGACAGCACGATCTGGAAAGCATCGCCGGCGGCGATGTAGTCCTTCGCCTTGATCACCATCGCCTTGTATTCGGCCTCGGTCGTGTTGGAGACCGCTTCGCCGGCCACGAGCAGGGGATCGGCTGTTTCGCCGGCTCCGTGGTCGAGCGGCGCCTCGAGCGCGGCCACAATGGCGTCGAGCCGCGCCCCGGCCGCTTCGTGCGCCGCTTTGGCCGAGACCCCGGGGGCCGGGCGGATCGGCGTGACGATCGCCATCTCGTCGCGCGCCGCGTCGAACACCACCATGATGGTCGGCCGGATCAGCAGCATGTCCGGCACGCCGATCGGGTCGGGCTTGGCCGGCGCCAGCTTCTCCATCCGGCGAACCATATCGTAGCCGAGGTAGCCGAACACGCCCGCCGACATCGGCGGCAGCCCAGGCGGCAGATTGATGCGCGATTCCTCGAGCAGCGCCCTCAGCGCAGTGAGCGGATCGCCGGGGAAGGAGACGAAGGCGTCGGGCTCGTGCAGCGCCTTCCGGTTGATCTCGGCTCGCTCGCCGGTCGAGCGGAAGACGAGATCGGGATCGAGTCCGATCATCGAATAGCGCCCGCGCTGGGCGCCGCCTTCGACCGATTCCAACAGGAACATGTTGCCTGTGCGGCCGCGCGCGAGCTTGAGATAGGCCGAAACCGGCGTCTCGAGGTCGGCGACCAGGGTCGTCACGGCGACCGTCGCGGCGCCCGCCTGATAGGCGCGTTCAAACAACTCGTAGTCGGGGCTCATGGTCATCGGAATCAGCCGCCTTCGGCGGATTGCAGGACGGTCGGGTTGACCTGCACGCCAAGCGACCGGCGCAGCGCCGCGATGTATTGATCGACCAAGCTCTCGCGGGTCGCCGCGTCGAGGTCCTGGGCGATCTGCTTGACGCGCGGATCGATGGCTTCAACGGTCGGCGTCTGGTCGGCGGTAATCTTGAACACTGTCCGACCGTCGGCTGTCGCGGCCGATCCGACGCCGTCGGCCGGCTCGCGAAAGATCGCCGCCACTACGGTTTCGGGCAGACTCGTCTTCTCGTCGCGGTGGATGTCCGCGACCGGCTTGACCTGCGCCCCAACGCTCTTGGCGACGTCGGCGAAGCTGGCCCCGGCGCGAAGCTGCTTGACGAGATCGTCGGCTTTGGCGGCGAGCGCCTTGTCGATCTGCTCGGCGCGCCACTGGGCCTCGACCTGGGGCTTCGCCTCGTCGAACGACCGCTCATGCGAGGGATCGACCTTGGTCACGTCGAACCAGACGAAGCCACGGTCCTTGGTCGAGATCGGCGCCTCGTCAAGCCCGACGTCGGAGGCGAAGGCCGCGCGCAGAAGCTCGGTCTTGTCGGGAACCGCGACTTCGGCGCCGCTCGGGTCGCGGCCGGTCGCGTCCACGGCGGGGATCGACAGCGTCGTCAGGCCAGTCTCTTTGGCGGCCTCGGGGAGGGGTTTGCCCGACACCCGGAGGTCTTCGATCTTGTCGCGGAGCCCCTGGATCTTGTCGCTGGCGCGAGCAGCCGAGATCCGGCGCTTGATGTCTTCCGCGACCTCGGCGAACGGTTTCACCGTCGACGGCGTAATGCTCTTCACCCGGACGATGACGGGCCCGAACTGGCCGGGCAGGACGTCGCTAACCCCCCCGGCGGGCAGCGCGAACACGGCATTGGCCTCGGTCGGATCGAGAATCGCAACCTTGGCCGTCTGGCCGAGCTCGACGTCCTCTGGCTTCAGATTCCGCTCCTTGACGATGTCGTCGAAGCTTGCGCCGGCTTTGATCTTGGCCGCCGCCACTCGAGCCTCGGCGTCATTGGGAAACAGGATCTGCTCGAGGTCGCGGGTCTCCGGCGCGCCGAATTTCGGATCCGCGCCAGCAACCCGCCCGTAAGCCGCCTGTGCGTCCGCGTCGCTGACGTCAGCAGGATTCGCGAGCGTGTCCGGTTCGAGCGCCACGACGTCGATGCCGCGGTACTCAGGAGCGCGATAGCTTGCTTTGCGGTCGTTGAAGTAGGCCTTGAGCGCGTCGTCTGATGGCGCCGGGATGTCGCCCGCGGCGGAGGCCGGCAGGACGAACGTGTCGGCCGAACGGGTCTGTCCGCCGTAGACGGCCTCGGCGTTGACCATCACACTCGGCGCCGCCGCGCCAGTCGCCAGCGCGGCGATAATGAATTGCCTCAAAGCGTTCTTTTTCAGCTCCGAGACGTAGTAGCGTTCGCTGAGATCGTTGTCGCGCAGCGCGCCTGCGAACTTCTCCGGATCGAAGGCGCCGGCTTTGTCCTGAAAGTTGGGGTTCGACGTGATCAGCTTGCGCAGCGCTTCGTCCGAGACGTCGAGGCCGAGCCTGCGCGCCTCCTCGTCGATCGCCGCCTCGCTAAGCATCCGCTGAAGCACCTGACGGTCGAGCCCGATGGCGCGGGCCTGATCGTTGGTCAGGGGCTGGCGGGTGCGCCGCTGATATTGCTGGAGCGTGCGCTGGAACTGGTCGCGGAAATCCTGCGTCGTGATCTTTTGGCCTCCGACGGACGCGACCGTGGTGGCGGTAAAGCCGCGCAACATGTCGCCGACGCCCCAGATGACAAAGCTCACGATGATCAGGCCCATCACAACGGTCATGATCGCCTTGCCGACCACGCCCTGGGCCGCGTTGCGCATCGATTCGAGCATGGGGACGTTTTCGCCTCTGAGGTGGCCGTTGGACCGCGCCTATTAGCCGCAGTCGGCCGCTTTGCATAGGCTTTTGGCCGATGATAACAACGCGCCGGCCCATCCAAGGAGACGAAACCCATGACCCCCGACGTCCGCCCGCTCGTGGCCGGCAACTGGAAAATGAACGGCTTGACGGCGTCGCTCGCCGAGATCGAGGCGATGCGCAAGGCGGTGGACGCAGGCGAAGCGGGCGCGGCCGAACTCGCGGTCTGCCCGCCGTTCACCCTGATCGCGGCGGCCGCGTCAAGACTGGCCGGGGGGCCCGTGACGTTCGGCGGCCAGGACTGCAGCCCGCACGCGAGCGGCGCCTACACCGGCGACACCTCCGCGGCGATGCTGAAGGATCTCGGCGCGACTTACGTCATCGTCGGCCATTCCGAGCGCCGCACCTACCACCACGAGACCGACGAACTGGTGCGGGCCAAGGCGGAAGCGGCGTTGAAGACTGGCCTCATCGCAATCGTTTGCGTCGGCGAGACGCGCGCGGAACGCGAAGCGGGCCACGCGATCGCGGTCGTATCGCGGCAGGTCAAAGGCTCTCTGCCCCCGGCCGGCAAACCGGAGACCGTGGTGGTCGCCTACGAGCCCGTCTGGGCGATCGGCACCGGTCTGACGCCAACCCCCGCCGATGTGGCCGAAGTCCATCTCGCGATCCGCAAACTGCTCGGCGAACTCTATGGCGCGGCGGGCGCCAAGGTGCGCATCCTTTATGGCGGCTCGGTAAAGCCAGGCAACTGCAACCAGTTGCTCGGCATCGTCAACGTCGACGGCGCGCTCGTCGGCGGCGCGAGCCTCAAGGCTGCGGATTTCCTCGCGATCGCCGCCCCCTATCGCTGAGCGCGGGCCCCGGTCGAGCGATGGACGCGCCTCTTGCGCCGTGATAGGAGCGCGCCATCTTTCTGGAACGCCGGCCGATGAGGCCGGCGCTTTTTCCATTCGGGCTCCTCAATGCAATCGGTTCTGATCGTCATTCACATTCTGATCGTGATCGCCCTGGTCGTGGTCGTCCTCCTGCAACGTTCCGAGGGCGGCGTGCTCGGCTCGGGCGGCGGCTCCAGCAACTTCCTGACCGGGCGAGGGCAGGCGAACGCGCTGTCGCGGGCGACCGCCGTTCTCGCGGCCCTGTTTTTCGCCACCTCGATCCTGATGTCGATCCTCGCCGGCTGGAGCCGCGCGCCCCATTCGATCCTGACCAGGGGACCATCCGCTCCGGCGAGCCAGGAGGCGCCCCAGCCGGTCAACCCGGGCAATATCCTCGACCAGTTGAAGCAGCTTCAGCGCCAGTCGAACGCGCCTGCGGCGCCGGCCGCCCCGGCGCAGAAGCCGTAGTCCGCGCCGCGGAACGTCCGTCGGAGGGCTGAGACGTGCCGTCGTTTCGCAACGAGCGTCGCGTCCGCCATCGGTCCGATCAGATGTTCGATCTCGTGGCTGACATCGAGCGCTATCCTGAATTTGTGCCGCTGTGCACCGGCCTCAGGGTGCGCAGCCGCCGCGCCGGCACACATGGACGCGAGACGCTGCTGGCTGAGATGTCGGTCGGCTACAAGATGATCCGCGAAACGTTCACGAGCCGCGTCCTGCTCGACAAGACCCGCCTCCGGGTGGTCGTCGAATACATCGACGGCCCGTTCAGCCATATGGAGAACATCTGGACGTTTCGCGACGAACCGGGAGGTTCGCGCGTCGCCTTCTTCATCGACTACGAGTTTCGCAGCCGCACGCTCGGCGCGGTGATGGGCTCGATGTTCGATGCGGCTTTCCGCAAGTTCGCCCAGGCGTTCGAGGAAAGGGCGAACGAGCTCTATCCGCAGTCGACGCAATCCTGAGCTTGCCCGGACTGCGACGCCATGGCGACCGCGGTCCTGATTGGGTAGCCTGCTGCGGACGACGAAAGCTTCGCCGCATCCCAGGGGCGGGATGATTGGAGGTTCGCGCGTATCCTGAATTGGGGCAACGCCTCGGGGTGAAGACTCCGATTCGGCCCAAAATCATCTCGCTCCCGGTCCGCCGCCGACGATCCGATTTCCCTGCTAGCAGGGAATTTTTTTGCTCCGCGGTCGGCGCTCCGCTCCAGGAAGCCCTGCAATCTCATGGTGTTGCCGCAATTGCAACCAAACGGTTGCGGGCTGGGTCGGGTATGGAACAGGGAATTTCAAACGACCAGAACAGGGAATTATCAGGCGATTTCGGAGCGGATCAGGGAATTATCAGGCGGGCGAAAACGGGGCGCGAGGCTGGGCGTGGCCGGGTTGCAAGGCGCCGCCGCCCCCTTCCCCGAGCATGGAAGGCAGCCCCTGTGAGCGGTCGCTTGTGGGCGCCGCGCGATTCGTCCAATAATCGTCTTGCTCTAGACCGCCGCCTCCAGGAGTCCCAGGGCGGTCGTCACCGACGCCATCCGGACGTTTTCCCGGCCGATTGCGCCAAACCGCTCCTCCCGCGCGACGGTCGCGCCGCCCCGGCGGGCGCAGCCAAACCAGACGAGCCCAACCGGCTTCTCCGCCGAGCCGCCGTCCGGCCCTGCGATCCCGGTGACGCTGACGGCGACGTCGGCGCGCGATGCAGCGAGCGCCCCCTCGGCCATGGCGCGCGCGGTCGCCTCGCTGACGGCGCCCTGCGCGGCGATCGTCTCGGCCGGCACGCCGATGAGCTCGATCTTGGCATCGTTGGAATAGGTGACGAAGCCGCGCTCCACCACCGCCGACGAGCCGGGGATCTCGGTGAGCAGCGCCGCGATCAGGCCGCCGGTGCAGGATTCGGCGGTTGCGATCTTGACCCCCTCGGCGCGGCAGCGCTCGATCAGGGCGGCGGCGCGGCGGACAAGATCGTCTGGGTAGAGGCTCGGCATGGTCATTCCAGTTTCCGTGAGGCCGGCGATATTGCCCCGCTTCGACCGCCGGAAGTCAACCCCACGCGGACCTTCGTCATGCGCGTGCGGCTCGCCCTGGTTCTGCTCGTCGCGCTCGTTCCCTCGGCTCCCGCCTGGGGTCCCGTGGGCCATTCGATCATCGCGAAAATCGCGGAGCGCCGCCTCACGCAGGCGGTTGCCGCTCAGGTGCGGCAGATCCTCGCCTCCTGAACGAGGCGCTCGACCCGGATACTCGCTGAGGCGCGATCAGCGCGTCTCGAAATCTTTCGCCCAGTCCGGCTTGGCGCCCGCTCTGGCGGCGATCGCGGGCAAGGCGTCCTCGGCCGCTTGGCGGACCTTCGCCGTGACCTCCGGATAGGTCCGGTAGAAGTCGTCGCGCACGGCAATCACGGCGGGGGTGGCGATCGTTTTCGTCGCGGAGAACCAGCCCGATTCCAGCGTCGCGGGCGCGTAGAGCGCGCGGCCGTTGAAGGGGATGGCGAACAGCTTGTCGTTCGGTCTGAGGTCGGCGAACTTGTAAATCCGCTCCTTGGTCTTCGGATCGACCGTGTCGCGCACATCCTGCAAGAGCGGCGACTGCGGTCCGTCCATCACGAAGAAGGCGTCGATCTGGCGGTCGCGCAGCTTGTTGAGCGCGGTCTCGGACCCGTCGGGGGCGATGTCCACGAGTTGCTTCCAATCGGGCGCGCCGGCGAGGATGTTGCGCAGGGTGAGATCGCCGCCCGAACCGGATCCGCCGGCGGCGACCTTGAGCACCGTTCCGGGCGCGAGGCGGGCGACCATGTCGCCGAACTTCCCTTCCTTGGCGTCGGCCCGCGTCACCATGAAGCCCTGGTAGGGGTAGAGCGGCGCGCCGAGCGCCACCACCTTGCCGGCGCAATCGGGCTTGGCCGCGCGGATCGCCAGCACGTCGGCCTGAACGACCGCCATCTGCACGTCGCCGTCGCAAAGGCCGTCGACCGATTCGACGCTGCCCTTGGCTTCGAGCGGTTTCAGTCGGACGTTGCCGCTGACCGTCTTGCTGTTGATCTCCGGCACGACGACGGCGCAATTCTCCTTGTCGAGCTTGCCGCAGGCGACCTCGACTTCGACCGTCTCGGCTTTCTCCTTGGCGGCGCGGCGCTCCGACAGGGACTCGGCCGACGCCGAAGCCGCGATGACGAGCGCCAGTAGCGAAGGGACGACGGCAAGGCGCGAATGTTTCAACATGGAATGTCCTCAATGCGAGGGCGGACGCAAAAACGTCCGTCATTCCCGTATTTTCCCGCGTTCCCGTGACGTTACGACGAACGCAACTGTGTGGCGCCCGCGGCCCTCAAAATCTGACGCTAGGTTTCCGGGTCGAGTAGCCGGACCCGACGGCGTAGCGGATGGCGGAAGTCGACGTATTGGGGACGTTGCAGAGACCGCGGCCTTAGACGCCTCAATTGGGCGGATAGCGCGCCTACAGGGGTCGCCTCGGGAAGGGCCGGATTTCGCGCCATACCCGTCATTCCATTGAGGGCACGAAAAAGGCTTCACCGCCCCGAGCCGAAGTTTAAAGCCGTCTCGCTCATCCTTCGGGCACCCCCGCCTTGCGTATGTCTTCAATGATCCGCTCGCGCCCCCTCAGGAAAGCCGGGTTATCGCTTTGGGCGGCGTCCCGATAGCGCCGCAGGGTGAAATTAGGACTGAGAGCAAGTCCGGCTTTGACTTCGCTCTTCGCTTCGTCGAGCCGGCCAAGCTCCACCAGAACAGCGGCACAATAGGTGAAACGCGCCGTGGGGTAATTCCGGTTCAGTTCGATTGAGCGGTGACACAGATTGAGCGCGTCCTCGTAGACGCCAAGATACAGCTTGGCCTCGGCCATCCATCTCACCCAAAAATAAGTATCAGTGTCGCGCGGACTGGCGCGTAGCGCTTCGAGTTCGTGGCTCCCGGTTTCCTCGGGATGACCCTCGTAAAGCTTGGCCAGACCAATGATCGCGTGGGCGGAAGCCAAGTTCGGATTCAACGTCAGCGCTCTATTCAGCTCATCAATGGCCTGGGCCTGACGGTTGGTTTGATTCAGGATCCTGCCCATCAGGAAGTGCGCCCCGGCATTGTTTGGCGACTGTGACAGCACCCGATTCAGCTGCGCCTCAATTGAGTGAAGGCGTTCGAACCTGTCGTCCACGGAATAGCTTACGGCGAGCTGAAAGTCCGCCATCACCTTGCCGAGCGCCGCGTCGAGATTGTTAGGATCGAGCGCCAAAGCTCGCTCGAAGAAACCGCGCGCGCGGTCGATATCAGCAGGATTTCGCCCTTTGTTGTACCACGCCATCCCCTGAAGATAGAGATCCATCGAATCGGGAGCGGGCACCCGTTCCGCTCGGCGCGCCTCGTCGGTGATCAATTCGACCCCCAATTGGCTGGCCAGACTGGCGACGATCTCGTCTTGCATGCTGAAGAGGTTGGACAGGGGTTTGTCGAAGCGCTCGGCCCACAGATGACCGGCGGTCGTGGCGTCGATCAGCTGTGCGTTGACGCGGACCTGGTTCTGATCGCGCTGCACGGAACCTTCCAGCACGTACCGGACGCCCAACTCCTTGCCGATCGCTTTGGCGTCGACGTTTTTGCCTTTGTAGGTAAAGGCGGTGTTGCGCGCGATGACGAAGGAGCCGCTGAGGCGAGAAAGGTCGGTGGTGAGATTCTCGGTGATCCCGTCGGCGAAATAGTCTTGGCTCGCATCGCCGGAGAGATTGGTGAAAGGCAGCACAACGATTGAGAGATGGGCGGGTTCGAACGGCCTAACACTGCGGCCGCCGAGCAGAAACCAACCGATGGCGCCGGCGAGAAGGACGAGGGCGGCAACGGCGGCGATGAGCGGGGCCGCTCCCCAACGCTGCTTGGACCCCAGCCACTTCGCCTGATCAGTCATCGTCGCCCACGGTGGAGGCTTCGCCTCAGCCGCCTTGCCGACTTCCAGCGAATAGACATGGATCGGCTCGGCGATGTTCTTGAGCTGGGTTTGGCCGAGATCAGTGACCTTGAAATCGAGCCGCCCCTTCACCTGCCAGTAGGCTTGCTCCGAGAGACAGATCGCGCCGGGCTTGGCGACGCCTTCGAGCCGAGCGGCGATATTGACCCCGTCGCCCATCAGGTCGCCGTCGGCCTCCTCGACGACATCGCCGAGATGGATGCCGACGCGGAACTCTATGCGGCGCTCGGGCGGCACGCCGGCGTTGCGCTCGGCCATGCCGTTCTGCATCTCGATTGCGCAGCGTACAGCGTCGACCACGCTGCGAAACTCAATGAGGCTGCCGTCCCCGGTGCGCTTGACGATGCGGCCATGATGCACCGCGACCGCGGGGTCGATCAGGTCGCTCCGAAGCCCCCGGAGCCGCGACAGCGTGCGATCTTCATCCGTTCCGGCGAGGCGGCTGTAGCCGACCACGTCGGAGACCAAAATCGCCGCGATTTTCCGGGTCTCGCTCATGGAGCCCTCTTGGAGCCGCCACATTAGCCCAAATGCCAGGCTCGGTCTGCCTGTCTGAGACGGGAAGGACCGCTTATGCGCTCAGTCCTTCCGTACCGGGGGCCGAGCGCGAACGTCTGTTCAGGGTCGAAGAAACGGTGCGCCCACAGGGAGCTATCGCACGGGTTCGCTATGGTAATTCGAATGGCGAGCAGCAGACGAGGCGACATCGTCCGAGACGAGCCTGCTAAGTGCACGTTGCGCTCTGCTGCTCTACACTCGCGACCAAGCACCGATCTCAGAGCGACCCACGACGATCCCTCCCCCTGCGGCGACCTCTTGAATTAGGCGATCGGCGAGACTGTCACCGTCAATATCGGATGATGTCGCAACGTGGTGCTGCTCCATCGCCGGTATCAGGGCGATCGCAAGATCGGCAACTGCACGGAGCCACTCCGCAGCGCTGGATGCGTCGCCGATTATCGTCTGCATACGCATCGCCGGTGGCGGCAGGCCCGCGTCCAACAACGCCCGATGCAGTCGGGACCGCATGTTCGTGCCGGTTCCGGCGCGCTCGAAAGTATCGACGATCCAGCGGCAGCAACGGTCATAGGTCGGGGCCACGGGATCAGAGTACACTACGCTCCAATCCGGCTCGTGAAAGACGATCACCCCGCCGGGCCGCAGATGTCGGGCGAGTCCCCGCAGCATGGCGCTCGCATCGGCCTGGAACATGAGCACGTAGCGGCCGACGACCGCATCGAACGGCCGCTCGCACGCCATATCGACGGGATCACCCTCACTAAAAGATACGTTTGCGAGTGCACGCGCCGCGGCGGCAGCGCGCGCGGCTGCGACGGCGGCTGGCGCCCGATCGATACCGACGACCTCTCCAGTCGGACCCACCAATTCGGCGGCCACGAAGCTAACGATGCCGCTACCGCTGCCGACATCCAGCACGCGCATACCTGGAGCAATACCTGCAGCTTGAAGATACACACGCGTGCTCGGTCCGATGAGCCGATCTTGCCGCTCCAAACGTTGGAGCTCAAATTCGGAGTGGCCCATGACATAGACAGGATTCTTCATTTTTGGCCCACCTTCTCTGGCTGAGCATGGCCCGCGCAAGGTCCTTATTGAAAGACGCCGTACGGCCGATTGTAAGAGTGGTGAATCTCAAGTCTACCGACTTCTGCTCCGGATCATGAGCACGGGCTCGCGCTGATCACGGAGTGACAGCAATATCTCTTCCGGGCGGATAGTGACCGTTCACCGAACGGCAGGAACGGGCGGACTTCCAGTCTTTCCTGGCAGCCTTTGTAGACCCGGTGCCTGCGTCGTGGACAGGATCACAGTCTGCCACGCCGTGAGCGCCGGTGCTATTGAACCGGCAACTTGCTTGAGACAATCGCCAATTCTGGTTATGTTGACCTCCGTCGAAAGCGGCAATCCGGCGAATTTCGGGTCAGAACACGAGATAGGGAGGAGAACGTAAATGAGGGGCATCAAGCTTGTTCCATTGTGCTTTGGCAGTCTCTCAGCGATTGCTTTCGCGATTGCCGCGCCGAGCGCAACGGCTCAAGAGCTTCATGGGCATCAGGTCTGTCGCAATGTAGGCGCTTTCGCGCCCGAGCAACTCGGCGATCGCGAGGGCCACGCGCTGTCTATTGGGGAATCAAGTTGCCAGGTTACTGAAGGCCCCCTGGCCGGCGCAGTTGTAACCGAAACAGCCATTTTGGAATGGGATGGGCCTAAGGCGAAAGAGCTTTCAGATTATGGAGTTGCGCGTAAGCCGGGCGCCACAGAGGCATTTCAACATACGGACGGAACGCTTGAGGTCACGATGACCGATGGCAAACCGAGCGGTTGGACGGCCTCCGGGCATGGCATTGTAACTTTGGCGACCGGAAGTTGGGCGTCTATGAACGGCAAGAAGTACGAGTGGACCGGCAGGGGCACAGGTCCGAATGTCTTTGAGGCCGACTATACGTTCAAGTGACAGAGTAACGGTCGATTTCGGTGGACAAAAAGAGGGTGGCCTCAAGGGAAGAAGGCCCAAGCCGCCTTATTCTGTAGCCTTTGAAAAGTAACTACCCGCAGCCTGCTTGCGAGTTCTCATTCTCGTCCCTCCGCGAGAAGGCGCTCGGGCGAGTTGGTCCGGGAGGGGCCGCTCTTTGGCGGATATGACCCGTTAGCAAAGCCGGCGATGAATGCCGGCTCCGTGAGCAGTCCTGCCACTCAAATCGGTCGCCAATCGTTTGATCTTGACCGCCAGACGTCCCCGTCGCCCTTTCATTGCGCGGCGTCGAGACGCTTGCGCACTTTCGCCGCCAGTTCTTCGTGCGAGAAGGGCTTCGCCAGCAGATGAATGCCGGGTTCGAGCCGGCCGCGCCAATTGATCGCGTCCCGGCTGTACCCGGTCATGTAGAGGACCTTCAGTCCGGGACGCCTGCGCACCGCTTCGTCCGCGAGCTCGCGCCCGTTGTATCCGCCGGGCATGACGACGTCGGTCAGCAGCAGGTTGAGGTCGTGCGCGTTATCGAGGATCGAAAGCGCCGCCTTCCCGCTCGAGGCTTCCGCGACCCGGTAACCGAGATCGCGCAGCGTTTCGCTGGCGAAGGCGCGCACGCCGTCGTCGTCCTCGACCAGGAGAATGCTTTCGCGGCCGCCCGCGCCGGCGAACGACGCCTCGGAGGGCTCGGCGAGTTCCGCAAAGGGCGCTGACTGACGTGGGAGGAACATCCGCACCGTCGCTCCGCGCCCAGGAGAACTCTCGATCTCAGCGTAGCCGCCGGATTGTCGGCAGAACCCATAGACCTGGCTGAGGCCAAACCCGGTGCCCTTGCCGACGTCCTTGGTGGTGAAGAACGGATCGAACGCCCGGGCCCGGGTCTCGGGGTCCATGCCGGCGCCGGTGTCCATAACGGCGATCGACAGGTATTCGCCGGCTTCGACTTGCTCGGCAAAGGAGGCGACGTCGGCGGCGTCGAGCGTGCGATTGGCGGTCTCGATGACGAGACTGCCGCCGCGCGGCATCGCGTCTCTTGCGTTGAGCGCGAGATTGATGAGCGCGTTCTCGAGCTGATTGGGGTCGACGAAGGCGTTCCAGACGTGGTCGGCGAGGATCGTCCTGAGCGCGATCTGCTCGCCGAGCGTTCGTTGCAAAAGATCGCTGATTCCGGCGACCAGGGCGTTGGGGTCGACCGGCTGCGGAGCGAGCGCCTGCCGGCGGGCGAACGCAAGCAGGCGCGTGGTCAGCGCGCGAGCGCGCTGGACGCCCTGCAGCGCCATGTCTTTCGCGCGTTCGATCCGCGCCCGTGGCGGAACCTCCGGCAGAAGGACGAGCTGTCGGTCGATGGTGTCGAGGCCGCCGAGAACGAGGGTCAAGAGATTGTTGAAGTCGTGAGCGACGCCACCGGTGAGCTGGCCGAGCGCCTCCATCTTCAGCGCCTGGCGCAATTGTTCCTCGAGCCGCCGCCTCTCCGTGACGTCGCGGGCGCTGACAACCACCCGACGCCGCTCTCCGTCGCGGGATGGGACGGGCGTCGCGACGGCTTCGACCGTGCGGCCTTCCTGAATACGCTCGTAGCGATAGGGCCCTCCTTTGCGCAGGCAAGCCCTGATGTTGCCGTTGACCTCCGCCGCCGAATCCGGGGTCAGAACGTCCTCCGTCAGGCGTCCGATCACCTCTGCCCGCGTCTTGCCGTAGAGCTGAAGCGTCGCCGGATTGATCTCCTGAAAGCGGAAGCCGTCGCCCTCCGCGACAAGAACCGCGTGGCACTCGGGCGAGTGTTGGAAGAACGTCGTCACCAGCGCCTCGCTCGCCGTAAGCGCGGCGGTGCGCTCCTCCACGCGGCGTTCGAGGGTCTCGTTGATCTCAGCGAGCGCTTCCTGCGCCTGCTTCGCCGCTGTGACGTCGTGGGCGACGCCGATGAAGCCGGCCTGCTCGCCGGCGACGGTCCACCGGGGCTGCGATTCCGCTCGCAGCCATCGCCACTCCCCATCGCCGCGCCGGAAGCGGGCCTCGACCGTGACCAGCTTGGTCGAAGGGTCGACGGACGGCGCCTCTTGAAGAATGCGCGGCAGGTCATCGGGATGGAGGGCATTGCGCCAGTCGAACTCGAGCGTCTCCTCGTAGCCGCCGCCAAAATAGTCGAGGTAGGCCTGATTGACGAATTCCCGGCGGCCGTCGGCCCCGGTGACCCAGATCAGCACGGGCGCGCTGTTGGCGATGGCGCGAAAACGGGCCTCGCTCTCGGCAATGGCGCGTTCCGCCAGCTTGTGCGGGGTGACGTCGGTCACGATCACGTAAACGCCGAGCACCTCGCCGCGCGCGTCGCGATGCGGGACGTGGACGACCTCGGTGAATGCAACCCGGCCCTGCCGCGGAAACTCGACCTCGTAGGAGACATCCTCTCCCGCCAGCGCCCGCTCGAGTTTAGCCCGGCGCGCGGCGTACATCGTCGGCGTCATGACCTCCTCGACGCGCCGGCCGACGATCTCGGTCCGCGGTCGGTCGAACCAGATCTCGTAGGTCCGGTTGACGAAGCGGAAGATCTGGTCGCGGTCGATGTAGGAAATGAGGACGGGCAGGGCGTCGGCGATCGCCCGCAGCCGTTCCTCGCTTGCCCGAGCCTCCTCTTCCGCGCGCTTCCTTTCGGTGATGTCGGTATGCGCGCCGACCAGGGCGACCGGCGCGCCCGTCTCGTCGCGCTCGATCTCCGCGACTGCGCGAATCCATCGGACGGCGCCGTCGCTTGGGCGCACGATTCGGTATTCCGAGGCGTATGTGGTGGACTGGCCATCGAGAACCGCGAACAAGTGCTTGACGGCCTCAGCGCGATCCTCCGGGTGGATGCGCCTTACCCAGTCCTCATGGGTTTCGACCGAGGCCTCCGCGGACAATCCGTGGATGCGCAGGTACTCGGGCAAGCGGTAACTCGGGAATCCCCCCTTGAGCTCGACGCGCATGCCGCCGACGCCGCCGATCTCCTGGACCCGGGCAAGTTCGAGTTCACGCTGGCTGAGCCGTTCGAACATGGACCTGCGCTCGGTCGCGTCACGGAAGGAGACGCCGATCCCGTCGCCGAGCGGGAACGCGCGCACCTCGTGCCAGCGGTCGGGGATGCGGGTGGTAAAGCTCTCGAACACCTGCTTTTCGCGCTCGGCCATCACCTTGCGGTAGCGGCGTTCGAACTCGCTGCCGACGATTGTCGGTGAGACGTCCCACAGCAGCCTGCCGATCACCTCTTCGCGCCGAATGTGAAAGATGTCCTCGGCCGCGCGATTGAAGGCGGTGAACCGCCAGTGCGCATCGAGGGCGAAGAACCCTTCTGCAAGGCCGTCGAGAAGCTCATCGACCACGGGAACGCTATCGGCCGAGACGCCAGGCAGCGTCGAGATTGTTGTGGCGGAGGAAGCGGACTTGCCGTTCGGTCGTTTTGCGCTCATGTCGCGAAGCCACGCTGAAGCGGGCGCCGACGCCCCAAGGAAACCAATAACCTCTTGAAAATGGCCCAAAAACGGCGAGCCGTGGACAGACTCCCCGGTCAGCCCTGCAGAAGGGCCGTCTGCTCCCCGGCCCGACGAAGGGCTGGACGAAAGCCGGCGCGATGACGCAATTTTACCTCGACGTCGCCAAGGGGGTTCGCATAACTCATCACGCCAAGCAGCGCCCGTTCACCCTCGAGGAGTGGCGCGCCTATCTCGAGGAGGTCTTTCCGCAGGTGTGGGCGCGAGGCGACTACGCCATTGAGGAGGTCGGGCACATGAGCGCGACCGTGCGCCTCGGCTATCACCCCGACCACCTGAGGCCGGGCGGCACGATCTCGGGGCCGTCGATGTTTACGCTTGCCGATCTGGCGCTCTATGTCGCGATCCTGCACGAGACCGGGAAGGTGAAGCTCGCCGTCACGACCAACGTCACGATCAATTTCCTGCGCAAGCCCGAGCCAAAGGACCTGATCGGCCGGGCGAAGCTGATGAAGCTCGGCAAGCGCCTCGCGGTGGGGGAGGTGGCGCTCTTCTCCGAGGGCTCGGACGACATGGTCGCGCACGCCAGCGGGACGTATTCGATTCCGGCCAAGGGGGATGACGGGACGTAGGGCCTTGGCTAAGCGGGTCCCCACCGCAATAGGGCGCGTTTGGGATCGCTCGGCCTTCCGCGCCTCCGGTCCGGGAGGCTTCTCGAACCCTATCTCCCCTTGAGAAAATCGTGGAAATCGGTCATAGTGCCAGCCGCAGCGAGCGGCGTCCGCCGAGTGACGGATCAGCGCGCTCCGCAACGCGGCGTCGGAGGGAACGGCGTTGATCGCGCGACGCATGGGGTCGGCTTCGTGCGCCGCAAGCGCAGCCGGCCGATCGCGGGCGCGGGCCGTCCAGCGGCTTGGGATGTCCGCTGCGCGCCTGTGCGTCGCGGCGCTTCTTCTCCTCGTTCCTCGCTTCGCCGACGCGCAGGTCGCCCTGAGCGAAGAGTTTCTCGACGAGCTTCAGGAAAACGACCTGACGTTCAACGAGGCCAACCTCAAAGATTTCGCTCCGGCGCCGATCCACGACAATCCGGACATGAATTACGAACTCGCGGCCCGCTCGCCGACCGGACTCGAAATCCGCTACGCCGTCCGAAGGTTCGATCCGAAGCCGGATCAACCGGCGGCGGGAGGCTTTGACACGCTCGCCAAAGCTGAATTTATAGCGGTCGTGTACAATGTCGCCATCGACAACCCCAACCAGTCCGGGGTGCTTGGCTCAACCGATTTCCCCGCCGAGAGCGTGAAGCATGACTTCAACGCCGAGTGGGGCGGCTCGGCCCTTGTCATCCCCCGCAAGACCTTCGCGCGCGGCTTCGACCGATGCATGATCGTCTCGGTCACCAGGAAGCGGGCCCACGCTTACATGTTCTATCTGTTCTCGAGCAGCAGGCAGCAAGAGGCTCTGCAGGAGCTCGGCCCGATTTTCACGACGCTCCATTTCCGCTGACTTGCCTTGCAGCTCTATGACGCCTTCATCTCCTACAGTCATCAAGCCGATAAGCTGACGGCTCCGCGGCTGCAGAAGGGCCTCGAGAGCTTCAGCCGGACCTGGCTCGGGCGTCGCCGCCTGCGCGTTTTCCGCGATGAGACCGACCTTTCCGCCGCTCCCAGTCTGTGGGGATTGATCGAGACGGCGCTCAACTCGTCCCGCTTCTTCATCCTGCTCGCGTCTCCGGAGGCCGCCCGCTCGAAGTGGGTGGATCGGGAGGCAAAGCGCTGGCTCGCGACCAAGACCCCTGGGACGATCCTGCTCGTCGTCACCGAGGGGGCCTGCGTGTGGGACGACGAGCGCAAGGACTTCGACCGCGAGCGTTCAACCGCCATTCCGCCCGCGCTCTTCGGCGCCTATCCAGACGAGCCGCTCTACCTCGAGATTCGCGATATCGATCTTGCACAGCCGAAACGGGCCGGGACGCGCGCGTGGATGGCCTCGCTCGCGGGGCCCATCCTCGGCAGAACAAAGGACGAGCTGCTCAGCCTGGAGCTTCAGCGGGTCAGGCGGCAGCTCGCGCTCGTGAGCGTCGCGGCCGTGACGATGCTGGCGCTGGCGGGCGCCTTCCTGTGGCAGCGTCAGGCAGCGCTCAGTCAGCGCGACGCCGCCCGAGCGGCGGAGCGCGTCGCCGACGAACAACGCAAGATCGCGAACGCCGAAACCACGCGAGCGGAGGAGCAACAGCGCGTCGCCGAATCCCAGCGCAACATCGCCGAGGCGCAGCGCAAGCGCGCCGAGTCCGAGCTGGCGGCGGCCCGCTCGACCTTGGCCCTTCAGCAACGCCGTTCGGGCGAGGCGCTTCGCGAGGCGATCGACAGCTGGAAGACAGATCCGAACTGGATCGCTGAGAAGGCGCTCTACGACTTCGCCCGCACGGGGCTCGAGGCGGGGCTCGACACCGGCTCGGACGTTGGGTCGGCCGAGATTTCTCCGGACGGGAAGCGCGTCGCGACTGCGGCGACCGGATTGAAAATCTGGGCGACGGACGGCCGGGCGCTGTTCGCGGCGCACGAAAACACCGGAGTCCTTGGCGGCTGGGTCGATTTCGATCGCGGCGGCGGCGACGCCGTCGCCTTCACAAACGGCGCTTTTGCGCCGGTTGAGCTCTATCGCGTCCCCCAGAGCCAGCGGACCGAACTGGCCGAAAAAGCGGATTGGGTTTGGTTCGCCGCCGATCGGGCGCACATTTACCCAGGAACTCAGGGGCGAATACGGCGAGGCAAAGGGAGAATTGCTGTCGCGATTGGACCTCCGCGGCCGTTCGCTCAACCGCTACCCGCTCGACGGAGACCTGACGAGCGTCGCGGCCTCGGCGGACAATTCGATGGTTGCGGCCGGCACGTCCCACGGCGGTCTTATCCTCTGGGCCGCGGACGGAAAGCTTCTGCGTAGGTTCGAGACTATCGATCCCGTCCGCTCCGTCGAATTCTTTGTCGGCGGCTCCCGGCTGGCGGCGGTGACGGAAAAAGGAACGCTCGCGACCTTCGGCGTGAGGGACGGCTCGAGGCGCGTTCTGGCCGAGAAAGGCGTTGGCGCGGCTGCGCTCTCGCCCGACGGACGGCGGATCGCCGCGTGGCTCGACGACGGGATCAAGCTGATGCCTCTCGACGGTGGCGACGCGCAGACTTTCGATTCGAGCCCGCCGGCCCCGTCGCAAGGCGAAAAGAGGAACCTGGATTTCCGTCAGGCCGGGCCGAGCGGAGGCGGCGCGCTGCAATTCGTCAACGGCGGCGGCTATCTCGCCGCGTCGACCGGAATCGAGACGCAGATCTGGGATGTCGAAGCCGGGCATTTGGTCCGGACGGCCGCCGGAGCGCTTTTGGACGCCTCCGCCGATCGCAATCTTGTGGTCACGGCCGGACAGGACTCCGCGCTGATCTGGACCGTCGACGATGCGCTTCGGTCTGAGATTCGCCCCGCGACGCGCATTTCGGCCGGGGCGGTCGCGGTGGACGGCGCTGTTGCGACGGGCTCGTTCGACGGCAAGGCGCGGGTCTGGAACGACGATGGCGCGCTGGCGACGACCGTCGACCATGGAGCGCCGATCACCCTTGTCAGGTTTGCGCCGGACGGCCGCGCGCTGATGACGGTCGGACGCAACAACCGCGTTCGCGTCTGGTCGCGCGACGGCTCGCTGCTGCGCGAACTGAGTCAGTCAGGCGTCGTGACCGACGCGACGTTTCTCGCCGACGGTCGAAGCGTTTTGACCGCGTCCGTCGACGGAACCGCGGCGCTCTGGTCGCCAGACGGCGTGCGGACCGCGACGCTCGATCACGGCGGCGCGGAGATCTACTGCGTCGCGCTTTCGCCCGACGGCCGGGTGGCGGCGACGGGAGCCGCCGACGGCGTGCTGCGGGCCTGGTCGAGTTCCAACGGCGCGCTGCTTTGGCAGGCGAAGACGGACGGCAACGTGACGGAGATCGCCTATTCGGCGGATTCCAGGAGGCTGGTCGCGGCGACGACGGGGAAGATGGTCAGCATCTTCGAGGCGGCGACCGGCCGACGGATCAAGGATTTGCCGCACAGCGAGAGAGTGAGGCAGATCGCTGTCGGAAACGGCGTCGTGGCCACGAGCGCCGACGACCGGCAGGTGAGGGCCTGGGATCTCGACGGCGGGCTGATCGAAACTCTACCCCAGGCGGAGCAAACCACCAGCCTCGCCGTATCGCGAGACGACATGCGCATCGTCACAGGGTCGGAGGACGGGGCGATCCGGATCTGGGATCTCCACGGCGGCGACCTTCTCGATCTCTCGGAGGACTCGACCCTCGAGAAGGCGGTCTTTTCCGCCGACGGATCGGAAATCGTCAG
This sequence comes from uncultured Alphaproteobacteria bacterium, assembly GCA_963822215.1. Lineage (GTDB taxonomy): Bacteria > Pseudomonadota > Alphaproteobacteria > Rhizobiales > Beijerinckiaceae > Roseiarcus. The sequence goes on from CAWGGX010000003.1 coordinate 452,352, forward strand.
CTTCTCGAAGCGCCGGGCGCGCCGTTGGAGATTCGGGTCTCCCGAGGCGATCGTCGCGCGCTATCAAGATCGGTTGGCCGAGCCGCGGCCGACCGCGTCGAACGGCCCGCCGGCCATTCCGGACGGCCAGACCGCAGGCGGAGCCGAGCCATCGCCGGCTCGCTAGGGTGGGCGAGGAGGCGCCCGGTGAGTGAGGTATTATGATACCGTACGCGTAAAGGCGGCAGATTTCTTGGCGATTCCGGCTGCCTGCGGTTGACATTCCGCCCCGCGCACGGCAGAAGCCGGCGACCTGAGAACTTCACGGAAACCCCATGTTCGGCAAAACCCATTCGACCAAGACGGCCGACGTCGAGAAGAAGTGGCTTCTGATCGACGCCAAGGGCCTCGTCGTCGGGCGGCTCGCGACCATCATCGCGATGCGCCTGCGCGGCAAGCATAAGCCCAGCTTCACGCCCCATATCGACGACGGCGACAACGTGATCGTCATCAACGCGGAAAAGGTTGTGCTCACCGGCCGCAAGCGCGACCAGAAGAACTACTACCACTACACGGGCTATATCGGCGGCATCAAGGAGCGTTCGGCCAAGTCGATCCTCGAGGGCAAGTACCCCGAGCGCATTGTCGAGAAGGCGGTCGAGCGCATGCTTCCGCGCGGGCCGCTCGGCCGCAAGCAGCTCGGCAACCTGCGCGTCTACAAGGGCCCCGAGCATCCGCACACGGCCCAGCAGCCGGTCGCGCTCGACATCGCCAAGATGAATCCCAAGAACACCCGGACCGTCTAACCCATGGCTGAAACCCTCTCCTCCCTGGCCGACCTGCAGACCTCGGCCCTCGCCCCGGCGCTCGCCGAAAGTCCCGTCCACGTCCAGAAGCTCGACAAGTACGGCCGCGCCTACGCCACCGGCAAGCGCAAGAACGCCGTCGCCCGCGTCTGGATCAAGCCGGGCAAGGGGCTCGCCACCGTCAACGGCAAGCCGCTCGACGTCTATTTCGCCCGGCCCGTGCTGCGCATGATCCTCAGCCAGCCGCTGGTCCTCGTCGACCGTGTCACCCAATACGACGTGACGGTCACCGTCACCGGCGGCGGCCTCTCCGGCCAGGCGGGCGCGGTGCGCCACGGCCTCGCCAAGGCGCTGACCTATTTCGAGCCGGACCTTCGCCCTGCGCTCAAGAAGGAAGGCTTCCTCACCCGCGATGCGCGCGTGGTCGAGCGCAAGAAGTACGGCCACGCCAAGGCCCGCCGCAGCTTCCAGTTCTCGAAGCGCTGAGCGAGCGGCTGTAGGGCGCGGTCGCCGAGCGCGCCGGCGGGCTCAACGAGCCCGCCCTACAAGCGACCGATGCGGAAGGGCGGCTTTAGGCCGCCCTTTTTGCACTGACGCCACTTGTCTGCCGCCGATCTGGCGTCGCGGTCGCTGATCCGGCCGCCGCGCTTGGCGAGCGCGGGCGCGGGCCCTCGGCTTCGAGCGGCTACGTCCGAAAACCCGCCCGATTGCGCCGGCGCCGGTCGGGACCGAGCGTTTGACTCGGACCGCTCGGAGACTCGCGGATCCATATCGCGCGACAGGAAGACCGAGACGCGGGCGCTGCAGCCAGTCGGTTGATATAAAACATCGTTGAATTGTATTATAATTGAAATTTGTGACAGTTTTGTGCGCTTAAGTCATTGATTGTACGAGAACTCTGCCAGGGCTGCACCCCGTCGCGCGAGCGCGCCGCTCGTCCCGGCGGGGGCGCGGCTTGGCCTCCTAGCGCCGGAGCGTAACGCAGCCTCGTCGGCGCAGGGGAAGACTTTGGGCCTACGCCGGATCGAGCAGGGCGAAGACGCTGACCAGCGCGACAACCAGCGTCCCGAGCTCGACATTGACGAGGCTGATCGCGCGCAGCGCAGACAGGGCGTTGGCGCTGGCCTTCAGGCGCGGCACAAGCGCGTAGCGGTTGACGATCGCGAGCCCGATCATCACGGCGACGATGGCGATCTTGACATCGAGCAGCGCGCGGTAGGGCGTGGTCGGCGGCCAGGGCGCGTGGCCTGACGTCAGCGCGACGTTGACAATTCCGGTCGCCACAATCGCCGCGACGACGAAATGTCCCCAATACGAGAAGCGCATCATCGCGGTGACGGCGTCGCGGCGGAGCGTGTCGCGGGCGCAGGCGTCGAGGCTGAGGGCGAACGGAACGAGCCCGCCGATCCAGGCGCCAGCGGCCAGAAGATGGACGGCGTGGTTGGCGCGGTGGAGGACTCCTTCGACGCCTGTTTGCATCGCCGCATGGCCGACGAGCCCGAGGCTCGCCAGCATCAGGCCGGAGAGAGCGGCGATCGCCGTCCAGCGGTCGGTCCACGCCAAGACGGCGACGACGACAAGCGCGGCCGCCAGAACGATATGGACGATCCAGGCTTGGCCGAACGCGGTGTCGGACAGGACCGCGAAAATCGCGTCCGGATCCGTCGCCGCGCTCGGATCGTCGGCCATGGACGCCGCCTCGAGCGAAAGCCAGAGACAGGCGGTCGCCAGCGCAATCAGGCTCGCGGCAACCGCCAGAACCTTGATCCGCGGCGATAGCGCCCGCCGCAGATCGACGGGCGCGTAGAGCCGCAGATAGGCGGCTGATCCAAAGACCAGCATCGCCGCCAGGAAATGGACGAAGCGGCAGAGGGCGAGCAGCGTCACCGAAGGCGCGGCGCGCTGAGCCCAGTCACATCTTCATGCCCTTCATGTCGCCCATGCCCTTCATCGGCGCGGCCGAGGCGGCGCCGACGGCTTGGACTGGGAATTGAACCGTCACGGCTCCGCCGTGCTCGAAGGTGAGCGTCGCCGTCACCGTCTGGCCCTTCTCGAGCGGCTTCGTCAGATGGGTGAACATGATGTGGTAGCCGCCCGGCGAGAGCCGGATCGTGCCATGGGCGGGAATGTTGAGCCCGTCCTTCAATTCGCGCATCTGCATGACGCCGTTTTCGGTCTTCATTTCGTGGATCTCGACGGCGCCGAAATCAGCCGAGCCGCCGGTCAGCGTGTCGGGCGTCGCGCCATTGTTGTGGATGGTCAGGTATGCGGCGCCGATCTCGGCGCCTTTCGGCGTGGCGCGAGACCAGGCCTTGTCGATGGTGATGTCGCCGGCCTTGAATTCCTGGGCGAGAGCGGGGGCTGAGGCCGCCGAGAGCGCGAGCGCCAGGGCGAGAGCGGAATAGCGGGTCATCTCATGGTCCTCCTTGGACGGGTTGCGTGCGGAAACGCCGGCCGGGCCGCCGCTCGCGCGAGACCCGGCGCGGGTTCACTTCACGGTGAACTCGAACGTTCCTTGGGTGTGGTGCGTGTCGACCGACACGGCATGCCATTTCACGGTATAGACGCCGGGCGACAGGGATTTGGCGACCGGAACGATCAGCACGTTCTGATGGCCGGCTTCCACCGAAGGCGCGCCAAGCGCCGCCGCGCCGCCGGGGCCTGTCACCGTCACGCCGGTGAATTTTGGCTCGACGCCTTCGCTGAAGACGAGCTGGATCGCGCTCGGCGAAGACACCGTGCCTCCGACCGGAGGCGTCGAGCTTTCGAGCTGCGCGTGGGCGAAGGCGGCGCTCGCGGCGAAGGCGAAGGCGAGCGAGGGAGCGATTTTGAGGAGAATGTTGCGCATGGGTCAGATTCCTGGAGCGATGCCGAAGCCGTGGGGGAAGATCGGTTCGTCGATTCTGTTGGGGATATCGTCGAGATAGAAATCAAGCGCGCCGATCACGCCGACGCCGTGACCGGTTGCGCCCGTCATCGGGACCATGGCCTCGAGGGCGAACTGCCATTTGTCAGCTTCGTAGATGAGGCCGGGCTGGAAGTATCCGGTTTGCGGCTGCCCTGCAGCGCCGCCGTTGTGGATCGGCGTCTCGAAGGCGAACTCCGCGACCGGGATCAGGCGCTTGGCGAAGTCGTTGTCGATCGAAGCCACGTGCGAATTGAAGTAGGGCAGGCTGTACTGCAGGGTGAACCCCCAGTTGAAAGTCGTAACGTAGGGTGTGCCGTTCACCCAGTTGTAGCCCGGCGCGGTCGTGCTGAACTCGGCCGTGATCGCAAAGGGTCGGAGGTACTTGAGGCTCGGCGGCAAGGTGCCAAAGCCGAGACCTGCGTCCACCAGCGGGGAGTAGGTGTTTTCCCGGCCGGAGGCGGCGTTGATCCCTGTGCCGGTTCCGGCCCAGCCAATGTCGAAGCCGACCTTCATCATGAACTCGGCGTCGGGGATGCACAGGGCTTGCCACTGCAACTCGGTGTTGAGCGCGTCCCAGCCGTATCCTCCGGGGTGTTCCCAGGTGGCGCCGTCGCTGATCACCACGCTGAGGCCCGGGGTGATCGTCTTGGTCCAGCTGAAGCTCGCGTCCCACTCGTGGGCGCCGTCGGAATTGTTGGGAACCCAGCTGACGGTCGGCAGCGTGAGCTCGTCGAGAACGCCTGGATCGTCAATGGCGATCGTGGCGGGGAAGATGCGGTCGCCGCACACCGCGTGCGGATAGGCGGGTGACAGCCACAGCGCGGTCGCGGCAGCGGCTAGCGCGCCCAAAAGCGCGAGCGGATTGGGGGGAGGCATGAAAGAAACCCTTCGAATCTGAGGACAGGCGGCCGACACCCGCTCTGGGCGCGTGCGGCCGGTGGAAGTCAGGTCTCAGACAGCGAAGGGCGGGGCGCGGGCGCGGTTTTGACGCGTCGGGCGGACGGGAAGGGCATTGGCTTCGGGCGCCGCGCCGAGCGTCAGGACGACGAGGTCGAAGCGCGCCGGCAAAACCGGCAGGTCGGGCGGGATGAGCGCCGCCGCCTGCGCGGCGAACTGGCAGAGCGGGCAATGGTCGTCGCAGTCGCCCGCCGGCGCTTCCGGGCCGCCCTTTCCATCGCTTTGGACGCAGAGCGCGGCGGCCTCGCCAAAGGTTGCCCGCAGATCGGCCGCTACTCCTGCGACGTCGACGGCCGCCGGCGCCGCAATCGGCGCGGACAGCGCCTGATGATAGGGGATGACCGCAAGCTGGAAGAGGAGCGCCAGCGCGGCGACGATGGCGGTCAGCGGCGAACGGCGGGCCGCGACGCCGGGCTTCGCCCGCCGCCTCCGGCGCCCTGTCCTGCCGCCGCTCTCCACCGCCTACGGCCCTTCCGTTCCGGAATTCTCAAAACGCAGTCGATTGGTAGCCTAAGGCGCGCGACCGCGCAATCGCCGCGCCGGCGGGGACCGGCGCTTCATAATCCTTCACCGAAAGTGACTTGTGGCGTCGCTGTCGGGCGCCCTAACCCTTGCTCTGCCCGAATCGGGGCCGAAGAGCCAAAGAGAAAGGTGTGAGGGATGTGCGGTATTGTCGGGGTGCTCGGCAGCGGCCCGGTGGCGGGCTCGATCGTCGACGCCCTGAAGCGGCTCGAATACCGGGGCTACAATTCGGCGGGCGTCGCGACGCTCGAGCATGGCCGGCTCGTCCGACGCCGCGCCGAGGGAAAGCTCCGCAACCTCGAGGCCAGGCTCGCCGCCGAGCCGCTCGAGGGCGCGATCGGCATCGGCCACACTCGCTGGGCGACGCACGGCAAGCCGACCGAGGCCAACGCCCATCCGCACGCGGCGCGGGGGCTGGCCGTGGTCCACAACGGCATCATCGAAAACTTCAAGGCGTTGCGCGAGGAATTGTCGGCCAAGGGCTACGGCTTCGCCACCGAGACCGATTCCGAGATCGCCGCCTTCGTGGTCGCCGACGAGCTTGCGGCTGGCAAGACGCCGGCCGAGGCGGTGTTCGCTGCGCTAAAGCGCATGCGCGGCGCCTTCGCGCTCGTCTATCTGTTCGAAGGCCACGACGATCTTCTGATCGGGGCGCGGCAGGGCGCCCCCCTCGCCATCGGCTACGGCGACGGCGAGATGTATCTCGGCTCGGACGCGCTGGCGCTCGCTCCCTTCACCGACCGGATCGCCTATCTCGACGAGGGCGACTGGGCGGTGGTGACGCGCGCGGGCGCCGAGGTCCACGACGCTTCCGGCAAGGTCGTCAAGCGACGCATCCAGCGGAGCCCCGCCGGGAGTCTGCTGGCCGAGAAGGGCAATTACCGCCACTTCATGGCCAAGGAGATTCACGAGCAGCCGGAGGTCGTGGGCCACACGCTGGCCCACTACGTCGACATGGCCTCCATGCGGCTCAAGCCCTTCGACTGGCCGGTCGACCCGAAAACCCTCGCGCGGCTGACGATCATCGGCTGCGGCACCGCCTACATGGCCGGGCTTGTCGGCAAATACTGGATCGAGCGATTCGCGCGGCTGCCGGTCGAGATCGACGTCGCCTCCGAATACCGCTACCGGGAAGCCCCGGTCGACCCGAACGGGCTCTCGATCGTCATTTCCCAATCGGGCGAGACCGCCGACACGCTGGCCTCGCTGAGGTACGTCAAGGCGCACGGGTCGAAGACGATCGGCGTCGTCAACGTGCCCAATTCCAGCATCGCCCGCCTGACCGACGCCGCTGCGCCGACCCTCGCCGGGCCCGAGATCGGCGTCGCCTCGACCAAGGCCTTCACCTGCCAGCTCGCGGCGATGGCGGCGCTTGCGCTTGGGCTCGGGCGGGCGCGCGGGACGATCGACGAGGCCCAGGAGGGCGCGCTCCTCGCCGAGCTTGTCGCCGCGCCGGGGCTGATCGCCGAGGCCCTGAAGCTCGAAGCGGCGACCGAGAAGCTCGCGCGCGCGATCGCTCACGCCCGTGACGTGCTCTATCTCGGCCGCGGAACCGGCTATCCGGTGGCGCTCGAAGGCGCGCTGAAACTCAAGGAGCTGAGCTACATCCACGCCGAAGGCTACGCTGCCGGCGAACTCAAGCACGGCCCCATCGCGCTCATCGACGTCGACATGCCGGTCATCGTCATCGCGCCGCGCGACGCGGTGTTCGAGAAGACCGTGTCCAACATGCAGGAGGTCGCCGCGCGCGGCGGACGGCTCATCCTGATCGGCGAGCGCCACGCGGCCGAGGAGGCGGCGGTCGAGATCGAGCATTTTCTGGCCATGCCTGACGTCGGCGCGCATTTCGCGCCGCTCGTCTACGCCGTCCCGGTCCAGCTGCTCGCCTACCATACCGCGGTGATCATGGGCAAAGACGCTGACCAGCCGCGTAATCTCGCCAAGTCGGTGACGGTCGAGTAGGGGAAGCTGCGTCGGGCGGCGCGGCTCAGCTATGGCGGCGCCGGAGACGGATATTCTCGGCCGGCTTTGACCTGCCGCAATGTGCGGAACTGGCGCCGGCGGCGAGAGTCGCCCAACGTCGGGGAGTTGCCAAAAGTCGGAGAGTTGGCAAGAGTTGAGGGAGCAGTAAGAGGCCGCTCATGCGAACAATCGACGCTACCGAACGCCCGATGCCCGAGATCAATCCGGCGAAGGTGTGCTTCGTCATCGAGAAGGCGCGCGAGCTGTTCAGCGAGGACGTCGGCATGGCGCCGGACGCCTCCAATCCGAGCGACGACGGCGAGCGGATCGTGCTCACCGACGCCAACAATGCGATCCGCCGCGAGCTGGTCGAGTTCATTCGCGACCTCGACGTCGACGAGGCGGCGGCGCTGGTGGCGCTCGCCTGGATCGGGCGCGGCGATTTCGAGGCCGACGACTGGAAGAGCGCAGTCGTGGCCGCACTGGATCGTCACGAGGGTCCGACCTGGAGATACCTGCTCGGCATGGCGCTGCTGCCCGATTATCTGCAGGACGCGCTCTCGGCCTTCGACAGGTCCTGCGAGGACTACGAGCTCGGCGACGAGTAGCCCGTCGATTCCTTGAAACTTCACGCTGGCAACCTGGCCCCTCGCGTCCGAGCTGTTGGGGTCGATCGGCGGGATATGATTCGAGTTTTGCAAGCGCTTGATGAGGGTGGAATGACTTGCGGTTCGCGCGCATCCTGAATGGACGCAACTCCTGCGGGCGAAGCCTCCGAAGGCCGCCGCCCTCATCCGCGACCATCCGCCTTCCCGACCCGAGGCGGCTGCGCGCTCGGGAAGCCGTTTCGGCTCAAAATCGTCCCGCTCTCGGGTCCGCCGCCGCCGATCCGAATTCCCTGCTAGCAGGGAATTTTTTAGCGCCGCGGTCGGCCTTCCGTTCCAGAAAGCCTTGCAATGTTATCGCGTTGCCGGCTTTGCAACCCGCCGCTTGCAGGCCGGGTCGGGCGCGGAACAGGGAATTTCCAACGACCGGAACAGGTCGTTATCAGGTGCTTTCGGAACGGAACAGGGAAAGAACAGGTGGGCAAAAACGGGGCGCGGCGCCGGGCGCGACCGGGTTGTATAAGGCGCGGCCAGGACTCCCTTCCCCAACCGGGGAGGCTCGCCCTCGTGAGGGGTCCGACGAGAACGCGCCGCGCCGCTCGTGCAAAGATCATCTTACTCTCGTCCATCGATTCCTTGACGCTTCATGCTCGCGGCTCTGACCCCTCGCGTCCGAAACATTGGAACTCAATCGGCAGGATATGATTCGAGTTTTGGAAACGCTTCACTAGAGCCGCGCCTGCGCGCCGGGAGGCAGCCAGGGCGCCTTGCATTTGCCGCGGCAAGCCGTCACGTGTACGCCGCAAACCGCGCGTGGGCCTCCATGCCGATCGACCCTTCGCCAGCCTCCCTTCGCCGCTCGCTCGCGCACCGGCTCCGGTCGTGGTTCTTCACCGGCCTTGTCGTGTTCGGTCCGGTGGCGGTGACGGCATACATCGCCTGGTTCGTCATCGACACGATCGACAACTGGGTGACGCCGGTGCTTCCCAAGAGCCTGTCGCCCGACGCCCACCTGCCTTTCCACGTTCCCGGAATGGGCGTCTTGATCGGCGTCGTCGGGCTGACGCTGCTCGGCTTCCTGACCGCCAACATCATCGGCCGCACTTTGGTCGGCTTCAGCGAGGCGATGCTCGATCGAACACCTGTGGTGCGCAGTCTCTACAAGGGCCTGAAGCAGGCGTTCGAGACGGTTTTCAGCCCGTCCGGCGCGCAGTTCCGCAAGGTCGGGCTGGTCGAGTTCCCGGTCAAGGGAAGCTGGTCGATCGTGTTCCTGTCGTCCGATCCGGGCCCGGTCGTCTCGAACGCTCTGCCCGGCGACAAGCCGATGGTGTCGGTTTTCATGCCTTGCACGCCCAATCCGACGACCGGATTCTTCTTCTATATCGCGGCCGACGAGGTGATTGAGCTGCCGATCACGGCCGACGAGGCGGCCAAGCTCATCATGTCGGCCGGGCTGATCCAGCCCGACGGGCCCGCGGCGCTGGCGGCCATGGCGGAGGCGGCGAAACTCGAGAAGACACCGACGAGCTGAGGTGGCGCTGTCCCGCAGTCCCGGTGGATCGATTGTCGGGCAGTAAGACGGCCCGCCTGTTCCCTCCGGCGAAGCGGACAGAAGCGAAAGCGCCGGAGCGGCCGTCGACTTTCTTCGCTGTCACATCGGGCAAGCTATGCTAATGAGGCCGACGGCCCTCGGAAGAATGCGGCCGGGCCGCGTTTGCCGGCTTCCGCGCAGGCGGCTTTTAAAGGACACCCTATAGGACGACCATGGCGCAATTGCCCACATTCGATCTCGAAGATCTCAAGCGGCGCATGCAGGCCGCGCACGCTTCGCTCAAGCATGAGCTCGGGGGCCTGAGAACCGGCCGCGCCAGCGCGAGCCTGCTCGAGCCGGTTATCGTCGAGGCCTACGGGCAGCGGATGCCGCTCAACCAGGTCGCCACGATCAGCGTGCCGGAGCCGCGAGCGCTCGCCGTCTCCGTCTGGGACAAGAGCATGGTGCACGCAGTCGACAAGGCGATCCGCGACTCCAATCTCGGCCTCAGCCCGACGGTCGAGGGGACGACGCTGCGCATTCGCATCCCCGAACTGAACGAGCAGCGGCGCAAGGAAATGGCGAAGATCGCACACAAGTACACCGAGGACGCGCGCGTCGCCGTACGGCACATTCGCCGCGATGGCATCGACGTCCTCAAGAAGCTGCTCAAGGAGCACGCGATCAGCGAGGACGACGAGGCGAAGCACGCCGCCGAAGTGCAAAAGGCGACCGACCTCGCCATCAAGGAGATCGACGCATCCCTCGCGGCTAAGGAAAAGGAAATCATGCAGGTCTAGGCTCAAAGCCGCTAACCGAGGACCCCTGCATGAATTACGCTCGCTCCCCGGCTGGCCCGCGCTCCGACCAGACGCCGGCGCACGTCGGCATCATCATGGACGGCAACGGCCGCTGGGCCAAGGCGCGTGGACTGCCCCGTTTCGAAGGCCACCGGCGCGGCGTCGAGGCGTTGCGCCGCACCGTTCGGTCGGCGATCGACCATGACGTGCGCTTCCTGACCATCTACAGCTTCTCGACCGAGAACTGGCGCCGGCCGCCGGACGAGGTGGCGACGCTCATGGCGCTCCTGAAGCGGTTCATCCGCAACGACCTCGCCGAGTTGCACGCCGGAGGAGTGCGCGTGCGGATCATCGGCGAGCGCGTCGGTCTCGCCCCCGACATCCGCACTCTGCTCGACGATGCGGAGACGCTTACACGCGCCAATGTCGGCCTCACCCTGATCGTCGCCTTCAACTACGGTTCGCGCCAGGAGATCGTGGCGGCGGCGCGGCGTCTGGCCGCGGAGGCCCGTCAGGGTCTGATCGATCCCGAAACGATCGGCGAGGAGGAATTCGCGGCCCGGCTCGACACGGTGGACATCCCCGATCCCGATCTGATCATCCGGACGTCCGGGGAGATGCGGCTGTCCAACTTCCTGCTCTGGCAAGCCGCCTACGCCGAACTGGTGTTCATGCCGATCCTCTGGCCGGATTTCGACGATGCGGCGTTCGTCGCGGCGCTCGAGCACTATGCGGCGCGCGAGCGCCGATTTGGAGCGGTCGTCGAAACCCCCGCGGTCATGTCCGCTTCCTGAGCCCGCGCGGGATGAGCGCAAACCCGAACGACGCGGGCGCCCGGCCAACGCCGGAGAGAGCCGCCTCCCGGATCGGGCCGGACTTGTGGCCGCGGGTCGCCGCCGCGGTCGTGATGGGGCTCATCGCGCTTTGGGTCGCCTGGACGGGCGGGATCGTCTTCATCGCCTTCTGGTGGATCGCGGCGGCAATCGTGCTGTGGGAATGGCAGCGGATCGTTGGCGGCAGACGGGTTCTCGAGCGCGTTGGCCTGGGCGCGCTCTGCCTCGCCGCCGCCGCGCTCTGCGCCCTGCACAACTGGGCGGTCCTGGCCGTCGCAATGCTGGTCGCCGCCGGGGCGATGGTCGGTTTTGTCGCCGCGCCGGATCGCCGGATCTGGGCGGGGGCGGGGGCGCTCTACGCCGGTGCGCTGATCGTCAGCCTCGGCCTCCTGGCGGCGAGCCCGATCTACGGGCTGGCCGCCGTTCTCTGGCTCTTCGCCATCGTCTGGGGCGCCGACGTCGCGGCCTTTTTCGCCGGCCGCGCGATCGGCGGCCCGAGGCTCTGGCCGAGCGTCTCGCCGGGCAAGACCTGGTCGGGCGCGATCGCCGGCGCGCTCGCGGGCGCCGCGCTCGGCCTCCTCATCGGCGCGATCTTCGCGCCGGGCCCGATCCCGATCGACCGTCTGTTCGCGCTCGGGCTCGCGACGGCGGTCGTGTCGGAGCTCGGGGATCTGTTTGAATCGGCCGTCAAGCGCCGGTTCGGCGTCAAGGATTCGAGCCGTCTCATCCCGGGCCACGGCGGGCTGATGGACAGGCTCGATTCCTTCATCGCCGCCTCGACGTTCGCCGCCGTCGTCGCCGCTGTCCATTCCAGCGGCTCGTTCATCGCGAGCGGGCTGTTCGAATGGTGAAACCCGCCGGCCGCATCGGCGTCAGACGCGCTCGCGTTGATCGGATCGACTTCGCGAGGCGCCCGCCGGCGCGCATCGACGGCCGGCGCTCTCGCGCGGCCGGCGCGCGTTGCGCAGGCGCGCGTCGTGCGCCATATCGCCGGAGCGCGGACGGCGTGCCTGTTGGCCTGAGCGCCGCGCTCGGCTAAATTTCGCCGGAATTGGACTGGCTTTGTGGCCGGTGAAGGCGCGCCGTTGCGCGCGCGGAGATGGCGATGGGTCTTCTGCACACGGTTTCGGACCTTCTGTCTTGGCTCGGATGGTACGTCGTGCCGTTCGTGGTGATCCTGAGCGCGATCGTGTTCATCCACGAGCTTGGCCATTATCTGGTCGGCCGGTGGTGCGGCGTGCGCATCGACACGTTTTCGATCGGCTTCGGGCCGGAGCTGTTCGCCCGGGTCGATTCGCGCGGCACCCGCTGGCGGGTCGGGGCGTTGCCGCTCGGCGGCTACGTCAAGTTCCACGGCGACGCCAACGCGGCGAGCGTCGATGTCGGGCCGGTCGATCCTTCTGTCGATTCGGGGCGGACGCTCGCCGCCCAGCCTGTGCTGAACCGCGCCGCGATCGTGCTCGCCGGCCCGGTCGCCAATTTTCTGTTGGCGTTCCTCATCTTCACCGCGATGTTCATGGCTTACGGGAAAGTCGAGCATATGGCGCGCATTGGCCGGGTCGAGGCGACGAGCCCGGCGGCCGTGGCCGGATTCCAGCCCGGCGACCTCGTCAAGTCGGTCGACGGCGATCCGATCGGCAGCTTCGAGGACCTGCAGCAGGCGACGATGATGAACACCGGCCTGCCGATGACCTTCGTCGTCGACCGGGACGGGCGCGTCGTCGAACTGACCGCAACGCCGAAGATCAGCGTGGTGGATCAGGGCGTGTTCGGCAAGCGCCGCATGGGCCATCTGGGACTGGCCTCCTCGGCCGATCCGGGCGACGTCAAGGTCGAGCGGTGCGGGCCGCCGGTCTGCGCGGTCTGGGGGGCGTCGCAGGTCGGCTTCATCGTCAAGGCGACCTCGGCCTATATCGTGGGCATTTTCGCCGGGCGCGAGTTGACCGACCAGGTCTCCGGACTGATCGGCGCGGCGCAGATGGCGGGAGAGATCGCCAAGATCAGCGTCTGGGAGCTGTTCAGCCTCGCCGCGTGGTTCTCGGTGTCGGTCGGCTTTATGAACCTCCTGCCGATTCCGCTGCTCGACGGCGGACACTTGGTGTTTTACGCCTTCGAGGCCGCCCTCGGCCGGCCTTTGAGCCAGCGAACCCAGGAAATCGGCCTGAAAATCGGCATTCTGCTGGTGGCGATGTTGCTGGTGTTCACCACCTCCCACGACATCCTGCGCCTCCTCCCGAACGGCAATTAACGGAACATCGACCATCTTAGCGTGTCATCGCGGCAACGCCCTCGCGAAATGGTGTAGGGTCGCCGAATAGAGGTTTGCAGAAGTGGTCGAAAACGGTAAAAGGCCGTTAATCGTGCCTGGCCCCCGCGAGGGGCAGCGGGTTGGGTGTCGCATGCACCCCTCGCAACCAACTTGGCGCGGACCAAACCGCGGCCGTAGCGGGTAAGCGGAGCTGGAGCGGCGCGGAGGACGAATTTCCCCGCGGCGCGAAGAGGGACTATGGGCGATATGGATTGGATTCGCAGCTTCTTCGGCGCTCTGGTTCTGGCGGTCGCGATCGCATTCGGCGGATTGGCGTCAACGACGCCGGCTTTCGCGCAGCAGATCGTGGTCGAGGGCAACACAGGCGTCACACCGGCCAGTCTCAAGCCCTATTTCGCCGGGACGGACCCGGCCTCGATCCAGCGCGGCGTGGACGACCTGAAGGCGACGGGGATCTATTCCTCGGTCAGCGCCCGGGCGGAAAACGGCGCCATCGTCGTGTCGCTCACCTCCGGCAAGCAGATCATCAATAGGGTCGCCTTCGAGGGCAACAGCAAGATCACCAAGGACCAGCTTGAGGTCGAGGTCCAGTCGAAACCCGGCGCCGCCTATAGCGACGCGCTCGGCGACGCCGACGTTGGCCGCATCAAGGACGCCTACAGGAAATACGGCTACAACGAAGCTCAGGTCACCAAGCGGCTCGTTCAGCTCCCCAACGGGCGCGTCGATGTTGTCTTCACCATTGACGAACGTGGGAAGACCGGCGTCCGCGACATCCGCTTCGTCGGCAACAACGCCGTCTCCAGCTATCGTCTGCACAACCTGATGCAGACGAGCACGATGAACCTTTTATCCTGGTTCAAGAGCACCGACGTCTACGATCCCGATCGCCTCGCCTCCGACGAGGAGGCGATCCGCCGCTATTACATGAAGAATGGCTTCGCCGACTTCCGGATCGTCAACACCGACGTCGCCTACCAGGCGAACCCGCCGGGCTACGTGATCACGATCACGCTCGACGAGGGGCCGCAGTACCACGTTTCCGGCGTCAGCGTGGATTCTCACATCCCGGCCATCGACGGGCCTTCGCTGCTGCGGCACTCCGCGCTCCACGCGGGCGACGTCTACGACGCCGGCGGCGTCGACAAGACGGTCGATGAAATGAGCCGCGACGTCGCAAGTCATGGTTACGCCTTCTCGGAAGTGCGCCCGCACGGCGACCGCGATATGTCGAACCATACCATCGCGCTGAACTACTCGGTCGACGACGGTCCGAAGGTCTACATCGAGCGCATCGACATCGTCGGCAACACAAGGACGCGCGACTACGTCATTCGCCGCGAGTTCGACATCGGCGAAGGCGACCCCTACAACCACGAGATGATCGAGCGGGCCGAGCGTCGGCTGAACGGCCTGGGCTACTTCAAGAAGGTCCATATCTCGAACCGGCCGGGCTCGTCGCCGGATCGCGTCATCGTGGTGGTCGAGGTCGAGGACCAGCCGACCGGCTCGATCAGCCTCAGCGGCGGCTATTCGACGACGCAAGGCATTCTGGCGGAGCTCGCCTACACCGAGACCAACTTCCTCGGCCGCGGCCAGTACGTCCGCCTGAGCGTGTCCGACGGCCAGTACAGCCAGGGCTGGAAGGCGTCGTTCACCGAGCCCTATTTCCTCGGCCAGCGTCTGGCGGCGGGCTTCGACATCTATCACCAGGTTCAGCTGCAGAACCAGTACGCGCTCTATCAGAATTGGACAACCGGGGGCACGCTCCGTCTCGGCATCCCGATCACGGACGACCTGACGTTCCAGCCGAACTATGCGCTGTACCAGTCGAAGATCACGATCCCGAACACGTCGTCGCAGCCCTATGACGACTGTTACGGACCAAACGATCCGTGGATCATCGGCGGAACGTTCTACGCCGTCACCCCGACCCCGTTCGTCAACTGCTTGACCAATGGCGAGGCGCCGGTGGAAATCAAGCAGGCTGCCGCCCAGGGCGCGATTGTCACGTCGCTCATCGGCTTTGCGATGAGCTACAACACGCTTGACAGCCACAAGGATCCGACCAGCGGCTGGTATGCGACCTACAAGCAGGATTTCGCCGGCGTCGGCGGCCAGTCGGACTTCATCCGCGAAACGTTGGACGCGCGCTGGTATCACGCGATCACCGACGACTTCACCGGCATCGTCCACCTGCAGGCGGGCCAGATCAACGGGTTCGGAAGCAAGCCGCTCGACCTCATCAACAACTTCATGATGGGGCCGACGCTGGTGCGCGGTTTTGCGCCGGGCGGCATGGGCCCGCGCGATATCGCAAGCGGTTTGGACAACATTCAAGGCGCGGCGATCGGCGGCACGTCCTACTATGGCGCCTCGGCGGAAGTCGATTTCCCGATCTTCGGCCTGCCGAAGGAGATCGGGCTCAAGGGCGCCCTGTTCGTCGACGCCGGCAACCTGATCGGCTACGGCGGTCAGACCAACTTCTCGAACTTCCTCGGCTATACCTATTGTCCGGGACAGAACGTCTTTCTGATCACCCAGCCGAGCTGCGCCAACGTGTGGGACCCGAACCTGATCCGCAGCTCGGTCGGCGCGAGTCTCATCTGGGCGTCGCCCATGGGTCCGATCCGGTTCGATTTCGCCCTCCCGCTGTCGAAGGGTAAATACGACCAGACCCAGGTCTTTAACTTCTCGGGCGGCGCGACGTTCTAGGTTCGAAAGTCCCGAACTCTCGCTTTGCGGGCGCGTCACAGGATGACGCGCCCGTCTTCGCATTGACGGAACCCTCCGCGTGACCAGGATTCGCTTCTTTCCGCAAAGCTGCGCCCCGACGCTGGCTGAAGTCGTCGGCTGGTGCGGGGCCGCGCTCGCCGCCGGAGCGGACGGCGACCGTGTGATCCACGATGTCGCCGCGCTCGATCAGGCGGGGCCGGGCGACCTGACCTTCCTCGACAATCCGAAATATCTTGGCGCTCTGAGGGCGACGCGCGCGACCGCCGCGTTCGTCTCGGCGCGCCATGCGGACGCTGCGCCGGCGGGCTGCGCCGCGCTCGTCGCGCGCGAGCCCTATCGCGCCATGGCGGTAGTGATGGCGAAGCTCTACCCTTCCGCGGCGAAGCCGGGGTCGACGTTCGACGGGACAGGGGTCTCGCCCGCGGCGCATGTTCACCCTTCCGCGCGGCTCGAGCCTGGCGTCGTCGTCGATCCGGGGGCGGTGATCGGGCGCGGCGCGGAGATCGGCGCCGGCACGGTCATCGGGGCGAATGCGGTCATCGGCCCGGAGGTGAGGATCGGCCGCAACAGCGCTGTTGGCGCGACCGCGACGATCATGGCTGCGCTCATCGGCGACCGGGTGATCGTCCATCCCGGCGTGCATATCGGCCAGGATGGGTTCGGCTTCGCCCTTGGCGCCAGCGGCCATCTGAAGGTGCCCCAGATCGGGCGGGTCATCATCCAGGATGACGTCGAGATCGGGGCCGGCGTGACCATCGACCGCGGCGCCAACCGCGACACGGTGGTCGGAGAGGGCGCGAAGATCGATAATCTCGTGCAGATCGGGCATAATGTGACCATCGGCCGTCACGCCGTGCTGGTTTCGCAATCCGGCGTGTCCGGTTCGAGCGTGATCGGCGATTTTGCCGCGCTCGGCGGACAGGCAGGCATCGCCGGGCATCTTAGGATCGGCGCCGGCGCGCAGGTCGCCGCCGCCGCTGGCGTGATGACCGACATTCCCGCAGGCGAACGCTGGGGCGGCGCGCCGGCGAAGCCGATCCGCGAATTCTTCCGCGAGGTCGCGGCGGTGAAGAAACTCGCCGCCAACCCCAATTCCAAGGCCACGGACGCGCCATGAGCCAAACCACGCAGAAAGGAGGGACGGGATGAGCGACGCGACAAGCCAGGTCATCGAAAGCTACGACATTCAGAAGCTCCTGACGCTGCTGCCGCACCGCTACCCGTTCCTGCTCGTCGATCGGATCGTCGAGGCGCGCGCCGACGAGTATGGCGTCGGAATCAAGAACGTGACGGTGAACGAGCCTCAGTTCCTGGGCCACTTCCCCGGTCGCCCCGTCATGCCCGGCGTGTTGCTAATCGAGGCGATGGCCCAGACTGCCGGCGCCCTCTGTGTCGCCTCGCAGCCAAGCGGGGGCGCGCCGAGCGTGGTCTATCTGATGACCATCGACAAGGCGAAGTTCCGCAAGCCCGTCGTGCCCGGCGACCAGGTCAGGTTCCACATGACCCGGACCGCCAAGAAGCGGAACATGTGGTGGTTCCGCGGCGAGGCGAGGGTGGACGGCGTCCTCGTCTGCGAGGCCGAGGTCTCGGCGATGCTGGTGCGCGAATGAGCGCCGCCATCCACCCAAGCTCGGTCGTCGAGGACGGCGCGACGCTCGGCGCCGGCGTCGAGATCGGACCGTTCTGCCATGTCGGGCCGAAGGTGACGCTCGGGGCCGGCGTCCGGCTGGTCTCGCACGTTAGCCTTGTCGGCGACACGACGATCGGGGCGCGCACGCGCATCTTTCCCTTCGCGGCCATTGGCCACCAGCCGCAGGACCTCAAATACCGCGGCGAGTCGGTCCGGCTGGTGGTCGGCGAGGGCTGTCTGATCCGCGAGCACGTGACCATGAACCCCGGCACCGAAGGCGGCGGCTCGGAGACGATCGTCGGGCCGCGCAGCGTGTTTCTCACCAACGCGCATGTCGCCCACGACTGCCGGGTTGGCGAGGGCGTCATCCTGTCCAACAACGTGATGCTTGCGGGCCATGTGCAGGTCGGCGATTTCGCCATTGTCGGCGGCGGCGCGGCGGCGCACCAGTTCGTCCGCATCGGCGCGCATTCGTTCGTTGGCGGCCTTGCCGGGCTCGAGCACGACCTCATCCCGTTCGGCATGGCGCTCGGCAACCGCGCCGCGCTCGCCGGCCTCAATGTCGTCGGCCTCAAGCGGCGTGGGTTCTCGCACGAGGCGATCCACGAACTCCGGCGCGCCTACAGGATGCTGTTTTTCGGCCAGGGAACGCTCAAGGAGCGCCTCGGCGATGTCGCCGAGGCCTTCCCAGACCAAGAGGCGGCGCAGCAGATCGTCGCGTTCCTTCGCGAAGGCGGCGACCGGGCGATCTGCGTTCCGCGCAACGGCAAGGGCGAAGAGGCGTGAGCGCGCCGGCCGGTGGGCCGGCGGCCGCGGTTGGGGCCTCGCCGCTCGCCATCCTGTGCGGCGCCGGCACCTTTCCGCTCGAGGTCGCGGCCGACGCCCGCCGGGCCGGGCGCGAGCCGTTCCTGATCGGCGTCGTCGGTTCGTCCGATCCGGCCATCGAGGGCTACCCGCATGTCTGGGTGCGGATGGGGGAGGTCGGAAAACTGTTCGGCGCGCTGAAGGCGCGCGGCGTCGGCGAAATGGCGATGGTCGGCGCGATCACCCGTCCGGAAATTTCCGACCTGCGGCTCGACTGGGGCGCGGTCAGACGCGCGGCCGAGCTCGCTCAATTGTTTCGCCGCGGCGACAACGGCCTGCTCGTTGGCCTCGCGGCGATCTTCGAGCGCGAGGGCGTCCGCATCGTCGGCGCGCACGAGATCGCGCCGCGCCTCGTCGCGTCCGCCGGCCCGCTCGGCGCGCGCGCGCCTTCGCGTGAGGACGAAGCCGACATCGCCTTCGGCGCCCGGCTCATCGCCGCCCTGTCCGATTTCGACGCCGGCCAGTGCGCAGTCGTGGCGGGGCGCCGGGTGCTGGCGATCGAAGCGGCCGAGGGCACCGACGCGATGCTGAAGCGGGTGGCCGAGATGCGAGAGAGCGGCCGTCTCCGCCACAGCGGCCCCGCAGGCGTGCTGGTCAAGACGCCGAAGCGCGGGCAGGACCTGCGGCTCGACATGCCGGCGATTGGCCCCGACACGATCGCGGGCGCAGCGCGGGCGAACTTGCGCGGGGTTGCCCTCGCCGCCGGCGCCGTCCTCATCGCCGGGCGCGACCAGTGCGTGCGCGAGGCCGACGCGGCTCACTTGTTCGTCGCCGGCTTCTCCGCGTGAGCGCCAAACCGTTCGGGCCGCTGCGCATCGCGCTGGTCGTGGGCGAGCATTCCGGCGACCAGCTCGGCTTCAAGCTCATGCGCGCGCTCCGCGAGGCCCAACCGGCGGGGGTGGCGTTCTCCGGCGTCGGGGGCGAGGCGATGGAGGCCGAGGGACTCAAAAGCCTGTTCCCGATCAGCGACATCGCGGTCATGGGGATTCTGCCGGTGATCGCCCGTCTGCGGACCGTGCTCAAGCGCATCCGCGAGACCGCCGAGGCGATCGTCGCGGCGCGGCCGGACGCGCTGGTCATCATCGACAGCCCGGATTTCACCCATCGCGTCGCCCGGCGGGTGCGCAAGGCGCTGCCCGATCTGCCGGTCGTCGATTACGTCAGCCCGAGCGTCTGGGCCTGGCGGCCAGGCCGCGCCAAAAAGATGCTTGCCTATGTCGACTGCGTGCTCGGCCTTTTGCCGTTCGAGCCCGAGGCCTATGTGCGGCTCGGCGGCCCGCGCTGTGTCTATGTCGGGCATCCGCTGATCGAGCGGCTCGCCGAGCTGAGGCCGAACCCGGACGAGGCGCGCCGTCGCAACGCCGAGCCGCCCGTGCTTGTGGTGCTGCCGGGGTCGCGCCGGTCCGAGATCCGCCGGCTGATGGCGGATTTCGGCGGGGCGCTTGGGCTTTTGCGCGAGGCGATTGGGCCGTTTGAGGCGATCCTGCCGACGCTGCCGCATATCGAGGAGGAGGTCAGGGCGCGGGCCGCGCTGTGGCCGGTCGCGCCGAGGATCGTGCTCGGCGAGGCCGCCAGGCTCGAGGCGTTCCACACGGCGCGCGCCGCGCTTGCCGCCTCCGGCACGGTGACGCTCGAACTTGCGCTCGCCGGCGTGCCGCTGGTCGGCGCCTACAAGGTGGGAAAGGTCGAGGAGCAGCTCAAATACCTGATCAAGGTCCCTTCGATTCTGCTGCCGAACCTGATCCTCGCCGACCGGACGATCCCGGAGAAGCTGCAGCGCGACTGCAATCCGGCGGCGCTCGCCGCCGAACTCGCGGCGCTGGTGCGCGACGGCCCCGAGCGCAAGGCTCAGGTCGAAGGGCTCGCGCGGCTCGACGCGGCGATGCGCCTCGCCGACGGCGACGCTCCGAGCGTCCACGCGGCGCGGGCGGTGCTGCAAACGATCGGAGCGCGCCGCGCAGCCTGACCAGCCCCCTTGCTTCAGCCGCCAACCTGAGCCGTCACACTCGTCTTTCCCCCACGCACGCCGATGATTTGCATCGGGGTGTGGGGATGATTGTGGTCGTCCATTGCATAAGTTCCGCCGAGCAACGATGGCATCGCGGTGGTTTTGAGCGCCCGCTGAATGGCCTCGGGCTTGTCAGAGTTCGCACGGTGGATGGCATCGACAACGAGATTGGTCGCTTCATAGGCGAAGAACGAGCGCTGGGTCGGCATGATCCCATATTTCGCGCGGTAAGCCTGAACGAAGTCCTGCACGCCCGGCGTTTCGATCAAAGGGTTGAAGACCGTGATGCTCGTGGCGCCGTCCAGTCCGCCGGAAGCGAGGAATTGCAACGACACCGCGCCTGAAGCGAGGGAGAAATCGATGCGTCCGGTGATGGGAACTTTCCAGCCGGACTGCTCATAGGCGCGAAAGAACGGCGCTGTCGAAGCGCTGAGCAACGTCACGATCTGGTCAGGGGCAAGCGCCTTGAGCCGCCCGAGCAACGGAGCAAGGTCCTTTGTGTCCTTGGCGATCGTATCGTTGGCCAGAACCTTGATGTCGGCCGCAGTCGCGGCCTTCTCCATGCTGTCCGCGTTCGCGTGGTTGAACGGGTTGTCGTCGCTGACGATCGCGACGCTGCGGACGCCCTGGCCCTTGAGCCAGCCCATGAGGCCGACGGCGATGTCGCGGTCGGACGGAATTGTCTTGAAGGCGTAGTCGTTGCCGCCAACTCCGGAAGCGTCGACGAAGTCTTGTCCTGCTGAAATGTCGATGACCAGAGGCACTTTCGCCTCTGCAACGATCGGCATGATGGCGTGGGTGACCGGGGTCCAGAGCGCGCCCAGCAGCACCGGAACATGCTGTTCCTCAATCAGTCTTTTCGTGGCGGCGACTCCCGTCGCGGGATCCGCGGCGTTGTCGCCGTAAAACGCCTCCACCGGCCTCCCCAGCACCCCGCCGGCCTCATTGACGCGCTGCAGCGCCAGTTCGACGCCATATTGCTCGCTTTGCCCCCGGTCGGCGTACTGTCCGCTGAGGATTGTGGTGACGCCGATGCGAACAGGCTCCGCCGCCAGGGCTGGACTGAAGGCCAGGACGCAACCGGTCAGCAAAACCATCCTGAGCGCCATCGACTGTTCCTTGCGAATGGGGCGTCGGGAATTCACCGCCGGCCGAACCGACGCAAAGCTTGTCTCATTCCGTATCGGAACACAATCGAAGCCAACGACCCTAACGCAATGTTGATCGAGGGCGAAGGCTTATTCGGCTCAAAATCGTCTCGCTCGTCGGTCCGCCGCCGCCGATCCGAATTCCCTGCTAGCAGGGAATTTTTTTGCGCCGCGATCGCCGCTCCGTTCCAGAAAGCCTTGCAATGTCATGGCGTTGTTGGCTTTGCAACCCATCGCTTGCAGGCCGGATCGGGCGCGGAACAGGGAATTTCCAACGTCCGGAACAGGTCGTTATCAGGCGCTTTCGGAGCGGAACAGGGAAAGAACAGGCGGGCGAAAACGGGGCGCGAGACCGGGCGCGGCCGGGTTGCAAACGCGCGGCCAGGATTCCCTTCCCGAGCCGGCGAGGGTTGCCCTTGCGCGCGGTCCGATGAGAGCGCGCCGCGCCGCTCGTGCAAAGAGCGTCTTTCTTTCGTCCATCGAGTCCTTGAAACTTCACGTTCGCGGCCCTGGCCCCTCGCGTCCGAAATGTTGGAATTCAATCGGCAGAATATGATTCGAATTCTGGAAATGCTTCCCTAGTTCGCTGGGCCGTGCGGCGGCGGACGTTCCCAACCGCTCGTCCATAGACGCCGCAAGCCGTCCCCCTCGCCTTTGAAATGAGCGTCAAGCGCCTCGCAGACCCGGATGCGTTCGGCACGGAAATGGCGCAGCGCCTGTCGCATCTCGCACCACGCCACAAGGTTCACTGCGTCTGAATAATAGATCAGCGCGGCGGGCCAGATGACGCGGTGCGTCTCGCGCCCCTCGGCGTCGCGATAGTCGATCTTGAGCTTGCGCTCTTCGCGAATGGCCCGCCGCAAGATCGCGAGGTCGAGATTTTCAGGCGCCGGGGCCACGCCGCCCCAGGCGTGCAACGCGCTCGCCTCCAGCCATCGGCGCAACGGCTCAGGCAATGCGCTCGCGATCTTGTTGGAGACGCGCTGCGCGGCCTCTTTGAGTTCGCCGTCGCCGGTGCGGTCGAGCAAGCCTACCGCCAGAACGACGGCCTCGATCTCCTCGACAGTGAACATCAACGGCGGCAAATTGAAGCCCGGGCGTAAAATATACCCCAAGCCCCGCTCGCCCTCGATAGGCACGCGCATCGCCTGAAGCGCCGCGATATCGCGATAGACCGAACGGGGCGCCACCTCGAGTCTTCGCGCGATCTCCGCGGCCGTCGTCGGCCGGCGCGCCAACCTCAGAATTTGAATGATCTCGAACAAGCGCGAGGCTTTGCGCAATTGAGGTCTTTCCGCGACACTGTTGCCACAGGGCTGTCAGTTGCGCCCTGATATAGCGCGCTTCGTTCGCCAAATGAAACGAAGGCGCAAGATGTCCTATTGGCAAAGTCTTTGGCTGTTCATGGTCATGCTGGTCGGCATCATAGCTCTGCCGGGCATGGACATGGCGCTGATTGTCGCTCACACGCTGCGGGGCGGCGCGCAGACGGGCTTGGCGACCTTGGCGGGCGTTATTCTGGGCGGCGTCGGCCATTCATTGATTGGTTTCGCCGGCGTGGCGGCGCTCTTCGCGGCGGCGCCCAAGTTCTTTGCTGTCATGCTATTGGTGAGCGCGACGTATATGGGGTGGATCGGCTTCAGCTTGTTGCGCGGCGATGTGAGCGAAGGCGCCGTCGAGTCCGTTCGAACGCGTTCGCCGGCCGCCGCCTTTCGCCAAGGCGTCGCCACTTGCCTACTCAACCCAAAGGCCTATCTGTTCATCTTGACCGTCTACCCCACAATTCATGCGCCGGGAATATGGACCGCTGTGGGCGCAGGCTCTCGTTTTCGGCGGTCTCACCGTGGCGACGCAGTTCGGGATCTATGGTTCGCTAGCGTTGGCCGCCGCCAAGGGTCGCCAACGGTTCATGTCGACATCGGCGGCCCAAGGCGTGAGCCGTGGGCTTGGCGTCCTGTTCATCGCGCTCGCACTCTGGACGAGTTGCCGTGTTTTCGCTTGAGCGCGCCTGCGGCGGGATGAACATAGGTTCGCCCTACTCAAGCAAGTCTCGACAGCCCAAATCGTCGAAGGCGAGCCAGATGCGCTCGTAGTTGTTCCACCAGATCACCGGCGGGATCCCGCCTTCGGCCTGCCACACTGGGATCGTGACGCCCCAGAGCGCGGAGAAGCGATAATCGTCGTCCAGCGTGCGCCGGCCGTAGCCCGAAACGCCGCGCGCGGCGAGCTCGGCGAAATACGCGTCGAGCAACGGCGCCTCCAGAGCGCGGCGGCGGTCGGGATACCAGTGCACGGCCATCATGTAGGCCAGGTCCTCCGACCCGATGCCGAGCCGCCAGCTGTCCCAGTCGAACAGACGGACATCGTCGCCGCCGTCCTTCGGCAGGAAACAGTTCCAAACGTGGGCGTCTCCATGGGCAATCGTGACGTTGCGTCGGCTGTCGTAGCGCTGAAACAGCCCAGGCGCCCGATCGACCAACCGCTCATAGAGGCGCTTGCGTTCGGACGGCAGGCGGTCGCCCATGCGGTCGGCGAAGGCTGAGATCTTGTCGCCGAGGCGGCGCAGGAATTGCTCGACGCCCGCGACGTCGCCCCAGCGGCCGATCGAGAACTCCCAAACCCGGGTTGTCCCACCAGTGCGCATGGAAGCGCGCCCAAGCCCGCAGGATCGTCTTGCAATCCTCGAGACCAGGCGGAAGCGGCCATTGAGTGACGATTTTATGGGAATCGCCGAGGTCCTCGAGAACGAGCCGCCAATGGTTGGTCTCTTCGTCGTATTCGGCCTCGAAACATCGCGGGAGAACGCCCGGAGGCGTCGTGGCTGCGACGTCGCGGTAGAAGGCGATTTCCTGGCGTCCGCCGCTCCAGCCTTTCGACAAGCGCTCCGGCAGTCCTGTCTTGACGATGAGGCTCGTCGGCGCGTCGGCGACCGCACCTTCGTAGGCGAGCCGAATTCGTACGATGCGCGACAGGATCGTCGCCCACGCACGCTCTACGGACACGTTCGCCACCCGTGTTCCGGTCAGCGCGCCGGCGCGGCGAAGCGAGATCGTGAGCGTTTCGGGCGTGATCCCGTTTGGAAGGGGCTCCTCCGGCATGGTTCTTCTCCCTTCGCGCTCACGCGGAACGTTCTCGCCGCCGCCTCCTGCTTCGCGACGAGAGTGTCAAGGCCGGCGTGGTCAAGCGCGCCCCCTCTCACCGCTTGTTTGCGGGGAGAGGGCCGGGGTGAGGGGGCCTTGGCGATTGGCCGCGGGCGCTCGCCCCGCCCCTCATCCTAACCTTCTCCCCGCGCGCGGGGGAGAAGGGACCCCCCTGTACCGAAGCCGTCTCGCCCTAATGCCGGCATTTCCACCAGTCGCCATCCTCCTGGTATTCGCAACCCCTGTGCTTCAGTCTGGCGCTGAGTTCATCGCGCTTCGCGCAGGCCTTTTGCGTCTTGGGATCGTCGGCTTGGCCGCCCTTGCACTGACTGTTCACGGCGAGCCAGCCTTGCAGCATGGGCGACATGGCATTGGCGGGAAAACCGAGGCCGAAGGAGAGGACGACCACGAGCGGGATCGCCGCTTTTATCCCGCGCAAACCCGTTCGACGGCTGACGATGGCCAAAGTCCCGCTCATTGCCCACTTCCCCACAGGAATTTCGCACCGAAATTATCGCCGGCCCCGGCGCCGGACAAGCGCCTGGCTGTCCGATGCGGCGAATCCGCTGACAATTCCACACGCTAAAGCTACGCTTGACCGATGGCGCAAATGAGGACGGGCGGCGGCAGGACATGACGTCAAGGTTTCTGTCCGCTGGCCCAGACGGCGGCTCTCCTGTCCGATCCGCCTTAACAAGGGTTGGAGTTGGCGCGGACCTGGCGCCGGCACCGCATTGGCTTGGCGCCGGCTTGCGCTCGACTAGGCGCCCGCCTGGTCCTCGATCCGCCCGAGGCTTTCCTCGCGCCCGAGCACGGTCAGGACGTCGAAAATGCCGGGGGAGGTCGAGCGACCGGTCAGCGCCGCGCGAAGCGGCTGGGCGACGGCGCCGAGCTTCAAGCCGGTCTCTTCCGCGTAAGTCCGCACGACGGCTTCCAGCGCCGGACCGTCCCACGCGGCGGCGGCCATTCTCGGCAGCAGCGCCTTGAGATGGGCCCGCCCCCCCTTGGCCAGAATGTCCGACGCCTTTGCGTCCGGGACGAGCGGCCGCTCGGCGAACAGAAAGCCAGCGCCGTCAAGGAGTTCGACCAGGGTCTTGGCGCGCTCCTTGAGGCCCGGGATCGCGGCGCGCAGTTGCGCCCGCTTCGCCCCCTCGAGCTTCGCCAAAACCTCAGGGCCATGAGGCAGATAGGGCAGGGTGTCGACCAATTCCGTGAACAGCTCGTCGTCGCTCGCGGCTCGCATGAAGTGACCGTTCATATTCTCGAGCTTGGCGTAGTCGAAGCGCGAGGCGGAGCGGCCGATCGCCGGCAGGTCGAAGGCGGCGATGATCTCGTCGGTGGTGAAGAACTCCTTGTCGCCCTGGCTCCAGCCGAGCCGCACCAGGTAATTGCGCAACGCCGCCGGCAGGTAGCCCATGGCGCGATAGGCGTCGACGCCGAGCGCGCCGTGGCGCTTGGAGAGCTTCGCCCCGTCCGGCCCGTGGATCAGCGGGATATGCGCCCAGACCGGCGTCGCCCAGCCGAGCGCCCGATAGATCTGGGTCTGGCGGGCGGCGTTGGTCAAATGGTCGTCGCCGCGGATGACATGGGTCACGCCCATGTCGTGGTCGTCGACCACCACGGCGAGATTGAAGGTCGGGTTGCCGTCCGAGCGCAGGAGCACGAGGTCGTCGAGGTCCTTGTTGGCGAAGGTCACCTTGCCCTGCACCTTGTCGTCGATGACCGTCTCGCCCTCTTGGCTCGCGCGGAGCCGGATGGCCGGGGCGACGCCGGGGGGCGCCTCGGAGGGGTCGCGGTCGCGCCAGCGGCCGTCGTAGCGCATCGGCTTGCCCTCGAGCCGCGCTGTCTCGCGCATCGCCTCGAGCTCCTCGGGGCTGGCGTAGCAGCGGTAGGCTGCCCCCTTGGCCAGCATCTCCTCGACAATCTCGCGGTGGCGGTCGGCCCGCGAAAACTGGCTGATCGCCTCGCCGTCCCAGTCGAGCCCGAGCCATTTGAGGCCGTCGAGGATGGCGTCGACCGCGGCCTCAGTCGACCGCTCGCGGTCGGTGTCCTCGATGCGCAACAGGAACGTGCCGCCGAAGCGCCGAGCGTAGAGCCAGTTGAACAGCGCCGTGCGCGCCCCGCCGATATGCAGGAAGCCGGTCGGGGAGGGCGCGAAGCGGGTGACGACGTTGGACATCGGGGGAAAAGCTCGGAAGGGGAGGACGGGAAAAGCGAGCCGGCGTGTCTAGCAGACGGGGGCGGCGGGGCAAAGGCGTTGTAGGGCGCGCTCCATAGCCCGTCGCAAGACGGGCGTTCTGGCGAACTCCCTTTGGAGCGCGCCGGGGCAGGGTCGCCGACCCCGCCCTACAGGGCGCCGGCCTTGCGCGTTCGCGTCGCATTCCCTTCGCGTTGCGGGCGGTGTTAGGCTGTTGCGGCGCATGAAAGCGTCCGGGGCGCGGCGATGGACTTCATTTTCATGTTGACGCGCGACGACTCGACCGTCGCCAATGCGCTCGAGATTGTCGAGACCGTACGGCCGATAGGTCTGAAACACATCGGCTTCAAGGACGTCGGGGCGGCGCCGGAGACGCTGCGGCGGCTCGCAGCGGCCATTCGCGACGCCGGCGCCTCGGTGTGGATGGAGATCGTGTCGACTTCGCGCGACGACGAACTCCGGTCGATTGCTCTCGGGCGCGAGCTCGGCGTCGACTTCCTGATGGGCGGGGTCGGCGCCGAGGAGGGCGTACGGCTGCTGCGGGGCAGCGCAACCCGCTATCTGCCCTTCGCCGGCAAGCCGGACGGCCATCCGACCAAGCTCGGCGGGTCGCCGGGCGAGGTGGAGGCGCATTGCCGCGCCTTTGCCGGGCTCGGCTGCGCCGGCGTCGACATTCTCGCCTATCGGGCGACGGAGGCCGAGCCGCTCGACCTTGTCGCGGCCTGCCGGCGCGGATGGGGAGACGAGGGGCTGGTCGTGGTCGCGGGCTCGATCGATGGCGCGGAGCGGGTCGCCGCGATCCGCGCCGCCGGCGCCGACGCCTTCACCATCGGCACGGCGGCGCTCGATGGCTCCTACGCCCCTGGCGCCGGGCCGCTCGAGGCGCAGCTCCGCGCGGCGCTCAGCGATTGCGCGGCGAGCGGCTAAGGCCGGTCACTGTGCGAGCGCGTCAAGCGACTGCTTCATCGCCCGCGTGCCGGCCTCAAGCGCTCTCACCAATTGCGGTTTGACGTCGTCCGGGAGGAAGTCGGCGACCCAGACGGGGCGGAAGACCCATCCATGTAAAAGCGCACGGTAGCGTATTGCACGCAATGTTGCGAGTGGGGTTAGCGCCGGCCGGCTGATCGACCGCCTGGGAGCGCCTTAAGGCCGAGTTCGAGGTCGCTCATTTCCATAATGCGGTCGATCGAACCCTTGCGTAGCTCGCCGGCCAAGGCGAGGACTTCCATGGTCACGGCCCGCAGCTGTTGGTTCTGTTCCTCCATCTGGTCCAGTTTGCGTGTTCGATCCACCGAGGGCTTTTCGGTTCGCCAGCGGCTGATCTGCTGGTCGTAGATATCGATGTACTCCAGCTGCTCGCTGTGAACCCGTTCGACCCGGTCGATCGTAGCGTCATCCAACACATGGGACCGGTCACGGGCCTCGCTCAGCGTCCCTACGTGGTCCCGGGTGTCATCGAGTGCGCCGTCGATCATGCTGGCGATGAGGGGCATCTGGCTGATGGGCTGCCAGTTCACTGGGTCGGCATCGGGCATGCGAGGGCTCCTCTGACTCAGGCCATGACGGGTTGCGGCGTCGCCTGGGCGCGCCGGCGGGGAGACTGGAAGTAGCTGCCGTTGGGGATGACGTGGGCGTGCGCCAGCGGCGAGACGCGGGCCAGATCCCCGTCACGCACTTCGTGCCCAGCGGCGCGCAGCTGATCGACGATGCTGGCGATGTGGACGGTATTCCAGACCAGCACGGCATTGGAGAGCAGGCTCAGCGAACTGGCCTTGTTCATCACCTCTTCGTAGTCGCCGGAGCGGAAGCCGCCCTGATTGGCGAAGAACAGCCACTTGGCGAGGATGTGGCGAAATTCGCCGCGATTGAGCTGCAGCTGGATGGCGTCACGGAGCGGCTCCTCCTGGATATAGCGCAGGATGTGCAGCGTCTTCATCAGCCGCCCAAGCTGGCTGAGGGCGCCGGCGAGACGGTCCGACGCATTGGTGTTGATCAAGCGCTGCATGATGACGTGCGCCGGGGTCAGACGGTCCTTCAACGACGCCGCGAGGCGCACCAGCTGATCCCATTGTTCGAGAATGAGGGCCAAGTTGATGCTGCCAGGCAGCAGCGGCTGCAGGGCGCCGTAGTCCGCATCACGATCAATGCGGCTGAGCACCTGGTCGGGCAGGTCCTTCAGCCGCGGCATGTAGGTGATCCCGAGCAGGGCGCAGAGGCCGAACAGATGTTCGGTGAAGCCGTTGGTGTCGGAGGTGTGCTCGCGGATCGCCAGCACCGTGTCATTGTCGAGGATGCCACCAAGCACGTAGCCCGCCTCGCGCGGCGCGCATGAGATGACCTGGGTGGCATAGACGCTGTGCTGGTCGGATGTGTGCGTGTAGATCTGAAGCGCCTGATCATAGTAGCCGAAGTAGCGCGGATAGACGCTGCCGAGCAGGCTCTTGCGCTCCACGACGAAGCGCTGGCCGTCGGAAGAGGATCGGCGGCCATCGCCCCAGAGGCCGCTGAGCTTCAGGCCATGATGGTGATCGACCAGCATGGAGTTGGCGGCCTTGAGGGTGGCGTCGCGCAGGAACCAACGGCTGGTGTCCTGCAGGGTTTCGGCGGTGACGCTGTCGACACTCTGGCTCATGGCGGCGAGGCCAAGGTTGGTCCCATGGGCGATCAGGGTGGCGAGCAGTGAACGATGCGGGTCGCCGCCGCGTGGCTCATAGCCGCCAAGCGGCTGGAAAGCGTTGGTGAAGCTGGACCATTCATCGACGTCCTGCAGCAGGTCCTCGATGCGCACGCGCGGCAGGCTGGCGCCAATAGTGGCGCGCAGCTCACGCAGCACCCGCGAAATCGGCAAGGCGTCGCGCTTTTTGAGCTTGAGTTTGCCATCGCGGATCGTGGCGAAGCGGTTGCTGGCCAGGCCGCGTTCCGCGGCCCGCGCCACCTTGTCGAATTCGGCGGTGATCCGGGTCAGGAATTCCTGACCGTCGGTTGGTAGATTAAGGCGCTGATAGGCCTGCTCGCGGGTCTGGCGCCAGTTGCGGTCATCATAGACCAGGTTCCAGAAGGAGACGTGGTCGCGGCTCTTGGACAAGTACAAGCTGCCGGCGCGCAAGGCGTCGCGAACCGCGAAGGCCAACGAGATCTCCCAGATGGCGCGGTCGAGTTTGCCGGCGGTGACGAGATGGGGCCGCCAGTCCGCCTGCACGAAGCTATGCGGATCGTCCGTCGTCAGCGCACCACGCGTGCCGGCGTCGAGCGCTCGCAGGACCTCGATCGCCTGAACCAGGGTCTCACTGCCGGCGGCCGCCTGGAACGGCAGCCCAAGGAAGGCCGACAGGTACTGGCGCAGCGTGGCGTAGCGCGCGAGCATGGCGTCGAGATGTCCGCGCGCCTCCAGCCGCTCATAGGCCCGGCAGGCGATGGCGGCCTCGATCAACGCAGGCGCGTCCTGCGCTTCACGAAAGTCGGTGACGGTTTGCGCGCCGTCGGCCGCCACCAGCGCATCGACCGCGCCGAGCAGGCGTTGCAGCCCGTCGCGGGCGCGGCGGCGTAGGCTCTTGCGGCGCAACTCGACGGAGGTGCGCGATCGGCGATTCATTCCGGTCAGGAACTGGTCGTTCATCTCGACGATCTGGTCGAGCAGGGTCTTGCGCGCCTCGGTCAAATAACAGGCGACCAGGGCGTCGCGTTTAGGCTTGGCGAAGCGGCGCAGGTCGCCGGCATCGTAGCGGCGGCCGAGCTGGCCAAGTTGGCGTACAATCCCCGGGTCGAGATCGTCCAGCCCGGTGTCCGCCTTGGCCCCGGTGTCGAGCAGATCTTCGATCAGGCGCAGGCGAATGATATCGCCCTTGATCACCTTGGCCTTGGCCGATCTAGGAAAGTCCTTGAGGCGAAACAGGCTGGAGCGCGCGTCTCCCTCCGGCACCTCGACCAGGATGTCGATCGCTACCCGCAAGGGCTCCGACAATCGGCTGGAGACTTTATCGTAGAGCTGGGTCGTGGCCTGCGCCGCCTCGGATGCGACCAGCCGCTCGAGCGTGCTGACCGCCGGCAGCATGATCCCAGAGGCCCGCAGTCTGTCTTCGGCCCGCGCCATGAGCTCGGCCGCAGTGCGGCCCTCGATGGCGCCCTGACGCAGCCATTCGCGCAGATCGGCGCCGCTCTGCCGGTCGAAGCTGCGCAGCCCGAGATGGCGGCGGATACGCAGCGCCTGGGCGCGCTCGGTCTGCGCGCGGCCAGGCGGGTCGAGGTGCAGAACCGGCGCCAGATTGAGCTGGCGCGAGAGGTGGTTGACGATCTTGATCGGCGCCCGCCGGTAATCGTCGAGAAAGCGGCCATGGGCGCGAAGCATGCACAGCTGCAACGCGAACCTTCGGCGATGGTCGTCGCCGCGGCACCGAATGATCTCGGCCAAATCTGACGCCGTCAGGCTCCAATACCGCGCGAGTTCGTCCTCGCCCGGGTCGGCTGGAACCGCCTGGCGCTGACGGGCTGGCGTCATCGGGGGCGAGAGATCATCCGTCGGCATTGAGGTGGGACCGCTCCAGATCCGCCGCGAGGTCGTCGCGTGAGGGTCGCGTATAGATGGCGGTCGTGTCCAGTGACTCATGGCCCAGCAGGCTGGCGAGTTCGACCAGCTTGCCAGGATTGTCGCGCAGATAGCCAAGCGCAAAGGTATGGCGCAGCGTATGCGCCGACACCGCTACCCGCTTCAGGCGGGCTCTACGGGCAAGGTTGGCGATGACGGCTTGGATAGTGCGCACCGGCATCGCCGTATCGCGGCTGCTGATAAACAGCGGCGCATCTTTGCCGGAAGCTTGGCGACGTTCGAGATGCCGCTTGAGCGCGCGCCGGGCCGTTGCGTTCAATGGCGCCTCACGCGCCTTGAGGCCCTTGCCGTGTCGGATGCGGACGCTGCCGGATCGATCGTTCATGGTGATGTCGGCGATCCGCAAGGCAGCGACTTCGCCGACCCTCAGGCCGGCCTGGAGTATCAGTTGCACCATCGCATAGTTACGCGCCGCCAACCCGTGGGAGGAAGCGCCGGCGGCGCGCAGAATGGCGTGAACCTCGATATCGGCCAGGCCAACAGGCTGGCGATCACGCACAGCGCGCACCGGCCGGACCCCGTGCGCGACGTCCGACGTCAGGGCGCCGGTCCCGCGCGCCCATCGGCACAATCGGCGCAGCGCTTCCAGCCGGCGGTTAATCGCGGCCGGCCGCCGACCGGCGGCGACCATGTGCTGCCGATAGGCGATCAGGTCATGCTCAGCGAGATCCTGGATGACGAAGGCCCCGTCCTGGACCGTACGGCGCCAGGCGAGGAAATGGCGAAGATCGTAGCGGTAACCTCGCACGGTCGCCGGCGCGAGATCGTCCCGCTCCAGACTGAGCAGGAAGGCCGCCATCCATTCCGGCTCGGTTGAGGATTTTTGGTCGACTGCATGTATTGCACGCAAAGTCATCCCCCACGTTAGACTCCCCGTTTATTGCGTGCAATATGCCACTCCGAGCCGCGTTATAGCGTGCAATCCTCATTGCACGCCATTATTGCACGCAACAAACCGGCCCCGCGCGGCCCTGAGCAGCCAAAAATGCCGAAATCAACTCCCAAAACCCGAAATTGGCCCTCCTTAGCGTGCGCTTTTACACGGATGGGCCTTCAGCCCCCAGACGACGGTCGCGCCGCCGTCGGCTCGCGCCGAAACCTGCAGCGACGCGTTGTAGTGGGATGTCCATCCGCCTTCGGCGGTCCACACCAGCCGTCGCGCTTCGTCGTCGATCGTCACGATCGGTTCGCGGATGATCATGCCGTTGACGAAAGTCACCACGCGGGCGCCTGGCTCGAGTTGCGTGTCGGTGACAAAGCCCGGCGCCAGGCGCGTATGCACAGCGCCAATATCGCGAATGACCGTCCATACCTGTTCGGCGGATGCGGCGGTGTCCAGCGAGGTTCGTACAGTCGCCATCGCCTTCACACTCCCAGTCGCAGGGCTTCGAGCCTATAGCCGTCGGGGTCGACGACATAGGCTGCATAATAGCCTTCGCCGTAGTCCGGGCGCAGTCCCGGCTCGCCGTTGTCGCGGCCGCCTGCGGCGAGCGCGGCGGCGTGAAACTGCGCCACGCTGTCGCGATCGGGCGCGACGAAGCAGAAATGCAGGCCCGACTTCGGATCGGCCGGGACGGGCGCCTCCGAGAGGCCGATCCACAGGCGGACGGCGCCATCGCCGTAGCCGAGCGAGTCGTCGCCTGTGCTCAGACGGGTAAAGCCAAGCGGCTGAAGCGCCGCGTCATAGAAGGCGCGCGAGCGCGCGATGTCGCGAACGCCAATCGAAACGTGATCGAACATGGAAAGGCTCCTTGTCATGGTTCGCGCCGAACCTAGCCGGCGGGGGATGGGCCGGCTTGGGGAAAATTGCTATCATTCTGCCGATGAGCACGACGGCGCCCGAGGCCAAACTGCGCTCGCCCACGGTGCGACCCACCGCGGGCGGGGAGGCGTGGAGCGTCAGCGAGATCGTCTGCGCCGCCGGGCCGGACGATCGCCCATATGCGGAACGCCATCGCGGCTTCAGCGTATCCGCCGTGTTTGCGGGCGTGTTCACTTATCGCGGCGAGCGCGGTGCCAGCCTTCTTTACCCCGGCGCGATTCTGCTCGGAAACAGCGGCGCCTGCTATGAATGCGGCCATCGGCACTGCGTGGGCGACCGATGCGTGTCGTTCAATCTGCGCGAGGACGCCTTTGCGGAGATCGCCGGGTCGGGCCGGCTCAAGCGGTTTTCCCAGCCGATGCTGGCCGCGTCGGACAAGCTGACGCCGCTCTTCGCCGCGATCGAAGGCTTGCGCTCCGGCGCGCCGCCATTGCGCGCCGAAGAGCTGACGATCGAAGTCGTCGAGACGGTTGTCGGCGCGATGAGCGACGCCGCGCCGGCGCCGCCCGCCCCGGCGTCGTGGGAGGCGCGGCGGGTGATCGAGGTCCTTCGGTATATCGAGGAGCGGTCGGGCGAGCCGCTCGACCTTGCCCGCATGGCCGCGATGGCCGGCCTGAGCCGGCATCATTTCCTGCGGTCGTTCCGTCGGCTCATCGGCATGACCCCTTATCGCTACCTGTTGCGGGTGAGAATGGCGCGCGCGGCGCGCCGGCTGGCGGCGACCCGCGATCCGGTCATCGCCATCGCGCTCGAGGCGGGCTTCGGCGACCTTTCGACCTTCAACGCCCGCTTCCGCGTCATTTTCGGAACGACCCCGTCCAAGTATCGCGGAGCCTCGGCATGAACCCTGCGGCAGATGGAGAACCAGTGCGCGACCCTCAGGATCTGGCGCGTCTTCTGATCGCCCGCGAACTCAAGGGCGACGCGGACGGGATGGCCGCCCTTTACGAGCCGGACGCCGTCATGGCGTTGCGGGACGGGCGGCTCGCCGCGGGCCGAGAGGCGATCCGCGAATTCTATGCCGGCCTGATCGCGGCTGGGCGGAAATTCGAGCTCGGCGAGCAGCGGCCGGCCTTCGTCAACGGCGATCTGGCGCTGACCTCAACCCGGCTGCCGAACGGCGACGTGACCGCCGAGGTGGCCCGGAAGCAGGCCGACGGAACCTGGCTCTGGGTGATCGATCAGCCGAATATCGCCTGAGGGAAACTCGACCAGGGTGGAGCGCTCACCTGCTAGCAGGGAATTTTTTTGCGCCGCGGTCGGCGCTCCTTTCCAGGAAGCCCTGCAATGTCATGGTGTTGCCGGCTTTGCAACCCGCCGGTTGTGGACTCGAGCGGGCGCGGAACAGGGAATTTCAAACGACCGGAACAGGGAATTATCAGGCGATTCCGGAGCGGATCAGGGAAAGAACAGGCGGGCGAAAACGAGGGCGAGCGATTGGGCGCGGCCGGGTTGCAATGCGGGGGTCCCGGCGTGTCCACTAGTTGGCGCTGAGGACCGTAGGTAATTTCCGATGCTATCCCCCGCAGCGAACTTGGAACATTCAACTTATCGCCGCGTTGAGGTCGAGTCTGCAAGCCGACCGTTGGAACGCCGGACCTTGCAATACGAACCTATAATCCACGTTCATGCTAAAGAAGGAGTCGGTCTCCATGCGCATTCTTCGATCTTCCACCCTAGCTCTGATGTTGAGCGGTTGTTCAATTGCGACGATTGCGACTTTCGCCCACGCCCAGAGTTCAATAAACATCGTTGTGAGCGTAGCGCCGCCGCCTCTTCCAATCTACGAGCAACCGCCACTTCCCGGAGAAGGTTTCATTTGGGTTCCTGGATATTGGGCATGGGATCAATCTCAGAGTGATTACTTCTGGGTGCCAGCAACCTGGGTACAGGCGCCCGAACAAAGCCTTCTTTGGACGCCTGGATATTGGGGATGGAACAATGCCTCCTACGTCTTCTACCCCGGTTATTGGGCGTCGCAAGTCGGTTTCTACGGCGGGATCAACTATGGTTACGGCTACGCGGGCAGCGGCTATCAAGGCGGCAGATGGCAGAGTGGCGCCTTCTTTTACAATAGCGCGGTGAACAACGTCGGTAGCGTTGCTGTGACGAACGTATACAACGAGACGGTCGTGGTCAAAAATACAACCGACAACATCAGTTACAACGGCGGGACCGGCGGCATTCAAGCGCGGGCGACTCCGCAAGAGCAGGCTGCCGCGAAACAAGAGCATGTCGCGGCGACCCAACTGCAGACTCAGCAGGTTGAGGCCGCGCGCAAGAATTGAGCCCTCTTCTCAAAGGAGAACCGTGGCGAGCCGGCAATCGCGGCTACCCCTCGGGCGGGGATGTTCGAGGGCAAGGGCGTAATTCAGGCGACGCACACGACAAGCGCGACCGGAGAGCCCAAGACTGAGCCGGTCAAGGCTGAATCGAAGGCAGAATCCACCAACCCGGAGCCGCCCAAGACCGCGTCGAAACCGGAACCCGCAGTGCCGGCCAAGGCCGAGCCGAAGGTAGAGCCCTCAAACCCGGAGCCGGCCAGAGCCGAGGCGAAGCCCGAGGCGGCAAAGCCGGTCAAGGCAGAGTCAAAGGTGGAACACCCAAGCCCGGATCCGGCCAAGGCCGAGTCGAAGCCCGAGCAGGTCAAGCCTGAGCCTATGATGATCGAGCCAAAGACCGAACCTGCAAAGTTGGACCCAACCAAAGCCGAGCCGAAGACGGAGCAACCGAGGCCTGAGACGAAAGCCGAAGTGCCAAGACCGCCAGCGCAGAAGGCCGGGCAGAAGGCGGAAGATTCCAAGGACAAATGAATCGACGACAAAGCCTCACCCGGCAAATCATCCGCTGCGAACCTCTCGATTGGTGGGCGGCTCAAACACGACCGTTACGCTACGACTTCCGCAGGCCGGATAGGCGGCTTCGGTCAAGCGTCGCGTCGCGGGTCGGCCATCGGTGTTCGGAGCTACTTCGCACTGTGGATGCTGATCCCTATTAGTCCGGCCGATACCAAGGCGGCTAAGTCCGCTGCCACCGGGGCCGAGGGAAGGCGCGCGGGCAAAGGCTCACGTCCGCCTCCGTTCGGCCTGCGCCTCGGCCGCCTTGGCGAAGGCGTCCGGCGGCCAGTTTTCCGCCAGCGCCTGACGCATCAGGGCCGCCTGGCTTTGCGGCGCGAGGCCGCCGACCGGCGGGTCGCGGTCGAGGTTGGTCGGGAAGGCGTAGCCCTCGGCTGAGGCCGCAATGGCGTTGTCGGCGGCGCCGGCGGACATCGCGTTGGCCGCCAGAAGCTTGCGAAGCGTCGGGTAGAGCGCGAGACACATTTTCAGCCGGTCGACGCTCTCCATCGCTCGGCCGTAAGCGCTCGACACCTGCAGCAGATTGGCGATCCGCCGGATGTCTTTCGAGCGGTTCGCGCCCGCCGCGTGCATGACCGCGGGATTGAAGAACACGGCGTCGCCGCACGCCAGCGGCAACTGGATCTTGCGCGCCTCGAACTCGGCGCGAAAATCGTCGCTGAGCGCGGCGAGGTAGCCGGGAACGTAAGTCTGCGAGAAGGGCAGGTACAGGGTCGGGCCGGATTCGAGCGGCATGTCGCAATGGGCGACCGCCCCTTGCAGGGTCAGCACGGGCG
This sequence comes from uncultured Alphaproteobacteria bacterium, assembly GCA_963822215.1. Classification (GTDB taxonomy): domain Bacteria; phylum Pseudomonadota; class Alphaproteobacteria; order Rhizobiales; family Beijerinckiaceae; genus Roseiarcus. The sequence goes on from CAWGGX010000003.1 coordinate 489,303, forward strand.
ACAGGCGATGGGCATGGGCGGGGAAGCGCTCCAGGTCCGCCGCCGTCTGGAAGCCCATGTGGTAGTCGCGATGCGAAACCTGCGCCTCGCCGCCGGGATTGACGACGTTGAGCTGCGAGGTGATCTGGTGATGCGGCCCGAGCCAGGCTTCGCTCGCGAGCGCGATTGCCGTGTTGCCGTAATAGGCGGCGAAGGTCTCCGGATCGGCGAGGCAGAGCTTTTCCAGCGCGTTCCAGATGCGGTCGTTGGCGCCAGGCTTGGCGAAATGATCGCCGTGGCCGGAGGGTTTTTGGCGCTGCGCCTCGATCATCGCCCAGAAATGGCGGTTCGCCGCCTCGATCGGGCCGACGTCGGCGACGGCCGAGCGGATGATGACGCCGGGGCCATCGGCCAACGCCTCCGCCCATTCCGCCATCAGTTCGCGACGCGTCTCGGGATGGACTGAGGCCTTGCGAACCGTGTCGCCGTCATAGACCAGCGTGTTCGACACGACTTCGGCGGCGAAAGGGTAGGCGGTTGGATCGACCGTGCGGTCGATGAGGGCGCGGAAATCGGCGAGGTCGCAGGCGTCCTGCTCGAGGTAGACGCGGTTCGCGCGCAGTCGTCTCGCATTGTCGTCCTTCATGAGCGTCATCCTTCACGCGCCGGCTGTCGGGGATTATAGCGGTTTTCGGCGCTGAGGGCCTACAGGGCGGCCTTTCCTCCCGGCGCGGGGTGCGCTTACGTTGCGCCATGTCAACATCGGGGCGCAGCGGCGTTCTCGCGGCGACCGCCGGCTTCGCGCGCGCCGCCGCGTGGGCGCCGGACTGGCGCAAGGCCTTTGACGGAGACCTCCCGCACGAGGTCGAGGAGCGGCGGTTCTTCCTGTCGCTGCCGGTCGCGGCGCCGGGCCGTTTGAGGCGCAGATTATGGCGGTGCACGCGGATTGCGCCACCGCCGAAATTGGACGCCACCGAACGTTCGTCCACTTCCGTCTTTACACCGTGCCCAAACTGCGCAATCGATGTAGTCGATCAGGATGAATTCCCACCGCCAACGGCTTCGGAGTTCGCGATTGAAAAAGGGCTGGCGCAAGATCCGCAGCGTCCTCTCTGAAAGATCGTCGCTGGCATGGGCACTGGCGTATGCGAGTTTGGTCGCTTGCGTCGCCATGCCGCTCGCGCAGGCCGAACCCGCTGACGCCAACCTCACGGGCGCCGAGCGCTGGGCGTGGTCGCAAATCTCGAAAGGTCTTCCCGCCGACTTTGGCGATCATTGCGGCGTACCTCTCGATCCGAAGAAGGAAGAAGACCCCGGCTGGGCTGACCCGGGCGCGTGCCGCACGATTTCCGGCGATTTTCTGGTCAAGCTGTTCACCAAGCCGACGCTCCACGACGCGTTGACCTACAAGGGAGTCGAAATTCACGACGCGAGGATTGTCGGCGACGTCGCACTCGACTTTGCAAAGATCGACCGACCTCTCCAGTTGCAACGCAACCAGTTTGTAGGAGAGGTTTCGCTGCAACACGCGCACGCGGAAGGCCTCATCAACCTCGCAGACTGTCTGCTCTCGGGCGCTTTCGATAGCTACGAGTTCCGTTCCAAAGGCGACCTGAATCTGCGAGGCGTGACCCTCGAATCCTGGCTCAACCTCAGCCTTGCGACCATCTCAGGAGTCGTCAATCTGGCCGCGGTGACCTGCGGCGGCGATTTGAACGCCGACGGCCTTCAGGTCGGTCAAAATATGTACATGCGATCCGGGGGCGAGGACAAGGCCAGCTTCAAGGGCGTGATCCTCCGGGGCGCCAAGATCACCGGCCAGCTGGGAATGACCGGCGCGATTGTCGAAGGAACGCTGATCGCCGACAGCCTTCAGGTGGGCCAGAGCTTATTCATGCGCTCCGAGGGCGAGAACAAGGCCAACTTCAAGGCTGTGAGACTCGTTGGCGCCAAGATCACCGGCCAATTGAGTATGAGCGGCGCGAGTTTCGACGGAACGCTGGAGGCCGACAACCTACAGGTCGGTGAGGATATGTACATGCGATCCGAGGGGGAAAACAAGGCCAGCTTCAAGGACGTGAGCCTCCGCGGCGCCAAGATCACCGGCCAGTTGGCAATGACCGGCGCGATTGTCGAAGGAACGCTGAACGCCGACAACCTTCACGTCGGTCAAGATATGTACATGCTATCCGATGACAAGAACACATCCAGTTTCAATAAGGTAAATCTGACGAGTGGGAAGGTTATAGGAAGAATTGATATGAGCGGTGTGCACTTCAACGGCAATCTGGAAGCTGATTCCCTTGAGGTTGGTGGCAACATATTAATTAGGCCTCAAAATAAGATTAAACCGGTTCTGAAGTATGTTGATCTCAGAAATTCAAAAATCGCTGGTGAGATTGCTATTGTTGGAGCGACTTTTGACGGCGATTTGGATGCCCATTCTTTGCAAGTGGGCGGACCATTGTACATGTACTCAGACGACGAAAATAAGGCTATATTTAAGAACGTAAATCTTCGTGGGGCGAAGATTGGCGGCCAATTCGACCTGCACGGGGCAATTTTCGACGGTGACCTGAACGCCGAAGATTTGCAAGTGGGCGGGGCGCTACTGATGAAGTCCGACCATGAAAACAAGGCCCGGTTCACCAAGAAAGTCATTTTAGACGGTGCGAGTGTTGGAGGCCGGGTAGTCATCGACGGCGCGATCTTCGGAGACGAAGTCACCGCAAGGGGCTTTCGCGTCGCTGGCGAAGTCTCACTGCGCAACATCTTTGCCGATGCGGCACTTGCCATGCCATTCGCCCAGCTCGGCGCCAATTTGGACCTTGGAGGCGCCAATTTGGCTGATAATCTGGACCTGCGAGGCGCATCAATCGCCGGGGAAATGCGGTTCGGCGACAAGACGTCGATGATCGGCTGGCGCCGGCCCGAGGAGGACCATATAGATTTGCGTAACGCGCATGTCGGCAGCCTGTCGGACAACAAATATTCCTGGCCGAGGCATCTCCGTCTCGACGGCTTCTCGTTCGCGCATCTTGGCGGATATGAGGCGGACTCAGGCAGCGAAATGGTCGAGCGCGGCGCGGACTTTTGGGCGCGCAATTTCGCCGAGCTCGACGACTTGCATCCGTCGCCCTACGAGCAACTGGCGGGCGCTTTCGCCGCGGTTGGCGAGCACGATGCTGCCGACGACATTCACTACGCCGAGCAGGTGCGGGCGGACCAGACGATCGGCTGGTCGAACCCGCTCCTTCTCGGGTGGCGCTGGCTCTTGCGATGGGGCGCCGGCTACGGCGTCGGCGAATACATGTTCCGCGCGCTCTATTGCGCCATCGGCCTCGCCTTGATCGGTGCGTTCGTTCTGCACCGCTGGGTCCCTGAAGCGGCCGCGCGCGGTCCCCTCTGGTGTTTCGGCGCGAGCGTCAATCGGCTTCTCCCGGTGGTCGACCTGAAAAAGGAGTCCAAGGACTTCTTCGACGAGCCGAAGAATTTCACCCCCCGGCAGGACTTCTTCTTCACCGCCCTTGCGGCGCTCGGCTGGGTCCTCGGCCTGATCGTCCTGGCGGCCATGGCAACTATTACCCACGGCTCATAGCGGCCCTCAGGCCACCTTCCGCTAGGCCGGCGCTTAAGCCGCCGGCCCATCCCGTCGCCGAAGGCTTTCCTCCAACCGCGCCGCGTGCTTAAGGTGACGCATGGGCACATCGGGGCGCGCGGGCGTTCTGGCGGCCGCCGCCGGGCTGTCGCGCGCCGGCGCATGGGCGCCCGAATGGCGGGCGATCTTCGACAAGGCGCTGGCGCGCGAGGTCGAGGAGCGGCGCTTCTTTCTCTGGCTGCCGGTCGCGGCGATGGGCGGCGTCGCGCTCAATCTCACGGCCGACAGCGAGCCGGCCTTGTGGGCGCCCGTCGCGCTGACCCTGGTTTTCTCAGGCGTCGCCTACCTCTCGCGGGCGCGTCCGGTCGCCTTCGGCGTCACGCTGGCGCTTGCCGCCGTGTTTGGCGGGTTTCTGGCGATGTCGCTGCGCACGGCGCGGGTGGCGGCGCCGGTCCTCGACCGCATCCGGATCGTGTCGCTCACCGGCACTGTCGAGGAAGTGGACTTGCGGCCGGTCGGGGCGCGCATGGTGATTGCGGTCGCGAGCGCCGACGGCATGCCGGCCGCGAAAGTTCCGCGACGGATTCGCGTCACCACGCGAAAAACGCCCAACGTGGCGGCGGGCGATTACGTGGCGCTCAAGGCGCGCCTGCTGCCGCCTTCGCACGCCTCGCTGCCGGGCGGCTACGACTTCGCCCGCGACGCCTTCTTCGCCGGGGTCGGGGCCGTCGGCTCGAGCCTAGTACCTCTGCACAGTGATTCTGACGGTTTGATGAGTTAGCGTAAGACGGGCAAGGCTTCGGCAGGGAGCGCGAGCTTGATGCTTCGAGGAATGCCCGGCTTTCGGGTGATGAGGCCGAGCCTTTCGAGAGTGACGACCATCTGATGAACGGATGGCGGCGTGACGCTGAAGTGTCGTTGCATGTCGGCTTCGGCGGGCGGCTGTCTGAAGATGCAGGTGTAGGCGTGAATGAACGCCAGGTACTGACCCTGAAGGGCGGTGAAGGTCGGACTCACGGCGGCCGGGTTTTGGTCAAGTTTCGGATTCATTAGGGATTCACCTGCGCCCCGAGCAACGGAGGCGCAGGTGAACATAAAATATCGGGTCGACCTCAGCCAGGAGGAGCGTGAAGAACTGGAGGGGATGCTCAAGGGCGGCAAGCTAGCGGCGCGCAAACTTGTGCGGGCGCAGATCCTCTTGGCGGCCGATAAGGGGATTTCGGATGAGGGGATCGCCGGGACGCTTCGGGTCAGCGGTTCGACCGTCTATCGGACCAAGCGCCGCTTCGTCGAAGGCAACCTCGACGGCGCCCTCAGCGACGAGCCACGTCCGGGAGCCGGACGTAAGCTCTCGATCAAGGAAACGGCCCTTCTGGCGGCGACCGCTTGCTCGGCGCCGCCTCCGGGGCGCGCCCGCTGGACGCTCGAACTCCTGGCCGATGAGATGGTCAAACTCACCGATCACGACGATCTCTCGCGCGAGACGGTGCGACGAAGGCTGGCGGAGAGCCAACTCAAACCCTGGCGTCGAACCATGTGGTGCATCCCCAAGGTCGACGGCGAGTATGTCGCGCGCATGGAGGATGTGCTGGATCTCTATGCGGAGCCGCCGGATCCGCTGCGACCGGTGATCTGCTTCGACGAAAGCCCAACCCAACTCATCGGCGAGGTCAGAGACCCGATCCCCGCCAAACCCGGCCAGCTTGAACGCTACGATTGCGAGTACCGCCGGAACGGAACCGTCAACCTCTTCATCATCCTCGACGCCAACAGTCCCTGGCGCAAGGTCAAGGTCACCGACCGCCGGACCAACAAGGACTTCGCCGAGTGCATGAGGGATCTGGTCGATCTCCACTACCCGCTCGCTCCCATCATCCGCTTGGTGATGGACAATCTCTCAACGCATTCCGCCGGCGCGCTCTACGACGCTTTCCCAGCGCACGAGGCGCGCCGCATCCTCAAGCGGATCGAGTTCCACTACACGCCAAAACACGCCAGTTGGCTGAACAAGGTCGAAATCGAGATCGGCGTCCTGCGCGGCCAATGCCTCGACCGGCGCATTGAGGACAAGGGCTTCCTCGTCTCGGAAATCGCCGCCTGGGAAAAACGTCGAAACGACGAAGGCGCGACCATCGACTGGACCTTCACAACCGAAAAAGCTCGCGAAAAACTCAAAAAAGCCTATCCGGTCAAAGAGTCATAATCACTGTGCAGCGGTACTAGGAACAATCGAGGTTCGGCCGCCGCCCGCTGACGCGACCTTTGGCCAGCGCTTCACGGCGGCGATCGACCACGCGCGCAACCGCCTGGCGGTCCGCGTCGACCGTGTGATCGGCGGCGACAAGGGCGCGGTCGCCGCCGCCATGGTGACCGGCAAGCGCGACTTTCTGTCCAACGACGCCAGGGACCTCATTCGCGAGGCCGGCATCTTTCACATCATCACCATCTCCGGCGTGCAGATGACGCTGGTGGCGGGGATTCTGTTTGTCGTCGCCCGGCGGCTTCTGGCGCTGTCGCCGACCCTGGCGCTGAACTATCCGATCAAGAAATGGGCGGCCGTCGTCGCGATGGCCGGTTCGTTCCTCTATGACATCGCGACAGGGTCGCGCGTCGGCACCGAGCGCGCGCTGGTGATGACGCTGATCGTGCTCGGCGCGGTCATCCTCGACCGCCGGGCGCTGACCATGCGCAATCTCGCCTTCGCCGTGTTGGCTGTGATCGTGATCGAGCCCGAGACGATCCTCGGGGTCAGCTTCCAGCTCTCGTTCGCGGCGGTCGCGGCGCTGGTCGCGGTGATGGAGGCGCGGCTCGCCGGCCTGGACCCGGACCCCGACCCCTACCTGCCGCAGCGCGGCCGGCCGCCGCCGCGCGGACTCCTCGATGACATCTTCCACAAGCCGGTCGCGCTCCTCGTCGCGACCGCTTGCGCGACCAGCGCGACGGCGTCGTTCATGGCCTATCATTTCCACGATCTCAGCCCCTATGTGCTGATCGGCAATCCGCTGACCCTGTCGATCATCGAGTTCTTCGCCGTGCCGGGCGCGCTGCTCGGCGCGGCGCTCTATCCGCTCGGGCTCGACGGTCCGGTCTGGCTTTATGTCGGCGCCGGCATCAAGTTCATCCTGTGGGTCGCGAAATTCATCGCCACGGCGCCCGGCTCGACCGTGCATCTGAAAGCGTTCGCGCCCTATGCGCTGCCGTTCCTGGCGCTTGCGGTCGTCAGCGCGACGATCTGGCGGACCTGGACCTTTCGGGCGAGCGCGATTCCGTTCGCCCTTGTCGGCCTGATCGGCGCGGCGAACGGGCCGCGGTACGACGTGATCGTTGCGCCGTCGGGCGATGAGGCGGCGGTGCGCGACGCCGACGGCAAGCTGATGATCGTCGGCAAGCGGTTCAACGCCTTCGCCGCCGAGCAGTGGCTCACCGCCGACGGCGATGGACGCGATCCGTCGCAAGCGCGCGACCCGGACGCGCCCTGCGACCGGCTCGGTTGCGTCGCCGCGCTGCCCGAGGGCGAGTCCCTGAGCCTCGTCCTCGACCGCCTGGCCTTCGAAGAGGATTGCGGACGCGCCGAGATTGTCGTCAGCGCCCTCACCGCGCACGTCGATTGCGGGGCGAAGTTCGTGCTCGACGAGAAGGCCCTGGCGAAGCTCGGTGCGGTCGGCCTGACATGGAGCGACGACAAGGGCTTCACGCTCGCCGCAGACCGCACGACGTTGCAGAACCGCCCCTGGTCGCCGCTGCCTCCGCCCGCGCTCGATGATAGGATCGTGCGACCTGGCCACGCGACGGCGCACGGAGCCGAGCCTGGCGATCCCGTCGAGGCGGCGCCCCGACAGCCATAGCCGAAGGGACGTCTTGTTGGTAATGCAAAAATGCATTACAACTCGATTTTGAACTGGACCGATCATGACCACTTTGACCGTCACCGCCCGGGGACAAGTCACGTTCCGGAAGGACGTGCTGCAGCACCTCGGGGTTCAGCCGGGAGACAAGATCCGTCTGGATTTGCTGCCGGACGGCCGGGCCGAACTGACGGCGGAACGCCAGAACCGTTCGTTCCGCGAGTTGCACGGATTCCTGAAGGGCAGTACCAATGGCGCGCGACTTAGCATCGACGAGATCGGCGATGCGATTGCGGAGAGCGGCTCGGAAGCGGGCGCCGGCAGTTCATGAAGATCACCGCCGATACGAACGTGTTGCTCCGCGCGATCGTCGGCGACGACGCGACGCAAAGCGCGGTCGCAATCGAGGCGCTGGAAAGCGCCGACATGGTCGCAGTCAGTCTGCAGTCGCTTTGCGAATTGGTCTGGGTTCTCGGCCGGCGCTACGGGGTCTCGCGCTCCGACATCGGCGTTGCGATCCGCCGCCTCATGGAGACACGCAATGTCGTGCTTAACCGCCCGGCGGTCGAATTGGGCCTCAGCATGCTTGAGGCCGGCGGGGACTTCGCTGACGGCGTGATCGCCTACGACGGCGCTTTCCTGGGGGCGGAGACGTTCGTCTCTTTCGACAGGAAGGCGGTTTCGCTGCTCGCGGCGAAGGGGCGGGCGGCCAAGCTTCTATCCTGATCCGTCGGGCGCGCCCCCGAAAGCGGCCGCGCGGCTTGCCCTTTCCCCGCCTATGGGGCCATAAGGCCGCTTTCGCGGGGCCGCGCGCTCCGCCCAAATCGCATAGCCGAGCAAGCCCCATGCGCCTCAGCCGCTATTTTCTGCCCATCCTCAAGGAAACGCCGAAGGAAGCGGAGATCGTGTCGCATCGGTTGATGCTGCGCGCCGGCATGATCCGACAGGAGGCGGCCGGCATCTACGCCTGGCTGCCGCTCGGTTTGCGCGTGCTGCAGAAGATCTGCGCAATCGTGCGCGAGGAGCAGAACCGGGCGGGAGCGATCGAGCTTCTCATGCCGACGCTGCAGTCCGCCGAACTTTGGCGCGAATCCGGCCGTTACGACGATTACGGCAAGGAGATGCTGCGCATCCGCGACCGGCACGAGCGCGACATGCTGTACGGGCCGACCAACGAGGAGATGATCACCGAAATCTTCCGCGCGTCGGTGCGCTCCTACAAGGACCTGCCGCTGAACCTCTATCACATCCAGTGGAAGTTTCGCGACGAGGTCAGGCCCCGCTTCGGCGTGATGCGCTCGCGCGAGTTCCTGATGAAGGACGCCTATTCGTTCGATCTCGACCAGGCGGGGGCGCGCCATTCCTACAACAAGATGTTCACCGCGTATCTCCGCACCTTCAAGCGCCTCGGCCTCACCGCCATACCGATGATGGCCGACACCGGCCCGATCGGCGGCGACCTGTCGCACGAGTTCATCATCCTGGCCTCGACCGGCGAGAGCGAGGTCTTCTGCCATAAGGACTATCTCAGCTTCGATACGCCGCCCGAGACCATCGACTTCGACGACGCGGCGACCATGCAGGGCGTGTTCGACAAATGGACGTCGCTCTACGCGGCGACTTCGGAGAAGCACGACGCGGCGGCGTTCGAGGCGCTGCCGGACAACGCGCGCATCTCGGCGCGCGGCATCGAGGTCGGCCATATTTTCTACTTCGGAACGAAGTACTCCCTGCCGATGAAGGCCGTGGTCAACGGACCGGACGGCAAGGAGACGTTTGTCCACATGGGTTCCTACGGCATCGGCCCAAGCCGGCTCGCGGCGGCGCTGATCGAGGCGAACCACGACGAGGCGGGCGTGATCTGGCCCGAGGCCGTCGCCCCGTTCCGCGTCGGGCTCATCAACCTCAAGGTCGGCGACGCCGCGACCGACGGCGCGGCCGGGCGCATCCATCAGGCGCTGGAGGCGGCAGGCGTGGACGTGCTCTACGATGACCGCGACGAGCGGCCCGGGGCGAAATTCGCCGCCATGGACCTCGTCGGCGCGCCGCATCAGGTGATCGTCGGCCCGAAGAGCCTCGCCGACGGCAAGGTCGAATTGAAGACCCGCCGGACGGCTGAGCGCGAGCTCGTCAGCGTCGAGGCGGCGATTGACAGGCTCGGCGGGCGTCCCTTCTCCCCGCAAGCGGGGAGAAGGTTAGGATGAGGGGCGTGGCGAGCGTCCGCGGCGAGTCGCCGGGCCCCTCACCCCGGCCCTCTCCCCGCTTGCGGGGAGAGGGGGATGGGGATCTGGGGCGCCAACGCTCGTCCCTTCTCCCCGCGGGCGGGGAGAAGGTTAGGATGAGGGGCGTGGCGAGCGTCCGCCGCGACCAATCGCCAAGCCCCTCACCCCAGCCCTCTCCCCGCGAGCGGGGAGAGGGGGCCAAGATCCCCGCATGACCGCCTCCGCCGTCGAAGCCGCCGCGTCGTCTCGCGCGACTCGCCCGTTCGCGCCGTTCGAATGGATGGTGGCGTTCCGATACTTGCGTGCCCGCAACGCGCAGAAGTCGATCTCGGTGATTGCCGGCTTCTCCTTTCTCGGCATCGTGCTCGGGGTTGCGGCGCTGATCGTCGTCATGTCGGTGATGAACGGCTTCCGCCATGATCTGATGGAGAAGATGATTGGCCTCAACGGCCACATGTTCCTGCAGGGCATCGAGACGCCGCTGACCGATTACCAGGCGGTGACGGAGCGGGTGAGCAAAGTGCCCGGCGTGACGCTGGCGCTGCCGCTGGTCGAGGGACAAGCCTTCGCCACCACGCAGTTCGGCTCGGCCGGCGCGCTGGTGCGCGGCATCCGCCAGCAGGATCTCGAGCGTCTGCCGGGCGTCGCCGGCCACATCATCCAGGGCTCGCTCGACGGGTTCGACTCCGGGCAGGGCCTCGCCGTCGGCGCCAAGCTTGCCGAGCATCTGGGTCTCAGGGTCGGCGACACCATGACGATCATCGCGCCCCACGGCGCCGAAACGCCGTTCGGCGTCACGCCGCGGATAAAGGCCTATCCGGTCGCGGCGATCTTCCAGATCGGCATGTCGACCTTCGACAACACGTTCGTCTTCATGCCGCTCTCCGAGGCCCAGACGTTCTTCAACCAGGACGGCGAGGCCAACGTCATCGAGGTCTATGTCGCCAACCCCGACAACATGGACGCGATGCGCAAGGCGATCGAGCCCGCCCAGCAGCGGCCGATGATCGACACCGACTGGCGCCAGCTCAACCGCAGCTTCTTCGACGTGCTCGCGGTCGAGAGCAACGTGATGTTCGCCATCCTGACGCTGATTGTGCTGGTGGCGGCGCTGAACATCATCTCCGGCCTCATCATGCTGGTGCAGGACAAGGCGCGGGCGATCGCGGTCCTGCGCACGATGGGCGCGACGCGCGGCGCGGTCATGCGCATCTTCCTCATCACCGGCGCAACCATCGGAGTCGTCGGCACCGGCGTCGGGCTGATCCTTGGCCTCCTTGTGGCCTATAATGTCGAGCCGATCCGGCGCTTTCTCGCCTGGGCGACGGGTCAGAACCTGTTCCCGTCCGAATTCTATTTCCTGTCGCAGCTCCCCTCGCGCGTCGAGACGACGGACGTGGTCGCGGTCGGCGCGCTGGCGCTGATTCTGTCGATCGCGGCGACGATCTATCCGTCATGGCGGGCGGCGAAACTCGATCCGGTGGAGGCGCTGCGCTATGAATGACGCGGGCCGCTTCGCCGCTCTGACGCTGGACGCCGTCGAGCGCCGCTATGGTCGGGGCGACACCACGGTCGAGGTGCTGAACGGCGCCTCGCTCGCCCTTTACGCCGGCCAGTCGGTGGCGCTGATCGCGCCCTCTGGCGCCGGCAAGTCCACCCTTCTTCATCTGGCCGGACTCCTCGAACGGCCGAGCGGCGGCGAGGTGACGGTCGCCGGAAGCCCGACCTCGACCATGACGGACGACCAGCGCACGGGCTTGAGGCGCGGGCAGATCGGCTTCGTCTACCAGTTCCATCATCTGCTGCCCGAATTCACGGCGCTCGAGAATCTCGTCCTGCCGCAAATGATCGCGGGCCTCTCGCGCGTCGAGGCGGGAGCCCGGGCGCGCGAGCTTCTCGGCTATCTCGGGCTCGCCAAGCGCGAGACCCATCGGCCGGCGGAGCTCTCGGGCGGCGAGCAGCAGCGCGTCGCCATCGCGCGCGCCGTCGCCAACAGCCCGCGAATCCTGCTCGCCGACGAGCCGACCGGCAATCTCGACCCCAAGACGGCCAGCCACGTCTTCGCCACGCTGGCGTCGCTGGTCAAGGCGACCGGCCTCGCAGCCCTCATCGCCACCCACAACATGGACCTCGCCGCCCGCATGGACCGGCGGGTGACGATCCGCGATGGGCAGGTCGTGGAGGTGGGTTGAGTCGCGGATCGGCTGGCGCCAACGATCGCTTAGCGAATGGTCGCGAGCTGCCGGCAGGGCGCACTCAATGAATCGAGACGCGCTAAATTCAAACGCGCTCCGTCACAGGGCCTCGCGTTCGCGTGCGCCAGCCTGACGGGCCACGTCAACGCGTCGGGCAGGGCCTTTCCGATGCTGTCGAAGAACGCCGAGGCGGTTTCGCTGTTCCAGGCCGACTGAATCACCGGCGCAAGAACGACGCCGACGCCCACGAGATAGACGATGATGATGAGCGAAATGACCAATCGCATGGGTGCATCGCCTGGACGTTGTAACCAAGCCAACAACGCGGCTGCGGGCGGAATGTTCCGTGCGCCGCTACGCGCGCAGCTTGTAGGCGAACGCCAACATCGAGTTGAGGCCGTTCAGCGCTTCGTTCCTGTCAATGCCGACCGAAGCGAAGTAGCTCGCCAGTCGAGCGACGCCTGCCGCGTCGCCCGGCCCGAGGGGAGGCGCCTGTCCCGCAAGCTCGGCGCAGATCACGTAACTCATGGTGCGTCGTTCTCGGTTGGCGTTGGCGTAAAAGTCAGGATTGGACGCCGCGCGTTCGAACAATCGCCCCCAATCCTGGTTGACGGCGCTCGGCACGGCCTCGATCCGGATGAATGTGGAGTCCTTTGGGCTGCGAGCGCGATTGAGCAGGTGATCGACATCGAACCCTGCAAGGTCCAAGCGCTTGGCTTCGACTTTGTACGCCCGTCGCAGGAAGCTCAGGTACGCGCCTTTGTAGTCGCCGTAATCGGCCGCCAGCCAGACGCTGGCGTTGAGGTCGGGGTTGGCAAGGTTTTCGACCAGGGCGACCTTGGTGGGATTTCGTCGTCCGAGCGCTCCGGGAGACGCGGGCGACGCGCCGTCTTCGATGAACGCCAGCCGGGGCAGGGCAAAGGGAGTCTCGACCTGCACCTGGATCAGCGGATCGCGAATCCACGCTGCAACGAGCGCGTCTCGCCGCCGCCGAATGATGTCCCGCACGGACATAAGCCTTCGCCCTCCTCATCGACACGACGGCCCCAGTCGCGAAGCCGTCGAGGACGCCGCTTGGCTCACTGCTTCATCTGCTTCACCCATAACACGGAAGGCGCGGCCTCCGCAGCAAGGTGAATAACCGGCTGACCACTCGGGGCCCAGGTCGGCGGGGTCGGCGACAAAGCCATGTCCGAGAGATCGGCGGCCGCTCTCCAGCGCCGCCAGTCAGAGCACGAACGGGATCAGCGCCGGCGTCCGCTCGGCGTAGCGATCATAGGCGGCGCCGAACTGCCGGCGCATGACGGCCTCCTCGATCGTCAGTTTGCGCCAATAGGCGACCCCCACGATGACGACGCCAAGCGCCGCGCGCCATTCGCCCACCGCCAGCGCAGTTCCGCTGAGACCGAGGAGAATGCCGGTGTAAATCGGGTGGCGGACAAAGGCGTAGGCGCCATCGACGATGAGCTCATGGTCGTGCTTGAGCGTGACGTCCGAGCTCCAGTTGCCCGCGATCCGTATCCGCGCCCAGACGGCGAAGGCGATTCCGGCGAGGGTCAGCGCCGCGCCCAACTGCACGGGCCACAGGCGCGAGGGCGCGAAGCGGTCGTCGAGGAAAGCAACAGGGACACGAGGCGCCGCAATCAGATAGACGCCGATCGCCAGCGGCAGGTAATGCGAAAGCCGCGAAGCGACGCCTTCGCGTTCGGCGACCGCCTTGCCGCCGCGCGCCATCGCAAACCAGATGGCGATAAATCCGATCCACAGCACAGGGAAGAGGACACGATAGTACATGCGCCGGCCCTCAATGGCTCGGCGTCAGCCCTCGATCGACTCCACCGCCTGAACGTCTGGCAGGAAGTGCTTCAGAAGGTTCTGGATGCCGTTGCGCAGCGTGGCGGTCGAGGACGGGCAGCCGGAGCAGGCGCCTTTCATCTTGAGGTAGACGACGCCGTCGCGAAAGCCTTTGAAGATGATGTCGCCGCCGTCGCCGGCGACGGCGGGGCGGACCCGAGTCTCGATCAGCTCCTTGATTGCCTCGACCGTTTCGGCGTCCTTGGCGTCGAAGAACTCGCCGGTCGTTATGACGTCCGCTCCGCCCGTCTCGATCAGCGGCGCGCCGGACAGGAAGAATTCCGTCACGACGCCGAGCACGGCCGGACGCAGATGCTGCCACTCGGCTTCGCCCTTGGTGACCGAAATGAAATCATTGGCGAAGAAGACGCCGGTGACGCCCGGCAACTCCATCAGCGCCTTGGCGAGCGGCGAGCGCTCGGCTTCGATCGGATCGCGCGCCTCGAACGTGCCGTCCGCCAGCACCGTGCGGCCGGGCAAAAACTTGAGCGTCGCGGGATTGGGGGTCGCTTCGGTCTGGATGAACATGGGACGGAGACTCCTCAAACGGTACATAGGCGGGCGGAGGCGGCGAGGCAAGGCGCCGCCTCGCCTGCAACCGTCTGATCCCGGTAGGTGTTTGATGCGAAATGCCGCTTTCGCGCCCGCGCCGCGACGCCTACCATGACCGTCTTGAGGCTAAGCGATGATCAGCGTGTTCGACCTGTTCAAGATCGGCGTCGGTCCGTCGTCATCCCATACCATGGGACCGATGAAGGCGGCCGCCGCTTTCGCGTCCGGGCTCGCGCGATCGGGCGCGATCGCGCGCGTCGGGGCGATCGAGGTCACGCTGTTCGGTTCGCTCGCCTTCACCGGGCGCGGCCACGCGACGGACAAGGCGGTCGTCCTCGGCCTTTGCGGCGTCGAGCCGGAGACCGTCGATCCGGACGCCGCCAACAAACTCGTCGCCAGCGTTCGCGACACCAACCGCCTGCCGCTTGCGGGGAGGCGATCGATCGGCTTCGACCCGGAGCGGCAAATCGTCTTCAATGTCATCGACGCGCCGCCGCGCCATCCCAACACGCTCCGCCTTGTCGCGTGGGACGAGACTGGCGCGCCCCTGGCGGACGAAATCTGGCTTTCGGTCGGCGGCGGTTTCATCCTGCGTGACGGCGCGGCGGGCGAGGCGGCGCTCGGCGAGGCGGCCATTCCCTATCCTTTCCGGTCCGGGGCCGAGCTGTTGGCGCGCGCACGCGAGGCGAGGCTCGCGATCGCCGACCTCGTGCGGACGAATGAAGCCGCGCTGCGTCCGGCAGAGGCGGTCGAGGACCAGGTCGGGCACATCCTGTCGGTCATGTTTGGGTGCATCGACCGCGGGCTTGCGCAATCGGGCGGCTTGCCCGGCGGCCTGGCGGTCAATCGGCGGGCCGGCGCGATCTATCGGGACTTGATCGAGGCGGCGCGGCGCAACGCGCGGCCGGCGCATGAGGTCATGGATTTCGTCAGCGCCTACGCGATGGCGGTCAACGAGGAGAACGCCGCCGGCGGCCGCGTCGTGACCGCGCCGACCAACGGCGCGGCCGGCGTCATTCCCGCGACGTTGCGCTACTACCGTGACCATTGCGAAGGCGCGACCGCAAAAGGGCTTTCCGACTTCCTGATGACCGCGGCCGCGATCGGCGGGCTCTTCAAGCTCAACGCCTCGATCTCGGGCGCGGAGGTCGGCTGCCAGGGCGAGGTTGGCGTCGCTTCGTCGATGGCGGCGGCGGGTCTCTGCGCGGTCCTCGGCGGCTCGAACGCTCAGGTCGAGAACGCCGCCGAGATTGCGATGGAGCATCACCTCGGCATGACTTGCGATCCGGTCGGCGGCCTGGTGCAGATTCCCTGCATCGAGCGCAACGCTTTCGGGGCCGTCAAGGCGATCGCCGCGGCCTCTCTCGCGCTGCACGGCGACGGCCGCCACCGGGTGTCGCTCGACAGCGTGATCGCGACCATGCGTCAGACGGGCGCCGACATGCAGTCGAAGTACAAGGAGACGTCGCTCGGGGGGCTCGCGGTCAATTGGGTTGAGTGCTGACGGTGTGACGCCTGCAAACGTCATTGCGAGCGCAGCAAAGCAATCCATGCCGAAGGGCGCGGCCCCCGCACATGGATGGCTTCGTCCCCCCCGGCTTCTTTGACCCGGGGGTCGGTCCTCGCAATGATGGACGGCGACGGCAATGACGCAGTCGACGTCGGCTGGGCGCCGAGCGGTCGTCCGACCCCAAGAAAAGCAATAGGGCCGAAGCGACCGCTTCAGCCCTAGTTTTTTCGGAGAAGTCATCGCGGCTGCCTCTGCACGAGGCTATTGGCCGTGGCCTGCTCCGACGCCGTTGTCGTGGTCCATGCTATCGAGGTTCGGGTCTTGTTTAGCCGCGACCCCAAGCTGAGACCGTCAACGCTTTATGACAGTGATCCAATCCACGGCCCGCATATTGATCTGGATCAACGAAGGGCGCTTGGCGGCTCAAATCGGCAAGATGGAATATGGGGACTGAACTGCACCCCTCGGCTGAGACACTGGATTTGAGTGACAGGGCTTTGGTTGGGTCGTTTCAGACGGTTTCGGTTTGGCGGAGCTCGGCTTCGAACTCGACCGGGGGTTTGTAGCCGAGCGCGGAATGCAGTCGGCCTCGGTTATAGACGCCTTCGAGGAAGGCGCCGATATGGGTTCGGACCTCGTCGACAAACGCGTAGATTTTGTCGTCCACTTCCTCCTCCTTCAGAGTGCGCATGAAGCGCTCGGCCTTGGCGTTGTCACATAAGGGTTGCCAGCGCGGCTCATGCTGATCAGGACGCCGCGCGCCGCAAGCTTTTCGGCATTGTCGGCGCAGTCGTATTGCACTCCCCGCTCGGGTGACGGGAGCGGGGTCGCGGGCGGCGAGCGTCCGGTCGAACGCCTCGATCGCCAGGCTCGCCTCGAGATGGTCGGTGAGCGCCCATCCGACAGCAAGGACCGATGCCCCGGATTGTTGCCAATAGGGCGGAGGTTGATAGGCTGCCGAACGCATTTGCCGCGCGAGGCTCGCGATGCCTGAGATCGGACTGTTCGACGCCATCTACTCCGCACGCGCCTTGCGCCAACTCAAACCCGATCCCGCCCCGGAGGAGATCATCACCCGCATTTTGGACGCCGCTATTCGAGCGCCCTCGGCGGGCAATGCACAGAACTGGGCATTCATCGTGGTGCGCGAGGGCGAGCAACGGTGCCGGCTGGGCGCGATCTATCGCAAGGCCTCCGAGATCGCGAGCGAGATGTACAAGGCGCACGGTCGGCCGGCGCATATGACGGACGAGCAGTATCGGCGCATGCTGACGTCCGGGGCCTATTTGTGGGACCACATGGGTGAAGCGCCGGTGCTGCTGGTTCCCTGCCTGCAGGAGCGCGCCACGCCGGCGCGCGCGACGCTCCCTCCGTCCCTGGATGCGGTGTATGAGCGAGAGCTTGCTTACGAACGGCGGATTCGCGGCGCGAGCATCTATCCGGCCGTGCAGAACATCATCCTGGCGTGCCGCGCGTTCGGATTGGGCACGTTGATTACCACCAACCACATCCGCTACGAGGATGAAGTGAGCGCGCTGCTCGGCTTGCCCCCCGACGTGTCGACCTATGCGCTGATGCCGATCGGCTATCCCCAGGGGAAATTCGGTCCGCTCGCACGCAAGCCGGTGAGCGAGGTGGCGTATGCGGATCGTTGGGGCGTGGCGTGGTCGAATTGATTGATGGCCAATCCGCGGGCCCGGCCAGAGCTTCAGCGACGTCATCGTGGCGCTGACGAAGGAAGATCCGACTTGAAGGCCTTTCGCCTGGCGCTGGCGCGCACACCCTTCAAGGCTGGCTTATGGAAGCTCGGTAAAGTCGTCGAGGAAGGGCGCGGTCGCTTGAGGCTTCGCCAATCGCTCCGTTTCCCTTCCGCGTTCATCAGTAGGACTACGGTAGAGTCGAGGAGCCGTCTTCAGCGCACCCAGCCCTCGGTCTTCATGATCGCAGCGCCGCGATCGCTGGTGAGGAAATCTAGGAACCGCTTGGCCTGCGGATCGGCGTCATGGGCAAGTACAACGTTGACATCGCGCCAGATCGTACGGCCTTCTGACAGCTTTACGATCTCCGCCTTGTCGGGTGAGGGATCGGTATTACGGTATTACGGTGACACGCCCGTGTTTACAAATAGTCCGAGGGGCGATATCGCGTTGCGCCCATGACCCGCATCGCGCGCATCGTCCTTCCCGGCGTCCCTCATCACGTGACCCAGAGAGGCAACCGAGGCGAGCGGATTTTCTTCGGCGACGACGATTACGCCCTCTATCGCGACTGGCTCGCCGAGTCCCGCCGCAGGTTCGACGTCGAGGTCTGGGCCTATTGCCAGATGCCCAACCACGCCCACTTGATCCTCACGCCGTCCGACGCCTCGGGGCTCGGGCTGGCCCTGTCCCGCGCCCACCGGCTCTATGCCGGCTTCGTCAACGCCAGGGCGCGCCAGACCGGCCATCTGTTTCAAGGGCGCTTCGGCTCGATCCCGATGGACGAGGACCACCTGATCGCCGCGGTGCGCTACGTGGCGCTCAATCCGGTTCGCGCGCGCCTCGTCGCACGGGCCGAAGACTGGCCACATTCTAGCGTCCGCGCGCATTTGCAGGGCGAGGACGACGGACTGGTCAAAGTGCGCCCGGTCCTCGACCGGGTCGCCTGCTTCGCCGACTTTATGGAAACCGACGCCGACGATCCGGCGTTCATGGCTTTGCGACGTTCGGAGGCCATCGGCCGCCCGCTCGGGTCGGAAACCTTCGTCCACGGCGCGGAAGCGCGTCTTGGCCGAACCCTCGCCCCTGCCCGACGGGGGCCGAAACCGAAAACGTCGGCTGTTCCGCAAAAGGGGATTTGAGCAGCTGTCACCGTAATACCGTAATACAAGATCGTCCCTGGCATTGGCAGGTTTCCGCGTGCAGGAAGAAGAGTCCACGGCCCGCATGAGAGGGGGCAGCAAAAGCTTCCTGATAAGCGGAAATTGTGATAGTCTCCAAATCATGAGGATCAGAAAGCGTCGTCGGCGAGCCGAGGCGCGCGAGGTGGACGTTGAGTTCCTGGCATGTGTATAACAGCGATACCGTGTGCAAAAATGAAATTTGTGACAAGTTTGTGCGCTCAAGGCGTTGAAAACATGGGACGCTTGCCAAAGCTGTCTGACTCCGCTCGCGACCGGAACCCCCCCCCCAGTTAGGCGGCGACGCTCGCCCAATCGCCCGGAAAATTACGCGCAACCCCTTGATATCCTGGAATCTGCGCCCGGAAATCCGATCGCCTCGGACGACCCTGCGGCGCGGGGGCGGCGCGAGCAGCTCCCGGGCCCGAGGCGCGTCGACAGCGGACGCCGCCGGAAGATCGCCCGCAGAATCTTCCGTAATAGTCTGAAAAGATTGACTCCGCGCCCGGGCGGCCGGCTCGCCGAAGCGATGTTCCGCTGTGAGCCCGCAGCGCCTCGCAACTGGCGGGACTTTGCGGCCCCGCCCTACCGTTCCACCCGAGTCCAGCCGTGCAGGCCGAGGCGCTCCTGCGGCAGATAGGCGGCCTTGTAGCCCATCTTCTTCGACCCCTCGACCCAATATCCGAGATAGACGTGCGGCAGGCCAAGCTGTCGGGCCTTCTCGATATGATCGAGAATGACGAAAGCGCCGAGCGAGCGGCGCGGATGAAGCGGCGCGTAGAAGGAATAGACCAGCGACAAACCGTCGGCGAGCCGATCGGTGAGGCAGACGCCGTAAAGGGAGCCTGCGCCGACCGAAATGTCCGGCGTGCGGCGCGCCCGGTATTCGACCAGCTGGGTGTCGATATGGGTGTCCTCGACCATCATGGCGAAATCGAGCGACGACATGTCCGCCATTCCGCCTTCGGGATGGCGGGCGTCCAGATAGGCGCGAAAGAGCGCGAAATGCTCGTTGGTCGGTTTCGGCGCAACGAATCCGACCTCGAGATCGGCATTCGCGCGGATCGCGCGGCGCTGGCTGGTGTTGGGACGAAAGTCGTCGACCAGCACCCGCACCGAGACGCAGGCTCGGCAGCTCTCGCAGGCCGGCCGATAGGCGATCGTCTGCGACCGGCGGAAGCCGGTCTGCGTCAGGAGGTCGTTCAGCGATGCGGCGCGCTTGCCGACCAGATGGGTGAAGATCTTGCGTTCCTGCTGGCCGGGAAGGTAGGGGCATGGCGATGGCGCGGTCAGATAGAACTGCGGCGCGTCGCGGACTTCCCTGGTCACGCTTGGTCTCCGCTCCCCTTCCGGGGCCGCGGGGGCGAACGCATCGCGCCCACGCGGCGGTTCCGAGATGCTGGCGTTTTACAGCCGGCGTATGATCACGACGCCGGCGAGGATGTCGTGCAAACAGCGTTTCTCTGAATCGACCAGCGAGACGAGGAACACTGGCGGAAAGAACCAGCTTAGGTAAAACAGCACCGCCTGCGCCGCCGCGTTGAGGAACGGGACCCGCTGGCCGCTCTCGTGCAGGCGCATTTCAAGGTCCATCGCGCGCATGCCCGGCGTCGCCATTCTGGCGCCCGAGACAGTGAGGCCGTTGTAGAAGAACGCCACGATCGGATAGAGCGGCGGCAGGAAGAACAGAGCCAATCCCAGGGTCAGAACGATCGACGCGGTCCAAAAGAGAGCGACGAGAATGCTGACGATCGCGAGATCGAGGCAGACCGCGAGCATGCGGCGCGTGCGAACGCCTACGAGGGCGTCGCTACGCAACGATAGCGCCGGCCGCGCCGCATATGACTGAGCCATGAACTCCTCCGGACCGAGCGGCCCCTTGAGCGCGTCGCAAGGATGTGGGAGGGGCGGCGCCCGAGTCAAGATCGACGTTGCCGCAAATCACCGAGCACACGATCGCGCCCGCCAAGCAGGCCGGTCGGTCTCAGTGCGATGAAGAGGACCAGCAGCGCATAGACGGCGATGTCGCGGTCGTCGATCGGGAAGACCGAGGACCATCCGGCTTCGACGGCGCCGATCACGAGTCCGCCGACAAAAGCGCCGGAGAGCGAGCCGATTCCGCCAACGACCGCCGCCGCCAGCGCCTTGAGCGTCAGCGTCGCCGAGAGCGCGTAGCCGACCGCGCCGAAGGCGGCGGTCATGATTGCGCCGGCGAGACCCGCCAGGGCCCCGGCAAGGGTGAGGGCGCGCGCAATCGTCGCGGTCGGGCTGACGCCGAGCATTTCCGCCTCCAGCGGATCTTCCGCATAGGCGCGCCATTCCCGCCCGGCGCGGGTCCAGCGGAAGATGACGACGAGGGCGATCGCGACGCCGAGCGCGACGCCGCTCGCGACGAACGTCATCGGCGAGGCGACGGCGACGAATTCGGGCGAGCGAGCCAGCGCGAACGGCTGGTTGAGCACCGGCGTCATCCAACTCGTCCGGTCGCCCTGGGCGATGCGCATGAGTTCCTGCAGGAAGATGGCGAGCCCGACGGTCGCCACGAGCGTTTGCTGGCCGTGCGCGTGTTTCAGGGGAATGAACACGCAGCGCGCCGTTGCGAATCCCCAGCCGAGCGCCACCGCAGCCGCCATGCCGAAGGCTGCCGCAAGCAGCGGAGCAGGGGGCAGTCCAGCGAGCGCCAGCGCCGTCATTGCGGCGCCATACCCGCCCGCCGCCGCCAGTTCGCCGAAGGCGAAGTTGATTCGCCCGATGAGGCCGTAGACGAGCGAATAGGCGGCGGCGAGCAGAGCATAGACGGCGACGAGCGGCAGACCGTCGAGCGCCATCTGGACGGCGTAGGCGGCAGACTTCGGCAGGACAACCGCGGTCCGGAGGCGACCCAGCGGCGCGGGGTCGGCGTTCCGGCCTTCCGGGGTGGCGAGCCAGTAGCGGATGAGGGCGAAGAGTCGCCCCTGGCCAATCGCTTCGCCGTCGAGCGTCAGCGTGATCAGGTCGCGCGATTCGCGTGGCCGTCCCGGCTCACGAAGGCGGCAGGCGGCCAGATGGCGTTCAGGATCTTCGCCAGGCGTCGCCGCGGTAAAGGCGACGACAAGGCCGCGGCCGTCCGGGTCGGGGCTTTCGGCGACAACGTCGATTGCGGCGCCGACAGGCATGAGCGCCGGCAGCGCCATGCGGCAGAGCCGGGCCTGATCGGTCTCGAGCGCGGGCGAGCAACCGGCGAGGAAGGCGGCCGCAAGGAGAACCGCAAGGGCCCGGATCATCCGCCTCGCCTTCGCTCGGCGAGCCGCTTTTGCTTGGCGCGATTGCCGCAGACCTCCATCTCGCACCACCGTCGGCGATTGTTCTTGGTTGTGTCGCAGAAGAGCCAGCCGCAGGCATGGCCGTCGCAGCGCTTGATGCGGGAGACGTCGCCGTCGGTGAACAGCTTGACGGCGGCCAGGGCGATCGGGCCGAGCGCCGCCTCGACGGGCGAGGCCTCAACGTTCCAGGCCCATCGACAGGCGCGATCGTTTGCGACGAGGGTTGCGCGCGACAGGAAGCGCGCGTGCAGGATCGAGAGATCTCTGAGAGCCGCGTCGGGGGGCGCGGCGCCGGCGGCAATCGCCGAACCAGCGTCCTGGATCGCCGAGCGCAACGCGAGCGCAGACGCGAGCAGGCTCTCGCTGCGTTCGGGGCGCGCCGCAAGCGCCGCGCGAAGGCGTCCGATCTCGTCTGCAGGCGCCTGAGAAGCGTGCGCGATCCAGTCCGCAACATTTTGGGCATTGCGCAGATGGTTCTGATGCGAGTCGGTTCCCCGCCCAGACTCAGTATTGGCGAAATCGAGCGCGAGCGAGCCGCCGACAAGGGGCAGCGACCCGGCGCGCGACGGAGGAATCTGAGGGGCACTAACTGTCATTCGTCACTTTACAAGTTAAGGGGGCGTGCTAGCTTCGGCAAGCTAACCGAATAAACGAGCATAGGAGGTTATGATGCGCGCAGGTCTCATCACGTTCGCGGCGATTGCGTTGTCGCTCGCGCCTGCCGGCGCGGCGCGAGCGCAGATCAAGATCGGCGTCGCGGGGCCGATCACCGGCGCCAATGCCGCGTTCGGCGCCCAGTTGACGCAGGGTGTGGAGCAGGCTGTCGAGGACATCAACAAGGCCGGCGGGATCCTCGGCCAGAAGCTCGAGGTCGAGCCGGGCGACGACGTCTCGGATCCGAAGCAGGGCGTGTCGGTCGCCAACAAATTCGTCGGCGACGGCGTCAAGTTCGTCATCGGCCATTTCAATTCGGGCGTGACCATTCCGGCCTCCGACGTTTATTCGGAAAACGACATCCTGTTCATCACGCCGTCCGCGACCAACCCAAAGGTCACCGATCGCAAGCTTTGGGACGCCTTCCGCACCTGCGGGCGCGACGACCAGCAGGGCCTCGTGTGGGCCGAACTCGCCC
Source organism: uncultured Alphaproteobacteria bacterium (assembly GCA_963822215.1). Taxonomy (GTDB): domain Bacteria; phylum Pseudomonadota; class Alphaproteobacteria; order Rhizobiales; family Beijerinckiaceae; genus Roseiarcus. The sequence continues at coordinate 512,370 of CAWGGX010000003.1, forward strand.
GAGACAAGCTGAAGGGCAAGAAGATCGCGATCGTCCACGACAAGACCACCTACGGCAAGGGTCTCGCCGACGCGGCGCGCGACAACATGCACAAGTTCGGCGTCAACGAGGTGCTGTATGAAGGCGTCAACACCGGCGAGAAGGACTATTCGGCGATCGTCTCGAAGATCAAGGAGTCGGGCGCCGACTATCTGATGTGGGGCGGCCTGCACACAGAGGGCGGCCTCATCCTGCGCCAGATGCGCGACCAGGGGATGAGCACGGTCATGATCTCCGGCGACGGCATCACCAACTCGGAGTTCGCCCAGATCGGCGGCCCCGGCGTCGAGGGCACGTTGATGACCTTCGGACCCGAGCCGCGCAACAACCCGAATGCGAAGGAGGCCGTCGCGTCCTTCAAGGCGAAGGGTTTCGAGCCGCAGGGCTACACGCTCTACTCCTACGCCGGCGTCCAGATCATCAAGCAGGCGGCCGAGAAGGCGAAGTCGCTCGATCCGAAAAAAGTCGCCGAGGTCATGCGTTCGGGCGCGCCTTTCCACACCGTGATCGGCGACATTTCCTTCGACACGAAGGGCGACCGCACGACGGTCGACTATGTCTGGTACGTCTGGAAGAAGGAGCCTGACGGCAAGATCGGGTTCGAGCAGCTTTAGCCCGGACCGATCCGACCGCCAGCGGTGGCCCGATCCGGCGCGTGCATGATAGGAACCCGTGGTCGCCACACGAATGGGCGGTCGGGGATCAGCGACGGGCATGACCTTTCTTGTTACGGGAAGCTCAGGTCATCTGGGCGAGGCGCTCGTGCGCACGCTTCGAGCTCAAGGTCGCTCCGTGCTTGGGCTCGACGTTCTGCCCTCGCCGTTCACCAACCTCGCGGGCTCGATTGCGACCCGCGCCGTGGTCGCGCGGGCGATGGAGGGCGTCCGGACGGTCCTGCACGCGGCCACGCTGCACAAGCCGCATGTCGCGACGCACGGGCGCGAGGCGTTCGTCGAGACCAACGTGCTGGGCACGCTGATCCTGCTCGAGGAGGCGGCGCGGGCCGGCGTCGAGCGCTTCGTCATGACCTCGACGACCAGCGCCTTCGGCGATGCGTTGAGGCCCCCACCCGGGGCGCCCGCGGCATGGATCGACGAGACGGTGACCCCCGTCCCGAAGAACATCTACGGGGTCACCAAGACGGCGGCGGAGGATCTCTGCCGGCTCTTCTGGCGCAACGAGCGGCTGCCTTGCATCGTGCTCCGGACGTCGCGGTTCTTTCCCGAGGTCGACGACGATCCGGACGCGCGGGCGACGTTCACGGCCGACAATCTGAAGGCGAACGAGTTCCTCTACCGGCGAGTCGCGATCGAGGACGTGGTCGACGCCCATCTCCTGGCCGCCGAGCGCGCGCCGGCGATCGGCTTCGGCCTTTACGTGATCAGCGCGACGACCCCGTTTCGGCGCGACGACGCGGCCCGGCTGCGCTCGGACGCCGCGGCGATCGCCCGCGAGCGGGCAGAGGACTGGCAGGACGAATATGCCCGCCGCGGCTGGCGAATGGCGACCTCCATCGACCGCGTCTACGACAATGCGCTGGCGCGGCGCGAGCTCGGCTGGCAGCCGAAGTGGGATTTCGAAGCGGTGGTCGCGCGCCTCAAGGCGACCGGCGACCTGTGCGGGCCGATGGCGAAGGCGATCGGCGAGAAGGGGTACCATGCCGAGGCCTACGCGGGCCAACCCTATCCGGTCGGGCGCGGAGCGCGCTGAACGCGCGTGCCGACGCCAGCCTTGCCGCGCCCTCGCGACGCTGCGTTCAGGCGAGCGCCGCGAGACGCGCAGCAAGGAAGTCGCGCGCCGCCGCGTCCGTCTGCAGGCCGATGGCGATCGCGTAGGCCTTTCGGGCGCCCTCGACGTCGCCGGCCTTGGCGCTGAGGTCGGCCCGCGCGACCCAGTAGGGCTCGAAGCCTTCCAGCTTTTCGCCCGCCACGGCGTCCAGAAGCGCCAGGCCCGCTTTCGGTCCGTGCGTATGGGCGACGGCGGCCGCCCGGTTGACCGCGACGACCGGCGAACCGGTCATCCGGTCAAGCGCCTCGTAGATGTGGCCGATCGCCTCCCAGTCGGTCGCGCCGGTCGCCCGCCGCGCGACATGGGCCGATTGAACCGCTGCTTCGAGCTGGAAGCGGCCCGGCGCCTTCGCCCCGCTCGCCAGTCGCAGGAGCTGTTCGGCCTCGTCGATCGCCGCGGCGTCCCATGAGGAGCAGTCCTGCTCGCTGAGCGGAACGTAGCGGCCCGAAGGGTTGCGCCGGGCGGCGCGGCGGGCGTCGGCATAGAGCATCAGGGCGAGCAGTCCCTGGGCCTCCGGCTCGCCAGGCGCGAGGCTGACGACGAGGCGCCCGAGCCAGATCGCCTCGCCGGACAGATCGCGGCCGCGCGGATCGTCGGAAAAGGCCTCGTCCCAGCCGTGGGAAAAGGCGGCGTAAATCGCTTCGAGCACGGCGCTGAGCCGTTCCGGCGCCTCGTCGCGCTCGGGGATGCGGAACGGCACGCCGGCGAGGCGGATCTTCGCCTTGGCGCGCGCCAGCCGCTGGCCCATCGCGGCGGGCGAGACCAGAAAGGCCGAGCCGATCTGAGCCGCATCGAGCCCGAGGATCGTCTGCAGGATCAGCGGCGCACGGATAGGTTCGTCGATCGCCGGGTGCGCGCAGGCGAACATCAGGGCGAGGCGGCGGTCGGGGATCGACTCGCTCTCCGCAGCATCGATCTCTTCGGCGATCAGCGCCAATATGCTCGTCGCCGAGTCAGCGCTTTGCCGTCGGCGGGCGGCGTCGACGAGCTTCCGCCGCGCCGCCGTGACGAGCCAGCCCTCCGGATTGGCCGGCACGCCCCGGATCGGCCAGACGGCGAGAGCCACGGCGAAGGCGTCGGCGAGCGCGTCTTCCGCGCCCGCAACGTCGCGCCCGCGCGCGGCGAGAAAGGCCACGAGCTTGCCGTAGCTTTGACGCGCCGCCCGATCCGCGGCCGCGCGCGCCAACGCGCCCGGGGTTGGAAAGTCAGGCTTCACCGGCGCGGGCGCCGTAATCCGACATCTCCCAGATGGGCCGCACCTCGATCGCGCCGACCGCCGCGCCCGGACAGCGCGCCGCCCAGCCGATCGCGGCGTCGAGATCGGTGGCCTCGATCAGATAGTAGCCGGCGAGCTGCTCCTTGATTTCGGCATAGGGCCCGTTGAGCACCTGGGCCTTGCCGTCCTTGGCGCGCACCACCGTCGCGGTCGCGGTCGGATGCAGCCGTTCGCCGCCAATGTAAGCCCCGGCCTCCTTCAAGGCGGTCGTATAGGCGCCGTAAGCCGCCAACATCCGCCCCGCCGCCTCCTTCGGGGCCGCCTGCATCGCCTTCTCGTCGCTGTGGATCATCAACAAATAGCGCATGGCTTATCTCCATGTTCGGCGCGGCTCAACGGCGCGCTCGAGACAAAGACGGTCGAGGGGCGTCCGTTTCGACAGGGCTGCGGAAAAATGCGCGTTAGTTGCATAGCCGCCTCTTCACGCTTCGTCCTGATCAACGGGTCTGACCTTACGACATTCACACATTTCTGCGATTTCGAGCCGTCCCGCGCCCCCTTCGCCAGTAGAGCTGGAGAAGGATAGCGCGCGGCTTTCGAACTCTGTGGATCTCGCAGGGACACGCCTACGGATGTCGAACTGGCGCGGTCGGCCTGATTTCGGCCGCCGCCGCAACCCGCAGGAGCGGACGAGCGGTGACGAGACCGGCGGCGGCGAGGAGGCCGCGGCGGACCCTTCGATCATAGGACAGCCCCTGACTGAAAGGGGCGACGCCACTTGAAAGACGATGAGCGCCCGAGCGGTTGCCGGACACCGTCAACAGCGCCAGCCTCGACCAGGAGCCTTGGATCACTCCTGACGGCGCGATCCGATCCGGTTCTGGCTCGAAGGCACGGGGGCTGAAAACACGGTGCCCGTGAGGATGGAGGCATGGTGAACGGAAGCGATAGGGCAGGGATGTGCGCCTATCTCCGAGAAGGCGGGCCGGTCGTGACGACGTTTCCCTAGTGAAGCGTTTCCAAAACTCGAATCATATCCTGCCGATTGAGGTCCAACATTTCGCACGGGAGGGGCCAGGGCCGCCAGCGTGAAGCTTTGAGGAATCGATGGACGAGAGCAGATGCTCTTTGCACGAGCGGCGCGGCGCGCTCTCGTCGGGCCCTCGCGAGCGCAACCCTCCCCGGTTGGGGAAGGGAATCCTGGCCGCGCCTTACAACCCGGCCGCGCCCGGCGCCGCGCCCCGTTTTCGCCCACCTGTTCTTTCCCTGTTCCGCTCCAAAAGCGCCTGATAACGACCTGTTCCGGACGTTGGAAATTCCCTGTTCCGCGCCTGCGCGCGCCCGCAACCGACGGGTTGTAAAGCCGGCAACGTCATGACATTGCGGGACTTTCTGGAACGGAGCGTCGACCGCGGCGCAAGAAAATTCCCTGCTAGCAGGGAATTCGGATCGTCGGCAGCGGACCCGAGAGCGCGTCGATTTTGAGCCGAAACGGCTTCCCGAGGCGCGCAGCCGCTTCGGTTTGTGGAAGGCGGACGGTCGCGGATGAAGGCGGCGGCCTTGGGAGCCTTCACCCCAGGAGTTGCGCCCGTTCAGGGTGCGCGCGAACCGCAAGTCGTCCCACCCTCGTGAAGCGCCTCCAAAACTCGAATCATATCCCGCCGATGGAACCCCAACATTTCGGACGCGAGGGGCCGCAGCCGCCGGCGCGAAGTTTCAAGGAATCGATGGACTGGCAGGGCGCCAGAACAACGAAGCGCCTCACCCGCGGAGCGGCATAGCCGCCCTTCACGTCTCGTCCTGAGCGTGTCGAAGGACGTTCCGGGGCGCACGAACATCGCCGCCGGTAAAGCGCGCGCCAACCTCCTATCGGCCGGCGATTGGCCGGACCCGCGCGGTGCGCATGAAGGTCTCGGTGTCTTCGAAACTGACGATGCCGGCGTCGGATCCCAGCCCGGTCGCGACCAGCGCGCCGCAGGCCGAGGCGAAACGCGCGGATTTCTCGATGTCCCAACCGTGGCTGAGGCCGGCGATCAAACCGGCGGTGAAGGCGTCGCCGCAACCCGTGGTGTCTTTCACCTCGATGTCAAAGGCGGGAAGGCGGAACATGCCGTCCGCCGTCGCAACCAGGCAGCCGTCGCCGCCCATGGTCAGCAGGCACGAACCGACTCCAAGGTCGAGGAAAAAGCGAGCCACGTCTTCCGGCTTGGACAGGCCGCTCATCGCAGAAGCGTCCTCGATGCTCGGCACGAAATAGTCGACATAGGGCAGCGAGGGGCGCAACACCTCGGTCGTGTCTGGCGTGGCCGAGAGAAGATCGAAGGTCGTGACGCGGCCTGCCGCCTTGGCCGCCTTGAGCAGCGCCGTGGTCGGGGCTCCATCGAACCGAGCCAACAGCGGCATGCCGCCCACGTGAACGAATTTGGCGTTGAGCACCTGAGCGTAATCGGCATCCGTCAGCGTGAATTGGTCCGAGGCGCCGCGACGATGCAACGCGGGCCGTTCGCCATTGGGGCGGATGTTCAAGATCGTCGCCGACGTCGGCACGCTCTTGAGACGACGAATCCCCGAGACGTCGACGCCAAAATTCGAAAGCGTGCGCAACACGAAGTCGGCCTTCTCGTCGTCGCCAACCGCGCCAACGGCTAGCGCCTTGAGGCCGAGCTTCGCGCAGTCGACGACGGTGCCGCCGGCGGTGCCGGCGACGGTCAGCCGGATATCCTCGATGAAATGCACCTGGCCGCCGGGCGGAATCTCGTCCACCGGACGCCCCAGAATGTCGAGAATATACAGCCCGACAACGCTAAGATCAAAAGCCATGGTCTCTTTCCTCCAAGCGAAAACGCGAGTGTCCGCGCTCCGCCGCTTTCGATCTTAGTCTCTCGGCTTTACCCTGGCGGCGTCACGACGGTTCCCGCTTGGCGAATATCGTTCCGGCGAGGACGATGAAGCAGCCGACGACGAAAGTCTGCCAGGTGCTCGGGATGCCCGCCAAGATGAGAACGTTGTTGACCAGCGTCACAAGCACGACGCCGAGCAATGTTCCCGTGACGGTGCCGGCGCCGCCGGTGATGCGGGCGCCGCCGAGCACGACGGCGGCGATCACGCTAAGTTCCGAGCCGGCAAGATCGAAAGGATTGGCCAAGCGATTGCTCGACGCGTGCAGAATTCCGGCCAGTCCAGCCAGCAGGCCCGCGTAGGCGAAGATGAAGATGTGGACCTTGCGAAGATCGTATCCTAAGCGCTCTGCGATCTCAGGATTGCCGCCAACGGCAAAGATCGCGCGTCCCATCAAGGTTCGATTGAGGATCCACCAGGTGATGACCGCGGCCGCCGCGAGCACGAGCACATAGGCCGGCAAGATCGCGATGGAACCGCTATCGGTCTGAACGCGCCAGAGCTCCACCTTGCCGAAGCGCTCCATCGAAAGGGGGATGTTGATGAAGAGCTGGGTGCCAACGAACGTCAGGAGAAAGCCACGGATGACGTACTGAGTGCCGATGGTGACGATCAGGGCCGGCGCCCTGAGATAGTGGACGAGCAGACCGTTGCCGACGCCGAGCAGCGTCCCGCCGATCGCTGAGGCAAGGAGAATGACCGGCATCGGCAACCATGGCCCGTGGGCCGCCGTCGCCGTCGTGATCGAGTACATCAGCAAGGCGGCGATGGCGGTAAACGACAGATCGAGGCCGCCAGCGGCCAGGACGACCAGAAAGCCGAGCCCGAACATCCCCGGCACAACCGAGGCGCGCGCCATGTCGAAGATGTTCGAGATCTGCCAGAATTCGGGCGATATCGCGCCGACGACGACGCTGACCAGCACGATGAGCAGCAGCGTGAAGACCGGCGGATGCCGGATAAGCCACGCCGTGACCCGCGCTTGCGACGCAGATCCGCCTCTGTTTGCAGAGCCCCAGGCGAAGTCGCTCATGATTGCACCCTCGACGGCTCTTCGGCGACGAGGGCGTGATAAAGCATCGCCTCATCGACGCGCTCCGCGTCAAAGACATCGGCGACCGCTCCCTTGCGCATCGCCGCGATGCGATCGCAGTTCTGCAAAAGTTCAGGCAGATCATCGCTGACGATGATAACCCCCATGCCGCCGTTGGCCAATTTCTGAATGATGCGGTAAATGGTGTCTTTGGATCCGACGTCGACGCCGACGGTCGGACCGTGCAACACGATGAGTTTCGGCTCGATGGTCAGCCCGCGACCAATCATCACGCGCTGCTGGTTGCCGCCCGAGAGCGATTGGACCGGGTTCTCGAGGTCGGCAGCGACGATCTGAAGCTCGCTGACGATGTCCTCGGCCTTCATTCGACTCAGGCGCGCGTCGACAACGCCGAAGCGGTTGCGCAGGCGGTCGAGCACCTGGACGACAATGTTGGTGCGGATCGGTTTCTGAAGGAACAAGCCCTCCGACAACCGGTCTTCCGGCACATAGCCGATTCCGGCTTTAAACGCGTCTATTGGACGCTTCAAGGCGACGGCCCTACCGTCGATACGGATCTCGCCGGCATCGGCAGGGGACACGCCCGCAATCGCCCGCGCCAACTCGTTGCGGCCAGAGTCGAGCAGTCCGGTGACGCCAAGGATTTCTCCATGCGCCAGCGAGAAGGAGACGTCAGAGAACGCGCCTCTACGGCGCAGCCCGACGACCTCGAGCAAACCAGGAGCGCCCTTTGTCGCAGAACGATAGCGCACGACGTCGAGCGTCTTGCCGGTCATCCAGAAACTGAGTTCGCGCTTGGAGTGCTCGGCGATATCGCCTTCCATCACCTTCTGTCCATCGCGCATGACGATGAACCGGCCGCCGATCGACTTCGATTCATCGAGCTTGTGGGTAACGAACAGCACTGCGACGCCATTCTCGCGCAGCCGCCCCACCACGCCGACGAGGTTCTCCACCTCGTGCTTGGTGAGCGCCGACGTCGGTTCGTCCATGATCACCAGCTTGGCCTCCGTCGCGATTGCGCGCGCGATCGCCACAAGCTGGCGCGTGGCGATCGGCAACTCCTCGACGGGAGTCGACCAGAAGCGCGGGTCAGTGGGCAGATTCGCCGCTTGCAGCGCTTGCTTCGCCGTGGCGACCATCTGCCGCCTGTCGAGGCGCCGCGCCAGGCGTCCCTTGGACGCCACCAGTTGCTGCGACAGCGCAATGTTCTCCGCGACGGAGAGATTGGGCAACAGCGATAGGTCCTGGTAGACCGTCTCGATGCCGGCCGTCAGCGCGTCGAGCGGAGTCAGGGACGTCGTCTCCTGGCCGTTGATCAGGATGCTGCCTTCATCGGCCGGTTGCGCGCCGGAGATGATTTTAATGAGCGTGCTCTTGCCGGAGCCGTTCTCTCCCATCAAGTGATAGATCTGACCGGCTTCGATGGCGAGGTTGATGCCGCGTAAAGCGTGAACGCCGGCGAATCGCTTGTGAACGGAGCGCAGTTCAAGGAAGGGAGAGCCAGTCGGCGCGCCAATGGCCGCTTGGGTGATTTGGGAATATCTGATGTCCATTCCAACGCCCGGAAAGCCCGGCTCCGAGAGGCATGAAAGCTCTTGCTTAGGGTCCTGAGACGGGAACGAGCCGGGCAGAACAAGAGCCTGTCCCTCCGGCTCGAGAGGCCTGAACCGGAACGCCCTGCACATTTCGTCCCGCGATAGCTCGTTTCGACGCCGCGAAGGAACGCGGCGGCGAAATTGTGACGGCGGATAGAGGAGGTCTATGTCGACCGCCGCAACGCGTCCTGCTCAGGTCCGCTGACGGGTCTCGTTTCGGTCCTAAAAGGCGTATTTTTCGAGGTTGTCCTTATTGACGTCGATCCATGCTTGGCCCGTCATGATGATCCCTTTGCCGGGGCCCGGTTTCACGTGCATGTTCGTATAGCCGGGCACGCCGAGGTCCATGCCGTCCTTGATCTCGGTTCCGTCGACCAGCATCTTGGCGATCTTGTTCATGATAAAGCCGGCGTCCTTCGGATCCCACAGACTGACGCCGCTAACCGCGCCGCTTTGAAGATAACGGCTGGTGTCCTTGGGCATTCCGATGCCGTAAACGCAGACCTTGCCGACCAGGCCCGCTTCCTCGATGGCGCGACCGATGCCGAGTACGTCGACGGCCGAGCCGCCTTCAATTCCTTTGATGTCCGGATATTTCTTCAGGAGCTCCTTCGTCTTGTTGTAGGCCGTGTTGGCGTCGTTGAACAACTCGTTCTTCGGAGAGACGAGCTTCATTTCGGGATACTTCTGCGCGGCGTTGGCCGCCGACGCGTCGGCCCATTGGACGTGAGTCAAACTGCCGAGCGAGCCGACAAAGGTCGTCCACTCCCCCTTCTTGCCCATGCATTCCGCCAGTTGCTCGTTGAAATGGGCGCCGAAGGCCGAGTTGTCGAACGCCTCCATGTCGACCTGGGTGTTCTTCAGGTTGCTCGCCTCGTGAGTCATGACCTTGACGCCGTGGTCCATCGCCCGCTTGAGCACGCCTTCCAGCATCGGGGGATCGAAGGGCACGACCGCGACAGCGTCGACCTTCTTGGCGATCAGATCTTCAATTTCCCGCTCCTGTTGAGCCGCGTCCGCCTTGCCCGGACCGATTTCCTCGGTCGTAACCCCTGGTGTCTTCTCTCCGTACTCCTTGACGCCTTCCGCCATCCGGACGAACCAAGTCTCGCCCTGCAGCTTGACGACGGTAACGATCGATTGGTTTTCCGCAGCGACGACCCCGCCGGTGAAAACGGCGGCGCTCAGCATCAGGGCGCCAACCGCCAATTTGTTCAATGTAGACACGAAAGATCTCCTTTCACTCCCTAAGAGCCCTTATTTGTCAGGCGCGAGGGCCTTCGCGCCGAGCGACCCGCGACCGGGGGTTTGAGTCCCTGTCGACGGCCGAATCCCAAGGTCGATTCTGGTGACTGCGAGGAAAACCAGCAGGAGCAGCCCCCAAGCGAAATCGCGGAAGAAGTCCGAGATGTTCAGGAAATTGAACATGCTGGACACTGTTTGGAGAGCCGCCGCCGAGAGAACCACGCAGGTGATACGGCCGTAGCCGCCGGCGGGATTCACTCCGGCCATGACGGCGATCAGAATGGAAATCAGCACGTAGGACGTCCCGTAGTCCCATTTGACGCTGGAAATACGGGCGGCGATGACGTAGCCGGCGACGGAGGCGAGCAGGCTGGAGACCGTGTAGGTGACCATCAGCAGCGCGCGCTGATTGAAGCCGGCGAAGCGCGCCGCCTTGGGGTTGCTGCCAAGGAGGTAGAGGCGCACGCCGAAGGGCGTCAACCGAAGCGCTCCGCCGATCGCCGCGGCGATGGCGAGAAAGAGGGCGAAGCAGATCGGGATCCCGAGCACCGGCATATGGCTGAAGTCGTCGAGCGGCTCGATGTAGCCCAGACGAACGCCCGAGCCATTGGTCAGAACAACGCTGACGCCGGTGAAGGCGAGTGAAGTCCCAAGCGTGGCGATGATCGGCGTCAGTCCGGCGCTCGAAACAAGAACGCCGTTAATCAATCCGCAGACCAAGCCGACGCTGAGGCATACCCCAGCGAAGACGAAAGCGAAGACCAGCGGACAGTCGTCCGGCGAGACCCAGTGCGAGACCGTCAGCGCGGCGACGATGCCGCTCAGGTTGGCGACGGCGATGCCGGAAAGGTCAATTCCGCCATTGCCTGAGATCATGGTGATCGCCACGCCGATCGCCAGGAGGCCGAGCTCGGGTATCTGTACGGACATAGACTGTAGATTGTCTACACTGACAAAGCTGACTCCGGCGATCAACACGCCGACCAGCAGCACCAACACGTTGACCGCCACGAGAAAGTTCAGCTGACGATCCACCATCGCTCCCCTCGGCCATGCTTCTGTGGGCCATACCTCTGAAGGCGTCGCGCCATCCGGAAGCGTTCTGCCGGGGCCGCTCGTCGTCGCATGTTGTTGATATTTGTCTACCGGCGATTGACAAATGTCAAGGAGGTCGTTTGCCGCGTGGGACAAAAGGATCAATAGATGGCGGCGATGAAGATCGCTCTATCGCGCTCACGTCGGAGCGGACCGTGCGTTGCATCTTTCTCGTCATCGAAAATTCAAAGGGTTGCGCCGGCAGGGGACGGATAGCCGCCGAGGCCAAGCCGCGTCGCTCACGCGCTTCCCGACAGTCAGCCGAAGCGCGCTTACTCGCGCTAAGGCCGACCGGAATGGCAGCAACGGGCGCACGGCGGTGAGGTTCCGCACCTGATCCGTAAACTGGCGAATTGGCTCCGTGACGAGGCCAGAGGTCCCATGGCCCCGGGAGGCATAGCGATATCCAAAGAGTTCGGCCAGTTTGAACACGATCTCCCGGTTATTGTCGGCGATAAGCGTCTGGAGACTCATCTTCAGGGATTTGGCACGCCGCCGCTGGCGTCAGCCGCGCAGATTTTCGTTGACCCATTCTTCCTCCCGCGCCAAGCGCAATTACGGTCACAAGTTAGATCGCTGTGCCTGTCTGTCTTATAGAATTGTACGAAATGAAACTCGATGAGTGCTGATATGAACTGATGATGGCACACTAAATGTCAAGCAATTTTGCCATCGTAAATCTGGCGCGGTTCAAGCAACTCTTGACCGTTCCAATCTCTACATGGCAGATTGCGGCCGCTTCTTCATATGTATGGCCGCACGCACCCACGAGTAATAGGACTTCCCGTTGGGGATTTGGAAGCTTGGCCAAGGCCTTGCGAAAATCTTGCAGATCCACATGGCCTTCCTGACATCCCGAGACCGCGATCTGATTCGCATACGCGCCGTCATCGTCCTGCACCTCTCGGGCGCGCTTACGAAAATTGGAATAAAAGATGTTCCGCAGGATCGTTGCCAACCAAGCCCTCAGATTTGTCCCGACTTGGAATTGTTCTGATTTGCTCCATGCGCGCAGAAGCGTTTCCTGCACGAGGTCATCGCCGGCCGATACCGACCCGGAAAGAGAAATCGCGAATGCTCGCAAATACTTAATTTCAGCGACGAGGTCGTCCCCGAAGTTATCCGACCGCGGGATTCCAGCCATTCGGCCCGTAGCGCTTCCCGACGGAAAAGTGATCGAGGAACGTTCCAAACACGCGTGCATGACATATCCTCGTCCGACATCGGCGGTGCGCCATCGCTAGTGGCTGCCGGCGATCGGCCAATCTGGTCGCACCGAACGGGGAAAGGAAGGATCGGAAACTACTCAGAAACGTCGCCAGACTGCGCCGATTTCCGCGGAACTGCAGCTCCCGGCGTATTGCGGACGTAGCAAATCGCGGCCGTGTCATTGAACAGGCGCTTTGGACCGTCAAATTCGGCGGTTTGTGCGTAAATTCCGATCCTGTGACGCTGAGGCGCAACGGGTTAATCACCGAGCGGCGGTATTCCGCGGCAATGTCGCAATTGCCAAGATGTATTGTTCAAGCGCAATTAGGAGAAATTCATGCATCAGAAAACGCTCTTTCTCATCCCCGAGCGTAGCTTGTATGTAGATCAAACAGGGCCATATACAAAAGATGGCCAGCCGCTGTCTTTCAGGGTTCGGAGACAGAGGGGGAATTTGCGTTTGGCCGGAAAGTAAAGACCCGGCGTCTATTGGATGACCCGGGCCAGGCGGTTCTCAATCATCGGCGGGTGGGGTCTCGAAGGTTGTGGCGGCCTGACCGGGCATTGGCTTCATCTCAACAAGCCGTAACTACCATCGCAAGGAGGGTTTCATGCCGGAGCGCTTGGTCGACGTCGAGAGGCAGGGCTTGGAGCTGCTGCACACGTTTCCTGTCACGCTCAGCCTTCCGGCTGACGAGGGGGCGTTCAAGCAGAAGGCGTTGGAGGCCGCAGGCCACGCGCAGTTGGTCGCGAACCAGGAGCTTGAGAGTCTCACCGCCAGGATGCATGTCAGCCGAGGCGGTCAACTGACCCCATACGGAGATCCGCTTGGCGTGCTGGCGGAAACCAAGGCGGGTCTGGACCAGTTCGTTCGCGACCGCGCCTATTTTCTCTGGGACGAGGCGGGGCGGCCGGAGGGCCGCCCCGACGACTTTTGGCGCCAAGCGCAGCATCAGCGCTTCTGCGAACGCGCTTACGCGCTGTGGGAGCGGGAGGGCCGTCCGGAAGGCGAGGCGGACGAGCACTGGCATCGAACGCGCGCGTTCGAGGAGAGCTGCTGATGCTTCTACAACCCCTGCGGATTATGCAGCGACCTACGTTCCCAGAAGGCCAGCGTCGACTTGAATAGTTATGACCAATCCTTCTGTCCTCCAATGTCATCGATCAAGGCGCCGCACATGACGCAGTCGACGATGCGGTGTATCCCCCGCCAAACTTAAGAAATGTTACCAGCGACGCGGGACAAAAGACCGGACATTTCCGTAGCGGCGCACCAGAACAGCGAAGCGCCCTCAGCCGCGCAGATAGGTGTTCAGCCAGTCGATCGCCCTCCCCCACGCCTCCTTCGCCGCCGCCTCGTCGTAGCGCGGGGTCGTGTCGTTGTGAAAGCCGTGGTTGGCGCCCTTGTAGATGTGGCCTTCGTGCGGAGCGCCCGCGGCGGTCAGCGCGGCGTCGAACGCAGGCCAGCCGGACGTGATCCGGGTGTCGAGTTCGCCGTATTGCGCGTTGAGCGGCGCCTTGATCCTGGCGGCGTCCGCCGTGGACGGCTGGACGCCGTAGAACGGGACTGCGGCGTTGAGGTCTGACCCCATAGCGACGGCGAGTGTGTTGACCACGCCGCCGCCGAAGCAGAAGCCAATCGCGCCGAGCTTGCCTATGCAATCGGGCTGGGCCTTGAGCCATTGGGCCGCGGCGAGAAAATCCGCCTGCATCTTTGCGGGATCGACTGTCTTGAACAGGGCCAGCCCCTTTTCGTCGTCCCCGGGATAGCCGCCGACGAAGGTCAGGCCGTCGGGCGCGAAGGCGATGAAATTGGCGAGCGCGAGCCGGCGCGCCACGTCCTCGATATAGCGGTTGAGGCCGCGGTTCTCGTGGATGACGATCACCGCGGGAAGTCGGTCCTTTGTCGCCGGACGGACGAGGTAGCCGGCGATCGTCCCGTTCCCCTTGGGCGAGGGGACGTTCACCCTGCGGGCGACAATGCGCGGATTGTCCGGCGGGACCTGGATGGCCCAGGCGTAGTTCGGCCGGAGCATCTCGAACAGCGCCGCGGCGGTGACGCCGCCCGTCGCAAACTTTTGCGCGCCCTTCAGAAAGCCGCGACGGCTGATCCCGCCATGCACATAGGCGTCGAACAGGTCGAGCAGGCCTTGCGGGAAGTCAGAGGCTTTTTTTCGTTCCATCGTCACTCACAAGACGGGTGACGAGCGGCGATTTTATGACGCGTATCTCATCCTGAGCTTGTCGAAGGATGACCCAGCGGGCGGAGACTTTCGCGCGCCCTGGGAACGTCCTTCGACATTCCCGGGTTTGACCCGGGGATCAGGACGAAGCGCGCAGGGGCGGTCAGGCGGATCCGTTCCATCGCCTCCGTCGGGAAAGCTCAAGGGGTGAAGTTGCTCTGCCCCGGTCCGGCGAGATGATAGACGTCGCCCTTGTCGTCCTCAGTCGAGGCGGCGAAACCGCCCTTCGGCTCGAGGATGAGGTCCCGGTCCAGCTTGGCGCTGCGAAATTTCCAGCCCTGTGGTAGCTTCAACTGGTCGCCGAGCGAATCGAGCTCGTCGATGCTGGCGCTGGGGGCGCCGGCGTTCGTGTAGGCGGCGAGCACCCAGGTGTGACCCTTGGGATCGTCGAGCAGATAGACCTTCGACCCCTTCTTGAAGCCTTCGATCGCGGTGCGCGGGAAGGGCGTTATCCGATAGGCCAGGGGCGGCGGCTTGGCCGCGAGCCGCCACTCGGGGGCCTGGGCGTTGCCCATCCAGGCCGCGTCCAGGCCCCCGAAGTTGCGAACGGCGCCGACCCGGTCGGCGAGCCAGTCGAGCGCCCAGTAGCGGGGCAGGCTCGTCCGCGCCGCTGTCGCTTGGTACTGCTTGGCGATCTTTTTGGGGTCCAAGTGTTCGGCGTAGGACTGGGGCGCCGAGTCGCGCGTGTCGTCGCCGTCGTTCTGGCCGGTCGTGTTGTAGATGCTGACGTACAGAAGCTTCTTGATCACGTCCCGCGCAAACAGGTCGATCTCCTGGAAGCGATAGCCGCGCAGATTATCGTATTTGCGCTGCTCAGCCCCAGCGCAATCGTCGGGAAGCTGACTGAAATATCTGCAGGTCGAGCGGTCGGACGCGGATGCTGTCGAGGCAAGAAGCAACAGCCCCAGAGCGACGCCCACTGACGCCAGGTCGCCGCAACTGTGGTCGCTACTCGCCCGCATAACCACTTCCGCAGCTCCGGACTGCGTCCCCGAGGCCCCCATGGCGGGAATGGTATTGCCGAATGCGGCGATTCTGCAACTCCGCAACGGCCGCGCCCCGAATCAAACCGGCGGCGCGCCTTCGGTCGCCTAGGGTCCAACGAGCGCGCGGACCGTCTCGACTACCCTGGCGACGTCGACCGAATAGGCGAAGGGCGAGTCCTTCACGTGCCGCGGCGCGTTCGCCAGCGCCTCCTCCGTCTGGGGCTGGAAGAGCACGACATGTTCAAGACCGAGCATGGCGAGGAGATGCGCCGACCAGGGATCGTGCTGCCCCTCGGCGATGATCTCGACGATTTTGGCTTCCGGACGGCAGAACACCGCATTGACGATCGCCGCGCCGAATTCGCACACGATGACGTCGGCGTTGGCGAAGGTGAGGACCTGCTCGTCGAAGCTCAGCTTCTCCGGCTGGATCGCGGCGAAGCCGAGCGGCTTCAGGGCCTCGATCAGTTCGGCCCGGTTCACCATATTGCGGCTGTTGGCGAGGCTGCGGCAAATGAGCACGCGCTTCGGCGTCTCGAGCCCCGGCGCAGCCCTCATGACGTTGGTGCGGATCGTGTCGAAGGCTTGCCTGTGCTGCGGGTGGGCGTTCTGGCTGCTGATCCCGCTGTGGCGGTTGCTGACGATCGCGTGCTCGAGCCGCACCGGCGCCGGCCGGATCTCCTTGATGAGTTCGTGCGGCGCGTCGAGGCGGTCGATCAAGCCGCGCTGCCAGGGCTTCAGCGTCCAGGTCAGCATCGGGGCGCGCATCTGCGCGCCAAGGTGGATCAGCGGCGCAATGTCGAGCAGGTAATGCCCGTAGTTGGGCTTCTGGGAATTGGCGATGATGAGCCGCGCCTCGGCGATCCTCGGCGCGTCGTCGAGGCGCCTTGGAAAGAACAATGGCTTGGGCGCGCCGTCCGGCCCGGTCCGCTCGACGATCTCCCCGACCGACGACAGGAATCCCTCGCGGAAGTGGCCGAGGAACGAATGGCGCCATATCAGCCCGTCGTCCGAGATGAGGAGCCCGAGCTTCGGGAACCAGAACGGATCGACGAGGTGCTCGAGCGTCAGGGGCGGCGCGTCGACCGTATGGTCGACATAGTGCATCGCCTCGGTCGTCGTGGAATTGATGGTCAGCGGGTGAAGGCGGGTGCGATATTGGGTCGCCCCGACGACCGTGCACTGGGCTTGCGGCGGCGGGAACCGGCCCTCGAACGGAACGACGGCGAGCTCGGTTGTCCGGTCGACCGACACGGGAACGCCGCCCTCCGCGCGCGCGGCAATGGCGCTGCGCAGCCGGGCGCGAAACGATTTGAGCGGGACGCGGACCGCCTTCCGCCAAAGGCCGTGCAGCGACCGGGTGACGCGCATGCGGGTCGCGTTCTCGATGCTGTCGAAGGTCGCGGGAGGCCGCGGGCGGTCGGGCACGGGTGGGCTCATATCCAAACGGCCGGGCGCCTGGCCGCATGCGGCCTATGCCCCAAGGCGGCGGCCGTCACAAGTTTGACCTTGGTCGCCGACTGTCCGCTGCGCTGCCGGAGTCCGAACGCGCCCGGCTGCAGGCGTTCAGTTTCCTTCAGATCCCTTCCAAAAATTTCCATTTCTTTCCGCGGCGGCTTCCAAAAGCTTCCATTGCTTTCCAAAAGTTGCAAAAAATTTCCGAGAATCGTGACTTATCAAGGGGTTACGGGCGGACGAGGCGGAAAAAACTTGCCGGCGCGCCGATCGCCGCAGGCGGACCCAATCGGCGCGCCGCGACGCGCCGCAACGCGCCCATGTGCGAGCCGCCCCCGCCAGACCGCCCGATTTCCATTTCCTTCAGTTCCCTTCCAAAGGCTTCAATTTCTTTCCGCGGCGGCTTCCAAAAGCTTCCATTGCTTTCCAAAAGTTGCAAAAAATTTCCGCGAATCGGGACTTATCAAGGGGTTACGGGCGGACGAGGCGGAAAAAAACTTGCCGGCGCGCCGACCGCTGCAGGCGGCCCGACGGGCGCCGCGCCGCAGCGCGCCCATGTGCGCGCCGCCCCGGTGAATTCGCGTCCGCCGCCGTCAGCGGCCTGGCCTCGCTCATTTCGTCCTCGCTTCGCCGCCCGCACGGCCTGATCGCCGATGGGAATAAACATAGCATAGACTTCCGGGTTCAGAAAGCATTTGTCGACAAGACCAAAAAACACCGAATAGATCAGCGTGTTACCGTGCACGGGCTAAGGGATCGGACGGAGAGGGCGCTGGCGCAACGGAGCGGGGATCAGGATGAGGTTCTTGTCATGGCAGCCTGGCTTGGGAGTCACCGGCGGGCTTCGCTGGAGTCGCCGCCGCCTCTCCTCCTGCGGCTGCGGCCTCGCGGGCGGCGGCGGAGTCTTGCCGGCGCGCTTCGAAACGCCAAGGCCAAGCCCGCCGCCCAGGGGCTTGCCGCCGTCGTCGGGTTCCTCAAGAGGCATTAATCAAAATGTCGAGCCGTTGACCCGCCTGCAGACATCGCGGGCGATCCTGTCGCGTTGCCGTCCAGGCTTTCCTCAATGGCCGCATGACTCCGCGCGCCGCCCCGCCTCGCGCCCAGTCGATGCAACCAGAAAGCGAAAAATCGTAGACCGCCAAAATGTCCGATCGGCCAATTGCCGTTTTCAGGTTGACCCGCTGCGCCCGGGCGCTGTGCACAACCCGGACCAGCCGCCTCGCTGGGGGTCGCGCTGTCCGTTAGGATGGACGGATGAGCTTCCGATTCCTTCATGCCGCCGACCTGCATCTCGGCAGCCCGCTCCTCGGGCTCGCGCAAAAGGACGGCGACGTCGCCACCCGCTTCGCCCGGGCGAGCCGGGAGGCGTTCGAGGACCTGGTCACGCGCGCGCTCGAGGAGGGCATCGCCTTCGCCGTGATCGCCGGAGATGTCTTCGACGGCGACTGGAGGGACGCCTCGATCGGGCTGTTCTTCAACAGGCAGCTGGCGCGCCTCGCCAACCGGGGGGTGCCGACCTACTTTCTGCGCGGCAATCACGACGCCGACAGCGTCGTGACCCGATCGCTGACCTGGCCGGACAGCGTCGTCGAGTTTTCCACCCGGCGGCCGGAGACGCACCGGCTCGAGGACCTGCGCGTCGCGTTGCACGGCCGCGGATTTCCCCGGCGCGAGGTCGTCGAAAACTACGCGCTCGAATATCCCGAGCCGGTTCCCGGCTGGTTCAACATCGGCGTTCTGCATACGGCCTGCGGGCGCGCGGGCCACGAAAATTACGCGCCGTGCACGGCCGCCGAGCTCGCCGTGAAGGGCTACGACTACTGGGCGCTCGGCCACGTGCACGCGTTCGAGATCGTCTCTCGCGATCCCTGGATCGTCTATCCAGGCAACTTGCAGGGGCGCAGCGTGCGGGAGTGCGGGGAAAAGGGCGCGGTGTTCGTCGCCGTCGCCGACGGCCGGGTCGATGCGGTCAGGCGCGTTGCGACGGACCGCGCCCGTTGGGCCGAAGTGGTCGTCGACGCGGAGGCGCACGACGACGAGGCGTCCCTGATGCGCGCCGTCGAAACGGCCGTGCGCCCCCACGCCGACGCCGTCGAAGGACGCATGCTCGCGGTGCGGGTGTCGTTCGTCGGCGTCACGCCGCTGCATGCGCGGCTCCTCGCCGATCCCGAGTTGCGCGACAAGACCGAGGCGGCGGCGCAGCGCTGCGGCGACGACGTGTGGCTCGAACGCCTGCGTGTCGCCACCGCCGCGCCGTCGCGGCGGATCGACGAAGCGGCGCTCGTTGGGCTCGACCTTGCGGCTGCCTTGGAGGCGAGCGCGGGCGACGCCCCCTTGCGCGAAGCGGTCGAAGCGCTGATCGGGACGGTCCGCGCGAGACTGCCGGGCGGCATGATCGAAGATCCTGGCGTCGCGCTCGACCTCGAATCCGTGCTCGCCGAGGCGCGCGCGCTGACGCTCGGCCGCGCGGAAAGGAGCTGATTCGATGAAGCTCCGCACCCTCGAACTCGACAAATTCGGCGCTTTCGACACCCTGCGTCTGAATTTCCGCCTCGATGCGAAATTGCACGTCGTGTACGGGCCGAACGAGGCGGGAAAGTCGACGGCGCTCGCCGCTGTCGGCGCCTTGCTCTATGGCGTCCCGGAGCGCACGCCGTTCGCGTTCCGCTTTCCCGGCCAGGAGTTGCGGATCGGCGCCGAACTCGTCGACCGCGCCGGCGCCGCGCTCGCGGTCCGGCGCCGCAAGGGACGCAAGAACACGCTCCAGGGCGATGACGGCGCCGTCCTGCCCGACGATGCGCTCGAACTCATGCTTGGGTCGGTCGGCGAGGACGCCTTCCGCCGTTCGTTCGGCCTCGACGCGGGCGCCTTGCGGGAGGGCGGAGAGGCGATGCTGCGCGCCGACGGCGACGTCGGCGCGACCCTGCTCGAAGCGGCGTCCGGGCTTCGCAATCTCCTCGATCTGCGCAGCGACCTCGAAGCCAGGGCCGACGAAATCTTCGGCGATCGGCGGGCGGCCCATCGGCTTTTCTATCAGGCGCTCGACCGGCACTCGGCGGCGCGCAAGGCGATCGAGACGAAGGAGCTGCGTGTCGACGCGTGGCGTCGCCTCAACGGCGAGATCGAGGCGCTCGGCCAAAAGGTCGAGGCGATGCGCGCCGAGCGGCGGGCAAGCGAAGGCGAGCAGGCGCGCTTCGGGCGACTCAGGCGGGCCGCCCCGGTCCTGAGGGACATCGCCGACGCGGAACGGTGTCTTGCGGACTTTGCCGATCTTCCCGTCTTTGCGCCGGGTGTGACGGACGCCCTCGCTGCGGCGCTTCAGGACTTGCGCGCCGCCGCAGAAGCCGAAGAGCGCGCGAGCGCCGAGGAGCGCCGCTCGGTCGAGAACGCTGCAGGGATTGCGGTCGATCAGGCCTCGCTGGCCGAGGCTTCGGCGATCGAGGAGCTGTTCGGCGCGAGCGGAGGCTACGCCAACGAGAAGCGCGACCTGCCGCGGGTTCAGGCCGAGGCCGATCAATACGTCGCGGCGCTGGAGCGCCATGCGCGCGCGCTCGGCCTGCCGGACGTCGAAGCGCTTGAAACGCGCCGGCCGACCGCCGCCGCGCTCGCCGCATTGCGCGGGCTGATCGCCGAGGGGCGGAAAGTTCAGGCGGACGCCGATGCCAAGGCGCTTCGACATGCGCGCGAGCTGAAGGCCATCGAGGCGCAGCGGCGGGAACGGGAGGCGCGGCCGCCGGCCGTCGATCCGTCCGGAGCTCGCGAGACGTTTGCTGCGCTGGGCAAGATCGCGGAGCGGGCCCGCAAGGCCGACAAGGAGCGCGAAGATCTTGCGGAGGAGGCGCGTCGGCTCGGCGAAAAGCTCGCCCGGCTCGACCCTCCGGTCGCCGACCTCGACGCGCTCGCAAGCCAGCCCTTGCCGCGCGATGAGGACATCTCCCGGTTCGAGAAGGCGTTCGATGCGGCCTTGGAGGGTGCGCGCATCGCTGCGGGAAGGCGCGAAGCTGTCGAAAATGAGATGGCCGGCACGATGGCGCGTCTTTCGACGCTCGCCGCTGGGCGTCCGCTCGCGACCGCAACCAGGATCGATGCGGCGCGCGGAGAGCGCGAAGACGCGTGGCGCCCTCTCCGCGCGACGCTGCTGGGCGCCCACGACGCGCCGCCGCCAGACGCGCTGCCCGATCGGGTTCGCGGCTTCGAGCGACTAACGGCGGAAGCCGACCGCCTGGCCGACGAGGCCTCGTCCGATGCGGGACGTCTCGCTAAGCACGGGCTCGAGACCCAGCGCCTCGACGAACAAACGCGGGCCTATGCGCTTGCTCAGGCGGGCGAGGCTGAGGAGGCCGCAAAGCGGGGCGATATCGAGCGCGCCTGGGCCGACCTGTGGCAAGGCGTCTCAGCGCGTCCGCGCCCGCCCGCGCAAATGCGCGACTGGGTCGGCCGCGTCACGGAGGCGCTTGGCGCCCGGGACCGGCTGCTTCAGCGGAGGGCGGCGCATGAAGCGGAGGCGCGGGACTTGGCGGCGGTCGCGCCGGCGCTCGGCGCGCTTGCCGCGGATCTTGGCCTGCCGCCGATTGACGGACTTGACGTTGGCCGCCAGGCCGATCGGGTCGAGCGTCGGCTCGACGAGGCCGCGAAAGCCTTCAACGCGTCGCGCGCGACGGAGGCCCGCTACGCCGAGGCCTGCCGGCTTTTCGCCGAAGCCGCGCGCGACGACGCCGAGGCCGCGGAGCGGTTCAGCGCGTGGCGCGTTCGCGCCGATACCGCGCTCGCCACGGCGGGCGTCGTCGGCGCCATCACGGTCGAGGCGGGCGAGGCGGCTCTCGACGTCTGGGACAAGGCGCTGAGCGACGGCGAAAACCTTCGCGATCGCGCCCGCCGCGTCGCCGGCATGCGTCGAAACATGGAGGCGTTCGAGGCCGAGGCGCGGGCGCTCGCGGCGCGCTGCGCGCCCGAGGCGGTCGATCTTCCAGCGGGCTCGACGGCTCGTCGGCTGAACGACCGGCTGTCGGCGGCGCGAAAGTCCGAGGCGCAACGGGTCGAAGCCGCCCGATCCGTCGAGGCTGCGCGGCGGTCGCTTGCCGAGACGCGCGAGCGGCGGAGCCGCGCCGACGCCGCGCTCGCCGAAGCGACCGCGTCGCTCCCCCCGGACAGCGATCCGTCCGTCCTGATCGCGCGCGAACGGGAACGGGCTGAGCTCGCGGAGACCCTGCGCCAGAAACGGCGTCACCTTCTCGATGTCGCCGATGGCGTGGAGGAACCGCGGCTCCTCGCCGAGATGCAGGGGTTCGACCCGGACGCGGCCGCTGCGCGGATCGCCGAACTCGAACGGGAGAACGAGGACCGCGAGCGGCTCGAGAACGAACACCGCGCCCAACGCGCCCTCATGCTGCAACGGCGTGAGGAGCTCGAGGTGGGGGTCGGCGCCGAAGAGGCCTGGCAGCTGCGCCGCAACGCCGAAGCGGAGCTTGTGGAGACGGCGCGACGGTGGGCGGTGCTGAAGGCTGCATCGGCGCTTCTGGGCGGCGCGCTGGATCGCCATCGCGCCGCGCGCCGCGATCCGCTGATGACGCGCGCGGGCGCGATATTCGCGCTCTTGACGGGCAACGCGTTCACAGGACTCGATCAGGCTTTCGGCGACGACGACGAATTGCAGTTGGTCGGGGTCCGCCGCAGCGGCGAAAGCGTGCGGGTCAAGGCGCTGAGCGAAGGAACGCGCGACCAGCTTTATCTCGCCCTGCGCCTCGCGGTCATCGAGAACTATGCCACGCGGTCCGAGGCGCCGCCGTTCGTCGGCGACGATCTCTTCGCAAGCTTCGACGACGAACGAACCGGGGCCGGACTCGAGGCGCTCGCCGCAATCGGCGATCGGGTGCAGACGATCCTGTTCACCCACCATCGCCACGTCGCCGACGCTGCAAAAGCGCGCCTCGGCGCCGCGGCGGATGTCATCGAGATCAGGTGAGCCGGCGCCTTGTCGCCGATGGCGTTCATCCTTGTCGACGACGGCGCTCACGGGCCTTTCTTGCCGAGCGCGTGCATCGCCTGGGAAACCCAGCCTGAGGCCTCCTTCAGCGCTTCGCCGCCTTTTCCGACAAGCTGGCGCAGCTCCTCCTCGAAGTCCGCTACGCGTGACTTTCCGCTGTCCGGGAGCGGCGGCAGGATGTGGGCGAAATAGGTGTGGTCGAGCAGGCGGTGCAGCAGGCGCTCGCCCAGGAACGGCTCGTCGTTGTTGAGGGTCCTGGCCGCCTTCAGAAGCGCGCGGATGTCGTATTGGGTCGGAGCGATGTCCGGAACCTGCTTGGGCAGGCCGAGCAGACTATAGGCCGCGATGCGCCCGGTCCGCACCGAGCTTTCGACGGTGAACACCACGTCGTTGCTCGTCTCAACGAATTGGCCGACGAGCCCGAGGTTGACGCAGCCCTGCGGGACGATCCGCGGCCGGTCGCCGGCCGCGCGCGGCATGAACTGCGCCGTGATATAGGGCATCAGCGCCAGGCGGACCTTGGTGTTCGTGACGACCTCGTCCAGCTTGTCGGCGATGCCGAGGTGGAAGCAAAGCTCTGCGAGCATCTCCCGGCCGGTGCAGGCCGGCATCGGTTTCTGCACGTAATCGCCGTTGCGGTCCATGAGGAGCGCATAGAGCCACATGACCAGAACGTCCTTGGGCTGGTTCGGGAAATGCGGCTGGCGGGCGCAGGCGAAGCTCAGAATCCAGCTCGAGTCCGCGAATGTGATGATCCCGCCTGTCACCGACTTGCCGGAATAGGGGTCGTTGACCGCCAGCTCCCTGACCTTGTCGACCAGCGGTGAGGGCTTGCAAGTGAGCGTTGCCGATTCCCAGATCGACTTGTCGACGTCGCCGTAGAATTTCTCCGGCTTGCCGAAGACCGGGGACTTCGCCGCGAGGTTGCGCCACAGCGTCCAGCCGCTGTCGTCGCGGGGATTGTGGAGATCGACGGCCAGCGTCGGCGCCGTGTTCATATCTCCGTACGCCGTCCCCTCGGTCATTGAACCGGTCAGCGCGATGACGATGTCGTTTGGCCCGACCGGGATCGTCTCGCTCTTGCCGTCGCGCGTGCAAAGTATTCGGGTGACGGTCTTCCTGTCGCCCTCGATCTCCATGGCGAGGTCATGGACCCGGGTGTTGAACTGCGTCCGGACGCCCTTGCCCGCGAGCCAGCCGGTCAGCGGCCGGACGAAGCTGTCGTACTGATTGTACTTTGCGAACACCAGCGACGACATGTCGTGCAGACCGTCGATCAAGTCGAGGAACCGGTGCATGTAGAGCTTCATTTCCAGAAGGCTGTGCCAGTTCTGGAATGCGAACATCGTCCGCCAAAAGGCCCAGAAATTCGTCTCGAGAAAGCCTTTGGAGAAATATTGTTCGACCGTGACGTTGTCGAGATCCTCCTTGCGCTTGAACAGAAGGCGCGTCAGCTCCCACTGCTGCGATCGGCTGAGGCCAAACGTCGAGAAGTCCTTGATGTGACCATGCCGATGCATTAGGCGAGACTTTGAGTAGGTTTTGTCGTTGTCGTTGAGCAGCCGGTACTCGTCGAGGACGCTGTAGCCCTCCGGCAGCTCCAGGGCGGGCACATCCTGGAACAGGTCCCAGAAATTCTCGTAGGTGAAGCACATCTCGCGGCCGCCGCGCATGAGGTATCCGGTCTCCGGGTCGCCGGACCCGTCGAGGGAGCCGCCGGCGATAGCGTCAGCGTCGAGGATGGTGATGTTTGCTCCGGGCATGCGTCCGTCGCGGATCAGATAAAAGGCGGCGGCAAGCCCGGCGATCCCGCTGCCGACGATATAGGCCTTGCGTGTCTCGACCCCCTTGGGCGCGAGCGGCTTGTTACGGTTGTAGGCGCTGGCGAGATCGGGCGGCGGCAGGGTGCTCGACGGATCGTTCCGCCAGGTGAAGCCGTAGGCGTCCGCTTCGATCCGGATGGGCTCAGGGGTTTGTGCGACGAACTCGACTTTGGACGTGACTGTGTCGGACATGACGGCGCGGCTCCTGGCTCCGCAGGGTGAAGATGGCCGACGCTGTTATCAGGCGCCACGCGGCTTCGGATTGAGGAGAATCAAAGCGGCCGGGCCGGCGCCGCATTCCCGCGCGGTCATTCCGGGCCTCGGGCCCGTCTTCGCAAAAGGAAAGCGGGAGAGGGTGGACCCTCTCCCGCTAAATCACGCAAACGCGTCTTGAAAACTACGCGAGCGCGTTCCGCTCAGCTCTGCACGCCCTCGACGTACCAGTCGATGACCGCCAGGTCCTTGTCTTCCATGCGCGCGCCCTTGGGAACTTTGACGGCGCCCGTCTGGTCCTTGATCTCGCCGGTGAAGACGTCGTAGCTGCCGTCCTTCCAGCCGGCGATGACCTTGTCCGCCGCGGCGCGTACGTTTGCCGGCATCGCCGAGCTGTACGGCGAGATGACGACGGTGCCTTCCTTCATGCCCCACCACGCGTCATCCGATTTCCAGCTGCCGTCGAGCAACGCCTTGCCGCGCGCGATGTAATAGGGGCCCCAGATGTCCTCGATCGCGGTGAGCTGGGTCTTGGGCGCGAATTTCTTCATGTCCGCGCCCTGGCCGAAACACCACGCCTTGCGCTGCTCGCAGACCTGGAGGCCCGCCGGGCTGTCGGTGTGCTGAGCTACGACATCGCAGCCGAGGTTGATCAGTGTCGACACCGCAGCCGCTTCCTTGGCCGGATCGAACCACGAGTCGATCATGACGAGCTTCGTCTTGATGTTCGGGTTCACCGCCTGCGCGGCGAGCGTGTAGGCGTTCACGCCGAGCACGACCTCGGGCACCTTGTAGGAGCCGAGATAGCCGATCGTTCCCGACTTGGTCATCAGGCCCGCGATCGTGCCCTCGACCGCGCGGCCCTGGTGGAAGCGCGAATTGTAGGTGCCGAGGTTGTCGGCGTGCTTATAGCCGGTGCAGTGCTCGAACTTCACGTCCGGGAACTGCTTGGCCACCTCGACCGTCTGGTCCATGTAGCCGTAGGACGTGGCGAAGATCAGCTTGTTGCCCTGCTGCGCGAGGTCCTTGAGGATCGGGATCGCGCTCGCGTCCTCCTTCACGTTCTCGACGTAGGACGTGACGACCTGGCCCTTGAGCGCGGCGTCGAGCGCGAGCCGGCCCTTGTTGTGCGCCCAGGTCCAGCCGAAGTCGCCGATCGGGCCGAGGTAGATGTAGCCGATCTTGAGAGGGTCGGCGGCGTAGGCGGCGCGCCCCAGCGCCGGCAACGTCAACCCCGCAGCGGCGGTTTGCATAAAATGGCGTCGTGTAACCAGACTCATGTCGTCCTCCTTATGCGTGACATGATTTTCAACTGCTTGGCATGAACGGCCTGCCGAGGCAGGCCGGCGCTTCGCTTCCGGCGACGTCGCGCGCCGACATGAACGCGAGCACGGCGACGGCCATGACGTAGGGCATGGCGGCCCAGAACTGCGACGGCAGGAACGAAAAGCCGGACGCTTTGGCGTAGAGTTCGAGCGTCATCAGAATCCCGAAGAAGTAGGCGCCGACGAGCAGCCGGCCGGCGCGCCAGCTCGAGAAGACGACGAGGGCGAGCGCGATCCAGCCGCGCCCCGCCGTCATCTGCTCGGCCCACATCGGCGTGATCACCATCGAGAAGTAGGAGCCGCCGATTCCCGCCATTGCGCCGCCGAAGGCGATCGCGGCGTAGCGGATCGCGAGCACCGGATAGCCGATCGAATGCGCCGACATGTCGTTTTCGCCGACCGCGCGCAGGATGAGCCCGGCGCGCGTGCGGTTGAGGAACCAGCCGACCACAAACACCATGATGAGTGCAAAATAGACGAGCGGGCTGTAGCCGAACGCCACCCGGCCGATCGGGTCCGCCGCCAGCCAGTCGGGGAACGCCTGATTGAAGGGCGCGATCACCATGCCGACGTAGCCTGCCCCGATCAGCGACGACAGGCCGATGCCGAAGATCGCCAGAGCAAGGCCGGTCGCGACCTGATTGGAGCCGAGCGTCAGCACGAGAACGGCGAACAGCATCGATGAGGCCGCGCCGGCGAGCCCCGCCGCGATCACCCCGACCCAAGGCGCCCAGTCGCCCAGCGTATCGCCAAAATTCAGCGTGACGGCAAAGCCCGTGACCGCGCCGATCAGCATCATCCCCTCGACGCCGAGGTTGAGGACGCCGCTCTTTTCGACCACGAGCTCGCCGGTCGCGGCGAGCAAAATCGGGGTCGTCACGCCGATGACGGTGACGAGGGCGTCGATGAGGAATCCGATGTTCACGCGTGGGCTCCCGCGGCGGCGGGGCTCGGCGCGTCGCGGATCACGCGCAGGCGATAGCGGACGAGGACGTCGCTCGCCAGAATGAAGAACAGCATGGTCGCCTGGAAGATGCCGGCGGTCGCCTCGGGCACGTGCACCACGGTCTGCGCGACCTGTCCGCCGACATAGGTGACGGCGAGGATGAGGCCGGCGAGGAAGACGCCAACCGGATGCAGCCGACCGAGGAACGAGACGATGATCGCGGTGAAGCCGTAGCCCGACGGAAAGCCGAGGTTGATCTGACCGCTCTGGGTCATCACCTCGAGGATGGCGGCCAGGCCCGCCATGCCGCCGCTGATCATCAGGGTCGACCAGACCGTGCGCGAGGCGTCGAACCCTCCATACCGCGCCGCGCTCGGGGCGGCGCCGACGGTGCGGACCGAGAAGCCGTACACCGAGCGGGAGGTCAACACCCAGAAAACCAGGGTCAGAGCGATGGCGACGATGAATCCGGGCGGCACGACCGTGCCGGGGAGGGTGTGGGGTAGGGTCTGGGCGGCGGCCAGCGGAGGCGTCTGCGGGAAGTTGTGGCCGTTCGGATCCTTCCACGGGCCGCCGATCAGGTAGCTCAGCACCTGCATTGCGACATAGACGAGCATCAGGGTCGAAAGCACCTCGGAGACGCGGAAGCGCGTCTTCAGCAGGGCCGGAATCCCCGCCCAGACCATGCCGCCGACAATCCCGCCCGCAATCATCAGCGGAATGGCGAGGAAGCCCGGCGCGTTTGGAAGCGCGAGCGCGACGCCGGCGCCGGAGAGTGCGCCGATCACGTACTGGCCTTCGGCGCCGATGTTCCAGATCTTGGCCTGATTGCCGAGCGAGAGCCCGAGTCCCATGATGATCAGCGGCGCGGCCTTGGTCAGGACGTCGACCCATTTATAGGGAGCGACGATCGGGGTGACGAACGTCTGGAAGATCGCGTCGGGTCCGTCGAAGCCGATCAGTTCAAAAATGATCGCGCCGAGCAGCATCGTCAGCAGCACAGAGGCGACCGGCGTCGCCACCAGCATGAAGCGGCTCTGGGTCAGCCGCTTCTCAAGCCGGATGCGCATTCAAGTGCTCCGTCATTACCGCAGTCCCCGACGGATCGCCATGCACGCCGCCCATCAGAAGCCCGATTTCCTTGATCGAGGCTTCGCCGACCTTCATTGGCTTCGATAGCCTGCCGAGGTTGATCACCGCAATCGTGTCGCACAGGGTCAGGAGCTCGTCGAGGTCCTGGGAGATGACGAGCACCGC
This sequence comes from uncultured Alphaproteobacteria bacterium, assembly GCA_963822215.1. Classification (GTDB taxonomy): domain Bacteria; phylum Pseudomonadota; class Alphaproteobacteria; order Rhizobiales; family Beijerinckiaceae; genus Roseiarcus. Next base: position 540,743 of record CAWGGX010000003.1, read on the forward strand.
CGAGCCGCGTCCGGCGAGATCGACGATCGCCTGGTGGATCGCCGCCGCTGCGCCCGCGTCGACGCCCCACGTCGGCTGACAGACGACCAGCGCTTCCGGGCTCTGCAGGATCTCCCGCCCCATGATGAACTTCTGCAGGTTGCCGCCCGACAGCGAGCCTGCGAGCGCGTTCGGCCCCGTCGTCTTGACGGTGAAGGCGCCGATCACCTCGGAGGCGTAGTCGCTCGCCTTATCCGGGTCGATCAGGCCGAAGCTGACGAAGGACATCCGGTCGCGGCCGGTCAGCGAAGCGTTGTCGGTGAGGGAGAATTCGCTCACCGCCGCGTGCCCATGGCGCTCCTCGGGGACCGCACAGAGGCCCAGGCCGCGGCGGTCGGTGACGCCGAGCTGCCCGATCCCTTCGCCGGACAGGATCACGGACCCTGACTCCGGCGCGAGCGTTTCGCCGCTCAGCGCGGAGAGAAGCTCGTTCTGCCCGTTGCCCGCCACGCCCGCGACGCCGAACACCTCGCCCGCCCGTACGCAGAGCGAAACGTCGCGCAGCGCGACCCCGAACTCGGTGGGTTTCGGCAGGCTGAGGTTCTGGACTTCGAGCTTCGGCAGGCCGAACACGCGCTCTGCGGGCTTCAAAATCTCCTTGAGGTTCGCGCCAATCATCATTTCCGCCATCGACCGCGACGTCTCGTGTTTGGGATCGGCGATTCCGACCACCTTCCCGCCGCGCAGGATCGTCGCCGTATCGCAAAGCGCGACGATCTCGTGCAGCTTGTGGGAAATATAGAGGATCGAGCAGCCGCTCGCGGCGAGGCGCCGCAGCACCTCGAACAATTGCTCGACCTCCTGCGGCGTCAGCACGGAGGTCGGCTCATCCATGATCAGGAGGCGCGGATTGAGCAGCAGCGCGCGCACGATCTCAATGCGCTGCCGTTCGCCGACGCTGAGCGTCGAGACGATCCGGCGCGGGTCGAGCGCGAGCTGGTAGGCGTCGAGCACCCTGTGGAATTCGGCCAGTAGCTCGCGCTGGGACAGGCGCGCGTCCAGGCCGAGCGCGATGTTCTCCAGCACCGTCAGGGCCTCGAACAGCGAGAAATGCTGGAAAACCATGCCGATGCCGAGCCGGCGGGCGGCTCGCGGATTGGAGATCCGGACCGGCGCGCCGTCAAACAGAATCTGGCCCTCGTCTGGCGCTTGGATGCCGTAAATCATTTTGACGAGGGTCGACTTGCCGGCGCCGTTCTCGCCGAGCAGCGCGTGAATCTCGCCCGTCCTGACTTTGAGATCGACGTTGTCGTTGGCGCGCACGCCGGGAAACGACTTGCTGACGGCTACCAGCTCCAGTCGCGGGGGAGCTTCAACTTTCACCTCGACATTCCCTTGACCGCCTGCCCCAAGTTTCGCCCGTTCGCCCGGGGATCGTAAACGCAAGATCGGCGCCGGAAAGGGGCGCATCCGTCGCGCCGCGCGCGAGCGCAAAACGCCGTCCGGACCGCCTCTCGGGGACCCTATCGCGGCGGGCGACTGTGTCAAATGAATTGCCCGACAGGATGCCGGTGGGCATTTGCCTCAGGATGAGGCAAATTCGTCCAAATCTTAGGCGTGTGACAGCGACGCGGTCGGGGCGCTCGCGTCCATCGATTCCTTGAACCTTCACGCTGGCGGCTGTGGCCCCTCGCGTCCGAAATGTTGGGGTTCCATCGGCGGGATATGATTCGAGTTGGGGAAGCGCTTCACGAGGGTGGGATAACCTGAGGTTCGCGCGCATCCTGAATGGACGCAACTCGGGAGTGAGGGCTCCGAAGGCCGCCGCCTTCATCCGTGACCATCCGCCTTCCCGACCCGAGGCGGCTGCCGCGCCCGGGAAGCCGATTCGGCTCAAAATCGTCTCGCTCTCGGGTCCGCCGCCGCCGATCCGAATTCCCTGCTAGCAGGGAATTTTCTTGCGCCGCGGTCGGCGCTCCGTTCCAGAAAGCCTTGCAATATCATGGCGTTGCTTGATTTTCAACCCACCGCTTGCAGGCCGGATCGGGCGCGGAACAGGGAATTTCCAACGACCGGAACAGGTCATTATCAGGCGCTTTCGGAACGGAACAGGGAAAGAACAGGTGGGCGAAAACGGGGCGCGAGACTGGGCGCGGCGGGGTTGCATAAGGCGCGGCCAGGACTCCCTTTCCGAGCCGGGGAGGGTCGCCCTTGCGAGGGACTGCGATGAGAGCGCGCCGCGCCGCTCATGCAAAAACCATCTTGCTCTCGTACATCGATACCTTGCAGCTTCACGCTGGCGGCCCTGACCCCTCGCGTCCGAAACGTTGGAACTCAATCGGCAGGATATGATTCGAATTTTGGAAACGCTTCACGACACAGCTTATGGCGCGGCGGCCGCGATGTCGGTCGCCGCGCTCGCCTGCGGGGCCGTCGCGGTGGCGAGCCCCGTTGTCTTGATCTCAGGTCGCCTCATTTCAGGGTCTTTCGGGCGTCTTCGGCGCCGTTGGAACGGGCGCTGCATTGTACGGGGCAGGGCAGGGCGCGGTCGACGTGCGCCGGTAGCCCGGCGCCCGTGGAAACAAGGAGTTCGCAGTCCATGTCTGTCCGTCCCTTCGACGAAACGCTCCTGCGCCAGGCTTTTGCCGTCGCCAAGCGCGCCCGCGACACCGGCGACCATCCGTTCGGTTCCGCGCTCGCCGACGAGCATGGCAATCTCTTGATGGAGCAGGGCAACGGCTTCACCAGCGAAGGGCGCGACCGGACCGCCCACGCAGAGCGCCTGCTCGCCTCGCGCGCGGCCCGCGCCTACGACCTCGCGTTCCTTCAGCGCTGCACGCTCTACACTTCCGCCGAGCCCTGCGCGATGTGCGCCGGCGCGATCTACTGGGCCGGGATCGGCCGCGTCGTCTACGGCCAGAGCGAGAAGGGTCTGAAAGACCAGACCGGCGCGCACGAGGAAAACCCGACCCTCGACCTGCCTTGCGAACTCGTGTTCAAGGCCGGACAGCGTCCGACCGAGGTCGTCGGGCCCCTGCTCGAAGACGAGGCGGCGGCGCTTCAGGCGGATTTCTGGACGGCCAGGGGGTAAGCCAGTCAGGGACTCGGGCGCCCGCACCGGCGCGAGACGGAGCGACGCAAAAGAAAAGGCCGCCACAACTTCTGGCGGCCTCTCTGCTGTCCGTGAGGCGATATCGTCAGGCGACGGCGGCGCTCTTGCGCGACGCGCGATAGCCCGCGAAGCCGAGCCCCGCAAAACCCACCAGCATCATCGCCCAGGTGGTCGGCTCCGGAACAGGAGAGCCGAAAGCCTCGATGTGGCCGAGGGCGTAGTAGCCATCGCCGCCGGTCGCCACAAATCGCAAGGCGTCCGTTACGATCGGCGTCGAAAGGACATATTGCGGTCGCGTAACGAGGCCCCAGCTACCGTATTGCGGAACGTCATAAGCGTCGGCCCATGACGAGCCGGCCCAGTATTGGACCTGATAGGTGTCGTTGTCGTCCGCCTGAACGACCAAGCTGTCGATCTTATAGCTCTGGTTTAGAGTAATGGTCCAGGACGAGGGGCCGTAATCACTCGCGTCCCACCAGAAAGACCCGGCGTTCCACTGGGTTCCGTCGGGGAGGAACGTACCGCTCACCGGCTCGGTCAGGCTGGCGGGCAGCGATCCGCTGATCCAGCCATTCCCCACGGGAAGCTGGCCGTACTGCCCGCTACCCACAACGGAGGTGTAATTGCCAATGATGTTCGAGTCCGCGTACGCGGACGAGGTAGCGATCACACTGCAAGTCGCCGCCAGCGCGGCCATTGCGAATTTCGATGTCATTTATCCCCCTCGTAAGGAAATTCATTACGCACTGGTGCGAGTCACCCGGCGCTACCCCGTTAACAGTTGTCTACGTCGTATGTCAACTTGCGCTGTTGGATACCCATCGTATTCTTTAGCGCTCCCGCAGGCGCATCGGCAGACGCGGCGACGGAATGGGGTCCTCCCGCGCCGTTCCGCATGTTCGCGCCTTTCGATTCGTATCCTGAGGCGGGCCGTTCGCGCTGGCCGGGACCGTCGACGCATCTTGGGACACCGCCGCATGAAGAGCCTCTATTCCGGTCCCAAGTAGAGATCTGACTACGGTGACAGGCGCTCAAATCCCTTTTCGCTGGGCGGCTGACGATCTCGCGATAGGGTCCTGCGTATATTCGCAGATCATCAACGCCATCGGCCGGGCTCAAGCCGTTGCGTCTCTCCGGCACTGAGGTCTTGATGGGGCGCGGAGATCGGTTACAAGCGGGGGAGCCTCGATGCTGATTGCGCACGCGGCCAAGCAGGACACGGCGACCTTTTTCAAGGTCGACGCCCGCTTCGATCTCGTCGTCGACGAGGTTGTCGTTGGGGGACTTGTCTACCGGGTGAGGTCCGAAACCAGCGAAATCACGCTGCGCAATGAGGACTACCGCGCAAGGCGCGCCCGTCCGCGCCAGGACGACACGCCGCTGGCGCGAGCCATCCGGCGCGTCAAAGGACAGGAAAATATTGGACCAAACCCCGTCCTCCTGACCGACGCCGCTGGCCGGGTTCATGCGAAGGCGGAGGCAAGACCCGGAGGGGCGCGGATCGAAATCGCCGGGCAATCGTTCGAGATGCGCCGCCGCTCGGTATTTTCGCGCCGTTTTGATCTCTATTTGGAAACGAGCCCTCAGCCGGTCGGGTCCGTCGGGCAAACAGACGCGTTATCGACCTCCCTGACGTCCGACTGCCCCTCCGAGATTAGCGAACTCCTTCAGGCCTTTCTGGTCGCGCTTCTGCTCGACGCGATGTTGGCCACGCTCGATCGATCCAATCCCTGACCGGGCCCAAGCGGCTCCGAACGCGACCGAACGTCCCGTCGTCTTCAGAACGCGTGGTCAAAACCTTACGCTCGATTCTAATGCGGGAGCGGACCGGATGGCGCGGCGCAGGGAGGGAGTCGACGGTTTGCAGACGGAGCAGATCGCGGCCTTGTGCGCCTCAATGAGACGGGGAAGCGGACCTGGAGGGGTCGCCAGCGAAGGCGCGAAGTCCGCCCGGAGCAGCAATTCCGGCTCCAGGCCCATCAACGTGAGCCCGCCGATCGATGTCGAAGTTGGAGTGCGCTCCTCATCTGACCGACCGGTAACGGTCGTCCTCCGAGCCATCAGGCGATGTGCGATGGCAAGACGACCCGATTGAGTCCGAGCCAGTCCGCCAGTGCGGCGAGTTCCTCCACGATCGCGTCCATGGCGTCGGAGGGCTTGCGCGGCTCGAAGTGCACGGCATGAACCAGGAGCCGGCCGCCCTGGCGGTCGGCCTTGAGGTCGAGCCGCGCGACAAGCCGGTTGCCGAGCAGGAAGGGCAGGACATAGTAGCCGTGGCGCCGCTTGTCCGCAGGCGTATAGATCTCGATTCGGTAGTGGAAGCCGAACAGGCGGAAGGTGCGCGACCGCTCCCATACCAGCGGGTCGAAAGGGGCGAGAAGCGCCCGGGCGGAGAGACGTCGCGGCAGACGGGCGTCGCGGTGCAGAAACGCAAGCCGGTCCCAGCCGCGGACCTCGACCGGCCGCAGAACGCCCGCCTCGACGAGGATCTCGATGGCCGATTTGGCCTCTTCCGGGCCGAGACGGAAATAATCCCGCAGCTCCAGAGCGGTGGCGACGCCAAGCGCCAGAGCTGCGTGCTCGACCAGGGCGCGGTGCGCCTCACCCTCGTCAGGCGTCGGGAGGGCCAGGATCTTGGCCGGAATGACCCGTTCGGTCAGGGCGTAGACGCGCTCGAAACTGCCACGTCGCGTCGCCGTGGTGATGTGGCCCGCCCAGAAGAGCCATTCGAGCGCGCGCTTGGTGTCGGTCCATTCCCACCAGCCCTGCCGGCTGCGCCTGTCTTCGAAGTCCGAGGCGGCGCAGGGACCCTCTTTGCGAATGCGCTCCAGCACGGCCTCGGCCTCGGCCCTGCGCTCGGTCGCGAAGACGCGGAGGCCCTTCCAGCCGGCCTCGCCGCGGTCGGCCCTGTCCATTCGCCAGCGCAGCAGCGGATGCAATTCGAGCGGCACGAGCGAGGCCTCGTGAGCCCAATATTCGAACAGCCGCCGCTGCCGGTTGCTCCCCCAGGCCGCCGTGTCGATCAGGGACCGATCATACGGTCCGAGACGCGAGAAGGCGGGCATATAGTGAGCCCGGACCAGGATATTGACGCTATCGATCTGGTGAAGGGAGAGCCTGTCGATCGTCCTGCGCCATTGCGCGGCGGTGACCTTGTCGGAGCGCCGAGCGCCGAAGCCCTGCGCCGCGAGAGCGATGCGCCGCGCCTCGGCCGACGAGAGTTGCTCCACGTGTCATCACCTCGGCCTGCAGCCATGCTCGAGAAGTTCGATTTCGGCAGTGACGCGTCGAAACTACCGCAGGCCGGTGAACTAGCCTTCCTACCGCTCGGGGATCAAGGTCGAAGTCTCCAACGGGTCGAACTTGCGCGTCCACGGGGCGACTCCGGGAACGGTATCTGTCAGGACGCACCTCCGCCGACGGGGTCGCGCCCCGCGCGGCTCCGCATTTTCGCGCGCTTTCGAGTCCTATGCTACTGAAAAGCCGCTCGCCTCGCCGAGAACCATTGATTCATCCCGAGAAACCGCCTTATGAAAACCCTCTATTCCGGTCCTGTGTTCGAGATGGCGCGCGAGCAGTTCCGCGTCATCGCCGACCACCTCACGATCCCCGAGGATGAGCGCGACCGGCTGCTGTTTCCCAAACGCGCCATCGTCGTCTCCTGCCCGATCCACATGGACGACGGACGGACGCGGGTGTTCACCGGCTACCGTGTCCAGCATCACCTGACACTCGGTCCGGCCAAGGGCGGCACGCGCTTCGCCCCGAATGTCGACATCGGCGAGATGGGGGCGCTGGCGATCTGGATGAGCTGGAAATGCGCGCTCGCCGATCTGCCCTACGGCGGCGCCAAGGGGGGCGTGGCGGTCGATCCGCGCGCGCTCAGCGAGCGGGAACTCGAGAACCTGTCGCGCCGCTACATGCAGGAAATGATCCCGTTCGTCGGCCCGCGCGTCGACGTCATGGCGCCGGACATGGGCACCAACGAGCAGATCATGGCTTGGTTCATGGACACCTATTCCATGTACCAGGGCGTCACCGTGCCGGAGATCGTCACCGGCAAGCCGGTCGACACCGGCGGCACGCTCGGGCGACGCGAGGCGACCGGGCACGGCGTCGCCTTCCTCGCCTTCCGCGCCATGGAGGCGCTCGAAATCGATCCGGTCGGGGCGACCGCGATCATTCAGGGTTTCGGCAATGTCGGCATGCATGCGGCGCTCGGCCTTGCCGCGCGCGGGGTCAAGATCATCGGCGTCTCAGACCACACCGCCGCCTATTACGATCCCAAGGGGCTGGTCGCCGGGGACCTTGCGGACCACGCCGCGCGGACCGGCGAGCTTGCAGGCTGGTCGACGGAGGCGGTCATCGACCCGCGCGCGCTGCTCGAGCAGTCCTGCGACGTGCTGGCGCCCTGCGCGGTCGAGCGGGTCATCGACGCCGAGGTCGCCCGGCGCCTGAGCTGCCGCATCCTCGCCGAAGGGGCGAACGGGCCGACCACGCCCGAGGCCGACAGGGTTCTCGCGGAGCGCAACGATGGGATCTTTGTCGTCCCGGACATTTTGTGCAACGCCGGCGGCGTGATCGTCAGCTATTTCGAGTGGGTGCAGGACTTGCAGCAATATTTCTGGTCGCGCGATGAGGTGATGGACCGGTTGGAACGGGCGCTGGATCGAAGCTGGGCGATGGTGGTCGCCCGCGCCAAGCGCGACGGCGTGGCGAACCGCACCGCCGCCATGGCGATCGGCGTCGAGCGTGTGATGAAGGCCAAGCAGGCGAGGGGGCTGTTTCCATGACGCAAAAAGCGGGTTCAGCGCCCGGGATCGTTGTCCGCGATGCGGGCGAGGTCGACATGCCGGCCGTGCAAGGCATTTACGCGCATTACGTTCTCTCGTCGCTCGCGACCTTCGAGGAAACGCCGCCCTCGCTCGACGTGATGCACGCGCGCCGCCGCGCCTGCCTCGACAACGGCCTGCCTTATCTCGTAGCGGTTGCGGAAGGCGAGGTGATGGGCTTTGCTTACGCCAGCGCCTATCACGCGCGCCTCGCCTATCGATTCACGGTCGAGGACTCGGTCTATGTGGCCGACGGCATGCGCGGCCGCGGTGTCGGGTCCGTGCTGCTCGGCCAACTCATCGAACGTTGCGAAGCCGGTCCGCGGCGGCAGATGATCGCGGTCGTCGGCGACAGCGCCAACGCCGGCTCGATCGGTCTGCACCGGCGATTCGGGTTCGAGATCATCGGCGTCCTGAGATCGGTCGGCTACAAATTCGGCCGCTGGGTCGATACGCCGATCCTCCAGCGAGCCCTGGGATCAGGCGACGGCCAGGCGCCGGAGCCGCGACCCTGATCCGTTTGGCCGAGCGGCGGAGCCTCAGTTGCTTCCGAGCTTCTGCGGCTTCACGACCCCGACGATCGGGCCGATCGGCGCGAGCTCGTCGTCGCGCTTGAGCTCCGGAGCATAGAGGGACGACAGCGAGCCGTCGAGGAAGAGGGCGTTGCGGACGCCGAGGCCGTCTCGGAAAAGCCGTGCGAACGCATCAAAGGTCACGGGCTCGTCGGCGATGGCGAACACGACCTCGCCGCGGTCGTCGACGCCGACGCCGTTGCGGATCTTCGCCGACGTGCCGTCAGGCCGGATTTTCGGATGGATGCGCCCGTCGATGACCAGCATCGGGCCTGACTGGGTCGCATAGCGAGCCGCCGGCGGACCGGCGAGATACCGGCCCGTTTCCGTCACCCCGGCGACGCCGTCTCCGATCCAGAATACGCCGTTCGGCTTCAGATGGAAATTGGACGCGCCGGCGCGGGTGTCCGCCTTGCGCAGGATGCGGTTCTTCTCGACGTAAAGCCCGACCGGCGACTGGTCCTGCTCAAACATGCCGGCGTTCATCGCGAAGACGAGCTCAACGTCCTGGCTCCGCAGGGTCGTGGCAAGCGCTGCGAGCGAGCCGAACGGCCGGTCGTCAGGACCCTTCCAGAACAGGCGCAGGTCATCGTGGCGAGGGTCGAAGGCGCAGACGGTGAAGGAGGCGCCGTCGAAGCTCTTCGGCGCGCAGGCGGCCGCGGCCGAGGAGGCGGCGGCAAGCCCGAAAAAAAGAGCCCAAGCGGCGAACCCGCTGCGCCGCATTGCGGTCTCCAGACCCGTGGTCAAACGTGCAGCGCCTCTGCCTTCGAGCCGCGGCGGCCCGAATCTCGACGCTCTGGGAGAATAATCGTCTCCCGGCCTTCACGCCATGGCTGGCGTGGTCTGCGGAGGACAATACGGCCGGAATCAAGAAGGCCGCCCCTCGGGGCGGCCTTCCCGACTGGCTTTGTCGGCCTGAAGTTACACGATCGAGATCGGGGAGCGACGGGTGCGGAAGCCGGCGAAGGCGAGACCTCCGAACCAGAAGGCCAGCATCGCCCAGGTCGAAGGCTCGGGAACGGCGGCAAACTCGAACGCGCTCGGGCCGGTGGAGAACTCGACGCTCTTGAATGCCGGCTGAGCAATCACCGGCGCAGTCGTCGGGTTCACACGGCCGGAGTGGGTCACGGTAATGCCGTCGAACGTCGCCGTCTGGACGGCGGCAGTCGTAAAGATCGCCTGCGCGCCGAAAGCGACAGCGGCCGCCGCAACCCCGACGGTCAAAAAGCGCTTGAGTTTCATGCGTACCCCCAAAAGTGTCACGTCTCGCCCGCCCCACGCGACCTAGCGAGTGCTCCGAAGGAACATCGTCAACATCGGGTGTAAACACAAGTACGCAAACGGCGTCAACATCAATTTTTGAGTTGCACAGGGTTTCCTCTTCGGAAACGCGGAGCAGGAGCGTTTTGAATGCGACGCGCTGGTGAGCGTCCTAAGCGTCGTCCGTGTATGCGGGCCTTAAAGCACCTTGCCGGGGTTCATGACGCCGTGGGGGTCAAGCACGGCCTTGATCTGGCGCATCACGGACAGGGCCCCAGCGTCCTTGGTCCGCGCGAGCAGGTCGCGCTTCAGCCGTCCGATCCCGTGCTCGGCGGAGAACGACCCGCCCATGCGGGCGACGATCTCATGCACGACGGCGTTCATCGCGTCCCAGCGGTCGAGAAAGGCGGCCTTGTCGGCGCCGAGCGGCTGCGACACGTTGAAATGGATGTTGCCGTCGCCGAGATGGCCGAACGGGCAGACCCGGACGCCCGGCTCGAACGCCTCGACCGCCCTGGTCGCTTCCGCGATGAAGGCTGGGACGTCGCCGACCGCGACCGACACGTCGTGCTTGATCGAACCGCCTTCGCGGATCTGCGCTTCCGGGATCGACTCGCGCAGTTTCCAGAACTCGTGGCGCTGGTCGAGCGAGGCGGCGAGCACGGCGTCGTCGATGACGCCGGCCTCGAACGCCGCCTCGAGCGCGCCGGCGAACGCCTCGTCGAACCCTTCCGCGATCTGCGACGACGCCTCGATCAGCACATACCAGGGATGGTCGCCGGCGAGCGGCGCGCGGGCGAGACCGTGACGAACCGTGATGTCGTAGGCGAAGCGCGCCATCAGCTCAAAGCTCGTCACCCCGCCGCCCAGATGCTCGCGGGCGAGCGTCAAGAGATCGAGCGCCTTCTCGGGGCTTGCGAGACCGACGAAGGCCGTGGCGCGCGCCCGCGGATTGGGGAAGAGGCGCAGCGAGACGGCCGTGATCACGCCGAGCGTGCCTTCCGAGCCGACAAACAGGCTTTTCACGTCGTATCCGGTATTGTCCTTGCGGAGTTTCGAGAGCGCGTTGACGATGCGCCCGTCGGCCAGGACCGCCTCGACGCCGGTGACGAGTTCGCGCGCATTGCCGTAGGCGATCACGGTCACGCCACCGGCGTTGGTCGCGACGTTGCCGCCGATGGTGCAGGTTCCCTCCGCCGCGAGCGACAGGGGGAAGAGCCGGTCCTTTTCGAGCGCTGCGGCCTGCGCGTCGGCAAGCGTCACGCCCGCCTCGCAGACCATCACGTCCGCATGCGCGTCGATCTCGCGGATGCCCTTCAGGCGCTCGGTCGAGAGGATGATCTGGTCGCCGGTGTCGTCGGGGGTCTGCCCGCCGACAAGGCCGGTGTTGCCGCCCTGCGGCACAATCCCGATGCCCGCGTCGTTGCAGAACGCCAGGACCTTGGCGACCTCCTCTGTCGATCCGGGCCGCACGAGCGCGAGCGCCTTGCCACGGTAGAGGCCGCGCGGCTCGATCAGATGCCCCTCGACCAGCGCCGGATCCGTCACGGCGTGGCGAGCGCCGACCAGGCGCCCGAGGGCGTCGAGTGCGGCCTGACGTTCGATGGTCATCCGAGAAGCCTCCGGGCGCGCGTCTTTCCGCCCGCTCGGCGGAAGACGGCTGCGATTTCGACATGGGCCGAATAGCGGAACTGGTCAATCGGCGCGACCGACTCGAAGCGGAAGCCGCTGTCGATCAGGATGCGCGCGTCGCGGGCGAACGTCGCCGCATTGCAGGAAATGGCGACGACGAGCGGCAGGGCGCTCGTCGCCAACTGCCGCGCCTGCGCTTCCGCGCCTGAGCGAGGCGGATCGAACAGCGCGCCGTCGAATCCGGCAAGCTCGCTGACGCTGAGCGGCCGGCGGAAGAGGTCGCGCGTTTCGGTCCCGACCGGCCTGAGACCGGCCGTCCCGGCGGCGGCCTCGGCGAGGGCCCGAACCGCCGCGGCGTCCGAGTCGGCCGCAAAGACCTCGTGTCCCCGCGCGAGCCGGAGGGCGAAGGCGCCGACGCCGCAAAAGAGGTCGGCGACCCTCTTCGCGCCTTTCAGACCCTGTTCGGCGATCGCCGCCAGCTGCGCCTCTCCTTCCTCGGTGGCTTGAAGAAAGCCGCCGGGCGGGAGCGTGGCCAGCGTGTCGCCGAATGCGACGCGCGGCGGCCGGCGCTCGACGACGACCGCGCCGTGGTTGGAGACGCGCGCGAGGTCGAGCGTCTCGGCGGTCCGGACGAGCTTCAGCGTTTCCGCAAGCCCCAGTGGACCGGCGCCGCGCAGATCGACGTCGAGGCCATCGAGCGTCGCCGTCACGCCGATGTCGAGCGGCTTCATGAGGCCGCGAAGGTCCGCCGCGAGGGCGCGCGCCGCCGCGATCGCGCCCGCCATCGGCGGCGCGAACAGCGGGCAGGCGTCGATCGGGACGATGTCGTGCGAACGCGCCCGCATGAAACCGACCTCGTCCGGCGCGCCATGGGGGAAGCGGGCATGGAACGTCGCGCGCCGCCGGCCCGCGCCATGCGCGTCGATCAGCGGTGCGACGGCGACATGGATATGCGCCCGCGTGAGCGCGTCCACGACGAGGCCGCGCTTCCAGCCGCGATACAGCGCATCGGACATGTGCTGCGTCGCGCAACCGCCGCATGCGCCGAACCAAGGACAGGTGGGCTCGGTGCGGTCCGGGCTTGCGCTCAGGATTTCGAGCAACTCGGCGCGCTTGTCGCCGGCCCGGATTCGGACGCGTTCGCCGGGCAGGGCGCCGGAAACGGCGACCCCGCTCTCGGTCGCGCCGTCGCCGCGCGGGTCGAGCCCGACGATCGCAGCCTCTTGCGACATTTCAGCCTCGAAACGGCAGTTGAGGTTTTGCGCTGGGACGGAACGCGCTCATTCTGAAGCGCATGACGCGCGATTCCTCTGTCTTTTCGGCTCACCCATCCGGATAAACAATCCCTGGTTGTGACGCCCAATTCGCCGGGCGGGCGTCGATCGCGACAGTTTCTTTGGTCATGCCCCCCGTGTGGAATGGGATCGCAAGGCGCCGTCGGCGCCGCTTGGGCAGGCGCCGGTCTTCATCGATTTCCTCAAGGCGGGCGTGCTTTTGACGCTCTGGTCGCCGACATTCCGCTGCACGACCCGCCCGAACGCGCCCGACCGCCCGTTTTCCATTTCCTTCAGTTCCGTTCCAAAGGCTTCAATTTCTTTCCGAGGAGGCTTCCAAAAGCTTCCATTGCTTTCCAAAAGTTGCAAAAAATTTCCGCGGATCTGGACTTATCAAGGGGTTACGGGCGATAAGAGGCGGAAAAAACCTCTTGAGCGCGCCGATCGCCGCAGACGCCCCCAACGGGCGCCGCGATGCGCCGCGCCCATGTCCGCCCCGCGCGCGCCCGACCGCCCGTTTTCCATTTCCTTCAGTTCCGTTCCAAAGGCTTCAACTTCTTTCCGAGGAGGCTTCCAAAAGCTTCCATTGCTTTCCAAAAGTTGCAAAAAATTTCCGCGGATCTGGACTTATCAAGGGGTTACGGGCGATAAGAGTAATCGGGGCAGATTTCGGGGCGGAAAGGGATCGTTAACGCAGGCTTGATTCAAGCCTGGGATGTCGCCTGAGCCGCTTGATTCGCTTGAACGCATGACGCCGACCGAGTTGATCGGTCTGGTTCGCAATTTGATTGCGGAGGTGGGGCGTTTGCGGGCGGAGAACGAGAAGCTGAGCGCAGCCCTTGCGCTGCAGCGGGTCGAGAGCCAGGCGTTGAAGGACGAGATCGCGCGGCTGAAGCATTTGCCGCCGCGTCCGCCGCTCAAGCCGTCGGGAATGGAGGAGGCGACGGAGCGGCCTGAGGGCCTGGCGGAGGACGAGACGAGCGCGTCGAAACGGCGGCGCGGCCCGGGCGTCTCCCGTCTTTCGATCGACCGGACGGTGACGCTGACGGTTGAAGCCCCGGCGGGCTCGCGCCACAAGGGCTACGAGGAGATCATCGTTCAAGACCTGACGCTGAAAGCCGAGGCAACTCTTTATCGGCGCGAGCGCTGGCTGACGCCGGGCGGCGACATGCTGACCGCGCCGCTCGATGCAGGCAACGTCGGCGGTTGCGGCCCCCATCTGCATCGCTTCGTGCTGATGCTGCATTTTCAAGGCCAGATGCCGTGCGAACGGATCGTGGAGCTCCTGGCTGGGCTTGGCCTGGCCATCTCCAAGCGGCAGGTGGTTCGGCTTCTGACCGCCAGACTGGACCGGTTCCGCGCCGAGGACGAGGCCGTGCTGCGGGCGGGGCTCGTCGGCGCGCCATTCGTCACCGTCGACGACACCGGGGCGCGCCACGCCGGCAAGGGCTGCTTCACCACCCACATCGGCTCCGACCGGTTCGCAGCCTTCCGCACCGGCCCAGGCAAATCGCGCCTGGCTTTCCTGGTCCGTCTGCTCGGCGGGGCGGCGCGCTATGTGGTCAACTCCGCGGCTGTCGCCTACATGCGCGCCGGCAACCTGCCGCAGACCGTCATCGACCGGCTCGCCGGCCATGCCCTGCAGGATTTTTGCTCGCACGAGGAATGGACGCGCCACTTGCGCGCGCTCGGCCTGGTCGATCTCAGGATCGCGCCCGATCCGGTGCGGGTGGCCAGCGAAGCGGCGCTTTGGGGCGCAATCGAAGCCGAAGGCCTGCTCGGCGGCGCGGTGATCGTGTCCGACGACGCCGGCCAGTTCCGCGTCGGCGAGCATGCGCTCTGTTGGGTCCACGCCGAGCGGCTCATCCACAAGCTCGTCCCCGCCAACGACAGGCAGCGCAACGCCATCGAAGTCGCCAGGCGGACGGTCTGGTGGCTCTATCGCCAGCTCAAAGACTATAAGCTCACCCCGGACCCCAGGCGAGCCGCGGAGCTGAGCGCCCGCTTCGACCGCATCTTCAAGCGCCGAACCGGCTACGCCACCCTCGACCGTCTGTTGAGACGCCTGCTCAGACGCAAGGACGAACTCTTGCGGGTGCTCGAGCGCCCGGACATCCCGCTCAACACCAACGCCTCCGAAAACGACATTCGCGCCTTCGTCACCAAGCGCAAAATCTCCGGCGGAACCGTCAGCGAAAAAGGCCGTCAGGCCCGCGACGCCATGCTCGGCCTCGCCAAGACCTGCAAGAAACTCAAAATTCCCTTCTTCGACTATCTCGGCGCCCGCCTCGGAATACCCGGACCCGCCGTCCCCCACCTCGCGACCCTCGTCCGCCCAGCTCCCGCCTGAACCGGCCCGCCCCGGAATCTGCCCCGGTTACCGATAAGAGGCGGAAAAAAACTTCTTGAGCGCGCCGATCGCCGCAGGCGGCCCCAACCGGCGCCCGCAACGCGTCGCGGCGCGCCGATGTCCGCGCCGCCCCGGCTGAATTCATGTCCGCCGGCGTCAGCGGCCTCGCCTCGTTCATCCCGTCCCCGCTTCGCCGCCCCGCGCGGCCTTATGGCCCGATGAGAGCCAACATAGCACGGACTTCCGGGTTCCAGAAGAAAATGTCGCAAAAACCAGAAAACGATAGAGCGATCAGCGCGTTGCCGTGCGTGGGGATCGGACGAAGAGGGCGCTGGCGCGACGGAGCGGGGATTTGCAGGCGGGGTTTTCAGGTTCAGTCATTTCGCGCCGCAAGCAAAAATTCCTTCGCGCCCGCGCCGCCGAGCACCGGCGAGGGAATGAGGCCCACGACCCTCCAGCCCTGCGCCTCGACGCAGGCGCTGACGGCGTCGCAGGCGCGCCCGAGCGCCGCATCGCTCCTGACCCGTCCCTTGACGATCTCCGCCGGGCCGACCTCGAACTGCGGCTTGATCAGGCTGACGAGCCATGCGCGTTCGGCCGCGAGGCTCAGGACATGCGGCAGGACGAGCCGCTGCGAGATGAAGCTGAGGTCTGAGACGATCGCCTGCGGCCGAAGACCGAGAAGCTCCTCGGTGATCGAGCGCGCGTCGAGGCGTTCGAGCGAGCGCACGCGCGGATCGGCCGCGAGCCCGGCGTCGAACTGTCCGTGGCCGACGTCGATGGCGACGGCGCTTGCGGCGCCCCGCCGCAAGAGCACGTCGGTGAAGCCGCCGGTCGAGGCGCCGACGTCGAGTGAGGCGAGGCCGGCGGGATCGAGAGCGAAGGCGTCGAGCGCGGCGGCGAGCTTGAGGCCGCCGCGCGAGACATAGGGATGGGGAGCCTCGGCTTTGATCGAGGCGGCCTCGCCGATTGCATCCGAGGCCTTGAGCAGCGCCGCGCCGTCGACCTTGACCAGGCCGGCGGCGATGGCCGCCTGCGCCCGGGCGCGGCTCGGAAAGAAGCCTCGCTCGACGAGGACGATATCGGCGCGCTTGCGCATGGGAGCCTGGGCGGATGAGAGCCGCCGATTATCACGACGCGAGCGGGCGCGTCATCTCTGTTGTCGACTGTGAGGCGCGCAAGCGGCTCCTGACCCGCGCGATAATGGCCGCATAGACGACGAGCGTCACGCCCGCGCCGATCAGGCTCTGCGCCAAAGTCGCGACCGGCTGCAGCGTCGCGAATTCGGCGAAACCGAGCGGCAGAAAGAGCGCGACGGCCGTCCCGAGGCCGGGGTTGTAGCAGCGCAGGTGGATCGCCTGGACGATGTGCAACGTCGCGTTGACGAGCAGGAAATAGGCGGCGAAGACGCCCCAGCCGATGTCGAGGTGCGCCGCAAACCAGACGTCCGCCGCGAGCAGAACCCAGACGCCGACGATGTTGATCCAGAAGACATCGACCAGCGTCAGGATCTCGCGGCCGCCCCCGAGGCGCGCGTTGACGAAGCGCCGGAAGCGGTCCGCGTCGTGCTCTTCGTATTGATGGATCATGTAAACCGGGAGGGCCAGGAACACGAGCGTCGTCGCGCCGTCCCAGCCGGCGGCGAAGAGCGGCGTCGGGGCGAGAAGGAGAAGGCCCGCGAGGAAGCCGCCATAGACCCAGCTCGCAACGAGCCGATGAAACATGAACGTTGATTTCTTTCAGTGGCGCGTCGCGCCTGAACCACAAGCGGCGAGCGCTATCAGATTCGGCGCGCGAGCGCGAGCCCGACCGCGGCCCCGACGAGGACCGCGCCGATGACGCGATTGCGCGCGCGTCCGAATCGTGCGAGGACGCCCCGGGCGCGTCCGGCCAGGATCGCCCAACCGCCGTCGATGATCAGCGCCGTCGTGACGAAGGTCACGCTCAGGATCGCCATCTGGTGGCCCAGCGGCGCGGCGGGATCGAGAAACTGCGGCAGGAAGGCGCCATAAAAGGCAAGCGTCTTCGGATTGGTCAGCGAGACGAGGAAGCCCCGGCCGAAGGTCTTGCCGGGCGAGACCGCAGCGGTCCGCGACAGATCGTCGGCTGGCGCGCGCCAGGCGCCCACGCCGAGCACGATCAGGTAGGCGACGCCGGCCCAGCGCAGGACGTCGAAAGCCTGACCGAGCGTTCCCAAGAGCGCGGTCACGCCGAGCGCCGCGACGGCAAGCTGGACGACCATCGCCGTACTTGTCCCGACGACCGTGATCAGCCCGCCCCGGATGCCGAAGCGCAGGCTGTTGGCGACGATCAGGGCCACGTTCGGGCCAGGAATCAGCATCAAAGCTGCAGTCGCCACGACGAAAGCCGTAAACAGTGTAATGGACATGAAGCGCCTCCGGAGTGACCAGTATCGCCGCGGAGGACCGGAAATGCCAGTTTACGCCCGCCCCAATTTGCAGCTTTTGTGACTTTTTGTGAACTTGGTTCTTGACTGCAACGGCAACTGTACTAGCTTGAGAAGCAACGAACAAACGACACTTCCGGATGGAAACGGCATGAGGCTGAGGGTGTTCATCGTCGCTATACTGGCCTTGGCTGCGCCCTCGGCGTGGGCGTCGACGGAGTTGTCGACAGGCGCCGCAGTTTCGGTCGCGTTCGGCGACGAGGCGTTCGGGACGAACGGCGGCGACAATCCGGCGTGGCTGGCGCCGGCGCCGGGAACTCAGATGGTGCCTTACGCGTCGGACGGATCTCCGACCGACGACGGAACGTTCACGGTGACCGAGGCGCTGCTCAGGGCCGCGCCGAGCCCGGCGCATCGCGAACGTTACAGCTGGGTGATCCCGCTGATCGCGTTCGCCGGCCTCACCGCGTTCTTCGCGCGGAAGCGCTCAGGCGGCCGCGGTCTGATCTCGGTATGACAAAGCGCCGGCCGACGGTCCGCGCCGCCGGTGATGCAGTGGCGGTCGTCCGAAATTAGCCGCCGGGCGCGCGGACCAAAGGCGCTGACCAGCGGCCGTCTGTGACCGTGCCTCGCGGACTCTCCTGCTCTTCCCGGGTGACGGAACTTCGCCGGATTTGGACTGTTCTTCGGTCCGAGCGGAAACCGGGAGCGTTCGCCGATGAATCCCACCAGCGCGGCTTCGCTCGCGATCCTCATCCTGACTTATGTGGGGTTGGCGGCCGGCCGCATCCCGGGCCTGCGCCTCGACCGCGCTGGCATCGCCGTGCTCGGCGGCGCGGCGATGATCGCTTTTGGACCGCTGACGCTCAAGGACGCCTTCCAAGCCATCGATTACGACACGATCGCGCTGCTGCTCGGCATGATGATCGTGGTCGCACATCTCAAAGTCTCCGGCGTCTTCCGGGCGCTTGGGGCTCTGGCGATCGAGCATGCGCACCGTCCATTCGCGCTGCTCGTCACGGTGACGCTCCTCACCGGCGTGCTCTCGGCCTTCCTGGTCAACGACGCGATCTGCCTCGTCATGGCGCCGATCGTGCTTTCCGTGACGCGGGCCCTTGGCCGCAATCCGCTGCCCTATCTCGTCGCGACCGCGACCGCGTCGAACTGCGGCAGCGTCGCGACCATTACCGGCAATCCGCAGAACATGGTGATCGGCGCCTATTCCGGCATCGCCTATCCGGCCTTCGCCGCGTCGCTCGCGCCGGTCGCCGCCTTCGGCCTCGTCTCGGCCGTCGTCGTCGTCCGTCTCGTCTATCGCGAGGAATTTGCGGTCAGGGGCGAATTGCAGGCGCATCTCGTCCGCAACCGCATGCATATCGGACAGGCCGCCAAGGCCAGTCTCACCTGCGTGGCGCTCGCCGTCGCGTTCTTCGCCGGAGTTGAGCCGGCCAAGGCTGCGATCCTCGGCGGCGCGTTCCTGCTGGTTACGCGCGCGATCAAGCCCGAGCGGATCTATGCGGAGATCGACGGGCCGCTCCTCATGATGTTCGCCGGGCTCTTTGTCGTGGTGGCGGGCGCCGAGCGGGCGCTCCTGACGCCCGACCGGATCGCGATGGCGAAGACGGTCGGTCTCGACGTCCCCTGGCGCTTGTCGGCCTTCACCGCCGTCCTCTCCAACATCGTCAGCAACGTCCCCGCGGTGCTGGCGCTGAAGCCCTTCGTCCCGACCTTCGGCGACCCGCGCAAGGCGTGGCTCGTCATCGCGATGAGCTCGACGCTCGCCGGCAATTTCACCTTGCTCGGCTCGGTCGCGAATTTGATCGTCGCCGAACAAGCGAAAGCCGAGGGGACGCCGATCAGCTTCTGGGCCTATTTCAAGGTCGGCCTGCCGCTGACCCTCGTCACGCTTGCGGCCGGGACGTGGTGGCTGACGGGACGGTGAGCGCGCTGGACAGCTCCGCCGACTGAGGCGCAAATGCGGATCCCCAGTGGAGCCGCTTCCATGACGCTTGCGCCCAATTCCCTCGAAGCCCGCGATGTCGCCTACTACTTCCATCCCGCGACCAACGCCCGACGGCACGAACAGGTCGGGCCGCTGGTCATAGAGAGCGGACGCGGCGTCTTCGTCACCGACGACCAGGGCAAGGATTACATCGAGGGGCTCGCCGGCCTCTGGAGCGTCGCGGTCGGCTTCGGCGAGCCGCGGCTCGTCGAGGCGGCGGCGCGGCAGATGGCCAAGCTGCCCTACTACCATTCGTTCGCCGGCAAGTCGCATCCGCAGGCGATCGCGCTCGCCGAGCGGCTGGTGAAGCTGGCCGGCGGCCGGCTCGTCAAGGCGCAGTTCACCTCGTCCGGGTCGGAGGCGAACGACTTCGTCGTCAAGCTCGTCTGGTACTACAACAACGCCCTCGGCCGGCCGCGCAAGAAGACCATCGTCAGCCGCCAGAAGGGCTATCACGGCGTGTCGGTCGCCTCGGGGTCGCTAACCGGCCTACCGAACTTCCATCGCGACTTCGACCTGCCGCTCCCGAACATCCGGCATCTGACCGCGCCGCATTTCTGGCGCGACGCGCTGCCCGGCGAGACGGAGGACGACTTTTCCGAGCGGCTCGCGCAGGAGTTCGACGCGCTGGTCCTCAACGAAGGCGCCGACGCGATCGCCGCCTTCATCGCCGAGCCGGTGATGGGAGCGGGGGGCGTCGTCCCTCCGCCCGCCGGCTATTGGCCGCGGATGCAGGCGATTTGCCGAAAGCACGACATTCTCCTGATCGCCGACGAGGTGATCACCGGCTTCGGGCGGACCGGCGCGATGTTCGCCAGCCACAAATACGGGATCGAGCCGGACGTCCTGGTCCTGTCCAAGGCGCTGACCTCATCCTATTTCCCGCTCTCGGCCGTGCTCGTCTCCGACCCGCTCTATCAGGCGGTCGCCGACAATTCGGCGCGGATCGGCACCTTCGCGCACGGCTTCACCGCGAGCGGCCATCCAGTCGGCGCGGCGGTGGCGATGGAGAACCTCGACATTTTCGAGGAGCGCGACCTTGTTGGGCGCGTGAAGGCGCTCGAGCCGCAGTTCCAGCGCCGGCTCGCCGAATTCGCCGGCCATCCGCTGGTCGGCGAAGCCCGGGGCGTGGGTCTCCTCGGCGCGCTCGAGTTCGTCGCCGATAAGGCGACCAAGGCGCCTTTCGACCAGCCCGGCGTTTTCGGCATGCGGCTCGCCGAGCTTTGCCAGGACGAAGGGCTGATCATCCGCGCCATCGGCGAGACGATCGCCTTCTGCCCGCCGCTGATCATCAGCGAGGCGGAGATCGACGAGCTGTTCGCGCGCTTCGGTCGGGCGCTAAAAAGGATGGACGCCTAGCCCATCGATTCCTTGAAACTTCGCGCCGGCGGCCGTGGCCCCTCGCGTCCGAGATGTTGGGGTTCCATCGGCGGGACATGATTCGAGTTTTGCAAGCGCTTCACGAGGGTGGGATGCCTCGCTCCCGGGTCCGCCGCCGACGATCCGAATTCCCTGCTAGCAGGGAATTTTCTTCAGCCGCGGTCGGCGCTCCGTTCCAGAAAGCCTTGCAATGTCATGGCGTTGTCGGCTTTGCAACCCGCTGCTTGCAGCCCGGATCGGGCGCGGAACAGGGAATTTCCGACGCCCGGAACAGGTCGTTATCAGGCGCTTTCGGAGCGGAACAGGGAGGGTATAGGAAACGAAGATTTTGAGCACGGCTTTGACCAAACTTGGATGTCTCATTTCGCCGGCCGTCGGCCTCGCCAGTCGGAAGTCCAACGCCTGTAGACATTCAAACCGATGCGATGGCCACCCGCGGTCTCTTTGGGTCACGCACGTTTGCGCATGCTTCGTTGAGCCGCTATATTGGATACCTAGATAAGTAACCCGCACCTTAAGTAGCGGACTGAAGAGCACGCTGCGAAATTACTTTCGCCAATGCGACGAGTTCATCAGCGTTTTGTTCGGACGCGCAAGCCTTGGCGGTTGCCGTGAAATCCGAACGATCTGAGAATAGCTCTGCAATATCTCGGCATAGGTCACGCGAAAAGACTGCCACGTCGACGGTATCTCTCTGTCGATTTGCCTCCACGATCTTTCTCAATTGTTTGATTTTAGTTTCGCAATTCCGCCACTTCTCACTTCGAGCCTCGCACAATATTGGACTATCAAGCCCCAAGGCTGATACAGTTGCATGGACCCGTCTCACCGCCATTTCGTCAGCAGGGTCGCCGCAGGTTGGCTCGCCGTCCGCCCTAAACGTCAGAAGCTGGGGGTCTCCCCAACAGACTGGATCAAGTAGGAGGGGACGCTCGGCATTCGTATCTGGAGAGGCAGCGGAAGCCCGACGGGACTCGTCTTCAAGCGGGAATTCATCCGTCTTCCTCCGATTGGGCTTCCCGCCGCACAGGCGAAAGTTCCTCCAGTCGAAAGCTAGCCAAGGATAAAGTTTTTTTGGACGATAATGGTCAACCTCCCAATACGCAACCCTGTCCTTAGCCTCCGTGTACCAGCACTTGCCGTTGGACAACCGCTCTAGGACAGGTTTTAGCTCTGCCCAGATCGCGCTTTTCCCTGAAATGAATGCCTGACTCTCAGCTTCGCTCGCTTTCTTTGATACCTCGGTCTTTGCGGTATTCGCCCTTCTTAGCCACGATTCCTCAATGTCCACCGTATCAATATATATATATTTCATTGTAACTTCTCAATGATTGAGCGAATGAAGTTGTCCTGTTCTTCAATCTGCTTTGGCGTATAGGTCTGCTGCCTTTCGCTGCGCACTTCGTGTAAGGCACGCAAATACGCGTCGTAGTCGGGATCACGACTTTGGTAGGCTAGGCCAAGTGCGTCAAGCTTCGCGTTTATCTTATGCAACTCGTCTGTGATATTCTCTCCCTTCTCTTTTTCCCGAAGCAGCATATTGCGCTCATCGATGAGCCCCTGGGTCTCAGGGTCTAGTGTGGTCGGCATGCCGAAGACCTGCCGCAGAACCCCGGCGACACCCAAACCCTTCGGATCAACGGTCGGCTGAGTCGCCCTGACCCGCCCGTTCGCCTCATCTCTGTAAAGGATTTGGACCTGAGATTTCTCAAGCCCCGCTATCGTAAGGGGATCATGGCTCGTCATGATCACGTGGCAATTTGGGTTTAGACCGGCGACCTCCCTGATCAGGGAGAGATAGTTCCACTTCCAGGCTGGATTCAGGTGTGTGTAGGGCTCATCCAATAAAAACAAAGAATGGTCATGAGCCGCGAAGCGCATCATACCGAGAACACTGAGCAACTGTTTTTCGCCATCGCTAATATCATGGAAGGGGATTTCCCCTTCGGCGCCTTCCCGATCGACCCAAATCCGCACCTCTCTAACGAGGTCTGAAAGATCAATGGTTTCAAGATACGAAAAGAACTTTTGATCGCTCGAAAACGGCTGCGCAAGCGCATATAGACTTTCTTGATCTTTCAAAAAGACATACATCTGCTCTTCTTTGTATCCATTTCGCCGATAATCATCAGAGATTGTCAGTTGAGACTTAAAAGGTGCCAGAGAATGTTGCCATAGACCGTCCAACAACTTTCTTACTATTCCACGCGCGTACCAGAATCTCGGATCGCTCTGCCGGAGTAAGGCCCCCTTAGGTATCCTTTTTCCCCATTCTGTCTGGCGCAGAACGAGTAGCGCGCAGTTAAAGGCACGCACACCAAGGTGCTTACGAAGGAACGCCTTCGTCTCGTCGTCGCCAAACGCGAAGTATGTGAGGAGAGCGAGTGCCCCGTAGCGCTCGCGGACATAGAACAGACGACGCAGCTCAGACTGCCGGGGATCGACTGTCTCCTCTGCACCAGGCTTAATTGCCGCGTCGTAGTATCTCCTTTGGGGCTGATCGAAGATGCGCTCCAGTCGTTCCGAACTTCCCGAATAATAGCCAAATACATGATTTGGCAGATAGGCCCCATTCTCGCGACGAAGCTTCCCGAGCGTGCTCCTGACACCATCAATTGTAACAATGGCGTTCCACGGGGTATAATATCCTTGGTCTAGCTCAATTCTGTGTTCCTTGCAGTCGCATGCGATGTAATAATCGAACTCACTGTCTTGACGATGGTAGTCGAGATCACGAAATATCGTCGCTAATACCTCAATGACGTTGGACTTACCTGAACCGTTCTGTCCTATAAGGACTGTTTCTAGGCTATTCTGATCGAAATCGATGTCAATGTCATCGAGGTTTTTGAAACCGCGTATCTTCAGTCGGTCAATTCGCATTGGTTATCGACGCCTTGTCGCTGCTCTCTTTCAGTCGGTTTGCCTCCAATTCGTCGCGCAAGAGTTTGTAGAACTCGTCAATAGACATTTCGCTGGCTCGCCAAAGCGCCTCAGTCCCAATTCTCCCTCCTGAGTCCTTAACGATATCAGATAGATAGTGTGCGGAAACATCTTTTCGGCTTTTGGTCATGTCTTGGTCCTGCTGAACCGCCGTGCGTTGTGGCTCCGGTATGGAACTTTCAGTTATTCCTGGATTATGTCTAGCTAAACGGCCGCGCTTCGGACCGTCCGCTGTTGCGGCCCGAACGCGCTCCAGAGGAACTGAAGCCGGCTCGTCGTCCGGGTCCTGCGGCACCAATTCGCCCCGAAATGCCTTTGCCAGGATCGCGTGGTCGAGCTTCGGCAGAAGTCGGGACGCAATGTCATGCTCGGCGGCGACGCGATCGAGCCATCTGAGTGCAGTCTTCACGCGGTTGACGATCTGCCTTTGTATTGACCTCGACGGAATCGGAAATGGGGCAGCATATAGACTTCGATTATAGATTGCCGCCACACTGGTAGTTGCGCTTTTAGCGGATTCCAAATACTTTCGAAACTGCGGCGATGTCATATACAACATAGCAAATTCTGGTAGTGTATCCTTTCGAAATCGTAGCCGCAGAATATTGTTATTATAAACAAATTTATCTGGCTCACCGTCCCAAATCGCGACTTTTTCTACCAGTTCAGCACTATTACGGGTGTTAAAGAGGACGTCACCAGGTTTTAGCGCGAATCGCTCGAATTCTTCACTCGTAGTTGTGACGCAAGTGAGCTTATCGAAATTCCATCGACCGTCTAAGTCATAATGATTCATGCGTATATAGGGCGTGCCGGTTGTATGGCTCTGCTCCAATTTCGATCGAACAAGCCCTATAAGCCCCTCGGTAATAAGGCGTTCAAATGGGCCGGTCGACCACAGTTTTGTACGGTCTTCGTCAAATTCTCTTGCGAGGATAGCCTCACGGTATCTCTGTACGAGGGTTGGTACTCTCCCCAATTGCTCGCGCGCCCGCGCAGTACGACCTGTGAGACTGTCAAGTTTCGCGACGATGCGGCGCTGTTCGGCACGGGGAGGAAGCGGTATGGAGACCTGCGCCATGCCCGCTTGAGTGAGCTTCGCGCGGGTAGTTCCGCCGACATGCGGCATCCAATCGATCGCGTTCAGCCAATATCGAAGAAAGCGTGGGGACATTTCGTCCCGAGGTTTGAGGATATGTGCGTGATTATTTACCCAAAATTTTCCCGAAACTTCGTACGCAACCCCGCGTTCTGGTTTGTCAAAGTTGCCGCCATCTTCGGCGAGCAACACGTAATCACCTTCGAAAAGATAATCCGTGCCTGTCCGGTTAACGCCCACACCCACCAGGGCTGGTGATGGTTATCAAACCGGCCATGGAAATCCGCCAGAGCGACGATCTGGGTTTCCCCAGTCAGTCCCAGAGTTTCATGAGCTTTTTCCGTATGACGCGGCATATGCTGCCTATCTTGATCGCGCGCGTTGGCCTGTCGGCTTTGTCTGGCCATATTGCGGCCAGATCGCTCTGCACGTGGACGCATCCTACATCTAGGGGCTGTGGGCGTTAACCGGATAGGCACGAGATAATCGTCCACATGATCTACGAGGCCATTCGCTCCGTAATATGGGAATAGTCCTTTTCGCTTCGCGCGTTCCTCAGCGTTCAGGGGAATGCGGCGGCCGTCGTGAAGTTCGACGACCTTCAGCAACGGTGCTGTTGTCCACGTCGATGTGGCAGGTTCGCTCACGCCGCCACCTCATGGTTCTCCGCAGCTGTATTAGCTTCGTCGCCCTCCAGTTTCTCGCTAACGGTCTCGATCTCCTCCAACGCAGCCTTGAGGTGGCCCATAATCGCGTCCGCGATGTCCTCGGGTTCAGTCAAATGCTCCTCGGCTTCCGCCTCGGTGTCGCGTAGCCAAGAGATGTCGAGATTATCGTTGCGGGCTCTTATTTCTTCGCGTGTGAAACAGCGGAACCTGCCTTCCTCGCCTTGATCTTTGCGCTTGGCTGTGCCGAGTGGATCGGTGCCAAACGCCTTCTCGAATTCAGCGAATTCAGAGACGGTGAGGGGTCTAGTCTTGCCGAAAGATTCCATCTGGTTACGCAAGTCGTAGACCCAAACTGTCTTAGTGTTAGCCCTGTCACTCTTGCCACGCGTAAAAAATAGTACGTTCGTTTTTACGCCCTGGGCATAAAAGATTCCGGTGGGCAAGCGAAGGATCGTATGTAAATCGCACAAGTTCATCATCCAAGTGCGCAGTCGTTGGCCAGTGCTATCCTCGAATAGAACGTTGTCAGGCACGACCACGGCGGCGCGTCCGCCAAGCTTCAAGGCGCGGACGACGTGTTCGACGAAGCCGAGCTGTTTGTTGGATGAATCGGAGGTGATGGAAAAGTCCACTCTGTTCGGCCGGCCGCCGCCCTTCTTGGTGCCGAATGGTGGATTCGTGAGAATGAGGTCCGCCTTAGGTAGCGCTTCACCGTCTGGCGACAGCGTGTCGCCGGACTCGATCCCCTCCTCGATCCCGTGAAGCATGAGATTCATGAGGCAAAGCCGGTGCGCATCCGGCACCAATTCAAGGCCGACAAAGGCATTGTGCTTTTGAAAAAAGATTTGTTCCTGGGGCAATTTGAAAAGGTCGTCAGTGCGGTCCTTGATGTACCGGTCAGCCGCGACGATGAAGCCGCCAGTGCCGGCTGCGGGGTCCTGAATGATCTCGCCGGCCTGCGGTTGCATGAGGCGCACGATGCTGTCGATCAAAGGTCTCGGTGTGAAATATTGCCCTGCACCGGATTTTTTCTCGGCCGCATTCTTTTCGAGCAAGCCTTCGTAGAGATTGCCGAGCCCTTCCTCACGGGCCGAAAACCAGTCGAGCTTGTCGATCGCGTCGGTTAAGGCTTTCAAGTTCGTCGGCTTGCGCAATTTGGTTTGCGCGTCGACGAAAATGGCGGCGACAGTCGCCTTGCCCTTGGTGCCAAGGTCGAGCAAGAGGCGCTTATAGTAGTCGAGCTGCTCGATACCGGTGCGCCTGTCCAGTTCACTCCAGCGGTAGCCGTTCGGGAGAATCTCTTCCCTGCCGGTCTCGGCCATCATTTTGAGAAAAAGCAGGAACGTCAGCTCGGTCACGTACTCATTGTACGTGACGCCGTCATCCCGGAGGATGTGGCAAAGATTCCAAAGCTTGGCGACGATGTCGTGTGTAGTCGAAATTTCAGCCATTAGACCGCACGTCTCCAGATTTCGTCATTGAAATCGGCGATAAGGCTTTCGATCTTGCCATCGAACACCTTGTTTAGTCGCTTGTAACCACCTTCGGAGCGGAACGGGTCCTGGTCAAGGGATTCGTGGTCCACAACCAATTCCTGGACGAGCTGCTCGCCGATGCGCCGCAACCACTGTCGCTGAGGGCTCGTCCGTGTTCCCCGACTCTCGATCTTGCGTAGCGCTTTGCGGACTCGGTCTTCGTAGGGTTCCAATGGATCGCCGATCGCGGCCTGACGAATAAAGCCGATCACCGAAGCCGCAATATCCTGATTCTTGGACTGCTGCCATGCGGTGCGCAACGCCGTATCCGTGAAGCCCTGCCGGTCCAATTCGAGGCGCAATTCGCGCAATTGGGCTCGTGTCAAGTCGCGCGGGCGCTGCACGACCACGGCAAGGGCTGCGATCTTATTGACGTTGTTGCGAACAAAGCTCGTGAAGTTATCGAGAAAGTCCTCGGGCCGCTGGGCCGCCCCGTAGCCACGGGTGATACTGACGAGCTGGTCAGGGTGATGGGAAATCGGCATCGCTAGGCCGGCGCTGTCGGGACCCCAATCGAGGATGGGGCCGAGACTTGGCCGGCTTTTGAACCAATGCGCCAAATCGGCCGGCGCATCAGCGCGGATGCGGACGAGCGTATCTTCGGGCCGCTCGCCGGCGGCGGCCTGGTAGCGCTGCCGCGCCTCGTTGGCGAGCTGGCGGAGCCTACGATTCCATTTGACGGCGAGCTGATCGCGGATCGCGGCACGGTGCCCATCGTCGGTGACGCTGGTCAGCTCTACGAGCAACTGCTCGAACGACAGAGACGTGTTCACGACCACGGGCTTCATGTCGGTGAGGTTTTGGAGCCGGGGATAGAGGTCGACCGCATCGAAGATGCGGAAGACCTCCTTGGCTATCTCGTCACACCTGCGGGTCGCGCGGCCTAGCATCTGCTCATAGAGAATGCGGCTATTCACCCGCCGGACGAATACAAGATTCGTGATCTTGGGTACGTCGATGCCTGTCGTGAGAAGATCGACGGTGACGGCGATCTGCGGCAGGGTGTCGTTTCTGTAAGAGCGTATCAGCGGGCGGACGCGGTCGACGCTCCCAGTGATTTTGCGAACGGCGGCGTCTTCGATGTCGCCGTAACGGTCCTTCATGGCGATCTTGATTTGGTCGACGAGAATATCGGCATGGGCATCGGTTGAGGCGAACACTAGGGTCTTGCCCGGCAAGCTCGGATCGATGTCCTTGGCCAATTCCTCGGCCACGACACGGTTGAATTCCTTGGTGATGACGCGCCTGTTGAAAGCGTCCACCTCGTAGCTGATCTCGTCAGGGGCATGAACGAGGTCGATCCGGCCGCTGCCGGTGTTGAAGATCTCAACCTGCTCGCCCGCGTGGAATGTTATGCCCGCACGGGTCAGCTCGGTCTCAATGCGGATCGGCGGCTCGTGGTCGATGAGCCAACCGTCGATCACCGCTTCGCGATACGAGTAGGTGAAGATCGGGTCGCCGAAGATTTGAACGGTATGCAGGGCAGGAGTGGCGGTGAGGCCGATCTTGACCGCATCGAAGTGCTCCAGCACGCGACGGTATTTCGAGACGTAGTCCTCCTGGGACCGGAATTCGAGTTCCTGGTCGGACATTTCGCGGTCCAGAAGATAGCCGCGATGGCACTCATCCACGACCATCAGATCATATTGGTCGATCGGCGGGGCGTCGGATTCATTCTCGGTGAACAGCACGCGTTTAACGAGGCCCTGAATGGTGCAAATGTGAACCTTCGTCTCAGACTCGGGCACAACATCGTCGAGGCCTTTCAGGCCAAAAATGTCGGCGAAGGTCTTGACGCTCACGACCTTGGTTGACCGGAATTCCGCCTCGGCTTGTTCGCCAAGCGCACTTCGGTCGACGACAAAGCAAACACGGTGAAAGCGCTTGGCGGCTAGCAAGCGATAAAGCATCGCGATAGCGAGCTTGGTCTTGCCGGTGCCCGTCGCCATGGCGAGAAGCATCTGGCGGCCGTCGGCGGCCAGGCCTTTCTCGACCTCTTGAATGGCGCGCTGCTGGTACGGCCTGAGGTTGAAACCGAAATTAAGGGGTGTGGCTTTGAGCGCCGCATCTGCCGCGTCGCGATCGATATCAAGCTGCGCTTTCAATCCATCCGGTGTCGGCCAATCGGAAAGCACACGGCGGAGATTTGTGGCTTTGCGTGCGTCACGAAACCAGATCCCGCTCTCGGTCTCGATCTGCTTGAGATAGGGCCGGCCGTTGGTGGCGAAAAGAAACGGCACGCGAAAGGCTTCCCATGGTCCGCCGGCGGCTTCACCTGCCTTGAACGAAAAGCCGCGCGAATAGCGTTCCGATTGGTCGATCGAGGCGGAGACATTTTTGCGCTTGCGCTTGGCCTCAGCGACGCCAACGCAAGTCGGTCCGACGAAGAAGGCATAGTCGGCGGGACCGTGTTCAGTTGGCCATTCGGCGATCGCCATGGCCCGGCCTTTGGTTGGTCTCGCTCCGCTCGCGTACCTTAGCGTCGTCGTATCCGCGTCCCACCCTCGATCGCGGAGCTGCTGATCGACGATTTGCCGCGTTGCGGCCTCGTCGAGGTCGATCTGCTTGGCGGCTTCTTCGCCGGTCTGGATGAATCGCACAATATTGGCGGGAGCCGGTTGGGGGCCCTCCAGCAAGGCCGCCAAACGAGTCGACAGGGCTTGCTTCCCGCGCTCGGCGTCCTGAGCCAATTGCTCCCATGTGGCGCGTTCCTCGGCCTCCTGGCGGGCACGTTCCTCCGCACTTTGTCGGGCACGCGCGTTTTCGTCGGCAATAAGCTGCGCTTGCTCTGCGGCCGATTTGCTGGCGAGCAATTCCGCTCTGAGCCGATCTAATTCGGCGCGAATCGGCGCTGCGGCGTCTTCCGGCGCGGCCGGCGGCTGGAAGGGACCGGCGTGAAATTTAGGATTATTGCCATAGGTCCGGTGAAACCAGACGCCGGCTTGTCGCGCGTATTTTAGGGCGTTGAGGGCTTCGGCGGCCGTGCCTCCGGCTCCATGACTGGCGCGATTTCCAAGAATGCGGATTTCATGGAAAAGATCGGCTACTTGGGAAGGGAGCAAGCGCTCGAACTTCAGCCGACGGAGTAAGTCGGCCTGGGACTTGAAGTGGACCCCGGTTTTGGGACCAGCGGTTAAGGTGTGTAGCGTCCCGCTCTGTTTTAACCAACGGAGCGAGCGAAATGGCGAGATCACGCAAGAAGTTTGATGCGGCGTTCAAGGCGAAGGTGGCGTTGGAGGCTCTGCGGGAGGATGCGACGGTTCCTGAGCTTGCCAAGCGGCATGACGTGCATCCGAACCAGATCTACGCGTGGAAGAAGCAGGTTCAGGACAATGTTGCGAGCCTGTTCGCGCGAGGAGCGAGCGGTTCAAGCGACGGCGAGGAGGAGCGCGAGCGGGAGGCGGCCAAGCTTTACGCCAAGATCGGCCAACTGACGGTCGAACGGGATTTCTTGGCCAGGAGGCCAGGGCGATGAGCGCGCCCGATCGAAGAGCAATGGTCGGACGGCCTGGCGAGGACCTGTCTGTGCGCCGCCAATGCGCGCTGCTGGATGTGGCGCGCTCGGGGGTCTATCGGCCCAGGGCGGAGCCGGGCGCCGAAGATCTGGCGGTGATGCGGCGGATCGACGAACTGCATCTGGAACTGCCGTTCTACGGCTCGCGGCGAATGACCTTCGAACTCAACAAGGAGGGCCGCGGGGTCAACCGCAAGCGGGTGCGGCGGCTGATGCGCACGATGGGGATCGAGGCGCTGGTTCCGCGTCCCGGCACGAGCAAAGCCGCGCCCGGGCACAAGATATACCCCTACCTGCTGCGGGGTCTGAAGATTGTCGAGCCGAACCACGTGTGGGCGGCCGACGTGACCTACATCCCGATGGCGTGCGGCTTCCTCTATCTGGTGGCGATCATCGACTGGGCCAGCCGGGCGGTTCTGGCGTGGCGGCTGTCGAACACCAACGATGCGAGCTTCTGCGCGGCGGCGCTGGAGGAGGCGCTGCTTCGGTTCGGAAAGCCGAGGATTTTCAATACCGACCAGGGCTCCACTTTCACCGCCGAGGCTTTTGTCGGCAAGCTCGCGGCGGCCGGCGTCGCGATTTCGATGGACGGACGCGGCCGCTTCATGGACAACATCTTCATCGAACGGCTGTGGCGCTCGATTAAGTACGAGGAAGTGCATCTGAAAGCTTACGTCGACGGCCGCGAGGCGCGGGCCGGCATTGGTTCGTGGATGACCTTTTACAATTCTCGCCGCCCCCACCAGGCGATGAACAACCTGACGCCGATGGCGGTGTGGCGCGCCGGCATCGACGAAATCGAGGCGGCGGCAAGGGCTGTGGATATGCCGCTTCGCTTGGACAACGCAAACGCGTTGCCCACATACCCACAGCAGAGGCAGAAGCAGCAGGAAGCGGCTTGAAGCCTCTTTAAAAAAGGAAGAGCGGGAAGGATTACACCTTAATTCCCACGGCCCATGGTCCCGCGAATGGGGTCCACTTCAGTGAAAGTGGAGCCCTGGTCGGTATTGAAAATCCTCGGCTTTCCGAACCGAAGCAGCGCCTCCTCCAGCGCCGCCGCGCAGAAGCTCGCATCGTTGGTGTTCGACAGCCGCCACGCCAGAACCGCCCGGCTGGCCCAGTCGATGATCGCCACCAGATAGAGGAAGCCGCACGCCATCGGGATGTAGGTCACGTCGGCCGCCCACACGTGGTTCGGCTCGACAATCTTCAGACCCCGCAGCAGGTAGGGGTATATCTTGTGCCCGGGCGCGGCTTTGCTCGTGCCGGGACGCGGAACCAGCGCCTCGATCCCCATCGTGCGCATCAGCCGCCGCACCCGCTTGCGGTTGACCCCGCGGCCCTCCTTGTTGAGTTCGAAGGTCATTCGCCGCGAGCCGTAGAACGGCAGTTCCAGATGCAGTTCGTCGATCCGCCGCATCACCGCCAGATCTTCGGCGCCCGGCTCCGCCCTGGGCCGATAGACCCCCGAGCGCGCCACATCCAGCAGCGCGCATTGGCGGCGCACAGACAGGTCCTCGCCAGGCCGTCCGACCATTGCTCTTCGATCGGGCGCGCTCATCGCCCTGGCCTCCTGGCCAAGAAATCCCGTTCGACCGTCAGTTGGCCGATCTTGGCGTAAAGCTTGGCCGCCTCCCGCTCGCGCTCCTCCTCGCCGTCGCTTGAACCGCTCGCTCCTCGCGCGAACAGGCTCGCAACATTGTCCTGAACCTGCTTCTTCCACGCGTAGATCTGGTTCGGATGCACGTCATGCCGCTTGGCAAGCTCAGGAACCGTCGCATCCTCCCGCAGAGCCTCCAACGCCACCTTCGCCTTGAACGCCGCATCAAACTTCTTGCGTGATCTCGCCATTTCGCTCGCTCCGTTGGTTAAAACAGAGCGGGACGCTACACACCTTAACCGCTGGTCCCAAAACCGGGGTCCACTTCAGATCTTGACCGTCGTGGCGACCTCGCTGAGCGCCGAGGTGGATTCTTCCAGACTGGCGGCTTGGTTTTCCGTGCGCTTCGAAAGGTCGTTCCCGGCGGCCGCGATCTCGTCTGTTCCGGTCCTGACGGCGACCGCGGATTCGGTGACGCGCGAAAAGGCCTCTGAGAGTTGCTCGAGCGAAGCATTGAACGTCGAGCGCAGCGGCTCGTACGCTTCAGGAAGCCGCGCCCGAATTCGATGGGAAAGGTCCTTGGCGGCGAGGCGCCTTATGCCCTCGTCGATCGCGCGAATGGCGGTCGCCTGCTGTTGCGCGACGACCTCGCGCTCCGCGGCGATCTTGGCCTGCTGTTCCGCCTGCGCCTTGGCGAACGCCTCTCGCTCGGCGGCCGCTCGCGCTTCTTGCTGAGCCGCCTTGTCTCGCTCGGCCCGGGCGGCCTCCCGCTGAGCCTCCGCCTCGGCTTCCGCCCGCCCGCGTTCGATCGCGTTGACGCGAAAGACCTCCACCGCCGCCGCCACACGGCTGATGTCGTCGCCTCGCTCCATGCCCTCGATCTTCACATGCAGATCGCCGCCCGAGATCTTCGTCATCGCCGCGCGCAACCGAGCGAGCGGCGCGAAGAGCCGGCCGGAAAGCCAGAGCGCGGCGGCGCCGACGCAGAGTGAAATAAGGACTGCGGCGGACATCGCCCAGATCTGGATGCTCGCGATCTCGGCGTGCGTTTCAGATTCCAACTGGCCGACGACAAGCGCCCCGATTGTCGCCCCGCTCTTGTCTTTGATCGGGTCGTAGCGGACGAAGTAACCCTGACCAAAAACGTCGGTTTTGCCGAGATAGGATTGGCCATGCTCAAAAAGCGCATCGTGAACCGGGCCCGCCGCAAGCCTCGTCCCGATGGCGCGTGAACCATCGGGATTCTTGACATTGGTTGCTATGCGCACGTCGCCCATGAATAGCGTTGCGACCCCGCCGAACATGTCGTGCAACCGATCCATGAGATCAGAACGGCCGTTCAGTTCGATGCCGTCTGCCTTCAGCGCGCCGTCGGCGACACTAAAATCGTCGCCCTGGCGGTGCAGAAGATCCCACGCGCCATTGACAGCCAGGGAGACTCGTTGCTCGGCTTGCCGGTCGGCGTAGTCTGCCAAGGTGTACTGGTAGAGGGCGAGCAGGCTGATCGCCAGCATCGCCAGACCGGTCAAAGTCACCGCTGCAGTCTTCTGCGCAAGAGAGGCGTTACGAATGATTTTCATAGCGGAAACCACGTCATGACTTGAACTGCGCACACTCTACCGGATCCCCTCCTTACACTCGGTTAATTTCAGCGCAGACGAGCCTCCCGCGCTCGCCGCGCGGTCGAGTGTGCCACGTTCTGAAAATGGCGTTCAGAGAGGGAGGAATCAGCCCGTCGGCCAGGCGCGGGTCTGGAATCCCCGACGGGCCCCGGCGATTTGGGCTGAGACTGCGCTCAGCGCCCTCGCGCGTTGCCCGAACTGCCCGCGCCGCCGCCGAGGTCCAGCGGCGCATTGTCGTCGCCGGCGGGGAGGGGGGCGGCGACCACCGCCGGCGCCCTCGGCTTCGGTTTCTTCTTCGGCGGCGCGGGCGCAGGTTCGATCTCAGGCGACGCGGCCGCGTTGGCGTCGGTCGCGGCGCCGGGATTGTCGGTTTCTGTCGCGGCCGTGTCGGCCGGGGGCGTCTCGCGAATGACGGTCGTGCCGCCTTTGCAGTCTATGAGCCAGACGTCGTAGATCGGGTGCTCGACACCGTGCAGCCCGGGGCTGTCGGCGAACATCCAGCCGGAAAAGATCCGCTTGAACTTGTGCTGTTCGTCGATCTCGTCGACCTGGGTGAAGGCGTCGGTGCGCGGCGGATCGCTCGGCGGGCGCGAGTAGCAAACCCGTGGCGTCACCTGCAGCGTGCCGAACTGCACGGTCTCATTCAGCGAGACCTCGAAGGTGATGATGCGGCCGGTGATCTTGTCGAGCCCGTTGAACACAGCGACCGGGTTGGCGATCTTGTCGGCGCGGGCGGGGGCCGCAAGAAGGCACAGGACGGCGGCGGCCGGCGGCGCCCAACGCGCAGCCGCGCCGAGCGCGGCCCTCGCCGCGATGGCGAACATCGAACTCATGCGGGCGATCTGCCGGTCAACGGCGGCGGAATGAAGGCGCGCTCGCTTACGGCCCCGGGCTCCAGGCCTCGTAGTCGCCGGTGCTCGGCTGGCGCGGGCCCCGGCTCAGGATCGATCCCTTGGGGCGGATGGCGGCCGGCGTTCCGGTCGGGTTGCCGATATGGGGCAGCTCCCACGGATGGGGCTTGTAGTCTTCCTCGCTCGGGGGGACGTCGACGGTGTGATGCAGCCAGCCGTTCCAGCCCGGCGGCGTCATCGAGGCCTCGGACACCCCGTTGTAGATGACCCAGCGGCGCTCGAAGCCGAGCGCCGGATCGATCCTGCCGCCCTTGGTGCGATAATAGGCGTTGCCGAACTGGTCGTGGCCGACGAGCTCGCCCTTCCGGCTTGTGTAGAAGAGGGTGTTGAGCGTCGCCCCGTTCCACCAGGTGAAGTAGCGCAGAAGAAACAGCTTCAGGTCCATCGAAAGGCTGCCGGTCGACGAAAAGGCGCCCCATGTCGCGGCGCGCGCGGACTATGGCGAGGCGGCCTTGCGATGTCCAGCCGAACTTTGCGCTGACGGCGCCACGGGGGCCCCGAGATATTGAGCGCCGCGTGACCCCTTCGCCAGCTCGGCTGGGGAAAGGCGGCGCGAAGCGCCGGATGGGGTGCGGCGAGCACGGCGGCGCTGATAGAGGTTTGCCGCGAGGGTCGTGCAAGTTGAACGCCGTCCGCGGCGGTGGGCCACGCCCCATCCGGCCTTCGGCCACCCCCGGGTCTTCGCCCGGGGGCAGGCTCTTCCCCGCTTCGCGGAGAAGGGGAAACCGTCCTCGCCCATAAAACGCCCTTGCGGAGCGGCGGCAACTCGTCGGATGCTGTCAATGAGCCGGCGCATTAACCTTGCATTATACATTCTTATCCACAATATGTTGTGTCAGACCCACGGGGGCGTCACAAGGGATTGACGCTCGGGTGACAGAGTCCTAGTTTCGAGTCGGTCAGCAGGCGGGCAGTCGCAACACCCGCCGGACTTGCGAAGAGAGCGGTGTTTTCAGGGCCATCGGGCGGGCGGGGCAACCGCCGCCGATGGACGCGTCAGGGACAGCGATAGGGGCTTGGCGGGGGCGGCGTTGGCGCCGGCGGGCGCGCGTCCCATGTCCTTGCGTTGGCGCATGGGCGGAACGCGGGCCCTGGGTTCGCGTTCGACTGAAGGGCAGGGCGGAACGCCGTGGCGGTCCGCCTGAAAGAAACGTGAGGGCGAGCGACATGAGAATCGAGCGGCATTACACCGAGGCGGGCGCTTCGCCCTACGACCGGATCCCGTTCGCGACCACCCGCAGCGAGATCCGCAATCCGGACGGCTCGATCGTCTTTGCGCTCGACAATATCGAGGTCCCGGCCGCCTGGAGCCAGGTGGCGGCCGACGTGCTCGCCCAGAAATATTTCCGCAAGGCCGGCGTTCCCGCGCGCCTCAAGAGGCATGAGGAGCCCGACGTCCCGTCGTTCCTGTGGCGCTCGGTTCCCGACGAGGACGCGCTCGAGGCGCTGCCGAAGGCCGAGCGCGCCGGTTCCGAAACCTCGGCCAAGCAGGTGTTCGACCGGCTCGCCGGCGCCTGGGCCTATTGGGGGTGGAAGGCCGGCGTCTTCAACTGCGACGAGGATGCGCGCGCCTATTACGACGAGATCCGCTTCATGCTGGCGCACCAGGTCGCCGCGCCCAATTCGCCGCAGTGGTTCAACACCGGCCTGCACTGGGCCTATGGCGTCGACGGGCCGAGCCAGGGCCACTATTACGTCGACTTCGAGACCGGCAAGCTGGTCAAGTCGAAGTCGGCTTATGAGCATCCCCAGCCGCACGCCTGCTTCATCCAGTCGGTGGCGGACGACCTCGTCAACGAGGGCGGCATCATGGACCTGTGGGTGCGCGAGGCGCGCCTGTTCAAATACGGCTCCGGCACCGGCTCCAACTTCTCGGCTTTGCGCGGCGAAAACGAAAGGCTCTCGGGCGGCGGCCGCTCCTCGGGCCTCATGTCCTTCCTCAAGATCGGCGACCGGGCGGCGGGCGCGATCAAGTCGGGCGGCACCACTCGGCGCGCCGCCAAGATGGTGGTGGTCGACGTCGATCATCCCGACATCGAATCCTACATCGACTGGAAGGTGAAAGAGGAGCAGAAGGTCGCCGCGCTGGCCGCGGGCTCCAAGGTCGTCAAGCGCCACTTGAAGGCGATCCTCAAGGCCTGCCTCAATTGCCAGGGCTCGGGCGACGACTGCTTCAATGTCGAGAAGAACCCGGCGCTGAAGCGCGAGGTGAAGGCCGCGCGCAAGAACGACGTGCCCGACGGCATCGTCAACCGCATCATCCAGGAGGCTCGCCAGGGCCGGACCCAGCTCGATTACGACACCTACGACACCGACTGGGAATCCGAGGCGTATCTGACCGTCTCGGGCCAGAACTCCAACAATTCGGTGCGCGTTACCGACGCCTTCCTGCATGCGGTCGAGACCGATGGCGACTGGAACCTGACCTGGCGCCTGTCCGGCAAGACGGCCAAGACCGTCAAGGCGCGGAGCTTGTGGGAGAAGATCGGCTACGCCGCCTGGGCCTCGGCCGATCCCGGCATCCAGTACCACACCACGATCAACGACTGGCACACCTGCCCGGCGTCGGGGCCGATCCGCGCCTCGAACCCGTGCTCGGAATACATGTTCCTCGACGACACGGCCTGCAACCTCGCGTCGCTGAACCTGCTGCAGTTTCTCAATCCCGAGACGAAAGTCTTTGATATCATTGCCTACGAGCATGCCGTCCGCCTGTGGACACTGACGCTCGAAATCTCGGTGGCGATGGCGCAGTTCCCGTCGAAGGAGATCGCGCGGCTTTCCTACGAGTACCGCACGCTGGGCCTCGGCTTCGCCAACATCGGCGGGCTCCTGATGTCCTGCGGCATCCCCTACGATTCGGACGAGGGGCGGGCGATTTGCGGCGCGCTCTCGGCAGTGCTCACGGGCCGCGCCTACGCGACCTCGGCCGAACTCGCCGCCAAGACCAGCGCCTTCCCCGGCTACAAGCCGAACGCTGAGGCGATGCTGCGCGTCATCCGCAATCACAAGCGCGCCGCCGACGGCGAGGTTTCCGGCTACGAGCGCCTGTCGGTCGCCCCGACCCCGCTCGACCACGCCTCGCTCATGAAAGCCGGCCCCGCCTTCGCCCCCTTGGGCGACGCGGCGCGGGCGGCCTGGAGCGCGGCGCTGAGCCTCGGCGAGCGGCACGGCTACCGCAACGCCCAGGTCTCGGTGGTCGCGCCGACCGGCACCATCGGCCTCGTGATGGACTGCGACACGACCGGCATCGAGCCCGATTTTGCCCTGGTGAAGTTCAAGAAGCTCGCCGGCGGCGGCTATTTCAAGATCATCAACCGCGCCGTGCCCGACGCCTTGCGGGCGCTCGGCTATGGCCAGGGGCAAATTGAGGACATGATCGCCTACGCCGTCGGCCGGGCGACGCTCGCCACCGCGCCCGGGATCAACCACGCGGCGCTGCGCGCCAAGGGCCTGCCCGAGGCGGCGATCGACAAGGTCGAGGCGGCGCTGCGCAGCGCCTTCGACATCCGCTTCGTCTTCAACAAGTGGACGCTCGGCGCCGAGACGCTGAGCCGCGACCTGAAAATTCCGGCCGAGCGCTATGACGCGCCGGGCTTCGACCTGCTCGCCGCGCTCGGCTTCTCCAAGGCCGAGATCGAGGCCGCCAACATTTTCGCCTGCGGCGCCATGACCTTGGAGGGCGCGCCGCACCTGAAGCTCGAGCATTATCCGGTGTTCGACTGCGCCAACCCGTGCGGCCGCACCGGCAAGCGCTATCTTTCGGTCGAGAGCCACATCCGCATGATGGCTGCCGCGCAGCCGTTCATCACCGGGGCGATCTCGAAGACGATCAACATGCCGAACGACGCGACCGTCGAGGACTGCAAGGACGCCTACATGCTGTCCTGGCGGCTTGGCCTGAAGGCCAACGCCCTCTATCGCGACGGCTCGAAGCTGTCGCAGCCGTTGAACAGCCAGCTGATCGAGAACGACGACGACGAGGACGACGCGCTCGAGGTCCTGCTCGCCGCCAACATCCCCGCGCGCGCGGCGCAGGTGGCGGAAAAGATCGTCGAGCGGGTGATCGAGCGGGTCGAGCGCACGCGCGAGCGCGAAAAGCTGCCCGACCGGCGCAAGGGCTACACCCAGAAGGCGGTGGTCGGCGGCCACAAGGTCTACTTGCGCACCGGCGAGTACCAGGACGGGCGGATCGGCGAGATCTTCATCGACATGCACAAGGAGGGCGCGGCCTTCCGGTCACTCATGAACAATTTCGCCATTTCGATCTCGCTCGGCCTCCAGTACGGCGTGCCGCTGGAGGAATATGTCGACGCCTTCACCTTCACCCGCTTCGAGCCGGCGGGGCTGGTGCAGGGCAACGACGCGATCAAGAACGCGACCTCGATCCTCGACTACATCTTTAGGGAGCTGGCGATCTCCTATCTCGGCCGCAACGACCTCGCCCATGTCGCCCCCGAGGACATCGGCAACACCGTGCTCGGCGGCGGGGTCGGCCAGGACAAGGCCCCGCCGCCGGGACCCGCCGCGGCGTCGGTGATCTCGAACGGCCTGGTGCGCGGCCGGCCGGGCGACAAGCTGATGCTGGTCCGTGGCGCGACAGGCGGCGAAGCGCCGGTCGTGCGGGCCTCGAGCGGGGCAGGGACGGGCGGCTATGTCCAGGGCGCGACGGCGCTGAAGGGCGACCTCGCCGACAGCGCGCCGCTGACGCTCGGCGGCGCCTCGTTTGCGCCGGCGCCCGAGTCAGTCGCCGACAAGCGGGCGGAAGCCCGGATGAAAGGCTACGTCGGCGAAGCCTGCCCGGAGTGCGGGAATTTCACCATGGTGCGGAATGGGACGTGCCTCAAGTGCGACACGTGCGGGAGCACGACGGGGTGCTCGTGAGGAGAGCGATGTAGATGTCTGACTATACCGTTGATCGCCTCTCAATTGAAAGGATTGAAGAATACGCACGACATGTCCTGGCTGATTGCCCCAAGCTCGCCAATGGAGCAATCGATATCCTCAAAACTCTGAGATTGCCAAGGGTCACGACAATCCATGGAATTAAGGTTCTGCGGCTTAACCTGGTCGCGGATGACCTTCTCCCGGGAAAGCTCGCGCAGGTCTGGGCTGGCGATGGACGGGTCACGGTCACTGCCAGAATATCGTTGTGGAATAAGGGCGAAGCCGGTGATGCGGGCGCGCTAAAAGAATTGCGTCACGAGTTTGGCCATGTGCTTTTGCACTCGGGATTACGGTGACAGTTGCTTAAATCACCAATTGCCTCACCCGGCGAACTCACCCGCATGTCGATTTGCGTCAGGAGAGCCACTCTCGGCAGCCCAAGCCGTCGACCTCTTGCCGAGCTTTGTTTTCCGGGCTCTCAGCCCTGTCAAGGGCGCGCTGAAAACGCGCCGCCTCCGGCGGGCTTCGCCCCTTGACCCCTGCCGTCATGGCCGGGCTTGTCCCGGCCATCCACGCGGTCCCGCGTCAATGACGACTCCATGGTTGGAGCTTCCGGCGCCGTTCGGAGGCGGCGCCTCGTCTGCTGTACCGGCGGCCACCAATCGGCTCGGACTGGAGCGGCGGCGCGGCGTGGATGGCCGGGACAAGCCCGGCCATGACGGCGCAAGGTGTAGCCCGTCAAAGACGGGCGTCCTTCCGGACGCCCTACGAGCGCGGCGCCTCAGGTGAGCGTCGCCCCTTGAGAGATCGTCGCCTTGGGTTGCAGCGCCTCAAGCTTGTCAGGAAGCCAAAGTTGGCGCAACTTTTCGCCGGGCTGCGCGGTCAGCCGCGAATGCCGGTCAATAAGCCGGGTTGGCGAGCGATGTGGCGGCGATTTGGGGATGCGCGATGATGAACGTGAAGCGCTTTGCGACAATAGCCTTTTTATTCATAGGCGCTTCCGCACCAGTTCTGGCTGACGATCAAAAACCAGTTCCCGCTGATGATCAAAAAACTGCAAATGCGCAGGATCGCTATCTACCGCCGCTAAACCTGCTGATGGTCGCAGCACAGCTCAGTCATTTCAAGTTATGGTATGCGGGCGTCGTGCAAAATTGGCCGCTGGCGAATTACGAATTGGCGCAAATCCGGATTAGTATCGATCGTGCACAGCGTCTTTATCCAAATAACGCCAATTCAAACATGACAACAATGGCGCCTGCAACAGATCAAGTCGAGAATGCGATCAAGGCGAAAAACGCCGCCAATTTCTCGAAAGCCTATAGCAAGCTAACGGCGGAATGCAACAGTTGTCACGAATCGACTGGTTTTGGCTTTATAAGATTGCGAGATCCGACGTTGTCGCCGATCGAGACATCGCCGTTCAGCGACGAGGTGTTCTCGGCCCACTGACTGTTCTCTATTGCATCTGACGGAGATAATCGGCGCGTCATGCCCCCTTGCTTCCCAAGGTCGGCGGGCGGCCCTGCGGTTACGGCGCCAGCTTACTCTACCCCTGTTCACGCGTCTTGGCATTCCGAGCCGTCGACCGCTTGCCGAGCTTTGTTTTCCGAGGCTTCAGCCCTGTCAAGGGCGCTCATAGCCCGTCGAAAGACGGGGCGTCCTTCCGAACGCCCTATGAGCGCGCCGCCTCCGGCGGGCTTCGCCGCTTGACAGGGCTCGTCATGGCCGTCCCCGGACTTGCTCCCGGGACGGCCATGACGCGATTGCGGCGCCAGCTTACTCTATCCCCGTTCACGCGCGTTGGCATTCCGAGCCGTCGACCTCTTGCCGAGCTTTGCTTTCCGAGCCTTCAGCCCTGTCAAGGGGCGAAGCCCGCCGGAGGCGGCGCGCCTTCAGCGCGCCCTTGACAGGGCTGAAGGCTCGGAAGAGGTCTATGCAAGAGGTCGACGGCGGGGAGCGTCGCGGGCGGGGCGGCACGAGTTCAGAAGCTCGGGTCTCGCCGTCTCTTCGCCCAATCCGCCGCCGTTTCACTGCGAACATCCGCAGACCGGCGAACGTCGGGCTTTTTCTTGCCCGACCGCTCTTGGCTTTCGAGTTCGGCTTTCGCGGCAAGCCAGAATTCCTGGCTGCGTTCCTCGGGCCTTCCCGCTTGGTCCCACAGTTGATAGGCGCGTTCGCGGATGGCCTTTTCCTTGGCGTTCATGTTTGTTTCACCCCGGCCGTGCTCGGGGCAGGCGCCAACGCCGTCCGTCACTGCACAAGGCAAGAATTTCGGAAGCTCACCTCTCCGGCTCCCGTAGGTCGCAAGGGCGATAGCGCCCGCTCACAATTATGCTGCTCCCATTCCGACACAATTGCCACGTGGCATATCGTCTCTGCTGTCATGGCGACGCGCAAAGCGAGAGGGAATTACGGAGACAGCTTCATGCTTGCGGGCATTCCGAGCCGTCGACCTCTTGCCGAGCTTTGTTTTCCGAGCCTTCAGCCCTGTCAAGGGCGCGCTGAAAGCGCGCCGCCTGCGGCGGGCTTGCCCCTTGACAGGGCTGAAGGCTCGGAAGAGGTCCATGCAAGAGGTCGACGGCGGGGAGCGGCAAGCTGAGAGTTTGCGCAGATACGAGCGGCGGCGTCAGGCCGGCCTCAAGGATTGGCCCCATGCGCTACGCAGTCGTGATCGAGAAAGGCGAGAGGAACTATTCGGCCTACGTCCCGGATTTGCCGGGCTGCGTGTCGGTTGGCGATACGCTGGAGGAGGTGAAGGCCGAAATCCGCGAGGCGATCGCGTTTCATCGCAAAGGCATGCGGGAGGATGGCGCGCCGATCCCGGCGCCATCGAGTCGGGCGGAGTATGCGGAGGTGGAGGACAAAGCGACGTGACGACAGGCCTAAGGGTTCCGAGCCTGTGAGCCCTGTCAATGGCGCTCATAGCCCGTCGAGAGACGGGCGTCCTTCCGGACGCCCTATGAGCGCGCCGCCTCCCGCGGGCTTCGCCGCTTGAGAGGGCAGGAGGTTCGGTTACGCGGACAAATACAGGCTACGCCGCGAGACTCCTGTCAGCGGCCGATTCATGACGGGGCGGCTCCACACGCCGGCGAACAGGCGAACCCAGCTCTGCCTCTCCCGTCTCCTCCCTGCGTTGGAGTTCGAATCTCGCTGCGAACCAGAATTCGTCGCTTCGACCGTCTGGTCTGCCTGCATGCTCCCATAGCTCATAGGCCAGTTCGCGGACCACCTTTTCCATGGCGCTCATACCCTGTTTCCTCCAAGACAGTCATTCGAGACGGCCTCCAAACGCCAATCGTCGCGACCATTTGGCTTGAGGGATGTCAATTTCGGGAGCCCATTTCCAGCTCCCCCAAGGCCGGGACGGCGATCGCGCCCGCCTCAATTGCCAACGAAACCTTGCTCCGCCTGCGCGAGCCGAATTTGATTGATGACGCCGACCACGCCAACAACCCTGCGCGCATCGGATTCGGCGCATGCAAGCTGATAAGGTCGATGGACGACGCCGGACATCGTCACCCACCCGTTTTCCACCTCGACCTTCACCCTGTGCGGCGGGACAGCGAGGTCCCAATACAGCGCGTTCAACACCTCGGTCTTAACGTCATTGCTCTGCAACATGGTCATGACCTTCCTCCCCACTTCCTTATCGTATTGATTTCGAACTCCTTATCGGGCTTCCGCCAGAAGGGCGAGGCTGACGGGGCTGCGCCTCTCGGTCCCGAGCGCGTACAAATCTCATACACACTTTGTCAGACTTTAGTTTGATGCGGATCAATTTCGATGCAGATCAATCCGAGGCGCATGGATGCGAAGCATGGCGGCGAGGCTCGCGCGGTTTCGGCGACCAGACTACAGTGGGATTATGGTGATGGCGTGGGGA
The DNA here is from genome assembly GCA_963822215.1 of uncultured Alphaproteobacteria bacterium. Lineage (GTDB taxonomy): Bacteria > Pseudomonadota > Alphaproteobacteria > Rhizobiales > Beijerinckiaceae > Roseiarcus. Next base: position 584,208 of record CAWGGX010000003.1, read on the forward strand.
TTGCAGTGACAGTTATTGTAATCACCAATTGCCGAGGCGGCGGACTCGCCGCAAGGCGATTCGCCTCAGCAGCGCCACCGTCGGCTTTGCGACCCGTCAACCTCTTGCCGAGCCGGCTTGGCTGTGAGCAGGATCACAGGCCGACGGCCGTGGCGCCGCGCCGCCAGTTCGCGCAGAAAGCCCCATTGTGTGAAGTTGCCGGGAATGCGGCGACTCCACGCCCATGGTGCCCAGCGGCACGTGCTTGAAGTGCGACGGATTACGGGATTACGGTGACAGTCGCTTCAATCACCAATTGCCGAGAAGGCGAACTCGAGCGCAAGTCGAGCCGCGTCAGCAGCGCCGCGCTCGGGAGATTACGGTGACAGTTGCTTCAATCACCAATTGCGGGCACCGCGAGTTCGACCGCACGTCTAGTCGCGTCGGGAGCGCCGCATTCGGCAGCCCAAGCCGTCGGAGCACGATCGCGGACGGCCGTCAGGAAGCCGGGCGACGGGCAATGCAACAATTCCTTGCCAGTTGGACGATTGCGCTCTATGATTCTCTTTATCAGAATTGACTCGCGCCATATGTCCGAAGGTTCAGAAGCTGCCTTGGCGGTCGCCGCCTTGAAATCCGGCGGTGGAAGCGCGAGCCGCGCGGTTGGCGAAATTCGTGCGGGCAAGGCGTCCTTGCGGTGGGCGACCCCCGAAGCGGCGAAGCCTCGGGGAGGAAGGGGTCGGGCAATCCCAGGAATTGCTTCCCGCGCAGCTTGCCTTGCGGGCCGCTCGCAACGGCGGCAATGGCCCCAAGGCGGTGGAGCACGATCGGTCATTCGCGGCCCTCCGCGTGTTCGAGAAGGGCCCGCCCGGGTTCGACAATCGCCCGTAACTCCCAAGCCCGAGTGAGTCCGAAATGCCGCAGGGTTTGTGAATTTGGTTTTTGGCGCCGAATTCATGAAGACATAATGGGGCGAGTTTGACTCAAGGGTGGGATGACCCTTCCTGCGAAAGTCGAGGAGCTTGTCGCTTCGCTGAATCGCCAGATTTTGGCGCTTCAGGCGGAGGTTGCCGAACTTCGTCGTCGGTTGGGTCTGGACAGTTCGACGAGTTCGAAACCGCCATCGAGCGACGGGTTGAAGAAGAAGCCGCGGGTGGCGGGCAGCCGGCGCGGCCGCTCTGGCAAGCCGAGCGGGGGCCAGAAGGGCCATCAGGGCGGCACGTTGCGTCAGGTCGCCGATCCCGACGCCGTGGTTCGGCACGAGGCCTGCGCGTGCGGCCATTGCGGTTCGTCTCTGGATCCGATGGCGGCGATTGGGGTCGAGAAACGCCAGGTGTTCGATCTTCCCGAGCGTGCGTTGTTGGTCACGGAACATCAGGCTTCGATCTATCATTGCGCGCAATGCCGGGGCGTGACGAAGGCCGAGTTTCCCGATGGCGTGGTCTCGCCGACCCAATATGGCGAGCGTATCAAGGCGGCGGCGATTTATCTCAACATCCATCAACTCATCCCCGAGGATCGGGTCGCGCAGGCGCTGAACGATCTGTTCGGCGCGCCGTTGATCTGTCCGGCCAGCGTCGTCGCCTGGGTGGGCAAGAAGGCGGGCGAACTGGGCGAAGTCTACAAGGCCATCGGCGAACGCGTGGCCGAGGCCAAGGTTCGCTGCCTCGATGAGACGGGCTATCGGATCGCCGGCAAGCTGCACTGGCTGCACACGACGTCGAGTTTGGCCTTCACTTTCTATCGCGCGGGCGAAAAGCGCGGCGACATCCCCACGGATTTGCGGGACGGCGTCGTCGTGCATGACCACTTCTTGCCCTATCGCGGGATGGACACGGTCGAGCACGCCTTCTGCAACGCGCATATCCTGCGCGAACTCCAAGCTCTCATAGAGTTTGAGAAGGAGCCCTGGGCCGAACTCATGCGCGCGGTCCTCCTCGACGCCAACGCCGCCGTCAATGGGGCGCGCGAGGCGGGCGCCTCGGCGCTCCCGCCCGAGACGATCGCGGCGTTCGTCGAGCGCTATTGGGCCGCGGTTCGGCTCGGCCTCGCCTTTCATCGTCAATTGCCCAAGCTGGAGACGAAATCTCCCGGGCGCGGACGCCCCAAACAACGCCCAGGACAAAATCTGCTCGAAAGGCTGAAGACCTTCAAGACCGAAACGCTCCGGTTCATGAGCAATTTCGACGTGCCCTTCACCAACAATCTGGCCGAGCAGGACCTGCGAATGATGAAGGTCAAAATGAAAATCTCGGGGTGTTTCCGAACCCTCGACGGCGCCAAAATCTTCGCCAGCCTCAGATCCGTCGTCTCGACAGCCCGAAAACAGGGCGCCAACATCCCCCAAACCCTCGCCGCCTCGCCAAAGCAAATCATGCACGCCTTGATCGCGTCAGGGTAAGGGGCTTGGGAGTTACAATCGCCCGGAAAATCTGCCGCAACCCATTGAGAAGATTGAATCCGCGCCCGGAAGTCGCGCCACTCTCGGACTGTCGGGCGGCGGATATCCGCTGCGAGAACCGGAGTGCGATCTCGCGCGCCCCGAAGTTCGGGCAGAACGTGCCCACGCCCGGCGCGCGCCCAATGGTCGCCCGGAAAATTCGCCGCAAACCCTTGAAAATATTGATTCCGTGCCCGGGAATTGGTGGGTCGCCAGAGCGGCTTTGCCCCCCCGGCAGCTCGAACCGTCGACCTCTTGCCGAGCTTTGCTCGGAAGAGGTCCATGCAAGAAGTCGACGGCGAGGAACGTCGCGCGGTCCCTGCGCCGTCAAGTCCGGGGATTGTCCCGGCCATGACGGGGGCAAGTGTCAAGCCATGCGCGGGGGCCGGGTCTACACCATGACCAACCGCCCGAACGGCATGCTCTACGTCGGCGTGAGCTCCGGCGTCGGCCGCCGCGCCTATGAGCATCGCCGCGTTCGCAACGCTCGCCGCCATTCAATTCGTCATCACACGCTCGGCCTGCTTGCGGCCTTTTAAGTCAAGGCCTTACCGAAGATCGTAATCGATTGTCACATATCTGTTCGCATGACGTCACAATATTGTTTGTAGGACGTCACAGTGAAAACATACTCTCTCCGGGGCGGGCGTCTTTCTAAGAAGATCGGAGAGAAGGCGATGAGTCCCATGAACAAATACGCTGGCGTGTTGTGCGTCGCAGTGAGCTTGGCGGCTGCGACTTCCGCAGAGGCGGCCGCCATCGACGTGTCTTCCTGGACGCCGCAGTTCGTTGGCGTCGCGCTCGCGAAGGCGACGATCCTCAGCGACGCGGATAGCAATGTCTTGAACACGAGCGTCGCCTATATCGAGCGTATCGATCTCGACGCGAAAGGCATCGGCTTTACGACCACGCCGGCCTCCGGTCCGCTGGAAACTACCGTGCCTGTCCGGTTAACGCCCACACCCACCAGGGCTGGTGATGGTTATCAAACCGGCCATGGAAATCCGCCAGAGCGACGATCTGGGTTTCCCCAGTCAGTCCCAGAGTTTCATGAGCTTTTTCCGTATGACGCGGCATATGCTGCCTATCTTGATCGCGCGCGTTGGCCTGTCGGCTTTGTCTGGCCATATTGCGGCCAGATCGCTCTGCACGTGGACGCATCCTACATCTAGGGGCTGTGGGCGTTAACCGGATAGGCACGGAAACTACGTCACAAACGACGAGCCAGTTCCTTCAATCGAGCGGCGCGCAAGTGGCGATCAACGCCAACTTCTTCTCGACCGTGGCCGCCACGGCCGGGCCGGAAGACCTGATCGGCCTTTCGGTTTCCAATGGGACGGTCGTCTCGCCGCAGAGCTTTGCGCCCAACGACGCGGCCGCTTCGCTTCTGGTGTCCGAGACCAACAAGGCGACGATCGCGCCCGCGGGTGGCGCGGCGATCGATCTGAGCAACGTGTTCAACGCAGTGTCGGGAAACCAGATCGTCACGGATGGCGAGAACACGTCGTCGGTGACGCCCGTCGGCGCCCCGCATGATCCTTTCGGGCTCGATCCGCGGACCGGCGTCGGGATCTCGGAAAATGGCGAGTATCTGTATCTGATCGCGATTGACGGCCGCCAGCCGGGTTACAGCGTGGGCGTGACGACGTCGGATGAAGCCGACCTGATGCTGGATCTCGGCGTCTACGACGGCCTCAACCTGGATGGCGGCGGATCGACGGCGTTGGTCGAAGCCGGCGTCGATGACAGCCCGGTCCTGATCAACAGCCCGAGCGGGAGCTTTGGCGCGGTGGAGCGCTACGACGGCAATAATTTCGGCGTCTATGCTCAGGCGCTTCCGACGCCCGAGCCTGCGACCTGGGTGTTCATGGCGGCGGGCTTTTGCGCTCTGACTCTCGCCGCCCGACATCGCGCCTCGCTCGCGCTCGGCTGATCGAGGCGAATTCAAGCTCCGCTTCGAAAGAGGGTCGCTCGGCGTTCGGGCGATCCTTCGTGAGTTTCACGAGCATCGAGGATTACGGATTGTGGCGACGGTTGCTTCAATTCCCAATTGCCGAGGCGGCGAATCCACCGCAAGTCGAGGCGCGCCAAGGACAGCAGGTGTAGCCGCCCGCTCGTCCGAGGCGGCCCAGCGGGCCTTCTCATGCGATTTGGGGCGCGCCCTTGCCCTTGGTCTGCGAATCCACGCGACCAGGCGTGCACATTCCATGCGATCAGGCGTCCGCCATCGCCCTCATTTTGCAAGCCGCGGCTGGGTCTCCACGACGTTCAGTCTTGTCAAATTCTTGTCATGCGGGCAGTGTCAACTGCGACAGGGCGGTCGTCCGGCGAATGTCGGCTGAATTGAGGAAGGCCCCCATGCTGTCTCGCCGGGCAATCATCGTGGGCGGCGCGGCGAGTCTCCAACAAAGGTCTTCCCTTGAAGGCGCTTAAACCGAATCCCTGAGCCCCAGGATCGCCGAACTTGCTTTCTGCTCACCGGCGACTTTTTCAGCTGTGCTGAATAGCCCAAGTCAAGACTTCGTCGATAACTTGCTTGTCAGGGTTGCCCCGTGGAACAGCGAACCCGGTGGACAGCTTATTCAACTTCCGCTCGCGGCTTGCTCCGTTGCTGGCAACTTTTGCTCCGCGCTCTTGTCGATACGCAGCAATCAGAATCGTGTCTGTGAGGAAGCTCACAGCTCGTATGCGCCAGCGCGCCCGGAGCTCGGAACGACCTCAGGCAAGAGGTCGGATTACCGTGACAGCAATCGCCCTGACAGTTGCTTCAATTGCCAATTGCCGGCCCGTCGGACTCCACCGCACGTCGAGTCGTGCCAGCAGCGTCGCGCTCGACATTCCGAGACATCAACCTCTTGCCGAGCTTTGCTTTCCGAGCCTGTGAGCCCTGTCAAGGGCGCTGAAGGCGCGCCGCCTCCGGAGGGCTTGGTCCCTTCGGGGGGCTCACAAGGCTCGGACCATGTCAGAACCCTCCGCCGTCATGGCCGTCCCCGGATCACGTCCGGGGACGGCCATGACGCGCGGGGGGATTGACATGAATGATTTCGCCAGAGTTCGGCGCCGCGAAGAGCATCCTGCGTCAATCCGCGAGGCGATCGAATTTCATCTCGAAGGCTTGGGAGAGAACGGGGCGCCGATCCCGCCGCCGTCGAGTAGAGCGGAGTATGCAACGACGGCTCGATGCTGGTCCTCCGATCCGCGAGCAAGGGCGCCGTCCATCCCGTCGGCAAACGCCTCGCTCCGGCGCGCCTTTTCCGCTCGAGCCAGATTGCCCGTCAACGCGCTGACGAAGCAACGATTTTCGCCGCACGAGGACAAAAGCTTTGGGACGAATGATGTCCATGGTATGTTCTTTCTTGTCAGGCAGAACAGGCCGCATCGGAGGCCGAGCGAGGACGGCATGGACGCGAGGCGAAGGGGCCCGAGCACGAGATTCACCCGGACGGCGCGGACGCGACGGATGCTGGACCGCATGCGCGAGGGCCGGGCTTACCACGACGTCGCCCGCGAGGAGGGGCTTTCGGAGCGGCGCGTCCGGCAGATCGTCGCCGAGCACACAAAGCGCTGCGAGCCGCTCGATGGGGACGCCCACGACGTCCTACAGATCGACCGGCTGGGCTTCGCCGTGCGGGTCGCGGGCGAGGCGCTGGCGAAGGGCGACATCCGGGCGATCACCCCGTTTATCAAGGCGATCGACCGGCTCGACCACTACCAAAAGCTCTCCCGGAAGGCCGCGCCGTCGCGGCGGTCGACCGAAGCCGGCCGCCGTCGAAGCCGAACCGCTCCCACCGCCGCCCGAGGCGCAAAACCTCGCCGCCGCGACGCCGGACGTCATCGAGGTGGAACTCTCGCCGCCACCCGCCCAGCCGGAAAGCCTTCCCGCCGCCGCGACGCCGCCCGCCGCCGCGACGCCGCCCGGCGTCACGGCGCCGCCCTCCCTGGCTCCCACTCCGCCGCCTGCCGCCGAGCGTCGCGGATGGCCGCCCCCGTCGAACTTCTCGCTGGCAAATTATTTCCCCTTCATTCACCTGTAACCCCTTGATAAGTCACGATCCACGGAAATTTTTTGCAACTTTTTGAAGACAATGGAAATTTATGGAAGGCGTTTTGGAAGGAAATTGAAGCGCTTGGAAAGAAATGGAAGCCAATGGAAATGGCGCGGCCGGGACTCCAACGCCCGGCGCCCGTCAACAGGACCGAACCGAACGGCGACGTCTTCAATAGCGTCGGGACAGGCTCACCAGCTTTCCCTGGACGCGCACGCGGCTGGGCTTGAGGATCCGCGTCCGGTAGCCCGCGTTCGCGGCCTCGAGCGCGATCGATCCTTCCCCCTTGCGAATCCGCTTCAGCGCAGCCTCCTCGCCGTCGATCACCGCCAGCACAATGTCCCCCGTCTCCGCGTCGTCCTGCTTGCGCAGGATCACCGTGTCGTTTTCCAGAATTCCGGCGTCGATCATCGAGTCGCCGCGGACCTCAAGGGCGAAGTGTTCGCCGCTGCCGAGAAACACAGCCGGGTACGCCAGCGTCCCCAGTTGCATGCGGATCGCCGTGACCGGCGTCCCCCATGCGATTTCGCCCATCAGCGGGACCACGACGGCGCCCGCCGAGTCCGGCAGTCGCAGCACCCTGAGCGCGCGCGCGTGGCGCTCCGGCCGAACGATGAACCCGCGCTCCTCCAGTCCCAAAAGGAGCCAACGAACGGCTGTTTTCGAACGGCCCAGCCCATCCTTGATCTCGTCATAGGTCGGCGCGTCCCCCTTGGCCCCAATCCAGTCGTGCACGAAGAACAGCATTTCCTTCTGCTTCTCCGTCAGCATCCCTCTCCCTCCTGGCCAAACGAATCGTCGGAACGGACATAGAACACTGTAAATACGCTCTATCCGTTCGTTCGGCAATGGGAAAACCGAAAGTCGGTCGATCCGAATCCACAGGGATGACAATGACAGCTGACCCCAATCCCATTTCCCCTTCCATCGTCCCGGCCTGACACGCGCGACGGCAGCCTCTTCGTTCAACTCGAAGAGGAAACTCGCGCTGCGTTGCGCGGGATTCCTGACAGGAGGTGGCGGCGCTGAAAGACCAACATAATTGGCGCCTTGCGATCTTGCTGCCGAATCACGGATTATATTGCGGGGCAGCAAAGGTCATCCATGATGAGCAACCCCAGGACTTACACGAGGGAAGAGCTTGACGCCTTGAACGACGCGGCTTGGAGCGACTGGGCTGACGGCGAAGCGGCTTCGGCGCGTGCGGCCCAAAGCGCGAGAACGGCCGCACAGCGGCGTGGTGGCGGTCAGAAGGCAAAATCCCCGAACCCGAGCGATTCCCGTCATCGACTCCAACGGTCCTGAGGGCGATCGCCCCGCGCCATTTCGCAGGCATTGACGGCCGCGTCCGGCCGCCCGGGTGATATCGGCCACATCGCTCGGCCGCAAATTCAACCGCAGTGGCCGTCCTCAGCCACAAGGCCGGACTCATGCGGGGTGACGGATGAAGACAAGGGATTCGCATCGTGTCTCAGGTAAAGCCCCGAGACTCAGGTATGCGCGCAGATTCAAGGTCGTGGTGTACCAGGCGACGACGCGCTGCTCGGCTACATCTGTGGCGGAGTCATTCCGACATCGAGCTGCACAACGGCGCGCTTGCGCCGCGTCTGGAGAACGGAGCTAGTCAATGCCACGCTTTGCCCCTCCCGTCAGAAGAAATCTCAAGTTTCCGGGGTCCGCGGGCTTGACTAAATCCAATCCTACGCTCAGCGACGTCATGGCGGCGCTTGGCCAGGTGCAGCAGAACCAGGCGCAAATCCTCAGCGCCACCGATGCGTTGCAACAGTCCGTCAACAGCTTGATTGGCGAGTAAAGCGAGGCGGCGCTGCTGGGCGGGCTTGTTCAGAATGTCCAGTCGGTCAGGCCGCCATGGTAAGATGCGGCGCCCCGAACGCGAAATTCCGGATTCCGCGGATTCCGGTGGCAGGGTGAACGGAGACAGGATCATTGCCGTTCGGATGGCGCCTTACCCACTCACTCGGCCTTAGCGTCCTGATCGCTCTTGCGGGCGCGAGCTTGTCGCCTGCGGCGGGACAACCGGGCGTTCCGGCCTGGCTCGAGGCCCATGTGGGCGAGGGAGATGGGCAGATCGCGCCCGTCGTGCTCGAGAGAGCCCGCGCGCTCTATCAGCGGAAACGGAGCGAGGGCGCGGTCCGCAATCCCTGCTACTTCGCCATGGACGCGACGCGTCCCCATGACCTCGGCGATAGCCGACTGGGGCGCCGGTTTTACGTCATCTGCGAAGCCGAAGGGTCGTTTCGTGCGATCTCCGCGGGCCACGGCGGCGGACGGGATCTGGGCGGGACCGCGGACTTTTCCAACGGACGGCGGTGCGTGAAGAATTTCGGCAATGCGATGGATTCCGACCTGACCGCGGGCGGCGCGTATGTGACGGGCGAGACCAGCGCGTCCTTCAAGGGGTATTATCGCGCCTCGGGCGGAGGGGACGCGATTTTCATGCGCGCATTCCTGAAATTCGACGGCGAAGGCGAGACCGCGAACGCCAGAGCGCGCGCCATCGGCGGACATCCGGCGGTCCTGCTCAGGGGGGTCTGCCGTCGAAAGGACCCGGGCAATCCGCACGCCGACCCGGACGGCTACGTTCCGTTCGGAAAGCTTGTGAATTACGAAGCCGGGCGCAGCGACGGCTGCACCAGCTGGTCGCCCTCGGACGCCGACGCAGTCATGGCGATGGTGAGGGACGATCCGACCACGCTCTACATCTACCCGGAGTCCCGCGACATCGACGCCGTGGCGCGCGCGGCCGAGGCCGGTGAGGCGCCGTCACGCGCGGGGCTTTATTGGAACGCCGCGTGCCTGAGAGACATCGGCGCTCCAAGATTCTGGCCGAAGGACATGCTCGAGCCGATCCTTGCGCGCTATCGGGAGGCGCATCCGGCTCCGCCGTCGCAGCCGGCGCCGATTTGCGGGGCGCCCTGAATCGACTGGGGAGCAGTTCGCCGTCCTGAGCGCGGGTTCGGGGTCCGCGGAGCAGCCCCGGTCATAGAAATGCCGTCAGGCCTCGGAGGTCACGGCTCTACGGGCTTCGCTCCTTGGCGGGTTCAAGCTCGGAAGAGGTCCTTGCAAGAGGAGAGGTTGTTTTTTGCGAGCGGGGCGCGAATTGTCATCGCTTCTTCGCGCGGACCCACTATATGAGCCCTTGAAGCGAGACGCCGCGAGGGTCATCCAGACGATCCCTGCGAACCGCGCAGTCGACCGGCCGTTCGACGTCGCTCTTTTCACGACGGCGCGTCGGACGGAGTTTTCAAGACATGCCGGTAATGGAACGGACAGGCGCCGCTCGGTCGGCGCGCGACTGGGCGCAGGCGCTCGCCCCCTACCGAAGCGCGGACACGGGCCACGCTGCGTTCGAGCTCTTGGTCACCTTCCCGCCCTTCGCGGCGCTCTGGACCGCGATGCTGCTCGCCTCGCGTCATGGCCTCTTCTGGGTCTCGTTCGCGCTGGCGCCGCTCGCTGCCGGGCTGCTCGTGCGCCTTTTCATGATCCAGCACGATTGCGGGCACGGGTCGTTCCTGCCGAGCAAGCTCGCCAACGACTGGGTCGGCCGGACGATCGGCGTACTGACCTTGACGCCTTACGACTTCTGGCGGCGCAGCCACGCGATCCACCATGCGACGTCCGGCAATCTCGACCGGCGCGGCATCGGCGATATCAAGACGAAGACGGTGCGGGAGTATTTTGCGCTGAGCCCGCGCGGCCGGCTCCTTTACCGGCTTTATCGCCATCCGCTGGTGATGTTCGGGATCGGTCCGGCCTACATGTTCCTCCTCGAGAGCCGGCTGCCGTTCGGCTTCATGCGCAAAGGCGCCATGCCGTGGCTCAGCACCATGAGCACCAACTTAGGCGTCGCGCTTGCCGCGGGCCTGCTCATCTGGGGCGTGGGCGTCGTCCCGTTCCTCGCGGTCCATCTGCCGGTCATGCTGATCGCCGCAACGGCCGGCGTGTGGCTGTTCTACGTTCAGCACCAATTCGAGGCCACCACCTGGGACAGGACGGCGGACTGGAGCCGCGACGAAGCCGCGCTGCACGCCAGCTCCTATTACGACCTGCCGCAGCCGCTGCGCTGGTTCAGCGCCAACATCGGCGTGCATCAGGTGCATCACCTGTCGAGCGGCATTCCCTTCTATCGGCTTCGCAAGGTTCTTCGGGACTATCCCGAGCTTGGCGAGGTCGGTCGGCTCAGCCTCTGGCGCAGCCTCGGTTGCGTCCGGCTCGCGCTGTGGGACGAGGACAAGCGGCGCCTCGTGTCGTTTCGCGAGACGCGCGCTCCCTGACGCCGCCGCTGCAGCCGTCAGGACCGTCCCGGACTTGATCCGGGGATTGTCCGTCGGGACACCTGGCCGGCGCTCCTCGGGGGGCGTAACCATTTCTTGCGGATTAGCGGAAATACCGCTAGGCTATGATCCTGAAAGCCTCAAACGAAGCGCCGAACATTGAAGCGGCTTTTTGCACGGCCGACGATTTCGAGCGAGAAGGGGAAGCGCAAAAATAGAAATCGCCACTGGTCGCCCTATTCCGGTGAAAAGGCTAGATTCGGTCGAGAGAATCCAAGGAAATCCGAGACAATCGAAACGTCCCGGCGCCGACAAGTCGCGGGGCTCTGAGGCCGCCCTCGGGGGCAACTGGGGCTCTGAGGCTGCCCCGCGGACAGCTGAGGAAATCCGATTGTCTCGTGATGACGGCGAAGGTTGCTTCTTTTGCTAAGTCCGTCATAATATTGTATGAAACGGGACGGCTTCCCCCGCTAATCGCAGATGTGCTGATTGTTGCAGGGCGTGTCCCCCGGATCAGGGCAGCGCTCGCCCGCGCAGGATCCGCCGGAAAAGACGTTCCACTCGTTGCCGTTCGGATCGTCTGGGCAGGTTGTCGAGCTGGCTACCTGCCGATGCACCTGGCACGTGCCTCTCGTCGCTGCGGGCTGCTCGGTTTGCGCCGCCGCCAGTGTGGGCGTCGACAACGCCAACCCCGCCAAATAAGCCGCTGAACGTCTCATGATCCAGCCTCCTCCTTCCCTGCTTGCCGCTCACAGGTTGCTCAACAGCCCGCTGGCGACTTCGAGCGTAAGCTGCTGCGCCGAGCCTGGGGTCAGCCAGACGAACCAGCTCACGTCGTCGACGACGCCGGTCGCCGGAACTTGGGCCCAGGTCTGCAGCGCCTTGACCGAAGCCTCGGTGACGGGCCCGAACTGCCCGTCGATCGCCCCGGCGTAAGGCGTAAAACTCACCGCGACGACCTTGCCGGCGAGCGCCAGCTGGAGCCAGGCGACGGCCGGTCCCTCGGACCCGAACGCGAGGGTCGGCGACGCCTCGCGGTAGGCCGGCAGCTTCGCCCAGGTCAACGGACCGACGACCCCGTCGGCCGTCAGCCCGTTCGACTGCTGGAAGGTCTTGACGCTGGTTTCGAGCGTGGCGTCGAACACGCCAGTGATCGGCCCGAATGGGTTCCAGAGCAGCTGGCGGGCGAGGACGCGCTGCAGGCGCTTCACGTCGTCGCCTGTCGATCCGATCGAGATTGTGGCTGGCATGGGCGAACCTCCCTGGCGTCGCCGCCGTCCCCGGCGTCTTCCCGACGGCAGTCCAATCGCGGGGGCAACCCATGTCAAGGGCTGGCGAGAGAGCCGATCGTCGAGGGTTCAGGGCTTGGCCCCGAGCCCAGGCGGCTCCGCGCGAGGGCCGCAAAGCTTTGGGCGATCGTTTGTCCGATCGCGGAGGCCATCGCGTCGCCGTCGATCCCCTGGAAGGGCAAAGCGCCGTCGACGCATAGGGTCGCGAACCCGTGCACCGCGGACCACGCCGTCAGCACCAGCGGCGCCGGGTCGCCGGCCGGCGCCGCGCCCTCCGACTGGCAGACCAGCACCGCCTCGCGAAGCAGTTCGAACGCCCTCAGGCCCGCTTTGGTCGGCCCCGTGGTCATCGCGTCGCCATGAAACATGACTCGGAAATAGCCCGGCCGCCCGATGGCGAATTGCACGTAAGCTTCGCCGAGCGCCTTGAGCCGCGGGCCGGCCGCAGTCGGCGCGGCCTTTCGGGCTGCGATGAGCCGCGCCTCGAGCTCACAAAATCCGTCGTCGGCGATCGCCGCGAGCAGCGCCTCCCGGCTCGCGAAATGATGGTAGGGAGCGCCGGACGTGACACCGACGCCCGCCGCCAGTTGGCGCAGGTTCAAGGCGCCGATCCCCTGTCCGGCGATCGTCCGAACGGCGTCATCGATCAGCGCGCGCCGGAGGTCGCCATGGTGATAGCGCTTTTTCGGTTTCCCGCGCGGGTCTCCGCCGCTCTCGCCCGGCGGGGCAAGGGACTGCTCTGCGCTCACGTCGCCAAAGCGCCCCGCATGATCCGGACGCCGAGCGCCGCCAGAATGACGCAGCCGAAAGTGACCGTCAGGCCAATGACCAGCGGCAGGTGGATCACGCCGGCGAGATAGCCGAGGCCGCTGATCGCCGCTGCGGTGCCGATCGCCATGCCGAGACCGGCGACGGCCCTCGGCAGGAGCGGCGAGGGGCTCAGCCAGTCTGCGGCCAGGATCGCGATGAACCCCAGGCCGAAGGGCGCATTGCCCGCGGCGAACAGGAAATCGAACCAGGCCTTGAACGCCAGGAACAGCGCCGGATCGGAACTCCGCGCGAGCGGCCAGAACAGCGCCGCAGTCATGGAATCGAACACCGTCGCGACAGCCACGCTGACCGCGACGAGGGCCCAGCCGGCGAGATCGAGGTCGCTCGTCCTGCTGCGCGCCCGGAATGCCAGCGCAATGCAGGCGGCGAGCAGAAGACAGTCTCCGGCAAAGGCGAAGCCGCCCGCGAGCCCCAGCCGATCGGGACCGAGTGCGAGAACGTCGGCGAGCGCCTGTCCGCGTTCGCCGGCTCTGGCGGGCAATCCAAGCTCGGGAGTGAGCCGGGCGTAGAACAACGTGCCGACGAACAGCGCCACAGCGCCCGCCGTCAGCAGCAGGCCCGAGAAAAGGCCGGACGGGGCGTTGGTCGGGTTGAACGCCGCCTGCGACGTGACTGCGGCCATGGAGGGAAACTCCCTTGAGACACGCCCCTCCATCTGAGCATTGCTTAAATTGGCTGGATCGTCAAGAAGCGCTCCGCGAGTTCCGCGAGTCTTTTCGACGGCTCCCGGCCTGTTCCAATTGCGGCGTCCCGGCGACAGCCGGACATCGTGACCTGAAAGGCCCAACCCAGGCTCGGCAACGTCAGTGGCGGAGAAGCTCGCGACGGACGCGACGGGACCCCGTGCTCAAGAGCGGACCGGACAAGCCGCGTCCCAACGGGGTGATCGCTCAGAACTGGGGGCGCCTGACTGCCTCCTGCGGCTGGTCCGCCCAGCCAAACACCGACGGCGACGCAAACGGCGCGGAGAACGAGGCCTTGGGGAAACTTGGGCCGCCGCTAGGGCCCATTACGATCGTCTACGAAGGGTGATCGGAGGAATTCACCGCGATGGGCATAAAGGGCGCTGCGGGCTACTGGACCCCAGCGCCCGGCAGTCAGGCGGCGGACGACATCCGTCCGCTCTCGACCCACCTCCGGACGAACGCGGCAAGCTCGTCGGCTGGGATCGGCTTGCTCACATGGAAGCCCTGCATCTCGTCGCAACTGTTGCGGCGGAGGAAGTCGGCCTGCTCAGAGGTCTCGACGCCCTCGGCAATCACCTTGAGTTTCAGTTTCTGGCCGAGCGAGATGACAGCGGCGGCGACCGTCCTGTCGTCCTCGTCGTCCGGCAGACCCTTGATGAAGCTCATGTCGATCTTCAGTCGCGCAACCGGGAAGGTTTTTAGCGCCGCCAGGCTTGAATAGCCGGTGCCGAAGTCGTCGATCGACAATTGCACCCCGAGCCGCTCCAGTTCCTCCATCGTGGCTAACGCCTGCTCGACGTCTTGCATGATCATGCTTTCGGTCAGCTCGAGCTCGAGCCAGCGCGGGTCGAGTCCGCTGTTGTTCAGCGCGGCGGCGACGACGCCCGTCAGTTGGCGCTCACGGAACTGCCGCGCCGAGACGTTGACGCTCATCCGGATCGGGGGCATCCCGTCCTTGCGCCAGGCTTCGGCCTGCCGGCAGGCCTCCTGGAGTACCCACTCGCCGATCTCGTTGATCAGGCCGGTCTCTTCGGCAAGCTGAATGAAGCGCGCGGGCGGCAGAAGCCCGAGGGTGGGATGCCGCCATCGGACCAGCGCCTCGACCCCGAAAATGGCGCCGCTGCGCAGGTCGAGCTGCGGCTGGTAGTGCAGAACGAACTCGTTGCGCGCGATGGCGAGCTGCAACGCCTCCTGCATGCTGAACTTCTCCTGGAGGCGGAGATTGATCTCCGGCCGGTAGAACTGGAAGCTATCGCGGCCGTTTTCCTTGGCCCGATACATTGCGGCGTCGGCATTGGCGAGCAGCGCTTCGGCGTCCTTCGCATCGTTAGGGTAGATCGCTACCCCGAGGCTGCCGGTCAGGCGCAGCCCATGCCCGCCGAGGTCTATCGGCGACGCGATCGCCGACTGCAGCCTGCGCAACGTTTTGGTGATCTCATCGATGGATTTCGGCTGGTCGCCGAGCACGATCACGAACTCGTCGCCGCCGAGGCGCACGACCATGTCGTCCGCGCGAACGCATTCGAGTATTCGCCGGGCCATCGCCCTCAGAAGGTCATCGCCGGCGTCGTGCCCAAGACTGTCGTTGATATACTTGAAGTTGTCGAGGTCGATGAAGACGACGGTCGCCCAGCGATCGTGACGCTCGGCGAGCAGCAGCGCCTGGGTCAGTCGGTCCTTGAGCAGGGCGCGGTTCGGCAGTTTCGTTAGGGCGTCATGAGTTGCCATGAACTGGATGCGCTCCTCGGCGAGCTTGCGCTCGATGGCGATGCCGGCGATCTTGGTGGCCACGTCGATGAGCCGCGATTCCGCTTCGCTCGGTTCGCGCACGTGGTCCGAACACAGCGCAAATGTCCCCAGCACTTGTCCCTGATGCGACAGGATCGGCGCCGCCCAGCAGGAGCGAATCCTGTTCGCGGCGGCGAGATCCCGGTAAGGCGTCCAACGCGGATCGATCGTCACGTCGGGGATGACGACCGGCTCCCGCGTGTAGGCTGCGGTTCCGCACGAGCCAGCGTTGGGCCCGATCTCGAGGCCGTCGATAGCCTTGACATACGGTTCGGGAAGGTTCGGTGCTGCGCCGTGGCGCAAATGCACGCCGTCCTCGTCGAGCAGCAGAACGGAGCTTCGCACGCCGGTGAGCTGCGATTCGATCAGCCTCGTCAGACAGTCGAGGATGTCGGGAAGCGGCGCGTTGGTTGCGATCATTTCGAGGATCTGCGCCTGCCCGTCGCGCAGCGTCTCGGCGAGTCTGCGCGCTGTGATGTCGCGCGAGACGCCAACCAGGCCGGCGACCCTGTCGTCGTTGAAAAGCGGCACCTTGGTCGACGAGATCCAGACTTTTCGCCCGTCCGGGGCGATGACGTATTCCTCGCAGTCGATCAACGGCTCTCCCGTTTCGACGATGCGCCGCTCGTCGGCGAAATATTTTTGTGCGGTTTCCGGCGGGCAAAGCTCGAGGTCGGTCTTGTCAATCAGGTTTGCCGGCGACGCGTAGCCCATCCGGCGCGCGGTCGCGTTGTTGGCGATGACGAAGCGGCTTTGCGCGTCCTTGAGCCAGAGGTTGTCGGGAACGAGATCGATCAGCATCTGCAGTGACACACGCTCGGCCGCGAGCGTCGCCTCCCGGTGGACCGCTGTGACATCGCGGTGGGTCGAGACCCACCCGCCGGGTGCGTGCGCAAGTTGGACCTCGACGAACCGGCCGTCCGGGAAGTCCACCATTTGCCTTCTGAAACAGGCAAGTCCTCCCTCCGCGCAGGAGATCTCCGCGTCGGCTTCGCATTCGCCGAACGGCCGCCGGGTCCACGCGCATGCCGCCTGTCCCTGCGACGGCCACCGGCCGGCCGCG
Source organism: uncultured Alphaproteobacteria bacterium (assembly GCA_963822215.1). GTDB lineage: Bacteria > Pseudomonadota > Alphaproteobacteria > Rhizobiales > Beijerinckiaceae > Roseiarcus. The sequence continues at coordinate 600,625 of CAWGGX010000003.1, forward strand.
CCTCCATCCTCGCGGAGGAGCCGCTGGACCGGCTCAGGCGCCTCGGCGCCCGGGCGGGTCGCTTCCGGACTGAGCCCGTAAATCTCGGCGTACCGTCTGTTGGCGACGATGAGTCGGCCGCCGTCGTCAAAAAAGGCGACACCGTCCCTGACGAGCCGGATCACGGTCCGAAAGCGGCGGCTCTGGGCGGCGAGGTCGTCAATCAACGCGTCCTGCTCGCGGATGACGACGTCGCGGGCTGCATGCAACGCACGTCCGAGCCGACCGATTGGAGTTTCGGCGGTTTGATTGTCGGCCCCGAGTTGCGTTGCGGCGTGCAAGGACCGGTCCTGCGGTTGGTCTTCGTCGCGGCCAAGCTAAGCGCGGGGCTTTAAGCGCACGTAAATCCAGCGGAATCCTCAGACGTCGGGTTCACAACTCGGGGTTACGTGAAATTGGGCTGACGTAACGATGAGACAACGATAACCGCCAGGATATAGTATTTCTTGCCGCCGCCCGCCGATACCCAAGACGATCGCGGAAAGAATCTCGAAGAGAACGGCATTGCTATTCGATCAGGATGGATAATACGACGGCGCCCCGACAGCGCTTTCGGATCGGCGCGGCTTCGATCCCGGAATGGCGGAGTGGTATGGAAGGATATAGACAGCCGAATGTCGAAGAGATGGGACACGGACGGGTCGGAGCAACACATAAACCAGCCAATTGCCGCCAGTCTCAAAGTCCCGTGCGTCCGTTTCGGCTGCCGCGCCGTCCCGATTCCGAGGCCAAGGGCGGCCGCTCCGCCGGGGGTGATTCGCGCCGCGATCGCGCAGTCGCAACTGGCTGTGCAACCAGTACGTGTGCACAAGTGCTCGATTCCTCCACAAATCTGTTAATTGCCAAACAGCCGATACGGGCGCTTACTCTGCGTCGTCATCGGGTTGCGGAATTCGTTCCTCCCACGGACTAGGTTGCAGCGGAGACGCGGCGCGCTCCACAACCCGATGACATGGACGGGCCGGGCGCGTTGAAGCGCGCAATGGTATTGCCGGCTCGATGATGGCGCCTGAGGGCTTCAAGGGCCATTCGTTCGACTATGAACTGGCGCGGCGAACTCGTCGCGACGCCAGAGCACTGAGGCGCGGCCTGCTGACGCCGCGTGCGATGAAACTGGAGGGGCGCGGAAAATGACGTATGCCACACCAAACAGCGGGATCGCTACGATGATCGACCCGCCAAATGGAAGCGGATCGCGGACGATCCTCGTCCCCAAGGTCCGCACCGACGAAAACTTCGTGTTCCTTCTCCTCACCCTGAATGACGACGACGACAAGGGGCCGCTCCCCGCGTTTCGCCGTCCCGTTGCGCGAAGCTTGCGCCCGAATGACGGAGTGCAGCGCTGGCGGTGAGACTCAGCCGCGGCCGCTCGACCAGCTCACCGCCTGTCCTAAGGCCCACGGACGATTCCCGGCGGCTGCCGGCCGACCTCATACAGCCGCCGTTGCGGACGGCCTGGAACGGCGGCGGAACGGCCAGGCTACGAGATGCGTCGCCATCCAGCCAAGGGCACCGGCGACCCCGGCTGTGGTCAGGGCCTCCGGGGAGAGCGGCGCTGCGGGTTCGTAGGCGTCGAGCGCAGCTCGGGCGACATCGGGATCGAAATTAGAGACCAGGACGTAGAGACGCACGACCGGGCCGGCGGACTGCATCGCCTTGACCTGCGCTTCGAGCCGGTCGGCGCGCGCCATCGTCCGCTCCATGTCCTCGCCCCGCTTTTGGACCAGCGGGTCGTCGCTGGCTTCGAGGCGCTCCACGCCTTCGGCCGGCGTCAGGCCTTGGCTTACAGCCTCGGCGTCGAATTGGACCACGCTCTGCCTGACTTCGTCGAGCGCGCCGCCGAGGCGCTGGCGATATTGCTGGGCGAACTCCGGCCCCTGCGAGCCGACGAACGCCGCAACGAGAGCGATCGCAAGGGCCAATCTGTGCGCGAGCATGAAGGGGTCCAGTTCCGTCTACGGACCCAAGATGGAATTGCGATGCGGCGCTTCGACGGCGCTGGCGGCGCCAAAGCGCGGCGGTTCACACCCGCTCGACCGCCAGCGCGACACCCTGGCCGACGCCGACGCACATGGTCGCGAGGCCGTAGCGCCCGCCGCGACGATGAAGTTCGAGCGCGATCGACCCCGCGATGCGCGCGCCGGACATGCCAAGCGGGTGGCCGAGCGCGATCGCGCCGCCGTTCGGATTGACATGCGCGGCGTCGTCGGGGAGCCCGAGGCCGCGCATGCAGGCGAGCGCCTGCGAGGCGAACGCCTCGTTGAGCTCGACCGCCTCGAAGTCGGTGGGCGTCAGGCCGAGCCGCTCGCAGAGCCGCCTCACCGCCGGGATGGGGCCGACGCCCATCACCCGGGGCGCGACGCCCGCGGTCGCGTAGCCGAGCACGCGCGCGATCGGCGTCAGCCCCTGCGCTCTCGCCGCCGGCTCCGAAGCGAGGACCAGCGCGGCCGCGCCGTCGTTGACGCCGGAGGCGTTGCCCGCAGTGATGCTGCCGTCGGGGCGCACGATGCCGCGCAGTTTCGCCAGCGCCTCGGCGGTCGTGTCGGGGCGGGGATGCTCGTCCTTCACGACGCGCGCCACCGCGCCCCTGCGGTCCTTGACCTCAACCGGAACGATCTCGGCTTCGAAGACGCCCCTCGCCTCAGCCGCCGCCGCGCGTTGTTGCGAGCGGAGCGCGAAGGCGTCCTGATCCTCGCGCGACACGCCATGCTCGTCGGCGACGGTCTGCGCCGTTTCAGGCATCGAGTCGAGGCCATAGAGCGTCTTCATTCTGGGGTTGACGAAGCGCCAGCCGATTGTCGTGTCGTAAACGTCGGCCGAACGCTGGAAGGCCGTCTCGGCCTTGCCCATGACCAGCGGCGCGCGCGTCATCTGCTCGCAGCCGCCGGCAAGGCCAAGCGAAATCTCGCCCGCCTTGATCGCCCGCGCGGCGGCGGCGACCGCGTCCATGCCCGAGGCGCAAAGGCGGTTCACCGTTACGCCGGGTACGGTCTCGGGCAGGCCTGCGAGCAAGAGCGCCATTCGGGCGAGATTGCGGTTGTCCTCGCCGGCCTGGTTGGCCGAGCCGAACACGACGTCCTCCACGGATTGGGCGAGCCCCGGATGGCGACGCACGAGCTCGCGGATCGGGATGGCGGCGAGATCGTCGGCGCGGACGGACGCCAGCGCCCCGCCATAGCGGCCGATCGGCGTGCGGACATAGTCGCAAATGAACGCTTCGGTCATCAGGTCCTCAGGCGATCTGCGCCGCACCGGGACGATGCGGGAGCGGTGGCGACGAAGGCGGCGTCGGTCAAGGCGAAAACAATGACGGATCGACGCCCCTTGACCGACGATAAGTCCCTGGAAATATTGTCGGCCAATCGGTCGGTCAATATGCGGCGCCACGTTCGGCGTGGGCCGGGAGGGATCGCATGGCAACGGACGCGGATTCACAGCCGCCGCTTCTCGTGGCCCTCGAAAAGGGGGTCATGACGCTGACCCTCAACCGGCCCGACAAGCTCAACGCCTTCAACGTCGCGCTGCACGAGGCCCTCGCTGCGGCGTTTGCGCGCGCGGCGGCGGACACGGAGGCGCGCGCGGTTCTCATGACCGGCGCCGGCAAGGGCTTTTGCGCCGGCCAGGACCTTGCCGACCGCGCGCTGACCTTTGATCAGGGTCGCCCCGATCTCGGCGAGTCGCTCGACAAGCGCTACAATCCGCTGGTGCGGGCGATCCGCGGTCTGCCGAAGCCGGTGGTCTGCGCGGTCAACGGCGCGGCCGCCGGAGCCGGGGCCAACATCGCGCTCGCCTGCGACATCGTGCTGGCGGCAAGATCGGCGCGCTTTCTGCAGGCCTTCGCCCGCATCGGCCTCGTGCCGGACAGCGGCGGCACCTGGTTTCTTCCCCGTCTCGTCGGCGACGCCCGGGCTCGGGCGCTGATGCTGCTCGCCGAGCCGATCACCGCCGATCAAGCCGCGGAATGGGGCATGATCTGGCGCGTTGTCGAGGACGAACGGTTGCTCGCCGAGGCGCGCGCGCTTGCCGAAAGGCTAGCGGAAGGTCCGACGCACGCCTTTGGTCTGATGAAATGCGCGTTCTTTGCGTCGCCCGTGAACAGCCTGGACGCGCAACTCGATCTGGAACGCGACCTGCAGCGCGAGGCCGGCGCGGCCGACGAATATGTCGAAGGCGTGCGGGCGTTCCTGGAGAAGCGGCCGGCGAGATTTCAGGGAAGCGGCGGCGCGTGACGCCTGAAGAGATCAGTCCGCCGCCGACGATCCGGTTTCCCTGCTAGCAGGGAATTTTCTTGCGCCCTGTTCGGCGCTTCGTTCCGAAAAGTTATGCGATATCATGGCGTTGTTGGCATTGCAACCTACCGGTTGTGAGCCCGAGCGGGCGCGGAACAGGGAATTTCAGACGACCGGAACAGGGAATGTTAGCGTGTTTTCGCAGCGGAACAGGGAAAGAACAGGTGGGCGAAATCGGGTCGCGAGACCGGGCGCGGCCGGGTTGCAAGGCGTCGCTGGCATTCCCTTCTCCCCGCGCGCGGAAGGCGGCCCTGTGAGCGATCGGATGTGGGCGCCACGCGATTCGTCCAAAAATCATCTTGCTCTAGCCAGAGCGTGCAGCGGTTCCCTTACTCGGCCGGCGCCGTCGCGTGCTCCTCTCGCGCTGGCGGCTTGGCGGCCAGCTCCGCGCCGGCGTCGGGCTTCAGCGTCGCGAAGATCAGCGTCGACAGGCTGGAAATAACGGCCACACCAACGAAGGAGAGCGAAAGATCGCGCGCCACGAGCGTCGCGTCGCCGAAGCCGACCTGGATGAGCTGGATGCAGACCGCAGCAACCGCGACGCCAATCGCGCCGGACATCTGCTGGGAGACGCTGGCGAAGCTGGTCGCCCTGCTCATCCGCGGCGGGTCGATGTCGGCATAGGAGATGGCGTTGAGGGCGGTGAATTCGAGCGAACGGAAGAAGCCGCCGGCGAGGAGCGCCAGAAAGATCAGCCAGTGGGGCGTCGAGGGCGTGAACAACGCGTAGGACGCCATGAACGCGCCGGAGACCAGCGCGTTGACGATCAGCGTGCGGCGGAAGCCGAACCAGCGCAGCGCAGTCGAAGCGGTAAACTTCATCACCATCGCGCCGAGGGCGGTGGCGAAGGTCAACGCGCCGGATTGGAACGGCGTCAGGCCGAAGCCGATCTGCAACAGCAGCGGCAGGAGGAAGGGCAGGGCGCCGATGCCTATGCGGAAGATCAGCCCGCCGACGACGCCCGAGAAGAAGGTCGGAATTCTGAGCAGCTTGAGATCGAGGATAGCGTCCTCGTTGAGGCCCGCGTGCCGGACGTAGAACGCCAGCAGGGCGAGGCTTGCGGCGATCTGCGTCGCCACTTCCCAGCCGGGCGCCATGCCGCGACCGATCAGCGACAGTCCCGAGATCAACCCGAGAAGACCAGCGCCCGAGAGGAGAAATCCTTTGAAATCGAAGCGCGGCACCACCTCCTCGCGCAGATTGGCGATGTACCTGAGCGCGAGGGCGATCCCGAGCACGCCGATCGGCACGTTGATCCAGAAGATCCAACGCCAGTGGAAGTAGGTGGTGATGAATCCGCCCAGGAGCGGCCCCGCGACCGGCCCGAGCAGCGCCGGGACGGTGAGGTAGGCGAGCGCATCGACCAGGTCGCGCTTCTCCACGCTGCGCAGAAGGACAAGCCGTCCGACCGGGACCATCATCGCCCCTCCGAGGCCCTGAAAGACGCGAGCGGCGATCAGGGTCTCGAGCGAGGTCGAGGCGCCGCAGAAGACCGAGCCGATGGTGAACACGACGATGGCGGAACAGAAAACCGTACGCGCCCCAATCCGGTCGGCGACCCAGCCCGAGGCGGGGATGAAGACCGCCAGAGTCAGCATGTAGGAGGTCAGCGCCAGCTTGAGGACGATTGGGTCCTGGTGGAGATCGTGCGCGATCGCCGGCAACGAGGTTGAGATCACCGTGCCGTCCATGTTCTCCATGAACAGGGCGGTGGCGACGATCAGGGCTGTGAGGACGGCGGGGCGCATTGTGGCGTCGTCCTTCTGGCGCCCAGTTGAGGCCGCGACAAGGCGCGACGGCTTAATTTCATGCTCACATTGGCTCGAGGTCTGGGGACGCCTCGAGGGGCGGCCCCGGACGGCGCATTCACGCGGCCATGACGCCGTTCGGCGTCATGCGGAGCCATCGCGCGCGCCTCCTTCTCCGCGAAGCGAGGAAGGAGGCACGAAGGGCCGGATGGGGTGCGGAAAGCCGGGAGCGTTCGATGAAGGCTTAAGGTGACGGTCGTGCAATCCGACCCAGAGCTGCGGCAGCGGACCACACCCCATCCGGCCCTCCGGGCCACCTTCCCCAGCAGAGCTCTACGGGATGCACACATCTCTGGCCGCCACAACTTTGCCGAAAGAGCGCTTACCAGCGGCCAATGCGATCCCTTCTCCGCGTAGCGGGGAAGGTGGCGCGTAGCGCCGGATGGGGTGTGGTCCGCCGCCGCCGGCCGCCCTTGATTTGCGCGACCGTTACAGCCAAGCGCATGCGGAGCCGCCTTGCTCGCCGCACCCCATCCGGCCCTATCGGGCCACCTTCCCCAGCGGAGCTGGGGAAGGGGATGTCCGGCCTGCGCCGCGTCAAGAACGATGGCGCATCTGTCGCCTTCCGGCTAGGGCCGCTTTTCTGGCGTTCTCCGCGCGTGCCTGGCTCACTTTGCCGCCGCAACGGCGTTCCTGCGAGAGTTGCGCCGGCTGCCTCGCCGATCCTACCGCGATGGAGCCGTCGGTCGAGCCTTCAAACCGCCGCTCCCGCCTGCTACGATGTCGTTTATGAACGAGCGCATCAAAAAGTTGACCGAGCAGGCCAGCTTGCTGCCGCCGGTTGAGCGGGCTGAGCTGGTCGAGGGCATCCTGCAGAGCCTCGATACCGCCGATTTGGACCTCGATCAGCTTTGGGTCGAGGAGGCGGAGGACCGCCTGGCCGCTTATCGGCGCGGCGAGATCAAGGCGCTCGATTTCGACGAGACGTTGGCAAAGCACGCCAGTCGCTCATGAATATCCGGCTGCTGGCGCCGGCGGCCGACGAACTGGAAGAGGCGGTCGCTTCGTACGCCGCGCAGGCGCCGGGCCTCGAACGGCGATTCATCGATGACATCCGGACGGCGCGGAAACGCGTCTCCGATCGCCCGGAGGCGTGCGGCCAATCTCGCCGGCATGGCGCGACCCCCCATCCTGTCCTTCCGCCACAAGGGGGCAAGAGACGCTAACCCCATCCACCCGCCGCCGGGCTCGCGTTGGCGTTCCAAGTTTCTCTCGCCGCTCATTGCGCCGCGATGGCGGCCGACGCTGATGCGTCCACGGGCAGATCGTAACCATCGAACAGCCAGCGTGATCCGCCATTGTCGACCGCCGCCAGAACGAGGGCCTCGGCGATCGGGACCCAGGCTTCGCCATCCGCCGTTGTGCGTCTGAGCCTCATGTCGGGCGCCGGCATGTAGTAACCCACGCTGCGACGCTGCCAGAGTTTGCGGGCCGGCCGGTAGCCGGAGCCGACCTCCGCCCGCGCCAGAACGGAATTGACGTACTCTTTCCTACGGCGCGCCGTCGGCCACAGATGCTCCGGCAGGCGGTCGAGCGTTTGCATGAGGCCGCCAGCAAAAAAGCCTCGCGCATATCGGTAGGGCCCGAGCGGCCGGGCGGCGAGTCCGCCGCAATGGGTCTTGAGGCCGGAGAGCATCAAGCCGAGCAGCCAGAATTCGCCCTGGCCGCGCTCGAGACGAACGAGCCGCCCGTCCGCGTGCACGTCGAGAGTTTGCGGCCCCAAGTGCTCGAACACCGCCCCAAGGCAGCCGCGGGCGAACGCCTCGTCGTCGATGGCGCGGTTCAACGCGCCCATCCAGGCGGTGTGCCCGTAGTCGTCGACCATCTCCGGATCCGCCCCGCGGGCGAGCAGGATTTCGATCAGCGCGACGTTTCCGGCGCGCGCGGCGAGGATCAATGGGGTGCCCCCGCAATAGGTCCTGTGGTCGACGCCATAGAGGTCGCAATCCTGCAGGACCGCTTTTGTCGATCGTTCCAGATAGGGCCGCAACTGGCGCTCGCGCACCGCCGCCGCCGCGCGCGTCGCGCGGCCCATCGGGTTGCGCGGATCGTTCGAGAATCCGGCGACCTTGGCGAGCTCGACGAGCTTGCCCTCGTGAGGGACCTCCGTGACGCGAGCGAGCAGATACCCGCGATGGGTCAGCGCCAGCGCTGGCGCGAAATTCGCATTGGCGAGCCTTTCGACATAGGCGCCCTGTCCGTGCCACAGCGCATAATCGAGCAGGGTCTGCTTGGTCTTGGCCGACGGATTCTTGGGATCGAGCGCCTTGGGCGTCCATTCCGAAAGGCTCTTGAGCGACCAGGGCGTCCAGGGCGTCGGCCGAGCGGTGAGAAACGTCTCCCGGATGGCGCGCGCCTGCTCTTGCTTTCCCTGCAGTTCGAGCTTGCGGGCCTCCTGCGCCCACTCGTCCTTGCTCGAGGCCGAAGCGGCCATCGGCGCAATGTCCGCGTTCTCCTTGAGGCCGAGCAGACGCAACAACGGGTGCTGGACGTCGGTCTCGACGATCGTCAGTCCCTCGACGGCGCGGGTCATCGCGACATAAAGCGCATTGACGTAGAATTTATGGATCTCGAGCGACTTGTCGGTCTTGTCTCTGGCGCGACGGTAGTCGAGCTCCTCGCCTTCGAGGTCGCTCGGCGCGACATCGCGACAGACTTCGGCGTAAGAACCGCGGTTCGCCGAGATCATCTGGAACAGGATGACGTTCGGATATTCGAGGCCCTTGGCCTCGTGGACGGAGAAGATCAGCGGCGTTGCGAAATGGGCGCGTGCAGCCGGCTTGTCCTCATCGCGCAGCACGATTACGGCATAGCGGACGGACGCCTGCGAGGCGGCGTTGAGAGCGCGCAAGGCCTTGTCGTCGCCCCTGAGCAATTGCGCCGCGCCGGCCGCGCTGGAGGCGCACCGGACGAGGAAATTGCTCTCGCGGTCGACCGAGCCGAAGCGCGCCTGCTTGATCTTCAGGAGATGATTGGCGAGGCCAGTGACGGCCTCGGTGTTACGGAAATTCGTCTGGAGACAAGAGATTTCGCGCGCGGTGGGCGCGCCCTCAGCCGGCGCATCGGCGCCCCAAAACAGCGCCCGCACGGAAGCCCAGGAAAAGAAGTTTGGATGCACGATCTGGTGCGAATCGCCGCACAATAGGAAATGATCCTTGGTTTTGAGCGTATCGAGGATCAACGCGAGTTCGGCGTTGGTGAGATCCTGCACCTCGTCAACGACGACGAAATCGTAGCGCGGCTCGGCCTTGGCGCGCCAAGCGTGCGAGACGAGGTTCAAGTCGAAGAGCTTCTCGTCGTCCAGCCAGGCGCGGTATTTCTGGAAGAGGTCATGCACGGCCGCGCGCCCGTCTCCGGCCGGATAGAGAGATTGCCTGACGCCGAGCGCCTGATATTCAGCCTCGGTCAGCGCCCCGCTCGCGGGGGCGCCGAGCACGCCGCGGAATTCCTCGAATAACGCATGCGCGTCGGCCTGCCGCAAATCGCCTCTGAAGCCGCCCCGCCGGCGCTCGAGCCACGTGCGAAAGGTCGAGAAGCGAACCTCCTCGCCCTCCGGCACGGCGATCGCGTCGATGAATTCCCGAAAGCTCATGAACTCGGCGTTCTGGTGCGGGTTCTCGTAGCCGTGCGCGCCGTAGAGCCGGCGCGCCGTTTGCGCGAGATATGCCGAGAGCGTCACATAGAGGACCTCTCCCGTCGCCTCGCGCATCTTGGCGAGCGTCACCGCCGTCTTGCCCGAGCCCGCGGGGCCGATGATGACGAGCGGCGGCGCTCTGCCGCGCACCGCCTCCTGCGCGGCGTCGAGAACGATCGGCTTGTCGAGGAGATCGAATTCCACCGCCTCCAGCGGCAGCCACTTGAGCTCCCAGCCGACACGCGCCGTCGGCTCGGGCAGAGGCGCGAGAACGTCCGGCCCGGCCTCGATCTTGTCGCGATCGACCGGCGCGCCCCGTAGGAAGCGGGACTTTTCGTAGGCGTGATCGAGGATCACCTCGAGGAACAGGCAGACGGTCTCGCCGTTGTAGGGGACGAATTGCATGAGGAGGCGCGCCTCGTCGCTGAGCTTGGCGCGCCAATAGGGCGTCGGGGCGAGCTTCTTGAGCCCGGCGGCGGCGAAATCGCCGCGGCTGAGTGCCGCCCGCAGTCGTTCGAGCGCCTTCGCGAAGCGGCCGGGGTGGAGGTCGCGGTAGGTGACGATTCGCATTCGGCGAGTATACGCCAACGGCGCGCGGAAGGCGCGGCGCGCGGGAAGGCGCGGCGCGGAGTCCCAACGCCTTCGAGGTCGAGCGATGGGGTCGACGAGCGGGCGCGGATCGAAACTTGGGATCGGGCGGGATATCGGGCGTTCAGGTCCGACCGTGTTGGCGCGGCGTCCGCGCGGAGCGGGCATCGGCGACGCGCGAGCGCGTCGTCGCCCGTCGGCAGGCGGACCTTACTGAAGCCCGAGGATGGTCTTGGCGTCCGCCAGCGCCTTCTCGCACGCGGCCGTGTCGCCGGCGTCGTCCGCCCGCCGCGCCTCGACCATGAACTTGCGGACGTCCTGCACGCCGGATGGGGGGACGTCGCCCACCTTCTCTTCGGCGCCGGCGATGGTGGCTGGGGTCGGCTGATGATGCGTGGTGGCGAACGTCGATTCCGCGCCGGCCTTGCCCTGCGCGGCGATTTCATCGAGCCGCCTGTTGATCGCGATGTCCGCCTGATAGATCTCGCCCGCGCACGGGCCGGCCTGGGCCACGCCGGCCCATGACGCCAGCTCCGCTCCGCCAAGAGCGACCAAAAGTCGAATGCGCATCGCGAAACCCCCGAGCTTGCCTCCGACCGCCGGTCGCTTCCGCGGCCTTTCCGGTCGGACCCATTTTATGACCGATCGCGGACGCCCGCCAGCGGCGCGACGCGGTCAGCGCGGGACTTCGTGCTCGCCATGCGCTTCGAGCAGCGCGTTGAGCCTCTGGCGCATCAGCATGCCGGGGCGGTCGGAGGGCATGTGCATCTCGAGTTTGCGGCTCATGTCGACGATCGCGTCGGGGTCGGTCGATTCGAGGATTTCGCGGTCTTCCTCGATGATCTTGCCGTCCCATGCGCGTAGCTCCGTGGTCGAGCAGTCCTCCTCGCGGTCGTTGCGGAACAGGACCTGGATGAGTTGGATCGAGCCGTCGTCGATCGGTGTGGCGGAATTGAAGATCAGGTGCCTGAGACCCGAGGGATATTCCATGTCCATCGTGCGGCAGAACGGCATGAACCAGGCGTTGCGCATCTTGCGCTTCGTCCAGGGCTCGGTCGTGCCGGTGATGCGCGCGGCCTCTGGGGGATTTTTCACCGGCACGATGGTCTCGGCGACGAAGCCGTAATCGGTCTCGGTGATCTCATATTTTTCCGGCTTCGGCTGGGCGATGTCGCCGAAGGTGTTCTTGTGCACGAAAGCGAAATGCGCGTTGTCGAAGGAATTCTCCATCATCCGCAAGGCCGAGCAGCTCCAGAAGTCGTCGAACTGGTGGATGCGGCGGAAGGCGGGGTCGCGGTCCTCCTCGAGGTCGGGAATGTCGAGGAGCGGCTCTCCGAGGCAGACCCAGACATAGCCGTAGCGTTCCCTGGCGAGGAACGATATCGCTCGCGCGTTGGGGACCGCCTGCTCGAACGGGAACTGCGGGATGTTCACGAGCTTGCCGGTCCGGTCGTACTCCCAGCCGTGATAGCCGCAGACGATATGGCCGTCCTTGATCCAGCCTTTCGACAATTTGGCCGTGCGGTGGCAGCAGCGGTCCTCGAGCGCGGCCGGCTCGCCTTTTTCGTCGAGAAAGAGGACGACATTCTGCCCCAGCAGGCGGAACGGCTTCGGTCCGTCTTTCAGCGCCTCGGTCGGGCGGGTGGCGTACCAGAAGTTGCGCAGGACCTTCTGACGGGTATTGAGCATGAGCGGCCCTTCTCGGATCAATGGAGCGCGCCCGGCTTTGCAAGAGTCTTGCCGGCGCTTGAAACTCCGGCGCGCCGCATGCGAGGATGGGCGCGACGGCATCCAGCCTGCCTCCGGGGGCAACGATGAGCAAGTCCGCCACCAGGGTCCGGACCAAGCCTGAAACGAAGGTCGACCAGCCGCGCCTGCACAAGGTGTTGCTGTTCAACGACGACTATACGCCGCGAGACTTCGTCGTCGAGGTGTTGAAGGCGGTCTTCCGGATGAACGAGTCGCAGGCGCTGAACGTGATGCTGACCGCGCACAAGAAGGGCCTTTGCGTCGTCGGCGTGTTCGCCAAGGACATCGCCGAGACCAAGGCCGCGCGCGGCACCGAAGCGGGCGCCATGCGCGGCTATCCGCTCCGGTTCGACACCGAGCCCGAGGAATGAGTCCGCGCGCGATCGGGTTTCGCACCCCTCTCCTACCGCGAGAGGGAAGCCGCCATAGGGCGTCCGGCAGGACGCCCGTCTTTCGACGGGCTAGATCAATTCCCACTTGCATAGATTCATGATTCTACAGCAAGATTCCCCTACGCACGGGGAACGAAATGAAACCGCTGTCGAACGATCTTCGCGAAAGATTCGTCCATGCCGTCCTGATTGAGGGCATGACATGCCGTGCGGCGGGGGAGCGTTTCGCGGTCGCCCATTCGGCGGTGATAAAGATCGTCCGACAGTTCGTCGAGACGGACGCTATCGACCCGCAAAAGGTCGGCGGATCGAGGAAGCCGGCTCTCGTCAAATGCTACGACATGGTCCGCGCCATCGTCGATGAAACGCCGGATTTGACGCTGGCGCAGATCGCCGACGAGATCGTCGCGCGTGGCGGACCGAAGGTCGGCAAATCCACCGTCGACAGGACGTTGGCGCGCCTCGATCTGAGATTCAAAAAAACCCGTCGCCGGCCGCGGCCGTCCTGTGGCGGCAGAAACGGAGCTGATATCCTGACCGTTGGGGAGGAGCGGCCGATAGTCTTCTGGTGGTGGTAACCCCGTCAAAAAACGTGGTCCATGAGCTGTTGCGCACTTGAGAGTGGTGACGCCATCGCGGCGATCCCGGTCAGGAAGTTGATCTCCTTGCGCGGCTCAGCCTCTCCACTTGAGTGAGAGGAGCATCACATCATGACCAAATCGAAGCGGCGCCGCGCCGAACGAGACTTCACCCCCACCCATCCTGATGCCGCAGCGATCGATATCGGCTCAAGGATGCATGTCGCGGCCGTTCCGCCGGACCGGGACCCTGAGCCAGTGCGCGCCTTCGGGACCTGCACCGGCGATTTGCAACAGTTGGCCGATTGGTTCGAGCGCTGCGGCGTTCGAACGGTCGCGATGGAGTCCACCGGCGTCTATTGGATACCTGCCTACGAACTGCTCGAACAGCGCGGATTCGAGGTGGTGCTGGTCAACGCCCGCGACGCCAAGCACGTGCCGGGACGCAAGAGCGACGTCAGCGACGCCCAATGGCTGAGACGGCTGCACGAATATGGGCTGCTGCGCGCCAGCTTCAGACCGAAGGGCGAGTTGGCCGCATTGCGCGCCTATCTGCGCCAACGTGAGCGCCTGCTGGACTACAGCGCCTCGCACATCCAGCATATGCAGAAGGCGTTGATGCAGATGAACGTTCAACTCCATCACGTGGTGACCGACATCACCGGCGAGACCGGGATGCGGATTATCCGCGCGGTGGTTGCGGGTGAACGGGATCCTGCTGTGCTGGCCAGCCATCGGGATCGGCGCTGCCATGCCTCGGAGGCGGAGATCGCTGCCGCGCTGGCCGGAAACTGGCGTGAGGAGCATGTCTTTGCTCTCGGACAGGCGCTTGAGCTTCACGACGCCTACCACGCCAAGGTCGTCGAGTGCGATTTGCGGATCGAAGCGGTCTTGCAGCGTCTTCGAGACGCCGCAGCCAAACCGGTCGGGCGGCTGCCGCCAGCTCGTCATCGAGACAAGACGCCCAATGCGCCGACTTTCGATGCGCGGGCGGCATTGCACGCGGTCCTCGGCGTCGATCTGACGCAAATTCATGGCCTCGGTCCTTCGCTGGCGCTGAAACTGATCGGCGAGTGCGGGACCGACTTCTCCGCTTGGCCAAACGCCAAACACTTCACATCCTGGCTATGCCTGGCGCCGGCCAACAAGATCTCGGGGGGAAAGGTGCTTTCGACGCGAACGCGGCGATCCGGCAGCAGAGCCGCGGCTCTGCTGAGGCTGGCTGCAGTGACTGTCGGTCGCACGCAGACGGCGTTGGGCGCCTTCTATCGAAGGCTCTCCGCACGTGTCGGCAAAGCCAAAGCGGTGACTGCAACCGCACGCAAGATCGCCACCCTGTTCTACAACGCCCTCCGACATGGGATGGACTACGCCGACCCCGGCGCGTCGTCCTACGAGGATCGATATCGCGCCCGCGTTCTCGCCAACCTCCGACGACGCGCAAAGTCTCTCGGCTACACGCTGCACGAGATGCCGGCGCCGGCGTAGTTTCTCAGGAAGCCTGATCGCCGACGAGCAGACGCGGACGGACGTCGCCCTGAAGCGCGGGTTCTTCCGCCGCATCGCCCAACGCTTCATGGATTCCACGCGCTTCATATTCTTCGACGAGACGGCGGCGAAGACCAACATGACGCGGCTTTATGGACGCGCTCCCGGCGGCGAGCGACTGGTCGCCTCCGTGCCGCACGGCCATTGGAAGACCACGACTTTCGTGGCTGGCCTGAGCCTGGACGGAATCGTCGCCCCGGTCGTCTTCGACGGGCCGATCGACGGTCCACCGTTCCTGGCCTATATTGAGCAGATAGTTGTGCCGTGCCTGCGGCCCGGCGATGTCCTGCTGATGGATAATCTCCGTGCCCACAAGCAACCGGCTGTGGCGACGGCAGTCCGCGCAGCCGGCGCTTCGATTCTCTTCACTCCGCCTTATTCGCCGGATTTCAACCCGATCGAGAATTTCTTCTCGAAGCTCAAGGCCTATCTGCGCAAGGTGCAGGCGCGGACCAAATCCGACTTGGACGTCACCATCGTCGCATGCTGCGCAACGCTGACGCGCAAGGAACGCGAGAATTTCTTCCTACACTGCGGATATGGAGTCGCGTAACAGGGAACCGCTCTATGGCGGCAGGGTGAGGGTTCCGCTCGCGCGGCCACCTTTCCCCCGGGCCGGGGGGAAGGGAACCCCCTGCGCGGACCAGTCTGTCTCCGGGCGAAATCAGGCTTGCAACGGCCGCCGAACGGCTGGAGCCACAGGAACGACGCCTCGGTCGACGCCTATTTCGATCAATTGATCGTGAGCGGGTGGCGCGGCCCGGCGATCAAAGTCAATCAGGCTGAGCGCAACCTCGCGGCGTTCGCCCATCCGATTCCTCGGACCTGTGGGCCGAGCTCAAGCATGAGAAGCTGTTGCGCGCCGATGCGCCGACGCCAGCCTGACGTCCGCGGGCCCCGCAACAGACGCCGGGCTGCTTTGTCGGCTGTTCGCAAGGGCCGTCACGGCTGGACCACAATCTCGAAATCGCCTACTATTTTGAAAATCAACAACCGTTCGCGTTACGTTTCTTCCCCTGACGCCCCGCGAATCCATGGAGATTGAATCCATCGCGCGCAGGCCACTTGCCCGGAAGGAGTTTGACAAGTGCTCGATCAACGCTCTCCGCGCCGTCACGATGAAGCGCCCAATGTCACCGACCTTGGCGACCGCCGTCGAAGACAAAACTCTGAGGGACTCGTGGCCATGCGCACGACGTCCCAGGAGGAAATTCAATACCATTACAACTCCGGCAATGATTTTTACGCGTTGTGGCTCGACGCTCGGATGGTCTATTCGGCGGCGCTGTTCACCTCGGACACGCAGTCGCTCGAAGACGCGCAACGCGCCAAGCTGGCGTTTCACGCCGACGCGGCCGGCGTGCGTCCAGGCTCGCGAATCCTCGACGTCGGGTGCGGCTGGGGCGCGCTCTTGCGCTACCTGGTCGCCGAGCGGGAGGTCGGGGAGGCGGTCGGTCTGACGCTCAGCGCGGCGCAGAAGGAGCTTTTTGACCGAGGGCCGGCGGCCCCGCGGGCGCGGATGAAGATCGTGAACTGGCAGGATTACGACGATCCGCAGCCGTTCGACGGGATCATTTCGATCGGAGCCTTCGAGCATTTCGGCCGCTTCGATCATTCGCCCGAGGAGCGGCGGGCGATCTACGCCGAGTTCTTCGACTTCTGCCGGCGGCGGCTGGTCCGCGGCGGAAAGCTGTCGCTGCAGACCATCGCCTATGGCCGGATCCGCAAGCTCACGCCGTTCCTACGCGAGAAGATCTGGCGCGAAAGCGAACTGCCGATGGCGCACGAGGTGCTCGAGGCCGCCGCGCGCGGATTCGAGGTCGAGACGCTCCTGAACCACCGCCTTCATTACGCCCGCACCTTGCGCGAATGGGAGAAGCGCCTCCTCGCCGCGCGCGGGCGCGCGGAGCGTCTCGTGGGCCCGGAAAAGGTCGCCGACTACCTGCACTATCTGGATGAAGCGGCGTCCGGCTTCGAGAACGGCGCCATCCAGCTCCTGCGGATCGCCTTCAAGCGCCCCTGACGTCGCCCCCGACCGCACGGCCCGGCGCGCAGTTGGGGTTCGTGGTTCGGGGATCGAGGGGCTTGGCGTCTTCACCCGACCTCGATCCGGCTACGTGAAGGGCCACTCTGGGCCCGCTTGCGCGGCGAGCGTCGCGCCAAGAGAACGGGCGCTCATCATGAAGCCCCCCCGTCGGCGCGTCTTGCGCGCGACGGCGTTGGCGACGGCGTTCCAATCCTGAGCCATTTCCCTGCTGCTTGCCTCTTGCGCACGCAGGCAGGCCGCCGAGTAGGCGTCCACGCCCAGATTGGCGATGAGCGCGTTCGCCTCCAGATTGACACCGAGCCGCAGGACCCGGGAACGCTCAGCATGTGCCATGTTCACCTCCTTTCATCGCGTCTTGTAGTTCGCGTGGTGGCGGGCGTTGTGCGCTCCGCATGGCCGATCGCTCTGTGACGCGGGTCACAGCGCGGACAATGGGCGGACCCGGGCGGCTTCCGAAGGCGCGCTCCCGGGCGCGCCTCACCAGGTGGAGAAATGCGCCTCGACCCTTGCCAGAAATTTCTTCCGGCGTTCCGCTTTGGCGTGGTCCATGTCGTAAAGGGCGAGGTAGTCGCAACGCGCGCCGGGGGCGCAGATCCCGCGCATCGACCGGGTCAGAAAGCGTCTCGGCGGATCGCCCATCAGGAACGTGAGGAGGCGGCCGCCGCCATAGGTGCAGACCACGCCGAGCCGTTTGACGTTGTGGAGAGCGGGCACGTAGTCGCCGTTCTCCCTCAGGCTGAAGCTCACGCCCGGCAGGAACACCTTGTCGACGAAGCCCTTGAGGATTGCCGGAAAGCCCATGTTCCAGACCGGAAACGAGAAGACGAGCGCTTCGGCGGCGAGCAGGCGGTCCACATAGGGCCCGACGTTCCGCCGGTTGACGGCGACGTCGTGGTACTCGATCCGCTCCTGGCGGCTCATGACCGGGTCGAACTTCTCGGCGTTGAGGTCGCAATCGTCGACGTCGTGCCCGCGACCCTCAAGCGTGCGCACGACCTGATCGTGCAGCGCCGCCGCGAAGCTCGTCTCGACCGGGTGGGCGAAGAGGACCAGGATGCGCACCGTGCCCGCGCTCAGACCTGCGCCGCCCGCGCCCGTGCTTCGAGTCCAGGGAACAGGAAGTTCCTGCCCGCCGAATAGTCGAAGTTCGGGTCCTCCCAGGCGATCATCTTGCCCGGATTGAGCAGTCCCTGCGGATCGGTCTCGCGCTTGAAGGCGAGCTGGGTGGCGTCGGTCTGCTTCATCCCGCCTTCCTCGAGCGTGTAGCGGTGCGGGTTGAACACCATCGCCCCCATCGCCTCGTGCTCGTCCATGATCGCCTGGAGCCGCTCCTCGGTCGAAAACCGGACCATCGGCAGGCCTGCGAAGCCCAGCCGTCCGTTGAAGCGGATGAGCTCGAGATGGCCAATCACTTCGTCACGGAAGCGCTCGTGAATGCGGCTGATCAGCGAGAGCCCCTTGTCCTCGGGATAGCGGATCTGCAGGTAGGTGATCTCCGGGTCGACCCTCAGGGCGCGCAGCGTCGTGTGGTTCCAGGCGAGCTCGTAGTTCGGCGGCAAGCCGGCGCGCGTCGCCTCGCCGGCAAGGCTGGAGACGAACAGGATCTCCGCGCCCTTGACCGGCCGGGTGAACGCTTCGAGCGCATCGAGCGCATTCGGCGCGACCATGACCAGCACGACGCTCTTGCCGTCGGGAATGATCGTGCGGTGACGCAGGAAGTAGCGGTTCGGCGCCGGCGCGGCGACCACGGTCAGGAGCTTCTTGAGAATGCCGTCCTGCTCGCCCAGCGCGTAGGCGTACGCCGCCGCCGCGTCGAACGAGTCGAAGCCGACGATGACGTCGACCCAGTCATAGGCGGCGGTCAGCGGCATTTCGACCTCGGTGATGACTCCATTGGTGCCGTAGGCGTGGACCGCCTTGTGGAGATCGGCGCCAGTAAGCTCCAACGCTCGCGGCTCGGCCTCCATCGTCAGCACGCGCAGCCTCAGGACGTTGCCGAAGTCGCGCAAGCCCCCCCAGGTGATCGAGCCAACGCCGCCCGAGCCGCCGGCGATGAAGCCGCCGATCGACGCCGTCGCCCGGGTCGACGGAAACATGCGCAATTCCTGGCCCGAGGCCGTCGCCGTCTTGTCGATGTCGATGAGCAGCGCGCCCGGCTCCGCGACCACCCGCCCGCGCGCGACGTCGCGGATCTTGTTCATCTCGATCAGGTTGAGAAGCACGCCGCCGGTCAGCGGCATGGCCTGACCGTAATTGCCGGTGCCGGCGCCGCGCGCGGTGACGGGAATGCCGAGCTTGTGGGCCGCGGCGAGAACCGTCGCGACCTCCGCCTCGGTCTTCGGCGTGACGACGAGATCGGCGGTCACCGTTTCGAGCTCGCGTTTCAGCACCGGCGAATACCAATAGAAGTCGCGGCTCTTCTGCTTCACCAGGACCGGATTGTCCTCGCATTTGATCGGGCCGATCAGGGCGCGGAAGGCGGCGATGTCGTAGGTCTTGCTCACTCAAATGTCCCCAGGTCGGCGAGTTCGGCGTAATTGGGCGGAGGGGGGGCGCGGCGCCCGTCGCGCAGGACGATCCGGTCGGCGTTGGGACGCGCGAAGAGCTGGGTGAAGTCGCGCGCGTCGGTCAGGATCAGGTCAGCCGGCGCGCCCGCCCGGGCGCCGCCGAGCTGAAGCCCCATCGCTCGGGCCGGGGCCTCGCGGACCGCGCCCGCCCAGCGGGCGAACGGGTAGTCGAGGTGCAGGATGCGCACGCCCTCGCGCCACACCTCGAGCATGTCGAGATCGCCATAGGCATAGAAGGGGTCGCGCACGTTGTCGCTGGCGATCATCACGTTGACGCCCGCGTCGCTGAGTTCGTGCAGCGCGGTGACGCCGCGCCAGCGTGGCGTGCGGCCTGCCTTGCGGTCCTGCAAGAAGAGGTTGCACATCGGCAGCGAAACGACGCTGAGCCCGGCGCGCGCCGAGGCCTCGATCGCCCGTTTGCGCTCGTCGTCGTCCTGGATTGCGAGCGAACAGCAGTGCCCGACCAGGATGCGCCCGGGAAAGCGGCGCTCGAGCGCCGTTTCGGCGATAACGCGCAGCGACCGGGCCTCCGGATCGGCGGATTCGTCGACGTGGAAGTCGAGGTCCCAGCCCTTGCGCTCGGCGAGCGCGAACAGGGCGACGAGGCCGTCGCTGAGTTCGGGGACCATGAGGGTGACCGCGCCGAGGACGCTGGTCCCGTGCGCCTCGAGCATCGCTTCGACGTCGGCCATGTGCGCGGGGTCGAGCGCGAGGTCGATCTTGAACAACGGCGCGGCCTGAAGCTCGATGCGGCCTTTCCAGCGCTCGCGCGCCTGGGCGAGCACCGGCCAGCTGATGCGGGTCTGCGGTCCGATGCTGTCGATATGGGTGCGGATGGCCGAGGTCCCATGGGCGAAGGCGGTGCGCAGGCAGAAATCCATGCGCAGTGCGACGTCGGCTGCACTCCAGTTGGCGGTGCGGTCCGCGGCCACCGTGTCGAGCGCTCCGATGAAGTCGCCGGTCGGATTCGGCGCCCGGCGCCAGATATGCGCCTTGTCGAGATGGGTGTGCGCGTCGACGAAGGTCGGCAGCGCGATCCGGCCGGCAAGGTCCACGCGCTGGGCGTCGTTGGCCTCCAGGGCCCCGGCTGGCGAGACCTTTGCGAAGAGACCGCCGTCGATCAGGAGATCGGCCCGGGCGAAGCCGTCGCGGTCCGTGCGCTCGACAGCGAAGGGCAGGTGCGCCGCCAGCATGCGCGCGTCGAGGAGCGCGAAACGATCCGACGCGGGAAGGGCCGGAATCACAAGTCGCGGCCCCTGGCGCTGTCGTGCCAGCGGCGCAGCAGGAGGTGCGAGAGGGCGGCGGTGAAGAGGAAGATCGCGACGCCCGTGATCGAGATGAGAACGAGGGCGGCGAACATGCGTGGGATGTTGAGCCGGTAGCCCGACTCGACGATGCGAAAGGCGAGGCCCGCGCCCTGTCCCGCCGAGCCCGCCGCGATCTCCGCCACGATCGCGCCGATCAGCGCGAGGCCGCCGCCGATCCTCAGGCCACCGAGGAAATAGGGCAGGGCGGCCGGGATCCTGAGCCACAGCAATTGCCGCCACGACGAGGCGCGGTACATCTGGAAGAGGTCGAGGAGGTTGTGATCGACCGAAGACAGCCCGAGCGAGGTGTTGGCGAGGATCGGGAAGAAGGCGACGAGGAAGGCGCAGACGAGAACCGCCGTGCCCGAGCTCAGATAGATCAGCAGGAGCGGCGCGATCGAGACCACCGGCGTCACCTGCAGGATCACCGTGAACGGGAAGAACGTGTATTCGAGCGGCCGCCATTGGGCGAACAGGAGCGCGAGCAGCGCGCCCCCGACTGTGGCCGCGATCAGCGCCTCGAAGGTGATCGACAGGGTGACGAGGAGCGAGCCGAACAGGGTGCCCCAGTCCTTGACCAGGGTCTGAGCGATGAGGCTCGGCGTGGGAAGGATGACTGGCGGGATGTGATTCACGCGCACGATCGCCTCCCAGAGGAAGATCGCCAGAACGAACGCCACGGCCGGCAGGACAAGACGGATCGCCCTTTCGCGGCTCATAAGGACTGGGGCTCCTCGTCCGACGACTCGCCCATGGCGCGGTGCAGGGCGCGTGACGTTTCGCGGCAGAGGTCGGCGTATTCGGGTCCGAGACGGTAGTCCTCGTTGCGTGGCAGCGGCGCCGGCACGTTGACCTCGGCGACCACCCGGCCGGGCCGCGGCGCCATGACGACGATCCGGTCGGACAGATAGACGCTCTCGAACACCGAGTGGGTGACGAAGATCACGGTCGCGTCCAGTTCGCACTTGAGCGCAACGAGGTCGTCGTTGAGCTTGGTACGGGTGATCTCGTCGAGCGCGGCGAACGGCTCGTCCATCAGGAGGAGGGCCGGGCGGGTCACCAGGGCGCGGGCGATGGAGACGCGCATCTTCATGCCGCCCGACAGTTCGCGCGGGTAGGCCTTGTCGAAGCCGGAAAGCCCGACCTTCGCCAGCGCCTCCTCGACCTTCGCCCGCGCAGTCGCGCGCGACTGACCGCCAAGCCGCAGCGGCAGCCAGACATTGTCGAACACGTTGGCCCACGGCATCAGCGTCGGCTCCTGGAAGACGAAGCCGAGGTCGTGGTTGGTCGAGATCCAGTTGATGAAGCCGAGGCTTGGCTGGGTCAGGCCGGCAAGAAGGCGGAGGATGGTCGACTTGCCGCAGCCCGAGGGCCCGAGGAGCGACAGGAACTCGCCTCGTCGGATCTCGAGGTCGACGCTTCTGAGGGCCTCGACGCCATTCTTGAACGACTTGCCGACCTGCTCGAGGCGAGCCAGATGCTCCCGCTCGGCGACCATCGGCCCCACGCCGGCAGCGTCGCTGGCGGCCGCGCCGGGCGCCAATCTGGACTCAGCCATCGCGCTCGGCCTCGCCGCTCACTTCGGCCTGAGGTCGAGGCCGACGCCCTTGTTCACGAATTCCAAAGTATAGGCTTTCTTGTAGTCCAGCCCCGGCTTCACGACGCCCGCCTTCACCATCTGGTCGTAGAAGGACTTGACGCGCTCGTCGTTCATCGCTCCGATGCCGTGCTTGAGCGTGTCGCCGGATTCGACGAGGCCGTATTCCTTCATCTTGGCGACGGAGAAGGCGATCTGGTCGTCGGTCATCTCCGGATTGTCTTTTTTGATCAGCTCGTTGGCTTTTGTGTTGTCGCCGTAGAGATAATTGTACCAGCCGATGGTCGAGGCGTCGACGAAGCGCTGCACGACGTCTTTGCGCTGCGCGATGACGTCGGCGCGGGTCTCGATCGTGGTCGCGTAAGTGTCGTAGCCGTGGTCGGCGAAAAGGAAGATGTTCGGTTTGAAATGGCCCTCCTTCTCGACCGAGTAAGGCTCGGACGTGACGTAGCCCTGCTGGATCGAATGGGTGTCGGCGATGAACGGAGCCGGGTTGAAGGTGTATGGCTTCACGTTCGCCTCCTTGAAGCCGTAAGCCGTCTCCATCCAGCGATAGAAGGAGGCGAGGCCTTCCTTGGCGATGAAGGCGGTCGCCGGGGGCAGATCCTCCCACTTGTCGAGGCCCACGCCGGGATGCGACATGACCATCTGCGGGTCTTTCTGGAAATGCGCCGCCACCGCCACGATCCCGAGGTTCTGGTCGACCGCGTCAAAGGCGAGCAGCATGTTGCCGCCCATGTAAAAGTCGAGCTTGCCGGCGGCGAGCAAGAGGCCGTTGTTGGCTTGCGGGCCGCCTGGCACGATGGTCACGTCAAGGCCGTATTTGGCGTAGGTTCCGTCGACCAGGGCCTGATAGTAGCCGCCGTGCTCGGCCTCGGCTAGCCAATTGGTGCCGAAGGAAACCTTGTCGGCGGCGTTCGCCGCCGTCGCAAAGGCCAGACCCGCAAAAAGAACAGCGCCCGCTCGATACATATGTCGATTTTCCAGAAACCCGGACCGGCCCAGGACTTGCAAACTCGGCGCCAGCGGTTTCGCATGGACAAATCGCGGCGCGAATAGAAGAGGCAAGTGTGATGCGTCGACTGAATCCGAAAACGATCCATCCGCCGTTCGCCAAATACGCGCATGGGCTCGAGGTTGAGGCCGAAGCTCGGCTGATTTTCTGCTCAGGTCAACTGGGCATTGCGCCCGACGGGGGCGTCCCGCGCGACGTCGAGGGCCAGGCGCGACTCTGCTTCCGCGCGATCGCGGCCATTCTCGCCGAGGGCGGCATGACGCTCGCCGATCTCGTGCGGCTCAACGCCTATGTCAGTGCGCGCGAGCACTTGGCGGGCTACATGCGGGTGCGCGACGAATTCGTGCCGCCGCCGCCGCCGGCCTCGACGCTGATGATCGTTCAGGGCTTCGCCCGTCCGGAGTTTGTCGTCGAAATCGAGGCGGTCGCCGCTCGCAAGCCGGGAGACTAGGCATGTTGCCGACCAAGTTTTGGGCAGAGATGAAGTGGACCGATTTTTCGGCCGCCGACATGACGAAAGTCGTCGCGGTGCTGCCCGTCGCCGCGATCGAGCAACATGGGCCCCATCTTCCGGTCGGCGTCGATACTTTCATCAACGAGGGCTACCTCGAGCGCGCCGTGGCGCGGGTTCCCGACGACCTGCCGACGCTGTTCCTGCCCGTCCAGGCAATCGGCAAGTCGAACGAGCACCTGCACTATCCCGGCACGCTGACCTTCTCGATGGAGACGATCGTGCGCGCCTGGACGGAGATTGGCGAGAGCGTATCCCGGACCGGCTGCCGCAAGCTGATTTTCATGAACTCCCACGGCGGCAACGTCGCCGTTCTCGCGGCGGTGGTGCGGGAACTGCGCGTGCGCTTCGGCATGCTCGCCGTCCACGCGGGCTGGCATACGCTCGGCTATCCGGAGGACATGTTTCCGCCCGAGGAGCGCGCCCACGGAATCCACGGCGGCGACGCCGAGACCTCGCTGATGCTCGCTCACCGTCCCGGGACGGTGACCATGAGCGAGGCGCGCAATTTTGTCAGCGCCGCGGTCGGGATCGAGCGGGAGTTCAAGCGGCTCCGCGTGACCCAGCCGATCGGCATCGGCTGGATGGCGAACGACCTGCACCCGCTCGGCGCGGCGGGCGACGCCTCGAAGGCGACCGCCGCCAAGGGCGAGGCGTGCTTCGATCATGGCGTCGAGGGGTTCATCGAGCTCTTGCGCGACGTCCACGCCTTCGATCTCAAGCGCCTCGCCGGCGGACCGCTCGCGCAGTGACGAGAAATCGTATCGCAAGGCGCCGCCGTACCCGTTAGACTGTGCCCCGTGTTCGTAATCCCGCTCAGAGATTCGGCTCGCGCAGATCCCCCTCTCTCCGCTTGCGGGGAGAGGGTTGGGGTGAGGGGCCTGGGCGATTGGCCGCTGCGCTCGCCCGCCCCGCCCCTCATCCTGGCCTTCTCCCCGCACACGGGGAGAAGGAACGCACGTTGTCGCTCGACAGCGGACGCACGCGGAGTCGGCCCATGACCGCCCGCCGCTCCGGCAGCGCCGACCTGCCGCTGCACGGCGGGCGCGTGCCGCGCTGGCTGGGCGAGCGGATGACCCGGCTCGGCGCCGTCATTACGCAGGCGATCGTGCTCGAATACGGCCGCGACGAGTTCCTGCGCCGGCTCGCCCATCCGTTCTGGTTCCAGTCGTTCGGCTGTGTGATGGGCATGGACTGGCATTCCTCGGGGATCACGACCTCCGTCATCGGGGCGCTGAAGCGCGGGCTGAACCCGCTCGCCGGCGAACTCGGCCTGCACGTTTGCGGCGGCCGCGGCGCGCACTCGCGCGAGACCCCGCACGAGCTGGTCGCGATCGGCGACAGGGTCGGATTCGACGGCGCCGCGCTCGCGACCGCGAGCCGCCTCGTCGCCAAGGTCGACAGCGCCGCCGTGCAGGACGGCTTCGACCTCTATCTGCACGGCTTCATCGTCGGCGACGACGGGCGCTGGGTGGTCGTGCAGCAGGGAATGAACGGCGACGCCCGCCAGGCGCGCCGCTACCATTGGCTGTCCGAGGGCTTGAAGAGCTTCGTCGAGGCGCCGCACAGCGCCATCGATGGCGAAGGGCAGGGGGTGATCGTCAACCTGACCGATGCGCGGGCGGACGCCTCGCGCCGCCGGCAGATCGACCTCCTGAGCGATCTCGGCCCCGACGGCGTCGGGCGCCAGATCGCGAAACTCGAAGGCGAAAAGGCGCCCGAGCCTCCGCTTGAGCCGTTCCTGCCGCATCTCGTCATGCCGGCCCATCACGACGTGCGGGCGGGCGACATCGTCGCGCGCCGTTTGCACGCCGGTCTCGCCGCGGCGGCCGACCGCGGACCCAAGGATTTCGCCGAGCTTCTGCTCGTTCCGGGAGTCGGGGCGCGAACAGTGCGGGCGCTCGCCCAGGTCGCCGAGGTCGTGCATGGCGCGCCCTACCGCTTCTCCGACCCGGCGCGGTTTTCGGTCGCCCACGGCGGCAAGGACCGCCATCCCTTCCCGGTGCCCTTAAAGGTCTACGACCGCACGATCGCGGTGATGAAGGCGGCGGTGACCAAGGCGAAGCTCGGCGAGACCGAGGAGCTTGCGGCGATCCGTCGGCTCGATGACCAGGCGCGCCGGCTCGAGCGCCAGGCGCGCGGGCCCTCGGTCGCGGCGCTGTTCGCCGAGGAGCGCGACCGCTCGCATGGCTACGGCGGCATGAGCGTGTTTGGGCCCGAGCCGGACCTGGACGGCGCGCGTCCCGCGCGCCAGGGCGGCGAGACGCCGCCCCTCCGATGAGGCGTGGTCAGTCCTGATCCAGCTTGGCGCGTGACAGTCACGCCTCCCGATGCGGGGGCGAATCCATGCGGATGTCGATCGTGGGACTGCTGGCGGCGAGCCTTTCGGCCTGCGCGCCCGCGTCTCCGCCCATGCCCTATGCGCGGCAGGCGTCGCTCCCTTACGCCGCCTGCGGCGACATGAGGACTCTGCGCGCCAACCTGACCGGCAATTCCGACGCGACGCCGGAGAGCGACGCGATCCTCCGGCCCCTCGGCGTGCGCTGCCTCGCTCCCTATCCGCCGCCGCCAGCTATCCGCGCCCGATACTGAAGGCCGCCGCTTCGCAGGCGCCACGGAAACTGGCGCTTCCGCGTCCGGCGCTTATATCCTGGCGATGCCTTCCCGCAGCCTTCGCGCCGCATGGACCTGATCGCTCCGACCGAACGAGGCCTCTATTGCGAGGCCGGCGACTTCCATATCGACCCCTGGCGGCCGGTTTCCCGCGCCGTCATCACCCATGCGCACGCCGATCACGCCCGCCTCGGCTCTGACCTCTACGTCTGCCATCCGCTGACCGCGCCGATCCTGAAGAAGCGCCTCGGCGACGTGACGATCGAGACCGCAGAGTACGGCGAGGTCCTGACCCGCAACGGCGTCGACATCTCGCTTCACCCGGCGGGCCACGTGCTCGGCTCGGCGCAGGTCCGCGTGGCGCGAAACGGCGAAGTCTGGGTCGCCTCGGGTGATTACAAGACCGAGGCCGACGGCGTCGTCGCCACTTTCGAGCCGCAGCGGTGCACCGTCTTCATCACGGAATCGACCTTCGCTTTGCCGATCTACCGCTGGCGCCCGCAATCCGCGATCATGGGCGAGATCGAGAGCTGGTGGCGGGAGAACGCCGCCGCCGGCCGCGCCAGCGTCCTCTACGCCTACGCGCTTGGCAAGGCCCAGCGCGTCATCGCCCGCATCGACGCCTCGATCGGCCCGATCGTCTGCCACGGCGCGGTCGAGCCGATCAACGCGATCTATCGCGAGGCAGGGGTCCCCTTGCCGCCGACGCGGCTCGCCCACGAGATCACCGACAAGCGCGTCTTCGCCGGCGCGCTGATCGTCGCGCCGCCATCGGCCGCGGGCAGTCCCTGGCTCAACCGGTTCGGCGATTATTCCGACGCGCTGGCGAGCGGCTGGATGCAGGTCAGGGGGAACCGCCGCCGGCGCGGTCTCGATCGCGGCTTCGTCCTGTCCGATCACGCCGACTGGCCGGGGCTTCTCGCGACGATCGAGGCGACCGGCGCGGAACGGGTTCTTGCGACTCACGGCTCGGCGGCGGCGCTGGCCCGTTTCCTGACCGGACGGGGCCTTGACGCCGGTGCCCTCGCCACCGCCTACGGCGGGGACGACGACGAGACCGCGCCGGTCGCCGCATGAAGGCTTTCGCCGATCTTTACCGGCGGCTCGAGTCGGCGACGTCGATCCGCGCCAAGCAGACGGCGATGGTCGAGGCCTTCTCTGCGGCGAAAGCCGACCCGGCGCAGTGGGCGAGCGCCGCGTGGATGGTCTATTTCCTCGCCGGCGGGAAGCCGCGCCAAACCGTCCCGACCCGGCTCCTCCGCCGTCTCGCGGTTGAGAGCTCGGGGCTGCCCGAGTGGCTGGTGGAGGAATCCTACTCCAATGTCGGCGACCTCGCCGAGACGCTGGCCCTGTTGCTGCCGGAGGGTGCTGGCGACGATCACGCCTCGCTCGATCTCTGGATGCGCGAGCGCCTGCTGCCGCTGCCGGCGCTCGACGAGGAGGAGCGCTATGCGCGGCTAAACGGCTGGGTCGCGGCGCTGCCGCAAGACCAGCGGCTCCCCTTCTTCAAGCTGATCACCGGCGAATTGCGAATCGGCGTGTCGCGGCTCCAGGTCGTCAAGGCCCTGGCTAACGTCGCGGGCGTCGACGAAAGCCGGATGGCGCAGCGGATGATCGGCTACGCTCAGGCGCGCCGCATCCCGAGCGCCGACGATTTCGCCGCGCTGGTCGCGGACGTGGACCTTGCGGAAGGGGAGGCGCTCGACGCGGGCCGGCCCTTTCCCTTCTATCTCGCGCAGTCCTGGCAGCGCCCGCTGGAGGACATGTTTGCTGCTCTCGGCGCTCCGGAAAACTGGATCGTCGAGTGGAAGTTCGACGGCATCCGCGCCCAGCTCATCCGGCACGGGGAGGCCTGGCGGCTCTGGTCGCGCGGCGAGGAATTGATTTCCGACGCCTATCCCGACCTTGAGCCGCTCGCCCGCGCCCTGCCTTCGGGGGTCGCGCTCGATGGCGAGCTCGTGGTTCTGGTCCCGCCCGCAGGCGAAACCCGCGCCGACTCGCTCGACGGGCTCGCGCCTTTCGCCAGCCTGCAGCAGCGTCTCGGCCGCAAGGCGATCAGCGACAAGACGCTGCGCGAATTGCCCGTCGCGCTGATCGCCTACGACCTCCTCGAGCTCGACGGCCATGACCTGCGCGGCGAGCCGCAGCGCGAGCGGCGGACGAAGCTCGAGCGGCTGGTCGGCCGCGCGCTCGACGAGGCGGCCGGGCGGGGCGAACGCCTGCCGATCCGCCTCAGTCCCGTGGTCTCCGCGGAGAGCTGGCAGGGCCTCGCCGAGACGCGCGAGCAGGCGCGCGCGCTCGGCCGCGAGGGGCTGATGCTGAAGGCGCGCGAGGGCGCCTACGGCGTCGGGCGGCGCAAGGGCGACGACCGCACCGATGTGTGGTGGAAGTGGAAGCTCGATCCGATGAGCGTCGACGCCGTGCTGATCTACGCTGAGCGGGGCCATGGCCGCCGCTCGGGGGTGTACAGCGACTACACCTTTGCGGTCTGGAACGGGGCCGAGGACGCGCCGGGTCGCGAGCTCGTGCCCTTCGCCAAGGCCTATTCCGGCCTCTCCGACGCCGAGATGCGCGAGATGGACGCCATCATCCGCCGGACGACGGTCGAGACCTTCGGTCCGGTCCGCCGTGTGACGCCGACCCAGGTGTTCGAACTCGGCTTCGAGGGCATTGCCGCGAGCAAGCGCCACAAGAGCGGCGTCGCCGTGCGCTTCCCGCGCATGCTGCGCTGGCGTCGCGACAAGCCGGTCGCGGAGGCCGATACGCTGGCGAACCTGCGCGCGCTTCTGCCCGCGCCGCCTCCTCCGGCCGCCTGAAGACCCTGGACGCAACTTCAACGTGGGTTGATGCAAGCGTTCTTTCCGATACAACCTGATCCTGATCCCCGAGCTGGCCCCGGGATCAGGACGAGGCGCGGCTTAGGCAGTTACCCAATCAACTGTAACATCGATCTCGCGGGCCCGAAGGATGTGCAGACCGTTTTCGAGCCGCTGGATGGTCGGCGCGCGGTGTGCGACCGCTTGTCGGCTTTGGGCTGATGGAGAAATCGGCGTCCAGCAGAGCGAACTTCAGACCACCGCCGTCATTCTCGGGCGGCGCGCGATGGCGCGGCGGCGGGGAAGGGAAGCCGCTCCAGCCTGCTCCTTTACGCCCGCAAAATAACGTGCGAGCCGTAGGCGCGGGAACACGTAGACTTCGGAACCGAGGGGGAGGCCAAGGAAATTGGATCAATCGCTGGCCGCCGCGCTCGTTGTCACCGGCGTAATTACCGGGGGCGGCGTCGTCGGGCTTGTGCTCCAGCGCCTCCTGCCGGAGCGCTACACGACAGACAGGGCCCGCGACATGATTGGCGGCGTCGTGGGGCAGTTGACGCTCCTGCTCGTGCTGGTCAACGGCCTCCTCATCTGGACGGCCTATGGCGTCTACAGCACGCAGCAGACCGAACTGCAGACCATCGCCGCCCGGTCGCTCGAGTTCGATCTCGAGATGCGCCATTTCGGGCCTGAGGCGGATCGCGCTCGCGACCTCCTCCGGCGCGACCTCGACTGGGCGCTCGAGCAGTTCTGGGGCGACGACCGGTCGGGCGCCGCAGCCTACGACGCCTCCTACAAGGTGATGAGCGACCTGAACGTCTTCTTCGACAGCCTGGATGCGAAGACGCCCGCGCAACAGAATCTGCTCGCCGCCGCACGCGCGAATTACGCCTTCATTGGCGAGCAGCGGCTCCTCATGTCGTTGCAGGCGGCGACTCCGGTCGCCTGGCCGCTGGTCTACGCCGTTACCTTTTGGTCTTGCCTCATGTTCGGCGCCATGGGGCTTTTGTCGAAATTAAGCCCGATGTCGCTTGCGATGCTCGTCCTTGGCAGCGCGTCGATCGGGCTTGCGATCTTTCTCATTCTTGAGTTCAGTACGCCGTATACCGGATCCATCCGCGTCTCGCCGGAGCCCCTCGAACAGGCGATCGTGCAGCTTGGCCAGCCGAGCGCCCCGGCGCAGCCAAAATGATACCGCCCGCTCGCGGCCCATTCGAGCGGGGCCGAACGACGACGGAATCAGAGTCCCCTCCCGGGTGCGCCGCGCCTCCGGCGCGCTTCAGCTCTTCGGCGTGAGGCTGCCCGGGCCATTCGGCGTCGCAATCGCCGTGCAGGTCCCCTTGACGACGAGCCGGAAGGAATTGCCCTGATAATCGGCCGCGCTCGTGCCGGCGCAGTTTGTGCCGGGGCCTGCGGCGCAGTCGTTCTGACCCTTGAGCGCGACGCCGAAGCACTTTTCGAACTTGCCGGTGTTCAGGGTGTCCGTGGTCTTCGCCTGCCGCTTCTGCATCGCATCCTGGGCGTCGGCCGAGGACGCGGCGAGCGTGCCGACCGCCATGGCGACGGCGCCGGCCAGAAGCGCGGACATTTTGGCATTTGTCATATTCGTGCCTCCGAAATGAAAGACTTATTCCCAAGCTCTATCGGCCGAGACCAAAGTGAACCGGCATGGATTACGCCCTTAGAGTTCGACCGACAGCCGGGCGGCGTTACAAGAGCCGATCGGAGCGGGCGCGCGCAACCCAAAATTAACACGGTTGAAAGTCTGAACTAGAAAAAGCTTGCACCGCTTCACGCTGTCCTGGAAAGGGAGCTTCGCCATGGCGCATTACAAAATCCTCAGCGACGACGAGATCCGTTCGGCTCTGGCCAGCCTGCCGGACTGGTCGGTCAACTTGCCTAACATCGAAGCGACGTTCACGCTCAGGACGTTCCGCGACGCGATCGCCTTCATCGTCGAGGTCGCGATCGAGGCCGAGGTGATGAACCATCATCCCGAGTTCAAGAACTCCTACAACATCCTTTCGTTCTCCTTCTGCACGCATGACGCGGGCATGAAGATCACCGACCTCGACATCGAGACGGCGCGGAAGATCAGCGCGCTCGCGAGGCGCTTCGAGGCGATGCCTTAATTCCCTCCTCCCTTGAAGCCGGTCGCTACCCTTCTCCAGCTCTGCTGGGGAAGGTGGCGCGAAGCGCCGGATGGGGTGTGGCCCGCTGCCGCGACTTTGGTCGGATTGCGCGACCGTCGCCACGAGGCTTCATCGAACACTCCCTGCTTTCCGCACCCCATCCGGCCCTCCGGGCCGCCTTCCCCGCTTCGCGGAGAAGGAGGCGCGACAACTCCAAACTCGAACAAGGACCGGGGCGGGTAGGGGTCGAGGGCAGCGCCCGACGATCGCATGTTCGCGATCGCCACTTGAGTTCACGTTCAGGACCATCCCATGACGGAAAAGCCAACCTTCGCCAGAAAGACCGCGATCGTGACCGGGGGCGGGGCGGGGATCGGCTTCGCCGTCGCCTGCGCCTTCGCGCGCGAGGGCGCGAACGTCGCGATCGCCGGCCGGACGGAAGCCACGCTCGTTCGCTCCGCGGCGCTGATTGAGGAGATGGGCGGCGACGTTCTGGTCATCCCCGCCGACGTCGGCGTCGCCGCCGACTGCGCGCGGATCGTGGCGGCGACCGTCGAGCGGTTCGGCGCGGCCGACATCCTGGTCAACAACGCCGCTTATTTCGCACTTCTGCCGCTCCTCGACGCCGACGCCGAGGCGACGGGGCGGTTCTTGAGCGTCAATGTCGCGGGGCCTTTGCACTGCGCCCGCGCCTTCGCGGCGCAAGCGATTGCGCAAGGGCGCGGAGGGACGATCGTCAATGTCAGCAGCATCGCAGGCGCCCGTCCCGCGCCGGGCTGCGGACTCTATTCGGCCTCCAAGGCCGCGCTCGACATGCTGACCCGCTCTATGGCGCTCGAATGGGGACCGAGGGGCGTGCGGGTCAACGCGGTCGCGCCCGGCCATGTCGCGACCGAAGGGGTGCTCGATGATTTTCAGGCCGGCCGGCTCGACGAGGCGAAGATGCTCGCCTCCATCCCCGCTCGCCGCATCGCCGACGTCGACGACATCGCCGACGCGGTCCTGTTCCTTTGTTCCGACGCCGCGCGGCATGTGATGGGGCAGGCGCTCACAGTTGACGGCGGCGAGGGGTTTTAGCTGGAGGGGCGGCGTCTCGCCGCCCGGGCGCGCGAGACGCCGCCCTCCAGCCGCGTGCGGGCGGACAAAGCGGCGCGTGAGCCGAAGGCATTGCCGGGCGGTCTGGCCGCCGTGACCGGATAATTTTCCCGGAATTGCTTGCGTAGATTAGTCTATACAATATATAATTTACTTTATACTTATTATACGCAGACTTTTACATGAAAACCGAGATCTGAACTTGGAATGTGAGGAATCTGGTTCGGACTAAACGGGCATCGCCGCCGACGCCCGAATCCGCCGATGAGGCCGACTGAGGCGCCCGATCGCGTTTCGTGACTTTGCGACAGTTTTGTGCGCTTAACCCCCTGAAATCATGAGTTCCTTGCCAGAGCTGCAGCGCGCCCGTTTGAAGGCGCCGGGGCTTCCGATTTCAGGGCGCACGCGATGCGCTCAGCCCTTGAAGACGTCCTTGCGGGAGCGGAGTTCGGCGAAGACATCCGCCGGCTCGGCGTCCGGCATGCCGACCGCGGCTTTCACCGAGGGCTCCTCGGCCCGCATGAACGGGTTGGAGGCGAGTTCGAGGCCGATGGTTGTCGGGAGAGTCGGGCGCTTTTCGGCGCGCAGTTCCGCCACATGCTCGGCCCGGTCCTTGAGGATCGGGTTGTCGCGCTCGATCGTCAGGGCGAAGCGGGCGTTCGCCTCGGTGTATTCGTGGCCACAATAGACCTGCGTCTCGCCGGGCAGCGCCGCGAGCTTCATGAGCGAGTTCCACAGCACCTCGTATGGCGCCTCGAACGCCCGGCCGCAGCCGAGCGAGAACAGCGTGTCGCCGACGAAGACGAGATCGTCCTCGCCGAAATAATACGCGATGTGTCCCGTGGTATGGCCGGGCGTCTCGAACACCCGGGCCTCGAGCGATCCGACCGGGACGTAATCGCCTTCGACGACCAGCGTGTCGAGGTCGGGGATGCGCGCGGCGTCCTTGGCCGGGCCGACCATCCTGAGGTCGGGGAAACGGGCCTTGAGCGCCGGCGCCCCTTGGATGTGGTCGGCGTGATGGTGGGTGATGAGGAGGTCGGTCAGCGTCCACCCCTTGTCGTTGAGCGCGGCGAGGATCGGGGCCGCCTCGGGCGCGTCGATCGACGCGGTCGCGCCGGTCTTCGAATCGTGCACCAGCACGCCGTAATTATCGGTCAGGCATAGGAACTGATGCACGCTCGTCGTCATGGTCGCTCCCGGTTCTTCAGCGCCGCGCAGGCGACGCGTTCGCAATGACGAAGACCCTATAGCAGAAGACGCGCGGTAGGAGGGGCGGCGTCCCGTGATGGACGGGCGGCGTCTCGCCGCCCTGAAGGCGGGCGGGGACGCGCGCCGTGCCATTTCATCCCTTCGACGGGCGAAGGCCCAGCCGGTCGGCGATCAGCCTGTCCACCCAGCGCTTCGGCAGGTTTCGGGCGAGGAAGTCCTGAACCGGCGTCGGCGTCACGATGGTGCGAACCCTTGGCCGCGCCGCCGTCAGCGCCGCCTTCACCGCTTCACCGATCCGCTCCGGGGGCAGGCCCTTCTCGCCCATCGTCATCATGTAAGCCTTCACCTTGGCGAGGGCGGACGCGTACGGCGTGCCGCCGAATTCCGCGTCGACGTCCTCAGACTTTCCCCAGATCGGCGTCGCGGTCGCGCCCGGGTTGATGATTGCGACGTCGATTCCGTAGAGCATGAGCTCGCGGCGCAGCGCCTCCGACAGTCCTTCGATGGCGAACTTGGACGCACTGTAGGCGCCGAGAAAAGGCGCGGCGTTCAGCCCGCCGACCGACGACATCATGACGATGCGGCCGGGCGGCCCGGATCGGGAGCGGTCGGCGCCGAGGAGGGGGGCGAAGGCCTGGGTCACGATCAACGGCCCGGTCAGGTTGACGGCGAGCTGACGCTCGAAGTCCTCGATCCTGAGGTGGAGCAGGGGCCCCGGCACGGCGATCCCGGCGTTGTTGACGAGCCCCGCGAGCGTTTTGCCGCCGAGCGCCTCGCCGACGGTCCGCGCCGCGGCGGCGACCGCCTCCGCGTCGGTGACGTCGAACAGGAGGGGCGTCACCCAGTCGCCGAACGTCTGCGCGAGGCGCTGCGCGTCCTCCTCCCGCCGCACGCCCGGAAACACGCGCCAGCCGCTCTCGGCCAGGACCTTGACGCAGCCAAAGCCGATGCCGGTGGAGGCACCGGTGATCACGACAGTGTTGCTTGATTCCTCGGCCATGGGTCCCTCTTGTCGATCCCGATCGGATATACGACGGCCGGATGGATTCAGATGCAAGCGCCGGCGCCGCGCCCTCGCCCCGCCGTGTTTGACCGGCGCAGGGGGCGGTCCTAGATAAGCCGCATGACCCGTCTTATCGACACGGTCGCGGACGATCTCCGGCCAGCGCGTCTGCGTCATCCCGAAAAGGCGCACCGGCCGGACAACCCGGTCGCGCGCAAACCCGCGTGGATTCGCGTCAAGGCGCCCGGGTCGCCGGTCTACGCCGAGACTATGACGCTGGTGCGCGAGCATAAGCTCGTCACCGTCTGCGAGGAGGCGCGCTGCCCCAACATCGGCGAATGCTGGGACAAGCGCCACGCGACCTTCATGATCATGGGCGAGATCTGCACCCGCGCCTGCGCCTTCTGCAACGTCGGGACTGGCCTGCCCGGCCCGCTCGACGCCGGCGAACCGGAGCGCGTCGCCGACGCCGTCGCCAAGCTGGGCCTTGCCCATGTCGTGGTCACCTCGGTCGACCGCGACGACCTGCCGGACGGCGGAGCCGGTCATTTCGCCAAAACCATCCACGCCATCCGCCGGACGGCGCCCGGCACGACGATCGAGGTGTTGACGCCGGACTTTTTGCGGAAACGCGGCGCCCTCGAGGTCGTGGTCGAGGCGCGGCCCGACGTCTTCAACCACAATCTCGAGACCGTGCCGTCAAAGTACCTCAGCGTCCGGCCGGGCGCGCGCTATTTCCATTCGCTGCGGCTTTTGCAGCGCGCCAAGGAACTCGACCCGACAATCTTCACCAAATCGGGCGTCATGGTGGGGCTGGGCGAGGAGCGCAACGAGATCCTGCAGATGATGGACGACATGCGCTCGGCCGAGGTCGATTTCCTGACGATCGGCCAGTATCTCCAGCCGACGCCAAAGCACCATCCGGTGATGCGCTTCGTGACGCCCGAGGAATTCATCGAATATGCGACGATCGGGACGGCGAAGGGCTTTCTGCTCGTCTCCTCGTCCCCGCTGACCCGCTCCTCCCACCACGCCGGCGACGACTTCGCCAGACTGAAGGCGGCGCGGGCGGAAAGTCTTAGCGCGCAGGGCTGAACGGCGCGCCGGCGGGTTCCCGTCCGGCCGCCGCCCGCGTTGATCGTATCGAAAAAACAAGCGTTCACACGCTGGAGAAACGCTTGCGCGCAACGTCAAGATTGTTAACGTCCATCAACCTTCGGTGGATCGAACGCCTCTTTGGCGCGGCGTCCGACTTTCGATCTCGCCGACTGGCGCCCGCGACGCGCCGCCGGGCGCGAGAACGTGTGTTGCCGCGTCGGGCGCAAGGGGCCACGCGGCACGAGGGGAGGGGGTCGCCTTCGGGCGACCCCCTCCCGTTCGGTCGCCGCCGCTCTGGTGAGGCCGGTCGCGCGAGCGCCGGTTTGCAATTGACCCCTGCCCGCCGAACCTGTACGCACGGAGCGCCTTGGCGTTTGGCGCGAGCGCGTAGCTCAATAGGTAGAGCATCTGACTTTTAATCAGAGGGTCGTGGGTTCGATTCCCACCGCGCTCACCAACAAAACCAAAGGCTTACTGACAGATCCGGACAAAGCTAGCGAAGTCGTCGAAGGAGTGGGGCAACATTCGGCTGATTTCACGATTCGGGGCAACCGGGCCCCCCTTACCCTCTTCGTTCTTGTCCCAGCGCGATGGTGCCCGCTCGACACAGCGCTGAACGGTCTGATGGTGCGCGCCGACCGCCCGTCCCACCTGAAAAAAGGATGGCTCGTCCGAAGCCGAGGAGCATCAGCGCTGGGTCCGAATCTGTAGGACGAAGCAGCCGCGGGGTCTATTCCGCTATCCGCGCGACTCCCAGACGTGTGTTCCGTTCGGGGCGCAATGGTGAGCGCCTTCCGTTCCAGCCGGCACGTATTTCGCTATGAAGCGAACATTGACGCCATGACCTTCCGGTCCGTGCTCCGGCGCATAGCTGACCGAGCTTACCCGGTTCTCGCCAGTGCGCGGATCGCGAAGCAGGGTTCCATTGGTCGAGCCGCCCCCAAAAAGGAGAATGTCGCTTTCGGGGTCGAGACTCGCGGCGCAAATGGCGTACCCATTTGGACCCGGGAACGATACCCACCAGCGGTCGCCAAGCCGGCGGTCAACTCTCCCGGTTGTCGAGAACCCGGCTCCGAAGTTCTCATGACCAAAGTAGATCTGAGTGATAACACATGTGCTACACGATGTTGTGACGGCCAGTGTGAAATTTCTTCTACCGTGAAGTGAATGCCAGCTCTTCAATCCGATGCGGCTACGCTCCTGAAGGTGCAACTCATGAGCTACAAATATCACGTCGGACATACTTTCTTGTGCCAACGAAGGCGTCGAAATCACTGAAATGATCAGTGACACTGCGATTATTTCTGCGTCGCGTGGCATGTTTTACTCTCAGACGCCGTGCCGGGCGAATATGGTTCTGCGGGCCATATGCGGCGGGATGCTGTGGCGCCCATCCGCGTATCCGCCTGAAGCAAAGCTGCCACGAAAATGGCTTCAGCGTGGATATGGGGTCATGCGGGCACGGCCTTTGGTTCGAGGGTGACGTTGTAGCCGAGGCGCTCGAGACGCCGTTTGAGGTTGGCGACGGTTCGGGTCTGGCTGATCTGGTCGAGATAGGCTTCGCCGAGATCGCGATAGGGCAGGTTTTTGGCGAGCATGTGATAGGCGGAGACGAGGATTTTGTGAGCGATGGCGAGCGCTGCGCGCAAGGCGCCGCGGCGCGCCTTGAGGCGGTGATACTTGTCCTTGAGATAGCTGCCCTTGGTTCGCGCCGCGGAAATCGCGGCGCCGACGAGCATGGTGCGCAGATGGACATTGCCCTTGCGGGCGCGGCCGCTCTTCTGCTTGCCGGCGCTCTCATGGTTGCCGGGACAGACGCCCGCCCAGGCCGACAAATGATAGACGCTCAGGAATACACTCATGTCGACGCCGATCTCGGCGATCAGCACGGCCGCGACCACCCAGTCGACGCCCGGAATCTGCATCAGGAGCGTGTGCGGCGCGCGATAGGGCTCGAGCCGCTCGTCAATGCGCAGGTCGAGCGCTGCGATGTCGGCCTCAATGGCTTCGAGCCGGCGCAGTTGCATCGCCAGGAGGAAGCGGTGATGCTCCTCCATCCGCCCTTCGAGCGCCAGAACCAGATCGTCCCGCTTACGGCGCAATTGCCCTCTGGCAAGGTCCGCCATCGCCTCGGCCGAGGCGCCGCCCTCGATCAGAGCCTTCAACATGGCGCGCCCGGAAACCCCGAAGACGTCGCTGGCGACGCTGGCCAGCTTGATGTTGGCCGTCTCCAGGAGCTTCAGGAGCCGGTTGCGCTCGGCCGCCTGGCTCTCCACCAGCTTGCGGCGATAGCGCAGCAACTCGCGCAACTCGCGCTGCGGCGCCGGTGGGACGAAACTCTTGGCGATCAGCCCATGGCGGACCAGATCGGCGATCCACTCGGCGTCCTTCACATCGGTCTTGCGACCCGGCACGTTACGGATGTGCCGGGCGTTGCCGACGATCAGCTCGAAACACCCCTCGAGGACGGCATAGACCGGGCGCAGTAAACGCCGGTGCTCTCCATCCCGACGTGCGTCACCCCAAGCTCTTGCAACCAGTCCCGCAACGCCTCCAGATCGCGCGTCATCGTCCGGAAGGTCCTGATCTCCTTCCTCGGCCGCTCGCCCGGGCGCCGATCAAGACGCAGGCGACGACCGTCTCCTGATGCACGTCCACCCCGCAACACCGCTCAATGATGACCTCCATCCTCGCCTCCATCCAGGGGAAGGCGACCGTGACGCCGCAGGTATAGTCGAGACACTGCCACGCGTGCTCCCCGTTCCCGGGGGCGACAAAGAATGGTACCTCTATGCAGCGCGGGCCGGACTGCCAATCGGGGTCGCAAGCCACCGCAGTTTTGTCAGCCTTGCACGATCGCCCGTCGCAAAGACTCTGACAAATCGGCCCGCGCCGCCACCATTTTCATCCATAATGGCGCGCCGCAGGCGCTGGTTGGCTGCCAAGATGAAGCCACCTGAACGCGGCCTTCTTTCCCGAAGTGGACGGTCGGAGTCGACGTGCTGCCGACGTAGCTGGACCGCAGCCCTAGACGCCGCAACTAGGCGGGGGAAGAGGTCGTGGGCCGAAGGACCCGCTCCTCATCACACTGACGATCGTCGCCGCCATCATCTTCGGGCAGATGATCGGCTTCGGTGTCGGCGCGGCATGGTACACGGAACTCTTTGCGGCTCCGATGCGCTACAGCGGCGCGTCGCTCGGCTTTCAGATCGGCGCCGCCATTCGTGGCGGCCCCGCGCCATTTGCGGCCGCGACCTCCTTGTCATGGACGAACGGCGCCCCATGGCCAATCTCGATTTACCTGATCGCACTCGCCGTCGTCAGGCTTTGCGCAACAATCGCCCCCCGAGACGGCCGGCAGACCCATGAAGTGATCACGCAAACAACAACGGCCCGCGAGCCGGCGCCGTGGCGGCGGTTTGCTCGGCGAGAGCGAGGCGGTTGGAGCTTCCGAGCAACGGAGGCCAATCGCGGCCCAGGCGGACATCGAGTTCGGCGGCTCGGCTCGTTGAACGCCGGCCGCTCACTGAGGACGCTACGCCGCTGTCAGCGCGCGCTATGATGCCGCTCACAGCGCGGGACCCCCCGAGCACGTAGCAACTGGGGCGGCCGGGTGGAAGTCATCTAGAGGGACATCATCGATGCCCCGCCTGGTCATATCTTGCGGGGACAACCATGGTACGCGATTTCGACCAGCGCGCGATCGAGCGCGCCGCGGTCTTGCTAAAGGTCGCCCGTCGTTATTCTGGCGACGAACTCGATGCCGCGCTTAAGGCGGCTCGCCGCGCAATCGAATACAGCCTCGAGGAGATCAATGCAGAGATCAACGTTGGTCGAACTCTGATTGACGCGATTGATGCCGCTTGCTCGATCGTGCGCACTAGAGGCTGACAGCGCCGGCCCTGGTAACGACGGCTGGTAGGCTGAGAACGTAATCCGCCTCGGCTCGTCGCTATTTCAAGTGGGTGAATTGGCCAGGACGTCTCCGGCGATGAGGTAGACGATGGCTTTGAGATTTCGCTTGGTCCGGTAGCCTTTGGCCTTGCGCTTGGCGGCCTGGACGTTGCCGTTGATGGCTTCGAGGACGCCGTTGGAAAGGCCGGTGGCGATTGATCTGAGAATGCCCTCGGCCTTGGCCATGATCGTCTTGGCCAATCGTTTCATCGGGCCGAGATCGCAGACCTGAACCCAGGTGTTCCAGCGATCGAGGAAGCGTCGGGCGGTCTTGGCGTCCATCGTGAACAGCTGTTGCAGGTTCATGCGGATTTGCATCGCCTGGATCCTGTCCAGGTTCAGCGCTTCCAATCGAGACAGCGCCTCCTTTTCCTCCAGCGTCAGATGATCGACGTTCTTCAGGAAGATGTAGCGCCGGCCCTTGATCTGGAAATTATTCTTCGCCTCCTGACGCCGCACTTCGTCGACGGCCTCGTTGGCGAGTTTGATGACGTGGAACTTGTCGAACGTGATCTCGGCGTTGTCGAAATTCGCCTTGATCCCCGCTTCGAACGCCGCCCCCATGTCGATGCTGGCGTCGGTGACCGCCTCGCGCTTTGAACTGGACCCTATTCGTGGGACCACGGGAGGTCGGATTTAAGGTGTAATCTCGCCTGCCCTTGTCTTTCATGAATCAAGCCGTTTCTTGCTGCTTCTGCCTCTGCTGTGGGTATGTGGGCAACGCGTTTGCGTTGTCCAAGCGAAGCGGCATATCCACAGCCCTCGCCGCCGCCTCGGTCTTGTCCATGCCGGCGCGCCACACCGCCATCGGCATCTGGTTGTTCATCGCCTGGTGCGGGCG
The DNA here is from genome assembly GCA_963822215.1 of uncultured Alphaproteobacteria bacterium. GTDB lineage: Bacteria > Pseudomonadota > Alphaproteobacteria > Rhizobiales > Beijerinckiaceae > Roseiarcus. Next base: position 641,055 of record CAWGGX010000003.1, read on the forward strand.
CCGAAAGTTGTAAAAGGTCATCCAGGAGCCGATGCCGGCCCGCGCCTCGCGGCCGTCGGCGTAGGCTTTCAGATGCACCTCTTCATACTTGATGGAGCGCCACAGCCGTTCGATGAAGATGTTGTCCATGAAGCGGCCGCGTCCGTCCATCGAAATCGCGACGCCAGCCGCCGCGAGCTTGCCGACGAAAGCCTCGGCGGTGAAAGTGGAGCCCTGATCGGTATTGAAAATCCTCGGCTTTCCGAACCGAAGCAGCGCCTCCTCCAGCGCCGCCGCGCAGAAGCTCGCGTCGTTGGTGTTCGACAGCCGCCACGCCAGAACCGCCCGGCTGGCCCAGTCGATGATCGCCACCAGATAGAGGAAGCCGCACGCCATCGGGATGTAAGTCACGTCGGCCGCCCACACATGGTTCGGCTCGGTGATCGCCAGGCCGCGCAGGAGATAGGGATAGATCTTGTGGCCGAGGGCGGCCTTGCTCGTGCCGGGACGCGGAACCAGCGCCTCGATCCCCATCGTGCGCATCAGACGCCGCACCCGCTTGCGGTTGACTCCGCAGCCCTCCTTGTTGAGTTCAAACGTCATCCGACGCGATCCGTAGAACGGCAGCTCCAGATGCAGTTCGTCGATCCGCCGCATCACCGCCAGATCGTCCGCCCCGGGCTCTGGCTTGGGGCGATAGATCCCCGAGCGCGCCACATTCAGCAGCACGCATTGCCGACGAACCGACAAATCCGCCGGGCGCTCCACCATCGCCCTTCGATCGGGCGCGCTCATCGCCCTGGCCTCCTGGCCAAGAAATCCCGTTCAACCGTCAGCTGGCCGATCTTGGCGTAAAGCCTGGCCGCCTCACGTTCGCGCTCCTCCTCGCCATCGCCCGAAACGCTCGCCCCGCGCGCGAACAGGCTCGCGACATTGTCGAGAACCTGCTTCTTCCAGGCATAAATCTGGTTCGGATGCACCCCGTGCCGCTTCGCCAGATCCGGAACCGTCGCATCCTCGCGAAGCGCCTCGAGCGCAACCTTCGCCTTGAACGCCGCATCAAACTTCTTGCGTGACTTCATCATTTTCTCGCTCCGTCGGTTGCGACAGAGCAGGACATTTCACACCTTACCCAATGGTCCTAAATCCGGGGTCCAGTTCACTTGCCGCCATGCGCCTCCAGGAAATCGGCGAATTCCTTCACCGTCGCGGCGTCCTTGCCGTCGGCCACGTAGACGACTTTGCGCTGCGCCATGTCGACGAACAGGCTGATGTAATCGTGGCCGCGCCGCGCCGAGGTTTCGTCGGCGGCGATGCGCCGCACCTCAGACAAATCCAGCGCCTCCACCGCCTGCCACACGGAATGGTCGACGATCCGCCACAAGCGCGTGTCGTGCTCGCCGAGCCGCTTGGCCGCATTCGCGATCGGCATCGCCTTGGCCAGCGCCAGCACGTAGGCCTCGAACAACAACGTGAACCCGGAACCCGCTCGAGCCCATGGCGTGGCGGCCTTGCGCACTCCGCATTTCGGACAGCGCACGCGCGGCACACGAGCGTGCAACAGCGTGCGATGCTGGAAGAAGTCCAGATGCCGCCACGTCTCGTCCTTCGTGTCGTGAACCGCGCAACCCTCGCCGCCGCACTCCGCGCAGGCGAACCGGCTCCCGCGCCCAAAATCCACGTACAAATCGAGCCGGCCATCCGAGATCGCAAACTCGGCTCGCGTCACTATCCAAGGCGACTTCAACCCAAGGGCCAACTGGAAAAGATCGGTGTCTCGCATCGCCCCACGATAAACTCGATCCCAACCAATCGCTCCCCAAGCCAACCCAAAACCAGCCTTACCCACTCAATTGAGCGAGGAGCCATCCGCCTCGCGCACGGATCGGTTTAGCAATGGTGCGGAATCAAGCAAGATAAATAAACGGGGAATTCTGAACTGGACCCCGGATTTAGGACCATTGGGTAAGGTGTGAAATGTCCTGCTCTGTCGCAACCGACGGAGCGAGAAAATGATGAAGTCACGCAAGAAGTTTGATGCGGCGTTCAAGGCGAAGGTTGCGCTCGAGGCGCTTCGCGAGGATGCGACGGTTCCGGATCTGGCGAAGCGGCACGGGGTGCATCCGAACCAGATTTATGCCTGGAAGAAGCAGGTTCTCGACAATGTCGCGAGCCTGTTCGCGCGCGGGGCGAGCGTTTCGGGCGATGGCGAGGAGGAGCGCGAACGTGAGGCGGCCAGGCTTTACGCCAAGATCGGCCAGCTGACGGTTGAACGGGATTTCTTGGCCAGGAGGCCAGGGCGATGAGCGCGCCCGATCGAAGGGCGATGGTGGAGCGCCCGGCGGATTTGTCGGTTCGTCGGCAATGCGTGCTGCTGAATGTGGCGCGCTCGGGGATCTATCGCCCCAAGCCAGAGCCCGGGGCGGACGATCTGGCGGTGATGCGGCGGATCGACGAACTGCATCTGGAGCTGCCGTTCTACGGATCGCGTCGGATGACGTTTGAACTCAACAAGGAGGGCTGCGGAGTCAACCGCAAGCGGGTGCGGCGTCTGATGCGCACGATGGGGATCGAGGCGCTGGTTCCGCGTCCCGGCACGAGCAAGGCCGCCCTCGGCCACAAGATCTATCCCTATCTCCTGCGCGGCCTGGCGATCACCGAGCCGAACCATGTGTGGGCGGCCGACGTGACTTACATCCCGATGGCGTGCGGCTTCCTCTATCTGGTGGCGATCATCGACTGGGCCAGCCGGGCGGTTCTGGCGTGGCGGCTGTCGAACACCAACGACGCGAGCTTCTGCGCGGCGGCGCTGGAGGAGGCGCTGCTTCGGTTCGGAAAGCCGAGGATTTTCAATACCGATCAGGGCTCCACTTTCACCGCCGAGGCTTTCGTCGGCAAGCTCGCGGCGGCTGGCGTCGCGATTTCGATGGACGGACGCGGCCGCTTCATGGACAACATCTTCATCGAACGGCTGTGGCGCTCCATCAAGTATGAAGAGGTGCATCTGAAAGCCTACGCCGACGGCCGCGAGGCGCGGGCCGGCATCGGCTCCTGGATGACCTTTTACAACTTTCGGCGCCCGCACCAGGCGATGAACAACCAGATGCCGATGGCGGTGTGGCGCGCCGGCATGGACAAGACCGAGGCGGCGGCGAGGGCTGTGGATATGCCGCTTCGCTTGGACAACGCAAACGCGTTGCCCACATACCCACAGCAGAGGCAGAAGCAGCAAGAAACGGCTTGATTCATGAAAGACAAGGGCAGGCGAGATTACACCTTAAATCCGACCTCCCGTGGTCCCACGAATAGGGTCCAGTTCATTCCGAGGTCGCGAGAAGCTTGCCGATCGCCACCTTCATTGCCGCGACCCCCAGCAGAGATCGGTGCACCGTGCGCCAGTTTTTCAGCTTCTCGTTTCTGTTTCGCGAGTTCTGACTTTTAATCAGAGGGTCGTGGGTTCGATTCCCACCGCTCTCACCAAGACTAAGTAGCTGATTCGGTTCGTACGGTTGGTCCGCCCTCCACAATCGGCGGATTGCAATTCAGGAACGCCCTGAATTCAAATCGACTTTTCTCGGCAGCCGAGAGGCGCCGCCGCGACAGGACATGCGGGAACAGGGAATTTGTCACGCCCGGCGAGCGGCCGTCGCCTCCCTCAGTCGTCGATCGCCTGGTAGGCGAGGGCGCGCAGGTCCAGTTCGGGCAGGTCGAAGCTCAGCATCGACTGGGTCATGAACAGTCCGACCATCCGCTCCTGAGGGTCGGCCCAGTAGTGCGTTTTGGCGGCGCCCGACCAGCCGAACTCGCCAACCGAGCCCGGCGCCGAAGTCAGCGCGACGTCCATGGCGACCCGCGAGCCGAGGCCGAAGCCGTAGCCGAGTAGGGGCAGGCCGCCGATCTCGAGCGGAAGCAATCCGGGCGGCACGCGGTTCATGTGCATGAGCGCAAGCGTCTTGCGGCCGATGACGCGCGTCCCGTCGAGCGCGCCGCCGTTGGCCAGCATCTGAGCGAAGCGGAAATAGTCGCCGATCGTGCCGAACAGGCCATGGCCGCCGCGGATGAACGTGTCGGGAGCGTCGACCGGGTAGGTGGCGGAGACGTCGAGCCGCTCGTTGAAGCCCTCCTGCCACGCCTCGAGGGCGAGGCTGGACGTCGTCCCCGGTAGCATGATGTCCGGCCGCCCGTACATCGCGGCGAGCCGGGGGCGCTTGGCGGCGGGAACCTCGAAGGCCGTGTCAACCATGCCGAGCGGCTCGAACAGCCGCTCGCGCAGGACCCTGGCGAGCGGCCGGCCCGAGACGATCTCGAGGATGCGCGCCGCAACGTCAATCCCGACGCTGTATTGCCAGCGCGATCCCGGCTGGAAGGCGAGCGGAAGCTGCGCAAGATCGTCGATCCCCTCTTTGAGCGAAGGCTTCGGGCTTAGGAGTTTCGCCGTGGCGCACATCCTCCTGACCGGCAAGTCTTCGAGGAAGTGGTAGGTGAGGCCGCTCGTGTGCGCCATCAGGTCCGCGACGAAGATCGGCCGGACCGGGTCGACGAGCGCGCCGTCGGCGGCGAGGACCTTTGGGCGCCCAAAAGCCGGCAGGTAAGCGGCGACCGGATCGACGAGCCGGATGCGGCCCTCCTCGAGGAAGGTCATCAGGGCCGTGCAGACGATCGGCTTGGTCATCGAATAGAGGCGGAAGATCGTGTCCGCCGCCATCGGCGTCAGCGCCTCCTTGTCCTGCCAGCCGTACCACCAGGCATGGACGATCCGGCCGCCGCGCGCGATCAAGGTGCTGACGCCGGCGTAAGTCCCGCGGTCGACATAGGCCTGCATGCAGGCGTCGATGCGCTTGAGGCGCGCGCCGTTCATCCCGACGCTTTCGGGCGAGTCGATTCGCATGGGGTTCCTCTCTCGGTCGGTCAACGAGACGCGCCATGATCGGCTGGGCGACCGTTGTGATCAAGCCTGGGTCGAGAGACCGCCGCGCGCTGCATCCGAAGGGGCCGCCCCGGCCAGCTCGATTTGGATGTCCTCAGGCCTCCCCAGCGGCGCATCGGGCGTCCGCGAAACGCCGGCCGGAGGAGGGTTGGAATTCCTTCGAATTCCTTGGATTCTCTCTTCCGAATCTAGCCTTTTCAATGCGTTACGGCGAGGTCAGGGGCGTTTTCCGCGGTTGGCGGCGCCCCAGGCGTGAGCTTCCCAACGGACCGCTGACCCCAGGCGCGACGAAGGACCCGCCGCAGAGTTTGCCTTGCCAGGGAGTGCTAGGAGTTATAAATACCATTAACTTAGTATATTGATAACTCCACGGACACGACATGCAAATATTCCTGGATAGGCAGACTTCCTTCCGGCGGCCAATGACGTCGCTGGCCTGTGTCGCCATTGTCGCCGGAGGTCTTGCGGCCGGCGCTGCGCAGGCGGACACGACGCTCTTGAACGTGTCCTACGATCCGAACTCGCGAGCTCTACAAGGCGGTCGACGCGGCCTTCTCGGCCGATTGGAAGGCCAAGACCGGCGAAACGGTGACAGTGCAGGCCTCCCACGGCGGCTCCGGCGCTCAGGCGCGCGCGGTGATCGATGGCCTCGCCGCCGACGTCGTCACGCTCGGGATCTCCGCCGACATCGACGCGATCGCCGCCAAGACCGGGAAAATCCCGGCCAACTGGCAGAAGCGCCTGCCGAACAATTCGTCGCCCTACACCTCGACGATCGTGCTTCTGGTGCGCAAGGGCAATCCCAAGGGCATCCACGACTGGGACGATCTGGTGAAGCCAGGGGTTTCCGTCATCACGCCGAACCCCAAGACCTCCAGCGGCGCACGCTGGAATTTTTTGGCGGCCTGGGGCTATGGGCTGAAGAAATTCGGCGGCGACGAGGCCAAGACCAAAGACTTTGTCGCCGGCATCTACAAGAACGCCCCGGTCCTCGACACCGGCGCGCGCGGCTCCACCATCACCTTCGCTCAGCGCGGCCTCGGCGACGCGCTGATCGCTTGGGAGAACGACGCTTTCCTGGCGTTCCAGGAATTCGGCAAGGACCAGTTCGAGATCATCGCGCCGTCGCTGTCAATTCTGGCCGAGCCGCCGGTCTCGCTGGTCGACGGCAACGTCGACGCCAAAGGCACGCGCAAGGTCGCCGAGGCCTATCTCAACTACCTCTATACGCCCGAGGCGCAGAAGCTGATCGCCAAGAACTACCTCCGCCCGTCGAGCCCCGAATATGCCGACAAGGAAGACCTCGCGCGCTTCCCCAAGCTCGACCTGATCACGGTGGACGGAACTTACGGCGGCTGGACAAAGGCGCAGGCGAAGTTCTTCGCCGACGGCGGCGTGTTCGACGACATTGTGAAGGCCCTGCATTGACGCGGTCCTTCGCGGCCGCCGGCAGGCCGCTCAAGTCGCCGAGCGCGCTGCCCGGCTTCGCGCCGACGATGACGGCGACGCTGGTCTATCTGGCGGTCATCGTGCTCGTTCCTCTCGGCGCGCTGGTCCTCAAGGCCTCGACGCTCGGCTTCGGCGGCATCCTGAACATCGCCCTTCAGCCGCGCGTGCTCGCCTCGCTGAGGGTGACGTTCGGCATGTCGATCGCCGCGGCGCTCGTCGACCTTGTCTTCGGCGGGGCGATCGCCTGGACCCTGACCCGCTACGACTTCCCCGGACGGCGTCTGTTCGACGCCATGGTGGATCTGCCCTTCGCGCTGCCGACCGCGGTCGCCGGCATCGCGCTCTCGACGCTCTACGCGCCGAACGGCTGGATCGGCGCGGGGCTGGCGAAGCTCGGCCTGAAGGTCGCCTATACGCCCTGGGGCATTCTGGTCGCGCTCGTTTTTGTCGGCCTGCCGTTCGTCGTGCGCACCGTCGAGCCGATTATCGGGGTGCTCGAGCGGGAGCAGGAGGAGGCCTCGGCGACGCTGGGCGCGAGCCGGTGGCGGACGATCTGGCGCGTCGTCATCCCTGAGTTGGCGCCGGCGCTGCTCGCCGGCGTCGCGCTCGCTTTCGCCCGCGGCGTCGGCGAGTACGGATCGGTCATCTTCATCGCCGGCAACGTGCCCTACGTCTCCGAAATTGCGCCGCTGCTGATCGTGGTGAAGCTGGAGGAGTACGACTACGCCGGCGCGACCGCGATCGCCGCGATCATGCTCGGGCTGTCGTTCGTCATGCTGCTCGCGATCAACGCGGCGCAGGCCTGGACCCGGCGGAGCCTCGGTCGTGGCTAGATCAGCAACGTCCGACGTCGCCCCGACCCTGCGTCTTGCGGCGCCGGTCGCCGACGAAGCGGCGCCGGCGCGATGGACGCTGATCGCCGTGACTGTCGGCTTTCTCAGCCTCTTCCTGCTTGCGCCGCTGATTGTCGTCGGCGTCGAAGCCTCGCGCAAAGGCTGGGACGGTTACCTGTCCGCGCTCGCGGACCCGGACGCGCGCGCGGCTGTCTTTCTCACGCTCCTCGTCGCCGCGATCGTCGTGCCGCTCAACACGGGCTTCGGCCTCTCGGCCGCCTGGGCGATCTCGAAGTTCCAGTTCCGCGGCAAGAACGTCCTCACCACCCTGATCGACCTGCCGTTCTCGGTGTCGCCGGTCGTCTCGGGCCTGGTGTTCGTCCTCTTGTTCGGCGCGCAGGGCCTGTTCGGGACATGGCTCGCCGCGCACGGCGTCCAGATCATTTTCGCCGTGCCGGGCATCGTCCTGGCGACCCTGTTCGTCACTTTTCCATTCGTCGCGCGCGAGGTCGCGCCGCTGATGCAGAGCCAGGGGACCGCCGAAGAGGAAGCCGCCCTGACGCTCGGGGCGAGCGGGCTCACCGTCTTTCGAACGGTCACGCTGCCGAACGTGAAATGGGCGCTGCTCACCGGCGTCTTGCTCACCAACGCCCGCGCGATGGGGGAATTCGGCGCCGTCTCGGTCGTTTCGGGCCACATTCGCGGCCTCACCAACACCATCCCGCTGCAGGTGGAGATCCTTTACAATGAGTACAGTATCGCAGCCGCTTTCTCGCTCGCCTCGCTCCTTGCGCTTCTGGCCCTGGTCACGCTCGGCCTTAAGACCCTTTTCGAGCGAGGGGCAGGCGCACACGATGTCCTTTGATCTCGCGGCCGAGCCGATCTCGGCGCTCGCGCCCTCGCATGGGCGCTCCGCCGGCGCGTTCGGCCCGGCGCACGGCATCTCTGTCGGGGCGCTGACCAAGGCCTATGGCGCGCAGGTCATTCTCGACCGGATCGACCTCGACATCGCGCCGGGCGAGCTGTTGGCGCTGCTCGGGCCGTCGGGGTCGGGCAAGACGACGCTCCTGCGCCTGCTCGCCGGCCTCGATTCGGCGTCGGGCGGCACGATCCGACTGGGCGGCGAGGACGCCGGCCGGTTGTCGGTTCAGGAGCGCCGGGTCGGGTTCGTATTCCAGTCCTATGCTCTGTTTCGACACATGACCGTGTTCGACAATATCGCCTATGGGCTGACCGTTCGCCCGCGGCGGCTGCGCCCGTCGAGGGCGGCGATCGCCGCGCGCGTGTCGGAACTCCTCGACATGATGCAGCTTCCGGGCTTCGAGAAGCGCTACCCGTCGCAATTGTCGGGCGGACAGCGCCAGCGCGTCGCGCTCGCCCGCGCGCTCGCCATCACGCCGCGCGTGCTGCTGCTCGACGAACCTTTCGGGGCGCTCGACGCCAAAGTGCGCAAGGACCTGCGCAAGTGGCTGCGCGACATCCACGACCGCACCGGGCTCACGACAGTGTTTGTGACCCACGACCAGCCGGAGGCGATGGAAGTCGCCGACCGGGTCGCGATCCTGAACGGCGGCCGGATCGAGCAGATCGGCGCCCCGGCCGAGATCCGCGAGCGGCCGGCGACCGATTTCGTGCGGTCGTTCCTCGATTGACCCCCTCCGCGCCGCCCCTTGCCGCGGTGGGCTAATCCCGCTTGCGGTGGCCCCGCATCCATTGCTCGGGCGCCTCGCGAATGAAGGCCTCGAACTGGGCCTGGAGCGCTGCGGCGCGGCGAGCGAATCGCTAGCTGAAATCGGTGACACTTGTTTTATTTCCTATTATCTCCGCATGCATACTCGCCTTGGATTGCCGCCTCGGGAAACCAGTGACACTTGTTTCATTTCCCGTTATCTCTGCATCCAACCTCGCCTTGGACCGTCGCCCGGGCCCAGCGGGCGCGGGTCGCGGCTGGTCGGCGCCGTCGCCGGTCGCGGCCCGCGTTGGAGCCGAGCTATCGCCCTGGGCCGTTCGGCCGCACGGAGGGCGGGCAGTCCGGTGACTGAATGAAGTATCGCCAGCTTCCCGCGGCCCAATCTTGCATTTTCGCGAGCTGCTCGAGCAGGGATTCCAGGCGGCAGTCGTTCGCGACGCCGCGGCTTGCCCGAGAGCGCCGGAGCGCGGCGGATATCCGGCCGCCATGACAAATTTGCGCTTCTTGGCGCCGACGCTCTGGACGAGCGAGGAGATCGTGCAACAATTGCAGCAACCAACCGCCGTCGTCGCTTGAGAGGAGATGGACATGAAGCGCGCCGATCTCACGGAGAAGATGCTCGACCTCAAGCGTGAAAGACGTTGGAGTTGGAAGCACATCACCGACAACATCGGCGGAATGTCGCCGATATTGGTTGTCGGCGCGATCCTTGGCCAGATGAAGCTGCCCAAACCGCTGGCGAAGCGGGCAACCGTCCTGTTCGGGCTCTCGGAAGCCGAAGAGCGCGTCCTGAACGAAGTCCCGATGCGCGGGACGCCGATGCCCCCGTCCGATCCGCTGATCTACAGATTTTATGAAATGGTCATGATCAACGGACCGGCATTGAAAGCGTTGATCGAGGAAGAGTTCGGCGACGGCATCATGTCGGCGATCGACTTCGATCTTCGATTGGAACAACTCCCTCACGAGAAGGGGGACCGTGTCCAGCTCGTGATGTCGGGGAAATTCCTGCCTTACCGGTATTATGGCGCCGAGCAAGGTATGCCCGAATTCGGTTACAAGGAGGAATGACGGTCCCAGTGGCGGGAGCGCCGACGCGCCGACGCGATAGTGCTCAACTCGCCGAAGTTCGAGACAGACATGGGGTGGGCAATGCGCCTGGCGTTCAGATTCATCGTCGCGCTCAGCCTGTGCGCCGCCTCCCACGCCGCGCAAGCGGCCCAAGGAGACTGTTACCTCAGCGTCGGCGCTCGCACATATCTCGACGGCTCTTGCAACATTATGATCCAGTCCGACGGCAGCTTCTCCATCGGGGCGGGCGAGCGCACCCGTTCACGCTACTTCGCCTATGTCTTCCTCGATCCGGCGGGCGGCAAAGGCTCGGCGTACTGGAACCGCGAACCGAACAGCAATCACGCTGAGGCCTTTCTCGGCACGGTGCTCCGTCAAGGCGGGTGCTGGGTCAACGCGCAGGCGAAGGTGTGCGCATGGGAGCCGGGAACGAGGCCGAAGGTCTTCTGAGGCCGATGGCGGGAGCAGGATGAATTCTGATCGAATTGCGCCCAAAGCCCTCATCCGGCCGCTTACGCGGCCACCTTCCCCCTGGGGGGGGGAAGAGTCGCCCCTCTCCCGCCCGGCTATCGGATTCACACAAGTCGAATTCGCGACACCTTCTATGGGACTCATCGCGACGACGGGTTTCCCCTTCTCCGCGAAGCGGGGAAGGTGGCTGAAAGCCGGATGGGGTGTGGAAAGCAGGAATGATCCGGCGAAGGTCCGCGGCGACGGTCGCGCAATCCGACTTGGTCCGAAGCGGTGGGCCGCACCCCCATCCGGCGCTTCGCGCCACCTTCCCCAGCAAGCTGGGGAAGGGGTCCGCGCGGCGATTTGAGATGTGTGAATGTCGTAGCCCGCCGGGAGAGGGAAGCCGCGAAGCGGCAGGGTGAGGGTGAACTGGCGCGAACCCATTTCATCACGTTCTAGTCCCACTTGCGGTGGGCCCACATCCATTGCTCGGGCGCCTCGCGGATGAAGGCCTCGAACTGCGCCTGGAGCGACGCGGTCGCCGCGAGCGCGTCGGCGTCGCGGTCGTTGGTCTCCGGGATCGGCACGCGCGTCGCCCTGATGCGGAAGCGCACGTTCGGCAGGCGGTAGGCCGCGCCGGCGTAGAGCGGCAGCCCGGTCGTGCGGGCGAGCAGGGCGGGGAAGACGTTGGAGCGCGCCGGGTGGCCGAAGAACGGCACGGAGGCGCCGCGGTCGTCGCGCAGGTCGGCGAGAAAGGCCGGATAGCCGCCGCCCTTGGCCGCCTTCAAGAGCGAACGGGCCGTCACCGGGGTCTTCGGCAGGAGCCCGCCCCGGTAGAGGAAGGCCCGCATCTGGCGGGTTTCGGCGTCGACATAGGGGTTGCTCATGCGCTGATAGACGCCGGTGAACGGGACGCCCATGCGCTTGCTGGCGTAGGCGACGAGTTCCCAATTGCCGAGGTGCAGACCGCACACCACGCATGGGCCGCCGCGGGCGAGCGCGTCCATCAACTCCTCGGACTCGAACGTCACCCGGCCCTCGGACGCGATCCGCTCGAGGTGGAACGATTCGGCGAAGGTGCGGCCGAGGTTCGCCCACATGTCGGCGGCGAGTTTCTTCCGCTCGGCCTTCGACATCTCGGGATAGGCGAGGGCGAGGTTGCGCATCACGCGCTCCTGCCGGTAGAGGCGCGGGGCGATCAGGCGCCACGCCAGCCCCGACGCCCGCGAGGCGACCTCCAGCGGCAGCGCGCGCGCCACGCCTTCGACAAGGCGAAAGCCGGCGTATTCCAGCCGGTAGCGCAGGTACTTCAAAAACGTCATGTCCTCGGCCAGCCCTCGGCTCTCCGGGGCCGACCGCGCCTGATGGCGCAGCGTTCGCCGCCCTGTCAAGCGGCGCGTCCGCGACAAAAAAGGTCTTTCATCCTCGCCCGCGCCTCATGTAGCGTCGTGCGCCATGTGATCCGGCGTCTGTCCCGTGGGAGGCGGCATGAGCGAGCAAAGCAAGTATACGATGGGCGAGGACCGGATTCCGCACGCCTGGTACAACATTGCGGCGGATCTCCCGGCGCCGCCTCCGCCGGTGCTGCACCCGGGCCATGGCGGCCCGATCGGTCCCGCCGATCTCTCTCCGCTGTTCCCGATGGCGCTGATCGGCCAGGAGGTTTCGACCGAGCGGCACATCGAGATCCCGAAGCCGGTGCGCGACATCTATCGGATGTGGCGGCCGACGCCGCTCTATCGCGCGCACGGCCTCGAGAAGGCGCTCGGCACGACCGCACGCATCTTCTACAAATACGAGGGCGTGAGCCCGGCCGGCAGCCACAAGCCCAACACCGCGGTCGCCCAAGCCTTCTACAACAAGCAGGAAGGCGTAACGAAGCTCTCGACCGAGACCGGGGCAGGGCAGTGGGGCTCCTCGCTCGCCTTCGCCGGCGCTCTGTTTGGGCTCGAGGTCAAGGTCTACATGGTCAGGGTCTCCTATCAACAGAAGCCCTATCGGCGGGCGTTGATGGAGACTTACGGGGCGAAGTGCGTCGCGAGCCCGAGCGAGGAGACCGAGTCCGGCCGCGCCATTCTCGCCGCGCACCCGGATTCGCCCGGCAGTCTGGGTATCGCCATTTCGGAGGCGGTCGAGATCGCGGCCAAGAGCCCCGACACAAAATACGCCCTGGGCTCCGTGCTGAACCACGTGCTTCTGCACCAGACGGTGATCGGAATCGAGGCGATCGAGCAGATGGAGCAGGCCGACGCCTACCCCGACGTGGTGATCGCCTGCGCCGGAGGCGGCTCCAATTTCGCTGGCATCGCCTTCCCGTTCATCGGCAAGAAGCTGCGCGACAAGAAGGATGTGCGGGTGATCGCGGTCGAGCCCGCGGCCTGCCCGTCGCTGACCCGCGGAATCTACGCCTTCGACTTCGGCGACACCGCGCATCTGACCCCGCTGGTCAAGATGCATACGCTGGGATCGGAGTTCATCCCGCCGGGCTTCCATGCGGGCGGCCTGCGCTATCACGGCATGTCGCCGCTGGTCAGCCACTGCAAGGAGCTCGGCCTGATCGAGGCGCGCGCCTATCACCAGAATCCGTGCTTCGAGGCCGGCGTCCTGTTCGCCCGCACGGAGGGGATCGTGCCGGCGCCGGAGTCGAACCATGCGGTGCGCGCCGCGATCGACGAGGCGCTGAAGGCGCGCGAGGAGGGCAAGTCGACCACGATTTTGTTCAACCTGTCCGGCCACGGCCATTTCGACATGCAGGCTTACACCGACTATTTCACCGGCAAGCTCAAGGACATGGACTACGACCCGAAGGAACTGGAGGCTTCGCTCGCCCACCTGCCGAAGGTCGCGGCGGAATAGGGTCGCGGCGGCGGAAGGCCGTGTCGGCGGTCGCGGCCGGAGCGGCGCTCGCCCTGTGGGGCGCGCAAAGCCTCGTCTCGACCTGCGCCCTCGCAGCGTTCCGCTGGGGTCTGCCGCGGCCGGAGGACCCCGGCGAGCAGCCGAACGTCGCGGTCATTCTCCCGGTCCGCGGGGCGGCGAATCTCGCCGGGCTCATCCCGCGGTTGCGGGCGCAGGATTACCGGCGCTATCGGATCGTCGCAGCCGTCGAAAGCGAGGGCGATCCGGCGTTCGCCATTCTTTCGGCCGCGGCGCGCGAGGCCGGGCCGCCGCTCGAGGTGACCGTCGCCGGCGTCGCCGAGAACGCCGGGCAGAAGGTGTGGAACCAGCTCGCCGCGCTCTCGCGCCTGCCGCCTGAGGACGAGGTCGTCGCCTTCATCGACGCCGACACGCTGCCGACGCCGCTTTGGCTGCCGCGGCTTGTCGCCGTTCTGGTCAATTCCGGCCGACCGGTGGCGACCGGCTATCGCTGGATGACGCCGGTCGACGACCGCTGGAGCTCGGCCGCGCTCGCCGCGGCCAACAACGCGCTCGCGGCGTTGCCGCGCGGCGCTTTGGCGCTGACGATCGTCTGGGGGGCAGCGTCGCGATGCGCCGCGCCACGCTCGAGGCGATCCGAATCGAGGACTATTGGCGCGGCGCGATCAGCGACGACGAGCAGATGTCCATCGCGCTGCAGCGGGCCGGCTTCCTCGCGCACGCGCCGCGCCAGGGCCTCGTCCTGTCGCCGATCGCCTGCAGTTGGCGCGGGTTCCTGGAATTCGGCGTGCGCCAGTACCGTATCGTTTATTTGCATAATTGGCGGGACTGGGCGGTCGCGGTGGTCGTCCTATGGGTCCCGATCGTCGCTCTCGCCCTGCTCGCTCCCAGTCTCGCGGCGGGCGTCGGCTGGGCCTGGGCGGCGCTCGCCGCGCTCGTCGCGCTCGCCGAAATCCGGACCGTCCTGCGGCGCAGCCTGCAGAAGGCGCTGTGGAATGGGCTCGAAGGTCCCCGCGACGACCGGCGATGGCGGGCGGAGCGCCTTCTCCGGCCGGTCTGGCGGCGCGCCCACGCCCTCAGCGCCGCGGGCGCGCCGCTGTCGCGGACGATCGACTGGGCGGGGATCCGCTATCGCGTCAACGCTCCGCAGGACATCGTCGTCACGCGCCGCAGTCCGATCGGCTGATTTGCAGCAAGATGATTTTTGCACGAGCCGAGCGGGCGGCCCCTCGTCCGACCGCTCACAGGAGGCCGTCCCTGGGTTTTCGCCCGGGGGCAGGCTTTTCCACCCGCGGGGAGTGGAATTACGACCGCGCTTTACAACCCGGCCGCGCTCGATCGTGCGCCCCGTTTTCGCCCGCCTGTTAATTCCCTGATCCGCTCGGAAAGCGCCTGATAACTCCCTGTTCCGGTCACTTGAAATTCCCTGTTCCGCGACTGCTCCGGCCCGCAACCGGTGGGTTGTAAAGCCGGCAACGACATGACATTGCAGGACTTTCCGGAATGGAGCGCCGACGCGGCGCAAAAAAATTCCCTGCTAGCAGGGAAACCGGATTGTCGGCGGGGGACCGAGAGCGAGATGTTTTTGGGCCGAATTCGGAGGGGGATTGACCGAACCGGCAACGTTCTCAGGAGTCCCGCGCCGACGGCGCCCGGGCGAACATCATCAGCCCCGCCCCTTCGTCCACCATCCGCTTCGGCGGTCCGAAGAGCGCATTGGCGACGGTTCCGAGCGCAAAACCGGCAAGCGTCGCGGCGTGCCATTTGACCGCCCCTCGATAAAAGACGTCTCGACACTTGAGCGGCGAGCAACGCTCGAGCCAGTAGACGCCAGTAGACGAACGAATCGCCTCGTCCCCACGGCGCGCGTTCGACGCTCTCGAAGACCGCGCCGGCGCCCCCGGCGAGTTCGACCAGCGCAGTCTCGGTCCACCAGGTCAGATGGTGCGGTGGGGCGTTGATGAGAAAGTTGGGAATGCGGCTGAGCGCCGAGGGCACATGCGGAACGCCCACGCAAAGAAGGCCGTTCGGCTTTGCCGCGCGAACGATTTCGGCGAAGAACTGCTTAGGGTCGCGCACGTGTTCGAGCACCTGGAAGCAGCAGACGGCGTCGTAATATCCGGCGCGCTCGACGAGATGTGCGCTCAGCGTCTCCGCCCGGAGTTCGTCGACCGCGGAGGCCTCAGCGAGATGAGGGTCGATGCCGGTGTAGTCGGCGTGCGGGACGACGTTGCGGAAAACGCTGGAGCCGCAACCGACATCCAACACACGGGCGCCGGCCGGGATCGCCTTCGCCGCGATGCCGAATTCCTGGCGAAGCGCCGACTTGGGGATGAGGCGCTGCCGCTTCTGCCAGGCGGACATGCCCCCATAGAACGTGCTGTCGCCTTGGCAAGGCGGGTCGAAGAAATAGAGCCCGGTCGGCGACTCCCACAAGCCGAAGCGGTCCACTCCGGCGAAACTCGGGCGCACGTCCGCGCCAAACTCGATGCGCCACAAATCGGTCAGCAGACGCGCCGTGACCCACTGCACCCGTCTGACCGCCGGTCGGCCGGTGACGGGGCAAAGGGGGACCCGCTCGGGATCTGTTGCGGTTCCCAGCCCGGACTCCGATCGATGGAAAGGCCGCCCTCGGGAACCGCCGCGTTCAGCCGGTCGCGAAGACCCAGAGCGACCGCCACACACATCGCTTGGCTGGGTTCCTGAACGCGTCCGGGTCGAAATACGCCAGGTGGCCGGTCGAGCCGTCGTCGAGCCAGCGGAAGCCGACCTCGACCCGATCCGGCCGCAAGTTGACGAATTGCTGGACGGGTCCGAGATCGTCGTCGGATGCCGCCGGCGCGATCCGTCCGGTCACGCCGTCCTGATAGCGGTACACGCGTCCGTCCTGCGTCGTCACCCGCACTGAACGGGCGGCTGCGTCGAAGTCGATGGTGAGCGACCCGAGCTTTCCGAGGCCGTTGTAGTCGCAACTGCGCGTCAATGGCTCTGCGGCGAGCGGCGTCGCCAACAGCGCGGCAAATCCCAAGATGGCAAATCGGATGCTGTTCATCGAACCTCGGACGCGTTTATGGAGAGCCCCGGCCGCCCGCTCGGAAGCCGATGCTTCTCGAACGATCATCTTGGAGCGAATGCGCGAAAAGGGCAAGATTGGGATTGTTCCAAGACGCAATAAATAAAGCCATTGGCGCAAGGCCGGCTTCGCCCCGGCGTTCGTGGCGGTTGCAATGGGCTTTCAACCTGCTATTGAGCCGCGCGCGGCGATCGGCCGCGCACATTCCGAGGCTTTACATGTTGATTTTCAGCCGCCGCACGGCGTTTGCGCTTCCGCTCCTGGTCGCGGGGACCGCTTGGGCGGCGAGCGAGGACGCTGACAACACCGTCGTCATGACTCTCAAGAACGGCGGCAAGGTGGTCATCCGGCTCCGGCCCGACTGGGCGCCGAAGCATGTCGCGCAGATCGAGACGCTGGTGAAGCGCGGCTTCTACGACGGCATCGTGTTCCATCGCGTCATTCCGGGCTTCATGGCCCAGACCGGCGACCCCACCGGAACCGGGTCGGGCGGCTCGGACCTTCCCAACATCCCGGCCGAGTTCAACGCGACCCATTTCAAGCGTGGTATCCTCGGCATGGCGCGCGCGAGCGACCCGGACTCGGCCAATTCGCAGTTCTTCATCGTGACCAAGGATTCAGGCTTCCTCGACGGCCAGTACACGGCCTTCGGCGAGGTCGTGTCGGGCATGGACGCGGTCGACAAGATCAAGGCCGGTACGGAGGCCAACAACGGCACGGTGACGAATCCGGACAAGATTGTCTCACTGATAATGGCGGGTTCGTCGAAATAGGAGTTCGGACATGAGCGAAGGCAATACGCTGACCCTCGAGACGACCAAGGGCCCGGTCGTTATCGAGATGAACCCGGCCATCGCGCCGAGCCACGTCGCCCACATCAAGAAGCTCGTCAACGAAGGCTTCTACGACGGCATCGTCTTTCACCGGGTGATCGACGGCTTCATGGCCCAGACCGGCTGCCCGAACGGGACCGGCACGGGCGGCTCGAAGTACCCGAACCTCAAGCAGGAGTTCAACGCCGAGCCGCATGTGCGTGGCACGGTGTCGATGGCGCGCGCGCAGAGCCCGGACTCGGCCAATTCGCAGTTCTTCATCTGCTTCGACGACGCCCGCTTCCTCGACCGCCAGTACACGGTGTGGGGCAAGGTGACGTCCGGCATGGAGAACGTCGACAAGGTCAAGCGCGGCGAGCCGGTGCGCGAACCCGACAAGATCGTCAAGGCGACGCTGAGCTGAGCACGTCCTATATTCGACGACGAATTCCATGGCCGGGCCCGACCTGGCCATGTCTGTTTTCGTCGTTTGGGATGGCGCGACCCTGATCCCATGCGCGTCGACGCTTTCGACTTTGAGCTTCCGCCCGAGCGCATCGCGCTCACGCCCGCCTCGCCGCGCGACAGCGCGCGGATGCTGGTCGTCGCGCGGGACGGCGCGCTGACGGACGCGCGCGTCTCGGACCTGCCGGATTTTCTCCGGCCCGGCGACGCGCTCGTGGTCAACGACACCAAGGTGATCGCCGCGCGGCTGGCCGGCGTCCGCGTGCGTGGCGAGGCGGTCGCAGGCGTCGAGGCCACGCTGATCAAGCGGCTTGACGACTGCCGTTGGCGCGCCCTGGTCAAGCCGGCCAAGAAGCTTCGGGTTGGCGAGCGCATCCATTTCGGCGAGACGCGCGAGAGTTCGGCCTGCCTGCTCGCCACCCTCGCCGCCGAGGTCGAGGAGAAAGGCGAGGCGGGCGAGGTCGCGCTGCGGTTCGACTTCGCCGGCGCTGCGCTCGACGAGGCGATCGATCGGGTCGGCGCGCCGCCGCTGCCGCCCTATATCGCCGCGCGCCGGCCGCCCGAGGAGAAAGATCGTTTCGACTACCAGACCATGTTCGCCGCGCGCGACGGCGCTGTCGCCGCGCCGACCGCCGGGCTTCATTTCACGCCGGGACTGATCGAGCGCATTGCGGCGCGCGGCGTAACGCTGCATCGGGTCACGCTTCACGTCGGGGCGGGGACCTTCCTGCCGGTGAAGGCGGAGGACACCGAAAACCACGTCATGCACAGCGAGTGGGGCGCGATCGACGCAGCCACTGCCGACGCGCTGAACGGGACGCGCGCCGCCGGCGGGCGGATCGTCTCGGTCGGTACGACCTCGGCGCGCGTTCTCGAGAGCGCCGCTGACGAAGCCGGCTGCATTCGCCCCTTTTCCGGCGACACGGCGATCTTCATCACGCCCGGCGCCCGCTTCCGCGCCGTCGACGCGCTGATGACCAATTTTCACCTGCCGCGCTCGACGTTGTTCATGCTGGTCAGCGCCTTCAGCGGGCTCGAGGCGATGAAAGCCGCGTATGCGCATGCGATCGCAACGGGCTATCGCTTCTATTCCTACGGCGACGCCTGCTTTCTCATGGGCGCGCGCAACGCGAACCGGCCGAACCCATGACCGACGCCGTTCGTCTGACCGTGAAGGCCCGCGATGGCGCCGCCCGCCTCGGCGCTCTTCAAACGCCGCGGGGAGACATCCGCACGCCGGCGTTCATGCCGGTCGGGACCGCGGCCACGGTCAAGGCGATGCGGCCCGAGGACGTGCGCGCGACCGGCGCCGACATCGTCCTCTGCAACACCTATCACCTGATGCTCGCCCCGGGCGCCGAACGGGTCGCCACACTTGGCGGGCTGCACCGGTTCATGAACTGGCCCTATCCAATCCTGACCGATTCCGGCGGCTTCCAGGTGATGAGCCTCGCGAAGCTGCGCAAGATGAGCGAGCGGGGCGTGACCTTTCAGTCGCACATCGACGGCTCGCGCCACGAGCTGACCCCTGAGCGCTCTATGGAAATCCAGCGTCTGCTCGGGTCCGACATCCAGATGCAGCTCGACGAATGCGTGAGGCTGCCGTGCCCGCCTGAGGAGGCCGAGCGCGCCATGCGCCTGTCGCTGCGCTGGGCGGAGCGCTCCAAGGCGGCCTTTGGCGAGCAGCCGGGCCGGGCTTTGTTCGGCATCGTGCAGGGCGGGGTCGAGACGGCGCTCAGGATCGAGAGCGCCAGGGCGCTCGTCACCATGCGCTTCGACGGCTACGCCATCGGCGGCCTTGCGGTCGGCGAGCCGCAGGCCGACATGCTCGCGATGATCGAGACGGTCGTTCCCCATCTGCCCGAGGACCGCCCGCGTTACCTCATGGGCGTCGGCACGCCGGACGACCTCATGCAGGCGCTGCGGCGCGGCGTCGACATTTTCGACTGCGTCATGCCGACCCGGGCCGGACGGCACGGCATGGTCTTCACCCGGCGCGGCCGCATGAACCTGCGCAACGCCCGATACGCCGACGACCCGAGGCCGATCGACCCGCTCTCGACCTCGTCCATGGCGCGCGATTATTCGCGCGCCTACTGGCGCCATCTCGTCAAGTCGGGCGAGGTCCTTGCGATGATGGGGCTCACCGAAATCAATCTCGCCTATTATCAGGAGCTGATGGCGGGGGCGCGTCAGGCGATCGGCTCGGGACGCCTCGACGCCTATATCGCCGAGGCGCGCCGGGGCTGGGCGGAAGGCGAGGCCGAGGAGCCCTAAGGTCGCATACGGCGCCTCCGAAACAGTCAAAGGGCGAGGCGCTTGCGGGCGCCCCGCCCTTCGTGTCCATCCTCAAAAACGCCTAACCGTCTCGATTATTTTTTGCTGTTCCCGGAGCGGTGTAGCTCCGGTTCGAGGCGGCAAAGCGTGTCGTCCTCCCACAGACTTTGCGGCGTCCGGCGCCAAAAGTTTTGGCAGCGGCCTCCTTTTCGCGACGCCATTGCTAGTCCACTTTTTTGGCCCTGTCACGGGGCTTGGCAGCCCTGCCATGCAAAAAATTTCTGACATGGGCACTTTTGGTCAAATGTTCCTTCGGGGAAGCAAATGTGCCGCGGATGGGGGCGGGGTGAGGCAATTCGCCCGGCTTCCGCCCTCCTTCGGATTGGCGTAAAAGCCGTGGAAAGCACGCCAGCAAGGAAGCCCGTCATGACTGCAATCGTCAACGTCGTCGCCCGTGAAATTCTCGACAGCCGCGGAAATCCGACGGTCGAGGTCGATGTGGTTCTCGAGGACGGGTCCATGGGGCGGGCCGCCGTTCCCTCGGGCGCGTCGACGGGAACGCGGGAAGCTGTGGAGTTGCGCGACGGCGACAAGGGCCGCTTCGGCGGCAAAGGCGTCCTGCGGGCGGTCGAGGCCGTCAATCGCGACATTTTCGACGCGGTCTCCGGCCTCGACGCCGAAGATCAGCTCAAGATCGACGAGACGATGATCGCGCTCGACGGCACGGCGAACAAGTCGCGGCTCGGCGCCAACGCCATCCTCGGCGTGTCGCTCGCGGTCGCCAAGGCGGCGGCCGAGGCTTCCGGCCTGCCGCTCTATCGTTATGTCGGGGGCGCCACAGCCCGCGTCCTGCCGACGCCGATGATGAACGTCGTCAACGGCGGCGCCCACGCCGACAACCCGATCGACTTCCAGGAATTCATGATCATGCCCGTCGGGGCGCCGTCGCTCGCCGAAGCCGTGCGCTGGGGCGCCGAGACGTTTCATGCGCTCAAAAGCGCGCTGAAGAAGGCCGGCCACAATACGAATGTGGGCGACGAGGGCGGCTTCGCGCCGAACCTTCCCTCGGCCGAGGCTGCGCTCGACTTCTGCATGAAGGCGATCGACGCGGCCGGCTTCAAGCCCGGCGTCGACATCGCGCTCGCCCTCGACCCCGCGGCTTCGGAGTTTTTCGAGGACGGAAGGTATGTCTACGCGGGCGAGAAGAAGACGCGCTCGGTCGAGGAGCAGGTCGACTACCTGATCAAGCTGTTCGATTCCTATCCGATCGTCTCGATCGAGGACGGCATGGCGGAGCAGGATTGGGCCGGCTGGAAGCTCCTAACCCAAAAGATCGGGGCGCGCCGCCAGCTCGTCGGCGACGACATCTTTGTCACCAACACGGAGATCCTCGCCCGCGGCATCAAGGAAGGCGTCGCCAACTCGATCCTGATCAAGGTCAACCAGATCGGCTCGCTGAGTGAGACCCTGGCGGCCGTCGACATGGCTCACCGCGCCGGCTACTCGGCGGTCATGTCGCACCGCTCCGGCGAAACCGAGGACTCGACCATCGCCGACCTCGCGGTCGCCACCAACTGCGGGCAGATCAAGACCGGCTCGTTGTCGCGCTCCGATCGTCTGGCCAAGTACAACCAACTCATCCGCATCGAGGAGGAGCTCGGCGAGCAGGCGCGTTTCGCCGGCCGTTCCGCAATCAAGGGCGCATGAGCGTAACGCGCTCTTAACCATCGCTCGGCAACGATCGCCGCATGGTCGTCAGAACCCGCCTGCGCTCGATCGTCGTGCCGATCGTCTTCTACCTCGTCCTTGGGGTGGCGACCGGCTACCTCGTCTGGGGCGCGTCGAACGGCGCGCACGGGCTCAAGGCGGCGGAGAAGGACGCCGCCGAGGCCGTAACGCTTCAGATCGAGCTTGCCGCTCTTAAAGACGAACGCGCGCGCTGGGAGCGCAGGGTGACCGCGCTCCGGCCCGACAGTGTCGACCGCGACCTGCTCGACGAGGAGGCGCACGTCGAGCTCGACCGAATCGCCAAGGACGAGGTGGTGGTCTTCACCGGGCCGCGACCCACGCGCTGACGCGACCGTCGATCGAGGCGCGCCGAGCGCGCGATCCTTGGTCCGAGTAACGAGAGCCGCCGGTTCCGGTTGTAGACAGCGCCGGTGACGGCGCCGCATGGACTTGGCGTGTCCTCGGGCCCCACTGTCCATTGCAAACGGCGCGAGCGTCTCGCAGCTTCAGCGCTGCAAGTCTTTTGCCGGAGCAGGCTGCCCGTGCTATGGCGCATTCACGTCTTTTCCGCTTTGCGAACGGCCGCTCTGCGGCTTGGAAGGCCCTCATGAACGTCACCGCCAACGCGCCGATCCGCTCGAACTCGTTCTTCTCCGCTCCGTTGGCCGCCGCCGACCCGGAGATCGCGCGAGCCGTCGAACTCGAACTCGGTCGGGAGCGCGACGAGATCGAGCTGATCGCCTCGGAGAACATCGTCTCCCGCGCCGTGCTCGAGGCGCAGGGCTCGGTGATGACGAACAAATATGCCGAGGGCTATCCGGGACGGCGCTATTACGGAGGCTGCCAGTTCGTCGACATTGCCGAAAAACTCGCCATCGAGCGCGCCTGCCGGCTGTTCGATTGCCGCTTCGCCAATGTCCAGCCGAACTCGGGCAGCCAGGCGAACCAGGGCGTGTTCCTTGCGCTGATGCAGCCGGGCGACACCTTCATGGGCCTCGATCTGGCGGCCGGCGGTCACCTGACCCACGGCTCGCCCGTCAACCTCTCCGGCCGCTGGTTCCATCCCGTACCCTACGGCGTCGACCGCGAGACCCACCGCGTCGACATGGATCAGGTCGCGCGAATCGCGCGCGAGGTGACGCCGAAGCTCATCATCGCCGGGGGATCGGCCTACGCACGATTCTGGGACTTCGAGCGCTTCCGCGCCATCTGCGACGAGGTGGGGGCGTACTTCGTGGTCGACATCGCCCATTTCGCCGGGTTGGTGGCGGGCGGGGCGCACCCTTCTCCGTTCCCGCACGCCCATGTCGTAACCACCACGACCCACAAGACCCTCCGCGGACCGCGCGGCGGCATGATCCTGACCAACGACGAGGATCTCGCCAAGAAGATCAATTCCGCCATCTTCCCGGGTCTCCAGGGCGGCCCGCTGATGCATGTCATTGCCGCCAAGGCCGTCTCCTTCCACGAGGCGCTGACGCCGGAGTTCCGCAACTACGCCCGCGCCGTGGTCGACAACGCCCAGGCGCTCGCCGCTGAAATCCTCGCCGGCGGCTACAAGCTGGTGACCGGGGGCACCGACAACCACCTGATGCTGGTCGACCTCACGCCGAAGGGCCTCACCGGCAAGGCGGCCGAGGCAGCGCTCGGGCGCGCCCACATCACTTGCAACAAGAACGGCATCCCGTTCGATCCGCAGAAACCGATGGTGACCTCGGGCATCCGCCTCGGCACGCCGGCCGCCACCTCGCGCGGCTTTGGCGCGGCCGAGTTCGCCAAAGTCGGGCAACTGATCGTCGAGACGCTCGACGGGCTGGCGGCGCATGGCGAGGCGGACAACGCGACGACCGAGGCCAGGGTGCGCGCGGAGGTCGCGGAGCTGACCCGCCGCTTCCCGATTTACTGAGGGCAGGGCGGGGGAACAGGGGGACGGCTCGCCATGCGATGCCCGTATTGCGGCGGTCTCGACACGCAGGTGAAGGACTCCCGGCCGACCGACAATTCGTCGTCGATCCGCCGCCGGCGGGTCTGCCCGGACTGCGGCGGGCGGTTCACCACCTTCGAGCGGGTCCAGTTGCGCGAATTGATGGTGGTGAAGAAAAGCGGCCGGCGCGTGCCGTTCGACCGTGACAAACTGATGCGCTCGGTTCAGGTCGCGCTACGCAAGCGCTCAGTCGAGCCCGAACGAATCGAGCGGATGGTCAACGGCGTCGTGCGCCAGCTCGAGAGCCAGACCGATGGCGACATCCCGACCGAAAGGATCGGCGAACTGGTCATGGAGGGGCTGAAGGCGATCGACGACGTCGCTTATGTGCGCTTCGCCTCCGTCTATCGCAATTTCCGGGAAGCTCGGGATTTCAATGCGATCGTCGGAGAACTTGAGGCGGAGCCCGAGGCTCGGCCGGAGGCGCCGATCGCGCGACGGCGCAAGGAGCCGTCGGCGACATGAGCGCGGATGCGTCCGCTGCGGCGGACGACGACCAGCGCTGGATGCAAGCCGCGCTCAATCTGGGCGAGCGGTCGCTCGGCCTTGCGGCGCCCAATCCTTCGGTCGGCGCGATTCTCGTCAAGGACGGCGCGGTGGTCGGCCGGGGTGTCACCGCGCCCGGCGGGCGGCCGCACGCCGAGCGGATCGCGCTCGCGCAAGCGGGCGAGGCGGCGCGCGGCTCGACGCTCTATGTGACGCTCGAGCCCTGCTCGCATTTTGGGGCGTCGCCGCCCTGCGCCGACGCGATCGTCGAATCGGGCGTGGCGCGCGTCGTGGCGGCGATTGAGGACCCCAATCCGCTCGTCGCGGGCCAGGGGCATGCCCGGCTCCGCGCCGCCGGAATCTCGGTAACGGTCGGGCCGGGGTCGGATCAGGCGCGGCGCGACCACCTGGGCCACATTCGCCGGGTGACGGAGGGCCGCCCCTGCGTGACGCTGAAACTGGCCGAGACGGCCGACGGCTATGCTTCAGGCGGCCCGCATGATCAGCGCCTGAAAATCACCGGTCCGATCGCCAACGCGCGCGTGCAGATGATGCGCGCGACCCGCGAGGCGATCATGGTCGGCGTCGAGACGGCGCTCGCGGACGATCCGGCGCTGACGGTGCGCCTGCCCGGCGTCGACCGGAAGCCGTGGCGGGTCGTCCTCGACACACATCTGCGCCTGTCGCCGCGCTCGCGGGTCGCGACGTCGGCGCGCAAAGTGCCGACGCTGGTCGTCGCCGGAGAGGGCGCGCCGGAGGAGGCGGCCCGGCGGCTTGCGGACATCGGCGTGGCGGTCGAGCGCGTGGCGCTCGACGAGGGCCATGTCGATCTTCGCCGGGCGCTGGAGGCGCTGTCCGGCCGCGGCGTCACCCGTGTCTTCAGCGAGGGCGGCCCGCACGTGGCGGCGCGGCTCATCGCCCTCGGCCTTGCCGACGAGGTCGTGATCTTCACCGCCAAGAAGCCGTCTCGTCGTCCCGGCCTGCCGGCGCTCTCCGAGGCCGCGCGGGCGACGCTCGCCGATCCGCGACGCTACCGGCTCATCGAATCGGCCGCCTACGGGCCGGACGCGATGCGGGTTTGGGCACGGATGGGTTAGCGCGCCGGGGCCTCACACGCCCGCCGCGGTGAGGATCTCCTCGGCGATCGTCAGGAATTCGACGAAGGTGTCCGGCTTCACGAACACGCTGTCAGCGCCGGCGCAGGACGCCGCTTCGTGAATCGCCCGCTCGGTGCTGGTCGTGAGCACCGCGGCGTGCAGGTGGTCGAGTTGAAGCGCCCCCCTCAGCGAACGCAGAAAGGCCATGCCGTCCATGATCGGCATGTTGAGGTCGACCACGACCGCGTCCGGTAAGGCGTCGATGAGATCGCTTCGTCCGACAGTGGCGATGCCTTCAAAACCGTTCGCGGAATGTTCGACCGCCAGGGCGACTGCTCGCCGTCGTGCCGCGCCCTCCAGGGCTCGCCTCAGCAAGAGCGCGTCGTCTCGGTCGTCCTCGACGACAAGAATCTTGCACGAGACCATGCGGGCTCCGGTTGTAACCGTGGCGCGAATCAACTAGCTGTTAGTGATTGTATCAGACTTTCAGGCGATTGCGACATTCCGAGAGGTTGTACAGCTTGGCGCAAGGCGCAAGGCGCGACATCAGCGATCGCCGAGCGATCAAGGTGAGAGTTTCTTTCAGTCTCCGGGGCCGAAATGAATGACGTCTCGAACCTTCCGCCCTTCGATCGGTCGGCCTGCCAGCCGGACGGCGACGAGTTGTCTCGCCTCGTGGTCGAAGCCTGTCCGGCCGGGATGATGCTGGTCGCCGACGATGGCGCTATCGTCTTTGCCAACGGCGAGTGCGAGCGCATCTTCGGTTACGGTCCCGATGAACTGGTCGGCGCCTCGGTCGAGGCGCTCGTCCCGGCGGAGGCGCGCGCGGCGCATGTCATGCAACGCCGGTCATTTCACGGGACGCAGGGCAAGCGGCGCATGGGGGCGGGTCGTGCGCTGACCGTGGTTCGGAAGGACGGATCGCAATTCCCGGCCGAGATCGGGCTGACCTCGATGCACGGAGCCGGACACCCCGGCGTGCTCGCCGTCGTCATTGACATTTCCGAGCGCCGCCGGGCGGAGGAGCGGGAGCTTCGCCAGCGGAAGGAGCTCGAGCGCGCCAACGAGAGTCTCGCCCAGTTCGCCTACGTCGCCTCGCACGACATTCAGGAGCCTTTGCGCAAAATCGTCGCGTTTTCCGATCTGCTGATGACCGGGGTCGCCGAAAACGACCGCGAGGAAATCGCGATGGCGAGCGAGGTGATGCGCTCTTCGGCGCTTCGCGCGCGACGGCTCGTCGCCGACGTGCTGGCGCTGGCGCGATCGATGAACGATGTCTACGACCTCGTCCCGGTGCCGCTCCGCGTGCTGGTCGACGAGGCCCTGCAGGCGCTGTCGCAGACGATCGAGGACAGCGGCGCGGCGATGACGGTCGAGGTCGAGGACGCCATTGTGCGCGCCGACCGCGTGCAGGGCATGCAAGTCGTGCAGAACCTCGTCTCGAACGCGCTCAAGTTCCATAAGCCGGGACAGCGCCCGGCGGTTCGCATCCGCACCGATCGAGCCAATGGAACGAGGAGGCGGCTGCTCGTTGAGGACGACGGCATCGGCTTCGACCCGGCGCTCAGCGACGACATCTTCCGGCCGTTCCGGCGGCTGCATCGCCACGAGGGCTACGCCGGCACGGGGATGGGGCTGGCGATCTGCAACGCCATCGCGGGCCGGCTCGGCTGGACATTGTTTGCGACGTCACGGGTCGGCGAGGGGTCTCGGTTCGAGATCGCGTTCCCGGCTGACGATGTCGTCAGGCCTTTGGCGTCGCCGCCTCGACGGTCCGCATAAGGAATTGGCGCCGCGGACCCGGTTGCGTCCGCCGCAGGGAGGAGGAGCATGGACACGAACCCGACCCCGACCCCGATCCCCGACTGGAGGACGAGGCCCGACGCCTATCTGCCGGAGGCGCGCGACGGGGTGCGCGCGCTGTTGCTCGACGACGATCCGCTCGACGTTGCGCTCGTTTCGCGCCTCGCCCCTCGATCGAGCCAGTTCGCCATCAGCCTGACGAGTTGCCGGACCGTCGAGGAGGCCTCGGCCGCGCTGTCTAAGCAATCCTTCGACATCCTGTTTGTCGATTACTGGCTTGGGCTCCACACCTCGATCGCCTTCATCCATAAACAGGCTCAGTCGCAGGGCGCGCCGTTCGTGCTGTTGACCGGCCTCGACGTGCCGGACGTCCGCCGCTGCGCGTTCCGCGCCGGGGTCGCGGGCTACCTCGCGAAGGACGACCTGTCGATCCAGGCGATCGAGGGCGTCATGTCCGCCGTGTTGGCCCGCCGGCAGTCGCTCGCGTGAGCCGGCGCTGACGGCGCTCGGTATGCCGCCGCCCATCTGACGGGTTTCCCTGCTAGCAGGGAATTTTTTGCCGCGCGGCCGGCGGTCCAACGCCAAAAAGATATGCAATGTCATTGGCTTATCGGCATTACAACCCAGCAGTTGTGGGCCGGAACCGGCAAATAACAGGGAATTTAACAGGACCGGAACAGGGCGTTGTCAGGCGATTTCGGAGCGTATCAGGGAAAGAACAGGCGGCCTCGGCGAGGCGGCGAATCCCGGCGCCCTCAGGTTGCATCGGCCCCGATTTCGCGCCCATCGCCGTCGCGACGACGAGGCGCGTTCGGCGGCTTGCGACCCGCCCCCCCGGCGCCGGCGAGGCGCCGCGCGCCTCATCGCCGGGCGGGCCGCTTGGCGGGCTTTGGATGAACACATACCGGCTGCGTTCGTTGTAGACGCGGTCGTTGACCGCGTCAGCCGCGATCGGCGATCGCGGCTACAACTCGGTCGCAGCGGCGCTTACCTCAATCCCCGATCCGCCGGCTTTGGCTCGCGCTTGTTCGGGCGCGGATCGCAGCCGGTGAGCTGGAGGCTCGGGACGGACTGAACCCCCGGCCGGATAAGGGATTGAGGAAAGTGTCATCGTAACCTGTGATCCAGCAACCGAAATAGTCCACGGCGGCGCCTCGTTCATTCCAGGGGTCAATACCTGACGCTTGGTTCCTATGCGGGGCGGTCCCCGACGGCGCCGCGGACGGCCGGAGCCGACGTATTGGGGACGTTGCAGATCGCGACCGTGGATGGCGCAACTGGGCAGGTAAGCGGCCGTTGCCTCTAGGCGCGGTCTCCGCCCAAACGAGACGTTCCCGGCCAGAAACGCCTGGCCTCTTGTGTTCAAAATCACGGATGCCGATTTACCAACGCACCAGCCCAGGCCCAACTTGAGGAATCGGGTAGATTACAGCGCCTCGGGTAGCACAATGCGCTGCGGTTGCCGGACGCGGGAAAGTAACGTGGGCCTACATCGGCGCCGGCGTCCGATCAGGTCACGCCTTCGTAGATCTTGCACCAGCCCTGGCGGCTGACGGGGCCGACGACCGTGCGGCATTGGTCGGGCGGAAGGAAGGGCGCGCAGATCTCGCAGCGTTCGACGCCGTGAGGAGAGTCCTGGTATTCGACATCCGCCTTTGACCGCTTGCCTTT
The DNA here is from genome assembly GCA_963822215.1 of uncultured Alphaproteobacteria bacterium. GTDB lineage: Bacteria > Pseudomonadota > Alphaproteobacteria > Rhizobiales > Beijerinckiaceae > Roseiarcus. The sequence continues at coordinate 669,727 of CAWGGX010000003.1, forward strand.
CGCGAACGCGCGACTGGCGTTTCCGGCGACCGCGATGCTGGCCGCCGCGCAAGCGCCGGCGCGCAAGAGGCCACGCCGCGACATGTCCGTCGAGTAGAGCCGAGTCTTCACGATCTGAGGTTTCCGTTTTCCAACGGCAACTCTACCGCTTTCAATGCATTCACAATCAAGTATTGTCAATCTGTCGGCAAAATTGCAGCGCACAAGCCATTCATGCCAGCGGGATGTCCCCTCCCAGCCGACGCAAGACCGCCTCCGGCGGCCTCATGAACCACATCTGGTAAAGCGTCGTCAGCCACATCGCGGCAAAGCAGGCCGCCATTGTCACGCCCGCGCCAATCTCGATCCAGGCGAAGGGGTGGAAGAGCTTGATGAGGTACCACGAGCTGACGTCGATCGCGATCGCCAGAAACGGCAGGGCGATGATCGCGCATTTGAGCCAGACCGGCCGGACATAGGCGTGCGTGTACGCAAGCCCGACGATGAAGAAGATGAACGTCACGCCGAACAAGTGAATATGCGACACGCGCACGAGGGTCGCAATCGACGCGCCGGTGTCCTGCGACGTCACTTTGCTGACGCCCTCAAATGTCGTGAAGGACGGCAGGTGGGGGTTGCGGCCGTCGTGGCAGGTCAGGCATCGACGCTCGACGATCGGCTTGATCCCGGTCTCATAGGCCGGCTCCAGAGCGCCGTCGCGCAGCCATTTCAGGATTGCGGCGCGTTCGTCAGCCGGCAGCATGGTCGACATGGACCCGCTTAGCGCGCTTTCGAGAACGGATCCCTTTCCCGAGCCCGAATAGCCCGCAACGATGTCCTCGTAAGACACCATCAGGGGATTGCCGCCGGCCCGACCGGCATAGGTGAAATAGATGTTGAGGAGCGCGAACAGATAGCCGAGCCCGAGGATCAGGAGGACACAGGTGAACAGCGTGCGCAGGCTGTAGGGAAGCTCGGAATAGTGGCGGAAGAGCGCATGCGGCGGCTGGTCGTCCATGTCCCTAGTCTCGCTGTTGCGTCTATTTCTCGGGAACGGGGATGAAAACCACCGGCCGACCCTTCTGACGCGCGTAATGCGCCGCGAGGCCCGCGATGTCGTCGTCCGTGAGGATGCTCGACATCGCCGCCATTTCGGGGCTCGTCCCGACGCCGGACCGATAGGCCTTGATCGCCTCTTCCAGGTATTCCACGCGTTGCGCGGCGAGCGCCGGAACCTCGGGGCGAACGCTGTTGCCGTTGACGCCGTGACAGCGGTCGCACTTCTCCGCCCATTCGTCGGGACCGAGCGGCTTGAGGATGCCGAGCGGCTGGGGATCGAGGCCGGCGTAGTAGACCGCGAAGGCCTTGAGTTCGTCGTCGGAGAAGGTCTTGACCTTTGCCGTCATCGTCTCGTCGTCACGAGTTGCGGCCTTGTAGGCGCGGAGCGCGTTCAGCATGTAGGTCGCGTCCTGGCCGGCGAGATTGGGATTGACCGGGCCGGAGCCAATTCCATTCTCGCCGTGGCACTTGGCGCAGGCCGCGAGCGCCTGCTTACCGGCCGGCGGCCCTCCCGGGCTCGGCGTCTTGGCCCGGGTCAGGTTGTTGTCGGTCTGCAGCGCGTAATAGAGCGCGACATGCTTCAGGGCTTCGTCATTGAGGGCGTCGAGCGCCTTTTTCATGTCGGCGTTTGTCTCGTCGACCGGTCGGTCGCCTTCCTTGTAGGCCTGCATCGACTCGACCAGGTATTTCGGGTGCAAGCCGATGAGACTGGGCACGCCCGCCTTGCGGCTCACGCCATTGTCGCCGTGACATCTGGCGCAGGGCGCGGCCGCGCTCTTGCCGGCCGCCACGGGGTCCTCGTATTTTGGCGCGGCTCCCTCAGCTGGCGGCGCCGGATCGAGGCTGGCGTAATAGGCGGCGATCGTCGCGAGCGCATCGCTGCTCAAGGCGTTCATAAGCCGCGTGTCATGGACGCCGTCGCCGTCGGCGCGATCGCCGAGCTGATAAGCCTTCAATCTGCTGTAGACGTACGACGGCCGCTGGCCGGCGAGGTGAGGAACCCCGTTCCTCGCGCTGATTCCATCGGCGCCATGACACTTTGCGCAGGCCGTATCGGCAAGCTCCCGACCTTCGCGGACGTCCTCGGCGTTCGCGCCAAGAGGCCGGAATGCATCCGTGGCGCCGGGTGACGACTGGGCCAAGACGGTGGCCTGCGCGAAAGCGAACGCAACGCTCCCGACGGTGACAAGGCCGCCCAAAGCCCGCCGACGCACGCGTCCGGTCATTTTTGACACCCGCGTCTGGCTGTCGTTGCGCCCCGCCGAGCGCGCCAGGTCCGATGACGTTGTCCGAGGCGACAATCAGGGCAGACGCCGTTCGGGCGGCGCGGGACGCGCACGTCGCCTGGGCGCAAGCGGCAAGCCGCAACGTCCTCATCGGCGGACGATGGGCCCTCGGATTTCGCCGGCGGGATATTGCTTCGAGTGCACGTTGAAGTACCAGCGACCGTCCTTGAGATCCTTGGCCTGCGCGTCGTCGATCTTGGCGACGCCGTGGAAGGGGCTCGCAAGATTGCCGGGGGTCGCGACCTGGATCGGCGCGTTCTCTTCGGGCGTGAGGCCGAGATACGATACCGGGCCGTGGAAGTGGGCGCCGATCGGCTCGCTGTTAAGCCCGCTATAGGTGACCGTCCACTCGAGGGTCTTGGTGTCCGTGTCGAACGTTCCCTGCATGATCCCATGCGCTGGGCTGGCGTTCGCGGGCACCTCGCCGGCGCCCGACAGCGTCGCCTGAATCGGAATCTTCAGCGCCAAGGCCGCCGAACTGGACAAGGCGACGCCGAATGTCACCGCAACAGCCAAACGCCCGGCATGCCCCCCGCGGGGCGCGAGTCCTGGTTTGCTCTTCGGCGACGACATGTTCCCTCCCTTTTGGCCTCGAAATCGCCGGCGTCGCGGCGCGCCGTGTCGTGATTCGTTCATGCCCGGGCGCTTCAAGCGCCTGGGGTCAGAACGCCACCAATGCATAGGCGAACACGGAATTGTTGCCGGACGCGTTGTGCGTGCCACCGAGGAACGACCCGTCGAAATTGCTCGTGCCGCCGTAGAGGTGGAGGTAGGTCGTGAACTGCAGACCGATGCGGGCGTTCATCGTGCTGTAGGGAACGGGGCTGGGGCTGCCGTGCGCGAACGGAACGTAGGAGAGATCGACGATCAGGCCGCTGCCGTTCGGGCTGCTGATATAGCTGTTGTTGAAGGAGCCGATGCTGATGGGCGTGCAATTGACGTTATTGCCGGACCCGTAAAGGTTGCAGTCGCCGGAGCCGGCGACGTTGAAGTAGCCGAATCCCAGGCTGTAGGTGTGATCCCAGACAAAGCTGGCGTTGGCTTTGAAGCTGTTGAGCGTGTTGTTGAGGTTCGACGCTCCGCCGAGGCCATAGGTGGCGTTCAGCGTCTGCCACTCCATGATGTCGGTGAGCTTGACCGTAACGCTGTACTGGTCGCCGTCATACTGATACTGGCTGTCGAAGCCGACGTCGAGAAAGTTGTCGGTGCCGAATCCGTATTGGCGGCCCGGCGTAATCTGGCCGTACATGCCGAACGTGCCGACCATCAGATAGTGATCACCCCAATGGGGCTCGAGCGCCAGGCGCCAGTACGGGGCGACGTTGCTCAGCGCGTCGGTCGTATTGAACGCCCCGATGTTGCCGTCGTTGAACGCTTGCAGGACCGGCACCGGAAGGCCTTTGTACGCCGTCACATCCGCATAGAGCATGTCGTTCCAGAAGGCGTAGAGACCGGCGCCGCCGACGATCTGGCCATAGCCGTTTTCCACATGCGTGAGCGGCGGGCCGAAGGCTGGCGCGATGGTCGAGGAGAATTGTGGCCATCCCCAGGCCGGCGTAGTGTTCCAGGGATCCTCGACCGTCGGGGTGTTGTTGGCGTCGATGCCCCAGATCGTATCCTTGCCGAATAGCTTCAGCGTGTCGGCGTATCGGACATCGGACGCATCGAGAAACGCCGTTCCGTTCACCGGATCGCCGGTCACCTGAATGAACGAGCCGACGTTGCCGATCAGCTTGCCGGCAACGTAACCGGAGACCTGTTGGGACACGAGATTGTCGTTGGTGTGCAGGCCGGGGGCGGGCGGGGCGTCCTGCGCTGCGCTCGTGTGGGTGAAGCCGGCGATGTACATTGCAGCGAGCGGCGGACCTTGCCAGTCCCCGCCTTGCAGCGTGTAACCGCCGATCTTGAAGCGGCGCCCGAACGGCGTCAGCTCCGGGACGATGGTGTGGCAGGCGGCGCAGGGCTGGCCGGTTTGACGGGCATAGCTCGGCAGGGCTTCGGCCGGACCGCAACTGAGCGCAAGCAGCCCCGCCGCAATAAGCAACCCGAAAAGCGCGCCGGCGAGGGCGACGAACCTTGGGGGATGCAAAACTCTCGCCCCGGTTGGGCCCGCCGTCGCCGCCATCACGCGCTCCTTGGGTATTTCTCGCCTCTCAACGCTCGGTTCCGCCGCAAAAACGCCAGAGCGGCGCCACCGAGTCGCCTTTCTTGACTATGCGTTACATACAAAAATTAGAGGGTCCAGTTATATTTCATTCACAACGTGGACCCGGAGGGGAAGGTCAGCCCGCCTTCTTCACCCAGAGGGCGCACCAGCCCGACGGCGAAATCGTCCCGTCGACGGTCTTGCAGGTGTTCGGCGCGATGAACAGGTTGCAACCGCTGCACTGCTTGCCGTCCTTCGGCGAGGTCTGGTAGCGCACCGCGGCCTGCGCCATCTTGGCCGCCTTGGCGCCAGTCGCACTGAAGGCGATCAGGGGTAGCGCGCCCGCGGCGCCGATGAGAAGTGTGCGACGGCTGACGTGCGCCTGTTTGCCGTATTCGCTCATTAATTGCTTCCTCCACCAAGGTCGGCGCGGTCCGCGCCCGTTTGCGATCGTTCGTCGATTGCGGGTTCGACGCCGACGCCGACCCTCGAAGAAAGGCTGACATTTGCAGTCGGAGAGAAGCAATACGACTGCCCCGCGACCAAACAGCGCAACGCCGGTAAACCACATCGACGCCGATCTGAGCGACGCCGAGAACCGAAGCAGGCGCGCTGTCCGCCGAAGACCGCCGGGAACGTCGGGGAGCAGTGGCGGAACGGGATCGGCCCGATAGACTTAAGGATCTTCGTCCGCCCGTAAATAATTGATTTCAGGTGATTTTATGATTTCTCGACAAAGTCTAGGTCGACCGACGCGGATCGGATCCTCACCCCCAGGCCGACCGTCTCTTAAAGCCCTCAGAGAGAAAGTGGCCTTATCCGAAATGACCGCCGTTGCAGAAGCGGCAACAGTAAAAGTTCTATGACGCAACGGCGATCAGGAGGTTCGCGACGCCATCGACGCGGGTCGTCTTGCAACAATGCCGCACTCTCCCGCGAGTTGGAGGCGTCGAAGCAGATCAAGGCGAATCGTTGTCCTCGGCGCGGAGACGCGTGAAACTTCAACCGCTAGCCGGAGCGTGATCAATCAAACGAGCTTCGGCAGCCAGATCCGGCAGCCGCAATCGCGGCCGATGTCGCCGGAAACGGCGATGCAGGACGAGGGCGCCACGAACAGCTTGCACGCGCCGCAGCGATGGTCGCCCGAGGCTGTCGTTACGTAATGGACGCTGTCTTTCGATACCTTGACCGGCGACATTGTCAGCGCCGAGGCGCCCGTCGCCAAGGCGCTTGCTCCACCGGCGACGCAGCCAAGCAGGATGGTGCGGCGCGAAACGCCAACTCCCGAAACCGATGAAGTTGTCATGACCCTATCCTTCCGAGTTGGGAGTAAAGGCGCTCCCCGCATAATCTTCTGCGCTGGCACGGAAATGGGAATTTGACCCAGATCAAACAGTCTCCACCATTTCCGAGCCCGACGAGCGGAATCGCGAGTAAGTATCCCCCGGCAAAGCCGGGGGCTTTAGGATTGGAGCCGCTCAAAGCGGCTCGAAGCAGAGCGTCGGACGGAGTTGTAGGAAGTGGCGTATCTCACGTGGTCGAGGACCGGAGTTGCTGCAATCGTTCCCTTGTGCGTCATTCGGAACCCCGGATGAAATCAATGGCGCGCCACCTTCGGCCGTTGATTATCTAACCCGGCGATGCGGCGCGCGCACTCCGGAAAATGTCAAACTGCTACTGCCACCCCGGCAAAGCCGGGGGATCTCTCTTGGAGTTTAGCTAGCCAGATAGCCGCCTTCCCCTCTTGTCCGCGAGGCCGCTCACCGACGTTGCTTTCGCGAATAGCTCGCCTTGGGCGAGCAATTCTAAAAGTCCCCCGTGGGTTGTTTCTCATTCGTTTTTTTGGACAGAGAGGAGATCGGGCGGGATGGTGAAGGTAGCGAGGGCTTCGAGGAGGTCGGACCAGGCGGGGAAGACGACGAAGCTCGTCAAGGTTGCGATATAGGCGAAGAAGCTGGTTCGCTTTTCCGCCGCTTCTCTGGCTTTGCGCCACGGCGGCTCGAGAAGGTCGAGAACCGTATGCCAGGCGAAGGCGAGCATGTTGAGGGCGGCGAGCGTCATGGCCAGATAGGTCTCGCCATGGCCGAAATTGTGTTCGAGTTCGTAGCCGTGGTTTTTCAGGACGTTGAAGCTTTCGTTCTCGATCTTCCACCTCGCGCGGCCGCAGACGACAATCTCGGCGACGTTGGCTTTTGTGACCGGCAACGAAGTGACGAAGGCCGTCCTGTATTTCACGACGCCCTTGGCGTCCAAAATCTTGAAGCCGATCCAGTTGATCAGCACGGCGTCCTCGCCGTCGCGCAACGGGACCTTTTCGATGAAGCGATAGCGGTGCGTTTCGTGCGTCTTGCCCTTGCGGACCTTGACCTCGTGGCGCTCGAACTCGCAGCCGTCGATGAAGTCGTAGAGCGCCTTGTGCGAGGTCTCCTTGCAGGTGAAGAGGAAATCGTCGCCGCTTGCGACGAGCCTCTCGACCACGCTCTGGCAGGCGAACAGATCGTCGGCGAGATACACCGGGCGCAACGGTTTCAGGCGCGCGCCGTGCTTCTCATGCCAGCGTTTGACGGCGTTGCGCTCGCAGTCCTGCTTCTCAGCGCCGTCCTGCTTGACGATGAACTCGGGGCTCAGGGGGACGACCTTGGAATGTCCCGGCGCGACCACGGTCGCGGCCAGCATGGAATGATAGCTCTCGATCTTGCCGTTGCTGCGTTTGCGCGTCTGGCAATGCGGGCAAGTGATCTTCTGGCTGCAGAAATACTCGGTCCCGTCTAGCGCCACGAGCGTCCGCCCGCCCAGACGCCCGAAGGCCTCGCGCATTGCGGGTTCGAACAGCAGCCGCTCCATGTTCTCGAAGCAGGGCGCGAGCAGAGCAGGGTCCGCGCCGTCGAGCATGTCCCTGATGTAATTGTCGGAAGGGATTTTCTCAATTCCGAACAAGGTCTGGCAGTTGGACCGTCCCTGGCCTCTCTCCAGCGCCCGCTGGAAGGACAGAAACGACGCGCTCTGCATGAAGAACAGGGCGAACGCCGACAAACCGAAATCCGCCATGGCGATATTGCCGCTCCGCCCCTTGCGAGGGTCCGGGAACCCAGCGCAAACCGCCCTCAGGCCAGAAAGTAGCCCCGCCAAAATCTCCATCCCCAGCGTGAATCATGTTTCCCCCGATTTGTGAATCCCAAAAATGAACCACTTTTAGAATTGCTGCTTGGGCGAAGGCATTCGTGCTACGACGTCTATTGGCGCGAGCGAGGCGCAACTGCCGGCGGGCCCCTCGACTTCGTCCTTCCGCCGCTTGAGGGCCTATCGCCTTCGAACGACCGCAGTTGGCGCATGCCTTCCGTACCGGGACCGAGTAGGAATGCGCGCTTACGGTCGCACCTGACGCGTTCGCCAAGCCGTCGGCGAACGACCGGAATTTGCGCGCTCCTGCCGTGTATCTCCCAAGCCGGGACGCGGAGTTGAGAGATTACACACCGTCATCGCGAGCGAAGCGTGGCGATCCAGAGGAGGTAGGGCGCCCTACGGTCTCCTGGATCGCCACGTCGCCCTGTGGGCTCCTCGCGATGACGGCCTTGACGTCCAACTCTCGGGCCCCGATCCAGCCCGGCTTGGGAGTTACCCTGCCGTTCCGTTCGGGCGCCAAGCGATTGATTTTGACCGCTACCCCCCGAGCCCCAGCGCCTCGACGATCGCCTGCGCCTCGGCCTCCGGCGTCCCGCTCGCGTCGATTGTGATCACCGGCTCGTCGGGCAGGGGTTCCTCGAGCGTGTCGAACTGGCTCGCGAGCAGCGAGGCGGGCATGTACTCGTGATGGCGGGCGCCGACGCGCTCGGCGATCAGCGCCTTCGATCCCTTGAGATAGACGAAGCGGAGGTCGGGGCGAGCGGCGAGGAGACGGGCGCGGTAGACGCGCTTCAGCGCCGAGCACGTCACCAGCCCTGAGCGCCCTTCCGAGGCCCAGGACTTCAGGAGCTCGCCGATCCGGTCGAGCCAGGGCCAGCGGTCGGCGTCGTTCAGCGGCACGCCGCGCTTCATTTTTTCGACGTTCTCCGGTGGGTGGAGGCGGTCGCCCTCCGCCATCTCCCAGCCGAGACGCTGGGCGAGCAACTCTCCGACGGTCGACTTGCCGCTTCCGGAGACGCCCATCACCACCAGCGCGCTCGGCTGCCGCGGCGGCTTCATCACTTGACCTTCCGTTTCGCTCAACGGGCGTCTCCTTACGCCGGTTGCGGGTGCGCCCGGGGCTCGGCGGGCGGCTCGGGGATCGGCTCGATCCGCCCGAGAACCACGACATAGGAGAAGATGCCGATCAAGATCACCATCCCGGCGACGAAGAAGGCGGAGGTGAAGGAGTTTGTCGCGCCGACGAGAATGCCGGTGACCGCCGGCGCCACGGCGCCCATCAGATTGTTGAGGAAATTCATGATGCCGCCGATGCTACCGGTGCCGCCGCGGGGCGCGATCAGCGACGGGATCGACCATCCGACCGGGGCCGCCGCTGCGAGGCCGGAGAGCGCAATCGTAATCCAGAAGATCGCCCAGCCCGGATTGTCGGTCGCAGTCGCGCCGAACACCGCGAGACCCAGAACCATGCCGCTCACCAGCACGGTCTTGCGCACCACCGTCTCGTCGTAGCCACGCGCGATCAGCCTGTCGATCAGCCAGCCGCCGACGACGAGATCCGCAACCGAGGCGAACAGCCAGGGAATCGCGGAATAGCCGGCCGACTTGATGATGCTCATGTGCATCTGGCTGACGAGGTAGCCGGGCAGCCAGGTCAGGAACAGGTAGAAGGAATAGCCGTAAGCGGCGAAACCGATGGTCAGGCCCCAGACTTTGCGGTTCTTCAGCAGGTAGCCGAGCATGCCGAACGGACTGGCCTCCGAGGGGCCTTCGGGCGTGGCGCCGCCGTCGCGGATATAGGCGAGCTCTTCCGGAGCGAGCTTCGCGTCCTGGCTCGGATCGCGATAGAGAATCCAATAGGCCAGGAAATAGGCAAAGCTCAGCGCGGCCGTCAGGCCGAAGCCCCATCGCCAGCCGAACCCGACGACGGCGAAGGCGACGAGCGGCACCCCGATGACGTTGGAGAATTTTGCCGCGGCGTCGAAAATCGCCGTCGCCGTGGCGCGCTCACTGCGTGGGAACCAGTAGCCGGTCGCCTTGGAGTTGGCCGGAAAGGCGGGGGCCTCGGCGACGCCGAGCAGGACGCGCGCGCCGAAAATCGTGCCGAAGCCGGTAGCGAAGGCGACCAGCGCCGACGCGACGCCCCACAGGAACGCGCCGATCCGGCTGACGTTCGTCACGCCGAACCGGTCGAGGACCATGCCGACCGGCACCTGCAGGATGGCGTAAGACCAGAAGAAGGCGCTGAACAGGAGCCCGAGGTCGGCCGGCGTCAGGCCGAACTCCTGCTGGAGCTGCGGCGCCGCGACCGAGATGTTCACCCGGTCGAAATAGTTGATCAGGATGCCGACGCCGAGGAGGATCCCGATCGTCCAGCGGCGGCGTCCGACTTTCGGCGTTGTGGACATCTTCAGGCGCTCCTCGCTGTCTTTTCGGCATCGTGCGCGCGGGGGTTTTCCCTTGTCAAATTCGATTGGGCGCGCGCCTCGAGCGATCCCGCGCCGCTGTCAGGACAAGTTCCTCATCCTGAGCTTGTCGAAGGATGATCCAGTGGCCGGGTCGGTTCGTGCGCTCTGGAACGTCCTTCGACATCCCCGGGCTTGACCCGGGGATCAGGACGAGGCGCGAAAGGTGGAGAAGCCCTTTCTGTCGGACGGCTCTCGGCGGACGGCGTTCGGCGGTGGGGCTTTTTTGCGGCGGCGCGGGAACGTCGGGGCGGCGCGACGCGTTTCTACCGAATGCGTTCACGTCCGCGAAACCATGCCGTTTTGCTTGGCCTTAACTGTGCCGGAAGGCTTCCGTCGCGTCCGTCGTTCGATTCATTTCTCAGCAAATTTTGCGGGTCAGGCTTCACACATCAGAAAGCGAGCCGGCCGCGTAAGCGCCGGCGCGGGCCGGGCGGCGGAGAGAGTGTTAGCATGAGCGTAGCCGTGGAGAAGAGCCGCACGATCATCAGCGCGATGATCCTCGGCCGCAAAGTGACCGCCCAGGACGTCGCGTGGCTGCGGCGCGAAGTGTTCGCCGACGGCGAGGTGACGCCGGAAACCGCGGACGAGCTGTTCGCCGTCGCGCGCGCCCGGATGAGCAACGCGCCGGAATGGACGGAGCTGTTTGTTGAACTGATCACCGACTATGTCGTCTGGCAGTTGCGGCCGACCGGCGTCGTCACCGACGAGGACGCGCAGTGGCTGATCGCGCGTGCCGACGAATGTCGGTCGATCGAGGCGCTGGCGGTGCTGGTCAACGTGCTGGCCGAGGCGCATCGGGCCCCGCAATGGTTCGTCGCGGCGGTGCGGGCGCGGGCGGCCCAGTGGCCGGGCGTCGAGGCGGCGCTGCGCGCGCGAGCGGGCTGAAACCGGGCGTTCCTCCGGCGCGGCCGGGTTTCGGCCAGGCGGCGCGGGCCCAATCCGGCGCGCGCTCGGCGCCCGTCAAAGCTCGGCAATCATTCCTTTTGCTATCCCCCTGCGACGGCGCGAACGTTTACGCGCCGACGCGGTTCCAATAGAACGGCCCCAAACGGGAAGCCCGAGCTTTCGTCCCGCGGGGAGCCGATGTTCAAGAAAATCCTGATCGCCAATCGCGGCGAAATCGCCTGCCGCGTCATCAAGACGGCGCGCCGACTGGGGATAAAGACGGTTGCGGTCTACTCGGAGGCCGACAAGGACGCTCTTCACGTCGACATGGCGGACGAGGCGGTGGCGATCGGGCCGCCGGCCGCGGCGCAATCCTATCTCGTCATCGACAAGATCGTCGACGCCTGCCTGAAGACCGGCGCCGAGGCCGTCCACCCCGGTTACGGCTTTCTCTCCGAGCGCGCGGCCTTCGCCCAGGCGCTCGCCGACAAGGGGATCGTGTTCATCGGCCCCAACACGCGCGCCATCGAGGCGATGGGCGACAAGATCGAATTCGAAGAAGTTCGCCAACGCCGCCAAGGTCTCGACCGTGCCGGGCTATCTCGGCGTGATCGAGACGCCCGAGCGCGCGGCGGAAATCGCCGACGAGATCGGCTATCCGGTGATGATCAAGGCCTCCGCCGGCGGCGGCGGCAAGGGCATGCGCATCGCCTACAGCCGCCAGGAGGTGGCGGAAGGCTTCGCCCGCGCCAAGTCGGAGGCCAAAAGCTCGTTCGGCGACGACCGCGTGTTCGTCGAGAAGTTCATCGTCAACCCGCGCCATGTCGAGATCCAGGTGCTCGGCGACAAGCGTGGGCATGTCATCTATCTCGGCGAACGTGAGTGCTCGATCCAGCGCCGCAACCAGAAGGTGATCGAGGAGGCGCCTTCGCCGCTGCTCGACGGGGCGACGCGGCGCGAGATGGGCGAGCAGGCGGTCGCTCTGGCGAAGGCCGTCGGTTACGACTCCGCTGGCACGGTCGAGTTCGTCGCCGGACAGGACCGAAGCTTCTTCTTTCTCGAGATGAACACCCGCCTGCAGGTCGAGCACCCGGTGACGGAGCTGATCACCGGCGTCGATCTCGTGGAAGAGATGATCCGCAGCGCGGCGGGCGAGCCGCTGCGCATGACTCAAGACGACGTGAAGCTGAACGGCTGGGCGGTCGAGAGCCGCGTCTATGCGGAGGATCCGACCCGCGGCTTCCTGCCGTCGACCGGCCGCCTGGTGCGCTATCGCCCGCCGGCGGAGGGGACGCACGAAGGCGTGACCGTGCGCAACGACACGGGCGTTTTCGAGGGCGGCGAGATCTCGATCCACTATGATCCGATGATCGCCAAGCTCGTCACCCACGCGCCGGATCGGCTCGCGGCCATCAAGGCGCAGGCGACCGCGCTCGACTCCTTCGTCATCGAAGGCATCCGGCACAACATCCCGTTCCTGTCGACCCTGATGCAGCATCCGCGCTGGCGCGAGGGGCGGCTGTCGACGGGGTTCATCGCCGAGGAATTCCCCGACGGGTTCCGCCCGCTCGTTCCCGAGGGCGAAACCGAACGGCGGATCGCCGCCGCCGCCGCCCATATGGACGACGTGCTGAACGTGCGCAAACGCCGCATCTCCGGGCAATTGCGCGCGCCCGAACTGCTCAACTTCGAGACCAAGCGCACCGTCGCGCTCGGCAAGAGCCGGATCGAGATCGACGTGGATGCGAAGCCGACCGGCCTGTCGATCGTGTTCGCCGATGGTCGCCGGACTTACGTCGAGTTGGACTGGAGGCCGGTTAACCTCTTGTGGATCGGGAACGTCGACGGCGCGGCCATCGTCGTGAAGACCCGCCCCATCCCGAACGGCTTTCATCTGGAGCACGCCGGCGTCGGGGTGAACGCGATTGTTTACACCCGGCGCGAAGCGGAACTCGCCGCGCTGATGCACGAGAACAAGGGCGCGGACGGGTCGAAGTCGCTGCTTTGCCCGATGCCCGGCCTCGTCAAGTCGATTGCGGTCAAGGTCGGGCAAGAGGTGAAGGTCGGCGAGCAGCTCTGCATCGTCGAAGCAATGAAGATGGAGAACGTGCTTGTGTCCGAGCGCGACGCCACCGTCAAGGCGATCCTCGCCAAAGAGGGCAATTCGCTCGCGGTCGACGCCGTCATCATGGAATTCGCGTGAGGCCCGCGCATCGCCTGATCTCGTCGGGTTCGCCGTTCGAGCGGGCCTACGGCTATTCGCGGGCGGTCGTCTCGGGCGACGAGATCCACGTCTCCGGGACGACGGGTTACGACTATGCGCTGATGACCATGCCGGACGACCCTGCCGAGCAGGCGCGCAACATCTACGCGACCTTCGCCGCGGTTCTGAAGGAAGCGGGTGCCGGGCTTTCAGATGTCGTGCGGCTGCGCACCTACGTCACCGACCTGTTGTTTTGCGAGCCGGTCCTGAGGGTCCAGGGCGAGGTTTTCGGCGACATCCGTCCGGCGGCGACGATCGTGGTCGTGGCGGCGCTCTTGAAGCCGGAGATGAAGGTGGAGATCGAGGCGGACGCGCGAGTCCGCGGTCGGGACTGACCGAGAGCGGCCCCGAGGGCTCTGCGAACGATCAGGTCCGACCGGTGAGCGCGGCGGCCGGCGCGCGGCCGCCGCTCGAGACGCAGTCAGCTGGGCTTCTTGGTCCAGAGCGCGCACCAGCCGGCGGGCGCAATCTCGCCATCGACCATCTTGCAGCTGTTCGGGGCGACGAAGAAGTTGCAGCCGTCGCACTGTTTGCCGTCCTTCGGCGTGGCCTGATACTTGACCGCGGCCTGCGCCATCTTGGCCTGCGCGGCCGTCGTCATCAGCCCGAGCACCGGCGCCGTGGCGGCGGCCGCGAGCAGGACCGAGCGGCGGCTCACTCCCTTTTGACATTCACTCATAATCGCCTCTTCACTTGGATCGCGACGAACAGCGTGCGCTCGCGCGCCATGCCTCGCAAGGCGGCCTCAATCAACAGCCGCGCGCCGCGGCTAAACGGCGCACAGCCGAGTATAAAGTCCAAAGCCGGATCTGGATTGTCGACGTTGGTAGGGGCTTGGGCCGGGTGTATTCCGAACACGCCCTCTGCGGGGATCCGGACATCGGGGATGCGTCGGCGCCGGCCGATGGCGCCCGGCGTCGCCCAGCGATACCCTTGCCGTCTCGACGCGGGGCACGGCGCGGCGTTTCCATGAGGGAGCCTCTGCTCTTGACCGTCACCATCTACCACAACCCGAAATGCGGCACCTCGCGCAACGTTCTGGCGATGATCCGCGAGCGCGGCGAGGAGCCGGTCGTGATCGAATACCTGAAGACGCCGCCGACGCGTGAGCGGCTTCAAAAACTGATCGCGGCGATGGGCGTGCCGGCGCGCACGCTGCTGCGCAAGAAGGAGGCGCCTTATGCGGCGCTCGGCCTCGACGATCCGGGATGCTCGGACGAGGCGCTGATCGACGCGATGGTCGCCAACCCGATCCTGATCGAGCGGCCGATCGTCGTCGCGCCGAAGGGCGTTCGCCTCTGCCGGCCGAAAGAAACGCTGAACGAAATCCTGCCGCAACCGAGAGCGCAGCCGTAGGAAGACAAATATGGCGCTCGTTCTCCATCCGGCCTGGGCGCTGGCGGCGCTGTTCCTGGCGGCGGATGCCGACATTGTCGAAGAGGAGACGGGCGAGGAGGGGATCTTTTTCGGCCATGGCGTGGTGAGGGCGATCGAGCCACAAACCGGCGCGCTGACCCTCGATCACGGCGCGATCAAGGGCTGCATGCCGGCGATGGAGATGATGTTCCGGGTCGCCAGCCCGCAGCTCGGCCGGAGACTGCGACCCGGCGACGCGATCGACTTCACCATCGACGGCGCCACCTACGTCATCCTCGATGCGACCGTCGTCAGCCGGCCGAGGTGAAACGGCGCTTTCAAAAGGTCATCATGCCGCGGAGCGTGATGCGGACATCGCGGAATCGGAAGCTGCCGGGGTTTGCGACCGCGGGGGACGTCACGGCAAGTCCGCCGGACGCGGCCGTCGCCTCGAGTCAGCCGTACCCGGGCGCGGATTCAATGTTTTCAGGGCTTTGCAGCGGGATTTCCGGGCGATCGTCGCCTGTGGAGGCGGCGGAGCGTCCCTTCTCCCGTCTCAGTGGGGAGAAGGTCAGGGCGAGAGGCCGTGCGACCGCCGACAGCGGCCAATCGCTGAAGTCCCTCACCCCAACCCTCTCCCCGCTGAAACGGGAGAGCGGGAGCGCGATGCTCTCGAACTAAATTTTCTCATGGCCTTGAGGCTCAAACCTCGGCTGACACACGAGCGCCGCGCCGTAAGCCGCCGTTCCTGCGAGGGGCGCCTCAAGGCGCGTAGGCTAGGGGCTATCGCGGCAGCCTGCTCGATGCAGAAGACCGCTCCCTGCTTCGCCTTGTGACAGCGACTGCGTGATGCGGGTGGATCCGCCGGTTCCGTCCGCGAGACGACGAGACCGGCCGCCTGAGGGTTTGTGTCGCTGCGTCCGTTCGCCGCGTTGAATCTCTCCTTCAAAGCTGCGAGGGGCATGGTGGGGGAGCTTAGGAGTCGCGATGAAAATCAAAAGACCTAGGTTTAACCATGACGTAAGGGAAACACGTCAAACGCCCGGCCATTTCGGCTTTTTAGTTGAGGTGATTAATCCAAGAAATGGATGGTCAGAACTTTTGCCGGAGGAGTTAGATATTGTGTCTGCTCTGCACATGGTTGAATATCGAAGCAATGAGGAAGCTAAATTGTATTCTAGACCTTTCGTATTTTCACCGAATTGTGTGGATAAACGCTGATTTGCGACGGACTTTACTACGACAATAGCCTGTACATGTATTCTTGTTAGAGGCCTTTGCAGTATTTCTTGCCCGTTCGAATCGCACGAACATCCTGACTATTGAGTTGCGGCAGAGTTAGACCACCCGTCCAACCAGGGCGCCGATCCCCGCGGTGACCGCCATCGCCATTGCGCCCCAGAAGCCGACGCGCAACGCCGACCGGACGATGCCAGCCCCGCCGAGCCACGCGCCGAGCGCGCCGAGCGCGACAAGAAAGATCAGGGCCGCGACGGAGACGGCCGCGATCGTGGTCCCGGCCGGCGAGAGGACAGCCGCCAGCGTCGGCAGGCCGGCGCCGACGGAGAACGCCGCGGCTGAGGCGAAGGCGGCGAGGACAGGGTTGGCGGCGGCCTCGTCCGTCAGGCCGAGCTCGTCGCGGGCATGGGCGGCGAGGGCGTCCTTCTCCATCAGCTGTCCGGCGACCTTCCTGGCCAGCGCCGAGTCGAGGCCGCGCTCCTCATAGATCTTCGTCAGTTCGTCGAGTTCCTCACGCGGCTCGTCTTTCAGCGCGCGCTGCTCGCGCTCGAGGTCCGCCGCCTCAAGGTCGGCCTGCGAGCTGACGGAAACGAACTCGCCCGCCGCCATCGACATTGCGCCCGCCGCCCAGCCGGCGAACGCCGCGGTCAGAATCTCGCCCCGTCCCGCGGACGCAGCGGCGACGCCGACGACCAGGCTCGCCGTCGAGATGAGCCCGTCGTTGGCGCCGAGCACGGCCGCCCGCAGCCACCCGGCCCGGTGGATGAAATGGTGTTCCTGATGCGGCATGATCAACTCGCGTGTGGGGTATGCAGCTGTTGGCGTTAAGACGGCGCAATGACGTTTTGCTGACGCTTTTCGTTCGCCGCGACAACTCGTCGCTTGCTAGCGCCTTCGTCTCGCGAGAGAATTCGATCGGGGACGGAGTCACGGTCGAGCGCAGTGCGCGATGAGCGTCGAGGCGGAGACCCGGCGACGGGCTCCCGGAGTGCAGGAGGTTCCATGCTGGGCGATCAACGGGTTATCGAGTATCTGAATTCAGCGCTCAAGCACGAACTGGCCGCGGTCAACCAGTACTGGCTGCATTACCGGATCCTCGACAACTGGGGTTACAAGGACTTCGCCAAGACTTGGCGCGCAGAATTGATCGAGGAGATGCATCACGCCGACAAGATCGTCGCGCGCATCCTGTTCCTTGACGGCGCGCCCAACATGCAGTCGCTCGAGAGGTTGCGCATCGGCGGGAGCGTCAAGGAAATCATCGACTGCGACCTCGCCTCCGAAATGGAAGCCCGCACGCTCTATCTCGACGCGGCGAAATATTGCGACAGCGTCAACGACCGGGTAACGATGAACCTGTTCGAGGAGCTGACCACCGACGAAGAGAAGCACATCGACTTCCTCGAGGCGCAGCTCACGCTGATCGCCCAGCTCGGCGAGCCGCTGTACGCGCAAAAGCACGTCGGCAAGCTCGAACACTGAAACTTGATGGATTCTGATCGAATCGCGCCGAAAGCCCTCATCCGGCCCTTCGAGTCACCTTCCTCCGGGGCAAGCGGTCGCCCCACTCCCGCCGGGAGAGGGAAGCCGCGAAGCTGCAGGGCGAGGGCATAACGGCGCCACGCCGCTGAGCGGCGCGATCTCACGAGCGCCCGTCGGTCAGCGTCTCGAGGAAGGCGGCGGGCGGGTCGACATTCCGGTCGCTTAACCGCGCCCGCTGGCCGCGGCGACGGTCGTAGGAAACTTCCCGCCGCTCGCTTTCCCCGCCTGCGTGTGTTAGGGCGGCCCGGATTTGGCCGGGGCGCTCGCGAGCGGCCGCCCGGCAGCCGATCGAGCCCGAGAATGACGGACATATTTCAGGAAGTCGACGAGGAGGTCCGGCGCGACAAGGCGGCGGAGTTCTGGAAGAAGTATCAGAACGTCATCATCGCAGGCGCGGTGCTGGTTGTGCTCGCGGCGGCCGGCTTCCGCTATTGGCAGTACGAGATGGAGAAGGCCAGTCAGGCCGCGGGCGACGAGTTCCAGGCGGCGATCGCGGCATTCGACGCGGGCAAGCCGAACGAGACGTTCGGCGGGCTCGCCAAGATTGCCGCCGAGGCGCCCGGCGGCTATCGCGTTCTTGCGCAGATGACCGAAGCCGGGGCCAAGGCGTCGACCGATCCCGCCGGAGCGATCGCGGCCTTTCAGGCGATCGCCGGCAACGGCTCGGTCGATCCGCTGTTCCGCGACGCGGCCAAGTTGCGCGCAGCCTTCATCGAGCTCAGCGTCCCGGGTCAGGGGGCCGCGGCGACGGCGGAGCTGACCTCGCTCGCGGGGGCGGACGGCCCTTATCATCTTCTCGCGCGGCTGACGCTGGGCGCGCTGGCGATCAGCCGCGGCGACTACGACGACGCCGGCAAACAGCTCGACGAAGTGCTGGGAGACCCGGACGTGTCGTCGAACGAGCGCCTGCTTGCCGAGCGCTGGCTCGGCCTGGTCGGCTCGAACCGTCCGGGGAAGTGATCCTCTGTCCATGAGCAAGGTCGCCATCATCGGCCGGCCGAACGTCGGCAAGTCGACCTTGTTCAACCGGCTGGTTGGAAAGAAGCTCGCGCTGGTCGACGACCAGCCGGGCGTGACGCGTGACCGGCGGGAGGGGGAAGGGCGCATTTTCGATCTCGCCTTCACCGTCATCGACACGGCCGGGCTCGAGGAGGGGGATCCCGAGACCCTCGCGGGTCGCATGCGGGCCCAGACCGAGACCGCGCTCGCCGACTGCGACGCCGTCCTGTTCCTGATCGACGCCCGCGCTGGGATCACCGGGACCGACCGGCATTTCGCCGCTGCGGTGCGCCGCGTCGGCAAGCCCATCATCGTCATCGCCAACAAGGCCGAGAGCGGGGCGGGGCTCGACGGCGCCTACGACGCTTTCAGCCTTGGGCTCGGCGACCCGATTGTCTTTTCGGCCGAGCACGGCCAGGGAATGGGCGAGCTCTACGACGCGCTCGCCGAGGCGCTGCCGCCCGCAGCCCGCCTCGACCCGGACGAGGAGGACGAGGGCGAACCGCTGGTTCTCGGCGAGGAGGAGGACGGCAGCGAACTCGACGCCGCCAAGCCCCTGCGGATCGCCGTGCTCGGCCGCCCCAACGCCGGCAAGTCGACGCTGCTTAACCGCATCCTCGGCGAGGATCGGCTGCTCACCGGCCCCGAGCCCGGCATCACCCGCAACTCGATATCGATCGAGACGGAGTGGCGCGGGCGCAAGCTGAAGCTGTTCGACACGGCGGGCCTCAGGCGACGCTCCAGGGTGATCGAGAAGGTCGAGAAGCTCGCGGTCGCCGACGCCCTGCGCGCAGTGCGCTTCGCAGAGGTCGTCGTGCTGCTGCTCGACGCGACGATCCCGTTCGAGAAGCAGGACCTGTCGCTCGCCGATCTCGTCGAGCAAGAGGGCAGGGCGCTGGTCATCGGGCTCAACAAATGGGACCTGATCGACAACAAGTCGGACAGGGCGCGGGAATTGCGCGAGGAGGCCGACCGGCTTCTGCCGCAATTGCGCGGGACGCGCGTCGTTCCCGTCTCGGGGCTCACCGGGGCGCATGTCGACCGCCTGCTCGAGGAAGTGGTGGCGACGCACGCAATCTGGAACCTGCGCATCTCAACCGGGCGCCTCAACCGCTGGCTGGCGCCGGTCGTCGATTCGACGCCGCCGCCAGCCGTGTCGGGGCGGCGGATCAAGATCCGCTACATGACCCAGCCGAAGGCGCGTCCGCCGTTTTTCGTGCTGTTCGGCAATTCGGTCGAGCACATCCCGGAAAGCTACAAGCGCTACCTCGTCAACGGCCTGCGCCAGACGTTCGGCCTGATCGGCGTGCCGATCCGCCTCTCGATGCGTTCGGGTGGCGAGAACCCTTATGCGCCGAAGAAGCGCCGCTGACAGCGAGGGCGCGCCGGACTAAAAGGCGAGTATCCCTTCGCCCTCGAGTCCATCATGGCCAGTCTCTCCGCGCCCCTGCCTCCTCGCACCGAACCGCCAAGCTTCCGCGAGGCGCGCGATCTCTTGCTGTCGCTCGACGACCGCTACATGGCGGCCAGGACCCAGGTCGTCTGGCCACGGCCAGAGCGGTTCAACTGGGCGCTCGACTGGTTCGACGCCGAGCTCGCTACCGGCGACACGGTCGCCAAGACCGCGCTGAAGGTGATCGGCGACACGGTCGAAGTCCGCAGCTTTGGCGAGCTCGCCCACGAATCCTCCCGGCTTGCCAATGGTCTGCGCGGGATCGGGGCGAGGCGCGGCGACCGGCTCCTGATGATGCTCGGGGCGACGCCGGAATTGTGGGTGACCATGCTGGCGGCGATGAAGCTCGGGCTCGTCTTGATCCCGGCGATGCCGCAGCTCGGGCCCGCCGACATCGCCGACCGGATCGAGCGCGGCCGGGCGACATATCTCATCGCGCACGGCGCCGACGCCGAGAAATTCGCCGAAGCCGGAGCTGAGGTCGTCCGCATCGCGGTCGGCGCGGCGCCGGAGGGCTGGCGGCCGTTCGCCTCGCTCCTGAGCCCCAATTCACGCTTCCTGCCTGACGGGCCCACGCAGTCCGACGACCCGATGCTGCTCTATTTCACCTCGGGCACGACGGCGCGCGCAAAGCTCGTCGTCCACACCCACGCGAGCTATCCGATCGGCCATCTCTCGACCATGTACGGGCTGGGTCTCAAGCCCGGCGACGTCCATCTCAACATCTCCTCACCGGGCTGGGCGAAGCACGCCTGGTCGAGCGTGTTCGCCCCGTGGAACGCGGGGGCGACGGTCATCGCGCTCGCGGGCAAGTTCGAGCCGCGCGCCGCGCTCGACGCGCTCGTCGCCCACGGCGTCAACACCTTCTGCGCGCCGCCGACGGTCTGGCGCATGCTGATCCAGGAGGACCTTGCGGCCTGGAAGGTCGGCTTGCGGGAGGCCGTGTCGGCTGGAGAACCGCTGAACCCGGAGGTGATCGATCAGGTCCGGCAGGCCTGGGGCCTGACCGTGCGCGACTCCTACGGCCAGACCGAGACGACGATGATGATCGCCAATTCCCCGGGGCAGAAGATCATCCCGGGCTCGATGGGCCGCGTCCTGCCGGGCTATCGCATCGCGCTGCTCGACGCCGAGGGACTCGAAAGCGACCAGGGCGAGATTGCGATTCCGCTGAGGCCCCGTCCAGTCGGCCTGATGCGAGGCTACGCCGACGAAACGGGCGCGATCGCGCCGATCGAAGGCGAGTACTACCGCACCGGCGACGTCGCTTCGCATGACGCCGAGGACTACATCACCTACATTGGCCGGGCCGACGACGTGTTCAAGTCGAGCGACTACAGGCTCAGTCCCTTCGAGCTCGAAAGCGCGCTGATCGAACACGTGGCGGTCATGGAGGCGGCGGTCGTACCGGCCCCCGACCCGGTGCGCTTCACCACGCCCAAGGCCTATGTCGTGCTCGCGGCCGGCTACGCCCCGACCGCCGAGACGGCGGCCTCGATCTTCGCCCATGTCCGCGAGCGGCTTTCGCCCTATAAGCGCGTGCGCCGGATCGAGTTCGGCGAGCTGCCCAAAACCGCGTCCGGAAAGATCCGGCGGGTGGCGCTGCGCGGCCGGGAGACGGAGCTTGCCGAAAAGGGCGGGCGGTCGCAAAGCGAGTTCCGGATCGAGGATTTTGCCGAGGAGTGAAGCGGCCCGGGTTTTGCCAGTCGACATCCCGTTTAGCGCCGTTTATCGACCGGCCCTAGAAATTTCAGGGGCTTACGACCCATCTTAGCGACGGGACCGCGAGGCGGCTCGCGCTTCGGTCCGCTAGCCGATAATAACTGTTTGTACATGTTCAATAGACGGCCTGTTCCCGTTCGACAAGGCCTCGCCGGCGCCCTCGATCTTGCGCGCCTCGGCCTACACGCATTTTCCGCCCGTCGTCCAACTCATGCTAAGCGGACGGCGATGCGCAGCCTGACGCCCCGCCCACGACCCCGCAAGACTTCATCCGCAAATGGAAGCCGGTCGCCCTGACCGAGCGAGCGACGGCGCAGGAGCATTTCCTTGACCTCTGCCGCCTGTTCGGCCACCCGACGCCGGCCGAGGACGATCCCATTGGCGACCATTTCACCTTCGAGAAGGGCGCGCCCAAGACCGGCGGCGGCGAGGGCTGGGCGGACGTCTGGAAGAAGGGGTTCTTCGCCCGGGAGTACAAGAAGCGGAAGCGCGACCTCGGCAAGGCGCTCGAACAGCTCACCCGCTACGCCGTGGCTCTGGAAAACCCGCCGCTGCATGTCGCCTGCGACACGCATATCTTTCGCATCGAGACGCGCTGGACCAATGAAGTCCCGGCGATCTATGAGTTCGAGCTGGAAGAGCTCGCCGACCCGGTAAACTTTGCCCGCCTGCGCGACGTTTTCCACAATCCCGACGCGCTTCGTTCGGGCCGCACGCGGGAAAAGCTGACCAAGGAGGCGGCCGACAACTTCCAAGCGATTTCCGACCGTCTCCAGCACCGCAATCCCGACCGCGAGGCGGTGGCGCATTTCGTCAACCAGCTCGTCTTCTGCTTCTTCGCCGACAGCGTGAAGCTTCTGCCCGAAGGCCTGTGGAAAAAGCTCCTCAAGTTCGCCGAGCGGAAACCCGATCAGGCCAAGGTCTTTCTTGCGCGCCTGTTCGACGACATGGCCAAGGGCGGTGACTTCGATCTGGAGACGATTCTCGAATTTGACGGTGGCCTGTTCGACGGCCGGCCGCCGCTTGCGCTCGAATTTGGGGAAATCGGCCTCCTGTTCGCCGCCGCGAGCCTCGACTGGAGCCTGATCGACCCAACCATCTTCGGCACATTGTTCGAGCGCTTTCTCGACCCCGACAAACGGGCCCAGATCGGCGCCCACTACACCGACCCGACCAAGATCATGATGATCGTCGAGCCGGTCGTGCTGCGCCCGCTCAAGGCCGAATGGGAGGCGACCAAAGCGAGAATCGAGGCGATTATGGCGCCGGCGCTCGAAGCGGGCGGCGGGAACGGCAAAGGCGCCAAGCGAGACCTCGGCAAGAAATTCGAGGCCGCGCGCGCCAAGGCCGAGGCCGAGCGCGACGCTTTCATCGACCGGCTATGCCGCCTTCGTATTCTCGATCCGGCCTGCGGGTCCGGCAATTTTCTCTATCTGGCGTTGCAGGGCGTGAAGGACATCGAATGGCGCGTCATTCTCGACAGCGAGGCGCTCGGCCTCGGCATGGTCGTGCCGTGCGTCGGTCCGGAAATCCTGCATGGGATCGAGATCAACCCCTTCGCCGCCGAACTCGCGCGCACAACCATCTGGATCGGGGACATCCAATGGCGGGTGAAGAACGCCATCCAGCACCATCCGCGCCCGATCCTGCGCAAGCTCGACGCGATCGAATGCCGGGACGCGCTGCTAACACCAGACGGGCAGGACGGCTTTGTCGAGGCGGAATGGCCGGAGGCGGATGTCATCGTCGGCAACCCGCCGTTTCTGGGCGCAAAGTTGATGAAGCGAAAGTTGGGCGTCGATATTACCGATGCAATTCGCTCAACCTACGCCGGCCGGCTGCCTGGGTTCACGGACCTCGTGTGCTATTGGTTCGAAAAGGGCCGAGCGCTGATCGAGGCCGGCAAAGTGTCGTGCGTCGGTCTGGTGGCGACAAACTCGATCCGGAAAAATACGAACCTTCCCGTGATGCAGAGGATCGCCGCGACGACGCGCATCTTTGAGGCGTGGAGCGAAGAGAAGTGGTCCGTTGCGGGCGCCATGGTCGACGTGTCGCTGATTTGCTTCGGCGACAATGGCAGCGGGAATCCACAGCTCAATGGCGAAGCGGTCGCGGGTATAAATCCCGACCTAACGAGCGGTCTCGACGTTACGCGAGCAAGGCCGTTGCGCGAGAATGCAGAGGGCGCGTTCCTCGGCATTCAAAAGAGCGGTCCGTTCGATGTACCCGGCACGCTTGCACGGGTATGGATGGCAGAGCCGTTGAAGCCGAACGGTCGAAGCAATGCAGAGGTGCTTAAACCCTATTGGAACGGGGACGACCTCACCGGCAGGCCCCGCGACATCTGGTTCATCGACCTGCCGCTCGGTTTGTTCAGAGCCGAAGCGGCACAGTTTGCAAGCCCGTTCAAGCATATAGAGACCGCGCCTGACGAAGAGGGCAAGCTAATCCACGAACTGCGCGCTGCGCTCGGCGAACGGGCCGGTCCACCATGGTGGGAGCCTCATTGGCCCCGTCCTGAAATGCGTTCGCGCATCGAGCGCCTAAGCCGGTACATTGTGACGGGTGAGACGGCGGAATACCGTCTCTTCGCATGGCTCGCCTATCCGGTGCTGCCCGATAAGAACCTTGTCGTCATCACACGTGAAGACGATCTCACGTTCGGGCTCCTGCAAAACCGCTTCCATGAAGCGTGGGCGCTCCGGAAAGGGTCGGACCTTCAAGACCGGCCCCGCTATACGCACACAACTACCTTTGCCACCTACCCGTTCCCTGAGGGTCTGACGCCGAACATCCCGGCGACGGATACTGCGGACGACCCCCGCGCGCAGCGCATCGCCGCCGCCGCCAAGACACTCGACGACCTGCGCCGGGCCTGGCTCAACCCGCCCGATCTCGTTGACATCGTCCCCGAAGTGACGCCGACCGCCGCGCCCGGATAGCGCCGCGGCGCTATCCGGACCGCATTCTTCCCAAGACCGTAGAGGCGGCGGCGAAACTCAAGGAGCGGACGCTGACTAACCTCTACAACCAGCGGCCGCGCTGGCTCATCGACGCCCACGACGCCCTCGACCGCGCCGTCGCCGCCGCCTACGGATGGCCAGAGAACATCTCCACCGACGACGCCCTCGCCCGCCTGCTGGCGCTCAATCTGGAACGAGCCGGGAAGCAGAAATGATGGGCATCGTCGTCATTAAACGCAGAGGATTGTAGCTGCTAGGGGTCGCTCCGCCGCACGAGGCGGATGATCCGGAACGACGAAGATCATGTCGACGGCGCGCCGACGTCTGCCGTCGAAGTGGCAGGTTGATCAGGCGCAAGCCGCCGCAATCTGGTCGCGGTAGTAGTCCGCCGCGTTCCCAAGGCCGAATTCCAGAAGCTCTCGGGCGGCGGCCTTTTCGTCCGCGACCGTCATATGAAACGGGTTGAACTGAGCGCGGATCGTCAGCGCCGCCGCAGCAATGGTTCCGACGGCGGCATCATTGTCGGCGGGCATGCCGTCGTCGTCGAGGGCGCTTAGGCCGGCTGTTCTCTTGCACGCGGCGACGATCGGCTTGAGCGTGGTCCAACTGGCAATTTGATGCAGGCTCTTTTGATAGACGTACTGGTCGCCGTTGATCTGCACCGTTGCTGCGTGTCTCAGTCCCAGGAGCTTCAGGACATGCTGCAAGCCGCCGATGCTGGCGTTCGTGATGTAGAAGCCGTTGGCTTCGATCTTATCGATAATGCTGAGATCGACTTCCGCCGAGGTCTCCCAGAAGTCCTTCTCGAACAGGACGCGGCACCGGAACTGCGGATTGGCGTTCAGGAACGTGTCGTGTCCAGTCTTGAACCAGAAGAGAAACCGCTGGGCGCCCTCGAAACCGAACATCCAGGCGTCGTCAGCTCGCGACCGGATATTCAGGTTTCTCAGAATGTTCGAGCTTTCGACTGTATTGAGCCGGCTTTTCCCCTGCTCCTTAATGGCGGTGAAGATCGATTTGCTGAGATCGAGGAAATCGACAAAAACGTAATAACGCCCGCGCGACCAGGTGGCGAACAGGGCATGGAGGATATCGTCGCCCGAGCCCGGGTAATAGACGATGGCGTCTTCACGCGCGGCCCTAACTTGAATGTTGGCCGTCGTCAGCCCGGCGCGCCGATCGTTGCGCACGTTCCAACGATCGTCAGCCGTCATTGGAGCCCTCTCGGCGAGGCCGCATAGTAGCGCGCCCTACTTTAGTTGAACCTTAGAGGCGGCCCGTTGTCAATCGAGACGGCCTCCGCTTCAAACAAGGGCTCGGACGGTCGTCTGCTCCACTCAATGGGAGAGCCAGCCTAACGGGATGTGGGCGACGGCGAAGTTGCGTCGGTCCGACAGCACGGCCCGCCTCGCGCTGCGGCTCGCCACGTCGGCCGCAGCCCTCATCCCCGACCCTTTCCCCGCACGGGAGATGGGGGCTCACTCCCCCTTGCCGCTGAACAAAAACGGCGCGACCTCGGAGACGCCGGGCGGTTTTGCGACGGCGAAGGGGGCGGGGCGGCAGACGGCCAGCGCCGAGAGGCCGACGCGGGCGGTGAGCAGGCCGTTCAGCACGCCTTCGCCCATCCTGGCCGAGATGCGCGAGGCGACGCCATGCCCTACGATTTGTTGTATTATACTGTCGCCGACCGCCATGCCTCCGGTGATGGCGATATGGGCGCTGATCGAGCGGCCGAGCTTGACGAGGCCCAGAAACCCTGGCCTGCCGCCGTAGATCTCGCCGATCCGCCGCACGAGGCGGATAATCTGGGCGACGACGAACACCACGTCGAGGATCGCCCGCAGGCTGATGGCGGTGACCAGCGACACCGCCTTGGCGGCGGCGCGACTCCCTGTCCAGACCCCGAACGGCAGACCCATCCACAGGTGGCCTTCCGTTCGACAGTCAGCCCGAAGACGCCAGGCGCATTCAACGATCGCGGTCTGGCCCGAAGAAGGCGGGCCCTTTGACCCGCCAAGCGCCGGTCGCGGTCAGCACGTCGTCCGGGCCGACTTCGCCGCTGACCGCAAGCGACCGTCCGATCGCGCCGAAATCCGACGTCGCCCGTGGCATGATGTGTGAGAGGTCGACCGTGATCGTGCGTCCGGTGCGTAGCTCCAACTTGATTTTGGCGCCATCCACAGCGCGGATGGTCCCCCAGTACATCGGCCCAGTGTCCGGTACGTGCGACGGCGCCGCGGGCTCGGCCTGGCTGACCACCCGCGACAATCGTTTGGGCGTTTTGGACGGCCGTGTCAGGCCGAAAATCTCAAGTTCCTTGTTGCTGGCGACATAGACCATGCCGTTCGCCACCGTCGGAACGATGTTGGCGTCGCCGCCGGTATTGGGCCACAAGCCGGCGTAGTCATGCCAAATCGGGGTCAAGGCGCCTCCCGACGCGGTGGCGTTGAACGCATAGAGCGTCACGCGCACGTCCGTGTTGCTCATCGGCCGGCCGACGGCCCAGATGATCGCCGTGTTCGCGTCGCCTCCGTTCGATGAAATCGAGGTGAATCCGCCGCCGTCCTGGCCCGAGGCGAACGGCGCCTGCGCCTCCTGCGTCAATGCGGGTCTGTTTGCGGTGTTGATCGTCCACTGCATGAGGTTCGGCCCGCCGCTGGTCACGACCCGCCCGACGCCGTCCGATCCCTTGAAATAGGATTGGCCGCAATGGCAATCGCCGCCGATCTGCACGCTCGCGGGGACGTTGGGGTTCTGGAACTCGCCCATTTTCCCGGTGTCGCGATCGACGATGTAAAGGTTGCCGTCCTTGCCGGCAGCGACCGCGAGGTGCGGCGTCGGCCCCGGCTGGTCCGGCAACACCAACGTCCCGCCCGAGCCGAAATCGGTGTCGGCCTGATCCAGCGCGGAAACATTGGCCGGAGTGAAGAAGTCGACGACCTTGCCGAGGTCGGGCGCCATCTTGACCATGGTGTCCGCGAGATCGTTGACGCTGTCGTAGAAACTGACCCCCGTATCGCTGACGCCGGTGTTGCCGGTGGTGAAGAACAGATTGCCGGAAGAGTCCGTCGCAAGACCGTACCCGGACATCCAGACCGAGGCCAGGTAGCAGGGATGGTTGCTGGTCCACGGCGCGTGGAAGTAGCAGTCGAATGTGGATGTCGCCTGTGTCTTGCTCAAAAGCGGGGTGTTTCCGAGCGGCGCCAACGTAGCCTGCCGCCAGCCCAACACCCAACCGCGAGACTGCGAAGATTTGAAGTCGCAGTATGCGCCGAAGCCGGCGTAAACGTTGCCGTTTGCCTGCAACAGCGCCGGCCGCTGCCTCTGCACGGACGAATCGAAGGTATAGGTCGAGCCGTCGGCCAGCGTGTTGGACGCGGTGATAGTCACAGGTGGAATCTTGTCCTGCAATGTCGACAGATCGAGCATATGCAGTTGGTGGATCGGGGTCACGCCGTCCATGACATAGGCGATGACGTACAGCACCCCCGCCTTGCGATCGATTGTCGGCGTGCTGTTGATGCCGACGGCGTTTCCATTGTTCTCGCAGTTCAATGGCCGGGGGACAGGCGTTCCGAGATTGACCTTCTTCAGCCTCGCGCCGGTGAACGAATTGAACGCGTAGACATTATCATTCTCAGTGGCGAGATAAACGACCGAGTGCACGCCCATGCCCTCGATAGTCTGGTTGGTGACGACCAACGGCTGCCCGTCGACCTGATCGTTGTCGTCGTCGAATTTCGCGGTGGCGATCCAGCCAAAGTCACCGGGCTTTACGTTGGCCGGCGTCAGCGTGTTCTCGCTTGGGTTCCAGCCAGTGCGGCCGTTGTCGTTATGATAGGTAACGACGTCGTGGCAGCCAACGGTCACAACATTTGAAACGGCGACGATGCTTCCGATGTATTCGGCGACCTGCACCTTGTCGTTCTGGGCAAGGACGTTAGGCGGCGCCAGATTGAGGGCCACGTCGCCCGGCGCGGCGCCTCCGTAGCCGACAAGCGTGGTTGTGTTCTTGATCAGAACCAACGTGGCGGCGATCGTCGAACCGCCGACCGTGACCGACAACTGGCCCGGACAGATCGGGCCAACGAGAATCGGAGGCGTGAGCTGATTGACCGCCGTCGCCGGCGGCGACTTGGCGCTCGTGGAGCAGAGCGTCTGATCCGCGGTCACGTTCTCCCCGGTCGCGATCTTTGGCGAGACCTTCATGTAATTGGTCGCCCCAGTGGCGAATCCGGAACCGATCGGTGAGCCGCCGTTGAAGGCTTTCAGATCGGCGCCGACCAGGAGGTCGTGCGCGGTGATTGCGTCATTGCCGACGACGGGCGGATCGAGGGAGGGCGGCGTGATCGGGGATGGGTCGTTGTCGACGGACTGCGCGCCTGAAAACGGGCTCGCTACGCCGGTGCAGGCCGTCTGTCGCGCCTCGATGGCGTGGCCCGCAGTCAGGCTGCTGGTTCCGACAGGCGCCCAGTCGTTGCCCCAGTCGTTCGGTGTCGCGCCGTTTCCGATGATCGCGCCCGCGGTCGCGTCGCGCACCTCGACCTTGACCCCCGACGTTAGACCATTGACCGGAACAACCTGACCGCATGCATAAATCGGCGGCGTCACAGTCGGCGCCGTGAGATTTGTCGGCATCGCTCCTGCGACCATCGGAGCGGACGGCTTGCTGGTGACGCCGTTGACGGTCTGCCTCGCGGTGACCTTGTCGCCCGTGTGCAGAGGATTCGTCAGATGGATTGCTGCGAAGCCGAACTCCGGCGTAACCGCGACGTCCTTCACGCCATCGACGAAGACTGTCACCGTCGCATGGGGCACGAACCCGTCCACATACACCGAAACGGCGCATTGGTTTGTCGCTTCGACGGTCGGCGGGGACAGGTCCTTGCCGGAAACCGGATATCTCTTGTTGATGACGACGTCTCCCGCGCCGGCCCCGACAGTAGAGAAGGAAAGCAAAGCGATCGCTGAGAGGGCCGCAACAATCCTCGGGAATGTGGCGCGGAGCGTCATGCGGATATCCTCCCCAGTCTATTTGTCCGTCACTCGTATCGAGTCTAGGCTTTTGGCGTCGGACCAGATGACGAGCGTCTCGCCGACCCCTCGTCGGCGGGTCGGTGCGCCAGCTTTCGGCAATAGCGAGCGGCGGCAAGTCCGTCTTTGCGGCTGACGGCAACCCGCCGACGCCAAAAAGACACACTATCTCAAATTAAGGGGGCGCGCTGTGATTCTGCTCACACGGCGCGGATTATTCCCCCTTGCCGCTGAACAGGAACGGCGCGACGTCGGAGACGCCGGGGGGCTTTGCGACAGAGAAGGGGGCGGGGCGGCAGACGGCCAGCGCCGAGAGGCCGACCCGGGCGGTGAGCATGCCGTTGAGCACCCCTTCGCCCATTTTCGCCGAGATGCGCGAGGCGATCCCGTGGCCGACAATCTGCTGGATCACGCTGTCGCCGACCGCCATCCCGCCGGTGATGGCGATATGGGCGCCAATCGAGCGGCCGAGCTTGATGAGACCCAGGAGCCCGGGCCGGCCGCCATAGATCTCGGCGATCCGCCGCACCAGGCGGATGATCTGGGCGACGACGAAGATCACGTCGAGGACGGCGCGCGGGCTGATGGCGGTGACCAGCGAGACGGCTTTCGCCGCGTTCGCGATCTCCGCCTGCGCCTTTTCGTCGAGCGGCCTGAGCAGCGCGCGCTCCGCGACGTCGATCAGGTCGCGCCCATCGATGATCGCGGCGGCGGCCTCCTGAACCTGGGCGCGAGCGCGCGCCGTCTCCGGCCGGTTGCGGTAGAGGGCGACGAGCCTTACCACCAGCCGCCGCGCCGCGTCGCGGTCGTCGGCCGCGCGCGCCGCGGCGAACGCCATATGCAATTCGGCGATCCTCGTCTGACGGGCGACTGCGAGCGTCTCGCGCGCAATGAGGCCGATCAGGCCGACGACGAACAGGGCGCCAAAGGCGAGGCCGATGACGCCGAGCGATTCGGCCTTGGCGAACAGCCCCTCGATCAGGTTGGTCGTCCACAGGCCGAAGGCGAGCGAGACGAGGCCGCCGAGTCCCGTCCACAAAACTCCGGCGAGGCTGAAGCGCCAGCGGCTGAGCAGGCCAGACTTCTGCGCCGCCTCGACCTCGAGCTCAGCCTCGTCGATCGGCGCCGCCGCGGTCGTCGGCGGAATCGGATCGTGCTGCGACTGGATGATCGCGGCCGGGGCGAGGGGGGCGGGGCCGTCGTCGACGGCGATGCGCGAATCGTCGAGGCGGAAGGCGCGCGGGCGGGGCGGGCGCTCGGTCATGCGAGGCGGTCCCCGATCAGGAATTGCAAGGCGCGGTCGAGCCTGATGTGCGGGGCGGGCTGGCCGCGCTGGAAGACCGGCGGCCGGAAGCGGACGAAGCGCCAGTCGTTGTCCGACTCGGGCAGGGCGATGGCGTCGCCGGCAAAGATCGCCAACGGGTCGGCAGGAAGCTCGCCCGGAAAGACTGCGGCCTCGGCGGCGCCGTCGAACGTCTCGCCGCCGATCGTCTCGCCCTTTTCCGGCGTCCCGATGATCGCCTTCAGGACTTCGCCGTGCTGGCGGATCTCGGCTTCGCGGGTGGCGCGGATGGCCGCGAGCGCGATGACGTCGATCTCGGCGCCGACCCCCTCGGCGCGGGCGATGGCCTTGGCGGTCAGCGTCCTCAGGATCGCCTCGAGCCGGTCATGGCTGGTGTGATGCAGGTGGTCGGCCTTGGTGGCGGCGAACAGAATGCGGTCGATGCGGGGGCGGACAATCGAGGCGAAGGACGAGGCGCGGCCGGCGCGGAAGGCGGAAAGCACCTCGGCGAGGGCGTGCTCCAGGTCGTTGAGCGCTGCGGGGCCCGAGTTCAGCGCCGTCAGCGCGTCGACCAGCACGATCTGGCGGTCGAGCCGGGCGAAATGGTCGCGGAAGAAAGGTTTGACGACGTGGCTCTTATAGGCCTCGTAGCGACGCTCCATCATCGCCGCCATCGTGCCCGAAGCGATCGCCTCGGACTCGCCGATCGGGACCGGGGCGAAAGTGAGCGCCGGCGACCCCTCGAGGTCGCCCGGCATCAGGAAACGGCCGGGCGGCAAAGTCGAGAGCGCGTAGACGCTCTCGCGCGCCTTGCGCAGATAGGCGGTGAAGCGCTCGGCGACGTCGCGGGCGCGGTCCTCGTCGGCTTCGGCATGCGGGTCGAGGCCGGAGAGCTTGGCGCGCCAGTCGGCCGAAAGCGGCGCCCGGGCGGGGATCTCGCTGGCGGCGAGCGTCTCGCGGGCCCACGCCGCATAGGATTTGTCGAGCAGCGGCAGGTCGAGCAGCCATTCGCCGGGATAGTCGACAATGTCGAGTGTGAGCGTGGCGTTGCGGCCGTTCCAGCGCGCCGCGCTCTCGAACGCGATCGTCAGCCTGAGTTGCGAGATCCGGCGGGTCGATTGCGGCCACATGCGGTCTGGGCCAGCCAGGCTCGCCATATGGTCCTCGTAGGCGAAGCGCGGCACCGCGTCGTCGGGCTGCGGCTCGAGCCGCGCCTTGGTGATGCGACCCTCCGCCGAGGCGGCGAGCACCGGCAGCCTGACGCCGGCGATGAGGTTGCTGACGAGCGCGGTCAGGAACACCGTCTTGCCGGATCGGGAAAGCCCCGTGACGCCGAGCCGCAAGCCGCCGCCGGCGAAGTAGTCGCCGATCGAACGGGCAATGAGCTCCGCCTCGAACGCGAGATCGGAAAAAAACGACAAGGCGGGTCCGTACGTTAAATCAGCCGCGCCTATTTAGGGCGCGCGAGCCGGATTGCCCAGAGGCTCAGAACCACTCGTCCTCGAGCTCGCCCGGAGTGACGAACAGCTTGAGCAACCCGGCCTTGCGGTCGACGGCCTCCCAGCGCTCGACCCCAAAGTCGATGACGGCGACGGCGCCGGTCGGATATTTGGCCCCCATGCGGCGCAGCTCGGGATCGGCGCCGGACCCGGCAAAGATCGTGGCGACCTCGCCGATGCCCGGATTGTGTCCGACGATGCCGACGCTCTCGCTCTTGTCGGACAGGGCGCGGGTCCGCTCGAACAGCATCGCGCGGGTCGAGTCGTAGAGCGCGAGCTCGTCGTCGAGCTCGACCCGGCGCGGCCATTGCGCGGCCAAAATCTCCGCCGTCTGCTTGGCGCGCAACGCGCCCGAATGGATGAGAACGTCGGGAAGGAAATCTCTGGCCGCGAGCGCGATCGCGATGCGCCGGGCGTCGGCGCGGCCCCGCTCGGTCAACGCCCTTTCGTAGTCGTCCCGCCCGATGGCGGGCTCGGCTTTGGCGTGACGGATCAGGAACAGGCGACGCATGGCCGGACATTGCTCGGACGGTCTGGAATCCGCAAGGCGGCAATATGCAGCAGGTTTGGGCGGCGCGCGAGAGGCGTCGTCGGCCTCAACGCGCCCCAAAAGCGTGAATACAAAATGATGCCATACTCATCTCGCCGCAGAACAGTCTGGAGGCCAAGCGGTTGAGCGAAGCCCGTCGCCGGCTCGTCTGTGTGGCGATCACCGCTCGTTCGCGTCGGGCGCGATGAGCTCCACGCCGGGAAAGTAAGCCCGGTAGCGGCGCGGATCGCGGGTCAGCATTAGCCGCCGCGCGTCAACGCCATGATTTCGTCCGTCGTGAGTTCCACTCGTCGCTGTGCCCCGCATCCGCTCGAACTGGCTTGGCTTGACCGTGACTCTGCCGACTCTGCGCAGATAGGCGCGACCGTCCTCGCCGACCTCGAAATCGACCGTGCTCCCCGGATTGATGCCGAGGCGATCGCGAACCGGCTTCGGGATTGTCACCTGGCCTTTGCGCGTGACTGTCACCGCCATATGCAGACTCCGTAATACCTAGACGGCAGTAGGTATTACCCATAGCATGGCGGGGCCCATGCGGCGGAGTCAGCGCTCCCGCCGGCTCAAGAAGGCGAGCTTCTCGAACAGATGCACGTCCTGTTCGTTCTTGAGCAGCGCGCCGTGCAGCGGCGGAATCAGCTTCTTGGCTTCGCGCTCGCGCAAGGTCTCGGGCGACACGTCCTCGTTGAGCAGGAGCTTGAGCCAGTCGAGCAATTCCGACGTGGTTGGCTTCTTCTTCAGGCCCGGCGTCTCGCGCAGCGAGAAGAACGAGCGCATCGCCTCCTCGACCAGCCGCGGCTTGATCGTCGGATAGTGCGACTCGACGATCCGGCCCATCGTCTCGGCGTCGGGAAAGCGGATGTAGTGAAAGAAGCAGCGGCGCAGGAACGCGTCGGGCAGCTCCTTTTCGTTGTTGGAGGTGATGAGCACGATCGGCCGGACCTTCGCCTTGACCGTCTCGCCGGTCTCGTAGACGTGAAACTCCATCTGGTCGAGCTCGAGCAGAAGGTCGTTGGGGAACTCGATGTCGGCCTTGTCGATCTCGTCGATCAGCAGCACCGGGCGCACGGGCGAGACGAACGCCTCCCACAGCTTGCCGCGTCGAATGTAGTTGCCGATGTCGGAGACGCGCGGGTCGCCGAGCTGCGAGTCGCGGAGGCGCGAGACCGCGTCGTATTCATAGAGGCCTTGCTGGGCGCGGGTCGTGGATTTCACGTGCCAGGCGATGAACGGCGCGCCGATCGCCGCGGCGATCTCCTGGGCGAGCAGGGTCTTGCCGGTGCCGGGCTCGCCCTTGACGAGCAGCGGGCGCTCGAGCGCGATGGCGGCGTTGACCGCGGTCTTCAGCTCCTCGCCCGCGACATAGGATTTCGTGCCCTCGAAACGCATGAACGGTCTGCTCCTCAGCGCGGCGCATCACGCCGGAACAGCGCGATGCGCATTTCGGGAAGGCGCCGGTCTGTCCCTTCTGCCCACTCGCGGGGAGAAGGTTAGGGTGAGGGGCGGGGCGGGTAGGCGCCGGCCAATCGCCCGGGCCCCTCACCCTGGCCCTCTCCCCGCGAGCGGGGCGAGGGGGGATTCATGCGCCGCCGCGCTACGTTAAGCGATCTCTCGGCCTGACGCCATCGCGCCCTTCGCCGCCCTGCTTGGCGGTTCGGGCGACGCGTCTCTTCCCGTCAGACGGACGTGTCCATGTCGGTCGAGTCGCCTTTGGACGTCTCCGGCAGGAGCGATTTCGCCTTCGTCACACTGATCGCGGTGAGGTTCAGGTTTCCGACCTGCGGGTCGACCGGCGTCGAATAGACGATCGGCGGCGGCCCGAACAATGGCGCGTAGGTCGGCCTGTGCATCGGGTCCTGTCCCTGGTCGACAAACGTCAGTTTTTCCTTCTTGCCGCTGCCTTTCGTGGTCAGGTCGTCGTACATCTCCGTGTAGTCCAGACTGTCGGCCTTCGCGAAAAGGCGCAGCTTCATCATGTCGTCGGTCTCGTCCTGTTCCTGGGTCCGGTCGAAAACCGTGGTCAGCTGCGATTTGACGCCCAACTGATCCTCCACCCAGGTGACGACCTTGAAGGCGCAAGGCACGCCAATCCCCTTGAGGCTCGCCTGGCCCAGATTCTGATACGGCTTGTAGACAACGATGGCGTGGTAGACGAGCACGCCCGACTTGAGCTTTTCCGCCGCCGCCCTGGCGGCGTTCTCCATCAGCTTCCATTGCCCGTTGCGCTGGAAATTTGACCACTGCGGCACGATGTTCTCCGGCACATCGGGGCCGCCAAGCTCGAGCGCCATGATGTGTCCCTTGTCGAGATCGGGAGCGCCGGTGTTGCGCGAAAAGACGATCGGGGTTCCCGAGACTTTCTCGGATTCGCTGACCTTGAATCCGGACATGGGCTCCGGCGCCGATTTCCGGCCCTTGGTCGATTGCGGGACGATGATTCCTGTCACCAGGGTCGTCCGTTCGATCAGCCCGAACTTGACGTGATTGATCTGCTCGGTCTCGATCTTGACCTGGGCCCCGTCGGACCGCTTTCCCTTCACCATTTCGTCAAAGTAATAGAGCGGCATATCGATCCGCCTCCCTACAGGGAATGCAGCGATGAAAGGCGCAATGACGAGCGCCGACAGGTTCTAGCCGAAGGGCTTTTCGGGCGCCCCGTCATGTACCGGGCGAGGGTACCTCAAGTCGGCCCGTCAAGCCATCGTCGCCTTCACCGTCTCGACGAGTTGCTTGAGGGTGAAGGGTTTGGGCAGGAAGACGAACTCCTCCTTGCCCGGCAGGTTGCGGGCGAAAGCGTCGTCCGCGTAGCCGGAGACGAACACGACCTTGGCCATGACCCCTCGCCGGCGCAATTCGAGGAGCATGGTCGGTCCATCCATCTCCGGCATGATGACATCGGAGACGATCAGGTCGATCGGCACGCCGGCGTCCTCGAGGACATTCAGCGCGTCGACGCCCAATTCGGCCTCGAGCACGGTATAGCCGCGCGAGGCGAGGGCGCGCGAGGCGAAGGCGCGCACCGCCTCCTCGTCCTCGACGAGGAGAATGGCGCCGCGGCCGGTGAGGTCGGCGGCGGGCTTCACCGGCTCCTGCTTGACCGGCGCTTCGGCCTCGGCCTCGATGAGACGCGGCAGCAGGATGCGGAAGGTCGCGCCTTTGCCCGGTTCGCTGTCGCAGAGCACGTAACCGCCGGTCTGCTTGACGATGCCATAGACCATCGAAAGGCCGAGGCCGGTGCCCTTGCCGACCTCCTTGGTGGTGAAGAAGGGCTCAAAGATCTTGCCCAGCACGTCGGCCGGGATGCCGTGGCCAGTGTCCTGGACCTCGACCAGCACGTAGTCGGCGGGCGCGACGGTCACGTCCTTGAAGCTCGCGCATTCGGCCGCGGGCACGTTGCGGGTGCGCAGCGTGATCTTGCCGCCTTCGGGCATCGCGTCGCGGGCGTTGACCACGAGATTGACGATGACCTGCTCGAACTGGTTGATGTCGGCCTTGACCAGCCACAAATCTCGGCTGTGGATGACGTCGAGCGCGATCGGCTCGCCGACCAGCCGGCGCAGCAGCATCTGCAATTCCGACAGTACGTCGTTGAGCTGCAGCGTCTGCGGCCGCAGCGTCTGCCGGCGCGAGAAGGCGAGCAACTGCCGCACCAGTCCGGCCGCCCGGTTGGCGTTCTGCTTGATTTGCATGATGTCCTGGAAGGACGGGTCGGTCGGCCGGTGATTGGCGAGCAGCAGGTCGGAATAGCCGATGATCGCGGTCAGCACGTTGTTGAAGTCGTGCGCGACGCCGCCGGCGAGCTGGCCGATCGCCTGCATCTTCTGGCTCTGAGCGAGATTTTCCTGAAGCGCGCGCTGCTCGGTCGTATCGAGGGCGAAGACGATCGCGCTCGCCCCGTCGTCGCTTGCCGGGTCGGCGGCCGAGACGAACAGGCGCGCCGAACGGGCAGGCTCCGCGCTATCGAGCGAGACGTCGAGCGGCTCGATCCGGGCCTTGCCCTCGGCGGCCGCGGCAAGTGCGGCGCGCAAGGCCGCATGATCGCGTTCGGCCACCATGCTGAGGATCGACGGCTTGCCGTCGCCGCCGGCAGACTTCAGCGCGGCCGGGGCGAGCCGGGCGAAGGCGGCGTTGGGGCGAAGCAGGGCGCCGCTGGCTTCGACCTCGGCGATGGCGACCGGCGTCGAGTTGAAGATGCGGGCGAACCGGACCTCGGCCGCGCGCAGGTCCTCGCCGCTCGCCACCTCGCCGGGCGCACGGCTGATGACGAGCGAGCGCGAGGGCCCAGGCGCGCCGTCGCTCGAGAACGCGACCTTGTGCAGGATCCGCGCTGGCAGGACCCGGCCCTGTCGCGGCTTGAGATCGACGTCGAACGTCTGCGTCTTCACCTCGCCGGGCCGTCCGGCGATGGTGGTCAGCATGGCGCCGCCGTCGCCGGCGATGATGTCGCCGACCTTGAGCTGGCCAAGCCCGAACTGCGCAAGGTCGTAGTCGAGCCACTCGGCCAGCGTCGCATTCATGTGGACGATCGCGCCGTCCGGCTCGGCGGAGAAGAATCCGGCCGGGGCATGGTCGAGATAGTCGATGGCGTGCTGCAGGTCCTGAAAGAAGGTCTCGTGCCGGTCGTGCTCCCGCGTCTCGTCCGAGACGGTCCACACGGAGGCCCCCTCGCGCGCCACGCCCTCGATCGGCCGGACGCGGATGCGGTACCACGCGACGGCGTTCTCGCCGGCAAGCGGGGGGGCGAGGCGCAGGTCCTCGCTCGCCGACTTGCCGGACTTGGCGGCCTGCGACAGCCGATAGACCGACTCCGACACGTCGGGCGAGCCGGCGAATACGCGCTCGACCGGCCTCAGTTCGCCCTCGCCCGAGAGGGCGCGGTAGGCGGCGTTGGCATAGACGATACGCGAGCGTCTGTCGGTGACCACGACGCCGTCGGGGCTCGAAATCGGCGATCGCCTTGGCGGTGTCGGAGCGCCCGGCGCGCGAGGGAAACTTCAGCAGGCCGAAGGCGAGCAGCAGGAGCCCCAGCGCCCCGAAAAGCGCCAGCGCGATGATCGCCCAGTTCACGATCGTCGGCCCGAGGCCGTTTGGCGCGAGCCAAGCCCCGGCAGGCACGCCGGCGAGCGCCACCGCGAGAAGCGCCAGTAGGAACGGATTGGCGGTCCGCTCGATCCGATCCACCACAGGCGCGGGCGGCGTCGCATTCATGGCCAAACGGGATCCCAAAGATGCGCGGGATAGGCGCGCCGAGTCGATTTCCACACGATACCTGCTACCACGCGTCCCGAGCGATGTCTTGGCGCGCCCAGAGGCGATCCGGGCGGAAATGCCGCAAAGACCACAGTTTTCATCGCCTCTGCGTTTTGTTATGGTCGATGAATGGCTCATCCCGAGCCGAGGTGGGCGTTGCGCCGAACCCTAGGGCCTAAATCGCTCGCGGGGTCCATGAGTCGGAGAGAAACGCGATCTGGCGTGAGGCGTCGGCGGGGAATGGCAGACGCGCCGGAATCGGGTGTTTGGGTGGCGCGCACGGCCGCGCGCGCGTGGGATTTAGCATGCAGTGGTTGAGTGATCTGTGGACCGGCGACAACCGATTTGTGCAATTCGCCGTGCTGGCGGCTTGCGGAATTGCCGTCCTGGTGGCGTTCGTGATCATCTATCGCGTCGTCTTCGCCCACCGTTTGCGCGTTCCCGGAGGCCGGACGCGCCAGCCGAGGCTGGGACTGGTCGACGCCTTCAGCCTTGACGGACAAAGGCAGCTCGTTCTCGTCCGGCGGGACAATGTCGAGCACCTGATCATGATCGGCGGCCCGAACGACGTCCTGCTCGAATCGCAAATCAACCGCGCCGTCGCGACGCCGCGCGAGAACGGGCTCGCCGCGTCCGGGCCCGCGTCGCCGACGCGGCGGCGGGCCGACGCGGTCGCCGTCGCGCCCCCTGCGGCCGCCCAGCCCCTGGCGGCGGCTGCGACCGAGATCCCGCCGCCGGCGCCCGCCGCGGCTGCGGAAGGGCGTGCGGATCCCGTGCGTCCCCCCGCCAATGCGCCGGCGCCCGCCGCGCCCCAGCCTCAGCGGCAACCCGCGCCGGCTGCGGCGCAGCCCCAGGCGGCGGCCGTTGCAGCCGCCTCGGCTGCGCCGGCCGCCGACCGTACGCCAGAGGCGGCGCAGGCGCAGGCCGCCGCCCTCCGCGCGGCTCCAACGCTTCTCCGCCGGACGATGCCTGCGCCGATCGCGCCGCTCGGCCGGACGACCGCCTCCCGCCCGCCGGCAAAGCCGGCGCACCCGCCGCAATCGGCCCAGCCAGCCGCCGCGCCGCCTTCGGCCGCCGGCGCGGCCCGTCCCGTCGAGGCCGCGCCACGCCCCGGCGAGGCGGCTCCCCATCCGGGCGACGTCTCGCCCCGTCCGGCGCACACGCCGTCGTCTCAGCCGCCCAAAGCGGACATGGCGCACAAGACGGAGCCGACGATCCTGACGGTCAAGGCGGAGCCGGCTCCGCATCCGGCGCCGTATCCGAATGCGGTCCCGCACGAGGCTGCCGCCGCGCCGAAGCCCATGCCCCGCCCGGCCCCGGTCGGCGCCGCGCCGACGGCGGTTCACGCTCCGGCCGCCGGTCCGACGCCGGCGACCTCGGCCGATGTCCGTCCGCACTCCCCGCGCGCCGAGGCGCCCGGCTCGGCGCCGCGTCCGGAGCCGAGAGCCGACGTTCGCCCGCCGCCCAGCCCGGCGCATCCGGGCGCGGGCCCGCTCACGAGTCCGCATCGCCCGGCCGCAGCCGCGTCCCCGGCCGCCGAGAAGCAGCAGCCGGTGATCGACGATCCGTTCGCCGGGCTCGATTCGCTCGAAGCGGAAATGGCCAAGCTGCTCGGGCGCGAAAAGCGGACTTGAGATCGCGTCGGGCGCGCGCGGTCCGACGGTCGTTCAGTCGTCGCGGTAGATCTTCTCGCGCCGCTCGTGGCGCTCCTGCGCTTCGACCGAAAGGGTGGCGATCGGGCGCGCGTCGAGCCGGCGCAGCGAGATCGGCTCGCCCGTCTCGACGCAATAGCCGTACGAGCCGTCATCGATCCGCGTGAGCGCGGCTTCGATCTTGGAGATGAGCTTGCGCTGGCGGTCGCGCGCGCGCAGTTCGATGGCGCGGTCCGTTTCCGACGAAGCGCGGTCGGCGATGTCGGGGTGATTCTCGCTTTCGAGTTGAAGGGCGTTCAGCGTGTCGCGGCTTTCGGCGAGGATCAATTCGCGCCACGCGATCAGTTTGCGCCGGAAATACTCGCGCTGTCGCTCGTTCATGAACGGCTCCGCGTCCGACGGCCTGTAGCTCTCAGAGCCGAGATCGTTCATCCGTGATCCCTGTCCCCAGTGGAATTTGGCGGCCTTATAGCGGCCCCGTGTCGAAGGAACAACGGCTATCGTCCAGACCTCGCACACCCACGCGGTTGTGAAGCGGCGAACGCGCCGACTGGAGCATATTGCCGCAGGCGGCTTGCCAGACGACCGGCCGGGCGTCACCTTGCCGTCAGGTTCGGACCCGAGGGCCTGGATTTCGAAGGGAGGGTGTTGATGTACAAGCGTATCATTCTCGCGGTCGACCTGGGCGAGACCCCGGCGCCGCCCAAAGGGTTGCCAGAGGCGCTGGAACTGGCCAAGGGCTGGGGCGGCGACCTGCGGCTGGTCAACGTGCAGCCGGTCGTGCCTACGACATTCATGGAATATGTGCCGGCCGACTTCGACGCCGAGCAGACCAAGCGAGCCAAGGAGTCGCTTGACGAGGTCCTTGCGGGGATCGATCTGCCGGCAAACCGCAAGAGCGCCGCCGCCCGCGCCGGCGGCATCTACCACGAACTCCTGCAGGAAGCCTCCGAGTGGAACGCCGACCTCATCGTGGTCGGCTCCCACCGTCCGGTGATGAGCGACTATCTGCTCGGCTCGAACGCCAAGACGATCGTCCGTCACGCGCAGTGCTCGGTGCTGGTGGTGCGGTGACGGCGTAGCGGTTTTCTCCTCTCCCCGCGAGGCGCTGCAGACGGCACGCATCTCAGCGAACCCCTTCCTCAGCTTTGCTCTACGGGATGCACACATCTCTGGCCGCAACAACTTTGCCGGAAGAGCGCTTACCAGCGGCCAATGCGATCCCTTCTCCGCGTAGCGGGGAAGGTGGCGCGTAGCGCCGGATGGGGTGTGGTCCGTCGCCGCCGACCGCCCTTGATTTGCGCGACCGTTACAGCCAACCGCATGCGGAGCCACCCTGCTCGGCGCACCCCATCCGGCCCTATCGGGCCACCTTCCCCAGCGGAACTGGGGAAGGGGATGTCCGGCCTGCGCCGCGTCAAGAACGATGTGTGCATCCCATAGCAGCCCGGCTGGGGAAGGAGCGGGCTCAGGCGGCCAGCGCCTTCATCGCCGCCTCGACGCCGTCGGGCGTCAGCCCGAACATGCGCCGCTGGAAAATCTCGGCGATCATCTGGGTCGACTGCGAATAAGACCAGTGCTGCTCTGGGGTCGGATTGATCCAGACCGTGCGCGGCCAGGTCGCGATCGCCCGTTCCAGCCATACCCGGCCGGGCTCCGGATTGAGGTGCTCAACCGAGCCGCCCGGCGAGACGATCTCGTAGGGGCTCATCGACGCGTCGCCGACGAAAACGACGCGATAGTCGCGCCCGTAGGAGTTGAAGAGGTCGCGGGTGGCGATCCGCTCTTCAGTGCGGCGGCGGTTGTTCTTCCACACGCTCTCGTAGAGACAATTGTGGAAGTAGAAATGCTCGAGCCGCTTGAACTGGCTCTGAGCCGCCGAAAACAGCTGCTCCGCCGCCTCGACGTGCCAGTCCATCGAGCCGCCGACGTCGAGGAACAGCAGCACCTTGACGGCGTTCCGTCGTTCCGGGCGCAACTGGACGTCGATATAGCCCTTATCGGCGGTCGAGCGGATCGTGCCGTCGAGGTCGAGTTCGTCGGCCGCGCCCTCGCGCGCGAACCGCCTGAAGTCTGCGCAGCGCGAGCTTGATGTTGCGCGGCCCGAGCTCCGCGTCGCCGTCGAAGTCCTTGAACTCCCGCTTGTCCCAGACCTTGACGGCGCTGCCGCGCCGGCCCCTGTCCTGACCGATCCGCACACCCTCGGGGTGGTCGCCATAGGCGCCGAAAGGCGACGTCCCTCCCGTGCCGATCCATTTCGAGCCGCCCTGGTGGCGCCCTTTCTGCTCGGCCAGACGCTGGCGCAGGGTTTCCATCAGCTTGTCGAAGCCGAGCTTC
This sequence comes from uncultured Alphaproteobacteria bacterium, assembly GCA_963822215.1. Lineage (GTDB taxonomy): Bacteria > Pseudomonadota > Alphaproteobacteria > Rhizobiales > Beijerinckiaceae > Roseiarcus. Next base: position 711,811 of record CAWGGX010000003.1, read on the forward strand.
TCGATCTCGGCTCGCTCCTCCGGGCTCAAGAAGCGCTCGGCCATGCGGTGCAGCCATTCCTCCGGCAACTCCTCGGCCTCGACCGCCGCGCTGACGGACAGCACGCCCTTGAAGGTCGAGGCGAACACCACATCGAACTTGTCGAGATTGCGCTCGTCCTTGACGAGGACCGCGCGCGACAGGCGATAGAACTCGTCGACCGACCTTTCCGCCAGATCGCCTTCGAGCGCCCGAATCAGGTCGAGATACTCGCGCGGGGTGACCGGGACGTGCGCCTGCCGAAGGTTCGCGAAGAAGGTCAGGAACATGGCAACAATCTAGCGCGCCGCTCCCGCGCTGTGCAATGCTCGGCCGAGAATTGGAATCGGACATCATGGCCGCAGTGGTCGATCGACAGACCTTTGTCTTGCCGCGCGCCGTCGCGCCCGACGTGGAAGTCTTGGCCATCGGCGATGTCCATGGCCGGCCCGACCTTCTGCGCGCGCTGCTCGACGAAGCGGCCCGCGAACCGCGTCACAGGGACCGGCGCGTGCTGGTTTTTCTCGGCGACCTCGTCGACCGCGGTCCCGACAGCCTGGGGACGATCGATCTCGCAATCGGCGCGGGCGCTGAGATCCGCGCAGACGAGTGCGTCACGCTGATGGGAAATCACGAGTCGATGATGCGGCTCGCGCTCGATCCCCGCACGCCGTGGGACGACGCGCTCGATGCGCTGGCCAACTGGCTGCGCAACGGCGGCGGCGCGGTCGTTCGGCAGTTTGCCGATTTCGAGGTCCAGCCGCCCGGGCCCGAGGAACTCTTGACCGTCATCCGCGTCGCGTTGCCGGACCGGATACGCCTCTGGCTCGAGAGCCTGCGCCCGAACTGGCGCTCGGGCGAGACCCTGTTCGTCCATGCGGGGGTGAATCCGAACATCGATCTCGAAAGCTTTCTCGCCACGCCCTGGAACGTGCCGCTTGCCGAACTCGAGGAGGAAACGCACTGGGCCTGGGTGCGGTGGCCGTTCCTTGAGGCCGCTCCGGGCCCGCAAGGCTATGGCGGCTATTTCGTCGTGCACGGGCACACGCCGAACGACGCGCGTCTCAATCCTTCCCATGGGGATCAGATTCGCGCTTACCGCCTCAATCTCGACGCCGGCTCCGGCCGGACCGGCCTGGTCAAGATGGGCGTTTTTCGCGGCGCGGAGGTCAAGGTGCTGACCGCGCTCGGCCCGACGAACGCGATGATGAGTCGCGACTAAAGAAAATTTCGTTGGCCGGACGGACACGCGCGGAGGGTCGGACGGGCGGCGTCTCGCCGCCCTCAAGGCGCGCGCGACGCGCGCCGTCCGTTTGCGAGGGACCGCTCGAACCGAGCGCCTTCGGCGGGCAGGGGAGGGCCATCCCGGCCGCGCCTTACAACCCGGCCGCGCCCGGTCTGGCGCCCTCGTTTTCGCCCGCCTGTTCTTTCCCTGATCCGCTCCGAAACCGCCTGATAGTTCCCTGTTCCGGTCGTTTGAAATTCCCTGTTCCGCGCGCGCTCGAGCCCGCAATCGGCAGGTTGCAAAGCCGGCAACGCAACGACATTGCAGGGCATCCTGGAACGGAGCGCCGACCCCGGCGCAAGAAAATTCCCTGCTAGCAGGGAAGCCGGATCGTCGGGGCGGACAGACAGCGAGATGATTTTTTTGCCGAATTGGAGACGGATTGAACGAACAAGCGACGTTCTCAGCCCTGAGCCCGACCGCCAAAGAACGGGATGATCGGACCCGCCCGCGACGATTGACTCCGGCCGCGGCGCATCCGCAAGAAAGGGGGTCTGGACGATGGGTGACGGCTTCATGCGGACCTGGATCAAGGACCCCCTGGCGATTCTTGCCGATGGCGCGGAGCGCGGGCTTGTCGTCGAGGGGACGCGCATTGCGGAGCGGGTCGGCCGGGGTCGGACGCCGGCGCCGGTCGACGCGGTTTACGACGCCTCGCGTTCCGTCGTGCTGCCCGGGCTCGTCAACGCGCATCACCATTTCTATCAGACCCTCACCCGCGCCCACCCGCAGGCGATCAACAAGACGCTCTTTCCCTGGCTCGTGGCGCTTTATCCGATCTGGTCGCGGCTGAAGCCCGAACATCTGCGCCTCGCCGTTCGCATGGCGCTGACCGAACTCCTCATCTCCGGCTGCACGACCGCGGCGGACCATCACTATCTCTATCCGGCCGGACTCGAGAACGCCGTCGACATTGCCGTCGAGGAAGCGCTGGGCCTCGGGATGCGAATGACCGTGTCGCGCGGCTCGATGAACCTGTCGGCAAAGGACGGCGGCCTCCCGCCCGACAGCGTGGTGCAGGACGCGGACACGATCCTGGCCGACAGCGAGCGGGTGCTGAAGCTGTTCCACGACCCAAGGCCCGGCGCGCGGATCCGCATTGCGCTCGCGCCGTGCTCGCCCTTCTCGATCGACAGGGATCTGATGCGGGAAAGCGCGCGGCTCGCCGAGCGCTATAACTGCCAGCTGCACACGCATCTGTGCGAGACCGGCGACGAGGAGCGGTTCTGCCTCGAGACCTATGGACTGAGGCCGGTCGATCTGCTCGAGGAGACGGGCTGGATGTCGAGCCGGGTCTGGCTCGCCCACGGCATCCACTTCAACGCCGAGGAAATCGGCCGGCTCGGCCGGGCAGCGGTGGGGGTCTGTCACTGCGCGGCGTCGAACATGGTGCTCGCCTCCGGCATCTGCCGGACCTGCGAGCTCGAGGCGGCGGGCTCGGCCGTGGGCCTCGGCGTCGACGGCTCGGCCTCGAACGATTCCTCCAACATGATGGAGGCGGCGCGCCACGCGCTGATGCTTCAGCGCCTGCGCTATGGCGCCGACAAGGTCACGCATCTCGACGTCCTGCGCTGGGCGACGGAGGGTTCCGCCCGCTGCCTCGGCCGTTCCGACATCGGTCGGATCGCGGAGGGCTATGAAGCCGACCTGGCGCTGTACACGCTCGACGAGCCGCGCTTTTCCGGCGCCCACGATCCGCTGGCGGCGCTCATCCTGTGCGGCGCGCACCGCGCCGACCGGGTCATGGTCGCTGGCGAATGGCGGGTCGTCGACGGCATGCCGACCGGGCTCGATCTCGGCGCGCTGATCGCCGAACACAGCGCCGCCGCCAAACATTTCGCGTAGAGACCGGGCGGTTAGTCCGAGAACTGAACGATCTGATTGCTATTCGTATCGACGATCGCGTTGCGGCCGTTGACGATCGCGCGCCCGTAGCCCGGTCGATCGGACATGGGGGAGGCAGTGAAGCCTTGGGGTAGCGCCTGACCCACTTGGGCTTCGCCCGGCATCGTGATGTTCGGAACGCTGTCCGATGTCGTGGAGCTCGACCCGGTGATCGTCGTCGGGAGGGATGTCGGGGCGGCCGATTGCGGCGGGCCATAAACTCCGCGCAGTTGGGCCGGCCCCGAAGAAAAGGCGGGCTGAAGCGTGCTCTGCTGTTGCGCATGGGCCACCGACATCGCGACGAACGAGACGGCGAGCGAAAGAACGAAACGGCGCATGAAACGCTCCTTATAACGGCCGCTTATAACGGCCGTTGCTTGCAATCCGGATCTTAGTAAAGCTCCGACGGCCGTCGCGCCGGCGAGTGGGACGCGCGCCCGCCTTCCGGTCCACCAATTCGTCGATCTCCGCATGTTCCACTCCTTAGCCTTACTCCCGGGATGGCTCATTGGCCGCGCACGGAGCCTTTGTCGGCCCGAGGCGTATCGAATTTTCAGCCGTGGTTCTGATGGACGCTTCGAGCGGCCGAAGCCGGACGAAGAGTGCGTCGTTTCGGCGGGTTGCGCAATGTCGTCGTTTCGGATGAAATCCGCGCCACCAGCCGGCGCGATCATGCTGTACGCGGAAGGTTGACCCGCAACCGGCCGGCATGAGAATATGTTGAAGCTGTAACAGCGCGTGGACCCTTGCTTATGCCCACCACGGAATTGTATAGATTTCCGATGACCACGCTTATCAAATACGCAATCGTTCTGGCGTCGGGCGTCGGGATTGGATTCTACGTCAGCTGGCCGGGAAGCCTTGAGCGGGTCGCTAACCTCGCACGGATTGACGAGATCCACATTCACATCACAAACAGTTTCGTGGATCCCAGACCGGAGGCGGCAGCAATTGTCAGCGACCCGACCGACCCAGGACGTGTCAACGAGGACCTGGACTATCTGATCGCGAAGCGGATCGGAACGCTCGCGGGATGGCAGACGTTTCTTGCCGCCCATGCGAACGGGGCTCGCGCCGAATCCGCAGAGGCGGAGATCGACAAGCTCTCCCTGCTCGCGAGGGCCTCTCAGCCGGCTGCCGCGGAAGTCTCAGATCTGGCGCCGCCCGGAGAAAAGGTAGAACCCGAGGCGGCGCGCCTGGCCTCGCCCTCGCAAGCCGCATTCCTTCGGCCCCACCGAACCTGCAATGATGGCGATGGCTGTCTGGAGGAATCGCGCAACAGCCCATCGGACGACGAAATTGCGGACTTGGCGACCGACCGGGACTTCGGAAAACTTCGACCGCGGCTCGTGAATCTCATCGATGGCTTTGCGACGGCGACCGATGAGCCGAATTCCGCCGCAACGGCCGCTCCACAGCCCGAAGCAAAACCGCGCGCGACTGCCGTATCCGCCGAGCCGACTGTTTCCTCGCATATTACCCCCAATCGGCGTGAGCGCTCGTGCGGGGCCAACTTCGAATGTCGTTGGAAGACCCGGGCCTTGCCGCCTATTGTCCTGGCGCTTTTCGGCGTGAAGCCAAAGCACGCGCCGAGGGGATTCGGACAGACGTTTGCCGAGGCGAGGCCAAGCGAGTTACGCGGTCGATAAAGCGGACGGGCGGCGTCTCGCCGCCCATGGCGCGCGAGACGCGCGCCCTCCAAGCGGTCCGCCGCGTCGATCGCCCCTCACGAGGGTGACTTGAGGATGTGGTACTCGATTCTCCGGTTGCGGAACCGGCCTTCCTCGGTGTCGTTGCTTGCCACCGGATTGGCGGCCCCGTAGCCCTTGGCGGTCAGCATGTCCGCCGAGGCGCCGGCCTTGACCAGCGCCTCCCGCACCGCCTCGGCGCGCTTTTGCGACAGGACGAGGTTGCCGTCGGCGTCGCCGGTGCTGTCCGTATAGCCGGCGACCTCGATCTCATATCCGGGCGGCAGCCCCTTCAGGTCGTTCGCGGCGCTCTGGAGGACTCCGGTCACCGCGGACGGCACCTCGAAGCTGTCGGTGGCGAAATTGACGATCGACAGATTGAGCGCCGAGACGACATCTGTGGCGCTGAACCCGCTCTGCAGTTTGCCGAGCGCCTCGGCCGCCTTGGCGTTGGCGGCGGTCTCCCAGTCCCCGACCGAACCTACGAGCGCGCCGACCGTCACGCCGTCGCCGAACACGGACTTCAATGAGGCGACGACCTGCTGGCGATCGGGGATGGCGCCGCCGATATTGACCGCGTCGCCCTCGAAGATCGCGTGCAAGCCGGGGATCTTCAGCGCCGCGAGCGCGTCGCGGAGCTTTGCGAGCCAGGGCGCCGCTGCGCGGTTCGGATCGACCGCAATGTCGCCCTTTACCGCGTCAGCCCCGAATACGCTTCTCAGCGCATCGAGGATCGAGTCGTGGGTCTGGTCGTCCGGGACCGCTCCCAACACCGTGACCCCGTTGGCGTCGTCGTCGATCGACAGAGTCGAGGGCTGAGCGGCCGCGGCGGGGGCTGTCGCGGCCTGCGCCGGCGCCGCCTGGGCCGTCGAAGATTGAGCCGCCGCCGCAGGGGCTGTCGAAGGCTGAGCCGCCGGAGAGGGAGCCGTCGAGGCTGCCGGCGCCTCCGCGGACGGCTGCGCCGCCGGGGTGGGAGCCGTCGAGGCCGCCGCCGCTGGGGGCTGCGCAGCCGCGGTCGGGGCCGCCGTCGTCCCCGCGCCTTGGGCAGGCGCAGCGTTGGGCGCCTGGTCGAGACCGGCGATCGTGACCGCATCGCCCAGCGCCGACTTCAGCGCGGCCGCGATCTTGTCGCGGTCGAGATCGGGGATCGCGCCGCTGAGCGTCAGCGCGCCGCCCTCGAACAGCGCATGCAGACCGGGAATTTTGAGCGCGTCGAGCGCCCCGCGGAGGTTTGCGAGCCAGGGCGCGTCGGCCCGGTTCGGATCGACCGCGATGTCGCCCTTGACCGAGTCGGCCCCGAACACGCCCCTCAGCGCATCAAAGATCGAGGCGCGCGTCCCGTCGTCACGGACTGAGCCGGAAACCTGGGCCTCTCCGTTTTGGTCGTCGATCGACAAGGTCGAAGGCGCCGTCGCCGCCGCGGCGACAGAGGCGGGCGCCGCTGCAGGAGAGGCGGTCGCCGCGGCGGGCGCGGCGGAAGCGGCCGCCGCCGGCGCGGGTGTATTGAGCAGGTGAAATTCGATCCGCCAATTCTTGAATCGGCCGGCCTCGGTGTCGTTGCTGGCGATCGGATCTTGGCCGCCGTAGCCTCTGGCGATCAGCGCGTCTGAAGGCGCTCCGGCCGCGACCAGCGCGTCGCGGACCGCATCGGCGCGCTTCTGAGACAGCGCGACGTTGGCGGCCGGATCGCCGGAATTGTCGGTATAGCCGGCGATCTCGAACTTGGCGCCGGGCGGCAGCGTCTTCAGGCCGTTCGCGGCCGCGCCGATCAGGCCCTGGACGGAGGCCGGGAGATCGGCCGTGCCGTAAGGAAAGCCGAATGTGGCCTGATTGAGCGTGGCGACGAGGTCATTCCCGCTGAACCCGGCCGTCAAGGACCCGAGGGTCGTCGCCGCCTTGGCGTTTGTCCCGGCCTCGACGCCGGCAAAAGCGTCGGCGATCGCGCCGACCGTCGCGCCGTCGCCAAGCAGCGATTTCAGCGACGCCGTGATCCGCTCGCGGTCCGCGTCGACGATCGCGCCGCCGACCTTGACCGACGCGCCTTCGAACGCCGCGCTGACACCGGGAATCTTCAGCGCCGCGAGCGCGGCGGGGAGGTTGGCGAGCCAGGGCGCGGCGGAGCGGTTGGCGTCAACCGTGACGTCGCCCTTGATCCGGTCGGCGCCGAACGCGCTCTTCAGCGCGTCGAGGATCGCGCCACGGGCCTGCTCGTCGTGAACCGCGCCTGAAACGACGGCGTCGCCGTTGTCGTCGGCGACGGAGAGGGTCGAGGGAACGCTCGGCGCCTCCGCCGCGGCGGGCGCCGGGGCGGGGGCAGGGGCGGGCGCTGCGGCCTGGGTCGGGACCGACACAGGCGGGGCATGGGGAAAGAGGAGCGGCCAGACCCCCCAGCCGAGCGCAGCCAGCGACCCGACCCCGACCAGCGGCCACAGCCAGCCGGGCGCGACTGCGCGTGCGCGGATGGTCTTGACTTCCGGAGCGGGACCATGGTCGGCCTCCACACCCGGACCGTGGCCGGCCACCGTCGAGTCTTGCCCGGCTTTGAGCGCGGCCTGCGCGGCCTCGGACGCGGCGTGCGCGGCTTCAGGCGTGAGGAGCCCCATGACCTCCGCCGGGAGGGCGGCCGGTACGACGCCGTTCGGCGTCAGAATTCCGACGAGCCTGGGCAGCGCATAAGCCAGCGCCGCCGATGCGGACGGCAGGGCGATGCCGACCCGGTGCGCGATTCCGTCGATCGCCGGCGCGCCGAGCGCCTTGCCGAGGTCGGCGGCCGTGAGGGGCTGAGGATCGCTCCGACCGAGCCAGGACGCGGCGAGCGCGTCCAATCCGCAGCGCTTGAAGAGGTCGAGGAATCCCGCCAGTCCGCCCTCTGCGCCGACAATCAGGGCGAGCGCCTCCCGTGTCAGAGGCGCGGCCGTCGCGCCAAGCCCGAAGCGGGTCGCCAAATCGTCGATCAGGGCGTCGAACAGCGCCATCGTCAGTCCTTCCTCTGTCCTCTTCGCCCTGCGGCGCAGCAGCCAAACCGCTCGGGCGTCCAGCCGACAATAACCTCATTTTCACGTGAGCTTGAAGGCCCGATGACAAGGGGGCCGCGCCGGGCTTTGTGCGGGCGCGGGGAGGGCGGATGAGGACTCCGCGTCTCCCCCGGGCAGAAGCCGGCCCGAAAGGCTGCCGCGAACCTGCATAGATCCAGCCCGACCAGGGATGTCGCGGCGAGAACCGGAAGTCGGCTGAACGGCGGGAGCCCCTGGAACAGTCGGCGTTCAAGCCCGAGCTTGTAAGCGCAGAGACCGCCCATTCCGGTCATTGGCGTAGTCTAGCGCCCGACCAATGGCAAATTCTAAATGTAGCTCTTACGTTCTCGTGTAGATCTATTAGCCCAGACCCGCAGCAGACATACACGCCGATCATGTCGACCGGATCGAAGCGATACGAAAAGGCAGCCGGCTCGGCGTCGAGGCGGCAACGTCTCGATCAAAGTCGGCGCGGGAGTAGCCCCGCGGGTAGTAGCTGAAGCTTTTCAAATCGAAGTAGTCATCCGCGTTCATGTAACGACGCGACAGCTCAAGGCTCAAGCGCTCGGCCTCGTCCGCGTCGATTTCGGGACTCAAGTGGAATTGGGTAATGCCGCTCACGGCGGTGCTCCGGGTGTCCACGGGACGGGCACCGAGCTCGGCCAGCTCTCTAAGAAGCGGTTGCACGTGGGCGGGCGGACCGAACGCCACCACCGGACCCACCGAGACGCCCTTAATCGCGCCGGCGTGGCGATCGAGCCAAGCCCGGGTTTCCGCCAACGTCTCAGCAGTCTCGCCTGCGTACATCAAAACATTCACCTTTACCCACACGCCGTTCATCGCGCAGGCTTCAAGGAGGTTGGAGGCCGCCCGAAGATACCGGTCCGCGTCACGGGCTTTACCCATAGCTCGTACCTGAGTGGGTGAGGCGGCTTCCAAACCTAGGTCTATGACTCTTAGACCACCGGCGGCTAGCGCGGCGACTGTCTCTGGTTTCATACAGTCGACTCGGGTCTCGCAGCGCCACGTGATACGGAGGGCCCTCCGATCGAATTCCCGCTGCGGCTCGACGGCCCAGCGCAGGTTGGGGAGGAAGAAAGACGATTGGAGGTAGGGATGAATGTCCCCATACTCGTAGTCCGCTGCCGTCTCAGCCAGCAACTCGGCGAGCTGGTCTGGGTGGCGCAGTCTTGACAGCGGGAGAGCGCGCTCTTCGCAGAAGGCGCAACCCATGCCACATCCACGGGAGGCCTCGATGCTGGGCTGGAAGCGCCGAAAGCCATCCACGAGACTGTGGCGCAGTCCGAACAGTGGCGGACCATTGGGGTCATGGTCGGCACCGCACCACGGCGTCTCGCCAATCGCCGACCAGATGGCCTGTTCGCCAAGGCCAGGGAGGATCAAGTTCGCCTCGGGTATTAGTCGGCCCAGCCAGTCGGGGTCGGGGCCGGTGACCCAGCGCCCGCCGATCACAATGCGGCCCGCTGGATCGCGCTGCTTGACCGCGCGGCAGAAGGACTGGGTCCACCCAAGCGCATAGAAGCTCGGCATCGAAATTAGTAGCGGCCAACGAGAGGGTAACCGGCCGTCCACGAACAGCTTCTCCGCGAAGCGCTCAGGGTCTTCGTGCTCTCCGTGCCGAACCGAGGTCTCATATCCGCTGAGGTAGAGCTGGGTTGCCAGGGTGAGGGCACCATAGTTCAAGTATAGTTGCTGACGGGCGAGCGTGTGGTCGCGTTTTTTGGGACTTAGAAGGCCCGCCGAGACAAATTGGATGATGGACGATTGGGACATAGGTCTCTTTGGAGCTGACCTTTAGAAATAGCAATTGGCGGTTCCGCCTATAATCTCTGAAGGCATCGCGAGTGAAAACTCCTAAATATCGATTAACGAGCACTGAATCCGCTGCGCGTGTCATCGTCCAGCATGCGGCGATCGCTGATCAACAGGATGGTCAGAACTTCGGCGGAGCCGATGCGACAACTCTGCTCGAGGATTTCGTAGCGCTCGGCCTCCCAGCGGTCGAACCAAGCGTTCGCGCCGACCTTGCGCGGCATGAGATCATCGGGCTTGTTGTTGAAGAGAACTTCGAAAGCGAAGCTATCGACGTCGAGGGCATCCTGTGGAAACCACATGGTCGGCACACTCGGTGCCCGGGTGAACCATCTGCGACCGTTCGGGCTGTGGCAGACAAGAACAGCTGGAGTGTGGTCGCTCTCGACAAGGCGGATCGCCGTAGCGGTTTGGCTCGTGCGAAAGGCGTCCGCCAAGGTCGTGACTGTTTTCAGTGTAAGCCTAGCGTGCTGGCGCGCAAGCGGCCGAAAAAGGTAATTCGGCATGAGAAGATCGCCGGCGTAGCCGTCGGCAACGCGCTCCGGAGAAAGCAGGCCGCCGGGCCGAGATTCTTCGGCCCGGCAAGCGAGGCATTGGCCACGGTGATGGTGCCAGTGACCCAGCTCATGGGCGATTGAGAATCGCTTGCGGAAAGGGGGAGTGTCCGCTCTGACGGTAATAATTGCCCGATCGCGGGAGCCGACGATCCGGGCTTCGCAGCCATTAAGCGGTCGATAGCGGACGCGTGCCCCGGTATGGAAGGCGATGGCGTCGAGGTCGATTTCGTCCGGCTCGGTGATCCCCAAATCCTGGAGAAGGCGCTCGGCGGGCGTCAACGACATCAGGCCGAGCCGCTCTCGTCATCACCGGGCGGCAAAGCGCCAAGCTCCCGAAGATCGTCAAGCAAAGTAATAATGTCGGCGTCGGACATCTCGCTCTCCTTGCGCGCGGCAAGGGTGAGCTTCCGCCCCGCGCCCGGGGCATTGAGAACGGCGCGAAGCTGTGCCCGCGCCTTGGCTATGTCGACAACCGGCGGGCGGACCGGCAGCTGACCGGCCGCGACGCCAGCCCTGGCGGCGGTGAGGCGCTGCTTATTGGCGGCGATGAGCGCTTTCTCAAAGCGCGCGCGCATGTCTGCGGCATGGCGCTCAGGATCGCCGTCCGTCTCCTGGAATTCGGCCAGGATGTCCTCGTCGGACGCATTCAGAATGTCGTCGACAAGGGCCGCGGCCAGCCGGTCGAGTGGGCCGCGCCGGGTCTTGGATCTTCCGGTCATGGCTTCCATCCCCGCGGATAGGCTTTATCGATCCGACGCCGTATCAGCTTCCGCTTGGTGTCGTAGGCGGTCGCGTCGAGTCCGGTAAGCTCGCGCAACTCCTCCGCTTTCATATCCTCCATCGTTCCTTCCACGATGTCCCGCGCCTGCGCGTCATCGTTAAACAAGTTGAGAATGGCGCTGCGGATGCCCGAAGCGTGTTCCTCGCTAAGCATGGTCTCCTCCGCGCTCGGCGTCGGGTCGCGGACGTCGAGCGCTTCGGGGAAGTCGTCGACAGCCTTGGATACAAGCACAAGCTTGTGCTCGACCTTTTCCGCCTCGCCGTGGGCAATGCTGCGCAGCGCCTCGGCGAGGAATTTCACGACGTCGATATGCGCCGGGCAAACGCGGCTGTCGAGAGCGCGCGCGAGGGCCTCTTGCAAGAGATCCTCATGCTCGATCGGCCGGCCAGCTGTGTAACAGCGCGCGACCTTCTTCAATCGCGCCCAATCGGCCGCGGAAAGTCCCGGATGGCGGAAATGATCTCGTCGCGGCTGCGCACGGCCGCCTGGCCTGTGATCAAGCGATGTCGCTCCTTTGACTCCCTATGCGGAACGAAACCTACGGCGCGGACATGCGCCCGAAATGTCCGCGACCAGGTCCGGCCTCTGCATAGGGAGTCAGGACGTTACGAGGCCATGCCGATCGCGCGTCGCAACCCGTTCAGGAGAACCCAAATGATCGTTTCCATCAACCACGACCTGAAGAAGCCCGGTCAGAACTACGAGGCCCTTTACGAGGCCATCAAGTCTTGCGGGGCCTGGTGGCATTTCCTTGAATCGACGTGGCTCGTGGACACATCGCTGACCGCCCAGGGGATTTGGGACCGTCTCGCACCGCATCTCGACAAGAACGACTTCGTCCTTGTGATCGGGGTGACGCGCGACCATCAGGGGTGGCTGCCGAAAGAAGCCTGGGATTGGGTAAACGAACGCCTCGCGAAGCTGCCGGTGTAAGGAGGCAGGCAATGCGCGTGCAAGGTGCCGTAGTGCGTGAGCAAGGTCAAACCTTCGCTATCGTTATCGTCAAACCGAACATGGTCCAGGATCGTGCGGCGGCGACTGATGCCATTCGGAACTTCACGCCGGTGTTCGGCGTACCGGTCGTCCTGATGTCACAAGATTTGCGTGGCCGTCCGACCTACTACGGCCGCGACGATATAGCCCGATTTCTCGCCAGCGTCCCGCTGCGAGCGATCCCATGGCGGGAATACACGATCTCCTGAGCCTGAAGCGCTCGGCCGCCTGCCCCGAGGCGGCTATTGTTGGAAAGTCAGTTCCAGCTCAAAATGATTGGCGCGTGGATTTTTGCACCATGGCAAAGGCCACGTCGTGACGATTCGGGTCGTTCCGACTCCCCTAACGAACGCCCGCACCTGGCGCATCTGTCGCCTTCCGCCTACGGCGGCTTTCTGAGCGTCTTCGCAGGTTCCGGCGGCCCATTGGGGCGCACTGTCAAGGGTTGATGCCGGTCGTTTCGTCGTCGGTCACGGTGGGCGCCAAGCGTCGGGATCTGGACCGCGAGGGACCACCTCGCCCGACGAAGCCGGGCAAGGGGCGCCTGATTTAACCGTCTTTCCGGAAAACACGACAAATCCTTGCGTCTTGGCATCGGACGTTCGATCTTTGTTCTCGTGCCCGCTCCAACGGAGGACGCCGCCCATGTCCGATTGCCCTCGCGCCCCTATTCCCGCCGCCGCCGACAACCCGCCTTCCGAAGCGCGCGCCGCGCGGCTGGCGAAGTTGGAGCGCGAGAAGCTGATCATCGACACTCTCAATCGCGGCGTTTCGGTCGCCGAGATCGCGGCGCGCATCGGGATCGGCGAGAAGCGGACGCGGGCGGTCATCCGAGACCCCCGGACTGGGATCCGGGGGCTGGCCCGCCGCATGCCGCATCCGCCCGAGGAGTTCGTGGCGATCCAGATGAGCCGCCTCAACGAGGCGCTGCTCGTAGCCTATAGCGTCATGTCGCCGGCCAACCTCAAGGCGGTCGACCAGGTGGTGAAAATCGTGCGCGAGCTCGACCGCTACGGCGGCGCCTTCGCCGCCGAATGGCGCCGCCCCGAGGCGTCCCGGCTCGATGCGCCCGCGGACGAGGACGCAGCGTTCGCAAGCGCATGGCTCTATGACGCCGAGCCTGTGCTGCCGGACTTTGAAACCGCCGCCCCTTTCGACCTCGCGCGCGCCGATCGCCCGGAAAACTCGGCGCAACGCCTTGAAAAGGTTGAATCTGCGCCCGGGCATGATGTCCCTTCGCCGGCTTGCGGGAGAAGGTGGCCCGAAGGGCCGGATGAGGGGAAGCGGGCCCTTACCCCGGCCCTCTCCCGCGAGCGGGAGAAGGAGCGCGCCGCCCCGGCGCGCGACAATCGCCCGGAAAATTCGGCGCGACGCCTTGAAAAGGTTGAATCCGCGCCCGCCCGGCTCCCCCTCGCCCCGCGCGAGCGGGGTGAGGGTCGGGGTGGGGGGGGCTTGGGCGATTGGCCGCCGACGCTCGCCAAGCCCCTCATCCTAGCTTTCTCCCCGCGAACGGGGAGAAGGGACGCTCAGCCGCTCCGGCGGGCGACGATCGCCCGGGAAATCCAGCGCAAGACGTTGAAAGGATTGAATCCGCGCCCGTCCAGCTCCCCCTCGCCCCGCTTCAGCGGGGAGAGGGTCGGGGTGAGGGGCTTGGGCGATTGGTCGCCGACGCTCGCCAAGCCCCTCATCCTAGCCTTCTCCCCGCGAACGGGGAGAAGGGACGCTCAGCCGCTCCGGCGCGCGACAATCGCCCGGAAGATACGGCGCAAGACGTTGAAAGGATTGAATCCGCGCCCGCCCAGCTCCCCCTCGCCCCGCGCGAGCGGGGTGAGGGTCGGGGTGAGGGGCTTGGGCGATTGGCTGCCGCGGCTAATCGCCCGGCCCCTCATCCTAGCTTTCTCCCCGCGATCCCCGGGTCAAGCCCGGGAGCGAGAAGGGACGCTCAGCCACCCGGGCGCGCGACGATCGCCCGGAAAATCCGCCGCAGGGCCTTGAAAAGGTTAAATCCGCGCCCGAGCATGATGTCCCTTCGCCCGCTTGCGGGAGAAGGTGGCCCGAAGGGCCGGATGAGGGGAAGCGGGCCCTCACCCCGGCCCTCTCCCGCGAGCGGGAGAGGGAGCGCTCCGCCCCCGCCGGCGCCGATCGCCCGGAAAATCCGGCGCAACGCCTTGAAAAGATTGAATCCGCGCCCGGGCATGATGTCCCTTCGCCCGCTTGCGGGAGAAGGTGGCCCGAAGGGCCGGATGAGGGGAAGCGGGCCCTCACCCCGGCCCTCTCCCGCGAGCGGGAGAGGGAGCGCTCCGCCCCGGCCGGCGACGATCGCCCGGAAAACTTGGCGCAACGCCCTGAAAGGATTGAATCCGCGCCCGGGATCGGTCGCTCGGCCGGAGCCGCGTCCGGTGCCGGCGGAGGCTTCCTCGCCAGGCCGGCGTTGCCGAACTGGATCGGGGGCAGGCGCGTCCGGGCGACGCTCAATAGCGGCATGGCTTGCTGAAGGCGCGGGAGAGGCGCGAGAAGGCCCGGTCGAATCGGGCAAGGCTCACCCCAGAAGCCCCGTCCCCTTCGCGTAATAGAGGAGGGCGATCGTCTTGGCGTCCGCGATCTCGCCGCGCTCGATCATCGCCAGGGCCTCGGCGAAGGGGACCTCGACGACTTCGATGTCCTCGTCCTCGTCGACCCCGCCGCCCTCGCCGAGCCGGCTCGCCTCGCCGTAGGCCGCGACGAAGCAGGCGATCTTTTCGGTCATGCCGCCCGGGCTCATGTAGGCGTCGAAGGCGTGGCGCGGCTCGACGATCTGAAGCCCGGTTTCTTCGAGCGCCTCGCGCACGACGCAGACCTCGGGCGCGTCCCCGTCGAGCATGCCGGCGCAAGCCTCGACCGTCGCGAGCCCTCCGTCGCAGAGGAAGGCGCCGGCGCGAAACTGCTTGACCAGCGTCACGGTCGACCGGGCCGGGTCATAGAGCAGCACCGCCGCGGCCAGGCCGTGCCGATAGACCTCGTGCGACAGGGTGCGGGTGGCGCCGTCCTCCTCGACGACTTCGATGTCCGTCCGGGTCAGATCGAAACGGCCCCGGAAGAGGACCTTTTCTCCGGTCACGCGGGCCGATCTGGCCATGAATGTCCCCTAGTAGCGAAATTGTTCGCGCAGGATCCGCTCGTCGAGCGAATGGCCTGGGTCGTGCAGCAGGATGAGCGACGTCGCCCGGTCCATCGACACTTCGACCCGGGTGACGCGGCGAATTTCGTAATGGTCGGCCGCCGCGGCAACCGGGCGCTTGTCAGCCTCGAGGATCTCGATCACGACCCGCGCGGCGTCGGGCAGCAGGGCGCCGCGCCAGCGGCGCGGGCGGAACGGCGACAAGGGGGTCAGCGCCATCAGCGGCGCGCCAAGCGGCAGGATCGGGCCGTTGGCCGAGAGATTGTAGGCGGTCGAGCCGGCCGGCGTCGACACCAGCATGCCGTCGGCGATCAGCTCATTCAGCCGCGTCGCCTGGTCCACCTCGATCCGAAGCTTGGCCGCCTGGTAGGTCTGACGCAGCAGCGACACCTCGTTGATCGCCCGCGCGGTCGTCTCGATCCCCCGGATATCGTGCGCCCGCATCAGCAACGGATGGATGATCGACGGCTGCGCCGCCGCGAGACGCTCCGGCAGGTTACGCTCGGAATACTCGTTCATCAGGAAGCCGACCGAACCGCGGTTCATGCCGTAGATGGGCTTGGGCGTCTTCATCGTTCGATGCAGCGTCTGCAGCATCAGGCCGTCGCCGCCGAGAGCGACGATGATGTCCGCCTCCTCGGGCGCAACGCCGCCGTACAGGGCGACCAGAACGGCGCGAGCCTCCTCGGCCTCCCTCGACCCGGAGGAAAGAAAGGAGATGTCCCGTATTCGCAAGGCATTGGTGACGATGGACATGGCTCCGCTCTCTGAAGCGCTTGCGCCAGCTTGGTCCGCGCCGAGGATTTGCATTCTTAACCGAGCGGCGCCCGGCGCGGAAGGCCGTGAGCGGGCGTTCCTTCGTTCTGCGACGTCGCGCCGCTCACACCTGCGGCTCGGCGGAAGCGCTGCTTACGCCGGCGTGCTCGGGGGTGGGCAGTTTGATGAGGAATCGGGCGCCGCAATAGAAGTCCTCGGCCTTGGACGGCGCGAGCTCGATGAGGCCGCCGTTGCGGGTCACGAGATCGGCGGCGATCGCCAAGCCGAGCCCGGCGCCGGTCACGCTCGTCGACTTGTGGAACGGTTCGAAGATCCGGTCCCTCTGGTCCGATGGAAATCCGGGTCCTGTATCGCTGACCTCGATCAGAGCCGTCCCGTCCGTACGGATCGCCGCAAAACGGATCGCCTTCGGGCGTCCATCCGCGGAGCCTTTGGTCATGAGCGCCTGCGCGGCGTTCCGATTGAGATTCTCGATCACGCGAAGAATGTGGTCCGGATCGGCGTAGGTCTCGAACCGGGGAGGGATGTCGACATTGTAGTCGATCGCCTCGCCGTACTCGGCACAGGCCGTTTCCACGACCTCCTGCACCATCTTGTTCAGGTCGAACCGCCGGCGCACGGGCGGCTGCTCGCTCCCGGCGCCGTAGGTCAGGGTCGCCTGGCAAAATTGAATTGCCCGATCGAGTGTGGCGACAAGCCTCGGCGCAAGACGCTGAGCCTGCGGGTCCGGGATTGTCGCAAGACGATCCGAGATGAGCTGGGCGGCGGAAAGAATGTTGCGCAAGTCGTGGTTGATCCGAGCGACCGCCATGCCGAGTTCGGCCATCCGCTTCCTCTCCGCGAGTTCGTGCGCGAGGGATTGCTGCATGGCGGCGAGCGCCTTTTCGGCGCGGCCGATCTCGTCGTGGCGCTCGCTCGGCCGGATGATGCGGGAGACATCCTGCGGGCGTTCGCCGAAAGCGACGATGTTGGTGGTCAGCTTGTGGACGGGCTGCAGAACCACGCGCCAAAGCGTCAGCCAGACGACGAGGGTGATCAGAACGGCGATCGAGACCAAAATGCCGAGCATCGTTCCTGCGAGCTGCCGCAGGTGTTCCGAAAGTTGCTTCTGGTCGAGAACGAGCTCAAGAGGAGGGTCCACGGTCTTGACTTCGAATCGTGCTCGAGCCTCGCGCCAGAAGCGTTCGGTAGAGCTGCAGAAGCGAACACGTCAGGGCGCGGTCGCCGCGTGAAAGGTCCACGGTCGTCTCAGGCAGCGGTGGCGAGGCTGAAGCGATCTCGCGCCGTCCGTGGGGCTCCAAAAGAACGATCGACTCCACGCCCAGGGCGCTCAGGACCTTGCTGGCCAGTTCAGGCGGCAGCGGCACCTCGTCCGGATCAAAAGCGTCGAGAGCCGCGCGCACCGTTTCGATTTTGAGGTTCAGCCAGTTCTCACGAGCCGCCTCGATCCGCGTGGTGAACGCTACGGCCATCGCGACGATAGCGGCGCTGACCGTCACGATGAGGATTCGGCCGGCCAGTCCGCCGACACGGGGCCAGTTGTAGCTTCGGGTCCCTCGTTTCGAGCCAACGTCTGCGAAAATCGTCGCATCCGCAGGCAATTGCCGCGTCGGCAGATCCAGCATTCCGATCCTCCTGGCGCCAGGAACGGGGGGCGAAAGGCCCACTCGCTCCTCAGCATATGGGCGCCGCGGCAAACCAATCAAATCTGTTCGGATTTCACTCTGCTCCGGCCGCTCGGCGATTGGCGACCGACGTCCAAAACGCCGCGAGGCGAGGGCGTCAATTAAGTTTTGAAGATCGCCAATCGTATCGGCCGCGAGGCAAATGAAACGAGGCGGCCTTGATTTTGCCGCATCCCGCCGACAGACGGGCCGACCCCGTCAGGCAATTGTGAGGTATTGTAGATGAAGAGGTGTGTTCTTTTGTGTTCGATTTTTGCTGGTTTGCCGGGAGCAGCCTCGGCCGCGGAATTGGGGATAGCTTCTTATTATTATCGGTCGCGGGCCGATGGATTGATTGCCGCGCATCGGTCGCTGCCGTTCGGGACTCAAGTGCGGGTGACCAATCTCGACAACGGGCGCAGCGCCGTGGTGAAGATTGTCGATCGGGGGCCGTTCGTACGCGGCCGAATCATCGACGTCTCCGCGACCGCCGCGGTCGCGCTCGGGTTTCGTCAGTCGGGCGTCGCCCACGTGCGGGTCGACAAGCTCTGACCGGCGGAGCGGCGCAACCACACGCTTTCGGCGGGCTCTCAGTTCCCGCCTTCCAAGAGCCGCCGGGCGATCACCTGGGCCTGGATCTCCGCCGCGCCCTCGAAGATATTGAGGATGCGGGCATCGCACAGCACGCGTGAGATCGGGTATTCGAGCGCGAAGCCGTTGCCGCCGTGAATCTGCAGCGCGTTGTCCGCGGCCGCCCACGCGACGCGCGCCGCGAGGAGCTTCGCCATTCCGGCCTCGAGGTCGCAACGCCGGCCCGCGTCCTTCGCCCGGCCGGCGAAATAGGTGATCTGGCGGGCGATGTGGATTTCGACCGCCATCATTGCCAGCTTGTCGGCGACGCGCGGGAAATGGATCAGCGTCTTGCCGAACTGGACGCGCTCCTTGGCGTAGCGCAGGCCAAGCTCAAACGCGCATTGGGCGACGCCGACGGCGCGCGCAGCCGTCTGAATGCGGGCGGATTCGAAGGTCTCCATGAGTTGCTTGAAGCCCTGGCCCTCGACGCCGCCGAGCAGGGCGTCGGCGGGCACGCGGAAGCCGTCGAAGGCGATCTCATATTCCTTCATGCCGCGGTAGCCGAGCGCCTCGATCTCGCCTCCGGACATTCCCTTGGCGGGGAACGGATCGGCGTCGCTCCCGCGTGGCTTCTCGGCCAGCAGCATCGACAGGCCCTTGTAGCCCTTCTCGTCCGGATTGGTGCGCACCAGCAGCGTCATCAGGTCGGCGCGAACGGGATGGGTGATCCAGGTCTTGGCGCCGTTCACGACATATTGGTCGCCTTCCCGCGCCGCCCGCGTCTTCAGGCTCGCAAGGTCCGAGCCGGTGTTGGGTTCGGTGAAGACGGCGGTCGGCAGGACTTCGCCGCTGGCGATCCTGGGTAGGTACCTTTCCTTCTGCGCCTCCGTACCCCCGACCGTGATGAGCTCGGCGGCGATTTCGGACCGGGTGCCGAGTGAGCCGACCCCGATATAGCCGCGCGACAGCTCCTCGGAGACGACGCACATGGCGACCTTTCCGAGTCCCATGCCGCCATAGGCCTCTGGGATGGTGAGTCCGAACACGCCCATCTCGGAGAGGCCGGCGATGACCTCGAGCGGAATATAGGCGTTGGCGCGGTGCCAGCCCTGGGCGTGGGGAGCGACCTCGGCGTCGGCGAAGCGCCGCATCTCGCCGCGGATCGCCTCAAAGGTCTCGTCGAGGCCGGGATCGCCAATCGCGCCTTCGGGCGCGTGCTTGATGAGATCGGCGAGGGCGGCGCGATTGTCCGGGGTATTGCCGGACTTGATCAGCGCCTCGACCACCGGCTCGTCGCGGAACGGCTCGATGTCGGACTCGCCGAGGCCAAAGTCGCTCAGACGGACGATCTCGCCCTGGTTCATCGGGATGCCCCCGAAGATCTGGGCGAGGTATTCGCCGAGGCCGATGCGCGTCATCAACTCCTCGGTCGGGCCGAGACGGGCCTCCTCGTGCATGCGGCGAGCGTAGGCGGCCAGCTCCTTGATCGCCTCGACGTAAGTGGCGAGCCAGGCGAGCCCGTGGGCGGCGTGCTGCTCAGCCTCGATCTTGGTGGCGCTCAGCTTGCCGTGCGCGCTGACCCGCTCGCGCACGGCGGTCACCGCGCATTCGAGCAGGCCCTCGGCGGTGAATTGGGCCTGGCGGGCGAGATCGTCGAGCGTCACGGGGCGTTTCTCCTTGCTACGGCATGCGTCGCTGCTGCGCCGCAGCATGCGTCCGCCAAGACGCGGTTGCAATGCGTCTTTTGGTCGTCAAAAGAACGGAACAGTCCGGAGCGTGCTGGCGTTCGGGTCCGTGTACGGCCACAATGAAAAGGCAGACGCGGATCGGGCTCAATGCAGCCGACGAGGGAGTGTTGTGCGCAAGACGGCGTCGATCATGTGGAGCGCGGCGGAGAAGTTCGCCGCGGACGACGGTTGGGCGATCGCCAGCTACATCGGTCTGACGCTGCTCATGTCCCTCTTCCCGTTTCTGATCTTCGTCGCGGCGGTCGCCGGTTTCCTCGGCTCGGCGGAGCTAGCGAAGGAGGCCGCGAAGCTCATTTTCACCGAATGGCCCGACGTCGTCGCGCGACCGATCTCGCAGGAGGTTGAAAATGTTCTGACCGCGCCGCGGGGCGGGCTCCTTACCCTGGGCGCGGTGCTGTCGTTCTATTTCGCCTCAAGCGCGATCGAGGCGCTCCGGGTCGGGCTCAATCGCGCCTATGGCTTGATCGAGAAGAGGCCCTGGTGGCTGCTGAGACTCCAGTCGCTCGGGCTTGTGCTGGTCGGCTCGCTGGCGCTGCTGGCGCTCGCTTTCCTGGTCGTGCTGGGACCGCTGATTCTCGACGCACTTTCGGCCTGGATCCCATCGATCGCCGCAGCGCACAGCTTTCTGAATTATGCGCGCCTGGGCTTCGCCGGTTTCATGCTCGCGGTGTCGCTGTTCCTGGCCCACAGGATCCTGCCGGCGCACCGACCAAGGTTCATCGACCTCATCCCGGGCGTCACGCTGACCTTTTTCGCCAGCATCGTGTTCGGCGAGGCGTTCGGGGCATATCTGAGCCAATACGTGCGCAACTACATCTCGACGTACGCCGGTCTCGCTTCGGCGATGATCGCGCTGGTGTATCTATATTGGGTCGCGCTCCTGTTCGTATTCGGCGGCGAGCTCAACGCCGCGATCATGCGGGCCCGCGCCGAGCGGTCGCCGTGAACGTCCGGCTCGAGGGCGAAGGGGCGGTTGCGGAGCGCCAAGCGATTGAAGGGGTGCGCCGCTCCCCCTCAATTTCGAGCCGGTTTTGAGCCCTTTCAAGGGCTTACGGCGAAATCTCCGGGCGATGCGATGGCGCGCGCCGGCGGGGGCCATTCGGAGGGGCCATGGGCCGCTCCCCCTCAATTTCGAGCCGGTTTTGAGCCCTTTCAAGGGGTTACGGCGGAATTTCCGGGCGATGCGAAGGCGCGCCGGCGGGGGGCATTTGGAGGGGCCATCCGAGCGCTCGCTGTCAATTCCGAGCCGGTTTTGAGCCTTTTCAAAGGGTTGCGCCGGAATTTTCGGGCGTTGGGGCGCATTGAGGCCAAGGGCGAGAGGCGACCGGGGAGCGCCATCCGGCCGCCCACCGCCCATTCCGAGTCGGTTTTTCGCCTTTTCAAAGACTTGCGGCGGATTTTATCGGCCAACGCGCCTCCCGCCGAGGGGTCACGACCGAGGCGGCTTGAGCGCCTCGCCGACCAGCCCGCCAAATCTTGGCCGCCGTTCCGCGGCGCTTCCCCGAGGCGCCACTCGAAGCGATTGATTGAACGATGCATACAGCGCGTCGCCGCCCATGGAGCACAAAACGACCTTGCTCCGACACTAGCATATCTTTCTTGTTTACGGAATTGTTATCTGCATTCCATTCCGATAAGCAGTCAAAGCGTCGCTTTTCGCCGACGCTCGCCCAACTCGTTTTGGCCCGATGGGGTAGGGCCCAGCGGGGGACAACAGCAGAGTCCAGGGCTGAAAGTCGCAGGAGCTGGCCGGGGTGAGGGCCGACGCCCGGCATTAGCCTCGTTCTCAGGCCCCCGGGGCGCGTCAGTCCGCGGCGAGGGCGACGACCAAGCCGGGCGCCTCGGCGTCGGCTTCCCGGCGGGCCGAGGCCCGGCGCAGGAGAACAATGCGAAGGCCGGCGGCGGCAGCGGCGTTTTCGACATAAGACGGGGAATGGGCGAAGCGCAGCTCCTTGAGCAGCTGGAACCCGTCGCCGTCGAAGGTTTCCGCGGTGAACAGGAAAAGGCCGCCCTTGGCGAGCGCGCGCCGGCAGGCCGCCAAAACGCGCCCGAGGTCGCCGAGATAGCAGAACGTGTCGGCGGCGAGGATCAGGTCGAAGGCGCCCGGCGGCGAATGGTTGAGCCACTCGACCACGTCGCCTGTCGCAAGCGCGTCGTAGACGTTGCGCCCCTCCGCCCTGCCGATCATCGCCGGCGAGAGGTCGACGCCCTCGAGACGGGCGACGCGATCCCGGACGCCCACGCCCATCAGCCCTGTTCCGCACCCGAGGTCGAGCGCGCGGGCGAAGCGTCGCCCTGGCGCCGCGGCGTCGAGCGCCTCGCTGAGGAGCGCGGGACCGCGATAGGCGAGCGCGCCAAGGAGGTGGGCCTCGAAACGCGACGCGTAGTCGTCGAAAAGCCGCGTGACATAGGCGCGGGGCAGGGCGTCGGGCGCCTCCGCGCCGCCAATGAGCGCGAGCCGCGCGGACGCCCCGAGCGCGTCGGACGGATCGGCGGCAAGCGTCCGGCGGAAGGCGTCCGCGGCGGCCTCGGGCCGCCCCAGCCGCTCGCGCGCGTCGCCGAGCGCAAACAGCGCCGGCGCCCAATCCGGGGCGCGCTCCAGCGCCTGCTCGAACAAATCCGCCGCCGCGGAAAAGTCGCCGTGCCCGGCCGCGGCCCGGCCGTAGGCGTAGCGGCGGTCGGCGATCAGGTCGCCGGAGGCGAAAGGGTCTATCGAGACAGTCATCGGGGAGCCCGGCCATTTCTCAAATTCGTAGCGATCGATTGAATGTCGTAGACCAAACGAGATCGCAAATCCAGAAAGAAAACGTGGAACTTGCTGGGGCCGCTTCACCCCCGTTGCCGAAGCGGCGTCTCGAGAATATAGTTGCGGCTATTCGAGACGTAATCTCATTCCCTCATGACTGAATGAGCCGCAACAACGAATTGGGCGACATGCGAATTGCGCTCAAGCCTCCGTAAGCTACGCTTCTTCCCCCACGCGCAAGTACACCTCTCACCATCTCGAGAAGGAGGAGCTGAAGATGAAGCTCACGAGCATTCCGTCGACTGTCGTGGTTGTGGCGCTGCTCGCCGCCGTGGGCGGCATCGCCCTTGCGGCTCAAGACAAGTATGGCTTGCAGGTTCCAGGCGGTCTCGCCTTCTCCGAGTTCAGGGGATACGAAGATTGGCAGACGATCGCCGTCAGTCACAACGGTGACAAGCTCGCAGCGATTCTCGGCAATCCCGCGATGATCGAAGCCTACAAGGCAGGCATTCCCGGCAGCGGCAAGCCAGTCCCCGACGGGGCCCGGATGGCGAAGATCCATTGGGTCGCGAAGAAGAATGAGGCCCAGCCCGGCGAGCCGATAGTGCCTGGCGTCTTACACGACGTGGACTTCATGGTGAAGGACAGCAAGAGGTTCGGAGACAGCGGCGGATGGGGATACGCGCAGTTTGATTATGACGCCGCGTCCGAGACGTTCAGACCAGCCGACACGTCCTCCTCGCCGCCGCAGGAACACGACGCCAAGTGCGGCTTCGCCTGCCACACGGTTGTGGCGGACAAGGACTATGTCTTCACGGCCTACCCGCAACGGTGAACGGGGGAAACGACGGGCGCTGCCGCTGCCCCCGCGTTTATTCCGTCCGCCGCGCTTGCACGCAGCCGACATTTCCGGGGCGAGGCGCAGCACGTAGGCCCGAGCGCCCGGGGCGAAACGGCGGCGCGGCGCGGCGGCGTCAAGCGCCTCGACCAGGAGCGTTGGACGACGATAGGCGAGTGCGTCGACGAGATGGGCCTCGAGACGCGGCGCAGAATCGTCGAAAAGCCGCGGGAGAGGACCCGGCGCCCGAGTCCTATTCGTTCGAGAGCCGCCGCTTGCGTTTCGCCAGTTAGCGAACTCCGGCGAGGATGCCGACGAAATCATCGCCGCGCTCATTGGATACGGCCTGGTGGCAGGCCATGCAGCTCGCCGGCCGGTCCTGCAGATAGGTCTCCATCGTCGTGTTGATCAGATTCTCCTCCGGCGCCGCGGTCGAACTGTCAGGATTCGTCGCGCGCCGCGCCGCCTTCCGGCCCGCCAGGAAAATAGCTTCCGTCATTGGTCGGAGCCGGGGGTTCGCGGCTTGTCGGCCACTGAACCGCGACCAGCATGTAGCGCTCCCAGACCGTTCCCTTCACTCCGACCGCATTCCAGAAGGCGCGGTTCACGGCCATGATCGTCGGGTCGATCGGATGGCGGCGCACGACCTGCATGGGAGCGGGATCGAGCTTCGGGGGGCTTGCCCAGTCTACCGGAAGCGTCGGGGGCGAGCCAAATGGAGGCCAGAGGCGATTGGGCTTCGAGGGGTCGAAATACGCATAAGCAACGCCGGCGTCGCGCGCGTCCGGCTCGCGCGCCTCCCCCCCGCCAACAGGCGGCACGTTGTCGACCTGCTCGAACGTGCTCCAGATCCATTGCGGCCGGCTTCCGGTCTTGATCGCAATGTGCAGCCCAGCCAGCGCGACGTCGCCCTCCGAGCAGACGATATGCCCTGCGGCGAGAGTCTTGGCGACGTCGACAATATTGGCGCGCTCGACGTAAGCGCGCGCCCGTACAGCCGCAGAGTCGGCGGCGGTCAGCGGCCGCCAGGCCGCCTTGACCGCGATCGACCCGACCGGAAAATGCGCAGGGCGGCTCGCGTCCGGACGGTTCATCCCCAAACTCCAGCCGCTTGCGGCGAACGTCATGTATTCAAGCCGATTGAAATGGATTTCGTAGCGCGTGTAAGCGCCGTTCTGGGCAACGAGCGGATTGGCCCGCTCGCCGGCGGCGAAGCTCGGCTGGTTGAAATCGGCGAAAGGATCGAAGGTGGCGATCGTTTTCTGACGATTGTCCCGGCCGCGCCCGCAAGGGTTCCGTCCTTCGTAGCTTGCCCACGGCGAGGGCGCAGTCCGGCGACCGTCGCCGTCGATCTGGAACAGCTCGTAATCGGATTTGAACGTCTCCCACACGCGCTTGCCCGGAGCGCCGAACGACAATTCGCGATCGGGCTCGCCGCGTCTTCGGTCGTCAATCAGCGAAGGCCAATTGAGCGCGATGAAGGCGCGCCAAGCGAATGCCGCCAAGGCTTCGCGCGAGTTTGTCGGCGCGTCGTCCATGCGATCTGGCGAAACAATCGGCGCGGCGTCCGCGGAAACAGTTGGCGCCGGTGAGGCTAGCCCACCCGAGACGAGCAGCGCGGCGACGGCCAAAACGGAACATCGCGAGAAATTCATCGCGCAGCCCCTTCACTCCGCGCGCCCGAACCATCGGTCGATCGCCCACCCGCCTGGGCCGAACACGGCGAGGAGCAAGAAGCCTCCCGCCATGGCCACATTCTTCTGGACCTCGATCGTCTCGCCCGCGGGGAGATGAAAGATGAGAGCCGTCAGAAGACAGAAGCCGGCAAGCCCAACCGCCGCCCATCGGGTCTTCAGGCCAAAAAGAACAAGAAGTCCTCCGCCAAGTTCCGTCACGATGACGAGCGGCAGGACGACCGGAGCGACCCCATGTTCGCGCATGTACGAGGCGACGCCCGAGTACCCCGCAATTTTCTCCACCCCTTCGACAATGAAAATATAGGCCATCATAAGTCTCGCCAGAAGGACGATCGGGCTGGCGAAACGACGCAGGAATGCGAGATCCGCGTCAAACGCAAGTGCGCGCTCTTCGCCTCGATCCGACGACGACTGAACGCTCGACATGGGCGGCTCCATCGAAGGGCGACGGGGGTCGGGACTTCGTTTCGCGCCCCGCGCCGCCCGATTTTCGGGTTCAGAGGGCGTGCGCGTCGGCGAGCGCCTTGGCGAGCTCGGCGTAGTAATCGCACTCCGTCCCGCAGATCTTTCCGATCGTCGCCAACTGGTCTTTTGCGAGGTCGAACTTGCCCTCGATCACGTAAGCCTCGCCAAGATATTCGCGGACCTGCGGGTAGGCCGGATCGAGCGCGACCGACCTGAGGTAGTAGCCGATGCCTTCGTCAGTGCGGCCGAGTTTGCGTGTTGCGTAGCCCCGATAGTTGAGGGCGCGCGGCGTATTTGGATTGTTGAGCATGTCGAGCACGTCGATCGCTTCCTGGAAGCGATCGGCCTTTGCCAGCGCATAAGCGTATTCGGTGAGCTCCGAATCCGGAATGATCCCGCTGCTCCGCCGAAGGCACCGATGATGCTTTCGGTCCCAAACCTGGCCGGGATCGCATGTCGTGAGGTCGCCGGGCGCCTGGGCGCGATAGGGCTGCGATTGAGACGGGCGCGAAGAGCCATCTCCGCCCGCACCGGCTGCCCCGTCGCCCGCGCCGCCTCCTCCACCGCCACCTCCTGACCCTCCCCCCGCCGCGAATACCGCCGGGGCGGCGAACGCCAGCCCTAGGGCGAATAGGCCGCCTGACAGCGCGGTCGTGACCTTGCGGCCCTTCCCGGAAAACAATTCACGATGAGCCTGCATGGCCTGGTCCCTCCATTTTTTGGAGCGCGATAGAACAAAAACACGCAAGTGCGACTTTTTATTCGTCGGACGGTCGTTTTCGATCCGAATTTGTGGGCGCTGAAAGCCGCGGCTGACCGCGGCGGTCGCCTCCTTGCGGACCTTGCCGTCGCCGCCTTAGTCTGCATGGGGAGATACAATAACGGGGGCTCCAGTGAAGCTCGCTCTCGCTCTCGCACTTGCGCTTGCGCTCGCCGTTGGGATGGTGGCCGGCGAGGCCGAGGCCTCGATGCAATGGCGTTGGACCTGCACGGGGGAGGGGTTCGACGCCTCGGGCGTCTTCACCTCCGACGATGCGCCGGATGCGGACGGCTACTATGCGATCACCGGCGTCACGGGCGAGGCGAACGGCGTCGCGATCACCGGGTTGCAGCCTGCCCGTACCGCCATTCCCGGCAATGAAGGCTGGCCCGTGGACAACCTCGTCAGGTCGAAGCCGCCCCAGCTCAACGTCGGCGGCTTTGGCTTTGCGCTCGCCGATGGATCCTACGCCAATCCGTTCTACGGCGCGCGGTTCGAGCCGCCGGGCTTCCTCGCCGTGATCTCCGACCCGGCGCGCAAGCAGTGGCGCGAGCCCAGGGTCGACTGCCAGGCCGAACCGGTCCGATAGGATGCGCTGCGCTTGGCGCGAAGCAACCGGGGATCGCCCGATCGGCGTGCAATCATGTTGGGCTGTCCATGACATAGACGGATCGCGCGCCGCGCTCGCTATGCTCGATGGCGCGGCGGAATTGCATACCGATGCGCTTCAGGACGGCAATGGACGCCTCGTTGCCGGGGGAGACCTGCGCGACGACCCGGCGCAGCTCGAGATCGCAAATCCCGTATTGGATCTGTCCGCGTCCGATTTCTGTCGCATAGCCTCTGCCCCAGGCGGAGCGACGCAGAACGAAGCCGAGTTCGTAGTCCGGTTCGCCGAGTACATCGCACGGCGCAAGGCCCGCGACGCCGATCACGTCGCCGGTCGCGCGCTCCGTCAGCACGCCGAGTTTTCTCCCGCTCGCGCCATGATCGAAATTGCGCTGGAAGAACGCCAGCAATTCGTCGGCCGCCATCGGCCGGCCGGAGAAGGCCTGTCGCATGACCGCGGCGTCCGAGAGAATATGCTCGTGCAGAGGCTGGAGATCCGCAGGCGTCGGGCTCCGCAAGACAAGCCGGGGCGTGACGATAATGTCCATGGGTTGATGCCTTCAGGTTTGCCCAGATCGAAGTCCTAATCGTAATATTCTTTGTATAGCTTAAGACTAAACGCGAGGACGTTATGCCGCATGGCGGCTGACACCTGAGCGTGTTACCCGCACCCCGATGCCAGCGGGCCCAAATCACGAGGCCGAGCTGCGACACGCCGGAAACGACTTTCGTCATGGAGCGCGCTGGGCGGCCGCTGCGTCCCGCGAAACCGGCAGTTCGTCTCGGCATGGACATCGATCATGAACAAGCAGCACGAAATTCTCTTTTCTCCGACGAAGATCGGGAAACTGGAGATCAAGAACCGCTATGTGATGGAGCCGATCGGGCCGGGGGGCTTATGCGACGCCGACGGGACGTTCAACGCACGCGGCGTCGATTATTACGTCGAGCGGGCGAGGGGCGGGGCCGGTCTGATCATGACCGGGGTCAACATGGTCGAGAACGAGATCGAGAAGTGCGCGATGCCCTCGATGCCGTGCCCGACTATCAATCCACTCAATTTCGTCAAGACCGGCAAGGTGCTGACCGAGCGCGTTCATGCTTATGACGCGCGAATGTTCCTTCAGCTTTCCGCAGGGTTCGGGCGGGTCAGCATCCCCTCGATCGTCGGCTCGACGGCGGTCGGACCGTCGCCGATCCCGCACCGCTGGCTGCCGGGGGTTGTGTGCCGCGAGCTGACCCACGTCGAGGTGAAAACCTACATTCGCAAATTCGCCGAATCGGCGGAAATTGCTCAGAAAGCGGGCTTCGACGGCATCGAGATTCACGCCGTCCACGAGGGCTACCTGCTCGATCAGTTCGCCATCGCCATGTTCAACCAGCGCACCGACGAATATGGCGGCAGCCTCGAGAATCGGCTGCGCTTCGCCACCGAGATCGTTCAGGCGATCAAGGCGCGCTGCGGCAAGGACTATCCGGTGTCGCTGCGCTATTCGATCAAGAGCTTCATCAAGGACTGGCTGAAGGGCGGACTGCCGGGCGAAGAGTTCAAGGAAATGGGCCGCGACATTCCCGAAGGGATCGAGGCGGCCAAGATCCTCGACACGGCGGGCTACGACGCGTTCAACGGCGATGTCGGCTCCTACGACAGCTGGTACTGGAGCCATCCGCCGATGTACCAGGCCAAGGGCCTCTACCTGCCGTTCAACGAAATCCTGAAGAAGGCGGTCGGCGTTCCCGTGATCACCGCGGGACGCATGGACGACCCGGACCGCGCGGCCGAGGCGATCCGGTCCGGCAAGACCGATCTGATCGGCCTCGCCCGGCCGCTGCTCGCCGATCCGTATCTGCCGCAGAAGGTCAGGGCGGGAAAGACCGACCGCATCCGGCCCTGTCTCTCGTGCCAGGAAGGCTGCATGGGTCGTCTCGCCGCCTTCAGCCAGGTGTCGTGCGCGGTGAACCCGGCCTGCGGACGCGAGGCCGAATACGGGCTGACGCCGGCGCTCGAGCGCAAGCACGTCATGGTGGTCGGCGGCGGCATCGCCGGCATGGAAGCCGCGCGGGTCGCGGCGCTCAGGGGGCATGTCGTCGCGCTCTACGAGAAGTCGGACCGGCTCGGCGGCGTGGTCGTCCCGGGCGGCGTTCCGGACTTCAAGGAGGACGATCACGCCCTCATCCGCTGGTACGAGCGGGAACTCCGCGAGCTGAAGGTGCCGCTGACCTTCAACACCGAGGTGACCGAGGACCTGATCAGCCACGCCAAGCCGGACGTTTTGATCGTGGCGACCGGCTCGAAACCAAGGATTCCGCCGCTCGCCAACGCCCCGCACGTCTACACTGCGGAGGAGGTGCTGAACGGCGACAAGCCGGCCGACGACGCAACGGTCATCATCGGCGCGGGTCTGGTCGGCTGCGAGCTCGCGCTGTGGCTGACCGACAAGGGCAAGACGACGACCGTCGTCGAGATCGCCCCCAAGATCCTCGCCCAGGCCGGCCCGCTCTGTCACGCCAATTCGGCCATGCTGAAGGAGCTGATGGAGTTCAAGGCGATCCGGGTCATGACGTCGAGCACGGTCGAGCGGCGCGTCGACGGCGGCTTCCTCGTCAGGACCGGCGACAAGGAGACCGTCATCAAGGCGGACTCGGCGATCGTCGCGATCGGCTATAACTCGGAACGGCGGCTCTACGACGAGGTGCGCAACAAGGTTCCCGAAACCTATCTCTTCGGCGACGCCCGCCGCGTGCAGAACATCATGTACGCGATCTGGGACGCCTATGAGGTGGCGCGGGCGATCTGACGCACGCGGCCCGGCCGGCCCGCCCGCCGGGGATTTGCATGCGGCGAAGCTTGCCATTCGTCACGGCGATAGGGCGCCGGGCAGGACCGGCCCGACGCCGGCCGCGCGATTTCTCTCTCCTTCTTTGGAGGTTCGCCCGCGCGCCGACCGCGTCCTATGTCCGGACGGATCCTACTCGCGCAACGAGCCTCTGCTTTTGATCGGCTCGGCTGATCAGGGAGGTGGATTTTGCCCCAAAGAAGAAGGCGGGCGAGCGAGCCTGGCGGGTGGAAGTCGTGGCTCCGTTCTTGCGTAAATGAAGATGACGATATCGCAAACAAGCTCCCACTCACGCGAGGCTGGGGCGACCGCATGGCCATTGACTTCGCGATCCGCAATGTGCGCCTTCCAAACGCTGTCGAGACGACCGACATCGGTGTCGAGGGCGGCCTGATCGCGGCCATCGAGCCGCGCCATGTCTGCGACGCGCCCGAATACGACGCCGGCGGCAGGCTCGTCTGCGGAGGCCTGATCGAAACCCACATCCACCTGGACAAGGCCGGCATCATCGGAAGATGCGCGATTTGCGAGGGCACGCTTGGCGAGGCGGTGAGGGAAACGGCCAAGGCCAAAGCCGCCTTCACCGAGGAGGATGTCTATCGGCGCGCCTCGCTGGTCCTCGACAAGGCCATCCTCAACGGAACGAACCGCCTTCGAACGTTCGTCGAGATCGATCCTCGCGCCGGCCATCGCTCCTTCGAAGCCATCAAGCAACTCAAGGCCGACTATGCCGAGGCGATCGACATCGAGATTTGCGCTTTCGCACAGGAAGGTCTGACCAACGAGCCGGCGACGGAGGCGATGCTCGAATCCGCGCTTGCGTCGGGAGCGGATTGCCTCGGCGGTTGCCCCTACACCGATCCGCTTCCGGCGGAACACATCCGCCGCATCTTCGATCTCGCCGAGCGTTATGACGTTCCTGTCGACTTCCATTTGGATTTCGATCTCGATCCGCGCCGATCCGATCTGCCGGAGGTCATCGCCCAGACGATTGCGCGCGGATACGAAGGGCGCGTCTCGGTCGGCCATGTCACGAACCTGTCCGCCATGGCGCCAGACGAGCTTGACGCGCTCGGCAGGCGGCTCGCGGAGGCGGGGGTCGCGGTGACCGCCCTGCCTTCGACCGATCTGTTTCTGATGGGCCGCGAATTCGACCGATTGACCCCGCGCGGCGTCGCTCCTGTTCACCGGCTTGCGGCGCAGGGCGTCGTGACGACCCTCTCGACCAATAACGTGCTGAACCCGTTTACGCCCTTTGGCGACGTCTCCTTGATGCGAACGGCCAATCTCTACGCAAATGTCGCGCAGATCGGCGCGCCCGCGGACCTCGCCAGGGTTTTCGACATGATTACGAGTTCTGGCGGCCAAGCTTCTCGGCAGGGAGCGGAAGCGCCTTGAGGTCGGCGCACGCGCCGATCTCGTCATCCTGGACACAGGCTCCTGCGCGGATGGCGTGGCCGAGATCGCGCCCGCGATCGCCGGATGGAAAGATGGTCGCCAAACCTTCCATCGGCCGCCGCCTGAGCTCTTCCGCTCTCCGCGGCGGCCAAAGCGAGGCTGAGCGACGACGAAATCCGTCCTTGCCTCAACCCTCGCCTGCGTCGGAGCCGTGCCGCGCCTGCCGGGCTTGAATGATCGCGATTCCGAACAACGACAACGCGATGACCGCGAAAGAGACGCCGGTCGTGGCCGTCCCAAGCGCATAAATCTCGGGGGTCGTCACGGTCGTCGTCAGCGCCTGCAACTCCATCGGCAACGTATTGTGCTCTCCCATCGCCTGACTTGAACGCGCGATCTCGTCCCACGACAGCGTAAAGCCAAAAAGGCCAACGCCGATTACGGACGGCAGAATGATCGGCAGGATGACGTAGCGCAGCGTCTGCCATGAGTTGGCGCCGAGGTCGCGCGAGGCCTCCTCGTAACGACTGTCAAAACGGTTGAAAATCGCAAACATCACGAGGAGGCCAAACGGCAACGTCCATGTGAGATGGGCGCCAAGACCGGAGGTGAAAGTTCCCATCGTCGTCGTCAGGTCTCCGGTCAGCCAACCGGGTCCGTGGTTCTTCAGAAAGTCGTCCAGCAGCCGGAACTCCAGCGCGATGCCCAGCGACGTGACGATCGAGGGCACGATGAGGCTTGCCACCGCGACGAAAAACAGGAGGTCCGAGCCGGCAAACCGCTTTCGGAAGGCAAGGCCGGCGCTCAGAGAAAGCAGAACCGTGAGAACCATCACAACCAGGCCGAGCTTCAAGGAGCGCTCAAAGGCGCCGCTGATGTCGACGATGCCGCCGCCGTGCCAGAGCCGTTCGAACCAGTGAAAGGACAAGCCGTTCAGAGGGAAGGTCAAACCGCCGGTTGGACCCTGGAACGACAGGATGAAGATGACGATCATCGGCCCGTAGAGAAAGAGCACGAAGGCCGCGAAGAAAGCCGCAAGAACATAAAACGTGGCGGAGCGATCGCCCATGTCACAGCTCCTTGCGCACGTCGACGATGCGGTTGAGGGCGGTGATAATCAGCAGCGTGACGACGAGGAGAATGACCGCGTTCGCTGCGGCCGGCGGGAATTGCAGGGCGTTCAGACGCGTCTCCACGACTTTGCCGGCCGATGCGATCTGTTCGCCGCCCATGACGTCGAAAGTGATGAAATCTCCCATGACGATCGTCACCACGAATATTGAGCCGATGACGATGCCGGGCTTGGAGAGAGGAACGATGAGGTTCCACAGCGTTTGCCAGCCGGAAGCGCCGGAATCATAGGCGGCCTCGATCAGCCGGCGATCGATGCGCATCATCGAATTGAAGATCGGCACCACCATGAAGAAGGTGAAAAGGTGCGTGAAAGCGAGCGCGACTGAAAATGGCGAATAGAGCAGCCATTCGACGGGCGCGTCGACGATGTGGGCGCGCGTGAGGGCGACATTGACGAGGCCATTGCGGCCCAGCAGCGGAATCCACGAGATCATGCGGATGACGTTCGACGTCCAGAAGGGAATTGTGCAAAGCAGAAACAGGACCATCTGCATGGTGACGGTCCGAACATGAAAGGCGAGGAAATAGGCGACTGCAAACCCGATGATCAGCGTCGTCAGACAAACAATGAAGCAGAATTTTGCTGTCGATACGTAGGTCTTCAGAATCGTACACAGATCCGGCAGATTGGCGAGGCATCCCTCAAAATTCTCAGTATAGCTGCGCGAGGTAAAGGACGGCAGCATTTCGTAGTCGTTGTAGTCCCAAAAACTGACGATCACGACCAGGATGAGAGGGATGACGAAAAAGAACAGAAAAACCAGCCCGAACGGCAAGGCCTGAAGCCAGCCGGGCACGCCCGTCCCCTCGATGACGCTTTTCGAGGACATCAGTCGAATCCGAGGGTGGCGCCTGCGCCCAGTGTCTCGCTCATGCGAGACACTGGGCGCGAGACAGGTTGCGCGCTTCCCATCTCACGCGATGGATGGGCGTGGGCCGCAAACAGCGTCAGGACGCAATGAACTCATTCCATTTGCGAACCATGTAGTCGTTCTCGTCCATCACGGCGTTCCAGCACGCGACGTTGCCCATCCGCTCGTCGTAGGAGCCGCCATCTCGCGTAGCGCCCGCTTTTTCAAGCAGCGAGCCGTCGGGTCCATGGATGTCTTGCGCAGCCGGCTTGCCTTCCATCCAGTAGGCCCATTCGTAGGGCTCCATATTCGCCTTGGCCGTGGAGAGGACGGCGGAATAATAGCCTTGCCGGTTGAGATAGGCGCCCGCCCAGCCCGACAGGTACCAATTGACGAACTCGTAGACCATGTCGGCTTGTTTGCTGGTCACGCCCTTGGACATGCAGAAACCCGAGGCCCACGAGCGATAGCCCTCTTTCAGCGGCTGAAAGACGCAAGGGATCCCCTTGGTGCGGACGGCCGTAACGGCCGGCGACCACATCGACTGGATGACCGTCTCTCCCGAAGCCATCAGGTTGACGCTCTCATTGAAGTCCTTCCAAAACGCCCGGAACTGTCCCGCCTTCTTCGCGTCGGTCAGCACGCCCATGGTCATGTCGATTTCGGCCTTCGTCATGTTGCCCTTGTCGGGGTATTTGTACTTGCCGAGCAATTCGACGACCATCGCGGCGTCCATGATGCCGATCGATGGGATGTTGAGGATCGCGGCCTTGCCCTTGAACTCGGGATTGAGCAATTCGGACCACGAATTGATCGGCCGCTTGATCAGGTCCGGCCGGATGCCGAGGGTGTCCGCGTTGTAGACCGTCGGGATCAGGGTGACCCACTCGGTCGGGGTCGCCGAGAATTTGGTGGAGTGCTCGCCTTCGAGGAACATGACTTTCTTGGGCGCAGTCCCCTGGTCGCCAATGACCTTGCCATTCGGCAACTGGCCTTTGGTGAAGACCGGCGTGATGTTGTCGAACTCCTTGATCTTCTTGGCGTCCATCGCGAGAATATTTCCCGATGGCACGAGCTTCTTCAAGCTGAAGTATTCGGTGTCCAAGATGTCGAAAGAGTTCGGCTGGGTAATCACCCGCTTGGTCACATCGTCTGTGGTCGCGACGATATTCTGGATCGTGATCCCGGTGTCCGCCTTCACCTTCTTGGTTATATCGTCCGACTGATTGACCGCGGTGCCGAGGTAGCGCAGCACCTTATCTTCCTGAGACCATACCGCCGGGAAGCCGGTGATGGCTCCCGAGCCCGCGGCCGCGCCGGCAAGTCCGGCCGCTCCTTTGAGAACGGCGCGACGGGACAGCCCCTTCGGCGTCTTCGTATGCTTCATCGACATCGCATTACTCCTTGGTAGCTCCCCGTATCGTCACGGCGCCGGGGCAAGTGCGTGAACGTCCTTGTCGGCCCAGAGAACGGAAACATTGTCGCCGACGTTGAGCGGCTCGTCGGCGAATTGTTCATCGCTCACCAGCGCCACAAGTTCGGAATGGCTGGGATGGTCCAGCGCGACTTGATAGTGCGCGCCCTGGTATTCGATGGCGCGAACCGCGGCGACGAACCGCACGTCATTGGCGCCCTCGCCGGCGCCGTTGAGGCGGACTGTGATCCGATCGGCGCGAACCGCAATCGGGCCGACGGATGTGGCGATTACGTTGTGGCCACCGAGAAATCGGGCGATGAACTCCGTGGCGGGCTTCTCGAACAGCTCGCGGGGCGTTGCGGTCTGTTCGATCCGACCCTTGTTCATGACAACCACGAGGTCAGCGAGCGCCAGGGCTTCGTCCTGCCCGTGGGTGACATGGACGAAAGGAATCTTTGAGCTGACTTTGCAGGCGGCGGAGCTCGGCCCGCATCCGAACGCGCAGGAAAGGATCAAGGGCCGAGAGCGGCTCGTCCAGCAAGAGAACTTGCGGATTTGTGACCAGGGCCCTGGCGAGGGCTACGCGCTGCTGTTGGCCGCCGGACAATTGCGCGGGAACGCGCTGGGCATACGGCCCCATCGCGACGAGTTCCAGGAACTCCATCGCCTTATGCCGCCGCGTCGCCTTGTCGACGCCTTTCATCTTCAGCGAAAAGGCGACGTTATCCACGCAAGACAAATGCGGGAACAGCGCATAACTCTGAAACATCATCGCGGTGCCGCGTTTGGCTGGCGGCAGCTCCGTGACGTTCACAGAGCCGATCAGGATATCCCCTTCCGTCGCGGTTTCATGCCCCGCTATCATCCGGAGCGTCGACGTCTTGCCGCAGCCGGACGGGCCGAGAAGGCAGCAATAGGCGCCCGCCGGAATCTTGAGGTCGATGCAATCGACCGCAGTCGCCGCGCCATAGCGTTTGGTCAGGTGGATGAGTTCGAGGTCGGCCGGCTCCAACAGGTCCTCTCGAAAGCGTGTCCGTCTTCGACCTGATTTGTGCAACGCTCATGCCAGCATCGCGCGTTGCGGTTCAAACGATTGCGAATGAGGCGCTTTTGATCGCTTCCGGCGAGCACGCCTGAGGCGCCAGCCGCCAAATTGGGCGCCGTTGGCTGCAATCGGGGCGAGCGCGTACATAAAATAGCGTGACGCAAATCGACCCCTCGTGGAATGGTTTTCCCCGGCAAAACTTGGGGGAAACCTCGCAAATGCAGGCGTCATTGGCGCGGCCCCAACCCCGATGCCGGCTGGCGCCATGACATGGCCCGTTTGGCCCTTGCGGGCGCCGACGGCTGCAAGGGAAGCGCCGTCGGAGGGGCCGCGTCTCGCCGCCCAAGGCGCGCGAGACGCGCGCCCTCCGATCGAGGTCGGTTTCGGCCGATCGTTCGGTTGCAGACCGGGCTGCGCGACGTAAGGTGAGCCGCGAAAGCCGCGACCGCGGCGGGTGGGGAAGGCGCATGCCCGTACAACGACGAGACCTCCGCTTCGCCGCCGCTCTGCTGGCGCTCGCCTATGCCGAAGATGCAGCCGCGGCCGAGCGGCTTGGCGTCCTGCCGATCGATCCGTCGCAGGTTTCGGTCGCCGGCATTTCGTCCGGCGCCTTCATGGCGAACCAGATTCACATCGCCCATTCCGCGGACGTGATGGGGGCGGCGATGATT
Source organism: uncultured Alphaproteobacteria bacterium (assembly GCA_963822215.1). Taxonomy (GTDB): domain Bacteria; phylum Pseudomonadota; class Alphaproteobacteria; order Rhizobiales; family Beijerinckiaceae; genus Roseiarcus. Next base: position 748,251 of record CAWGGX010000003.1, read on the forward strand.
GCGGGCGGGCTCTACGGCTGCGCAGTCGAGGACGTGGACTCCGACGGCGTGCTCGCGCTCGCCTCGCAGGCGCTCAGCGCCTGCATGTCGGTCCCGTTCATGCTCGACGACGCGAAGACCTACAAGAAGACCGTCGACAAGCTCGCCGCGAAGGGCTGGATCGACCCGCCGTCGAACCTCAGCCGCGCGAGACTCTACTTCTTTACCGGCGCCTCCAACTCGGTCGTCAATTCGGCGACGGTCGAGACGGCGGAGGCGCTCTATCTCGCCCTCGGCGTTCCGGCGGCCAACATCGTGTTCGAGGACCACAGCGGGCCGGCCGCCGACGCCGGCCATTCCTGGGTCACGACGAATTACGGCGGCGCCTGCTCCGCCAACGCCTCGCCCTACATTGACGATTGTCATTACGACCAGTCGGGGTCCGAGCTGAAGGCCATCTACGGACCGGACCTCGCGCCCCCCGCGCCGACGGCGGCCGGCCGCATCGTCGCTTTCGACCAGACCGAGTTCGTCCCCGACAAGGCCGCGGCCGCCAACGGCCTTTCAAAAACGGGGTATCTCTATGTTCCGACAGCCTGCGAGGCCGGCGCGGCTCAGCCCTGCCGGCTGCAGGTGGCGCTGCACGGATGCTTGCAGTCGGCCGAAACGCTCGGCGACAAGTTCTATACCCGAATCGGCCTCAACGAATTGGCGGAGGCCAACCAAATCGTCGTCCTCTACCTGCAGGCGCACGCGCCGAACCTGTCGGAAATCCCCTCGAACCTGTGGCTGACCGGAGCGAGCGCGGTCAATCCGGAAGGGTGCTGGAACTGGTGGGGCTACAGCGGCGATTCCCAGTACCTGACGCGGAAAGGCGTCCAGGTCGACGCGATCTGGCGAATGATTCAGCGGCTCGAGGGGAAGTAACGAAGAGACGTAACGAGGAAAAATAAAGAACAATCGTTTCCGCGAAAGGTTAACGCCGGGTTGACGTTGACCTTAGCCAGTCGAAGTTTTATTTTCCGATTACCGAATTCAATTCAATCCGGACCTTGCCGGATAAACTGTCTTCACGAGGTTTGCTTGGTCATGAAGCGCTTTTCCCTTCTCGCTGCCGTCGCGCCCATGGTTCTTTTCGCGGCTTCGGCCGACGCCGGAACCGTTTATTCAGGGCCGACCGGCCCGCAGGCGACAGACACGTCGTTCACCGTCAATTTTCAGGCGCCTGCGGCGACGTTTACGACGCTCTCCTTCACCGTAGACGGTTATCTCAGCCTCGACGGCGACAACTTTTACGAGGACGATTTCAGGCTGAAGCTGAACGGAACCTCGATCTACACGGCGACCTTCAATCTCGGCGGCGGCGCTTCGACGGCGCAGGCCGTGGTCCTGTCAGACCCCTACGGCGCGAGCGCGACCAATCCGACCAACAACGGGACTGCGACCGGCTGGGCAGGCGGCAAGGAGGTTGTCACCTTCGATAACGACCTCCTCCCGCTCCAAAAGGGCGTCAATTCTCTTGTCTTCGCCTACACAAGCCTTGCGGGGCCCGATCACGCCGGCTTCCAGGGGATTGGCGACGAAGGCTGGGGAATCGAGAAGGTCAATCTCGGCGCGGTTCCTGAGCCCTCGACCTGGGCCATGCTGGGCCTCGGCTTCGCGGCGCTCGCCTATGCCGGCGCCGGGCACGGCCGCCGCAATCGCCTCGCGAGCGCGCTCGCCTAACCGCAATTCCGCGTTGCCAGGGGTACGCTGGCCTCCCGGGGAAGGGAGGGGAGGGCCGCCATCGCGCGGCCCTCCTTCGTTTTTCGTGACGACATGGATTTCTGCCGACACGGGCTGTTGGCTTTCGTCCAATCCTGTCGGCAACGCGTCACGCGCGTGTCGATCCGCGCCGGCGGAACGTCCAAGTCTCTGAGACATCGAAGAATTTTCCATGGCCTGCGATTTGCGTGCGGGGCGGACGTGAGCGGCCGTCGTCGAGAGACGGCCCAGAGGAAAGTCATGGCCAACGTCACCTTTTCATCCCCGTCGATGGCGCGGGACGTCACCGTCTACGCCGTCGCCGGCGACCGCGGCACCATTCTGGCGATCGCCAAAGCCAACAAGATCCCGATCCCATTCGACTGTCAGGACGGCGAATGCGGCTCGTGCCTGATCGAGGTCAAGCACCTGGATCCGCTCGGCAAGCACGCGATTTCTCTCACGGAAAAAGAGAAGGAGATGCTGAAGCAGCTCGGCAAGATCACCAAGGCCGAGATCGTCGACGCCGAAGTCAACGACATGCCGCCGCGGCATCGTCTCGCCTGCCAGTGTTTTGTGCGCCACGAGGACGTTCTCGTCAGCTTCGAAGGCGACAAATCGCTTCCCGCCGTCGCTCCGCACACGACGCCGGCGGCGCGCCGCTACAAGGGCGGCATGGTGATCGCCACGGTCGCCGACTTCCTCGGCCATGTGGCCAAGGTGGAGGCCGACGCCGCCGTGCATTTCGACGATCTCGCCAAGGCGATGAGCGCCAGCAAGGCCGACGAGATCGCCACTCTGTTCGCCCAGCTCGCCGGCCAGTCCCGCAAGCAGGCCGAGGAGGCCAGGGCGAGCGCGGCCGGGGCGGACGCGGACAAGCAGGTTCCGGACGACTATCTTTGGCCGCATTACGCGACGCCGGACAGCGACGCGCTGTGGGCGGGCGACGCGTCGCTGTCGCGCCTCGACGCGCTCAAGGCCGCGCTTCAGGGCGAGCGCCGGTGCTATGAGTTCTACGTCGCCGCCGAGGCGACCGCGAAGTCGCCTGAGGTCGCCAAGGCCGCGCGGCCGTTCATCAAGGCCGAGGGCGAGCGGGTGAAGGTACTCGAGGCCTGGATCACCCGCGAGGAATGGGCGGCCAAACACTAGGGAGTGATGCAACCGAGTGGAGTGCGCGCGGATTCCCCCTCTCCCCGCCCGTGGCGGGGAGAGGGTCGGGGTGAGGGGCCTTGGCGATTTGCCGCCGCGTGCACTCGCCCCGCCCCTCATCCTAACCTTCTCCCCGTGATTCCCGGGTCAGGCCCGGGGAGGGAGAAGGGACGGTCGGCGCCTCCACCCAAGCGCCTTCCGCTCTCATCGCCGGGTGAAAGCCCGCGACGCTCGCCGCAGGGCGGGCCCTGCCGTCGGAGGAACCCATAATGGACTCGGTCGAGGAATTTCTCGCCTACGCGATCAAGCTCGAGAGCGAGGCGGCGGATCGGTTCGGCCAACTGGCCGATGTGATGCAGGCGAGCGGCAACGGCGCTGTCGCCAAGCTGTTCCGCCGCCTCTCGGACTATTCGCGCATGCATCTGGCCGAGGCGCAGGCGCGCTCCGGCTTCCGCGACATCCCCAAGCTGAACCCGACCGACTTCGTCTGGCCGGACCTCGAGAAGTCCGGAGGCGGCGGCGATCTGGGCCGCCGATCCGATGCTCGGCCGGGGCGAGGCGCTCGAGGTCGCCATGCAGGCTGAAACGGCGGGTCTGCGCTACTACCAGGCGGTATTGGACACGACCGGGGATCCCGAGATCAAGGCGTTGGCGAAGGAATTCGTCGCGGAGGAATCCGAGCACGTGGCCGCGCTCGAGAAGTGGATCGCCGCTCACAAGGCCGGCCGCGCGCTGCCGATCGACGCGTAAGGCGCGATTTCGAACGTCGTAAGTGAGCAGGGGACTTGGGCCTTGCCTCGAGGCGCGGTCTCCGCCCGGAGCGGAAGTTCCTGTTTCTCGGTTTGATCGCGCTCGACGACCTTTCGCGATTGCCTCGAAATGTTGCGTTGCACAATTCGTTGGCGCCCGATGCGGCGCTTGGCGCGTTCTTCGCGAGCCTGCGGGCGACGTCGAATGGAACGATCCGCGCGGCGGCTGCGGCGTGCTGTTCAAGTTCGGCTGAGATCTTGTAGCCGCGGTCGCTGACCCCGGCGGCCGCGCTCGCCGAGCGCGGCTAAAAGTGGGGGAGGGAGCCGCCGGGAATCGCAGTCGCCGGCGGCGTCGTTCAGTTCAATCTCACTTCCGCGATGCTGACGTTGACGTCGGCGGGCGGCGCCCCGAAAGGGGCGCTTGTGACGATCATGCCGGCGCCGGCTTGCACATAGTCGGCGGCGTTGGCGACCGTGACCCCCCCTGCCGCCGCGATCAGCGGCGGGATGGCGCGGGCGCGCGCGAGCGCCGCAACCTCGCCGACCGCTCCGACGCTGAACCTTTCAAGCTGGAGGATGTCGAAACCGGCGTCGATCGCCTGGCGCGCCTCTGCGATGTTGTCGACTTCGATCGCGATCTTCTTCTCGGGGACGATGAGGCGCAGCCTGTCCACGACGGCGGCGAGCGGCTTGTCGCGCAGGAAGGCGCGGTGCTCGGCGAAGATGAGAATCGTCTCGGAGAGGCCCGCGCGATGCAGGATCGCTCCGCCCGCCGTGACCGCGACATGCGAGAGCCGCCGCCCGCCAGGAAACGCCTTGCGGGTGCAGGCGACGCGGACTTTCGGGTTGACCGCTTCGACCGCGTCGACCATCGCCCGCGCCGCCGTGGCCATCCCCGACAGGGTTTCGACCATCGTCTGCGCCGCCTTGAACACCAGATGCAGATCGGCCGCGTCGCCGTCGCCGGCGAGCAGCTGCGCGCCGGCCTTGACCGACTCGCCCGATCGCCGGTGCAGCACGACCGGGACCCCGCGCCGCATGAACATCGCGGCGGCAAGCTCGGTTCCGGCGATCGTCATGGGGCCCCGCGCGAAAAACACGACATGACCACGCTGGCCGTGAAGCCGGAGCGCCTCGGTCGTCAGATCGCCGCCTGCCCCATCCTCCAGAAGGAGCGGCTCGGCCAAATCGTCGAGGCGCTCGAACGCATGGGATGCGTGGGATGCGTTGGCTTGCGGCATGACTCTCAATCTCCTTCAGACGTCGATCGCGATCATGACGCCGGACGCCGGAATCCCGGCGGACGCGGGCTTGCCGACTTCGAGCGCGAACGCGTCGACCGCGTCGTTTGCAATCGAGGCCGTCACCATTTCGGCGCCGACCTCGATCCTGACATGCTCGGTGGTGGCGCCCGTGGCGATCGCGACCACTTTGCCTGGAGAACGTTGCGGGCGGAGAGCTTCATTAATGGGACCCCGCTGTCACGTCGCAAGGTTCGGGCCACTTGCCGCGTGACGGAGGCAGCCCTGTCTTGCGTAGACGACCAGGCTTTCCGAGGTCTACGGGGCGTTGCGTCGCAGGGCCGCTCGCCGCCGTCGTGGCGCCGGCCTTGGGGCCCTCGAATCCCACCCGTCGCCAAGGTCGACGCGCTGATGACGAGTTTTGCTCGCGGGCTCGTCGAAGCCGGCGTCTACGCGCGAGGGATTGTCCAACTGCCGCCAGGGGGCGGGGGCTGCGGCGCCGATCGACGCGTAAGGCGCGATCCGCAATGAGCGGGGAAAATTTGACGCATGGTTCCCAGCCGAGCGACCGGAGCCGACGTATTGCAGACCTAGCGGACCGGTGCCTTCGAAGCTTCAATTGGACGAGGAAGCGGACCTTCAGGGCTCACCAGGGAAGGCGCGGACTCCGCCCGAAGCGGGCACTAAGGTAAGCCTCGTCCCACACACGCCGCAAAACGGAGCTACGGGGGATCCAAAGGCCCTTTGCCGATCTCCTTCGGACTTTCCTGCATTTCCGTGTAGTTGGGCTCGTTATCGTGGACAACGAATTCCTTCAATGTTATCAAAAATCAACAATCTTCCGATTCGTCTGCGCGTCGTGGGAGTAGAGTCCGTGACCATCACGCCGGAGCAATGCCGAATGGCGCGTGCCGGGCTGCATATTAGTCAGGCTGACTTGGCCCGCCGTGCAAACGTTGCGCCCGCGACTATTGCCGAATTCGAGAAAGGTCGAAGGTCGCCCTATGACCGAACTGTGCGCGACATACAGCGTGTTCTTGAAGAAGCGGGCGCGACTTTTGTAGACGGGGGAGTGACGCTCGCGGCGGAGCAAGAAAAATGACCGACTCCACAATGAAGAAGCCAGCCGATGTGCCGCTGGAGAATACGACGAAAGTCAGCGTCGATTGGCTCAAGCTCGACCGGGAGAACCCGCGTCTTTTGGGCGTAAGCGCGCGCATGTCAGAGGAAAGCATCGTCGCGCAGCTTTATCGGGGCGAGGAGTTGGGTGAACTCCTTCAGTCGATTGCTGCGAACGGCTACCTAGCCCGCATTATGCAGCGCTTTGACGACATCGGCGGGACTTTGCGGGGGATTGGTTGATTTCGGCAGAGTCTGGACGTGTTGGTTCTGCTCGGGCTTTGAGCCTGAGTTTTGGTTGGGGCGGTTTTCGGGTTGACGGGAAGGGTTTGCGTTTTGGGGTCTCGCGCCCGCTTGCTCAGGTGACGAGGCGCGGTATGCGTTGCAAGGCGAAACGCAGAATATCCTGCGCCGGGCATGAGCTCGGCAGGTGCACGCGGATCATTGTCTTCATTTCGACGACGCGGGCAGCGATCTTGATGAGGCGCAGGCGCAGGGTGTCGAACTGAGCGACGCGCCACATCGAACGTTTCGGCATCGACACGCGAAGCCCCCACATCAGCCAATAGGCGCCGGCGTGCAGGAAGAGCCGAAACTGGTTGGCGGTCGCCTTTGTGCAGGATGTGCGATCAGCGGCCAGATGCGTCTTCCAGGATTTGATATGGTTTTCGGCCTGACCGCGTCGGCAGTAGAGGTCCTCGTAAAGCGCGCGGGCATTGCGCCTTTGCAGGTTGGTGACGACGAAGCGGGTGTCGGGTCCTTCCGCGCCGACTTCGACGCGGGCGATGATTCGCTCGACACGGCTCCAGCTCTGCGCGCCGTCATAGAATTCCTTGAAGCGGCGGAGCTTGTCATCGCGCGGCGCGGCCTCGAACCGCGCCTTCGCGCTGGCTTCGAGACACTCGACGTGGCGACGCAAGGTCGCGGTCGGCGCGACGCCGAGGATGTAGTCGAGACCGTTCGCCCGACACCAGTCGAGAACTTCGGGGCCGCAATAGTGGCTGTCGGCGCGCAACAGGATTTCGGTGTTGGGCCAGTGAGCGCGGATCGCGCGCAACAGCCGGCGCAAGAAGGGCTTGATCTCCTTGCCGCTCGGGCGTTTGGCGGGACGAAGAACCGCCGTGACGAAGCGGCCCTCGCCGTCGAACACCACGATCGGCTGAAAGCCGTACTCGTCATAATGGCCGTTGAACAGCCGCAATTGCTGGCCGCCGTGAACGGCGTCGAACGTGTCGTCGATGTCGAGCGTGATCCGTTTGGGAACCTTGGCGAACAACTCGCAATAGAGGTCGACCATAGCCCGACCCATCCGCAATAGCGCGCGAACGTCCGGCAGGTTCTCCAATCGCGAGATCGTCGACTGCGAGCAAAGCTCGCGATCCGACGGCGTCAGGTCGAGCGCCATCTTGAACATCGGATCGCTGCGCAGGCAATTGGCGTCGATCCCATCCTCGTAGCCCGCGCCAATCATTAGAACCCGAAACCGGATGATATCCGCCAGGCTGTGGGTGATCTGCTCCGGCGCCCGAGGATCCACCACGCACCCGGCCAGCCGATCGGCGACCCGAAGCCGCTGTTCGACTTCCCGAAACGCCAACACGCCGCCGTCCGACGAGAGCAGCCCGCCGTCGAATTTGACCTCGACCCGCTTGCCTGAAACAGGTGACAGGCCGGGCAACGGCAGCATAGAATCGCTCATGGCGGGGGCAGCTCGTCTGAAAACGCGATAAATCGGCCTCAACAACCAGATTCTACGCAAAATCAGCCGCTTAAGCTACTCCCGCCAACCCCACGCGCATAATTCGGGCTAGCAGCCTGTCGGACTTAACGCACCTTCGGTTTGGTGGTCGGGACAAACGTGGTTGGTGGGGGTAGAATCATGGTGTTGATTCTCGGGTATTAAACCGACGCGCATGGACAATTTCCGGACGATCGATCGGCAGACTGGGTATCTGCTGCCGCCTTCGGTGGACGAGTGGCTTCCGGAGAAGCATTTGGCGCGGTTCGTCGTCGAAGTGATCGACGGTCTCGACCTTGGCCGGATGAGCGGGGCGTATCGAGGCTCGGGGTCGGCTTCGTATCATCCCCGGATGTTGCTGGGCCTGCTGGTTTACGGCTACGCGACGGGGGTGTTTTCGAGCCGGAAGCTCGAGCGGGCGACCTACAACTCGGTGGCGTTTCGGTTCATCGCGGCCAACGATCATCCCGACCACGACACGATTGCGGCGTTTCGGCGGCGGTTCTTGAAGGAGATCGAGAAGCTGTTCGTCGAGGTTCTTCAGTTGGCGCGCGAGATGGGCGTTCTGAAGATGGGCACGATCGGACTGGACGGGACGAAGATCCACGCCAACGCCAGCCGGCACAGCGCGCTTTCCTACGAGCATGCCGGCAACCCCCGGGTCGAAGAGCCCGGGGGGAGGCGCAACTGAAGGCCGAGGTCGCCGATCTCATGGCCAAGGCGGAGGCTGCGGACAAGGCTGATATTCCCGATGGGATGTCGATCCCCGACGAACTGGCGCGGCGCGAGGAGCGCCTGCGCAAGATCGCCGAGGCGCGCGCGACCATGGAGGCGCGGGCCAAGGAACGGCATGCGCGCGAGATGGCCGAGCACGAAGCCAAAGTGGCGGCACGCGAGGCGAAGATCGCGGCGACGGGCAAGAAGCCCGGGGGCAAGCCGCCGGCGCCGCCGACCGAAGGGCCGCTGCCGACCGATCAGGTCAACCTGACGGACGCGGAGTCGCGCATCATGCCGGTGGCGGGCGGCGGCTTCGATCAGTGTTACAATGCGCAAGCCGCGGTCGCAGCGGGAAGTCTTCTGGTCGTGGCCGTCGATGTGGTTCAGGCGCCCAACGACAAGAACCAGGTCGAACCGATGCTGGAGAAGATCGGCGCGTTGCCCGAAGGCCTCGGCAAGGTCGACCATCTGCTGGCCGATACCGGTTATTTCAGCGCGGGCGCCGTGGCCGCCTGCGAAAAAGCCAGCGTCGAGCCGATGATCGCGATGGGCCGCCAGCCCCATCACCCGCCGCTGAGCGAGCGCTTCCAGAAGGCCCCGGCCGCGCCGGACGACCCGACGCCGGTCGAGGCGATGGCGCATCGGTTGAAGACGCCCGAGGGCCGAGCGCTCTACGCCTTGCGCAAGCAGACCCCGGAGCCGGTGTTCGGCATCATCAAATCCGCGCTCGGATTCCGTCAATTTTCCTTGCGCGGGCTCGAAAAGGTGCGCGGCGAGTGGAGCCTCGTGACCATGGCCTGGAATTTGAAGCGGATGTTCGTCCTCGCTCCGGCCTGACGGCGCGAAATGCTCCGGCGGGCAAGGCCGGGAGGCCCACGCAACGCCCACGCAGGCCCGACCGCAGCTGGTCCAGAGCCAAACCAGCCCATATGAACATCGCGTACCCCTCCATACCCGCAGTCGCCGTCCCAATAGTACTCAGTCCGACAGGTTGCTAGACATTGAGCCGCTCATCGTCCTGCCGGACACTGCCGATCAGAAATTGATTGTGCTCGAAGGCAACCGCAGGCTCGCGGCAATTAGGCTCTTTCGCGAGACTGCGCTTGTCGATGCCATCGCCAAGAATGAGCGCCTGAAGATTAGCGTGCCGGAGATTGCCCCCGCGGCGCTGGCGACGCTCGCGGAGGTCTCCGTTTATCGCGTTCCGGACCGGGATGCGGCTCGGTCGTTTATCGGTTTTAAGCACATCAACGGGGCTGCAAAGTGGGACTCTTACGCGAAGGCAAAGTTCGCGGCCGAGTGGTACAAGTCCGGCCATGTGTCACTGGAAGAAATTTCCGAGAGAATCGGCGACCGACACGACACCATTAAGAGAATGGTTGCTGCAATCTACGTGCTAGAACAGGCTGAACGCCAGGGCATCTTTTCTCTGTCGGATCGAAAGGTCGCCAAGTTCAATTTTTCTCACCTTTACACGGCCCTCTCTCGAACGACGTATATGACTTACTTAGGGCTTGAGACCGCATGGTCACGTTATGACCCCCGACCGGATCCTGTCCCTGCCGACAGGCTAGACCGACTACGGGAAGTGCTTGTATGGATTTATGGCTCTAAGGAAGACGGCAAAGAGCCGCTTATCCAGTCGCAAAACCCTGATATCAAGAATCTCGGCGAAGCGCTCTCCAGTGCCGAAGGTCTCCATATCCTGCGTGCGGGGCGTACCTTGGCAGAGGCGCACGCGAGCACCCGACCCGCCGACGAGACCCTCTCGGCTGCGCTCATCCGAGCGCGCAGTACACTCCGCGAGGCGGTAAACAGCCTTCGAGGTTATGACGGGCGCGATCAATCACTGCTAAATATCGCGGAAGATATATCGGAAACTGGGCAGACTATCTTTGAACGAATGAGGAAGAGGTATAAGTAAACTATAGGGGATAATAGTGTCAGTTGAGCTTTACTTTCCACGAGACGAATTCGACATTAAATATCCGAATTTTGATTTGGCGGCCGACTATCTCGAATTGACCGCGTTCTTTTCGGATCAGTCGAGATCGTTTACGAAAGATCTCATCAACGCAATGGAGATAGGTGCCGACGACGACTACAGCGACGTTGAAGAAGAGATGACCGACCGGGAAGAAATCGTATCCGGCACTGCCAGAAGAATAGAGGGTCGGCGACAAGCACTCAATGAGGCCTACCCTTTTGCCTTGGATGGAGACGGGGATGTCCTAACATATGTCGGCGGAGAACCGTCGCTTGCGCAGGCGGCCTATAGTCTCTCGCTCATTTTGTCCCATCTGAAGGCTGTTTCCTCGGTCCTTGTCGGCTCGACCGTGTATCCTACTGAAGGAGAGATCCGCGAATTGCGGATGTATTTCCAATACTTTGCAACGGCTGCTTTGGCCGCTGAAGTGAATGGACGTGCGTGGTCTTTCGGTTTCCCGCGGCCGGACAAAACCGATTTTCATACGAAGCTTGCGGAGATCTGGGGAGTATTTCGAGATGGCGTCTTGCAAGCGGCTGTTGGGGTGCCTGACAGGCCGAAAGATGACCAGATAGATATATTTGCCGCACGCCTACACCGGGATGGTTTGCCGGGCTTCCTGCTTGCGGCCGGTCAAGTAGCGACAGGCGAAAACTGGCGAGAGAAGTCTCTTCGCACGCATTTGCAACATGTCTTTCCGAGCCGTTGGTTTGGGCAGCAACCGGTGACGATGATGATGTGCTACCACATCATACCCTTCACCCGACCCGATGACGAGTTCGTTGACGACTGCAGGATCCTCGGAAACGTTCTTCATCGGCTTCGCGTCCCCTATCGGGTCGCTGAAGCGCAAGGACTTCATCATCAAGGACTTGCTATTGAGGCTTTCGATCTACTCCCTGAGGCGGTAGATTGGGTGAAAGCTTACGCGAAAAGGGGAGCGACAAAATCGTGAGACACCGCTTCCACGCCATTTGTCCTTATTTCGCAATGTTTCCCGAGGCGTTCGTGGAGAAGCATCTTGCTGCCTCTCGCTTCAAAGGCGTAGTGTTCGACCCATTCTGCGGTAGGGGGACCACCGTCTTCGAGGCATTGTTGAACGGCAGAGAAGCCGCCGGTTGTGACATCCACCCGGTGGCCGTCGGTATCACGGGTGCCAAATGCAACCCACCCAGTCGCGAAGAGGTTCTTGCTCGGCTTGATGAACTGGAGGGGACGCTTTCGTTTGTTCCTCTGCCCTCCCTTAGCGACGAAATGACCGAATTCTTCGCTTCCTGTTTTCACGCGGATACGTATGAAGAAGTGCGGTTCCTTCGTGCTAACTTGGATTGGCGGAACGATCCAACGGACTGCTTCATCGCAGCTCTATGCTTGGGGGCACTTCACGGCGAGTCCCACCGCAGCCCCAACTATTTCAGCAATCGGATGCCTCGCACGATCAGCACGAAGCCCGCGTATTCTGTGCGTTGGTGGAGCAAACACGGTTACGTGGCGCCGCGTCGGGACGTTTTTGCCATTCTGCGCAATATGGTTGTTTTCCGTTTTCGAACACCGCCGCCAAAACGCCGGGGCGAGATTGCGGAGTTTGATGCCCGGAAGGCCAATGCCGCGTTCCCGCAATTGACAGGAAAGGTAACGGACATCATCACATCGCCCCCTTACCTCGACACCACGAACTATCGTGAGGACCAATGGCTCCGGCTTTGGCTGTTGGGCGAGGACCCCAAGAGCACCGAAACCCGCGGCGATAGCCGCCACTATAACAAAGCCCTTTACTGGAATTTCCTAAAGGAGGCATGGAAAGGTGTTGCCCCTCTTCTTGCGCAGAAGTCAAGAATTGTTGTTCGAATCGGCGGCAGGGCAGAAACCAAGGACGAGATGTTTTCTAAGTTGTTGACGTGCCTCAAGGATGCGACGGGCCGCACCGTAAGTGCGGCCGACGAAGGCGTGACAACGACAGTCAAGCATACCCAGGCCAACAGTTTCCGGGGCGTTAAGTCTTCCCCCACGGTCGAACACGACTTTTGTTTTGTGCTTGGGCAAAGCCGGCGCATACGAGCACTCAAACCACCGGCTTGAGGGCTAAAAGGGCCTTTTCAAATTGAAGAGCGATTTCGAAATCATGCAAAAGCATTTTCGTACCTGGTGCTTCGGCGTCTGTGGCAGCGTTTCGGCCTTTCCTCGCGCGTACCGGTCTGATCGGGAAGATCAGTGGCAGGTCGATCCTGCCCGTTTGCCACGTCGTCGCTGAACGCCCGCTCCTGGTGCAATCTTCGCGTTCCGGGAAGGACAGCAAGGGGTCGTACATGAGCCGTTCGCCAAGCAATCCGCGACCGCCCGCTTCTTGCGCATTCCCGTCGTCCAATTCGTGGCAATCGATGAGGTAACACTGCCCCAAGGCTCTATCAATCAGGCGCCAAGCGCGCGTACCCTGAAAACGGCGCCGCTTGAGACGCCACGTTGCGACGAGGCTGGAAAGGCGCCGCGCGCCGCTTTATGACGTCTCCGCCGGCGCGAAAGGACTGCCGTCCGGCAGGGGCAGGCCGGAAGGGGCGCCGCCATGGACACGATCGCGCGGCTCGCAGCCGATCCCTCGGCCTGGGCGGCGCTGGCGACCCTGATCGCCATGGAGGTGGTGCTCGGGGTCGACAACCTCGTCTTCATCGCCATTCTGGCGAACCGGGTGGACCAGAGCCGCCGGGCGCTCGCGCGCATCCTCGGATTGTCGCTGGCGCTGGCGTTCCGCCTCGGCCTGCTCGCCTTCGCCGCCGAGATCGTCCACCTGAAGGAGCCCCTGACCGCGGTCTTCGGTCATCCCTTCTCGGCGCGCGACCTGCTGCTGCTGGCAGGCGGCCTGTTCCTGGTGTGGAAGGCGACGCGGGAGATCCACGAGCGCGTCGATCCGGACGCCGGGGAGGAGGGCGAGTCCGCCACCCCCGGGCTCGGCGTGGCCGCGGCGCTGGTGCAGATCGTGATGATCGACATCGTCTTTTCGATCGACAGCATCATCACCGCCGTCGGCATGACCAGCGAGTTCCCGATCATGGCGATCGCCGTCGTCGTCGCGGTGCTTCTGATGATGGTCGCCTCCGGGCCGCTCGGCCAATTCGTGCAGCGCAACCCGACGGTCCTGATGCTGGCGCTGAGCTTCCTTTTGATGATCGGCATGACGCTGATCGCCGACGGCTTCGGCTTCCACATCGAAAGGGGCTATATTTACGCGGCGATGTTCTTCTCGTCCCTGGTCGAGGCGCTCAACACCCTCGCCCGGCGCAAAACCCGGAAGTCTCCATGACGCTCGCTTCGCTCGTTCTATTTGGCGCGGTCTATTTCGCCGCGGTGGCGACGCCTGGTCCCGGCCTCGCGGCGTTGGTGGCGCGGGTCATCGCCTACGGGCTCGCTGGCGTCGCCCCATTCATCGCCGGCTATGTGGTCGGCGACATGATCTGGCTCGTCGTCGCCGGGACGGGTCTGGCCGCGCTCGCCAACGCCTTCGCCGGCGCCTTTACCGCGATCAAATACGCAGGCGCCGCCTATCTCCTTTACCTCGCCTGGCGCACCGCAACCGCGCCGGCCGCGCGCGGCGAGGCGCCGCCGCCCGCATCCCGAGGCTTGCGCGCCTTCTTCGGTTCGCTCTCGCTGACGCTCGGCAACCCAAAGGTCATGGTGTTCTTTCTGTCGATCATGCCGCTGGTGATCGACGTGAAGAGCCTCACGCCGCTCCGGCTCCTCGAACTGATGGCGGTCTGCGTTCCCGTGATCGCCTTGACGCTGGCGGCCTATGCGCTCGCCGCAAACCGTGTGCGCGCGCTGTTCCGCTCGGCCAGGGCCATGCGGATTGTCCACCGCGCCGCAGGCGGGGTGATGGCCGGGGTCGCGGTCGCGGTGGCGACGAGGTGAGCATGGCGGACCTCATGGCGATCGGCGAGCCGCTGGTCGAGCTCAACCAGGCCGCCGACGGCGCGCCCTTCCTGCAGGGCTTTGGCGGCGACACGTCGAACGCGATGATCGCCGCCGCCCGGCTTGGCGCGGACGCCGCCTATTTTACCGCTGTCGGCGCCGACGCGTTCGGGCGGGCGCTGACCGAGCTGTGGCTGAAGGAGGGGGTGGACGCGAGCCGGGTCGTGATCAACGGCGGAGCGCATACCGGACTCTATTTCGTCACCCACGGGCCGGACGGACATCAGTTTTCCTATCTGCGCGCCGGGTCGGCGGCGAGCCGGATCGCCGAAAGCGACCTGCCGGTCGACCGCATCCGGGCGACGCAGATCCTGCATGTGTCGGGTATCAGCCAGGCGATCTCGTCCTCGGCCGCCGACGCGGTTTTCGCCGCCATCGACATGGCGCGCGACGCCAAGCGGCTCGTCTCTTACGACCCGAACCTGCGCTTAAAGCTCTGGCCGCTGAGACGGGCGCGGGCGGTCATTCACGAGGCGATGCGGTCCGCGGACATCGCCTTGCCGGGGCTCGACGACGCCCGGGAGCTTGCCGGCCTGACCGATCCGGACGCGATCGCCGATTTCTATCTCCGGCTCGGCGCGCGCCTCGTCGTGGTGAAGCTCGGCAAGACGGGGGCGTTGGCGGCGACCGCGGCGCGGCGCGAGCGCATCGCCCCATTCGCGGTCTCGGCGGTTGACGCGACCGGGGCCGGCGATTGCTTCGACGGCGCCTTTCTCGCTGAATTTGTCCGCGCGGCCGATCCCTTCGCCGCCGCGCGCTTCGCCAATGTCGCCGCGGCGCTGTCGACCCGCGGCTACGGCGCGGTCGCGCCCCTGCCGCGCCGGGCCGAGGTCGAAGCGGCAATGGCGGGGGCCTAAGGCAGGACGGCGCGCGTCTCGCGCGCCACCGGGCGGCGGGACGCCACCCGTCCGGGGTTGGACGGCGCGCGTCTCGCGCACCTTGGGCGGCGAGACGCCGCCCCTCCGAGCTGGAATCCTGGCTGCGCCTTACAACCTGGCGCCGGCCGCTCGCGCGCCCCGTTTTCGCCCGCCTGTTCTTTCCCTGTTCCGCTCCGAAATCGCCTGATAGTTCCCTGTTCCGGTCATTCAAAATTCCCTGTTCCGCGCCCACGCGGGCCCGCAACTGACGGGTTGTAAGGCCGGCAACGCCATGATATTGCAGCACTTTCCGGAATGGACCGCCAACTCCGGCGCAAAAAATTCCCTGCTAGCAGGGAAACCGGATTTTCGGCGACGCACCTCATCCTGAGGAGCGATGCGAAGCGTCGCGTCTCGAAGGATGTTCCAGTGGCCGCTGCCGTGCGTGCTGGAGCGTCCTTCGAGACGCGTCGCCAAACGGCGCCGCTCCTCAGGACGAGGAGGTTGGTTAGGCTCAGCGCACGAGCACGCCGATCGCCACTGCGTTGGCGATGTCGATGAAGAAGGCCGAAACCAGCGGCAGGATGATGAAGGCCCGCGCGCAGGCGCCGTGCAGCTTGGTCACCGCGGTCATGTTGGCGATCGCCGTCGGCGTCGCGCCGAGGGTGATCCCTGTGAACCCGGCCGAGATCACCGCCGCCTCGTAATTCCGCCCCATCAGCGGGAAGACGGCGAAGACGATATAGGCGACCGCCGCGACGGTCTGGAGCGCGAGCACCGCAACCAGCGCGAGACCGAGTCCGCCGAGCGTCCAGAGCTGCATGCTCATCAGCGACATGGCCAGGAACACATTGAGCGACAGATCGGAAATCAGCGCCAGCGCCCGTGATCGGGTCGGCCATCGCATCGCCGGCAAAGCTCGCGGGACCGTGTTGGTGACGACGATGCCGACGACGAGGCAGATCACGAACAGCGGTAGCTTGATCGGGCCCTGATCGACGATCTCCTGCAGCGCGAAGCCGATCAGGATCACGACATTGAGAATCAGCACCGTGCGCAGAAGGGTGACGTGGTTGAGATCGTCGGCGAATTTGTTGGCCGGATCGTCCGGCACGCCGACCACCATGTCCGGCGCCTTCGGCCCTTCGAGGGCATAGCGGCGAATGAGATACCCCGCGATCGGACCGCCGACGAGGCTCGCGACCACGAGCCCGAGCGTCGCGGTCGCAATGCCGACCTCGAGCGCGTTGCTCAGGCCGAACCGCTCGGCGATGATCGGCGCCCAGGCGATCGTCGTGCCGTGCCCGCCGATCAGCGCGGCGGAGCCGAGCAGCGGAGTCATCCCCGCCGGCAGGCCAAGCGCCGTGACGCTGCCCGCCGCGATCAGATTCTGGAGCGCCAGATAGACCAGCGTCAGCGCCAGCAGGATCAGGAACGGCCGGCCCCCCGAGATCAGGTCGTCGAGCCTGGCGTTGAGGCCGATGCCGGTGAAGAAATAGAGGAGGAGCATGTCGCGGGCGTCGAGCGAGAAGTTCACCTCGACCCGAAAGACGAGATAGGCGACCAGCGTCGCCGCCGCCGCGATGAGGCCGCCCGTCACGGCCTCCGGGATGTTCCAGCTCTGCAGCGGCCTGATTTCGCGATTGACCCCCGCGCCGACAAAGAACACGACGATGGCGATGGTGAAGCTCAGAAGCCCGGGGACCTGAATCGACGTCATTTTCGATTTCGCCTCCGGACACATGAACGCCCGCTGCGGATCCGCTCGGCGGGCGGCGCTTAAATCATGGCTCGGCGCTCGAGGCAAACAGGCTTAAGCCCAGTTCCTGCGAAAGAAAGCGGGCCGCAAGCTGCCCCTTCACGCTGTTGCCCGAGGCGTCGAGCCGCGGGGCGAAGGCGCCCAGCGCCCCCTTGCCCGGCGCCACCGCCACGATCCCGCCGGCGATCCCGCTCTTGCCCGGCAGCCCGACGTCGTAGAGCCAGTCGCCGGACGTTTCGTACAAGCCCGCCGTCGTCATGACCGCGAGCGCGCGTTTGCCGCTTTCCGGATCGATCACGCGCGCCTTGGTCAGCGGATTAACCCCGCCATCGGCCAGCGTCGCGCCCATGACGGCCAGATCCTTGGCGGTCACGTTCAGCGGGCATTGCCTGGTGTAGAGTTCGATCGCCTCGGCCGGGTCGCCGGCGATCCGCCCGCAGCTTTGCAAGAGCTGGCCGATCGCCCGGTTGCGCGCGTTGCTCTTGAGCGCGCAGGCCAGAACCTCCTCGTCCAGCGCGAGCGCGCGCCCGGCAAAGCGCGACAGGCCGTCGCTGACGAAGCGCCAGCGCGCCTCGAGCGTCGCGCCCGGAACAAGACTCGTCGCGGCGATGGCGCCCGGGTTGACCATCGGATTGGTGCGGCCGCCGGGGTCCCGCTCGATGGCCGCGAGGGCGTTGAAGGGCAGGCCGGTGGCGTTTACGCCGATATGCTCCCGCGCGGCCTCCGGTCCCAGGACGTCACAGACGAGGGCGAAGACGAACGGCTTCGAGACGCTCATGATCGTGAACGGGACGTCCCAGTCGCCGGCGGCGTGAACCGCGCCGTTGGTCCCGACGACTGAGAGGCCGAACAAGTCGGCGGGCGCGCGGGCGAGCGTCGGATAGACGTCGGAGACCGCGCCCTCCGTATTGGCGCGAAAGCGCGCATGGGCCTCTTCAACCAGCGCGGCGACCGCCTCGGCCGCGGGCAGACGGCCGGTCGAGACAAAGTCGCCGGACGACGCTTTCGTCGCGCCAGCGCTCATCCGCCCCCTCCAGCCGAACGTTGCGTTCGCCGCGTCAGGACTTGGCTCCCGTGACCGTTACGTCGACGTCGAGTCCAGCGAAGTCGCCCGCGGCGCCGACATAGCCACCGGCTATCGGGATCGCCTGACCGGCGGTCCGCGTCGCGCCGACGCGGATAAGGTTCGCGCCGGCGATCAGCCCATTGGTCGGATCGTATTCGACCCAGCCCGCGCCCGGCAGATAGACGGCGCACCAGGCGTGCGTGCTGCCGCCGCCCCGCGTCGTGCCGCTGAGGTCGTCATACAGATAGCCGGTGACGAAACGCGTGGCGACGCCGAAGCTCCGCAGCGCTTCCATCATCAGCACCGCCAAGTCGCGGCAGGTCCCGGAGCCGAGCGCCAGCGTCTTGGCCGCTGTCTGCGTGCCCTCCTCGTGCCGCGCCCCGTAGCGGAATTCGGCCTTGATCGCGTGAGTTATCTCTTCGAGCACGTCGAGCGTGCGCGCGTTGCGCACGTCGGCGACGAAGCGGCGCGCCCAGGCATGAACCGTCCGGCCGGGATCCGGCGACTGCCGCTCGGCGAGCCGGGCGACGTCGGGAAGGTCTTCGAGGTCGTAGGAAAAGGGAAAGTTTTCGGCGCTCGGGTCGAGGCTGTAGACCGGGGCAGGGGGCCCGTCGGGATGATGCGTCATATCGAGGGTCGAAACGATCCTCAGTCGCTCGGCGCGCAGGGTGTCCGGCCATTCGAGGAAGCACACCGAATTGTCGAAGGCGTCATGCGTCCAATGGATCAGCCACGGCTTCGGATCGACCTCGAGACGGGCCTCGTGGAGCCTGAGATCGTGGCTGTCGTCCGGCCGCAACATCAGGCGGTGGCGCGTGAGGCCGACCGGATTGCGGTAACGATACTCGGTCGTATGGACGATTTTGATCCTGGCCATCGTGCCTCTTATAGCAAAGCCGGGCCCTGCCGTGTCGAGCAAGATGGAGGGCGCGCGTCTCGCGCGCCTGGGGCGGCGAGACGCCCCTCCGACCGGGGCTTTGACCTCGGCCGCGTTCGGCGCCACCCTCCGCGAGGCCATGTTTCCGATCTTTCCCAGTCCTTCGCTCGCCGCAGGCTATCTGCTGGCCTGCGTGCTGCTCGCGGCGACGCCGGGCGCCGACATGGCGCTTTTTTTGTCGCGCACGCTCGCTGGGGGCAGGGGACAGGGGTTTGCGGCGCAAGCGGGCGCGAATGCGGGGCTCGTCGTCCATACGGTCGCCGCGGCGCTCGGCCTTTCCGCGTTGCTCGCCGCCTCGGCCTCGGCCTATCAGGCGGTCAAGATCGCCGGCGCGCTTTACCTGCTGGGACTCGCCTATGGCGCGCTTCGGCATGGGACGGCGCTGAAGCTCACAGCCGAGGGCGGCAGGGGCGGATTGCGCGGCGCTTTCCTGAACGGCCTCCTGATCAACCTCACCAATCCGAAGATCGTGCTGTTCTTCGTGACCTTCCTGCCGCAGTTCATCGACGCCCGCGACCCCCATGCGAGCACAAAGCTGTTCGCGCTCGGCTTCGGCTTCATCGCGATCACCACGATCGTCAATGCGGGCGTCATCCTGGTCGCGGGCCGCTTCGTCGCCGCCGCCAGGGCGAACCCGCGCGCCCTGCGCCTGTTCGACTACGGCTTCGCCGCGCTGATGAGCGCCTTCGCGCTCCGACGTGCCTGTAGCCGCGGTCGATAGGGCGTCCTGAGGGACGCCCGTCTCTCGACGGGCCTTGGACTGCGGCGGTGCGGCCAGCGGCCGCGCCTACAGACGCGCCTTTGACCGCGCAAGCGTTCGGCGCCACGCTTGCGTCATGGACCTTTCCGCCTTCCGCGCCTCGCTGGCTTCGCCCACGCCTCCGCCGCACCTGAGCCCGGCCCTCAAAGCGCTCTGGCTCGACGCGCGCGGCGACTGGAACGGGGCGCACGAGGCGGCGCAGGCCGACGAGGGCCGCGACGGCGACTGGGTCCACGCCTATCTGCACCGCAAGGAAGGCGATCCAGGCAACGCCGCCTACTGGTACCGCCGCGCCGGCAGGCCCGTCTGCCGAACCTCGCTCGAGGACGAGTGGGAAGCGATCGCGCAACAGCTCTTGCGGTAACCGGCCCCGCCGCGTCGAGATTCCTGTCTGGACGCCTTTTTCCCATCGGCGCCGGGAGCGACGCCCGCGATTCACGTCGCCTGCGAACGGACCGGCGCCTCGGTCGCGTCGAGGCCGAGCGCGATCACGACGAGGGCCGGGATGATGTTGATCGACGCCGCGCTGCGTCGCCGGCGTTCGACGCGCCTGACGCGCGCCTGCGGCCTTCCGCCTCCTAGGCGCGAGACGGCGCTCGCGCTAAGGCGAAGCCATGTCCGACGCCGTCAAGCCGCCGCCCGTCGTCCGTGTCGCCGTCCGCAAGGCGCTGCCGGATTGCGGCGCCGCCTACGAGGCGCTCCTGCGCGGCATGTTCGCCGAGATGAAGGCCTTTCCCGGGTTCGTCGGCGCCAGCGTCATTCCGCCCGCGAGCGAGGGGGGCGAGTATCAGAGCGTCACCAGGTTCGAGACGCCAGCCGATCTTCGCCGATGGGACGAGTTGGAGGGGCGCCTCGAGTGGCTGCGCCGGCTCGAAACGGTCGCCGAAGGCAAGCCCGCCTACCGCGTCATCACCGGGCTCGAGGCTTGGTTCGCTCCCGAGGTCGTGCCGGCGAGCGTCAATCCGCCGCGATGGCGCATGACGCTGGCGACCTGGCTCGGCATCTTCCCGACGGCGAGCTTTTACATCTGGTTCGTCGGCCCGCTGCTCGGCTTCCTGCCGTTCCTCCTGCGCACGGCCGTGTTGACCGGCCTCATCGCCTTCACCATGAGCTACGTCGTCATGCCGCGCCTGGCGCGTTGGCTGAGGCCGTGGCTGATGCGCGGGTGAGGCGAGTCGGGGGCGGCTCACTCCCGGATGTCGCGGAAAATCATGATCGTGGACGTCCCGTGCGCCATGAGCCGCCCACGCGAGTCGACGATCCGGCCCTCGGCCGAGACGATGGTGCGGCCCGCGTTGACGACGCGGCCCTCCGCCCGGACGGGCCCCGTGTCGGGCAGGATGAGCCTGGAGAAATTGACCTTGGTTTCGATGGTCGCGTAGCTGGCGCCGGCGGGCAGCGTCGAATGGGCGGCCCAGGCCGTCACGCTCTCGATCAGCGCCAGCGCAAAGCCGGCGTGGACGCTTCCAAGCGGGTTGAGCAGGTCCGACCCCGGTTCGCCCTCGAAAACGGCGAAGGCGTCGCCCACCTCGACAGGCCGCATCGACAGGGTCCGGGCCGCGGTTGGGAGGGGCAGGCGGCCGTCGATCACCGCCTGCAGGAACTGCCGACCCGTCAGCTTCGCCATCTCCTCCTTCGCGGCGACGCCGAATTTCTGATCCGGAGCCCAGTCCATGGCGCTCGCTCCCTTCCGTTGTCTCCACTCAAGCACGGATCGGACCCGGAGACGAGGCGTCCCACGATGACGATTGCGCGCGCAAACGCGGACGGCTAAAGCCACCTGCAAAACCTCCAATGCACACGGGATATTCCCTTTGAGCGTCGAGACGAAATGGGACGCGCTTGGCGCGCGCGATCTCTTGGCCGCCGCCGCGCGCGAGGCCGGCGAGGTCGCGCTCGCCTGGTTCCGGCCGGGCGGGACGACGACGGCCGCGGTCCAGTCGAAGGCCGGCGGCTCTCCCGTGACCGAGGCCGATTTCGCCGCCGACGCCTTCCTGAAGCGCCGGCTTGGCGAGGCCTTCCCCGAGGCTGGCTGGTTGTCGGAGGAGACGGCCGACACGGAAGCGCGGCTTGAACGGCGCGCACTGATCATCGTCGATCCGATCGACGGCACCCGCGCCTTCGTCGATGGCGACCTGCGCTGGACGGTCGCGGTGGCGTTGATTGTCGACGGCCGGCCGCTCGCCGGCGTTGTGCACGCGCCGGCGCTCAAGGAAACCTATGCGGCTGCGCGTGGGGCGGGCGCCCATCTGAATGGCGCGCGGCTGGCGTTCGCGGCCCGCAGCGAGGCGCGCGAATACCGGGTCGCCGGCCCGAAGCCGCTCCTCAAGACGATGGGCGACCGGCTCGGCGCGACCCTGGAGATTCGGCCCTTCGTGCCCTCGCTCGCCTACCGGATGTGCATGGCCGCGAGCGGAACCCTCGATTTCGCCGTCGCCGGGTCGAATTCGTACGACTGGGACATCGCAGCGGCCGATCTCCTCATCGAGGAGGCCGGCGGATGTCTGATGGAGGCGGCGGGGGAAAGGCTGCAATACAACCGCGCCCGCATCCGACGCGGCGCCCTCCTCGGCGCGCCCGCCGGGCTGGCGCCGCGCTTGCTCGAAGCCTTCCGCGCCGCAACCGGCGGGGGACAAGCGGGGTAGGCCGCTTGCAACCCAGGGGAATCGCATTTGGAAAAATCGCTTGCAAGGCGGGATGAGAAGGATTCTTGGGAGGGCCTCGATTCGGAATGGAGGCCGGAGGGATGGAGGGGTTTTCAGGGGTATTTTTGCAGCTCAAGGATCCGCGCACGGGGAATGCTCGTCGGCACGACCTGTGTGAGGTGTTGGCGATCGCGCTATGCTCGTGCCTTTGCGGAGGCACAACCTGCACGGAGATGGCGGAGTTCGCGGAGGACAAGGAGCCTTTTTTGCGGGACTTCTTGGATCTGAAAAACGGGCTGCCGTCACACGACACGTTCAGCCGTCTGTTCCGGCTGCTCGATCCGGTTGCGTTTGGCGCATGTTTTTCCGAGTTCATGCGGGCATTTTCGCAACAGACGGCCGGCGTGGTTGCGATCGACGGCAAGACGCTGCGCCGCTCCTTTGACACGGCGAGCGAAAAGTCGGCCCTGCACATGGTCAGTGCGTGGTCGTGCGAGGAGCGGCTGGTTCTGGCGCAGATCGCCACGGACGAGAAGTCGAACGAGATCACGGCGGTTCCGCAGCTTCTGCGGCTTCTCAACCTCGAGGGACGCACGGTGACCGCCGATGCGATGAGTTGCCAGAGAGAGATCGCGCAGCAGATCGTCGCCCAGGGCGGCCAGTACGTTCTGTCTCTGAAAGGCAACCAACCGACGCTGTTCGACGATGTTGCGCGTTACTTCGCCGACCCGGAGGCGCGCGTGCTCGCATGTCAGCCGACGGTCGACGCCGATCATGGCCGCATCGAGACCCGAAGCGCCGTCGTTTGCCACGATGTCGGTTGGCTACAGGACATCCATTGCTGGCCCGGCCTGAAAGCCATCGGCGCCGTTCGCCGCACGCGCGAATTCAAGGGCGCGAACACCGGCCCGCCGAAGACCGAGACCGCCTACTACCTTCTCTCCGAACCCATCGCGCCCGAGCGCCTGAACCAGTGCGCCCGCGACCACTGGGGCGTCGAAAACCGCCTCCACTGGGTGCTCGACGTCGACATGAACGAGGACCGCGCCCGCAACCGCTGTGACAACGGTCCACAAAACCTCGTCATTCTCAAACACATAGCGATCAACAGGCTTAACGCCGAACCTTCCAAACTGCCCATCCGCCGCAAACTGAAAAAAGCCGACCGTTCCGACGCTTTCCTGCGAAGCCTTCTCGCAATGTGAAATGCGATTGCCCTGCTTGCAACCTTCGCAGGCTTGCGTTTAGGCCCGAGCGAGGGCAAAGCCGCGCGACGCAGCCCTCGCGCCACGATTCTCGAGGACGTCCCACGATGACAACTTCCCCTTCAAACGAGAAGCGGCAGCTTCTCCACCTCGTGTTCGGCGGCGAACTGAAGTCGCTCGAAACCCACGAGTTCATGGACATCTCCAAGATCGACATTGTCGGCCTGTTCCCGGACTACGCCAGCGCCGAGCGCGCGTGGCGCGCCAAGGCGCAGCAGACTGTCGACAGCGCCCACACGCGCTATTTCATCGTCCACCTGCACCGGCTCATCGAGCCGGAGCTTGCGCCGCCGACGCGGACCGCCTGAGAGTGAAATGGCCAGACGAGTAGGCCGGTCGCCGTTATGGCAGGAAACCATCGGTTTCCTGCTCGCGAAATACGTGCGTTTCGTCCAGATCACCAGCCGGATCACCACGGTTCCGGAGGACATCGGCAAGGCGATCGCGGGCGAGACGCCGATTATTTGCGCGATGTGGCACGGCCAGCATCTGATGGTGTCGTTCGCCTGGCCGGACACGATCGACCGTTTCGCCGCGCTCATCTCGCGCCATGAGGACGCCGGCGCCCAGGCGGCGGCGCTCGAACATCTCGGCGTGACGCCGGTGCGCGGCTCCGGCGGCCCGGCCGATCGGGCCCGCTACAAGGGCGGCGCGCCGGCGATGCGCGAGCTTCTCCGGCAGCTCGAATCGGGCGCGTCGGTGGCGATGACCGCCGACGTGCCGAAGCGCGCCCGCATCTGTGGCCTCGGCATCGTCTCGCTGGCCAAGCTTTCCGGCCGGCCGATCGTCCCGACCGCGGTGGTGACGAGCCGGCGGATCCAGTTCGACACCTGGGACCGCGCGTCGCTCGGCTTGCCGTTCAGCCGCGCGGTGGTGCTGACCGGAGATCTCGTGCGCGTGCCGCCGGACGCCGACGACGCGACAATGGAGGCCGCGCGCCTTGCCGTGCAGCAGGGCCTCGACGAGGCGCATCGGCGCGCCTATGCGATGGTCGGCGCGACCGATCCCGGCGCGAACCTGAGAACGGCATGACGGCGCCGCTAACGCTGCATGTCTACCGCGCGTTGACCGCGATCGGGACGCCGCTCGCCGTCCCGTTTCTGGCGCTGCGCCTGCGACGCGGCAAGGAGGATCGCGACCGGATCGCCGAGCGGCGCGGCCGCGCGGGGCTTCCGCGTCCGCCCGGCCGGCTCGTCTGGCTGCATGGGGCGAGTGTCGGCGAGGCGGTTTCGCTTCTGCCGTTCGTCGAGCGCATCGCCCGCGCCGGCGCGACTGCGCTGGTGACGACGGGCACGGTGACGTCCGCCGCGCTGCTTGCCCGACGCCTCCCGGCGGGCGCGCTGCATCAGTACGCCCCGATCGACAGTCCGTTCTTCCTGCGCCGCTTCCTGCTCCACTGGCGCCCGGACGCGGCGCTGGTCGCCGAATCCGAGCTGTGGCCGAACATGATCGTCGAGACGAAGCGGGCCGGCCTGCCGCTCGCAATGATCAACGGACGGATCAGCGAGCGCTCGTTCAACCGCTGGCGGCGGGCGCCGCGCTTCATCGGCGCGCTGCTCACGCAATTCGACCTGTGCCTAGCCCGCAGCGAGGCGGACGGCGAGCGGCTTCTGGCGCTCGGCGCGCCGCGCGTCCTGATCGCCGGCGACATCAAGTACGACGCGCCGGCCTTGCCGGCCGACCGGCGCGAGCTCGCCGAGCTCTCTGGCCTCACGTCGGGCCGTCAGATCTGGATCGCCGCCTCGACTCACGCCGGCGAGGAGCGGATCGCCGCAGATGCGCACAAGCGGCTCGCCGAGGTGTTCCCCGACGCCCTGACGTTGATCGTTCCGCGCCACCCGGAGCGCGGCGAGGCGATCCTGCACGAGATCGAGGCCGAGGGCCTTGTTTGCGCCCTGCGCTCGCGAGGCGAGCCACCGGGTCGCGGAACCGCCGTCTATATCTGCGACACGATCGGTGAGCTCGGCCTCTTCTATCGGCTCGCCGGCGTCGTGTTCGTCGGCAAGTCCTTCGCCGGCGGGGGCGGGCAAAATCCCATCGAGCCGGCCCGGCTTGCCTCCGCCATCCTGCACGGCCCGATGGTCGACAATTTCGCCGACGCCTATGCGGCGCTCGACGCCGCCGGCGGCGCCCTCGAAATCGGCGAGCCCGCGCGGCTGGGCGAGGCGCTGATCGCGCTCTTTGCCGACGCGGCGAAGCTCAGGGCCATGGCGCGCGCCGCCGGCGACACCGTCGAGCGCCGGTCGGGCGCGGTCGAGCGCTCGATGAAGGCTTTGGCGCCGATGCTGCCCGTCGGGGGAGGGGCGCAGTGAGGGCGCCCGGCTTCTGGGCGTCCCGGAAGCCGACGGCGCTCGCCCGCCTGCTCCAGCCGGCCGGGGCGCTCTACGGGTCGATCGCGGCGCGGCGCATGCTGAGGCCGGGCACGCGGGTCGGCGCCCCAGTCATCTGCGTTGGCAATTTCGTCGCCGGCGGGGCGGGCAAGACGCCGACCGCCATTGCGCTCGCGCGCATGCTGATCGCCGACGGGCGCCGCGTCGCCTTTCTGTCGCGCGGCTATGGCGGGGTGCGCCGGGCCGAGCCGGTTCAGGTCGATTTGGCGCTCCACGCCGCCGCCGCGGTCGGCGACGAGCCGCTGCTCCTCGCGCGGGTCGCGCCGTGCTGGGTCGGCGCGGATCGCGTCGCGAGCGCCGGGCGCGCGGTCGAAGCGGGCGCGGAGGTTCTGCTGCTCGACGACGGGCTGCAAAACCCAGCGCTCGTCAAGGATCTCGTCTTCGCAGTGGTGGACGGCCCGACGGGTTTCGGCAATGGCCTCTGCCTTCCCGCCGGTCCCTTGCGTGCGCCGCTTGCGGTCCAGGCGCCGCTCGTCGGCGCGCTCGTCATGGTCGGCGGCGACGATGCGGCGCGGCGGACGATCGCGGCCGCCGTTCCCGACCGCCCGGTATTTGCGGCGAGCCTCGAGCCGGACGCGCTCGCCGCCGCGTCCCTGATCGGCCGCGAGGTGGTCGCCTTCGCCGGCATCGCCCGTCCCGAGAAGTTCTACGCCACCCTGCGGAGGGTCGGGGCGCAGATCGTGGCGAGCCGCGACTTTCCCGATCACCACGCCTTTTCGCAGCGCCAGATCGCCGCGCTCATGGAGGAGGCGGCGAGGCGCCGGGCCATTCTCGTAACGACCGAGAAGGACGCCGCCCGCCTCGACGCCAAAGCCGCGCGCGCGGTCGCGACCCTTCCGGTGACGCTGCGGTTCGAGGAGCCGCAGCGGGTCCGGAAGGCGCTGAGCCGAGCGTTCTGGTGAGGAGAAAGTCGTCGTCGCCGCTTCCCGTGTTGACTTCGGCGCCCAACTCGGCCCCAAGACGCGTGAACGTTCGGAGGCGAGGAAGTCTTTGGTGATCACGCGCCGTCAGATGGGTTGGGCCGCCGCGGGCGGAGCGGCGTCGGCGATTGCAACGGCGCCGGTCGTCGCCAAGCCGGTCGACAAATACGCCGAGCAACTGCAGAACGGCGAGTACACCTGGAACCCCGACCGCTCGCCGACCGGTCCGGTGCTGATCATCGTCTCGCTGCCCGACCAGATCGTCTACGTCTATCGCAACGGCGTGCAGATCGCCGCCTCGACCTGCTCGACCGGCAAGCTCGGCCACCGCACGCCGACGGGCGTGTTCAAGATCCTCCAGAAGGACAAGAACCACCGCTCCTCGACCTACAACAACACGCCGATGCCCAGCATGAACCGGCTCACCTGGGTCGGAGATCCCCGCTGCATGCCGGGCAGTTGCCGGGCTATCCGGCGTCGCACGGTTGCGTGCGCCTGCCGAAGGATTTCTCGGCGCTTCTGTTCGGGATCACCAAGGTCGGGATGACGGTGGTGATCGCCGATGACGCCTCGCAGCCGGAGGAGGTTGTCCATCCCGGCATGGTGCTCGGCGAATATGCCGCGCGCGAGTTCAACGCGGTCGACGCCTCGATCATGGCGGCCGAATACCGGGAAGGGCACGAAGCCGCCCCGCATTCGCCGAGCGCCGTCGTGTCCAGCGCGGACAACTCGATCGCCGTGCTCGACAACGGCGCAGTCGTGGCCCGCGGCAAGGTCGAGATCGCCGACCCCGAGAAGCCGCTCGGCGAACGCGTCTTTACCCTGACCGGCGCGGACGACGAGGCCGGGACGTTGAGATGGAAGGCGGCCGAGATCGGGAGCCTCGCCCGCTCGACCGGCGACGACAACGCGGCGACCCTTCGGCGGATCAAGGCCGACCCCGCGGTGCGCGAGGCGATCCGCGAGCGCCTCAAATTCGGCTTGACGGTGGTGACGACCGACGAGAAGGCGGACGCGAAGACCCGGTCGGCCGACGGCTTCGTGGTGCTCGACGGGGAGACCTGAGTCCCGACCGCACACCTGGGCCACCCTCGGGACTTCGCCCGGGGCGGGCTCTTTCCCGCGCGGGGGAAGGGAATGCCGGCGACGCCTTGCAACCCGGCCGCGCCCGATCTCGCGCCCCGTTTTCGCCCGCCTGATAATTCCCTGATCCGCTTCGAAATCGCCTGATAGTTCCCTGTTCCGGTCGTCTGAAATTCCCTGTTCCGCGCCCGCTCGAGCCCGCAACCGCCGGATCGCGAATCCGACAACGCCTTGACCCTGCAGGGTTTCCTGAAACGGAGCGGTATCGCGGCGCAAAAAAATTCCCTGCTAGCAGGGAAACCGGATCGGCGGCGGCGGACCGCGAGCGGGGCAGCGGCTTCGGTTTTGCAGGGCGGGATGTCGCCCTTCACCCCGGGCTGCGCGCCCACCGCTCGCCGCTACTTGAACTCCCACTCCGCGCCGACGCCGACGTCGGTCCCGCCGGTCGCATCGACGCCCGCCTGCAAGCGGATGTGGCGGGTGACGTCGAGGTTGACGTTCACCCCGTTGTTCTGCGGCAGGACACCGGTCGTCACATCGACGCTGATCCGGTCGTTGATTGTGCGGCCGAGCCCCAGGAATCCGCTTCCCGACGTCCCAAGGCCCAGGTTGCTCAGGCCGAGCGTCTTGCTCAGCCCTTCGAGCACGTCGCCGCGGCCGCTGAGGGTGGCTGCGGCGTTGGCGAGTTCCAGGGCCTGGAAGGCGGAGAGGCTGCCCGAAGGCTTTTGGAACAGCAGGCGCGACAGGATTTCGTCCTGCGGCAGGCTCGGCACGGAGGTGATCGCGAACACCGGCTGATTTGCGGGGCCGGTCACAGCGATGCGCGCGGTGACGTCGCCGGCGTTCGCCTCGGCGACCATATCGAGGTCCGGGATCACGTCGCCGTGGAAGCGCACCCGTCCGCGGGTGAAGCTCAGGCGACTGCTGAGCAGCGAGAGCGTGCCGCGCAAGAGGTCGAACCCGCCGGTCACCTGCGGATCGCGGGCCGTCCCGGCCACATGCAGGTCGCCGCCGAACTCGGCATTGAGCCCGCGCCCGCGCACGTACACCCGGTTGGTCGCCGATATCGTCAGCGCGAGCGTCGCGTCGAACAGCGGGCCGCGCGCTCCGGCCCTCGCCTTGGCAAGCTGGGCGAGGTGCGCCCGCGCGGTCGGCGTCGGATTGAGGTGTTTCGTGCCGGGAATCGGGGCCGCGACGCCGCCGAAGCTGCCGGGCACAGCGATGTCCATCGAATCGATCGTGATCCTGCCGCCGACCGTCGGCTTCTGTGCGAGCCTGCCGCTGATGTCGACGGCGAGGTCCGCCGTGGCCTCCACGATGTCGTTGTCGACGACCCTTGCCCGCTGGCCGACGATGCGGACGGAGCCGGGGAAGCCGGCCGCCGGATCGAGTTTCACCTCGCCGTTCGCGCCGATCGTGCCGCCATTCGGCGTCGCGCCCGACATGCGGTCGATGCGGATTGTATCGCCGTTCGCCGTGAGGAGCGCGCTGACCCCCGAGAGCTTGAAGCCGGTCAGATCGTCGCGGAAGACGCCGTTGGCGAGCGTGATCGTGCCGCGCGCATCGGGCTTCAAGAGCGTCCCGCGCGCCTGCATCGCGACCGTGACCGCGCCGCTGACATTCCGTCCGCCGGTCGAGAGCATGACATTGCCGAGCCCCGCGTCGAGCCGCCCGTCGATCTTAAGGTCGAGCGCGCCGTCGGGCGAAAGCGGAGCCGAGCCGGAGACGCGGACGGTCGAGGCCGCGCCGGCCTTAACGGTAAGATCGACCGTGCTGCGGCCGCCGCCAAGCCGCCCCGAGCCGGCGAGGTCGAGGGCAGGCAGCCCGGCGCTCTGCGCCTGCGGCGCGCTGATTCCCGTCGCGCGCAGCCGCCAGTCGCCCGTTGGATCGTCCGACGGGCCGGCGATCGTCGCCTCGCCCTCGGCGACCCCCGTGAGGCCGAGTCCCGGCGAGACGAGATCGAGCGCGGAAAGCGGCAGGGCTGTCGCCTTGGCCCGGAGGTCGAGCGTCGAGCCGACGTGGCCGGCGAGCGACAGGCGGCCGGAATCGACGGCAAGAGTGAAATTGCGGAATTCGACGCCTTCGTCGAAGACGAGGGTCGCGGGTCCGGCAAGCGCGATCCGCCTTCCATTTCCCTCGGCGGAGAGGTTCGCGAGGTCGAGGCGAACCGGCGTCCCGCCGAACAGGCGTCCGCGCGCCTTGAGCGCAAGTCCGCGCGCCACGCCGCTGACGTCAAGGTCGCTCGAGTCGGGACCGGGTGTGGCCGTCAGCTTCACGTCGGCGATCGACTGGCCGGCGACGGCGGCGCGGGCGAGCCGGGCGGACCCGGAGATCGCCCGCGCGCCCCAGAGATCGGCGACGGCGAGGTTGACCTTGAGTCCTTCGAGCCGGTTGTCGCCGACGCTCATCCGGTCGCTGTCGGCGACAACCGTGACCGACTGCCGGCCCTCGCCGCCCGAGGCGGTGATCTTGGCCTGCAGGGCCCCGTCGAGCTTCATGAGCACGAGGGGCGAGAGATCGTCGAGGTTCTTCGCGCCGAAGGTCACGTCGCCGATGACGATGCGATCCGCGTCGACCGTGAGCGCGCCGCTGAGGCTGGCCGAGGCGAGACTCAGCGCCAGATTGTCGAGGGTCCATCCGCCGTCAGCGCGCTTGGCAAGATAGCCCGAGCCGCTGAGCGGCTGGCCATCGATGTCGCCGGTGAGCTTTGCGCCCGCTTCGGGGACGCCGGTGATGTGGACCGCCTTGGCCGTGAGCGCGACGCCGGTCGTCCTGCGGTCGAGCAGCCGTCCGGCGCCGAGCGTCGCATTCACCTCGGCGCCGAGATCGTCGGGCGCGCCGGTGAGGCTGGCGACGAGCTGGACCTTGCCCTCGACGCGCGGATCGAGCGCCTTCGCCTGCGGAATGTCGACCGTCGCGCTGACGTTCGCCTTGCCGCCCCGATAGTCGCCGTCGAGTTGCGCCGTTGCGTTGCGGCCGACCGCCCTGAGGTCGGAGAAGCCGAAGCCGCCGCCGGGAGTTGAGCGCACGCCGCCGGTCACCGCGAGGTCGCCGCCGATCGCCCGGTCCAGGATCGCGTAGGGCGTGACGAGTTTGGTCACATGCGCGTCGATGGTGGCGTTGACCAGGCCGTAGCTCGGCGCCCCGTCAAGATCGGCCGTCGCGCGCGCGTCGCCCGCGAGCCTGCCGCCCGCGAGCCCGGAAAAGCGGCTGAGGTCCTTGGCTGCGAGAAGGAGCCGGCCGCGCATCCGGCTCGGTCCGATGAGGCCCGTATAATGCGCCTCGATATGTGGCGCGACGAGGTCGAGCGCATCGAATGTCGCGACCCCGCCGGTCGTGGACGAGCCGCGCATCGAAATCGTCAGCTCGCTGCCGACAGCCTGGCGCAGGGCCGGATCGGCGAGCGCGAGGCCCTTGGCCTCGCCCTGCGCCTCGAACAGGATTTTCGCCGCGCTCTCGGTCAGCGCCGCGCTCGGATGCACGTGGAACGACGCTGTGAGCCGCTCGAGGGAGGCCTCCGACCCTTGGATGTTTCCGGCATCGAAGGCGCCGTCAATCGTCGGCGCGGAGATCGGCCCGGCGATGGTCGTGTTCAGGTCGAGCTTGCCGATCTCGGTCGCGCCCGGGATCGCGCCTGCGTAAATCTTGATGTCGAGCGTGTTGTCGGCCGACTTCATCCCCTCGATATCGAGACGCGCATTGGCCGACACGAGGTGCAGGCCCGGGGTCGAGACGCTGGAATCGTCGTTGAACAGCACGTCGCCCTTGAACGTCGTCTCGCCGGCGAACACCGGCCGGATCACCGGCGGGCTCAGGCCCTCGATCCGCGAGTTCAGGTCGAGGGTGAGACGTCGGGCTGCGCCCTCGCGGGCCACGATGACGTCGCCCTTCGCCCATACGTCGGCGCCGGCCGCGAAGTCGAGCTTGGCGTCGAACTTGTCGAGCGGCCCCGAGCCTTCGAAACTGAAATCCGCCGCTGGCAGGCCCGGAAGATTGACGAGATGGGCGAAAATGCCGCCCGCCGGCTCCGAGGATTTGACGCTGACCGTCAGCTTGTCGGTCGCCGGCACGTAGCTCAACAGCGCGTTCAATTCGCCAGGCGCGTCGAGCCGCCGAGAGTTGAGGCGCAGATCGAGCCCTTCGGACGGCGGCCCCAGCGTCGCTCGCCCGGTGACATTGAGCCGCGCCGCGAGCCCGATGACCGGCTCGCCGAGCGCAAGTTGATCGACTGCGAGCTCTTTGACGATCACCTTGAGCGGCAGCTCCGGCAGGATCGGCTGCGCCGTCGCAGTGGCGTCCGGCGGCGGCGCTTCCGAGGGCAGGGGCCGGCGCAGAACGTCGATATGGCCGATCGTTAGCTGATCGACGTCCAGCCGGCGGCTGAGCAGCGCTAGCCGGTTCCAGATTAGCCGGACCTTGTCGACCTTGAGCCACGCTCCATCGCGGTCGGAGAGCACGATGTCTCGTATCGTGACGTCGGAACTCAGCACGCCGTCGACCGCGCCGATCGACACGGTCATCGACGGCGAGGACAGAGCTCGCGAGATGAGATCGGCGATCACGCCCTTGTCGGACTGGTCCGCCCGCGCCGGCGCGAAGAGCAGAAGGACCAGGGCGAAGAAGGCCGCGAGGGCCGTCCGCCAATGATTCCCACGCTCGCAGCGCACAGCCCCGAGCGCGCCTGAGCGCCCCTCCTCCCCCCTCCTGGGGGAGGATCGAGGAGGGGGGTCGCGCCATGCCTTTCCGAGTATCTTCAAGCCGCGCTCGCAAAGGTCAGCGCGACCCCGCACCCTGTCCCGCCCCCACCATAGGGCGTCCGGAAGGACGCCCGTCCGCCGACGGGCTATCGGGGGCGGGGACGCCAATCGCCGTGCCGCCGGCCAAATGCGGAAGACGCGCGTCGCCATCAGAAGGACTGCCCGATGCTGGCGTAGACGGCCACCGGACCGTTGCCGGGGAGGCGCTGGAGAGGAAAGGCGACGTCGAGCCGGATCGGTCCGATCGCGGTGTAGTAGCGGAGACCGAGACCGGCCGACATATAGAGCGGCGCGCTGAAGTCGGCGAAATTGGTCACGAAGGCGTTGCCTGCGTCGAAGAACGGAACGATCCCGATCGTGTCGGTGACCTTGATCCTGAGCTCCGCCGAGGCGTCAAACAGGCTGCGGCCGCCGGTCACGCCAAAGATGGTTCTCGGTCCCAGGCTGTCGTAGGCGTAGCCCCGCACCGAGCCGCCGCCACCCGCATAGAAGCGCCAGTTGGCCGGAATGTCGTCCAGCGTCGCGCCGGCGAGGCCGCCGAGCGCTATGCGGCCGGCGAGCACGAAGCGCGAGTCGGGATCGATCGAGTAATAGGCCGACCCGCGCGCCTTGAAGTCTGCCAGATTGAGGGTCGAGCCGAGGAATTCGCCGTAGCCGGCGACCGAGGCGTTGATACGCACGCCGGTGGTCGGATCGAGCTTGCTGTCGGTCGTGTCGTAATTGACCGACGCCGGCACGCCGACAAGCGTATAGTTGACCCGCCCGAGCGAATCCGTGGCCACGCCCGTCTGGCCCTCGATGCCGGCCTGAATCCAGAAGTTCTGGCTGAAGCGGTGACGCAGCGCCGCGGTGGCGTCGGCGTCCTCGGCCTGATAGCCGACGAAGCCCACTCCCGAGGTGCTGACCTTCTCGCCGAGCGCGTCGAACAGGAAATCGTTCCGGCTGCCCCAGAGGGCGGGCTTGAGAAAGCTCGCCGAGATGCGCCCGCCGAGGTCGTGGATGGAGAAGCTCCTGAAGCTGGTGGACGTCACGTACCAGGGCGGCGCCTCGAAGATGTCCGCCTGCAGTCGCAGACGCTCAGCCTCGCCGAACACATTGCGGTCCTCCCAATAGACCTGTCCGGCCGGTCCGTTGGTGGTCGAATATTTCGCCGACGCGCCGACGGCGTAAGGCGCGCGGTCCTCGATATCGACCTCGTAGGGCAGGCGGCCCTGAGCGTCCAGCGTCTTGCTCTCGGCGATCCGCACGCCGCCGACCGCCGGGATTTCGCGCAAACTCGTGCGGGCGTCTTCGATCGCCCTCGGCGAATAAGGATCGCCGGGCTGGATATACAGGAACGAGCGCGCAATTGCCGGGCTGAAGCTGTTCGGGCCGACGAGCGTCGCCTCGCCGAACGGCGCGACGGGACCCGGCGCGGCGACGAACGCGACGTCCATGGTGTGCGTTTCGTGGTTCACCACCGGCGCGATCGACAGGACCTGGGCTAACGGGCGGCCCTGTTTGCGGAAATAATCGACGATGCGCGCCGAGGCCGCGCGCAGACCGCTCGCCGTCGCCGGATCGCCGGGCTTGAGGCCGACCACACGCTCGGGCAGCATATCGGGCGACAGCGTCTCGCCGGCCCCGTTGACGACGCGGATCGCGTCCAGCCGGAAAAGCGGCCCCGGATCGACGCGAATGGTCACCGGCGCGACCACCCGGTTGCGATAGCTCTCGGCGGCGCGGACGAAGGCGGTGGTATTGGGCGAAACAATGGTGAGGGTCGCGCCGCCGATCGCGACCGCGACTGCCCCATTGTAATAGCCGAGGCCCCACAGCGCGTCGATGACCGGACCGAAATCGTTGGTTGCGCGTCGCGCCAGCGCGTCGCCGTCCGGCGGCGAGTCCTGGCGCAGCTTGTAGAGAGACGACGCGTCCATCACCGCGTCCTTGATCCCGCCGTCGCCGCCGGCGACGTCGATCGTCACCGAATAGGCGATCGCCGTGCGCGAAACGGCGGGCGGCGTGTCGTCCGAACCGAACAGGCCGAAGAAACTGAAGGCTCGGGCGCCGTCGGGGCCTCCAAGCAAAGTCGCGACCGCCGCAGCCGCGACGATCAGGCGCGCGCCCCAACGCTCGGATCGGTTTCGGCAAGCCCGGTCCATCAAACGCGTACGCCTTACTCCAGACGCAACCTGGCCATACCGGCCCGATCGGCCATACATGAAGCAGACCGGACCCTGCGTCAAAGGCATGAGCGCCGGCGTCGGTTCCGCAAGGAAGCCTCCGCGCGCGGGAGTCGTCGATCGTGGTTACGATAGAGGAAAGATTTTGCCCGATAACGACGGACGCTCAGCCCGGCAGCGCCTGCCGCGCCAGCTCCACCCAATAGGCGACGCCGGGCGCGATGGCGGCATCGTTGAAGTCGTATTTCGGGTTGTGCAGCATCGCGGAATCGCCGTTGCCGACAAAGACATAGGCCCCGGGAACCTGGCGCAGCACGAAGGCGAAGTCTTCCGCGCCCATCACCGGCTTCACATCGTCGCGCACACGGTCGGGCCCCGCGACCGCGCGCATCGCCTTGAGCGCGATTTCGGTCTCCGCCGGATGGTTGACGGTCGCCGGGTAGGGGACGCCGTTCGGGATCTCGACCGTCGCGCGGACGCCGAGCGCCGCGGCCGTCTCGGCGCAAATCCGCCGAAGCTCTGTTTCGATCGTCTTGCCGACTGCTTCCGAGAAGCAGCGGATGTTGCACTTCATCGTGACCCGGTCGGGGATCACGTTGATGGCGTCGCCGCCATGGATCGAGGTGATCGACACCACCGCGGGCTCGAGCGGGTCGACGACGCGCGAGACGATGGTCTGCGCCGCCGTCACGATCGCGGCGGCGGCGACGATCGGATCGCGAGCGAGATGGGGAAAAGCGGCGTGGCCGCCGTGGCCCTCGACCGTGATGTGGAACTTGCCGGTCGAGGCCATGGCCGGTCCGCGCACCACGCCGAACGAGCCGAGGGGAATGCCAGGCCAATTGTGGACAGCGTAGGCGCCCTTGACCGGAAAGCGCTCGAGCATGCCGTCGTCGATCATCGCCTGCGCCCCGGCGTCGCCTTCCTCCGCCGGCTGGAAGCAGAAGACCAGCGTCCCGTCGAAGGCGCGCGTCTCGGCCAGATGCCGCGCCGCGCCGAGCAGCATGGTGGTGTGGCCGTCGTGGCCGCAGGCGTGCATGCGTCCGGGCGAATCCGAGGCGTATTCGGCGCCGGTCGCTTCGAGGATCGGCAGCGCGTCCATGTCGGCGCGGAACAGCACGCGCTTGTCCGGACCCGCGGCTGGGCCGGTCGCGCCATGCAGCAGGCCGAGAACGCCGGTCTTGCCGACGCCTTCGATCACCTCGTCGAAGCCGAAGGCGCGCAGCCGCTCGGCGACCAGGCGCGCGGTGCGTGGAACCTCGTAGCTGAGCTCCGGATGGCGATGGAGGTCGCGCCGCCATTCGGTAAGCTCGGGGATCATGGCGGCGATGGAGTTCAAGACGGGGGCGTTCATGTCGGCGATCGGCTCCTGTATAGGGGACG
This sequence comes from uncultured Alphaproteobacteria bacterium, assembly GCA_963822215.1. Taxonomy (GTDB): domain Bacteria; phylum Pseudomonadota; class Alphaproteobacteria; order Rhizobiales; family Beijerinckiaceae; genus Roseiarcus. The sequence continues at coordinate 784,620 of CAWGGX010000003.1, forward strand.
CAATGGCCGCGGGCGGCGAGCGAGCATAGGGTCAGTCTGTGCCCGCCTCGCGCCGCGCGCAAGCCTTGAAGCAGGAGCGTAGCCATGGGTTCGCCGGGGCCGGGGCTGTTGAGCCTCGTTCCGTTCGTCAGCGTCGACCACATGATGCGGATCGTGTGGGACATCGGCGTGGAGCGGACGATCGTCGAGCTCGCCGCCTATATCGAGGAGGACTTTCGTCGCTGGGACGTGTTCGACAAGACGCCGCGCATCCCCGCCCATTCGGCCGAGGGCGTGATCGAACTCATGCCGACCAGCGACGGAGCGACCTACGGCTTCAAATACGTCAACGGCCACCCGAAGAACGTCGCCGCGGGCCTGCAGACGGTCACCGCCTTCGGCGTGCTCTCCCACGTCGACAGCGGCTATCCGATGCTGATCTCCGAAATGACGATCCTGACCGCGCTGCGCACCGCGGCGACCTCGGCGCTTGCCGGCCGGGCGCTTGCGCCGCCGGGCGCCCGAACGATGGCGATCATCGGCAACGGCGCGCAATGCGAATTCCAGGCGCTGGCCTTCAAGGCGCTGTGCGGCGTCGAAGCGGTGCGGCTCTACGACATCGACCCGAAGGCGACGCGCAAGGCCGCGGCGAACCTCGCGGGGTCAGGCCTCGCGGTCGTCTCCTGCCGGTCGAGCGAGGAGGCGATCCTCGGGGCCGAGATCATCACCACCTGCACCGCCGACAAGCGCTTCGCCACCATCCTGACCGACAACATGATCGGGGCCGGGGTTCACCTCAACGCGATCGGCGGCGACAGCCCGGGCAAGACCGAGCTCGCTCGCGACATTCTCCTGCGCTCGGACATCTTCGTCGAATACACGCCCCAAACCCGAATCGAGGGCGAGATCCAGCAGCTCGACCGCGCCCACCCGGTGACCGAGCTCTGGCAGGTCCTCACCGGTCAGGCGCCCGGGCGGCGGGACGCGCGGCAGATCACCTTGTTCGACGGCGTCGGCTTCGCCATCGAGGACTTTTCGGCGCTGCGCTACATCCGCGACCAGCTCGAGCGGACCGGGCATTTCGTCCACCTCGACCTGCTCGCCGACCCGGACGATCCGCGCGACCTCTACGGCATGCTGCTGCGCCATCGGCCCGTCTGACCCGAAAGCGAGGGGAACGCGGATGCGCCCCGCGAGCCCTCGCCCTGCAGGTCTGCCCCAAGGATTCAAATCCAACGCGCGGCGCCCGACCGACAAGGGCGCAGATGGGCGGAGACCGCGAATTCGTCGCGACCGATCGAACGTCCGGAGTCGACGTACCGGACATCCCTAATTGCGGCCGATGGACTTCGCGGTTGCTCTCGCTTCGTTCGGAGTAGACGGCGGGTCGCTTTTGCACACGGCGCCAATGGCGTCCCGCGGACCGAGCGGCTTGGCCCACGGCAATGACTCGCGTGGCGGAGTGTGACGATCGGGCAACGGTTGCTAAGATTCCGTCAAACTGACGACTTTCATGTGTCGAAATCTGTTCCGGCCTCTCCCAAGAGGCGTGCTGATAGGGTAAGCATTGGACAAGAATACGCGCTCTCGCGCTGGGGATTCGCCGATGGATTGCAATCGTTTCTCCGGGACGGATTCGCTTTCACGGGCTGCGCTGCGCCGACCTGGAAGGGCGACGAGACGGGCGCTGCTCTCGACCAGCGCGCTCGCGGGCGCGGCGCTTGGGGGCGTTGTCATAGCGGCCGGCATAGCGCTCTCGCCGACTGTCGCTTGGGCGGTCGAATGTTCGAACGGCGGGACCGGCCCAAACCCCGCGGGCAACGACAATGGCGACGCCACCAACACGGCTTGCGGCGCCACTGCAAACGCTACCGGCGGCAACGCGACGGCGGTCGGCAATCTAACCCGGGCTAATGCCGGCGGATCGACCGCCCTCGGGGGCGAGGCGGCCGGTACGGCTAGCAATTCAACCGCGGTCGGCGACTTCTCCTTCGTCCAAGGCGCTTACTCCACCGGCGTTGGCGCGAACAGCTTTACGGTCAGCAGCGGCGCAACCGCGGTCGGCGGCGGCGGGACGCAAGGCGCCCTTGGCAGCGGCGCCGCCTCAGTCGCGGTGGGCGGCTCGTCGACCAGCGGCAGCGGCTCCGGGGCGGGCGCGGGCGGCGACGCGTCAATCGCGATCGGCGGCACCAATGGTCCCGGCAATGCGGCAGCGGCCGCCGGCACGGCTTCGATCGCCATCGCCGGCGCCGGCAACGGCGCCACGGCCAACGCTTTCGGCGCCAACAATGCAATCGCCATCGGCGGCTCGACCGGGGCGGGCGCAGGCGCGGCCGCCAGCGCAAGTGGGTCGATCGCCTTCGGCGGCGCAACCGGCGGCGGTGCCGGCGCGGCGGCGAGCAACACCAACGCCATCGCGATCGGCGGCGGCGACGCCAGAGGCAACCACGGCGCGGTCGTTTCGGGCTCGAACTCGCTGGCGATCGGCAGCGGAGCCGGCCTCTTCTTCGGCGCCCAGGCGCTCGGCGACTATTCGGTGTCGCTCGGCACCAACACGGAAGCTGCCAACACCAACGACGTGGCGATCGGCTCAGGGTCGTTCGCGCAAGGCGGCGCCAGCTTCAACGGCGCGATCGCCGGGGGCAACGGCGCGGTGGCGTTCGGCGCCTATGGCAGCGCCAGCTCGAGCAACAGCATCGCCGCCACCGGCGGCGGCGCGGTCGCGCTCGGCCTCGGCCAGAACTCCTCCGGAACCGGCGCCGTCGCGATCGGCTCGGACGGATCGGGTCCGGGCGGCGCCACCGGCAACGGCGCGGTGGCGATCGGCAACTTCCAGACCGCGACCGGGAACGGCGCCGTGGCGCTCGGCGACCCCAATATTTCCAACGGCACGGGCGCGGTCGCAATCGGCTCAACCAATGTCGCCGCGGGCAACACGGGTGGGACGACCGCCGCGCAGGGCGCGGTGGCGCTGGGCAACGGCAACACCGCTGTCGGCCAGGGCTCGGTCGCGCTCGGCAATGCGAGCACGGTCAGCGCCGCGGGCGGGCTGGCCTTCGGCGACACGGCGACCGCAACGAACGTAGATGACGTCGCCGTCGGCTCGCACGCGGCGGCGTCGGGCGGCAATTCGTTTGCCGGCGGCTCATTCTCCACCGCGAGCGGGGCGGAGGCCGTGGCCATCGGCACGGGCTCGTCGGCATCGGGCAATTTCTCGACGGCGCTGGGCGCGGGAGCGAGCGCGACGCAGAATTCCGCGACCGCGCTGGGCTTGGTCTCTTCCGCGACGGGAATCGGCTCGACCGCCCTCGGTACGGGTGCGGCCGCGTCGGCGATAGGCTCGACCGCCGTCGGCTTGGGCGCGAGCGCGTCGGGCGTCGATTCCTTCGCCGCCGGCCTTTTGAGCCAGGCGGCGGCCGCCAGCACCGTCGCGATCGGCGATCAGTCGACCGTCCAGGCGGCCGCCGGTCAGGGCGCGATTGCGATGGGATACAAGTCGAACGTCGTCAGCGGAAGCGGGGCTGTTGCGCTCGGCTTGCAGCAGCAGGCGACCGGGAACGGCGCGGTCGCGATCGGCGATCCCAACGTGGCGACGGGGACGGGCGCGGTCGCTGTCGGCGCGAACAACACGGCCAACGGCAACGGCGCGCTGGCGATCGGCAATGCGAACGCGGCGACCGGCAATGCGGCGATCGCGCTCGGCGAAAACTCGACGGCGACGGGCGCCAGCGCTGTCGCTATCGGCGAGGGCGCGAGCGCGACCGCCGCCGGCGCTATCGCGATTGGGCCTGGCGCGAAGGCGACGGCGCCGAATCAGATCGCAATCGGGTCGTCCGCGACAACCTATGCGATGCCCGGTTTGACGTCCTCCGCAAGCCTCGCCGCCCAGAACGGTTCAACCTATTTCGTCACCACCGACACTGCCGGCCACCTCGCAGCAACGCAATACGGCGTGCAGGACATCGGCAACCTCTACAATTCGGTCAACGCCTTGAACGCCAATGTCGCCAACTTGTACGGCAACGTCGCAGCCCTGCAGAGCGGCCTGATCCGCGCCTACGAGGGCTCGGCGATCGCGCTCGCGGCGAGTGGCGGCGTGCTGCCGGACAACAAGAAATTCGCGATCTCGGCCAACTGGGGCGGCTATCACGGAACCAACGCCTTCGGCGCGACGGCCTACCTCCGCGTGAGCGACAACGTCGTGATCAACGGCGGCGTCGGCGTCGGCCTCACCAAGGGCGATGTCGGCGGCCGCGCGGGCGTGACGTTCGCGTGGTAGCATGACGCTTAGATTGCGCGCTCTGGCGCTTGCGGCGCTCTGGGCCGTCAGCGCGATCGGGCTTGCGGTCGCTGAGGACATTAAGCCCGCGCAGGAGCCGAAGCCCGCCCAGATCGACCGCAACGGCGTCCTGATCCTGATCCGCTCGACGCTTCTCGCCCTCGACCAAGCCAACAAGACCGGCAATTACACGGTGCTCCGCGACCTCGGCGCGCCCGGTTTCCAGGCGACGAACAACCCGGCGCGGCTTGGCGACATCTTCGCCAATTTGCGGCGCGAAAGGATCGACCTCGCCGGCGTCGCCGTGCTGGAGCCGCAACTGACCGTGCTGCCTGAGATCGAAAGCAACGGCATGATGCGCATGGCGGGCTTCTTCCCGTCCGTGCCGGCGCAGGTGAAATTCGAGCTTCTCTATGCGCCTGTCGACGGCCAGTGGCGGCTGTTCGGCGTGTCGGTGGGCCTCGAGGGGAGCGGGCCGGCCCGGCCGCGCCGGCGCCGGCTCCGTCGCCAGCCGCGGCAGCGCCCCAAGCGGCGACGCCGTCAGCTCCCGCTGCCGCCGCGCCGGCCAAGAAGCCTGCCACGAAAATGGCTTCAGCGTGGATATGGGGTCATGCGGGCACGGCCTTTGGTTCGAGGGTGACGTTGTAGCCGAGGCGCTCGAGACGCCGTTTGAGGTTGGCGACGGTTCGGGTCTGGCTGATCTGGTCGAGATAGGCTTCGCCGAGATCGCGATAGGGCAGGTTTTTGGCGAGCATGTGATAGGCGGAGACGAGGATTTTGTGAGCGATGGCGAGCGCTGCGCGCAAGGCGCCGCGGCGCGCCTTGAGGCGGTGATACTTGTCCTTGAGATAGCTGCCCTTGGTTCGCGCCGCGGAAATCGCGGCGCCGACGAGCATGGTGCGCAGATGGACATTGCCCTTGCGGGCGCGGCCGCTCTTCTGCTTGCCGGCGCTCTCATGGTTGCCGGGACAGACGCCCGCCCAGGCCGACAAATGATAGACGCTCAGGAATACACTCATGTCGACGCCGATCTCGGCGATCAGCACGGCCGCGACCACCCAGTCGACGCCCGGAATCTGCATCAGGAGCGTGTGCGGCGCGCGATAGGGCTCGAGCCGCTCGTCAATGCGCAGGTCGAGCGCTGCGATGTCGGCCTCAATGGCTTCGAGCCGGCGCAGTTGCATCGCCAGGAGGAAGCGGTGATGCTCCTCCATCCGCCCTTCGAGCGCCAGAACCAGATCGTCCCGCTTACGGCGCAATTGCCCTCTGGCAAGGTCCGCCATCGCCTCGGCCGAGGCGCCGCCCTCGATCAGAGCCTTCAACATGGCGCGCCCGGAAACCCCGAAGACGTCGCTGGCGACGCTGGCCAGCTTGATGTTGGCCGTCTCCAGGAGCTTCAGGAGCCGGTTGCGCTCGGCCGCCTGGCTCTCCACCAGCTTGCGGCGATAGCGCAGCAACTCGCGCAACTCGCGCTGCGGCGCCGGTGGGACGAAACTCTTGGCGATCAGCCCATGGCGGACCAGATCGGCGATCCACTCGGCGTCCTTCACATCGGTCTTGCGACCCGGCACGTTACGGATGTGCCGGGCGTTGCCGACGATCAGCTCGAAACACCCCTCGAGGACGGCATAGACCGGGCGCAGTAAACGCCGGTGCTCTCCATCCCGACGTGCGTCACCCCAAGCTCTTGCAACCAGTCCCGCAACGCCTCCAGATCGCGCGTCATCGTCCGGAAGGTCCTGATCTCCTTCCTCGGCCGCTCGCCCGGGGCGCCGATCAAGACGCAGGCGACGACCGTCTCCTGATGCACGTCCACCCCGCAACACCGCTCAATGATGACCTCCATCCTCGCCTCCATCCAGGGGAAGGCGACCGTGACGCCGCAGGTATAGTCGAGACACTGCCACGCGTGCTCCCCGTTCCCGGGGGCGACAAAGAATGGTACCTCTATGCAGCGCGGGCCGGACTGCCAATCGGGGTCGCAAGCCACCGCAGTTTTGTCAGCCTTGCACGATCGCCCGTCGCAAAGACTCTGACAAATCGGCCCGCGCCGCCACCATTTTCATCCATAATGGCGCGCCGCAGGCGCTGGTTGGCTGCCAAGCCCAAGGAATGAGCCTCGGGCTAGTCAAGAGGGAAGTTGGATCTGACTCGTTCGCCAAACCGTCGGCGAATGGCCGGTGTTTGCGCAATCCGACCATTCATTGGATCAACCGGAAGGTTCGCGCTGGGTCGACTCCAGCCGTCGGCCGACTGGACTGACAGGGCGCCAAGCGTGAGATTGGCGCCTCTGAGGAGTCCGGGAGAATGCGTGTCTTTCGACGGGCTACAAGGAGAGGGGCGGCCCTTCCCTTGGGGAAAGCGCCGCGAAGCGCCGGGTGAGGGTTTGACGTGCGCGTCCATCTCCATTGCTTCCGCCCCAGGCCAGGAGGCCGCCGATGTCTTTGAGCGAGGCGGACCTCAATGAGCTTGCCGCGTGGCGGAAGGCGCTCCATCGCGCGCCGGAGCTCTCGGGCGAGGAGCGGGAGACCGCTCGGGCGGTCCTGCATTTTCTCAGCCCCACGCGGCCGGACCGGATCGTCACGGATCTCGGCGGGCACGGGCTCGCGCTGGTCTACGACGGCGCCACGCCCGGGCCGACCGTGCTGATCCGCGCCGAGCTCGACGCGCTGCCGATCGAGGAGGTCTCGACCTTCGCCCATCGCTCGACCCACCCGGGCCGCGCGCACCTTTGCGGCCACGACGGCCATATGGCGATCCTCGCGGCGGTCGGGCGCGGGCTCGCCGCGCAGCGCCCGAGGCGCGGCCGCGCCGTGCTCATGTTTCAGCCGGCGGAGGAGGACGGGAGCGGGGCCGAGGCGGTGATCGCCGATCCGAAGTTTGCGACCATCGCCCCGGATCTCTCATTCGCCCTGCACAACATGCCGGGCCTGCCGCTCGGCAGCGCCGCGCTCAAGGCCGGGCCGGTCGCCTGCGCTTCGCGCGGCCTCAAGATTGCGCTCGGCGGCCGGGCGGCGCACGCCAGCGCGCCGGGGCAGGGGGTTTCGCCGATGGCGGCGCTCGCCCGGCTGATGCCCGCTTTGACCGCGCTCGGCCGCCCCGGGCCGCTCGACGATGGTTTCGCAATGGTCACGGTCACCCATGCCGAAATGGGCGCGCGCAGCTTTGGCGTCGCGCCGGGCGAGGCGGAGCTGTGGGCGACGCTCAGAACCCTGACCGACGCCCGCATGGCAAGCCTCTGCGGCGAAGCGGAGGGGCTCGCGCGGGAGACCGCGGGCGCGGAAGGCCTGACGCTGTCGTTTCGGTATTCCGACGTGTTCGCCCATTGCCACAACGCGCCGGCGGCGGTGGCCCGGCTTTCCGCCGCGCTTCAAGCGGAGGGCGTCCCGTGCGGCGAGACCGGACAGCCGATGCTGGCGTCGGAGGATTTTGGCGTCTTCGGCCGCTCCGCGCCCTCCGCCCTTATGCTGCTCGGCGCTGGGGAAAGCTCACCGGGACTGCACAATCCGGACTACGATTTTCCCGACGCCCTGATCGGGATCGGCGCGCGGGTCTTCCTGCGCCTGCTGCACGACCTCTGAGCCCGGACAGGCGGCGCCCCACGGACGGGCGGCGTCCCGGGTTCGGACGGGCGGCGTCCGACGGACGGGCGGCGTCCCGCCGCCCAACCTAAGGCGCGCGGGACGCGCGCCGTCCAATGGCGGCGAGTTTCAGGGGCGGCTCTTCTCTTTCCCCGCCGGAGCAGGGAATCCCGACCGCGGCCTGCAACCTGGCCGCACCCGGTCTTGCGCCCCCGTTTTCGCCACCTGTTCTTTCCCTGATCCGCGGCGAAATCACCTGATAATTCCCTGTTCTGGTCGTTTGAAATTCCCTGTTCCGCGCCCGCGCCGCCCCGCAACCGATGGGTTGTATAGCCGGCAACACCATGATATTGCAGGGCTTTCAGGAACGGAGCGCCGACCGCGGGGAAAAAAATTCCCTGCTAGCAGGGAATCCGGATTGTCGCTGGCGGACCGAGAGCGAGCCTCAAATCGTCCCGCGCTAGGAACTTGCGCCCAGGCGTGGTAGGCAGCCGCGCCATCAGGCGGCCGGCGCGCCGCAACCCGACAAAGGACGATGGCGATGGCGAATGCGAACAGCGGCTTTCCCATGGGGCTGGCGTTCGACGACGTCCTGCTCAGGCCGGGCCACTCGACGGTCATGCCGGGGGCCGTCAATGTGGCGACCCGTCTCACCCGCACGATCGCCCTGAACCTGCCGATCATTTCCGCGGCGATGGACACCGTCACCGAGGCGCGGCTCGCCATCGCCATGGCGCAGGCGGGCGGCATCGGCGTCATCCACCGCAATCTCGAGCCCGCCGACCAGGCCGAGGAGGTGCGCAAGGTCAAGCGCTTCGAGAGCGGCATGGTCGTCGATCCGATCACCATCTTCCCCGACGCGACGCTCGCCGATGCGCTGGCGGTGATGAAGCGGGCGTCGATCTCGGGCATTCCGGTGGTCGAGCCGAGCCCGGACGGCAAGCCCGGCAAGCTCGTGGGCATCCTGACCAACCGCGACGTCCGCTTCGCCGAAGATCCGCGCCAGCCGGTGACCGAGCTGATGACGCGCAAGGTGATCACGGTCGGGGAGGGGGTCGGCCGCGAGGAAGCGCGCCGGCTCCTGCACCAGCACCGGATCGAGAAGCTGGTGGTCATCGACGAGGCGGGCCGCTGCGTCGGCCTGATCACCGTCAAGGACATCGAGAAGGCGACGGCGCACCCGTACGCCGCCAAGGACTTGGATGGGCGCCTGCGGGTCGCCGCCGCCACCACGGTCGGCGACAAGGGCTTCGCTCGCGCCGAGCTTTTGATGGCGGCCGGGGTCGACTGCCTTGTCGTCGACACCGCGCATGGCCATTCCGAGCAGGTGCTGGAACAGGTCCGCCGCATCCAGCGGGCGACCAACAAGGTCGCTGTCATCGCCGGCAATGTGGCGACTCGAGACGGGGCGCAGGCCTTGATCGACGCCGGGGCCGACGCGATCAAGATCGGCATTGGGCCGGGCTCGATCTGCACCACCCGGATCGTGGCGGGCGTCGGCGTGCCGCAGCTTACCGCCGTCCTCGAGGCGGCCGAGGCGGGGCGGGCGGCGGACGTGCCGGTGATCGCCGACGGCGGCATCAAATATTCCGGCGACCTCGCCAAGGCGATCGCGGCCGGCGCGGATTGCGCGATGATCGGCTCGCTGCTCGCCGGCACCGACGAGAGCCCGGGCGAGGTGTTCCTCTACCAGGGCCGCTCATACAAGAGCTACCGCGGCATGGGCTCGCTCGGCGCGATGGCGCGGGGCTCGGCGGACCGGTACTTCCAGCAGGACGTCCGGGACCAGATGAAGCTCGTACCCGAGGGTGTCGAAGGCCAGGTGCCCTATGCCGGCCCGGTCGAAGCGATCCTCCACCAACTCGCCGGCGGCTTGCGGGCCGCGATGGGCTATGTCGGGGCCGAGACGATCCCAGTCTTCCAGCGCAAGGCCGAGTTCATGCGGATCACCAACGCCGGCTTACGCGAGAGCCACGTCCACGACGTGGCGATCACCCGCGAGAGCCCGAACTACCACCCGACGGGGGTGTGAGCCGGGTACGCCCAGCGCGCGGGCGCCAAGCGGCGCGTCGCGCCCCGGCGCGACTGGCGCCTCAGACCTGGGCCATGCCGCCGTCGACGCAGAGTTCAGCGCCGGTGGTGAAACTGCTGTCGTCGCTCGCCAGGAAGAGGGCCGCGGCGGCGACCTCCTCAGGTCTGCCGAGGCGGCCGAGTGGGATGAGCGTGGTGACAGCGCCGCGCAACTCGTCCGAGGCTTTGGCGAACATGGCGGTATCGATCGGACCGGGACTGACGACATTGACGCGGATGCCCTTGGGGGCGAGTTCGTTCGCCCATGTCCGGGCGAGCGAGCGCACCGCCGCCTTGCTGGCGCCGTAGACGCCGTAGCCCTTCGTGCCGATCACATCTATGCGACAGACCATCGAAGAACCGCCGGTCGAGGCGGGCACGGCGTCCCCTCCGGGGAGAGATAACGTCGACGAGGCGCTGATCGACGCACAAAAAACGCGGCCGATCCTGGAGCAGATCGCCAGCAAGTGGTCAGTGCTGATCCTGACCGTCCTATGCTCGAGGCCATCGCGCTTCAACGAAATCATGCGCCGTCTCGATGGCATCACGCATAAGGCGCTCCCCGACGCCCTGAAACGCTTGGAGCGCAACGGACTGGTCCGACGGGACGTGCTGCCGACGTCGCCTGTGGGCGTCGAATGCACGATCACCCCGCTCGGCCGGTCGCTCCAGCAGCCCTTCGTCGCACTCTACGAGTGGGCGCTGACCTATGGCCCCGAACTGGAACGCGCTCAGGCCGAATTCGACCGCGCGCGGCATCGAACGTCGCGGGGCCCTCCACCCCGACTCGGCGCTGTCGGCGACCGCGCGGCGCCTTCATAGGGTCATGGCCCTACAGCCTCGGCGCTTCGCCGGCGCTGGCTTCGGAGAGCGCGCCCCGCCAGTAGTGGGTCAGCGTTTCGAGCAGCTCCTCCGCGAATGCGTCGAGACTGTTCGCTGCGGACTCTGCGCCGGCCGGGGAGCCGACAGTTTGCCACAGCCCCCGCGTGATCGCATGGGACCGAGCGAGAAGCTTGAGGCCGCTTCCGGCATTCAGGCCGAGCGCGTCGTCAAGCACAGCGCCAACCCGCTCGAGACGGGCGAGAAACGCGGTCTTGAACGCGATCACCGCCGCCGAGGTCATCTTTCGTTCGAGCATTCCATTATCGTAGGCGTCGAGACGCATCAGGTTTGGCCGTCCCTTCATCATCGCCACAAACCGGGAAAGGAACACCGGCAGCGCTTCGCGCGAACGCCCCGCCTCGACAAAACTCTCCTCGAGCGCGTCCATTGCGCGACCCCAGCCTTCGAGCAGAAGCGCGGCGAAAATATCTTCTTTCGTGTCGAAGTAGAGATAGACCGTTCCCTTCGCCAGCCCGGCGGCCTCGGCGATCTCGGCCGCGCTCGGCAAACCGTCGGAAGCCTCGGCGAACAGGCGGTCGGCTGCGTCGAGAATCGCCTGCCGCCGCGCCTCCTTTGCCGTCTCGTCGTACGCGCGCTTCGCGATCAAGCCCCTCCTCACGCCCGCGACAGCCGGAGCGCACATCTGGCCGCAAAGTCCCGCGAAAGAAAGCGTTGCGTGAAAGCCATGAGCGTGTTCAGCCGCCCCGCGACGACGCTCGACCGTCCGTGAAACATCGCGTCGAGCCCAATCTTCGCGACCTCGGCCGGCGCGAGCACCGCCCTGCGAAAGGACTCCGGGGTCCTGAAGCCGGAGGCGGCGTTGAACCCCGTGTCCATGAGGCCCGGAGACAGGACGGTCACGCCGACTTTCGGGGCGAGTTCGACGTTCAGCGCCTCCCCGAGCGACCGGACGTAGGCCTTGGACGCCGCGTAGGCCGCGAGCAGGGGATAGGGCTGAAAGGAGACGACGCTTGCGACGAGGAGAATGTGTCCGCTGTCTCGCTTCGCCATCTGCTTGCCAAAGACGCGGCTCAGTTCCGTGAGCGCCACAATGTTGAGCTCAAGCATCTCGTGCAGCCGCGCGGCGTCGTGGTCCACGAACGGCTCATGGATGCCGAAGCCGGCGTTGTTGATGAGGATGTCCGGCGCGATGCCGCGCGCGGCAAGCTTTGCAACGAGTTCGGCCCCGCCGTCGGGCCTTGCGAGATCAAGCGGTTCGACCGCGACGTCGACGCCAAGGCTTTGCCGAAGCTCCGCCGCCAGCCTCTCCATCGGCCCGGCGGACCGCGCCGTCAGCACGAGATCATAGCCGCGGCGCGCAAGCTCGCCAGCGAACTCCACGCCCAATCCGCTAGACGCGCCTGTCACCAGGGCCGTCTTCCGGATCTTCGCCATATGCGCCTCCATCAAAATGACTAATGGTCATTATAAGTGACCAGCGGTCATTTGCCAAGAGAAACGGCCGCAAGATAGTTCGGTCTCCGGCCGACGTCCGCGCCCGGAGGAGGCGTTCCATGCCCGCCATCGTGATCGAGACGCCGCGGCTGATCCTCCGGCCTTGGCGGGACGACGATTTCGCGCGCTACGCCGCGCTGAACGCCGATCCGGACGTGCGCCGCTACTGGCCCTCAACCCTCAGCCGTCAAGAAAGCGACGCGGAAGCCACGAGGCTGCGGAGGCACGTCGACACGCAGGGCTTCGGCTTCTGGGCCGTCGAGGCGCCAGGGGTCGCGCCCTTCATCGGCTTCATCGGGCTGAAACACGCCCCGTCCGACCTGCTGTTCTCGCCTGCGGTCGAGGCCGGATGGCGCCTCGCCCGCGCCTATTGGGGGCAAGGCTATGCGACGGAAGGAGCGCGCGCCGCGCTCACGCACGGCTTCGCGACGCTCGGACTCGAGGAGATGGTCGCCTATGCGGTCGCGGCAAACGCCCCGTCGGGGCGCGTGATGGAGCGGATCGGCATTACCCGCGACCCGGCCGATGACTTCGACGACCAGCGCCACGAACCGGGCGATCCTCACCGCCGCCATGTCGTCTACCGCAAACGCAACAACAAGCGGTAGCGTCGCCATGCCGTTGCGCGACGCCGCCTAGGCGGCTCGGACGGGCGGCGTCTCGCCGCCCTGACGGCGCGACCGGCCGCAACCCTGCGCGGTCCGCGAGACGAAAATCCAGATGTTACAAGGCTATAATGATGTTTCAATGTAATTATAGACCGTAACATATTGAAATTATTAGTAACTCGACCTCGGCGTCGGAGCGACGCGCGTCGCATCGCTTCTCGCCAAGGAGACAGTGTTCGCCGCCGCGGCCGGGCAACGAGCGTCGAAAGTTGCAGGTTTTGGCGCCTAAGTCCCTGGAATCGGCCGCGAGCGTCAATCCGCGACGCCTCCCGTCGCCGAAGGCTGGCGCGGCATCGGCTGCCCTGTCGCGACCGGCTGCCCTACCGCCGCCCGCCCAGCTCGTCGATATGCGCCAGCATGTCGGCCGGGTCTTCGTAGACGCGGAAGGCGGTGGCTTTCTGCAGTTCCTCGGCGCCGTAGCCGCCGCTGAGCAGGCCGACGCCGAGCGCCCGGCAGCGCGCGGCGGCCAGCATGTCCCAGATGCTGTCGCCGACCACGACCGCTGTCTCGATCGGCGCGCCGAGGCGCTCGGCGGCGGCGAGGAAGAGGTCGGGATCGGGTTTGGCGTATTTGACCTGATCGCGGGTGACGACCGGAGACTTGTCGGGATCGACTCCGAGCGCCCTGAGGTTGACGGAGGCGGTCTCGAAGCGGCCGCTGGTGGCGATCGCCCAGGCAATGCCGACGCTGGTCAGCCAGGCGAGCAGGTCGCGCGCGCCCGGCAGGGGGCGGATGTGATCGCCCATCCGCTGGTAGGCGCGCGCATGGGCCTTGCGCAGGCGCTCGCCGCGCTCCTCGTCGATCGGAACGCCCGTCTCGCGCACGAGCTGGTTGGTGAACAGGCCGCCGCTCATGCCGATCTTGCGGTGAATACGCCAGACGGAAATGTCGATGCCCTCCGCATCCAGCGCCTCCTTCCAGGCGAGCACGTGTTGATAGACGCTGTCGACCAGCGTGCCGTCGAGATCGAAGAGGAACACTGGTTCGATGCGCATGGGCGGCCCCGTGAGTTTGATAACTTCAACATCAGGATAGCAGGATTGTGTGACGGACGCGGGGCGGCCGCTCGGCGCGCGGAATGCGGTCGCCGACCGCTTTTCAGAGGCGATTATAACCCTGACAAAGCCGCTGACGGACCGTATGATTTTCCGAATTGGAGACCGACATGCCCGAATCCATCCTCAATTTTCAATCGCACAGCGCCGACGTGATCATCAGCGATGATGTTGCAGTCTTGACATTTCTTGCGGCAATCGACGGCCAAGATAATATTGCGGTGCCGATGCATCGCCATGAACTGGAACGGTTGCGGTCGCGAATTACTCGCGCACTCAACGCCCAGACAAAGCCTTTTGTTCAGGACTAACGCTCACGCGCCGATGATCTTGACCAGCACGCGCTTGCGCCGGCCGCCGTCGAACTCGCCGTAGAAGATCTGTTCCCACGGGCCGCAGTCGAGCCGGCCCTCGGTGACGGCGACCACGACCTCGCGGCCCATGACCTGGCGCTTCATGTGGGCGTCGGCGTTGTCTCGCCGGTCCGGTTGTGACGGTAGGCCGAGACCGGCTCGTGCGGCGCGAGCTTTTCCAGCCACACGTCGTAATCGGCGTGCAGCCCGCGCTCGTCGTCGTTGATGAAGACGGAGGCCGTGATGTGCATCGCGTTGACGAGGACGAGGCCCTCCCGAACGCCGCTTTCCTGAAGCGCCGCCTCCACTTGCGGCGTGATATTGAGAAACGCCCTCCGCCCCGGCGTCTCGAACCACAGGTCCTTGCGATACGACTTCATGGCAAATCTCCGTTCGCGGTCTGCGCCGAATTGTCAGGCGCGCCCCAAAGTCCGTCGGGAGACGTCAGTCCTGAAGGACCCTTTTTGGAGCGCGCCGCGGCCGGGTCAGCGACCCGGCCCAAGAGATCGCGCCGCGCAAATCGCCGCCCGCGCAACCTTTTCCACAACAAATCCCGCCACGTAGGCGAGCGCTGAGCCAAACAGCCCCGCCGCGGCCACCCGGCCGGTCATGTCGCCGGCGAAGTCGTACCCGCCACCGTTCAGCGCCCGCATCGTCAAGGTGAAGGGCAGGGCGGCCAGCACCAGCGGCAGGTCGGCGAACCACGTTCCGGCGCGCCGCTGACAGTCGAGATAGAGGGCGATGAAGACGAGCCCGTAAGCCGCAGCGAGCGCGACACCCGTCCACGACCCGACGCGTCTCATGTTGTCCTCACGCCTCGGAGACGGCAACGACGCGCTGCGCCTGCCGTGCGATGCCGTCGATGCCGAGCGAAACCGTGTCGCCCGCCTTGAGGAAGACCGGGGGCTTCTTGCCAAGGCCGACGCCCGCCGGCGTGCCCGTCGTGATGACGTCGCCGGGTTCGAGGATCATGAACTGCGAGATGTACGAGACAAGGGTCTTCACCCCGAAGATCATGGTCGAGGTCGAACCGCTCTGCATCCGTTCGCCGTTGACGTCGAGCCACATGTCGAGGTTCTGGACGTCGCCGATCTCGTCGGGCGTCACCAGCCACGGACCCAGCGGACCGAAGGTCGGACAGCTCTTGCCCTTCATCCACTGGCCGGCGCGCTCGATCTGGAACGCGCGTTCGGAAACGTCGTTGCAGAGGCAGTAGCCGGCCACATGGTTCAGGGCGTCGGCCTCGTCGACGTAGCTTGCGCGCGTGCCGATCACGACAGCGAGCTCCACTTCCCAGTCGAGCTTGGTCGACCCCCTGGGGACCACGATGTCGTCGTTGGGTCCGACGATGCAGGACGGCGCCTTGTTGAACAGCACCGGCTCCTTTGGCGCCGCGGCGCCGGTTTCGGCGGCGTGATCGGCGTAGTTAAGGCCGACCGCGACAAAGTTCCGCACGCCCGCCACGCAGGGGCCGATTCGCGTTGCGCCGCGAACGGTGGGCGAGGCCTCAGGCTTGAGTCTTATGAGGCGCGCCAGCGCGCGGGCGCCAAGAGTGTCGGCGTCGATCTCGCCGATCACCTCACTGAGGTCGCGCAGCTCGCCGGCCTCGTCGATCAGGCCCGGTTTTTCCTTTCCCGCTTTTCCGTAACGAACGAGCTTCATTGTATTTTCCAGGTCTTCGGTTGGCGCTCCCCAAACCGGGATCGGTCAGCGGGCGCGCCAACCCCAGCGCCCGCGACGGCCCCAGCAGAGCCTGCAGCCCGCCACGCGTCAATTCGCGATTTGCCTCTTCTCTTTTGCTGCGATAGTTCGATATTAGGAGAATCGCCCCGACGGTCTTGAATGTTTGCAGCTCGATCGGCGTCGAGGACATGTAAATAAGCGCACGGAAATCTGTCGCCGATTTTGATGTGCGCTTTTGCCATGATCGCAAAATCAGGCTTGATCGTTGTTTTTGGATGATGTCTTGTCAACGACGCGTCACAAAGACGGAGGCGCGGTTGGCTAATTATCGAAAAGAAACGTAAAATGTCTACAGTGGAACGGATCGCCCTCTTCATCGACGGCGCTAATCTGTATGCGAGCGCGAAAGCGCTTGGGTTCGACATCGACTACAAACGTCTGCTGAAGGAGTTTCAGGCCAAGGGCCGCCTCATTCGCGCATTCTACTACACCGCTTTGGTCGACGATCAGGAATATTCCTCAATCCGGCCGCTGGTGGACTGGCTCGACTACAATGGCTACGCTGTGGTCACCAAGCCGACCAAGGAATTTGTCGAACTCGACAGGTCGCCGGAAGGTCAAAGGCAACATGGACATCGAGCTTGCGGTCAACGCAATGGAGATGGCCGAGCATATTGACCTGATGGTTCTGTTCTCGGGTGACGGCGACTTCCGTTCGCTGGTCGAAGCGATGCAGCGCAAGGGCGTCCGGGTCGCGGTGGTGTCGACGATCTCGACCCAGCCGCCGATGGTCGCCGACGAGTTGCGCCGCCAGGCCGACGAGTTCATCGACCTTACGCAACTCGTGGCCCGGATCGGACGCGACCCTGCGGAGCGGCCGGTGCGGACGGAAAACCATCGCCGCAACCACTTCGCTCCGGCGCAGCAGCCTGTCGAAGAGCCCGTGCGCGAATAGAGGCGCAACCTGGCGATGGCGTTTGACGTCGGTCCCGGTCGGGACTGCGGAGTTTGTGCGCGTCTGACGGCGTTCCGGGCGGCCAATCGCGCCGCATATCCGGACTGGTGGAATGGACCGGTGCCATCGTTCGGCGCTGCGGACGCGCGGCTGGTGATCGTCGGCTTGGCGCCGGGTCTGCGCGGCGCCAACCGCACCGGACGGCCGTTCACCGGCGATTACGCCGGCGACCTGCTGTACGCGACGCTGAGCCGATACGGCTTCGCCGCCGGCGTCTACGATCGCCGGCCGGACGACGGCCTGACGCTCATCGACTGCGCCATCGTCAACGCGGTCCGCTGCGTGCCGCCGCAGAACAAGCCGACGCCGATGGAGATCGGCGCCTGCCGGACCTATCTGACGCAATCGATTGGAGCGCTTGGCCGGGCGAAGGTTGCGCTGGCGCTCGGCCGGGTGGCGCACGAGACCCTGCTCAGGGCGGTGGGCGCCCGGCTCGCCGAATTCCCGTTCGCGCACGGCGCCCGGCACGCGCTGAAACCCCGCGGGCTCGTTCTTTTCGACAGCTACCATTGCTCGCGCTACAACACCAACACAGGCGTGCTGACCGAGTCGATGTTTCGCGACGTGTTCGAAGCGATCCGGGCCGAGTTGGCGTCCGCCTGATCGGCCGAGTTTTCCTCGGCCGGCATTTGAGGGGAGAGCGACGTGACCAAAAGCCTGTTCGGAGAGATCGATGGCGCTCCCGTCCATGAGGCCATTATCCGGTCGAAGGCCGGCGCCGAGGCGAAAATCCTGACGTACGGCGCCGTCGTCCGCGATCTGATCGTTCCGGCCGCCGGAGGGTCGCAGCGGGTCGTGCTCGGCCTCGACTCGATCGAGGACTACGTTGCGCACTCTCCCAGTTTCGGCGCGGTTCCGGGGCGCTACGCCAACCGCATCGCCGGAGGCCGCTTCGTGCTCGACGGCGTCGCCCACACGCTCGATCGGAAGCCCGGCGAAAAGCACACGCTGCACGGCGGACCGCACGGCTTCGGCAAGCGCATCTGGACGCTCGCCAGCCACGACGAGGCGTCTGTCGCTTTGACGCTCGATTCGCCCGACGGCGACGCCGGTTTCCCGGGCGCGCTCAAGGCGACCTGCGTCTATCGTCTCCTCGAACCCGCGACGCTGCGGGTCGAATTGACGGCGACCGCCGACAAGCCGACGGTGGTCAACCTGACCCACCACGGCTATTTCAACCTCGACGGGTCGCCGGACATCCTGGATCACGAGGTGACGCTCTTCGCCGACTTCTACACGCCCGCCGACGCCGAACTCATCCCGACCGGCGAAATACGGTCCGTCGCCGGCACGCCCTGCGACTTCCGGGCGGCGCGGCTGGTGCGCAACGCGGCTGGAACGGCCTACGACACCAATTTCGTCGCCGCGAACGCCCTCGGGCCCGACGGGCTCGCCCCGATCGCGCGGGTGCGCTCGCCGCGCAACGGTCTCACGCTGTCGCTTTTCAGCGACCAGCCGGGGGTGCAGTTCTACGACGCGGCGACGCTTAACGTTCCGGCTGCCGGTCTCGGCGGGGCGCGATACGGGGCTCACGCTGGCCTCTGCTTCGAGCCGCAGGCGTTTCCCGATTCGCCGAACCGCCGGCATTTCACCGACACCGTGCTGCGGCCGGGCGAAACCTATCGCCACGCGAGCGAATTCCGCTTCGCCTGACGAGGAGACGCCGGCCATAAGGCGTGGTCCGCGTCCTGTCGAAGGGATCATGCAGGTCTGGCACCCCTCACATGATTTCAATGCCTTAAGCGCACAAAACTGTCACAAATTAACTCCCAAGCCTGGCTGGATCGGGGCCCGAGAGTTGGACGTCAACGCCGTCATCGCGAGGAGCCCACAGGGCGACGTGGCGATCCAGGAGACCGTAGGCGCCCTACGCTCCTCTGGGTCGCCACGCTTCGCTCGCGATGACGGTGTGTAATCTCTCAACTCCGCGTCTCCCGGCTTGGGAGATACGTCACAATGCAACACCCCAGGCCGCCAGCTGGCCATGCGGCGCCGGGGCCGGTGACCCGGCGGCCCGCTAGGGTCGCGGCCCGCGGCTTTTGGCGGGTCAGAAAGCGCCTTGTCCTGTCCGAGTCCATTTTGAGCCTTTTCAAGGGCTTGGAGAGCCTTTTCCGGGCGAGACATTCGGCCGGGTGGTCGCGCCGGGTCGCGGCTTGGCCGTAACCCGAAAAAAAATGTTTCGGCCCGCCGCGCAGTAACCCCGGGTCGGCGACTCGGCCAGTGCAGTCCGCGGGGCGTCCGTCAGGACGCCCGTCTCCGGACGGGATATCGACCGCGCCCGACAACGCTCGAGCGGCCTGGCCTCGTCCATGTCTTCCTCGCCCGCCGCCCTCGCGCCGCCCAATCGTTCGATGAGGACAACCATAGCATAGAATACCGATCTCCAAAAGCTTTTGTCGCCAAAAGCCGAAATCACTCGGCTTGTCAGCGCGATATGGGAGCCGGGATGGTTTTGGCGTCGCGGACACGACCGAACAATGGATTTTCCGGCGGAGCGTCAGAGGCCGAATTGAGCTTCGCCGGAGGTGGACCTTCGCCGGGGGGCGCGCCTATCGGGCCGAGCCGCGAGAACGGGGTCGAAGCCCGGCCGCACGGAGCCGTCAGCCGCCCGTCACTCGTTTCGCAACAAGGTCGATTTCGATCAGGGCGTCGTAGGCCAGTCCTGTCACGCCGACGCAGGTGCGCGCGGGGAGCTTCCCTTCGGAAAAAAAGCTACGATAGACGCTGTTCATCGCCGCGAAGTCTTCGCGAAATCGGGTGAGATAGACGCGCGCCATGACGACATGCTCGAGACCGAGACCCAGGCCGGCTAGCACAATCGACAGATTCGCCATAACGTTTCGCGTCTGCGCCTCGATCCCCTCAGACAGGACGCCGGGCGACCCGGGCGTATCCGGCACCTGACCCGTCACGAAGACAAAGCCGTCCGTTTCAACCGCATGGCTGAAGGGCGCGACTGGCCTGGGGCCGCCTTCGATCATGTGGAATTTCATCTGTCCTCTCGGTCCGGCCCACCTGCCGGAGTCTTGAACAGCGACTTGCGCACGATGGCATGGACACCCCAGTTGCCGTCGACCACCTGCGTTACTCCGAAATCAACCGCCGCCGACATCAGCGCGACCGCTTCGTCCTCGCTAAGCCCGTGCATTTCCATCAGGAAACGGCGCGCTTTGCGGAAGGCGTCCTTCATGGCGAGATCCAGCGACGATTTGGCATAAACCTCGCCCTGTCCCTTTGCGCCGAACTCCGCGAGGTAGTTCGGATGACTGAAGCCGGTCAGCACCCATTCGGTCGGCGTCTCGATGAGCGGATAGTTGAGATCCGCAAATCGGCCGTCTCTCTTGTGCAGAATGATGGTGAACCGACCGGTCATCGAACATTCGATCGCTGTTCCCGCAAGCTCACCGTCGCCCTGCGCGGCGTGGGGATCTCCAATCGACAGGAGCCCGCCAGTTACGGAAACCGGCAGATAGACCGCGGACCCCTTGCCGAGACGCCAGTTGTCGAGGTTGCCGCCGAAATAGGCGGGCGGCACCGAATCGACCAGATCGGCCTCGCGCGGGGCGAGGGCGATCACGCCGAAATGGGGTCGCAGGGGAATGCGCACGCCGCTCAGGGATCCGCGCCGCGTGATGCGATTCTTGTCGACCGGCACGCCGGGGTAGTCGTACGTGCGGTGAACAACTCCGAACGGATCGACCTGCGGAGCCCAATCGTAAGCGTAAAGCGCTTCCGCGTATCCATCGCCGTCCGCGGAAAAAATCTCGTATATCGTGACGTGCTCGCGCGGTTTTGGCGGCTCGATGAGTTCGCTGTAATGGTATCCCCACCAGGCGGCGACCGTGCTTCCGAAACATCGTCCCTCGTAGCCGAGGCTGGCGCTGGGTCGGGGAAAGATGTCGTCGATCCGGACCTCGATGACGTCGCCGGGCTCGGCGTCTTTCACAAAGATCGGCCCGGTGCAGATGTGCACTCCGAACCCTTCGCCCGCGCCGCGGCCGAAGATGGAGGCGTCGAGCGGACCGGCGCCGCGTCGATCCACGGCCTTCCGGTCCTTCGTCCAGAGAAAGACATCCTCGGCCGCGGCATCGCCCCGAATCATCAGGTCCGGCGCGTCCGAGGCGTGTTGGGTCAACGTTTCGACCTCGACGCTATCGCTCGAGCGGAGCTCAAGGACCGGCCTCAAGGACCGGCTGAAATAGCCCCAATGCACATTGACCGAATTCACGGCGAGGCGGTGGTGTGAGGCGCCCGCCCGGGCTGACCCCATATCCTCCGAAGACGGCAAAGCGGCGCCCATTGGAAGGCCACGTTGCTGGTTCCTCAGGTTCGCCAGCGCGCGGACCGGCCACCCTCGCTGCTCGGCGCCGGCGTTTTCGAGGAGTTTCTCAGCCTGGCGGGTGCGGAAAGCGCCCGGCGGCAGACCAAACCGCTCCTTGAACAGCCGGTTGAAATTGGCGGCGTCGCCGAAGCCGCACGCGTAGGCCACGTCGGCGACCGGCGTGCGGAGGTCGTTTGGAGCGGTGAGCGCCGCGCGCGCCCGCTGAAGACGTCGTTCGCGAAGATAGTGGCTGAACGTCTCGCCATTCGCCTCGAACAGCTTTTGCAGATAGCGCTCAGAGATGCCTTCGAAATGGGCGACGCGTGCGGCCGACAGGTCGACATCATGCAATCGCCGCTCGATCGTCAGCGCCAACCTGTTGAATAACGCCGCGAGGCTCGAAGAGCCCGGCTCGGAAGCCGCGGCTTCGGCGATCACCGTCAGGACAAGTTCGACCAAGCTCTGTTCCAGCGCCCGCCATTCGGCCTCCGAAAGCCTGTCCATCTCGGCGACGGCGGTTTCCAGCGCCTTTATCAGGACGGCCGCGAGGCCGTCCTGCACATACTGGCGCGGCGCAGGCAGAGCGAGGGACGCCGGGCGGCGAACGTGCAGTAGGCTTTCTGAGATCGACAGCGCCGCCAACCTCACGCTTTTGTCGAGCTCAATGCGCCATTCGCTATCCAACGGAACGAACGCCAGCGTTCCGGGCGGAACCCAAACAATCCCGGCGCCGGTCTCGATCCCGATCTCCTCGTCGAGCGGCAAAAGGGCGATGGGCAGTCGCCCGCGCCGGAAGATCGGCGAGAGCGTCTGCGAGGCCGCGGTCAGACGCCCGAGCGTCATGCCCTCCGGATCGCCCCTGAGCGCCGCCATCGCAAACGTTCCGAGTTCGGTCGGTCGGAACATCCGAGCGTAGGCCGAACTGCGCCAACAGGTCTCGCCATGCGCCGCCACGGGCGACCTGCGGATAGGTTTCGCTCGCAAACTGTGTAGAATTCATCCATCCGCTCGTGGCGTCTGCCGTCGCTTCCGAGAGGTCGGTCAGCTCATCTTGCACTTGCAAGACGTGCGCCAGCCGTGGGATCAAGAGCACTGGAAGATGCTCTTGCGGATCGAGCCGTGGACGCCCCAATTGGCGTCGACGATCTGGGTGACCCCAAAGTCAGCGGCGACCGACATGAGCGATATCGCCTCGTCCTCGCTGAGCTTGTGCGCGGTCATCAGGAAGCGCCGCAGCTTGCGGAAAGCGTCGCGCATCGCCCGGTCGATGCTGGAGTGTCGAGCGATCTCGGTCTGCGCGCCCTGACCAAGGGCTTCGAGATAGTTCGGATAGGTAAAACCATATACGGACCATTGCTGGTCGGTTTCCAACATAGGATGGTTCAGTCCTTGGAGGATCGTGCCCACAAGATCAGTCTTTTTGTGCAGGACGAACTCGAAGTCGCCGGTCAGTGAGGTCTCGATGGCGGTGCCGCTGAGCTCGCTGTCGCCCTGCGCGCAGTGGGGGTCGCCAACGGAAAAGAAGGCGCCGGGAACCGCGACCGGATAATACATCCGCGCGCCCTTGCCGATCCGCCAGTCGTCAATGTTGCCGCCGGTGTAGGAGGGCGGCACCGAGCTGACATAATCTGCTTCCGACGGCGCAAGTCCCATCGTGCCGAAGTGGAGCCGCGCCGGCACGCGCACATTCGCCAGGATGTTCTCGCGCTTGGCGACGAGCTTATGATCGACCCGGACGCCCGGGTAGTCGATCGTCGGGTGAACGACTCCGTCCGGATCCGTCTGCGGCGCCCAGACATAGTTGTAGACAGCTTTGGCGAACGGCTCGCCCGACGTCTCGAGCTCGTAGATTGTGACGACTTCGCGCGGCTTCGGCTCCTCGATCAGGTCTTGGTAGTGGAACCCCCAGTTTGCGGAAGCGTTTGAGCCGAAACAGCGGCCCGCGTAGCATGCGTTGCAACTTGGTCGCGGGCGGACGTCGAGGACGCGCACTTCGAGAATATCGCCGGGCTCTGCGTCTTCGATCGCGACCGGGCCGGTGAGCGGGTGCACGCCGATCCCTTCGCCGGCGCCGCGCTTGAATCCCGCGATCGGCCCCGCGCCGCGCCGGTTCATGGTTTTTTCCTCGCGGGTCCAGTGGAAGATCGCCTCGGCGCCGGGATCGTCCTTGATCATCCGCTCGTAATCATCGTTGGCGTGATGGGTCAGCGTTTCGATGGTTGCGCGATCGCCGGATTTGAGCGTCGCCGCCGGTTTGACCACCTTGCTGAAATACCCCCAATGCACGGTCGATGGCGAAACGGGCAGGGTGTAGTGCTTCATGACTCTCTCCGGCTGTCTCCGAGGCTGTTTGCCGCGCTATCGGCGGTCAGTCGTCGCTTCCTCGGCCATGATCTGCAGAAACTGAACGGTTCGCGGATTCTTCGGCCGCGAAAGCGTTTGCTCCGCAGGGCCTTCTTCGACGATCCCGCCGCCGGCGAGAAACACCGCCGTGTCGGCGACTTCCTGCGCGAAACTGATGTGATGGGTGGAGATGATCATGGTGAGCTTGTCCTCGACGGCCAGCCGCCGAATGACTTCGAGCACCTCGCTGACAAGTTCCGGATCGAGCGCCGAGGTTGGCTCGTCGAGAAGCAGCACCGCCGGGTTCGGCGCGAGCGCGCGGGCGATCGCCACGCGCTGCTGCTGCCCGCCGGAGAGATGGCGCGGCAGCGAGTTCGACGTGGGCGCCGAGCCCGACGCGATTGAGGAGCTCGGCCGCCCGGCGGTCAGCGTCCGCGCGCGAGAGGCCCTGCACCCAGCGGAGGGGGCCGGCAACGTTTTCTTTCGCTGTGAGACGCCCGAACAGATTGAAATTTTGGAAAACCATGCCAACGCCGACAGAGGCGCGCGCGGCGGCGATCTCGCGTGGGGACAATAGGCGTCCGTTCGGACCGACTCCAAGCTCGCGTCCGAGAACGCGGATGGTTCCGCTGTCCCAGGATTCGAGTCGATTGACGCACCGCAGAAGCGTGCTCTTGCCGGAGCCGCCGGGGCCGAGGAGGGCAACGACCTCGCCGACCCGGACCTTGAGGTTCAGCGACGTCAGCACGGGACGGCCGTTGTGGGATTTCGTGAGTTCGTCGATCTCGACCGCGAGCTTGCCGTCCGCGAGCGCAGCCTGGCGCCTCCGGCGGTCGACCGGCGGCGTGGCCTCGGTGGCCGGAAGCGGCGGCTCGGCCCAGCCGAACGGGGCGGGCGCAGCCGCGCGCGCCGGAGGCGTAAGTTCGACTCGCCGCCACGGCAGAAGGCGGGCGAACCGCGCCTGCGGCGTCGGCAGATCAAGGTCGAGCCACACTTCCAAGATGATCTGGATGAGTGCGATCGCGCCCGTCAGCACCAAATACATGACCCCGGAAGCGAAGAAGACAGAGAAAAAATCGAAGTTCGAGGACGCGAGTTGCGTGCTGCGCAGCGTCAGCTCCTGAACCGATACGACGGAGGCGAGAGAGGAGTTCTTGAGCGCGCTGACGGCTTCGTTGCCAAGCGCGGGAAGCATCGAACGCATCGCCTGCGGCGCGACGACCCGCATCGTCACGACCGCAGGGGTCATGCCGAGCGCCTGGCCCGCAAGGATCTGGCCGCGATCGACCGCGAGGATATTGCCGCGAATGATCTCGGCAATGAACGGCGCTTCGTTTAACGCAAGCGCGAGACCCGCGGCCTCAACGGCAGTGAGCTTGATCCCGATCAGCGGGAGGGCGTTGTAGCAGAAGATCATCTGCAGGATGAGCGGCGTGCCGCGAAAGATGATGGCGTAGGCGCGCGCGATGATCGCGAGCGCCCGGAAACGGCTCAACTGCATGCTTGCCAGAACGAGGCCCATCGCGACGCCGCCGCCAAGGCCAAGCGCGGTTATGAGCAGCGTGTAGACGATTCCCGTCAGCAGATAGGGCTGACTGAGATAATGAAAAAACAATTCCATCGCGGGCGCAGCCGTTGCCGGAAAAGAGGTCGGTCAGGCTCAAGGAGGGTCGAAAGCCCGACCGGCCCGGACTTCAGTCGGCGACGACGAGCTTCGGCGCTTCCATCTGGTCGATGGGCAGGTTCCATTTCTTCATCAGGTCCGCCTGCTGGCCCGATTTCTGGATCTCGGTCAACGCAGCCAGGACCGCGTCGCGGAAGTCCGTCTTGTTCCGCGGGACGGCGATGCCGACCGAATAGGGCAGGGTGACCGCGGTCGCCTTCTCGAGTTTGTCGGGATAGGCTTTCACGGCGCCGTCGACGGTATTCACGTCGTTGATGTAGGCGTGGGCGCGACCGGAGAGGAGCGCCTGGATGCAGTTTGCGTTGTTGTCGTAAAGCTGGATCTCCGGCGCGGGCTTGCCGGCTGCTTTGCACTTCGATTCGAGCGCCTGGATCAGCGGCACCTCCACATAGCCGGTGTTCTCGGCGGCGGTCGATCCGCACATCGACTCGTTGATGCCGTCGATCTTCTTGGGATTTCCCTTGGCGACCAGCACGCCGTCATAGACCTTGAGATAGGTTATGAAGTCCGCCGCCTTGGCGCGTTCCTTGGTCGCGTAGATGTCCGAGATCACGATGTCGGCCTGACCGGCTTCAAGCGTGGTCAGGAGCGCCGCGAACGTCACCGGCTTGTATGTGACCTTGAACCCGAGGCAGTCGCCGATCGCTTCGCCGAGATCGATATCAAATCCTACATATTTCGACGGATCGTCGGGGTCGAGCGCCTCGTAGCCGGGGGTGTGCGGATTGACGCCGTTGACCAGCGTCATGCCTTTCAGGGACGGATATTTGCCCTGCAGGGCCGCGCAGGCGGCCGGGCTCGCGGCCTCTGCCGCCGCCGGCGACAGCACGGCCGCGCCGAGCGAGCCAACGAAAAGCTGCGCCGTCAGGGCGACGCCAAGTCCAGTCCTGAGCGGCCGGCGGCCACTCCCATTCTGAGAAATCTTCATTTCCAGCTCCGTCGGTCTTTGGGAGTGACGTTGTATTCAACGGCTGGAAGCGTAAAGCGGAACTCGGACGAACGGTTGTCGTACACCGCACACTTTATTGTTTTCGACGTCACTCAAAGCGTAAAAAAGAAAGCCATGACCAATTTGCATTCATCATATGCACAAGGTTTGTTCTCATGACCATGGATTAATCGTCCGGATGCCAGCGGTCTCCAAAAGGCCTCGGAATAAGGACGCACAAAGCTGCGCCCTGTGACCTGGCTCGTCTCGATTGTCCGCGCAGGAGGCCAGGAAATCTCATGCCCAAGGTCGCGCCGCCTGGCGTCGGACGGGCGGCGTCTCGCCGCCCTCGCGGCGTTCGGGACGCCCGTCCTCTATAAGAGGTCTCCGGCCGGCGTGAACCCACGGCTGGATTGGGCGGGGCCGGCGACCCCGCCCGGCAGCGCGCCTTACTCGCGCCCCAGGCTCTCGCCAGGGCCGGCCTCGGCGAGCGCCTTGCCCACCTCGAGGCCGAGGTCGTCCATCGAGGTCTGCTCGCGCACGGTCAGGTCCTCGCCCTTCGCCTGACGTTCGGCCTGCTCGGGCGAACGGGCGACGTTGACGGTGACCTTCGCCTCGACCTCCGGATGGAGGTTGATCGGCACAGCGTGGAGGCCGAGGGTCTTGATCGGCTGCTGGATCACAACGTGGACGCGCTGGACCGGATGCCCGGCCGCCGTCAGCGCCTCGGCAATGTCGCGCGCCGACACCGAACCGTAGAGCTGCCCGGTCTCGCCCGCCTGGCGGATGATGACGACCGTGGCGTTGTCGACCTTGGCCGCGGCCTCGTTCGCGCCGCGCTTGAGCTCGTGGTTGCGCGCCTCGAGATCGGCCCGCTGGGCCTCGAACTTCTTCTTGTTGGCCTCGGTGGCCCGCAGGGCCTTGCCGCGTGGAAGCAGGAAGTTGCGGGCGTAGCCGTCCTTGACTTTGATGGTGTCGCCCATGTGGCCGAGCTTGCCGATGCGCTCGAGCAGAATGACGTCCATGATGGTCTCCTATCTCTGGATTTTCGGTCTTGGGGTGGGAAGGACGGCGGCGCGGACGCGCAGCCGCGTGAACGCGTCCACGACGCCGAGGAGCGCGAGGACGGGAAGCGTGTATTGCGCCCGAAAGAGGCAGCAGGCGTAGAGAGCGACGAGCATCAGCAATCTGAGCTTGAGGCCGCGCGACAGGGTGTGTGCGACGGCCAGGCCCTGGAAGGCGAAGGCCGCGCCGAGACCGCCGGCGACGACGCCGGCGTATTGCGACGTCGGCGCGGGCAGGGCCCAGGCCGCCGCGGCCGCAAGGATGGCCACGATCCCCAGCGGGGCGGGCAGCCAGAGCGAGGTCGGCAGGTCGAGCCACGGTCTCTGCAACCGATGCGACAGCTGGACGGACCGCGCCGCCGCATAGAGATTGACGCTGAGCATCAGCGTGACGGAACCGGCGATCGCCGCCGGGCCGACGCGGACGACCGTGCCGGCGAAAGCCTTCGCCGCCTCGCCGTCGCCGTCGAAGGAGTTGGCCGCCAGGGCGGCGAGCGCCTGAGTCACAGCCTCGGCGCCCGCCGCGTAGCCGTGATAGACGACGATGATCGTCGTCAGCCCGGCGGCGGCGCTGAGCACGCCAATGAGCGAGGCCAACGTCACGATTGCGCCGATCGTGGGGTAGGCCCAGCGGGCGGCGAACCGCGCCGGAAGATAGCGGGCAAGGCTGGTCGCTGCGAAAGCCGCGAGCACCCAGGCGGGCGCGGCGACGGAGGCGGCGTAAAGCATGCCCGACAGCGGCTCTGCGATCACCGTCAGGCCGGCGACCGACGCGGCGACCGCAATCGCGCCGGCGTCGAGTCCCCAGCCCAGCGTTGCGATCATGATTGGCAGCGGCGCGAGATAGGCGAGCAGCATCGCCAGCGGACTCGCTTCCGCGCTGACCGCAAACAGGAAGGCTGCCGCGCATCCTGCGCCGAAGGCGACGGCGTATCGGTACATCATGGCGCTGTCCCGCGGGGGCTGCGGTTAGGGGCCGGGCGGACCCGGCTCCAACTGCCGCCGCGAACGGCTCGAAATCCGAACACGGCGGTTAGGTGAGCGAGCGTCCGTCAGCGGATGACGTAGGGCAGGAGCCCGAGGAAGCGGGCGCGCTTGATCGCCTGGGCGAGCTCGCGCTGCTTGATAGCGCTGACCGCGGTGATGCGCGAAGGCACGATCTTGCCGCGCTCGGAGATGTAGCGCGACAGGAGGCGCGTGTCCTTGTAGTCGATCTTGGGCGCGTTGGCGCCGGAGAACGGACAGGACTTGCGGCGGCGAAAGAAGGGACGGCGGGGCGCGGTGGCCATCAGATTGCTCCAACGTTCATGTCTTCACGCGGGCGGCGCGGGGGGCGGTCGCCGCGATCGCCACGGTCGCGGTCGCCACGATCGGGACGATCGCCGCGGGGTCCGCGCGGTCCACGATCGTCGCGGTCGGACTCCTCGCGCTTGCGTAGCATGGCCGAAGGACCGGCCTCGAGCTCGTCGACTCGGATGGTGAGGTAGCGGATCACGTCTTCGTTGAGGCTGAGCGTGCGCTCGAGCTCGACCACCGCCTCGGAGGGGGCGGAGATGTTGAGCAGGGTGAAATGCGCCTTGCGGTTCTTCTTGATCCGATAGGCCAGCGACTTCAGCCCCCAAGGCTCGACCTTGGCGACCGCGCCGCCTAGCGCGGCGATCTTCGTCTTCAGCTGTTCCGTCAGCGCCTCGACCTGCTGCGCCGTGACGTCCTGGCGCGCCAGGAAAATGTGCTCGTAGAGAGCCATATCGTGCCTTTCCTTTGTCACGTCGGCGCCCGCGCGGAGCCCTCCGAGCCCGGGAAAGGCTCGAATCGGATCGTTCGAAGGCGGGAACACGGGAAGCCGGGCCGTCATCTGACCCTGCCGCGCGCGCAAAGCGCGCAACCTTCCGTTCAGCCCCCGGCGGGAGACGACGAAGCCGGCCTCATACAGGCGGATCGCGTCCGCCGCAAGATCAATCTGCCTGAAACGCTCCCAAACGGGCAGCCGCCGAAAATCCGGTTTCCCTGCTAGCAGGGAATTTTTTTGCGCCACGGTCCGCGCTCCGGTCCAGGAAGTCCTGCAATGTCAGAGCGTTGCCGGAATTACAACCCGCCGGTTGCCAGCTCGAACCGGCGCGGAACAGGGAACTTAACAGGACCAGAACAGGGAGTTATCAGGCGATTTCGGAGCGGAACAGGGAAAGAACAGGCGGCGAAAACGGGGGCGCAAGATCGAGCGCCGCCAGGTTGTATGGCCGGGCAGGATTCCCTTCCCCCGCGGGCGGAAGGCGGCCTTCTGCGAACCTCATGCGGATGCTTTAAAGAGAAAGGGCGGCCCGCTTGGGCCGCCCTCGATTTGTGGGCTAATCTTCGTCGGCGCGCAGCGCCTCAGCGCCGGCGCTCCCAGCCGCGCCGCGAGGCCTCGGTGTGCCCCTCGGGGTCGCCCGACCAGCCGCCGTGGCCGCGAGACGAACCGTAGCGCTCGTTCTCCGCGTAGCGCTCGCCGCGGCCGCCGGCGTAGCTACGGCGATCGTCATCGTAGCGGGAGCGACGGTCGTCATCGTTGCGACTCTGCGAACGATGGCCTTCGTCCCATCCGCGCCGAAACGCCTCGGAGTGGCCCTCGCGATCGCCGTACCAGCCGCTCGGACCGTGGTCGGAACGTTCCCATCCGCGCCGAGACGCCTCGGAATGGCCCTCACGATCGCCGTACCAGCCGCTCTCGCCGTGTTCGGGCCGCTCCCAGCCGCGCCGAGCCGCCTCGGCATGGCCTTCGCGGTCGCCATACCAGCCGCTCCGGCCGTGGTCGGACCGCTCCCAGCCGCGGCGCGAGGAGTCGGAATGGCCTTCGGAGTCGCCGAACCAGCCGCCATGGCCGCGATCGCGCGTGCCGGCGCCCCGGTCGTCTTCGTCCTCGTTGCGGCTCATATAGCGGCGGCCGCGGTCGTCGTCCTCGTCGTACCGGCTGCGGCTGCGGCGTTCATCGTCGCTGACAAACCGTCCGGCCTCGTCGCGGTCCGGCATTGACCCACGGCGTCCGCCGCGGCCGTAGTCGCGCTCGTCCTCGGGCAGGAACCGGCCTTGTTCGTCACGATCGCGCATCTGAGAAAAGTTCCTCGGCATATTGAACTCCGATCGTCGCTGCTGGCGTTGGGTGGGGACAGAGAGGCGCCGTGGCGCCAGCATTTCCGTGGCCTCTCCGATGGCGTCGTTATCGAGGCGCTCGAACCGCCTTTTGGCGCTGTCGTAGCGCGCCTCGAGCTGCGAAAGGGGCAGGCGCGAGGACTGCGGCATCGAGTTCGAGCGCTTGCAACAACGCGCCTTCACACCGCTCGGCCACCTTCGCCAATCCGGCGAACTGCTCGGCAAGCGCATCGAGCGCGGCCTTCTCCACGTCCGTGCCTTGGAGCAGGTTGGCGAGCAGAATGTTCAAAAGGTCGGTGCGGACTTCGGCCTCCTCAAGCGCTTCCGCGCTATCGCCGGAGGCGTTCAGGGCGCGCTCGATGACGCCCGCCTCGACCCGATCGAAAGGGAGCCATGCCAAGGCGAAGGCCTTGGCGATCTCGCGCGGCTCTGCCGATTGCGCGGCGCGTCCTTCCAAGACGCCCTGCAACGTCCGGTGGCGATCCCTCAGCCGTTGAACAAAAGCGGCAGCGGCGCTCGTGGACGATGCACTGGACAACCCTCCGCCCGATGACGTCGGACTGGAGGATGTATGAGATGCGTTCGCACCCGTCTCGCTCGCGTCTTTGGCGTCCTTGCCGCTCGCGGCCCGCTTGGCGTCGTCGGACCTGCCTGTTTCGGAGGCCCCTTTGTTTCCGGCCGCCACTTCCGGGGCGGCCTTGTCGGCATCGCGTGAAGACTTGTCTGCGGGTGAGGCCATGGCGCGCTCCTCGGTGGGTTATGCGCCATGAACGTCTCACCCGGCCTCGGGTTCCGACCAAAATCGCCCCTCGGCCTCCCCGGGCACGCACGCGCAAGCCGCTGGCGCCGTTAACTATTCTGGGGCGTGGAAAGAAAGAACCGAGTCCGTCGGGAAGTCGTACAATTTGCCGGTCTCGGTCCATTGCGGCGAGCAGAGCTCGACGATTTTTGGCGCGAGATCCTGCGGCGCGCGCAGCGACGCCGGATCCTCGCCCGGCATGGCCTTCGCCCGCATCGACGTGCGCAACGGCCCGGGATTGACCAGAGTCACGCGCACGTTCGAGGTGTTGACCGTCTCGGCGGCGTAGGTCCGCGCGATGGCGTCAAGGGCGGCCTTCGACATGGCGTAGGGGCCCCAATAGGCGCGCAAGTCCGCCCGGCTCGCCGCGCCGGAGGTGACGAAGACCACACGTCCTGCGACGGAGCGACGCAGGAGCGGATCGAGCGAGCGGATGAGGCGCCAGTTGGCGGTGACGTTGACCGCCAGCACGTCATCCCAGTCCTTCGGGTTGACGTGGTGCAGGGGTGAAAGGACGCCGAGAATCCCGGCGTTGCCGACCAGGGCGTCGAGCCGCCCCCAGCGGCGGTAAAGCGCCTCGCCAAGCCTGTCGATCGCGGCGAAATCCTTGAGGTCCAACGGAACCAGCGTCGCCGGGGTCTCGGCGTCGGGCCGCAGGGCGCGAATTTCGTCGTCAAGCTCCTCGAGCGCGCCCTGCGTGCGCGCGAGCGCCACGATATGCGCTCCGGACCGCGCCAGGGCGAGCGCCGCCGCCCGTCCGATGCCGCGCGAGGCGCCGGTCACCAGCGCGATGCGGGAACCTGAGTCGGGGGCAGGCGGCTTCATCGACACTCCTCTTCGCCTTTGCTAAGGTCGATTTCAGGATGACGCGGCCGCATGCCGGTCGCGTGTTTGAGGCTTGGCGGGGGCAGGGCGCAAAGCCCAGGCGCGCGTGAAAACGCGCCGGTTCCAGCCGGGCGGGCATGCGCGGGTTATGGACTTGCCGAAGGCGGAAAGAAAGTCCAGAACTACTGCGAGGTAGGGTCGGCGCGAAAAGCCCGACATGCGATCTGGGGGCAGGCGCGCTGAAGCGGCGCCGTCGTTTGAGGCTTGAGATGGCAAACGCAAGGACCGACCGGGAACCCGGGAAAACCGTGACCCGCGCCGATTTGTCGGAGATCGTTTATCAGCGCGTCGGGCTGTCGCGCACGGAATCGGCCGAACTCGTCCAGTCGGTTTTGGATGAGATTTGCGACGCCGCCGAGCGCGGGGAGACCGTCAAGCTCTCCGGTTTCGGCTCCTTCATCGTCCGTTCGAAAGGCGAGCGGATCGGACGCAATCCGAAAACCGGCGTCGAGGTGCCGATTCTGCCGCGCCGCGTCATGGTCTTCAAGCCGTCCAACGTCCTCAAGGCCAAGATCAACGGCAATCACGCCGCCGAGGAAAAAGACTAAAGGGCCAGCGGCTTCTGGCGTTCCGGCGTACGAGGGTGAATAGTGGCGCCTCGGGCGACAATGCGCCCGTGATTCGCCCTCTCGCCAGGGATTGCCGCGAGCGACGAGATGGAGAAGAGCCCAGAGGCCTTTCGGACGATCAGCGAGGTCGCGACGTCCATGGACCTGCCGCAGCACGTTCTGCGGTTCTGGGAGACGCGCTTTCCGCAGATCCGGCCGCTGAAGCGGGCCGGGGGCCGGCGCTACTATCGGCCTGACGACGTCGAGCGCCTTCGCCTGATCAAGCGCCTTCTCTACGACGAGGGATACACGATCAAGGGGGTGCAGAAATTGTTCAAGGAGCAGGGGGTGCAGGCTTTGACGTCCGGGGGGGTCGAACCGCGACCTGTTTTCGCGGCCGGGGAACCGGCGCCGCCGCAACCCGGGCCGGGTCCGTCGGTCGACGTCCGGGCGACCCCCAGCGGGACCGCGCCCCCTGTTCCCGCGGTCGAACTGCCGATCGAGACGCCCCCCGTCGCGCATCGGGGGGAGGAACTGGCGGCGCTGCGCGCCGCGCTCGCCGAGATCGCCGAGGCGACCCGTCTGCTCGACCGGGCGCGCGCCCGGGAGAGTTGAACCCATCGGGCGATGGGCGCATTGCCAGAGACGTCTCGCCTGCCTATAAGGGGCGCCGTCGGAGTGTAGCGCAGCCCGGTTAGCGCACTTGTCTGGGGGACAAGGGGTCGTGGGTTCGAATCCCGCCACTCCGACCACTAAAAACCAAGCAAAAACAACGAGATATGGGGCGGCCCTCGAAGATACGAAACGGCGTAAAGCGGAAGAAAAAGCCCGAAAAGCCCCATCAAAAGAGCGAAGAGTCCCATCACAAGTCCCATCACTGGGCTATCACCCTGTCCGACGTCCGTCAGCCGGCGCTTGAGCCGCATGCGGAGGGCGTCTGAGAAACTCCAGCACTGCCGCCGGTAGCGACCATTGGACATTGCCTGCCCTCTTGCTGTCGTTCCTGTTTCGTTCTATCATTGCCGCCATGTCCGACGCTGACAATCTCACACCCGCGGACCCCGCCGACATCGCTGGCTCGCTTGCCTTCGCGCTGCGATACGAGGGCCGGAAGCGCAATCACAGCGCAGACGAGATCATGGCGGACATTGTCGCCAAGAGGCTTGTGGACCACTTGCAACGGTCGGGCTTCGTTATATTGAAGAAACCGCCGGCGCCCGGTGCCTCGGCGCTGTCGCGGGATTCGGAGAACGGTGAGGCTAAGTGCCCGGCCTATTTGCCGACGACGGTCGCCTTGAAGTCTCTTGCGAAAACAACGGGATTTGACCTTCCATCGCCGGACTCTGCCCGTTCATAGTGGTCGTAGACGAATTGGACTTTGACCCAGCAGGCCCGCGATAGAACCTTGGATACAGTATCGCAGTTGCTCTCAAGCGATTTCCGTGCGGCTTCGGGCTGAATATCGGTGAAGTCGACACGGGCACCGCCTGGGCTTGAGCAACGAAACTCGTCGACGTCCGCATAAAAACAAAAGGTAGTCGTCTCGATCGTTTTCCCTTCCCACTTGTGAGTCTCAGCGGCAAGATCGACCATCGAAACTCTAACGATATCGTCAGCACGCGCCCACGACACTGACCCCGCAATCGCAATCGCGGCCAATAATAGAATTCGCATTTGCGCCCCCGTGGCACTTTGCGCCAGCGCGACCTGAGCAGGTTGCCGCCGTCTCACCTGCACATTAAGCAAAGCTAATGTTGACAGTCAATAACAATTCCCGGCTCTCGCCGTTGTTCCGTTTTTTTTTATCCTGCGCCACATGCCTGTCGATCGCGCTATCGCCCTGTCCGATGTCCGCCAGCCGGCAGTGGAGCCTGCCTGCGACCAATGCGGGCGCCGAGGACGCTATAGCGTTGCTCGGCTGCTGGCGAGGCATGGGGACGCGAGGCTCACCGACCTCGCGGGGCAGATTGCCAACTGTGCCAAAGCCAGAAGCGCAAGCGTTTATGATCGATGCAAGGTGCGGTGAGTCGCGTGGGAATGACTCCCCGTGCGCGCCGGGTTGGTCGTTATAAAGAGGCCGCCGGAGATTGGTGCTGCGGCGATTGGGCGGGGATATGAAAGCTCGTGACCACGGGCGCAGACAATGCCGGAGAGATCGGATGTCGAAAGACGCAAGTCCTTTGGTTCTGGAGCGGGTTCGGCAATTCACTATCGGCTTCGCGAGGGCCGGCGGCGCTCCAGCGGCTTTAGGCAGCGGCGTCCTCTTCCGAATTGGCGACACCCGAGGAATCCTTACGTGCGCGCACGTTGAAGCGTATCTTCAAGAGATCGGCACTGTCGGGGTCGTGGGTTTTTCCCGGCCCACAGCTTTTCAGGCGATGACTTTCGATATTCGGGATGCCCACACGCTGGTGTGGGGTTCGCCGCCTTGGACGAAGACCGACCCGGATATTTGCTTTGTTCGGCTGTCCCCCGATCAAGCGAATAGCATCGAGGCCCGGTTTTCATTCTTAAACGCTGATCTCAACTTGCAAAAGTACCGCAAGCCGGAGCCGTCCGATATCGTTGTCCACGCTGTTTGTGGGCTTGTGGATGAGTTTAGTGGCCCGACGACCCGAGAGGGAGGGCAAGTCAGAACGGGCCTAAAGGCCGTTCTGACGCCCGGCCGAATTGTCGAGGCAGACGGCCACACCACCACGCTTGAATGCTTGGAGCGAAACATCCCCGATCTTCCGACGAGCTTTGGCGGAACGAGCGGCGGCGGCCTTTGGCTTGTCCACTTACGCTCCGATGCGGACGGAAATCCTGAAATTGTCGATATCCGCTTGCGTGGCATTGCATCGTGGGAGGATCGAGTTGCGCAGCCCCCACGGATTGTCTCCCAAGGACTCGGTCGCGTGGCGCTCATCATCGGCACCGTTCATGAGCGCGAGGAACAGTGAGCGGTGATGATCCCTCATGGCGAGCCACATGGGCGTCCACGGGAGCTCTAGGCTCCCGTGATCTCCGCCACAATGCGTCACCGGGAAGCGGCCTCGCCAGAAATGAAAATCTCGATTTCAGATGAAAGCTCGCTCATTTCTCTCCGAGCTTCAGAGGCGAGCGCCAAGTATTTGGCGCTCGCAGAAAGTATTTCCTTAGTTATCTTATCGGGATCTGGAAATTCTGCATTAATTGGCGTAGGGCCTATGCCTTCACGAAACCACGCGAGAACCGGATAGAGACCTTCGATGGCGCGTCTAGTCTGGTCATCTGGGCTGAATTTCCAAGCGAGCTTCAGCGCGATCTTCATATCCTCTTTCGGAAGCGGAAGCGCAGACGTGTCGCGGATCGACATCGCCCCGGCTTTTTCCATCAAAGCCCCAAAGTCTGCGACGGCGTTGCCGATATCGGCACTTAGCGTCGGGCTCTTCAAATTGAGCCTCCGTTGGCGATTGCCTCTCAGCCATCCGAACATTGCGCCCCTCCATTGCCGCCACAGCGGCTACCCGCCCGCCGCCGCTGGCAGCGGCGATCAATCCCCGTATAGATTAGAGATTAGCAGCTTTCGACCCGACGCAACCACAGAAGGACCGCCGGCCTGCCCGTCCATGACGTTCGGGTCGTTCGTCGTGCGGGCCATGCTCGATGCCGACAAGCTCACGCCCGCCGACCCGGCCGACCTCGCGGATGCGCTCGCATTCGCCTTGCGCTTTCAGGGCCGCAAGCGCGTTCACAGCGCCGATGAACTCATGGCGGAGATCGTCGCCAAACGAGTTGTCGAGCAACTGGAGGGGCGGGATTCGTCGTTACTCTAGAACCTAGACAAAACTGTCTTCCAAAATGGAGTTGATTCACACTCACCGTCAATGCAGTTTCCTTCTTTATTATCAGCGCTGATCTTATCGTGTTCAAGTATATCATTCCAATAACGTCTATATCTCGTAATGTGATCAAGACCGAAGACGTCTTTATATCGGATAATTCCGGTTATAATGACATTCATGTTGCCTCGCCCGATGGCAGCACGCTCGTCTTCAGTAATTGCTGCACCTTTTTTCAGCTCGCACCATCCCTTAACAGGGTGATCCTTAGTTTCCTGCTGCGGGATAACCGTGACAGGGGCTATAATACCATGGTCAAAATCCGTACCAACTGAGTCAGAAAGTTCTGACATTCTTACGTAAGCACAGGCCCAGTGCCGAAAGTCCATAGCCGGTGTTGCACCGTAGTTTTTAATAGTAACATTGGCGTCCACAACTCCTTTTTCATCAATTCCGATTTTAGTGGAAGACACCATGACGTATGCCCGTAAGCCTTGAATCTCGTTGTCGCTGGCAACATATGCTTGCCAAAAACCGGCTAAAAAGGCCAGTACAGCGACGAACAACCCGATCCAAGCGATGGGTGATCCGATATTTTCGCGACGGGTTTCCTTTACCATTCTGCGGCTGCGCTCACCGGAGGGGTTTCTACGCAATTCCGGACTCCTGATAGCATTTCAGAGCCCTTAAAAGCGTAACCATGGCTCAGTCCGACCTGTCACCTCTCCCGACAATTCGCAAGACGCTTTCGGACAACGGCCGCTGTAACCCGAGCGCCCTCGGCGGGTCCGCCGTCAACCGTAGGTGAGTCTCTTCAAGCGTCGTCAGGATAACCGGCATGGCCTTCGGGTGAATAGGCGCCGCGACCAATTCCGCCGCCGCGCCAGACGGGCGCGCCTCGCTTCTGCCGCCGGATTCGAGCGCAGTCAATTTCAACTGACGACGCGAGCCAGCCTCGTTGTGGGACTGGCTCGCAACCATCTTTGTCGCCGCCTCCGCCCTGTCGAGGGCTGGGGCTTCACCCTCGTAACGCTCGGCCTTGAGCCGCCCGCCCGCGCCTCTTCACGCGGGAACGCCAAGGTTTAAGAGTGTGACAATGGTGTCACGGCGTCATGCCGATGATCCACGCCGCTCCTCGAGGAGACGACGCCAGGTATTCAATGTCGATCGACACATTGCCCAACCTAACAGCGTGTAAAATCGGATTAAACCCTCCAAAACAATTATCTCTGAAGTTGGTCAACATCTTACCATTGATTCTGACAGGCAATAGATTTAAGCAAACCACTACCCCGTTACCATCGGGCGCTTTTTCAAACGTCACCTTTATCTCTGATGAATCAAAGCGAATTGCGCTCTCTGTCGAGATCCCATACGAAAGCAGTTGCTTCCCATCCGAGTAGTATAGTGCGAAGCCCAAGGGGTATTTATCCTTAAACCCCTTTTCAGCGACAAAGTCCTCTAGAGCTGCTGGATTGTTATCCTTGTTTTCCAGTAATTGCGCGACGATTTGAACGCTTGAATCAGCGTCCGCAAGCTGCATCTCTTCCTGAGTTGCGGCATTGCGTGCCTTAGAGACAATCTCTGGGGAGGGTTCGGTTATGATCGCCTTTGGATTGATCCCTGTAGGTGCCTCAATGGGAGGCGTCGAGGGGGCAACAACTTTCTCGGGCGGAAACCAGACATGCAAGAAAGTAAGCACTACCGCGCCAACAACCCACATCGTAGCATAAAACATGACCGTTTGCGGAAATTTCCGCCACGGTTCGGCAAGAGCAGTAAGCGTCCTATCTGTCATCACTGCTTGGCCCATTTTATGATATGGCGAAAAGTTACATAGAAAAACGCCGCAACAATGAACAGATTGCCGTAATTTATAATTTCGCCCAGCGACACCTTAACGCTCCAGAACTGCCACTCCAACGGGTGAAGCGAAATGTGACCAATTATAAACTCAACGAGTTGCGTTAAAGCGACGATTGCTATTAACCCTACTGCATCTTTTAACAGTATATTGCCGAGCTGGAGGAGATGCCACCATGGCTCTAGCCAATCGTATTCCTGCTTCGGCACAAAGCCCCCCGTCGCTCCTGACCCCATCGACAGTGAGCCGCACCTTCGTTTCGCGGTGTCGCTGTCAGGGATATAAGCACTCCATCCATTACCGGGATAGCCTTCCAATCGTCGCAGCACTAACGTCATAGCTTCGGGCAATCGACCGCAACGTTTCTCCGTCCTTGTCGCGGCGCTTGATCGCCTCGCGCTCGATCACCGGCTCGGCGATCGAGCGAAGGCCAGCGCCCGCCTTGTCGAGGTCGCGGGCGACCTGACCGCTTCCCAGAGGACGCCACGTCGACGTCTTCGCGCAAGCTGTCCCGAGCTTGACCAGTCTCTCGCCATACCGGCCAGAACGAGAGGCTGACCATCATGGCCGATCATCCGTGGCAGGGCGCCGCCCGCCTCAAATCAGGACCGATTAATGAACGATATGTTCATGCATAATGCTGAATCCGTGAATTCCCTTCTCGACGGTGAAGAGGAAGCCCGCAAACTCTCGACAATCGAAGGAATCGAGCGGCGCTGTGGCGCTGCGCATATGAACGTCTTGACCGAACGTCCATCTCAAGGTGACGTGGCTCGCGCCTTCGCTGATACCTTCGAGTCCGAGCTTCGTTTCATGACGCCGGGCGACCTGTGGTTCTACTGGAACGGCCAGCGCTGGCAGCCCGACACCAACAGGACCGTCCCGGCGCTCATGCAGCGCCACGTCAAGCGAATCGCAGGCCGCCTCTCGCTCGCCGGCCGGCATATCAATATCGACAACAACGGATTCATCACGGGCGCCGTCACGATGGTGAGCCGTCACGATCCGCTCAAGGTCGACGCCTCACAGCTCGACAGCAACCATTTCCTGCTTGGAACGCCGAGCGGCGTTGTCGACCTGAAGACTGGCGAGTTCAGGGCGGCCGACAAGAGCGCGCTGATCACGATGGCGAGCGGCGTCGATCCGGCGGAGGCCGAAGACTGCCCGCGTTGGAATCAATTCCTCGCCGAGATCACAGGCGGCGACGGCAGCATGGTGGAATATATCAAGCTGTGGCTGGGATATTGTCTCACCGGGTCCATCAGCGAAGAGCAATTCCTCTTCGTTCACGCGACCGGCGGGACCGGCAAAGGAACACTGCTTCAGACCGTCGAGCGCATTGCTGGCGACTACGCTACGGCGATCCACATGGATTTGCTGTTGGCTAAGCCTGGACAAGCAGGCCATTCCAACCCGATCGCCTCGCTCCGCGGCAAGCGCATTGTGATCGCGTCCGAGACAGAAAAGGACTCGTTCTGGAACGCCTCGCGCCTCAAGGAAATGACGGGCGGCGACACCCTACGCGCCAATTTCATGCACAAGGACTCGTTTACCTTCCGGCCCATATTCAAGCTGGTCGGGCAAGGGGAATATACGCCGCGCCTCAAGAACGTTGGACGGGGAGAGAAGCGGCGAATCCGCGTCCTACCTCTCGACCGGCGCGACCGAGTCGCCGACAAGCACCTGAAGGCGACGCTGGCCGCGGAGGCGCCCGGAATCCTGCGCTCGCTCATCAACAGCGCCGTGGCGTGGCGCAACCTCTCGTTCCGTGACGGCGGAGGCCTCGACATGCCCGCCAAGGTCAAGAGTGCAACGATGAGCTACTTCGCCGAGCAGGGCGTAGCGCGCCTGTTCCTTGACGCCTGTTGCGAGCTTGGCGATGACTTCGAAGCCACAGGCGCCGACATGAACGCCGCCTGGATTGCGTGGTCGAAAGAAAACGCCGTGAAAGGCCAATTGCCGATTACCGACATGGCAGGACTCGGAGTTGACCGGGTTATGAGGAACGGCAAGCCAATCTACAAGCGAGTTCAGATGAAATAGCCGGGTAGGGGGAGTGACCCCTATTTGGGTATTTTCTCTCTAAAAACTCCTTAGAAGAAAAATAGCCTTTACTGGGTCACCCCCCCAACCTAACTTAATACCCGCAAAGACTATGTTGTTAAGAATTGCACTGCCAAGAATGGGATACAGTCCCCGCCTTATCCCTGATTACGGTAAACTTACCGGACACAAAGTATCACATCGGTATTTTGAACCGCCGGACGCCACGTATCCCATAGCGGCCGTTGGAGAGGCCTTTTGGTGCACGATTTCAACGGCTTAGCGTTTCGACCCGTACAGGTTGACCCCCTATATAGATACTGAGAGTTAACTCTCAGGCAAAAGATTCCTCGTAAAGTAATATAAACTCGCCGATCGTGCGGGGAAAACGCACTTCCTCTGCGGAAGTAAGCGGATCTCTTCCGGTGATGTCTTCAAGCCGCGCCAGTAATATCGCGAAACACAGCGAATCGAGCCCCGAGTCGTACAGCGGAAGGTCGTCCGTTAACGGCGCCAGAATTCTCTTTTGCATCTCGGCGACTAGCCGTATTTCGTCAAGAATAGTTTCCCTCACTGACATAGTTGCCATCCGCTTCGTTCAATGAAAATTTAGAGTCTCGAAAAGAGTTTGCACCAACGTGCGCAAGCAAATCGAAGCCGACCTGGGACACCTGAACCGGTCTCGGACAACTCCGAACGACGTTACCTCAACAAACGTGGTTCGGCAATCCTCATCAAAGAGAGCCGAGCCAGGATGGATCATGAAGGGAAGAGCTACGCCAGGATGAACGAGGACCGCAATTGTGTTCCGGGCAGCATGGCCAAGAATGGGGATGGACACCCATTATTGTACTGATTCGTACATAAAGGAATGGACGGGTCTGCAGACAGGCGATTCGCGGAAAAGCCCGGAATTGCTGAGTCGAGCGTTTCGAGAAGGGGGCGAATGGTCTCCGTTTTCTCTCCACATGTGCTAGAAGTGTGATTAATACACGCATCCGCGCGAGTCGTGGTGGCTAACCGTGGTGGCTAACAGGCTGCCGCGTGGTGGCTAACACGCCCGCGCTAATACCATCGGAGTTAACACCATGCCACGCAAGTCAAAAGCCAGCCTCCGCAGGGAACGACTGGTCGCCGAGTTGGAGCAACTCGCTTTCGGCCAGGATACAGGCGAGACAGCCCGGAGCCGCGCCCTTGGACAGCTGACGGCGCTCTCCAGGGCGGAACTTAAACTCGACCTTGAGCGCGCCCGTGAGCGCCGCGAGAAAGCCGCCGCCGCAGCCTCCCCGTACACACGCCCGAGCACGCTGCCGGACAACGGGCGCGGTCCGCCAGGATGGTAGCGCGGGCCGCCTACAGGCCTTCGTCGACTAGGACGTCCGATCAGGCCTCGAGGCTCGAGAAGGCCGTCCTTGGCGTTCCTAGAGGGTCAAGCCGCTCTCGGCGATACCCTCGTGTTACCCTGTCCGGCTGCGCACTTTTGCACGACCAGAAATTTCAAAGACTTAAGCCATTGGAGCAGCTGATTGATAGTCAGCTGTTGCACTGGACGCATAGCTCCAGGCCGCCTCCGAAATCGATCGGAAACGCCTCCATACGAACGTTTCCTAACCGAGTCAGACTTTGTACAGAGGCTCAAAGCCTTGGAAATGCTAGGCATTCGCCGTACAGACGGGGAAACGCTCCGACAAGTCCTTCTCTGTACAGACCCGGAAACGCCCTTGCCGCCCGGCTGGATCCACCCTCCGCAATTGGAGCGGCGCCAGCGAGGCGGGCCGGCAATGCGAGGCGATAGGCTGTCGCCAATCAGTCGATCGGACTCGAGCCTTTGCGACCATGTCGTCAGCGTCGGCAACCATGCTTGCGAGCGCTGGCCAGGATCGACAGCGCGGGCCGTCCTCTGCCCTTCACGCTGTGACCGGTCCGGGATGAGGCGTCGAGACGCTCGAGGGCCGTCAGCGGGCTTCTAATTCAATCCTCGGCGATCTGTGGCGATCGGCGCGCGATCGGGCTAGAGACGCAGGAAGGCCCGGCGAGGGGAGGGGTGGAAGGCAGAGCCGACTTGCGCGGCTGGCTGCGGACCCCGGGCGCAACCGCCACGCTGGATTTTATATGGAAAATGGTGCCGCCATACTTCTGCCGTATTTGGCGAGACGGCCTCGGCGTAGTACACTGTCAACTGGCGAATCGCCCGACCCGTGAAAGGACCATCCTTGAAGGACTATCTCGTATACATTTGGCGTGATCCGACGCCCGGAGGATTGAGCGGCAGGTTTCACAAGGTTCGCTATGTCGGCAAAGGCGCCGGCAAGCGTCCGTATGACTGGCATAAGCGCAACCCCGCCGCGCGCGCATGGTTTTTGGAGCTTAAGGCGCAGGGCAGGCGGCCGATTGTCGAGGTTCTTTGGAGCGGCCTCGATGAGGCGACAGCGTATGGCTATGAGGTTGCCTTGATCGAGTTCTACCGAGCGAGTCCTTGGGCCGGCGACTTGCTGAACGTGACCGACGGCGGACCAGGAAAGAGAGGCGTCAAACCAAGCGCCGAGACGCTCGCCCTTGTCAGTGCCAAGCTAACAGGCCGCAAACTCTCTCCCGACCATGTAGAGAAGCTTCGCGCTGCAGGAGCCGAGCGTACACACTTGCCCGAAAGCGTAGAGAAGATTGTCGCTTTCCACACCGGCCGCAAGCGCTCGCCAGAGACGCGCGAGAGAATGAGACAGGCCGCCATTGCCCGCCATACCAATGAGTCGGAACCCGATCGCGCCGCGCGTCTGGCTAAGATAGCCGCCAGCAAAACAGGCCGCGCCCTGTCGCCGGAACATGCCGCAGGTGCCGCAGCCGGACGGCTTGCATCACGTCAAGCCAGGGCCGCGCCGACTTAGGTTGAGGCGAGCGGAGGGCCGGCGCAAGTGCCTAGCTGGATTTTATATCCCCCGGCATGTCGGTCACAGTCTCGCCGTGTACATCAGGCCGACCCTCTAAATCGAAGATGGCGGACCCCGCCGGAAAGTCGACCCGAGTTTGGATTCCCCGCTCCAGAAACATCGGGCATTTTTCGGATAATTTTCGCTTATTAAACGGGTCCGGTCGTTTTCGCTCCAGACGATCGACGGGGGTACTTTTTCTTCACTAAGGCGTCCACTTCAGCGTCGATCTCCGCCTGAGGACGACGCTTCGTGTTGGCCGACAGGCGGATAGCCGTCTCAAGCGCAAACGCATACTCCTTATCGTTGCGTTCACGAGCTGCGGCGGCCATTTCCTTAGCGAGCGGAACTGGAAACTGTAGACTTGAACCTATGTCGAGGGCCATGAATATCTCTGGTCTGTAGTCAGCCTCAGAAAATCCCACGCCGACTATGACCTGGGCGCGCTTGACCCCGGTGATACGCGCTACCCCGTCTTCGCCTTTCTCCCCGGTAAACACAATTCCTACGTTCAGCAGCGCCTTGGTCACCCGCTGAACGATTGCCAGCCTCGATGTGATCGGCCCGTAGCCGGAGGACTCCATGTTCCTGACGGTCCCAATTGCCACCTTGGCGAAGCGAGCAACATATTCCTGATCAACTCCAGCTAGCGCACGAGCGGCCCGAAGATGGTTGCCCGTCATGATGGGGACGTCTGTTTTGACTTTCATATCTATTTTCACCGGTTCGTTTCAAAAGTCAGTTGCCACAGGCAGTGGCAGGTGTCAACAATTCCCTCGCGATCCCGAGAGGACGCCGAGCCGGCCCATCAAGCCGGGGGAGAGAGGGCGAGGTTGTTAATGGTAGATTCAGAATATTCGGCGGCGGGAGCCTCGCCGCCCGAAGTCGTGCATGTACGACTTTCCTCGATCTGCCCCTGCCCAGAGAACGACGACATCTATTCGGCGCGGACCTGGGATGATCCAGACATTCAGGCGTTGTCCGAGTCGATCCAGAAGCGCGGAGTGATGGAGCCGCTGACGATCAGCAGCGACAACGTCATCATCTCAGGTCACCGTCGTCATTTCGCAGCGCTGTAT
The DNA here is from genome assembly GCA_963822215.1 of uncultured Alphaproteobacteria bacterium. Taxonomy (GTDB): domain Bacteria; phylum Pseudomonadota; class Alphaproteobacteria; order Rhizobiales; family Beijerinckiaceae; genus Roseiarcus. The sequence continues at coordinate 829,051 of CAWGGX010000003.1, forward strand.
GCCGGCTTGAAAGAAGTTCCGGTGATCATCAGGCCAATCTCCTACAAGGACGACCGGGAGGAATTTCTGCGCCTGCTTGTCGAGGCGAACAGTCAGCGCAAGAAGACGTCCGGAATGATTGTGCGCGAAGCGGCGATGAAACTCGACCCCGAGATCGCGCATGCGCAAATCGAGCAGGAGCGCCGCGAGAAAGACATAGAGCGCATATTCAGTTCCAAAATCTCAGATCGAGCCATCGATCCCGAAAGCATCGGTTCGCGCAAGAAAATCTCGGCAGCGAAAATGCCGCTCCTTGAGGCTGCCAAGCGAGTCATCGAGGACAACATAAAATTCTGGCCGCTGTCCGTCCGTCAGATTCACTACCAACTCCTAGGACCAGCCGCGCCGCTGAGACATGCGTCAAAACCGGCATCGCGGTACGTGAACAATCAGAAGTGCTATTCCGACCTGTGTGACCTTCTGGCTCGCGGTCGGGTTGAGGGCTTCATTCCATGGGAGTCGATCGACGATGAGACGCGGCCAGAGGATTTGAACAGCCATTATTGGAATTCACAGCACTTCCTTGAGACGGAATTGACCGACTTCCTTCGTGGCTACTACCGAAACCGCCAACAATCACAGGTGGACCACATCGAGATTGTCGCAGAGAAGCTTACCGTCAAGACGATCCTTGAGGGCGTGGCGAAAAAGTTCAGCATCCCGCTAACAATAGGCCGCGGCATGTCTGGACCAACGGTCAAAAAGAAGATCTACGACCGATTTGAGGAAAGCAGCAAGCGGAAGCTAATCATCCTTGTCGTGAGCGACCTTGACCCCGCAGGAGACGCTATCGCCGAGGACATGCGAAAGGCGTTTGAACGTGATTTCGGATTAGATTCTGACGAGATCGAAGCATACAAGGTTGCGCTCAGTTTCGAGCACATCGAAGAGTTTGACCTTGAGCCTTCGATGGAGGCTAAGAGCACGTCTCCAACCTACAACTCTTTTGTGGAGCGTCACGGGATCACTGACGCCTACGAACTTGAAGCACTAAGACCATCCGACCTGCAGAGGATTCTTGAGGACGCGATTCTCGACGTTATCGACGTTGATTCCTACAACGCCGAGCTTGCCAGAGAGCGGCAGGAGTCGAGCGGCATTGTAGCGCTGAAGAATGCAGTCGTCGGCTTCCTGAAGGACTGCAAACTTGGCGACGAGGCGCTCGCCTGAGAAAGTCGCACATGTACGACTTTCTCTCAAATAGCTCATGCCAATTGATACCTGGCCGCCGGTAGGAGTGGGCCTCGGGCGCGCGCGCTGACGGCCGCGCGATACGGAAAACCAGGATCGTTCGGCTAAGCAAATTCCTAACTCAGGTAATTGTGTCAAAAGTGAGGCCATAGTGAATTTCATTAACAAGCAACATCAATGGCTTAGCGAGTTTGGCGTCGCTCCGCATCCAGACGAAGCGGGGAAAAGCTGTCCGGCGCAAGAGCTTCATAGAAGGGCCTGGACGCCGGAGCTTGTCGCAAGCCGGCTGGCGCTCGCGTTCAAGCCGCATCACCGCGCCCTGCCAGATCCTACGCCGCCGCTCATTCGTTCGTCCGATGGCCACGTCCGCGTCACGACGTCCGGTGACGTTGCTGCGATTGAAGACGACGTCGACGACCTCGAGCACGGCGAAGCGTCTATTGAAGACCCCGACGACGTTGACGCGCGTTCTGACTTTGAGCAGCTTTGCTGCAAAAAGCGCAAAATGCGCGACCTGCCGTGGATGCAAGAGGCGTTCATCGGAGGGACCGCAATCAGGCGCCTTGCTGATGGCAGGGAGATTGTCCGACGCCGAGGCCGCAAGGCCAATCCAAAGATCGCTGCGCTCATCAACTCGTGGTTGACGACAGAGGCGGACATCGCAACTGCAGAATGCTTCATCAGCATGTCGGCTAGAGACAACCAGCCCGATCAGCGCGACCGTCCCGAGCGCGACCGCGCCCGTGAGTTTCGCGCCGCGCGCCGCGCTGCCAAGACCGATCCGAGCAGCTTTGGCAAGATGATCGACGGCGGCGGTTCTGTCACGCCGCGGCCCGTCAATGACGAGCTTCTTGCCATAGAGGCTTGGGACTGGATCGTTGAGCCGTTCGCCGATCGCACGATCGACGCCGCTCGCATCGCCGCGCTTCACTGGCTGAAGTCAGGGAATTCGCTCGACTCGTACTGCAGGCGCCACAAGCTCAATCGCAAGGCGTTCGCCCGTCAGGTGCGCGCCCACGCCAAGGCCCAGGCCGACCGCCTCAATAAGCGCCGCGTCCGCGTCGCCGACATCGTCTGGGATCAAGACATTCTGGTCGGCTTAGAAAGCATCGCGGACTTTCTTGGTTTCACCGCCGAGCACGTCGAACTCATGATCGCCGCCAACAAAATTGCCGTCTCGATTTTCGACAGGAACTTGATCGCCTTCGAACCCTTCATCCGCCACGCGCGAGCGCATCGCAAACACGCGAGCGCATAGCGCGCTTCATTCTCATGAGAATGCCCATGATCCAACGATCGCTTTTCAACGTCGCCGAGATTTCGCTGATGACCGGCGTCTCGGTCGCCGAGATTTACCGCGAGATTAAAGCAGGCCGCCTCCGCGCCGACGTCATCAACGGCCGCAAGCGCGCCCGCATCGAAGACATCGAGACCTGGCTCGCCCGACCACTTCAGGCCGCAGTCGCCACCTGATCCTGGCTCGCCATTTCATGACACCCGACCCGCCCTAACCCGGCGGGTTTTTCATGCGGAACCCAGCCGCCGGCCGGCAGGGACAATCCCGCTCGATCAACGCCGAACCAACGAAACAGAATGGCAGAACAAATCACCATCGTATTATTCGACGACCCCGAAGCTCCAGACCTTCGCTTCGGCGCCAGGGTCGGCTCTAAGATCGTCATCGAACCGTGCGGCAACCCCATGCAGAAGATGGCTTTAGCGCTTCTGGCCGCTGGCGTTTCCACTGACACGCGCTTTCGCTTCGTCCGCGAGTCCGACGGCAGCTTAGTCACCTTCGCGAAATGCGGGGGGTTAGCGACACACTTCGTCGTCGACCCGGCGTCGAGCAGGAACCGCAAGCGCGCCGACGCGCCACGAACCTTCTCCGTAACCACGCGGCCACGCGCCGCATAGGATAAACAAAAAATGTCAGTGCTAATGAATGTCCCCTCGACCACTACTTCCGTCTCGCTGGCGACGGCCACATACACCGTCACGGCTGGCCAGATCTCCGCCGCCGCTGGCGACGTCCCCGCCCTGCAAGTTCTAGGCTTCGTCATCGCCGCGGATGCGACCAACGTTCCGCCATTCTACCCTAACGACGTCGGCGACGAAGCTGGCCTGAGCGCCTCCGACAGCGCGCGGACGATCCCGGTCAATCAAGCGACAACGAGCCATTGAGCCGGAAATCCGTCCGCCGTGCCCTCGACAATATCGAAGGCCTCCGAGCCATCTTCGGCGATGAGATGGTCGACTTCCTCGCGCCCATTTGGCGAGACGCCCTCGACCGGCCCGGCCGCTTCAATTTGGAGCGGACCGCAAAAGAACAAATCTTGGCCGAACACGCCAGGATCAAAGCGGAATCCTCCGCACCCGCCGCCGGCAAGCGCCGGCCCCGCAACTCCAAAAATACGAATGCCAAATGACTACCATCAATGAAATGCACGCCCGCCTCGACTCTCTCGTTGTGGCTCGCAAAGAAGCAGAGGCCGACGTCGCCTCGTTTATGGCGCCGATCAAAAAGCTGACGGCGACGATCAACTCGACGTGTCCGGCCGCAGCCGAGCTTGTCGGTATGGACGCCGAGGAAACACGAGCAGCATTAGCCGCTGCCGAAGGCGGACACGACGCTCCGGCGCCAGACGTCGCCAGGCGCGAACGCCTCCGCCGTGAAGCCGAAGCGCATCATCTGAGCGTCGAGAGCGCCAAGCGCGCCCTCGCCGTCAAAGAGGACCAGAAGCGGCTCGCCAACGATCGCCGCGCCCAAGCGGAAAAGGCAGCCTCGATCGTCTCGGCTGCGATTTTGGTCGACGCGCACCTGCCGGCGCTAGCTGATGAGGTCGCCGAGCTTGCGCAGGCATATTCCGCGAAGCTCGCCGAGGCGCAAGCGCTGCGCGATTTTTTCGTCGCGACGGCACACCGTTGGCGAGAGGGCTTCCTCTTCGAAAGGATCGAAGGAGTCGACAAGACGCTTCACGGCGCCAAGCAATTGCCTCCGCCGGCACCTGTCGATCAATCGCCGTGGCGCGAATCGCACGCTCGACTCGTTTCGAATGGAGTCGGCGCGTGACCAGGAAGACGATCATCAACGGCGTCGAGTACGTCGGCTTTGAGCCTCACGAGCTTCCCGGCGCCGACCTACGCAAAGCGTCAGGGCTACGCGACAGCACACCCGCGAGCGTTAAGTATGATGCGGCTCTTGCTAGGTCCAAAGCCGCTATCGAGAAGAGCCGCGCCGTCCTAAAGCGCCACGCCGCGATGATGGACGCAGTGGACGACGTGGTCGCCAAGTTCGACGCTCTCCTACGTAAGCGCGTTGCCGACGCCAGCGCCAAGATGGGAGCCCAGATAGCCGAGTTTCGGAAACGCGGCGACGACTTGACCAAGAATATGAAGACGCTTTTCGACCTGCAAGACGCGGTGCTGCGCAAGAACCGCGGGTATTGGGTGGAAGGTCTGGACCAAAAAGACGCGGATGCAATCCAACGGTGGCTTGAGCGGTGACTAAGCCAAAGCCACAGCCGGCGCCTTCTCCTTCCGAGATGGCTCGAACTCGTTGAGCTTGCGGGTCGCCTGGACGAAGCCGAACGCCGGCTCGCCTCTGCGGAGACCAGGATATTTCGCCTCGAAACTGCGCTCGCCGCGAAGTCGAATCGATGAACGCCCGCGACCAACTCAAGATCCGCGCCTCGGTCGATAGGATTGCGGACGCCCTTGAGGCTTTGGCCGACGACGTTCTCCGGGCGCCGGCCCGCGCGTCACGGCAGAAACGAACCAAGAGGGCGAAGGGCGAGTAAGCCCTATGCCATCAGATCCCAGAATTGCGCGACCCGGCGCCGCTAGTCACGGCGAAAGGCTCTTCTCCCCGTACCGGGCGCGCGATCATCAGTTGCTTGTCACACCGCGGAGACATCACGCGGGCGCGTTCGCCTTTGTTTGAGGGGTAGCGCGCGCTGATGAACTTGTCGGCCCGGTTTGAGTCCTCTCGGCTCGCCGGGCCGATCTTTTCCAGTTTCCTCTCCGCGCCGAGCGCCCCTGTCGCCGAGCGCGTTTCGAGCCGGCCGCGCCTCCTGGCTTCCAACGGGATGGCGCGGCCATGGCTCGAAGCAAAGAATCCCGCGCGCTGATCATGGGCGCAGGATCGCAACGGCCCTCATCTTCCGTTGCGACACTTGGCGGCCGGTTGAGTCCATCTCGGATTCCCGGCCGTCCATTTTTCCGTTTGCATGGTTCGCGCGGGCGATGGCGCTCTTGAGCGTCAGCAAGATCGTCTCGACGCGCGTGGCGCCGCCGGGTGTGGGCTCGTCATCGGTCGCCTGGCGGCGCCGAACATTCCGGGAACGTATCCCGCCCGCCTCCCGTAGCACATCCGCTCAACTCAGAGTGCATCGACGTGAGATTTTGGACCCCATGACATCAGGATTTGCAGCGTAGTGGACAGCCCTATCATCACCCTAGGCGAAGCGGCCTCGCACTTGCGAGTCTCGCAAAAGACCGTCATGGCGCACGTTCGCGCCGGCCGAATTCCTTTTCTCGACGTTGGCGCCGGAACGCGGCGCCGTTATCGTTTCCGTCGCGACCAGATTGAGTCGTTCATCGAGCGCCAAGAGGGCAGGGCATGTCCGTCTTCAAACGACCGAATAGCCCGTTCTACTACGCGGAATTCCAGCTCGACGGTCGTCGCTTTCTCGTCTCTACAAAGACCGGAAACCGGAAGGAAGCGGAGCTAGCCGAACGCCAAATCAAGGCGAAGGCTCGCGCCGATATCGGTCTCGGCAAGGCGAACAAGAATGGGCCGCTCACACTCGACATTGCGGCAGGCCGCTATTGGAACGAGGTAGGGCAGCATCACGTTGGCGCCGCGACAACGTTTCGCGACCTTGACCGTCTGATCAAGTTCCTCGGTAAGCACAAGCAACTCGATGAGATCACTGACGCCGACGTGGCATCTTTAGTAGCATGGCGCCGTGAGCAGCACGCTTGGGGCCGGAAGGACGCGGCAGAGATTGCGCCTGCCACGGTCAACCGGTCGACAACCGAAGTCCTCGCCAAGATCTTCACGCGAGCCAAGCGCACCTGGCGATATGCCTTCCCGCTGGAGCCCAACTGGCGCGACCATGCGCTGAAAGAGCCCGAAGAGCGTATCCGCGAGCTTCACGAAGGGGAGGGCGAGGCGCTCTCTGAAGCCGTCCGCGACGACTATGCGCCGTGGCTCGAATTCTGCCGGCTGACAGGTCTACGCCACCAAGAGACAATTATCCGATGGTCGGACGTCAATTGGTCTGCCAAGACTATCTCGACCGTAGGGAAGGGGGCGCACCTCGTGACGACGCCGATCACTGACACCGTCGCCGCGCTGCTCGAACCGCTGAAGGGTCATCACCCCGAATTCGTGTTCACCTATGTGTGCAGGCGCTCGCGCGACGGTCGCGTGAAGGGTAAGCGCTATCCGCTCACTCGAGAGGGCACGAAGACTCAATGGCGACGTCTTCGTGCCCGGTCTGGCGTGAGCGGGCTCAGGTTCCATGATCTGCGCCACGACGTTGGGACGAAACTTCTGCGCCAAACAGGCAACCTGAAGCTGGTCAAGCAGGTTCTAAATCACCGGGATATCAAGACGACGACGCGATACGCGCATGTGCTGGAGCACGAGAAAGCCGCCGCGTTGGAAGAGTTTGCGAAGCGTCGGAGTCCCATCAAAAAGCCCATCACTGACGGCGATACCTCTGTCAAAGCATTGACGGAAAAAGCAGAATAGAAACACGAACACCAGTCTGGGGGACAAGGGGTCGTGGGTTCGAATCCCGCCACTCCGACCACTTAACCCCTTGAAAACTAAACAGAAAAGCGATCGAAGGTCTTTTCAGCCGGGCCTCACGGAGAGCCAAGGTGACCACCGAATTGCAGTGATGCAGCCCGCCTTTCGCTCGTCGCCAACCCGCGCCATTGTCCGCCCATGTGCAACTTCTACAGCGTCACCAAGGGCCAATCGGCGATCCGCGATCTCTTTGCGGTCAAGCACGATCGCGCTGGCCAGCGTCCTCCGGCCGTCGCAACTGTGAAAACTCGCCAGCGCTTCTCGCAAGCGTGATTGGCGCGATTCGCCGTGCGAAAGGCCTGTGCGGAGCCTGATCGACAGGCTTGCTCGACGCCCCCCGCTTTTCGTCGAGCGCCGATCTACCTGGCTCTGGATCGCCGGGATGGGGAAGGCTTACGCTAACTGATGACATGATAGAAGTGTCCTTTCAATTTGTGATCCCGCGTGTTTTTCCGCCGACGTTACGCCTTCGCGCAGTGACAGGGATCACATGCCGGGGGAGAGACAGGAGAGTCGCCGTGAGACGATCTCGGGGCCTGAAATCGTTCACCCCAAGACCATGCCCGTCATCCTGACGACGCCTACGGAGGTTGACCGGTGGCTTACGGAAGGGACCCGCGGCTCGGCGATGCAGGGGGCGTCAATGCGACAAGCTAATGACCCTGCGTCATGTCAGCGCGCGCGCTACGTTGCCACATCGCTACCGGCGCGTGCAGAGACTATTAAGCCTTCGTCCCGGGAGGAAAGGACGGCCGCAGGCCCCGCCGCCTGCCGGGCGCAGGCCCTAAACGACACTTGATTGGTCTCGTCGTCGTAGCAGGCGCGCCTGCGCTCAAGGGCGCCCTTTTCCCGAGGGCGCCCGCCTTCTACCCAACGGGATTGAGAGGTCTCCTTGGTGCACATGCACGCCGCAGCCGACGCAGCCTGGTTTGAATCTCTCGCCCGAACGATCGAAACCCTTGAGCGCCAGCGCGACCAATTGATTCCCCTGGTGGTTGAGGGTCCCGTCCACTTGCGCTCGCTGCGGCTGCGCCAATTGAAATCTACTGAGCGACGGCTCGTCACTGCACGGGCCGAGGAATATAGCACTGGCTATTGCGGCCAGGGCCGGGACGTCGTGTCGGGCCTTGCCTGTGATCTCACCTATCAGCCGGTGCTGGAGGTCGAGACAATGCTGGGATGGATAATCGTCTACCGGAATCCTATTCCGCGGGGTCCAGCCTTGATGGGCCCCGAGGCTCAAACGAAAGAAGCCGCTCTATCCCGTGCCCGATCCTTCCAACACGCTGGTCATGAGGTTCATCGGATAGAGGGCCCGGAAGGCGAAGTGATCAGCAAAGAGGAAATCGAGCGCTGGATAGCCGCTAACCCCGAATGATCCGCGTTGGCGTCGAAGCATTGATACAACTATTTCAAGCCGAAATTCTTGCTGGCGCCATCGAACACCAGTGTCTCACCCGTCGTGAGACGAACTGCCAGCACGGGCCGCGCGTCTTCATGCTTGGACTCTGGAATACCGCTGACAAGAGCGTGGTCTTCAAGCATGGTCGTCCATATCGTCGGGAAACCGTTTCCCTGCCGCACTAATTCCATACACAAATTGGCTAAGTTCTGAGATTGATGAGTCACACTGAAAACCGCCCGATATCTTCGACTTTCGGATGATCTCTTTTGCACGCGCATGTCGTGAATGTGACCGATCGCCGCAGGGTCGCCTTTGGCTCGCTGCGCTTGAAGGCGCTGGCGCACTTCGGCAGGTCCGAGCCTCGCAAGCCAAAAGCGCGAGCACGAGCGCCGGCCGACAGGGCGAAGGCGACGACAACAACGCCAGTGTAACGTCGCACCACAGCCCGCGGCTAGGCTCGCCCATTGGCCCGCAAAAGCAACATTTTGGCCCGCATCAATAAGAGGCGCCAACCGTTTTACCTTATTGCCCCGGCCTAGACGGCGGCAGCCTGTTCGGGTCGCGCGGGGGTGCGCTCCGGGAATGGGGAATGGCAGGCGCCGCCGTCTACCCAAACGAATGGCGGCAGGTCCCAGGGGGCATGGGACCTGCCGCTGTAAGTCGTCGTGGTCACGGTGGGGGAATGTGCGACCACTGACCGAGCGGAAGGGCGCGCTGTGCGCTGGGCAGGGGACAAGCCCAAGATTTCACTTCCGTCCTGGGAACAGGAGTAACTGTTGAGTGAACCATTGCCAACATCCAGATCTGGGGAGGTCATAACGGGAACATCGAGACCATGCCGACAGATCTGTCGGGTTGGCCTACGCCTTCCCTCGCGCGAGGGCCTCCGCGAACTCAATGAGCTCCCGGCGTGCTTCAGCATCATCAATTGACAGAAGCGCCCTTATAAGGCGAACCCCTTCTTCGGGGTCCGGCGTGCTCGAATTCAATGAGCGCCCACGTTGCCGCAACTCACCCGAGTTGACGTCGTCCTTTTGATTCCCTGCCACGCTACCCGCTTCGTTCTTTGTCCTCCCGCCCAGCACGTAGATCGTTACCCTGTTAACGGCGGATTGCAATAGGGGCTTCCGATCAAGACATTGCGGTTTGGGGGACATGACAGTGAACTGGACCCTATTCGTGGGACCACGGGAGGTCGGATTTAAGGTGTAATCTCGCCTGCCCTTGTCTTTCATGAATCAAGCCGTTTCTTGCTGCTTCTGCCTCTGCTGTGGGTATGTGGGCAACGCGTTTGCGTTGTCCAAGCGAAGCGGCATATCCACAGCCCTCGCCGCCGCCTCGGTCTTGTCCATGCCGGCGCGCCACACCGCCATCGGCATCTGGTTGTTCATCGCCTGGTGCGGGCGCCGAAAGTTGTAAAAGGTCACCCAGGAGCCGATGCCGGCCCGCGCCTCGCGGCCGTCGGCGTAGGCTTTCAGATGCACCTCTTCATACTTGATGGAGCGCCACAGCCGTTCGATGAAGATGTTGTCCATGAAGCGGCCGCGTCCGTCCATCGAAATCGCGACGCCAGCCGCCGCGAGCTTGCCGACGAAAGCCTCGGCGGTGAAAGTGGAGCCCTGATCGGTATTGAAAATCCTCGGCTTTCCGAACCGAAGCAGCGCCTCCTCCAGCGCCGCCGCGCAGAAGCTCGCGTCGTTGGTGTTCGACAGCCGCCACGCCAGAACCGCCCGGCTGGCCCAGTCGATGATCGCCACCAGATAGAGGAAGCCGCACGCCATCGGGATGTAAGTCACGTCGGCCGCCCACACATGGTTCGGCTCGGTGATCGCCAGGCCGCGCAGGAGATAGGGATAGATCTTGTGGCCGAGGGCGGCCTTGCTCGTGCCGGGACGCGGAACCAGCGCCTCGATCCCCATCGTGCGCATCAGACGCCGCACCCGCTTGCGGTTGACTCCGCAGCCCTCCTTGTTGAGTTCAAACGTCATCCGACGCGATCCGTAGAACGGCAGCTCCAGATGCAGTTCGTCGATCCGCCGCATCACCGCCAGATCGTCCGCCCCGGGCTCTGGCTTGGGGCGATAGATCCCCGAGCGCGCCACATTCAGCAGCACGCATTGCCGACGAACCGACAAATCCGCCGGGCGCTCCACCATCGCCCTTCGATCGGGCGCGCTCATCGCCCTGGCCTCCTGGCCAAGAAATCCCGTTCAACCGTCAGCTGGCCGATCTTGGCGTAAAGCCTGGCCGCCTCACGTTCGCGCTCCTCCTCGCCATCGCCCGAAACGCTCGCCCCGCGCGCGAACAGGCTCGCGACATTGTCGAGAACCTGCTTCTTCCAGGCATAAATCTGGTTCGGATGCACCCCGTGCCGCTTCGCCAGATCCGGAACCGTCGCATCCTCGCGAAGCGCCTCGAGCGCAACCTTCGCCTTGAACGCCGCATCAAACTTCTTGCGTGACTTCATCATTTTCTCGCTCCGTCGGTTGCGACAGAGCAGGACATTTCACACCTTACCCAATGGTCCTAAATCCGGGGTCCAGTTCACTCAACTCGGGGGCGCCTCCAAGGAGAGGAGGGGCGAGTTTAGCGCCGGGAGGTCGCCCGGCGCGTGTCCGTCGGATTAAGGAGACGGCGGATGGGAATGGAAACAGACCAGGGCGTAGCACGGTCCTAAGGTCGGGAAAACGGACTCAGGCGACGCGGCCCATTTTGGACAGCCACTCGGCTTCGTTCGCCGGCGTCAGGCGGGTCGGAACCAAGCCGTCGCAACTCAACACAAAGACGTCGCAACCGACAGACACCAAGACGCGGTCGCGTTGGTGGATCCTGCCGCAGAATCTCTTGAAATCGGGCGAACCCCGGACGGTCTCGACAAACGCATCGCCTAAGAGTTTGCCGCGCAAGTCGGAACTTGATGTCGCCATGGTCGCCATCCTCCACTCTCTTATTGATTTTTCGCGGTGGCGCGTACGCATAGCAGAAACTACGTCTGATGGCCCCGGGACACCTTGTCGCGCCAGCAATTCTAAAAGTGGTTCATTTTTGGGATTCACAAATCGGGGGAAACATGATTCACGCTGGGGATGGAGATTTTGGCGGGGCTACTTTCTGGCCTGAGGGCGGTTTGCGCTGGGTTCCCGGACCCTCGCAAGGGGCGGAGCGGCAATATCGCCATGGCGGATTTCGGTTTGTCGGCGTTCGCCCTGTTCTTCATGCAGAGCGCGTCGTTTCTGTCCTTCCAGCGGGCGCTGGAGAGGGGCCAGGGACGGTCCAACTGCCAGACCTTGTTCGGAATTGAGAAAATCCCTTCCGACAATTACATCAGGGACATGCTCGACGGCGCGGACCCTGCTCTGCTCGCGCCCTGCTTCGAGAACATGGAGCGGCTGCTGTTCGAACCCGCAATGCGCGAGGCCTTCGGGCGTCTGGGCGGGCGGACGCTCGTGGCGCTAGACGGGACCGAGTATTTCTGCAGCCAGAAGATCACTTGCCCGCATTGCCAGACGCGCAAACGCAGCAACGGCAAGATCGAGAGCTATCATTCCATGCTGGCCGCGACCGTGGTCGCGCCGGGACATTCCAAGGTCGTCCCCCTGAGCCCCGAGTTCATCGTCAAGCAGGACGGCGCTGAGAAGCAGGACTGCGAGCGCAACGCCGTCAAACGCTGGCATGAGAAGCACGGCGCGCGCCTGAAACCGTTGCGCCCGGTGTATCTCGCCGACGATCTGTTCGCCTGCCAGAGCGTGGTCGAGAGGCTCGTCGCAAGCGGCGACGATTTCCTCTTCACCTGCAAGGAGACCTCGCACAAGGCGCTCTACGACTTCATCGACGGCTGCGAGTTCGAGCGCCACGAGGTCAAGGTCCGCAAGGGCAAGACGCACGAAACGCACCGCTATCGCTTCATCGAAAAGGTCCCGTTGCGCGACGGCGAGGACGCCGTGCTGATCAACTGGATCGGCTTCAAGATTTTGGACGCCAAGGGCGTCGTGAAATACAGGACGGCCTTCGTCACTTCGTTGCCGGTCACAAAAGCCAACGTCGCCGAGATTGTCGTCTGCGGCCGCGCGAGGTGGAAGATCGAGAACGAAAGCTTCAACGTCCTGAAAAACCACGGCTACGAACTCGAACACAATTTCGGCCATGGCGAGACCTATCTGGCCATGACGCTCGCCGCCCTCAACATGCTCGCCTTCGCCTGGCATACGGTTCTCGACCTTCTCGAGCCGCCGTGGCGCAAAGCCAGAGAAGCGGCGGAAAAGCGAACCAGCTTCTTCGCCTATATCGCAACCTTGACGAGCTTCGTCGTCTTCCCCGCCTGGTCCGACCTCCTCGAAGCCCTCGCTACCTTCACCATCCCGCCCGATCTCCTCTCTGTCCAAAAAAACGAATGAGAAACAACCCACGGGGGACTTTTAGAATTGCTCTTGTCGCGCTCAAAGATCGCGCGTGGGAAGAGGGAACCGGCAAGGGGACAGCTGACGGCGGCCGCGTTCTTGGAAGGCGCTATTTATTTCCTGGAGCTTGAATAACTCGCTCGCGCGATGCGGATCGTGGCGAGGGGCGAGAGGGCGGACGGCGCGCGAGGACCGTCATAAATCTCGACGAGTGATGTCTCGCCGTTAGGAGGAAGAGCCTGATGCTCCGGTGTCTCGGTCCCGCTCGAACGCGGAGGAGAGCGCGATCGCCTGCGCCCGGCTTCTCACCTGGAGCTTGCGCAGCACGGCGCTGACATGCGCCTTGACGGTCGCTTCGGACACGCCGATCTCGTGGGTGATTAGCTTATTCGGCAGGCCTGTGATAAGGAGTTCGAACACCCGCTGCTGGGCGCCGGTGAACGTCTTCACACGCTCGGAAAAGGCGTCGAAGGCGGTCGGCCGCTGGTCCATGGCCTTGGGGGCCACGAGCGGCCCGGGCTTGGCGTTGACCACGATGGCGTTCATGAACTTGCTGGCCTGGTCCAGGAACCGGATCACCTGCGCGTTGAAACAGGCATTGCAGCTATTCCAGTCGCCCAAATGCAGGCAGGTGACATCTCTCGGGCAGACCTCGTCCCCCAAGCATTCCGCAAGGCTCAGCGCGATGTCGGCGCACTCCTGGAGCGCCGCGATGGCGCGACGCTGGAGGTCGACGACATCGGCCCGCGTGGCCTTGCCGCCATACTCGACGCTTTGGGCGGACGATTTGAGCACCGCCAGCAACCGCGCATATTTGGGCGCGAGCGCAGCAATGCGGGACTGCGGGTTTGGATGCGATGTCGACATTGTCTTTGTTTGGCGCGCTCTCGCTCTGTTTGCGCGGCCGCCGGGCCGCAACGGATTATGCTGCAGTGCAGCATTATTTGCGCCACGGACAGTTGGTAAATCGTCGATCGAACTAAAGTCGATATTTTTCCGAGGCTCTGCCTCCGCGGCGCCAATGTCCGGCAGTCTGTTCCTGACGACAGAGGGGCAGTCTTATGCTGCTGCGCGCGACCGCGCCGGGCGGAAGCGGGCCCACGCCCGACGCGGTCTAGGTCGTCACCGCTGCGGGACGGCGCCGTGACCTGCATCGCGTGTAGCCGAGGCGGCGCCCAGACGACATTGCGGTAATTGTCGCGGATGGGCCGCGAATTGCCGCCCCCTCCTTAGGAAAGGGTGGGCCATTCTCGTCGCCGGTGTCTTGCTACCAGTCGGAGCCGTTCCGAGACGCTGAGACAATATTTCATGGGGCTAAGCGCGTGACGTGCGTCCAGCGCGGGTCTACAAGTCCCGGGCGCTAAAAGAGGGAGGGAGGTCCCCAGTGCACGCGCGACGACTTGCCGCTTGGAGCCAAATGCGTGCGCACGCATTTGGAGTGACACTCTGACAAAGCACGGGCCGAGGAAGGTATCCTCGGCCGGGCTTCGTTTGTGCGGGTTTTGGACTGGCGATGGGCAGGGGAAGCTCGTCGAGCATGACGTCGTCCGCCAGGAGGGATCTAACGGCCTCGCCATCCTGGGCGGCCGGCTTTCGGATTCGTCGTCGCGTTGGCGTCGCTGTCGGAGATCCGGAATGTCCACACTTCGCCCGAGGCCGAAGGGTGAGTGAAGCGCGCGGCGGGAGCCGGGCCGTCCGTCCTCGTCAGTCGGTGAACTCGATGCCAGCCGTCGAGCCTCTCGACCAGACGAGGCGGGCGTGGCGACCCGAATAGCCGCCGAAATCGTCGAGGATTTGGAACTCGAACGTCGGCGGAAGGCTGTTCAGCGCGTCGCCTGCGATGTTTTCGGCGGTAAACGAAACGATGTTTGCACCCGTAAACGAAATGTTGCGGAGCGTCACGTCGAGCGGCGACGATCCGTTGTTGAAGACGCAGCGAGCCTTACGAAGGCGCAGGGCGCGAGGCGCGCGGCGCTTCTCGGCATGGGGCAGGGACGGCGTCGACATGGGATGACCTGTTGAAGACGAACCGCTGCCGCCGCCAGCGCCTGGCCCTAGAACTCCCCTAAGGCAGGTGTGGCGGCGGAGACCGGCGAGCGGTCGAGCAGGAAGCTCAGCCAGCCGCCAGATGCTATCGCCGGAGCCTTGCCGGACCGCTAAGGTGAAGCATCATTGTCTCTGGAACGACCGGTTCTTGACCTCCGCCCAGTTCCTCACTCGGCCGCTCCTTGCGCGCAGGGCTGTCCCGTTTGGGATGCCGAAGCGTGAGGTTCTCGCGGATGCTGTGAAAAAAGCGCGTCGGAACGCCGTATAGGGAGTAAATCCGGCGTTCCGACGCGTAACAGAGACATCGGGAAGCGGGGAGGAGACGCTTCACCTTTGTTCTCGAACCACCTAAGCTGTAAACTGCGCGGCCTAGGCCAACAGGAAGTGATCCATTTCACGCCGTTCCTGTTAGGGAATCTTTTCTCACACGCGCCGCCGCTCCGCAATGCGACAAGTTGTCTCCGCTCGGCATTGCAACCTAATTTTACACCCGTCGCGCTCGAGAGGTTTGGCCGTGCGGCCGACAGCGCTGCACGGAACGCCTTGATAGACAACGGAATGTCGTCAAAAGGACTGAGAACCCGCCTGTTGCGCGGGTTTTGCGCTGAGCCGTACAGCGCGCAACGGCCGAGTTGCAACCGGGCTCGAGGTGGGCTGCCGCGTCCCGTCATCGCGAGCGACCCCCGGGGCCGGAGAGCCCGAGGGGAAGCGATCTAGCGGCTCGTAGGCGCTCTACGATCCGCTGGATTGCTCTTATGTCCTTCGTCAAGGGGTCGGACGCACCCTCCCGTTTCCGCTTCAAGGGTGGGCGGAGTGATGGCGTTGGATGATTGCGCAGAGGTGGGGGCGAGGCCTGTTGGACGTCGGTGATCAAGCTCTTATGTCCTTCGTCAAGGGGTCGGACGCACCCTCCCGTTTCCGCTTCAGGGGTGGGCGGAGTGATGGCGTTGGATGATTGCGCAGAGGTGGGGGCGAGGCCTGTTGGACGTCGGTGATCAAGCTCTAATACGCGTATTTGTTCCGCATGTCCGAGTTTCGTCCGGGGCTGCTCCACGTCTTCGTACGGGCGTCGATGCGTCGATCGGCCACTTGCAATCCTCGGGAGTTCCCCTGCCGCGGCTTCACCCCCGCCGCTGCGCAATGTTTGTTGCATCCGTCTGCCGTATCCCTCCTCGGTCTGTGTGGGGTCAGTCGACGCGATGGCGCGCCGCCCGCGATGGCGCGGGATCGCATGAAGCCGCTCGCGAAGCGCGCTCCCAAATTGCGCTGTAGCGAGCGAGCGGCTTCATGCGACGGCTTGCTCCTGCTCAAGCGCGCGATGGATCGCCCAGATGAAGCCGGCGAGTTCGCGCGCGACCGCCGTGACGGCGACGCTCTTTGTCTTGCCTTTGCGCATCAGCGCCCGGTAGCGCGCGGTGAGCCGCATCTGCGCCTTCCAGGCGATCCGCCGCGCCGCCGGCGGCGCCGCCTCGACCCGGGCGAGCTTGGCCTGACCGATGCGCGCAGGAAAGCGATGGCGCCAAGCGCTCTCGATCAGGGTTTTGCGCGCCCGGCCGTTGCCGGCCTTGGTGATGCCGAAGCGCCTGAACTCGGTCGCCGGTTGAGGACTCCGAGGGCACGAGCCCCAGCCAGGCCATCAACTCGCGCGGCGTCCGAAAGCGCCCGAGGTCGCCGACTTCGGCCAGAATCGCCGTCGCCGCGACGAGGTCGATCCCGCGCATCGCCATCAGCGCCGTGACCATCGGCGCCAGCGACCAATCGGGAACCGCCTCCTCGATCGCCTTCTCCAGCCGGGCGATGCGCGCCTTCGCCTCGTCCATCGCGGCCACCTGCTCCTCGAAGGCGATGCGCTGCTCGAGATGGGCGAAAGCTTGGCTCGCCAGCCACTTCCGGTGCGCGCCGCCCCATGTCTTCTTACCGGGATAGACGCGTCCGAGACGCAAAAGGAAGGCGCCGGTCTGCTGGCGCTTGATCCTGAGGTCGAAGGCGGCCGTCGAGCGCGCCCGCACCAGATCGCGCATCGCCTCGTGCCGCTCGTCCGGCGTCCACACGGCGGTGAGCTCGCCGGCCCGCAGCAAGCGCGCCAGATTCAAGGCGTCGCGGCGATTGGTCTTCACCCGATCGCCCGGCTTGCGCGGAATGAGCGAGGGCGCGACCACCCGGCACGCATGCCCAAGCTCGCCGATCAGCCGATAAAGACCGTAGCCGGTCGGCCCCGCCTCGTAACAGAACGTCAGCTTGTCGTGCTTGCCAGACAGGCGGCGGACCAGCTTCGTCACCGCAGCCTCGTTCGCCTCGATCTCCCCGAGAAACCTCGCCTCGGCCGCGCCTCCGCCGTCAGCCAACCCTACCGCGATACTCGACTTCGACACGTCCATGCCGACGAAAACTTCGCTATAATCTTTCATGGCTCGTCCTCCTTGCGTGAGGCTCCGCCCGGCCTATCCGGGCAACCCTCGCAACGCGCATCGAGGGCGAGCCGCCGCCTCAGCGCAAGGACATACAGTCTTCGTCCCCCCGGGCTCTTCGACCCGGGGGTCGCTCCTCGCAATGACGGGTTGAAGCGGGACCGGAATTACCCACTAGGTCGGCCGGTTGCGGCCGTATTTCTCGTGGCTCGACACCCAGTCCCCGGCGAGAATCGCGCAGGAGAGCGAGATGTCGCCGGCGAGCGCGACCGCCGCGCAGATCTCGGCAAGCTTGTCGGCCTTGCCGGCGCCGCGACAGCCGAGCATCGCCAGGCACTCGCTCTGGGTCGCAAGTCCGGTGCCCCCGCCGACAGTGGCGACGATCAGGGCGGGCAGGGTGATCGACCAGTAGTAGTCGCCGTCCTCGAGCAGTTGCGCATAGACGATCGCGGCGTGCAATTCGGCGACATTGGCCGCGTCCTGCCCGGTGGCGATGAACATGGCGGCGAGCCCGTTCGCCGCATGGGCGCCGTTGTTGGCCGAGCCCGCGAGGAAGGCGCCCGTCTGGGACACCTGGCGGGCGGCAAACAGCGCCTCGGGGGTGACCCGCATCACCCGTTTCAGCGCCTCCCCGCCGAGCACGGCCTCAGCGACGACGCGCCGTCCGCGGGTCGCAATCATATTCATCTGCGAGTGCTTTTTGTCGGTGTCGGTGTTGCCCGAAAGGATGTAGCGCGTCCCGCCCGGCCGGTTGGCCTTGATCCATTCGCAGGCGGCGTAGGTCGCCTTGCCGGACATGTTCTGCCCCGCGGCGTCGCCGGTCGCGTAGTTGAACCGCAAATGGCGGGTCGGGCCAATGGCGAACTGCTGGATCGAGATGAGCTTGCCCGAGCGCGTCGTCGTTTCGGCCGCCGCCTTGATCGCCTCGAAATGCTCCTCGACCCAGCTTCCGAACGCGCGCGCCTCCCGGGCGTCGTCGAACAAAAAGACCGGCGAGCGCTGCATCGACCGGGCGACGATGGTCGTCTTCACCCCGCCGCATTCCATGAGAAGCCGCATGCCGCGATTGTAGCTTGCGACGAGCGTTCCCTCGGTGGTCGCCATGGGCACGTAGAATTCGCCCTCGGCATGCTCGCCGTTGATTCGCAATGGCCCGGCGAGCCCGATCGGCACTTGCGCCACGCCGATGAAGTTCTCGACATTGCCGCGCAGACTCGCGGGGTCGAAGGCGTAGCGGCCGACGTGATCGAGCCGGGCGTCCGTTTGCGCCTCGACGAAGGCGCGCCGGTCTGCTGCGGCCTCCCACGTATAATCGTCGGCGACGTTCCGGGGAATGCGGGGCGCGGCGCCCGTCGGGGACCTGGTCATCGGAACGCTCCATGAGCGCGGCGCGCCTTAAGCCCGGCGCTGCCGGAACGACGTTCTAGCGCCGTGTTCGGGTTTCCGCGACCGACCGGAGGCGCGTCGGCCGCTCCGCAGCATGCGGCCGAACGTCACGGGCGCGGGCGAGCAAGTTTCGAGTCCGGATCGAACGTTTCCAATGTGTTGCGGAGCCTTTTGCGAGTCGGCCTCGGGGAGGGACCGGCGCCCGCGGCTATCCGTGATTCGCATAATGTATATTATGGAACCAAACGATGGCATTTCCGGAACGCCGCAGCTCGCGAGAAAGCGGCGGCGCCGATCACCCGCCGACGGTTGCGCCAGGACTGGCCGGTCGCGCCACCTCGCGTGTGCGCCACGCGAAAAGGACCAAGCTCTCCAAGCCGCAATTGTGCGAAACTCTTATCTGGATCTGATGTGCACCGGGGTGAACTGGACCCCGGATTTAGGACCATTGGGTAAGGTGTGAAATGTCCTGCTCTGTCGCAACCGACGGAGCGAGAAAATGATGAAGTCACGCAAGAAGTTTGATGCGGCGTTCAAGGCGAAGGTTGCGCTCGAGGCGCTTCGCGAGGATGCGACGGTTCCGGATCTGGCGAAGCGGCACGGGGTGCATCCGAACCAGATTTATGCCTGGAAGAAGCAGGTTCTCGACAATGTCGCGAGCCTGTTCGCGCGCGGGGCGAGCGTTTCGGGCGATGGCGAGGAGGAGCGCGAACGTGAGGCGGCCAGGCTTTACGCCAAGATCGGCCAGCTGACGGTTGAACGGGATTTCTTGGCCAGGAGGCCAGGGCGATGAGCGCGCCCGATCGAAGGGCGATGGTGGAGCGCCCGGCGGATTTGTCGGTTCGTCGGCAATGCGTGCTGCTGAATGTGGCGCGCTCGGGGATCTATCGCCCCAAGCCAGAGCCCGGGGCGGACGATCTGGCGGTGATGCGGCGGATCGACGAACTGCATCTGGAGCTGCCGTTCTACGGATCGCGTCGGATGACGTTTGAACTCAACAAGGAGGGCTGCGGAGTCAACCGCAAGCGGGTGCGGCGTCTGATGCGCACGATGGGGATCGAGGCGCTGGTTCCGCGTCCCGGCACGAGCAAGGCCGCCCTCGGCCACAAGATCTATCCCTATCTCCTGCGCGGCCTGGCGATCACCGAGCCGAACCATGTGTGGGCGGCCGACGTGACTTACATCCCGATGGCGTGCGGCTTCCTCTATCTGGTGGCGATCATCGACTGGGCCAGCCGGGCGGTTCTGGCGTGGCGGCTGTCGAACACCAACGACGCGAGCTTCTGCGCGGCGGCGCTGGAGGAGGCGCTGCTTCGGTTCGGAAAGCCGAGGATTTTCAATACCGATCAGGGCTCCACTTTCACCGCCGAGGCTTTCGTCGGCAAGCTCGCGGCGGCTGGCGTCGCGATTTCGATGGACGGACGCGGCCGCTTCATGGACAACATCTTCATCGAACGGCTGTGGCGCTCCATCAAGTATGAAGAGGTGCATCTGAAAGCCTACGCCGACGGCCGCGAGGCGCGGGCCGGCATCGGCTCCTGGATGACCTTTTACAACTTTCGGCGCCCGCACCAGGCGATGAACAACCAGATGCCGATGGCGGTGTGGCGCGCCGGCATGGACAAGACCGAGGCGGCGGCGAGGGCTGTGGATATGCCGCTTCGCTTGGACAACGCAAACGCGTTGCCCACATACCCACAGCAGAGGCAGAAGCAGCAAGAAACGGCTTAATTCATGAAAGACAAGGGCAGGCGAGATTACACCTTAAATCCGACCTCCCGTGGTCCCACGAATAGGGTCCAGTTCATCCGCCAGAGCGACGATCTGGGTTTCCCCAGTCAGTCCCAGAGTTTCATGAGCTTTTTCCGTATGACGCGGCATATGCTGCCTATCTTGATCGCGCGCGTTGGCCTGTCGGCTTTGTCTGGCCATATTGCGGCCAGATCGCTCTGCACGTGGACGCATCCTACATCTAGGGGCTGTGGGCGTTAACCGGATAGGCACGCTTCATATCTTTCGTGTGCGGTACACGAATGCGATCCATGTCCGACATGTCTAGAAGTACCGGTCACCTTATTTATACATACTCCGTATACATTAGATCTGTGGTGCTCATCCCTTGCGCCAATCTGGAAGTTGCCTGTAGATGTCGGATGACCGCTCCTTCCACCCATAATTCTCATTGTATGAGTTACTGTTGCATTCTGAATTATTTTGGCGACGTGAGCTTCGAGAATAACTTCAATCCTTAGGTGAAGCGGGTGAGCAGCTCCCGGGCTACCGTTGGTATGAAGCGGATTTTGATCTCCGGACATTTTAAACACCCTCTCACGGCGTAAAAGATTCGACCAAACTTGTGATTTGCCTAAATATTTTGAGCCTCGCTGTGATTGCGGTCACACTGCGAAGGACGGCTACGAAAACCTTCAGTGCTTGAGCGCGACGGCGTGGCGCCGGGGCTTCTGGCGGGCAAGAGCACCGCTCTCACAAGATTGGCCATGGTCGAGCGGCGATCGAGAAGCTGTTCGTAGAGTTGTTTCTGGACGCGCATCAAAAAGCGCCGCGTCGGATCGTGCTCGACCTCGACGCGGCCGACGATCCGCTGCACGGCGATCGGGAAGGCCGCTTCTTTCACGGCTGCTAAGACTGCTACTGCTCCCCTTCCCCTTTACGCATTCGGCGCAACGAAAAGCCGCGCCCCATACCAAAGCGCGCCAAAATCGCCCAGAAGAAAACGCGTCACGGAGCTGCCGCTTGATAAATGCGGGTTAGGTCCTGACCCCGGGCGGCCGTTGTGGCATCCTGCGCCCGTTCACGCCGCGGAGGTCAATCCCTTTGACCGGAACCATCCTGATCTACGGGGCGACCGGCTACACCGGCAAGCTGATCGCCAAGGCGGCGAGCAACGCAGGCGCGCGCCCGATCCTGGCTGGACGCAATCTCGAAAAGGTCAAGCGCGTGGCCGAGCCGCTCGGGCTCGCCGCCCGGGCGTTCGATCTCGTCGACCGTTCCGGCATTGACGCGGGACTGAAGGACGTCGCGGTGGCGCTCTGCGTCGCCGGCCCGTTCTCGGCGACCTCGCGACCCATGGCGGACGCCTGTCTCCGCAATCGCGTTCACTACCTCGACATCACCGGGGAAATCGAGGTCTTCGAGGCCCTCGCCGCACGCGACGCCGAAGCCAAGGCGCGAGGCGTCACGCTGTTGCCGGGCGTCGGCTTCGATGTCGTGCCGAGCGACTGCCTGGCGGCGCACCTGAAGCGCCGCTTGCCCGACGCCACTGACCTCAAACTCTATCTGTCGCTCGGCGGCAACATGTCGCGCGGAACGGCCAAGAGCATGGTCGAGTCAATCGCGACGGGAACGCGCATTCGCCGCCGCGGCGCGATTATCGCGCGCAACTCGGCGGGAGCGGGATCGTGCGACTTCGGAAACGGCGTGAAATCCACGGTCCAGGTCAGCTGGGGCGATGTCGCGACTGCGTTTCACTCGACCGGCATCCCCAACATCGAGGTTCACTTCGAGGTGTCGCCAGCCGTCGTGGCGCTCACGCGAACCCCTTCGTTCGTCAAGTCATTCCTTGGCTTGGGCTTCATGCAAAGCCTCCTCAAGGCCCAGGTCGACAGGATGCCCGAGGGCCCGAACGAATCGGCGCGGCGCACGGGGCGGGCCGTGCTGGTCGGCCAGGCGCGCAACGACAAGGGCGAGACGGTTCGCTCACGCCTGAGGACGCCGGAGGGGTATGCGCTGACCGCCGTCACCGCCCTCGACGCCGCCAGGCGCGTCGCCGCCGGCGAGGTCCAGCCTGGCTTTCAGACGCCGAGTCTGGCGTTTGGCGCGGACTACATCCTCAATTTCGACGGAGTGACGCGCGAGGATCTCAATCGCTGAGCCTGCGCCGAAACGGGATGCTCGCTCTAAATCCTCTGCCCGTCGTATCGCCGCTGCGCGCTGAGGACCTCGCCGATGTGGTCGCGGGCCCAGCGCTGGAGGCTCTCAAGGGTCTCGACGAGCGTACCGCCGAGCGGCGTCATCGCGTATTCGACCGAGACCGGCGTCGTCGGCAGAACCGTGCGCGTGATCAGACCGTCGCGCTCCATGGATTTTAGCGTCTGGGATAGCATCTTTTGCGTCAGGCCCTCAATGTCCCGTCTTAGAGCATTGAAACGGCGCGGATTTTCCAGAATGAGCCCAAGCACCAGCACGGTCCATTTGTCGCCGATGCGATCGAGCAGAACGCGGGTCGGACACCCGGCGGCGTAAGGATCGGGTCGCGCCTGCAGTTCCCCCACAGGAACCTGGTTTCCCAAAGGTGCTGTCTTTACAAGCGGCGCCGCCGTCGTCATGTCTGTTGCCTCGATACTTGGTATCCAGCGTATACTCTTATGGAGGCCCCCATGAAAATCGCTCTCATCGGCGCGTCCGGACAGGCCGGATCGCGTCTTCTGGCCGAACTCTCCGCCCGCGGCCACGCCGTCACCGCCATCGCCCGCAATCCCGAGAAAATCGCGGCCCTGCCCGGCGTCACCGCCGTCAAGGGCGACGTCTACGATAAGCCGGGCCTGGTCGCGCTCATCAAGGGCCACGACGCCGTGATCAGCTCGGTCCATTACACGGCGAGCGATCCCGCGCTCATCCTTCAGGCCGTGCGCGGGTCCGGCGTGAAGCGCTATTTCGTAGTCGGCGGCGCCGGCAGCCTCGAAGTCGCGCCGGGCGTGCGGCTCATCGACACGCCCGAATTTCCGGCGCTCTACAAGGCCGAGGCGAGCAAGGGCGCGGAATTCCTCGAGCTCTTGCGCAACACGGCCGGCGACCTCGACTGGACCTTTTTGTCGCCCGCGGCGGTGTTCATTCCCGGCGAGCGAACCGGCAAGTTCCGCCTCGGCAAGGACCAGCTCCTGACCAACGACAAGGGCAGTAGCATCTCGTTCGAGGACTACGCCATCGCCGCCGTCGACGAGCTCGAGAAGCCGGCGCACATCCGCGAGCGGTTCACGGTCGGCTATTGACGCGCGGCCAAGCGGGGGGCAGGGCGGTCCCCTGCCCCGTTTCCGTCGCAAGCCCCGGACGATTGATCCCGAGCGTTCCATGGGACATGGTTCGCCGGGACATGGAGACGACGACATGACCGAGGCGCGGACCATCTTGGAGCTTGCCGGACGGAGGATCGCCACGCCGCCGCTCGGCGAGGCGGCGCTGGTCCTGATCGACTACCAGAACGAGTACCGCGAGGGGCCGCTGAAGCTCGTGGGCGTCGAGGCCGCGATCGGCCGCGCGGCGGCGCTCCTTCGGGCGGCGCGGCGGGCCGGCGCGCGGATCATCCACGTCGCGCACAAGGGCGCGCCGGGCGGCCTGTTCGACCGGGCGCAAAGGCGTGGCGAGTTCATCGACGAAATGAAACCCGCCGAGGGCGAGCCGGTCGTTGAAAAAACTCTCGCCAGCGCCTTCGCCGGGACCGACCTCGAAAAGCGGATTGGCGGCGCGGGCGCTCCGGTCGTGTTCGCCGGCTTCATGACCCACAATTGCGTGTCGTCAACGGTCCGCGCCGGCATCGAGCGCGGCTACGCCATGACGGTCGCCGCCGACGCATGCGCCACCCGCGACCTGCCGCTCGCCGGCCGCGTCATCCCTGCCGCGGAACTGCACGAGGCCGAACTCGCCGGCCTCGGCGACGCGCATGCGGCGATCCGGACGGTGGCGGAGATCGCCGGATGACCGGCCCGGGTGGCTCTCAGGCGGCCGCCCTGCCCGCCTCGGTCGCCGGCTTGACTTCGTCAAGGCGCCCCGATCGGACGTCGTAGACATAGCCGTAGATCGGAATGGCCGCTGGCACGAGCGGGTGCTCGCGGATGCGGCGGACGTCCTGGACGACGCTCGCCGCCTGATCTTGATCGTATGCCACTTGATGAAATGTCCGGCCGCATGGCCGCCATGGTGATGGGGATTGGACCAGGTCTTGCCGTCGAACGATACGGTTGAGAGGTCGTCGTCGAGCAGGTCGGCGATGATCTCGTCCGAGAACAGCTCCATGCCGCAGTTGGTATGGTGGATGACGAACCATTCCTGCGCGCCGAGAAGCTTGTGCGAAATGACCAACGAGCGGATCGCGTCGTCGGTGGCGCGTCCGCCGGCATTGCGGATGACATGGGCGTCGCCTTCGGCTAGCCCCGCGTATTTGGCTGGATCAAGCCGGGCGTCCATGCAGGTCAGGATGGCGAACCTGCGCCCCGGCGGCAGCGGCAGCGAGCCCTTGTCGCCAAAATTCTGGACGTAAGCGTCGTTGGCTTCGATCACCTCGCTGACGATTTTCGACATGGCTGCTCGTTCCCATGGGCGAGATTGCCCGGATAGTATGATTACATAGTGTCTATTGATTTACTAGATTATAGTTCCATGGCGCGGGGTCCGGCGAGGCAGCCGCCCTTTCTCCGCCGGTCGTCGGATTTGATCGTGCGAAGCCGCCCCTCGCGGCGAGTCAAGAGACAAGCGCCGCCAGGAGTTCGTCGAGGACCTCGGGCAATTCCGGGGCGGCCAAAAGCGGCATTGTCGCGGCCACCCTCAGCTTTGGGACAGCGCGATCATAAATCGCCAGATTCGTTTGTCCGTTCAGGCGCGATTCGTAGGCGACGCCATCGGGCGTGGCCGGATGCTCATGGAAGGCCACCGACCAGCGTCGCGCAAGGCGTTGATCGGAGGCGCGGGAAACGTCGCTCGGCACGCCCATCCGAACACCGCCGTCGCGCCGGAGGTCGACGACCGTGAGTGGAGCGTGGATCTCAACGAGCGTAAACCGACGCGCGCGTAGCTCGGTCTCTTCAAGCGGGTAATCGCCAACCGAGCCGTTCCGCTTGTCGCGCAACACGGCTTCGAGAAAGCAGACTTTTAGCGTTTCCCCGAGATACAAGACGCCGAAGCAGTTCTCCGGCTTGCGACGCCGCGGATCGCCAAATCGGCTCGGGGTCTTTCCGAAGCCGAGCGGGTTGGCGTGCCGTGTAAAATCAATGCGACGGAAACGCGCGCCGACCGGGAAAGTCATCAGATCGAGCGCTACGCGGGCGAAATCAGAAGTCGGCGCCGGCTGCTCGGACAATCAGCTAAACGCCTCCGCCACGCTGTCCGCCGCCTCGATGGCGTCGGTCGCTCGTCCCCGCGCCAGCGCTTCGCGGCCGGTCAGGCCGCCAAGCTCCGCGTGATGCTGAACAAGGAACCGATAAACCGCCCAAGGACTCCCGCCGAGGCGTTCAAATAGCGCGGGTAAGGCCTCAAAGGGCTTGCCATCTCTGCCGATCTGCCACCGCGGATAGCGGACGCCGCGCTTCGCGCCTTCGAGCCCGAGGAGCTGGTGATTGCGGCGCCGCGCGTTGACGGTCATGCGCGTCGTGCCGAGCAATTCGGCCATGGCGTCCGCGCTCAGCATATCCTCGCCGGCGAGGATCCCCGCGACCCGACTGCGACCGCGTTCGTGCGCGGAGGCGAGCGATCGATCCAACGCCTTCAATGACGTTCCGGAATCCGTCGAACTCATCGACGGTTTGCGCCACCCCGACGGGGGCGATCGGACCCAGGACCGTTTCCCCGGTCGGCGCAACGTCAACGGTAAAACGCACGCCGCCGCCGATCCGTCTGGCTTGTTCAAGCGCGAGCGCGAAAATCCTCTCGACAGCGCCGAACATGACGGTCTGCTGTTCGAGAGCGCTCGCGACACGGCCGTTTGTCGTCGCTTTTGACATTGTTCCGTCTCCGAACTCTAGAATGGGCGCGCAGATCGAGTTCGTCAAGTTCGTAAAGGCAGGGCGCCGTCGGAAACGTTCGCCCTGCCCTCCCAAAAGCTCCGCCGGGGTCGGCGCAACCACCTCCGTCGCCTTAAAGAGGTCGGCGGGCAGGAGGCCCTCGTCGGCGCGGCGGGCGTCGGCTTCCTCGATCGTATGCGCGCCGGCGCCGTAGGTCGGCGCAGCGTTGACGCGACGGTAGTGTCTCAGTTTGGCTTTCGCCTTAGCGGCACTCCTCGTAAGCAATCATTGCGAAGCCGCGCTTTGGCCAATGACTCGCGGCTCCCGCACATAGCCGAAGTCGGCCCCGCCCGACCAAGCCCGTCCGTCAGGGTAACGAAGTTCGATTCCGACGAGATCGCTTTCATCTGCCAGCGACATATTAACGCCCGTCTGGACATTGCCGAATTTCGATATGGCGCTCTCCGTCAGAGTGAAATGCGTAGTCGAACCACATCGGCCGCAGAAGTGGATTTCTGCGGCCGGATCGTCTTTGTCTTCCCGGCTATATTCTCTGGTCGCCCCCTCGATGCTGACTTCGGAGGGGTGGAAATAGGACCAGCGAGCGCCCGACTTGCTGCATAGCGTGCAATTGCACTCGTTGATGAAGTCCGGTCGCTTCGCCACTTCGATGCGGATTTGACCGCAGAGACAGGTAAGTTTCAGCATTACCGTCTTATATCAGGAAGTCCGCTCATCCCTCCCACTCACGGTCGAAAAACGTCTTGTCCGCCTTCAGGCCCGTCGGCGGCAGCGCTCGCACGCGCTGATGAATGTCCGCAAGCCTTTCGGCGACCCGGCTCGACCGTTCGTTGCGCGCGAGCGCCTCATCGCAGGCGACCCGGACCGCTTCCGTGAACGTAAGGCTGCGGATTCGCCGCGAGGCGTCGGTCGCGGACTTGTCCTTGAATGAGAGCGGCTTCCCGCGAGGCGAGGCGCTCGCGCTTTTCGTTGGACGCCGCTCCGGTTCGCGGATACCTTTTCGCTCGGGCTTCGTTGCGCTCCGGATCGGGGACGCCCATCCGCTGCGTTACCTTTCGAATATGCAAGAAAGGGATGTCTGATGCCTACAATCCAAACGAGGATACAAAATATTATCAATGCCCACGTCACCGGCAACATGGGTATGGCGGTGTACGTTTTCAGTAATTTTCAAGGTTCTGGTCCTCCGACTACCGAGTTTTTCTACCCAACGGAAAACCCGATTTGGAACGCCAATCATGACGTGGTGAGCCCGGAAAAGCTTCCGGGGCTCTTGTTCGAAATCGGCTCGATATCGAAGGTGTTCACGTCTCGGATTTTTTATAGCCTACAGAATGGCTATGGGACTCAAACGATCGGCTCCTGCATGCCGTCGATATCGCTGCCGGCCATCATCAGCGGGCTCCCGGTTATGGCGATCGGGGTATATACGTCAGGATTTCCGCAAGACAATGGTCACCCGCCCGATCCCCGCGGCGCCTTCTGCCCTGCGAGCAACCTCAAGACCTTCGCGGACATGGTGAGCTGGTTCAACTCTGGGCAACATGCAGATTGGATTTGTAAGCCTGGCGCATGCTATACCTACTCGAATTTGTCCTGGTCTCTGCTGGCCATCGCCGGCTTTAATCCTCAAAGCACCAATATTGACGTCTATGCCGCGTACAACAACGAGCTCAGGGCGTTGTGTGAAGTCTGGGGAATGAACTCGACCGGCCTTTTCAAGCCGACCCAGGTCGGGGCCAATATGGCGTGTGGATACAGAAACAACGCGCCCTTCGACGTGGGCGCAAGCTATCAGCCGACGACGTCCATGGGGTTCGGCGCCGGAGGAGTCGTCAGTTGCGCGACCGATATGCTGCAGTGGCTGCTGTACAATATGGGTCAACTCCCAGCTTCGTCGACCGACCGTGACATTTTAATTATACAACAACAACCGAACTCGAGCCTCCCCGTCTGCGGGACGACCACTGGCGCCTGCGGCGCCGGCGAAGCGACCGGTCCTCAGACCGCCATCGGGTGGTTTTTCCCAAAGGTCTCCGGACCCGGGCAAGTGCTCGCAAAGGACGGCGGCGTCCGCGGCTTCTCTTCGTGGATGGGCTTTGAAGGCTGGGTGAACGACCAAACTCCCTCCGAGAACGGCGTGGTTGTGCTGTCCGCAGGTCAGAACGCCGCGATCGTGGGGCGAAAGATCATGGCGATCCTTTTGGACGCCGAGATCGAAGCCTTGCCCCCAGGAGACTTCCCTTCGGATTGGGACGGGTAAGACCCCTTTCTGTCCGCCGCAGGAGTCCAGAAACGGCGCCGCGCCCAGGCGTCCTTCCCCCGCCCGTTCTAGCGGGCCGGGGATCTGGGCGGCTAAGGTTGGATCGCCCTACCCTCCCAACAGCTCCGCCAGGGTCAGCGCCACGACCTCGGTCGCCTTGTAGAGGTCGGCGAGCGGCAGGCGCTCGTCGGCGCGGTGGGCGTTGGCCTCCTCGATCGTGTGCGGGCCGGCGCCGTAGAGCACGATCGGAACGCCCGCCTTCGCATAGTGGCGAGCGTCGGTGTAGAGCGGCACGCCCGAGGCCGGAACCGGCTCGCCCATGACGCGGCTCGCATGCCGCCGCAACGTCTCGGTCAGCTTCTCGCCCGCCGGCGTCGGCTTTAGCGCCTCGGCGAGCAGGATGCGGTTCACCGTCACCTTGGCGAAGGGATGGAATTCCGCCGCGCGGCGGATGACCGCGCGCAGTTCCGCCTCGACCTCGGCCGGGTTCTCCTCCGGGACCATGCGGCGGTCGAGCCGGAATACGATCCGGTCCGGCACGACGTTGGTGTTGATCCCGCCCGAGATCAGCCCGACCGTCATCTGCGGCGAACCGACGCCTGGAACCCTTGAGGTCCGCGCCGCGAGCCCGCCGCGCCAGCCGTAGAGCGCTGTCAGGATGCCGTTGGCGGCTTCGAGCGCGTCGACCCCGGTGAACGGCCGGGCGGCGTGGGCCGAACGGCCCAGCACCTCGACCTCGAGATGCAGGCAGCCATTGTGGGCGGTGACGACCGCGTAGGAGAACCCCGCGCCGATCGCCAGGTCCGGCTTCGACAGGCCCTGCTCCAGAATCCAGCGCGGGCCGATGTCGCCGCCCGCCTCCTCGTCGTAGGTGACTTGCAGTTCGACCGCGCCGTTCAGCGCTGCGCCGCTCTGCTCCAGCGCGAGCATGGCGAAGGCGTAGGTGGCGATGTCGGACTTCGACACGGCCGCGCCGCGTCCGACCATCCAGCCGTCGACGATCTCGGCGCCGTAGGGGTCGCGCGTCCAGCCGGTCCCCGGCGGGACGACGTCGCCGTGGGCGTTGAGCGCGATGGTCGTGCCGCCGTGCCCGAAGGTCTTGCGCGCGATCAGGTTGGTCGCGCTGATCATGCCGTTGGCCTTGACCAGCGCCTCGGGGACCTTGTGCCGCTCGACAACAAAGCCGAGCGCTTCGAGGAGCTTCGCGACCGTCTCGGCCGCGCGGTCGCAGTCGCCCGGCGGGTTGTCCGACGGGACCTTGACGATCTCGGCGAGGAAGCGGGTTTCGGCCTCCTGATGGGCGCGGAGGTATTCGCGGATGGCGGTTTCGGCGGACATGGAGCGTTCCCGGTGCGGCTAGGTGACTCAGGCTTGCGCCAGCGAACCCTCATCCGCCGCCTTCGGCGACGCCCTCTCGCTGAGGGAGAGGGATCCCCTTCCCCGTCGGGGGGAAGGTGGCGCGTAGCGCCGAATGAGGGTCTGGCGCGATTTGCTTTCAAATCATTGCTTCAGCTCTCGAAGCCCTCGACCCGCATCCCGTCATAAGCCGGAACGATGTGCTCGGGCAGCCGGCTGCGCAGCGATTCGTAATCGAGATCGACGTGCATGTTGGTGAGGATCGCGCGCTTCGGCCGCATCGCCTCGATCTCGGCGAGCGCCTCGTCGAGGCTGAAATGCGACGGATGCTGGCGATAGCGCAGCGCGTCGATGATCCACACCTCGAGCCCTTCGAGCAGCGGCCGGCTCGCCTCGGGAATGCGTTTGACATCAGGCGTATAGGCGAGATTTCCGATCCGGAATCCGAGCGCGCTGATTTCGCCGTGGTCGAGGTCGAACGGGATCGCTTCGATCGCTCCGCCGCCCCCTTGAATCTTGCACGGGCTCCCCGAGCTTAGCCTGAGATCGTTTGCCATGGGAGGATAGGAACTCCCTTCAGGCGTCTCGAAAACATAGGAAAACGCCTCCCGGACCCTGAGCGCGGTCGGCTCGTCCATGTGGATGTCGATGCGGGCATGGCGTGTGTGATAGAGCGGCCTCAGGTCGTCGATCCCATGGATGTGGTCGGCGTGCGGATGGGTGATGAGCACGCCGTCGACATGGCGCACGTCCGCTCCGATCAGCTGTTCGCGGATGTCGGGCCCCAAGTCGATCAGCACGGTCGTCACGCCGCCGTCGCCGACGCGCTCGATGAGCAGCGCGCAGCGGCGGCGACGGTTGCGCGGATTGGCCGGGTCGCAGGCGCCCCAGCCCTGCTCGATGCGCGGCACGCCGGCGGACGAGCCGCAGCCGAGGATCGTGGCGGCGAGGCTCACCGGCGCGGCCCCTCGGCGAGGATTCGGGAGAAGAGGCGCAGCGTATTGGCGCACGCCGCCTCCGCCAGCGCCTCGGGCGCCATGCCCTTGGCCTCGGCCACCGCCCGGGCGGTGGCGGCCACGTAGGCCGGCTCGTTGCGCTTGCCGCGATGGGGCACGGGGGCGAGGTAGGGCGCGTCGGTCTCGACCAGAATGCGGTCGAGCGGAACGTCGCGGGCGACGGCGCGAAGCTCGTCGGACTTCTTGAAGGTCACCACCCCGGAAAAGGAGATCGAGAGGCCGAGGTCGAGCGCGGTCTCGGCCAGCGCGCGCGACGAGGTGAAGCAGTGCAGGAGGGCGGCGAAGGCGCCCTTCCCCATCTCCTCCTTCAGGATCGCGGCGGTGTCGTCCTCGGCCTCGCGGGTGTGGATGACGAGGGGAAGCCCGAGCTCGCGGGCGAGCGCGATCTGGCCGCGGAAGACGCGCTTGGCGACCTCGGGCGGGGCGTAATTGTAGTGGTAGTCGAGCCCGGCCTCGCCGATGCCGACGCATTTGGGATGGGCCGCAAAACGCCGCATGGCGGAAAAGTCGCTCGCCGCCTCGCCCGCGGCCTCGTGCGGATGGGTGCCGACGGTGAAATAGACGTCGTCGTAGGCCTTGGCGATCTCGATTAGGCGATGCGCCTTTTCGATCTGCGTGCCGACGGTGATCATGGTCTCGACGCCCGCCGCGCGCGCCCGCTCGACGACGGCGTCGAGCTCGTCGGCAAAATCGGGAAAGTCGAGATGGCAGTGGCTGTCGATGAGCCTCACGGCGCCGGCGCCTCGGGCTCGACGTACCGGGGGAAGACCGGCGCGGGCGCAGGCAGCGCCCCGCCCGGCTCGAGCCGATGCGGCGCGTCGAGCCGCCCAGCCGCCTCGCCGGTCTCGAGCGCGGCGAAGGTCCGCGCCTCGGACGCGACGCCGAGCAGGTTGAGGAGCTTGCCCATGCTGCCGGGCATGACCGGCTGGAGCAGCGTCGCGGCGATCCGCAGCGTCTCGATCGTGACATAGAGCACGAGCCGCATCCGCGCCGGATCGGTCTTGTTCAGCTTCCACGGCTCCGCGTTGGCGAAATAGCGGTTGGTCTCGGCGACGACCTCGAACACGGCGGCCGCGTACAGGTGAATCTGGAAAGTCTGCATGTGCCGGCGCGCCTCGCCGATCAGCGCGTCGGCGCGGGCGAGCATGGCGAGATCCTCGGGCGTCGGCGCGGCGCCGCCGGGGTCCGGAACGACGCCGCCGCAGTTCTTGGCGATCATGCTCAGCGACCGCTGCGCCAGATTGCCGATGTCGTTGGCGAGGTCGGCGTTCATGCGCGCCACGATCGCCTCGTGCGAGTAGCTGCCGTCCTGGCCGAACGGCACCTCGCGCAAGAAGAAATAGCGCACCGGATCGAGCCCGTAGGCAGCCACCAGACTCGCCGGGCTCACGACGTTGCCGACCGACTTCGACATCTTCTCGCCGCGGTTGAACAAAAAGCCGTGCACGACGATCTGGCGCGGAACCGGCAGGCCGGCCGACATCAAGAAGGCCGGCCAGTAGATGGCGTGGAAGCGGGTGATGTCCTTGCCGATCACATGGGCGTCGGCCGGCCAGAATATTGCCCGCGGCGCCGTCGCGTCGGGGAAGCCGGTCGCGGTGATGTAGTTGGTCAGCGCGTCGACCCAGACGTACATCACGTGCTTCGGGTCGCCGGGCACCGGCACGCCCCAGGAGAAGGCGGTCCGGCTGATCGAGAGGTCCGAGAGGCCGCGCTTCACGAAGGCGACGATCTCGTTCAGGTATTTCTCTGGCGTGACGAAATTGGGATGGGCCGCGTAATGGGCGATGAGCTTGTCGGCGTAGGCCGACAGGCGGAAGAACCAGCTCTCCTCCTCCACCCAGTCGACCGGCGCGCCGGTCGGGGCGAGCTTGGTCCCGTCCGGGCCGGCCTCAAGTTCGCTCTCGTCGAAATAGGCCTCGTCGCGCACCGAATACCAGCCGGCGTATTTCGACAGGTAGATGTCGCCGTTGGCCGCCATGCGCTCCCAGATCGCCTGCACCGAGCGGGCGTGGCGGCCTTGAGTCGTGCGCACGATGTCGTCGGCCCGCGCGTTGAGGAGGTCGCCCATCGCCTCGAACTCGGCGGCGACGCGATCGACGAATTCCTGCGGCGTCACCCCTTCCTTCGACGCGGCCTGCTGCACCTTGAGGCCGTATTCGTCCATGCCGGTGACGAACAGCGTGTCACGGCCGTCGAGCCGCATGAACCGCTGGATCGCATCCGCGGCGATGCGCTCGTAGGCGTGGCCGATATGCGGCGCGCCGTTGGCGTAGGGGATCGCGGTAGTGATGTAGAAGCGGCTCATGGCCCGATGGTCGTAGAGCATTTTGGCGATGATGGGAACGGAGCGGGGCGCCGGTCCTCGGCAAGCGAATGAGCGGCCAGCGCCCGCCTCCTCGAGGTCACCGGTAACTACTACCCCCTCGTCCTGAGGAGCGGCGCCGTAAGCGACGCGTCTCGAAGGACGATCCAGTGGGCGCTACTGTCGGTGCGCGCTGGAGCGCCCTTCGAGACGCCCGCTTCGCGGGCTCCTCAGGACGAGGTCGTGGGGAAATATGGCGCCCGCCTTGGCGGTTACACAGCGGCGACCAAAACAACGTCGCCTTTGTGTCACCGTCCGCAACTGCCTTTGAAGCGCACGGGCGCCCGGCATGTGCGCCCGCGAGCTTGTCGCGGACTATCTTTTCGCAGCCGCCGCCTCCAACGCGGCGAGCTGGTCGCCGAGGTCTGGCGCGTCGGTCTAAGCGTGGGCATAGCCGGTGATCGTCATGGGTGCTCACGCCGCGCCGCAGCAACTCGCGCGGTCAAGCCGCTTGCGGCGGGCAACAGCTTCGCCTCAATTCGCCCTTCGCATTCGCCGGTGATCTCGATCAACTCAGCGCCGGCTAACAAACGCATGGCGTTTTCATTGGCGGGCTAGCCAGCAAAGCTGTCGAGCTTATTTTCCAACGTGGTGCAATGCGCCGCCACCATGTCCAGCAGCGCCGAAAACAGCCAATCCTCCTTGCTCACGACATCGCCCGCGACAGTCATGTCCCAAGCCTCACGGAACAGGACGAATTTCGACCCTGTCGCTCAAGCCCGAACGCTTCAAGCTTTCCGAGGGTGCGCAACAAATTCGGCTCGGACCGGTTAGTGAGCCGCGCCAACTGATCTCGTCGCGTTTCATGGCGCGCCCGAGGGTTGGTTGCGCTATGTCTGAAAAGTCCCCAATTTTGCGCCTGAATCTTAGGGTGCGAATATGTTGCAGACCGTGAGAAAACTCCGCGGTGCATCAAGCGCAGCCCGAATTTTGCGGCCTGTGGGCGAGCAGAGCAGAAAATATCGCGAAAATCGGTTCTCTGCGTGACCGTACAGACCCTCGCGTCGCGTTTTCGCACGGGTGCGCCGGGAGACCGGCAAGGAGTAGGTGGTGCAAGTCCACTACGATGAAGGAATAGCGAACCACATCGGCCCCGAGCCATGCGCAGGCGTCCGCGAGGGTGTCGGCGAAGCGTCGGCAGGGGAACGTTCAGGCCAGCCATTGAGCCGCGGTGCGCCGGGAGACCGGCAGGAGGTTGAAGGTGAGAGTCCATTACGGTGAAGGGCGTAGCGTCCCACACCGGCCCCGAGTCATGCGTGAGCGCCGCGAGGTGGCCCGCGAAGCGTTGACAGGGGTGTGTGCAGGCCAGGTTGTGAGCGGCGAAAGCAATGTAGTCCGGGGCGCCGATGCCGTCGTGGCAGCAGAAGGCAATAGGGGCGGGTCCGCCAGCGCAAGGATTCGCACCACCCCGCGTCGTCTGGGACCCTGGCATGTACATATGCCTCCTGCATGGGAACCGGGAGAGCTCTGTCACCACCCTGTGGCGCCAACCACAGGGCCGCATCGGGAAGGCCGGAGGCCGTAGCCGATGATGCACGGGACGGAGCAGTCAGACCCGCTGATAGTACCGAGGAAGCCGATGAACAAAGCGGTGCGAACCGTGGCGGAAGCGGTGGAGGGAAGCGGTGGGACCGAGAGGAATGCGGACCGGCAAAGCACGGGCCGGACACAGAGCCGGGAAGCCGTGTCACAGGCGCAGGGCCGCATACGTGAGGCCGTCAACAGGAACAACAAGGAGCGACTGACAGCGCTTCTGCACCACGTCGACATCGATTGCCTTCGGTGGGCGTTCTTCAGCTTGAAGAGACGGGCTGCCCCAGGCGTCGACGAGGTCACGTGGGACCAATACGCGGAGCAACTCGAGGACAACCTCGTAGGCCTCCACGCACGGGTCCATGCGGGAACGTATCGAGCGCTGCCGTCCCGTCGGAGGTACATACCGAAGGCGGATGGCCGACAGCGGCCGCTCGGCATCGCCGCCATCGAGGACAAGGTTGTCCAGGCGGCGGTGGTGGCGATCCTGACGCCAATCTACGAGGCGGAGTTCCTGGGGTTTAGCTATGGGTTCCGACCTGGACGCAGCCAGCACGACGCGCTGGATGCGCTGGCGTACGGGATCGGAGCACGCAAGATCGACTGGATCATCGACGCCGACATTCGATCGTTTTTTCGACACGATCAGCCAGGACTGGTTGGTACGGTTCATGGAACATCGGATCGGTGATCGAAGGATCATCCGCCTGATCCAGAAATGGTTGAAGGCGGGCGTGCTGGAAGAGGGCCAGTGGATCGAGACGACGGAGGGTACGCCGCAGGGTTCGGTCATTTCACCGTTGCTTGCCAACGTATATCTCCACTACGTCTACGATCTCTGGGTCCAGCAGTGGCGCACGCGGAATGCGACCGGCGATATGATCGTCGTGAGATACGCGGACGACACGATCGTCGGCTTCCAGCACCAAGGCGATGCGAAGCGCTTTCTGAACGATCTCAAGGACCGGCTGGCCCGGTTCGCACTGAGCCTGCATCCGGAGAAGACGCGCCTGATCGAGTTCGGCAAGTTTGCCGCCGAACGTCGAAAAGGACGCGGCGAAGGCAAGCCAGAAATGTTCGACTTCCTGGGGTTGACCCACTACTGCACCACCAGGAAGGACGGCACGGGCTTTCAACTCGGGCGTAGGACGGAGCGGAAGCGGATGCGAGCCAAACTCAATGAGATCACGGAGACGCTTCGCCGGGACAGGCATAGGCCGATCGATGAGCAGGGGGGCTGGCTCGGGGCCGTGGTGAGGGGCTACTTTGCCTACTTCGCGGTGCCGACCAACAGCCGCATGCTGTCGGCGTTCCGTGCCCACATAGGCGAACGATGGTTCCACAGTCTGCGACGACGCAGCCAGCGGCATCGGATGACCTGGGAACGGATGAGCCGACTGATCGAACGCTTCTTGCCACCCGTCCGCGTGCTGCACCCATGGCCGGACCAGAGGTTTCGCGTCAAGTACTCAAGGTAGGAGCCGAGTGCCTGAATTGGGCATGCTCGGATCTGTGCGGGGGGCGCTCAGCAATGAGCGTCCCTACCGCGATATAGAAGACTTGTCCCGGGCGCCGACGCTTTCTGTGCAGCGGAAGGCAACATGCCCAAGAGCGCCAACGCAAGCGCTTGGGCGACCCGGCGTGGTCAGAGAACCTGGCATGTACGCACGCTCCTTGTACGGGAACCGGGAGGTCTCCAGGTCGGCCGAAGGCTCTATCGAGTTGACGGTCCGCGGCGGGAAGGCGAGGAGCCATAGTCGCCGATGCACGATCTGGAGAAGTCAGACCCTGCCATAGTAGCAATGAAGCCGCCGAACAGAGCCGGGTCCCCGGCCGCGGAGGCGGCGGAGCCAAGGGCAGGGACCAAGGGGAACGCGGATCAGCTTAGCACGCACCGGACTCAGACCCGGGAGCGCGTGACCCAGAGGCTGGGCCGCGTACGGCAAGCCGCAAGGCAAAGGAAGAAGGAACGGTTCACCGCGCTTCTCCACCATGTCAATGTCGACACCCTGGAAACGGCGTTCTATGCGCTTAAACGCAAAGCCGCCCCCGGCGTGGATGGGATGACATGGCAGGACTACGAGGCGAATCTCGAGCGCAATCTCGAGGTTCTCCACGGGAAGGTCCACCGGGGAGGGTATCGGCCGCAACCGTCTCGTCGGACGTACATACCGAAGGCGGACGGCCGACAACGGCCGCTGGCGATCGCAGCCCTGGAAGACAAGATCGTGCAGGGCGCACGCGTCATGACGCTCAACGCCATCTATGAAGAGGATTTCCTCGGGTTCTCGTACGGGTTCCGTCCCGCGCGAGGGCCGCATGATGCGTTGGACGCCTTGTCGGCAGCGATCACCAGCCGGAAGGTGAATCACATACTTGACGCCGATGTTCGGGACTTCTTCGGCAGCGTCAGCCAGGATTGGTTGATCCGCTTCCTGGAACACCGGATCGGCGACAAGCGCATCATCCGCCTTATCCGCAAATGGCTTAAGGCGGGCATCCTCGAAGACGGGATCGTAACCGTAGCCGACAGGGGGACCGGCCAAGGATCGGTGATCTCGCCGCTCCTCGGCAACATCTACCTGCACTACGTGTTCGATCTATGGGCCGAACGTTGGCGACGGCAGGAGGCCCGAGGCGACATGATCGTCGTGCGCTACGCCGATGATCTGGTGGCCGGCTTCGAGCACGAGGGCGACGCTCGTCGCTTCCTCGATGCGATGCGTGAACGGTTCGAGGCGTTCGCGCTGTCGCTCCATCCGGAGAAGACCCGCTTGATTGAGTTCGGCCGCCGCGCGGCGGCCGATCGCAAGGAGCGCGGCGTCGGCAGACCGGAGACCTTCACGTTCTTGGGCTTCACCCACATCTGCGGCAAATCACGCCGGGGCCTCTTCCAACTTCAGCGGAAGACCCGGCGTGACCGCATGCGGGCCAAGCTGCAGGAAATCAAGGTGGAGCTGCGGCGACGAATGCACCAGACGATCCCGGTTCAGGGACGCTGGTTGAAGCAAGTCGTTACCGGACATTTCGCCTACTACGCAGTACCCACCAACAGTCGGGCGCTATCCGCGTTCCGGCACTACGTGACCGACCTCTGGCGACGAACGCTTCGGCGGCGCAGCCAGAAAGACGGCTTCACATGGGAGCGCATGACGAAACTGACCGACGGCTGGCTTCCCCCACCGCGTATCCTTCACCCCTGGCCAGATCAGCGTTTCGCCGTCAAACACCCGAGGTAGGAGCCGGATGCTCGAATTGGGCCCGTCCGGATCCGTGCGGGGGGCGCTCAGCAATGAGCGTCCCTACCGCGATTCCGGTTGACTTCCGCACCAAGACGCCTGAACAGCGCCGAGCTAGCAGCCTGTCGGACTTAGGGGTCTCTCGACGTGCAACATACTGATATTGTTACGTTTTGTGTTTCTCGGAAAAGACGAAAGCCCAATGATATCAATGAGTGTACCTTTAAGTCCGACAGGCTGCTAGCTGCGCAATCAACGACGGCTCGGGTGCGTGTCTAAGGGCCCCTCGTTGCCGACCATCGCTTTGGACAAGTCTTCGTGCTCCTGCATGTCCTTCAGGCGGGCTTCCAAGACCGGCCTGACCGCGTCCAGGGCGTCTGGTCCGGCTACGAAGAATCGCGGAGGCGTAGGCATGTTGCTGAGCTTGACCAGGGCCTCGCCCAGCTTGTCGGGATCGTTCGGCTGCTTTCCGTCATAACCGGACCACATAGCCTCGGCCGACCCTTCATGGGCATAGTCGGCGATGGAGCTCTTGGCATAGCTGACGTTCTTGGCAGCCAGCAGACTGGTGCGGAAGAACCCCGGCTCGACAATGGTCAGCTTGATGCCGAACTGCTCCACCTCAAGCGCCAGGGAGAGCGTCAGGCCTTCGACGGCAAACTTGCTCGCGCTGTAAGCGGTGCAATGCTTGAAGCCGGCAGCTCCTGCCGTGGAACTGACGTTGATGATGTAGCCGCCCCGCTGCTTGCGCAGGATCGGTAGCGCCGCGCGCAAGACGTTGACCACGCCATAGAAGTTGGTCGCCATCTGCCTTTCGATATCGGCGTTGGTCAGCTCCTCGAAATTGCCGAGGTAGCTGTTGCCCGCGTTATTCACGACGACATCGATGCGGCCGAACCGGGCGACCGCTTCGGCGAGAGCCGCCTCGGCCTGGCCCACGTCTGCGACGTCGAACTGGACCAAGGCCAGGTTGTCGTGGCGGATGTCAGGGAATGCCGAGCGTAACTTGTCCATGTTCCGAGCGGTCGCAACCACCTGGTCCCCGGCATTCAGGGCCGCCTTGGCAATGCTAGTACCGAAGCCGCTGTTGGCGCCGGTCACAAACCAAACTTTACTCATTTCAACTCCTTCACGATGACTGAGGGTGGGAGGCGTTCTTTGGTTAAAGTAACCTGTGCACGGTCATGTGATTAGATGATATAAGCGTCATGGCCCTATAACCTGGACGCATAAATGGCGCGGGAGACCGTCAACGACCTGATCGCCCTCCTGGCGGTCGCAAGGGAGCGGAGCTTCACGCGGGCTGCGGCGCAGCTCGGCGTGTCCCAGCCGGCCCTCAGCCGCATCATCCGGGACCTTGAAGCCCGGCTGGGATTGCGGCTCCTGACCCGCAACACGCGCAGCGTCGCGCCGACCGAGGCGGGCGAACGCCTGATCCAAACCGTGGGGCCGCATTTCGACGGGATCGAAGCCGGGTTAGCCGCCGTGACGGCCATGCGCGGCAAACCGGCCGGCAGCCTCCGCATCACATCGGTCGAACACGCCTCAGACACGATCCTTGCGCCTGCCGTAGCCCGGCTCCTGACGGATTACCCGGATATCCGGGTGACTACGGCCTGACCGATATTGTGGCCGGCCGGTACGATGCAGGCGTGCGTTTAGGCGAACAGGTCGCCAAGGACATGATCGCGTTACGGATTGGACCGGACTTCCAACAGGCTCTCGTCGGCGCGCCCTCCTACTTCGCACAGCGCTCCCGACCGAACACACCACACGACTTGACGGCTCATGCTTGCATTAACCTGCGGCTGCCCACGTCGGGGGGCCTGTGGTCATGGCCATTTGCTAAAGACGGGCGCGAGCTGAAAGTGCGGGCCGAAGGGCCGCTTGCGTTCAACGCGATTTCGCTGATCCTCAACGCTGCACTATCCGGTCTCGGTTTGGCGTATCTGCCCGACGACGTGGTGCGGCAACACGTGGCGGCGGGACGCCTTGTGCAAGTCCTTGCGGATTGGTCGCCGGTCATGACGGGCTATCATCTCTACTATCCGAACCGGCAGCCGAGCCCGACCTTTGCGTTGTTGGTTGAGGCGTTACGATACTGTGCGCCAATCTCTCAAAAGTCCCCCAATTTCAGACGAAAGGCCCTTCGTCAGAATTTTTGAATTTTGCACCGACGATTACCGCGCATGCGTTCCGGTTACCGAACCATCTCACGATGTTCGCCCCGAATGGCTGGGCAAGGGGACGCGATTTATGATCTTGCCCAAGATGATTTATTGCCGAATCCGGTGGGGCGCCCCCATCCGACCGCTCCCATGGGCCCGCCTTTCCCGCGCGGGGGAAGGGAATGCAAGCGACGCTTTGCAACCCGGCCGTGCCGATCTTGCGCCCTCGTTTTCGCCCGCCTGTTCTTTCCCTGATCCGCTCCGAAAACGCCTGTTAGCTCCCTGTTCCGGTCGTTTGAAATTCCCTGTTCCGCGCCCGCTCCGGACCGCAACCGTCGGGTTGTATTTCCAGCAACGCCATGACATTGCACGACTTTCTGGAACGGAGCGCCGATCGCGGCGCAAAAAACTCCCTGCTAGCAGGGAATTCCGAATCGCGCCGTTGGAGCTTTCACCCCGGAGCAGCGCGCCACCCACCCGCCAATTCAGAACATGCGCGACCCTCAAATCATCCCGCTCTAACGCCGGCCTCACCGACGCCGGCGCGCGGCCGCGGCGATCTCGGCGAAGACGGCGAGCACGTGCAGCTTCCGGTCGAGGTTCATGGCCTCCGTCTCGCGCTCCGCGAGGCGGATGCGATCCCAGAGGCCGCCGATCTCCCAAGCCGAGAGCGGCGAGGAGACGGCGGTCGCGGCATAGGCGGCGAGCCAGTCGTAGAGGGCGCGGTGGAACGCCGCAAAGGCCTCGTTCGAGGCGCGCCCGGCGAGCGCCTCGGCGAGCTTGGCGACGGCGCGCGGATCGGGATGGGGCAGTTTGGCGACGGTTGCGTCGATCAGCGCCCCAAGGCCCTCCGAGTCCGGCGCAAGGCGCGCCAGCGCCTCGCGGACCGAGCCGGCGGCGCGCCGGGCGGCCGCAGCGACCCCGGCGGGATCGGCCTCGCTCCACGGGGGCCCGAGCGAACCGACGACCTCGATGATCTCGCTTTCGGACAACGGCTCGAGTTTCAGGCGGCGGCAGCGCGAGCGGATCGTCGGCAGCACCCTTCCTGGCCGGTGCGACACGATCAGGATCAGCGAGCGCTGCGGCGGCTCCTCGATCATCTTGAGGAGCGCGTTGGCGCCGTTGGGATTCAGATCCTCGGCGCTGTCGACGAGGCAGACGCGCCAGCCGCCGAAGGCCGCCGACATCTGGAACACCTGCAGCGCATCGCGCACGTCGTCGACGCGGATTTCGCTGATGAACTTCTTCCTGTCCGCCTGCCACACACGCCGGACGAGGGAGAAATCGGGATGGGCCAGCGCCGTGAGATGACGCGCGGCCGGGCTCGTCCGATCGACCGTGAGGTCGCGCGCCGCCTGAACGGCCGGCGCGCTCGGATCGGGATGGGCGAACAGGAAGCGGGCGAACGCCCATGCGAGCGTCGCCTTGCCGACCCCCTCCGGACCGCCGATCAGCCAGGCGTGCGCGAGCCGCCCCTCGCGATAGGCCGAGAGCAGCTCGGCCTCGGCCTCCTTGTGGCCGATCAGCCGCCGGGCGTGGCGCGGATGGGACGCGCCGGGAACGGCGTCGCTTTCCGGCTGATCCTCGGCCTCGGGGCGCTTCATGGGCGGAGCCTCGCCGCGCCGACCGGATCGAGACGCGCCTCGACCACGGCCCAGATGGCGGCTTCGACCTCGTCCTCGGTCTTCAGCGCGTCGATCACCGCGCAGCGCACCGGCTCCGCGGCGGCGATGTCGAGGAAGGCGCGGCGCAGCACCTGATGGAAGCCGATCCCCTCCCCCTCGAACCGGTCCGCCCGGTCCGCCCCGCGCCGCTGGGACGCCCGTTCGAGCCCCGTCTCCGCCGGGATGTCGAGGATCAGCGTCAGGTCGGGCTGGTTCCGGCCGACCGCGACCTCTTCGAGGCGGGCGACGAACTCGGCCGGCAGATTGCCCGCCGCGCCCTGATAGGCGCGGGTCGAAATCGGCGAAACGGTCGCTGACCACCCAGGCGCCGCGTTCGAGCGCCGGCAGGATCGTCGCGTCCAGATGGT
This sequence comes from uncultured Alphaproteobacteria bacterium, assembly GCA_963822215.1. GTDB lineage: Bacteria > Pseudomonadota > Alphaproteobacteria > Rhizobiales > Beijerinckiaceae > Roseiarcus. The sequence goes on from CAWGGX010000003.1 coordinate 871,464, forward strand.
CGATGCGCGCCGCGGAGAACAGCATCGCCTCGCTTTCCGGTCCGAATGCCTTGGCGAAGCCCGACAGGATGACTTCGCGCAGCGCCTCGGCGTACGGCGAGCCGCCCGGCTCGCGCGTCCGCACGACGTCGAGGCCGATGCCTTTGAGCCGCGCCTCGAGGCGGCGCGCCTGCACGGATTTGCCGGCCCCCTCGCCGCCTTCGAGCGTGATGAAACGGCCCCTGCGTCGTTCGATCATGCGCGCCTATAGCACGAGGATCGGACGCGAGGAGAGGAGGCGTCTCGCCGCCCTGGCGCGCGGGACGCGCGCCGTCCCCCGGAGGGGCGACGTCCGCCCATGGAGCGCGAAGACGCGCTCCCTCCATGGCGCGCGTCAGTCGTCGTCGCCGAAGCGCGGGGGCTTGACCCGCTCGAAGGCGGACTGGGTCAGACGCCTCACCCGGTCCGAGTCCGCGTCGGAGAAATAGAGCGCCTTCTCGACGCTGGCGTGCAGCTCCGGACGCCGCGGCGGCAGCACGGCGCCTGCGGTCGACGGCACGCGCTTCTCCGGCGCGGCCAGGGCGGCCATGGTCGCGCTGTGGGGCTCCCCGAGGTCGAACGGCCGTGGCGGGGGGAGCGGAACGGCATGGCGAAGCAGGCGCGCCGCTTCCGCGGACGCGGGGCTGCGCTCGGGCGCGGGCGCCGGCTCCGCTGCGGCGACCTCGACGCTTTGCGGCGGCGGCGCAGGCGCCGCGACCGGCGCCGGCGGGGCGAAGACCGGCGGGGCCGGCGGCAGTGGCGGCGGCGGCTCTGCGCGGCCCGAACCGAACAGCGCGGCGAAAATCGACGCCCCCGGGGCGGACTGGTTATCCGCCACCATCGTCGGCTCGGCGAGACCGTCGATGTGCGCCGGCCCACCATCGGTGCGCAGCGACGCGAGCAGCATGTTGTCGTCGGTGCCCTCGAGCGGCGCTTGGCCGACATATTCGACCTTGATTTTGGCGGTGCCGGCGCCCTTGAAGCCGAGCACGTCGGCGGCGCGCGAAGAGACGTCCATCACCCGGCCGCCATGATACGGCCCGCGGTCGTTGACGCGCACGATCACGGAATAGCCGTTGTCGAGATTGGTCACCCGGGCGTAGCTCGGCAGCGGCATGGTCGGATGGGCCGCGGTGATCGAGCCCATGTCGTAGACCTCGCCGTTGGCGGTGCGGCGGCCGTGGAACGCCGCTCCGTACCAGGAGGCCATGCCAACCGCAGTGTAAGACGTCATCTCGGACGGGACGTAGGTGTGGCCGGCGACATTGTAGCGGTGGCCGACGAGGTATTGTCCGCCGCCTTTGGGAACCGGCTGGCCGTCGGCGATCACTTTCGGGCTCGCGTGGCCGTATTTCTTCTCGGAGAAATGCTCCTTGCCGTGAGCGTAGTGCTGAACGGTCTCGGCGGCGCATCCGGAAAGCGCAAGCGCCAAGGCGACGCTCGCCGGCCCGAGCCATCCGCGGCGGGCCGCGGCGGCGCGGATGTCATGCCGCGATACGCTCATTGACGCTCACTCGCATGCGGCGCCCGCTTCCGCGCCGAAGTGATCCGGCAGGCCGCCATGGGGCGCAAATTCACGAAGTCCGTCACGCTGCTCGGCACTCTTGATCCCGCATGATTGAGATATCGCTAACGAATCTGGCCGACTCGCACACAGCGCGATCCGCGTTTTTCGCTGCCCCGCGTCGGCCCGTCAAATCGGCAGTCCGCTTGCGTCGCGCCAGCTCCCCTTATTGTCGTCCGCGTCGCCGCCCGGCCGCACGCTCGCTGCTCCGGGATTTGCGCCCTGCCGTCCCAAACGGCAAGAAAGTGGCCATCGTGTGGCCAGCGTCAGCGTCGATTGGTCGCCAAGTCGGGTTTCGCCCTTCGGAGGGATGGTTCGCGCCCGGACCCAAAAGACAATGGCGGCCGGATGCATGCGTCCGGCCGCCGAGTTGTGGGAAGCCTTAGGATCGCCGGATGGAAAAGCACTGTGCTTCCTCCGGGTGGTGCGGACCCGTTTGCCTCCCTGAGGCCGCATGTCGCGAAGGGTAAGAGGGGGTTCAGAACCCTTCGTTCCCGAACGCTGTGTTCGGCGCGGCTTGGTTAACGTCAACGTAGGGACGAATCGTTTCGCACGCAACAGAAGAATGCAGTTTTCGTCATAATATTTTCATCCAAGGAAACGACGTCGCCACTACGCGCGTACACGTGTACACTTAGCAGGCTATTGGCGAATTGCTCGTCGTTCCATCGAACGCGGGCAGCGCAGCAAACGGGCGCCCGTCGACACGCCAATGCTTAGCGCACCTCCCCTCTCCCAAAAATACCATAAAGACCGCGGCGTTCTCCTCCGAATTGAGGTAGATTCCGACATCGGCCACAATTTTGCTTGAAGATCGCGCCCTTCCGCGTTGCGGCGGGCGGGACAACTCGGGCGCCGCAACCGCAAATCGTATTCGAGAATTGCCGCGGCGCGACGAAACGGCCCGGCGGCGGACGCGACGTCCATCCCCGGCCATGGTTGGCCATGGTTGGAATGCGGAAAGCTCCTTGGACGTAACCGGCGCGCCGGGCGGCCTGCAGACCGCCCGGCGCTGTCTAAGCCGCTCAGACCGCGCTAGCCGTCCGACCCCAGCGACCTGCGAGAGAGAATACGCTCCGCGTTCGCAATATTGGAAGAGCTGGGCGACCGTCGTCCTGCGCGCGAATCGTCGCACCGCGAAAGCCGATCGCCTAGGCCATGGCGCGCCGCCGACGAACCGCCGCTGGCGGGACCTGCGAGGTCAGCAAGCTTGGCGGGCGTGGCGACTCCGGCCGGTCTCGAACCTGCAACCGACCGCTGCGAAGGCGGAGGTGAAGTTATTACATAAAGTGTTGACGTAATGATACGATTTGCCCGCAATTTCTTCTGCAAGTTCGTAACGAGGCACGAGGCGGGACACAGAAAAGCGCCAACCCCTGCCGCCGCCGGAGCCTCGACGCAATGGCCATTGGCAAGCTGGATCACGATGTCGCAATCTGGTCATGCGCAAGCGTTTGAGAGCGCTGGCCGCTCGTTGCATAGGGACGCCCACGTGCGACCGGCGGGGCCAGTCGCAGTCAGCAGCTGCACACGACCGCGCCGGGCGGAGCGCTCTACGCCCGGTGCTGTCTAAGCCACCGCAACGATGCGATTGCTGTAGCCTGGCGCGAGGCTAAACACGATTTCGCAAATGCGGAATGACGAAGTTCGACGCAGACGCCATGGCAAATCGTCGCAGCATGCGCATGCGCGGCAGCAGGGACCGCGAGGGACGTAGCTCAGCCTTTTCATGCGGTCGCCGCGCCAATCCGTCGCAAAGAGATCCCGGCCATTCTAACGAGGCCGGCGGAAGTCGATACCGTGGCTTCGGGCACAGGCGCCGGCGCGGCTGGCGCTGCAACGACCGCCGCCGGACGAAGCGCCGCGGATCGTGGCGAAGGGTGAGCGGGCGGATGGCCCAGCGACGGTCTTCCCAATGCATCCCCCAACGGGAGAATTGGAGCCTGCCGCCTCAATAAAAACGTTTGGAATCCGCTTAAAATCAGCCCTAAAAACGACTGACCCCGGGAGCATGCCAGAGGCAGAGGCCGACCCGGGGTATAGGTCGGCCAATCTATGCAGCGCGCGGTTGATGTCAAGTCATTTCATTCATACCGATACTACGATAACCGCTTTGCGTTTAAGTATTTCAGACGAAAGGTTACAAAAGTACCTTGAAGCGCATGCAGGCGATTATGAGGCGGCAATCCGGCTGTATGAGCGTAATGTTCGTTTGTCGGAGGCATTTTATACGCCGCTTCAATGCCTTGAGGTGACCCTTCGCAATAAACTAGGCCACACTCTTTCTGATAAATTTGGCCAAGATTGGCCAAGAGATCATACTATCCCGCTTGATCAAGATGCGCACGAAAGTATAGCGAGCGCCATTAGGGGAGTTGAGAGAGGATACGTCGGGAGCGCTAGCACTGGCGCGATTGTGGCAGAGTTAAGCTTGGGGTTCTGGGTCGCATTGCTGGGCCAGCGATACGATCACACACTATTCAGAACAGTTTTATTTCGTGCGTTCAAGGAAGATGGGAAGAACATGGCCCGCTACCGCATCCACGGCAGACTGAACATGATCCGCCGATTTCGCAACCGAATCGCGCAGCACGAGCCAATTTTTCTGCGCAACCTCCTCCAGGACCACACAGAAATCATCGAGGCGATTGGTTGGCTTTGCCCTGTAACGGCCGCCTGGGCCGCCCATAACAGCCGGGTCTTGGCGGTCCTGAATGGCGGATAGTCGTGGGGTTGCGGACCGAGCGCGAATTTCCTTTGCTCTTCAGACCCGCGCCCGGGCGCCCTGCGGGGACGGGATGGGGAAACGATCGGCTTCGGCGCACGCCGAGGCGAATTGCCCGGTCTATCGCCCTAAGCTCTCTCGCGGCCGATTTCGCTTCTGAGGATCCAAAGAGAAGCCATTGATTTGATTGGCGACTCCGGCAGGGCTCGAACCTGCGACCTGCCGCTTAGAAGGCGGCTGCTCTATCCAACTGAGCTACGGAGCCAAGCCGAAGGCCGAACCCCTTTGGGCCCCTCCAAAGTGCGTTTCAGTGCGACCAGGGAACGATCCGGTTCGGCGCGAAGTTCTCCGAATAGGAGAGAATCCGGCGCTGGACCGGCTTCGGCTCCTCGAGCCGATAGACGATGCCGTTGCGCTCGGCATAGGCGATCGCCTCTTCCTTGCTGTCGAACCTCAGCCTGACCTGCTGCTTCATGTCGCCCGAGCTCGTCCAGCCCATCAGCGGATCGATAAAGGGCGGCTGTTCGGGCTCGTATTCGAGCGTCCAGTCCTGCTTGCCCTTGCCCGACTGCATCGCGGTCGCGGCTTTCTTGTAGATGCGTGCCGTCATAAGGCCCCCGAAATCTCCGCAACGATGGTCGGGGCAGCAGGATTCGAACCTGCGACCTGAAGTACCCAAAACTTCCGCGCTACCGGGCTGCGCTATACCCCGATTTCGAGCGCGTGGCTAACACGAGCGGGGCTTCCCGACAAGGCGGCCGCTAACGGCGGTCGCGGCATGCGCCGTGAACCTCAACGAGCCTTTGCCTTTTGTTCATGATAGGATTGGCGCAACAAGCCGGAGGGTGGGATGGGCATTGCCGATCCTGTTTATGAGCAAACCAAGAAACTTTCCGGGCATCTGGCTCGCGAAGTGGTGGATTTCGTCGGCTATCTGGCCGACCGGCAGGAACGCGAGCACGATCGGGACTTAATGTCGGCGCAACTGCCGGCCTTGACGTCCGTCTGGGACAACCTGCGGATGAGGCGTGGGACGATGTTTGAGCGGGGCGATCTCGTCCTGATTCCTTTCCGTTCTCCGACCTGTCAGCCTCCAAAAAACGGCCGGTTCTTGTGGTGAGTCGGCCCGACGCCTATGGCGACTTTGTCGCCCTCGCAGTCACGTCGCGCCCGCAGACCGATCGCGGAGTGGCGCTCCTTCCCTCCGACCTTAACGAAGGTCGTCTTCCGCTTCCAAGCTGGGTTCGAACCGACAGAGCGGTTACGCTCAACGCCGCACTCGTGGTCAAGACGTTCGGCCGGGTATCCGAGGCGGCGCTGAACGGCGCCCTCGACCGGCTGTGCGAGGCGCTGGGATACCGGCCGGCCAACTCGCCGGCTCCGAACACAGCCTGAGAAGCCGTGCTAGTGGTCAAAATCTGACACTTGGCGCCCATGCCGAAGGTCGGCTTGGGGTTGCCGGCGGCTGCTCAGGATTGGGTGCGAATATTCGCTATCTGCTGCGGATGTCAGCCGAGCTTATGAGATATCGATTCGAAGTTTAGCTTGGAGGTTGCGAGCGATCCCATGTCCACCGTCAGTCCGAGCCCAGGCGCCCTGGCAGAACGTTACGTCCGATTCGCCGATAGCGAAGCGCATGGGCGCTCGCCTCTCTATGAGACGTTGGCCCGAGGCGTTGCGAACGACGCGGAGGTGATCGACTTCCTGCTGACCCTCCCGCCCGCGAAGCAGCAGCCCAACCTTCTGTTCGCGGCTGTGCGGCGCCTCAATGGCGCACCGGGAGATTTCCGGGACTTTAAGCATCGACTTTTCGGAGACACCGAGGCCGTACGTTCGGTGATGCTGGCGCGTTCGACCCAGACCAATGAACCCGCCCGCTGCGCGACGCTGCTACCGATCCTGGCGCAACTGCCACAGCCCTTGGCCCTGATTGAGGTCGGTGCGTCTGCGGGGCTATGCCTGCTGCCGGATTTTTACGGCTACGACTACGGCTCGCGCGCGATCCGGCCCGAGGCCAGCGATGGTAAATTCCCAGTACTCACATGCGCCGCGAGTTCCGAAACGCCCCTCCCGACGCGGATACCACGGATTGTTTGGAGGGCGGGCCTCGACTTGAACCCGCTCGATGCATCAGATCCCGGCCAGTCCTCTTGGCTGGAAACGCTGGTTTGGCCGGAGCAGGCAGGGCGGCTTGCCGGACTGCGCGGAGCCCTTCGCGTAGCAGCCGCGCAGAGGCCGCGAGTGGTCAAGGGAAGCTTAGCGGGCGATGAGCTGCTCGTGCTCTGTCGCGAAGCTCCAGCAGACGCGACGCTGGTGGTGTTTCATACGGCCGTACTGGCCTACGTCGCGGACCTTGCCGACAGGAAAAACTTCGCGGACAGGGTAGCGTCGCTGTGTTCCTACTGGATATGTAACGAGGCCCCACGCGTCATGCCCGATTTGTCGGAACACGCTGGTAATCCGAGCCATGAAGGCCGCTTCCTCATGTCGATCAACAGGAAACCAGTGGCCTGGACCGATCCGCACGGCTCTGCCATAGACTGGATTGCTGATGCTGGATCGAACCAGTAAGACACCGAGATTCTCCTCTCGGTCGCGAGCAGCGGCTCGCGATGGGCGCCAAGTGTCAGATTTTGACCACTAGGCTTGGCCGGGTTTCTTCTCGGGATGGGGAGGACATCGTGACGGACACTGGGGACCTGAACGCCCGGCTTGCGCGCATCGTCGAAGACTGCTTCCAGAGCTTCACCAATGAGCACAATGCGTTTCAAGCCCAGCCGGCGGCCGGGGCAAACGCCATCGGCGCCTACGCAACGCGGGTCGGGCAATACGTTTGGCTGATCTGGGGCTACGAGAACGTGATGAAGACGCTTGGGCTTGGCGACGCTGCGCAGCTCAATCGGGTCGCCCAGATCCGCGCTTCCGTCGAGCATACCCAGAACGAGGCCCAGGCTCTGCAGATCCGGGCGCTCCAGGCGGCCGCCGCCCAGCCGGCGCCGATCGGCCAGCCCGTCCCAAGCTGGGAGCCGACCGTCCAGATGCAGGAGGCCATCATCAAGCAGAAGCAGGCGTTCGACTATATGAACCGCGTCCGCGAACTTGTCCTTAACGGGGGGATGAACATGGTCCAGGCGCAGCTGATCGCGCGCCAGGAGACCGGCTACACGGGCTGAGCGTACTGTTCAGCTTCGCGCTCGTGTTAACCGGCGCCGATCGTGACGACAGTCGCCCTACCCCGTCGCCGCCAGCGCCGGCGAAATGGCCAGCACGAGGATGGCTTTCCGGGCGCGGCTGGCCCGATCGGCAGGAAATGCAACCGAGCCGAAGCGAATTTTTGGCCCGCTTTTCGATCCCTGTTCGATTCCCTGTTCCGGCTCGGAACAGGTCGAAAATACCCTGTAAAGCACGCCGCCAATTCCCTGTTTTCGTGGGGCCGGGGGCCGCAACCGGCGGATTGCAAGTCGACAAGCCTCCGAAATTGCGAAGGTTTTCGGCGCGGGCGCGAATCGGGCGTTGAAAAAATTCCCTGCTAGCAGGGAATTCGGAATCGCCCTACCCGGCCGCCAACGCCCGTGCGATCACCAGCCGCTGAATATCGCTCGTGCCTTCGTAGATCTGGCAGACGCGCACGTCGCGGTAGATCCGTTCGACCGGATAGTCGGCGAGATAGCCGTAGCCGCCGTGAATCTGGATCGCGTCCGAGCAGACTCTTTCCGCCGTCTCGGAGGCGAACAGCTTCGCCATCGAGGCTTCCTTGAGGCAGGGCTGCTTGGCGTCGCGGAGCGCCGCCGCATGCAGCACGAGCTGCCCGGCCGCCTCGATCCGGGTCGCCATGTCGGCGAGCCGGAACGCCACCGCCTGATGCTCGATGATCGGCTTGCCGAACTGGAGGCGTTCCTTGGCGTAGGCAAGCGCGGCGTCGTGGGCGGCGCGCGCCATGCCGACCGCCTGGGCGGCGATGCCGATGCGGCCGCCTTCCAGGTTGGCGAGTGCGATCTTGAGCCCCTGCCCTTCCTCGCCAAGCCGTTGGCTCGCCGGCACGCGCATGTCCTCGAACGCCAGGGCGCAGGTGTCGGAAGCGTGCTGGCCGAGCTTCATCTCGACCTTGGCGACGACGAAGCCCGGCGTGTCGGTCGGCACGATGAAGGCGGATATGCCCCTCTTGCCGGCGTCCGGGTCGGTGACGGCGAAGACGATCGCCACATCGCCGTTCTTGCCTGAGGTGATGAACTGCTTCGCGCCCGAGATGACATAGGAGGAATTGCCGTCGCGCCGCGCCCGCGTCTTGATCGAGGCGGCGTCGGAGCCCGCGCCGGGCTCGGTCAGGCAGAAGCAACCAATCTGTTCGCCGCGCGCCATGGGTTTGAGGAACCGCCCGCGCTGCTCGTCGTCGCCGAAGGTCAGGATCGGCATGCAGCCGACCCCGTTGTGGACGCTCATGATGGTGGAGACGGCGCCGCTGCCGGCGGCGATCTCGATCACCGCCATGGCGTAGGCGACGTAATCCGTTTCCGCCCCGTCCCACTCCGCCGGCACGGTCATGCCCATGAAGCCGAGCGCGCCCATCTCTTTGAGCGCCTCGGCGGGGAAGGCGTGCTCACGGTCCCATTGGGCGGCGTTGGGAGCGAGCTTCTCCTGCGCGAACCGCCGGGCCATGTCGCGGATCGTCGCCTGCTCCTCGGTCGGGATCATGCCGCCTCCAGCGCGATCGCGGTCGCTTCGCCGCCGCCGATGCAGAGCGACGCCACGCCCCGCTTCTGTCCGTACTGCTTCAGCGCGCCGATGAGCGTGACCAGGATGCGCGCCCCCGAGGCGCCGATCGGATGGCCGAGCGCGCAGGCCCCGCCGTGCACGTTGATGGCGTCATGCGGAATGCCGATCTCGCGCATGGCGATCATGGCGACGACGGCGAAGGCCTCGTTGACCTCCCAGAGGTCGACGTCGCCGGCCTTCCAGCCGACCTTGTCGATGAGCGTCCGGATCGCCCCGACCGGGGCGGAGGGAAACTTCGAGGGGAGCCCGGCGTAGGTCGAATGGGCGAGGATCGTCGCCAGCGGCGCGAGGCCCCGCGTCTCCGCTTCGGATCGCCGCATCATGACGAGCGCCGCAGCGCCGTCGGAGATCGACGAGGAATTGGCGGCCGTCACCGTGCCGCCCTCGCGAAAGGCGGCTTTAAGCGTCGGGATCTTGTCCGGCTGGGCCTTGGCGGGTTGCTCGTCAATGGCGACCGTGACCGCGCCCTTGCGGCCCTTGACGGTCACCGGCGCGATCTCGGCGGAAAAGCTTCCGTCCTTACCGGCTTTCAACGCGCGGGTGAGGGAAGCGAGCGCGTAGGCGTCCTGCTCTTCGCGCGAGAACTGGTAGGCTTGAGCCGCGTCCTCGGCGAAGGTTCCCATCAGCCGGCCGCGGTCATAGGCGTCCTCGAGCCCGTCGAGGAACATCGAATCGAGCACCCGGTCGTGGCCGAGGCGGTAGCCGGCCCGCGCGCGCGGCAGGAGGTAGGGCGCGTTGCTCATGCTCTCCATGCCGCCGGCGAGCATCACGCGATTTGTCCCGGCGACCAGCATGTCGTGGGCGAACATCGCGGCCTTCATGCCCGAGCCGCACATCTTGTTGACCGTGGTGCAGCCGGCGGCGTCGGAGAGGCCCGCGCCGCGCGAGGCCTGCCGGGCGGGCGCCTGCCCCTGCCCGGCCGGCAGCACGCAACCCATCACCACCTCCTCGATGTCGCCTTTCGCGACGCCGGCGCGGCTGACCGCGGCCTCGATCGCGACCGAGCCGAGTTGCGGCGCGCCCACCAACGCGAAGTCGCCCATGAGGCTGCCCATCGGCGTGCGGGCCGCGCCGACGATGACGACAGGATCGGATGAAGTCATAGGCATGTGCTCCTCGCGTTCAGATGGGACCTCGACACGTTTGCTCAAAGGGTCGCGGCGCTCCTCCGGACGGGCGGCGTCTCGCCGCCCCAAAGGGCGTCCGAAAAGACGCCCGTCTTTCGACGGGTTCGCGCGCCGTCCGGGAGCGCCTCCCGCTCAATGCCCGGCCTTTGCCTCCGCCGCCGCCTTCTCGGCGTTGCGCAGCAGAAAGCGCTGGATCTTGCCGCTCGGCGTCTTGGGAAGCTGCTCGACGAAGGCGATTTCGCGCGGATAGGCGTGCGCCGAGAGACGCTTGCGCACGTGCTGGCGCAATTCCTCGGCCAGCGCCTCGCTCGCCGCATAGCCGGGCTTCAGCACAACGATCGCCTTGACGATCTCGGTCCGCTCCGCGTCGGGCTTGCCGATCACCGCCGTCTCCAAAATCGCGGGGTGCTCGATCAGCGCGCTCTCGACGTCGAACGGGCCGATGCGGTAGCCGGACGAGGTGATCACGTCGTCGTTGCGGCCGACAAAGCTGATGTGGCCGCCCTCCTCGAGCTCGACGGTGTCGCCGGTGCGGTAATAGCCGCCGCCGATCGCCGGGGTCGGCTGGTTCAGGTAGCCGGTGAACCAGAGCGCGGGCGAATTGGCGATGTCGAGGGCGAGCGTGCCCGGCTCATGCGGACCGAGTTCGCGATTGTCGTCGCTCAGCACGACGACGCAGTAGCCGGGCATGGCGAAACCCGCCGAGCCGACACGGACCTGGTGGGCGAGGCCGTGGTGGTTGTTGACCACCATGCCATTCTCGGTCTGGCCGTAATGGTCGTGGATCGGCGCCGAAAGATGCTCGGCGAACCAGCGGATCACCTCCGGGTTCAGGGGCTCGCCGGCCGAGCTCACCGCGCGCAACTGGCCCTTGACCCCCTCCGCCGGCTCGGGGCCCGCGGCGATCAGCAGGCGATAGGCGGTCGGCGCGCCCGCGAGATTGGTGATCCCGTGGCTCTTGATGATCCGGTAGGTGCTCTCGGCGGTGAAGTGACCGTCGTAGAAGGTCGTCGCATGGCCGATGAGGAGCGGCCCGGTCACGGCGTAGTAGAGCCCATAGGCCCAGCCCGGATCAGCGATGTTCCAGAACGTGTCGGTCGGCCGCAAATCGACGGCGTAGGTCATGTACGTTCGGAAGGCGATCAGCGCCTTGAGCGGGACCGGCACGCCCTTGGGCAGTCCGGTCGTTCCCGAAGTCGACATGAGCAGGAACAGGTCGCTTCCCTTGCGCATGACCGGCTCGAACGCGGGCGAAGCGGCGGCGATCTCGGCGGCGAAGTCGAGATCGCCGGGGCGCTTTGACGCATCGCCGGAGATCGGCGTCGTCACCGCGATCAGCGGGGCGTTCGGGATCTCGTCGAGCTTCGGCCGGTTCGTGGGATCGGTGACGATCAGCTTTGCGCCAGAAGTCTGCAGCCGGTGCTCGATCGCCTTCGGACCGAACGCGGTGAACATCGGCTGATAGACCGCGCCGGCCCGCCAGGTCCCGAGCGCCACGGTCAAAAGGTCGGGAATACGCGGCAGCATGCAGGCGACCACGTCGCCGGGGCCGACGCCGTGGCGTTTCAGCACATTGGCGAAGCGGGCCGCGCGTTCGCGAAGCTCGAGAAAGGTCACGGTCGCGCGATGGCCCTCATGGTCCTCCCATTCGAGCGCGATTTTGCCCGGCTCGGCCCAGCGGTCGCAGCATTCGACGCAGGCGTTGAGGCCCGCGGTCAGCGAGCCGCCGAGCTTGGCTTCCTCATCCCCCAACCGGAAGCCGGCATGCGCCTCACGATAGGGCGCAACAGTCTCGGCCATCGATATTTCCTCCCTCTCCACAACCGGAGCCGCTCTGGCAAAGTCGCCCCGAAATAACGTCCAAAGCGTTCCCTTAGCCGAAGCCGGAATAGCATTCTACGACCGGATTCATAGTCTTTTGGACGAGGAATTTACAATGGCATGTCGCGTTTAGCGGCGCCGCGTCGATCAGACCGTCTCGTTCAGGAAGCCGACCAGCACGTCCGCCGTCTCTTTCGGCAGGACGTCCGGGAAGAAATGGCCGCCGGGCAGCAAGGCGTCTCGCACGTTCGCCGCGCGGCGGCGCCATTCGGCGGGAATGTCGAACAGCTTCGCCATCAGGCCGTCGGCGCCGAAAAACGCGAGCAGCGGCGCGTCGACCTTCCGGTCGAGGTCGGCGGCGTCGTGATCGAGGTCGATGGTCGCCGCCGCCCGGTAATCGGAGCACGAGCCGTGGATCATCGCCGGATCGCGCCAGGCGCGGCGGTAGGCTTCGAGCTGCTCGGCGTCGAAGTCCTTGAGGCCCGTTCCACGGGGGCCGGCAAGAAAGGTTTCATAGAAGAAGTCGGGGTCGGCGCCGATCATGCGCTCGGGCAAAGGATCGGGCTGGGACAGGAAGTACCAGTGCCAATAGCCGCCGGCGAGGTGGCGGCTTATCTCCATGAACATTACGTAGGTCGGCACAATGTCGAGCACGGCTGCGCTTTGGACAGCTTCCGGCCAGTCGAGCGCCATCCGGTGGGCCGTCCGGGCGCCTCGGTCGTGGCCGATCACGTGGAACCTCTGGTGGCCAAGCGCGCACATCAGGCGGACCTGATCCCCGGCGAAAGCGCGAAAGCTGTAGTTGGAGTTATCCGGCTGACTGCGCGGCTTCGACGAGTCGCCATAGCCGCGCAGGTCGGCGCAGACCACCGTATAGCCCGCCTCGACGATCCGCGGCGCGATCCGCGCCCACATCGCGAGCGTCTGCGGGAAGCCGTGCAGCAGGAGGACCGGCAGCCCCTCCCCGGCTGTAGCGCAGGCGATCGCAATCCCGTCGCCGACGTCGATGGTCTGCCGCTGGAAGCCCTCGAACATTGAGATTCACGCCTAGTCAGCGACCACGCCGGGTCAAGACGAAGTCGTAATTGAGCGTGCGATAAGGGCCGTTCATCTCACGCCCGTCGGGCGCCACGCCGGGCGCATGCTCGGTGAAATCCGTGATCAAGGCCGGGCGCACGCCGAAAGCGACGTCGCAATCGATATGCTCGCTGCCGCGGACGAAGACATGGGTCACCAGAGGATCGGCGCTCTTGGTCTCGATCGCAAAATGCAGGTGCGCAGGTCGCCAGTACCGGCCCGTCGTGTTGCGGATCAGATCGCCGAGGGCGGCGTCCATGGGCGCGGGATAGGCGGTCGGCATGACGCTCCAGAAGGCGTAACGGCCTTCCCGATCGCATTGGATGCGCCCGCGTCCCCACATCTTCTCCGGATCAAAGTTGTCCTGCACATCGTAGAGGCCGCGGTCATCCGACTGCCAGACGTTGAGGATCGCGTCCACGACGGGCTGACCCTCCGTGTCGAGAACGCGGCCGTATGCATAGAGGGGCTGTCCGGAAGCGCCTCTCGCGATATCGGCGCCGATCGGAAACACCGGCGCGTCGTCGATGAAGAAGGGTCCGATCAGCGTCGGGATGGTGGCGCCCGGCGGCTTTGGCTGGGACGCCGCGAGAACCTGCATGCTGATCCCGATCGAGTCGGAAAGGGCGATGAACTCATTGCGGCCGTCCTTCGTCACCGCGGCGGCGCGGGCGAGGAAGCTCATGAAATGTTCCCATTCCGACCACGTGACCCTCTGCTCCCGTACGAAGGCGTGGAGATGATCGATCAAGCCCAAGATCAATTGCCGAAGCCGCGGGTTTTCGGTCGCCTCGAAGCGAGCGCGGACATCCGCCAAGATCGCTCTTTCCGTTTCGCTCGCCGTTTTCGGCTCGGCTTGAAGGGCGTCCATGGCTTCTCGCTCCCTTTGGTAGGCTGGCGGGGTCTTTAAGCCACTGAAATCGGCCCGCTGGCTCATCGGGAAGCGCACGACCCCGCGCAAATTCTCCTCGCCGCCAAGCAGCATCAGGATGACGGGCCGCTTTCAAGAAAGCAACCGTGAAACCATGCAAGAATTTCTCGCCAAAGAGCTTCGCGAAACCTCCTCACTTCTCTGGCAGGTTCAGCCTTATGTGCAGCTCGCGCAGCTGCTTCGGCGTGACCTCGGCCGGCGCGCCCACCATCAGGTCCTCGGCGCGCTGGTTCATCGGGAAGAGCACGACCTCGCGCAGGTTCTCAACGAGATGGCCCTTCAGCGCGAGACTGATGAGGAGCGCGCCGGCGGGTTGTCGACCCCGCCTCTCGATCAGGGCAAGAGGACAATCTTGCCTCGCGTGTGCCCCCGCTCGAGCTCTCGAAACGCGGCCCGGACGTCGACGAGCGGGAACGTCGCCGCGATCGGCACGTCGAGCGCGCCTTCGGCGATAAGCTTCGCGAGCTCCGCCAGGGTCGCGGAGGTCTTTCCCTCGGCGCTGCCGTCGGTCTTGACGCCGTACTGCTGCGCGGCGGCGAAATCAATGATGGTGTCGATGCGCTCTTTCGGCACGCCGAGCTCGATCGCCAGTTTCACGTAGCCGCCGCCCTGGCAGTCGATGAAGGCTTCGGGGGCGGCCGTGCGCAGCCGGTCGGCTAGGCCCTCGCCATAGGCGATGGGCTCGACCCCGTGCGCCTTGAGCCAGTCGTGGTTCGCGGGGCTCGCGATCCCGATCACCTCCGCCCCAGCCCTCCTTGCGAGCTGGACGGCGATCGAGCCGACCCCGCCGGCCGCCGCCGACACCGCGACCCTATCCTGCGGCTTGAGCGAGACCGCGCGCACCGCAGCATAGGCAGCGCCGCCCGCGACGGCGAGCGAGCCCGCGACCTCCCACGGGACGCGCGGCGGCTTTGCCGTCAGGTTCCGCGCCTCGGCGACGACGTATTCGGCGTGGCTCGCGCGCTTGTCGGTGAAGCCGATCACTTCATCGCCCGTCTTGACGCTCTCGACCGGGGCCCCAAGCTTCGTCACGACCCCGGCGAAGTCCGAGCCCTCGCCTGAGGGGAAAGTCGCGGGCCAACGCGCGTGCAACAGGCCTTCGCGGATTTTCGCTTCGCCAGGATTGATCGCGGCGGCCCTGACCCGAATCAGCGCTTCGCCCTCGCCCGGCTCGGGAACCGGGACATCGACGACGTCGAGGACGTCCAGATCGCCATAGTGATTGAAACGCACAGCCTTCATAAGCCCTCTCCATCGTGTGAGCGGCTAAGAGTGAAGACGTCACCCAGGAGGGAGGGTCTTCCAGGAGTGGATCAGCGATATCACGCGTTTGCGGCTGCTTCGCGGTCTCGGGCGCTATTGGGGAGGGCTCCCCTTCCCCAGCGTCGCTGGGGAAGGTGGCGCGGAGCGCCGGATGGGGTCTGGAAAGCAGGACTCTTTCGATGGCCGCTTCGCGGCGCCGGCCGTGCAACCCGCTTCCTCTTCGGATGGCGGACCATTCACGATCCGGCGCTCCGTGCTGCCTCCAGCAGTGCGGAAAATGTCACGCTTATGCTACCAAGGCAACATGGATGAGCCGCCGCCCTTCCGTCAGTCCTCCCGCAAGTTCGCTCGGCTGCAGCGTCAGAACATGACGCGAGCGGAGACCATGCTTTGGGGCGCAGCGCGCAACCATCAGATCGACGGGTACGGCTTTCGCAGGCAAACGCCGATCGGACCCTATTTCGCGGACTTCGTTTGCCTCGCGCGGAAGCTTATCGTTGAGGCGGACGGCCGCACGCACGAGTTGGCGGGTGGGGAGAGCAGAGACGCTCAGAGGGATGCGTGGTTTCGACGCGAGGGATTTCGCGTTCTTCGATTTCCAGATGACCTGGTCATCGGTGGACTGCCTATCGTCGTCCAGCGCATTCGTGCGGCGCTGCGCGAACCATGAGCGCCTTTCAGACTGACGTTCGTGCAGCGGGCCACACCCCATCCGGCGCTTCGCGCCACCTTCCCCAGCTTTGCTGGGGAAGGGAGAGCCTGCCCCTCACTTCTCCGGCAATTTCAGCCGGATGTGCAATTCGCGCAACTGCTTCGGCGTCACCTGCGCCGGAGCGCCCATCATCAGGTCCTCGGCGCGCTGGTTCATCGGGAAGAGCACGACCTCGCGAAGATTCTCCTCGCCGGCGAGCAGCATCACGATCCGGTCGACGCCCGGCGCGATGCCGCCGTGCGGCGGCGCGCCGTTCTGGAAGGCGCGATACATGCCGCCGAATTTCTCCAAGAGCACGTCCTCGCCGTAGCCGGCGATGGTGAAGGCCTTCTTCATCACGTCCGGACGATGGTTGCGGATCGCCCCCGACGACAGCTCGATGCCGTTGCAGACGATGTCGTACTGGAACGCCTTGATCGTCAGCGGGTCCTGGGTTTCGAGCGCCTCAAGGCCGCCCTGCGGCATGGAGAACGGGTTGTGGGAGAAATCGATCCTCTTCTCCTCCTCGTTCCACTCGTACATCGGGAAGTCGACGATCCAGCACAGTTCGAAGACGTCGGTCTTGGAGACGCCCAAGTCGGCGCCAATCCGGATGCGCGCCGCGCCGGCAAGCTTGGCGGCCTTGTCCGCCTTGTCGCAAGCGAAGAACACGGCGTCTCCGGCCGAGAGCTTCGCCTTGGCGATGAGGGCCCGCTGCGCCTCGACGGGCAGGAACTTGGCGATCGGCCCCTTGCCCGTCAGGGCATCGCCCTCGCCTTCAAAGATGATGTAGCCGAGGCCGGGCGCGCCCTCGCCCCTCGCCCAGTCGTTGAGCTTGTCGAAGAACGAGCGCGGCTGCTTGGCGGCGCCCGGCGCCGGTATCGCCCGCACCACGCCGCCCGCCTTGATCACCTCCTTGAAGGCGCGGAAGGCGACGTCGTCGCGCTCGAACACCTCGGTCACGTCGGCGATCTTGATCGGGTTGCGCAGGTCCGGCTTGTCGACGCCGTATTCCAGCATCCCCTGAGCGTAGGGGATCATCGGGAACTTGGGCGTCACCGCCTTGCCGCCGCCGAACTCCTCGAACACGCCGCGCAGCACTGGCTCGACCGCGGCGAACACGTCCTCCTGGGTGACGAAGCTCATCTCGATGTCGAGCTGGTAGAACTCGCCGGGCGAGCGGTCGGCGCGCGCGTCCTCGTCGCGGAAGCACGGCGCGATCTGGAAATAGCGGTCGAAGCCCGCCACCATGATCAGCTGCTTGAACTGCTGCGGCGCCTGCGGCAGCGCGTAGAACTTGCCCGGATGGAGTCGCGCCGGCACCAAAAAGTCGCGCGCGCCCTCGGGGCTCGAGGCGGTGAGAATCGGCGTCTGGAACTCGAAGAAGCCCTGCGCCTTCATCCGCGCCCGGAGCGAGTCGATGATCCGCCCGCGCAGCATGATGTTTTGGTGCAGCTTCTCGCGCCTCAGGTCCAGGAAGCGGTAGCGCAGCCGCGTGTCCTCCGGATACGGCTGGTCGCCGAACACCGGCATCGGTAGATCGCCTGCGGGCCCGAGCACCTCGATCTCGCGGACATAGACCTCGACCAGGCCGGTCGGCATCTCGGGATTCTCGGTGCCCTCGGGGCGCTTGCGGACGTTTCCGTCGACCCGGATCACGAACTCCGAGCGCAGTGTCTCCGCCTCACGGAAGGCCGGCGAATCCGGATCGACCACGCATTGGGTAATCCCGTAATGGTCGCGCAGGTCAATGAACAGCAAACCGCCATGGTCGCGGATGCGGTGGCACCAGCCCGAGAGGCGGACGGTCTCACCGACGAGGCTCGGCCCGAGGGCGCCGCAGGTGTGCGTGCGATAGCGATGCATGGAAACTTTGGCCTTGATGCTTTGACATGAGCGCGAGGGGCCGTGCCTAGCGGAAAATGCGCCCACGGGAAAGCGGGAACAGGCCGGTCGCCCCGGACCCGGCTTCCCCAGACGACTGGCCAACAACTCTGGCGGCCGTCGTCAGGGAAGCTGCATGAAGAGAACGGCGGTCGGCGTCCGCCGGTGGAAGGTTCTCCAGACCACTTTGGACCGGAGTTGGGGGAAATCGGCAGCCAAACCTCGCCGCGCATCCCCCGGCTTGCCACAAACCGGCGAAGCAGGCCGAGACAGTTCCTCGACTCCGGCGGGCATGGCTCCTGGTCGACTGCGATGATGAGCGTACAGCCGGCCAGAGACCTCCCGATCAGCCGTCGTTCGAGAGCGGCGACGATTTGCTCCTCGGCGTGCTGGTTGTTCCCGGACAGGTAGGCCGCCTGCTCGAACGCCAGCTGAGTGTTGTCGCGGTCGACCACCTCGACGGCGGCGAATGTCGATGCGCCCATTCCGAGGGCGCGCGGGCTTTGGGGATTGAAGCTCGGCGGCCTGTTGACGCCCATTCGCGTCGGATTGGTCTCAGTGCGTCTTGGCGCGTGCGCCACAAACCCGCGATTGGTGAGAATGATCTGGACCAGTTCCTCCCCCGTCAGGGCGCGCATTGGCTCGCTCATGTCCTGCTCCGTCGCCTTCTCCGTTACCAGTCCGCGCTGCACGCAAAGCAACAAGCTCGGAGCTGGCGCGTCTATGACGGGGATCACACAGCGGCTCGCCCGCCATCAAACCGGCGGCCAAAACGCCGATTGGCCGGCCCGTCGGCACCGGGATCGCTCGGAGGCCGGTCAGCCGAAACGACAATTTCTTGCCATTCGGACGCCACCGTTCTACACTTCGCATTATCAGAAGGAGAACGCCGAGCATGCCCGCCTGCCTCGAAGCCGCCGCGCCTATCGCCCCAAATCCGCCGATCGAAGCGTGCGCGGCGCATCTCATGAAATTCAGTCGGGAACAGCTGATCGTCGACTATCTCAATCGCGGCGTGTCGGTCGCCGAGATCGCGGCGCGGCTGGCGTTAAGCGAGAAGCGGACGCGGGCGGTCATCCGGGAGATCCTGGCCCGTCGCATGCCGCATGCGCCCGACGATTTCGTCGCGATCCAGGTGAGCCGGCTCAACGAGGCCCTGCTGGTCGCCTATAGCGCCATGTCGGCCACCAACCTCAAGGCGGTCGACCAAGTGGTGAAGATCGTCCGCGAACTCGACCGCTACCACGGGTTTTTCGCCGCCGCTCGCCGCCGCGCCGAGCCCACGCGGTTGGACGCGCCGACCGCGAGCGCAGAGGCTTACGGCGCGGCGCTCGTGTGTCAGGCGAGGTTTGCGCGGCAAATTCCGATGCAAGAGCTTGAAAAGATTGATTTCACGCCCGGACAAATTGCGCCGAACCCAGCGGCGCAAGTCCCCCTCGCCCCGCTTCAGCGGGGAGAGGGCCGGGGTGAGGGGCCTGGGCGATTGGCCGCGGACGCTCGCCCCGCCCCTCATCCTGGCCTTCTCCCCGTGAACGGGGAGAAGGGATCGGCGGGCGCCTTGGCCGACGATGACCGCCCGTAACTGCCACGAAAATGGCTTCAGCGTGGATATGGGGTCATGCGGGCACGGCCTTTGGTTCGAGGGTGACGTTGTAGCCGAGGCGCTCGAGACGCCGTTTGAGGTTGGCGACGGTTCGGGTCTGGCTGATCTGGTCGAGATAGGCTTCGCCGAGATCGCGATAGGGCAGGTTTTTGGCGAGCATGTGATAGGCGGAGACGAGGATTTTGTGAGCGATGGCGAGCGCTGCGCGCAAGGCGCCGCGGCGCGCCTTGAGGCGGTGATACTTGTCCTTGAGATAGCTGCCCTTGGTTCGCGCCGCGGAAATCGCGGCGCCGACGAGCATGGTGCGCAGATGGACATTGCCCTTGCGGGCGCGGCCGCTCTTCTGCTTGCCGGCGCTCTCATGGTTGCCGGGACAGACGCCCGCCCAGGCCGACAAATGATAGACGCTCAGGAATACACTCATGTCGACGCCGATCTCGGCGATCAGCACGGCCGCGACCACCCAGTCGACGCCCGGAATCTGCATCAGGAGCGTGTGCGGCGCGCGATAGGGCTCGAGCCGCTCGTCAATGCG
Organism: uncultured Alphaproteobacteria bacterium; assembly: GCA_963822215.1. Lineage (GTDB taxonomy): Bacteria > Pseudomonadota > Alphaproteobacteria > Rhizobiales > Beijerinckiaceae > Roseiarcus. The sequence goes on from CAWGGX010000003.1 coordinate 891,476, forward strand.
CAGGTCGAGCGCTGCGATGTCGGCCTCAATGGCTTCGAGCCGGCGCAGTTGCATCGCCAGGAGGAAGCGGTGATGCTCCTCCATCCGCCCTTCGAGCGCCAGAACCAGATCGTCCCGCTTACGGCGCAATTGCCCTCTGGCAAGGTCCGCCATCGCCTCGGCCGAGGCGCCGCCCTCGATCAGAGCCTTCAACATGGCGCGCCCGGAAACCCCGAAGACGTCGCTGGCGACGCTGGCCAGCTTGATGTTGGCCGTCTCCAGGAGCTTCAGGAGCCGGTTGCGCTCGGCCGCCTGGCTCTCCACCAGCTTGCGGCGATAGCGCAGCAACTCGCGCAACTCGCGCTGCGGCGCCGGTGGGACGAAACTCTTGGCGATCAGCCCATGGCGGACCAGATCGGCGATCCACTCGGCGTCCTTCACATCGGTCTTGCGACCCGGCACGTTACGGATGTGCCGGGCGTTGCCGACGATCAGCTCGAAACACCCCTCGAGGACGGCATAGACCGGGCGCCAGTAAACGCCGGTGCTCTCCATCCCGACGTGCGTCACCCCAAGCTCTTGCAACCAGTCCCGCAACGCCTCCAGATCGCGCGTCATCGTCCGGAAGGTCCTGATCTCCTTCCTCGGCCGCTCGCCCGGGGCGCCGATCAAGACGCAGGCGACGACCGTCTCCTGATGCACGTCCACCCCGCAACACCGCTCAATGATGACCTCCATCCTCGCCTCCATCCAGGGGAAGGCGACCGTGACGCCGCAGGTATAGTCGAGACACTGCCACGCGTGCTCCCCGTTCCCGGGGGCGACAAAGAATGGTACCTCTATGCAGCGCGGGCCGGACTGCCAATCGGGGTCGCAAGCCACCGCAGTTTTGTCAGCCTTGCACGATCGCCCGTCGCAAAGACTCTGACAAATCGGCCCGCGCCGCCACCATTTTCATCCATAATGGCGCGCCGCAGGCGCTGGTTGGCTGCCAAGCCGGCTGTCGTGTTGAGCATTTCTCGCCACTGGGGCGGCGGATGGATTGGTTCTGCTTCGAATGGGAGTGGAAGGGAAGCCCGGTGTCAGAGCTTCAGTTCGGCGGCGAGAGGTTCTGGGCCGAGGGTCAGGGCTTTGCGGATGTTGAGGCCCTGCTTTCTGGCCGACGAGATCACGGAGCGCAGGCTTGCGAAGTCGACGGCGCCTTGCAGGGTTCGGAAGCCGCCCGAGATTTTGATCTTCACCTTCATCATCCTCAAATCTTGTTCGGCAAGGTTGTTGGTGAAGGGAACGGTGAAGTCGGTGAGGAACCTGAGGGTCGCCTCCTTGAAGGTCTTGAACCGGATGAGGAGATTGTGAGCGGGCCGCTGCTTCTTGCGCTTTTTCGGGTTGGTCGAGGGATCGAAGGCCGGGCAGGCTCCTGTGCAGGGCGAGGCCTTCCCGGACGGCGGCCCAATAGCGGTCCTCGAACGCCTTGATGGTTTCGGCGGGGAGTGCCGAGGCGCCCTGCGCTTTGGCCGTTCGCACGGCCTCGTCGGCGTCGAGAAGCGTCGCGCGCAGGGCCTCGGCCCAGGGCTCCTTGTCGAGTTCGCAAACCGCCTGAAGCTCGCGCAGGAGATGGGCGTTGCAGAAGGCGTGATCGACGGTTTCGAGGCTCAAATAGGCGCGCCAGTGGTCGTGGACCACGACGCCGCCCTCGAACTCGGGCACGGCCGAGCGGGGCTCGCCGGCGCGATAGAACGTGTGGGTCAGGGTCGAGGCGGTGTGCAGCCAGCGGGTGGCGCCGGCGATGCGCAAGCCCGTTTCGTCGAGGCAGCGCACCGGCGCTCCCGCCACGCATGCGCCGATGCCGCGGTGGACCGGCGCCAGCGCCCCGGCCTTGCGGCGTACCCAGGCCGCCACGCTCGCGCCGCAGGCCGCCGCCGCCCCGAACAGGTCCTGCAGGACCTGCGCGGTTCGTTCCTCGGGCACGAGCTGCTGGGCGTTGAGATAGACGGCCGCCGCCTTGACGCGCTCGCCATACTGGGCCGGCGAAACGACGCCCTCGGGGAACCCGGCGCGCGTCCTCAGGCCGCAAGCCGGGCAATCGTGGATCGCCGCGCGGTGCTCGGTCACGATCAGCGGCTTCTCCGGAAGATCGAAGACCTGCCGCTTCTCCTCGCCGATCTTCGAATCCGCCAGAAGCAGCGCCCGGCAATGCTCGCATACCTCGGCCGCGTGCTCGACGATCGCGTCGGGTTCGGCGACCTGACGCAGCGTGTCGCCGCGATGGCCTTTCTGGCCTCCGCTCGGCTTGCCCGAGCGCGTGCGCAGGCTCTTCAAGACCCGAGGCTTCTTCTTCAGCCCGTCGCTCGACGGCGGCTTGGAACTGTTGGAGCTGTCCAAGCCCAGACGTCGCCGAAGCTCGGCGTTCTCGGCCCGAAGCGCCTCGATCTCGCGTCTGAGCGAGTCGATCAGCTCCACGACTTCGGGCGGAAGGACCATTCCACCCTTGAGTCAGAAGTCCGCGCCCCTGTCTCGAAAAATCGCAGCGCCGCAATCAATCGTCCGTCCGGTGTGGCTTTTCGGACTCACCCCAGCTTGGCAGCCAACCAGCGCCTGCGGCGCGCCATTATGGATGAAAATGGTGGCGGCGCGGGCCGATTTGTCAGAGTCTTTGCGACGGGCGATCGTGCAAGGCTGACAAAACTGCGGTGGCTTGCGACCCCGATTGGCAGTCCGGCCCGCGCTGCATAGAGGTACCATTCTTTGTCGCCCCCGGGAACGGGGAGCACGCGTGGCAGTGTCTCGACTATACCTGCGGCGTCACGGTCGCCTTCCCCTGGATGGAGGCGAGGATGGAGGTCATCATTGAGCGGTGTTGCGGGGTGGACGTGCATCAGGAGACGGTCGTCGCCTGCGTCTTGATCGGCGCCCCGGGCGAGCGGCCGAGGAAGGAGATCAGGACCTTCCGGACGATGACGCGCGATCTGGAGGCGTTGCGGGACTGGTTGCAAGAGCTTGGGGTGACGCACGTCGGGATGGAGAGCACCGGCGTTTACTGGCGCCCGGTCTATGCCGTCCTCGAGGGGTGTTTCGAGCTGATCGTCGGCAACGCCCGGCACATCCGTAACGTGCCGGGTCGCAAGACCGATGTGAAGGACGCCGAGTGGATCGCCGATCTGGTCCGCCATGGGCTGATCGCCAAGAGTTTCGTCCCACCGGCGCCGCAGCGCGAGTTGCGCGAGTTGCTGCGCTATCGCCGCAAGCTGGTGGAGAGCCAGGCGGCCGAGCGCAACCGGCTCCTGAAGCTCCTGGAGACGGCCAACATCAAGCTGGCCAGCGTCGCCAGCGACGTCTTCGGGGTTTCCGGGCGCGCCATGTTGAAGGCTCTGATCGAGGGCGGCGCCTCGGCCGAGGCGATGGCGGACCTTGCCAGAGGGCAATTGCGCCGTAAGCGGGACGATCTGGTTCTGGCGCTCGAAGGGCGGATGGAGGAGCATCACCGCTTCCTCCTGGCGATGCAACTGCGCCGGCTCGAAGCCATTGAGGCCGACATCGCAGCGCTCGACCTGCGCATTGACGAGCGGCTCGAGCCCTATCGCGCGCCGCACACGCTCCTGATGCAGATTCCGGGCGTCGACTGGGTGGTCGCGGCCGTGCTGATCGCCGAGATCGGCGTCGACATGAGTGTATTCCTGAGCGTCTATCATTTGTCGGCCTGGGCGGGCGTCTGTCCCGGCAACCATGAGAGCGCCGGCAAGCAGAAGAGCGGCCGCGCCCGCAAGGGCAATGTCCATCTGCGCACCATGCTCGTCGGCGCCGCGATTTCCGCGGCGCGAACCAAGGGCAGCTATCTCAAGGACAAGTATCACCGCCTCAAGGCGCGCCGCGGCGCCTTGCGCGCAGCGCTCGCCATCGCTCACAAAATCCTCGTCTCCGCCTATCACATGCTCGCCAAAAACCTGCCCTATCGCGATCTCGGCGAAGCCTATCTCGACCAGATCAGCCAGACCCGAACCGTCGCCAACCTCAAACGGCGTCTCGAGCGCCTCGGCTACAACGTCACCCTCGAACCAAAGGCCGTGCCCGCATGACCCCATATCCACGCTGAAGCCATTTTCGTGGCAGTTACGACCGCCCGGAAAACCCAGCGCAACATCCTGATAACGTTGAATCCGCGCCCGGACAAATTGCGCCAAGCCCGGCGGCGCAGGACCCCCTCGCCCCGCTTCAGCGGGGAGAGGGTCGGGGTGAGGGGCTTGGGCGATTGGCCGCGGACGCTCGCCACGCCCCTCCCCCCGGACTTGATCCGGGGGCTGACCTTCTCCCCGTGATCCCCGGGTCAAGCCCGGGGAGGGGGAAGGGACCGTCCAGCGCCTCCGCCGTCGCTCGCCCGCAGATTCCGCCGCAAGAGCTTGAAAAGATTGATTCCGCGCCCGGACAAATTGCGCCGGGCCCGGCGGCGCAGGACCCCCTCGCCCCGCTTCAGCGGGGAGAGGGTCGGGGTGAGGGGCTTGGGCGATTGGCCGCGGACGCTCGCCACGCCCCTCCCCCCGGACTTGATCCGGGGGCTGACCTTCTCCCCGTGATCCCCGGGTCAAGCCCGGGGAGGGGGAAGGGACCGTCCAGCGCCTCCGCCGTCGCTCGCCCGCAGATTCCGCCGCAAGAGCTTGAAAAGATTGATTCCGCGCCCGGACAAATTGCGCCAAGCCCGGCGGCGCAGGCCCCCCTCGTCCCGCTTCAGCGGGGAGAGGGCCGGGGTGAGGGGCCTGGGCGATTGGCCGCGGACGCTCGCCCCGCCCCTCCCGCCGGACTTGATCCGGGGGCTGACCTTCTCCCCGTGATCCCCGGGTCAAGCCCGGGGAGGGGGAAGGGACCGTCCAGCGCCTCCGCAGACGGCGACCGCCCGCAAGTTCCGCTGCAAGCCCCTGAAAACATTGAATCCACGCCCGGAAACGGCCCCGACGGACCGGATTTGTCCTTTTGGGGACCCCCCGTCCGCATCGCGGTCCCGACCCCGACCGGCACGAGATTTGTGAACGTCCGGGCGACGCGCAATGGAATGATGGTCTGCTGAAGGTCGCCGGCGGCGCCTTGGCTCTGCGGCTGGACGCGCCTTCAAACTGGCGCAAGGCTCATTTCCCATGCTTCATGCGGACCGGGGCGAGTCGGACGGAGAATCGGATGTCGGGCGAATGACGGCTTCTCTTGACCGCCGCGCTGTGCTCGTGGCGCTCGCATCGCTTCTCGGCGGCTGCGCAGCGCCGGGCGCCATGTCGATGCGCGGGGGCCCCCAGGTGGGCGCGGGCGGTTATTTTCCCGGCTACGGCCCGATCACGGACGACGGCCACGCAATTCCGGAGCTCGACGCGTCGGAGGTCGACCCGGATCGCCTGCGCCGGCAGGTCCCGTTCAACGGCCCGTACCGGCCCGGCACGATCGTCGTCGACATCCCCGCGCGACGGCTCTATCACGTCGAGCCCGGCGGCATGGCGATGCGCTACACGGTCGGCGTCGGCCGGCAGGAGGCGCTGAATTTCCGCGGCTCGGCTGTCATCGGCCGAAAGGCCGAGTGGCCGCGCTGGACGCCGACACCCTGGATGATGAAGACCATGCCGCGATATGCGGCCTATGCGGGCGGGATGGCCGGCGGGCTCGGCAATCCCCTCGGCGCGCGGGCGCTCTATCTCTATCGCGGGAATAAAGACACCTATTTCCGCCTGCACGGGACCAACGAGCCGGAGACGATTGGCACTGCGGTGTCGAGCGGTTGCATTCGCCTGTTCAATCACGACATAATCGACCTCTACAACCGCGTCTCGGTCGGAACGCCGGTCGTCGTGTTGCAGGAGCCCGGGCCGGTGGCGGAGTTGCAAGAGCCGGAGCCGGCCGCCGCCGCGGCGCAGGGCCCGGCGATGGGCGCGCCGGAGCCGGACGGTTCGTACGGCCCCGGCCACTACGGCTACGGCCCCGGTCCGTACGGAGGGTATCCCGACGCCGGACCCTATTACGACGGCGGTCCGCCCAGGCCCTCGGGGCCGTGGGCAGGCTCGCCGGGACCGGACGGCTGGCAATATTAGGAACTTATGGCGCGCCGCAGCGGTTTCGGATCAGCCGGTCGTCGGCGACCGAACGCAAGGGCTTCCATTTACTGTCGGAGGCGGCGCCGATAGGCTCCGCCAGGCGCTTTCGCCGAAGGTCAGTCACCATGAACGCCGTTTCCGCCTCTCCGACCGAGCTCGTCCGCCGCGAGGACACCGCCGGCGTCGTCACCCTGACGCTCGCGCAAAGCCAGAACCGCAACGCGCTTGGGCTTGCGATGATCGACACGCTGATCGTCGCCTTCGCCGACATCGCCAAGGACCCGGCCGCGCGCGTCGTCGTCGTCGCCGGCGAGGGCCCGGCGCTGAGCGCCGGCCATGATCTGCGCGAGATTCAGGCGCATCGTAACGACCCGGATCGAGGACAGGCGTTCAACGAGCTCATCATGACGCGCTGCGCCACCCTCATGCAGGCGATCGTCGCCCTGCCGAAGCCGGTGATCGCCGCGGTCGAGGGCGTCGCAACGGCGGCCGGCTGCCAGCTCGTCGCCGCCTGCGACCTTGCGATCGCGGGCGAGGCGGCGCGCTTCGCCCTGCCCGGCGTCAATATCGGGCTCTTCTGCTCGTCGCCGCTGGTCGCCGTCGGACGGACGGTGTCGCGCAAGCACGCCTTGGAAATGGCCCTGACCGGCCGGCTCTACAGCGCCGCCGAGGCCGCCCACATGGGACTCGTCAACCGCATCGTCCCCGAGGGCCAGGCGCTCGCCGAGGCCAAGGCGCTGGCGGTCGACATCGCCTCGCGCTCGGCCGCGACCCTGGCGATCGGCAAGCGCGCCTTCAACGAGCAGATCGAGGAGCCGCTCGCCGTCGCCTATTCGCTCGCGGCCAAGGCCATGGTCGACAACCTCGCCGAGCCGGACGCGGCGGAAGGGATCGCCGCCTTTCTGGAAAAGCGCCAACCACGCTGGGGCGTGTAATCAGGGAACGAACGGGATGGCGGCGGTCGATGGCCTCAATGACGCGGTGATCCGGGAGATTTTGACCGGGGTGCAGCGGATCGCGGTCGTCGGCGCCTCGCCGAACCCTCTGAGGCCGTCCAACGAGGTGCTCGGCGTGCTGATCAATCGCGGCTATGAAACGTTCCCGATCAACCCGGGCCACGCCGGGGCGCGCATTGGCGGGCGGCTGGTGTTTGCGCGGCTTGCCGACGCGCCCGCGCCGATCGACATGGTCGACGTGTTCCGCAATTCGGCCGCCGCGGGCGACGTCGTCGACGCGGCGCTAGCGCTCGATCCCCTCCCCCGCGTCATCTGGATGCAGGTCGGTGTGATCAACGAGGCGGCCGCCGAGCGCGCGCGCGCCAGAGGCGTGACCGTGGTCATGAACCGCTGCCCGGCGATCGAATTGCGCCGCCTCGGCGTTTCGGGTCCGTCGCGCAATCCGGATTGACTTCGGCCTTTTTGAGCCAAATCAAAGCGCATGCCCGTAGATGCGGCCAAAACGATCGCGGATTGGAAACGGTCGGCGACCGGCTCTCACCGAGGCGGAACGCAAACTACGAGCCGGTCCAAGGGCAGCCGGAGCGCCCGGTGCGCCTGCAGCCGACAGCAGGCTCGCGAAGCGACGGGCTTGCTCGTCGCACGCGCACGACGGGCGACGGCGGCCGGCGTGGGGCAGACCAGGCGCTCGTGGGGCGCCGGCCGTTGAGGCGCGCAAGAGGGATCTGCATCGGGTTGCGACAATAAGTCGCGGAGTCGCGCAAAGGTTGTAGCCAAGCCTCAGGGACTGTGCTACGAAAGTCAAACATTCACCGCCAGCGTAAATAGGCGGAAACGGGAGGGTGGGAGCCGCCACTTCTGGGAGGGACCCGATGCAGTCTTTCGATTTCGAGGTGCTTCAGGGCGACGACGTGATCTCGGCCGAGCTTGACGTCGCTCTTCGGGATTCTCGCGCCGCTTGGCCAAAAGTCATTGGCATTGCGAATGCCCTCGATGCGCCCGGCTGCCGCATCCGGGTGCGCGAACACCGGGGGGACACCGTCATCCTGATCGGCGCCACGGCGGCGCGCCGCTATCCGAGCATGGCCGTTTCCGGGTAAATCCCCCGAGGCGCGCTCGCACAGCCGAGCCGTCCCTTCGTCAGTCGGTCCTCGGCCGCAGGCGAAATCCGACGAGTCCGGAGTCGGCGTCGTACAGATAGTCTGCGCCCGCGAGGATCGCCCGTCCCGTGTTGAGGCCACGGCCCGTACGCCATTCGACGGCCGGCGGCGCCATCGGGTTCTGGGCGTCGCCCGAGACGAACGAATAGTCGAGCGCCGGCGGCGCAGCAATCGTCACCGTCACTCCGGCGGGAAGCGGCGAAACCCCGCCCAGATCGGGCGGCCGCTCCGCCGGGTCGAGCCATATCAGCATTTCGTCGAGGCCCGTGTCGATCGGGAGCGGCAGATCCGCCTGGAAACCGTTGGGCAAGGCCAAGCTCGCCTCCGGCTGCGTCCAATCGCTGTCGTCCGCGTTGCGCTCAAGGGAAAGGAAGGCGAACCCTGCGGTGTTGGCCGCGGTCAGCCCGACCTCAAGGCCCTGCGACCCAACGACGTAGCCGCGATAAACCCGCTTTCCCTGATAGGTCAGACGGAGAAGCGGGTTGCGGGCGGGACCGCCGTCCGCGGCGCCGCCGATGGCGAAGCCGACGCCGAGCACTCCGCCATCAAAGTCGTCCGGCCGATCGACGGCGAAGACATCGACCTCGGCTTGAGGATAGTCGCCTGTTCCGTCCCAGTCGTCCGGCGCGCCGAGAACAAGCGGAACCCTGACCCACTGCCCCCAGTACGTGGCGCCGCTGCTGACGTAGCCGAACGTTACGTCGAGCGACGGGTCGAAATCCTGATAGTCGGGGCCGAGCCTTCGCCGCGGGACCAGGACGCCCACGGAGCCCGTGTCGAGTTCGAACCGATGGACCGGGCCGCCGCCCACGGCGGCGGTGAGATGCAGGCCGGTCGCAAGGTTCGAATCCGGCGTGAAAGGAAGCCGACAGCTGACCGTTCCCAACGACATCGCGGCCTCCGGGCCTGGCGCGCCGGCTGGGCGTTCCCGGCCGGGCGGCCTCCATGATCGCAAAAGCCCGCGGCGAGTTCAGCGCGGTCGCGCTGGCGGGCCTCCTCCGGCGTCAGCGCGGCAGCTTGGCGGCGATCACATCGACTTTCACGATCTCGACCGAATTGGCGAACAGATCCGGCGCTTTCTCGGTCAGCGCCGCCGCGACCTTGCCATGGATATGGGCTTGCCGGCCCTGCTCGTCGTCGAAGGCGTCGAAGATGGCGAAGGTGCTGGGCCCCAGGCGGATCGCGAACCAGGCCGGGGTGCCGGGCTCGTCCATAACGAGCGAGCGGGCCTGTTTCAGGAGGTCGATGACCTCCTGCTCCTTGCCTGGCTTGGCCTCCAGGCGGACGTAAATCGCAAGGGAAGTCATCGCGTGCTCCTCTCGCCCCCGTCGCGATTTTGCGGCCGGACTGCGCCGCAACGATGGCGCGCCCAGTCCCGTCAGGTCTTTTCCTTTTTCGCGGCGCGCTATTGGACGGCCCGGCGCTTCGCGACCGCGACCGTCACATTGTCGTGGAGGAGGTCGAAGTCGCGATAAAGGACGGCCCCGATCAGCGTCGGGCGCCGCCGGCTCAAAGATGGGGCGGGCCTGCGGCCGGCGGACGGCGCGTCTTCGAACCGCCCCCGGCAGCCGCTTCACTGAACGATCGGCGCGACATAAGGCAGCGTCAATCCCAACGCCCACAAGAGGAAAAGCACCACCGGGGCGAGAATGATGAGCTGTAGGATCGAATAGCCCGCCAGATCGCGCGCCTTGACCCCGGTCAGGCCGAGCAGCGGCAGCATCCAGAACGGGTTGATGAAATTCGGCAGCGCTTCGGCGGCGTTATAGACCAGAACCATCCAACCGAGATTGACCTTCAACTGATTGGCGGCCTCGAGGATATAGGGCGCCTCGACGATCCATTTGCCGCCGCCAGACGGCAGGAACAGCCCCAGGATCGCCGAATAGACGCCGATCACGAACGGCAAGGTCTGCTGGGTCGAGATCGAAACGAAGAACTTGGCCAGCACCTCCGTCAGCCCCGACCCGACGAGGACGCCGAAAATCCCGGCGTAAAGCGGAAACTGCAGCAGCACGCCGCTGGTCATCGGGACCGCTTTGCCCGCCGCGCGCAGATACGACCGAGGCGTCCAATGCAAAAGCATTCCGGCGATCAGGAAGGCGAAATTGTAGTTGTTGAGATCGACCGCGGCCAGCAAGCCCTTCTCCTGAAAGAGACCGTAGAGGTAGATGGCGCCAAGAACCACGATCACCAGAGTCAGGATCGGGCTGAATTCCAGCCACTCGCCGGGCGTCTTGGGCTTCTCCTTGACGGTCTCCTCCTCCGCATAGGAAAGGCCGGCCATCTCGATGGTCTTGGCGCGATCGGCGTCGGGACAGGAGGCATAAGCCACCCACACCGACAGCGCCATGAGCACGACGATCATCACAAGGTTCTGCAAAATGAACAGGGTTTCGGTCAGCGGGATGACGCCGCTGATCTTGAAGAGCGCCGGCGGGATCGACCCCTTGGTGCACATGAGCAGGGCCGCCGAAGACGAAAGGCCCAGCGCCCAGACGCTGCCTAGGCCCACATAGGCCGCGGTGCCGATCGCCCGATAGTCCACGCCCTTGACCCGCTTGCTGACCTCCCGGCTCAGGATGCCGGCGAAGATCAGGCTGAACCCCCAGCTGAGCAGAGAAGCGGCTATGGCGACGAACGCGACATAGGCGACCGCCCCTCTTGGGGTCTGCGGGACGCGCGCCAAAGCTACCACGAGGCGCTTGACCGGAGGCGCCACCGCCAGGATGTAGCCGCCGATGACGACAAAGCTCATCTGCATGGTGAACGGGATCAGGCTCCAGAAGGACTTGCCGAAATCCGTTCCGACCTGCATCGGGGTCCGCCCCATGAACAGGGCGGCGATGCATACGATGACCACCGCGATCGCGGCGAACACGTAGGCGTCAGGAAACCAGCGTTCGCTCCAGTCGGCGAGCCCCGCTCCGATCCGGGCCAGAGGCCCCATGGTGTCGGGCCTTGCGCGCCCACTCTGCCCCGACGTCATCACGGTTTCCCTTCGCAGTCTCTGCCGTCCAAAGCCCGCCTTCCGCCTCGCAACGGCGACGGAAGCGGCAAGCCCTTTGGGAACGAACAGCCGCAACGCGCATCGCCGCCGGTCCGGTTCCAAGCCCGTCCCTGCACCTTCATAGGATGTATCGGAAGGTATTAGTCGCAACGGACGCTCGGTCAACGCGACGCATCGTCTCGGTGGATGACCAGTGGGTCTCGCGGATTATCGCTTACGCCTCCAATTCCTGAGCCCTCGTCATTCGCCTGTCGCCATGAGTGTGTTAGTCTTTGGTGAAGGGCAGGTCGTCATGAGTTCCTTGGGTGAATGTGAGGCAAAGCGTCTTGCGGTCCCTCATCACCGCCGACGTCGCGGGTGTGCGCCTGTGCGTCGCGTCGGCGCGGAACGCGCCCGGGCGCCGTCTGGCGGTCGAGGTCACCCGCGTTGGAAACGGCGTTCTCTATCCGGCGCTGGCGGTCCTCATGATCTTTGGGTGCGGCGCGCGCGGCTGCTACGCGATCATCGCCGCCGCGATCAACGTCGCATTCATCCATAGCGTCTACCCGACGATCAAACGCCACGCGGCCCGGCAGCGGCCTTTTCAGGCGCATTCGGATCTCCAGCCGCTGCTGGCGACTCTCGACGAGCACTCGTTCCCGAGCGGGCACGTGATGACGCTGACCGCGGCCCTGGTCCCGATTGTCATCGCGATCCCGGGCACGCTGTCGCTCTCGCTCGCGGCCTGGTGCGCGATGGCCTGGGCGCGCCTTGCGTCCGCGCATCACTATCCGAGCGACGTCTTTGCCGGCGCGGCGATCGCGCTCGCGGTGTCCTACCCGCTCTCCCGATACGGCCTCGTCGCGGCGCTGCCGGGATAGGCGGGCGCCCCGCTCAGATGCACCGCCCGCCGTCTACTTCCAGCACCACCCCGGTGAGGAACGCCGCCTCGTCGCTCGCCAGATAGAGCGCCGCCGATCCGATGTCGGCCGGGGTCGAGAACCGGCCGAGCGGCACGGTCGCCTTGAAGGCCGCGCGCTTTTCGGGCGTATCCTCGCCCATGAACATGGCGAGCAGCGGTGTCTCGCCGGCGACCGGAGCGAGCGCGCAGACCCGGATCCGATCCGGGGCGAGCTCAACCGCCATCGACTTCGTCATTACGTGCACGGCGCCCTTGGAGGCGTTGTACACCGTGAGGCCCGGACGAGGCCGCAGCGCGGCGGTCGAGCCGACGTTGATGAAGACGCCGCCCCCCCGCCCGCGCATGTGCGGGACGAACGCCTGGGCGGTCAGCATGAGGGACTTTACGTTGACGGCGAAGATGCGGTCGAACTCCGCCTCCTCAACCTCCATCAGCGGCTTGTTGCGATGAGTCGTGCCGGCGTTGTTGACCACGATGTCGACCCGACCGAACGCCTCGATCGCGGCCCTCGCCGCCCGCTCGACGTCGTCGCGCTTCGAAACGTCCCCGGTCAGCGCGATTGCGGCGAGCCCGAGACGCCGCGCTGCCGCCTCGGCGACCTCCGCCTTCACGTCGAGGCAGGCGACCCGCGCCCCCTCGCGGACGAACGTCTCGGCGATGCCGTAGCCAAAGCCCTGCCCCGCGCCGGTCACCAGCGCCGCCTTGCCCTTCAGTCGCATGGGGTCTCCCATCCCTTTGGCGGCGCGCCTTCAGCTCAGCTCGCCATCTTGCGTTCCTCGATCAGCCGCTCGTCGATATCGCGGGCGCGAATGGCCGCCGGGCGGCCGCTGATCAGCGCCCAGTAGCGCTCGAACGCCGGGCGGTGGTCGACCTTGCCGAACGCCATGCCCCATCCGATTCCCGATCCGGCATAGACGTCGGCGGCGGTGAAGCGGTCGCCGGCGATGTACTCGGTGCGGTAAAGCGCGCCCTCGAGCGCCGCCAGAGTCCGCTCGAGATTGCCGTAGCCGACCATGGCTTCCCGGTCCTGAGGGATCTCGAAGCCGAGCGCCTTGTCGGTTACCGCGGGCTCCAGGCAGTCAGCGGCGAAGAACAGCCAGCGATAATAGGAGCCGCGCTCGCGCGACGTCGGGGGCGGCGCGAGGCCGGCCGCCGGGAAGGCGTCGGCCAGGTAGGCGCAGATGGCGGCGGTTTCCGTGACGATGGTTTCGCCGTGGCGGATCGCTGGCACCTTGCCCATCGGATTGACCGCCAGATAGTCCGGAGCCTTCATCGAATGGCCGAACTCCAAAATCTTGGTCTCGTAGGGCTCGCCGACCTCCTCCAGCATCCACCGCACGATGCGGGCGCGGGACATGGGGTGGGTATAAAAGACCAGTTCGTCGCTCATGAGTTGTCTCCCCGCCGCTCCCCGATACAATTCAACCGGCGTCTGTGTTAGATCAAGGACGAAAAGGCGACGCCCGCCTTCCCCCTTGTTCATGTGGAACGCTGATGCGCATCGAAACCGACGTCAAGCTGGATTTCAAGGACGTTCTCATCCGGCCCAAGCGCTCGACCCTCAACACACGCTCCGCCGTCGACGTCGACCGGGCGTTCCGCTTCATTCACACCGGCTCGGAGTGGAAGGGCTTTCCGCTCATTGCCGCCAACATGGACGTCACCGGGACGATGGAAATGGCCCGGGCGCTGGCTAAACATGGGGCGCTGACCGCCCTGCACAAGCACTATCCCGAGGACGAACTCGTCCGCTTCTTTGACGGACCGGACGGCGTCCACGCCTTCTATTCGCTCGGAACGACCGCCGCCGACTTCAAGAAGCTCGCGGCGGTGGCGAAGGCGGCGCGGATCCGGCTCATCTGCCTTGATGTGGCCAACGGCTACGCCGAGAAGTTCCTCGAGGTCGTCAAGCGCGTCCGGGACGACCATCCCGAGGCCGTCATCATGGCGGGCAACGTGGTCACCGGCGACATGACCGAGGCGCTGGTGATCGCCGGCGCCGACATCGTCAAGATCGGCATCGGGCCGGGGTCGGTGTGCACCACGCGGCGCGTGACCGGCGTCGGCTATCCGCAGCTCTCCGCCATCATCGAATGCGCCGACGCCGCGCACGGCCTGAAAGGTTGGGTCTGCGCCGACGGCGGCTGCACCGTGCCCGGGGACATCGCCAAGGCGTACGGCGCCGGCGCGGATTTCGTCATGCTCGGCGGCATGCTCGCCGGCCACGACGAATGCGCCGGCGACATCCGATACGAAACGCGCGACGGCGAGAAGACGCCGGTCGGCATGGCCTTCTACGGCATGTCGTCGGAGACGGCGATGAAGAAACACTCGGGCGGCGTCGCCCATTACCGCGCCGCCGAGGGCAAGACCGTCGAGACCCCCTACCGGGGTCCGGTCGAAGGGACGATGGGCGACATCATGGGCGGGGTGCGCTCGATGATGACCTATATCGGCGCGGCGCATCTGAAGGAGGTCTCCAAGCGCACGACGTTCGTGCGCGTCACCGCGCAGACGAACGACGTCTTCGGTAGGCCGTGACGGCCCTGGGCGGAGGGCCGACCGCCCGCCTCCCGTCGGAAGTCGGGCGCGGATTCAATCTTTTCAGCATCTTGCGCGGGATTTTGCGGGCGATTGTCGCCTGTCGAGGCGGCGGGCGGACCGCCTCCGCCGTCACGCTCAGGAGCGACGCGACGAATCGCGTCTCGAAGCGCGCTTGAGCGCGCGGCGACGGGCAAGGACGCCGCAATCCCGGGCGCGGATTGAACCTTTTCAAGGGCTTGCGGCTGAATTCCCGGGCGATCGGCAACTGCCGAGGCGGGCGACCAGCGGCATTGACATGGCGCCTTCCTCATGCTGATCCCCGGGCTTGACTTGGGGATCATGATGAGGCGCATAGGGGCGGCCTGGGAGTTTTCAATTTCCTTCACTTTCCTGCCAAAGGCTTCAATTTCCTTCCAAAAAGGCTGCCAAAAATTTCAATCCGTTTCCAAAAGTTGCAAAAAATTTCCGCGAATCGGGACTTATCAATGGGTTACGGGCGAAAGGGGCCAAAAACATTTCCGCGGCCGCCGACCGCTGGAGGCCGCGCCGGGGCAGGCGTCAGGCGCCGCGCGACGGCGCCGGCGGGAGCGCTTTCGGCGGCCTCGGGCGCGCGGGCTGCAGACACTCCGGAACTCCTTCGATCTTCCGTTGATCCTTACAAGACTAGCACGCAGAGGGAACATAGTCAAACAAATATCTGAAAATCAGAATTAACTCTCCGCATCCGCCGGCTTGGCCGCTTGACCGGCGCTCATAAACCAAGGCGAAAGGCCAATGTTCTCAGAGCATTGCCGCGCACAGTTCGCGCCGCAGACGAGCGCCGCGCCGAACGCCATAGCCCCTTCGCCGCGCGGCCCGACGCCACGATGGCGCGCGGCGATTTCAGAGCGCCTTCTTCTTCGAATAAAGCTTCCGCCCTATACGTGGCTCCCTTTTTGCAGGCGACATCGTGAAGCGCATGGAGGCGCCAGAATGCCGAATCCGAAATACGCCGCCTACGAGCCAGTCGCCCCCTACTTCGGTCTGGTTCGGGAGGCGCTCGACGACCTCGTCGACGGCGAACACTTCTTCGACACCGTCGTCGACGACGTCGTCTACGAAGTCCTTTACGATTTCCCGGGTTGGCCTCGCATGTTCCAAGGGCGGGCCGAACTGATGGCCCGGTTCAGGGGCTATGGCGACGCCATCGAGCTTCAATCCGCCGATAAGTTGATCACCCACCAGACAGAGGGCGGCCGTGTCGTTGTCATCGAGTATTAAGTCCACGGGACCGTCCTCGCGACCGGCGTGAAGTACAACAATCGATTTTGTTCGATCATCAAGATTGAAAACCGGAAAATCGCGCAGTGGAGAGACTACATGGACTCCCTCGCGGCCTGGAACGCATTGACGGCGCACAGTCGATAGAGGGCAGGTCTCGGGGAATTGGAAATCATGCCACGGATAACGGCTGAGCGTCGTCCGTCGAGGCGAACGCGGAGCCCCTACGGCTGGGCGAGCCGGTCGCGAATTCGCCGATCGTCTTGGCGTAGACCGGGGCGGCGTTCTATTCGAGGAGGGCGGCAAAATTCGGCTGGCCCTCGTCCCAGCTCGCGCCCTGCCGCCGGCCGTGCGCGTGGAGGAAATCGGCGGTCGAGGCCATCGCGTCGGCCGAGGCGCTGATCAGGTCGCCGCCGCGGCCGCCGTTCGCCGAAACGTCGTATTTGAGATAGGCGGACGGCATGAACTGGATCTGCCCGGGTTCGCCCGCCCAGGCACCGCGCATCTCGCCGACGTCAGAAGCCCACGCTCGACGATCATTAGCGCGTCGACCAGCTCGGCAATCCACTTTCCGAAGCGCTTGGGTTTTGCTATCAGATGGCCATGCCGACCGTTTTCCGCTTCGATGGGTTGCGCTTGGTCGTTTACCCGAACGATCACCGACCGGCGCACGTTCACGTCAAGGGAGCGGCCGGAGAGGCGGTGTTCATCCTGCATTGCCCCGATGGACCGGCGACCCCCCGGGTCCGGAGCCCGGGGGTTCCGCTTCCAGCGGACCGAATTGAGTCGCATCGAGGATACACTGGCCAGCGCTCTGGCGATGTTATGTGCGAAATGGAGAACAATTCATGGTCGTACCTGAGCAAGACGTTCAACAGGCCGAAAAGCGCATGGCGACGCTGCGAGGGAATGGCTTTGCCGTACCCGCGAGCTACGATCGCCGCACGGCCCGCATTGTCATCGACCTGAATACGGGCGTGCAAATCGCTTTCCCGACGCATCTGGCGGAAGGTCTTGCCGACGCATCTCCGGACGACCTGGCAGAAATCGAAATCAGCCCGGCCGGCCTTGGGCTGCACTGGCCGAAGCTCGACGCCGATGTGTATGTGCCGGCGCTCCTGCAAGGCATGTTCGGCTCAAAGCGCTGGATGGCCGCGCAACTCGGCGAAGCCGGCGGCAAAGCCCGTTCGCGAGCCAAGGCTGCTGCTGCGCGGGAGAATGGCCGTAAGGGTGGGCGACCGCGCAAAGCGGCTGGCGTCCTTTGATGCGCGCTGTCTATCCGGGGCCTGTCGACCAATCGGAGGGCGCAGTTTCTTTCCTTGGCCACCTCTGAGGGGCCGCAAGCCCATCGGGACTCGGACGCTTGACCCGGCTCCGTCGAGGCGAAAGCAGAACCCCTACGGCTGCGCGAGCCGGTCGGCGAATTCGCCGATCGTCTTGGCATAGACGGGGGCGGCGTTCCATTCGAGCAGGGCGGCGAAGTTCGGCTGGCCCTCGTCCCAGCCCGCGCCCTGCTGCCAGCCATGGGCATGCAGGAAGTTCGCGGTCGAGGCCAGCGCGTCGGCCGAGTTGCCGATCAGGTCGCCGCCGCGGCCGCCGTTCGCCGAAACCCCGTATTTGAGATAGGCGGACGGCATGAACTGGGTCTGGCCGAGTTCGCCCGCCCAGGCGCCGCGCATCTGATCCGGCGTCAGAAGGCCGCGCTGGACGATCATCAAGGCGTCGATCAGTTCGGCCGCGTAGAGCGAGCCCCGCCGACAGTCATAGGCCAGCGTCGCGAGCGCGCTGAAGGTCGGATAGCGCCCGAGGCCGACTCCGAAATCCGTCTCTAGGCCCCAGATCGCCACCAGCACGGGGCCCGGCACGCCGTAGCGCTGTTCGATGCGATCGAGCGGCTCGGCGTAGGCGATGAGCATGTTCTTGCCCTTCTTGATCCTGCCCGCGGTGATGTGCTTGGCCGCGAAGCTGGCGAAATCGCCCTGCAGCGAGCCCTGGGTGTGGTCGTGCGCCAGCACCGAAGGGTCGAACTTGGCGGTCGCCAGCGCCTGATCCGTGACGTCCGGGGAGACGCCATCGTTGATCGCCACCTGCTTGAAGTCGTCGAGCCACGACGCAAACCCGTCCGGGTTGTCGCCGCACTGGGCCGCGAGCGCCGGCGCCCCGGCATGCAGAACGGCGGCCAGCGCCGTCGACGCCAGTATCGCCCAAATCCTTGCCTGCATTCCCGAATCTCCCTGCTCACACTTTGCCGGTCCGGCGAATAAGCCGCAATCGGGGCCGAAGATTGGCCGCCCCGTCGGCCCTTGTCGCCGCGGTCGCTGACCGCGGCGGCGGGGTCAGCGACCCCGCCCTACAAAAGCACGCCTCGGCGGGGTCGGCGACCCCGCCCTACGGCCGCGGTCCGACCGGCATTTAACGCCCGCGGGCCCGATCAGAACAATGTTTTGCGACACTTCGTCGTTGGAGGCGCATCGGGCCGCATGATAGAAGCCCCGCCATGACCACAACCGTCTCCGCCGCCGAGGTTCGCGCGCCCGTGCGCCTCGCAGGGGCGACCCGTTCCGAAATCGCCTGCGCGCTCGCCGAACTCGGCGTCGCCGAGGGCGAGCGAAAGATGCGCGTCGCGCAGTTGTGGCGCTGGATCTACCACCAGGGGGTGAACGAATTCTCCGCGATGCGCAACATCGCGAGACCCCTTTTGGAAAAGCTCGCCGAACGGCACGACCTCGGCCGCCTGGAAACGGTCGTCGAGCAGGTGTCGGCCGACGGCACGCGCAAATGGCTCATGCGTTTGCCCCCGGCCCATCCGGGCGACAAGGGCGCCGAGATCGAGTGCGTCTATATCCCTGAGTCCGACCGGGGAACGCTGTGCGTCTCGAGCCAGGTCGGCTGCACGCTCAATTGCACGTTCTGTCATACCGGCACCATGCCGCTGGTGCGCAACCTGACGGCCTCCGAGATCGTCGGGCAGGTCATGGCGGCGCGTGACCGGCTGGGCGATTTCCCGGGCGGCGTGCGGCCGACGGACGGTCTCGTGCCCTCGGGCGAGGGCGTGCGCGCAGTGTCCAACATCGTCTTCATGGGCATGGGCGAGCCGTTGTACAATTTCCCCGCCGTGCGCGACGCCGTCGCCATCCTCACCGATGGCGACGGGCTGTCGCTCTCCAGGCGCCGCATCACGGTGTCGACGTCGGGCGTGGTCCCCGAGATGGAGCGCCTCGGCGTCGAATGCGGCACGATGCTCGCCGTGTCGCTGCACGCGACGAACAACGCCCTGCGCGACAAGCTGGTGCCGCTCAACCGCAAGTACCCGATCGAAAGTCTGCTCAAGGCCTGCCGCGACTATCCCGGCGCATCGAACGCGCGGCGGATCACCTTTGAATATGTAATGCTGAAAGGCGTCAACGACACGCCCGCCGAAGCCCGGGCGCTCGTCCGCCTGCTCAAGGGAATTCCCGCCAAGATCAATCTCATCCCCTTCAACCCCTGGCCGGGCAGCCCCTACGCGTGCTCGGACTGGGACACGATCGAACGCTTTTCGGAGATCGTGTTCAACGCCGGCTATGCGAGTCCGGTGAGGACGCCGCGCGGACGCGACATCCTGGCGGCCTGCGGTCAACTCAAGAGCGAAAGCGAGAAACTCAGCGCGCGCGCGCGGATGATGCTGGAAGAGAGTCTGGCCGTTGGACAAGATTGACGCCGGCGCCAGTTCGCTGTCGGCCGAACAGACGACGATCGGCGAGACGGACGGCGGCCGGTACGACGCCTTGCGCATGGCGAGCACGGCTCTCAGCGACATGTTCCGTGCGCCGCGGCTCGGATGGCGCGGTGTTCTCGCGGCGATCGGGGTCGTGCTCCTGGCGTGGCTGTCGACCTCGCTCTACCGCGTCCAGCCCGACGAGAAGGGCATCGTGCTGCGCTTCGGCAAGTGGGTCGCGACGATGGAGCCCGGTCTGCACGCCCATCTGCCTTACCCGATCGAGACTGTGCTCCTGCCCAAGGTGACCCAGGTCAACCAGATTCAGATCGGCGTCGGTCCGTCCACCGACGCGCGTCCCGGCGACCCCAGCCGGGGTGGCCAGATGCTGACCGGGGACGAAAACATCGTCGAGGCCAACTCCACCATCTTCTGGAAGATCCGGGATCCGGGCCAGTTCCTATTCAGGGTCGAAGACCCGGAGCTGGCCGTGCGGACCGCCGCCGAGGGGGCGCTGCGCGACGTCATCAGCCGCACGCCGATCCAGGACGCCATGTCCACCAGCCGTCAGGCGATCGCCGACGAAACGCGCGCCGTCTTGCAAAAGCTGCTGGACGACGAGCAGGCCGGCGTCGAGATCACCCAGGTGCAGTTGCAGCGGGTCGAGCCGCCGCTCGCCGTGATCGACGCCTTCAACGACGTCCAACGCGCCCGGGCCGACCAGGAACGCGCCCGCAACGAGGCCGAGGCCTACGCCAACGACATCTTGCCGCGCGCCCGGGGCGAAGCGGAGCGCATCCGGCAGGAGGCGGGAGCCTACCGGGTGCAGGTCGTCAACCTGGCGCACGGCGACGCCGACGCCTTCCTGCCGCTCTTGAAGAGCTACGAGGCGGCCAAGGAGGTCACGGCCTGGCGGCTCTATCTCGACAGCGTGGACGAGGTGTTGAAGAAGGCCTCGAAGGTCATCGTCGACACGTCCGGGAAGGGCGTCTCGAGCGTCATGCCGTACCTGCCGGTGAGCGAGTTCAAGACGCCTCTCCCCCCGCCCCAGGCCGGATCGTCCGCCGCCGCGTCCGCTCAGCCGACGCCAGGAGCGACCCGATGAGAAGCTGGCGGCTCGCCGTGATCGCCGCGATCGCCCTCGCGCTGATCCTCGCCTTCGCCTCGGTTTACGTGGTCAACGAGGGCGAGCAGGCGCTTGTCGTCCGTCTCGGCGCGCCGGTCGCGGTCGTCGAGACCCCGGGCCTCAAGTTCAAGATCCCGTTCATCGATTTGGTCAACGTGACCTCGACGCGCTCGCTGCTGCTCGAGCCGCAAGTCGAGCAGGCGATCATGGGCGATCAGAAGCGACTGGAAATTCAGCCCTACGCCCGTTACCGGATCGTCGATCCGTTGCGCTTCTATCAGGCCCTGCGAACGCCGGAAGCGGCCGACATTCAGCTCAACCTGATGGTCAGCTCGGCGGCGCGGCGCGCGCTCGGGCAGGTCCCGCTGCGCGCGCTCTTGACCGACGAGCGCGGGCGCATCCTGGACACGATCCGGAACGAAGTCGCCGAGAAGGCGGCGGCGCTCGGCGTCTCGGTCGACGAAGTGCGGTTCCGGCGCGCCGATCTTCCGTTCGAGACCAGTCAGGCGATCTACGACCGGATGAAGTCCGAACGGCAGCGCGAGGCCAAGGAGCTTCGCGCCCAGGGCTTTGAATGGGCCCAGCAGATCCAGGCCAAGGCCGACCACGACCGGACGATCATCCTGTCCGAGGCGCAGCGCGCGGCGGCGGTTGCACGCGGCGAAGGCGACGCGGAGGCGAACAGGACGCTTTCGGACGCCTTCTCGCAAAATCCGCAATTCTACACGATGGTCCGCGCGCTCCAGACCTACAAGGGCGCGCTCGCCAGTTCCGGACCGACCATGATCGTGAGCCCCGACGCGGATTTCATGCGGCTCATGAAATCCGGTCCCGCGATGGGGCCGACGGAGGGCGCGAAACCTTGAGGTCGGGCGCGACAGGCGGCTCGGAGGCTCCGAAGCGGCTGGGCGGCGCCCGATGAGCGACATCGCCGCCTCGCTCTTTCTGCTGCTGCAAATCTTTTTCCTCGACCTGCTGCTCGGCGCGGACAACGCCATCGTCATTGCGATCGCGTGCGGACGTCTTGAGCCCGAGGACACGCGCCGTGCGGTCATTTTCGGCGCCGCCGGGGCGATCGCGCTCAGGCTGGCGATGCTGCTGTTCGCCAATGCGCTGCTCGGCGTGCCGCTGGTGAAGATCGTCGGGGCCTGGACGCTTCTGGTCATCGCCCTCAACGTGCGCACGCAAGACGCCGTGTCCGCCGCCGAGACGGCCGGCCGTCGCACTGGCGCGCAGGACTTCCTCTCGGCCGCCGTCATCATCATGTTCGCTGACGCCGCGATGAGCCTCGACAATGTGGTCGCGCTGGCGGCGATCGCCGGCGGCGCCTTCTGGCTTCTGACGCTCGGCGTTCTGATGAGCATCCCCATCCTTGTCTACGGCGCGGTCATTCTGACGCGGATCATGCGGTTTGCTCCGGAGATTTTTGTCATCGGCGCGGCGTTTCTCGGCTGGATCGCCGGCGCCATGGCGGTCACCGACCCGCTCGTGGCGGGCTGGGTCGACGCCAACGCGCCGGCGCTCGGCATATTCGCGCCTGCGCTCGGGGCACTGTTCGTGCTCGCCGCTGGAAAGGGCGTCCCGCGTCCGGCTGTTTCGACGTCCTCCGCCGCGCCGGCCGCCGCCCCCGTTCCGCCGAGACAGAACGCCTATGTGCTCGCCGACGTCCCGCGCGTCCGCGACAAGCCGCCTCCTCTCGCGCCGCCCCCGAGGGTCGTTGCGCGCATTGAACCCCGTTCGCCGCCCGTTGCGCCGCCGCCGGTCGAGGACGCCTTGCCCGGTTTCGCCTCGGAGGAGCCCGCGCCCGAGGCTCACGCTGGCTTGAGCGAGGAGCGGCTTGTCGTCGCGGGTTTCATCCTGCTCGCGGTTCTGGCGGGCCTGATCATTTTCATTGCGTCGTTCTACGACAGCCTGACGTGAGGATTGGCGCCAACAAGGCCGGACGAAGCGAGCTCACGACACAGCAGATGCAGCGAGGTCTGCGAAAGTCCTTGACTCTCCCGCGCGGGACGGCGACCGGAAAGGAATCATGAAGCCTGACCATCACCCGTTCGAGTCGCGCGGCCCCCGTCGCAGCGAGCGCCTGAGGCAACGCGCAGCCTGGATGTACTTCGTCGAGGAGATGACCCAGAGCGCCATCGCCGACGCGCTCGGAATTGGGCGCGTCACCGTCGTGCGCATGCTGGCCGAGGCCAAGGCGCTCGGCGAAGTGCGCATTGCGCTGTCGCGCGGCCATGCCGAGCTCGGCGGACTCGAGGCCGCGCTGTGCTCGATGCACGGGTTGGACGACGCCCTGGTTGCGCCGCTCTCCGTCCCCGACGCGGACGCCACCGCGCCGATCGGCGCGGTGCTCGGCGAATACGTCTCGTCGCTCCTGCACAACGACATGAAGATCGGCCTCGGCTGGGGACGGACGCTCAACCGGTCGCTGGAACACCTGCGCGAGCGGACGCTGCGCGGCCTCACCGTCGTGTCGCTGGTCGGCGGCGTGACCCATTTCGCCCACGACAATCCGACCGAGTTCCCCTCCGCCTTCGCCCGCGCTTTCAGCGCCGACTGCTATCTCATCCCCGCCCCTGCCCTCGTCGACAGCCCGGCGACCAAGGCGGCGCTGATCGAGCGGTGCGGCCTGCGCGCGGTTTACGATTTCGCCCAGACGCTGGACGCGGTCGTCGTCGGCGTCGGGTCGCTGGGGCCCGAGTCGACCCCCTCCCGGTTCGAGCTGATCGGCGAGGCGGACCGGCAGGTGCTCCGGGAGTACGGCGCGGTCGGCGAATTGCTCTGCAATGTCTTCGACCACGAGGGACGGGTTGTCGACCATCCGCTGAACCAGCGGGTGATGTCGGTGCCCATGGACGTGGTGCGCGCCACCCCGATCCGGGTCATGGCCGCGGGCGGCGCTGACAAGTTCACCGCGGTCGAGGGAGCGATCAAGCTCCTGAAGCCGACCGCGCTGGTGACGGACGAGATCACAGCGCGCAAACTCACCAACATGCCGGGCTGACGCCGCCGCCTTCCGAAACCGAAGCGGGCGCCCGCTCGCGAGGACCCGTGGCTTTCCCATCCGGGCTCGCCTCTTTCCAACGAACACTTGAATGAGAACGTCGCGCCTTCGTTCCATCCCCTCCAATTCGGCCAAAAACATCTCGCTCCCGGTCCGCGGCCGACGATCCGAATTCCCTGCTAGCAGGGAATTTTTTGCGCCCCAGTCGGCGCTCCGATCCGGAAAGCCCCGCAATGTCATGGCGTTGCTGGCTTTGCAACCCACCGGTTGCGGTCTGGATGGGGCGCGGAACAGGGAATTTCAAGCGACCGGAACAGGGAATGTCAGCGCGTTTTCAGGTCGGAACAGGGAAAGAACAGGCGGGCGAAAACGGAGCGCGAGACTGGGCGCGGCTGGGTTGTAGGTCGCCGCAATGAGTCCCATCTACCGCCGGTGGAAATTGGCCTTGTGAGCAGTCGGATGAGGGCGCGCCACGCAATTCGTCCAAAAAATCGACTTCCTCTGACGCGGACCGCTTTCGTTTGACCCGACATCGGCCGGCCACAATGCCGGCGATCGGCCGATGAAAGGGGAAGCTCAATGGTTCGCATCGCGGCCGCGGTTGCGCTCGCTGCTCGCTGTCGCGCTAGGCGCCGCCGCGGCGCATGGCGAGACGGTCGCGGAGAAGGCCGTGGCCTGCGGCGCCTGCCACGGCCTTGAGGGCGTTCCCGAGGACAAGTCGACGCTGATCATCTGGGGCCAGAACGCCGGCTACCTCTACCTCCAGTTCCGCGACTTCCAGAAGGGCATGCGGTCGGACGACCGGATGGACGCCGGTCGCGCGCACTCTGGTGAAGGACGACGCGCTGGCGCTCGCGGAATTCTTTGCTGCCCTGCCCTGGCCGAAAACCAAGGCGCCCCCGGCCTCGAATGCGGACACGGACGCGGCGACCGCCGCAGTCAAGTCGGTCGGATGCGCCTCCTGCCATCGCCCGACGTTCATGGGCGACGCCACGGTTCCCCGCCTCGCCGGCCAAGAGCGCGATTACCTGAACACGACGATGACCGAGTTCAGGAGCCGCGCCCGATCCAATAGCCCCGACATTTCGGGCGTCCTGCACGCCTTCGGCCCGGACGGCCTGTCCGCAATCGCGGCCTATCTGGCGGGGCTGTAGAGCTCTGCTTGCGCTCGCCCTGCCCCTCATCCTGACCTTCTCCCCGCGGGCGGGGAGAAGGGATGGTCGGCGCCGCTCACCACGTGTCGACGAACGGCCGCTTGCGCGTCTCGCGGCGGGGCGGGGTTGGACACGAGTCGAGGCCGCGCAAGATCCAGCGGCGGGTGTCTATAGGGTCGATCACCTGGTCGATCTCGAGCACGGAGGCGATGTTGGTCGCTTTGCCGGTCTCGTAATATTTCGCCACCATCGAGCGGAACAGCTTTTCGCGATCGGCCGCGTTCTCGATCGCCGCCAGCTCCTTGCGGAAGCCGAGCCGTACCGCGCCTTCGAGCCCCATGCCGCCGAACCCGCCGGTCGGCCACGACACCGTGAAGCATTGCGCGTGGAAGCCGCCCCCCGCCATCGCCTGCGCCCCGAGGCCGTAGCCCTTGCGCAGCACGACGGTGAACCACGGAACCGTCAGGCTCGCGGCGGTGACGAACATGCGGCAGACATGACGCACCAGCGCGGTCTTCTCGGCCTCGGGCCCGACCATGAAGCCAGGCGTGTCGCACAACGAGACGATCGGCAGGTCGTAAGCGTCGCAGAGCTGCAGGAAACGGGCCGCCTTGTCGGCGGCGTCGGCGTCGATCGCGCCGCCCAGGTGTTTTGGGTTGCTGGCAATGAGGCCGAACGGCCGTCCCTCGATCCGAACGAGCGCGGTGACGATGCCGAGGCCGAAGGCGGCGCGCAGCTCGACAACGGAGCCCTGGTCGGCAAGCGCGGCGACGACCGTGCGAATGTCGTAGACCCTGAGCCGGTTCTCCGGGATCGCGGAGCGCAGGCGTCGCGGGTCGGGGGCGGTCCAGGCGGGCGTCGGTCCCTGGAAATAGGCAAGATAAGTCTTCGCCACGGCGGCGGCCTCGATTTCGTCCTCGACCACGACATCGATGACGCCGTTCGGCGCCTGCATGCTGACCGGGCCGACCTCGTCCGGGCAAACCACGCCGAGCCCGCCACCCTCGATCATCGCCGGGCCGCCCATGCCGATACTCGAATCCTTGGTCGCGATCACCACGTCGCAGCAGCCGAGCAGCGCCGCGTTGCCGGCAAAGCAGCGTCCGGAGACGACGCCGACGAGCGGCGCGAGACCGCTGAGTCTGGCGAACTGGGCGAAGGTCGGCACGTCGAGGCCGGTGACGGCGAGCCCCTCGGTGTCGCCCGGACGTCCGCCGCCGCCCTCGGCGAACAGGACGACCGGCAACCGCTGCTTCTCGGCGAGCGCGAACAGCCGGTCCTGCTTCTTGTGGTTCAGCGCCCCCTGCGTGCCGGCGAGCACGGTGTAATCGTAGGCGACGACGAGGCAGCGGGCGCGGTCGGGCGGGAAGAGATCGCCATTGACGCCGGCGAGGCCAGCCACGACGCCGTCGGCGGGCGTATTGCGGATCAGATCGTCGCGCGAGCGCCGCGCCGCCTGGGCCGCCACCGCAAGCGAGCCGTATTCGATGAAGCTGCCGGGGTCGACCAGCGCGGCGATGTTCTCGCGCGCCGTGCGATGATTGGTCTGGCGGCGCTTGGCAACGGCGTCCGGCCGGCTCACGTCCTGGCCGAAGGCCTGTCGCGCCAGCATCTCGGCGAGGTCGGGACGGATGGCGTCAGGGTCGTCGGCTTCCGACTCGGCCGCGGTCTCGCCGCCGACCTCGGCCGGCTCGAGAAAGACGATCGCATCGCCCTTGTAGAGCGTGTCGCCTCTCCGCGCGCGCGTCTCGCGCACGATCCCGCCGCCCGGCGCGGTGACCAGGTGCTCCATCTTCATCGATTCGAGGACAGCGATCTGCTGGCCCGGGCGGACGCGATCGCCGTCCGACACATCGACCGAGACGACGGTCCCCTGCAACGGCGCCGAGACCGCCACGGTCCCTTCCGGACCCTTGCGGGCGGTCGCGCGGGCGTCGCCGGCGTCGGCCTCGGGCGCCTCGAAATAGAGCCGGCGATGCGCCTTCGCCGCCTCCTCCAGAAGCTCGGCCAGATGCGTCTCGATGAACCGTGTGTCGATCCGGCCGGCGATGAAATCGGAATGCGCGACCATCGCCTGCAGGATTGGAATGTTGGTGTCGACCCCGGCGATGCGGAACTCGGCGAGGGCGCGCGCCAGCCTTGCCGCCGCGACGGCGAAATCCGGCGAGGGCGAATGTGCGATGACCTTGGCGATCAGCGAGTCGAACGCCACGCCGGCGCGATAGCCGGAATAGCCGAACGTATCGACCCGGACGCCGGGGCCGGAGGCCAGATCGAACGCCGTGATCCGACCGGCGGTCGGAATGGCTTCGCCGGCCGGCGTCATCGTCTCCAGGTTGACGCGCGCCTGAATGGCGAAGCCGCGGGCCGAGCGCGGGGCGTTGAGGCCCAAGTCGACGAGCGTCGCCCCAGCGGCGACCCGGATCTGCGCCTGGACGAGATCGACGTCGAAGACCTCCTCCGTGACAGTGTGCTCGACCTGCAGGCGGGGATTGGCCTCGATGAAGGCGAATGAGACGTCGTCCGTCCGATCGGTCGCGTCGAGCAGGAACTCGAACGTGCCGAGGCTGTCGTAAGCCGCTTCCCGGGCGATCCGTTTCGCCGCGTCGACGATCCGCTGCCGTAAGCGCGGCGTCAGCGAAGGGCTGGGCGCGACCTCGATCAGCTTCTGGTTGCGGCGTTGGATCGTGCATTCGCGCTCGCCGAAGTCGGTGAGACCGCCGTGACGGTCGCCAAGGATCTGGACCTCGATGTGCCGCGCGCTGGCGATCAGGCGCTCGGCGTAGAGCGCCCCGTCGCCGAAGGCGGTCGAAGCCTCCGACCGGCAGCGGGCGAAAGCTTCGGCGATTTCGGCCTCGTTGCGCACGGCGCGCATGCCCCGTCCGCCGCCGCCCGCAACCGCCTTGAGCATGATCGGCGCGCCGATCGTGGCGAAGAACGCCCGCGCCGCCTCGACGTCGCCGACCACCGCGCCCTCGATCACCGGCGCGCCGGTCCTGGCCGCGAAATCGCGCGCGCGCAGCTTGTCGCCGAAGAGGTCGAGCGACGCGGCGGACGGGCCGATGAAGACCAGTCCGGCTTGCGCCACGGCGCGGGCGAAAGCAGCGTTCTCGGCGAGGAAGCCGTAGCCGGGATGGATCGCGTCGCAGCCGGTCGCCTTGGCGAGCGCGACGATCCGCGCCCCGTCGAGATAGGCGGCGGCGCCCGCGCGCCCGAGCGCGTGCGCCTCGTCCGCCTTGCGCAGGTGAAGCGAAGCGGCGTCGTCCTCGGAATAGATCGCCACGCTCTCGATCCTGAGATCCGCGGCGGCGCGAGCGATGCGCACGGCGATCTCGCCGCGGTTGGCGATGAGGAGCTTGCGGAAGGGCGGGCGCGACATGACGATCGAGATCCTCGAGGCGTGCGCGATTGTGACCGCAGCGCAGGCCGCCGTCGAATCGATCCGATATGAACCATCACGGCAGCCATTGTGCTAAGAGTTTGAGACAGAACAAGCGAATCGCGTTGTTGAAGCCGAATGACGACGCCATCGCCAAGGGTGCGGCCAATGATCGACGATCCCGAAAAAACTGCTCGAACTCATTGAGGAGCTTAAGGCGTCCCTTCCCTTGCAAACCCAGCTCTCCCAAACTCTTAAGGCGTCCTTGAGCCAGCGATCTTCGGATCTCGACATTCCCGATCGCTGTAACGTGACAAGCATTTTCTACATGGGGGAGGAAGGAGGAATTGCCTGCGGGCTCGACATCGGCGGCCCGGAAACCAAAAACGCTCACGTTGTCTCCATCACGCATCTGATCTTTAGCAGACGCGTCCCGCTGTTCCGGCAAATCGAAGCCTATCAACGCCACCGCATCAAGAAGCTCAAACGGCAAACGCACGCAGCCGCTGGCCGCTAGATCATCTGATTCCGACCGAGTTATGAAGCATCGAGCTTTCAGCTGGCTCACCAGGAAACGCGAAGACGAGGCTCTCATGACCCCCGCCGCCGAAGAGGCCGCTTATCTCGACGCTTTGAATGCGATCTGGCGCCGCAACTGGCCGAAGGGCGCGCCGCGCGAGCCCGTCTACCCGCTCGGCGAAATCCCTCTCACCGAATACCTGCGCGAGCGCACCCGTCGCTCGCCCGACAAGGCGGCGCTGATCTATTACGGGCGGGAGGTTTCCTACGCCGAACTCGACCGGCTGTCCGACGCATTTGCGGCGCGGCTTTACGCACACGGCGTCAAAAAGGGCGACAGGGTCGCGGTGTTCCTGCCGAACTGCCCGCAGTTTCATGTGGCGTTCTTCGGAATCCTCAAGATCGGCGCCGTTCATGTCCCGGTGAACCCGCTGTTCAAGGCGCAGGAGCTGATCTACGAGCTGAACGACACCGGCGCGAAGGTCGTTGTTGCGCTCGACGCGCTCTTCCCGCTTCTGGCGGAGGTGAAGGCGCAGACCTCGGTCGAGACGATCCTCGTCACCTCGGCCGGCGCCATGCTGCCCGAGACGCCGACGATCCCCCTGCCCGCGGGCCTCGATGCGCCGCCAAAGCCCTGCCCGGGCGCGATCGACTTCCTGCCGGCGCTCGCGGCCGCGACGGAGCCCCCGCCGGCCGTCGCCGTCGGCCTCGACGAGGTCGCGGCGCTCAACTACACCGGCGGCACGACCGGCATGCCGAAGGGCTGCGTCCATACGCAGCGCGACATGATCTACACGGCGGCCACGCCCTGCGCGATCGCGATCGACCTCAAGCCGGAGGACGTCGGGCTCAACTTCTTCCCGGTGTTCTGGATCGCCGGCGAAGACATGGGGCTCATCTTCCCCATCTTTTCCGGCGCGACCTATGTGCTGCTGGCGCGCTGGGACCCGGTCGCCTTCATGACGGCGATCGAGCGCTACAAGGTCACGGTCGCCACCCTGCTGGTCGACAACGCCGTTGAGGTGATGGAGCATCCGCGCGCAGGCGAGTTCGACCTTAAGTCGCTCGAACAGGTGCGCTGCTCGTCCTTCGTCAAGAAGCTGAACATTCCCTATCGCCAGCGCTGGCGGGAACTGACCGGGACGACTTTGATCGAGGCGGCCTGGGGCATGACCGAGACCCACACCTGCGACACGTTCACCACGGGGCTGCAGGACGACGATCTCGACCTCAAGTCGCAGCCGATCTTCGTCGGCCTGCCCGTCCCGGGCACGGAATTCAAGATCTGCGATTTCGCCACCGGCGCCTTGATACCGCTCGGCGAGGAAGGCGAGCTTTGCGTGCGCTCCCCCTCGAATCTGAAGGGGTACTGGATGAAGCCGCAGGCGAGCGAGGCGGCGCTGCGCGACGGCTGGCTGCATACCGGCGATATCGGCCTGATCGACGCGGACGGCTTCATCCACTTCCTCGGCCGCCGCAAGGAGATGCTGAAGGTCAAGGGCATGAGCGTCTTCCCGGCCGAGATCGAGGCCTTGCTCGGCCAGCATCCGGCGATCGTCGGCTCCGGCGTGATCGGACGGGAGGACGCCGAGCGCGGACAGGTTCCGGTCGCGTTCGTGCTGCTGGACGAGAAGGCGCGTTGAAGACTCACCGCGGCGGAGCTTCAGGCGTGGTGCCGGGACAACATGGCGGTCTACAAGGCGCCAGAAGTCCGCATCGTCGACGCCCTGCCGATGACCGCGACCGGCAAGGTGAAGAAGGAGGAGCTGTCGAAGCTTTTGTGACAGGACTTTCGCCATGGCCGAGAGCACAAAGCAGAAGCTGATCCGGCAGCATGCCGCCGGCGATGTCACGTGGCATAGCTGTCAGGAACAAGGCTTCGCCGATTACGTCGAAGTGCTCGGTGGGCTCGGCGAGCTCGGGCTTCGTCCCCCTGTCGCCTCTATTGTGCTTCCTTCGCCCATTTGCGCCGTAGTCTGATAGACGGCCAGCGTCAGTTTTGCATCCCTACGCCAGCGCCCCGGACGGGCGCAGGGCGCCGACCGCAATCCCGTTCCAGTTGAGAAGCGGCGGCGCGGCGAACGGGCCGAGCACGTCGCTGAAGCCGCCGAAGCGGCGAAGGAGCGCGGCGATCACCGTCTGCGCCGCCCGCTTCGCGCCGTCGTCGGCCTTGACCGCGAGCCCCAGGCCAAGCTCCGGCAGGGCGGCGCACCAGACGCCCTCGGCCCCGGTCTTGGTGAAAACGCGCGCGCCCAAAAGCGTCATGACCTCGGTGTCGAACCGGCCCTCGCCCGCCACCATCGCAGGGTTCGCCGCGACCGCGGCGCGGATCCGCGCCGCCGCCCGGGCGCGCTGCGGCGGGAGCCCCTGCCCCGTCGCGAAGCGCGCAAAACCATGCGCCAGCGCGCGGAGCGGGATCGCGTAGGCGGGGATCGAGCAGCCGTCGATCGCACGGGTTTCAGCGCCCAGCGCTGCGCCAGTCATGTCGGCGAGCGCCGCCGTCACGGCGCGCTGGGTCGAGTGGTCTGGAGACACGTAGCCCGCCGGATCGACCCCCTCGGCGCAGGCGAGGCAGACGAAGCCCGCATGCTTGCCCGAACAATTGTTGTGCAGCGCCGACGGCGTTCCGCCTCGACGGGCGAGCGCTCGGGCGGCCGTCTCGCTGCTCGGCCAGTGCGCCCCGCATTCGAGCGCGCCCACGTCGCGCCCGGCCTTCGCCAGCATCGCGGAGGCAGCCGCGACATGCGCGTCCTCGCCCGCGTGCGAAGCGCAGGCGAGCGCGATCTCCGCCTCCGTCAGGCCGAGCCGGTCGGCCGCGCCGCTCTCGATCAGCGGCAGCGCTTGAAGGGCCTTTACGGCCGAGCGCGGATAGATGGGACGGTCCACGTCGCCGAAGGCGAACGCGGTCCGTCCGCCCGCGTCGACGACCGCGCCGGCCCCGCGATGGGCGGATTCGACCCGGTCGCCGCGCAGGACCTCGACGACGACGGGATTGGACATGGGGGCAGCGCTCCGAATTGGCGGCCGACGCGTGCCGACGTCCCACGCATGGCCGCCATCTCCGCTTCGTTCTTGCCACCATCCCGCCGCCTCCGCTACTCAAGCTTAGCGAGCGAGGTTCATGATGCGCGTTCGAGACGTGATGACCTATGGGGCGATCGGCCTGCCGGAGACGGCGACGATTGCGGAAGCGGCCGAGACGCTGCTCAAGTCGCGGATCAGCGCGGTGCTCGTGCGCGACGCCGACAACGCGTTGGTCGGCGTGCTCAGCGAAGGCGACCTCATGCGCCGCAGCGAACTCGGCGCCGAGCGCAAGCGGCCGCGCTGGCTCGAGGCGCTCTTGAGCGGCGGCCGGCTCGCCGAATCCTACGCCCACAGCCACGGACGCAAGATCGGCGAGATCATGACGCGGAAGCTCATCACGGTGTCGGAGGACGCCGAACTCGGCGTCGCGGTCGACCTGATGCTGCGATACGGCGTCAAGCGGCTGCCGGTGCTGCGCGGCGAGGCGGTGGTCGGGGTCATTTCGCGGGCTGACCTGCTCAAGGCGCTTGTGGCGGCCCTGCCGAAGGCCGACGGCGGCCGTCCCGACGCCGAGATCAAGGCGGCGATCGAGGCCGAATTCGGCCGGCTCGGTTGGGCGCCGAAGGCGAGCATTCGGGTCGATGTGCGCAACGGCGCCGTCACCTTCGAGGGCGCGATCACCGACGAGCGGCTGCGGTCCGGCCTCCGGGTGATCGCCGAGAACACGCCGGGCGTGACCGCGATCCACGACCACATGTGCTGGATCGAGCCGAATTCCGGCCTCTACCTGCCGTCGGAGCAGGAAGAGCAGGAGACGCCGCCGAAACCGTGAGCGTCGCCGCCGCCGGCGATTATCGGCGATAGGCGCCGCCAGCGCGATGGACGCCGCCGTGGTAGCCTCCGCCATGATAGCCGCGCGCATAGACGCCGCCGCGGTACCCGTAACCGCCATGGTATCCGTAGCCGTAGCGGTGGCCGTAATAGCCGCCGCCGTAGCCGGTGCGGTAGCCATAACCGCCGTAATAGCCGCCGGTGTATACCGGTCCGCCGACCGCGACCCCGCCGTAATAGGCGCCGCCATAGTACGGGGCGCCGTAATAGGACCCGCCGGAATAGTAGGGTCCCGTCCCGTAGGCGGTGGGCTCGTAGCAGCCCGCAAGCGACACCGCGAGCCCCGCGAGAAGCGCTAGCGAAAATGTCCGTTTGCCGAACATAATCCCCTCCATATCGGGCCGCGCGAAGCGCGTGAGCACACCTCGGCGCCGCTTGGAGCTTACCCGCTGCGGGCGCGTTGGGCAATTCGCCGCTGGCGTCGTCTGTCGCGCGCCGGGATTGGCTCAGCCGTTCCGCCCCTCCCCGGCCTCAGCGAGCGCTCGCAGACCCTCACGGTAGGTCGGATAGGCCGGCGCGAAACTGAGCAACGCCTTGGCCTTGCCGTTCGAGACCCGCTTCTCCTCGGCGTAGAAGCTCGCAGCGAAGGGCGACAGCCCAGCCGATTCGAACGGTTCCTCGGGCGGGGGCGGAAGGCCGAGAAGCCCGGCCGCATAGGCGATCACGTCCTGCGGCGGCGCGGGCTCGTCGTCGGCGACGTTCCAGATCTGCCCGTCGTGGCCGCCGGTCAGGACGAGCCGAGCGACCTCGGCGATGTCGTCGACATGGGCGCGGTTGACGACATGGTTCGGCTTGACGATCCGCCGCGCCTCGCCGCGCCGGACCTTATCGAGGGCGTTGCGCCCGGGCCCGTAGATGCCCGGCAGGCGGAGGATATCGACGGCGATCCCGCGTCCCCTCGCCGCCTCCGTCCAGCGCGCTTCGTCGGCAAGACGCTCGAGCCCGCGCTCGGAGCGGGTCAGCGTCGCCGAGCCCTCGTCGACCCACCGGCCGCCGTGCTCGCCGTAGACGCCGATGGTCGAGAGGTAGACGATCCGGGCGAGCTTCGGCGCGGCGGCGATCGCGTCCGCGAATGCGTCGAGCGGCCCCTGCCCCCCACGCGGCGGGATCGACACGACGAGCGCCTCAGCGCGTTGAAGCGCCGGCGCGAGCCCGGGGTCGGCCCGCGTCCCGTCGAAGACGTAAGCCTCGACGCCGGCGGCGCGCAGAGCGGCGACGCGCTCGTCCGAGCGCGCGGTTCCGCTCGGCTCGAGCGACGGCGTCCGCCGGATCAGCGCCTCGGCGCAATAGCCGAGGCCGAGGAAGAACACGTTGAGGCCCATCGCGCTCTTATGACGGAAGACGCGGGACGGATGAAGCCGCGGCGGCCACGGTCCGGCCGGGAGCGCGCGCCGCCGACGATCCGGTTTCCCTGCTAGCAGGGAATTTTTTTCCCGCGGTCGGCGCACCCCTTCCAGGAAGCCCTGCAATATCATGGCGTTGCTGGCCTTGCAACCCACCGGTTGCGGGCTGCCATGGGCGCGGAACAGGGAATTTCCAACGACCGGAACAGGGAACGAACAGGCGCTTTCGCAGCGGATCAGGGAATTATCAGGCGGGCGAAAACGAGGCGCCAGACCGGGCGCGGCCGGGTTGCAAAACGTCGCCGGCATCCCCTTCCCTAGCTTGCTGGGGAAGGTGGCGCGGAAGCGCCGGATGGGGTGTGGCCCGCTGCCGCAACTCTGGTCGGATTGCAGGACCGTCGCCGCGAACCTTTTGTCTGGACCTCCCTGCTTTCCACACCCCATCCGGCCTTCGGCCACCTTCCCCGCTTCGCGGAGAAGGGGGAACCGGCGATCGGCCAGTATGAACAATCGGAATGCGGCAGATCGATCCGGCGTTACCCGCTTGGCGCTTGCGCAATTCCTTCGGTCAGGGCCAATATCCCGGCCGGGCGCGGCGAGGGGGAGAGAGGGCATGCTCGGGACGGATTTCATCCTACAATCGTTGCTCGCGGATGGAGTCGATCATCTCTTTCTCGTCCCGGGCGGCTTGATCGATCCGTTTCTGCCGGCCATCGGGCGTACGACCGGGCTTCATCCTGTCGTTGCGGCGCAGGAGGGCGGCGCCGCCTTCATGGCCGACGGCTATGCGCGCGCGAGCGGCAGGTTCGGGGCGGTCCTTTGCATCGGAGGCCCGGGCGCGACCAACACCGTCACCGCGCTTTCGGCCGCCTTCACCGACGAATCGCCGGTCCTGCTGCTGACCGGAGAGGTCGCAAACTTTTTGCAGGGCGTCGGGCTGTTCCAGGACGCGACGGCGGGGACCTATGACGACAGCCGGATTCTGGCGCCGGTCACCGCCGAATCCTACAGCGTTCCGGACATCAGGCTTCTGCCGCACAGCTTGCGTGGAGCGGTCGGCCGCATGTTCGACGGCGCCCGCGCGCCCGCGCACCTCAGCCTTTCGCACGACATCCAGATCGGCGACGTCGCGGCCGAGCCCGCGCCGCTTGCCGCCGACATTCTCGCCTCCGAGCCGCTCGACCATGAGGCCGCCGCAAAGCTTTGGCGGCTGCTCAGCGGCGTGGATTTCGCCCCGCGTGTGGCGATGCTGGTCGGCGGCGGGATGATCGCCGACGAGGCGTCGGCGGCGCTGGTGAAGGCGGCCGAGCGCTTCCACATCCCGGTCGCCACGACCCAGCACGCCAAGGGACAGTTTCCGGAGGATCATCCGCTGTCGCTCGGCGTCTTCGGCTACGCCGGGACTCGCCATGCGACCGAGGCGCTGCTCGACGAAGGTCTCGACCTCCTCATCGTGATCGGAGCGACTCTCAACCTTCGCGATTCGATGTATTGGACGGCGCAGCTCAAGCCGCGGCTAGGCGCGCTGACAGTGAACGTTTCAGCCCTTCATGTCGGGCGCTGGCTCAAGCACGAAAGCTTTGTCGGCGGCCATGGCGGCGCGTTCGCCAAATGGCTCGCCGGCGCGGGCGAAGACGAGGCCGCGCCGCTCGCCAAGGGGATTGCGACGCGGCGCGAGTGGCTATCGGCCGTCCGCGCGAACCCGCGCACCTACGACGTCGAGAACACCACGAGCGATCGATCGCCGATCCATCCCGCGCGCATGGTGGCGGAGGCGCGCAAGGTCATGCCGCGCGAGACGATCGCGCTTGTCGACAGCGGCGCCCACCGCGCCTTCGCCGGTCACTATTGGGACAGTTTTGGGCCGCGGCAGTTCCTGACCGCCTCGACGCTCGGCCCGATGGGCTGGGCGATCGCCGCGGGGATCGGCGCGAAGGCGGCGCGGCCGGATGCGCCGGTGCTTGTCTTCACCGGCGATGGATGCATGCGCATGCACGGAATGGAGGTGCAGAGCGCGGCGCGCGCCGGGCTGCCCGTGATCTATCTCGTCAGCAACAACCAGGCGCTCGGCAACGTCTGGCTCCGGGCGCGGTCGGAGGGCCCGACGCCGATGCGGCTGACCGAAGCGCCCGACCAAGACTGGGCGGCCTTCGCCCGCGCACTTGGCGCGGAAGGGACGACCGTGCGAAAGGCCGAGGAGCTCGCCCCCGCGCTCACCAAGGCGCTCGAGGCGAACACAACGTTCGTCATCGATGTGAAGACGGACAAGACAGCCGGGACGCCGATCGAGCCCTTTGTGGAGAGCAAGGCGCACTGGTCGTTTCACGCCTGAGGAGTTGAAACGATGGCGAACCTGCCCGACCCCAAGGCGACCCTCACCGGCGAAGCCCGGACGATCTACGAGGACATCCTCGCGCGGCGCGAGGCCAAGGGGGTTCACCACCTCGGCCCCTACATTCCCCTCCTCAACCATCCCGAACTCGCGCAGCTCATCGAACGGCTGGGCTATTTTTACAAGTACGAGTCCGCGCTCCCGCGCGAGGTCTATCAATTCATCGTGCTGACGATCGCCAAGCGCTCCGGCGTCGCATTCGTCTGGGAGGATCACGTCGCGGCGGCGCGGTCGGCCGGCCTCGATGAGAGCGTGATCGATTCGATCGCGACGGGAGCGGAGAGCTTCCCTGCGCTTTATGGCGTCGTCGCCGAGACGATCGCCGCCGCGTTCGCCTACCGCTCAATTCCCTCGGCGCTCCAGGCGAGCGTCATCGAAAGCTTTGGGATTCAGGGGCTGATCGAGATCGTGACGCTCTGCGGCTTCTACACGCTGACCGCCATGGTCAACGCCTGTTTCGACGTTCCGTTGCCGCATCGGAAACAAGGCTGAGATGAGCGTGCTTTCCATCGTGGTCGCGGGCGTGATCGCGACCGCGATCCTCGACATCTGGCAGCAGATCTTTCAGCTCGCGTTCGGCGTCCCGATCACGAATTTCGCGATACTGGGCCGTTGGGTCGGCCATTTTCGGCAAGGCCGTTTCGTTTGCACGGACATCGGCAAGGCGCCGCCGGTTGAACACGAGCTCGGGCTGGGCTGGATCGTCCACTATGTCGTCGGCGTCGGCTACGCCTTTGTCTACTTCCTACTGATGCGTTTCGCCTTCGTCGCGCCGCCGAGCTTGCTGTCGGCTGTTGTTTTCGGCGCGGTCTCCGTCTGCATCACCTGGTTTCTCATGGAGCCGATCCTCGGCGCGGGCGCGCTCGCGGCGAACATTCCGGCTCGCGGCGTGGCGCTGGCGCACGATTTCACCAGCCACCTGTCGATAGGACCCGGCCTCTATGTCGGCTACGTCATCGCGAGCGCCCTCGGCGGTTAGAGGGGCCGCGCCTGGCGTCGGGAGAGCCGAGCAAAGACCATGAGGAGCATCTTGCATGACGAAGCCTGTTCTCGTTGTGGGCGCCGGTCCGGTCGGGCTCACGATGGCCGCCGAACTCGCGCGCTATCGCACGCCGGTCCGGATCATCGATCAGGCGACCGCCCGGACCGAGGAGTCCAAGGCGCTCGGCGTCTGGCCGCGGACGTTGGAGCTGCTCGACCGGGCGGGCTCAGCCGAGGCTTTCACCGCCACGGGTTTGAAGTCGAAGGCCGTCTCGATTCAATCGGGCGCGGAGCGCATCGCTCACATCACGTTCGACGCGCTGCCGTCCCCCTATCCGTACCTGCTGCTCATCCCACAGCCCGAATCCGAGCGCCTGCTCGAACGGCGCCTGCAAACTTTCGGGATCAAGGTCGAGCGCGGAATCGAGTTGACGAGCTTCGCGGAACTCGCAGACGGCGTATCCTGCGACCTGCGCCACGCTGACGGCTCCAGCGAGACGCTTGAGGCTGGCTGGCTTATCGGCTGCGACGGGGCGCATTCGACCGTCCGGCACAAGCTGGGTATGGCCTTCGAAGGCGATACCCTCGCTTCGACCTTCGTTCTCGCCGACGTCCATGTCGCCGGCCTCGATGCGCCAAAGGACGAAGTCACGCTCTATTGGAGCGAGGACGGCATCATGGGGTTCTTCCCCATCTCCCCGCCGCGCTACCGGATCATCGCCGACGTCGGCCAGAACCCGCGCCACGATCCAACTCTCGAAGAGGTTCAGGCGATCGTCGATCGGCGCGGACCCGGCGGCGTCGGACTCTCCAATCCGCTCTGGCTGTCGGGCTTCAGTGTCAATGAACGGAAAGTTGAAACCTACCGCGCGGGGCGGGTGTTCCTGGCCGGCGACGCCGCGCATGTTCACAGCCCCGCCGGCGGCCAAGGCATGAATACGGGCATGCAGGACGCCTTCAACCTGGCGTGGAAGCTCGCGCTCGTCGAACGGGGTCTGGCGCGTCCCGACCTCCTCGACAGCTACAGCGAGGAGCGCTCCGCGGTGGCGAAGCAGGTTCTCGCCGATTCCGGGCGACTGACCCGGGCAGCCATGTTGCAAGGCCCGATCCTCGAAGGCTTGCGGAATTTCGTCGCGCGCCACCTTCTCGGATTCGCCGACTTGCGGCGCGCTTTCGCCGAGCGGATGGCCGAGGTCGCAATCGACTACCCGGCAAGCCCGATAAGCAGGGGCTCAGGGCGGGGGCTTGGCGGGCCGGCGCCGGGACACCGGATCGTTGCCGGCCGGCCGTTCGGCGCAGGCGATACGCCCCGCTTCGCTTTGATGGCCGCGGAGAGCGACGAAGCGCGCGGCGTTCTCCACGATTACGCGCCGCTCATCGAGCCCGACCTCCGTTCCCCGCCCGATGCCGCGGGCGTCTGGCTCGTGCGTCCCGACGGCTACGTCGCCGCAGCCGCGCGCGCCGGCGACTGGGGGCCGATCCGCGCGTGCCTCGCCGACATAACAATCAAAGCGCTGTAAAGGGCGAGCGTCCGCCCGACGACGCCCGCTCGTCCTCTTCGGTCGTCGCCGTACACCCTGGGGCCGACGGGCGAGTCGAACGGGCGCCTGTCGTTCAAAGACGACGACGCCTTCAAAGCCCCACCCCGTCTCGATCCACCCCGATCCGCGAGCGCAGTCGGCGTTCCAGACACAGCCACCGAGCCTGGTCGAGTCTCCTCTGAAAAACCCCGCCTGCGTCGGCGCTCCTGCTCGCCGGACGCGCGCTGTGACCGCTATCACAGCCGGATTTGCACTCCTTGAAATATGCTTAACGCGTATTTTCGGGAGGGCGACAGCCGTCGCGAAGCGTCATGCCCAAGGGAACAGGCGCATTGTCCTGCGAGGTGTCCGGCGGCGACCGTGAGGCGCGAAATCTTGTCCTCTGGCTCTGCTTCAGCGCCGCCGCGGCCTTGATTGTCGTCTGCGTCGGGGCGTTGGCCCTGCTCTCCGGACCGAGGGCGCCGTCGTATTCGAGCGCCGCCATCCCGGCTTTGGGTTCGGCGCTGCCACTAGCGGAGCCAGTCCCGAATCTGTCAGAAGAGGCGCCGCCGCCCCCGGCTCCGGTCGAGTCCGCTCCGAGCCTTTCTCAAGAACCGAGCGTCGAGGCCCCGCCGAAACCTGTTCCGCCCCGCGCCAACCGCGACGTCGCCCGCCTCGAGATCGCGCCCTTGCCGCCATCCCATCTGATCGTCCCGCTTCCGCCGCAGCGGCCGAGCGCCGCGCTCGGCGACGCCTTCGCGCGCGCCGCCGCGCACGGCCCGTTGACAGCGATTTACGAGATTTCGACGCATACCGTCACTCTGCCGGACGGGACGCGACTGGAAGCCCACTCGGGCCTGGGCCTCCTCCTGGACGACCCCGGGGCCGTGACCGAAGTCGACCGCGGCGCCACGCCGCCGCACCTCTATGAGCTGACTCCCCGCGAAGAGATCTTCCACGGGGTCCAGGCGCTGCGTCTGAACCCCGTCGGCGAGGGCGACATGTTTGGTCGCAACGGGCTGCTCGCCCACAGCTACATGCTGGGGCCGAGAGGGGATTCGAACGGCTGCGTGTCGTTCAAGGATTACGACGCCTTCCTCAAGGCGTATCAGAGCGGGCAGGTGAAGCGCCTGGCCGTCGTCGCGCGCCTTTAACTGAGGACCTCGATGTTGTCGACGGCGCCCATGCCCCGAGGCGCATCGTTCCGCGCAAAAAATTCCCTGTTCGACAGAATGGAATTCCCTGTTCCGCGGACGAAAAGCCCATGCCGAGGCGAGGCGGGAACACTGGCCTGTGGGCTCGACGCTCCGTCGGCGCCGCCTTGGCGCCGCTCCGCCGGGGCCGATGACGGAAGCCGGTTCGCGGCCACGATGGCGAGAGCCGTAACCGCTATCCGGAACCTGTTCGCCTCGCTGCCCTGAGCGACTACTTGTGGGCGGATATCCAACGCATAATTTCTGCTTTGGGTAAGGCCCGGCCATCGGGCCCATCAATTTCGTATAATTCAGCGCGTTGCTGGTGATACAGGTCGCTCGCCTGCCGAAGAGCGGCCTCTTCGCTCGGAATGCCCTGAGAAGTCCTGTCCTGATCGAGATGGTCTCGATAGAGAATTTTCCAGTGGCATGTACTCATATCAAAGGACCTCCGGATAGAGTGGAGGCGGCGCGGCCACGCCGGGTTGTCGCGTCGTCAAAGAAGCATCGTTCCAGTTTAGCCAGGCAAGCGCAGGGAACTGGCCGGATTCTTACGCGGCGCGGACAGCAATTTCATTCCTAACGGCAATCACGCCGGGCACACGACGTGCGTCCGCCTCCGCGCATGCCCTTTGGTAGCCTCGTTCGACCTTCCCCTGCAGGGTCACCAGACCACGGTCCTCTTCCACCGACACTCTGTAACGAGGCACCGTGAGGTCCCAAAACAGCTCGTTCATGACGTGGTCGCGAAGTTCAGACATAATCGCACACCCAAAATTGCCAGGTTGCAGACAAACATGTAATATAATTAAACGCAACTTATTATTAGGTTTTCTTTGACAGAATTGGATTTGCAAATTGTCACAGCAATAGGACGGCGATGGATACGTGCTTTTAACCCGATGGGTTGCGGGCGATTTCGAACGATTGATTTGTAGACCTGCGACAAGGACCGCCCGGATAGGGAGCGCCTCGCGAGCGGCGTTCCTCTCTCGGTCCCATCCCCGCCGCCCATCCGCGATGCCCGCTTTCGTCGATTTGCGACGTTCAATCGCTCGGGAATCAATTCCCGCTCCGGGTCGAGCTTCGTCGTTCCAGGAGCGCGCGCCGTCCGCGAAGGACACGAGGCGGCAGAACCCGGATCCCGCCTACTCCACCGGACACGGTTTCGCGTCCCAGATCTCCGCCGCGTATTCGTGGATCGTGCGGTCGCTGGAGAATTTGCCGGAGGCGGCGATGTTGTGGATCACCTTGCGCGCCCAGTCTTCGGGCTTGTGGTGAAGCGCGCAGAGCGCCTTGTCGGCCCGCAAGTACGAGGTCAGGTCGG
Source organism: uncultured Alphaproteobacteria bacterium (assembly GCA_963822215.1). Lineage (GTDB taxonomy): Bacteria > Pseudomonadota > Alphaproteobacteria > Rhizobiales > Beijerinckiaceae > Roseiarcus. The sequence goes on from CAWGGX010000003.1 coordinate 932,898, forward strand.
CGAGGTGCATGAACTGGTCGCCGTTGGTCAAAAGCGCGCCACGCAGTGGCTCGAAGATGCCAGGCTCCTCGCGGCTGAAATGATTGGAAAAGATCAAGTCGAGCGCGCTGCGCGTTTCCGCCTCGTTGTGGTAGTGCCAGTATGGGCTGTACCACGGGCGGCTACCCGCGACCTCGGCCGCCGTCAGGCCGAACAGGAAGAAATTCTCTTCCCCCGCTTCCTCGGCCATCTCGATCGTGGCGCCGTCGCGCGTTCCAAGGGTCAGCGCGCCGTTCATCATGAACTTCATATTGCTGGTGCCGCTGGCCTCGTACCCGGCGGTCGAGATCTGGTTCGAGACGTCGGCGGCCGGAATGCAGCGCTCGGCGAGCGTGACATTGTATTCCGGCAGGAACACCACCTTGAGCCTGCCGCCGACTGCCGGATCGGCGTCGAGCGTCTCCGCAAGATTGTTGATGAACTTGATGATGACTTTCGCCAGATAGTAGGCGGGGGCCGCCTTGCCGGCGAAGAAGAAGGTGCGCGGGGGCGTGTCGAGCTTCGGGTTCTCGCGCAATCGATCGTAGAGAACGACGATCCTCAAAGCGTTGAGCAGCTGCCGCTTGTACTCGTGGATGCGCTTGATCTGGCAGTCGAAGATCGTGTCCGGATCGACCACGACATCGGTGTGCCGCTTGACCCAGTCGGCGAACCGGGCCTTGCACGCGCGTTGCGCGTTGAGAATGTCTGAGCGGAACGCAGCGTCTTCCGCCAGCGGCTTGAGCCTTTTCAGGTGCGCAAGGTCGGTGATCCAGTCGCCGCCGATCGCGGCCGAAATTGTGTCCGCGAGCCACGGGTTGGCGAGGCGAAGCCAGCGTCTCGGCGTGACGCCGTTCGTCTTGTTGTTGAAACGCTCGGGAAACGCTTCGGCGAGGTCCCGCACCGTCGTCGTGCGCAGGAGCTTGGAGTGGATCTCGGCCACGCCATTCGTGCTGTGGGAGCCGACGATCGCCAGATTGGCCATGCGGATCTGCTTGGTCTGACCTTCCTCGACCAGGCTCGTCCGCGCGATGCGCCCCACGTCGCCGGGAAAGCGGGTGCGAATGTCTTCGAGCAGCCGGCGGTTGATCTCGTAGATGATCTCGAGCTGGCGCGGAATGAGGAGTTGCATCCACTCGACCGGCCAGCGCTCGAGCGCCTCGGGCAACAGCGTGTGATTGGTGTAAGCGAGCGTCCCGCGCGTGATGTCCCACGCCTCGTCCCAGCTGAGATGCGCCTCGTCGAGCAGAATGCGCATGAGCTCCGGCACGGCGAGCGTCGGATGGGTATCGTTCATCTGGATGGCCGCCTTGTCGGGCAGCGTCCGCCAATCGGAATTCGATTCCCGAAACCTGCGCACGATATCGCCAAGCGAACAGGCGACCAGGAAATACTCCTGCATGAGCCGCAATGCGCGTCCCTGCACGGTGTGGTCGTCCGGATAAAGAACGCGGGTCAGTGATTCCGCGTTGAGCGCCTCGGCGATCGAGGCGACGAAGTCGCCGCCGCTGAAGCGCTGGAAGTCGAACGCATGGATGGCGCTCGCGCTCCACAGCCGCAGCGTGTTCACCGTCTTGCCGCCGTAGCCGATCACCGGCCGGTCGTAGGGGATGCCGAACAGCGACGAGGGGCTGTTCGGAATCATGCGGAGCGCGCCGGCGCGCAATTCGAACGAGCAGCCGAACGTCACCTCGACGCTCTCGCTCGGTCGCACCACCTCCCAGGGATCGGGATGGCGCAGCCAGTTGTCTGGCCGCTCCTCCTGCCAGCCGTTACGGATCTTTTGGCGAAAAATGCCGTGCTCGTAGCGCAGTCCGTAGCCCATCGCCGGCAATTGCATCGTGGCCATCGAGTCGAGGAAGCAGGCCGCGAGGCGCCCGAGGCCGCCGTTGCCCAGGCCCGCGTCGGGCTCCTCGTGAAGGATCTCCGCCCACTGATGGCCGTGCTCGTCGAACGTCAGCTCGACCACGGGATCGAGCATAAGGTTCATCACGTTGTTGCCGAGCGAGCGGCCGATCAGAAACTCGATCGAGACGTAGTAGACCCGCTTGGGATTCTCGCGCGCGTAGGTCTCGTCGGTGTGCAGCCAGCGGTCGGCGACGATGTCGCGCACCGCGCGGGCGGCCGCCTCGTAGCGCTCCCGCGAGTCGGAGGAATCGGGCTCGACGACGTTGTCGAACTTCAGGTGCCGCTCATAGAGCGCGTCGGGCGCTCCGGCGAATCGCATCGCGCCGGAGCCGTAGCTCTTCAGAATCGCGGCCCCGTCCGTCGCCTTCGGCTTGAGGCCTTGGTTTGTCGCGCCTTGCTGCGCCATCGGTTCGCACTCCCTGATGGTTGAGATGCTTGTTTCCCGGTCGTCTCAACGGACCTCGCCGGCGCGCCGCTAGCGGCGCGCCGGCGAGGGCTTGGCTTCGCCTATGCGTTGTCGCCGCCGGTCGCAGCGGCGCCTTGCGCGACCTGGCCCTTTGCCCCGCCCCAGACCCAATCCCTGATCTCGGGCATGTCGTCGCCGAAGCGGCGGATGTATTCCTTGTGCTCGATCAGCTTGTCGCGGATCGCCTGCTTGGCGTAGGCGGCGCGCGTGGTCAGGCCGGGAACGCGGTCGATCACGTCGTTGACGAGGTGGAACCGGTCGAGGTCGTTGAGCACGCACATGTCGAAGGGCGTGGTCGTCGTCCCCTCCTCCTTGTAGCCGCGGACGTGGAGGTTGTCGTGGCCGTGGCGCCGGTAGGTGAGCCGGTGGATGAGCCAGGGATAGCCGTGGAAGGCGAAGATGATCGGCTTGTTGACGGTGAACAGCGCGTCGAAGTCGTGATCCGACATTCCGTGCGGATGCTCGCTCGGCGGCTGGAGGCGCATCAGATCGACGACATTGATCACGCGCACTTTGAGTTCGGGCGCGTGCTCATGGAGGAGTTCGACGGCGGCCAGCGTCTCGATCGTCGGCACGTCGCCGCAGCAGGCCATCACTACGTCGGGCTCGCCGCCGCGATCGTTGCTCGCCCACTCCCAGATACCGAGGCCCGCGGTGCAGTGTTTGATCGCCTGATCCATGGTCAGCCACTGGGGGGCCGGCTGCTTGCCGGCCACGACGACGTTCACGTAGTTGCGGCTCTTCAGGCAATGGTCGGTGACCGACAGGAGGCAGTTTGCGTCCGGCGGCAGGTAGACGCGCACGACCTCGGCCTTCTTATTGATCACATGATCGATGAAGCCCGGGTCCTGATGCGAGAATCCGTTGTGATCCTGGCGCCAGACGAGGCTCGACAGGAGGTAGTTCAGCGAGGAGATCGGGCGGCGCCACTCGATCTCGTTGCACACCTTGAGCCACTTGGCGTGCTGGTTGAACATCGAATCGATGATGTGGATGAAGGCCTCGTAGCACGAGAAGAAGCCGTGCCGACCGGTGAGCAGGTAGCCCTCGAGCCAGCCCTGGCACTGGTGCTCGGACAGCATCTCCATGACCCGCCCGTCGTGGGCAAGGTGATCGTCGTAGTCGACGGTCTCGGCGACCCAGACGCGGTTGGTCACCTCGAGCACGTCCTGCCAGCGGTTGGAGTTGTTCTCGTCCGGGCTGAACAGGCGGAAGTTGCGCGCCTCAAGATTGAGCTTCATCACGTCGCGCAGATACGTGCCCATGACGCGGGTCGCCTCGGCGACGACAACTCCGGGCGACGGGACCTTGATCGCGTAGTCGCGGAAGTCCGGCAGCCTCAGTTCGCGCATCACCGCGCCGCCGTTGGTGTGCGGGTTGGCGCTCATCCGGCGCGTTCCCGTCGGCGCGAGCGCCGCCAGCTCCGGGATCAGGCGACCGTCGCCGTCGAAGAGTTCGCGGGGGCGGTAGCTTTCCATCCAGCCCTGAAGAATGCGGACATGCTCCGGGTTGTCCATGTCGCTCATCGGCACCTGATGGGCGCGCCAGTAGCCCTCCTCGCGTTTGCCGTCGATTTCCTTGGGGCAGGTCCAGCCCTTCGGCGTGCGCATGACGATCATCGGCCACTTGGGCCGCTCTTTGAACCCGTTCGCGCGCGCATCGTCCTGGATGCTGCGGATGTCGTCCACGACTGCCTCTAACGTCTCTGCCATGAGCTCGTGCATCGCCTTCGGGTCGTCGCCCTCGACGAAATGCGGGACGTAGCCGTAGCCACGGAACAGAGCTTCGAGTTCGTCGTGCGGGATGCGCGCGAGCACGGTAGGGTTGGCGATCTTGTAGCCGTTGAGGTGCAGGATCGGCAGCACGGCGCCGTCGTGGACCGGATTGAGGAATTTGTTGGAGTGCCAGCTCGTCGCCATCGGGCCGGTCTCGGCCTCGCCGTCGCCGACCACGCAAGCGACGATGAGGTTCGGGTTGTCGAAGGCCGCGCCGTGGGCGTGCGACATCGCATAGCCGAGTTCGCCGCCCTCGTGGATCGAGCCCGGCGTCTCCGGCGCGACGTGGCTCGGAATGCCGCCAGGGAAAGAGAACTGGGTGAACAGCCGCTTCATCCCCTCTTCGTCCTGGGCGATGTTGGGGTAGACCTCGCTGTAGGTTCCCTCGAGGTAGGCGTTGGCGACCAGCGCCGGACCGCCGTGGCCCGGGCCGGTGACATAGATCATGTCGAGGTCGAGCTTCCTGATGAGCCGGTTGAGATGCGCGTAAATGAAGTTGAGACCAGGGGTCGTGCCCCAATGTCCGAGCAGACGCGGCTTGATGTGCTGCCGGGACAGCGGCATCTTGAGGAGCGGATTGTCGAACAGGTAAATCTGGCCGACGGACAGGTAGTTTGCGGCGCGCCAGTAGGCGTCGATCAGCGCCAATTCCTTTTCGGACAAGACCTTCGGCATGCGCATTCCCTCCAGCTTCGAATCGGTCGGGCGCGGGCCCTCAGTCCGATTCGCTCAATGACGTGATTTCCCCTTCCGCCAGTTTCACGTTCTCGGTGGCCGGCGCAAGCTCTTCCTTCGCCCGGAACCAGTGGTCGAGCTCACGCCCTTGCGGCTGGCCCTGCTCCAGCCATATTTCGTAAGCGCGCTTGCGGACCCGATCGTCCAGTTCCTTCTCGAGTTCCTCTAACCCTGGGATATGGTGAGGGTTTTTCTCTTCGGTCACGGCGTCCGTCTCCTTGACGAAACGTGCTGCAGTCCCACCCGAAGCATCCGGTCGCAATGTGACACTGTCGTAACGATGGCGGACACGTCACTCGAGGCCCGCCTCGCGTTCGAGTTCGCGCCGCGCCCGCATCCAGTGGTCGACCTCGCGTCCTTCGGGCATGCCTTCGGCGAGCCAAATAGCGTGCGCGCGCTCGCGCACCTCCTCCTCGGTCGGCGCCCGCTTGATCACCTCGTCGCCGGGGTCGTTCCGCGGAAGCGACTTGCCGGCCCTCGCAGTCTTCGCCATGAACTTTCTCTCCCTCGCCAAATCCACGCCGGCCGTTCCCGGCGCCGACTGTGACGGATCGGCGACCATTGGGCAACGGCCAAGGCGGTCCTCGTCGGCGAGGCGGCGGAAAGCCGAAAGGAAGGCCTTGCGCCGCACGAGAAATTCCGCTCAAGTGCAACCGGACGCCGGCGGGAAGACCGGCGCCTGGCGGGGCGAAAGCGGCGGGAGGAAGTCATGGCGGACGCCCTCGAGGCGCGCACCCTCAACCGGGTCGCTTGGCGGTTCATCCCGTTTCTGGTCCTGTGCTATTTCGTCGCCTACCTCGATCGGGTGAACGTCGGCTTCGCCAAGCTGACCATGGACGCCGAACTCGGCCTCTCCGAAACGGCTTTCGGCTTCGGCGCGGGCGTCTTCTTTCTCGCCTATTTCCTGTTCGAGGTGCCCTCCAACATCATCATGGACAAGGTCGGCGCGCGGCGCTGGATCGCACGCATCATGCTGACCTGGGGGCTGATCTCGGGCGCGATGGCGTTCATCCCGGAGATCGCCTGGGCGATTGGCCTCAGCGCCGAGCACACCTTCTACCTTTTGCGGGTGCTGCTCGGCTTCGCCGAGGCGGGCTTCTTCCCCGGCCTCATCTTTTTCCTGACCCTGTGGTTCCCGGCCTCCCACCGGGGGCGCATCGTCGGCTACTTCATGGCGGCGATCCCGCTGTCGTCCGCTCTCGGCTCGCCGGTGTCCGCCTCTCTCCTCGGCCTCGACGGGGTCTGGGACTTACGCGGCTGGCAGTGGCTGTTCGTCGTCGAGGCGCTGCCCTCGATCGTGCTGTCGTTCGTGGTCTTCTTCTATCTGACCGACCGCCCGGCCGACGCAACCTGGCTCAACCCGGAGGGCCGCGCCTGGTTGCAACGCCGCCTCGCGCTCGAGGACCAGCGGCGCGAGCATGTCTCGCCGGCAGGCGCGCTCGCAAGCCTCGCCGACGTCCGCGTGCTGTCGCTGTCGCTCGTCTATTTCGGCGTGGTCGCCTGCAACTACGGCATCAGCTTCTGGCTGCCCACGATCGTTAAGGGCTTTGGCCTGTCGATCCAGATGACCGGCTGGGTCAATGCGATCCCCTATGTCGTCGGCTTTATCGGCATGGTCTGGTGGGGCGCGCGTTCGGACCGGGCGGGAGAACGGACGATGCATCTGGCGATCCCGCTGGCGCTGACGGCGATCGGCATCGGCGCTTCGGCCTTTCTGGTCGACCCGACGTGGAAGATGGTTGCGCTGACCGTCGGCGCCTTCGGCGTGTTCACCGCCCTGCCCGTCTTCTGGACGCTTCCCACCGCGTTCCTGGCTGGCGCCGCGGTCGCGCCGGGCATCGCGGCGATCAATTCGATCGGCAATCTCTCGGGCTATTTCGGCCCGTTCGCAATCGGTTGGATCAAGGACGCGACGGGCAGTTTCGCCTGGGGCCTCGTCACGATCGCGGCCTGCGCGGTCGTCGCGCTGGCGATCACGCTCGTGCTCGGCCACGACCCGCAACTCGAACGGGCGACCGAGGCGGCGGAGTGATGCTCGAACGGGTGGAAACAGCTCAACGGGAAGGACATGCGATGCTGACGCGGCGCGCGTTCGCCGCCTGCGCCTTCTGCGCCACCGACGTCTTGGCGGCAAGCGGGACCGAGGCGGAAACCGCCGCGGCGCCGGGGATGAAAAGCACGCTCCTGAAGGAGACCGACGGGCCGGCGCAGGGCTACATCACGATCGAGATCCGGGTGGACCTCGAGCCGAACGCGCCGATCCCGCGCCACACCCATCCCGGCGTCGAGTCGGGCTACGTGGTCGAGGGCGCAACCGGGCTCGACGTGGAGTGCCTTGGCGCGCTGACTCTCAGGGCCGGCGACGCCTACCAGGCGCCAACAGGCGCGCCACACAGCGGCCACAATGGCCAGGCTAAGACTGTCATTGCGGCGACGTTCGTCGTCGAGAAGGGCAAGCCCCTGGCGTCGGACACATAATAATACGAACATAAAATGAATAATAAAAAAGGGAGGTTCTCATATGTCACTGGCGTCCATTCATTCTTCCAACGTCGCGCAGGCCGAGTACTGGAACGGCACGGGCGGACGAAGCTGGGCCGACCATCACGACCGGCATGACGCGCTCTTGCGGCCGATCTCCGACCGGCTCCTTCAGCTCGCCGATGCGAAACCCGGCGAATTCGTCCTCGACATCGGCTGCGGCTGCGGCGCCACGACTGTCGATTTCGCCGACCGCGTCGCGCCCGAGGGCGAGGCGCTCGGGCTCGACGTGTCGGCGACGATGCTCGATCGCGCCCGCGAACGCGCGCCCGAGGACGGCCTTGCGCGCTTCATCCGCGCCGACGCCACGACCTACGAGGCGCCGCCCGGCGAGATCGATCTCGTCGCGTCGCGGTTCGGGGTCACGTTCTTCGCCGATCCGGTCCGGACCTTCGCCAATATCCGGGCAGGCATGAAGCCCGGCGGCCGGCTCGCCCTCGCCTGCTGGCGCGCTGCTCGGGACAACCCCTGGATGATCGAGCCCTTGCGGGCCGCGTCGGCTCACGCCCCTCGCCTGCCCGAGATGGGACCCGAAGACCCCGGCCCGTTCGCCTTCGCCGACGAGAGTTGGGTGCGTCGCATCCTGTCCGACGCCGGCTTCTTCGATATCGACATCGAGCCGGAGGAATTCGATCTCGACGTCGCGCTCGGCCAGGGGCTCGACGCGGCTGTCGAGACGGCAATGGAGATCGGCCCGACAAGCCGCATGCTGGAGGACCAGCCGGAGACTACGCGGGCCGCCGCGGCCGCCGCCATCCGGACCGCGCTCGAAACGCACGCCGTCGGCGACCGCGTTCCGCTCCGCGCCGCGGTCTGGTTCGTCACGGCGACCAATCCGGGCTGAGGCTCGCCTCGGCAACGCGGCGCCGGAAAAGGGCCGTTCCGCGGCGGGCCGGCTGACGACCGCCGCCCGCGCCGAGGCTCGGACCGGCGAGCGGTAGAAGCCTGAACCAAGACGGCGCCGCTCGCTGCTACGGAGCACAAAACTCGACCCGGAGCAGGAGTTCATTCCGACCAATTCACCGGAGCGAATCGGCGGTTGAAGAAGCAGGGATACAAGCCCGGAATTCTCGCGTTTCGGCCGCATGTGGGGTCGGGTGTGCTCGATGGCCTCGCGAACTGACCGCGCTGGTTGCTGAAAGCCGCTCAGTACCTATCTTGCGTCCGCCCCGAATAAATCTTGCAAGAGTTTGGCCGCGGCCACGAGAGTTATGATTGGAGTCAAACATTCGCCTTATTCAACGATGGCGTCGTAAAGCGGACACCGTTGAAGTCGCAGACGGGACAGAGTTCCCCCTACGTTCGGTTCAAGGAGATAAGCGGAACGAACAGCAAAGACCCCTTAGCGGTGGCATCTCGATCGCAAGCCCGCGATGAACCCGGGTAAGCCATAGTCTGTTTTTCCCGGTAGCGCGGCGCTTTGTTCTATGTTTAACATGCCGTTCACACGCATGTGCACTCACCACAAACGGCCGGTTGCGATGTCTGACAACAGGGTGTCTTCGGGTAGGAACGCTGCCGAAAATTGCGACGGGATCGAAAGCGATTCAAGGCCGACCCCTGAAGAGGGGCGGCGGCTGGTGCATGCTTTTTTTGAGATAAGGAATGCCGACGTCCGGGAGGCGGTTATCCGGTACGTAGAGGAGCAATCACGACTTGCCAAGGACGGATGACCCGCTCAATGCATCTAGCTGGCTTTCTCTCCAGTCAGAAGATGTAGTACACTGGAACGCCCTTTTTTCCCATCTTCCCGCTTAAGGTGGGAAGTGGGCTGTCGTCGTGCCTCGGAATTTTCAAAACCTATCAGATCTCGCGCCTCTGAGATCGCAGTGTCGATCAGATAACGAAGAACGTCGTCATCCGTGCGCTCCACGACGTCGCGGGCCCTGGACAGATATGTTTCAACTAGCTTTAACGTCTCCGATCTTGACACTTGCTCGTCACCTTGCCTTTACTAAACCATGCCCCATGTTAGAAACCTAAGGTAGACCGCGTCCCAATGCCAAGCCCCGAATCTGGGGAGATCATAACATGAACAAAACAAGATCTCTGGCCAGCGTAAGGCCAGCCCCCGCGTGTGATTGGCCGCATCCGTTCGAGATGTATAATACTCCGTCAGGGCAGCTTGCAATATAGCGTCTTCGCGTGAGCTGCATGGTGGTTCTGAGAACGAATTATGGAAATATCAAGTGCGAATTCCTCGACGAACAAATTAACGGATATTATTCTTGGTAAGAATACCAAATCAATGGTTGATGCGCTAAAAGACATTGCTTCAGAGATTGGTGTGCTGAACATCTCATTTGTGCGTTTTGCTTCCAATAGAAGTTGGGATGTTAGCATCTTGACTTCGATCAGCACGCACTCAAAAATCTGGCAGGCTCGTTATTTCTTAAAACGATACGCTCTAATTGATCCAATTATAAGACGCGGCAGCGCGGCAATCTTACCGTTCGATTGGGACACCCTTCCTACCGATAACCCGGAGACTGTTAAGTTTTTTGCAGACGCCAGACGTCACGGCGTAGGGCGGAACGGGCTGTCGATTCCCGTGCGAAATCGAAAAAACACCCACTCGGTGGTGTCGTTTAGCAACGATGCGGTGAGAGACGAATGGGAGAACTTCAAGAGCGCGAACATGACATTCCTGCAGCAGTTGTGCGCTTTGATAGATTCTGCAGCCAGTATAGAGGCAGACCTGCCCAAGAATCCTGTCCAGCTGTCACTACGGGAGGAGCAATGTCTCGTGTGGGCAGGAAGGGGAAAAACCTATCAGGAAGTTGCCGATATATTGGGGTTGAGCGTGGGCAGCGTGAAGACGCACTTGGACACGGCCCGCCACAAGCTACACTGTATTAACTTGACTCATGCCGTAGGCGTTGCAGTGGCGACGGGCGTGATTCCGCCAGAGGCGTTGAGAGACAGTCCCTGAACAATGCACTCCCTGCTCCGCGGCGCGGACCTCTTCCGTGCGCAGGTTCGGTGCGCACGGGCTGGTTTGGGAATATCGCTCGGAGCGTCCGGCCGCCTGGCGGAAGAGCCGCGCCTCTTGAAGTCTGACCCGCCCACAAGAAGCGCGATTTTTGTCTATGCTGCAGCAAGCCTTTCGGTTTCGGCCTCCAGCACCGGCCCGTCGATGCCGACCGCCCGGCGGATTGCTCTGAGCGGACTATTGCCAGTATCGAAGACCCCGACGTAGCTCATCGTCTCTCCAATTCGTTGAGGCTTTCCGATCAGCTGCGGATTGCAGCCGGCCGCTTTCACCACACGATAGATGCGAGCATCGAACACCGCCACGATCTGGGTTAGCCCCGCCATGAGGCCGACTTCGACAATGCCGACAATCAGCTCTCCGAGCACAAGGTTGAACCCGGTCCTGGTTCGTTCGGGCTGGCGTTCCCCGACATGAGTGCAGATCCGGGATATTTCCCAGATGGTCGGGCTCTCGACGTATTCATGCTGTCCGAGCAAGAACGGGAACACATCGCGCAGCATATTGGGACCGGTCGTCGGGAGAAGTCTGACCGATCCCCGATATTGGTGTGTCAACGGATCGACGGAAACGAGATACAAGGGGTTCTGGTCATCAAAAGTGTCGCGTTCGTATCCGTCCCTAACAGAAACGCTCCACCCAAGTCGCTCCGAGAATATCTGCGCCCGATTGCGAAACATTGCATCCATTTCGCCCGGAAACATGAACGCAGACGAGCTTTCGATTATCTTTAGCATGATTGTATTTCCTGTCCTCTAGGAAGAGTGTGTGGCGGCTACGTGGCGCCTCCGCCCGCATAACCTTCACAATTGTGAGACTTTGGACGGGAAAGTCAAAATGCGCCGCGAGGCGGCAGAGGCCTGGCGGCGGCCATCGCTGTCGACGGTCGTAAACTTCAGGGGAACCGCTTAGGCTTTGAGCCTATGCCTCCGGCGGTTGCGGTCGGGAGCGGAGGCGCACCCTGAGCCCTCTCGGCGACATCGTGAAGCCGTAAAGCTCCGATACATCAGCACCCTCGTCCGCTCGCTCGACGTCGAAATTCTTGTAGAGCATTGACAGAAGCGTCTTCATCTCAAGAAGGGCGAGCGACCTGCCGGGGCACATCCGCGGACCCGAACCGAAAGGCATCGAGACGGAAAGGTTGCGCGGCCGAATTGCATCGTCCAGCCATCGCTCGGGTCGAAACGCCAGCGGGTCGGCAAGATTCGCCCGATCGACAGCCGCGGGCCGCAAAAGAGCCGCGACGACTGTTCCCTTCGGAACGATATACTCGCCTAGCGACGTATCAACGGTGGCATCGTGGAAAAGAATGGGCGCCACCGGCCGCAAACGCATTGTTTCGTTGGCGACCGCGCCGGCGTAGACGAGTTGGCTTGCGACGTCGTGGCTCCCGGCCACTGTCGAGGCGCCGACAAACTTGTCGGCCTCTCGCCTGATTTCAGAGGTCCATCGCGGGCTGTCGCAAAGCTGATGGATGGCCCAGGCAAGCGTGACGGATGTCGTATCCTCGCCGGCAATAAGCATCGTCTGGAGGTTCGACATGATTACGTCGTCGGAGAATGTCTTGCCATTCTCGTCGCGGGTCGTAATCATAGCTTCGACGAAGTTTGACGCCTTCCCCGCCCGCTCCGGCTCCGACTGCAAACGAGCCCGGGTCTCGGCCAGCACCCCCCCAAGCCACGCCCGAACGTTGACAATCGCGCGCTTGAGCCGCCTATCCGACGGCGTCGGAACGTAACGCCATGTTGGGATGAGCGCAAAAAACCGACGATTGATCGCTAGCTCGATCACTTCGAGTTCGCTCTGGATGACGTCGTCCTTCCGCTCGACGGTATTTGCGTCATGGCCAAACACGATCAACATGGTTATGTCGACCGTAAAGCGCTTGAACTCCTCGACGACGTCGAGTGTTTCGCCAGAGTTCGCCGCCCTTTCCCAGTGCGCCTTCAATCGCTCCGCGACCGTTTGGATGCTCGGAAAGACCTCATGCAGGTTACGCTGTGCGAGAGCAGAGACCGATAGCTTGCGCTGTGGGCGCCAGACTTCACCCTCGGCATTGAACACTCCCTTGACCCCGAGCTCGCTAATGATTCGGTCCATATGCTCCGGGCGGCGAAAAGTTTCGGGTCTGGCGCGCAGAACGTCTTCGATCAACGCCGGATCGGTCGTTGCAACAACTCGTCTCGGACCCATCCAGAACTGGTACGTCGAGCCATATCGAACCGCCCATTCCTCCATGATGAGGTGAGCCCTGGCGGAATCGAGCTGGTGAAGGTTACCGATGACCGGCAACGAACGCGGGCCGGGCAGATCATCCAAAGAGCGCGTCGGGGCGGTCCGTTGGGCGGACGCCTCGAGGCCCGTGACGTCGACCAACAACGCGCCATTCCGCTCCGCGATGGGACAGCGCAGCAGGGATTCCGGCCCTCCGATGCGCTGTCCCGAGTTCGAGCGCGAATCGCCAGCGGTGGTTTCGGCAGATAAGCGCCTCGCCATCGAATTCGCCCTCGCCAAGCAGTGCGCCCTGATGGGGACAGCGGCCCCCGAAGGCCTGCCACCCGCGGCCGTCTCGAGCAATGACGACGTCGATCCCGTTCGCCGAAAGCGCAAACGGACCTGGGCCCGTGAGTTCGCTGACCTTGGCCACACGAGCGAATATTTCGGGTTTCATCACCAACCTCAACCGGTCGAAGTCCTTAGCGCTGCTGCTCTTACAGGAGTCGCCAGCGCATCGCGCTTGCCGTCATTGGTAAAACCGCCGGAGTTTCGGCAAACGCCAACTTGCAATCAAGGGAATAGATCCCCCGATCGAACAAGGCCTGCCTGCGCCGAGTTGGCTGATCGAAGGCGACGGCGACGGCGCTCGCGAAGCCTTTGTTTTGGGGCTGCGCGACCGGAGCTTGTTGCGAGCCTTGCTGTTGAGTGATACGTATAACTGAAAATACGAATCAGCCCAAGGGAACGCTCGAACGCGCATGTCGCAAAGGATCACTCAGCGCGAAGTGGCGAAGGCGGCGGGCGTCTCTCAGGCGACGGTCTCGATCGTCATGAGCCGAAGTCAGGCGCACGCAATTCCCGCCCAGACCTTCGAGAGGGTGACGCAGGTCGCCCGCGAACTGGGCTACGTCCCCAACCGGCAGGCGCAAGCGCTGAAGACAAAACGAACCCGGACGCTTGCCTGCGCCGTGCCGGATATCACCAACCCTTTCTACCCTTCGCTTGTTCGCGGGGTCCAGACGATCGCCGACGCGGCAGGCTACGACGTAATCGTTGTGAACACCGACGGGTCGTCCGAGCGCGAACACCGTTTTCTGGATTGGAGCCTTCGCGGAACCATTGATGGCGTAGTCGGCGTGTTCTTCAAGGTCAGGGCGAGCGAATTCGCGCCGATCTTGCGGGCGAGCGTGGCGGTCGTGCGCATTGAAGCCTCGGCCAAACGCGACGGTCAGCTGCCGATCGACAATTTGTTCGTCGACAACGTGGCGGCGGCGGCGGACGCCACGCGGTATCTCATCGCGCGCGGCCATCGCCGGATTGCGATGATCGTCGGCAGCGGCGGCCCGGAACGCAATCGAATCGGCGGCTATCTGCAAGCGCTGGGCGAAGTCGGCTATACGCCCCAGGTGGTCAGCCGCGGCGAATTCAACCAGGAAGGCGGATACCGCGCGACACTGGACGTCCTTCAAGGTTCGCAACGCCCCACCGCGATATTCGCCGGTAACGATCTGATGGCGCTCGGCGCCATGGCGGCGATCCGAGAGGCCGGACTCTCGATTCCGGACGACTTCGCGCTGATGGGTTTCGACGACACCTTTGCCGCCAGCGTGGTGAGCCCGCAGCTCTCGACCGTCAGCCAGCGCCAATTCTCCTTAGGCCAAGTCGCCACGGAAATGTTGCTTCAGCGGCTTAATGACTTGCCACCGAATGCGCCCGGCCGAGTTCGGGAGATGCCGTTCGAAGTCGTCAAGCGGCAATCGGCATGAGAAAACAGCAGTCAAACGGCGGAAATGGAGTGGAGGAAAGGGCAATGGGTACATACACACGAACGAACTCGACCAGATTGGCGGCGCAGGTCCTGGCGGCGCTGATCGCGACCGCGACGCTATCGACTGCCGCGATGGCGGACGGACCGATCACGCTCTGGTATCAGCGCGGCGGCAACCCCGAACAGCAGCGGATCCTGCAGAAAGATCTCGTGGAACCGTTCAACGCGGCGCATCCCTCAACGCCGCTCACACTCGATGTTCAGGCCGGCGCGAACGGCGACAAGAAGATCCGGATGGCCGTGGTCTCCGGCAAGGGCCCGGACATCGTGATGACCCCCGGCCCGAGCACGACGCTGGCCCTGGTCCAGTCCGGCCATCTGCTTGCGCTCGACGATTGCATCAAGAAAACCGGCCTCGACAAACGCATCCTGGCGCCGATGCTGAAGACGGGCGACTACAAGGGCCACAACTACGCCCTTCCGCGCACGTTCGAGACGATGGTCCTTTATTACAATAAGACGCTGTTTGACAAGAACGGCTGGACTCCCCCGAAGACCGCGGCGGAACTGAACGCGCTGGCGGAAGCGATGCAAGCCAAGAATATCACGCCGTTCTCGGTCGGAAACGGCGACTGGCGCCCTGCGAACGAGTGGCACGTTTCCGTGATCCTCAATCACTATGCCGGCCCAGACAATGTCGCGAAGGCCCTCAGGGGCGAGATCCCCTGGACGGATCCGGTCTTCGTCAAAGCCGTCGACATGTTGAATGACTGGTACCAGAAGGGATGGTTCGGCAAGAACTACTTCTCGTTGACCGGAGATCAGCAGGCGCTGCTGCTCGCAAAGGGCGAGGCCGGGATGGCGCCGAACGGAACCTTCTCGTTCGACAACATGGTCGCCGCATTCAAGCAGACCGGGCAGGAACTCGGCGTGGCGCCGCTGCCGAGCCTGCGCGAGGGCGTGCCCTACCCGCTCTATGTCGTCGGCAGCGGCAGCACGATGTCGATCAACAAGGATTCGGCCAGTCCCGACGCAGCCTGCAGCTTCCTCGACTATCTCTATTCGGACGCTTTCTACGACAAGATCAGCAAGGATTGGCCGGGCGACTGGAACCTGCCGTTGACGTCGATCAACGAAGAGCGGCTGACCAAGAACGTGTCGCCGCTCTTCGCCGTCACTTTCGCCCGCTTCGCCAAGGGCGTCGCCGACGGCAACTACGGCTATACGACGTGGACCTTCTGGCCGCCGGCGACGGAAGACTATCTGATCCACGGGATGGAGCAGGTCTGGCTGAAGCAGATCTCGACCGAGGATTACCTGAAGAAGATGCAGGCGACCTTCGCCCAGGAATTGGCGGAAGGCAAAGTGCCGGAAATCGCCCCGCGCTGAATGGGATCATCCGGAGGGGCGGCCGCGCCGCCCCTTTCGGATGTGTGACCCCAACTGGCGCTTTTGCTCTCCGACCGGCTTTTCGTGATCGCCGATGCCCTTTCTCATTCCGGCTCTTCTCATCAATGTCGTCATCATTCTGGTCCCGGCATTTCTTACGCTCGCGATGGCCTTCTTCGAATGGGACGGCGCAACGACGCCGGTCTTCGCCGGATTCGATAATTTTCGAGCCATCTTCGACGATCCGGTGTTCTTTTCGGCGCTCCTCAACAACATCAAATGGACCTTGATTTTCCTTACGATTCCGATCGTGATGGGGTTCTTCGCCGGCTCGATGCTGCTGGTCGCCCGTCGCGGGCGAGCGTTCTTTCAGGCCGTTTATTTCCTGCCGGTCATCATCGCGACCGTGGTTGTCGCGCGGGTCTGGCAGGGAATGATCTACAATCCGGAATCCGGAATGGTGGGCTGGCTCAACCTGCACGGGTTCGCCCTCGCGGATCCTCTGACCAACGTTTCCATCTCGCTCTATGCCGTCGCGGCGGTCGACCTCTGGCACTGGTGGGGGTTTCTGGCGGTGGTGTTCTTCGCCGCGCTCCGCCAGGTCGATACGGCGCAGATCGACGCCGCGCTGATGGACGGCGCCAACTTCTTCCAGTTGATGCGCCACATCCTGCTGCCGGCGATCCGGCCGACCATCACCCTGATGATGATCATGACCGTGATCTGGTCCTTCCTGGCGTTCGATTTCGTCTACGTCCTGACCCAGGGCGGCCCGGCCTATTCCAGCGAAGTGCTTTCGACGCTCTCCTACCGCTACGCGTTCTTCAATTACACGATGGGTCCGGCGGCTGCGGTCGCCCTGGTCATCAGCTTCTTCGGCCTGATCGCAACCACCTTCTATGTGCGGCTTCAGCAGGGAGAGGACGATTGATCAACCAGATCGGGAGGGGAACCGCCGCGTTCTCCTACGCGCTCTTGGCGATCGGCGCGGCCATCGCCCTGTTTCCGCTCGCCTTGATGGTGGTCAGCGCTCTGAAAACGAGCGCCGAAATTGTCGCCAACCCGCTGGCCTTGCCGAGAGTCCTTCAGTGGGTCAACTTTTCCCGCGCCTGGACGGACGCGCAGCTTGGCCGCTCGCTGCTTAACAGCGCCGAAGTGACCGGCATGACCGTGTTGCTGATCTGCTCGACGGGCTCGATGGCGGCTTACGCCCTGGTTCGCCAATCCACCCCGGCGCTGAAGTGGATCAGCGCCTATTTCCTCGCCACGACGACCCTGCCGATCCAACTGTTCCTCTTCCCGCTCTACTTCGGCTACGCCCGTCTCGGACTGATCGACAACGTTTTCGCCTTATCGCTGGTGTACACGGCGCTCTTCAGCCCCTTTTCGATCCTCCTGCTGCGCACCTACTTTCTGGCGATCCCGAAGGATATCGAGGAAGCCGCGATCATGGACGGCGCCAATCGGTGGCAGGTGTTCTATAAGATCTGCCTGCCCATCATTTCGCCCGGCCTCGTGACAGTCGCCGTCATATCCGGCCTCAATACCTGGAACGAGTTCCTGATCTCGTCGACCTTCCTGCAGAGCCACGATGCGCAGACCGCGATCGTTCGGTTCTACACGCTCGGCGGCCAGTACTCGAGCGACTGGGGAGAGATCATGGCCGCGGCGATCATCATCGTCGCGCCGGCGGTCGTCTTCTTCCTCGCCATGCAGCGCCGCTTCATCGAAGGCATGGCCAGCGGTTCCATCAAAGGGTGAGCGCCCCACCCAAAGTTCTCGGTTCCTCTCCCGAAGGGAAGCAAAAGACAATGACCTCTGTTCCCGCCGATTATCTCGAACGCGTTTACGCCGGCGTCCTGGGCAAGCTCATCGGAGTTTATCTAGGCCGTCCCTTCGAAGGATGGACCTATCAGCGCATCATGAAGGAGCTCGGTCCGATCGAATATTATGTCCACGACCGCTTCGATGCGCCGCTTGTGGTGACCGACGACGACGTCTCCGGCACATTCACCTTCGTTCGCGCCCTCGCCGAGCATGGGGTCAAGGCGGACCTCTCGGCCGAGGAGATCGGCAAGACGTGGCTGAACTCGGTCATCGAGCAACGGTCCATCCTGTGGTGGGGCGGCAACGGAAATTCGACCGAGCACACGGCCTGGCTCAACCTCAACCGTGGGATACCCGCCCCTCGTTCGGGATCGATCGCGACCAACGGGCAGGCCGTCGCCGAACAGATCGGCGCCCAGATCTTCATCGACGGCTGGGCGCTGGTGGCGCCAGGTCAGCCGAAACTTGCGGCGAAGCTCGCCGAAGCCGCCGGCAGCGTCAGCCACGACGGCGAGTCGGTCCATGCCGCCAAACTCCTGGCGGCGATGGAGGCGGAGGCGTTTGTCTCCTCCGACATCGATCATCTGATCGACGTCGGCCTGTCGGTCATTCCCGGCAACTCGCTGATCGCGTCGCTCGTCAGAGACGTGAGGGCCTGGAGCGCCGAACTGCCCGATTGGCGCGAGGCGCGGCAGAAGATCGAGGATCACTACGGCTACGACAAATTTCCGGGAAATTGCCATGTCGTGCCGAATCACGCCCTGATCCTGCTCGCGCTCATCTATTCGAACGGCGATTTCCACCGGGCGATGACGATCGTCAACACCGCAGGCTGGGACACGGATTGCAATTCCGGCAATGTCGGCTGCCTGATCGGGATCATGCACGGCCTCAAGGGTCTCGAGGGCGGCCCCGACTGGCGCGGCCCGCTTGCCGACCGCGCGCTGATCTCCGCCAGCGACGGCGGCTACGCGGTCAACGACGCCGTGCGGATCGCATGCGATATCGCCAGCCTCGGGCGCCAGCTCGCCGGCCTCACTCCGCTCACGCCGCCGAAGGACGGCGCGCAGTTTCATTTCGCCCTTCCGGGCAGCGTCCAGGGGTTCATTGCCGAGCGCGACGCGATCCAAAGCGATCTCATTTCCGTCGAGCACGGCGACGTCGATGGGCAGCCGACGCTGGCGCTGCGCTTCAAGGGGCTGGCCAAGGGGCGGTCCGGGGCCGCGCTGACGCCGGTCTTCTCTCCGCCGGACATCGTCGACATGCGGACCTACGACATGCAGGCCAGCCCGCGCGTTTACCCGGGGCAGACGGTCAAGACGCGTGTGATCGCCGACCGCGCCAATACGTCGACGGTGCAGGCCGCATTGCGCGTCAAGGTCTATGGACTGAACGATCGGCTTTTCGATGTCGACGGACCATCGCTCGCGCTCGCGCCTGGCGAGAGCGGAATCCTGAACTGGAAGCTCCCCGACCTCGATGGCCAGCCAGTCCAGAAGATTGGCGTTGTGCTAACGTCGGCCGACGCGAGGGCCGACGGAACCGTCTTCCTTGACTATCTTCGCTGGGACGGCGCGCCAGAGGTGACCCTTCGCCGACCCCAGGATCCAAGCGAGTTCTGGCGAAAGGCCTGGGTCAACAACGTCAGTTTCTTCAGCAAGAACTTTCCGTCCGCCTTTCGCATCTCGCAGGATCGCGGCAGCGGCATCATTGCCTGCGGCGCCCGCGACTGGACGGACTATCGCGTCTCCAGCGAAGTGACTGTGCACCTGGGATCGGGCGCCGGAATTGCAGCGCGTGTCCAGGGTCTGCGGCGATATTACTCGCTGCAGCTGGACGTGGGCGGCAAAGCGCGTCTCATCAAAACGCGCGATGACTCACGCGCGATCCTGGCCGAAGCGCCGTGCAGCTGGAGCCTCGAGAAGCCGATAACGCTGTCGCTCGAAGTTCACGGCGCTGACGTGACGGGCGTCGCCGGCGGTGTGACTTTGCATGCGACGGACGACACCGGCGCGCCCTTCGAAAACGGAGGTGTCGGTCTGGTGGTCGCCGAGGGCGCCCTGTCGACCGACGAAGTTCACGTTCGGCCCCTGTCGGAGGCTTCAGTTCGCTCCTAGCCTCGTTCTGTAGGGCCGCAGGCGTGAGAGCAACGCTCCTGGCGACCCCTGAGCGCACGGCGGCGCGTGGAGGCGCTGCGCCGGTTGCGCCGGCAGGAACGGCCGCACGGCGAAGGTGATCGCCCGCCGCTCGGCGCGGCGCTCGTGAGCTTGCGCGGTCAACCGGACGGGCGGCGTCTCGCCGCCCCAGGAGCGCGAGACGCGCTCCGTCCGTTGGAGCGAGGGCGGCCCAGAGGTGCACGGCGCGGACTTGTCCTAAGCCGCCGCGTCCCGCGCTCGAAGAAAAGCCCGCATGGCGAAGGACGCCTGATCGGATCGATGCGCAAAGGCGGCGCCGATCGGACAGGCGCGCCGGGCGAGGCAGCCGCGTTCGAGGCATTCAGCGCCGGCGGGGCTGCGCAGATGAGCGGCGCAGCCCTGGACGTCGTACCCGGCGTTTGCGAACGCGCGGACCGGACAGGCGGTGAGGCACGGACGCCTGTGGCAGCGTTCACACGGAACTGGCTGCGGCGCGACTGCCGGGACGTCGAGCGCTTCGCGCAGGCCCAGCGCGCCGCGCCAGCTCTGCCAGAGGCCGGCGATCGGATGGATCAGGAGGCCGAGCGGCGAGGGATGCACCGATTCAGCCCGCTGCGCCCAGCGCTGAAATGGCCAGTACGGCGGGCCGCCGAACGGAAAGAGCGCGACCGCGCCGAACGCGTCGGCGAGACCGCCGATGACGCGCCGGCTGAACCGGTCGAGCGGGTCGACGGCGCCGTCGCGCGCCTCCGGGCTCGCCGCGAACGCCTCCCAGCCCCGCCGGCCCACGGTTCCGATCAGCGCGATCGTGCGAACGCCGGCCAGCCGCCCTGCCCCCTCGGCCTCAGTGAGGCGGAACGCCCCGCGCGGCGCCAGCCCGGCGCGCTCGATGGCGGAGAAAACGGACTCGATCGTCGCCGGGGGCTCAGGCATGATGGTTCCCTTCTAAACGATTGCGCGGCGCCGGTCCGCCCCTTCCCGGAGCCCGTCCCGCGCAGGACCCTGAGGAATCCGCCCTTGGACGCCGCCTATGTCGAAACCGCCGAGGGCGCGTTCCTTGCGAGCCCCCTCACCCGCGGGCCCTGGCATCCCGACCACCAGCATGCCGGCCCGCCTTCCGCGCTGATCTGCCGCGCGGTCGAGCGCGAGGCCGCCGCCGACGGCTTTGCCCACCTCGGCCGGCTGACGGTCAACCTCCTGCGCCCGACGCCGATCGGCGAATGCCGGATCGAGGTGTCGCAGGACTATCTCAGCCGCAACGCTGGCCATTACTCCGGGCGGCTGATCGCCCGCGGCAAGGACATTGCGCGCTTCACCGCCCTGATGCAGCGCGAGGACGCCCTGCCGGTGCCCGAGGGGACGCCCGGCCACCCGCCGCCCCACGCCCCGAAACCGTGGCAGGAGAGCGCGGCCGTCACAATGAGCGTCCTGGGCGACGAATTCGGCTACGCCGATCTCGTCGAGAACCGGCTCGCCGAGGGACAGGCGTTCAAAGGACCCAGCGCCGTGTGGTTCCGTCTCGTTCATCCGCTGGTCAAGGGCGAGGACCCGAGCCCCTATCAGCGCGTCGCCGTCGCCGCCGATTCCGGCAACGGGATCAGCGCGTCGCTCGACTTCGCCAAATACGTGTTCGTCAACTGCGACCTGACCATCAACCTCTTCCGCCGTCCGGTGGGGACATGGATCTGCCTCGAGGCGCGCAGCCTCTTCGGCGGCAACGGCTGCGGCCTCGCCGAGTCGGCGCTCTACGACGAAGCGGGCGTCGTCGGGCAGGCGACGCAGTCGCTCGCCGTGCGAGCGCGGTAGCCGCAACCCTCCTCAAGTTAGCTGCGCTGCGTGGCTACTCACCGCGTCCAGATCCTTCCCAACTCAGCCCATTGATCGCCCTCAACGCCTCGACCTGTCGGCGCAAACGAGTCGGCGCTCGGGAGGGCCCACAAGGTGCTCGGGCCGGAGCCGATCGTGATGAGGAGTGATGCCGTGTGCTCGCCCGATATCAACGCTCTCGCCGCTCGCGGCAGTTGACACTGTTTTTATCAGGACTACCCTGATAGTCAGGATCGCCCTAAAAACATCCTATCTCCTGGACCGGGCGGGGCGGGTTATGGCTCTAGAGTTATGCCGTGAATGTGGAAAGCCTATCAGTACGGAGGCCGCCGCATGTCCGTCATGCGGATGCCCGCTGCACCCTAGGTCAGTGTTAACAGATTCGATTAAGGCGACGACTCAACGCAAGTCGCACATGTACGGCGTCATCGCCTTGATCGCCTTTGTCATGTCCAACTTTATCCCAGCAATCTTAGCACCACTGTTTGTCTTAGTGGGATTCGTGTTTGCGGTATTCGAATTCAATCAAGGCAATAAATCATTCGGCGGGATCGTGTTGGCGCTGTGCGCGCTGCAAGCGTATTTTATTGCTGACCATTTTTATGGCGTCAGCGGCTCATTAGGACTTACAAATCCTAAAAAAGTCGATGAGCTAACCGCTAAAAGATATGCAACCACAAGTCTGCTTATTAGGTCAGAGGCAAACCAGATCATTGAAGAGGAGTGTGCAAGAAAGTGGCCAAATGACTTTAGCATGAGACGTTACTGCCAAGATCAACAGAACAAAGGAGTTGCGGCCCTTAGCCACGGGCGTCCAGTTTCAATTAGCGAGGATGCCTTCACAATCATCCGCGGAAAATGTGCACAAGATTGGCCACGTGATTTCGAAATGCGCGCGTACTGCGAAGGCAAGCAGTATAGCGGCTATTCTGCATTGCAAGGAAATACGCCGGATGAAGGGCAAAGTGGTTCCTGCGCACAACGATGGCCAGATGACTATGAGATGCGCCAGTATTGTGAAAAGCACTAGCGAAAACTTCGTCTCTTAATCTCCGGTGAGCCCCTCCAAGCGGTGCCCGCGTCGCCGAGCTAAGGCTGCGCGGGCTCAAGCCGTAGGATAGCCTCAACCCTTAACTGAACCGAGGCCGGCCGATAAACGCCACGGATGTGAAGCCGCGTTCGGCTTGGCGATCGCTCTCGGTCCGCCCTTGCCAATCCGGCGGGACTCCAATTCTCATTCCGGGCCTGACAGGAACCTCTCGATCAGCCGAATTTCGGCCCTCGAGCCTTTGTCATCGGTAGCCAGGCGCTCGTGGAGATCTGCGAACGCCTCATACATCCGGGAGGCGGAGGCGTCTTCGCTCACGAATGCCGCGATCTCGCGCATTTCGGCGACCCACCGGTAGGCCTTCGGAACCATGTCCGGCAGCGTTTTGGCAAAACGCTGAAGGAGTTGAGGCTGGCTCGCCGCCAGTTCCTCGCGCAGCGCCGCGGCGGCGCCGGCCCGGGTCGCGGCCAGGACCATGGCCGCGGCGACTGCGGTCAGCCCCTTCGTGATGCCGGCATAGGACATCTTGAGGGCTGAGGCGGCGCCGACGGGACCCGCGATCGTCCGCACCGTCAGCCCGTAGTCCCGCAAGACTTCGAGATCTGTCGCGGGCGCGCCCGAAAAATAGAAGGTCGGTCCCGCTACGCCCGGAGTTGGCGGAAGGCCGATAATCGCCCCATCCGCGAAGCGCGCTCCGCTTGGCTCGATGATGGCGGCGACCCGCCCGAGGGTCCGCGGGTCGACGGCGTTGCAATCGACGTAGACCGGCTTACGGGGGCTCGATGTCAGCGCTGGCGCGAGGCGTTCGGCGAGCGCGACCGCCTCCGCCGGCGGGACGATCGAGAGGACGATATCCGCCCGCGCGATCCGGTCCGCGTCGGCCTCGATCATACCCGCGTCTTCGGCGCGGCGACGCGTCGCGGGGCTGCGGCCGTCGAGCAGGCTCAGGACACGTCCGCCGTTGTCAGTCACGCGGCGGGCCACCGCACTGCCCATGGCGCCCGCGGCGACGATCGCAAATTCACGACCTATGATAGTTCTCCTGAGACCTGCCGACGCGCGGGCGTAAATCGAAGCGATCCGCGCGCCCCTGAAGAATCTCGAGCAGAATAAAATCGCCGACCAGGATCGGTTCGCGAGCGACCACAGCTTCGAGTTTATGTGTATCTTACGACGAAATTATGCGCATATCAGACCGAAAACGCAAACGCGACGGTGCCGCCAAAAAAGACGGCCGCTCTCGCGTCCGCCTTAGAGCATGATGATTTTTGGACGATTCCTGTGGCGCCCCCGCCCGACCGCTCGCATGGGGCGCCCCCAGAGCTTCGCCCCCGGGGCAGGCTCTTTCCCGCGTGGGGGAAGGGAATGCCGGCGACGCCTTGCAACCCGGCCGCGCCCGGTCCGGCGCCCTGGTTTTCGCCCGCCTGTTCTTTCCCTGATCCGCTCCGGAATGGCCTGATAAATCCCTGTTCCGGTCGTTTGAAATTCCCTGTTCCGCGCCCGCGCCAGCCCACAACCGATGGGTTGTATCACCATTAGCGCCATGACATTGCAGGGTTTTCTGGAACGAGCGCCGACCGCGGCGCAAAAAAATTCCCTGCTAGCAGGGAAATCGGATCCGCGGCGGCGGACCGGGAGCGAGATGTTTTTTGCCGGTCCGGAAGGGGATGGATCTCGGCGAACGGGTGGCGGGTTCGGTCTTGGGAGGCGGGTTTTGCAGAACAAGCCGGCGCCGTTGGAGCCTTTGCCCCCGAGGCAGCGCGCCAACCGCTCGCCGATTTCAGGACATGCGCGAACCCCAAATCATCCCGGCTCTAGAACGCCAATCCCCCGCCTCTGGCGATCTCGCGGGCCGCCAGAGGGAGGGAGTTTGCAGACGCTCTCAGCCGAACTTCGGATCGAGCTCGCCGCTGGCGTAGCGCTTGGCCATCTCGGGGAGCGGAATGATCTTCTTGATCTTCGAGGCCTGGCCCGCGGTGTTGAACTCCTGAAAGCGCGCCTTGCAGACCTTGATCATCGCCTCCTGGGCGGGCTTCAGGTACTTGCGCGGATCGAACTCTTCCGGGTGCTCCTGGAAGACCTTGCGGATCTGGCCGGTGATCGCCATGCGGTTGTCGGTGTCGATGTTGATCTTGCGCACGCCGTTCTTGATGCCGCGCTGGATCTCCTCGATCGGCACGCCGTATGTCTGGGGCATCTTGCCGCCGAACTTGTTGATGATGTCCTGAAGGTCCTGCGGGACCGAGGACGAGCCGTGCATGACGAGATGCGTGTTCGGCAGCTTCTTGTGGATCCGCTCGATGACGGTCATCGCCAGGATGTCGCCGGTCGGCTTGCGCGAGAACTTGTAGGCGCCGTGCGAGGTGCCCATGGCGATGGCGAGCGCGTCGACTTTGGTCTCGCGCACGAATTTCACCGCTTCGTCCGGGTTGGTCAGCAGCTGGTCATGGCTGAGCTTGCCCTCTGCGCCGTGGCCATCTTCCTTGTCGCCCGTCCCCGTCTCGAGAGAGCCGAGCACGCCGAGTTCGCCTTCGACGGACACGCCGCCGAGGTGGGCCATGTCGGCGACCTGCTTGGTGACGCCGACATTGTAGGTCCAGTCGGCCGGGGTCTTGCCATCGGACTTCAGCGAGCCGTCCATCATCACCGAGGTGAAGCCGGACTGCATCGCGGTGACGCAGGTCGCCGGGCCGTTGCCGTGGTCGAGATGCACGCAGATCGGAACCGCCGGATACATTTCGGTCAGCGCTTCCATCATGTGGCGCAGCATGATGTCGTTGGCGTAGGAGCGCGCGCCGCGCGACGCCTGGATGATCACCGGCGCTTCGAGTTCGCTCGCCGCCGCGCCGATCGCCAGCGCCTGCTCCATGTTGTTGATGTTGAACGCCGGCACGCCGTAGTCGTTCTCGGCAGCGTGATCAAGCAGCTGCCGGAGTGTAATAACGGACATTTCTTTTCTTCCTTGCCCTTTGGCTTACTTTGCGCGGAGCGCCTCGACGCCCGGAAGCGCCTTGCCCTCCATCCATTCCAGGAACGCTCCGCCAGCCGCGGAGACATAGGTGAACTGACCGGCGACGCCGGCCGTGTTGAGCGCCGCGACGGTGTCGCCGCCGCCGGCGATCGCCTTGAGCTTGCCGTCGCGGGTGAGGAAGCCGACCGTCTTGGCGATGCCGAACGTCGCCGCCTCGAACGGCGGCGTCTCGAATGCGCCGAACGGGCCGTTCCACACCAGCGTCTTCACCTTGCCGAGCGCCTCCTCGATCATCACGACCGACCGCGGCCCAATGTCGAGGATCATCTCGTCGTCGGCGACTTGGTCGACGTCGACCACCCGCACCGGCGCGTGCGCCTTGAACTCCTTGGCGACCACCACGTCGACCGGAAGGATGATGCGGCAGCCGGCCTTGTCCGCGTCCGCGATGATCGTGCGTGCGGTGTCGGCCATATCCTTCTCGCACAGCGACTTGCCGACCGCCTTGCCGGCGGCGAACAGGAAGGTGTTGGCCATGCCGCCGCCGATGATCAGGACGTCGACCTTCTTGATCAGGTTGCCGAGCAGTTCGAGCTTGGTCGAGACCTTCGCGCCACCGACGATGGCGGCGACCGGGCGCTCCGGATTGCCGAGCGCGATCGTCAGCGCCTCGAGTTCGGCCTGCATGGCGCGTCCGGCGAAGGCCGGCAGCTTGTGGGCGACGCCCTCGGTCGAGGCGTGCGCGCGGTGGGCGGCGGAAAACGCGTCGTTGACATAGAGGTCGCCGAGCTTGGCGAGCCCCTCGACGATGGCTGGATCGTTCTTCTCCTCGCCCTTGTAGAAGCGGGTGTTCTCGAGCAACAGGATGTCGCCGTCCTTCATCTTGGCGATGGCGTCGGCGGCAACGTCGCCGAGGCAATCGGCGGCGAAGCCGACCTTTCGTCCGATGACCGCGGCGACAGCCTCGGCGACTGGTCTCAGCGAATCGGCCTCGGTGCGCTGCCCCTTCGGGCGTCCGAAATGGGCCAGCAGGATGACCTTGCCGCCCTTGTCGGCGATCTCGGTGATGGTCGAGGTGACGCGCTCGATGCGCGTCGTGTCGGTCACCTTGCCGTTCTCGGTCGGAACGTTGAGGTCGACTCTCAGGAGGACGCGCTTTCCGGCGACGTCAGCGTCGTCGAGCGTACGGAATGGCTTGCTCATGATCGCTCCCCTTGCAATCCAATGGGGTCGGGTGTTTTGCTCATGTCGGAGGGCCGCCGGGGCGAACCCCGGCGGCGAGCCGTCGTGTTTGACGCGGCCGTGAAGTCGCTCAGATGGTCTTGGCCAGCGCGACCGCCGTGTCGGACATGCGGTTCGAGAAGCCCCACTCGTTGTCATACCAGCTGAGGATTTGCACGAAGGTGCCGTCGATGACCTTGGTCTGGTCCATGTGGAAGATCGACGAACGGGCGTCGTGGTTGAAGTCGATCGAGACGTTGGGCTTGTCGGTGTAGCCGAGGATGCCCTTCAGCGGGCCGCCGTCAGCGGCCTTCTTGATCGCCTCGTTGATCTCTTCCTTGGTGGTCGCGCGCTTGGCGACGAACTTGAGGTCGACGACCGACACGTTCGGCGTCGTGACGCGGATCGCCGAGCCGTCGAGCTTACCCTTGAGTTCCGGCAGCACGAGTTCGACGGCCTTGGCGGCGCCGGTCGTGGTCGGGATCATCGACAGCGCCGCAGCGCGGGCGCGATAGAGATCCTTGTGCAGCGTGTCGAGGGTCGGCTGGTCGCCCGTATAGGAGTGAATCGTCGTCATAAAGCCGTGCTCGATGCCGATGGCGTCGTTGAGCACTTTGGCGACCGGCGCGAGGCAGTTCGTCGTGCACGAGGCGTTCGACAGGACGAGGTGCTCTTTGGTGATCTTGTCGTGATTGACGCCATAGACCACCGTGAGGTCAGCGCCGTCGGAGGGGGCCGACACCAGCACGCGCTTGGCGCCCGCTGTGAGGTGGATTGCAGCCTTCTCCCGCGAGGTGAAGATGCCGGTGCACTCGAATGCGATGTCGACGCCGAGAGCCTTGTGTGGAAGTTCAGCAGGGTTCTTGATCGCTGTGCACTTGATCTTGTGGCCACCGACGTGGATCGTGTCGCCGTCAACGGTGACTTCGTGCGGGAAACGCCCGTGCACGCTGTCGAAGCGCAGTAGATGGGCGTTGGTTTCTACCGGCCCAAGGTCGTTGATCGAGACGACCTCGATGTCCTTGCGGCCGGACTCGATAAGCGCGCGCAGCACAAGGCGCCCGATGCGGCCAAAGCCGTTAATCGCTACTTTCGTGACCATCGATAGTTCTCCTTGGTCCCCGCCGGTTGCTCGCGGTCCGCGGGACCCGCTTCATTGATACGACCGCTTGATTTAATCGAGCGCTACATGCGCCTTGATTGATCTAAAGTCTACCGGCTCGGAAGCAAATGCGACAATTCGCCTTCGGGATGAGACCTCACGGCTTGAGGCGCGCCGCGGCCGCGTCCGCCACGGCTTCCGGCGTGATGTGGAAGAACTGATAGACCGCCTTGTAGGGCCCGCTCTCGCCAAAGCCGCTCATGCCGATGAACGGGCCGTCGCCGATGATCGCATCCCAACCGAACCGGACCGCCGCCTCGACCGCGACCTTGACCTTGGCGGCGCCGATCACGGATTTCCGGTAGTCCTCCGGCTGGTCGAAGAAGGCGTCCATGCATGGAACCGAGACCACGCGCGCGGCGATCCCCTTGCCCTTCAGGATCTGCTGGGCGGCGACCGCGAGCGACACCTCGGAACCGGAAGCGAAGATCGAGACGACCGCTTCGCCTTCCGCCGGCGCAATCTCGTAGGCGCCGCGGGCGCAGAGATTGTCCGCGATATGGACCTTGCGCAGCGCCGGCAGGTTCTGCCGGGTGAGGGCGATGATCGAAGGCGAATGCTCGCGCTTTAGAGCCACCTGCCAGCACTCGACCGTCTCGACGCTGTCGGCCGGCCGCCACAGATACATGTTCGGCATCGCCCGAAGCGACGCGAGATGCTCGATCGGCTGGTGAGTCGGGCCGTCCTCGCCGAGACCGATCGAGTCGTGGGTGAAGACATGCACGACGCGGATCTTCATTAGCGCGGCGATGCGGAGCGCCGGCCTGGCGTAGTCCGTGAAACACAGAAACGAGGAGCCCGATGGAATAAACCCGCCGTGCACGGAGATGCCGTTGCACGCCGCCGACATCCCGTGTTCGCGGATGCCCCAGTGAATGTAGCGGCCCGTGAAGTCGTCGGGGCTGATTTCCTTGGTCGCGGCGACCTTAGTGTTGTTGGAGGGCGTGAGGTCCGCCGAACCCGTGACGAGTTCCGGCACAGCCGGCGCGATGACATTGAGCGCCGCCTCGCCCGCCTTGCGCGTGGCGATCTCTGGCGCCTGTTCCGCGAGCTGACGCTTGTAGGCGTCGATTACGCTGTCGAGGTCCTTGGGCAGTTCGCCGCGTATCCGCCGCTCGAACTCGTTCCGCCGCACCGGGTCGAGCTCCGCGAGCCTTTTCTGCCAGGCCTCGCGCTGGGGCGCGCCGCGCGCGCCCGCGTCCCGCCACGCCGCAAGCACGTCGTCCGGGATCACGAACGGATCGTACGGCCAGCTCAGGTTCTTCCGCGCGCCCGCGATCTCGGCCGCGCCGGCCGCCTCGCCGTGCGCCTTGTTCGTTCCCTGCTTGGTCGGGAGACCGAAGCCGATCGTCGTCTTGCAGGCGATCATCGTCGGCTTGTCGGAGCTCTGCGCGGCGCGCACCGCGCTCAAGATCGCGGTGGTGTCCCGTCCGTCGATGTGGCTCGCATTCCAGCCGGCCGCCTGGAAGCGTGCAACTTGATCGACATTGTCGTTGAGGACGGAAACCCTCCCATCGATCGAAACGTCATTGTTGTCCCAAAACACGATGAGCTTGGAAAGCCTGTAGTGGCCGGCGATGGCGATGGCCTCGTGGCTGACGCCTTCCATGAGATCGCCATCCGAGGCGAGCACATAAGTGAGATGATCGACGACGGACGGGAATTGCGCCGCCATCATCCGCTCGGCGAGCGCCATGCCGACCGCAGTCGAGATCCCCTGCCCGAGCGGACCGGTCGTCGTTTCCACACCCGGCGCGTGACCGTACTCGGGATGCCCGGGCGTCCTGGACCCGACCTGGCGGAACGCCTCCAGATCCTCGATGGTCAGGCCTTTGTCGCCGCCGACGCCCGTCAGATAGAGGAGCGCATAGAGCAGCATCGAGCCGTGGCCGCCCGACAGCACGAACCGGTCCCGGTCCGGCCAGTGCGGATCCGCGGCGTCGAACTTGAGGACGTCGCGAAAAAGCACGGTCGCGACGTCGGCCATGCCCATCGGCAGACCGGGGTGTCCGCTCTTGGCTTTTTCCACCGCGTCCACAGCGAGGAAACGGATCGCATTGGCCATGAAATCGTGTGTCGGACTCGTCGCCATCGTGGCTCTCCTGGTGCCTTGGTTGCGTTGAATGAGCGCCCGCTGAGGAAGCGCTTCCGGTCCGGCTACGATCACTAGCCTTTCGGCGGGCCGACCGCAATTCGGTCTCGTTGCGACTCGTTCAAGCATCGCGTAAACAAAGTGTCGCAATGGATGGAAGCGAAACCTCCTTGGACAATCTCGACCGGTCCTTGACCCGGCTCGCCGCGGCCGTCGGCTTGCTTGAAAGAGCGGCCGAGCGGCGGATGCGCCACGATGAGGCGCGCGCCAACGCCGAGGAGGAGTTCGCCCTGATGCAGGACGACCGCTCGCGCCTGGCCGTCGAACTCGACGCTGCGCTTGACCGCTCGCGGGCGCTCGACGCCGCCAGCGTCGAGGCCGGCGCATGGCTCGCCCGCGCGGCCCAGACGATCGCGCGGGTCATCGATCGCCTGGATCCGCCGGCGGACTAACCCGAAGGTCCCTCGAGAGAAAGGGTCGCGCCATGGCGCAGGTTTCGGTGACGATCGACAACCGCAAGTATCGCCTCGCCTGCAACGAGGGCGAGGAGGCCAAGCTCGAGCAGATCGCCGGCATGGTCGACGAGAAGATCAACGAATTGCGCCGCGCCTTCGGCGAGATCGGCGACCAGCGGCTCGTGGTCATGGCGGCGCTCACTTTCGCCGACCAGCTGGCCGAGGCGCGCGAGGCGGCCGCGTCCGAGCGCGAGCAGGCCCAGGGCGACGCGACCCGCGCCGAGGCGATCGCCGCCACGCTGGACGGGCTTGGGGCGCGAATCGAGGATTTGGCCGCGCGGCTCGCGGGCGGCGCCGAGGGTTGAAGATTCGAATGGCGGCGTTCCGCCGCTCAGGGCGCGCGAGACGCGCGCCCGTCGCGGCCTCGCTGGTCCGGCGCAAGCGCCGGCCGTCATCGCAAACGAAGCAAAGTCCATCTTTGCGCGCGGAGCGACGCCTAAACTCCGTTCGGGAGTTTCGAACGCATCATCTCCCGCCTGTCGAACCTGCGCCCATCGGCGATAAACGAGCCGTCCCCAACGGCGTGGATCATCCGTTTTTCCTTGTGGGAGCCGTCGTAGTGCGCGGCGACGCCTTCGAGCACGACGATGCCCTGTCGTTCGATGATATCAATGACCCGACATTCGATATTGGCGAGGCACCCCTCGATCAGCGGCGGCCGGACGCGTTCGGCCTTGGCCCGGGTCAATCCGAACTTCTCGAACTTGTCGGTATCTCTTCCTGAGCAGGTTCCTACGGCGACGACCGTATTCAAGAGGTCAACCGCCGGAATCGCCAGCACACACTCCCTCGAATGCTGAAGCGCCCCATAAGAATAGTTCCAGGGTCCGGTAGCCAGCGCGAATGAGGCGGAAAAGTCCAACACCATGGTCCACGAAACGGTCATGACGTTATCTTTTTGACCGTCGTTCGTCGTGACCAGGACAACCGGCCCCGGTTCGATCAGCGTGAACGCTTTGCTCAGCGGGAGATTCTCCATGCGCGCCTCCGTCTGCAGGAGCTGGCGTTATACACGGGACGACGCGCCTCGCCGCGCACGTCCGCGGTTATCCACTCCGACGATGGTTTCGTCGCAATCGACGACCGACCGGGCCCATCGACGGCAGGCCGCAGCTATTTTGCCGGCGCGCGTTCGGCGAATTCGGCGAAGGCGGCCTTGTAGTCCGGATGCCAGCGCGACAGCGGCGGCCGGTTCTCTACGATGTCGCCCGCCGCCCACAAGATCCGCCGGGCGTCGTCCTCGCGGCTGACCTCGTTGTCCGGACACAGGATATAGAAGTCGCCCTCCGACATCCGCTCGATCAGGAAATCGGCGACCTGAGCCGCCGTCCACGCGCCCGCCGGCTTCTCGCCGCCGCCCGGCCGGGTCATCCCGGTGAAGGTGAAGCCGGGGATCAGAAGATGCGCGCTGACCTTGCAGCCTTCGAGGGTGCGCAATTCGTAGGCGAGCGCCTCGGTCGCGACCTTCACGCCGGCCTTCGACACGTTGTAGGCCGCGTCTCCCGGCGGACAGGTGATGCCCTGCTTGGAGCCGGTGCTGACGATCGCCGCCGGGGTCCCTTGCTTGATCATCGCCGGGGCGAAGACGTTGATGCCGTGGACGACGCCCCACAGGTTGACGTCGATGAGCCGTCGCCATTTGGCGAGGTCGCCGAGCACGCCGCCCCCGCCGCCGATTCCGGCGTTGTTCATCAGGACGGCGACCTCGCCGAAGTCCTCGTAGGCGAGGTCCCGCAGCCGCTCGACGTCTTTGCGGTCGCTGACGTCGACGACGCAGAGGCGCACGCGGCACTTGTCGGCTGCGGCCGCCACGATACGAGCCTCGGCGTTTTCGAGCGCAGCCGCGTTCGCGTCGGCCAGCATGACATTCATGCCGAGGCGGACGAAGGCTTCCGCCGCGGCGAGGCCGATGCCGCTCGCCGCGCCGGTGATGACAGCGACGCGGCCGGGTTGAAGGGCGGGATGGAGGGGCATGAATGGGATCCTTGCTGAATTGGCGCCGCTTTGACGTGCGTCCTGGGGCGCCCTGTGTCCGAAACGGAATTGACCTTCGTCAATTTGCCGCAATCCTTTTCGATGTCCAGGTCCTCGTCCTCGACCGGTCAACGAAGCGGAAGCCCGTCATGTCCCCTCAGCGCGCGACGCTCGTCATGTCTACCCGGCGCGCAGCGCTGCTCGCGGCCCTCGCCCTCGTTGTCACGGCGCCGCGCCCGGGGCCGGCTTTGGCGCAGACGCTGTGGCCGTTCGGGCAGCCGCCGACCGCGGCCCCGCACATTCAACCCCCCTACGGGGTCCAGACCGTCCCGCTGCCGTCCGGGGTCCAAACGGTCACGTTGCCGCCTGACGCCGACCCTGCCTATTCGACCCCGGTCGATCTCGACGGCGACGTCGACCTCGGCCGGACAACCCGCCGCGTCGTCCGCGACCCCACCGGAGAAGCGCCCGGCACGCTGACGATCAACACCAGGCTGCGCAAGCTCTATCTGTCGCTTGGCGACGGGCAGGCGATGGAATACGGCATCGGCGTCGGCCGCCAGGGCTTCGCCTGGAAGGGCGTGGCGGAGATCGGCCGGAAGGCCTATTGGCCAGGATGGACACCCCCGCCGGAAATGCTGGAGCGCAGCCCGGAACTGCCGCCCCATCTCGACGGCGGCCTCGACAATCCGCTTGGCGCACGCGCGCTCTATCTCTTCCAGGACAACAAGGACACGCTGTTCCGGATCCACGGCACCAATGAGCCGAAGTCAATCGGCCATGCCGTCTCGTCGGGCTGCATCCGCATGCTCAACGCCGACGTGATCGACCTTTACGGACGCGTGGCGAAGGGTACGAAGGTGGTGGTGCTGTAGTTGCTGCCGGCGCTCAATCGTCAGCGCGGATTGAACTCGACAAGAACGAAGTGGGGGCGGCCGAGGCCGCCCCGATCGCCGCGCGGGCCATTCCGCGCCGCTTTCTGAAACCTTTACGGGCCGGTAAAGCAGACGTGGTTGCCCGCGATGAGGTCGCAGTAGCCGATCGCGCCGGGCTGCGGCGGGACGCGGCTCTCGTAGCTGTAGATCGCCGTGCCGGCGGCGGCCGGGTTCGTCATGCTCCCGCCGACGTACGGGGTCCCTGCGCCGCCTCCGTAAACGACCGGCGTCCCCGGCGCCGCCCCGAACATCCCAAACGGCGCCGTCACAACCGTGCCTGCCGCATCGAATGGCGCAGCCACAATCGCGCCGACCGGCCCGTAACCGGGCGAATACCCCGGGGCCGGGGCGGCGTAAGTGGGATTGGCGCTGCAGACGCGGTTGCCGGCGACAATGTCGCAGCTCCCCACCGCGGCAGGCTGAGGCGGGAGTTGGCTCTCGTAGCTGTATGGGGGCGCGCCCGTGTTCGACGGGATCGTCTGGGCCGAGGCGGCCGACGCAAGCGCGCAAAACGAGCCGGCGGAAATCAACGCCGTCAGTGTGGTTCTCATGGCATCTCTCCATTCACGGGCTCCGGTCGATCCCTTGCGAGGGTCCACCGGAGGTCGCGGCCCACGGCCCAAAGCCGCAGCGCCATCGCCCGATCAACGCGCAACGCGTCGCCCGGTTCCCCGACGTCGCCGGCTCTCAAAGATGTGATGGGAACGCCTCAAGGCGCGCGAGACGCGTGCCGTCCATTGGCCAAGGTCGCGCCGCGAGGGCGGCGAGACGCCGCCCCTCCGCCATGATGCTCGCGCCGCTAGATTCGGCCCTCCCGCCGCATCAGCCTCAGGACGGCGCCAAGCGTCGCCTTGAGCGAGGCCATGACGATGTTCGGGTCCATGCCGACGCCGTGGAGCGCCCGGTCGTCGCCGTCATGAATCTCGACATAGCTCGCGGCAGTGGCGTTGGCGCCGCGGCCGACGGCATGCTCCGAATAGTCGATGAACGAGAACTCGATCCCGAACGCCTTCTTCAACGCATCAACGAAAGCGTCGATCGGGCCGTTGCCCTCGCCCTCGATGGCGAAGGTCGTCCCGTCGGCTCTGCGCAGCGTGGCGACGAGTTCGCGGTTGTCCGGGCTGGTCGGGACGGTCTGCTGCTTGATGAGCGTGATCGGGGCGTCGTCGAGCAGGAAGGACTGGCGAAACAGCGCCCACAGCTCCGGCGAGGTCAGTTCCTTGCCCTCGGCGTCCATCAATTCCTGGGCGATCTTGGAGAACTCGACCTGCAGCGTGCGCGGCAGGTCGAGGCCGTGATCGGCCTTGAGGATATAGGCCATGCCGCCCTTGCCGGACTGGCTGTTGATGCGGATGACGGCCTCGTAGTCGCGGCCGACGTCTTTCGGATCGATTGGCAGGTAGGGCACGAGGAACAGCGGGTCGTTGCGCCTGGCCTGCGCCTCGAAGCCCTTCTTGATCGCGTCCTGATGCGAGCCGGAGAAGGCGGTGTAGACGAGTTCGCCGACATAGGGGTGGCGCTGGTGCACGGGCAGCTGGTTGCAGTACTCGACGATCTCCTTGACTCGGTTCACGTCGCGCAGGTCGAGCCCGGGGTCCACCCCTTGGGTGAACAGGTTCAGCGCCATGGTGACGATGTCGACATTGCCGGTGCGCTCGCCATTGCCGAACAGCGTCCCCTCGACCCGGTCGGCGCCGGCCATGAGCGCCAGCTCCGCCGCCGCCACGGCCGTGCCGCGATCGTTGTGCGGGTGGACCGAGAGGAGGACGCTGTCGCGATCGGAGACGTGGCGGCCGAACCACTCGAACTGGTCGGCGTAGGTGTTGGGCGTCGCCATCTCGACGGTCGCCGGCAGGTTGAGGATCAGCTTGTTCTGCGGCGTCGGACGGATCACGTCCTTGACTGCTTCGCAGATGTCGAGCGCGAACTCGAGCTCGGTGCCGGTAAAGCTCTCGGGCGAGTACTCGAACTGGAAGGCGGTCTCCGGATAGGCCTTGGCGAGCGCCTTGACCTGCCTTGCGGCGGCGACCGCGATCTCGGTCACGCCCTTCATGTCGGTGCGGAAGACGACCTCGCGCTGCAAGGTCGAGGTCGAGTTGTAGAAGTGGACGATGACGGCCTTCGCCCCTTTCACCGCCTCGAAGGTGCGCTCGATCAGCTCCGGCCGGCACTGGGTGAGCGCCTGGATCGCCACGCCCTCGGGGATTAAGCCTCCCTCGATGATCGAGCGGACGAAATCGAAGTCGGTCTGCGAGGCCGAAGGAAAGGCGACCTCGATCTCCCTGAAGCCCATCTCGGCGAGCAGGCGGAACATGCGGTTCTTGCGCTCGACGCCCATCGGCTCGACGAGGGCCTGATTGCCGTCGCGCAGATCGACCGAGCACCAAGTCGGCGCTTTGTCGATGACGCGCGAGGGCCACTGGCGATCGGGCAGGACGATCGGCTGGAAGGCGCGATATTTGGAAACAGGCATTTTGGAGTTGGATACGGCGGTCATGACGAACCCTGGAAACTTGAGCTGCGGCCCGGCGAAAACGCCGTCCGCAATTGACCCGTTCAGATGGGAAATTCGAAGCGAAGAGGCGCGTCCCGGCGCTCTCAGAGCGCCGGGCGAATAAGTTGCAGGGTCGTCGGCTGCGTTCGCATGCGCGGCTATCAATCAGAGACAGGCGAAAAAATCAACCGCTTTCCTTGTCCGGACCTGAGCCGAGGCTGAATTGCCGCGGGACGCCAGGCTCTTAAATCGCCGCCGCTTTTGAGCCGCGTCAATTCGCACGCGCTCGGAGCCGCTAAAGGCGGCCGGCGCCCTTGACCCCTCAAGGGCGGTTTGATGCAATCGCGCGCAAGCCGAAGGCGTACGACGGACCCGCCGGGTCCGCGGGCGCTTCGGGCGGGGTCCGTCCTGCTTCCGAACCGGCGAGCGCGCCCCGCGTCCGAGCGGCGACGCGACACAGGGAGAAAAAGAATGGCTCCGCGCAAGAAAGTCCTGATGGCGGCGAGCGGCGATTTGCGCCAGAGCGCCAACGAAACCTGCTGGCCGGCGCAGGCCGCGATGGAGAAGCAGGTCGTCGAGGCGCTGGCGGCCTGCGACGTCGAGGTCGAGCGCGCCCACCCATATGACCCAGCCCGCAAGCACGGCTTCATTGCCAGCCAGAAGGAAGGCCTCGAGATCTTCGCCAAGATCGATTCGGGCACGCCGATCATCGTGGCCGAGGCGGTCTGGCAGTACACCAACCACGTTCTTCCCGGCCTGATCGGCCATCGCGCGCCGATCCTGACCGTCGCCAACTGGTCCGGCCAGTGGCCCGGTCTCGTCGGCATGCTGAACCTCAACGGCTCGCTGACCAAGGCCGGCGTCCCCTACTCCACCCTGTGGAGCGAGACCTTCACCGACGCGCCGTTCAAAGCCAAGCTCAATCAGTGGCTGACCGAGGGTCGCGTCACGCATGACCTCTCGCATGTCCACGCCTTCGATTCGGCCGCCGTCCCGGGCAAAGCGGCGACCGCCGCGCGCGAAGTCGCGGCGAGCTTCCGCCAGCGCCGGGCGATCATGGGCATATTCGACGAAGGCTGCATGGGGATGTACAACGGCATCATCCCCGACGAACTCCTGTTCCCGATCGGCGTGTTCAAGGAACGCCTGTCGCAGTCGGCGCTCTATGCGGCCTCGCGCGAGGTGCCCGAAGCCGACGCCCGGGCCGTCTACGACTGGCTCGTCGCCAGAGGCATGACGTTTCATTTCGGCAAGGATCCGGCGACCGACCTCACCATCGACCAGGTCTTCGACCAGTGCCGCATGTACATCGCCGCCGCCCGGATCGCCGAAACCTTTGGTTGCGACATGATCGGCATCCAGTACCAGCAGGGCATGAAGGACCTGATGCCGGCCTCCGATCTCGCCGAGGGCCTGCTCAACAACGACGACCGCCCGCCGGTGAAGACCCTTGATGGCCGCGTGATCCGCGACGGCCAAGCGATCGTGCATTTCAACGAGGTGGACGAGTGCGCGGGCCTCGACGCCCTCTTCACCAACCGCGTCCATCGCGCTCTCGGCCAGCCGGTCGAGACGACGCTGCACGACATTCGCTGGGGCGACCCCGACCGCAGCGGGACGACCAAGGATTATGTCTGGGTGTTCGAGATCTCCGGCGCGGCGCCGCCGGCCCATCACATTGGGGGATGGGCGGGCAGCGACAGCCTGCGCCAGCCGCCCATGTATTTCCGCCTCGGCGGCGGCACCGTGCGCGGGATCGCCAAGCCCGGACCAATCGTCTGGTCGCGGATCTTCGTCGAGTCCGGCCGGCTCAAGATGGATCTGGGGCGCGCCCATGTCGTCGAACTGCCGAAGGCGGAGACGGAGCGGCGCTGGAACGACACCACGCCGCAATGGCCGATCATGCACGCCGTGCTGCACGGCGTGTCGCGCGACCAGCTGATGGCCCGCCACAAGGCGAACCATATCCAGGTCGCCTACGCCAACTCGGAGGCGGACGCCGACTTCGCGATGGCGGCCAAGGCGGCGCTCGCGGCCGATCTCGGCCTCGAAGTGTCGCTCTGCGGCGCGAAGCCCGACGGAGCGCCGTTGCTGCACTGACCGGGGCGAAGTGGCCTCGTGCAGAGTGGAACGGCCTTTGTAGCCGCGGTCGATGACCGCGGCCCGCGCTCAGCGAGCGCGGCTACAGCCCCGACTCCACTGACCGGGGCGAAGTGGCCTCGTGCAGAACGGATCGGCGTTTGTAGCCGCAACGGCTTGAAAATACGGGAGCGTGCGCGGCGTCCCGGCGCAAGGAGCGACAGGACGCCGCCGCCGTCCTCAGAAGTTGTACTTGCCGACTGTATCCTTGGTGAAGATCAACGGCTTGCCGTAGACCACCTCGCCGTCCTTGCCGGCCGTGAACGTCGCGTTGGCTTTCGGCACCTCGATCGTCGCGCCCACCTTCGACGGGTCGAACTTGCCGGCGAGTTTCATGTGCGTTTCATAGGCGGCGACGTAACCGAGCTCGAACGGGTCCCAGAACGCAAACGCCTTCTGCGAGCCGTTCTCGAGGTAGCGCTTGATCGCGCTCGGGAGCGCAAAGCCGGTGGCGTACACCTTGCCGACGTGCCCGCTCGCCTCGATCGCGCGCGCCGCCGCGGGAGCGCTGACCGCCGACGAGGAGATGATCACCTTCAGGTTCGGATGCGCCTGCATCAGGTTCACCGCCACATCGTAACTCTTCGCGTCGTCGTCCCCGGCAAACTGCGTGTCGACGACCTTGAAGACCTGGTACTTCGGATCGCTCTTGGTCAGCTCGGTCATGATCTTGATGTGCGCCATGTGGTTGGGCGACGTCGGAGACGCGGCCACGAAGGCGATCTCGCCGCCCTCGGGAACGTCGATCAAAGCCGCATCCAGCATGACCTTCGCAGCCTGTTCGTAGGAAAGCTGGTTGACGAACATGTCGCGCGCCGGCACTGCAGCGTCGGCGTCGTAGGTCGCGACAACGATGCCTTTCTTGCGGGCGTCCTCAAGCACCGGCGCGACGGCGTTGAGATCGATCGCCGCAAGGATAATGGCGTCGGGCTTCTGGTTCACGAAGTTCTGCAGCGTTTCGACTTGCAGCGATACGTCCGCATGATCGGCGCCGGCGTAGATCAGCGTATCGCCAAGCTCTTTGGCTGCGGCTTTCGCGCCGTCGCCGGTCAGCTCGAAATAGGGAAAGCCGGTCCATTTTGGCGTCATCATGATCTTGAAGCCAGAGTCCTTGGCCATCGCCAGGCGCGGCGCCAGACCGGACACGACCAAACCTGCCCCCAGCATCCCCAGTTCTCTACGGTTCAACATCCTATTCCTCCTTCAGCTTCTTTCATTCACCCAGTCACGCTTCAGACGTCCGCGCTTTCGGGACGCCGCAGACGCGCCAGCGCCGCCGCAAACGCCGGACGGAGCACGCCGCCGACGAGCAGGAAACCGAGCACGACTGTCTGTGTTGGGCCGCCGATGTTGGCGAGCCCCATTCCGTTGCGGATGGTGCCGAGCAGCAGCAACGCGAGCACCACGCCGCTGATTGTGCCGCGTCCGCCGTTGATATCCATGCCGCCAAGCACGACGGCGGTGACGACGAAAAGAATAGAGCCGTCCGCGTTGTCGCCGCGCGCCGAGCCGTACTGCCCCACCCACACCAGGGCCGCCAGCCCGGCCAGCGCGCTCGCCAGCGCATAGGCGCAGATCTTGATCTTCACCACGTTCACGCCGGCGAACCACGACGCGTCCCGGTTGAGTCCGATCGAGAAACAATATCGACCGAACACCGTGCGATGCATCAGCAGCCACACGGCGACCGCCATCACAGCGAAAACCAGCAGGGACACCGGAACGATGTCGCCGAATAGCCGCGTCGAGCCGAGCCAACGATAGGAGTCGTTGAAGTCCGTGTAGCCGACTTCGCTGCCGATGATGAAGGCGAGGCCGCGGTAAGCGCCCATGGCGCCGAGCGTAACGGCGAGCGAGGGCAGACGAAATCGCGCGACCAGCACGCCGTTCAGAGTTCCAAGCAGCGCTCCGATCGCGATCACGGCCCCTGCGGCAAAGCCGATGGGAACGCCGAGCATGGAAAACTTCGACAGCGCGACGGCGCCGACCGCGACCGTTGAGGCGAGCGAGATGTCGATCTCGCCGAGCGACACCACTATCGCCAACCCGAGCGCCAGCAACCCGGGGATGATGAAGAACCGCGTCGAGCCGAAAATTTGGTCGAGGCTCAGATAGTACGGCGAAAGCGTCGTGGACCAGACGCCCGCGGCCACGATCAACGCGCCGAGCGTCAGCTCCCAGGCGGGCCACTGGGCTCGAACCGGTTTTTTGGTTCTCTCGTGCTTCACTTCGCTCCCCGTGTGCGAAGCGAAGCGCGGATGCCCGACGCGATCACCGCGTCGGCCGCCACCGCCGCGACGATCGCCACGCCCTGAATGAACATGCGCCAGAACTCCGGCACGGCGAGGAGCACCAGGCCGTTGTCGATGGTCGCGAGCACCACCGCGCCAAGCGCGGCTCCGATGACCGACCCCGTGCCCCCGGAGACGCTCACGCCGCCGATCACGGCGGCGGCCAGCGAACTCATCTCCCAGCCGGAGGCCAACACCACCGTGACCGTGCCGACGCGCGCCGCATAGAGCAGCCCCGCCGCGCCGCACAAGAGACCGCACAGGGTGTAGGCGAGCAGCACGACCCGCTCCGCCCGGAGTCCGAAATAGAAGCTGGCCAGCGGATTGGATCCGACCGCGTAGATGCGCCGTCCCCAGGGATAGTATTGCAAGAACACCCAGACCATGACGACGATCGCCGTCGCCGCCGCCACCAGCAGCGGCACTCCGGCAATCCGCGCGTCAACGCTGGTCAGCATCCAGGGCGGCAGGCGATTCGACGTCACCTCCTGCCCGCGCGCGTAGACGTAGGTGAGACCCCGATAGAGCGACATGGTGCCGAGCGTCGCGATCAGAGCCGGGACCTTGCCGTAAGCCACCAGCAGGCCGTTGACGGCGCCGAGCGCGGCGCCGATCGCGAGCGGGATCAGCACCAGCTCCCACGGCGCGATGGCCGGATGGTTCGCGGCGAAATCGGCGGTGAGGTACGCCGCAAAGCCCATCATCGAGCCGACCGAGACGTCCAGATTTCGCGTCAGCAGAACGACGCCCTGCGCACACGCCGCGATCGCGAGGATCGCCGCCGAGGAGGCGACGGTGGTGAGATTCTGGGTCGTCAGAAATGTGCTCGTCAACACAGAGAACAATGCGACCAGCGCCGCCAGGAACACCAGCACGCCGGCCTCGCGCAGCCGCAGAACGAACTCGATGACTTGACGTGAGCCCTTGCGGTTCGCGACCGTGGCCGCGTCCTGCGCGCTCACCGCCGCGCCCTCGCGCCTTGTTGCGCCGCGGCCATCATCACCTTTTCCTGCGTCGCTTCGGCGTGGCTGAACTCGCCGACCAGCGCGCCTTCGGCGATAACCAGGATGCGGTCGCTCATCGCGATCAATTCCGGTAGGTCCGAAGAGATAAGCAAGACCGCCAGCCCCTTGCTGGCGAGCTGGGTGATCATTTCGTGCACTTGCGCCTTGCTGCCGATGTCGATGCCGTGCGTGGGTTCATCGAGGATGAGCGCCGCCGGGTTGGTGGTCAGCCACTTGGCGAACGCCACCTTTTGCCGGTTGCCGCCGGACAGCGACGAGACGATCTGCTCCACCGACGGCGTCAGGACCCGATAGGTCGCCGCTGCGTCCTCGGCCAAACGTCGCTCACGGGCTCGATCGACGAAACTCCAGCGCGCCAGCGACCGAACGATCGGCAGCGTGATGTTGTGCGTGATCGTTTCGGGCATGATGAGCCCGTCGCGGTCGCGATCCTCGGGCAAGTATGCGAGGCCGAGCGAAAGCATTTGCCCGGGACTGCGCGGGTGGACCTCGCGGCCTCGCAGAAAGACCCGTCCCGAAGTCGGAGGCGTCACGCCGAAAACGGTCTGCGCGATCTCGGAGCGTCCCGCGCCCACCAGCCCCCCCATGCCGACGATCTCGCCGGCGCGCACCGAAAAGGAGACGTCTGTGAAAACGCCGACAAGCGAGAGAGTCTCGACCCGCAACGCTTCCTCGCCGAGCGCGGGCGCCTCGCCCCGGGTGAACAGCGTCTCCAACGGCCGGCCGACCATCATCTGCACGAGACTCGCGCGGTCCACCTCCGCAGCCGGCTTTGTCGCCACGTGGCGGCGATCCCGCAACACCGTAATATCGTCGCAGACCGTCATGATCTCCTCGAGTCGATGGGAAATGAGGATGATCGCCGTGCCACGGTCGCGCAGTGTGCGCACGACACGGAACAGCCGCTCGGCTTCCGCCGGAGTGAGCGCCGAGGTCGGTTCGTCGAGGATCAGGACACGCACATCCGCCGACAGCGCGCGGGCGATCTCGACGAACTGGTGTTCTGCGTAAGACAACCCCGCCACCAGAGCGCGCGGGTCGATGTCGGAACCGAGTTGCTGCAGCAACGCGCTGGCCGTGGCGTGCATTTTCCTGCGGTTGACCACCCCGATCGGCAGCGTCGGATAGGCGCCGAGCGCGATGTTCTCGGCCACCGACATGTGGGGAAACAGCTTCGGGTCTTGATAAACGGCGGCGACGCCCGCGGCTCGCGCCTCGATGGGGGTTCGGAACCGGGCCGGTTGGCCGGCCAGCAACACGCGTCCCGAATCCGGCTGCGCCAGGCCGGTGATGATCTGCACCAGCGTCGATTTGCCGGCCCCGTTCTCGCCTACGAGGCCATGCACCCGGCCGGGCAGAACGTCGAAGGTGACGTCCTCCAGGGCGCGCACCGGCCCGAACGATTTGCAAATCCCCTCGAGCCGCAACACCGCGAGAGGCCCCGGTTCACGCCTGCCAGGTTGACTTGTGCCGGGCATTGCTGGGCTCCTAGACCCGGTGCGCCTCAAAGCGGATCCGCGT
Source organism: uncultured Alphaproteobacteria bacterium (assembly GCA_963822215.1). Lineage (GTDB taxonomy): Bacteria > Pseudomonadota > Alphaproteobacteria > Rhizobiales > Beijerinckiaceae > Roseiarcus. The sequence goes on from CAWGGX010000003.1 coordinate 975,884, forward strand.
CAATCGGCTCTCCAACGTTGGGGGGAAGTCATCCAGCAGCGGCTCCATTCGCGGGGGGCGTTGGCGCGGCGGCTGATCGCTTCGCTTTCCCGGGCCGCCTTCGGGCGGCGGATTCGACTTCGATTTCCGACAGCTAACATGACAGCGACCCAGCCAGGGCGCTTATAGGCCCGCCCGGCGCCAGGGGTCCACTCAAAAGGCGAGAAGCGCCGCCAGGAGTTGAATATTTGCCTCGCACCGCTTATGCCCGCGCTTCAGACGGGGGACCGGACGATTGACTGCATCCACATTTGATCGCTCGGGCAGTCGGAGGGCTGCGCGTCTGCCGTGCCGGTTCGGGGCCAAGCGATCGATTCCGGCAAGGGCCGCCACTGTCGCCGTTCGGCGCGGCGTTGCATCCACATTCGATCTGCGGGGAAGGGAATCCGGGCCCTGCCTTACAACCCGGTCGCGCCCGGTCGTGCGCCCTCGTTTTCCCCACCTGTTCTTTCCCTGATCCGCTCCGAACGCGCCTGTTCTTTCCCTGTTTCGGTCGCTGGAAATTCCCTGTTCCGCGCCCGCTCGAGACCGCAACCGGCGGATTGCAAATCAGGCAACGCCATGACATTGCAGGACTTTATGGCACAGAGCGTCGACTGCGGCGCAAAAAAATTCCCTGCTAGCAGAGAATTCGAATCGTCGCCGGCCAACCCTGAAACCAAGCGATTTCGCTTCCGACCTCTTCAGGCCGCCGCCTTCGCCGCCTCGACCGCCTCCTCGACCTGGCCCAGGCGCTCCTTGCCGAAGAACATCTCCGAGCCCACGAAAAATGTCGGAACGCCGAACACGCCACGAGCAACCGCGGCAGCGGTATTGTCGGCGAGGGTCTGCTTGACCGGATCGCTCTGCGCGGCGGCGAGAAGGCTCGCCGCATCGAGGCCGGCGGCGTCGATCGCGCCCTTCAGCACTTCGGGATCGTCGAGCTTGAGCCCGTCCTCCCACATGCCCCTGAGGCCCATCTCGAGAAATGCCGGCCCGACGCCCGCCGCGCGCGCGGCGATGTAACCCCGCATCAGCATCAGCGAAATGACCGGGAAATGCGGATTGAGGCGATACTTGTCGAGCTTGTGCCGGGTGGCGAAGCGCTTGATCTCCAAGAGCTCGTATTCGAACTTGCCCTTGATCGGCGCGAAGGCGAGGAAGGGCGCCTTGTTGCCGGTCGCCTTGAAGATGCCGCCGAGCAGGCAAGGGTTGATGTCGAGTTTCGCCCTTGTGCGCTCGAGGATCGGCGGCAGCGCCCGATAGGCCATGTAGGCGTTCGGGCTGGCGAAGTCGAAGATGAATTCGATGGTAGGCGTCATCACCACGGCTCCGTCCAAGGCCTCAGGTCCATTTCGAAGGTCCAGGCGCTCCGCTCTTGGCGGTGCAGCCAGACATAGTTTTTCGCGATCGCGTCCGGGACCAGAATCTCCTCGCGGGCGCGCTTTTCGGGGGCGTCGGGCATCAGGCCGCGGATGAATGCGCCGTCGATCGCCCCGTCGATGACGATATGGGCGACATGCACGCCCTTCGGACCCAGTTCGCGCGCGAGAGACTGCGCCAGCGCCCGCAGTGCATGCTTGGCGCCGGCGAAGGCGGAGAAGCCCGCGCCGCCGCGCAGGCTCGCGGTGGCGCCGGTGAAGAGCATCGTCCCCCTGCCCCGCGGGACCATCACGCGCGCCGCCTCGCGGCCCGCCAGGAAGCCCGCGAACGCCGCCATCTCCCAGACCTTGGAATAGACCTGCGCTGTCGTCTCGACCACCGGAAAGCTCACGTTGGCGCCGATGTTGAAGACCAGGACCTCGATTGGCCCGATCGTGCGCTCGACCGCGTCGAAGAAGGACACGACATCGGCCTCGTTGCGCGCGTCGAGCCCGATCGCGTGCGCTTCCCCGCCCTCGGCGCGGATGCTCGACGCGAGCATCTCCAGCTGCTCGACGTGGCGCGGGCGGCGGGTCACGACAACGCCGAGGCCCTCTCGCGCGAAGGCGCGCGCGACCGAAGCGCCGAGGCCGTCGCCCGCCCCGATCACCACGCAAACGCTGCGTCTCGCATCAGTCATCGGAAGAGCCCCGGGGCAGGATGAAGAAGGCGATCAGCCCTTGCGCCAGATAATAGGTCGGCAGCGTCGCCTGATCCACCGGCCAGGCCGACGCGTGAAAGGTGGCAAGCGCCAGCGTCAGGTCCGAGACCATGAAGAAACCGGCGCCGACGGCGACCAGCACCGACGCGCCCGCTCGCAGCACGCTTGCCCGACCCGCCGCTTGCGCCACCATGAGCCCGAGCATCGCGACATAGGCGGCGATCGGCGCCCTGAGCGCAGCCCCGACGCTGGGCCAGATGACCGCGAGCGCGAGCGCCGCCAAAGCCAAGACGGCCGCGAGCGCCGTCCGCGAGGGCCAGAATCCGGCGCCGCGCGAGAGGGCGAGAATATAGAGCGCCTGCGCGATCAGGAAGGCGACGAGCCCCGGCGCAAACAGCGACGGCGCCATGAGCAGGACGTCGCCCGCGAGCGAGGCGCCGAGGGCAGCCAGCACAAGCCTCTTCACTGCGGCCGGTCCCGGACGCGGAACGAAGGACGCGATCAGGAGGACCAGCGCAGCGGGCTTGGCGACCCACTCCACGGTCGGCCAGCCGAGCGCGTAAGACGCCGAGGTCAGCGCGCCGGCGAAGACGAATAGCGCCTCGAGGATCGCGATCCGGCCGTCGAGCAGCGCCCCCATGGCCCACAGCGATGCGGCGAGCGCGGCGAAGACGGCGAGGCCGGCGCCAAGCGGCAGGCCGGGCGCCACGGCGAGAAAGGCCGTGGTCGCGCCGATCATCGCCGCGAGCGCGGCGAGGGCGAGGATCGACGCCGTCGGTCTGGCGGGCGGATCGTACGGGCGGACCGCCGTCAGTTCGAACGGCGGCGGCGGCGCCGTCGGCCTCAGGTTGGCCGGAACCCAGCCCGGCGGCGCGACCCACACTCGGAGCTTGTCGCGCCAGTCGGTCGCGCGGCGGCAGAGGTCCGCCATGGTCGCGTAATAGGAGAGGTTCGCGCCGATCGGATCAAAGGTCGCGAGGCCCCCGCGGACGCCGAACACCGGCGCCTCGACCTCCAGCTCGAAAGTGCCGAACAGCCGGTCCCAGAGGATGAAGATGCCGCCATAGTTCTTGTCGAGATACCGATCGTTGATCCCGTGGTGGACCCGGTGGTTGGAGGGCGAGGCGAACACGCGGTCGAACCGGCCGAGCCGCCCGACAAGCTCGGTGTGGATCCAGAACTGGTAGAGAAGATCGATCAGCCCGACCCCGACGAACACGACCGGAGGCACGCCGGCGACCGCCATCGGCAGATAGAAGATCCAACCCAGGAAAACGCCGGTGCTCGGCTGCCTCAGCGCCGTCGACAGATTGAATCGGTCGCTCTGGTGATGGACGACGTGCGCCGCCCAGAACAGGCCGACCTCATGGTCGATGCGGTGGTTCCAGTAGTAGAAGAAATCGTAGGCGACCAACGCGCCGACCAAGACCCGCCAGTCGTCGGAAGGCGGCCTAAACGGCGCAAAGCGATTATAGATCAGCACATAAATGCCGAGGCTGAGCGCCAGCATGAAGACGCCGGAAACCTGGCTGAGGATGCCCGCCGTCAGCGACCCGACCGCGTCGTTGAGGCGGTAGACATTACGTCCCGTCGCCAGCCCGACTGCGAACTCCGCCGCCATCATGACGACGAAGACCGGTATGGCGTAGACGATGACGTTCAAGCGTTTCTCCCGATGCGTTTTGGCCGGGAGATTATGCGGCGGAGCGCCGGAGTCAAACGCGGGTTCGGCCGGCGAAGCGGGCGTGAGGCCCCGGACTGAACGGCGGGATGAGGAGGCGGCGCGGCGAGCGCGTCAGAGGAGCCCGACGATCCCGCCCAGGATCCCGAGCGCTGAGACGACGGCGCAGACGCCCAGCGTGATCGCGAGGCGCGAGCCGCGCAGCCGGTACGGTTCCGGCAACGCGGGGTCGCGGCGAGCGCCAAGAGAAAGCCGACCACCAGCGGCATCAGGAACGCGTTGAGCACCTGCGCGGCGATGTTGAGCCAGACGAGGTCGGCGGAGGTCCAGACGGCGAAGGCGGCGCCGAGGACGCAAAGCGTATAGACGGCGGCGAACCAGCCCCCGGCGAAGGGTCGGCGCTCCAGCGCGCGCTTATAACCGGCGATCTCGCCCACGCCCCAGGCGAGCGCCAGGGAGGCGACGATCGCCGCCACCATCGAGGCGCCGAGCACCCCTGCCCCGAACACGATTCGGCCTGCTGCGACGCCGAGCGCGGGCGTCAGCGCTTCGCTGATCGCCCCGACGCTGTCGAGGCTCGTGGGCTCGGCGCCATAGGCGAAGATCGCCGCGCCCGCGATCAGCACCGCCCCGGTGAGCGACTGGGTCAGGACCGCGCCGATTGCGGTGTCGGCGCGCGCATGGCCGAGATCGCCCGGCCGCAGCTTTTTGTCGACCGTCGCCGACTGCTGGTAGAAGATCATCCACGGGTTGAAGGTCGCCCCGATGATCGCGGCGACCATGTACAGAAACTGCCGATCGCCGATCGGAAAGCTCAGAACGTCCGCCGCGATCTGCCCGAGCTTCGGCCGAGCCGCCCAGGCGACGGCGAAAAAAGCGAGCTCGAAAAGGCCGATGACGATCGCCGCGCGCTCGACCCGCCGGTAGGCGCCGGCGCCCACGATCGCCAGCAGGGCCGCCGCCGCCATCGGCAGCGTGACGCTGCGCGACAGGCCAAACAACTCGCCGATGCCGGCGACGCCAGTGAACTCGGTGACCAGCGAACCGATTGCGGCGGCCGCGAGACCCGCCACCGCCACGAGCGCCCAGCCGAGGCCGAAGCGCTCGCGGATCAGCTCGGCATGGCCGCGCCCGGTGAAGACGCCGAGCCTCGCCGTCAGCTCCTGCACGAGGTAGAGCATCGGGATCAAGAGGAGGACCAGCGGCAGGAGCCGGTAGCCCCATTGCGCGCCGGCCTGAGCCGCGGCGACGACATTGCCGGCGTCGGTGTCGGCGAGCATGACCAGAATGCCCGGCCCCCACACCGCGATCGCGCGAACAAGGCTGGCCGAGTTGACGCCGTTTGTCCGCGCCATGTCGTTCATATCAATCCCATTTTGAGGGCCTGCTCCGCTCACCGGGCGTGTCTCGCGCGAGTAAGGGGGTCAGCGATCTCGAGTTAATCGGTTAAAGGCGCGCCAAGCGCCGACAACCGACGCCCGGGCCTGTGGCCGGACGCCGCAAGCGGCTGGCGCCGGACACAAGAATCCCCATATGAAATGAGGGACGGCGGCAAGCGGGAGATTTCCCATGCCACAGCGGAATGCGCTTCCCGGGCTGATCTTCGTCATCCTGTTCGGCCTCGGGCTTCTCCTAGCCTACCCGGTCGGGAACGCCGGCGATTACGGCGCGAGCGTCACGATCGCCGCCCTCGGCTTCGTCGTCGCCGCGATCATCGCCAATTCGGTCAAGGTCGCCAACCAATGGGAGCGGATCGTCGTCCTGAGGCTCGGCCGCTTCAACCGGCTCGCCGGTCCCGGCCTCTTCCTCATTATTCCGATCCTCGACATGGTGGCCTACCGGATCGACATCCGCGTCATCACCGCGACATTCAAGGCGGAAAAGACGATGACGCGCGACACCGTGCCGGTCGACGTCGACGCAGTCCTGTTCTGGAAAGTGATCGACCCTCTGAAGGCCGCGCTCGACGTCGCCGATTACGTTTCGGCGATCAATTGGGCGGCGCAGACGGCGTTGCGCGACGTGATCGGCAAGACGATGCTCGCCGACATGCTGGAGGGGCGCGAGAAGCTGAGCGCGGAATTGCAGCGGATCATCGACGCGCGCACCGAACCGTGGGGGATCAATGTCATCTCGGTGGAGGTGAAGGACGTGCAGATCCCGGCCGCCCTCCAGGATGCGATGTCGATGCAGGCGCAGGCCGAGCGCGAGCGGCAGGCGCGCGTCATTCTCGGCGATTCCGAGCGGCAGGTCGCGGAGAAATTCGGCGAGGCCGCCAAAACCTACGCCGACAATCCAACCGCCTTCCACCTGCGCGCGATGAACATGCTGTACGAGGGCCTCAAGCGCAGCAATTCCACCATCGTCATCGTGCCCTCGACCGCGGTCGAAACGATGCAGCTCGGCGGCGTGTCGACGCTTGCGACCGTCGGCAGCGCCATCGCCCACGCCAAGGCGACGGCTTCGGCGCCGGCGAGCCCGGAGGCGACGGAATAGACGCGGCGCCCTGCCGACCGGCTTCGCCATGCAGGGCTCATAGGCGTGCAGCGCCAAGTTACGGACGCCCGCCGTCTTGCGCGGCGATGATCCTATCGATCAGACGATCCTGGTCGGATTCGGCCGGCGCCGGCGCCTTCAGCCGCTCTTGACCTCTTTGGGCAGAGGCGCGGCGGTCTTGTTCCGGTTGAGGATCGACACGTCATGGTTGGCGGCGACGGACGCCTAGTACCTCTGCACAGTGATCCTGACGGTTTGATGAGTTAGCGTAAGACGGGCAAGGCTTCGGCAGGGAGCGCGAGCTTGATGCTTCGAGGAATGCCCGGCTTTCGGGTGATGAGGCCGAGCCTTTCGAGAGTGACGACCATCTGATGAACGGATGGCGGCGTGACGCTGAAGTGTCGTTGCATGTCGGCTTCGGCGGGCGGCTGTCTGAAGATGCAGGTGTAGGCGTGAATGAACGCCAGGTACTGACCCTGAAGGGCGGTGAAGGTCGGACTCACGGCGGCCGGGTTTTGGTCAAGTTTCGGATTCATTAGGGATTCACCTGCGCCCCGAGCAACGGAGGCGCAGGTGAACATAAAATATCGGGTCGACCTCAGCCAGGAGGAGCGTGAAGAACTGGAGGGGATGCTCAAGGGCGGCAAGCTAGCGGCGCGCAAACTTGTGCGGGCGCAGATCCTCTTGGCGGCCGATAAGGGGATTTCGGATGAGGGGATCGCCGGGACGCTTCGGGTCAGCGGTTCGACCGTCTATCGGACCAAGCGCCGCTTCGTCGAAGGCAACCTCGACGGCGCCCTCAGCGACGAGCCACGTCCGGGAGCCGGACGTAAGCTCTCGATCAAGGAAACGGCCCTTCTGGCGGCGACCGCTTGCTCGGCGCCGCCTCCGGGGCGCGCCCGCTGGACGCTCGAACTCCTGGCCGATGAGATGGTCAAACTCACCGATCACGACGATCTCTCGCGCGAGACGGTGCGACGAAGGCTGGCGGAGAGCCAACTCAAACCCTGGCGTCGAACCATGTGGTGCATCCCCAAGGTCGACGGCGAGTATGTCGCGCGCATGGAGGATGTGCTGGATCTCTATGCGGAGCCGCCGGATCCGCTGCGACCGGTGATCTGCTTCGACGAAAGCCCAACCCAACTCATCGGCGAGGTCAGAGACCCGATCCCCGCCAAACCCGGCCAGCTTGAACGCTACGATTGCGAGTACCGCCGGAACGGAACCGTCAACCTCTTCATCATCCTCGACGCCAACAGTCCCTGGCGCAAGGTCAAGGTCACCGACCGCCGGACCAACAAGGACTTCGCCGAGTGCATGAGGGATCTGGTCGATCTCCACTACCCGCTCGCTCCCATCATCCGCTTGGTGATGGACAATCTCTCAACGCATTCCGCCGGCGCGCTCTACGACGCTTTCCCAGCGCACGAGGCGCGCCGCATCCTCAAGCGGATCGAGTTCCACTACACGCCAAAACACGCCAGTTGGCTGAACAAGGTCGAAATCGAGATCGGCGTCCTGCGCGGCCAATGCCTCGACCGGCGCATTGAGGACAAGGGCTTCCTCGTCTCGGAAATCGCCGCCTGGGAAAAACGTCGAAACGACGAAGGCGCGACCATCGACTGGACCTTCACAACCGAAAAAGCTCGCGAAAAACTCAAAAAAGCCTATCCGGTCAAAGAGTCATAATCACTGTGCAGCGGTACTAGTCCATCGATTCCTTGAAACTTCGCGCCGGCAACGAGTGGCCCCTCGCGTCCGAAATGTAGGGGTTTCATCGGCGGGATATGATTCGAGTTTTGCAAGCGCTTGATGAGGGTGGGATGACTTGAGGTTCGCGCGCATCCTGAATGGGCGCGAACTCTTGGGGGCGAAGGCTCCGAAGGCCGCCGCCCTCATCCGCGATCATCCGCCTTCCAAAATCCGAAGCGGCCACCCCGCCCGGGAAGCCGATTCGGCTCAAAATCGTCTCGCTCGCGGGTCCGCCGCCGCCGATCCGAATTCCCTGCTAGCAGGGAATTTTTTTCTCCGCGGTCGTCGCTCCGTTCCAGAAAGCCTTGCAATGTCATGGCGTTGTTGGCTTTACAACCCGCCGGTTGTGGGGGCTCGCAGGCGCGGAACAGGGAATTTCCAACGTCCGGAACAGGTCGTTATCAGGCGCTTTCGGAACGGAACAGGGAAAGAACAGGTGGGCAAAAACCGGGCGCGCGGCCGGGCGCGGCCGGGTTGTAAGACGCGACCAGGATTCCCTTCCCCAACCGGGGTGGGTTGCGCTTGTGAGGGGTCCGATGAGAGCGCGCCGCGCCGCTCGTGCGAAGAGCATCCTGCTCTCGTCCATCAATTCCTCAAAGCTTCACGCTGGCGGCCCTGGCCTCTCGCGTCCGAAATGTTGGAACTCAATCGGCAAGATATGATTCGAGTTCTGGAAACGCTTCACTAGACGCAGGGCAGCGAAATCTGTCCGGTTCCGCCGACGTACAGCACGGTGAGCGCCACGGGCGACTTCCTCTCTCGGCATTCTGAGGCCGATCATATAGCATCTGTCCGAGCCGCCTCGGGCTCACCGACTTCGGCTCCGGGGCGCCCGCCCGCGCGCCCACCGAATATCGCTTGGCGCCGACCAGGTCGGAAATTGCGCTCGCGGAACGCGGTCGACTGACGTGGGTGGGGTCGACGCCGCCGTCGAAGGCGCCCGCGTCCAAGGCGGAGTTTCGCGAAGCGGCCCGACGGATAATTGAGCGGAAGGAGGAAACCTATGCGCCAAATGCTGATCGCTGCGGGATGCCTGATGGCCGCCATGCCGCTCGGTTGGATTGCCGCGAACACGGCGAGTTCCGCGGCCAAGGGCAAGGAGCCCAGATTTCCCCAGCTGACCTTGGAACAGCTCAACGACCAGCAGCGACCGGTCGGCGAGAAGATCGTGAAGATCTCGAGCGTCGGGCTCGGCGGTCCCTACAATCCGATGTTGCGCAGTCCGGTCTACGCTGAGCGCATGTACGACCTGCTCGATTATCTGCGCTGGCGCACGTCCGTGCCGACCAAGCTCAACGAAATGGCCATCCTCATCGTCGGCCGGCAATGGCGCTCGCAGGTGGAATGGTTCGCCCACGCCCCGTTGGCGAAAAAAGCGGGCCTCGCCAATTCGATCATCGCCGACCTGAAAGCCAACAAGCGACCCGCCGGCATGAGCCCCGACGAAGAGGTCGTCTACGACTTCGTGACCGACCTGACGACCAAACACGCGGTGTCCGACGCGCTATTTGATCGCGCCAAGAGGCTTCTCGGCGAACAGCAAGTTGTCGATCTGACGGCGGTCGCTGGGACGTACGTCGGCGTCGCCATGATCCTGGCGATGGCCGAACAAGGAGCGCCTCCCGACAAAGAGCCGCCATTCAAGGACGGCGAACCTTGAGCGGCGACGGGTCAACAAATCAGAGCATGATGCAATCATGATGCAATAAGTCGCGCCGTCTTGCGCTCAACCGGCCGCCAAAGCCCGTCGAAAGACGGGCGTCCTCTCGGACGCGCTACGGGGAGAGGGGCGTCCCCTTCCCCCTCGGGGGGAAGCAGCCGGATGAGGGTGTGTGGCGCGACTCGATCAGAATTCATCATGCTCTAAGAGCTCGACGTGTCCGAATGCTGAAATCGCGACTCGCGCACGACCTCGCAGACCTGCAGATGGTAGTCCTCGTAGAACCGTTCGCGGCCGAGCTGCTTGGTGAGGACATGTTCCGGGTGGGTCGCCCAGGCGCGCAGCGTCTCGGCCGATTCCCATTCGAACAAGGTCAGCCGCTCGCCGTCCTCCGCGACATAGGCCTTATGCGAGACATAGCCCGGCATCTTGACTGCCAGCTCCTCCATCCGCTTGAGCGCAGCCAGATATTCCTCGCCGAGGCCGGTCTCGGTGCGGTGGGCGCGGAAGACGACGACGATCATGGGTGGAGCACCGGGCTCAATAGCGTACGGAGACCCGACGCGACTTCTAAACGGTCCGGCGTCGAGAGTTCTCCGATCCGCGCCGCCAGTCGCTCGTCCAGAGTCGTCACCTTGCTGACCGTTACGAGGCAGGCGTGCGACAGGCCGCCGAGCGGGAGGTCGGAAATCGGGACATCCGTCGGCCGTCTTTCGCGGGCGGCGCTCGTGATCATCAGCACCCACAGAACGGCAGAGGCATCGGTCGCAGAGGGCGCTGCAATCACCAGCGCAGGCCGCCGTCGCGTCGCGGCCTGATCCGCAAAGGGAAAATCGACGCGAACGATATCTCAGGGAGCGATGGCGCAATTCCGCTCGGCGCTCATTTGAGATCGCCGAACGCTTCGTCGTCTTCCGGCGTATCCCATTCCCCGAAGAAGACGAACGGATCCTCGAACGGCGCTCCCGGGCGAGGCTTGGTCGCCTTGGTCAGGAGGACCTGTCCGTCCGCTATGGCGTAAGCAATTTCGTCGCCCGGCTTGATCCCAAGCGCGGCGCGGACCGCCTGCGGAATGGTTGTCTGCGCCTTGCTGGTGAGTTTGCTGGTGATCATGCGGACGATCCAAACCTCGAAGGCTGGTAAGGAAAATCCTTGCGGGCGTCAAATCGCCGGACAGAAGGTAGAGGACGATGAAACCCGGACGTTTTGCGGCCGTAGCGGACGGGGTCTGTGGACGGGAGCAGTTGGGCGGGGATCGGACCTTTATGCACCTAATTTCTGCACCGCGTAACCTATTGATTTCGTTTACGTCAGGTCAGAGTGCAAAAATCTTGACTTCTGCACCGCTCGAATCTCGCAGTTCCGCGACCTTTTAAGAGGCAGGAATCGAGAATGAGTTTTGAGAGCCGATTTCACCGGAGTTGATGGCGATCTGCCGTTCCCGCCGCCAGCCGTGATGACGGGCGCGCCAGTAGCAAGCGGTCGAGCAGTGGTAAGTGAGATGTCGCCCGGGTATGATGAATCTAGTGTGCAGGCAGCGCCGCGGCCTTGGGCTGGTCGGGTTAGCAGAAGGGATATGAAACCCATGCCGGGTACGAAGATATGGCAATTGTTGGTCGTGATATTTGTTTTGGGGGCGATACTAATATTTTTCTCTGAGTATTTTCGGCCGGCATGGAATTTTGGTCTAATGCACGAATTAGGAATTGCATTCGTAGTGGCCTCTGTTCTTGGGGCCACTATAGAAATAACGCTTGTAACTAAATTATCCCGTGATGTTTTCGAGGCGACTCTTGGCTACATTCTATTGCCAGACTTTAGAAATGAAGTCGCGCGCATCACTGGATATAAATTTTTATGCGAGCATCACTTTCTATTGATCGAGGTGACATTATGGTCTGCTCATGTTGTAGAGGTCACTACGAGTATCGAACGCAGGGGTCGCAACATAACTGCCTATCCGGAAAAGCTGTTCGCGTACTTATACATCGATGATTGGGGTTTTGCCGATGGGCTATCTAGAATTCTCGAGTGTCGGTTGATTGCTAATAACAGGCATTTCGAGGGGCATAAAGTAACAGCAGAAGCGTCTTCCCGTGTAAAATGGCAGTCAGACGAAGCAGAAATTGGCCCAAGTGGAACATTTACAATGCTCTCAAAGTACACCGAGTATCGCCGCGATAACGACGTCGTATATTACTTTTTCGGAATGCCAACCAAAAATCCAGAGATCGAAGTTCGATTACCACCCGAATTGGACTACTCCATAAGTTTTGGAGGCGCTGACCCTGCGATAGAGCGCTCTCAATATGCAGACGGGTCGCAATCGAACGGAATGTATTTTCCTCACCAAGCAATGTCGGTACGATGGTGGCCAAAGGCTCCGGCCGCATAGGCTCCATTACCCAAAATCAAGGGCGGTGGCGGTTGACTGAAATCTTCCTGCGCCACAAGCCCGCGAGTTTCTCTCAAAACTTTAAAATTTTCTGCCAAAAGGCGCTTCGTCAGAATTCTTGAATTATGCACCTTTGGATGGAAGGACGCTTTACCTCAAATGTGCGACTAAACTGCTGGCTGCTTGGAATGACTCTTCGGCCTCGGATCTCGTTGCGATTTTTCCACCATGTATGATGTCATTGCGGCGATCCGCGGACGTCTTGAAGGCTTGCCAGAAGGGTTGATCCTGAATTTGCTCCCCGGTCAGGGCATTGTACAGCTTGCGAATGCGCTCGTTTCCCAGATTGTAACCGGACAAAAAATCTAAGACCGACTTTTCGAGATATGCGATGCTCTTTTGTGCGAAAGCGCGCGATATGGCACGCTCTGCACTAATCTCACACGCCATGTGTGCAACCACTACCGCAATGCTGAACTCGTCGCGCGCTATCAATTCTTGCGCTTTGGCCAGCAGTGTTTCAGCATAGGGGATGACGGTTGCGGCTGCTCTTCGACTGGCAAAGGAAAATCCCCGCGCTTCAAGATTGAGCGTACGTTCGATCGAGCCGCAGCTACGACACGGCTCGCGCATAGCAGGATCGTCCGCAATGGGCGGCTCCCCGTCAATCGGGGCTCCGCAGTTGCTACAGAAGACCCCACCAGCCATCGTGATATCTCTTAACAATGCCGTATGCTAGTCAAGCCGCTCCGCGCTGACAATCTCTCAAAACTCCCCGATTTTCGGTCGGAATCGGCGCGTGCACAATTCTTGATTTCTGCACCCCGGCAACGGCAGCAAAGGGCGGGAAGCAACCGGGCGTACAACAAGGGCTGCCGGGGAAGCGCGGAGTCCTCCCTGAGTAGACGTTCCTAGTCATTACTCCGATCTCGTGGGCGACCGGGGCGGTCAGGCCGGACAGGTCCGCTAAACACGCTCCTCTTCAAAATTCTTCCTTCCTCGCCACGTTCCTCGCCACGAGTTCGTTGAGTAAGCTCAGGGGAATTCCCTGCGTCCACGGGGTACTGCGGCTCACGGCCACGGAAACGGCGTTGTTGGCCTGTGCGAGTTCGCCCATTTTCAACTCGATGGATGATAGTTTTTGAGTTAAAGAGAGTATTTCTGGAGAAGTTTTTTGACTATCAAGCTCCCGTTTCAAGCTATCGATCTCTTTCCTGAGTTCGTCTTCAATTCGTGCAGAAATCCCTGTTTTTACTTCTATCTCTGATCTTGCCAGCTCGAATAGATGTTTCGTCTTTTCAATTCTCGCTTTATAAAGCCATTGCATCGCTCTCCACGCGACTGCCACAGCAGCCCCACAGACGATAAGGAATGGAATCGGAGCGCTCAGAATTGCATTGACTTGATCTTGTAGTGAAATCATAGCCAACCAGCCTCCGAATTTCTCCTTAAAATTCTTGAATTTCGCACATTAAGCCAAAGGTACCATTTTATCGGGATCAACGTCCCACAACTCGCCTTTATATATCCCACCTGCAAAATCCTCGCATACTGGCGTCAGCCTCGTCTCACCATTTTGTTTTTGTTCTTTTAACTTATTCGCAATATACAAAAAGGAAACATACAAATAGGCACTTTGGCCATCTGACAAAGATATGGGAAGCGCCGTGTATGATGGGGTCGAGAATTTTTCAGATTCCACCCTATCAATACGAAGGCCATACGGGGTCTCAAATGTTAGTGTTTTCACCGTCACTGTACGGTAGCCGGTGTTTGTCGCCTCGATCTTTGCAAAAGGAAACATTTCTCCAGATTTGTGGTGTTCGGATACCGTAACCCTCATCATACGACGGTCTTTCTTGACAGCTTTGTACCAATTAAACGTGGAAAGACCCGCACCGTAGATGGCTATCAAAAGCAAACCGCAGTCTTTAATCGTTGGCCACGCGGCGATCAAAAATTCCATCTTTGCACAAAGCCCCCTCGGAAAAGACGGACGCCTAGTACCTCTGCACAGTGATCCTGACGGTTTGATGAGTTAGCGTAAGACGGGCAAGGCTTCGGCAGGGAGCGCGAGCTTGATGCTTCGAGGAATGCCCGGCTTTCGGGTGATGAGGCCGAGCTTTTCGTGAACTGGACCCCGGATTTAGGACCATTGGGTAAGGTGTGAAATGTCCTGCTCTGTCGCAACCGACGGAGCGAGAAAATGATGAAGTCACGCAAGAAGTTTGATGCGGCGTTCAAGGCGAAGGTTGCGCTCGAGGCGCTTCGCGAGGATGCGACGGTTCCGGATCTGGCGAAGCGGCACGGGGTGCATCCGAACCAGATTTATGCCTGGAAGAAGCAGGTTCTCGACAATGTCGCGAGCCTGTTCGCGCGCGGGGCGAGCGTTTCGGGCGATGGCGAGGAGGAGCGCGAACGTGAGGCGGCCAGGCTTTACGCCAAGATCGGCCAGCTGACGGTTGAACGGGATTTCTTGGCCAGGAGGCCAGGGCGATGAGCGCGCCCGATCGAAGGGCGATGGTGGAGCGCCCGGCGGATTTGTCGGTTCGTCGGCAATGCGCGCTGCTGAATGTGGCGCGCTCGGGGGTCTATCGCCCCAAGCCAGAGCCCGGGGTGGACGATCTGGCGTTGATGCGCCGGATCGACGAACTGCATCTGGAACTGCCGTTCTACGGATCGCGTCGGATGACGTTTGAACTCAACAAGGAGGGCTGCGGAGTCAACCGCAAGCGGGTGCGACGTCTGATGCGCACGATGGGGATCGAGGCGCTGGTTCCGCGTCCCGGCACGAGCAAGGCCGCCCTCGGCCACAAGATCTATCCCTATCTCCTGCGCGGCCTGGCGATCACCGAGCCGAACCATGTGTGGGCGGCCGACGTGACTTACATCCCGATGGCGTGCGGCTTCCTCTATCTGGTGGCGATCATCGACTGGGCCAGCCGGGCGGTTCTGGCGTGGCGGCTGTCGAACACCAACGACGCGAGCTTCTGCGCGGCGGCGCTGGAGGAGGCGCTGCTTCGGTTCGGAAAGCCGAGGATTTTCAATACCGATCAGGGCTCCACTTTCACCGCCGAGGCTTTCGTCGGCAAGCTCGCGGCGGCTGGCGTCGCGATTTCGATGGACGGACGCGGCCGCTTCATGGACAACATCTTCATCGAACGGCTGTGGCGCTCCATCAAGTATGAAGAGGTGCATCTGAAAGCCTACGCCGACGGCCGCGAGGCGCGGGCCGGCATCGGCTCCTGGATGACCTTTTACAACTTTCGGCGCCCGCACCAGGCGATGAACAACCAGATGCCGATGGCGGTGTGGCGCGCCGGCATGGACAAGACCGAGGCGGCGGCGAGGGCTGTGGATATGCCGCTTCGCTTGGACAACGCAAACGCGTTGCCCACATACCCACAGCAGAGGCAGAAGCAGCAAGAAACGGCTTGATTCATGAAAGACAAGGGCAGGCGAGATTACACCTTAAATCCGACCTCCCGTGGTCCCACGAATAGGGTCCAGTGAAGTGGACCCCGGTTTTGGGACCAGCGGTTAAGGTGTGTAGCGTCCCGCTCTGTTTTAACCAACGGAGCGAGCGAAATGGCGAGATCACGCAAGAAGTTTGATGCGGCGTTCAAGGCGAAGGTGGCGTTGGAGGCTCTGCGGGAGGATGCGACGGTTCCTGAGCTTGCCAAGCGGCATGACGTGCATCCGAACCAGATCTACGCGTGGAAGAAGCAGGTTCAGGACAATGTTGCGAGCCTGTTCGCGCGAGGAGCGAGCGGTTCAAGCGACGGCGAGGAGGAGCGCGAGCGGGAGGCGGCCAAGCTTTACGCCAAGATCGGCCAACTGACGGTCGAACGGGATTTCTTGGCCAGGAGGCCAGGGCGATGAGCGCGCCCGATCGAAGAGCAATGGTCGGACGGCCTGGCGAGGACCTGTCTGTGCGCCGCCAATGCGCGCTGCTGGATGTGGCGCGCTCGGGGGTCTATCGGCCCAGGGCGGAGCCGGGCGCCGAAGATCTGGCGGTGATGCGGCGGATCGACGAACTGCATCTGGAACTGCCGTTCTACGGCTCGCGGCGAATGACCTTCGAACTCAACAAGGAGGGCCGCGGGGTCAACCGCAAGCGGGTGCGGCGGCTGATGCGCACGATGGGGATCGAGGCGCTGGTTCCGCGTCCCGGCACGAGCAAAGCCGCGCCCGGGCACAAGATATACCCCTACCTGCTGCGGGGTCTGAAGATTGTCGAGCCGAACCACGTGTGGGCGGCCGACGTGACCTACATCCCGATGGCGTGCGGCTTCCTCTATCTGGTGGCGATCATCGACTGGGCCAGCCGGGCGGTTCTGGCGTGGCGGCTGTCGAACACCAACGATGCGAGCTTCTGCGCGGCGGCGCTGGAGGAGGCGCTGCTTCGGTTCGGAAAGCCGAGGATTTTCAATACCGACCAGGGCTCCACTTTCACCGCCGAGGCTTTTGTCGGCAAGCTCGCGGCGGCCGGCGTCGCGATTTCGATGGACGGACGCGGCCGCTTCATGGACAACATCTTCATCGAACGGCTGTGGCGCTCGATTAAGTACGAGGAAGTGCATCTGAAAGCTTACGTCGACGGCCGCGAGGCGCGGGCCGGCATTGGTTCGTGGATGACCTTTTACAATTCTCGCCGCCCCCACCAGGCGATGAACAACCAGACGCCGATGGCGGTGTGGCGCGCCGGCATCGACGAAATCGAGGCGGCGGCAAGGGCTGTGGATATGCCGCTTCGCTTGGACAACGCAAACGCGTTGCCCACATACCCACAGCAGAGGCAGAAGCAGCAGGAAGCGGCTTGAAGCCTCTTTAAAAAAGGAAGAGCGGGAAGGATTACACCTTAATTCCCACGGCCCATGGTCCCGCGAATGGGGTCCACTTCACAGTTCATCGAGAGTGACGACCATCTGATGAACGGATGGCGGCGTGACGCTGAAGTGTCGTTGCATGTCGGCTTCGGCGGGCGGCTGTCTGAAGATGCAGGTGTAGGCGTGAATGAACGCCAGGTACTGACCCTGAAGGGCGGTGAAGGTCGGACTCACGGCGGCCGGGTTTTGGTCAAGTTTCGGATTCATTAGGGATTCACCTGCGCCCCGAGCAACGGAGGCGCAGGTGAACATAAAATATCGGGTCGACCTCAGCCAGGAGGAGCGTGAAGAACTGGAGGGGATGCTCAAGGGCGGCAAGCTAGCGGCGCGCAAACTTGTGCGGGCGCAGATCCTCTTGGCGGCCGATAAGGGGATTTCGGATGAGGGGATCGCCGGGACGCTTCGGGTCAGCGGTTCGACCGTCTATCGGACCAAGCGCCGCTTCGTCGAAGGCAACCTCGACGGCGCCCTCAGCGACGAGCCACGTCCGGGAGCCGGACGTAAGCTCTCGATCAAGGAAACGGCCCTTCTGGCGGCGACCGCTTGCTCGGCGCCGCCTCCGGGGCGCGCCCGCTGGACGCTCGAACTCCTGGCCGATGAGATGGTCAAACTCACCGATCACGACGATCTCTCGCGCGAGACGGTGCGACGAAGGCTGGCGGAGAGCCAACTCAAACCCTGGCGTCGAACCATGTGGTGCATCCCCAAGGTCGACGGCGAGTATGTCGCGCGCATGGAGGATGTGCTGGATCTCTATGCGGAGCCGCCGGATCCGCTGCGACCGGTGATCTGCTTCGACGAAAGCCCAACCCAACTCATCGGCGAGGTCAGAGACCCGATCCCCGCCAAACCCGGCCAGCTTGAACGCTACGATTGCGAGTACCGCCGGAACGGAACCGTCAACCTCTTCATCATCCTCGACGCCAACAGTCCCTGGCGCAAGGTCAAGGTCACTGAACTGGACCCTATTCGTGGGACCACGGGAGGTCGGATTTAAGGTGTAATCTCGCCTGCCCTTGTCTTTCATGAATCAAGCCGTTTCTTGCTGCTTCTGCCTCTGCTGTGGGTATGTGGGCAACGCGTTTGCGTTGTCCAAGCGAAGCGGCATATCCACAGCCCTCGCCGCCGCCTCGGTCTTGTCCATGCCGGCGCGCCACACCGCCATCGGCATCTGGTTGTTCATCGCCTGGTGCGGGCGCCGAAAGTTGTAAAAGGTCATCCAGGAGCCGATGCCGGCCCGCGCCTCGCGGCCGTCGGCGTAGGCTTTCAGATGCACCTCTTCATACTTGATGGAGCGCCACAGCCGTTCGATGAAGATGTTGTCCATGAAGCGGCCGCGTCCGTCCATCGAAATCGCGACGCCAGCCGCCGCGAGCTTGCCGACGAAAGCCTCGGCGGTGAAAGTGGAGCCCTGATCGGTATTGAAAATCCTCGGCTTTCCGAACCGAAGCAGCGCCTCCTCCAGCGCCGCCGCGCAGAAGCTCGCGTCGTTGGTGTTCGACAGCCGCCACGCCAGAACCGCCCGGCTGGCCCAGTCGATGATCGCCACCAGATAGAGGAAGCCGCACGCCATCGGGATGTAAGTCACGTCGGCCGCCCACACATGGTTCGGCTCGGTGATCGCCAGGCCGCGCAGGAGATAGGGATAGATCTTGTGGCCGAGGGCGGCCTTGCTCGTGCCGGGACGCGGAACCAGCGCCTCGATCCCCATCGTGCGCATCAGACGCCGCACCCGCTTGCGGTTGACTCCGCAGCCCTCCTTGTTGAGTTCAAACGTCATCCGACGCGATCCGTAGAACGGCAGCTCCAGATGCAGTTCGTCGATCCGCCGCATCACCGCCAGATCGTCCGCCCCGGGCTCTGGCTTGGGGCGATAGATCCCCGAGCGCGCCACATTCAGCAGCACGCATTGCCGACGAACCGACAAATCCGCCGGGCGCTCCACCATCGCCCTTCGATCGGGCGCGCTCATCGCCCTGGCCTCCTGGCCAAGAAATCCCGTTCAACCGTCAGCTGGCCGATCTTGGCGTAAAGCCTGGCCGCCTCACGTTCGCGCTCCTCCTCGCCATCGCCCGAAACGCTCGCCCCGCGCGCGAACAGGCTCGCGACATTGTCGAGAACCTGCTTCTTCCAGGCATAAATCTGGTTCGGATGCACCCCGTGCCGCTTCGCCAGATCCGGAACCGTCGCATCCTCGCGAAGCGCCTCGAGCGCAACCTTCGCCTTGAACGCCGCATCAAACTTCTTGCGTGACTTCATCATTTTCTCGCTCCGTCGGTTGCGACAGAGCAGGACATTTCACACCTTACCCAATGGTCCTAAATCCGGGGTCCAGTTCACGCCGACCGCCGGACCAACAAGGACTTCGCCGAGTGCATGAGGGATCTGGTCGATCTCCACTACCCGCTCGCTCCCATCATCCGCTTGGTGATGGACAATCTCTCAACGCATTCCGCCGGCGCGCTCTACGACGCTTTCCCAGCGCACGAGGCGCGCCGCATCCTCAAGCGGATCGAGTTCCACTACACGCCAAAACACGCCAGTTGGCTGAACAAGGTCGAAATCGAGATCGGCGTCCTGCGCGGCCAATGCCTCGACCGGCGCATTGAGGACAAGGGCTTCCTCGTCTCGGAAATCGCCGCCTGGGAAAAACGCCGAAACGACGAAGGCGCGACCATCGACTGGACCTTCACAACCGAAAAAGCTCGCGAAAAACTCAAAAAAGCCTATCCGGTCAAAGAGTCATAATCACTGTGCAGCGGTACTAGTCGCTCGCGTCCTTGAATCTAAGGTGTTTCTCTAAATCTCTGTCGCGGCGGAATGCAGCGATGGAGGTGATTGGTGGCCAAGAAGGGGATTGCGGTCAAGAAGTACGTGGTGGAGCTGTGCGCTGAGGAGCGCGAACAGCTTGAGGCGATGGTTCGCGCAGGCAAGGGGTCGGCGCAAATCCTGACAAGGGCGCGCATCCTGCTGAAGGCCGACGTTTCGGAGGCGGGCGACGGGTGGAGCGACAGCGCGATCTCGGCGGCGCTGGATACCAGCGTCAACAATGTCGCTCGCACGCGTCAGCAACTGGTCGAGGAGGGGTTCGAGGCGACGCTGAAGCGCAAGTACAACCCCAATTCCGCCCGGCCCCGGATTTTCGATGGCGCGGCCGAAGCGAAGCTGATCGCTCTGACTTGCTCGCCGGCTCCGGAGGGGTTCGCCCGTTGGAGCTTGCGTCTGCTCGAAGAGAAAGTCGTCGAATTGGCCATCGTCGACAAGGCCAGCGATAATACGATCGGACGGACGTTAAAAAAAACGCGCTCAAGCCGCACCGCAATCGGCAATGGGTGATCCCGCCCGACGCCAATGCGGCCTTCGTTGCCGGCATGGAAGACGTGCTGGAAACCTACCAGAGGCCGCGAGATTCAGCCCGTCCTCTCGTATGTTTGGACGAGACCTCCAAGCAGCTGATCATCGAGACCCGCAAGCCGATCCCGGCGAAGCCCGGACAGCCCGAGCGACACGACTACGAATACCAGCGCAACGGCGTCGCCAATCTCTTCATGATCTTCGCACCGCTGGAGGGATGGCGCCGCGTCGAAGTGACAGACCATCACGCCGCCGTCGACTACGCTAATATCCTCAAAGGCCTATCCGACGTGGATTTCCCCAACGCCGAGAAAATCGTGCTCGTCCAGGACAACCTGAGCACGCATAGGCCGGCCTCGCTCTACGCCGCCTTCCCCGCCCCCGAAGCGCGCCGCCTCGTCAACCGGTTCGAATGGCATTACACGCCAAAGCATGGAAGCTGGCTCGACATGGCCGAATCCGAACTCGCCGTCCTGACGACCCAGTGCCTCAACCGCCGCATCCCCGACAAAGAGACCCTCGAGAAAGAGGTCGCCGCTTGGCAGGGCCATCGAAACAGGCATCACGCCAAAGCCGATTGGCAGTTCACAACTGAAAACGCCCGCGTCAAACTCAAGAGGCTATACCCTCAGTTCGAGTGACTCGGGCGACTAGCATGGCATCGACGCCTCCGCGTCCCGGCACTTGTCGTCTCTCAAAAGGCCCGCGTTTTCGGGAAAAAAAGCGCATCGTCAGAATTTTTTTGATTTTTGCACCAGCGGCAATGACCGGTCAGGGTCAAATCTGGACCCTTCGCTAGGCCCTCGACCAACGTCCGCAGCGCAGCCCCTCATCCGGCCGCTGCGCGGCCATCCCCGGGTCAAGCCCGGGGACAGGCTCTTCTCCCCGCTTCGCGGGGCGATGGGCATGTCACTTCTTCTTCGGCATATACAGATCCGTCAGCACGCCGGCGAAGGCCTCGGACGACATGGCGAAGGTCTCGGAGAGCGTCGGGTGCGGATGGATGGTGAGGGCGACGTCCTCGGCCTCGCAGCCCATCTCGATCGCCAGCGCCGCCTCGGAAATGAGGTCGCCGGCGTCCGTCCCAACGATGCCGCAGCCGATCAGGCGCTGTGTCGCCTCGTCCCACAGCGTCTTGGTCAGGCCCTCGTCGCGGCCGAGCGCCAGCGAGCGTCCGCTCGCCGCCCAGGGGAAGACCGCCTTGCCGTAATTTATCCCCTGCGCCTTGGCCTCCGTCTCGGTCAGGCCGACCCAGGCGACCTCCGGATCGGTATAGGCGACCGAGGGGATGACGCGGGCGTCGAAAGCCGCCTTGTGGCCGCTTGCGACTTCCGCCGCGACGTGGCCCTCGTGGGTCGCCTTGTGCGCCAGCATCGGTTGGCCGACCACGTCGCCGATGGCGAAGATGTGATGGACGTTGGTGCGCATCTCGCGGTCGACGGCGATGAAGCCACGCTCGTCCACGGCGAGTCCGGCGGCCTCGGCGCCGATCCGGGGACCGTTCGAGCGACGGCCGACCGAGACCAGCATGGCGTCGAAGGTCTCCGTCTTGGCCCCGTCGGGCCCCTCGTACGACACGTCCAGTCCGTCGGGTCCGGCCTTGACCCCCGTCACCTTGGTCTTGAGCAGGATCTTGTCGTAGAGTTTGCCGAGCCGCTTGGCCAAGGGAGCGACGATGTCGGGGTCGGCGCCCGGCATGAGCTGGTCCATCATCTCGATCACGGTGATCTCAGCGCCGAGCGCGCGATAGACGGTCGCCATTTCGAGGCCGATGATGCCGCCGCCGAGGATCAGCATGCGGTTCGGTGTAAAGCGCATCTCCAGCGCCGCCGTCGAATCCCAGATCCGCGGATCGGACGGGATGAAGCCCGGCGCGACCGGCTCCGAGCCGACCGCGACGATCGCCTTGGCGAAGCGCACGGTGCGCGGCCCCTCGGCCGTCTCGACCCTGAGCGTGTTGGGCGAGGTGAAGACGCCCTCGCCCGTGACCACCGTCACTTTGCGCTGGCGGGCGAGGCCGGTGAGGCCGGTCGTCAGGCGCTTCACAACCGAATCCTTCCAGGCGCGGATCGTGTTGAGATCGATCGCCGGCGGTCCGAACGTCACCCCGTGCGCGCCCATCGCCGCGGCCTCGTCGATGGTCTTGGCGACGTGCAGCAGCGCCTTCGAGGGAATGCAGCCGACATTGAGGCACACACCGCCGAGCGTCGTTCGCTTGTCGACGATCAGCACTTTCTCGCCGAGGTCAGCGGCGCGGAAGGCGGCGGAATAGCCGCCGGGGCCGGCGCCGAGCACGACGAGATCGGCCTCAAAATCGACATGGGAGGGCGGCGGGGGCGGCGGCGACGGCTGCGCCGCCGGCGCAGGCGAAGCGACCTCGCCCTCGACGCTCGCGTAAGTCGCGATCAGGGCGCCCTGGCTCACCTTGTCGCCGATCTTGACGTGCAGCTCGCCGATCACGCCGTCGGCGGGCGCCGGCACGTCGAGCGTCGCCTTGTCGCTCTCAAGGGTGATCAGCGTCGCCTCTTTCCGGACCGACTGACCGGGGGCGACATGGATCTCGATCACCGGCACGTCCTTGAAGTCGCCGATGTCGGGAAGTCGGATCTCTTGCGGCATGGTCGTCGTCCGGGCTCTAGAGAATCACGCGCCGCATGTCCTCGACGAGGCCGGCGAGGCGGCGCATGAAGCGCGCGGCCGCCGCCCCGTCGATGACGCGGTGGTCGTAGGAGAGGCAGAGCGGCAGCATGAGTCGCGGCCGGAACGCATCCGCGTCGTCGTCCCAGATTGGGGCCTTCTTCGCCCGCACCACGCCGAGGATCGCGACCTCCGGAGCGTTGACGATCGGGGTGAAGGCCACGCCGCCAATGCCGCCGAGAGAGGAGATGGTGAAGGTCGCGCCCTGCATCTCGGCAGGCGCAAGCTTGCCGGCGCGGGCCTTCTCCGAGAGCTCGCCGAGCTCGCGGGCGAGGTCGAGCACGCCCTTCTGGTCGACGTCCTTGATCACCGCGACGACCAGCCCGTCGGGCGTGTCGACGGCGACGCCGATGTGCCAATACTTCCTTAAGATCAACGAGCCGCCGTCAGGACTTAATGCGGCGTTGAAGGTCGGGAACCTCTTCAGCGTCGCGACCGTGGCGCGCATCAGAAGCGGCAGCAGCGAGACCCGATAGGGCTTCGCCTTGTCCTTCCTCGCCTCCTCGTCGAGGGTCTTGCGGAAGGCCTCGAGCTCGGTGATGTCGGCTTCGTCGGTGTGGGTGACGTGCGGAACATTGACCCAGGAAGCGTGCAGCCGCGGACCCGAGATGCGCTTGATGCGCGAGAGCGGCACGGTCTCGACGGGACCGAATTTGGCGAAGTCGACGGACGGAACGGTCGGCAGCGCGGCGCCTCCGCCGGCGGCGACTGGCGCGGCCCCGCCCGAGATCGCCGCTTTGACGTCCTCGCGGGTGATACGGCCGTTCTCTCCGGTGCCCTTGAGCGTGGCGAGGTCGATGTCGAGCTCGCGCGCGAGGCGCCGGACGGCGGGCCCGGCGAAGACCCCGGAGAAATCGGGCTTGGCCGGCCCGGGCGGGGCGGCGGCGGACGCCGCGCCAGGCGGCCGCTCGTCGGCAGCCGGCGGCTCCGCGGCGCCGGGGGCAGGCGGCGCGGCGGGCGGTTCCTTGGCGGCTGGCGTAGGCGGCGGCGCGGCGGGCTCGGCCTTGGCGGCCGGAGCGGGCGCCGCCGCCTCGGCCCCGGTCTCGATGCGGGCGATCAGTGTCCCCATCGACACTTTGTCGCCGACCTTCGCCACGACCTCGGCCACTTTGCCGGCGATCGGAGACGGCACGTCCAGCGTCGCCTTGTCGCTTTCGAGCGTCACCAGCGACTGCTCCACCTTGACCTCGTCGCCCGGCTTCACCAGCACCTCGATAACCGGCACATCCTTGAAATCGCCGATGTCCGGCACGCTCACATCAACTTTGGCCACCGGCGCTTCTCCTTCGCGCAGACACTGCATAGATTTCAGGTTGGTCGGGCGTCGGTCAGCTGCGCGCCGGATTCGGGCCCTCGGGGTCGATGCCGTACTTGGCGATCGCCTCGGTGACGCGCCGTGTCGGCAGAAGCTGGTCGTCGGCCAGCGCCTTCAGGCTCGCCACCGCAACGTGATAGCGGTCGACCTCGAAGAATGCGCGGAGGCGCCGGCGGTAGTCGGAGCGACCGAACCCGTCGGTCCCGAGCGCCTTGAAACGCGCCGGCACATAAGGGCGCACGCCGTCGGGGATGGCCTTCATGTAATCGGTCGAGGCGATCACCGGTCCCCGGCCGCTGGCCAGCGCCTGTGTCACATAGGGAACACGCGGCTCTTCCTCGGGATGCAGCATCGACCAGCGCTCGACGTCGAGGCCTTCGCGGCGGAGTTCCGTGAAGCTCGTCACGCTCCACACCTCGCTCGCCACGCCGTGCTCCTCCGCCAGCAGCTCGGCCGCCGCCTCGACCTCGCGCAAAATCGCGCCCGCGCCGAGCAGCCGCACGTTCAGGCCCGACGCCTTGCCCGCGTCCTTCGGGGCGACGTCGCGCAGCTTGTACATACCGCGCAAAATGCCCTCCTCCGCGCCTTCCGGCATAGCCGGATGCGGATAGTTCTCGTTCAACGTCGTGATGTAGTAGTACACGTCCTCGTTATCGACCAGCATCCGCTTGAGGCCGGCGTGGACGATCACCGCCAATTCGTAGGCGTAGGTAGGATCATAGGTGACGCAATTCGGAATGGTCGAGGCCAGCACGTGGCTGTGCCCGTCCTCGTGCTGCAGCCCCTCGCCGTTGAGCGTGGTCCGCCCCGACGTCCCGCCGATCAGGAAGCCCCGGGTGCGCATATCGCCCGCCGCCCAGGCGAGATCGCCGACGCGCTGGAAGCCGAACATCGAATAGTAGATGTAGAAGGGGATCATCGGCACGTTCGAGGTCGAGTACGACGTGCCGGCGGCGATGAACGAGGCCATCGCGCCCGGCTCGTTGATCCCTTCCTGCAGGATCTGCCCCTTGGTGTCCTCACGGTAGTACATGAGCTGGTCGGCGTCCTGCGGCCGATAGAGCTGGCCGACCTGGCTGAAGATGCCGACCTGGCGGAACAAGCCCTCCATGCCGAAGGTGCGGCTTTCGTCGGGCACGATCGGCACGACGCGCGGGCCCAACTCCTTGTCGCGCAGGAGCGCGGTGAGGATGCGCACGAAGGCCATGGTCGTGGATATCTCGCGCCCCTCCGCGGTCGCCTTGAGCAGCGCGTCGAAGGTGGAGAGCGGGGGAACGGCGAGCGGCGCGCTCGTCCGCCGCCGCGCCGGCAGATAGCCTCCCAGCGCTTTGCGCCGGGCGCGCAGGTACTGCATCTCCTTGCTGTCCTCAGGGAAACGCAGGAACGGCAGCTTCTTGAGGTCCTCGTCGGACAACGGGATTTCGAAACGGTCGCGGAAACCGCGCAAGGCGTCGTCGCCGAGCTTCTTGGCCTGGTGGGCGATCATCTGGCCCTCGCCCGCCGAGCCCATGCCGTAGCCCTTGACGGTCTTGGCGAGAATGACGGTCGGCTGGCCCTTGTGATCGACCGCCGCCTTGTAGGCGGCGTAGACCTTCAGCGGGTCGTGGCCGCCGCGGGTCAGCGACCAGATGTC
Organism: uncultured Alphaproteobacteria bacterium; assembly: GCA_963822215.1. Classification (GTDB taxonomy): domain Bacteria; phylum Pseudomonadota; class Alphaproteobacteria; order Rhizobiales; family Beijerinckiaceae; genus Roseiarcus. Next base: position 1,001,857 of record CAWGGX010000003.1, read on the forward strand.
GGCGTCAGTCCAGTCCTCGACCATCGCCGCCGTCTCGGGATAGCGGCCGAAGAAATGCTTGCGGATATAGGCGCCGTCCTTCGACCGGAAGTCCTGATACTCGCCGTCGACGCATTCCTCCATCAGCTGGCGCAGCTTGCCCTGAGCATCCTTGGCGAGCAGTTCGTCCCAACCGGAGCCCCACAGGCACTTGATCACGTTCCAGCCGGCGCCGCGGAAGCCGCCCTCGAGCTCCTGCACGATCTTGCCGTTGCCGCGCACCGGCCCGTCGAGCCGCTGCAGGTTGCAGTTGATGACGAAGATGAGGTTGTCGAGTTTTTCCCGGCCGGCGAGCGACACCGCCCCGAGCAATTCCGGCTCGTCCATCTCGCCGTCGCCGCAGAACACCCAGACCTTGCGGGGCGAGGTGTCGGCGAGACCGCGGCCATGCAGGTAGCGCAGGAAGCGCGCCTGGTAGATCGCCATCAGCGGCCCGAGGCCCATCGACACGGTCGGGAACTGCCAGAAATCGGGCATCAGCCAGGGATGGGGGTAGGACGACAAGCCTTTCCCGCCGACCTCCTGGCGGAAATTGACAAGCTGCTCCTCCGTCAGCCGCCCCTCGACGAAGGCGCGCGAATAGACCCCGGGCGCACTGTGGCCCTGGATATAAATGAGGTCGCCGCCGTGATTCTCGGCGTCGGCATGCCAGAAATGCATGAAGCCGGTGTCGTACAAAGTAGCCGCGGACTGGAAGCTCGCGATGTGGCCGCCGAGTTCGGAGGATTCCTTGTTGGCCTTGACCACGATCGCGGCGGCGTTCCAGCGGATATAGCGCCGGATCGTCATCTCGATCTTGCGGTCGCCGGGATGGGGCGGCTGGGCCTCGGGCGGGATGGTGTTGACGTACGCCGTATTGGCCGCGAACGGCAGGCGCGCGCCCTTGCGCCGGGCGGAGGTGACGACCTGGTCGAGGATCGCGTCGACCTTGCCGAGGCCTTCGAACGCCTCTACGGAGTCGAGCGCGTCGAGCCACTCGTCGGTTTCGTCGTTGACGGAACGGGCCCTGTCATCCATCGGGTCGGCCTCCCTGTGTCGAGCGACAAAAACGCTACGACGAAAGTCGGTGCGTGTCTTTGTCGCAGTCTCTTGTCATGCGCCACGGAAATTCGCAATCGACCGAGGCTGCGCTGCTGCCATGTTTGATCTGCATAGTTCGGCGAAGTGGCCCCAGCCGTCGAGCGGCGCTAGCTTGGGGGCCAAGCGTGCTGCCATTGAGTGGAGTCGGCGGACAGATCCCCCTCTCCCCGCCCAGCGGGGAGAGGGCTGGAGTGAGGGGCTTGGCGATTGGTCGCGGCGGATGCTCGCCCCGCCCCTCATCCTAACCTTCTCCCCGCCCGCGGGGAGAAGGGACACGCCGGCGGCTCCGTCAAGGGACACCGCGCTTGCGATCGTAAGGAGCGCGTCTTGGCCGGCCTGACCACCCATGTTCTCGACGTCACGCGCGGCGGCCCGGCGGCGGGCGTGCGGATCGAGCTTTACGAGCTTGGGCCGAACGGCGCCCGCCGTCTTGTCACAACGACGACCACCAATGCGGACGGACGGACCGACACGCCGCTGATCGCGGCGGGCAACGCGCGCATCGGCGCGTTCGAACTTGTCTTCCACGCCGGCGACTACTTTCGCGCTCAAGGCGCCAAGCTCGCCGACCCGCCGTTCCTCGACGTCGTGCCGATCCGCTTCGCCGTCGCCGACCCGGCCGCGCACTATCACGTCCCCCTCATCGTCTCGCCGTGGAGCTACTCGACCTATCGCGGGAGTTGACGCTGTAAGGCAGTCGACCGCCGGGCCGCCCCGGGCCCGACGATCGCTTCCGAGCCGAGCGCAGTGAAAATCGCCACCTTCAACGTCAATGGAGTCAACGGCAGGCTGCCGGTTCTGCTGCGCTGGCTGGATGAGTCTCGGCCGGATGTCGTCTGCCTGCAGGAACTCAAGGCCTCGCAGGAGAAGTTTCCGATCGGCGCCATCCGGGACGCGGGCTACGGCGCGATCTGGCATGGCCAGAAAAGCTGGAACGGCGTCGCCATCCTGGGCCGGGACGTCGATCCGATCGAGACGCGGCGCGGCCTGGCGGGCGATCCCGACGACACGCACAGCCGCTATATCGAGGCGGCCGTCAAGGGCCTCCTCATCGGCTGTCTTTACCTGCCCAACGGAAATCCCGCGCCCGGGCCAAAGTTCGATTTCAAGCTCCGATGGTTCGACCGCCTTGCGGCCCACGCCGCGACGCTGCTCGCCAGCGGCGCGCCGACCGTGCTCGCCGGCGACTACAACGTCATGCCGACCGATCTCGATGTCTATAAGCCCGAGCGATGGGTGGACGACGCCCTGTTTCGTCCCGAAGTCCGCGACGCCTATCGGCGGCTCGTCGCGCAAGGATGGACCGACGCGCTGCGCACGCTTCATCCCGACGAGCGCATTTACACCTTCTGGGACTATTTTCGGAACGCTTACGCACGCGACGCCGGGCTGCGCATCGACCATCTGCTGCTGAGCCCCGCCGCCGCGCGGCGTCTCAAGGGCGCGGGAGTCGACCACGACGTTCGCGGATGGGAAAAAGCCAGCGACCACGCGCCCGTGTGGATCGAACTGAGCGAGGCGAATGCGCCCGCGCCTCCCGCAAGGCGGCGAAGCGACAACCGGACAGTCCGTTGAGCGATAGCGACGGAAAGACGGTGGAAATCGGAAATACGGAAATCAGCTACCAGGGCTATCGACAACTCCCTGCGTGGAACCTTCCTCCTCTGGCGATGCGCGCCGTCGGGGCTCACAAATTACGGTGACAGTTGTGGAACGGAGGTCCACTCCAGCTCTATCTCGGCGTCCGCAAATGGTGCGTAAGGGCGCGATAGGTGACGCGGATGATCTCGTCGACGATCGGCGGCGGCGGCTCGCGACGTTGCAGATGCGACCGCACAGCTGCCAAAGGCGCCTCGGCCAGGACGAACTGCGAAAGTCTCAGGCTGGTCTCGTCGATGCGGCCCCAGGCCAATTCCGCGAACCGCGCCAGGCAGGCCTCGAAGCGCCGTGTCTGATCGGCGACGCCCTTGGCAAGCGGCGCGGGCCAATCGCCGCTGACGAAGTCGTGGCGACTGTAGAGCAGGAGCAGGCGAGCATCATCCAGGTGCAGGCGTGCCCAGGCGGGCATGTGCAGGGCCGCCGCCATCCCGTCCTCCGCCTCGATGGCGGCCACGAAACCCGACTGATAGGCCAGGATCGTTGCTAGCCATAGCTCGCCCATCAGCAGGTCGCGCGACGCGAAGCGGTAATAGAACGAGCCCTTCGGCGCCTTCAGCCGTTCGGTAACCGAGCCGACGGTCACACCGCCCGGACCGTGTTCGGCCGCCAGCCCACGCGCGGCGGCGAGAAAGTCTGCGTGGTCGAAATGCGCATGTCCCATGATTTTAGACTAACAGGTCTAGACTCATCGGTCTACATTGATTTACATTGGGCGCGATCGTTCTCAGACGGAGGTAGGCGATCGCGACGAGCCGCCCTCATCACGAAGTCTCGCGGAGCAGGAGAGTCACATGATCGCTTCTATCGACGTGTTCTTCGAGTTTGCATCGCCCTACAGCTACTTGGCCGCTCAGGAATTGCCCGCGCTGGCTCAACGCCATGGCCGGCCGCTACGATGGCGACCAATCGACCTGGCGAAGGTCTGGCGCGAGCTCGGCGTCTTGGAGCCCTACCGGGCCGTGCGTCGGGTAAAGGTGGGCTACATCTGGCGGGACGCCGCCCGAGTGGCGGCGGACCGAGGCCTGCAGTTGGTTCCGTCTCAGTCCCTGCCCGATACGACCTTGGCGCGTCTTGTGGTGCATCGGCTGAACCGATACGCGCCCGCAGCAGTCGAACCTTTCGTATTGGAGGTTTGGCGCAAACTCATGGCGGAAGGCGCCGCTGTCGGATCGGTTGACACGCTCATGCGCTGCCTCGACTTAGGGCTGCATTCCGAAATTCAGGCGGCGCATGAAGAATCTGAAGCCGCCGAGGACTTGGAGATCGCCAATCGAGACGCTGTCGCCGGTGGTTGCTTCGGGGTTCCCTGGATCACCGCTGACGGTGAGGTCTATTTCGGTCAAGATCAACTCTATCTTCTAGACCGGCGCTTAACGCAGGCTGCTGGCGTTGTTCGTGGATCGCACTTGCGGGAGACAGAACGGTTGAGCGACGTGATATAGGGCTATAGCGTAGACATTGTGTAACCGCCTGCGCGAGCGTCCATGCCGGCGAGCGTGTCGCGCGACTGCGCCGAGGCGGCGCTTGCCGCAAGGAGAAAACCGCATACCGCCTGTGGAAGAGCTGGGACGAGCCGTCCCGCTTTCCGGCCCACGAGTTTCCGGATCATCGCACCCCCTCTCGCCCCGCTCCCGCCAAGGGTCTCCAGGTCCGCACGTCCCTTTGCGCCGAAAGCGCGTCGGAGACATGAACGGATTTGCTCGCGCCGGCGTCCCGGCCTGTTGACCGGCAGATGATGTTTCGTTATATGTCACCGCATGGTGACAATTCAGTCGGAACTGGTCCGCTCTCGCAACCCCGCCGCCGTTCGCGCGCGCGTGCTCGCCGCGCTGAGCGCGATGATCGTGCGCGGCGGGCTCTCGAGCGTCGGCGTCAATGCGCTGGCGCGCGAGGCCGGCTGCGACAAGGTGCTGATCTACCGCTACTTCGGCGATCTCGATGGCGTCTATCAGGAATTCGCCGAGGGTCACGATTTCTGGTGGACGGTCGACGAGCTTGTCCACGAGATCGATCCCGCGCGCATGCCGCGCACACGCGCCTTGCAGATCCTGATGCGCCGCCATGCGGAGGCGATCCGCAAGCGGCCGACGACCCTCGCTATTCTGGCCAGCGAACTGACCGGGCGATCCTCGCTGGTGCTCGCGCTCGAAGAGGTGCGCGAGCGCCGCTCGCTCGAACTCATCGCCTGGATCGGCCAGCGCTTCGAACTGCCCGCGACGGTCGATCTGCCCGCGATCTCGATGCTGCTCGGCGTCGCGCTGAACTATCTGGCGGCGCGCGCCCGCGACGTGAAGGTGATGAGCGGCGTCGCGATCGGGGAGGCCACCGATTGGGAGCGGATCTTCGCGGCCATAGACACGCTGATCGCAGGGGTTTTGCCCACGGACTGACTTTTTTTGAGGGATTGTCACCAACCGGTGACTCCAACGGAGGACACCATGTTGAACATCGAACCCAGCCGGCGAGCGCTCCTGACGTCGGCCGGCGGCGCCATCGCCGTCCTTTCGATCGGTGGAACGCTCTATGCGGCTGAGGTGAGGACCCCGGCGCTGCCGAGTGGCGACGCCTATCAGCCCTGGAAATCCTGGGACGATGCGAGCCTCGAGGGCACGCCCTTCGCGCTCGTCTCCGCCGCAGTGCTTGCCGCCAATCCGCACGACACCCAGCCCTGGCTGTTCCGCGTCGCCGACAATTCAATCGAGGTCTATGCCGACACGTCGCGGAATCTGGGCGCGATGGACCCTTTCCTGAGGGAAATGCACCTGGGTCTCGGCTGCGCAATCGAAAACATGACGCTCGCTGCGGCGCCGAACGGCTATTCCGTCCATGTCGAGCTCGCGCCCGGCGCTGTCACTGACATTGTCGAATGCGGCAAGCCGATCCTCGCCGCCAGACTGAGACTGACGAAACAGGCCCCGGAAGCGCCCGATCCGCTCACCCGCGCCATCCCGGAACGCCACACCAACCGCTATGCCTACCAGCGTTCGCGACCGCTGGACGCGACGTGGCTCGACGCCGCTCGCCGCCTCGGCGAAGCGGATGGCGTGCGCGTGATCGTCTTCCCCGAAGGCGCGGCGCGCGATCGGCTCGAAGCCGCCATGGTCGACGCGACCAAAGCCATCATCGCCGACGCGCGCATGATCGCCGACAGCGACCGGTGGTTTCGCAATTCCAGCGCCGAGATCGACGCGCATCGCGACGGCCCAACCCTGGAGGCTGCCGGCCTCCCGTTCCTGGCGCTGACCTTCGCGCGCCTGTTTCCCGTCTCCGCGACCACGAGCCACAACGCCTGGCTTTCGCAAACGCGCGACGCTCAGGTCGGCACCGCGCCTGTGCTCGGCTTGATCGCCGTGCGCGACCGTTACGACCGCGCCCAGTCGATCGTCGCCGGCCGCTGCTGGCAGAGGCTGCATCTCGACGCGACGCGGAACGGCGTCGCCCTGCAACCCGTGAACCAGCCGATCGAGAGGATCGACCGCGAACGTCAAACGGGCGGAAGCGACGAATATGCGCGCCGGATCGCCGAACTGACCGGCGCCGGCTGGCAGGCGACGTTCAGTTTCCGGGCCGGCTATTGCGACCGCAAAGGCGTCGCCAGCCCGCGCCGCCGGCTCGCCGACGTCATCGTCGCCTGAACTTCCCATCTTTCCCATCTTCCCAATCCGGGAAAGCATAAACTACGACCAACTACCGTGTATTATGGGGCAGGAGTTGGTCGCCCGCTACCCTTGCCATTACGGCGGCCAAGCGGATTTTGGTTGTGGAAAACCAGAAATATCGGTTTGCTTATTTCATGCCAGCATCAGAGGCGCCAGCGGTTTCAACCGCTTCCTATCGGGCGGCCGTTTTTCGGCGGGCGCCCTTGAATTGCCATAGTCCGCTTATTATAAGCTAGCTCATGATGTCAGTTGCTCATGAACGGATCTACTCGCGCGGGCGGGAGGTCGCCTTCGCCCTGCACGATGCGGCGAGGATGCTCAGGACCTATTCCGACCATCGCGCCCGCGAACTTGGGACCACGCGCGCGCAATGGGCCGTGCTGTCGCGCCTGCAGCGCTGCGAAGGATACAAGCAGAGCGAGCTTGCCGAGGCGCTCGACATCGCGCCGATCACCCTCGCCCGCCTGATCGACAAGCTCGACGCCTCTGGACTGGTCGAACGGCGCGCCGACCCGGCCGACCGCCGCGCGCATCGCCTTTTTCTGACGAGTAAGGCGATTCCGGCGCTCGGCGCGCTCGGCGCCCTCGCCGAGGACGTCATGGGCCGCGCCCTTGCCGGCCTCGACGATGCGACCGTCGACGCCATCCTCAAGGGCCTGACGACGATCAAGGCCAATCTGAAGTCGGAACTCCATTCGGGAACCTGCAACAAGTGACCCACAGCACATCGGCGATACGCGAAAGCGCTTCTGACACTCCCGCCCCCACCGGGCAGACGGTCCAGTTCGCCCCGGCCAGGACGCCGGGGCCGCAGCCGGCGCCTGCCCCGCAGTCCGCGCCTCCGCCGCCGGCGGCGGTCGCGCCGATGGTGGTGAAGCCGAAGCGGTCGAATTCGCGGCGCTTCATCCTGATTGTCGTGATCCCCCTTATCGCGCTCGCCGCGGGCTTCGCCTGGTGGCTGACGGGCGGCCGCTACGTCACGACCGACAACGCCTACGTCGGGGCCGACAAGTCGCTGATCACGCCGCAGGTCACCGGCGCGATCGTCGCAGTTCATGTCATCGAAGGGCAAAAGGTGAAGGTCGGCGATCCGCTGTTCGACATCGATCCCCAGCCCTACGACATCGCCCTGGCCCTCGCCAAGGGCCGGCTCGAGGCCGCCGAGGTCACCTTCGCCAACCTGAGGTCGGCCTATATAAGCAACCAGGATCAGATCAAAATGGGCGAGGACGCGGTCAAGGTCCGCCAGACCGACTACGACCGCAAGAACGACCTCGCGACCCGCGGTTCCGGCACGAACGTCGACCGCGACACTTCCCTCGCCGCCCTCATCCAGGCCCGGCAGATCCTCGAGTTCGTCCACTACGAGCAGGCCACGACCATGGTCAAGCTGGGCGGCAGCCTCGACGCGTCGCTCGACAACTTCCCCGAGTACATCCAGGCGAAAGCGGGCCTCGACGACGCCGAGCGCAACCTGCGCAACACCAAGGTGCTCGCGCCGATCGACGGCGTGGCGACGCAGGTGAACCAGATCGAGCTCGGCCGGGTCGCCCCGGCCGGCCAGCCCGTGTTCGCCGTCGTCTCCGACAAGGGACTCTGGGTCGATGGCAACCCGAAGGAATCGGACATGACCTATGTCCTCGAGGGCCAGCCCGCGAGCGTCACGATCGACGCCTTCCCCGGCAAGGAGTGGAAGGGCAAGATCTGCTCGATCGCACCCGGCACGGGCGCGCAATTCTCGATCCTGCCGCCACAGAACGCGAGCGGCAACTGGGTCAAGGTCGTGCAGCGCGTGCCGCTTCGCTTCTGCTTTAACCCCGACGACGACACCTCGAACATCCGCGCCGGCATGAGCGCTTACCTCTCGATCGACACCGGTCGCGTGCGCACGCTCAAGGGCGTCCTCGACGATGTCGCCGAAACGGTCGACGGTCTGATGGGCCGGACCGCCGCGAGCGCGGTTTCCCAGGCGAAATGAACCCGCCGCCCCTCTACGAGACCATCGCGCCCGGCGTGAAGTGGGCGCTGACCGTCTGCATCATGATGGCGACGGTCATGCAGGCGCTCGACACCACCATCGCCAACGTCGCCCTGCCCTACATGCAGGGCTCGCTGGCGACGACCCAGGACCAGGTCAACTGGGTCCTGACCTCCTACATCGTCGCGGCGGCGATCATGACCTCGCCGCTCGGCTGGATGGCGACGCGCGTCGGGCGCAAGAAGCTGTTCATCATCTGCACGGCCGGCTTCACCGTCGCCTCGATGCTGTGCGGCGTGGCGCTGTCGATCGAGCAGATGGTCGCCTACCGCGTGCTTCAGGGCGTGTTCGGCGCGGCGCTGGTGCCGCTCTCCCAAGCGGTGATGCTCGACATCTTTCCGCCCGCCAAGCGCGGATCGGCGATGGCGATCTGGGGCATGGGCGTCATGCTCGGCCCGATCATGGGCCCGACCCTCGGCGGCTGGCTCACCGACTCCTATTCCTGGCGCTGGGTGTTTTTCGTCAATCTTCCCTTCGGAATTCTGACGACGGCCGGACTGTCGATCTTCATGAGCGAGACGCCGACCCGGCGCGACGTACCCTTCTCCTGGTTCGGCTTCCTATGCCTGTCGCTCGGCATCGGTTCGCTGCAGATGATGCTTGACCGCGGCGAGCAGCTCGGCTGGTTTGGTTCGACGGAAATCGTGGTCGAGTTGATCCTGGCGGTCGTCGGGTTCTACTTCTTTCTCACCGATTGCTTCACTTCCAAGCGACCGTTCATCACGGTGCGCATCTTCCGCGACTGGAATTTCTCCATCGCGCTGCTCCTCATGTTTCTCGTCGGCGTCATCCTGCTCGCCACCATGGCGCTGGTGACGCCGTTCATCCAGAACCTGCTCGGCTATCCGGTGCTCTCGAGCGGCTATCTGCTTGGCACGCGCGGCATCGGCACGTTCGTCGCGATGTTCCTGGTCGGCCGGCTGATCGGCCAGGTCGACGCGCGGCTGCTCATCCTCCTCGGTCTCGTGCTCGCGACCGCTTCGCTCTGGCAAATGGTCGGTTGGTCGCTCGACGTGCCGGCGCGCGCGATCGCATTCAACTCGGTGATGCAGGGCGTCGGGCTCGGCTTCGTGTTCGTGCCGCTCAACACTATCGCCTTTGCCACCCTGCCCGGAGCGCTGCGCACCGAAGGCACGGCGCTGTGGACGCTCATTCGCAACATTGGGTCGTCGGTCGGCATCTCGATCGTGATCGCCGAACTCACCAGCATGACCACGGAATATCACAGCCAGCTCGTCGAGCACGTCACGCCGTTCAGCGATGCAATGCACATGCCGGCGGCCGGCATGCTCTCGGGAATGGGGCTGCCGAACCTCGAAATGCTGGACGAACTCGTGACCCAGCAGGCGGCTGCAATGGCCTATTCCAACGACTTCCTGCTGATGACGCTGGTGACGCTCGCCGCCTTCCCGCTGCTGGCGCTGCTCCGGTCGCCGAGGGCCGCAGCCGCGGCTGCGCAGGACGGTCAGACCGCGCATGCGGTGATGGACTGACCGAACCGGCGGTCGCGAAAGCTCGCGATTGCGGACTTTACGCGCGGCAAGTCAGAATGTGTCAAAATTTGTTCGACCAGCGGGAACTTCCTGGCGTTTACCGTGTTTGTTCGGGGTCTCACCAGAAGAGAAGGGAGCGTCCCTTGGACAAAACCATCATCGGCCTCGTCAGCGCCGCCTCAGCCCTGGCGCTCGGGGCGCCCCCAGCAGCTCCGCCGGCCCCGCGCCGTTGCCTGCCGCTCAGACCTACGCCGAATTGCTCGATCCGATTCCCGACGCGGTCTCACGACTGAGCACGCAATGGGGGGACGGCAAACTGAACGTGACAGCCGACAATTCGCCCGCGGTTGAGCTTGCGCAATACTACCATCACCATCATCATCACCACCATCACTGGTGGCGTCACTACCACCATCACCATCATTGGCATTGGCGTCACCACCACCACCATCATCATTACTACTGAGATCGGGCGTTGCCTCCGCGCCCGGCGCTCGCGCTCCGACGCCGTGAGGGCCTTCAGAACCCGCGGAAAGCCCTTCGAAGCCCGGCAAGCGTTTAGCGTCCGCGCCGGGCGCGTTCGGCCGCAGCGCCGAGAATGCGGCGGTAGGTGCCGTCGAAGACGGTGTTTGTCGCCGAAGTCCATTCGCTGTCGGCCGAGAGCGTCTTTCGGCTCTCGTAGATCCGTTGCGACTGGAGCTCCCGCTCTGCGGCCTCCTCCTCGGGCATCGGGATGAGCTCGAAATCGGCCTCCTCGGGCACGACGAGAATTTGCGCGAATGGTTCGCCGGGCCGGAAAACGTGCGTTGCGCCTTCCGGCGGCGCTTTGAACACGAGAAAATAGATCATCGGCCACCAGCGGCGAATCAGCGCGGGAATCGCAATCGGGGTAGTGTGGGTCGGATCCGTATAGAAGCGCGGATGCGGCTCGGTCCGGAGCGCAAAGCCGTCCTCGACCTTGAGGTCGAGCGAGACCTGGTAGGTGTAATAGAGGTCGCCGAACGGCCGGAACGGTGGCCAGTCGGCGCCCCAGTTTTCCGGCGGCGGACCGAAATCGCCCTCCAGCGCGAGCTTCCCGCCCCTCGTCTCGACCGTGAGCGGATTCGTATAGGGGTAGAAAAGCTCGATGCCGTAGCGCGCGGCTTCGGAGAAAGGAAGGCAATGCCACGCCTGCTCCATCGAGCCGTCCCGGCGGGGTTGCCGCTCGCCAGCCCAGCCGGGCGATTCGAGCCTGGTGCGCCGCGGATCGAGACCGGGCGTATACGACCGATATTTGACTTGGCGCATCCCGAGCCCCTGCTGCGACGGCATCAACGTTTGGATGCTGGTTTTGTTTCTCAAAGCAAGATGATTTTTGGACGAATCACTTGGCGCCCACATCCGACCGCCCACAGGGGCCCCTTCCACGCGCGAGGAAAGGGAAAACCCGCCATGCCTTGCAACCCGGCCGCGCCCGGTGTCGCGCCCCGTTTTCGTCCGCCTGTTCTTTCCCTGTTCCGCTCCAAAAACGCGCAAGAATTCCCTGTTCCGGTCGTTTGAAATTCCCTGTTCCGCGCCCGCGCCGGCCCACAACCGGTGGATTGTAAAGCCAGCAACCCCATGACATTGCAGGGATTAGTCGAACAGAGCGCCAACTCCGGCGCAAGAAAATTCCCTGCTAGCAGGGAAACCGGATCGTCGGCGGCGGACCGAGAGCAAGATGATTCTTCTGCCGAACCGGAAGGGAACGGATCTTCGTGAACGGGTGGCGGCTTCGGTTTTAGAGGGCGGGTCGTCGCCCCTTCACGCCCGGAGCAGTGCGCCAGCCGCTCGCCAATTCAGGATACGCGCGAACCTCAAATCGTCTCGCTCTTGCCGCCGCAGAATTTGCGCCGCGGCCTGCAGCCGTTACAGTCCTCACTCGCTGGTCTGTTCCGGCGCATGGCGGACGAAACGCATATTGGAGGAAACTGCATGGCGAAGCTGCTGGTATTGTACAAGACGCCGACCGACGCCGCGCCGTTCGACGCGTATTACGCCAAAACCCATGTCCCGATCGCCAAGAAGATCCCCGGCCTGCGCCAATACGAGATCAGCCGAAGCCCGGTGGCGTCGCCGGCCGGCGCCTCCGGCGTTCACCTCGTCGCGACCCTGACCTTCGACAATATGGCGGCGATCCAGGCTGGCTTAGGCAGTCCGGAGGGCCAGGCCGCCGCTGCCGACGTCCAGAAGTTCGCGACCGGCGGCGTCGACATGCTGATGTTCGAGACCTCCGAGGTCTGACCGAGCCCTAGGCCGCGCGCGCGACCTCCAGCACGGCCGCCGCAAGTCGCTCAGCCGCGTCGGCGACGCCGGCGGTCTTCGCCGCTTTCGCCGACGCGGCGAGCTTCGACGGCGCCGCGAGCGCTTCGCGCAGAATGGCCGCGAGCCGCTCGGGCGTGAACTCGGTCTGCGGGACGACCACCGTCCCGCCCGAGGCCGCCAGCGCCGCGGCGTTGGCGGCCTGATCCTGGTCGAGCGCGTGCGGGAACGGCACCAGCAGCGACGGGCGCCCGATGACGGCAAGCTCGGAAACCGTCGAGGCGCCGGCGCGGCCAATGACGAAATGCGACGCGGCGATGCGCGCCGGCAGGTCGGCGAAGAACTCCGCGACCTCGACCGGAAAGTCCATCCGCGCGCAGGCCGCCGCGACCCGGGCCTTGTCCTCCCCGCGCGCCTGCATGGTGAGGCGGATCCGTTGCCGCTCGTCAGGTTTGAGCAGCGCCAGCGCTGCGGGCACGACGTCGGCCATGACCCGCGCGCCCTGCGAGCCCCCCGTGACCAGGACGCGGAGCCTCTGGCCGACGATGTCGGGATAGGGCGTCTCGGCCGCAGCGATCACCGCCGGGCGCACCGGGTTGCCGGTGTAGCGGACCTTCGCCCGGGTCGCTGCGTCCGCGCCCTTGAGCTCGGGAAAGCCGCAAGCGACCAACGAAACGCGCGGACTGAGGAAACGGTTCGCCCGACCGAGCACAGCGTTCTGCTCATGCAGGACGCTCGGAATGCCGAGCAGCGACGCGGCGATAAGCGGCGGGACGGTCGGATAGCCGCCGAAGCCGACCACCGCGCGCGGCCGGATGCGTCGGAGCTTGACGAGCGCCGCCACCACCCCCGAGGCGAGCGTCGCGGCGGCGAGGACTTTGTTGAGGGCGCCGGCGCCGGTGGTCGTGGCGGACGGAAACGCGTGGACCGCCCGGGCGGGAAAGTCCTGGCCGTATTTCATCGCACGGTCGTCGGTGGCGAGTTCGACCTCGACGCCACATGCCTTCAGCGCCGCGGCCAGCGCCGCCGCCGGAAAGAGATGGCCGCCGGTGCCGCCGGCCGCCAGCAGAATCGGACGCGCTTCAGTCATTCCGCCGCGACCAGATCGTTCGGCAGGTCGGCGACCGGGCGCCGGCGCGTGGTGGCGAGCAGGAAGCCCATGCCGAGCCCGAGCGCCAGCAGCGACGAGCCGCCGTAGGAGATGAAGGGCAGCGTCATGCCCTTGGCGGGCATTGCGCGCAGATTGACCGCCATGTTGATCCAGCTCTGCACGCCGAACATCACGGCCATGCCCGCCGCGACGAAACGGCAGAACGGGTCCTGGCTGCGCGACGACAGAACAAGCCCCCGCAGCACGATGAACCCGAAGAACAGGATCAAGACCATGCAGGCGGCCATGCCGAACTCCTCGCCCGTGACGGCGAAGACGAAGTCGGTGTGGGCGTCGGGAAGGATGCGCTTATAGAGGCCCTCGCCCGGGCCGCGCCCAAACCAGCCGCCCGAGAGGATGCTCTGCAGAGCCGTGTCGACCTGGAACGTGTCGACGACTCCTCCCGTCTTGTCAGGGTCGATGAAGCGCAGAACACGCTCGTGGACATGCGGCGACAGCTTGAAAGCGGCGAAGCCGCCAAGGACGCCGAGGCCGCCGACGCCCACGACCCAGAACCAGTGCAGTCCGGCCATGAAGAACAGCGACGCCCACACGATCGTCACCAGCATGGTCTGTCCGAAGTCCGGCTCCATGATCAGCGGGACGATCGTGATCGGCAGGATGGCGAACGACAGGAACTTCGCCAGCGGCGCGGTCGAGGTCCTCCGGCCGCCCTCGGTGAACGCCCAGGCCGCGAGCACCACAAAGGCCGGCTTGATGAACTCGGACGGCTGGATGCCAAAGATCCAGCGTCGCGCGCCCTTGACTTCCGCCCCGAACATGAGCGCCAGCACGATCAGGATCAGCGAGGCTGCGAACGTCACCAGCGCCGCGCGGCGGACGTGGCGGGGCGACAGGAACGAGGTCGCCACCATCAGGATCGCGGTCGGGACGAGCATCAGCGCCTGCCGGTTGACGAAATGGAAGGTCGGCAGATTGAGCCGCTCCGCGACCGCCGGGCTCGCCGCCAGCGCCATCACGAGGCCCATCACCATCAGCGCCACGAACGAGCCGAGCAGCCAGCGGTCGGTCGTGCGCAACCAGTCGGCGACGGGTCCGCGTTCGGCTCTCGACACCATGGCTCAGGCCTCCCCGCTCAAGAGAATTTGGACCGCTGCGCGAAAGGCGTCGCCGCGCGCCTCGAAATTGGCGAACTGGTCGAACGACGCGCAGGCGGGAGACAGGAGCACGACCGGCTCCGGGGCGCTGGAGAGGAACGCGTCGCGCGCGGCCGCCTCGAGCGCCTTGTCCAGGGTTCCGCAGTGCTCGAAGGCGACAGCCTCGCCGAGCGTGGCGGCGAACTCCTCGGAGGCGGCCCCGATCAGATAGGCCTTGGCGACCCGCGGAAAGAGCGGACGCAGAGGCTCGACGCCGCCGGCCTTGGCCTTGCCGCCGAGAATCCAGTGGATGTCGCGAAACGACAGGAGCGCTTTCTCGGCGGCGTCGGCGTTGGTCGCCTTCGAATCGTTGATGAACAGCACACGGCCGCGCCGTCCGACTTCCTCCATCCGGTGCGCAAGACCCGGAAAAGTCGCGAACGCCCGCGCGACGGTGTCGCCCGGAACGCCGAGCGCGGTCGCCGCCGCATAGGCGAAAGCGGCGTTCTGGCCGTTGTGGGCGCCGCGCAACGCGCGCGAGTCGCTAAGATCGATCGGCGGGTCGGCAGAGCCGCGCGCGCTGACGCAATGCGCGGCGACAATAACGTCTGCGAGCGGAGAATCGCCGCCCGACACCGCGACGACCCGCCGGCTCGGGTCCGCCTTCAGACGGGCGCAGATCGCGCGGCTCGGTTCGTCGTCGACGCCGACAAGGGCGATCTCGGCTTTGGCGACCAACCGCTCCTTGACCGCCGCATAGCCGGTGAGGTCGCCGTGGCGATCGAGGTGATCGGGCGTGATGTTGATGAGGAGCCCGACGGTCGGCGCGAGCGAAGGCGCAAGGTCGATCTGATAGGACGAGCACTCGATCACGTGGACCCGGGTGTCCGCGGGAGGAGGCAGGTCGAGGATCGGCACGCCGATGTTGCCTCCGAGCGCGACGTCGCGCCCGGCTTCCCTGAGCACATGAGCGATCAGCGCGGTCGTGGTCGACTTGCCGTTGGTGCCGGTGATGGCGACGAAGGGCGCATTGGGGGCCCTCGCGGCGCGCTCACAGGCGAAAAGCTGGATGTCGCCGATGACCGGAACGTCAGCTTCCTGCGCCCGCCTGACGGTCCAGTGCGGCTCGGGATGGGTCAGCGGCACGCCGGGCGCGAGCACGAGCGCCATGAAGGAGCGCCAGTCAGCCTCGGCAAGATCCATGATAAGATAGCCGTCCGCGGACGCGCGGGCGCGCGCCGCCGCGCTGTCGTCCCAGGCCGCGACCTCGGCGCCGCCCTCGATCAGCGCGCGCAACGTCGATAGGCCCGATCCGCCGAGCCCGAAGACGGCCACGCGTTCGCCGCTGAGGGTCTCGATCGGCGTCATCATCACCTCAGCTTCAACGAGGCGAGGCCGAGCATCGCCAGCACGAAGGCGATGATCCAGAAGCGCATGACGATCTGCGCCTCCGACCAGCCGAGCTGCTCGAAATGATGATGGATCGGCGCCATTCGGAAGACCCGCTTGCCAGTGAGCTTGAACGAGGCGACCTGGACGATGACCGAAACAGCCTCCATCACGAACAGGCCGCCGATCACCGCCAGCACGATCTCGTGCTTGACCGCCACCGCCATCGTCCCGAGCAGGCCTCCGAGCGCCAGCGAACCGGTGTCGCCCATGAAGATCTGCGCTGGCGGGGCGTTGAACCACAGAAAGCCCGCGCCTGCCCCGATCAAGGCGCCGCAAACGACCATGAGGTCGCCGGCGAGCGGCACGTGGTGGAGCAAGAGGTAGTGGGCGAAGAAGGCGCTGCCGGCGAGGTAGGAGATGATCCCGAGCGTCGCCGCTGCGATCATCACCGGCACGATCGCGAGGCCGTCGAGGCCGTCGGTCAGGTTGACCGAGTTGCCGAAGGCGACGATCACGAACGGGCCGAACAGCAAAAAGCCCCAGCCAAAATCGAACAGGTATTCGTTGACGAACGGCACCGCGAGCGAGCTCGCTCCGGAGCCGCCCACGGCCATCAACGCATAACAGGCGATCGCCGCGATCACATACTCGGCAGCGAGCCGGGCGCGGCCGGAGAAGCCGCGATCCGACTGCTTCGTCACCTTGAGGTAGTCGTCGTAAAAGCCGATCGCCCCGAAGCCGAAGGTGACGAACAGGACGATCCAGACATAGGGGCTCTCCGGATCGGCCCACAACAGCGACGAGGCGAACAGGCCGAACAGGATCATCAGCCCGCCCATGGTGGGCGTGCCCTTCTTGGTCAGGAGATGCGAGGCGGGGCCGTCGGTCCGGATCGGCTGCCCTTTGCCTTGCTTCAGGCGCAGCCGCGAAATGATCGTCGGACCGAAGAACAGCACGAGAAAAAGCGCCGTTCCCGCCGCGCCGAGCGTGCGGAAGGTCAGCCAGTGGAACAGACGGAAGACGCCAGGCAGATGGAGCCAGTCGGAAAGCCAGGTGAGCATCGTCGTCTAGCCTCCCGCGGCCGAATGGGCGAAATGCTCGCGCAGCGTGGCCACAAGGGGCTCCATCCGGCTGCCGTTGGACCCCTTGACCATGACGACGTCGCCAGCGCGCAGCGCCCCGACGACCTCGTTCGCGAGTTCGCTCGCCAGCTCGGCCCAAGCCGCACGCGCAGCCTGAGGAGCGGCGTCGTAGAGCGAGCGGGTCAGGGGACCGGCCCCGAACAGGAGATCGACCTTGTTGGCCGCGACATCGGCGGCGAGCGCCGCGTGCATCGCCGCGCCGTCCGCGCCGAGCTCCAGCATGTCGCCGATGACCGCGATTCGGCGACCATTCGGCCCTGGCCGGGCCGCGCCGAGCAGCTTCAGCGCCGCGCGCATGGAGGCCGGATTGGCGTTGTAGCTCTCGTCGATCAGCGTAATCGCTCCGCCGGGCGCAACGAGCGTAGTCCGTTCGCCCCGGCCCTTCTGAGGCGCAAAGCAAGCGAGCGCCCCGGCCGAGCGCTCGAGATCGGCGCCGAGCGCCTCAGCGGCGAGCAGCGCGCCGAGCGCGTTTTCCGCCATGTGCGCTCCAGGCGCGCCGAGGTCGAAGCGCAGGCTGCGGCCCAGAACCTTCGCCGAAACGCGCGAGCCGGTGTCGGTTTGCTCGCACGAGATGAGCGCGGCGTCGCAGCCTTCCGACGCGCCGAAGGTCCGCACGCGCGCGCCATGCTCGCGAGCCGCCGCGGCAAGCCGCTCGAACTGGGGAGCGTCGCGGTTGAGAATCGCCGTTCCGCCGGGCTCGAGGCCGAGGAAGATCTCCGCCTTGGCGTCGGCGATCGCTTCGAGCGAGCCGAGATATTCGATATGGACCGGCGCGATTGTGGTGATCAGCGCCGCATGCGGGCGGACCATGCGCACGAGCGGCGCGATCTCGCCAGCATGGTTCATGCCGATCTCGAACACGCCGAACTCCGCGCCGGCCGGCAGGCGGGAAAGGGTGAGCGGCACGCCCCAGTGATTGTTGTAGGAGGCCGCCGAGGCGTGGGTGTCGCCGCTCCCGCCGAGCATCGCCCGCAGCATCTCCTTGGCGCTCGTCTTGCCGACCGAGCCGGTGACGGCGACGACCCGCGCGGCCGTGCGCGCCCGGGCCGCAACGCCCAGGCGCTCCATCGCCTTCAGCGTCTCCTCAGCCGCGAAGACCGCGCCCAGCGCGGCAAGCTCGCTCGCTCGATCCCGTTGCACGACCGCCGCCGGCGCGCCCGCCTTGAAGGCCCGCGCGACGTGATCGTGGCCGTCGTGAGTCTCGCCCTTGATGGCGAAGAAGAGGTCGCCCGGCGCGAGAGTCCGGGTGTCGATCGACACGCCTTCGACCGTACCGGTCAGGCGCGCGCTCGGGGGCGCATCAAATGCGTCCGTCAGCTCCGTTTCGGTCCAAAGCGCGCTCATGCCGCCCCCGCCAAGGCCTTGCGCGCCTCGTCCGCATCGCTGAACGGCAGCACCGCGCTTCCGACGATCTGCCCCGTTTCGTGGCCCTTGCCCGCGATCATCAGCGCGTCGCCCGTCTTCAGCATCGCCACGCCCGCCCGGATCGCCTCGGCGCGGTCGCCGATCTCGATCGCCCCAGGGGCGGCGGCCAGAATTTGAGCACGGATCGCCGCCGGGTTTTCCGAGCGCGGATTGTCGTCGGTGACGATCACCACGTCGGCCGCACGGGTCGCGATCTCCCCCATGATCGGCCGCTTGCCGGCGTCGCGGTCGCCGCCGCAGCCGAAGGCGACAATGAGCCGTCCCCGCACGTAAGGGCGCAGCGCGGCGAGCGCCTTCTCCAGCGCGTCGGGCTTGTGGGCGTAATCGACGAACACGCCGGCGCCGCGAGCTTCGCCAACGCGCTCGAGCCGCCCCGGCGCGCCGTCGAGCCGCTGCAGCGCGTGAAAGACGGCGTCCGCTTCCGAGCCGGTGGCGATGCACAAGCCTGCCGCGACCAAAGCGTTGGAAATCTGGAAATCGCCTGGCAGAGGCAAGCGCACCCGCCGCTTGCGCCCGCCGAATTCGAGGTCGAGCGTCGAGGCGAGGCCCTCACGGACGACCGCGGCGAGCCGGATCGCCTCCCCCTTTGCGCCGACCGAGACAACGGCGAGGCCGCGCGCCCGCGCGGCTTCGACCGCACGCGGGGCGATCTCGGCGTCAGCGTCGACGACCGCAGGGGCGCCCGGCGGCAGGAGGTCCCGAAACAACCGGAGCTTGGCGGCAAGATAATCCTCGACCGTCGCGTGATAGTCCATGTGGTCGCGGCTGAGATTGGTGAAGGCGCCGGCCGCAAGCCGCACGCCGTCGAGCCGCTTCTGGTCGAGCCCGTGCGAGGACGCCTCCATCGCGAGATGAGTTCACGCCCGCCTCGGCGAGCGCCTGCAGCGTACGGTGCAGGGTCAGCGGATCCGGGGTGGTCAGCGAGCCATAGACCGTGATCGGCCGCGAAACGACGCCGATCGTGCCGAGCGCCGCCGATTCCCGGCCGACCGTCGCCCAGATCTGGCGGACGAAGGCGGCGACCGAGGTCTTGCCGCTGGTGCCGGTGACCGCCACGATCGTTTCAGGCTGGCGCGGATAAAGTCGGGCCGCGGCCCGCGCCAGCGCCAGGCGGGCGTCGGCGACTTGCACGAACGGCGCGCCTTCGGACGGCGCCTCGCGCTCCGCGACGATGGCGCTCGCCCCGCGTCCGAGCGCATCCGCAACGTGCCTCAGTCCGTCATCCTTCGCCCCTGCGAGGGCGAAGAAGACGTCGCCGGGCTCGACCTTGCGGCTGTCGAAGGCGACGCCGGCCACAAGCCGGGCCGCGAGCGCCGCGTCCGCCCCTGTTAAATCCACGATATCGCCGAGCCGAATCATGCCGCCGCTTCTACTCCTTGCCGACCTTGTCGGCGTCGGCTCCATAGCCCAAGCGGGCGATGATGGGGAATGGATTCGTGGGCGCGTCCTTCATCGGCGGCACGCCTTCCAGCGGCTGAATTCGGCGAACCAGCGCGCCGGTCGTCCGGCCAGCGTTCCAGGCGGCGGTATGGAATCCGTAATCCCCGGGCGCCGCCTGCGGATCGTCGTAGATCGCCAGGTAGAGGTACTTCGGCTTGTCCGCCGGGGTTATCGCCATGAAGGTGGTGAACACGCGATCCTGCGAATAATGGCCGTGGATGATCTTGTCGGCGGTGCCGGTCTTGCCGCCGACATAGTAGCCCGGAACGTTGGCGAAACTCGCCGAGCCGTGGGTCGCGTTCGAGCGCATCAGGTAGCGCATGGATTCTGAGGTCTGCTCGCTCACCACGCGATGGCTGATCTTGTCGGCCTCCTCCTGGGAGCGCATGAGGAAGGTCGGCGGCATGATCTTGCCGCCGTTGACCAGCGCCGAGACCGCCATCACCGCCTGAATCGGCGCGACGTTGAGGCCCTGGCCGAAGGCGATCGTCATGGTGTTGAGTTCGCCCCAGCGCTTCGGCACCAGCGGCTCGGCGTTCTCCGGCAGTTCGGTGCGCAGCCGGTCGAGCTGGCCCATCTTCTTCAGGAACGCCTTGTGACCCTCGACGCCGACCATCAACGCCATGCGCGCGGTGCCGATGTTGGAGGAATGGGTGAACACTTCCGGCACGGTCAAAATACGATGCGTGGCGTGGAAGTCGTGGATGGTGAAGCGGCCGTACCGCAGGCTGTCGCGGGCGTCGATGCGGGAGCCGAGATTGACCTTGCCGGAGTCCAGCGCCATCGAGATCGACAGCGCCTTGAAGGTCGAGCCCATTTCATACACGCCGACACTGATGCGATTGATGCGGGTCGGATCATGCGCGTCGATCGGCTGGTTGGGGTCGTAGTCGGGCAGCGATTCGAGCGCGATGACCTCGCCCGTGTTGACGTCGACCACCATGCCCGCGGCCGCCTTGGCCTTCCAGTGGTCCATGCCGTTCATCAGCTCGTCGCGCAGGGCGTGGGTCACCTTGAGGTCGAGCGACAAGCGCACCGGCTTCAGGCTCTCCGGATCGACGACGAAGCCCGGAACGTGCGGATCGGTCAGACTCTGCTCGTCGAGATATTTCTCCATGCCGGCGATGCCGATATTATCCTTGTCGACATAGCCGAGCACATGGGCACCGATCGGCCCGTTCGGATAGACCCGCTTGTTCTCGGGCAGGAATCCCACGCCCGGGAGACCGAGATGAAAGATCTCCGCCTGCTCCTTGGGAGTGATCTGGCGCTTGACCCAGACGAAGCCCTTCTTCGAGCCAAGCCGCTCGCGTAGCTCCTTGGCGTCGACGTCGGGCAGCACGGCGGTGATCAGCTCGACGGCCTCGTCCTTGTCGATGATCCGGTTCGGCTCGGCGAACACCGACATGGTCTTGACGTCGGTGGCGAGGATCTCGCCATTCCGGTCGAGC
This sequence comes from uncultured Alphaproteobacteria bacterium, assembly GCA_963822215.1. Lineage (GTDB taxonomy): Bacteria > Pseudomonadota > Alphaproteobacteria > Rhizobiales > Beijerinckiaceae > Roseiarcus. The sequence goes on from CAWGGX010000003.1 coordinate 1,023,202, forward strand.
AGATCCGGCCGCGCGCCGGAGACCGCCTGGTCGGCCGCGTCTTTCAGCGTCTGGGGCGGATCGTGCGACACGCCGAGCACGACGAGCTTCACGGCGAGCACCGCATAGGCGACGGCCATGCCGAGCGAGAGGGTGCGGATGCGCGCGCCCGAGCGATCGAGCCGCGTCAGCAACAGGGCGCGGGCGAAGGCTAGGATGTTGGCGAGGGTCAGGATCGAGCGCAGCGTCGTGCGCGGCCGGCCCGGCGACGGCGGTTCGAGATCGACGCCGAAGTTTTGCGGCACGGTGCGATGCAAGAGCGCGACCACGGCGCGGCCGACAGGCCCTTTGCGCCGGCGGCGTCCCGCTGTCTCCCGGCTAGCGCTGATCGGCGTCTCGGCCATGCTCACCTCACCGCCGGTGTAGCGCCGCCGGCTTCGGCGGCGGGGGTTTCATTGTCCTTGTTGAAGCCGAGCAACTCGAGGGTGCGGCCGATCGAATCGACCTTCGGCTGGGCATCGGGCAGTTCGCCGAGCGTGGCGATCTGGGACAGCGTCAGCGGCTGCATGCCGAGCTTGGCGTCGGCAACCTGCTGGATGCGGTCTGGACGAGCAAGATGAGCGTATTCGGCGCGCAGCAGGTTGATCGCGTCCCTCTCTTTGTTGATCAGGTGACGAGTCTTCACCAGCTGTTCGGAAGCGTAGATGGTTCGGTACTTGACGCCGTAGACATAGGCCGCCGAGCCGATCAGCGCCGCGATCGCCGCCGCATGCATGAGCCGCAAGATCATCCGTGTCTCCCCCGGCGCGCCGGCAGGCGCGTCAACGCGACGATCGCATCCCCAGCGGCGCTCGCGGGCGCGCCGAGCCGAGTGGCGTAGCGGAGCTTGGCCGAGCGCGAACGCGGATTGGCCGCCATCTCCGCTTCGCCCGGTTCGATTGGCTGGCCGCGCGGGAGATCGAAGGTCGGCGCCGGCTCGGCCGGCTCCCCGGGCAGGCGGCGCGACGCGGCATGGCCGCGGCCCGACCGGCCCGTCAGGAACTGCTTGACGATCCGATCCTCGAGCGAATGGAAGGTCACGACCGCCAGCCGCCCGCCGGGCTTCAGGAGCCGTTCGGCGGCGATCAGTCCGCGCAGCAGCTCGCCGAGTTCATCGTTCACGGCGATGCGCAGGGCCTGAAAGGTCCGGGTCGCCGGATGGGTGAGTTCCCCGCGCCGGGCCGGAGCGATCCGGGCGATCATCGCGGCGAGCTGAAGCGTGCTGACGTACGGCGCCGCCTTCCGGTCGGCGATGATGGCGCGGGCGATGCGGCGCGCGGCGCGCTCCTCGCCGAAGTGGAACAGGATGTCGGCGATCGTCTCCTCGTCCTCGTCGCGCAGGATGTCGGCCGCGGAACGACCCGCGCCCTCCATCCGCATGTCGAGCGGCGCGTCGAAGCGTAGCGAGAATCCCCGCTCGGCCTCGTCGAGCTGCATCGACGAAACGCCGATGTCGAGGACCACGCCGTCGACCGATTCGAGTCCGAGGCCGCGCGCCACCGTTTCGACATCGCCGAACCGCGCTTCGATAAGCCGAAGGCGTCCGCGCGATCGGGCGACGAGATCGGCGCCGGCGCGAATCGCCGACGGGTCGCGGTCGAGCGCGAGGACCCCCGCGCCGCGCTCGAGAAAGGCGCGCGTATAGCCGCCTGCGCCGAAGGTTCCGTCGACAATCGTCGCGCCCGGGCGCGGATCGAGCGCATCGAGAACCTCGGCCAGGAGGACGGGAATGTGGCGGGGAGGGTCGCTCGTCACGCTGGCGCCTCGGCGCCCCGCCCGGCCCGCAGGCGCCGGACCCGCTCCCGCGAAGCCTCGAGATGCGCCGCGAATCGCGACGGCGCCCAGATCTGAAACTTGTGTCCCTGCCCGACGAACACGGCTTCCTGATCGAGCCCGAGCGAAGCCTTGATGCGGTTGTCGAGCATCACGCGGCCCTCCGAATCCATGCGCAGGATCTCGCTCGTTCCAAGAAGCGCGGTCGCGAAGGCGTCGCGCGCCGGCGAGAAGGGCGGAAGCGTCGCCAGCAGCGCATCGATCTCCGCCAGCAGCTTCAGGCCGCCACAGTCGAGCGCCGGCGCATCGAGCGACGGATAGGCGTAGACGCCCTCGAATCCGTCCTTCGCCAAGGCCTGCCGGAAGGGCGCCGGAATCGAGATCCGCCCCTTGGCGTCGAAGCGGTGGGTGAAATGCGAGAGGAATCGGTCCACGAGGCCCCCCGACGCCAAAAGTCGCCTCGGCCGGACGAGTGAAACTCGAACACGGCGGCGCGAAAGCGCGGTCTATTGACGGGATGGCCTGGGATAGCATGGGACCACATGGGCGTCAAACAAACCGCCGGCGATTCCCGCCCCCGGAACCTGCCTTGACGTCATTAGGGGTTGTTAAGGTTAATCTTCCGTTAGGGTGGGGCGAGCGCAGGGCGGTCATGAAATAGCTTCAAAGGAATTCACTACCGCAATGGCCCTAACCTTTGATCGGGAATTGAACCGGCGCGGCTCTGCGTCGATCGGCGGACCGTCCGTCGCCTCCCGCGACTGCCCGAAAGTTTCATGTTACAGAGCCGCTGAATACCCTTTGGTTTCCCGCAAGGGCCACTATGACTGAACCGGAGAACCTCGCCCTCCTGCGCGACATGCGCGGCGAAATGGCGGACATGAGGGAGAACATGGCGACCAGGGCCGATGTCGCCGATTTGCGCTCGGAGATGCATTCGCTGCGCGCGGACGTCGCCTCGGACCTGATGACGGTCGAAAAGCGGCTTTCCGAACAGATCGTCGGGCTTCGCTGCGCCGTCATGGAGTATCACTCTTCCGCCGTCGGTCACGGCGTCCTCATCACCGAGTTCGAGGAACGGCTCAGACGCGTCGAGCAGCATTTGAACCTGCCACCGATCGAGGCGCATTGAGGTCGCGCCGCGTATTCGCCCAAGAGACTCCTTGGGCGTGAAACGGTCGACCGCATTCCGCCGCCTCCAAGCCTGGCGCGCGCTCTTCGCGCCTGCGAAAGCCATGCTAGGATGGCGGCGAACCGGACCCGTCCTTCTCGCCCCATGCCTCCTTTCACCGTGCGCCTCGTGTCCTCAATCGCCGACGTGGCTCCAGCGGCCTGGGACGCCTGCGCCAATCCGCCCGGGCTTTCCGAAAGCGAAGCCGAAGGCGAACGCTTCAACCCTTTCGTCACCCACGCTTTTCTCCACGCGCTGGAGGCGTCGGGCTCGACCGGCGGCCGGTCGGGCTGGACGCCGGCGCATGTGATCGTCGAGGACACCGCCCGGATCGTCGCCGCGGCGCCGTCCTATTTGAAAAGCCACAGCATGGGCGAGTACGTCTTCGATCACGCCTGGGCCGACGCCTACGCGCGAGCCGGCGGCGAATACTATCCGAAGCTTCAGGTCGCGGTCCCCTTCACGCCGGCGACCGGTCGGCGCCTGCTGACGGCGCACGACGCCCCCGAGGGCGCGCGCGAGGCCCTGATCGCCGGACTGCGCGAGGTGCGCCGCCAGGTCGAGGCGTCCTCGATCCACGTCACGTTCCCGACCGCAGAGGACGCCTCGCGGCTCGAAAGGATGGGGTTCCTGGTGCGCCACGGCGAGCAGTTCCACTTCCTCTGTGACGGCTTTTCCAACTTCGACGACTTCCTCGCGGCCTTGGCCTCCCGCAAGCGCAAGAGCATCAAGCGCGAGCGCCGGGATGCGCTCGGCGACGATGTCACCGTCGACTGGTTGACAGGTTCCGCAATTAAACCAGAGCACTGGGACGCCTTTTTTACGTTTTACATGGATACCGGGTCGCGCAAGTGGGGCCGACTGTATCTGACCCGCAAATTCTTCACCTTGGTCGGGGCCGAACTCGCCGACCGCATCCTGCTCGTCATGGCCAAGCGCGGCGGACGCTACATTGCCGGCGCGATCAACTTCATCGGCGACGATGCGCTCTACGGCCGCAACTGGGGCGCAATCGAGGAGCGCCCCTTTCTCCATTTCGAGGTCTGCTACTATCAGGCGATCGACTTTGCGCTAAGCCGCGGCCTGAAACGCGTCGAGGCCGGGGCGCAGGGAGAGCACAAGCTCGCCCGCGGCTACCGTCCGGTCGTCACCTATTCGGCGCATGAATTCGCCGACGCGCGGCTCAAACGCGCCGTCGCCGACTATCTGAAGCACGAAAGGTCGGCGGTCGCGCGCACGATCGCGCATTATGAGAGTCACGCCCCGTTCCGACGGGGTGAAGGCGGCAATGTCGAGACGCTGGGAGAAAACTTTGACGACGCAGACCTATGACCCCGACAACATCTTCGCGAAAATCCTGCGCGGCGAGGCCCCGTGCACGAAGATCCATGAGGACGACGTCTCGCTCGCCTTCCTCGACGTGATGCCGCGCGCCGACGGCCATACGCTGGTGATCCCAAAGGTCGCCGCCCGCAACCTGTTCGACATCGCCCCGGCTGACCTCGCCCGCTTGATGCCGTCGGTGCAGACGGTGGCGCAAGCGGTCAAGGCAGGCATGGAAGCTGAAGGCGTCGTCATTCAGCAGTTCAACGAGGCGGCAAGCGGTCAACAGGTCTTCCATCTCCATTTCCACATCCTGCCCTGCTGGACCGGCGTCGCGATCCGACCGCCGGGAGGCCCGTTCCAGAGCGCCGAGGCGCTGCGCCCCTTTGCGGAGCGAATCATCCCGGCCTTTCGCGCCCGTTGACAACCGGCGACCGCGGAATGCGGGAAGAGAGCGGACATGACGCACCTCCACTATGTCCCGCTGAGCCTGGGCGCGGCGGGGGTGTTCCTTGCCCTCGTCGCCGGCCTTGCGGTCCTCGCGGCGATCGGACTCCTGGCCCACGTTTCGAAAGCGCTTGGCCTCCATCCGCTGACGGTGACATTCATTCTGTTCGCCTCGCTCGTCGGGTCCGCTGTCAATATCCCGCTGGCGCGCCTGCCCGGCGAACGGATCGTCACGCGCGAGGTCGTCGAGATCATGGGCGTCCCGTTCCTTGCGCCGACTGCCGTCGACTGGCCGGGAACGGTGCTCGCGATCAATGTCGGCGGAGCGGTCATCCCGATTCTGCTGTCGCTCTATCTGCTCATGCGCTACGAACTCTGGGCGCTCGGCGTGATCGCCGTGGGGATCGTCGCCTTCTTCGTTCACCAGATGGCGACGCCGGTCCCTGGCCTCGGCATTGCGGTGCCGACGTTCGCGCCGCCTCTGCTCGCCGCTTTCGCCGGCCTCGCCCTTTCCCGCCGCTTCGCCGCCCCGCTCGCCTATATCGGCGGCAGCCTCGGGGTGCTGGTCGGCGCCGACCTCCTCAATCTCGGCCTCCTGCGGAGCATCGGCGCGCCCGTCGCCTCGATCGGCGGCGCCGGGACGTTTGACGGCGTCTTCCTGACTGGAGTGATCGCGCTCGCGCTCGCAAGCCTTGTCAGTGGTTAACGGAGCTCCGATTTCGTCTTGTTTACAAGTGATTGGTTAACTACGAGGGCCCTTTTTGTGTCAATTATGCCACATGCTTGGGCGAAGAGCCGCGAAAACGCTCCCACGTGTGGACTTCGCCCTCATGCAACTCTATAAAGAGGTTGTTGATTTTCACGGGCGACGGCGCGCGTTTCTGCGTTAGGCGGAGCCGATCTAAACGGAGAATGAAGATGACGAAACGTTGGACGCTGGGAGTCGCCGCCGCGGCTTTGACCGTTGCGACCGCCGTGACTGCTCAGGCTGCTGACCTCCCCACTCGTAAGGCGCCCCCGGCGCCGGTGTTCGTGCCCCCGCCGTTCACCTGGACCGGGTTCTACATCGGTGTGAACGCCGGCGGCATCTGGAGCAGCGGCAGCCGCAACGCGACGCTATTTGACTCCGGCAACAACCTCTTCCTTTCGAACTATTTCCCCGGCGGAATTGGAAGCAACAGCAGCGGCTTCATCGGCGGCGGCCAGGCCGGTTACAACTACCAGTCCGGCGCGGCGGTCTTCGGCCTCGAGACCGATTTCGACGGGACGACCATCAGCAAGACATTCAACTATACCAGCACTCCATTCGGCAACGTTGTTAATGGCACTCTTGTGCCGACAAATCTTGTGGGCGACACTCTGAGTGTGCACGCCAAGGCGAGCTTGGATTGGCTGGGAACGGTCCGCGCTCGCGTCGGCTTCGTCGCGACACCCGACAACCGCCTGCTGATCTACGGCACGGGCGGCTTCGCCTATGGCGGCGGAAGCTCGAACTTCAACGTCTATGACGCTTCAAATAATTTTATTTTTAACGGCAGCCCGAGCTCCACGCGCACCGGCTGGACGATTGGTGGCGGTGTTGAATACGCGATCACGAACAACATCACGATCAAGGGCGAATATCTCTACGTCGACCTTGGCAGCAAATCCTTCAATACGAACACAATCACCTTCTTGGGCGCGCCTCTCTATGCGACGGCCAAGGTCAACTACGACGCGTCGATCTTCCGCGCTGGCGTCAACTACAAGTTCTGATCGCATCAGTCTGATCTGACTTGACGAACCGGCGGAAAGGCGAAGGCCTTTCCGCCGGTTTCGTTTTGGCGAGGCGTGTCGGACGGGTCGGGTTTGTCACGCCCGACAGTCGCGCAAAGCGTTGGCCTTCCGGACATCCCGCACGGCGACCGGGCGAGCGAAGGCCGCGGTGGCGAGTTGAGGTAACGATCATTTGAATTCCGAATTTTCTCCCGCTCGCTGATCGGCTCTTTGACCTCGGCCCCGGCGTTCGCACGGCGTCCCGGTTCCCATGATGGAAGTGTGGGTGTGACCGCATTTCCGAAGACGGTCCCATCCTTCGCTCATGTCGGCGGCCTTGGCCAACCCGTGTTTCTTTGACCGACGCCAGGCGGCAAAAAAAACGCCCCTCGCGCGAACGACGAGGGGCGGCGGTGGATTTTGCGACGCTGCAGGGTCGGCGTCAGGGCGTCTCGGGTTCGGGCGCCGTGTCGGCCGGACCTTCCGCGGCGGGCTCGACGCGCTTGCGGGACCGCCCGCGAGCTTTGGCCGCCAGCAAGATGTCCCGCTCCATGCGGGGCGCCGCCGGACCTTCCGGATAGACGAAGCCGAGCTTCTTCTCGCCGGTCTCGTCGCCGGTGACCACCACCTTGACCACGCCGCCGGTCTTCAATCGGCCGAACAGGACCTCATCGGCCAGCGGCGTCTTGATCTGCGTTTGGATCACCCGCGCCATCGGCCGTGCGCCCATAAATTCGTCATAGCCGTTCTTGATCAGCCAGCCGCGGGCCTCGTCGGTCAGCTCGATCGTCACATTGCGGTCGGCGAGCTGCGCCTCGAGCTGGAGAATGAACTTGTCGACCACGCGCGCGATCACCTCCTCCGGCAATCGGGCGAACGGGATGATCGCGTCGAGACGATTGCGGAACTCGGGCGCGAACAGGCGGTCGATCGCCTCCTTGTCGTCCCCTTCCCGCTTCGACTTGTGGAACCCGAAGGCTGCGCGCGCCAGGTCCTGCGCGCCGGCGTTCGTCGTCATGATCATGATGACGTTGCGGAAATCGATCGCCTTGCCGGAATGGTCGGTCAACTTGCCGTGGTCCATGACCTGCAGCAGGATGTTGAACAGATCCGGATGCGCCTTCTCGATCTCGTCGAGCAACAAGACGCTGTGCGGGTGCTGGTCGATCGCGTCGGTCAGGAGGCCGCCCTGGTCGAAGCCAACGTAGCCGGGGGGCGCGCCGATCAGCCGCGAGACGGTGTGACGCTCCATGTATTCGGACATGTCGAACCGGATCAGTTCGAGGCCGAGACTGAGCGCGAGCTGGCGCGCCGCCTCGGTCTTGCCGACCCCCGTCGGGCCCGAGAACAGATAACAGCCGATCGGCTTCTCAGGATCCCTCAGGCCGGCGCGCGCCAGCTTGATCGCCGATGCGAGGGCGGAAACCGCCACGTCCTGGCCGTAGACCGCGCGCTTGAGCGTGTCCTCGAGATGCTGCAGCACCTCGGTGTCGTCTTTCGACACCGACTTCGGCGGGATGCGGGCCATCGACGCGATGGTCGCCTCGATCTCCTTGACGCCGATCGTCTTCTTCCGCTTGGCCTCCGGCAGCAGCATCTGCGAGGCGCCGGTCTCGTCGATCACGTCGATCGCCTTGTCGGGCAGCTTGCGGTCGTGGATGTAGCGCGATGACAGCTCGACCGCCGCCTTCACGGCGTCGCCGGTGTAGCGCAGCTTGTGGAACTCCTCGAAATAGGGTTTGAGCCCCTTGAGGATTTCGATGGCGTCGGCGACGCTCGGCTCTTTGACGTCGATCTTCTGGAAGCGCCGCACGAGCGCGCGGTCCTTCTCAAAATACTGGCGGTATTCCTTGTAAGTCGTCGATCCGATGCAACGCAGGGTGCCTTGCGCCAGCGCGGGCTTCAACAGGTTCGACGCGTCCATCGCGCCGCCCGAGGTCGCCCCGGCGCCGATCACGGTATGGATCTCGTCGATGAACAGAATCGCGTCCTTGTGTTGCTCGATCTCTTTCATCACCTGCTTGAGGCGCTCCTCGAAGTCGCCGCGATAGCGCGTGCCGGCGAGCAGCGCGCCCATGTCGAGGGCAAAAACCGTGGCGCCCTCGAGCACCTCGGGCACTTCGGAATTGACGATCTTGCGGGCGAGGCCCTCGGCGATCGCGGTCTTGCCGACGCCCGGGTCCCCGACCAGCAGCGGGTTGTTCTTCTGCCGCCGGCAAAGGACCTGGATCGTGCGCTGGACCTCCGCCTCGCGGCCGATCAGCGGATCGATGCGCCCGTCCCGGGCCTTGCGGTTCAGATTGACGCAATAGGCATCCAAGGCGCCTTCCTTCTTCTTCAACTCTCCGCTGTCCTTCGAATCCTTCGCCTCGCGCGCCTCGGGCTCCTCGTCGGCGCCGCGCGGCAGGCGCGAGCCGTCCGAATGGCCAGGACGCTTGGCGATGCCGTGGCTGATGTAATTGACCGCGTCGTAGCGAGTCATGTCCTGTTCTTGCAGGAAGAAGGCGGCGTGGGTTTCGCGTTCGGCAAAGATCGCGACGAGAACGTTCGCTCCGGTCACCTCCTCCCGGCCCGACGACTGGACATGGAAGGCCGCGCGCTGCACGACGCGCTGGAAGCCGTTGGTCGCCTTCGCCTCCTCCTGGCTGTCCACCACCAGGTTCTCGAGTTCCGTATCGAGGTAATTGACGACGGTCTTGCGCAACACCTCGAGATCGACGCTGCACGCCCGCATCACTGCGGCCGCATCGGTGTCGTCGATCAAGGCGAGCAGCAGATGCTCGAGGGTCGCGTATTCGTGATGGCGTTCGTTGGCGAGCGAAAGCGCCTTCCGGAGGGTCTTCTCAAGCGTGCGGGAGAATATCGGCATGGGGCGTCTTTCACTTCTTTTCCATGATGCACTGAAGCGGGTGTTGATTCTTCCGCGCGTGGTCCATCACCTGCGAGACCTTGGTCTCGGCCACCTCGTAGGTAAAGACCCCACATTCCCCAACGCCGTTATGGTGCACCTGAAGCATGATCTGGGTCGCCTCCTGGGCGTCCTTGTTGAAGAACGCCTGCAGAATCGAGATCACGAACTCCATCGGAGTGTAATCGTCGTTCAACAGCAGGACCCGATACATGTTCGGGCGTTTCGTCTGGGTGCGTGTGCGGGTGATGACCGCCGCCCCTGCTCCTGGATTGTCTCCTCCCCGTTTGGGCTCTCGTGGCCCGGCCGCACGCACCGGCGTCGGGGCCGCGCCGCCGAAACCGGGGGCGAACCAGCGCGCAAGCCGCGCCATCCCGGCTCTTAGACGAAGGACAAACGGTTTTGAGGCGCCTGCCACGAACGGACCCCGTCTTTTGCGTTTTTCTACAGCGTTACGTACTAACGCACGTGAACCCGACTTAATGTGGGCGCCTAACGACATTCCCGCCAGAGCGCCAAAGACAAAGCATTGCGAATTTGCGCGTCACGCGCAAGAGGCGACTTAGCGACAAACGCGCGCGGCGCAAGCTTCGTTCCGGCAAGGCGAGAAACGCAGAGACGGCCAAAGGGCGCCCGCCGGGGCGGAATCAAACCGGCGGGGAGGCGACAAAAAAGTCAGCGCCAACGTGTCCGTCGTTCGGCGATCGGCCCCACCGCCATCCCCCGGATCAAAGTCCGTGGGTCGCATGGTCCCCCCTCTCCCGCGCTGACGCGCAGGAGATGAAAGCGCCGACGCCTCGCCTCCCGCGTGTAGAGCTAGCAAAACCGGGAAAGGGGACCGGCCGTATAGGCGTTGAAAGACGCCCATCTTTCGACGGGCTATCAGGCCGGTCGAGGGCGGAGCTCGCGGTGGCTCGGCAGCTCTGACAAAAAAGGCCGACGCCCCCAAGGGCGTCGGCCGATGCTGTGACGTTAGAAACTTGCGCCGCGGAGATTGCCGCGAGTCGGCGCGCGGTTACCTGGCCTGCAGGTTCGCGTAAGCCGAGGTGACGGGCTTCAGGGCGTCCGAGGCGACCTTGGCGTAAAGCTCGGAAACCTTGCTCGCCTGCGCGACGAAGCCCTCGTACGCCTGCTTGGCGAAGTCGGACTGAATCTGGACCGCGGCCTCGACGCTGCGCGCGCCGAGAAGCTTCTCGAGCGTGGCTGAGCTGGCTTCGAACGCCTTCTTCGAATAGTCAGTCGATTCGGCGGCGAGGTCCTGCAGGCCCTTCGCCCACAGCGAGGAAGCCGAAGCAATCGCCTCGAGCTGCTTCTTGGAGAAATCCTGGAGGTCTTCGAAATTCGGGGTAGTGGCCATGGTGAACTCCTATCTTGATCTGGGTCGTCCGCGCTTCGCCGTCCGACCAATTATCGATGGGTGCATTATGTGCACTGCACAATAGAAGTCAAGCATTTTTTTGCACTGCAACATAACAGCGCCGCGACCGCCTGACGGCACGTCATTGAAAAGCGCAATTTGATTTGTTTTTTCCATGGCTTCTCGATCGACCCTCACAGTCAGCGCGAGGTTGTTTCGACCGCCCCTCGGCGGCGGAGCTTCTGTGTAATCATAGGCTTGGAGTGAATTCGCTCAGCATTGCGACGTCGCGTTAACTGGCCCGTAACCGCGTCGCCATATCGTTCATGTGTGTTCGGCGGGTCATTTGCCCGACGTTGGCGTGTGTGAAATCGGGGCGCGTACATGGCGTGGCGTATTCGGAACCCGCATCTCGGTCCTGTCGTACGCGCCGCCGCCGGGGCGCTGCTGGCGGCCTCGGCATTGACGCTCTCTGCTGCGCCGGCTGAGGCCCACCTCCATCGCCACGCACGCCACCTCCACTATGCCCATGCGAATGTCCGGTACGTCGCCGACAGCGGGCGCGGCGCGGGCGCCAGCTCTCTTTCCTCGCCGACGTTCTCCGCCATCGTCGTCGACGCCAACAGCGGCCGTACGATCTACGCCGCCGACCCCGACGGCCTTCGCCATCCCGCCTCGATCACCAAGGTGATGACGCTCTACCTGCTGTTTGAACAGCTCGAGAGCGGCAAGATGACGCTTCAGTCGCGCATCCCGATTTCCGAGCATGCGGCGGCCCAGGAACCGTCCAAACTGGGACTCGAACCCGGCCAAACGATCAGCGTCGAGGACGCGATCAAGGCCGTCGTCACCCGCTCGGCCAACGATATCGCGGTGGCGATCGCCGAGGCGATCGGCGGCGACGAGAGTTCGTTCGCCGCGATGATGACCCGCAAGGCCCACGCGCTCGGCATGGCGAACACGACCTATCGCAACGGCTCCGGGCTGCCCAACGACAATCAGATCACCACGGCCCGCGACCTCACCATCCTGGCGCGTTCGCTCGAGGACCAATTCCCGCGCCAATTCAAATATTTCGCGACCGAAGAGTTCGAATACGACGGCGAGACGATCGGCAATCACAACCACCTGCTTGGCCGCATCGACGGCGTCGATGGCATCAAGACCGGCTACACCCGCGCCTCGGGCTTCAATCTCCTGACCTCCGTCCACCGGGACGGACGGTCGCTGATCGCCGTCGTCATGGGCGGCCACACCGCAGCGGCGCGCGATCGGGTGATGGAGAACCTGATCGACGATCACCTCGCCCAATGCTCGACGGTCCGCACCGCGACCCGGGTCGCCGACGCCTCGGAGGCCGAGAATCAACCGGCCGAGGCGGCCGTCGCCCAAGCTGCGCCTGCCCGACCGCGGCCGATCGCGGTCGCCGTGCCGACACATGTCGCGGCCGCGCCGGCGCTCGACGGCGAAGGCGACGGCGCGGAGGACGACGACCAGCCAGCGATCAGCGTCTCGGCGGTCCGGAAGGTCGGCGGGCCCGCTGACTCGGACGCCGCGCCCCTGCCGCCGCGCGCGATCGGCGAGCGGCGGGCGGCCATCGAGCCGGCCTCGGACGCCCCTCCCCCGGCGAAGACGCCCGCTTCCGGGGCGAGCCGGCTCATCTGGACGAAGGGCCCCGATCCCGTCACGTCGGCGCCCCCCGCCAAGCCCAAAGGCGACGCCGATCGCGCCGGCGCCAAAGCGGCTTCCGGGACGACCGCCGCAGCGCGCGCCGAGGACAATTCCGACAGCGATCCGAAGGCGGGCGGAAAGAACTGGATCATCCAGATCGGCGCTGCCGGCGACCCCGCCAAGGCCCAGGCGCTGCTCGACAAGGCCCGTCAGCAAGGCCGGGCCGTCCTCGCCGGGGCGAAGCCCATGACGGAGAAGGTGCGCAGCGGCGACGGCACGCTGTACCGCGCCCGTTTCGCCGGTCTGGACTCGGCCTCGGCCGAAACGGCCTGTCGCTCGCTCAAGAGGAGCGGCTTCGCCTGCTTTGCCGCGCGTGACTGACCGCGCGCCCCCCGACCCGATCCAACGCCCTCGCCAGAGGAGCGCTCTAGCCGTGCCGCTGCAGCAAAATATCCTTGGCCTGATTGACCCGCGCGGCAAGCCCGGTCGAGCCGCCGTGATCTGGATGAAGCTTCTTCATCAACGCGCGGTGCGCGCGAATAATCTCCTCGGGGCTGGCGCCTTCCTGCAGGCCCAGAGTCTCATAGGCCTCGCGACGGGACATGGCGCCGCTGGAGCCGGCGGTCCGCCCCCGCTCGCCCTGACCCTTGTCTGCCTCACGCCAGCCGGCAAACCGGCGGTCGAGATAAGTCTCTAGCAGCGCGACCCCGTCGGGATCGTCGCGGCGAAGCTCCTCGCGGAGGCTCAGAAGTTCGGGGCGCGACAGGGTGTCCAGCGACCGGCCGGCAAAGGTTCCCGCCAGCGCCGCGCCGGTCATCACGCCGCTGTCGTGATCGAGCCGCATTTCGAGGATCGCCGAGCGGGCCGTCGTGACCCGCCCGGCACCGGGCCCCGCGCCGCTCGCGGGCCAGCGGAACGACGCCCACTGCCCAAATTTTCGCCAGCCGGCGAAGCTCGCCGCCACTCCGGCCAGGGCCGCCGCGATGAAGATCTGACCCCGCAGGAGAAGCAGCGCCGCGCCGATCAGACCGAGCGCGCCGCCGCCGGTTCGGACGGCGCGAGCCACATCGGCGGGGTTCATACGGGCGAACTGCCTGATCGCTGACAGGAGAAGTATCAGCAAAATCAGACCGATGATGAAATTCATCGAAGCAACGCCTTCATGCCGCCGCGCCCAATCGCGCGACCGAAGCGAGAGGTCCCGCGCGCAGACGCTATGCGAGTTTCACGATCCCCGCATCTGCGACAGCAGAAGCCGCGCCGTCTCGTCGGACTCGGCTTGGTGAGCGAGCGCCTTGTGTCCGCCCGCCGCATAGGCGGCCGCCGCGCGCAACAGCGCCTCGAGCCGCGACATCGCGCCCGAATCGAACGCGCTGTAGGCGCCGCCGGTGAGCCGCGCGATCTCGGCGAAGACGCGCCGCGCCGCAGGATCCGTCCCTTCCTGGAACATGAACGCCCTCACCCCCTGAAGCGCAAGCTCGCCGGCAAGCGACGCGAGCCTGTCCGGGTTCTCTTCCATCGCGTCGCCGACAAAGACGAGCGCGCCGACCTTTGCGCGCTTGGCTTCGCTGCGGGCGTGCGCCAGCACGCGGCCGATCTGAGTCTCGCCGCCCCGCACCTCGATCCGGCTCATGAGTTCGGCGAGGCCGCGTCCCTCGGAGACGAATCTCGACGCTTTGCACTCGCCCAAGCCGCGATAATAGACGAGCTGGACCTCGAGGCCGCCGAACCCTGCGGCGACCTGGAACATCCGCGCCTGAAGGCGCTGCGCCTGATCCCAGGTCGGCTGACGGCTCATGGTGGCGTCGAGGGCGAAGATCAGCCGCCCGCGTCCCGAGGACGCCGGCGCTGGCGTTCGCTTGGCCGTGTCTAGAAAGGCCGCGACGTCGTCGGATTTGCCCTGCTGCGGGACGGGTGGGTTGCTGGGTTTGTCCATGGAGGGTTCAACAGGCGGGCGGACGGAGTTGCAGATTGTGCGTCGCGACGGTTTCGGCAAGCGGAAAATGAAAGAAATCGCCTTTTGTCGGAGGTTCGGCGCCGCGCGGACCCCTTCCCCAGCCTGCTGGGGAAGGTGGCCCGAAAGGGCCGGATGGGGTGCGGCGAGCGGGGTGGCTCCGTATGCGGTTGGCTGGGACGGTCGCGCAGATCGTGCGAGGTTGGCGGCGGCGGACCGCACCCCATCCGGCGCTGCGCGCCACCTTCCCCGCTGCACGGAGAAGGGACCACATTGGCCGCTGGCAAGCGCTTTTCCAGCAAAGTTGTGGCTGCCAGACATGTGTGCCTGCCGTGGAGCTCTGCTAGCCGAAGTTCGCCGATTCGAAGGCCGAGCAAACATTTTTCGCCGGTAACTCCCAAGCCCGAGTGAGTCCGAAATGCCACAGGGTTTGTGAATTTGGTTTTTGGCGCCGAATTCATGAAGACATAATGGGGCGAGTTTGACTCAAGGGTGGGATGACCCTTCCTGCGGAAGTCGAGGAGCTTATCGCTTCGCTGAATCGCCAAGTTTTGGCGCTTCAGGCGGAGGTTGTCGAACTTCGTCGTCGATTGGGTCTGGACAGTTCGACGAGTTCGAAACCGCCATCGAGCGACGGGTTGAAGAAGAAGCCGCGGGTGGCGGGCAGCCGGCGCGGCCGCTCTGGCAAGCCGAGCGGGGGCCAGAAGGGCCATCAGGGCGGCACGTTGCGTCAGGTCGCCGATCCCGACGCCGTGGTTCGGCACGAGGCCTGCGCGTGCGGCCATTGCGGTTCGTCTCTGGATCCGATGGCGGCGATTGGGGTCGAGAAACGCCAGGTGTTCGATCTTCCCGAGCGTGCGTTGTTGGTCACGGAACATCAGGCTTCGATCTATCATTGCGCGCAATGCCGGGGCGTGACGAAGGCCGAGTTTCCCGATGGCGTGGTCTCGCCGACCCAATATGGCGAGCGTATCAAGGCGGCGGCGATTTATCTCAACATCCATCAACTCATCCCCGAGGATCGGGTCGCGCAGGCGCTGAACGATCTGTTCGGCGCGCCGTTGATCTGTCCGGCCAGCGTCGTCGCCTGGGTGGGCAAGAAGGCGGGCGAACTGGGCGAAGTCTACAAGGCCATCGGCGAACGCGTGGCCGAGGCCAAGGTTCGCTGCCTCGATGAGACGGGCTATCGGATCGCCGGCAAGCTGCACTGGCTGCACACGACGTCGAGTTTGGCCTTCACTTTTTATCGCGCGGGCGAAAAGCGCGGCGACATCCCCACGGATTTGCGGGACGGCGTCGTCGTGCATGACCACTTCTTGCCCTATCGCGGGATGGACACGGTCGAGCACGCCTTCTGCAACGCGCATATCCTGCGCGAACTCCAAGCTCTCATAGAGTTTGAGAAGGAGCCCTGGGCCGAACTCATGCGCGCGGTCCTCCTCGACGCCAACGCCGCCGTCAATGGGGCGCGCGAGGCGGGCGCCTCGGCGCTCCCGCCCGAGACGATCGCGGCGTTCGTCGAGCGCTATTGGGCCGCGGTTCGGCTCGGCCTCGCCTTTCATCGTCAATTGCCCAAGCTGGAGACGAAATCTCCCGGGCGCGGACGCCCCAAACAACGCCCAGGACAAAATCTGCTCGAAAGGCTGAAGACCTTCAAGACCGAAACGCTCCGGTTCATGAGCAATTTCGACGTGCCCTTCACCAACAATCTGGCCGAGCAGGACCTGCGAATGATGAAGGTCAAAATGAAAATCTCGGGGTGTTTCCGAACCCTCGACGGCGCCAAAATCTTCGCCAGCCTCAGATCCGTCGTCTCGACAGCCCGAAAACAGGGCGCCAACATCCTCCAAACCCTCGCCGCCTCGCCAAATCAAATCATGCACGCCTTGATCGCGTCAGGGTAAAGGGCTTGGGAGTTACGTCACAATTTCGCTCGGGCGCTCGTTATATAGCAGATCTACTATGTACATTATTAGCTTTGCCTCCACGCCTCTGTAGCGCAGGAAGCGTCGGCTCCGACTCGTGCAGCCACTGAGTTCGAGACGCGTCGAGGTCGCGGTTCGGACGCCCTCGCCGAGGACCGGCGCGGGGATCGGATACTCAGTCGGTGAAACGTCTGGCGTCGACCGCATCTTTTTCAGCCCTATCAACATTCCGACGACATGCGTTGCCGAAGCGTCCGTCCGGGCAACGACGGTCGCCGGCTTTGCGGCGATGGGAAACCAGTTCCGCCGTCAACGGCTGTTTAACCGGCGATTGCGGCTCGCAACCGGCGGGAGATGACAGTCCGCAGGGCGCTCAAACGCCGGCACGGCCCGCGAGGGTCAGGGCAGGATGCGGGCGGTCCAAGATCGCAGGCGTTCGCTCGCGCTTGTGGATAGGCACGCGGCCCACGTGCGCGGCCGATCCAACCTGATAAGATGGCGCAATGCCCCTTCATCTCATCAAACTCTGCGTTGGCGCCGATTCGCTCGAGGACCTGCGGACGTGGATGGTGGCGCGCATGCGCGAGGCGGAGAAGCGCGGCGCGCCCTCCCGCCATGCTCATGTTACGCGCATGACGCCGAAGCGGGCGGACCAACTGATCGACGGCGGCTCGCTCTACTGGGTGATCAAGGGCCAGGTTGGGGCGCGGCAGGCGGTCGTCGGCGTCGAGCCGTTCAGGGACGCCGACGGGATCGGGCGCTGTAAGCTCTGGCTCGACGGCGAGGTGATCCCAGTCGCGCCCCGCCCGATGCGCGCGTTCCAGGGCTGGCGCTATTACCAGCCGAAGGACGCGCCGCCCGATCTCGACGAGTCCCAGGCGGGATTCGCAGAGATGCCAGAGGCCCTGCGGCGCGAGCTGGCGTCGCTGGGGCTGCTTTGAACGGCGCCTTCAGGGCATATAGAACTTGGCCATTGTGCGGAAGTCGCGGCTTATCCCTTCGCCCGGTTCGCGCTGCGGCATGTCTTTAAGTCCTTGAGCCGCTGCCGGTTGGCGTATCTTTCCCTAGCCGAAGTTGGCCGATTCGGCCGGTTTGGCCCGAGTAACACCTTGAAATTGCTGAGGTGGTACCCTCAAGGTCGGCACTACAGACCACTACGTTTCGGGCTGCTGGCTGATCTTCTTCGGCAATAGTCCAGTTCGATGCCGATTACCGTTCGTCTCGCGAATCATCTGATCCGAAAACATGGCTATCGCGGCATTGTTCACAGATCGGCCGATGAGAGAATACCCTTGGTCGGCACTACAGCCGTTTTTCTCCGATCCGCGGTATCGCGGACAAGCAATATCAATCGCTTGCGCAAGCACGTGACGGCGAAAGTAACTCCCAAGCCCTTTACCCTGACGCGATCAAGGCGTGCATGATTTGATTTGGCGAGGCGGCGAGGGTTTGGAGGATGTTGGCGCCCTGTTTTCGGGCTGTCGAGACGACGGATCTGAGGCTGGCGAAGATTTTGGCGCCGTCGAGGGTTCGGAAACACCCCGAGATTTTCATTTTGACCTTCATCATTCGCAGGTCCTGCTCGGCCAGATTGTTGGTGAAGGGCACGTCGAAATTGCTCATGAACCGGAGCGTTTCGGTCTTGAAGGTCTTCAGCCTTTCGAGCAGATTTTGTCCTGGGCGTTGTTTGGGGCGTCCGCGCCCAGGAGATTTCGTCTCCAGCTTGGGCAATTGACGATGAAAGGCGAGGCCGAGCCGAACCGCGGCCCAATAGCGCTCGACGAACGCCGCGATCGTCTCGGGCGGGAGCGCCGAGGCGCCCGCCTCGCGCGCCCCATTGACGGCGGCGTTGGCGTCGAGGAGGACCGCGCGCATGAGTTCGGCCCAGGGCTCCTTCTCAAACTCTATGAGAGCTTGGAGTTCGCGCAGGATATGCGCGTTGCAGAAGGCGTGCTCGACCGTGTCCATCCCGCGATAGGGCAAGAAGTGGTCATGCACGACGACGCCGTCCCGCAAATCCGTGGGGATGTCGCCGCGCTTTTCGCCCGCGCGATAAAAAGTGAAGGCCAAACTCGACGTCGTGTGCAGCCAGTGCAGCTTGCCGGCGATCCGATAGCCCGTCTCATCGAGGCAGCGAACCTTGGCCTCGGCCACGCGTTCGCCGATGGCCTTGTAGACTTCGCCCAGTTCGCCCGCCTTCTTGCCCACCCAGGCGACGACGCTGGCCGGACAGATCAACGGCGCGCCGAACAGATCGTTCAGCGCCTGCGCGACCCGATCCTCGGGGATGAGTTGATGGATGTTGAGATAAATCGCCGCCGCCTTGATACGCTCGCCATATTGGGTCGGCGAGACCACGCCATCGGGAAACTCGGCCTTCGTCACGCCCCGGCATTGCGCGCAATGATAGATCGAAGCCTGATGTTCCGTGACCAACAACGCACGCTCGGGAAGATCGAACACCTGGCGTTTCTCGACCCCAATCGCCGCCATCGGATCCAGAGACGAACCGCAATGGCCGCACGCGCAGGCCTCGTGCCGAACCACGGCGTCGGGATCGGCGACCTGACGCAACGTGCCGCCCTGATGGCCCTTCTGGCCCCCGCTCGGCTTGCCAGAGCGGCCGCGCCGGCTGCCCGCCACCCGCGGCTTCTTCTTCAACCCGTCGCTCGATGGCGGTTTCGAACTCGTCGAACTGTCCAGACCCAATCGACGACGAAGTTCGACAACCTCCGCCTGAAGCGCCAAAACTTGGCGATTCAGCGAAGCGATAAGCTCCTCGACTTCCGCAGGAAGGGTCATCCCACCCTTGAGTCAGAACTCGCCCCATTATGTCTTCATGAATTCGGCGCCAAAAACCAAATTCACAAACCCTGTGGCATTTCGGACTCACTCGGGCTTGGGAGTTACATTGTGACAGATTTGTGCGCTTAAGCCATTGAGAACGTGGAATCGCTGCCAGGCCTGCACCGGGTCGCCGGGCGTCGGCCGGCCGACGCTTCGGCTGACTTGGGCAGGGGCGGCCGAGTCCAACGCGGCCGGAGCCGTGTTCGCAGACCCTTGCCGCCCCTCATTCCGGCGCCGCCTCGACGTGCATGATCCGCTCGCCCATCTCGACCTGCTCGCCGACTGTCGAGACGAGGTCGCGGATCACGCCTGCGAAGGGCGCGGTCAGGGCGTGCTCCATCTTCATCGCCTCGACCACGGCGAGCCGCTGGCCGACCTCGACCCTATCGCCCTCGACGACAAACAGCGCCACCACCCGGCCGTTCATCGGCGCCCGCACGCCCCCGTCGCCCTCCTCCGGACCGCCAGCCGACCGCTCGAGCGGATCGACCAGTTGGACGTAGGCCTGCCGGCCGCCGGCGAAGGCGTAGACCCCGTCAGCTGTCTCGAAGAGCGTCGGCGGCAAGGACTTTTCGGCTGCAGGCGCGAGACGCCCCGCCGCCTCGAGCGCGTGACCGCTCTCCTCCACGACGTGCAGGCGGGTGGGCTTGCCGTCGATCAGCACGTCGAGCCCCACCCGCCGCGCGCCCATGAGCTCGAACGAATCGGCGATGCCCCAGGGATCGAAGGGCGACGCAGGCGACGGCCGCCCAGCGTCGCGCCGGTCGAGCAGCGTCCGCGCCGCGGCGAGCACGGCGCGCTCGTTCGGCGGATGGGGGATCGCGCCAAGGCTTCCCAGGCGCGCATCGATGAAGCCGGTGTCGAACGCGCCGGCCGCGACTTCGGGACTCCGCATCAGGGCGCGCAGGAAGGCGAGATTGGTCTTCGGCCCGATGACGACCGCCCGGTCGAGCGCGCGGTTCAGCGCGACGAGCGCCTCGGCGCGCGTCGGCGCGTGCACGATCAGCTTGGCGATCATCGCGTCATAGAAGGGGGTCACGCTGTCGCCGGCCTCAACTCCCGTATCGACGCGCACGCCGCCCTGCCCCGCATCCTCGCCGAGGCTCATCGCATGGATTTGGCCGGGAGACGGCAGGAAATTATGCTCCGGGTCCTCGGCGTAAACTCGCGCCTCGATCGCCGCGCCGCTGCGCGCGATCGCCTCCTGCTTCAGCGGCAACGGCTCGCCCGCGGCGGCCCGGAACTGCCATTCGACCAGGTCGAGGCCGGTCACCGCCTCGGTGACGGGATGTTCGACCTGAAGCCGCGTGTTCATCTCAAGGAAGTAGAAGTCGTTCGGCCCCAGGCCGCGCGAAGCGTCGGCGATGAATTCGACCGTGCCCGCGCCCTCATAGCCCGAAGCCAGCGCCGCGTCGGTCGCCGCCTTCGCCATCGCCGCGCGCGTCTCGTCCGGCAATCCCGGCGAGGGGCATTCCTCGATCACCTTCTGATGGCGCCGCTGCAGCGAGCAGTCGCGCTCGAACAGGTGGACGCAGTTCCCGTGGCCGTCGGCGAACACCTGCATCTCGATGTGACGCGGCGAAGCGACATACTTCTCGATCAGCACGCGCCCATCGCCGAAGGCGGCTTGCGCCTCCCGGCTCGCGCTCTCGAGCGCCGCCTCGAAATCGACATGCGCGTCGACCCGGCGCATGCCGCGACCGCCGCCGCCGGCGATCGCCTTGATCAGGACCGGATAGCCGATCTCGTAGGCCTTCTCGCGCAGGAACTTTGGCGTCTGGTTGTCGCCGTGGTAGCCCGGAACGACCGGAACCCCGGCCTTCTGCATCAGCGCCTTGGCCGAATTCTTGAGCCCCATGGCCCGCATCGCCGCCGGCGGCGGCCCGACGAAAACGACCCCGGCCGCGGCGCAGGCGTCTGCGAATTCTGCGTTCTCCGACAGAAAGCCGTAGCCCGGGTGCAGGCACTCGGCTCTGATCCGCCGCGCCAGCGCGATGATCGCCGGGCCGTCGAGATAACCGCTGGCGCCCTCCCCAATTTCGAAGGCTTGGTCGGCGAGACGCGTGAACAGGGCGCCGCGATCGGCCGGCGTATGCAACGCGATCGGCCTGATCCCCAGGCGTCGGGCGGTGCGGATGATCCGGCAGGCGATCTCGCCGCGGTTGGCGATCAGGACGTTTGCGAACATTGGGGCCTCCCGAGCGGACCTGTCTATCCAACCGGCGACGGGATGGCGAGGCGCCTGATCGCATTGGGCACGATCCCGCCGCAAAATCTCGTTATGGAGCGCGCCGGGGGGATCGGGCCGGCGGGGTCATCCAAGCTTTTGCTTCGAACGGCGCAGGTGGGTCGTCCGCCGGCCGTCACACGCCTGAGCCAAACGCAGCGGAGGATCGCCCGCCGACGACGAAGGACGATGCCGGTCATGAATCTCATCCAAAAAGCGCTCGCGATGCTCCGTAGAGCTGCTGGCGCGTCCGTCGCGCAGGAGCCGGGCGAGGACGCGCGTCGAGCGCTTTCGATCACGCCCGAGCCCGCCGCTGAACAGCCGCCTGCGCAACCTCGACGGAATGAGATGCGCTCTGCGAGCGAGGCGCGGACGGCCTTGGAACCGTCGGCGGAAGGCCGGCCCGGAGCGACTGCGACCGTTCCAACCCCCGTCGAGCCCGAGGTCAAGGCGGAGGCCGCGGCTGTCTACCCGGCTGGCGTTCCGGCCGCGCCTCCGACGCCCGCGGCCGCGGAAGCGGTCAGGCGTGACGACGGACTTGCGCCGCGAAAGCCGGCAAACCTCAATCTCGCCAGGCGCCAGGCGCCCTGGCCGCCAGAGACGCTCAGTCTTGCGCTGCAGGGCGGAGGATCGTTCGGCGCGTTCACCTGGGGCGTTCTCGACCGGCTGCTGGAGGAGCCCCAGATCGACTTCGACGCGGTTAGCGGCTCGAGCGCCGGCGCCGTCAACGCCGTCCTCCTCGCGTCCGGATTGATCGACGCGGGACGCGAGGGGGCCCGGGAGCGTCTGTCCCGGTTCTGGAGGCGGGTTAGCCAGGCCGCCGCGCTGGTCTCGGCCGCGTCGCCGCTCGGCGCCGGCATCGAACTGATCATGCGGATGATGTCCCCCTATCAGTTCAACCCGTTCAACGTGAATCCGCTGCGTGAGGCGCTTGCCGCGGAAGTGGATTTCGAACGGCTTCGGGAACGGTCGAAGATCAAGCTCCTGCTCGGCGCAACCCGCGTGCGCGACGGCAGTCTGCGGATACTGACCAACAACGAGCTGACGGTCGACGCCGTGCTGGCATCCGCCTGTCTGCCCCTTCTGCATCATGCGATCGAACTCGATGGCGAGCCTTACTGGGACGGTGGTTACGCCGCCAATCCGCCGCTCATTCCGCTCGTTCGCGCTTCCAATTCGTCGCACATCCTGATCGTGCAGGTGACGCCGAACATGTCGGACCGGCTGCCAAAGACGACGAGCGAAATTGCAGCCCGCATCGAGCAAATCCAGTTCAACGCCACGCTCAACAGCGAGTTGGAGGCGTTGAAATACGGCAAGATCATCGGCGCGGCGGACAAGCTCCGGCGGCTGCGCATCGGCCGGATTTCCGCTGACGACCATTTCGAGGGATTCGGTCGCGAAAGCGCCGCCAACCTCAGCTGGGACTTCCTCGAACGCCTCCATCTTGGCGGACGCGCCGCGGCGGAGTCTTGGCTGAACCAAGACGTTCCGGCGTTGCGGCGGCCCGCGTGATCGCGATTGGGCGTGCAGTTTTGACGTAGGTCATTGCGTAGCGTTCCGGCTCGTGTCTCCTGAGCCCGATCTCCACGACGCGACATGCGTCGGTAAATCGAGGGTTGGAATATGAGGATTTTGGGATTCCTTTCGTTGACTGCGGCGTTAACATGTCTCTCCGTCTCGCAAGCGCCGGCTCAGGACACGATGCAGGTCGGCAAGCTGTCATGTGACGTATCGGCTGGCGTAGGCATGATCCTCATGCAGAAGCAGACGATGCATTGTCTGTATACGCCGATCAAGGGCGGCGCGCCGGAGCCCTATCTCGGGCGGATCGATGAGTTTGGCGTCGCGCTCGGCGCGGTCGGTCAGGGACATTTGATTTGGGGCGTGATCGCGCCGGCCTCAGGCGTCCCGCACGGCGCCCTCTCGGGCACTTACGTCGGCGTTGGGGCCGAGGCCAGCGCGGGCGCTGGCGTCGGAGCGACCGTCCTTGTCGGCGGGACCGGGCGCGCCTTCTCGCTGCAGCCGGTCTCCGTCGAAGGACAAGTCGGCCTCAACGTGGCCGGCGGCGTCACCACTGTGACGCTGCTTCCGCCGCCGGCGCAGTGAAGAGTCCAAAGCCACGGCGCGGATCGACTGATCCAGGTATGAATCCCGTCGCTGTTCTTGTTCTGAACAACGCCCGCCTCCGCCAGCCCGGCGGAGGACAACGATTGGCGCTTGTCGAATGAAACAAAGTTGGGCAATTGTCCGCTTCGCGGAAGCCTGTTGATGGCGGTGAGCGCGCCGCCGGCGGCGGGCAGAGAATTCACTGTAGTCCGGCCACTGGAGGGATCCCGATGAGCAGCAACGACGACGCTGACCCTGCAGCGCCCGATGAGCCGCGATCCGGGGCCGCAAAGCGAGCTCAGGATGCATTGGGCGCCGCGCGAGATCTCGTCGCCGGCGCCGATCTCGACCAGTTGCGGAAGAAAGCGACTGACGCGGCCACCGCCGTTTATCAGGAGGGCCGGAACTTCGTTTCCAACAGTCCGGACTTAGCCAAAGCCAAGGACGACCTGCGGGAGTCCATTCGCAAGAATCCGCTCGCCGCTATCGGGATCGCGTTCACCGCCGGCCTTTTGCTGGCGCTGCTCACCCGCGGCTAGCGCGCATGACGAACGAGATTGTCGAGCTTGTCCGGCAGGAAGCCGCGGCGGCGGTGCGGCGCGCCGTTACGCCGATGGCGTACGCTGCGATCGGAGCGATTTTTGCGCTTTTCGCCGTCGCCGGACTGTTTACTGCTCTCTTTTTCCGGCTCGCCCCCGACTATGGGCCGATCGGAGCCGCGCTGATCTGCGCAGCCGTGGCTTTGGTCCTTGCTGTCATTGCTGTTCTTCCGCTCCTCTTCAAACGGAAGAAAGCCGCTCGGCAGTCAACCGATGGCTTGGTGCCGCAGTTCGTCGCCCTCATGGCCAAGTCCACGCCAACTCCCGGGCCGCGCCAATTGATTCTCTCAGCGGCAGTCATAGGGTTCGCGTTGCTGCTTTCGGCGCGAGGCGGCAAGAAGTGAGAGCCTGCATGACCGGGCTGGCGGCGAGTCGTTAGCGAGCAGGCAAAAGCGGTTCTTCGACCCCCTTTCACAAGCAAACGAGTCGGAAAAATCACGCCGTGACTGCGCCCGCCGGGCGCCGTTTTGCACGAAGCAACGCGCCCTTGGCACGGGCGCGCCGTCGTCGATTTCCTCGTAACGAAGCCCAGGAGCCTCCAGCACGGGCAGCGTGAGCTGCTGAAAGCCCGGCAGCCTCGTCCCCGGCGTCCCGCCCCAGTCCGGCTCTACATGCGGAAGACGCCGAACCGCGTCGCCTCGGCCGGCGCATTTAGCGTCGCCGATAACGCCAGCGACAGGACGCGACGCGTCTCCTGCGGCGCCACGACGCCATCGTCCCAGAGTCGGGCCGTCGCATAGTACGGCGACCCCTCCAACTCGTACTTCGCACGGATCGGCGCCTTGAAGGTCTCCTCCTGCTCCCTCGTCCATTCCCGCCCCTCCGCCTCGATGGATTCCCGACGAAGCGTTGCAAGGACGCTCGCAGCTTGCTCCCCTCCCATCACGCTAATGCGCGCATTCGGCCACGTGAAAAGAAACCTCGGCCCGTAGGCTCGCCCCGCCATCCCGTAATTCCCTGCGCCGAAGGATCCGCCGACAATCAAGGTGATTTTCGGAACATTGGCGCATGCCACGGCAGTGACAAGCTTTGCGCCGTCCTTTGCAATTCCCCCGGCTTCGTAACGCTGCCCGACCATGAAGCCCGAGATGTTCTGCAAAAAGAGCAGCGGAATCCCGCGCTGCGCGCAGAGTTCGATAAAGTGCGCGCCCTTGAGCGCGCTATCCGAGAACAGAACGCCATTGTTTGCGAGGATGCCGATCAGCACGCCGGAGAGCCGGGCAAAGCCGGCGACCAGCGTCACTCCGTACCTGGGCTTGAAGGCGTCGAACTCCGAGCCATCGACAAGCCTCGCGATGATCTCATGAGCATCGACCTGCTTGCGCAGATCAAGCGGCGCGATCCGCAACAGATCGTCCGGCGGGTAGAGCGGTTCGACCGGCTTTATCCATTCGACCGCGCGTTTCGACGCGCGATTGAGGTTTCCCACCATGCGCCGCGCCAGCGCCAGCGCGTGCGCGTCGTCGCGCGCCAGCGTATCGGCGACCCCCGAAACGCGGGTGTGCAGATCGCCGCCGCCGAGGTCCTCCGCGCTCACCGTCTCGCCGGTGGCGGCTTTCACCAGAGGCGGACCGCCGAGAAATATCGTCCCTTGCTTCTCGACGATGATCGTCTCGTCCGACATCGCCGGCACGTAGGCGCCGCCCGCCGTGCACGATCCCATGACGACCGCGATCTGCGAAATCCCAGACGCGGACATGCGGGCCTGATTGAAGAAGATGCGGCCGAAATGGTCGCGGTCCGGAAACACATCAGCCTGATGCGGCAAATTGGCGCCGCCCGAGTCCACGAGATAGACACAAGGCAAGTGGTTTTCGGCGGCAACCTCCTGCGCCCGCAGATGCTTTTTGACCGTCATCGGGTAATAGGCGCCGCCCTTGATCGTCGGGTCGTTGGCGATGATCATCGTTTCACGGCCATGGACGAGACCGATCCCGGCGATGAGCCCGGCGCCGTGGACATCGCCTTCGTACATGCCGAAGGCCGCAAGCGAGCCGATCTCGAGAAACGGCGAGCCTGGATCGACGAGGCGGGCGACGCGCTCGCGAGGAAGCAGTTTGCCCCGGCCCACGTGACGTTCGCGCGCCCTGGCCGACCCACCCTCCGCCGCGGCGCGACGGCGCGTCTGCAACTCGTCGATGAGGCTCCGCCAACCGGCGACATTCGCGTTGTCCTCTTCCGTCGCTGCGCCAAGTCCGCTTTTCAATCGTGTCATTATGGCCCGCCTTTCCCGAACTCCCCTCTTAACCGACCAGACAAATCGTCGCGCCTCCGCGACGCATGCCCGGCAACCGCCGTTGCTCAAGCCGTCACGAGACTCAAACGGCTTCGTACGCTTCGATCCGCCACGGCTCCGCCTCGCCGTCCGCGATCCAGGCCTTCCAGGCCGGAAGCGCCATCACCGCGTCCATGTAGGCGCGGGTCGCCGGCGCGACCGGGACCGCGTAGGCATGAAAGCGGTTCACGACCGGGGCGAACATCGCGTCGGCGGCGCTAAACCGGCCGAATAGGAACGGTCCCCCCTTGCCGTAAGTCTCGCGCGCGTGCGCCCACGCGGCCTCGATCCGCGCGATGTCGGCCCTGACCGCGTCGCTGAGCGCAATCGCCTTCGGCGCGCGGCGGAAGTTCGTTGGGCATGCCTGGCGCAGCGGCAGAAAGCCGGCGTGCATCTCGTTGGCGAGCGAACGGGCGTGGGCGCGCGCCGCCTTGGCCCGCGGCCAAATCGGCTTCTCCGGATAGAGCTCCGCCACGTATTGGATGATCGCGAGCGACTCCCAAACCGCGATCCGCCCGTCGTGGAGCGACGGACACTTCCCGGTCGGCGCGTATTTCAGCATCGCTTCGGAGGTCTGAGGCTGCCCCATCGGGATGACGATCTCCTCGAACGGGATCTTGAAATGGGCGAGCAGGATCCAGGGTCTGAGCGACCAGGACGAATAGGCCTTGTTGGCGAGGACGAGCTTGAGCGGCATTGGATAACCCCAGCTTTTCGAACCGCGTTTGATCGAGCCTGGCCGGAGGCGAGTCAAGCTGGGCTCATCCATGTCGGCATTGACGCAACCCGCGCGACGCTCCAAACAACGCTTCCCCTACCGGAGCCGAACCCCTTGTCTTCTCCGTCCGTCGCCCTTGTCGTCGTCGCGGCCGGCCGCGGCGTCCGACTCGGCGCCGAGCGGCCGAAGCAATATCGGCCCTGCGCCGGCTGGCCGCTGATCGCCCACACGCTCGAGGCGCTCCTCGCGGCCCGGGCTTTCTCCGCGACGACGGTCGTGATCCACCCCGACGACCGCGCGCTCTACGACGACGCGCTCGCGAGCCTGACGCCGGAGACGCGGGCCTCGCTCGGGCCGCCCTCGATCGGCGGCGCGAGCAGGCAAGAGAGCGTCCGGGCCGGGCTCGAGGCGCTTGTCGCGGCTGAGCCCGACCTCGTGCTCATTCACGACGCCGCCCGTCCCTTTCCTTCGCCCGATCTCATCGCTCGGGCGGTCGATGCGGCCGGGGCGCACGGCGCGGCGGCGCCCGGCCTGAAGCTGGCCGACACCGTCAAGCAGGTCGACGCGGAAGACCTGGTGCTCGCGACCCCGCCGCGCGCTGCGCTGAGGGCGGTGCAGACGCCGCAGGCGTTCCGCTTTCCCCTCATTCTCGACGCCCACCGGCGCGCGGCCGAGGCCAAAGTCGCCGACCTCACCGACGACGTCGCGGTCGCGGAATGGGCGGGCGCGCCGGCCCATGTCTTCGAGGGCGACCCGCAGAACTTCAAGGTGACGACGATGGCGGACCTCACCGCTGCGGAGACAAAGCTCATGGGCGGGGCGAGCGAAACCCGGGTCGGCCAGGGCTTCGACGTGCACGCCTTCGCGCCCGGCGACCACGTCTGGCTGTGCGGCGTGCGCCTGCCCCACACCCACGCTCTCAGCGGCCATTCGGACGCCGACGTCGCCCTGCACGCGCTCGCCGACGCGATCTACGGGGCGCTGGCCGACGGCGACATCGGCGCCCATTTCCCGCCCTCCGACCCGCAGTGGAAGGGCGCGCCCTCGCATCTGTTCCTGGCCCATGCGGTCGAGCGCGTCCGCGCCCGCCGCGGCTTCGTCGTCTTCCTCGACGCGACGCTCATCTGCGAGGCCCCCAAGGTCGGCCTGCATCGGCAGGCGATGCGCGACCGGGTCGCCGAGATCGCCGGGATCGAGGTCGGGCGGGTCGCGGTCAAGGCGACCACGACCGAGCGGCTGGGGTTCACCGGCCGGGGCGAGGGAATCGCCTGCCTCGCCACGGCGACCCTGCGCCTGCCCTGAAGAAATGGAATTCCCTGCTAGCAGGGAATTTTTTAAGGCCTGTTCCGCGCGTTACGCCGAAAAGCGTCGCGCTTTCAACGCGCTACGGGCTTGCAATCCGCCAGTTGCAGGAGAGAGGCCCCACCAGAACAGGGAATTGGCGACGCACAGAACAGGGAATTTTCAGGGCCTTATCAGGCGGGAACAGGAGATTAACAGGGACCTTGAATCAGCGCCCTCGAAACCCCGCGGTCAGGTTGCATCGCGTCCTCGGGCGGCCGGGCGCGGCCGGTTTCGGCGAGGACGACATCCTGGCCTTACCCCGCCGACGCCTCCCGCAGGAGCCAGTCGCGCAGCGCGGCGACTTGGCGCCCGCGTAGCGCCTGGCGCGTCGCGACCAGACGGTAGGCGCCAAACGGCGTCCGCCCGAACGCCGGCAGTTCGACGAGGCGCCCGCTCGCGAGATAGGGCTCGACCAGCGGATGCGCGCCGGGCGCGAGCCCCAGGCCGGAAGCGGCGGCTTCGTACATCGCCTGAAGGCCGTCGAAGGTGAGGGACGGGCGCGCGCCGGGGATCCGGTCGGGCCAGAATCGCGGCTGGCCGGCAAGCTCGATCAGCGGGACCGAAGTCGCTCGTGGGTCCCCCGGCGCCGTTCGCCCGTCGACGAGCCCCGGCGCGCCGACGACCGTGATCTCGACCGGCAGCAGAATCTCCGCCCTCGCCTGCGGCGTCGGGACGGGATCGAAAAAAATCCCGAGATCGGCGCCGCCGCCCAAAAAACCCTCGAGCGTCAGATCGGAGCGCAAGTCCAGATCCACGCCCTCGGGCAGGCGTTTGAGGCGTGGGGCGAGCCACAACCCAGCGAACGAACGCGAGGCGCGCAGGCGAACCGGCCTCCCCGCGTCGTCGGGCGAAACCAAGGCCGCCCTGAGTTGGTCGAGCGCCGGGCCCATGCGCGCCGCAAGCTCGCGCCCCGCGGCGGTGAGCGCGACGCCCCCTGCCCTCCGCTCGAACAGCACCGCGCCGGCGTGGCGTTCGAGCGCCTGGATGCGGCGGGTGACCGCGGGGGCGCTCAGACACAGGCGATCCGCGGCCGCCTTGAAGCTGCCGCGCTCGGCGGCGGCGAGAAACGCTTCGATGGTCGACAGCGACGGCGCTCTTTGCATCAGGCGCTCCGACAAGACGGCGGTCCGGACGTCCAGGTCAAAATCTCACCGATGATTCCCATATCGGTGGACCGGTGTCGACGTGGAGCTGCCGTAGCGAGTCGCGGAACTGAACGGCTCATCTAAGCGAGGAAGCGGACCTACCGCGAAGGTGCGGGTTCCGTCCGGGAGCCCGCATTCGCCACAGCCCCACCGAACGGACGCCGCGGGCAAAGAGCGACCCTTGACTGAACGGCGGGAACGGTGCGGATTGCGCACGTTCAATGCCGAGCCTGTGGGCGCAGAGTCCGCCCTAAGGAGACGCTGTTTACGCGGATGCGACAGTGAGGATAGCGGCGTACTGCACATCATTTCCCCGGATCCATGCTCGCACCGACCGAGCGGGCGACGTCATGGTCTCGACGCAATCCAATCGGCGACACCTGCTCACATTGGGCCGCTCCTTCGTCCTTGCCGAAGTCGTCATTTAGTGAGCGAACACCTTCATGTCGTGCGCCTTCTGTTGGGCTTTGCCAGAATGAACCGTGCCTATCCGGTTAACGCCCACAGCCCCTAGATGTAGGATGCGTCCACGTGCAGAGCGATCTGGCCGCAATATGGCCAGACAAAGCCGACAGGCCAACGCGCGCGATCAAGATAGGCAGCATATGCCGCGTCATACGGAAAAAGCTCATGAAACTCTGGGACTGACTGGGGAAACCCAGATCGTCGCTCTGGCGGATTTCCATGGCCGGTTTGATAACCATCACCAGCCCTGGTGGGTGTGGGCGTTAACCGGACAGGCACGGGGAGAACCACCTTCTCCCGGGAGATATCTCTGATGTTATCGTTATAACATGGGAACTTGGGCGCTTCGAGCGAAGCGGAAATGACGCTAAGCTCAGTTTTTACTCTAGAGCAATCGTACCGCCCAATAAAACACAAACCAATCAACCGGCAAAAATATATAACTTCTACGTTGGTCCGAAACGCGATTCGGAGAAGAAATATAGTGCAAGTTTATACCGACCTATAAATGGCACAGCCATGGCCACTGATACGAATGACGTTGTCGAAGACATTATGCTAGCGATCGTTCTGATGTTGCCGGATCTCGCCGACAATTACAGGCTTGAACTCAAATGCCCGCCGGTCGACACAGTCGAGGATCTCTTGAACCGCCGTGAGCCGCTCGATCCTGTCGATCCGTCCGTTACGGCAACGGCGCTGTCGGCTTTGGCGCTCGAACTGATCGGTTCCGACCACGGCAGGGCATGGGTGCTGGACGATTCCGAGAATCCAACTGGAGGCGATACGAGGAGGGAAATCACGAGAGACGAGTTGCAGAAATTGTTCATGCAGAAATGCACGGAGTCTTCGGTGGACGGTTCCAAGAAGGCCGACAGCCAGCCGCCCAGTGTGAGATACGAGGTCGATGAATGCATAGGCATCTGCCAGGACAGCGCATCTCCAGCAGCGGACAGGCTTCCAATCGTCGTACACATTTCCGATGAGGCCATGTTCTACAGTCTGACAAAAGCGAGTATTTATCAGGACTTGCACCCGCCGAAAGTCAACGCGATCGTTCAGCCCAAGATTCCACGTGAGAACGCACGGCGCCTGACAAAGTGGACCATTTCCAACGTGTGCGTGGACCGGGCCAAGCTCGTGCCGAATATCCGTCTCTTGACACGATTTCTGGCACTCAGCGTGTTTAAGGAGGTCGATGGAAGTGGACCGGCGCCGTCAGGAAAACCGCCGGTCGACGGAGCGGAATGGCAATGCAAAGTTTCCGCGGGGGCGCAGTCGCAATGAGAAACTCGGCCACGTTGTTGCTCGGTTTGCTCCTTTCCGCCTCATCGGCGGGAATGTGCCGCGCCGAGGCAGGCAAGGAGCCTCCGTGCGCCGGCGATGTGGGCGACAGGCCCACAGTGCTGGTCGGGCCCGTAGTCGACTTGAACGACGGGAGTGCTGAAGGCCCACCGAATGGTCCGCAAGACCATCAAGACCATACGGCGAACAGCATGGCGGAAGCGGTCTTCGACGTGCTCAATTTGGACGATCAACTGTCCGCAAGTTACGGAGCGGACGAATTGCCGGACACGGCCAACGGCAAAGTCCTTTCGGATCGGATCAGAGAAGCCATCCTCAACGGGGCGGACAGCGCCGGTCATCCCTTCGAAGTCCGTAGGACCCTGCTTTCCGAGTTGAGAAATCTCGGCTGCGAGTACCTTGTTGGCTGGACTCGCTCGGGTGAAGCCAGGCAAGTGGTGCGAACGCTTGTTTTCGACGTCAACTCGGGCGGCGTCTTCGTCCCATTTCCATCGTCGGTCTTCAGCTCGACTCAATCGCCCAAGCACGTTGGGAAGCTGCTGGGTGCCCGTCTCGACATGTTCTTCGCCGAACAGGTGGATCGTCAGCGCCGCCTTCCGCGCTCGAAGGTCTTCATGGGGTGTTTCTCGCCGCAAGATTCGAACAGTCGCGAGTCAAACCGGGCGCAGGCCGCGTTGCGGGACGCCGCGGCGCAAGTGGTGACCGAAATAGCGACGGACCCCAAATTCAGCAACCTCGCCCTGCCGCTGATTTGCGCAGGATCGGCTCCTGTCGAGCAACAACCCGTCGATCTCTGGATCGGCGGCAACGTTCAAAGCGACGACAGGGGTTTTTCGGTGCGTCTCGTGATCGCGCTAGGCAAGCGCACACAAGTCCCCCTCCAGCTTTCCACCTACGAATGGGCTAACGCGAGCGACGTGACGGTTATGTTGATGCAGGAGGCGAGGAGCGTCATCCTCGTGTTTTCCGACGTTTCGAGCTGGAACGAGATATCGGACGGCGCTGCGGGGAAGGCAATACCCGACGCGGTCGCGGACATCGAGTCCGCCGTCCGTCGAGGCGCGGTGAAAGCGGGAATGGCGAAGGCCTACGCGCTGATCGGAGCGAAGGAGGCACCCGCGGAAGCCGTTGCCGCGGGCCGATACGAACTCGGCGGCGGTTTCGTGGAAATGAAGGAGTTCACGCTGGCGGCGTGGCAACTGAACCGCGCCCTGGACAACGAAGGAAAGAACCTGTCGGCCAATCTGCTGCCGCTTGCTTACGAAAAGCTCGGCCGAGCGTATGCAGGACTGAACGATACGAATAGCGCGATCAAGAATTATCAGATAGCACTTGGCTACGTGAGCCAGAAGGACAAAGAGGACAAGGTAGCGGAATCGCGTATCCGGAACCTGATGTCCGACGTTCGCCTGTCCAACGGCGACTTCAATCGAGCGGCGTCCAATCTGATACAGGCTCCGAATCGAGCCAGCGATCCCCTGACCGAATACAAGTTCGCGAAGGTCAAGGAACTACAGGGAGATCTCGCGGCTGCGGCGCAATTTTACCGCGAAGCGATCAGGCTGGACGGCGGTTTGGCCCCCGCGACATCCGCCCTCGCCCGGGTTCTCGCCAAGACCGGAGAGGATGCCGTCGGCAAGGGCGATTGGAAAACTGCAAGCGATGCATTGTCGGAGGCCCTGAAATATGACGGAAACGACGTCCGCAGCCGTTATCTGCTAGCCTTCACCAAGAGCAAGCTCAACAAACCCGAGGACGCCATAACCGAGTATACGCAGATACTCTCGTCTCACGACAGCCGAGCGTCCCAGTTCGTCGAAAGCTCGTTCCTGAATCTGATCGAGCAGGAAATCCTTGCCGCTCAGTACGACGGCGCGATAACGACCGCGAAGCAAGCGACAGAAACCGCGTTCGCGCAGGTGCACGACTCCCGCTTGCTCACTAAGTATTTGTGGTTCGTCGCAGCGGCGCTGAAGGATTCCGGGGCAAGCGTCGATGCGTTGAGGTACAGCGACGAATTTAGGAATTGGCAGGAGGATAAGGACAATTTCCAAAAGAATTCTGCAGGCCGCCTGAGTTTGAATTGGGACAACGAGCCTTTGCAGAGATATTACTCGACTGTGCTGAATCCGGACCGGAAGCAATTCGTCGACAACGTCACCCAGTCTGTTTTCGGGCAGTGAGACGCAACCCACAATGGCGCGCACTGAAGGCGGTAGTCGGAAAACAGCTTCCCTTGCTTCTCTGCCTGCCTCCCGTAGTCGACGCTGGTAACTGTTCGTCTCGGACACACCGGAGCCCGCTTGCGAACGCCGGCGATCGACGGTTTATGGCGCCGTGGCGCCCTCCGGCCGTTCCGGAGCAGCCGGCAACGGCAGCAAATGGTCGGCTATAACTCATTCGCCACGTCGCACGCGAGCGCCGGCTTCTTGCGCGCAGCAGACGTCCGCCTCCGGCGTAAGGTCATGTGGAAGTCGTCGCCTCCCATGTTCAACGCTCATTCCAAACGCGGATCCGCAGGGGACTCGTTCGGCCGCGAATGCGAACCGTCAGCGGCGAATAGGCCTCCGGGTCCACGTCCGCCGATTTCGGGCGTTGCGTGCGCGGCCGCGAATACATCTTCCGAGACGACGACGCGGCAATGCTGCTGCTTCGCCACCTCCAGGAGCCGGCTCGCGACATTGACGGTGTCGCCAGAGGCGGTGATCTGCTGATGGGTCGGCGAACCGAGCCGCGACACGATCGCCGGGCCGAAATGAACGCCGATGCGAAAGTCGAGGCGATCCCGCGCCGCAGGCGGCAAACCCGCTACCCAGGCGGCGACTGACGTGTAAAGATATTCGACCGTGGTCAATGCCCGCTCGGCGTCGTCGCTCTGCGGCCTCGGCAGTCCGAAGATCGCCATAACCCCGTCGCCCATATAGTTGATAACAACGCCTCTGTGGGCGGTCACCTCCCGCTCCACCAAGGTCTGCATGGCGTGAAGCAAATCGCGTGACAGCTCGGGTCCCAACGCCTCCAGGACCGCCGTAGACCCTGACAAATCCAGGAACATCACGGCGACGTCCTGACGGACGGGCTTCTCCAGGAATTGGGGCTCCCGGAGCATGTGGTCGAGCAGAAGCGGAGACTGAAACTTGCCCAGCATCGCCCGTTCCACGGCCGCCTTTCGCGCCGAATGGCGCTCGACGAGGAATCGGGCGCCGGTATAGCCCGCGAGCAGCGGGACGCTCGTCGCAAGAGGCAACGCCATGCTGAGCCAATAGCCGCTGACAAAGGCGAGAAAGACCCCGGCGGCCCAAAGTCCGAAGACCAAAGCGGCGAGGGCGAGGCCGACCGCTGCTCGGCGCATGGCTATGAGCGCAATCATCGCGACCGGGAGCCCGGCCGCCGTCGCCGCGTCGACCCAACGGGTCAGTGGCGTCCGCGCCAATGTGTTTCCGCTCAAGAGATTGCTGATCGCGGTGGCGAAAATCTCGACCCCGGGCGCAACCCGGTCGAACGGCGTCGCGAACGTATCGCCAAGGCCCACCGCAGTGATCCCGACAACGACGACCTGACCGCGAAGGGATACCGAATCGAGGTCGCCGGCCAAGAGCTTCGCGGCGCTGTATCGCCTAAAGCTGCCCGCAGGCCCGTAATAGCGAATGGGCAGATGGTAACCCAAGTCCGTCTTGATCGTTCGGCCCGCGAGTTCGATCCGGCCCGGGCCGAAGACAGGGTCAGCCCCAACCACGGCCGACACCGCGGCCAACGCGAATGACGGCGTCACGCCGTCGGGGATCTCAAAAATCATCGGGACGTATCGCGGGATGCCGCTTGAGTCCGTCGACACATTGGCAAGTCCCGTTTGCGTGGCGTCCCGGATCGGGTCGGTCGGCCAAAGAACCTCGGACGGTTTGGGCGCGAACGCCAGGTCTCCCGACCGCGCCGATTGACCTGACTGGGACCGCCCCCCTGAAACTTCGCCCTCGCCGAAGATTCCGATCGAGGCGACGACGCTCATTGTCGACCTCAGAGCGTCTGCGAGATCCGCGTCTTCTTTTTCGCCCTTGGCATCCGGGAACGCGATATCGAGCGCGACTGCCCGAGGATGGAAGTCCGCAATGGCGCGAACGATCCGGGCGAGCGTCTGACGCGAAGGGGCGTGCCCCTCGACTTCGCTGAGCGTCTGGTCGTCGATGTCGACTATGACCACGCCAGGAGGGGCCAGTCGCGCGCCGGCCAGAAGAAACCGCCAGTCGAGGGTCAGATTTTCAATCCGGTCCAGGCCAGAGGCCACGCCCATCGTGTGTTCGAAGCCGAGCCAGGCGCCAGACACAAGCGCGGCCGCGACGAACCCGCCGGTCAGCAGCCTTGAGGCGGTGGCGGCCTCCAACCGCATCTACTCCCCGAAGCGCGACAGAAGAGCGCGAACCCTGGCTTCCCCCCATTGTTTCTGCGTCAGCGTCGTGTCGCCTTCGGAGATATCGACGCCTTGCCCCTCAGTGAGAACAACGTATTCGTTGAGGCGACGGCTCGTTACGGCGACCGCGCCTTCGAGCACAAGAGTGGAAGTTCGCTTCGGACTGACCTCCATCGCCCATTTCGTGCCCCGAACCGCGGCGATGGCGAGCGGCGTCAGGATTTGAAACTCGATTGGATGCCTGTCTGGATGAAACTCAATCAGCAACGCGCCGCGATCAAGGCGAATCGCTGCCGGCAGTTGTTGGCCGGCCTTATAGAGCGGCCGATAGCTCGTGCCGCGGGCCGGTTGCACTGTCAGTTGCTGGCCGCATTTCAAGATCCTTTCGGAGGGGTCGCGTTCGTTGGGGACCAGCGCGCACGCGCCGCCGGCCGCCAATGCAAATTTGGATCCGGGCAGAGCCGAGCCGATCAAAGCCGTGGCGACCAGGATTGCGGCGAACAGCTTGCGCCCAGGGGTCGTGTCGCGCTTCAGCATTGAGTATCCTCCGGACGACTCCTGGTTCAGCCCCGAGCGATTTCACACTTGCTGGGGCGGTCCGCGGCCCTCGCAGCCGCGAAGGACTCAATTCTCGTCGGCGCCGCCACGGCGGAAATATCGGACGACGTCAGCCGCCAGAATCGCAGCGAGTTTGCGAATTTCGGTCATCCCGCTCTCGGCAACCGAGGCAGTCTAGCACAGGTCAGACCAGGAAAGTCGTGGCCGACAGGAGCCCCTACGAGCTTTCGCCGGCGACCCCTGTCGGCGCGGAGCCGGCCCTTCGGAGACGTCCCCCGGCGGGCGGCCGCCAGCCGTCAGGACTGAACCGCTACGACATACCGGTCTTGCGCCCTGCCCGCTCGCGCAGCGCCAGAAACGCGCCGCAAGCGACCACGACGGCCGCGCCAATCAGGGTCGCGATCGGTGGGACGTCGCCGAACACGAGAAGGCCCGAGACGATCATCCAGATCAGCTGGGTATACGAGAAGGGCGTCAGCACCGGGGCCGGCGCGTATTTGTGGGCCGCGATCACCAGCCAATGCCCGGCGGCGCCGAACACGCCAAGCCCCGCCATCACCGCCCAGACATGCAGGGACTGCGGCGTGGCCCAGGTCCAGGGAAGCAAGGGGGTCGTCAGCGCCACGCCGGCCACTTGCGTCCAGACGAGCGTCGTCTGCGAGGAATCAACGCCGGCGAGCTTGCGGGTCGCGAGAAAATAGCCCGCGTTGGAAAGGACGCCGGCGATGGCGATCAGCACGACGGGCTGGAAGGCGCTCGTCCCGGGGCGGGTCGCAATCAACACGCCAAGAAAGCCGAAGACGATCGCAATCATCCGCTCCCGGCCGACCCGCTCGCCGAGCAGCGGGCCCGCCGCCAGAGCCACGAGGATCGGCAGGAGGAACGAGATCGTCGCCGTCTCGGCGAGTTGCAGACTGCGCAGCGCGACCACGCCGAACGCCGTGGATCCGAGCAGGAACAGCGAGCGCAGAGCCTGGAGTCCCGGCCGCTTCGACCAAAGGGCGGCCGGCCGCAACCACGGGCGCGCCGCGAGGAGCGCGAAAACGGTCGCGCCCATATAGCGCGCCCAGACGATCTCGGAGATCGGCAGACGCTGGCTGAGCCATTTCGACGAGGTGTCGAGCCCCGTGAAAAGCAGCATCGCGCCGCACATGAGCGCGATCGCGACGATGCGCAGGCGGCGGTCTTCGGTCGTCGCGGCGACGACACGGCTCTTTTCTGTCGCGGAGAGCGGTCTCACGCCACGTCGCGCTCGATGCGGATGACTTGCGGCTTCTCGCGCACGACGCCATCTTCGACCGCGCGGGCGAGCGCATCGCGAACCGAGGCTTCCGTCGTGCCGTGGGTCATCAGGACGACAGGGACGACGCCCGACGCGGCCGCTTCCTTGGTCGCCCGCTTCTGCATGATCGCCTCGAGCGAGACCATGCGTTCGCCGAAGCGCGCCGCGATCGCCCCCATCGCGCCCGGCTTGTTGACGACGGCGAGCCGCACGTAATAGCCGCCTTCGTGGCGCTGCATCGGCACGCGGTCTTCGTCGAGCAGCGACGCCGCGGGACGTCCGAACATCGGCAGGCGCGTTCCGCGGGCGACGTCGACGAGGTCGGCTGCGACCGCCGAGGCGGTGGCGTCGCCGCCCGCTCCCGGTCCGACCAGCGTCAGCTCGCCGATCGCGTCGCCGTCGATCGACACGGCGTTCAAGACCCCCATCGTCTGCGCAAGCGGCGCGCTTTTGTCGACCATGGTCGGGTGGACGCGTTGCTCGACGCCGTGCGGCGTCCGCTCCGCCACGCCAAGGAGCTTGATGCGGAAGCCGAGCTCGTCAGCGGCGGCGAGATCGGCAAGCGTGATCGATTCGATTCCCTCGACCGCGACCGCCGCGGCGTCGATCTTCGAACCGAAGGCGAGCGAGGCCAGAATCGCGAGCTTGTGGGCGGTGTCGAAGCCGCCGACGTCGAAAGTCGGATCGGCCTCGGCATAGCCGAGCCGCTGCGCGTCGGCGAGGCAGACGTCGAAAGGCAGATTTTGCGCCTCCATGCGCGACAGGATGTAATTGCAGGTGCCGTTGAGGATGCCGGAGACCCGGCTGATCGCATTGCCCGCGAGGCTCTCGCGCAGCGTCTTGATCACCGGGATGCCGCCCCCGACCGCCGCCTCGTAAAAGAACGGCGCGTCATGCGCCTCCGACAGCTCGGCGAGCTCGAGCCCGTGCTCGGCGAGCATCGCCTTGTTTGCGGTGACGACCGGCAAGCCGCGCCGGAGCGCCGCCTTGACCGCCTCGAAGGCGACCCCGTCCGCACCGCCGATGA
The DNA here is from genome assembly GCA_963822215.1 of uncultured Alphaproteobacteria bacterium. Lineage (GTDB taxonomy): Bacteria > Pseudomonadota > Alphaproteobacteria > Rhizobiales > Beijerinckiaceae > Roseiarcus. Next base: position 1,061,810 of record CAWGGX010000003.1, read on the forward strand.
GTTCGACGAACACGTCGATGTCGGCTTCGGTGGCCAGTCTCGCGGCGTCGTCGTAGAACTGCGCGTCGCCAATCCCGGACAATCCGTCCCGCCTGCGGCGCGTGCTGTAGCTGTCGATCGTGAGGCGCCGTCCCGCGCGCTCGGCGATGGCGTCGCCCTGCCGCCGCAGAAGTTGCGTCAGGCCGGTCCCAACCACGCCAAGACCGGCGACGCCCAACCTCAGCGGCTCTGTCATCGTTTTGGCTCCGGTTTCCGGACGTGAGACCCGGGCGTCGTTCTGCCCGAGGCGCCGTCCCGGATCAACGAAGCTTAGGCGACGGTCAGCCCCAGCGTTCGGCCGCGGATTTCTTCTTTGTCTTGCGCTCCTTGCGCGCAGCATAACGCGCGTCGCGCTCGAGCTTCTTCTCGTATTCGAGGCGCTCCTGCTCCTCGCGCTGGCGCTGCGCCTCGGCTTCGCGAGCAAGCGCCTCGAGGCGCAACTGCTCCTGCCTTGCGGCCTCCTCCGCCGCCTTGCGGGCGGCCTCGGCGGCGGCGGCTTCGGCGCGTCGCTTTGTCCGCTCGATCTCGCGCGCAGCGCGCGCCTCGAGAATCGCCTTCCGCTTGGCCTCGCGTTCGAGCACGGCCGGATCGGCCGGGTCGTATTTGGCGTTGGATAGGAATTTCTCGGCCATCGCCTTGCGCGCCTTGGCGGCGGCCGCCTGGCGATCGGCAAAGCTGTTATTGTTCATAAAGGACATCGCGTTCCTGGAGCGATTGGTTGTCGGGGATGCGGGCTCATGCCACAGCGCGAGGCGATCCGCAATGCTTTTGACGGCATCGCAGCAATGCAGGGAGGACGCATCAGCGCCGCGCGAGGCGGCGGTCAAGTCGGTATATAGTCGAAGAGACCGTTGCTTCAAGGCGTTGAACGTGTTCCAATCGCCTATCGCCCGGAAGAGGCGAAGGAAACAGGGAGAAAACGAATGGGGATAGTGGTTGAGGCCGGGCCGCCTGCGACGATGAGCCGCCCCGCCGGCGACTCGCGCCGGCTGGAGATCCGGCAGATCAGCATCGCCGATCTGATCGAGTGCATCGAGAAGGGGGTGAAGGACTTCACCCGGTCGTCAAAGTACGGAATGTTCTTCGGCGGCTTCTACGTCGTCGGCGGGGCGCTGATCATCTGGCTCGCCGTCTACACGGGCTACTGGTACCTCGCTTATCCGCTGGTCATGGGTTTTGCGCTGCTGGCCCCGTTCGGCGCCGTGGGGACCTACGAGATTTCGCGCCGCCTCGAATCCGGTCAACCGCTCTCCTGGGCATCCGTCCTCGGCGCCGTTTGGAGCCGCACCGGCCAGGACCTCGGCTGGCTGTCGCTCGTCAGTCTTTTCACCTTCATAATCTGGATGGATATCGCGGTCTTTGTCTATTTGATCTTCTATGGCAATGGTTTGTCGTCGTTCGCCGACATCTTCGCCAATGTCTTCACCACGACTTACGGACTGACCTTTCTCCTCGTTGGCAACGGTCTTGGCGCGCTGATCGCGTTCTGCGTCTTTTCCTTCACCGCTGTTTCGCCGCCCCTGGTGGTCGACCGCGAGGCCGATGTCGTGACGGCTCTGACGACCAGCGTCCGCGCGGTCGCGGCAAATCCGCGCGCCATGCTCGCCTGGATGGTCGTGATCGGAATGGACCTCGCCGTGTCGTTCATCACCTTTCATGTCGCGTTGCTGGTGCTGTTCCCGATCCTCGGCCACACCACCTGGCATCTCTATCGCAAGCTGATCGTCTGAGGACTTGCGCGGGCCCGGCGCTCCGCTCATCCTCGGTTCCATGAACAGGTTGGCCCCGATCGACGCGCCCAGCGCGACATCCGAGCGCGTCGGGGCCGGCCCGCGCGCGGCCGTCCGTGTTTGGCTCCTGGCCGTCGCCGCGTTGGTGTTTGTCATGGTGCTGGTCGGCGGGGCGACGCGACTGACCGAATCGGGGCTTTCGATTACGCAGTGGAAGCCGGTGACGGGCGTGCTGCCGCCCCTCTCCGCGGCCGACTGGCGGGCCGCTTTCGATCTCTACAAGCAGATCCCGCAATACGCCCAACTCAACGCCGACATGACGCTCGACGGTTTCACGACCATCTTCTGGTGGGAATGGAGCCATCGCCTGCTCGCCCGCATCGTCGGCCTCGTCTACGTCCTGCCGGCCTTGTGGTTCTGGGCGCGCGGCGCATTCCGGGGCGCGCTCGGCCGCCAGGTCGCGCTCGCCACCGCGCTGCTGGTGCTCGAGCCGATCGTCGGCTGGTGGATGGTGTCGTCGGGTCTCAGCAACCGCGTCGAGGTCGCGCAGGAGCGGCTGGCGACGCACCTTCTGATTGCGGCGGGCGTCTTCGGGACGGCGATCTACGCCACGGTGCGCTTAAGCGCACGGCCGAGCCCCCCCGCGCCGCGCGGCTTTTCCCTCGCCGCGGCGGCTTTTGCGCTGATGGTCTATGTCCAGCTCGGCCTCGGGGCGCTGGTCGCGGGCCTGCGCGCCGGGCTCATCTACAACACCTGGCCGCTGATGGGGTCGGGCCTCCTGCCGGCGGAGGCGTTCGGCGCGCCGGACGCGCCGTGGAACGATCCGGCGACGGCGCAATTCGACCACCGGCTCGTCGCCTATCTCGTGCTCGCCTTCGCCTTCGTCCAGGCTTTCGCGGCCATCCGCGCTGCGCCGGACGCCGTCGCCCGGCGCGCGGTCCGGCTCGCCGGCGTCGCCGCGCTTCAGGTCGCGCTCGGCGTCCTGACGCTCATCTTCTCCGTGCCCATCCCCATCGCGCTCGCCCATCAGGCGATCGCGCTCGTCCTTTTCGGCCTCGCCTGCGCCCATTGGAGCGCGACCCGACCCGGCGGATCCGAAACCCGCGCAAGGATCCCTCAGATGTGGGCTCGATAAGGTTCTGGAGGCCGGCGCGGCGCGGGTGAAGCTGTGCTCGCTCGCAAAGACCCTCCTCGCCCGACATTCATGAGCTCCACGTATAAGAGCATACGGATTATACCCCCTAATCGCTTGCTCGCCTGCGCGCTACGTTGCGGGGGAGGAAAAACGGAGGCATGCAATGGAGATCAAGCGAAGCGGTTCCGAACCTTCCGGCAAGGGGCCGGCCGATTGGTTCACCGGCACGGTCCGTATCGATCCGTTGTTCAGCCCGCCCGACCCCGCGCGCGTCACCGGCGCGACCGTCACCTTCGAGCCCGGCGCGCGCACGGCGTGGCACACCCATCCGCTCGGCCAGACCCTGATCGTCACTACCGGCTGCGGCCGGGTCCAGCGCGAAGGCGGCCCGATCGAGGAGATCCGGCCAGGCGACGTCGTCTGGTTCTCGCCGGGCGAGAAGCACTGGCACGGCGCGGCGCCGACCACCGCCATGACCCATATCGCCATCCAGGAGAAGCTCGACGGCAAGGCCGTCGACTGGCTGGAGAAGGTCAGCGACGAGCAATACCGGGGTTGATCGAGCCGAACGGCGACGAGCGCACGTTTCGTCGAGCCCCGGTCGCGAACCGAGTTCCAACCACGCCTGTTTCAACGTGAAGGAGATCGCCATGTCGAACGAACCCGTCGCCCACCGCAGCCCGTATGCCGACGTCGCCCCGGCTCTCGCCGAGTACACCGACACAGTGCTGTTCGGCGAGGTGTGGAAGCGCCCCGGCCTTTCCCCCCGCGACCGCAGCCTCGTCACGGTCGCCTGTCTGATTGCGCTCTACCGCGTCAACGAGCTTCCCTTTCACCTCAAAAGGGCGCTCGAAAACGGCGTCACGCGCGAAGAGCTGACCGAGGCGATCACCCACCTCGCCTTCTATTCCGGCTGGCCGACGGCCAACTCGGCGGTCCCAATCGCTCGCAAGGTTTTTGAGGAGGCCGGCGTCTGAGTTCGGCGCCGCAGCCCTGCGCAAGGAGAACGCAATGCAGACCCGCAAGCTCGGCAAAAGCGGCCTCGAGGTTTCGGCCATCGGGCTCGGCTGCATGGGAATGAGCTATCACCGCGGCCCGGCGCCCGACCGCAACGCAATGGTCGCCCTGATCGGCGCGGCTGTCGAGCGCGGCGTGACCTTGTTCGACACCGCCGAGGTCTATGGCCCGTTCACCAACGAGGAGCTGGTCGGCGAGGCGCTGGCGCCGTTCCGCAAGGACGTCGCCATCGCCACCAGGTTCGGCCATGACCTTCGTTCCGGCGGCCTCGACAGCCGTCCCGAACGCATTCGGCAGTCGGTTGAAGGCTCGCTGAAGCGGCTTCGGGTCGAGGTCATCGATCTCTATTACCAGCATCGGGTCGACCCCGCCGTTCCGATCGAGGACGTCGCGGGCGCGGTCAGGGACCTGATCGCGGCCGGCAAGGTCAAGCATTTCGGCCTGTCGGAGCCAAGCGCAGAGACGATCCACCGCGCCCACGGGGTCCAGCCGGTCGCCGCCGTCCAGAGCGAATATTCCCTCTGGTGGCGCGCGCCTGAGGCGGACGTTTTGTCGACCTGCGAGGACCTCGGGATCGGCTTTGTCCCCTACAGCCCTCTCGGCAGGGGCTTCCTCACCGGCGCCATCGACGAGACAACGACCTTCGGCGGCAACGACAATCGCGTCGACTTGCCGCGCTTCACGCCCGAAGCGCGAAAGGCGAACCCGCCCGTCGTCGCCCTGCTCGAAGAGATGGGCGACCGGAAGGGCGCAACGGCGGCGCAGGTTGCGCTTGGCTGGCTGTTGGCGAAGAAGCCCTGGATCGTCCCGATCCCCGGCACCACCAAGCTCCACCGCCTGGAAGAGAACATCGCCGCGGCCTCCCTCCAGCTGACGCCAGACGATCTGCGGCGCATTGAGGAGGCTGCTGCGAACATCACCGTGCAAGGCGACCGCTACCCTCCTGAGGTGGAACGACGGCTGGCGCGACGGTAGGGCGCATTACGCATTGTCCGCCGATTGTAGCCGCGATCGCTGATCGCGGCGAGGCGGTCAACGACCGCGTCTACAGAATCGCGCGGCCCCTGTAGCCGCGATCGCTGATCGCGGCGGACGCGGTCGACGACCGCGTCTACAGACGCGCGCAGCCGTTGAGGAAAATCCGGGCGCAATGTTTGGCGCGCGCGGCAATCTCCTCCTTGCTCGGCGGCTCGCGCTGTCCGAGCATCGTCGCGCGCTGCGGTTCCATGATCATCATGCCGCGCAGCATGCTCACCGCTTCGTCGGGATCGTCGAGGGCGATCAGGCCCCGGGCGCAGAGACGGCGCAGCCCCTCCTCCATCGCCTGGCTCGTTCGCTGCATCGCGGTTTGGTAAAACGTGGCCCCAACTTCCGGGAAGGCGCGAGACTCGCCGAGAACGAGGCGCGTGAGCGCTATGGTCCGCGGCTCGAGCGTCAAGGTCCCGAACACCGTCAGCATCCGCTCCAGCGCCGCTGCCGCATCCAGGGAGTCGAGGCGGCTCAGATCGTACTCGAGAACGAATCGGCCGATTCGATCTTCGATCACGTTGGCGAATAGATCGGCCTTGGTCGGAATGAGTCGATAAAGCGTCTTTGTGGAAACGCCCGCGTGCTCGGCCACGTCGGCGATGCAGGTCGCCTCGTAACCGTTCGCCTGAAACTCCTGCCCGGCGGCTTCGAGGATCAGCGCGCGCGTCTCCTCATCCGATCGGACTTGTGGGCGACCCCGGCAACGACGGGAAGCGTCGCCCCTCTCAATTTCGACCATAGTCGTTTTCCAAATTCTCTTGACAATCGCCTTGTACCGTCTAATTTAGAAAATGACAAGTTTCCAAATTGTCGCTGGCGTCCCCCCGGACGCCAGCTTGAACTCGGGGAGCGGTCTGATGAGTCAGCATCCAGGAGAGTTCGCAGCCGACCGGCCTGTCACAGTCGACGAAGCCGCGCCCGTTTTGAGCGGAGCGCTGGCTGTCTCCGGCCCTCGCAAAACCTTGTTTGCGACGACCTCCGTGCGCAAGGCGTTGCTTGCGGCCGGAGGCGTGGCCGCTTTGGCGGCCGTCGGCTATTTCGGCTGGGACTACTGGACTGTCGGCCGGTTCGAGGTTTCGACCGACGACGCCTATGTCGAGGCCGACAACACCACGATCGCGCCGAAGATTTCGGGCTACGTAGCCGAGGTTCTGGTCGGCGACAACGAGCCGGTGAAGGCGGGCCAAACGCTGGCGCGGATCGACGACCGCGACTTCCGGGTCGCCCTCGACCAAGCCAAAGCGGATGTGGCTGCCGCCAATGCCTCCATCTCGACCAAGCAGGCCTCGATCGAGGCGCAGCAGTCCGCAATCGAAGCCGCTCGCGCGGCGATTCGGGTCGACGAAGCCAATTCGGCTTTCGCCGAACAGGACGACAAGCGCTACGCCACCCTCGCCGCCTCCGGCTACGGCAGTCAGCAAAACGCCCAAGCGGCGGCGTCCCGCTCGGCGGCGTCCCGCGCGACGATCCAGAGAGAGCAGGCCACGCTGCAAGCGTCGATCGGGCAGATCGGCGTGCTTAAAGCTGAGATTGCGGAAGCCCAGGCGACGCTCGCCCGCGACAAGGCCGCCGAGCGACAGGCTGAACTCAATCTGTCCTATACGACAATCGTTTCGCCCGTGGACGGCGTCGTCGGCGCGCGGTCCTTGCGCGTCGGCCAATACGTTCAGGCGGGCGCGCAACTGATGGCGGTGGTGCCGGTCGCAGCCGCCTACGTCGTCGCCAATTACAAGGAGACCCAGCTGGCGGACGTGCGTCCGGGCCAGAAGGTCGAAATCGCCGTCGACACCTTCCCTGGACGTCCGCTCAGCGGCCACGTCGACAGCATTGCGCCGGCGAGCGGCCAGGAATTCGCCCTGCTGCCCCCCGACAACGCGACCGGCAATTTCACCAAGGTCGTGCAGCGCATTCCGGTGAAGATCGTCCTCGACGCCGGCAGCCCCCTGGCGGATAGGCTCCGACCCGGCATGTCGGTCACCCCGACCATCGACACCAAGGCCCCTGTGATGCAGGCCGTTTCGACGGTTGCCCACAAGAGCTGAACGCTACGCTCCCAGCCCGTCCTTTTGGATCGGATAACGACATGTCCAGCGCCGCTCAATTCGCGGCGGGCGGGCAGCCCTTGCCTGCCGCTGCGCCGCGTCTCGCCGAGAAGGCGAACCTGACCGCCTGGATCGCCGTGCTCGCCGGCATGATCGGCGCCTTCATGGCGATCCTCAACATCCAGATCACCAACGCCTCGCTCCTCGACATCGAGGGCGGGATCGGAACCGGCGTCGACAACGGCTCCTGGATCTCGACCGCCTATCTCATCGGCGAGATCGTGGTCATTCCGCTGACCGACTACCTGAGCCAGGTCTTCTCGTTCCGGCGTTACGTGCTCGCCAACGCCATCCTGTTTCCGCTCTTCTCGATCGCCTGCGCCTTCACTCACGACCTAGGCTCGATGATCGCCATGCGCGGCCTGCAAGGCTTCACCGGCGGCATCCTGATCCCCGTCGCCTTCACCATGGTGCTGACCCGGCTGCCGAAGCCTCAGCAGCCGATCGGGCTGGCGCTCTTCGCGGTCGCGGTGACCTTTGCCCCGGCGATCGGCCCGACCATCGGCGGGTACCTGACAGAGAATTACGGCTGGCAGACGATCTTCTACATCAACGCCGTCCCGAGCGCTGTGATGGTCGTCGCGCTGGCGCTGACTCTCGAGCGCCAGCCGATGCGCCTGTCGATGCTGAAAGAAGGAGACTGGGCCGGCATCGTGACGATGGCGATCGGCCTCTCGGCCCTACAGACCGTGCTCGAGGAAGGCAACAAGGACGATTGGTTCTCGTCGCCCTTCATCCTCCGCCTGGCCATCGTCGCGGCCGTCTTCTTGTGCGCGTTCATCGCGATCGAGCTCACGGTCCAGAAACCGCTGGTGCGCCTCCGGCTCCTGAAGCGCCGCAACTTCGGCATCGGCGTGTTCGTCTTCGTCCTGCTCGGCTACGCGTTGTTCGGCACGATCTACATCCTCCCGCAATATCTCGGCCAGGCCCAGGGCTACAACGCCGAACAGACCGGCGCCGTGCTGGCCTGGACCGGCCTGCCGCAACTCGTCGTGATCCCATTCGTCCCAACGCTGATGAAGCGGTTCGACGTGCGCGCGATCGCTTTCGTCGGCGTCAGCGTGTTCGCGGCAAGCTGCTTCATGAACGTCATGCTGTCGGGCGACAGCGCGGGGGATCAGTTTTTCGTTCCCAATATTGTGCGCGCGCTGGGGCAGGCTCTGGTGCTGACGCCGATCAGCGCCATCACGACCGCCGGCATTGCGCCGAGCGAAGCGGGCGCCGCCTCAGGCCTTTCCAACATGCTGCGCAACCTGGGCGGCGCGATCGGGACGGCGACGCTCGCGACCATCATCACCAAGCGCGAGCAGTTTCACTCCAACGTCATCGGCCAGTCGATCTCCCTCTACAGTGAGGAGACCCGCCGGCGCATCGCCGAGATGACCGGCTATTTTGAGGCGCACGGGATGGTCGACCGGGCGGCGGCGCAGCATCAGGCAATCGTCGCGATCGGCAAGATCGTGCGCCGAGAGGCGCTGATCATGGCCTTCAGCGACGCCTTCGCCGTCGTCGGCGTCGTGCTTGTGGTCGCCGCGATTGCGCTCATCTTCACACGCAAGGCCAATGTCGCCGCCGGGGCAGCGGGCGGGCACTGACGCGGACGCCCTCGTGGCGCCTTCCTCATCCTGAGCTTGTCGAAGGATGATCCAGTGGGCGCGGGCGGTCGTGCGCCCTGGAACGTCCTTCGACAAGCTCAGGACGAGGCGTGAAGGGGTGGCTAGGCAGTTACAAGGGAGCGACACATGACCGAGATTTACCTCGAAGATCTCGCCGTCGGCCAAAGATTCGGCTCGGGCCGCGCGCGCGTGGAGGCGGAAGCGATCAAGGCCTTCGCTTCCCAATTCGACCCGCAGCCGTTCCACCTGGACGACGAGGCGGCCAAGGAGTCGTTCTTCCGCGGACTCGCCGCCAGCGGCTGGCACACCGCCGCGCTGACCATGCGGCTGCTGGTGACCGGAGACTTCAAACCCGCCGGAGGCGTTATCGGCGCGAGCAACGAGATCAGCTGGAGTCGCCCGGTCCGCCCGGGCGACGAACTGCGCGTCGAAAGCGAAGTCATGGAGGTGCGCCCGTCGAAATCGCGTCCTCACCAGGGGCTGGTCAAACTGCGCTCGACGACCTTCAATCAGAACGACGAGCCGGTGCAGGAATTGATCGCCAATCTCATCGTGCCCCGGCGAATTTAGCATATGGCCTTTTGACCCGCTCTCCGCCCGAAGCCGGCCCTACCGGTCGCGGGTTTCACCCTCGCTTGATGTGAGCAAGAAGATTTTCGGACGAGTCGCACGGCTCCCCTTCATTCGACCGCCCACAAGACCGAAATCAAACACCATTAGTAAGTAGATATTCGCCGCGCCTTGCAACCAAGGCGCGCCGAGTCTCGCTCCCCGTTTTCGCCCGCCTGTTCTTTCCCTGTTCCGCTCCGAAAGCGCCTGATAATGACCTGTTCCGGGCGTTTGAAATTCCCTGTTCCGCGCCCGCTCCATCCCGCAACCAGTAGGTTGTAAGGCTAGCAACGCCCTGCTATTGCAGGACTTTCTGGAACGGAGCGGCGACCGTGGCGAAAAAAATTCCCTGCTAGCAGGGAATTCGGATCGTCGGCGGCGGACCGGGAGGGAAATGCATTTGCCGGGTTTCACCCCGCGGGATGCGCCCCCTCGTCGATCCAGACGGTCATGCCAGGTTCGAGCTTGGGCGTCGGACCGACGGGGTCGGCGCGCAGCAGGAAATTGTTGAGGTCGTGATCGCCGACGGCGCGCGCCGCGCGCCAGACCGCGAATTCCCCGAGCGGCCGGAGTTCGGTGACCTTGGCTTCGACGCGGTCGCCGGCCGCGGTCTTGACCGTCAGGGTCGAGCCGATCGTCACGCCGTGAAGGCGGTCCTCGCGGATGGTGAAGCTGAACCAGCGGTCATTGGCGAGGCCGAGCGTCAGCGTCGGCTGCCCCGGCACGATCGCCTCGCCGGGTTCGGCGACGAGCAGGCGCGCGACGCCGTCGGCCGGCGCCGTCAGCGTCGTCTTGGCAAATTGGGCCGCGACGTCGTCGATCGTTGCCATGGCGAGGCGAACCTGGCTGCCGGCGATGGCGAGTTGCTCCCTCGTCGGACCCGCCTTGCTCTCGGCCAACGCGGCTTGAGCGAGGCTGAGATTCGCGTCCGCCTCGGCCAGCGCTGCGGCGTCCTCGTCGTATTGCTGCCGGCTGGCGAAGTTCTTCGCGGCGAGCGCCGAGACCCGCGCGAACTGCTGCTTGGCGAGCGCAAGATTGGAGGCCGCGACCGCCGCGCGCTGCGCCGCCTCGTCGATCTCTTCCTGACGCACGCCGGCCGCGACATTGGCGAGATTGGCGCGCGCGGACTCCGCATTCGCCTTCGCCTCCTCGAGCGAAGCGGCGATCTCGGGACTGGACAGTTCCGCCAGCGTCTCGCCCTTGCGGACCTCCTGCCCCGACGTGACGACGAGGGATTTGAGTCGGGCCGAGATCTCCGGAGCGATCCGGATTTCCGTCTCGTGCACCACGCCGACGAGCGGCGGCTTGGGTTTGTGCGCGACCTGGTAACGGTAGCCGACCGCAACCATCGCGCTGATGGCGACGACAGCGACAAGGACCGCGAGCACGCGACTCCGACTGTTCATGAGGCGCCTCGTTTGCGACTGGCGATCAAGGTCGCCGCGACCGCCATGAGTCCATAGACGACGGTGAGAATCCAGAGCGTGGTCCAGTCACGCCTCACCTCGAGGATGCTCGCCCCCATCTGGTTGATGCGAACGAACGCGTCTATGGCGGCGGTGCTGGGAAAGATACGTGTGCCCGCTCGGACGAAGTCCGGAATCGCCTCGACCGGCCAGGACACGCCGACCGCGAAAAAGAGCGGCAGGCTGACCGCGACGAACAGCAGCACCGCCAACTCGGGGCGCTTGAACCACGCGCCGACGAACTGCGCCAGAAAACTGACCGACAGGACGAACGGCACGACCAGCAAGACGAGGTCTTCAAGGCGTCCGAGCGTCGAAAAGCCGTACACGCGCGGCAGGATGATCAGGTAGAGCGCGAGGCCTGGGAGCGCAAAGCAAAGATGGGCGAGCGCCTGACCGAAGACGGCGCGCGCGCCCGCCCGCAGCTGACGGCTACGGCGTCCGGCGCTTTCGAACGCGGCACCTCCGATCGAGGCGACGCCAAGGAGCAGCGTCTGCTGCAGGATCAGCACGAATGCGGCCGGCACGACGTACGCCGCGTAGCCGCCGGTCGGATTGAAGAGGGGTTGGGACACCGACTCGACCGGGGAGCTTCGCACCAGCGCCGCATGTGCGAGACTGCCGTCGGTGCGCGCGCCGCGAAACGCGACGTCGGCGGATGCGGTCGCCGCAGCCTCCGATATGCCCTGCAGGGTCTGGCTGTAGAGCAGGAGATAGGCGGCGTCCACGTAGGCGGCGATGCGCGCCTGCTCGCCCCGCAGCACTTGCCGCTCGGTGTCTTTCGGGATGGCGACGATCGCATAGACGTCGTGTCGGTCCAGCGCCGCCTGGGCCTCCGCCACGGTGCTCGTCTCAGCCGTCACAGCGAGCGCCTGGTCCGCGTTCAAGGCCTGGACGAAATCGCGGCTGACCTCGGTGTGGTCCTGATCGACGACCGCAATCGGGAGGCTGCGGAGAACCTCGCCGAGATAGGGCTGGGGATAGAGGGCGCCATAGAGCAGCGGCGCGAGCACGATCAAGCCGAGCACCGATCGATCGGAGAGGATGCGCATCGCCTCGTTGCGAAAGGCGATGGCGACCCCCCGCCCGTCCAGCAGGGCTGGGGTCGAAAGCGCCGGGCGACGGCTCGGAGCGTTGGCGATCGCGCGCAGGCGCAGCCAGGCCAAGAAAAAATAGAGACACGCGAGGCCGCCCAGAACCATGAACGGCCTCACCGAATCTGCAGGAGGCACGCCGCGCGCCGCCTGATCGAACAGGACCTGCAGATACCAGCGCAACGGCAGGATTGAGCCCCAGGCGCGGGCGAAGCCATTCATCGCGACGATCGGAAATCCTACACCGGCGAAGCCGAAGGCGGGATTACAGAAAATGGCGATCAGGCTCAGGCCGGGGCCGAGATTTTGCGTCAGCAGAACCAGGAGCGAACCGAACCCGAGATAACCGAGAATATGCAGGACTGCGGCGGCGGCGACCATGACTGGGTCGCCGCGAAACGAGACGCCGTACAAAGCGTGCAGAATGACGGCGACAATGACCTCCATAATGACGAAGAGAGCGAACAGCGGCATCAGCTTGCCGACCAGCGCGACAAGAGGACGACCGCCGGCGGTTCTGAGCCACGCGCGTTTGCTCCGGCGCGAGAACTCCGAGCCGACGGCGTAGCCTGCGGCCACCGCCACGACGACGTGCAGCACGGTCGGCAGGATCGCGCGCAGTAGGAATTGCGCGTAATTCAGCGCCGGGTTCGACAGAACGTATTGCTCGGAAACGAGGGCGCCGGGCCTATAGCCGCCGCCGTCCCCGCCCTGCGGCAGAGTGGCCGTGGCCGCGGCGATCGCATTCGAGATCGTGGAATTGGCGTTGTTGCCCGGGGTAAAATATTGCCGGTTGTAGAGCGTCACGATCTGGGGGCGCTGGCGGGCCAAGAGATCGCGCTCGAAATTCTCGGGGATGTAGATCGTGGCGATCGCCTCGCCGGAGCGGATCGCCCGCATCGCGCTCGTCATATCCCCCGAACGCTCGGCGACGCTGACGCCGGGGGCCGAGCCGATTGCCTGGACGTACAAGCGCGAAGTCGCCGAGCGATCGGCGTCGACGATCGTGACCCTGAGATTACGGATGACGGCGTTGCTGAAGATCAAGGTCAGGACGCCGAAGGCGATCACTGGAACGATGACCGACAGGAGCAGCGCCACCTCGTCGCGCCGCATCCAGCGCAGTTCACGCGTGGCGACGCTGAGCAGTCCCGGCCGCGCCGGCGCCCTCATCGGCGCTCGCCCGTCGGCCACTCGGCGTAAACGCTCATCCCCGGCCTCAAGCTCGGGAGCGGCGTGACGGGATAAGCGCGCACCTCGAAGGTCCTCAGATCGAAGTCGCCGGTCGCACGGGTCGCACGCCAGCCGGCGTATTCGCCGCGCGTCTCGATGAGCTTGATCTCCGCGGTAATCTCCTGGTCGCCGAGCGCCGGCGCGCGCATGGTGAACCGGTCGCCGACCTTGAGCCCGCGCACGAGATCTTCGCGCAGGTTGAACCGCAGCCAGACGTCGCTGAGATCGATCAGGGACAAAAGGGGCACGCCGGGCGAGACATATTCCCCAAGCTCAGCCCCGATCTGGTAGACCTGACCGACGATCGGCGACTTGACGACGAGTTCATCGACCTGCGCCTTGATCGTGTCGACGCTCGCCTGCGCCTTGACGACGTTGGTCTCGGCGATCCCGCGCTCTTCCTTGGTCGCGCCGCTGACGGCCTCCTCATAGGCGAGCTTGGCCTGGTCCTGCTGCCGCTTGGCCACTTCGAGCGAATTCGTCACCTCGTCGAGCCGCTGCAACGGCGCGTTGCCGGAGCCGGCGAGCTCCTTGATGCGGTCATAGGTGCGCTGGGCGAGGGTGAAATTCGCCTCTGCCGCTTCTTCTTCCGCCTTGCGCTGGGCGATCGTCTCGGCCCGCGTCCCGGCAAGGATGTTGGCGAGCTGGGCCTTGGCGACGTCGACGCCGGCCTGGGCCTGACGCCATTTGGCGACGAGCTCCGGGTTGTCGATTTCATAAAGCAATTGCCCCGCCACGACGTTCTGTCCCCGCTCGACGGGACGCTGGCCGACCCTGCCGTCGATCCGGGCGGCGATGTCGACGCGGGTGGCGTCGGCTTCGCCCTGAATGATCAGCGGCTGGGGCTTTGCGAGATACCAGATCGACAGGCCGACGATCCCGGCGACGATCAGCGTCACGATCACGGCGGAGACGACGGCCCCTCCCGACGCCCGCTCCGGTTTCGGCTTTTGCTTGTCACCGGCTTCGGGAGCGGGGATTGGGGCTGTTTCGTTCATGCGGCCTCAGGCGGGTTTTCGCCGGTCGAACGCGGCGGCGTCGGCCAAGGCGATGATCTCGAGAGCGGTTCGTAGGAATTCGAAACGGGAACGGCCAAACCAGGGCCCGAACGTCTCTCAAAACGGCGGAAGTTGCAAATTCTGCGCTTGCGGTCCGGATGGCCTGCCCGTGCCCTGGGCCGCCCCGCGGATCTTGGCTCTATAAGCGGCGCCCGTCCCTCTTGTCATGCTTTCCGAGCGGCGCGCGCCGCTCTGCGCAAAGCGCAAGGAGACGGCCGGCCACGCGCCCAAAAAGCCAGCGAAGCCGTAATGAGCCGTCACCACTGGGCGGACTTCCTCCGGCCCCTGCCCCGAATCACGCCAAGACGGGCGCGCGGTGGTCCCACATGACCCGGTATTCCGGGACCCAATCTCTGTTGACCTCAACGCAGTAGAAGTCCTTCCCCAAGTACGTGTAGGACGGATCTGGCTCGCCTGGGAGACTGCCGAGACCGAGCGTATTCTGACTGGAGGGCGCCTTATGCTCCCCCGAGCAATTGTACGATCTCGCCGCCTCCAGGGCCGGATCGCTGATGTCGGTACGGTAGATCCTGTAGTCCGTGGTGAGGCCCTTTCGAATGGCGTCGGGCGAGAAGAACTCCTCCCTGGATTTGGACAGGATTCTGTAGCGGCCCTGGCTCCTGTCCTCGAACTCGACGAGACACTGGCGCAGCAGCCCGGCAAACCGGACCTGTTCCGCGGGCGCCAGCGATAGCAGCCTGAAAGTTTCGGCGTAGACGGTGATCACGTCCGGCCGCACGCCGTCTGCAAGCGTGTCGAGATCCCGGGACAACTGCTTCAAGTCCGACGCGTCCTTTCGATCGATGAACGTGATCAAATCGCAGTTCAAGGCCGTTCCGTTCTTGGAGACGAGATCGCAGAGCCTGTTGAATCGCTCGGTCGGCACGGCGGGGCGATCGTTTGCCCTCAAGACGCGCGTATCGAAGGTCTGGACACCGAACGATACGTAGTTGAAGCCATTCGACGCCAGGATCTTGATTTTCTCCTCGTTCATGAGGGACGGATTGCACTCGAACGTCTTGAACGGGATCGCGTCGAACTTCGGGATGGAATTGAAAATCTCGACCATAAGCTCGGGCGTCATCATCGACGACGTGCCGCCGCCGAAATAGACGCTGCGAAACGCGCGGCCAGCGATGACGTCCGAGTAGTGAGATATCAGATCGGGGAGGTAATGGCGGTAGTACGTTTCGTAGATGTCGCTGCCGATCTTGGTCTTCAGCCCGCGATGCTTGCAGAACGTGCATTCGGTCAGACAGAATGGACTGTGGATGTAGAGGTGGTCCGTCTCTCCGGCCGCCCGCTCGCGCCCAAGCCAGATCTCGCGGAGTTGGCGCCTGTCGATGACCTGTTGCGTGAGGACCTGTGGCTCCGACATGCTCAACCTGCCTTTGCCTGGGCTAAGCCATTGATTGTGGGCGCAATCGGCGCGGCCGCGGACGAAGCGGCGCTCTCCGCATCGTCTCCATTCGCCATGATGGCCTCGGCAGCCTGCAGATATGCCACGATCTGCGGCGAGCAAAGGTCCCGGTATTGCGCGATCAGTTGCAACGGCTGATGGAGAAACCCCGATCGCGCCTTGTCCTGCAACGCCTGCCGCCTCTCCGCAGAAAATACGCCCGTCGAAGAGGCGCGACGCCAGAACCAGTAAAGGCCGTACCAGACCAGGCAGGCATGCAGGTAGGCCTGCAAATTGATGACGTTTCCGGACCACGGCGACTTCACCGTGATCTTGGCGGATAGCCGGTCGAGCAGGAAGGGCGACTCGACCTCCTCGAGCATGAAGAGCATCGAGTGAATGGATTCGTGGACGATCGAGTCTGCGAATTTCTCGACGTCGACTGCGGGCCGGTGCGGGTTCACCAACAGCGCGAGCCCGATATATTGCGAGAATGAACTGGAATTTATCTTCGTCGGCGCGGCGGGCTCGAACCGCAACGACACCTGCGTCAGGAACGTCTGGGCGAACTCCGCGGCGGCCGGCACGGCCGCCGACAGCCTGGTCATGCAGTCCGCAAGCCGCTCCCGAACCGCCTGCGAGTCGGATTCGCCGAGCGGCAACAGCAGCTTCTCGCTCTCGCCGTCGTAAGGGAACGTCTGCAAGCTGCCATCGTCGATCGCCACCCGATCCGCGATCAGCCAGGGCGTCTGGCAGCGCCTGAGCGCTCCATCCTCGGGAACCAGCTTCACATCGCCCCGTACGCTCCATATCGCAGCCGGCAGGTCCGATACGTGCCCTTCGAGAACGAGTTCGGCCAGGATCGCCTCGCTGACAAAGGCTCGATCCACCGGGGCGCCGTCTCGCCGCCAGCGGATGATCTGCGCGACAAACTGAGGGGAACGAAGCACCGCCTCCAGGCGCTCCCGCGGGAGCGCCCTGAGACCGCGGGCGAGGCCCGCGCCGATCGCCTCGGCGAAGGCGTCGGACGCCACGGTCGCCTCGATCGCGTCTTCGAACGTCGCGCGCAGCGACACGGTTTCGTCGGTCGCGCTGTTCCATTGGAGAACCGACGTTACCGGGAACGCCATTTAGCCAAGCACATCCCTTGTCGGAAGCGAGACCGCGTGGGCGGGGAGCGCCGCCCGCCATTTCTCGAACGCCGCATCGGCAAGCGCATAGAGAACCGAGCAGTATACGGATGGATTGTCGAAGGACACGCCATCGAAACGATGGGACAGGAGCCCGCCGCCGCACGCATCAAAATAGACGCAGTTCTGGCAGGTGTCACAGGGCTGCCGCAGACGATCGAGCCCGTGCGTCGGCGCGATGGCGTCCAGCCGATCGTCGAAGACGTTCAGCTCGTCCTCGGCGTAGCGCCCGCCGCAAATGCGCAGGAGATCGCTCAGTCCCATCGAGCCATCCAACTCGATCACGCAGAGGCGTCGAATATCCCCGCCGAGATAGTCCATGCTGGGACGCACCCCGAGGAACGCCGACAATATCTGCTCGAACAGCCGTAATCTCGGCGCCTTCGCGCCGAGGCCATGCCACTCGTCGAAGGCGTCGAGGAGAAACCGGCGATAGGGTTCGGGGCCGATCCATCCCTGCGGAAGGTTGGCGAGCGTGCAATCCGGCAGCAGCAGATCGAAGCTGCGAAACTGCTGTTCGACGAACCAGCGGATGACACGGCGGCCGTCGGCCAGAGGATCGACGACGCACAGGAATCCCGGCTTCAGGTCGTCGAACAGGCTGCTCTCGCCGCGCAGCGTGCGGATGATGTCCAGGAGTTCCCGCGTGCTGCCTCGCCCATCCTTGTGGATGCGGCGTTTGTCCGCGAACTCTTCCGGTCCGTCGCAACTGATGCCGAAGCGGATGTCGTTGTCGGCAAAGAGCTTCAGCCAATCCTGGTCCAGCAACAGCCCATTGGTCTGGAGGAAAAAGTCGACGCGAACGCCCGTGCAGGCGCGACGAAACGCGTCGATCAACGCCTGCATCCGGCGGCGCCCAAGCAGGAGCGGCTCGCCGCCGTGAAGCTCAATGATGAATCGATCGAGGCGATAAGCCTCGCAGTGCTCGACGATGCGAGCCGCGAGCGCCTTGATCACTTTTTCCGACACGAGCGCCGGCCGCGACTTCCACGACGAGTCCCCCGGTTGTACACGTAGCAATACGTGCAATCGAGATTGCAGCGCTGAGCGATCTTGAGGATCACCCAATCCAGGGGGACGTCGTTGGAATTGACGGATGGCTTCTTGAACGTGTCCGAAAGCTCGGCGGTGGACACGCCGTCACCACTCATTCTCTCTGTTCCACGGCCTTTGTCAGCTCGGTGTTGCTATTACTGGAATGAACGTTCGAGTGTCTGCCGTAAGCCTCCGCATGCGGATTGCTCGAACTCGTCGCGATCGACTTCAGAAGTTCGTCCTTCAGCGAGGAAACGTCTTCCTTGGAAAGCGCGCTTAGCGAAACTTTTGCTTTGGCGGCCCCAGTGCTACTTGCCTTCGTAGGCTTTTTTGCGTCGCCACCGCTCATCTTTGCCTCCCAGTGTTTCCAGCTTAAGAACGCCAGATCTCCACTGGATAGGACACTCCAAGAAAAATGTCTAGGGGGCTCTGTCCAAATCGATCGATCCGGCTCGAATATTCGTTGGCCGTCGAACGTTACCTGCTACCGCCATTCGCCCGACGGCGGCTGCCCGCCCGAAGGGAACGTTCCTCCAGCGAATTCCTGTCGCCGGATTGGCGCCCTTGGTTTTCGGCCACTCGCCATGCACGTTACGTCCATTCGGAACAGAAGCGACGGTTGGCTCTGCAACAAAGCGGTGCCCGCTATACGTTTCATTCTTGACGATACGTAAGCTTACACTGCTTACTTAAAGCAAATGCGGTGTTCCCCGTGGTGCGGACGTTGCCCTCGCCCCGCTGCTCGAGAGCCCCACCCCGGTCGGGACCGGGCTTGACCCGGCCATCCCCGCCGCGCCGACAGGCGCTCTGCGAGGATCCGCCTCGGGTCGATTACGCCAGTTCGCCCGCCGTCGGCGAACGCCCGCTCCTTCCGCTTTCCTTTCCGTACCGAGATCGAAGAGGAACGCGCGGCGACAGTCGATCCTCGACGTCCGCCAACCCCAACGGCGCTCGACGACGGCGACCCTTGCCAGACCTCGCGAACTTCCAAGCGAGCAACTTTCCGCCCTGACCGGTGCCCAGGATCACGACATCGAAATGTTCAGACCGGGGCAAACGCCGATTGTCTTCGCGCTCTGGACGGTCAGGTCCAGCCATGCCGGAAGGCCGGAATGAACCTACATATTCGCGTCAAACCGGCATTCCCCTTGTGAGCTTGTGTCGGTTGCGCTCGGGGGCGCCGATCGGGAACGAACGTTGCCCGTTTGGGGCGGCGGGCGCTCTGCGCGACATCGATGAAAGATCTTGAGGCCCACGAATCCGGGACCAACCTCGATCTCGTCAGCTCCTTTCGGCCAGATGATTAGATCCAACGGGAAGCTTTTTCCTGTCCGATCGGAACGGCGGGAGCACTGCAGATGGGCGGAGTATATCGGTCCGCTCGCTCCCGGGGTTTCGCTAACCCAATTCACGGCGCAACTTTCTTCGTTGTCAGCGTAAGTCCTGGCGGCGGCATCAATGAAAATATAATCCGAATCAGATGTCGTCCAAGCGCCGGAATAGGAATTCGGAAGCGAATTGTGACGAACAACGTCCGCCATCGCGACGTTCGACATGAAGATAGCCAACAGTGTCGGAGGAGCACGTCTAAACATACGATCCGTGGTTGGTCGCCGCGCTTTGGGATTCCGCGTTCAATTTACATAATCTTGGCCTAGCATAGGCGTCAATCCGGCGACGGGCATCGCCGAAGCGGGCGAGCAGAGCCAAGTCGCCCTTCTCCTCTGGCTGTTTGCCTGCCGCTTTCCCCCGGACGCTGAAATGCGCTCGCCATCACCCAGTCACCCAGCCAGACTGGCCGGAAGCGAAGAACAGCGCAACCCGCGCGATATCGTCAGGCCGGCCAAGCCGCCCCGTGGGAGCGTGAAGCCCAGCGCATTCGCCAACTCGGCGCTGAGGCCGGCGCTTGCGAAGCCTTCGGTCTCGGTCATGCCCGGCGCCATCGCGTTGACCCGGCCTCCCCTGTCGGCCGACCCGATGGCAAGTTCACACGAAACGCAGCCCTTCGCCTCGCGCACGGTCGCGGCGCTCGAAAGTCGATTGGGCATCAAGCTCATCACAACGACGACGCGGCAAACGCCAAACCGCCGCACGCAGACGAGATCGACACCCAGCGCGCCGCGCGCGGCCCGCTCTACCCGCCGGCTTTCGCGCATAGAGCTCTTCGATCTCCTCAGCGAAACGGGCTTCGATGTTGAGGCGCTTGTTCTTCAGGGTCGGCGTCACGAGCGTCGATTCGACCGTCCAGGGTTCGGTCGTCCACGCAACTGCGCGGGGCGTGGCGTAAGCGGGAAAGGTCTTCACCGCTTGGCGGATCCGCTGAAGCAGGAAGTCGGCCTGCGCCTTCCTCACGCCCGGTTCGGCGTCGTCGGCGAGCGCTCGTTTCTCGCGCGCCCAGATCTCCGGGTCGAGCGCGGCAGCGCGCTTTGCCCCAGCGCCGACTGAAGGCTCGCAAACCGGTTAAAGCGGGGGTTCGTCGCGACCGAGTCGAACGGCAAGAGTCGACGTAAGGACTAAACCGCTCGCGCGGTAGGGGCGGCGGCGAGGGATGAGGCTGCCATTGAACTGAGGAGGAACGCGGCGGCCGGACTGTCTCAAAATCGTGGGGTTCAACCCCATGGGAGACAGGAGCTTTCGCGATGTCCGACAAGCCTATCAGCCGGCTGCGTCAGCGCATGATCGACGACATGACGGCGCGGCGGTTCAAGGAGAAGGTGCAGAAAGACTACGTCTGGCACGTCAGAACCTTTGCGGCCTTCCTCGGCCGGTCGCCCGATACGGCGACGAAAGAGGACCTTCGCCGCTTTCAGTTGCATCTGGCGCAGCAGCAGATCAGCCCGGGCTCGATCAACGCCGCCGTCGCCGCGCTTCGGTTCTTCTTCACTGTGACGCTCGAACGGCCAGACCTCGTTCGTCCTCTGACGATCGTGAACAAGCCGCGCAAGGCGCCGATCGTGCTCAGTCAGGAAGAGGTGGCGCTCCTGCTCGAAGCCGCGCCGGGTCTGAAGTACAAGGCCGCGCTCAGCGTCGCCTACGGTGCGGGCCTTCGGGTGTCCGAGGTCGCGCACCTGAAGGTGTCCGACATCGACAGCCAGCGCATGACGCTCCGGGTCGAGCAGGGCAAGGGACAGCGGGATCGCGATGTGATGCTGTCGCCGCAACTGCTCGAACTCTTGCGCGCATGGTGGCATGCGGCGCGGCCGCGGGCCTGGCTGTTCCCCGGCCAAAACCCGGTCAACCCGATCACCGCCCGTCAGCTCAATCGCGCCGTGCACGCCGCCAAGACCCTGGCGGGGATATCCAAGCGCGTGTCGCCGCATACCCCCCGGGTCACAGCCCGGGGGTTCGCCACGCATCTGCTCGAGCAGGACGTCGATATCCGGGTGATCCAGGTGTTGCTCGGCCACGCCAAGCTCGAGACGACCGCACTCTACACCCAGGTCGCCGTCAACACGATCCGCGACGTCAAGAGCCCGCTCGAGCGGCTCGGCGTCAACCTGGCGAAGCGAACGCCGCCCGCCTGAGCGAGGCCGCGTGGCGCGGCCTCGCTTCGAGATCGCCGACGTCTTTCGCGCCCACGGGGCGGCATGGCGCAAGGCCAACGCCGGTCATGCGAGCCTCGCCCAGTTGAAGGTCATGTCGGCGATCGAGACCTGCCGCACTGCCGCGCTCGGCGGCCATGTCGAGCGCTGCGAGGACTGCGCGCACGAACGCGTCGCCTACAATTCCTGCCGCAACCGCCACTGCCCGAAGTGTCAGGGCGCGGCGGCAAGACAATGGCTGGCCGAACGCGAGGCGGAGCTTCTGCCGGTTCCCTACTACCACGTCGTCTTTACCCTGCCGGCTGCGATCGGCGCCATCGCGTTCCACAACAAGGCCGCCGTCTACGACTGCCTGTTCCGGACCGCCGCCGAAACGCTGACCACCATTGCCGCCGACCCGAAGCATCTGGGCGCCCGCATCGGCCTCACCGCCGTCCTCCACACCTGGGCTTCGGCGCTGACCCATCATCCGCACGTCCACGTCATCGTCCCAGGCGGCGGCCTGTCGCCGGACGGGTCGCGCTGGATCGCCTGCAAGCCCGGCTTCTTCCTGCCGGTGCGCGTGCTGTCACGCCTGTTCCGCCGCCTCTTCCTCGAAGGGCTCGCGGACCTCCATGAGGCCGGCCGACTGGCTTTCTTCGGCGATCTGGCGCCGCTCGCCGACCGCCGCGCCTTCGCCGCCGCGCTCGCGCCGTTGCGCTACTGCGAATGCCGAGTAGGTGGGGATGTCGCCATCCCCACCCCTCACAGACCCGGACGTGCAGGATTCCCGCATCCGGTTCTTCACGGGAGAGTTTCGCGCGCGTTGGCGTAAAGGCGGTGGACGATCCGCGCCGGGGGAAGCGGATGGCGCTTGAGGATCGCGTTGAGGCGGTTCCAGTGGAACGCACCTTCTCCGCGATGCCGTCGCCCCAGCCATTTCTTCCACAGCACCACGACCTGGCAGGCGAACCATCGTATGCGTCGAGAGTTGCCCGATATGCCGTAGTAGGCATAGTGGCCTCGCAACATCTGGGACAGATGGGCGTGCTGGTCGCGCAAGGATCGATGCCGATTGTGTCGGCACCAATCGCTGACCGCCGCCAGCGCTCGTGCGTACCGGCTTTTAGCCGTCACTTGCCTCACCCCGTTCAACCCCTTCTTGGACTTGGCCCAGATATGGGAGAAGCCAAGGAAGTCGAACGTAGCGCTGTCCGTATCCGGATGGCATACGCCCCCCGGCCGATGAAAGCGAAAGTCGACGAGGTGCGTCTTGTCCGGGTGGAGCGTCAGCCCGTACCGTGCAAGCCGTTTTCCCAGCACGTCCATGACCCGCTTGGCGTCGTCGAGACTCTCGAACGCCATCACGCTGTCATCGGCGTACCGCACGAGGATGCTGTTCCCCCTGAGGCGGACGCGCACGTCCCGCTCGAACCATTCGTCCAGCACATGGTGCAGGTAGATGTTTGCGAGCAGAGGCGAGACGACGCCGCCTTGCGGGGTGCCCTCGGTCGTGCGCTGAAGGAGACCGTGTTCGAGCACGCCCGCCTTCAGCCATTTGTCGATCATCCGGCGAATGACGCCGTCCGTGACTTGCCTGTCGAGAAACGCACGCAAGTGATGATGCTGGATCGTGTCGTAGTATTTGGAGATATCGACATCCAGCACCCAGCGCAGCCCTTGTCGGCCCATGAAGGCCAGACGCAACGCACTCAGGGCCTGATGCGCCGACCGCCCTGGCCGGAAGCCGAATGAGCAGGAGAGAAACTCCTGCTCATAGATCGGCTCCAGCACCATGACGACCGCCCTCTGTGCCACCTTGTCCTCGAACGTCGGAATGCCGAGCGGCCGCTCCGAACCGTCCGCCTTCGGAATGTAGACCCGACGCACCGGCGGGGCGACATAGCGGCCAGACTTGATGCGCTCCAAGAGAGCCAAAAGGTTGGCCTCCAAGTTCGCCTCATACTGCTCCGCCGTCACGCCGTCGATGCCGGGTGCCCCATCCTTGCGCGTCAGCCGGTACGCCTCTCGCATCCATTCCAGGTCGATGACATGGTGAAGCGTGGACAGAGCTGTCCCCGCCTTCGTCCTCGCCAGTTCGGCTATCCGTTGTCGTTTCGTGGACAGGTTCGCGGAGCCCAAGGTCTCCTCCCGTGCTTCCCGGCAACG
Source organism: uncultured Alphaproteobacteria bacterium (assembly GCA_963822215.1). Lineage (GTDB taxonomy): Bacteria > Pseudomonadota > Alphaproteobacteria > Rhizobiales > Beijerinckiaceae > Roseiarcus. Next base: position 1,085,252 of record CAWGGX010000003.1, read on the forward strand.
GTTCTCATCCCATGGCGTCTCCCTTCCCTCGCGCGGGTCCCGGTGAGCCCAGTTCCCCGCGGTCAGCGGTACTATGAAGGCGCTACGACTTCCCGCCTGCGCATCCCCGGTTGCTTATTTGTTTCGCTTCCGGGGTCCGCGCGATCCTCCGCTGTTCGTGCTCGCCTTGGCGGCGCTCCCGGATGGTTGAAGGACCCATCCGGGCCAGGGCATTTGGTCAGCCGGCCGCCCATTTGCCGGCGCACTCTCGTTCGGACGCAAGCGGGATCTCACAGGTTCCCAGGCGATCCGTCCCATGCCTTTGCCCCGGTCCAAGACCCCGGCCGGACCGACGATCCTCACCTTGACGGCATCGTCGATGCTGCCCCCGCTCAACCCACAGCGAAGGCTCCAGCGATTATAATTTCGAGGCTACTCACGCGGCTTCAGCACCTGCTGCCTACGCTTCACGACGGGCGTCGCCGCACGCCATGCAAGGCTCGCTTCCGGCTGGTTGGCTGACCTTTACCGGGAGGGAGTTGAACCCTCTGGATCGCGATGAAAGGTTTCAGAACTTCATGTTCGTTCTCCTCTCCTGAGCTTTCCCTGTCGCAAGGGTCGTCTTCGCCAAGCGACCCTTCGCCGGACCCAAGGCCGTGCTCGCCTATCTCGCCCGCTACACCCACCGGGTCGCCATCTCGAACTCCCGGCTCATCGCGCTCGACGAAAAGGGCGTCACCTTCAAATGGAAAGACTACCGGATCAAAGGCCGCGACCGGCTCAAGACCATGACGCTCGACGCCGTCGAGTTGCCGAGTAGGTGAGGACATTGCTGTCCTCACCCCTCGCAGACCCGGACGTGCAGAATTCCCGCATCCGGTTCTTCACGGGCGTGCTTCGCTCATGGTGGTGTAGCGATGGACAATCCGAGCCGCTGGCAATGGATATCGTTTCAATAGATCGCTAAAGCGGCTCCAGAGGAACCGTTTGCGGCGGTCTCGTCGCGATAGCCATTTCTTCCAGATGCTCGCGACCTCGTTGGCATACCAGCTCAGTCGTCGATAGTTGCCAGAGACGCCGTAGTAGGCGTAGTGGCCTCGCATCATCGCGCTCAAATGGGCGTGCTGATCCTTGATCGGCCGATGCCGGTTGGTCCGGCACCAGTCGGTGACCGCCGCCAGGGCGCGGGCGTAGCGGTTCTTCGCCGTCACTTGCCGCACCGCTTTGCCACCCCTCCTGGTCTTGCCCCATACGTGGCAAAAGCCGAGAAAAGTGAACGAGGTTCCCTCCGTCTCCGGAGGAGACCCATCCGAGTTGTTGAAGCGAAAATCGACGAACCGAGTCTTCTCGGGATGCAGCGTTAGCCCATACCGATGAAGCCGCTTGCCCAGAACGCGGAGGACTCGCTTGGCGTCGCGGAAGTACGCGAACGCCATAACGGCATCGTCGGCGAATTGGACAAGGGCGCTGTTCCCTGCGAGCCGTGAACGCACCTCGCTCTCGAACCATTCATCCAGCACGTGATGCAGGAAGATGTTTGAGAGAATCGGTGAGATCACGCCGCCCTGCGGGGAGCCTTCGGTCGCATGGCGCAGAAGCCCATCTTCCAGGACTCCTGCCTTCAGCCATTTGTCGATCATCCTTCGGATCACACCATCCGTGACCCGTCTGTCAAGAAAGTCGCGCAGGTGCGAGTGTGGAATCGAGTCGAAATACTTGACGATGTCGATGTCCAACACCCAGCGCAGTCCGTGGCTCATGAAGCCCGTGCGAAGATCTTGCAGGGCTTGATGCGCCGACCGTCCCGGCCGGAAGCCGTAGGAGCAGGTAAGGAAGTCTTGCTCGTAAACGGCCTCCAGCACCATGACGATCGCCCGCTGGGCCACCTTGTCCTCGAGGGTTGGAAGGCCGAGAGGTCGACGCGATCCATCCGCCTTGGGAATATATGCCCGTCGCACTGGCGGTGCCTGATAGCGGCCCGACTTGATGCGGCCGAGAAGGTCAAGCAAGTTGGCCTCCAGGTTCTTCGCATAGTCGACCGCCGTCATGCCGTCGATGCCAGGAGCACCATCCTTGCGGGTGAGCCGCCAGGCCTCCTTCATCCATTCCAGGTCGATGACGTGGTGCAGCGTGGAAAGCGCCGCTCCGCGCTTGGCTCTTGCCAGCGCAGCTATCCGTTGTCGTTTCGTGGACAGGTTTGCGAAGCTCAAGGTCTTCTCCCGTGTTTCTCGCCAACGGCTCTCGTCCCGTGGCGCCTCCCTTCCCTCAGTCGGGTCCCGGTGGGTCCAGTTCCCCGCGTGTGGTTGGTACTATGAAGGCGCTACGACTTCCCGCTCGCGCAATCCCGGTCGCTTATTGGTTCGCTTCCGAGCACCACGCGATCCCTCCAGTGTTCGTGCTCGCCGCATGGCGCTCCCAGATCGGTGGAGGACCGGCCCCGGGCCCGGGCACTTGTTCAGCCGGCTGCCCAAACTGCCGGCTCGCTCTCACGTGGGCATGAGCGGGATCTCTCAGGTTCCCAGGCGATCCGTCCCGTGCCTCTGCCCCGCTCCAAGACCCCGGTCGGACCGACGAGCCCATGGCCATTGGCGGTCTCGTCGATGCTGCCCCCGCTCGAATGACAGCGAAGGCTCCAACAAGAAAAGCATTTCGAGGCTAATGCGCGGCTTCGGCACCTGCTGCCTACGCTTCCAGACTGACGTTGCCGTCAGCCCGGCAAGGCTCACTTCCGGCTGGCTGGCTCGCCTTTGCCGGGAGGGAGTTGAACCCTCTGGATCGCATTGAAAGGTTTCAGATCACGTGTTCATCCTCCTTTCCAGGGCTTACCCTGACGCTACATCCGCCGCTTTCTCCTGCACGTGCTGCCCAGCGGCTTCCACCGCATCCGCCATTACGGCCTCTTCGCCGGCACGGTCCGAGCCCGCAACATCGAGCGCGTCCGCCAGGCGCTCGCCGCGCCCGAGGCTACACCCGAGCGCTCGCACGCCGAGGCGGACAGCCAGGCCGAAACAGCTTCGCCTATGCGCCGCTGCCCATGTTGCGGCGGCCGGATGATCATCGTCGAAACATTCGACGGCCCGCGCCCTGCGTGATCGCCTTCCCCAAGCCGGATCAGGATCGACACGTCATGACCGACGCCGCGCGTCCCGCCTTGCAGCGCCGTTTCCCCTCGCCTCCAGCCCCACGCCGGAGCCGGAACGCGACGTCCTCACGACGTCCGCACAAGCTATCCAGCCGCCGTGCCCATCCCCGCCGCACCGATCCGCGCCCAACAAGAAGCCCGTCGTCTCGGCTCCCGACGATGACACCGACCGCCTTCCGTCCCCGCCACCACATCGGCGATCCCTCGGCGATCCTCAAATCCCCATAGGGCGCGCCCGGCCAAACAGCGCCCTTCCTCCCCGCGGTTTCCTCCTTACGAGGCTTTCAAACGCCGGCCCCCGCGTCTCGCACGACCGTCCGAAAGGGCCGGCGTCCGAAACCCTTCAGTGTTGCGGACGTTGCAGAACGCGGCCGCGAACGGCGGAAGTGGGCACGTAAGCGGGCATTGCCTCTACGCGCGGTGTCCGCCCAGAGCGGACATCGATACGTCGATCAAGGCGCCAAACGGCGGAGTGCGATTAGTGGAGACGGACGTGCAATGGAATGTCAGGGGGGTCGAAGTTGGGGCGGACAGGCGCCTCTCCTTATTCGGCGTCGGCGAGCGCGCCCGGATGCCGGCATAGCGCAGTGACCTGTGTCTCGATGAAGGGGTGGAGCGGCAGGGATTCCAGAATGGCGTGGAGTTCGGCCGGGCTGTCGACCTTGAAGATGCTGAGATTGGCGGAACTGCCCACCACCCGCCAGAGATGCAGCCACTTGCCTTGGCGCTGAAGCTCGGCCGCGCGCTGGTGCTCCAGCGCGCTGAGCTCGCCGACCTTGTTCATGTCTGCGTCGTGTGGAATTCGCACAGTCATCGACACTTGAAACAACATCACAATCCCCCGGGCGGTTGGAAGGAAGCGAGTTCAGCCCAGAGATACCGGGCTCCTGCCCGTCATCGCGTGCAGAAGAACGAGCGCATATTCCGACGCGGACTGCTGGTTCTGTCCCGTGACGAGGTTGCCGTCGCGGATGACGAGAGGATCGTTCGGCGCAACCCGGGAATAGATTGAGCCGGCTTCCTCCAGCACCGTCTGTGGATAGTGCGGGATCAGAAAGCCCTCGCCGAACATCCGCTGGAGTTCCCGATCGCCCTCGAGCGTATATCCCGTCGTCCGCCGCCCCCGAATTCGGTTGGGAATATTGCCGAGCGCAATGGCGCCGTGGCAGATGGCCCCAACGACCCGATCCTTCACCCAGAAATGCTCGAGCGCTCGCGCGACGTCGGCGTTGGGATAGAGGTCGAAAGTCGCCCCCCGCCCGCCGGCGACATGAACCGCGTCATAGCCGCTGAGATCGACGTCGCTGAGCTTGAGCGTCGCATCGAGCTTGCCGACGAGAGCCTTGTCGGACAGGAACCCCTTGCTCACCAGATCGTCCGGCTCTGTCGAATGCTCGAAATAAGGGTCGCTGTACCGGTCGTACACGACCTTCCCGCCCGCCGGGCTGGCGAAGTCCACTTCGATTCCGCGTTCGGTGAGGTGCCAATAGGGATGGGTGACTTCGGACAGCCAGAACGCTGTGTCGGAACTGGAGATTATGAAGAGAACTTTCATGGCGTCGCCTCGTGGGTGATCGAATGAGGCGAAGCTAGTCGCGGTGCGGGCGACGGCCCATCAGACGCGCGGTCGGCGATCTCATCCATTCTGGTTATTGCCGTGGGCGATCCAGCCGGCCCTTGAACGGATCGCTGCGGGCCCCCGGGCGCGACCATCCATTCGTATGACCGCAACAGCCGCAAGTGCGATGGCCCGAAAAGGCGGTCGCGTTCCATGATGATTGCTGACGGAAAGACCCGTTCTTTGCCTGAGGCGGGATCAAAGAGTTGACGTCACGGCCGGTTCTAACGGCAAGACCGTCGAGCATTGCGACATCATCCAACCGGTCCCTGAAACGTCCGCCAATGCGGGCGCGGAGTTTTGACACGAAGGAGAAAGCCAATGTCCGAGACCAACAAGAGCATTGCGGTCGCTTTCTACAAGAAGGCGCTTTTCGAAGGCCAAGTCGAAGACGCGTTCCGGCTTTACGCCGGCCCGCAATACCGTCAGCACAATCCGCTGATCGCGGACGGAATGGAGGGCGTAAAGACGTTTGTCGGTTGGATAATGGCAAACCACCCCGATGCACACGGCGAGATCAAACGCGCCTTCGCGGACGGCGACTTTGTCGTACTCCACTGCCATTGGCACGGCCTATCCGATAACCCGCGTGGAGAGGCGGTCGCAGACATCTTTCGGCTGGAGGACGGCAAGGTCGTGGAGCACTGGGACGTCATCCAGCCTATCCCGGAGACATCGGCGAACGCCAACACCATGTTCTGAAGTCCGGAGGCGTCCGATGTACGGTCCTGCGCTTGCGAACGCGCCGCAAAGAGCCATAGTCTCGCACATGCGCGAGACGGCGGTCGTTCACATCATCGACGACGATGAATCGACCCGCGCGGTGTTGGACAGTCTTCTCCGTTCTGTCGGTCTGGATGCCCGCCCGCATGAGTTCGTGGACGCGTTTCTGACCGCGAAAAAGCCGGATGCGCCCGGCTGCCTCATTCTCGATGTGCGGATGCCAAGAATAAGCGGCCTCGACTTCCAGACCCAGCTCTCTGAACTTGGCATCTGCCTTCCCGTGGTCCTGATGTCAGGACACGGCGACATCCCAATGTCGGTCCGCGGCATGAAGGCCGGCGCCGTCGATTTCCTGGTCAAGCCATTCCGAGCCCAGGACATGCTGGACGCCGTCGCAGCGGCGATCACCCGAGACGAGGCGCGACGCAACGCCGACGGCGAAAAGAGGAGTCTGCGCGACAAATTCGCAACTCTTTCCCCGCGGGAGCAGCAGGTGATGGAACTCGTCGTCGCTGGAAAGATGAACAAGCAGGTCGCCGGCGATCTCGGCCTCAGCGAGGTCACGGTCAAGATCCATCGCGGCTCGGCGATGCGGAAAATGAATGCGCGCACGCTCGCGGATCTGGTGCGGATGGCGGAAGCGCTCAAGCCTCCTCGATGAGGGGAACGTGATTGTCAGCCTCTCCCATCTCAATCATCGATGACGACGAATCCACGCGCTTGGCGCTCGCCGGACTTCTGCGGTTCTTTGGGTTCGAACCGACGACCTACGGCTCCGCCGAGGAATTCCTGGCCTCGGACGGCGACGAGCGGCCGTGTTGCATCATATCCGACATCCACATGCCGGGCCTTTCCGGCCTCGAGTTGAAGCGGTGGCTGGACGATCACGACAGGACCGCGCCGGTCATCCTGATCACGGCGCGTTCGGAGCCTCATATCCTGGCGCAGGCGGACGTGTGCGGCGCCGTCTGTGTTCTGAGGAAGCCGTTCGATGCAGCTACGCTGCTGGCTTCTCTGCAGAAGGCGCAAGTCGCCTGATTTCAGTCGATTCCCGCTGGCCGCCGTCTTTGGACCTGCACGTGGGAACCGCGTCGGCGCCGGGCGTGCTAAAGCTCGGATGCATAAATTGAGGCGGCCCAACCTACCCATGCGTGACGTTTTCGATCTGCTGCAGGAAAGCGTCGTCGTGCGGGATCTCGACGGCCGCATTACTGCGTGGAACGCTGCATCGGAACGACTTTACGGTTGGAGCGCCGCGGAGGCGCGTGGCCAGCTGATCCACGATTTGCTACGCACATCGCGCGAAGCAGCGGCCGCCATGGAAGCTCAATTGGCCTCGCAGGGGCATTGGATGGGCCAGTTTGCCCGCCGGGCGGCCAATGGGACGCGCGTCATTCTGAAAGCGACCTGCACGCTCCACCCCGAAGATGGGGACCACGGCGCGGAGATTATCGAGACGGCGACCGATATCACCGCGCTTCAGACAGCCGAGGAAGCGCTCAAGCGCGTCGAGCATCGCTACTATAATATGTTCCAGGCTATGGCGGTCTCGTTCTGGGAGCTGGACTTCACCGGCGTAGGCCAGCTGTTGCAAAAATTGACTCGCGCGGGCGTCAGCAATTTTGACGACTATTTCGCGGGCCATCCGGAATTCGTGCGCGAGATGACCTGCGCAACTCGCGTCCTCGATGTCAATGACCAGAGCGTGCATCTCTTCGGCCTGGGCGACAAGCAGGAGATGCCCGGCAGCGTTGAGCCTTATTGGATGAAAGCCTGCCGATATACGCCGCGAGCGTCGTCGCCGCCATGCAGGGTCTGCCCCGATACTCCGCTGAGACCCGGCTTCGCTCCCTTGATCGGCGGGAATTCGACGTCCAGTTCACAGCGTGCTTCCCACCGGAAATGGTCGCCCGCGGCAAAATCCTTGTCGGCATCGTCGATATCTCCACAGACAAGAAGGCCAAAACGGCGATCGAGACCAGCGAGGAGCGCTACCGAAGCCTCTTCCACGTCCTGCCCGTGGCTCTTGTGCACCTCGACCGCCGGGAGCTCGCTGGCGTCTTCAAGAAGCTTAGCGAAGAGGGCGTCAGCGATCTTCAGAGTTATTTCGAAATCCATCCCGATTTTTATGCCTACGCGGCGCATTCAATCAAAGTCGTTGAGGTCAACCGTCGTACCATCGAGCTGTTTGGCGCCGAAAACGGCAACGATTTGCTCGGGCCTGTGGCGCGAATCTGGAGTGAAAGCCCCGAGACGATCCAGCGGTCGATGCAGGCGCGCTTTCAGGGCGCCTCGCGCTTCGAAGCGGAAATGAAGATCAGGACCTTCAGCGGAGAACTTCGGGACGTCCTCTATGTCGCCTATTTTCCGGAAGCGTTTGGGCGGGATGCGATGGGTTTGGGATGTCTGGTCGATATCAGCGACCGGGTGAAAGCTCAGACCATGTTGGCGGACGTGCAGGCCGAATTCGCTCATGCGGCGCGCGTGTCCACGTTGGGCGAACTGACCGCATCGATCGCGCATGAGATCAATCAGCCGCTCGGCGCGATCCTTACCAACGGCGAGGCTGCGTTGCTTTGGCTCAACCGCCCGCAGCCAAATCTGGACGAGCTCAGGGCGCTGTCTCACCGCACCATCGCAGACGCGCAGCGCGCAGCGGACATCATTCGCCGCATCCGCGGGATGGCGACGCGCGCAGAGGTGGAGCGATCGCGGGTGGCGCTCAGCGCCGTAATCCAGGAGGTGCTGCTCTTCCTGGGCCCGGAACTGAGAAAGCAAGGCGTGGAAACGACGCTCGAGCTTGCCGCCCCCTTGCCCGACGTGATGGGCGATCGCGTTCAGCTTCAGCAGGTGTTCGTCAATCTTGCCGTCAACGCCATACATGCGATGGCCGGGCAGGAGAGAAGGCAGCTCGTTATCCGGACAAGCCGGCTCAACGAGGGCGTCGTTCGCGCCGAGATCGAGGACACCGGCCACGGAATCGCGCCCGATAACCTGACTCACCTGTTCCAGAGTTTCTTCACAACCAAACGCGACGGCATGGGCATTGGGCTTGCGGTCTGCCGCTCCATCATCGAATCCCACGGCGGCAGCATTGACGCCGCCAATCGGCCGGGTGGCGGCGCGCGATTTGGGTTCGCCTTGCCGGCCCTTGCTCCGCAAGCCGAGGACTAAGCGGACTTCCGTTGGCGGCGCCAATCGGAGGGGCGGCGTCTCGCCGCCCAAGGAGCGCGAGACGCGCTCCGTCCCTTTGCGCGACGAAGCGGCGCCGCGCGTCACGGGATTACCCTTGCAAGGCTTCGATCGTCTGCTCGAGGGCGCCGGGCGGAACGCGAAATAGACCTCTGTAAGGGTCGCTCATCTCGAGAATGAGGAACACTGCGCTCGCGACCGCAAAAGCTCCCAATCCCAGCGCCGCCAACGTCGTGAAATTCAACCGTGACAGCACCCCAAAACCGCAAAACAGGAGGAACGACCAGGACACTACGACAATCAAGAGGGGCCAGGAGACCGGGCTCGCCAATTGGAGAGATATCAGCAACCGAGTTTGTTGGATCAGGCTTTCGCTGGATCCGATCGCTGAAATCAGCTGTTTCTGGTCGTCGGTGGTCGGCTTCAGCGCCGAGAAACGCCCAACCATTCCTCGGAGGCTCGGCAGGATCGCCGCGGCTCGAAGCGCTCGCGGATCGGCCCCGCCATCGCGCCAGAAAAGGTCATAGAGCCCAGTCATCGTGCTCCTCAGAGCGGCCCGCAAAGGCTCCGCCTCGGGACCATATTGCGCAAGCGCCAGATCGAGTTGAAGCGACCGCGCGGCAAGCGTTTCGATCTCCGATTTCTGGTTCGAGTTGAATGTGTAGGCCGACCCGATCAGCGTTCCGAGAACCAAAGCCAGGAGCAATGAAATCAGGCCGACGATCGCCCCGAGCATGTCGCGTGACCGGTCGGACGTGTGTTGCGCGGGGAGAAATCTTTGCAGCAACAATCCGCCGACGCCGCCTCCCAGGGTCAGAACCCCGACCAGGATGGAAATGGTAATGCTTGTCATTTCGCCTTCCCGCAGTCTGCCCGCGCCGGAGGTCGAACTTCGCCCCTGCCGTTCCGTCTCATCCTCCGGAGCGACACGGCGAGAATCGTTCGCCACCGCCTTAGTCATCGAACGGGACACCGATGGCGGCCATCAGACATGCGGTCGCGGAACTCATACACTCGGACTATCGGCAGCATTGTCGCCTCGCCCGGAATGGGACGAATGTTGCACGCCGCGTCGAGCTGAACTCGTTCGGAGCTTGCTTTGCGAACGGTCGGTCCTGGCGCCCTCCTTCCGTACGGAGCCGACCGGGAAGGGCAGCTAAGGGAGGGTCATGACCCGTTCGCCAAGCTGCCCGCGACCGACCGCTTCTTGCGCACTCCCGCCGTTCAGTCGGGCCGATCCTGAACGGCAGGAACGGCGCGATTGCGGCGGTCCACCGGCCGACGGGCGGGACGCCAGGTGGACCATTCACGCCGACCGAGCACGCCGAGAACGCGGGCGCCGAAAGCGCTGGCCCCGAAGAGCCTCCCCGCCTTGGCCATCGGAGAGCGTAATCGCCCGAAAGCCGCCCATCGGAAATCCAATTCCGTGGGAGCGCGCACTCGAAAGCGACGCTCTACCCCGCCGGCTTTCGCGCATAGAGCCCTTCGATCTCGTCAGCGAAGCGGGCTTCGATGTTGAGGCGCTTGTTCTTCAGGGTCGGGGTCACGAGCGTCGATTCGACCGTCCAGGGCTCGGTCGTCCACGCAACTGCGCGGGGCGTCGCGTAAGCGGGAAAGGTCTTCACCGCTTGGCGGATCCGCTGAAGCAGGAAGTCGGCCTGCGCCTTCTTTGCTCCCGGCTTCGCGTCGTCGGCGAGCGCCCGCTTCTCGCGCGCCCAGATTTCTGGATCGAGCGCGGCGACGACGGCGAGATAGGGGCGGTTCTCGCCGAGCACCATGGCGTTGGCGAATAGCGTGTCGGCGAGGATCGCGGTCTCGAGGTCGCCCGGCGAGACCTTTTCGCCGGTCGAGGTCACGATGATCTCCTTGATCCGCCCGGTGATATAGATCCGGCCGTCCTCGATCCGCGCCTGATCGCCGGTATGCAGCCAGCCGTCGGGCTCCTTGACGCGGCGGGTGTCCTCGGGCCGGTTCCAGTAGCCGACCATCGCGTTCGGGCCCCGGACCAAAAGCTCCTGATTCTCGCCGAGCTTGACCTCCACGCCGGGAAGCGGGCGTCCGACCGACCGCTCGTCGTTGTCGTCCGGGGCGTTGACCGACACCACCGGCGACAGTTCGGTCATCCCGTAGCCCTGCAGGATGTCGAGGCCCAGGGCGAGGAAGAGGCGGATGACCGCCTGCCCGATCGGCGCGCCGCCGGTGAAGGCGATTCGCAGGCGGCCGCCGAACTGGGCCCGGACCGGCGCGGCCACCAAGCGGTCGAGCGCCGGCCAGAGGGCTCGGTCGGCCGCCGACGGCGCTTTTCCACAACGCCTCGCTTCGTACCGCCGGAGCCCCACCGCCAAGGCGAGGTCGAACAGGGCGCGTTGCGGCGGTTTGAGCGCCGCCCGCCGCTCCATGATCGCCGCATAGAAGCGCTCGTAGATCCGCGGCACGGAGACGACGACGGTCGGGCGCGTCGCTTTGAAGTCGTCGGCGAGCAGCTTCACCGAGCGCGAGAAAGCGACTGCCGAGCCGGCGGCGATCGGGAAATAGTAGCCGCAGGTGCGCTCGAGCGTGTGCGACAGCGGCAGGAACGACAGGAACACGTCCGCGCTTTCGGCGTGCAGGCGCTCCGCGGTCGCCTTGATGTTGGCGAGGATGTTGGCGTGCGAAAGCATCACCCCCTTGGGTCGCCCGGTTGTGCCGGAGGTGTAGACCAAAGCCGCCAGGTCGTTCGGGTCGATCGGTGGGGCGAGCGGCTCGCTTTGGCCGCCGTTCGCGGCGCTGAGCCACGCGTCGAGGGCGACCAGGCGGCCGTCCCCGGTCGCGCCGGGCGCGGCGGCGATCGAAATCACGCGCTTGAGCGAGGTTCCGATATCGCCCGCCGCGGCGATTGCTCGCCAGCGCTCGACGGAATCGACGATCAGGGCGACCGCGGCCGAGTCCTGGAGGATGTAGACGATGCTTTCGGAGTTATCGAGCGCATGCATCGGCACGGGCACGAGCCCCTGGGCGAGCACGGCCTGGTCGAGGGCGACATGCTCGATTCCGCTTGGCGCCAGGATCGCCACTCGGTCGCCCTTGGCGAAGCCCTCGGCCGTCAGCGCCAGCCGGCGGCGCCGCACTTCCTGGCCGAACTCCCGCCACGTGAGGCTCCGCCAATCGCCCGCTGCGGCGTCGAAGGCCCGGTAGGCTTCGCCCGATGGCGTCGCGCGGAGGCGCCGCTCGAGCAGCTGCGGCAGCGTGCGGACGGAAGCCAGATCGGCGGCGTCGGCGATTGGCGCGGAGGGAATGGGGGCTGTCGACGGCATGATTTTACACGCTCGCATTATGTCATATAGGCGGTCTGGAAGCGGAAAAATCCCGGCGGGCGGCGCAGTCGTTAAGACGGATCGTAACCCTCTGATTTTTCGAGGGCCGGTCGATAAGCGGCGCTAAAGCCGGCGGTCCTCGTTTCAAGAGGTCAAGGCTCACTTTTTCTTGCGGCGCTCCCGGAACGCCTTCGCCCAGCCGGCGCGGGCCTCCTGCCGGCCGCGGGCGACGGCGAGCGCGTCCGGCTCGACGTCCTTGGTGATGACCGAGCCGGAGCCGACATAGGCGCCGTCGCCAATCCTGATCGGCGCCACCAGGGCCGAGTTCGACCCGATGAAGGCGCCGGCGCCGATGTCGGTTCTGTATTTGGCGAAACCGTCGAAGTTGCAGGTGATCGTGCCGGCGCCGATGTTGGCCCCTGCCCCGACGCGCGCGTCGCCGATATAGGTCAGGTGATTGACCTTGGCGCCGGTCTCGATCGCCGCGTTCTTGATCTCGACGAAATTGCCGACCCGCGCCTTCGCCGCGATGTCGGCGCCGGGCCTGAGGCGGGCGAAAGGGCCGACCGATGCGTCGCCCGCGATCCGCGCGCCTTCGAGATGCGAGAAACTGTGGATGACGGCCCCGTCCTCGATCGTGACGCCGGGACCGATGACGACATGCGGCTCGATCAGCACGTCTCGCCCGATGCTCGTGTCCCACGACAGGAACACGGTCTCCGGCGCAACAAGAGTCGCGCCGCCGAGCATCGCCTGTCGGCGCAGCCGCGCCTGCATCGCAGCTTCTGCGGCGGCCAGTTGGAGTCGGTCGTTGACGCCCATGGCCTCTACCGAATCCACTTCGAACGCCCGCGCGACGAGGCCTCGGGCGTTGGCGATCTCCACGAGGTCGGTGAGGTAATATTCCCTCTGTGCGTTTTCCGGCTTCACCGCGTCCAGCATGGCAAGCGCGTGGAGGCCGCCGAAGGCTATCGGGCCGGCGTTGCACAGGCGCTGAGCCCGCTCGGCCTCGGTTGCGTCCTTGTGCTCTCGGATCGCCGCGAGGCGCCCGTCGCGCTCAATCAGCCGGCCGTAACCGGTTGGATCAACGGGCGCGAAACCGAGAGCGGCAAGGTCCGCGCCGTCCGTAAGCGCGGCCCGAAGCGCCGCGAGCGTAGCCGCGCGAATCAGGGGAATGTCCGCGTAGGCCACGACGATGTCGTCGTAGCCCCGCGCAATCGCCTCCCGCGCGGCCAGAACCGCGTGGGCCGTGCCCCGCCGCTCGCCCTGGACGAAGATCTCGACGCCCGGCGCGGCTTGGCGGGCCGCCGCCGCCACATCGTCGCGGTCCGGTCCGACAACCAGCGCAATGTCGGAGGGGCCGGCCTCGCAAGCCGCCGCAAGGGCGTGCGCGAGCATCGACCGACCGGCGACAGCGTGAAGAACCTTGGGCCGGCCCGAGCGCATGCGAACGCCATCGCCGGCCGCGAGAACAATGGTGAGGCAGCGGCGGGCGTCAAGAGTCATGGCTCGGCTCCGTGTCGGCGCGACGGCGTCGCGCCAGAGGGCGGATGGTTTGCCCCGTTCTACCGCCGAGGTCGCGGTCAGGCAAAAATCCGACTTTGCGTCGAGACAAAATGCGTCTCGCTGCGCCGCGAAATAGCATATAGAAAAGCGAGGTTGGCAGCGACGCGCGGCGCAAGGACGAGCGTCGCCTCGCTGGGCGATGACTCGTAACTTTCTTGTCTCAAAAGGGACCGCCCAGCCGCCCCGAGGGCCACGGGCGGCGAACGAACGAAACGACTACGATGGCGCCGCAACGTCGCGAATTTCTGGAGTTGGCGCTCGGCGGCGCCTTGGCGGCGGCAGGACCGCGGGCCGGCGTCAGCCCGGCGTCGGCCGAGCCGCTAGCCCAGCCTACGCCCTTTGCCGCTGATACCGTGCTGAAGGCGGCCATGGCGCTCGCCGCCTCGCCCTATAAGGCGCCTGACTTGCCGCTGCCGGCCCTGTTCACGGGACTGACCTTCGAGCAATACGCGACAATTCGTCGCGCGCCCGGCACCGCCATTTGGGCAAACGAGAAGCTCGGTTTCTCACTCGAACCGCTGCACCGGGGCTTCGTCTATACGACCCCGGTCGCGATCAACATTGTCGAGGGCGGGCTATCGCAACAACTCATTTACGACCCGGCCGACTACGATTTTGGCAAGTTGCAGCCGACGCCCTCCCTCGGCGACATCGGCTTTTCGGGCCTGAGGATCCTCAGCGCATCCGACCAGGGTTTCGAGGACACCGCGATCTTTCAGGGCGCAAGCTTCTACCGCTCGCGCGCCCGCGGGCAGAATTTCGGTGTGACGGCTCGCGGCCTGGCGATCCGGACCGGCGACGACCCGGGTGAAGAGTTTCCAACGTTTCGCGAATTCTGGGTGGAGAAACCGGCGCCCGCATCCAACACGCTCACCCTATACGCGCTGCTCAATTCGCAGAGCGTCACCGGCGCATTTCGCTTCACCGTCCGTCCGCTCGACACGACGATCATCGACACCGAGATGACGCTGATCGGCCGCGCGGCAACCGACAGGCTCGGCGTCGGCGCGATGGCGGCCGGCTATTTGTTCAGCCCTCTCGATCATCGCCGTCCCGACGACTGGCGGGCCGCCGTTTACGAGGTGACCGGCCTGCAGATGCTATCCGGCAGCGGGGAATGGCTGTGGCGGCCGGTCGCGAACCGAGAGACCTTGCAGATCTCCGCCTTTTCCGACATCAACCCGCGTGGCTTCGGGCTGGTGCAACGATCGCGGACGTTCGACGCCTTCTACGACGACGAGGGCCGCTGGGAATTGCGGCCGACGCTGTGGATCGAGCCGATTGGAGACTGGAGCGAGGGCGACGTGCGCCTGCTTGAGATTCCGGTCACGTCCGAAAACAACGCCAACATCCTGGCGCAATGGCGTCCGAAAGCGGGTATAGCCGCGGGCGGCACGCTGTCGCTCGCCTACCGCCAGTTCTGGTGCTGGACCCCGCCCTCGAAGCCGCAACTGGCCATTTGCACTTCGAGCCGTGTCGGCAAAATCGGCGCCAAATATCGGTTCGCCGTGGAGATGAGCGGCGAGATGTTCGGCGACCCGCAGAAAGCTGCAGCCGCGGTCGCCGACCTGCACGCCAACCCGGGGAAAATCGTCTTCGTCAAACTCTTCCCCTATAAGGATCGGCGGTCGGT
This sequence comes from uncultured Alphaproteobacteria bacterium, assembly GCA_963822215.1. Classification (GTDB taxonomy): domain Bacteria; phylum Pseudomonadota; class Alphaproteobacteria; order Rhizobiales; family Beijerinckiaceae; genus Roseiarcus. Next base: position 1,100,398 of record CAWGGX010000003.1, read on the forward strand.
GCGCGTGATGTTCGACCTCGACCCGGGCTCCGACGCCTACTCCGAGTTGCGGCTGACGCTGAACGTGGACAGTCAGGCGGTTAGCGAAACATGGCTCTATCGATGGACAGCGTGAGGCTGAGTCCGGCGGAGTTCGTCCCCAGCGGCGCCGGCGCGCCAGTAGGCGCCGCGCCCGCCCCCGCAATGCCAGGTTACGCGCCGCTCGCCATGCCGGCGCAATCATTCCGCAAGTTCTCCAGGAACGAGCGGCGGCCCTGGATCAATCCGCCTCTGGCCCGCCCGCCCATCCTCGTGCGGCTCGCGACATTCGGCGGAGCGCTCGCGCTGACGGGCTACGGCGCCTTCCAGATGTACAAGGTCGTCGGCGTCGGCACGCCGACGGCGCTCGAATGGGTGATGGTCGTTCTGTTCGTCATCACCTTCTCCTGGATCGCGCTGTCGTTTACGGCGAGCGTCGTAGGATTTCTCTGGCTGGTCGTGAATGGCGGTAAGCGCGATCCCCCGCCCGCCTCGCTGGCGGAGCGGACCGCGGTCGTCATGCCGATCTACAACGAGGCGCCTTCGCGCGTGTTCGCCGCCATGCAGGCGATCGTCGAGGACGTCGAGAGCACTCGCCTGGGCGGCGCCTTTGATTACTTCTTTTTGTCGGACACGACCGACGGAAACGTCTGGATCGCCGAGGAAAGGGCGTTTCTCGCCATGCGCGAAAGACTGCCCGGCCTGCGAATCTATTACCGGCGGCGACGCAAAAACACGAGCCGCAAGGCTGGCAATATCGCCGATTTCGTCACCCGTTGGGGCGGCCATTACGCGCACATGCTCGTGCTCGACGCCGACAGCGTCATGTCGGGCGACGCGGTGGTGCGGCTCGCCGCGGCGATGGAGGCCGATCCGGACAGCGGCATCGTTCAGAGCCTGCCGCTCATCATCAACCGCAACACGATGTTCGCTCGGCTGCAGCAGTTTGCCGCCCGGATCGCAGGCCCTGTCCTCGCGGCCGGGCTCTCCGCGTGGATGGGGCGGGACGGCAACTACTGGGGCCACAACGCGATCATCCGCACGCGCGCCTTCGCCGACCACTGCGGTCTGCCCGACCTGCCGGGCCGCCCTCCTCTCGGCGGCCACATCCTCAGTCACGATTTCGTCGAGGCGGCGCTCATCCGGCGCGCGGGCTATTCCGTCTACATGCTGCCGACGCTCGGCGGTTCCTACGAAGAGAGCCCGCCTTCGCTGATCGACCTCGCCACGCGTGACCGGCGCTGGTGCCAGGGCAACCTGCAGCACTCGCGCATCATCGGGGCGCGCGGCTTCGTCTGGGCGACCCGCCAGCATTTCTTGACCGGCATCATGGGCTATCTGGCGTCGCCCTTGTGGATGGCCCAACTGCTCGTCGGCATCGTGCTCGTGCTGCAGACCCACTACATCCGGCCCGAATATTTCACCGCCGATTTCTCGCTGTTCCCCGCCTGGCCCCGGTTCGACTATGAGCGAGCGCTGCAACTCTTCGTACTGACGATCGGTATCCTGCTGGCGCCGAAATTCCTGGGCCTCATCCTGGCCTTGGCCGACGGCCCGACGCGCCGCGGATCGGGCGGAGCCGTTGGGCTGATCGCCTCGACATTCGTCGAGATCGTCTTCTCGGCCGCGCTGGCGCCAATCATGATGCTGATCCAGTCGGGGTCGGTGCTGCAGATCCTGTCCGGCCGGGACACCGGATGGAACCCCCAGCGCCGCGACGACGGCTCCATTCCGCTGACCAGCATTGCGCGCCGTCATCGCTCGCACGCCCTGCTTGGCGTCGTCACCCTGTTCGCCGCGGCCCTCATCTCCCCGTCGCTGGTGCTGTGGATGTCGCCGACGATCGCCGGCCTCATCCTCTCGATCCCGCTCTCCTGGGCGAGCGGCCAGTTGTGGATCGGCCTCGGCCTGCGCCGGATCGGCCTCTTGTGCACCCCAGAGGAGACGACGCCGCCGCCGATCGTCGCGCGCGCCAACGCGCTCGCCGGCGAACTCGCCCGGACAGGCCGCGATAGCGAGGACGCGCTCGTTTCCATCCACGCCGACGCCGACTTCCGCGCCGTCCACGAGGCTTTCCTGCCGGAAAGGCCGCGCCACCGGCTCGGCGACGTCGACGTCGACCTCGCGATCGCCACCGTCAAGCTCAATGACGCCGAGACGGTGGAGGACGCCTGCGCCTGGCTGACCCCCAAGGAGCGGGTCGCCGTGCTTGGAGACCGCGCGCTGATCGCCCTGCTCGCGCGCCTGCCCCACCCGAGCGCGAGCCCGGAGGGCTGAGGGCGCCCGACACGCCGGCGCCGACGCGGAAAGGCCTTTTCCGAATTCCCTGCTAGCAGGGAATTTTTCCAACGCCCGATCCACGGCCGCGCCGAGAACCGTCGTCATTTCAGGGGCCTATCGGCCTGCAATCCGCCGGTTGCGGCCCCCAGGTCCCACCGAAACAGGGAATTGGCGGCGTGCCTAACAGGGAATTTTGCGCCTGTTCCGAGCCGGAACAGGGAATCGAACAGGGAGGAGAAAAGGGGCCGACAATCCGCTTCGGCCAGGTTGCATTTGGCCTAACTGCGACCGCACGCGTGATCATATTGCAGCAGGACTTGAAGGATTGCGCCAAGGGCAAGCTCCTTGGGCCGCGCGGAGATCGAACCGTCGAGGACGTCGGGGTACTGGCCGCCCAGATACTGGCTGATGAGAGGCTCGGGGATTGGCTTGTCGCCGAGTTTGGCGAAGAGCCGGTCGACAGCGGCCTGAGCCTCAGGGCGGGGCCAGTAATACCGAATGCGATCGCTAAAACTGAAGTGGCGCTGCAGCCTGAGCTCATCAGGCCCTCCGTCATAGTATTTGCGCCAGTTTCCGGGCTCTTTCAGCATCAAGGCTTCCATTGCGGCCGGGAGACTGTCTTCGGTCGACGTCGCATCGAGAACGCGCGCGATGCCATCAAGCCCATAGAGCGCCTGGCGTAAGGCGAAGGTCAACCACGGGCCCACCTTGAGGATCGCGAACCCGTCCCGGACCAATGCGTCAAGGCACGGCGCCGGCTGGTAATCCGTCGAGTGCGCTTCGAAGACAAAGCCTGGCAGGTTCGCCAAAGTTCCGGTGAGGCGTTCAGCCTTCTCGGGCCTGTAGGGAATGACCTCTGTGCTGGCGAATTCGACCCCCGGTTGCACCACGACGCCAATCGCACGCGCAAAGGCCGCCTCGAGACCGCTATCTCTAAACGCCTTTCGGTGAACGTCGACGGTTCGAAGCGCCGCTTCCGGCCGCGTCACCTCGAGGGAATCCAATGCGTGCTGCGCGCCCCCGGGCACTGGGACTTCCGTGCCGATGACATAAACCGGAGCAGGCCCGTTTCCCACGGCGCCTTCCGCGACTTTGGCCAAGGCGGCGGCGCGTTCAGCGGTCACTTCGTCGGCCAAGGCTGCCGGCTCGCCGGCGCAGCCCATGCTGGTGTCCAGATGCAGCTTGGCGAAGCCGGCCCGAACGTAGGCTTCGATCATGGACTTCGCCCGCTGCATGGCCTCGTCGGCGGGCAGATGCTTCCACGGGTTGGGACCAAGATGATCGCCTCCGAGAATGACTCGGGAGGGTTCAAGACCAACGCGCGCCGCGATCGCCTCGACAAAACGGCGGAAATCGGCCGGCGTCATGCCGGTGTACCCGCCCTCTTGGTTGACCTGGTTGCAGGTCGCCTCGATGAGGACACGCCTGCCCGTGCGACGCCCGAGGGACAGGGCGGCCTCGATGACGGTAGGATGGGCGGTGCAGACCGAGGTCACGCCGGCCCGACCGTCAGTCAGTCGCTCGCTTACGAGCGGAGGGAGGGGTCGAGTCATGACACGGGCTTTCCGGAATAAGCTGCAAGGAACGTATCGAGTTCGGCTTGGCTGGCGACGCCTTCCATCGGTCCCTGCCGCGTTACCGCCAGGGCCCCGCTCGCTGCGGCATAGGCGAGGCACAGGGGCGGCGGCATGTCGCGCAGCCAGCAACTGACGAACGTGGCGCCGAAGCAGTCGCCTGCCCCCGTCGGATCGACCTCCTCGACCTTGAACCCGGGCTGCGTGAGGCGCGTCGCGGAGTCGAAGTAGCTGGCGCCGTCAGCGCCGCGCTTGTGAACAACCGCCCGGACGCCATGGCCAAGGATTTCCGCGACCGCGGCGTCCTCGCTCTTCGCCTGGGTGAAGAGATAGAGCTCGCCCCCGCTCGGAAGGAAGAGATCGCAACGCCGGAACAGGGTTTCGCAGGCTTCCCGCAGGCCGGGGAGGTTCAGAATCTCCGGGCGCAGGTTGGGGTCGAACGAGATCGTGCCGCCGCGCGCCTTGATCGCCTCGGCGGCGGCGAGAGCCGCTTCGACGATGCGCGGGGAGGAAAGCGCCGTTCCCATCATGTGGAGATGGTCGCTGCGGGCCAGAACCGCCTTCGCGGCGTCGTCGAGCGCAATCGCGCCCGAGGCGCTGTGCTTGATGTTGTAGACGAAGGCCCGCGATCCATCAGGCTTGTAACGCACGAAGGCGCTGCCCGTGGCCAGCTCGGGGTCGATCCGGACGCCTTCCACGTCGACCCCGTCACGGCGCAGGCGATCGAGATTGACCCGTCCGAAGTCGTCGTTCCCCACGCAACCGATGATGGCGGCCGGCTGACCAAATTTCGCAGCCTGATCGATAAAGATCGCCGGCGCGCCGGACGGAAAGGGGCCGACCAGATGGACCGGCTCAAGGAAGCCGTCGCCCTTGTCGGTCGCCATGATCTCGACGAGGATCTCACCGATCGTGAGGATCGATTTCATCGCTCAGCTCATCCAGTTGCCGCCGTCGATATTGTAGGTCTGCGCCACGATGTAGTCGGCGTCTTCGCTTGCAAGGAATGTCGCAAGACCGCCAATCTCATCGGGACGGGCCATGCGTCCGAACGGAACCGACGCGCCGACGATGCGCTTTTTCTCGCCGGGCTTCAGGTTCTCGTACTTGGCGAACATCTCGTCGACGTGATTCCAATGCTCGTTGTCGACGACGCCGGGAGCGATGGCGTTGACATTGATGCGATGTTTGATCAGGTCGAGGCCCGCACTCTGCGTGAGGCTGATCACCGCAGCCTTCGACGAGCAGTAGATGGCGACCAGCGCCTCTCCGCGCCTTCCTGCCTGAGAGGCGAAGTTGATGATCTTACCGCCGTGACCCTGCTTGATCATCTGCTTCGCGCCCGCCTGCAGCATGAACAGCAGGCCTTCGACATTGACCGCGTAGACGCGACGATAACTCTCACGGGTGATCTCGATGATCGGCGCAAGGTCAAAGAGCCCGGCGTTGTTCACAAGAATGTCGAGGCGACCGAAATGCGCGACGGTTGCAGCGACGGTCGCGTCGATCAACTCCTGCCGGGTGATGTCGAGCTTTACGGCGAGCGCAGTCGGTCCGAGGGCGGTCGCGACCGCCTTTGCGCCTTCCTCATTCAAGTCGGCGATGACGACCTTAGCGCCTTCCTTCACATAGCGTTCTGCGATCGCCTTGCCGATGCCGCGAGCCGCGCCCGTGATAATGGCGACCTTGTCGTTCAGTTTCATGTTCGGTCCTCCTGCTTGTTTGGACAAACGGAATCCGCTCCCACGTCGCATTCACAGCTCGCGGGTTTGGCTCCAAGGAATTCACAAGGAGTGGGACATGGACTTCGCCAACCCCCGCTCCCATTGTCGCCACTCGATGTCGCCGAGCGGCGCTCGAATTCAGACGCCTCCGCGATCGGCTCAAAGCGGTTCGACATGCCCGATCAAACTCACAATCCATCGGCTCGCCGCGCAGGAGGCTCTCCATTCGCCTCAACTCAGCGAATGGTGTTTCCGCCATCCACAACCAGGTTCGCGCCATTGATCATCGCCGCCGCGTCGCTCGCCAGGAACATCGCCGCATATGCGATTTCCCTGGGCTTGGCGAAACGACCGACGGGGATCTCTGCGCGGGCGCGCTCGCCTTTCTCGCCGCCCCAATAGATGGCGGTCATTTCCGTATCCACCACAGTCGGGGAAATGGCGTTGACCGTCACCCCACGAGGTCCCCACTCGACCGCCATGGACCGCAGCATTCCGAGCAGGCCGGCCTTCGACGCCGCGTAGGCTGCGTGCCCATCCAGGCCGATGAGCGCCGCCTGGGACGCCATCATGACGATACGTCCCCGTCCGGCCGCCAACATGTGCTTCGCGGCCTCCCGGGCGACAAAGTATTGGCCGGTAAGATTGATCGAGATGACCCAACTCCAGTCGGCGCTCGACGTCGCCTCGGCGGGCCAGATCCCCCCAACGCCGGCATTGTTGATCAGGACGTCGATCCGGCCGAACGTTGCGGCGATCTCTCCAACAATTCGCGCAACCTGTGCGTCATCGACGATGTCGACTTCCCAGGAACGGGCTCCGCCCCCTAGCCTGCTCGCGACCGATTCGATATGCGGCGATTTGTCGATGAGCGCGAGCTGCGCTCCCCGCTCGCTGAACAATTCCGCGATTGCCTTTCCGATCCCGCTGGCCGCTCCGGTTACGAGGACGACTCTGCCTGAGAAGTCGAAGACGCGCGGGAATTCAAGCGCGCTCTCTTCTGACAAATTATTGCGAGACATCTAAGGCGCCCTCGATGCTTGTTCGTTTGACCGCTGGTCTGTTTGGCAATCGTGTTCCGCGACGTATCTGACGTCGCAACCTATTTCACGCTCCCCGACCTTCTCGGATGGGTGAAGAGAATTGGGAGCGGGCCACGGTCTTCGCCAACCGTGGCCCGCTTTGGTTCTACTTGATGTAGCCGGCTTTCTTCATGATGCTGGTGGTCGACGCCTGCGACTTCTCAAGCGCGTCCGTCACAGTAGTCGTTCCGACCAGGGCGCCCGCGATGTTCTGGCCCACGTCCGTCCCGATGCCCTGGAATTCCGGAATGGTGACGAACTGCACGCCCGTGTAAGGGACCGGATCCTTGGTCGCGTGGGTCGGATCGGCCACCATGATCGCGTTCAGCACGATCGGCGCGAAGGGCGCAGCTTTCTGGTACTCAGGGTTGTCGTAGGTGGACTTGCGCGTGCCTGGAGGCGCGGCGACCCAACCCTCGGTCTCGCCAACAAGCTTGACGTAGTCCTTCGACGTCGCCCAGCGAACGAAGTCCTTTGCGGCCGCTTCCTTCGTCGTGGAGGACGGGATCGCGAGCGACCAGGCCCACGCCCAGGCCGAGCCGTTCGGCGTCACTGCAGTGGGGGACACCGCAAAGCCGACCTTGTCGGCGACCTGGCTCGTCTTGGGGTTCGAAACGCGTCCGGCTGCGGAGGTGGCGTCGATCCACATCGCGCATTTTCCGCCAGAGAACAGGGCCTGGTTCTCATTGAACCCATTGGCGGAGGCGCCGGGCGGTCCATCGGCCTTCATGATGTCGACGTAGTAGGTGATCGCCGTCTTCCAGGGCTCGGAAGTCAGCTGCGGCTCCCACTTCATGTCGAACCATTCGCCGCCATTGGTGTTCACCAAAGTGCCGAGGAAAGCCATGTTTTCGCCCCAGCCCGGCTTGCCGCGCAGGCAGATTCCGTAGACGCCGTTGGCCTTGTCGGTGAGCTTGTCCGCGAACTGTTTGACTTCCTCGTAAGTCGGATGTTCCGGCATGGTGAGGCCGGCCTTCTCGAACAGGTCCTTGCGGTACATCGTGAAGGAGCTCTCGGCGTAGAAGGGCACGGCGAAGAGCTTGCCGTCGACCGTGAGTCCGGCTCGCACGGGCGCGAGAAGGTCGTCGTAGTCGTAGTTCTTGAAGTCATCCAGGGCCGTCAGCCAGCCCTTCTTGCCCCAGATCGGCGTTTCGTAGGCGCCGATCGTAACCACGTCGTACTGGCCCCCCTTGGTGGCGATATCGGTGGTCACTTTCTGGCGGAGGACGTTCTCCTCCAGGATCACCCAATTGATCTTGTTTCCGGTCGCCTGCTCCCATTTCGACGACAGCTTCTGCATGATGATCATGTCGTCGTTGTTCACCGTGGCGATCGTCAAGGTTTCTGCATCGACAATAGTCACGCAACCGGCGGCGAGGGCGATGCCGGCCGCAATAGCTTTGAACCCAACCATGGCGTTCCTCTCTCATACTCGGACTTTACGGATGCCGTCCCTATGACCCTCTATGACAGAATGTCTCGAATCTGTCAATCTTAGACATCATGAAACTTTTACGTACGTAAAGATACGAGAAAATTCATCACCAACGCCCGGCTTCGAATCCGGGAAAATGGGCTCGTGATGGGGGCGACCGCCCGGGTCCGCCTCACGGAGGGGTGATTTCTCCGTTGACGTCCCACAGGTCTTCCCAGCTCTGCCCGTCCTTCCAAAGGAAAACCTGGCCTTTGATCAAGCGGCAGTTGCGGTCGACCCCGGCGATCGCCGTCATTTCGTCGCCGGTCAGCGGATCCTCGGCGGCGGCGGCGAGATTGGCGGCGTAGTTACGCGGGGTCACCGAAAACGGGATCGGCGTCTGGCCGCGCTGCACCGCCCACTTGATGCAGACGGCCGCCGGGTGAACGCCATGCCGTCGGGCGGTGGCGACGATGACCGGATCCTCCATCGGCGAGGTGTCGTCGGGGGTACGGTCTCGCTCGGGGCGTCCGGGCGAGCCGAGCGGACAATAGCCGACGGGTTGAATTCCGTGGTCGACCACGAAGCGGAACAGCTCCGGCTGCTGGAAATGGGGATGAAGCTCCATCTCGTTGACGGCCGGCTTGATACGCGCGTCGCGCAACACGAGCTTCAGCTTCAGGACGGTCATGTTGGACGTGCCGATGTGCCGGACGAGCCCCCGATCGACCAGGGACTCCATCGCGCGCCAGGTCCTCATATAACGCTCGTGGATGTAGGGCTTGGCGTCCGGGCTGCGCGAGCTGACGTCGCAGCCCGGCGGATGGAAGTTCGGAAACGGCCAATGGACGAGGAACAGGTCGAGATAGTCGAGCTTGAGGTCGGCGAGCGACTTCACGCAGGACGCGATGACGTCGTCGGGTTCGTGCTTGTCGTTCCAGAGCTTCGATGTGACCCAGAGGTCTTCGCGCCTGACGCCGCTCCGCATGACGTCCCCGAGCGCGGCCCCGACCGCGTCCTCGTTTCCGTAGACCGATGCGCAGTCGAAGTGACGGTATCCGATCTCGGCCGCGCCCCGGACCGCAGCCGCGACCTCGGCCGGCCCGACGCTGTCCGAGCCGAAGGTGCCGAGACCGATGGCCGGCATCGCGGCGCCGGTGGGCAAGCGCCTCTGCGCGATCGACGCCAGGTCGACCGGCTTGACCCCGGTTTCGCCAAGAATGCTCATGCCGGTTCTCCAACTCCTGCGGTCGCCTGAGGGGTCATTTCTTACGGGTGCGCAAGGTGTCGAAATAGACGACGATGATGATCAGGAAGCCGGTGATGATCCGCTGCCAGAACGGGTTGAGGTTCAGGAGGTTCGCCCCGTTGTTGATCGTCGTCAGAATGAACGAGCCAATCACCGGCCCATGCACGGACCCCACCGCGCCGAACAGGCTGGTGCCGCCGATGACCGACGAGGCGATCGCCTGCAACTCCCAACCCTCCGCCTGGGTCGGGTTGCCGATGCCGATGCGCATGGCGAGGAGAATGCCGCAGAACGCGGCGCAGAAGGACGAAACGACATAGGCGAGATAGGTGATCGCCTTGACGTTGACGCCGGAGAGGCGGGCCGCCTCCTTGTTGGAGCCGATCGCGAACAGATAGCGGCCCCAACGGCTCTGTTCGAGCAGGAGGTAGGCGGGGATTGCGACGACGATCACCATCCAGAACAGCATCGGGATCTGGAACCAGGACCCGTCGGTCCAAGGGAAGCCGAGGAAGGTCGAGCGCGAGAAGCCGGTGAAGGCGTCGTTGGTGATCGAAATGGTCGAGCCGTTGGTGACCAGAAGCCCGATGCCGCGGAGCGCGTACATGGTCGCCAGCGTCATGATGAACGGCGGCAGGCCCATCTGCACCACGCCGAAGGCATGGAAGAGGCCAATCAAAACGCCGATCGCCAGCGAAATCCCCACGGCGCCGGCGATCGACGATGCGAAGCCCAGATCGTGGGTCAGTAGCCAGGCAACAGTCATGGAGGTGAAGCCGGCGACCGCGCCGACCGAAAGATCGATGCCGCCGGTGATGATGGCGAAGGTTTCGCCGATCGCCAGGATCGCGATCATTGCGCCCTGGCGCAGGAGATTGGCGATGTTGTTCGAGGACCAGAAAGTCGTGGTCTCGACCGAAAGCGCGAGCCACATGAAGAGCAGCAGGCCGAGGAGGGTGAGGCCGAGCAGGAGGTCGAGCCGCCGGCTGCGCTGACGGTCCGGAGAGATGGTTTGATCAGTCATGTCCCTTGGAATCCCCGTGCCCTAAACGCCGATCGCTTCTGTGAGGATCGTTTCATGGGAGGCGTCTTTGTGTCCGTGGGTCGCGACCAGCCGACCCGCCCGGAAGACGTGTAGCGTGTCGGCGAGCTCGTAAACCTCCGGCAGATAGGACGAGACCATGATGATGCCCGCGCCTTGTCTGAGCAGGGAGCCGAGCAGCCGATAGATTTCCGCCTTGGTGCCGACATCGACGCCGACGGTCGGTTCGTCGAAGATGAAGAGCTTCGCGCCGTGATTGAGCCATTTGCCAATCACGACCTTCTGCTGGTTTCCGCCGGATAGGCTCGTCACCGGCGCCGTGCGCGACGAGGTCTTGATCTGGACGTCGTGAATCTGCTTGTCGGCGGCCGTGGCTTCGCGCGCCAGATTGATGAACGGGCCGATGCTCAGGCGCTTGAAGATCGGCAGATTGACGTTGAGCCCGACGCCAAGCGTGAGGCAGAGACCCTGGTCTCTGCGGCTTTCGGGGGAGAGCGCAATGCCGAGGTTCATCGCTTGCCGTTCGGAGCGGATCCGGACATCCTCCCCTCGCCAGACAATTCGGCCGCCGGTCGCCGGACGGCGGCCGAAGACGCTCTGCACGAACTCGCTACGGCCTGCGCCGATCAGGCCGTAAAGGCCGACGATCTCGCCTTCGCGCACCTGGATCGAGACATCCTGAAAGCCAGGTCCGCAGAGCTTGTCCGTCTCCAGGATCGTCGCGCCGATCGGGACTGTGTCCTTGATATAGATTTGGTCGATCTGGCGGTTGATCATCAGCGCGATGAGGTCGGCCTCGTTGGTCTCGCTGACCTTGCGCGTGCCGACGAGCGCGCCGTCGCGCAGCACCGACACCCGGTCGCAGAGCTCGAACACCTCTTCGAGGCGATGGCTTATGTAGACGATCGTGACCCCACGAGCCTTTAGGCGCCGGATCAGCTTGAACAGCGTGGCCGCTTCCTGCCGGGTGAGATAGGCGGTCGGCTCGTCGAAGATTAGGAATTTCACCTGGCGCCGCTCTGCGCGCGCTGTTGCGACGAGTTGCTGCTGGCCGATGGTCAGCGAGGAGAGGAGCGCTCCGGCCGGCAAGGTGAAACCGAGGTCGTCGAGCAGGCGCTGAGCGTCGCGCTCCATGCGCTTCTTGTCGAGCAACCCCGCGCGCATCTCCTCGTCGCCAAGAAAGATGTTGGCCGCGACGGTCAGGTGCGGGCAGAGCACGACCTCCTGATGCACCGCATTGATGCCCAGGCCGATGGACTCTTGCGGGTTGGCGAGCGGGACCGACTTGCCCTGCCAGTAGACTTCGCCGGCCGAGCGCTCATGGACGGCGGTCAGCACCTTGATGAGCGTGGACTTGCCGGCGCCGTTCTCGCCGACGATCGCGTGAATCTCGCCTTCCTCGAAGGTCAGATCGACCGCCCTGAGTGCGTGCGTCGCGCCGAAGCGCTTGTCGAGCTTTTCGAGGACAAGTATCGGCGCGCCAGCGGCTCGAACGACGGATTCAACAGCTGCCATGGTCGCGCTCTCGGACGTACCTGGGTCCATCTGCGGCGAAGATGTAGCGCCGCGCTCCGTCACCGCGCAAGCGGCGGCGCGAGGGCGCGCCGACGCTATGGCCGGCGCGCCCCGTGCCGGATCAATTCGACGGATAGAGGAGCTTGTGCTCCTTCGGATTGTTCATGTTGGCCTTGGTGACCAAGTTCGCGCCGGTGTCGACAAAGGCAGGGACCTTTTCGCCCTTTGAGGCGGCGAGCGCGGTCTTCACGCCGTCATAGCCCATCCGGTAGGGGTCTTGCAGGAGCAGCGCGGCGATCGTGCCGTCCTTGAGATACCCGATGAGCTTGTCGTCGGCGTCGAAGCAGACCAGCTTGATCGTGTCGCCCTTCTTGTTCTCCGCGATCGCCTGGCTCGCGCCCTGACACTGGATGAGATTGTCGGCGAACACGCCGCGCAGGTTCGGATTGGCGGTGATCAGGTCGGTCATGATGTTGAGCCCGGTCGTGGCGTTGCCGTCCGAGACCTTGTCGGCGACCAGCTTCAGGCCGGGATACTTTTCAGCCAACTCTTCCCTGTAGCCCTTATTGCGCGCTTCAAGGGAGCCAACGCCGGGCAAGTGGGTGATGAGCGCGACCTCGCCCTCGGCCTTGCCGTATTTGTCCTTGATCGCCGCCGCCATGCCGTCGGCGGCGATGCGGCCGCCCACCTCATTGTCCGTGGTCAGGAACGAAGTGAAGGCCTTCGAATCGGCCGCGGAATCGATGCCGATGATCGGCACTTTCTTGGCCGCCTCGTCGATCGGCTGGCCCAGCGCCTTGAACTGGGTCGGGGCGATCACGACCGCCGCGGGCTTCTCGGCGACGGCGTTCTCGAGGATCGTGATTTCGCCGTTGATGTCGGATTCGGACTGGGCGCCGAGCTCAGGCACTTTGACGTTAAGGTCCTTGGCGGCCTGTCGGGCGCCGGCGAACACGATCTGCCAATAGGCCGAGGTCGTGTCCTTGACGATGACGGGGATCACCGGTTGGTCGGCGGCGTAACCCGGCGAGCCGAATGCAGCCACCGAAAGCAAAGCTGCGCCGGCCACTAGATACTTCTTCATGCTTTTTCCTCCTTCATTGAGAGCTACCGCGCTCTCTTTTGCGTCCTCGGTCCCGTTCCCAGACCTTGCCTGACTACGCCGTTTTTTGACCGGCAATTGCTGAAATTCACAGTTCGAAGCGAGCGCCTTTTGAAGGCGGAGCCCGCTAGGACCCGGAATGGCCTTTCTCTCCTATGGCCAGGGCCAGAATGCCAAGTCGCATACAAAATTCTTTGCTATAATGTAACGATAATGTCAATCTAAGGTGCATGAAATATTTACAAACGTAAAGCTCCATAGGACGGAGTTTGATGAGCGAACGGGAATCGGCTGCGCCAACGCGAATCCGGACGATGGAAGAATTCTCGACTGCAAGCGGCATTTCGCGGCCGACGCTCTCGCGTTTTTTTAACGATCCCCGGAGTGTGCGAAAAACCTCGAGGCTCAAGATCGAAGAGGCGATGGAGCGATTCGGTTACAGGCCGAATCTGTTCGCGGTGAATTTCAACCGCCGGAATTCGAAAACCCTTGGCATCATCGTACCCTCCCTGATGGACCCGTTCTATGCGGCCCTGGTCGAGCGGATTGAGTCTCAGGCCTCCATGGCCGGCTATTGGACTGTCATCCAGAACAGCCAGGGCGATCCGGATCGGGAGGCGGAGGCGGTCGCAACTCTTGTCTCCACCAAGAGCGCCGGAGCGGTCGTGGTGCCCCTCGGCGCGGCGACGCGCAAGGACCTCTATCGGCAGATGGGAAGGGAGATGCCGCTGGTCTTCCTGGACGCGCGAGTCGATGCGGAGGGAGCATTCGTCGGAACGGACAATCACGTCAGCATGGGCCTGATGGTTGACTATCTCCTGCGCTCCGGCTCGCCGCCGAGCTATTTCGACATGCCCGCGGTCAATCAGAACGCAAGCGAGCGTCGTGAGGCTTACGAAGCCTCAATGCTTCGAAGCGGGGCCCAACCTGTGATCTTCGACGTTCCCTCTCTCGATTGGGACTTCGAGCGATTGGCTTTTGATGAGGCCACTCGGCTTTTCAAGGCTGACGCTCCGGTTGGCGGAACGATTCTCTGCGCCAATGACCGCGTCGCGTTCGGCGTGATGGCGGCCGCCTGTCAGATCGGAAGATCCGTCGGCCAACTCGCGGACCTGCGCGTTGCTGGGCACGACGATCACCCTTTGAGTCAATACGCATGCCCCTCGCTGACGACCGTTGCGCAAGATGTTGATCGACTGGCGACCGTGAGCCTGGAGCGCCTCATGCAGGGAATATCCGACGGGGCAAACAAGGACTCCGCCGATCGCCTCGAGGCTCGGCTGATCATGCGCAACTCGGCATAGCGACGCGTCTCCGCATGAAGCGGGGCGATTGAATCGCGGTTCCGGGGTGGGTCAGGGCGCAGGTGGTGACGAGACCCCGAACTCAGCGCCGTCGCGCCGCCGGATTCAGCCTGTTGTGAGGTCCGCGCCGTTTTCCGGAAGCGAGGCGGCGCTCGCTCAAGCCGTCGCCGCGGGCGCAGCTTCGTCGACCTGTGTCGCCGCTCGCCTGAGCTCCGGGCTCGAGCGAATGACGAGCTTCTCCAGTTCGACCGCAAGGAAGAACACGACGCCGCCCACGATCAGCCAAAACCAAACCCACAGCGGCAGCGACTCGTTGCCGAAGATGGCGTGGAACGGCGGCGCATACGTGAACAGGAGTTGCAATACGACCACCGCCCCGATCCCGTACCAAAGATAGGGATTGCCCAAATGGGCGCGCAGCGACAGCGACGATTCGAGCAGATAGCGGCTGTTGAGGAGATAGAAGATCTGGCCGAGCGTGATCGCGTTGACGGCGGCCGTGCGCGCCATGCCGTCTGACGCGCCGTAGTCCTTCATGACGAAGAACGCTGCGAGCGTGTAGAGAACCAGCGCCGCGCCGACGAACAGGATGCGCCAGATCCCGAATCTGGTCACGATCGGCCGGTCCACGGCGCGCGGCGGGCGGCGCATCACGTCCGCCTCATGCGGCTCGAACGAGATGACAAGGCCGAGCGCGACCGACGTCACCATGTTCACCCACAGGACCTGCGGCGCGGTGATCGGCAGGGTGAAGGCGAACAGGATCGCCACCGCAAGCACCATCCCCTGCGCCACGTTGGTCGGCAACAGGAACAGCATCGCCTTCTCGATGTTGTTGTAGACGGTGCGGCCTTCCTTCACCGCCGCCGAAATCGAGGCGAAGTTGTCGTCGGCCAGAATCATGCCGGCCGCCTCTTTCGTCACCTCGGTGCCCTTGATGCCCATGGCGACGCCGATGTCGGCCTTTTTCAGCGCTGGCGCGTCGTTGACGCCGTCGCCGGTCATCGCGACGATCTGCCCGTTCGCCTGGATCGCCTTGACCAGCCTCAGCTTGTGCTCGGGACTGGCGCGGGCGAAGACGTCGACCTCGCGCACGCATTCCTGCAGCGCCGCGTCGTTCATCGCCTCGATCTCGGTTCCCGCCACCGCCGTCTTGCCGTCGCCGATGCCGAGCATTTTTGCGATCGCCGCAGCCGTGATCTTGTGGTCGCCGGTGATCATGGTCACCCGGATGCCGCCGGCGTGGCACTCCCTGACGGCTTCGATCGCCTCTTTGCGCGGCGGGTCCATGAGGCCGACGAGGCCGAGCAGGACCAGGGTTTTGGGCAGATCTTCGGGCTTAAGGCCGCCCGCCGGCAGGGCCGGATCGGAGAGCCACGCCAGGCCCAGCACGCGCTCGCCCTGCGCAGCGAGCCGGTCGCCTTCGCGGGCGAAGCGGTCGCAGTCGAGCGGCGCCGGGCCGCCCGCCGTCTGCTGGCGGTCGCAATGCTCGAGGATCACCTCGGGCGCGCCCTTGACGAGGAGCATCGCCCGCCCGTCCGCCGACCGGTTCAGCGTCGCCATGAACTTGTGCTCGGACTCGAAGGGGATGGCGTCGACGCGCGGCGCGGCCTTAGCCTCGACGGCGCGGTCCATGCCGAGCTTGCCGGCGAAAGGATAGAGCGCGCCCTCGGTCGGGTCGCCCTCGACCTTCCATTTGCCCTCCTCCTCGATGAGCTCCGCGTCGTTGCACAACATCGACACACGCCCCATCAGCGCCAGCGTTTCCGGCGTCTCCCGGAGCGGTTGGCCAGAGTCCGTGACCTTGCCCTCGGGGGAATAACCATCCCCGTTGACCTCGTAGAGCTTGTCCGCGGTCACCACCGAGGTCACCATCATCTCCATCAGCGTCAGCGTGCCGGTCTTGTCCGAGCAGATGCGCGAGACGGAACCGAGCGTCTCGACCGCCGGCAGGCGGCGAATGATGGCGTTGCGCTGAGCCATGCGCTGCACGCCGATCGCCAGCGTGATCGTGATCAGCGCCGGCAGGCCCTCCGGGATCAGCGACACGGCGATGCCGACCACCGCCTGGAACAGCTGGACGAAGGTCATGTGCCCGAGCCAGTGGCCCCAGGAGAACAGGAGCACGCTGATGACGGCGATCACCGCGGTGATGACGTAGCCGAATTTCTTGATCTGGCGCAGGAGCGGCGTCTCGAGCGCGCTGACCTCGGCCAGCATCTGGTTGATCCGGCCGAGCTCGGTCTCGCTGCCGGTCGCGACGACGACGCCGGTCGCCCGTCCCGAGACGACCATGGTGCCAGAAAAGGCGATGTTCTCGCGGTCGCCGACGGTCGCGTTGGCGGGAACCGGACCGGTCGTCTTCTCGGCCGGGACCGACTCGCCGGTCAGCGCCGCCTCCTCGGTGCGCAGGTTCTTGGCCTCGATGAGCCTGAGGTCGGCCGGGATCTTGTCGCCGGACTCGAGCAGCACGATGTCGCCGGGCGCAAGATCCTCGGCGGGAATGAGCCGGGTCTCGCCGCCGCGAACGGCGCGCGCCTCCGCCGACAGCATGTTGCGGATCGAGTCGAGCGCCTTCTCGGCGCGGCCTTCCTGCAGAAAGCCGAGCAGCGAATTGAGAATGACGACAGCGAAAATGATCGAGGCGTCCAGCCACAGGCTCAGCATCAGCTTGACGAAGCCCGCGGTCAGCAGGACGTAAATGAGGACGTTGTTGAACTGGGCGAGGAAGCGCGAAAGCGGTCCCTTCTTCTTGCCCGCGGGCAGGCGGTTCGGCCCGTACGTCTTCAGCCGCTCGGCGGCTTCCGCGGTTTCGAGGCCGCGCCCGGGATCGACGCCGAGCTCTTTCTCGACCGCCTCCGCAGGCATCGCGTGCCAGGGCGTCGGGCTCGATTCCGCTCTCTCCGCTTCGCTCATGTCACGTCTCCAGGCCGCGGCTTGTTCTCATCGGGGCGCGTGTCCCGTTCATGACGCTTCGACGGGACGCGTCGCAGCCTTCAGGCCCTCGCCCTGCCCCACGAGATGCGCCGCCGACCGCCAGGCATGATGGGCGATCCTGTCGAGGCGGCGCGCCGCATCGATCCGGGCGAAGGCGTCCGACGCGGTCAGTTGGCCGGACGCGACCGACGCCAGGATCGTCGCGCGATGCCCCCGCTGCATGTCTTCAAGCGCCTTCGCGGCGCTCCCGGCATCGGCGAGCGCCGCACTGACTTCCGCCGACACGCTCCAGCCGATCGGCGCTGCGCGTTGGCTCAGCGCGGATTCTCCGGTGATCGAATCCCCGACCGTCTGCACCCAGCGCATGACCTGTTTGCAGAGTTCCGCCGCGCGGAGATCTTCGGCGCCGCCGGCCGGCGGACTCGGCAGCCCTTCCTGGTCCAGGAGCTCGGCGAGCCGCAAGGCGTGATCGAGCGAGTGCAGGGTGCTTGTCAGGCGGCGCCGCTCCGCCTCGGTCTCCGGCGGCTCCTCGAGTTCGGAAAGGAAGTCTTGCACCTTGGCCAGCGCGGCCGCGGCGGTCGCGACGCCAGGCTCGGCGCGGGCCGCCCCGCCCGAGAGCGAGCCGGCGACAGTCACTGCGATCGTGCGTAGCGAATCGGCGACCGCGCGCCTCGCGGCCTCCACCGCAACCACCGAATTGACGAGCGCGGCGCGGTCGAGGACCCGCTCGATCGCCGACTCTTTTGGGGGCAGCAGCCGCTCAACCAAGCGGGTGAACCATGGCGTCGCCGGAAGCAGCACCGCGACCCCGACGACATTGTAGGCGGTGTGATAGGCGGCGAGCAGCGTCGTCCCGTCGAGCGTCCCGGCAAAGCGCCCCATCAGCGCCGCGGTGAACGGAAAGGCGACGATCGCGATCAGCGCCGCGATCAGCTTGAACAGCACATAGGCAAGCGCGAGGCGTTTGGCGGTCGCGCTCGCTCCGATCGCCGCCAACGCCGAGCTCGTCGCCGTCCCGATGTTCTGTCCGATGATCAGCGCCGCGCCCTGCTCGAGCCCGACGGCGCCCGCGTAGAACGCCGAGATCGTGACCGCGATGGAGGCCGTCGAGGATTGCATGACCGCGGTCATGACGAGGCCGACGACAACGAGTTTCAGGAGGCCGATCCATCCCGTGACCCAACCGACGCCCGGCGCGCCGAGCACGTCCGGCAAGTCCGATGGATGTAGGCTTTCCGCAAGGCCGCCCATACCCTGCTGCAGCGTCGTCAGGCCGTAGAGCACGAGTGCAAAACCGGCGATGGAGGCGCCCGCAGCCGCAATACGCCCGCCAGTCAGCAGTTTCGTCAACGCGCCGAGGAAGATCAGCGGCAGCGCATAGGTCGACAGCGAAACGCGTACGCCGATCAGCGCGACGAGCCACCCGGTGCCCGTTGTGCCCACGTTCGCCCCGAACACGAGTCCGAGCCCCTGCGGGAAAGTCAGAAGTCCGGCGCTGACGAGGCCGATCGTCGTCATCGTCACAGCGCTCGATGATTGCACGAGCAGCGTAATGATCGCGCCCCACACGGCGCCGGACAGCGGCGTCGCCGCCGCCTTGGCGAGCACCGTGCGCAAGGCGGAGCCGGCCAGCGCCTTGAGCCCGTCGGTCATCACCGTCATGCCGAGCAGGAAGAGGCCGATCCCGCCGAGAACCGAAATCGCCGTCGCCATGCGCGCGCCGCTCCTCGCTATTTCTGCGCCGTGAGCTCCTCACGCGCCGCGGCGAGGTCCTTTTTCTGCTCCGCCGTGACCTTCGGATATTTGAGGTCAAGCTTCTCCACCGCCTCGACGATCGCGGCCGCGACGACGAGCCGGGTGAACCATTTGTTGTCGGCCGGCACGACGAACCACGGCGCGGACTTGGACGCGGTGGCCTGGATCGCTTCCTCATAGGCGTGCATGTAGTCGTCCCAGTACCGGCGCTCGCGCACGTCCGCAGCGGAGAACTTCCAATTCTTGTCGGGCTTGTCGAGGCGCTCCATGAAGCGCTTCTTCTGTTCCTTATACGATAGGTTCAGGTAGAACTTGAGGATCACCACGCCCTGCCGTGTCAGATACTCCTCGAACCGCGCGATATCCGCGAGCCGCTCGTCCCAAATCCCCTTGCCGACGAGATCCGGCGGCATCTTCTGCGCCTCGAGCAGCGCCTGATGCACGCGCACGACGAGAACCTCTTCGTAGTAGGAGCGGTTGAAGATTCCGATGCGCCCGCGCTGCGGAACCTTCGCGGAATAGCGCCACAGGAAATCGTGCGAGAGTTCCTCGACGGAGGGCTGCTTGAACGAGTGGACCTCGCATCCCTGCGGATTGACGCGCGACATGACGTGCTTGATCGTCCCGTCCTTCCCCGCCGCGTCCATCGCCTGGAACACCAGCAGCACAGACCAGGAATCCTGGGCGTAGAGGATGTCCTGCTCCATCGCGAGCCATTCCGAGCCGCGCTGGAGAAGCTCCCCCGCCTCCTGCTTGTCCATATTGAGGCCGAGCGCGTCGGCGGGATCGAAGTCCTTCAGGCGAAAGTCCTTGCCCTTTGTCACGCGGAACGGCTCGGTGTATTTCCGAATCGCGTCGATGATGTCCTTGCGCGGCATGGACGCCCTCCCGGCCTTTGTCGTTAGGTCAGCCACAGGGCCCGAGTTCCTCCACCATGTCAACACCATGATGTCGACCGCCGGGGACGTAACCGCCCTCGTCCGGATCCCCTGTCGGGCTGCCCCTCCGTCAGCCCTCGAACCCTCTCCCCAGCGCCAGGCCACCGATCTCGGTCGGCCTTTGCATCACGACGAAGCCCGAGCGCTGCAAGTGCCCGGCGAGCCGCTTCGCGACGATCTCGGCCGTGATCCCGTCGGATCGCAGCGTGAAGGGCAAGCGCGGCAGGTCTTCGGGCGTTGCGGGTTTAAGCGGGACGGCGTCTGACATGCGCTGAAGGATAGCGCAATGAAAGAACATAAAGAGAACAAATTGCCTTGATCGCCTGCGCCCGCGTCCGCGACCAAATGCCTTTCCCAAAGGACCACGTTTCGATTGTGACGCGCCTGCAACAATGTTATCTAACGATTGACGACGAGATCGCGCCGTCCGTCGCCCGCTTCCCCCTTGAGGCGTTGGACGGAGAGCGTACCCCCTAGCGCCATGTCGGTCTCGTCGTCGCCCTTCGCCCGCCCGTCGCGTCAATATCCCGGCAGCCCTCCGCTCCACTGGTGGCGCGGATGCGCAGCGGCGACGTAATAGCTCGCGGCCGCCGGCTCCTTCAGCAAGCCCCTGGCGCGCAGCTCGACGAGTTCGTCCGCCTTGGTTTCCCGCTCGGCTCGGTACTTGAGCTCCAGCAGGGAATGGACCAACCAGGTCTCGATCGACCGGCTCGGATCGTTGGGGTCGTGGAACAGGTTCCAGGCGTACGCCCCGTCGCGCATCCGCTCGCGGCCGATCTCCTGCATGAGCGCGAGGAACTCCGGAGCGTCCGGCGGATCGATGCGGTACTCGATCAGGACCAGAATCGGGCCGACGTTGTCGTCGAGTTCTCTCGACGAAGGCCGGCGCGCGCCAGTGCATCGACGGCGCAAGGTCGAAGGCGGCCCCGGTCTCGAGCTTCCAGCGGTAGGTCAGGACGAGCCCGAGGGCGGTTCCCACGGCGGCGACGTTCAGCGCGAAGGCAATTCCGCTGCGGCTCGCGACTGCGCCCCATAGGGCGCTGCCGACCGTCATGGCGCCGAAATAGGCGGTCAGGAAAATCGCAAGCCCCCTGCCGCGCACCCAGTCCGGCAGGGCGACCTGGGCCGAGACGAACATCGTCGTCATGGCGACAATCCAGGACGCGCCGGCGATGAAGCTGGCGAATATGGCGATCTCCGGCCTGCGCGAAGCCGCGAAGAGAGCAAGCGCCAGCGCCGTCCCGACCGCGCCTGCCCCCGCCGACAGGTCCGGCCCGAGCCGCGCCTTGAGCGTGTCCATCCCGAGGGACCCAACGATCGAGCCCGCGCCGATGACGGCCATCAGGACGCCGTAGAGGTCGGCGCCCTCGTGCAGCCGGTCGCGGACGATCAAGGGCATCAGCGCCCAATAGGCGCTGGCGAAGGGAAAGAAGGCGATCGCGCGAATCAGCGTCGCGTCGAGGTCGCGGTTGTTACGCGCGTAGCGGAGTCCGGCCGCCACGGCCGCGCGCAGCCGCTCGGCCGGCAGCGTCTCCAGCGCCCGGCGCGGCGGGCACCACCAGAGCAGAGCGCCCACGACGCAAACGTTCGTCGCGACATACACCCAGAACGGCAGCTTGAGGCTGATCGCGGTGATCGCCAGGCCGCCCAGCGCCGGGCCCACGGCGCGGCTCACATTGTAGGCGGCGTTGCTGACGGCGATGGCGTTGTCGAGCTCGGATCTTGGCACGAGCATCGGCGTAATGGTCTGCCATGCCGGCGCCGCGAGAGCGCCCGCCGCCCCGAGCAGGAACGAGGTCGCAAGCAGCGCCGGCGTCGAGGCCCAGCCGACGGCGAAGGTCGCGGCGAAGACGACGCCCACGGCGACGACGCCGACTTGCGCCGCGATCAAGAGACGCCGCGGATCGACGACGTCGGCGAGCGCTCCGGCCGGAATGGTCAACAGGAACATCGGCGCCATCGTCGCGACCTGGACCGCCGAGACCATCAGCGGATCGGGATTGAGGCTCGTCATCAGCCAGCTCATGGCCGTGTCGAACATCGCGATGCCGACGCTCGAGACCGAGCTCGCGACCAGAATCACGGTGAAGGCGACGTTGCCGAACACCCCCCAGGGCGAGGCGGCTGGCGCGGCGTCGTTCGGCGGAGAAGCAGTCGGGGGGCTCAAGCGGCAACCGCGAAGATTCGATGATCGCCGCCATCCGTGCGCCGATCGCGCGCCGATGGCAATGCCAGTTGATTCGCCGAACGACACAAGCTTGCCATGCAGCTAAGCTATGGGTTCGGCCGTCCAACGAGACGAACCATGTTCCGCGTCGCGCGTCCCCGTCGCCTCCGCAGCCTGCGTCTGTCGCGCGCTGTCGGTTCGTTGGCTGTCGCGACGCTGGCGCTTACGCTGCTCGCGGCGGTCGCAATCGGCGCGCCGGCTTTCGCGCAGAGCCGCGGCTGCTATCGCTGCCCCGATATGTCGATCCATATCGGGCCGTTCAGCTTTCCCAATCCCTTCGCCAGCCCGCCTCCGAGCGAAGGGGTTTGGCGCAGCGACGACAGGCGCTCTCGTCGCCACAGCGCATCGGAGAACCGTGACGGCAGGCGGCAGGCCTACGGCGGGGGCGGCTCCATGTACGTGTGCGTGCGGACCTGCGACGGCAGCTTCTTTCCGTTGCCCTATTCGGGCGCGAGCGGGGCTTCCCTGGAAGCGGTGTGCCAGGCCCTTTGTCCCAACGCCGCGGTCGGGCTCTATACGATGCCTTTCGGGGGTACAATCGACGAGGGGGCGTCGGTAGCCGGCGAGCGCTACACGGCGCTGCCGAACGCCCTCAAGTTCCAGCAGACTTATGACCCGAACTGCTCCTGCCGGCGCCCGGATCAGAGCTGGGCGGACGCGCTCGCCGCGGCGGAGCGGCGATTCGGCCACCGCTCACACGACATCGTCGTGACCGTGGAGGCCTCCGCCCAGATGTCGCGCCCGAAGCCGGACCCGAACGCCCAGGCGACCGCCCGGAACGGCGCGAATCCGATCGGCGACGCGGCTTTGGGCGCTGCTGATTCCGTCAACTCCGGGCTCGACGTCGAGGGCGTCGACACGCGGCTCAAGGCGGCGACTGCGGCCGTCAGCCGCGAGACTTCGGGCATCCAGGACGACGAAGCGAATGAGGCCGTCCACCTCGGCCTGAAGGCCGGACGGGTCGTCGAGGACAGCGCGCCGGACGGCGGAACGCGACGCGTCCGCATCCTCGCGCCGTCGTTCTGACGGCGACCGGGAAAAGCCACTTTGCCGCGCCCTCCTCACCGGGCGACGCAGCGTACGCCTTGGTTCTCCAGCATCGGAAGCAGCGCCTTGAACATCGCCAGCGCCACGCGTTGATGGCCGCGCTCGGTGAAGTGCACGATGTCGAGATAGACGTCGTCGTCCCAGTCGCCGTCAACGCCGGCGATCGCCTCGACCACGGGCGCGTTATCCTCGCGCCCGATGAGCCTGACCATCCGGTTGTGCGCGGCGTTGGCTGCGATGATGTCGTCGATCGGCTTGAACACCGCGCCGTAGAAGTCCTTCACCTCGCGCGGCGAGGCCGCGTTGACTGCGAGGCTCGAAGTCGCCAGCGCGACGGAGGCGCCGTTCTCCCGCGCGAGGACGATGAGCTTGCGATAATCCTCGGCGTAACGGCTCGTGAGCAGTTGGGAGTCGGAAAGCGGAGGCGGGTCCGGCGGGCGGGAGACGTTGCGCGTGCGCCAGGCGTGCAGCGCGCGCTCGATCGTCAGCACCGCGCGGCCGAGGAGGGCCGAGGCGCGCGGCCGCACGCCAGGCTCGGTCGGCTCGGCCTCCTGCCTGAGGCCGAGCGCGAGCAGACCGTTCAGGCCATGGGTCGAGAGGATGAGATCGGGCCTCAGCGCGCGGATGTCGCGACGCATCAACTCGAGGTTGTTGTCGAGCGTGTAGGCCTCCGTTCCGGCGTTGATCACCTCGATCGGCCGGCTGCAGGCCGCAGGGGTCGCGAACAGGTCCTGCAGGAGCTCCGGCCACGGCTTCTCGCCCTCATGAAGCGTCGGCCCGAATGTCTGCGATTCGCCGAGCGCGACGATGCGGAAGCGGTCGCCCTTCGCCGAGGCGATTTCCGGCCCGCGGAAGCCCGCGGAATTGATCCGGATGGTCGCGTCGAACATCCGCCCGGCGGCGCCGGGAACCATGACGAACGGAAGCTGCTTCTCAGGGTCGGGCTTCTCGATCGCGCCCCGAATGCCGTCGTCCCGAATCCATTCGTTGAGGTAGTAGAACCACCACATCGCGAACGCGGCCGGGTTTTCGCGCGCGGCGCGATAGGAATAGGTCGGGTTGGCGAGCGAGCCGGCGATCGGCACGCCGGTCGAGGACCGATAGAGAGCGTCCGCCGCGGGTAGCGCGAGCGCGAACAGGACGAAAGTCCGCGCAACGACCCCGAGTCCGCCCGCGAACCGGCCGGCGCGTTCGCCGAGCGCGACCGCAAGCACGGCCGCGGCGATCAACGCCAGATAGAACGTCCAGGGCGCATTCGCCATGAAGGCGTCGCGCGCGAGCGCCGCGGCGCCGAGAAAGCCCAGGGCGAGAGCCGCTGTCGCAAGCCGCCCGCGCAAAGCCGCCGGCGGCGCGCCCTCGGCGACCGCCGGCCCATGAGACCTTTGGCAATAGTCCGGCCGCGCGGCCAGGATCGGCCGCTCGAAGCCGCGCCAGAAGACAGTCGAGAAGGCTGAGATAGCCGCGACATAGAGCACGAGTTGCAGGGCGAGCGGCCAGGCGCCAATCAGCGGCTTCAGCGCCATCACGATGACGATGTGGAAGAGATAGGCGGAGTACGAAATGCGCCCGAGATAGAAGCTCAGCGCCGCGATCCGGGGCCCCCTGAACAGACCGTCGGCCTCTCGGAAAGCGACGACCGCGGCGAGCCCGAACAACGCCGAGGCGTAGGGGAAGGCCTGGTGGGCGACGCGCACGCCTTCGAGCGCGAGCGTCGCGACCCGGAATTCGAGGGCGGCAGCGGCGGCGAAAGCCAGGGCAAGCGCGGCGAGCGCCCGGCCGCCCGCCCCTGCGTTCAGCGCAACCAACGGTCGCCGCTCCAGCGCCAGGTAGAGCAAGAAGCCCCACACGATCGAATCGACGCGAAACAGGGTCACCCTGCGGACGTTCAGATCCCAGTCAGGCGGCGCGGCTGAGGCCCTCAGGGCGACGAAGACGAAGACGAACAGGATCGCGAAGGCGACGTCGGCGCGCCGGTCGCTGCGGCCGAGCGCGCGGCCGGCAATGAACAGAAGCGGCGCGAACAGGAGGTAGAACCACTCCTCGACCGCGAGGCTCCAGGCGACCGGATAGAAATCGACGGCGTTGGACGAGCGGAACAGGTTCTCGACATAGACGAGATAGCGCAGCGTGTCAGCGGTGAAGAGGTTGCCGGTCATCAGCGCCACGACGACGAGCGCGGCGACGTAGGGCGGGATCGTGCGCATCCACCGACGGGCAAGGAACACGCCGAGGTTGCGCCACGGCCGCCCGACCACCCAGTCGACAATCTGCGGCGCGAGCACGAAGCCGCTGAGGACGAAGAACACCTCGACGGATGCGACCGCGACCGCTTCCACCGTCGGGCTGAACGGCGCATTGGCCGTCAGGTAGTGCGGAACCGCGACCGCAAACGCCGCGGCGCCGCGAAGGAAATCCAGCGAGGCGCTGCGCTTCATTGCGGAGGCGCGTAGACGAAGGGCGCGTTGACGGTCTGGCCGGCGAGCGCGAACAGCACGACGAGGAGCGCAAGGCAGATCAGCGCGGGCCCCGCCCAGGAGCGCGCCAACTGCCGATCGAAGAATGCCCGCAAGATCACCGTGCGCGAGGCCTTATGCGGACCCCGCGTCCGCCTGTGCGCGCCTTATACCGGCAGCCTTCAGGCCGCAAACTCGCCGAGGCGGCGATAGAGGCTCATGATCGACCCGTCGCTTGAGGATTGCGCCCAGTCGTGCGCGGCGCACCAGCCGATCCGGCGAACCGGCCGGACGCCCGGCGCGGTGCCGGCCTCGACCCGGCAGCCGCGCGAAAGCGCGCCCGAGGCGTGGGCCTTCGCCTCCTCCTCGTCGACGCACTCGGTCAGGCGCCAGTCGATCTCTGCGCCGATCTTACGCGTCGTCGAAACAAACCATGAGGTCATTGCCGTTCCTCGGCGCTGTCGCTCTCCGCCGGGATTCAAATCCCAGCCGACCATGGCGTAAAGAAGGCCGCGCAATATCCACGCTGTTTTCACTAAGAAAAGCCGCCTCGCGGCCTTGGCCTGTTCGCGCGACGGACTCTGGGCTTATCGGCGAATCGGGGCCGGAGCGGCGAGCGGCCGATCAGTTGTCCGGCGCAGCCGGGGGCGGCGGCGGAGTCGGAGGGGCGGCGGCCGGCGCTTCGGCCATGATCGGTATCCCAAGCGGCCGCAGGAACTGCAGCGTCCGCACCACCGTGCTGGAAATCACAGACTGGACGGGCGGCCCCTTGGCGCGCTCATCCACCATGGCCGCCGCCATCTCCCGGTCCTTCTCGCTCGCTGCCGCGAAATCGCGCCGGTAGAGCTCGCGAACCCAGTCGTCCTTGGGGCTTTCCGCCCCGGTGTTGGCGATGGTCAGCCACATGAGCCCCTTGGCCCGCTGAGGCTCCACGCCGTCGCCGACGAACAAAACATGTCCGAGCAGGGCTTCCGACGGCCGGTGACCCTTGTGCGACGCCAGCATCAGCCACCGCACCGCAACGAGCTTGTCCTGGGCGAGGCCGCCGGCGCCGACCATATACATATGGGCGAGATTGTACTGCGCGTCCGGATCGCCGAACGTGGCCGCAGCATACTGGAAAAGCTCGCGCGCCCGTTCCGGGTCGGGGCGGACGTCGCTGTTCGGAATGCCCGTGAGACTGTAGACGCCGACCGCGACAAAGGCGCTCGACACCGCCCCGCGATTGCGCGGGTCGAGAGCGTCCTCGTCATAGTCCTGAACAAGCTGATTGAAGTAATGATAAGCTTTGACGTTGTCGCGCGTCACGCCGACGCCGTCGGCGTACATCTCGCCGAGTTTCCAGCGGGCGACCGGCTGGCCGCTATCGGCGGCGTAGGTGAGCGCGTCGACACAGGAGGCGGCGTTGCCCGCGTTGAGGTCATCGAGCCCGGCGCGAAGCGCCTGCTCGGCGCTGGCGTAGTTCTTCGGAGAGATCTTTGCCGGAGGATTGTCGGTCGAGCCGTCGAAGGCGAAGGCGGGCGCAACGAACGCCCCGAATAGAAACACGGCCAGGAGCGCGCCGTCTCGCCGCCTCCTATCGGCTCCATTGCCCGCCACGACCCACGCGTCCACGCGCATATTCCGATCCACCAACCGGCCACGCCGCGACCTCGGGCGAGGTCGCAAGGAACGCGTGACAACCGCAATTTACTGCACAAACGCTGCGAGTTTTTTATGGCGCAATCGCGGCGCGCGCCGGTCGGAATCCGGTCGCCCGAGAGATGCAGTGCGGCTGTTGCGCAGAAGCCACATTTTGCCCGCCGTCGGGCCGTTTAGACGCCCTCCAGACGCTCGCGCGCGTGCGTCAGTTTGGCGAGCCGCTCCTCAAACGTCTCGCGCCGCTCCTCATGCTCGGCGACGACCTCGTCGGGCGCCCGCTGAAGGAAATCGTCGTTGCCGAGCTTCGCCACAACCTTGGCGATCTCGAGCCTGACCTTGCCGATCTCCCGGTCGAGCCGCGCCCTTTCGGCTTCGAGATCGACCACGCCGGCGAGCGGCAAAGCGGCGACCTCCCCGCGAACAACCAGCAGCAGGGAACCCGGCGGCGCGACGTCGGCCGTCTCGACCGCCTCGACCCGGGCGAGCCGCTTGACGCTCTCGCTCCAGGCGGCCGCGCTCCTGGCGGCCCGATCGCTCGGCGAAACCAGGATCAGCGACATCGGCGTCGACGGCGGCACGCCCATCTCCGACTTCACCGAACGGATCTCGCCAATCAGGTCGACGATCCAGCCGATCTCGGCCTCGATTGCCTCGTCGACCGCCAGCCCCTCTTTCGGCCAGGGGCCAAGCGCCAGCGGGCCCTCCCGAGGCGGGCCCGACTCCTCGCCCTTGATTTCCCACAACTCCTCGGTGAGGAACGGCATGAACGGGTGCAGGAGCGCGTAGATCGTGTCGAGCACATGCGCGATGGTCGCCTGCGTCTCCGCCCGCGCCGCGGCCTCCGCATCGCCCTGCAGCACCGGTTTCGCGAGCTCCAGATGCCAGTCGCAGAACACGCTCCAGACAAAGCGGTAGACGGCGTTCGCCGCGTCGTTGAACCGGTAGGACTCGATCGCCTCCGCCGTCTCCGCCGCCGCTTTCGCCGCCTCGCCGAGAATCCAGCAGTTGAGCGGCTCGCGGGCCGCGGCCGGATCGAAGCCGGCGACGCGGGCGCAGCCGTTCATTTCGGCGAAACGGGACGCGTTCCAGATCTTGGTGGCGAAGTTCCGATAGCCCTCGACGCGCGCTTCCGAGAGCTTGATGTCACGTCCCTGCGCCGCCATGGCGGCGAGGGTGAAGCGGAGGGCGTCGGCGCCGAAGCGGTCGATGAGGTCGATCGGGTCGATCACGTTGCCCTTCGACTTCGACATCTTGGCGCCTTTCTCGTCGCGCACGAGGGCGTGGATGTAGACGTCGCGGAACGGAATCTCGTCCTGGAAGTGCAGCCCCATCATCATCATCCGAGCGACCCAGAAGAAGATGATGTCGAAGCCAGTGACCAGAACGTCGGTCGGGTAGAAACGCTTCAGCTCCGGAGTCTCGTCGGGCCAGCCCAATGTCGAGAACGGCCAAAGCGCCGAGGAGAACCAGGTGTCGAGCACGTCCTCGTCGCGGCTAAAGGTCGCAGCCAGCTGGGCCGGATCGCGGGCCAGCGCCTGCGCCTCGTCCTCGGTCAGCGCCCGGCGCTCCACGCCGTCGGCAAGCGCCGCCGCGTAGGCGGCGTCCTCGTTCTCCTCGACGTAGCATCCGCCCCAGGGCGAATACCAGGCCGGGATCTGGTGTCCCCACCAGAGCTGGCGCGAAACGCACCAGGGCTGAATGTTTTCCAGCCAGTCGTAATAGGTCTTCTCCCAGGTCTTCGGCACGAACTGGGTCCGGCCCTCCCGCACGGCTTCGAGCGCGGGCGCGGCCAGCGTCTTGGCGTCGACGTACCACTGATCGGTGAGCCACGGCTCGATGACGGCGTTCGAGCGGTCTCCGTGCGGGACCATGTGCGCGTGCGGTTCGATCCGCGCCAGAAGGCCGGCGAGCGCCATCATTTCGACGATGCGCTGCCGGGCGACGAAGCGGTCCTGGCCGTCCACTGCCGCGATAAGCCGGGCGTGGTCCTGGTCGCTTTCGACGCCCTCGAAGAAAGCGAGATTGTCCCTGAGACAAACCCGCGCCTCGGCGTCGAGCACGTTGATCGCCCGCGCGCCTTCGGCCTCGTGGCGCTTGCCGACCTCGAAGTCGTTGAAGTCGTGGGCAGGCGTGATCTTGACCGCGCCGGTCCCCTTCTCGGGATCGGAATACTCGTCGGCCACGATCGCGATCAGGCGGCCGACCAGCGGTAGACGGACCCGCCGGCCGACCAGGTGGCGGTAGCGCTCGTCCTCTGGGTGGACGGCGACCGCGGTGTCGCCGAGCATCGTCTCGGGGCGGGTGGTGGCGACGGTGATCCGCTCGCCCGTTTCCTCGCCGTGTCCGTCCACCACCGGATACTCGAAATAATAGAGGTGGCCGTTCGGATTTTTCCCGAGAACCTTGGCGAGCGCAGCGCTGTTCAACGGCTCGCCGGAATCGCGCGACCACTTGAACGCGCCCTTGCACTCGATCTGCTGAACTTCGAGGTCGGAGATCGCGGTCTGGAACTTCGGGTCCCAGTTGACGAGCCGCTTGTCCTTGTAGACGAGGCCCTCGCGATAGAGCTGGACGAACACCTTGGCGACCGCGCGCGACAGGCCCTCGTCGAGGGTGAACCGCTCGCGGCTCCAGTCGCAGGACGCGCCCAGGCGCTTGAGCTGCTGGACGATCGCCCCGCCCGACTCCGCCTTCCACTGCCAGACGCGCTCGACAAAGGCCTCGCGGCCCATCGCGCGCCGGTCGGGCTGCTGCGCCTCCATGAGCTTGCGCTCGACTACCATCTGGGTCGCAATGCCGGCGTGGTCCGTGCCCGGCTGCCAAAGCACGTCGCGGCCGTTCATCCGCCGGTAGCGGCAGAGAATGTCCTGCAGAGTGTTGTTGAGCGCGTGGCCCATGTGCAGGTTGCCGGTGACGTTTGGCGGCGGGATGACCATGCAGAAGGGCTCGGCGGCGGCGCGCTCGGGGCGTCCGGCCCTGAACGCCCCGGCGGCTTCCCACAGGGCGGATACGCGGGCCTCGACCGCGGCAGCGTCAAACGATTTGTCCATCATCGGATACCGGTCCGCGCCGCGCCCAGGCGGGGCGGCTGATTTCATGTTGATTCGCAGCGCATCGAAAAATGCCGGCCAACCGGCGCCGAGGGCGGCGCACCGCGGCGGGTTTAAGCCCCACGCCGCGGCGCAAGTCAACAAACGGACGTCGGTTTCCGCCCGGCGCGGCGACATCGGGTCGCGCCGGCCTGCCCTCGCCCTGCCGCCATAGCCCGTCGAAAGACGGGCGTCCTCCCGGACGCCCTATCGCGACTTCCCCTCGCGCCTTGCAACCCGGCCGCGCCCGGTCTCGCGCTCCGTTTTCGCGCGCCTGTTCTTTCCCTGTTCCGACCTGATAAGCGCCTGTAAGTTCCCTGTTCCTGTCGTTTGAAATTCCCTGTTCCGCGCCCGCACCAGCCAGCAACCGGCGGGTTGCAAATCCGACAACGCCATGATATTGCAGGATTTTCCGGATCTGAGCGCCGACCGCGGCGCAAAAAATTCCCTGCTAGCAGGCGACCCGAATCGTCGGCGGTGGGCTCGGATGAGGGTTGGCCGCGCGATTCGATCAGAAATCGGCAGGCTCTAGCGGGGCGCGCGGACGATCCGCTCGATCTCGGCGCCCACCAGCCGCTCGACAATGCCCGGCAGGTTTTCGTCGAGCCACGCCTTGAGCATCGGGCGCAGCATTTCCCGCGCCAGATCTTCGGCCAGCTCGGCGCTGCGGGCGGCGAGATTGGCTGAGAGCGCTTCGAAGGCCGAGGCGACCGCCTTGTCGGTCTCCGGCGACACAAGCGGCGCGTCGTCCTCGGCCGAGCTGTCGATCGGCGGGTCAACAGCCCTGTCCGCCTCTGGTTCGGGCTGGCGCCAGACGACCTTTGGCGCGCCCGCCTCGGCGGACGGCTCGGGCCGTCGCGCCGGCGCGGCGGGCTCAGTCTTCGAATAGACGACCTGCGGACCGGGCGCCGGCGCCGCGGGTCTCTCCGGCGCGCTTCTGCTCTCGAGGACTTTGGCCGGCTCGCGCTCCTCGGCGATGATCGTCCGGATGGAGGCGAGGATCTCCTCCATCGACGGCTCGTGCGCCCGCTGCGCCCGACGGACCGCGTCGTGTTCGCGATCGCCCATACTCGCGTTGACCGCGCTCATGCCCAACGCTTCAGCCACTGTGCCGCCCTCGACCGATCGCCGTTCGTCCACCCCGCCGCCAACCGCGGCGCGAGCCTGATTCGCGACCTCGAGACAAGGGTAATCGCCGACCGGCGCCGCCGGCAAGTCCGATGGGCCCGACGGGCCCACGGTCCACGCTTATTTGCCGTCGGGCGTCCGGACCCCGAACCACTTGCCCTTGACCTGGTCGAAGTGGACGCTCGGATCGTATTCGGCGACCGCCAGGCCGAGCGTGGGCACGTTGAGCCGACCGATCGCCGACAGAAGCGCGTAGGAAAAGACGACCTGATCGTGCTCCGCGCGCACGAGCTGTGTGCGCGCGGAAAGAAGAGCCTGCTGGGCGTTCAGCACGTCGAGCGTGGTGCGCTGGCCGACTTTCGCCTCCTCGCGGACGCCGGCGAGCGCCACCTCGTTGGCGGCGACCGACGCGCGCGCCGCCTTCACCACGCCAATCGCGGCTTCGTTACGGCCCCAGGACGCAACGACGTTCTGACGGATCTGGTCCCGGGTCGAGCTGGCCCTCAGCTCCTGGACGGCCAGACCTTCTTTCGACTGGCGGATGTCCGCATATTCAGCGCCGCCCTGGTAGATCGGGATGGTCAAGTTCCCTGTGATCTTGGCGTCGAACGCCCGCATGCCGGGCGTGCTGCTGACGTCGAACGCTTGAGTGAGGCTCGCCTGTACGTTGGCCTGAGGGTACAGAGCCCCTTCCGCAACCTTGATGCTGAGCAGCGCAGCATCGACGCCGTGCTCCTGGGCGACGATCGCCGGATGCTCGACCTGCGAGATGTTGACCGCCTCCGGAAGAGCCTTCGGCAGCGGCCTTGTGAGCGGCTTGACCGGCGCCAGGGTCTTAGGCTCGTCACCGATTACCTGACGGTAGGTCGCGACCGAGGCTTCGAGGACCGCCTGATCAGACAGCAGCTGCGCGTTGGCGCTGGCGAGGCTCGCCTCGGCCTGGGCGACGTCGGTCCGGGTCACTTCGCCGACCGTAAAACGGTCCCGCGTCTCTCGCAGCTGTTCCTTCAGCACATCGACGTTGTTGCGGTCGAGATCGACGATGGCCGAGTTCTGCAGCACGTCCATATAGGCCTGCACGCCCGACAGCAGTGTGGTCTGCTCGGTGTTCCGCA
Source organism: uncultured Alphaproteobacteria bacterium (assembly GCA_963822215.1). Classification (GTDB taxonomy): domain Bacteria; phylum Pseudomonadota; class Alphaproteobacteria; order Rhizobiales; family Beijerinckiaceae; genus Roseiarcus. The sequence continues at coordinate 1,133,032 of CAWGGX010000003.1, forward strand.
GAGTTTCTCGAGCCGCGAGGACCTGCGACTCTGCGCCCCGGATCCTATTGATTGTCCGATAGCCGTCGAAGACGGTTTCCTGCCCCTGGATCCCGTAGCTGCGCGGAAAGGGGCCGACGGCATAGTTGATTTGCGGCGAACCCGGGATGATTTGGTTTCCGTTGGTGTGCTCGACCCCAATCGAGCCGACCGCCTGGATCGTCGGCAGGTAGCCCGCGTTCGCGGCGGGGACGCTTTCGTCCGTCTGGCGAACCGTGGCGCGTTGGGAATTGATGTCGGGGTTGGTCAGGTACGCCTTGACCAGGGCGCCGTTCATGGTTTCCGCCCGGGCGGTTCCGCCGCCGATCGTCGCCAGGGCGACGGCCGCCAGAAGCGCGAACCGAATGGCGCCGCGCGGCGCCTTGTCGCTCGAGGCGGATCGTCGTGTCTCGCTAGCGCTCATCCCTCGACCCACCTCCGCCTCACCGTCCGCGGCGGAGAAAGGCTCTCACGCCGGGATTCGATCGTCCGCCAGCCCGACGGAAAGGACGCAAGAGGGCTCTCCGCCTTGCATGCGCCGCAACCGACGTCGGCGGGCATCATAGTCGTGCGCGGCCCCAATGCCACCCCGACGTCGCCAAACGAACGGCGGCGCGCCATTTTTTGGCCGACCCGTCGCAAAGATGCGACACTTTGTGACGGCGGTCGGCAGACCGATTCGCCCTCCGAACGGGCGAAGTTAGAACACAAAACCCGGTGCGGGTTGAAATTCGTCGAGCACGTCGGCCGCCGCCTCGAACAGCGCTCGGCGGCTCACCGCCTCCCCGCGGCGCTCGTAGAGCGCAGCCTGGGGCGCGCCCATGATGGCGTCGACCCCGACCAGACGTCCCCCGTCCGCGAGCTGGCCGATCAGCGCCTTGGGCTGGACGCGGAAGGCGCCCTCGACGACGATGACGTCGAACGGGGCGAACGGAGCCGCACCCGCCGCGAGCGGGCCCTCCATCACGGTCACCCCTTCGCGACCCACGAGCAGCTGGCGCGCGGCCGCGGCGGCGCCGGGGTCGGACTCGAGCGCCACGACCTTTGCGCCCAGGAAATCAAGCAGCGCCGAGCCATACCCCGAGCCGGCGGCGACGTCGAGCGCCCGCTCGCCCGCCTTGACGACGGCCGCCTGCAGCAGCCGCGCCAGCGTCAGCGGGCGCAGGAGCCGCCGCGTCCGGGCCCCGAGCGCCGGGGTCTCGCGATCGAGGCAGGCCAGCACAGCGCAGTCGGCCGCCACGAACCGTTCGCGCGGCGTCTCAAGAAAGGCCGACAGCACTTCGCGGTCGACCACATCGCCAGTGCGCAACTGGCTATTGACCATGTGCAGCCGCCGCTCGAGGTCCGTCTCGGCCGGAGTGGTCGTCGCCATCGGATTTCGCCCCCGCGCCGCGGACGAAAAGCCGCCCGCGCTTGACTTGACAAATGCATTGGAGGCCTCGCCCGGAATCGAACCAGGATGCAAGGATTTGCAGCCCGCTCCGGAAGCCTCCGCTAACCTCTTGATACTGACGAGAAACCCCAATTCAGTGCGAACCGCTCTGGAATCAAACGGCTTTTCGTTGCATCAAAAGGACGCTCGTGGCATCGTCTGGCATGAAACGGCAGCTCGCGACACTGACGAAATGCGAACGACACGCGACAGGATTAGCGACGACCGGCTCAAGAAGCAAGGCACCCCGGCTTCCGGTCAGGGCTCCCAACTCGGGTTAACGGGGATTTACGAGTTGCGGAAAGGCTGAATCTATAGGGCTCCTGATTTGGAGCCTGCTGATGGACGCCGCGCCTTACGAACCCGCACGACGCTCGGGGTTGCGGCTTTTGCTGGATCATTTTTCCCGCATCGAGGACAAGCGGAGTACTGAAAGCGTGGCGCTGCATTTGGTCTTAAGCCTTCGCCACGGGCAGCCATCTGGTTCTCGGACAGGAGGCGGTCGACGACAAGACCAACGAAACGACCGCCATCCCCGTGCTGCTCGGGAAACTTGCCGCCGGCCGGAGCCTCAAAGGCGCCGTGGTCACCATCGACGCCATCGCCTGCAATCCTTAGATCGCCCAATCCATCCGCGACGCCGAAGCCGACTATTTGCTCGCCGTCAAAGGCAATCAACCGACCTTGCAGGCCGATATCGAGGCCGCCTTCGACGCCGCCGGCAAGGGCCAGGTCGAAGTCGACGTCGATCTCGACAAGGGCCACGGCCGCATCGAAACCCGCACCGTCCCGGTGCTGCGGCAGGTCGATTGGCTCGACGGCGACCGGCGCTTGCCCGGCGAAGTCCGCTTCGTCGACGCGCGCGCCATCGTCAGGGTCGAGGCGAGGACCGAACTGAAGGATCGCTCGCGGTTCGACGTTCGCTATTACATCACATCCAGCGCCCGTTCCGCGACCGCGCTCGAACAGACCATCCGCGGCCAGTGGGGCATCGAGAACACGCTGCACTGGACGCTCGACGCGACTTTCCAGGAGGACCTGTCGCGCCTGCGAAAGGGCCACGGCGCGCAAAACATGGCGCTCGTGCGCAAGTTCGCCTTCAACAGGCTGCGCGCCGCGATCCAACTCAGCGACCCGCCGAACCTTCCCGTCAAACCCTGCCGACGGCCAACTAAGCCGCCCCGACCCAAAAGCCTCAAGCTGCGAAGGAAAATCGCCGGTTGGGACGTCGACAGGCTCGCCGAAATCCTCATGGCCCAACCCCGGTTAAGCCAAATTAACGCGGATTCGGAGCCCTGGGCTTCCGGTGCCGAGACCCATTGGGATAACGAAATCACCGGTTTCGGCATGCGTATCTTCGCCCCGACCAAGCGCGACGCCAAAGGCGCGCGATCGTTCTTCGTCAATTATCGTATCGACGGCCGTGAAAAGCGCTTCACAATCGGCGCTTACTCGGATTGGAGCGCCACCGCCGCGCGCGCCGAGGCTAAGGCATCATCCGGAGATAACCGCTGTGAGTGATGGCGTGAATGGCCTGATCGTGTAGTTCCATTCGCCGTGGAATGCGTCGCGCGTGATGTTGATCTTGGCTATTTCCTGGTCGGACACGACGATGCCCTTGGCATAGGCGTTGCTGTCCAGTTCGCAGCGGACGGTGAGGCCGGTCTTGGTCGTTGTGGCGCTGATCAGGTCGACGATCACGCGATAGCTGATGAGCGGCTGAGCTTTCCAGTTCATGGTGATGAACGAGAAAAGGCGGTGCTCGATCTTGTTCCATTTGCTGGTCCCCGGCGGTAGGTGATGGACGACGATGTCGAGGCCGAGTTCGTTGGCGAGGCGTTGTAATTCGCGTTTCCACAGACGCACGCGCGAGCCGTTGCTGCCGCCGCCGTCAGCGGTGATCATAAGTCGCGTGGCTCCTGGGTATCGGGGGCGGCCGACTTCAGCCCACCAGCGGCGGATCGACTGAACCGCGAACGCCGATGTGTCATGATCCATGCCGATGCTGACCCAACCGGCGTCGTCGGCCAGATCGTAGACGCCATAGGGGACCGCCCGGCCCAATTCCTTGATCAGGAAGTCGTGCACCCGAACGTCCTGCGGCTGACCTGCGGGACGCCATTCCCGACCGGCGTTCTTGAAGTCTCCAACGAGTTCCTTCTTCTTCGTATCGACCGAGATCACCGGCTCGCCCGCGGCCAGCGCCGCGGCCAAGGCGTCGTTGATGTGAACGAACTGCGCATCGCGATCGGGATGGCTGTCGCCTTCCCGGGTCTTGCGGTTGGCCTGCAAGCTGAACTTCTGCTGATGCAGCAACTCGCCGACCACGGTGCGACCGATCCGGTGGCCTTTCGCCGCCAAAGCCACCGCCAACTGCGACAGGCTTTTGCAGGTCCAGCGCAGCGGCGACATCGGATCACCGCGCTCACTCGGATCGACCAGCGCCAGCAAGTTGGCCAGGAGAGTCGCGTCCTTCTTCACCAGCGATTTGCCCCCGCCGCCGCGCCGCCGCACCCGGCCGGGCTCCAGCGTGTCCCCGCTTGCCAATTCCTTCATGCCACGACCGATTGTGCTGGCCGCAATGCCGGTCGCCGCCGATACCGCCGCGATGCCGCCGTATCCGGCGGCCCGAGCCTCGCTCGCCGCCAACAAACGCCGATCGCGTTCACTCAGATGCGGCGACAGTGCCGCGAAGCGCGCGCGAATCAGACTGCAATCGATCATCCAAACGCAGTAGCCAATTCCCACCCAGTCGTGAATCGGCCGCCGTACCCATCAGCAGCAATCGCGATTCGGTTATCTCCGGACGACCCCTAAGGAACTACGCCGCCGGATCGACCGCGGCGAAGACCCCGCGAAAGAACGAGAAGACCGCAGAGAGGCGCCGACCGTCTGCGACCTCGCGCAGCGCTACAAGGAAGACCATCTACCCAAGAAAGCCGAGAGTTCGCAGACTAACGATTGGCAGATGATCGAACGGGAGATCCTACCGGCGATCGGCGACCGCAAGGTCGCCGAGGTGCACGAAGGCGATATCGAGGCCCTTCGCCGTGGGATTGCGGAGCGCGGCCGGGCCGTACGCGCGAACCGCGTCCTGGCGGTCGCGTCGAAGATGTTCTCGCTCGCACTCAGGCGCAAGGAAGGCGAGGACGCCCCCTGGCGCAATCAAATGCAGGGCAACCCGTGCAAAGGCGCCGCCCGCAACCGCGAAGATGGCCACGAGCGCTTCTTCTCAGCCGCTGAGCTCGCCGCCCTCGGTGACGCGCTGGCCGTCTACGGTCACACTCCGGCGAGCGATTGTCTCCGCTTCGTTATGCTGACCGGCTGTCGACCCGGCGAGGCGATCCACGCGACTTGGGATCAGTTCGACGCCGAGCCCGGCTTTTGGGTGAAGCCGAGCGCGCACACGAAACAGCGGAAGGTGCATCGCGTCCCGCTTGCCGCCGCGGCGATGGAACTCTTGGAGCGGATCCGAGCGGAGCGTGAGAAGACGCCCCGACGCGCCAAGAGCGATTTTGTGTTCCCCGGCCAATCGCAAGACGAGCCGTTGAAGCAACTCCGCTCGACGTGGGAGGCTGTGACCGCATCAGCTTCGGTCGCGCTCTGGCGCGACGCGAAAGACCCGCGAGTCGCGCCTTGGTTGCCGACCTCGAGCGCAGCCTCAACTGGGAGCCGACCGTCAAAGAGATTATGGGTGTGGCGGAGAAAGCTGGGCCTAAGCTGCCCCCCGCCCCGCATGACGCGCGGATTTACGATCTCCGCCACACCTTCGCGTCCGTTGGCACCGGCGGGGCCTGTCGCTCCAAATCATCGGCCGGTTGTTCGGTCACACGCAAATGAGGACGACGCAGCGCTATGCGCACCTCGCGGACGATCCGCTCAAGGAAGCCGCGGCGAAGATCACAGCGACAATCGCCAACGCGGGCAAAGACAGCGGCGACGTCGTCGCTCCCGATTTCGCCAAGGGTCCGACGTGAGCGACAAACGCGCCGCATGGATCTCGCCCCGCCGACGAATCGTTTGCGGCCATTTTGTGGCGGCGAAGACAGCGAGCTAGCCTCTGACCTCCTGCTAGGCGGAGTTTCTTTCTTCCCGACACACCCAGCATTTGATTTCCTGATTACGCGGCAACGTCAGCCAGTTTTAGCAGGCGGTAAGGCATCGGGGCGGTCCTGAGGGCCACGAACGCGAGGCGGGGGATCATGGTTTTGAGATCGTATCGGCGATTGAATCGGTATTCGAACTCCGCGAGATATCGAGGGACGTGTTTTTCTTGCACGGCGCGGTAGGTCCCCACGAGGGCGGCTTTGATATTGCCCAACGCGGTGTTGACCCATTTGAACGCAGGGGTGCGAGCCGCTTGCTTGCCGCTTCCAGTCTTGATTGAGCTGTGCAGGCATCCGGCTTGGGTGACAGCGGCGACGCATGCCAGACCGTCGGAGACGATATTGGCGCCGGGGGCGAGCGCGGCGTCTGCGAGTTTTCGGATCGCAAAGCTGCTGAAGGCTTTGACGGGCCGAAGGATGATTTGATCTGGCTTGCCGTCGTCCGTCGTCGCGACCGCAGCGACGAACGGCGTCTTGCCTGCTGCGCCGCGCCCGCGGCGGCCGGACCGGGCGCCGCCGATATAGGCGTCGTCCATCTGGACGTTGCCTTTCAAGCGTTTGGTCGCGTTGCGCTCCAGCATGACTTGAGCGAGCTTGTGCTTCATCATCCAGGCGGCCGTCTGGGTGACGCCAAGGCGTCGACCGAGTTCGATACTGGAAATGCCCTTCTTTGATTGCGTGACCAGGTAGATCGCCTTGAACCAGATGCGCAGCGGCAGCTTGCTTGAAGCGAAAATCGTTCCCGCTTTGACAGAGGTCTGCTTGCGGCACGCGTTACACTGGAATAAACGCCGCGCGCCGCGCATGACGACGCAGTGAGCTGCGCCCTTGCACCCAGGACATTCGAACCCGTTCGGCCAGCGCCATGTGACCAGCGCCGTATGACATTGCTCTTCGGTTCCGTAAATTTCGGCGAAACTGGCCTCGCTAAGGCCTTTCTGGAACTGGACCTGATTGCGCGCCATCGGAGAGCCCCTGCGAAAACAGCATGTTCGTGTTTCGTTCTACTCAAGGCCCCAGGGTGACGCAAGCGCGTAATCAGGAAAAGATTTTGCGCGGATTTCCGTCTTTCGGCGGATGGTGTGTAGCCATGTCAATGCGACGTGTTTGTTAATTGCGCATGGCTTTCATGCTATCCATAAAGCCATGTACATCGAGACCGTCCCCAATCGCGGCTCCCCGCCCGCGATCCTACTTCGCGAGAGCTATCGGGACGGCAAGACCGTGCGGAAGCGCACGCTGCTCAACCTTTCCCATTAGCCGGCCGAGCACGTCGAGGGTCTGCGCGGCGTCCTCAAGGGCGGGGTCGTGCTGCCTCCGGGCGAGCCGCCCTTCGCCGTCGAGCGCTCCCTGCCGCATGACCACGTGGCCGCCGTGCTGGGCGCGACCCGCGCCATCGGCCTCGACAGGATCATCGGCCCCAAGACCGCGGGCGACCCCGAGAGCTGTCGGCCCGTCGACCTCGTCGTGGCCATGATCGTCAGCCGCATCATCGCCCCGGCCTCGAAACTCGCCACCGCCAAGGCGCTCGATCCCCGTCGCCGCCGCCTCCAGCCTCGGCGTCGAACTGGGCTTAAGCGAGGTCTGCGAGGACGAACTCTATGCCGCGCTCGACTGGCTCCTCGAGCGTCAGGGCGCGATCGAGGCCGCGCTCGCCAAGCGCCACCTGAAGGGCGGGACGCTGATGCTCTACGACGTCTCGTCGCGCTATGTCGAAGCCCGCTGCTGCCCGCTCGCCAGGCGCGGCTACAGCCGCGACGGCAAGAAAGGCGAATTGCAGATCGTCTATGGGCTTCTCTGCGCGGCCGACGGCTGTCCCGTCGCCAAGCTCAAGCGTCGCTTCGCCATTGACCATGTCGTGCTGGTCGGCGACCGCGGCATGATCACGCAGGCGCGCATCGACGAGGATCTGCGCCCCGCCGGCCTCAACTGGATCACGGCGCTGCGCGCGCCCGCGCTGCAAGGTCTCGTCGGTGGCGGCCATCTGCAGATGTCGCTGTTCGACGAGCGCGACATGGCGGCGATCACCTCGCCCGACTTTCCCGGCGAGCGGCTGATCGTCTGCCGCAACCCCGATCTCGCGCGCGAGCGCGCCCGCAAGCGCGGGGACCTCCTCGCCGCCACCGAGCGCGATCTGGCCAAAATCGCCGCGAGCGTCACGCGCAAGACCCGCCCCTTACGCGGCGCGGCCGAGATCGGCATGGCCGTCGGCGCCGTGCTCGACAGGCACAAGATGGCCAAGCACTTCGAGCTGACGATCGCCGACGACCGGTTCGCCTTCGCCCGAAAGCGCGAAGAGATCGCGCGGGAGGCCGCCCTCGACGGCCTCTACGCCGTGCGCACCAGCCTGCCCGAACAGACCCTCGGCGACGAAGCCGCGGTCAAGGCCTACAAATCTTTGAGCCAGGTCGAACGCGCCTTTCGATGCCTGAAGACGGTCGACCTGCATGTCCGCCCGATCCATCACTGGCTCGGGGATCGCGTCCGCGCCCACGTGTTCCTGTGCATGCTGGCCTACTACGTCGAGTGGCATATGCGCGCGCGCCTGGCCCCGATGCTCTACGGATCATTATCCGCGAGCCACAGATCGGTGGCGGCGAGCGCGCCAAGATGCTGGCGCTGGGCTTGAAGCTGAAGTCGGACCCCTGCTTGCGGCCTAACAAGGGCGATGTCCGAAGGTTCAACAAGTGGGTGAAGCGCCTCTTCACGCGGGGGGTGCGGCCGTGAGCGAGTCTCTGATCCTTGACGCCGACAGGTCGCCGCCGGCTTTCTCGGGCGAAGCCCTCGCCTTGCGTGTCGCCGCCGTTCCCCGCGCGGAACTGATCACACTGGAGGACCTGGAAATGGAGCCCGTCGCCTGGATTTGGGACGGATGGATTGCCCGCGACACGATTCACCTGATCGCAGGCGTCCCCGAAGCCGGAAAGACATCTACCGCGTTGAAGTTATGCGCGACAGTGTCGAGTGGGGGCGACTGGCCGGATGGAACGAAAGCCAAGGCCGGCAGCGTCCTGATTTGGACGGGCGAGGACAGCCCGGCCCAAACCATCACGCCCCGCCTCATTCAAATGTAAGCGGTACGAGAAGGGCACGGCGCAAGGTGGCGGCCTACTGGCCGCGCTTGAAGCGTATCGGCATCCAGAACTGGCGCAGGGCCTCGACGGTTGCGGGAATGTCGCGCCAGGCGTTTGACGCGCAGCGCGGCGTTCCCGGGCGGCGCATCGCCGGGGGCATCGCGGGCCGGCCTGCGTCATCGACGCAATGGAATAGGATCGGCAAGAGCAGATGGTGTTCGATCCTGTCCGGGGAGATGAGCCGCGACCAGGCGAGAAGCCGAAGCTTCATGACGGCGTAGAAGCCCATGCACCAGGGCTGCGCGTCGACTTCGCCGTCCCACGATCGCAGGAACAGCGGCTCAAAGCTTTCCGGCCTCGTCGACAGCGCCTCACTGATCGCGTTGTGCCGGATCAGCGTGGCGGCGATCGCCGAGAACTCCTCGGTGTCGTGATTGAAGGCGTCGGGATCGACGCCGAGGAGCGGGCACACCCATTCCTCGGGCGCCATCGAGACCGGCCCGACAACGACCGCGGTCACTGCGCCATCGAGCATGGAGAGCGACGTCGCTTGCGGATGCCAAAGCGTCGGCGACCTGGCGCGCTCGCTCATCCATTGTCCGAGTCGCTCGAACGACATGGCGTAGTCCGCCATCGTCGTCTTGGCCGGCTTGCGCGCTCCTCGCGTTCCCCGCCGTTGCTTCGACGGCGTCATGCCGCGGCGCGTCTTTCGGCCTCGCGCGCGGCCTTCCAGTTCCAAACCAGAAGTTCGTGAAGCTGGTTGGTCTTCGTGGCGCCGCTCACCATGCGCTCGAGAACGTCGACGAGATAGGCCTCGGGATCGACGCCATTCAGCCTGGCCGTGTTGAGAAGCGAAGAGAGAATCGCCCAGGTCTCGCCCCCGCCCTCGTCGCCGCTGAACAACGAATTTTTCTTTCCGATTGCAATCGGCCGGATCGATCGCTCGACCGTGTTCGTGTCCGGCTCGAGCCGCCCGTCGTTGAGGAAAGCCGTCAGACCCTCCCAGCGTTCGAGCATGTAGTCGATCGCCTTGATCAGCGTCGACTGGCGAGAGATCCCGTCCTTCACCGCTTCCAGACGGGCCTTCAACGCCTCCATCAGCGGCTTCGTCTCGGCCTGCCGCACCGCGCGGCGCTCATCGGCGTCGAGACCGCGGATCCCCTCCTCGATCGCATAAACGGCCCCAATGCGCTCGATGACTTCCCTGGCGAAGGGCGAGTTCGTCGTCTTGTGGACCTTCACGAAGTTGCGGCGCGCGTGAACGAGGCAATACGCCAGCCGGATCTTGCCCGACATCTTCGCATCGCCCGCCAGCGAGGCGTAGGCGGCGTAGCCGTCGACTTGCAGCACGCCTTCGAAGCCGGCCAGTTGCGTCATGATCTCCTTCTTGCCGCGGCCGCCCGCGAACACATAGGCGACCGCCGGCGGCGCCGGACCCTTCCAGGGGCGATCGTCCGTCGCATGCGCCCAGAACTGACAGACCTTGGTGCGCCCGCGCCCCGGATCGAGCACCGGCATCGGCGTCTCGTCGCAGAACAGCCGCTCAAAGCCGTGCATGGTCTTCAGTTGCAGATCATAGAGGCCCTTGGCCATCCACGCCGCGCTCCCCATCCAGCGCGCCAGCGTCTGACGGTCCACGACGACGCCGTGCCCCGCCAGGATCTGCGCCTGACGATAGAGCGTCGACTGCCAAGCGTACTTGGCCGTAGCAATGTGAGCGATCAGCGCCGTCGTCGCCATGCCTCCCTCGACGAGCCGCGCCGGCGCCGGGGCCTGGACGATCGGACCCTCGCAGCCTCGGCAGGCGTATTTGGGACGGATCGTGCGCAACACCCGCAGCCACGCGGGAACCCGATCGAGCGCCTCGCTGGTCTCCTCGCCGATCCGATGCATCTGACCCGAGCAGCACGGGCAGAGCGTCGAAGCCGGCTCGATCACCTGTTCGCACCGGGGCAGATGCGCCGGCAGCGCGCCGATGTTGCGCCGGGGCTTGCGCCGCTTCGTTCTCGGCGCGCCCGCTTCCGGTTCGTCGTCGTTGGCCGGGGGCTGCACGTCGACGGTCCGTTCCAGATCGAACGCGAGCTGTTCGGCGCAGATGATCGCCGAGCGCTCCGATCGCGCGCCGAAGATCAGACCCTTCAACGTCGCGATCTGCGCGCGCAGATCCTCGTTTTCGCCATCGAAAGCGAGCACCATCTCGGCGAGAGCTGCAGGGTCCGAGGGGAGATCTTCCGGGCGAATCGCCATGTCGGAAAATTACACGAAAACGCCCGGAATCGCCAGCAAAACAGGGCGATTCAGCAAACGCTCGTCGGCCGCTTCGTCACCTTGGGGACCACTCGCGACCACTCCGAGAGACCTTCGATCAGCATCGCCAATTGAGCCCCCGTCACGCGCATCGTCCCCTCGCGAACCGGCGGCCAGGCGAAGTCGCCGTCCTCAAGCCATTTGGTCGCTAGAACCAGACCCGCGCCATCGAACACGAGGAGCTTCAAACGATCCGATCGCTTCGAGCGGAAAACGAAAACGTCGCCGCTGTAGGGCTCGCCGGCCAGACCCTCCGCCACCAGCGCGACCAGACCATGCACGCCTTTTCGAAAGTCGATCGGCTGCGTCGCCACAAACACCCGGACATCCCGGCCGAACGAGATCACCGCGTCGACCTCACCGCCGCCAACATGCGCTCCAGCGTCGCGGCGTCGACGCCAACGGGCACGCGCACCGTCGCGCCGGCGATCATCACCTCGATCCGTTCGGCCGGACCCGCCAAAACGCCTGGCTGATCGATCGCGTCCGGCCGCGCCTCGGCGCCGTCGTCGAGCCGGATCTGCACAAACCACGGCCCTTCGATGGTGGCGAGCCGCGCCTTGCGCCGCCACACATTGAGCAATCCCCGGCTGACCCCGTTGCGCCGCGCCACCTCGGAAATGTTCACTTCCGGATCGGCGCTCTCGGCCAGGATCCGCGCCTTCTCCGCATCGCTCCAATCGCGCCGACGCCGCAGCCCCGTAATGACCTCGACACGCTGATAAGAGTCGGCATCATGCCTGGCCTGTTGCATGGAATGAGCGCCCCTCGCATGAGCAAATCGAAATGCAAGTCTCGCTCAGCCAAACGCCACAAGCGAGGTGGGACCGGCGTACCGGTTGCAAAGTACCGATGGGCCAGTCAGGCGCGGACCGCCCCATAGTAGCGACGAAGCGGGGCAATGCCCGTGGAGCGAAGTGGGTGGGTCACTCACGGTGTTTGTTGGGTCAACGGGAGACCGGAGGAACCCAGCTGTCTCACCGGAAGGCGCCAGTCTTCGTTGAGTGGCACGAGCCGGATGAGGCGAGAGTTCTCACGTCCGGATCTGTGAGAGGCTCGGGGTGAAATTCCCCTGGCCTACTCGGCGTGTGGAAACGGAGCAACGGCTGAGCCACTAAGGCACCGCCAGACGAAAGGGGCGGACAACGAGCATGCCCGGCCTAACGCCACCGCGCCACACTCCTACTCTACCATCGCCCTCGTCGTCACCCCGGACGGTCTGCCGCTCGCCTACCAGGTCCTGCCCGGCAACACGGCCGACAGCAAAACGCTGCGGTCTTTCCTCGCCAGGATCGAGAGCCAGTACGGCAAGGCGCGGCGTGTCTGGGTCATGGACAGCAGCGTGTTCTCGCGGTGACCGGCGTTGTTGCCGTAGTCGACCTTGCCGCCTATGACGGACACGATCGGATCGATGAGAAGGATATCGACGCCGCCACGGATCCCTTTCGCTGCGGCGGACAACGCGGGAAGGTCTGCCGATGGATTGAACGGGCGCGGCTTCCCGTTCTCGTCACGCTCCGCTTACACGGGGGAGATTTTTTTCGGGTCCGCTCCCATTTGAATGCAACGGGTACGCCGGTCCCACCTCGCTTGTGGCGTTTGGCTGAGCGAGACTCGCATTTCGATTTGCTCATGCGAGGGGCGCTCATTCCATGCAACAGGCCAGGCATGATGCCAACTCTTATCAGCGTGTCGAGGTCATTACGGGGCTGCGGCGTCGGCGCGATTGGAGCGATGCGGAGAAGGCGCGGATCCTGGCCGAGAGCGCCGATCCGGAAGTGAACATTTCCGAGGTGGCGCGGCGCAACGGGGTCAGCCGGGGATTGTTCAATGTGTGGCGGCGCAAGGCGCGGCTCGCCACCATCGAAGGGCCGTGGTTTGTGCAGATCCGGCTCGACGGCGGCGCCGAGGCGCGGCCGGACGCGATCGATCAGCCAGGCGTTTTGGCGGGTCCGGCCGAACGGATCGAGGTGATGATCGCCGGCGCGACGGTGCGCGTGCCCGTTGGCGTCGACGCCGCGACGCTGGAGCGCATGTTGGCGGCGGTGAGGTCGACGCGGTGATCTCGTTCGGCCGGGATGTCCGGGTGTTTGTGGCGACGCAGCCGATCGACTTTCGAAAAGGCGTGCATGGTCTGGTCGCGCTGGTGGCGGAGGGTCTGGCCGGCGAGCCCTACAGCGGCGACGTTTTCGGGTTCCGCTCGAAGCGATCGGATCGTTTGAAGCTCCTCGTGTTCGATGGCGCGGGTCTGGTTCTAGCGACCAAATGGCTTGAGGACGGCGACTTCGCCTGGCCGCCGGTTCGCGAGGGGACGATGCGCGTCACGGGGGCTCAATTGGCGATGCTGATCGAAGGTCTCTCGGAGTGGTCGCGTGTGGTCCCCAAGGTGACGAAGCGGCCGACGAGCGTTTGCTGAACCGCCCTGTTTTGCTGGCGATTCCGGGCGCTTTCGGGTAATTTTCCGACATGGCGATTCGCCCGGAAGATCTCCCCTCGGACCCTGCAGCTCTCGCCGAGATGGTGCTCGCTTTCGATGGCGAAAACGAGGATCTGCGCGCTGAGATCGCGACGTTGAAGGGTCTGATCTTCGGCGCGCGATCGGAGCGCTCGGCGATCATCTGCGCCGAACAGCTCGCGTTCGATCTGGAACGGACCGTCGACGTGCAGCCCCCGGCCAACGACGACGAACCGGAAGCGGGCGCGCCGAGAACGAAGCGGCGCAAGCCCCGGCGCAACATCGGCGCGCTGCCGGCGCATCTGCCCCGGTGCGAACAGGTGATCGAGCCGGCTTCGACGCTCTGCCCGTGCTGCTCGGGTCAGATGCATCGGATCGGCGAGGAGACCAGCGAGGCGCTCGATCGGGTTCCCGCGTGGCTGCGGGTGTTGCGCACGATCCGTCCCAAATACGCCTGCCGAGGCTGCGAGGGTCCGATCGTCCAGGCCCCGGCGCCGGCGCGGCTCGTCGAGGGAGGCATGGCGACGACGGCGCTGATCGCTCACATTGCTACGGCCAAGTACGCTTGGCAGTCGACGCTCTATCGTCAGGCGCAGATCCTGGCGGGGCACGGCGTCGTCGTGGACCGTCAGACGCTGGCGCGCTGGATGGGGAGCGCGGCGTGGATGGCCAAGGGCCTCTATGATCTGCAACTGAAGACCATGCACGGCTTTGAGCGGCTGTTCTGCGACGAGACGCCGATGCCGGTGCTCGATCCGGGGCGCGGGCCACCAAGGTCTGTCAGTTCTGGGCGCATGCGACGGACGATCGCCCCTGGAAGGGTCCGGCGCCGCCGGCGGTCGCCTATGTGTTCGCGGGCGGCCGCGGCAAGAAGGAGATCATGACGCAACTGGCCGGCTTCGAAGGCGTGCTGCAAGTCGACGGCTACGCCGCCTACGCCTCGCTGGCGGGCGATGCGAAGATGTCGGGCAAGATCCGGCTGGCGTATTGCCTCGTTCACGCGCGCCGCAACTTCGTGAAGGTCCACAAGACGACGAACTCGCCCTTCGCCAGGGAAGTGATCGAGCGCATTGGGGCCGTTTATGCGATCGAGGAGGGGATCCGCGGTCTCGCCGCCGATGAGCGCCGCGCGGCGCGGCAGGCCGAGACGAAGCCGCTCATGGCGGCGTTGAAGGCCCGTCTGGAAGCGGTGAAGGACGGGATCTCTCGCCAGTCGACGCTGATCAAGGCGATCGACTACATGCTCGAACGCTGGGAGGGCCTGACGGCGTTCCTCAATGACGGGCGGCTCGAGCCGGACACGAACACGGTCGAGCGGTCGATCCGGCCGATTGCAATTGGAAAGAAAAATTCGTTGTTCAGCGGCGACGAGGGCGGGGGCGAGACCTGGGCGATTCTCTCTTCGCTTCTCAACACGGCCAGGCTGAATGGCGTCGATCCCGAGGCCTATCTCGTCGACGTTCTCGAACGCATGGTGAGCGGCGCCACGAAGACCAACCAGCTTCACGAACTTCTGGTTTGGAACTGGAAGGCCGCGCGCGAGGCCGAAAGACGCGCCGCGGCATGACGCCGTCGAAGCAACGTCGGGGAACGCGAGGAGCGCGCAAGCCGGCCAAGACGACGATGGCGGACTACGCCATGTCGTTCGAGCGACTCGGACAATGGATGAGCGAGCGCGCCAGGTCGCCGACGCTTTGGCATCCGCAAGCGACGTCGCTCTCCATGCTCGATGGCGCAGTGACCGCGGTCGTTGTCGGGCCGGTCTCGATGGCGCCCGAGGAATGGGTGTGCCCGCTCCTCGGCGTCGATCCCGACGCCTTCAATCACGACACCGAGGAGTTCTCGGCGATCGCCGCCACGCTGATCCGGCACAACGCGATCAGTGAGGCGCTGTCGACGAGGCCGGAAAGCTTTGAGCCGCTGTTCCTGCGATCGTGGGACGGCGAAGTCGACGCGCAGCCCTGGTGCATGGGCTTCTGCGCCGTCATGAAGCTTCGGCTTCTCGCCTGGTCGCGGCTCATCTCCCCGGACAGGATCGAACACCATCTGCTCTTGCCGATCCTATTCCATTGCGTCGATGACGCAGGCCGGCCCGCGATGCCCCCGGCGATGCGCCGCCCGGGAACGCCGCGCTGCGCGTCAAACGCCTGGCGCGACATTCCCGCAACCGTCGAGGCCCCGCGCCAGTTCTGGATGCTGATACGCTTCAAGCGCGGCCAGTAGGCCGCCACCTTGCGCCGTGCCCTTCTCGTACCGCTTACGGTACATTCAGCCTCGCGGGTCCACCGCTTGTGCCTTTTCCCTTGGCATGGCCAACCAGGGTCTCAAGTTCCGTACGAAAGCCCAGATGAGAGTCACGCCTCCTGAACACCGGACACCGCGTGGTCAGTAAGTAGGTATCTTCCACGCTGATCCCGGAGCAAGAGGGAGACCCCGGTTTCGATGCCGTCCCAGTTCGTTTCGATGCGTCATCAGAGGATCGCTTGCGCTCGTCTCTCTCATCCATACCTGACGTGATCACTGCCACGCCTTTTGACCATGACGTTCACCACCGCGGCTTTTGACCGAAGCAGCTCATGGCGGTTTGAAGCCTCCTCCTACAAAGCAGCTTCGAAGGGTCCACCTTCATCTCTCGTACAGCATGACGCTGCGCGTCTTCTTGACACACGCCGAGTAGGCCCGGGGAATCTCACTCCGAGCCTCTCACAGATCCGGACGTGAGACTCTCGCCTCATCCGGCTCGTGCCACTCAACGAAGGCTGGCGCCTTCCAGCGAAAGAGCTGGGTTCCTCCGATCTCCCGTTGACCCAACAAACGCCGTGAGTGACCCACCCCCTTCGCTCCACGGGCATTGCCCCGCTTCGTCGCTACTATGGGGCGGTCCGCACCTGACTGGCCCATCGGTACTTTCAGCCTCGCGGGTCCACCGCTTGTGCCTTTTCCCTTGGCATGGCCAACCAGGGTCTCAAGTTCCGTACGAAAGCCCAGATGACAGTCACGCCTCCTGAACACCGGACACCGCGTGGTCAGTAAGTAGGTATCTTCCACGCTGATCCCGGAGCAAGAGGGAGACCCCGGTTTCGATGCCGTCCCAGTTCGTTTCGATGCGTCATCAGAGGATCGCTTGCGCTCGTCTCTCTCATCCATACCTGACGTGATCACTGCCACGCCTTTTGACCATGACGTTCACCACCGCGGCTTTTGACCGAAGCAGCTCATGGCGGTTTGAAGCCTCCTCCTACAAAGCGGCTTCGAAGGGTCCACCTTCATCTCTCGTACAGCATGACGCTTGCACGTCTTCTTGACACAACCCCCTCATCGAACCGAACGTGCGGATTGCCCGCATCCGGCTCTCGGACAAGACCTCACGCCTTCGTCCACGGCACGTCGTGCCCAAGCCGGGTCAGACGTACGAGCCCGAAGTGCCCGTAGAGGTGCGAGAGTGGATAGCTCCCGCCACTTCGTCGCCTGACCTTGTGCTTGGCGCGCAACCACCGGCGCAACCGCACCGCTGTGTAGGAGTCGAGCGCCCGATACGCCTTGCTGAAAGCGCCTACCGAGAAGTAGTTCGCCCATCCGCGCAGCGTGCGATTCACTTTGCCCACCAGCGTCGTGGTCTCTTGCCATGTGCACGATCGCTCGGTCAGCGCGTGGATTTTCTCGACCCCGCCCTGAATGCTCTTCTTTGACGGCCGGTAGCCGATACGGGCCTGCCCGGTCCTCGCCGAATACATCCGCCCGAACGTGTATCCCAGAAAGTCGAACTCTCCTTCCGGCGCCTTGCAGATGCGTGTCTTCTCCTCGTTCACCGTCAGCTTCAGCTTGCCCATGATCTCGCGCAGGCCCTGCAACGCCGCTTCGGCCTTGCCCCTTCTGCACAGGATCACGAGTTGAGTAGCGGAGGGGACTCTCACCCCTCCGCCCTCACAGAACCGGACATGAAACTCTCGCCTCATCCGGCTCCTACACTCCGGCCTCCGGTCGCACGCCGAGTTGCCACAGGACAAACAGGTTGGGGTCCCGCCGCGCGATGCGCCCCAGCCAGTGCATCGACGCGCGTTCTCGACGTTTGAACCGCTTGAACTTCCGCTGCGCCCATCGTGCGAGAGCCTCATTGAGGTGACGGAGCACTTGAATGCACTTCGAGCGGTAATATCGCCCGTAGTAGTTCATCCATCCCCGCACCGCCGGGTTGGTCAGGCGAGCCAGATCCTCCAGACGCTGGTTGTTCCTGGTGGACGCCATTCGCCGCTCGCGAATGGTCTGCCGGATCGCCTTGGCGGCCTTGGTGCTGATCGCCGGCAGGAAGCCGATGAAATACTTCCCCCAGCGGTTCTTCGCGCGTCGAGGTTGGAAGGCATAGCCGAGGAAGTCGAACTTGATATGTTCGTGGCTCCCCGGCCGGCCGTCTTCCTTGCAGAACACGATCCTGGTCTTCTCAGGATGAAGCTCCAGGCCGCATTCTGCCAAGCGACCGCGGATGGCTTCCAGCACCGATCGAGCTTCCTCCTTGTTCCTGCAGTGGACGATGGCGTCGTCCGCATAACGCTCGAAGCGGACGTCCGGATAGTTCCGATCCATCCACCGATCGAACGCATAGTGCAGGAACAGATTGGCGAGCAGCGGACTAACGACACCGCCTTGCGGGGTTCCCTTCGTCCGCTCCACGAGGGTTCCGTCCGGACATTCGACAGGGGCGCGCAGCCACCGTCCAATGTAGAGACGAACCCAAGCCAGATCCGTGTGGCGAGCCACGGCGCGTTCGACGAGGTCGTGCGGAATGGAATCAAAGAACGTCTTGATGTCCAGATCGATGACCCAGTCGATCTCCCAGCAGCGTCTCCGCGCCATCCCGACTGCGTCGAGCGCAGAACGACCGGGCCGATAGCCGTAGGAGTCCGGATGGAACCGCGGCTCCACCTCGGGCTCCAGCACCATCTTGACGACTGTCTGCGCCACGCGGTCGGCAATGGTCGGAATGCCGAGCGGGCGCGTGCCGCCGTTGTCCTTCGGTATCTCGACGAGCCGCACGGACGGCGGATGATACGAGCCCGACGACATCCGATTCCAGACCTTGTACAGGTTGCCCTTCAGGTCCTTCTCGAACGCCGCCAGGGACACGCCGTCCACGCCCGCAGCACCGCGGTTCGCCTTCACCCGCTGGTAAGCTTCCCAGACGAGTTGCTTGGAAATGTCGTAAGGCTTTGCCTCAGACACCGGCTCCTCCCCTCTCGGGTTGGCCGATCTCTTCGGCAGGAGTGTCGGGTCCCTTCGCTCCGCCCGCATTGCCGGGCTTCATCGCTACTGCGAACCCGTCCGCCCCTGCGCTCCGCATCGGTACTCGGCTCCTCGCGGTTCCGCCGCTTGGAGGTCTCCCTTGGCATCGGAGCGACAGGTTCCCACGTTCCGCACAAGAGCCTCTCGCTGGTCTCACGCCGTCTTCATGCCGGTCGCCGCTCGGCCGGTCGGCAGGCTCCCTCCGAGCTTCGTCCCAGACCAACAACTGGAGTTTGGTTTCGGCGACGTCCCAACGCTTTCGACACGTCATCAACGGTTCACTCACGTTCGTCTTACTAGAGCGGTTCCCTGTTACGCGACTCCATATCCACAGTGTAGGAAGAAATTCTCGCATTCCTTACGCGTCAGCGTTGCGCAGCATGCGACGATGGCGACGTCCAAGTCGGATTTGGTCCGCGCCTGCACCTTGCGCAGATAGGCCTTGAGCTTCGAGAAGAAATTCTCGATCGGGTTGAAATCCGGCGAATAAGGCGGAGTGAAGGGAATCGAAGCGCCGGCTGCGCGGACTGCCGTCGCCACAGCCGGTTGCTTGTGGGCACGGAGATTATCCATCAGCAGGACATCGCCGGGCCGCAGGCACGGCACAACTATCTGCTCAATATAGGCCAGGAACGATGGCCCGTCGATCGGCCCGTCGAAGACGACCGGGGCGACGATTCCGTCCAGGCTCAGGCCAGCCACGAAAGTCGTCGTCTTCCAATGGCCGTGCGGCACGGAGGCGACCAGTCGCTCGGCGCCGGGAGCGCGGCCATAAAGCCGCGTCATGTTGGTCTTCGCCGCCGTCTCGTCGAAGAATATGAAGCGCGTGGAATCCATGAAGCGTTGGGCGATGCGGCGGAAGAACCCGCGCTTCAGGGCGACGTCCGTCCGCGTCTGCTCGTCGGCGATCAGGCTTTTTTTTGAATCTCAGATCGAGGCGCGCCAACGTCCTGTCGACGGTGGATTTGCCGACCTTCGGTCCGCCACGCGCGACGATCTCGTCGGCGATCTGCGCCAGCGTCAAATCCGGCGTTTCATCGACGATGGCGCGGACCATGTCGTAGCATTTGACGAGAGCCGGCTTCCTTGATCCGCCGACCTTTTGCGGGTCGATAGCGTCCGTCTCGACGAACTGTCGGACGATCTTTATCACCGCCAAATGGGAGACCGCGAAACGCTCCCCCGCCGCACGGCATGTCATGCCCTCAATCAGGACGGCATGGACGAATCTTTCGCGAAGATCGTTCGACAGCGGTTTCATTTCGTTCCCCGTGCGTAGGGGAATCTTGCTGTAGAATCATGAATCTATGCAAGTGGGAATTGATCTAGCGCATACCTGACGGGTGCTCCCGCCCTTTCCGCAACGCTCACCACCCCGGCCATTGTGCCGGCGCAGCTTGCGGTGGTTTGAACCCTGATCCTGCAATCCGGGTCCGAGGGGCCGTCCCTCATCTCTTGTGCAGCAGGCTGCTTCGAGTCGGTTTCCTACATCAGAACCTCCTCTTCGCGCCGTCGTGGCGCACGGTCGTCGGCATAGCGCGCCATCCGATAGCCGAGAGCCGCCATGCGCTCATCCAGCGGGTGCAGATAGATGTTGGCCAGGAGCGGGCTGATCACGGCGCCCTGCGGTGCGCCTGCCGTTGGCGTCCATCGCTCCATGCCTGCAAGGATGTCCGCTTCGAGCCAGCCGCGCAGCAGGTCGAGGATGCGCCCATCGCTGATGCGCTCGCCCACCCGTTGCAACAGCGGCTCGTGCGGGATGCTGCCGAAGCAGTTGGCCAGATCGGCGTCAACCACATGGGTGAAGCCTTGCTTGATCAGCCGATCCACCTCGCGCAGCGCGTCATGGCAACCCCGTCCCGGACGGAAGCCGTAGCTCCCCTCCAGGAACTGCGCCTCGAAGATCGGTTCGATGACCAGTTTCATCGCCGCTTGCGCGATCCGGTCCTTGACCGCTGGGATGCCCAGCGGCCGCAGTCCGCCGTCGCCCTTCGGGATCTCCACCCGTCGGACGGGCTGGGGTCGGTATCGCCCTTCCCGCAGCTCCGTCGACAGCTCGGCCAGATAGATCTCCGACCGGGCCGCAAACCGTTCGAGGCTCTGCCCGTCCACTCCCGCCGCCCCGCCCTTGGACGCGACTTTCTCATAACCCAGGGCCAGCGTCGCAGGGGCGAACACCTTATCGATCAGGCTGAACCATCGTCCTCCTTTGACGCCGTTGACCAGCGCCGACACCATGCGCTCCGTCCACACCGCAGCTTCCACCCAGGACAAGTCCCGGGCTTCTGCGCCTTGCCTAGTCCTTGCGGACACTTCCGGCGCTCCTCTTGCCGCCGCCCTGGCCTTCACGCGTCCACCTTCCTACCCTGCCTTCCCTCGACCCGGTTTTGCTAGCCGGACCTCTCGCGGCTCTCACCGCAGCCCTGTCGGGTCGGAGGAGGCGCGCTCAGTTGCCTTTGCGCTAACCTCCGTCCGCCGCTCAAACTGGACGTGCAGTTTTCCCGCATCCAGCTTTCATGAATGGGCTTTCGCAGTCTGAAGAGACGGTATCAGTGAGACGAGGCCGACCAGCTTGAACTCCTCGCCACGCAGCCGTTTCGTCGGATAGTGCTTCCAGCCTGTGTTCCTCCATCGCTTCGCGCGGTGCGACCACAGCCTTCGTACGATCCATCCGTCGAGCTGGTGAAAGAGCTTCCTGACATGGGAGCGACAGAAGTAGTTTCCCCATCCTCGGATGATCGGATTGATCGTGTTGATCAATTCCCCCATTCGTAGAGGCACGCGCCTCTTCGTCAGGGCCCTGATCTGGTCTTTGAACCGGTCCACCGCCTTCTGCGCGGGAATGGCGTAGAGATTCTGTCGGTTCAGGTTGGATTTAATCCGATCGCGGGACAGCTTGAACTGCCTTTGTCCGCGTTTGATCTTAAATCCCAGAAACTCGAACCCATGGGCCACGTGCACAATCCGGGTCTTTTCCCGGTTGAGCGTGACGCCGAGTTGTTCGAGTATCTTTTCCGCCCGAGCCAAAGCATGCTCTGCTTCAGCTCGGTTTCGACAGGTCACAACCCAGTCATCCGCCCACCGAGTGAGTTGATATCCTTGCCGCCTCATCTCCTTGTCGAAGGGCGTGAGAAGGATATTGCTCAACAGCGGCGAGATGACCCCGCCTTGTGGAGTTCCCCGTGGGGTTTCATGCCGGCGGCCCTCATCTTGGTAGCCCGCCGTGAGCGTTTGCTGAATGAGCTTCAGCACCCGGCCGTCGGCGACTTGCTTCCCGACAAGAGCCATGAGCTTTTCGTGGTCCACGGACCCAAAATAGTCTTTTAAATCCGCGTCAACGATCCACTCGTTTCCAGCCTCCACCTCGCGCCAAATCTTGCTCAGAGCGTCGGCCGTCTTGCGACCCTTCCGATACCCAAAGCTGCTCGGATCGAAGACTCCCTCGAAGATCGGCTCCAGACGGTTGACCATCGCCTGCTGGCACACCCGGTCGTAGACCGAGGGAATGCCTAACGGCCTCGTCTTCCCCGGAGATCCTCTTTTCGGTATCTCTATCCGTCGCACGGGTTGCGGTTGATAGGTTCCGTCCCGAAGCTCTCGATGCAGCCGTTCCAGATTGTCTTCCAGATTGGCCTCAAAAGCTTCGACGCTTATCCCATCGGTCCCGCCTGCCCCCTGATTGGCTCGAACGCGCTCCCACGCAAGCATCAAGTTCTTGCGTGAGTAAACCTTGTCCACCAGTGAGTGGACCCTCTGCTTCAGACCTTCGAGACTGAGATAGTCCGACAGTCTCCTCGGGGCGTGACGTTCGGGTTTTTCACATAGGCAACTTTCCATCTGCACGCTCCTTTCTCATCTGTCTCGACCGATCCTGTCCCGAACCTTCCACGAACGTCCTTCCCCGGATCACTCACGATCCGCCGTTGCCGGTCACGCGAGTTATTCGTCTCGCGCTTCAGGTACTATTACGTTCTCCAACTCCTGCATGAGCATCGGTTCCCATTTCGCTTGCGCTTATAGGGTCGCTTACCCGGCTTGAAGCCGGGACGCATGCAGGTCTCCTGGGGTCACACGTGAATCTGGAGGGTTATGTGAGGTCGCCGGCGCACAGGTTTGTGGGTCACGGAAGGCGACCTCACATAAGCCGGATTGAACGAAGGCGCGGGCTGGTCAGGCGCTATGGGGAAAGCGCGCGAGGGCGCTCGGGTTTGACGGCGCGTCTTTGCCCTGCGCGTTCAGCTGGAGGAGACCGTTGAGCGATTCGGAGGCGCGGCGGCGGGATTCGGGCGCGCTCTGGAGGGTTAGCAGAGAGGGGATCTGGGTCGAAGCGGAGCGGCGACGGCAAGAAGCCTCATCGCCGGCGGCTTGAGCGGCTTGGTGGTGGGGGCGAGGACGGGCGATCGAGGTGGGGGCGAGACTCGAGGTCATGATGTGTCGCAGCGGAATGCGGCGGCCGGGTCAACGAGGCCGATGCGGCGCATGAGACCGCCGCAATCCGGGCAGCGGGCAAACGGCTCGCGGGCGTGTTTGTCTGGCTGTGGCTCGCTGGCGGCGGCGGGCTCGCCGGTCGGCTGGGGCTGAAGCAGGCGGCGCAAGCGCGCGAGGCTCTCGCCTCGGTCGCCCTTGGCGAGAAAGCCGTAGTGCCGGATGCGGTGAAAGCCGTCGGGCAGGACGTGGAGCAGGAAACGCCGGATGAACTCGTGCGGGGCGAGGCGCATGACGCGGGGGCGCCCGCCGCGACGATAGTCCTTGTAGGAGAACGCGACTTCATCGTCGCCGACGACTACGAGCCTCGTATTGGCGATGGCGGTTCGATGCGTGTAGCGGGCGAGATAGGCGAGCACGCGCGCGGGTCCGCCGAATGGCGGCTTGGCGTAGACGACGAAGGGGCCTTGGCGCAGAGCGCGCATGCGTTCGGCGAACGCGGCGGCCTCGGCGAGCGGGACCAGGTCGCCGAAGAAACCGAGTTCGCCGCGCCGGAAAGCGGTTTCCAGGCCGTCGAGGAACAGGCGGCGGAAGGTCTTCGACAGGGCGCGGACGGAGAGCAGGAAGTTGGGTTTGCAGACCCATCGCTGACCATCGAGGGCAACGCCGCCGCCGGGAACCAGACAATGGACATGGGGGTGGTGGGTCAGCGTCTGTCCCCAGGTATGCAGGACGGCGATGAGGCCGATCCTGGCGCCCAGACGCTCGGCGGCAAGCGTCATGAGCGCCTGGGCGGCGGCGCGCATCAACAGGCCGTAGACCGTTTGCTTGTTCTGGAAAGCGATCCCGGCCGCCGCCGGCGGCAGGGTGAAGACCACGTGGAAGTAGGGAACCGGCAGCAGTTCGGCCTGACGAGCAGCGAGCCACTCCGCGCGCGCCGACCCCTGACACTTCCCGCAATGGCGGTTTCTGCACGAGTTGTAAGCGATGCGGGTGAGCCCGCAATCGTCGCAGAGCTCGACATGACCGCCGAGCGACGCCGTGCGGCAGGCCGTGATCGCTCCGATCACGCGCCGCTCGACGCGCCCGAGATGTCCGGCGTTCGCTCGTTCGTAAGTCTCGCCGTGACGGTGGAAGACATCGGCCAGTTCGAACGCCGGCCGCGCCGTCACCGGCTACTCCGGCGGCGTCACCTGCAGCGAGAGCCGGTCGAGAGGGCTCTCAGTCCTGGCGATCACCTGCGATGACACGTGCGTGTAGCGCGCCGTCGTCGACAGATTCTCGTGTCCGAGCAAGACCTGGATGATGCGAATGTCGACGCCGCTCTCCAGGAGATGGGTCGCGAAGCTGTGGCGCAGAACGTGCACGCTCACGCGCTTGTCGATGCCGGCCGCGACGCGCGCCGAACGGCAGGCGGCGTGCAGGACCGTCGGCTCGATCGGCCTGTGCTTGTCGCGACCCGGGAACAAAAACCGTTCGGGATGCGCGAGACGCCAGTAGCTGCGCAGGATGCCGAGCAATTGCTCGGACAACATGACGTAGCGCTCCTTGCCGCCCTTGCCGCATTCGACCCGGATGACCATGCGGTCGCTGTCGATGTCGGGCGCCTTCAGGCCGACGACCTCTGACACCCGCAAGCCTGCGGCATAGGCGGTGGTCAGCGTGACCCGAGCCTTGAGGCTCGAGACGGCTTCAAGAAAGCGACGACTTCGCCGGCGCTCAACACGGCCGGCAGCTTGCGCGGCTCGCGGGCGTAGGCGATCCGCTCCGGGATCGCCTCGTCGCCGAGCGTCACCCCGTAGAAGAAACGCAGCGCGCACACGACCTGATTGAGCGACGCCCAGGAGATCCCTTTCGAGATCAAATGCACCTGGTAGGCGCGGACGTCTTCCAACCCGAGCCGATCCGGCGAATGGCCGAAATATCGGCTGAACTTCGAAACCGCGTGGATGTACGATTGCTGGGTCGCCGGCGACAGATTGCGGATCGTCATGTCCTCGACCATCCGGCGACGCAGAGGGCTCATCTCGGCCATCTGAAACTCCTGCCTGAGAGGGGGCTACTGAACACCCCATCCTCTCAGGCAGGAGGACATTCACTCCATCCCGCCGATCATCCGCTCGCTTCCGCTTCCGCCGCGATAGCGGCTTCGTTCAATCCCGACAGAGTCACCCTCACAGGCGGCTGGTATTAGAGTAGAGCGGAGCGGACGATCGACGCCGCCTGAGCGAGTCCTGACATCTTGCCGAGTTGGTTGAACCAAGACGTTGATCTGATGCGGATTTGGCGATGAAGCGGACCTACGTCATCTCGCGAATAGTTTTTTTTGTGATCCGCTTCATTTGATAGTTCCAACAAGGCTGCATTGCTGCTTCGCCCTACCTCTCTCTCGCGGCTTCCGACGCGATGCGAGCGAGCGGCGACAGCAGGTAGTCGATCACCCTGCGAGAGTCGGTCTTGATTTCGACGGTGACGGTCATGCCGGGGGTGAGGGGGATGATGGCGTTGTCGATGTTCATCGCCGTCTCGTCGAGGGAGACGGTGACGGGAAAGACGAAGCTTTCCGGCTGACCGGGGCCGGCCCCCGGCTGTTGCGCCGGGTTCGCCGCGGCGGCGTTGGCAAGCGACCGCTTGGCTTCCTCTTCCGGGATTGCGGCCGAGGCGATCTTGACCACCTTGCCGTGCAGCACGCCGAAGCGGGTGAACGGGAAGGCGTCGACCTTGATCACGGCCGGCTGGCCGAGTTTAACGAAGCCGATGTCGAGATTGGCGACGAGCGCTTCAACCCGGAGCCTGCCGCCGATCGGCGTAATCGCCGAGAGTTGCTGGCCAGTGGTGACGACCTGCCCGATCGTGGTCACCGTCGTCTGCTGCACGACGCCGTCGATCGGAGCATACAGCTTGGTGTGCGCCTCGCGAGCTGCGGCCTTGGCGAGCCCCTCGCGCGCTTCGTCGGCCTTGCGCGAGGCCTCGGCGAACTTGTTCTGATTGTCGGCGATGAACTGCGAGACCGTCTTGGCCTTCTCGCTCTCAAGCTCTTTCAGCGCCGCGTCGGTCTCGATCAACTGGCCCTCGTCGGAGGCGAGCTGCGATTGAGATTTCTCCAGCTCCTCCTTAGCGTCGTAAAGGTTGATTTTGGTGCCGACCTGCTTGTCGATCGCCTCCTGGCGCGTCGCGACGCGCTCATTGAGCGTGTCCATCAGGGTGCGCTGGAAGGCGATGCTCATGTCGAGGCGCTTCCGGCTCGCGAGTTTCTGCGCCATCTGCTTGTCCAGCGCTTTGAGCGCGTCCGAGAGTTGGGCGAGATCGGCGCGTAGCACCGCTTCCTCGCGCAGGCGGAACGACTCCGGAGTCGCCTCGTCCCAGGCGATCGCAAGCTCTGGCTGGCCGGCGAGCGCCTCGACGGGGCTCGGCGCAATCGCTCTCTGGTCCGTGGAGCCGTCTGCCCCACTTGTCGCTTTCTGAGCCGCGAAGTCGTCCTGGTCGCCGGCCGCGCGCGCTTCTTCGATTCCGGCGCTCCGGACGACCTCGATCGCAAAGCGGCGCCGCGCGATCTCGGCGCGGCTGGCGTTGAGCGCGTCCTCGGCGGCGGTTGCATCCGCGTGCGCCTCTGCCGGGTCGAGCTCGAAGAGGAGATCGCCCGCCCTGACCGGCTGGCCGGCCTCGACATGGATCGCCGCGATCTTGCCGGGATCGAGCGGCTCGATCACCTTGGAATGGCCGGCTGTCTCGATCTTGCCCTGCCCGATCGCGTGCACGTCGAGGCGGCCGAAGAAGGACCAGACGAGCGCGGCGAGGGCGAAGGCGCAGATCGTTCCGATCAGCACGAGCGGCGCCGGGGGCGGCGGAGACTCGAGGATCTCGAGCGCCGCCGGCAGGAATTCGCGGTCACGGCCCGTGACCGTGGGCCGCGGCTGAGGCCGCGACCCTTGCGGCGGGGCGGGAGGCGGAGCGGCGCGTTCGTTCATGCCCGCGTCCTCGCCTGATCGCTCTGCAGTTCCCACAGGTGGGCGTAGAGACCGCCCTCCCGCCTCAGGAGCTCCTCGTGCGAACCGACCTCGACAATCTCGCCCCGCTGCATGCCGACGATGCGGGTGCAGGGACGGACAGCGGCAAGGCGATGGGCGATGACGATCACGGTTCGCCCGCGCACGATCGCGCGCATGTTGTCCTGGATGATCCGCTCACTGTCGTAGTCGAGCGCCGAGGTCGCCTCGTCGAGGATGAGGATGCGCGGATTGGTGACCAGCGCACGGGCGATGGCGATCCGCTGGCGCTGCCCGCCGGACAGGTTCGCCCCCCGCTCTTCGATCATTGTGTCGTAGCCCTGCGGGAGCTGGGCGATGAACTCGTCAGCGCCGGCGAGCCGCGCCGCCTGCATCACCATGACGCGCGCCATGGCCGGGTCCCCGAGCGCGATGTTCTCGTGGATCGAGCGGTTGAACAGGATGTTCTCCTGCAAGACGACGCCGATCTGGCGCCGGAGCCACCCCGGATCGAGCTGGGCGACGTCGACGCCGTCGAGCATCACCTGGCCCATCTGGGGCCCATAGAGGCGCTGAATGAGCTTGGTCAGCGTCGACTTTCCCGAGCCCGAGGGCCCGACGACGCCGATCACTTCGCCCGGAGCGATCGAGAGCGTCACGTTGCGCAGGACGTCGGGCGCGTCGGGCCGATAGCGCATCGTCACGTTGCGCAGTTCGATCGCTCCGCGCGGCGGCGGCAGGGTCAAAAGATTTTGCGGTACGGGCTCGGGCGGCGCATTGAGGATGTCGCCGAGCCGCGCCACCGACACCTGCACCTGCTGGAAATCCTGCCAGAGCTGCGACAATCTGAGGATCGGCTGCACGACCTGGCTTGCGATCATATTGAAGGCGATCAACTCGCCGACCGTCATCGAGCCCGCGATCACCGATTGCGCGCCGATGAACAGGATCAGCGCCGTGGTGATCTTGCTCACGTACTGGATCATGTTCTGACCGATCGCCCCGGTGACGCCGGCGTCGAACGACTTGCTCACGTAAGACGCGAGGCGCTCCTCCCATTGCGCCTGCATCATCGGCTCGACGCTCGCCGCTTTCAGTGTCGGCGCCCCGACGATCAATTCGACCAGAAACTGCTGCGAGCGCGCGCCGCGGTTGAACCGCTCGCTGATCTGCTCGCGCAGGATCGGCCGCAGCAACGCGGCGATGAGCACGTAGACGGGGATCGAGATCAGCACCACGAGTGTGAGCTTGACCGAATAGATCAGCATCACCCCGATGAAGACGAGGGTGAAGACGAGGTCGAGCAGGGCGGTCAGGCCCTGGCCGGTCAGGAAGCTGCGGATCGTTTCGAGCTCGCGCATGCGCGCAACTGTCTGCCCGGCGGCGCGGGTCTCGAAATAGGCGAGCGGCAGGCGGAAGAGGTGATGGAAGAGCCGCCGACCGAGCTCGACGTCGATGCGGTTGGTGGTGTGGCTAAGCGTATACATGCGGAGGAACTGCAGGACGGTTTCGAACAGGCCGAGCGTCACCATGCCGACGACGAGCACGACCAGCGTCGACAGGCCCTTGTGGACCAGCACCTTGTCGACCACGAGCTGAAAGAAGATCGGCGTCGCCAGGGCAAAGAGCTGCACGAACAGCGAGGCGACGAGGACGTGCGTCAGCGGGCGGCGATAGCGCACGATCGACGGCCAGAACCAGCGGAAGCCGAAGGTGTTGGGATCGACCCCGGCCCCCCCGAGCCGCCGGGTGACGAGAATCGCCTCTCCCGACGAAATCTCCGCCGCCTCTTCGATCGGGATGTCTCGGGCGAAGCGGCCGATTGGATCGACCAGGCGGGCCCGGCCGTTCGATGAACCGACGCCAAGGACGGCAAACCCCCCATCCTTCAGGCCCAGGATCGCAGGGTAAGGAATGGCGGAGAGACGCTTGGCGGTGACTCCTCGCAGGATACGCGACTTCAATTGCAGCCGGTTCGCGCCGCGCAGGATGTCCTCGGCGTTCGCCAGACTGCCGGTCAGGGCGAGTTCGTGGCTCAATTGCAATGGGTCGGCCGCGATCCGGTAGTAACCTGCGATCAGCGCAAGCGCCGCCAGGGCTGAGTCCGACAATCGGGCCGACGGCTGAGACAGCGGTTCAGACTTTGACACGACGCTTGTCATTCAAGGTCCCACCGAAGGTTAGGGTGCGATCGAAGCGGCCAGCTTGCGGCCTTAGCGCCAAACGAGCCTATTACTTAGGAACCTTGGCGCTCATCCAATTTTGAAGTTCGCCGAGCTGAGCGAAGTCTTCGCGACGCCCACGATGTCGAGCGAACCGGCGGTTCCGAACGACAGCAGGCTGCCGCCGTGGCCGTCGCTGCTAAGCGCGGTATAGGCCGCGCCGGCGTTCGTGTAGCCGCCTTCGCCGCCGAGGAGATCGAAGACGCCGGAGGCCGTATCGGCCCCGAAGCCGGAAACCGTGAGGCCGCCCACGCTCCCCGCGATCTTGAACAAGCTGCCTGTGCCGCCGTCAGTGATCGAGTCGCTGAGCCCGGCATAGACGATGTCGGCCGTTCCTATGAGATTGACTGTGTCGTCGCTCCCCGCCGTGACCGTGTCGTGGCCGCCCGACTCCACATAGATCACGTCGCCTGTCGCCCCGGAGATCGTGTCGTTCGATCCGTAAGCAACCAGGTGTGAGGCGCCGCCCGACGCCATCGTCACCGTGTCGGACGATCCCGTCAGCTCCGCACGAGAGTTGGCCAGAACCCCAACGTCGGCGTTCGAGCCGTCGACGGCGTCGAAATTGCCGGACACGGTGTTGCCGCCAACCGTCACCCCGGTTCCGCTCGACGCATCGACGGTGAAGCCCGTCCCCGTGACCGTGTCGCCGGTCCCCGAGATCAACGCGATCACGTCGCCCGTAGTTGATGAGATCGTGTCGTTCGATCCGGAAACAACCAGGTGTGAGGCGCCGCCCGACGCCATCGTCACCGTGTCGGACGATCCCGTCAGCTCCGCACGAGAGTTGGCCAGAACCCCAACGTCGGCGTTCGAGCCGTCGACGGCGTCGAAATTGCCGGACACGGTGTTGCCGCCAACCGTCACGCCGGTTCCGCTCGACGCATTGACGGTAAACGCCGTCCCCGTGACCGTGTCGCCGGTCCCCGAGATCAGCGAGATTACATCGCCCGTGGTCGCTATAATCGCGAGGTTCGAGCCGGATACCGTGAGGTTCGAGTTGGCGCCCTCCACATAGATCACGTCGCCTGTCGCCGCGGAGATCGTGTCGTTCGATCCGGAAACAACCAGGTGTGAGGCGCCGCCCGACGCCATCGTCACCGTGTCGGACGATCCGGTCAGCTCCGCACGAGAGTTGGCCAGAACCCCAACGTCGGCGTTCGAGCCGTCGACGGCGTCGAAATTGCCGGACACGGTGTTGCCGCCAACCGTCACGCCGGTTCCGCTCGACGCATCGACGGTAAACGCCGTCCCCGTGACCGTGTCGCCGGTCCCCGAGACCAGCGAGATTACATCGCCCGTGGACGCTATAATCGCGAGGTTCGAGCCGGATACCGTGAGGTTCGAGTTGGCGTCCTCCACATAGATCACGTCGCCTGTCGCCGCGGAGATTGTGTCGTTCGATCCGTAAACAACCAGGTGTGAGGGGCCGCCCGACGCCATCGTCACCGTGTCGGACGATCCCGTCAGCTCCGCACGAGAGTTGGCCAGAACCCCAACGACGGCGTTCGAGCCGTCGACGGCGTCGAAATTGCCGGACACGGTGTTGCCGCCAACCGTCACGCCGGTTCCGCTCGACGCATTGACGGTAAACGCCGCCCCCGTGACCGTGTCGCCCGTCCCGCTGGACAGTGTGATCAGGTCGCCGGCCATGGCCGTGATTAGGCCGTTCGAGCCGCTGACGCTGACGGAGGCGGCGCCTAACAGCTCGAGCGTCCCCCCGGCGGTGAACTCGATCGGCACATTGACCGAGGAACCAGAAAGCATCTCGAATATGCCGCCGGCGATCTTGACCTGACCCGTCACAGACGGGCCGACCACTCCGTCCTGAATGATGGCGCCGAGAATGACCGTGCCGCCGGAGCCCGCCTCGACGGTTCCTCCCGGGGGCGAACCGGACGAGGGCTGGCCGGTGTCGACGTTGGAGTCGATTACGAGCGTCGCGCCGTTTTCGGCTTCGAGCAATCCGCCGCCGTCACTGATCGTGTTGGCGCCGGTGTTGAGCATTAGGGTGACGCCCGTGTCGTCCGCGAAGACCGAGCCGGTATTGACGAACGTCAGATGGCTGTCGCCGATATGGCCGGAGGCGAACGCATCGATCGTGCTGGCATTGGTGAACGTCGCCGCCGTCCCGTCGCTCGTGATTTCAGCGCCGGCGCCCTTCAACCCTATATCGCCGCTGCCGGTGACGGTGTAATTGCCACTGATCGCCAGATCGCTATTCGCGTAGATGCCGATCACCCCGGTATTGGTCGTCGACCCCGCGCCGCCGTCCGCGCCGAGGTCGACCGTCCCGGTCGTCGCCCCAACCACCGTATTCGACGAGGGCGTGCCCGCCAATATTGCGCCGCCCTGATTGTTGACGTTGGAGACGATCGCCAGGATTCCGCTGTCTTCGGCCACGAGCGTCCCCGTGTTGAGGACGGTATTGGCGCCGGTGTTGATCGTCAGCGTGTCGCCCGCGCCGGACGGGCCGGCCGTGCCGGAATTGTCGAACGTCAGATGGTTGGATGGCAAGATGCCTTGGTCGCCGATCTGGCCGTTGGCGAACGCCTCGATGGTGCTTGCATTGGTGAACACCGGCGCGGGCCCGTTGCTGATGATGTCGCCCCCGGCGCCCTTGAATTGAATAGTGTCGTTAATACCGTTGCTGGAGCTTGGGGAGGTGATCGTGTAGTTGCCGCCGATCGCCAGATCGCTCCCTGCATAGATAGCGACCGCGCCGGTATCGTTCATCGATTCCGTGCCACCGTCCTTGCCGAGGTCGACCGTCCCGGTCGTCGCCCCGAACGAACTCGATGAAGACGAGCCCGCTTGGATCACCCCCTGATTGGTGATGTTGGAAAGAATCGCCAGGGTTGCGCCGCTCACGGCCTCGAGCACCCCGTTCGAGCCGTTGGTTATGGTGTTGCCGCCGGTGTTGATCGTGAGCTCGTAGCCCGATCCCTCAGCGCCCGCCGTGCCGTCGTTGACGAACGTCAGGTCGTTGACGCTGAGCACGCCCTGGTCGCCAATCTGGCCGGAAAAGGCCCCCGACGAGCTGAGCGAGGCCTCGAGCACGATCGTACTGTCGTTGGTGAACGTGGTCGCTCCCGCCCCGTCGCTGGTGATGTCGGCGCCGGCGCCCTTGAAAGAGATATAGCCGGTGCCGGCGACGGTGAAGTCGCCGCTGATCGCCAGACGGGCGCTGCTATCGATATTGATCGCTCCGCTGGTCAGTCCGTTTCCGGTATTGGTGATCGTTTCCGTGCCGCCGTCGTCGCCTAGATCGAGCGTCGAACCCAACTCGGCCGTGATAAAGCCTTCGTTGGTGAAGGTAGAGGCGCTGATCTCCAGCCAAAATCCTCCCGCCTGGCTCGCGTCCACCTTACCGCTTGCCTCATTGTCGAAGCTGCTGAGTCTTATAACCCCCGCGCCGGTTATCGTGTTGTCCACATTGAGCAGGCCGTCACCTGACGTGCCGGGAGCGTTGAGAATATCACCGTAGGTTTGGATTTCACTTTGGCTGGCGTTGGCGGCCTGACCCAGGTCGACCGTACCGCCGCCGTCTAGAGTCACCGGGCCCGACGTGTCATCGAGGTAAAGCCAAGCGCCGTCGCCGCTCCCGCCCGCGCCCTTGCCGATGGCAAGAGTGCCGGCGTTGTCGAATGTGTTGCCGATCTGCAGTGCGGAACCCGGTTCGACGCCCAAGGCCCCGAGATTTCCGCTTGCGACGCTCGATGTGTCCTCCGGGTTGAGAACGGTTCCGTTGGTCGCGATCAATGTGGACGGCGTGCCGTTGCCGATTGCGAACTCGGCGTCGGCGCTGGTGGCTATGCTATTGATGGTGACGTTGGTGTTGAGCGTCACGATCATCGCCCCACTGACGCCACCGACATAAGCGTCCTGCACCGTTTCCGGCAGGTAGCCGGTGCTCCAGTCCGTGTCGGTCTCCCAACCGCCAAGCGCTTCTTCGAAGACGTCTTGCGGCAGCGACAGGTTCCAGCCGAGCGCCTGCATGACCTGAAAGTCTACAGGCGTAACCTCCAGCGCAGTGTCCGTATTGCCGTATCCGAAGGTGTCGACGGTAGAGCTGCCCCAATCCGCGAGATCGCCTCCTTTCTCGCCCATATTGGGCTCAAGGTCCGTCGCGCCTCCATTGATCGAGAAATACGCGTTCGCATAGCTGCCCGAGGTATCCACGACGCCATTTGAAGAATATCGAAACAACGCCATAGCGCTGGGCAGCAAATTATTGTTATTCGAATTGTTAGTACCAAGCTGGCGACCCATGACTTCTGATAGTTCGTGCTCCAGAACGGGCACTGCGTCAGTTTCGCCTTGGACGGCTCCGCCATCGCCAGAAAAATTATAGGAAAGTGAGGAATTCAGTGTAATAGACGCATCGCTCGCATCGCCGCCCGTATTGGGATCATCTACATTGGTCAACCCCAACAACGTGGCTTCCGAATTTGTCAGAACTAACGTATTCGCCGGAAGTGGACTCCCATCAAATCCAGCAATATCCGGATTTGACGTCAAGAAAGGGTCGCTCGACGGCAGAACCAAACCCTCGTCATCCAAAATTCCGTTATCGTGCGAGGCCAGAGCCGACACGACGCTTGAGTACGAGTATTCATTTTTTGTGCTGAAGGTCTCCGCGATGGCTGAGCCGCTCAGCGGCGCCCAGCTAAAGGAAATATTCAACGTAACGTTGTCGGAGAAGGAGCGTTCGTAGAAGGCAATCGCGGCATCGACCGCACTCGCGAATCCAGCCGGGGCGCCGGTGGAGTTGATCGTCGCGTTGATGATGAGACCGGACGATGAGCTGCTGGCGGTAGGGTCCGACGATGCGCTCGTCGGCGACGCGGGGCCGGGCGCGTTCGCCGTCGGGATGGACCCGTCTGACGCAGACCCTGTCATCGCGCTTGACGGCGACGAGTGAGTCGAGGCGTTTGCCGTCGAGGTGTAGTCACCGGGCGGCGAGGTCGAACCCGTCCCCCAACTGAATTTCGCCAGCGAGGCTGTCGCGATGCCGTAGAAGCGCGGGTAGTCAAGCGACAGCGGATATGGGCTGATTTGGCCGAAGGGATCCAATGAATACCGGCTGTTACTCTGATTAAACGAGTTATCAGAAGACGAATTGTCAGCATCCTGATTATTTATATTCAATTTATGACTGTTGAACTGCTTAAACATCGAAATCTCCCCTGTAGTGCTAGCGTTTCCAGGAGTTCCTGACCAAACCGCCTCCGACCACAACCTAACAGTTGCACCTTTTTTACTGTCTTGCAACAGTGTTCTCCACCCAGCCGAAATGATAGTTGGACTCCCCTTCGTCCGCCGTGACCCCAATCACAGTGCAGCTGCGCTTTCAGGCTGTGCGGAATTGCGTCAATTGAAAAAAGAGCGGGAAGAATCCGCGCCGAGGGCGCTTCGTCGGCTGTTCGCCTCCGGCCGGCCGCGCCCCCTCTGTCCGGCTCTCCGGACTGTTGGCGAATGCGGTTGTCTGTTACGTTTCCGGCCCTCTGGCGTGCGCGGCGCGCGCCTGCGGCACGAGTCCGACAAGCGAGACGCGCGTCGCGATGAAGCCAGTGGGTAAACCGTGACTGCTGACGCAGCGAATCCTTCGACGCCGCATGTCGTCCCAGAGACAGGGGAACCCTCTTCGGCGCTGCGCGACCAAGGCTTGCAAAGATTGCTCGCGGGCGATCATGCTCAGGCGATCGACCTTCTCCATCAGGCGGCCGCTCAGAATCCCGACGATCCCAGCGCGCAGCTCGGTCTCGGAATCGCGCTGCAGGGGATGCGGCGACACGCCGAGGCGCTGGAGCCGCTGGAGCGCGCTCAGAAATTGTCGCCGCAAGGTCCGCTGGCGTTCCTGCATGTGTCTGTATCGCTGTTGGCGCTCGACCGGGCCGAGGCGGCGCTCAGGGCCGCAGAGGAAGCTTGCGCGCGCGCACCTGAGCGGGCGCAAGCCCATTCGGCCCGCGGCGAGGCGCTGATGGCGCTCAATGATCCGGCTCGCGCGGAGGAAGCGTTCGCGGAGGCGCTCCGGCGCGCTCCCCAATCGGCGGACGTCTGGGTTCTCTCCGGCGCGGCGCGTTACCGTCAGGGCGCGATCGAAGGCGCACGGGCCGCCATGCGTGAAGCGCTCCGTCACGCTCCCGGCCACGCCGCCGCCAAGGCCAACCTAGCCGAGCTGGAGCGCATGACAGACGGCAAAGAAGCCGCCGCCGCTTCCTCGGCGCCGAACGTCTGGACGGCTCCTGCATTCGCTCGACCAGAGGTGAAAGACGACGTTGGACTCAGCGTATGGAGGCCGAAAGATCCGGCGGCCGCGTTGGGCCTCGCGGTCGAGTTTCTCAGCAAGAAGCCGGCCTTCGCCAGACTTCAATTCGGCGAATGGTCACAAGTCCTCTTCTATCAGGTCGCCCGCGGGCACTTTCTCTTCGCGGTCGATCGCAATCGGAGGGTCCAGGGATTCCTGGGCTGGGCGCTGACGTCTGACACTCTGGCGGAGCAATGGGTCGAAGGCCGCGGCGGGCTCAAAAGCGAACAATGCCGTGAGGGCGACTGCGTCATCGTCAATGCTTTCGCCGCGGAAACGGCCGGCGCCAAACGCTTCATTGTCAACGCGATGCGAGGAATGTTCACGGACAAAAGGACGCTTTACTTTAAGCGCCACTATCGCGACGGCCGGACGCGGCCAATGCGCCTCAGCGTAAACGATTTCGTCGCTGGCCACCTGTCACGATACCTGGAGCGGTGCGAAATCCCCGAGGC
Organism: uncultured Alphaproteobacteria bacterium; assembly: GCA_963822215.1. Taxonomy (GTDB): domain Bacteria; phylum Pseudomonadota; class Alphaproteobacteria; order Rhizobiales; family Beijerinckiaceae; genus Roseiarcus. The sequence continues at coordinate 1,169,099 of CAWGGX010000003.1, forward strand.
GGGCGATCGTCCCGCTTCGCCACGCCGATGATCACGTACGCGTCGAATGGTAGGTCGCTGGTCATCCGGCCGGCGAACTGCACATGGAGCCGTTTGGCTTCACCTTGTGACTTGGCCAGCAAATGCCTGCCGAACTACGTTGGCTTCGTTCCTGCCGCTCGACCATTATTTTCGGCTCGGACAGAGACGGTCGTAGGCCGAAGGGAATGTCCGGTCGGGGCGGCGACTATGGCGCGCCGCCGTCCACATTGAAGAGAGCAGCCTCTCATACGGGGACGCCCTCCTTTATTTCAGGTCAGATGGCTATGACGCCTTCTGGCGATAGCGACGATTCCGGCTATTTGTCCTTGCCGCGATTGACCCTCGTGTCCTTCGGGCGATTGACTGTGGCCGTAAAGGTAGAACCCGCGGGCCTGGATGGCTGCTCGTGCCTCGCTCGCCAGCATGGAGAAACCGGCCTGCGTCGATCGATCCGACTTCAGCCTAATGCGCACCGCTCACTCTCGGAGAATTCCGGGTAACGACTTGTCCAACGCGGCGAAAATCGAATTTCGCCGAACGCTCTGGCCGACGAGCGCCATTATTGCAATTTCAATTTGAAATATCCTTTCGTTAGCAGCGCGCAACGCGCCGCCCGGTAAATCGTCGCTTCACCTCAGAATTTCAAGATCGGGCGACGAACGCCCGGCTCCGCCCCGCGTCTGCACGGATTGCTGACGTCGCTTTTGGAGCTTTCGCATGCGCTTTATAAGCTACTTATTTTATTGGAGGCCTCGCCCGGAATCGAACCGGGGTGCAAGGATTTGCAGTCCTCTGCGTAGCCACTCCGCCACGAGGCCGGCGACCAACATGTCTCATCGGCCGCGACCGGCGGGCTATAGCAAGGATTGGCGCGTGGCGGCAAGGCGGTTTCGACAGGCCGTTTCGAGCGCCCTCACGCCCAGGGCGAATGCCGCAGCAACGGAAGGCTGAGGAAATAGGCGCCGGTCGCGAGCAGGCCAACGGTCGCCCACCACGGCGGCGCCAGATCGTCGACGATCGCCAGCGCGGCGAACCCAAACCAGGCGATGGTCATGGCGATCGTCAGCATGCGCAGCCGGACGACGCGCAGCGGATGGACGAAGACGATGGGCGCGAACATCAGCGCCGCGGCGGCGAGCAGGGCCGCCGCGCTCACGATCCAGGGCGGGCGCAGGACGAAGAGATAGAGCACCAGTATGTTCCAGGTCGCCGGGAAGCCGCGGAACCACAGGTCGTCGGTCTTCATCCGCGTGTCGGCGAAATAGAGGGCCGAGGCGATCGTCACCACGAGGCCGATCCAGAACGACGCCGCCGTCGGCATGAGGTCCGAGCGCCACAGCGCCACCACCGGCACCAGCACATAGGTCAGAAAGTCGATCACCAGGTCGAGCACGACGCCATCGATGGTCGCGGCGGTCTCGTGCACCTTGGCGGCGCGCGCCAGCGTCCCGTCGATCCCGTCGATGAAGAGCGCGAGCCCCAGCCACGCGAAGGTCACGGCGAAATGCCGCTCGATCGCCGCGTAGAGCGCAAGCACGGCGACCGCGCCGCCGGAGGCGGTGAACAGATGGACGGAAAAGCCCGCCGCCCTGGCGGCTCGAACGGGTTGCTTTTGGCTCGACATGCCGTCCGTTCGCCCCTTCCCCACGAAAAAGCGCTCCGCGGCCGTGCGACTATGGCGCTCCGCCGCGCGAGGCCGGCTTGACCGCTCCGCCTCCGCCTTAGCAAAGTCCGGCGCCGCCGTCTCCCCGGGCGGCGCTGACGACCATCGCGAGGCTTCGCCCATGCCCCGGCCCCTGACCCGGCCCAAGTCAAGGCCCACGACGCGCCCCGAAACCCGCGTCGCCGATCCCGCCGAGCGCGCCTGCGACGTGCTCGTGGCGGGCGCCGGGCTTGCTGGCCTGACCGCGGCCATCGCGTTCGCCAAGGCGGGCTTCGACGTCGTCGCCTGCGGCGCCGACGAGCGGGCCGGGCGCGGCCGCACGGTCGCGATGCTCGACCGCTCGATCGCCTATCTCGAGTCGCTCGGGCTGTGGGCGGCTGTCGAGCCCCAGGCAGCGCCGATGCGGGCTCTGCGCATAGTCGACGACACCGGCGGGCTCTTCCCGCCCCGCCCGGTCGAGTTTCTGTGTTCGGAGATTGGTCTCGAGACGTTCGGCTGGAATGTCGAGAACGACCTCATGGCCGATGCGCTCATCGCACGCGCCGCCGCGACCAGCGGAATTGAGCGGCGGCCCCGGTCCATCATGGCCTACGATTTTTCGGGCGAGCGAGCTGTCGCGCGGCTCGACGACGGACTCGCGGTCGCCGCCGCGCTCGTCATCGGCGCCGACGGACGCGCTTCGCCAGCCCGGCGCGCCGCCGGGCTCGCCGTCCGCGCGCACCGCTATCCGCAGAGCGCGCTGACGGCGCTGCTGTCGCATCGCCTCCCCCATTGCGACGTCTCGACCGAATTTCACACCCGGCAGGGACCCTTTACCCTGGTGCCGCTGCCGCCGGGCCCCGCCGCGCCAGACCGGTCGAGCCTCGTCTGGGTGATGTCGGACGCCGAGGCGAGCCGCCGCGATGCGCTCGACGATTTCGCGCTGGCGCGCGAGATCGAGCGGCAGGCCCGCTCGATGCTCGGGGCGATGCGGATCGAAGGCCGGCGCGGCGTGTTCCCGATGATCCGGCAGGTCGTGCCGAAGCTGACCGCGCCTCGGCTCGCCCTCGTCGGCGACGCCGCCCACGCCTTTCCGCCGATCGGCGCCCAGGGGCTCAACCTCGGCCTGCGCGACGTCGACGCGATCGTCGAGGCGGCGGTCGCGGCGCGCGCGGAGGGCGGAGACATCGGCGGCAGCGTCGTGCTCGAATTCTACGAGCGGGCGCGCCGCCCGGATATCCGGACCCGCACCGGCGTGGTCGACGGGCTCAACCGGGCGCTTCTCGCCCGCTTCGCTCCGCTCGACTTCGCCCGGGGCGCGGGGCTCGCGGCGCTCGGCGCGGTCGGGCCGCTGCGGCGCTTTGTCATGCGCGAGGGGGTCGCGCCCGGTCGCGCGCGCAGCGAACTCGGCCGCGCGGAAGGGGGCCCGCGGCGCGCCTGACCGGCCGGCGGAGCGCTGCAGCGGCCTGCGCCATTCTCGATTCCGAATTGAGACTTTTCAAGGGGTTGCGGCGCCATTTTCGAGTCGCCCTCGGGCCCATTCGCTTCGCCGCATCTTGGCCGCCAGTCAAAAGAGCGATTGTGCGCATATTACATATGTAGTAAGTATTTATATCGACGCTGCCGCGGCAGCGATGATTTGGCGCAAAGGCTCCGCTCGCGACGACGAGCGCCGACCAGCGCCGACCTACGCAGTCGCCAACCTGTCTTTCGACCCGCCAGTCGAGGGCGCGGATCGCCGGCCGCCGCTGGCTCCCCGATCACCCTCGCCGGGAGCTTGCCGATCCGTACGATCGCGGAAACGACCCGACGCGCAGGCCGTTGGCGGTCCACGACCGGCGAAGGGTTTCTGGCCGCATCGCGAAATCGCCGCCGAGGCCGGGGCCGAGAGCAGGATGCAATACCTCGTATCGCATCCCGCCGTCCCGGCGCCGGCGCCGACAGGGGCGCCTGCGCAGTTCAGAGCAGACCGTTCTTCTTGAGAATGTCGGCGGCGTTGTCCTTGTCGATCAGCATGGTCGGCAGGGTGATGACCGGCTCGATCTTTTCTCCGTTCAGAAGCTTCACCGCCTGCCGGAGGCCCTCGCCGCCGGGCGTGGCGTAGAGGAACGTCGCCGTCAGCTCCCCTTTGTTGACCCAGGTCACGCCCTCGTCGGGAAGCCCGTCGATGCCGAGGATGAACTTGATGTCCTTGTCCCTCCCCGCGTCCTTCGCGGCGAGATAGGCGCCGTAGGCCATCGGGTCGTTGTGACCGTAGACCAGGTCGATCTTCTCGTTGTTGCGCAGCGCGGTCGTCATGATGTTGTAGGCCTGATCCTGCTTCCAGTCGCCGGACTGGTTGTTGAGCAGGTATTTGATCCCGGGCTCCTTGTCGGCGAAGCTGTGGAACCCGTCATGGCGGTCGTGCGCAGGCTGTGTGCCCATGCCCCCCCAGATCTCGACCACGTTCCCCTGCGCTTTGCCTGCGCCGCCTAGCAGCTTCACCGCGTATTCGCCGGCGGCCTTGCCGATCAGCACGTTGTCGCCGCCGATGAACTGGGTGATGCGCTTGGTGTCGACGTTGCGGTCGAGCACGATCACCGGGATCTTCGCGTCGATCGCCTTTTCCACGACGCCGGTCAGACCGGCCGATTCCTTCGGCGAGATCAACAGGACGTCAACCTGCTGAGCGATGAGGTTCTCGACGTCCGCAACCTGCTTGTCCGTCTTGTCCTGCCCGTCGGTGATGATGAGCTGCACTTCGGGATGGTTCTTGGCCTCCGCTTCGATGTCCTTGTTGAACTGCTCGCGCCAGGGCTCGAGCGTCGTGCATTGGCTGAAGCCGACCTTCCACTTCGCCGCCGCCTTCGCCGGGGTCCAGCCGGCCGGCAGGTAGACCGTCATCGCGGCGCCCGCCGCTATTGCGGAAAGCTTCAAAAAATCACGTCTTTTCATGGATATCCTCCCTTACGGTTGGCGCCTTGGCGGCGTCCGGCGGCCGAGCGGCCTCGGCCGATCCAGTCCGCGTTGGCGCGGGCGCGGCGGGACCGCCTCGCCACCGAGCCAACAGCTGACCCAGATTCTGTTCCTGCACGAGCACAGTGCCGACGATGATGATCCCTTTCATCAGGAGCTGGATGTTCGAATCGATGTTCTGGAGTTGAAGAATGTCCGAGAGAAGTCCGAAGATCAGAACGCCGACGAACGTTCCGGCGAGCCCGCCGCGCCCTCCCATCAGACTCGTCCCGCCGATGACGACGGCGGCGATCGCGTCGAGCTCGAGGCCCGAGCCTGCGTCCGGTTTTCCCTGCCTGTACTGCGCGACAAACAGAACGCCTGCGATTCCCGCCAGCAGGCATGAAATGCAGTAAGCGGCGAACTGCACCTGCGCGACCTTGATGCCGGAAAGCTTGGCCGCCTCCACATTGCCGCCGATCGCGTAGACATAGCGGCCGAAGGTGGTGAAGCGCAGGATCGCGCCGAAGGCGATGATGGCGACGAGAAAAAAAAGGCTCGGCATCGGGATAAGACCCCAAAGCATCGAGCGTAGGATCTCGAAATGCTCGGTGGCGTTCGTGCCCGTGTAGACGGCGATGACCGCGTTATCCTGGCCGGCCGTGAGCCGACCGATGCCGAGCGCGCTGACCATCATCGCCAGCGTCGCGATGAAGGGTTGAAGCCGCCCCTTGACGATCAGCGCTCCATTGATCGCGCCAAGCATCAGCGAAAAGCACGGCGTCACCAGGAGAACCGTCAGGACTCCGAATTTCGTTGGAACCTGCGAGGCGGTGAACGCGGCGACCGCCGCGCCGGCCACCAGACCAAGAAGCGCGGGGATGCGATAGCCACGCCAGGGACCCAGGGCGATCTCCCGCCGACGTCCGGCGTCGATGTCGCGACCGCGCGCCAGTCCGTTGAACACGAACCGGGCGAGAAAGCCGACGCCCAATGCGACCGCAACCGTGGCCGCGGGCACGCCCATGATTGCCGCGGGCGTCCATCCCTTCAGGGTCAGGAGCATCGCGCAGACGATCGTCGAGCATCCCATCACCGAGCCGACCGACAGGTCGATGCCGCCAAGAAGGATGACGATGGTCATGCCGGTCGCGACGAGGCCGGTGATCGAGACCTGCCGCAGCACGTCGGTCAGATTGCCGTAGGAGAGAAAGATGTTCCTGCCCGAGGACGCGTGCGGCGAGGCCAGGGCGCCGATCAGGCAGATGATCGCCAGGCCCCAATAGAGCTTGGTGCGCGACAGAATGCGAAGCGCGTTCATCCGGTCCGCCCCGCCGCGCGGTCGCCAAGGCTCGGCGCCGCCAGGCGCATGATGGCTTCCTGGGTCGCCTCGCCGCGCGAGAGCAACCCGGTCTGGCGCCCCTCGCACATGACCAGCACCCGATCCGACAACAGCAAGAGCTCAGGCATTTCCGAACTCACGACCACGATGCCGAGCCCATGCGCCGCCAAGCCGAAGACGAGCTCGTAGATCTCCTGCTTGGCGCCGACGTCGATGCCGCGCGTCGGCTCGTCGAGCAGCAAAACGCGGGGATCGGTTGGGAGCCACTTGCCGATCACGACCTTCTGCTGGTTGCCGCCCGACAGGGTCGACACAATCTGGTCGCCGTCGCTGCAGCGCACCGACAGCCTTTCCACCATATCGGCCGCAACGGCGGCTTCGCGCCGGAAGTCGCGAAGGCCAAAACGCGACAACAGCCCGACCGAGGGAAGCGCAATGTTGTCCCGCACCGTTGAGGCCAGCAACAAACCGCGCGCCTTTCGATCTTCGGTCACGAGCGCGATCCCGAGCTTGAACGCGTCCGTCGGCGAGTTGATGACAGCCGGCTTGCCGTCGATCGCGATCTCTCCGCCCCGCCAGCCGCGAGCCGCGCCGAAGATCGATTCGAGGATCTCCGTGCGTCCGGAGCCGAGCAGGCCTCCGATTCCGAGGATCTCGCCTCGCCGCAGATCGAAACTCACCCCATGCAGGACGCGGCGCCAGCCGTGGGGACCGACCGTGTCGAGCGTGAGGTCGCGCACCGACAGCACAAGCCCGCCCCCGACCGCCGCCCGGTCCCGATGGGTCACGGCGATGTCCCGTCCGACCATCGCCGAGATGATCGCGTTCGACGAGAGGTCCGCGATCGGGGCGGTCAGGACATGGCGGCCGTCTCTGAACACGGTGACGCGATCCGCAAGCTCCACGACCTCGTCCATGCGATGCGAGGTGAAGACGATCGCCACGCCCGCAGCGGCGAGCTGGCGCACGACCTTGAACAGCGTTTCGCATTCGGACGACGACAGCGCCGACGTCGGTTCGTCCATCATCAGGATGCGCGCGTCCAGCGACAGCGCCTTGGCGATTTCGACCAGTTGCTGTTCCCCGACACGCAGCTCGCCGACCCGGGCTTGCGGGTCGATGGCGATGCCGAGCCGCCGGAGCAACGTGCTGGAAGCCTCTACGATTCGGCGCCGATCGACGAACATCCCCGCGATCAGCGGCTCGCGTCCGAGGAAGATGTTGTCCGCCGCCGTCAGCTCGGGAACGAGATCGAGCTCCTGATGGATGATCGCGACCCCAGCGCGCTCGGCGTCCTGAACGCCGGCGAATTTCACCGGCGCGCCCGCCAGCCGAACGACGCCGTCGTATTCGACGTGCACTCCGGCGATGATTTTCATCAGCGTGCTCTTGCCGGCGCCATTCTCCCCGACGAGCGCATGCACCTCGCCGGCTTTGAGGTCGAAGTCGACGTCGACGAGCGCGGCGATTCCGCCGAACGATTTGCAAATGCCCGAGGCCTCGAGGACGAAGTCCTTCCTGAGCCAATCGGCGGCGCCGGTCAGAGTCGCCCGGCTGTCGAGGGCGCGAACCGCGCTTTGCGGCTTTGCAGAATCGGAGAGACTGTCGACCACCGGTCTTTCGTCCCCTCCCTTTCGTCGCCCGCCTTGGCCCGGCGCTTGCTTTGCTACGTCGTATTAGCACTTTATAATTCGAGACGGCGAGGTCAAGTGGGATTTGCGGATTCGGGTCGATGTGGCCTCGACCCAGCGCCTTCGCCAGGGAGGCCGCACGGACCGCCACCCCCGAGGCGCCTCGGGAAAAGAGAACGCGACAAGGAACTGAACAACCGGAGCGGAGAACCGAGTGCCAAAGACGGTCAACGAGATCGCACGCGACACGGGCTTTTCGGTCACGACCATCAGGCTCATCGCCAGCGGTCAGGCGGCAAAGTATCGGATCAGCAAGTCCACGCAGCAGGCTGTAGAGGATCACATTCGGCGCTACGGTTACGTCGTCAACCACGCCGCGCGCAGTCTCAAGTTGCAACGGACCGATACGATCGGCCTTGTCGTGCCGGCCATCAGCAACGCCTTCTTTGCCCGGCTGATGGAAGAACTGGAGCGCTTGTGTCGGAGCCGCGGATTGGTCCTTCTGACAGCGTCCACCGATGAGAACCCAGCCCAGGAGGACCTCGCCGTGCACAGCCTTTGTGCGCGAGGGGTCGATGGGATGATCATCGCGCCCTGCCGACGACCGGACTACGGCAGGGTTATCGGCCGAAGCGCGCGGGTCCCGATCGTGATCATCGATCGCCCTTACGCGCCCTCGCGCTACGCGACAATCGCCAGCGACAATTTCACCGGCTGTTTGATGCTAACGCGCGAAGTTCTGGAGAAGGGCGGGCATCGCACGGCGTTCCTGTGCGGAAATCCGGAATCGCCGAGCATCGCGGACCGCGTCCGCGGATTCTCCGCCGCCTGCCACGAAAATGGCGTATCCAGCTGGCGGGACCTCGTTTACCAGGCTCCCGAGGATACCGTAGCCTCGGGCGCCGAGCTCCTGGATCGGGCGTTAGGTCTCGAAGACGTTGCGCCGGCTTCCTTCATTTGCTCTTCGCTTCTGGTCCTGGAAGGCGCGATGCAGCGGCTGAAAGAGCGCGTTGGACGGATACCGGCGGAAACGATCATCGGGACTTTCGATGATCACACGATGCTGGATTTCCTGCCGAACCATGTCCTGTCGGTGCGGCAGGACGAAGCGGCGCTCGCAGCCGCGGCGCTGCAGCGCTTGCTGGAGCGGCACGCGTGGGGAGACTCTCCGCCTCCGCCCATCACAGTGCCCTGCAAACTGGTGCGGCGCGGCCTGCCATTCGATCCGCGCCGCGACCCCTCATCCGGCGCTTCGCGCCACCTTCCCCCTGAGGGGCTAGCGTGCGCACACATTTGATTTGCTCAGCTGTCAGGTGGGGCAGGCGAGGTGGCGGCGGCGAGATTGAAGCCTTCTGCGATGGCGTGGAAGCGGCGCAGGCCGTGGACGAAGGTGATAGGGCCTGGCGAACGCTCTTTGGCGTAGCCGGTCCAGCCGCCGAGGCGGACGATGCACCAGGCCGCCCAAGCCAGGCTGCGTCTGGGGTGCGGGTTCTTCTGCTTCTGGGTCTTGCCTTCGAATTTGCCGGCCAGCGCCTCCAGAACGGCGATTTCGTCGGGTTCGAAGACGCGCGCGGCCGGGAAAGCCGCGCCCGCCTCGTCCCGTCCCTGGACCAGTTGCATGACGCTCGCGGCGGCGATCAGCGCGGTCGCCGCCAGGCGTTCGAGCGCGTCGCCGTCGCGCAAGAGGCTGTCTTCGAGGTCGAAGCCCTGCGACTTGAGGGTGCGGAAGAGCTGCTCGATGATCCAGCGATAGCGATAGAGCTCGATAATCCACGCCGCTTGGGCAAGCGTGCTCACGCCATGCGTCGTCAACAGGCGCCAGACGATCGGCTCCTCGGAGGGCGGCGGGTCGATTTCGCGCGCCTCGACGAGATTGAGCGCGACGCCGGGCGGATCCCGCCGGTCGGCGCCGCGCTCGGGACGACGCAGGACGACCGGACAGAAACGCACCGCCAGCGTGACCTTCCGGGCCGTCCGTCCGGGCCGGCCGGGCAGATCGAAGCTCAGACGGCCCGCTTCCGGCGCGGCGGCGATCTTCGACAGCAGCCGCTCGCCCGCCTCGATGAGCGCCCGATCGCGCACGGCGCGAACCAGGACATGCGTTCGCCCATCGGGCACGCGGGCGAAATGCTCGTAGATGTCGGCCTCCCGATCGGAGATCTCGGTGATCATCGTCGCCGAGTTCAGGAACCGCTTCGCCGCCAGGGGCGTGGCGAGCCACTTGTTGCTCTCCTTCTCCTCGATCGGCAGGCTCTGGTAGTCGTCCTCCTTGATCCGCGTTCGCCGCCAGATCGTCGCCCCCGCGAGCCCCAGGACGCCGCCGTCGGCGGCGTCGACCGCCAGCGCCGGATGGACGAACAGGCCGACGTCCTTGCCGTTGCCGACGCGGCCAAGGCCACGCTTGCGCTTGGCTTTGGCTTCATAGTTGATTTCGCTCGTATCCTGGATCAACAGAACGTGCCGTCCCGCCGCGGCGGTTCCCGTCCGCTCCGCCGCGCCGCGCAGAATTTCTTCCACCGTCACTCTCGGATTGCGGAAAAACCGCGTCAGACCAACCTTCTCCGCCCGGCTGTCGCACAGTTGGCGAAAGCCCGCGCTAATGCGCGCGCACATGCGCTCCAGCGCCAGGCGCCCCTTTTTTCAAGGCGCACGTCGCCGAAGAAGCCAATGTTCACGTCTGTCATCGCCGATCCTCTCCAAACAAAGGGCCGGCCGATACAGAATCACACATGATTCTCAACGATCAAGCGATGTTTGCAAAAAATGTGTTTGACTCGTCCGCGAATCGAATGTGTGCGCACGCTAGCCCTGAGGGGGAAGGGGCCCCCCCTCTCCCACCGGGAGAGGGACGCCGCGAAGCGGCAGGGTGAGGGTACGCGGCGGCGAGCGGGCGCCAAGCGTCAGCGTTCGCCGCCCTGCCCTGCCTCGATCAGCCGCGCGGCGTAGCGCGCCATCTGGTCGACCTCGATGTTGACCTGATCGTCCGCTTTGCGCTCGCCCCAGGTCGTCACCTCGAGCGTGTGCGGGATGAGCAGGACTTCGAATTCGTCGCCCTCGACCGCGTTGACGGTGAGCGACGTCCCATCGAGCGCAACCGAGCCCTTGACCGCGATGAACTTCGCCAGCGCTTTGGGCGCCCGGAAGCGCAGATGCGCCATGTCGTCAAAATCGCGCCGCGACACGATCGTGGCGAGGCCGTCGACATGGCCGCTGACCATGTGGCCGCCGAGTTCGTCGCCGACCCTCAAGGACCGCTCGAGATTGACCTTCGTCCCCGCGCGCCAGGCGCCGAGCGTCGTCACCGAAAGGGTCTCCGCGCCGACGTCGAAGACGAGCCGCGAGCCCTGTCCGAGCGGCTCGACCGCGACGGCGGTCAGGCATACGCCGGCGTTGGCGATCGAGGCGCCGACCGCGATGGTCGACGGGTCGTAGGCGCTGGCGATGGTCAAACGATCGCGTTCGCCTAGACGTTCAAGATCAATCACTTCGCCGACGTCGCTGACAATTCCGGTGAACATGGGCCCCTCGCTGCGTCCGCGCATGACAACGTTGCATCGCGCCGCAGGCCCTCATCCGGCGCTTCGCGCCACCTTCCCCCTGAGGGGGAAGGGACGCCCCTCTCCCACCGGGAGAGGGAAGCCGCCATAGGGCGTTCAGAAGGACGCCCGTCTCTCGACGGGCTATGGCGGCAGGGTGACGGCCTGCGGCGCGAAGCGATCGGAATTCAATCATGCTCCAACGTCCCCCGCTCTTACCGCTCCCGGCCCAATCCCGGCAAGCGCAGCCGCCGGAGGCGTCCGCAGATCACGCGTGTACGAATAGGCCCGTGAAGAGGCTCGCCGCGAAGATCGCCGTCAGCGGCAGCCACGCGCCGAGCGCGCTTCGGAACATCCCTCGATCGCCATCGACCAGCGGCGCAAGCACGACCACGTCGAGCGCAGCGACGATCAGCGTGAACGCCGCCGCGCGCATGAGGGCGTCGACGCCGGGTGCAACGAGCTCGTCGGCCAACGTCGCGCCCGCGGCGATTGCCGGCGCGACCGCTAGGCGGACCACCTCCGGCATCTCGCCCGGCCAGACCTCGCGTCCCATGGCGTACACGCCGCCGCACGCGGCCCACAGGATGAGCCCGCACACGATCACAGCGCCCCACCCCATTGAGCCCCTCCGACCGAATTCCCGGCGCGAAAGCCTATCCCTTCAATTGCGCGACAATCCCGGCAATGTCACCCATACCCCAATGCTCGGCGATCCGCTCCCCGGCGATCCGAAAGATATCACAGGATGTGAACATCAGACGCTTGCCGGTCGGCTGGACGCCGTAATAGACGCCCTCGTGCCGGCCTTCGTAAAGAAAGCTCGCCGCGACCCGGTCGTCCTCAGCGAGGCTCGTCTGGATCGTGACCTTGAGGTCAGGCAGTCCCTTCAGCCGCGCGGCGAAGAAGGCGACCGTCGCCTGCTTCGCGGTCAGGCCGGACGGCGGCGGCGGCGCGGCGGCGCTGACCTGGTGGTTGACGTAATCGTCGGCGAACAGGTTCGCGAAGGCGTCGATGTCGTGTGCGTTCAGCGCATCCGCGAATTTTAGGGCCACCGAGGCGTCGGCGGCGTCCGCTCGGCCGGACGCGATCGGCGCGGCGGCGAGCGCCGCCCCGGCCAGAAAGGTTCTTCGTCGCATAGAAACTCCATCGGCGGCAAAGGGAATACGCGCCCCCCTTCGAAGCCAGTGTAACCGGCTGGCTCGGCGCGGGGAATTGGAAGCTGGCGCCGGCTTGGCTCGGCTGTCCACGGCCACCGCCTCGACGACCGCTCGCGGCGCTTGACGGCGTCCACCCCAAACCCGACTGTCATGCGACGGTTTTGCAAACCCATTATGCCGCCGTCTGAAGACGCTTAGACTTTTTGGAGTTCGCGTTGCTTTGTCATCGCCCGGCGCGGCTTGCGCGCCAATCGCTGCTTCCGGCGGACTTGCGGCGCCGAGTCGGGCTTGCGGCCGCTGCCTTTGCGGGCGCCGTTGCCTTTGCCGACGCCGCAACAGCCGACCCGTCGGCCGCCGTCGCCTCTTCCCCGCCTGCCGCTGAATCGCAGCCGCAGGGCGCCGGGGCTAACGCCGTGGTCTGGCCCGCCCTCCCGGCGTTGTCCGCCGTGCTCGATCCGCGCTTCCGCGCCGATGCGTCGGCGCCGACCCCCGACTCCGGCGCCGCCAAGCCGTTCGGCGTCTTGAGCGGCGACTGGCAGAACGCGAACGTACTCGGCGACCTCGGCGGGCTGAGACCCGCGCTCGCCAAATACGGGATCGCCCTGTCGCTGTACGAGGAGGCGGAAACGTTCGGCAACCTGACCGGCGGCGTCCGCCAGGGCTTCGAGGTCAACGGCGTCACGACCGCTCAGGTGCAGTTGGATACGAAGCCGCTCTTCGGTCTCCCCGGCGGCATCTTGAGCGTCGCCGGTTTTCATATCTGGGGCGGCGACGTCAGCGAATCCAATCTCATGAACCTGCAGACCGTGAGCGGTCTCGAGTCCAACGCGTCCATCCGACTTTGGGAGCTTTGGTATCAGCAAAATTTCGGCGAACGGTTCGACGTCAAGATCGGTGAACAGAGCCTCGATAATGAGTTCATGATGAGCCAGAACGCCGGCTATTTCCTGAACTCGATGATGGGCTGGCCGATGCTGCCCTCGGCGAATCTGCCGGCCGGCGGGCCCGCCTACCCGCTCTCCGGCCTCGGCGTTCGCGCACGCGCCCATCCGTCCGACGCCGTGACGATCATGGCGGGCGTTTTCAACGGCAGCCCAATTCCGTTGAATGCTCCGAACACCCCTCTCAGCAATCCCAACGGCGTGAGCTTTCCGCTGAACACCGGCGTTCTCGCGATCGCCGAGCTGCAATACACGTCTGCCGCGGCGACGCCGTCCGGCAAGCCCGCTGCCGACGGCCCGCTGCCGGGCACATACAAGATCGGCGCCTGGTACGACAGCGAGGATTTCGACAGCCAGCAATACGACACCGTGGGCGTTCCGCTCGCGAGCCCGGAGAGCAATGGAATGCCGGCCCAGAGGCAGGGCAATTATGCGATCTACGCGGTCGCGGACCAGACGATCTGGCGCTCGAGCGACCCGAACCGCAACGTCAGCGCCTTCGTCCGCCCGATGTTCACGACGCTTCAGGATCGCAACCTGATCAGCGTCAGCGTCAACGGCGGCCTGACCCTGCACGATCCGTTGCCCGGGCGAGACAACGACGTCTTTGGCGTCGGCTTCGGGGTCGCGCGGGTCAGCGACGGCGCGGCCAACTACGATCGGCAGTTGCAATTCTACGAACCGACCGTCTATACGCCGGTGCGCGGCACGGAGACGTTCCTGGAGGCGACCTATCAGATTCAGGCCCTGCCCTCCTGGCAGATCCAGCCCGACCTCCAGTACATCATCAACCCGGGCGGCGGCCTCGCCAACCCCTACGCGCCGACCCAGGCGATCAAGAACGAGTTGGTGATCGGCTTGCGCACCACCATCACGTTCTGACCGGGTTCGGGTTCGGGCGCGGCTGGACGGCCGCGGGCGCCCGGGCCGTCGCCGGCGCCCGGCGCGCGAGCGCGACGAGGAGCAGCGCTGCGCCGGCGGCCAGCACATAAGCCGAGGGACGGAACGCCATGTCGGGGTCGATATTGGCGCTCAGAACCTCCCAGAACGGGATATGGCGGACGAGCGCGTACCAGCCCGCCTCGATCAGCGCGGTCAGCGGCGGCGAAAGCGCGGCGCCGAAGAGCGCAGCCGCCCAGGCCGGCGCGCCCTGCTTCAACGCGACCCGGAACAGCATGAGGACAAGGAAGAGGCCGGTCATGATGACGGGTTCCGTCACGTCGGCCTTCGCCTGGATCATGAAATGCAGCAGACCCAGGACGCCAATCCCGTAAACCAGCGAGTGCAGCGTCCGCCATTTCGGCCCGAGCCTGCGGATCATCGCGTCAGTCGAGGTCGCAGCCAGCGCCGCCAGTCCCAGCCAGGCGACGAAGCCGATCGTCAGATAGAAGCGGAGCGCGATCTCGCTCGCCACATGGACGAGGTCGTAGTGCTGATCGACGACGTACAGGGTGAGATGGGCCGTCGCATAGGCGAAGGCCGCCACGCCCACCATGCGCCGCACCGCGATCAGCTTCGGGTAGCGCGCGGTGCGGATCAGCGGCGTCACGAGGAGCGACAGCATGAGGAAGCGAATCGTCCACTGGCCGGTCCGGTGGATCATCTCGGTCACGACCTTGGGATCGAGCGCCCCGGTCGCGGCCAAATAGACGATCCACGCCGCCGGGAGGAACAATCCGGCGAAAACCACGGCCTTCAAAGGGGAGAAACGGCCGTTGCGTTCGTTCCAGGGCGCTTTCAGTGCGATCATGGCGATGGACCCTATCGTCGAATTGCGTCGTTTCAAGCCTCGTCCGCTATACGGACGGCCGCGGCGTTTGTTTCATGCCGGGGCGTCCTCGCGGCTCATGCTGGCGCCCGTCTGTCTGGCGACCTATAATGCCGCTGGCGGCCGAACCGGGGCGTCGGGACTTTCGACGGCCGCAAGCGGGGGCCGTCGTGGATGTCGTCGAGCGGGCAAAAGCCATTATCCTGTCGCCGGCCGCCGAGTGGCGGGCGATCGAGCCGGAGTCCGGCGACGCCGGCTATCTATTCGTGAATTATGCGGCCTTCCTGGCCGCGATCCCGCGGATCTGCGAATTTCTTCGCCACGGCGTCTTCGGCTGGGGCGGATCGCGCTTCCACCATCTCCACCACGCCGGCTTCTTTTCCAGCCTGTCCGGCGCGATCGTCCGCTATCTCGCAACGTTCGTCGCGCTTTACTGCATGGCGGTCATCATCGAAGGCCTGGCGCCAAGCTTTTCCGCCGCCAAGGACCGGCCGAACGCCCTGAAGCTCACGGTCTATTCGATGACGCCGATCTGGCTCGCCGGCGTGCTTTGGCTCGTTCCGGGCCTGGGATTCGTGCGCTTTCTCGCCCTCCTCTACGGGATCTACATCTTCTGGCTCGGCCTGCCGGTCCTGATGAAATGCCCGTCGGACCGGACCGGCCCCTACGCGCTCGCGGCGATCGTCTCGGCCATCATCCTGTCGATCGTCCTGGCCGCGTTCGTTGGCCCGATCCTTTAGAACCGACCCGACGCGCGCTTTGTCCGACCGTCGCGGCTCAGCTCACGCCGAGCTTGCGCTGCAGATTGGTCGAAGAGGTCGTGTACTGGAAGACCAGCTTCTTGTCCGGGTAGACATAATGGTGCGCCCGCTGCGCGGCGAGCGCCGCCTCATGAAACCCGCACAGGATCAGCTTGAGCTTCCCGGGATAGGTGTTGATGTCGCCGACGGCGAAAATCCCGGGCGTGCTCGTCTCGAACGTCTCTGTGTCGACCGGAATGAGGTTCTCGTGCCGGTTCAGCCCCCAATCGGCGATCGGGCCGAGCTTCATCGTGAGTCCGAAGAACGGCAGCAGGTCGTCGCAGGGAAGCTCGACGATCTCGCCGCTCTCCTTGCGCAGCGTCAGCGCCAACAACTGCCCAGCCTCACCCTTGACCGCAGTGACCTGCCCGAGCAGGAAATCCATCTGGCCGTCGGCGACCAGCGCCCGCATGGCGTTCACTGAATGAGGCGCGGCGCGGAAGGCGTCGCGGCGATGGATGAGCGTGATCCGGCTTGCGACCGGATGCAGGTTCAGCGCCCAGTCGAGCGCCGAATCGCCGCCGCCGATGATGACCACCCGGCGGCCGCGGAAATGCTCCATCTTGCGAACGGAATAGAAGACGCTGGTGTTTTCGAAGGCGTCGATCCCCGGGATGGGCGGCTTCTTCGGCTGGAACGACCCGCCGCCCGCGGCGATGATGACCGCCTTGGCCTCGATCGTCGTGTCGGCGTCGGTGCTGACGCGGAACAGCGGACGCTCCGCCGTGCCGAGCGTCTCGAGCCGCTCGACCATTTCGCCAAGATGGAATGTCGGCCCGAACGGATGGATCTGCTTCATCAGGTTATCGACCAGCTCCTGGCCGTTGATGATCGGATAACCGGGGATGTCATAGATCGGCTTCTCCGGATAAAGCTCGGCGCACTGGCCGCCAGGCTTCGACAGGATGTCGATCAGATGACATTTCATGTCGAGCAGGCCGAGCTCAAAGACCGAGAAGAGCCCAACCGGCCCCGCGCCGACGATCACGACGTCCATGACGATGGTCTCGCTCATGGCCTCACCCCTGTCTGGCCGGCGTCGTCACGACAAGGCCGTCCAGGTCTTCGCTCACCTTGATCTGGCAGGAGAGCCGCGAGTTGGGCCGGACCTCGAAGGCGAAGTCGAGCATGTCCTCCTCCATCTGGGAGGGCTTGCCGACCCGCTCCGTCCAGTCCTCCGCCACGTAAACGTGGCAGGTCGCGCAAGCGCAGGCGCCGCCGCACTCCGCCTCGATGCCGGGAATTGAATTGCGCAGCGCCGTTTCCATCACGGTCGAGCCGACCTCGGCGTCTACCGTGCGCGCTTCGCTTTTTGCGTCGATAAAGGTCACTTTGGTCATCGGGCCGAACGAGTCCCCAAATCAAACGGTTGCGCCCGGAACGCTTACGCGTCCGAGCCGAGCGGCGTCTTCATAAAGCATGGGCGGAGCGGCCGAAAGGGCGTCCTCGCGGCCCGCTTGCGCGTCGAGCCGCCGAGGGCGCGATTGGCCATGCAACACCGAAATCGCCGGCGAACCGTTGATTTTTAAGGGAATCATTCCTTTAGGCGGTCGATCTCGGCAACCGTCTGCAGGACCGCCTTGCTCAGCGTCGAGATCGCCTGTGACATTTCGGCAAGCCGCGTCGCGCCTTCAGGAGCGCCGCGCGCCCAGGCCCTGCTGCAGGTTTCCGCCGCCTCGGCGGCTGATGCAACCGCCCAGGCGCCGACCGCCAGCGCCGAGCCCCGCAGCCGGTGGGCGATATCGGCCTGCGCCGCAAAAGGCGACGAGTTGTCGATCGAGATTTGCGCCACCAGCGTCAGCGACTGGGTCCGAAACTGCGACAGGATTTCGGTCTCGAGATCCTCGTCGCCCATGCACTGCCGTGACAAATGCGCCAGATCGAGCAGTCGGTCGTCTCGCGGCTCCGCGCTGGACCCGGCGGGATTGGCGAATGCTTCGTTTTGGGTCAAATACGCCATCGTCGGGTCCTCGCTCGCAAGAGGTCAGCCGCACGCAAAAAGCCGGTTCGATTCGGCCTCGACGTCCCTCTCGCGCAGAAGAGCTTGAAAAGTCATGGTAAAAGAACCGTTAACGACGTTTGAAGGATCACTGGCGGACGCAGTTTTCATCACTGGCTCCGCGGGTTAGACTGCGACGTGGTTAATGCGTGCGTTTCCCTGGGCTTTCGAAGCCAGGCCAGGGAAAGCGTTGGCGCGTCAGTCGGCCCGTACTTGGCCGACGCCGATGGAGCGAGGCGTTCACAATGGCAAAACAGAACCCGGCGACGGATCCGGTTTCGGCGGCGATGTCGGCAATCGAGAGCGCCCTGAACCTGACCGACGACGAAACCATTGAGCCAGTTGTCGAGAGCCCAGCGCAAGCCGACTCGGCGAAATCAAGGGCGCCGGGACCGATCCTGAAGCCGAGCGCTCCGGCGCCCGAAACGGCGCCGTTGCTGCGGCCCGGGCCGTCGCCGACGGCTGAGGCGGAAACGAAGCCGACAATTGCCGCGACGCCTCCAGCCAATGACGACCGTGAAACGGTCGGCGCGATCCTGCAGGCTCTGAACAGGCCCCGCGCAAGCCGGGCGCCTTACGCCATCGCGATCGCCGGCTCGCTCGTCTGGGTGGCGGTCTGCACCCTTTACGCCTATCTGCGCCTTTGGCCATCGGTCGCATCCGCCCCGATTTCCGAGACTTTCCTCCGTCCTGAGACACCCCTGTTCCTTCTCGCGGCGCTGGGGCCGATCTTTTTCATCTTCGCCTTTGCCGCGTTTACGCGCCGGATGGGCGAACTGCGCCAGTCGGCGCGTGCGATTTCGGAGGTCGCCGTTCGACTCGCGGAGCCGGAGTCGATCGCGGGCGAACATGTCGTCACCCTGTCGCAGGCGATCCGGCGCGAGCTCACGTCGATGGGCGACGGCGTCGAGCGCGCGCTGGCGCGTGCGGCTGAACTCGAGACCCGTGTCAAGGCCGAAGTCTCGACGCTCGAGCGCTCGTACTCGGACAATGAACGCAGGATTCGCTCGCTCATCGCCGAGATGGCCGATCAACGTGAGGCGATCGTCGCTAGCGGTTCGCGCGTGCGCGACGCGATCGCCAACGCGCACGACGGCATCGCCGTGGAGCTCGATGCGGCCGGAGGCCGTCTGAGCGAGCGATTGGACGAGACAGGGCAGCGGCTCGCAGCCGCTCTCGGCTCGACGTCCGACGCCATCGCGATGACGATGGATCGCGCCGGATCGACCGCGGTCGAGCGCATCGTCGCAGAGGGGACGCAGATCGCCGTGTCGATCGCTGGCGTGGGCGACACCCTCGCTGCGCGGCTCGTCGAAACCGGCCGCAGGACGGCCGACGACATGATGGCGCGTGTCGAAGATATCGACGGCCGGGTCAACGCGGTCGGCGAGACGCTGCTGGCCGGCGTCGGCGAGCGAGGCGACGACCTCGTCGCGCGCATCAACGCGGCCCAGACGGAAATCGTCGACGCAATCGCCGGGCACGGCGACCGTGTGACGGCGCAAATCGCCGATACGTCCGAGCAGGCCCGTAACGCCGTCGGCGGCTTCGCCGACGATCTCGTAGGCCGCATCGCCGAAAGCAGCGCCCGGGCGACCGAAGCCATCCAAAGACACGGAGTGGCCGTCGCCGAGCGCCTGGCCGAGAGTTCCGACGCCGTGACCGACGCGATCGGCGCGCGCTCCGAAGATCTCGTCAGCCGCCTCCGGTCGAATGGCGCCGATGTCGTCGAAGCCATCCAGGCCCACGGGGGAAGCGTCACGACCCGTCTGGCGGACACCGCCGACGAGATCGCCGCTGTGCTTGGCTCCCGGTCCGACGAGATGGTCGGACGCATTGCGGCGAGCGGCGCGGACGCGGTCGACGCGCTCACGACGACCGGCGACGGTGTCGCTGCTCGATTCGCCGAAACCACGGCGACCCTCAGGAACGCGGCTGCGACGCACACCGACGAAATCGTGTCGCGGATCACGGCAAGCAGCGCGGACGCGGTCGACGCGCTCACGACGACCGGCGACGGCGTCGCTGCTCGATTCGCCGAAACCACGGCGACCCTCAGGAACGCGGCTGCGACGCACACCGACGAAATCGTGTCGCGGATCACGGCAAGCAGCGCGGACGCGGTCGACGCGCTCACGACGACCGGCGACGGCGTCGCTGCTCGCTACGTCGAAACCACAGTGGCTCTCAGGGATGCGGCTGCGACGCATGCCGACGAGATCGTGTCGCGGATCACGGCGAGCAGCGCCGACGCGGTCGACGCACTCACGACGACCGGCGACGGCGTCGCTGCTCGCTACACCGAAACCACGGCGACTCTCAGGGATGCGGCTGCGACGCACGCCGACGAAATCGTGTCGCGGATCACGGCGAGCAGCGCCGACGCGGTCGACGCACTCACGACGACCGGCGACGGCGTCGCTGCTCGCTACGCCGAAACCACAGCGACTCTCAGGGATGCGGCTGCGACGCACGCCGACGAAATCGTATCGCGGATCACGGCAAGCAGCGCCGACGCCGTCGACGCAATCGCCGGGCACGGCGCCCGCGTAGCCGCGCGCTTCTTCGAGGCGTCGGCGACGCTGTCGAACGCGGTCGGCGCTCATGGCGACGAAGTCGTCGACCGCATCATGACGGGCGGCGCGGACACAATCGAGGCGATCCGCAGCCAGGGCGCGGCGGTCGCCGCTGAGCTCGCCAGCGCGACGGAAGCGATGTCCGGCGCCCTCAGCGCCCGAGCGGACGAGGTCGTCAACCGGGTTGCTTCGAGCACGTCGCGCGCGGTCGGGGCCATTCGGGAGCGTCAGAGCGAACTTGCCACGCAGATGATCGAGTCGTCGCTCGCCATGTCGGGCGCGTTCACCGCTCACGCCGATGACGTCGTCGGGAGCATCCGTGCGAGCAACGATCAGACCCTCGACGCCCTTCGTTCGCGCAGCGAAGCTGTCGCCGCGGAACTGGCGGATGCAGCCGATCGCGCGAAGGAAGCCGTTAGCGGTCATGTCGAAACGGTTGTCGGTCGGCTCGACTCGAGCGGCGCCCATGTCATTGCGGCGTTGCGGAGCCACGGCGAGGCTGTCGCGACCCGGCTCGCCGAAGCGGCCGAATCCGTCCAGATCCAGGGAAACGCCGTGGAAAACCGGCTCGCCGAGGCCTCTTCGATCATGCGGAGCGCGATAGACGGCCATGCCAACGCAATCGTCGGCCGCCTCAGCGCAAGCAGCGCGGAAGCCGTCGAGGCGATCCGGGCGCAAAGCGAGTCGGTGGCGGGACGCCTTGTCGAGGCGAACGACACGGTGACGCGCGACTTCGCCGAGCGCGCGCTGGCGCTGGTGGACCGGGTCGAGGACAGCCAGACGCGCCTGTCCGACACCGTCGTCCGACAGGGCGACGATCTGGTCGAGCGGCTTGGCCGCGTCACCGAACGTCTTCACGAGACGCTCATCGAGCGCGGCGAGGCCCTGGGCGACCGGCTCGACGGGTCAAGTGAACGCTTCGCTTCGGTGCTGCGTGAACGCGCCGAGAGCACGTCGGCGGTCCTCGACGACGCCGCCACGCGGTGGTCCGAGCGTTTCGACGCGCGGGAAGCCCAGTTGCAGGGCGCCATCGACGGCCACACTGCCGTTGTCGAGGCCTTGGGCGACCGGCTCGACGGGTCAAGTGAACGCTTCGCTTCGGTGCTGCGCGAACGCGCCGAGAGCACGTCGGCGGTCCTCGACGACGCCGCCACGCGGTGGTCCGAGCGTTTCGACGCGCGGGAAGCCCAGTTGCGGGGCGCCATCGACGGCCACACTGCCGTTGTCGAGGCCTTGATGGACGATTCGACCCAGCGGCTCGTGGGAGCGATTTCGGATCAAAGCGCGGCGACCCAGTCCAAGATCGAGGAGGCCGCCGTCGCGTCGCTCGCCCGGTTGGACTCGGAAGCCGCACAGATCACCCAGCGGTTCGTCGCGTTGGCTGGCGAGGCCGCGGCGACCGTCACGGCCGGCGCAGGCGGCGTCCACGACGCGTTGAGCGCGCAGGTGACATCATTCGGCGCCATTGTCGGCGAGGGCGGCGGTCGGCTGGTCGAGTCGCTCTCCGAGCAGACCGGACGCGTGCGGGACTATCTGGACGCGCTCGACAATCTGGTCGGCGAAAACGGGCATAGCGTAGCGGATCGGATCGTTCAGCGCTCCGACGAACTGAACGCCAAGATCTCGGGCCACATCGAGTTCGATCGAACTCGGTGATGCGGGCGCGCCGCGACGACTTCGACACGCGGTTCAACGCGCACCTCGAGGATCTCTCGGCCAAGTCCGCCCAGCGTCTCGGGCAATTCGAGACGGTTTCGACCGCCCACTTCAATTCGGTCGACGCCTCCCTCGCGTCGCACGGCCGCCGCATCGAGCTTTCGCTCGGCGACGGGCTCGCACGCTTCGAGGGCGCTCTCGACGGGCGCAGCCGGGAGCTCGTCACACAGGTCGGCGAGCGTTCGGACGCGCTGGCGAACGACCTCGCGGCGAAGCTCGCGGCCATCGAGGAGACTCTCGTCACCCGCGGGGGCGCAATCGGCGCACAGTTGAGCCGCCGCAACGAAGAGGCGGCCGCGGAGTTCGAACGGGGCCTCGAGGTTCTCGACGAGCGGGCTTCAGCCAAGCTTCGCGACGTCTCGGGCTCGATCGAATCCCTGCTTGGCCGGATCGACGAGGGCCTCGCGCTGCGTGGCCGCACAGTGTCCGAAACGCTGGCGCGGAACACCCTCGAAACCGCCCGCGTGCTCGGCGAAGGCGGTCGCGAGCTGATTCAGGGGCTGGACGCCAAGTCGGCCGAAATCGGCGAGACGCTGCAGAGCCGCGTCAATGCGCTGACCGACGGCCTGTCCGGGCTCGCCACCAACATTAACGCTACGCTGACGGGACGTGTCGAGGACGTGTCCCGCTCGCTCGGCGCCAGCGTCGAACGGTTCAAGGACCAGGTCATCGCGCCGTTGCAGGATGTCGGCCAACGCTTCGACGCCAATCGAACGGAGCTCGAGGCCCGTGTCGGGGACCACGCGCAAAAGGTCGTCGAGCTGTTCGAAACCCATCGTTCGGGGCTGGACTCGACCCTCGACGCCCACCGCGCGGCGATCGACGGCGCGTTCGACCGACACAGGGCTTCGCTGACCGACGCGACGCACCGGAGCGCCGAGGAGTTCGACGCGCATCTCACGACGCTCGCCGAAGCTGCGGACCAAAGCGCGCGGATCGTCGACGCGCGGATCGCAGACCTCACCGAGGCCGCCGATCGCAGCGCCAGCGCAATCGACAATCGCCTCACGGCGCGCATTGACGCGATGACCGGTTCGCTCGCCAGAACGGCCGCCGACGCGGACGCGAATCTCGCGTTGCGGGGAGGAGAGCTTGCGGCCTCCATCGGATCGCGCGTGGACGACCTGCATCGCGTGATCGAGGGCAAGGGCGCCGAACTCGTCGCGGCGCTCGGCGAGAAGGGGGAAGATTTCTCCGGGCAGATCGCCGGGGCGGGCGCGCGCGCCATGCAGACCTTCGAGCGTGTCGCCTCTGCGCTCGACGACCGGGGCCGGGACGTCTCCAATCAGATCGCAGAGGCCGGCGAGCGCGCGTCGCAGTCCTTCGAGCGGATCTCGAGCGTGGTCGCCGAGCAGGGTCAGGTTGTTTCGAGCCAGGTCGCCGCGCTGGTGACGACGCTCGGTGAGAAGGGCGACGACGTGTCCGGCCAGATCGTCGGCGCCGGCGCCCGGGCCATGCAGACCCTGGATCGCGTGGCGGCGGCGCTGGCGGATCGCGGCCGCGACGTCTCGAACCAGATCGCGGAGGCCGGCGACCGCGCATCGCAGACCTTCGAGCAGATCTCGGGCGCGGTCGCCGACCAGGGATTGGTCGTGTCGAACCAGATCGCCGGCGCAGGGGACGAGGCCCTGCGGACGTTGGAACGCCTCTCGACCGAATTCGGCGATCGGGGACACATGGTCTCCGGCCAGATCGCCGAGGTCGCAGAGCGTGCGGCGCAGGCCCTCGACGTCGTCGCCGCGGCGCTGGACGACCGCGGAACGGCGGTTTCCGGCAAGATCGCCGAGGTCGCAGAGCGTGCGGCGCAGGCCCTCGACGTCGTCGCCGCGGCGCTGGACGACCGCGGAACGGCGGTTTCCGGCAAGATCGCCGAGGCTGGCGAGCAGGCC
The DNA here is from genome assembly GCA_963822215.1 of uncultured Alphaproteobacteria bacterium. Taxonomy (GTDB): domain Bacteria; phylum Pseudomonadota; class Alphaproteobacteria; order Rhizobiales; family Beijerinckiaceae; genus Roseiarcus. The sequence goes on from CAWGGX010000003.1 coordinate 1,193,054, forward strand.
AGGCAGGCGCTCGACCGGGTCGCCGCGGCGCTGGACGACCGCGGAACGGCGGTTTCCGGCAAGATCGCCGAGGCTGGCGAACTGGCCACGCAGGCGCTCGACCGGGTCGCCGCGGCGCTGGACGACCGCGGATTTGTGGTCTCGGGCCGGATCGTAGACGCTGGCGAGCAGGCCACGCGCGCCCTCGAGATCGTCGCAGCTGCGCTTGACGACCGCGGAAGGGCTGTCGCCGGACATATCGCCGGCGCTGGCGAACAGGCCGTCCAGGCCCTCGACCGCATCGCCGCGGGGCTCGACGACCGTGGGCAGGCCGTCTCCGGCCAGATCGCCGAGGTCGGCGAGCAGGCCACCCGCGCGCTCGATGTCGTCGCCGCGGCGCTTGACGACCGCGGACGGGCCGTCTCCGGCCAGATCGCCGAGGCTGGCGAGCAGGCCGTCCAGGCCTTCGACCGCGTCGCGGCGGGGATCGACGACCGCGGGCGGGCCGTCTCCGGCCAGATCGCCGGCGCAGGGGACCAGGCCCTGCAGACGTTGGAACGCCTCTCAGCCGAGTTCGGCGAGCGGGGGCAATCGGTCTCTGGCCAGATCGCCGAGGTCGCGGAGCGCGCGGCGCAGGCGCTCGACGTCGTCTCCGCGGCGCTTGACGACCGCGGAAGGGCGGTCGCCGGCCAGATCGTTGGCGCTGGCGAACAGGCCGCACAGGCCCTCGACCGCATCGCCACGGGGCTCGACGACCGCGGACGGGCCGTCTCAGGGCAGATCGCGGACGCCGGCGAGCAGGCCACACGCACGCTCGATGTCGTCGCCGCGGCGCTTGACGATCGCGGAAGGATGGTCTCCGGCCAGATTGCCGAGGCCGGACAGCGCGCGGCGCAGGCCCTCGACGTCGTGGCCGCTGCGCTCGATGATCGCGGCCTTGTGGTCTCGGGCCGGATTGCAGACGCCGGCGAGAAGGCGGCGCAGGCTTTAGACCGCATCGCCGCGGGGCTCGACGACCGCGGACGGGCCGTCTCCGGCCAGATTGCCGAGGCCGGACAGCGCGCGGCGCAGGCCCTCGACGTCGTGGCCGCTGCGCTCGATGATCGCGGCCTTGTGGTCTCGGGCCGGATTGCAGACGCCGGCGAGAAGGCGGCGCAGGCTTTAGACCGCATCGCCGCGGGGCTCGACGACCGCGGACGGGCCGTCTCCGGCCAGATCGCCGAGGTCGGCGACCAGGCTACGCGCGCGCTCGACGTCGTCGCCGCGGCGCTCGATGACCGGGGACTTATGGTTTCGGGCCGGATCGTTGACGCCGGCGAGCAGGCCGCACAGGCCTTCGACCGCATCGCGGTGGGGCTCGACGACCGCGGTAGGGTCCTATCCAGCCAGATCGCCGAGGTCAGCGAGCAGGCCACGCGCGCGCTCGACGTCGTCGCCGCAGCGCTTGACGACCGCGGACGGGCGGTCTCCGGCCAGATCGCCGACGCTGGCGAGCAGGCCGTACAGGCCTTCGACCGCATCGCCGCCGGAATCGACGACCGCGGGCGGGCCGTCTCCGGCCAGATCGCGGGCGCAGGGGACCAGGCCCTGCGGACGCTGGAACGGCTCTCGGCCGAGTTTGGCGACCGGGGACAAGCGGTCTCCGGCCAGATCGCCGAGGTGGGCGAGCAGGCTGCGCGCGCGCTCGAGGTCGTCGCCGCAGCGCTCGACGATCGCGGACTTGTGGTCTCGGGCCGGATCGTAGATGCCGGCGAGCAGGCCACGCATGTGCTCGACCGGGTCGCGGCGGCGCTTGACGACCGCGGACGCGCCGTTTCTGGCCAGATCGCCGAGGTCAGCGAGCAAGCCACGCGCGCGCTCGACGTCGTTGCCGCAGCGCTCGACGATCGCGGACGGGCGGTCTCCGGCCAGATCGCCGAGGCTGGCGAGCAGGCCGTACAGGCTTTCGACCGCGTCGCCGCGGGAATCGGTGACCGCGGACGGGCCGTGTCCGGCCAGATCGCCGGCGCAGGGGACCAGGCCCTGCGGACGTTGGAGCGGCTCTCCGCCGAGTTCGGCGACCGGGGACAAGCGGTCTCCGGCCAGATCGCCGAGATGGGCGAGCAGGCCGCGCACGCTCTCGACATCGTCGCCGCGGCGCTCGACAACCGAGGACGGGCGGTCTCGGGCCAGATCGCCGAGGTCGGCGAGCAGGCCACGCAAGCGCTCGACCGCGTCGCTGCGTCGCTCGACGATCGCGGATTTGCGGTCTCGGGCCGGATTTTGGACGCCGGCGAGCGTGCGGCCCAGTCGCTCGACCAGGTCGTCGCGGCGCTCGGCGATCGCGGCCAGGACGTGTCGATCCAGATCGCCGGCGCCGGCGAGCGCGCGATCGAGACCCTCGACCAGCAGATGGCGGGGCTCGCAGCGCTGCTGACTCGGCGCACCGACGAGCTGATCGAGGCGGTGAACGGCGCGGCTTCCGATCCTGTGCGGGCGCTTAGCGCGCTCGCCGGCCAGCTGCGCACGGAAGTCGTCGCCTCCAGCGAGGCGCTGCGCAGCCTTGCCGAGGAGAGCACGCAACGCTCGAGCGAAACGATCGAGGAGCTTTTGAAGCGGATGACGGAACAGGTCGAAGCTTCGAGCGCGTCGCTGCGCGACACGGTCGCAGAGAGCGCGGATCGATCGGCCGGCGCGCTCGCCGGCGCGGGCGATCGGCTGCGCCGCGAACTGACCCTGGTGCTCGACAATCTCGGCCAGACCAGCGCGGCCATCGACCAGACGGTCGCCGACGCCGGAGACCGGCTCGCCGCCGTTCAGAGCGGACTGGCCGCCCGGGTCGAGGAGTTCCAACGGGCGCTCGGCGGCATCACCTCGCAGGTCGCGACCCTCGGCCGCCTCAGCACGACGACGCAGGCCGACGCCAGCGCCCTCGCCCGCGAGCTCGCCGAGCACGCCGAGCAGCTTTCGCAGGCGGCGCAGGAACTCACGTCGCAACAGCAGAGCATCGACGCCGCCCTCGAGCATCGGAAGATAAGTCTCCACGGACTGATCGGCGAGCTCTCGGAGCGCAGCGTCGGCTTCGATTCGGTGCTGGAGAAATTCGCAGCCAACGTCGAGGCGAGCTTCGGCCGGGCGCAGGCGCGCGCCCAGGAGATCGGCGCGACGCTCGCGGCGGCGACGCGCAGCGCGTCGGTCGCCACGGCCGGACAGTTCGAATCGATCCGCGACACGGCCGCCAAGGAACGCGAAAAGACCGCGCAGAGCCTCAAGGCGGCCATCGACCAGACCAACGCCCAACTCTCCGGCGCGCTCGAGCAGGCGGCCGAACGGTTCCGCCAGTCGGTCGAGGACGTGAAGGCAATGGCGAGCGAGGTTCAGCGCGAACTCGAGGCGACGCGGCAGGAGCTGCGGCGCGGGGTGCTGGAACTGCCGCAGGAGACGAGCGAGACCGCCGAGGCGATGCGTCGCGTCGTGTCGGACCAGATCCGCGCACTGAAGGAGCTTGCGGCGCTGGTGTCCGACTCGGGCGCCGACTTCGACGTCGTCGAGCCCGCGGCGCAGGCCGCCGCTTCGGCGGCCGGCGGCGCGCCGGTTCGCTATGCGCAACCGGCGGCGCGGACCGTGGAGACGCCCCGCCGCGTCGAGGTTATTTCGCCGTCGCGCGAAGCCGTCCCGACCAAGGCTGTGGAGGTCGTCGGGCCGACGATCGTGGCGGAGCCTATCCATCATCCGTCGCATCCGCAAAACGGCGCGGCGGAGCCGCCGGCCGACCGGAACGGCGGTCCGACGTGGACGGCGGCGCCCGCCCCGCAGCCTGCCCACCCGGCCGACCGGTCGCAGTCCGGCTGGCTGTCGAACCTGCTCGCAGCCGCCTCCCGAGACGAGCCCAGCGCTCCCCGACCGCGCACGCCGGAGACGCTGGACGACCTGACGCAGAGCATCGCCAGCCTCGTCGACGGCGCCGCCGCCGCGGAGACCTGGGACCGCTGGCGCCGCGGGGATTCGGCGGCCGTCTCCCGGCGGCTCTACACCGAAGCCGGGCAGCAGGCGTTCGACGAGATCCGGCGTCGCTATCAGGCGGATCCACAGTTCCGCGAGACGGTGACGCGCTACGTGCAGGAATTCGAGCGGCTGCTGGCGAAGGTCGGCCAGAACGACCGCGACGGCTCGCAATGGCGGGCGTATCTGCTGTCGAACACCGGCAAGGTCTATACGATCCTCGCCCATGCTTCGGGCCGACTGGGCTAACAGTCCCTTCTCCCCGCTGTGCGGGGAGAAGGCTAGGATGAGGGGCGAGGCGAGCGTCCGCGGCCAATCGCCAAGGCCCCTCACCCCGGCCCTCTCCCCGCAAGCGGGGCGAGGGGTGGACTACTTTTACCGGTACGTTTCCTTGTAAGCGTCCCGGAGAAGAGCCTTCTGCACCTTCCCCATCGCGTTGCGCGGCAGCGCTTCGACGAAAAACACCCGCTTCGGCGCCTTGAACTTGGCGAGCCGCCCCTCGAGGGCGGAAAGCACGATCGCTTCCGTGACTTCCGCCCCCAGACGGACGACGACGACCGCCGTCACGCCCTCGCCGAAATCGGGATGCGGCAGCCCGATCACCGCGCTCTCCACGACGCCCTCGATCGCGTCGATCTCGCTCTCCACTTCCTTAGGGTAGACGTTGAAGCCGCCGGAGATGACCAGGTCCTTGGCGCGGCCGACGATCTGGATATAGCCGTCGGCGTCGAGGCGTCCGAGATCGCCGGTGATGAAGTACCCGTCCGGGCGGAACTCCTGCGCGGTCTTCTCCGGCATGCGCCAGTAGCCGCAAAAGACGTTCGGCCCCTTGACCTCGATGACTCCGACCTCGCCTTGGGCGACCGGCGCGCCCGTCTCCGCCTCGCTGATCCGGACGCCGACCGAGGGAAGCGCGAAGCCGACCGTCCCCGCCCGGCGCTCCCCGTCATAGGGGTTCGACGTGATCATGTTGGTCTCAGTCATCCCGTAACGCTCAAGGATGGCGTGGCCGGTGCGCTCCCGCCACGCCGCGTGGGTCTCGGCGAGCAGCGGCGCCGACCCGGAGATGAAGAGCCGCATGCCGGCCGCCGCCTCGCGCGTCAGGCCCGGATGGTCGAGGAGCCGCGTGTAGAAGGTCGGCACGCCCATGAGCGCGGTTGCGCCGGGCATGGCGGCGATGATCGCGTCGGGGTCGAAGCGGCTCTGGTAGATCATCGTGGCGCCCGCCAAGAGCGCGACGTTGACCGCGACGAACAGCCCGTGGGTGTGGAAGACCGGCAGCGCATGGATGAGGCGGTCGGCCGGCGTGAAGCGCCAGACGTCGATGAGCGTCAGGGCGTTCGACGACAGGTTTTGGTGCGTCAGCATGGCGCCCTTCGAGCGGCCGGTCGTGCCGGAGGTGTAGAGGATCGCCGCCAGATCGTCGGCGGCGCGCGGAACCGTCTCGAACTCGGCCGGCAACTCGGCGATGCGCTCGGCAAACGTCCCGTCGTGGGCGACGCCGAGGCTTTCGGCCGCCTTGAGGCCGAGACGATGGGTGAGCGCCCGTACATCCGCGTGCGCGGCGGGCCTGGAGACCGTCAGCGCCGGCTCGGCGTCGCCGAGGAAATATTCGAGCTCGGCCAGCGTATAGGCGGTGTTGAGCGGCAACAACGCCGCGCCGGCCCGGAGGCACGCGAGCGCGAGCACGATCACGTCGGTCGACTTGTCGACCTGCGCCGCGACGCGATCGCCCGGCCTAACCCCGAGGGCGACCAGCGCGTTGGCGGCGCGCGCCGAGCGCTCGAACAAGGCGGCGTAAGTCAGAGCGGTCTCGTCCGGCGTCTCGAGCGCCATCTGGTCGGGCCGGCCGGCGCGAGCGACGATGAGATCGAACAGGTTTGCGGAAGCGTGCGGCACGATACCCTCGTTCAAAGGCGGGCGGCCGGGCTTCTTTCCGAGCCGCACCCCTTGCGGTTTCTTTAGCTCAGGTCGCGCGAAGGCGCGATTGACTCTTGTTCGATCGGAGGGGCGGCGTCTCGCCGCCCCAAAGGGCGTCCGGAAGGACGCCCGTCTTTCGACGGGCTATTGGCGCGCGAGACGCGCTCCCTCCGTGGCGGGTCAACTCGAGCAATCTGCTTCGCCTCGGTAACGGCTGAGAGCCAACTCACTACGCCTCGTCCTGAGCTTGTCGAACGACGCTTCAGGGCCCACGAACGGCCCCGCCGTCTGGAGCATCCTTCAACAGGCTCAGGATGAGGCCGTTGGATGACAACGCCGTCGTCCGCCTTGAAGCGCCCTGCCCCCGCTTTCGTCGTCCTTGTCAAATCCGTGGTCAGGCGCGTAAGTCGGCGGATCGGCGACATGAGGCGCGGGGGTCATGGCGATATCGGAGAAGGCGCTGCGGGAATCGGTCGTCGCCGCGGCAGCCCGAATCGGCGAAGCCGGCTTCGGCGGCGCGTCGGACGGCGACATCTCGGTCCGCTTCGCCGATGCGATCCTCATCACGCCGAGCGGCGCGCCCTATCGCTCGCTCCGCCCACCGCTGCTGGCGCTGATGCCGCTCGCCGGCGAATACGGCGCCTGGAAGGGGCCGATCAAGCCGGCCGGCGAATGGCGGATCCATCTGGACATCGCCCGCGCCCGGCCGGACATCGGCGCGGTGGTGCGCTTCCGCTCGCCCTACGCGACCGCGCTCGCGATCGCGCAGAAGTCCATTCCCGCCGTCCATCCGATGATCGCGCTGTTCGGCGCGGCCGAGATCGCCTGCGCCCGCTACGCGCCGATGGGCGCAAAAGAACTCGCCGACCTCGCGCTCGAGGCGCTCGGCGCGGGCCACGCGGCGCTGCTCGGCAATTACGGCGCGCTGACGACCGGCGGGACTTTGCACGCAGCGCTCGCCCGCGCCTTCGAACTCGAGACCCTCGCCCGCCTCTACGCCATCTCGCTCACGGTCGGAAAACCGCGCGTGCTGTCGGACGACGAGGCGTTTCGCATCGGCGAGCGACTGAAGACGTCGGGGGCCGACATCGAGGCGCGGATCGAGGCGCTGGCGGCGGAAACGAGCCTCGCCGCCAAGGCGAGACCGAAGATCAAGGGCGCCGCTCGCGCGCCGGCGAAGCGCAAACGCGTGGCGAGGAAGCGCGGCAAGGCGTAAAGAGGCGCGATTAGCGCCTTCGCTTCGGTTCGGCGACTTTTAACCGGCTGCGCGCTCCTCGGCGCTGCGGGACGCGGCCCTTCCGCCTTGAGCGCGCCCCCGTCCGACGGATAAAAGGAGCCTATTCATCCAGCGCGGCGCTCGACTTTCGCCGCCGCTTGGGAGCGGGCGGCGGTCTCCGCGGAGGATGACCCGTCCGCGGGGGAGCACCAGGAAAATTATCCACGATGTCGGTATAGATTGTGATAACTTGCGTCAATTTGCCTCCGTTATTGGAGTCGGAGAATCGAGTGAACGGTAACGCGAGCCTAATGTTTTTCAGCGAGCCCGGCACGGCGAAGAATTCGACTCCAGCAAAGTTGCCGTGGTTGGAAATTGCCTCATATATCGCTTTTCCGATCCAGCCTGATAGATAATCTTCTGTTCCGTTATACGCCTGCTTAAAGGCATCCACTAGGCCCCACCAAAATTGCAGACGGACACTTACTTCGCATTCGTCGATGTTCAAGGCTCGCCAAACATTTTCATAGAATCCGTTATCCGGCCCCAAGTTTTGCAGGTTTACAAAGCTCGGAGGCCTATTGTTCACGATGCTAATGAAATTGGTCCCCGTTAAGGCCGTGTTAACGGCTTCAATTAGTCTGAGGGTGGTTGGTGTGTTAAAAATCATTCCCATAACACTTCCTCCAGAGCAAGCTCGATGGCCGTCGCGGTATCAATGCAACATAGTCTGATCACACTTTCTAAACTGTTATTCATTTTACTCACAAATGTCTTAGACAAGTTCATCATTATCTAGCTTTTACGCGTTATGTTATTCATGATATTTCTTCCATACCGCGCCAAGTTGCGCCAAGCCGCGGCGAACGAAACGGCGCGCCACAACTTCGCCGAACACAAGCGGCAAGCCGGTCTCCTCCGCCCACTGGTTGGCGCGCTCCTCACTGCTAATCATCGTATAGGCCGGGTGGTGCGGCGGGCCGCCGAGATGGTGGCCGGTTTCGTGCGCAAGTGCGAAGGCGATGCCTTCGACGCCGACTTCGCGGTGGCGCCCGAGCCCCCCGTATAGCCTGACCGAACGGCCCTTCTCGCCGATGTAGGCCTGTGCGTTCATCAGCCGCGTTTCCCAATAGATCTCGTAGTGGATGGTTGGAAAGCGCGCGCGGAAGCGAACGATCAGCGCGTGGGCGCGTCTCACGGGCCAAGCCGCCTCGACCGGCCAGACGGCCTCCTTGCCAGCAATGTCGTCAAAGATCGGCATTCGCGTCGACCCAGCGCGAGGCCGTCTTCCCAAGACCGTGAACAATAGACTTGGAAAAACCAAACCTAGAATATCCAAAGGCTAGCACCCGTCGGCGAGCCGTGCAACGGAACTTCCCGTGCGCCAAGTGAAATTTCCTAATCTCGCCAACGCCTCAGACGAGCACGGCGAGCGCCTCTTCGCTGCGCCGCCTGAGCCTGTCGAGACCCTGCGCCTCGGCGACCCGACTGGCGCTCTCGAAACATTCGCGCGCCTTCCCCGGTTGCCTGCGCAGGCGCCAGAGCTGGCCGCGGTTGAAGTCGATCCTGGCGCGCCACGCGCCCTCGGCGTCCCATTGCGGATGCCGGGCGGCCGTCTCGATGAGCGCGCTCGCCCTCATCCGTCCGAACAGCCACACCGCCGCAAGCACCGGCAGGTTGCGCAGGATCACGCCAAGCGGGGGCCGCCGCCGCCCGATCAGGATCCGGATGTAGACCTCGGCGAGCAGGATGCGGAAAAATCCGGTGAAGGCGCGGTCGCCGGCTTCGTCGCACGCGGCAATCGCGCGCTCGATGACCCGAATTCCGTCGGTGAGTCGTCCCCCATCGATCAACGCCACCCCGCGCGGGCCCTCGAGTTTGTTGTAGCGCAGGCCGAGACGCTCGAACTCCCGGTTGAGCGCCTCGATCCGCGGCAGCGCCTCGCGACCCTTGCCCGACAGGATGGCGGCGGACGTCTTGATGTTCTCGCCCTGCAGCCGGTCGAGCGGCGCGATGGCGAGGCGCAGACCTTCGTCGGCATAGGCGATGGCCTCGTTGGGGGAGTCGGCGACGAGGTTGATCCAGCCGAGGACCCAGTTGGCGAAACCGATCGCGCGTGGGTCGCCGGTGGCTTGGCCGGACGCCATCTGTCGGATCGCCAGCGCCCGCGCCTCCTTGAAGAGTCCGCGATAGATGCAGTCCCAGACGACGAAGAAATAAGCCGAATTGCGCAGGAAGTTGTCGTTGAGGCGCAAACAGCTCTCCAACACCTCTTTCCGGCGCCGTTCGGCCTCCTCGCGCGTGTCGAGCCCGAGCCGCGTCCGGCAATGCAGCATTCCGGCCTGGGCGAAGGCGAGCGCCCGCGGATCGCCGATCTTTTCCGCGACAGCGACGGCGTCGGTCATCCGCTCGAGGCCGGCGCGCAGTTCGTAACGCTGCACCAGAGCGAGTGTTTGGTAATAGTAGGCGATCACCAGTTCAGGCGTTTCGCCCGCCCCCTTCACGATCGGCATGTAGGCGTCGGCGATCCGGCCGGCTTCGCGATAGTCGCTCTTCAGCATCATCGTCTCGAGCAGGCCGACGATGACCGACGCGGCTTCGTGCGGAGCGGCGACGCCCGGCGCGCGCTCCAGGATCGTCAACGCTTTCCTGAATCCACTTTCCGCTTCAGGGATCGCATAGACATTGAGGCTCTTGCGCGCGGCCATCGCGAGGTACCGGAAAGCCTTCGGCCGGTCCTGCCCGGCGGCGAAGTGCCGCGCGAGAGTATCCGCCCTCTCGGGAAGCGCGTTGCTGCTCCGTCTTTCGAGTTCTTCCGCCGCCTTCAGGTGCAACGCCGAGCGCTGCGGGCTGAGCAGCCGGTCGTAGATCGCATCGCGCAACAGAACATGTTTGAAGATGTAGGCGCCCGACGCCTCGTCGCGATGAATAAAATCCTGCACCTCGAGGTCGGCAAAATAGCCGTCCAGGCGATCGCCGCCTTCGGTCAGCGCCAGCACGACGCGGGGGTCGAACCTTCGCCCTATCACCGCCGCGGTCTGCAGGAGACGCCGGGCTTCTTGCGGCAGCCGGTCGACGCGCGCGGCGAAAATCGAGTAAATGCTCTGCGGCAGCGCGACGCCGACCGCCTCCGCGTCGAATTCGACGACATTCTCATGAACGGAAACGAAATGCCGCTCCAAAAGAAACGCTGCGATTTCCTCAGCAAAAAGGGCGTTTCCTTCGGCCTTTTCCATAATCAGAGAATCGAGGGCGCCGGGCAGGCGCTTGGCGCCAAGCCTCGTTTGCGCGATCCGCGAAGTCTCGCGACCCGAGAGAGGATCGAGCGCGATCTCGACGACCCGCGCCTTGCCGAGCCAGGGAGGCGCGTAGGTTGGCCGTCGCGTGAGAAGAAGGAGCAGGGAGGCCGAGGTCTCGGTTGCGATGAGGCCGCCGAGGAACTCCTCGGACGCGCTGTCGATCCAGTGAGTATCCTCGATCGCGATGACGAGCGGGGCAAGGCGCGCGCGCGCCCGTAGAATCTTGTGGAGAAGCTCGCGCGTTCTAAGTCCGATCAGGACGCCGTCCAGCGTAGCCAGGGCGCCGCTCGCCGGCTCGTGGCCAAGGAGATTGAGGATGAGATCAGCATTCTCGTCCGTCATCAGGCCGATGCCGCGGAGACCTTCGTCCAGCCTGATTTCGATCGTCGCGCGGTCGTCGCCGCGAGCGATGCAAAACAGGCCTCTCGTGACATCGATGAAGGCGCGGAAGGCGGTCTCGCGGCCCTCGGCGGTGCATCCTCCGGTCACAACGAGCGCCCGGTATTTCCCGGCGCGCTCGCTGAACTCATGCAGCAGCCGCGACTTCCCGATGCCCGGCTCGCCGGCGATGTCGAAGGCTCGAACATCGCCGCCAATGTCCCGAACGGCCCGTTCAAGCCTATCCAGTTCGCGTTCGCGGTCAACGAAGGTGGTCAGTCCACGAAAACGCGAGGCGTCGAAGCGCGAGGCCTCGTTCCGAACCCGGTCAAGCCGATAGACCCGCTCGGTTGCGCTGCGTCCCTTGATCGGATGTTCTCCGGCGAACTCCGCGTCCACCCGCCCCTCGACGAGACGGTAAGCGAGTTCGCTGAGAAGAACCGTTCCGGGCGCGGCGAGCCCCTGCACGCGGGAGGCGACGTTGACCGCGTCGCCGGTGACCGCGAGGCCGGCGGCGCCGCCCGACTGCAGATGACCGAATACAGCGGGTCCGGCGCTGATCCCGATCCGGACTTCGGCGCGAAAGCCGAATGTCTTCTCGATCTCGTCCCATTCGCCCTCGAGGCTCTTGAGGATCGCGAGCGCGGCCCGGCACGCTCGGACCGGCGCGTCCTCCTGCGCGATCGGCACGCCAAACACCACCATCACCCCGTCGCCGGCGATGTCCTTGATCCGGGCGCCTTCCGCCTGGACCACAGCCTCAACGACGCGCGCCAATCGCTGGATCAGGCCGAAAGCGGCCTCTTCGCCGAATCGCTCGGAAAACGTGGCGAAGCCCACCATGTCCGCGAAGAGCACGACAACCTGACGACGCTCCGCTTCCAAGAGCTCATCTCCAACGCTGAGGCGCTCAAAATTCCAACGATCGGTGAGAATAGCAAGCGCCGGAAGGGTTCAGGCCCGAATTCGGCGCCGCTCGCCCGCCCGCCGTGGGGAACCGTGTCGCACTGAAGCGGAAGGCGTGAGGGACACCGCTGCCGCGAACGGAGACAAAATGATCTCCGGGAAAAATACCACTGCCATGAAGAGACGTTGTCGCGGACATTGCGAACCAGCCTGCCGCCAATGGCTATTCCATCTTTTACATGTTATCCGCGATAATATGATGCAACACGCCAGATCTCGCAGATCCTAGAAGGTCAGCGCGTCTTCCCGGCAAGAACGCACGATGCCGAGCATCGGGGGTTTCCTTCGGAAGGCCAACCGAAACCTGCCGTGTGTCAAGATTCCACGGACGATCTCCGAAGAGCCCGCTGGCGGCCAGCCGGAGATATTCTTCGCAGCGCTGTCAACCGGCATTTCTAGAGGCGCCACCATGTCCACGAAAAAATCCAACTGTCATGTTTGCTTCTGGCGAGAATAGTGCTGAAACTAACATCCTCGAATCAGCCGCGGAGAGAAAAATGCCGGAGTCAGACGAAAACGCGCTCGTAGCGCAAATTTTATCCTCGTACCTGTCGAACAATACCGTAGCTCCTGCTGATCTGCCCTCGGTGATTGAGAGCGTTAAGAAGGCCTTCGCAGGCTCAGGGGAAACGACATCCACGGCAGCGACGGAAGGAGCATCGAAGATCTGGGAGCCCGCAGTCCCGGTAAAGAAGTCGGTCACACCCGAGGCTGTTACATGCCTTATTTGCGGTGAGAAATTCAAATCTCTCAAACGACATTTGCAGGCGGCTCATCAACTGACCCCACGCGAATATCGTGAAGGTTTCAAGCTCAAGAGCGACTATCCGATCGTTGCGCCAGCCTATGCCGCTCGTCGCTCCGACCTCGCGAAGTCGCTTGGGCTCGGGCGCAAGGCGGGGGTGAAAACCGTGGCCAAGAAGGCGAGCACAAAACGCGCCGCCCGGAAAGCGATCGCCGCAGCTTGATGCGTCGTGATTGTGGCGAGCCAAGCCGCTTCGCGTCGCAGACGGGATCGGCGACGGCGCCGATTGGGCGTCAGGCGACGTCGAGGCGAAGCTCGGTCCCGGCGGCGACTCGTTGCCTGTTCGGGCGCATGTCTTTCCCTGCTCCGTCGATTCAAATGCCCTGTTTGTGAATCCGAATTCCCTGCTCGCTCTTGCGGTCATGCGGGACTCGCGTGAGGCGCCGCAGCTGCCTGGCTTGGTCGCGGTTGTGCGCCGGCGACCGATAGGCGCCGCGGTCTTTTAGAGGCTTGCCGGGCGAAAAGGGTTGGATCGCCAGGTCGGGTTTGCGCGGAGTCGTCGCTCGGTGGCGTTGGCCACGGCGTGGTGCGTCTGGCGCGCACCCTCGCCGATCCTGCCGTTCACCATGAAAAGGCGAAGCAGAACGAATCACGTATAAGAGCGGGAGTTGGGACTATGCTTGGTCTTAAGGTCGAAACCGGCCCATCTGGGCGCTCCCAATCCGGGTGACGAGTGGCGGCGTCATCGCAAAAAAGAAATCCTGGGCTGGTCGAAGGATGACGGGGGACGTTCGTGCGCCTCGGAACGGCATTAAACATTTGTTATTAGTGGATTAGGACGCGGCGCGAAGGGACGACCTGGCCGTTACGGTCGCCCGCAAAATCCGCCGCAACCTCTTGGAAAGGTTGGATCCGCGCCCGGAAATCCGATCGGCGGGAAAAGGCGCCGACGCCTCCTGTCATCCGCGCGCACGCGGGGATCCAGAGTCGCGGCTCGGACGCGGGTCGTGTCGGTATGCAGGTCGCCCCGCTTTTCGCCGGGGAGACTGGAGGACATGACAGCTCTGCCACTTCAAATGACGAAATGACGCTCGTGACGTAACTCCCAAGCCCTTTACCCTGACGCGATCAAGGCGTGCATGATTTGATTTGGCGAGGCGGCGAGGGTTTGGAGGATGTTGGCGCCCTGTTTTCGGGCTGTCGAGACGACGGATCTGAGGCTGGCGAAGATTTTGGCGCCGTGGAGGGTTCGGAAACACCCCGAGATTTTCATTTTGACCTTCATCATTCGCAGGTCCTGCTCGGCCAGATTGTTGGTGAAGGGCACGTCGAAATTGCTCATGAACCGGAGCGTTTCGGTCTTGAAGGTCTTCAGCCTTTCGAGCAGATTTTGTCCTGGGCGTTGTTTGGGGCGTCCGCGCCCGGGAGATTTCGTCTCCAGCTTGGGCAATTGACGATGAAAGGCGAGGCCGAGCCGAACCGCGGCCCAATAGCGCTCGACGAACGCCGCGATCGTCTCGGGCGGGAGCGCCGAGGCGCCCGCCTCGCGCGCCCCATTGACGGCGGCGTTGGCGTCGAGGAGGACCGCGCGCATGAGTTCGGCCCAGGGCTCCTTCTCAAACTCTATGAGAGCTTGGAGTTCGCGCAGGATATGCGCGTTGCAGAAGGCGTGCTCGACCGTGTCCATCCCGCGATAGGGCAAGAAGTGGTCATGCACGACGACGCCGTCCCGCAAATCCGTGGGGATGTCGCCGCGCTTTTCGCCCGCGCGATAAAAAGTGAAGGCCAAACTCGACGTCGTGTGCAGCCAGTGCAGCTTGCCGGCGATCCGATAGCCCGTCTCATCGAGGCAGCGAACCTTGGCCTCGGCCACGCGTTCGCCGATGGCCTTGTAGACTTCGCCCAGTTCGCCCGCCTTCTTGCCCACCCAGGCGACGACGCTGGCCGGACAGATCAACGGCGCGCCGAACAGATCGTTCAGCGCCTGCGCGACCCGATCCTCGGGGATGAGTTGATGGATGTTGAGATAAATCGCCGCCGCCTTGATACGCTCGCCATATTGGGTCGGCGAGACCACGCCATCGGGAAACTCGGCCTTCGTCACGCCCCGGCATTGCGCGCAATGATAGATCGAAGCCTGATGTTCCGTGACCAACAACGCACGCTCGGGAAGATCGAACACCTGGCGTTTCTCGACCCCAATCGCCGCCATCGGATCCAGAGACGAACCGCAATGGCCGCACGCGCAGGCCTCGTGCCGAACCACGGCGTCGGGATCGGCGACCTGACGCAACGTGCCGCCCTGATGGCCCTTCTGGCCCCCGCTCGGCTTGCCAGAGCGGCCGCGCCGGCTGCCCGCCACCCGCGGCTTCTTCTTCAACCCGTCGCTCGATGGCGGTTTCGAACTCGTCGAACTGTCCAGACCCAATCGACGACGAAGTTCGACAACCTCCGCCTGAAGCGCCAAAACTTGGCAATTCAGCGAAGCGATAAGCTCCTCGACTTCCGCAGGAAGGGTCATCCCACCCTTGAGTCAAACTCGCCCCATTATGTCTTCATGAATTCGGCGCCAAAAACCAAATTCACAAACCCTGTGGCATTTCGGACTCACTCGGGCTTGGGAGTTACATTGTGACAGATTTGTGCGCTCATGTCCTTGATATGATGGTGTCCTTGCCAGAGCTGCAAGCTTCCTCCCGGGCGTGGGCTCGGAGCGCTCCGATCACCCCCCGTCCAGCCGCCTCGTCCCCGCAGGAGCCTCTGCAAACCGCCGCTTCACCCGTTCGACCTGGTCGGGCGCGACGCGCACCGTGAGGTGCAGGCCGTCGTCGGCGTCGGACCGGCGCATCACTTCGGAGTGCTCGTAGAGCCAGTGGAGGCCCTGGCCGTCGGCCGGGTCGAGGGTGAGCTCGATCAGCGCGCGGCCGCGCGCGAGCCGCTCCTCGATCGCCGCGAGCAGTCGGTCAATCCCCTCCCCGGTTCGCGCCGAGACGGCGAGCGGCGCCGAGGGCCGCATTGCCTCTTCCTGCTCGATCACCGCGCGCGCGTCGGCGTCGATGAGGTCGAGCTTGTTCCACACCTCGATCACGCGGTCCGCGGCGTCGGCGACGCCGAGTTCGGCCAGAATCGTCTCGACGTCCTGGCTCTGCGCTTCGCTGTCGGCGTGGGCAATGTCGCGGACATGTACGATCGCGTCCGCCGCCCGCACTTCCTCGAGCGTGGCGCGGAAGGCCGAGATCAGCATGGTCGGCAGGTCGGAGATGAAGCCGACCGTGTCGGACAGGATCGCCGCGCCGCCGTGCGGCAGCTTGATGAGCCGCATGGTCGGATCGAGGGTGGCGAACAGCATGTCGGCCGCCATGACCTCGGCCCGGGTCAGGCGATTGAACAAGGTCGACTTGCCGGCATTGGTGTAGCCGACCAGCGCCACGATCGGATAGGGCACGTCGGCCCGGCTCGCCCGATGCAGCGCCCGGGTGCGCTTGACGCTTTCGAGCTCGCGCTCGATCCGCACCATCCGCTCCTGGATCAGGCGGCGGTCGGTCTCGATCTGGGTTTCGCCGGGGCCGCCGAGGAAGCCGAAGCCGCCGCGCTGCCGCTCGAGGTGGGTCCACGACCGCACGAGGCGCGACTTCTGATAGGCAAGATGGGCGAGTTCGACCTGCAGCGCGCCCTCGGCCGTACGGGCGCGCCGGCCGAAGATCTCGAGGATCAGCCCGGTGCGGTCGATCACTTTGCAGTCAAAGGCCCTTTCGAGATTGCGCTGCTGAACGGGCGAGAGCGCGCAATCCATCACGACGAGGTCGATCGCCTCCGCCTTCGCTTCGGCGGCGATCGCTTCGACCTTGCCCTTGCCGAGATAGGTCGCCGGCCGCAGGGCGGCGAGCGAGACGGTCTCGGCTCCAATGACGTCGAGGTCAATGGCGCGCGCGAGGCCGACCGCCTCCTCGCGGCGCGCCTCGGGACTGCGCAGGGCGCAGCTTTCGCCGAACTTGGCGCGCGACAGGATTGGACAGACGACCCGGGTGCGCGTCCCCGCGGCCGCGGCGCGCTCCCGGTTGTCGAGGGCGCCGCGCGCGTCCGCGGCCGTCAGATCAATGGGCGTCGGACCCCTCCTCCACCGACTCGAACATGGTGATCGGGCTGGCGGGCATGATGGTCGAGATCGCGTGCTTGTAGACGAGCTGGGAATGGCCGTCCCGCCGCAATAGGACGCAGAAGTTGTCGAACCACGTGACGAACCCCTGCAACTTCACCCCATTGACCAAAAAGATCGTCACCGAAGTTTTCGACTTGCGGACGTGATTGAGAAACGTGTCCTGGAGGTTTTGCGCCTTCTCTGTCGGCATGATTGTTTTCCATTTTGCCGGGCCCATGCCCGGGCGTTGTTATTGAATCCCCATGCGCGCCTTTTTGTGACGCGCCGCGCACGGAACCATATCACATATCGTCAGGCGGCGACAGATAAGCCGATACATCATTGTTATACTGGATTTCATGACCTTTGCGCGCGCTCCCGGAACGCCTTGCGGAGCGCGAGCGCGACCGGGCCGGGCCGTCCGTCCCCGATGGTCCGGCCGTCGAGCGACACGACCGGCATGGCGAGCGTCGTGGCGCTCGAAAAGAAGGCCTCGCGCGCGGCCGTCGCCTCGGCCGGCGAAAACGGCCGTTCGACGAGCCGAAGGCCAAGTCCGCCGGCGACGGTGATGAGCGCGGCCCGCTTCACGCCGTGGAGAATCGAATCGTCCGCCTGACGCGTGACGAGCGCGCCGTCGGGCGTCACGATCCAGGCGTTGGTCGAGGTCCCCTCGGTGACGAAACCGTCGCGATCGACGAACCAGGCCTCGAAGGCGCCGGCGTCGCGCGCGGCCTGTTTGGCCAGCACATTGGGGAGAAGCTGGAGCGTCTTGATGTGCGGATGCGCCCAGCGCGTCTCGGGGACGGTGACGACCGCGACGCCCGCCGCCGCCCGCGCGGCGCCCACGGCCGGGTCGAGCGCCCTGGCCGAGACCACGAGCCCGGGCCTGACGCCGGCCGGCGGGAATCCGTGATCGCGCCGGGCGGCGCCGCGGCTCACCTGAAGATAGACGAGACCATCGCGGACACGGTTGCGCCTTACGACCTCCCGCATGACGGTTCTCAGCGCCGCGCGGCCGATTGGCCAGTCGATCCGGACGCCGTCGAGCGAGCGCCCGAGCCGATCGAGATGGCGCGTCTCCTCGATCAGCGCGCCGCCGCTGACTTCGCAGACCTCATAAACGCCGTCGCCGAACGTCAGAGCGCGGTCGTTGACCGACACGACCGCATGCGCCAGCGGAACGTAGCGACCGTTGACATAGACGATGCGTGACACGCGCCCCTTCTCATTTTTGCGCCGATCTGACCCGCCGCCGGAGCGGTCTTTCTCGGGATCGCCAGTCACTCGACCCCGAGCGACTTCAGCTTGCGGTGCAAGGCCGAGCGCTCCATGCCGATGAATTCTGCCGTGCGCGAGATGTTGCCGCCGAAGCGGTTGAGCTGGGCGATGAGGTAGTCGCGCTCGAACGCCTCACGCGCTTCGCGCAGCGGCAGGCTGAGCAGCTTCTCGCCGCCGATGCCGCTGGGCACCGCGGGAACGAGCGCCCCGACCTCCGCCGGCAGCATCGAAGCGGAAATCTCGGCGTTGGGGTCGCCGAGGGCGAGGATCATCAGGCGCTCGACGTTGTTGCGCAGCTGTCGGATGTTTCCCGGCCAGTCGTGCGACTGCAGCACCGCCATGGCGTCGACGCCGATCTTGCGCGGCGTCACGCCCATGCTGTGCGCGGTGAACTCGAGGAAATACTGGACGAGTTCCGGAATGTCCTCGCGCCGCTCTGCGAGCGTCGGCACCCGGATGGGCACCACGGAGAGGCGGTGGAACAGGTCCTCGCGGAATCGGCCCTCGGTGATCGCCTCGGCCAGGTCCTGGCTGGTCGAGGAGATGATTCGCACGTCGACATGCACGCGCGAGGAGCCGCCGACGCGCTGGAAATTCTGGTCAACAAGCACACGCAGGATTTTGGCCTGCGTCTCGCGCGGCATGTCGGCCACTTCGTCGAGGTAGAGCGTGCCGCCGTGCGCCTCCTCCAGGGCGCCGACGCGCCGGGGATGATCCGGCGCCTCCTCGACGCCGAAAAGCTCAGCTTCCATCGTCTCGGGCGACATCGCCGGGGCGTTGACGACGACGAAAGGACCATCGGCGCGGCTGGACCGCTCGTGAATGAGTCGGGCGGCGAGCTCCTTGCCTGAGCCGGCGCCGCCGGAGATCAACACCCGCGAATTGGCCGGCCCGAGCTTCTCGATGATCCGCTTGAGGTTGGCGAGGGCCGGGGACGAACCGACCATGCGGTTGATCGCGCCGCCGCGCGTCTTTAGGTCATTGACCTCGCGTTTGAGCCGCGAGGTCTCCAGCGCCCGGTCGGCGATCAGGATCAGGCGGTCCGCCTTGAACGGCTTCTCGATGAAGTCGTAGGCGCCAAGCTTGATCGCCGTCACCGCCGTCTCGATGTTGCCGTGACCCGAGATCATCACCACCGGCACGCTCGGATTCTGCTTCTTGATCGCCTCGAGCAGTTGAAGACCGTCGAGCCTCGACCCCTGAAGCCAGATGTCGAGCAGAACGAGCTGCGGGCGGCGGGATTCGATGGCGGCAAGCGCCTCGTCGGAATTGCGGGCGGCGCGCGGCTGGTGGCCCTCGTCCTCCAGGATGCCGCCAACCAGTTCGCGGATGTCGTCCTCGTCGTCGACGATGAGAATGTCTGCAGCCATCAGTGGGATCCGGTCTTCTCGCTCTGCCGCTCGCCGGCGTCGCCCTCGGCGCCGGCGAGCGGCAGTTTCATCAGCACCATCGCCCCGCGCCCGCCGCCGGCGCGGTCGAGCCCGTCCAGCAGATCGACCCCGCCGCCGTGGTCCTCGAAGATCTTGACGACGATCGGCAGGCCGAGGCCTGTCCCCTCCGCGCGCGTCGTCACGTAGGGTTCGATCAGGCGATTGCGGTCGGCCATCGGGAAGCCCCTGCCATTGTCGCTGACGGCGATCTCGATGAAGCTGCCGACGTCGGGCTCGAGAGTCACCAGGACGCGCCCGCGCTCATGGTTCTCGCCGAGCCCGTCAATGCCCTCCGCGGCGTTTTTGAGCACGTTGGTCAGCGCCTGCGAGATGAGCCGGCGGTCGAAATCGGCCATAACCGGGGTCTCGGGCAGCCGTTCCTCGAAATCCACGTCCGCCCGTCCAACCCGCATGAGAAACACCGCCTGACGCACGCAATCGGTGAGGTCGTCGCGCGCCGGCCGCGCCTTGGGCATGCGGGCGAAGGAGGAGAACTCGTCGACCATGCGCTTGATGTCGTCGACCTGGCGAATGATCGTGTCGGTGCACTGGTCGAACACGTCCTTGCCCTCGACAATGTGCCGGCCGTAGCGGCGCTTGAGGCGCTCGGCAGAGAGCTGGATCGGCGTCAGCGGATTCTTGATCTCGTGGGCGATGCGCCGGGCGACATCGGCCCAGGCGGCGGTGCGCTGCGCGGTGACGAGGTCGCTGATGTCGTCGAGCGTGATGACGCCGCCGCTGTCGCCGCCTCCCGGGCTGCCACTGACGCGGACGTTGAGGATGCGTTCGCGGCCGTCGCGAAGCACCGTGGCCTGCCCCTGGTGCAGCCGCATCCTGAGCGACCGCGCCTGCTCCCAGATGAGGCCGATGCTGTGATGGACGGAGGCCAGGGGACGGCCGACCAGCCCATGCTCGCCGCCGAGCAGCTTTTCGGCGGCGGCGTTGCAGATGGTGATCGCGCCGTCGCGGTCGACGCCGACGACGCCCGCGGGAACGCCGGCGAGCACCGCCTCGATGAAGGCCCGCCGCTCGTCGTTGAGCGCGTTGGCGGCCATGAGTCCGGTCTGCTGGCGCAGAAGCTCGGCGGTCATCTTATTGAACGTGTCGCCGAGATGCCCGAGGTCGCCGTCGGAGGCGCGCGCAGCGACATGGACATGAAGATTGCCCGAGGCGACCTCGTCGGCGGCGCGAATCAGGCGGCGGATCGGTCCGACGAGGCGGTTCGCCCAGGTCAGCCCGAGCCAGATCGCCGAGAAGAGCATGGTTAGCGCCAGCATCACGAACACGGTGGCGAAGCCGAGCTCCAGACTATGACGGTGCGCCTCGAACCGCGCCCACATGTTCGACACCATCGCGGCGTCCTCGGCGACCTTGGCCGCCAGCGGATCGATGCCGCGCGCGGCGTAAAGGAACTGGCCCTCAGCGCCGGGAATGGGGCGGATGGCGACGAAGATGTTGCCGGCGCCTAGAAAGCCGCACAGGTCCTCGCCGTTGAGCGCGTCGCGAAAGTCGGACGGGTCGGGCCTGGCGATCAGGTGGATGTCGGAGCCTTCGGCGATCTGAAGCGGGATGCCGTCGCTCTTCATCAGAGCGGCTGCGCCGAAGCCGAGCGTCTTTGCGCGCGAGCTGAAATACTCCTTGAACTGGGTCGGATCGGATCGCAGCAGCAGGGCGCTGCGGGCGATGTCGCCCGCGGTCAGCTCCACGTCGCGCAGCAGGGTCCGGCATTGCGACTCTCGGTAGAGCTGGGTCGCGTCGCTCGAACTCATTGATGAAACTGGCGACGTCGCTCATGAATCGCGGGTTGATCGCCCATTCGACCGAAACCGTCGCCACGATCGCGGTGACGATCGCGGGAATGGCCGCGACCAGCGAGAAGAGGGCGACGAACCGGCTGTGCAGGCGCGCGCCCGCGCGCGCCGCCCGGCGGGCGGATCTGAGCCGATTGAGCTCAATGGCGATCAGGACGATGAGGACGACGACGACGAGGCCGTCGCCGACCAGCAGCGTCGAGACGACCGTCTGCGTCGGCAGAATCGGGGTGAAGCCCGCGAATACGAGGAAGGTCGCGAGCGCAAGCACGAACGCCGCGCCGACCGCAAAGGGCCCGAAACGCGCCGTCGGTCCGCTGTCGTCGAAAGGCGCTGCGCCCTGCCCGCCCGAAGTCTTGTTCGCGCCCGTCAAAGCCCTTGATCCGCCTGCCGCCGGGCTGCATTGCGCAGGGTCCGAGATTCGTGGCGATCGTGCAACATTGTTGCGCAATTGCGACGATTTGGCGGCGACGCTCTCAGCGGAAGGTGGGCATGTCCCGCAAACTGAGGTCGCGGATCTTTTTGCGCAAGGTGTTGCGGTTGAGGCCGAGAATCTCGGCCGCCCGAATCTGGTTGCCGCGGGTCAGCGTGAGCGTCGCCGCGATCAGTGGGGCCTCGAGGTCGTGCAAGACGCGATGATAGAGGCCGACCTGCGGATTGGCGCCGCCAAACGAGCGGAAAAGCTCGCCGACGGCCCGCTCCATCGCCGAGTTGAAGCCCTCCCCGCCGTTCGGCGCCGGCATCGCGACGCGCGGGCGGAGTTCCTCGGCGGCGGCGGCGGCGAGCGGCGGCGCGTTTCCGGCGCTCAGCTCGGCCTCGATCAGCGCCTCGCCGATAACGTCCTGCGGATAGAGCGCGGCGAGGCGGCGGGTGAGGTTCTCGAGCTCGCGCACATTGCCGGGCCAGGGGTAGCGCTTCATGCGCTCCATCGCCGGCGGCTCGATCGACTTCAGGGGCAAGCCCTCGCTCGCGCCGCGTTGGAAGAAGGAGCGAACGAGGTCCGGGATGTCCTCGGGGCGCTCGCGCAACGGCGGCAGACGGATCGGAACGACGTTGAGGCGGAAGAACAGGTCCTCGCGGAAGCCGCCCTGCTGGATGGCGAAACGCAGGTCCTTGTTGGTCGCCGCGACGATGCGGACGTTGGTCTTGATCGGGGTCCGGCCGCCGACGGTGGTGTACTCGCCCTGCTGGAGCACGCGCAGGAGGCGCGTCTGCGCCTCCATCGGCATGTCGCCGATCTCGTCGAGGAACAACGTCCCGCCTTCGGCCTGCTCGAACCGGCCGACAGAGCGCGCCGCCGCCCCAGTGAAAGCGCCCTTCTCATGGCCGAACAGCTCGCTCTCGATCAGGTCGCGCGGAATGGCGGCCATGTTGATCGCCACGAAAGGGCCGCCCTTGCGCTTGCCATAGTCGTGCAGCGCGCGGGCCACGAGTTCCTTGCCCGTTCCCGACTCGCCTGAGATCATCACGGTGAGGTCGGTCTGCATCAGCCGCGCCAGCACCCGGAAGATGTCCTGCATCGCCGCCGAGCGGCCGACGATCGGCATCGTCTCCGCCGGAGCGTGGTCGTCAGGCGGCTCGCGCCGGCGCTTCGGCTCGGCAAGCGCCCGCCCGACGATGGAGACCAGTTCGCGCAGGTCGAAGGGCTTGGGCAGGTATTCGTAGGCGCCGCGCTCGGACGCCTTGATCGCCGTCATGAATGTGTTTTGGGCGCTCATCACGATGATCGGCAGGTCGGGCCGAATGCGCTTGATGCGGGGCAGGAGCTCGAAGGCGTTGTCGTCGGGCATCACCACGTCGGTGATGACGAGGTCCCCCTCGCCGGCGGCCACCCACCGCCACAAGCCCGCCACGGTCCCTGTCGATCGGACCTCGTAGCCCGCCCGCGACAGGGCCTGGTTCAGGACGGTGCGTATTCCGGCGTCGTCGTCTGCGACCAGAATCTGCCCTGACGGCATTCCAACGGCTCCTTCCGCATCCACGCTCCCGTCCGCCTCAGGTCCCGGCTCGGGGGCGCATCGACGGCAAGGGCATCAGAACGCGGAAAGTCGTTCTGCGTGGATGCGACTCGCATTCGACGATGCCGCCGTGATCGCCGACGAGTTTCGCCACCAGTGCAAGTCCCAGACCAGACCCCTGGCCCTTGGTGCTGACGAACGGATCGAACAGATTAGCGGCGATCTCGGGCGCGATGCCGGACCCGTTGTCGCGCACGCAGATCTCGAGCGGCAGCGACACCGGCTCGGCGTTCCCGCCCGTACGCAGCCGCACCCCCGGCCGGTAAGCCGTGGTCAGGATAATCTCCCCGTCGATGCCATCCTCGCCAATGGCTTCCGCCGCGTTCTTGATCAAATTCAGGAAGACCTGAATCAGCTGGTCGCGCGAGCCGAGGATGTGCGGCAGCGACGGATCGTACACTTCGAGAAATCGGACGTGGCGGGCGAAGCCGGCCTGGGCCAGCCGCTTCACATGGTCGAGCACGGCGTGGATATTGAGACTTTCCCACTGCGCCGGCGTCGAATCGGCGAAGGACTGCATCCGGTCGACCAGCTTCACGATCCGGTCGGTCTCTTCGCAGATGAGACGGGTCAGGGCGCGGTCCTCATCGCTGGCGCTCGCCTCAAGCAATTGAGCCGCGCCGCGGATGCCCGAGAGCGGGTTCTTGATCTCGTGCGCGAGCATCGCGCCGAGCGCGGTGACTGAGCGGGCTGCGCTCCGATGGGTCAATTGCCTGTCTATTTTTTCTGCAATTGCTCGTTCCTGGATCATAATGGCTACGGAATCGCTCGGCGGCGGCAGAGGAGCGATGAAAACATCGACAGATCCTCGCGCCCCGGTGCGCGGGGTGGAGATGTCGATCCTGTAGCCCGCGACGGTCGCGTGGTTCCTGCGCGCGTCCGACACGAGCCCGAACACCGGCGAGCCGAACGGCAGGAGATCGCCCAGGCGCGAGCGCAACAGGACGGCGCGCCCCATGTCGAAGAACGTTTCGGCGGCGATGTTGGCGTCGATCGCCGTGTCCTGCGCGTCGACGACGATCAGCGGCTGGGCGAGCGCGTTGAGCACCTTTGCCGGGTCGAAGCGCGCCTTCTGCAACGGCGCGGTCACGCGGCCTTCTCCATCGCGTCGCAGTCGAAGGCGCGGCCGAGCAGCGTGACGGCGCGCTCGGGGTCGTCGGTCGTCACCAGCGCGCGCCGAAGCGGCCCCGGTGCGCCGGCGGCCTCCGCGTAGGCGGCCAAGTGCTTCCGCGCATGGCGGAGGCCGGCGCGCGATCCGAGCTTGCCGAGCAGCCAGTCGAGATGGGCGATCGCCTCGGCCCGCCGCTCTGCGACCGGCGGCCGACGAAGCAGGCCGCCTTCGGCGAGCGCGCGGGAAATCGCCCCGACCAGCCAGGGCGCGCCAACCGCCGCGCGGCCGACCATGACGCCCCGGGCGCCCGACTGCGCCAGCATGGCGCGCGCGTCCTCGACGGCGGCGCAGTCGCCGTTGACGACGACCGGCGCCGAGACGGCTTCGACGACGGCGCGGGCCGCGCGCCAGTCGGCCCGGCCTTCGTAAAATTGCGACCGCGTCCGGCCATGAACGATCACCATTTGCACGCCGACGCGCACGGCCCGCGCGGCAAGGTCGGGCGCGTTCATGGAGGCCGCGTCCCAGCCCAGGCGCATCTTTAGCGTCACCGGAACCGACACCGCCGCGACGACGGCTGAAACCACACGCTCGGCGTGGTCGAGATCGCGCATCAGCGCCGCCCCCGCGAGCGCGCCCGAGACGCGACGCGCCGGGCAGCCCATGTTGATGTCGATAATCGCGGCGCCGGCGCCGGCGACTCGGCGGGCCGTTTCCGCCATGGCTCGCGGCTCGCGGCCGACGAGTTGGACCGCATGCGGCGACACGCCTTCGCCGTCTGCGCGCAGCGCAGCCTCGGCGCCGCCGTCGAGATAGGTTTCCGCCGCCACCATTTCGGAGAAAGCCAACGCGGCGCCGAAGCGACGCGCCGAGCGCCGCATCCCCAAATCGGAGACGCCAGACATCGGCGCCAGCATCGCGACGCCGTCGAGCCGAATCGGGCCGACCGCCAGCATGTCGCGGCTGCCCAGTTTTTGCGCAAATTTCATGTTGCCTATATTGTAACCATGAAGGGATCAAACGCAAGCGCCCAAGGCCATTCAGGACTTGAGCCGGCCCGGGCGCCTCGAGGGTTATGCTAGAATCAGCCCGGTCCCCGAGCCGCTCTCAAGCGAGGGCCGGGTCCGAGGCGAACCGAAGGAGCGTCCGCGTGAGCACGGCAAGGTTTCCCAAGGTTCAGGCGTTCGCGCTTGCGATGGCGATGCTGGCGGCGGCGTCCTCGCCCTCGGGCGCAGTCCTCAGTGTCGATCTGCCGAACACATGCGCGGATAAGAACGCGTTGCAGAACATCGCGTTCGACGCTAGGTTGACCGCCATCAAGATGTATTACAAGGGCTTCATTCAGAACGTCGGCGATCGAACCAAGCAGGTCTGCCTCGAAGCGCACGTGCTTCTGGACGATCGCTTCGCCGTGATCAACACAACCCGCGATCTCATCGAGAGCGAATGCCTGCCGATCGACGTCGCCGCCATGAGGGCGACGCAGGGCTTGTGCCCGTAACGCCGCCTTGACGGGCCGGCGCCATTAACCCAGGAAGCGGGATGCCGCCGCCCAATTCTGCGCCCGTACTCGCAACGATCATCGTCGATCTCTGCGCCAGCGCCCCGGCCGGCGCGACCATCTCCCCGATCGACGCGGCCAAAGCTTTCGCCGACGCGCGTGACG
Organism: uncultured Alphaproteobacteria bacterium; assembly: GCA_963822215.1. Taxonomy (GTDB): domain Bacteria; phylum Pseudomonadota; class Alphaproteobacteria; order Rhizobiales; family Beijerinckiaceae; genus Roseiarcus. The sequence goes on from CAWGGX010000003.1 coordinate 1,218,990, forward strand.
AGGACGAACTCGGCTGGCGGTCGCATCTCTCGGAGGTGCGGCGCGCCGCGGTGCGCCTTGCGCTCGAAGGCCGGCTGGTCATCTACCGAAAAGGCAAGCTGGCCGATCCGAACGACTTTCGCGGCGTCTATCGCCTCGGCGCGCCGTCGGACGAATGAGGCCGCGGGTTCCGCGTCACGGACCGGCTCAGGCGCCGGCGTCGACGGCCGAGCCGTCCTGCGGTCCCGGGAAAAGCCGATCGATCCGGCCGGTCGCGCGGTAGACCGCGAGGCCCACCCATTCCTTCGCCGCGGTCTCGAAGGTTTGAAGGTTTTCGCCGGCGTCGAGCGACCACAGCCCGGGACGGCCGGCGCCGAGCGTGCGGAAACCGACAGGGTAGGCCACAACGTCGAAACCGGCCTTCTCGAACAGCCCCATCGACCGGGGCATGTGAAACGCGGATGTCACGAGCCACCACCGCTGGCCCGGCTTGGGGCGAACGAGGCCAGCGGTGAAGCGCGCGTTCTCGTCGGTGTTGCGCGATTGGTCCTCGAGAGTCACCCGGGCCGGATCGACGCCGAGGGCGATGAGCAGCGCCCTGGCCTGCTCCGCTTCATGATTCCCGCCCGCCGCGGTGAGCGAGCCGACGCCGCCGCTGAACACAATGCGCGCCTCGGGGTAGCGCTTGGCCAGGATCGCGGCCTGTACGACCCGCTCCCCCTCGTCGAAGACGGCCTGACCGCGAGCGTCGCTCTCAGCGCCCTTGATCGCGCCGCCCAGAATGATGATCCCGTAGGGCGGCGGCGCGTCCGCGGACGGCTGGGGAAATCGGTCCTCGAGAGGGGCGATCAGCATCCGGCCGGCGGGGGCCAGGGCGATAACGGTCAAAGCAAGAAGCGAGGCGATCGCGAGCCAGCGCCCGAATCGGGTGGCGCGGCCGAAAGTCAGGATCGCGCCCGCCAGCGCCAGAAGGAGCAGCAGCGGAACGGGCGAGAGGAAGGACTCGTAGAGCTTCGACAGGATGAAAAACATCGGCCGCTCCGGAAGGGGACGCCGTTGTCGCAGCGGCCGGCTCTTGTCGCAACCGACTCGGAAGGCCTAGTGTCCGCCGGATCGCACGGGGAGTCCGCATGACCTTTCATCGCGACGTTGTCGGCGCCATCGGCCGGACGCCCCTCATTCGTCTCGCCGCCGCGTCGGAAGCGACCAGCTGCACGATCCTCGGCAAGGCCGAATTCATGAATCCTGGAGGATCGGTCAAGGACCGCGCGGCGCTGGCGATCATCAAGGACGCGATCGTCCGCGGCGCGCTCAAGCCCGGTGGCGTCATCGTCGAGGGTACAGCGGGCAACACCGGCATCGGCATTGCGATGGTGGCGGGCGCGCTTGGCTACCGCTCAGTCATCGTGATCCCGGACACCCAATCGCAGGAGAAGAAAGACCTGCTTCGCCTCGCCGGCGCCGAGCTGATCGAGGTTCCCGCGGTCCCGTACTCCAATCCCAACAATTACGCCCGCTATTCCGGCCGGCTCGCGGAAGCGCTTGCCAGGACCGAGCCGGGCGGCGCGATCTGGGCGAACCAGTTCGACAACGTGGCCAACCGGCAGGGGCATTACGAGACGACGGGTCCGGAGATCTTCAACGATCTCGACGGCAAGGTGGATGGCTTCGTCAGCGCCATCGGTTCGGGGGGAACGCTGGCGGGCGTCGGCATGGCGCTCAAGGAGCGCAACCCCGCCATCAAGATCGCGCTCGCCGACCCGATGGGGTCGGCGCTCTATTCCTGGTACACGACCGGCGAGCTCAAGGTCTCGGGCTCGTCGATCGCCGAGGGCATCGGCCAGGGCCGGGTGACCGCAAATCTGGAAGGCGCGCCGGTCGACGTCGCCTATCAGATCCCGGACGAGGAGGCGCTGCCGATCGTCTTCGATCTCACGATCCAGGAGGGCCTGCTGGTCGGCGGCTCCACCGGCGTCAACATCGCCGGCGCGATCCGCCTCGCCCGCGAGCTCGGGCCGGGCCACGCGATCGTCACGCTGTTGTGCGACTCCGGCGCGCGTTACGCCTCCAAGCTGTTCAATCCGGCATTCCTGCGCGAAAAAGGCCTGTCTGTCCCGGCTTGGCTCGAAGCCAAGGGCCGGCCCCCCGCGGTGTTCGTCAAATGACGGAAACCCTGTTCCGCGAAGACGCTTACCGGCGCGAGACCGCGGCGACCGTGCTCTCGGCCGAGGCCCGCGGCGTCGCGCTCGATCGCACCGTCTTCTATCCCCAGGGCGGCGGGCAGCCCGGCGATCAGGGCGTTCTCGAGCTCGAAGGCGGCGCGGCCGTTCCGATTCTCAACACGATCTACGACGCCGACCGCAAGACCATTCTCCATGTTCCGGCGGAGAGCGCGGCCCTGCCCGCCGCAGGCGCGCGGGTCGTCACCAGGATCGACTGGGACCGGCGCTACAAGCGCATGCGCGCCCATACCGCGCTGCATCTGCTCTCGGTCGCCCTGCCCTATCCGGTCACCGGCGGCTCGGTCGGCGAGGCCGAAGGCCGGCTCGATTTCGATTGCGAGGCGCCGCTCGACAAAGCCGAGGTCGAGCGCAAGCTCAACGAGCTCATCGCGCTCGACGCCCGGGTCAGCCAGCAGTGGATCACCGACGAGGAACTCGACGCCAATCCGGCGCTCATCAAGACGATGTCGGTGAAGCCTCCGCGCGGCGGCGGCCGGGTGCGCCTCGTGTCGATCGAGGGCATGGACCTGCAGCCCTGCGGGGGCACCCATGTCGCGCGCACCGGCGAAATCGGCCGCGCCTCCGTCACCCAGATCGAGAAGAAGGGACGGCTCAACCGGCGCGTGCGCATCGTCCTTTCGGAACCATGAGCTCGCCCGATATGTCCTCGCTTGTCCAATCGCGCAATTTTTGCACCACGGCCGAACTCGCCGCCGAACTCGGCGACCCGGATCTCGGCGTGATCGACGGATCGTGGCATCTGCCCAACACCGGTCGGCTCGGGGCGACCGAGTTCCCGCTCGGCCACATTCCCGGCGCCGTCTATTTCGACATCGACACGATCGCCGACCGCGACAGCGGCCTGCCGCACATGCTGCCGAAACCGGAGTTGCTGGCGCAGGAAATGACGGCGCTCGGCCTGGGCGACGGCATGCGCTTCGTCATCTATGACGTGCTCGGCCTGTTCGCCGCGGCCCGCGTCTGGTGGACGCTGCACGCCTATGGCGCGCACGACGTTCGCATCCTCGAGGGCGGCCTGACGAAATGGATCGTCGAGGGGCGTCCGCTCGAGACCGGCGCGGCGCACCCGAAGCGGCGCACATTCACGCCGCGCCTCGACCCGGGCTTTGTCGCCACGCTCAGCGACGTGCGCACCGCGCTCGCGAGCGGCTCAGCCCAGGTCGTCGACGCGCGCCCTGCCGAACGCTTCCGCGGCGAAACGCCGGAACCGCGACCGGGCTTGCGCGGCGGCCATATGCCCGGCAGCCTCAACCTGCCCTTCAGCGAGGTGGTCGAGCACGGCCACCTGAAGCCTCGCGACTCCCTTCAAACCATCTTCGCCGCGCATAAGGTCGATCTCTCAAAGCCGATCGTCACCACCTGCGGCTCCGGGGTCAGCGCGGCGATTCTCGCGCTCGCCGCCGAGGAGGCCGGGGGAACGGTCGTCGGCCTCTACGACGGCTCCTGGGCTGAATGGGGAGGGCGCGAGGACTGCCCGGTCGCCATCGGCGAGGCCTAATCAAGGTTGACGCTTATCGACGGCCGACGCTTGGCACCCCGGAGGCGGAGCTTATTCGATTCACACAAGTCGAATTCCCGATGCTTTTCATGGACCCATGGCGATGACGGTTCCCCCTTCTCCGCGAAGCGGGGAAGGTGGCCGAAGGCCGGATGGGGTGTGGCCCGCAGCACCGACCCAAGTCGGATTGCGCGACCGTCATTGGGAACTGTCGCCGGATCATACCTGCTTTCCACACCCCATCCGGCGCTTCGCGCCACCTTCCCCAGCAAGCTGGGGAAGGGGTCCGCGCGGCGATTTTGAGATGTGTGAATATCATGGAGGCGAACCCTGGGGGTCAATTCCGGCGCGAATTGAGCCTGCCGGCGCCCGTTACGTGCGCCTGGCTTCTCACACGGGTTTCCCGGCCGATTGACGTCAATGGGTGAATCGTCCGACGCTCCGATTCCATTCGGATGCGGCCGTCGTGGCCGATCGCGCTCAAGGACGCCGTCATGGACTATCGCAATGCGCTCCGGATCGATCCGGACAGCAAAGTCAAGCTCGCCAAGCTCGATCCGGCCTACACCGGCAAGCACGAATTGGAGGAAGCGGCCAAGGAGGAGATGCAGGCCTACGAGCGCAAGCTGACGAGGCAGCAGGCGCTGCTCTACGCCGAGCACAAGCATTCGATTCTGATTGTCCTCCAGGCGCTCGACGCTGGCGGCAAGGACGGCACGATCAAGCACGTCTTCAGCGTGGTCAACCCGCAGGGCGTCAGCGTCGTCGGCTTCAAGCAGCCGACCCCGGTCGAGCTCGCGCACGATTTTCTCTGGCGCGTCCACCCTCACGCGCCCGGCAAGGGCGAGATCGCGATCTTCAACCGCTCGTATTACGAGGACGTGCTCGTCACGCGCGTCCACAAGATGATCGACAAGGAGACCTGGACGGAGCGCTATAAGCGCATTCGCGATTTCGAGCAGCTCCTGGCCGAGAACGGTACGACGATCCTCAAGTTCTTTTTGCACATCAGCAAAGAAGAGCAGCTCGCGCGTTTCGCCTTGCGCCTCGAGGACCCGCACCGCAACTGGAAGATCAGCGAGTCCGATTATTCCGAACGCGCGCTGTGGGACGATTACGTCGAGGCGTTCGAGGACGCGATCGCGGCGACCAGCGTCAAGCATGCGCCCTGGTACGTGATTCCGGCAAACCACAAGTGGTTCCGCAATCTCGCCGTGTCGCAGATCATGGCCGACACGATGGAGGACCTCGGGCTCGCCTTCCCCAAGCCGACCGTCGACCTCGACGACATCCGGCGGAAGTACCACGCGGCGCTGAAGGCGCAAAAAGGCGGAAAAAAGAAAGGATGAGCTGCGGGAACGGAACGCGTCGACCGCGATCATCGATCGCGGCTACCGGCGGCTCTTGCAGGCGCGATCGCTGATTCCTCAACCCTTGGGCGTTTTTTGCGCGCCTCGGTCGATGAAGACCATGCGTGCGTAGGGCGCGCAAGGCGTCGTCCGTGACAATGTCCCGCCCTCAGTCTATCGCTCGAAGTCGACCATGCCCGGCATTTTATCCACGGCGTTTCTTTTCGCTCTTCTTTGCGCGGCGGCGGCGGTCGGGTACGTCGTCAAATCCCGGCTGCCGGAGCGGCATCGTTCGCGCGATTCCTTCGAACTCGTCCAGCTGTCGATCAACCTGCTGGTCACCTTCACCGCCATCGTGCTCGGCCTGCTAACGAATTCGGTGAAGAACGGCTTCGACGCCGCCTACTCGGAACGCGGCGCCTATGCCGCCTCCCTCGTCCAGTTGGACCATTGCCTGCGCGACTACGGGCCCGAGACCGCCGCGATGCAGGAACAGCTGCAGTCCTATACGGCGGCGGTGATCGCCAGCACCTGGCCGGACGAGCCCCCACCGCAGGGGGTCTCCTACCCGAACACGGCGGGGATGCCCCTGACGGGAGAAAGCCGAACCCTCGCCGCCATCCTCGACCGGGTCGGCAGCGAGCTCCGCCAATTCGAGCCCTCCGATCCGCTTCACCAGCGCCTCCAGACGTCGTGCCTGGAGCTGTATCGGGATATGGAGAGGAGCCGCTGGCGGGTGATCGAGCAGGCGCGCGCGTCGATCTCGCAGCCCTTCTACTGGGTCCTGATGCTGTGGCTCGTCATCCTGTTCGCCAGCATCGGCCTCACCGCTCCGCCCAGTCCGGTGACGGTGATCGTCGTCGTCCTGTCGGTGACGTCTATCGTATCGGCCGTGTTCGTCATCCAGGACCTCGACATGCCGTACGGCGGGCTGTTCGGCATTCCGAGCACATCGATGCGCCAGGCGCTCGCCGACATGAGGGCGCCGCCGTGACGCTGGCAAATCCCCCTCTCCCCGCCTGCGGGGAGAGGGAAGGGGTGAGGGGCGTTGGCGACTGGCCGCGGCGCTCGCCCTGCCCCTCATCCTAACCTTCTCCCCGCAAGCGGGGCGAAGGGACCGCCCTGTCAGAACGGCCTGCGCCCAGTGACGATCTCGGCGAACATCACCCAGTCGCCCATCAGGCTCCGCAGCGGATGGGCAAAGGTCGCCGGCTTGTTCTTCTCGAAGGCGAAATGGCCGACCCAGGCGAAGCCGTAGCCGATCAGGGGCATGAGCAGCAGGAGCCACGGATTGCGGGTCGCAATCGCCGCGACGAGTGCGACGAGCGCCAGCGCGCTGCCGATCACGTGCAGCCGCCGACACGCGGCGTTGCGGTGCTCGCCGAGATAGAAGGGATAGAAGTCCCAAAAGCTCTCGAACCGTTTCGGTTCGGCGGACGAAGGCTCCGCGTGCTCGCCCGGATTCATAGGTTCCTCCCGATACCCGCGCAGGTTCCACGTCGCGATCCGCCCGGTTCGGCCGGGCCCGAGCCAGACTGCGTAAGGAAATGCCGATTGTCGAGGGGACGCGCGTTCACCGAGCCGTCCCGGCGTCGTCCGGCTTAGACGCGCCGAGCGCCCGGATCAACGTGTCGATGCCCACAGGGGAGATGCGAAAGAGGCCCGTATAGGGCTGGCTGAATTCCAGGATGATGAACATCGCGCTCGACACCGCGACCGATCCCAGCACAAGCGCAAAGCCGCTGACCGCATTGAGCGTGTTCAGGACGCCGTAGCAAAAAAACAGCAGCGCCGCCCAGCCGACCACGACGATCTCCAGCGTGATGGGCACCGGATTGGCGATCTGTCGCGCCATGAGGAGCGTCGTCTGGATGATCTGAATGTAGAACGGTCGAGCGGCTGCAACAATTGCTCGCTGTTCTTCGTTCTGTGGCGCAAGCGCGGCAAAAAATTCGGTCACCCGATGCAGATTGTCGCGCGACTGGGCGTAGAGCGAGTCCGAGCCGCCGGCGCCCCAGAAGAGCTCGCGCGCCCTGTGAACGAGTTCATGGAGAAGTTGCCGTCCTTCGCGCGCGTCTGGCCCATACCGCTCCAACAGATAGTCTAGCTGCAGCAAGATCGGTCCAAGCGACTGGGACTCGTTGAACTGGTTGGTGTAGACGCCGTAGCTCGTCCAGACCAGGAGACCGAGCACAAGCGCAAGCAGCAGCGTGACCAGACCGACAATCGAGCCGATCATGCCCTTACCGTCGGAGAGAGATTGCGCTGGCAGGAGGGCCTGAACCCAAAATCCCGCGAGGCCGCACGCGAGCATGATGGCCGCGACCACCCCGGTCCTCGCGCTCGAGTTCATCCGTTCCTCCCCACGGCCGTCAGTGCGCCGTGGGGAGGCCGGACTGCAGCCGCTTCGATGTTACCCGAGAAGCTCCTAGGAAAAAAGGCGTTCCGACGGCCGGCTTAAGGCCCGTTGCGCTTGGGTCCCCGTCGCGGAGTGGGCGACCGCCCGCGTTGAGCGCAGGGGAGCCGAACCGAGTCGATCACAGTCGGGCTGACGGGCCGGCCTTCGCCGCCACCGGCGTGAGCCCGGCCTGGAAGCACACGCTCATATGCTCGACCTTGAGGATCGCGCGCCGCGCGGCCTCGGGCGGCAGGATGTCCGCCGCGGCGGCGCGAAAGATCTCGAGCCAGCGATCGAAGTGCTCGGGTCCAACCTTCAGCGAGGTGTGCACGGTGAATGGGAAACCCTGGTAGCGGCTGGTGCCGAGAAGCGCGCGCGACCAGAAATCGTGAACGACGCAGTAGTGATGCTCCCAGTCGGCGACCGCGTCGGCGAAGACCGGGCCGATCACGGGGTCCTCGCGGGCAGTGGCGTAGAACGACCGGACAAGCTGGTCGAGCGCCTCTTCGCTGACGGTGACGCCCTCGTCCTCGACCGGCGGCGGAAAGGCGTCGGCGGCGGCATCGGGCGCGAGCGCCGCGATTTCGGCCGGCGCGCGGGCCGACCGGCCCTCGACATTGAGCGGCGGGTTCAGCTTGCGAACGAGGTCGCGCACGATATGGGCGCGCTGGCGCACCTGCCCCCGCTCCACCCACAGGCGCCCGACAGCGCCCGGCAACGGCGGCAGCCGGGCTTCCGCGTCGGCGATCGCCCGCGCGAGGTCTTCGCCCTCGCCGATCACGACCGGATAGTCCCGCCCGGCCACGGCGAGGGTCAGGGCGAATACGCCGGGCGCATGCGGCGGCGCGGCGCGGCTGAACGCGAAGCCGCCTAGCGCCGGGGTGGCGTCGGCGGCGGCGGGATATTCCGGTGCGCTTGTCGCATGCAACGCGCGCGGCGCGGATGGCGCCAACTTTGTCAGGTTCACGACGTGCCTCCGGCATGACGGCGCATTTGAGCTCGTCCACTAATTCTACGTGCAAATCCCAGGCCGGAGTTCGGCATTCGGCCGCGCCTTATCGTCGCAGCGGCGAGGCGAGCCTCGGCTCACATCCGCGCCAGCGTCGCCACATAGAACCCGTCGGTGCCCGTCGTGCGCGGGCTCAGCCGAAAGCCGGGGCCGAAGGGCGAAGCCCGTTCGGCGAGGGAGCCAAGGCCCGCCGCGCGCGCCTGCGTCGCAGCGTCGACTGGCAAAAACCCGTCGTGGCGGGCAAGAAACGCCGCGACGCGATCCTCGTTCTCCGCCCGCAGCACCGAGCAGGTGACATAGACGATCCGCCCGCCGGGCTTGACGAACCGGACGGCGTTGTCGAGCGCCTCGTCCTGGTCCTTAATCCGCTGCTCGAGCGCGCCGGGGCGGATGCGCCATTTGGCGTCCGGGTTGCGTCGCCACGCGCCCGAACCGGTGCAGGGCGCATCGATCATCACGAGGTCGCAGCGGCCCGCGAGATCGGCGAGCGCGTCCGCCTGCCCCTTCGGGACCCGCACCTGCACGTTGCGCGCGCCCGAGCGCGTCAGGCGCTCGAAGATCGGCGCGAGGCGCCGCCCGTCGTCGTCGGTCGCATAGACCTGGCCGTGGTTGTCCATCATGGCGGCAAGCGCCAGCGTCTTGCCTCCCGCGCCGGCGCAGAGGTCGAGGACCTGGATGCCGGGCTTTGCCTCGGTCAGCAGCGCCGCGAGTTGCGAGCCCTCGTCCTGCACCTCGACGAGGCCCTTCACATAGGCGGGTTCGGCGGCGAGCGCCGGTCCCCGTCCATCCGGGCGGATCGCGATGCGCAAGCCTGCCGGCGACAGCGGCGTCGGCTCGGCGCCAAGATGAGCGAGCGCCTTCAGCGCCTTCTCGCGCGTGGTCTTGAGGAGATTGGCGCGCAAGTCGACCGGCGCGCGGTCGGCGAGCGCCCTTCCCTCGTCCACGGCGTCCGCGCCGAAGGCGGCCTCGAACTGCGGCGCGAGCCATTCGGGATAGTCGCCCGCGACATGCGCCGGCGCGCCTTGAAGCGTCGCGGTCGCCAGTCGCTCGCGCTCGGCCTCGGTGAGCGGCGCCGGGGCGTGGCCCTCCCCGGTGAACAGCGCTGCGATCGCCTCGACGTCGAGGCCGCGCGTTTGTCTCAGCGCGCCGATCGCCTCGGCGCGCGGCGTCGCTTCGCTCATCAGCCAGGCGCTCGACGCCTTGCGGCGCAGCGCGTCATAGACGAGGCTGGAAATCGCCGCGCGGTCGCCCGAGCCGGCGAACCGATGCGTCAAGCCCCAATCCTTCATCGCGTCGGCGGCGGGACGGCGGCGGTTTTCGATGTCGGTGAGGACCTCGATGGCGGCGGAAACGCGGGCGGCGGGTGTCATGCGCCCTCATGCCGGAAAAGCCCGGCCAACGCAAAAAGCGAGACCTCAAAGACTCTGGCGCCGGCGCGGTGCGCCCGGCTAAAATCGCGGCCAAATGCACCAGGAGGATGGCCATGTCCGACGACCACCAGCGCCCTGAAGCCGACGACCGCTGGAAATACGACGGCGTGCGGGTCATCAAGGGCGATCAGCTTGACCCGAACACCGCGCAGACGCCCGGAATGTTCCGGCGGGCGGCGATCAACCATGCCCGGGTCGGCGCGCAGAAGATCTGGGCAGGGACGGTCAGCATCGCCCCGGACGCGAAGACGGGCGTCCATCACCATGGCGAACTCGAGAGCGTCATCTATGTCGTGAGAGGACGGGCGCGCATGCGCTGGGGGGAACGGCTGCAGTTCGCAGCCGAGGCCGGACCCGGCGATTTCATTTTCGTGCCGCCCTATGTGCCGCACCAGGAAATCAACGCCGATCCCGACCAGACGCTGGAATGCGTCCTGGTGCGTTCGGACAACGAAGCCGTCGTCGTGAACATCTCCAATGTCGAGCCTGTCGAGAAGCCGGAAGACGTCTACTGGGTCGATCCCATCCACCGTCACCCCTGACGGGCGAAGCCAACCGCTTTTTGGTCGACGCGGCCTACCGTAGCGGCGATCGCTGATCGCGGCGGACGCGGTCAATGACCGCGTCTACAAAACGCGCTAGGCTTGCGGCCCGTGCTGGCGGAGATCGTGCTCGGCGCGAAACACGTTGGCGTAAAGGCCGTTGATCCACTGCCGTCCGCTCGCCGTCAGGCTCAGGTAGCGGATGGCCTCCTGGATATAGGGCGAGACCTTTCCCCAGTAGAAGCTGGGATACCGGTCGATCAGGTCGGCCGGCGAATCGTAACCGAACTGCCGGTTCAGCCCGATTTCGCCAAATTCATAGAAAAGCGCGTTGGCCTTGCGCAGGTAATGCGGATCGCCGAGCTGGCCGATCAGATCGGCCGCCCGCAGGAGGCCCGCTTCCTCGTTGATGTCGGGGTCCTCGGGCGCCTCCGAATATGGGAAGCGCGTGTGCTCGATGGCGCTGGCGACCCGCGAGCCGTCGAGTTCGTCGATCCGCGACAGCCGGTCGAGCACGAACAGTTTCGACCGTTCGACGTGATAGGGCGCCAGCGCGGCGTCGGACGAGCCGCGCGGCAAGGCAATCTTGCGCCCAACAGCGTCGATCACGAAGCTATCGGCGTCGTCGCCCTTGAGGATGCCGCGGACATAACCGATGTCGTGCGTCAGGCAGGCGACGATGAAGTGGGAATAGTCGGTCGGCGACGAATCCACCACCAGTGCGCGCCCTTTGAAAATGTCGTGGCCGGCGAGCGTCACGAGCATGGTGTGCTCGACGTCATGATAGAGCGCGTCGCTGTTGCCGATGCATTCGAGCGCGAGCTGTGCGGCGAAAGGAATGATCTCGGCGAGACGCCCGAACGAGACCCCGAAGCGGTCTTTCATGTCGGCGGCCAGGAACGAGCCAAGCGCGTCCGCCGCGAGTTTGGGCAGCGTGATCACGGGTCGGCTCCAGGACCGACGTCGCCGCGCCGAGAACCATCCCGCCCGGCGCGTTCCCGCGTCCGCCGCGTCACTTTAGACAGGGGCAAGGCTATCGCCGCCTCCCACGAATGCGCCCCCGCACAATCTGCAAGCTATCGCAATCCGGACGTCACCGCACGCAATTCCAGCGCCCGGCGCGGGAATTTCGCGCGACGCCGCCGAAGCGCGCGTCCAACCGGCGCAGAATGCCGGCGCGCGATCACGGCTCATGCGGCGCGTAGGCGTAGGGCCCGCCTCGCGCCAGAGCCTTGCGGTAGGCTGTGCGAGCATGAATGCGTTCGACGAAGGCCTCGACCTTCCGCCGGCCAGTGAAGGCGCCGGCCCGCGCGCCGCCGGTTTCAAGCGGAAAGCTCATCATCACATCAGCCGAGGAGAACTCCTCGCCGGCAAACCACGGACGGGTGGCGAGTTCCGACTCGATAAAGTCGAACATGGTCCTGAGGTTCGGCGCGGCGTAGGCTTGGCGCGCGGCGTCCGCCGCCGACCGCGCCGCCTCTTGCAGCGGTCCCGGCGCCCGGCCCGGCATGGTCGACAGCACGAGGTCGAGGAGAAGCTGCGGCATCAGCGACCCTTCGGCGAAATGCATCCAATAGGTCCAGCGCAGCCGGTCGGGCGTCCCGGCCTCCGGACGCAGTCGCCCGCCGCTCTTCTCAACCAGATAGTCGACGATCGCGCCGGTCTCGGCGATGGTCACGCCGTCGTCGACCAGAACGGGAGACTTGCCGAGCGGATGGACGGCGCGGAGCGCCGGCGGCGCGAGGCGCGTCACCGGGTCGCGCTCGTAATACTGGATCTCGTAAGGCAGCTCCAGTTCCTCGAGCAGCCAGAGCACCCGCTGCGAGCGCGAATGGTTGAGGTGGTGGACGGTGATCACGAGGGCTTCCCCTTCAGCTGCAGCAGCCTGAAACCGGGGAAGCTACCAGCGCTCGCGCCGCATCGCCAGCTTTTGCGTTGGCGCGACGCCAAAAGAGAGATTTGCGCGAAACTGAGATGCGCAATCAAGCCCTGGGTCGCGCTACAGCTTCCGCATCGCCGCGCCGACCCGGACGATGAACGCCTTGCGCTGCGCGTCGGTCGCGACATTCATGTGATAGAGCGCATAATAGTCCGCCCGCGCCTTTCCGCCGGTGAACCAGCGCAGATAGCGGGTGATCATCTTTTTCGGCGGGTCGCCCATCCATTTCGCCATATGCCATGGGCGGCCATAGGTGACGATCCCGGCGATGCGCCGCACGTTCGTCAGCATCGGCTTCACATGGGCCGGGTCGGAGAGGTCGAAGGCGACGCCCGGCATCAGCACCCGGTCGCAGAAGCCCTTCAGCATCGCCGGCATGCCGAAGCACCAGGTCGGGAACTGCATGACGATCGCCTCGGCGCGGTCAAGCCGGGCGATCAGCGGCTCGAGCCCGGTCCTGTTCTGCGGCGCGTCATGGTAATGGCGCCGCCCCTCCTCGGTGAGCACCGGATCGAAACGCTCCGCATAGAGGTCGAGGAGGTCGACGTCGTGGCCCGCGGCCTTAAGGCCCGCAAGCGCCGCCTCGCGCACGGCGGCGTGAAAGCTTTCCGGCAGCGGATGGCAATAGATGTAGAGGACGCGCATAGCGGCGGCGAAAGCAAGGACCGTTCCGGCGATGAGGCGATCTCGCGAGCTCCTGGCAGAGGCGCTGACCGTCGCTTCTCTCCGCAAGCGGGGAGAAGGCCAGGATGAGGGGCGGGGGAGATTTGCCGCGGCGGCCAGTCGCCAAGGCCCCACACCCCTGCCCTCTCCCCGCAAGCGGGGAGAGGGAGATTTGCGGCCGCCGGTTGCCCTCAGCGCCCCAGCATCAGCATCAGGTTCTGCACCGCCGCGCCCGAGGCACCCTTGCCGAGATTGTCGAACTTGGCGACCAGCACGGCCTGGCGGCGCGCCTCGGATCCCAGGACGTGGATCTCGATGTCGTTGGTGCCGTTGAGGGCCTCTGGCTCGAGCCGCGCGCTGTCGGGCGAGGCGAAAACTCGAAAGTATGTCCGCCCGCCGTAGCGCTTGTCGAACGCCGCCCTGAGATCGGCGAGCGTCGGCTTCGCCGGCAGCGCGTCGAGATGCAGCGGCACGCTGACCAGCATGCCCTGGCGGAAATTGCCGACCGAGGGGACGAAGATCGGCCGCGTCGCGAGGCCCGAGTAGAGGTGAATCTCCGGGATATGCTTGTGCTCGAGCGTCAGGCCGTAGAGCTCGAAGGCCGGCGCCTTGCCCGTCTCGTAGGCCTCGATCATCGACTTGCCGCCGCCAGAATAGCCGCTGACCGAGGTGATGGAGACCGGCGTCTCCTTCGGCAGGATCCCTGCGTCGACGAGCGGCCTGAGAAGCGCGATCGCGCCGGTGGCGTGGCAGCCGGGATTGGTCACCTTTTTCGCCTTAGCCACCGCTTCGTCCTGGCCGGGCGCCAGTTCCGGGAACCCATAGGTCCAGCCGGGCGCGACGCGGTGGGCGGATGAAGCGTCGATGACGCGCGGTGCCGCATCTCCCATCGCGTCGATGAGCTTCGCCGCCTCCTTCGCCGCCTCGTCCGGCAGGCACAGGATGACGACGTCCGCCTCCTCGTAGATCTTGCGCTTAGCGGCCGGGTCCTTGCGCGCCTCGGGCGCGAGGCTCGCAAGCGTGACGCCCGGGACGCCGTCGAGCTTCTCCCGGATCTGCAGGCCCGTCGTGCCCGCCTCGCCGTCGATGAAGATTGTCGCCATGATCGCCTCGTGAAGTCCGGAACCCGAAAACCAATCGCGCTCGCGCGCGGCCCACGCTTTTCAGCGTCGGCGCGGTCGGATGGGCGAGGTGGCGATCATGGGCGAGGTCTTTCCGCCAAAGCGGCGCCCAGGTCAAGCGGCTGTGGGCTTCTGCCTGCGGCTCCTTGGCCACCCGGACAGGAAGCAAGATTATCGATGCATCGGATGCTGGACATATAGCCATACGCTATGTATGTTTTGCCATATGAAGACGACACTGAACATCGACGAAACCGTGATGGCCGAGCTCAGGCACGAGGCCGCGCGCCAAGGGCGAACCATGTCCGAACTGGTCGAAACCGCACTGCGAAGTCTCTTTCAATCTCAGAAGAAGCCGTCGACCCTCGCTCCGCTCCCTACGTTCAATAGCGGAGGCGCCACTGTCGACGTCGCTGATCGGGACGCGCTGTATCAGGCGATGGAAGGACGATAGAGGGTGCTCGTCGTCGACACCAACATCCTCGTCTATGCCGCGGATGCGGCTTCCCCTTGGCACGCCGCGTCACGCGACTGGATCGAAAAACGGCGCGGCCAACCCGACGCCTGGTACGTCACCTGGTCGATACTGTATGAATTCCTCCGGGTGACGACGCATCCTCGCGTGATGCGCAAACCATGGACTGCGCCGCATGCCATGGCGTTCCTCTCGTCCCTGCTCGGATCTCCGGGCCTCGGCGTCCTTGTCGCGACGGATCGCCACGTCCACGTCGCGGCGCAAGTCGTCGCCGAGCTTCCCTGGCTCGCCGGGAATCTCGTCCACGATGCGCACACCGCCATTCTCATGCGCGAGCATGGCGTCAGCCGCATATGCACAAGGGACACCGACTTCCACCGCTTTCCGTTCGTCGAGGTCGTGGATCCGCTCTGAGCTGCAGGCTATCGCACCCGTGGCGCCGCGCGCCCGCATCATCGCTTCCCGTCGCAGCGGCCATCGGGTAATCGGACCCCCATGACCGCCCAAACGCTGATCCTTCTGGCTTTGAAGGCCAGCATCGTTCTGTCCGTGTTCGCCATCGGCCTCGTGTCCCGGGTCGACGACACGCTCTTCCTGCTCCGGCGGCCCGGGTTGCTCCTGCGCTCGGTCGTGGCGATCAACGTCGTCATGCCGCTCGTTGCGGCGGCGATGGCGTGGAGGTTCAATCTGCCCCAGGCGGTGGAGGTGGCGCTGGTGGCGCTCGCGGTGTCCCCGGTTCCGCCCCTTTTGCCCAGGAAGCAGATCAAGGCGCGCGGCGAGTCCTCCTACGCGATCGGGCTCTTGGTCATGGCCGCGCTCATCGCCATCCTGTTCGTTCCGGTCGCCGTCGAACTCGTCGGCCTGGCGTTCCAGCTGCCGGTCCACATGACCCCCTGGCCGATCGCGAAACTCGTGTTCGCCACCGTGCTCGCGCCGCTGCTTGTGGGCATCCTTGTGAGACGGCTGGCGCCGGGGCTCGCGGCGCGCTTCGCGACGCCGGTCGAGCGGATCGCCAACATCGTGCTCGTGCTCTGCTGTCTCGCCGTCCTGATGACCGCGTGGCCGGCGATCATTGCTTTCGTCGGCACCGGCGCCCTCTGGGCGATCGCCGCTTTCGTGGGCGTGGGCCTCGCCGTCGGACACGGGCTCGGCGGCACCGACCCGCACGACCGCACCGTGCTCGCGCTCGCCGCCGCCACCCGCCACCCCGGCGTCGCACTGGCGATCGCCTCGGCGAACTTTCCCGGGGACAAGGCGATCCTGCCCGCCTTCCTCCTGTATCTGATATTCGGCGCGATCCTGGCGATCCCGTACGTGATGTGGCGCAGGCGCGTGACTTGAGGGCGTCTGTAGCCGCGATCGCTGATCGCGGCGAACGCGGTCAGCGACCGCATCTACAGGCGCGCGCCGGGCGCTTGGCGGTTTCGTCGGAGATCTTGCCGACGACTTCCCGGACCGTTACGCTTACGGCGTTCATGTCGACGAGGGGTCGACTTTGCCGACGTACAAGCACCTCCGCCGCCTCGATTCCGTCCGGCTTGCGGCGCCCGTCTATTTCATCACAATTTGCGTCCAGAACCGGCGTCCCATCCTCGCCAACGAAGCGGTCGTCTCGATCTTCCGGGATGAATTCGAGGCAGCGCCGACCCGATACGGATGGAGGGTCGGGCGCTTTGTCGCCATGCCCGACCATCTGCATTTCTTTTGCGTGAGCGAGGAAACGCCTGCATCAGCCTCCTTGTCGCAGTTTATCGCCCGGTTCAAGCAATGGACCGCCAAGCGCATTCTCGCACGGGCCAGCCCTCACGCTCTGCTCTGGCAAAAGCAATTTTTCGATCACTTGCTACGATCGAACGAGAGCTACGATTCGAAATGGCTTTACGTTCGCGACAATCCGGTCCGCGCCGGCTTTGTCGCGACGGCGGACGAATGGCCCTACGGCGGCGAAATCACAGCCATCTTCCGCTGAACCGGAATCGCAGGCGCGCCCTTGTAGCCGCGATCGCTGATCGCGGCGAACGCGGTCACCGACCGCGTCTACAGAGCCGCTCGTCAAACAATCGCTGCTCAGGGTCCGAACGTCGCGGCGCCGCCCTCGAGCATGAACTCGCTCAAGCCCGCCGCGGCCACCAGCGCCCAGCCGCCGGCGAAGCCTGCGCCAAGGGCGAACACGATCGCATCGCCGAGCCGCCCGCCGGAACCACTCCCCGCTGCGCCCGGCACAAGCGGCCCGAACAGGCCGAACGAATGTCCCGGACCCGCCTCCGGTCTCCCGGCGCCGCCGGTCGAGCGTTTTCGGAGCGCGTCAGCGAGAGTCCGCCATTGCCGATCGAAAACGCCGCCGGCCGGCCGCTTTGCGCCGGAGTTGCGTGGGTCCATTCGATGGCCTCCGATGGTGTTGAGCCGAACCATCGCAACATCCGCCGTCGCATTCAAGCAAGATCCTCGCCATGCCCCGGAAAATCAGGCGGAAGAGCGGTTCAGCGCCGAACCGCGCACCGCCCGCTCGATTAAGAGATTCGCGAGCGCCCCCGCCGCCATCAGCACCGCCGTGCCGAGAAACACCGCGCGCATGCCGACCTGGCCGCCGACGAAGCCGCCGGCGAGCGGCCCCAGCACCTGACCGACATATTGCGCCGAGACCGACCAGCCGAGCAGGCTGCCGGCAATCGCCTCCGGCGCGTTGTGCCGGATGACGCTCGCCATCCCCGGCATCAGCCCGCCGAGCGCCGCGCCCATGAGGAAGCGCAGCAGGACGAGTTGCCAGGAGCTGACCACGAGCGCCTGCGGAACAAGCAGCAGCGCCGCCGCCGCGAGCGACAGGACGACGATGCGCCAATGGCCGACCCGGTCGGCGAGCTGGCCGAGCCGGGCGGCCGACAGAATGCCGCCGAGCGCGCCGGCCGACATGGCGAGGCCGGAGACGAACGTCACCTGCGAGGCCGGCGCAAACAGCGCGACATAGACGGTGATGATCGGCTCGATCGAGGTCAACGCAAAGGTCAAGAGAAGGCCGGTCGCGAGCATCGCGACGACCGGACGCCGGTCCGGAACCTGCGCCCAGAGGCCGTCGAACCGCTGCGTCCGCGCCGCGTGCGGGCGCGGCCTTTCGCGCAGCAGAAAGGTCGTGCCGAGGAAGCTCACGAAGATCGCGGCGCCCGACAGAAGAAAGGTCGAGCGAATGCCGATCAACGGCGGCAGCGCGCCGCCGATCAGCGGGCCGACGAGGTTGCCGGCCATGATTCCCGAGGAGAGGAGCCCGAGCGCCCAGCCCGACTTGGCCTTCGGCGTCTGGGCCGCGACCAGGATCATCGAGCCGGAGGCGTAGCCGCCGAGCAGTCCGGTCAGGAGCCGGATCGCGACAAGCTGCTCGACGCTCTCGGCCATGCCGGTCAGCGACATGGCGATCGCCATGCCGAGGCTGGCGCGGATCAGCATCAGCTTGCGGCCGTAGCGGTCGCCGAGCCTGCCCCATAAAGGGGCCGTCAGCGCGGCGGTGAAGAACGCCGCGCCATAGGCGACGCCGGACCATTGCACGATCGCCGCATGCCCCCGGACGCCGATCTCCTCGACATAGAGCGGCAGGAAGGGGAGCAGAAGCGTCATCGCGACGATGGTGGTGAACGCCCCGACCGTACAGACGATCAGATTGATGAACCAGGGATCGCCGACGTCCGCCGGCTCCTGGCGCGGTTTGGAGGTCATCGCCACCTCCCGAACCGCCTGCGGCGGCCTCCCACTGCCGCGCTATGCGCGGTCCCCCTCCCCCAATTCCCTTCGTTTCTTGGGGGAGGAATGGCGCCGCCGCCTATCCTCCCCCGAGAAACGGGGGAGGGGGACCATGCGAAGCATGGTGGAGGGGGCTGTCGCGGAAATGCCTCCCCCTGCGACCTTGCGCTCATCGCCCGATCACCGCGAAGCCGCGGGCGCGCAGGCGCTTCCGGTCGCCGTCGAGCGAGCGGATCAACCGGTCGCGCGTGTCGCGCACATGGGCGGCCGCCTGGTGCGCCGCCGAGTAGGGCTCGTTCTGCCGGATGTGCGCGAGAATGCGCCGGTGCTCGGCCCAGGCCTGCTCGCGCGACGGCTCGGTCCAGACTTCGAGCCAGCGCGCCCGCGACAGGCGGGTCATCACCGCCTCGATCGCGCGGACGAGGAATGGATTGCCCGACAGCCGGGCGACCGCGACGTGGAACTCGGCGCCGACGCGATGCCACTCCTCGCGCGGCGTGCCGGGCCCACAGGCGTCGAGCATGGCCTCGATCGCCTCGATGTCCGCCGCATTGGCGCGGGCGCAGGCGAGCCGGACGGCGGTCGTCTCCAGTGGCTCGCGGAATTCGGCGAGCGCCTCGATCTCGTTGAGATCGATCGGCGAGATGGCCCAGCCACGGCCCTCGCGGCGGACCAGATCCTCGCCCTCGAGCCGCGCCAGCGCCGCCCGGATCGGCGTCCGCGACCCTTCGAACTGGCTTTCCAGCCAGCGCTCCGTCAGCCGCTCGCCGGGGCCGAGATCGAGCGAAAGGATCATGGCGCGCAACTGGCGGTGGATGTCGAGGGCTTGGGACATGGGCGGAGGGAACACGGAAGGAGACATACGGCGGAGAGCCTCGATATCCCAATTTGGTATCCCAAACAACCAACTTTTGGGATACCAAATGCGCCGACCCTGTGGCGGCGCCCCTGTTGTCGCCGTGCTTGTCGGTCTCACAATCGCCAGTGTCGTGGCGGAATGGAGTTCCGGCGGGACCGACAAGGGCACGCACGCGCCATAGCTTGGCGTCGCGCGGCCCGAGGCGCAGCAGAATGCGGCAGCCTGCTCGAGTGCCGTTTCGTGGGCGCCTTTTGCGTGATCGCGCCGCGGGCGAAAAAGAGATGAAGCTCACGACGAAGAGATCGAGACGCGCCGTTGGCAGCGTCGTTCTTGCGGCAGTCCTGGCGACAGCAGCCAGCGCGCAGTCGCCCTCCTGGCCGACGCCTCCCGCGCCCGCTCAGCAGGCTACGGGCCCCGCAAAGCCGCAAGCCCAGACGTCTTCTCCGGTCACGACCGCGCGTCTCGGGCAGTTGCTCGCGCCGATCGCGCTTTATCCTGACGAACTGCTGCCTGACGTCCTCATGGCCGCGTCCTATCCACTCGATGTCGTGGAGGCCGCGTACTGGCTGCGAGATCCTCGGAACGCCGCGCTCAAGGGCGACCAGTTGTTCGCAGCGCTGCGACAGAAGCCGTGGGACCCGAGCGTGAAGTCGCTTGCGCCTTTCCCGGAAATCCTGCGCATGCTGGACGCCAACCTCGAATGGACCGAGCAGCTCGGCGAAGCTTACCTCACCGATCCGGCCGCCGTTATCAACGAAGTCCAGCGGCTTCGCCGTCTGGCTCAGTTGGCCGGGAGGGTTCTTATGAGGCCGCTGGAGATCGCGCCCACGGATCAGGAACCAACCCGCATAGAAGAGCCGATTACGATCGAGGCCTATAGTCCAGAAGTCGTCTTCTTCCCGATTTACGATCCCTCATTTGCCTACGGTCCTTGGCCCGACCCCGGCTACCCTCCGTTTATTCCTGTTTTCGCCGGCGCGATTATCGGCGGGTGCGAATGGATCAGCGACCAGATCGCCGCGCCGTTCTGGGGGTGGAGTGTTTTGAACTTTCGCACCGGGCGCATCGAGATTTCCCGCAATCGACTGGTCCTGTTGGACACCGGCCGCGGACCGGACATCGACCACCCGCCCGGCGAGGAGTGGCGGCATGACCCCGGCCACAGGGGCAACGTTCCCTACCGCAACGCTGCGGTCAGCGCCTTGTTTGGCGGGCGCGGAACGCAAAGGGCGAATTTTCATTCTGCTTTCGGCGGACGCGGGATGAGCCTTTCTCGTAGCGAAGGTCCCTTCGCGGCCCCATTGCGGCAAGAGTGGCCGCTCCGTCAGAGGGAGGGCGGCCGACCGCTGCTTGGCGACGAGCGCCACTGGCTCGAGGGGGTCGGGGCGCGTCCCCAGGGAACCACTGTCGTCCAACCCGGTTTCGGAGATGTCCAGCCGGCGCTCGAGGGCGTTGTTCCGATCGGGAACGGAGCGCCGGTTGGACAGTCGCTCAACCGCAAGGCAGAGAGAATGCTTATCGAGCGAAGATTGTTTGGTCCGGCTCCGCCGCCTGTGCTGGCTTCGCCGATGGGCGGCCCGCGAGCGTTGCGATCGTTCGGCGGCATGGGTTCGACTCCGTCGTTCGGCGGCAGCGGATCCTTCCGGCCGCTCGTCGGCATCGGCGGACAACCGTTTGGCGGCACGGGGCCCGGCGCCATTGGCGCTCCGCTGCTCAGTAACGGGAGACCGTAGGCGCCTTCGAGAAACACTGGAGCCGCTGGCGGCAGGGGCGGCGGCTGAAATATCGATCTTCGGAGGGACGGCGTTGATCGCAAATCTATCGGGGAACGTCGGCGATCAGGCGTTTGAACGACCTGCTGGCGGCGACTCAATTGCGGCCGTCGGCGCTGGCGTCAGCGACGCCAAAAAGATTTGCGGGCGCCGACAGCAAGGCTTGCAAACCCAAGAGGCATAAAGATACGCACCGTTGACCCACAGCGCCTCGGGCGCAATCCTGGTCTTGCAGACGCTTCATCACCGCGAATGTTGACTCACAGCCGTCAGCTTTGCTTTGCGCTTTTGCTGTCCCTTTGCGTGGGGGCCGGCGGCGCGGCGTCGCAACAGCAAACGAGCGCGTTCGCCCTCGGGGTCGCGCACAGTGGGGTCGTGCAGACAATCAACGTTGCAGACGGCGAACATGTCGATGCCGGCCATATTCTGATGGCGCTCGATTGCGGGCCGCTGTCCAAGGATATCGGCGCTCGGGCGGCGAGCTTGCAGGCGGCCGAAGCGAACTACGAGCGTGTCGTGAATGGTCCACGTCCAGAGGAGATCGCGATCGGCGAGGCCGCCCTCGGCGTCGCCGTCGCTCGCGCAGAAGAAGCGCGCGCTGCGCTTGATCGCGCCGACGCCATGCAGCTCGGCGTCTCAATCACGCTTGCGCAAAAGCTGGTGGCCGAACGCGACTCGCGCGTCGCCGACGCCCTGCTCATGGACGCGCACAAGAAGCTTGACCTGCTCAAGGCTGGTTCGCGCGCCGAAGACATCTCCGAGGCCAAGGCAAGGCGCGATCAGGCGGCCGCGTTCCTTGATGAAGGGAAAGCCGAACTGGATCAGTGCACTGTGCGGGCGCCCGTGGCCGGAACGGTCAAGGTTCTTGTCACCGTCGGCCAATATGTCTCGACCTTTGCGCCGACGACGCTGATACAACTGAAGCCGGACGCGCATTGATCGAAGAAGCGGCGCCGCTTCGAGCCGAAGTTTGCTATACGATCGACAAAGGCTTTCCAATAAACGGAAATCGTGAGAAGCTCGGAATTATGAGGATCAGAAGACGTCCTCGGCGAGGCGGGCCGCGCGGATGGGAAATTCGGTTCCTGGGCTTGTATAACAGAGTGTCTACGTGTAACAAGGAATTTGTGACAGTTTTGTGCGCTTAAGCCATTGAAAACATGGAAGGCCTGCCAAAGGCGCGCCACTCCGCCGATGAGACGCCCGCTTCGTCCCGGCGACTGTGCGACGCCCGGAAGGGTCGCCGCAACCCTTTGAAAAGCCTCACAACGGGCTCGGAAGCGCCCCGCCCTCCCCGCCCCTACTCGGGCCGCGCCGGGCGCTGGGCGAGGGCCTCGAGCTTGGCGACCATGGCGTCGCTGTCCCAGTCCGCCGCCCCCTCCCGGTAGGCGATCGGCGCGCCGTCGCGGTCGAGGATCAGCGTGGTCGGGAAGCCACGCGCCTCGATGGCGTCGGCGAGCTTGCCCTCTGGGTCGAGATAGAGGTTGAGGCGCTTCAGCCCCATGCGCTCAAAGGTCCGTTTCGAGGGGGAATCGCCGACCGGGTCCTTGCTCACGGCGACCACCGCGAAGTCGGCGTCCGGCAGGCGCGCGGCCAGCCGGTCGAGCGCCGGCATCTCCTGAAGGCACGGGACGCACCAGGGCGCCCACAGGTTGAGGATCACCATCTTGCCGCGGAAGGCGTCGATCGGCTCGGGCGCGCCGCGGGCGTTCATGACCGCGCCCAGCTCGGCCGGGCGCTGGCCGTGGAGCTCGACGAGGTCCGGGGCGGTCGCCGTCCCCCTGGCCTGCAACAGCGCCATGGCGGCGAGGCCCACGACAAGCAGCGCGACGAGCGCCGCCCACTTGCCCCGCCGCGCGGGCGCCGCTTCCGTTGCGCTCATCGCGCCGCGACGAGCCTTGGCCGGGCGAGCGCCCGGATGGCGATCACGACGAAGGCCGCGCCGCCGAGGATGGTGACGATCGAGGCCATCCCATGCACCGCCATGCCGGCCGCCGCCACCGGATCGAGCGCCCCGACCCCGCTCGGCGTCTTGCGCATGGCGCCATAGCCGCCGGCGACGAACATGCCGATCGAGGCGACGAACTGCCCGCCGGCGTAGAGACCGATCAGCCAGCGGACCGCGCGCGCCGGGACGGGCGGCAGCCTCAGCGCGTCGAGGCCGAAGGTCAGCAGCATGCCGGCGCTCGAAACGCTGACCGCGGTCACCACCGCGTGGTAGTGCGCCGGCGTGCGGGTGTCCGAGCCGGTGATCAGAAATCCCATCACGCCGCCCAGCGCAAACAGCGCCAGCGAGGCGGCGAGGGTGAAAAAGGCCGGGTCCCGCCACGGCCAGCCCGCCCCGACCCGCGCCGCGCGGGCGCTTTGCAGGAGCGCAACGGCGAACAGGAGGGTGGGAACCGCGACGCCGAACTGCAGGAAACGGAAGGCCGCATGCTGCGCCTCCGAGAAGGGCGCGAAGACAGCGTAGAAGAGCGGTCCGGGGATCGCCAGCAGGCCCATGAACCCGATGGCGGCGCGGAAGGCGCGGTCGGGAACCGCGGCCTCGCCGAGACCACGGCTCGCGAGGAGCCGCCAGTTGGTCAGGAGCACGATCGCATAGACGAATTGCAGCAGGTGGCCGCCGCCCCAGAACAGGAGCTCCCGCTCCGACCCGAGCGCCCCCCGCTCGTCGAGCAGCGCGCCGGCGGCGACGAACGAAACCAGCGCCAGGACGTAGACGAAGCCGCCGACCGCCATCGCCAGGGTCAGCGCGGACAGGGATCGCTGGCCCGGCAGGTTGAGGAAGAGCCGGACGACCGGCGCGAGCGCCCCGAGCGCCAGTAGAACGAGGCCGAGCTCGTAGGCCGGATGGCGCAGGAGCGGAACGTAATTGGCCAGCTCCGGCTGCGTCGCGTCGAGAAACGCCGGCGCGAACAGGCAGGGAAAGGCGAGGAGAACGATCGCCTGCCCGATCCGGCCGAGCGGCCGGGCGCGCGGCGCCTCGCCCGCCGCCTCGCGAGTCGCGCCCGTCGTCAGGAAGGCGAACACGCCGACGAGCCAGATCACCAGCGAGAAAATGACGTGGATGACCAGCCCTTTATAGAAGAAGTCGATCGGCCACAGCGGCGCCTTGTCCATGCCCGGCACCCGCGACAGCGCGAGCAGGAGGGCGAAGACGCCCGCCACCGCCAACGCGCCGACGGCGATCCACGCCCAGCCGCGCAATTCGCCGGCGAGCGCCCGGGTCGCGTCCGCTTCGCGCAGCGAGACGGCCGGCGACGACGGCGAATGGGCGAGGCCGCTCATCGGTCAGCTCCCCGGCAGGGGATAGAGCTGCACCGCCATCACATAGACCACCAGCCCCGAGACGGCGACGAACATCCAGATCGGAAAGGTCACCCGGGCGAAACGCCGATGCGTCGCGAAGCGGCCCTTGAGGGCGTTATAGACCGTCACCGGCACAAGCACTGCCGTCGCAAAAGCCATCGCGACGTGAACGGCGAGCAAGGTGAAATAGATCGGCCGGATCGGCCCGACGCCTCCGAACTTCGCGAGGCCCGCGAACGCGTGATAGACGAGATAGACCGCCAGAAACGCCGCGCCGATGGCGATCGCCACCAGCATGGCGCGCCTGTGGCCGGCGCGGTCCCCGGCGCGGATGCGCGAGTAGGCGTAAAGCAGCACCACGATCGTCGCCGCGTTCAGCACGGCGAGCACGTGCGTGAGGTCATGAATGGCGATCATCAGGAAGCGAACTTCCACTTGACGAAGATGCTGGCATACAGGGCGAGCGCCACCGCGACGAGCACGCCGAGCACAAGCCAGTTGGCGCGCCTCGCGCCTTGATCACGCCTCGATTTGTCGGTCATCGGTTGGTCTCGGCAAGGTCGGGGTGGGCCGCCACGCGCCAGACGCGGGGTCCCCGTGCGGGATGCCTAGCGTCTCAGCGCCACCTCGGCAAGCAGCGCCGCATAGATCAGGAACATGTAGAGGATTGTATAGCCGAACAGCGCCATCGCCGCCTTGCGGCGCGGCGCGTCCTCGCCGTCGCGCAGCCGGAAGAGCGCCTGGACCCGCCAAAGCAGCATGCCGTTCAGGACCAGGGCGAGCGAGGCATAAGGGAGCCCGACGCCCGGGATCAGCAGCGGCCCGAACGACGACGCCACGAGCAGGAGCGAATAGACGGCGATCTGCCGGCAGGTTTCGACCGGCCCGACGACGTTGGGCAGCATCGGCACGCCGACGCGCTCGTAATCGCCGCTGCGGCAGAGCGCCAGCGCCCAGAAATGCGGCGGTGTCCACAGAAAGATGAACAGGAACAGCGCGATCGGCCCGGCGGAGAGCGCGCCCGTCGCCGCGGCCCAACCGATCACCGGGGGCAGCGCGCCCGCCGCGCCGCCGATCACAATGTTCTGCGGCGTACTGCGCTTCAAAACCATGGTGTAGAGCGGGATGTAGATCGCGATCGTCAGCGCGAGCAGCGCTGCGGCGAGCCAGTTCACCTGCAGGCCGAGCGCCCCGATCGAGACGATCGCCAGCAGAACGCCGATCGCCAGCGCTTGCGCCGGCGGCACCGCGCCGCGCGGGATCGGTCGCATCGCCGTGCGCGCCATCTTCGCGTCGATGTCGGCGTCCCACCACATGTTGAGCGCGCCGCAGGCGCCGGCGCCCGCCGCCATGGCCGAAACGGTCGCCAAAAGCCGCATCCAGTCGATCGCGCCAGGCGCGAGCACGAATCCGACCGCGCCCGTGAACACGACCAGCGACATGACGCGCGGTTTGAGAAGGACGAGGTGGTCGACGACGCCGCCGCTGCGCGGCGCTTCGCGGCGAACGCCTTCGACCCTGACCCTGCTGGCTATCGTCTTCACGCGTTCTGCCGTCTCTCCCGAAGCCCGGTCCCCCGCAGCGCGTTCGGGTTCGCGCCGCCCGGATCTCTTCCGCCGCGCAGTGCGACGCGTTGTCGCAGTAGAGAGCCGACGAAGGGCGTCATTGTCAAGCAATCCACGACGCCGAGCCGGCCCGGGCCCTTTGCGCACTATCCGAGCGCGGCCGCGCCCTGCTCGAACTGGAGCCGCGCAAGGCGCGCGTAGACGCCGCCCTTGGCGACAAGGCTGGCGTGCGTTCCCTCCTCGACGATCCGGCCAGCCTCCAGCACGAGAATCCTGTCGGCCTTCTGCACGGTCGCCAGCCGATGGGCGATCACGAGGGTGGTGCGGCCGGTCATCACGTCGTCGAGCGCCGCCTGGACCTGCGCCTCGTTGTGGGCGTCAAGCGCCGACGTCGCCTCGTCGAGCAGCAGAATCGGCGCATCCTTGAGAATCGCCCGGGCGATCGCGAGGCGCTGCTTCTGCCCGCCCGACAGGGTCACGCCGCGCTCGCCGAGCTCGGTCGCATAGCCCTCGACAAGCTCGCGAACGAACCCGTCGGCGGCGGCCCGGCGCGCCGCAGCTTCGATTTCCGCTTCGCTCGCCTCCGGCCGACCGTAAGCGATGTTCTCCGAAACGCTGCCGCCGAAGATCGAAGGATCCTGAGGCACTGGCGCGATGCGGGCGCGAAGGTCTCGCGGGTCGGCCGCCTTCACGTCGATCCCGTCGACGAGAACCCTGCCCTGCTGACAGTCGTAGAAACGCATGATGAGCTGGAAGACGGTCGATTTGCCGGCGCCCGATGGACCGACAATGGCCACCCGCTCGCCCGGCGCGACCGAGAAGCTTAGGTCGTCGATCACCTGCTGGTCCGGCGCGCCGCCATAGGCGAAGGTCACGCGTTCGAACCCGATGGCGCCCCGCGGCCCCGGCATCGCGACTGGACGGGCCGGCGCAACAATGGCCGGGACGACCGCAAGAAGCTCCGAAATCCGTCCCGCGGCGCCGGACGCTGCCGCCGCCTCGCTCCACACCTGCGACAGTTCGCCGAGCGAGGTCGCGGCGAGCACGGCGAACAGCACGAATTGCGACAGCAGCCCTCCGGTCATCCGACCCGCGAGGACGTCGCGCGCTCCAAGCCACAGGACAAACACGACGCTGCAGAAAGCGAGCGACACCGCGACCGCAATCAGGATCGCGCGCGTCGCCGCGGCGTCGCGGGCGGCGGCATAGGCGCTATCGACCGCGCGGGCGAATCGGCTCCCGCTCGCCTCCTCAGCGCCGAACGCCTGCATCGTGCGCACGGCGCCCAGCCTCTCCGAGGCGAAGGCGGTCGCGTCGGCGAGCGTGTCCTGGGCATGGCGCGAACGGCGGCGAACGATCCGGCCGGAGGCGATGAGCGGCGCGGCGATGAGCGGAATGGCGACAAGGACGAGCGCCGAGAGCTTCGGGCTCGTATAGACCATCAGCGCCGTCGCGCCGACGAACATGAAGAGATTGCGCAGCGCGATCGAGGCCGAGGCGCCGAAGGCGGCCTTGATCTGGGTCGTGTCGGCGGTGAGGCGCGACACCAGCTCGCCAGTCCGCGCCCGGTCGTAGAAAGCGGCGTCGAGGGCGGTCAGATGGACGAAGACGTCGCGTCTGAGGTCGGCGACCACCCGTTCGCCGAGCGTCGTGACGAGATAGTAGCGCGTGGCCGCCGCCAACGCGATGACGATCACTACGGCGCCCATCGCCAGGAAATACGCGTCGACGGCGCCGCCGCTCTCCTTCGAGAAGCCGAAATCGATCATCCGCCGGAGGGCGAACGGCACCGCGAGCGTCGCGACCGACGACACGGTGAGCGCCGCCAGCGCGGCGAGCGCCCGGCCTATGTAGCGACGGCCGTACCGGAAAAGCGGGAGGAGCGCGCGGAAGGAGGCGCTGGTCAGCCTTTGCGGCGCGTCAGTCATGCACGATTCCCTGAGGCTTTCGGCGCGCCCGGTCGCGGGCGACGGCGGCTGGCGAGACCATTTTCAGGCGATGCGCATCCACACGACCATCGTCACGCCGTCGTCGAACCGTTGAACGGGACCCGCCTTCAGCCCCGCCCCGGCCAAAACCTCCTCGGGCGAGCGTCCGTTCCGCTGCTCGTGGAAAGCCGGCACGCCTCCGGGCAGCCGGACGCCCGGCGCGTGGCTCAGGTGGAAGGCGTCGTAGCCGAATCCGAGAAAGAGGCTGAAGACGAAGGGTCCGCCGACCACCGCGATTGTGCCCGTATCCACGCCAAGCGCGGCGCAGGCGGCGTCGAGCGAAGCGCCGGCCGGGTTCCAGAGACGCGCGTTGGGATTGTCAGGGTCCGGCCCGAGCCCGGCGACGCTGCGGGTCAGCACAAGCCGCCGCCTGCGGGGCGAGTTCGCCTGCCCTTCGTACGACAGCCGGCCGTTGGCGATGATCGTCGCGGCATCGAGCGCCTCGCGGTACAGCTTTTGGTCGGAGGGGAATTTGAGCGAATTCGGCATCAATCCATCCGCAGCCGCGATCATGCCGTCCTCGGACGCGATCGCGTGACCCTCGATGCGAAACGACCAGATCATGCGCCGACCTCCGACCGCCGACGGGAAAGCCTAAGAGCTCAGCGCCTGAATGGTTTCGAGCATGGCGCCGGGCGGAAGCTTGAACAACCCGGAGTACGGCCGAGACAGCTCGATGATGATGAAGATCGCGCTGGCAACAGCGATCGCGCCAAGCGCGAGCGACGCGATAACGGTCGCATTGACCGGCGACACCAGCCCGTAGCCGCAGAACAGAAGCAGGGACCAGCAGACGACGATCGCCAGCATCGGCCAGGAGATGCCGCCAGCCAGTTGCAGCATCATTAGGACCCGCGTCTGCTCGATCTGGCCAGCGGCGACATTCGCGGTCGCGAGCACCTGCTTCTGGGCGTCGGTCTTGGGCGTCAGCGACATCAGGAACCGATCCAGGATCATGCCGCCGGCGACGACGGCCTTGACGTCCATTCCGGCGAGGTCAGCGTTTGGCCCGCCCCGGATGCTGTCGTAGCTTTGCGTGATCGCCTTCCTGAGCCCATCGCGGCCGGGCTGCGCCTCGGGTCCGAAGGCCTCCAGCGCCGAGTCGAGTTGCAGGGTTCGGGCGGCCAGGGTCTCGAGCTCCGACTTTTGCGTCGCATAGATCGTGTAGGCCGAGCCGACCAGCGTGCCGAGCACGAGGGCCAGCAGAAGGCTCAGCATGCCCGTCATCGCTCCAATCATTTCGCGGGAGCGGTCAGGAGCGTGCTTTTCGGGAAGCGACACGTGCAGCTTCAGGCCGAGAAGGCCCGCGCAGAAGGCGCAGACGGCCACCCCAACGGCAAAAAGAATCGAATCCACCCAACCTCTCCCCGAGTGCCCAGTCCCGGCGCGGCGCCGGCTTACCCATGAGCGCAGCGGTTTAAGCCGCGGGCAGCCGCCATTTCAAGCCGCCGGTCTGTTCAGGCGACGGAATTTCGCCTAGACCCGCCGCCTCAACGCCAGACCGCCGGACGCCCCCCTTATGAACGGACGCAGACTGTTGCCGGGCAAGCCCGTGCCGGCCTCGGACATCCCCGATTACACCATCGCGCGCGACACGCTCGACGAGATGCTGTCGCCCGCCTTCCGCGACCGGCTGGCGCGCCTCAACGCCATCGTTGCGCGTTCCGGCGAGCCCCTGGAAGGCAATATCTTCTATCCGGACCTCAACGAGACCTTCGCGGACAATCCCCCGGCGGCCTCGCTTGCGCCGGCCCGCCGCAACGTCTGGCGGGCGGCGCGGTTCAAGCGCCAATTCCTCGAGGTCGGGGTCAACGCCGGCCACAGCGCGCTGCTTGTCCTGTCGGCCAATCCGAAACTCGAATACACCGGCGTCGACATCCTCGCTCATCGCTACACGGTCGAGTGTGTTGACTTCCTCAAGGGCGAATTTCCTGGCCGGGTGCATCTTTTTCCGGGCGATTCGCGCGAGGTGCTGCCCTGGCTCGCCGACCGCGCCGACGACCAGACCTTCGATCTCTACGGCATCGACGGCGGACACACGGACGAGGTCTGTCTCTCCGACATGACCCATTGCGTTCGCATGGCCCAGGGACAGAAGGGCCGGCACCTTCTGCTCGACGACGTCCATGCGAGCTGGATCTTCGACATCTACTGCGAATTCGCGGCGCGCGGCGAGCTGACGACGGAGACCTTCTTCGACGACTGGGAGGATGCCGGCCGGAACCTTCTGGCGAGGATCGAGTGACGGCGAGCGCCCAGTCTGGCGATTTCGCCTCCTTCTGGCACCGCGGACCGCTCCATCCGTTCGCCTGGGCCTGTCTCGTCTCGTTTCCGGACGAGGGGGCGACGCTCAGCCTCTACAGCTACGATTTGCGCCTCGACACCCCCCCCGGCGTCCGGCTCCTCGACGCGCGAGCGATCTGCCCGGACGAGACGCTCATTTCGCGCTACCTCGCCAACGGCAAGCCGTCGATCGCGACCTTCGCCGACATGTTCCGCTACCGGATGATCCGCGAGACCGGCGCCTGCTGGGTCGACACCGACCTTATCTGCCTGAAAACGCCAGGGTTTTCCAAGGACGCCTACGTCTTTGGCCGGCAGGCCGATGCGGTCAGCACGCTCCTCGTCAACAACGCCGTGCTGAGGTTGCCGCGCTCCGATCCGGCGCTCGCCGAACTCGTCGCGACCGCCGAGGCCGCGGCCGACGTTGACGCGCGCTGGGGCGCGCTCGGGCCGTTCTTGCTGACGCCGGTGCTGGGGAAGCACGGGCTTTATGCGAAGGCGTTCGAGCCGCGCGTTTGCTACCCCATCGAGCCCGAACAGTTCTGGAAGCCGTTTCTGCCCGCCTATCGCGACCGGGTCGCGGAGGCGGTCGAGGGCGCGACTTTCCTGCATCTGTGGAGCGAGGCGATCCGCTGGGCCGGCTACCCGTTCGACCTCCGTCCGCCCGAGGGCTCCTACCTGTGGGAGCGCTTTCGCCAGGTCGGCGCGCTCGGACGCTTCCCCCGCGCCTGCGACGAGGACGAGGTCCGCCGCCTGATGGGCAAGGCGATGGCGGAGAGCGAGAAGCGGGCGGAGGCGCGCTGACGCCGGAAGAAGGCGACGCCACGTGGACGTGGCGCCAAGACCAAATCCAGCCAGTTTTTTGCAAGAGTGGCCCATTGCCGGGGGTCCGATGCTCCAGGATGCCGATCAGGCCCAGAACAGGGAAAGGGTCGAAGCCAGGGTCGACCCCGGCTCATAGCCCGTCGACTGACGGGCCTCCCAGCGGACACCCTATGGGGGATCGAGCCCGACCACGCGGTCTCAGATTCCGCGAGCAGGGCGAACGGATTCTCACACCCCCGGCGGCTCCGGCCACGACAGCAACTCCGCCGAGCGAATCTCTTCATAGGCCCGCGCCACAGACAGAACGCCGACGTCGTCGAAGCGGCGGCCGACGATCTGCAGGCCGATCGGCAGGCCCTCGGCGGAGAAGCCGGAATTGATCGACAGCGCCGGCTGCCCGGACATGTTGAAGGCGACGGTGAAGCCGATGTGGGGGAACGGGTTCAAGGGATCGCGGCTCGGCGAGGCCCATTCGGCCGGAAAGGCGGTCATCGGCGCGGTCGGGGTCAGCACGACGTCGAAGCGCTGCGTCGCACGGTTCGCCGCCTGCTGCATCGCCTGGACCTGGCTGAAACCACGGAACACATGCTGCCCGGAAAATCCATTCGCCAACTCCGCCCAGTCGCGAATGAACGGCAGCACCGCGGCGCGCTTGTCCGGCGTGAGCGCATTGAGGTCGATCAGCGCCCGGGTGCGCCAGAAATGGTCGAGCCCGTCGAGCATCTCCTGGGTAAGAAACGGCGCGACAGGCTCGACGCGGGCGCCGGCGGCCTCGAAATCGCGGGCCGCCCGCTCGATCGCCGCGCGGACCTCCGCCGTCGGCGTGTCTCCGCAGCCCGCCTCCATGAGCAGCCCGACCCTGAGGCCCGCCAGCCGCGCCGGACGGATCGCCCAGTCCAGCGCCTGGTAATCGAGGCTCGTATAGTCACGCGCGTCCGGCTGCGTCAGCGTCGCCATCAACAGGCCGGCGTCGGCGACGTTGCGAGTCATCGGGCCGGCGACGCGCCCGACATAGGGCGGATCGATCGGCACGCGGCCGGCGGTCGGCTTCAGACCGACGATGCCGCACCAGCCGGCGGGCAGGCGGACCGAGCCGCCGATGTCGGTGCCCACGTGCAGCGGCCCGTAGAGCGCCGCGGCCGCCGCGCCCGCCCCGGCCGACGAGCCGCCGGGATTGCGGTCGAGCTTCCACGGATTGCGCGCGAGCGCATGATGGCTCGAAAGGCCGGACGACAGCATGCCGTAATCGGGCATGGTCGTCTTGGCGAAGAGCACGGCCCCCGCTTCCCGGAGGCGGCCGGCGGGCGGCGCGTCGGCTGCAGCCGGGGTCATGTCGCTCGCCGCAGTGCCGATCGGGGTCGGCTCGCCTTTGGTCGCAATATTGTCCTTGACCGTGACCGGCACGCCGTCGAGCGGACCGATCGGCTCGCCCTTCATCCAACGCGCTTCCGAGGCGCCCGCCTCGGCGAGCGCCCGCTCCGGCGCATAGAGCCAGGTCGCCGCGATATGCGGCTCGAACGCCTCGACCCGCGCAATGACGGAAGCCATGGCCTCGGCGGGTGAAAGCTTGTGCGAACGATAGGCGCTCACGAGGTCGAGCGCAGTTAGGCGGAAAGGTTCCACGTCGTTCAGGCCTTATCGGGTTGCGCCCTTGAACCATCACCCTGCCGCCTTCGACGGCTGCCCCTCTCCCTGGGGGCTAGCGTGCGCACACATTCGATTCGCGGACGAGTCAAACACATTTTTTGCAAACATCGCTTGATCGTTGAGAATCATGTGTGATTCTGTATCGGCCGGCCCTTTGTTTGGAGAGGATCGGCGATGACAGACGTGAACATTGGCTTCTTCGGCGACGTGCGCCTTGAAAAAAGGGGCGCCTGGCGCTGGAGCGCATGTGCGCGCGCATTAGCGCGGGCTTTCGCCAACTGTGCGACAGCCGGGCGGAGAAGGTTGGTCTGACGCGGTTTTTCCGCAATCCGAGAGTGACGGTGGAAGAAATTCTGCGCGGCGCGGCGGAGCGGACGGGAACCGCCGCGGCGGGACGGCACGTTCTGTTGATCCAGGATACGAGCGAAATCAACTATGAAGCCAAAGCCAAGCGCAAGCGTGGCCTTGGCCGCGTCGGCAACGGCAAGGACGTCGGCCTGTTCGTCCATCCGGCGCTGGCGGTCGACGCCGCCGACGGCGGCGTCCTGGGGCTCGCGGGGGCGACGATCTGGCGGCGAACGCGGATCAAGGAGGACGACTACCAGAGCCTGCCGATCGAGGAGAAGGAGAGCAACAAGTGGCTCGCCACGCCCCTGGCGGCGAAGCGGTTCCTGAACTCGGCGACGATGATCACCGAGATCTCCGATCGGGAGGCCGACATCTACGAGCATTTCGCCCGCGTGCCCGATGGGCGAACGCATGTCCTGGTTCGCGCCGTGCGCGATCGGGCGCTCATCGAGGCGGGCGAGCGGCTGCTGTCGAAGATCGCCGCCGCGCCGGAAGCGGGCCGTCTGAGCTTCGATCTGCCCGGCCGGCCCGGACGGACGGCCCGGAAGGTCACGCTGGCGGTGCGTTTCTGTCCGGTCGTCCTGCGTCGTCCCGAGCGCGGCGCCGACCGGCGGGATCCGCCCGGCGTCGCGCTCAATCTCGTCGAGGCGCGCGAAATCGACCCGCCGCCCTCCGAGGAGCCGATCGTCTGGCGCCTGTTGACGACGCATGGCGTGAGCACGCTTGCCCAAGCGGCGTGGATTATCGAGCTCTATCGCTATCGCTGGATCATCGAGCAGCTCTTCCGCACCCTCAAGTCGCAGGGCTTCGACCTCGAAGACAGCCTCTTGCGCGACGGCGACGCGCTCGAACGCCTGGCGGCGACCGCGCTGATCGCCGCCGCGAGCGTCATGCAACTGGTCCAGGGACGGGACGAGGCGGGCGCGGCTTTCCCGGCCGCGCGCGTCTTCGAACCCGACGAAATCGCCGTTCTGGAGGCGCTGGCCGGCAAATTCGAAGGCAAGACCCAGAAGCAGAAGAACCCGCACCCCAGACGCAGCCTGGCTTGGGCGGCCTGGTGCATCGCCCGCCTCGGCGGCTGGACCGGCTACGCCAAAGAGCGTTCGCCAGGCCCTATCACCTTCGTCCACGGCCTGCGCCGCTTCCACGCCATCGCAGAAGGCTTCAATCTCGCCGCCGCCACCTCGCCTGCCCCACTTGACAGCTGAGCAAATCAAATGTGTGCGCACGCTAGCCCTGGGGGAGAGGGGCGACCCCTTCCCCCTCGGGGGGAAGGTGGCGCAAAGCGCCGGATTAGGGCTCACTTCCACGACATTTCCGACAGGTCGTTGACGAAGATCGGCGCGTTCTTCCACAGACCCTTCAAATCCGCGCTCGCGACCGTCACGTTGGGAAGCTGGAAGAGAAACGCGTTGACCGCATCGGCGGCGAGCTGCTTCTGCGCTTCGCCGAGCGCCGCCTTGTACGCATCGAGGTTCGGCGCTGTGGTGACCTTCTTGTAGATCTCCTGGAACGCCGGGCTGTCATATTGATAATAGTAGCTCGGGTTGGCGTAGATGCCGATGTCCAGCGGCTCGACGTGGCTAATGATGGTCAAGTCGTAATTGTGGTCCTTGTAGACGCCGGACAGCCACTGCGCCCATTCGACGTTCTCGATTTTGGCGTTGATGCCGACGTCGGCGAGTTCAGCGGCGATGATTTCGCCGCCCTGGCGGGCGTAGTTGGCGACCGGCGGCAGGATCAGGGAGAGCTCGAGCGGCGTCGTCACCCCCGCCTCCTTCAGAAGCGCCTTCGCCTTGTCCGGGTCGTGCGGGTATAGGCCGGTGAGGTCGACATAGCCGGGATCGTTCGGCGTCAGGTGGCTGCCGATCGGCGTCCCCAGCCCGTTCATCGCCCCGTCGATGATCGCCTTGCGGTCGATGGCGTAAGAAATCGCCTGACGCACCTTGAGATCGTCGAGCGGCTTCTTCTTGTTGTTCATCGCGAGAATCGTCTTGCCCTCGGTGCCGCCGATCAGCACCTCAAAGCGCGGGTCCGACTTGAACTGGTCAAGCGCCTGGAGGTTGGCGAAGCGCGGAAAAGCGTCAATGTCACCCGCAAGCATCCCGGCCACCGCCGCCGACGGATCGGAGATGAAGCGGAAGGTCGCGTGCGCAAGCGGGATTTTCGCCGCGTCGCGATAGCCGTCCCATTTGTCGAGGGTGATCGAGCTGCCCTTCGTCCACGCGCCGAGCTTATAGGGCCCGGTGCCGACCGGGGCCGTTGCTTCGTTGGCCCCGCTCTTCTCGTCGAGGATGACGGCGGTGTTCATCCCGAGATGGAACAGCGCCTCGAAGCTCGGATCCTTGAAATGCAACACGACGGTCATCGGATCGGGCGTCTCGATCGAATCGATCGAGGCGAAGAAGCCCTTGTCCTTGTTGGTCGAGTCCTTCGCGCCGAAACGCTCGAAGGAGAACTTGACGTCCTTGGACGTGAACGGCTCGCCGTCCTGGAACGTGACGTTCGGCTTGAGCGCAAAGGTCAGCGTCTTGAGGTCGGGCGAAAAGGTCCATTTCTCGGCGAGCAGCGGCGTCACCGAGAAGTCCTCGTTGATCTTGGTCAGCCCCTCGAAGATGTTGTAGTGGGTGATTTCGCCGATCGCCGCGGCGGGCGCCGCCGTGGGATCGAGGCCGGGCGGCTCGAGCACCATGCCGATGGTCACGCTGTCCTTGGCGGACGCGAGACCGATGGACGCGACGAGGGCGAAGGCGGCGGAAATCAACAGATGCGATGCGCGGCGCATGGAATGCTCCGAAGGGGGCGAGTCGCCGGACCATAGCATTGCGCAACGCGCCATCGTCAAGAACGCGGAACGGTCGGGTGTGTCCCTGTTTGAATTTTGGCGGGGTTGACGAGCGCTCGCGTCTCCCGGTTCGCCGGTGGTATGCATTCCGTCAGGGATAGCCGAGGGTCACCGTTCATGCAGCGAGAATCCGTTCTGACCTGCCCAAAGTGCGGCTATCAGGCCGCTGAGACAATGCCCACCGACGCCTGCCAATTTTTCTACGAGTGCAAAGGATGCGGAGCGATCCTCAAACCGCTGGATGGCGACTGCTGCGTGTTTTGCTCATACGGCTCCGTTCCCTGTCCGCCAATTCAAGAATCACGAGCAACGGGTTTGGCTGCCAAATGTTGTGGAGCTAAAGCGTGACGCCGGAGCGGCGGGCCGAGATTGCGAAGGTAGCCGCAAACACAAGGTGGGGAAAACAGCAAGCCGCCTCGCCGCCGATCGCGCACCGCTGTTTGCGCTGATCCGCCAACGAAAAAGCGCGGCCCCTACAAGAAAGTGTCAGCCAAAGTTTCAAACTGACGACCCAACGATCCACGAATTGCGATCGTCAAAAAAGCGCGAGCCCCCTGTCGTCGGACAGGAGGCTCGCGGGTTCGATCAAGGCCTCGCTCTGAGCGGAGCCAATGCGCTCAGCCGGGCTGGCCGCCGCCGGGCTGGCTGTTTCCGTTCGCCGGGCGGGCGCGGCGCTCGGCCATGAACCGCTCGAACTCCTCGCGGTCCTTGGCGCGGCGGATCGCTTCGCTGTATTCGGCGAATTCGCGCTGCGCGTCGTCGAGCTTGCGGCGCTCCTCGTCGAGCCGGCGAAGCTCCGCCTCCCGCCATTCGTCGAACGCCATGTTGCCGGTCGAGGCCGCATAGAAGCGGCTGGCGCGGCGCATCGCCCCGCATCCCCACGAAGCATTTGACGCCGTTGAGGCCATGGTGCGCGCATCCTGCCATTTGTCGGTGACGAAGGTCTGCAGATCCGGCCCGCCGGAACGGCGCTGCCAGTATTTGTAGCCGAGGATCGCGAGCCCGATCGGCCAGAAGACGATGAAGCCGAGGATCACGGCGATGATCTCGAACGCCGTCCAGCGCGTGCCGCCGCGCCGCCATCGGGCGTTCGCCCAGTCGCCCGGGCCGAACTCCCGCGCGCCGTAGCTTCCGCCCCACGTATTGTCAGCCGTTCCCATAAGGGACCTCCAAAGCCGCCCAAGCCCGCGACGCCATCGGCGGCGGTTGCTCGGGGCGCCTATCAGATTGGCGCACGATCATGACCGCGCAAGGGCGCCGCAAGGGAAAATCGGCATGGGTCCAACGCCGCCTCTCCGTCTCATCTTTGGAGGGCGCCCGTCTCGGGCGCCGTGGGCGGCGGGACGCCGCCCGCCCGTTTCATCGTCGGACGGCGCGCGTCCCGCGCGCCATGGGCAGTGGGACGCCGCCCGTCCGTTTCATCGTCGGACGGCGCGCGTCTTGCGCGCCCTGAGCGGCGGGACGCCGCCCGTCCGTTTCATCTATTGTGAGGCGGTCGAACGGCGCAATGGAGGACTCGAGCATGGCCTTTGCAGTTGATCTCTCGGGGCGGAACGCCCTGGTCACCGGCGGATCGCGCGGCATCGGCCGGGCGATCGCCCTGGCGCTGGCGGAATGCGGCGCGGCCGTCGCGGTCAATTTCCGCACGCGCGCCGAAGAGGCCGACGCCGTCGTCGCGCACATCCGTTCCGCTGGCGGACAAGCGATCGCCATTCGCGCCGACGTGTCCCTCGCCGCAGACGTCGCGAGTTTGGCCGAGCGCGCCGCACGCGATCTCGACCCGATCGACATCCTGGTCAACAACGCGGGCCTGGCGATCGCGGACGCCGGGGAAGAGTCGTTCGATCGGACGATCGCGACGAATTTGAAGTCGGCCTACCTCGTGACCGAAGCGTTTCTGCCCGGCATGCAGGCGCGCGGTTGGGGACGGATCGTCAACATCTCCTCGGTCGCGGCGCGCGGCGCGGGCGTCATCGGCGTCGCCTACAACGCCTCCAAGGCCGGGCTCGAGGGCCTTACGCGTGGATACGCGGCGCGGGTCGCCAAAGACGGAATCACTGTCAACGCGGTCGCGCCCGGCCCGACCGATACCGACATGGGCGCCCCGTTGAAGGCCGCAGGCGCCGTCGCACGCATTCCCCTGGGCCGCATGGGCGAAGCGGAGGACGTCGCTCAGGCGACCGTGCTCCTCGTCGCCAACGGCTTCATCACCGGCCAGACGATTGCGGTCAACGGCGGGCTGGCGTTCCTTTAGGCGGGCCGCCCGAGCGTCGTTTCCGGCGCTACGGAGGCCCGCAGAACACAGTCCCGCGGGGGGGGGCGGGCCTGCTGGGACCCCTGCCCGGCGTCGAGAACGACGCGAAGGCCCCGGCGAAAACCGGACCTCAGACCAGTCGCACGGAACAAGGATATTTCGCCACGACCGGGTCGGCGGTGACGAGCGTCAGCCGCTCGGTCGTCGCCTGAGCGACGAGCATCCGATCGAACGGGTCTCTGTGGATCGGCGGCAGCCCGGCGACCGCGGCGGCGTGCGCGCTCGTCACGGGAAGCTCGGCGTAGCCGGCGTCCAGCAGACCCCGGCTGATGACTCCGGCGTCGACGCGGAAATCGGCGCGGCCACGACCCGTCTTGATGGCGATCTCCCAGAGGCTCGCCGCGCTGAAGATAAGATCGTTCTTGGCGTCCTCGATCAGCGCGACAGCGGAGCCGGAAAGCCTCTCCGGCTCGACTGCGCCCCAAATCAGGATGTGGGTGTCGAGGAGGAGTTTCATTCGTCGCCGTAGAACATCTTTTCGATTTCCTCCTGGTCCATCGTGTCGAAATCATCGGGCACGGTGAACGCGCCCCGTAGGAAACCGAGCCGGCTCTTGGCCGAAGTCGGCTCGATCGGCACGACCTTGACGAGCGGCTTGCCGGCCCTGGCGATGATGAACGGCTCGCCCTTCGCCGCAGCGTCGACGAGCCGCGAGAGATGGGTCTTGGCTTCGTGAATGTTGACGGTTCGCATGGCGTCTCACATGGACTTAGTCAATAGAACTTAGTCCGTTCGCCGCGCGCGCGCAAGGCGATCGTCGAGCGGCGATGGAAGCGCAGCCGCGACGGCCAGGATGGGCCATGCCCTGCGTTCGCGCACGCCGATCAGCATGTGGGCGCAGGTCGATCCGGAACCTGGGGCGCGTCGATCGCGTTTCCCTGCCTGCGCGCGTCTGTCGCCTTGGCGCAAGTCAGTCCGAAGTCACGCGCGGAAATGTGAAGTGCCTCCGAGGGCCGTTCGGACTATAGTGCGGGTCTTCCGGGCCGCGGCCAATGAGCCGGCCCGCTGACGCTTACACACAATACGATTGATCGGAGCGATATTCATGCGCAGTTCCGACTGTTTCAATGTGACGCGTCGCGACCTGATGATCGTCGGCGCCGCCGCGATTGCGGCTCGCGCCGCGCCGGCGGTCGCTCTGGAGGCGCCCGCAGGCTCGACGACGGCATGGCCGGAAAACTTCTTTCCCACGGTCGCCTTCACTGTGAATGGCGCGCCGCTCTCGCTGAGGGTCGACACGCGGACGACCTTACTCGACGCGCTGCGCGAGCAACTTCACCTCACCGGCACGAAAAAAGGCTGCGACCACGGGCAGTGCGGCGCCTGCACTGTGATGGTCAACGGGCGTCGGATCAATTCCTGCCTGACTCTTGCGGTGATGCACGAAGGCGACAGCGTCACGACCATTGAAGGACTGGGTTCGCCCGAAAACCTGCACCCGATGCAGGCCGCCTTCATCAAGCATGACGGATATCAGTGCGGGTATTGCACCCCGGGTCAGATCTGCTCCTCGGTCGCCATGCTGAAGGAGGTCGAGGCCGGAATCCCAAGCCTCGTCACCGACGACCTGACGGCGGCTCCTGAGGCGAGCATCGGCGAATATCGGGAGCGAATGAGCGGAAACATCTGCCGCTGCGGCGCCTATTCCAACATCATGGAAGCGATCACCGAGGTCGCAGGGAGGAAGGCATGAGGCCCTTCACCTACGAACGCGCGCGCAACGTCCGCGAGGCGGCGATCGCGGGCCGCACGGAAGGCGCGAAGTTCATCGCCGGCGGCACGAACCTCCTCGACCTGATGAAGCTCGAGATCGAGACGCCGACCCACCTCATCGACGTCAATGGCCTCGCGCTGGACAGGATCGAGCCGACCGCGGACGGCGGCTTGAGAATCGGAGCGCTGGTGCGCAATACCGATCTCGCCGCTGACCCGGGCGTGCGAAAGAATTATCCGCTGTTGTCGCGCGCCCTGCTCGCCGGCGCCTCGGGGCAGTTGCGCAACAAGGCGACGACCGCCGGCAACCTCCTCCAGCGCACCCGCTACCCGTATTTCTATGACCCGAACCAGCCTTGCAACAAGCGCCAGCCCGGCAGCGGCTGCTCGGCGATCGGCGGCTATACCCGCTCGCTGGCCGTCATCGGCGGAAGCGAGGCCTGCATCGCAACGCACCCGAGCGACATGGCCGTCGCGATGCGGACGCTCGACGCCAAGGTCGAGACGGTGCGATCGGACGGAAGCGAGCGCGTCATCCCGATCGCCGACTTTCACCGGCTTCCCGGTGACACGCCGCATGTCGAGACGGCGATCGAGCCGGGTGAGGTGATCACGAGCGTGACGTTGCCGAAACCGGTCAGCGGAAAGCAGGTCTATGAGAAGGTGCGAGACCGATCGTCCTATGCGTTCGCGCTCGTGTCCGTCGGCGTGATCGTCCATCCCGACGGGACCGGTCGCGTCGCGCTCGGCGGCGTGGCGCCGAAGCCCTGGCGCAACGAGGCGGCGGAGGCCGAGCTGCCGCGCGGCGCAAAGGCGGTGACAAACAGCCTCTTCGCCGGGGCGAAGCCGACCGACGAGAACGCCTTCAAGGTCCAATTGGCCGAGCGGACGCTCGGCGCCATTCTCGCCGATGCGAGGGCCGAGCCATGAGATTCGACGCGCCCGCAACCACAAATCCAATCGACCAGCTCAAGATCGTCGGACAGCCGACTGACCGGATCGATGGACCGCTGAAGACGACAGGCCGCGCGCCATACGCCTATGAGCGCTACGACGTCGCCCCGAACGCGGCCTATGGCTATGTCGTCGGCTCCGCCATCGCCAAAGGCCGGATCCTGTCGATCGACGCCGCCGCCGCAAAAGCCCTGCCGGGCGTGCTCGCCGTCGTGACGGCGGAGAACGCCGGCAAGCTCGGCAAAGGCGCCGCCAACGCGGCCCCATTGCTCGGGGGCCCGGAGGTCGCGCACTACCATCAGGCGATCGCCCTCGTCGTCGCCGAGTCCTTCGAGCAGGCGCGGGCGGCGGCGGCGCTTGTCAAGGTCGCCTACGATCGCGCCGAGGGCGCCTTCGATCTGGCCTCGGCCAAGAATTCAGCGGTGACGCCCAAATCGGGGCGTCCCGAAAGCGCGGCCGGCGACTTCGGGGCGGCCTTCGCGGCCGCTCCCGTACGTCTCGACGAAACCTACGCCACGCCGGATCACTCTCACGCGATGATGGAGCCGCACGCCTCGACGGCGTCATGGAACGGCGACCGGCTCACGGTCTGGACGTCCAACCAGCTGATCGACCGCGGGAGAACCGATCTCGCGACCACGTTGGGCCTGCCAAAGGAGAAGGTGCGGCTCGTCTCGCCGTTCCTCGGGGGCGGCTTCGGCAGCAAACTGTTCTTGCGCGCGGACGCCGTGCTGGCGGCGCTCGGGGCGCGCGCGGTTGGGCGGCCGGTGAAAGTGACGTTCCCGCGGCCGCTGATCTTCAACAATACCACCCATCGACCCGCGACCATCCAGCGCATCCGCATCGGCGCCGAGCCGAACGGGAAGATTACCGCGATCGGCCACGAGAGCTGGTCGGGCAATCTCGACGGCGGCAGGCCGGAGAACGCGATCGGACAGACGCGGCTCCTCTATGCCGGCGCGAACCGAATGACGGCGCTGAGACTCGCGGCGCTCGACTTGCCCGAGGGCAACGCCATGCGCGCGCCGGGCGAAGCGCCTGGCCTGATGGCGCTCGAGATCGCCATGGACGAGATGGCGGAAAGGCTCGGGATCGATCCGCTCAAATTCCGCATCCTCAACGACACGCAGGTCGATCCGGAGCGACCGCAGCGGCCATTCTCCAAGCGGCAGCTCGTCGCATGCGCGCGCCTCGGCGCGGAGCGGTTCGGCTGGGACAAGCGCAACCCCACGCCTGGAGCGACCCGAGAGGGACGCCAGTTGATCGGCCATGGGCTGGCGATCGGCTTCCGCAACAACATCGTCATGACATCCGGCGCGCGGGTGCGGCTCGACAAAAGCGGGATCGTCACGGTCGAGACAGACATGACCGACGTCGGAACGGGCTCGTACACGATCATCGCCCAGACCGCGGCGGAGACGATGGGCCTGCCGCTGCACAAGGTGGCGGTCCGGCTCGGCGACTCCAACTTTCCCGTATCGTCGGGATCGGGAGGCCAGTTCGGCGCCAACAATTCGACGGCCGGGGTCTACGCCGCCTGCATGAAGCTGCGCGACGCCGTCGCTGAGAAGCTCGGGTTCGACGCCGCCGACGTCGCGTTCGCCGATGGCCAGGTTCAATCCGGCGCGCGCAGCCTACCGCTCGCTGAGGCCGCGTCCGACGGCGACCTAACAGCCGAGGACGCGATCGAATACGGCGACCTCGACAAGAAATATCAGGAATCCACCTTCGCCGCGCATTTCGTCGAGGTCGCTGTCGACGCGGCGACCGGCCAAATCCGCGTCCGCCGCATGCTCGCCGTCTGCGCCTCGGGGCGGATCCTCAATCCCAAGACCGCGCGCAGCCAGGTGATCGGGGCGATGACCATGGGGGTCGGCGCTGCGCTGATGGAAGAGCTCGTGGTCGACAAGCGGATCGGCTTCTTCGTCAATCACGATCTCGCCGGCTACGAGGTTCCGGTCCACGCCGACATTCCCCAACAGGATGTCGTCTTCCTCGATGAAACGGACCCGATCTCCTCGCCGATGAAGGCCAAGGGCATCGGCGAACTGGGCTTGTGCGGCGTCGCCGCAGCCGTGGCCAACGCCGTCTATAACGCGACCGGCGTTCGCGTGCGGGACTACCCGATCACCCTCGACAAATTCCTGAATCGGCTGCCCTCGGTGGCGTGACGGGGGATCTGCGAAGTCCCCTTTCCCAGCAGACGTCATTCTTGACGCGGCGCAGGCTGGACATCCCCTTCCCCAGCTCTACTGGGGAAGGTGGCCCGGTAGGGCCGGATGGGGTGCGGAAAGCAGGTATGGGCTGGCGAAAGTTCGCGCTGACGGTCGCGCAATCCGATCAGCGTTGCGGCGGCGGGCCACACCCCATCCGGCCTTCGGCCAGCTTCCCCAGCAAGCTGGGGAAGGATCCCTCGGCGCCTTGATCATGTCGACTTTCATCGGCATCTCGCGAAGCGCGCATGGGTCGGAAAATGAACCTCCGCAAAGTCACGCTCGCCGTCACTGTGGCCGCCGCAGCGTCGCGTTGGACGGCATGCCCTTCCATGGCGGACGCCGAACCGTCCAGGGCCGACGGCGGTGGGCCGCCAAGCGCCGAGGTCTTGTGGGTGGCGACCCCGCAGCGCCTGAAAGTCGAGGCTTTCCGGAGCCCGGCGGCTGGCGCGCGTCCCACGCTCATCGTCATCCTGCATGGCGATGCGCCGTTCACGAACCCCACCTACCAGTATCGTTTTGCCCAGCAAGTCGCCGCCAATACGGACAACGTGATCGCTGCCGCAATTCTGCGCCCCGGTTACAGCGACGGCTCTGATCGTTCCGAGGGAAAGCGGGGCTGGACGACCGGAGACAACTACGCCCCGGACGCAATCGATGCGATTGATGCGACCATCGACGATCTGAAGGCTCGGTATCGACCTGGCCGCGTGATCCTGGTTGGTCACTCCGGCGGCGCCGCGATCGCAGCCGACCTGCTCGGGCGTCACCCGTCTGCGGCGGATGGCGCCGTGCTGGTCTCCTGTCCCTGCGATGTGCCCGAATGGCGAAAGTACATGCGCGGGCGGCAAGGGTTTTGGAGCAGCCTTGTCTGGTACTTCCCTGTGCGCTCGCTGTCGCCGCTGGACGAAGTCGGCGCCGTTTCCACCGAGGCGAAGGTCTGGATGGTCGTCGGCGCGAACGATCAGGTCGCCCCACCGACCTTCACCCAAAGATATGCCGACGCGCTGCGCGCCCGCGGCATACAGGTCTCGGTCACCATCGCGCCAGGCTTGCCCCACAACATTCTGCTCGAACCTGTCGTCATGACGGTCGTCACGGAGGCGCTCGCGGAACACTGATAGCGATTACGAAAAAGGGGCCGACCGTCATCGCGAGGCGCGACGCGCCGCGGCGATCCAGAAGGTTATCCGCCAAGGCCGGGCGCGAGATTGATCACGCGGGCTATTTAGACATGTAGATGTGTGATCTGCGTCA
Source organism: uncultured Alphaproteobacteria bacterium (assembly GCA_963822215.1). Taxonomy (GTDB): domain Bacteria; phylum Pseudomonadota; class Alphaproteobacteria; order Rhizobiales; family Beijerinckiaceae; genus Roseiarcus. The sequence goes on from CAWGGX010000003.1 coordinate 1,263,257, forward strand.
CAGCAAATCAGCAAGAATGGCGTTTATAATCCTTTGGCGACGCGGCGAGGGTTACTTCTGAATGGGCTATGCGCTACTGCACAGCTCCGGCGATTAGCGCCTCCTCATCGAGTTCCGCGACAAAAGGACACTGGCCAACGTTCGCGCGTGCCGACAGGACGTGTCATGCGGGCCGAAATGAAGAAGGAGTCAGGACCATGAATCCGAACGGCTTAAGGATTGGCGCAGCCTCCTCAGTACGCAATCGCCGCAGGTCTCGCACCCCTGCGGCGCTAGCGCTCGTTGTCGCCGGCGCGCTGGCCTGTGGCTTCGCAGCCCCGGCGCAAGCCGCCGACGGGTGGCAGGAAAATTCCCAGTTCGACGTGCCGGCCGGTCGCAGGGGACAGCAGTACGGCAGGAACTGCCCCGCAGGGTATAACGCCGTTTCCGGCGCCTTCGCGTTCAACGCCATCGGCCAGGAGGAACTCGATCAGTTTGAGCTTCAACGGCCCGCGCATCGACGAAGCAACGCCGGACTTGAGCTCGTGGGGATGGCATTTCTGGTGGCCGAACGGCGCGAAGGCCGGTGAGACGATTCTCTTCAACATCTACTGCGTCAGGTCATAAGGCCTTCGTTGGGACCAGCCTCGGTTTTCAATGGCGCGGCGTACGCCGCTTGGCGCTCTCGCGGGAAGTCGGTTAGGTCCCGTGAACTCGTTAACAATTTTGTGTGAGGCGCGATTACCGATTACGCGATTACGGATTACGGGATTACGGTGACACACCCGTCTTTACCTGATTGGATCGATGCGCCGTCCTTGGCCCTTCGGCTTGCGTCCGCGCTTGTCGAGCGTGACGACGCGGCCCGCGGCGGCGGGCCGCGCCTTCCAGCATGGGCGGCGGCCCCTCGATCGCCGGCTCGCCTTTCGGGCTCTTCGCGATAACGAATAAAGAGCGCGCAAGCAGCCGGATGGGGCGCGGGCCCCGCTTCGGCCCCTGTCGGATTGCACGACCGGCGCGACGAACCTACATCGGTCCAGTCCTGCTTTTCCATACCTCTTCCGCCGTTCCGGCGCCTTCCCCGGCAAAGCCGGAAAAAAGGCTGCGCGTTTAACCAACTTTCCAGAAAACATAACAATTCCTTGCAAATCGAGCCGACTTGTTCTTTATTTGTTCTCAAGAGAGGGGGAACACCGCCGTGTCAGCTTGTCTCGAAGCCGTTGCGCCAGCCGGCGCCTGCAATCCGCCCGCCGAGGCGCGCGCCGCGCGCCTAACCAAGTTCGAGCGGGAACAGCTGATCGTCGATTATCTTAATCGCGGCGTTTCGGTCGCCGAGATCGCGGCGCGCGTCGGGGTCGGCGAAAAGCGCATGCGGGCGATCATTCGGGACCCCCGGACTGGGATCCGGGGGCTCGCCCGCCGCATGCCGCACGCGCCCGAGGAGTTTGTCGCGATCCAGGTCAGCCGTCTGAACGAGGCGCTGCTCGTGGCCTTCAGCGCCATGTCGCCGACGAACCTCAAGGCGGTCGACCAAGTGGTGAAAATCGTGCGTGAGCTCGACCGCTATGGCGGCGCCTTCGCCGCCGAATGGCGCCGCTCCCAGCCGCCGCGCATAGACGCCCCTGCCGAAGGGGCCGCGGATTTCGTCGGGGCGTGGAGCTGCAGCGCGGAGCTTGCGCTGCAGAACTGGGACGCCGCTCCTCCGAACCTCGCAGCCGGCGAGCGCCCGGAAATCCCGGCGCAAAGGCTTGAAAAGGTTGAATCCACGCCCGGGATCGCGAACGACCCCCTCGCCCCGCTTCAGCGGGGAGAGGGTCGGGGTGAGGGGCTCGGGCGATTGGCCGCCGACACTCGCCAAGCCGTTGCTCTCAACCTCGTCGACGGCGAGCGCCCGGAAATCCCGCCGCAAAGCCTTGAAAAGATTGAATCCGCGCCCGGGATCGCGAAGGACCCCCTCGCCCCGCTTCAGCGGGGAGAGGGCCGGGGTGAGGGGCTCGGGCGACTGGCCGCCGACGCTCGTCCTGCCGTTGCTATCAACCTCATCGATGGCGAGCGCCCGGAAATCCCGCCGCAAAGCCTTGAAAACGTTGAATCCGCGCCCGAGAATGGCTGGCTGGAATGGGCGGCGTCCGGTTCCGGCTCCCTCCCCAGCCCGCTGGTCCCCTACCCGAGTTGTTCCAGATCCGTCCGCATGGCGCCGAACGGCGTGATGCCGTGCTGAAGGCGGGGCGGCGACGTCCCTTCTTTCCGCCGCGTGGAGAGGGTCATCAACGCCATCCGCCCTACCGCCTCGCCTTCCGGTCGAGGCCAAGCGGGAAGTGGCAGGCGGCGCGGCGGCCTTCGCCGGCGATGTCCGTCAGCGTCGGGGCCTCAGCCAGGCAGCGAGGCTCGGCGGTGGCGCAGCGCGGCGCGTAGGGGCAGCCTCCGGCGCGGGCGTGCGCGGCCGGGGCCCGGTCAGCCGGCGCGGCCGTCCGGGCGGCGAGGTCGAGCCTCGGCGTCGCGTCGACCAGCTCGCGTGTGTAGGGGTGGGCCGGCGCCGCGAACACGGCGTCGGTCGGGCCGATCTCGACGATCCGCCCGCGGTACATCACTGCCGTCGTCTCGCAGATGTGGGCGACGACGCCGAGGTCGTGGCTGATGAGCAGGAAGGTGACCCCCGCCTCGCGCACGAGATCGCTCATCAGGTTGAGCGCCTGCGCCTGAACCGAGACGTCGAGCGCCGACACGGGCTCGTCGGCGACGACCAGCTTCGGCCGGGTGATCAGCGCCCGGGCGATGGCGATGCGTTGCCGCTGGCCGCCCGAAAACTCGTGCGGGTATTTTGCGGCGTCCGCGGCCCTCAGGCCCACCGCCTGCAACGATTGGGCGACGCGGTCGCGGCGCTCGGCTCGCGAAACGCCGCCGAGCGCGGCGAGCGGCTCGGCCACGATCCTCTCGACCCGCATGCGCGGATCGAGCGATCCGTAAGGGTCCTGGAAGATCAACTGCATATGGGCGCGGAGCGCCCTCAGCTCCCTCCGGGGCAGATCGAACAGCGAGGCCCCCTCGAGCCGCACGACGCCGGAGTCGGGCCGGTCGAGCGCGAGCGCGATGCGGGCGAGCGTCGTCTTGCCCGATCCCGATTCGCCAACGATGCCGAACGAGCGCCCGGGGATGACCGAAAGGCTCACGCCGTGCAGCGCTACGCGCACCGGATGGGGCGCGAATGGACGCGGCCGAGGCAGCCGGTAGACCTTCCGGACGTCGACGATCTCGAGCAGCGGCCGCTCGCCCGCGCTCATCGACGTGGCTCCAGGTCTTCGGCGCGCCAGCAGCGCGAAACGTGTCCGGCGCCGAAGGCCGCCGGAGGCGGACGCGTTGTCCGGCACACGTCGGCCGTCATCTCGCAGCGGCCGGCGAACGGGCAGCCTGGGCCGACCTCTCGATGGTGGGGCGGCGAGCCGGGAATGGTTTTGAGGCGGACGCCGCGCGGCGCGCCCGGCGTGGGTCGCGCCTCGAGCAGCGCGCGCGTGTAAGGGTTGCGCGGCTCGCCAAGCACGACGTCGACCGGCCCGCTCTCCATGATCAGGCCGCCGTACATGACGAGCACCTGGTCGCAATGGCCGGCGACCACGGCGAGGTCGTGGCTGACCAGAATCAGCGCCATCCCGGATTCGGCGCGCAGGCCCTCGAGCAGCGCCAGGATCCGCGCCTGCACGGTGACGTCGAGCGCAGTGGTCGGCTCGTCGGCGATGACGAGGCGCGGCCCGCAGCCGATCGCCATGGCGATCATCGCCCGCTGCCGTTCGCCGCCCGAGAGGCCGAACGGATAGGCGCGCGCGGCGCGCTCCGGATCGGCGAGCCGCACATGCTCGAGCAGGCGCACCGCCTCGTCCAACGCGGCCTTCCGGCTCATGCCGCGATGCAGGACGAGCGGCTCGGCGACCTGCGCGCCGACGCGGCGCAGCGGGTTCAGCGCCGTCATCGGCTCCTGGAAGATCATCGCGATCCGGTCGCCGCGCAAGCCGCGCATCGCCTCCTCGCTGAGGCCCACGAGTTCGCGGCCCTCGAAACGGATCGAGCCGCCGATGCGCGCTCCGGCCGGCGCAAGGCCCATCAGCGCCAGGGCGGTCATCGTCTTGCCGGACCCGGATTCGCCGACGACGCCAAGGCTTTCGCCCTCAGCCAGGCCGAACGTGGCGCCGTCGACGATGCGCACCGCGCCCTCCGAGCTCGGCAGGTCGACGACGAGGTCCTTCACCTCGATGAGCATCAGGAGCGCGCCTTGAGCCTGGGATCGAGGGCGTCGCGCAGTCCGTCGCCGAGGAGGTTCAGACCGAGCACGCTGAGCGCAATGGCGGCGCCGGGATAGATGGCGAGCCTCGGCGCGTTGTAAAGCACGTTCTGCGCGTCGGACAGCATCCGGCCCCAGGACGGCTGGGGCGGCTGCGCCCCGAGGCCGAGATAGGAGAGGGCCGCCTCGGCGAGGAGCGCAATGGCGAACTGGGTCGTCGCCTGCACGATCAGCGAGGGCGCAATGTTCGGCAGCACGTGGTCGAAAGCAATCGCCAGCGGGCCGCGCCCGGCAGCGCGCGCAGCGAGCGCGTATTCGCGCGCCAGCACCGAATTGGCGGTGGCGCGGGTAAGCTTGGCGATGATCGGCACGTTGGCGACGCCAATCGCCACGATCGCGTTGACCACCCCGGGACCGAAGGTCGAGGTCAGCATGATCGCCGACAGGAGCGCCGGAAAGGCGAAGACGAAGTCGCAGGCCTTCATGATCGAGTCCTCGACCACTCCCTTCATGAAGGCCGCGACCAGGCCAAGCGCCACGCCGAACACGAGACCGATGCCGACCGCCACGATGCCGACCAGGATCGACACCCGGGCGCCGGCAATGATCTGAGAGGCGACGTCGCGCCCGAGATTGTCGGTGCCGAACCAGTGAACGAGCGAGGGCGCCGCAAGCTTGTGCGGGATGTCGATGGCCGCCGGCGGATACGGCGTCCAGACAAAGGATAGCGCGGCGACGACGAGTAGCGCGGCCGTCAGCGCGGCCCCCAGTCGCAGGCTGAGACTTCCTCGCATGAAGGCCCTCATGCGGCGCGATTCCGGAGCCGCGGATCGATCGCCGCGCAGGCGATATCGACCAGGAAGTTGAGCCCGATCACCAGGACCGCGATCAGCATCACGCAATCCTCGACCACTAGCGTGTCGCGGTTGGAGATCGACTGCAGCATCAGGCGCCCGAGGCCCGGCAGGACGAACACGTTCTCCACGACGATCGCGCCCGCGATCAGGTTGGCGAACTGGAGGCCCATGATCGTCAGCACCGGCACGAGAGCGTTCGGCAGCGCGTGGCGCCATAGGGCTGCTCGCCGCGATACGCCCTTGGCCCGAGCGGTGCGCATGTAGTCCTCCCCGAGCGCCTCGATCAGCGCCGAGCGCGTGACCCGGGTGAGGATCGCGGCTTGCACGACGCCAAGCGCGATCGCGGGCAGGATCAGCGCGACGATCGCCCGCCCGGGCTGGCCCCAGCCCGGAAAGCCTCCAGCGGGCACGAGCCGCAGCGTCACGGCGAACACGATCACCATGAGGATCGCCAGCCAGAAGTTCGGCACCGCAAGGCCGACCTGGCTAAGCCCCATGACAATCGCGTCGCCGGCGCGTCCACGCCGATCGGCGGCATAGACCCCGGCTGAGAGCGCGATCGCCGCCGACAGCGCCATCGCCATGAAGGCGAGTGGCAGGCTGACCGCGAGGCTCGAGGCGACCAGCGGCGCGACCGGAGACCCATAGGCGTAGGAGACCCCAAAATCGCCGTTGAGCGCCGCGCCGATCCAGCGCAGGTAGCGGATGTGGACCGGCAGGTCGAGGCCGAGCTTGTGGGCGAGCGCGGCCACCGCTTCGGGCGTTGCGGTCGGCCCCAGGATCGTCTCCGCCGCGTTGCCCGGCAGGATGTCCATGACGGCGAATACAATCAGCGACGCAACGATGAGCGTCGCGACAAGAACCGCCAGCCGTTGAACGAGATACAGCGCCATCGGGCTCAGGCTAGTGCGTCTGACGAACCCCGCACAAGACCCTTGCAGCCATCTTTACGGCGGCGCCGTCACTGTGGCTTGGCGGCGAGCGCGGACGCGAGCCGCAGCGATATCTCCTGCGAGAGCGCCCGGGCGAGACGGATCTCCGCGTCGCGCGCCGCGCGCATGTCGGCGAAGCGCTGGGTCGTCCGGTCGTAAGCGGCCGCGGCGTTGGCGGTCCCTTTCACCACCTCCGCGCCGCCATCGACCTTGGTCAGCGTGTAGTCTGCGTCGCCGGTCATCGTCGCGGACGAGGCGACGTTGATCTCGGAGTTGACCGTCGGCGTCTGCGTGCCGGTCGTGATCTTCAGCGCCAGGCGATACTTCGGCGGCGACGCCATCTGGCCGGTCCCGTTGAGGTCCGCAATCAGGTCCTCGACGAGATAGTGGCCAATGCGATTGGGAACCGGCGTGACCTCGATCGCCCGCAGGTCCTCCACCAGCCCCGGATGCGCTGATTCGCTGTAGAGCGGCTGAAAGCAGCCGGAGAGTCCCGTCGCGAAGCAGAGCGCCGCAGCGACGGCCGAAATCCTAGACCACAACATTCACGATCCTGTTAGGGACGATAATCACCTTGCGGGCAGGCCTATTATCCATGGCCCGCATCACGCCATCGAGCGCGAGCGCGGCCTTTTCGATCGCCTGATTGTCGGCCTCACGCGCAATCGTCAGTTCGCCGCGCTTCTTTCCGTTGACCTGCGCGACATAGGTCACGCTGTCGGACACGATCAGGCTGCGGTCGGCGACCGGCCAGGGGCTCTGCGCGATAAAGGTTTTGTGGCCGAGAACCTCCCAGCACTCCTCGGCCAGATGCGGCATCATCGGCGCGAAGCAGTGGACAAGGATGTCGCCGGCCTCGGCGAACGCCCAGCGAAGGTCGTCGGCGACGGGCGCAGCGTCGATCGCGCCGACCGCCGCGGACAGCGCGTTGGCGAATTCGTAGATCTGGGCGATGCAGACGTTGAAGCGAAGCCGCTCGATCTCGTCCTCGATCTTGGCCAGCGCGCCGTGGGCGATCTGGCGGATTCGCTTGGCCTCGTCTCCAAACGCCGCGGGTCGAGCCGGACGCTCGGGACCGACGACCCGCTCGATTTCGCAAATCAGCCGCCACAGCCGCTGCGTCTGCTTGTAGGCGCCCTGAACGCCGGCCTCGGTCCAGATCACGTCGCGCTCGGGCGGCGAATCCGACAGCATGAACCAGCGCGCCGTGTCGGCGCCGTAGGTCTCGATGATCTCGTCCGGATCGACGGTGTTGCGCTTCGACTTCGACATCTTCTCGACCGGCCCGATCTCGACCGGCTCTTCGGTGTCGATCAGCACGGCGCGCCGCTCGCCGCCTTCGGCGTCGATTTGCACCTCGCTCGGCGCGACCCACCGGCCCTGCGCATCGCTATAGGTCTCGTGCACGACCATGCCTTGGGTGAACAGACCAGCGAACGGCTCGTCGAGGTCGAGATGGCCGCACTTGCGCATCGCTCGAGTGAAGAAGCGCGAATAGAGCAGATGCAGGATCGCATGCTCGATGCCGCCGATGTACTGATCGACCGGCAGCCAGTGGTTGGCGACTGCGGGATCGGTCGGCGCCGTCTCGTTGGTCGGATCCGTGAAGCGGACAAAATACCAGGATGAATCAACGAACGTATCCATAGTGTCAGTCTCACGCCGTGCGGGGCCGCCGCATTGCGGACAGGCGACGTGCTTCCATGTTGGATGACGGTCGAGCGGGTTGCCGGGCTGATCGAATGTGACGTCCTGGGGCAGCCGGACCGGAAGATCCGCCACTGGGACCGGCACGACGCCGCAGGCTTCACAGTGAATCACCGGGATCGGGCATCCCCAGTAGCGCTGGCGCGACACGCCCCAGTCGCGCAGCTTGAAATTGACCTGCCGCTTGGCCTGCGGACGATTGCCTATGCTGACCGCCTCGAGCCGCCGCGACACTTCCTCCTTGGCCGCCTCGATCGTCATGCCGTCGAGGAACCGCGAGTTGATCATCAGCCCGTCGCCATCATAGGCGACCGTGTCGACGGTGAAGGTCGCCGGGTCCACGCCTGGCGGGCAGACAACCGGCGTCGCGCCGAGCCCGTAGACGTTGACGAAATCGAGGTCGCGCTGGTCGTGCGCGGGACAGCCGAAAATCGCGCCGGTGCCATAATCCATTAAGATAAAATTGGCGACATAGACGGGCAGTCGCCAATCGGCGTCGAAAGGGTGGACGACCCTGAGCCCGGTGTCGTAGCCCTTCTTCTCGGCCGTCTCGATGGCGGCAATCGAGGTTCCGACCTTGCGGCACTCCTCGATGAAGGCCGCAAGCTTCGGATCATGACGGGCGACGGCCGCGGCGAGCGGGTGGTCGGGCGCTATCGCCATGAACTTGGCGCCGAACAGCGTATCGGGGCGCGTGGTGTAGATCTCGAGTTCGCTCGCCTCCGACTCGCCTTTCAGGGCGCCGACAGAGGCCTGGTCGATCACGAACCGGACCATCAGTCCTTCCGAGCGGCCGATCCAGTTGCGCTGCATCAGGCGCACCTTCTCCGGCCAGCGATCGAGCCTGTCGAGGCTCGAGAGCAAGTCCTCGGAAAAGTCAGTGATTTTAAGGAACCATTGCGTGAGCTCGCGCTGCTCGACGACGGCGCCCGAGCGCCAGCCGCGACCGTCGATCACCTGCTCGTTGGCCAGCACGGTGTGATCGACCGGGTCCCAATTGACCTTCGACTTCTTGCGCGCGACGAGCCCCGCAGCCAGGAAGTCGAGGAACAGCTTCTGCTGGTGCCGGTAGTAGCTTGGATCACAGGTCGCGATCTCGCGCGACCAGTCGATCGACAGTCCCATGGACTGCAATTGCGCCCGCATCGTCTCGATGTTGGCGTAGGTCCAGGTCGCCGGGTGTGTGTCGTTCTTCATCGCGGCGTTTTCCGCCGGCATGCCGAAGGCGTCCCAACCCATCGGATGCAGCACGTTGTAGCCGCGGGCGCGCCGGTAACGGGCGACCACGTCGCCCATGGCGTAGTTGCGCACATGACCCATGTGAATGCGGCCGGACGGATACGGGAACATCTCGAGGACATAGTACTTCGGGCGCGGATCGGCGTTCAGCGTCCTGAAGACGCCCGCCTCGGCCCATGCCTTGCGCCATTTCGCCTCGGATTCGCGCACGTTGTAGCGTTCAGAACGCATCGCCCGATGGTCTCGCGGATATGCTTGATGGATTCGTCGCGGCACAAATCACGATTTGACCAGAGGGTCAAATGACGACGTGGCCCGCAATCCACAGCCGGGCCCCGAGATCGCCTCGACGACCATGCCGGAATATGACACTTTTGCGACATTCCTTTCGAGTCGCCACAGAAGGACTTTGTCATGAACGCTCGGGACCCGGTCCTGCACCCAACTCCCATCCTCAGTTTGCGGCCGACGCAGATGACGGTGGGCAGGGAGGAGGTCGGCCGCAAACGTGACGCCTGGAAGGCGAGCACGACCACCGACCTCGCAAAATTCCTCGCCCAGCACATGGTTCCGACGATCATCGGACTTGGCGGCCGGCATTATCTGATCGACCACCACCACCTCGCCCTGGCCCTGCACGAGGAGGGGATCGAGAGCGTGTTCGTCACTGTGGTCGCCGATCTCAGTCGTCTGCCGGAAGGTCATTTCTGGAACATGATGAGTTTCAAGGGCTGGACCCATCCGTACGACGACGATGGGTTCAGACGTCCTTACGCCGACCTGCCCAAAACGGTCGCGGGCCTGGAGGACGACCCCTATCGCTCGCTTGCCGGGGCGTTGCGCAACAACGGGGGCTTCGCCAAGGACTCGACGCCGTTCGCCGAGTTTCTATGGGCGGACTTTTTCCGGCCGCGGATCAAGGCCAAGACGATCAGGGCGGATTTCGACGCCGCCGTCGCCGAGGCGCTGACCATGGCGAAGACTGGCGACGCCGACTACTTGCCGGGCTGGTGCGGCCCGCACGGCTTCGCGCTGTCCAAAGGCGGCTCCAAGACCGGCAAGAAGGGCGCAGCAAGCAAGAGCGCGAAGGCGAAGTGAGCGGCGAATCAGCCGTCGCCGAGGGGGGGGGGCGGACGGAGTCAGACGACGGCCGAGCCGTCAGCCGACGTCATGAGCAGGCCCAGCGCCTCGTCGTAGACGCGCCGGTCGCCGGCGGCGAAAATGCGGCCGCCCTTCGAGGCGTCCTCGCCCTCCCAGGTCGTCATGACGCCCCCTGCTCCCTCGACGATCGGCGCGAGCGCAACGACATCGTGCGGCTTGAGGCCCGTCTCGATGACCACGTCGATGAAGCCGGCGGCCAGCGCGCAATAGGCGTAGCAATCGCCGCCGTAGCGCGTCAGCCGCGCCTTCGCCTCGACGCGGCGGTAGGCTGCGAGGTCGGCGGGGACTTGGATCAAGGCCGGGCTGGTCGTCGACACCGTCGCCTCCGCGAGCGAGGCGCAGGCGCGCGTGCGCAATGTCCTGGTCGCCCATTCCGTTGGCGGCGCGTCGTTGCGGCTCGACGCCAGGGTGCGAAGCCGCGCCCGCTTTCCATCGCCGTAATAGCGCTCGCGCGTGAAGGGCTGGGCCATCATGCCGTAGACCGGTCGACCCCAATGCATGAGCCCAATCAGCGTGCCCCAGGTCGGCATGCCGGAAATGAAGCTCTTGGTGCCGTCGATCGGATCGAGCACCCAGACGTATTCGGCGTCGGCGCGGTCGACGCCGTATTCCTCTCCGATCACGCCGTGAGCCGGAAAGGTCTGGCCGATCAGCCTGCGCATCGCCGCCTCGGCGCCGCGGTCGGCTTCGGTCACGGGATCGAACACGCCCCCGCGCGATTTATCCTCAGTCCCGATTGAGCTGCGGAAGAAGGGGAGAATCACCTCGCTGGAAACCTGAGCGAGGCGCTCGACAAAAGCCGCAAAGTCGACGGCGGTCATTGCGCCGGACTCCTGAATCCGCGCCCGGAGGCATGCTGAATACGCATATCTGCCATCCCCTCTTGCAGCAGCTCGGACACGCCTTGACGGTAAGATAACGGTGTAAGCTACTGTTTTAGCAAATAAATTCCGAGCTTAAGCGACAAATTCCGGACAACATCGAACCCTCCCCGGAAGCGCCATCCACAACGGTTGGCCTACCGGAGGAAGAAAACTCTTGCAAGAGCGGCCTCGGCGACCGATATTGTTGCGGTGCGGCATGACCTGTCGCACATGCCCTCCTTGGGCGTTTCCTCCCTAGACTGAAGGCCGCCGTGGAAACACAGGCGGCCTCCTTTTTTCCGGCTCCCTTTTGGACCCTGGACACCACGGCCGCCGTTCGCAAGCGGCGCATGTTTTGTGCGTCGCAATATAATTGCTGCGCCGCAAACAAACTCTCCGACTGGCGATGCGGCGGCTCGTTGGGGTGCCCGGTCATTCGGCGGCCAAGCGCTCAGGCCCGACGGAAGCGCCAAACGCGCTCGCGAGCGCGCTGGCCGCGACGAATAGGTCGTCGCGCAGTTTGGTCCATCGCGCGTTGCGCACGATGCGGCGCTCGTCGAGGTAGAGCGCGCGCGCGATCTCGATCTGCACCGCATGCACGCCCTCGGCCGGCGCGCCGAAGCGCTCGGTGATGTAGCCTCCAGCGAACGGCTTGTTGCGCCGGACCCGGTATCCGGAGGCCCGAAGGCTTGCTTCCAGCGACTCGATCACGACGGGCGCGGCGCTGGCCCCGAATTGGTCGCCGAGCACGATGTCCCATCCGCCGACATCCGCCGCGTTGCTCGGCATGGAATGGCAGTCGATCAGAAGCGCCCGGCCGAATTGCCCACGGGCGCGCCCGATCAGCGCCTCGAGCCGGGCGTGATACGGGCGGTACAGCGCCGCGATGCGCGCAAGCCCCTCGTCAACAGACAGCGGCTCTTTGTAGATCGGCTGCGAGTTGCCGACCACGCGCGGGATCGTGCCGAGCCCGACGGCGACTCGCAGCGACCGGGTGTTGGCGAAATCGGGCAGCGGACCGTCGAAGACTTTCGGATCGAGTTCGTAGGGCTCGCGATTGACGTCGAGATAGGCTCGCGGAAACAAGGCCCGCACCAGCGGCGCGCCCAATCCGACGCAAGGCAGGAACAGTTCGTCGACGAAGGCGTCCTCCGAACGGCGCAGGGTCAGCGCATCGAGCCGGGACGCCCGAAGAAAGCGATCCGGGTAGCGCAGGCCCGAATGCGGCGAGCTGAAAACCAGCGGCGAGGTCAAACGAAGCGGCTCGATCGTCTCCACGGGGGGATCGAATCCGACCAGTTCGGCCCTCTCCAAGTCGTTCATAATCGCTCCGCGACGAACGGCGCGCTTGCTCTCGGTGCGGCCATCGGCTTTATCATATCGGATGCGCTTGGCGACGGCGCCGGAATCCGCGACGTCTTTCAAGGAATTTTTACCGGGGCGCCTCAAAGTTGCAAGCCTGAGCAGGGGACACGGATGCGTACGCCGGTCGAGATTTCCGCCAAGATCCTCCTGGCCGAGGACGACAACGACATGCGTCGTTTTCTCGTCAAGGCTCTGCAGAACGCTGGCTACGCCGTCGCCTCGTTCGACAACGGAATGTCGGCCTACAATCGGTTGCGTGAGGAGCCGTTCGAGCTGCTGCTCACCGACATTGTGATGCCGGAAATGGACGGAATTGAGCTCGCCCGCCGCGCGACCGAGCTCGATCCGGAAATCAAGGTCATGTTTATCACCGGCTTCGCCGCGGTGGCGCTCAATCCGGACAACAACGCCCCGAAGGACGCTCGCATCCTTTCGAAGCCCTTCCACCTGCGCGAGCTCGTCTCCGAGGTCGAGCGGCTCCTGCGCGCCGCCTAGCGGCCGGCCGCAGGCGCAGCTCAGGGCATGCGTCCAGGCGGACGTCTCCGGCTCCTCATTCTCTTTCTCGCTGTGGCGGCGTCTCAGCGCGCGGCCGCGGAGCCTTCGCGGCTCGATGCGATTCTCTCCCGTCACGTTCTCCGCGTCGGCGCGACTGGCGACTACCGGCCGTTCAGCGCGGTCGACAAGGCGACCGGCGCCTATTCCGGTTTCGACGCCGACATGGCGCGCTCGCTCGGCGAGGCCCTCGGCGTCAAGGTCGAATTCGTGCCGACCTCGTGGCCGACTCTGGCCCACGACCTTCAGAGCGACGCCTTCGACATCGCCATGGGCGGCGTTTCCGTCACACTCGACCGGCAGAAAATCGGCTTTTTTTCGACGCCGTACCTGCGCGACGGCAAGACGCCGATCGCCCGCTGCGACGAGCAATCGAAATACCGGACCCTCGCCGACATCGACCGACCCGGCGTGCGCGTCATCGTCAATCCGGGCGGAACGAACGAGCGCTTCGCCCACGCGCATCTCCATCAGGCCGAAATCGTGGTCCAGCCCGACAACACGAAGATCTTCGACGCGCTGGCGGCCGGGGCTGCGGACGTGATGATCACCGACGCCTCCGAGACGCGCCTGCAGGAGAAGCTGCACCTCGGCGCGCTTTGCGCGGTCCACCCCGACCAGCCGTTCGACTTCGCCGAAAAGGCTTACTGGATGCCGCCCGATCCGGCGCTGAAGGACTTCGTCGACCAGTGGCTGCACATCCTCAAGGACACAGGCGCGTTCGACGCGCTCGCCGCCCAGTGGCTCCGCTGAGCGCCGCTTCCCTTGCAAACTCCGCGTCGGCCGGCGCCAGGACATACGCCGCCGACGCCTCGTCCATCTGGCCCTTTCCGAGTCCGTTTTCAGCGATTCCAAAGGCTTGGAGCCAGTATTGCGGGTCGGCGCGTCAGCCTGACCGGGATCGGGGAGCCGCGCGCAATGTCGCCGCCGCCGGGGTCCCGGGCTCGCCGTTCCGGAGCGCATTTTGAGCGATTCCAAGGGCTTGCGGCCAGTTTTGTGGGCCAGCGCAACGGCCGAGCCAGGCTAGATCGCGACTTGCGCGTTGGACATCGACGCCGCAATCGTGGGGAGCCCGAAGGACGACGCAGCCATCGAGGGGACGTAGGGCGCGCAGCGTTCCCATGAATCGGCTCCCCCGGCTCTTCGACCCGAGGGGCGTCTCGACGACGGCGGCGCCAGGGTCTCGGGCTGGTCCTCTCCGAGCCCGTTTTGAGCGATTCCAAAGGCTTGAAGCCAGTTTTGCGGGCCGGCGCGACAACCGACCGCGATCGGAGGAGCTGCACGCGATGATCGCGCCGCCGGGGCGTCGGGCCCGCCCCCTTCGAGTCCGTTTTGAGCGATTCCAAAGGCTTGAAGCCAGTTTTGCGGGCCGGAGTCATTCGAAGCCGGACCCCGAGGCAGGATATGACACGCCGTCATCGCGTGCGCCCCCGGGGGCGAAGAGCCCGGGGGTACGGCGATCCAAGAAAACGGCGGGCGCCCACGCTCCCTGGTTCGCCACGTCGGGCCCTTCGGGCTCCTCGCGACGACGGCGCTGATGTCCAACTCGCCGGCCCCGATCCGGCCTTGCTTGGGAATTGCGTGCCAGCGCGCCAACCTGACCGAGATCGGAGGAGCCGCACGCGATGACCGCGCCGCCGGAGCCCGGGGTTGGCCCCTTCGAGTCCATTTTGAGCGATTCCAGGGGCTTGGAGCCAGTTTTGCGTGTCGGCGCGACAACCGACCGAGATTGGGGAGCCGCGCGCGATGACCGCGCCGCTGGGATCTCGGGCTCGCCATTTCCGAGTCCGTTTTCAGCGAGCGTGGCGTTCACGTGTTTTTCATCCGTTGTGAGAAGTCGCAGCAGCAAACCCAGGCGCCACGCCCCCAGGGCGCTCTCGACCTGAACACCGAGCATAGCTCGACCTCTGTCCAGTGTACACGATTTGTTCCGACCGTTGGGCTTATGGTGAACGCCCGATTCCCCGATCGGCCCCCGCCCGGCCGATGGCGAAACCAGTCGAACTTTGCTAATCCGCTTAGAGACGCGCGACGGCTCGGGGGCCGGCCTGCGCTTGTCGAATCTTCGGGGAAAAGGACGACGTCCGCTGCAACACTCGCCCTGCCTCAGTGGCTCCGGTCGAAGACCGCGGCGATTGCGCTCATCGGCTTCGCGCTGAACCTCGGCGGCGCGCTTGGCTCGGCCTTCTGGCTCAATCCGGCGCAGGACACGGAAAACGACGCCTCGCGGGACGTCCTCGCAGAAGCGGCCCGCTCGCGGGCCATTCTCGCCGCCAACGCCTTGGACGAGCTTGCGATGCATATGGGCAGCCTCGTTTTCGGCGTGAGTTCCCCGCCCAACGCGTCCGACGAGGTCAATGCGATGCTTCACGACATCCGCACCCGGGCGCTCATGCGCCGCCACGACGGCGTGCGAGGCTACCTTGCGGTGCTGGGCGTAGCGGGCGCCATCGACTATCCGGCTGAAAAGGCCCGCTATGAGGCGCTGGTGGAGGCCGAGCACGCCAATCTGACGCTCGACACCTATCGTGCGGCCAACGCCTTCGAGGCCGACCTTTCCATGGCGATGGTAAAGGCGCAGGGCGAGGCGGCGATGAAAGCGATCACTCTGCAACGCGACCGAATGCGGGCCAAGGCAGTCGTCGGCGGGCGGAAGCTGACGCTGCTCGGCGTCTCGCTGCTGGGCTCGACGATCCTGTTTTTCGCCACGATGGCCGGCGCGACGAAGGCCGTCGAAACGCCGTCCGCAATGCGTCGCCTGCTCGCGCTCGCTGCAGCGCGCCTTGTTCATCGGGGTGCGGCGATATGACGCTGAAGCCTGCGTTTCTGTCGCCCGCCTGGTGGTCGGTGAGGCGGCTGGCGATCCTCATCGGCTTTCTGCTCACGGTGATCGGCGCGCTCGGGCCGCAATTCTATGTCGGACCGATCGACGATCGCGCCGGGACGTCGACCAGGCGGCCAAGACGGTCTCAGCACGCATCGACAACGTGCGCGCCGCCCAATCGCAATATCTCCTGTTCCAGCAGATGGGCGTGCTGGTCTACGCGCTCAGCGCAACCGGCGTCGCGGCCGGCGGCTCCTCGCAGGAGACGACGCTGAACCGGCTCTACCAGCTCTCGCTGCTCGACCGTTCCTCCGCCGTGCGGCAGAAGATCGGCGAGCTCGCCCTCGCCCGTCAACTCAACTATCGCGAAACGTCGGACAAATACGGGGAGCTGATCGCGGCGGCGCGCAAGGATTTCCGCTTCCGGCCTTCCAGGCGGTCGACGATTTCGAGACCGACGCTATGGGCAAGGCCGACGCCTGGATGGCGAAGATGCAGCAGGCGCTGTTTGACGCGCAGCGCGCCAAGAGCGAGCTCGACGCGACGGCGGCGCGGCGCAAACTGCAACTTCTCGTCGTGATGACGCTTGGATCGACCCTGCTGCTGGCAGCCAACCTTTTGTCTGAGAAACCCGCCGAATCCGCCGCTCTCCCGCCGACCCCGGCAGAAACCGCAGCCGCCGAGCGGCTCGTCGCGCTGGCGTTGGAAGAGGCCAAGGCGATGGAGGAGGCTGGTTCAAAGGAGGCCGAGTGACCGGACTATCCGCGCGAGGCTCGTTCATGCGCCGCTGCGATAGGGGCGTGGTCCCTTCTCCCCGCGTGCGGGGAGAAGGCTAGGATGAGGGGCGGGGCAAGCGCACGCGGCCAATCGCCAAAGCCCCTCACCCCGACCCTCTCCCCGCAAACGGCGGGGCGAGGGAGAGCGCGTCCCTTCTCCCCGCGTGCGGGGAGAAGGCTAGGATGAGGGGCGAGGCGAGCGCACGCGGCCAATCGCCAAAGCCCCTCACCCCGACCCTCTCCCCGCAAATAAGGGGGGGTGCGCCCGCCGACTCGACTCGCTCTACGGACGATACGGCAGCCGGACGGAACAGGAGCCGTAGTTCGGGAAACAATAGACCGGATACGCGGCGACCGAGCCGAGATCGGCGACGCCGCCGACGACGCCGTTGGCGGTGTCGGCCACGAAGTTGTTTCCGCGCACCCAGCGATGCTCGTCTCGATAGGCGATGTGTCGGACATGGACGCGCGACCGCGGGTGGCTCATAGACGACGCATTTCCAGTCGATGCGGGTCCGCCTTCCGCCCATCCCGGCGTAGGCGCGGGCTCGCTCAACGAGGGCGCCGCGGCGTCAGGTCCGGCGGGCCCCGCAGTATCCGCGTAGGCGGCTTGGAGCGGAAATGAAACGAGGGCGGCCACGCCGAGCGCGATGGCCGAGATTCCTTTGTAAGTCATGGCGATCTCCCTTCTCATTCGCTGTTCATCCGATGGTCTGGACGCGTCGCAGAGACCGGCGCGCCTATGAAAGTTCAACGCGAAACCCGACCCCGCGTTCCCTCGCCAAGCGCGCGGCGGGGATTTGACCGCGCCGCCGGTCGGCATGAGGGAAGCGTCGGTCAGCGCGCGCGGCGCCCAAGCCCGCGCGGCGCGTGGCTCAGTGGTTCATGTGGACGTGCGGATGTCCGCCGCCGAAGTGGGCGCCGGCATGCGCGACGGCAAATCCGTGCGCATGGCCGCCCGCGCGCATCCCGGCCCAGTGCGCCGCGCCTACATGCCCGCCATGCCACCCGCCCACGGCGGCGTAATGGCCGTGATAGCCACGCCAACCGCGCCGGTAGGCGCCATAGCTGTATGCGTAGGGCGCGGAGTAGCCGTAGGAATAGCTATAGCTCGGACCCGAATAGACCCCGCACCAGGACGGGACGGCATAAGGATCGTAATGCCGATACCACCAGCAGCCGTGATGGTGATAGCCGTATCCGCCGACGTAGTAGCCTCCGGCAGCGTACGGGTAGGCATACCCGCCGACCGTTCCCCCACAAGCGTAACCGCCCCGCCAGCCGTAGCGATGGCCGTAGGCATAACCGCCGCGCCAGCCATAGCCATGGCCGTGGGCGTAACCTCCGGCAAAGCGCGCCCCGTGAAAGTGCGCCCCATTGGCCACGTGCATCCCGCCGCCGTGAGCCATGTGCATCCCACCCCCGTGACCCGCATGTCCGCCATGCGGATGGGTGGCCGCTTCCGCGGACGCCGTCGGCGATCCAGCCAAAGCTGCGCAGACCGCAATTCCGAAAAGGCGAAATGAACCTGTGGCCAAAGCCGTCTCCCGCTTTCTCGCCTCCACCCGGCGGGCGGAGCGCCAAAACCTGATCTCGACGCGGCTTAACGCCTGAGCCCGCATTTGGTTCCACGCTGCGAGAAAACAGGATCGGCGGGACCCTTGACGACCCAGCCGGCGGCGCCTATTTGAGCGTCGTTAGCACTCGGCGAAACTGAGTGCTAACTGCATTTTGCGCTCCGAAAACGGGCGCTCTCGCGAGAGGAAAGCTCACTCATGAAATTCCGTCCCCTGCATGACCGCGTCGTCGTTCGTCGCCTCGACAGCGAGGAAAAGACGAAGGGCGGCATCATCATTCCGGACACCGCCAAGGAGAAGCCGCAAGAGGGCGAAATCATCGCCGTGGGTCCCGGCGGCCGTGACGAGAGCGGCAAGCTGATCCCCATCGATCTCAAGTCTGGCGACAAGGTGCTGTTCGGCAAGTGGAGCGGCACCGAGGTCAAGATCGACGGCCAGGAACTCCTGATCATGAAGGAGTCCGACATCATGGGCGTGATCGGCTGATCGGGATTTCGGCAGTAGCCAGTCGGCAATAGGCAATCGGGAAAACCGAGCCGCCGCCGCTGTCTTACATACTGCCGACTTGCCGACTGCCGACTGCCTTTCCAACCCCCATCTCAAAAGGTCCAAACAATGGCTGCCAAAGACGTACGCTTTTCCTCCGACGCCCGCGACCGCATGTTGCGCGGCGTCGACATTCTCGCCAACGCCGTCAAGGTGACGCTCGGCCCCAAGGGCCGCAACGTCGTGCTCGACAAGTCGTTCGGCGCCCCCGCATCACCAAGGACGGCGTCACCGTCGCCAAGGAGATCGAGCTCGAAGACAAGTTCGAGAACATGGGCGCGCAGATGGTGCGCGAGGTCGCCTCGAAGACCAACGACACCGCCGGCGACGGCACCACGACCGCAACCGTGCTCGCCCAGGCGATCGTGCGCGAAGGCGCCAAGCTCGTCGCCGCCGGCATGAACCCGATGGACCTGAAGCGCGGCGTCGATCTGGCGGTCGCGGAAGCCGTCAAGGACATCGCCAAGCGCGCCAAGAAAATCAAGGACTCGGCTGAGGTCGCCCAGGTCGGCTCGATCGCCGCGAACGGCGACAAGTCGATCGGCAAGATGATTGCCGACGCGATGCAGAAGGTCGGCAACGAGGGCGTCATCACGGTCGAGGAGGCCAAGAGCCTGGAGACCGAGCTCGACGTCGTCGAGGGCATGCAGTTCGATCGCGGCTATCTCTCGCCCTACTTCATCACCAACGCCGAGAAGATGATCGCCGAGCTCGAGGATCCTTACATCCTCATCCACGAGAAGAAGCTCTCCTCGCTCCAGCCGATGCTGCCCGTGCTGGAAGCGGTCGTGCAGACCGGCAAGCCGCTCGTCATCATCGCCGAGGACATCGAAGGCGAAGCGCTGGCGACGCTGGTCGTCAACAAGCTGCGCGGCGGCCTCAAGGTGGCTGCGGTCAAGGCCCCGGGCTTCGGCGATCGCCGCAAGGCGATGCTCGAGGACATCGCCATCCTGACCGGCGGCACGATGATCGCCGAGGACCTCGGCATCAAGCTCGAGAACGTCAACCTGCAGATGCTCGGCAAGGCCAAGCGCGTCAGGATCGAGAAGGAAAACACGACGATCATCAACGGCTCCGGAGCCAAGAAGGACATCGAGGGCCGCGTCGGGCAGATCAAGGCGCAGATCGAGGAGACCACCTCGGACTACGACCGTGAAAAGCTCCAGGAGCGTCTGGCCAAGCTCGCCGGCGGCGTCGCGGTGATCCGCGTCGGCGGCGCGACCGAGATCGAGGTCAAGGAGAAGAAGGACCGCGTCGACGACGCCCTCAACGCCACCCGCGCGGCGGTCGAGGAAGGCATCGTGGCGGGCGGCGGCGTTGCGCTGCTGCGCGCCAAGGCCGCGGTCTCCAAGCTCAAGAGCGAGAATGCCGACGAGCAGGCTGGCATCAGCATCGTGCTGAAGGCGCTCGAATCGCCGATCCGGCAGATCGCCGAGAACGCGGGCGCTGAAGGCTCGATCGTGGTCGGCAAGGTCAGCGAGAACAAGTCGCAGAACTGGGGCTTCAACGCGCAGACCGACGAATACGTCGACATGATCGAGTCCGGCATCGTCGATCCGGCCAAGGTCGTGCGCACCGCGCTGCAGGACGCGGCCTCGGTCGCCGGCCTCCTCATCACCACCGAGGCGATGGTCGCCGAAGTGCCGAAGGACAAGCCCGCCCCGGCGATGCCGGGCGGCGGCGGCATGGGCGGCATGGACTTCTAAGGTCCTTCGCTTTGCAGGCGCGATCGCTGATCGCGCCTGCCGCGGTCAGCGACCGCGGCTACGGTCACGGAAAGGGCGGCTTCGGCCGCCCTTTTTCATTCGGCGACCGCGAGGCCCCGGCTCGACGCGCTGAACGAAGAGATCAAGCGCTATCTGCCGCGCCTCGATCCCGACAGTCTGACCGACGACGAGTTTCCCCTCCCGCCATCTAGGGTGGGATGATTTTAGCTTCGATCCATCCTGAATTGGCGCAACTCCTCGGAGTAAAAGCTCCGAGGGCCGTCGCCTTGTTCGACGACAACCCGCCTTCCAAAACCGCAGCGGCCACCCACTCGGGAAGCCGATTCGGCCCAAAATCATCTCGCTCTCTGTCCGCAGACGACGATCCGATTTCCCTGCTAGCAGGGAATT
Organism: uncultured Alphaproteobacteria bacterium; assembly: GCA_963822215.1. Lineage (GTDB taxonomy): Bacteria > Pseudomonadota > Alphaproteobacteria > Rhizobiales > Beijerinckiaceae > Roseiarcus. Next base: position 1,284,025 of record CAWGGX010000003.1, read on the forward strand.
TTTTTGCGCCGCAGTCGGCGTCCGTTCCAGGAAGTCCTGCTATGTCATGGCGTTGCCAGCTTTGCAACCCGACGGTTGCGGGCTGGAGCGGGCGCGGAACAGGGAATTCCAAACGACCGGAACAGGGAATTCTTGCCTGTTTTCGGAGGGGAACAGGGAAAGAACAGGAGAGCGAAAACGGGGCGCGAGACCACGCGCGGCCGGGTTGCAAGGCACGGCCGGTATTCCCTTCGCCCCGCGGGGAAAGGTAACTCTTATGAGCGGTCGGCCGAGGGGACGCCGCGCGATTCGTCCAGAAAATCATCTTGCTCTAGCGTCGGCGGGAGAGAGGAACAATTGCGCAAAAAGGCGGCGTCGCGGGACGTCCTCACTTGCCGGGACTCGAGGCTTTCTTCGCCGAACCGGCGCTTGCCGGCGCGAAATTCCCGAGCAGCTTCTCGGCGGCCTCGAGCACCTTCGGGTCGAGCGGACGTGGATCGAGCGGCACGCCCTTCGACAGACGGTCGACCATGATCCGGAGCGCGGCGAGCCGTCCGTAGGGCTTGTCGTTGGCGGGGATGAGATGCCAGCGCGCCCGAGGGGTGGAGGTCTTCTGCATCATGTCCTCGATCGCCTGCTCATAGTCGGCCCAGCGGGCGCGGTTGCGGAAATCCTCGTAGGACAGCTTCCAGCGCTTCAGCGGATCGCTCAACCGGGCGCGGAACCGGCGGATCTGCTCTTCCGGCGAAATGTGAAGAAAGAGCTTCACCAGCCTCGTCCCGTCGGCGACCAGCATGCGCTCAAAGTCGTTGATCTCGTCATAGGCCCTGCGCCACTCTTCCGGGGTCGCAAATCCCTCGACCCGCTCAACCATCACGCGGCCATACCACGAGCGGTCGAAGACGACGATCTGGCCGTGCTGCGGCAGCCGCTCCCAGAAGCGCTGCAGATAATGAAGCGACTTTTCACGCGCCGTCGGCGCGGCGATCGAGTGGACCTTGAAACTACGCGGATCGAGCGCCCAGCCGAGGCGCCGCACGACGCCGCCCTTGCCCGCCGTGTCCCAGCCCTCGAGCACGACGACTGCGCGGTTCGGGCTGCCGAGATAGGCTTGCTGGATGCGCTGAAGCGTCTCCTGCAACTCGGCGAGGCGCCGTTCGTAATCGGCGAAGTCCACGGCTGGAAAGCGCCGGATATTCGCGAGATGCGGGGGGCGCTTGACGACGAAGTCGGCGGTTTTCATGAGCTCGCGCCTGCGAATCGAAACATCATCGACAATGAGGCCTTTGCCGGCAAGCGCCAAGCCGGACCGGCCGGCGGACCCAAGGAACACGAGGCCGGCTTCGGCCGCCCTTTTTGTTTGGCGCCGCTGTGAGGCTGATTGACGGACGAGGCGCGCCCGGTAAATGTCTTCGCCGGAGGCGTTTCCCATGTCCTCGCCGAAGCCAATCATTTTCATCAGCTACGCTCACGCCGACGAGCCGGAGAAGCCGCGCGGGGAGGAGATCCAATGGTTGAGCTTCGTGATGAGGTTTCTGCGGCCGGCGGTGAAGAGCGGCGCATTCACGATGTGGGTCGACCGCCAGATGCCCGGCGGGACGGAATGGGACGACGAGATCGACCGCGAACTACGCTCCTGCGACGTGTTCGTTTTGCTCGTTTCCGCCAGTTCGATGGGCTCCGACTACATCATCGACAAGGAACTTGAGATCGCCCGCACGCGCCGTACGGCGGGCGAACTCTATGTCTATCCGCTACTCATCAGACCGACCCCGAGGGCGGGCCTCGACAGGGTGCGTGAGTTCAATCTGCGACCTCGTGACGCGAAGCCCTTCTCGAGCTATTCACTCAACGATCTCGAACAGCATATGAGCGACGCCGCCGACGAGATTGCCGACGTTGCGGAGGAGATAGAGAAAAGGAAGGCCGAGGCGTCGGCCGAACAGGTTCAGATTGCTAAGCTCGCCGAGACGGCGAGGATCGCAGCGGAGACGACAGGACGGCGAGGCGCTCTCCCACTGAGCGTCGAAATCGAGGGAATTGCTCCGGTTGAGCGCGCGGCGGCGCCCCCGGTCCAGGTCGCCATCAGCGGCCTGCCCGAGACGTACTACCAGCGGCTGGTCGGGCGCGACGCGGAGCTTCAGCGCCTTGACGAGGCCTGGAGCGACGACAAGACCAACATCCTCTCGCTGGTCGCCGAGGGCGGCGGGGGCAAGTCGGCGCTGGTCAACGAGTGGCTGACGCGCTTGCAGGCCGAGAACTATCGCGGCGCCGATTGCGTGCTGGGCTGGTCGTTCTACAGCCAGGGCTCGAAGGAGCGCGCGACCGCGGCGGACGAATTTCTCAACTGGGCGCTGGCGAAGCTCGGCGTGAAACTCGAATCGACCAGCGCAACCGCCAAAGGCGAGGCGATCGCCGAGGCGCTGATGGCGCGGCGCGCGCTGCTCGTGCTCGATGGCGTCGAGCCGCTGCAGCATGGGCCGGGTCCGCAAACGGGTCAGCTCAAGGATCAGGGCCTGCGGGCGCTGTTGCGGCGCTTCGCCGCCGCGCCGCCGCGAGCGGATCACGGCCTGATCGTGCTGACCAGCCGCCTCGCCGTCGCCGATCTCCAGCGCTTCAGGTCTGGCCCCGCGCCGGTGGTCGATGTCGAAAGGCTGTCGGACGAAGCGGGCGCGGAGCTTTTGCGCGACAATGACGTCTGGGGGATCGACAAGGAGCTGAGGCAGGCCTCGCGTGATTTCGGCGGCCATCCGCTCGCGCTGACGCTGCTCGCGAGCCTTGTCAAGGAGACCCTGAACGGCGACGCGCGCCGGCGCGATCATATCCGCGGCCTGCTCGCCGACGCCGACAATCCGCGCCACGAGCAGGCGCGACGGGTGATGGAATCCTATGAGAAGGAATGGCTTGCGGGACAGCCGGTCCTGCTCGCCATCCTCTATTGCATCGGCCTGTTCGACCGCCCGGCGAGTGGCGACTGTCTCAAGGCGCTTCGTGCGAGGCCGACCATTCCCGGGCTGACCGACGCGCTCGTCGGCCTCGACGACGACCAATGGCGGCACGGGGTCGCGCGGCTGCGGGAGGCGCGGCTACTGGCGCCGGTCGACCTGTCCGATCCTGAAGCGCTCGACGCCCATCCGCTGGTGCGCGAATGGTTCGGCGACCGGCTGCGGCGTACCAACGAAGCGGCGTGGAAAGCCGCCCATAGCCGCCTCTACGACCATCTGCGCGATTCGACACGCGAAGGCAAAACGCCGACGCTCGCGGGCTTCGCACCGCTCTATCACGCCGTCGCCCACGGTTGCCGCGCCGGGCGGCAGCGGGAGGCGCTGGAAGAGGTCTTTGTGAATCGCATTTGCCGGGTGCAGAGTGGCAGCTACTATTCTTTGTTTACGCTCGGCTCCTTGGGCAGCGACCTCGCTGCAATCTCCTGGTTTTTCGAGACCCCCTATTCGACCCCTCGCGCTGGCTTGACCGAGTTGGAGCGATCCTGGCTGTTTACCCAGGCCGGCTACTGTCTGCGCGGGCAGGGCCGCCTACGTGAGGCGTTGCCCACGATGCGTGCTGGCCTGCAAGAGAGCGAGCGTGCTGAAGACTGGGTTGGTGCGGCCGTTGCGGCCGCGAACCTTAGTGAGCTCGAACTTTTGCTCGGCGACCTCGCCGCTGCGCAACTGACAGCCGCGCGCGCCGTTGAGCTCGCGGACCGCAGCGGTGATACGTTTCAAATGTTATGCCGTAGGACGGACCTCGCCCACGCGCGCGCCTCTGCTGGTCGACGAGCGGAGGCGCGTGAACTGTTCGCCAACGCCGAGGCGCGGGAAAGGGCTCTGTGGCCGCATTCCCCGCTGCTGTCCAGTCTCCGAGGCTACCAATACTGCGACCTGCTGATTTCCGAGGCCGAGTTCGCCGACGTTTGCGAGCGCGCCGCGCGAACCCTCGAGTGGGAAGGGATGCGGCAAAGGAAAAACCGCCTCAATATCGCCCACGACACGCTGAGCTCCGGCCGCGCCTCTCTCGGCCGCGCGCTGTCGTCCGATCCTCCTCGTGCGGCAGTGGAAAATGTGCGCGCCGCCGCCCGCTTCCTAAGCAATGCCGTGGCCAGCCACAACGCCACTGGACAGCTCAACTACGTGTCCGGCGGCCTGCTCGCCCGCGCCTGCTTCCGCCGCGCTCTCGGCGACTGGGACGGCGCCGCGCGCGACCTCGACGAGGTCCAGGAAATCGCCGAGCCGGGGCCGATGCGGCTCTATCTCTGCGATGGCGCACTCGCGCGCGCGCGGCTCGCGCTTGCGCGGCGCGAAGCCTTCGCACCCCTGAAGGGCCTCGTCGAGCCGAGCCCGCCGCCGCCCGCCCTGCCCGACGCGGCCAAGGCCGTGCGGCTACTGGAAGAAGCGCGGAAAGAGCTCGACGCGGCGCGGAAGCTCATCGCCGAATGCGGCTATCACCGCCGACACGAGGAGCTCACCGAACTCGACGCCGTCGTCGCCGGCCGCCGCCGCTTCGCCGATCTGCCGCCGCGCGTGTGAGGCCCGCGCTCAGCCGCCGAGCGCGCGGGTGATCGTATAGATCGCGAGGCCGACCAACCCGCCGACGAGGGTTCCGTTGATCCGGATGTATTGCAGGTCCCTGCCGACCTGCAGCTCGAGCCGGTTGACGGGCGTCGCCGTGTCCCAGCGATCGACGACCTGAGCGATATAGTCGCCGACCTCGGCCCGCCGCGGCAGCACGATCTGCAGCAGGAGCCGTCTCAGCCCGTCATTGAGACGCTCGCGCCGGACCGGATCCGCATCGAGCGACCGGCTCAGGGACGCGAGCGCGTCAAGTGCCCAACCTGTAATGACCTCTGCGCGCTGCAGCAACTCGCGCTGCAACGCGGCCTCGAGCTCTCGCCAGTTTGATTCATTCCACGTTCGGCCGAAGGTGATGGGCCGTTTCTGGCAGAGACCCTGGATGCGGCGCCCAAGTTGACGGATAGCCTCCTTGTAGCTACATACCTTCACCATAGGAGAGAGCCGCGATGAAGACGATGACGAGCCGAGAAGCCAATCAAGACTTCAGTCGGGCAAAACGCGAGGCCAAGGCAGGACCCGTCATTATTACCGAACGCGGACGGCCTGCCAACGTGCTGCTCACCTATGAGGAATATCGACGGCTGATCGAGCGCAGAACGAACATTGTCGACGCCCTTCAGATGCCGGGACAGGAGGACATCGAGTTCGAGCCGCCGCCGCGGCAGAAAGCGGCGCCGCGCACAATCGACTTTGCGTGAGCCTGCTGCTCGATACGAACGTCGTTTCCGCGCTGCGGCGAAAGAGTTGACTCCCGGCGCGCGCACTGAGCTGGCTGCAGGAGCAGCTCGTCGATGAACTCTACATCTCCGCACTGACAATGATGGAGATTGAGATCGGGATTCAGAGGCTTGCCCGTCATGACACAAAGCAGGCGGAGAGGCTTCGAGCGTGGAAGGAAGGTCCGCTGCGGCGAGAGTTTCGCGGCCGGATTCTCAGCGTCGACCTCGAGATCGCCGAGCGCTGCGCGGCGCTCCACGTTCCGGACCCGCGGCCGGAAATCGACGCTTTGATCGCAGCGACCGCGATCGTCAGGCGGCTGACTCTCGTGACGCGCAACGAGCGCGACTTCGCAGCGATGCCGGTGACCGTCGTCAATCCTTGGTCGGCGCCGGATCGGTGACAAACCGCCGCCGCGTCGTTCTCACCCCCCGAGCGCGCGGGTGATCGTGTAGATCACCAGGCCGACCAGCCCGCCAACCAGGGTTCCGTTGATGCGGATATATTGCAGGTCCTTGCCGACTTGCAGCTCGAGCCGGTTGACGAGCGTCGCCGTGTCCCAGCGAGCGACGACCTGAGCGATATAGTCGCCGACCTCCGCCCGGCGCGGCAGCACGATCTGCAGCAGGAGCCGTCTCAGCCCGTCATTGAGACGCTCGCGCCGGACCGGGTCCGCATCGAGCGTTCGGCTCAACGAGGCGAGCGCCTCGAGCGCCCAGCCCGTCAAAACCTCGGCCCGCTGTGGCAGCTCACGCTGCAGCGCGGCCTCCAGCTCGCGCCAGAGCGCGCGCGCCTGGCCGACGAAGGCGGGGTTGTCGAGGAGTTCGCGCTTCAGCGCCTCGCCGCGAGCGCGCATCACGGGATCGTGGGCGAGCGCGTCGATCAAAGCCTCGATGCGCGCCTCGAGCTCGGCGCGCCAGGGATGGTCGGGCCGCCGCATGTCGTCCAGCGTTCCGGAAATCCCCTGCAAGAGCTTCGCTGCGATGATGTCGTCGACCCACTTGGGGATCCACCGCCACGACTGGCGCCGCACCTGTTCGATAATCGCCGCATGGTTACGGGCGAGCGCGCCCTCGATCAGGATGAGGCCCTGGTCGAGCAAGGCCTGGCCCGCCCCCTCCGCCCAGAGGATGGATAGCGCGCGGCCGGCGAGCGGCGCGGCCGGCAGCGCCTCGGCGCCGCGTCGGGCGATCCCGCCGATCCATTGCTCGACCGCGTCCTGCGGCAGGGCGGCGATCGCATGCGGCGCAAGCCGCCCGACCACGGCGCTGATCGCCTCAGCGTTGCGCGGGTCGGCGAGCTGCCTTGCGGAGAGCCCGACGATGTCGATCGACTTGAGCCGCTCGGCGGCGACCCGCGGCGACAAAAAATTGTTGGTGATGAACCGTCCCATCGATGCGCCGATGCGCCGCTTGTTCTCGGGCACGATGGCGGTGTGCGGAATGGGCAGCCCGAGCGGCCGACGAAAGAGCGCCACGACGGCGAACCAGTCGGCGCAGGCCCCGACCATGGCGGCCTCGGCGAAGGCGCCGACATAGGGCGCCCAGACCCAACCTGAAGGCGCAAAGCGCGCAGCGATGAAGACGAGCGTCATGAGGACGAGCAGCGACGTGGCGATCGTCCGCATCCGGCGCAATTCGGCGCGGCGCTCCTCCGGGGTCTTGACGATCAGGGTCGCAGCAACGGGATCGGGCGCCGTCATCGCCATCCGCCAGGCCCCGAGGACTTCCCGCCGCCGCCGATCATCGCTCGTTTCTCGCCTGCCCCGCGCGGGTCGCGCGCATTGGGCATTATCGAGCCGCGGCGCCGCGTCGGCAATGCGGCTCAGTGGCCGGCGCCCGACCCAATCTGGCGCCGGCCTTTCCAACTTTTCACGCGTTCGAAAGGCGCCCGGCCCTTCTTTTGCCCGATCGGCTCTGCTAGTGCGCGCGTTCCCGCCGTTCCGCCGTTCAGGTCCGCCCGCCCATGCGCATGTTGAGTCTCGCCCTCTTCGCCGTCCTCGCCCTGGTGATCGGGGCCTATGAAGAGAGCGGCATGACGATCCTGATCGGCGTCGTCTCGGCGCTGGCTTCGGTTGCCTCGCTCCCCCGCTGGCGGCTCTCGACCTTCCTGACGATGCTCTCGGAACTGTTCGTCGCCGAGACGGTGATCTTTGGGGTCGCCGACATCGTGGCGCTGCTCGGCTATTGGGCGAAGGCCTACGAAGACTACGAACTGCCGACCTATCTGCCGCTCGCGACCGCAATCTTCATTCTCGTCATTTTCGGCGTCTCGCATTTCGGCATCGTGCGGCGGATGATGCGGATCGCCGATCCGTTCTTCGCCGCGCGGACGCCGATTTCCATTCGGCCCTGGCCGCTGCCGCGGATGATCGCGCGCCAGGACGTCTACGCCCGCATCAACGTCTGGTTTCTGATCCTGATCAACCAGTTCCAGGTGGCGCTCGGCCTCCGGTTCAATTTCTTCCAGCGCGATTTCGGCAACGCCATCCAGGTTGCCGACGAGGCCCATCGCGCCGCTTTCTGGTATCAGCTCGTCTCCGTCTTCGTGCCGTTGGCCTTCATCGCCATCCTCGCGGGGCTCATCGAATTCTTTGTCGCCTCGAATTTCGTGCTGCAATGGCGCCGCTGGATGACGGCGTCGTTCACCTCGCGCTGGCTCAGCCACTCGATGCACTACAAGCTGGCGCTCGGCGCGTCCGAGGCCGACAACCCCGACCAGCGCATCTCGCAGGACGTCGGCGGCTTCATCAACGGCAGCGGCACCGGCATCAATTCCGGCAACGCGGGCATCTACAACTACACGATCCAGGCGATCTCCTCGGCGACCAACCTCGTGTCGTTCTCGATCATCCTGTGGGCGATCTCGAACGCGATGCGGGCGCCGATCTTCGGGATCGAGATCCCCGGCTTCCTGTTCTGGGTCGCCGTCCTCTACGCCGCCGTGGCGACCGGCGTCACTCACCTTATCGGCCGCAGCCTGTCCCGCCTGTACTTCCGCCAGCAGACGGTCGAGGCGAACTTCCGTTTCGACCTGGCGCGCATTCGCGAATACAGCGAGCAGATCGCGCTCTTGAAGGGCGAGGACCGGGAGATCGACCGGGCCGGAAACGTGTTCGCCGACGTCTTCCACACCATCCAGCGCATCATTGGGGTGCGCACCTGGCTGATCGCCTTCAACCAGTTCTACAGCCAGATCTCCGTCATCATTCCCTACGTGGTCGTCGCCCCGTTCTATTACCTGAAGGTGGTCGACTTCGGCCGCTTCAGCCAGTCGGCCGACGCCTTCGGCGCGGTCAACGGCTCAATGAACTTTTTCGTCGACCGGTACATCGGGCTCGCCGATTTCAGCGCCGCCGTTCAGCGTCTGACCACGTTCGAGGACTCCTTCGAGCGGGTTCGGGAGTTCGAGGCGCTCGAACCACGCATCCGGACGGTCGCGGCCGACGGCCCCATCCTGTCGCTGCCCGACGTCGACATCGCCTTGCCGGACGGACGCAAGCTCGCCCATATCGGCGACCTGGCGCTCGTGCCTCAGGAATCGACGCTGGTCGTCGGCCCCTCGGGCATCGGCAAGTCGACCCTTTTCCGGGCGATTTCCGGCCTGTGGCCGTTCGGCTCAGGCGAGGTCCGGCAGCCGGCTTACGCCAAGCTGATGCTCCTGCCGCAGCGGCCCTACATCCCGATCGGCGCCCTGCGCGACGCCCTCGCCTACCCTGCCGCCGCGTCGTCCTTCAGCGACGCGGAACTGCGCGACGCGCTGATCAAGGTCGGGCTCGCGGGCTTCCAGAACCGGCTCGACGAGCACGACAATTGGCAGATGCACATGTCGGGCGGCGAGCAGCAGCGCCTCGCAGTCGCCCGCGCGCTGCTTGCGCGGCCGGATTGGCTCTTTCTCGACGAGGCGACCGCCTCGCTCGACGAACAGAGCGAGGCCGAACTCTACCGCGCCATCGCGGAGACGCTGCCGAACACGACGCTCGTGTCGATCGGCCACCGCTCGACGCTCAACGCTTTCCACAAGCGCCGCATCGCCTTTGAGCCGCACGGCGAGGCGCCCGCGACGGTGGAGGCGGCGTCGGCGTAGGTCTGAGGTCGGCGTCCAGTTGACAGATTGTCTTCTATAAGAGACAATTGGTACGGTTGAAGTCCGGCAAACCAAAGTCTTCGTCGATTGGTTTGCCGGCCTGCGCGACCGCGAGGCGCGCGCTCGCATCACCGTGCGCATCCGCCGCCTCTCGCTCGGCAATCCCGGCGATGTCAAACCCGTCGGCGGCGGCGTGTCGGAGATGAGGATCGACTACGGTCCTGGCTATCGCGTGTATTTTATTCGCCGCGGCGAAAGCGTGGTCCTCCTTCTCTGCGGCGGCGACAAGCGCAGTCAGGATCGAGACATCGAGCGGGCGCTCGCCCTCGCGCAGGCTGTCTGAGGAGAATGATATGGCCGTCACGACAAGGCGTTGGGACGCCGCAGAGACTTTGGAGACCAAGGAGGATATCGCCGCCTATCTCGATGCGGTTCTCGAAGACGGCGACCCGGAATTGCTCAAGGCGGCGCTCGGCGACATTGCCCGGTCCAAGGGAATGACGCAGATGGCCAAGGCGTCCGGACTCGGACGCGCCAACCTCTACAAGGCGCTGTCGCCGGACGGCAACCCGGAGTTTGCGACCGTCGCCAGAGTGCTCAAAGCGCTCGGGCTGCGCCTCGCCGTGAGCACGGGATGATTGAGGCGCAGAGACGTCGCTGAGTGCTCTTTGCTATTTATAGTTGACGGGATCCATTGTGCCCTTGCTCAGGCTGCGGCTTGCGGTGAGCGCGCATTGAGGGCGACGCGTCGGCGCCAAACTGTGGTAGCGGTCGGGATCGCACTTCTGGAGCGCGGCGCAACGCGTACGGGCCGCGGACGCCCCGGCCGTCAGTAAGGCTCGAGAGGACTGCGAACGAAAAGTCCGCGCACGGCCAAGGCTCTCGCAAGGCCCTGCGTGGCTTGCAAGACGTTTCCCAGATCATCGACGCCGACCAGCGCCGAGGCGGCGGAGAGCGTCTCCGTGTGGTTGGCGCGCTGAGACATCTCGATCATGCGCAAGGCGAGCGCTTCCTCCGCGCAAATTCCCGAGTATGAGACCGGCCGACAGGCCAATGGCCTTTCGGCCGCGGCGAGCAGGGCGCGCCCGAAGGCATAGAACTGACCAAAGAGCGACCCCACGCCGTCCAGCGGAACGGCTTTCGCCAGCAATCGCTGACCATAGTCCCAGGAACGGGTGTCGCCGAGGCACAGCCCCGCCATTGCGCAACGATAGAGTTTGACGACCAGCTCTTTCGACAATTCGTCTTCGGCTGGATGGCCGGCGACTGGCATTCGGACGAAATTGAATGACATCGTTTTGTCCCGGATTGGACGCCTCTGCTCAGGCGTCTTGTGGACTGTCTTTCGCGGTCGTGACGGCGAAGGTCCGTCCTGCTTTGGCAACTGGCTCTCCACTGAAGACGTCCGTCGTCTAACCGCCGTTCCGACGCACGATCGAACGCAATTGATCGGCGATGGGACACAGCCGATCTGTCATCGACGTCGCGTTCACAAGTCACGCGGCGGGATGCATACAGTTACGTGCATGATGATTGACGACATTGCCGCCAAAGGCAACCGGTCAAGACCGTTGCAAAGCCACGTCGGAACGTTTCTGATTTGAAAGGGTTCTAAACTTTGGCCGCTTGTTGCGTGACGTCGCCGGGCGCAAATCCGTCATGCGCAGCCCCGCCGCTGCGCTTTCCTGACCGCCGCTATCCGTCGCCGGCGCCTACCTACACACTTTCCACGTCCAAAAAGATTTCCTTGCTATTTTTCGCAAAAATGTGGCACTATAAGTTCTGCAAATCGAAGATTGCCCAACACGCCGCGGCGGAGGGAATCGCGCACCTCATGCAGGACGAAGGCATATCGCATCGAGGCGCCACGCCCCCAATCTTCCGGCCGACTTTATTGCGATCCAGGGGAACACGGCGCGCTCGGCCGCTACCTTCCGCTGGCGGCCAAGTCCCGCCGTCGGCGTCCCAGCCGGGCGGAAAAAACTGACAGTTTTGTGCGCCTAACGGCTTGAAATCTCAAGCTCGGCGCCAAAGCTGCACGGTGTTGGCGCCGGGCGTCCGATCACAGCGACCGCGCCAGTCTCGCCGATCCGCGTGGGCCCTTGATCACCAGGTCGCCGTTGACCAGGTCCCAGGTCGGATTGCCGGTCAGAGACGTCAAAAAGTGCATCTCGAGATCCATCAGGTCCTTGTCACACTGCCTCTTCGTCAGCGCGAACCCCCCGGACATCAGGTGCTGGTCCTTGACCGGATAGATGGTGGCCGACCACGAGTTGCAGCCGGTGAAGCCGGAGGCGCGGAGGTTGCTGTCGATCTTCAGGCTGGCGTCGATTCCGGACGAAATCGGTTTGCCGTTCAGTTCCCTCAGCGACCAGGTCTGGTCGAGCGGGAAGTTCTTCTGCTGCGGCGGCAGCGGTTTCGGCGGCCCTAGGTCCTCCTCGGTTTGTGGTCCGCTACTTGCGGCCCAAGCCGGCGCGGCGAGGCTGAAGACGGCGGCCGTTAGAGCGACGGTCAACAGAGACTTGCGCATGCGTTTCGACACCCTGAGATTCGGAGGCCTCGGCCTCCCTGGTTGGCCTATAGCGAGCGGCTCCCAGCCGCCCAATCCGGGGTATGAACAACGAGCTTGTGTTTTTTGTGGCAGGGCTGGCGCCCCTTGAAAACCGGGCGTTTCTTGCCATGTGAAGATCGCGGGGTCCAGTACGGAACCGCAAGCGGCGAGCGCAGCCGAAAGGGGCGCTTTTCCGCCATATCGCTCCATGAGGATGTGACCCATGTTGAACTATGATCTTTCCCCGTTCTATCGCTCCACCGTTGGTTTCGACCGCCTGCTGTCGATGCTCGACAAGGCCGTCGGCGCCGAGCAGAACACGCCCGCCTATCCGCCCTACAATATCGAGCGGACCGGCGACAACGCGTATCGGATCACGCTCGCGGTCGCCGGCTTCTCCGAGAAGGAGCTTTCGGTCGAGACCCGCGAAGACACGCTGACCGTGCGCGGCGCGAAGGAAACAAGCGCCAAGGACGACAAGCGCGACGTGCTTTATCAGGGCATCGCTGGCCGCGCCTTCGAGCGCCGCTTCCAGCTTGCCGACCACGTCGTCGTGACCGGAGCGACCAGCGAAAACGGGCTCCTGCACATTGACCTCGTCCGCGAGGTGGCCGAGGCGCAGAAGCCGCGCACCATCGCGATCAACGGCGGCAAGCCCGCCAAGACGATCGAGGCTACGGCCGAGAAGCAGGCCGCGTAACGCGAACTGATCGGGCCAGAGCCCAAGGGCGTCCTTCCGGACGCCCTTTTTCCTGTGTGCCCCGTCCGGCGATTTACGCCGCCGAGGTCGGTGAGCCGGCGAGGTCGGCGAGCCGGTCGATCTCGCGGTCGTCGGTCTCGAACGACGTCACCAGTCGCACCAAGGTTTCGCCGGCGCCCGGCGCCCGCTCGGCGTTGAGCGCGCGCGTGCTCCACGGGTGGAGCTGCGCGCCGGCCGCGCGCCAGGTATCGACCGTCGCATTGGGCGCGACGGCGAACACCTCGTTGGCCTCCGTCGGCCAGGCGATCCGGAGCCCCGGCGCGCCTGACAGCCGCCCGCTCAGCCGCCTGGCTGCGGCGTTGGCGCGCCCGGCGAGCCTAAGCCAAAGGCCTGCGGTCAGATAGGCCTCCATTTGCGCGCCGAGGAAGCGCCCTTTCGACAGCGTGTGTCCCGCGCGCTTGCGCAAGTAGGCGAAGTTCGCCGCCAGCGCCGGGTCGAAAAAGACCACCGCCTCGCAGGCGAGCGCGCCGTTCTTGGTCGCCCCGAACGACAGCGCGTCGATCCCCGCGCGCCACGTCATGTCGGCCGGCGAGACGCCGAGGGACACGAGCGCATTGGCGAAGCGCGCTCCGTCCATGTGCGTTCTCACCCCGGCGGCGCGGGCGGCTCCTGAGAGCGCCGCGATCTCGTCGACGCCGTAGATCGTTCCGGCCTCGGTCGCCTGCGACAGCGACAGCGCGCCGGGCTGGGCTGACTTGACCAGCCCGCGCGGAAAGCGCTCCAGCGTCTCGCCGAGCGCGCTCGGCGTCAGCTTCCCGCCCTCTCCGGGAATCCCGATCAGCTTGGCGCCGCCGGTGAAGAATTCGGGGGCGGAGCATTCGTCGTCATGGATATGCGCCTCCTCGTGGCAGAACACGGCCTCCCAGGACCGGGCGAGCGCCGAAAGCGCAAGCGCGTTCGCCGCCGTCCCCGTCGCCACGAGGAAGGCTTCGACCTTCGTCTCGAACACATCGCTGAGCTTGGCCGTGGCCCGCGCCGAATAATCGTCCGCGCCGTAGGCCGGCGCGTTGACCCGGGACGAAGCGGCGATAGCCTCGAGAATTTCCGGCGCGACCCCTGCGCCGTTGTCGCTCGCGAAGTTCATAGCAATCCCTTTCCGTCGGCGCGCGGCGCCGGATATTTCGGCGCCTTGACGACTTGTCGACGCCGGGTTCGGCGCCTGCCAAAAAAACGCCCAACTCCCCGCTTGTGTCCCCGGCGCATTTCTGGCAAGGTCGACGATTAGGACAGTTTTGCTGACCATTTCCGCGCTCGAGGCCCAGAGGCCCCGCCGCGGGCGGAAAAGCGAGGCCACAGCGTTGTCGTATCGAACGACGAAAACGGATAGAAAAAAATCCGACGCGTGAAGCCTTTCCGCTGCGCGCGGCGCAGCCCTATGACGAAACGCCTTCAAAGTTTGGAATGACAGTTGCATAGAATTGGCGACTGTCCCCCGGGGAGCAGAAAGATGAACGCCACATCCCGTGAGACTCCGATCATCGAGAGCCGCGTCGCCGACGAGGAGTTCCGCCCCGGCGCCGACCCCCTGACCCCCCGCGCCCAGGGCCTCTACGATCCGGCGAAGGAGCACGATTCCTGCGGCGTCGGCTTCGTGGTCGACATGAAGAACCGCAAGTCCCACGCCATCCTCGAGAAGGGCCTTCAGATTCTGGTCAATCTCGACCATCGCGGCGCAGTCGGGGCCGATCCGACCCTCGGCGACGGCTGCGGCGTGCTGACCCAGATCCCACACGATTTCTTCGCCTCGGAATGCGAGAAGCTGGGATTTACCCTGCCGGCACCGGGCCATTACGCGATCGGCCAGTTCTTCATGCCGCGCGACGCCGCGGCCCGGGCGCAGGTCGTGGAGACCGTCAACTTCGCCGTCGGCGGCGAGGGCCAGACCGTGCTCGGCTGGCGCGACGTGCCAGTCGACAGCTCGGTCCTCGGCGAGCGGGTCAAGGCGGTCGAGCCGGTGATGCAGCAGGTTTTCATCGGCCGCCCGGACACCATCGTGACCGAAGACGACTTCGAGCGGCGCCTGTTCATCCTCCGCAAGGTCGTTTCGACCCGGCTTTACGGCGCCAAGGACCCGAAGCTCGCCGAATATTATCCGGTGTCGCTGTCGTGCCGCACGATCAACTACAAGGGCATGGTGCTGGTTCGCCAGCTCGCGCCCTATTATCGCGACCTTCAGGACCCGCGCTATGAGACGTCGCTGGCCTTGGTGCATCAGCGCTTCGCCACCAACACCTTCCCGTCCTGGCGGCTGGCGCACCCCTATCGCATGGTCGCGCACAACGGCGAGATCAACACGCTGCGCGGCAACCTCAACTGGATGGCGGCGCGGCAGGCGAGCGTCGATTCCGAACTGTTCGGCAACGACATCCAGAAGCTGTGGCCGATCTCCTACGAGGGGCAGTCGGACACCGCCTGCTTCGACAACGCGCTCGAGTTTCTCGTGCGCGGCGGCTACTCGCTGAGCCACGCGATGATGATGCTCATCCCGGAAGCCTGGGCGGGCAATCCGCTCATGGACGAGGAGCGGCGCTCTTTCTACGAATACCACGCCGCATTGATGGAGCCGTGGGACGGGCCGGCGGCGGTCGCCTTCACCGATGGGAGGCAGATCGGCGCGACCCTCGACCGCAATGGCCTGAGGCCGGCCCGCTACTACGTGACGAGCGACGATCTGGTGGTGCTGGCTTCGGAGATGGGCGTTCTCCCGGTGCCCGAGGAGACGATCGTCTCGAAGTGGCGCCTGCAGCCCGGCAAGATGCTGCTTGTCGACCTCCTCGAGCACCGCATCGTGTCTGACGCCGAGATCAAGCAGTCGCTGTCGCGCGCGCACCCCTATCGAGAGTGGCTGAAGAAGACGCAGATCGTGCTCGAGGACCTGAACCCCGTCGAGCCGCGCGCCCCCCGGACCGACGTGTCCCTGCTGGATCGCCAGCAGGCGTTCGGCTATTCGCAGGAGGATTTGTCGTTCCTGCTCTCGCCGATGGCGGCGACCGGACAGGAGGCGGTCGGCTCGATGGGCACCGACACGCCCATTTCCGCGCTGTCATCGAAGTCGAAGCTGCTCTACACCTATTTCAAGCAGAACTTCGCGCAGGTGACGAACCCGCCCATCGACCCGATCCGCGAGGAGCTGGTGATGAGCCTCGTCTCGTTCATCGGGCCGAGGCCGAACCTACTCGACCTCGAAGGCACGGCGCGCCACAAGCGCCTCGAGGTCCGTCAGCCGATCCTCACCAACGAAGATCTCGAAAAGATCCGGTGCATCGGCCAAATGGAGGACGCCTTCGACACCAAGACGCTCGACATCACCTATGCGGTGCAGCGTGGCGCCGAGGGCATGCGCGGCGCGCTGAACCGCCTCTGCGAGCGGGCGGAGGCGGCTGTGCACGGCCGCTACAACATCATCATCCTGTCCGACCGGATGGTGGGGCCGGACCGCATTCCGATTCCCGCGCTGCTGGCGACCGCCGCGGTCCACCATCACCTGATCCGCAAGGGCCTGCGCACCTCGGTCGGCCTTGTCGTCGAAACCGGCGAAACCCGCGAGATTCATCATTTCGCCTGTCTCGCCGGCTACGGCGCCGAGGCGATCAACCCTTATCTCGCTTTCGAGACGCTGACCGCCATGGCGAACGACCTCCCCGAGCCGATCAGCGGCTACGAGGTGGTGAAGCGCTTCATCAAGTCGGTCGACAAGGGCCTTCTCAAGGTCATGTCGAAGATGGGCATCTCGACCTACCAGTCCTATTGCGGGGCGCAGATCTTCGACGCCGTCGGCCTGTCCAAGGCCTTCGCCGACGAATTCTTCTCTGGCACGGCGACCCGGATCGAGGGCGCCGGACTGCATGAAATCGCGGCGGAAACGGTCAGACGGCACGCTGACGCGTTCGGCGATTCGCCTGTTCTGCGCGCATCGCTCGAAGTGGGTGGCGAATACGCCTACCGGATACGCGGCGAGGCGCACAATTGGACGCCGGAGACGGTGTCGCTGCTCCAGCACGCCGTGCGCGGCAACGCGCGCGACCGTTACGACGCCTTCGCGAAGACGCTCAACCAACAGGGCGCACAGCTTCTGACCATCCGCGGACTCTTCCGGATCAAGCCGGCCGAAGAGGACGGACGGCGGCCGGTTCCGCTCGACGAGGTCGAACCGGCCTCGGAGATCGTCAAGCGGTTCTCGACCGGCGCCATGTCGTTCGGCTCGATCTCGCGCGAAGCGCACACGACGCTCGCCATCGCGATGAACCGCATCGGCGGCAAGTCGAATACCGGCGAGGGCGGCGAGGAGACCGACCGCTTCAAGCCCTTGGCGAATGGCGACTCGATGCGCAGCGCGATCAAGCAGGTCGCCTCGGGGCGCTTCGGCGTTACGGCGGAGTATCTCGCCAACTCCGACATGATGCAGATCAAGATGGCGCAAGGCGCGAAGCCCGGCGAAGGCGGCCAGTTGCCCGGCCACAAGGTCGACGCGGTGATCGCCAAGGTGCGCCACTCGACCCAGGGCGTGGGCCTCATCTCGCCGCCGCCGCACCATGACATCTATTCGATCGAGGACCTGAAGCAGCTCGTCTACGATCTCAAGAACGTCAACCCGGACGCCGGGGTCTCGGTCAAGCTCGTGTCGGAGGTCGGCGTCGGCACGGTCGCTGCCGGCGTGGCCAAGTGCAAGGCGGACCACGTCACGATCTCGGGATTCGAGGGCGGCACAGGCGCTTCGCCCCTCACCTCGATCAAGCACGCGGGCTCTCCGTGGGAGATCGGCCTCGCCGAGACTCACCAGACCCTGGTGATGAACGGCTTGCGCTCGCGCATCGCCGTTCAGGTCGACGGCGGACTGCGCACGGGTCGCGACGTCGTGGTCGGCGCCCTGCTCGGCGCCGACGAGTTCGGCTTCGCCACCGCGCCGCTGATCGCCGCGGGCTGCATCATGATGCGCAAGTGCCACCTCAACACCTGCCCGGTCGGCGTCGCGACGCAGGACCCGGTGCTGCGCAAGCGCTTCGTCGGCAAGCCCGAGCACGTCATCAACTACTTCTTCTTCGTCGCCGACGACGTGCGTCAGATCATGGCCTCGCTCGGCTATCGCAGGTTCGACGAGATGATCGGCCAGCGCCAAATGCTCGACAAGGCCGCGGTGGTTGCGCACGCCAAGGCCCAGGGGCTGGACTTTTCCAAGCTGTTCGTGACGCCGACCGCGTGGCCGGGCGACACGATCTACCATAGCGTGGCTCAGGATCACGAGATCGACCACGTTCTCGACCGGCGCATGATCGCGGACACGACCGATGCGCTCGAGCGCGGCAAGCACGTGCGCCTGGACCTCTCCATCCGCAACTCGGATCGATCGACCGGCGCCATGCTCTCCGGCGCGATCGCCAAGCGCTACGGCCATGCCGGGCTGCGCGACGAGAGCATTCACGTCAAGTTCAAGGGCACGGCCGGCCAAAGCTTCGGCGCCTTCCTCGCCAAGGGCGTGACGCTCGAGCTCGAGGGCGAAGCCAACGACTACGTCGGCAAGGGCCTGTCGGGCGGCCGCATCGTCGTCTATCCGCCGTTGGAGGCGACCAACATCGTCGCCGAGCAGTCGATCATCGTCGGCAACACCGTGCTTTATGGCGCGATCGCCGGCGAATGCTACTTCCGCGGCGTGGCGGGCGAGCGGTTCGGCGTGCGCAACTCCGGCGCCGTCGCCGTCGTGGAAGGCGTGGGCGACCACGGCTGCGAGTACATGACGGGCGGCGTCGTCGTGGTGATCGGCGCGACCGGCCGCAACTTCGCGGCCGGCATGTCGGGCGGCATCGCCTATGTTCTCGACGAGGACGGGACTTTCGCCCAGCGCTGCAACCTGTCGATGGTCGAACTCGAGCCGGTCGCCGCCGAGGAGGAAGTGATGCTCCGCCACCTGCACTCCGGAGGCGATCTGGCCGGGCACGGCCGGGTGGACGTGATGAGCGACATGAGCCGTTTCGACGCCGAGCGTCTGCACCAGCTCATCGCCAACCACGCCCGCGCCACCGGATCGTCGCGGGCGCGGCGTATTCTCGAGAATTGGGAAGAGCGCCTGCCCAAGTTCCGAAAGGTCATGCCGGTGGAATACCGGCGCGCTCTCGCGGAGCTCGCGGCGCAGAGCGATCAAGCGATGCTCGCGGCCGGCGAGTGAGGGTGAAAGACACGCGGGCGAGACGGGGTGCGATTCAGCGAGCACGCCAAGGTCCGGATGACCGAACGCGGCATCCGGACCGACTGGGTCGAACGAACGATTGAGCGCCCGGAATTCGTCCGCCCAAGCGTTTTGCACGCGGCGCGAAAGTCTGCGTTTTGTCGTATTGAAGAGTTAGGTAATCGTTGGTTGCACGTCGTGTTTGAGGTCGTGGACAGCGAAAAGATCGTGGTGTCAGCCTACGTCGATCACAAGGCGGAGAAGAGGCGATGAATATTCGACCGTCTGAATCCACACTTGTCGTCCATTTCAGTGAGGCGAAAGTCGACCACGTGGATGATTGCGAGGGCGTCCTCGTCGGCTACGACGAGCGTGGCCGAATCGTCGACATTGCCGTGCGGGCCAAAAATGGGCCGGGACGACTGGACTTGGTCGAAGACGGCCTCGGCGGGTTTCCCGCGAGAGTGACCTACGATGCAGAGGCTGACGCGATCGCTGTCGACTTGGACAAATCACCCTACGCAGACTCGGACGAAATCCTGCCGAACCTCGTCGTCGACCGCGATGTCGAGGGCTTCATTCGCGGCTTGGAATTCTTGAACGCGTCGCGCTTCTTCTCGGAGGAGGCGATTTCACACGTTCGAAACCATGCAATTCTGCTCTGATCTGGGGTTCGCTCATGAGGGCGGCTTCGATCTTGCATCGGGGGTCGCGATAGGAGAACGGATCGCGCGTCGCGAGGCGCGGCTGGAGCGGGTTCAAGCCTGCCTCGGGAACGTTACGGGGAAGATCAAGGTATGGGCAAGGTGACGGGTTTTCTGGAAATCGATCGCGTGGATCGGCGCTACGCCCCCGCCTCCGACCGCATTCGCCATTATCGCGAATTCATGATCCCCTTGAGCGAGGAATCGACGCGCAACCAGGCGGCGCGCTGCATGAACTGCGGCATCCCCTATTGCCACAACGGATGCCCGGTCAACAATCAGATCCCGGACTGGAACGAACTCGCCTACCGCGGCGAATGGCGGGAGGCGGCGCGGAACCTCCTGTCGACCAATAATTTCCCCGAGGTCACCGGCCGCGTCTGCCCCGCGCCCTGCGAGGCGTCCTGTACGCTCAACATCCAGGACACGCCCGTCACGATCAAGACGATCGAGTGCGCGATCATCGATCGCGCGTTTGCCGAGGGGTGGATCAAGCCCGAGCCGCCCGCAACGAAGTCTGGCAAGTCCGTCGCCGTTGTCGGCTCCGGCCCCGCCGGTCTTGCCTGCGCCCAGCAGCTCGCGCGGGCAGGCCACGACGTTCACATCTACGAAAAGAACGGCAAGGCCGGCGGCCTGCTCCGCTACGGCATTCCCGACTTCAAGCTCGAGAAGCGTCATGTCGACCGTCGCGTCGAGCAGATGGAGGCCGAAGGCGTCACCTTCCACTACAACGCGCATGTCGGCGAGACGGTGAGCGCCAAGGAGCTCGCGGAGCGCTACGACGCGATTGCGCTTGCGGGCGGGGCGGAGGCCTCCCGTGATCTTCCGGTCCCCGGGCGCGATCTCGCCGGCGTCCATTTCGCGATGGAGTTCCTGCCGCAGCAGAACCGGCGCGTTTCGGGCGAGCCGCTCTCGACCAACAGGCCGATCCTGGCGAGCGGCAAGAACGTCGTCGTGATCGGCGGCGGCGACACGGGCTCCGACTGTATCGGCACCTCGATCCGACAGGGCGCGCTCAAGGTGACGCAGCTCGAGATCCTGCCGATGCCGCCGAAACTCGAGGACAAGCTCCTGACCTGGCCGAACTGGCCCCTGAAGCTCAGAACCTCGTCGAGTCACGAGGAAGGCGCCGAGCGGGAATTCGCGGTGATGACGACAGCCTTCGAGGGCGAGAACGGCGCCGTCACCGGCCTCAAGTGCGTCCGCGTCGACGACAAGATGAAGGCCGTCCCCGACTCGGAGTTCACGCTCAAGGCGGACCTCGTTCTCCTGGCGATGGGATTCGTCTCGCCGGTTCAAGAGGGTCTGCTCGCCGAGCTCGGCGTCGCGCTCGACAGGCGCGGCAACGTCGCCGCCGACACCGAGAGCTACGCGACGTCCCTCTCGAAGGTGTTTGCCTGCGGCGACATGCGTCGCGGCCAGTCGCTCGTTGTCTGGGCGATCCGGGAAGGGCGGCAGTGCGCGGCGTCGATCGATGAGGCGCTGATGGGTTCGACGGAGTTGCCGCGGTAGGGCGAGACGAGTCCAAGTCGATTCGTTTCCGTCATTGCGAGCGACCCCCGGGTCACAGAGCCCGGGGGGAAGCAATCCAGCAGAACGTCGGGCGCTCTACGATCCCCTGGATTGCTCTTATGTCCTTCGTCAAGGGGTCGGACGCACCCTCCCGTTTCCGCTTCAGGGGTGGGCGGAGTGATGGCGTTGGATGATTGCGCAGAGGTGGGGGCGAGGCCTGTTGGACGTCGGTGATCAAGCTCTAATACGCGTATTTGTTCCGCATGTCCGAGTTTCGTCCGGGGCTGCTCCACGTCTTCGTACGGGCGTCGATGCGTCGATCGGCCACTTGCAATCCTCGGGAGTTCCCCTGCCGCGGCTTCACCCCCGCCGCTGCGCAATGTTTGTTGCATCCGTCTGCCGTATCCCTCCTCGGTCTGTGTGGGGTCAGTCGACGCGATGGCGCGCCGCCCGCGATGGCGCGGGATCGCATGAAGCCGCTCGCGAAGCGCGCTCCCAAATTGCGCTGTAGCGAGCGAGCGGCTTCATGCGACGGCTTGCTCCTGCTCAAGCGCGCGATGGATCGCCCAGATGAAGCCGGCGAGTTCGCGCGCGACCGCCGTGACGGCGACGCTCTTCGTCTTGCCTTTGCGCATCAGCGCCCGGTAGCGCGCGGTGAGCCGCATCTGCGCCTTCCAGGCGATCCGCCGCGCCGCCGGCGGCGCCGCCTCGACCCGGGCGAGCTTGGCCTGACCGATGCGCGCAGGAAAGCGATGGCGCCAAGCGCTCTCGATCAGGGTTTTGCGCGCCCGGCCGTTGCCGGCCTTGGTGATGCCGAAGCGCCTGAACTCGGTCGCCGGTTGAGGACTCCGAGGGCACGAGCCCCAGCCAGGCCATCAACTCGCGCGGCGTCCGAAAGCGCCCGAGGTCGCCGACTTCGGCCAGAATCGCCGTCGCCGCGACGAGGTCGATCCCGCGCATCGCCATCAGCGCCGTGACCATCGGCGCCAGCGACCAATCGGGAACCGCCTCCTCGATCGCCTTCTCCAGCCGGGCGATGCGCGCCTTCGCCTCGTCCATCGCGGCCACCTGCTCCTCGAAGGCGATGCGCTGCTCGAGATGGGCGAAAGCTTGGCTCGCCAGCCACTTCCGGTGCGCGCCGCCCCATGTCTTCTTACCGGGATAGACGCGTCCGAGACGCAAAAGGAAGGCGCCGGTCTGCTGGCGCTTGATCCTGAGGTCGAAGGCGGCCGTCGAGCGCGCCCGCACCAGATCGCGCATCGCCTCGTGCCGCTCGTCCGGCGTCCACACGGCGGTGAGCTCGCCGGCCCGCAGCAAGCGCGCCAGATTCAAGGCGTCGCGGCGATTGGTCTTCACCCGATCGCCCGGCTTGCGCGGAATGAGCGAGGGCGCGACCACCCGGCACGCATGCCCAAGCTCGCCGATCAGCCGATAAAGACCGTAGCCGGTCGGCCCCGCCTCGTAACAGAACGTCAGCTTGTCGTGCTTGCCAGACAGGCGGCGGACCAGCTTCGTCACCGCAGCCTCGTTCGCCTCGATCTCCCCGAGAAACCTCGCCTCGGCCGCGCCTCCGCCGTCAGCCAACCCTACCGCGATACTCGACTTCGACACGTCCATGCCGACGAAAACTTCGCTATAATCTTTCATGGCTCGTCCTCCTTGCGTGAGGCTCCGCCCGGCCTATCCGGGCAACCCTCGCAACGCGCATCGAGGGCGAGCCGCCGCCTCAGCGCAAGGACATACAGTCTTCGTCGCTCCGCTCCTCGCAATGACGGCAGTGGCCAAAGCAATATTCAGTCGGCTCCAGGGCGCGAATGCACCTTCTGGCACGCAACGCAAGCGGCTGCCCGGCGGGCGGTTTCGATTCGAAGCACAGCCGGCCGGCGCTTCGCCGGGCGAGTGAGCGGCGTTGTCAAAAGCGTGGGACGCCCGCTAAATGAGCCGCGCTGGCCGCGCGGCCTCGCGGTCCGAGTCCGGGAGCTTTAAGAGACGCCTGTGGCCCGATCCGAACCCGCGCCGAAACTCACCGCGACCGATCCGCCGCTCGACATGCCGGGGCATCTCCTGCGCCGGTGCCACCAGATCGCGGTCGCGATCTTTCTCGACGAGTGCCAGGCCTATGACCTGACGCCTCTGCAATATGTCGCGCTCCAAGCGCTCGCTACGCATGGGGCCCTCGACAAGGCGGCCATCGGCGGCGTCGCCGCGCTCGATCGCACGACGGTCGCCGTCGTTGTGCGGAACCTTGAGGCGCGCGGTTTCGTCTCGACCCGGCCCTCCGAACAGGACCGGCGCGCGACGCTAATCGAGATCACCGCCAAGGGCCGCGCCCTCCTGTCGTCCGTGCGGCCCGAGGTCGCCAACGCGCAGGATCGCACGGTCGCGCCGCTGACCCTGGCCGAACGCGCCGAGCTCATGCGCCTCTTGAGGAAAATCGCGGACGGCAACAATCTCTTGAGCCGCGCGCCGCGTCGAACGCCGCGCCATCTCGGCGGCTGAGCGCCGCGCCGCGCGCGCCGAGGCTGGCGGCAGCGTGCGCCTCCCTTGCGGACGATCGGACCGGGTTGACAGATAGGCATACTTATGTGCATAACTACCCCTATCGAACGGGCGCGCCGCACCCGGCGCGTCCCCAGCCGGGCAGGAACCGGCGAGAAGACCCGGTCGCTTCGGCGACGGGCTTCCGCGGCCTGTCGGCGGCGCTCCAGAGGAAACGGCCGAGGCGTCATGCAGTTCTATCTCAATGGTTTCAGACCTGGCGACCCCGACGTCGCCGAGGCTCTCCCCGGGGCCGGGCGCACTGACGCCCTGCCCGACTCCGTCGACGTCCTGATCATCGGCTGCGGGCCGACCGGCCTGACGCTTGCGGCTCAGCTCGCCGCCTTTCCCGACATCACGACGGCAATCGTCGACCAGAAGGCCGGACCGATCGAGCTTGGCCAAGCCGACGGCATCGCCTGCCGCTCGATGGAGATGTTCGAGGCCTTCGGCATCGCCGACCGCGTCCTGAGGGAGGCCTATTTCGTCAACGAGACGGTATTCTGGAAGCCAAGCGAGTCGAACCGCGCCAAGATCGTCCGCAGCGGCCGCATCCAGGACGTGGAGGACGGCCTGTCCGAAATGCCGCACGTGATTTTAAACCAGGCCCGCGTGCACGACTTCTATCTCGACCTCATGCGAAACGCGCCGTCACGCCTCGAGCCGCACTATCAGCGTCAGTTTCTCGACCTGACGGTGGCGCCGGACGGCGCCGCCGCCTCGCATCCGGTCACGATCCGGCTTCAGCGCAGCGACGCCGGACGCGATGAGCGGACCGAGACGGTCAGGGCCAAGTACGTGGTCGGCTGCGACGGCGCCCGCAGCGGGGTGCGGAAGGCTATCGGGCGGGAGCTCGTCGGCGATTTCGCCAACCAGGCCTGGGGCGTCATGGACGTGCTCGCGGTCACCGACTTTCCGGACATCCGTCTTAAGTGCCTGATTCAGTCGGCCAGCGACGGCAGCGCGCTGATCATTCCGCGCGAGGGCGGCTATCTCTTCCGCATCTACATTGAGCTCGAAAAACTCACCCGGAACGAACGGGTCGCGAGCCTGAACGTGACGTCCGAACGCATCATCGCCGCCGCGCAGCGCATCCTCCACCCCTACACGCTCGAGGTGAAGGAGGTCGCGTGGTGGTCGGTGTACGAGATCGGCCAGCGGCTCTGCGACAAGTTCGACGACGTCGCCGACGACGAGGGCCGCGGCCCACGCGTCTTCATCGCCGGCGACGCCTGCCATACGCACAGCGCGAAGGCCGGCCAGGGCATGAACATGTCGATGCAGGACACGTTCAATCTCGGCTGGAAGCTGGCCGCGGTGCTGCGCGGACGCGCGGCGCCGCATCTGCTCAAGACCTATTCGCGAGAGCGCCAGCCGATCGCCAAAGAGCTGATCGATTTCGATCACGCCTTCTCCCGGATGATCAGCGCGCCGCCCAAGGATCCGACGGACCCGGCGAGCGAGGGGGTCGATCCGGCGGAACTGCAGCGGAATTTCGTCAAGGCCGGCCGGTTCACTGCGGGTATGATGACCCAATATCGCCCGTCGATCCTCACGGGGGAGCCGACGCATCAGGCGCTTGCCACCGGCTTCCCGATCGGGGCGCGGTTTCATTCGGCCCCGGTCGTCCGCCTGGCCGACGCCAAGCCCGTGCAGCTTGGACACGCGTTCCGGGCGGACGGGCGCTGGCGGCTCTATGCCTTCGCCTCGGCGGAGGACCCTACCGACCCCTCCTCCCGCCTCGCCGCCCTCTGCCGGTTCCTCGAGACCTCGCCCGATTCGCCCGTCCGCAAGCACACGCCCGCCGGCGCGGAGGTGGATTCGGTCATCGACGTCCGGGCGATCCTCCAACAAGGCCATCGCGATCTCGCCCTTGCTTCCATGCCGCCCCTCCTTCTGCCGCAGAAAGGCCGCTACGGGCTCATCGACTACGAAAAGCTCTGCTGTCCCGACCTGAAGACGGGCCCGGACATTTTCGACCTCCGGGGCGTTGACCGCGCCGCCGGCTGCATCGTGGTGGTTCGGCCGGACCAGTATGTCGCCCACGTCCTGCCGCTTGACGGCTACCCGGAACTCACCGCCTTCTTCGGCGGCTTCATGCTGGGCTAAGCGCCGGAACCAAACGATGGGGCGCCGGCGGCAAGTCGGCGCCTAGCGGATGCGGCGCCGGCGCCAAGCCCATGCTCGTGCGACCGCCTGATTTCAGCGCTTAGCGACAAGATATTTCTGAAATCTAAATTCTGTGGTATGTTTATCCTCATCGAAC
Source organism: uncultured Alphaproteobacteria bacterium (assembly GCA_963822215.1). Classification (GTDB taxonomy): domain Bacteria; phylum Pseudomonadota; class Alphaproteobacteria; order Rhizobiales; family Beijerinckiaceae; genus Roseiarcus. The sequence continues at coordinate 1,309,866 of CAWGGX010000003.1, forward strand.
ACTTCGCCCCACGCGGGGTCGGCGAGCGAGGACGGCATGGACGAAAAGAGGCGGCCGACGCGAACGACCGCCATTCAGCCGGGTGGCGCAGGCGAGCGCCGGCCGAACGGCGCGCGGTGTAGGGCGCGATCGAGAGCCCGTCGTGAGACGGGCGTCCTGGCGGACGCCGTACGAACCGCGCCGGCCGGGTCATCGACCCGGCCCTACAGCGCGGCGCGGCTAGAAGTTTTTTTCCGCTTCATTCGCCCGTAAGCCATTGATAAGTCACGGTCCGCGGAAATTTTTTGCAACTTTTGGAAAGCAATGGAAACGTTTGGAAGCCGCCGCGGAAAGAAATTGAAGCTTTCGGAAGCCGTTTGAAGGAATCTGAAACTGCCCCTCCAGGCTCGGTCCCCCATAGGGCGTCCGCCAGGACGCCAGTCGGTCGACGGGCTATGGGGCGGGCGTCCAGGCCTCGGGAAGCGGCCCGAGTTGGCGCATCGCCGATAGGCGTGCATGCTTCGGAGGGAAGGATAGCGAACCGCAGCAGAGACGTGTGAATGCCCTAGCCCCCGGGCGCAGGTCCGGGGGTGGCCGGGTAAGCGGCCGGATGAGGGTTCCGCGCCTCTCTGTTCACGCCTCGGGGCGAGCGCCGTGGCGATTCGCGCCGCCGCCCGGACGGCGGTTCTGGCCACTCGACGCCGGGCCTCTCGGCGCCTGGGCAGGACGTCCGCCGTTCGGTCCCCGGCCGTCGCGGGGAGCCGCGCGGCGCTGGGGCTGCGGGCCGCCGCGACGGCCGCCATCGCCCTGCCCGCCGCGACCGCGCGGAGCCGGCCGAGCCGCCTCGCGCTCTTCGTCGCGGGCGCCGGCCGCAGTGCGGCGGTCGGTGAAGGCCAGCGTCTGGCGGGTCAGTTTCTCGATCTGGCGCAAAAGCGGCCGCTCGCCGTTGTCGCAGAGCGAAATGGCGCGGCCGGACGCGCCGGCGCGCGCCGTGCGGCCGATGCGGTGCACATAGGCCTCCGGCACGTCCGGCAGTTCGAAGTTCACCACATGGCTGACGCCCTCCACGTCGATGCCGCGCGCGGCGATGTCGGTGGCGACGAGAATGCGCGTCGCGCCGCTCTTGAAGTTGTCGAGCGCGCGGACGCGCTGGTTCTGGCTCTTGTTACCGTGGATCGCCTGCGCCCCGACGCCGGCGGCGTCGAGGTGCTGCGCCACGCGGTCGGCGCCGCGCTTGGTACGGGTGAAGACGATGGCGCGCGATACGTCGGCGCCCCGCATCAGTTCAACCAGCACGTCGCGCTTGGCGGCGCCGTCGACAAAGAACACGTGCTGATCGACGCGATCGACGGTGGTGGCGGCCGGCGTGACGCGGACCTCCACCGGATTTTTCAGCATGTCGTCGGCGAGACCGGCGATCTCCTTCGGCATGGTGGCGGAGAAGAACAGCGTCTGGCGCGCCTTCGGCAGCTTCGCCACGATCCGGCGGATCGGCACGATGAAGCCGAGGTCGAGCATGTGGTCGGCCTCGTCGAGCACCAGAACCTCAGTCGCGGCGAGAATCAGCTTGCCGCTCCCCATATGGTCGAGCAGCCGGCCGGGGGTCGCGACCAGCACGTCGACGCCGCGAGCCAAGAGGTCGACCTGCGGGCGCGCCGACACGCCGCCGACCACGACGCCGAGGCTCAGCGCGGGCTTGAGGAAACGGGCGTAGGCGCGAAAGCTTTCGCCAATCTGCGCCGCGAGTTCCCTGGTCGGGGCAAGAATGAGCGCGCGCGCAGTGAACGGCGCCGGACGGCGACGGTCGGCGATCAGGCGGGCGAGGATCGGCAGCGCGAAGGCCGCCGTCTTGCCTGTGCCCGTCTGGGCGATGCCGAGCAGGTCGCGCCCTTGCAGGAGATGCGGAACGGCCTGAGCCTGGATGGAGGTGGGGGTCTTGTAGCCTTCGGCCTCGAGAGCGCGAAGGAGCGTCTCGGGCAGGCCGAGATCGGAAAAGTGAGTCACTGAGATCTTTCATCAATTGAGATCGCACGCCGCCGCCTTGCAAGGCGCGGCCGGTCGATCCGGAATTTTGGGGACTGGCCCCGCGTAACGGGCCGTCAATCGAAGGGTCGGGAGGCTCGACAGCGCTTCGGTCGCCTTACTCAGGCAAGTACCGATCTACGCGGCTGGAGCGCCTCATGCTGCGGCGCAGCAAGCGCCTGATACAGATTCAGCGTGCTGCGGTCAAGGCCCGTTTCGCCCGTGGACGGCTCGCCGGGGCCGCCGCCAGCTCCCACTCGTCCGGCGGTCGGCGGATGCGGCGCCTGCCAGTCACCACGATGTCCTGGACCTGAACCGACGCGCGGTCGTCCATGAAAAGCGGCGCGAAAGGACGCGAGATCTCCAGACCGAGGTCATAGCCGCCGTCACGCGGTCGCTCGTAGATCATGGTCTGGGACGCTTCGCGGTCCGCGAAACGCACGTCCGTCTTGCGCGCGATGGCCGCCTGGACCCTGTCCCAATACCGCATGGTCCAGAAATCATTCGCCTCGCGGGCGAGCCGGCCCGCGGCGGCGTAGGCCTGAAACCCGATCATTTCGATAAGGCGGTCCGCCTCGGCGTCCCTTTGCGCCAAACGCTGACTGCGTCGAGAAAAAAGCGAAGGCATAGTCAAATCCCCCCACTACACAACGAATACGTGCCAAAAAAAGCGTTACGCTGAATGCCGCCTCGCGACGCGCACTCGTAGACGCGCACCCATACGGGACACATTGCGGAGGCGCGAATTGCGGTGGCGATATGAAGACAAGGATAGAACGCTGTCGAGTGGCAAACAATGCAACTTTACGTCAGTAAAAATACTTAGTCCGGTCGACAAAGGCGCCTTTCAGCCTTTCCTCTGGTCCGATATCGCGCGGGGGCGCCGCGGCGCCAGGTCATCGTCTGCTCTGCATCCCGCGGAGCTCGCTCAGCTCAAGCCCCTCGAGCCGCCGCCTTCGCCGCCGCCGCCAAAAAGGCGCGCCGGGAGTTGGGGAACGGTTCGCCCCGCGCGGCGAACACGTCGCGAGCCAGAAAGAACCCGGTCATGCGGAACGCGTCAGCGATGTCTTCAACGCCTGGACGGGCCTCGAGCCGAGCGCCCTCGCGCAGGAAGGCCGGCAAAGGCAAAAGCCGGTCCCGCCACGACTCGCCGGCTTCGCGGCTGACCGCCCGACCCGACTTCGGCGAGACATAGGCGAGGTTGTCGGTCGCTCCGCTCGCCGCGCAGCGCGACAGATCGAGCTGGAATCCGCACTCGGCCAAAATCTGCGCTTCGAAACGGGCGACCAGCGGCGGCGCGATCGCTGCGTCATCGAGGTTTCCGGCGATCAGCGTCAGCGCCTCATACACCGCCTCGTGCGGATCGCGCTCCGGCAGCAGGCGGATCAGCGCGCCGAGCCAGGCGAGGCCGGCGAGCGCCAGCCCGCTGCCGATCAGCCTTCCGGCGCGCAGTTCGAGCGGCTCGATCGCGAAGGCGCCCAGATGCTCGTCGAGCCGGGCGCGCCAGACGAGGCCGACAGTGTTGCCCGGCTGCAACGCGGCGGTCATGCGCGCCGAGCGGCCGCCGCGCACGAGGCCAAGATGGCGGCCATGCGCGCGCGTCAGCGCTTCGACGATCGCCGAATGCTCGCCGTGCCGGCGCACGCCGACGATGAGACCCTCGTCGCGCCACTCCATGCCTAACGCTCCTGACGGGCCCTTCTAGCAGCTTGTCGGACTTAAAGGTACACTCATTGATCTCATTGGGTTTTTCGTCTTTTCCGAGAAACACAAAACGGAACAATATCAGTACGTTGCTCGTCGAGAAACCCTCAAGTCGGACAGGCTGCTAGCACGCCGGGCGCGGACTTGGATTTGTGGGGGCCAAAGGGCGGAGTGCGGTCATTTGAAGCCGAGGCAGGGGACGCCGGCAAAGCGCCGGAAGCGGCATTCCCATGGAATTTCGCAAGAGGTCGCCGCCCGACGCGGAAGACCGAGACGACGCATCGAGCGCGTCGAGGCTCGGCAAGTCCACCCGGCTCCTCCCTTGGGCGGAGCAATACCTTTGCGGATGGCCGACCGACGGGGAAAACCGGCGGCGGCGGAACGAGCCGCCGCGCCGGTCAACCATTTCCGAGCCGACGTCGTTCCGAGGGTCGCTGCGCTGCCCTCGACGGCGGTGATCATCGCCGTGATCGCGTGTTTGGCGCCGGCGATGGGATCCTTGGCCCCATCCGGCCCGGAACCGTCCCGGGCCCCGCCCGGCCCGGGACCGTCTTCCCGGCCCATCCACTTTCGCAGAACCGTTAATGCGTCAAACGTCGATTTTCTGACGTTGCTTACTGATGCGAGTACATCGGCAGCGACTTGCCGAAGCCTTTGGCGTGGAAGATCTGCGATCCTTGTCCTCCATCCCAGTCGTTGGTCACGATGTACATATCGTTCGTGCCCGGCTTGAAGGCCATGCTGGTCGAGCGCAGGTTGTGGCCCGTTTCGCGACCGGGGAGGAGGATCTGACCGATCGGATAGCCGCTCGGATTGAACACCAGAACCCGACCTTGGCTGTACATCGCCACATAGACGTTGCCATCGGCGTCGACACGCAGAGAATCAGGCCCCATTCCCGTGAAATGGTACGTAATCGCCGCGCCGAACGGAGCGATTGTCGTGGGGTCGGCGAGATCGACGCGATACAAGAGCCCTTGCGCGGTCGAGGTGACCCACAGGGTCTTGCCGTCCGGGCTCAGGCCGACGCCATTGGCGATCGCCACATGCGGAAGGACAGGCGTGATTTTTTTGAAGTCTGGCGAAACATAATAGACGCCGCCTGCAGGATCATTGGCCTCGCCGCGGAAGTCGGTGAAATAGAACCCGCCGAACTTATCAAAGACGAGATCGTCGACAAGATAGCCATCCGTCTTCGGAACGATCACCTGCATGTCCGACCCGTCGGGCTTGATGGAGACAACCGAACCCGTGCTGACGAAGTCTCCAAGGCCGGCGACAAAGATTCGCCCGTCCTTATGAATTCCCAGCCCGGCCGAGGCGCGATCGTTCGGCGGCATGATCGTGGTCAGCTTCATATCCGGCGACAGACGGAAAATGCTGCCGCCAAACACCTCGACGAAGTCGAGATTGCCGTCGCGATCGAAGGAAGCGCCTTCCAGCTGCAGTCCCTTGTCGGAGACCTTGAACCACGGCTCCGCGGTGATTGTCTGAAGTCCCTTCTCCGATTGCGGAATCGGCACGGGCGCGCGCGCGTCGTCGGTGTAGACCAACGCCGGAGACTGCTGGGCCGGCTGAGCCTGCACGGGCGAAGCCGCCGCCGCGACCATACTGGTTGCGGCGATCGCAAGAATAGATAACCTATGCATTCATTCCTCCTTCAGGACGACTGTTTTTGTCGTAACTGTTGATCGATTATTCTTCCTCCCCCTGGAACGGTCTTTGCCCCCTCGGCGGTCGAGGCCGAGCGTAGCAGCACGAGCGCCAGGGTCACGCTCGTGACGATCAATTCATCCAGCCTACCTTTCTACGTTCTCGGGATTGTTTGCGGATGCGCTGGATGCAATAGCCGACTTGGTCCGCGCAAGTCGTCTCAGAGATTTTGCGCGTCTCGAACGTTGTGACGATCTCCGGTGACACCTTTTCGAGAACGCGACGGATCTTGAGCGCCGGCGCGCATGACTGCGCGCGTTCGATCCTCCATAGTGACGTTACCTGCCGAGCCTTCGTCGCATCGAGAGCCGCCCCGCCCACCGACCGCACAATTCAATAGAGCGACGCCGCGATCCAAGCATAGCTGGCGCTTCAATTTGAGAGGCGTCCACGAGTTTCCTCTCGGACTGTTGTTGTAGCGACGCTATATTCGCGCCAACCCCCGGCCAAGATCGTAACGGGACAAATCAGAGGTGTTTGGAGGACATTTCGAGGCGCTATGGCGAGGAGGCGACCGCCGCCCGACAACAAATCCATGCGCCGTTCACATTCCGCCCTGGTGGTGGAAAGCGCTCAGGGAGCAAGCCGTCCCGGCCGAGAACCTCTCAAGCCGCGCTCGCCAGACGAGGCCGACCGTGTTGCCCGGCTGCAACGCGGCAGTCATGCGCGCCGAGCGGCAACCCGCGCACGAGCCCGAAATGGCGGCCATGTTCCCGCGTCATCGCCACGACGATCGCCGAATGCTCGCCATACCGACCCACGCCAGCGATGAGACCCTCGTCGCGCCACTCCATGCCCAACGCTCCTGACCGGGCCTTGTCGCACGCCTGGCGCGAACGCGGATTTGGAAAAAAGTGTGGATTGCGGTCACTCGAACCCGACACGGCAGGCGCCCGTAATGCGCAAGAAGAGGTCATAGCTATGGCTTGAGATCGTAGCCGAGAAGGGCTTCCTGTTTGCCCATGCCTTCGCAGTCATCGCGGTTGGCGGCGAAGTGGGATTTTTCAGTCTCGGAGTAGCAGCGGTACAGGGGTTGCGTGTTGGGCTGGGCGGCCGAAAAAATAAATCCGGCGCTGCGAAGGCGCCGGTAGCCTTGGGCTTCGCAGGCACCCTTTTGAATCAGCATGTGGTCCGGATGGCCGGGCCCCTGGCTGACGCATTCCTCAAGTTCGGTAGAGGCCTCCTTGGAGTCGGCCGCCGTCATCGTGTACCCGAGCTGGGCCACCAGCTTATACACCGTGTAGTTGCCCGGCACGGGCGCCGTCGTGGCCCAGTGATCGTGTTCGGCGGCGTTGTACCAGTGGGTCAGCATCTCGCGCACCGGCGGTTCGCCCGGCGCGCGTGACCATGCGATGTCGACGGGCCGAAAGACAAGATAGCGTCTGCCGAAATTCTCGCCGGGGCCCAGATACATATACGCCAGGAGCCAATGGTCGCCGAGTTGGTTCAATCCGGTGTGGGCGTCGATCAAGCCGCCGTAAGCCACCAGCTCGAGGCCGTTTTTGCGCGACCAGTCTCCCGGCTCGATCAGCATGAGAGGCTGCGAAAGGACGGGCGTGAAATGCAGGTGGTCGCCGGACACGACAAGCCCTGTTCCACCTTTGACCCATCTCAGACCGACGGTCTTTCCGGCTGTGGTCCAGTAGGCCGAGCCTGCGCCATCGATTGGGCTCGATTTGCCGTCGACGCCCGGCTCGTTCCAAGAGCCGTTGAAATATCTTTTCCACTTGCCCGGACCAGGATCGGAAGCAGGCGCGCGGGCGGCGAACGTGTAGCCGCCATCCCAGGAATGACCGCCGTTGTGCAGGCAATAGGCGTAGTCGTACCCGTCCTGGCTGCGCACCACCGTCATGCAGCTGTCGCCTGTCTCCTTGGCCGCGGCCGGTGGATCCGCGCCCTCGATCATCGGCCCCAATATCTTCCACCGGAGCCCGTAGTCGGACGTGGAGGCGATGGTCATCATCGCGTGGGTTTGGCCGTAATTCGCGTAGTTGCACGCGGTTTCGTTGTGCACCCAGCCGTAGAGCGTCTTGCCTTCCAGCTCGACGTGCACGATCCATTGGCCGCAGGAGGACGGACCGCCGGCCGGTCCTGGTCTCAAGACCGTCGCAGCTGGGCCGCCCATGTCGTAGGGATGCTTGCCGTCGATGGCGAAGGTCGTTCCGGCGGCGGTGAATCCGCGAAACTGGCCATCAGGAAGCCCAATCTCGGTGAGTACGGCGTCGGCGATGTTCGGAGCCGGCCCGCGGGCGACGAGCGGAATGCCGACCCGGACCCGGATTGAAGCGCTGAGATCGGGACTCTTCTCCTGGCTGGCGGGCGCAATGGCTTCACGACCGCTCTCAGTGAGCCCGCCGCAGCGATAGACGCTGTCGGGATCGATCCCTTTGGCCCAGGGATCGGAGTCCCAGGAGAAGTAGTCGATACCTGCGAGGCGATGCTCGGCGGCCGCCGCGGCAAAATCGCTTCGCAACTCCTCGACGAGGAGCGTGCGACGGCCTCCTTCGCCGGGCAGGATGGGTCCGCGTTCGGGAATCCCCATTCGGTGATCCAGCAGGGCTTGCCAACAACGCTTCCCCCCGCGCGGCACTCGGCGAGATCAATGCTGTTGAGGCGCGTTGCGCGTTGAGCCGCGGCGGTCGGATCGCCGGGCCGCCCTGGGGACGGATAGCTGTGGACCCCATAAGCGTCGACATGCGAATCGAGGCCGTGGGCGCGCAGAAAGGCAATCGTCGCCGCCAGGCCAACCATGTCCTCCTTTTTGGTGTTGTACAGCTTCTCTCCATCGCCGGCGCTGACCAGGCCGGCGGAAATGATCGGCGTGATTCGGTTCAGGCGGGAGTGGTCGCGGACATCTTTGAGGGCCGCCAGAAATCTTGATGTACTGGACAAAGCCCTTCGCGATCTGCCTGCCCTCGGGGTCGTCGGCGAGATCCTGGAGGCTCAGAATTTTGCCCTCGCCGGGCAGCGGAAACTCCGGATTGAAGGCGGCCCAGTTGATCTCGTTGCCGAGTTCGACGCCGGCCAGCGCAATGGCGTTCGCGTCAAAAGCGTCGAAGAGGCGTTGAAAGGCTGTTTTGGAGAGCTCGGGGTCAGCAAAAGAGAGCGGATGGCCTCCCCACATAGCGGGGAACTCATTGGGTTGATAGGCCCGCGTGGGCGCGTTGGGAGGATATTCCGGGCCGACGATCAACTGGATGCGAATGCCCCGGGCGGCGGCGCGCTTGGCAAAATCGACGCCCTTATCGTCGTTCGAGACGCCGCAGCGGATGACCCGCACCGCAGCGGCCTTGAGCTGGTCGAGGAGAGCGTTCTGATCGGCGAGACTGGCGCGCATTGGATTGACCACGTTGACGCCTATGACCATCTCCTGCGCTCTCGTCATTCCGGGCGCGAAAAAGAAGATCGCGACCAAAAAAGCCGCAGTCGACCAGCGTCGCTTCATGCCGTGCATCTGTTTTCCCGGATGATGGGCGCCCGACTTATCGAAACCAAGCCGGCGTTGGCGATGTGGCGATGGAGTAGTCCCTGCAAGCGGTCTGGCGACCGATCCATTGGCTGTTCGAAGATGTTCGCATTTCGGGAAGACTTCCCGAATTCGGCGGCGTTTTTTTGGCCGCCCTTCCAGCCGGCGGAGAGTTGCCGCTGCGACGAGAGAGAGCTGTCCACAACCGCGCTCTCCGGGCGGAATCGCAATGTCCGCTACAGTTCAATTCGCCCCGCTCATTGAGCGGGACGAATGTTGCGCTTCGGCTCGAAAGCGTACCCTCGTTTTCCAAAACTCCTCGGCATGGGTCTCCGGCCGACAGCCCCGGCCGACCACTGGCGGGGGTTTTCGCGCTCGTCATTCAACCAAACGGTTGACTTTTAGCGGCGCGACGCTATATTCAACCACATGGTTGATCTTCAGACGCCCGAACTCGATACCGTCTTTCACGCCCTCGGCGATGCGACGCGGCGGCGGATGCTGCGGGAGCTGGCGGACGGCGCGCGCACGGTCGGCCAGCTCGCCGAGCCGTTCGCGATCTCGCTCGCGGCCGCGTCGAAGCACATCAAGGCGCTCGAACAGGCCGGGCTCATCCGCAGAGAGGTGCGCGGACGCACCCACTGGTGCCGCCTCGACCCCGGACCGCTCGCCAGCGCCAACGAATGGCTGAGGTTCTACGAGCGCTTCTGGACTGAGCGGCTCGACGTCCTCGAGCGCCTCCTGCGCGAGGAGGACGCCCGCAAACCCGACGCGCCCCAAACGTCTACGCCCACTCCACCTGCCCCACCCCGACCGAAAGGAAACGACCGATGACGATGCTTGCCACTCCCGACGACTACGGCGCGCTGATCGAGCCTGCGACCGTCAAGATCGAGCGCCTGCTGCCGGGCCCGATCGAACGCGTCTGGGCCTATCTCACTGACTCGAACCTTCGCAGCCGCTGGCTCGCCGCGGGCGTCATGGAGCTGAAGGCCGGCGCCCCGTTCGAGCTCGTCTGGCGCAACGACAAGCTAACCGATCCGCCGGGCGAACGGCCTCCGGGCTTCGGCGAGGAGCATCGACTGCAGAGCCGCATCATCGAGGTCGATCCGCCGCGCAAGCTCGCGTTCGCCTGGCACGACGAAGCCGAGGTGTCGATGACGCTCGAACCAAGGGGCGCCGAAGTGCTTCTGACCGTGATCCATCGCCGCCTGCCCAACCGCCCGAACATCGTCGGCGTCAGCGCCGGATGGCACGCGCACCTCGATCTCCTGGCCGACATCCTGAACGATCGCAAGCCCGATCCGTTCTGGGGCGAGCTCGCGCGCCTCAGGGCCGAATACGACCAGCGTCTGCCGAAATAATCCGCGGCCTCGCCGCACCAACACCAACCTGAACAGGAGTCGACCATGCCCAATCCGATCGTTTCCCGTGATGAGTGGCTCAAGGCTCGCATCGCGTTGCTCGAGGACGAAAAGGAGCTGACGCGTCGAAGCGACGCGCTGGCTGAGCGACGCCAGGATCTCCCCTGGGTCCGGATCGATAAGGCCTACCGCTTCGACACCTACGACGGCGAGGCGTCGCTCGCCGATCTCTTCCGGGGGCGTTCGCAGCTCCTCGTCTATCACTTCATGTTCGGGCCTGACTTCAAGGCCGGCTGCCCGTCCTGCTCGGCGATCGCGGACGGATTCGACGGGTTCGCGATCCATCTGGCCCACCACGACGTGATGCTCTCAGCAGTCTCGCGGGCGCCGCTCGCAAAGCTCGCCGAGTACAAGCGGCGGATGGGCTGGACGTTCCCCTGGGCGTCGTCGTTCGGCTCCGACTTCAACGCCGATTTCAACGTCTCGATCAGCGAGCGGCAGCAGCGCGAGGGCGGCTTCGATTACAATTACCAGCCTGGCGCCGCGTTGACCTCGCGCGCGGCCGCGGGGCCGGTCGCCGAGTATGCGGCGACGACCGGAGCGGACGCGGCGACCTTCATGCGCGAGCGCCCCGGCATGAGCGCGTTCGCGCTCGAGGACGGCGTCGTCTATCACACCTACTCGACGTATTCGCGCGGACTCGACGGGCTCTGGGGCATGTACCAGTGGCTCGATCGCGCGCCCAAGGGACGCAACGAGCACGGCCTCTGGTGGCGCCGCCACGACGAGTACGAGCGCGCCTGAACAAGCAGCGTCCTCAATGTCGGAGCAAGACGATGAGCGCCATCTCCGCCGGCGCGGGCGCCAACCGCGCGATCCGAATCGAAAGCCTCATGAGCGCCGGCGCGCTCGGCCTGGCCAGCGGGCTGCGCTTTGCCGCCGCGCCGACCTTCGCGGTCATGGCGGTCCTGACCGGCTTCGATGGCGGCGGCGCGTCGCATTGGCTCTGTTCGGCCGCTCCTGACGCTTCGCCACTCAGCGGAATGGCCCTGATGTATGGGCTGATGGCCCTGATCCATTCGCCACCCTGGCTAAAGGCGTTCGCAAACCGACGACATGCGCCACTGGAAGGAGGTTGAGATGCGAAAACTGATCGCCGGCATGAAGATTTCGCTCGACGGAAAGACCGCCGACGCGAACGGCTACGCCGATTGGGTCAGCGCCTGGTCGGAGGACTATGGGCTCACGCCGCAGATCGACGCCTGCCTCATCGGCGCGGGCATGTATCCCGGCTACGAGTTCTACTGGACGACAATCCGCAACGAGCCGATGACGTCGCTGGCGATGACGGGAAAGACGCCGACGCCCGCCGAGGTCGAATGGGCGCGCTTTGCGGCGAAAACCCCGCATTATGTGCTGTCGAGCGCCCTGAGCGCCGCCGCCTGGCCGAACACGCGCTTTCTGCGCAATGTCGAGGACATCGCTGCTCTCAAAGCGCAAGAGGGCAAAGACATCTACCTCGTCGGGGGCGGCCGGACGACCGCGGGCCTGATCGACGCCGGGCTCGTCGATGAGCTCAGGCTGCTGATCTATCCAGTGATCGCCGGCGACGGGCGGCCGCTTTTCTCGACCCCGGGGGTTGCGCGCGGCGGCGTATTCCGTGACGTCCGGCAGCTGCCGGACGGGCGCGTGGCGCTCACCTGCGCGTTCGCCTGACAGCCGGCGCTCCCGCGCCTCACGACGCGGGAGGAAGGCGATCCGGCTTTGGCTCGGGCTCGGACGTCGCCAGGAGATGGGCCGGCGGCGCGACGCGGGTCAGCCGCTGGGCGACGATCAGCGCAACGACAGTGAGGACGCCCAGAAACGCCGCCACGCCCGGCCAACCGCCCGCGGCGAGCGCCCACCCGCCCGACCAGCCGGCGAGACTGGAGCCCACGTAGTAGAAGAACAGGTAGAGCGCGCTCGCCTGCGCGTGCGCGTGCTGGACGCGCAAGCCGATCCAGCTCGATGCAATCGAATGGCCGGCGAAAAAGCCCACCGTCACGACCGCGACGCCGACGATGACAACCCAGAGACTGCCGGACAGCGTCACGAGGACGCCGAGCGGCATCAGCGCGACCGCCGGCAGAATGACCCGTCGCCGGCCGAAGCGACCCGCGAGATCTCCGGCGACAGCGGATGCGACCGCCCCGAGAAGGTAGATGACGAAGACGAGGCCGATCGTGGTCTGGCTCAGCGAGAAGGGCGGCGCCGCGAGATGAAAGCCGATGTAGTTGTACGTCGTGACGAACGCGCCCATCAGCAGAAAGCCCAGCGCGTAAAGCAGGCGTAAGCCGGGGTCGGCAAGATGCATCCGGATCGCCGGACCCATCGCGACCAACTCAGCCCTCGGCGTCGAATGCCGCTCCCGAGGCAGGGCGAAAGCGAAGGCCGCCGCGCAAACGAGCGAGAAGGCGCCGATCGCGCCCAGCGCCCAGCGCCAGCCCCAGAACTCGACGATCGACGCCGCCGCGAGCCGGCCGCCCATGCCGCCGAGCGTGTTGCCAGCGATGAAGAGGCCCATCGAAAGCCCGATCGCCGACCGGTCCATCTCCTCGGCGAGATAGGCCATGGCGATCGCCGGAGCGCCGGAGAGCGCCAAGCCGGTCAGCGCGCGCGTGGCGATCAGCGTCGGCCAGTTCGGCGCCAGCGCCGCGGCCAGCGTCGCCGCGGCGGCCGCGAACAGCGATGCGGCCATCACGGTCTTGCGGCCGTAGGCGTCGGAGAGAGCCCCTGCCCCGAACATCGCGACCGCCAGGACGGCGGTCGACGTCGATAGAGACAGGCTCGCCGCAGCCGGGGTCAGCGCAAAGGCCTGAACGAAGGCCGGCAGCATCGGCTGCACACAATAGAGCAGCGCGAAGGTGGCGAGGCCCGAGAGGAATAGCGCAAAGCTCACCAGCCAGAACCGCGCCTCGGCGCGCAAGATCTGCGGCGGCGTAGAATGGATCGATTCGGGAGGAAGAGCGGCCTCGGTCGTCATGGCGGCGCGAACCTCAGCCGGGCGCCTTCGAAAGGCAAGACAAATCGCCGGGAGAGGCCGCGGCGCCCAGGCCGTGTCGGCCCGGCTATTCCTTGCCCATCACCGCAAGCACCTGTTCGATCGGGGCGGACGAGGCGCGGAAGATGCCGGAGTAGGGGCTCGAGAGGTCGAGGATCATGAGAAAGGCGGAGGCGACGGCGAACGCGCCGACGAGCACGCCGAGCACCGAGATCGCGCTGCCCTTCGACATCAGCCCATAGCCGAGGAACAGGAACACGACCCAGCCGACCACCGTGAACACCAGCGGATAGCAGACTGGCGCCGAGAGGGCGAAGGACATCTGCAGTCGCGACTGCCCAAGCGTGTCCGACGCGGACTTGGCCAACGCCAGCGCCTGGGTCTGTTTGTCATTGGTCGGATGAAGCTGGGCCAGGAGCGCTTCGCGGCCGCGAAGGTTGCGTAAAGACGCCGCGAAATTGTTGGCGGCGAAGTTGGCGTCGCTCTGGTCGGCGGCCCAGACCTCGTCGACCGTCTTGCCGACGCCATCGCGCAGTTGCAGCCGGATCGGAAGCGCCTCCGGGCCGTAGTCGGCCAGCGCCATGTCGAACTGCAGCACCTTGGCCGCCAGGCTCTGCACCGCCGCGTTCTGTCCGGCGTAGACGCCGTAGGCGGTCCAGATGAGGAGGCCCAGCACCAGCGCCGAGAGCAGCGTCAGGAGACCGACGACGGCGCCGATCATGTCTCGCGGCGCGCCGGTCGTATATTTCTCCGGCAGCACGCGCTGAAGGATCAGGCCGATCGACCCGCCTATGAAAACCGCGACCGCGATCGCGAACGCTACTTTTTCCGCGCTCATCCAACGTCCCCAAACCCGATTGAAGGCAAGGCGCCGCCCTTACCGCCTGATGCGGGCGGATGCAACGGCCGCCGCTTTTCGGAGGCGGCGCGTCTCACGCTCCTTGGCGGCGAGACGCCGGCCTTTGCAGCAGCGCCGCCACCGCGCAAGCAGCTTGAGGGCGCTTTGCTCGCGAAACAGTCGGGCGATTTTGATCGTTCCGCTCGAAGCCGGTGTATGAGATCGGAAAGTGAGGATTTCACCTCGTGGACATTGTCTGGCTGCGCGACGACTTCCGCCTCGACGACCAGCCGGCGCTGGCCGCGGCGAATGGGAGGCCGGCGCTCATTGTCTATGTCCACGACCCGCGCCCGCAGAACGGCCGGCCGCTTGGCGGCGCGGCGAAGTGGCGCCTCGCCCGCTCGCTCGCGAGCTTTGCGCGCCATCTCGCCGAGCGCGGCGGCCGGCTCGACGTCGTCGAAGGCGAGGCGGACCGGACGATCCTCGCGCTCGCTGGCGCGACGAACGCCTCGCGGGTGCTATGGACGCGTCGCTACGAGGGGAATGCCATCGCGCTGGATGCGGGCGTCAAGACGGCGCTGAAGACCCGCGGCGTCGAGGCGTTGAGCTTCAACGGCCGGCTGATGCGCGAGCCGTGGGAGCTTGCGAAGGCCGACGGCGAATCGTCGAAAACCTTCTCGGCCTTCTGGCGCCGCCATCGCGGCCTCGGCCCCCTGCCTGCGCCCCTGTCCGCTCCCGCTCGGCTCGTGAGCTTCACCTGGCCGGCCGAGGCCCCGGCGCGCACGACGATCGAGGCGCTCCGCCTCACGCCGACCGCGCCCGACTGGGCCGGCGAACTGGCGCTCGGCGAGACGCTGGGCGAAGCAGGCGCCCAGGCCGCGCTCGCGCGGTTCATCGACGCGGCACTCGCCGATTACGCCGACGGCCGCGACCGGCTCGCGCCCGAAAGGACGTCTCGCCTATCGGCGCACCTGCGCTTCGGCGAAATGTCGGCGCGCCGGGCGGCTTCAACGGTCGAGGACTCCGCAGCGGCCGACTCGCGGCTTGCCCACCCGGCCGAGAAATATCTGTCCGAGCTCGGCTGGCGCGACTTTTCTTACGCCCTCCTCACCACCCATCCGGATCTCGCCACGCGGCCGCTGCGGCCGGAATTCGCGCGCTTTCCGTTCCGCAACGACGAAGCCGGGTTCCGCGCCTGGGCTCGCGGGCGAACCGGCTATCCGTTGGTCGACGCCGGCATGCGGCAGCTCTGGCGCACCGGCTATATGCACAACCGCGCGCGGATGGTCGCGGCGTCGTTCCTGGTCAAGCACCTCATGATCGACTGGCGGCGCGGCGAGGAATGGTTTTGGGACACGCTCTGCGACGCCGACCCGGCCAACAACCCGGCAAGCTGGCAGTGGGTCGCCGGGTCGGGCGTCGACGCTGCCCCCTATTTCCGGATCTTCAATCCCGTCCTACAGGGCGAGACATTCGACCCGGACGGGTCTTACCTTCGCCGGTGGGTCCCCGAACTTGTCCATCTCGAGGCCCGGTATATTCACGCGCCCTGGCGCGCGCCGGCGGAGACCCTCTCCAGCGCAGGGGTCGTTTTGAGCAAGACATACCCGCAGCCAATCGTCGATCACGACGCCGCCCGCGCCCGGGCGCTGACGGCGTTCGCCGAGGCGCGGCGGACGGCGTAGGGTCTCGCAAGACATCGCTTCTCACGTGACCGCTTCGATCCAGGCCAGCAGGGAAGGCTTGATGGGCGCGCCCATCACCGCGCGCAGACTCGCCGGTGGAGCGTGCCCCAGGCCCGTCAGGACCCGCCTCAAACTATAGGGAGGCGCGTTGGCGAGCACCGTGCCGTTGAATGTGAAGGTATAGAGATTCGGATCGTCTTTGCCTCCCCAAACGATCTGAGCATTGATAGGGAGGCCCTGAACGGGGGAGCCCAGAAGCTGGCTGTCCGTGAAATACTGGATTGCCGTCCCAACATACGCGTCCTGGAACTCCGTGTTCAGCACGGTGGCGAGCTTGTTCCAGATGCTCAGCGCGTTGATGATCGCGCCGATGACTTGCGATCGGACCTGGCTCGTCGCGTTCGCGATATCGGCCGGTGTGATCATCGGACTGCTGCTCGAGATCGTTGGAATCACATTGTCGAGCGCCTGCTGAACCGCGCTGTTCAGCGCCTGGTGGCCCGCGGCGATGTCATCTGCGGGCGTATCCTCCTGATAGAGGAGGATACCCAACCACCCGATGACCATCCCGCCAAGCGTGACGCCGCTCAGTCCGGAAATAGGAAATGGGACGAGCGTGGTCGCATAGGCGCCCAGCGTCGAAGGAATCGCCGTCGTCTCAACAAGGTAGAACGACGCCTGGACGCCTCCAGGAAGATCGCCCTGGTTGCCTGGAGTGGGAACCACAGTGGCGGTTCCCTGCAGAGTCCCGCTGGTCAGGCTGGTCGCGTTGATCTGCGCCGTCGAGCCGTCGATCTTGAAGAACACCGACCAGAGATAGATCGGAGGATTTTCGAAGGCGGTCCCCGTCGAGGTGAGCTGGGTCGAGATATTCTCGACACGCATTTGAGTCCTGATTGGCGCCGGGTTCATGGGTCTGGAACTCCTCTACACAGTCCAGCGATGCCTACTGAAGGGCGACGAGGATCGGGATCAGGCCTTGACCGGTCGAAAGGGGCTTTAGCGCCTTGCCCACAACCGCGCCGAAAGCCTGCGATGGATCGGCCGCCTTCATCCCGAACCCGGGACGCGCCGAGGTCGTCAGCATGTCCCCCACAGCGATGGGCGCCGGGTCTGCGTCCACCTTGCAATAGACTTTGCCGACCAGCGCGACCGACACCCGGCCTTCTTCGGACGCCCGGCGGTCGAGCAGGATGGCGGGTCGGTACGCTCCCGCGCCTGACACGACGCCAGCCACCCGCCGGTCGTAGGGGCGGCGACTCTCGCAAAGCTTGCCTTCGTCGTCGATCACCAGGATCGTCCCGGGCTCCGGCGCTTGCAGGTCAGCGAGGTCGAATTGCTCGGCGCAATCGGCCCCCGACAAGACCACGTCCTTGGTCACTGTTATGGTATTTACTTTGGTGATATCGCCCGCTATCGAAATGTTTTTGTTCACGGCTACATTATTGACTTCGGTGATATCGCCGGATATCGAAATATCTTTTTTCACCGTAACTGTATTTACAGCCGTTATATCTCCGTCTATGTCAACATTTCCGGTAAACTTCCCCGCAAGGCCCTTGGTATCCTTGCAGATACCCTCTATGGCCGCGCCGGTTGAGGTGTTCTGCCCTAGAACCCCACTGCCCTTTGGATCCGAGGATTGACCGAAGACGCCGTTGAGGCCATCCCCGCGGACGCCATTTCCCGACTTGCTTGTTCCGTACACCCCCGGACCGCTTGCCGTGTTGGTCCCCCAAACCCCCGCCCCGGACGGCGGGGGAACTGGGTCGGAACCGCTCGGTTGATCGGTCCCGGAAACGCCCCGAACGCCGTTGCTCCCTTCGCCGAGAACGCCATCGGTCGCAGGTTGCGGGTCGGTACTCAGCACAGCCACGGTAGACGAACGAGGCGGTTCGAGTCCTAAACTCTGCCCCCAGACGCCGGGACCTGTGTTGGATATGCCGCTCACGCCAGCGCTGCTCGGGTCTGTCCCTTGCAGCGGACTTGCTGCGACCGCGTTTCCAGCCGGATTTACCGCCATGTTGTTTCTCTCCGTGCTCGTCCAAGCTCTGTTATTGTTCAGGCGAGCAGTTACGACGCCGCTTTCCCTGGCGCTGCTTTCATCAAACCTCCGCTCCTCACGCAGGCCGGTTCGTGCGCCCGGCGCGATGCGACCCGGTTTCGTCGATCTCCGACGGCGACTTTGGTCATTCGTCGATAAGCTGGGCGACCGCCATTTCGGTCGGAGCGTCGTGTCTCGCGAGCCATTGCCGATCGGGCGGAGCGTCAAGGATGTTCACGGAACTATGACGAACAGCGGCTTTTTGCGCAATCCCGCCGTCTCAGGCGTCGACGCTACGGTCCGAAGAGCGGGGGCGATTCCATCCCTCCTGTCGTCGCGGCCGAGCGAGAGGCGAGCACGACCGACCGGCCCGGCCGTGGCCCAAAACCTCGGCGGCAGCCGCGGGCGGCCCTTGTTCGCGTCGTGGCGCGCCTGCCGCCGCTCGCAGCGTTTGCAACAGGTGGGTCCGCCAGCGAGATCGCCCTCAAGGACCGAGATGCGACGTCGAGCGACGCACGAACTGACGTATCGGTGTTTCGACAAATCGGTAGTGAAAAGCTGCGACGATCACGACGGCGCAGGCGGTCGTGAACAGCAGCAGTCGTGCACGTAGCATATCGAGTTGACTGACGGGATGGTGAGCCGCGGCAAGCACGCCCGTCACCGCGAAAGACATTGGCGCGTGCCAGAGATAAACCGAGTACGACCAGTTACCGAGGGCGACCAAGGGCCGTGTATCCAAAAATCTTGCAAAGACATTGGTTGCGTTGGCGCATCCGTAAACTATGAAGGCAAATCCGCAAACGGCGATTGTATCGATGTGGGTTATTGCTGCTAAGCCTAGCAGCAGCACTGCTACAACTCCGACCCAATATCCCGCGACGCCGGTGCGCAACGAATAGAATCGGTAAATGAGAACACCTAGGGAAAATCCTGCGAGTGTGCGGAGGAGCGCAGGGAGTCCAACGAAGTAGTTGATGCCGCCTCCTTGGATGATACCCAATGTTGATAAGACCGCGATGCTAGAGGCCGCCATAAGGCGCGGGCATTTTCCTGACAGAAGAAACCCTGAGAAAAACAGGAAAAATAAATACGCTTCTGCTTCCGTGCTGATAGACCAAGACGGATAATCCCAACTCAGACCCGAGCACCATTGCTGCAGCATGATTGGCTGCAGCGCAAGCGACTGGAAGGAGAACGACACCCCCCCTACCGGCGCGTGGTACAGCTCAACCAATGCCACCACCACCAATGTCGTAATGGCGAACAAAGGATAGAGGCGGGCGAAGCGGGCCAAGGCGAAATGCCGCCAATGCGCACGCCAGTTCGATGCAAGGAGACGCCCATAGACATGGGCCATGACGAAGCCGCTCAAGAGGAAAAACAAATCGACCGCAAGATAGGCGCGACCTAAGAAGGGTACGACAGATGACAGTCGGGCCTGTGGGAGAAAAAAGATATTGAAGTGGAACGCCATGACCCAAAGCGCCGCGACGCCCCGCAAGCCGTCCAAAGACGAAACGCGTCTCGCCAAAGGCATTTCGCGCACCAATTCGTCATGAAAAATTAGCGGAGAATCTTAATCGGTGTAAACGACTTGTGCAACCCCATAGTTGTGCGTCCAGTCCGCCGGCTCTATGAGTCCGTCTGGAAAGCCCATGCGGAATTGCAAATCCTCCGCAGCATGAGACGGATGGAGACGAGCAACAGGAACCCCAGCGCGTTATCGGCGAGGTTCTCGAAATCCTTGGCGAGACGATGGCGGCGATCTCGATTGCACCCGATCAAGCCGCCATCCGTAACCGGTTCAAAGGACTCGCACACATCCCGGATCGACAGTCGGCCTCGCGCCATAACAGTCCAACTGCATCGACATCACGTCATCGAGTGGAGGAAAGCGAGATGGCGTAGCGAGGTCACGACAGCGTCCACGGCGAAGCCCGCCTGAAGAACGGCAAAGATCCAGCCCACGACCTGAAAAGTGAGCACGCCAACTCCCTGAATAATGGGTTTCGCCAGAAGCATTCCGACCAAGTTCAGCAGCATGACCAGAAGCAAGAGTCCGATGACGGTCGCCATCGTATTCGAATCTTCCCAGGCGCCGTCGGCAAAGAACAAAATCGCGGTGACCCCCCAGGGGGTGACGATGACCGGGATGGCCAGCGGCGCAATCGCCGGGTGTCGAGGCGGCGCCGCAGAAGGCATTGCCGACTGAGGAGGGCCGAACTGCGCGATGATGTCGCGTGCGGCGGCGAATAAGAGAATCCCTCCAGCGATCCGCACATCGTCGGGCGAGATCCGCCACGACGCGGCCACCGCCGTCATCGTCAAAGCGATCAGGAGGCAAATGGCGGTCGCGACCGTGGTCCCCTTCAGCGCAAGACCTCGCACGATCGCCGGGGATTGATCCTGCGTCATGGAGAAGAAAGCGGGGACGGTTTTGATCGGCCCGAGCGTCAGCATGAAGATCGTGAATACGAACGCCGGCGTGATCATCTCATTCCTCCCCGCCTCGCGCTGTCCCCTCGGATCGGAGCGTGAGCGACGCGCTCGATGCGTGATCGACCTTGGCCGGCCTCGAACGTGACTGTTCGGCGGGGCGCCGTCGCAGCCCGGCGACCACCATGCGCAGCGTTCTCGCGATCATCGCGTCGACAGACAGATTCGCGACCGAAATCCTGTCGATCGCAAACATCGTCACACCATGCGCGGCTGACCACGCGGAGAGCGCCGCCAGGGGCGCATCCTCCGGGTCGTCCGGCGAGACGGCGAAGACGCCTGCACGCGCGCCGCGAAGGACGACGTCGTCCAGCACCGCCCGGGCGTGGGCGCCGGCCGATTTGGCCACAGTCGGGCGATCGCCCTTGCCCGCGGCAGAGAGCGCCGGGCCGAACATGAGCCGGTAGAGCGCGGGGTTTTCGAGTCCAAGACGGATGTAAGTCTCAAGGACCGCAATGAGGAGCGCCTCCGGGTCTTCCGTTCCGGCGCTGGCGCGAAGCAGCCCCTCGCGCAGTCTTTCGAAACCCACGACGGCGACGGCGGCGAGGAGATCCAGCTTTTCGGGAAAATGATTGTACGGCGCGCGGTGGCTGACCCCTGCGCGCCGGGCGACCTCTCTCAGGGAGAAGGTCCAGTCCTGCTCCTCGGTGACCAGCTGCAACGCCGTGTCGATCAGCGCGCGGCGGAGGTCGCCGTGGTGATAGGGCTGATGGTTTTCGGCGGCAGAATTTTTTTTTCGCATTAGCGACTCCGGCATATAGACAATGGATACATTCTTGTGTATCCATTGACTACATCGGCGCTCGGATGTCAATGAGGCTTCTCGCCGCCAGACCGATCGCTGACCAACTTCGGAGGAAAGAACCATGTCGGTACAACAATCGATGACTGCCGTTCGAGACCGCGTGACCCCTGAGGAATGGGACCAGCGCGTGGCGCTGGCGGCCGCCTATCGCCTCGTGGCGCGCTTCGGCTGGGACGATCTGTTTTTCACCCATCTGTCGGCCCGCGTGCCTGGGCCCGACCATCACTTCCTGATCAACCCGTACGGCATGACCTTCGACGAGATCACCGCCTCGAGCCTCGTCAAGGTCGACCTCTCCGGCGAGAAGGTCATGGCCTCGCCGCACGACATCAATCCGGCGGGCTTCACGATTCACAGCGCAATTCACGCCGCCCGCGAGGACGCGAAATGCGTGCTCCACGTGCATAGCGTGAATGCCGTCGCCGTGTCGGCGCAAAAGGCCGGCGTGCTGCCGGTCTCGCAGCAATCGATCTTCGTGCTGTCGTCGCTCGCCTACCACGATTATGAGGGCGTCGCCTTGCGCGAGGACGAGAAGCCGCGGCTGGTGCGCGACCTGGGCGACAAGCATTACTTCATGCTGCGCAACCACGGCCTCATCACCGTCGCCGACAGCGTGCCCGACGCCTTTCTGTTGCTGTACACGTTCGAATCCGCCTGTATGATCCAAGTGCGCGCGCAAAGCGGCGGCGGGGAGCTCGTTGCGATCGATCCCGGCATCATCGCGACCGCGCAGGAGCAGGCCGGGGCGCTGACGAATTCGGGGCTCGGGGCGCTCGCGTGGCCCGCGTTGCTGCGCAAGCTCGATCGGGTCGACTCTTCGTACGGGAGTTGAGCGGGCGTCGGTTTCGGCAAAGGCTGTGAGGCGCGCCTGGCGCGCCGCCTTTCGGCCTGAATACATCTATCAGCTACATCGGGCTTGTCCCGCAATCTGCGGATCAACTTCAGGAGAATGACTGTGCAAAAAGTCGGGAACGATCGCGCCCAGTTTCGCGCGATGATCGAAGGCACCCAGGAAGACTGGCGGTTGATTGGAAGGGAGATGGCGCACTTCGCGAGAGGGCTCCCGGATCGCCTCATCGCACATCTCAAATTGCTCGGCGGCGACTTCGGCGGGTTCCCCGTCGACCGCCTCGAGCATTGCCTGCAGACCGCGACCCGCGCCCATCAAGCCGGGCGCGACGAAGAATATGTGGTCTGCGCGCTCCTGCATGACATCGGGGATACGTTGGGTCCGCTCAATCACGCGGACATTGCAGCCACCATCATCCAGCCCTTCGTATCCGAGGAGAACCACTGGATGGTCGAGCACCACGGCGTCTTTCAGGGGTACTACTTCTTCCACTTCCTCGGACTCGATCGCGACATGCGGGAGGCGTACCGAGGACATCCGCATTTCGAAAGGACGGAGGAATTCTGCCGTCTGTTCGATCAGGTCGCTTTCGATCCAAATTTCGAATCGATGCCGCTTGAGGCCTTTGAACCGATGCTTCGGAGGCGATTCAGCCAGCCCCGCCGATCGATCTATCTCCCCGCGGCGGCCGAATAGCGCTTGCCTCTATCGAGAGGAACGGAATGTCCGCATGAGCGGCCATTTGCGCAAGTCGGGAAGGGCGTTCGGGAAAAGAAAAGAGGCCGCGCGAAGGCGGCCTCTCACGTCTGCAACGTTGCGTTTACGCAGCGATCGCGACGCTCTTGCGCGTGCGATTGCCCGCCAGGGCAAGGCCGGCAAAGCCGAGGCCCATCATCGCCCAGGTGGAGGCCTCAGGGATGGCGACGGTCACGCCGCCGATCACCGGCCCGTACGGGCTGTTGACGTCGTTGCTGGTGAACGACAGCGTATTGGTCGAGCCCGCCATGAACTGCGCCGTTTCCAGCTGGTACATCATGTTCGAATGCGTATTGCCAGCCAGAGTATAGGTGAAGGTTTGGTCAAGATTCCCAATCGACACGGCAACCGACTTCGTCGTCGGAGAGCCATCCGGGTTGCCGGACAGGTAGAAGCTCAGATCGTACGTCTTGCCGCTGGTCAGCTTGAGGACCTGATTGATGCCGCCTGGGGCGTCGCCGTCGAGGTCGACGCTGCCGCCGCCCACCGGCGCCTGCCAATAGCCGCCGATCAGGTCGACGCTGGCGCCGGTCACGCTCCACGGCCCGAAGGACGCGCCGTCGGCGTAAGTCGTGTAGCTCCCACCGCCCGACGGGCTATCAAAGTTGCCGTCCACCACGAGATTCGCGCCGGCGAACGCTGAAGACGCGGCCGCGATGGCCGTAGCGGCGACCGCGCCGCGCAGAAACCTCGAAATCATGAAAGCCCCCGTATAACGATCGGCCACCCGAGCCCGACGGAGAAAGCCGCTCCGATGAGCAATTGGGCGCTTTGCTAACTATTGTCAACATAGTCTTTCGGCCGGAGATTCTCGCCGGCCCCATGCCGGCGCCGCCCGAGGAGTTTTTGGCGGTCCAGGTCGGCCGTCTCAATTGGGCGCTGCGGGTGGCCACCAGCGCCACCGGGGGCATGAACCTCAAGACGGTCGACCGCGTGGTTAGGATTGCGCGATAATTACACTATCGTAATGTGTTTTCTGCCGCTGAGCGACGCCTGCCCGAAGCCTCGCGCCTCGATGCGCCCGCCAAAAGACCGATGGCGTTCGGCGCGGCGCTCATCTGTCACACGCAATTCGCGGCGCAAGACTCTAGGGAAATTGAGTTCGAGCGGAACACGCAGCTCCCCCTCGCCCCGCTTCAGCGGGGAGAGGGCTGGGGTGAGGGGCCAGGACGATTGGCCGCGGACGCTTGCCCAGCCCCTCATCCTAGCCTTCTCCCCGTGAACGGGGGAGAAGGGACGCTCTGGCGCACCGCTCGGCGCCGATCGCCCGCAAAACCCGCCGCAAAGCCTTGAAAACCTTGAATCCGCGCCCGGGCCGCCTCAGCAGCAGCCGCGCAGGCGCCCCTTGCTGACGTCGTAGCGCGCCTGCTGCCGCTCGCGAAAGAACTCCTCGTAGGTCATGATCGGCTGGCCTGGGTGATTGGCCTTCCGGTGGGCGACATAGGTCGGGTAGTCGGGCACGCCGACCATGAGGCGCGCCGTCTCGGCGACCCTGTCACAGACGAAGCGCGCGCGGGTGGCGAGGCTGTCGCTCATTCCGCGGCCACCGCAGCGCCGCCCATTTCGCGGGTCGTGACCTTCGCGCTGCGCAGCGCCCGCAGCGCCTCGCGAACGCCGTAGACGAGCATGACGAGGACGATGGCGACGAAGATCGCCGCCAGCGCCGCATCGACCGTGTCGTTGAAGACGATCCGGGCCATCTGATCGAGGCTCTTGGCCGGCGCGAGGACCTTGCCCGTGGCGATGGCGTCGCTGAAGAGCCGCGCATGGGCGACGAAGCCGACCTTCGGATCGGGGTTCGCCACCTTCTCGAGCCCGGCCGTCACCGTGCAGATGACGAGCCACCCCGCCGGGACAAGCGTGACCCAGGCGAAGCGTTCGAGCTTCATCTTGAACAGGATCACCGTGCAGAGGATCAGCGCGATCGCCGCCAGCATCTGGTTGGAGGCGCCGAACAGCGGCCACAGCGTCCAGATGCCGCCGAACGGATCGACGACGCCCTGATAGAGGAAATAGCCCCATGCAGCGCAAGCGAGCGCGGAGCCGATCAGGTTGTTGGTCCACGATTCGGTCGACCGGAAGGCGGGGATCACGCCGCCGACCAGATCCTGGAGCATGAAGCGCAGCACCCGCGTGCCGGCGTCGACGGTCGTCAGGATGAACAGCGCCTCGAACAGGATGGCGAAGTGATACCAGACGCCGGCGAGCGCCTGCCCGCCGAGGAAGCCGGAGAGGATCTGCGCCATGCCGACGGCGAGCGTCGGCGCGCCGCCGGTGCGCGACAGGATCGTCGATTCGCCGACGTCGTGGGCGACCTGGGTCAAGACGTCAGGCGTCACCGCAAAGCCCCAGCCGGTGATGACCTCGGCCGCATGCGCCGGATCGGTCCCGATCAGGGCGGCGCCGCTGTTCATGGCGAAATAGACGCCCGGGTGGATCACCGAGGCCGCCACCATCGCCATGATGGCGACGAAGGATTCCATCAGCATTGCGCCATAGCCGATCAAGCGGATCTGGTTCTCGTTTTCGATCATCTTCGGCGTGGTGCCCGACGAGATCAGCGAGTGCCAGCCCGACACCGAGCCGCAGGCGATGGTGATGAACAGGAACGGGAACAGGCTGCCGGCCCAGACCGGCCCCGAGCCGTCGATGAACTTGGTCACCGAGGGCATTTCGAGGGTCGGCCGGACGAGGATGATGCCGATTGCGAGCAAAAGGATCGTGCCGACCTTGAGGAAGGTCGACAGATAGTCGCGCGGCGCAAGCAGTAGCCACACCGGCAGCACCGAGGCGACGAAGCCGTAGCCGATGACGAGAAGGGCAAGCTGCGGGCCGGTGAAGCTGAACGCGGCCGCCAGCGCCGGCGTCTCCGCGACCGTCTTGCCGTAGACGAGCCCGAGGAGCAGCAGCACGGCGCCGATGGCGGACATCTCGCCGATCCGGCCGGGACGGATGAAGCGGCTGTAGAGGCCCATGAACAGCGCGATCGGAATGGTGCTGGCGACCGCGAAGGTCCCCCACGGGCTGCCTTTGAGCGCATTCACCACGACGAGGGCGAGCACCGCGAGCAGGATCACGCAAATGAGAATGATGCCGATTCCGACCACGCCGCCCGCGGCCGACCCGATTTCGGTGCGAATCATCTCGCCGAGCGACTTGGCGTCGCGGCGGGTCGAGAAGAACAGGACGACCATGTCCTGGACCGCCCCGGCGAACACGACGCCGGCCAGAATCCATAAGGTTCCCGGCAGATAGCCCATCTGCGCCGCAAGCACCGGCCCGACCAGGGGTCCGGCGCCGGCGATCGCCGCGAAATGATGGCCGAACAGGACAAAGCGGTTGGTCGGGACGTAATCGAGCCCGTCGTTGTGGCGATAGGCCGGCGTCACGCGCTTCGCATCGACGCCGAGCGCGGTCTTGACGATAAAGAGCGCATAGAAGCGATAGGCGATGAAGTAGATGCAGACCGCGGCGGTCACCAGCCAGGCGGCGTTGACCGGTTCGCCGCGGGTGAGCGCCACGATGGCGAAGGCCACGGCGCCCAGGAGAGCCACCCCGATCCAGGTCAGCTTCTCGCCCAACTCCATAGGTCTTCCTCCCGCTGGGGCGCCTGGGCCTCGTCGCCGGCGTTCACGCCCGGATTTCAAGCCGACGCTTAGCACTCAATGCCGGAAAACGGTAGGCGCCGATCACGGCGGCATCGGGGCGCCGGCGCCCGCGCAGGCCACCCCCGCGCGTGGACTCCGGACGGGAACCTGCGAGGCCGGCGACGAGTTATCCGCTCAGTCGCAACCCCAAGGGAGCCATCCATGCCCAACCGAAGCAAATCCGCCAACCCGCTAGAGGATCTGTTCTCCGAAACGCTGAAGGACATCTATTTCGCCGAGAAGCAGATCCTGCGCGCCCTGCCGAAAATGGCGAAAGAGGCGACGACGCCCGAATTGAAGACAGCTTTCGAAACCCACCGCGACGAGACCGAGGGCCAGATCGAGCGGCTCAATCAGATTTTCGAACTGATGGGAAAGCCGGCGCGGGGCAAAACCTGCGAGGCGATCATCGGCATCATCGACGAAGCCAAGGAAAACATGGAAGACTTCGGCGACGGCGAGGCGGGCGATCCGGCGCTGGTGGCCTCAGCGCAGGCGGTCGAGCACTACGAGATCGCCCGCTACGGCACACTCAAAGCCTGGGCGAAGCAACTGGGTCACGAGGACGCCGCGAAGCTGCTCGACGAGACGCTGCAGGAGGAAATCAAGACCGACAAGCTCCTGACCCAGATCGCAGGCCAGAGCGTCAACCGGAAGGCGGCTTGATCGACGAGTCCGCGCCAGAATCGTCCCGACCGCGGCGGCCGGGATTGTCCTTCCGGCCGCCGCGCCTTGCGATTGGCAGACCGCATGCCCGTCCAGGTTCTTGCAAAGGTCGATCCGCCGCAATTCGGATTGCCGACGGACACCGAGCCGATGGAATCGCGATCGGCCGACGCTCTGCCCCGCGACGTCGGCAAATGGCAGTACGAACCGAAGTGGGACGGCTTCCGGGCGCTCGCTTTCCGGGCGGGCGATGCGGTCGACCTCCGGGGCAAGTCCGGCAAGCCGCTTGGCCGCTATTTTCCCGAGGTTGTTGCGACGCTGAGGAACCTGCCGTTCGAGCGTTTCATCCTCGATGGGGAACTCGTCATCGAGATCGGCGGCCGTCTGTCGTTCGACGCTTTGCAGATGCGCCTTCACCCGGCGGAGAGCCGGGTCAGGAGGCTGGCGGCGGAAATGCCCGCGCGGCTTGTTCTTTTCGATTGCCTGCTTGCGCCCGATGGCGAAGCCCTCATCGAACGTCCGCTCCAGGACCGGCGCCGCGCGCTGGAATCCTTCGGCCGGAAGATCGCCGGATATTCCGGCCTCGCCATTACGCCCTTTACTCGCGATCCCGACGAGGCGGAGGGATGGCTCGCGGGCTACGCCGGGACCGACGGCGTCGTCGCCAAGCGCCTGGATCGCCCTTATGAGAGCGGCCAACGGGCGATGATCAAGGTCAAGCGGATGCGGACAGCCGACTGCGTGGTCGGAGGCTTTCGCTATGAACAAGGCCGCCGGATCGTCCGTTCGCTTCTGCTCGGCCTTCACGACGCCGAAGGGCGGCTCGACCATGTCGGCTTCAACTCGGCGCTGGGAACCGTCGATCGTTCCAAATTGACCCACAGGCTCGAGGCCTTACGCGAACCGCCCGGTTTCACGGGAAAGGCGCCCGGCGGCCCGAGCCGTTGGAGCACCGAGCGCAGCGGCGCTTGGGAGCCGGTGCGGCCGGAACTGGTCGCGGAAGTCCGCTTCGACCACGTCAG
This sequence comes from uncultured Alphaproteobacteria bacterium, assembly GCA_963822215.1. GTDB lineage: Bacteria > Pseudomonadota > Alphaproteobacteria > Rhizobiales > Beijerinckiaceae > Roseiarcus. Next base: position 1,337,966 of record CAWGGX010000003.1, read on the forward strand.
CGGCGGCCGCTTCCGTCACGGCACGGCATTTCTCCGCTGGCGTCCGGACAAGTCGCCAAGAACCTGCACGATGGATCAGATCGCGGCGATGTGAGGGCCCCGCCCGGCTTTGGGCGACCGGTTCACGAGGCCTTTTCGATCTCGGCGTCGGGATAGACGCCCTTGAGCACCTCATCGAAGTGGCGCCGGATGGAGTCCTGGCAATTGCAGGCCGCCGCGCGCAGGCCGTCCATATTGAGGACAACGATCGCGCCCCGCTCGCCTTCGATCAGCCCTTTCTCCCTCAAAGTCCCCACCACGCGGCTGACATAGCTTCTGCCGACGCCAAGCATTTCCGCGAACTGCTCCTGGGTCAGAGGAACTCGGCTGTCCGACGTTCTCTCGGTCGCGGCGATCAGCCACTTGGCGGCCCGCTGCTCGACCGAATGCGCCGCGTTGCAGGCGACCGACTGGAACACCTGGGCCATGACGCAGTCAGAATAGCGGGCGAAGAGATGCCGTATTGACAGCGATTTGAACTTGGCTGCCTCGAGTTCCTCCACGCCGATACGCAACGCCGGCCCCTCGTGCAGAACAATGGATCGCGAATAGGCTGGCAGACGGCCCTGGCTGACGACGCCGCAGATCGCGCCCTCGCATCCGATCACGGCCGTCTCGACCGCGCGCCCGTCCTCCAGCACGACCTGGAAGGCGAGCAGCGTGGGGTCGAGGGGAAAGTAGACGTGCCGAACGTCGTCGCCCGGCTCATAGAGCACCTCGTCCTTGTTCAGGCGCACAGACTGGAGGTGCGGCCGCAAAAGCGCCCGGTCCGTAGGCTTCATCGCGAGCAGCAGATTGTTCTGCAAGGCGTGGCCTGTCTTGGCAAACGGTGTCAGTTAGGCTTTGTGGACCGTTCCAACGCGGGAGGCAAGACAGGACAAGTGTGCATTTGTGGGCAGACGCCGGCCGCGGGCTCTGCTCTACGGGAGCTCCCCTCGCGGAACTCGCCGTTCATGATCGACCTGCCTGACCCACAGTCCAATCCTGACGCGGACGGCGTTCGCGAGGTTGTCGCTCTCGATCTTGCTCATCGCCTGAAGAACGTGTTTGCCGTCGTCGGCGGCGTTCTCATGCTGTCCGCGCGCCAGAGGCCGGAAATGCGGCCGTTCATCTTGGAGTTGCGGGATCGGATCGCCGCTCTGGAAGCCGCGCATGACTATCTCGAGGAGGCGCCCCCGGCCTCGACGGAGAACGACGAGCGAACCGTGATGGGGCTTCTTCGCCACCTGATCTCGCCTTTTCACGACGGAACGGCGAAAATCATCACCGTCAGCGGCCGGGACACCGTTATGACCTGGCGGCTCGGCGCCACGATGGCGCTTATCGTGCGCGAGCTTGCGACGAACGCCGTGAAGCACGGCGCTTTGTCGACCGACAGCGGCCATGTCGAGATCGCCTGCTCGGAACATGGCGGACGCTACATGATCCGCTGGCGCGAAACCGGGGGACCCCAGCTCGCGGCGCCCCCGAAAGGCAAGGCTATGGGACGTACCTGATCGAACGCGCCGCGGCGCTCGCAGGCTTTTCCGTTGACAGGGAATGGCGCACCGAGGGCCTCGAGGCCGTGATCGCGATTCCTATCGACCGGCTCACGCTTTAAGGGAGCGTGAGAACGCCATGAGGGAGGGCGACTGTGCCGGCCGGGTCCACCGGGTGGTCCCTGAGGCTTCGCCGCGGCCGATGACGCTCTTCGGCTTCGCGCGGTCTCGGGTGCGCAGTCAGTCCTCGAGCGAGAGCGCCTCGATCGCCGCCTGATCGTCGACCGAATTTCGAAGTCGCGAGACCGACGTCGCCAGTGTCCCGCGCCACATTTCGACCATCTATGCCGAGCGGCAAAACCTGTCGCTTCGAATGGCTTCTCATCGCTTCACGCGGCCGCCGAACGGTTTCAGCAAGCGCGCCTACTATCATGTGGTGGCGGCCGGTTGTTTCTTGTGCATTTCCATTTCTGCCACGTCAATGAGGCGCTTCGCGTCGCGGCCGCGATGGCGCGGCGGTTGGCGGACCACGTCCGGACGATCAGCGAGCTTTTGGCCGCTTGCCTCGGGCCACACTGTCCTAATTTCCATCCCCTCGGTGTCCTAGTTCAGACCACGCTAATAAGAACAAAACACGATTAAAAGCTTTCAGAAAAGCGGAATCAGTGGTAGCCTTGTCTCACGTCGGAATCCGACACCGCTCAGGATGGAAGCGCAAATGGCGGCGAGCACGAACTGGCGCCGGGTTCCCAGGGGCCTCGCGCCCGTACTCGGATAGCCGCGCAAGGGCGCAGGACCCAAGCTTGGCGCTTACAGGTCCGTCAATGCGAGGAGCGCAAGGGCGATGGGGCGCTTCGGGGCACCATCGAGCGCTCGACGGACCCTGGATTGCCGCCACCCGGACTTGGATCCGCAGGGCGTTCGCGATGACGGCGAGCTTCATTCATGCTCCGAGTCACGACTTGGGAGGAACCGAACCGTGGCGCAACCTCCTGAAAAGTCCCGATTCGGGAGCCGCAATGGCGCGACTTGCGTCTGTCCTGGCGGCAGAGGGGATAACCGCCGAACGGGGACTGTCACGCCGTCATTGCGGGGAGCCGGAAGGGCGACACGACGATCCAGAGGAACGAAGGGCGCCCTTGGTTCGCCTGGATCGCCACCGCCCGGGCTCTTCGATCCGGGGGTCGCTCGCCGTGACGGGGAGCCAACTTCTTGCTCCGCGTCTCGACTTGAGTGGAACCGAACCACGGCGCAACCTCCTGAAAAGTCTCAATTCGGGAGCCGGAATGGCGCGCCCCGCGTCTGTCCTTGCGGGAGAGGGGATAACCGCCAAACATGGACTCTCACGCCGTCATCGCGAGGAACCCGAAGGGCGACGCGGCGGTCGAAGGGGAACGTCGAGCGTCCCAAGTTCCCCTGGATCGCCACCCCCCGGGCTCTTCGACCCCGGCTGTCGCTCGCGACGTCGGCGAGGCGTCTCATTGCTTCTCGCCCCGACTTGGGGGTTACGGCGAATCGTAACTGCCAAGCCGGCTGTCGTGTTGAGCATTTCTCGCCACTGGGGCGGCGGATGGATTGGTTCTGCTTCGAATGGGAGTGGAAGGGAAGCCCGGTGTCAGAGCTTCAGTTCGGCGGCGAGAGGTTCTGGGCCGAGGGTCAGGGCTTTGCGGATGTTGAGGCCCTGCTTTCTGGCCGACGAGATCACGGAGCGCAGGCTTGCGAAGTCGACGGCGCCTTGCAGGGTTCGGAAGCCGCCCGAGATTTTGATCTTCACCTTCATCATCCTCAAATCTTGTTCGGCAAGGTTGTTGGTGAAGGGAACGGTGAAGTCGGTGAGGAACCTGAGGGTCGCCTCCTTGAAGGTCTTGAACCGGATGAGGAGATTGTGAGCGGGCCGCTGCTTCTTGCGCTTTTTCGGGTTGGTCGAGGGATCGAAGGCCGGCAGGCTCCTGTGCAGGGCGAGGCCTTCCCGGACGGCGGCCCAATAGCGGTCCTCGAACGCCTTGATGGTTTCGGCGGGGAGTGCCGAGGCGCCCTGCGCTTTGGCCGTTCGCACGGCCTCGTCGGCGTCGAGAAGCGTCGCGCGCAGGGCCTCGGCCCAGGGCTCCTTGTCGAGTTCGCAAACCGCCTGAAGCTCGCGCAGGAGATGGGCGTTGCAGAAGGCGTGATCGACGGTTTCGAGGCTCAAATAGGCGCGCCAGTGGTCGTGGACCACGACGCCGCCCTCGAACTCGGGCACGGCCGAGCGGGGCTCGCCGGCGCGATAGAACGTGTGGGTCAGGGTCGAGGCGGTGTGCAGCCAGCGGGTGGCGCCGGCGATGCGCAAGCCCGTTTCGTCGAGGCAGCGCACCGGCGCTCCCGCCACGCATGCGCCGATGCCGCGGTGGACCGGCGCCAGCGCCCCGGCCTTGCGGCGTACCCAGGCCGCCACGCTCGCGCCGCAGGCCGCCGCCGCCCCGAACAGGTCCTGCAGGACCTGCGCGGTTCGTTCCTCGGGCACGAGCTGCTGGGCGTTGAGATAGACGGCCGCCGCCTTGACGCGCTCGCCATACTGGGCCGGCGAAACGACGCCCTCGGGGAACCCGGCGCGCGTCCTCAGGCCGCAAGCCGGGCAATCGTGGATCGCCGCGCGGTGCTCGGTCACGATCAGCGGCTTCTCCGGAAGATCGAAGACCTGCCGCTTCTCCTCGCCGATCTTCGAATCCGCCAGAAGCAGCGCCCGGCAATGCTCGCATACCTCGGCCGCGTGCTCGACGATCGCGTCGGGTTCGGCGACCTGACGCAGCGTGTCGCCGCGATGGCCTTTCTGGCCTCCGCTCGGCTTGCCCGAGCGCGTGCGCAGGCTCTTCAAGACCCGAGGCTTCTTCTTCAGCCCGTCGCTCGACGGCGGCTTGGAACTGTTGGAGCTGTCCAAGCCCAGACGTCGCCGAAGCTCGGCGTTCTCGGCCCGAAGCGCCTCGATCTCGCGTCTGAGCGAGTCGATCAGCTCCACGACTTCGGGCGGAAGGACCATTCCACCCTTGAGTCAGAAGTCCGCGCCCCTGTCTCGAAAAATCGCAGCGCCGCAATCAATCGTCCGTCCGGTGTGGCTTTTCGGACTCACCCCAGCTTGGCAGTTACTGCGAATCGAAAATGGCGCCGCAACCGATTGAAAACGCTCGAATTGGGCCGATCGGCGCCCGGCGGCGGCGCCCTCATGCAGACCCGCGACGCCGAGCGCGTCTCGCAACACGCGCTGGCGGCCGCGTCCTTCGACGCGCTTAGGACGAGGTCGGGGGGCAGCTCGGCAGCGACAATGTTTCACGTTTTGGCGTCTAAGCTTTTGAAATCACCCATGCAGAAAAATTCGCGCGCGCCGTCCGTGGGCCTTCTCTGCTCCTCATGCCGGCTCCGCCGCCGACAGCGCCGCCTCCTCGACCAGGAACTCGCGCAGAGCCTTGATCCTGGGCGTCTGCGCCTCCTCCGGTCGGCAGAGGAAATAATAGCCGAAAGGCGTTTGGACGCTGGTCGAGAAAGGCGCGACCAGGCGGCCGGCGGCGAGTTCGTCGGCGGCGATGGCGAAGGAGCTCAGCGCCACCCCCTGCCCCTGTGCGGCGGCTCGAATCGCCATCGCCATGTTGTTGAACCAGACGCCGTGACGCGCCTCGACAGCCTTTGCGCCTGCGGCCTTGAGCCAGTCCGACCAGGCCGGCCAGGACGGATAGGCGGGACTCCACTCGAGATGCAGCAGGGTATGGCGGGTGAGATCTTCCGGCGAGCGCAGCGGATGGTCACCGCCGGCGAGGTCCGGCGAGCAGACCGGAAAAACGTCCTCCTTGAACAGAAGCGTGGTCGAAAGTCCCGGAAATTCACCCGCTCCCCAGCGGATCAGCGCGTCGGTCGTACTCGAATCGAGCGTGTCTTCCGTCGGATTGGCGTCGAGCAGGACGTCGATTTCGGGATGGAGCGTCTTGAACCTGCCAATCCGGCCGACGAGCCAGGTGGCGGCGAAGGATGGGCTCGAGTTGATCACCAGAAACCGCCGCCCCTTGGCCTCGCGCATCGCGCGCCCCGCCCTAGCGAGGATGGCGAACCCCTCGGCAAGGCCCGGCGCGCCGGCTGCGCCGGCCTCGGTCAACGCCAAGCCCCTGCCCGACCGTTCCACCAGCGGCGCGCCGATCTCCTGCTCCAGCGCCCGCACCTGCTGCGCCACCGCAGCCTTGGTGACATGCAGTTCCTCGGCCGCCCGGGCGAACGACAGCTTGCGCGCCACCACTTCGAACGCCCGCAACGCCGTCAGCGGCGGCAGCCTGTCAATCGGGCTCATCGTATAGCTAGCCTATCCATAGCCGACATAAACATTGGCTTGAAAGCCATTCATTTCGCCATATATCGACAGTCGGAGCAAGCGCCTCAGGCGCAGATTCGGCTGTGATGGTGGAACAAATGACAGCGTTTGGGACCGGCGCGAGCAACATGGGTGGGGAGATGAGCGCCGCGGGCTCGTTCCGGATTGGTAAACAAATCCTTAACGCACTGTCCGCTCGCGCCGCCGCCGCCGCGGAGCGGAGTCGTTTCGCCGCGCTTCCGGCCCGCTATCTCGACGACGTCGGGATGACGCAAGCCGACCGCGCCGCAGCCCTTGGTTCCGGCGAATTGAACCTCGACGGCTGGCGCGTCGTCGCGTCGCACCTGTAAGTCGTCCGCATTCAGCTCGGGCGTCGAAACGACCGCGTGGCGCATTGCGCCCGGTTGATGGCGTTCGTTCAACCTTCCGATCGGTCCCCGTATCGTCGGCAAACCTGTCCGCTTCGGCTTGACGGGGGGCCTCGCGGCGTCGGAAAAGACCCGCAACGATCCGATCGGAAGAAAGAATGCAACGCGTCACGCTGATCGACAATTACGATAGCTTCACCTTCAATCTCGTCCACTATCTGGGCGAGCTCGGCGCGGACGTGAAGGTGTGGCGGAATGATGAGATCAGCGTCGAGGACGCCGTTGCGGAAAAGCCGGACGCGATCGTCCTCTCTCCCGGCCCTTGCACGCCGAACGAGGCGGGAATCTGTCTCGATCTTGTGCGCGCCGCCAGTGAGTCGACGCCGATCTTCGGGGTCTGCCTCGGCCATCAGGCGATCGGGCAGGCGTTCGGCGGCGACGTCGTGCGCGCCCCCCTCCCTTTGCACGGCAAGGTCTCGCGCATTACGCACAACGCCCGCGGCGTGTTCCGCGGCCTGAACGGCCCCTTTCAGGCGACGCGCTATCATTCGCTGGTCATCGAACGTTCGACCGCCCCGGCCGAGCTCGAAATCAGCGCAGAGACCGACGACGGGCTGGTCATGGCGGTCGCGCATCGCAGCCGGCCGGTCTATGGCGTACAGTTCCATCCGGAGAGCATCGCGAGCGAGCATGGCCGCGACATCCTGCGCAACTTCCTGGACTTGGCCGGCGCGTTTCATGCGCGCGTCCAACCGCGCTGAGGCGGCCGAAACCGATGGAATCCTTCAAGCCCCTCATTGCCAAGGTCGCCGCCGGCGCGACGCTGAGCCGCGCGGAGGCTGCGAGCGCGTTCGACGCCATCCTGTCGGGCGAAGTCACACCCTCGCAGATGGGCGGGTTTTTGATGGCACTGCGCGTCCGTGGAGAAACGGTGGACGAGATGACCGGCGCGGTTTCCGCGATGCGCGCCAAGATGCTGACGGTCCGTGCTCCCGCCGACGCCATCGACATCGTCGGCACCGGGGGAGACAGCTCGGGATCCTACAACGTCTCGACACTCGCCTCGATCGTCGCCGCCGCCTGCGGCGTTCCGGTCGCCAAGCACGGCAATCGCGCCGCTTCGTCGCGCTCGGGCGCCGCTGACACGCTGACCGCGCTGGGCGTCAAGATCGGGCTTCCGCCCGAAGGCGTCGAGCGTTGCATCCGCGAGGTCGGCATCGGCTTCATGATGGCGCCATCGCACCACGCCGCGATGCGTCACGTCGGTCCGACGCGCATTGAACTCGGCACCCGCACCCTCTTCAACCTGTTGGGGCCCCTGTCGAACCCCGCTGGGGTCAAGCGCCAGCTGATCGGCGTCTTCTCGGCGGCCTGGCTCGAACCCATGGCCGAAGTCCTACGGAACCTTGGCTCCGAGCGGGTCTGGATCACCTGCGGCTCCGATGGGCTCGACGAGATCACCACCACCGGCCCGACCAAGGTGGTCGAACTGAAGGACGGCGCAGTCCGGAGCTTCGAAGTGACCCCGGAAGAGGCGGGCGTTCAGCGCGCCGAGCCTGCCACGCTCAAGGGCGGCGACCCGACGCACAACGCCGAGGCGTTGCGCAGAGCGCTGAACGGCGAGCGGAGCGCCTATCGGGATATTGCGCTTGTCAACACCGCCGCGGCGCTCGTTGTGGCTGGCAGGGCGCGCTCGCTCGAGGACGGCGTCGCGCAAGGCGCGGCGGCGATCGGCTCGGGCGCGGCGCGTCGCGTTCTCGACCGTCTGATCTCCGTGTCCAACGCTTGAGAGGGTCGGGGGCGCCGATGACCGACATCCTGAAAAAGATCGAGGCCTATAAGCGGCGGGAAATCGCCGACGCCAAGGTTCGGGTGCCGCGAGCGACGCTCGAGCGCGAGATCGCCGGACAGTCGCATCCGCGCGGTTTCATCAAGGCGCTGGAGCGGGCGGTCGAAGAAGGCCGCTTCGCGCTCATCGCCGAGATCAAGAAGGCGAGTCCGTCGAAAGGCGTCATCCGCGAGGACTTCGATCCCGAAGCGGTCGCCCGGGCCTATCAGGCCGGCGGCGCCACATGCCTGTCGGTGCTCACCGACGCGCCATCATTCCTGGGTTCGCCGGAACACCTGATCAAGGCGCGAAGGGCCACGCCGCTGCCGATCCTGCGCAAGGACTTCCTGTTCGACCCCTATCAGGTCCTCGAAGCGCGCGCCTGGGGCGCCGACTGCATCCTGATCATCATGGCCGCTGTCGATGACGAAACGGCCAAGACCCTCAACAAGGCCGCCCATGACCTCGGTCTCGACGTGCTGATCGAGACCCACAACGAGGCGGAGCTCAAGCGCGCCCTGACCCTGGAAGGTCGGCTGATCGGCATCAACAACCGCGACTTGCGCACCTTCGTCACCTCGCTCGACGTCTGCGAACGCATGAAGCCGCTTGTCCCGGCTGGGCGGATCGTGGCGGCCGAAAGCGGCATAACGAGCCACGCGGACTGCAAGCGCTTGGCGAGAGCGGGCATCGAGACGTTTCTCGTCGGGGAGGCGCTGATGCGGCACAAGGACGTAACCGCCGCGACGCGCGCGCTGCTGACCGGGCAGTAAGCTCGGGCGAATCTGGTCGCGGGAGCCATCCCTGAGCGCCAGCTGGCGCGGTCCGCCTTCGCTTGCCCGGTCCGCGTGCTATCTTCCCGGTAAGCGAATCGCCTGACCCAGTAACGGACCCATGAACGATCTTTTCGGCGCCCAGCCGCCGCAGCGCGGCAAGCCCGTTCCTGCGAAGATAAGGCCCGTCTCCCGCGGCACGCCCGGGGAAGCGGACTACAACGCCGCCTCGATCGAGGTGCTCGAGGGCCTCGAGCCGGTCCGCCGGCGTCCGGGCATGTATATCGGCGGCACCGACGCAAACGCGCTGCATCACCTGTTCGCCGAGGTGATCGACAACGCGATGGACGAGGCCGTCGCGGGTCACGCCACCTTCATCGAGGTCTCGCTCGAAGTCGGCGGCTGGCTCAGCGTGCTCGACAACGGCCGCGGCATGCCGGTCGATCCGCATCCGAAGTTCCCGGACAAGTCCGCGCTCGAAGTGATCATGACGATGCTGCACGCCGGCGGAAAATTCGACAGCGGCGCATACGAGACGTCGGGCGGTCTGCACGGCGTCGGCGTCTCGGTCGTCAATGCACTGTCAGAAGCGCTGGAAGTCGAGGTCGCGCGCGGACAGACGCTCTATCGTCAGACGTTTGAGCGCGGCAAGCCGACCTCGGCGCTAACCGTCGTCGGAAAGGTGCCGAACCGCCGCGGCTCCAAGGTGCGCTTCCGGCCCGACCCGCTGATCTTCGGCAAGGCCGCAAGCTTCGATCCGGCGCGCGTCTTCAAGATGGCGCGCTCGAAGGCCTATCTGTTCGGCGGGGTCGAAATTCGCTGGCGCTGCGCGCCTTCGCTGATCGCCGAGCCGGATAAGGTTCCACCGGACGCCGTGTTCCGCTTTCCCGGCGGCCTCAAGGACTATCTCGCCGCCGATATCGAAGGCGAGCCGCTGGTCGCAGACCAGGTCTTCACCGGAAGGGTCGAGAAGGAGGGCAAGCATGGCACCGTCGAATGGGCGATCGCCTGGCTCGCCGGGGCGGACGGCTTCGTCCATTCCTATTGCAACACGATCCCAACCCCGGACGGAGGCACGCACGAGGCGGGCCTGCGCACCGCCCTGCTGCGGGGACTGAAGGATCACGCCGAGCGGATTGGCCAGTCCAAGCGCGCAGGAGCGCTCACAACCGACGACGTCATGGCGGGCTGCGCCGCCCTCATTTCGGTTTTCATCCGCGAGCCGGAGTTCCAGGGCCAGAATAAGGGCCGTCTGCAGACGACCGAGGCCGCGCGGATTGTCGACGGCGTGATCCGCGACGCCTTCGATCATTGGCTCGCCGCGGCGCCGAGCCAGGCCGGCCGACTGCTCGACTGGTCGATCGAGCGCGCCGAAGAGCGGGTCCGGCGGCGGATGGAGAAGGACGTCGCCCGCAAGACCGCGGTTCGCAAGCTGCGCCTGCCCGGCAAGCTCGCCGACTGCACCAATTCCTCCGCGCAAGGGTCAGAACTCTTCATCGTCGAAGGCGATTCCGCGGGCGGCTCGGCGAAGCAGGCCCGCGATCGAGCGACCCAGGCGGTTTTGCCGTTGCGCGGCAAGATCCTCAACGTCGCGTCGGCGACAAGGGACAAGCTTGCGCAGAACCAACAGCTCGGCGACCTCCTGCAGGCGCTCGGCTCCGGCGCCGGCCCCCAGTATCACGCCCAGGACCTCCGCTACGACAAGATCATCATCATGACCGACGCCGACGTCGACGGCGCCCATATCGCGTCCCTCCTCATCACCTTCTTCTACCGGCAGACGCCGAAGCTGATCGACGACGGCCATCTCTATCTCGCCGTCCCGCCGCTCTACCGGCTGACCCAAGGGGCGAAGTCGATCTACGCGCGCGACGACGCGCACAAGGAGCAATTGATGAAGTCCGGCTTCCCCGGCCGCGGCCCGATCGAGGTCAGCCGGTTCAAGGGCCTCGGAGAAATGCCGATGCGCGACCTCAAGGAGACGACGATGGACCCGGCGCGCAGAACGCTCCTCAGGGTGGCGATCGTCGCCGACGACCGAACGGCCACCGCCGAGGCGGTCGAACGCCTGATGGGCGCAAAGCCCGAGGCGCGCTTCGCCTTCATCCAGGAACGCGCTCCAAAAGCGGTTGAACTGGTTGACGTGTGAGCGCTTTTCGTCCGGCCCAAATGTGGCTATCGTCAAATCCTTCGCAATGGCGCGCTAATACGGCTGGAATTGGCGCAAAAAATGCTGTAAGGAATCGTAGGCGGGCTCCGTTCGCATCTTGCGAACGAGAGGGCGAAGAGTTGATGATTCAGGTGGTTGATTTCGAATTTGCGCGGACGGCAAGCAGCGCTCAGCCGTCATTGGCGCGTGGCGGAGCCGCGGGGTTCAGTTCGTCCGCTTCCGCCGCCGAAAGGCCTTAGCTCTTGAAGACTTCGATGAAATTGGGGAGCTGCGTCCCGCCGACATCGGCTGGCTGTGGCGGACTTGCGTGAGTTTCGCTGCTCGAGCGGCGATCATGAGGGGCGGCAACTCGTCTCGGGCGAACAGGGATCGGTTGGAGATTTTGGACGGACATGAGCAAGGGTAAGGATTTTCGGCCGCGCAAGCGTGGCTTCGACGATGATGGACCGATGTCCTACGATGCGAAGCCCCGCCGCAGCTTCGGCGGCGCACCGGACGCAGGCTTTGGCGGAGCGCCGATGGGCGGACCGTCGTCGGGACCGATGAGTTCCAACGCGCCTGCCGTCGACGCCACGGTCAAGTGGTTCAAGGCGGACAAGGGCTACGGCTTCGTCGAGCTTGCCGGCGGCGCGGGCGACGCGTTCCTGCACGCCAACGCCCTGCGCAACGCGGGGCACGAGTCGGTTCCGGCCGGGGCGAAACTGAAGGTCCAGGTCGGCGCCGGCGCCAAGGGCGCGCAGGTGACGCGAGTGATCGAGGTCGACACGGCCGGCGTAGTCGAGCGCCCGTCCCGGCCATCGAGCGACGGGCCGCGGCCGCGGCGCGTTGCGCCCGACCCGTCGACCGCCGTGAGCGTGACCGGCAAAGTCAAGTGGTTCGACGACACCAAGGGCTTCGGCTTCGTGGCGAGCGAGGACGGGGGTAAGGACGTGTTCGTTCACATCTCGATCCTCGGTCCCGCGGGCATCACGAGCTTGGCCGAGGGTCAGCAGGTCAACATGCGCGTCGTCGACACGCCTAAGGGCCGCGAGGCGATCTCGCTGTCGCTCTGACCGGGCCCCTGCCCGATCGGCAGGAATCGGAGCGCGGCCCGAAGCCGCGCTCTTTTCGTCTCTTGACCGATGACGCGGCGGACGCGCGTCGCGCGCCTGCCCCGCCCGAGGGCCTCGATTGATGCAGCCATCCCGCGACATTCATCGCCTGATCGAGATCATGGCCGCGCTGCGCGACCCGGAGGCCGGCTGCCCCTGGGACCTCGAGCAGACCTTCGCGTCGATTGCGCCCTACACCATCGAGGAGGCCTACGAGGTCGCCGACGCGATCGAGCGCGGCGAAACCGAGGACCTGCGCGAGGAGCTCGGCGACCTTCTGCTGCAGGTCGTGTTCCACGCCCGCATGGCCGAGGAGGCCGGACTGTTCGATTTCGGCGGCGTGGTCGAGGCGATCACCGCCAAACTCGTCCGCCGGCACCCGCACGTATTCGGCGACGCGCGCGATCTCGACTCGGACGCGGTGAAGGCGCTCTGGGGGCAAATCAAGGCCGAGGAGAAGCGCCGGCGCGCCGAAGCGCGCGGCGAACGTGCGGGTCTCGGCGCCGAAGCGCCGCACGGCGCGCTCAGCGGCGTTCCGAGATCGATGCCGGCGCTGACGCGCGCCCTGAAACTGCAGGAGAAGGCGGCCAAGGTCGGGTTCGACTGGGACGACGTCGCCGGCGTGGTCGCGAAGTTGCGCGAGGAAATCGCCGAGACGGAAGCCGAGATCGCATCCGGTTCGAGGGACCGGCTCGCCGCCGAAATGGGCGACCTTCTGTTCGCCGCCGTCAACCTGGCGCGCTTCGTCGAGATCGACCCCGAAGCCGCCCTGCGCGGCGCCAACGCAAAATTCGAGCGACGGTTTGCGCATATCGAGCAGCGCCTGGCTGAGCGCGGACAGCGTCCCGCAGCCGCCAGTCTCGACGACATGGAAGCGCTCTGGCAGGAGGCGAAGGACTTTGAGCGCCAGGACCGTTGATCCACGCGCACGCTGGCGCCGCCCAGAAGGGTCGACGTCGGCGGCGCGCGGCCGCTGAAGATGGTCGACCTCGAACGAGCGTTCCGGGCGGCGGGAGCACGCGTGGCGGCGACCGCGCGCCGGGGCCGACGTCTATCTATGGCTGCCGAACGGCGTTGCGAAGGCGAACCTTGCCAACGCGCGCCTCGACAAGGCGTTCGGGACCGTCTCGACTTTGCGGAACTGGCGCACGGTTCTGAGGCTTCTCGAACGCCTTGAGGCGTGAGACGCGGTCCGGCAGGATGTCGTCCGCCGAAGCGATGGCCTAGACCGCCGCCGCAGACGCGGACGACCGATGCGAGGAACGAAGGCGGACACCCCATGCGATCCCTGTTGTTCGTGCCCGGCGACAGCCCCCGCAAGTTCGAAAAAGCCCGGCTGACGTCGGCCGACGCGCTGATCCTCGATCTCGAGGATTCCGTCGCTCAGGATCGCAAGGACGAGGCTCGGGCGGCCACGCGCGCGATGCTCGACGGCGATCGAGGGGCGCAGACGATCTACGTGCGGGTCAATGCGCTCGACACCGGGCGGACGCTCGGCGACATCGCGTCGGCGCTGCCCGGTCGGCCCGACGGGATCATGCTTCCCAAATGCGAGTCCGGCGAGGACGTCGCCAAGGCGGCCGCCTGGCTCGACGGCGTCGAGGCGGCCTTGGGCCTGCCGGTCGGCGCGGTCCGCATCATCGCAATCGCGACTGAGACGGCGAAAGCGCTGCTGCGCCTCGACAGCTACGGCAGGGCGGGCCCGCGCCTCGCCGGCCTCATGTGGGGCGCGGAAGACCTCGCCGCCTCGCTCGGCTCCACCTCGAACGCCGACGAGCGCGGCTTTCATTCGCCGTTCCGGCTGGCGCGCGACCTCTGCCTGATCGCCGCCAGGGCGGCTGGCGTCGCGCCCAGCGACACGGTCTACACGCGGATCGACGACCTCGCCGGCCTTGCAGCGGAAGCCGCGGCCGCGCGCCGCGACGGCTTCGCCGCCAAGGCGGTGATCCACCCAAAGCACATCGAAGCGGTCAACGCGGCCTTCGCGCCGACCGCCGCCGAGATCGGATGGGCGAAGCAGGTCGTCGAGGCGTTCGCCAGGGACAGCGGCGCCGGGGTCGTCAGGATCGACGGCCGGATGATCGACAAGCCGCACCTCAAGGCCGCGGAGGCCATCCTGGCGATCGCGCCGAAAGGCGGCGCTTAGAGCATGACGCAATGAGTTCGCGCTAGCTAACCCTCACCCTGCCGCTTCGCGGTTTCCCTCTCCCGGTGGGAGAGGGGCTTCTCCCGAGGAGCCCACCCGCGTCCAGCGGGGGGCTTCAGATTCCTTCAAACGGCTTCCAAAGATTTCAATTTCTTTCCGCGGCCGCTTCAAAACATTTCAATTTCCTTCCAAAAATTTCAAAAAATCTCCGCGAATCAGGGCTTATCAAGGGGCTACGGGCGAATGAAGGGGAAAAAAACTTCCTTACCCGGGCGTCGCCCGGCGCGCGCCCTCCACCACCCTCCCCCATTGCGCTTTCGCTCCATGCGGGAGGAAAGCGTCGGCGGCTTGCGGCTTGCCGTTTCCGAGTTCATTTTGAGCCTTTTCAAGGCGTTGCAGGGATTTTTCCGGGCGTGAGATTCGGCCGAAGGGGTCGCGCCGGCCGTCGCCTTGGCGGCTGCGGGGGGAAAAATCGGCGAGCGCGCCGGTCGCCGAGCCCGCGCTCACGGACGGCGCCGCCCGGCTGCATTGCATCGTCCGCCCTAAGCGGCCTCTCCTCGTCCATGCCATCCTCGCCGGCCCCGCTCGGCTTGATTGCCCGATGAGAGCAACCATAGCACAGATTCTGCATTTTACAAATCTACTGTCGCTAAAAGCCGAAATCTATTGGTCTCTCACCACGATAAAGAACGTGGGAAGGGTTCGGGCGGGAGGGCGCGAGGGGGACAGCGGATTTGCCGGCGGGGCGTTGGAGCGTCGTTGCACCCGCGTTTCGCAAAAGGCCGACGCCGGTCGAGCTGTGATCCGCGCCACAGCGCTCGCCGCGCAGCTGGGTTAAACTGCAAGCGAGTTCGCGGCGCCATCGCTGTCGGGCTCGTCTTAAGAACGCGCCTTCGGCCCGAAATTCGCCGTCGATTGGGTCGAAAGAAAGCCGTCGCTTGAGCGGCGGTTCACACGACCGGAACGACGCCGGCGGGAGGAAACTCACCGCCGGCGCCGCGCCGCACAGGAGCCGGCGCTGACCGAGGCGTCGTCCGGCCCGGCTTCGAGGCGGGGGTTCCGGCGACGCCGACCGGACGCTTGCCTTACAACGTGCGCCTTGCATTCGTATGGGAAGGCGGAAACAATTCGATTTCGAAACCGCCTCGATTTGGACGAGGACATGACACTCCGACTTTGGATTGAAAATTTGGATCGGTTGGCGGACGGGGGTCCGCTACAAGTCGAAGTGAAGGGACGCGGCCTTGATATGGGCCGCGACACCCACCTCGACTGGACCCTCCCGGACCCGAGCCGCACCGTTTCCAGCAAGCACTGCGAAATTCGTTTTCGCGACGGCGGCTATTGGCTGCACGACGTCTCGACCAACGGCACCTATGTCAATGGCGCGCAATACCGGCTCGACGCTCCCTATCTGCTGCGTGACGGGGACCGGCTCAGCATCGGCCCCTACATCATCGCGGTCGAGGTGGAGGGCAGGTCCGGCGCGCAGCCCGGTGTGACCGTGGATGCTGCGGTCGCCGGGTCCGCGAACGGCGACGTGTGGGGCGAGGTGGGTGAAGCCGCCGCGCCGGACGACCGCAGCGCGTATCAGGCGGCCGCTCAGCAGGAGCCGCCGCCGGACTTTCTCGATTTTGCAAGTTTCATCGCGCCCGCCGACACGCCGGCCGGTTCGCCGCCAGCGACCGGCGCCGACGATTGGCTGAACTCCGGCCCCGTGCTCGCGCCGGCGGCCCCCCATCCGACTCAGCCGCCGCAGCCGCCTCAGCCGCGGCGTTCGATCGTGCAACCCGAGACCCAGCCGCCGAGGCCCGTGACCGCTCCGCCGCGGCATCCGACCGTCCCGCCTCCGGTCGAACCCCCGGCCGTCGCGGCGAGCCGAGCCGGCGGGGTCGATCTTTTGCAGCGCGTCGCACGCGCCGCAGGTATTCCGGAGCAGACGATCGTCGGCCGCGATCCGGAAGCGCTCGCCGACGAAATCGGCCTCGCGCTGCGCCTGATGGCGCAAAACCTCCAGGTGCTGCTGTCTTCGCGCGCCGAATCGAAGACGCTGATGCGCTCGTCGAGCCGGACGATGATCCGGTCGATGCAGAACAATCCGCTGAAGTTCACCGGCACCGTGGAAGAGGCGCTGACGATCCTCCTCGGGCCGCAGACCCGGCAATATCTCGACCTCCGGACCACGATCGAGGAGAGCTTTCGCGACCTCAAGACCCATCAGATGCTCACCTACGGCGCGATGCAGGGGGCCCTCGACGCCCTGTTTGACGATCTCGCGCCGGACCAAATCGATCGTTCGGTCCCGACGGAAAGGGGGCTCGGCGCGCTCGTCGTTCCGCGCAAGGCGAAATTGTGGGATATGTACGTCGATCGATGGCGCGCGAAGACCAAACGATCGGACGGTCGCCTGTTCGAGGCGTTCACTGCGCTCTTCGCCGAGGCCTACGACCGCTTGCAGAACAAGGGCTGAGGCGGCCTATGCGCCTGGAACTCAGTCCGTCTCGCCGCCGCCGGCGCAAAACGGACGCAGGCGGGGACTGGAACGGGAAAGGGGGCGGGAGTGTCGTGGAACGCCAAGGTGCATTGGTCGGAGGGACTGTTCCTCCGGCCGCACCATCTCCAGCAGAGCGACAGATATCTCGAAAACGCGCTCGAAAGCCGGACGCGACAAATCACGCCTTATCCGTGGGGTTTCTCGACGCTGGAGATCGATCGCGATCTCGCACAACAGAGCAAATTCGCCTTGCGCCGCGGCGCCGGCGTCATGCCCGACGGCGGCCTCTTCGATTTTCCCAGTGAATGCCCGGCGCCGGCGCCGATCACAACGCCGGAGGCCGCTGCGGGCCAGCTCGTCTGGCTGACGATGCCAGCGCGGGCCGACAACAGCCGTGAGGTCAGCCCGGAGCAGGCGGAAAACGCGGCGCGATATGTTCTCGGCGCCGAGCGCGTGATCGATTCGACCTCCAATCTGAGGGTCGAGGAGGAAATTGAGGTGGCCTACCCACGGCTCGCCTACGAGATTCGCAAGACCGCCAAGCCCGGCTACGTCGGCCTGCCGATCGCCCGCATCGTCGAGGTGCACGACCGGACGATCGTGTTCGACGAGAAGTTCGCTCCGCCGGTGCTGGTGTGCGCGGCGCATCCGACCGTTCAGGGCTGGCTCGATCGCGTCATCGGCTGGATCGGCAACAAGCTCGACGAGCTCGCCCGCTATGCTGCGGACGCAACCGCGGGAGGCGGCCTGCAGAGCGCCGACTATCTCATGCTTCAGGCGCTCAACCGCGAGATCCCGGTCCTCAAGCATTTCCGCTCATCGCACTACGTCCACCCGGAGCGGCTTTACGAGGGGCTGTTGCGTATAGCCGGCGAACTTGCGACCTTTGCAACACAGGAGCGGCGGGCGCGGGAATACGGCGTGTATAATCACGACGACCTCGAAAGCGTGTTCTCTCCCGTCCTGCGCGACATCCAGGACTTCCTCAGCGCCCGCCTCGACCGCCGCGCCATTCGGCTCGAGCTGATCGAGCGAGCGCAGGGAGCGTATATCTCGACCATCAAGGACCGGACCCTGTTCCGCAACGCGACCTTCGTGCTCGAAGTGTCGGCGCGTCGCCCGCTGACCGAAATCCAGCACAGCCTGCCGGCGTTCCTCAAGGTCGGGCCGAACACCAAGATGAACGAGATCGTGCACGCCCACCTGCCCGGCGTTCCGCTCGTCCATCTGCCGACGCCGCCGCCGCAGATTCGCGCCATCACCGATCACGTGTATTTCTATTTCGACCGCACCTCGCCGCTCTGGCCGGAATTCAGCCAGGCCACGGCGATCGGCATGCATTTCGCAGGCGACTGGCCGGAACTCCAGATGGAGCTCTGGGCGGTTAGGGAAGACCGTCGATGAGCAACGACGACGATCCGTTCGGCCGAAGCGACCGCACTATCATCCGTCCAAATCCCGGCGGCCGGCGACCGCCGCCTCCCGGCGGGCCAAGTCCCTCGCCGCCGCCGCCCGCGGGCGGAGCGCCGCCGTCGTCCTCCCCGACCCCGCCCGTCTCCTATCCTCCGCCGCCACCGCCGTCCACCCCGCCCCCGCCGCCGCGACAGCCGCCCTACATTCCGCCCCGTTCGGCTCCGCCGCCGGCCGGCCAGCCGGGGCGCGGCAATTGGGACGACTGGATGAGCGCCCCGGCCGCCCAGCAGCGGCCGTACGTCGCCCCAGCCGCGCCGCTGCCGATGACGCCAGCGCCAGTCTCCCCGCACATTTCGGTCGACGTCGTCACCGTCGCCTCGAGCCCGCTGGCCCGCGCCGCCGCGTCGCTCCTGCTCCTGCTTGGCCGGTTGCGCGCTTCGCTGGCGCGCGCGGGGGCCGGCCAGCTCATGGATCAGGTCGCGCAGGCCATTCAGCAGTTCGAAGTCGACGCCCGGGCGGCCGGCGCGCCCAGCGACCAGATCGAAGCGGCCAAGTACGCGCTCGCCGCTACTGCCGACGACATCGTCCAGAATCTGCCCAGCGAGGACAGCCGCGTCTGGACCCAGTACAACATGCTCGTCCGCTTCTTCAACGAACGCATGGGCGGCGTGCGCTTCTTCCAGGAGCTCGACCGCGCCAAGCAAAATCCAGCGGTGAACCTCGGCCTGCTCGAGCTCATGCATGCGTGCCTGAGCCTCGGCTTCGAAGGCGTATACCGGGCCACCGGCGGCCAGGGCGAACTGCAGCAGATTCGCCGCGACCTGTATGAGACGATCCGGCGCAACCAGCCCAAAACCATCGAGGATCTGTCGCCCCACTGGCGCGGCCAGACGATTGCGCTTGCGGGAAGCCGATTTCAGATTCCGGTCTGGTCGGTCGCGGCGGTGGCTGGCGTCGTCTTGCTCGGAACCTATCTCGCGCTGCGCAACATGCTGTCCGGTCAGGCCGAGGCGCTGGCGCTCACCATGGCGCAGGTTCATCCCGCCACGGAACTCACGATCGCCCGCGAAACCGTGGTCAAGCCGCCGCCGGATCCCGCGCCGAAGACGTCGACGCAGCTCCAGCGGATCCGCGCCGCGCTGGCGCCGGAAATCCTGGCCGGCAAGCTGGACGCCGATCAGTCGGCCACGACGATCTTCATCCGCATCGGCAGCCTGGTGCTGTTTCCCTCCGGCGGAGCCAAGGCCAACGACAGCTTCACGCCGATCGCCAAGAAGATCTCGGCCGCGCTGGACAAGGAGCCGGGCGCGATCCACGTCGACGGCTACACCGACGACGATCCGATCCACACGATTGCGTTCCCCTCCAACTTCGAACTATCGGCGGCGCGCGCAAAGTCCGTCGCCGGTGCGCTGAAGCCGGGGCTCACGCATCCCGAGCGCCTGGCCGTGACCGGCAAGGGCGAAGCCAATCCGGTGGCGCCGAACGACGTCGAAGCGAATAAGGCCAAGAACCGGCGTGTCGAGGTTTCGATCCCGCGGGCAGATTGACGGCTCCGGCGAAGCGATCGGCGCGAGGATGAGGAGTGGTTGAAGGATGACCGGAGTCGGCTGGTTCTGGGTGGCGCTCAGCATCGTCGGCGCTTTGGTTCTGTCAGCCCTCGTCTGGCTGGCGGGGCCGCTCGTCTCGATCGGCGACGTGCAGCCGTTCGAGGGCGTCGTCACCCGTACGCTCATCATTCTCGTCATCCTTCTCGTCGTGGGCGGCTCGATCGCCTGGCGGATCATCGCCCGCAGGCGAGCGGAGAGGGCTATTGCGCAGGCGATGACCGAGTCCGTCGCCGAGGAAAGCGACGCGCCGGTCCTCAAGGAGAAGATGGAGGACGCCCTCGAGACCCTTCGGCGGACAGGGAAATCTGGAGCCAACGCGCTCTACGATCTGCCCTGGTACCTGATCATCGGACCGCCGGGCGCGGGCAAGACGACCGCGCTGGTCAATTCGGGGCTGAAATTTCCGCTCGCCGCCGACAATCAGGCCAAGGCCGTTCAGGGCGTCGGCGGGACGCGCTACTGCGACTGGTGGTTCACCGACGAAGCGGTGCTGATCGACACTGCGGGGCGCTACACGACGCAGGATTCGGACGCCAAGGTCGACCGGAAGAGCTGGCTCGCCTTCCTCGAGATGCTGGCCAGGAACCGGCCGAAGCAGCCGATCAACGGCGTCATCGTCGCCATCAGCATCGCCGACGTCGTCAACCTCCCGCCTGACGAGGCAGCGGCGCACGCCGACGCGATTCGCAAACGCCTCAACGAGTTGCATGAGGAGTTGAAGGTCGATTTTCCCGTCTACGCGATGTTCACCAAGATGGACCTCGTCGTCGGCTTCGCCCAGTATTTCGCCGATCTCGACGAGACCCGGCGGCAGACGGTTTGGGGCGCGACCTTCCAGACCGCGGCGAAGGCGGACAAGAAGGCCAATCAGGTCGGCAAGGTTCCCGATGAAATCGACCTTCTCATCCAGCGCGTGAACGACCGCATGCCGGAGCGCCTGCAGGAGGAGCCCGACCTGCGCTCGCGCGCCACCCTGTTTGGCTTTCCGGCTCAACTGAGCGCGCTGCGCAAGCCGATCGCCGATTTCCTCAACCGCATCTTCGAGCCGACGCGCTACCAGACCACGGCGACCCTGCGCGGCCTCTATTTCACCTCCGGCACCCAGGAGGGCACGCCGTTCGACACCCTGATCGGCGCCCTGCAGAAGAGCTACGGCGTCGAGAGCTACGCCGCCGCCGGCTTTTCCGGGGTCGGCAAGAGCTTCTTCCTGCGCGACCTGATGACGAAGGTGATCTTCCCCGAGGCCGGCTGGGTGTCGACCAACCTTGCCGCCGTCCGCCGCGCCTTCGCCGTCCGCGCAGCCGTCTTCACCCTGATTGGCGTGGCGACCCTCGGGATCATCGGGCTCTGGTGGATGAGCTACGAGAACAACCGGGCGCTGATCGCGGCGACCGCGCAGGGGGTGACCGACTATTCCAACGCCGCCGGCCCCCTGATCAAGCAGACCTCGGTCACCGATCCCAGTCTGCTCCCGATCTACGAGCTGATCGGCAGCCTTCCGACCCTGCCCGAGGGCTACGCCCGGCGCAACGACGCGACGCCGCTCGCCCAGACGTTCGGGCTGAGCCAGCGCCCGCGCCTGGAGGACGCATCGGTCAGCATGTACCAGGACGCGCTCGAACGCTTGATGCGGCCGCGCCTGATCCTGGCGCTTGAACAGCAGATCCAGAAGAACATCGACAACCCGGCCTTCGTTTACGAGGCGCTCAAGGTCTATCTGATGCTCGGCGGCAAGGCGCCGGAGGTCGACAAGAGCCTGATCGTCTCGTGGTTCACCCGCGATTGGGAAGAGCGCGCCTTTCCGGGCGCGCCCTACGCCGAAGGACGCGCCCTGCTGCGCGCCCATCTCGAGGCGATGCTCGACTTGGATCAGGGCAACGCGCGCAAGGTCTCGCTCAACGGACCGCTGGTCGAGCAGGCGCAGGCCACGCTCGCCCGCATGCCCGTGGCCGAGCGCGCCTATACGCTCTTGAGGTCCGAGGCGCACAACGACGGCATTCCGGACTGGGTCGCGGCGGACCAAGGCGGCCCGGACATGGCGCTCGTGTACGAGGCGGTCAACGGCGCCAATCTCGACACTGTGCGCGTCCGCGGCTTCTTTACGTACGACGGCTTCATAACCTCGCTTCTCGGCCGCATGCAGACGATCGCCGACACGCTGCAGAAAGAGAACTGGGTGCTCGGGGCCTCGGGCGATCAGGCCGCCGTCAAGCAGCAGTACGTGAGCCTGTTTCCGGGCATCCTCGCGCTTTACAGCAAGGATTTCATCGCCCAATGGACGGCGGCGCTGAGCAATCTGCAGTTGAAGTCCCTGCTCGGCGGCAAGCCGAAATATGTGAGCCTCGCCGCCGCTTCCGCGCCGACCTCGCCGATCAAGCTGCTTTACGAATCCGTTCGGGACGAGACATCCCTGACGCGCGAGCGGCCCAAAACCGGCGCAAATGCCGCTGCCCAGCAGGCCAAGCAGGATGCGCTGAAGGCGGGGACCAATGCGCTGAACCAGTTCGGGACCGCCAGCCGGGAGGCGATCGACCTGGCGATCAAATCGCAGCGCAAGGCGGGCGACCCGCCGGCCGAGGTTCCCGGCGCGACGGTCGAAGCCTACTTCAAGCCCGACGCCATCCTGGTCGACGGGGCGACCGGCTCGCGCCCGATCGACGCCCTCATTGAAAATCTCAACGAGCTTTATCGGCAGCTTGTTCTCGCCGCCCAGGACCCAGCTCAGGCGAAACAGGCGCTGCAGCAGGTCGACGTCCAGGTGGCGAGCTTGAGAGCCAATGCGAGCCGCCTGCCCCAG
Source organism: uncultured Alphaproteobacteria bacterium (assembly GCA_963822215.1). Taxonomy (GTDB): domain Bacteria; phylum Pseudomonadota; class Alphaproteobacteria; order Rhizobiales; family Beijerinckiaceae; genus Roseiarcus. The sequence goes on from CAWGGX010000003.1 coordinate 1,360,500, forward strand.
CCGCTGGAGGGCCAGATCGAAAAGGTCGCCAGCGACGCAACTCGCGATACGGCCGCGAGCAATCTTGCCCAAATCGCCCAGGACATGGCCGAGAATGTCACCTCCGCCTGTCAGCAAACCGTCACGAACCGCTATCCCTTCGCCAAGAGCGATCGCGACGTGCCCATGGCCGATTTCGCCAAGCTGTTCTCGCCGAACGGGACGATCGACAAGTTCTTCGCCGCCAATCTCGACCCGCTGGTGAACCACACCGGCAAAGTCTGGGTGTGGAAGCCGAACCCCGCCCGCAAGCTCTCCGAGACCACGCTGCGCCAGTTCCAATACGCGGCCGAGATCCGGGACGCCTTCTTCCCGTCCGGCGGCAATGTGCCCAACGTGGCGTTCGACGTGAAGCCGTTGACGCTCAGCAGCGACGCCCAGACCGCGACGCTGTCGATCAACGGGACGAATGTCGTCGCCCAGCAGGGAACAACGCCCTTCGCCCCGGCGAGCGTGCAATGGCCGGGCGCGGGCGCCGGCGCAGCGTCCATCACCATGGCGCCCGACATGCCAGACCGGAAGTCGAGCTTGGAGCGGACCGGCGCTTGGGCGCTCTTCCGCCTCGTCGACGCCGGGTCGTCGATCCAGAGCGGCAACTCGCTCAAGGTCAGCTTTGTCGTGTTCGGCCGCGAGGTGTCGTATCAGTTCACCTCGTCGTCGCTCAACAATCCGCTGAGCCTGTCGGACCTGCGGCAGTTCAAGTGCCCAAACGGCCTGTAAGGGGGGAGGATGAGCGCCGGCCTGTTCGGAAAGCTCCCGGCCAAGCGAGACTTCGTCGCCGTGAATGCGCCGCGTCGTTTCCTCGAGACGTGGGAACCCTGGCTTCAGGCCAGCGTCGCGACCGCTAAGCAGACGATCGGAGCCGCCTGGGTCGAGAGCTACAACCGCGCGCCGATCTGGCGCTACTGGCTCGGCGCCGATTTCTGCGGCGAAGCCTTGATCGGCGCCGTCATGCCCTCCGTCGATGGGGTCGGGCGCGCCTTCCCGCTCACCATCTTCACCTCTGGGAACGGAGACGAGTTGGCGCCGCCCGAGATCGACGACAACGGCCCGTGGTGCGACGACGCGGAGGCGCTGCTTCTGAGCGCGCTCGACGCCGGCGCGACGCTCGAAGCGATCACGGAGTCGCTGGTGGCCTTGCCGCCGCCGTCGCTCTACGCCCGCGCCGCGACCTCGCCGGGCGTCCGCGAGCTGTCCGACGGAGGCATGCTGGTCGACACGGCCGATGGCAAGGTGTCCGCGGCTCTTCTGGCGGCCCGACGCTTCGGCCATCGCCGCGCGTTCGCGTCGCAGTCATTCTGGTGGACGATCGGCGGCGAGGGCTTCCCCCCGTGCGCTCTGTCCTATATCGGACTTCCGCCGCCGGCTCGTTTTTCCGACTTCCTCACCGGCGCGTTCGCCGAAGCGACGTCCGCTTCTTCAGGAGTGTCGACGTGACCGAGCACTTCGCTTTCCGGGTGGGCTGCGTCACCGACGTCGGGCGGGTTCGCGAGCACAACGAGGACAGCGTCCTGGCGCGGCCAGCGGCCGGCCTTTGGGCGGTGTCGGACGGCATGGGCGGCTACGGCAACGGCGACATCGCCAGCCAGGCGGTGGTGGAGGCGCTGAACACGCTCGCCCCCAACGAATCCGCCCCCGCCTTTCTCACCGAGTTCGAACAGAAGATCATCGGCGTCAACGCGGAGCTGAGGAGCCTGGCGCGCTCACATAACAAGCGGATCGTCGGCACGACGCTGGTCGCGCTGATCGTTCACGGCGTCCACTACGCCTGCGTCTGGTGCGGCGACAGCCGCGCCTATCTTTACCGCGACGCAAAGCTCTCCCAGCTGACGCGCGACCACTCCGAGGTCCAGGAGCTTGTCGACCGCGGCGTCATCACCAAGGAGCAGGCCAGGACGTGGCCGGGACGCAACGTCATCACGCGCGCGCTCGGCGCCTCCGATCAGGCCGAACTCGAGATTGTCGATGGGCAGGTCCACGCCGGAGACCGGTTTCTTCTGTGCAGCGACGGGCTGATCGCGCATGTGAGCGACGATGAGATCGTCAAAGGGCTGGCCGCAGCCAATCCCCAGGAGGCTTGCGACGACCTCCTCAAGCTGACGCTCGGCCGCGGCGCGAGCGATAACGTCTCCATCATCGTGGTGGACTGCGATGTGCCGGCCGCCGCGCCCGCGCCCCCCGACTGACCCGGCTCACTTCGTCAGCTCCGCGATCTCGCCGTCGATATAAGACTTGATTGCCGGGAAGGCCGCGATCTCCATGCCGGTCGCCCCCGCAGAAGGGCCCCCGGCGGGGATTGATAAGGGCGAAGCCGGGATGGCGACGGCCGCCGGCGCGGTGGCCTGGACCTCTGATCCCATATGAGGAAGCGGGTCGACCGGCTCGTGATTGAGATAGAATTCGAAGTGGAGGTGCGGTCCGGTCGACAATCCGGTGTTGCCGGACAGGGCGATGATGTCGCCCTGCTTGACCGCGACGCCCGGTTTGATCGATTCCGGGATCTCCGACAGATGCGAGTACGATGTTTCGAAGCCGTCATGCTGGATGCGGATGTGATTGCCGAATCCGGAAACCGGCCCGGCGATCTCGATCTTGCCGTCGGCGGAGGCCCGGACCGGCGATCCGACGGGCGCACCAAAATCGATCCCGGCATGCAGGCGGAGGATGTGCAGGATGGGATGGAACCGCATCCCGAACAGCGAAGTCACCGGCGCGCCCTTGATTGGCGCGAGAATGCCGCCGACGCTGGCGGCGCCGCTGCTGCCGAGGCTCTCGACCGACGACTTTGGCCGCGCTTCGGGCGTCGGCGTTTCGCTTGTGGCCTTCGGATCGAAGCAGCGGAACCGCCCGTCGCTTTGCTCGAACGCGTAGCAGTCGACGTCGAGCGAGCCGCCGTGCAAGCCGACATAGATGACGCGGCCCCCTGCTTTCGCCTTGTCGCGGAAGTCGCGCTCGAAGAGGATGCGGACGGTCTGGTCCGGCTGGAGCGCCGCCTTGAGGTCGGCCTTGCCCGCCACCAGCTGAATCGCCTCGCGGATGATGTCTTCCGGCACGCCGTTGCGTAAACCGGCGCTGTAGACGCCGTCGGCCACGCTGTAATGCGCGGCGACCTCCTGCAGTCTGGCCGAATCGTCGATCAAATCGGTTGGAATGTCCGGTTCGGCCCCGTCGCCATAGGCGCCGCTCTCGCCGAGCGCCACGGTCCCGACGTACTCGCCGCTCTCAAAGATGGTGATCTGCTCGGCCCGGTAGTCGCCGGCGGAGTCGAGGGCGCCAAGCGCCAGAGCGACGCTGCCCTGCGGCAGGGTCTGCACGTGGAGCTGCTCGGCCGCAGCGCTCTCGATCGCCCGCGCGCTCTCCTCGGCAAAACCGTTGGCGATCAGAAGATCGCCGATCTTCTCGGCCACGATCGGCTTCAGAACCGTCTCGAGAATCTGTGGCTTGCCCTGCGCCCCGCCCGGGTTGATCTCGATCTTGTCGCTGTTGGTGCCGGTGAGGAGCTGGGACTGGGCGTCCAGAGGCGTGTCGGCCCCGCCGTCGTCGTCGGATCCGGCGTCGATCTGCGCCTGGGTCTGCTCTCCCTCCGCCAGCTGGGAATTCATGGCCAGTTCGGCGGCGAGCGCGTCGGCCTCCTGCCCCGCCTCGGGGAAATGTCCCATGTAGCCGCCGTTGGTCGAAGCCAGCGTCGAATTGACAAAGTAGGCCTGTCTGACGGCATAACCGGGCGACCCCGGTTTGATCCCGTCCGCTGTCAGTTTCGCCGGCACCGCGATCAGGAGATCCTTCGGGGCGGCCACGGCCCCGCGCCGGATGAGAACCGGATCGCCGGGCAGATCGATGATCCCCGAGATCTTGGCCTGGGTCTGCGTCTGCGGCGTCTCGTGCTGTGGCGCAATCGCCACGTTCGACGGCTCCGCCGCGTGGCGCATCGTGAGGCGCCACGCGATCAGCCCGCCCGAGGCGCAAGCGATCGCGACAGAGGCGCCAAACAAAATCCATCCGACCCGACGCTTCACCGACGCCCTCGTTCGCAGAGCCTTACTGGATTCTTTGACGATCGGCGACGAGGCGTCAATCCCCAGAGCCCGCCGGCGTGACTGCGAAATTGCCGATCAGAGAGAGGCGCGCGCGAAAAGCGGTTTTCGATTGTCCGTTTCGAGGCTAGGTTTGGCACGGCGAGCGGATACAAGGGAAGCTGGCGTCGCCGAGTGGATCCTCGATCAGCGGCCCTGACGAAATGCCGTCGAGTGGCGAGTTCCGGAGAACGTGCGGTGGAGGAGAAAACCGTATTTCAGCCGCGCCCGTTCGGCAGCGTGAAGCCCGGGACGCGTCTGAACGGCATCTATGAAATCGAGAAAATGCTCGCCCAGGGCGGCATGGGCGAGGTTTATCGCGGATTCAACATCCAGACCGGCGACATCGTGGCGATCAAGATGATCCGCCCCGAATTCTCCAACAACGACGAGGTGATGGAGCTGTTCCGGCGCGAGGCGTCGATTCTCCATAACCTCGTGCACGAGGCGATCGTCCGCTATTTCCTGTTCTCCGTCGATCCGGTCATCGGCCGCGCCTACCTGGCGATGGAATTCGTCGACGGACTGTCGTTGAGCGACCGCCTGACGTCGGGGCCGCTTTCGATGCCCGAGGTCACCATCCTGCGCAAACAAATCGCCTCCGCGCTGGAGACGGCGCACCGCCTTGGGGTTATTCACCGCGATATTTCATCGGACAACATCATTCTTCCCAACGCCGATGTGCGCAACGCCAAGATCATCGACTTCGGCATCGCCCGCTCGCTCGAGGTGGGCAAGAAGACGATCATCGGCTCGGGTTTCGCCGGCAAATACAACTACGTTTCGCCCGAGCAGCTGGGCATGGCCGGCGGCGACGTGACATCGAAGTCCGACATTTACAGCCTTGGCCTGGTGCTGGCGGAGGCCGCGCGCGGCCGTGCGCTCGACATGAGCGGTTCGCAGGCGGAAGTCATCGACAAGCGGCGCGTCGTTCCCGACCTTTCCGAGGTCGATTCCGCGATCCGGCCGCTGCTCCAGGCAATGCTTCAGCCGCTGCCGGAAAACCGGCCCGAGAGCATGGCGGCGGTGGCCGAGTGGACCCCACAAACGCTTCCTCCCCCCGCCGGGCGACGGCACACCGTCCGAGGCCTCACCCCTGCCGCGCCCAGGGACACGGCGGCGCCGTCGTCCAGCGGGCGGACAGCCGCAATCGTCGGCGCCGTGGTCGTGCTCGCCAGCCTCGGCGGCGTCGCCTTCGTCTTCAAGGACGATTTCTTGCCGGGGACGCGCGGTCCCGCCGCTCCCAGCGTCGCGAGTAAGCCGCTGCTGCCGCCGCTTCCTGCACAGCCGCCCGAGCCCTCCGGCAAGGGGGGCCCGACTGAACTGGGAAAGCTGCCCCCGCTCGGCTCGCCCAACGCGCAGCCCGCAACTCCGTCGCCCGCGGCTCCGCCGCAGCCCGAGACGGCGCAGACCGAAACGCCGCAGACCGAGACGCCAAAAACCGCACCCGAGTCGCAGCAAGGGTCGGAGCAGACGCAGTCCCAGCCGAGGACGGATGCGAATCCGCCGACAAGCCCATCGCCGCCGCAGGAGGCGAGCGTCCCGGCAAAGGCAGTCGCAAGCATCGAGGAGCCGGTCGATACGACGCCGCGCGCGCCGCAAACCGCGCTCGACCTGGCGGGGGCGACCGTCAGCGCCCCTTATCGCGCCGAGCTGCCCCCGTTCGTCGACCCCGGCGGCAAGGGCCTGCGCCTCTCCGCTGACCAGGTTCCCGACGGCTTGAGCTTCCGCGATCTTGGCGACGGCAGGGGCGTCATCGAGGGCGCGCCGACGCGCCCCGGCGCGGCGAACATGCGTGTCGTCGCAGTCAACCGCGACGGAAAAAGCGCTGAGATGACAGCGTCCCTGGCCATCGCGGACAAGCCACAGCCGGCGCCCCCTCCCCCGCCTCCTGCGAAACCGGCCGAACAGACCGCCAAGCTCGAGGCCCCGCGCCCATCGCTGCCGTTCGCCGTCCTCGACCCGGCGACGGTCGGGAAGGACTTTAGCGCCGACCTGCCCGCGTTCAGCAGCGGCTCGAGCGCGTCGCCGATGACGCTGCGGGCGGACCCGCCTCCGCCCGCCGGGCTGGCGTTCGCCGACCTCGGCTCGGGCCACAGCCAGATCTCTGGCAAGCCGACGACGGCAGGATCGTTCGCCTTCGACGTCGTGGCGACCACTGGAGCCGGGCTCGCCGGCCGGATGGCCGTCAAGTTGAACGTGTCGCCGGCGAAATTCGAGCCCTCGCCCGAGGACCTCAAGGCGGCCGCTTTTGTCCGCGATTACGACGGCGGCGATTGCTTCCTAGTCAAGGCGGCGCCGGGCCCGGGCGAAGCGCGCGCGTATCTCGGCGTCGGCGACCAACTCACGCCCTTTGTCCGGTTCGAGGATGCGTTCAGCAAGGCGGTGGGAGCAGACCCAAAGCTGAGCCTGCGCGTGATCGTGCCGCCGGAATGCGCGGCGCTCGACCTGCTCCGTCTCGGCGACGTCGATGCCTCGGGGGCGCCGCGCGTCACTCTGGCCGACTCCCGGGTCGCCCGCAACAAGCCGCTCACGGGCACCGTCGCCAATCTCGGCGGCCGGCGTCTCTATTTGATGCGCGTCGACAATGACGGCAAAGCCTACCGCATCGACGCCACAACCCAACCCGGCGGCGATTCGGCGACGTTCAGCCTCCCGCTGCCCCGAGACCCCGGGTCCGTCGGGCCCATCCAGCTTGTCCTCGCCCTGACGTCGGACAAGCCGATTGCGGCGCTCGACACTTTCCGCTCCGGGGGAGACCTGAAGGCGCTCGCGCCCGCGATCGTCGAACAGGGAAAAACCGCAGCCGCGGCCACCGGCGCCGACTTTTTCATGTTGGTCAACTGAGCGCGGCTGGCGGGCGCGGCGATATCGCCGCGGCCGCGAGGCTTCCGCTTGGCCGGCGGTCTCGCCCCTGCTCATCGTCAAACGCCCGCCGAGGCCGGCTCGCCGACAAACTGGATCGGCGTCAGTTTGGAATGAAAATCTGTGGCTTTGCTCCGCCGCCGGCGGTCGCCGCCGGCGGGGCATGTCGAACGGGCGCCGGGGCGCTCTCGACTGTCTCGCGCCTCTTTACAGGCGCCGGTTTGCGCGGCTCGACGTAGGGCGACGGCGCCGGCTTTTCGACCCGTGGGCGGGGAGCTTCGCGCGGCGTCGTTTCCCGTGGCGCCTCGGGCGGCGGGAGCGACGCGACAGGCGGCGGGGCGGCCTGCGCCGGGCATGCGTCGTCGCCGGTATAGGCGGCGAGCGTCTGCATCAAATCCGGGGACAGACGCGTCCCGTCGCCGCTCAGCTTCGCGCCGCGCTCAAATCGCGCGATCGCGCCCTGCGTCTCGCCGTCGTACCGCTTGCTCGCCGGCTCGACCTTGTAGCACCCCAGTTTCTTCAGCTGGTCCTGGGCGTTGCTCACGCGTTCGCCGATGTCGCTAATCTTGGCCTGCGCGTCGGCCTGCGCCTCCGGACATTCGGTCCGCGTCAGATACTTTTCCAGCTTTTCACGAGCGCCGACGGCAAAGCTGTCGATCGTGTCGTCGATCTCGTGTTTGGCGTCGTCGCACGCCTTCGCAACGCGCGCCGCCTCCTGCTCGAGCTGTGCGATGGTTTTGCGGGCCGCCCCGGCCACGACGTCGCAGGTGAACGCGGCGACGGCCTTTTTCAGAGCGTCGAGATCGGTTCCGAGATCGCGCACCTGGTCCCGCTCGGAGGCGCATTCCTGAGTCTGGACGTCTCGCAGCCCTGCGTCGATCGCCGCGATCGTCTTCGGACACGCCGCCCGCGAGCGCAAAGCATTGAGGGCGCCTACGCTGCGCGCCTTGACGAAATCGGCGACGTCCGCGGCCTCGCTCTGGCACGCCTCTTCTAGCTCTTTCGCCTTCGCGGCTTCCTCCTGCTTCCGCCTTTCCTCTTCGGCTGCGGCTTTGGCCTGTTTGCGCTTCGCCTCCTCGGCCGCATCCTGCAAAGCGGCGATCGCTTTGTCCGCCTCGGCGAGATGCGGCGAATTCGGAAAGCGTTGCTTGAAGTCCTGCAAGCCGGCGATCGTGTTGGAATTCTTTGCCCGGTCCCAAGCCTCCAACTCCTGCAAGGCGCCGATCGCCTCGTTCGCCTCCCCGAGATGGGGCGAATTCGGATAGCGTTGCTTGAAGCCCTGCAAGTCCGCAATCGTGTTGGACTTCTTAGCCCGGTCCCAAGCCTCTGACTCTTGCAGGACGCCGATGGCCTCGTTCGCCTCCCCCAGATGGGGCGAATTCGGATAGCGTTGCTTGAAGTCCTGCAAGTCCGCAATCGTGTTGGACTTCTTAGCCCGATCCCAAGCCTCCGACTCCTGCAGGGCGCCGATCGCCTTGTTCGCGTCGCCGAGATGCGGCGAATTCGGGAAGCGCTGCTTGAAGTCCTGCAAGTCTGCAATCGCGTTGGAACTCTTGGCCCGATCCCAAGCCACTGCTTCCTGCAAAACGGCGATCGCCCTGTTCGCGTCGCCGAGATGCGTCGAATTCGGGAAGCGTTGCTTGAAGTCCTGCAATTCCGCGATCGTGTTGGACTTCTTTGCCCGATCCCACGCCTCTGCTTCCTGCAGGTCGGCGATCGCCTTGTCCGCCTCGGCAGCATGCGGAGAATCTGGGAAGAAGTGCTTGAACGCCTGCAGTTCGTCGATGCTGTTGGACGCCTTGGCGTGCTCCCAGGCCGCCGCATCGTCCAGCTGCGCAACCTGAAGAGCCGGCCGCGGGGCCTCAATGCGGCGATCGTCTTCGGCCGCGCCCGACGCATGCCCGCTCGCGTCCGCCAGGCTGGCCAACTCCGCTCCGGCGGAGCCCAGGACCGCCGCGAACACCAGCGCCAGACGCGCGCAACGTCCCATCATCGCCGCCAGTTTCCCGACTGGAGCCTATTTGCGGAACGTCCCGCCCTTTGGATCAAAGGGCCAAGCTTCGCCTTCCCGCTATCTGACACCATACGTTCGACAACGGCGTCTTGAAAGCCTGCGACGATCGAAAACAACCGGCGCAGCCCTGTTTAACCGCGCCCGTTCCCGAGCGCCCAAGCCGTCAATCGCCGACGCCGGTCAGAATGTAGGTCGGGCAATTGAACATGGCGCATTCCCGATCCTGCGGAATCGGCGGGGTGAACGCGACGTGTTCGGTCTTGCGCTTGTCGACTGCAGGCGCCGCCTTCGCCTGCGCCTGAACCGGCGGCGGCGCGACAGCAATTCCGTCGTTCTGCAACGCCGACTTCAACTGATCGGTGCGCTTGCAGACAATGACGGGGTCGCTCGAAAGCACCTTGCCTTCGATGACCCGGTCCACCTTTGCTTCGCGGCACTCAGCGCCGGCGAAGATACCGGCGGTCTGGGCCACGGCGGCCGAACTGAGGAGCCCTGCTCCCAGCAGCGCTGCGAGCATCACCAGTGGCGACTTGGACATGATCCATCTCCTATCCGCCCCCGCGGTCATAGAACCCACCCATGGCTTGCCAGTTCCCTAACACGCCCTCCGGTCAGTAGCTATATCGTAAACCGCCGATGACACCCCAGCCCTGAATGTTCGAGCCGACCCGCAGATCCGCCTGCAGATAGCTGGTGAACCCCGACTTCGGCGACTGGGTCGCGAAGCCCAGGCTCACCTGGCCGAACGTTCCGACGCTGTTTGTCGTAACGGACGGAACCAGCGCAGCCCCGGCCGCGAAAGCGACCGGCTGCGAGAAGTTGGTCGTCGAAGTGCCCTGGAACTCATGCCAGGCGTTGATCGTCAGATAAGGAACCAGGAACAGATTGTCGTTCAGGGAATAGGTGGTCGCGAGACGGCCGCCGAACCGGCCGAGCGTACTGTTGAGCCCGTCGAACTGGAAGACCGAAATTGGGCCGCCGCCCAATTCGACGCTGAGGCTGTCCACATTGGTCTGGGTGAAGAAAAACGCCACCGCAGGCGTGAACGAATACCCGTTTCCAAATGGGATCTGGTAGCCGACGTCGACGGATTCGGTGTTGCCCTGCGCGTTCAGCTTCTGTGGCCCCTGCGTGCCGAGCGACGGGTCGGTCAAACTCAGGTCGAACAGGTTGCGGCGCCACTGGAAGGTCGCGGCCAGTCCGTTTCCGGTCAAGGCCGCATACACGCCGTAGAACGGGACCTGGGCGTTGGTCGACACTCCGTTCGACGTCTGGAACAAACCCGGCGTGCTGAACGTATCGGATGAGGCCGCGAACGCCTCGCCCGCGGTCAACCCGAGATGGACGTTCATCTTCGAATTGTTGATGTTGTACAGGCCCTCGTCTATGCCGAACTGGAAGCCGCCGATATCGTTGATCGACTTGGTCTCGGTCGAATAGCTCGACCCTCCGCCGCTGGCCGTCAACTCGAGCGTGATGGCGCCGCCGCCGCCGCGTGACCAGACGCCGCCGTATAAGAGGTTCGGCGTCGGATTGGTGGGCGCGCCGAGGAAGGCCTGCGCGTTCTGGAAGAACGACGTGGTCAGCGCCGTGATGATGGTCGACACCTGGGATGCCGGCGCCGAGACCACGCCCGCCTTTAGCGACTGCAGGATCGAGTCGCTGTTCACCGGCGTGTACTGATAGAAGCCGGTTTGGCTCGCTCCGGCAAGCAACTGCTGCCCCGCTAAAGTCAAAGGCAACGAGTTGTTCGTGTAGGCGAGGTGGGAGTTTGCCCACTGCAGGTTCCCCGGGTTGGTCAATATGCCGCTCAGCCCTGCGGAGGCGTTTGTTGCCGAACCGGCAATGTTGATCACGTTCGTTTTGCCGGTCGCCAAGTCGACCGGGATCGTCACCGTGCTGCCGGGGGTTACCGAACCACCCACATTCAACGTCTGGCCGAGATGATTCTGATCGTAAGACTGAGCTGCGGCCAATGATGTGAATGGCAGGATGGCCGCTGCGGTGGGATCGCCCACGTAGAACGAGCCGAAGCCGTTTACGCTGACAGTCCCGCCAATCGTACCCAGGGCGAACACGTCCGCCGTCGCGCCCGGAAGGGTGACATTCCCCTCGATCACGCTTTTTGCGCTTGAAGAGTTCACTATGCCGCCGTTGGCGGTAACTGCGCCAGTGATGGTCCCATTATTCAGAAGCGTCCCACCATTGTTGACGAGTGCGCCTTCCCACTTATTTTCGTTATCGATCGTTCCGCCGCCGTTGTAACTGACGCCTGCCCCGGTCGAACCGTCCCACGTGCCGTAGTTCCAGATTGTCCCCGTGTTGCCGGTCGTCGAGGTTCCAACAGTCCCCGACCAGCTCGCGCTGCTGTTATTGATCGACCCGCAAGTCGCGTTTGAACTCGACGAGCCATTGCAGATGCTGCCGGAATTCGAAGCGACAGTGGCGGTATACGCGCCATAGTTAAGCACGAGGCCGGCATTGTTGAGATCGTCGAGCACGATCCCGAGATTGACGATCTTGCCGCCCCCCTGGTTTTGGACGCCGCCGGCAGACGCGTTCAACTCACCGTTGGACGCCACATTGACCGTTCCGGCGTTGGTCAGAAGACCGGACAGCGTGTAAGTCCCGCCCGCACTGACGTTGAGGTTCGCCCCCAATTCGTTGAGGAACGTGCTTGCGCCGGTGCTCGCGACGGCGCCCGTCACGGTGAACATGCCGGTCGGCTTGTTGTCGATCGCGCCGTTGATCTGCCCGCCCGCGGCATTGACGGCGGCAAAGTTGGTCAGACCTCCGTTCACGACGCCGCCGCTGTTGTTGGTGAAGGTCCCGCTGTTGAGAACGCCGGCGGACAGGGTTCCGGAGTTCGAAGCCGTTGCGCCGGAAGCATTCGTCAACAGGCCGCCGACCGTGCCGCCGGTCATGTTCGCGAAAGTCGCCGAGTTCGAAACCGTCCCGGTGATCGCGCCGCTGTTGTCCAGCGTCCCAGCGGTCACTGTCGCGGTATCGATCGTGCCGCCGGCATCGTTGGTCGCCGTCCCGCCGAGATTTGTAAGTCCCCCCACGACCGTGCCGCCGCTCATGTTCTCGAACGCGTTGCTGTTGCTCACCCCGGCGTTCAAGGCGCCACTGTTGGTCGCGGTCCCCGTGGCCGTATTCGTCAGCAGCCCGCCGACTGTGCCGCCGGTCATGTTCGCGAAGATCGCCGAGTTCGACACCGTCGCCGTGATCGCGCCGCTGTTGTTCAGCGCTCCCCCTGTCACGGTCGCGGTATCGATCGTGCCGCCGGAATCGTTGGTCGCGGTCCCGCCGAGATTTGTAAGCCCCGCGAGGACCCTGCCGCCGCTCTTATTCTCGAACGCATTGCTGTTGCTGACGCCGCCGTTCAATGCGCCGCTGTTGGTCGCGGTCCCGCCGTTCGTCAGAGCGCCGCTGACCGTCCCGGGCGACAGATTGGCGAACGTGCCGCTGTTATTGTGGATCACGCCGGTCCAGGTCCCCGAGTTGGTGAGCGTGCCGCCGTCGTTGTTGCCGGTTCCAGTCCAAACCCCAGTGTTTGTGATCGCGCCGCCCGCGACATTGGCGCCGGCGACGACGTCGCCGATCCAGTTCGCGTTGTTGGTGATCCCGCCCGTGTTGGAGGTGACGGCGCCGCTGGTCACGCCGTTGTTCGTGATGGTCCCGGCGGTCGAGACGCCGCCGTTCGCGTCGAGGGTTGAACCGGCGTCGACGGTCAAAACACCCGTTCCGGAGTTGGTCAGAAGGCCGGCCACGGTCAGGATGCCCACCGTCGACACGGGCGGGACGGCCGCGGCGTCGCCAACCTCAAGGTTTCCGGCGTTGTTGACCACACCGGTCACCTGCAGCAGGCCGGATACAGTGAGCGTGCTGCCGGCGTTGTTGTTGACGTTGCCGGTCACGACGCCGCTGTAGAACATCTGGCCATCGTTGATGACCTGGCCGTTGACCGTTCCGATGTAGAAGAACTTTCCGCCACCCTCGTTTTGAAGGGCGACACCACCGGGAGTGGTGGCGTTGATCGTACCGAAGTTGTAGGCGATTCCGAAGTTGTCCAGACCGTAAACGACGCCGCCCGAGTTGTTGGTGAAAGTCGCGTGGGCGTTGTTGACTACAGAAAACGTCCCGACTCCGGGCGTGCCGATCGTCCCTTCGTTGGTCACGATGCCGGTGCCTGAGTTCGTCAGGCTGCCAGTGACGCTGGCATTGAACTGGTTGTCGAAGCTCCCCCCGCTCGAGACGGTGACCGTGTCAATAACGCCATTGGCTCGGTTCGTCGCCGTCCCGCCGAGGACGTTCAGCCCGCCGGTGAAGGTCCCCGAGTTGTTGGTCGCGCCGCTGTTGTTGGTGAGCCCGCCGGTCCAGGTCCCGGTGTTGTTCAGCGTGCCGCCGTCGTTGAAGCTGCCCGCGCCGGAGCCCTTCCAGGTTCCGGCGTTGTTAATCGTGCCGGTCGTGTTGGCGCCCGAATTGACGTTGCCGTTCCAGGTCCCGCCCAGATTGTTGTTGATCGTGCCGGTGTTGGAGGCGACGTTGGCGTTGTAGACGCCCCCGGAGTTGTTGTTGACGAGGCCTGCGTTGTTCAGGTCGTCGTCGATCGTGCCAGCGTTCGCGATCGTCCCGCCAATGTTGTTGGTGATGCCCGGACTAAGGGTCCGAGCGTCGAGCGTGGCGCCGCTCGCGACCGTCACTGCGCCCGAGTTCGTCAAGGCGCCGGTGACCGTGAAGGTCCCCGTATTGACGTTCAGGTTCGCGCCGAGCGCATTGGCGAACGTGCTGCCGGCGGTGAATGCGCCGCCGACGTTGAAATTCCCGCCGGCGTTGTTCTGGATCGCCCCGTCGATCTTGCCGCCATTGGCAGTCACCGTCCCCGTATTGGTCAGAGCGGCCGCAAGCTCGGAGGTCGCCGCTTCGCTCACATAGGTCCCCGCATTGGTGACAATGGCGGTCGAGGTGATCAGTTTAGAGTTGTCGACCTCGCCCAGGGATCCGATCGTCAGCGCGGCGGTTGTCACCGTACCTGTGGACTCGTTGATGAGCTTGCCGCCGTTGATCGCGATCGCGCCGGTCGCAGTAATGGCGCCGGAGCTGTCGATGCTTCCGCCCGTCTGGGTGATCGCGCCGACATTGATCTGTCCGCCGCCCGCTGCAACGGTGACGGTCCCGGCGTTGTCGAGCGCGCCAAAGGTGTGCGCCGTCGTGCCGAACTGGAACGCCCCGACTGTCAGCGTGCCCGTCGACGTGTTGGTGAAGGTCGAGGTTCCGTCGCCAGCAAGATTACCCTGCAGTGCAAACGTTCCGCTGTTGCTGACGGCGTCGTTGATCGTCCCGGCCGCGTTGACGGCGCCGGTATTGTCCACGCCACCGTTGATGACGCTGGTGGCGAAGTCCGTATTCAGCGTGCCCGCATTGCTGAGGGCGCTGGTAAGCGAGGAGAGCGTGCCGGCGTTTGAGATTGTCGCGCCGGCGCTGTTGACGACCGAGTTCGCGCTCAGCGTATCGCCGGACGCAATCGTAACGCCCGGCGCGGCGGTGGAGCTGTTGGTCAGCGTCGTGATGCCGGTGAAGTTGCCGCCGGTGACGTTGAGCGTGGCCGTTCCGGCGTTGTCGAACGTGCTGTTGCCGACAAGATTGCCGCCGGTAACGGTAAAGACGCCAGATCCGCTGTTGCTCACGGCGCCGTTGATCGTACCGGCCGCGTTGACGGAGCCGGTATTGTTCACGCCACCGTTGATCGTACCGGCCGCATTGACGACGCCGGTATTGTTCACGCCACCGTTGATGACGCTGGTGGCGAAGTCCGTATTCAGCGTACCCGCGTTGCTGAGGGCGCTGGTAAGCGAGGAGAGCGTGCCGGCGTTCGAGATCGTCGCGCCGGCGCTGTTGACGACCGAGTTGGCGCTCAGCGTATCGCCGGACGCGATCGTAACGCCGGGCGTGGCAGTGGAGCTGTTGGTCAGCGTCGTGACGCCGGTGAAGTTGCCGCCGGTGACGTTGAGCGTCGCCGTTCCGGCATTGTTGAACGTGCCGTCGCCGACGAGATTGCCGCCGGTAACGGTGAAGACACCGGATCCACTGTTGCTGACTGCGCCGTTGATTGTCCCGGCCGCGTTGACGGAGCCAGTATTGTTCACGCCACCGTTGACGACGCTTGTCGCCGAGTCCGTGTTCAGCGTGCCTGCGTTGCTAAGGGTAGTGGTAAGCGAGGAGAGCGTGCCGGCGTTCGAGATCGTCGCGCCGGCGCTGTTGACGACCGAGTTGGCGCTCAGCGTATCGCCGGACGCGATCGTGACGCCCGGCGCCGCGGTTGAGCTGTTGGTCAACGTCGTGACGCCGGTAAAGTTGCCGCCGGTGACGTTGAGCGTGGCCGTTCCGCTGTTATTGAACGCGCTGTTACCGGCGAGATTCCCGCCGGTAACGGTGAAGACGCCGGATCCGCTGTTGCTGACGCCGCCGTTGATCGTCCCGGCCGCGTTGACGGCGCCGGTATTGTTCACGCCGCCGTTAACGACGCTAGTCGCCGAGTCCGTGTTCAGCGTGCCTGCGTTGCTAAGGGCAGTGGTAAGCGAGGAGAGAGTGCCGGCGTTCGAGATCGTCGCGCCGGCGCTGTTGACGACCGAGTTTGCGCTCAGCGTCTCGCCGGACGCGATCGTAACGCCCACCGCGGCGGTGGAACTGTTGGTCAGCGTCGTGATGCCGGTGAAGTTGCCGCCGGTGACGCTGAGCGTGGCCGTGTCGTTGTTGTTGAACGTGCTGTTGCCGGCAAGATTGCCGCCGGTCACGGTGAAACTGCTGGAATCATTGTTGGTGATCGCGCCCTGGATCGTTCCTGCGGCATTGACCGTCCCGAAACTGACGCCGGTGACGCCGTTGGTGAGCCCGCCGGTGACAATCGCTGACGGCGAGGTCTGCCCGTTGTCGAATGTTCCGGAATTGTTGTTGATCGCCCCGTTCCAGATATTCTCATTGTCGATTGTGCCGCCGGCGTTGGCGCCTGTCCCTTGCCAAATGTTATTGTTCGTGATGCTGGCGCCGGCGACGTTGGCGCCGACGTTGACGTTGCCGGTCCAGATCCCGGTCGTCGTGTTTGTGATCGTGCCGGTGTTGACGGCTACGTTGGCGTTGTACACGCTACTGTTGTTGAAAGTACCGTGATTGACTAAGTCGTCTGTCGTAAAACCCTGGTTGTTAATCGTCGCACCACGGGCGTTGGTCACCGTGCCGAATGTGTTTGCCCCAGTGAAGAAGGTCGTGCCGCCGCTGGTGGTCACATTGGCGCCGCCGGTGATGTTGTTGAGGGTGCCGCCCGACGAGGAGATTCCGTTCACCGAGGTTAGGGTTAGACTTCCACCGGTGATCTCGCCCCCCGCTCCGACGCTGACCGAGGCTTGCGTTACCGAGTTGCCGCCGAGATTGAGCGTGCCGCCCGATACGGTCGTTGTACCGGTCGCCGCGCCGAGCGCACTCGCCGAGCCGAGTTGCAGCGTCCCGCTCGTGACCGTCGTGCCCCCCGTGTAGGTGTTGGCTCCTGAGAGCGTGACCGTGTTCAAGCCGCCGGTGATCTGAAGCGATCCGCTCCCGGTGATCGTGTTCGCGACGGTCGTGGAGTTGGCGGTCTGATTTACTGTCAGACTAGATCCGGAACCGATGATGCCGATAGCGCCCGTCAAGCTCGCCCCTGCGCCAAACGACAGGGTATTGCCGGTTGAAACCGCGTCGATCGTGTCGCCGACTCTCGCGCCGGCGCCGCCCGCCGCGCCCCCGGAAACGGCGCCGCCGTTGTATGTGAAGGTTCCGCCGGACAGGACAACGCCGGCGCCGCCGTTGCCGGCGGATCCGTTGAAGGCGCCTGTGCCGGCGGCCCCGCCAGCGCCGCCCAAAATTTGGCCGCCGGTCTCAGTAAGGGATGACCCGGCCGAAATGAATACGCCTCCGCCGCCTTGGCCGCCAGAGCCGCCATTGGCAGCGACCGAGTTTCCGCCGGCGCCTCCCGCCCCGCCCTGCAAGGTGCCGCCGGGGAGCGTGGCCGTGCCCCCGGTCGACAGGCGGATCCCGTAACCGCCGGCGCCGCCGCCGCCGCCGCCGCCGTCGGAGCCGATGCCTGCGCCACCCGCAGTACCCGGGGCCCCCGTGTTTCCTCCGCTCGCTCCGCCTGCGCCGCCGGCGCCGCCGATGCCGAGAGCGCCGGCTCCGGCTCCGCCGGCGCCTCCCGCCCCGTCCGGCGCGCCGCCGCCGCCGCCGCCGCCGCCGCTGGTGGCCGAACCGTTGCCGCCGTTCGCTCCCGGGGCTCCGCCACTGCCTGGATTGTTGAAGCCGTCGCCGCCCGCGCCACCGACGCTTTGCGCCGCAACAGGCGCGCTCAGCGCAAGAACCCCCATGAACGCAAGGGCCGCAATCGACGCCCCGCTGAGCAGCGCTCGGCGGGCCCCGCTTCCCACCTGACCGAAACCGACTGCGCCGCGCAAAGACCGGACCTGCTGGTGCATCGTCGCCACCCCGTGAAATAAATTACTTATCGCAGCTGAATGATTTGACCCCAGACGCGGCCAACCCGCGACAACGAGTCGCGATTTGCCCACATTCCCGGTTACGTTGCGCGAAGGGTCAAAGCAACGCTTTTGTGGCGAATTGTGGCGGCGGCCCGGCCGCCCGGCGCCGATCGCATGGGCGTGTTGCGCAATTGCCACAGAAATGGGCCGCCCGCGTGCTTAATTCTAGCGGGTTTCATTATCTTCCCGAACGGCGGCCCCGATAGTCTTCTGATGTGCAGACTCCGGTGGCGGAGAGGCGATCGCCGCATGGAGCACGCAACGAGGATTGTCGGATCGAGGCGAGCGTCGTGGCCAGGTTTAGTGACCTTCGATGGCTTGCGAAGCCAATCGCTTCGGGTGCTCCGCTCCCGGTCATCGGGAACGAACCCAACCGCCCGGAGGATCAACTCTCCGGCCGCCGCTTTCTGGCCGCGCTTTGCAACCCGGCCGCGCCCGCTCTTGCGCCCTCGTTTCGCCCGCCTGTTCTTTCCCTGATCCGCGCCGAAAGCGCCTGTTCGGTCCCTGTTTTGGGCGCTTGAAATTCCCTGTTCCGCGCCCGCTCCGGCCAGCAACCGGCGGGTTGAAAAACCGGCAACACCATGACAATGCAGGACTTCCCGGGACGGAGCGCCGACCGCGACGCGAGGAAATTCCCTGCTAGCAGGGAAACCGGATTGAAAATCACCCCGCTCTCACGCCTCGCCAGAGGCTGGCGCCGCCCTACTTGCCGATGTCCGCCAGAGCCTGGGCGAAGCCCTTCATGTTCACGGTGAACTTCGCCTCGGCGCCGTTGACCGCGTGGATCGTGATCTCGGTCGTCGGCGCTCCGCTGAGGCTCTTGACCACCGTCTCCTCCAGCGGCAGCAGCGCCTCGCAATGGTCGGGCATGCAGATCGAATAGCCGACCTTGCGCACCTCCTTGTCGCCGATCCGGATCTCCATCCCCGGCGGGATCTGGACGCCGGAGGGAACGGAGATCGCCGAGGCGAGCTTGCCCTCCTGATGTCCGATCACCCAAGTGAACACGATCCGTTGCGCGCCGGCCTTGTCGGTCTCGGCGATCTTGAGCGCCGCCGAGCATAGGCGCTTGCTGTCGGCCTGGTCGGTCTGCGCGCAGGTGACCGTCCAGTTGTCGTCGACGATGGTCTCGGCGCGCCGGATTTTGGCTGGCTCGGCCGACGGCGCCGCGGAGCTCTTCGCAGCGGGCTTGGCGGTATCGGGCGCAGCGGGCTTCGCGGTTTGGGCCAGGGCGGGCGCGAAGGCCAGACCGGCGACGACCAGCCCCGGCAGATAACCTCTCATAATGTGCGCTCCGACCTGATTTCACACTGTTCGGCCCTGCTAAGCGGATCAGCAGGGGGCTGTCAATTTGTCCCGCCCGCGTCCGTAGTGTGATGGAAATCATATTGCGTTCCGCCGCCACTATACTAAGCTGCGTGTTGACATAGGGAGACGGGAGCGGCGTCATGGCGTCCAACAGCAATTCCGGTCAGAAATTTATTTCCCGCAACCGCAAGCCGAGAGTTCACATCACCTACGAGGATCCGTACGACGCCAATCGGCTCGTCGAGCTGCCGTTCGTGATGGGCGTGCTGGCCGATCTTTCGGGCAACGCTTCGACGGTCGCCAAGGCCGAGATGGTCGACCGCAAGTTCCTGGACATCGACATGGACAATTTCGACAAGCGCATGGCCGCGATCGAGCCGGCGGTGTCGATGAAGGTCGAAAACAAACTCGGCGCCGATGAAGGCGGCGAGAAGCTGTCGGTGAATTTGAAGTTCACCAAAATGGACGATTTCTCGCCCGCCGCGATCGCGCGCCAAGTGCCCGCCACCGCCAAGCTGCTCCAGGCGCGCGAGCAGCTGTCGAATTTGCTTCGCTACATGGACGGAAAGGTCGCCGCGGAAGACACCCTCAAGAAGCTGCTCGCCGATCCGGATTTGATGGCGGCGATGAAGTCGAAGCTTGGTCAGAAGCCGAGCGAAGGCGGAGCGGCCTAAGACTCCAGATCTCCGCGCGGCGGGCTCGCTCGTCGCAACTCGATTTGACCCAACACGGCGTGACAGGGAAGCTGCGCAATGGCTGAGCTTGAGGAACAGAAACAGGCGGAGACCGCGGGAGCCGCGGTTGTCGAGGCCGACGACTTCTCCGAAATTTTGAAACAAAACTTCAAGCCGCGCAGCGACCGCGCCGCGGCGGAAGTCGAAAACGCCGTTCAGACGCTGGTGACGCAGGCCCTGGCCGATACGAGCGTCGTCAAGACCGACGTTATCGACACGATCGAGGCGATGATCGCGGCTCTCGACGCGAAGCTCTCTGCGCAGATGAACGCAATTCTGCACGCCCCCGAGTTCAAGCAGCTCGAGAGCGCCTGGCGGGGCCTCAACTATCTCGTCTTCAACTCGGAGACCGACGCCACGCTGAAGATCCGCGTCCTCAACGTCGGCAAGATGGAACTCTATCGCAATCTCAAGTCCTATCCCGGCGCGCGGTGGGACCAGAGTCCGCTGTTTAAGGCGATCTACGAAAGCGAGTTCGGTCAGCTTGGCGGGGAACCCTATGGCGCGCTCGTCGCCGACTTCCACTTCAGCCACGCGCCGACCGACGTCCAGCTCTTGCGCGATCTGTCCAAGGTGGCCTCGGCATCGCTTGCGCCCTTGATCACGGGCGCGGACCCGAACCTGCTCGGCATGGATTCCTGGACCGAACTCATGAATCCGCGTGACATCGGCAAGCTGATGGACACGCCAGACTACGCCGCATGGAAGGGCCTCCGGGACGCGGTCGACAGCCGGTATGTCGCGCTGTGCATGCCGCGCGTGCTGGCGCGCCTGCCTTACGGCTCCAAGACGGAGCCGATCGAGGAATTCGCTTTCGAGGAGGAGACCGACGGTCACCGCGGCGAGAAATATGCCTGGATGAACGCCGCCTATGCGATGGCGGCCAACGTCAACCGCGCCTTCAAGGAATACGGCTGGACGGTGCGCATCCGCGGCGTCGAGTTGGGCGGCGAGGTGATCAACCTGCCGACCCATACGTTCCCGACGGACGACGGCGGCGTCGACATGAAATGTCCAACGGAGATCGCCATCACCGACCGGCGGGAAGCGGAGCTCTCTAAGGCCGGCATCATCTCGATCATCCACCGGAAGAACTCCGACAAGGCGGCGTTCATCGGCGCGCAGTCGGTCTACAAGCCCAAGCTTTACGACAAGGTGGAAGCCACCGCGGCGGACAACCTCTCTGCCCGCATTCCATATATGTTCGCCGTGTCCCGGTTCGCGCACTACCTCAAGTGCATGGTCCGCGACAAGATCGGCTCGACCAAGGAAAGGGCCCAGCTCGAGACGTGGCTGAACGAGTGGATCACGCTCTATGTCGACGGGGATCCCGAGCATTCAAGCGAAGAAGTGAAAGCCAAGCTGCCGCTCGCGGCGGCCAAGGTCACGGTGATCGAGGACGAGCAAAACCCGGGCTATTACTCAGCGAATTTCTACCTGCGTCCACATTTTCAGCTGGAAGGCATGGACATCGGCATGAGCCTTGTCTCCCGCCTGCCACTCGAGAAGTGACGGCGCGGGCGCGGCTTCAGCTCGAAGCTGCTCCCGATTAGGGCAAATGAGCGTTTGGGGCGGAGGCGGCGAGGTTTTTTACGACGTCTCCGATTTTAGGGAAGCATGAAAGGAGAAATCGATCATGGCAAGCGGCGATATGTTTCTCGAATTCTCGGGCAAAAACAAGTTTGATGGCGAATCGCCGGACGACAAGTACAAGGACAAGATCCAGATCATGTCGTTCTCGTTCGGCGTGTCGAACTCCGGCACCGGCGCGGTGGGCACCGGCTCCGGCGCCAGCAAGGCGTCGTTCTCCGACCTCAGCGTCACGAAGTACGCCGACAAGTCGTCGCCGAACTTCTTCATCAACTGCGTGAACGGCGCCCATCACGAGAAGGCGATCCTGCACATTCGCAAGGCGGGCGAGAACCCGCAGGAATATTTGACGATCACGATGGAGGAGGTGTTTATCACCTCGTTCAGCCATGCCGGCGCCGACGGCGGCGGCCTTCCCACGGAGAGCGCGACCCTCAACTTCTCCAAGATGGAAGTCGCCTACAAGCCGCAGAAAGCGGACGGCACGTTGGACGCCGTCAACAAGAAGGGCTGGGACGTCAAAGGGCAGAAGACCTATTCTGCCTGATCGGAGGCGGCGGCCGGGACCGGCGTCCCCGGGTCCGGCCGCCATCCGCCTTCACTCTCTTTAGGCCCGAAGTCAGGAGGCGCGGATGGTCGCCAAGAAGAGCGATCGGCTGGCGCCGCCGTTGATGTACGCCTTCCGCGCGGCGCACCAGGAGCGCGACGCCGCGGTCCGGGTCGACGTCCGCGAGGATGGCGAGCGCGTGCTGGCGTCGCGAAGGGTGACGACGCGGTCGCCGATTACCGAAGGCGAATTGCGCAAGCTCGTAAGCTCGGACATCAGCGCGCTCATGAATACCGTTAACCTCGAATCGGCGGAAGACCTGTCCGATGTTCCCGAGGTCCGCCGGTCGATCCTCAACTTCGGGCTGCGCGACCTCGCGCGCCTGTCGATCGACGAGGACGCGGTGCACGGGGTGGCCAAGGAACTCGAGGTCGCGCTGCGCGAATTCGAGCCGAGGCTCGCAGCCAAGACAATCAAGGTCCGGCGCGACGACAAGGTGTCCGCAGACGAACTGAGAGTGCGGTTCCTGGTCAGCGCCGACCTGAAGCTGCACCCGGTCAACGTTCCCATGCAGTTTGTCGCGGAGATCGAATTGGACTCGGGCAAGATCAAGATCGACCGGCTCTGACCGATAAATCGCGAGTTCGTCAAGTTCTACGACCAGGAACTCAAGGTCCTGCGCGAGCAGGCGTTGGAGTTCGCCCAGGCTTATCCGGGCGTGGCCGAGCGCCTCGGGGGCCTCCTGGAGGACAAGATCGATCCGATGATCGCCGGCTTGCTCGAAGGCGCGGCGTTCCTGGCGGCGCGCGTGCAACTGAAGTTGAAGCACGAGTTCGCGCAGTTCACTGCCAACCTCATCGATCAGATCGCGCCGCACTACCTCGCCTCCACCCCGTCTTTCGTGCTGGTGCAGGCGGCGCCCAAGTATGGCGACCCGTCGCTGCGCGAGGGCCGCACGATCGCCCGCGGCGCCTTTTTCGATGCGACCTATCGGGAAGCGCAGCGCAACGTCGCCTGTCGGTTCACGCTTGCCACGCCGATCGCCCTTTGGCCGTTCGAAATCGCCAAAGCCGAGTACCTGACCAGCCCCGCCGCCGTGCAGGCGCTGGTTCCCGGCGCCGGCGTGGACAGCGTCGCCTGCCTCAGGCTGCAGCTCTCGGTCCGCGCCGCCGCCCGCCCGGAGGACGAGCCGACCGACAAGGAGGCCTACGTCAAGCCCGAGCTCAGGTTCTCCTCGTGCCGCGTCAATTCGCTGCGTTTCCATCTGCTCGGCCCCGAATTCGACGCAGTGGCCCTGTACGAGCAACTCTTTGCGCATTGCCGCGGCGTCCACTTCCGCTTCCTCAACTCGTTCGGCGACCCGGTCTACGCCGCAGGCCGCCGCGAGATGCTGCAGCAGATCGGCTTCGGCGAGAACGAGGCGCTGATTCCCAACGACAAGGGACTGTTTCGCGGCTTCGACTTCCTGCGTGACTATTTCGCCTTTCCGCGGCGCTATCTCGGTTTCGACCTCGCTGGGCTTTCCGAGGTTTCCCGCCGGCTGGAAGCCAAAACAATCGACATCGTGATCGCCTTCGACGAGGTGAAGCCGCAGCTGGCCTCGGCGGTCCGCAAGGAGGTCTTCGCGCTCTACGCCGCGCCGGGCGTCAACCTATTCGACAAGACGCTCGACCGCATTCCGGTTCGTTCCAATCAGTTCGAGTTTCCGGTCATTCCCGACCGCAGCCGGCTGCTCGATTTCGAGACGAACCGGGTGACCCGGGTGTTCGCCCATATTCCTGGCGTGCCGCAGAAGGTCGCAGTCGAGCCGCTCTATTCGGCCACCGCGGCGAAATCGGCGACCGGACTCGCCTACACGATCCGCCGCGCGCCGCGACGGCTGACGGTCGAGGAGAAGAAATACGGCCAGGTCTCGGCTTACGCAGGCGCCGACGTCTTCCTGTCGCTCGCCGAGCGCTCCGACCCGAACGAGGTGCAGCGGGTGGCGGAGCTGAGCGTCGAGGCGCTCTGCACCAACCGCCATCTCGCCCAGCATCTGCCGGTCGGCGAAAGCGGGGCCGACTTCCGCTTTCTCGAGGACGCGGAGCTTGTCTTGCGCTGCGTCGCCGGCCCGACCCGCCCGTTCGAGCCGCCGCTGGCGTCGTTCGAGAGCAAGGGCCAGGAGGCCTCGACCGGCGAGGTAGCTTGGCGGCTCGTCAGCATGCTGAGCCTCAACCATCTGGGACTGGCGGAGCGGGCGGCCGGCGACGCGGGCAAGTCCCTGCGCGAGATGATGATCCTGTTCGCCGACCTCGCCGACAACGCAACCGATCGCAAGATTCGCGGGGTGAAGCGCGTCGACGAGCGGCCGATCGTGCGTCGCCTCCGACAGCCCGGCGGCGCTGCGGCCGCCCGCGGACTCGAGATCACGGTGGAACTCGAGGAGAAGGCCTTCGAGGGCTCGGGCGCGTTCCTGCTGGGCGCCGTCCTCGACCGCTTCTTCGCCGAATACGTGGCGATCAACCACTTCACCCAGACGGTCGTCCGGAGCCCCGAGCGCGGCGAGGTCATGCGCTGGCCGCCGCGCATCGGCCTCAGGGGCGTTCTATGACTTTCCGCGACGAACTTCTGGCCGAGCCCTGGCGGTTCGATCTGTTCGCCGTCCTGCGCCGGCTCGAACGCGAGAACCCGCGCAAGCCCCGGATCGGCGACTCCCGCACGCTCGCCGAGGAGTTCGTCACGATCGGCGAAAATCCCTATTTCGCCTTCCCCGATTCGAACCTCGACACGGCGAAAGTCGACCCCACCGGCCTTGTTCGCCTCAAGGCGCGCTTCCTCGGCATGTTCGGCCCGCAGGGCGCCCTGCCGCTCACCACGACCGAGGAGGCCTACGGCTGGCTGCGCGAACGGGACGACGCCTTCGTCGAATTCGTCGAGATCTTCCAGCGGCGCTTCCTCGCCCTCTTTTTCCGCGCCTGGGCGGATTCACAGCCGGTCGCCCAGCACGACCGGCCCGATCAGGACCGCTTCCTCGCCTATATCGGCTCGATGATCGGCGTCGGCACGCCCGCCTTCCGCAACGCCGATTCGATCTCCGACTTCGCCAAGCTGCAATTCGCCGGACTGCTCGCGCCGCGGGTCAAGAGCGCCTCGCGGCTCCGGTCCTTTCTGTCGAACCTGCTCAAGACCCGGATCGAGCTCGAGGAGTTCGTCGGCGCGTGGCTGACCTTGGAGCCCGGCGAGCAGACCCGGCTCGGCGCGGTGAACAGCAGCCTTGGCGTCGATTGCGTCGCCGGCGCCAGCATGTACGGGGTGGACGACAAGTTCCGCGTCCGCGTCTATGTGCGCGACATCGAGCACTTCAAGCAGTTCCTGCCCGGCTCGCCGCTCGCGCTCGAGATCGCCGACGCGATTTTCCTCTATATTGGCGAAGAATACGACTGGGACATGGAGGTCGCCATTCCCGCCGGCGAGATCACGCCAGTCCGCTTGGGCCAAGGCGTGCAGCTCGGCTGGACGAGCTGGATGGCGCCGAACTGGTCCAAGTCGGACGAGACGATCCGGCGCGACGCGCATTTTCATGTCGTGAGCCGGCTCGACGGGCAGCGCAGAGGGACGGCCACAAACTAGGAGGGGTCCGGAATGGGCGCAGACATTAGCGTTGAGTCGGTCGCCGGCAAGCTCAACCGCGTCGGCTACGAGGCCTTCATTCTCGGCCTCCGGCAGGCCAAGACCGCCGGCAACCGCAACATCGAGCTCGGCCACTGGATCTTCCAGCTCCTGCAGAAGGACAGGACCGACATCGCCTTGACCGCGGACCGCTACAAACTCAGCCGCGCCAAGCTGCTTGCCGACGCCACCGCCGTGGTCAATGGCTTCCGCAAGAACGAGACCGAGATGCCGGGCATCTCCAATCAGGTCGCGGATGCGCTCGACCGGGGCTGGCACTACGCCACGCTCTTGTTCGGCGAGACGCAGATCCGCACCGGCCACCTCCTGGTCGCCCTGCTGAAATCGACCGAGCTCCGGCGCGCGCTCGTCGGCATCTCGCAGGAATTCGCCAAGATCCCGGTCGACGACGTCGCCGTCAGCCACCGCTCGATCTGGGAGGGGTCGGACGAGGGCAACCTCCGCCCGATGGACGGATCGGGCATCGCCGCGGCGAGCGCCGAAGGAACGACCGCGGCGGCCGGCGCGAAAGGCACGACCGCCCTCGACCGTTTCAGCCAGGACCTCACGGCTCGGGCCAAGTCCGGAACAATGGACCCGATCCTCGGCCGCGACGACGAAATCCGTCAGATCGTCGATGTCCTGATGCGCCGCCGCCAGAACAACCCGATCCTCACCGGCGAGGCAGGCGTCGGCAAGACCGCGGTCGTCGAGGGCTTCGCCCAGCGGATCGTCTCGGGCGACGTCCCGCCGCCATTGCGCGGAGTCAAGCTGCACGTGCTCGACGTCGGGCTGATGCAGGCGGGCGCCTCGATGAAGGGCGAGTTCGAGCAGCGCCTGCGTTCGGTCATCGACGAGGTGCAATCCTCCCCGACCCCGATCATCCTGTTCATCGACGAGGCGCACACGCTAATCGGTGCGGGCGGCGCGGCGGGAACGGGCGACGCGGCGAACCTGCTCAAGCCCGCGCTGGCGCGCGGCACCCTGCGCACGATCGCGGCGACCACCTGGTCCGAATACCGGCAGTATTTCGAGAAGGACCCAGCGCTCACCCGCCGGTTCCAGCCGATCCAGATCGGCGAGCCCGACGTCGCCACCGCCGCCGTGATGCTGCGCGGCCTGGTCGCTCCGATGGAGAAGCACCACAAGGTGCGGGTGACCGACGAGGCGATCGTGGCGGCGGTCAATTTCTCCAACCGCTACATCCCAGCGCGCCAGCTTCCCGACAAGGCGGTGAGCCTGCTCGACACCGCTTGCGCGCGCGTGGCGATCAGCCAGAGCGCCAAGCCCGCGTCGGTCGAGGACGCCGAGGTCGCCATCGCCAATCTCGACAGCGAGAAGGCGTCGATCGCGCGCGAGCGCGACCTCGGCCACGCGAACGAGGAGCGCATCGTCGAGATCGACGCCAAGATCGCCGAGAAGCGCGAAAAGCTCGAAGCGCTCAAGGCCGATTGGGAAAAGGAGCGGGCGCTGGTCGAAGAAATCCTGGGCTTGCGCGAGAAGATCGCCAAGGCCTCGGCGCCGAAGCCCGCAGAGCAAGCCCCGGCTGCGCCTGAGGCGCCGGCGGTTGAGGCGGCGCAACCGGCAAGTGACCCGGCCGCCGACGGCGAGGCCTTGCGCGCCAAGGTCAGCGAACTCGGCAGGATCGAGCCCGAGAAGCGGATGATCTACGCGCATGTCGATGAGCAGTCGGTCGCTTCCGTCGTGTCCGACTGGACCGGCATTCCGGTCGGCAAGATGGTCGCCGACGAGATCGAGACGGTCCTCCACCTGGCCGACATCCTGAACCGGCGCATCGTCGGACAGAGCCACGGCCTGGAGATGATCGCCAAGCGCATCGAGACCAACCGTGCCCGGCTCGACAATCCGAACAAACCGATCGGCGTCTTCATGCTGTCTGGGCCCTCGGGCGTCGGCAAGACCGAGACGGCGCTGGCGCTCGCGGAGGCGCTCTACGGCGGCGAGCAGAACATCATCACGATCAACATGTCGGAGTTCCAGGAGGCCCACACCGTCTCGACGCTCAAGGGCGCGCCTCCTGGCTATGTCGGCTACGGCGAAGGCGGACGCCTGACCGAGGCGGTGCGCCGGCGCCCCTACAGCGTGGTCCTGCTTGACGAGGTCGAGAAAGCCCATCCGGACGTGCACGAGATCTTCTTCCAGGTGTTCGACAAGGGCGTGATGGAGGACGGCTCGGGGCGCCGCATCGATTTCAAGAACACGCTGATCCTGCTCACCACCAACGTGGGGACCGAGGTCATCATGAAAGCGGCCAGCAGCGAGACGAAGCCGGATCCAGAGGTGCTCGCGCAGGCTATGAAGCCCGCGTTGCTCGACGTCTTTCCCCCCGCCCTGCTCGGGCGCATCGTGACGATTCCCTACTACCCACTGTCGGGCGAGATGCTCGCCGGCATCGTGCGTCTCCAGCTCGGCCGGATCGGCAAGCGCATCGAGGAGAACCATCGCGCCAAGTTCGTCGCCGACCCAAGCGCGATCGACCATATCGTGTCGATGTGCCACGATCCCGACGCCGGCGGCCGGGTGATCGACAACATCATCACCAACACGATCCTGCCCGCGCTGTCGCGCGAGATTCTCAAGCGCTCGCTGGCGCGCGAGGAGATCCACGAGGCGAAAGTCTCGGCGGCGGACGGCGCGTTCGTCTACGAAGTGAACTGACTCACCCGGAGCCTCGAGCCATGGCCAATCGTTTCGAACAGGTCGACGAGATCGTCGCAGACGCGATCACCGTCGACCTCGAACAGCGTCCGGACGGACAATGGGCGAAAGTCGTGTGCCCGAAATCGGCGCACGAGTCCTTCACCGTCGACAAGGTGACCGAGCCGATGCCGCCGAAGGACGCGCTCTCGGGCGCGGTGCGGCTAGCCAACGACCTCAAGATCCCGATCGTCATTCACGACCCCGACGGCGTGTGGAAAAAGGAATGGGGCGAACTCTACCGCGTGGACGATGACGGCGAAGTCGAAGGCAAAGCGAAGACCGATTAACGGCGGAGGGCGACCTGCGGGAGAGCGCGGGCGACGGGGGTCGTGCCCGGACGCATTCGACGAAACGTTCGCTCCGGACTTGAAAACGGACAATCCAGAGGACGTTCATCCTCCTGGCGAAGGACGGGCGTGCGCCGCGCGCTTCCTCGCGCGCTCGGCGTCCGTTCTCTTCGCGCTTGCCTGCTCGACCGCGGCCGCCCGCGCCGACTTCAAGGTCTGCAACAACACCCGCTCGCTGATTAATCTCGCGGTCGGCTCGCTCTCCGGCGCGGACTACGCGACGGAGGGCTGGTGGACTGTGACCCCAGGCTCCTGCGCGACCCCAATTCACGGGCCGCTCAACGGCCGGTATCTCTATCTCTACGCCACCGGGATCGATGGCGTGGACCTGCTCAAGGGGACGGTGTCGATGTGCGTCGACCGGGGCAAGTTCAAGATCCAGGGCATCGACAATTGCTGGCGGCGCGGCCTTCAGGCCGTCACCTTCGCCGAGATCGACACCTTGGACTCCAACGACTGGACGACCTTCCTAACCGAACCGGGAAAATGACGAGCACGGGTTTTCAGGCGGCGAAGGCGAATGGCGCCCGATGCTCGGATTCGTCGCCCGAGCGAGGCGAGAAGCTGCCGGCAATGTCGATGTCGCGGCTCGGAGAGAAGAAGCGCCGGCGGCGCTATCATGATCCTGATGAAATGCCGGCACGCGAGTATCAACTCCGACCTCCGCTTCGCCTACCGAGGACCTCATGAATCCCCTCATTTTTCGGCAGCTGTTAGGGCGCTGGCTAGGAGCGTGTTTTGATTGATCATTTCTCCGAATCTGATGAGGAGGGGTCGGAGGCGGGGCTCGGGCATGTTGGGGATGAGACCGAACCACATGCACCCTTGACGGAACAGGGAGTGGGTTCGGCGCCTGGTCGTGCTGGTTCGCAAGTCCTTGTCCATGCCGAGGCTCTCGCCGGCGGCGCCGAGCAAGGTGAGCAGGAGGATGGCGAGTGCGTTGAGAAACAACAGTCGGTCGCGCCGCATCGGGTCGGCGATTCTCAACTCGGCCATGCCCATGCCGAAACGCAGATCCTTGGTGTCGCGAAAGCTCGGTTCGATCGTCCAGCGCTTGGCGTAGAGGCCGATGATCGCCGTGGCCGACTTGGCGCCGTCGCCGGCGGCCAGATGCCAAGCCTCCTTCATGCCCTTGGCGTGCACGTGGACGCAGGCGCCGACCTCGAAGCCTTCCCTGGTCAACTTCGCTCCCGTCAGCTTTCGCGCCCGGCCGCTGGCGCCAACCCATTGAGCCGCCTTGCGAGTTTCGCCGTCGGTGGCGCTCACGACCGTGTCGCCGCGAAACCTGATCACGTAGTCGAAGCCGAGTTCGCGCAAGAATTCCATCAGCCGTACGTCGGCGAAGCCGCGATCGGCGAGGATCGTTACGCGCACCCCCTCGGGCAGCGCTTCCTTCAGCCGAGCCAGGCAAAAGTCCTCGAATTCGTTGCGCCGGCCCGTGAGCTCGGCCTTATAGACCGTCAGCCACAGCATCGGCTGGGCGCGCCCATAGGTCGTAACCAGACTCAACATGAGGGTCGATTGATCGTCGGCGTCGAAGTCGGTCCAGTCCATCGCAACGTCGATTTCCCGATCGTCACCAATGGCTTGACGAATCCATGGCGTGAACAGGCGGCCGAGATCGACGCCGGGGTTGCTCAGCAGGCGGTCGACCTGCTTGGTGGCGTGCTTGGCTTTCAGGCCGTGCGCTTGCGCCAAAGCCAACCCGATCGCCGAAACCGCCAGCGACGTCGAATGCAGCACCCCCAGCACGCCATCGCTCACAGATGCAATCCGCTTGGCGTGCAATTCGCCGTCGAAGCACTCCCCGACCCACTGCGACACCATATCCGCCCGGAAATCCCCAACCCGCATCGCCGCCCCCGTGATCCAAAACTCACGGCCTTCGGCGCCTGGATCATGGCAATATCGAGTCAATCATAAAACGAGGGGATTCCTGAGACCGAGGACACCAGCCGCTTGGGATGAACGCATTGGGTTAGAAGAGCAGACCTCAGCTCCGAAGCGCCTTTTTTTTAAGATTCGCCGATCACGTGTACCCAATACTCGCGCACAGTGCTAATTTCGGTTTGTCGTCTGAATGAATCAGGCGATTGTACGCCTAGGAAAAAGCGCCGACGTAACGCGCCTTGAGCGTACGGTCATTGTGTTTAGGGAGGCGACCTCGTTCATCTAGGAGGGTCTCAATGCCTACCAGCTTCGCCAACGATATTGCTCCATTGTTCAGACCCAAAGACACGAACTGCATGGCCGCACATGGGGTGCAGCTCGGCATCGCCACTTGGATGTGCGATCCGACGGCGAGATTCGGCTTTCCGGACTACGGCAATGCTCGGCGGGTGTTCTCCGCCTTGTCGCGCGGGGTGATGCCGCCCGACGGCGCCTGGCCCCCCGATCAGCTCGCTGTCTATCGGCAATGGATGGACGAAGGATTTAACGTTTGACAGGGAGGCACGAATGAAAATGCATTTATCGCTTATGTTCGCCGGGTTCGCCTGCGCGGCGTCGGTCGGTCCAGCCATCGCCCAATCCGATCCCAACCCAGCGATGACGAATCCCGATCAGCTTGCCTGGCAATTGTTTATCGAGGTCAATAGCCGCGCGGGCGGCACGAATGCGGTGTTCGAGACTTACGCCAGCGACACCGACCTCTTCCAACCCGTTCCTCAATATCCCACGGGGCCGACCGTAGCCTCTTTGCGCTCTCCGATCCTGCCGGCGATAGCGCGCCAAGCTGCCTTGGATGCGGGGGTGCTGCTTCCGGCGCTGCCGCCCGACACGACCGCTACAAGTTCGCTGGAGGAAACCCGCCACAACCGTTCCGTTTTTGACTTCATCGTCAACAACAACTTGTACAAGGTCTCTGGACTGAAGGCGGCTTTTGGCAAGACCCTGACATTCCCGATCGACTCCATTGAAGTGAAGGCGAACTGGATACCGGTCGGCGTCGTCCCCAAATGGACCAACAATGAAATCTCCGTGGCGGACGCGTCAAAGTACTTCCATATCAATTCCGACGCCACGGGCGCGAAATTCGCCCTCGTGTCGATGCATGTGATCACCAAGCAGGTCCCGAACTGGACTTGGGCCACCTTCGAGTCGCGGTTCAATCCAGGTCGCTGCGACATCATTGGGTGCCGCGATTCTTTCGGCGCCAAGGACGCCATCGTCGCCCCCGCGAAGACGCCGGGCCAGCAATACCCTGATTGCACGAAGACCGCTCCTTTGAGTGCGATGTTGAGCAAGGCGGACGTCGAACCGGCTTACGCGAATTATTGTCTCAAGGGTTCGCAAGCCGATTTCGTCGACCCGACCGGGCTCGACATCCGCCTCGGCAATTCGGTTACCGAGAGCACCTTCGTGCCGACCTCCTCCTGCATGACATGTCACGGTCGCGCAGTGTTCGACGCATCGGGTCAAGCCACGTCCTTGGCTGGCTTTCTGGATCCCAACGTCAATCCGCCGATTGCGCCAATGGGCGCATTATCGCCTGAGTGGTATTGGACGTTCACGAGTAAGCCGCCGATCTTCGAGGGCAAACCGGGCCTGAAGCGGATCGCCACCTCCGCCGATTTCGTCTGGTCCGTTCCATTTTGCGCGATCGACGATTTCGACCAACCCGCCGCAACCCTCCGGCTGCAGCGGCAAGTGAGTCGAAGCAAATCCAGCGATGTCGTTTTCGTCGACAGCGAGCGCGGCGGCCCGCCACGCGCCAGGTTCATCGGCGAAATCGATCCCGACGCGAACCTGACGCTGACGCTGCACTTTCGTCGCCGCTCGCCGTCGCCGCCTACGGGCGGCGCCAAGGATTTGGCGCGGTTCAAGCGCCATTATTCGCGCGCGGCGCTCGATCATGAGCGCGCCCGGACGCACGGCCCGGTGGCGGCGCGGACTGCCGCCTTTTTGGATGGGGCGGACGTCGCGGTGCGTTCGATCGATGTCACAAGGCGACGCATGGAGATCGAAGCGCCGGCGCGAGTCCTGATCGCGCTCTTTCACGTCGACCTCGGGCTTTACAGCGACGGCGTTCGGACGTTTCGGGCCCGGACCGGGACTTTGCGCGTGCCGCGTCCGATTGCGCCTTGGACGCGCGCGATCGTCGGCTTCGATCAGCGGCCGCTGCCCATTCGGGCCGCATTGGCCTCGGACGACAGCGCCACGGCGCTGTGGCCGTCGCGGGTCGCGGCGCTCTATGGCGTGCCGCTCGATCGCGACGTCTCGCGCCAATGCGTCGGCGTCATCGCGCTCGGCGGCGGCTATCGGCCCGAGGACCTCGCGTCAGCGATGGCGGGCATGGGTCGTCGGCCGCCAGAGATCGTTGAAGTCTCGGTCAACGGCGCGGTCAATAATTTCGGCGAGAATGATCGCGCTGACGAGGAGATCGCCCTGGATCTGCAAACACTCGCGGCGCTGCTGCCGGGCGCACGGATCGTCGTGTATTTCGCCGCCAACAGCCAACAGGCCCTCGCGGACGCCGTGGACACGGCGGTTCACGATTCCGTCAACGATCCGAAGGTGATCTCCGTAAGCTGGGGCGGCCCGGAAGTGCATTGGACGAGCCCACGTCGGGAGGCGCTGAATGCGGCGCTCTGCGACGCCGCGCGCCTCCGCGTCTCGGTGGTGGCCGCGACCGGCGACGATCTGGCGACGTGCAACGAGCCCGATGGGAGGGCGCATGTGTGGTTTCCCGCCTCCAGCCCCTATGTGCTCGGCTGCGCCGGCACATCCATCGACCTCATCAATGACGCGATCGCGGACGAAAGCGTCTGGAACACCGGGTCCTCGGGCGCGGGAGGCGGCGTCAGCGATTTCTTTCCTGTGGCTGCATTTCAGGGCAATGCCGGGATTCCGCTGTCTGTCAGTACGGGACGCGCCGGTCGCGGGGTGCCGGACGTGACGGCGATGGCGTCGGAAACGCCAGGGTATCGGATCGTCGTCAACGGCGATGTTCGTAGTCTCGGCGGCACGAGCGCGGCAACGCCGCTCTGGGCGGGTGTTCTGGCAATCGCCAACAGCTCACGTTCCACGCCGGTCGGGCTCATCGCCCCGTACCTCTATGCGAACCCAGGTCTAACGCGGCCGATACGGCAGGGAGACAATAAGAAAAACGGCGTCGGTTATGCCGCCGGCGCAGACTGGAGCGCCTGCGCAGGTCTCGGCGCCCCAATCGGGGGCCAGTTGCTCACCGCTCTCGCGGCCTTGACGAGGGTTTGAGCGCCAGTGCGCGGCGCACGCGCCGCGACCTCCCCCGTGTGGGCAAGCGGGACGTCCCTCGCCCTCAAGGCGTGCCGCAGGCGCGGCTTGAGCCCGGTCAGGCGAAATGCAATCTTGTTGAGGCGGATCCTCACCCTGCATTCTCGCCCCTGCTCTATTCCCCGCTCCGCCTCGGAACAGGAAAGAAATTCCCTGCGAAGCACGCCGCCAATTCGCTGTTTTGGTGGCGGAAACGGGCCACAACCGACGGATTGCAAGCGGCAGGGTGCTGGAATCGCAACGGTTTTTCGCCCGGGCGCGAATCAGGCAACACCAAAAGTCCCTGCCGGCAGGGAATTCGGACTCCACCTTCGCCGAGCGCCTTTGAGCGCCGTCCTCGGGCTTGCCGGCGGCGTGACTGGAGCGAGCGCCGCGATCCACCGCCGCGCGCCGGGAATCGTTTCGTCAGGCTGATCGGTGTCCCAAGTCTCCGCTGAGCGACGCCCAGTTCACGGCGTGGGCGAAGAATTGGACGGCGCCGCTACCGTTGGGCGGCCACGCGCCCGGGTGATTGGCGAAGCCGCGCGCCAGCGGCGTCGAGAACGCGTTGTGGCGCCCCGCCTGAGTGACGAACGGCCCATGTTCTCGCAGTGTAGCTGCGTCGATATCGGACGGGCGAACGATCGCGATATGCCCGGATTTGGCCGGATCCGGGTTCTCGAAAGCCGCCAGAACGAGATCGCCCTGATTGGCGCGCGTTTGCGCCGAAGCGGCGTCGGGCAGAGATCGCCAGCCCGCGGCGGTCGCCGCGCCGCTGCTCAGCCAACTGATCTGTGCGTTCGCCAATAGCACGGCGCTGTGGTCCGGCGGCCTCAGAACGTAAACGCCGAGCCGTTTGGCGGCGCTCGCGACAAAAGCCGAGCAATGGGTGTGGGGCCGTTCGTCGCGCCAGGCGCCGACCGACTCGCCGCTTTCCCAATCCACCCTGTCGCCTGCGAGCCATAGGCGGTCGACGCCCGTGCCGTCGAGAAACGCCGCCAGGCGGGCGCCGAACGGAGTTACGGGTCCGCAACATGGGGAAGCAAGCGCATAAGCCGGGGCGCAGGCCGCGAGACCAATCAGCGTGCGTCGGGACATCCGCATAGCAGGCTTGCTCCCCACGATGAAAGTCGCTGACGCGTCATGTCAGCCCGACATCCGCTGCCTATATCATTGGCGCCAAGGACGGAAGAAAGCGAATGAGCCAGGTCCAAGCTGAGAAGATGACGACCCTATGTGCGGATGAGTGCTGCGCACCCCCGCCATTGGTTCTGCCTCTCGGGCCCCCCGGTGATCGCGAAGCCCTTATCCGCGATGCGTTCAAGCTGGAATGGCTAACGATCGGATGGATGAGCGTCGAGGCCATGGTCGCTCTGGCGTCCGGCCTTGCTGCCGGCAGCCTCGTTTTGTTGGCGTTTGGACTCGACAGCGTGATCGAGCTGTCCTCGGCTGGCTCCTTGATCTGGCGGCTAACGGTTGAGCTTCGTCGCGGCCAGGCGTTCTCCGAGAATGCCGAGCGGCGGGCGAGCCGGATCGCGGGTGGATTGCTTTTCGCATTGGCCGCCTACGTCACGATCGCGGCTCTTTGGAGTCTGTGGACGCGACAGGGGGAGGCGTTCTCGTGGCCAGGCTTCATCGTCGCTCTGGCTGCGATTCCGTCGATGCGTTATCTGGCGCGTCGCAAGATCGCGATAGCGGATAAGATCGGCAGTCGCGCCCTCAGGGCGGATGCGATGGAAGCCGTGACCTGCGGCTGGCTATCGGCGGTCGTCGTCATCAGCCTCGCCACTCAATGGGCGTTCGGACTATGGTGGATCGACGGCGCGGGCTCGCTGGCGATCGTCTGGCTGTTGGTCAAAGAAGGCCACGAGGCTTGGACCAATGAAGAATGCGGTTGCGGCTAGGGGTCGAGTGACGCCCGCTGGTCCTGGAGGCGAAAATAGCCCGGCCGACGTCGTCGGCGCTGGCCGAGGGCCCTCCCGCCGACGACAGCGAGGACCCGGCGACGAAGGCGTCAATTCGGTTGAGGACAGCCGCGGTTGCGCAGAAACGCTTCGAAGGCTTGCAAGGTAGCTGCGGACACATAATGCTCGATGCCCTCGGCGTCGGCTTCCGCCGCTTCGCGGGGCGCCCCGACCGCCATGAGCAGTTCGACCACCAGTCTGTGACGTTGACTCGCGCTCTTGGCCATCGCAGCGCCCGCCTCGGTCAAAAATATTCCGCGGTAGGGCCGGGCCGTCACGAGGCCCTCGCGCTTCAATCGAGCTATGGTCTTGCTGGCGGTCGGGTGGGTCACGCCAAGTCGCCGCGCGATATCGGTCGTGCGCGCTTCGCCGTTGACCGCGATCAGATCGGCAATCAGTTCGGTGTAGTCCTCGAGCATTGACGCCGATCGCGCCGTACGCGTTCTCATGAATCGATCGGCGTAAACGGGATCGCCGGCAAGGTCCGCGTCGTCGACCCCCAGACCGCCTCTGCGCTTCCTGGCCTGCAAAACGCCCCTCCTTATCGTCGCTGCAGCGGCGTAGCCCGCCCGACGAATGTGTGAACTCGGGCTTCGATATACAGCCGTGGCTGTAAACTGCAATCATGATTTCCAGCTGGTGATTGCACGCTTGGCGCGGTTTCGGAGGCGATTGACAAAGCCGTAGCATTGGCTATATTCTGCAGAGCAGGCATTTATACCTCCTGGGAACGTGGATAAAGTCCGATGAGCGACATAGCGACGCGAACAGGAATGACGGATCGAACCGTTGAGGCGATCCGCGACGTGTTGGGTGGCAAGGCGCGCCGTTTCAGTCCGCTGCTGTTCGCCGGCCCCGCCGTGATCGCCTCGATCGCCTACATGGACCCCGGCAATTTCGCGACCAACATTCAGGCCGGCGCCAAATACGGTTACGCGCTGCTCTGGGTCGTGCTCCTGGCCAATGTCATCGCCATGCTGTTCCAGGCGTTGTCGGCCAAGCTCGGCATCGTCACGGGGCGCAACCTTGCGGAAATGTGCCGCGAGCATTTTCCTCAGCCCGTCGTCTATACCTTGTGGATCGTCAGCGAAGTCGCGGCGATGGCGACCGACCTTGCCGAATTCCTCGGCGGCGCCATCGGTCTGTCCCTGCTGTTGCACATCCCGCTTGTCGCCGGCATGGGCGTCACGGCCGTGTTGACATACGGCATTCTGATGTTCGAGGGGCGAGGGTTTCGGCCAATCGAAATGATTATCGGCGCCTTGGTCGCCGCCATCGCGCTTTGCTATCTCGCTGAGATGTTCATCGCGCCGGTCGATTGGGGCGCGGCGGCGTTCGGCAGCGTCGTACCGCGGTTGCCGGACGCCGGCGCCTTGACGATCGCCGTCGGCATCGTCGGCGCGACGATCATGCCGCATGCAATCTTCCTGCATTCCGGCCTCACCCAGAACCGGGCGCCCGCGCGCAACGACAACGAAAGACGCCAGTTGCTGCGTTTCTCGAACATCGAGGTCCTGATCGCCCTGGCGGTCGCCGGGCTCGTCAACATGGCGATGGTGGTGATGGCCGCGAGCGCATTCCACGAGGGCCACAGCGACGTCGCCGAAATCGAGACGGCCTATTCGACGCTGACGCCGTTGCTCGGCGCCGCGGCCTCCGGGGTGTTCCTCACCGCGCTGCTGGCGTCCGGGCTATCCAGTTCGGCGGTCGGCACAATGGCTGGACAGATGATCATGCAGGGCTTTGTCGGCTTCCGCATCCCGGTCATCGTTCGCCGTCTGGTGACGATGATTCCCGCGTTCATCGTCGTGTGGCTCGGCGTCAATTCGACCAACGCGCTGGTGATCAGCCAGGTGGTCTTGAGCTTCGCTCTGCCGGCGCCAGTCATCGCGCTGCTCATGTTCACGCGGCGCAAGGACATCATGGGCGCCTTCGCCAACAGTCGGCTGACCGATGTCGCCGCGATCGTCGGAACGGTGGCGATCCTCGCTCTGAACGTCATCTTGCTGCTGCAGACTTTTGGCGTGGACATTCCAGGGTTGCCGAGCAGCTAGAGCTGTTTTCGACCACACTGAATCGTCATTGCGAGGAGCGAAGCGACGAAGCAATCCAGGAGATCGTAGAGCGCCCGACGTTCTGCTGGATTGCTTCCCCCCGGGCTCTTTGACCCGGGGGTCGCTCGCAATGACGAGGACGCTTCGATTTGATCGAAAACTGCTCTGAGGCGGGGCGGCCAGTCATGCGGGGAAGCGGATCGCTTCGCGCGGCGTCATCTCGTTGATGTTCACCGGCGCACCGCTCAGCTTTTCGCGACTCGCGTTGAGCATCGTCGGATGGTCGCCGAGTGCAGCCACGGGCTGGATTAGCGACTGTCGCAGGATCGAAACGCTTGCCTCGCATCGTGCGTAGAGTGTCCCGCCCGAACACATGGCAGGTTTCGCCCAACTGCGACATCCACGGGCGCGATCCGCGAGGCCCGCTGAACGTCGATTCGCGACGTTCCATCGCTGACGACGACCCCCGGCTTTGCCGACGCCTTCGGCCGCGGCCGCCCGGCGTCGAACGACCCCATGCGAACGCTCACTCCCGCCGCTTGAGCCTCGCGACCGACTCTTCGGGCAGGATGTCGTTGAGCAGGCTGACGAAGTCGCGGGTCGCCAGCGACTTGGCGCGCTCGAGCAGATAGGGAATCGGGCTCGAGGGCTGGGTCTTCTGCATGTGCTGGACGACCGCGTCGATCGTGGCGATCGCGGCCTGGCGCGTGACCGCGGGCTCCGCCTCGGCCGGATCGGCGCCGGAGGTCGGCGCGTCGGCCAGGTTGCGAACCGGCACCGGAAAGGCGCCGTCTGGCCCGACGAAGACACGCGCTTCGTCCGCCGCGCTCGGCGCGAGCAATTGCATCACCTCATAGAGATTCCTGCCCAGGCACTGGCGCGCCTGGCGGATCAGCAGCACCGCCGGGCTGGTCGGCTCGGCGTTGAGGAAATAGCCGTGGGCCGATCCGAGCGCCGCGTCGACCTCGGCGAGCGTGGCGAAGGCGGCCGGAACGGCGGGGCCGGCCGCGGCCGTCGCGCCCTCTCCGCCGGGGGCGCCGGCGTCAGTTTCGGCAGCCGCGCCCGCGGCGCCGGGGGCGAGCGACGGGTCGCGGGCGACGACCGCCGCACGCAAAAACTCCGCCATGCCGTTCGCGACGCTGTCGAGCTTCTTGAGCTTGACGGTCGCCTTGCCGCCGCCGCGCGCCTTGGTGACGTCACGGATCGCGGCGACCGAGGCTGCGAGGCCGCGCACGGTGTCATACACCCCGACCAGTTTCTCGATCTCGACGTCGCGCAAGAGCCGGTCGATGGCGTTCGGCGCCATGAACTTCTCGTCGGCGCTGGTTTCCTGCTCGCCCTGGAGGTTTAAGCGCGTGACGACGCGCGGCTGCGCGGCGCCGGTTGCGACCAGGTGATCGCGGTAGGAGAGCGGGCCCTGGCGCGACGCCTCCAGGAGCGGCGCATATTGCAGCGGCATGAGCACGACCGGGCCGTCGTCGAGCGTTTCGAGCTGTCCGACGCGCAGGCCGAAATCCCCGCCTTCGGCGCGCGGATGGGACTCGTCCCAGTAGGCGTCGAGTATCCAGGCGATCGAGCCGATGGCCGCGGCAAAGCCCGCGAGGTTGCGATTGAGGATCGCAAGCTTCGCCTCGAGGATCAGCAGGCGCACGTCCAGGGTGCGCGCCAGCAGGCCCTCGATGGTCTTGAACGCCGCCGGAAACTCGATCGTCTCGCGGCTGAACTTGTAGAAGTTTTCAGGCAGGAGGCCTTCGGTCGCGGCGAAAAAGTTGAGGTACTCCGGATCGCCCTCGAGATCGAGATCCGGCCCGCAGGGGTCGTCGGCCGAAACCGGCGGCAGCGCGTATGGGCTCGGCGGGGCCGCGGGTTCCGGCGACGCGGCTTCGGCAGGCTCGGCCTTGGCGACCGACGGTTCGGCGGCTGCGGCTTCGGCGGCTTTGGCTTCGGCCGGGTCGGCTTCGGCGGCGCTGGCTTCAGCGGTGGATGCGTCGCTCAAGGAAAACTCCAAACGCCGGATCGAGCGCAGCGCGGCCCTCCGGCCCTCGCGGCGACCCTCTGGCTAACGCTTTCCCGCGCCCAGGCACACCGCCCACAGGCGAGCCCCAGGCTTCAACGCCAAAAGTGTTAGGTCCGCGCGGACGAGGGGTCAACCGGCACGCGTCGCTGCCCCGTGTCCGTTCGAACCCGGGCAAGCTGACGGCAAACGAGCGGCGCAACATAAGGAGGTTATGTTACACCGTTGTGAGCATCGACGGGGCCCGGATCGCGGCTTTGGCGCAGTTCCTCCTTTAGTCGTCCCACCTCCCGTTCCAAGCGTTCGATGCGATCGAGAGTGTAGTCGAAGCTGGTGTATTCCATCGCTTGCAGCCAGGAGAAGACGGCCGCGAGCGCGCGACGAAATCTCCGCTGCCCTGGAACCAGATGGTTCGCTGTGTCTGTCATCGGAAACTCCTCGCTGGGGCAACGGTGTGCGCCGTCGCTGTCGGTCACGCAATTCGCAGCGGCCAGGCTGCACGGTGGCCGCGCGGTCTAACAGTCGAGCCCAACACGTGCCTGGCACGTGCTCGCCTCGGGATATATCGACTCGAGTAGCGGACATCGCGGCAACGTCTAGAATCGTTCTGTCCAGGGTCGAAGGTCGATTTCGTGCGACCAGGCGTTTCTCGGCTGCGCGAGGACGTCGATGTAGGTCTGGGCGATTGCGTCAGGATCTAGCGTGCTGTCAGGCTGACCGCTCGGGTCCGGTCGGCGCTGCGAGCGGACGGCCCCGTCGATGACGAAATGCGCGACGTGTATCCCTTTCGGGCCTAGCTCTCTGGCGGCGCTCTGAGCGAGCCCGCGCAGTCCGAACTTGCCCATCGCGAAAGCCGCTGATTGGGCGAAACCCTTCACGCCTGCGGTCGCGCCGGTAAAGAAAATCGCTCCGCGCCCTTTTGGCTCCATTCGCTTCGCGGCCTGCTGGGCGGCCAAAAACGCGCCGATCGTGGTTACGGCGATCGATTTCTCGACCGCGGCAGGATCAAGGCTCGAGAGCGGACCTGGGACGCGCGAGCTGGCGTTGTAAATCACGATATCGGGCTCCTCGACCTGGGTCTCCATGTCGAGGAACAGCTTAGCGACGGGTCCCGGCTGAGAGGCGTCGACCGCGAAGACGGCGGCGCCAGTCTCCTCCGCAAGCGGCTTCAGCTTTTCGACGTCGCGAGCGGCGAGACCCACCTGCAAACCGATCTCAGACAGGCGCCGTGCGAGCGAAGCGCTGATGCCCGTCCCGACGCCGATAATCAGGGCGCAGCGATAGGGGAAGTCGGCCATTGAGTCCTCCGGGGTGAATTGATTGAACGAAGCCGCTATCGCGGCGGAAGCGGAAGCGAGCGGATGATCGGCGGGATGGAGTGAATGTCCTCCTGCCTGAGAGGATGGGGTGTTCAGTAGCCCCCTCTCAGGCAGGAGTTTCAGATGGCCGAGATGAGCCCTCTGCGTCGCGGGATGGTCGAGGACATGACGATCCGCAATCTGTCGCCGGCGACCCAGCAATCGTACATCCACGCGGTTTCGAAGTTCAGCCGATATTTCGGCCATTCGCCGGATCGGCTCGGGTTGGAAGACGTCCGCGCCTACCAGGTGCATTTGATCTCGAAAGGGATCTCCTGGGCGTCGCTCAATCAGGTCGTGTGCGCGCTGCGTTTCTTCTACGGGGTGACGCTCGGCGACGAGGCGATCCCGGAGCGGATCGCCTACGCCCGCGAGCCGCGCAAGCTGCCGGCCGTGTTGAGCGCCGGCGAAGTCGTCCGCTTTCTTGAAGCCGTCTCGAGCCTCAAGGCTCGGGTCGCGCTGACCACCGCCTATGCCGCAGGCTTGCGGGTGTCAGAGGTCGTCGGCCTGAAGGCGCCCGACATCGACAGCGACCGCATGGTCATCCGGGTCGAATGCGGCAAGGGCGGCAAGGAGCGCTACGTCATGTTGTCCGAGCAATTGCTCGGCATCCTGCGCAGCTACTGGCGTCTCGCGCATCCCGAACGGTTTTTGTTCCCGGGTCGCGACAAGCACAGGCCGATCGAGCCGACGGTCCTGCACGCCGCCTGCCGTTCGGCGCGCGTCGCGGCCGGCATCGACAAGCGCGTGAGCGTGCACGTTCTGCGCCACAGCTTCGCGACCCATCTCCTGGAGAGCGGCGTCGACATTCGCATCATCCAGGTCTTGCTCGGACACGAGAATCTGTCGACGACGGCGCGCTACACGCACGTGTCATCGCAGGTGATCGCCAGGACTGAGAGCCCTCTCGACCGGCTCTCGCTGCAGGTGACGCCGCCGGAGTAGCCGGTGACGGCGCGGCCGGCGTTCGAACTGGCCGATGTCTTCCACCGTCACGGCGAGACTTACGAACGAGCGAACGCCGGACATCTCGGGCGCGTCGAGCGGCGCGTGATCGGAGCGATCACGGCCTGCCGCACGGCGTCGCTCGGCGGTCATGTCGAGCTCTGCGACGATTGCGGGCTCACCCGCATCGCTTACAACTCGTGCAGAAACCGCCATTGCGGGAAGTGTCAGGGGTCGGCGCGCGCGGAGTGGCTCGCTGCTCGTCAGGCCGAACTGCTGCCGGTTCCCTACTTCCACGTGGTCTTCACCCTGCCGCCGGCGGCGGCCGGGATCGCTTTCCAGAACAAGCAAACGGTCTACGGCCTGTTGATGCGCGCCGCCGCCCAGGCGCTCATGACGCTTGCCGCCGAGCGTCTGGGCGCCAGGATCGGCCTCATCGCCGTCCTGCATACCTGGGGACAG
This sequence comes from uncultured Alphaproteobacteria bacterium, assembly GCA_963822215.1. Taxonomy (GTDB): domain Bacteria; phylum Pseudomonadota; class Alphaproteobacteria; order Rhizobiales; family Beijerinckiaceae; genus Roseiarcus. The sequence continues at coordinate 1,402,979 of CAWGGX010000003.1, forward strand.
ACGCTGACCCACCACCCCCATGTCCATTGTCTGGTTCCCGGCGGCGGCGTTGCCCTCGATGGTCAGCGATGGGTCTGCAAACCCAACTTCCTGCTCTCCGTCCGCGCCCTGTCGAAGACCTTCCGCCGCCTGTTCCTCGACGGCCTGGAAACCGCTTTCCGGCGCGGCGAACTCGGTTTCTTCGGCGACCTGGTCCCGCTCGCCGAGGCCGCCGCGTTCGCCGAACGCATGCGCGCTCTGCGCCAAGGCCCCTTCGTCGTCTACGCCAAGCCGCCATTCGGCGGACCCGCGCGCGTGCTCGCCTATCTCGCCCGCTACACGCATCGAACCGCCATCGCCAATACGAGGCTCGTAGTCGTCGGCGACGATGAAGTCGCGTTCTCCTACAAGGACTATCGTCGCGGCGGGCGCCCCCGCGTCATGCGCCTCGCCCCGCACGAGTTCATCCGGCGTTTCCTGCTCCACGTCCTGCCCGACGGCTTTCACCGCATCCGGCACTACGGCTTTCTCGCCAAGGGCGACCGAGGCGAGAGCCTCGCGCGCTTGCGCCGCCTGCTTCAGCCCCAGCCGACCGGCGAGCCCGCCGCCGCCAGCGAGCCACAGCCAGACAAACACGCCCGCGAGCCATTTGCCCGCTGCCCGGATTGCGGCGGTCTCATGCGCCGCATCGGCCTCGTTGACCCGGCCGCCGCATTCCGCTGCGACACATCATGACCTCGAGTCTCGCCCCCACCTCGATCGCCCGTCCTCGCCCCCACCACCAAGCCGCTCAAGCCGCCGGCGATGAGGCTTCTTGCCGTCGCCGCTCCGCTTCGACCCAGATCCCCTCTCTGCTAACCCTCCAGAGCGCGCCCGAATCCCGCCGCCGCGCCTCCGAACCGCTCAACGGTCTCCTCCAGCTGAACGCGCAGGACAAAGACGCGCCGTCAAACCCGAGCGCCCTCGCGCGCTTTCCCCATAGCGCCTGACCGGCCCGCGCCTTCGTTCAATCCGGCTTATGTGAGGTCGCCTTCCCTGGCCCACAAACCTGTGCGCCGGCGACCTCACATAACCCTCCAGATTCTCTGGAGCGGGATTGGTCGGATCACGCGCGCCTTAAGCGGATGTCGAACTCTCGGCCGCACCGTCGACATCATATCGCGGCTTTTCCGATGGATCCGCCGCCATCGACGAACAATGTCTGACCCGTGATGTAGCTGGCGTCTTCCGAGAGCAGGAAGGCGACCGCGCTACCTTGCAAGCACGCGCAGGAGACGCGTAAAAGGCGCCCGGGTTGGGGTCTGAGCAACTTCGGAATATTCGATGATTCCGGCGTGGCTAAGCACGTAGCGGGCAGACATCGCCAACCAGCTTCGCCCCGCGCGATCCGCGGCCGGTAAGGACGCCCCGATTTCAGCATGGCCAAGCGCCGTTACCCCGGTCGGTAGCTTGTAATGCAAGCCGAACGCTCGGGCTATTCGTCCTCGGCTGTCGCTTAGAAGCGGAAAGTTAAGTCCGAGCGCCTCGGCTGTGGCGCGGTTATCGGCTACCAGCTGCGGCGCTATCGCCGCAGCGCCCGCCCCAGTCTGAACCAGGGCGGGCAGAAAGTCCTGAAGCTCGCTCAACTCCGCACGTGACACGGGGCACCAGGGTCCTCGCGAAAACACGAGAATTAGCGGCTGCTTGGCGAAGCGCCTTTCCAAAGAAAGGGGCGCCCAATTTGTGTCGAGCAAGCGAACGGGCGGGGCGTAACCGCCAGCGTGCAGGGCGTAAGACGCGGCGCCAGTATCGAGCAAGGATTGGGCGACCCGACGAAGGGCGGTGGCAAACTCATCCGTCAAGGGAGCGCCTTCGTTAACGGCGGCGCATCAGATCCGCGCCAGATTGAATTTCGATGGGACCTTCACAGTTGCGACCAACCGCCATCGACCGGAAGCTCGGCGCCAGTCGTGAAGGTCGCGTCGAACGCAAGGAAGAGGACGGCCTTAGCGATTTCCTCCGGCGTTCCGAAGCGCTTCATCGGATTCATGTCGCGCATCTGCCCGGTGACCTGAGCGGCCACGTCTTTATCGGGAAACGCTTTGCCGATGATCGGCGTGTCGATGGGACCGGGCGTCACCGCGTTGACGCGAATCCCCCGAGGAAGCAACTCAGCGGCGAACACCCGAGCGAAGGATCGCAGCGCAGCCTTGGCCGCTCCATATGTGGCGAGGCTGGGCATTCCCTTGACGTTTGCGACGGAGGTCGTGAGGACGACAGCGCCTCCCCGGTTGATCAGCGGCGCGAGTTTCTGCACCGCGAAGAACGGTCCCTTGGTGTTCAGGTTGAACATCTCGTCGTACATGGCCTCGGTCGTGTTCTCGAGAGGGGCGAAGAGGCCGAGCCCGGCGTTGACGAAGAGCAGGTCGAAGGCGCCGAACTCGGCCTTCACCCGAGAGGCGAGGGCGTCGATGTCCGTCAATGAGCGCGCGTCGCTCGAAACCACGATGGCGCCCTTTCCAAGCTCTTTCAGCGCCGATTCCAGGCCGGCCTGCGAGCGACCCGTCACCAGAACGCGCGCGCCCCCATCGAGAAGCATCTTCGCCGTCGCGAGCCCCATGCCGCTCGTGCCGCCGATAATCACCACCTTTTTATCTTCGTACCGTTCCATGTGTATTCTCCTCGCGAGGTTAGGGTTGCTTTGCTGATTTTGAACTGTATGGTATGATAATCAGGCGCGGAGGCTGCGGTCAAGGAATTTTGAACTGGTTATTTCAAAATACGTAAGACCCCGTGGACGACCGCGCAGCGCCGCAATCGCATGCTGATCATAGTCACCGCGACCGTTTCGCCGCGACCGGCGCTCCTTCAGGACACCGCGCTCAAGGATGCTGGGTAGGGCAAGTCGACGCCGGAGACCTTGACGACGGCCTGCCACGCGGCTTCTTGGCTGGCGCGATCGTGGAGGTGTGGGTGGCGCTGCGCCTCAATTGGGCCTGTGAACTTCCCTTGAGCCGAGGCGAAGAATTGCCCTGAGACGTCGGTTCCGAACTCCGACGCCTGGAGGTACCGACGGGCCGCGGTCTCCGGCGTCTGATTCATGCCGGGAATGAGGTTCACGATTGGGATAAACAGATACTTCAACGCCGGGCCAGCGTTTCGCACCACCTTGGTGTCGGTCGCCGCACCGGGCGAGACAGCGTACACGGCCATGCCGGAGGGTAGCCGGCGCGCCAGCGCCGCGACCCACCAAGCGATAATGAGCTTCGCGTCGGCATACGCATTGTTGGGCACGTACCTCACGTTCGGCCCGTTGCGCAGCAGGGCTTCCACAGCGGCGGTTCGGTCACCCTGGTGGTATTTGGCCGCGAAGGCTGGCACGTCGGTGTAGCTGAACAGGGGTACGCCCCCTCGGGCAGGTTCCGCACCGGCGATAACAATCCGCGCGTTGGGGCTCAGCAGGTTGGCGCGGAGCAACCCGACAGTCAGTTGATGATGGCCGATCAGCGGGGCCTGAGCCGCCTCGACGCCCGCCGCAGTGATCACGCGCGCCTTGCCGGGGACCATCCCGGCATTGAGCAGTAGGAAATCGATCGGCCGACCTCGCTTGACGAGCGCGGCGAGGGCGGACTGAACGCTGGCTGGCGCGTTCAAATCCAGCTCCAACGGCGTGAAGACCTGTCTTTTGGTCTCAGCCGCCAGCTGAGCGGCCGTTTCCTGGATCCGGGCGAGGCTGCGCCCGGTTACTATGACCTCGCGGCAGCCCTCGGCGGCGAGCATGCGGGCTGCCGCATAACCGAGCCCGGAGGTGGCGCCGGTGACGAGAGCGATCGAATGTCTCATGGGTGGTTCCGTGGTGAAGGGGGAAGGTCGAGTCTTGAGGCCCGCGAGCCAATGGCCGGCTTGCTAATTTCGAACTGTTCGGTTACATATTGGTGCGATGACCATTGTCAAGGAGTTTGTAACTGAATGGTTCAGAATGCCGCTAAGCCGCGTGGGCGGCCGCGCAGCTTCGACGAGGCGGAGGCGCTGGAGAAAGCGACCCAAGTATACTGGTCGAAAGGCTACGACGGCGTGACGATCGACGATCTAGTCGCCGGGATGGGTGTGGGCCGGCCGAGCCTGTATGCCGTTTTCGGCGACAAGCGGACGTTGTTCTTGCGCGTCCTCAAGGATTATGCGGGGAAGAAAGGCGCTCTCGCCGCGAAGGCGCTGCTGTCGCCGCAGACGCTTCGCGACTCGCTCGCCGGCTTCCTGAAGCACGCCGTCGAGACTGCGACCGAGAGAGGACGCGCGCGGGGATGCCTTCTCGTGTGCGTCGCGCCGCTTGTCGACGACCCTGAGGTCCGGCGGTTCCTGCAAAACGCTTCCGCCGGCGCGGCAGCGCTGGTGGAAGGTCGGTTCCGGGACGCAATCATCGCTGGAGAAATCCCATCTGACTTTCCCGTAGCCGTGCGCGCGAGCCAAGTCCTGGACTTTGTTCGTGGCCTGACCATGCGCGCGCAGATTGGCGCACCGCGCAAGGCGCTTCTCAGGGATGCCGAGGAAGCGGCCAACTTGGTGCTCCTGTCGCAGTGTGGAAATGCGGCGCCAGAACGTTGATGCTGGATGCCTGCAGGTTGGAGCAAGCAACTTTCGCTGGCGCTGCCACTCGGCTTCCTCGACCAGGAACAGGCCCGCGCCACCAAGCGGAATGGCACCCCGGCGTACCGGTGACGGTCGCCGATAGTTCACCGCGAAGCTGATGAAGCGCAAGGTGCGTCCCAAGCCACGCGCAGCAACCAAGGCAGGGATTCCTGGTCAGTAGGCCACTTTGAACGTCGGGCTATCCTCGGGACGCGTGCGCCGGTGATCGTAAATTCGGGTGGTGGAGATCCCCGATAGCCTCCGCAACTCGATGAAAAAGGCGCGTGGGCAGCTACCGGCCGACCGAGCGGGTATCATCTTCATCAAGGTGCCGCAGCGATGGATCGAGGACCCTGGGACCTTCGAGGCGATGGTCAGGACCGCTCGCGAATTTTTGGCTACGACAGGCCGTGTGGTGTCGATCAAATTCTATGTATCACACCTCACAATCGGCAATGGCATGGTGTGGCATCGCCACGCGTTCAAAGAATTTACAAACTGCACCAGCCGGTATTATGGCGGCCGTAACTGGGATTTGTTCGCGAACTACTACGTCCCGCCGAGTTGGAACGGTATGCCGCCGAAATGGCAAAGGATTTTCTTCTGGCCTAAATCGAGTGAAAACAGCGTAAATACAGGTTCAGAAAACGCGTGACGACGTCTGATAAGGTTATTATCACACACAGGTCCGAACCCCAATCGCTCACTCCCCGTCTGGACTTTTACCGGCTCATCGGATCAGGCGGGCGCGGATATCAGGACAGGCCGTCGTGTTCGCGATCATAGGCCGTCCCCTTCACGCCCAAACCCCGAAATGAACAGGAGCGCTCGATCCGGCGCCGACGCCGGCGAGCCGCCATGTCGGGGACGAAAAGACGGAAGAGCAAACGGCCGTCAGCGCGAAATTGAGCCAGTCCCGCATGTCATTCAACGTCGAGCGGTCGCCAAAAGCCGCGGTGCGGCGGGTCGAGTTCCGGGCGCACTTGGAGCCCCTGATCTGACGGGTCGCCTACCGGATGCGCGGGCGCCTTGCAGAGAGCCGCTGATCTTGGCGATCGATAGGATGGAGATGACGCACAAGCGAACGCTGCGCGGGCCGAGTTCGGTCGATCCGTTTTATCTCGCAGTGGCGCTGTTCGAGCAGTTTTCGATCAAATCGAGGCGCCCTCGTCATTGCGAGCGACCCCCGGGTCACAGAGCCCGGGGGGAAGCAATCCAGCAGAACGTCGGGCGCTCTACGATCCCCTGGATTGCTCTTATGTCCTTCGTCAAGGGGTCGGACGCACCCTCCCGTTTCCGCTTCAGGGGTGGGCGGAGTGATGGCGTTGGATGATTGCGCAGAGGTGGGGGCGAGGCCTGTTGGACGTCGGTGATCAAGCTCTAATACGCGTATTTGTTCCGCATGTCCGAGTTTCGTCCGGGGCTGCTCCACGTCTTCGTACGGGCGTCGATGCGTCGATCGGCCACTTGCAATCCTCGGGAGTTCCCCTGCCGCGGCTTCACCCCCGCCGCTGCGCAATGTTTGTTGCATCCGTCTGCCGTATCCCTCCTCGGTCTGTGTGGGGTCAGTCGACGCGATGGCGCGCCGCCCGCGATGGCGCGGGATCGCATGAAGCCGCTCGCGAAGCGCGCTCCCAAATTGCGCTGTAGCGAGCGAGCGGCTTCATGCGACGGCTTGCTCCTGCTCAAGCGCGCGATGGATCGCCCAGATGAAGCCGGCGAGTTCGCGCGCGACCGCCGTGACGGCGACGCTCTTCGTCTTGCCTTTGCGCATCAGCGCCCGGTAGCGCGCGGTGAGCCGCATCTGCGCCTTCCAGGCGATCCGCCGCGCCGCCGGCGGCGCCGCCTCGACCCGGGCGAGCTTGGCCTGACCGATGCGCGCAGGAAAGCGATGGCGCCAAGCGCTCTCGATCAGGGTTTTGCGCGCCCGGCCGTTGCCGGCCTTGGTGATGCCGAAGCGCCTGACTCGGTCGCCGGTTGAGGACTCCGAGGGCACGAGCCCCAGCCAGGCCATCAACTCGCGCGGCGTCCGAAAGCGCCCGAGGTCGCCGACTTCGGCCAGAATCGCCGTCGCCGCGACGAGGTCGATCCCGCGCATCGCCATCAGCGCCGTGACCATCGGCGCCAGCGACCAATCGGGAACCGCCTCCTCGATCGCCTTCTCCAGCCGGGCGATGCGCGCCTTCGCCTCGTCCATCGCGGCCACCTGCTCCTCGAAGGCGATGCGCTGCTCGAGATGGGCGAAAGCTTGGCTCGCCAGCCACTTCCGGTGCGCGCCGCCCCATGTCTTCTTACCGGGATAGACGCGTCCGAGACGCAAAAGGAAGGCGCCGGTCTGCTGGCGCTTGATCCTGAGGTCGAAGGCGGCCGTCGAGCGCGCCCGCACCAGATCGCGCATCGCCTCGTGCCGCTCGTCCGGCGTCCACACGGCGGTGAGCTCGCCGGCCCGCAGCAAGCGCGCCAGATTCAAGGCGTCGCGGCGATTGGTCTTCACCCGATCGCCCGGCTTGCGCGGAATGAGCGAGGGCGCGACCACCCGGCACGCATGCCCAAGCTCGCCGATCAGCCGATAAAGACCGTAGCCGGTCGGCCCCGCCTCGTAACAGAACGTCAGCTTGTCGTGCTTGCCAGACAGGCGGCGGACCAGCTTCGTCACCGCAGCCTCGTTCGCCTCGATCTCCCCGAGAAACCTCGCCTCGGCCGCGCCTCCGCCGTCAGCCAACCCTACCGCGATACTCGACTTCGACACGTCCATGCCGACGAAAACTTCGCTATAATCTTTCATGGCTCGTCCTCCTTGCGTGAGGCTCCGCCCGGCCTATCCGGGCAACCCTCGCAACGCGCATCGAGGGCGAGCCGCCGCCTCAGCGCAAGGACATACAGTCTTCTCCCTTGGCTCTTCGACCCGGGGGTCGCTCCTCGCAATGACGATTCAGCGTGGTCGAAAACCGCTCTGGGAACAAATCATGTACATATGTCGGGTTTTACGATATATTATGATATTGAGGTCGGAGAGTCGCCATGTCGAATGACAATCGGGGCGCGGGAACGGGTTGGGCCGCTTCAAGCGCGCATCCTCGCGAAAGCGTTGATGCAGGGCTTTGGCGCGAAAGGCCGTTCCCGTGCGCCCGGGTTCTCTCTCGGCGCCCCGCGCCCCTGGGCGCCCGCCTTCGCCGGCATGACGATCTCGGGAGTCGCAAAGTGACGTCGCGCGGAAATCACAAGGTTGTCGATCGCGCCGGCCTCGTCATCGCGCGCCAAGCACGGCAATCCAAAGGACCGTCGAACGCCCCGCGTTCCCCTGGACCGCTGCGCTCCCTTGGACCGTCGGAGACCGGCGTCCCGCGACGCCCTATCGGGCCTCGCCATGGCGGCCCGTATTCCGGCGCTGGCGCGTATCCGACCGTCCCGCGGATTTTACGCCGCCTGAAGATCCCTTCGCAAGAACTTGAAAAGATTGATTCCGCGCCCGGAAATCTGGCGCCCGTGGCCGCCAACGGGGAACGACGCCAACGTCCCGGCCCGGGCGAGCCCCGGGCGGGCTCGCGCCATCGCGGCGCCCGGAATTTTCCGCCACAACGCCTTGAAAAGATTGATTCCACGCCCGGAAATCTGGCGTCCGTCGCCCCCGCCGGGGAACGAGGCCAAGGTCTCGACGCGGGCGAGCCCCGTGCGGGGTCGCACCATCGCGCCGCCGGCATATCCCGCCGCAAAACCTTGAAAAGATTGATTCCGCGCCCGGGAATCCCGAGCCTGTGGCCGCTGACGGGGGAGCGAGGCCGAGGCCCCGGCGCGGGCGAGCCCTAGGCGGGGTCGCCATATCGCGCCGCCCGCAAATCCCGCCGCAAACCTCTGAAAAGATTGAATCCGCGCCCGGAAACCCGACGCCACTCGGGAGGCCGAGGTCTCGGCGCCCGCCGATCCCGGGGCGGATCGTCTCATCTGGCGCGGGGCCGCTCTGGAGACCGGCGTCCGCCTCGACGCCGGCGCCCCTCGTCACGCCTCTTGGCTTGCGGACCGAGACGTCACCGCCGCCGCCTGAAGGCGCGTCTCGATCAGGTCGCGGATGCGCGGGTGGGCGAAGTCGGCGGCGGCGAAGGTCGCGCCGGCCTCGATCAGGGACGCCTCGTCGAGCGAGGTAGTCATACCGACGACCGCGAGGCCCGCCGCCGCGGCGGAGCGCACGCCCGTCGGAGAGTCCTCGAAAGCGACCGAGCGGTCGGCCGCCGCTTGGGTCAGCTCGAGGGCGCGCAGATAGGGGAGCGGATCGGGTTTGGACCGCTCGAGTTCGGAGCCGATGACGGCGATCGGCAGCCGGGCGGCGAGGCCGAGTACGGTGAGCACCGCATCGACGTTGGCGCGCGGGGCGTTGGTCACCACCGCAACGCCCATTCCGAGCCGTTCGGCGAAGTCGAGAAGCTCGACCGTTCCCCGAATCCGCTCGACGCCGGAGAGATCGGCGCGGTAGGCGGCCTCCTTCTCGTCCAGCGCCGCGCGCTGGGCCTCGGGCGACAGGTGCGGAAGAAACAGCTGTCCGATCAGCTCGTTCGACGCGCCGTGGATGCTCGCGTTGTAAAACTCCTGATCGACCGTGATCCCATAGGAAGCAAAGATTCGCTGGAAGGCCGCGAGGTGTTTCGCGTCGCTGTCGATCAGCGTCCCATCGAGGTCGAAGAGCAGCGCGGCTCCCTTCGCCCTCACATCGTCGCTCCAATCTGCCAGGGCGTGAACTCGGCCTCCCCATAGCCGAGCGTCTCCGACTTCGTCGGCTCGCCCGACGCAACAGCGAGGATCCTGTCAAAGATTTCCCGCCCCTTGTCGGCGATCGTCACGCCGTCGAGCACGTCGCCGCAGTTGATGTCCATGTCGTCGATCATCGCGCGGTAGACGTCGGTGTTGGTCGCAAGTTTGATCGAAGGCGTCGGCTTGCAGCCATAGGCGGAGCCGCGCCCGGTCGTGAAGCAGAGGATGTTGGCCCCGCCGGCGACCTGCCCGGTCGCTGAGACCGGGTCGTAGCCCGGCGTGTCCATGAAGACGAAGCCTTTCGCGGTGACCGGCTCGGCGTATTTGTAAACCGCCATGAGCGGCGTCGTCCCGCCCTTCGCCGCCGCGCCGAGCGACTTCTCCAGAATGGTCGTGAGACCCCCCGCCTTGTTGCCGGGGGAGGGATTGTTGTTCATCTCGCCGCCGTTGCGGGCGCAATACTCCTCCCACCAGTGGATGCGCTCGAGGAGCCGGCGCCCGATCTCCGGCGTCGCGGCGCGGCGGGTCAAAAGGTGCTCGGCTCCATAGATCTCCGGCGTTTCCGAGAGGATCGCGGTTCCGCCGTTGCGCACGAGGATGTCGACCGCCGCGCCCAAGGCCGGGTTCGCCGTGATCCCGGAATAGCCGTCCGAGCCGCCGCATTGCAGCGCCAGCGTCAGAGCGCTCGCGGGCTGCGGCTCGCGACGCGCCCGATCGAGTTTGGGCAGCATGGCGCGGATTCGCTCGAGACCGGCCTCGATCGTCTTGCGCGTCCCGCCGGTCGCCTGAATCGTCAGGGACTGGAACAGGTCGCCCTCGACGATTTGATATTCCTCCTTCAACCGGCCGATCTGGAACACCTCGCAGCCGAGGCCGACCATCAGCGTCCCGCCGACGTTCGGGTTGGCCGCGTAGCCCCATTCGGTGCGCATCAGCGTCTCGAACCCCTCCCCCTTCGACGCCATGCCGCAGCCCGTCCCGTGCACGAGCGGAATTACGCCGTCCACATTTGGATAATCGGCAAGCATCCCGGAGCGCTCGACCTCGCGGGCAATCAGCCGTGCGCTCGTCGCGGAGCAGTTCACCGAGGTCAGAATCGCCAGATAGTTGCGCGTCCCGACCTTGCCGTTCTCGCGACCATAACCAAGGAATGTTGGTTGCCGGTCGATCGGCTCAATCGCCGCCGGACGCGCGTCTTCGCCGAAGCGATGGTCGCGGGCAAAGTCCTTCATGGCGCAATTGTGCTCGTGCACCCATTCGCCGGGAGCGATCGGCCGGGACGCGAACCCGATGATCTGGCCGAACTTCCGGATCGGCTCATCGAGCCCGACCGCGGCGATCGCCATCTTGTGCCCCTTGCGAATCCGCTCACGGGCTTCAGTCCCGCCTTCCACCGCCGCGCCGACGGGAATCTCGTCGACGGCGATGATGACGGTGTCCGATGCGTTGAGTCGCAATGTGCGTGGTGTCGCCATGGCTTCAGCTTTCCCTGCATATGGTTCCGTCTAGGCGGCGAACAGCTCTGGACGCTGATGGGCGACCTTTTCGAGCAGTTCGCCGGTCACGCTGAGATGCCGCTTCATCGCATCCCGAGCTGCGGCGGCGTCGCCGGCTTCAATCGCCTCGACGACAGCGCGATGTTCGGCAAGCGCCTCACGGATCCGCCCGGGCGGCGCCATCAGAATGCGCCTCACCCGTTCCAGATGCACGCGAAGCACATCGAGCACCTCGCCGGCCCGCGCCATGGCCAGCCGCGACGTCAGAATCTGATGGAAGCCGACATCGGCCGCATAGAAGGCGGCGCGGTCATCCGCCGTGACCGCGGCCTCCGCCTCCTTCAGGTTCGCCTCGAGCGCGTTTCGGTCGGCGGGAGCCATCCGGCGCGCCGCCTCGGCGGCGATCTCGGCCTCGAGAGCGCTGCGAATGAACAACCGCTCCCGGACGTCATGAAGGGAAATTCGCGAGACGAACGAGCCGTGCTGGGGCGCGACGTCGACGAGCTGGTCGTAGGCGAGCCGGCTCACCGCCGTCGACACAGGATAGCGCGAAACCCCGAATCGCTCGCAAAGCTCGGTCTTCTCGATCAAACTGCCCGGCTCGAGCGCTCCGGTCAGGATCGCCTTCTTCAGTTCGCCGTAAACGGCGTCCGCCTTTGAATGGGCGCCCTTTGCCAATGTTCCATCCGCGACCCGCGGGAATCGGCTTGTCCGTCCGTTCCCAGCTAACATGTCAGAGGCTAGTCAGCCGTCTCGGTCGCGTCAATACGTACCACAGAGGCCCGACGAACCGGCAATTTCTGTCCGCGTCTTGGGCTGTGACCGCAGAGCCGGGCGCCGGCTGGACCTTGAAGGCGGAATCCGAGGCGGAGGGCGTTGCCTTGGTCCGGTCGGGCGGACTATGTCAGCGCGACGACGGGGAACACGACCACGGTCTGCGGGAACCTCATCGCTGAAGCTTGGGTCGAGAGGGTCGAGGCGTCGCGGCAGGGCCGACGCGGCGGAGTATTATACAGCGGTGAAGACAGCGCATACGTTGACGTAGAAGACTCTGATCTTGAAAGCCAAGCGAGGGCGGTTACGGATGATACTGATTTCCGGCGAAGCGCTGATCGACCTGATCCCCGATCCCGAGCGGTCGAACGCCTACGACGCGGTGCTTGGCGGGTCGCCCTACAACGTCGCGATCGGCCTCGCGCGGCTTGGTTCACACGCCACGTTCGTGTCGCGCATTTCCAGGGATGGCAATGGCGATGCGCTGTCTTTGGCGCTGTCCGAAAACGGCGTCGACCTGGGTTACGTTCTCCGCGACGAGCGGCCAAGCACCCTCGCCTTTGTCATGCGCGGCACCGCCAGAACCGGTTCCCGTTACGCCTTCTACCTCGACGCAACGTCGTTCGACGGCCCGTGGCCATTCCCGACCCATTGGCCGGAAGCCGGACGCCACCTGCACCTGGGCTCGATCGCGGCTGTCGATCCGCGGCACGGCGAGCGCGCGGTCGAGGCGTTGAAATCGGCGCGGGAACGCGCGACCGTAAGCTATGATCCCAACATCCGCCCGCTGGTCACGCCGGACCGCGATACCGTCGTCGCGCTGGTCGAACGGCAGGCGGCGCTCGCGCATGTCGTGAAAGCCAGCGAAGAGGACCTTCAATGGCTGTATCCGGGCCGCTCTGTCGAGGAGAGCCTCGCGGTCTGGGCCGGAGCCGGGCCGCGCTTCTGCGTCGCCACGCTCGGCGAGCGAGGCGCGATCGCGATGCTCGGAAGAGAACGGATCCAGGCGCCCGCCCCTGGAATCGAGGTCGTCGACACGGTCGGCGCCGGCGACAGCTTCATGTCGGCGCTCCTCGCCGCCATGGACAAGGATTCCGCGCTTGGCGGCGCTTCGTCGGCGCCGGACCGCGCTTCGCTCGAGCGCTGGCTGCGATTTGCGGCCGCCGCATCGGCGATCACCTGCACCCGTAAGGGCTCGAACCCGCCGACCCGCGCTGAGGTCGAAACTGCGCTTGAGAGGCGATCTTGACCCCGCATAGGCCCTTTGGCGACAAAGTGTAGCATTGCGGGGGCTCGACCGCCGGTCTAAGAAGCGGCGCAAACCAAACAGGACAGATCGCATGGCATCGACTGAACTTGCGCCCGGCAAGCTGCGTCCGCGCCCGCTGTCGCCGCATCTCCTCATCTATCAATTCACGATCACGATGGTGATGTCGATCGTGCATCGCATCTGCGGCGCAGGTCTGTATGTCGGCGTCCTATTGCTGGCGTGGTTCCTGATCGCCGCCTCAATGGACGCGGCCGCGTTCGGCGTCTTCTCGTGGTTCATCAGTTCGATCATCGGACAGCTCGTGCTGTTCGGCTTCACTTGGGCGCTCTTCACCCACCTGTTTGGCGGCCTTCGCCATTTCATCTGGGACGCCGGCTACGGCCTCGAGGCGCCGACCCGCGATTATCTGGCCTGGGCGACGGCGGCGTTCGGCTTCGGGCTGGCCGTCATCGTCTGGGCGATCGGCTATTTTGTCTGGTAAGGGGCGCATCTGATGTCTGGCAATTCCGACGGCCTTCGCACACCTCTTGGCCGGGTTCGGTTTCTCGGGTCCTCGCGGAAGGGAACGGGAGAGAACTGGACCTTGCATGTGACCGCGATCGCGCTCGTTCCCTTGAGCCTGATCTTCGTCCTGATGATGCTCGCGCTCCTGCATATGGACTACAACGGCGTGCGCGCCACACTCGGCCAGCCCATTCCTGCGATCCTGCTCATCGCCTTCATTCTCGCGGGCGTCGTGCATATGCACATCGGCATGAAGTCGATCATTCTCGACTATGTCCAGGGCCATGCCTGCGCCTGGGTGCTTCTCGCCAACTCCTGCTTCGCCGTGCTGCTTGGGCTCGCCTGCGTCTACGCAACGCTGCGAATCAGCTTCACCTGAAAACGCCAACAGAACGGACCATCGCAATGGCGACGAACGGCTCCCCGGCTGAGAGCGCACCGGCGCTCGGCGGCAAGGCCTACCCGATCACGGACCACACTTACGACGTCGTGGTGGTAGGCGCGGGCGGCGCAGGATTGCGCGCCACCGTCGGATGCGCCGAGGCTGGACTGAAGACCGCGTGCATCTCCAAGGTCTTCCCGACCCGCTCGCACACGGTCGCAGCGCAGGGAGGCATCTCCGCCTCGCTCGGCAACATGGGGCCGGACGACTGGCGCTGGCACATGTACGATACCGTCAAAGGCTCCGACTGGCTCGGCGACCAGGACGCGATTGAATATCTGTGCCGCAACGCTCCGGCCGCGGTCTACGAGCTCGACCACTGGGGCGTGCCGTTCTCCCGCACGGAAGAGGGCAAGATCTACCAGCGGCCGTTCGGCGGCATGACCACCGAGTTCGGCAAAGGCATCGCACAACGCACCTGCGCCGCCGCCGACCGCACCGGCCACGCGATGCTGCACACGCTCTACGGCCAGGCGCTCAGGGCGCAGTGCGCGTTCTTCACCGAGTTTTTCGCCATCGACCTTATCCGCGACTCCGAGGGCGCCGTGCGCGGCGTCGTCTGCCTCAAGATGGACGACGGCACGATCCACCGCTTCCGCGCCCAGACGACGGTGCTCGCGACCGGCGGCTACGGCCGGGCCTACTTCTCCTGCACTTCGGCGCATACCTGCACCGGCGACGGCAACGGTATGGTTTTGCGGGCGGGATTGCCGCTGCAGGACATGGAGTTCGTGCAGTTCCACCCGACCGGCATCTACGGCGCCGGCTGCCTTATCACCGAGGGCGCTCGCGGCGAAGGGGGCTATCTCGTCAATTCGGAAGGCGAGCGCTTCATGGAGCGCTACGCGCCTCATGCCAAGGACCTCGCCTCGCGTGACGTCGTCAGCCGCTCGATGACGATCGAGATCCGCGAAGGGCGCGGCGTCGGCAAGAACAAGGACCACATGTACCTGCACCTCGACCATCTCGATCCGAAGGTGCTGCACGAGCGCCTGCCCGGCATCTCGGACCTGGCGCGCATTTTCGCCGGCGTCGACCTGACCAAGGAGCCAATCCCGGTCCTGCCGACCGCCCATTACAACATGGGCGGCATCCCGACGAACTATCACGGCGAGGTGCTGACCAAGGTCGGCGGCGATCCGGACTCGATCGTGCCCGGGCTGATGGCGCTCGGCGAGGCCGCCTGCGTGTCCGTCCATGGCGCAAACCGCCTCGGCTCCAATTCGCTGATCGACCTCGTCGTCTTCGGCCGCGCTGCGGGCCAGCGCGCCGCTGAGAAGCTCAAGTCCGGCGAGCGCCAGGCCGACCTGCCGAAGGACAGCGCCGATCGCGCCCTCTCGCGGCTCGACTTTTTCCGCAACGCCAAGGGCCGCTCGCCGACGGCGCAGCTCCGCCTCGCCATGCAGAAGATCATGCAGGCCGACTGCGCGGTGTTCCGCACCGCCAAGTCGCTCGAGGAGGGCAAGCAGAAGATCCACGAGGCCTGGCAGGCCGGCGCCGACGTCGCCATCACCGACCGCTCGCTGATCTGGAACTCCGACCTGATCGAAACGCTCGAGTACGACAACCTCATCGTCCAGGCGGTGGTGACGATGGAAGGCGCGCTGAACCGGCTCGAGAGCCGCGGCGCCCATGCCCGCGAGGACTACCCGAACCGGGACGACGCCAACTGGATGAAGCACACGCTCGCCTGGATCGACCCGAACCGGAAGGCGGTCAAGATCGACTACCGGCCGGTCCACACCTACACGATGAGCAACGACGTATCGTACATCGAGCCGAAGGCGCGGGTGTACTGACGCGACCGGCGCCCCGGCACATGGATCAACGCTTATGGTTCAATTCTTCCTGCCCAAGAATTCCCGCCCGACCAAGGGCAAGTTGTGGCCGAAGCCCTCCACCGCCAAGCGGGTGACGGAGTTCCACATCTATCGCTGGAATCCGGACGACAACGAAAACCCGCGGATGGACACCTATTTCGTCGACCGCGACGATTGCGGGCCGATGGTGCTGGACGCGCTCATCTGGATCAAATCCAAGATCGATTCGACGCTCGCCTTTCGCCGCTCCTGCCGCGAGGGCGTGTGCGGCTCCTGCGCGATGAACATCGACGGCCTCAACACCCTCGCCTGCACCAAGGGCATCGACGAGGTCAAGGCGCCAGTGACGATCCGTCCCCTGCCGCACGAGTTGGTGGTCAAGGACCTGGTGCCCGACCTCACCGTCTTCTACGCTCAGCACGCCTCGATCGAGCCCTGGCTCCATACGACGACGCCTGCGCCCGAGAAGGAATGGCTGCAGACGCCGGAGGACCGGGCCAAGCTCGACGGCCTCTACGAGTGCATCCTGTGCGCCTCCTGCTCGACCTCCTGCCCGAGCTACTGGTGGAACGGCGACAAGTACCTCGGCCCGGCGGTTCTGCTGCAGGCCTACCGCTGGCTCATTGATTCGCGCGACGAGGCGCGGGGCGAACGGCTCGACAACCTCGAGGACCCGTTCCGCCTCTACCGCTGCCACACGATCATGAACTGCTCCAAGACCTGCCCGAAGGACCTCAACCCGGCCAAGGCGATCGCCGAGATCAAGGCGATGATGATCGAGCGGCACGTCGGCTGACCGTCGGCGCCTCGAATCCCCCTCGCCCCGCGCAGCGGGGAGAGGGCCGGGGTGAGGGGCTTTGGCGATTGGCCGCGGGCGCTCGCCCAGCCCCTCATCCTAACCTTCTCCCCGCAAGCGGGGAGAAGGGACAGTCGGCGCCGCCCTGCCCCCGCCGCTTCGCCGCCCCCTCTCCCTATAGCCCGTCGACAGGCGGGTGCCCTGGCGGACGGCTTCGCGTAGCCTGTCGACAAACGGGCGTCCTGACGGATGCTCCATGCGGACCGCGCCCGGTCGTGCGATTTCCGTTTCCTTCAATTCGCTTCCAAAAGCTTCACTTTCCTTCCGCGGAGGCGTTCCAAAAGCTTCCATTCCTTTCCAAAAGTTGCAAAAAATTTCCTGGAATCGGGGCTTATCAAGGACTTAGCGCCAGAAGAAGGGGTCAATATTCGACATCGCGAAGTTCGACATGTTCGGCCGTGCGAAAGGCGGGGCGACCGGGACCGGAGCGGACGGCGGGTTGGGCTCAGCCTCGACGGCGGCGGGCGCCCCGACGTCAACGGGGCTGTCCGGCCCGGCGGGTGGCGGGGAAGACTCAGCCAGGATGACGGGCGGCGTCTCGGCGGCGAGAAGGCGATCCGGCTCGGCTAGAGGCGGGGCGGGCTCAGCCGCGGCAAGGGGCGGCGTCTGGGCGGCGAGCGGGCCGCCCGGCTCGATGGGCGGCAAGGCGGGCTCGGCCTCGAGGGCGGGCTCTGGCGCGGCGGCCGGGCTCAATCCGGCCGCCGGCGCCGATTCGGACCGGGCCTCGCGCCTCAGCCGATCGACGAGCGCCTTGACGACAAGTGCGTCGGCCTCTTGCGACCGCGGCGACCGGGCGGTGTTGCGGGTGCGCGTCTGATAGGCGTCGAGCCGGTCGATCGCCTTGATGAACGGGGCGATCGCCCGAATGTCGCCCTTGGCCAGCGCCTCGCCCGCGACCTTGACGGCGAAGCTCAGCCGTTCGATCTGCAGGGCGGCGTGGGCATCCGCGTCGACCGGCTTGCGGCGCTTCACGTGTGCGGCGACGATCTGGCGGACGCGCCGGTGCGAAAGCCCCTCCGCGCGCGCGACGTCGCGATAGCCCCAGCCTTCGCGCAGCCGGTCCAGCATGCGCCGCGTCCGCGCCTCGCGCGTGAATTTGGTCGTCTGTCCCCTCATCCTCTCGTCCATCCCACCCTCGCCCACCGCCCGGGGCGGCTTGTTTGACTGATAGGAAGCAAAATAACACACATTTCTGTTTTTAGGAAGACACTGTCGCGTGGGCCGAAATCGGCCGAACAAACAGGGCGTTGCCGGAGCGAGGACGAGAGTTCAGGCGACGTCCGGAGTCGACGTAAGGACTAAACCGCTCGCGCGGTAGGGGCGGCGGCGAGGGATGAGGCTGCCATTGAACTGAGGAGGAACGCGGCGGCCGGACTGTCTCAAAATCGTGGGGTTCAACCCCATGGGAGACAGGAGCTTTCGCGATGTCCGACAAGCCTATCAGCCGGCTGCGTCAGCGCATGATCGACGACATGACGGCGCGGCGGTTCAAGGAGAAGGTGCAGAAAGACTACGTCCGGCACGTCAGAACCTTTGCGGCCTTCCTCGGCCGGTCGCCCGATACGGCGACGAAAGAGGACCTTCGCCGCTTTCAGTTGCATCTGGCGCAGCAGCAGATCAGCCCGGGCTCGATCAACGCCGCCGTCGCCGCGCTTCGGTTCTTCTTCACTGTGACGCTCGAACGGCCAGACCTCGTTCGTCCTCTGACGATCGTGAACAAGCCGCGCAAGGCGCCGATCGTGCTCAGTCAGGAAGAGGTGGCGCTCCTGCTCGAAGCCGCGCCGGGTCTGAAGTACAAGGCCGCGCTCAGCGTCGCCTACGGTGCGGGCCTTCGGGTGTCCGAGGTCGCGCACCTGAAGGTGTCCGACATCGACAGCCAGCGCATGACGCTCCGGGTCGAGCAGGGCAAGGGACAGCGGGATCGCTATGTGATGCTGTCGCCGCAACTGCTCGAACTCTTGCGCGCATGGTGGCATGCGGCGCGGCCGCGGGCCTGGCTGTTCCCCGGCCAAAACCCGGTCAACCCGATCACCGCCCGTCAGCTCAATCGCGCCGTGCACGCCGCCAAGACCCTGGCGGGGATATCCAAGCGCGTGTCGCCGCATACCCCCCGGGTCACAGCCCGGGGGTTCGCCACGCATCTGCTCGAGCAGGACGTCGATATCCGGGTGATCCAGGTGTTGCTCGGCCACGCCAAGCTCGAGACGACCGCACTCTACACCCAGGTCGCCGTCAACACGATCCGCGACGTCAAGAGCCCGCTCGAGCGGCTCGGCGTCAACCTGGCGAAGCGAACGCCGCCCGCCTGAGCGAGGCCGCGTGGCGCGGCCTCGCTTCGAGATCGCCGACGTCTTTCGCGCCCACGGGGCGGCATGGCGCAAGGCCAACGCCGGTCATGCGAGCCTCGCCCAGTTGAAGGTCATGTCGGCGATCGAGACCTGCCGCACTGCCGCGCTCGGCGGCCATGTCGAGCGCTGCGAGGACTGCGCGCACGAACGCGTCGCCTACAATTCCTGCCGCAACCGCCACTGCCCGAAGTGTCAGGGCGCGGCGGCAAGACAATGGCTGGCCGAACGCGAGGCGGAGCTTCTGCCGGTTCCCTACTACCACGTCGTCTTTACCCTGCCGGCTGCGATCGGCGCCATCGCGTTCCACAACAAGGCCGCCGTCTACGACTGCCTGTTCCGGACCGCCGCCGAAACGCTGACCACCATTGCCGCCGACCCGAAGCATCTGGGCGCCCGCATCGGCCTCACCGCCGTCCTCCACACCTGGGCTTCGGCGCTGACCCATCATCCGCACGTCCACGTCATCGTCCCAGGCGGCGGCCTGTCGCCGGACGGGTCGCGCTGGATCGCCTGCAAGCCCGGCTTCTTCCTGCCGGTGCGCGTGCTGTCACGCCTGTTCCGCCGCCTCTTCCTCGAAGGGCTCGCGGACCTCCATGAGGCCGGCCGACTGGCTTTCTTCGGCGATCTGGCGCCGCTCGCCGACCGCCGCGCCTTCGCCGCCGCGCTCGCGCCGTTGCGCTACTGCGAATGCCGAGTAGGTGGGGATGTCGCCATCCCCACCCCTCAGTCGGGTAGGATCAAGGCGCGGACCGGGCTTCGGATGATGCCGACGTTTCCTTGATCCCCCCTATCATTCCGTACGGCGGGTTTTCCCCAGTACGGCTGGAAGGCTGGCCTATCAGATGGGGCCTTCCCGAGACGCTGGTCGGCTTAAGCCTGCTCCCGGCATACGCCGCTTCCCGCTCGGTTTGCGTCCATCCTTCGCGCATCGCTTGGCAATCCCGATAATCCCGCGCTGTGTCGGGACGGTTGCGCGTCGATGCACCGCCGTGGGAGGTTGGGTAGTCCTCCGCCCCAGGGGTCCTCGCTCGGGTCCGGGTTGTTCTGTCCCGATCCGTCATCACTTAATCGACCCCATCCGCCCCACTCGCGGGCACGTCCCGACTTCGCCGCACGGCGGCTTATACGGAACGCCTTCGCTGTACGGGAGCGCCTAAGCGACCCGCGAGCGGTTCCGGGCTTTCGCTGTCCATTCCTTCCTGGCATGCCGTCCTCTATGACCCCGGGGAGTTCGAACATCGTTATCGTCCAGGTATTCGATGCCGACATGGCCTTCGCCGAGATCTGAGCGGCTCGGCACTCCCAAAGTTCCCGCAATCCGCTTCACGCGGGGCACGTCTTTCGAGGCTTCCCGGTTTGCTTACGTTGCGGCCTGCCAGGTTGCTCGCCCCCCTTTGTCGGATCGAACCGGCTTCCCGGCCCCAGAGGGCTTTTACTTCCAGGCTTCCGGCAGATTGGTCGCCCGCCCCGCCGCTGGATATGACTACAACACGGACTGGACTCCTTGTGTCGGCGGGACTCTCACCCGCTGGAATGGCAGCTAGCCTCGCTGCA
>CAWGGX010000004.1:0-1128936 GCA_963822215.1 uncultured Alphaproteobacteria bacterium
CAGTCCGTCTGGCGGAGCGGCGCCAAGTACCGCTGGAAGGCGCTCTTTTCCTTCAGTTGGGCCAAGGCGGAGAAAAACTGCAACTGCCCGGCGGCATAGGCCTTCTGCAGAGCCTCGATGAATAGCCGCCGGAACAGGCAGGAGAGAACTTCGACCGGCAGGAAATATCCGCGCCGACAAGAGATCCACCTGGTCCCGTCGGGTGACAATCCGCCACCGGGCACGACGAAATGTATGTGAGGGTGATGCAGGAGATTCGACCCCCAGGTGTGGAGGATGCCGAAAAAGCCGATCTCGGCGCCCAGGTGTTTGGGATCGGCGGCGATGGTTCGTAATGTCTCGGCGGCGGTCCGAAATAGAAGGTCATAGACGACCGCCTTGTTCTGCAGGGCAATGGCGGCCATTCTCTCCGGCAGAGTGAAAACCACATGAAAGTACTGGGTGTCGAGAATCTCGGCACGCCTATCGTCCAGCCATTGGGCGCGGCGCATCGCTTGGCATTTCGGGCAACTGCCATTACGACAACTGTTATAAGAGACGCGCTGGTGACCGCAGCTGTCGCACTGTTCGACGTGGCCACCGAGCGCTGCCGTCCGGCAGATCTCGATCGCCGTCATTGCCCGGCGCTGGGCCGTCGACAGAGATCCGCCGTGCTGCTCCCGAAAAGCGTCACCGTAGTGGCGGAACACATCCGCCACTTCCGGCCCCGACCGAGCCATTGACCGTACGGCTCAGGCGGGCGTCGGCGCTTTGGATATGGCGGCGACGGGAATCCGCGGCAGCAGATCCAGAGGACTGGTTGTCGCACACACTTTGCTGGTCGCGATCCGCAGGTAACGGGCCGTCGTATTCAAGCTGCTGTGGCCAAGAAGCAGCTGAATGGTCCGTAGGTCGGCGCCGGACTCCAGCAGATGCACTGCGAACGCATGCCGAAGCGAATGGGGCGTCACCGGTTTAGAAAGTCCGGAACGCTGGTGCGCCGCTTGGCAGACCTTCTCGACGGAATGGCGCGTGATCGGCTGACCCGGGATGTCTCCCGGAAAGAGCCATACCTTTGGCCGCACCGCCCACCAGTACTCGCTCAGCACCTCCAGCAATTTCGGCGACAGCATGACATAGCGGTCCTTCCGCCCCTTGCCTTCCTCGATGCGGATGACCATCCGCTGTCTGTCGATGGCTGCCGGCTTTAAGTGAACCGCCTCGGTGATGCGCAACCCGGCGGCGTAACAGGCGGTCAGAATCGTCCGATGCTTGATGTTGGGTATGCAGCCAAGAAACTGCGCCACCTCGTCGGGGCTGAGAATGATCGGCAAGGTCCGTGGCGCCTTGGGGCTGGGAACGATCTCACCAAAATCCCACGGCCGCTTCAGAGTAACTCGATACAGAAATCGAAGTGCCGCAACGGCGACCTTGATCGAGCTCGCCTCCAACTTCTTTTGGTTCGTCAGGTAGACCTGGTAGCTGCGGATCTCCTCCGGCCCCAAAACAGCCGGCGACTTGTTGAAATACCGGGCGAACTGGGAAACCTGCAAAACGTAAGAGGCCTGCGTCTGACGTGACAGGTTCCGCACCTGCATGTCCTCGGTCATGCGTTGTCGAAGGATCGTGGTCTTCATGAGAGGGCTCCGTTGTCAGATGGAACGTGCTGCAAGCAGCCGCTCCATGCTGATCCTCGGACCCCATGACAGCTTCAAAATCGCGCCGCCCAATGACCCCGCTCAGAGGCTGTCAAAATGCCGGCGCGACACCCCTACCGCGCCAGCGGTTTAGTCCAATGACTTTACTGACGCCGATTCGTTGTGCGTCGTTGTGCAAAAAGCTTGGAGGCCACACGAAATCAGGCCGAAGGCTGTTCGCTGTCCGCGCAGCGGCGACAGAGCCGCGACCTCGCGGGTGTCGGTGGGCCGGCGGGCGGGTCGATCTTGCACGCAGCACCGAGAGTCGGCCTCTCAGCGTTCGATCGACCCTGTCCGGCGCATCTTCTTCTGTAGCATCAGCACGCCGTAGAGCAGCGCTTCGGCTGTCGGCGGGCAGCCTGGAACATAAATATCGACCGGCACAATACGGTCGCAACCGCGCACTACCGAGTAGGAGTAATGATAGTAGCCGCCGCCATTGGCACATGAGCCCATTGAGATTATGTAGCGGGGTTCCGGCATCTGGTCGTAAACCTTGCGCAGCGCCGGTGCCATTTTGTTAGTCAGGGTCTCCGCGACGATCATTAGATCGGATTGTCGAGGCGACCCGCGCAACGCCATGCCCAGTCGGTCAAAATCGTAGCGAGGGGTGCAAAACTGCATCATCTCAACCGCACAGCATGCGAGCCCGAAACTCATGAGATGCAGCGAACCGGTGCGCGCCCACCGGATTAGATCGTCAGTAGAGGTAACGAGAAACCCATTGTCGGCGAGTTGATTGCTCACGCCGAGGAAGAAAGGATCGTTCGCGCGTCCCGAGTTGTCAGTCGCTGAATCGAAGATGGTTTGCGGGGTTGGCACAACAATCAAATTGGCGCCCATGCTCATGTCAGCGCTCCACTATACCTATAATACAATGATCGGTCCGGCCCGTCGACTGAATGTCTTCGAGTTGCGGCGACCATTGGCGGAGCGGCCCCAATGGGCGCTTTGCGGTCCTACAGGGCAACCCGGAACGGCGACTCCCCGTACGGGCCGACGGCAACGGTCGACATATCGTTCGAGATCGCGGTCGCCTAAAGCTATCAGTCAAGTCGATGTGGGATCGATCGCCCTCGTCCGCGCACGTCAGCGCGAACAACTATGACGTCAACGGCGAGGATCGCGGCGAAGCGGCCAGCGACGCCGCCGCCAGCGAAAGCATCGATCGCTGGCGAGGCGGAGGAAGTGCAAAATCTGCACCTCCCCCTTCGCGCGGACGATTGGGGAACTCATGCGCCAGGATTCAACTCTCGTTTCACAGGGGCCCGAGCGCTTTCTGGGAAGAGGCGCGGCGCGATTTCAGGCGCAGTTCGCCCGGAAGTTTCACAGTGTCTTTCCGACTCCCAGGCCACCGGGGAAATTGGGACCAAATGGACTGCCGACGACTGTGGTCCCTTTGGCGGGGTCGTTGCCCGGAAGAATTAGCACTTTGCCGCCGTTGAAGTAAATTACCACTGGCCCCGAAAGGCTCGGACCAATGCGGGTTGTGATATCAACATAAAACGGCACCGTTCGCCATAGCTGATTTTGAAGATGCTTGGTCTTCCTTCTAAAAACTTGAATCGTATCAGGATCAGGAAATCCCTCCCTAATATCAATAACGTAATCAGGATTACTGACGCTCTGAATAAAAAAGTAGCCGTCGTCGTGAGGCGATAACTGCCAAAGTTGGCCGGTATCGCCGTTATTCTTGGAGCTGAGCTGGAGCGCCGGGCCGCGCTCAAACTCGGGATCGATGAGGCCTGCCAAGCTGATAACCAAATTACCGTCCATCGCGCTCTCGAAAAAGCAAGGCTCTTCAAACCCGCCCGACGACAAATTCCACAATTGGTACCCTGCGGCTTGGGTTTCCGCGCTAGTAGGTACAGAAAAGTAACTTTTCGCTATAGCGCTCGCGTTGAGAGATGCGCCCGCCACCGGAAGGTCGGCTGGAACTTCTATGACTTTGCTCGACAGCATGCTTTGCACGTAAAATCCGGTCATGTTAATATCTCCTTGTCCCCAGTATGCGGAACGCCTACCGGCCTCGCAAAATGCCGCGAAACTGGCGGCGCCCACCTCATCAAGGTTGATGAGACTGGGAAAGAATCGAGATCGTAACGGGATGACCGCTGGCTCGCGCGGGGACACAATCCTCCAAGGCGCGGCTCTTCAAAGATCAGATTTTATCCGCTCCGGCCGCTCGCGACGCCGCGATCCCGGTTAGGAGCGCCACTACTTCGACCTGCCGGCCGCAGCCGGTTTTCGTCAGCACCCCGCGCACGTGCGTGCGCACTGTACTCAGCGAAACGCCGCCGTCCGAAGCGATGTCCTCCACGGATTTCCCAGACGCGAGACTGCGCGCGACGCGCGCTTCGGTAGGGGTCAGATCGAACAAGGACTGCACGAGTTCGACCGGCGGCGCTCGCGGCGCCGTTACTGGAGTCATCGCCAGTACGCCGGCGCAACGCAAGAAAACGTCCCGCGCCGACAGCCGCACCGGAATGACATGCGCGACCATCGTCGATTCGGTCTCCGCGTCGCGGACCGGGAACGAACGCACGCCGGATCCCTTGTCGGAATCGATGATCGCGATCGCCTCGCGCAACAATTGATCGGCGGACCGGTCTCTCAAAGCGACGCGGTCGAAGGCCCGCCAGTGCACGTGGCCAGTCATCTGTTCGATCAAAGCGTTGGCGGAGAGAACCTTGCCGGTCTCGTCGAAGACAAGCGCCGGGACGCCCAAGGCGGCGAGCGCGTCGGCCGCCACGCGAGCGCGGTCGAGTTGCAAACGCGCCGAGATCAATACGCTGCGCGCGAGATGGGGACGAAGCTCGTCAAGCCGGTTGGCGGAAGCGCGTTCGAAAGGACCGTGTTCCATCCGCCGCGACAGGACGATAATCACGTTTTCGCCCGTGGGAACCGGGATCGCCGTCGCCATTCCCCATCCGACGCCCTGCGGGCGCCACAGGTCCCGGTAGAGCGGCTCAAGACCGAGCTCTTCCGGAGTTAGATACTCAACGTCAATCAGAAATCCGGCGTGGCGCTGCGCGAACAGCCGCCCGATAATTGTTCCGCGCCGCAGCCAGCCCTCCTTGACGATCCTTTCCGCCCGCTCACGGGGCTCCGGCGAGGCGACCCAACGCAGGACGTCGCCCTTGGAGACAAACAAAGACGCCCCTGGGCCCCCGCCAATTCGCCCGAGTTCGTCGAGAACGTCCGGCCAAACCTCCGGTGCGAAACAACTCTCGTAGATCCTATCGATGAGTTGCACATCCATGGATTTGGCGACCCTTTGTGGACTTGCCGCTGCGGAGTCGTTCCCAAATTGTGGTCGGGCCGTGGGCGGCCCTTCTAGCGTCTAACGTGTTTTCTCAAAAGTCTTTTCTGGTCCGAATCTGAATCTGGGACCTCAGCTCATGATTCGTCCGGAATTTCCGCTTCGCGGCGGTTTTGGCCCATTCGCCACGCTGTCCTCGAATGACCGTTCATTGCGCAATCCTGCCATTCATCGCGCCGACAAGGATCGTTCGACGCCTATGGTCTGCGGCGACGGGCCCTCGGGCTTGATGGGCGAGACGCGCGAGCCCTTTCGCGCCGCTTTGCGAATGGGCGCCAATGCGTGAGGGGCAAACGCGTGAACGACGATGGCGCCAAGCGTGGTTGCCCCTTGCGGCCCCGCAAGATTAGACATAAAGATATGTTTATGTCTAAAGATCGATACGCGCCTCGATCCGAGCCGGCCTCCTTTCCGACCCTGCTCGCCGGTCTCGAGGCGGCCGGGGAGGAGACGCGGCTGCGCATCCTCTGCCTGCTCGACGAGGCCGAACTCACCGTCAGCGAACTCGTCGCCATCCTCGGCCAGTCTCAGCCGCGGGTGTCGCGCCATTTGAAGCTCCTCGTCGAGGCCGGGCTCGCCGAGCGCCAGCGCGAAGGAGCCTGGGCGTTCTTCCGCCTGGCGGACGCCGGCGGCGCGTTCGCCCGCGATCTCGTGGGCCGGCTCGATCTTGCCGACCCGACGCTGGCCGCCGACCGCGCCCGGCTCGAGGTCGCCCGCGAGGCGCGCCGCCGGCAGGCCGCCGCCTATTTCGCCGAGCAGGCCGCCGACTGGGACCGCATCCGCGCCCTGCACGCCTCCGAGGACCGGGTCGAGGCGGCGCTGATCGACATGGTCGGCGAAGCGTCGTTCCGCAATCTGCTCGATCTCGGAACCGGGACGGGGCGGATGCTGGAGCTTTTCGCTCCGCGCGCGGTCCGCGCGGTCGGCGTCGACCAGAGCGCTGCGATGCTGGCGCTCGCCCGCGCCCGCATCGATCAGGCGGGCCTCAGGAACGTTCAGCTCCGCCAGGGCGACATCTATGCCCCTCCGGTCGAGCGCGACGGCTACGACCTCGTCGTCATCCATCAGGTGCTACACTTCCTCGACGACCCGGCCCGGGCGCTGAAGGAGGCCGCGCGCGCGCTCGCGCCTTCCGGCCGGCTGGTCGTCGTCGACTTCGACGCCCATACGCAAGAGTTCCTGCGCGCCGACTTCGCCCATCGGCGGCTCGGCTTCCCGCTCGCCGAGATCGAGGGCTTTCTCGCCGAGGCGGGCCTCGTCGCAGCGCAATCGCGGCGCGTCGAGCCCGCGCCCGGCGAATCGGGCAAGCTGACGGTCGCGCTGTGGCTCGCCGAAGATCCCCGAATCCTCTCGGACGGATTTCAAAAGGCCGATACGGAGTACGCCTGATGACCGCAAAGCCTGTCCCCTTGAGCCGGTCGGGTACGCATGTCCGCGTCTCGTTCGAGTTCTTCCCGCCAAAGACGGACGAGATGGAGGCGACCTTATGGGAGTCGGCGCGGCGGCTCGAGCCGCTCGACCCGCATTTCGTCTCGGTCACCTACGGCGCTGGCGGAACGACGCGCGAACGGACCCACGCAACGGTGGCGCGGCTCGCGCGCGAAACGACGATGAAGCCGGCGGCGCATCTGACCTGCGTTGGCGCGTCCAGGGACGAGATCCGCGACGTCATGCGCGCCTACAAGGACGCCGGCGTGCGCCATCTCGTGGCGCTGCGCGGCGACCCGCCGACCGGCCTGGATACGCCCTACGAAGCCCATCGCTACGGCTATCGGAAAACGGCCGAGCTCGTCGCCGACGCGAAAGCGATCGGCGGCTTCGAGGTCTCGGTCGGAACCTATCCCGAAAGGCATCCGCAGAGCCCGACGCTGTTGCACGACATCGAGGTTCTGAAAGAGAAAGTTGACGCGGGGGCGGACCGGGCGATCACTCAGTTCTTTTTCGACAACAGCGCTTTTTTCCGCTTCCGCGACGTCGCCGAGGCGGCCGGGCTCACGGTCCCGATCGTGCCCGGAATCATTCCGGTGCAGAACTTCAAGCAGACCGCCAATTTCGCGCGGCGGGCCGGGGCGAGCGTGCCGCAGTGGCTGGCGGACCGGTTCGCGGGCCTCGAGGACGATCCGGCCACCCGCCGGCTGGTCGCCGCCGCCGTTTGCGCGGAGCAGGTGATCGACCTCATCGACCACGGCGTCGAGGAACTGCACTTCTACACCATGAACCGCGCCGACCTCGTCTTCGCCATCTGCCACCTGATCGGCCTCAGGCCCAGACCAAAGATTGACGCTGAGGCGGCGTAAAAATCGCGTTTCCGCTCATCGGGGTCGGCTGGCATAGGCCGCCGATCGTGGGGAGCCGCAACGTCGCTGACGTAGAGGACGATGGCGCCTCGCGGGTCGACCCGCGTCGGCTGCATGCGTCGAAGCGCAGCGGTCGCCGCGTATCCAACGAAATCAGCGTCTTAAATCTCAGCGCAGAGATGCATAAAGAGCTGCGATCGACGATCTTCAATTTGTTTCAAGGCGCTGGGTACGGCAGCACGACCGTGTTGAACTTGAACGGTTCGTTCGTCAGCGGAGCGCAGTCGCTCAACGCCTATCTGAATACCCAAACCAGCTCTCGCCGCGGATCGCTTGCAGCTTGCGCTGCGAACAACCCCTACAACACGTATTCCCAGCAGGCCTATGCGTATCAAGGCGCCACAAACGCCGCGATTTACGCGTTCCGCGAAAACTACGGCCTGCCGACGCTTTCCCTTGCCCAAGCGCCGGCTCAGCTCACAGACAAGCAGGGAAACACCGCCGCGATCTTGCTTTCCACACTCTATGGCGGCCGAGGCAATACCCAGGCGCAGGCCCTCGCGAACACCGTCACCGGCTACGCGTCCTGCGCGGGCATCTACGCAGATCTAGCGACGGCCACGATCAACCAGATCATCGAAAATACCGAAACCCAGGCGCTGTCGGCCTTCTACGGCACGTCGCTGAGCTACTGGTCGCGCATCAACCTCTATGCCGCGGCCGGCTACTTCCAGGGCGTGACCGGAACGCTCAACACGGCGGACGGCGACCATGTCACCACCGATGTCACTGTCGCCTCCGGCGGCGTTATCGACGTGACCGGGCTGTTCACGGTCGCCGGGAATTTCGATGTCAACGCCGGCGGCGCGCTCGGCTTCACGCTCGGAGGACTGAGCCAGATCGACGTCGGCGAGGCATCCGATCTCGAAGGCGCGATCGATGTCGTGCTCAAGCGCGGCTTCAACCTGGCCGTCGGCGACGCCTTCGAGCTCGTCGTGGCCGACGGCGGCCTGACGGATAATGTCTCGGGACTTTCCTTCGACGCCTCGGCCTGCTCGGCGCTCGGCAGCGGGCTCTACGGCTGCGGCCACAACCTCAAGCTTTGGCTCGGGGACCCCGCCGGGAGCTTGACGCTGCAGGTGGAAGCTGTGCCCGAGCCCGCCACTTGGGCGCTCATGCTCGCCGGTTTCGCCGGCCTCGGCTTCGTCGGCTATCGCCGCGCCACCTCGCGCGCGCTGGGCTAAGCCGTTAAAGGACGCGCCCGGGCCCCCGCCCCGGGCGCGTTTCCCGTTACGTCAAATCCTCAGTTCGCTTTGCCGTCGCAGACGCACCTGCGCCGACCATGGTACGGATAGGGAGGCGGCGTCCGCGGAGCCGATCCGGGCCTGCCGACCCGCATCGAGCCGTCGCCGTAGAGCGACCAGCCGGGCTTGCGCTCGAAGTGGCGACGCAGCCGCAGCAGGGCCTCCGCAAAGTAATAGTCGCCCCATATCAAAGCTGTGTCGGCGTCCGCGTCATGCGGGTCGCGACCGCTCGTCGCCCCTTGGGCCAGGACGGCTTCGCCGTGCACGGGCGCGCGGTAGGAGGCGCTCAGCGAGGCCAAGATCGTCTCGGCCTCTTTCAGGTGGGCTGCTCGTTGGGATTGAGTGTCCGCGACCGCGCTCAGAATCGCCAGACCGTCGGCCGCGACAGCGGCTGCCGACGAATCCCGGGGGGTCGTCGGCGCCATCGGGGCCTCAAAGTCCCACAGCGGGACCCTATCCGGAGGCAAACGCCGAATAAAACATTCGGCGACCTTCTCCGCGGCAGCCTCGAACGCAGGGCGCCTCGTCGCCGCGTAGGCCTCGGCGAGGCCGTACAACGCCCACGCCTGAGCGCGAGACCAAACCGAATTTTCGGATATGCCTCCGGTTTTGTCGTAGGCGCGCAGCCTGCCAGTGTCGGGGTCGTAGTCTGCGAGTTGCCGCACGCACCCGTCGCTGCGAATGAAGTCGGCTATCGTCGTCTGCGCGTGGCGAGCCGCGATTCCGCTCCAGCGGGGATCGCCGCCGTGTTTCGCGCCCCAGAACAACAGCCCCAGGTTCATCACGTTGTCGACGATGACGGGATAGCGCCACGGACCGAAATCCCAGGATCGCAGAGCGCCGACCTTTGAATTGAAACGCGTTGCAAGCGAAGCGCCGGCGGTCAGCAAGACGGACTTGTAGCCGGGGTCGCCCGTCAGCCGGAAGCCGTTGCCGAAACTGAGGCCGATCATAAAACCCAGATCGTGCGTATCCTTGCGCGCGGCCTGAGCCGCGAGCGGCGCCGTCCAGGCCTCAGCCGCGGCGCGCCACTCGGGCGAACCCGTCGCCTGATAAAGGAGCCAGAGCTCCCCAGGAAAAAAGCCGCTCGTCCAGTCGGCGGCGTCGACGGTCTTCCAGGCGCCGGTCTCGCCTCGCGACGTTGGATAGGCTCCCGGGGTGAGCGATGCGATGGTCTTGCGCGCCTGGGCCTCGATGAAGGCGAAATCGGATTGGATCCCGGTCAGGTCCAATCCGGCCGCGCGGGAGCCGGACGTTCCGATCGCGAGCAGAAACAGGAACTGCAGGGCGCCCCTGCGGACGAACTCCATCTCTGTCCCCGATCCGAAGAAACCACCGTGAAGACCGAAGCGACGCCGGACGACCAAGCCGCCTTGTCGAGGCGGCCACAAAGTCGTCCATGGTCCAAAAGGCCGCAGGACTCGGCTGTCCTGGAGGCGCGCGCCTTCGGAGGATTATCGATAGGCCTGCCTGCGCGCGGCGCCTTACCCCAGATGCCTGCGAAAGAACGCCAGGGTGCGTTCCCACGCGAGCGCCGCGCTTGGGGCGTCGTAGCTCTCGCGGTGGTCGCAGTTGAAGCCGTGGTCGGCCGGGTAGATGTGGACGGGCACGTCGGGATGATTCGCCGCCAGCTCCTTCACGCCGGCGATCGGGATGTGCTGGTCCCTCTCGCCGAAATGCAGCATGATCGGGACCTTGGGCTTGAGGTCCTGCATCGCCAGGATCCGCCCGCCGTAGTATCCGACCGCGGCGGAGAGGCCGGGCAGGCGAGCGGCCGCCGCCCAGGCGACGGTGCCGCCGAAGCAATAGCCGACGATTCCGACCTTGCCGCCCTCGCTGGCGACCGCGATGGCCGCCGCGGCGTCGCGCAGCACTTGCTCGAAATCGAGCTTTCCCATCAAGGGCATCGCGCGGGCGCGGGAGTCCGCGTCGTAGCCGACGTCGAAACCCTTCTCGACGTGGTCGAAGATCGCCGGGGCGACGGCCAGATATCCCTCCGCGGCGAGGCGGTCGGTCACCTCGCGGATATGTGCGTTGACGCCGAAGATCTCCTGGATGACGATGATGCCGCCGCCCAGCTTGCCCGCGGGGTCAGCCCGCCAGGCGGCGATCGGCCCGGCGCCTTCGGGTATCAACTCGATCCAACGGCCCATGTCATTCTCCTTGCGTTGCGAAATCTTGCGCCTCACCGCGCCGCCGAAGCCCGGGCATGCGCCCCTT
The DNA here is from genome assembly GCA_963822215.1 of uncultured Alphaproteobacteria bacterium. Taxonomy (GTDB): domain Bacteria; phylum Pseudomonadota; class Alphaproteobacteria; order Rhizobiales; family Beijerinckiaceae; genus Roseiarcus. Next base: position 10,820 of record CAWGGX010000004.1, read on the forward strand.
TTTGGGCAATCGCGATGCCGCCGACAACCAGGGCGAGCGCGACGATGTGATAGGCTTCAAACGGCTCGCCGAGCAGCGCCACGGCCATGATCGCGCCGAATACGGGCACGAGATTGACGAACACGCCGGCCCGGCCCGGCCCGATCAGTTCAACGCCACGCATGTAAAACATTTGCGACGAGAACGCCGGGCCGAGCGCGACATAGGCGAGAAGGCTGAGCCCGAGCGAGGTCGGCCAGACGTAACCAGGAAACGCCATCTCCCAGATCATCAGCGGCAGAGAGGTCGCGAAGGCGGCGAGCGCCATGCCCGCCAGCAGGCTGAGGCCGGAAACTGGCGGACGTTCCCGCAAAGCCACGGTGTAGCCGGCGTAGAGGACCGCAGCGACCAGCATCATCGCGTCGCCGCTGTTGAAGTCGAGCGCCAGGAGCTTCGCAAAATCGCCCTGGGCGGCGATCGCGGCGACGCCCGCCATCGTGACCACTGCGCCAAACGCTTGCAGCGCCCCGAAGCGAACCCCGAGGAACGCCCGCGCGCCGATAAGGACGAGCGCCGGAATGCCGCCCTGGATGATCGACAGGTTGAGCGCGCTGGTGCGATGAGCGGCGATGTAGAAGAGCGCGTTGAAGCCGGTGTAGCCCAGCGCGCCCATCGCGAGCAGGTAGGGCCAATGGGCGCGCAGCGCTGGCCAGTCGCGGCGCAACGACGGCCGAGCCGCCGCCAGGATAGGCGCGAGCGCCAAGAGCCAGCGCAGGCAGGTCGTCGTCATCGGCTCGATCTGACCGACCGCCAGGCGGGCCACGATCGAATGGCCGGCCCAGATGAGTGTGGTCAGGACCAGGAGCAGGATCGGATTCGCCCAGATGGAGCGGAGGAGTCCCGCCCGCGGCGCGGTCGCGTCGGTCATAGAAGCCTTCAAGGCGAGGAAAGCCGCGCCCGCCGCCGGGCCCTACGACCAGGGCGGCGACGCGGGACACAATCGCTACAGGCCTCGGCCGCGGATGGCAACAGCGCCCCCGCGCGACGTCGCGCCAGCGCCCGCGGCTCACGCGAATGTGCAGCGCGGCCGGATCAGTCTCGCGCGACGACCGCCGCCGGCCGGGGCGCCTCGACAAGCCAGATGAGGCCGATCCGGACGTCGTTCGAGGCGAGCGCCCCTCGCGACGACGCCGCGACGGAGCCGACGCATCCCGTTGCGATCGACGCGCAATGCGCCCCGCCGACGGCGATCGAACCGAGATTGAGATAGCGGTAGCTCGCCTCGAGCTTGAGGTTCGGGGCGATGTCGAAGTCGAACCCGGCCGTTAGCGCCCAGGCGAAATTCGTCCTCGAGGCGTTGGAGAAGACCCCCCCGACCGGGGCAGTCGGGCCGGCGCCCGAAATGGCGAGCCCCTGGTCTGACACGCCGGTTAGCGCATTGTCGGCGACGCCGACGCCGGCGCCGAGGAACGGCGTGGCGCCCCAGTAATTGCCGAGATTGACGTAGCCGTTGACAAGCACGACGATCGAGGAGACTCCGGCCCTCAGACGGTCTTCGGCGTAAAGGGGATCCCCGCCGGCGGGCGTGGTCCAGTCGCCAATTGCAAAGACCGACTCGAGTCGCCCGGCGAAACGATATTCGAGCGTCCCATCCATCCTGAACCAGGGGTTGAACACATAGCCGAGGCCGGCGTCGATCGTTCCGGACGGCGACAGCGTCGAGCTTCGAAAGGAGGAGACGGCGCCGGGCGAGACAAGACTGGCGGGCAGGCCAGGGAGGGCGCCTGCCGTCCAGAGATCGGGCGCCGCCTCGACGCCCGCGCCAATGTCGCCGCGCAAATACCAGCCGCTGAAGTCCTCGGACGAGGTCCCGACCGGCGGCAGGCTGGGCGCCGGGGGAAGGTCGACCGCCGAGGCGCATTCGACCGCGGCGAGGCTCAGGCTTGCGCCGATCGCCAGCGCCGTCCAATTGGCTGACCGTGTCCAATTGGGCATGACCGTCGTCCCCTCGTCCAAGGTCAGGGCGACAACCGCTCGCGCCCGCTGCACGACGCGGGACGCTGTCATGTCCGGCTTAAGAACTTCTTAAGCTTAACAGTTGGTTTTGCGGAGCGGACCGAGACGACCGCGGACTCGACCGAAGGTTCAGCCGCAGACGCCGAAACGGAAAGGCGGCGCCTGCCGGAGCGCCGCCTTCTGCGTCTGCCTCCTCCCATCCTCGCGGACGTCGGCGTTCAGGCTGAGAGCGCGCGTTTCCTCTGCGCTGCGCGACGGCCGAGAACGCCGAGGCTGGCGAAGCCGACAAGAAGTGTCGCCCACGTTGCTGGCTCGGGCACAGCCTCCACCTGGAGCGTCAAGCTCCCGGCGGGGTCGCCGAGCCAAAACTTGTCGTACCTGCCGCATCCGTACAACCCGCCGCCGAGCGCCGAGCAGGCCGACCCGTCAAAGGAAAGCCCCGAGATATTGTCCGTCAGGCCGTCGCCGGCCGCGACGAGTTCGAATGTGTTGCCGACGGCCAGGTTGAAGCCTTTCTTGAGCATAACATCGAGCGCGCCCTCGAGGTCGGACGTCCCGGTGACGGCCACCTGGCTGTAGCCCGTCCCCGGGATCAGGCCGCCGAGCGTGAAGCCGAGCGCGCCGCCCGCGGCGACGCCCAAGGCTCCCTCGATCCCAAACTTGCCGGTGACGTCGATGACGCCGCCCGACGCCACGGTCACGTCGGTCGTGACGAGGTCGCCGTCCGTCGCGTTCAGCGTTCCGGTGACGCCCGAGAAATAGCCGATCGGGGCGTAGAGGTTGATGCGAGACCAGTAGCTGAGCTCCGTGCCGACGAAGGCGGCGAGAGGCGCCGATTCGGTATTGGCGATGATCTGCTGGATGGTGCTCGTCGAAAGCTGACCGTTCATGCCGCTCGTCAGGCCAAGTTCGCCGGGCAGGGTCCGCGCCGCCTGGCTGCTGCCGCCGTAGACCGTCGCAAGCAGGATCGTCGCGTCCTGGCCCTGCGTGTCCGTCAGCGCCCCCGGCGCGTTGGCGACCGTCGGCAGGCCATAGGTCATCCGCGCGGCATAGACGGCTGCGTTGGCTGCTGACGGGGCGTAAGGATTGACGTTGGCGCTGCTGGTCGCGCAGGTGGCGAGCGACGATCCGCAATTCGCGGCCGCCGCGGCGGCGGTTAGTTGCGTGGTGATCTCGCCCTGCGCGGCGCCCATCAGGCTCGGCAGGTTGACCGCCGTTCCCGTCGTCGCCGCGTTGTTGATGTAGGCCGGATTGGAGAGGTAGTTGGCGAGGTCGTAGTTAACGAACGCGCGGCTGCCGATGATGTCGAGCGGGTAGTGCACCCCGACCACGATCCGGCTCTCGCCCATCTCGGAAGCGCGCACCAGCATCGACTGGTAGAGCTGCGGCGTCAGCATGCCGAGGAGCACGGAATCCGTGGTCGCGTAAGCCATGTGGCTGCTCGGGAACGACGGGTTCGACGACGGCTTGTCTGGGTTGACCGCGTTGGGATAAGCGCTGGGACTGTACGCCGTTTTTACCGTGGGATCGTAAAGGGTGTAGTTCGCTCCGGGAATATGCGGATAGGTCTGGTAGGGATGCGAATCCCCATAGGCGTTCTGGCCGGCTTGCGTGTTGGCGACCCCATAGGCGGTATCGTAGACGCTGTTGGTCCCGTTGGGCAGGCCGTTATAGGTTGGCAGCGTCGAACCCGACGGCGCCGCGGCGGCCCGCCGTCCCGTTCCATGTGCCGTTGGCGAAATAGAACTTGGCGATCTGCGAATTGCCGGTGGCCAGGCTATTGCCGGTAAAGCCGAAGGCGGTGGTCACCTCGGGGGCGTCACGCTGCGCGGCGCGCGGGCAGGCTCACCGTCTCCCGGATGGCGTCGGCGAGCGCTTTCGTCTCTTCGCTGGGACGGCCCGGCGCGTGGATGAGCCCCATCCGGGTCAGCGGCAGTTCCGGAAGCCCCTCCGCGGCGCCGAGAATGCGCAGACCCTCGCCGACCATCGATTCGGGCAGCGTCGTCACCGCGAGGCCAGCGCGCACGACCGCGCCGATGGCGGAAAAATTCTTCGAAAGGACCAGGTTGCGGGTCGGCCGGTCGGTCTCCGCCAGGGCTTCGTCCGCGTCGCGCCGCCATAGACAGGAGACGGCGCCGAGCGCAAGCGGGATCGGAGCGTCGCCCTCGACGTGGAAACGCTCGGCCGCGGCCCACACGAGCGGCTGCTCGCACAGAATCTCGAAGCCGTGCACGCCCGGATATTCGGTCACCAGCGCCAGTTCGAGCGCGCCCGCCGACACCTGCTGCACAAGCTCGGGCGAGCCTTCACACGACACCGACACCTCGACCAAGGGATGCTTGCGGCTGAAGCGGCCGAGGATATCGGCGAGATAGGTCTCCGAATAGTCGTCCGGAATGCCGAGCCGCACCGCGCCGCGCAGGCCCCTGCGCGACAAAGCCGCGACGGCGCCGGCTTCGATCTGCACCATGCGGCGGGCGAAGTCGATCAGGGCTTCGCCCTCGGCCGTCAGCCGCGCTCCGCGGCCCTGCTTGACGAACAGGGCGCAGCCGAGCTGCTCCTCGAGCCGGCGGACGTGCATCGAAACGGCCGACTGGGTCTTATGAACCCTCTCGGCTGCACGCGTGAAGGAGCCGGTGTCGACGATCGCCAGGAAAGATCGCAATTGATCGGTATCGAGCATCGCAGTCCATCCGAATTTGTTATCGGTTTCCTTACAAACATTCGTTAGACCGATCAATCGAAAAGCGCTAGGTGTGAGGGGTTCACCGATTCGGAGACGGCTCCCCCGTTCGAATCTCTTCCACCGGCGCGACGTTCGCTCGCGCCGATAGGATCGTCATGCCCACCCGGGAGACTGACCATGTTGTCCTTCTTCGCCAGAAACGCTTCACGTGACGCAGCTTCGGCGCTGAGACGCGCCCTCAACTGGCCGGCCCGGGTCGGCGCCGCCCGGCGGACCATGGCCCAGCTTGCGCGGATGTCGGATTACGAACTGCGCGATATCGGCCTGACCCGTCAGGACGTCGCCGACGCGAACGCTATGCCGCTCGACGCCGATCCGTCGTCGCTGCTGGCGCGGCGGCGTGCGGCGCGCGAGCATGCGGCGGCCACAGTGCAGCGCCGCGCGGCTTAAGCATTCGGTTCGGCTCTCCTCAAGGGCGGCGAAACAGGTTAGGACAGGCTCCTCGGACCGTCGCCGCCCACACCGGAGGAGCCCATGACCGCGCATTCGGCCACCCCAGGAGTCCACGTTCACGCCGAGACCGGCGGCCGCCAGGCGGACATTCTCAGTCATGAAGCGCTGGCGTTCGTCTCCGACCTTCATCGCCGGTTCGACGGGCGGCGGCGCGAACTCCTGGCGCGACGCATGGAGCGGCAGAAGCTGTTCGACGCCGGCCAGCCGCCGCAGTTCCTGACGGCGACCAAGGCGGTCCGCGACGGCGACTGGACCGTCGCCCCGATCCCGGACGATCTCCTCGACCGTCGGGTCGAGATCACCGGGCCGGTCGACCGCAAGATGATCGTCAATGCGTTGAACTCCGGCGCCAAGGTGTTCATGGCGGATTTCGAGGACGCCTCGTCCCCGATGTTCGCCAACATGATCGAGGGCCAGGCCAATCTCAAGGATCGCTGGGCGGGGGTGATCGACTTCACCGATCCGGTGTCCGGCAAGGCGTATCGTGTCGGGCCGAACCCGGCCGCGCTGATGGTGCGTCCGCGCGGCTGGCACCTGCCCGAGCGCCATGTCACCGTGGACGGCCGCGAAGTCTCCGGATCGCTGTTCGACTTCGGCGTCTATGTCTTCCATTGCGCCAAGTCCCAGATGGCCCAGGGCTCGACGGTCGCCTTCTATCTACCGAAAATGGAAAGCCATCTCGAGGCGCGCCTGTGGAACGACGTTTTCTCGCACGCCGAAGAGGCGCTTGCGGTCCCGCACGGGTCGTTCAAGGCGACGGTGCTGATCGAGACGCTGCCGGCGGCTTTCGAGATGGACGAGATTCTGTATGAACTGCGCGACCATATCGTCGGCCTCAACTGCGGCCGCTGGGACTACATCTTCTCGTTCATCAAGCGCCTTGGCAAGAATCCACAATTCCTGACGCCTGACCGATCGGTGATGACCATGGGTCAGGCGTTCCTCAACGCCTATTCGCTGCTGCTGATCAAGACCTGCCACCGCCGCGGCGCTTTCGCGATGGGCGGCATGGCGGCGCAGATCCCGGTCAAGGGCGACGCTCACGCCAACGATGCGGCCTTCGCCAAGGTGCGCGCCGACAAGGAGCGCGAGGCGGGCAATGGTCACGACGGCACCTGGGTCGCCCACCCGGACCTCGTGCCGGTCGCGATGGAGGTGTTCCACCGGCTGATGCCGGGACCCAACCAGCTTGCGGTGAAGCGGGACGATGTCGACGTCACGGCGGCCGACCTCGTTGAGATGCACAAGGGCAAGCGGACGGAGGAGGGCCTGCGCGAGAACATCCGTGTCGGCGTGCAGTATATCGAGGCGTGGCTGCGCGGGCGCGGCGCCGTGCCGATCTACAACCTGATGGAGGACGCTGCGACCGCCGAAATCTCGCGCGCGCAGGTCTGGCAGTGGATCCACTTGAAAGCCAGGCTCGACGACGGCCGCGAGGTGACGCCCGAGATGTTTCGCGCTGCGCTCGCCGCCGAGATGGAGCGGGTGAGGGGCGAGGTCGGCGTGACGGCCTACGAGGGCGGTCGGTTCCCCGAGGCGATCAACCTCTTCTCGGGCATGTCGCTCGCCGACGACTTTGAGGAGTTCCTCACCCTGCCGGCGTACCGGCTGATCGATTGAGCGCTGGGGCACCGCAACTCTTCGCACGCCCCGCCAGCCTTTCCTCATCTTCCCCAAAGGCCACAGGCACGATCAAACTGACCCGCAGGCAACGCCGGCTCACTTCAGTTCGAAATATTCCAAAGTGCCCCTGCCCTCAGTCTGCCGGTGGCCAGGTAGCTTAAGGGTAATTGGACTCTCGAAACGGGTATACCAGGGCTTCAACGACATGATCGTTGCTATTGTGCGCGTTGCAACCGGTTGATCTTCCAAGAGACTCGAAGACGTCAGCACGCGATCGGAAATCTTGAATGTCGCTTTGCTTCCATTCGCGGTGGCGAAGGAGACCCCGGACGCAATCGGCCGCTCATGATGTGGATCAGGGTGGCGCACGGGAGCGCCCTCGGCGGTGGAAACGTTTGGGGCAAAAGCGTTGACCTCCACGCCATGCTCGTCGCCGATGAAAAACAGTGGGACGCTGCTCCCGCCGACGGCGGCCTTGGCGTGGATTTCCGAGGCGATGATGGTATGGCCGCCGCTGAGCCCGCGTCCCCACCACCACTCGTCGAACAAATCCGCTGGCGACACATTGCCCAAATTGTGGTCGTGATAACCACTGCCCCCGACCCGCCGAGTCACGCCGTCGGTGGTCAAATTTCCAGAGATGGCGCCCTCAGGTACGGCGACAAACCACGCGAAATACTTGTCGCCCGCCACGATGTGGCCGGTGGCGGGGCGATAGGACGGAACCCTGCGGCGTAGGACGAGGTCACATCCCACACCTCCGGTGTCTTTGGCGTCCACGTGTATGGCGTAGGACTTCAGATTGCCTTCGAAGCGGTGCGGCCCTATCGCAATGTTGGCATGATCGCGCGCAAACGTCCCGGCTGCATCGAAAGTTCGCATGATGCGCCGGGTCGCCTTGCCCGGCGGAGTGAGCTCGATATCGACGGCCCGCCTATGGGAACCGTAGAGCCAATTGTCCCCGAACCAGACCACGACAACTGTCCCGTCATCAAGCAGCCCGTCGAAATACCACCACTCAAAATAATCTGAGGATTGCGGCGTTCGGCGGCCGTCCTCGCGCACATGGATCTCCTTGCCGAGGCCGAAATGGGCAAAGTCTTCTGGGGCGGCAGCCAAGTGAAGCGCCTGCTCGTCGGCGCGCGCGTGAGAAGGCGCCACGCACGACGCATAAGTTAAGGCTCGTCGCTATTTCAAGTGGGTGAATTGGCCAGGACGTCTCCGGCGATGAGGTAGACGATGGCTTTGAGATTTCGCTTGGTCCGGTAGCCTTTGGCCTTGCGCTTGGCGGCCTGGACGTTGCCGTTGATGGCTTCGAGGACGCCGTTGGAAAGGCCGGTGGCGATTGATCTGAGAATGCCCTCGGCCTTGGCCATGATCGTCTTGGCCAATCGTTTCATCGGGCCGAGATCGCAGACCTGAACCCAGGTGTTCCAGCGATCGAGGAAGCGTCGGGCGGTCTTGGCGTCCATCGTGAACAGCTGTTGCAGGTTCATGCGGATTTGCATCGCCTGGATCGTGTCCAGGTTCAGCGCTTCCAATCGAGACAGCGCCTCCTTTTCCTCCAGCGTCAGATGATCGACGTTCTTCAGGAAGATGTAGCGCCGGCCCTTGATCTGGAAATTATTCTTCGCCTCCTGACGCCGCACTTCGTCGACGGCCTCGTTGGCGAGTTTGATGACGTGGAACTTGTCGAACGTGATCTCGGCGTTGTCGAAATTCGCCTTGATCCCCGCTTCGAACGCCGCCCCCATGTCGATGCTGGCGTCGGTGACCGCCTCGCGCTTGCCGCCATGCGCCTCCAGGAAATCGGCGAATTCCTTCACCGTCGCGGCGTCCTTGCCGTCGGCCACGTAGACGACTTTGCGCTGCGCCATGTCGACGAACAGGCTGATGTAATCGTGGCCGCGCCGCGCCGAGGTTTCGTCGGCGGCGATGCGCCGCACCTCAGACAAATCCAGCGCCTCCACCGCCTGCCACACGGAATGGTCGACGATCCGCCACAAGCGCGTGTCGTGCTCGCCGAGCCGCTTGGCCGCATTCGCGATCGGCATCGCCTTGGCCAGCGCCAGCACGTAGGCCTCGAACAACAACGTGAACCCGGAACCCGCTCGAGCCCATGGCGTGGCGGCCTTGCGCACTCCGCATTTCGGACAGCGCACGCGCGGCACACGAGCGTGCAACAGCGTGCGATGCTGGAAGAAGTCCAGATGCCGCCACGTCTCGTCCTTCGTGTCGTGAACCGCGCAACCCTCGCCGCCGCACTCCGCGCAGGCGAACCGGCTCCCGCGCCCAAAATCCACGTACAAATCGAGCCGGCCATCCGAGATCGCAAACTCGGCTCGCGTCACCATCCAAGGCGACTTCAACCCAAGGGCCAACTGGAAAAGATCGGTGTCTCGCATCGCCCCACGATAAACTCGATCCCAACCAATCGCTCCCCAAGCCAACCCAAAACCAGCCTTACCCACTCAATTGAGCGAGGAGCCTAAGTTAAGGCGATCGCGCAAATCGTTCCGCGTGTTAGGCGAATCCAACCCAACTTCATGATAGTCACCTCTCATGCAATATTCACGGATCGAGGCGCCAGGCCGCCGACCGACCCAAATTTTGGCTAGCTACGGTCGACGTCGGTGAAGCAACTCCAATCCTTGTCCTGCCAACCGCGCGCGACCGACTCTTCGAGCTTCATGCGCATCGTCTCCGCGCTTGAAAGTCTCAGCTTCACGTCTCTGGCTGCGTCGATCATCAAATTAACGTCCTTGAGCCCGCCAGTCGCGGTGAAACCAACTGTATCGAAGTCGCGCTCGCCGATCTTGGTGACGTACTCCCGCGTCGCCGGGTTGGCGAAAAAGCCCGACAGCATTTGCTGAACCAGGACCGCCGGAAGGCCAGATTTCTCCGCCCAAGCCAAGGATTGGCCGATCAAATCCAGAGCCGAGGCGCCGAGAAAATTTGCGATCAGCTTTGCAATCGACGCCTGACTTGGACGTTCGCCGACAACGAATATCAACGACGCATAGGCCGCGATGACGGATCGTGAGGCCTCTATGCGCTCGGCGTCGCCAGCAACGAAGGTCAACAATTGAGCCGCCACGGCGACGGGCCCCCGTCCAACGACCGGACCGGCGATGTAGTAGCGTCCGGCGGCGGCGTGGATCTCGCCCAGTTCATCGGACAGCGTCGGCGATATGGTGCTTGTGCCGATGTGAACGACGCCGGGCCGCATGCCCGCAAGAATGCCGCCCGGCCCCGACACAACCGCACGCACTGAGTCGTCGTCGGCCAGGCTCGAAATCACGATATCGGCGTCGGTGGCCGCCGCCGCCGGGGATTCGGCGAGAGTCGCGCCCAGTTCGAGGAGCGCCGACGCCTTATCGGAAGACCGATTCCAGACGGCAAGCGGATGGCCGGCCCGCCACACGTTGGCGGCCATCGCGGTGCCCATCTTGCCGAGTCCGACGAAGGCGATCTTCGGTTTTTCTGTCGAGGATTTCATTGCAAACATCCAATCTTTGCGGGTAACAGCCAGAGCGACAACGCACCTAGTAATCCGACGAATCGTCGGGTTTCGAAAGTCGGATTGGGCCGTACCGCCGCCGTTTGGAGCCGCCCGAGGCTATCCGTTTGATGTGTTGGGTGTTTGCGAGCTGTGGCGACGACCTTCGACGAGCCGATATGAGTCGCCCCGTACTCATCACTCGGATTTCGCGGCGCGTCGATCCGATGGGTGAGCCCAGCTATGCCCGCGTGAGGCAATGCTGGACGTAGCCGCGCACCAATTCCGTCAGTTCGAGTTCCAAAGTTTGCGCGTTGACGTCTCCGCCGCCCTCCATCGCCCAGGCGCGAATGACCCCGACAATGGCCCGCGTCAGCACGTAGAGTCGCTCCGGCGCCATCCCGGTCAAGTCTGCGCCATCGACGGGTGTTTCCTGGCGGCGAAGGAAGTCCGCGATCATCTCGACCGGGCGGGTCAGTTCGGACGAATGCCCCTGCGCCATCATGGTCGACAGCAGGGCGCCGCGCAGACGCCGCCGCCCCCCGAAACCTCGGATCATGGCGCGCATCGCCCTTTGGGTTGCGGTTGTGGGGCTCTCTGAATCCGTGTGTCTCAATGCCCTTTGAACCGACCCCAGCGTCTTGTCGAGTTCCTGGCGCGCCATCGCGACGAGGATCGCGTTCTTGGTCGAGAAATAGTCGTAGACTGTACCGACTCCGTAACCGGCGACCTCGGCAATTCGCGCGGTCGTTAGCGTCTCCAGGCCTTGGCTTTCGATCAACCGGGCCGTCGCCTCAAAGATCGCCTCGACGGCTTGGACAGACCATTGCTGCCGAGGCGTCCGTCGCGCGCTGCGGCCGGGCCGCTTAGTTTGCGCCATTTTGTGACCTCGTTTCGCAATCTCTGTAGGTCACGCGGCAGTAATTGGCGATCAGGTCCAACGCTCGATGAGAGAAAGACGAGTCCCAGATATTCCAGATATCTATGTTCGTGCGCCATACCGGGAATCGCCGATGTCCGGTCGCCGACGACGATGACTGCCTCCCGGTTGAGACTGGAGGGCAAGGATATCCTGGCGCCGAACGACTACGCCTGCGCATGTCTTTCGAGGACCCGAGCCTTTCGCTCAAAGGCTACCGGTCGTCTTGATCTGCGTTGCGCGCACCCGGAGGGGACGAAAGGATCCATTCCCGCCATTCATAGTCCCGAACCGGCCCGACGGGTTGACTTGAGCCGATTCCGCCCGTATAGCCCTGCTCGCTCCAGCGTGGCCTACCGGCCGCGCTTTTGGTTTTTGCGTGTTTCCTCACGCCGGCCCAAATCCGAGCGTTCGCCCGCGGCGCCGCAAGGGGTCGCGATTTCGGTCCACTGCAAAGAAGCCGGCCGCGCGGGTCCTCCCGCGTAACGAGCCGGGCGGAACACGGAGAAAAACGATGTTCGCAGTCATCAAGACCGGCGGCAAGCAGTACACGGTCGCCGCCGACAAAGAGATCACCGTCATGGCCTTGGCCGGCGAAGCCGGCTCCCAGGTCGTTTTCAACGAGGTTCTGGCGCTGTTCGACGGCGCGACCAACACCATCGGCGCGCCCCATGTGGCGGGCGCGAGCGTCACCGGCGAGATCGTCGAGCAGGCGCGCGGGCCGAAGGTGATCGCGTTCAAGAAGCGGCGCCGCAAGAATTCGAAGCGCAAGCACGGCCACCGGCAGGATCTGACGATCGTCAAGATTACTGGCATCCAGGCGGGCGCGTAAGGCTCAAGGCGAACGAGCGGATTCCCTCGTTCAGTCTTTTCGGATATAAGGGTTTCAACTTCGCCGCCCTCGAGCGCGGCGCATCAAAGAGTTTCGGAGCAGGACCATGGCTCACAAGAAGGCAGGCGGTTCGTCGCGCAACGGTCGCGACTCGGAAGGCCGTCGTCTCGGCGTGAAGAAGTTCGGCGGAGAGCGCGCGCTCGCCGGCAACATTCTCGTGCGTCAACGCGGAACGAAATTTCATGCCGGTCGCAATGTCGGCATGGGTACGGATCATACCCTGTTCGCCACCGCCGCCGGCGAGGTGTGTTTCGAGATGAAAGGCGATGGCCGGCAATATGTCAGCGTACGAATTCAACAAGTAGCAGCAGAATAAAGCGGGGTCGATGACGAGAACCCCGCTTCGGCGACCAGCCCCCGCGGACGTTCTCGAGACTCCTGGAAAGAAGCTTCGAGATGAGCATGAAAGGCGACAAGCCCTTTCATCCGTCCGGTAAGCCCAGCTTACGAAGGGGATGCGGCCGCCGCGTCTCCTTCGTCGTTTAACGCCCCTTTTCGGGGCGGCGTGGCCGGAGCTTCCATGTTTCCCGATCTAACTAGAGACGATGTCTTCCGACTGGAGACGGCGCGGCTGTGGTTGCGCTGGCCGCGAGCCGCCGACGCCCCAATGATCCATCGCTTCTGCTCGTTGTGGGAGGTCGCCCGCTACACGGCCCGCATTCCGCATCCCTATCCGCCGGGTTCGGCGGAGCGTTTCATCTACGCTGCGCGCGAGGGCAACGCCTCCGGGCGGGATCTCACGCTGGTGATCACCCCGAAGAAGGGGAAGCTTGACGCAATCGGCTCGATCAGCCTCGAATCGCGCGGCGCCGATCGGCTGATCCTCGGCTTCGTCCTCACACCGGAGCAGTGGGGCAAGGGTCTCACCACCGAGGCGACCCGGGCGATCGTCAAGACCGGATTCTCCCTGACCGACTCCGTCGAGATCCTCGCCAACGTGCGGGTCGAGAACGAGCCATCCCGGTTCGTCCTGGAGACATGCGGCTTCGAGGTCGCCTCGACCGGCTTGAAGGGCGCGCCGGCGCGCGGCGGGCTTGTCGAGTGCCACACCTTTCGGCTGACCCGCGAGGCCTGGGCGGAGGCGATGGCCGCTCGACGGCAGGCGTTCGACCAGGGGCGCCTGGAAGCGGGTCGCCCGGCATGAAGTTCCTCGATCAGGCCCGCGTCTACGTCCGCTCGGGCGACGGCGGCGCGGGCTGCGTATCGTTTCGGCGCGAGAAGTTCATCGAGTTCGGCGGCCCGGACGGCGGCGACGGCGGGCGCGGCGGCGACGTCGTGGTCGAATGCGCCGCAGGCCTCAACACGCTGATCGACTTCCGCTACCAGCAGCACTTCAAGGCCAAGACCGGCATCCATGGCATGGGCCGGAACCGCGCCGGCGGCCGCGGCGGCGATGTCGTGCTGAAGGTCCCGGTCGGCACCCAGGTGTTCGAGGAAGAGACCGGCGCGATGCTGGCCGATCTGACCAAGGAGGGCGAACGCGTCGTGGTCGCCCAGGGCGGCAACGGCGGCTTCGGCAACACCCACTTCACCACCTCGACCAACCGCGCGCCTCGCCACGCCAATCCTGGTCTGCCGGGGATCGAGCGGACCTTGATCCTGCGGCTCAAGCTGATTGCCGACGCCGGCCTCGTCGGACTGCCGAACGCCGGCAAGTCGACGTTCCTCGCAGCCGTGTCCGCCGCCCGCCCGAAAATCGCCGATTATCCATTCACCACGCTCCATCCGGGGCTCGGCGTGGTCGCCGTCGACGGGCGCGACTTTGTCCTCGCCGACATTCCCGGTCTGATCGAGGGCGCGCATGAGGGTCACGGTCTCGGCGACCGCTTCCTCGGGCATGTCGAGCGCTGCGGCGCGCTCGTTCATCTCGTCGACGCGACCGGGGCGAACGGCGGCGCCGACTACCGCACCATCCGGCGCGAACTCATGGCCTACGGTGAAAAGCTCGACGAGAAGCCCGAGATCGTCGCCCTGTCGAAGGTCGACGCCGTCGACGAGGAGACGCTCGCGCGCCAGGTCGAGCGCCTGAAGCGGGCAATCCGGAGCTACGGGCCTCCGGTGGACGACGGCGCACGACGCGCCAAGCCCCTCTTGCTGTCGACCGCGACCCATAAAGGGGTGATCGACGTGCTGCGTGCGACGATGGCGGCGATCAAGGCGGGCCGGGCGGAGGAGTTGTCAGCGGCCGTTGCCGAAGCGCAGCCGTGGTCGCCCGTCTGAGGGGCGGGAGGCGGCCCTTCCGCATGTCGCTTTCCCGCTGCCGCCGAGGCGGCCCATTGGGGGCCCCGCGATCCCGCGGCGCAACAATGCAACCTGGCCGCGACGGTTTTCATGACCCCGTTTCCAGTCCCTGTTCATTCCCTGTTCCGCCTGCAATCGGGCCGAGAATTCCCTGTTCGGCGCGTCGGCAATTCCCTGTTTCCGTGGGCCCGGGGTCCGCAACCGGCGCGTTGCAGTCCGACAGCGATCTGATATTGCGAAGGTTTTCGGCGGCGGCGCGAAACGGCCGGCGAAAAATTCCCTGCTAGCAGGGAACTCCAGATCGGCGGGCGGTCCTTCGCGCATAGGCAAACAGACACTGGTGGGCCGGGCAGGTGAACCATCCCCGGCTGTCAGGACTGACTTCGTGTCCGGAACTTGACGATCTCGGAGGCGATCTGTGCAAGCGGAACGATCTTGTCGGCCGCGCCGAGCGCGATCGCCTCTCCTTCGGCATGCCAAAGACGACGCACGACTCTTCGTTTTGGGCGACCGTCGCGGCGCCCGCCTTCTTCATTTCCAGCAAGCCCCTTGCGCCGTCGTCGCCCATCCCGGTCATAATGATCCCGACCGCGTTGGCGCCCGCGTATTGCGCGGCGGAGCGAAACAGCACGTCGACCGACGGACGATGGCGAGAGACGAGCGGGCCGTCCTTGACGGCGACGTGATAACGCGCGCCGCTTCGCTGCAAGAGGGTGTGGCGATTGCCCGGCGCGATGAGCGCCCTGCCGGAGATCACCTGATCGCCGTCCTCGGCCTCCTTGATGTCGATCTGGCAGAGGCCGTCGAGGCGCTTGGCGAAGGCGGCGGTGAATTTCTCCGGCATATGCTGGACGATGACGATGCCGGGACTGTCGGGCGGCAGCGACATCAGCACTTCGCGCAGCGACTCGGTTCCGCCCGTGGACGCGCCGATGCAGACCACCTGTTCGGTCGTGCGCGACAGCGAGCGCGTCGGCAGTGGCGGCGGCATCATGACGTCGGCAGTCAGCTTCTTCTGTGTCTCAACGCCGAGGTGCGATCGTTTGCGCAGCGAAGCGCGCGCCGCCGCCCGTACCGCATCGGTGATGCGAATGCGCGATTCGGTCAGGAATTGCCGCGTGTCGAGGCGCGGCTTCTGAATGACCTCGACCGCGCCGGCCTCCAGCGCCTCGAACAGAAGGTTCGAACCCGGCTCGAGCAGAGTCGAGCACAGCACGCACGGGATCGGCCGCTGCGCCATCAGCTTGCGCAGGAAAGTGATGCCATCCATACGCGGCATCTCGACGTCGAGGATGATGACGTCGGGGACCTCTTCCTGGATGCGCTGCGCCGCGACGAACGGATCCGACGCCGTCGCCATGACTTCGAGATCGGGCGTGTCGGCGACGATGGACGTCAGACTCTGCCGCACCGACGCAGAATCGTCGACAATCAGCACGCGGACTCTTTTCGCTTCGGCGTTCACGTTCGCACCCTCTAAGCGACGCGGCGGAAGATGGTCGGCGCCACCTGGCGCAGCGCCGACTGGTTGTTGCCGGCCAGAGATTCAGAGTGTCCCAACATCAAATGCCCTCCGGTCCGCAAACGGGCGGTCAGCCGTCGGATGACGGCATCCTGGGTCGTCTTGGTGAAATATATGAGAACATTCCGGCAGAAGATGACGTCGAAGTCGTTGTCGACGCGGTATTGCGCATCCATCAGGTTGAGCCGCTCGAAGCGGACCAACCGCCTCAGCTCAGGGACGATGCGGACCTCGAAGCGGCGGACGTCGCGGGCGGCCATGAGGTAGCGGTCGCGCAACGCGCGCGGAACGGGGTCGACGAACGAGGTCGGATAGATCGCGCGGCGCGCCTCGGCGATGACCCCGCGGCTGATGTCGGTGCCGAGCACGACAAACGCCCGCCCGTCCAGGCCGAGCATCTCCGCCGCCACCATCGCAATCGTATAAGCCTCCGCGCCGTTCGACGCCGCTGCGCTCCAGAACTTGAGCGGGTCGCGGCCGCCGCGCTGCTGCAGGGCCGCGGGGATCGCATGCTCGCGCAGAAAGCCGAAATGCTCCGGCTCGCGGAAGAAGTCGGTCTTGTTGGTCGTCGCGCAGTCGACGACGTGGTCGAACTCCTCCTCGAGCCGACCGCCCTCGAATATCGCGTTTCCGTATTCCGCCAGATTCGCGAGACCGAGCGCGCGGACACGCCGGCGCAGGCGACCTTCCAGCATCACGCGTTTGTTTAGCGGCAGCCGAATGCCGGTATGCGTCTCGACGAGTCGGGCGAGCGTCACGAAATGCTTCTCGCGCATGTTGTCGTTTAAGTCGGCGCCGCCCACACTAGGTTCCACGCTACGAGAACTCCCGCTACAAGAGAGGCGCTTTCGCGCCGTTACGCTACGCTCGACGCGATCGACAAGCAGCTAGCCCATCAATTCCTTGAAACTTCGCGCCGGCGGCCCTGGCCCCTGCTGTCCGAAATGTTGGGGTTCCATCGGCGGGATATGATTCGAGTTTTGCAAGCGCTTGACGAGGGTGGGACGACTTGCGGTTCGCGCGGATCCTGAATTGGGCAACTCCTGGGGGCGAAGGCTCCGAAGGCCGCCGCCTTCATCCGCGACCATCCGCCTTCCAAAAACCGAAGCGGCTGCGCGCCCGGGAAGCCGATTCGGCTCAAAATCGTCTCGCTCGCGGGTCCGCCGCCGCCGATGCGAATTCCCTGCTAGCAGGGAATTTTTTTCGCCGCGGTCGACGCTCCATTCCAGAAAGTCTTGCAATGTCATGGCGTTGCCGGCTTTGCAACCCATGGCTTGCAGGCCGGATCGTGCGCGGAACAGGGAATTTCCAACGTCCGGAACAGGTCGTTATCAGGCGCTTTCGGAGCGGAACAGGGAAAGAACAGGTGGACGAAAACAGGGTGCGGCGCCGGGCGCGGCCAGGTTGTAGGGCGCGGCCGGGATCCCCTTCCCCAACCGGGGAGGGTCGCCCTCGTGAGGGATCCGACGAGAGCGCGCCGCGCCGCTCGTACAAAAACCATCTTGCTCTCGTACATCGCTACCTTGAAGCTTCACGCTGGCGGCCCTGACCCCTCGCGTCCGAAACGTTGGAACTCAATCGGGAGGATATGATTCGAATTTTGGAAACGCTTCACTAGGCGGCGATGGGCGCGCCGGTCGTGGCGAGCTCGTTCGCCTCGATCAACCGATCGAGGTCGAGCACGATCACGAACGCGCCGTTTTCGCGGCCAACGCCGACGACGAAATCAGCGCGCCAGCGGGAACCCATCGACGGCGGCGGCTCGAGCGCCGCCCCGGAAAGATCGCTGACCGCGAACACGCAGTCCGCCACCAGGCCGACGCCGAGACTCTTGCCCCCGACTGCGGCGTCGACCACGATGATACGGGTCCGGTTCGTCGCCTCGGTCGGCGGGACGCCGAACCTGGCGCGCAGGTCGATTACCAACAACCCGGCGCCGCGCACGTCGATCAGCCCGACTACGTAGGGCGGCGCTTGCGGCAGACGCGAGATCGGGCGCATGTCGAGGATCTCCCGCACGTGCTCGATCGGCAACCCGAAACACTCGCGGTCGACGCCGAAGGTCAGATATTGTCTCGTCTCAGCCATGATTGTCGTTCCATTCGTCCCACCAATGGAGGCGGAAGGGCGCGCCGGGCGCCCTTCCGGATGAGGTCACGTCCGCCGAAACCCGGCGTCCTCGTCGTCTTCGCCCGCGTTCATCTCGAGGGCGAAGCCTTTGCCCGAGGCGGCGGCGACCTTCTTGAGCGACGCGCTCTTGATCAACGTCGTCTTGGCCGACGCGCTCTTGGCCGCGCTAAGGGCGACATGCGGGACCGCGCCGTGATGGGCGGTATGCGCATCCTTGCCGCGCATCGAAGCCGCCTTGTTCTTGAGCTGCGACACCGCCGTATCCACCCCAACCGCCTTCGCAACGCCACGCCCGGGCTCTGCCTCGACGCGGAAGAAGGCGATGCTGTGCTGAAGCTGCTCCGCCTGTGCGCTCAGCTCCACGGACGTCGCCGAGACTTCCTCCGACACCGCCGCATTCTGTTGCGTCACCTGATCGAGCTGCTGGATCGCCTGATTGATCTGCGTCGCCCCAACGTCCTGCTCGCGGCAGGCGGCGCTGATTTCAGCGACGAGTTCGGCGGTGCGCTTGATGTCGGGCACCAGGCGAACCAGCATCTCGCCAGCCTCCTGCGCCGACTTCACCGTACCGGACGACAGCGTGCCGATCTCCGCCGCAGCAGCCTGGCTGGGCTCGGCGAGCTTGCGCACTTCCGAAGCAACCACCGCGAAGCCGCGCCCATACTCGCCAGCTCGCGCCGCTTCCACCGCCGCGTTGAGGGCGAGCAGATCGGTCTGGCGTGCGATCTCCTGGACGATGGTGATCTTCTCGGCGATCGTTTCCATCGCCTTGACCGCGCGGTTCACCGCCGAACCGCTCGCTTCGGCGTCCTGCGCCGACTGACGGGCGATCTTCTCGGTCTGGCTGGCGTTGTCGGAGTTCTGCTTCACATTGGAGGCCATCTCTTCCATCGAAGACGAGGCTTGCTCGGTCGCCGAGGCCTGTTCGGTCGCGCCCTGCGACAGGTTCTGGGCGGCCTCGCTGGACTGTTCGCTGCCCGTGGCCACCTGATCGGCGGCGGCCTGCACCTCTTGCGCGAAGCGAGACAGGTTGTCGACCAGGTCGTTGATGCTGTTGATCAACGCGTTGAAGTCGCCGGCGTAGCTTTCCGTGATCTTGCCGGTCAGGTCACCTTGCGAGATGCGCTCGATGAATTCGCCGGCGACATTCAGTGGGGTAACCACGGCTTCGAGCGTGTTGTTCAGGCCTTCGACGATCCGACGGTATTCGCCTTGGTGACGCGCCGCGTCTGCCCGCACCGACAGCTTGCCATCGGCAGCCGCCTTGACCAGGGTGTTGGCGTCGGCGACCACAGCGCCGAGGCTGGCCTTCAACAGCATCAGCCATTCGTGAATCTGGTCTTGCGCCGACGCCTTCTTCATCGTCGCCGTCATGTCGCCGTTGGCCATGGCCGTGATATAGGCGACGAGTTCCTTGAACCAGGCGATACACGTATTCAGATTATTCTTTAGGGTATTGAAATCGCCGGCCCAGCTATCGGTGATCTCGGACGGGATGACGCCCTTCGAGATCTGGTCGACATATTCGGCGGCGACGTTCAACGGCCCATTCACGGCGTCAAGCGTGTCGTTCACGCCTTGCACGATCTTGCGGAAGTCGCCCTGGTGCTTGCTCGCGTCAGCTCGCATCGCCAACTTGCCTTCCACGGCAGCGCTCGACAATTTCGTCGCGTCGGTTATGAGGTCGCCGATCGCGCGCTTGAGATGGGACAGACTTTCGTTGATCGTGTCGAACTGCGCTTTGGCTTCGCCCGTGTACTTACCTGCCTCCTGCGTCTTCAGTTCGATATCCAGATTGCCCTCTGCCAAGTGCACCAGATTTCCGGCCAGGCGTTTGACTTCCTGAGCGGTGTAGTCGCGGACGCTCAGCGAGGCTGAGAGATCCTGCACGACCTCGACGTAGCCGACTTGCTGCCCCTTGATATTGAGGAGGTTTGAAGTGTCTTGCTTGCAGTTCATACCGGACCAGTCGAAGAAGCTCTCGCCAATGCCCCGCTTCATCTGCATAATGCCGCATTTCTCGGTCTTGCAGATAGTCGCGCCGGCCGTCGAGCATGGCCTGCCGACCGCATCCTTGCGGTCGCGGACGTGGCGCTGATCGACCATCAACTTCTCGAACGCCTTGTTGAGGAACACCCACTTCATGTCGTTATCGATGACGTGAACGGGGAACGGCACCGCGTCGACGATCGCCTGGTACCAGTTCAGTTTTTCCACGACCACGTCCAGGGTGCGATTGAAGCCCTGGACGACTTTCCGGTAGTCGCCCAAGTGGCGTGCGTCGTCGGCTCGCGTCTCGAACCGCTCGGCCACGGCCGCTTCGGTCAGCACTTGACTATCGGCGACCAGTGCCCCGACCGCGTTCTTGAGTTGGGACAGACTTTCATTGATCGTGTCGAACTGCGCTTTGGCTTCGCCCGTGTATTTGCCCGCCTCCTGCGTCTTCAGTTCGATATTCAGATTGCCCTCCGCCAACTGGACCAGATTCGCGGCCAGACGTTTGACCTCCCGCGCCGTGTAATCGTGGACGCTCAGCGTGGCCGAGAGATCCTGCACGACCTCGACGTAGCCGACATGCTGGCCCTTGATCGTGAGCAGGTTCGACGTGTCCTGCTTGCAGTTCATGCCGCACCAGTCGAAGAAGCTCTCGCCATTGCCGCGCTTCAACTGCATGATGCCGCATTTCTCGGTGTTGCAGATGTTGGCGCCGGCCGTCGAGCAGGGTCTGCCGACCGCGTCCTTGCGGTCGCGGACGTAGCGCTGGTCGACCATCAGCTTCTCGAAGGCCTTGTTGAGGAACACCCACTTCATGTCAGTGTCGATGACGTGAATGGGGAACGGCACCGCGTCGATGATCGCCTGGTACCAGTTCAGTTTTTCCGTGACCACGTCCAGGGTGCGGTTGACGCCGTCGACGATCTTCCGGAAGTCGCCCGAGTGGCGTGCGCCGTTGGCTCGCGTCTCGAACCGCTCGGCCACGGCCGCTTCGGTCAGCTTTTGACCGTCGGCCACCAGGGACTGGAGACTTTCCATCATCGTGATCATCGCGGGCATGAGTTCGTCGTTTTCGCACCGACGGCCGATCTTCTTGTACCCTTCCAGATCTTCCAGGTTGCCTTGCGCGATTTTTTTCATAGATGAAGTAGCATTACGGACTCGTTGCTGAGCTTCGTTGACGCCATGCGCTAAATCGGCAAAGATTCCGAGATAGTTTCCCTTCACACTTGTGGTATGGTCGTTGATGGCCATCCTTTGGGCAACCTCGGCCGCCTCTCGCAAGCCGCCCAGCCCATCGATGCACTGATTCAGGGTGGTCTTGAGAGTGTTGAAGTCGCCGTTGTAGGTGTCGGTGATCTTGGCCGGGATCGCGCCCTTGGAGATCTGGTCGACGAAATTGGTTGCGACGTTCAACGGCCCGATCACCGCGTCGAGCATCTCGTTGACGCTCTTGATCGCGTCGCCGTAGGCCCCCTGGAATGCAGTGGCAACGCCGCGTCTTGCCAACTGCCCTTGTCGGCTGAAGTCGGTCAGCTTCGCCAACTCGGCCTGGAACTTCTGCAGCACCGCGGCGATGCCGTTCACGTTCTGCTTCATCGTTTCGTGATCGCCCTGATAGGTCTTGACGATCACTTCATCGATTTTGCCGTGGGCGATCTGGCCAATGATGCGGTTTCCTTCGCCGATCGGCAGCAACGCCGCGTCCAAGAGTTCGTTGACGGCGACAAGCATGGCTTTCCGCTCGGCGCTTGCCGTGCTGACGTTGGCGCGGGCCGACAACGAGCCGGCGGCAATCGCCTGCGTGAGGCGCTGGACTTCCGCCAATTCGATACGGGCCTTGTTATTTCGGCTAGCGTCCAAGATATTCGAAAAGACGGACATATTGCACCTGTCTATATCTGATCTCTTTGGGTCTTCGGGGTTCGATCAAGTTTATGGAGGGCGGAGGGCGCGCCGGGCGCCCTTCCGGATGAGGTCACGCCCGCCGGAACTCGACGTCCTCGTCGTCTCCGCCCGCGTTCAGATCGAGGGCGAAGCCCTTGCCCGAAGTGGCGGCGACCTTTTTGACCGTGGTGCTCTTGACCGACGCGCTCTTGGCCGGGCCGGGCGCAACATGCCCGACCGCGACGTGGTGCGCGGCGCGCGCATCCTTGCCGCGCATCGAAGCCGCCTTGCTCTTGAGCTGCGACACCGCATGGTCGACCGATGCATTCGCATCGGCGTTCGCCGATCGCGCCGCACCGCCGTCGATGCGGAAATACGAGATGGTGGCCTGCAACTGCTCGGCCTGGGTCGTCAGCTCCTCCGAGGTCGCCGAAACCTCCTCCGACGCCGCCGCATTCTGCTGCGTCACCTGGTCGAGCTGCTGGATCGCCTGATTGATCTCTGCCGCGCCGACGTCCTGTTCGCGGCAGGCCGCGCTGATTTCGGCGACGAGTTCGGCGGTGCGCTTGATGTCGGGCACCAGGCGAACCAGCATCTCGCCAGCCTCCTGCGCCGACTTCACCGTACCGGACGACAGCGTGCCGATCTCCGCCGCAGCGGCCTGGCTGCGTTCGGCGAGCTTGCGTACTTCTGAAGCGACCACCGCGAAGCCGCGCCCATACTCGCCGGCCCGCGCCGCTTCCACCGCCGCATTCAGGGCGAGCAGATCGGTCTGGCGCGCGATCTCCTGGACGATGGTGATCTTCTCGGCGATCGTTTCCATCGCCTTGACCGCGCGGTTCACCGCCGAGCCGCTCGCCTCGGCGTCCTGCGCCGACTGGCGCGCGATCTTTTCCGTCTGGGCGGCGTTGTCCGAGTTCTGCTTGACGTTGGAGGCCATCTCTTCCATCGAAGACGAGGCTTGTTCGGTCGCCGAGGCCTGTTCGGTGGCGCCCTGCGAAAGCTGCTCGGCGCTGGCGGAGAGCTGTTGGCTGCCGGACGAAACGTTCTGCGCCGCGATCACCGCGTCGCTGACCACGCCCCGCAGCCTGTCGAGCATCTTCTCCAGCGCGATGCCCAGGGTGTCCTTGTCGGACAGCCGCCTCGCCGCGACTGTGAGGTCGCCCGAGGCGATCGTGTCGGCGATCGTGGCCGTGCCGTTCAGGCTGACGGTCATGGCGTTGAGCGCCTTGATCAGATCGCCGATCTCGTCGTTGCTGGAGGCGTCGATCGTCTGACTGAGGTCGCCGATGGCGACAGCTTCGGCAAGGCCGACGGCGCGGCCGACGCCGCGGCTGATGTTGAGCGCGATCCACAGCGCTGAACCGATGGCGATCGCCAGCGACACGCCGACCGCGCCAATCAGGACGGTCTCAGCCTCACTGGCCTGCTGAGCGCTGCTGGCGGCGTCTTCCGCCATATACTTTCTGACCACAACGATATAGTCGGCCACCACGGCGAGCAAAGCAGTCGTCGCCGCTTGACCGTCGGTCAACGACACCGTGGTCGCCCGGAGGTCGCCGCCTTCGCCGACGATCTCCGCGTCGCGCTGGTACGCCTTCACCAGTTTGTCGGCGGCGGCGCTTATCTCATTCCCGGAATCGCCGACCGCGGCGACGGCGGCGGCGGCCTGCTGCGCCACATTGGACAGGACGGCGAGCTGATCTTTCAGCGCGACCTGCGCCGCGTTCAGTTCGTTGAGATCGCTGACGGCGAAGGCGTCTCTGAGGAGCTTGCCGGTCTTCTCCAAATTCATTCTGGCGGTCAGCAACGCAGAACTCGCCTTGAGAATCTCAACGGACGGCGGCGCCCGATCGAGCTTGACGACAGCCGCGTCGAGAGCCTCGTTGAATGCTTTGACTGCAGCGCCGCCGTCCATCTTCCAATACTGATTGGCGTGCTCGGCAGAGTTCAACTTCGCGAGGCGGATGATTTCGTCCTCGACCTTGTTCGCCTTCTCGCTCTCGGTCAAGAATTTGGCCATCAACGCCCTGCCGGCTTCGTTGGTGGTGGCGTTGATCGCATCGCGCAGACTTGCCGCCTCATCCCTGAACTTCTTGACGCCGTCGGCGTGGCTGATGATGTCGGCGTCTTCCTTCGACAGGATCATGTCCTTTTGGGCGCGCACTTCATCGAGAACCGCCGCCTGCAGTTGCGCGGCTTTGTCGAGGCGCTCGCCCCGGCTCACCAGGGTGCGGCTCGTGGCCGCGAGTCCGGTCAGGTTCATGTACGCAACGCCGCCCGTGACCGCGGATAGAATGATGATTGCGCCGAACGCGTTGGCCAGCTTGGCCTTGACGGTAAATCGCATAGTCAGTTTCCCTCAGCGCTCAAGATTTTCGCCATGTCCGGCAGGACGATGAACTCGTCTTTCCACTTGGCGATTCCAGCGATGAACTCGGGCCGCCAATGCATGCCGACCGGCGGGGTCTTCTGCCGCGTCGAGGGGTCGAGCTCGGTGACCTCATAGACCTTGTCGGCGACGATCCCGATCGTGGTCGCATCTCCGTCGAGATCAATCTCGAGCACGACGAAGCGCAAGTCTTGGGTGATCTCGGCCGGCGGCAGGCCGAAGCGCAGCCGGAGATCGGCGAGCGGGATCACCTTGCCGCGCACGTTGAGCACGCTGGCGACATAGGGTTTGGCGCCCGGCACCCGGGTGACGGGCGCCGGATCGAGGATCTCGCGCACCTGGCGCGCGTCGATGGCGAACACTTCGCCCGCAAGGCCCAGCATCAGCGCCTGCGAGGCGGTTTGCGACTCAGACATCACGCGGCCTCCAAGGCCTTGGCCTGCTTGGCTTGCAGCCGCGCCTCACGCGCCTGCCCCGAGGCGATCAGATGCGGCACGTCGAGAATCAGCGCGACCGCGCCGTCGCCGAGGATCGTCGCGCCTGAAAAGCTCGGCGCGTCGGCGTGCAGCTTCGACAGCGACTTGATCACCGTCTGGTGGCTGCCGATGATCTGGTCGACCACCAACCCGACGCGGACGTCGGCGTTGGCGACGATCACCACCTTCTGGTGCGGATCAGGCTCGCCGCGCTCGCCGAACAGCTCGCGCAGCCGTAGGAACGGCACCAGCTCGCCGCGGATGTTGAGGAAGCTGCGGCCTCTCGAGCGCGCATCAGCCTCGCTCGACAGCTCGACGCATTCCTCGACCGCGGTCAGCGGCACGACGTAGCGCGCCTCCGCGACCCGCACCAATAGGCCCTCGATGATCGCCAGGGTCAGCGGCAGACGGAGGGTGAAGGTCGAACCCTTGCCGACCTGGCTGGCGACGTCGATTGAGCCGCGCATGCCCTCGATCGCCCGCCGCACCACGTCCATGCCGACGCCGCGGCCCGATAGCGCTGAAACCTGCTGGGCGGTGGAGAAGCCGGGCAGGAAGAGAAGCTGGTGAAGCTCGGCCTCGGAGAGGACGGCGCCGGGCGCGACGAGGCCGTTTTCCTCGGCCTTGGCCCGGATCTTGGCGAGGTTGAGCCCGCAGCCGTCGTCGGAGACGCTGATCAGCACCTCGGCGCCGGCATGGCGGGCCACCAGACGGATATGGCCGAGCGGCCCCTTGCCGGCGGCGCGGCGCGCCTCGGCGCTCTCGAGGCCATGGTCGGCGGCGTTGCGGATGACGTGGATCAGCGGATCGGCAAGCCGCTCGATCATCGTCTTGTCAAGCTCGGTCTCCTCGCCCTCGGCGATCAGCTCGATCTCCTTGTCGAGATCGCGCGACAGGTCGTGGACGAGGCGGCGGAAACGGCCGAACAGGGAGCCGATCGGTAGCATGCGGATGCCCATCACCGCGTCGCGCAGCGACGAGGCGAGCCGTTCGATCTCCTCGGCGACGCCCTTGGCGTTGGCGCCGGCGGCGGCGAGCTGGGTCAGCCTCGCCTGGGCGATCACCAGTTCGCCGACCTGGTCCATCATCTCGTCGAGCCGTTCGGCCTGGACGCGGATGGTCGCTGAATTCCTTGGGGCCCTTCTTCGCCGCGCCCTCGGCCGCCAACTCGCCGGCGGCGGGAGGCGGCGCGACGGCCGCGAAGGCGGACGGGACGGCGGCGACGGCCGGCGGCGCGGCGCCCTCCTCGATGCTGAGTTCCATGTCGCCGGCGACGAAGATGAAGACGTCCTCGATCTCGCTCTTTGGATGGGCGGTCTCGAGCAGAACGTTCCAGGTGAAGTAGCAGGCGGTCGGATCCATCTCGTCGAGCGGCGGCGTCGCCTCGACGTCGACCGCGACCTGGCAGTCGCCGAGCGTCCGCAATTCGTCGAGCAGCAGCAGCGGATTGCTGCCGTTGACGAGCACGTCCTTGTGGAAGCGCATGCCGACCCGCCACGCCTTCGGCTCAGGCGGCGGCGGGGCGGGCGAGGCCGCGGCGGATTCGGGCGTGACGCTGGCGAGCGCCGAGACGGCGCCTGGCCCCTGAACCAACTTGCGCAGGTCCGACAGAATGCACATGCCGATGACCGCGTTCGCCTCTTCCGGCTTCTCGATCTGCGTGCGCAGAAAGTCCTTGGCGTTGAGCGCGATCGCGATCAGGTCGGGCTCTGGGGCGGCGTCGCCCTTGCGCACCCGATCGAATGCGCTCTCGAACTCGTGGGCGAACGCGGCGACCTGATCGAAGCCGAACATCGCCCCCGAGCCCTTGATGGTGTGCAGGGCGCGAAAGGCGCTGTTGACCAGGTTGCGGTCGTCGGGCGAGCGCTCAAGATCGAGCAGCGCCGCCTCCAATTGTTCGAGCAGTTCGCTCGCTTCTTGGCGGAAGATTTCGACGGGGTCGGCGTTATCGGTCATCCGAGCAACTTCTCGTTTACGTCGATCAACTGATCCTGCCTGAACGGCTTGGCGCGCCAGCTGGTCGCGCCGGCGGCCTTCGCCTGCTGCTTCAAGCCGTCGTCGGACTCGGTGGCTCGCATGTCGATCGGCGCCCCGCGGCAGGGCGGCGTCTGTCGGAGCGCGCGAATGAAGCGGATCCAGTCCGTTCCTGGCATGTCGAGGTCGGCGACGACCATGTGGGTCGCGCGACTGCGCGCCGCCTCAATGCCTACGTTCCCGTCGCCGGCAACGGCCGCGCCGCAGCCGACGCCGCCCAGCACTTCCTTGAGCACGCGCCGAATGCTCAGCGAGTCGACTGCAAGCATCGTTTTCATAGGCCGCCGCCAGCGCGCGAGGCGAAGATCTCGGCCAGCGACGTCGCCTCCGGTGGCGGCGCGAAGCCGCAACGCCGCAGCGCGTCGCTGAGAGCCGCTTGCGGCGGCGAAGCCAGCGCCGCCGTCTTGTGACACCGCGCCGCCGCCTGATCGGCCGCGACGAGGATCTGCAGAAACGAAATGTCGACCTCGGTCACGTCGGAACAGTCGAGCACAAGACGCTTGCATCCGTTGAGCGCCTTGCTCAAAGTCTGATGAACCTCCTCTCCCACGGGCGTCGTCAGGCTCCCGCTGAGTTTCACCGTGGTGTGTTCCTTCGACGCGTCGTGATCGAAGATCAGACTAGGCACGCAGCAGCTCCCCTTCTTCGACGCGTGGCGTCGAGGCGCCCCGCCGGCCTTCGTGGCGCGCGAGAGCTGCGCCAACTCAACCAGCGATCGGATACGATTCTTGCCCCTTGCGAGACGAGATTGCTTTCAGATGGATCCGGGATGTCAACTCTGAGTCGACGCGACGAAGAACGGCTTCATGCCTTCGTAGGCTCGGCGAGGAGCGCGACAATTCGTCGTCAGTGACCATCTCCGTGATTTGCTATCCGACGGTTAATGAGCGAGCCAGGGGGACGAGGGTCGCAGCTGGTCGCGCAATGGCTCGCCTCGAAACGGTTTCTTCAGGCTTTTGATACTACCTACGCTTCAGCAAAGCCCCTTATCTAGCAGGAGGTGTCGCATGGGCGCTTCGCCAGCCTCTGCCGTGGCGCTCTTGCGGCGGCCTCATCTAAGCCGCGCGTCGCTCGGCCGAGCGGTCCGCTCGAGGCAGTGTTGCGTTGCTGAGATTTCCGCGTCGCCGGGTCGGCGAAGAATTATTCCGGCTACATCCCTCCAGGTGTGATCTCTCGATGAAGACCGTACTGACAGTCGATGATTCCCCGAGCGTTCGCCAGATGGTTCAACTCGCGCTTTCCAACGCCGGTTACGCCGTCGTAGAGGCTGGGGACGGGGTGCAAGGACTGACGGTCTCCAAGCGGCAGCCGGTGAACCTCATTATCACTGACCTCAACATGCCGAATATGGACGGCTTGGAATTTATCCGCTCGCTGCGTCAACTGTCGGCCTATCGCGGCGTGCCGATCGTGTTTCTGACCACCCAATCCGACGACGGCCTGAAAAGCCAGGCGAAGGCCGCCGGCGCCACCGGCTGGATCACCAAGCCGTTCAAACCGGAGCAATTGCTGGCCGTCGCAAAGAAGTTGCTCGGATGAGCGCGAATGCCGATCCGGCATGCGCTTGGCGCTCGGCGGAGCCATGAAAGCCGCGTCTCTTTCCGCCAGTTGCTTCGAGATCCTGCATGCTCGCGCTCAGACTTGAAGACCCGACGCCGCCGCCCGTCGATTCGCTAAGCCGCGCGGACGTGCGGGCGCTCGCCGAAGAATTCGAAACCCAGGCCGCGGCGCTGGGCGAGACATTCTCGCGCTTCGAGCAGGCGTGCCTCGATGTCGGCGCGCGGCTTGGCGAAGCCGTTCCCGGCCTGGAGAATCTGGCGACGATGTTCGATGCGCTTTCGGGCGCGCTCGAAAGCGGCGGCATCGTCAAGGCCTGTGTGGATTTGGCGACGACGTCGGCCGATCTCACGCAAGCGGCGGGGGACTTGACTGAAGAAGGGTGCGCACTCGTCGATCTCGTCGGCGCCAGCAAACAGATCGGCGCGCATATCGACGAGTTGTTCGATTGTATCCAGACGATATCAGCGGTGGTGTCCCTGTTGAAGATCGAATCGGCGTCGATCCGGGAACACCGAGACGACATGGCCGCCTTCACCAACCGGCTACACGATCTCGCCGAGAATGCGCGCCACGCGCTTTCGGAGTATCGCGATACGCACCGCAAGCTCGACGAGGTCCTGCGCGCCGCGACGGAGGCGCAAGCTGCCTTCCAGCGCAGCCATCGCGGGAGTCTCGAAGCGATCGCCGCCGAGATTCGTTCGGGCCTTGCCGCCGTCGACGAGCGGCGGAAACGCACCGCCGGGGCGCTGCACGAAGTCGGCGCGCGCACGCGGGAAATAGGCGATCGGATCGGTCAATGCGTGTTCTCGTTGCAAGTCGGCGACAGCACGCGCCAGCGCGTCGAACATGCCCAAGCCGCGCTGCATTTCTGGCGCGATCTCGCGGAGGGCAGGGCGTCGGGTCGGGTCGACGACGAGGCCCGCGAGCTGTTCGCCTTGCAGGGCGAAGAGTTCACGACGCGGCTTTGCCGGTTGCAGGCGCGCCAACTCGAAGGCGCCTACGGCGAGTTCCGTAGTGAGATGGAGTCGATTTCGCAGACCTTGCCGTTGCTGGCGCACGAAGCCGGCGCTCTGGCCGGTTACGAGCGCGAATTGTTTGGCGCCGACGGATCCGATGCGGGCTCGTTCCTTGAGACGCTCGAAAAGAAGCTTGCGGCGGCGCGCGACATGGTCGAAGCCTGCCGGTGCGCCCGCGCCGTCGTCGACAATGCCGCGAGCACCGTCGTCATGACGATGGACGACCTTCGACGACGCACTCACGGCTTACTGGAGATTGTCGTCGACGTCACGATCATAGGCACCAACGCGCTGCTGAGGTCAAAGCGGTTGGGCGACCGCGGCAAGGGCATCAGCCTCATCGCTCAGGAATTACGGGCCAACGGCGAGCAGATCGGCAAGGGCATCCAGTCGCTGCCTTTGGCGCTCGATCGCGTTGTCGGCAATGTCAAGCGTTTAGCGCAGGCGGGCCAACATCTGGAGTCGGGGCGGTTGGCCGAACTGGACGAACGCATGAGTTCAGCGATCGGCGCTTTCGCCGCAAATGGCCAGCAAACGTCAGAGGCGCTGGCAAGGCTCGAGAACGAAGGCCGCGGTGTTCACGCTGTGCTCGATCAAGCCTCCGCCGCGCTCGCCGGACATCAGGATACCGGCCCGACCTTGATCGCCGCCGCCGAGGCGATGGACGAAATCGCCGAGCGGTTGGGCGAAGCCGGAGATTCGAGCGAGATCGACCTTACCCTCGACCGATGCCTGTGGCCGGTGTATACGATGGCGAGCGAATGGCGCATCCATGAGGGGTTCACCGGACGCGACGCCAAGGCGAGCCAAGCGGTTGCGTCTTCGTCGGGCGAAATCGCGGACGCCTTCATGCTCTGATCTTTCGCTACGCGTTCCACAGCGGCAAAATGTCATCTGCGAGAGAGGCGTAATCGGCGGCCCCGCGGGAATGCGGTTTGTAGTCGCGCACCGCCGAACCGGCCCCGAAAGCCTCAACCAGCGCGATGTCGACGCGAATGCCGTGAAATGACCGGTTGCGGCCAGATTCGCCGAGCAGCTTTTCGTGCGCCCGATGTTGGAGATTGACGCGCAAGTCGATCTGGTTTGGCACGACTGCGAACTCGGCCAGGCTGCGATTGAGCATCGTCGTGACCTTCAACAAAACTCGCGAAAAGCGCGCCACGTCGTCGTAGGCGAGATGTTGCAATTGGGTGGGAATGAGAAGGCTGTCGGGGCGGCGCGCGCCGAAACCGTGACGACGTCACTGGCTGGCGCAGTGTCGATAACGATGTCGTCGTAGCGCTCCGCCAGCGGCTTTATCGCCCGCGCGAAGCGTAGCGGGTCGTTGACGGAATCGTGGATCTGGAACTCGCGCTCGGGCAGCAAAACGTCGATGCTGCGTGCATCGCCTGAACGGATTGCCGGCTCGAGGTTGCAGCGCATCTCTCGAAAAACAGCGTCTGCGCCGAGACCATCGAGTCCAGCGACGATGCCAAGGCTGAGGCTCGCATACGCCTGCGTGTCGAGATCGACGACGACCACACGGCGACCGCGATCGCCGAGTTCGGCCGCCACGTTCACCGCCGTCGTCGTCTTTCCGACGCCGCCCTTGCGATTGGCTACACAGATCACCCACGCCGTCATGTTCCGCTCGCCGCGTCGGGCAGGTTCCCGGCCTTCAAAATTGCGACGCGGAATCGTGGAAAACCCGGACTTCAGTTTAGTCTCCCGAGCCTTGCGCGGAGGTGGAAGCTGGCCCGCTGAAGTGTCTTCGAGAGCACGACACGCGAGGTGATCCTGCTCACCAAATCCGAATAAGCCAGCCGCAGAGCGTGAGGCTCTCGGGGGACGCCGGATCTAGGCCACTTCCGGCCTTCGGGGGCTCCTCAAGCCGACCAATTGAGCAGCGGCGGAGGGAAATGGTCGCAACGGGATGGTCACCCCTGTGCTATGGGCAGCCGTCCCCTTCCGCGATCGACAGGCAACGGCATTAAAAGGACGGTTATTGCCCCTTCGCCAAGCCCTCCCGTAAAGGCCGTTTCGTGCGCAATTCCGCCTTCATACGGAAGGGCGCGACACGTCGAAAGCACGTGTCTGCAGCCTGATGCTTCGACAACCGTTTATCGTGCGACCGAACCGAGTTTGCGTTCACAGTCCCTACGCTCCGCGCATGACCTCTGCCTTTGCGAGGTCGCTCTGAACCCGGTAGACGACCCGCCGCGAAACGCCGACGGCCCGCGCAATGGCGCTCGGGTTGGCGTCCCGGGCGAGCATGTCGCGGATCGTGTCCAGTGGAGCGCGATTGAAGCTCGGCTTGCGTCCGCGATAGCTTTGCGACTCGGTGGCCCGCACGTGGGCAATTCCGGCCCTCTGAGCCTCCTTCGTGGCTTCGGTCTGCGCCTCTCTGCCGTCGCGGCCATGAACCCGACCAGCGTCTCTGACGGCCTTCTGGATAGGGGCGCCAAGCCGCCTTCACGCAAGCCGATTTGACGCGAGTCCTACGGGCTGCGGAGCGGGCCGGGCAATGGCGAATCGAGATTGAGAAGGATGGCGTAGTCGTTCGGCTGACGAAGGCGCCTATGGACGGCCTGACCGGAGCCCCCTTTGCACGCGGCCTCCCATTGGTCCCATAGTGCCACCATGCCGCGAAAACTTTCCGCGCACCTTCACCGTGAAATCAATCGCGATAGGACGCCCGTCTGGTACTATAGGCGAGGCCACGGGCCGCGCATTCGTGTTCCGGGTGAGTTCGGTTCGGTCGAGTTCCGGGCCGCCTATGAGGCGGCCCGCAAGGGCAAAGGGAGGCGGGCTCGCTCCAAAGGTCCGACGCACGGGACATTCGCTTGGGCCGTCGAACAATATCGGGTATCGCAGGGCTGGCGCGCCCTGAGTCTGACGACGCGACGCCAGCGCGAAAACATCCTCAAGGGAATCGTGAAGGCGCTTGGCGAAACGCGCCTCTCGCAATGGAAGCGCGGCGATGTTGTCGCCGGCCGCGACAAGCGAAGCGCCACGCCAGCGGCAGCCCGTCACTTCGTCGACACGCTGCGCGGCCTGTTCACTTGGGCGCTTGAAGCGAGACACGTCGCCTCGGTCCCCCAGAGGGCGTGAAGGTGGCGCTTTCGAAGTCCGAGGGCTTCGCCGTTTGGACTGACGCGGACGTGGCTGCCTGCCGAGCCCGTTGGCCCCTTGGCACGCGCCGACGGCTTGCGTTCGAAGTCTTGCGGGAGACGGGCTTGCGGCGCGGCGCGGCGACGCGGCCGGACTCAGCGTTGCCCATATCCGTGACGGCGTGATTCGGCTGCCAACAGAAAAGACCGGCGAGCGAGTCGCCATCGCTGTTTCCGAGACGCTGGCCAGGGCGATCGAGGCCGGGCCGTGCGGCTCGCTTGTGATCATCGCCGGCGAGGCCGGAAGGCCGATGAGCAAGGAGGGCTTCGGCAATCTGTTTCGCGAGTGGTGCAATGCGGCTGGCCTCAAGGGGGATCGGCTCACGGACTGCGCAAGGCCGCCGCGACGGTCGACGCTTTGGCCGGATGGTCCGACGCCGAGCTTGATGCAAAGTTCGGATGGACAGGTCGGAAAATGGCCTCGCGCTACACCCGCGCCGCGAGCCGTGAGCGCCTGTCTTTGGCGGCGGCAGAGCGGACGAAAGCGAGAACAGAAAGTCCTACGCCTTCGGAACGGGTGCGGGCGGAACCGTCTAAAAGCTCAGTAATTTCAATAGGCGAGTCAAAAAGATGGTCGACCGGCAGGACGCGAACCGCCGGAAATACATCGTTGAAAATCAGAGACTTATTCGTCTGTCACGTGACCATGTTATGCGGTTTGTTATGCGCCTTCAAGTTCCTCGTTCGCGCCCCAGCAATTCTAAAAGTTGATGCATTTTTCGGATTGAACGAAGCCGCTATCGCGGCGGAAGCGGAAGCGAGCGGATGATCGGCGGGATGGAGTGAATGTCCTCCTGCCTGAGAGGATGAGGTGTTCAGTAGCCCCCTCTCAGGCAGGAGTTTCAGATGGCCGAGATGAGCCCTCTGCGTCGCGGGATGGTCGAGGACATGACGATCCGCAATCTGTCGCCGGCGACCCAGCAATCGTACATCCACGCGGTTTCGAAGTTCAGCCGATATTTCGGCCATTCGCCGGATCGGCTCGGGTTGGAAGACGTCCGCGCCTACCAGGTGCATTTGATCTCGAAAGGGATCTCCTGGGCGTCGCTCAATCAGGTCGTGTGCGCGCTGCGTTTCTTCTACGGGGTGACGCTCGGCGACGAGGCGATCCCGGAGCGGATCGCCTACGCCCGCGAGCCGCGCAAGCTGCCGGCCGTGTTGAGCGCCGGCGAAGTCGTCGCTTTCTTGAAGCCGTCTCGAGCCTCAAGGCTCGGGTCGCGCTGACCACCGCCTATGCCGCAGGCTTGCGGGTGTCAGAGGTCGTCGGCCTGAAGGCGCCCGACATCGACAGCGACCGCATGGTCATCCGGGTCGAATGCGGCAAGGGCGGCAAGGAGCGCTACGTCATGTTGTCCGAGCAATTGCTCGGCATCCTGCGCAGCTACTGGCGTCTCGCGCATCCCGAACGGTTTTTGTTCCCGGGTCGCGACAAGCACAGGCCGATCGAGCCGACGGTCCTGCACGCCGCCTGCCGTTCGGCGCGCGTCGCGGCCGGCATCGACAAGCGCGTGAGCGTGCACGTTCTGCGCCACAGCTTCGCGACCCATCTCCTGGAGAGCGGCGTCGACATTCGCATCATCCAGGTCTTGCTCGGACACGAGAATCTGTCGACGACGGCGCGCTACACGCACGTGTCATCGCAGGTGATCGCCAGGACTGAGAGCCCTCTCGACCGGCTCTCGCTGCAGGTGACGCCGCCGGAGTAGCCGGTGACGGCGCGGCCGGCGTTCGAACTGGCCGATGTCTTCCACCGTCACGGCGAGACTTACGAACGAGCGAACGCCGGACATCTCGGGCGCGTCGAGCGGCGCGTGATCGGAGCGATCACGGCCTGCCGCACGGCGTCGCTCGGCGGTCATGTCGAGCTCTGCGACGATTGCGGGCTCACCCGCATCGCTTACAACTCGTGCAGAAACCGCCATTGCGGGAAGTGTCAGGGGTCGGCGCGCGCGGAGTGGCTCGCTGCTCGTCAGGCCGAACTGCTGCCGGTTCCCTACTTCCACGTGGTCTTCACCCTGCCGCCGGCGGCGGCCGGGATCGCTTTCCAGAACAAGCAAACGGTCTACGGCCTGTTGATGCGCGCCGCCGCCCAGGCGCTCATGACGCTTGCCGCCGAGCGTCTGGGCGCCAGGATCGGCCTCATCGCCGTCCTGCATACCTGGGGACAGACGCTGACCCACCACCCCCATGTCCATTGTCTGGTTCCCGGCGGCGGCGTTGCCCTCGATGGTCAGCGATGGGTCTGCAAACCCAACTTCCTGCTCTCCGTCCGCGCCCTGTCGAAGACCTTCCGCCGCCTGTTCCTCGACGGCCTGGAAACCGCTTTCCGGCGCGGCGAACTCGGTTTCTTCGGCGACCTGGTCCCGCTCGCCGAGGCCGCCGCGTTCGCCGAACGCATGCGCGCTCTGCGCCAAGGCCCCTTCGTCGTCTACGCCAAGCCGCCATTCGGCGGACCCGCGCGCGTGCTCGCCTATCTCGCCCGCTACACGCATCGAACCGCCATCGCCAATACGAGGCTCGTAGTCGTCGGCGACGATGAAGTCGCGTTCTCCTACAAGGACTATCGTCGCGGCGGGCGCCCCCGCGTCATGCGCCTCGCCCCGCACGAGTTCATCCGGCGTTTCCTGCTCCACGTCCTGCCCGACGGCTTTCACCGCATCCGGCACTACGGCTTTCTCGCCAAGGGCGACCGAGGCGAGAGCCTCGCGCGCTTGCGCCGCCTGCTTCAGCCCCAGCCGACCGGCGAGCCCGCCGCCGCCAGCGAGCCACAGCCAGACAAACACGCCCGCGAGCCGTTTGCCCGCTGCCCGGATTGCGGCGGTCTCATGCGCCGCATCGGCCTCGTTGACCCGGCCGCCGCATTCCGCTGCGACACATCATGACCTCGAGTCTCGCCCCCACCTCGATCGCCCGTCCTCGCCCCCACCACCAAGCCGCTCAAGCCGCCGGCGATGAGGCTTCTTGCCGTCGCCGCTCCGCTTCGACCCAGATCCCCTCGCTGCTAACCCTCCAGAGCGCGCCCGAATCCCGCCGCCGCGCCTCCGAACCGCTCAACGGTCTCCTCCAGCTGAACGCGCAGGGCAAAGACGCGCCGTCAAACCCGAGCGCCCTCGCGCGCTTTCCCCATAGCGCCTGACCGGCCCGCGCCTTCGTTCAATCCGGCTTATGTGAGGTCGCCTTCCCTGGCCCACAAACCTGTGCGCCGGCGACCTCACATAACCCTCCAGATTCCCAAATCAGCGGGACCATGATTCACGCTAGGGATGGAGTTTTTGGCATCGCTTCTTTCTGGACTGAAGGCGGTTTGCGCGGCGTTTCCGGACCCTCGCAAGGGACGGAGCGGCAATATCGCCATGGCGGATTTCGGGCTGTCGGCGTTCGCCATGTTTTTCATGCAGAGCGCGTCTTTTCTGTCCTTTCAGCGCAAGCTGGAGAAAGGCCACGGTCGGTCGAACCGCCAGACTCTGTTCGGCATCGAGAAGATCCCTTCCGACAATTATATCAGAGACATGCTCGACGGCGCGGACCCGGCGCTGCTCGCGCCGTGCTTCCAACGCACTGAGCAACTGGTGCTTGAGCCCGCTGTCAATGATCATCGAAAGGGGCCCCCGGGTTTGCATTGAATAGGGACCCCGTGTTTGTGGCGCGCGCCGACAGCAGCGCTCGCCCCGGCGGAGCTGGTCGGGGTTGCGCAGCCGGGGCGAGCGCGGGTTAGCGGGGAGCTGTTACTTGGAGGAGCTGGCGCGGTAAGCGCCGGCTCTCGCTGCCGGTTTCGACGATGTCGCCATGAAGGTTGCGCGGGTCAGTCTCGGCCGAAGCCGCGCGGCGGAACGATTGCCTGGAGTTCAGTGAGGTCCAGGTCGCAGATCGCCTGCAACGCCTCGGCGGTGGCGCTGTCCTGGAGGTTGTCTGGCAGGGCTTCCAGCCAGGCGGCATAGTGACCCTGCAACGTGATCAGCTCGGAGATAGCGTCACCCCAACGCTTGGCGCGACTGCGGTGATCAAGGGGTCGCCGTATCCGGGCTGCCGGCGTCCCAGAGGCCCGAGCGGCACGAGAGCGCGCCTGGCGCTCGGCATCGGTCATCGGTCGCTCGCCGATCGACTTGCGTGGCATAGTCCATTCCGAAGCGTGACGTCACGAATTGCCGGTCATGAGACAACGCTCAGGCGCGGTTCTTGAAGCGCCAGCTCTCGTTGCCGGTTTCGACGATGTCGCAGTGGTGGGTCAGGCGGTCGAGCAGCGCGGTCGTCATCTTTGGATCGCCGAACACGCTCGGCCATTCGCCGAAGGCGAGATTGGTGGTGACGACGATCGAGGTTCGTTCGTAGAGACGGCTTATAAGATGGAACAGCAACTGCCCGCCGGCCTGAGCAAAGGGCAGATAGCCGAGTTCGTCGAGGATGACGAAGTCGAGGCGGGTGAGGTAATCGGCGAGCCGTCCCTGGCGGCCGGCGCGGGATTCGGCCTCGAGCTGGTTGACGAGATCGACAGTGGTGAAGAAGCGCCCGCGCAATCCGGCGCGGATGCAGCTTCGCGCAATGGCGATGGCCAGGTGTGTCTTGCCCGTTCCGGTTCCCCCGACCAGGGTTGCGCTGCTGGGCAAGGAAGCCGACGCCGGCGAGGTCGTGCACGAGAGCCTCGTTGATCGGCGTGTCGTTGAAGGCGAAGTCGTCGACGTCCTTGGCCAGCGGCAGCTTGGCGATCGTGAGCTGGTACTTGATTGAGCGCGCCTGCTTCTCCGAGATCTCGGCGCGCAGGAGATCGCCGACGAAGCGCTGCGGCTCGTGCTTGCGCTTGAGCGCCGTGGCCAGCGTCTCGTCATAGGCGCTCCTCATCCCGTAGAGCTTGAGGCTGCCCATCATGTCGAGGACTTCGGTTCTTTCCATTGTCAGGCGCTCCTGAGTTGATCGTATCGGGCGCAGTCGGCGACCGGCGCGTGGCGGAGCTGCAAAGCGTCGGGCGTCATGATCGTCGCAGCCGGTCCGGGATCGCGCTGACGCGCGAGGATGTTGATGACGACGTCGTCCGAATGGACGCCCTCGGAGAGCGCCTGGTGGCAGGCGACCTCGACCGCCGGCAGTCCGTCGGAGAGCACTGCGGCGAGAATCTTGACCATCTGCCGATCGCCGTCGTTCGAACCGGCGAGCTTGTGCCGGACCCGGTCGAGCGCCGCCGGCAGCACCCAGTCCTTGAACGGCGCTCCGTTACGCAGTGCGCCGGGCTTGCGCGCCAGCACCGGCACATAATGCCAGGGATCGTAAACCGTCTCGCCGCGGCCGAAGCTGCGCCGGTGCTCGGCCACGATCCGTCCGTCCTGGCGGATGACGATCCGATCGGCGTAGGCATGAATGTCGACCGGGCGGCCGACGGCGCTGGCGCTCACCGAGTACCTGTTGTTGTCGAAGCGAACGAGGCACGTCTTCGACACCGAGGCCGGCAGCGCGTGGAACCCGTTGAAGCGCCCGCGATACGGGATCAGCTTCGGCCGTTCCTCTTCGAAGACCTCCCAGATCGTCCGCTCGGGCCGCTCCGGATGGGCGTGCGCCTTCGCCCAGCCCAGGCATTTGGCGAGCAGCCAGGCGTTCAGCTCGTCATAGCTCTTGAACCGCAGGCGCGGCGTGAAGAAGCGCTCGCGCACCAGGCCGACCTGGTTCTCGACCTGACCTTTCTCCCAGCCCGACGCCGGCGTGCAGGCCACAGGTTCGACGAGGTGATGCGAGCACATCTGGAGGAAGCGGCGATTGTACTGGCGGTCCTTGCCGACGAAGATCGTCTCCACCGTCGTCTTCATGTTGTCGTAGACGCCGCGCACGCAGGCGCCTTTGAAGAACGCGAACGCCCGCTCGTGAGCGTCGAACACCATCTCTTGCGTCTCACGCGGATAGGCGCGCACGAACATCATCCGGCTGTGACAGAGGCGGAGGTGCGCGACCTTCACCGTCGTGGTCACGCCGCTCAGCACGACGATCTCATGGCTCCAGTCGAACTGGTAGGCCTCGCCCGGCGCGAAAGTCAGCGGGACGAAGGCGCTCGCCGTCGCGCTCGAATGCTTCTGCCGCCAACTTACCGCATAACGGCGAACGGCGGCGTAGCTGCCGTCAAAGCCGAGCCCTTGCAATTCCTCGAAAATGCGGACCAGCGTCAAACGCTCGCGCGCCGCTCTCTGCCCATTGGCGTCCAGCAGAGCCTCGAGCCGTTCCCGCCACGGCCCAAGTCATGGCATCGGCTGCCGGGATCGCTCATAACGAAACTCCGTCGCGCCCGTCCGAATGACTTTCCGCACCACCTTGCGCGAAATCCGCAGCTCGCGGCAGATCTCCTTGATCGCCCTGCCCTGTGAAAAATACGCCCGGCGTATCTTGGCGATCGTCTCCACAACCAGCATCCCAATCGAAGCCTCCAACCATGTCGGAGGCCAGTCTGGACCCATCGCAACGGGGTCCCGATTGGACGCACATCAGCCCCGTAGCGGGGTCCCTATTCCATGAAAAAAGACACCTCGGCATGGACAAGGGCTTGCGAACCAGCACGACCAGGCGCCGAACCCGCTCCCTGTTCCGTCAAGGGTGCATGTGGTTCGGTCTCATCCCCAACATGCCCGAGCCCCGCCTCCGACCCCTCCTCATCAGATTCGGAGAAATGATCAATCAAAACAGGCTCCTAGCCAGCGCCCTAACAGCTGCCGAAAAATGAGGGGATTCATGAGAAGGCAAGGAGGAGATGACAAAGGCGTCCATCGATTTTCAGAACCTGAGGCGGAGAATATACGTCAAGGTGAAGGCCGAACTGCTCCGGCGTTTCTGGATTAATACGTTTGTATGCTCAGGAGCAAAAGGGCCTCGGCTGGGAACGATGGATTAGATCAATTCCCACTTGCATAAATTCATGATTCTACAGCAAGATTCCCCTACGCATGGGGAACGAGATGAAACCGCTGTCGAACGATCTTCGCGAAAGATTCGTCCATGCCGTCCTGATTGAGGGCATGACATGCCGTGCGGCG
Source organism: uncultured Alphaproteobacteria bacterium (assembly GCA_963822215.1). Lineage (GTDB taxonomy): Bacteria > Pseudomonadota > Alphaproteobacteria > Rhizobiales > Beijerinckiaceae > Roseiarcus. The sequence goes on from CAWGGX010000004.1 coordinate 50,353, forward strand.
GGGGAGCGTTTCGCGGTCTCCCATTTGGCGGTGATTAAGATCGTCCGACAGTTCGTCGAGACGGACGCTATCGACCCGCAAAAGGTCGGCGGATCGAGGAAGCCGGCTCTCGTCAAATGCTACGACATGGTCCGCGCCATCGTCGATGAAACGCCGGATTTGACGCTGGCGCAGATCGCCGACGAGATCGTCGCGCGTGGCGGACCGAAGGTCGGCAAATCCACCGTCGACAGGACGTTGGCGCGCCTCGATCTGAGATTCAAAAAAACCCGTCGCCGGCCGCGGCCGTCCTGTGGCGGCAGAAACGGAGCTGATATCCTGACCGTTGGGGAGGAGCGGCCGATAGTCTTCTGGTGGTGGTAACCCCGTCAAAAAACGTGGTCCATGAGCTGTTGCGCACTTGAGAGTGGTGACGCCATCGCGGCGATCCCGGTCAGGAAGTTGATCTCCTTGCGCGGCTCAGCCTCTCCACTTGAGTGAGAGGAGCATCACATCATGACCAAATCGAAGCGGCGCCGCGCCGAACGAGACTTCACCCCCACCCATCCTGATGCCGCAGCGATCGATATCGGCTCAAGGATGCATGTCGCGGCCGTTCCGCCGGACCGGGACCCTGAGCCAGTGCGCGCCTTCGGGACCTGCACCGGCGATTTGCAACAGTTGGCCGATTGGTTCGAGCGCTGCGGCGTTCGAACGGTCGCGATGGAGTCCACCGGCGTCTATTGGATACCTGCCTACGAACTGCTCGAACAGCGCGGATTCGAGGTGGTGCTGGTCAACGCCCGCGACGCCAAGCACGTGCCGGGACGCAAGAGCGACGTCAGCGACGCCCAATGGCTGAGACGGCTGCACGAATATGGGCTGCTGCGCGCCAGCTTCAGACCGAAGGGCGAGTTGGCCGCATTGCGCGCCTATCTGCGCCAACGTGAGCGCCTGCTGGACTACAGCGCCTCGCACATCCAGCATATGCAGAAGGCGTTGATGCAGATGAACGTTCAACTCCATCACGTGGTGACCGACATCACCGGCGAGACCGGGATGCGGATTATCCGCGCGGTGGTTGCGGGTGAACGGGATCCTGCTGTGCTGGCCAGCCATCGGGATCGGCGCTGCCATGCCTCGGAGGCGGAGATCGCTGCCGCGCTGGCCGGAAACTGGCGTGAGGAGCATGTCTTTGCTCTCGGACAGGCGCTTGAGCTTCACGACGCCTACCACGCCAAGGTCGTCGAGTGCGATTTGCGGATCGAAGCGGTCTTGCAGCGTCTTCGAGACGCCGCAGCCAAACCGGTCGGGCGGCTGCCGCCAGCTCGTCATCGAGACAAGACGCCCAATGCGCCGACTTTCGATGCGCGGGCGGCATTGCATGCGGTCCTTGGCGTCGACTTGACGCAAATTCATGGCCTCGGTCCTTCGCTGGCGCTGAAACTGATCGGCGAGTGCGGGACCGACCTCTCCGCTTGGCCAAACGCCAAACACTTCACATCCTGGCTATGCCTGGCGCCGGCCAACAAGATCTCGGGGGGAAAGGTGCTTTCGACGCGAACGCGGCGATCCGGCAGCAGAGCCGCGGCTCTGCTGAGGCTGGCTGCAGTGACTGTCGGTCGCACGCAGACGGCGTTGGGCGCCTTCTATCGAAGGCTCTCCGCACGTGTCGGCAAAGCCAAAGCGGTGACTGCAACCGCACGCAAGATCGCCACCCTGTTCTACAACGCCCTCCGACATGGGATGGACTACGCCGACCCCGGCGCGTCGTCCTACGAGGATCGATATCGCGCCCGCGTTCTCGCCAACCTCCGACGACGCGCAAAGTCTCTCGGCTACACGCTGCACGAGATGCCGGCGCCGGCGTAGTTTCTCAGGAAGCCTGATCGCCGACGAGCAGACGCGGACGGACGTCGCCCTGAAGCGCGGGTTCTTCCGCCGCATCGCCCAACGCTTCATGGATTCCACGCGCTTCATATTCTTCGACGAGACGGCGGCGAAGACCAACATGACACGGCTTTATGGCCGCGCTCCCGGCGCCGAGCGACTGGTCGCCTCCGTGCCGCACGGCCATTGGAAGACGACGACTTTCGTGGCTGGCCTGAGCCTGGACGGAATCGTCGCCCCGGTCGTCTTCGACGGGCCGATCGACGGTCCATCGTTCCTGGCCTATATTGAGCAGATAGTTGTGCCGTGCCTGCGGCCCGGCGATGTCCTGCTGATGGATAATCTCCGTGCCCACAAGCAACCGGCTGTGGCGACGGCAGTCCGCGCAGCCGGCGCTTCAATTCTCTTCACTCCGCCTTATTCGCCGGATTTCAACCCGATCGAGAATTTCTTCTCGAAGCTCAAGGCCTATCTGCGCAAGGTGCAGGCGCGGACCAAATCCGACTTGGACGTCGCCATCGTCGCATGCTGCGCAACGCTGACGCGCAAGGAATGCGAGAATTTCTTCCTACACTGTGGATATGGAGTCGCGTAACAGGGAACCGCTCTAGGCAGAGCCGAAAGTCGCCCCAGCAGGATAGGTCCAATAAGCCTTGGCATGAAGCAAATGAGGGCGCGTAGTGCGGGAAATCCGCAAGCTGCGTGCGACGTGGCGGGGGCTGGAAACGCAGCATGGTCGAGATGGTGTGACACTCGCAGACGAAAGAGCGAGCCAACAAGGAACACGAACCTCAACCTAAACCGGCGCGCCAGTCCCCGACCCTACCGACGAGGCGGGGGCTGGAAACGCGGCACGGTCGAGATGGTGTGACACTCGCAGACGAAAGAGCGAGCCAACAGGGAACACGAACTTCGACCTAAACCGGCGCGCCAGTCCCCGACCCTACCGATGATGGGGGGGTGTGGAAACGGAGCCACGGTCGAGCCACTAAGGCACCGCCAGACGAAAGGGGCGGCAAACCGATATGCTCGACCTAAAGCCGCCGCGCCACATTCCTACTCTACGCCAAGCCGACCTACCGCGTCGTGGAGACGTCTATCGGAACGCGGCAACCTCCAAGGATCGGCCTCACGACGCCGAACAACACGCCATGGGCTACGACGGTCATCGGCGGGCTCTAGGACTTCGTCGGTCCCGCCAGTATGCGTCGCGGCATGTCCGACCGATCACGCAGGGCATTGGCCTCGAGCACGTGCCTTGCCCCGAGGCCGGCTTCGTCTCTGACCGGGTGCGGGCGACGCCCAGAATTCATTTGGCTGCTCAACGCGACATTTTTCCCCGCACGCCGGCGTAACATATTGGTTTAACTTAATTGTTCTACTCCTACCTCCCCCACCATCGTCCCTCGTGACGTCTTCGATCGAAGACGTCGAGCCGGTGAACGCCGCTCACGGCGCGCTTAGCCCGAACTTCCGGCGTTTCTGGGCGCAAGTCGTTGATGTGACTCGATTGCGGGATTGCAATCTGCCTACGCGGCGATCTTGAGGCCGAGGAGATCGAAGACTCGGGTTTGGGTTGGCGTGGGTCTGGACAGGATCGTGGTTGGTCGGGCGTCGCCGAAGCGGACGCTGTTGCGGGTCAGGTTGGCGAGGTCCGAGAGGAGTGTGCGGAAGCTATGGACGGGCTGGCCGTCCTCGGTGCGTCTGGTGATGGCCTTGCGACGCGCCGCGGGCGAGACTTTGGCCTTGGCGACGGGGGATGCGCGCTCAGCGGCGGCGGCTTTAAGATCGTCGTCCTTGAACAGCATCGGGGCGAGGTCTCGCTTCATGCGCCAGATGACGTAGTAGGCCAGCATGCACAGGAAGACATGGGCGCGGACGCGATGGGCCCGGCAATGGTGGATCGGGCGGACGTCGAGGTCGCCGGATTTGATGTCGCGGAAGCCGCGCTCGGCGTGGCTGAGGCCTTTATAGGCGAGGACGAGGGCGGCGCGGGGAAGCCGTCTCCGGGAAGAGAGCTTCGGATCACATATATGCCGTCGAGGGCGGCTTCGGCGGCGATCGCCTCGGCCTTGCGCGACCATGTGAAGCCCGTCTCGGTGATGGCGAGGTCGAAATGCTTGGCCATGTGGCGACGGTCGATGACGGCGCCGACCTTGAGGGCGATCTTGTCCTGGCCGCGGAGCGGGTTGCGCTTTTTCTCGGTCATCGCGCGGATCTTGATCAGCGCCGTCTCGGTCGACTCGAGGAGTTCGTCGCGCTTGCGAGCGCGCTCGGCGGCGAGCTCCGGGTTGCGGCAGACGATGAGGCGCTCGCCGGGATAGTCGTTCGAGACGATCTCCGCCATGTCGCGCTCGTCGAACAGCGAGGGCTGCAAGGGGCCGCCCTCGGCCGCGAGCGCCTTGATCGCCGGGGCGCGCAGCGCGGTGATCCAGTCGAAGCCGGCGGGCGCGAGATCGGCGTCGATGCGCGCCTTCGTGATCATGCCGCGGTCGCCGACGAGCACGATGCGCTTCAGCCGGAAGCGCGTGCGTAGCTTCTTGACCTGATGGGCGAGCGTGGTCGGGTCGCCGAGATTGCCCTCGAACACCTCGACGGCGACCGGACAGCCGTCCGGCGTGCATAAAAGACCGAAGACGATCTGCGGCCGGTCGCCGCGATGGTCGCGGCTGTAGCCGAACTGCGCCAGCTCGCAGCGCCGCCCTTCGAGGTAGCTCGAGGTGACGTCGTAGAGCACGAGCACGCCGTCCTTGAGATGGCGCTCGGCGAGGGTCTTTTCGACGCTCGCCTGGTTGCGGCCTAGGAGGTCGAGGGCGGCGTAGAGTTCGTCCTCGTCGACCCCCGGGTCAAGCCCGGGGGCCGAGCACGGCGCCGAGCGAGTGGGCGGCGGTCGCCTCGCTGAGCTGGCGGGCGGTGGCGAGCTTGGCGGTCGGCTCGACGATCCGCGCCACGATCATGGCGAGGATCAGCCTGGACGGGCGGTCCGGCCCCTTCGGCAACATCTTGTCGAGCCCGAGCCGGCGCGCCGTCCCGAGCACGGCAGCGACGTGGCCGTGCGCCAGCGCGCGGGCGATCTCGAAGCGCTCGGCTCCGAGCGGCACGAGGGTCTCTCCGGCAAGAACCCGGCGTAGGCTATCGATCTTCGCCTCAGGCCAGTCGGAGATGTTGGCAAGCGTGCGCGACTTGACCTTGCCGTCCTGCCGATAGCTCTCGCGCAAGAGGACGGCGGGCGGCGAATCGCGGTTGGGAATGCGCGTGACGTACATGATCAGCTTGAATCATGGCCTAGCGGTCAAATCAAGCGATCTTTTACATGCCTACATTTTTGGCAGAAATTCCCGCAATGCCGCACAAACCCTCACCTTTCCGCCCTACCCCTCTCGGAAGTTCCGCTTAGCAGCCCTTGCAGATGCTGTTGTCGATCTTGTCATTCTCCCGCTCGATCGAGCGGTCGTGCTGCGTCTCGCCGGCCGACTGGGACACGCCGGGTTGTGGGACGGTTTGGCCGGTCGAGGTGACATGGCCTGAGTTCAGAAGCTGCCCCGGGGCAGGCGAGGATTGTGGGCTTGGATGACCGCCGCTGCTTTGGTTGGCAGCCACGACGCCGGCGCCCGGCGTCGTAAGGATCGCGAGGGCGAGCGACAATTCCAGCATCGTAGGCTCCTGATCGAGAGCGAGGCCCGACGCCAAACCACTTTAGGTCGATGCGCAACCGGCGCCGAAAAAGGTTCCTGCCGAACTAACTGCCTCGATTTCGTTCCGTTCCGGGGCCCATTGCGTTGGGGCCGCGGTCACGAGGACTTGAACGCACCCGCAACCTTATCCTTATGATCGATAAGCTGGACTTTTCGCGAAAACCGGCGTTTCTGGCGCGAGCCTGGCCTTTTTAATCCAACTCGCGGCCGGGATCGAGGACGAGACGTGCTGACGAACAAGGGCAAATACGGCCTCAAGGCAATGGTTCATCTCGCGGGCGTCGAGCCGGGCGCGCTCGCCCAGGTCGCCGACATCGCCGAGCGCAATTCGATCTCGAAGAAGTTCCTCGACCACATATTGACCGAATTGCGGCACGCGGGACTGGTCTATTCCAAAAAGGGCAAGGGCGGCGGCTACGCGCTCGCCCGACCGCCGCACGAGATCCGGGTCGGCGCGATCGTGCGCGTCCTCGACGGGCCGCTCGCGCCGATCCCCTGCGCTTCCGTCACCGCCTTCCGCCCGTGCGAGGATTGCGCCGACCTCAACACCTGCGCTGTCCGGCTGATCATGGTCGAGGCGCGCAACGCCATCGCCAGCGTCCTCGACAACCGCACGCTCGCCGAACTGCGCGCGCTGAGCGACGCGCCCGAGCTCGCGGAGATGTATCACATCTAAGGGGAACGGCGCCGCCGGCCCAAGCGCTCCGCTCACCGGGGCATCCACACCCTACCGCCCGGCCCGTCAAGGATCGTCGTTCGCCAGCGTCCCAGCCACGAGGCGCCGATTTCAGCGAATGGCGTCGAAAAGGCGGCGATTCCGCCGCAGGAGACGTCGTCCTTGATCTCGAGAAGCGGCGGCGGATAGGTTTTTGCCGGCGTTCCGTCGGCCCCGACCACGGCCAGCGCGGCCGAATCGATCCGCCATCGCGCGTGCGGCCGGAGGCCGGCGCAGCCGAGCGTGCTCCCTGCCGGAACCGGATGGATCGCGACGCCTTGCTCGCGAAGTTCGGCCAGCAGGGCCGCGTTGCCTTGGATGATTGCGGGATCGCGGGCGTCGTCGAAACCGGTGTCGAGTTGCGCCGGGACGGCGACGGGTCCGATCGCGAGGCCGATCACCGGGACGTCGGTCGAATCCGGCAGGCGGCGGCTCGCCGCTCCGCCGTAATAGCCAGGCCGATCAATCTGGACGAAGCCCGCGCCCGCGAGCGACGCCGGATCGAGACTCCCCGCGTGAACCGTCATCGCCGGCGCCGGATCGGCGGTGGAGAAAGTAACGGCGAAGCCGGCGAGGATGTCGGTTCCGATGCGCCCGCGCTGTCCGCCCGCCGGCGCCGCGAACGAATCGATATCCTCGGCCCGGAAGACGCCATTGCGCGAGCCGCAAAACGGGTCGTCGAGTTCAACCGCCGCGCCCGCAGCGAGGCCGTAGCCTTGCGCGTCGACCGCGCTGAAGCTCGCCCCGGAATCGATCAGAAACCAGCCGCGCCGGCCGCCGACCGTGAGCGATGCGACCGGAGTTCCGCCGATCGAGACGTTGAGCGGAATGCGGACATCCGGGCAGGCGGGCGGAGCGGCGTGCGACCCCGCGGAGCGCGCGGCCGATCCGAAACCGCAGGCTGCGAGGCTGACGATCGCTGCCAGGCGCCCGGTCCTCTCAACTCTCTTCGCGACACCCCTCAAAAGACCAACTCGTCATCGACGATCAGGGCGACTGCGCGGGCGGTCATGGCGCGCCGACCTTAGACAGAAGCGCCGGGGTCAGTCGACCTCGATCTCCTTGACCCGCATGGCGTCTCCGCCCGTCATCCGGACATGGACGCCGCCGCACTCGGGGCAGGGTCCGTAGCGCTCGGCGAGCGGCACGGTCTTGGCGCAGTCCGTGCACCAGCCGGCGCCGGGCACGTGGACGATCTCGAGCGTCGCGCCCGCGGCGATCGTGCCGGCCGACACCGCCGAGAAGCAGAAGCTCAGCGCCTCCGGCTCGACGGAACTCAGCGCGCCGATGTCGACGATGATCCGGCGGACCCGCCGCGCGCCCTCGCGCCCGGCCGCCTCGACCGCGATCTCGACGATGCTCTCCGTCAGGGCCATTTCGTGCATCGCGAAGCCCATAGCCCGCGGAAGGCGGGTTTTGCAATCGCCTCCCGTTCAGCCCAAAGTGATCGGGCTTTCGGGTCCGCCGCCGACGATCCGAATTCCCTGCTAGCAGGGAATTTTTTTCTGCCGCGATCGGCGCTCCGTTCCAAAAGCCCAGCAATCTCATCGTGTTGCCGACATTGCAACCCGCCGGTTGCGGGCTCGCGCGGGCGCGGAACAGGGAATTTCAAATGACCGGAACAGGGAATTTTTGCACGTCTTCGCAGCGGATCAGGGAAAGAACAGGCGGTCGAAAACGCGGGCGCACGATCGGCGCGGCCAGGTTGTAAGGGCGGCCACGATTCCCGTCCTCCGCGGGGAATGGCGCCATAACGAACACGTGAGACCGGCGACAGTGTTGGCTCGCGCCCGCCCGGCCCCCAGCTCTTGCGCCCTGGCATTCTCTGACTAAAGTCAGAGAATGGACTCCCATTCGATCCACCGCGTGCGCAGCTTCAATCGCGCCGTCACCCAGGCGGTCGGCGCGCTCGATCAAAACTATCTCGAGCGCGGCCGGCCGCTCGGCGAGGCGCGGGTATTGTTCGAGATCGGCGCGGACGGCGCCGATGCGCGGACCTTGCGCGCCCGGCTCGGCCTCGATTCCGGCTATCTCAGCCGCCTCCTGCGGTCGCTCGAAGCCCAAGGCCTGATCGCGGTCGGCCCGGACGCGGCGGACGCGCGCCGGCGGCGCGCCAGCCTGACCCCAAAGGGCCGGGCCGAGGTCGCCGCCTATGACATGCTCTCCGACCGGCTCGCCGCCGCGCTCATCGCCCCGCTCGACGAGACCCGGCGCGCCCGCCTGGTCGCGGCGATGGGCGAGGTCGAGCGGCTGCTCGACGCGGCCGCGGTGACGATCGCCGTTGAGCCGCCGGGAAGCGCCGATGCGCGCTTGTGCCTGGCGGCCTATTTTCGCGAACTCGCCGAGCGCTTCGACGGCGGCTACGATCCGGCGAATGACCTCTCGGCGCCGGCGGGGGACCTAGCGCCGCCGGCGGGCCTGTTCGTCGTGGCGCGGCTCAAGGGCGAGCCGATCGGCTGCGGCGCGCTGAAGCGGATCGACGCGGAGACCGGCGAGATCAAGCGGGTGTGGACGGCGCCCTCGGCGCGCGGCCTCGGCGTCGCCCGCCGCATGCTCCACCGGCTCGAGGCCGAAGCCGCCAGCATGGGCTTCGCCGTCCTGCGCCTCGACACCAACAAGGCGCTGACCGAGGCCCACGCCCTTTATCTCAAGGAAGGCTACACCGACATCGCCCGGTTCAACGACAACCCCTACGCCCACCGCTGGTTCGAGAAGCGGCTCGGGTAAGCGTCGCCGGGCGGGCGCGTTGCGAGGGCCGGAATGCGCAAGAAGCGGGCCTTCCGGGAGGGCTTGGCGAACGGGTCATATCCGACCCTTTGTTGCCGCCCCCGGACGGTCGTGGAAGGCGACGGTTGCACAGCCGGCGTCCCCGGCGATACGGTTGCCACGGAGGGCGCAAGCCGTCCCACTTTTCGGTCCATTGGCTTGGGCGTAATTTGTCTCTGACCTTGCGAGGCGCATACCGGGCGGAAGCTTGCAAGCCTCTGGGATTGATTATCCGATCGACATCGCCTGACAGTCCTGGGAATATCCGGGACAATGACCCAACCGGGAAGTTGCGCAATAGTAGTATGCTATCGGGTCCCCGCCCGAGTCAGCCTTCACCGCCTGCTCCCAATCGCTTCCCAATGGTTTAGGGAAAAGGCAGGAGCACGGAGGGCACAGACGCATCGAACAGACGCAGGTAAAAGAGTCCGATTCCCGACCGCCCCAGCATAAGGCCCGGCTCTGCGTCTGGCGAAGGCGCACGTTCTGCCCCGAAGGTTCGCCGGCAGTGCGCCGCGACACGCCAAACAAGGGACGGCGCCGCCCCATTGGCGCACAAGTTCAGCACGTCCGCGTTGCCGGCCAGCCCGTGGCAGAGGCAGAAGCTTGTTCCCGACGCGTTAAGCATCGCGGCGGTTGCTTGGCTTGTCGTCCCTAGCGCGGCGTGAAGCTCTGACGCGATTTCGGGGGTAGGCGCAAGCTGCATGGCCCTTAGCCGGGACAAAGCGATGCCCGGCGCGCCATGGCACCAAGCGGTCGAGAACTGCTGCGCAATTCTGTTCCTCCCGCCGCCGCTTCGGCGGAAATCCGGCCAATTCGCCTGGGCGGCGTTGTACCATCGCCGTTCATACGCGAAGGCCGCCAAGCCGGCCTCTTTAACCGCTTCGTCGCGAACGGCCGCCCCGAGTTCCAACAGGGCGATGCCCGCGCCAGCGGCGCCATGCGAGTAGCCGGTCAGCGCGCGCAGGCCCCGCCCATGACGCCCGCGCCAACTCAGAGACCCGGCCCTGTCTCGCTTGCCCGTAGCAATCAGAGCCTCCCCGAGCCGGATTGCCCACTCCAGCAGCGAGCCGTCGCCAAGATGATGCCGGAGCCAGAGCAGGCCAAGTATCGCGCCGGCTTGGCCGGCCAACAGGTCCCATTCGCCTTCTGCAATTCCTCTTTCATGATCCCGGCAGACTTGCAATTGGATGGCAGCTTCGTCGACCAGCCCCGACTCTTCGAGCGAGATTGCTGCCCGAACCGCCGCCCAGCAGACGCCAAGAGCCCCTGTGTAGAGCCCGAGTAGATTTGTCTCTCGCAGGCCATGAACCCCAGCTAGCGCCTGACGGATCGCGCCGACCGCGGCCAGGCGGACCTCTTCTATGCGCGCCACCTGCCACAGAGCGGCGAGAAACAATGCTAGGCCCGCGGTCCCTGAATAGACGTCGGGGCACAAAGTCCCGTAGGATGTGACGCCCGGTCCGAGCATCTCGGCGCCGAGCCAGGTGCAGCGGTCGCCGTGCCAAATCGTCTCCCGCGCCAGATGCGTGCCGATTTCAACCGCGACCTCAAGGCAACCGGCTGGTTGGATTGCTTGCTCGCGTTCCGTCGGCGAACCAACAGTTGGGTTGCGTTGAGTTGGCGAACGCAGCGTCTGGTAAGCATCGTGGGACCCAGGATTGAGATAAGGGCGCTCGATGTCCAATCCTGCATCAGACCAGCAGGCGAGGACGCAATCAAGCCGGTCTGCGGTATCCGCTCGTATTTCCGTTCGCGAGCGGACGAGTCCATCGGCGACCAGGCCACAGCGATGCAAGCCGAAACTCTCGCCGCCAGGCGATTCCGCTAGCCCGATCCCTGGGGCCAAAGATTTGGTAAAGGCCGGTACTTCGGAACGCAGTTCTGCCTCGACGTGCGCGTAAATATCCCTCAGTGTACGCCTCGCTGCTACGAACGCGGATTGGGGCAAATAGAGCACGCCTGCATCGCATCGCGTGAACAGTTGCGGCGAATACAGCACTTTCAGGTGGAACGGCAGACTGCGGGCGTTGAGAGCCGCGGTCGCAGATTGCAGCCATCTTGCGGCGCCTCCCGGCGTCAGATGCCAGTAGAGCCGGACCAGGCCGTCGCCTTGGATTATCGGCGCATCGCCAATGACTAAAAAATAGCCAGGTGACAGATTTGGCCTCGCGCTTGGAACACGCAGTGAGATTTGGACGGCGGACGCCAGCGGCTCTGAAATCGGTGGAACGCAGGCCTCAGGAGCAACCTCTAGTGTTAGGCCTTGCCGCTCGACCACCACGCGCCCGGCACGAAGCCCACGTGCCGTCCAGCCTGTCTCTACCGAACCTTTGCCTTGGTTGGCTGCCGCCAGTTCCGCGACAAAACCGGGATCCTCTCGCGCCCATTCAGCCTCATCCGAATCCGGAAGTGGCGCCCCCTTCGTGTAAAAATGGTTATAAAGCGTTTGCCGAAGTTGGTAACGAAGGAAGCTTCGGGCTGTCTCGGGAGTAAGGGCCCGACGGACCGTTGAGTTTAGAGCTTCCGAAGCGGTCCCGAACCAGGTGAATTGGGTGTCGTTCAAAAAGCCGATGGCCTGGACTGCCGCTTTCAATTGGGAGAGATAAAGATTCAATTATGCTTCCGGAGAGATGAGTTCGAGACCGAGCAGATGCACGCACGCCAGCTCCGGCTCTCGGAGGATATTCCAGCTCAGTTGAAGCTGACAAATCGTGTTTGCGAGCAAGTCCATGGCTTCGCGGGTCTGCTCATGGACCCTTTGGATCAGGCGGACAGCGCAGTAACGCGTCGCCCCCAGCAGAAACGCAGTCGCCGCTCTGCCAGTCAGGCCTCGAACCAGCCGATACGAATTCCAAAAGGTGCGAAGCGCGGGCTGTAACCTGGTCAATGGGAAGCGTGCGAGCGAGAGGTAATGGGCCGGCGGGTGTTCTCCAGTGATCGGGATCGACCACAGCCACACGCCGAGATAGTCGGCGAACATGGAGCCGACGTCCCATGCGGGATCGCCGAGCTCAGCCAGTTCCCAGTCGATGAGCCAGGCTGAGCGAACGCCCGTTTTGGCGGAGAGGAGAATATTGTCGCCTTTCACGTCGAAATGAACGAGAGTGGTGGGTCGCCACTCTTTTGTCAGCGCGTCGATCAGCGCCCCGAAGGCCGGGAAGGACTGCATGACCCGCACCGCCTGCAGATTGCCGTAGCTGGCGCCGCAGTAGAGAGCGTGATCCGGCCGATGAAGGAATAGCGCATGCGGGAGGCGGCGGGGCAGCCCTTCCGACAAGGCGCTCATCGGCGGTGAGCCAAGGTCAAGGCTGTGCAGGGCCCCCAGAGCCCGCCCTATCCGCGTCGCCGGCCTAGTGGGAATCCGGCCCTGACTCTGATGCGCCGCGAGCGTGCGTGCGACCGCGATAGAGCGAAGGACCAGCACGCCTTCGTCATCGTCGTATTCGAGAAAAGGGACTGTGTGGCGGCGCAGCGGATGCGAAGCAGGCAAAGCTTGGAAAGCTTTGTAAATCATAGCCTCCCATCCGACCGTCCGCGAAGCGTTCGGCTCCCGAGCTTGCTTGAGCAGCAGCGCATCCCCAGGCTGCCGCTCCACTCGGAAATTTCCGTTTCGTCGGGACGCGTCGTAGACTTTGACGCCGCTCGCAATCAATTCCGCAAATGTCAAGTGACCGCGGCGCAACAGATAGGGAATCACCGTTTCTTGTGTCAGCACGGGATTGGGTTCTTGCGCCGCCGGGCGCGAGGATTTGCCTCGATCTCAGACCGGTGGCCGATATCCGCCGCACTCACAAACAGTCAATCAGGTTAGTAATACCGCCGCCGCCACACTCAAACTGGTCGGTACGACCGCGGCAACCGGGTAGGTCTTCGCAACTTGTCGGGGCGTTACTGGCGCAATGAACGCCTCGGAGAGTTACAGGGTTGCAAATAGCAGCTATGAGAGTTGCGTGCGGCAGTCCAAAGAATGCCCTATTCGCCCCAATTGGAGAAGCCGCACCGGCGGCCCGCGCGCCGACGCTCGACATTGGGCCCTGCAGAAACCGGGCTTCGATTTCCGTTGAAACCTGCACCCGCCGCAAGGGAGCGCTGCTCCTGACGTAAACGACCGATCCTCCTAATGGAGATTGCGTCGCCGGGACTTGCTGACTGTGGAGAATATCGGAAGATGAGATTTCGTAGTAGTTTCGAAAGCCGGCGTCTAGATAAAGCCGGACTTTTCCGTCCTCTGCGCTTCGGCCCACAAATCCCGCTAGCGCCACGCTATCAGGAATCGTCGCTGGATCAGGGACCACCGTTTCCGCGAGGGCATCGAACTCTATCTTGGGGGCGTTCGCCTGCTTCGGTTCCTTCGCCATGGCCGTAACCTCCCAATTTTGCTATCAAATAAAGACTTTATGTACCGATTTCCGCCGTCCGGCAAATCACATTTTTCTAGTCTTCGCGTCGACCGCCTCTCTGCCGTGAGGGCAGCGCCGCCCAAGCCAAACCTAAGCGCCGCGATCGGGACCGACATCCGGCTGCCGAGGTGGCGTAGCCCCGCCAGCGAAATCATCGTCTTCGGGATGACTGGTGCGGGCGGAGACCCGCGCCTGGAGGGCAAGGCCCGCTTCCCTATCCACTTGCGACGTTCGCGGCCGCGATCTGCAACGGCAGCTTCACGTCGTGAGCGGCGCTTCCGCGCTCCCCTTCTGGTGGCTCGTCGAATCGCATCGCTGCGGTGCGGAGCTGCGCTCATTTGGCCTCCGGTTCCGACGATTGATGCTCGGTGACAATAACGTAGCCCGATGTGACGTCATACGGCGCCAGACCCGGCTCGAGCGTCACTTGCCTGGCCGGTTGCCATATGACGCTAACGACTGTCCCCCCTTCGGCAGCGATGTGGTCCAGCTGATCCCGAAGTCTCGCTGGCTCATCTCGGACGGTGTACACGGCGTATTGCTTGCGACCCATGGCGACCCTCCTTCTGGCCCGCCGCGTTGATCGCGTAGCGCTAGGCCATCGACTGTCGCGCCACGCGCCACGACGCGCAGCTCGCCACCCGGCAACTGGCGCTGAGGCGACCGGGCGACCTTAGCGAACGCCCGGATCAGAATTACGACCGTCCACGGTCGCGGGCGGGTCCACAACGCGGACGAGATCATGGCCGAGATCGTCGCCAAGCGGCTTGTCGAGCGTTTGGAGTACACCGGGATTGTCGTTATCACACGTCGGCCGGAGATCGGCCCGCGGCCTCGGCGTCGCGCGCCGCATGCTCCACCGGCTCGAGGCGGAAGCCGCCAGCGTGGGCTTCGCCGAGCGGCTCCTGGGTCACCGGGCCAAGGCGTCGCCCCGGCCTTTCCGCTGATCTCGCGGATAGGCCGTGCTCTCATCGTCGTTGCGGGTAATAAGCCGTGCGGTGCGCTGATCGCGCATGTAGATCCACAGCCAGGAGAGGGCTACGCTCAGCCGATTGCGCACCCCGATGAGGAAGTAGATGTGGGCGAAGCCCCAGAGCCACCATGCAATAGCCCCCGTAAGCTTGATCCAGCCGAAGTCGATCACGGCGCGCCGCTTTCCGATCGTCGCAAGATCGCCTGCGTGCCTGTAGACGAAGGGTGGAGATGAGGGCGCCCCTCGAAGCCGCGCCCGAATCACTTTCGCCACATAAGTCCCCTCCTGCTTGGCGGCCGGCGCGATGCCGGGGACCGGCCGGCCGTTCGGCCGCAGGACGAGCGCCGCGTCGCCGATCGCAAAGATCTCGGGATGTCCCGGGACCGTCAGATCGGGCGAGACCATGAGGCGGCCGGCCCGGTCGGCAGGCGCCTCCACCCACTTCGCCGCCGGCGAGGCCTGCACCCCAGCCGCCCAGATGATTGTTCTCGCGGCCAATTTGCCGCCTTCAAAGACGACGCCCTCGGTCGAACACTCAGAAACGGCATGACCAAGCGCAATCTCGACTCCAAGCATTTCCAGCGATTGCTTCGCGTAGTCTGACAGATCCTCGGCGAAGGCCGGCAGGACACGGGAGCCAGCTTCGATCAGAACGATCCGGGCCTTTCGCGTGTCGATGCGTCGGAAGTCGCCGGGCAGCGTCGCGCGCGCCAACTCCGCGATCGCGCCGGCGAGTTCGACCCCGGTAGGGCCGGCGCCGACGACGACGAAGGTCATCAGCGCCGCCTGCTTCCTTTCGTCCATTTCGCGCTCCGCCTCCTCGAAGGCGAGCAAAATGCGGCCCCGAATGTCCGTCGCGTCGTCTAGCGTTTTCAGGCCCGGCGCGAACGCCTCCCAGTCGTCGTGACCGAAATAGGCGTGCCGAGCGCCAGTCGCCAACACGAGGGTGTCGTAGGCGAGCTTTGAGCCGTCATCGAGCACGAGACCGCGAGAGGCCTTGTCGATCGCCTCCACCGCCGCAAGCAGGGTCGTAACCTCCGGACGGCGCCGAAAGAGCTGCCGGATCGGCCAGGCGATCTCCGACGGCGCCAGCGAGGCCGTCGCGGCCTGATAGAGCAGCGGCTGAAAAAGATGATAATTGCGTCGATCGACAATCGTGACGCGTACCGCCGCCCCGGCAAGCCCCCGCACAGTCTCGAGTCCGCCGAACCCCGCCCCGACAACGACCACATGGTGACCGCTCATGATCCCATCCATGCTTAAAGCGGTTTGCCCGCGCACAATTGATTCGCAAGATGGCATGCGCGAGACACAAGGGGCGGGGTTGGCCGATCCGGAAGAATTAGCGCCGCCCCTCACCCCGGCCCTCTCCCCGCTTGCGCGGGGCGGGGGAGCCCGTAAGTGGGGCGAAAGAGGCGCGCAGGCGGAACGAGAATGCTACGCGCCCAATTTCTTCAACCTCACCGGCGGTTTGGGATCGCCCGGCACGAAGAAGTCCGGCGCGAGGTCGACGCTCGGATCGACCCGGTATTGGTCGAAGTCCCTGACGCCGTTCTCGAACAAAAACGTGTCGTCGATCAGGAAATTGCCGGTGAAGGACCTTGCGTCCTTGAGAAAGATCGCATGCGCGGCGTCGGCCAGGATCTCCGGCGTGCGCGAGGCGCGCATCACCGCGTCGCCGCCGAGCAGGTTCCGGATCGCCGCGGTCGCGATGGTCGTGCGCGGCCAGAGCGCGTTGACGGCGATGCGCTTGCGCCTGAGTTCGCCGGCGAGGCCGAGCACGACGAGGCTCATGCCGTATTTCGCCATCGCATAGGCCGTGTTCGGCGCGAACCATTTCTCCTGAAGGTCGAGCGGCGGCGACAGCGTCAGGATATGTGCGTTTGTCGACTTTTCGAGATAGGGCACGGCGAATTTCGACACCATGAAGGTCCCGCGCGCATTGATCTGATGCATCAGGTCGAAGCGTTTCATGTCGGTCGCCTGGGAGTCGGTGAGCGAGATGGCGCTGGCGTTGTTGATCACGATGTCGAGGCCGCCAAAGGTCGCCGCGGTTTTCTCGAGAGCGTCGCGCACCTGCGTCTCTTCGCGCACGTCGACGGCGAGCGGCAGCGCCTTGCCGCCGGCCTTTTCGATCTCTTCCGCCGCCGAATGGATGGTGCCGGGCAGTTTGGGGTTGGGCTCGGCGGTCTTGGCCGCGATGGCGACATTGGCGCCGTCGCGCGCCGCGCGGAGCCCGATCGCGAGCCCGATGCCGCGCGAGGCGCCGGTGATGAAAAGGGTCTTGCCTGAAAGAGTGTCCGCCATGGGCCGTCCTCCCCGGATTCGTCGTTCACCCAGTGTTGGCGCCGGAGAGCGCAAGGAGCAAGGCCCGCGCGCCGCCGCGCCTAGCCTTCGCTCAGCCGCTCGGCCGTCCTGGCGAGGCGCTGGACGGCCGCGACATCGATCAGGACCGAAAGTTCGGCGTGCGCCTGGCGCCAGGCGGCGAGCGCCGATTCGAGCCGTCGCGCGCCCTCCTCCGTCAGCCAAACGGCACGGCGGCGGGAGTCGCTCGCGTCGACCGCCATTTCGACGAGCCGATCGCGTTCGAGCACCTGCAGGTTGCGCGACAGCGTCGACGGGTCGAGCCCGGTGCGCTGGGCGAGCGCGCCGAGCGTATCGTCGGCCGCGGCGGCGATCTGGGCGAGGAGCGCGAACTGGGCGACGCCGAGATCGGTCGACTTCATTCGATCGGTCAGGAATTGGGTGAGCCTGCGAGCCGTAAGGCGTGCATTGGCGACAGCGCAGGTCTCGACCGCCGCGCGGGCGTCGTCGACCAGCGTTCGGCGTGGGGCGGGTCTTGCTTTGCGGATCATTCCGTGCATATACAATATTTGTATCTACAATGGAAGGGAGACGGCCATGCTTGACGTTCCGGATCGCCGCTACGGCCTCGCTGATCCGAAGGCCCTTGCGGCCATGACGGGCAGACAGGTGCTGGAAGCCATTATGGCGGGCGGCCTGCCGGCGCCGCCGATGGCCAGGACGCTCGATTTCACGCTGGTCGGGGTCGGCGACGGCTCGGCGGCGTTCGAGGGCGAGCCGGGCGAGGCCTTCCTGAACCCGATGGGCGCGGTGCATGGCGGCTGGGCGCTCACGCTGGTCGACAGCGCGGCCGGATGCGCCGGCATGACGCTTCTGCCGGCCGGCGGCCTTTATACGACGATCGAAACCAAGGTGAATTTCGCCCGGCCGATCACGACCAACTCCGGGCGCGTTCGCGCCGAGGCGATCATCGTCGGCCGCGGCCGGAGGATCCTTTCCGCCGAGGCGCGCGTCACCGACGCCAAGGGCCGGCTGCTGGCGCACGGCACCTCGACGCTCATGGTGCTGAATGAGGGCGCGGCGGCTTGACACGGCCGCCAGCGCCCGGCGAGACTGCTGCGCCCGTCGAACGCGACGGACTTTCTCAGCCGACCTTATCGACTATCTTCTGCATCTCGGCGGCGGCGAAGCCGCGCAATGTCTGGCCGCGAACGTTGCCCAGTTTGGCTACGCTCAACATCACGACGGCCGCGGTCTCGTCGTCGGGCGCCTCGATGACCGTGACGATGTCGTAGGCGCCTTGGGTCCAGATGATATCCTTGACGGTTGCACCGTGCTCCTTCGCCATCTTCTTGAAGGCGTCGGACCGCTTGACCGAGTCCTTGACGGCGTGAATTCCCTTCTCGGTGAAATTGACCAGTGAGACATAGAGCGCCATGGCGTTTCCTCCGGCCGCGGGGCCACTTGGGAAGTCGTCCTCAGCGTCGGCGGACCCCGCTTGGGGCCGCGCTATACCGACTCAAGCACCAATTTTCCTAGACGGCAACGCCAATATTTTTCGTTCGTCAACCACGCCGCCCCGCCGTCCGCGCAAGCGAAAATCGGGGCGCCCGGCGGTGCGCGCTATTGCGGAACCTTGTCGAGGAAGCCGATCACGTCCTTGATCTTGCCGTCGGCGAGCACGAGGACGTCGCTTCCTTCGATCGGCGCCTCCGCGCCGGCCGGCCCCAGCGTCCAGGCGAGGCGGACGACGTCGTCGTACCCGCTGGCGTTCGGCTTCAGCGCGAACCGGAAGGCGGGAAACCGCTCCTGGACGCCGGAAATCAGGGCGTCGATCGCGTCGAGTCCCTCGACTCGGACCTGCGGGTCGCGATAGGCGGCCGATCCGGCCCAGTGGGAGGCGAGCTTGCCTTGGCGCGCCGGGGCGCTCCGCTCGTTCCAGACGGCGATGTAGGCTTCGGCGATGGCGACGGCTTCGGTCATGGGTTTTCATCTCCTTGCGGGCCGCGCTTTCCGGCGGACCCGAGCGCGAGTCTGACTGGCCGCGTGCGCCTTTTCGATTGTCTCAGAGGTCATAGCGCGACGAATTCTCCGTTGAACGATGACCTCGGAGGGAATTGACGAGGGGCGCCGCCGCGCACAGAAAGCCGTCGCATGCAGCAAGCCCCAACGCCGATCGGCCGGATGGTGCGCTCGTGGCGCGAGCGCCGGCGTGTCAGTCAGCTCGTGCTCGCCGCCGAGGCGCAGGTCTCGCAGAGGCATCTGAGCTTCATCGAGAGCGGGCGGTCGTCGCCGTCGCGCGAAATGGTGACCCGACTGGCGAATTCGCTGGACGTCCCGTTGCGCGAGCGGAACGCGCTCCTGCTCGCCGCCGGCTACGCGCCGGTCCACCGCGACCGGCCGCTCGACGACCCGGCGCTCGAGCATGCGCGGGCTGGCGTCGAGAGGCTCCTCACGCTGCAGGAGCCGTTTCCGGCGCTGGCGCTGGACCGCAACTGGAACGTCGTCGCCGCCAACGCCGCCGTTCCGATCCTGCTCGCCGGCGTCGACCCGGAGCTCCTGAGGCCGCCGCAGAACGCGATCCGGCTGAGCCTTCACCCGCGCGGCCTCGCGCCCCTCATCGTCAATTTCGGCGAGTGGCGGGCGCATCTCATCGAACGGTTGCGCCGCCAGCTGCGCCTCACGGGCGACGCGGCAATCGCCGCGCTGATCGCCGAGGCGGAAGCCTATCCGGCCAAGGCCGCCGGGCCAGCGCGCCACGATGACGTCGCGGTTCTCCTCAAGCTGCGCTCACCGGCGGGCGTTCTGTCCTTCCTGAGCACAGTCACCGTGTTCGGGACGGCGATCGACATCACGCTGGCCGAGCTGTCGGTCGAGTCCTTCTATCCGGCGGACGACGCAACCCGACAGGCGTTGCGCGCGTTTCCCGGCGGCGCCTGACGGCTGCGACAGTCGGACGGGTGGCCAAGCGCTGCCCGGCTTGCTATCACGACTGCCTAACCGTTTGAGGCGAAAGCATGTCCATGCGCAAGGGCGCGGTCTCACGCAGGACGAAGGAGACCAGCATCGAGGTCGGGCTCGACCTGGACGGGACGGGCGTCTCCGAGATTTCGACCGGGGTCGGCTTCTTCGACCACATGCTCGATCAGCTCGCCCGCCATTCGCTGATCGACATGACCATCCGCGCCGAGGGTGACCGCCATGTCGACGATCACCATACGGTGGAGGACGTCGGCATCGCGCTCGGGCAGGCCCTCGCCCAGGCCCTCCGCGACAAGAAGGGTCTCACGCGCTACGCCGATTGCCTGCTGCCGATGGACGAAACGCTGACCCGCGTCGCCGTCGACGTCTCCGGCCGTCCCTTCCTCGTCTTCCGGACCGAGTTTCCGACCGAGAAGATCGGCGAGTTCGACACCCAGCTCGTGCGCGAGTTCTTCCAGGCCTTCGCCGGCAACGGCGGGCTGACCCTGCATGTCGAGACGCTGTATGGGATGAACAGCCACCACATCGCGGAGTCGTGCTTCAAGGGCGTCGCGCGCGCCCTGAAGAGCGCTGTTGCGATCGATCCGCGCCAGTCGGGCAGCGTGCCGTCGACCAAAGGCGCGCTCTAAGGATCGGTCATGACCGTCGCCATCATCGACTACGGCTCCGGCAATCTGCACTCGGCGCAGAAGGCCTTCGAGCGCGCCGCGCGCGAGGCGGGACTCGACCGCGCGGTCAAGGTCACGGCGCGCCCGGAGGACGTGCGCGCCGCCGAGCATGTCGTGCTGCCGGGCGTCGGCGCCTTCGCCGACTGCCGGCGCGGCCTCGACGCCGTTCCCGGTTTGGTCGAGGCGCTGACGGAGGCGGTGCGAAACGAGGGGAAACCCTTCCTCGGCATCTGCGTCGGCGCGCAACTGCTCGCCAGCCGCGGCCTCGAATACGAGGTGGTGTCGGGCCTCGGGTGGATTCCGGGCGACGTCGCCCCGATCCGACCGGACGACCCCGCGCTCAAGATTCCCCACATGGGCTGGAACACGCTCGACGTGAAACGCGCCCACCCGGTTCTCGAGGGGATTCCGACCGGGCGCGACGGCCTGCACGCTTATTTCGTCCATTCGTTCCAGATCTATGCCGAAAATCCCGACGACGTCGTCGCCGCGGCCGATTACGGCGGCCCGGTGACGGCGATCGTGTCGCGCGACAACATCGTCGGCACCCAGTTCCATCCCGAAAAAAGCCAGACCCTCGGCCTCAGGCTGATCGCCAATTTCCTGACGTGGCGCCCGTGATCCTGTTTCCCGCCATCGACCTCAAGAACGGCGAATGCGTGCGCCTGCTGCGCGGCGACATGGCGCAGGCGACGGTGTTCAACACGGACCCGGCGGCCCAGGCGCGCGCCTTCGCCGAGCAGGGGTTCGAGTACCTGCATGTCGTGGATCTCGACGGCGCCTTCGCGGGGCGGCCGGTCAACGCCGAGGCGGTCCGGCGCATCCTTGCGGGCCTCACAATGAAGATGCAGCTCGGCGGCGGCGTGCGCGACATGAAGACGGTGCGCGGCTGGCTGGAGGCCGGCGTGACGCGGGTCATCATCGGCACCGCGGCGGTCCACGATCCCGACTTCGTGCGCGAGGCGGCCCGCCTGTTCCCCGACCGGATCGCGGTCGGGATCGACGCGCGCGACGGCCGGGTCGCCGTCGAGGGCTGGGCCCAGAGCGCCGACGCCTCGGCCCTCGACCTCGGTCGTCGCTTCGAGGACGCAGGCGTGGCGGCGATCATCTATACGGACATCGCGCGCGACGGCGCGCTTCAGGGGCTCAACCTCGCGAGCACGGTCGCGCTCGCCGAGGGGCTCTCGATCCCCGTCATCGCCTCGGGCGGCCTCGCCTCGATCGAGGACGTGCGGCGGCTGACCGCGCCCGACTGCGCAAGGCTTGCGGGCGCGATCGCCGGCCGGGCGCTCTATGACGGTCGGCTCGATCCGGGCGAGGCGCTGGCGCTTCTGCGCGCGAGCGCGGCCCGCGCCAGCCAGGTTGAAGGAGCGGCGCCGTGAGCCTGAAAGCGCGCGTCATCCCCTGCCTCGACGTCAAGGACGGCCGCGTCGTCAAGGGCGTCAACTTCGTCAACCTGCGCGACGCCGGCGATCCGGTCGAGAGCGCCGTCGCCTACGACAGGGCGGGCGCTGACGAGCTCTGCTTCCTCGACATCACCGCAAGCCATGAGGACCGCGGCATCCTGCTCGACGTCGTGCGCCGCACGGCCGAGGTCTGTTTCATGCCTCTGACGGTCGGCGGCGGCATACGGACGCCCGACGACATCCGCAAGCTGCTGCTCGCCGGGGCCGACAAGGCCTCAATCAATTCGGCGGCGGTCGCCGACCGCCAGTTCGTCCGCGCGGCGGCGGAGAAATTCGGCGGCCAGTGCGTCGTCGTCGCCATCGACGCCAAGCGCGTCTCGGGCGAGGAAGCGCCCGGCCGGTGGGAGATCTTCACCCACGGCGGACGGCGGCCGACCGGAATCGACGCGGTCGCCTATGCGCGCGAGGTCGCCGAGCTCGGCGCGGGCGAGATCCTGCTCACCTCGATGGACCGCGACGGCTCGAAGATCGGCTTCGACCTCGAGCTCACCCGCGCGATCGCCGACGCCGTGCCGATCCCGGTGATCGCCTCGGGCGGCGTCGGCAATCTTGAGCACCTCATCGAAGGGGTGACGGAGGGCCATGCGAGCGCCGTGCTCGCCGCCTCGATTTTCCATTTTGGCGAATTCACGATCCGCGAGGCGAAGGCCCGTATGGCCGCGGCGGGCATTCCGGTCCGGATGGACTGAGCCGGTGTACGGCCGCCGCCCGGCGCGCTAAAACGCGCCCCGCCTCCACGGAGATTTGCCATGTCCACGAGCCCTGAGCACACGCATTTTGGCGAACGCCGGGTGCGCCTGGAGGAGAAGCAGGGCCTCGTGGACGCGGTGTTCCACAAGGTCGCCAACCGCTACGACGTGATGAACGACCTGATGTCGTTCGGCCTGCATCGAGTTTGGAAGGACATCCTGACCGCCAAGGTTCAGCCGTCGACGTCGCGTCCGTTCAACCATTTGGACGTCGCCGGCGGCACCGGCGACGTCGCCTTCCGCATCGCGAGGGCCGGGAGCCGCGGGACCCGGGTGACCGTCGCCGACATCAACGCCGACATGCTGCGCGTCGGCGCCGAACGCGCCAGGAAACGCGGGCTCGAGGGCCGCGTGTCTTTCGTCGAGGCCAACGCCGAGGAACTGCCGTTCGGCGACGGCGAATTCGACGCCTACACGATCGCCTTCGGCATCCGCAACGTGCCTCGGATCGACAGGGCGCTCGCCGAGGCCTTTCGCGTGCTCAGGCGCGGCGGACGGTTCCTCTGCCTCGAGTTCTCGCAGGTCGACCTGCCGGTTCTCGATCGGGCCTACGACGCTTACTCGTACGCCGCCATTCCGGCGATGGGCAAGGTCGTCACAGGCGACGGCGCGCCCTACCGCTATCTGGTCGAGTCGATTCGGAAATTTCCCTCCGCCGAGCCGTTCTCCGACATGATCGCCCGGGCCGGATTTTCCCGTGTGAGCTTCGTCCGCCTCACCGGCGGGGTGGTCGCGATCCACTCGGGCTGGAAGCTCTGATTCATGTCGATCTTCGCCGCGGTCGGTCACGGCCTGAGGCTCGCGCACGCAGGCTTCGTGTTCGCGCGCGAGGGGGCGTTCGTCGACGTCGACCCGACTTTGGTCCCACCGGGGGGGCGACTGCCGCTGGCGCTCGCCAACCTGATCGCCCGGCGCGGCGTGAGCGGACTTGCCGGGCTTTCGCGCGCCATCGACCGGCTCGGGCCCTCCTATGTCAAGATGGGGCAGTTCCTGTCGACCCGGCCAGACATCGTCGGGACCCGGGTCGCCCTCGAACTCGAGAGCCTTCAGGACCACGTGACGCCGATGGGCCGCCAGGCGGCGGTCGACATCATCGAGGCCGCATTTGGCGCGAAGATCGACACGGTCTTTGAAAAATTCGGCGAGCCGGTGGCCGCGGCCTCGATCGCGCAGGTCCACCGCGCCGCGGTCACGACGCCGGAGGGCCGGCGTGATGTGGCGGTCAAGGTGCTGCGCTCCGGCGTCGAGCGGCGCTTCGCCCGCGATCTCACAGACATGTTCTTCGCCGCGCGGCTCGCTGAGCGCGTCGCGCCGGTGATGCGCCGCCTGCGCCTCGTCCAGGTCGTCGAGACGCTTGCGCGCTCGGTCAGGATGGAGATGGACTTCCGACTCGAAGCGGCGGCGGCGTCGGAGTTCGCGGAGAACTCGAAGGACGACCCCGACATCCGGGCCCCGACAATCGACTGGGACCGCACCACCCGCGAAGTGATGACAATGGAGTGGGTGGACGGGACACCGCTCGCCGACCGGGAGCGGCTCGCGGCGCTCGGGTTCGACCCGCGGGCGCTGGCGCGGGCGCTGATCCAGACCTTCCTCCGCCATGCGCTAAGGGACGGGTTCTTCCACGCTGACATGCACCAGGGGAATTTCTTCATAGATTCGGCGGGGCGCATCGTCGCCGTCGATTTCGGCATCATGGGCCGCCTCGGGCGCAAGGAGCGGCGCTTCCTCGCCGAGATCCTGTACGGCTTCATCCGGCGCGACTATCAGCGCGTCGCCGAGGTTCATTTCGAGGCCGGCTATGTGCCCAGCCTCCACCGGGTCGAAGACTTCGCCCAGGCGATCCGCGCCATCGGCGAGCCGATCCATTCGCGCACCGCCGACCAGATCTCGATGGCGAAGCTGCTGACGCTGCTGTTCGAGGTCACAGCGCTGTTCGACATGCAAACCCGCGTCGAGCTCGTCATGCTGCAAAAGACGATGGTCGTCGTCGAGGGCGTGGCGCGCAAGCTTGATCCCCAACTGAACATGTGGTCGACGTCGGAGCCCGTCGTCAGCGCCTGGATTCTGGAGAATCTCGGGCCGAAGGGGCGCATGGAGGACGCCGGCCGCGGCGTCGCCTCGCTCCTCGCGCTGATCGCCGACGCGCCCCGGCGCCTTGAGAATGTTGCCGGAAAGCTGGAGGCCTTTGAGGTTGAAGCGCGCGACACGCCGCCGCGGCTTGAGGCGGCCGCGGTCCGGATCACTCATTTCATATACGGCGCGCTCTTCACACTCTTGTTATTTGCGCTCGGTCGATGGATTTTGTAGCGGGTTTACCTGAATCGCGATGCCATTCGGACGTCTACGGGATCGCGAGACACGAGGGCATAAGCGCCGAACCCGTGACTCGGGGAGCAGAAGACGAGGACGCGCCCGGTTGCGTCGCAGGGCGGTCGAAGAACAACTTCAGGTCCGTGCAATTTGTGCTAACATGTTTGCATCAGCATGGCTATGAATTCGATTCGCATATCCGAAGCGCGCATCCTGCTCGTCATCAGCGGCGGGATTGCAGCCTATAAGGCGCTTGAGCTCATCCGTCGCCTTAGGGATCGAGGCGCGGCGGTCAAGGTCGTGATGACGGCGGCCGCGCGCGAGTTCATCACGCCGCTGTCGGCCGCGACGCTGAGCGGCCAGCCCGTCCGGCACGAGCTTTTCAGTCTGACCGACGAAGCGCTGATCGGCCATATCGAGCTTTCCCGGTCAGCCGACCTCGTCGTCGTCGCCCCGGCAAGCGCCAACCTGCTTGCGCGCATGGCGGGAGGCCTCGCCGACGACCTTGTCACCACGCTTCTGCTGGCGACCGACAAGCGGGTGCTCGTCGCTCCGGCGATGAACGTGCGGATGTGGCTGCACCCGGCGACCCAGCGGAATATCGAGCGGCTGAAGGGCGACGGCGTCGCATTCGTCGGCCCGGACGACGGTCCCATGGCCTGCGGCGAGTTTGGTCCCGGCCGGATGGCTGAGCCGCCGGCGATCGTCGAGGCGATCGAATCAGCGCTGTCGGCCGGCCTCCAGGGGCCTCTCTCCGGCCGCCATGTCATCGTGACTTCCGGTCCGACCTACGAGGCGATCGACCCGGTCCGGTTTATCGGCAACCGGTCCTCCGGACGCCAAGGCCATGCAATTGCGCAAGCCGCCGTTGGCGCCGGCGCAAAGGTGACGCTGGTCGCCGGACCGGTTTCGCTTCCGGATCCGCCCGGCGCAACGGTGGTCCACGTCGAGTCGGCGCGTGAAATGCAGGCGGCGGTTGCGGCCGCCCTGCCGGCCGACGCCTTCATCGGAGCGGCCGCGGTGGCCGATTGGCGAGTCGACCACGTCGAATCCGCAAAGTTAAAGAAAGGCGACGAAGGACCGCCAACACTCCGCATGGTGGAAAATCCCGATATACTTGCGGGGGTCGCCAAGAATGCCACCAGAAGGCCGTCTGTTGTGGTTGGCTTTGCTGCCGAGACGGATCGCGTGCTCGAGAACGCGAAAGCGAAATTGACGCGGAAGGGCTGTGATCTCATCGTCGCCAATAGTGTGGCGAACGGAACCACAACTTTCGGCGGAGAATTCAATGAGGTCCAGATGATCAGCGCGGACGGGGTCGAATCCTGGCCGTCGATGAGCAAGGCGGCCGTGGCCGACCGCATTGTCGCCCGGCTGGCTTCGGAGCTTGCAAAGCGTCCATGATCTCAGTTATTTACAAACGACTTTCGCACAGTGAGGGCTTGCAATTGCCGGCCTATGCGAGTGAAGATGCGGCGGGGATGGATTTGGTCGCCGCCTTACCGCCGGGGGAGGAGGTTGTTCTGGCTCCGGGCGCTCGGGCTTTGATACCGACCGGCTTGGCGATCGAGTTGCCCAAGGGTTTTGAAGCGCAGATCAGGCCTCGTTCGGGCTTGGCTCTGCGTGAGGGAATTACCGTTCTCAATAGTCCGGGAACCATCGATGCCGATTATCGAGGAGAGATCGGCGTCATCCTCATCAATTTTGGAACCAAACCTTTTGTCGTTCGGCGTGGCGCGCGCATAGCGCAAATCGTCGTTTGTCCTGTGGAACGCGTCGTCCTGATTGCGGGCGAGCGGCTCACTGCGAGCGTCCGGGGCTTGAACGGATTTGGCTCTACCGGGCCCTCATCGGAGGAGTGTTAAGATGAACCTGCTGTCGCGACGGAGCGTTCTCGCCATCGCCGCCGTTGTCGATGTCGCGCTGCATTCGAGGTCTGCGCCGGTTGCGGCGAAAGCCCTCGCAGCACGCCACAAGCTGCCTCCCCGTCACCTGGAGACTTTGCTCCAGGGGCTCGTTCACGCCAAAATTCTCAAAGGCGTGCGCGGACCGCGGGGCGGCTACGAGCTCGCGCGCGAACGCCGGCGCATCACCGTCGGCGAAATCGTCCGCACGGCCATGTCGCTGAGCACCGCCGATCCGGACGATCTGGGCGCGAACTCGCTGCTTCTGGAGCGCGTTATCGACCCGACCGTCAAAAAGGCGGGCGAGACGTTTCTCGCCAACCTGGACGCCATCACTGTCGAGAGCATGTGCGAAACGGCCGAACACGCCCACGTGCTCGACGACAAGAAGGCCGCGGGCGATTTTGCTATCTAGCATCGATATAACCGACGTTATATAGAACGACCTCGGTTAAAGTGTCGCCGGGCCGCGCCCTTGAGGCGCTTGTCCGGCGTCGCTGACGGAGGAGTTCGCGATGACGACAGATGCAGCCGCCCGACGCAGGCCCGGCCGCGGAAGGGTTTACGGTTCGATCACCGAAACGATCGGGGACACCCCGCTTGTTGCGCTCGACCGCCTGGCCAAGGAAAAGGGCGTCGTCGCCCGGCTTCTCGGGAAACTCGAGTTCTTCAATCCGATCGCCAGCGTAAAGGACCGCATCGGCGTGGCGATGCTCGACGCGCTCGAGGCGCAGGGCAAGATCGCCCCGGGCCGCGGCGTGCTGGTCGAGCCGACCTCAGGGAACACCGGGATCGCCCTGGCTTTCGTCGCCGCCGCGCGCGGCTACAAGCTGATGCTGGTCATGCCGGAATCGATGTCCATCGAGCGCCGCAAGATGCTGGCGCTCTTGGGCGCCGAACTCGTGCTCACGCCGGCCGCGCAGGGCATGAAGGGCGCAATCGCGAAGGCCAACGAAATCATCGCCTCGACCCCGGGCGCCATCATGCCACAACAGTTCGAAAATCCGGCCAATCCCGAAATCCATCGCCGCACGACCGCCGAAGAGATCTGGAACGATACCGATGGGGCGGTCGACATCGTGGTTGCGGGCGTCGGCACCGGCGGCACGATCACCGGCATCGGCCAGGTGCTGAAGACGCGCAAGCCTGCCGTGTGGATCGTCGCGGTCGAACCGGAAGATTCGCCGGTGCTGTCGGGCGGCGCCCCCGGGCCGCACAAGATCCAGGGCATCGGCGCCGGCTTTGTGCCCCCCGTCCTTGATCGCGCTGTCATCGACGAGGTCGTCGCGGTCGGCAATCAGACAGCGTTTGATACGGCCCGGCTGACGGCGCGCCTCGAGGGAATCCCGGTCGGGATATCGTCGGGCGCCGCCATCGCCGCCGCCGTCGACGTCGGCCGCCGGCCCGAGAACGCTGGCAAGACGATCGTGATCATCATCCCGTCGTTCGCCGAGCGCTACCTTTCGACCGCCCTGTTCGAAGGCTTGTGAAAGGCCCCCCGCATCCGTTCTCCGCGGCGCTCGCACAAGAAATTAATGTCTTCGCATGTCGCAATAGGCGATAAGCGACGGGTTGCGTCGGCGCCGTTCGCCGCCCATCCGGCGTTGCGGGGGATCTCGTGGATCGCAGGGGTTTTCTTTCGGCGCTGTCGCTGGCCGGCGCATCGATCTTGACGGCGACGACAGGGTCTGAGCCCGCGCAATCAAACGCGGTCGACGTTCGCGCGATCCTGGACGATCCCGACGCTCCCGTGGGCGGAAACCCGGCCGGCGACGTCACAATCGTCGCCTATGTCGACTACAACTGCCCGTTCTGCAAACGGTCGGAGCCCGATCTCCAGCGGCTCGTCTCGACCGACGGGCGGATCCGACTCATCTACAAGGACTGGCCAGTTCTGGCGAAAAGCTCGGTCACTGGCGCGCGTCTCGCTCTCGCCGCCAAATATCAGGAGAAGTACGAGGCCGCGCACGCCGCCCTGATGGCCCTGCACGGACGCGGCCCGGATGAGGCGATGCGCGACGCCGTCGCGGCCGCGGGCGTCGACACGGCGCAACTCGACAAGGATCTCGACGCTCACAGCGACGCGATCATGGACCTCATTCGGCGCAACGCCGCGCAGGCGGACGCGCTCCAACTGAAGGGCACACCCGTCTACCTCATTGGGCCCTATATCGCGGCCGAGGCGCTGACCTACGACGAGTTCGCCGACGCGGTGGCGGAGTTCCGGGCACACATGGGCAGGTGAGATCCGCGAGCGATCAGCCAGCGGGCGGCTCCGTCGAACGGAGCGACCCCTACCCGGCGCCGCTGTCAGGTCCGTCAGCAGCGGTCGGCCCGGCGGCTGGCGCGAGAAAATAAGGTTCGACCGATCCGGTCAGCTTGATCAGCAACGGATTGCCCCTGCGGTCCCGGGTTTTGCCGACCGGGGCGCGAATCCAGCTCTCGCTGACGCAATATTCCTCGACGTCGTGACGCTCCACGCCGCGGAACCGGATGCCGATGCCGCGCGCCAGCGTCGCCTCGTCATAGAACGGACTCGCCGGATCGACGCTGAGCCGATCGGGAGGGCAATCGGTCGGAAGGCTCGGCTCGCTCATCGCGGCGTCCGTCAACTCGTGCGCCCGCTGCGGGTCGAGCCGGCGCGGGGACGGTCATTCCGAGCGGGGCTCAGACGGCGAGAGCCTTGACGCGCTTGGTCAGGCGCGAAATCTTGCGCGAGGCGGCATTGCGGTGAACAATGCCCTTCTGAGCGGCGCGCGCCAACTTCGGCTCGGCCGCGTGCAGGGCCTCCGTCGCCGCCTTCGGGTCCTTGGCGGCAAGCGCCTCCTCGACCTTGCGGACGTAGGTGCGCATTTCGCTGCGGCGCGACTTGTTGACCGCGGTGCGGCGGATGGTCTGGCGAGCGGCTTTTTGGGCCGACTTGGTATTGGCCATAAACTCGATTCCCTCGGGCGTGTTTCGCGACGCGCGTTGGCGCAAAATGAATGAGGCCGGGCGAACGCCCAGCCTGGATCCCGGGCTTATATGCTTCTCGGGCCGTCGGCGTCAACCGCGGCGCGAACCGCAGGAGACCTCCCCGGGCCCGGTCGCAACGTTCCTGGCAAGCTTCCCACGTTTTCAATAGGTTGAGCGCACAAAACTGTCACAAAATTCGATATCAAACTAAAATTAGCTGTATTTTATCTGTGCTCGCTCGGTTGTCCCATGCTGCCGCCGCCGGCGATCGCGTCGCCAAATCCTACGAGCGCGAGCGTCGTGTACACGGCGGGCGACTTTAGGTCTGTCCAGAGATTGCCAAGGCGGGTCTATGGCTCGCCGCGCCCATCCTTTCCCTTTGCGCCCCTGCAGTACGGTGTGCGGTCTCGGCGCAATTGCGTGACGTGAGACCTTATCGCAATCGCGGCGCGGAGGTTCTGCCGAACTTGGCGGAAAATCGAGCTATTAGAACTTTAACTTCCAAATTTCGTTAGGATATAGACCCGCCGGCGTGCTATCGTTCACATGTCCAAAGCCAAACCCGCCAGGGCAACCGTGGCGGAGCGATTGGTGCGCGCATGGAATGTGACGCAAGGCGAACTGCCGGACAGACGAGGGCGATAGTAGAACGCGACCTAAGGATTGGGTTCCTTGCCGCCTGGGTCTGCCTCGACATTGGGCTCTCCGTCTGCTTCTGCGCCTCAGCACTAGTACCGCTGCACAGTGATTATGACTCTTTGACCGGATAGGCTTTTTTGAGTTTTTCGCGAGCTTTTTCGGTTGTGAAGGTCCAGTCGATGGTCGCGCCTTCGTCGTTTCGGCGTTTTTCCCAGGCGGCGATTTCCGAGACGAGGAAGCCCTTGTCCTCAATGCGCCGGTCGAGGCATTGGCCGCGCAGGACGCCGATCTCGATTTCGACCTTGTTCAGCCAACTGGCGTGTTTTGGCGTGTAGTGGAACTCGATCCGCTTGAGGATGCGGCGCGCCTCGTGCGCTGGGAAAGCGTCGTAGAGCGCGCCGGCGGAATGCGTTGAGAGATTGTCCATCACCAAGCGGATGATGGGAGCGAGCGGGTAGTGGAGATCGACCAGATCCCTCATGCACTCGGCGAAGTCCTTGTTGGTCCGGCGGTCGGTGACCTTGACCTTGCGCCAGGGACTGTTGGCGTCGAGGATGATGAAGAGGTTGACGGTTCCGTTCCGGCGGTACTCGCAATCGTAGCGTTCAAGCTGGCCGGGCTTGGCGGGGATCGGGTCTCTGACCTCGCCGATGAGTTGGGTTGGGCTTTCGTCGAAGCAGATCACCGGTCGCAGCGGATCCGGCGGCTCCGCATAGAGATCCAGCACATCCTCCATGCGCGCGACATACTCGCCGTCGACCTTGGGGATGCACCACATGGTTCGACGCCAGGGTTTGAGTTGGCTCTCCGCCAGCCTTCGTCGCACCGTCTCGCGCGAGAGATCGTCGTGATCGGTGAGTTTGACCATCTCATCGGCCAGGAGTTCGAGCGTCCAGCGGGCGCGCCCCGGAGGCGGCGCCGAGCAAGCGGTCGCCGCCAGAAGGGCCGTCTCCTTGATCGAGAGCTTACGTCCGGCTCCCGGACGCGGCTCGTCGCTGAGGGCGCCGTCGAGGTCGCCTTCGACGAAGCGGCGCTTGGTCCGATAGACGGTCGAACCGCTGACCCGAAGCGTCCCGGCGATCCCCTCATCCGAAATCCCCTTATCGGCCGCCAAGAGGATCTGCGCCCGCACAAGTTTGCGCGCCGCTAGCTTGCCGCCCTTGAGCATCCCCTCCAGTTCTTCACGCTCCTCCTGGCTGAGGTCGACCCGATATTTTATGTTCACCTGCGCCTCCGTTGCTCGGGGCGCAGGTGAATCCCTAATGAATCCGAAACTTGACCAAAACCCGGCCGCCGTGAGTCCGACCTTCACCGCCCTTCAGGGTCAGTACCTGGCGTTCATTCACGCCTACACCTGCATCTTCAGACAGCCGCCCGCCGAAGCCGACATGCAACGACACTTCAGCGTCACGCCGCCATCCGTTCATCAGATGGTCGTCACTCTCGAAAAGCTCGGCCTCATCACCCGAAAGCCGGGCATTCCTCGAAGCATCAGGCTCGCGCTCCCCGCCGAAACCCTGCCCGTCTTGCGCTAACTCATCAAACCGTCAGGATCACTGTGCAGAGGTACTAGCGGAAGACGAGAAGCCGGCGCCGGCCGATAAGGCGACGGAATCCGAGATCAAGACGCTTCCCGTCAACGGCTTTCTCGCGACCGGCCTACCCAGTGTATGGGAACGGCCTAAATCCTTTTGGGATGTCGTTGGCGCCGGCAAGCCGGTGGAATGCATCGACTTCTCCATTCGCGCGACCGGCGCTCCGCCGCCCGAGGTGCAGGTCACGACCATAGGGATCAACGGCGCCGCGCTGCTCGATCTGACCAAGCCGTTCGGCAAATGCTCCGAGAGCGCGATCGTGTCGGACGCGGTGACGATCGCCAAGCCCGGCACAGGAGAGCATTGGCTCCGGTTGGCGGTCCGCGAACGCGGTTTCCCGGAGGCCGCGCAGGGCGCCAAGGGCGGTCTCGTGTTTCTTTCGAGCTCCGACCGTCCGCCTCTCGAAGTAGAGATCGTGCTTCGGCGGCAAGGCTTTCCTGCGGCGTTCGAGGCGCCGCTCTGGTTCCTGGGCATCGGCATACCCGCGTTCCTGACAGCTTTAGTTGCGTTCCTGTTCTGGCGGTTGCAAAAAGGCGTGGAAACAAAGCAGCAATACCTGGCTGAGCTTGATGCGTTTCAGAAGAGCAAAGCAAACGATTTACGTTCTTTTTTCGTTAGCTTCTATCATAATATAGTATAGCAAGAGGACAAGAACAAGAAAAAACAGGTTATGGATGAATTATTGGCGAGGGATATTATTAAATCTCTCCCGCCCAAGACTGCGGCCGCGGTCACCCAGGCAATCAACAAGGAGGATTGGGATATACTTTCGAAACTACTGGCCGCCGCTTTTCCCGATTGCAAGACGCTTATTATGAAAAAACAAAAGCGGGATGATCCATGAAAGAGCTCATTCGTAAGTACTGCTGGAATTTGCGCGCCGATCCGTTTTATCCTGAGATCGGACCGGATTCCGCTCCATTATCTCTTGATGCTTACGAGAGGGATCTAAATCCGAAATTGGATTCGCGTGTTCTTTCGCTATTCTTCGATGTCTACGAATGGAAGGACAGCGTTCTGATCGGAGACATTTCACCGAAGGACGGATTGCAGAGATTTCCCGACGCGCACACCCTGCGGGCGGACGCGCCACTGATGGTTATCGCTTCCGGGGCCGGTCAGACCGGCCTCGACTCGCTCGCCAATCTGGTCGTTTTCAAAGCCGAGCAGGCCTGGGGGCGAGAGGCGCTGCAGTGCAGAGTTCAGCTTGGCGGCAGGGATGCCTTGCAAAACCTTCCCGTGACCGCGACGCGTCTCATTCATACTGTCAAATACGTCGTCAAGGACAACGACATGGCAAATGAGATGAAAGAGTGTTTGAACGACGCGTTACAACTTCCGCTCGGCGACAGCGATACCTCATACCGTAACATTTTTGAAACTTTCGGCACAATTCTCCAGCCACTCAAACGCAAGGTGTTCATTTGGATCTACGGCGGCGGCGACCCCGACAGCTGGGGACGGATCTATCAGTGTGTCCGCGACTGCGCGGACTGCGTCATCGTGACCACCCCTTTTGGGGCCGCCGCCCGGACCTGCTACCAGGCTCTTTCGACGTCAAGCGCGAACGCGAATGTCTGTTGGGTCCGCGCCAAGCCGCTCGATCGAGTCAAGACGCATGAATTCGTGAAGGCGAGGCTCAAGGACGTTCGTCTCGGCGCCGCATCCCCCGGCGTTCCGCTCCTGCCCTTCACCGCCGATGCGATCGATGCTTTGTTCGAGCGGGGATCGGCGGCTCTGTCCGGGGGCGCGCCGGCGGAGCTGGAGTTTCCCATTGGTTGGATACGGCAGACGCTCCATAGGGTGATCGTCGATCGAATAGAGGAGTTGCAGAACGCAAATCCCGGTGCCGACACGGCGACGCTCGCGGCCATGCCCGCGAACGCGATCGCGATCAACGCCGCGATGGTCAAGCGGGCGAGGGACAAGCTGAACGGGGGCACCTCGTGAACGCCGACCATGCACCCATAGCCATGGACAATCCTTTTCCCGCGGAAGCCGTGGCGACGTTCGGCGCGGCGCTCACGACCTGCGAGACGCTCGGCTACATTATGGCGGTCGAGAGCGAACTCAGTGCGTATCTCCGATCCTACGTAAACGACCCCGCGGGCGCTGGCGCGTCGGTTTCGATTGCCGGCGGACACGGTGCCGGCAAGACCCACGCGCTTGGGTGGCTAGCGCAACGTCTCGCGGCCAATGCGAGCATCCGAGGCGAAAGTGTGTATGTAAAATGCGATTCGTCGCAATTCTTCGACGCGTACACGCAAGTCCTCGTCCAGATTCCGCGAGAGAAGCTCATCGAGCTCATTCAACTCGCGTTGCTCCAGCTCGCCCGAAAAAAAGTCCGCGCCGCAAAGCTGACGGAGTCCGTGGCGGACCGTCTGGACACCCCCGGCGCGTTGACGATTCTCGACGGCGAGAAGAACATCGATCTGGCGCTCCTCAGACAAGAGCTTGTCGACGAACTGGAAAATATCACCGGAGCGCCCAAGGATCTTCCGCGGGTCCTGCTTGAAGTTCCGAGCGCGGAATTCGGCGCGGAGGCCTACGAATGGCTCGGCGGGCGTTCCCAGGCGTCCCTGGCGTTGGGCGTGAGCCGTTCGCTTCTGTCGACGGTTGCGGAAAGACGACCGGACGCGGGCAACGCCCACAGCGTTCGGCGCGGCGTTCAAGGCGCTCCTTCGCCGGCCAATTCCTTGGCGACGCCGACGAGGGATGCCGATCTCGCTTCCATGTCTTCAGCGCCGCAGGGCCGGCCGCAGCCGGCCGCCGTAACGGCGGACTCGGATCTCGCCTCCATCAAGGCGCCCGAAGTGATCGCGGCCCTCTATCGCTGCGCGGGCGTACCGATCGTTTTCCTGGTGGATCAGTTCGAAGTGCTGGCGCATGCGCCTACGGACCCGGTGCGTTTCGGCTCGCTGGTCAAGAAATTCGTCGAGCAGTTGAGACGCCGGGGGGCGCTGGTGTTCATCGCCGGCACGCCGCGAAGCTGGGAGGGAATGCCCCGCGACGTCGCCGCGCGCTTCCGGACGCGCGAGCCTATTGTCGTCGGACGCTTGACCGGACCGGAGGTCTCCGCGCTTCTGAGCGCCTATCACGCACCTGAACCGATCATGCGTTGTGTCGACGACATTCACGCTCGGTCAGGAGGAACTCCGCGCGAGGTGCTCCAAATAGCCTATCAGGCGTTCAATATCTTGAAAAAGAAAGAAAAATTAAAGGAGAAAGAGAACTCCAAGGAGGATGTTTCTCTTACCGACCAGGACATCGTTCAGGCCGCCGAGAGTTCGGGAAGCATCGCGGCTCAGAGCGACAGCGCCCTTGCGATCGTCGACGAGACTCTGAAGCCGATGGGGCAGGTGATAGCGAATATCATGATTGAAAACGTGCGCGTCGACCGTCTGTTCACGTCCACGGAAGGCAAACCCCTTCTGGCGATCTTTCTAATCGGCGCGAGCGATCGGTTGAACGAGGTCGACTGGTATCGAAGGCTGGCTCGGGCGAGCAACGCCGTGCCCAAGGATTTGCCGGGCGCGCAGGTTCTCGCCCTTCTGGTGGGCTACTCGAGTGAGGCGGCGGAGGAGGCGTTCGGTCTCGTCGAGCAAGTCCGCTTCGACGAAAACACACTGGGGCCCATTCTCAAATCCCGGGCCGTCAAGGCGCTGTCGGCGCCGCTCGAGGAGCCCGCGAAGTCGGCGGCCGAGTCTTCGGCGTGGCTTGCCACCGTCATGGAGCGGCTCGACGCCCTGGAGGCGGAACGCCGCCGCGAGCAGGACGAAACCGCCAAGCAATTCTCGGCCGCCTCCGCGCGGATCGCGAGCGACGCCGCGCAGGATCGGCAGCTCAAGACCCGGGTCGAGATCTTCGACGCTCTCGATTCGCTTCGCCGGACAATTCGTGACGAGGACGAGGAACGGGAGCGCGCCATTTTGCGCGCGATTCTCATCGCCAACGAGAGCTATTTGCATAACGACGCACTCGAAAAGCTTGGCGCGCTGTATCGTGAACTGATCAATTTTCCACACTATTACAGTGAAAATAGAAAAAGACGCATTGTCGTCATTGATGCGATGTATAGAGAGCTTGGCTATCGTCCTTCACAGCTTCTGAATTCAATGACCAGTGTCTATACATGGCTAGCGCTTGTATTTTCTGTAACGATGACCATAGCGACAGGGATCGTCTCTTCAGTCAACGCAGAAGGCCGCATCAAGGATCCGGGATGGTTTTTGTTCCTTCCGAAGCCTTACGATTTCATATCGACGCTTCCATTTATATTCCTATTTGTAGCGTTTATTGTGGTCTACATCCTGATGATCGGGATTGCTTTCACCGTGACGCGCAATAGCCGCACCGCCAAGATGATCGAAGTTCTTCGCGAGGATTTCGGCCTCCGAAAGAGCGAGTTGAGCTCGATCAGAGATTCGCATTTCTAATCTAAAGCGGTGTGTGTCCTTTGGCGAAGTGCCAGCCCTCCCAATGCGAGTGTGCGAATCGCGCTGCGACCGGCGTCCCGGCCCGTTAGGTGAGCGGAATTGGGAGGGTCGCGCCGCGGAAGGCGAAGCGCGCCGGCCGCTTCTCGGCGAAGGCGGCGCGCCCTTCGGCGAAGTCCGGCCCCAGCGCCGCCTGCTCGGCGAGCGCGCGGAACGCCGGGGTCTCGACAGTCATGCCGCAGGCGATCGCGTCGACCGCCCGCTTGCCGCCGCGGATCGAGGCCTGGCTGAGGTCCGCGAGGCCGCGCGCATAGCCGAGCACGGTGTCGCGCAGCGCCGTCTCGACCCTCCGGTCGATCAGGCCGATCGACAGCGCCTCGTCGGTTTCGATCCGTCGCCCGGTGAAAAGAATGTCCTTGGCGCGGGCCGGGCCGACGAGTTCGACGAGACGGCGGGTCTCGGCGTGGCCGTAGACGAGCCCGAGCCTTGCCGGCGTGATCGCGAGATAGGCGTCGGCCGCGCAAAACCTCAGGTCGCAGGCGAGCGCAACGGCGAGACCGCCGCCGACGACGTTGCCCTGCAGGACCGCGATGGTCGGACGGTCGATCTCGATCAGCGCCCTCAGCCCGTCTTGGATGGCGTCGCCATAATCGCGGGTCGCCGCCGCGTCCCTGTAGACTTCGTCGAATTCCGAAATGTCGGCGCCAGCGCTGAAATGGCCGCCCGCGCCTTCGACAATCACGACGAGCGCGTCCGGACGCGCCTCGATCGAGGTCCGGATCGCAGGAAGCGCGCGCCACATGGCGCGCGAGATGGCGTTGCGCCGCTCGGGGCGGTTCAGGACGATCCGGGCGAACGGCGGCTCGAAGCTCAGGGTTATGTCAGTCATGGGCGCCATCGACGAGGGGGAACAGGCGGCGCCCTTTCTGGAGCATTTGCCGGGTTGGAGCAAACGGCGCCGTGTCGTAGCGTTGCGGGCGCGACGGCTTGTGACGGCGGAGAGGGACCGAACGGCATGACGACCCAGGACAATTACCCGCGCGACATGATCGGCTACGGGCGCACGCCCCCGTTCGCCGATTGGCCGGATGGGGCGCGGATCGCCGTGCAGTTCGTAATCAATTACGAGGAAGGCGGCGAGAACAACATCTTGCACGGCGACGCCGCCTCGGAGGCGTTTCTCTCGGAGATCGTCGGCGCTGCGCCCTGGCCGGGCATGCGCCACATGAACATGGAGTCGATCTACGAATACGGCTCGCGCGCCGGCTTCTGGCGCCTCCACCGGATGT
The DNA here is from genome assembly GCA_963822215.1 of uncultured Alphaproteobacteria bacterium. Lineage (GTDB taxonomy): Bacteria > Pseudomonadota > Alphaproteobacteria > Rhizobiales > Beijerinckiaceae > Roseiarcus. The sequence continues at coordinate 88,071 of CAWGGX010000004.1, forward strand.
TCACCGAGCGGTCGGTTCCCGTCACGGTCTACGCCGTCGCCACCGCGATCGTGCGCAATCCCGAGGCGGTCGCGGCGATGAACGAGGCGAAGTGGGAGATCGCCACCCACGGTTACAAGTGGATCGACTATCGCGATGCGCCTGCCGAATTGGAAGCCGAGCACATCGCCGAGGCGATCCGCATCCACACCGAGGTCGCCGGCGCGCGGCCGCTCGGCTTCTACCAGGGGCGCTCGTCGGTGAACACTATCCGGCTCGGCATGGAGGAGGGCGGCTTCGTCTATTGCGCCGACGTCTATTCCGACGACCTGCCTTACTGGGTCGAGGGTCCGCGCGGGCCTCAGCTTCTCGTCCCCTATACGCTCGATTCGAACGACATGCGCTTCGCCACGCCGCAGGGCTTCAATTGCGGCGACCAGTTCTACGCGTATCTCAAGGATTCGTTCGACACGCTCTACGCCGAAGGCGACGTCGCGCCCAAAATGCTGTCGGTCGGGCTGCACTGCCGTCTCGTTGGCCGCCCTGGGCGGGCGGCGTCGCTGAAGCGCTTCCTCGATTATGTGCTCAGCCACGACAAGGCGTGGGTTCCGACCCGGCTCGACATCGCCCGGCGCTGGATCCGGACCCACGCCCCGCCGGGCAGCTGGAAGCCGTCGAGGCTGACCCGGACGCTGTTTCTCGAACGGTTTGGCGGCGTCTACGAACATTCGCCTTGGATCGCGGCCGCGGCCTACGACGCCGGGCTCAAGACGGGCGCCGATGACGCCGTAGGACTCGCAAAGGCCATGGCGGGCGCCGCGGCGCAGGGCTCGGACGATCAGAAACGCGCGCTGATCCAAGCCCATCCGGATCTTGCCGGGCGACTTGCGCAGGCGCGGCGGCTTACGGCCGAATCGACCGGCGAGCAGGCGAGCGCCGGGCTCGACCGGCTGAGCGCCGACGAACTCGCCAGCTTCACCGAGCTCAACGACGCCTATCGCAGCCGCTTTGGCTTTCCGTTCATTATTGCCGTCAAGGGCAAGAGCAAGGCCGAGATTGTCTCGGCCTTCGAGCGCCGGCTGACCAACGATGCGGACGCCGAGACGCGGACGGCGCTTGCGGAGATCGACCGCATCGCGGCGCTGCGCCTTCAGGAGATCCTGGCGTGAGCGGGGGCGCGAAGCGCGTCGTCCGGGGACGGATCCTCACCTTCATCGACGATCCGGCGGAAGCCGGCGCCGCGGCGTGGCGCCATATCGAGGACGGGGCGGTTCTCATTGAGGACGGACGCATTGCGGCGGTCGGCGAGGCACGCGACATTCTCGCCCGCGCCCCGGCGGACGCGACGATCGACGATCATTCGGGCACCCTCGTCATGCCCGGGTTGATCGACGTCCACATCCACTATCCGCAGACGCAGGTCATCGCCTCCTATGGCGCGCAGCTCCTCGACTGGCTGCACAATTACACCTTCGTCGAGGAGCAACGGTTCGCCGATCCGGCCCATTGCGCGCGCGTCGCGGAGTTCTTCCTCGCCGAGCTCTTTCGCTGCGGCACGACGACGGCGCTGGTCTATTGCACCGTCTATCCGCAATCGGCGGACGCGTTCTTCGCCGCCGCCGAGCGCGTCGACGCACGCATGATCGCCGGCAAGGCGATGCTCGACCGCAACGCGCCGGCGGCACTGCTCGATAACGTTCAGACGGGCTACGACGACAGCAAGGCGCTGATCGAGCGCTGGCATGGCCGCGGTCGGCTCGGCTACGCGGTGACGCCGCGCTTCGCCATCACCTCGACGGAGGCGCAGCTCGAAGCGGCCGGGACGCTCATAAAGGAGTTCCCCGGCGTCTACATGCAGTCGCACGTCGACGAGAACACCGACGAGATCGAGTTCGCCCGTCAGCTCTTTCCCGAGGCGCGCGACTATCTCGACGTCTATGGCCGCGCCGGCCTCCTCGGACCGCGCTCGGTGTTCGGCCACTGCATCCACATGACGGGCGACGAGGTCGTCGCGATGGCGGAAAGCCGCTCGGTCGCGGCCTTCTGCCCGACCTCGAACCTGTTCCTCGGCTCGGGCCTGTTCGACCGGGCGCGGCTCGCCGGCGCAGGCGTCAGGATCGGGCTCGCCACCGACGTCGGCGGGGGCACCAGCTACTCGATGCTCCGCACGGCCGCCGAGGGCTACAAGGTGCTGCAGCTTGGCGGACAGTCGTGGCCGGCGGCAGAGGCCTTCTACCAGATGACGCTGGGCAACGCACGGGCGCTGAGCCTCGAGCACGCGATCGGCTCGATCGAGCCCGGCAAGGACGCCGATCTCATCATCCTCGATTCGCGCGCGACCCCAGCGATGGCGCACCGGATGGAGAGGGTCGACGGCGACCTCGACCAGGAGCTGTTCGTGCTCGTCACGCTCGGCGACGACCGCGCCGTGCGGCAGACCTACGTAGCGGGCGCGCCGCGGAAGAGCTGAGCTCTCACGAGGCCCTGGCGAGCCGCCTGCAGTCCTGGCAAGGACTCAGGTTTTTGAAGGGCTTAAGCGCACAAAACTGTCAATTTTTCATGTGTCGCGCCGGCGCGCCCGAGACGCCCCGTAGGGACCGAGGTCCTTCGGCGCCGACTTCCGACGAGGGCATTGGCGCGGGCGAAATGCTTCTGACATTCTTAAATTAGTATAACAATATATTCTGTTATTGTCATATGAGGCTCGCACCGCAGTATTTAGCCCAAGCCTGCGCTGAATATAATATTGTGGGTATTGCGGTTTTATGGAGTTTGTATGACGCCCCCATTATCTCATTATCCGAAAATGAGGACGCGCGCCTATGTCCGGTCAGATCTTCAATTTTTGGGGTAGGACATTTCTTCCACCGTCCTGACAAGACGCTCGAACGGCGCCGCGGAGACATGGTTTTGCCCGCGAAACGGATTGTCCAGCAGGATAATGAGGGAGAGAACGAGGGCGATCGAGCCGCCCAATAGCGCGACCATGACCATGTGCATCGGAAAGCTCGGAACCCCGAACAGGTAGCTGGACAGGACGGTCAGGCCTGCGCCCGCGATCAGGTTCCACCACAAGATCGGGGGCAACCCCTCATCGGCGGCGCGAAAACGTCCGCGCCGTGCGTCGTAGAGCGCGTTCAGGCTGTGGATCATTTCGGTCTCGATCACCTGGGACCCTGAATCGGACGGGCGCAATTGCGCCAGAGACAAGTGAAATTTATCGAGCAGCTGCCATCCGGCCTCTTCCTCAACGCGCCCGGCCGCGAGCGCCGGCCATTCGTCCTGCACGACGATCTCGGCATAGATGAAAAGAGTGTGTCGAAGCCCGGTCGCCAGCGGATCGGGAAGGCCGACCGTATCGCGATAGAGATTGCCGACGAGATTGGCCTCGGTCTGAACCAGCGCGTCGGCCTTGCCGAAATCTTCCCACACGGCCACCGCGATGAAGGCCAGCAGAACCGCATAGATCATCCCGACGACCGCGATGGTGGATCCCGCGATTTGGTTATGGGCGCGTCGAATCGAATGCGGCACGGAAAAATGAACCAGAACCAGTCCCAAGAGCGACAAAGCCACCGAAATCCCGACCACGGCGCCGATGGCGAGGGTTGTCGGCAGCTCGACGATCCAATTGTCCAGCGCGAAAAACATGCGAAACCTTCTTTCGCCCCGTCCAACGCCCCGTGACAGCAAATGCTCGTAATCGTCGTCGTCGAGCGTCGTTCGGAGTTGGCGGCGCCTTGTTACGGCTTTCGACGCATCTTCATTCGTGCGGTCGTCATCCCGTTCGACGACATTGGTCGCCTGTCACGGTGGCGGACCATGGGCCGCCCGCGCCGGGCCTCGCAGGGAAATGTCGTCGACACGCTCAGCGGTCGCCGAAGCCAGGCGGACCGGCGGCGCCGTGAGCGCGGCAAGCGACGATTGCGAACGTGAATGTGCGACGACAGTTCGTCATGACTTTGTTTCCGCCTCCAGTCTTTCGCGCAGAGTGTGTCGAGAGCGGCGATCCTATGGAAATATCTTCTGTCTCTGAAATCGATAGTCGGCCGCTATCGTCTTCGCTCGGCGTAGGTACGAGCTGATCCACTTAAACTATCCCAGCCGGCGGCTATCGACTCGATAGCTTGATCAAGGACGCCGAGCGGTGGACAGTGACAAGCGGCATTGCATAACGCTCTGGCCGCGGAGAAGGCCGTGACCGAAAAGACGTTCGCCGAAATTCTCGACGCCGCGACGGAGGACGCGAGGCGGACGGACGCGCCGCTGAGCGTCAGGCTGCAGACGATCGCCGACAAGGTCCGCGAGCTCAATCCCGCCTTCGCCGACGTGATCGACCGCCTGATTGCACGGCTTGCGGATAATGGCGTCGGCATGACAGCGCCGGGACCGGGCGATGTGATGCCGCCGTTTCTCTTGCCCGACGAGACAGGGAGTCTGGTCGGTCTGCCGAGCCTTTTGGAAAAGGGCCCGGTCGTTGTTTCCTTCAATCGCGGGCACTGGTGCGCCTACTGCCGCCTGCACGTCGATGCGCTCGCGCGCGCTGAAGCGGAGATCGCCTCGCTCGGAGCGCAGATTGTCGGGGTTTCGCCCGAAACCTCGGCGTGGGCCTCGGAACTCAAAACTGCGACAAAGGCGCCATTCCCTATTCTTTCCGATATCGACGGGGGCTACGCGCTGGAGCTGAGCCTGCTGTTTTGGGTTGGCGACGAAGCGCGGCTCGCCATGTCCGGCACAGGAGTCGATCTGGCTCAGTTTCAGGGCAACGACACCTGGATGCTGCCCATTCCGGCGACCTTCGTCGTCGGCGCCGACGGCGTCGTCGTCGCGCGATTTGTCGATCCCGACTACAGGCGGCGGATGGAGGTGGAGGATTTGCTCGAGGCGCTTCGCGTCAACGCCGTCCGACACTCGGATCAGGCCTGATAGGCGCTCCAGTCCGAAGCCCGCAGCATCTTCAGGAGCATGTTGGCGATCGGCGAGCGCGGACGACCCGCGACCGCGTAAACGGAGACAGTGCGGGTGAGGTTCGCGTTCTCGATGCGTAGACGTCGCAGATTGCCCGGCAGCTCGACGCTCGAAGGCACGAGCGCAACGCCGACATTGGCCGAGAGCAAGCCGACAACGTCGACGTCGCTGTTCACCTCATGACGCTGCAGATTGACGATCCCGTGCTCTTTGAGGAGAGCCTCGATCTCTTCAAGGCACTCGCAGTGCGTCCGACGAATGAGTCGTTCTCCGCTGAGCTCTTGAACTGTGACGCACCCACGGCTGGCGTACCGATGGTCTTCGCTCACGGCGAGCATGAATGTTTCCGTGAACAGGGTCCATTGGTCGAATCGTTGCCAGTCGCCCGTGAGCGGACCTGCGACGCCGAGATCCGCCCCACCCCGCTTGAGATGGTCCGCGAGCTCGGAAGCCGCGCCACGGAAGATTTTCAGCTCCATGCCAGCGAAATTGCGGGAGAGCTCGTCCAGCTGCGACAGCAGGACAGCAATGTTAGTCGATGAAGACAGCGCGAGCTTGAGCGGCGCCACAGCGCCGGTCTTGAGGGTGTCCGCCAGAGATTTCGCCGCGACCGCGCTATCGAAACACTGCTGCACGAACGGCAGCATTTTGACGCCGAGGTCGGTGAGATGCGTGAGACCGCGTTCCCTCTGGAACAACTCGCCGCCGAGTTGCGCCTCCAGCGTCTGAATCGCGCGGGTGAGCGACGGCTGAGAAACGCCGCACTCCTCCGCCGCACGGGTGAAGTTGAACGTCCGGGCGACGGCCAGAAAATACCGGATCTGATGCATTTCCACGGGGTCACCCTACCGAACAGGCCAGCCGATGCGACCATCGCCTCGCTGCTGCGCCGAGGTGCGGGGTCGATACACCACCTTTTCCTTATGGAAGACAAGTCTTCACGTCGTGCATAGCTGGGCACTATCAATTCAAAAGCCGAACGGCATTTCACAAGCGCATTGCGCTCCGTCATCTTCAGTCCCGGAAACGCATTCCAAGCAAGCCGAGCCGGAGACATGGAGCAAGGGACGTTTATCCGACACCCGCAAACATTTCGCGACTGTTCGCATGCGGCCAATGGCCGACCTGAAGGCTTCGAAAGCCGGAAAGCAGCATGCGGGTCGTCCAGTTTGACCGTCGGATCAATCGTCGTCGCATCCATGATTGCCTGCACGCGCGAGTTCGATGCGTCTCCGCCCCGAGCCGGTCGGCCAAGGCGTCATTGTTCGCCAACAGCCAAGGTAACGTTCTCACGCCCGGGTGCGTAGTCCCTGTGCGCCCCATGAGGGCAAACCAGCAAGTAGGAGCAAGCCAATGTCTGCAAAAACCGCCATCACCTCGCTCGTCCTCGCCAGCGCCCTTGCGAGCGCGCTTGCGACGCTCGCCTCCGCGGCTCCATTGACCGACGCAGAAAAAGCCGCTGCGATGGCGGCCCACAAGGAGAAATGCTTCGGCGTCGCCCTGAAGGGACAGAACGACTGCGCCGCCGGACCCGGCACGACCTGCCAGGGCACCTCGACCGTCGATTTCCAGGGCAACTCGTGGAAGTTCGTCCAGGGCGGAACCTGCGCCTCGATCGTGCTGCCGAACGGCAAGCACGGTTCTCCGACAGCCATGTAAGTCAACGCGCCATTTGCGCGTAAACGCCGGAAGACGGGGACAGCCATGACGACAGTCCTGACCGCAAATCCTGAGCGAGAAGCCTCTGGGCCTCGTCTTCCGGCGCATCCGATCGCGGGCTTAGCGGGGACAAGTTTCAAGCCCCAGCACCTGCAAGCGATCCTCGCGCGGCCAAGGCCGCGCGGGTTCTTCGAGGTTCACGCTGAGAACTACATGGGCGCCGGCGGCCCGCCGCATCGCGCGCTCGAAGCCATCCGTCGCGACCATGCCGTCTCGCTGCATGGCGTGTGCATGTCGATCGGCGGCCCGCAACCTCTGGACAAGGCGCATCTTGGCCGCTTCCGCGCGCTCGTCCACCGCTACGAGCCAGCCCTCGTCTCCGAGCATCTGGCCTGGTCGACGCACGAGACCGTCTATTTCAACGACTTGCTGCCGCTGCCCTACACCGAGGCGACCCTCGCGACGGTGTGCGACCACATAGACGAGGTGCAGGAGGCCATTGGCCGGCGGCTGCTTCTCGAAAATCCGTCGACCTATGTGCTGTTTCGGGAATCGACGATGAGCGAAACGGAATTCATCCGCGGCGTCGCGCGGCGCACAGGCTGCGGCCTGCTGCTCGACGTCAACAACGTCTTCGTGTCGGCGACCAACCACGGCTTCTCGCCGCTCGACTACCTGTCCGATTTCCCGCTCGCCCGGGTCGGCGAGATTCATCTCGCCGGCCATGCCGAACAGACCGACGACGAGGACGAGCCGCTTCTCATCGACAGCCACGACCGGCCCGTCGCCGACGCGGTCTGGAGCCTGTTTGAGAGCGTCATTGCCCGAGCGGGGCCGATCCCGACGCTGGTCGAATGGGACAGCGCGATCCCAGAATGGTCGCGTCTCGAAGCGGAAGCCGCCGCCGCGCAAAGAATTCTCGATTGCGCCGGCTTGGTCGGGAGGCGCAGCCATGCAGCCTGACCCCTCTGCGCACGAGGGCGCCGCGGCCGGGGCCGCTTACGCGGCCGCCCTTTCGGCCGCTCTGCTCGAGCCCGACCGTGAGACGCCTGCGCTGGTCTCTGGACCCCCGGGCAAGGCCGCGGTCAAGCGCTACAACGTCTATCGGAACAACGTCACGGTCAGCCTGATCGACGCGCTCGCCGCCGTCTATCCGGCGGTGCAGCGCATCACCGGAGTCGAGTTCTTTCGCGCGATGGCGCGCTTTCACATCCGCGAGACGCCCCCGACCTCGCCGCTGCTGTTCGAGTATGGCCGGGATTTTCCCGCCTTCATCGAGCGATACGAATGTGCTCAAGGCATGCCGTGGCTTGCCGACGCGGCACGCATCGAGCGCGCTTGGCTCGACGCCCACCATGCGGCTGACGCAGCGCCGCTGACCGCGTCCGACCTGGCCTTCTTCCCGCCCGAGCGTCTCGGGGACCTGGTGTTCGCGCCCCATCCGGCGACGCGGCTCGTGCGTTCGCGCTTCGCCGCCGTGACCATCTTCGCCGCCAATCGCACGACGGCGCCGGTCGTCGAGATCGACGCCGGCGAGCCGGAGGACGCGCTGATCACGCGGCCGGAATCTGATGTCGTCGTGCGGCGGCTCGCCCCGGGAGAGGCGGAATTCCTGTCGGCCCTGATCGCCGGGCGTCCGCTTGGAGAGGCCGCCGGCGCGGCGCTCGACGTCCATCCCGATTTCGACCTCGGCGCGGGCGTCGCGACCCTGATCGAATCCGGCGCATGCATCTCAGCTAGCCTTGGAGACAACTCATGACCAGCATATCGCGACAGTCCTCCGCAGGAGGGATGCTGTCCTCGGTCGCACGGCTCGCGGACAGGGTCGCGCGCATTGTGCGCGCGGTCGCAATTCCCTCGCTCGTTCAGCTGGTCCTGCGGTTTGCTCTGGCGACGCCCTTCTGGAAGTCCGGCATTCTCAAATGGGACGGATTCCTCCGGCTCAACGACACCGCGGTGACCCTGTTCACCGATGAGTTCATGTTGCATCTGCCGGGCGGACCTTACCCGTTTCCGGCGCCGGCCGTGATGGCCTTCCTCTCCGGCTGCGCGGAGATCACCTTCCCCATCCTTCTCGTGCTCGGCTTTGCGACGCGCTTCGCGGCGCTCGGCCTGTTGTTCATGACCCTGGTGGTCGAACTGACCGTGCCGGACGGATGGCCGATCCATATCACCTGGGCGGCGATGGCGCTCGCCATCATGGCGTGGGGACCAGGGCGCATTTCGCTCGATTTTGTCATCCGCCGCGCTCTGGGACTGCCCAATCCCTGAAGAGAGACGCGATTCGGTCGAATCGCTTCTCTCTTTAGGGTTTTTGAAAACGCGGGATTTTTGCATGAGAGCCTGGACGCGTTGAACGAAAGGAGCCTGCGCCTCGGGCGGACACGGCGCCTACAGGCTCGGGCTTCCACGCCCGCTCTCCCGCCCGTTCCTGCCTTTCGATCGACGGCCGCTCTCCGCCCAGTTGAGGCGTTCAAGGCCAAGGTCCGCTACGTCCGCTCAACATCGACTTTTGACTTCATGCCGGTCGCAACCCACGCCCGCTTGAAGGGGCGCCGGTCGAACGGATCGGGTCTCGTCCCTTCGGGTTCCAGCCGAAGCGGTCGAGCGCGTCGAGGCGCTCGCGCTCCGTTCCCGTTAGATCATGACGTCGCTGCCGTGGGCGCGCCACTGCGGCCCGCCGCCGGCGTAATGCTTAAAATCGCTGCGTGATCTGCTTCGCAAACCACTTCACCGCAGCAATTGCCCTCAATCCCGGCAGCATCGCGCGACCGCTCGTCACGGCGACGTTGCGGAGTTCGCGTCGTTGATCTTTCGGCCCAACAGGGGGCGCCGATCGCCACGGGACGACGCAGATGCCGTAGAGCGTTGCGGTTCGCCCGTCGCGAAACGTCGGTCGTTCCTACGGCTGGGATTGCGTCGTCCGGAGCGCGATGATTTTCCTGGGCGCTGTCTCCGGCAAGGTGATCAAGATCGGAAGGACGCAGACGGCGACCGCCGCAATCATGGCGCCCGGGACCATTGTCCAACCGGTTCGGTCTGTCAGGACCTGGGCGACATAGGGGGTAAGGCCGCCGAAGATCGCGGTGGCCGAGGTCGCCCCCAGCGCCAAACCGCTGATGCGGCCTTCGCCGGGGAATTGTTCGGCGGTCGTTATCGCGCCGACCGCGCTGATCCCGCCGGCGATGCAGGCGAGAACCAATGCCGCCAAGAGCGCGTACGAAGGCGAACCCCTGGCCATCAAAGCGAATAGCGCGACAGGGAGGATCACGCTGCAGGCGCTGAGACATATCAGCACCGGTTTCCGACCGAGCCGGTCGGACAACGCCCCCGCGACAGGCGTGACGAGGATGACCGCGATTGCGGCGACCGTGGAGAGCCGGAGCGACTGGCCCTCGCCGAGCTTTCCGGTTGAGATCAGGAAAGCGGGAACGTAGGTGATCCCGAGATAATAGGTGATTGATCCCAGGCCAGAAATGGCGAAGGCGCGCAGGATTCCGATGCGAAAATTGGAGAGCGCGTCACGCAGCGGGCGCTTGGGCACGGTCCCGCTCGCCAGCTGCCGTTCGAACTCCGGCGACTCTTGCATCGTCGTACGGGCGATCCATATGCTGGCCGCCAGAGCGGCGCCGACCAGAAACGGGATACGCCATCCCCACGCCTCCAAATTTGCCGGGCTCATCGAATTGACGGTCAGCAAGCAAACTCCGACTGCGAAGAGCGCTCCGACCTCGCTGAACGCGGCGGCCATCGACGCGATCAGCCCGCGCCTCTCGCCGGGCGCGGCTTCAAGTAAGTACGCAACGATCGCGTTGTACTCGCCTCCGACAGAAAATCCCGTGACGGAGCGAACGAGAAAGAGGAGCCAGCCGGCCGCGGCGCCTGCCTGAGCGTAGGTCGGCAGCAAGGCCGTGCCGAGCATCGTCATTGTCATCAGCGCCACGGACAGCAGCATCGTTCGCCGCCGTCCGAACCGATCGCCGATATGGCCGAAGACGATCGCGCCGAGCGGGCGCAACAGATAGGCGATCGCGAAGGCAGCCAGAGTTGTGGTTATCGCGGTCTCGCCGGGGCCAAAAAATACTCGTGAAATCACTGTGGCGAGGTAAAGGTAGAGGGTGAAGTCATACCATTCCACCACCGTCGAGAATGCCGCGACTGCAATCGAGGAGCGAGACACGCCGTCCCGTGACCGGAGAGAATTGGTCATTTGAGTTCGCAGCTTCCGATGAGACCCCGCCGCACGGACGGTAGCGCGTATCCGGTTGATCGGTAAGCCGGCGCATGATGGTGTCGTTTGCCCGCGGACGACGCTCGGATCCGTCTCCGCCGCGCTCCCAAGCCGGCCGATGACTGCGGCGCCAACCTCCGCCCTCATGCTGAGGAGCCCAGCGAAAACTCGCGGCGTTCGTAGCGACGGTCGGGAAGCCGAGTTCGCGGAAAGCGGAATGGAGGAACGACCGTAGCCGAGGCAAGTTTTCGGGCGCCGGCGATAGGTCGGGGTCGGCGACCCCGCCGGCGCGCTCCGCGAGCGCGCCTTACAGGCGGCCGGCAAGCTCCGATCGGACCCGGTCGAACGGTTCGGGTTTCGTCCCCTCGGGTTCCACCCGAAGCGGTCGAGCGCGTCGAGGCGCTCGCGCTCCGATCACATTAGATCAAGCGACGTCGCCGCCGTGCATGCGCCATCCGTTCATGCCGCCGGGGTAGTGCTTCAGGTCGCTGCGACCGGCCGCCTGGGCAGCGCCCAGCGCCTTGCGCGAGCGGACGCCCGCCTGGCAGATGATGACGACCGTCCTGTCCATCGGCGTCGGCAGATCGCGCGGGTTGAAGCGCGACAGCGGCAGGTTGACGGATTCGGGAATGTGACCGGCGGCGAACTCATGCGGTTCGCGGACATCGACGACCGTAACCTCGCCGGCCTGGACCGCCCTGGCGAAGGTGTCGAGATCGAGATCGATCACTTTGGACGAAGACAGCGCGTTAGTCGTGTCGACAAACATGTTCACTCCGTTGTATTCAGGCACAGTGATTCCTCCCCAAAACCTCCAGCGCGTTGAATTCCGCCGGCGGGCGTCGGCGTCTATCGCTGATGGTTCATTTTGTCAAATATAGATCAACTTACTCGACATTACGAGTTTTTGCTCGCGCGGAGCGGCCGCGGCCTTTCGTCCTCGTCGTGCATGCGCCATCCGTTCATGCCGCCCGGGTAGTGCTTCAAGTCGCTGCGCCCGGCAGCCAGGGCGATGCCGAGCGCCTCGCGCGAGCGCCCGCCCGCCTGGCATAGGATGACGACCGGCTTGTCCTTTCCACTCGGCAGATCGCTCGGGTCGAATCGCGACAGCGGCAGGTTGACGGCCCCGGGAATATGCCCCGCGGCGAACTCATGCGGCTCGCGAACGTCAACGACCGCGACTTCGCCCGCCGCGACCACCTTGGCGAAAGTCGGAAAATCGAGGTCAGCGGAATCGGGGCGCCGCCGAACAGATGCTTGAACATGACTCCTCCGTAAGCTCAGGCGGCCGCGCTGGCGGTTTTTGCGGCGGCGAACTGCGCATAGGCGCCGAGCGCGTGACTCGCGTACATGGCCGAGGGTCCTGCCCCCATATAGATCGCCATGCCGAGCGTTTCGAGGATCTCCTCGCGCGAGGCGCCCCGATCGACCGCAGCCTTCACGTGAAAGGCGATGCAATCGTCGCAGCGCGCCGCCACGGCGATCCCGATGGCCACGAGTTCCTTGGTCTTGGCGTCGAGCGCCCCGGCTGCACTCGCGGCCTGAGCGAGCGACCCGAAGGCCTTCATCACCTCGGTCGCGCCGCCGCGCAGGTTCCTGAGTTCGGCGCTCAAGTGCTTGGTGAGTTCGGGCCAGTCGGTGGCGTCCATGAAGGCTCTCCTGCCAATCGAAAAGACGAAAGCCGCCCAATGATCCGAAGCGTCGCGCCGGTCGGGCCGCGGTTGTCCTTGACGAATATATTCTTATATTCTAATTTTGCAATATAAAAAATCCTTGGCGTAGGCCGCAGGGCAAGGCGGGGTCCGTCAGGCCCTGCCAAAACAGGAGCTTTCCATGTCCCTCGACCGCCCCGTCCTCGCCTTCGCCCGGTTCGTCGTTCTCGTCAGCGTCGCGCTCGGCAATGTCGTAAGCCCGTACTGGTTCCTGTTGACGGCGTTCGCCGGTCTCAACATGATCCAGTCGTCCTTCACCGGCTTTTGCCCGGCAGCGATCGTCTTCCGGCGGCTCGGAGTTAAACGCGGCTGCGCGTTCGAATGACGCCAAGCGACGGGATGGAAGTTGGCCACGCCTTCGCCCTACGCCCTTGCATCGCCAACGTGGCCTCGGCGTTCTCGCACTGGGCGAATGGTTGAGCGGCAGCAAGGACGCCGCGCTGTTCGCGCTCGATACGGACGACCAGGTCGTCTCCCGCATCGGTGAAGCGCGCGGGATGCCCCGCGCGCGCTGCCTTCGTGACGGTCAGTCGCGGCGTTCCCAACGCCGCCCCTCCGGACCGCCAGGGCCGAAACGATGCGGGCGCAGAAGGCCACGCAGCGTCGCATCGAAGACGACCTTTTGCTTGTCGTCCAGGCTTGTGTAGAGCGGAGCGGCCGCGTCGGCGAGCGCCGACAGCTTCGCCGACCGTTCGCCCATCCGCTTCGAAATGTCTCGCATCCGGTCGATCGGGGACGGCGGTCCGTCGGGCGCTTCGCCGGCCTCGGGGCCCTGCCGTGGGCCACGCTCGGCGGCGTCGCGCAGCGCCGTTTCGAAAGGCGCCCAGTTCTTCTCCTGATCGCTTGCCAGGCTGAGGCTGGCCTTGAAGCCGACGAGGCGCGCATCGAAGATCTCGGCCCGCCGCTGCATCCACTCCTCGCGGCGCTGTTTTCCCTGCTCCTGCTGCGCGCCGGACGGGCTATCCGTATCGGCGAAGCTCTGGATTGCGGGGACCGCGAACGCCAGCGTCGCCGCAGCGCAGGCGGCATAAATCATGCGTTTCATGGATCTCATCCTTGCTGTTTCCGGCGCGCGTCTGCCGGGCGGGATAGCCCGCCGGCGTCGAACCGAGCGCGTTCGGCCTCGAACCCTTCGCACACGCGTTCGAACTCGCGACCAGCAAAACCTATCGCACGGACCGGACGAGGTCATGTTAAGTGTTGTTGCCGAAGCGACGGCGTTTGCTTCCCTGATTCCAACAAATCCTGGCGCCGGATGCATTCAGACCGCGCATGCGTTCCGCAACATAAAATAATGCTTCTCCATCAGGCGGCGTCATCCCATAACTTCCGACCTCGCGGTAAACTCGCTGATCCTGAGCAGGTCTGTCGTCTTGTCCTCTTCCACCGTCAATGCTCGCGCTCACATCCTCGTTGTCGAGGACGATCCGGTCATCCAGCGGATGCTGTCCGAAACCCTGGGAGAGAACGGGTTCTCCGTCACCGGTGTCCCCTCGGCCGTGGACATGGATCGCGTGCTCGCCCGAGAGGAGATCGACCTCGTCGTGCTGGACGTGATGCTTCCGGGCGAGGACGGCTTCAGCATCTGCGCCAGGCTGCGCGCCTCCTCGAACTTGCCGATCCTGATGCTGACGGCTCTCGGGCAGGAGGTCGACCGCGTGGTCGGACTCGAGATCGGCGCCGACGACTATGTGACCAAGCCTTTCAATTCGCGGGAGCTTGTGGCGCGCATACGCGCGCTCCTCAGGCGGGCGCGCGCCGCCGGCGCGAGCGCCGGCCGGCGTCTTGGACCGCTGCGTTTTGCCGGCTGGCGAATCTATCCCGGCGAACGGCAGCTGCTCAATCCCGAGGGCGTGCGGGTCACGACGACCAGCGCCGAGTTCGACCTCTTGATGGCCTTCTGCCAGCATCCGGGCGAAGTCTTGTCGCGCGAGCAGCTTCTGGAACTCACCCACAGCGGCGCCGCCGGGCCGATCGAGCGCAGCGTCGACGTGCATATCAGCCGCATCCGGCAGAAGATCGAACCCGATCCGCGCGATCCGACCCTGATCAAGACGGTGCGGCTCGGGGGGTATATCTTCACCCCCGACGTCGAGGGGCTGTGATGAGCCTCATCGGGCGCCTCACCCCCCGGACCATTGCGGGTCAAATTACCGGCCTCCTGTTCGTGTCTGTGTTGTTGGGGGTCGGGTTCGCATCGGCGATCCTGCTCTATCTGATTAATCAGGGCCGCGACGAAGTGGATCACCAGATCTTCGCCGCCGTGCAGGCGGCGCGGATCGCGACGATTACCAGGCAAGTGCAGGCGTCGACCTCCCCTCAGGACATGTCCGCCCTTCTCGAACGCCTGAAGTCGGATCGCATGGAGGTGAGCCTCGTCCCGATCGAGGGGTTGCGTCCGAACACGGCCACGACCGCACGGGCGCCGGGCCGCATCCCAAGCGTCGAGGAGAGCCTTGCACGGGACTGGAATCTGCGCCCGCTGACGGGCGAGGCCGGCGGCAAGAATGACCGGGCCATCTTCGTCCCGCTCAACGGCCGTGAGGCCTTGCGGTTCGGGCTGGCGCCGCACGGCTTCTTGCACAATGTCCTGTTTGCCCAGGCGATCGGCGCTCTCGCCATCATCACGTTGAGCATCCTGTTCCTTTCGGCCTATGCGGTTGGCTGGATCACGTCCCCCCTATCGTCGATCGCTTCGGCGGCTCGCGCCTTCGGGCGGAGCGAGGATAACGAACCGGACCTCAGCGTGGAGGGCCCCCGCGAGATCGGGGAGGCCGCCGCGGCGCTCAACGACATGCGCAAGCGCGTGCGCGCGCTCGTCCGCGAGCGTACGCTGATGCTGACTGCGATCAGCCACGATCTGCGGACGCCTCTGACAAGGCTGCGGCTCAGGACCGAGCGCGTGACCGACGAGCCGGTTCGCGCCGCGATGCTGCAGGACATTCTCCTGATCAGCGAGATGGTCGGGGAAACCCTCGCCTACATCCGCGCGAGCGACCAGCCGGAGCCGGCGGCGCTGACCGATCTTCCGAGCCTTCTCGAGACGATTGCGGCTCAGTTCCTGGACATCGGACATTCTGTTTCGTATTGCGGCCCCGATCGGCTGACCTTCGCCGGGCGCGCCCAGGGGATCGGGCGCGCCGTCACCAACGTCGTCGAGAACGGCGCGAAATACGGGACCTGCGTCGAGATCCGGCTCAGCTCCATCGAGGGCGGAGCGGTCGAAATTGAGGTCGATGACGACGGTCCGGGGATCAGGCCATCGCTTCTCGGGCGGGTCCTCGAGCCCTTCTTCAAGGGAGACGCCGCGAGATCGCAAGATGGCCGCGTCGGCTTCGGACTCGGACTTTCGATTGCGCGTCACATCGCGGAAAAGCATGGCGGCGCCCTGCGATTGTCGAACCGCGAGCCGCACGGCCTCAACGTTTCGCTGACATTCAAACCGTTGCCCGTTGTCGGGGCAGCGAAGCTGGCGCTGGCGCCCTGACCCTCGGACCGAGGTCTCGCGGGGTCTCGCGGCAGGGCGCATCCGGTCGCCCCGTGTCCGGCGTCGCCCTTGCGCCCCGCCGCGTCCGCCCATACATCCGGCGCTGGTCGAGTGAAGGACGTTGAGCCGATGCAAGTGGATATCGCCGCCCGCGCGCCGGGTTGGCATGCGACGACCATCCTCATGGTGCGCAAGGGCGACAAGGTGGTCATCGGCGGCGACGGCCAGGTCAGCATGGGCCAGACGGTGGTCAAGGCGACGGCGCGCAAGGTGCGCCGCCTCGCCAAGGGCGAGGTGATTGCCGGCTTTGCCGGCGCGACCGCCGACGCCTTCACCCTGTTCGAGCGGCTTGAGGCCAAGCTCGAGCAGTATCCCGGACAGCTTGCCCGCGCCTGCGTCGAACTCGCGAAGGACTGGCGCACGGACCGGTATCTCCGCCGACTCGAGGCGATGCTGCTCGTCGCCGACAAGGGCACGGGCTTCACGCTCTCGGGCTCAGGCGACGTGCTCGAACCCGAAGCGGACGAGTACGGGTCGGCCATGGCGATCGGATCGGGCGGCAACTACGCGCTCGCCGCCGCCCGCGCGCTGATGCCGATGGCGCTCGACGCCGAGGAGATCGTGCGCCGCTCGATGCGCATCGCCGCGGACATCTGCGTCTACACCAACGCCAATCTGATCGTCGAAAGCCTCTGACCTCATGACGGAACTCAGTCCGCGCGAAATCGTCTCCGAGCTCGACCGCTACATCGTCGGCCAGGCGGAGGCCAAGAGAGCCGTCGCCATCGCGCTGCGCAACCGCTGGCGCCGTCTGCGGCTCGGCTCGCCGATGCGCGAGGAGGTGATGCCGAAGAACATTCTGATGATCGGCCCGACCGGCTGCGGCAAGACCGAGATCGCACGGCGCCTCGCCAAACTCGCCGGCGCGCCCTTTCTCAAGGTCGAGGCGACCAAGTTCACCGAGGTCGGCTATGTCGGGCGCGACGTCGAGCAGATCGTGCGCGATCTCGTCGAGGTCGCCATTGCGCTGACGAAGGCCCGCAGGCGCAAGGACATCGAGGCCAAGGCCGAGCTTGCCGCGGAGGAGCGGCTTCTCGACGCGCTGGTCGGGGCGACCTCGTCGTTGGCGACGCGCGAGGCCTTCCGGCGCAAGCTCCACGCGGGCGAACTCGACGACAAGGATGTCGAGGTCGAGCTGCCGCAGAGCGGCTCGGGCATGCCGATGTTCGAATTGCCCAACATGGCCGGCGCCTCGATCGGCGCGATCAACATCGCCGACATCTTCGGCAAGAGCCAGCGGACGAAGCCGAAGCGCCTGACGGTGGCGGAGGCGCGAGAGCCGCTGGTGGCGGCGGAAGCCGAAAAGCTGCTCGACCAGGACGCGATCGTGCGCGACGCGATCGCCGAGGTCGAGAGCAACGGCATCGTCTTTCTCGACGAGATCGACAAGATCTGCGCCCGCGAGGGCCGCGGCGGCGCCGATGTCTCGCGCGAGGGCGTGCAGCGCGACCTCCTGCCACTGATCGAGGGGACGACGGTCGCCACCAAGCATGGGACGGTGAAGACCGACCATATCCTGTTCATCGCCTCGGGCGCCTTCCACATCGCCCGGCCCTCCGACCTCCTGCCCGAGCTGCAGGGTCGCCTGCCGATCCGGGTCGAGCTCAAGTCGCTGACCGAAGAGGACTTCAAGCGCATCCTCACCGACACCGAGGCGAGCCTGATCAAACAATATGTAGCGCTGTTGCAAACCGAGGGCGTGTCGCTCGAGTTCTCGGACGACGCGATCGCGGCGATCGCCCGCATCGCCGCCAAGGTCAACGGCTCGGTCGAGAACATCGGCGCGCGCCGCCTCCAGACGGTGATGGAGCGGGCGCTCGACGAAGTGAGCTTCACCGCCGCCGACCGCTCCGGCGAGACGGTGAAGATCGACGCCGGCTTCATCGACCGCCAGGTCGGGGATCTGGCGGGCAACGCGGATTTGAGCAGGTTCATTTTGTGAGGCGGCGAACTGTGGCCGCGATGGCTGATCGCCGGGTCAAGCCCGGAGACAGCGGACGCGATCCACAGGGCGCCCAAGAAAACGCCCGTCTCTCGACGGGCTACCGACCGCGTCGACAGAGCCCCCTTCGCCGGCGAGGCGTTTGGCTCTAGACTTTCGAAGGCCCCGTCGCTCGTGAGGAGCTCTCCATGATCCCGCTTGTTCTGACCTATGTCGGCGACGACAGGCCCGGACTCGTCAGCGCCGTCTCGGAGAAGATCGCCGCCTTCGGCGGGACCTGGCTCGAGAGCCGCTCCGCCCGGCTCGCCGGCAATTTCGCCGGCATCCTGCGCGTCAACGTTCCCGAGGCCAACCTGCCGGGGCTGGAGCGCGCGTTGCGCGACCTCACGCCGGCAGGGCTCAGTCTGACGATCGAGCGCGGCCGGCGCGAGGCGGCGGCGGCGTCGGCGCGCCTGATCAGCCTCGACATCCTCGGCAACGAGCGGCCGGGCATCGTGCGCGACGTCACCCGGGCGCTGAGCGCGCTCGGCGTCAATATCGAGGAATTCGAGAGTGGCCTCGAAAGCGCCGCCTTCACCGGCGTCGAGATGTTCCGCGCCCACGCCAGGCTCAGCGCCCCCGAGACGTTGCCGCTCGAAGAGCTCCAGAGGGCGCTCGAACGGCTCGCCGGCGAAATCATGGTCGACCTGACCGTCGGTGAGGCGGATCGACGCGCCTGAGGCGGAAAACACGCGATAGCCGCACGGCTCTATTCCGAGAGGGCGATGCTTCATGAGGCGATGCGGCAGTGTTCGGACTCAGTCCGCAATGCCGATCACGACCGAAAGCATGTGATTGAGAGCGATAAGCTTGCTCTCGTCGAGCCGTCCGATCTTGGCGCCGCATTTCTCGCGCGGGAGTGCGACGATTTTCTCGACCATCACGTCCGACGTGACCTCGAGGCCGGTTTCCGGCGTCGCTTCAATCCGAGCCGGTAGATCGGGGCGTCGAAAACGGCGCTCGTCATGAGGGCGACGAGCACGCTATCTGTGCCTGCGAGCCAGTCCGATTGAATGACAACCGCGGGCCGAGGCTTGCCGTAATCGCCCGACGCTGCGACCGTTACGATATCGCCCCGTTTTACGGTTCAGGCCAAGTGAAAGCCGCCGCGATAAAATCCAGCGCTTCGTTTTGTTCGGGCCGCGCGCGCAGCAGTTCCGCTTGTCGCTCGGCTTCTCGTGCGAACTCGGGGCGGCTCGGATCGGGAACCCAGACGCGGAGCAGCTTCATGCCCTGCCTTTCCTTAGAAAGGCGGTAGCGCTGAAACTTGGTCAGCCCGTCGTCGGAACGTCGCTTTAAACGCGGCATCTGATTACCTATCGCTGGGCAGGGCTTTATCACATTCAGTAGCGCGCTACCTATGAATTCGCGGCATTCGGTGACTGCCGGAGGCGGCAGGCGGCGCGCCGCGGGATTCCGTGCGACCGGAGCGAGGCCTCTGAGCGATGGGCTTTCGCGCATGAGGCTGGCCGGGTCCATTTCCCGAAAGGGGAAATCTGCCTCGAGGCCTGGTCGCCCGGAGCTGCGACCCCGCGCCCCTTGCGCCGCATGACCGGCGTTGCCATAAGGCCGCCCTCATCAAACCCGACCTGACCGAAGCGAAAAACGATGGCGACTTTCCCCGAGCGCGTGTTCTCAGGCGTTCAACCGACCGGCAATCTCCACCTCGGCAATTACCTCGGCGCGATCAAGCGCTTCGTGGCGCTTCAGGAGACCCGGCCCTGCATCTATTGTGTCGTTGATTTGCACGCGATGACCCTGCCGCACGAGCCGGCGCAGCTCGCCAAGACCACCCGCGAGGTGACGGCGGCTTTCCTCGCCTGCGGCATCGATCCCAAGATCAACGCGGTCTTCAATCAGAGCCGCGTCGCCGAGCACGCCGAGCTCGCCTGGGCGCTCGATTGCGTCGCCCGCATGGGCTGGCTCAACCGCATGACCCAGTTCAAGGAGAAGGCGGGCAAGGACCGGGAGAACGCATCCGTCGGGCTGTTCAACTATCCGGTGCTGATGGCGGCCGACATCCTGCTCTATCAGGCGACGCACGTGCCGGTCGGCGAGGACCAGAAGCAGCACCTGGAGCTGGCCCGCGACATCGCGCAGAAGTTCAATAACGACTTCGTCGAATCGATCGCCGCCCACGGTCATGGCGAAGCCTTCTTCCCGCTGCCCGAGCCGCTAATCCAGGGTCCGGCGACCCGCGTCATGAGCCTGCGCGACGGCGCCAAGAAAATGTCGAAGTCGGACACGTCGGAGAACTCCTACATCGCGCTGACCGACGACGCGGACACGATCGCGCAGAAGATCCGCAGGGCCAAGACCGACCCCGAGCCGCTGCCCGGTCATCTCGACGGTCTCGCCGGACGGCCTGAGGCGGAGAATCTCGTCGGGATTTTCGCTGCCCTCACCGATCGCACGAAGGCCGACGTCGTGCACGAGTTCGGCGGCAGCCAGTTCTCGGCCTTCAAGACGGCGCTGGCCGACGCGACGATCGAGAAGCTCGCGCCGATCCGCGCCGAAATCCTGCGTCTTGCGGCCGACCCAGGCTATGTCGACTCCGTTCTCGCCGACGGCGCCGAGAAGGCGCGCGCCATCGCGCGGCCGAACATGGAGGCGGTCAAGGACATTCTTGGCCTGATTCGCTAACGCTGCGACGCACCCGGGCGCAGAAATCTTTTCCCTTTCGCCGGAGCGGCGGTTAACGGCCGGCCCGGCGATCTTTTCATATATATTGTTGTCTGCTTGCGCTCGCGGTCAAGATATTGAAAGTCGCCGCCTTTTCGCCAGGCTTGTGTCCCCAATGATGGTTAACGACTTTGCGGCAAACATTTCGTAATCCTGTTGAGGGCTGATTCGGACCTTCCTGGCGGAAGCGGCCGGTCGGCGCGACCGTTGGACAGCGCGTGATGCGCAAACGGCTCTCGAGGAGGCCATTCGTTGCCGGGGTTCAGCGCGGCAGAGCTCGCGGGGCAAGCGATCGGAACGCGACGCCGCCGGCAAACGCTCGCCGCCGCGGCGCCGCTCGCGCTCATGATCGCCGTCGGCGCCCGCGCCGACGAAGCGCTCCGTGGTCTCGATGCGCCCGCCCCGTCGGCGGCTGGCCTGACGTCGGGCCAGCTTGTCGCCATCGGATTCGTCGTCCTGCTTGTCGCCTTGGCCGCGACCGCCCTCGTCCATCTGGGCGCGCGGCGCCTATGGGCCCGCCGGCTCGGCGAACTGGAGACGGAACTCGCCGCCGCTGCGGCCCGGGTGGATCGAGCGGCGCTGATCGTCCGCAGCGACCCGCAGATCGTCATCGCCTGGGATCGGCCGGACGTCGAGCCTTCGGTCGAAGGCGATTTCAACCTTGTGGCCGACGTCGCCGCCCCGCAGCGCGTGCTCAGCTTCGCCTCCTGGCTTGCGGCGGAGGCCGCCTGCCGGGCGGAGGAGGCCGTATCCCGCCTCCTGAACTCGGGGGGAGGCCTTCTGTCTGCCGGCGCTGAGCCTGCGCGGGCGCCATCTCGAAATCCTCGGCCGTCCCATATCCGGCAGCGCCGTGGTGCGGGTCCGCGACGTCTCGGGCGACCGGCTGGAGGCGACCCGGATGCGCGAGAAGGTCGCCGAGGCGGAGGCGTCCGCCGCCGCCGCCCGTCTCGCGCTCGAAAAGGCTTCGGTCCTCGCATGGGGGCGCAACACCGAGGGACGCATGGTGTGGTGCAACGCCCCCTATGCGCGGGCGGTCGAAGCGGCCGACGAGAGGGCGGCGGTCGAGCAATCGGCCGAACTGTTCGATCCGGGCCTTCGCCGCGAAGCGGCGGCGGCGGTGCGGGAGAGCGGGGTCTGGAAACGTCGCGCCGGCGCGGTCGTCGGCGGCGAGCGGCGCACCTTCGAGGTCGCTGTGGTCGGAACCGACTATGGATCCGCGGGCATCGCCTACGACGTTTCCGAGGCGGCCGCGCTGAAAGCGCAGATGGACCGCAACGAGGACGATTATTCCCGCATGATCGACCGCCTGTCGACCGCGGTCGCGATTTTCGACAAGTCGAAGCGGCTCACCTTCTACAACGCGGCCTATAGCCAGATGTGGTCGCTGGAGCCCGGATTCCTCGACAGTCATCCGACCGATGGAGAGGTCCTCGACCGGCTCAGGACCAAGCGCCAGTTGCCGGAGCAGGCGGATTTCCGCGCCTGGAAGGCCCAGCTGATGGAGGCCTACCAGGCGATCGAGCCGAGCGAGACCGTCTGGTATCTGCCGGATGGGCGTGCGTTGCGCGTCGTCATGAGCCCCAACCCCAAGGGCGGCGTCACCTATCTCTACGATGACGCGACGCAGAGCTACGCGCTGGCCTCGCAGGTGACCGCGCTCACCCATGTCCAGGGCGAGACGCTCGACGCGCTGAAAGAGGGCGTGGCGGTGTTCGGCGCCGACGGACGGATGAAGCTCTTCAACCCGGTGTTCGCGGCGATGTGGGGCATCGACCCGTCGCGGCTCAGCGACCACCCGCATATCGACGCCATCGCGGAGGGCTGCCGCGCCTTGTGCCGCGAGCCCGAGACATGGGACGGGCTCAGAGGCATGGTGGTCGGCCTGCACGAGCATCGCGAGGGCCTGAGCGCCCGCATCGAGCGGGCCGACGACCTCACCTTCGACGCCGCCGCGCTGCCGCTGCCCGACGGGGCGACCCTGCTCGCTTTTCTCGATGTGACCGCCAGCGCCAACGTCCAGCGCGCGCTGACCGAGCGCAACGAAGCGCTGGTGGCGGCCGAGAAGCTGCGCAACGACTTCGTCAACCACGTGTCCTACGAGCTGCGCACCCCGCTGACCAACATCATCGGCTTCACCCAGCTTCTGGCCGCCGGCAGCGTCGGACCGCTCAATCCGAAGCAGCTCGAATACGCCGGCTTCATCACCAATTCCTCGCACGCGCTGCTTGCAATCATTGACGACATTCTCGATCTCGCCTCGATCGACGCCGGCGCGCTCGAGCTTCGGCTCGAGCCGGTCGACGTCGCAGAGGCGATGCGGGCGGCGGCGGCCGGCGTGCAGGACCGCCTCGACGAGGCGTCGATCGAGCTGCGCATGGTGATCACCGACGGCGTCGGCGCCTTCACCGCGGACGGGCGACGCGTCCGCCAGGTGCTGTTCAACCTGCTGTCGAACGCGATCAACTTCTCGGAGCCGGGCCAGACGGTGACGCTGGCGGCGATGCGGCGCATGGGCGAGATCGTGTTCAAGGTCAGCGACCGCGGCCGCGGCATCCCGCCGGAGATGATCGACCGGGTGTTCGAGCGGTTCGAGACCTTCCCCAACGGGTCGCGGCATCGCGGACCCGGCCTTGGCCTGTCGATCGTCAAGGCGATGGTCGAGCTGCACGGAGGCCGGGTGCTGATCGACACCGCCGCCAACGAGGGCACCACCATCACCTGCATTTTTCCCGTCGATCCGGCCGCCCCCACGATGCAGACCGAGGATGCGGCCGAGGACCCGGCGGCGAAGCCGAAGATGGCGCGGTAGGTCCTGATGGCCGAGCGCGCCCAGGACGACCGGGAGCCGAAGGTCTGGCGCTTCGAGGCTCCGGACGAGGCGTCGACGCTGGCGCTCGCCGCCGCCCAGGCCGCGTGGCTCGACCCGGGCGATTTCGTGGCGCTATCCGGCGACCTCGGCGCCGGCAAAACCTTATTCGCCCGCGGACTCGTCCGCGCCCTCGTCGAAGACCCGGAGCTGGAGGCGCCGAGCCCGACCTTCACGCTCATGCAGGTCTACGACGGGCCGCGCGGACCGGTCGTCCACGCCGACTTTTATCGCCTGCGCGGACCTCAGGAGCTCGAAAACCTTGGCTGGGACGAGGCGATCGACGACGCGATCGCCATCGTCGAATGGGCCGACCGCATTCCAGAGGCGCTGCCTCCCGACCGGCTCGAGGTGACGATCCGGTTTGATGCGTCGCGCGGGCCCGACTACCGGGTGCTGGGGATGCGCGGCCGCGGCCGGATGGGGCGGCGTCTGGCGCGCGCGCTCAGCGTCGGAACGCTGCTGCACGGCGTCGGCTGGATCGAGGCCCGGCGCGAATACCTGCAAGGCGACGCTTCGGTGCGCCTCTACGAGCGCCTGACCCGGAGCGACGGCTCGACGGCGATCCTGATGGTGTCGCCGCCCCGGCCGGAGGGGCCGATCATCCGCTTCGGCAAGCCCTATGCGGCGATCGCGAAGCTTTCCCCCGACATCCGCGCCTTTCTCGCGATGGCCGAGGCGCTGAGAGCCCTCGGCTATTCGACGCCGAGGATCTACGCTTCCAGCGTCGAGGACGGGCTGGCGCTGATCGAGGACTTTGGCGCCGATCTCGTCGTCGAGAACGGGACGCCCGATCCCGCCCGCTACGCCGAGGCCGTCGCCCTGATCGCCGATTTGCACGGGCGCGACCTGCCCGAGGCGGTTCCCGCCGGCGAGGACCTCTATCGCCTGCCGATCTACGACATCGAGGCGATGCTGATCGAGGTCGAACTCGTCATCGACTGGTACGCTTCCGCCGTCGCCCGGATTACCGTGCCCTCCGGCGCGCGCATGCAGTTTCTCGGCGTCTGGCGCGAGATCCTGGCGCCGATTCTCGCCGAGCCGACGACCTGGACTCTGCGCGACGTCCACTCGCCGAACCTGCACTGGCTCGCCGAGCGCCAGGGTGTCGCGCGCATCGGCCTGATCGACTTCCAGGACGCGGTGATCGGGCCGCCGGCCTACGACCTCGCCTCGCTCCTGCAGGACGCGCGTGTCGACGTGCCCGACGACCTCGAGATGCGGCTGATGGCGCTCCATGTGCGCCGCCGCCTCAGCGCCGACCCCGCCTTCGACGCCGAGCGGTTCGCCGGGGCCTACGCGGCGATGGCGGCCCAGCGCGCGACCAAGATTCTCGGCATTTTCGCCCAACTCGACAAGCGCGACGGCAAGCCTCAATACCTGCGCCACCTGCCGCGGATCGAGCGCTACCTGCGCAAAAACCTCGCGCATCCGTTGCTCCGGCCGCTGGCGCTCTGGTATCAGAACCACCTGCCGCGGGCGCTCGGCCCTGAGCCTGAGCCGCCGGCGCCTTGAAGCGCGGCGTTCAGGAACGAAACGACGATGAGCGCGCCGATACCAAAAACGGCCATGGTGTTCGCCGCGGGTCTTGGCCAGCGCATGCGCCCGATCACCGAAACGGTGCCGAAGCCGCTGATCAAGGTGCGCGGACGGACGCTGATCGACCATTGTCTCGATCGGCTGGCGGCCAACGGCGTCGAGACGGCGATCGTCAACGTCCACTGGCTCGCCGACCAGATCGAGGCGCACCTCGCCGGGCGCGAACGTCCGCGAATCGTGATCTCGGACGAGCGCGAAAAACTTCTCGACCAGGGCGGCGGGATCAAGCGCGCTCTGCGGCTGATCGGCGACGCGCCGTTCCTCGTCTGCAACACCGACGCCTTCTGGATCGAGGGGCCGCGCTCCAACCTTGCGCGTCTCGCCGAGGCCTTCGACCCGGAGACGATGGACATCGCCCTTCTGGTGGCGGCCGCCGCAGGCGCGGTCGGCGTCGACTGGCCGGGCGACTTCACCATGACCCGCGAGGGGCGGCTCGAATCCCGCGAGCCCCGCCATGTCGCGCCCTTCGTCTATACCGGCGTCGGGATCCTAAAGCCGAAGCTGTTCGCCGACGCGCCCGGCGACGTCTTCCGCCTCGCCCCCTACTTCCACGCCGCCGCCGCCAAAGGGCGCCTTTACGGCGTCCGCCTCGACGGCCTGTGGCTGCACGTCAGCCGGCCCGAGTCGATCGCTCAGGCGGAGGCGGCGATCGAGCGGTCGGTTTTATGAGGCGGGCGGCCCGCCGCCGGCAATCCGGTTGACCTGCTAGCAGGGAATTTTCTCGCGCCGCAGTCGGCGCTCCGCTCCAAAAAGCCCTGCAATGGCATGGCGTTGCCGGCAACACAACCCCCCGGTTGCGGGCCGGAGCGGGCGCGGAACAGGGAATTTCCAACGACCGGAACAGGCGCCGAACAGGCGTTTTCGGACCGGATCAGGGAAAGAACAGGCGGCCGAAAACGGGGCGCCAGACCGCGAGCAGCCGGGTTGTAAGGCGGGGTCCCCTCGCCCCGCGATAGCGGGGAGAGGGTTGGGGTGAGGGGCGGCGCTGACCTTTCCGGACAGGCTGGCGCAGCCCCTCATCCGGCGCTTCGCGCCACCTTCTCCCCGCTCTGCGGGGCGAAGCGCGTCTTGACTTGGCCTCTGTGCGGGCCGTAAAGCAGGGCTCCTTTTGGGGCCGGGCGATTAGCTCAGCGGTAGAGCACTCCCTTCACACGGGAGGGGTCACAGGTTCGATCCCTGTATCGCCCACCATTAGGCTCCGCGAAAAATCAAAGCCTGGCCAGACCAAGCGGCGCTTGTCTGTCCGGCGGTATCCGGCAGGAATTTTGGCGAACAGAGGCGCAACTCGGCGCCGCGACTCGTGCGAAATCCGTGCGGATTGTTCGAGGCACGTTCCGCGTCCGCCCGGCCGCCAGCGGCGCCGACGTGGCCAGTCATTCGAGCACCCGAGTCGCCGTGTCGATGCCGACCCGCTTGCCCGTCATGCGGGCGAGGATGAGCGGCACTCGCCGCCAATGCGCGGGCGGCCGGCCGGGTTGTCCCGTCCGGTAGGATCACGTCACGCTCGCGCCGGCGGGCCTCGCCGTAGGGCCTCGGCGTCGTGGCCGTGGATGAGCGCCTCGGCATCGGCTTGCGCGCGCCGGCGAGCGTCCTGGCCGCGTCGGAGCGATTGCATCACCCGACGCCGCTCTTGCGCTGCAATACTTCGCGAAGCCGAGCAGGCCGTCTAGGCGATTGGCTCCCGGCGCGCGCGCATCGCTGGCGCCTGAGTATATTCCGAAGCGTGACAGCGGGCGCCAAAGGGGCCACCGTCCAGGTCTCCTCCGGCCTCCCCCCGGGCGACCAAACGGGAAGCATGACATGCGGTGCTATTTCCTTAGAAGCGGCCATATCGTAGCCGTTGAGGAACTTGCCGGCCTCTCGGACGAAGAGGCCATCGTAAAGGCCCAGATACTGTTTTCGGAGAGCAAGATCCCTGTGGGGGCCTTTGAGGTGTGGGATCAGACGCGCGTAATCATCACGCATCCGCCCATCGCTCAAGAGCCCGCATGGGCCGGCGGTGGACCAGGGGCAATGGAAGGCGAAGCGCGATGGCACATGGTTTTGATGCCGAGCCGATGACCATGCAGCGACAAGTCCTCACTCTCTCGTGCGCTGGCGGCGGCAATCAGCGCGCGGCCCCCGGGGGCCGTAGGTTAAGTCAACCCCCAGGGCCCAGCGCAAGCTTGACAGCCGGCCGCGCTTCGCCGCTAGGAGTGGACGATGTACCGAGTGACGTTCGACAGGGCGCATGAGGAGTCGCGCCAGATCGCTACGGCGCAAAAATTCGCCGAGGCCCTTGCAGCCGCTAGAAAAGCGGGAGCTTTGCTGCACGAAGGAAAGGGAAGCGGTCAAGATTTTGTCTTCGATGTCTCCGGGCACGAAGGCGACCACAATTTCGCGATCTGGATCCGAAACGCTTAGGCGCCCAAAGTCCGCGAACAGGGCGCCGCGCGGCTTTGACAAGTCCGCCTGCCGCTCGCACGAGGTCAGCGCCATGAGAACGTCCAGCAAGGTCGCATCGGCGCCGAACCGCTGTTTAGGACACTCAGCAAAATAAGTGCGCCAAATTCCCCCGACGTCATTGCGAGCCGAAGGCGAAGCAATCCATGCCGCAGGGCGCGGCGGCGGCACGGATTGCTCTTATGTCCTTCGTCAAGGGGTCGGACGCACCCTCCCGTTTCCGCTTCAGGGGTGGGCGGAGTGATGGCGTTGGATGATTGCGCAGAGGTGGGGGCGAGGCCTGTTGGACGTCGGTGATCAAGCTCTAATACGCGTATTTGTTCCGCATGTCCGAGTTTCGTCCGGGGCTGCTCCACGTCTTCGTACGGGCGTCGATGCGTCGATCGGCCACTTGCAATCCTCGGGAGTTCCCCTGCCGCGGCTTCACCCCCGCCGCTGCGCAATGTTTGTTGCATCCGTCTGCCGTATCCCTCCTCGGTCTGTGTGGGGTCAGTCGACGCGATGGCGCGCCGCCCGCGATGGCGCGGGATCGCATGAAGCCGCTCGCGAAGCGCGCTCCCAAATTGCGCTGTAGCGAGCGAGCGGCTTCATGCGACGGCTTGCTCCTGCTCAAGCGCGCGATGGATCGCCCAGATGAAGCCGGCGAGTTCGCGCGCGACCGCCGTGACGGCGACGCTCTTCGTCTTGCCTTTGCGCATCAGCGCCCGGTAGCGCGCGGTGAGCCGCATCTGCGCCTTCCAGGCGATCCGCCGCGCCGCCGGCGGCGCCGCCTCGACCCGGGCGAGCTTGGCCTGACCGATGCGCGCAGGAAAGCGATGGCGCCAAGCGCTCTCGATCAGGGTTTTGCGCGCCCGGCCGTTGCCGGCCTTGGTGATGCCGAAGCGCCTGAACTCGGTCGCCGGTTGAGGACTCCGAGGGCACGAGCCCCAGCCAGGCCATCAACTCGCGCGGCGTCCGAAAGCGCCCGAGGTCGCCGACTTCGGCCAGAATCGCCGTCGCCGCGACGAGGTCGATCCCGCGCATCGCCATCAGCGCCGTGACCATCGGCGCCAGCGACCAATCGGGAACCGCCTCCTCGATCGCCTTCTCCAGCCGGGCGATGCGCGCCTTCGCCTCGTCCATCGCGGCCACCTGCTCCTCGAAGGCGATGCGCTGCTCGAGATGGGCGAAAGCTTGGCTCGCCAGCCACTTCCGGTGCGCGCCGCCCCATGTCTTCTTACCGGGATAGACGCGTCCGAGACGCAAAAGGAAGGCGCCGGTCTGCTGGCGCTTGATCCTGAGGTCGAAGGCGGCCGTCGAGCGCGCCCGCACCAGATCGCGCATCGCCTCGTGCCGCTCGTCCGGCGTCCACACGGCGGTGAGCTCGCCGGCCCGCAGCAAGCGCGCCAGATTCAAGGCGTCGCGGCGATTGGTCTTCACCCGATCGCCCGGCTTGCGCGGAATGAGCGAGGGCGCGACCACCCGGCACGCATGCCCAAGCTCGCCGATCAGCCGATAAAGACCGTAGCCGGTCGGCCCCGCCTCGTAACAGAACGTCAGCTTGTCGTGCTTGCCAGACAGGCGGCGGACCAGCTTCGTCACCGCAGCCTCGTTCGCCTCGATCTCCCCGAGAAACCTCGCCTCGGCCGCGCCTCCGCCGTCAGCCAACCCTACCGCGATACTCGACTTCGACACGTCCATGCCGACGAAAACTTCGCTATAATCTTTCATGGCTCGTCCTCCTTGCGTGAGGCTCCGCCCGGCCTATCCGGGCAACCCTCGCAACGCGCATCGAGGGCGAGCCGCCGCCTCAGCGCAAGGACATACAGTCTTCGTCCCCCCGGGCTCTTCGACCCGGGGGTCGCTCCTCGCAATGACGGTCGCGGGTTGTTTGAATGGATTCGGTCGTTTCGGTGCGTCGCCTAACAATGGCGCGCTGCGTGGCGCGCGCGAGGGCGGGGTCGTCACAGTAGCAGCGCGGGGGCATCGCCCGGCCGCGAGGGCTGACGGCGCGCCGAACGCGTCGGCGGGTTCCGCTGTGCAATTGCGGGGCCAGACTGTCAATCTACGCATGCCTAAGACGTTCAGGCCTAAACAGCATCTCGACTCGGTCCTTCACCCATGCTTCAATATATCAGAGCGGTTCGGGTGGAGTTGATGGCCAAGGCAAGCGGATATTCATTGACGGCAAACGACGCGCCGATGGTATTGGGTATGGACGCCCCCGGCGATCGTGAACACGATATTGCGGGCTGGTTCGGCGTGAACCAAGGGCGCGTTGCAGAAGTTAAGGCCGGGAAATTCGGAACCCCGTCGGTCGCCCCTACCAACCAATTGCCGCCAAAAGGTCCCCCAGGCATCAAAGGGAGAAGATTGCGTGCCGCAGTCGATGGCGTATTGGCATCGCTTTCAAAAGGAAATAGCGCGGAGGCCGTGGCGAAGTTGCAGACGGCAATCGCCGTTTATGACGCTGACGAAGCGTAGTCGCCTTTTCGTTCAAGGTCTCGTCGGCAGGGAGGAACCCAAATAAGGCGCGGTTCTTTTCGCCCCGGCTTCTCCCAGACGAACCATGCATAGCTGGTTGCCGTGGTCGCCGTGATATCCAAGCGCCCCTTAATCATTGCGTGCCTGTCCGGTTAACGCCCACACCCACCAGGGCTGGTGATGGTTATCAAACCGGCCATGGAAATCCGCCAGAGCGACGATCTGGGTTTCCCCAGTCAGTCCCAGAGTTTCATGAGCTTTTTCCGTATGACGCGGCATATGCTGCCTATCTTGATCGCGCGCGTTGGCCTGTCGGCTTTGTCTGGCCATATTGCGGCCAGATCGCTCTGCACGTGGACGCATCCTACATCTAGGGGCTGTGGGCGTTAACCGGATAGGCACGAATCATTGGAACTCGCTCAACGAACTGCGCAAACTTGGTCGGTGGCGTTTTCGTATATATTCTCTCGTACCTTCCAACGCTTTCTAGGAAGACTGTCCTTGCAAGGATTGCAACACCCCTCCGCGCGACCCGAAAGGCGCGCGTAACAAATTCTTCGGCGAGACGGAAGGGCGGGTTCGTGATTACCCAGTCAACAGCGTTCGTTTCATAAGGATAGGTCAGAAAATCTCGCACGGGCGCATATCCGTAGTGGAATGCGTCGGCGCACCGAACTTCTCCAAAATACTCCTTTAGAACCTTGGCCATATGGCCAGCCCCGCAAGCTGGTTCAAGGCAGCTCATCGAGGCCAGCGCCAACTTATTGTCGATGACGTATTCGACTAGCGCTCGAGTGGCCCAGGGAGGCGTAGGAAAATCATCCGGGCTGTCCTTCGGCTCGATCCGCTGAGCCGTCACCGCGTGTGACTGGTATTTCATCATGGGCGCGTGTCCCCGGCGGCCTCCCGCCGCTTCGTCAGCTTGCGGCGTCCGTGGTTAACACGCCCTTAACCATCACAGCACTGTCGGAAAATACAGAACAGGGATTCCGACTCAGGATACCGGGATGCGGTGCTGTCCTATCCGCCGCAGGCCGCCAGCAGGCTCACAGACGCGAAGGCGGACCGTCCCACCGCAATGGAGAGTTGAGGCGACGCGGGCCTTCGCCCCCTCACACCGCCGTCCCCCACAGATCGTAAGCGTCCGCCCGGTCGATCCTGACGGTCGCGAGGTCGCCGGCGCGCAGGGGGCGGCGGGTGGCGATGTGCACGGTCCCGTCGATCTGCGGCGCGTCGCCCTTGGTCCGGCCCTTGGCCGTATGCGCGCCGCCCTCATCGACGATCGCCGCAACGCGCTTGCCGACCTTGGCTGCGAGTTTTTTGGCGCTGATCGCCTGGGCGCGCAGCATGAAGCGCTTGTGGCGCGCGGCCTTGACCTCAGGCGGGACCGGCTCGAGCCCGAGACCGTTCGCCTCCGCGCCCGCGACCGGCTCATATTGGAACGCCCCGACACGGTCGAGCTTGGCTTCGTCCAGCCAGTCGAGCAGCGTGCCAAAATCCTCCTCCGTCTCGCCCGGGAAGCCGACGATGAAGGTCGAGCGCAGGGTGAGATCGGGGCAGGCCGAGCGCCAGGCCTTGATCCGCTCCAGCGTCTTCTGCTGGTCGCCCGGCCGGCGCATCGCCTTCAGCACGCGCGGCGAAGCGTGCTGGAAGGGGATGTCGAGGTAGGGCAGCACACGGCCCTCGGCCATCAGCTCGATCACGTCGTCCACATGCGGATAGGGATAGACGTAGTGCAGCCGCACCCACACGCCGAGCGAGCCGAGCTCGCGGGCGAGGTCGAGGAAGCGCGCCGAAACCTCGCGGTCGCGCCAGGGGCTCGTCACGTAGCGGAGGTCGCGGCCGTAGGCGCTGGTGTCCTGCGAGATCACCAGAAGCTCCTTGACCCCCGCCTTGACCAGCTTCTCCGCCTCGCGCAGGACTTCGCCGGCCGGCCGCGAAACGAGGTCGCCGCGCAGCTTCGGGATGATGCAGAAGGTGCAGCGGTTGCGGCAGCCCTCGGAGATCTTCAGGTAGGCGTAGTGGCGCGGCGTCAGCTTCACCCCCTGCTCGGGCATGAGGTCGACGAACGGGTCGTGTGGCGCGGGCGCCGCGGCGTGCACCGCCTCCATCACGCTCTCATAGGCCTGCGGGCCGGTGATCGCCGACACGTTCGGGAAGGCGTCGCGGATCGCGTCCGGCTCCGCCCCCATGCAGCCGGTCACGATGACCCGGCCGTTCTCGGCCATCGCCGCGCCGATCGCGTTGAGCGATTCAGCCTTGGCGCTGTCGAGGAAGCCGCAGGTGTTGACGATCACGGCGTCGGCGCCGGCGTGGGTCTTGGAGAGCGCGTATCCTTCCGCACGAAGCCGAGTGAGGATGCGCTCGCTGTCGACCAGCGCCTTCGGGCAGCCGAGCGAGACGAAGGAGATGCGCGGCGCGGCGCGCGCCTCGCGGTCGGAAAGGTCGGTCATGGCGTCCGCTTGCCACGCGGCGGCGGCCGGAACAAGGCGCGCCCGTCGTTCCGGGGCGAGGATTCAACCGTTTCAAAGCGTTGCGGGACAATTTGCGGGCGATCGTAACCCCCAAGGTGAGCGACGTTGGGCATTGCAACACAACACGCTCATCCTGAGGAGCCGCGTGAAACGCGGCGTCTCGAAGGATGATGCAGCGGACGGCAACCTTCGTGCGCTCTGGAGCGTCCTTCGAGACGCGCCGCCTGCGGCGCCGCTCCTCAGGACGAGGGGCGTGCTTGGGAGTTACGGCCGATCGTCCGACTGACCGGCGGGGGAGCGTCCCTTCTCCCTCCCCGGGCTTGACCCGGGGATCACGGGGAGAAGGCTCGCCCCAGCCCTCTCCCCGCTGAAGCGGGGCGAGGGGGCGCCCTACAGCTCCATCTCCGGCCCGAGCGGCACGATGCCGGTCGGATTGATGCCGCGGTGGCTCTGGTAATAGTGGTGCTTGATGTGGAAGAAATCGACCGTCTCGGCCACGCCCGGCCAATGGTAGAGTTCGCTGAGGTAGCGGCTCAGCGCCGGATAGTCCTTGATCCGCCTGAGGTTGCACTTGAAGTGGCCGAAATAGACAGGGTCGAAGCGGACCAGGGTGGTGAAGAGCCGCCAGTCGGCCTCGGTGAGTCGTTCGCCGGTGAGGAACCGGGAATTCGCGAGCCGCGCCTCGAGCCCGTCGAGCGTCTCGAACAGCGCCCGGAACGCCTCCTCGTAGGCCTCCTGGGTCGTGGCGAAGCCCGCGCGATAGACGCCGTTGTTGACCGTCGCGTAGATGCGGGCGTTCAGCGCGTCGATCTCGGGTCGCAGATCTTTGGGGTAATAGTCGCCCTCCGCGGCGCCGAGGCCGTCGAAGGCGGAGTTGAACATGCGGATGATCTCGGACGACTCGTTGTTGACGATCGTGTTCGATTCCCTGTCCCACAGCACCGGGACCGTGACGCGGCCAGTGAAGTCGGGACGCGCCTTGACGTAGAATTGGCTCAGCGTTTTGAAGCCGAAGATCGGGTCGGGAATGACGCCGCGCCCCTCGTCAAAGGTCCAGCCGCGGTCGGCCATGAGCCAGTGGACCACCGAGAGCGAGATCATGCTCTCGAGCCCCTTGAGCTTGCGGAAAATGAGGGTTCGATGCGCCCACGGGCAGGCGAGCGACACGATCAGGTGGTAGCGCCGCGCCGCGGCGTGAAAGCCGCCGGCGCCGGTCGGCCCGGGCGCGCCGTCGGCCGTGACCCAGTTGCGGAACGGCGAGTCGGGGCGGACGAAATGGCCTATCCGGTCGCGCGGAAAATCCTCGTCCGCTCGCCAGTCGCCGTTCACCACAACGCCCATCGCCAGTGTCTCCCGCAGACGAACTGGAAGCGCCTATAACATGGGGCCTGCCGGCGCCGAAAACGATCCCCCTTCTCCGCGAAGCGGGGAAGGTGGCCGGAGGCCGGATGGAGTGCGGAAAGCAGTTAGGGTCCGACGAAGGTTCGCAATGATGGCGCGGCGGGCCATGCGGGGCGGCGTGACTCGGAACCGACCTCGGGAGTCGCCCTCAAATCATCCAGCTCTGAGCAGGATTGCGCGGACTGCGCCTCGCCAACGGACGGCGCGCGTCCCGCGCGCCCATTGCCCGTCGAAAGACGGGCGTCCTTTCGGACGCCCTTTGGGGCGGCGAGACGCCGCCCGTCCGACCGCCGCAAGCATCCGTTGGGCGGCCAACGAGAGTTTGCTTAGCCTTCGCCGCGGACGCGTGGCCTTCAGTCCTTCGGGTTCGTTGCGTCCTCGCACCAGGTCGAGGCCGTCTCGACGTCGCCGGTCCACGTGTAGATGGCGAGCAGCGGGTCCGCGCCGGCGCGCATCGCATGCGCCTCGCCACTCCGATGGAGCACGATATCGCCGGGCCTGAGGCGGCGCGTGGCGGATCCGACGGTCCACGTCGTTTCCCCGACGAGCAGCGTGTAGACCTCCACCGCCCGGTGGCGGTGAGGCGGGTAGAACAGCCCCGGCGCCAGCAAGAGCAGCCCCAGACAGACCGAATCGCTCCGCCAGGGCGCGACAGGCCCGATCAGTTCCGCCCACTTGAGACCGCGCTCGAGGCCCGGCGCGTCGGGCCGCGCTGCATAGCCGCTGCGCCACGGAAGATCGGCGGCGACCGGCCTCAGAGACTCCGCCAGATCGGGCGCTGTCCGCTCGGCGAGCGCGAGCGCCGTCTCGAGCGCGTCGACCGGCTCGCCCGGCCTCTGCGGCTCGGGAGCCCGCTCGACCGCATCGATCAGCGCCGTCGCGTGCGCCAGCTCCGCGCTCGCGGCGTCCCCGCCGGACACGCTGCGGCCGGTCGCGGCGCCCGGGGAACCAACTCGATGCGCCATCGCGGCGCGACCCGCCTCACGGAGGGGAGGCCGAGATAGTCGGCCGCTCCAATCTCCAGGGCTTCGACGGCGCCGGCGTCGGACTCTGTCGTCATGTCTCCCCGTCTTTCGTAAGGGTCGCGCCGGCCGAGGTCGTCTTCTGCGCCGCATGTCCGCGGGGCGTAGAGCCGGGAGCGAAGCCATCGGTCAGAATGATGCCCTCTACAGGATATATTAAATTGACAGACTTTATATGATCGCCTTCGAAATGGATTAGCGCCGGCCGGAGATCCGCTTTGCCGGCGGCTTTGGCGCGGCGAAACACGAGGACCAAAGTTGGCGACGAGCGCGTATGTGATTCTCGATGGGGGAATGGGCCGGCTTCTCGAGAGCATGGGCGCTCCCTTCCGGCTGCCCGAGTGGTCCGCCCTCTCGCTGATCGAGGCGCCCGAATTCGTAACCCGGGCGCACCAGGCTTATGTCGAGGCCGGCGCCGACATCATCACGGCGAACTCCTACGGTCTCCTGCCGCACATGATCGGCGAGGAGCGATTTCGTCTGCAAGGTCGCGTGCTGGCGGCCAGGGCCGGCCGGATTGCGCGCGCCGTGGCGAGCACTGCGCCGCGTCCCGTTCAGGTGGCCGGATCGTTGCCGCCGCTGTTCGGCAGTTATAAGCCCAAGCGCTTCAACGCGGAGGCGGCGCCGGCGGTCCTCAGCGAGTTGGTCGAGGGCCTCGTCGCTCATGTCGATCTTTGGCTGATCGAGACCCAGAGTTCGACGCGCGAAGCCTTCGCCGCGCTCGCCGCGGTCAACGGGACTGACCGTCCCAGCTACGTGTCGTTCACACTGCGCGACGAGGAGGGCCGCTCGGGCCCCCCGGAATTGCGCTCGGGCGAACCCGTTGGCGAAGCGGTCGAGGCGACGCTCGAGCGCGGGGTCGCGGCGGTTCTGTTCAATTGCAGCCAACCCGAGGCGATGAGCGCCGCCGTCGTCGCGGCCCGTCGCGCGATCGACGGCGCTGGACGCCGGAACGTCGGGCTCGGCGTCTACGCAAACGCCTTTGCGCCTGAACCTCTGTCGGACGAACCCTACGCAGGACTATCGCAGTTGCGCGCAGACCTCGATCCGGCGGCCTATCTGCGTTGGATACGAGCCTGGATCGCGGTTGGAGCGACCATCGTCGGCGGCTGCTGCGGCATAGGCCCGGACCATATCGCAGCCATTCGGCGGGACCGCGAAACCGCAGCGGGCTGACGACCGTCCGATCGAGCGTCGCCGGCGGACGGCTCACGGACGGCGCCGCGTCTCGCGCGCCTTCAGGGCGGCGAGACGCCGCCCGTCCGCATGTGTCCGTCGCGCGACCGAGGAGACTCGGCTCTAGCGTTTCGCCGCGCGCGCGACCGAGCCGGAGGCGCCGTCGCGGAACTGGCGGACCATGATCGCGGCAACGTCGGCGGCCGGGATGCCGCCCGCCGGAACGGACGGCGCGCGTCTCGCGCGCCTTCAGGGCGGCGAGACGCCGTCCGTCCGCATGTGTCCATCGGGCGGCCTAGGAGATTCGGCTCTAGCTCTTCGCCGCGGGCGCGACCGAGCCGGAGGCGCCCTCGCGGAACTGGCGAACCGTGATCGCAGCGACGTCGGCCGCCGGGATGCCCCCCGCCGGATCGCGGCCCATCGCCGTCAGGGTCTCGGCCACCCAGCCGGGCGAGACGGCGTTGACGCGGATCGTGATCGTCGGCTCGACCGCCGCGGCGCGCACGAAGGCCTCGACCGCGGAATTGACCGTGGTGATGATCGCGCTGCCCGGCGAAGGATATTGCGCGGCGAGGCCGGTGGTCAGGGTGATCGCGCCGCCGGGCCTCACGCTCTTCGCTCCGTAGCGGACGACGTTGACCTGACCCAAGAGCTTGTTGGCGAGCGAGAAGGTCCAGTCCTCGTCGGTCAACTGATCCCAGGGCTTGAACCTCGCCGCGCCGCCGGTGCAGACGATCCCGTCGACTGGGCCGACGCGCGCGAACAGCGCCGCGAGCGATTTCGGATCTGAGATGTCGACTTTCTCGTCCGACGAGCGCGAAGCGCGGATGCAGTTTTCCGCGCCGAGCGCCTTGACGACTTCCGCGCCGATCAAACCTGCTGCGCCGATGACCAGGATCTTGCCCATTGTCGCACTCGTCCTTTGGCGCGGGCGCCGATCGCCCGCGAAACCGCGAGCCTAAGCCCGAATGTCGAGGCGCGGCAATCGGCGGTTGAGACTCACCACCAAGGACACGAAGGATCACGAAGGGAACTTTCTGTTCCTTTGCGCCCTTGGTCGTGAAAAATCATCCCTACCGTCACGCCGCCTCGACCATCGGCGCCGGAGCGCGGATGAGGCAATCGAAGGCGGACAGGGCGGCCGTGGCGCCGGCGCCCATTGCGATCACGATCTGCTTGAACGGCGTGGTCGTCGCGTCGCCCGCGGCGAACACGCCATAGGCGGACGTCTCGCCACGCGCGTCGACCTCGATCTCGCCGCGACCCGTGAGCTTGACCGCCCCCTTGAGCCATTCGGTGTTCGGGACGAGTTCGATCTGGACGAAGATCCCGTCGAGGTCGAGCCGGCGCGGCGCGCCGGTTGCGCGGTCCTTGTAGGCCAGCCCGACGACCTTCGTCCCATCGCCAAACACCTCGGTCGTTTGCGCCGACGTGACAACCGTGATGTTCGGCAGCGAGCGAAGCTTCGTCTGCAGCACTTCGTCGGCCCGCAGCCTTGGATCGAACTCGATCAGCGTCACGTGAGACGCGAGGCCGGCGAGGTCGATCGCCGCCTCGACCCCCGAATTGCCGCCGCCGATCACCGCAACGCGCTTGCCCTTGAACAGCGGCCCGTCGCAATGCGGGCAGTAAGCGACGCCGCGGTTGCGATACTCGGCCTCGCCCGGAACGTTCATCGACCGCCAGCGCGCGCCGGTCGACAGGATCACGGCGCGGGCTTTGAGCGTCGCGCCGCTGGCGAGCCACAGTTCGGCGAGGCCGCCGGGGGCGGCGGGCGCGAGCCCGACGGCGGTCTGCGCCGCGATCACCTCGACGTCATGGCCGCGCACCAGCGTTTCGAGCTCTCGGGCGAGCTTCGGCCCCTCGGTATGGGGGACGGAAATCAGGTTCTCGATGCCGAGCGTGTCGAGCGTCTGGCCGCCGAACCGCTCGGCGACGACGCCGGTTCGCAGGCCCTTGCGCGCGGCGTAGATCGCCGCCGCCGCGCCGGCCGGACCGCCGCCGACGATCAGCACGTCATAAGGCGCCCTGGCGTTCAGTCGCTCAGCGGCGCGCGCGGCGTCGCCGCTGTCGAGCTTGGCGAGAATCTCCTCGAGGCTCATGCGACCCTGGCCGAACGGCTTGCCATTCAGGAACACGGACGGAACCGCCATGATCTCGCGCGTCTCGGTTTCGGCCGGAAAGGCTGCGCCGTCGATCGCGACATGGCGGACATGCCGGTTGAGCACGCTGAGCACGTTCAGCGCCTGAACCACCTCCGGGCAGTTCTGGCAGGATTGGGAGAAATAGGTCTCGAACCGGTATTCGTCCTCGAGGCCCTTGATCCGCTCGACCGTTTCGGGCGCAATCTTGGGCGGATGACCGCCGGCCTGGAGCAGGGCGAGCACCAGCGAATTGAATTCGTGCCCCATCGGCAGGCCGGCGAAGGTCAGCATGACGTCCTCGCCCGCGGGCCGGATGGCGAAGGACGGCTTGCGCGCGTGGTCGCCGTCGTCGATCAGCGCGATGCGGTCGGAGAGCGCGGCGATCTCCTGCAACAGTTCCCGCGTCTCGGCGGACGCGTCGCTGTCGTCGAGCGACGCGACGAGTTCGATCGGGCGCTGGATGCGCTCGAAATAGCCCTTGAGCTGAGTTTTGATCTGATCGTCGAGCATGGACGGCCCCCGTATGCCTCTTGATGTGCGGCGGGGGCCTCGCGTCGATCCCCGGATTCAATGTCATCGAACGGACGGAGCGCGTCCCGCGCTCCCTGGGCGGCGGGCCGCCGCCCGTCTGGCGGGGGGCGGCGAGACGCCGCCCCTCCATGCAACTCAGATCGCGCCGACGAGATCGAGCGAGGGCGCGAGGGTCTTGCGGCCCTCTTCCCAATTGGCCGGACAGACCTCGCCCGGATGGGCCGCGACGTACTGCGCCGCCTTGATCTTGCGGATCAGCTCGACCGCATTGCGGCCGACGCCGCCGGCGGTGATCTCGACAATCTGGATCTTGCCCTCGGGGTCGACAAC
Organism: uncultured Alphaproteobacteria bacterium; assembly: GCA_963822215.1. GTDB lineage: Bacteria > Pseudomonadota > Alphaproteobacteria > Rhizobiales > Beijerinckiaceae > Roseiarcus. The sequence continues at coordinate 127,278 of CAWGGX010000004.1, forward strand.
GAATGTGCCGCGGTCGGCGAGCCCATCCCGCTCGATGTACACGTCGAAATTGCGCGACAGCCGGCCGGTCGGATCGCCGATCAGGGCGTACTTGATCTTGCTGATCGCCTTCGACGTGTCGTGCCAGGCCTTGTGGCTGAAGTGGGTGTCGGTCGATACGCCGTAGATTTCGACGCCGAGCTTGTCGAACTCGGCCTGGTGGTCGGCCAGGTCCTCGAGCTCCGTCGGGCAGACGAAGGTGAAATCCGCCGGATAGAAGAAGAACACCGACCACTTGCCCTTGGCGGACGCCTCGGAGACGTCGATGAACTTGCCGTTCTTGAAGGCGGTCGCATTGAACGGTTTGATTTCGGTATTGATGAGCGACATGAAGCGTCCTCGCTGATGCGATAGTGGGATCTACGGATTGTCGTTATTGGGCCCGCGCGTGCGCCCAGCCTTGGCGGCGGGCGGGCGTAGGGGATATACCGCACTGCAACAATCGAAGGAAGCCCAAAAAACCGATTGCTATAATCGACTGAACCGATCAAACAGGCCGAGAATGAAAGCCCTCCCGACCCTTCGCCAGCTCAGGTTCCTGGTCGCGCTCGCCGACCGCTGCCACTTCGGTCAGGCGGCGGAGGCCTGTTTCGTCAGTCAGTCGACTCTCAGCGCCGCGATCCAGGAATTGGAGGAGGCGCTCGGCGTCACGCTGTTCGACCGGACCCGCCGCTCCGTCGCCTTGACCGGCATCGGCGCCGAGATCGCGGAACGGGCCCGGGCGATCCTGAAGGACGCCGAGGATCTGGTCGATGTCGCGCTTTCGGCGCAGGACCCGCTCTCCGGTCCGTTGCGGCTCGGCGTCATCCCGACCATCGGGCCGTTCCTTCTGCCCTTGATACTGCCGCTGCTTCGGCAGGCCGCGCCCGGACTGAAGGTTTACCTGCGCGAGGAGCAGACCGCCCCGCTCCTCGCCCGGCTGGATGCGGGTCAGCTCGACGCGGCGATTCTGGCGCTTCCCGTTCCGCTCGACGACGCCGAGAGCGAGGATATTGCGCTCGATCCGTTCTATGTCGTCTGTCCGAAGAGCCACCGGCTGGCGTCGCTCACGACCGTTCGACCCGACGACATGGCGACCGAGGACCTGCTCCTGCTCGAGGACGGCCATTGCATGCGCGAGCATGCGCTGACCTCCTGCCAGCTCGAGGGCGCGCGCCGCAACGTTGCGCTTCAGGGGACGAGCCTGCACACGCTCGTTCAAATGGCGGCGAGCGGCCTCGGCGTGACCGTGGTGCCCGGGATGGCGGTCGCCTCGGGCCTCACCGCCGGGCTCGACCTGCATGTCGCGCCGCTGGCCGGCGACCGCCCCTGGCGAAGGATCGCGCTCGTCTGGCGCAGGACCTCCGGCCGCAAGGAGACCTTTCACCGGCTGGCCGAGCTTTTGCACACAGCTGCGGGCGCGCCCGCGCGGTCCGCGGGGCAAACGGCCGACGCTGTTTTGACAGGCAGCGCGGCGAAAACTAGGTTGCCGCGCCGAGCCGGGAGGGCAAGCTGACCGAGGAGTCCGCTTAAATGGCGTTGCGAAATCTCGACATGGAGGCGCTGAAGGCGGCGCCGGTGACGAAGGAGCCGTTCGCGTTCTTCGTCGTGCCAGGGTTTGTCAGGCCGGAGGTCCAAGCCGACATCAATCGCGACTATCCGAAGATCGCGGAGAGCGGCAGCTTCCCGGTGGACCAGGTTTCCTATGGGCGCTATTTCGGCGATCTGCTTGACGAGATGGCGAGCGACGAATTCCGCGAAGCCTTCGAGGAGAAGTTCGGCGTCGATCTCGGCGGCCGGCCGCATACGGTGACGGTCCGCGGCCGTTGCAGCCCGAAGGACGGACGCATCCATACCGACACCCAGTCGAAGATCCTGACCCTGCTGATCTACATGAACCCGGAATGGGAGCATCCGGGCGGCCGCCTCAGGCTGCTGAGGTCGGCCGACAATCTCGACGACGTCATCACGGAAGTGCCGCCGGACGCCGGCACGCTCATCGCGTTCAAGCGGTCCGAAAACTCCTGGCACGGCCACAAGCCCTATTCCGGCGAGCGGCGGGTGATCCAGTTCAACTGGGTGACCTCAGAAGGCGACCGCCGCATCGCCATGCTGCGCCACCACGTCTCGGCGTCGTTCAAGCGGCTGTTCGGCAAGGGGCCGGGCCAGCCGGCGGCGGGAGAAGCGTAGGCTTTCCTCTCTCGGCCTTATCGTCCTGACAAGGGCCCCAAGCGGCGTCTCGAAGGGCGATGTGAAGCGAGATCCGCTGACGGGATTGCCTTTGCGTCGAGCTGATGGGGCCAGGAAGGCGCCGGGTCGCGGGCGTCTTCTTAGGCGGCATCATCCCGATCCCGCTGCTCGACGTGCTTGTCGCGCGCCAGCAGTTCGTCTTTCCCTGGGTCATTCCGACGGTTGGAGGTGTCCAATGATCACGATGCCAGAGCCCGACCAAACCGTGCTTGCTCGTCGCGCCGAGATCGTCGCGGCCCTGCGCCGCATCGTGCCGGGCGAGGGGGTGATCGACGCCGAGCACGAGCGCCGCGCCTTCGAATGCGATGGACTGACCGCCTACCGGCAGCTTCCGATGGTGGTGGCGCTGCCGGAGACGACCGCACAGGTTGCCGAAGTCATGCGTTACTGCTCGGCCAACGGTGTGAAGGTCGTGCCGCGCGGGGCCGGAACGTCGCTGTCGGGCGGGGCGCTGCCGCTGGAGGACGGCGTGGTGCTCGGGCTCGGCAAGTTCAAGCGCATCCTCGACATCGACATCGCCAACCGTTGCGTGGTCGTGCAGCCGGGGGTGACCAATCTGGGAATCACCCACGCCGTGCAGGCCCATGGATTGTATTACGCCCCGGATCCCTCCAGCCAGATCGCCTGCACCATCGGCGGCAATGTGGCGGAGAACTCGGGCGGCGTGCACTGTCTGAAATACGGCCTCACCACCAACAACGTCGTCGGCATCGAAATGGTGACGATGGACGGCGAGGTGGTTCGCCTCGGCGGCAAGCATTTCGACGCCTCCGGCTATGATCTGCTCGGCGTCATGGTTGGTTCCGAGGGGATGCTCGGCGTCGTCACCGAGGTGACGGTGCGCGTGCTCCCGACGCCGCCGGGAGCGCGGGCGCTGATGATCGGCTTTTCCACCGTCGAGGGCGCCGGCGATTGCGTAGCTGCGGTGATCGGCGAGGGGATCATTCCCGGCGGAATGGAGATCATGGATCGCCTGGCGGTCGAAGCGGCCGAGGCGTTCGTCCATGCCGGCTACCCGCTCGACGCCGAAGCCCTGCTGATCGTCGAACTCGACGGCTGCGAGGCGGAGGTGGATCATCTCATCGCCGCGGTCGAGACGATTGCCGCTCGGCACGGCGCAACCACTTGCCGCGCCAGCCAGTCCGAAGAAGAGCGCCTCTTGTTCTGGGCCGGGCGCAAGGCCGCGTTTCCGGCGGTCGGCCGATTGTCCCCGGACTATTACTGCATGGATGGCACGATCCCGCGCAAGCGCATCGGCGACGTCCTCCTGCGCATGAAGCAAATGGAGGCGCGCTACGGCTTGCGCGTCGCCAACGTGTTTCACGCGGGCGACGGCAACCTGCATCCGCTGATCCTCTACGACGCCAACAAGCCCGGGGAACTCGAGCGCGCGGAGGCGTTCGGCAGCGATATCCTCCGGCTGTGTGTCGAGGTGGGCGGCGTTCTGACCGGCGAGCATGGGGTGGGCGTCGAGAAGCGCGACCTCATGGACACGATGTTCAACGAGATCGACCTCAACCAGCAGCAGCGTCTCAAATGCGCCTTCGACGACAAGAGCCTGCTCAATCCGGGGAAGGTGTTTCCGCAGCTCTGCCGGTGTGCGGAACTTGGCCGCATGCATGTCCACGGCGGTGAGCTTCGCTTCCCCGATCTGCCGCGCTTCTGAGCGAGGGAATACGGATGACCGTCTTCCAACCCTCGGACGCCGCGCAAGTTGCGGAGGTCGTCGCCTGGGCGTCGGCCGAAAGCCAGTCGCTCGAGATCATCGCCGGCAGCAGCAAGCGGGGGCTGGGCCGTCCGTCGCGCGCCGAGCATCGGCTCGACGTGTCGCGGCTCGCCGGAATCGTGGACTACGAACCGGCCGAACTCGTCCTGACGGCCCGCGCCGCCACCCCGATGGCCGAGATCGAGGCTGCGCTCGAGGCAAAGCGGCAGATGCTGGCCTTCGAGCCTCCGGACTGGCGCGCCCTCATCGGCGGCGGCGGCGAACCCACGCTCGGCGGCGTCCTTGCCTGCAACCTCGCCGGACCGCGCCGGGTCCGCGCTGGGGCGGCGCGCGATTACTTTCTTGGCTTCTCGGCGATCAACGGTAGGGGCGAGGTTTGGAAGGCCGGCGGCAAGGTGGTCAAGAACGTCACCGGCTACGACATGTGCAAGCTCCAGGCGGGCGCCTACGGCACCCTGTCGGTGCTTGGCGAAGCGACTGTGAAAGTCATGCCGAGGCCCGAGACGGCCTGCACCCTCCTCATTCAGGGAATGGCGGACGAGATCGCCATTGCCGAATTGTCGCGGGCTCTGAACACGCCCTACGAGGTGTCGGCGGCGGCGCACCTGCCGGCGACGGTCGCGCGGCGATCGGGCGTCGCTCCTGTGGCCGAAGGCCTCGGCGCAGTGACGGGGCTGCGCCTCGAAGGTCCGGCCCCTTCCGTCGCTTTCCGCGCCAACGCCCTCGAGACTTTGCTTGGACACGGGATCCGCCTGGACGCGGCCGACACGGCGCACTTCTGGGCGGAGATCGGCCGGGTGCGGCCGCTGCTAGAAACCACCGACCGCTGCGTCTGGCGGATATGCCCGACGCCGAGCTTTTCGCCTTCGGTGATGAGCGCGTTGCGGGCGCGATTTGCGTCCGCCGACGCCTACTACGACTGGGGCGGCGGCCTGATCTGGCTCAGCCTCGATGCGAGCGAAGCCGGGTCCGACGGCGGCGCGGAGGCGGTGCGGGCCGCGACGACGCCTTGCGGCGGTCATTCGACGCTTGTCGTCGCCTCCGACGCCATTCGCGGCACCACTTCGGTCTTCGAACCCCAGCAAGGGGCGCTGGCCGCGCTCATGAGACGGGTCAAGACGAGCTTCGACCCGCGCGGGGTTCTCAATCCCGGCCGCATGCACGAGGGTCAGTAAGCGTCATGCAAACGAACTTCACCCTGGCCCAGTTGGCCGATCCCGATATCAAGGCCTCCGAGCAAATCCTCCGGGCGTGCGTGCACTGCGGCTTTTGCACCGCGACCTGTCCGACCTATGTGCTGCTTGGCGACGAACTCGATAGCCCGCGGGGGCGGATCTATCTCATCAAGGACATGCTGGAGAATGACCGCCCGGCGACGGAGGAGGTCGTCAAGCACGTCGACCGCTGCCTCTCCTGCCTGTCTTGCATGACGACCTGCCCCTCCGGCGTCAACTACATGCATCTCGTCGATCATGCCCGGCGTCACATTGAGCGGACCTATCGCCGGCCGTGGCTGGAGCGCGCTTTTCGCCGTATCCTCGGCTTCGTTCTCCCCCGGCCCGGTCTGTTCCGAGCGGCGCTCGGGGCTTCGCGCGTGGTGAAGCCGTTCGCTCGATGGGCGCCGGCTCCGTTGCGGGCGACCCTGGCGCTGGCGCCGTCGCGTGCGCCGGCGCCATCACCGGTCGACCGGCCGCAGATTTTCCCGGCTGTGACTCGAAGCCGGCGCGTGGCGCTGCTCAGCGGTTGCGCCCAGCAGGTCCTGGCGCCTGAGATCAACGAGGCCACGATCCGTCTCTTGACGCGGCACGGCTGCGAAGTTGTCGTGTCCAAAGGCGCAGGCTGTTGCGGCGCGCTCACCCACCATCTCGGGCAGGACGCGCACGCCTTTGCGCGCGCCAACATCCTTGCGTGGTCCCGGGACATCGCGGCGGAGGGGCTGGACGCAATCGTTGTCAACGCTGCCGGCTGCGGCACGATGGTCAAGGATTACGGCTTCATGTTCCGCGACGACCCCGAACTTGCCGAGCCGGCCCGAGCCGTTTCCGCGCTCACGCGCGACATCACGGAATGGATGAGCGAGATCGGGCTCCAACCGCCAGCACGCCCGATGAGTCGGCGCGTGGCCTATCACAGCGCATGCTCATTGCAGCACGGGCAGAAGGTCCGCAACGAGCCGAAGCAGCTGTTGCGGGATGCGGGGTTCATGGTGGTCGACCCGCCGGAGGGACACCTCTGTTGCGGCTCGGCCGGAACCTACAACATGCTGCAGCCGCAGATGGCGGCCCGGCTGCGCGAGCGCAAGGTGGCCAACATCGAAAGCACGGCGCCTGACCTCATCGCAGCCGGCAACATCGGCTGCATCACCCAGATCGCCGCCGGAACCGCGCTGCCCGTCGTCCACACGGCCGAATTGCTCGACTGGGCGACCGGCGGCCCGAGACCCCGCGGCCTGCCGGCATGACGGGGGACGAGCAGGAGGGATAAATCGCCGTCATCCTAGAGCCGGATGGCTTTTGAACAAATCGCGGGCATCCTTTCGTCCGGCGGCTCACACGTCCACCGCCGCCCAAGGCGGAAGGAGAGGGGCGAGCGCTTGCCCTTCCCTCTACCGGGCATTGGTCTTCGATATGGCCGGCGCAGTCTTGGCAGCGTCTCCATCTTTTCAAAGAGATAGGCGCACAAAACTGGGACTGCCTTGAGATTGGGGGTGTTAGGCCGCAACCGCTGCTTGCGGGAGCGGGTCGTTGGCAGGCTGGAATCTCTGTCCGAAGCCGGAGCAGAGCGTGCCGTTGTAGACGGCGCTGCGAACCTGAAGCAGAAGATCCGCCCCTCGCCGCGACCAGCGCATCTGCTGCGATTTGTTCATCCGGCGGTTCACCAGAAAATTGGCCGTCCCTTCGGTGATCGCGGTGCCGACCCGCAATCCGGCACGGTACCGCTCGGCGTAGTTGACCAACCAGTCGCTCTGTCCGGTGAGATAAGCATCCAATGCGTGCAAGGCGGTCCACAGCTTTCTCGAAGGCGCAATGGACCTCGGCTGCCCTTGTTCACCCTGAAAATGATGCATCACTGTGCGGATACGACCGATGCTGATATCAGCATCCTTGGCTTTGCCATTCCACAGCCTCCACTGCAGGCGCTCGACCTCCGCGACAATCACCGCCTTCGCCGCCACCCTTGCCGGGTCATCCGCCGACAGACCGCCGGCTGTTTGCTCCAGGTGCTGCAGCCGCATGGCGATGTGGAACCAGTCGAGCACTGGCGTCTCGGTGACACCGGCATCAGCCAAAATGCGCCGCAACCCGGAGCACCCGTCGGTGAACGCGGTCAGCGCCGTGTCCTCGGTTCGCCCGACCGCGTCGAGGCTGCGGCGGATCAGCACTTTGATGTCCGTATCGGCTCTGGCGACGGCGCCGAAAACCTGCCGCCCGCCAGTCTCCGTTTCAACATTGCCGATCCGCACCTCCAGATGCCGCTCGCCGTCCTCGCAGCCGCGGATGAAAGTCGAATCCAAGGTCACGGTGATCGAGGAAGCCGCCGGATCAGGCCGCACCGCGGCCTGATCCCGAAGCTCCGCACCAATTTTCAGAGTGTGCAAACGCAAAGTTTCCGGGTTGTTTCCGGCATCGACCGGGAACATTTGCCGCAGCACGTCAGCAGCCACCCGGTAAGTCATCAGGGCAGACAGATGCGCCTGAAGCTGATCCAACTCCGGCGTCGAGCGGCAATACGATGGCCAACCATGGCCGGCTTCGTTGCCGCCGCACCCGGCACAGCGAAAGCGGGGAAGCCGCACCGTGACCTGGCCGAAAAGTGTCGCGACCGCATGGTCCCGGTAATCCTTCACTCGGCACACCTCGCCACAGCTTCGGCAGTCCGGCCGCCGAACGGCGTGGCCCTTGGCCTGCGCCGCGACGATCTCCTGTTGGAGGCCGGCCAGCAACAGCTTCCCTTCCGCCAGGGTCAACCCTAAGTTGGCGATATCACCGAGATCATCAGGCCGGTTGATCTTCAAGACGTCGGCGCACTGTCTCTCACCGTCAGCTCCGGTTTTCACCAACCTCACAATCCAAGCCACGCGCCTACCCCCGATCAGAAGATCAGACGCGAAATTACCGCTTCGGCGCCCGCACCCCCAATCTCCAGGCAGTCCCCTCTCGACCTCGGGATCGACTTCTGGGACACCGCCAACGCCTACGGGAATGGCCTCAGCGAGACCATCATCGGGAAGTTCCTGGCCGAAGACCGGAGCCGCCGGGCGCGAATCACGCTCGCGACCAAGTTCGCCATCCGCTTGTTTCCCGACGGCCGACGCGAGCACGACAACAGCCCAGCCCACATGCGCGAGGCGCTCGAGGGATCGATGAGGCCGCCTCGGCGTCGAGCGCATCGACCTCTATTACGTGCACCGCGTCGACAGGCGGATTCCGATCGAGGACACGGTCGGCGAGCTCAGCCGGCTTGTCGAGGCTGGAAAGATCGGGGCGATCGGCCTCAGCGAGGCGGCCCCCGACACGTTGCGACGCGCGCATTCCATCCATCCCATCGCCGCTGTCCAGTCCGAGTACTCTCTCTGGACCCGCACGCCCGAACTTGGGCTCATCCAGGCCTGCGCCGAAACCGGCGCGCTGTTGGTCGCGTTCTCGCCAGTCGGGCGCGCCCTGTTCAGCGGCGTCCTGCAGGACGTCGAAGCGTTTGACGCCAAGGATTTCCGCGCGTCCAATCCGCGCTTCCAGGGGCTCAACTGGCGACGCAACCGCGACCGTGTCCGGCCCTTCCTCGACCTCGCCAAGTCCTGGGGCGTTGCGCCGGCGGCGCTCGCGCTTGCCTGGATCCTCGCCAAGGCGCCGAACATTGCGCCGATTCCGGGCACCCGCACCGCTGAGCACCTCGACGAATGCGCCGCCGCGGCGGATCTCGACCTGGACGCGGCCCGGCTCGCCGAAATCGAGCGCATCCTGCCTCCCGGCTTCGCGGCCGGCGAGCGCTACTCGGACGCCCAGTGGGTCGGCATCGAGAAGTACTGATCCCGGAGTCGCGCGAAAGCCCGTCTCGGCGAAGCAGCCCCGCTAGCCCAGTTGATCGTTGAGCGTCGCGAGAAAACCGCACAAATCGTCGGTCACGACGTCGGCCAGACCCGCCGCGGCTTGGGCGTTTGTCCGGTCGTGCGGCTGACGATGGTCGGCCTGCCCGGCCTTCGGCGTCACGAGCACCGTCGTCATGCCGCGCGCCCGCGGAACCGCGAGGTTTTTCGCGACGTCCTCAAACATCGCCGCGGACCTCGGGTCGATCTGGTAGCGCGCAAAGAAGGTTTCGTAGGCCGCCTCGGCAGGCTTGGGCATCAGGCCTGCCGCCACGATGTCGAAGGCGTCCTCGAACAGGCCGTCGAGCCCGAGCTGGCGGACGGTCAGAATGGCGTGGTTGCGCGAGCCGTTGGTGAAGATCAGCTTTCGGCCTGGCAGCCGGGCGACCTCGCGGGCGAGGATCGGATTCGGTATCAGCATAGAGCGGTCGATATCGTGCACGAATTCCAGAAACCGATCGGCCTCGTCGATGTTCTCCTCGATGAGACCGCGCAGCGTCGTGCCGTGGCATAGGTAATAATGCTGATGCAGCGCCCGGGCGGACTGTCCGTCGAGCCCGAAGAGGTCCATCAGAAACAGCGTAATGCGTTCGTCGATCAACGGCCAGATGCCGCTGTCGGAAGGGTAAAGCGTATTGTCGAGATCGAACACCCAGGTTGTCACGTGTTCGAAACTCGCTCGCAGGCTCTCGGTCCAAGCCGAGCGGCCGGCTGAGGAAACGACGTCCCGTACGGCGGAGATTGCGCCGAGTTTGCCCAAGATGGCTCCATGCGGTCAGAAGGGTCAGGCTATCGGCAATCGCTCTGCCTTTTCAAGCGGATTCGACCAACGCGGCGCCCAAACCGAACATGGAGCAGACCATGCAAGGCCTACTTTTTTATGACGACGCTTCGCTTTGTGCCCCATGTCCGGCCTCGACCGCATGGGAGACCGCTTTGCGCATGACGTTGGAGAAGCCCGCCGCGCCGACCGCTTCCCGCATCACCCAGAAGTGCCGGTCGGGGGCGTCCCCCTGATAGGGCGCCGCGTAGACGGCGAGGCTCAGCGCGAAATGGGTGAAGACCTGGTCCACGGCGCCGGGCACGCGGCGCCATGGCGCGGCGACCGGCGCCCCATCCGCCCAGATTGCGCCCGGACCTTCAGCCGTCCACGGCGTGCCCGGAAGCTCGACGGTCGATGAGAGCAGGCCCCTCGGGGGCCGCCGCCGTGCAAGGAACGCTCCGTCGGCTCGGTGCGCGAAAAAGACGGCGCCTGTTCTCCGCGGCTTTGCCTTCGCCGCGGGTCTGCGCGGAAAGGTCTCGGGAGCGCCGGAGCGGAACGCAGCGCAATCCGGGCTCAGCGGACACGCTGCGCAATCCGGCGCGCGGGGCCGGCAGAGGGTCGCGCCGATGTCCATAAGCGCTTGGGCAAAGTCGCCAGCGCGACGCCGAGGGGCGAGTGCGAGGGCCGCGGCCCCAATGGCCGTCCGCGAATCAGCGACCGACCTCTCGAGGCCGAGCAGACGGGCAAGGATGCGCGCAATATTGCCGTCGACCGGCGCCGCCTGACGGTCGAAGGCGATTGCCGCGATCGCCGCGGCGGTGTAGGGGCCGACGCCGGGAAGAGCTCGTAAGGCCGCCTCGTCGGCAGGAAACCGGCCGCCCTGACTGGCGATCTCCCGCGCGCAGGCATGCAGATTTCGCGCCCGCGAATAGTAGCCGAGCCCTGCGAAAGCGCTGATTACCGACTCGATCGGCGCCGCTGCGAGATCCTCGACGGTCGGCCATTTCTCGACGAACGCCCGGTAGTATGGCGTCGCCGCCTGCGCAGTCGTCTGCTGCAGCAGAACCTCCGAGAGCCACACTTTATAGGGATCGGGCGCCGCCCCCGGCTCGGCGCGCCAGGCGAGAGAACGCCGTGCGCGGTCCCACCATCGCAAGGTTCGCGCAACGATCGCATCTCGCTTTTCCTCAAGCCCCAGCGCGCCTACATTGTCGTTCATGCGATATCGTCACTCCCTTCGCCGACCATGACCGGTGGTCGCCGCGGCGCCAAGCCGCTTGATGAACTGATGCTCGGCGTGATCGACGAGGCCCTTGCTGCGCGCGGTCTCGGCGAAACGAGCCTGATCGCCGACTGGCCGGCGATTGTCGGCAACGTCATCGCCCGGTACGCAAGGCCTTTGCAATTGCAATGGCCACCGCGTCCGGCCAAGCGGGATCCCGAAAGTCCGGTCGCTCCCGCGACGCTGGTCTTAAGGCTCGAAGGCGCTTTCGCTCTCGAGGCGCAGCACAATGCGGCGATCATCGTCGAGCGGGTCAACGCTCATCTCGGCTGGCGCTGCGTCGACAGGGTCGCCTTCCGACAAGGGCCGTTGCCGCCGCTGAGACAAAAACGCCAGCTTCCGCCTGCGCCCAGCAAGACAGCCGAGACGGAAGCGAGGCAGGCGGCCGCAGCGATCGGCGACGAGGCCCTGCGTGAGGCCTTGACGCGGCTCGGCGCGCACGCGATCGAGCGTTCGGCGCGCCGGCCGGTCGCGGGCGATGTCGCGAGGGGAGACTGACGGGTTGAACGGAAGCAGGCTCGCGGGGCGGGCAATTCAGCGGATGAACGGGGCGGGCAACAGGATCCTCGTCCTCGATCTGCGGGGCGCTTCTTTTGCGCCGAGCGCCGCAGAGGCGCGCGCGATCCATGGCGCGTCTGGACTCGACTACGATCAGATGATGGTGCTCAGCGACCCCCGTTCGCCGGGAACCTCGGCCTATATGCAAATCTACAACAACGACGGCAGCCTCGCCGGGGCGTGCGGCAACGGCACGCGCTGTGTGGCCGACAGGCTCAGTCATGAGTTCGGCGTCGCCGCCCTGGCGGTCGAGACGGAAGCCGGCGTTATTGCCTGCGAGCGCGTCGGACCCTCGAAGTATCAGGCCGATATGGGTCTGCCGCGGCTCGACTGGATGGGCATTCCGCTTGCACGCGCTGTCGCGGACACGCGACGGGTCAACCTCGACTGGCGGGAAGGCGATCCGCTGGCCGCCCTGGGCCCCGCTGCAACCGTCAATATGGGAAACCCACATGCGGCGTTCTTCGTCGACGACCTTGCAAGCGTCGATGCGGCCGGCTGGGGCGCGCGCATCGAGGTGCATCCGATGTTTCCCGAAAAAGTGAACGCGACCTTCGCTCGGATCGACGCGCCCGACGCGGTCACCGCCGTCGTCTGGGAGCGCGGCGTCGGTCTGACGCTCGCCTGCGGTTCTGCCGCCTGCGCGACCGTCGTGTCGGGCGTTCGTCTCGGGCTGTTAACACGCCAGGCGGCCGTCCGCCTGCCGGGCGGCGAACTCGTGATCGAATGGCGAGAGCCGGACAGCCATTTGCTAATGACCGGGCCGGTCGAATTCGAGGGTGAGTTCGTTCTCGACAACTCCGTGTTCGAATCCGCGGCGTGAGCGGCGAGGAGCAACGGACGGACCAGCGGCCAAAATCCGCTGGCCGCGTCGACGCGATTGACGTCGCGCGCGGCGTCGCGCTGATCGGCATGGCCGCGTTCCACTTGAGCTGGGATCTCGCCGATTTCCGGCTTGTTTCCCCGCTCCTGCCGTTCACGCTGCCGATGCGGCTCCTGTCGCATACGGTCGCAGGCGCCTTCCTTGCGCTGGCGGGCGTATCGCTTGCGCTGGCGCATCGCGACCGGCTGAATCTGACCCCTTTCGGAAAGCGACTGGCGCTCGTGGCCGGCGCCGCCGCGCTGGTGACGGTCGGAAGTTCGGTCTTCGCGCCCGGGCTGGCGATCTGGTTCGGAATCCTTCACTGCATCGCTGCGGCGAGCTTGCTGGCGCTGCCTTTGATCAAAGCGCCTGCCTGGCCAAGCCTGGCCGCCGGGGCGACGGCGATCGTTCTGCCATTCCTGTTCCCGTCGAAGGCGTTCGACGCGCCAATGCTCCTCTGGCTCGGCCTCGGGGAAGCCCTGCCCAACACGCTCGACTGGCGTCCGCTGCTGCCGTGGGCCGGGGTCACGCTGCTTGGGCTCGGGCTTGCTCGACTGCCAGGCGCCCTGCCCTGGCTGACCAGGCCCCAGCGCTGGCGCGCGCGGTCTGCGCCTGTCCGATCGATCGCGTTCGCTGGACGGCACAGTCTCGCGATCTATCTCGTTCATCAGCCGATCTTGATTGGCGTGGTCTGGGCCGTCGCGGTCTCCGGCCTGATTGCGACGACGCCACCGCCGAACCTCAATCGTCCCGCGTTCCTGACCGCGTGCCACCGCTCCTGCATAAATGCGGGGGGAACGTCCGACGAATGCGATGCGTCCTGCCGCTGCGTCGCCGACGCCATCGAGCAGTCGGGCAACGCCGGGCGGGAGGAGCAAGGCGGCCCGCAGCGCGGTCGGGAAGCGGAACTCAGGCGGATGGTGGACGCATGCATGGCGCGCTGAGGCCTCGGTTCGTCAGACGGCGACTGCGAGCGGCGGGCCTTCAGGCCGACGAAGCATTTTTTTGCGGCCATGGTCGCGATGAGGTCGCATGAACGCGCCGGATCGGGGGCGAAGAGTCGCCAAGTCATTCCCGGCTTGGGAACCAACGTCCGACCAAGATTCGCCTCTTTTCCACGCAACACGTGCTAGAATCGAAATGCAGTCCGAGGCGCAGAGGGTCCCATGGTGTGGCGCAACGGGCTCGTTAGCGCGAGAGAAGCAGCTGTCGTGACACAAAAGTCTTGGCGTCGAACGTTTGTCCTTTGCGCGCTGGCCGCGGTGGCCGCTTGCAGCTTTCCCCTAGGGTCGGCGGTGGCGGCTGCAACTCCCGACGCCTCTGCGGCGCCGAATTTCGGGGACAGTGAGACCGGAAACTATCTTGCCGGGTTGATTGCGAGCGCGGACCGAGACACCGCGGCGGCGGAAACGTATTACCTTGAAGTTCTCAGGCTCGACCCGCGAAATCCGGATCTGATCGAACGCGCATTTTCAGCATCGCTCGCAAACGGCGATATCCAAGGCGCGAGCGCCCTTGCCGAACGCTTATTGGCGCACGATCCCCACAATCAACTCGCGCGCCTTGCCGTCTCGGTCAGCCTGCTGAAGCGCGGCGATTATGTCGACTCGCGCATGCAACTTCAGTCGCGGGATCCGCAACCGGGCGACGTGACTGCCGCGTTGCTGACGGCATGGAGCTATGCGGGACAAGGCGACTATCGTCACGCCATCGAGGCGCTCGATCGAATTCGTGACCCTGCGGTCGCCGCATTTCGTGATTTTCACGCCGGACTGATCGCAGACGAGCGCGGCAACACCGCCGAGGCGCAGCGGCGCCTAGCGTCGGCTTACGAGTCCGACAAAAACGCGCTTCGGTTCGCAGACGGTTATGCTCGGTTTTTGGCCGGGCATGGCGACCGGGACGGCGCGATGAAGGTCTACCAAGACTTTTCATCGGTCGCGCCGAACCATCCGATTGTCGAGCGCGCTATGTCCGATCTTAAGGCTGATCGATCGCTGCGGCCGTTGGTGAACAGTCCCCAAGAAGGCGCAGCCGAAGTGCTTTATGGCTTGGGCGCGGCGGGCATCCGTCAGGGTGACGAGTTGCCTGCGCTGGTCTATCTTCGCCTGTCTTTGTATCTGCGGCCGGGCGATGATCTGACCTCGGTGACGCTGGGCAATCTCTTCGAGGAGATGAAGAAGGACGAACTGGCGATCGCAACGTATGAGTCCGTGCCGACGACATCGCCGCTTTATCAAGACGCACAAATTCAGGGGGCGCTCGTCCTCGATGGCGACGGCCAGTCGGAGCAAGCGATCAAGCAACTCGAAGCGATCGTAGCAGTCAAGCCGTATGACGTCGACGCTTTGAGCGCTTTGGCCGGCGTTCAGCGCGCGGCCAAACAGTACAAGGAGGCCGCGGCGACTTACGACAAGGCCATTGCCGCGGTGGGGATTCCCACGCGCGACAACTGGACACTCTTCTATTTTCGCGGGATTTGTTTCGAGCGTGCCAAGGAATGGCCGAAGGCCGAGGATGATTTCAAGAAGGCGTTGGAGCTTTATCCCGATCAGCCGCTGGTCCTTAACTATTTGGGCTACTCATGGGTCGATCAGGGGGTCAACCTTGACGAAGCATTCAAGATGCTTCGTCGCGCCGTCGAGCTGCGGCCCAATGACGGCTATATCGTCGATAGCTTAGGCTGGGCGCACTTCAAGCTTGGGCAATATCCGGAAGCAACGCAGACGCTGGAGCGTGCTGTCGATCTGAAACCGGCCGACCCGGTCCTGAACGATCACCTCGGCGACGCTTATTGGCGCGTTGATCGAAAGGTTGAGGCGCGGTTCCAATGGAACCATGCGCGAGACATGAATCCGGAACCGGAAGACCTGCCGGCGATCCTCAAGAAGATCGAGTTCGGGCTCCCCGATCCCGGTCCAAATGGTCCGGCTCCCCACGACACATCGACAACGAAGGCGAGCGGCGGCTAGGGCGGCCTTTCGCCCCCATGCGGTGGTATCGCGCTCCGGCAAAATTAAATTTGACCCTGACGGTCGTCGGGCGGCGGCTGGACGGCTTTCACGATATTGAGAGCCTGACGGCTTTTGCCGGCGAATCGGACTGGCTAGGACATTCGCCTGGCCAGCGGTTTGAACTCGCTGTTGAGGGCAGCGCCGCCCCGGACACCGGGCCCCTTGAGGACAACCTGGTCGCTCGCGCCGCTCGCGCCTTCAGCGCCCGAGCGCCAGACGCTTTGACAGGCAGGTTCCGTTTGATCAAGCGATTGCCTGCGGCCGCCGGGCTTGGGGGCGGATCGTCCGACGCCGCCGCCTGCATCCGCGCCCTAGCCGAAGCGAACGGAATGTTGCTATCGGACGAGCGTGTGCAGGCGGCCGCCTTGGAGACGGGATCGGACGTTCCGGTCTGCGTTTCGGCTTGCGCTCGCGTCATGAGGGGCGTCGGCGATCGCCTCGGCGCGCCGGTCCGACTGCCATCGCTCTTTGCGGTGCTCGTCAATCCGCGCCAAGCCCTTGCGACACGGGACGTCTTTGCAGCGCTGGGCCTGGAGCGAGGCTTTTATCACGACACGCTGGGCCGCCCGCCGCTCGCGCTTGAAGAGACGTCGTCCGTGACGCTCGAAACGGTCGTGTCTGGCGGCAACGACTTGGAAATTGCCGCCCAGAGGCTTTTGCCTTCAATCGCCGATGTGCTTGAGGCGCTGAAACGCGTCCCCGGCGTCATCGTGGCGAGAATGTCTGGATCGGGCGCGACGTGCTTCGGGCTCTTCGAAACCCCTGCAGCCGCAAGCCGGGCGCATACGCGTCTCGTCGCCGAGCGCCCCGACTGGTGGATCGCGACCACAGCTCTTCGGTGAAAGTCATTGGCTGCCGCCAGCCGAGTTCCATCGGTCGTGCGGCCAGCAACCACAGTGGCGGCTTCGTCGCGTTCTCCTGCCGGGCGGTTCTCCGCCGGAAAATATGATCATCGGCGCTCCATCAAGCCTTCTGCGGTCGTTTCTCTATATCAGAATTATATTCTATTGCAGACAATCGGATTTCCGGGACTGTGATCTTGTCGCCTCCTGTCTCGGATCGATAATGCGGTTCGCCACGCTTTGCTGCTCGCGGCCCGGTCGTTCGGTCGTTGACGGCGCCATGCGTCTTCGCACGCTGTGCTCCGCCAACGTCTTGGAAACGTTCAAGACCAGCCCGGCAATGGCAAAGGGCCAGGCCGCGCGCCTCGCTTTCTGGATCGGACGGCGCGGTATCCGTTACTCGGCTCGCAGCAACCGTTGCGTAACTCCCAAGCCCGAGTGAGTCCGAAATGCCACAGGGTTTGTGAATTTGGTTTTTGGCGCCGAATTCATGAAGACATAATGGGGCGAGTTTGACTCAAGGGTGGGATGACCCTTCCTGCGGAAGTCGAGGAGCTTATCGCTTCGCTAAATCGCCAAGTTTTGGCGCTTCAGGCGGAGGTTGTCGAACTTCGTCGTCGATTGGGTCTGGACAGTTCGACGAGTTCGAAACCGCCATCGAGCGACGGGTTGAAGAAGAAGCCGCGGGTGGCGGGCAGCCGGCGCGGCCGCTCTGGCAAGCCGAGCGGGGGCCAGAAGGGCCATCAGGGCGGCACGTTGCGTCAGGTCGCCGATCCCGACGCCGTGGTTCGGCACGAGGCCTGCGCGTGCGGCCATTGCGGTTCGTCTCTGGATCCGATGGCGGCGATTGGGGTCGAGAAACGCCAGGTGTTCGATCTTCCCGAGCGTGCGTTGTTGGTCACGGAACATCAGGCTTCGATCTATCATTGCGCGCAATGCCGGGGCGTGACGAAGGCCGAGTTTCCCGATGGCGTGGTCTCGCCGACCCAATATGGCGAGCGTATCAAGGCGGCGGCGATTTATCTCAACATCCATCAACTCATCCCCGAGGATCGGGTCGCGCAGGCGCTGAACGATCTGTTCGGCGCGCCGTTGATCTGTCCGGCCAGCGTCGTCGCCTGGGTGGGCAAGAAGGCGGGCGAACTGGGCGAAGTCTACAAGGCCATCGGCGAACGCGTGGCCGAGGCCAAGGTTCGCTGCCTCGATGAGACGGGCTATCGGATCGCCGGCAAGCTGCACTGGCTGCACACGACGTCGAGTTTGGCCTTCACTTTCTATCGCGCGGGCGAAAAGCGCGGCGACATCCCCACGGATTTGCGGGACGGCGTCGTCGTGCATGACCACTTCTTGCCCTATCGCGGGATGGACACGGTCGAGCACGCCTTCTGCAACGCGCATATCCTGCGCGAACTCCAAGCTCTCATAGAGTTTGAGAAGGAGCCCTGGGCCGAACTCATGCGCGCGGTCCTCCTCGACGCCAACGCCGCCGTCAATGGGGCGCGCGAGGCGGGCGCCTCGGCGCTCCCGCCCGAGACGATCGCGGCGTTCGTCGAGCGCTATTGGGCCGCGGTTCGGCTCGGCCTCGCCTTTCATCGTCAATTGCCCAAGCTGGAGACGAAATCTCCCGGGCGCGGACGCCCCAAACAACGCCCAGGACAAAATCTGCTCGAAAGGCTGAAGACCTTCAAGACCGAAACGCTCCGGTTCATGAGCAATTTCGACGTGCCCTTCACCAACAATCTGGCCGAGCAGGACCTGCGAATGATGAAGGTCAAAATGAAAATCTCGGGGTGTTTCCGAACCCTCGGCGGCGCCAAAATCTTCGCCAGCCTCAGATCCGTCGTCTCGACAGCCCGAAAACAGGGCGCCAACATCCTCCAAACCCTCGCCGCCTCGCCAAATCAAATCATGCACGCCTTGATCGCGTCAGGGTAAAGGGCTTGGGAGTTACACCGTTGCGCGATTTGGCGCCTACATCTTTGAATTTCCATGCGCAGCAGCATTTCTGCGCTCGCGAGTTTTCGACCGGCGCTTGGTTTCGAGATCGTCAGCGCCTAAACTCCTCGAGGCATTCGGGAGAGTTCTCATTCGCTTTCGCGCACCTTGATGCATGAAAGAGTCCGCAGAACGCCCTCCTTTCAGGAGAGATCCATGGCGACCAAGGCGAAGAGCGAGGCAAGGCCAGCCGATCCGCGCGGCAAGATCGTCGACGCGCTGATGAAGCTTGCGGGCGAACGCCAGTTCGAGGACGTCTCGATCCGCGACATCTGCGATGAAGCCGGCGTGACGCTTGCGGAGTTCCGTGATTCCTTTCCCTCCAAGGGCGCCGCGCTGGCGGGCTTCTCGCGGCGCATAGACCATGCCGTGCTGACACAAAGCGGCGAGGAGCTCGCCGACGAGAACCCGCGCGAGCGCCTATTCGACATCCTCATGCGCCGCCTTGAAGCGATGGCCCCCTATCGCGAGGGTCTCAAAGAGACAAACGCATGGCTCAGGCGCGAGCCGACCGCAGCGCTCGCCATGAATCAGGTCGTGATCGGATCGATGCGCTTCATGCTTGAAGCGGCGGGGATCGAGCTTGAGGGCGGCGCAGCGGGAGCGATCAAGCTTCAGGGCCTGGCGCTCGCCTGGGCGCGCATCGTCGCGGTGTGGCTGGACGACGACGATCCCGGCCTATCGAAGACGATGGCGGAGCTCGACCGGGAATTGACCCGCGGCGAACGGGCGGTTGCGGGAATCGATCGCCTCAGCGGCCTCGCCGCGCCTTTCCGGGCGCTGGCGCTGGCCGCCTTGGCGGCCCGCCCTCGCCTGCGGGGACGGTCGCATCGGGGTCGCGCGGTGCGAAAGGACGAGGATCTTGACGAGCTCCATCGAGAAGACGAGACGCCGGGGGCGTAGCCCTTTGGGGCTCTTGGTCGAGAAGGTAAACAGGAACTCGCCAACAACTCAATTTTGAGCGATCGGCGTTAGCGTTCGCTCGCCAAAAGGTCGGAAAGCCATTCGAAATCATATTCTTAAAGGCGCCTTAACCATGCGCGTTAGGCTCTCGATCAAGAGAGAGGAGGCACTGTCCCCGCGTGGTCGGACAACTAGCGGATACGATTGTGACGTCGCCTCTCAAAGCCTCGGACTGCATCCGGATCGAAGCCTGCGATCCCCGGTCGGACAATCGCCGTCGTGTTGTCGACGTAACGCGCGAGGCCATCACGATCCGGCGCGACGTCGCCGGCGTTTCGATGGCGATCAGGGTCGAGTCGCGCGCCTATCGCGGGGTGGCGTTACGGATCATCGGGCTCGAGGACGGCCGATTTCATTACGAAGTCAAACTTGCGCACCGCGACCCCGACTTGTCGGTGCCTCTCGGCGAAGGCGAGGATTTCGCCGCCATCGAAGCGCAGTGGCGCGCATGGGTCGCGTTCTTGAGCCTTCCGGCCTTGGCGGGCCGGACCGAATCGAGCGACACCCCTGTCTCTCTCCGCGGAGAGGACCTTTGCGGCCGGACGCCGTACGCGCGACGTCGGGGACGAAACGGACCCAAGCCCCGGCGGCTAAAGCGCCGTGTCCTCGGACGCCTGCGGGCGATGGAGGTCGTGGACGTCGATCCGACTATTCTCTTCTATGGCTGGAAAGCGGATCGCTGACAGGGCCCGAGCGACAAGACGTCAGGCGGCCAGTTCGATGCGTGCGCCCTGCGAGACGCTCGGAATGAGATAGTATCCGCCGCGCTC
Organism: uncultured Alphaproteobacteria bacterium; assembly: GCA_963822215.1. Taxonomy (GTDB): domain Bacteria; phylum Pseudomonadota; class Alphaproteobacteria; order Rhizobiales; family Beijerinckiaceae; genus Roseiarcus. The sequence continues at coordinate 147,404 of CAWGGX010000004.1, forward strand.
GATCGACTGCGCCAGGTCCGCGTCGAATTCCGCAGTCAGGAGTCCGAGCGTTTCTGCGACTGCGGCAAGACCGATGTCGTGATAGATCTGGGTCAGCATCGAGCCGACGCTGTCGCGCTCGCTTGCCGCTTCGGGGATTGCGTCGAAATCGTGCAGCATCGCCGTCCGCGCTCCTGCGGAGACCATCGACGCGCCTTGTGCGCGGTTCTCACGCGACCTTGGGGGAAAGCCGTTAAGAGGAGATTAATAGTCAGATTTTCAAGTTTTGGTCGATAAGGGCGCCAGGAGATCGCGTTGCCGCTCGTTCCTTCAACCCGATACGCCGGCGTTCTGTTCGACAAAGACGGGACGCTGATCGACTTTCATTTGACCTGGGGGCCGGCGGTCTTTGCCATGATTCACAGGTTCGCCGCCGGAAATCCGGCGCTGGTCCAAGCTCAGGCGGATGCGCTTCAGTATTCGATCGAGACGAAGCGCTTTCTGGAATCGTCGCCCCTCGTTGCCGGTTCGACCGCCGACTATGGTGGGCGCTGGGCGGATGCGCTCGGTCGTTCCGACCTCGATGTCCTGAAGTCCGAAATCGACGCGCTTTCAGCGACGGAGTCCCTGAAGGCGCTCACGCCGATCGATGAGCCGCCGTCGGTCTTCTCTGCGCTTAGGACGACCGCAACGATAAACGCTACGATTTTGGTTGCCGGGGAACAACCGAGTAGTTCCATTCGGGATGGAACGCATTGCCGCGGATGTCGAGGTGTTCCATCTCGGCCTTGGTGACCCTTATGCCTTTCTCGTAGATCCTCGTGTCGAGGGCGCTCTCGACTTTGAGCCCTGTCTTGGTGCTTGTCGCCGCGATGAGGTCGATGATGGTGGCGTGGTCTGTGAGCGGCCGGCCGCGCCAATTCTGCGTGATGCGGCAGAACAGGCGGTGCTCGATCTTGTTCCATTTCGATGTGCCTGGCGGATAGTGCCGGACCTTGATCGTAAGGCCGGTCTCGTCCGCGAGCTTCTGCAGCTCCACTTTCCAAAGCCGCACACGTGAGCCGTTCGAGCCGCCGCAATCTGCCGTGATCGTCAGCTCGCCTGCCTTCGGATAGCGCGCCTGGCCGATCCTTTCGAGCCAAGTGCGAATAGAGGCAACCGCGAACTCGGCCGTGTCGCAGGTGATGCCGAGGCTGACCCAACCCGCATCAGCGGCAATATCATAAACGCCATAGGGCGCGACCTTGCCGAGCTTCTTGTCCTCGAAGTCGTGCACTTTCACGCGTTTGGGATCACCCTTCGGCCGCCAGTCGCCGCCGGCGTTACGGTAATTGCCGACCAGTTCCTTTTTCTTCGTATCCACGGAAATGACGGGCTGGCCAGCCGCCTGAGCCGCAAGGACTTCGGCGTTAATGTATTCAAACTGCGCATTGCGATCGGGGTGGCTCGAACCCTCGTCGGCTTTCCGGTTGACCTGCCGTGAGAAACCGATCTCGATGAGCAGCTTGCGCACGCTGTTGGGGCTGATCGAGTGGCCCATGGCGACAAGCGCAGACGCCAGCTTGTCGAGACTCTTCGACACCCACAGCAGCGGGCGGGCCGGGTCGCCTAGCGTCGCCGGCTCAACGAGGCGCTTGAGATCATCGAGCAGCGTTGCGTCCGTTTCGGTCAATGATCGAGGGCCGCCGCCTTCACGGCGAACTCGGCCAGGAGCAAGTGGCGGCGCATCGAGCTCCTTCAGTCCACGTCCGATGGTGCTGCGCGCCAGACCCGTGACGCTTGACACGACCGCCAGACCACCCCATCCGGCGGCGCGCGTCTCGCTCGCCGCAAACAACCGGCGACCGCGTTCGTCCCGTTTCGAACCGTCCGCTTCCCAACGTTGCCGAATCGCCCGCCAATCGATCTTCCAATCGCTGCTAGCGCGCCGCGCCGCGCCGAGGAATCGCCCACAACCGAGTCAAAAGGTCGCATGGCCATTCACGGCCAATCCCGATTCACTTATCGTTGTGGTTGTCCTTAGCGCAATGGGCCTGCGTCTCGGCGTCGCGACGAACGATTCCGAGCGGAGCGCCCGGCGCCAGATCGAAGCGCTCGGTATCGCGAGTTACGTCGATTTCGTCGCAGGGTACGATTCGGGTCACGGCGGCAAGCCCGAGCCGGGCATGGTGCTCGCCTTCGCCGATTTTCTCGGCGCCCCGCCGTCGCGCATCGTCATGGTCGGCGATTCGGTGCACGATCTCACCGCGGCACGCACGGCTGGCGCGGTCGCGGTCGCAGTTCTCTCTGGGCCCGCCGAGCGGTCCGCGCTTGAGCGTCACGCCGATTACGTCATCGACCATATCGGCGCTCTGCCTGGTCTTCTCGCGGGTGGGAGCGGCGACCCATAGGGCTGTGCGCGAAACGTCGATTGTGTCGACTATCCGCTCGCCATTGCCTCAGCCGAGGAACGAGGGTAGTGCCTCTCTCGGATGGATCGCCGTCGGAGGCTTGGCCTTGCATGGTCCCCAATAGTCTGACGCTTCTCGGCGGGCTCGTTCTTGGGCTGGCGAGCAGCCTTCATTGCGCCGGAATGTGCGGCGCAATCGCTTCGAGCCTGATGTTTGCCTTCGCGCGCGGCGAGGACGACGCAGATCGGTTACGCTCGCTAATGGCGGCGCATGCAGGTCGTTTGCTTATGTATATTGCGGGCGGAGCGACGCTTGGCGCAGTCGGTTCGAAGCTTTACGGCGCCTTCGATCACACGCAAGCCTTCCTCGTCATGCGTTGGGCGGCCGCGGTTGCGCTCGGCTGGATCGGACTGTCGGTCGCGGGATTTGCGCCTTCGCTCGCGGTTGCAGACCGCCTGATGGCGCCGATTGTCGGAAGGCTGCGGTTCGCCTCTGCGGCGCCGTCGACGGGCGACGCACGCGCATTCGCCTCCGGGCTTATTTGGGGGCTGCTTCCGTGTGGGATGGTTTATGGTGCGTTGTTTTACGCCATGCTGACGGGCAACGCCTGGCGCGGCGCGGCGGTGATGGCCGGCTTTGGCCTTGGAACCTTACCCTCTGTCACGGCGGTGGCCTTTGGCGTGTCCCGGTTCAGACGACTCGCTCAAGCTCCGAACGCGCGGGTCGCCATCGGCCTGGCCATCGTGGCGATCGCCGCCGCAAGCGTCGTTGCGCCGGCGATGGCGGTGGGCGGGTTCTGCTTCAACTGACGCCTCCAGCGTATTTTCCCTTGAAATCCGTTTGGCGATATAAGCCCCCGGATGGCGCGGCGGCGCGTCCCTGCGGAGACGAATGAATATGCGTCGGGCCGCTATCTGGGCGGGCGTTCTCGCGCTGGCGGCCGTCACGGCTGGGTTGGCGCATTGGCCGGTCGCCCCCTCGCGCGTCGCGGCGAGCCTCAATGCAGCGCTCGGAGCGGCCCCCCGGTTGGCATGGAGCGCGCCTGAAGCGGTAACATTCAGCGCGCTTCCGTGGCCAAATCTCCGGATCGTCGAGGCCAAGCTTGGGGACACCTCGGCCGCGAACGTCGTTTCGGCCCCGGACGCGGAGATCGACCTGTCGCTGATTGAACTCGTGTTCGGCCGAATCGCGCCTACGCATGTGGTCCTCTTCGCGCCGACTGTTTCGTTGGACCTCGATAGTCCGATGCCGGTCGGACGCCTCCGCGCGACCGACGCCGCGGCCGCCGTGCGCGGATTTGCCCCGCTCGGCAGCGTCAGTCTGACGGACGGCGTGGTGCGCGTGACAAGCCGCAGGCAAGGGTTCGACACCGTGTTCGACAGCGTGCGCGGAGGGTTCGACGGTCTGTCGCTGTCCTCCCGTCTCAGCGTGGACCTGTCAGCCGTTTGGCGCGGCGCTCCTTTGTTTCTTTCGGGTTCGCTGGACGACCCGCAACGGGCGGCGCGCGGAAAGGCAAGCCCGCTCAAAGTCACGATCGGTTCGGCGCTCGGCGAGCTGACGTTCGGCGGAGCGCTAATAGCGGGCGCGACGCCCGGCGCCGCAGGCGAGCTTTCGGTCTCGTCCCACGCGCTTGCGGAGGCGTTTCGACTATTTGGTTTAACGCCGTCCCCAGTCCTTGCGGCGGCGGACGTCGCAATCTCTGGCGCGGTCAAGGCGACGCCGGGAGACGTCATCTTCGACGACGCGACAGTGACAGCGGGCGGGCAGACGCTTCAAGGCACGCTGCAACTCGCGCGCAATGGAGGCCAACTCGCGGTTTCGGGCTCGCTCGACAGCCCGCATTTGACGCTGCCCGGGCGCCTCCAGCCGTTGGCGACGCCGGACGGCGGCTGGAGCAGGAACGCCTTACTCGCTGCTCCTCCCCGCGACTTCGACCTGGATCTGCGGCTGTCGGCCGAGCGGCTCGACGCTTACGGCGTTGGCCTCGACAACGTCGCCGTCTCGGTCATGATGAAGGACGGCGCGCTGACCGCGAACCTTATCGACGCGACCGCCTACGGCGGCCGTGCGACAGGCGAGTTCCACATCGCCTGCGACAACAACGGCGCATTGCGCGTTTCGGCCCGAGGGAGCCTCACCGGGACAGACTTTGGCGCGGCCGCGTCAGACCTCGGCTGGCCCCACCTGACGGGTAAGGGCGAGGCCGAGTTCGCGCTCGAATCCGTGGGCCGCTCTCCGGCCGAGTTGATCGCCGGACTTTCGGGCGACGCTTCGTTCGCGCTCGAGGACGGCGCCATTGCGGGGATCAATCTGGAAGAGGCGCTGCGCCGTGGCCAGCGGCGGCCGATCGACGTGACGAAAGACATGCGCAGTGGCGGCACGTCTTTTGACCAGGCGGCGGCCAGCCTGCTGATCGGCGGAGGCGTCGCCCATGTCCTTAACGGCGCGCTCGTCGCTCGCGGTCTCAGCGCCGATTTACAGGGCGCCGTCGATCTTGTCGGCCAAAGCTGGAAGCTGCGGGTCAACGCGGCGCAGGCGGCGCCGGCCGGCGCAGCGCCGCCTGACGCGCCCCATCTGAGCCTCGATGTCAACGGGCCATGGTCGAATCCGTCCCTCCAGGCGGACGACCAGACGGAGGGCGGGAATCCTGACGCCGCCACCTCGGCGCCGTGACGATCGCCGGCCCCGTCGCGCCGCCTGCGTTCGCTGCGTCTCCGATTCGCCCATAGCGCGAGCCGCAACGCCGGGCAATGCGCCGCAGTCGCTGTAAAGATCTCAACATGAATAAAAAGGCCGGGACGAGCGTCCCGGCCGCTTTCATACCTACATTGGCTCGTTCATCAAGCCGTTTTTATTGCAAGTGTTACGAACTCGTCTTTGTTTTATTGCTCGCGCCCTGATTGCCGAGTCATCCTTACTTGGCGCGATGAGACGACACTAGGAGTCCGAACCGAGGCCGTCAACGCGACGGGATGACGCAGGCAGAACCGGGCCGCGTCTCGCATTTGACAGCGTCGGGGATTGCCCGAATAGAGGCGCATGCCAAGCCTCTGGCACCGCCCATGACCGTCTGGCCGCTGCTTATTCTCGGCACGCGCGGCTCGCCGCTGGCGTTGGCGCAGGCGGAAGAGACCCGGCGCCGCCTCGCCGAGGCGCATGGCTGGGCGGCCGAACGGATCGCGCTCAAGATCATCCGCACGAGCGGCGACGCGATCCAGGACCGGCCGCTCGCCGAGGCGGGCGGCAAGGGCCTGTTCACCAAGGAAATCGACATCGCCCTCGTCGCCGGAGAGATCGACGCCGCCGTCCATTCGGCCAAGGACCTGCCGACGCTCCTGCCCGACGGCGTGGCGGTTGCGGGCTTCCTGCCGCGCGAGGACGTGCGTGACGCGCTGATTTCGGCCGTAGCCTCTTCGTTCGAAAGCCTGCCCCGCGGCGCGAGCCTCGGCGCGGCCTCGCTGAGGCGCCAGGCGCAGGCGTTGCGGCTGCGGCCGGATCTCCGGCTCGAGCTCCTGCGCGGCAATATCGAGACGCGGCTGCGCAAGGCCGAGTCGGGCGCGATCGGGGCGACGCTGCTGGCCATGGCGGGGCTCAAGCGTCTCGGCCTTGCCCATCGCGCCCGCGCGCCGTTGAGCCTCGAAGCCTTTCTTCCGGCGGTCGGACAGGGGGCGATCGCGCTGACCGCGCGCGGCGGCGACGGCAAGACGCTCGAGGCGCTCGGCGCGATCGCCGACGCGCCGACCTTCGCCGAGCTCGCGGTCGAGCGGGCTTTCCTGGCAGAGCTCGAAGGCTCCTGCCGGACGCCGATCGCGGGTCTCGGACGCGTCACGGCGGGCCGTCTTCGTTTCCGGGGCGAGGTGCTGCGGACCGACGGCTCCGAGCGGTTCGACATCGAGGCGGAGGGGGACGTCGCCGACGCCGCGGAACTCGGAGCCGCGGCCGGACGGACGCTCAAGGCGCGGTTGCCCAACGGCGTTCTGGCCGACAAGGTCTAACGACAACCACGACATACGGGAGGACAAGACATGGAGACACAAGCCGGCCGGGTGACCATCCCTTCGGTCAGGGACAAAGTTAGCGCAGAGGAATGGGCGATGCGGGTCGACCTCGCCGCCTGCTACCGAATGGTGGCCCATTACGGCTGGGACGACCTGGTGTTCACCCACATCTCCGCCCGCCTCCTGGGCGCAGAGCACCGTTTTCTGATCAACCCCTATGGCATGCTGTTCGAAGAGGTGACGGCCTCGAGCCTCGTCAAGGTCGATCTCAACGGCGAAAAAGTCATGGAGAGCCCGTTCGCCGTCAATCCGGCCGGTTTCGTGATCCACTCGGCCGTCCACGCCGCGCGCGAGGACGCCCAGTGCGTCTTGCATCTCCACACCAGCGCTGGCGTCGCGGTCTCCTGCCAGAAGGAGGGGCTCAAGCCGATCTCGCAGCAGTCGATCTTCGTGCTCGCCAGCCTCGGCTACCACGCTTACGAAGGCGTCGCGCTGAACGAGGCCGAGAAGCCGCGGCTGGTCGCCGACCTCGGCGAGAAGACGTTCCTCATCCTGCGGAGCCACGGTCTGTTGACGGCCGCCCCTTCGGTCGCCGACGCCTTTCTCGCCATGTTCGTTTTGCAGCGGGCCTGCGAGATCCAGGTGATGGCGCAGGCGGGCGGTGGGACGCTGATCCCGATCCCGCAGCCGATCCTCGACGGCGCCAGGGCCCAGTCGGCCCAGGTGACGCGCGGCCTCGGCGGCGCGCTCGCCTGGCCCGCCGTGCTGCGCAAGCTCGATCGCCTCGACCCGAACTACCGGAGCTGACGGGACAGGGCGCCGGCGCCAACTCATGGGACCGGCGCCAGACCGGCTCCCGAATTCGGACTTTTCAAGGGGTTGCAACGCATTCCGGTTCCGCGGGTAACTGCAAAGCCGCCTTGCGGCGCGCCCCCACCACCACCCTCCGGGTGGTCCCCCTCCCCCGTTTCGCTGACGCACCACGGGGGAGGAAACGCGTCGGCGCCCGTCCTCCCCTGCGCGTCAGCGCGGGGGAGGGGGACCATGCGAAGCATGGTGGTGGGGGAGGCCGCCGAAGGCCCGGCCCCTTGTTAGTTACTTCCGCGCGCGCCGAGCCCGCGTCCTTGCTGAGCGAGGCCGGCGATGAACGCTTCCAGGTCTGAAATCAAGTCGGCGTCGGCCTCCGCAGACTCGCCGCTGCACGCCCCGCCGGCGAGGGGCGTGGGTTCGGCGCCGTCCCGGCTCGCGAATCGAGACTCTCCAGCAGGTTGCGGCGCATTCCGGTTCCACGCGCGCCCTGCCCTGACGAAAGACGGTCGTCGAGAAGCGCGGCCAGATTGATGTCCGCCAACGGGTCGCTCGAATCGTCTTCGGCAACGGGAGAGGGCTCGATTTTGGCTCCGGAAACGAGACTTTCCAAGAGCTTGCGCCGCTTTTCGGTTCCCTGCGCTCCGCCGTTGAGCCCGTGATAGCGATCGAGCTCGCGCACGATCTTGACCACCCGGTCGATCGCCGGGAGGTTTGCGCCCGACATCGCGCCAAAGCTGACCAGCGGCGCCTCGTTGAGGCGGCTCATCTGCAACACAATGAATTTGCCGGCCGCCTCGGGCGCGCGCCGTGCGACGAGGTTGCGGACATATTTGCGTAATCACCGCTCGGTGATCCCCTCGCGCCGCGCAATCTCGGCCATCGCCACGCCACACGTGAGGCCCTCGACGACCCGCCTTTCGCGCTCGGCCTTCGCCAAGCGCTGCACGCCGCGCGCTGTGGAAAAGTGGTCGCGGTACCACGGGAAGCGGTTGGGTTCGGACAAGGGTCATCTTGACTTCGTCTTAACAAAACTAAGATATGACGGATTTCGGATTGTGTCAAGGATTTGTCGAAGCCATCTTTCGCCGGCGCCGCCTTGGCGCGATTTGAAAAGTCCGGGAAGAGGAGCACGGAGGTTGTCGCCTCCGCATGCGGGGGTCGAGAGACGCCGCCGCGCCTCCCCGAAAATCAAGTCTTCAGCGTCTCACCGCGCGGGCGATTTGGCGTATCGCTGGCCAAGCCCACCCAAGTCAGCGCTACACGAAGTCGAAGTCACTTAAGATAGTCTCGCCTGTTGCCTACAAACGGACGGTGACGGCCTGTACAAAGCAGTTCGATTCACACATCAAGCGTATCACCCCGTTCTGAACGCAGACTTGACGTCCATCGCGTCAATTTGCCGCCTCGTATTTTGCCTTCCCCTGGAAAAAGAGACTGAGCACGCGTCATCGAACGGTCTTGCAAGCGAAACGGCGCATATGACGGCTGCTTTCCGCTCAATCTCTTTCGGTATTTCGCGGGGAGACAACGTACTGAAATATCGCCTACGACGCTTGCCTTGGCTTCCGCCAACCCGGGCGTCGATCTCCTTGACCATCTCGCTTTGAGGACCGGCGCCGTCGGCGCGTCTCACGGGAAGTCTCCACTGCCCTTAGCGGCTTCCGCACATCTTGCCTCCGCAGCGTTTGGTGGGCGGACGATGCAAATTTTTGAATCCTCGGGCAGAGACATCGTCCTGTGCGCTGCGTCACAGCGACGACCTTGTGAGCCTGATAGACACTAGAGCGTCAGGGCCGAACGGTTGCCGCTGGCTGCTTGGTTTTATTCGTCAGGTGATCACGTTTGTTTTGGCCGCGCGCTGTCGTGCTCCCGATAGACCCGCTCTTTTCGTGACTAAAACTGATTAGGAGGGTTCGCTATGCCGGGTGATAAGCGCCGCTATCATACTCGCGGTTATGGGCCGCCCCGTTTCCAGGAAGGACCATTCAGAACCGCGTTGGACTTGGGCCCACTCGCCTTCCTCAACGGCTGTTGGAGAGGGCCAGGCTTCAATGCGATCTGGCGGCCCGACAATGGCCAGCCGCCGGAAAACAGCGCTATCCATCGGTTCCTTGAGCTCAACTTGACGAATGACAGCTTCGACTTTCACGTGATCCCGGGCGTGGTCCCGAACCGAGGTTTTACCAACCAGAAGGACCTCGATCTCTACGGCCTCACCTATCTCCAGCGGGTTAGCGACGCCGATCCCGCGCCTCCGCCGAGTGATCCTGGTGGATATTCGCAGACGGCGGGGCAAGCGCTGCATATCGAGCCGGGGCTGTTCATGCACGTGCCCGCGAGCCAGCAGCCCAACGACGGGTCCACCCCCTCAAACGGACCCACCATCGTGAACAAGGACACCATCGTCCGCATGGGGAGCATCCCGCACGGCGCCACGGTGCTCATGCAGGGGCCGAACCCGGGCACGAAGCCCACTCTCGGACCGCCGATCATCCCCGCCCTCACGCCGTTTGTGACCCCGACGGCGTATCCCGGTCTCAACCCGATCCCCTTCCCAGGGCCGTACCCCGTGTCTTTCCCCGGAGCTCCTGTTCAACCTCCGCCCACGCCTCCGGGGCCCAACCCGCCGGGCGCCGGGATCCAGCCGATCATCACCGGGCCCACCCCGCCTCCCCTGGCTCCCCTCCCACCTCCGCCGCCATACCTCCAGCATGTCATCCCGGAAATCAACATCGGCCTGGACACATTGGCGCCGGGATCCCAGAGCACCGGCCCGTTTCCGCCGAGTTTCCAGGGCTTTATCGACGATCCCAACTCGGTCTTGCGGGATGCGATCGCCGGCCAGGACATTCTCGGCTTCATTGCGTTCAATCTCACCACAGACAGCGTGTCGCTCGATGGCTTTCCGACGCTCGGCGTCGGCAGCCTGTACGAGACCGTCAGCAACATCCCCTTCCTGGGGGTCGCCAACCGAACGCTGCCCAATCCCCTCCCGGGCCAACCGGCGGCTGTAGCCACCGAATCGCAGCCCGTCCCCAACGCCTTCGTCTACTCGGCGAGCGCAACCTTCTGGATCGAGTGGGTGCGCTGGGAGCACGGCCCGCGACATCACGACCCCAGGTACGACCGCGAGGAATACCGCGAGATCAGAGCGATCGAGCCGTTTTGGCCGGAGCGGACCTATTTGCAGCTTCAATACTCCCAGCTTGTTATTCTGATATTCAACAACATTCTCTGGCCACACGTGACGGTGGCGACGATGACGCTGAGCGCCGGGTAGCCTTGACCAGGTCCCGTCAGTAACGCCGGCGGCGGACGCCGGAGCATCTAAAGACGACGCCCGCGCTGCGTCGCGGCGACGTTGGATCGGCGTCGCAACGTGGGCTCGCTCGCTGCGCCATTGCGCCGCGGCGGCCCTACCAAAGCGTACTGGACAAGACGGCGCCGGGCAGATACCGAAATGGTGAGGGTCGGACGGCGGGACGAACCGGCTACCCATAAGAAAGGCTGACTTATGGACTACGAGCGGCGCTTTTCGGATGCGATCGACCGCCTGAAGGCGGAAGAGCGCTACCGGACCTTCGCCAATCTCGAACGTGACGCTCAGCGGTTCCCGATGGCGCTGTGGCGGCCCGAGGGCGAAGAGGACAAGCCGCGCGAGGTCACAGTCTGGTGCTCCAACGACTATCTCGGCATGGGCCTGCATCCGGATGTGATCGAGGCGTCGGTCAAGGCGGCTCGCGCCCACGGCGCCGGCGCCGGCGGCACGCGCAACATTTCCGGCACTCATCATCCGATCGTGCGGCTCGAAGCCGAGCTCGCCGACCTGCATGGCAAGCCCGCCGCGCTCGCCTTCACCTCCGGCTGGATCTCTAATCTCGCCGGGATCTCGACGATCGCGAGCCTGCTGCCGAACTGCCTGATCCTGTCCGACGCGCTGAACCACAATTCGATGATCGAGGGCGTCCGGCGCGCCGGCTGCGAGAAGAAGGTGTGGCGCCACAACGACGTCGCCCATCTCGAGGAGCTGCTCGCCGCCGAACCGCTCGAGCGCGCCAAGCTCGTGGTGTTCGAGAGCCTCTATTCGATGGACGGCGACATCGCCCCGATCGCGGACATCCTCGACGTTTGCGAAAAACACCAGGCGATGACCTATATCGACGAGGTCCATGCAGTCGGCCTCTACGGGCCCCGCGGCGGAGGGTTGAGCGACCGCGAGGGGCTCGCCCACCGCATTGACGTGATCGAGGGCACGCTCGCCAAGGGCTTTGGCTCGCTTGGCGGCTATATTGCGGCCAGCGCCGCGGTCATCGACGCGGTGCGTAGCTACGCGCCGCAGTTCATCTTCACCTCGACCCTGCCGCCGAGCGTCGCCGCCAGCGCCGCGGCGGCGGTCCGCCACCTCAAGGCCTCCAACGTCGAGCGCGAGCGGCATCAGCACATGGCGCGGCTCACCAAGCACGCCCTCAAGGCCGCCGGCATTCCGGTGATGGACAACCCGTCGCATATCGTGCCGGTGTTCGTCGGCGACGCCGGCAAGTGCAAGGCGGCGAGTGCGATGCTGCTCGAGCGGCACGCCATTTACATCCAGCCGATCAACTATCCGACCGTCGCCAAGGGAACCGAGCGGCTGCGCATCACCCCGTCGCCGGCTCACAACGAGGCGCAGGTGGCAGACCTCGTCGAGGCGCTGGTCGACGTATGGAAGACGCTGGACCTCCCGTTCGAGGAGTCCAAGATCATCCCGCTGCATCACCCGGTCGCCAGAGAGCCAGCGCAGTGCGTCTATCCCGAGATGAAGAAGGCGGCGGAGTAGAGCGGCGCGCCTCCGCGCTTCGCATGCTCCCGGCAGACGCGAATTCGCTGATGCGCGATGAATTGAAGTCGCTTCGCTCGCGTCATGGCGAGCGACCCCGGGGTCGCAGCCTGCGGCATTCACACAAATCGAATTCGCGGTGCTCTTCATGGGGCTCATCGCGATGGCGGGTTTCCCCTTCTCCGCGAAGCGGGGAAGGTGGCTGAAAGCCGGATCGAGTGCGGAAAGCAGGTATGGTCCGACGAAGGCTCGCGCTGACGGCCGCGCAATCCGACTTGGGCCGAAGCGGTGGGCGGCGCCTCGTCCGGCGCCACAGCCCGTCGAAAGACGGGGGTCTTTCGCCGCCCTATGGCGCCACCTTCCCCAGTAAGCTGGGGAAGGGGTTCGCGCGGCGATTTGAGATGTGGTCGAACCCCTGTAATTTTTCCCGCCAATAATTGACTCCCTATATGACAGGTTCGCTCGCCGGGCTTACGCAAGTTCAGGAAAACCCGCGCAGGTCCGGCCTTGGGGCCCGGCGCGCCATGCCGGCGTTACTGGAGTCGCGCATGAGGATTGGCGTCTTGGAATGCGGCGCCCCGCCCGAGGCGCTTCGCGCACGGTTCGGCGGCTATGGATCGATGGTGCAACGGCTGCTCGGCTCGAGCCGGGACACGACGATCTTCGACGTGCCGGGCGGGGCGCTGTCCACTGGAATGCCGGAGTGCGACTCGTTTGTGCTGACCGGCTCGGCCGCAGGAGTCTACGATGACCTGCCCTGGATCCCCGAGCTGATCGGCTTTCTGCGACAGGTCAGGGGGCGCGCCAGGCTCGTCGGCATCTGTTTCGGCCATCAGGCGATGGCTGAGGCGTTTGGCGGCGCCGTGGTCAAATCCCCCAAGGGCTGGGGCATCGGGCTGCAGCGCTACGACGTGCAGGATCGCGCCCATTGGATGGACGGCGCCGAACCGGTCCATGTCCCCGCCTCGCACCAGGACCAGGTCGTCGTCAGTCCGCCCGGCGCCCGCGTGACCGCCGCCAGCGCCTTCACCCCCTATGCCGGGCTGGACTATGGCGACGCCATCTCGTTTCAGTTCCATCCGGAGTTTGAGGCCGAGTTCGCCGCGGCGCTGATCGAGGCGAGGCGAGACCGTTACAGCGCGCTGGCGGACGCCGCCCTGGCGTCTTACGACGGGCCAGACGATCGCGCCCGGGTGAGCCGGTGGATCGACTGTTTCCTGGACGCGCCGAGTTCCCCTGCCTGATGCCGCCAGAGCATGAGCGGTGCGGCCGCTTCGCGCTCGACGCACGGCTTGCCCTTCCGCGCAGGTTCGCGCTAGTTCCCGTCACTCAAGTTTGGAGCCGTCGCTCGCCTCCTTCTCCACGAAGTGGGGAAGGTGGCCCGGAGGGCCGGGATGGGGTGCGGAAAGCAGGGATGGGTCGATGAAGGCTCGGGGCGACGGTCGCGCAATCCAACCCGAGGTTGCGGCAGCGGACCACACCCCATCCGGCGCTTCGCGCCACCTTCCCCAGCGGGGCTGGGGAAGGACAGCGACCGGCCTTCGAGATTTGTGAATGCCATAGCCCTCAGGGAGAGGGGCCCCCTCCCCCTGGGGGAGGAGACGCGAAGCGCCGGATGAGGGCCAGCCCGTGACGTCGACGAAACCGCCAAAGCCTTTTCTCGCCGCGCTCGCTGGCGAGCGGCAGGCGCGGCCGCCGGTGTGGCTGATGCGCCAGGCGGGGCGCTACCTGCCGGAATACCGGGAGATCCGGGCGCAGGCCGCGGGCTTTCTCGATTTCTGCTACACGCCCGCCTTGGCGGTCGAGGCGACCCTGCAGCCGATCCGGCGTTTCGGCTTTGATGCGGCGATCCTGTTCTCCGACATTCTGGTCGTCCCGGACGCCCTCGGCCAGAGCGTGACGTTCGAGACCGGCGAGGGGCCGCGCGTCGACCCGATCGGCGACGCCGAGGGACTCGCACGCCTGAGGCCCGAGCCGGATTGGGGCAAGCTCGCGCCCGTCTTCGAGACGCTCGACCGGCTGAAAACCGCGCTGCCCGGCGAGGTGGCGCTGATCGGCTTCTGCGGCGCCCCCTGGACGGTGGCGAGCTACATGATCGCCGGTCGGGGCACGCCGGACCAGGCGCCGGCGCGGCTGTTCGCCTACCGTGAGCCGGCCCTCTTTTCCGCGCTGATCGACCGGCTCGTAGACGCCTCGGCCGAATATCTCGTTCGCCAGATCGCGGCCGGCGCGGAGGCGGTGCAAATTTTCGATTCCTGGGCCGGCGTCCTGCCGCCGGCCGAGTTCGAGCGCTGGTGCCTCGCGCCGCTCGCCGCGCTCGTCGCCAAGGTCAAGGCGAAGGCTCGGGACACGCCGATCATCGCCTTTCCTCGCGGCGCGGCCACTGAGCTTTCCAAGTTCGCTGGCCTGAAGGGGGTCGCGGCGATCGGCCTTGACACAAGCGTCGAGCCGGCAGTCGCGGTCGCCGCCCTGCCCGGACCCGTCGCGCTGCAAGGCAATCTCGATCCGTTGGCCCTGGTGGCGGGCGGCGCGGCCCTCGATCAGGGGGTGGACCGCGTGCTCGCCGGCTTTGCCGACCGCGCCCATGTCTTCAACCTCGGCCACGGCATTCTGCCCGAGACGCCCATCAAGCATGTCGAGCGGATGCTCAAACGGGTGCGGGGAAAATGACCGAAACAGACGATGCCGCCGCCGCCGATCCGCGCCTCGCGCGCGCGGCGGAATGGTTTGGCGGCCTGCAGCAACGGATCGTCGCGGCGATGGAGGGGCTCGAACGGGAATGTCTCGGCGTCGACCCTCGGCGCAAGCCCGGCCGTTTCACGATCGAGCCCTGGAGCCGCACCGACGCGAGCGGCGCGCCCGGCGGCGGCGGCCAGATGGCGATGCTGCGCGGACGGCTGTTCGAGAAGATGGGCGCGCATTGCTCGACCGTGTTCGGCGCGTTTCCGGCCGAGTTCGCCAAGCAGATTCCGGGCGCGGCCGACGACCCCCGCTTCTGGGCGGCCGGCGTCTCGGTGATCGCCCATCCCTGGAGCCCGCACGTCCCGACGGTCCACATGAACGTGCGGCTCGTGCGCACGACAAAAATGTGGTTCGGCGGCGGCGCGGATCTGACCCCGATGCTTGACGCGCGGCGCGTCCCAACCGACCCGGACGCGGTCATGTTCCATGCGGCGATGCGCGAGGCCTGCGGCCGCCACCCCGGGGTCGCCGACGCGGAACGCTTCAGGGCGTGGTGCGACGAGTATTTTGTCCTCAAGCACCGTAACGAGCCCCGCGGGATCGGCGGCATCTTCTTTGATGATCTCAACAGCGCCGGCGACCCCGGCAATTCGGCGTTCGACGACGACTTCGCCTTCGTCCGCGACGTCGGCGAAAGCTTTGCCGCGGTTTATTCCGAGATCGTGCGGCGGAACGCGGGGCTTCGGTGGAGCGCACGCGAACGTGAGGAACAATGCGTCCGCCGTGGCCGTTATGTCGAGTTCAATCTCCTCTATGATCGCGGTACGATCTTCGGCCTGAAGACCGGGGGCAATGTCGCCTCCATCCTTTCCTCCATGCCGCCTGAGGCCCGCTGGCCCTGAGCGGCTGAAACTGATGAGGAGCCTTGCATGACCAACGCCTCACAATCCGGACGTTTCCGCATCGGCGGAACCTTTGAGGTCAACCGGCTCGGCTTCGGCGCGATGCGGATTGTCGGGAAGGGCGTCTGGGGACCGCCCGAGGACCGAGCCGAGGCGATCCGGACGCTCAAGCGCCTGCCCGGGCTCGGCGTCGATTTCATCGACACCGCCGATTCCTATGGGCCCGATTTCTCCGAAAGCCTGATCCGCGAGGCCCTGCACCCGTACGGGTCGATCAAGGTCGCGACCAAGGGCGGTCTCGCCCGCACCGGCCCGAACGTCTGGATCCCCCTCGGCCGGCCCGAATATCTGATCCAGCAGGCCTACACGAGCCGCTGGCGGCTCGACGTGGACTCGATCAACCTGTGGCAGCTCCATCGGATCGATTCGAAGGTGCCGGCCAACGAGCAGTTCGATGCGATCAAGACGCTCATCAAGGACGGCGTGATCCGCACAGCGGGCCTCTCTGAAGTGAGCGTGGCCGAGATCGAGGCGGCGTCGAAGTACTTTCCGGTCGCGACCGTGCAGAACCGCTACAACCTCGCCGACCGCACGAGCGAGGCGGCGCTCGACTATTGCGCCGGGCGCGGCATCGGCTTCATCCCCTGGTTCCCGCTCAACGCCGGCGAACTCGCGCAAGAGGGCTCGGCGCTCGACGCCATCGCCCGCGCCCACAAGGCGAGCCCGGGACAGATCGCCCTCGCCTGGCTGTTGAAGCGCAGCCCGGTCGTGCTGCCGATCCCCGGCACCGGCAAGGTCGCGCATCTCGAGGACAACGTCGGCGCGGCGGCGATCAAGCTGAGCGAGGAGGAATTCGCCGAGCTCGATCGCGTCGGGCGCGCGACGGGCTGACGCTAGCAGCGGACGGAGCCCGTCTCGCGCGCCTTCGGGGTGGCGAGACGCCGCCCCTCCGACTCAGCTTCTCAGCACGGCACACGCGCCGCCGACGGCCTGAATGCGATCGCACAGCCTTTTGGCTTCCCCGCCGGTCTGGGCCGGCAGGCGCACGCGATAGAACGGCCGCCAGCCCCGGCTGCGCAGGACGGAGCCGAGCACGAACGGCTGCATGTCGCCGATAACGCTGGCGTAGTTGTGCCGAGCGCGGGCGAAGGCACGCAGCGCCGAGTCCTTGGAGAAGCTGGCGGCGAGTTGAACGCCCCAGGGCGCGAACAGGCCCGAAACGACGGGCGAGCCTTGCGGCCCGCGCTCGACCCTGAGCTTGCCGATGGCGACGACGCAGGGCTCGACCGGACCGGGGGCCGAAGAGGCCGGCGGGATGGGAGCGCGCCATTCCTCGATGTCGTGTCCCGTGATCGCCAGCACGTAGTCCTGCGTCTCGATCGGCATCTCGCCATGGCCGTCGAGCCATTTCGCAAGCGCGTTCGGGCCGGCGTTGTAGGCGGCGGCCGCGAGCCCGAGATTGCCGAACCGCTCAGCGAGGTCGGCGATGAGTTTCGCCGAGGCCGGGATCGCGCTCGCCGGATCGAACGGATCGGCGAGGCCGCGTTCCGCCGCGGTCCCCGGCATGAACTGGGCCACGCCCTGTGCGCCAGCCGGACTCACCGCGCCGGGCCGGAAAGCGCTCTCCCGCCAGATCAGACGGGTGAAGAAATTGACCGGCAGGCCCTCGCCCTTCGCCGAATCCTCGACGATGCCGCACAGGACCGCGAGCGTGTTGTCGCTTGCGGGCTCATGCGGTTCGGCGTGCGCGCGCCCGGACGTCGCTGAGGCGAGCCCGACGAGGGCGAGCGCGAGCGCTGAAGCGCGGCGCCTGACCCTCGCGCGTTGTCTGAACATCGGGCGGCTCTATCCGTCGAGGCGACGCGCGAGGCGGCCCGCACGGGCTTTATCGTCGCAGTGCGGCGAGCCAATCAACGACAAAATCGGCGACCTCTTCCCAGCCGGGCTCGACGACCGCCATATGGCCGCGCCCGTCGAACGCGCGGAATTCGGTTATCGCGCCGCGATGCCGGTAGCGAGAAAAATCGGAACTGCCAAGCCGCCCCTTCGCCCCTCGTCCTGAGCTTGTCGAAGGACGAGGAAGGTATCATGACAACGGCGCTCTCGCTCGGAAGCCAGCGGCGAACGTCTCGTCTAAAGCAGAACTATGACGGCCCAGAGGGCGATGCTATAGGGGACTTCGCCTTTCTCCGATCAGGAAACCTCGCGGATGTCCAAGATCAAGGTCGTCAATCCGATTGTCGAGCTCGACGGCGACGAGATGACCCGGATCATCTGGCAGTTGATCCGCGACAAGCTCATCCATCCTTATCTCGACGTCGAGCTCAAGTATTTCGATCTCTCGATCGAGCATCGCGACGCCACCCGCGATCAGGTGACGATCGACGCAGCGCACGCGATCCAGGCGACGGGCGTCGGCGTCAAATGCGCCACCATCACCCCCGATGAGGCGCGCGTTAAGGAGTTCAATCTCAAGGAGATGTGGAAGAGCCCGAACGGCACGATCCGCAACATCCTCGGCGGCGTGATTTTTCGCGAGCCGATCATCTGCAGGAACGTGCCGCGCCTCGTGCCCGGCTGGACGCTGCCGATCGTCGTCGGCCGCCACGCCTATGGCGACCAGTACCGCGCGACCGACTTCACGGTGCCTGGCAAGGGACGGCTTACCATCAAGTTCGAAGGCGACGACGGCTCCGTCATCGAGAAGGAAGTGTTCAAGTTCCCCGGCGCTGGCGTCGCGATGTCGATGTACAACCTCGACAACTCGATTCGCGACTTCGCCCGCGCGTCGCTGAACTACGGCCTGACGCGCAAGTATCCCGTCTACCTGTCGACCAAGAACACGATCCTCAAGGCCTATGACGGGCGGTTCAAGGACATCTTCCAGGAGGTGTACGAGAACGAGTTCAAGGCGAAGTTCGCCAGCCTCGGCATCACCTACGAGCATCGCCTGATCGACGACATGGTCGCTTCGGCGCTCAAGTGGTCGGGCGGCTATGTCTGGGCATGCAAGAACTACGACGGAGACGTGCAGTCGGACACGGTGGCGCAGGGCTACGGGTCGCTGGGCCTCATGACCAGCGTGCTGATGACCCCCGACGGGCAGACGGTCGAAGCGGAGGCGGCGCACGGCACCGTCACGCGCCACTATCGCGAGCATCAGAAGGGCCGCCAGACCTCGACCAACTCGATCGCCTCGATCTTCGCCTGGACCCGCGGACTCACGCATCGCGCCAAGCTTGACGGCAACGTGGCGCTCGCCAAATTCGCCGCGACCCTCGAAAGGGTCTGCGTCGAGACGGTCGAGGCCGGGTCCATGACCAAGGACCTCGCGCTGCTCGTCGGGCCCGATCAACGGTGGCTGTCGACCACCGGCTTCCTTGACAAGGTCGACGAGAACCTCAAGACCGCGATGGCGGCCTGAGGCCGCGGCGGCGCTGCAGGGCCGGGTCGTTGACCTGGCCCGCGCGGTCGCGCTTCGCCTGTGTCGCGGTCGGCGCACGCGGCCGGCAAGTCCACAACCGGCCGGCGGCGACTTGTCGCGCGGCGCGAAGCTTGAGGCTTGCCGGGGCTAGAACTGCGACGCCAGCTCTCCAAGAATTTGCTGGCCGGCCTTTGCCGCGTCAACCTGTCCACGATTGACAAGGACGACGACCGCCAGTTTGTGCGGCACAAGGCCGATATAGGTCGAGCTGAACGGCACTCCGCCGTTCTTTCCAAGAATCGTCGTCCCGTTCTGCGTGCTTAGTTGCCAGGCCATTCCGACCTGATAGGGATAGGGAGCAGTGCAACTCCGCGCCGTTTTCCCGCAGCCTTTGAACAGGATCTGCTCGGTCGCTGTCATCGCCTGTGGCCACCCCAAAGACACGTTGACAGGCTGGCCGAGGGCGAGCTCAGCGAACACCGGCATGTCTTTTGCGGTTGACCAGACCTGACCGCCATTGCCATCGTTGTCCTGGTAGAACGTGTTCTTCAGTTCGTCCTGGGCCGATACCGGATGGCCATCGCATCCGGATTCCACGCCCTCCTCGGATTCCGGAGGGTCGTAACAGGAATATCCCTGAACGGCGGAAGCCGGGAGCTGTCCGATCGGCATCGACGTCTGGTTCATCTGGGCCGCCCACGCAAACTCGCCCACCAGGGAAGGGAAGGGGGTGTTCAGAGACTTGGCGAGCACGAGGCGGAGCAGCATGAAGCCGTCGTTGGAATAGAGATAGAAAGCAGGCTGAGGCGGAACGGGCGGGCAGCTGTTCGTGGAGTGTCCCCAGCAGTTCAAATTCGCGATGTAGGTTGGGTAGTCGTAGGGTTGGCCTTTAGGCGGATGCGGGCAGGCCTGCGAATCCGGATATGCGGGCAGACCGGAAGACTGACTGACGATTTGCCCCAAGGTCTTCGATTTGATACAGGCGCCCGTAAGATCGGCCATGTATTTCGAGGGGCTGTCATTCACGCTCATCTGCGTCGTGTGCGCCAGGATGAGCGCGGTGAACAGTTTGCCGACCGAGGCCAGGTTGAAGCCGGAGGTCAAGCTCATCGGCGCGGCGTTCTCTCCTTCGGTACCGACCTGGCACGAACCTTGGTCGGTTTCCTGGGTTCCCACTGCGCACCCGTAAGTAAAGAAATAAGGTGTTCTTGGCGGCGTCACGACGATAACGATGGCGCCGCCGGGGTATCCAGGCCGCCAAAGGAGCTGCTCGTCGGACTGGCCGGCGCCGAAATGACGGCTGACCGCCTCCTGGACAGCCGCCGGCTGAGCCTGTGCTGCGCTGCCCGAGACTGCGACGATCATTCCGATCGCGAGCGCCAGAAGGGATGAGTGAAAATGAGGCACAGCGACCTCCCAAATCTGCTTTCAGCTCTCATCGGAGCCCTCGTCGAGGCGCAGGCGCCAGCCTTAAGCTGAAAATGCGCTTCCAATACTCTGAATTGAGGCAACGATCAGCGTCACAGTCAAGGACGGCGCCCCTCGCTCAGCAGCGCGTTGGTCCGGCTCCTGCGGAAGCTTCCCATCGGACGCATGGTCCGCACATGACTGCAACTGGCCCATCCGTTCCGTCCCCGTGGGCCACCAGGAACATGCTTGGGGCGGACACTTCCCGTCCCCGAATGATGGTGGTGGCCAGTTGTCCGGCACAAACCGGAGGTTCGCCAGAAAGGCTCTAGCGGCGGAGTTCCGCCCTTTTGCGAGATCGCCTTTCGGGCGGCGATCATTGGGAGCGAACGCTCACGCCGGTCCCGCGAAAGCTTTGTGAAGGAATCTGAAACCGCACGGCCGGGCGCGGTCCCTCCAGGATCCACTAGGCGCCCGTCTCCCGACAGGTCAGAACATGATGAAATGGGGTCGGGTCAGCGAACCCTCACCCTGCGGGCTGCGGCCGCTTCCCACTCGCGGAGGGAGAGGGGCTTCCCCTTCCCCTTTCGGGGGAAGGCGGCCCGAAGGGCCGGATGAGGGTTTGCGGCGCGGCTCGATCAGAAATCCATCGCGATCAAGAACGCGCTTCAACCCAGCTCCTCGGCGACGAGGCTCACCCAATAGGCGGCGCCGAGGGTGAGGATCGCGTCATTGAAGTCGTATTCCGGCGTGTGGACATAATGGTACGAACCGTCCGCTTCGACGCCGTTGCCGATCATGATGAAGGAGCCGGGCTTCTTTTGCAGCATGAAGGCGAAGTCTTCGGAGCCGGTGATGAGCGGCGCTTCGCCGATGACCGCGCGTTCGCCGACCACCGCGCGCGCCGCCGCGAGCGAGACGTCCGTCTGTTCGCCGTGGGTCACGAGCGGCGGATAGCGCCGGTCGTAGTCTACCTCCGCCGAGCAGCCATAGGCTGCGGCTGAGGCTTCGGCGATCGCCTTCAGCCGCTTCTCGATGAGATCGCGGACGGTCGGGCTATAGGACCGCGCCGTGCCGCAGACGACCGCCTCGGCGGGGATGATGTTCGGCGCCTCGCGGTGGCCCGCCGCGATATGGCCGACGCTCACCACCGCGACGTCCGTCGCGGGCACGTTGCGGCTGACGATGGTCTGGATCGCGCCGATGAACTGGCCGACCGCCAGCGTCGTATCGGTCGCCATATGCGCCCCGGCGCCGCCATGGCCGCCGGTGCCGCAGAAGGCGACGGTCCAGGTGTCGCTCGCCGCCATAAACGGGCCTTTGCGCGTGCCGAACATGCCCGCCGGCATGCCCGGCGCATTGTGCATGCCGTAGACGGCGTCGACCGGAAAGCGGGTGAACAATCCTTCGTCGATCATCGCCTTGCCGCCGCCCTGGCCTTCCTCGGCCGGCTGGAAGATCACGTGCACCGTTCCGGCGAAGTCCGGCTTTTCCGCGAGGCGGCGGGCGGCGCCGAGCAGCATGGTCGTATGCCCGTCGTGGCCGCAGGCGTGCATCTTGCCGGGAACGATCGAACGATAGTCGCGGCCGGGCGCCTCCTTGATATTGAGCGCGTCGAGATCGGCGCGCAGGCCGATCGCCCGCTGGCCCGGGCGATCGCCCCGGATCGTCCCGACGACGCCGGTCTTGGCGATCCCTTCGGCGACCTCGATCCCCCAGCCGCGCAGTGTGTCGGCGACGAGCTTCGCCGTACGGGTCTCCTCGAAACCCGTTTCGGGATGGCGATGGATGTCCCGCCGGATGGCGATCAGCTCCGGCTCATAAGCCTTGATCTCGTTGACGAGACCTGAGCGCTGAGCAGTCATGCAAAAATCCTCCAAGGGTAAGTTCGGGCGGCGCGATCTTGTCAGGCGCGCGCCCGGATCGCCTCTTCCACCGCTTTGAGCGCCTTGCCGGCGTTGGCGCCGTCCGGGCCGCCAGCCTGCGCCATGTCGGGCCGGCCGCCGCCGCCCTTGCCGCCGAGGGCGGCCGAACCGAGCCGCACGAGATCGATGGCGTTGAACCGACTCGTCTGGTCGGGCGTGACGGCGACGACGAGGCTCGCCTTGCCGTCCTCGGCCGTCGCCGCAATCGCCACCACGCCGGAGCCGACGCTCTGTTTGGCCTCGTCCGCCAGCGACTTCAGATCCTTCATGTCGATCCCGGTGACGGCGCGGGCGTAGAACTTGACGCCGGCGATCTCGCGCACCGAATCGCCCGGGCCGGCGCCGCCCCCGCCCATCGCGAGCTTCCGCTTGGCGTCGGCGAGCTCGCGCTCGAGCTTGCGCTTGTCGTCGATCAGGCTTTCGAGCCGCTTGGGCGCCTCGTCGGGCGGCGCGCGCAGGAGCCCTGCGAGTTCGGCGAGGCCATGCGATTCGGCGGTCAGCTTCTTGCGCGCCTCGTCGCGCGTCTTGGCTTCGATGCGGCGCACGCCGGCCGCGACCGCGCTTTCGCCGACGATGGTGATGAGGCCGATGTCGCCGGTGCGGCGCACATGCGTGCCGCCGCAGAGCTCGATCGAATAGGCGCGCTCGTGGGCGGCGTCGTCCTCGATCAGGCCCATGCTGACGACCCGGACCTCGTCGCCGTATTTCTCTCCGAACAACGCGCGCGCCCCGGACTCGCGGGCGTCGTTGAGGCTCATCAGCCGCGTCGACACCTCGGCGTTCTCCAGCACGACGCGATTGGCGATGTCCTCGACCGCGGTGAGTTCATCGGGCGTGATCGCTTTGGGATGGGCGAAGTCGAAGCGCAGCCGCTCGGGCGAAACCAGCGAGCCCTTTTGCGCGACATGGTCGCCAAGCACGAGTCTCAGCGCCTCGTGCAGGATGTGGGTCGCGGAATGGTTGGCGCGCGTCGCGGTCCGCGCCGCATGATCGACGGCGAGTTCGACCGCCATGCCGACCCGCGCGGCGCCTTCGATGACGGCGACGTCGTGGACGATGAGGTCCCCGAGTTTCTTGCGCGTGTCGCTCACCGCGGCGCGGAAGCCGGACGCGGAGATCTCGCCGACATCGCCGACCTGGCCGCCCGACTCGCCGTAGAACGGCGTCTGGTTGAGGATGAGCGAGCCTGTCTCGCCGGCCTCGAGGCTGTCGACCTCGACGCCGTCCCTGACGATGGCGCCGATGACGCCTTCGGCCGTTTCGGTCTCGTAACCGAGGAAGTCGGTCGCGCCGACCCGCTCGCGCAAGGCGTACCAGACCGTCTCGGTCGCGGACTCGCCCGATCCGGCCCAGGCGCGGCGCGCCTCGGCGCGCTGGCGCTCCATGGCGGCGTTGAACCCGTCGACGTCAACCGCAAGCCCGCGAGCCCGCAGCGCGTCCTGGGTGAGGTCGAGCGGGAAGCCGAAGGTGTCGTAGAGCTTGAACGCCGTCTCGCCCGAAAGCACGCCGCCCTGCGCCAGCGGCCGCGTCTCGTCCTCGAGAATGGCGAGGCCGCGCGCGAGCGTGGTGCGGAAGCGCGTCTCCTCGAGTCTCAGGGTCTCGGTGATCAACGCCTCGGCGCGCAGGAGCTCCGG
Source organism: uncultured Alphaproteobacteria bacterium (assembly GCA_963822215.1). Taxonomy (GTDB): domain Bacteria; phylum Pseudomonadota; class Alphaproteobacteria; order Rhizobiales; family Beijerinckiaceae; genus Roseiarcus. The sequence continues at coordinate 171,371 of CAWGGX010000004.1, forward strand.
GTAGGCCTGGCCCATCTGGCGCGTCAGCGCCGGGACCAGGCGCCACATCAGCGGGTCGCGAGCGCCGAGCTGTTGTGCATGGCGCATGGCGCGGCGCATGATCCGGCGCAGCACGTAGCCGCGGCCCTCGTTCGACGGCAGCACGCCGTCGGCGATCAGGAAGGCGGAGGCGCGCAGATGATCGGCGATGACGCGGTGCGAGGCGCGCTGCGGGCCGTCCGGATCGACGCCGGTGAGGTCGGCGATGGCGCGGATCAGCGCGCGAAAAAGGTCGATGTCGTAGTTGTCGTGCACGCCCTGCAGCACGGCGGCGATCCGCTCCAGCCCCATGCCGGTGTCGATCGAGGGGCGCGGCAGGTTGACGCGCTCGCCGCCCGGCAGCGCCTCGTATTGCATGAAGACGAGGTTCCAGATCTCGACGAACCGGTCGCCGTCGGCCTCAGGCGAGCCGGGCGGACCGCCCGGAATGTGGCCGCCGTGATCGAAGAAGATTTCGGAACACGGGCCGCAGGGTCCGGTGTCGCCCATCGCCCAGAAATTGTCGCTGGTGGCGATGCGGACGATGCGCTCGTCGGGCAGGCCCGAGATTGTCTTCCACAGATCGAAGGCCTGGTCGTCGTCGTAGTAGACGGTGACGGTGAGCCGCTCCTTGGGAAGGCCGAAGTCGCGGGTCAGCAGTCCCCAGGCGTATTCGATGGCGTCCGCCTTGAAATAGTCGCCGAAGGAGAAGTTGCCGAGCATCTCGAAGAAGGTGTGGTGGCGGGCGGTGTAGCCGACGTTGTCGAGGTCATTGTGCTTGCCGCCGGCGCGCACGCATTTCTGGGCGGTCGCGCCGCGGACATAAGGCCGCCTCTCGACGCCGGTGAAAACGTTCTTGAACTGAACCATGCCGGCGTTGGTGAACATCAGCGTCGGATCGTTGCGCGGGACGAGCGAGCTCGAGGGCACAACCTCATGGCCGGCCTTCGCGAAGAATTGCAGAAAGCTCGATCGGATCTCGTTGACGCCGCTCATGAAGACCTTGCCTTGCCGCGATTTTTCAAAGGGCTTTCTAGATCAAGGGCCCGCGGGACGCCAACGGGAATCGCGACCGTCGGGCGCGTCTCGCTTCCTGCCGCGATCGGCAGGACGGGCGCGCCGGGACGATCGGCGCATGTCCTGGCGGCGCCCGAGGACGTCCGCGCGCGCCGCTGGCGATCAGAAAGCCTATCGCCCGACTTGCGCATTGCGTCGCCCGACCGCGAGGTCTATGTGGCGCCTCGCGTCTTCAGACCTGCCGAACCTCAATCGGCAATCCGAGGCCAACGTCAAGCAAGCGACGCCCGCCGGAACCCTTTCGGCGTTGTGACATTGACCAGATGGACATTCCCGGCCATCGGGGCGAGAGTGCGACGGGATGGGGACGCGCGTATGCCCAGGTAGGACACCCGAGTGACCACACTGCTGATCAGCCATCCGGCATGTCTCGCGCACGACATGGGCGAGGGCCATCCCGAACGTCCTGACCGAATCCGGGCGGTCGATCGCGCGCTCGAGAGCGAAATCTTTCAGATGATGGCCCGCGATATCGCGCCGCGCGCCGAGATTGCGGCGATCGCACGGGTTCACCCGGTCGACTACATCGAGGCGATCCGCGCGGCGACGCCGACGCAGGGGCATGTCGCGATCGACCAGGACACCTCCATGTCGCCCGGAACGTTCGAGGCGGCGCTCCGCTCGGCCGGCGGCGCCGTGTTCGCGGTGGACGAGGTGATGACGCGCAAGGTCAACAACGCTTTCGTCGCGACCCGGCCGCCCGGGCATCACGCCGAAACGGCGACGCCGATGGGTTTCTGCTTCTTCAACAACGCGGCGGTCGCAGCGCGGCACGCCCGGGCCGTCTACGGCGCCGAGCGCGTCGCGATCATGGATTTCGACGTCCATCACGGCAACGGCACCCAGCACATCTTCTGGAGCGACCCCCACGTGATGTACACGTCGACCCACGAGATGCCCAATTATCCCGGCACCGGCTCCATCGGCGAGCGCGGCGAATTCGACCAGATCGTCAACGCGCCGCTCCGCGCCGGCGACGGGAGCGACACCTTTCGCGAGGCGATGGATGTCGCGATCCTGCCGCGCATCGACGACTTCGCGCCCGACCTCGTGATCATCTCGGCCGGCTTCGACGCCCATCGTCGCGATCCGCTCGGCAACCTCAATCTGGTCGAGGCGGATTACGCTTGGGCGACGCGCAAACTGATGGAGCTTGCCCAAAAGCATTGCGGCGGGCGCATCGTCTCCGTCCTCGAAGGCGGCTACGACCTCGAAGGCCTGGCCCGCTCGGTCGCCGCTCATGTGACGACGTTGATGGAGGGATGATCGGCGCTTCGGTCGGGCGTCACAGCTCGCCGGAGGCGATTGGACCTTACGACCGCGTGGTCGGACGGAGCCTGGCGGATGGGGCCAAGGGGCGCCCGGCTGGGCTCGCCGCGGCATTCGTCCGCGGCCTGAAGGCGGTGACGTTGCCCAAGGCTTGCGCATCCACGATCTCGGCCTCCGCTGCGCGCGCGCGGCCTTCGACCTTCGGGACGTCATCCTCGACGGGTTCGACGCCGAGGAACGCCAGCGCCTGTCTGGCCGACATGGGTCGCCCGGTCAGGTAGCCCTGGGCCTCCGCAATGCCCTCGACGCGCGCACGTGTCAGCTGCTCCTCCGTCTCGATCCCCTCCGCCACGGTCTGCATCCCGAGCGCGCGCGCCAGAGCGACCGCGGCGCGTACGATGGCCGTGCTATCCTCCCTCACGCCGAGTTCGGCGATGAACGTCTGGTCGATCTTGATTTGGTCGAACGGCAATTGGCGCATGTAGCTTAAGCTCGAATAGCCGGTTCCGAAGTCGTCCATTGAGATCCGGATGCCTTTTGCCTGGATGGTTTCGAGCGTCGCAATCGTCGCGTTGGTGTCTTTTATCATCACGCTTTCGGTTAGCTCGACAATCAGCCGGGAGCCTGGAAGCCCCGTGGTCTCGAGCGCTTCGACAACGGTTTGTAAGAAAGCCGGCGCGCGGAACTGGATCGCGGAGACGTTGACGGCGACGCCGATAGACGGGGGCCATCTCGTGGCTTCCCTGCAAGCGACGCGCATGACCCACTCGCCGATCGCAACGATGAGCCCGCTCTCTTCCGCCACAGGGATGAACTCGCTCGGGGATATCGGCCCACGATCGGGATGCTCCCAGCGCAAGAGCGCTTCAAAGGCCGAGATTTGCCGATCGACCACGGAGACGATCGGCTGGAAATGGACCTCGAACTGTCCTTCGGCGAGCGCCGTCTTGAGATCGTCCTCCAACTGGCGCTTGGACTGGAACTCCTGGTCCATTTTCGTCTGAAAGAAGTGATAGTTGCCGCGATCCGCCTTGGAATGATCAAGCGCCAGGTCCGCCAGCCGGAGGATCTCGTCGGCGTCGATGCTGTCGTCGGGAGTGAGCGCGATCCCGATACTGGTTCCGATTTCGATGCGGACCTCGTCGATGTCGTACGGCTCGGCCATGGCCGCGACCAACCGCTCCGCAAGGCGTATCGTATCGCGGGGAACGACGGAAACGCGCTGGATGACGGCGAACTCGTCTCCGCCAAGGCGCGCTGTTACGTCGCTCTTGCGCACCACACCGGTGATCCTGGCGGCCGCCGCCTGCAGCAGTCTGTCGCCGCCGGCGTGCCCCAGGGTGTCGTTGATGCGTTTGAAGCGATCGAGGTCGAGATAGAGCACCGCGAAACGGCCCGTTCGGCGCTGGGCCTCGTCCACGCATTGCTCGAGGCGCTGCTTGAAGCCAAACCGGTTGAGGAGGCCGGTCAACGCATCGTGAGTCGTCATGACCTTGATTTTGTCTTCGGCCTCACGGTGCGCGGTGACGTCCTCGTGCGTCGAAACCCAGCCTCCGTCCGCAAGCGCTTTCTTGCGTTGTGCGATCAGGCGTCCGTCCGGAAGCTTGCTGAGGACCAGAACGCTGCCGTCCCGCTCCTTGCACGGCTGTTCGATTCTCTTGCCGAGGCGGTTGGGGTCGCTCGCGGCGGACGACGCGATCGCTTTGTCTCGCTGGTTCGCGAGGTCGAGCGGAAGCCCATAAATCTCGGCATATCTCCGGTTGCAAATGATCAGAACGCCTTTCCGGTTGTACATCGCCAGGCCCTGCACGATGTTGTCCATGGCGTTGTTGAACCGGGCATAGTGGATGGCCGCTTGCGCCTGCACCGCCTCGCGCTCACGCGCCTGGGCGAGTTGTTCGACGCGTAGCCCGAGGAGAATCCCGCCGAGCAGGATTACCGCCGCAATAGCCGCCGTTCCGAGTTCGAGAGCCCACGCCTGGAAGCTCCAAGCGGCGAGAACATCGTTCATCGCCACCGCGACGACCGAGGCGACGGGGAACTTGTCAGAATTCACCACCGCAAACATCCGTTCGAGACTGTCGACGTCGCTGACCTGACGCGTCATGCCGTTGCGCTTTTCCGAGATGAAATTCGTCAACAAAGGCGTTGCGGCGATCTCGGAGCCGAGGCTCAGTTCCCGCGTCGGAAAGCAAGCGACGATTTCGCCGTCGTCCCGGATGACGGACAGGGAGGCGTGCTCGCCGAGCGCGAGCTTGCCGAGAAGATCGGTGAACGAGGAGAGATTGATGACCCCGCTGACGACGCCGAGAAATTCTCCGTTCTTTGCCGACACCCGCTTTGTCAGGCTGAGTTGCCAGACGCCGGCGGAGCGGCTGCGAAACGGCGAAGACAGGTAGATCGCGTCCGGCCCGGCCTCCTGCAGCGCCTGCACTTGATCCCAGGCGTGGATGGCCAGGATCGTGCGGCGAGACGCGTCCCGGGCGAGCGTGGGGTCCCTCGCGCTCACCACATAGATGCTGTCCAAAGACCCGTCCTCCGCGACGCGGTCGTTGAGAAACGCCCGGAACTCTCCAGCGCCCGCCGCCTGATCCAGCGAAGCGGGCGTATCGACGCCGGCGGCCTCGAGGCGCGCCGCCACGCGCGCGACGATCAACGACACCGACTGGATCGATCGGTCCGTCTCATCGGCCAGCATGGTCGCGAGACTCTTGGCCGCGCGCGCGCTGCTGTCGATTTGGGTCGCCTTGAGATAGGCTGTGAAGGCCGCGGTCGCGGCAATAAGAACAATAACGAGCGAGACAGCCACTATAATCAAAGAATATTGTCGGCGAAATGTCTGCGCCAGCTTACCCATAAGCATCAACTTTGATCCGTCGATCGATCTCCATAGTTCTCTATCGGACGCAAGATTTAAGATAGCTGAAAACACTACAGTTAACGAAAAAGAAAGAAATTGCCCGCGATGGGAAGAGGGCGCCGCCGGCCGCCCCGGCTTGACTGGCCTTCGGCTCGAACACAGCCGGCCTTGCGACGCGTGCTCTCGGGAAAGGTCCGCCCGACAAAAAACTGGCCCCCTGGTCGCTTGCAACCTCTTGAAAAGGTTCATTTCTGACGAGAGAATTCAAGACAACCCAAACGTCCGAAAACCGGAGATTCGCCGAGCCCTGGCCCTTCCCCGTGCCGAACTGAGGACATCCAAATGTCTGACGCCGGAGCGAACTTTGCGGCAAGCGCGGGCTGCTGTCGCGACGGCGGCCACCCCGATACTACGCCAATGGCGCCCTTTTGGACGCCCGTCTGTCGAGGAGCGATGCGCTCTTCACGATGACGACGGGCGGCGCGACCCCCGCCCTGACCCTCCCCCGCAAGGCTACGGCATTCACACATCTCTCGTAGCCGCCGCATCTCGGGCTCGGCGGTGGGCGCGCGGCTTCCTCCCCCTTGTGGGGACGATTGAGGAGAGGGGTCGCGCCGAACCCCGAAAGTTCGGCGCCCTTTCACTCCCCAAAATGAGAGGTCAGCGCGACCCCCCACCCTGTCCCGCCCCCGCAAGAGCCTGCGCCCGGGCGCGCGCAAGCGCGGCCCGGGTGGGGGCGGGGACGCCAGTCGCCGGTCGAGTGGCTCCTGCCCGCAAACAGACGTGTGACTCCCGTAGCCCACAAGGGAGGAGGGGATGTCGCCGCCCTGCGATTTTGTTGAAGCGAGCCGCTAGGAGCCGGAAGCCTCAGCCGTCAATCGGCTCGACCGACGCGATCTCGATGCCGAAGCCGGAGAGGCCGACATAGGTTCGGGGATGGTTGGTCCTGAGCCGGATCGACGTGACGCCGAGGTCGCGCAGGATCTGGGCGCCGAGGCCCACCTCCCGCCATTGCTCGGCCCGCTGGCGATCCAACTCTGCGGGCTCTGCACCGCCGAAATTCACCGGCACGCCTGCCGACCCATCGCGAAGGTAGACGAGGATCCCGCGTCCCTCCTCCTTGAAGCGCTGCAGCACCTTGGGGATCGTCCCGGCGCCGAACACGTCGTTGACAATGTCGCAGCGATGAAGCCGCGCTGGCACGCCTCGCCCGTCGCCGATGGATCCGTGGACGAAGGCGAAATGCAGCACCGAATCGAACGCCGTGCGATAGGCGTAACCCTGAAGCTCGCCGATCGGGGTCTTGACGGGGAACACGCCGATCCGCTCGACCAGCTTCTCGCGCGCCTGGCGGTAGGCGATGAGATCGGCGACCGAGATCCGCTTGAGACCATTCCGCTCGGCGAATGCGGCGATCTGCGGCCCGATCATGACGGTGCCGTCGTCGTTGGCGAGCTCGCAGATGACCGCGACCGGCGACAGGTTGGCGAGCGCGCAAAGATCGATCGCCGCCTCGGTATGGCCCGAGCGCATCAGCACTCCGCCCTCCCTGGCGATCAGCGGGAAGACATGGCCGGGGCGGACGAAGTCGCTTGCGCCCATGTTTCGGTTCGCCAGCGCCCGGACCGTGTTGCAGCGCTGCTCGGCCGAGATGCCCGTCGTCATGCCGTGCTTGACGTCGACCGAGATGGTGAAGGCGGTGCCGAGCGGAGCGTCGTTCGCGGCCACCATGGGCGGCAGGTTCAGCCGCCTTGCGTCCGCCGCCGTCAGGGGCGCGCAGACGATGCCGCAGCCGTTGCGGATGATGAAAGCCATCTTTTCGGTGGTGCAGAGCGAGGCGGCGACGATCATGTCGCCCTCGTTCTCCCGGTCGTTGTCGTCCGTGACCACCACGATCTCGCCGCGGGCGAACGCCTCGATGGCTTCCGTGACGGGATGGCTCATATCGTGCCCCTTTCGCTCTGGCGGCGGGTTGAAGATGAAGTCGTTCGGCGCGATTGCGCCGCCGGTTTCGGCGACATTCGCTCAGCGGTCCCGCGAGACGCCCAGGCGCCGTCGTCGCGGCAGACCACCGTCACGGCGCCCGCCGAAACGCGGATCCGCCGGGAGACCTCCGCGCGGGAGACGCCGTTTCGCCTGAGCCAGTCGATGAGGTTCATATCAGAAAGATGGTACGGCCGAGAATGCGCTGCGGCCCGCCGTCGCCGACGCGTGGGCGCCTGCGCGATGTATGGTGGAGCCTCCGGGCCGGCTCGTCCCGGCCCGACGTTTCCGCGCGCGGGGACGACACATAGAGACAAACGCGGCGCATTTCAACGCTGCTCAAGCGACAGGCGATGCGCTGAGCCTGGCTCAATCTGTGCCTATCCGGTTAAGACAGACATCCACGACATATAGACTGACCGGCGCGCAGCGTCGGCGCCGTCCGATCGCCCGTCCGTGACCCCAAGCGGCATCAATCAAGGCGTCGGCAGAACATCGCGAAGAGCGGATTGCGATCAGTCGAAGCTGGCGCCGGGAGCGACCGGATTGCGCAAGAAGCAGGAGTTCGGCGACGGCTTGGCGAATAAGTCTTGACCGCCCCTTTGCCGCCGTTCCCGGTTGATCCCGGAACGCGAACAACGGTCATTCGCCGAGCGCCTCGCGATCGGGATCGATCTTTTCATGACGGTCAAGATGATTGACCGCAATGGAGGCAAAACTCTCCGCGGCCTTCGATCGATACTTGTTATCAGAACAACACTACGGTCGGTGAAAGTCGGAGACCCCACTTTGACGCTTACGCTCAACCTCATAAATCCCCTCATTTTTCGGCAGCTGTTAGGGCGCTGGCTAGGAGCGTGTTTTGATTGATCATTTCTCCGAATCTGATGAGGAGGGGTCGGAGGCGGGGCTCGGGCATGTTGGGGATGAGACCGAACCACATGCACCCTTGACGGAACAGGGAGTGGGTTCGGCGCCTGGTCGTGCTGGTTCGCAAGTCCTTGTCCATGCCGAGGCTCTCGCCGGCGGCGCCGAGCAAGGTGAGCAGGAGGATGGCGAGTGCGTTGAGAAACAGCAGTCGGTCGCGCCGCATCGGGTCGGCAATTCTCAACTCGGCCATGCCCATGCCGAAACGCAGATCCTTGATGTCGCGAAAGCTCGGTTCGATCGTCCAGCGCTTGGCGTAGAGGCCGATGATCGCCGTGGCCGACTTGGCGCCGTCGCCGGCGGCCAGATGCCAAGCCTCCTTCATGCCCTTGGCGTGCACGTGGACGCAGGCGCCGACCTCGAAGCCTTCCCTGGTCAACTTCGCTCCCGTCAGCTTTCGCGCCCGGCCGCTGGCGCCAACCCATTGAGCCGCCTTGCGAGTTTCGCCGTCGGTGGCGCTCACGACCGTGTCGCCGCGAAACCTGATCACGTAGTCGAAGCCGAGTTCGCGCAAGAATTCCATCAGCCGCACGTCGGCGAAGCCGCGATCGGCGAGGATCGTTACGCGCACCCCCTCGGGCAGCGCTTCCTTCAGCCGAGCCAGGCAAAAGTCCTCGAATTCGTTGCGCCGGCCCGTGAGCTCGGCCTTGTAGACCGTCAGCCACAGCAGCGGCTGGGCGCGCCCATAGGTCGTAACCAAACTCAACATGAGGGTCGATTGATCGTCGGCGTCGAAGTCGGTCCAGTCCATCGCAACGTCGATTTCCCGATCGTCACCAATGGCTTGACGAATCCATGGCGTGAACAGGCGGCCGAGATCGACGCCGGGGTTGCTCAGCAGGCGGTCGACCTGCTTGGTGGCGTGCTTGGCTTTCAGGCCGTGCGCTTGCGCCAAAGCCAACCCGATCGCCGAAACCGCCAGCGACGTCGAATGCAGCACCCCCAGCACGCCATCGCTCACAGATGCAATCCGCTTGGCGTGCAATTCGCCGTCGAAGCACTCCCCGACCCACTGCGACACCATATCCGCCCGGAAATCCCCAACCCGCATCGCCGCCCCCGTGATCCAAAACTCACGGCCTTCGGCGCCTGGATCATGCCAATATCGAGTCAATCATAAAACGAGGGGATTGAACGAAGCCGCTATCGCGGCGGAAGCGGAAGGGAGCGGATGATCGGCGGGATGGAGTGAATGTCCTCCTGCCTGAGAGGATGGGGTGTTCAGTAGCCCCCTCTCAGGCAGGAGTTTCAGATGGCCGAGATGAGCCCTCTGCGTCGCGGGATGGTCGAGGACATGACGATCCGCAATCTGTCGCCGGCGACCCAGCAATCGTACATCCACGCGGTTTCGAAGTTCAGCCGATATTTCGGCCATTCGCCGGATCGGCTCGGGTTGGAAGACGTCCGCGCCTACCAGGTGCATTTGATCTCGAAAGGGATCTCCTGGGCGTCGCTCAATCAGGTCGTGTGCGCGCTGCGTTTCTTCTACGGGGTGACGCTCGGCGACGAGGCGATCCCGGAGCGGATCGCCTACGCCCGCGAGCCGCGCAAGCTGCCGGCCGTGTTGAGCGCCGGCGAAGTCGTCCGCTTTCTTGAAGCCGTCTCGAGCCTCAAGGCTCGGGTCGCGCTGACCACCGCCTATGCCGCAGGCTTGCGGGTGTCAGAGGTCGTCGGCCTGAAGGCGCCCGACATCGACAGCGACCGCATGGTCATCCGGGTCGAATGCGGCAAGGGCGGCAAGGAGCGCTACGTCATGTTGTCCGAGCAATTGCTCGGCATCCTGCGCAGCTACTGGCGTCTCGCGCATCCCGAACGGTTTTTGTTCCCGGGTCGCGACAAGCACAGGCCGATCGAGCCGACGGTCCTGCACGCCGCCTGCCGTTCGGCGCGCGTCGCGGCCGGCATCGACAAGCGCGTGAGCGTGCACGTTCTGCGCCACAGCTTCGCGACCCATCTCCTGGAGAGCGGCGTCGACATTCGCATCATCCAGGTCTTGCTCGGACACGAGAATCTGTCGACGACGGCGCGCTACACGCACGTGTCATCGCAGGTGATCGCCAGGACTGAGAGCCCTCTCGACCGGCTCTCGCTGCAGGTGACGCCGCCGGAGTAGCCGGTGACGGCGCGGCCGGCGTTCGAACTGGCCGATGTCTTCCACCGTCACGGCGAGACTTACGAACGAGCGAACGCCGGACATCTCGGGCGCGTCGAGCGGCGCGTGATCGGAGCGATCACGGCCTGCCGCACGGCGTCGCTCGGCGGTCATGTCGAGCTCTGCGACGATTGCGGGCTCACCCGCATCGCTTACAACTCGTGCAGAAACCGCCATTGCGGGAAGTGTCAGGGGTCGGCGCGCGCGGAGTGGCTCGCTGCTCGTCAGGCCGAACTGCTGCCGGTTCCCTACTTCCACGTGGTCTTCACCCTGCCGCCGGCGGCGGCCGGGATCGCTTTCCAGAACAAGCAAACGGTCTACGGCCTGTTGATGCGCGCCGCCGCCCAGGCGCTCATGACGCTTGCCGCCGAGCGTCTGGGCGCCAGGATCGGCCTCATCGCCGTCCTGCATACCTGGGGACAGACGCTGACCCACCACCCCCATGTCCATTGTCTGGTTCCCGGCGGCGGCGTTGCCCTCGATGGTCAGCGATGGGTCTGCAAACCCAACTTCCTGCTCTCCGTCCGCGCCCTGTCGAAGACCTTCCGCCGCCTGTTCCTCGACGGCCTGGAAACCGCTTTCCGGCGCGGCGAACTCGGTTTCTTCGGCGACCTGGTCCCGCTCGCCGAGGCCGCCGCGTTCGCCGAACGCATGCGCGCTCTGCGCCAAGGCCCCTTCGTCGTCTACGCCAAGCCGCCATTCGGCGGACCCGCGCGCGTGCTCGCCTATCTCGCCCGCTACACGCATCGAACCGCCATCGCCAATACGAGGCTCGTAGTCGTCGGCGACGATGAAGTCGCGTTCTCCTACAAGGACTATCGTCGCGGCGGGCGCCCCCGCGTCATGCGCCTCGCCCCGCACGAGTTCATCCGGCGTTTCCTGCTCCACGTCCTGCCCGACGGCTTTCACCGCATCCGGCACTACGGCTTTCTCGCCAAGGGCGACCGAGGCGAGAGCCTCGCGCGCTTGCGCCGCCTGCTTCAGCCCCAGCCGACCGGCGAGCCCGCCGCCGCCAGCGAGCCACAGCCAGACAAACACGCCCGCGAGCCGTTTGCCCGCTGCCCGGATTGCGGCGGTCTCATGCGCCGCATCGGCCTCGTTGACCCGGCCGCCGCATTCCGCTGCGACACATCATGACCTCGAGTCTCGCCCCCACCTCGATCGCCCGTCCTCGCCCCCACCACCAAGCCGCTCAAGCCGCCGGCGATGAGGCTTCTTGCCGTCGCCGCTCCGCTTCGACCCAGATCCCCTCGCTGCTAACCCTCCAGAGCGCGCCCGAATCCCGCCGCCGCGCCTCCGAACCGCTCAACGGTCTCCTCCAGCTGAACGCGCAGGGCAAAGACGCGCCGTCAAACCCGAGCGCCCTCGCGCGCTTTCCCCATAGCGCCTGACCGGCCCGCGCCTTCGTTCAATCCGGCTTATGTGAGGTCGCCTTCCCTGGCCCACAAACCTGTGCGCCGGCGACCTCACATAACCCTCCAGATTCCTGAGACGCTCAACCGCTCTTTGGACTAAACCGCTGGCGCGGTAGGGGTGTCGCGCCGGCATTTTGACAGCCTCTGAGCGGGGTCATTGGGCGGCGCGATTTTGAAGCTGTCATGGGGTCCGAGGATCAGCATGGAGCGGCTGCTTGCAGCACGTTCCATCTGACAACGGAGCCCTCTCATGAAGACCACGATCCTTCGACAACGCATGACCGAGGACATGCAGGTGCGGAACCTGTCACGTCAGACGCAGGCCTCTTACGTTTTGCAGGTTTCCCAGTTCGCCCGGTATTTCAACAAGTCGCCGGCTGTTTTGGGGCCGGAGGAGATCCGCAGCTACCAGGTCTACCTGACGAACCAAAAGAAGTTGGAGGCGAGCTCGATCAAGGTCGCCGTTGCGGCACTTCGATTTCTGTATCGAGTTACTCTGAAGCGGCCGTGGGATTTTGGTGAGATCGTTCCCAGCCCCAAGGCGCCACGGACCTTGCCGATCATTCTCAGCCCCGACGAGGTGGCGCAGTTTCTTGGCTGCATACCCAACATCAAGCATCGGACGATTCTGACCGCCTGTTACGCCGCCGGGTTGCGCATCACCGAGGCGGTTCACTTAAAGCCGGCAGCCATCGACAGACAGCGGATGGTCATCCGCATCGAGGAAGGCAAGGGGCGGAAGGACCGCTATGTCATGCTGTCGCCGAAATTGCTGGAGGTGCTGAGCGAGTACTGGTGGGCGGTGCGGCCAAAGGTATGGCTCTTTCCGGGAGACATCCCGGGTCAGCCGATCACGCGCCATTCCGTCGAGAAGGTCTGCCAAGCGGCGCACCAGCGTTCCGGACTTTCTAAACCGGTGACGCCCCATTCGCTTCGGCATGCGTTCGCAGTGCATCTGCTGGAGTCCGGCGCCGACCTACGGACCATTCAGCTGCTTCTTGGCCACAGCAGCTTGAATACGACGGCCCGTTACCTGCGGATCGCGACCAGCAAAGTGTGTGCGACAACCAGTCCTCTGGATCTGCTGCCGCGGATTCCCGTCGCCGCCATATCCAAAGCGCCGACGCCCGCCTGAGCCGTACGGTCAATGGCTCGGTCGGGGCCGGAAGTGGCGGATGTGTTCCGCCACTACGGTGACGCTTTTCGGGAGCAGCACGGCGGATCTCTGTCGACGGCCCAGCGCCGGGCAATGACGGCGATCGAGATCTGCCGGACGGCAGCGCTCGGTGGCCACGTCGAACAGTGCGACAGCTGCGGTCACCAGCGCGTCTCTTATAACAGTTGTCGTAATGGCAGTTGCCCGAAATGCCAAGCGATGCGCCGCGCCCAATGGCTGGACGATAGGCGTGCCGAGATTCTCGACACCCAGTACTTTCATGTGGTTTTCACTCTGCCGGAGAGAATGGCCGCCATTGCCCTGCAGAACAAGGCGGTCGTCTATGACCTTCTATTTCGGACCGCCGCCGAGACATTACGAACCATCGCCGCCGATCCCAAACACCTGGGCGCCGAGATCGGCTTTTTCGGCATCCTCCACACCTGGGGGTCGAATCTCCTGCATCACCCTCACATACATTTCGTCGTGCCCGGTGGCGGATTGTCACCCGACGGGACCAGGTGGATCTCTTGTCGGCGCGGATATTTCCTGCCGGTCGAAGTTCTCTCCTGCCTGTTCCGGCGGCTATTCATCGAGGCTCTGCAGAAGGCCTATGCCGCCGGGCAGTTGCAGTTTTTCTCCGCCTTGGCCCAACTGAAGGAAAAGAGCGCCTTCCAGCGGTACTTGGCGCCGCTCCGCCAGACGGACTGGGTCGTTTACGCCAAGCCTCCCTTTGCGGCACCGGAACAGGTCCTCGACTATGTCGGCCGCTATACGCATCGCGTCGCCATTTCCAACAACCGCATCCTCGACATCGACGATGGCAAGGTCCGCTTCCGCTGGAAGGACTATCGTCGCGGCGGCCAGCAGAAGACGATGACAGTCAGCGCAGAGGAGTTCATCCGGCGATTTCTCATTCATGTCCCACCCTGCAATTTTCAGCGGATCCGCTATTACGGTTTCCTCGGCAATCGCTACCGTGCGGAGAAGCTGGCGCAGTGTCGTCGGCTCCTTGCCATGACGGAACCCCGGCCCGTCGTCGCCAGCGAGGAGAAGGACTATCGGGACCGATACGAAGAGCTGACCGGCGTTTCGCTCTGCCAATGCCCAGTCTGCAATCTCGGACGCATGATGCCGTTTCGCACGCTTCCGCCGATCACCAGTGCACCACCCTCTGTCGATACGTCATGAATGCAGCACACGCCGACCCTCGCCGCACCGATCTATCCCGCTTGCCTCGGGCAAGAATTGGAACTGCTATTGCCCTTGGTCCGGCCGGCACTACCGGACCGGCGAAAGAGCCCGATGCTTCAACGCAATTCCGCCCGTCGCCATGGAAGATCATTCCTGGCCCCACCCTCGCGGGCGGTTCTCCAGAATCTTCCCCCGCCGTGACGCTCGGTTCACCGCATTTCGACGGGCCGCCTTGATTCGATCCCCATAGCCCGAGCACCGTGCGGGCGGCTTAGTCCAACGGCGTTTTAGCTTACCGTCGCGCCCTCCACCGCCGGCGGCTCGATTGGCGCGCATGTGCGGCGCGACGCCAAGCTAAAACGCTCTTCATTCTGCGACCGGCATGCCCGCAATTCCATGCCTGAAAAATCAAACCGCCCCCGCGAACCCGACGAAGAGCAACACTTCCCAAAGAATTCGTGCGGCGCCACATCCGCAATCAGGAAAACTTCAAGTCCGCCCCTTGGTCACGTTTGCAATGTTGTCTCAGTGTTGGCCCCTTTTGGTGTCGCGCAAAGAAACGCTGGGCGACGCCTGGACGCCATTCGAATCCTGAGGCGCCGGAAAACCGAGCGTGACGGAATGGTCCCCCTTCTGGACCAAAATCGATCGGGCAGCCACGGACTTGAGGCGCCATCCGAGGCTTTCTTCGCCGATCCGGACGCTGCTGACGACCTCGTTCGAGGCGCTTTTGACAATGGCGACGGGGGAGACGCCGTTGACGATCGTCCCGAGAAGCGTGAGCGGCGGAGGTTCATGCAAATCGGGCGCTGGCGGCGCGACGGGCGGCGCTGGCGGTGGGGACGCGCTCACGCGAGCGACCGTTGCAGGCCTTCGGGACGCCGAAAACACAGGCCTTTCCCTTGTTTCACTAAGCGCGCTCATCGGGATCGCGCTCATAGGATTGCCCCCGGGCGCCGGATCCATCGTCTGGATCGCATGAGTCGGGCCCGGTGGTCGAGGCGCGGCGGAAACGGTCTCGCCCTGGTTTGGAGCGTATGCGGTTTCCGTAACTGCGGTCTCCGTAACTGTCTTGGCCCCGTCGCGATTGTCGTTCGGACCGGCGGACGCCGGCGCCGCGGTCATCGCGGCCGCAACGAGAATGGTTGAACACACCTTGCTCACTTTTCCGGCCGCCATTGCCCGGCCACCGTCATCGTGATTCGCATCAGGCCCGTCTCAGGTTCGCCGAAATCCTCCGGCGATTGGACGGAGAGTTTGTCGATAAATAGATAGGGCAGTCCGGCCTCGATGTCATACACGATGTCCTGAAGCGCCGCCTGACCCACTTGCACGCTCGTCGTCAACCCGATGAAACCCTGTTTCGCCTCAGGGCCGTCGAGTTCGACCTGTGCAGACAAAAGCTCGCCTCCGGCTTTGCCGACCGCCTCGCTGATGCGCTGCTCGAGCGCCGCGCCGGCGATCGTGACTGTTCTTCCGTCGAGAAAGGGCGAGCGGTTCGCATCGAGGGCGGCGGAAGCTGCGCCTGGGGAGCGCGCCGCGAACGCGTCCAGCCTTGCCTGGGCGGCTGCGACACGCTCCCACTTCGCATAGAGATCGTCGATAAGCCAAACCGAAGCCGCGGCGAGCGCCGCAAGCACCATAAAATAGACCGTCCCGGCGATGACTTGCCGGCGGGCGCCTACCAAATCGCTCCTCACGGTCGGCGTCACGCGGTCTCCCATGCAGGCAGGCGCCAGCCTATCTGAGCGCAACAAGCAAGTCCCGACTGAATGTTCAAATCTAGGCTCGAATGACGACGCCCTTGTGAAGCGCCGTTAACAGTCGCGTCGGACCGACGCCGGCTATTGCGACGGCGCCCCCTGCGTGCTGGAGAGAGGCGGCGCTTCGATCTGGGCCTCGATATGAAAGTTGTCGCCGCCGTTCGGCCCTCGCACGGTCGGGGCGAAAAAGGTCGCCTTGGCAAAGCTGCCGGACTGCTCGATAAGGGGGATCAAGGCAGGCGCGTTATTGGCCATCCCAATCATCTGAACTTTGTCGCTTTCGATCCTGAGGTCCGTCAGATGCGCATCGTCGGGGAGGGTTTTCGAAAGCGCTTCCAGAACCAGCAGAACTGAGGGCCTTGTTCGCTTCTGCGTTTCGAGCGCCTTCAGCGCTTGCATGACTTTGGAATCTTGTTCGCCCACCAGTTTCGCGCGGCGCACGGCCAGTTGATTCTCGAGTTCGGAGAGCTCGGCGTCATAACCGGCGCCCAGCGTCAGCGATGCGACGAGGCTCGCGGCGAAGACGATGCCGGCGACGACGGGCGCGACCTTGAGGAACAGGCGAAGTCGCCGTGTTTCCATCTCTCCGCCTGCCTGCCGCGTGAGGGCCACGGGTGTTCCCTCGTCCTCCAGGCGGGTCGACATCTCGACCGAGGCCGCTCCGCTCGAGACGAGCGCTTCGGCAATCGGATCCACTTGCGTTCGCGCTGCGGCCGCGACGGTCAGCGCGATCTTGTCCGAGCCGACGTCCACCGGCGCGCTCCAGCCGAAAACCGCGGCGTCGGCTGTCCAGGGAGACAGGCGATCGATCTGCGATCGGACGACGCCATCGAGGAACGACGCCGCGGCGCGTGGAAGCTCAAGCGTCCGGAAGACAAAGCGCTTGGGGGCAAGAAGCAGGTGAACCCGCCTGCCCCTCAGCGCCGGCAGGGGCCCAAAAGTTCGACCCTCATCAAAGACGATCGGTGGGTTGTCGTGCGACTCCGACGGTCCGCCATCGCGCCACAAGAACGAGCCGTCCCCCTGCTCTTCGACCTCGATTGTGCGACGCCGGCGCAGGATCGAGCCGAGACGCGTGAGCCCCGTTGCGACGTCGTCGATCGCGCGCGACAGGAAGGAGAGCACCGACGCCGACGTGCTCAAGGCAGAACCCTCTCAGGACGGCGTCGGCCCATCGAAGTCGTCCCGCCAATAGAGGAGATCATACGGCTCTTTCCCCGTCTCCGCGGGGCGAAGGACCACCTCGGCGCGTACCCTTCTGCCGTTATCGAAGTCGACGTCAATCGTGGCGCGAATCGCCTTCGGCCGGTCGACGGAGGCGCCGCTCACCGCTGGGCCGAGCAGGGCCAGGAGCTGTTTTTCGTCTCCCGAGTCGCTTGCGCGAGCCTTCAGCACCGCGGTCAGTATCGCGGGAGTCATGCCCGGCAGCGCTGAGAGGACATTCGGGTCCGCGCTGGAGACGTCGACGGTTGGGCGTCCGCTGAATACGGTAACCATGGGCAAGACGCGCTCGACGACCGGCGGCGGCAAGCCTAGCAGAAGACTGAGCTCCAGCACGTCCTCGAACGGCGCCTGGCGCGGCGGATAGGGCACGCGCATTTGAACATAGAGTTCGGCCTCCTTGGAATCGGCGTTCTGCCCGGGCTTGGTGCGCCAGCCGATTACGCGGCTCGCGTAGACCTTTGCGGTTGCCGGGTCGACGCCGACCGCGGCGAAAAGGCCGGTCAGCAACGCCTCCGGAGCGGCGTTGAGGTCGATTCGCGCTCCCTCCGACTGGAATCGGACAGCGACGTTCGTTCGACCCAAGCGCAAGCTGAAGGCGCCGTGCGACGGCCTGACCGGCTCCGGAGCTGCGAGTTGCTGGAACGCCATCATCTCGACGCCCGCCCTGACCGAGGCCTCAGCCTGCAGCCGATCATCGGGAGCATGGATATCGGTGGCGGTGGTGACGGCGTAGGCGGAATAGATCGCCGCCAGAGTCGCGAACGCCGCGAGAATCCAGAGGACGATCACCAGGACGAAGCCTGAGTCGTCCCGCTCTCGCTGCGGCCTCATTGCTGAGTCCCCGGCGTCGTCGAACCCGTCTGGGCGCTTCCAGCGGAGGTTTGGTTGTTTCCGGCGGCGGACGGAACGCCGGCCGCGTTCGCCTGCGCCTCGAGCCTCGGCACTCCCGCCGCGGTCACCTTCAATCGCACCGCGGTCGATGCGGCGAGCACGCGGTTGGCGGCATCGCGGACCTCGATTCTCACGGCGTCCGGCAGGCGCTGCTGTCCCCTCCAGGTCGCGACCCAGACTCGATCGGGACCGGCGTAGGCGAAGGAGACCCGCAATGGCGAAGGGATGAGAGCGACAGGGTCGCCGAACGCCAACGGCGACTGCGGCGCGAATCGTTGGCGCGTCCGAACGATCGCCGAACCGCGATCGTCTTTGCCTTGGGCGATGCGCACGATTTCAAGATGGGGATAGGCGTACGGACCGATGGCCGACCGCACGAAGATGACGGACGTCGCGTCCCCTTCGAACAGCGGCGTCGGTCGGTCAGCCGACAGCGTTACATATTCGGCGGCGGACACGTCCTCGACAATGCGCTCGATGCCGATTTCGAGAAGGTCGGCCTGTTGCAGATTGACGAAGCCTCGATTCCAGGTCGGGAGCCACTGTCCTGCGATCGCGGAGACGGCGATGAGGATCGTCGCCGTCAGCGCGACCGCAGCAAGCGCTTCGATCAACGAAAAACCTGAGGCGCGGCTCTCTGCAGTCCTCACGGCGCCGCCTGCCTGCGCAAACGGATCGTGTCGATCTCGATCGTGGCGCCGGTCGGGGAGCGAATCAGCAAAGCGATCCCCTGGGGAGTCCAAGCGCTTTGGCCGCTGGCGACGGTTTTGCCGAGCGGGCTCGCGTCGATGCGCCAGTTTCGCGCGGCGAGCGAGCCGGTCAGACGTCCAAACGGCAGCGCGCTTCGATCGGGCAGGCCGGCCATGATCATTCGCGCCGATTCCAGATCGGCCAGATGGCGCTGCGCATTGAGAGTCGCGTGAAGATTGGCGCTGGTAAGCCCGGCGATCGCCGCGAGCCCGGCCGCCATGACGGCGAGCGCCGCGAGCGCCTCGACCAGCGTGAACCCGGCGCCGGCGTCTTCAGGAACTCCCGATCGCGACAACCTCAACTCCTCCCGTCATCCAGTTCACCCGGATTTGATAGCCGAAGCCCTGTCGGCTGATTGCGATCCTGCCTCCGCAGGACGCGCCGCTCGGGAAGAAATCGATCGTCGATCCCACCGGATGGTCCGCGCAGCGCTGCGCAAGCAGAGCAGAAAACGTGACGTCGGACGGAATCTCGACCACCTGCGCCGCGTCGCCCGAACGCACCGTGCGCGCTTCTGCGTCCAGCGCTGTCGCCACCACGACATGATGGCGCATGGCAGCGTTCCGGTCGCGTTTGAGGAGCGCGGCGATGTCGACGGCGTAGCCGGCGAGGCGGCTCTGCGAAGTCGCGTGCGGGATCGCCGGAAGCACAAGGAGGGCCAGAAGCGCGACGATCGCCAGCGCGCAGGCAACTTCGATCAGGGTAAACCCCGCCTCTCGCTCCATCGGCTTTATCCTATCGCGATGCGCTCTTGATCATGGCCTGCCCGTCGCCGACCGCTCCGGCGCCGTAGGAATCGATCTCGTAAGGCGCGTGATCGCCGGGGACCTTGTAAACATAAACATGTCCCCACGGATCGTCGGGGACCGCCCCCGACTTCAGATATGGCCCGTTCCAGGCCGGCGCCGACGACGGCCGCTGGACCAGTGCGCCCAGTCCCTCGCTAGCCGACGGATAGGTCCCGTTATCGAGATAATAGAGGTCGAGCGCGGCCGAAAAGCTCTCGATCTGGATTTTCGCGGCCTTGACCTTGGACTCGCCGAGATAGTTCAGCACGCGCGGGCCGACCAGCGCCATCACCAGACCGATGATCGTAATGACGACAAGCATCTCGACGAGGGTGAAGCCCCCTTCGCCCTCGCGGCGCTCGCCGTCGTCAGCCGGGCCCACGTGACGAAGCCACGACAAAACTGTTCTGGTCATGATGCGACGCTCCTAGCTTGCCATTTGGTCGACCGAAATCAGGGCCGTCATCACCGACACGATCAGGCCTCCGACGATCACGCTCATCAGGATGATCGCGAGCGGCCCGATGATCCCGACCGCGCGGTCGAGACTTCGCTGTAACTTCACCTCGTAGAAGTCGGCGATACGTCCGGAGAGCGCAGGCAACTGGCTGGTCTCCTCGCCCAATCTCATCGTTCGTATCGCCATCGGCGGCAGCGCATCGTTCGCGGCTATCGCGTCGGACAGCTTGCCTCCATGCCGCACCTTATCGACGATGTTTGACCACGGTATGAAATCGTCCGTCGCCTCCATCGTGTCGGCGAGTATGCGAAGCGCCGTCGGCAAGGCCACCCCGCTCGACAACAGGAGAGAAAGGTTGCGGCAAAACAGCGTGGCGCGTCTGTAGTCCATGATCGGACGAATGAAGGGGAGACGCGCCAGCACGCCGATCAGCCGCTTTCTCACCCGCCCCCGGCGCATCGCTTGCCAGCCGGCGAGGATCGCCGCCAGGGCGGCCGCCGCTATGATCTGGCCATTTGAGCGCAGAAAGGCGGAAAGGTCCAGAAACGCGATCAGCGTCGGATCGAGCTTGGCGTTGAAGTCGCGAAAGACGCCGGCGAACTGAGGCAGAACGACGACCAGGAAGAAAATGAGAACTCCGCTGGCGGCAAACAGCAGGAACGCAGGATAGCGCAACGCGTCGCTGAGCCGTCGCGTCAACGCCTCGGCCCGCTGACGCTCAGCCGCCAGCGCCTCAAGAATGCTCGGGAGCGCGCCCGAGGTTTCCCCGATGCGGACCAGAGCGACATACATCGGGGGAAAGATGAGGGGATGACGGGAGATCGCTTCGCCGAAACTCTCGCCCGACAAGACCGCGCCGGTCAGCGCCGCAGCTGTCGATCGCATGCGGCCGACGTCGGCGTCGCCTGCGAGAAGCTCGAGCGCGTCGTTGATACGCGCCCCGGTCTTGAGCAGCAGGGCGAGATCGGCGGTGAAGATCGTCACATCCTCCGCCCGGGGGCGCGACATCGACGCTAGGGGTCGACGGATGCCGGACAAGGCGCTTGCGCCTGCCGCCGGAGACGCCTCGATCGGGATGAGCCCGAGATATTCGATCCGGCGATTGACCTCGCCGAGGGTCGCCGCCTCGAGATCGCCCGTTACGACCTCGCCGACCTGGCTGAGCGCGCGGTATTGAAAGATCGGCATCGCTCACCGCACCGTGGTGACCCGCAAAGCTTCCGCGACAAAGGTGATTCCCTGGCGGCACTTTGCGATGGCGTCGTCCATCATGGTGGTGAGGCCCGCGCGCCGGCCCGCTTCGTCCAGCGCGGACGAGTCGACGCCGGGCCCGACCAGCCTGCGCACTTCGCCTGTTACCTCCAGCGTCTCGAAGACTCCCACGCGTCCGCGGTATCCCGTTCCACTGCACCGCTCGCAGCCACGCGGCTCCCAGACCGACTCTCCCACGACGAGGCCGCACGCCTCGAAGCGCGGATCGGCCTCGAAATCGTCGGGACCGAGCTCCCTGCGCTGCTTGCACCGGTCGCACAGCACGCGGACGAGCCGCTGCCCGATCACCCCTCGCAACGTCGATCTCAGCAGAAATCCCTCGACGCCGAGATCCAGCAAGCGCGGAACTGCTGCGACGGCCGTTTCAGTGTGCAACGTTGTGAGCACCAGATGCCCCGTCAGAGCGGCGTGCACCGCGATGTTGGCGGTTTCGGCGTCACGGACCTCGCCGACCATGATCACATTCGGATCGTGACGAACGAAGGCCCGCAGCGCCGTCGCAAACGTCAGGCCGATCGCTGGCTTGACTTGCGACTGATTGACGCCGGCGATCTCATATTCGACCGGATCCTCGATGGTCAGGATCTTGTTGGACGGCGTATTCAGCGCAGACAGCATGGTCGCCAGCGTCGTCGTCTTCCCGCTGCCAGTCGGACCTGTGATCACGATCATACCGTTGGGAAGATCGATGAACTGCCTGATCTTGCGTTCGTCCTCGCCGCGAAGTCCAAGTTTGGCGATGTCGAGAAGGCCGCGGTCGCGAGGCAACAGGCGGATGACCGCCGACTCGCCGTGAAGGGTCGGCATGGTGGCGACGCGAGCGTCGATGTTGAGGCGGGCCACGTCCAGCCGCGCCGCCCCATCCTGCGGCAGCCGCCGCTCGGCGATGTTCAATCCGGCCAGGATCTTGATTCGCGAGATCAGCGCCTGCGGCAGAACATGGGCGGGCGCGGGCGTCGCCCGGAGCAGGCCGTCGACGCGCATCCGGACGCTGAGGCCGTTGCGCATGGGTTCGATATGGATGTCGCTCGCGCGAAGGTCGATCGCTCTCTCCAGAAGGTCGTTGACCGCGCGGACCACGGGCGCGCCGCTCGCGAGATCGCGGAGGCTGTCGACGCTGTCCTCGACGCCGGTTGGGGCTGGATCGGCGCCCGACCCCGCAGACTTTTCGCTTTCGGCGTCGAGCCGCTCGGACAGAACGGCCGCAATGTCGTCAAATGAAGCGATCGAAACTGCAAGCTCTCCGCCGAGTACAATCTGCGCCCCGCGCCGGGCCGCCGAGTCCGTGGGGTCGGCGAGCGCAAGGCATAACCGGCCGTCGCTGGACTTGTACGGAAACATCATCGACTCGCGCAGAAAACGCGAGGAAAACCGGTCGGCTATGGATGTCGTCGACAGCATGTCATTCAGATGAATTCGCGGGTATTTATAGTGATGAGACACTTCATCTGCAAAGTCGTCGCCGGATAGATCGCAAGAATCCGAGATTGATCGAAGGGAAACAGATTCTCGATCCCCGTTATTTCCGTCGCGTCTCAATGCAACGACCACGCCGTGCCGATTGCGGAGACGATCGACGAACCCATCGAGGTCGTCGATGCAGGCATTTGCTGGCGATAACGGACTTGTTGTAGGTTTCATGTAGGAAATGCAACAGATATGTGACAATCGCCTGTAATGGCGCGGTTGACAGTCCCGGAATATTAATGGTTCTTACCCCGCCGTTCAACACGTGGCATGCGACTAGTGTGGTGGCGGATTGTCCGGCTTAGGTTCTTTGCGTGTCGCGTTTCGTCGCCTGCTGTGGGCCTCCGTTCTGGTAGGGCTCGGAGGGTGCAACACCACCTATCTCGAGCAGCGCACGGACCAGCCGCAGGACGCGGCCGACATCGTCCGCGCAACCGATCTTCAGCCGCGTTACCCGCAGTCGACCGGCACGATCGACACGGGCGGCGCGAGCAAGGCGAAGTCCTTCACCTTCTTCGGCTGGGGGCGCCCGCCGGCGCCCCGGCTTCCCAAACCTCACCGGCCTCCGATACGGTTGAGGCCTCGGGTGATGGGTACACGCTCAATTTCGACAACGCGCCCATCGGCAACGTCGCCAAGTCGGTCCTCGGAGACGTGCTGGGCGTGTCCTACGTCATCGATCCACGCGCGCAAGGCTCGATCACCCTGTCTTCCGGGCGGCCGATCCCAAAAAAAGACATGCTGTTCGTTCTCGAAAGCGCACTGCACGCCAACAATTTGAACATGGTGCGGGACGCTTCCGGTTATAAGATTGTGCCGGCCGCAGACTCCGCCGTCGGAGCGGTCGACGCTGGAGGCGAGTTGAGCGTCGAGCCCGGGTACGGAATCACCGTCATTCCGCTGCAATACGTGTCGGGGACGACGGTAGCAAAACTTCTCGAGGGTTTCGCGACCCGCCCCGGCGCCATCCGGACGGATCCGACGGGGAAGCTCCTCATGGTCGTGGGAACCGGAAGCGAGCGTCAGACCGCGCTGGAAACCGTTCGCAGTTTCGACGTCGACTGGCTGCAGGGCCAATCGGTCGGCATGTATCCGGTCCAGAACAGCACGCCCGAGCCGATCGCCGAAGAACTCGAAAAAATCATGGACACTGGAGAGTCGGGCCTCGGCCACGGCCTGGTGAAGTTCCAGGCTGTGAACCGGTTGAACTCGATCCTTGTCGTCGCCTCGAAGCCCGAACTCCTGCGGGCGGCGGCGCGCTGGATATCCCGGTTGGATGAGCCCTCCGCGGCGAGCGCGAGCGTCAAGGTCTACAAGGTGAGATATGGCGACGCGAAACAAATCGCGGAGATGCTGTCGCAGATTTTCGCTTCAGGCGGAGGTGCCGCTTTGCCTGCGACAAATGAGATAGCTCCCGGTGCGGGCGCGAAGGCGCTGACCACGGTCGACCGTTTGACGGGCGGAAAGCCGGCTGGGGCAACCCCAGCCGTGGCCAGCGCAAACGCGACGCAAGGAAGCGCCTCCGCGCAATACGGCGCCGGCCCCGTCGCGACGCTCAACGCGGAACTCGGCTCGCTTGGCTTTGGCCAGGGCGGCGCCGGGGGTCCGCAGTTCCCGAACGTTCGGATTACCGCCGACACCGTCAACAATTCGGTCCTGATCTACGCCAACGCCGACGAATACCGAATCATTGAGCGGACCCTCGATCAGCTTGACCGCCCCAGGATGCAGGTTTCAATCGAGGTTACGATCGCCGAGGTGACCTTGAACGATCAGCTTAACTACGGCGTGCAGTTCTTTTTGCACGGCGGGGCGGTGTCCAACACGCTGACTGGGGTGATGCCGAGCATCGTCAATAATGGAGTCTCCAACGCAACTGGCCCTGCGCTGTCGGGAGGCATGAATCTGATCGTGGGCAACGCCCTGCTGCCGCGCGTCGTCATCAACGCGCTGCACAATCTCACCGACGTCAAGATCCTGTCCAATCCGTCGCTCGTCGTGGTCGACAACGGCGAAGCGACGCTCGAAGTTGGCGATCAGGTTCCCGTTTCGACCGGCAGCGCCACCGTGTTGAGCGCCAACAACGCCGTCGTCAACACTGTTGACTACAAGAACACGGGCATCATCTTGCACGTGCAACCACGGGTCAACTCCAACGGGTCGGTCCTGCTCAACATCGATCAGGAGATCAGCGCGTGCGCGACATGCGACCTTTCTTCGACGAGCGCAAACCTGACGCCAACGATTAGCGAGCGCAAGGTCAGCAGCGAGATCTCCGTCGTCAGCGGACAGACGGTGCTGCTTGCCGGCCTGATCCAGGACGAAACGGACAAGTCCCGGGAGGGCATCCCGATTCTTAACCAATTGCCCTTTGCCGGCGCGGCGTTCGGCACCACCGGCAAGTCGAATACCCGGACCGAATTGATCATCTTCATCAGACCACAAATCATACGCGACGGAGCCGACGCGTCGACGGTCGCGGAGGAGCTTCGCGCCAAGATGCGCGGAGGGAGGACCCAGGCCGTCACATTGCCCGCCATGCTCAACGTGCTCGCACGGCCGGCGCAGTGAAGACGAATCCGCCGGAAACACAGGCTTGCGTCTCGGGACAACCGACCGCGCTCGAGATGTCTCTTGCGTGCGCGCTGGGCATGTGCGCTGTCGCGGCGAGCCTGATCGTCGCAAGAGGATGGCTTGGCGCGGCAGGCTCTGCGCTTGCAATCCTCGCTCTCGCAATCGCGATAGTAGATCGTCGCACGTTCATCATTCCCGACCAGTTGAACTTATCCGCTTGCCTGGTCGGCCTTGTCGCGGCCGCGCTGGCCGCGCCGGGAGAGCCTCATGTCGCTATTCTGCACGCTGTGCTGCGGGCGACTGTCGTGTTTCTTGCGCTTTTCGGTTTTCGCGCGGGGTACCGCCGACTTCGCCGCCGCCAGGGAATTGGATTGGGCGACGTCAAACTCGCGGGCGTTGCGGGCGTCTGGCTCGACTGGGTCGACCTGCCCGTCGCCGTCGACATTGCCGCGTTGGCTGCGCTCGCAACAGTGCTGCTTCGGCAACTCAGAGGCGAGAGTCTGGACATGCGCGCGAAACTGCCTTTCGGAGCGTTCTTGGCTCCAGCGATCTGGCTTTGCTGGCTGCTCGCCGCGTCGCGTAGGGGATAAAACGCTGGCTCAGAGCGTGGCGGCGCTCAGTACCGCGGACTGATCGGGTTGGAACTCTGAAGCGAAAGCTGCGTCCACGCATAGGCGCGTTGTTGCGCCTCGGCTAGCTGGTCAAGGGTCAACTTCTGCGCAACGGCGTCGCGCACGCGGGCCCAATAGTCGCGATCGCCTCGGCTTGCTCGCGACGCCGCGAGGTTGAGCCACACTTCGGCCTGCACCCAATCCATCGGCACGCCATATCCTTTGTCGAACAGGAGACCGAGCAGGAATTGCGCCGTGGGTTCGCCTTGCTGTGCAGCCTGATTGAGCCAGGCGGCGGCGGCCAAGTAGTTGCGCGGAACGCCAAGGCCGTTCTGATACATGAAGCCGATATATGTCTGGGCGGTCGGCGATCCGCGCTCAGCCTCAACGAGCAGCAGCGGTTCCGCGCGGGCGTAATCATGACGTGCGTAGGCGCGTTCGCCCTCGGTCAGCGCGCCGGCGACTGCGACCGAATGAAGACTCAGTCCAAAGGCCGTCGCGACGACGCATGGCGACAGGCGCAGCCGGGGGAAGCGCAGGGAAGCTTTCTTTCGCGCCTTGACAAGCACGCTTACGGCTCCAGTTCGGACACGCCGTGATGACGCCACCCCTACGGCCAGAATATGACACGACTGAGACAGTTTCATGACGAGAGAGCGATAGACACTGCCTTGATTTGAGTAAAAACTGGATGTCTAGAGTGTTGACACAAAAGTGAGGGAAGCTTGACATAACGTTTTACTAACATACGCAACTGCGCGTTAACACCGTTTAGCGGCAATACATTGAGCTGGAGGAGCTTATCATGCGAAAAGCGGTATTCGACTGTAAACTACGAAAGATACCAGTTATAACAGCGGCGATCATGTCGCTCTTCGCTCAAACGCCCGGCTTCGCGCAGACTGCGCCAAACGCCCCGCCAAACGCAGCGTCGTTCGGCCCCAATAGCCGTGACGGAGACACCAGCACGCCGATCAAGCACGTCATCATCATCATCGGGGAAAATCGCACCTTCGATAACGTCTTCGCCACCTACAAACCCAAATCCGGCGAGACGGTATGGAACCTCCTGTCGCAGGGGATCATCAAGCCCGACGGCGAGCCCGGCCCGAACTATTCGAAGGCCTTGCAGTACAGCGCGTCGAACTATGACAGCTACCAATTGGCGCCGCCGAAGACCCCCTATCACACGCTTCCCCCCTTCCAGGCCGGCGGCCCGTCAACGCCCTATGGCTGTCAGTTGATCGGAATCACCACCGGAACGGATTGCAATACGCCCGCCAACGTGGCGAAGGTGACGCCATTCGAGAACGGCCTCGCGCCTGACTATTACCCATATCTGCTCACCGGCGGCACCGGCCAGACCAGCGGGGTCCCCGACGCGCGCGTTTGGTACGACGGCCAGGACGCGAGCAATTTGCCGTCCGGCCCGTTCCAATTGACCCAGTCGACACATAAGCCGACGTTCCCTTATGACGCTTACTCCGCGAGCCCGGTGCATCGTCTGTTCCAGATGTGGCAAGAGCTCGATTGCTCCGCCGAGAAAGCGACCAAGACCGACCCGTCGGGCTGCCGCTCGGATCTGTTCCCCTGGGTCGAGACCACAGTCAGCGCCGGCTCCAACGGCGCGGCGCAGCCCGCCGGCTATATTGGCGAAGGCTCGACTGCGATGTTCTTTTTCAATGTCCAGACGGGCGACGCGCCCTATCTGAAATCGCTCGCTGACGACTACTCGATGAGCGACAATTACCACCAGGCTGTCCTCGGCGGCACCGGCGCCAACCACATCATGCTCGGCTCCGGCGATGCGATCTGGTTCAGCAAATCGGATGGGAAGCCTGGCGTCCCGCCGAACAATCCGGTCGATCCCGCCATGCCGGGAACGCCGCTGCCCGGGTTTTCCTCCGCCCTGTCGGAAATCGAGAACCCGGACCCGCAGCCGGGCACGAACAACTTCTATACCCAGGACGGCTACGGCGGCGGTTCTGGCAGCCCGACGGCGACGGCGCCGAAAGCGAACTATGGCGGCGGTTCTTTCGTCGATTGCTCCGACCCCTCCCAGCCGGGCGTCGCGGCCGTCAGGGACTTTCTCGGTGCCCAGAAGCCGAGCGTCAAACCCAATTGCGAGGACGGGCACTACTACCTTGTCAACAACTACAACCCCGGGTATTTCGGCGACGGCTCCAACGCGTACACAAACACCAATCCGTCCAATTACGTGTACACGGTCCCGCCGTCGAATGTGCGCAATATCGGAATCGAGCTGTCGGAAACAAAGATTTCCTGGGCCTATTTCGGCGACCAGTTCAATTTGTATCTCAACGACCCCTATGATCAGAACCCGGCCGACGAGTACTGCAACATCTGCAACTGGGCGTCATATAATACAGAGATCATGACCAATCCGACTATGCGCAAACAGCATCTGCACGACACGACCGATCTCCACGCTGGCATCGCCAGCGGCGATCTGCCGGCCGTCTCATACGTGAAACCGAGCGGTCTCGTTGACGGACATCCTGCGTCCTCGAAGCTGGACCTGTTCGAGGGTTTCGTTAAGAAGATCGTCGACGGGGTCAAGGACAATCCGAAGCTGTGGAACGATACGGCCATCTTCGTTACCTTGGACGAAGGCGGCGGATCCTACAACTCCGGTTATGTGCAGCAGCTCGACTTCTTCGGCGACGGTACCCGAATCCCCATGATCGCCGTCTCAAAGTACAGCACCGGCGGTCACATCACCCACAGCTACACCGATCACGTCTCGACGCTCAAGTTCATCGAAGCGAACTGGGGCTTGGACCCGATCTCGAAGCGCAGCCGGGACAATCTGCCGAACCCGGTCACCTCGGACGCCAACCCCTACGTCCCCGTCAATCGGCCGGCAATCGGCGACCTGATGGATATGTTCGACTTCCCGCACTGAGGGCTAAGAGACTCCGCTCCGCGCACAAACGCGGAGCGGAGCAGATTTGCATCGAAACTCAGCGCGAGGCGGCCTCACGCGGCTCGATAAGGGAGGTAGAGAATGTATTGGAAGGTTCCGACTCGCCGTTGTTCGGCCGTCGCTCGCGTCTTAGCCGGTTACCTTCTTTTCGGCGTGGCGAGCGCCGCGACGATCCAGGAGCCCTACACCCTGACGTCATCCCACGGCGTCTTGAATTTACTTTTGATCGCAGAGGCGCGGACCGTTCCTACTCTGGGCCCCCTGAATCCGACCGGGTTCGTCTACACCGTCTGCCTGCGCCCAGCCAACGGGTCAGAGACCTGCCCGCCGGCTCCCGCAAACGTCATTCCTTACGCCGGCCCCCTCCTGAAATTGTCACAGGGCGACGTCCTCAACATCCACCTCGTCAATCGTCTGCCGCCCTTGACCAACTCGTTTCACGCGACGAATCCCGAGGAGCCGGCAGAGGCTTTTCTGTCGATGAATCCGACCAACATTCACACTCACGGGATGTTGGTGTCGCCGCACTATCCGCCCGTCGCAGTTCCCAACTACGGCGACAATATTTATGTCTATACTTTTAATCCTGCCAACGGCGTTCCCCCGGCGCTGGCCGCCGAGCATGGCGACGTGCGAATGCGTTCGACCGACTATTCGATCACCATTCCCAAGAACCATCCGTCTGGCCTGTTTTGGCTTCACTCTCATCTTCACGGCATCTCTCTTAACCAGATATCGGCCGGCCTTTCTGGCACGATTACTGTAGGAAACGTCGGGGACTATGTGTGCAACCACGACCGTTGCTCGAGCTTCTTCGCAACGCTCCCGATCCGGCACATGGTGATCAAGGACTTTCAGGCTCTGGCGGACGGAACGCGTAAGGATGAGGAGGATTCCGCGATGTGCCTGTCGCCGACGACTGGCGGATTGGTGCTTCCTCCCCTGGAGGGCTATTGCGCCGGGCAAGATTTTTCCGCGTCGGGCGGCCCCAACTACACAGGGGCAAGGTGGTTCGTTACGGTCAACGGGCAGCAGTTCCCGACCGTGCCGATGACGTCGCCTGGCGGCGAAATCTGGCGCTTCGCCAATGAGTCCGGCAGCGCCACGCACAATCTATCGATCTATGACCCTGAGACCAAAGCCAACATGGCCTTTCAGATTCTCGCGGTCGACGGGATCACGGTTTCCCCCAATGCTGTGGACGAGAACACGCGCCGATTTCACCTGGTTCCTTGCCAGGGAGTCGCTCCGCGGATGGCGCCAAACGACCCGAACCCGCTATGCGCCGACCAGATCCTCATGATGCCGAGTTCCCGTGTGGAAATTTGGGTCGCCTATCGGGATCGCGCCGGCGCCTTGATCAAGTCTCCTCCCGGAGCGAGCGCCATCCTCCTCGACAGCGGTTATAACACGGGGCCAGCCGGCGATACTTGGCCGGCGGTCAAACTTGCCCAAGTCGACTTCACCCCGGTCGGCGCGAGCCAACCACCCGCGGTACTGACGACGAGGGCAGCGCCACTTACGATCGCAGACCCGCTCCAGATTGCGCAGGACGCCGACCAGGACGAAACCACCGCCAGCATCACTCCCGATCAGGGTGTATCGGCCGGCGATTGCGTGCCCTTGCCTCCCGGGCGTCGTCGCCGGATCTATTTCAACGTTGCGACCGATTACCCCGACCTGTTCGGCCTAGGCTACGAGGAGGTCGACGCCAATCAGCCTCCAAACAGGTACGGACTATATCCGGCGGTGGCCAATACCTACCGGCCCGTGACCGAATTCAACGGGGCCATGCCGACCGTCTGTCTGACCCTCGGTCCCGGCAACGTCCCAATTCCGGAGACGTGGGAACTGGTGAACCTTTCGGGCGAAGACCACAACTTCCACATGCATCAGACGAAGTTTACGGTGGTTTCGGCCCCGCCCTTGTCGGGGACCACACCGCCCTCCGCCATCGGCGGCGAGCCGGTCACTATCGATAACGTTCCGGTCGTTCACGCCAATGGCGCAATCGATCCCAAGTCGATCAACTATAACCCGAATTCACCGGGAGGCTGCTTAAGTGTCGCAGCGTGGAAGAGCGGAGCTTGCCAGTCGGTGCCAACGGTCGTCAGCATTCCGTTTTTCGTCGCTGGCGACTATGTTTTTCATTGTCACATTTTGGAACATGAGGACGGCGGGATGATGGCTCGAATTCGCGTCCGCATCCTCGGCCGGAATTGAGCGCGGGCCATGTCGCTCTGGCGAGAGGCGATCGGCCGGCCGAGGCTTGTGTTGACGTCGCTTCTGTTCGCAGCGCCGCTGGCGACGGCGGCGGTCGTCGGGGCGGCGAAACTCTTAGCGCTGTCGCCCGAATCGGGGTACCTGCTGTACCCGCGGTCGGGCGTTTGTGCATCGACGCGCGGCGCGGACGAACCCGCGACAGGAGCCGCAGCCGTTGATCGCCAAGCGCCTGTCTTCCGACCGGCGCGAAACACTGCTGGCGCAGTGATGCCGCCCGAACTGGGCGAGCGCCTTGACGCCGAATGGCTGGAAAGCGCTGATCCAAAACGCTGACGTCTGGCGATCGATGGCTCGGGGATTCGCTCGACACTCCCTCCGGCCTCTCTCTGATACGCGTCGCAACAGGGAGAGGATCTCCCTGTTATCGCGCTCGTCCATCCTATCCGGAATGGGGCCCAAGCCTCTGAGGCGAAACGGGTTGTCGAGAGCGAAAGGAGAAGCAGCCTCGGCGGTTCTCCCTGTTTCCCGGGAGAAACAGGAAGCCGAGGTCGATAGTCCCTCTGCGCGCGGTCCCTGGCGTCATGCCAGCGATCGGCGCTCCCTTTGAAGAACCGCCGGCCGCTTCCTTGTCGGGTGCGGCCGGCGACTAACGATCGTGTGGCGTTCCGTGGGCTGTCAGAAGCCGGGAAGAACCTCGGTTCCCTCGTTCTGCACCGCGATCAGCGCCTGCGGATTGAGGCCGAGAATGCGCAGGATGGTCGGCGCCACCTGGGCGGTCTGGACCATGGCGTTGATCGTGCGCTGCGGGTACTTGGGGCTCGAGACGAGCATCATCACGTTGGTGTCGTCATGCGCGAAACCGCCGTGTTCGGCGATCTTCTTCGTCCCCCCTGTGTAGATCACGCCGACGTTCGGAGCCACGATGATGTCCGGCGTCCGCGAGTCCGAAACGTCGTACATCAGGGCGAGGCTCGGACCTGCATAGAATTCGCCGCCGTCGGCGCCGATCTTGGCGGCGTTGGCTTCGAGAGTGGCGAGCGCGCTCGAGACGCCGGCGCTGTGGTTCTTGAGCCACAGCAGCGAAACATCGTCTTCGAGCGCTTGAACGGGGGCAGGCGAGATGACCGACGAGGGCGGCGCCTTGGCCGCGTCGTCGGCGGGAATGCGCAGCACCCGCTTCGGATCGATCGGCGACTGGCCGTGCTTTGCGGTGACCACGATCGTCGTCGTCTCGAACAGGTTCCTCGCCTTCAGTTCGCTGACCATGCGCCCGATCGACGCGTCGACGAATTTGATCTCGTCCTCGAGCGCCGGGCTTGGCGTGCCGATCGCGTCGTTATAGCCCCCGGTCACCGAGACCGACTTCTCGACCAGCTTCTCGCCGACGCTCACCGCCTGGAAATTCATGCCAAAAACGTTGGGGACCCGCGTCGTGTACGCGCCGGTGTGATCCATGCCGTCGATCTCACGGACGATCGCCTGGACCTTCAGGCTGTCGTAGCATTGGATGTTCTTGAAACTGTCCGTCCACGAGTTGGAACTCGAGACCGCGGTCTGGTCAGGCAGCGGGCTGCACTTCATGCTCGTGACCTGGGGGAGCGGAACCGGGATCGAATTGATTTCGGGCGCATAGAAATCGTCGACGCCGAAGCCACTCCTGCCTTTGACGAGTTCGTAGGACTGGTGCTTGTCCGACCACGCGGTGTAGCCGCCGCCGTCATGAACGACCTCGAACATCGTGTTCACGCGGATGAAATTATGCGGATAGACGGGCGCGCAGCCGTTTTTTGGATCGCGCGGCAAGAAGTCCGGGTTGATGCCGCCGCCGGCGTCGAGACGCGTGTAGTCGGCGTCGATCTCCTCGTCGAACCCGATCTGGGTGCCGACGACTTTGGGGCACAAGTCGGGACCGCCCGGAATGCCGTACGGCGTGGTCTGGGCCGGCGGAGACAGGGCGCGATCGTAGCTCACGTCATAAAAAGCGCCGGTCGACTTCGGCGTGCCGCCGGTGACGAGCGCCGTAAGCCCGGGAAAGGAATCCGACGGCTTGGATGTGGACGCCTGCGTGTAGACAAAACCCGTCGTGGCGAGGGCGTTCAGCGTCGGACAGGTGACCGGCTCTCCGGCTTCGCCCGAGCAATGGCGGAAATCGAGCGCATGCATGCCGTCGATGCTGATCAGAAGCACATGACGGATCTGGCCGGACGTTTCCACGGCTGGGTCCAACGGTCTGGCGAGCGCCTCTCCGCAAGCGGCGCTTGCTCCAAATGCGAGCGCGGCGACCGAGACGCCAACGTATAATTTGTTCCTCATTGAGTTTCTCCCGCTGTTTGAGATAGCCAGCCGGGTAGAAGTAGGAAGAAAAGTTAACGAAGATGCGACTTTACGGCAACAGTGCGGCGACGTTAGGTCACAATTGATAAGACAATGGAATGACGGGCGTCATATCCCAGATCCCGCCGCTGATTATTTGTGACAGAATTTATACACGACGAGACGTTCGCAACGTTGGATCGCACGCGATTCCGTTATTTTAAACCGGGTCTACAACAGCATTGTCACAATTCTGCCTTGCCCCCGCTTTTTATCATCCGCGTCTTGACAACCTCAGTTGTGGATCGGCGTTTTCGTGGGTCCGCCGCAGTCGAGAAAAGCGGAATTCCGTCGCGCTGATGTCACCCCTCGCCGCGGCGAACGTCCAAGCAGCAGACATACTTTGACCCGTCGTTTCCCCGTGGGGTCAGCCCGCGCCGGCCAATGAAGGTCGTCGGCGATCGGTCAGGTCGTCGGCCGCCATCGGCCCTGTTGTATCGCGCTTAGCGCTGGTATTTTGCGAGGATCGCCGCAGCGTCGAACGCGTCCCGTGCGCGCGGATCGCCAGCGTCAAACATGACGACGGTCACGCCGAATCGGTCGAACGCCTGCGTGTAAATCGGCGTGAGCCGAAAGGCGCTGTAACCGTTCTGAAGGGTCAATTCCGCCGCGCGTCTCAGAGTAGCTCCCCCGACGAAGGGTTCTGCCGACGGACCGACGTCGAGCCGCGCCATGCTGGGCGCAAGCGGCAATTCCTGCAGGCCGCCGCAAGCGGACAGGCCCAACCTCGCGACAACCGCAAAAAACAACCTCTTCATCAGTCGCCCCCGCGTTTCGATGACACACGTGCGCGCTCCCAGCCGTCGAGACCTGCCGGAGCCGATCGACGAGATCCAGCCTGACGCACGTCAGCGACAAATCAATCACGGGTGACGACGATCCGCAGGGACAGCCAGTCCGCTCACGAACTTCCGGAGCGTTTCCACGGACGCCTTGATCGCAGGCGCATCAGTGCCACGCCACGTTAGCCGCCGAATAGCGGTTTGATCCGAAATCGAAAGTACGACAGCGGCACACTGCTGCGCCACTTTTGCCGACCGACATCTAAAGTTCATCCGCCTGTAATTCAAATCCGATAGTTCATCGTTGCGACGGGGCGACCGTCACTAGACAGGCAGCTTACTCAACTGCCGTGAAGAGAAAGAGACTGGAGGGGATAATTCCGCATGCGCATCAAACACTCCCGAGCACTCGCCACCGTCGCGCTCGGCGCGATGGCTGTGGCTTCTCCCGCGATGGCGATCGATGGAAACTGGAACGGGTCCTACGGTCAGTCCGTCGACGGCGGCGTTCAAAATGGCGGTGACCGCCTTTCGCTCCAACAGAAGATCGAGCTCCTCCGCCAGAAAGTGAAGTACGTCTTCGTGATCTTTCACGAGAACGAGTCCTTTGATCATTATTTCGGCACCTACCCCGGCGCCAACGGCCTCTTCGAGGCTCCCGAAGGCTTCACGCCCGCCAAAGGGACGCCGAGCTTCACTCAGCGCTATCTCGACACGTCCCTGAACGCCAAAACCATCTCCCCATTCCTGATGCCCCAGGCGGTCGTCGGCGCGGGAAAGGTCATTCCGGTTTACCCGGCGGACGAGATTTCCGTGGATCATAGTCATCAGGGTATGGCGAACGGGCTCGATATCGACCCCGCGACGGGAATTGCGGCCAATGACCGCTACGCGATGGATCAAGAGGGACTCACGACCAACGCCTCTGGCGCGATCGTGACGAGCGCCGGCGCCACGCCGACATCGATCACACTCGCGCAGGCGCAGAAAGCGGAAGACGATATCGACCACCTCGACTGCGACACAATCCCGTTCATGTGGAACTGGGCGAAGCACTTCGTCCTGTTCGACAATTTCCACCAGACGATCGTCGGCCCGTCGACGCCGAACGCGATTGCGATCATCGCCGGGCAGTCCGGCGAGACGCAGTGGGCTTTGCATCCGGACGAGGGGGCGACGGTCACCTACGCCAACCCTCTGTTCCCGAATGTGCTTGGCGCGAGCTTCGGCTCGAAAATCACCCCGTCGATAAGCAACGCCTATGTTCCCATCGTAGCCGACCCAGGCCCGTTCCCGGGCTCGAACCTGGACACCAATAAGGTCAAGCCGCCCTACAACTTCGACGAGAACCCGGCAAATCCTGCGCTCAATCTGACCTTCGCGACGCAACCTCTCTCGTTCATGGGTTCGGATATCGAGAAGGTCATCAAGAACGACCCGAATCCGTCGGCCGATCTGCGCGACGTCCAGGACGACATCCGCGAGATCGCGTCCTTCAACCGCCCGGTGAGCTGGGGCTGGTACCAGCAGGGCTTCGACGCCAACGACGCGCTCGATCCGTACGAGCCGCCGGGCTCGGCGATGAGTCCGACGAGCACGCCCTCCGCCAACAGCGGCTACGTCCTGCATCATAACGCGCCGCAGTACTTCGCCTATCTCGCCGACAATCCAGAGGTGCTGAACGCCAACCTGCACGGCGCCAAGGACTTCTTCGACGCGGTCGAAGGTCGGAAGCTGCCGTCGGGCGGTGGAGTCTTCTATCTGCGTGGCGGTTATGACAACAACGACGAACTCGTGCCGGTCGACCCGACGCCTGCGACCGAACACGCTTTCATCGGCAACGACGATCACCCAGGGTATTCGGACCAGCAGATCTCGGAAGCCTTGGCGGCGCGGGCGATCAGCGACATCGCCAACAGCCCCTACTGGTCGCAGAGCGCCATCGTCATCACCTATGACGAGACGGACGGATATTACGACCACGTGCCCCCGGCGAAGCGCACTACGTTCGCCGACGGCTCGATCCTGGAGGCGGGCCCGCGCATCCCGACGATCGTGATCTCGCCCTACGCCGCCTCCGGCGCGATCTCGCATCGCTACAGCGAGCACGGGTCAGTCATCAAGTTCATCAACGAGCTGAAGGGTCTCGTACCGCTCGCCCGCTTGCCGGACGAGGAGCGCGGTCGTCAGCTCGGCAAGATGAGCCTCGGCCAAGACAATCTGGGCCCATCCGACGATCCGGACAACGAGATCGGCGATCTGACCGAGGCGTTTGACTACGACAGGCTCATTGGCGAAAAGCCGTCGGTTCCGTCGTCGGAAGCGACGTTCACTCCGACGCAGATCAAGACTCTGCCCCACCTGGCCACGCCGAACTATTCGCCGAACGGCTACACGAATGGCGCCTGCGAAGCGATCGGCATCCTGCCGACCGATTTCCAGTCCCTCGCCGACTACAAGAACGGCAAACCGAGCGATCCGTATCCGGCTGACGTCAACCCGCGGCCGACCGCGTCCCCCGGCACGCCGACCTCGGGCTCCTGGACGCCCTGATATCCTGCATCCTCCGCAGCAGCGTCTGCGGCCAATGCCGACCTGGACGGGAGCCGTGGCTTCCGTCCTTTCGTTTCACGACAATCGTGTGCAAGGATCGTCGATGTTTCGCTGGCTTCCCCGGCTCCTTATTCTTGGCATTCTTGGCCTCCTCTCGCTCGTCTCCACCACGAACGCGCAGACGCTTGCGTCGATCAAGGCTTCGCAGCATCTCGATTGCGGGACGGTGCAGAGCGTCGACGATTGGAGCGGCGAGGATGTCCACGGCGATCTCTCGGCGCTGGGCGCTGAGATCTGCCGCGCTGTAGCGGTCGCCATTCTCGGCAGTTCGCAGGGGCTGACCCTTAACGCGTTCCCCGCCGAGCCGGAGGCCCTGGCCGCCCTGAAAGCCGGAAAGGTCCAGCTCGTCGTAGGCGTTTCGCCGTCAGCGACCGTTGCCCTGCAATATGGGGTCGGCTTTGGACCGCCCGTGTTTTACAATTCTCAACGCATCCTGGTCGCAAAGCAGAGCGGCATCGTCGACCTCGCTGGCCTGCGCGATCAACTCATTTGCGCCCTCGACATGAGTCCGCCCGAACGGACGTTGCGCGACCAATTGACTGCCAAGCACATCAGCTATGCGCTCCAGTCCCATTCCGAGCAGGGCGAACTGGACGCCGCTGTCGCGGTACGACGATGCGCGGGAACTGGCATGGAATCCCGCCTCGCACAGTCGCGCGCCAATTTCCATGCGCGCTCGAGCGACTTCGTCTTCCTGCCCGAGCGGCTCGCGCTTGCTCCTGTCGTTCCCGCCTATCCCGACAAGGATCCGGCATTCGCTCGCGTCGTCGATTGGACGATCAGCGCGCTGATCGAGGCCGAGGCGCTCGGGATCACTAAAGACAACGTGGCCGAAGCCATGAAACGCGAAGACATGCGAGCCGATCAGCTCCTCGGCCACGACTTCGCCACGGCGCAAGCGCTCGGCCTTGCGCACGATTGGGCTGCCAAGGTCATCGCCGCCACCGGCAACTACGGCGAGATCTTCGAGCGCACGACGGGCAAGCCCTATCAACTGGAACGCGGCCTGAATGCGCTCTGGACGCAGGGCGGCCTCATGGCGCCGATGCCAATGAGGTGATGCGGTCGGAGCTTGCACGCAGCAACGCGACCGTAGGCCATCCAAGACCGTCTCTATCCCGTGATCCGCCAGCTGGGCGTTTTCCGTTCGCGTAGGATCTCGAGCCGTCGGCTGCTCAACGGGACGGAGTCGCTGTGCGCTATATCCGTGACCTATTGAAATATACTCCGATGCATTTCGAAGTCCGGCAAAGCGTTAGCCGATCAGCTATGGACGAAGCCGTTTTGAACCACGAACTTCTGCTTCGGGCGGAGACCGCGCCTAGAGGCAACGCCCGCTTACCGACCCACTTGCGACATTCGCGGTCTCGATCTGCAACGGCAGCAAAACGTGTGCGCCGTGAGAAGGCGGCGCTTTCCAGTGGGTGCAAGGCCCACCCGGCGAACGCTCCAGCCGGAAGCAACCGGAGCAGTCATGGAGGTGACGAAATGGCTGAAGCCTTCGGTGTAGCAGGTCACATATAGGTGACGGCGCGGGTGTGCGGGCCGCAACGCGATTGAACGCCGAGCGAGCCTCGAAAATGCCGATGTGCAGGTCGACCCGACGACGTTTTCGGGGAAGGCTGACACGGCTGGGTGAGAAGAGCGAAGACGACGCCCAGTCGCTGCACCGGGGTAGTGGCGGCAGCACGTACACAAGGAAGGTGCGCGCAACACGGGAAGCCCCACGGCGTGGTCAGGGATGACCAACCGGACGCCCGCGAGGGATGGGCCGGGCGCTACGGGGTGGCGGAGAGGTTCGGAGTACCGCGGAAGCCGGGTAACGCCGGGGGAGGGAAGGGACCTCAGTTCAAGACAGACGCAACACGTGGTGAAGGACCTGGAGATTGGGCAACCTATCAACTCCGGATAGCGTTCAGAAACTGCAGACGGCGTTGCACGCGAAAGCGAAGGCAGAACCCGGCTACCGCTTCTACGCCCTCTACGACAAGATCAGCCGCGAGGATATCCTGGCGCACGCCTATGCCCAGTGCCGCTCCAACAAGGGCGCGCCGGGCGTGGACCGTCAGGACTTCGAGGCCGTCGAGGCGTACGGGGTCGAGCGATGGCTGGGCGAACTGGCGCTTGCGCTCAGGCAGGAGACTTACCGACCGGACCCAATCAGACGCGTCTACATACCGAAGGCCAACGGCAAGCTCAGGCCGCTGGGCATCTCGACCTTGCGGGATCGGGTCTGCATGACGGCAGCGATCCCCCGGGCTTGGACCCGGGGGCGATCTTTGAGGCCGATCTTCCACCGGAACTCTACGCCTACCGTCCCGGGCGAAACGCCCAACAGGCGGTGGTCGAGGTGGAGGAACTGCTGTTTCGCGGCCATCCGGAAGTGGTGGACGCCGACCTCGCGGACTACTTCGGGAGCATTCCGCATTCCGACTTGCTCAAGTCGGTGGCGCGCCGGATCGTCGATCGGCGCGTGCTGCATCTGGTCAAGATGTGGCTGGACTGCCCCGTGGAAGAAACCGACGATCGAGGGCGGAAGACGCGCACGACCGAGGCGCGGGATAAGCGGCGCGGCATCCCGCAGGGCTCTCCGCTCTCACCCTTGCTGGCGAATATCTACATGCGCCGGTTCGTGCTGGGGTGGAAGATGTTCGGGCTCGAGCGAACCCTCGGCTCGCGGCTCGTGACCTACGCCGACGACCTCGTGATCCTGTGCAGAAGGGGCAAGGCCGAAGCGGCGTTGCAGGGCCTGCGCGAGATCATGGGCAAGCTGAAGCTGACGGTGAACGAGGAGAAGACACGCATCTGCAAGGCGCCGGAAGGAGAGTTCGACTTTCTGGGATACACGTTCGGGCGGATGTATTCGGCGAGGACCGGGCAGGCCCGTATCGGCTACCGGCCGTCAAAGAAGAGCATTCAGCGCGGGGTCGAGAAAATCCACGCGCTGACCGAGCGATCGTGCACATGGCAAGAGACCACGACGCTGGTGGGCAAAGTGAATCGCACGCTGCGCGGATGGGCGAACTACTTCTCGGTAGGCGCTTTCAGCAAGGCGTATCGGGCGCTCAACTCCTACACAGCGGTGCGGTTGCGCCGGTGGTTGCGCGCCAAGCACAAGGTCAGGCGACGAAGTGGCGGGAGCTATCCACTCTCGCACCTCTACGGGCACTTCGGGCTCGTACGTCTGACCCGGCTTGGGCACGACGTGCCGTGGACGAAGGCGTGAGGTCTTGTCCGAGAGCCGGATGCGGGAAATCTGCACGTTCGGTTCGATGAGGGGGTTGTGTCAAGAAGACGCGCAAGCGTCATGCTGTACGAGAGATGAAGGTGGACCCTTCGAAGCCGCTTTGTAGGAGGAGGCTTCAAACCGCCATGAGCTGCTTCGGTCAAAAGCCGCGGTGGTGAACGTCATGGTCAAAAGGCGTGGCAGTGATCACGTCAGGTATGGATGAGAGAGACGAGCGCAAGCGATCCTCTGATGACGCATCGAAACGAACTGGGACGGCATCGAAACCGGGGTCTCCCTCTTGCTCCGGGATCAGCGTGGAAGATACCTACTTACTGACCACGCGGTGTCCGGTGTTCAGGAGGCGTGACTCTCATCTGGGCTTTCGTACGGAACTTGAGACCCTGGTTGGCCATGCCAAGGGAAAAGGCACAAGCGGTGGACCCGCGAGGCTGAAAGTACCGATGGGCCAGTCAGGCGCGGACCGCCCCATAGTAGTGACGAAGCGGGGTAATGCCCGTGGAGCGAAGGGGGTGGGTCACTCACGGCGTTTGTTGGGTCAACGGGAGATCGGAGGAACCCAGCTCTTTCGCTGGAAGGCGCCAGCCTTCGTTGAGTGGCACGAGCCGGATGAGGCGAGAGTCTCACGTCCGGATCTGGTGCAGCGAGGCTAGCTGCCATTCCAGCGGGTGAGAGTCCCGCCGACACAAGGAGTCCAGTCCGTGTTGTAGTCATATCCAGCGGCGGGGCGGGCGACCAATCTGCCGGAAGCCTGGAAGTAAAAGCCCTCTGGGGCCGGGAAGCCGGTTCGATCCGACAAAGGGGGGCGAGCAACCTGGCAGGCCGCAACGTAAGCAAACCGGGAAGCCTCGAAAGACGTGCCCCGCGTGAAGCGGATTGCGGGAACTTTGGGAGTGCCGAGCCGCTCAGATCTCGGCGAAGGCCATGTCGGCATCGAATACCTGGACGATAACGATGTTCGAACTCCCCGGGGTCATAGAGGACGGCATGCCAGGAAGGAATGGACAGCGAAAGCCCGGAACCGCTCGCGGGTCGCTTAGGCGCTCCCGTACAGCGAAGGCGTTCCGTATAAGCCGCCGTGCGGCGAAGTCGGGACGTGCCCGCGAGTGGGGCGGATGGGGTCGATTAAGTGATGACGGATCGGGACAGAACAACCCGGACCCGAGCGAGGACCCCTGGGGCGGAGGACTACCCAACCTCCCACGGCGGTGCATCGACGCGCAACCGTCCCGACACAGCGCGGGATTATCGGGATTGCCAAGCGATGCGCGAAGGATGGACGCAAACCGAGCGGGAAGCGGCGTATGCCGGGAGCAGGCTTAAGCCGACCAGCGTCTCGGGAAGGCCCCATCTGATAGGCCAGCCTTCCAGCCGTACTGGGGAAAACCCGCCGTACGGAATGATAGGGGGGATCAAGGAAACGTCGGCATCATCCGAAGCCCGGTCCGCGCCTTGATCCTACCCGACTGAGAGGCTCGGGGTGAGATTCCCCGGGCCTACTCGGCGTGTGGAAACGGAGCTATGGCCGAGCCACTAAGGCACCGCCAGACGAAAGGGGCGGCAAACAGACATGCCCGGCCTAAAGCCACCGCGCCACACTCCTACTCTACCGACACCGGCCGTTCAATGGTTTGGGACGAACGTCACGCAGCGGGCGAGCCCACTTGTTTCGAGGACGGTCGTTCCCGGCGCTTGGTTGGGCCGAAGGGCCAACGGCTTAGGCATCCCTATGTGGAGTGGGTGTCTTGTCTTGACCGGATAGGCGCGACTCAATCCACCCGGATCAGCATCTTGCCGAAATTCTCGCCGCGCAAAAGGTCGACCAGCGCCTGCGGCGCGTTCTCGATGCCGTCCCGGACCGTCTCCCGCCACTTCAGCCGGCCGGCCGCGACGTGTCCGGCGAGTTCGGCGATCGCCTGCGGCCAGAGGCTCAGGTGGTCGGAGACGATGAAGCCTTCGACCTTGATCCGCCGGACGAGGAAGAGGCGCATGTCGGGCAGCGCGGTCGGGGCGCCCTCGTAGGACGCGATTAGACCGCAAATGGCGAGCCGCGCGAAGTCGTTGAGGCGCCGCAACGCCTGTTGGAACGGCTCGCCGCCCACGTTCTCGAACACGCCGTCGACGCCGTCGGGAACTGCGGCCTTGAGGTCTGTAGCGAAGCTCGCCGATTTGTGGTCGACGCAGGCGGCGTAACCCAGCTCTTGGACGGCATACGTACATTTCTCCGGGCCGCCGGCAATCCCGATGGCGCGCGCGCCCGCGGCTCGGGCGAGCTGTCCGACGACCGAGCCGACCGCTCCGGTCGCCGCCGAGACCAGAACCGTTTCGCCGGCCTTCGGCGCGATGATCGTGTTGAGACCATACCATGCGGTGACCCCCGGCATGCCGACCGTCCCGAGATAGGCCTGGATCGGGATCGTCCTGGCGTCGACGACATTCAGGTTGCTTCCATCGCTCAGAAAATACCGCTGCCAGCCGCCCATGCCGACGACCGTGTCGCCGGCCTTGAAGCGCGGATTGTTGGAGGCCTCGACGACCCCGACGGCGCCGCCCTGCATCACCGCGCCGACCTCTTGGGGCTTGGCGTAGGACTTCGCGTCGCTCAGTCTGCCGCGCATGTACGGGTCGAGCGAGAGAAACGTATGCCGCACCAGCACCTGCCCGGGGCCGGGCGTCGGAACGGGCGTCTCGACGATGCGAAAATTCGCGGGCGAGACCTTGTCCGTCGGACGATGGTCCAACAGGACCTGGAGGTTGCTGGCCAAGGAACGTCTCCTCATGGGCCGGCCGTGCGGGCCGGGCGGACGGGCCACCCTAACGCATGCGGGGGGCGAACGGCAACGCCAGGCGCCCTTTCCCGCTTTCCGTCCTCCATCTGCCGGACGCGGCTGCACTCAGGACGCCGTCGCTGAGCGGCTGTGGGCGGTCTTTTGAGTCGGCGTCGTTTGCGAACTCGGTAGGGCAGGATGAGTTTTGGACGAGACGCGTGGCGCCCCTCGTTCGACTGCTCACATGGAACGATAAAAACATGTGTAAAATGTGAGATCCAGGCCGCGCCTACAACCTGGCCGCGGCGGTCTTGCGCCCTCGCTTTCGCCCACCTGTTCTTTCCCTGATCCGCTCCAAAAGCGCCTGTTAGTTCCCTGTTCCGGTCGTCTGAAATTCCCTGTTCCACGCCCGGGCCAGCCCGCAACCGACGGGTTGCAACGCCAGCAATACCATGATATTGCGGGACTTTCCGGAACGAAGCGCCGAGAGCGGCGGAAAAAATTCCCTGCTAGCAGGGAATTCGGTTCGGCGGCGGCGGACCCCGAGCGAGACGATTTTGCGCCGAACCGGAGGGTCGGCGACGCTGCTCAGCCGACCGAGCGCATGGGTCAGGACCGGGCCCATTCGCGCGCCCGGGTTCCCGTGAGCGCCGCAAGGCTCGCCGCGCCGCGCGCGTCAAGGCCCCGCGCGAGCCCGTCGAGGATCTCGGCGACGACGCCGACGCCCTTGAGCGCCAGGCTGGTGTAGAGCTGGACGAGAGTGGCGCCGGCCTCGATCTTGGCGAGCGCGGTCACGGCGTCCTCGACCCCACCGCAGCCGATCAGCGCGATCGCGCCGCCGAGCCTGAGATAGGCCTGTGCGAGCAATCGGGTGGAGGGGGCGAACAGCGGTCGCCCCGAGAGGCCGCCGGACTCCCCGCGATGGGCCGAACGAAGCGTCGCCGGACGCGCGATCGTAGTGTTTGAGACGATCAAGCCGTCAATCCGGCGGGCGAGCGCGACGGCGACGACGTCGTCGAGTTCGCGTTCGTCGAGGTCTGGCGCGATCTTGATGAGGAGCGGCCGGAGCGGGGCGCAGCCGTCGCGCGCTTCGACGGCCCGAGCGACGAGCGCGTCGAGCGCCTCGCGGCGCTGCAGATCGCGCAGGCCTGGCGTATTGGGCGAGGACACGTTGATCGCCAGGTAGTCGGCGATCGGCGCGAAGGTTTTGACGCCGAGCGCGTAGTCGGCGACGCGGTCGGCGGCGTCCTTGTTGGCCCCGACATTGACGCCGATCAGGCCGGCGGTCCGTCGTTCGAGCCGCGCCTGCGCCCGGTCGTAGCCCTCATTGTTGAAGCCGAAGCGGTTGATGACCGCGCCATCCTCACTGAGGCGGAAGAGCCGCGGACGGGCGTTCCCGGGCTGGGGGCGCGGCGTCAG
This sequence comes from uncultured Alphaproteobacteria bacterium, assembly GCA_963822215.1. Classification (GTDB taxonomy): domain Bacteria; phylum Pseudomonadota; class Alphaproteobacteria; order Rhizobiales; family Beijerinckiaceae; genus Roseiarcus. The sequence goes on from CAWGGX010000004.1 coordinate 215,594, forward strand.
AGTGCCGACCTCGACGAAACCGAAGCCGAGCCGGAGCATGGCCCCGGGAACCTCGGCGTTCTTGTCGAACCCTGCGGCGAGGCCGAGCGGGTTCGGAAAGGCAAGCCCGAGGGCCGAGACCGCGAGGCGCGGATCGGATCGGCCCGCTGACCGCGGCGGCGCAAGCTTCAGGCCGAGGATGGCGGCTCGATGCGCCGTCTCGGGTGGCAGGCGCTTGACGAACGGCTCGAAATACTGAGCCGCTCTCACCCCGAAAGATCCCCGAAGACGTGCCCGCCCTCGGGGTCGAGCGGCAGCCGCCGCGCCCAGACAACGGCGCTCATCGAAAGGGGGCCATAAAGGTGCGGAAAGAGCGCTCCCCCCCGCGACGGCTCCCAGCGCAACAACGGTCCGAGCGCCTGGGCGTCGACGCCGACGAGCGTCAGGTCGTCGCGGCCCGCGAACCACTTGGCCGCCGTCTCGGCCGTTTGCGCAGCGCTCGAGAAATGGATGTAGCCGTCGGCTCGGTCGACCGCGGCGCCGTCGAAGACGCCCGCCTTTTCGGCCACGCGCCACTCGTCCGTCGCCACGATCTTGAATACGAGGGTCATCAGCGTACTAGATTTTTTGCCGTCCGTCGGACCTCAATCCTGCAACATCCGCCTCAGGAGCTCCAGTTCGTCACGCAGGACGCCATCAGTCTGGGCCAGCCCCTCGATCTTGCGCACCGCGTGCAGCACGGTGGTGTGATCGCGTCCACCGAACCGCCGGCCTATCTCCGGCAGCGATCGCATCGTCAGCGTCTTGGCAAGGAACATCGCGACCTGCCGCGGCCTCACCACGACGGCGGTGCGACGCGACGAGAGGATGTCGGCGCGGGAGACGCTGTAATGCGTAGCGACAAGCTTCTGGATGTCCTCGATCTTGACGCGCTTGGGCTCGTGCGCGCGGATCAGGTCGCGGATCGCCACCTCGGCCGCGTCGACTGTTAGCGGCGCGCCGGTCAGGGTGGCGTGCGCGAGCAGCCGGTTGACCGCGCCTTCGAGATCGCGCCCATTCGAGCGAATAGAGCGCGCCACGAAGGCCAGCACCGCGGGCGACAACTCGAATGAAGGTTGCAAGGCTCGCGCGGCGGCGATGCGAGCCTCGAGGATCTTGACCCGCAAAGGCTCGTCGAGCGCCGCGATCTCGACGCAGAGTCCAACGCTCAGACGTGAGCGCACGCGCTCGTCCAGCGCCTCCAGATCGTTCGGCGGCCGGTCCGCCGCCACGATCACCTCACGCCCGGCGTCGAGCAGCGCGTTCAGCGCATGCCCGAATTCCGCCTGGATCGTCTTTCCCTGTAGAAACTGTGCGTCGTCGAAGATCAGCAGATCGATCGCCCGCAGGCGCTCCTTGAACGCGATGGAAGTTTGCGCCTGCAGGGCGGCGACGAAGCCATACATGAACTTCTCAGCCGTCAGGTAGATGGCCGAGCGGCCCTGACTGGACGCGGTATGCGTCACCGCCTGCAAAAGATGAGTCTTGCCGAGGCCGACGGCCGAATGGATGAACAGCGGGCAGAAGGACGAGGCGCGCCCGCCGACGTTCTCGGAGACGCGCTGCGCGGCCGTGAAGGCGAGTTGGTTTGAGCGTCCGACCTGAAAGGTCGAGAACGTCAGCCGGCGATCGAGCGGCGATCCGGCCAGCGCGTCGACGGACGCGACCTGAGTTCCGGAGGGCATGGCGCGACGAATGGCGTGCGTCGCGCGATCCGGTGCGCCCGGCGCAACGACCGCGGGTCTCGGCGAGGACGGCAGCGCGCAGATGGCGCCGCCGGCCTGCGGCTCGGCGCGCACCGAAGAGCGTACGACGACCAGGATGCGGGCGAGCGCGCCGAATTCGGCAGCCAGCGCCGCGGTGATATGGCCGAGATAATGGGTGTCGATCCAGCTCTTGAGGAATCGCGTCGGCACGGAGAGGCGAGCCTGACCGCCGCCAACGGTTTCGAGCTCGATCCGTCCGAACCAGCTGTTGAAGATGTCCTCGCCGAGCTCGGCGCGCAGCCGCTCGCAGCAGCGTCGCCAGGATTGCGTCAGCAAGGCGGCGCTTGCAACGGCGGGATCGTCAGAGCGCGCGGCAGTCTCATTACGGAGGCCCATGGGCGGAACTCGAGCGGAGAAAGGGATGTGGAACTTCGCCGAAACGCGGAGAGAATGCGGGCGGCGGTCGCTCAGGTCTGGGCCCAGGGCAGATTTCCCGCTCTCCATCCGCCGACGACGTTCCGATGGCGCCAGGAATCCAACGGTCCCTCGAATCCATCCGAGATGTTGTGGCACGGCGACCAGCCTGCGCCCGTCATTGCGATCGCTGATTGGCGCGAGCGGGCGCCGCTGCGACACAGAAACAGCAACGGGGCGCCTGGCCTAACGCCGCCGCCCGCAAGCATGGCCGACAGACGGGACACGAAGTCCGGATCGATCTGCATCGCCGGAAAGCTTTGCCATTCGATGAAGAGCGGCGTCTTGCCCAGCGCCGTGAGATCGGGCGCGCCAACGAAGCTCCACTCCGCCTTCGAGCGGACATCGATCAGAGTCGATGAGACGTCTCGAGCGAGAAGGTCATAAGCGTCGGTCGCCAACAGGTCCCCAGCGTAACCGACGGTGTTTTCGTTGGACATGTATTCTCCCTCCGCAGTCTACACTACGGACAGTTTATAACTATGTGCAGCTAACAATTATCTGAACTCTGCAGCCATTTGCCCGGCGGAAAGCCGCACACCCATAAGTCGACGCCCCACTGATCGCTTACAGGAAAGGGTGATTATTACTTCTTGTTATTCGCGCCTTACGTCGGAATACCGAGTAGCCACGGTTTCTTCTCATTTGTTGCTTGGATCGAACAAGACTATGGCACGAGCCTCGCCATGAGGCAACCGACTTCCAGTGCTGCCAGAAGTCGCACCGGCCATCGCGGTCGCGCAATTTTCAAACGCAATGAGTGTGTTTAATCGCAAGAGGTTGATTCGAACCGAAAGATCATTTCCGCTCGCGGCTTTCCACCGCTCGGCGCCCCTACGACACGTCCCACCCCCGCCTCGAGGCGCCGCCACGAAAACGGCAAGGGCCGGGCGCGACGTTCCATCTTGAGTAGTAAGATATTGAGAATTTTGCAAATTTTATGATCGCTAAGCGGGTCGCGATCGTCGTCTGGGCGTTGCAAAATCGTTATATTGCGATGGGGCGACGGCGGCGTGACCGTTTTCGGGCTCACCCGGTGGCTGCGCCGCGGGAATCGGCCACAGACTTATCCACAGCGATCACGCCAAAAAACGCGGGCAGCGCCAAGAGATAGGCGAAGGCGGCGATCTCGATGACCGCGCCAAGTCCGAAGTTGGTCGCGATCACCGGCGCGGCCGCCGCCCCGATCACCGAAAACGAGCCGTTGACGCCCCAGGCCCAGATGAAAAGGTGATCTTTTCCAAGCCGCCCCAGCGTGGTCATCGCAGTCGGCATCGGGAATCCCATAAGGAACGCCGGCGGAGCGATCAAGAGGAAGCACAGGACGAGCCGTTCCCCGTAGGGCAGCGCAGCGATGCTGTCGAGCGCGAGGTTCACAAACAGCGCATAGCAGAGCAGCAGCCCGCCGATGACGAGGAAGATGGCGGGCATCACGGCGCGCATATGCGGCAATATGCGCTCCGAAGTCAGGGCCCCGAGGCCCGAGAAGACCAGCATGCCGGTGATCAGCACCGAGGCGGATATGGTCGGATTGCCGAGCGCCATCACGAAGTGGGCGATGAGCCCGACCTCCACCATGATGTAGCCCGCGCCGAGACAGGCAAAATAGAGCACGGTCAGCGTCTTGCCGCGCGAGTGCGAGAAGATCGTCCGCCAGCCCCATAGGATCGGTATCAGGAGCAGCGTCGTGGCGGTCAGGGTCGCCACGCCGAGCGTTGCCCAGATGAGCATATAGCCCCACTCGTCCTGCAGGAGCTCGAGCCGGTCGAGCACACGCGGGAGGTCGCGGGTCTTCACATAAGCAGCGAAATAGGGAGCGTCGTTGGTCAGCGCGCGCGTGTTGAACACGTAGCGCGAAGCGACCTGTGGCCAATCCCCAGCGATCAGCGCGTGCCAAGCAAGCCGTCCCATCGCGGTCGCGGGCAACACGCCGTCGTCGGCCTTGCCTGAGGGGGGCGCGCCCTCGTCGGACGAGGCGTCCGTCGCCGCGCCGGCGTTTTCTCCCGGCGTCGGCGGACCCCCGGCCGCGCCGGAAAAGATCTGCTCGACGTAGCCGTCGAGCGTCGAGTTGGTCTGGGACACGTCGGAGACGAAGCCGGGATAGTAGATCTCGTCGAACGACATGTCACGCGTGTGCTTACGAAGCTTGGCGATCTCTTCAGGAGTGAAGCCACCGTTCTTGTAGAGCACTGTCGCGGTCGACAGGTACGTCGAGACGACGAAGAAGGAATCGGCGAGATGCTCCGGATCGACAGCGCGTCCCGCCTCCGCCATCGTGGCGTAGAGTTTGAGCACCGATTTCGGCGGCTCTTCCTTGTTCCACAGTGTCACAGCCAATACGCCACCCGGCGCGAGCGCGCGCATGTAGGTTTCCATCGCCTCCTTCGTGTAGGGGAACTTCTCGACGATGGCGAAGCCGCCCGGATTGGAGAGGCCGACGGAATCGGCCAGGCTCAAGTCGATGACGTCGAAACGCTCCTTCGTCGCGGCGAGGAAGTGTCGGCCCTCGTAGGGGATCACCCGAACTTTCGACAGGATGTCGCCGGTGAAGTCGCGGATCACGGGGCTGCGGAACGCCTCGAGCACCGCCTGGTTGCCTTCGGCGACGGTGACGTCCCTCGCTCCGGAATGCAGCGCGACTTCGGTCGAGATGCCGCCGCCAAATTGGGTGATGAAGGTCTTGGGCGCCGACTTAACGACGTATGGGTAGATCATCGGCAGGAAACGGAAATAGGCCGTCTCCTTGTCGGTCAAATCGCGCATGACGCCAATCGGACCGTCGCTGTCGATGTACATCCCCAGATAGGCGTTGACCGGCATCGTCGGCAGGCTGAAGCCAGCGTTGTCAGAGAGCCCCGGGGCAAAATGCAGATAGGAGCTCGAATAGACCTCGAGATAGCCGAACGGCGACGAGCTCTCGTAGACCCTCTTCGCATCCGGGAATTTCCGCGCGTAGGAGACGCCCTTGTAGTCGTTGACCGCCAGCGTTTTCAGGCCGAAAGCTGGCGCCAGGACGAAATGGCCGCCGAATGCGAGCGCGCCGGCGACCAGGTAGGGAACAAGCGTGGCGAGCCCGCCTGGACCGAGCGCCCACGCGAAGCATGCGGCAAGCCACAGCGCCAGCGGCGCGGCGATGAGATTGGCGGGGACAAAGGCATACATCGCCAGCAGGAAGATGAGCCCGCAGAGCCCCGCACCTGCGAGGTCGGCGAAATAGACCCGGCCGAAGGTTCGATTGCTCTTGAGAAAGACCGCGCCGAGGAACACGGCGCCGGCGAGGAATGGCGCGAGTTCGGCCAGGAACATCTGCAGGAGCTTCAACTTCTGGGACGGATCCGAGACGAGAAAAATGGCGTTGAAGCCAAGCTGCTGGACATAAAGGTTGGCCGCGACCGCGAGCGGACCAAAAAGGCCGAGCGAGACGGCGGCCGCGCCACCCCAATGACGGGCGAACCAGTCCTTGAAAACGGTCATGACCGCGCTGGTCAGACCGAAACCCAGCATGGCGAGGCTGACCACCAGCGAGCCGAAATGGGCCCAGCTGCCGACCGAGAAGACGCGCATGATGTCGATCTGCAGCGCGATCACCGACCCGGCGGCGAGACCGACGGCGAAATAGAGCCCGATGCGCTCGCGGGTTGTCAGAGCGGCGTCGTCCGAGGGCCGCTCGATCGGCGTCGCGTCCGCGGGAATGGGGCTGGCGTCGTTCATGGAGGCCTCACCGGACGCGGTCGAAAACGAACGGCGCCCCCGTGCCGGAGCGCCGTGCCGAGATCGACGAGAATGCGCCTGTCAGTTGTTGTGGGTGCCGACGATTTTATCGCCCTCAAGCTTGGTGAACGGCACGAACGGCACGATCCGTCCGCCGTAGATGTCGGAGCGTGCGACGGTCATCTGGCCGTCGGATGCCTCGGTCTTGACCACCTTGAGCACGCGCTGCGCGCCGGGCGGTCCGACGGGAATAACCATGATGCCGTTCGGCTTGAGCTGCTGGAGCAATGGCGGCGGCACGTGGTCGATGCCGCACGTGACGATGATCTTGTCGAATGGACCGAGCTCTTCCCAGCCGTAATAGCCATCGGCCGCCTTCGACGTGATCGCGCCGAACTCGTTGTATCCGTCCTTGATCAAGGCGTCGTAGATGCCGCGCGTGCGGTCGGCAAGCGGCTTGATGATCTCGATCGAATAGACCTTGTCAGTTAGGTGCGAAAGATAGGCCGACTGGTAGCCCGAGCCGGTTCCGATCTCGAGCACCTTCTCGCCCTGCTTGGGATCGATGTTCGACGTCATCCGTCCGACGATATGCGGCCCGGAGATGGTGACCCCGTAGCCGATGTCGAGGAAGGCGTGGTCATAGGCGCGACCGAGATTCTGCTGAAGAACGAACTTCTCACGCGGCGTCAGCAGGAAAGCGCGCTTGTGACGGTCGTTGAGCAGGTCCTCGTTGCGGACCATGGCTTCGAAGCGGTCGAACCGCTCGCCGAGAAATTTCGGATCCTCACCGCGCTGGGCGACGCCCCAGGCGATGAACTTCTCGCGATTGTCCATCGGTGGGTTGAGGTCAGGCGAGTAGGGCGTCGGCACGTTGGCCAGCGCCAGCCGAGGCGCGCACACCGCGCCTACCAATCCGGCTGCGCCGGCAAGAAATTCACGTCTCCGCACCGAATCTCTCCTCGATACCCTGTCGCCGGCCTGATAGCGCAAGCACAAGTAAAAGGCGAACTGCAAACGCAGTCCCGGCGGGCCTTGCGCCGTTCGGGGCCCAAGTGGCTGAAGAAAAAGGCGGTCGAGTGGCGCTTGCCGATAAGTCGCGGCGCAAGCCGCTTATCGCCCGTCCGGATTCCTTGCCCATTTCCTGAGCGAGCATTCGCGCCGGGGCGCCAGACGCGGCGAAATTCATGACGCCGTTCGAGCGATTGCGCAATCGTGGTCCTGAAGGTCCTCGGCGTGGCCGCCGCCTTCCAGAGAGAAGACGTCGGCGAGAAGGATGAACCCCGGCTTTCCGTCGAACTCCGCGCCGACGACGCCCACGCTCATCGCACCCATGTGCGCCTTCGCGTCCGGCAGGCCGTCGGCGAGCAGGCGGAGCAGCGGTTCGCTCTGGAAAAGATTGTCCGAAAGGAGCCGCCGGGCGAAATAGACGCGACCGTCGAGCGGGACCGTCATGGCCCGCCACTGGTCGTCCAGCGCGGGAGCGTAATCTTTGAGCGCCTTGTCGACGTCGACGCGAACGCAGTCGACATGGACATGCAACTGCTGCTGCGAGCGCACATATTGCGAATTGATCGCCAGCGCCACCGCCTCCCGCGGCAGCGCCCGGCCGAGGCGAGCCTCGACGTCGGCCTTGGCCTTCCAGCCGACGGCGAACACAGGCGGCGCGTCGGGGTCGAGCATCTGCGGATCCTCGATGCCGGTGATCCTCCGGGTGGGAATCGCCAGCATCTGCGCGACGCCGACCAGATCCTTCAGGATCGCGACCCCCTCGCCCACGCCTCCGTTCAGGTCGACGGCGACGCAGGGCTTCGGACCCTGACCCGCCTCGAAATGCGGCACGCAGCCGTCGTGGACGATCCGCCAAAGGGCGTTCGGATCGGCGTGGGCGGGCGATGACGCCGCAACAGCAGCGGCAAGGGCAAGCGGCGCGAGGCGCCCGAGCCGGCTTGCACGCCATAAGCCGCCGGCTTGAGCGCTTCGTGTTGTCATGTCCTGCCTTCGCGACATGCCGATCTCTGGAGCGGGATGATCTTAAGGTTTGCGCGTATCCTGAATTGGCGAGGTCGTTGGCGCAACTCCTCGCGGGTGCAGGCTCCGACGGCCGCCGCCGTGTTCCGCGACAACCCGCCTTCCAAGACCGAAGCGGCCACCGGCTCGCGACGATCCGGTTTCCCTGCTAGCAGGGAATTTTTTTGCGGGGAGGTCGGGCTCTATTCCAGAAAGTCATGCAATATCATGTCGTTATTGGCGTTACAACCCGTCGGTTGTGGGTTCCGGCGGGCGCGGAACAGGGAATTTCAAACGACCGGAACAGGGAATGAACAGGCGCTTTCCGAGCGGATCAGGGAATTATCAGGCGGGCGAAAACGGGGCGCGAGACCAGGCGCGCCCGGGTTGCAACGCGGTCAGGATTCCCTTCCCCGCAGGGGAAAGTCGCCCCTTGTGAGCGGCCGAAGGAGGGGCCGCCAGGCCGCAAAACCGCCCTCACACGTGGATTGCCCGCTTGTCGACGGCCATGGCGGCTTCCTTGACCGCTTCCGACATCGTCGGATGGGCGTGGCAGGTGCGGGCGAGGTCCTCCGCCGCGCCGCCGAACTCCATCAGCACGCAGGCTTCGTGGATCATCTCCCCGGCCCCGAAGCCGACGATATGGGCGCCGAGCACGCGGTCGGTCGCCGCGTCGGCGAGGATCTTCACGAAGCCCTCGGTATGGCGCATCGCCCGCGCCCGGCCGTTGGCGGTGAACGGAAACTTGCCGACCTTGTAGGCGATCCCGGCGGCCTTGAGCTCCTCCTCCGTCTTGCCGACCGAGGCGATCTCGGGGCTCGTGTAGACGACGCCCGGAATGACGTCGTAGTTCACGTGGCCCGCTTGGCCCGCAAGGATCTCGGCGAGCGCCACGCCCTCGTCCTCCGCCTTGTGGGCGAGCATCGGCCCGCGGATCACGTCGCCGATGGCGTAGATGCCGGGAACGTTGGTGGCGAAATGCGAGTCGACCACCACCATGCCGCGGTCCATCGCCACGCCCTGCGCCTCGAGGCCGAGGTTCTGGGTGTAGGGACGCCGCCCGATCGCGACCAGCACCACGTCGGCGTCGAGGACCTTCGCCTCGCCGCCCGCGGCCGGCTCGATGGTCGCCTTGACCCCCGAGCCCGCCGTCTCGACCTTCGTCACCTTGTGGGCAAGATGGAAGGCGAAACCCTGCTTCTCTAGCATGCGCTGGAACTGTTTGGCGACCTCGCCGTCCATACCAGGCAGGATGTGGTCGAGGAACTCGACCACCGTCACCTCGGCCCCGAGCCGGCGCCACACCGAGCCGAGCTCGAGCCCGATCACGCCCGCGCCGACCACGATCAGCTTTTTGGGGACCTTGGGCAGGCTCAGCGCGCCGGTCGAGGAGACAACCGTCTGTTCGTCGATCTCGACGCCAGGGAGCCTGGCCACGTCCGAGCCGGTCGCGACGACGATCGCCTTGGTCTCGATCAGCTTCTCGTTGCCGTCCTCGCCCTTGACGACGACCTTGCCCGGCGACCGGATGCTGCCTTCGCCGAAAACCGTGTCGATCTTGTTCTTCTTGAACAGGAAGGCGACGCCGTTGACGTTGGCGGCGACGGTGTCGTCCTTGTGCTTCATCAGCGCGGCGTGATCGAGATTTGGCGGGCCGACCACCACGCCAAGCGGCGCAAGCCCATGGGCGGCCTCCTCGAACATCTCGGAGGCGTACAGCAGCGCTTTCGAAGGGATGCAGCCGATGTTGAGGCACGTCCCGCCAAGCGTCTTGCGCTTCTCGACCACAGCCACCTTCATGCCAAGCTGGGCCGCGCGGATCGCGCAGACGTACCCCCCCGGGCCCGAGCCGATGACGACAAGATCATAAGACATACGTTTCTCTTTGTTCTTTGGTTGAGAGGATCGGCTAGCTACTTGTCTTTCAGAGCTCTAAGGATTTCGACCGTGTCCGTCCTCCTCCGCTTTCGCGGTCTCGCCGATATTTCGGTTGGCGCCATGTATCAACTCGCGAGGCGAAGGATTGGGGCCTGACGGTCGGCGCGGCGGCGCAACGAGTCGGACCCGAAGTCAATTTCGTCGCCCTCGTCGTCGAGCCAATAAATGGAGTGCCCGAATTCGGAAAGCTTCACACCGTCAAATCGGTCGGGCGAACCCCTAAGGCATTCGAACATCTCCCCTTCCGAAATGACAGGCCGCAGATCGACTGGCCTCGTACCCGTCCGTCCAGGCGATCTTGACGACGCCATATAGGACGGCCTCGACCGATTTCATCCGAATGATATCGCTCATCATAGCTTCTCCGGCTTACGACCGGCTTCGATGATCGTCCAGGCCCGCATCAACCCGTCACGATTGCTCAACGTCCGCGTCATGACCGCCTTTAGCTTGGCCTGCGGCAACGACCCGCGCAGAATCCCGGGCGGATCAATTCGAATCTGAGCGACGAACTCTGCGAAGACCGCATGGAAATGCGGCGGCGGATGCTCATCGGGATAGAATTGGATCTTGACGCCGTCGACGATCGCCACCGTGAGCACGGCCTGCTCCGTAAAATTTCGAACCGTCCGTCAGTCGCGAAAGCCAAAATCTGCAAAGCGTTCGAGCAGAAGGTGGCCGAGCACAAGGAATTCGGCCGCTTCCGCCTCAAGTTTTGTGTCTTGCCGGGACATGAGAGATTCGCAGTCTCTGAGCGTCAGCCGACCATGAGCCGATGAATTTCGGCCTGCCGCTCAGCGTCGCGGCGAAGCGAGTCGGCGCTCAAGTCGATCGGGTAGCCGTCGCCGTCTAGCCACGAAACGGAATGGCCAAACTCGTCGATTCTGATCGCAGTGAAATGCTCCGGATCGCCAAGCCAGGCAAAGACTTTCCCTTTGGCGATCAGCGGCCTGAGGTCGATGACACCTACGTAGCCGTCGGCGAAGGTCACCTTCAGAACGCCGTGCATCACGACTTGAGCACCGACGATGCAGGGAAGCTTTTTCATTCGATCGGCTCCACTCCTTCGTGAGCGAGGGCGGCGGCGAAGCGCTCAAGCAGCACAGCGTTGTGCGCACCCGTCCAAGCGAGAACGGAAGCGCGCTTCGACCGCGGCAGCGACCCCGCCGCAATCGTCGCCCCGACGATATCCACCACCGCGCGATGGTCTGCAATGACCGCATGGAAATGCGCCGCCGGGCGCTCATTGGCGTAGAACATGACCTCGACCCCTTCAACGACCGCGACGACCGGTATCGTAATCCAAGCTCTCCCGAGCGCCTCGTCAGTCGAACGCCAGCCGGATCAGCATCATCACAATCGCGAGAAGCGATACGGTCCACATCAGCGAGCGCACGTAGATCACGCCGAACAGGTAGAGCGGCAGATAGACGATGCGGGCGACAATCCACACGGTCGGCCAGATTCCGGCCGACCAATGCAGCGCGATGAAAGCCAGATCGAGCGCGACGAAGGCGGTGAAGTTCTCGATGTAGTTGGCGAGCGCCCGCGAAGCCCGGCCGTAGAAAATACCTTCCGGCGCGCTCGGCTTATCCCGGGGGCTCGCGAGATAGGAGAGAGACAACGCGGACTGGGCGGCCCCCGCTTGCACAAGGACTTGCACAACCCACAAAAGGACGCTCAGCTCGAGACACGTCAGCGCGCTCATTCCCGTCCCCAAAGCGATCGGGCGCCGTCTACGCCGACTTGACCGGAGTGTCGATTAAACCTTTGGCTTTGCGGCGTGCCTATCCGGTTAACGCAGACACCTACTATATATAGACTGACCGGTGCGGAGCGCTGACACCGTATCAGCCGTCCATGGTTTGAAAGTAGACCTTGACCAAGGCGCCGACAGAACCTCGCAAAGAGCGGATCGCGATCGAAGCCGACGCCTTGAGCGACTGCTTCGCGCAAAGAGCGGTCGTTCGCCTGCGGCTTGGCGAACGGCTCGGATACAACTCTAAGCGCGCATTCGGTCCTGTTACGGAAGGCATGCCCCTGGTTCACTCGGTTTTCGCGGCTGTCATATCGCTCACCGTGGTAGCTTTTCTCCGGCGAAGCGAGAGGCGTGAGGACGGTGTATAGCCCTTTGGGTACACTTCAATTCGTGCTGCGCCCCGGTGCCGCCGCTTGCCGGTTTTGAAGGCATCCATATCGCGTTCGCCCGACAGCAGAAACTGCAGAAAGCTTATGTCCCTGACGCGGCAGGTCTGATAAAGGCTCAACAATACCAAATACTCGGTAAGCCCGGGTACCTTTATGCTTCGACCAACATCTTCCCTGTATTCGCTAACGCGTTTGATAGCGTTTTCAGCCAGATTGTTATTCCACGCCACGTCGTCGTGTTGCAGAAACGTGAACAGTTGCTCGCGATTCCGAAGCAGACGCTCTTGCAACGCTTTGGAAGCATCTGATTCATAGGTTCTTTCTGCGAGCGCGTCGAAGAACTCCGCCACACTCTTGGCGTGGGTCCGCAGGTATCGCCGCTTGAGTCCATGGTCATCAATAGTGACGACAATTGATCGCAAGAGGGTTCCGAACGGTGTTGTAATGGACTGAAGCTCCTGATCAAACGGATTGTCGAGGATGGCGCAATTCATGTCGCGCATGAGGTGGATAAGGCAACGCTGGTGGAGACACGGAAGTCCATCGTATGCCGAATAAAAGTCTGAGATCAGCACCCCTTTGAAATCCTTGAGCATTTTCCGCAAGAAATCTCCTTCCCGCGAGTGTCGGAAAATGAAGACAGTGGCGGAAGCGCTGGCGAAAACCCAGACATAACCGCTGCCGTCCCTCAACTTGATCTCCGTTTCGTCGATATGCAGCGCCGAACCGGCGATCAGTTGCGCTAGCAACATATTGTAAGTCTTGCGGTATCGACGGACGAGCAGATGCCGGAAATCCTTATACTCCGACCAGTTCACTCGAACGCCGAAGATCTCATAGAACAGCGCAGCGACGGACTTGATCCCAAGCGTGTGCGTGATGTGCTGGTAGGCGAACCAGCTCATGAAGCCGTGGAAGTGCCGTGCGAGCCGCTCATAGCGTTCGGGCGTAAAGCATCGTTGGCAACACGTGCACCGATAGGCGGCCGCCTTAAACTCTATCACCTTCCGGCGGATTGCTCCGGGCGTGATGACGAGGTCGAAGGCACGCTTGCGCCTCGTTCGCACGCTTTTCGGCCGCCGCTTCGGGTCGAGGGCGACGATCTCCTTGCTCTTGCAGAAGGGGCAGTGGGTCGCCGTGACTTCCACCCGGTGTGTCGGCCGCAGGTCCCGGTTTTGCCAGTGTCGGCTCTGGGTCTTGCCGTTTGCCCGCCGCCGCGCGCCCTTCGTTCGCACGAACACGTGCCGCTTTTGGTAATCAAAATAGGCCCGCCTATTAATAAAATCGAAATCGCTATTCTCAAATTTTGACCAAGTCACAGAACGCGCCAGATTGTCTAGTTGGGTGACGGAAACTACACACGGCGTTATGTCTACTCGACCTTCGCTATTCCACCCGTCACTCAAAAAAAAGCACACTCTACGAAGCGCATCGCAGTCCTCAAGATTGTATTGGATAAGCATCGCTCTCCACGTTGCATTACCGGTGTTTTCCCAATTCTTACGCCAAACCATGCTCTCAATGCCCGAGGCGTCCGGCTCGGACCAATGGCAGCCGAGGCAACCGGCGACCTCCTTGAGGCCGTTCGAGTAAGTGGGAAAGTAGTAATGGGGGTAAATGATCGTGAGCACATTCGTGAGGGCGGCCAAAACAGCATCGATGCCCCTCTTTCGGCGAGCACCCTTTCGCATGCGGGCGATAAAGGCCCTTTCATAGTTCCCGTAACAGTAGAGGTGCGGGGCGTCGTAACGCGCCACGATATCGAGAAACTCGTTGAATATTTTGGACTCGTCTTTCCGATCATCGGCCCACAACGAGTGGCGCTCGATCCGTTCGCCATCGTCGACAATGAGCCCAATCAGATAAGTGAAGCCCTTCTCGGGTTCAGCCTCGATATCAAGGTAGATACGCACCGACGAACTCGGAAATTTGGGATCGCCAAGCACGTAGATCATTTGATCGCGAATGGCCAACGCCTGCAACGCGTGATCGCGCATCCTGGGTGGGGCTTGAGCGCGCTTACCGTGTCGCCGGGGCCGAAACGTATGCGCAAGCTGGGTAAGTGTGAGCACTCCCTTGCGGGTGTATCGCTTGATAGTTTTTTCGCCCATGCCTCGCAGGAGACTGAGATTGTCCTCTCGGATCGCTTGGTCGCGGCAGCGATCGCGAAAAGCGCAAATGCGACAATGATCATTCAACAGCAGTCTGGGCGGAGTTTCCGCACGCTGCAAGCGCTCGGCGTCGCGAAGGAGAATTTACGCTTGCGTCAGGGCCGGCCCGAAACGAATCCCAGTCCGGGCGCTGTTGTGACCGAGATAGATGACCCCGCCGTCGGGAAGCGCTCCCTGGACTTGCGCCAGAAGAACCGCCCGCGCGGCGAGCAGTTGGCGATCTGAGGCGCGAACCCGCCGCGCCGGGCAAAACATCACCGGCTCATACCGGAAGTCTCCGAGCACCGAAGGACCGTCGATTTTTCGCAGTCCATCGAAAACAACCGAATGGCTTTCGTTCTCAAGGCGAGCACTAAGGATAAACGGAGTTCCTTTCCGGAGATTTGCTACAGACAAGTTGAGATCAGTCGCCACATCGATTTCCCTATGTGCGCGCTTAATATTTCCGATTGCTCTGAGAGTTAGGTCGTCATGTTGCTCGATCAGGAGTTTTTCGTAACTAGATTTGTTGTACTCCTCGCCACTCAGCAGAAGATATGCCTTTAAGCGGCACTGTTGTGCTGCTTCGATAACAGCGTCCGTGATCCTGGAGGCCATTTCGCATCCCTTCCCACCCGAAAAGGACGTTGATTGCTTAGTGGATCTCACATTCAAAAACCCAATCGCTTGCTTACTTGCTTAAGAGGCGATCCCGGTTGATCTGCGGCGCAGTTCCGACGTCATCGATCTTCGGCTATCAACCGGCTGACTTTCAGCGTACGCAAGCGACCGCGGCGGCGTCGTTCCGGCCAGTGGAGATCGCGTCCACCAGCCTGCCGCTCTGGATCGCCTCGGCATACCTCGACGCTCCAGCGCGAACTCAACGTCGTCGATGCCGCGGGAGACGTCGGCCGCAGGCGCGTCGACGGTGAGCGCAACGCCGTCAGTGCCGCTCGCGGCTACCATCACGGCAAGCCACAGAGAGCGATGACATCGCGGACCGCCATTGACTGGGCGGGACCTTTCCGGTCGCGCCAGCCTACGCCCGCTTGCCCTCCCACTTGCGACGTTCAGGGGTGCGGTCTGCTACGTCCGCAATACTGAAGGGTTTCGGACGCCGGCCCTTTCGGACGGTCGTGCGAGACGCGGGGGCCGGCGTTTGAAAGCCTCGTAAGGAGGAAACCGCGGGGAGGAAGGGCGCTGTTTGGCCGGGCGCGCCCTATGGGGATTTGAGGATCGCCGAGGGATCGCCGATGTGGTGGCGGGGACGGAAGGCGGTCGGTGTCATCGTCGGGAGCCGAGACGACGGGCTTCTTGTTGGGCGCGGATCGGTGCGGCGGGGATGGGCACGGCGGCTGGATAGCTTGTGCGGACGTCGTGAGGACGTCGCGTTCCGGCTCCGGCGTGGGGCTGGAGGCGAGGGGAAACGGCGCTGCAAGGCGGGACGCGCGGCGTCGGTCATGACGTGTCGATCCTGATCCGGCTTGGGGAAGGCGATCGCGCAGGGCGCGGGCCGTCGAATGTTTCGACGATGATCATCCGGCCGCCGCAACATGGGCAGCGGCGCATAGGCGAAGCTGTTTCGGCCTGGCTGTCCGCCTCGGCGTGCGAGCGCTCGGGTGTAGCCTCGGGCGCGGCGAGCGCCTGGCGGACGCGCTCGATGTTGCGGGCTCGGACCGTGCCGGCGAAGAGGCCGTAATGGCGGATGCGGTGGAAGCCGCTGGGCAGGACGTGCAGGAGAAAGCGGCGGATGTAGCGTCAGGGTAAGCCCTGGAAAGGAGGATGAACACGTGATCTGAAACCTTTCAATGCGATCCAGAGGGTTCAACTCCCTCCCGGCAAAGGCGAGCCAGCCAGCCGGAAGTGAGCCTTGCCGGGCTGACGGCAACGTCAGTCTGGAAGCGTAGGCAGCAGGTGCCGAAGCCGCGCATTAGCCTCGAAATGCTTTTCTTGTTGGAGCCTTCGCTGTCATTCGAGCGGGGGCAGCATCGACGAGACCGCCAATGGCCATGGGCTCGTCGGTCCGACCGGGGTCTTGGAGCGGGGCAGAGGCACGGGACGGATCGCCTGGGAACCTGAGAGATCCCGCTCATGCCCACGTGAGAGCGAGCCGGCAGTTTGGGCAGCCGGCTGAACAAGTGCCCGGGGCCGGTCCTCCACCGATCTGGGAGCGCCATGCGGCGAGCACGAACACTGGAGGGATCGCGTGGTGCTCGGAAGCGAACCAATAAGCGACCGGGATTGCGCGAGCGGGAAGTCGTAGCGCCTTCATAGTACCAACCACACGCGGGGAACTGGACCCACCGGGACCCGACTGAGGGAAGGGAGGCGCCACGGGACGAGAGCCGTTGGCGAGAAACACGGGAGAAGACCTTGAGCTTCGCAAACCTGTCCACGAAACGACAACGGATAGCTGCGCTGGCAAGAGCCAAGCGCGGAGCGGCGCTTTCCACGCTGCACCACGTCATCGACCTGGAATGGATGAAGGAGGCCTGGCGGCTCACCCGCAAGGATGGTGCTCCTGGCATCGACGGCATGACGGCGGTCGACTATGCGAAGAACCTGGAGGCCAACTTGCTTGACCTTCTCGGCCGCATCAAGTCGGGCCGCTATCAGGCACCGCCAGTGCGACGGGCATATATTCCCAAGGCGGATGGATCGCGTCGACCTCTCGGCCTTCCAACCCTCGAGGACAAGGTGGCCCAGCGGGCGATCGTCATGGTGCTGGAGGCCGTTTACGAGCAAGACTTCCTTACCTGCTCCTACGGCTTCCGGCCGGGACGGTCGGCGCATCAAGCCCTGCAAGATCTTCGCACGGGCTTCATGAGCCACGGACTGCGCTGGGTGTTGGACATCGACATCGTCAAGTATTTCGACTCGATTCCACACTCGCACCTGCGCGACTTTCTTGACAGACGGGTCACGGATGGTGTGATCCGAAGGATGATCGACAAATGGCTGAAGGCAGGAGTCCTGGAAGATGGGCTTCTGCGCCATGCGACCGAAGGCTCCCCGCAGGGCGGCGTGATCTCACCAATTCTCTCAAACATCTTCCTGCATCACGTGCTGGATGAATGGTTCGAGAGCGAGGTGCGTTCACGGCTCGCAGGGAACAGCGCCCTTGTCCAATTCGCCGACGATGCCGTTATGGCGTTCGCGTACTTCCGCGACGCCAAGCGAGTCCTCCGCGTTCTGGGCAAGCGGCTTCATCGGTATGGGCTAACGCTGCATCCCGAGAAGACTCGGTTCGTCGATTTTCGCTTCAACAACTCGGATGGGTCTCCTCCGGAGACGGAGGGAACCTCGTTCACTTTTCTCGGCTTTTGCCACGTATGGGGCAAGACCAGGAGGGGTGGCAAAGCGGTGCGGCAAGTGACGGCGAAGAACCGCTACGCCCGCGCCCTGGCGGCGGTCACCGACTGGTGCCGGACCAACCGGCATCGGCCGATCAAGGATCAGCACGCCCATTTGAGCGCGATGATGCGAGGCCACTACGCCTACTACGGCGTCTCTGGCAACTATCGACGACTGAGCTGGTATGCCAACGAGGTCGCGAGCATCTGGAAGAAATGGCTATCGCGACGAGACCGCCGCAAACGGTTCCTCTGGAGCCGCTTTAGCGATCTATTGAAACGATATCCATTGCCAGCGGCTCGGATTGTCCATCGCTACACCACCATGAGCGAAGCACGCCCGTGAAGAACCGGATGCGGGAATTCTGCACGTCCGGGTCTGCGAGGGGTGAGGACAGCAATGTCCTCACCTACTCGGCAACTCGGCGGCGTCGAGCGTCATGGTTTTGAACCGGTCGCGTCCTTTGATGCGGTCGTCCTTCCATTTGAAGGTCACGCCCTCCTCGTCGAGCGCGATGAGCCGGGAGTTCGAGATGGCGACGCGGTGGGTATAGCGGGCGAGATAGGCGAGCACGGCTTTCGGTCCGGCGAACGGCTTCTTCCCGTAGACGACCCACTCGGAGCGGCGCAACGGCGCGAGGGCGGCGTCGAAGGCGCGCTGGTCGGCGAGCGGGGCGAGGTCGCCGAAGAAGACGAGCCGGCCGGCCGCATGCAGGGCTGTGAGGCCTTCGAGGAAGAGGCGGCGGAACAGGCGCGAGAGCACGCGCACCGGCAGGAAGAAGCCGGGCTTGCAGGCGATCCAGCGCGACCCGTCCGGCGACAGGCCGCCGCCGGGAACGATGACGTGGACATGCGGGTGATGGGTCAGCGCCGAGCCCCAGGTATGGAGGACGGCGGTGAGGCCGATGCGCGCGCCCAGATGCTTCGGGTCGGCGGCGATCGTGGTCAGCGTCTCGGCGGCGGTCCGGAACAGAAGGTCGTAGACGGCCGCTTTGGTCTGGAACGCGATCGCGCCGATCGAAGCCGGCAGGGTGAAGACGACGTGGTAGTAGGGAACCGGCAGAAGCTCCGCCTCGCGTTCGGCCAGCCATTGTCTTGCCGCCGCGCCCTGACACTTCGGGCAGTGGCGGTTGCGGCAGGAATTGTAGGCGACGCGTTCGTGCGCGCAGTCCTCGCAGCGCTCGACATGGCCGCCGAGCGCGGCAGTGCGGCAGGTCTCGATCGCCGACATGACCTTCAACTGGGCGAGGCTCGCATGACCGGCGTTGGCCTTGCGCCATGCCGCCCCGTGGGCGCGAAAGACGTCGGCGATCTCGAAGCGAGGCCGCGCCACGCGGCCTCGCTCAGGCGGGCGGCGTTCGCTTCGCCAGGTTGACGCCGAGCCGCTCGAGCGGGCTCTTGACGTCGCGGATCGTGTTGACGGCGACCTGGGTGTAGAGTGCGGTCGTCTCGAGCTTGGCGTGGCCGAGCAACACCTGGATCACCCGGATATCGACGTCCTGCTCGAGCAGATGCGTGGCGAACCCCCGGGCTGTGACCCGGGGGGTATGCGGCGACACGCGCTTGGATATCCCCGCCAGGGTCTTGGCGGCGTGCACGGCGCGATTGAGCTGACGGGCGGTGATCGGGTTGACCGGGTTTTGGCCGGGGAACAGCCAGGCCCGCGGCCGCGCCGCATGCCACCATGCGCGCAAGAGTTCGAGCAGTTGCGGCGACAGCATCACATAGCGATCCCGCTGTCCCTTGCCCTGCTCGACCCGGAGCGTCATGCGCTGGCTGTCGATGTCGGACACCTTCAGGTGCGCGACCTCGGACACCCGAAGGCCCGCACCGTAGGCGACGCTGAGCGCGGCCTTGTACTTCAGACCCGGCGCGGCTTCGAGCAGGAGCGCCACCTCTTCCTGACTGAGCACGATCGGCGCCTTGCGCGGCTTGTTCACGATCGTCAGAGGACGAACGAGGTCTGGCCGTTCGAGCGTCACAGTGAAGAAGAACCGAAGCGCGGCGACGGCGGCGTTGATCGAGCCCGGGCTGATCTGCTGCTGCGCCAGATGCAACTGAAAGCGGCGAAGGTCCTCTTTCGTCGCCGTATCGGGCGACCGGCCGAGGAAGGCCGCAAAGGTTCTGACGTGCCGGACGTAGTCTTTCTGCACCTTCTCCTTGAACCGCCGCGCCGTCATGTCGTCGATCATGCGCTGACGCAGCCGGCTGATAGGCTTGTCGGACATCGCGAAAGCTCCTGTCTCCCATGGGGTTGAACCCCACGATTTTGAGACAGTCCGGCCGCCGCGTTCCTCCTCAGTTCAATGGCAGCCTCATCCCTCGCCGCCGCCCCTACCGCGCGAGCGGTTTAGTCCTCACGTCGAGTCCGGTCGACCGTTCTGCGCGAGGAGTGCGCGTTGCCGGGCGGTTTGGCGAACGGGTCACATCCGACGCTTTGCTGCCCTTCCCAGTCGGTCCCAGTACGGACCGACCGTCGCTGAAACACCCTGCGAACGCGCCGTCCGACTTGACCGAGGCAGTGCCTGATGCCGCTAAAATATCGTACAAACCCGCAGTGGGCATCCGACATCAGCGAACGACGACATTCGTGTCAATCGCGAGCATAGCGGCGCTTTGCGGCGGCGCGCAGCGCTTTTTCGATGTCCTCGTCGCTCAGCTGCTTTCCATGACGCGCGAGAGACCCGCAAACGTCCGCTGGCTCGGTTGGCGGGAACGGACTTTCAGGTCGTAGCAGCATCCCGTCCGGGGTCTCTTCGACAACGAGCTTCTGGCCCGCGCGCCATCCCTTCGACGCGCGAATCGCCTTAGGCAGAATCACCTGCCCCTTGGTCGATATGACGGTCGGAGATTTGTTTGCCGAGGTCACCCGCGCACCCGCGTTCAGCGGTAGGACGAAATCAGATAGACTTGGCGCCACCCGATCACAAGACGCCGTCACAAATCCAGCACGAGCCGCGCGGGATCCTCGAGCGCCTCTTTGACTCGCACTAGGAAGGTCACAGCCTCCTTGCCGTCGACGATGCGGTGGTCGTAGCTCAGCGCCAGATACATCATCGGGCGGATCTCGATCTTGCCGCCGATCGCGACCGGGCGCTCCTGAATCTTGTGCATGCCGAGGATGCCCGACTGCGGCGCGTTGAGGATCGGCGTCGACATCAGAGAGCCGTAGATGCCGCCGTTGGTGATGGTGAAAGTCCCGCCTTGCAGGTCCTCAAGCTTGAGTTGCCCGTCGCGTGCGCGCTTGCCGAGACTGGCGATCGCCTTCTCGATTCCGGCGACCGAGAGCGTGTCGCAGTCGCGCACCACCGGCACGATCAGGCCCTTCTCGGTGCCGACCGCGATGCCGAGGTTATAATAGTTCTTGTAGACGAGGTCCGCTCCGTCGATCTCCGCGTTGACCGCCGGGATCTCCTTGAGCGCCTGGACGCAGGCCTTCACGAAGAAGCCCATGAAGCCGAGCTTCGCCCCGTGCTTCTTTTCGAACGCGTCCTTGTAGCGGACGCGCATGGCCATGACCTCGTTCATGTCGACCTCGTTGAAGGTCGTGAGCATTGCAGCGGTGTTCTGGGCGTCCTTGAGCCGGCGCGCGATCGTCTGGCGCAGCTTGGTCATCCGCACGCGCTCCTCGCGCGCGCTGTCGTCGGGCGTCGAAACGCGCGGCGCAGGGACCGGGACAGGAGTGGGCGCCGGCGCGGGCGGCGGCGTGATGACGGGCGCTGGCGCCGGAGCCGGAGCGGCGGCGGCCAACACGTCGCCCTTCAGCACCTGGCCGCGTTTGCCGCTGCCAGCGACGCCGGAAAGGTCGATCTTCTGTTCGGCGGCGATCTTGCCGGCCGACGGCGAAGGCGGCATGGCGGCGGCGGCGGGCGCGGCCTTCGCCGCCGCGGCTGGCGCAGGCGCCGCAGCCGGAGCTGCCGCGCCGCCGCTGAGCTGACCGAGCAGCGCGCCAATCGAGACCGTTTGTCCCGTCTCGACGGCGATCTCGCTCAGCACGCCGGCGCCTGGGGCGTTGACTTCAAGCGTGACCTTGTCGGTTTCGAGTTCGACGAGCGGCTCGTCCGCCCGGACCGCCTCGCCGGTCTTCTTGAACCACTTGCCGACGGTCGCCTCGGTGATCGATTCGCCAAGCGTTGGGACACGGATTTCAATCGCCATTCTTTTCGCGCCGCGAGGCGCCCTTCTTTATCAGGGTGTAACGGAATCGATCGGGGCCAGCGGCAGGCTCGGCCGCACCGCGATCGCAGGCATCGGAAAGACCTCGTAAGCGAAGCCGCGCTTCGAAAGGATGGCGGGGTCCGACGCCAGCATCGCATCGAGCGCCGGGCGGGACGTCGTCTCGATGATGGCGACGCCATAGGCCCCGGCGGGGTCGGCGACTGGCCCCATTGCGATCACCACGCCAATCTCGACCCTGGGCGTCCAGTATTCGCGATGCCGCCGCATCACCAGCGCCTCGTCCGACGACATGTCGGTCAGGAACGTCGGCCGCGGCGGCGTCAGCTTGCACAGAAAATGCGACATCGGACCGTTCGTCTGGCTCAGCCGAAGCACTCGTCGAGGAAGGCCTTGAGCTGGGCGAGGTGCTTCGGCATGAGGCCGGTCGCCGTCGCCGCGGCGGCCGGACGCCCGGCGTAGCGCGCCCGTTTCGACTTGCCAGCCACCTGCCCGAGCACCCATTCCAAATAAGGCTCGACAAAGAACCAGGCGCCCATGTTCTTGGGCTCCTCCTGGCACCAGACGACTTCGGCTTTCTTGAAACGAGACAGGTGCCGGACCAACTGCTTGAGCGGGAACGGATAAAGCTGCTCGCAGCGCAGCAGGTAGACGTCGTCGATCCCGCGCTTCTCGCGCTCGTCGTAGAGGTCCCAGTAAACCCTGCCGGACGAGATCACGACGCGGCGGATCTTCTCGTCGCGAACCAGCTTGATCTTCTCGTTCTTGCCGGTCTCCGCGTGGTCGAGCAGGATGCGGTGGAAGGCGGTCCCCGCCGCGAAGCGTTCGAGCGGCGACACCGCGCGTTTGTTGCGCAGCATCGATTTCGGCGTCATGACGATCAGCGGCTTGCGGAACGGCCGTTTCAGCTGCCGGCGCAGGGCATGGAAGAAATTGGCCGGCGTCGTGATATTGACGACCTGCATGTTGTCTTCGGCGCTGAGCTGCAGATAGCGCTCGAGACGGGCCGAAGAGTGCTCCGGCCCCTGGCCTTCGTAGCCGTGCGGAAGCAAGCAGACGAGGCCCGACATGCGTAACCACTTGCGCTCGCCGGACGAGACGAACTGATCGAACACGACCTGCGCCCCATTGGCGAAGTCGCCGAACTGCGCCTCCCAGATGGTGAGCGCGTTGGGCTCGGCGAGGGTATAGCCGTACTCGAAGCCCAGCACCGCCTCCTCCGAAAGCATCGAGTTGATCACCTCATAGCGCGCCTGCCCGTCGCGGATGTGGTTGAGCGGGATGTAACGCGCCTCGGTCTGCTGATCGATCAGCACCGAATGGCGCTGCGAGAAGGTGCCGCGCTCGCTATCCTGGCCGCTGAGACGGACAGGAAAGCCCTCGTCGAGCAGGGCGCCGAAAGCGAGCGCTTCGGCCGTCGACCAGTCGATGCCCTCGCCGCTGGCGATCGCGTTGCGGCGGTTCTCGAGGAAGCGAAGAATGGTCTTGTGGATTTCGAAGCCCTGAGGCGCCGCCGTGATCCGCTCGCCGATCTGCTTCAATCGATCGATGTCGTAGCCGGTGTCGCCGCGACGGTCGTCTTCCACAACGTCCTGCGAGGCTTTGAAGCCCATCCAGCGACCGTCGAGCCAGTCGGCCTTGTTTGGCGCATAGGCCTGGCCGGCTTCGTACTCCGCCTCGAGCCGGTGGCGCCAGTCGCCACGCATCTTGTCGACCTCGCCTTGGGTCACAAGGCCCTCGGCCGTCAGCTTCTCTGCGTAGATCTGCAGCGTGGTCGGATGCGACCGGATCAGCCGGTACATGATCGGCTGGGTAAACGACGGCTCGTCGCCCTCGTTATGGCCGAAGCGCCGGTAGCAGAACATGTCGATGACGACCGGCTTGTGGAATTTCTGCCGGTACTCGATCGCGACCTTGGCGCAGAACACCACCGCTTCCGGATCGTCGCCGTTGACGTGAAAGATCGGGGCCTCGACCAGCTTGGCGACGTCCGAAGGATATGGCGAGGAGCGCGAATAGCGCGGATAGGTAGTGAAACCGATCTGGTTGTTGACGATGAAATGAAGCGAGCCGCCGGTGCGATGGCCGCGGAGACCAGAGAGGCCGAAGCATTCCGCGACCACACCCTGACCGGCGAAGGCCGCGTCGCCGTGGATGAGCAGCGGCAGAACCTTGGAGCGCTCGATGCCGTCGTTGAGCTGGTCCTGCTTGGCGCGCACCTTGCCGAGCACCACCGGATCGGCGATCTCGAGGTGCGACGGGTTGGCGGTCAGCGACAGATGCACGGAGTTTCCGTCGAACTCCCGGTCCGACGACGCGCCGAGATGATACTTGACGTCGCCCGACCCTTCGACCTCGTCAGGCGAGGCCGACCCGCCCTTGAACTCGTGGAAGATGACACGGTGCGGCTTGCCCATCACTTGCGAAAGCACGTTGAGTCGGCCGCGATGGGCCATGCCGAGCACGATCTCGCGCAGGCCCAGCTGGCCGCCGCGCTTGATGATCTGCTCGAGCGCCGGGATCATCGCTTCGCCGCCGTCGAGCCCGAAGCGCTTGCCGCCCGGATACTTGATGTCGAAGAAGTTCTCGAAACCCTCCGCCTCGACCAGCTTTGAAAGGATCGCGCGCTTGCCTTCCCGGGTGAACTGGATCTCCTTGTCCGGTCCCTCGATACGCTCCTGAATCCAGGCCTTCTCAGCCGGGTCGGAGATGTGAAGGAACTCGAAGCCGATCGTGCCGCAATAGGTGCGGCGCAGGATGGCCAGCATCTCGCGCACGGTCGCGTATTCGAGGCCGAGCACGTGGTCGATGAAGATCTTGCGGTCATAGTCAGCTTCGGCGAAGCCGTAGGTCGCCGGATGCAGCTCCTCGTGGTCCTTCTGCGGCTCGAGGCCGAGCGGATCGAGGTTGGCGTGCAGGTGGCCGCGCATCCGGAAGGCGCGGATCATCATGATTGCGCGCACCGAATCGCGGGTGGCGCGCTGAACCTCGCCTTCGCTGACCGGCGCGGCCGGAGCGGCTTCGGCGGCCTTGGCGCGGATCTTGTCCCCAAGCGTCTTTTCCGTCGCCGGCCAGTCGCCGTCGAGCGCGTTGATCAGATCGCCTTTCGGCGTCCGCGGCCAATGGGGCGTTTTCCACGACGCGCCGTCGGCCGTCTTGGTCACGCTGGCCGGGTCATCGCCGAGGGCTGCGAAAAAGTCGCGCCAGCCGGGTTCGACCGACATCGGGTCTTTTTCGTATTTCGCCTGCAGAGCCTCGATATAGGCGCTGTTGGCGCCGTAGAGAAATGATGTCTGCAGCAACGCCTGGTTGACGTCCTGGCGGGTCATGAAGCGCGTTCCCTTATTGTCTCAATTGCCGTTCAACAGATCGACCAGCGTCTTGCCGAGACGGGCGGGCGAGGGCGAAACGCGGACGCCGGCGGCTTCCAACGCTGCGATCTTGTCCTCGGCGCCGCCCTTGCCGCCGGCGATGATCGCGCCGGCATGGCCCATGCGACGGCCCGGAGGAGCGGTGCGGCCGGCGATGAACCCGACCACCGGCTTCGCCCGGCCCTTCTTGGCCTCATCCTTGAGAAACTGCGCCGCATCCTCCTCGGCCTGGCCGCCGATCTCGCCGATCATCACGATCGACTTGGTGTCCGGGTCGGCGAGGAACAACTCGAGCGCGTCGACGAATTCCATGCCCTTGATTGGGTCGCCGCCGAGGCCGACGGCGGTTGTCTGGCCGAGGCCGACTTGGGTCGTCTGGAACACGGCCTCGTAGGTCAGGGTGCCGGAGCGGGAGAGAACGCCGACGCTGCCTTTGGCGAAAATGCTGCCGGGCATGATGCCGATCTTGCATGCGCCAGCGGTGAGCACGCCGGGGCAGTTCGGGCCGAGGAGCGTCGACTTCGAACCCGCGAGCGCGCGCTTGACCCGCACCATGTCGAGCACCGGGATGCCCTCGGTGACGCAGACGATCAGCGGGATCTCCGCGTCGATCGCCTCGCAGATCGCGTCGGCCGCGCCCGGAGGCGGGACGTAGATCACGCTCGCATCGGCGCCGGTCTCCTCGGCCGCCTCCTTGACCGTGTCAAACACCGGCAGGCCAAGATGCTTGCCGCCGCCCTTGCCGGGACTGACGCCGCCGACGAGTTTGGTCCCGTAGGCGATCGCCTGCTCCGAATGGAACGTGCCGTTCCTGCCGGTGAAGCCCTGGGTGATGACCTTGGTGTTTGTGTCGACGAGAATGGACATGTCAGACTTTCGCCGGTGGATATAGGGAGGGCGGGAAGCAAGGTTCAGCGGCCTGATGTCAGGCCGCCGCCTTCACTGCGTTGACAATCTTCTGCGCGGCGTCGTCGAGGTCGTCCGCCGAAATGACGTTGAGGCCCGACTCGCGAATGATCTTCTTGCCAAGATCGACGTTGGTGCCTTCGAGGCGCACGACCAGCGGCACCTTGAGGCCGACGTCCTTGACAGCCGCGATCACACCCTCGGCGATGATGTCGCAGCGCATGATGCCGCCGAAGATGTTGATCAGAATGCCCTTCACGTTCGGGTCGGCAGTGATGATCTTGAACGCCGCCGTCACCTTCTCCTTCGAGGCGCCGCCGCCGACATCGAGGAAGTTGGCGGGGCTCTCTCCGTAGAGCTTGATGATGTCCATTGTCGCCATGGCGAGACCGGCGCCGTTGACCATGCAGCCGATCGTGCCATCGAGCGTGATGTAGCTCAAATCGTACTTCGACGCCTCGATCTCCTTGGCGTCCTCCTCGCTCTCATCGCGCAGCGCGACGATGTCGGGGTGGCGGTAGAGCGCGTTGCCGTCGAAGGAGACCTTGGCGTCGAGCACGCGCAACTGTCCGTTGGTCATGACGATCAGCGGATTGATCTCCAGCATCGACATGTCCTTGTTGAGGAAGGCGGTGTAAAGCCGCGTCACCAAAGCCTCGATCTGTTTTGCCCCCTCGCCGGTCAGGCCCAACGCCTTGGCCGCGGCGCGGCCGTGGTGCGGCATGACGCCGGTCGCCGGATCGACGGAAAAGCTGTGGATCTTCTCGGGGGTGTTGTGCGCGACGTCCTCGATATTGACGCCGCCCTCGGTCGAGACGACGAAGGAGATCCGGCTCGTCTTGCGGTCGACCAGCGCCGACAGGTAGAACTCCTTGTCGATGTTCGCTCCGTCCTCGATGTAGAGGCGGTTTACCTGCTTGCCGGCCGGGCCGGTCTGCACGGTGACCAGCGTCGCCCCGAGCATTTGCTTGGCGAAGGTCTCGACCTCCTCGATTGACTTGGCGAGCCGGACGCCGCCCTTTTCGCCGGCCGAAGCCTCCTTGAACTTGCCCTTGCCGCGGCCGCCGGCATGAATCTGGCTCTTCACCACCCAAAGCGGCCCGCCGAGCTTCTTCGCGGCCTCGACCGCCTCCTCGGAGGTAAAGGCGGGAAAGCCGGCGCCGACGGGGGCGCTGAACGCGCGAAGAACGGACTTGGCCTGATATTCATGAATGTTCATGGGGACATCGACCTCGAGAAGGAGCAAACGCCCGCTCGAGGCGGGCGTCTTGGGGGACCATCAGGCGGCGAGCGCGGGATTGATGCCCTTGCAGGCCTCGATCAAAGTGTGGACTGCGGCGACCGATTTCTGGAACATCGCCTTCTCGGCGTCGTCGAGCGCAATCTCCATCACGCGCTCGACGCCCTTCGCGCCGATCACCACCGGCACGCCGACATAGGTGTCCTTGAGGCCGTACTGGCCGGTCAGATGCGCCGCGCACGGCAAAACACGTCGCTGATCCTTCAGATAGGACTCGGCCATCGCGATGCCGGAGGCGGCGGGCGCGTAGAAGGCCGAACCTGTCTTGAGCAGCCCGACGATCTCGCCGCCGCCCTTGCGGGTCCGATCGACGATCGCGTCGAGCTTCGCCTGCGTCGTCCAGCCCATCTTGACCAGATCGGTCAGCGGCACGCCGGCGACCGTCGAATAGCGCACCGACGGCACCATTTCGTCTCCGTGACCGCCGAGCACGAAGGCGGTGACGTCCTCGACCGACACGTTGAACTCCTCCGCGAGGAAATGGCGAAAGCGGGCGGAATCGAGCACGCCCGCCATGCCGACCACCTTGTGCGGCGGCAGACCCGAGAGCTTCTGCAATGCCCACACCATCGCGTCGAGCGGGTTGGTGATGCAGACCACGAAGGCGTCAGGCGCGTGAACCCGGAGGCCGGCGCCGACCGCCTCCATGACCTTGAGATTGATGCCGAGGAGGTCGTCGCGGCTCATCCCCGGCTTGCGCGGCACGCCCGCGGTGACGACGACGACGTCGGCCCCGGCGATCGCCGAATAGTCGCTCGCGCCGGCGAGCTTGGCGTTGAAGCCGTCAACCGGGCCGGATTCCGCGAGGTCGAGCGCCTTGCCCTGCGGCACGCCGTCGACGATATCGAACAGGACGATGTCACCGAGTTCCTTCAGCGCCGCCAAGTGGGCCAGTGTGCCGCCAATCTGACCGGCCCCGATCAAAGCAATCTTGTTGCGCGCCATGGGATTTCTTCCGCTTTCTTCGTCCGCTGGTTGAGACAGCCGTGCGTCACGATGCCGCGCGGCCCCGGGGATGTTCGCTGGGTGCTATCCGCTGATCATCCCGAGCGATCAAGCCGAACTTTCGGATCAGTCGGCGCATTTTCATACATCGCATCCGGAAGGCAGTAAAATAGTCTTTCTAAAGCAACGGATTCCGCAAGTTTGATAGACGCTTACGGCCATAAACGGCACCGGAATTTTGACGACGAACTTACAGTTTGCGTCATCTGTAATGACCTTTGGTGAGACGGAAAGACGTAATTGCCCGGCCCTCGGGACAGGCGGCTTTGTCGACGCCGGCGCGAGTCCGAGGTTTTGAAGCTGCGCAAGACAACGCCGACCATCGCTGGCGAGACGGGCCATACAGCGTCCGGCGTCGCCGTCGGGATTGGCCGCCAGCCTCGATCGGGCGAACGCGCACGAATGACCTGCCGAGATAAAGCGTCCGGCGCTTTCGGAAAGCTTCAGTCCAATCATTGTGCAGCGCAGCGGTTTGTGAAAGGTTGCGGGGGTATTGAGGAGACCGCGCGCGACCATGTCGATCCGAGCCGCCATCCATCACTTGACGCACTACAAGTATGACCGGCCCGTTTCGCTCAGTCCCCAAATCATCCGGCTGCGCCCCGCGCCGCACAGCCGCACCCGTGTCGTCTCCCATTCGCTGAAAGTGTCGCCGGCCGGGCATTTCGTGAACCACCAGCAGGATCCGTACGGCAACTGGCTCGCCCGCTACGTCTTTCCGGAACTCGTCACCGAGTTCAAGATCGAGGTCGACATCGTCGCCGACATGACGGTGTATAATCCGTTCGACTTTTTCGTTGAGGAGAGCGCCGAGCACTGGCCCTTCGACTATGGCGAGGATCTGAGGCCGGACCTTGTCATCTATCGGACGCCGGAGCCGGCCGGTCCCCTTCTTCAGGCTTTCCTCGACAGGCTCGATCGCTCGCAGACGCGGACGGTCGATTTCGTCGTCGAACTCAACCGCCGCCTCTCGCATCAGATCAAATACCTGATCCGCATGGAGCCGGGCGTCCAGGCGCCGGAGGAGACGCTTTTACTGGCCTCGGGCTCGTGCCGCGACTCGGGCTGGCTTCTCGTCCAGATCCTGCGCCATCTCGGCTTTGCGGCCCGCTTCGTCTCGGGATATCTGATCCAACTCAAGCCGGACCTCATTTCGCTCGACGGGCCGCCGGGCACCGACCACGACTTCACCGACCTGCACGCCTGGACGGAAGTCTATCTGCCCGGCGCGGGCTGGATCGGACTCGATCCGACCTCGGGACTCCTGACCGGCGAGAGTCACATCCCGCTCGCGGCGACTCCGCATTACCGCAACGCCGCGCCGATCGTCGGCAGCTACACCGGCTTCGCCAATTCCGAGTTTATTTTCGACATGCGGGTCGAGCGCGTGTCGGAACACCCCCGCATCACCAAACCCTTCTCCGAGGAGGCGTGGGGGGCGCTCGACCAGCTCGGCGACGAGGTCGACCGAATCCTTCGGACGGAGGACGTGCGCCTGACCATGGGGGGCGAGCCGACCTTCGTCTCGATCGACGATTACGAATCGGCGGAGTGGAACACCGACGCCGTCGGCCCGACCAAACGAGAACTCGCCGACCGGCTCATTCGCCGCCTGCAAGACCGTTTCGCGCCCGGCGGCTTCCTGCATTATGGCCAGGGCAAGTGGTATCCGGGCGAGAGCCTGCCGCGCTGGACTTTTGCCCTCTACTGGCGGCGCGACGGCAAACCCGTGTGGAACGACGCCGCCTTGATCGCGCCCGAGCGGCAGGACACGAATGTCGGCGCTCCGCAGGCGCAGGCGCTGCTCGCCGGGATCGCGACGGAGCTCGGCGTTGAGCAGGACTATGTCGCCCCAGCCTACGAGGACCCGGCCGAGTGGATCATCAAGGAGGGCAACCTTCCCGACAACGTGACGCCCGAGAACTCGAAGCTGAAGGACCCGGAGGAACGGCAGCGGATCGCCCGCGTGTTCGCGCGCGGGCTCACCGAGCCGTCCGGATACGTGCTGCCGATCCAGCGCTGGCAGGCCCAGGCAAGCGGGCATCATTGGCGCAGCGAGAAATGGAAGACGCGCCGAGGCAAGCTCTATCTCGTGCCGGGCGACAGTCCGGTCGGCTATCGCCTGCCGCTCGGCGCCTTGCCTTACGTGCCCCCGGCGTCGTTCCCCTATGTCGTTCCGGCCGATCCGACCGCCCCGCGCGAGCCGCTGCCCGCTTTCGAGAAGCCTCAGCGCGGCGCCCAGGCGGTCGCGTCCTTCGCTGCGGCCGAATCGGGTCGGGCAGCGCAGGAGCGGGTCGAACAGACACTCGGCGACATCAGCGGCGCGGTGCGCACCGCGATCTCGGTCGAGGCGCGCGACGGGCGCCTCAACGTGTTCATGCCGCCGGTCGAGCGGCTCGAGGACTATCTCGAGCTGATCGCCGCGGTGGAGACGGCGGCGGAGAGCATCGGGCTGCCGCTGCACATCGAGGGCTACGCGCCCCCCGTCGACCCGCGCCTCAACGTGATCCGCGTCGCGCCCGACCCGGGGGTCATCGAGGTCAACATCCATCCGGCGATGAACTGGCGCGAATGCGTGGCCAACACCCAGGCGCTCTACGAGGAGGCGCGGCAGTCGCGGCTCGGCGCCGACAAGTTCATGATCGACGGCAAGCACTCCGGCACCGGCGGCGGCAACCATGTCGTGGTCGGCGGGGCGACCGCCCTCGACAGCCCGTTCCTGCGCCGGCCGGACCTGCTCAAGAGCCTCGTCACCTACTGGCTCCGGCGGCCGAGCCTCAGCTACCTGTTCTCGGGGCTATTCATCGGCCCGACCAGCCAGGCGCCGCGCATCGACGAGGCGCGCCACGACAGCCTGTACGAGCTCGAGATCGCGCTTGCGCAAATCCCGAAGCCGGGCGACGGCGCCGCGCCGCCGCCATGGCTGCTCGACCGGCTGATGCGCAACATTTTGACCGACGTGACCGGCAACACGCACCGCGCCGAGCTCTGCATCGACAAGCTCTATTCGCCGGACGGCCCGACCGGGCGTCTGGGCCTCGTCGAGTTCCGCGGCTTCGAGATGCCGCCGGATCCGCGCATGAGCCTGGCGCAGCAGTTGCTCGTCCGCGCCATCCTCGCGCGGCTGTGGCGGTCGCCGATCGACGGACCGTTGCCGCGCTGGGGCTCATCGCTGCACGACCGCTTCATGCTTCGTCACTACGTGTGGGAGGATTTCCTCGACGTGCTGGCCGACCTCAGGGCGCACGGCTTCCCCTTCCGCTCCGAGTGGTACGAGGCGCAGGCCGAGTTCCGCTTTCCGTTCTGCGGCGAGGTCGAGTACGAGGGCGCGCAGCTAGAAGTCCGTCAGGCGCTCGAGCCCTGGCATGTGCTCGGCGAGACCGGCGCGATCGGCGGCACCGCCCGCTACACGGACAGCTCGACCGAACGCCTGCAGGTCAGGCTCGCGACCGCCGACCCTGAGCGTTATGTCGTCGCCTGCAACCAGCGTCGCGTGCCCTTGCGCGCGACGGCGACGGAGGGCGTCGCGGTCGGCGCCGTGCGCTACAAGGCGTGGCAGCCAGCGATCGCCATGCACCCGGTCGTGCCCGTGCACGCACCCCTGGTGTTCGACATCTTTGATAGCTGGAGCGGCCGGGCGCTCGGCGGCTGCGTCTATCACGTCGCCCATCCGGGCGGGCGCAGCTACGACACGTTCCCGGTCAACAGCAACGAGGCGGAGGCGCGCCGGCTCGCGCGGTTCGAGCCGCGCGGGCACACGCCCGGCCTTTACCAGCCGCCGCCCGAGGCGCCCCACCCCGAGTTCCCGCTGACCCTCGACCTGCGCCGGCCGGCAGGGGTTTAGGGCGTGATGAAATCGGCTCGCGCCGGCTTACCCTCACCCTGCCGCTTCGCGGCCTCCCTCTCCCGATAGCCCGTCGGGAGACGGGCGTCTAACGGACACCCTACAGGGAGGGGGGGTCGCCGCCGTCCGCAACCGCCCAGGATTATGCGCTCGCGCGGGCCGGTCAAGGCCTGCGCGGGTTCCGTCGGAGGGGCGGCGTCTCGCCGCCCAAGGCGCGCGAGACAAGCGCAGTCCGTCGGATTGCCTAGCGGACGTCCGCGACCTTCGTCGCCTGCTTTCCCATCGCCGCAAACATGTTTCGGTCGGCGTCGGTCGCCGTGCCCAGCGTGCCGAGCAGCCAGTCAGCGAGGGGAAAGGCCGAGTCGAAGCGTGTTCCCGGATGGCGGTGATGCAGGAAATGATACCAGACATAATACCGGAAGAGCGCCGTGCGGGCGAACCATCGACCGCGCGGCGCGTGCATCTCGAAATGGATCTCGTTGTAGATGTGGTTGTGCAGCACGACCGCCGCCGCCATCGCGAGCCCCGAAACCCAGTCGAGCCAAAGAAGCGGCGCCGCGAGCAGCGCTGCCATCGCCGCGGTGACCCGGGCGTCGATGTCGAGAGCGTAGCGCGTTTCGTCGTCGTGCGCCGGCCGGTCGAAGCGCGGAAACGCCTGGTGATGCAGGGCGTGCCGGCGAAAGATTTCGCCGAACGGCCAGATGAGGCCCCTTGCGTCCTTCCAGCGCGGATCGTGCGAAGGCCAGCGGTGGATCGCGTTGGCGACGAGCGAGACGACGACATAGCTCGCCGCCACGCTCCATAGGCCATGCACCATCCAGCCGATTGCGCTCATCCGGCGGCGCCGCGCGGCGCCAGGCTCGAAAGGCTCTCTTTCTGTCGCCCACCGACGTCAAAATTGTCGCGCCGAAGCCAGCGCTCGAACGCCGTCCGGCGCGCCGGCCAGTCGCCGTCGAGCATCGAAAACCAGGCGGTGTCGCGGCTGCGGCCCTTGACGATCATGTGCTGGCGGAAGACGCCCTCGAAGGCGAAGCCGAGCCGTTCCGCGGCGCGCCGCGAGGGCGCGTTCAGCGCATTGCATTTCCACTCGTAGCGCCGGTAGCCGAGCGTGTCGAAGACATAGGAAGCGAACAGATATTGCGCCTCGGTGGCGCCCGCCGTGCGCTGCAGGGCGGGTGTGTACATGACGTTGCCGACCTCGATCACGCGGTTCGCCGGATCGATGCGCATCAGCGTCTGGTAGCCGAGCGCCCGGCCCGTGGCGTTGTCGACCACGGCGAAGAACAGCGGGTCCTCCGAACGCGCTTTCGCGCCAACGCTCTCGCGGAAATCCCTCAGGGTCGCGTAGGGCCCGTCGCCGAGGTAGGTCCAGACGCGCTCGCGGTCCGGGTCGCCGTTCGAGCCGTCGTAGAGCGAGACCGCGTGCTTGCGGGGGTCGAGGGGCTCTAGCGTGACCCAGCGTCCCTTGAGCGTTACCCGCTGGGGCCGCTCGGCGGGATGGGCGTCGACCTCGGGGCCGAGGGGCTGGCGCTCGTCTTCTTGCGTCATGTCGCTCTAACCGAATCTCGTCACTATGGATTTATATCAGTTCGCAAAAAATCGTCGCCTTTGAAAAGCAGGTGTGCGCTGTGCGTCTTCGCGCAGGCGTAAGACAGACAGTCCGCGAAGTTCAGCCGCGCGGGATGCCGTCCCTTGCCGAACCTGATGAAACAGTCGACCGCTGCGGCGCCTATGGCGTTTGTCACCTCGATTTCGGCGATCCCAGCCTCATTGAGAAAGCGATCGAACTGCGTCTCGGCTGCTCGCGGCGAAAAATCCAGGCGGCGGCTTAAAACGATGCAGGTCTCCAATCGAACGACGGGCGACGTCATGCGCCGTTCGGCCGCGTCGATCGCTTCGAGGAACCGATCCCGGTCCGGCTCATTTGCGAGAATTGCAACGAACGACGACGTGTCGATGAAAATCACTGTCCCCAAAGGTCGTCGATCTCTTCTTTTGTGACCTCCCGCGCATTTGGCCCCGCCATTGCCACGGTCTCGTCCGCCAGCGCTTCGAGCCGCTCCACAAGCGGCCGCTTGTCGCGCTCGCGCTTGAGCTCGGCTTTCAGCGCGTGGGCGATGGCTTCGGTCATGTTGGTCTTGCGCAGCCGGGCGAGCTCGCGGGCGAGCGCGCCGACTTCGGGATCGCGGATGCTGATGCCCATGGTGGGCTCCGTATATACGAACGCGTCTTCCGAGTATATACGAAGCCCTGCCGCGGTCAATGATTGTCCCGCGGGACGCCCGCCGTCTGCGCCAGGCGCTGGTACTCGACGGCCGGCTTCAGCACCATGCCCTCGTCGAACTGCGCCACCATCGACCGCTGGATCTGCTGCCACGGGGTCTGGCTCTTCGGATAGGCGTAGCCGCCGTGCTTTTGCAGCTCGGCGCGGCGCAGGTTCAGTTCGTCCTTGGACACGAGGATATTGGCCTCGTGCTTCAGGAGGTCGATCCGCACCCGGTCGCCGGTCTTGACCAGCGCCAGCCCGCCACCGGCCGCCGCCTCAGGCGAAGCGTTGAGGATCGACGGCGATCCCGACGTGCCCGACTGGCGCCCGTCGCCGATGCAGGGCAACGCGTGCACGCCCTTCTTGATCAGCGCCGCAGGCGGCTGCATGTTGACCACTTCCGCGCCGCCCGGATAGCCGATCGGCCCGGTTCCGCGGATGAACAGGATGCAGCGCTCGTCGATGGCGAGCGCCGGATCGTCGATGCGGTGGTGGTAGTCCTCGGGCCCATCGAACACGATGGCGCGGCCCTCGAACGCTTCCGGGTCGTCGGGGTTGGAGAGGAACCGTTTGCGGAACTCCTCGTCGATCACGCTGGTCTTCATGACCGCGTCGTCGAACAGGTTGCCCGACAGCACGACAAAGCCCGCGTCCTGCTTCAGCGGCGTCTCGATCGGCAAGATGACGAGGGGATCCTCCGCGACGGTCGCGGCGCAATTCTCGCCGATCGTCCGCCCGTTGGCGGTGATGGCGCCCTCGCGAACCAGCTTCCGCTTCATCAGTTCGTGCACCACCGCCGGGACCCCGCCGGCGCGATAGAACTCCTCGCCGAGGTACTTGCCCGCCGGCTGCATGTTGACCAGCAGCGGAACGCGGCGGCCGATCGTCTCCCAGTCGGCGATGTTGAGCTCGACCCCGATGTGGCGGGCGATCGCGTTGACGTGGATCGGCGCGTTGGTCGAGCCGCCGATCGCGCTGTTGACGACAATGGCGTTCTCGAACGCCTCGCGCGTCAGGATGTCGGACGGCTTTAGGTCCTCCCACACCATCTCGACGACGCGCTTACCCGTATCGTAGGCGATCTGGCCGCGCTCGCGGTAGGGCGCGGGGATGGCGGCGCAGCCGGGCAGGCTCATGCCGAGCGCCTCGGCGAGCGCGTTCATCGTCGAGGCGGTGCCCATGGTGTTGCAATGGCCGGTCGAGGGCGCCGAGGACGTGACCAGCGCCATGAACTCCTCGTAGTCGATCTTGCCCTCGGCCAGATCGGAGCGCGCCTGCCAGACGATCGTCCCGGACCCGGTCCGTTCGCCGTGACGCCATCCGTTCAACATCGGGCCGCCCGAAAGCACGATCGCCGGAATGTTCACCGTCGCCGCCGCCATGATGCAGGCCGGGGTCGTCTTGTCGCATCCGGTGGTCAGCACCACGCCGTCGAGGAAATAGCCCATCAAAATCTCGACCAGGCCGAGATAGGCGAGATTGCGGTCGAGCGCCGCGGTCGGCCGCTTGCCGGTCTCCTGCAGCGGATGGACCGGAAACTCGAACGCGATCCCGCCGGCGGCGACGATCCCGTCGCGCACCCGCTTGGCGAGCTCGAGGTGATGGCGGTTGCAGGGCACGAGGTCCGAGCCGGTCTGGGCGATGCCGATGATCGGCTTGCCGGAGCGCAATTCCGCCGGCGTGAGGCCGTAGTTGAGGTAGCGCTCGATGTAGAGCGCCGTCATGCCCGGATTATCGGGGTTATCGAACCATAGCCTTGAGCGCAGCGGGCGCTTGGCCCCGCCTGTTTCGCCGTCGGTCTTGGGCTTGTCTGCCATTGTCGAACCTTTTCTCCCGCCCGTCTCGCTGTCCGCGTCGCGGTGGCATGCCAGTATGAGCGGGTCGGCCGGACGATTCAATGTTTGGCCGGAAAGTGCGCCGGCGAGGCGATTGGGCTCGGGCGACAGGTCCTCGCGCGCCCCGCGGGACCGGACCCATGCGCCGCCGGTCGTCAAAATCAAAGATTTGGCGCCCGAGCCAGGAGGCCTCACAGGACGGATTGCGGTCCCTGGAAGCCAACACTTTGAACGGCTGGAATGCGCAAATAGCGGCCATTGAGTGCGAGGCTAAGGCCACATTTCACGATGCTCGCGCAATCGAAATGTGGTTCCCGACGCGGGCCGTCGGCGTCATGGGCGCGCCCTGGCAGATTGCGACTGCAAGTCGCGCGGCGCGACCGCTCGCGCACAAACTCGACACTGCGGTGAGAAACGCCCATCATTGGAGGCAATTCCGAGCGACGCGGAGGGAATGTCATGTCGCGCTGGTTATGGGCTTTGCTCGGGGGCGTCGTCCTCGTCGCGATCGCAGCCGTCATCTGGACGGCCACCAACCAGACGAATGTCGCACCCTCCGTTTCGTCAGGTCAGGCACCTGTCACTCTCGCGCCTGTCACTCCCGCGCCCGCACCTGCGCCGGTCGCCCAGAAACCCGCGCCGTCGTCGGCTCCCACCCCTGCCGCGCAGGAAGCCGCGCGCTTGCCTCCGCCCTCACCTGCGCCTCCGGCCGCGCAGGAGGCGACAGCCCCGGCCGCTCCGGCTGCTCCCACGGCTCCCGATGCGGGACAACAAGCCGCTCCGCCGCCTGCTGCAGCGCCGTCCGTGACGTCCTCGGCTCCGTCCGTTATCGCGCAGGAGTCCCCGCCTCCGCCTGCTCCCGGCCCGCTCACCAAGGCGCCTCTCCCGCCGCCCGCGGCCGAACAGGAAACGCCCGAAGTCCAAGGCCAATACGCGCCCAAGAGCCTCGCGCAGCTGGTCGGCGCATGGGCCTATTCCGCGGAGGATTGCGACAAGCTTTTCCAGCGGCGCGGCGGCGGCTGGGCCTACCGGCAGCCAGTGGACAAGTTCGCCCAGGCTGCGATTGTCGAGTCGCCGAAGAGGATCCTTCTGCCTTCCGCCACCTGTCAGATCGAGCGGGCGTCTGAAGTGGAAGGCGCCCTCAAGGTGAGCGCTGATTGCGCGGACTCAATTAGCTTCACGTCCCGCAGCACGGTCATTACGCTCCGCTCCGCCACCGAACTCGTCTACAGCGCTTCCGGCGATCCGGTGCTCGCCACAACCCTGAAGAAATGTGCGCCGTAAGGGACGGCTGTGAATTCGTGCTTCGCGCCCTCTCTTTGATCTACCAAGCTTGCTGGCAAATCAACATGTTTGACCTGCGGAGCGTCGGCGTTGCGGACTGACGCGCCAGCGCGAGCAACCAAGTTCCGAGGATCCTCCAGCGGAGGGTAGCGGCCCGTTGGTCCACGACGCAGCGAGGCCGATTGTTGCGAAATCGGCGTTTTCGTGGTTGAATTCAGGCGAGCTGCGGACATCAAACGGTCGGCGATGCGTCGCTCGCGGGAATACGCAGCGGAGAGCCTAGGGGCTCTACTTGAAGCAGCCCAAGTGTTCAGTTGCTCACATGAGTTCGCGGCCCCTTTTTGGGGACAGCGATTTTTTCAGCGTAAAAAGCAAAAAATAGGAAAGGGAGCGAAATGACAAGAAGCAGTATAACGAAGGGCCTTGCAGCGGCTTCCGTCGGCTTTTTTGTCGCTTACGCCGGGACAGCGCAAGAGGTGAAGAATCTGCCGCTAGGCGCTACGGCCCATTTTATCTATTTTCCCACTGGCGGCTATGCGTTAGATGCCAAGGACCAAGCCCAAGTACGCGACGTAGCTGGAATGATGCAAAGCAATCCAGACTTCGTTGGCACAATCCTTGGCAAGACCGATTCAGTTGGCTCTGCGCAATTCAACGAACGCCTATCACAACGACGCGCCAACGCTGTATTCGAGGCTTTGGTGTATGACAACAAAGTGTCAGAGAACCGGATACAGATGTGCTGGACCGGCGAGCGCCTGCCGTTCACATCAACTGCCGATGAAACAGCAGAAGCGCAGAACAGAATGGCTGCGATTATCGTAAGCAAGGCGACGGATGCACATTTTTGCGGCGGTTAGGCGCGCTCTGATGGTGTTGGCTAACACACGCCACGCCGCATACCCGCAGACTGCCTGCTGCGCAGGATTCTAAGACATCGCGTGGGTATGGATGGCTGGCGGCAAAAAAGGGGAAGCGGTGAGCGCCAGCAAACGCCTGCCGTTCTGCGCTTCCCCAATTTCAAGCTGGAGAGGCGGGACCGCACGCCTTGCCGCCTCTTTCGATGAGTCCGTGGCAGCAACCTTCGCGTTACCCTTCGCGCGCCGACGGGATCTGCAACGCCGGAACCGCTGTTACTGGGGCGTGGTCAACGGCGTCCAATCGACGAACCCATCGCGGCTGCGACGTCCAGGGGCGATCCGTTATGTCCGCTTTACTGAAGGGTTTCGGACGCCGGCCCTTGGCAGGCGCGCTGGGCCGGGCGCTGGGGCCGGCGTCCGAAAGCCTCGTAAGGGGGAAACCGCGGGTAGGAAGAGGCGCGGATTGGCTGGGCGCGACCTATGGGGATTTGAAGGTCGCGGACGGATCGCCGATGTGGCGGCGGGGGCGAAAGGCGGTCGGCGTTGCCGTCGAGAGCGAACACGACGGGCCTTTTCGGGGGCGAGGATGCGAGCAGCGGGTATGGGAGCGGCGTCGGGAGAGCGTCCGCGGCGGTCGTGAGGACATCGGCTTGCTGCTCCGGCGCGTGGCTGGAGGCGCGGCGAGACGGGGTTGCGTGGGAATCGCGGCGACGGTCATGAGGTGTCGATCCTGATGCGGGTCGGCGACGGCGGGCGGCCGGGGCGCGCGCCTTCGAAGGTTTCGACGATGATCATCCGGCCGCCGCAACAGGGGCAGCGTCGCACAGGCGAAGCTGTTTCGGCTTGGCTGTTCGCCTCGGCGTGCGAGAGCTCAGATGTGGTCTTCGGCGCGGCGAGCGCTTGGCGGACGCGCTCGATGGTGCGCGCCCGAACCGTGCCGGCGAACAGGCCGTAGTGGCGGATGCGGTGGAAGCCGCTGGGCAGGACGTGCAGGAGAAAGCGGCGGATGTAGCGTCAGGGTAAGCCCTGGAAAGGAGGATGAACACGTGATCTGAAACCTTTCAATGCGATCCAGAGGGTTCAACTCCCTCCCGGCAAAGGCGAGCCAGCCAGCCGGAAGTGAGCCTTGCCGGGCTGACGGCAACGTCAGTCTGGAAGCGTAGGCAGCAGGTGCCGAAGCCGCGCATTAGCCTCGAAATGCTTTTCTTGTTGGAGCCTTCGCTGTCATTCGAGCGGGGGCAGCATCGACGAGACCGCCAATGGCCATGGGCTCGTCGGTCCGACCGGGGTCTTGGAGCGGGGCAGAGGCACGGGACGGATCGCCTGGGAACCTGAGAGATCCCGCTCATGCCCACGTGAGAGCGAGCCGGCAGTTTGGGCAGCCGGCTGAACAAGTGCCCGGGCCCGGGGCCGGTCCTCCACCGATCTGGGAGCGCCATGCGGCGAGCACGAACACTGGAGGGATCGCGTGGTGCTCGGAAGCGAACCAATAAGCGACCGGGATTGCGCGAGCGGGAAGTCGTAGCGCCTTCATAGTACCAACCACACGCGGGGAACTGGACCCACCGGGACCCGACTGAGGGAAGGGAGGCGCCACGGGACGAGAGCCGTTGGCGAGAAACACGGGAGAAGACCTTGAGCTTCGCAAACCTGTCCACGAAACGACAACGGATAGCTGCGCTGGCAAGAGCCAAGCGCGGAGCGGCGCTTTCCACGCTGCACCACGTCATCGACCTGGAATGGATGAAGGAGGCCTGGCGGCTCACCCGCAAGGATGGTGCTCCTGGCATCGACGGCATGACGGCGGTCGACTATGCGAAGAACCTGGAGGCCAACTTGCTTGACCTTCTCGGCCGCATCAAGTCGGGCCGCTATCAGGCACCGCCAGTGCGACGGGCATATATTCCCAAGGCGGATGGATCGCGTCGACCTCTCGGCCTTCCAACCCTCGAGGACAAGGTGGCCCAGCGGGCGATCGTCATGGTGCTGGAGGCCGTTTACGAGCAAGACTTCCTTACCTGCTCCTACGGCTTCCGGCCGGGACGGTCGGCGCATCAAGCCCTGCAAGATCTTCGCACGGGCTTCATGAGCCACGGACTGCGCTGGGTGTTGGACATCGACATCGTCAAGTATTTCGACTCAATTCCACACTCGCACCTGCGCGACTTTCTTGACAGACGGGTCACGGATGGTGTGATCCGAAGGATGATCGACAAATGGCTGAAGGCAGGAGTCCTGGAAGATGGGCTTCTGCGCCATGCGACCGAAGGCTCCCCGCAGGGCGGCGTGATCTCACCAATTCTCTCAAACATCTTCCTGCATCACGTGCTGGATGAATGGTTCGAGAG
The DNA here is from genome assembly GCA_963822215.1 of uncultured Alphaproteobacteria bacterium. Classification (GTDB taxonomy): domain Bacteria; phylum Pseudomonadota; class Alphaproteobacteria; order Rhizobiales; family Beijerinckiaceae; genus Roseiarcus. The sequence continues at coordinate 256,297 of CAWGGX010000004.1, forward strand.
CGAGGTGCGTTCACGGCTCGCAGGGAACAGCGCCCTTGTCCAATTCGCCGACGATGCCGTTATGGCGTTCGCGTACTTCCGCGACGCCAAGCGAGTCCTCCGCGTTCTGGGCAAGCGGCTTCATCGGTATGGGCTAACGCTGCATCCCGAGAAGACTCGGTTCGTCGATTTTCGCTTCAACAACTCGGATGGGTCTCCTCCGGAGACGGAGGGAACCTCGTTCACTTTTCTCGGCTTTTGCCACGTATGGGGCAAGACCAGGAGGGGTGGCAAAGCGGTGCGGCAAGTGACGGCGAAGAACCGCTACGCCCGCGCCCTGGCGGCGGTCACCGACTGGTGCCGGACCAACCGGCATCGGCCGATCAAGGATCAGCACGCCCATTTGAGCGCGATGATGCGAGGCCACTACGCCTACTACGGCGTCTCTGGCAACTATCGACGACTGAGCTGGTATGCCAACGAGGTCGCGAGCATCTGGAAGAAATGGCTATCGCGACGAGACCGCCGCAAACGGTTCCTCTGGAGCCGCTTTAGCGATCTATTGAAACGATATCCATTGCCAGCGGCTCGGATTGTCCATCGCTACACCACCATGAGCGAAGCACGCCCGTGAAGAACCGGATGCGGGAATTCTGCACGTCCGGGTCTGCGAGGGGTGAGGACAGCAATGTCCTCACCTACTCGGCAACTCGGCGGCGTCGAGCGTCATGGTTTTGAACCGGTCGCGTCCTTTGATGCGGTCGTCCTTCCATTTGAAGGTCACGCCCTCCTCGTCGAGCGCGATGAGCCGGGAGTTCGAGATGGCGACGCGGTGGGTATAGCGGGCGAGATAGGCGAGCACGGCTTTCGGTCCGGCGAACGGCTTCTTCCCGTAGACGACCCTTGCGACAGGGAAAGCTCAGGAGAGGAGAACGAACATGAAGTTCTGAAACCTTTCATCGCGATCCAGAGGGTTCAACTCCCTCCCGGTAAAGGTCAGCCAACCAGCCGGAAGCGAGCCTTGCATGGCGTGCGGCGACGCCCGTCGTGAAGCGTAGGCAGCAGGTGCTGAAGCCGCGTGAGTAGCCTCGAAATTATAATCGCTGGAGCCTTCGCTGTGGGTTGAGCGGGGGCAGCATCGACGATGCCGTCAAGGTGAGGATCGTCGGTCCGGCCGGGGTCTTGGACCGGGGCAAAGGCATGGGACGGATCGCCTGGGAACCTGTGAGATCCCGCTTGCGTCCGAACGAGAGTGCGCCGGCAAATGGGCGGCCGGCTGACCAAATGCCCTGGCCCGGATGGGTCCTTCAACCATCCGGGAGCGCCGCCAAGGCGAGCACGAACAGCGGAGGATCGCGCGGACCCCGGAAGCGAAACAAATAAGCAACCGGGGATGCGCAGGCGGGAAGTCGTAGCGCCTTCATAGTACCGCTGACCGCGGGGAACTGGGCTCACCGGGACCCGCGCGAGGGAAGGGAGACGCCATGGGATGAGAACCGTTGCCGGGAAACACGGGAGGAGACCTTGGGCTCCGCGAACCTGTCCACGAAACGACAACGGATAGCCGAACTGGCGAGGACGAAGGCGGGGACAGCTCTGTCCACGCTTCACCATGTCATCGACCTGGAATGGATGCGAGAGGCGTACCGGCTGACGCGCAAGGATGGGGCACCCGGCATCGACGGCGTGACGGCGGAGCAGTATGAGGCGAACTTGGAGGCCAACCTTTTGGCTCTCTTGGAGCGCATCAAGTCTGGCCGCTATGTCGCCCCGCCGGTGCGTCGGGTCTACATTCCGAAGGCGGACGGTTCGGAGCGGCCGCTCGGCATTCCGACGTTCGAGGACAAGGTGGCACAGAGGGCGGTCGTCATGGTGCTGGAGCCGATCTATGAGCAGGAGTTTCTCTCCTGCTCATTCGGCTTCCGGCCAGGGCGGTCGGCGCATCAGGCCCTGAGTGCGTTGCGTCTGGCCTTCATGGGCCGACAAGGGCTGCGCTGGGTGCTGGATGTCGATATCTCCAAATACTACGACACGATCCAGCATCATCACTTGCGTGCGTTTCTCGACAGGCGAGTCACGGACGGCGTCATTCGCCGGATGATCGACAAATGGCTGAAGGCGGGCGTGCTCGAACACGGTCTCCTTCAGCGCACGACCGAGGGCACCCCGCAAGGCGGCGTCGTCTCGCCTCTGCTCGCAAACATCTACCTGCACCATGTGCTGGACGAATGGTTCGAGCGGGACGTGCGCGTCCGCCTCAGGGGGAACAGCATCCTCGTGCGGTACGCCGATGACAGCGTGATGGCGTTCGAGAGTCTCGACGACGCCAAGCGGGTCATGGACGTGCTGGGAAAACGGCTTGCACGGTACGGGCTGACGCTCCACCCGGACAAGACGCACCTCGTCGACTTTCGCTTTCATCGGCCGGGGGGCGTATGCCATCCGGATACGGACAGCGCTACGTTCGACTTCCTTGGCTTCTCCCATATCTGGGCCAAGTCCAAGAAGGGGTTGAACGGGGTGAGGCAAGTGACGGCTAAAAGCCGGTACGCACGAGCGCTGGCGGCGGTCAGCGATTGGTGCCGACACAATCGGCATCGATCCTTGCGCGACCAGCACGCCCATCTGTCCCAGATGTTGCGAGGCCACTATGCCTACTACGGCATATCGGGCAACTCTCGACGCATACGATGGTTCGCCTGCCAGGTCGTGGTGCTGTGGAAGAAATGGCTGGGGCGACGGCATCGCGGAGAAGGTGCGTTCCACTGGAACCGCCTCAACGCGATCCTCAAGCGCCATCCGCTTCCCCCGGCGCGGATCGTCCACCGCCTTTACGCCAACGCGCGCGAAACTCTCCCGTGAAGAACCGGATGCGGGAATCCTGCACGTCCGGGTCTGTGAGGGGTGGGGATGGCGACATCCCCACCTACTCGGCACTCGGAGCGGCGCAACGGCGCGAGGGCGGCGTCGAAGGCGCGCTGGTCGGCGAGCGGGGCGAGGTCGCCGAAGAAGACGAGCCGGCCGGCCGCATGCAGGGCTGTGAGGCCTTCGAGGAAGAGGCGGCGGAACAGGCGCGAGAGCACGCGCACCGGCAGGAAGAAGCCGGGCTTGCAGGCGATCCAGCGCGACCCGTCCGGCGACAGGCCGCCGCCGGGAACGATGACGTGGACATGCGGGTGATGGGTCAGCGCCGAGCCCCAGGTATGGAGGACGGCGGTGAGGCCGATGCGCGCGCCCAGATGCTTCGGGTCGGCGGCGATCGTGGTCAGCGTCTCGGCGGCGGTCCGGAACAGAAGGTCGTAGACGGCCGCTTTGGTCTGGAACGCGATCGCGCCGATCGAAGCCGGCAGGGTGAAGACGACGTGGTAGTAGGGAACCGGCAGAAGCTCCGCCTCGCGTTCGGCCAGCCATTGTCTTGCCGCCGCGCCCTGACACTTCGGGCAGTGGCGGTTGCGGCAGGAATTGTAGGCCACGCGTTCGTGCGCGCAGTCCTCGCAGCGCTCGACATGTCCGCCGAGCGCGGCTGTGCGACAGGTCTCGATCGCCGACATCACTTTCAACTGGGCGAGGCTCACGTGGCCTTCGTTGGCCTCACGCCACGCCGGCCCATGGGCGCGAAAGACGTCGGCGACCTCCAGGCGGGGCCGCGCCATGCGGCCGCGGTCAGGCGGGCGGCTTTCGCTTCGTCAGGTTGACGCCCAGCCGCTCCAGCGGGCTCTTGACGTCGCGGATCGTATTGATGGCGACGCGGGTGTAGAGCGCGGTCGTCTCCAGCTTGGCGTGTCCGAGCAGAACCTGGATCACCCGAATGTCGACGTTCTGTTCGAGCAGATGGGTAGCGATCCCCGGGTCAAAGCCCGGGGATGCCGCAACGTATGCGGCGACACGCGCTTGGCGATCCCCGCCGCCTGCGCCGCGGCGTGGACCACGCGCACCATTTGGCGGGCCGACATCGGGTTGACCGGGTTCTGGCCCGGAAACAACCATGCCCGCGGCCTGGCCGCATGCCACCATTCGCGCAACAGTTCGAGCAGTTGCGGCGACAGCATCACATCGCGATCCCGCTGTCCCTTGCCCTGCTCGACCCTGAGCATCATGCGCTGGCTGTCAATGTCGGACACCTTCAGGTTCGCGACCTCAGACACCCGCAGGCCCGCGCCGTAGGCGACGCTGAGCGCCGCCTTGTACTTGAGGCCCGGCGCGGCTTCGAGCAGACGCGCCACTTCCTCCTCGCTCAGCACCACCGGCGCCTTGCGCGGCCGCTGTACGGGCGCCAGATGCCGGACGAGGTCGGGCTTTTCCAGCGTGATCTTGAAGAAGAACCGCAGCGCCGTGCAGGCCAGGTTGATGGTCGCCGGGCCAATATGCTGCTTGGCCAGATGCAACTGATAGCGGCGAACGTCCTCGGCGGACGCCTTGTCCGGCGACCGACCGAGGAAAACCGTGAAGTTCTTCACGGCCCGAACGTAGTCCCTCTGGGTGTCTTCGCCGAACCGGCGCGCCGTCATGTCGTCGATCATGCGCTGGCGCAGAGGGCTGATGGGCTTCGAGTTGTCGGGCATCGCGAAACCTCCTGTCTCGCATGGGGTTGAACCCCACGATCTTGAGACAGACCCAGGCCTTCGCGCTTCTCCTCAGCCCACTGGTCTCCGCCGCCCCTACCGCGCGAGCGGTTTAGTCCTAACGTCGAGTGCCGTCATCCGGTCGCGCCCTCTTCGTGGTAATGACCACCCGTGATGCTGCTATGGCTCGAACCGCCGCCAGGAAGCCCGCCACCTGGTACAGGCGGACGCCGAGGCCCTTATCCGCGACCACGGCGCGGAGGCCTACGGTGAGCCCGCAGGCGCGAGCATGACGTTGGTGCTGTCCTGCTGGACAACCCAGCTGGCCAGACGACGGCGCATTGGCGGCGCGTCGCGCTCATCGTGGCGCGGATGACGGGGAAGGCTAGGTCATTGTGCAACGACCGCCATCGGACGGCGCGATCGCGCTGGCGCAGGGATTTGGAGAGCGATGATCGCGCCGGCCCGTGCTTCGGTTGCTCTCGACCGGCGCATTTCGCCGGCGACAGGGAGGGAACGATGAGCCTCGACGAGATCGTCAGCACGTATTGCGCTGCTTGGAACGAGAAGGACGAGACCGCGCGCAGCGCCATGCTCGAAAAATCATGGGGAGACGCGGGCGTCTACGAGGACCCGACTGGCGTCGCGCCGGCCGGGCGCGCCGGCCTCCACGCCCATATCGGCGGCTTCCACAATGCCTATCCGGGCGCGAGGATCGTGCCGACCAGCAAGGTCGACGAACATCACGGCAAAATCCATTTCACCTGGCACATGGTCCAGCCCGATGGAACCGTCGCCATCGACGGGCGCGATTTCGGCGAGATCGACGCGACCGGACGCATCGTCCACATCGTCGGCTTCTTTGGGCCGCCGCCGGCGCTATGAGCTCTGACGGCACGGCAGTGATTCTCGCCGATCATCTCCTGAACGTTCGCCACGCGTTCCTGTTATGACTTGCGCCGCGTAGGACGCCCGCTGGTGGATATCGGTAACTCAGGCCAACGAGGCAACACCGGGCCGAAGCCAAGCCATCCCCGCTGCTTCGGCCCGTCAACTGTTTACTCGTTGCGCAGCCGCCCGAACGCATCGACAAGGCGACCGAAGTCCAGCTTGCCAAGACGCCCGGCCGCGGCCGTGATGAGCCGATCAGCAAGCTCGGCGTCGGACCGCTCAAACACGCTATCGCAGTTGTCGCCGGCTGCCTCCGCTCGCCCGGCTAGGAACTCGGCGGCGAGCTGTTCCAGGTCGTCGGCGTCTGCGGATGGTTTCATGTGGGGGCCTCCTTCGCGTATGATCGCCGAAGGGAGAGCCGATGCGCAACCGCTGGATAGCCGCCAAGCCGCAGATTGCTAGCGGCGCCAGTGCCATACCCGCCTGCGATCGGGCCCGCGCTTCGGCGCCGCCGGCTTGTGCGGCTCGGCCTCGCCAGCGATCCGCACGAGCTCATCAAGCTGGTCGACCTTGGCGGGTCCCAGCGCCTCGAGCGCGGCGAGCCGGAGGATCACGTCCGACAGGGTCTCGCGTGGCCCCCGCATGGCGCTGAGCTTGTTGGCGACAGAGACGTCGACCCAGACCAGGCGATCCCCGTTGGCGCCCGCCTCCGGCTCAACTGCGACGCTCCCGAGCGGCAGCGTGTCAGCGATCGCGTCGAAGGCAGCGGGAGTGATGCTGATGCGGATCATTGGGCGGGCAGGCCGTCATTCGTCTGCTTGCTACCTATGGCGCTCGTTCTTGGCGGCCCGGCTATGTCTTGCTCAGCGGCAAGTCACCCGGCCCCAGCGGTCGCGCCAGCAGGTCCGGCAGCGTCGGTGTCCCCACCGGTCGCGCACACAGCGCCGCCATTGCGCGTCTTGAAGGTCGGCGTTCAGGCCAGCGAACACGCTATGGTGCGGGACCACGGGCATGGCCTGAGTAGCCGGCGTGAACGCAGCGAGGATGAGCGTTGCTAGCGCGGCGGCGACTGCGGCTTTGGGCATTGGCCGAATCCTCCCCTTTATTTGGCAGCCGACAATGGCGAGCGTTCGTACCCTGGGTCAAGCCGCCCCACGGTCCGCTCTCTCGCCCTTAGCCACGATCGGCCCCTTAGCCACGATCGGCGCCTATGCAGGGACAGCGGGAAGGGGCAAGTTGCAGCATGTTCGAATGGCTGCGCCGCTGGCGCTCTGGAACTCAATCTGACGGTCGCGCGACGCCGCGGGAGCCGGCGCCCAAGGTCGACCCGATCGAGGAATTGCTCCGCATCGTCAACGACGCCCAAGAGCGCGACGCAGAGAACGAACGTCGCCTCGGGGATCCGGCCTGGCGCAATCGGCCTATCTCCTATCCGCGGCGGGGCCTCAAGGGCCGATAGCAGCCCGGCCCGCGGGTCGACCGCTACGGATGCTTCTCGTTCTTCGCGGCGCGATTGCCGGCCGCCGTCGCGTCGGCCTCGCACATTTACTCCCCGTGTTTTGTGTTGCCGTAGTCACGCGTTCCCGTTGCCAGGCGGCTTGTGGAGCACCTGCAGCGGGCCGGCTTCGTCGTCATGAAGAAGCCGCCGTCCGTAGGCGGGGCGGCGCTGGCAAGGGGATTCGGGGAACAATGATCCTGCAGTGGCTCCGACGCCGCCAGGAAGGCCCCGGCTGGCGCAGGCCGGCGCGGAGGGCCCATGCACACCGGCCGAGCGCCGTCAGTTAGGAACTGGGTGAAGGACGACGCGGACCGTCCGGCCTCCGTCGTCAAGAAGCCGAACAGTTCGTGCTCGCCCTCAACCGGCGCGCTCTTTGGGCCTCTCACGGCGCGCCAGGGCGTCCACAGGCCGGCAAAAGCGAAGAGTGGCCTATCCTCGGCCAGGGCGAACCAGATGGGCGTCTTGCGCGGCTTCGCGTCCGCGTATTCACAGAACGACGTCGCCGGTACGATGCAGCGGCTTCCCTTGCCGAGCCATCTGCGCCAGCGCGGGCTCTTCACGTTCCGGATATTCGTCACGGGCTGGCCGCCGAATTGAGACGGCCCGGACATTCCCCAGCGCGCCATGACAAGCGCGCGCACGTCCGGGCCGGCCCGGACGATTGGAGCCATCTGGTCAGGGAACACGCCAGGAAGCGGAGGAAGGTTCCCGGTTGTGTCCCGCATGGCGCGAGCGAAGTCGCGGATAGCCTGAGCGCCCTTGGTGATGCTGTACAGATTACACATGCTGGTCGATCACTCTGGAATCGCGCCTGCGATGGAACCAACTCTGGCATACTGATCTTCTGTCGCCAGACCCTTTGTCGAGTTTGCGGCCATGTCGCGTGTCGTGAAGCGTTCCGCCTCGGAAGCCATCAAGACCAGTGGGCCGCGCCAGCGCAAGGATGCAACGGGGCCGCTTCCAAGTTGGATTCCACCGCAGCTCTGCCAGCCCGTCGAGACCACGCCATCAGGGCCTCAATGGGTTCATGAGATCAAACTCGACGGCTTCCGCATGGCCGCGCGCATCGGCGCCGGCCGGGTGCAACTACTGACGCGGACAGGTCTCGACTGGAGCGACAAGTATCCGAGCGCGGTTGCCGCTCTCGCGAAGGTGCGGGCCGAGAACGCGTACCTGGATGGCGAACTGTGTGGAATTGGCGACGATGGTTTGCCGAGCTTTTCGCTGACCCAGGCGGCCAGCGACGGTCAGCGCGGGGTTCGGATCGTCTACTTCGCCTTCGATCTCCTGCACCTTGATGGCCGGGCCATCGCCGGTCAGCCGCTTATCGAGCGGAAGGCGCTCCTGCAACCGTTGGTCGCCGGCATCCCCGGACTCCAGTTCAATGACCATGAGACAGGGGACGGCGAACTCATCCACAGGCACGCATGTCAGCTTGGATTCGAGGGTGTCGTTTCCAAGACGGTCGATGCGCCTTATGCGCCAGGAAACCGGGGTCTATGGCGCAAGTCGAAATGCCTCAACCGCCAGGAGTTCGTGGTCGTCGGCTGGACCGATCCGGAGGGAACCCGACCCCATCTCGGTGCGCTCTTGCTCGGCTACTACGCCGATGACGGCAGGCTCATCTATGCCGGACGGGTCGGCACCGGCATGCCCGACAAGGTGCTTGCCGACCTGCGGCGCCGGCTGGGGCCGTTGGCGCGAACGACTTCACCGCTCAGCGCACCGCCGCCCCGCAAGACCCGCTTCGGTTCGCCGCTGGTTCTTTCCCGGGTGCATTGGGTCGAGCCGAAGTTTGTTGCCGAGATCACCTATCTGACTTGGACCGGGGACGGGCTCCTGCGCCACACGGTCTACATCGGGCTCCGATCCGACAAGCCGGCGCGAGAGGTTCGGCGGGAACCGCCGCGCAAGCCGTAGCGCGGTACGGCAGCAATGCGCAAGAAGCGGCCCTTACGGGAGGGCTTGGCGAACGGGTCATATCCGTCCCTTTGCTGCCGTTCGCAGCCGACCGCGGAAGGTGAGAGTTGCGCCAATACCAATCAAATCACGTTCCGTGAAGGTCCGTTGAGGACCCAACATGATCTTCTCTTTCAATTGGTCGAAACGAGCACCGATCAAAACGAAGCATCGTTCACCTTCGAGCGGGCGTATCCGTCAGCGCATACCGTACACGAGAATGCGGCTTTGCTGGGCGCCTCCCGGCCACATCGGAGACTTCATTCCGGAAGCCACGCCGAGGAGCACGTTGGAACGATCGATTTCCTTGAGAGGCGAGAACCGATCTCCAGCGAGGGTGCGGTTGTAGGTTAGCCAGTCGGCGTCTCCGCCGCGTGAGACCGAGCTTCCAGGAAGAGTGGACAGGCACAACATAGAAGCCGTGGAGAGGGCGCGTCGAAGAGTGGCCATGATCGCTTCTCCCAATTGTTGGCCCTGAGCAGACGGCGCCGGCCAGAGGCAGAGCGCGGATTTGGATAGCCTAGTGGACAGATTCTAACGCCGGAAAGTTCGCCCAGCAATCGGACCCGCTCGTGCGGCGGCTGCGATAAGTCGGAGGTCTTGTGCAAAATCCGGGCTCTCGACGCCCTGTGGCTGAAGCCTCGGGATGGCTGATTGCCTATGAACCACAATTTCAGTGCGGTTTCTTATCGTTCGACGCGTCTATTCCCGCGCGTCCTTGCGCGGACAGATGTGCGACAGGCAAATGCCAGCCGTGCCTGATCGCCATGAAGCGAAGGCCGAAGCACAAAGCCCCTCCGGCCAGAGCTGAGGCGCCATATGGAAGGCCAAGCAAATCGCCGATGACGACAATAGACGCGCCGGCGAGTGCTGCGACCGCATATAGATCGGAACGCAGCACGTGCGGGATCTCCGCGAGGAGGACGTCGCGCGTCACGCCGCCGCCGATGCCGGTCAACATGCCCAGAAGGGCTGACATTACCGGGCTCAATCCGAACGAGATCGCCTTTTGCGTACCGGCGACGGCAAAGAACGATAGTCCCGCCGCGTCGAACAGAAGCACGGGGCTGTGCAGCCGGTCGACTCCGGCATACCAAAAGAAAGTGATGAGCCCGGCCAGGACGGAAACCAGTAGATATCGGCTATCGGTCAGGGCGGCCGGCGGGACCGCGCCGATCAGCAAGTCACGGGTGATTCCACCAAAATTTCCCGTCACGAAAGACAGAACGAGGATGCCGAAAATATCGAGTCGGCGATTGACCGCGGCAACCGCCCCGCTGATCGCGAAAACGAAGGTGCCCCCCAAGTCAAGAATAGGCACGAAAGTTTCAATAGCGATCATGACGCCCCGCCTTCGAAAGCTTGACGTATCGAGCGGAAAGCAAGAAGCGGCAGTGGGACAAATCCGATACGCAAGCCGCCGGAGTGGGTGGGCTCCACCACGCAACGCACTCAATTCGCAGCCCCCCACACTAGACTAAGGACATCAGCTTGCGCCAAGCCAAGCCAGGGCGCCGACGACTAGCGCCTCGACGCCAGTCTCCATGGTCGGGTGCAAGACCGGCGCGAATTGTGGGCTGTGATTGACCGGCAACTCGTTCAGCTTGCCCGCGGCCTTGGCCGTGGCATAGATCTTGGGATCGGTGCCGCCTACGAACCAGAACACCGAAGGCACGTGCCATGCGGTGCCGAAGCAGCCGAAATCCTCGCTCGCCGGCGCGGGCCCCGTGTGCTTGACCTGATCGGCGGGAAAATAGGCGCGAAACGCCTCGGCGATACGGTTGCTCGCGGTCTCGTCATTCACATTCAACGGGTAGCTATCGAGCGGCGTAATCTCCGGCTTGCGCGGGGCGCCGGAGGCTTCGGCCTCGGCGTTGACGATCCGCTCGATCGCGGCAAGCACGTGCTTGCGCACGCCGGCATTGAACGTACGCACATTGAGTTTGATGACGGCTTCGTCCGGAATGACGTTCTCCTTCGTGCCGGCCTGCAGCACGCCGACCGTGACCACCGCCGCGTCCGTTGCGGCAACCTCGCGTGACACGATGGTCTGGAGCCGCATGACGACAGATGCCGCCATGACGACGGGATCGATGCTGGCCTGCGGCATCGAACCGTGCGCGCCGCGCCCGAAAAGACGGACTTGCAGGCTGTCCGCCGCGGAGGTGATCGGCCCGGCGCTGCCGGCGACGGAGCCGGCGGGGCCGACCATGACATGCTGGCCAAGCACGACATCGGGTGTGGGGAAGCGTTTAAGCAGACCGTCGTCGATCATCGCCTGGGCGCCTTGCGCGGTTTCCTCACCAGGTTGGAATACGGCCATCAATGTGCCCTTCCAGGCGTCGCGCGCCTGCGACAGCAATGTCGCGGCGCCGACCAGCCATGCGACATGCATGTCATGGCCGCACATATGGCCCACCGGCACAACGTTTCCTTCGGCATCGGTCGCTGTCACTTTGCTGGCATAGGCAAGGCCGGTGTTCTCCGCGATCGGCAGCGCATCCATGTCGGCGCGCAGCATCACTGTTCGCCCCTCGCCGTTGCGGAGCAGTCCCACCACGCCCGTCTTGCCCACTCCGGTCGTAACCTCGTAACCGGCTTTCCTCAGCCTGTCAGCGGCGATGCCCGCCGTTCGCGTCTCGTGCATCGACAATTCGGGATGGGCGTGAACGTCCTTATAAAGCGGTTCAAGATCGGGGAGCAGCTTGCTCAGGTTCGTCAGGACGAGGGATGCGCTGTTGAGGTGCATAGGCTCAGCCATGATGATCTCCTTGAGAGTTTGCCGCCGGCTAGTATCCGACTATGAAGCGCTGGCGGCTATGTGCTTGCTGTTCGACCTCGTCGACCATCGCGATCGCGAAATCTTCCATCGAAATGTGACTCCTACGCTGAGCGTCGGGAAGCAATTGATCGCCACAAACTCAGCCGGGTCTCGTATTGGCCGCATAGTTCCGGGCTGTTGTGATCCGCAGTTGCCGCAACTCATCCGATCTGCACCGCCAGCATCGAAATTGATCCCCCATCAACGCCCGCGACTGGGAAATTGATGCTTTCGCCCTTCTGCTGGGTTGCAAGAACATAGAGCAGCGGCAGATAGTGATCCGGCGTAGGAATCGAGAGGGCCGCGTCTCGTCCGAGCGCTTCGTAATTGATGAGCGGCTTGTACTCCCCGGCCAGCATCATATCCTTGACGGCGCTTTCGAAGCGCACGGCCCAGTCGTAGGGATCACGCGGATGCCGGCCCCACGCATAGGTGTGGAGATTGTGCACGAGATTACCGCTGCCGACGATGAGCACGCCCTCGTCCCGAAGTGGCGCCAGCTTCCTGCCGATCTCAAAATGGAAAGGCGCAGGCTTGGTCTCGTCGATGCTGAGCTGCACGACGGGAATATCGGCAGCAGGATAAACGTGTCGCAGCACGGACCATGTGCCGTGATCGAGGCCCCAGGAATTATCAAGCTTCACGGCCAGCGGCGCCAAAAGCTGTTGAACCCGGCGGGCGAGTGCGGGATTGCCCGGCGCCGGGTACTGAACCTGATAGAGTTCTTGCGGAAAACCACCGAAGTCATGAATGGTGCGCGGCGCCGTCGAGACGGTGACGCCCGTCTCGGGCACATACCAGTGCGCTGAGATCGAAAGGATCGCCGTGGGCTTCGGCATCTCCGCGCCCATTCGCCGCCACGTCTCGGTGTAGTCGTTGTGCGCGACGGCATTCATCGGATTGCCGTGGCCGAAAAAGATCGCGGGGAGCATGTCGGCCATCGGCTTGCGTTTCCTTGTCGTTTACTCGAGATGAACGCTCCGGTTGAAGCCACTCCACAGCCATCAAACACGGGCTGCATCCGAGCAGCATACGGTTTACAATACGCCGATTTGCCTCAGAAAGCCGACTTGGTCGTAAAACAGGTTTTCCTCCACGATCTCTCCGTTTCTCCATCGGGCAACAGTGCAGAACTCGAGAGCGAACGTCTTCCCTGTCGCAGGACGGACCTTCCCGTCCAGCCCTTGCCACGGACCAATCATCTTTCCCGTCCATTTGGCTATCGTGCAGGTCCAGTCATCGGAGGCGAACATCACCTTGTATGGGTTGTTGTCCAGATGGTTTTCTATGGATTTAAAGAACGCCTCGGACTCGGCTTGATGAGCGTCTCGGCCGAGCGTCGGGTCCGGTTGCCCCGGCCAGTGGACCACTGTGTCCGACGAATGCCTCTTCCTGAACAGCTCCCAGTCCTGCGCATTCCATGCGTCATCGAGCGTCTTCATTCGTTGAAGATTGTCGTCACCTGCCATGTGTTCCTCCCACTGGATCTACGCTTAGTCCGCGCTCTTTCGCCGCTGCCTAACTATTACGGTCCCTGGGTCCCGCGGCAAACCCACCCGATCAGGGGGTTACCGTCTCACGGTCGCAAGCCCGAAGGTGTGATCTGTTGGGCTAAGTCTGATGCCCAGCCTTCGACTGAGGCGATTAACCTACCTGGTGAGAACGAGAATACGACGACAACTCTCAAAGTCGTGAAAATCTGCCGCAGGACATCAAAGGTATATGCCAGCATGGCCGTGATCGCACTTGGGCCAGTTGCGGGTGGTCAGGCTGCCGCAGCAACAATCTCCCCTTCAACGTTACCTCAGCTCACAACCATCGACGAACAATTCCAGTCATACAATGTCGAGATGGCCGAGGTCATCGGCGGCAATTTCTGGAAGCCCTATGCGGCGCTGAAGGCGAAGCCTGCGACCAGGCCTATCACGACGTTCGAGATCGGCAAGGATCCGGCGATGTTCGAGAGGCGAGCGCCCGTCGATCTTGCCAACGCGCGCCTGCGCAAGCTCGCCGCCGCCCTCGGGCCGGCTTATGTGCGGGTGAGCGGCACCTGGGCCAATTCGGTCTTCTTCGAGGATACGGACGCGGTAGAAGCTGGACCGATGCCTTCCGGTTACCAGAGCGTGCTGACACGAGCACAATGGGCCGGTGTCATCGCCTTCACCCGTGCGGTAGACGCGAAGCTTGTGACCTCGTTCGCCATCAGCAGTGGCGTTCGCGACGCTGACGGGATTTGGACACCTGCGCAGGCCAAGCCGCTCATGGCCTACACAAAGTCGATCGGCGGCACGATAGCAGCGGCCGAACTCTTCAACGAGCCGACGATTGCCGCTAGTGGTGGCGCCCCCGATGGCTACACCACTCTGACATACGCCCGTGATGAAGCTGCATTCCGCAGCTTCATAAAGACTGCGGCGCCCGAGTTGCGGATCGTCGGGCCCGGCTCGGTCGGGGAGGGCGGCGTCACCCTCTTCCCAAAGTCGGTGCCGATGCTCCATTCGGCGGACTTGCTAGGGACCGATCCCAAGCCGAAGTTCGATGTGTTTTCCTATCACTACTATGGCACCGTCTCTGAGCGCTGCGAGGCCATGGGGCCTGAGCTCGGCACGACAGCCGCCGCTGCACTTAGCGAACGGTGGTTGTCGCAGACCGACGGGGTGTTGGACTTCTACAAACCCCTGCAGGCGAAGTATGCGCCAGGCGCGCCGATCTGGACCACCGAGACCGCGGACGCAGCCTGCGGCGGCAATCCGTGGGGCTCAACGTTCCTCGACACGTTCCGTTACGTGGATCAGATGGGCCGGCTGGCCAAGCGGGGCGTAAAAGCGATCTTTCACAATACCCTCGCATCCAGCGAATATGGTTTGATCGATCAGAGCGACTTCCGGCCACGCCCAAATTATTGGGCCGCGCTTCTTTGGCGCCGCTTGATGGGGACGGTTGTGCTCGACGCGGGCGCGTCTCGCGAGGGTCTGCACCTATACGCTCAATGCTTGCGCGGCCACCCGGGCGGTGTCGCTATTCTGGCGATCAACAACAGCCGCACGGACGGTAGCGAGCTCACGCTGCCTACAACGAGCGCGCGCTATACACTTTCAGCCCCGACCCTTCAGTCGGCCTCGGTGATGCTGAACGGGCTACCGCTCAGCCTTGGTCCGAACGATGACCTGCCGGATATCAACGGACGCGCTACGGCTGCCGGTCCGATTCAATTCGACCCGGCCACCGTCACTTTTCTGGCCATTCCGGAGGCCGCCAATACCGCATGCGCTTCCTCGTCCAATTGAGGCGTCCAAGGCCACAAACCGCTACGTCGGCAATACGTCGACGCCGGCCGTCCGCTGTGCGCAATTTCCGGCCGTTCGCCGACGGTCTTGCGAACGGGTCCTGTCCGCCCCTTTTGCTGCCCTTCCCGGTCGGTCTCGCAACACGAAGAGAGCGCCGGGAGCGGGCGTTCGCCTATGGATTGAGAGCACTTGAGATCGACTGACTTCGGTGATCTAAGCGTCCCCTCCTTGAAGCCACTCCCGATGGGAGAGGGGCGTCCCCTTCCCCCTCGGGTGAAGGTGGCCGGCGACAGCCGGCCGGACAAGGGGAAGCCGGGCGATTCGTTCCCAAGTCATCACGCTCTAGCAGCCTGTCGGACTTAAGGGTCTCTCGACGAGCAACATACTGATATTGTTACGTTTTGTGTTTCTCGGAAAAGACGAAAAACCCAATGATATCAATGAGTATACCTTTAAGTCCGACAGGCTGCTAGGCAAAAACCTTCTCAGCCCGCTGCACTTTAAGGGAGCTGGCGATGAAGATCGTCATTGCGCCGGACTCGTTCAAGGAAAGCCTGTCGGCGCTCGATGTGGCGCTCCAAATTCGCGAGGGGTTCCGCGTCGTATATCCCGACGCGGACTATGTCCTTCTGCCGGTCGCCGACGGCGGGGAGGGCACCGTGGACGCGCTCGTCGCGGCGACCGGAGCGCGTCGCATCACGCGCCGGGTTGTCGGGCCGCTCGGCGACGAGGTCGAGGCGTTCTATGGCGTCACGGGCGACGGCGGCGTCGCGGTGATCGAAATGGCCGCGGCCTCGGGGCTCGAGCTTGTTCCGCCCCCCCTGCGCAATCCGATGGTGACGACCACCTTCGGCGTCGGTGAGCTCATCCGGGCCGCCCTCCACGACGGCGCGCGCCGGTTCATCGTCGGCATCGGCGGCAGCGCCACGAACGACGGCGGCGCCGGGATGCTGCAGGCGCTCGGCGTTCAATTCCTCGACGCGAGCGGCGCGGAACTGGCGCGCGGCGGCGGCGCGCTCGCCGGCCTCGAGCAAATCGACGTCGCCGCTCTCGACCCGCGCCTCGCGGAGTGCTCGATCGAGGTCGCCTGCGACGTCGACAATCCGCTCGTCGGTCCGCAAGGCGCTTCCGCGATTTTCGGGCCGCAGAAGGGGGCGACCCCGAGATCGTGCGCCTCCTCGACGCGAACCTCGCGCATTACGCCGCGGTGATCGAGCGGACGATCGGCAAATCCGTCGCAGACATGCCGGGCGCAGGGGCCGCGGGCGGGCTCGGTGCAGGACTCCATGCCTTCCTTGGCGCGCGCTTGCGCCCCGGAACTGAGATCGTGATGGCCGCCGTCGAGATGGATCGAGTTGTCGAGGACGCGGACCTCGTCATCACCGGCGAAGGGCGACTCGACGGCCAGACGATCCACGGCAAGACGCCGATCGGCGTCGCGTCGGTGGCGCAGCGGCGCGGGAAACCGGTCATCGCCATTGCGGGCAGTCTCGGACAGGGCTTCGAGGCCGTGTACGACCACGGAATCGCCGCCGTCTTCAGTGTGCTGCCGAGACCGTGCACCCTCGCGGAAGCGCTTGTCGAAGGCGCCGACAATCTTCGCGACGCCGCCCGCAACATCGCCGCCACACTGAAGATCGGCGGCTTCTGATCCTCGGTCCAAACCGCCGCGATGCGGTGAGCCTCACACTTTCGGGCGCCTGCCGAAGTTCGACTATAGCGGCGACAGTAAATTGACAGTGTCATCGCTGTAATCCGTGGTAATTCCGGGCAGCTTATCGACTGGAATCAGCCTGTTTGATTGATGTAGATCATCGCCTCCGTCGCTACCGACCAATAGAAGTGCGCCATATTCCGGCCCGGCGCCGCTGGACTTCCAAGCAGAGTGAGATAACCATGGCCACACTCACCACGCCCGTCAGCTTGAGCAGCGCCGACGCGGACTACCTGAACGGACTGATCACCGACGCTGCGGGGGATCTCTTCGGCATGTCACGGTCGAACGGCGATGACACGGTGTTCGAGATCGCCAAGACAAGCACCGGTTACGCTAGGACGCCCACTGTCTTGGCGACGTTCAGCGGCGACGCCGGGTACGGCCCACAGCCCGGACTGCTCGTCGACACGGCCGGAGACCTTTTCGGCACGACGGTCTATGGTGGGGTGAACGGCGCCGGCACAGTCTTCGAGATCGCCAAAACCAGCACGGACTACGCCAGCGCGCCGACTGTCTTGGTCAGCTTCAACTACTACGTCGACGGGAGCTACCCGCAGGCTGGACTGATCGCCGACGCGGCCGGGAATCTTTTCGGTACGACGTATAACGGGCCGTATAACGGTAAGTCGTGGGCCAGCGGCACAGTCTTCGAGATCGCCAAAACCAGCACGGGCTACGCTAGCACGCCCACTGTCTTGGCAAGCTTCAACAGCGCCGACGGGTCCGGCCCACAGGCCACACTGACCACCGACGCGGCCGGGGATCTCTTCGGCACGACGATTTATGGTGGGGCATATAGCGACGGCGTAGTGTTCGAGATCGCCAAGACGAGCACGGGTTACGCCAGCACGCCGACTGTCTTGGTGAGCTTCAACGGCGCCGACGGGGGTTTCCCAGTTGCCGGGGTGATTGTCGACGCGGCCGAGGACCTTTTCGGCACGACCGAGGAGGGCGGGGCGGACGACAATGGCACGGTGTTCGAGATTGCCAAGACGAGCGCGGGTTACGCCAGCACGCCGACTGTCTTGGCGAGCTTCAACAACGCCGATGGACGTGAACCGGTTGTCGGACTGATCACTGACGCCTCCGGGAACCTCTTCGGCATGACGTCTGCGGGCGGCCCCAATAATGCTGGCGAAGCCTTCGAGCTCAGCGACGCCGGGTTCAAGGTGACCCTCCCGGCCAGCGGGATCGATCTTGCCTCCCTCGACTACAAATCCTCCTACGAGGCGGTTTGGACCCTAGCAACCAACGTCCTGCAAATCCTCGACACGGCGAATTTCGACGCCGTCGTCGATACTTTGAGCATTGCCGGAACGCTCACCGGCGGCCTCTTCACGCTGTCGAGCAACTCCAGCACGGGCACCGAGGTCAGCTTCGCGCCCAATGCGCTTGTCTCGGTCGCGACCGGCGATCTCGTCGTCTCGAATATTTCTGCCCATTTCTATTCGGCTTACGAACGGATTTACAGCAACGGGACGCTTCTCGGGACAGACTATTTCGGGATTGCCAGCCCGCCGTATACGTCGGAGGCGGTGCTGGATGGGACGAACGGCGAGCCAGAGAGCGCCTCGTTCAGCAACGGCATGACGGAGACATGGACTTACAATCCGGACGGCTCGTATCAGACCGCCTTTGCCGGCGTGACCGGGACGAATTACACATCCAAGACAGTCCAATATGCGGCTGACGGCAGGGCTGAGAACGCTTCGTTCAGCAACGGCATGGCGGAGACATGGACCTACAATCCGGACGGCTCGTATCAGGCCGCCTATGCCGGCGTGACCGGGGCGCCCTTTACGTCTGAGACCGTGCAATATGGGGCCAACGGCAGGGCGGAGAGCGCGACGTTCAGCAACGGCATGACCGAGGCATGGACCTACAATCCGGACAGCTCCTATCAGATCGCCTTTGCCGGCGTGACCGGGACGAATTACACATCCAAGACAGTCCAATATGCGGCTGACGGCAGGGCTGAGAACGCTTCGTTCAGCAACGGCATGGCGGAGGCATGGACCTACAATCCGGACGGCTCGTATCAGGCCGCCTATGCCGGCGTGACCGGGGCGCCCTTTACGTCTGAGACCGTGCAATATGGGGCCAACGGCAGAGCCGAGAGCGCTTCGTTCAGCAACGGCATGACGGAGACGTGGACCTACAATCCGGACGGCTCGTATCAGGTCGCCTATGCCGGCGTGACCGGAGCGCCCTATACCTCAAAGACCGAACAATATGGCGCCAACGGCAGGCCGGAGAGCGCTCTTTTCAGCAACGGCATGACGGAGATCTGGACGTTCGAGTCGGACGGCTCGTATGAAGCGGCGTTCGCCGGCGTGACGGGCGCCTCCTACACCGCCCTTGAAGACTCCTACAGTTCGTCAGCAGAGTTGGAGACCAGCCTGACGACGAACACGAATGGCGCTTACACGCTCACAGGCCATCAGGACGGCCTCAGGCTGGAGGCGACCAAACCCAACGAAACGCTGATCGGCGGCGGCGCCGACGAGACCTTCTTGTTCGCCACGCCCTTTGGACACGACACGCTCGGCGATTTCGCCTCGCACCTGACTGGTCCCGGCGCCGACACTCTGTCGCTGCCGGGCGGGGCGTTCGGCGACAGTTTCGCTTTGCTCCTTGCGGCGACGACTTTCTCGAGTTCAGCAGCGACCATTACGGTCGATCCAAACGACACGATCCGCATCCCTGGATTGACCGAAACCGCGATGGCGGCGAACTCAGGCGATTTCACTTTCCATGCGTGACGACTGCACCGACGTTCGGCTCTTTCGGCGACACGGGTCGATACCCGATCCGCGACGCCCGAGAAGCCCGAACGACATCAGAACACGGCGCAGGCGCGAGCGCTCGCCCTTCCGGCGTCGCGTCCCCGGTGTTCGCCGCTCAGAACTTGTAGTTCACGCCGGCGCGCAGGAGGCCCAGGTCCACCGGCGCGCGGGTCGTATAGTATGGCGCGTTGAAGAAGCTGCGATTACGGTGACTCGCGCTCAAATCCCTTTTTGCAGGGCCGGCGACTAGTCGCCCGAGTCACTCGAACTGAGGGTATAGCCTCTTGAGTTTGACGCGGGCGTTTTCAGTTGTGAACTGCCAATCGGCTTTGGCGTGATGCCTGTTTCGATGGCCCTGCCAAGCGGCGACCTCTTTCTCGAGGGTCTCTTTGTCGGGGATGCGGCGGTTGAGGCACTGGGTCGTCAGGACGGCGAGTTCGGATTCGGCCATGTCGAGCCAGCTTCCATGCTTTGGCGTGTAATGCCATTCGAACCGGTTGACGAGGCGGCGCGCTTCGGGGGCGGGGAAGGCGGCGTAGAGCGAGGCCGGCCTATGCGTGCTCAGGTTGTCCTGGACGAGCACGATTTTCTCGGCGTTGGGGAAATCCACGTCGGATAGGCCTTTGAGGATATTAGCGTAGTCGACGGCGGCGTGATGGTCTGTCACTTCGACGCGGCGCCATCCCTCCAGCGGCGCGAAGATCATGAAGAGATTGGCGACGCCGTTGCGCTGGTATTCGTAGTCGTGTCGCTCGGGCTGTCCGGGCTTCGCCGGGATCGGCTTGCGGGTCTCGATGATCAGCTGCTTGGAGGTCTCGTCCAAACATACGAGAGGACGGGCTGAATCTCGCGGCCTCTGGTAGGTTTCCAGCACGTCTTCCATGCCGGCAACGAAGGCCGCATTGGCGTCGGGCGGGATCACCCATTGCCGATTGCGGTGCGGCTTGAGCGCGTTTTTTTTAACGTCCGTCCGATCGTATTATCGCTGGCCTTGTCGACGATGGCCAATTCGACGACTTTCTCTTCGAGCAGACGCAAGCTCCAACGGGCGAACCCCTCCGGAGCCGGCGAGCAAGTCAGAGCGATCAGCTTCGCTTCGGCCGCGCCATCGAAAATCCGGGGCCGGGCGGAATTGGGGTTGTACTTGCGCTTCAGCGTCGCCTCGAACCCCTCCTCGACCAGTTGCTGACGCGTGCGAGCGACATTGTTGACGCTGGTATCCAGCGCCGCCGAGATCGCGCTGTCGCTCCACCCGTCGCCCGCCTCCGAAACGTCGGCCTTCAGCAGGATGCGCGCCCTTGTCAGGATTTGCGCCGACCCCTTGCCTGCGCGAACCATCGCCTCAAGCTGTTCGCGCTCCTCAGCGCACAGCTCCACCACGTACTTCTTGACCGCAATCCCCTTCTTGGCCACCAATCACCTCCATCGCTGCATTCCGCCGCGACAGAGATTCAGAGAAACACCTTAGATTCAAGGACGCGAGCGACTAGGACGGATGTCCGCTTCGGGCGGACACCGCGCGTAGAGGCAATGCCCGCTTACCCGCCCACTTCCGCCGTCCACGGCCGCGTTCTGCAACGCCAGCAATACGTCGACTCCGGCCGTCCGCTGTGCGCAAATTGCTGCCCTTCAGGGGCGCCTTGGCGAACGTGTCACATGCACCCCTTTGCTGCCTTTCCCGCTCGCTCGGGTAACGGCAGGAGGGTGCCAGCAGGTGCCGTTCCCTGCGTTCGCTTTCCTCCTCGAACTTGCCTTTGCGAGCGTTTAGCCTCCATACTGAACAGACTATTTCTGGGGTAGTCTATGGTCGACGAGAGTTTTCGCCTTTTTGTGTCGTCCCCAGGCGACGTTCGCGCCGAGCGGCATCGGGTGGAACTTGTTACACAGAAATTGAATCGCGAGTTCCAGGGAAGGGCAAAGATAGAGGCTGTCCTGTGGGAGGACGCCTACTACTCCGCGCATGAAACCTTTCAGGCTCAGATCCCGGAGGCAGCGGCATGCGATGCGGTTGTCGCAATTTTCCGTGCGCGATTGGGCTCGCCCCTCCCTGACAGATTCCCACGATTGCCGACCGGCGAAGCATATCCGAGCGGGACGGCCTACGAGGTCCTAACCGCGATCCAGGCGCGTCGATCCGGCGCAGAACTACCAGACATCTATGTCTTTAGGTATCCGAATCCGCCCAGCGTTACGCTGGACTCGGCCGATACGGCAGACGAGATAGCGCAGTGGGAAAAGCTAAAGAGATTTTTCGACGCGTGGTTCAGAAACCGCGCGGGCGAATTCCTGGCTGCCTCCCAAGAATACGCTTCGGTGGACGATTTGGCGCGGAAGGTCGAGGATTGCTTACGCCAGTGGCTGGCCCGACATGGCTATACAACACAGCCTCAGTTTTGGGATCGGAATCTCAAAGGGTCCCCATTTCCCGGCCTTGCAGCCTTCGAGGCCGATCGCCAGGCCGTGTTCTTCGGTCGCGATCTCGCGATCGATCAGGCAATCGGGCGCTTGCGGAGGGCCGGCGCCAGCGGCGATCGGGTGCCGTTTCTTCTGCTGATCGGTCCCAGCGGCGCAGGAAAGTCTTCGCTGCTTCGAGCTGGGTTAATTCCTCGCATTATGGTGCCGGGCGCCATTCCGGAGGTTGACACCTGGCGCAGCGCGGTCGCCCTTACTGGCTCCGACCCTTTTCTTGCGCTTGCCGAATGTCTTTTGGCGGAGCCCGCACTGGGCCGGGAACTACGCGAAGGCGCGTTCGAGACCAAGGAACTTCTCGCCAAGCAACTGGCCGCCGATCCAGATGCGGCCCTCGCGCCGCTGCGAGCGGCGCTGGCCTTGATTGCAGAACGCCGACGGGCCGAGCTGAATTACGACGCCGTACGCTCTGTCCGACTCCTATTAGGGATAGATCAGGCGGAGCGGCTGTTCGCTGAAGCGGATCCAAAGACGGCTTCTGCGTTTGCCGCGTTCGTGGCGGCGCTGGTTCGCGGCGGGTTCGCCTATGTCGTTTTCGCGCTTCGCAGCGACGCCTACGCTCATTTCCAGGCCTTCGGCTCACTGGTCGCTTTGCGCGATGCGGGCGCCACCTTCGACCTGACGCCACCTGGTCCTGCCGAACTCGAAGAAATCGTCACCAAGCCCGTCGCGGCCTGCGTGCCGGCGCTCGCCTTCGAAGAGAAGGACGGCGGCTCACTCGCCGCGGCCCTGGTCGGCGACGCTAAGGAGGGCGACACGCTTCCGCTTCTCCAGATGACCCTCGCGCGGCTCTATTCCGAGGAAGCTGCGCGCGGCGACGGTCTTCTGCGTTTCGCCGACTACCGGGGCATGGAAGCGGCCGTGACGGAAACCGCCAACGAAGCGTTGGACACGCTGTCTACGGAGGCGCGCGCGGAACTGGCCGCGCTCGTCAGGTCGCTGGTACGCGATGTCAGCGTTGATCCTCTCACTGGTACCACCGTCCCGGTTGTCGAAGCGCTCAATCGCGAGGAATTCGAGACGAGCAGCCCGACTCGAAAGGCCTTGGTAGACGCCTTTGTCGCCCGACGTTTGCTGACAACTGAAGGAGATGCCGTTTCGCAGCGGGTTCGCCCTGTACACGACGCGTTGATGCGCATCTGGCCGCAAGCAGTAGAGATCGTCGTCGAAAACGCCAGCCTCATTCATGTCCGACGCATACTGGAGCCGATCGTACGGGACTGGGGCAATGCTAGTGGATTGGACAAGCCGACTTACCTTGATATCTCGGCCGTATTGCTTAGCGGCGCGCAGCGCCTAGTGCGGCGCTTCGGCGAAGAAGTCCCGAAAGCCATGCGCGAGTTTGTGGTCGCTGCCACCAACCGGGCGCAGGAACGCGAGGCGAGAGAAAAGGCGGACCAGGAGCGCCGGATCCGTGACGCCGAAGCTCTCGCCACGGCCAATCGACGGATCGCGCGGCGTACGGGAATCGGTTTGATTGTCGTGGGGCTGCTCTTTCTTGGTGCTATCGTAGCCGGATGGCTCGCGCATATCGAGGCCGGGCGCGCTGGCGACGCCGCCCAAGAGGCCAAGGCGGCCGCCAAGGAAGCACAAAATCAGAGGGACGCTGCGGTTGTGGCCCGCAAAGACGCACAGGATCAGCGCGACAGCGCGTTGATGGCTCAGTCTTTGGCACGCGGCAGCGAGGCCGACGCGCTCGTCTCCGACGGCGAAGCGGCGTCGGCGTCCGGCAAAGCTCTCCTGGGTCTACCCAACGAGTTGCTTCAACTGCGCCGACCTTTCGCCGACCAGGCCGTAACAGCCCTCGCCAAGGCGTTGGCATCGTCGCAACCGGTGGCGGTTTTGTCGCGAACCGGTGAAGCCGCGGCGTTCTCCGATGACTCGCGCCGCTTCGCAGTCGCTGTGAGTGGCGCGGTCGAGATTTATCGGACCGATACTTGGGCGCTCACGGCGCAAATCGCAGGTACCCGTGCGGGCATCAAGGCTCTGGCTTTTTCGCCCGAAGGACGACTGCTCGCGATCGGCTACGACGACGGGCGAACTATCGTGGTCGACGGCCTTACCGGCGAGGCGAAACTGCCGATTGCCGCACTCGCGAACAATTCCCCCGTGACCTCGCTCGCCTTTAGTAGGGACGCTGGCAAGCTGCTCGTCACGCAGTTCGCCGGGATGGTTCTGGCCGACCTTCAGGGCGGCGCGCCTCGAATTATCAAGCCAGGTCACCCGGGGGGAGTCCTCAGAGGCGTCTTTTCGCCAGACGGTAAGTACGTAGGCACGGTCGGCATGGCCGCTCCCGACAAGTCGCTCCGGCCCGACAATTCCGTAAAGATATGGTCTGCATCTGACTTTGCTCCGATCGCGACTTTGTCCATGCCGAACTGGGCGCTCTCGCTCGCTTTCTCGCCGGATAGCGCTCGGGTCGCCGCCGGGGGCGATGTGGAAAAAGTTCCGATCTGGAGCCTGCCGGACGGAAAACCGGTTGATCTCGTGGATCTTGGCTATTCCAATATCGGCTGGTTGAAGTTTTTGAACCAGGACACGATCGCTGCGCTCGGAAGCAAATTTCAAATCGTTTCTTTGGACCACCCGGAATCGAATACGAAACTGAATATTGGGGATGTCCGTTACGGCAATATCGTCGCTAATACAGTTGGACAAGCAGCAAAATTTACTGAAACGCCAGGATTAACGGTGATCGATCCTACCGCCCGTGAGCAGACAACCAACTACCGTTACAAGGACATAACCTTCCAATTGGCAGTGCTGGATAACACCGGCTCGCTCGTAGCGGGCCTCGGCAAGGACGAGATCATCGTATGGAAGCTTCCGCCGAGGATTTCGTCTTCTTTCTCTCCCCCACAAGTTGACCCATCAAACCTCGAATGGTGGTATTTGTCGCAGGTAGGAACGCCCGTACTTGTCTACATCGAGAAATCGAAACTGAACGTCGTCGTCGCGAGGAAAATGACGGAAGAAGCCGAGGTCCGGGAAACCTCATGGACTGCAGCAGGCCTTCGCTTCACTAGATGCTATATTTCCGGCAATGGCAGGAGGATTGCCGTCGTTGCGTGGCGTGGCGATGGCTGGTCGGTCTCTGTCGCCGAGGTCGCGTCCGGCGCGCCCTTGAAGGAGATCGCTTACAGCGTTTCGGCGATTCACAATGTTCAATTTGATAAACTCGGCGATCACTTAGCGATTAGCTATCGCGACGGAACGATGGATTTATATTCCGCCGATGGTGGGAAACCGATCGCACACTTGGACGTTCCCAAGACATTCGGTCAGGAGCGAGGCGCGATCTCGGACGACGGTCGCTACATCGTGCGAGCTGGTTCGGACCGCCAGTTGACACTGGTCGACAGCGCTACAGGGACGATGAGGATAATTTCGCTGGGCGGAAACGAGGATCTCGCTTATTTGAGTGCGCTCGGGGACGTGTTCATTTATCAGGCCGACCACGGGCCGGCCGAAACGTGGGATGCTGCGAACGACCGCAGTCTCGGAAATTTTGCGCCTCCCGGTGACAACCTGACATTCGTCGGCAGATCCGACTCCGGGGGAGGGCGTCTCGCCTACGCAACCGATAGCGGTTCGATCGTCATTTTGGACGCCGCTCAAAAGCAGCTTTTTAATTTGAAAGTGGCTGGGCGGCCCACCTCGCTCTCGTTCGGCGACACTGAGGACGTGATCTTGATCCAATTCGACGATCAACGCCTCGAATATTGGTCGCTCAGTCGCAAAATCAAACTCGCGCAGTCAACGCTGGGCGACATGGAAGGCGGCTTAACGGGAGATTGGCAGAGCAAGCGATTTCGTGCCGTCTATACGGACGCATCGGCGCGAAACATTGCTATGCCATTTTCGGTTGGCCTCTGGCAGTCCCTTCTCGACGTGGAGGCAAAGTCACCAGGGGCTATCATCGACTATGGCCGCATGGCCGCGCTCGAGCCACAAACGCGCGATCTAGCTGAACTCGCGGCAAATGCGGGCCCCGCACAGACATGCGACGCACTGGCCGCCAATCCCTTCGACCCCGCGCGAACGGCGTCGGGGGTGGCGTTCGACCTGTTGGATGCCCGCCGCGCTCTCGCCGCCTGTGAGGCGGCAACCCGCGTGGACGCAAATCCGAGGCTCAAATACGAATATGGCCGCGCGCTCGCGAAGGCGGGTCGCGCAGACCAGGCGAAGAAGGCGTACCAAGAGGCTGCCGCCTCAGGTTATCTTTACGGCAGCTACATTCTCGCGGTTAATGCGCCCGCCAATCTCGAAGCGCTGAAAGTCCTCGCAGAAGAGGGCGTCGTTGTCGCGTATAGTGATATCGGAGAAGCGCATTACAAGGCCCGCGACTACGAGAAGGCGTTGAGCGCCTGGAGCGAAGGCGCAGCCAAAGGCGACCCGCGGTGCGAATGGGATCTCGGGCGTCTTTCGGCCTCAGGCGTCGGCGGTCATTTTGATCTCGATGCGAGCTTGCTGCACTACGCGCGCGCTTCGATCCTGTTTCAGCGGCTCGGCGCTGAAAGCGAGGCCTTCACACGCGAACGCGGCTCGCTGGCTAGAAGCGTCTCCCCGGATATCGTCGAGCGGAACGTCCAAGCTGCCCTACGCGAAACGGACGGAAGACCATGAACCCCGCTCTCCTGACAAACGCGTCCGCCGCGGCGCGCGCTGGCCCGTCGCCATCACTTCATCCGACCTTCGCTGACAATGCGCGTATCAAAGCTGTGGCTGCCGATATGCTCGTGACAGGAACGATTCGGTCGGCGGCTGTTTCCCCTCGCAATGGAATGACGGCGTTCGCCCGGATGCAGGTCCCTGCCGAGGCGACCCTCTTTGAACCGCTATCCGCCCTTCGCGCCGGTTCGGGGTGCTCCTGAAAGCGTGCTTTGGGTAGACTCTTCGCCTACGGGCAATGCCCGCTTTGCTGTCGCCTTGCTCGACCCGAACCAAATGCGCAAGCTGCGTCGGTCCCATTTGCCCGGTCATTCTCGGCAGCGCCTGCAGGGCATTGAAGGCGCTTGCCATCCCCAACAATTTCGGCGGGGAAAATTACGAGGAAAAAATCGAGAAAGTGGTTGTGGTGATCCGTTAAAATTCGAGGGGCGCTCCGAATTACGCCCCCGGGGGTCGAAAATAGGACCCCTCCGTCGCACGAGGGGGAGGGGGGTGCTCGAAAATTCGGTCCGAGGGTCTACGGAGGGTCGCGGTCCGCCGTTGCTGAATGGGGCCTTCGTCACACGCCCAATTGACGATCATCAGGCCAATCGAGCGGTTCCGACGGCCGCTCGCGTCGGCCTACTGTTTCCGCTCCGGATTGGGCGCATGCCCCTCGATCCGAGGTGCAGACCTCGCGGCGCGGTCCGCCAGGGTGAGGGCAACGGCGAGTCGCTGCGCCGCTTCCAGTGCGGTCGGGTCGCCGCGCACGTTCACCACGCCGGCTTTGATCCCGTTGGAACCCGGCACGACGCCATGCGGTCCGGCTCCTGCGACTAATCAGACGGGAGGATGATCGCGTTAGTGACGGTGCGGACCTTGGCAGCCGCACTTGCAGGTCGGATGGTTACGTGGCGCTTGTATCGATCGACCACAATCAAGCCGCCGGCCGAGTTGAACCTTGGTGGTCCCGCAGATGGTGCATACACCGCCCCTCTGCGTGCGGTCTCTGGGAGTGAGCTAGCCGAAGCAACATTCGGCCCCGCAGCGAGCCTCAGACTGCCAATACAGAAAACCCTATCAAAGACCGCCACTCGAGCGGCCCGGAAACACTGAGGTCGCCCGCCGCTTTGCGATCATACTGAAATCAGTTGATTGTTGTATATCTGACGCGTTACGGTCAAACTGCTGCTGGGGGAGGGACTGACCATGAACGGACACGCCGCCACCAAGACCGCCAAGGCCCGCATCCGCTGCGCGATCTATAGCCGCGTGAGCACGGACCACCAGACCACTGAGAACCAGGAGCGCCAGCTTCTTGAACGGGCTGAGCGCGCTGGCTGGGAGGTCGTGAAGGTCTATACCGACCATGGGGTGAGCGGGTCGAAGTCCGGCAAAGACCGCCCAGCGTTCGAGGCCATGCGGAAGGACGCGGCCAAGCGCAAGTTCGATGTGATCGCCGCGTGGTCGGTGGACCGGCTCGGCCGCAGCCTCCAGACCCTTGTTGAGTTCCTGTCCAACATCCACGGCTACGGGGTGGACCTGTACCTCCACACGCAAGGCGTTGACACCACGACGCCCGCGGGCAAGGCCCTGTTCCAGATGATGGGCGTCTTTTCCGAGTTTGAGCGGGCCATGATCCAAGAGCGCGTCAAGTCGGGGCTGGAGCGCGCCAAGGCACAAGGGAAGAGGTTGGGCAGGCCGCCCATCGACCCTGAGAAGGAGGCTGCGATCCAGTCTGATTTGCGCGAGAGGAAGGCCGGGATCGTTAAGCTCGCCTCGGCCCATGGCGTCGGCGTTGGAACGGTTCAGCGGGTCAAGGCGAGCCTAAACGTTTAGGGACTGCGACACAGGGTGCGTGACGCGTCTGCGCCTTGCTGCCGGTCCGAATGCGTCCGGCCATTGCTTCCCCATCTCAAGCCCCTGATCACGACGAGTTGCGCCCGTCGCCGGCGAATGGACCGCCATCGGTCAGCGCCCCGCCGACCCAGCTTGGCTCTACCCCTTCCGCTCCATTTCCAGCTCACCGGTCGCCCTAGCCTCCAGGAGCGGCGCAGCGCGCGCGGCCTTTTCGATGGCGAAGGCGAGCCGGCGCGCCGCGTCTAGCGCGGTCTCCTGTGCGGCGCCGACCACGTTGACCTGAGTGTTGTTGATCGTGGTCGAGCCCGAGGACGCCCCGTCCGGTTGCGTCATTCCGAGGATCTTCGCCAGCAGGGACAGAGCTTCCAGCTTCCCATTGGTATCGATTCGGACGGTGGCTCCAATCCCTCTTGACCGTCCGCGACACGGCCTTCACCGCGCTGCGCTGCGCCTTCGCGAGGTGTTTGCTCGGGGTCAGTTCCAGCCGATCCTTGTAGCCGATGAGGTTGCCGTGCTCGTCGAAGACGGGATCGCGATCCCACTGCATCAAGTCGCCCGGATCGACGTAGGCAATGGCCTCCAGCTCGCGGATCAATCTGAGGCGCGCATCCTGTTCTTCTTTGATGCCGGGCGCTCGGACGCGCGCGTCAGACTCGATCCGTTCCGCCAGCAGCCACCTTATCCTGGCGTCGACATCCGCCGAGCATCGGAGCTCACGGCGAGAGGCCGAGTTCCCGGCGTAGCCAGCTTCACGGTATGCTTGGTCGACGTTGACGCCGCGGGCGACCGCCTGGGCGAAAAGCTCCCGGGGAGGATGCTTGAGCGGGAGCGAAGCCGGATCTTGGCCTGGCTCAAGTGCGATCGGTTTGCGACGGCGGTTCGGCACCATTTGGCCTCCGAGAGACGAACGACAGTGTCGCATACATCTAACGTGAGATTGCGGAGTTGTCTTGCCGGGCAGCCTGATCGTGGGATGTTCGCGGACATTGCGCGGAAGTCATTGGCGGGCGTGAATTGCCTGCGTGACGGGCCGCAGCCGGTAACGAGCGATGACCGCGCGCTCGGCCACAGCCGTTTGGTGTGTCCCTCAAGGCGCCTCCTCATTTGCGGCCGTCGCTTGCGGCCCGGGCCGTAGGGGCTGTGGCTGGGTGCACTATGGAACGTATCAAGCACGAGTTCCCAAAAGACTGCTACCGCATTGCTACCCAACTCGGTGCGACACCGTGGGATAGGAGAGGGTGCGCAGACGCGAAATCGTTTGATTGCAGGAGCCAACCAGGACAACGAGGGACGCGAAGATACCAGGGCAACCGAATTTCAA
Source organism: uncultured Alphaproteobacteria bacterium (assembly GCA_963822215.1). Classification (GTDB taxonomy): domain Bacteria; phylum Pseudomonadota; class Alphaproteobacteria; order Rhizobiales; family Beijerinckiaceae; genus Roseiarcus. Next base: position 286,097 of record CAWGGX010000004.1, read on the forward strand.
GACCGCTGCCTTGAGCCGCTCGGCCGACCCGCGTCGCGCTTAGTGTCTGTCCTTGGGACGCAGCAAGCTCTTCGCTGACGTTCCCGCAGCAATGGAAAGGAGGAGCAGCTTTTCAGCGCGACCGATTTTCCGTCGGCTGTTTTTCAAAGCGTGGCGACATAGTGGCGACATTGCCGCCGCGGAAAATCCGAGTGCAGTCTCGAAAGACAGATAATCTATTTATCATCAGATATTTAGGTTGGAGCGGGCGAAGGGAATCGAACCCTCGTATTCAGCTTGGAAGGCTGCTGCTCTACCATTGAGCTACACCCGCGCCGGCGCGCCCGGTTTTTGCCAAGGCGGCGCGCGGGTTTCATGGCAAGCCCGGGCCGCGAAGTCAATGCGATGCGCGCGATGGCTGGACCGACGCCCGTAGCATGATTTCTGCTTTTTACATAGATGAGGATTTTTCTTGTATTAATCAGGAAAATCACCTAAGGTGTGAATTCGACCTGAAAGGGATCCCCGCGATGACCGCGGCGGCTGTCGTCCTCCTCCAGCCCCTCGGCCGGAGCGGCGGCAGGCGTTGCGCACATAGTCCTCGCCGTCCCCCTTGCCTGCCTGCGAAAGGCGCATAACTGTGAAGCCGCCGGCCGCCGCGACCCATTCGGCCGAATTTCTCGCCTGCAAAAGTCGCTCCAGGTGCTTGAAAAGGCTCAAAATGGACTCGGAACCGGAAAGGCGCGTTCAATCCAGCAAGACGCTATGGGCCGCGGCCTCCCCGGCGACCGGGCCCCCTACCCCTTCCAGCCCCCACCATAGGGCGCCCGGAAGGACGCCCGTCTGTCGACGGGCTATCGGGGGCGGGAGTGCGCGCGACGCCTCACAAAATAGCTTTGCCCGATTGGCCTGGTCGGCGGCGCTCATGGCCATTCTAATGCTGGCTTTCGCCGCGCCGGCTTCGGCCCGGACTCTCAAGCTCGTGGCCCTTGGGGACAGCTTGACGGTAGGCTACGGCGTCGCGCCCGGCAAGGCGTTTCCCGACCAGCTCGAAGCGGCCCTGAAGGCCAAGGGTTGGGACGTGACGATCGACAACGCCGGCGTCTCCGGCGACACGGTGGAAGACGGCCTCGCCCGCTACGACTGGTCGGTTCCCGCCGACGCCGACGCTCTGATCGTCGAGCTCGGCGCCAACGACATGCTGCGCGGCCTCAAGCCCGAAACAACCAAGACAGCGCTTTTGGCCATGCTCGATCGTGCCAGGGCGGCGCATCTGCCGACGTTACTCGCCGGCATGCGCGCAGCGCCCAATCTCGGGGCCGATTACGACAGGACATTCGACGCGATCTATCCGGCGCTTGCCGAAAGCGCAGGGGCGATCCTCTACCCGTTCTTCCTCGACGGCGTCGCCGGCGATGCGACGCTCAACCAGCCGGACGGCCTCCACCCGACAGCGGCGGGCGTGGCGGTGATCGTCGAACACATGCTTCCATCGGTGGAGGCGCTGCTTAAGCGGGTGAACCGGTAGCGTGAGATGATCTTGGGTCGCGCCGTCTTACCCTCACCCTGCCGCGTCGCGGCTTCCCTCTCCCGGCGGGAGAGGGGTTCCCTTCCCCCTCGGGGGAAGGTGGCCCGAAGGGCCGGATGAGAGTCTGCAGCGATTTGCAAGGCGGCAAACTCGGCGCGGCGACGCCTCAGCTGAGCGCAGACTTGCCGGTCGTCACGCCGAACGTCACGCCATCAGACGCCAGCGTGGAGATCGAATCGGTGAACGCCATTTGGAGGCCGCTGCCTGCGCCGCTCGTTCCCCAAGGATTGAGCAGCGATACGGTCCCGGCCGACGCGTTGATCCCGATGACCATGTACATGTGGCCGCCAACGAGATTCGAGCCGGACGGTCCATTCCCGCCAGTGCCCATGATTACATCCTCGTGGGAAGAGAATGCAGTCTGCAGGGTGGAGAGGAGGCTGCCGAGCGAGGACGCCGATTCGCCCGAGTACGTGCCGCAGCTGTTGACGGACTGTCCTGTCACCTCGGTCAGGCCCTGCCACCAGCCGCCGGCGATGTCCTCGTAGGCGTCGCCATTCACGCCGAGTTCGCCCGTCGCGACGCCGGACTGCTCGTCGAGCTGCGCGAACGCCTTTTCGACCAGGGGAGCCCAGAGCGCGCCGTTGCCGTTCTCGAAATACAATGGCGATCCGGGGTAAAAGTTCCCGCCGTTCGACATTTCCGGCAGTTCATTGTTGACCGTGACGTAGTCGGCCTTGCCGCTGATCTGGAACTCGACGGAATAGGTTCCGTTCGAGTTCTCGGTGATCATGTTTTCGATCGTCGTCGGGTCTTGCAACGCGATTTCCCCGATCGCCGACAGGAGGTAGCAGTCGCCGAGGTAGCCCTGGTTGATGTTGCCGGTCGAGGGAGTCGTATCATTATTGGCCGTGAACAGCGGCTCATGGACCGCTTTGTAGACGACCGAATAATTAGTTTGCCCGACCGCGGTGAGGTTGGTTGACGGCATGTCGGTTCCGAGGAACCACTTGCCGATCAAGTCTTGGAGCTGAGTCTGCGTCGACGTGGCGGACAGGTTCCCGAGCGCAGTCGCGGTGGACGATCCGCCGTTCCAATAGGCGTTGGCCGAGTTGCCGAGCACGACGTCGTCGGTGATCTGCTGAACGTAGGCCGAGGTCTGGATGCCGCCGGTCGTGTTGAGTTCTGAGGTGAGCTGCTGGAGGCCGGCCATCTTCTGGGCTGTCATCCCGGTCGTGTCGGCGTCCTGCAGGACGGCGAGCATCCCCGAATAGCTCAGCGAGCCGTTGACTTCGTGCGCTTCGGCGTCGGCAATGATCGGGTTGACGCTTGCGCCATTCACGACCGCCCGCTGCGCCGACGACATGGCGGCGAGTTGCGTCGAGGTGAACGAGGCGAGTTCCGCGGACGTGAGCGACGAAAGATCGGCGACGCTGATTCCCTGGAGCGCCGACGTCGAAATGAGGCTCAAATGCGAGCCGAGCAGCGAGTCGAAGCTTTGGGTCGACATGGACTCGAGCGTCGCCGTCGACAGCTTGCCGACGATGCTCACGAAGGCTGCGCTGCAGAACGCCGTGAGACCCGCCACCGAGAGGGCGTTGACCTGCGTCGCCGACAGCCCCGCCCCCTGGGTCGCGGTCAGATCGGCGATCTGGGACGGGCCGAGTCCGTCGAGCGCGGCCGTCGTCAGGGCGCCGATCTGGGTCGCCGACAGCGCGGCGATCTGCTTGGCCGTGAGGGCCGCGGCCTGCGCCGCCGAAAGCGCCCCGATCTGGGTCGTCGACAGCGCGGAGATGACGCTCGTCGAGAGCGCGGCGGTCTCCGCCGCCGACAGCGCCTGGATCTCGGCCGTCGTGAGCCCGGCGGCCTGCGCCGCCGTCAGCGTCCCGGCGCTCGGGGCGATCAGCGCGGCGAACTGCGCCGCCGACAGTGCGCCAATCGTTTTGGCGGTGAAGCCGGCGAACTGGGTTGCCGTCAGTCCGTTGAGCGCCTGGAGCGCCGCAGCGCTGAGGCCGTTGATCTGCGCGGAGGAGAGGATTGCGACGTCCTTGGCCGTCAGCGCTCCGGCCTCCGCGGCCGTCAGCACAGCCATCTGGGCCGTCGTCAAAGCCGCCGCCTCCGCCGTCGACAGAGCGGCGATATCGGCCGTGGTGAGCGCCTCGATCTGGGCCGCCGAGAGCGCGGCAATCTGCGCAGTCGTCATCGCGGCGATCTGCTTTGCCGTCAGGGCTGCGACCTGAGCCGCCGACAGCGCCCCGATCTGGGTCGTCGACAGCGCGGCGATCGCGCTCGTCGGGAGCGCAGCGGTCTCCGCCGCCGACAGCGCCTGGATCTCGGCCGTCGTGAGCCCGGCGGCCTGCGCCGCCGTCAGCGTGCCGGCGTTCGGGGCGATCAGCGCGGCGAACTGCGGCGCTGACAGCGCGCCAATCGTTTTGGCGGTGAAGCCGGCGAACTGGGTTGCCGTCAGTCCGTTGAGCGCCTGGAGCGCCGCAGCGCTGAGGCCGTTGATCTGCGCGGAGGAGAGGATTGCGACGTCCGCGGCGGTCAGCGCTCCGGCCTGCGCGGCCGTCAGCGCCGCCATCTGGGCCGCCGTCACAGCCGCCGCCTGCGCCGCCGACAGAACGGCGATGTCGGACGTGGTCAGCGCCTCGATCTCGACCGTGGTCAGCGCGGCGATCTGGGCTGGCGTCATCGTGGCGATCTGCGCCGGGGTCATTCCACCGAACGCGGTCGCTGTCAGGGCGCCGATCTGGGTCGCCGACAGGGCGGCGATCTGCTTCACCGTCAGGGCTGCGGCCTGCGCCGCCGACAGCGCCCCGATCTGGGTCGTCGACAGCGCGGATAGGACACTCGTCGAGAGCGCGGCGATCTCGGCCGCCGTCAGCGCCTGGATCTCGGTCGTCGTGAGCCCGGCGGCCTGCGCCGCCGTCAGCGTCCCAGCGATCGGGGCGATCCGCGCCACGAACTGGGTCGCCGACAAAGCGCCGATCGTCTTGGCGGTGAAGCCCGCGGCCTGCGCCGTCGTTAGCCCTTTGAGCGCCTGGAGCGCCGCAGCGCTGAGGCTGTTGATCTGCGCCGACGAGAGGACCGTGACGTCCGCGGCGGTCACCGCTCCGGCCTCAGCGGCCGTCAGCGCCGCCATTTGGGTAGGCGTCAAGTCTGCCGCCTGCGCCGTTGACAGCGCGGCAATGCAGGAGGTTGTGAGCACCGCGATCTGCGCCGCTGTCATCGCGGCAATCTGCGCAGGGGTCAAGGCTGCGACCTGCGCCGCCGCAAGGCCCGCGATCGTCGACGTCGCAATGGCCTGAATCTGGGCCGAGGATAGCGACTGGAGCGCGCTCTTGCTGAGCGCGTCGACTTGGGCGGACGACAGGACCGCCGCCTGGGCCGTCGTCATCACGGCGATGTCGGAGGGCTGCAGGGAAGCCATCTGGGCGGTGGACAACCCCTTTGTGAGGGCTGTCGAAAGGCCGGCGAGAATTGATGTCATGGCTTTCAAGACCGACACTGGAGGCTGCGGCTTCGCCAGAGCAAAATAAAACCGCAATCTGCCGATGTGGGCAGATAGTAGTCAAATGCGCGCCGAAGCGTGGAAAAGCAATGCGAGATTGATGTAACAATTAATGGAGGGTTTTTCTGGCCAGATCTAATCAAATATTCTCTTCTAATAATAAATGTATGCTACTGCGTGTATTTTAGTCGAATATTTCCCAGCGAAACTACGAACTTTTTTACTTTGAGATTCGCCCGGCGGCCAACGCTCGCCATGACGCCGATCTCTCCCAACGAGCGACGGCCGGCGTCCCGGCAGTTGATTTTGGACAGTTTTTGGCGCCTAAGCCTCTGAAAAGGCCGCGTCGGCGCCAAACCGTCACGTGGCGGCATCGGTTTGGCATGGCGGGCGGACTCGCGAAGAGCGCCGCAAGGCTTTGAAAAGGCGAGAAAACGGACACGGAAATGGCGTGGTCTCCGCCCCGGCGACGCGAGTAGGGAAGAGCCCGCGGCGGCCGGCGACAGACAGGATGCGTGTGTGATGCTTGAAGACGCTGGAAGTCAAAACCGCCCGCCCACGGAGCGTCACATTCTGACCCTGTCCTGCGCCAACAAGCCGGGCATCGTCGCCAGGGTTTCGGCGGCCCTGTTCGACCGCGGCTTCAACATTCTCGACGCGCAGCAGTTCGACGATACGCTCACCGGCAGCTTCTTTATGCGGGTCGAGTTCAACGCCGCGAGCGCTAAGGCGGACGTCGCCGCGCTCAGCGCCGGCTTTGGCGGGGTCGCCGAATCCTACGGCATGACCTGGTCGATGCGGCCCGCGGGGCGGAAAAAGCGGGTGGCGATCATGGTCTCTCGGTTCGACCACTGCCTTGTCGACCTGCTCTACCGCTGGCGCAGCGGCGAGATGGCGATGGAACCGGTTGCGATCTGAACTGGACCCCGGATTTAGGACCATTGGGTAAGGTGTGAAATGTCCTGCTCTGTCGCAACCGACGGAGCGAGAAAATGATGAAGTCACGCAAGAAGTTTGATGCGGCGTTCAAGGCGAAGGTTGCGCTCGAGGCGCTTCGCGAGGATGCGACGGTTCCGGATCTGGCGAAGCGGCACGGGGTGCATCCGAACCAGATTTATGCCTGGAAGAAGCAGGTTCTCGACAATGTCGCGAGCCTGTTCGCGCGCGGGGCGAGCGTTTCGGGCGATGGCGAGGAGGAGCGCGAACGTGAGGCGGCCAGGCTTTACGCCAAGATCGGCCAGCTGACGGTTGAACGGGATTTCTTGGCCAGGAGGCCAGGGCGATGAGCGCGCCCGATCGAAGGGCGATGGTGGAGCGCCCGGCGGATTTGTCGGTTCGTCGGCAATGCGTGCTGCTGAATGTGGCGCGCTCGGGGATCTATCGCCCCAAGCCAGAGCCCGGGGCGGACGATCTGGCGGTGATGCGGCGGATCGACGAACTGCATCTGGAGCTGCCGTTCTACGGATCGCGTCGGATGACGTTTGAACTCAACAAGGAGGGCTGCGGAGTCAACCGCAAGCGGGTGCGGCGTCTGATGCGCACGATGGGGATCGAGGCGCTGGTTCCGCGTCCCGGCACGAGCAAGGCCGCCCTCGGCCACAAGATCTATCCCTATCTCCTGCGCGGCCTGGCGATCACCGAGCCGAACCATGTGTGGGCGGCCGACGTGACTTACATCCCGATGGCGTGCGGCTTCCTCTATCTGGTGGCGATCATCGACTGGGCCAGCCGGGCGGTTCTGGCGTGGCGGCTGTCGAACACCAACGACGCGAGCTTCTGCGCGGCGGCGCTGGAGGAGGCGCTGCTTCGGTTCGGAAAGCCGAGGATTTTCAATACCGATCAGGGCTCCACTTTCACCGCCGAGGCTTTCGTCGGCAAGCTCGCGGCGGCTGGCGTCGCGATTTCGATGGACGGACGCGGCCGCTTCATGGACAACATCTTCATCGAACGGCTGTGGCGCTCCATCAAGTATGAAGAGGTGCATCTGAAAGCCTACGCCGACGGCCGCGAGGCGCGGGCCGGCATCGGCTTCTGGATGACCTTTTACAACTTTCGGCGCCCGCACCAGGCGATGAACAACCAGATGCCGATGGCGGTGTGGCGCGCCGGCATGGACAAGACCGAGGCGGCGGCGAGGGCTGTGGATATGCCGCTTCGCTTGGACAACGCAAACGCGTTGCCCACATACCCACAGCAGAGGCAGAAGCAGCAAGAAACGGCTTGATTCATGAAAGACAAGGGCAGGCGAGATTACACCTTAAATCCGACCTCCCGTGGTCCCACGAATAGGGTCCAGTTCAATCCTCGCCAACACTCCGCGCGAGACCTACGCCCACATCGACTTCGACGGCATTCCGTTCCACTTTCTGCCGGTTACCCGGGAGACCAAGATGGAGCAGGAGGCTCAGGCCTGGGAGATCATCCGGACCTCGAAAGCCGACGTCGTCGTACTGGCGCGCTACATGCAAATCCTGTCGGACGGCTTCGCGGCGAAGCTCAGGGGCCGCTGCATCAACATCCACCACTCCTTTCTGCCTGGCTTCAAGGGGGCGAAGCCCTACCACCAGGCGCACGACCGCGGTGTGAAGCTGATCGGCGCGACGGCCCATTTCGTCACCGCCGACCTCGACGAGGGGCCGATCATCGAGCAGGATGTCGAGCGGATCAGCCATCGCGACACCCCCGACGTTCTGGTGCGCAAGGGCCGGGACATCGAGCGCCGGGTGCTTGCGCGCGCGCTCAGCCAGGTGCTCGAGGACAGGGTGTTGCTGAACCACGGCAAGACGGTGGTCTTTCCGGACTGAGGACGCGCCCTTGGCGCCCTTTTCAAAGGCGGATGGTCCGGACTCCAGTCGTCGGGAACGGCCGCGAGGGCGAGGTTTCGACCAACTACAGGATCAGAGATGAGCAAAGTCGCATTCATAGGCCTCGGCGTGATGGGTTTTCCAATGGCGGGACGCCTCGCGCGCGCGGGTCATGACGCCGTCGTCTACAACCGGACCTCCGCGGTCGCCGCCAGGTGGGTCGAAACCTATGGCGGGCGGAGCGCGCCAACGCCGCGAGAGGCGGCCGAGGATCGCGAATTCGTCTTCGCCTGCGTCGGAAATGACAATGACCTCCGGTCGGTCTGTCTCGGGGACACAGGGGCGTTCGCCGGCATGCGGGAAGGCGCCCAGTTCATCGATCACACGACCGCCTCGGCCACCGTCGCGCGCGAACTCGCCGGGGAAGCGAAAGCCCACGGTCTCGCCTTCATCGACGCGCCGGTCTCGGGCGGCCAGGCGGGCGCGGAAAACGGAAAACTGACCGTCATGTGCGGCGGCGACGACGAGGACTTCGCCAAGGTCAAGCCGCTTATCGACGCCTACGCCCGGTCGTGCCGGCTCATGGGACCTGTCAGCGCAGGACAATTGACCAAGATGGTCAATCAGATCTGCATCGCCGGTCTTGTGCAGGCGCTTTCGGAAGGCGTCCGATTCGCGGAGTTGGCGGGTCTGGACCCGAAACAGGTTGTGGAGGTGATTTCCAAAGGCGCCGCCCAATCGTGGCAGATGGACAATCGCCACGAGACGATGATCGCGAGAAAATTCGACTTCGGCTTCGCCGTGGACTGGATGCGAAAGGACCTCGCCATCTGTCTCGATGAAGCGCGTCGAAACGGCGCATCGCTGCCCGTCACAGCGCTCGTCGATCAATTCTACAGCGACATTCAATCCAAAGGCGGAAGCCGTCTTGACACGTCGAGCTTAATAACCCGTCTCTAGCCTAGCTCCGCGCAAGGGCGGTCTTGTATCGGCGGCAATCAAGGTCATGAGCGTTGAATCGAATCGACATTGTCGGGACTGCGTCCGAACCCCATGCTAAGAACACGGATCGACGTTGAAAGGGCGCCTTGTGCGCGCGCGCCTGCGGTCGTTGCGGCGAGGCGCCAAACTCCTTGTCTATTGGCGCCGGCTTGCGGGTCGGATAAGGAGTGCGTCGCTCGAACCTTCGCGGGCCAAGGCCCAGAATCCACTTGCTGACGTGAGGCGCGGAGCCACATGGTGACTGACGGAGACCCGACGTCCGTCGAAGAACGATTGCCTCCAGGACCCAGTCAGCCGGCGCCGGACTTTTCCAGTCTCCAAGGTTTCCAGTTCGTGGGAGCGAGAGACGGAGCCGCCGGCGAGGAAGGTGCGGACGACGAACAGCGACGCGCGGCCCTGACGCTCGAACTGGACGCCCGCGCCGCCCGCTTCCATCAGGCCGTCGATTCGTCCATCGTGCTTGCGAGCGATGGCACAATCCGCTGGCTCGGCGATTCCGTCGCCAAGCTGGCGCCCGGCCATGACGTTCTGGCGCCTCGCGCGATTCTGCTCGTGGACGAGGCCATGTCCGCCGACGCGCAGACGCTGGTTGTGACGCGCCTTGACCTGTGGCTCAATGCGACGATCCAGCGGCTGCTGGGGCCGCTTTTCTCGCTACGCGGGCTCCACGAGGGCTCGGCGCAACTGCACGATCTCGCCGTCAGGATCGCCAACGCATTGGGGGTCCTGGACCGCGAGCCGGTGCGCAATGTCGTCCGAGGTCTTGACCAGAATGCGAGAGGCGTGCTGAGAAAGCACGGCGTCCGATTTGGCTCTTTCTATCTTTACGTGCCGTCGACGCTCCGTCCGGCCTCCAGGGCGCTGGCGCTGCAATTGTGGTGCATTCAGAAGGGGGACGAAGAACTCAATGCGGCGGCGCAAGGACTGATCCCGATGGCGTCGTCGGGGCGGACCTCGGCGCCGCCCGACGCGCGGGTCGGTTCGGAAACCTATCGGATCGGAGGGTTTCGCTCCTGCGGCGACCGGGTGGTCAGGGTCGATATTGTCGAGCGTCTGGCCGACATGATCCGCGCCGCGTCGATTCTGCGGGTCGTGAACGGATCAAGTTCCGGCCCGCCAGCTTTCCAGGTCACCAGCCAGATGACGTCTCTGACTGGCTGCTCCGGCGACGGATTCTCATCCATCCTGAGAGCGCTGGGATTCGAGAGCCTGACCGTTGGACGCAACGAAATCGTATGGCCGGCGGCTGCGACCCCGGCCGCCCCGACGTCGGCGACGAGCCAGGGCGAGAGTCCGGAACGCGAAGGCGCGGAAGCTGGGGGCGGCGACGTCGCGGACCGGGGCAATTCGCCAGCCGCGACAGACCAGGTCGAAAGCGTGAAACCAGAAGGCGCGATCGCCGAGCGCGATGACGTCGCCGACTTGCTGGCCGCGCCGGCCGCGGAGGCTGACTCGTCCGCGCAGCGCGCGCCGTCCGACGACGCTCATCCCCCGGTCCTCGAAGCTTTGGCTTCCAAACCGACCGGACAAACGGATCCTGCGGAGGCTGCGTCTTTGGATCCGCCGATCGAGATCCAGTCGGCGCCCGACCTGCCAATCGAAGCGCCGCAAGAGGCGCCGGCGGAAAATGAGACCATCACGATCTGGCGGTTCGCGAGAACCCCGGGTCCGCGCCGCCCAAAGCCCCATCGCGAGGCGCGACGGAAGTTTTCGGCGCCGGAAACTCAGAGCGCTCAATTGCGACCCGTCGAGGGCCCCCAAGGCGGCGCGGCGGCCGGCGCGGCGATCCCCGCCGAGGCCGCGGCCCCGCAGACCGGACGCTCGGCAGCCGGGAAGCCGGCTCACGTAGCTCGACAGAAGACTTGGCGCTCGCCCAAGTCGCCGCCCAAACCTGACGAGAGACGCGACGGCCGGCCGGCGGCGGGACCGCACTCAGGCGGGGAGAGAAAGCCGTTCGTCGATCCCATGTCGCCTTTCGCAAAGCTGATGGAGTTGCGCTCGATCCTCGAATCGGAGAGCAAGAAGCGAAACTGAGCCTGGCGCAACGACCGGCTCCTATCCGGCCGTGGGCGATGCGCTCCGCAATCGACAGACGATCGGGACTCTGTCTGGAACAGAACGAGGCGTAGCCTATGACTTATGTTGTTGTCGAGAACTGCATCAAGTGCAAGTACATGGATTGCGTCGAGGTGTGCCCAGTCGATTGTTTCTATGAGGGAGCAAACATGCTGGTCATCCATCCGGACGAATGCATCGACTGCGGTGTTTGCGAGCCGGAATGTCCCGCCGAAGCGATCAAGCCGGACACCGAGCCCGGGTTGACGACTTGGCTGGGCCTGAATGCTGAATATTCGAAATCATGGCCAAATATAACCGCCAAACGAGAACCTCCGGCGGACGGCAAGGAATTTGACGGCAAGCCGAACAAGTTTAACGATTTCTTTTCTCCGGAGCCTGGGCAGGGCGATTGAGCGGCGCCTGACAGAGCGGCGCTCTCGCGCAGAAAGGCGTTTCGTGCGCAGACTTATTTAACATTATATAATTGTTCTTCTCACCCTTTGAAATTTCGATAGATTTGTGCTAAACGCAGTTCAGCGGACGGAATGGCGTGTCGCGCGGATCTTCCTACAACCGTTGGCGCCGAGCTAGGCGTAGTTGGCGGTTCTTCCAGGCTGTGCTGGCGTAGGGTGCGGCACGGGCGTAGTATGGCGCGCGGCGTGTGGAGTGTGAAACGATGGCGGCGCGTAAGAGGTCTGCAAAAAAAATTGGCCGTGCAAAGAGCGTTCGCGCGAAGACCGCCAACTCCAAAGAGCGACCGCAACCCAGAACGCGTGCGGCGCCGAAGAAAGCCAGTAAGGCAGGCGCGAGTTCTGCGCGATCTGCCACGGCAAAAAAACGCCCTACGAGCGGGAAAACCGTGAAAAGGGCGCGACCGACCGCACGAGAGGGAATTCATCAAGGCGGCAAGGCAACCCCTAAAGGCGGAGCGAAAAAGACATTGACCCGCGAAGTGAACGGTCTTGCCGTCGCCGAAAAAGCGAACGGCGGAGTGGTGGACCCGAAATTGCAGATAAAAAACCTGCCAAAGAGCAAAATCGAAGCCCCGAGTGAGGAGTCCGAATTGAAGGTCGAGAAGATTGACGCCGCGCCCGGTCCGGAGATCAAGTCGGTGGCGGCGCCCACGATCGTGAGCGGGATCGCGCTGCCCAAAGCGGCGCCGCCCAACGCCAAACAGAAGCCGCCGTCGAAGGACGAGGCTGTCGCGTCGCCGAAGACGGCCAAAGCGGCCGCACAGCGGCAGGGTTTCAAGCTGAACGAGTTTGTCGTCTATCCGGCGCATGGCGTGGGCCAGATCGTGGCGCTCGAAGAGCAGGAAGTGGCCGGTTTCAAGCTCGAGTTGTTCGTGATCAGCTTTTCGAAGGACAAAATGACCTTGCGCGTGCCGACGTCGAAGGTCGCAGGCGTGGGCATGCGAAAAATCTCGGACCCCGACACGGCGAAGCGGTCTCTCGATATTCTTAGTGGCCGAGCCCGCATCAAACGGACCATGTGGTCGCGGCGCGCGCAGGAATACGAGACCAAGATCAATTCCGGCGACATCACTGCGATCGCGGAAGTGGTCAGGGATCTCTACCGCTCCGAGGCGCAGCCCGAGCAGTCGTACTCCGAGCGGCAGCTGTATGAGGCGGCCCTGGATCGGATGGTTCGCGAAATCGCCGCTGTTCAGAAGTCGAACGAAATCGATGCTCTGAAGGCGATCGAGGCGCAGCTCCAGAAGACGGCTGCCCGGCAAGCGAAGGCGGCCGCCGGCCAGGTCGCCGTTACAGAGATCGAAGAGGCGGCGTAGTCTCAATTCGAGCCAACCAGAACGGGGCGTCGGCGCGCATATGGCACCGACGCGCATTTCCATAGCCCGCCGCCGCAAATGCGGCACGAAGAACCGGAGGCTGGGCGGCCATCCGCTCTCCCGCCGCTGGGCTCGGATCGCCGCAGCGGGCGTTTGTGTCCGCCGGTCAGCCGTGCCACGCCGCGACCGTTTTCAGGGCCGAGAAGTCGTAGAGCGCCTCGAACCCTTTCTCGCGCCCATGTCCGGACTTGCCGACGCCGCCGAACGGCAGTTCGACCCCGCCGGCCGCCCCATAATTGTTGAGGAACACCTGCCCGGCGCGCAACGCCCTTGCGAGCCGCATCTGCCGTCCCCCGTCCCCCGTCCACACGCCCGCCACCAGCCCGTAGCCCGTGCCATTGGCGACCGCCACGGCCTCGGCCTCGTCCTCGAAGGGAATGACGACCTGGACGGGACCGAAAATCTCCTCCCGCGCCAGGCGATGGTCGGAAGGCACGTCGGCGAACAGGACCGGCGCGACGTAATGCCCGCCGGAAGGAGCGTCCGCGATGATCGACGCCCGGGCGGCGATCTCGAGATCGGCGCCGGCCGCCAGAAAACCCACGACCACCGTCTTCTGCCGGGCGGAGATGAGCGGGCCGACGTCGAGGTCGGCGTCGGCCGGCCCGACCCGTAGCGCCCGATAGCGCTCCGACATGCGCGCGACGACCTCATCGAAGCGCTTTCGTTCGACGAGGATGCGGGAAGACGCCGAGCAGGTCTGCCCGGCGTTCTGGACGCCGGCATTGACGAGGAACGGCACAGCGCGGTCGAGGTCCGCGTCGGCGAAGACGAGCTGGGGCGATTTCCCGCCGAGTTCCAGGGTCACCGGCGCGACATGTCGGGCGGCGGCGGCCTGGACCAGCGCCCCGACGGCGACCGAGCCGGTAAAGGACAGATGGCGGACGCCGGGATGGGCCGCGAGCGCTGCGCCCGCCTCCTCGCCGAGGCCCGGCACGACGTTGAGGGCGCCGTCCGGAAAGCCCGCCTCGCGCGCGAGATCGGCGAGCGCCAGCGAGGTGAGGCAGGCTTCCTCCGCCGGCTTCAGCACGCAGGCGTTGCCCATCGCCAGCGCTGCGCCGATCGTGCGGCCGGCGATCTGCATCGGATAGTTCCACGGCACGATATGGCCTGTGACCCCATGCGGCTCGCGCAAGGTATAGACGGTGTAGCCGTCGAGATAGGGAATGGTCTCGCCCATCACCTTGTCGGCCGCGCCGGCGTAGAACTCCATGTAGCGCGCCATCGCGAGAGCGTCCGCACGACCTTGTCTCAGCGGCTTGCCGACGTCGAGCGCCTCGATTCTGGCGAGCTCCTCGACTCGGCTCGTGATGAGCGCGCTCAGCCGCATCATCAGACGCCCGCGCTCGGTCGCGGTCAGCTTCCCCCAGTCTCCGGCGAGCGCCCGCTCGGCGGCCGCGACCGCAGCGTCGACGTCCGATCCCGTCCCGCGCGCGATCGAGCCGATCGTGACGCCGCGCGACGGGTCTTCGAGGGGCAGCGTCTTGCCGGAGCTCGGCGCCACCCATCGCCCGCCGACAAAGCACCGGTCGATCGGATACCAGGCGAGGTCTGACTTGACGTTCACTGGGCGACTTTCCTTTCCTCAACTGCCGTCGCCCCCCGTCGCTTGCGCGACAAGGAGATCAGGGGGCGTCCTGTCGTTAAATCGGCACAATCGTCGCGTCTGCGGCTGATCGCAAGTGGACAACGTGACATCGGTGGGATGGAGAGCGGCGTCCTGTCGAGACGGTGATGCACTTCTGGCAAGGCTCGCATGCTTTCAATGCTTTAAGCGCACAAAACTGTCACAGAATTCAAGGCGCCGAGGATACCGATTGGATGCGGGATTATGCCAGGGCCGACTCCCGTCTGCCGCGTCGCTCAACGCGCTCGTCTCGATGACAGATCCGCCGGCGCTCGATTTATAAAACATATATATCATGTAATTTAAATACGGCGACGCTTCCTTCAATTGCCACGTTTCCGCGCTCGAATGCCGCGCCGTACGAGCGCCCCAGTCCGAAGCCAAAGACACGATCAAGCGATCGAGAGAAATAGCAATTAAAAGAACTGTCGCCGAAAGCCCCTCCTCGCTGGCGACGTCGCGGTAGGCCCAGCCCTCGCGCATGCGGTCCAGCATCCGTAGCTTCCGCGCCGTCCGGGTGAACCTCGTGCTGGGGCCCCTTGGCCTCGTATTCATGCCGTCCTCGCTCGCCGTCCGATGCGCCCTGTTCTGCCTGACAGGAAAGAACATAACACGAACGACGGTTATTCCAAAGCTTTTGTCGTCGAACGTCGATATCGCTGATCCGCCAGGGCGTTGCCGGGCAACCGGGCTCAAGCAGAAAAGACGCGCCGGAGCGAGGCGTTTGCCGACGGGATGGCCGGCGCCATTGCGCGTGGATCGGAGGACCAGAATCGCGCCGTTGTCGTCCTCGCCGATTGGCCAAGGAACGCCACGCCTATTCTCCGCAGCCAAATTTGAGCGTCGCCTTCTTCGGCGCTGAATTGCCAACGCGCGCTTCGATCGTGACCGGGTAACAGGTCGCGTTCTCGATCAGCACGGATTCGTGTCGAACCTCGCCGGCGGTAAACGTGCTGTTGTCGAAAGTTCGGGTGAGCGTCATGTCGCGCCGAACGCCGTATAGGCAACCTGCAGGGTCGCCGTCTGCTTCGGACCCGGCCCATCGCCATTCGCAAGCACGAGATCGATCAGAACGTTGGTCGCCGCCCCGCCGGCTTCGCCCTCGCCAATCACGGTATTGTCGAAGGTCTTCGTCGAGCCAACGATGTTTTCCGAGAGGAGCCCGGAATTGGAAAAGAACAAATAAGCCCGGATATCTTTGACCAGGAATGTGTCGGCGCGGGAGGACGCCGGCGATCCGAAAATCGCGAGAATGGCGGCGGCTGCGGTAGCGATTGCGGTCGCGATGCGCATGGGGGGGCTCCGTGTTGGCCGCTATAACCTGAATGAACGCCTTCACCAATTCATCTCAATGCGCCGCCGCCGAGCCCGACGACAGTCATCGGCTCGAAGTCATCAGCAGGCGCAAGATTTGCAGGAGTTTACGCTTAGAGCAGTTTTCGATCAAATCGAAGCGCCCTCGTCATTGCGAGCGACCCCCGGGTCAAAGAGCCCGGGGGGAAGCAATCCAGCAGAACGTCGGGCGCTCTACGATCCCCTGGATTGCTCTTATGTCCTTCGTCAAGGGGTCGGACGCACCCTCCCGTTTCCGCTTCAGGGGTGGGCGGAGTGATGGCGTTGGATGATTGCGCAGAGGTGGGGGCGAGGCCTGTTGGACGTCGGTGATCAAGCTCTAATACGCGTATTTGTTCCGCATGTCCGAGTTTCGTCCGGGGCTGCTCCACGTCTTCGTACGGGCGTCGATGCGTCGATCGGCCACTTGCAATCCTCGGGAGTTCCCCTGCCGCGGCTTCACCCCCGCCGCTGCGCAATGTTTGTTGCATCCGTCTGCCGTATCCCTCCTCGGTCTGTGTGGGGTCAGTCGACGCGATGGCGCGCCGCCCGCGATGGCGCGGGATCGCATGAAGCCGCTCGCGAAGCGCGCTCCCAAATTGCGCTGTAGCGAGCGAGCGGCTTCATGCGACGGCTTGCTCCTGCTCAAGCGCGCGATGGATCGCCCAGATGAAGCCGGCGAGTTCGCGCGCGACCGCCGTGACGGCGACGCTCTTCGTCTTGCCTTTGCGCATCAGCGCCCGGTAGCGCGCGGTGAGCCGCATCTGCGCCTTCCAGGCGATCCGCCGCGCCGCCGGCGGCGCCGCCTCGACCCGGGCGAGCTTGGCCTGACCGATGCGCGCAGGAAAGCGATGGCGCCAAGCGCTCTCGATCAGGGTTTTGCGCGCCCGGCCGTTGCCGGCCTTGGTGATGCCGAAGCGCCTGACTCGGTCGCCGGTTGAGGACTCCGAGGGCACGAGCCCCAGCCAGGCCATCAACTCGCGCGGCGTCCGAAAGCGCCCGAGGTCGCCGACTTCGGCCAGAATCGCCGTCGCCGCGACGAGGTCGATCCCGCGCATCGCCATCAGCGCCGTGACCATCGGCGCCAGCGACCAATCGGGAACCGCCTCCTCGATCGCCTTCTCCAGCCGGGCGATGCGCGCCTTCGCCTCGTCCATCGCGGCCACCTGCTCCTCGAAGGCGATGCGCTGCTCGAGATGGGCGAAAGCTTGGCTCGCCAGCCACTTCCGGTGCGCGCCGCCCCATGTCTTCTTACCGGGATAGACGCGTCCGAGACGCAAAAGGAAGGCGCCGGTCTGCTGGCGCTTGATCCTGAGGTCGAAGGCGGCCGTCGAGCGCGCCCGCACCAGATCGCGCATCGCCTCGTGCCGCTCGTCCGGCGTCCACACGGCGGTGAGCTCGCCGGCCCGCAGCAAGCGCGCCAGATTCAAGGCGTCGCGGCGATTGGTCTTCACCCGATCGCCCGGCTTGCGCGGAATGAGCGAGGGCGCGACCACCCGGCACGCATGCCCAAGCTCGCCGATCAGCCGATAAAGACCGTAGCCGGTCGGCCCCGCCTCGTAACAGAACGTCAGCTTGTCGTGCTTGCCAGACAGGCGGCGGACCAGCTTCGTCACCGCAGCCTCGTTCGCCTCGATCTCCCCGAGAAACCTCGCCTCGGCCGCGCCTCCGCCGTCAGCCAACCCTACCGCGATACTCGACTTCGACACGTCCATGCCGACGAAAACTTCGCTATAATCTTTCATGCCTCGTCCTCCTTGCGTGAGGCTCCGCCCGGCCTATCCGGGCAACCCTCGCAACGCGCATCGAGGGCGAGCCGCCGCCTCAGCGCAAGGGCATACAGTCTTCGTCGCTCCGCTCCTCGCAATGACGATTCAGCGTGGTCGAAAACCGCTCTAAGCGCCGCCGCAGCTGTGCTCAGAGTTCTGAGCAGTCCACGATTCAAGGGTGCGCAGGTTCGTTGTCGTGTATACTTTTCCGCGCGTGTCGCCCGCCGGACAATGCCCAGGAATAAATACAAGACAAATCAGGACGTGATCTCCCTTCTTGGAATTTATGACGGCTTGAATCGTGTCAAAGCTCCACTGGGTCAAGCCGTTCTTAAAGGAGACGCCAGTACCTACACTGGAACTCCCGGCGTCTGTAATGACGCTTCCGCCACAGGTCAGAATTTGTGTTGGAGGTGGATCATCCGGAGTTACGGCTCGGGCGGTGGTGACACTGATCAAAAGCAGCGCTGAACAAAAAAGCAAATTCAACGCATCTCTCCTCCAAAAGCGTGTCAGCCGATCACGTAGTCTAAGCCCACCATGCTTTCCAGCGTGGCGTTCATCGCATGCAACGGAACAGCCCAGGTCTTCGTCGCTCCGCTCCTCGCAATGACAATTCAGCGTGGTCGAAAACCGCTCTAAGCGCCGCCGCAGCTGTGCTCAGAGCGTGCCTATCCGGTTAACGCCCACGCCCACTACATTCAGATCCCCTGAGGCTCAATCCTATCCGCTTGACGCCCAAGATGGGCGGACATAGTGTGGGCGCAAAGCGGATAATGGTACAGGGCATGGATGTTCTCGACCACGCGAGCTTGGCCTTCCCACGGTCGCTTCCCGAGTTCCAGCGCCTTTTCCCTGACGACGCGGCTTGCGCCGCCTATCTGGAAAAGTCCCGCTGGGACGGTGGGTTCGTCTGCCCGCACTGTCGAATGGGCGGAGAACCGCTCCGCTTTGATAACCGCCCTGGCGTCCTGCGCTGCCGGAAATGTCGCAAGAATACTGGGCTGACGGTCGGCACGGTCATGGAGCGCAGCCATACGCCACTGAGCGTGTGGTTCTGGGCCGCCTATCTGGTCGCCAGCCAAACGCAGGGCGTATCGGCGGTGCAGTTCCAGCGGCAACTGGGCCTAACCCGCTACGAGACCGCCTTTGGCATCCTGCACAAGCTGCGCGCGGGCATGGTGCGGCCCGATCAGGATCGGATCGGCGGCAGGGTGGGTGAACATGTCGAGGTGGATGAGACCTACGTCGGCGGAAAGACACGCGGCGAGGGTCGAGGCGTCCACCACAAGACGTTGGTCGCCGCCGCCGTCGAGGTTCGCCACCGCAAGCCGGGCACGGCGCAGGACAAGAGAAAGGACGGCCGGTATGCTGGGCGCGTTCGACTCGCCATCGCCCCTGACCGCTCTGCCGAAACGTTGTGCGAATTCGTCGGAAGCGCCGTCATGCCGGGGACCCTGCTCGTCACCGATGATTGGAGCGCCTATGGCAGTCTGCGGGCGCGTGGCTACGATCACCACGCCATCGCCGAATGCGGCGACCCTGAGGTCGCCGAGGAGTTCCTACCGATCTCCCACCTCGTCTTTAGCAATCTGAAGACCTGGCTCAACGGCATCCATCACGGCGTCAGCGCCAAGCACCTGCAAGCCTACCTCAACGAGTTCACGTTCCGCTTCAATCGGCGGTTCTACCCGTTCAACGCCTTCCGCTCTCTCCTCGGAATCGCAGGCGATGCGACGGCTCCGACCTACGCCGAGCTTTACTCAGGGGAGTGGCAACACCCTAGATGTAGCGGGTGAGGGTCTTAACCGGATAGGCACGGCTCAGAGTTCTGAGCAGTCCACGATTTAAGGGTGCGCAGGTTCGTTGTCGTGTATACTTTTCCGCGCGTGTCGCCCGCCGGACAATGCCCAGGAATAAATACAAGACAAATCAGGACGTGATCTCCCTTCTTGGAATTTATGACGGCTTGAATCGTGTCAAAGCTCCACAGGAGACGCCAGTACCTACACTGGAACTCCCGGCGTCTGTAATGACGCTTCCGCCACAGGTCAGAATTTGTGTTGGAGGTGGATCATCCGGAGTTACGGCTCGGGCGGTGGTGACACTGATCAAAAGCAGCGCTGAACAAAAAAGCAAATTCAACGCATCTCTCCTCCAAAAGCGTGTCAGCCGATCACGTAGTCTAAGCCCACCATGCTTTCCAGCGTGGCGTTCATCGCATGCAACGGAACAGCCCAGGTCTGGTCGTCGACGATCCCATTCTGCGAGACGCCGCCCCAAGCCTGAAACGCGACGACGGCGGCCCTCGTATCCGGCCCGAAAATGCCGTCGATCTTGTGCGGCGCTGCGCTCCACTCGGATGCGCCGTCGGTGAGCACCGTCTGCAAACCGCTGACGATCGGTCCCGTCGAACCCAGTTGCAGCGTCGGCATCGGCCCTCCGTCCGGCAGGGCCGCCCAGGTCTCCGGACCGACGATTCCATCGACCGTCAACTGGCCCTCCTGGAACAGCTTGACCGCTGCCTCCAGCTGCGGACCGAAAACGCCGTCGATGCTGACGGAGTGATCGGGCGTTCGCCACAGCGCACGCTCCAACCGCTTCACCACATCGCCCGTCGCGCCCAGACTAATGGTGGGTTGCCCCGGATTGGCCATGCGTTCCTCCAAAACTGGCAAGCAAACAGCGCGTGGGATCATGTCGAGATCACCCGCCGTGACGGGTATCACACGGCTCCGACCGGGGCCTTGATTACGTGATTCCGGTCACACTTTACTCAATCCCACATCGACTGAGCGGGGGGCGACGGAACACACGCTTGCAAACCCGATCTGCGGGCTGCTGGGGCGGCGGCGCTATGACGGTCAGCTTGTCGCCTGCAGCTTCGCCGCCGCGGCGGCGTCGACCAGCCACAGAGCGCGCGAGTCCTTGGGCCGCACGATCTGCGAGGGCAGGACGGTCGGGTCGTACGGGCCCTGCAGCACACGCGCCAGGACGTCGGCCTTACCCGGGCCGGAGACAAGAAACGCGACCTTTCGCGCCGCATTGATGGCGGGGGGAGTGAGGGTCAGCCGCCACATCCCGACCACTTCGACATAGGCCGCGACGACCGGCCGGCTCGTCTCCTCGATCGCCGCAAGGCCCGGAAAGAGCGAAGCGGTGTGACCGTTGTCGCCGAGCCCCTGGAGCGCGAGATCCAGGCGCCAGCCTTCGCCGAGCGCCTTCGTGAGTTCCTCGGCGTAGGCCGCCGCAGCGCGCCTCGGATCGTCCTCCCCGCGCATCCGATGGACATTTTCCGGAGGGATCGGAGCGTGGTCGAGCAGCGCCGCGCGCGCCATGTGGAAGTTGCTCTGCGGATCGTCCGGCGGCACGCAGCGCTCGTCGCCGAAAACCACGACCACGCGGCTCCAGTCGACGCCCTTAAGCCCCGCCAGGCGCGCATAGACCGGCTTCGGCGTGTTTCCACCAGAGAGCGCGATCGAAAACCGCCCGCGCTCGGCGATCGCATGCGCCGCGTCGCGGGCGATTGTCTCCGCGGCGCCGACGACAAGCGCGTCGAGGTCGGGGTAGACGACCAGCTCGGCGACGGCGCCGTCCGAGGCGGTGACGGTGAGCGATTGTTCCATCCGGCCCTCTCTTATGGTTGCGCCGCCTACCCTCACCCTGCCGCCACAGCCCGTCGAAAGACGGGCGTCCTCCCGGACGCCCTATGGCGGCTTCCCTCTCCCAATGGGAGAGGGGCGTCCCCCTTCCCCCTCTGGGGGAAGGTGGCCCGAAGGGCCGGATGAGGGTTTGCGGCGCGGATCGATCAGAAATCATCATCCTCAGCCTGCGTCGCGGAGTTTCCGGTATCGGCCGATCAGCGCGTTGGTCGAGCTGTCATGCGCCTTCGTCTCGGCCGCCCCGCCGGCCAGTTCCGGGATGATGCGCTGGGCGAGCACCTTGCCGAGTTCGACACCCCACTGGTCGAAGGAGTCGATTCCCCAGACCGCGCCCTGGGTGAAGACGTTGTGCTCGTAAAGGGCGACCAGCGCCCCGAGCGTGTGGGGCGTCAGGCGCTCGGCAAGGATCGTGTTGGTCGGACGGTTGCCCTCGCAGACGCGGAACGGGGTTTGCGCCGGTTTCGAGCCTTCCGCCGTCAGTTCCTCGGCGGTCTTGCCAAACGCAAGCGCCTCGGCCTGCGCGAACACATTCGCCATGAGGAGGTCGTGCTGCTTGGCGTTGGCGCTCAGGGGATGGCAGAAGCCGATGAAGTCGCAGGGGATGAGCTTCGTCCCCTGATGGATGAGCTGATAGAAGGAGTGCTGCCCATCGGTGCCGGGCTCGCCCCAGATGACCGGTCCGGTCTGGACATGGACGTGCTCACCGGCGAGATCGACGTGCTTACCGTTGCTCTCCATTTGCAGCTGCTGGAGATAGGCCGGGAAGCGGGCGAGATCGGCGGCGTAGGGCATGACCCCGACGGTCTGCGCGCCGAAGAAGTTGTTGTACCAGATGGTCAGGAGGCCCATCAGCATCGGCATGTTGCGCTCGGGCGGCGCGGTGCGGAAATGCTCGTCCATTGCGTGGAACCCGGCGAGAAGCTCGCGGAAATTGTCCGGCCCGACCGCGATCATGGTCGATAGCCCGATCGCCGAATCCATCGAGTACCGGCCACCGACCCAGTCCCAGAACCCAAACATGTTGGCGGTGTCGATACCGAATTTTTTCACCGCCTCCGCGTTGGTCGAGAGCGCGACGAAATGTTTGGCGACGCCCTCCTCGGCGCCGATCCCCTTGACAAGCCACTCCCGCGCGACGTTGGCGTTGGTCATCGTCTCGAGCGTGGTGAAGGTCTTGGAGGCGATGATGAACAGCGTCTCGTTGGGGTCGACGCCAGCGGTCGCCTTCTCGAAGTCCGCGCCGTCGACGTTGGCGACGAAGCGCACGTCGAGGTTCGGATCGCGAAACTTCCGCAGCGCCCGGTAGGCCATTTCGGGGCCGAGATAGGAGCCGCCGATGCCAATGTTGATCACCGTGCGGATGCGCTTGCCGCTGTGCCCCTTCCACTCGCCCGAGCGCAGTTTGTCCGAAAAGGCCGCCATCCGGTCGAGCACCTCGTGGACCTCGGGAACGACGTCCTTGCCGTCGACCAGGATTTTCTCCGAGCGCGGCGCCCGAAGCGCGACGTGCAGCACGGCGCGCCCTTCGCTGACGTTGATCTTTTCGCCGGCAAACATCGCGTCCCGGCGCGCGGCCACGCCGCGGGCGCGGGCAAGATCGAGGAGAAGCCGCGCCGTCTCGTCCGTGATCCGGTTCTTCGAATAGTCGAGGAAGAGGCCGGCGGCCTCCGCCGTGAAGCGCTGGGCGCGACCGGGGTCCTCGGCGAACAGGGCCCGAAGCGTGAGGTCTTTCGCCAACTCGTAATGCGCCTGAAGCGCCTTCCATTCCTTGCTGTCGGGCAGGCTAGTCGTATCGGGCATCGGAGCGTCTCCGTTTGGTCAGCCGAGCGTTGGAAATTTCAATTCGATCGCCGGCAGGTCAAGCTCGACGCCGGCCTTGAGGCTCTGCCCGGCGTCGAGTGCATCGGCGGCTTTCATGTCCGATCTCCCGCACGAATCGATGGCGTGAGCGCGGCGCGGTCGAGCGCGATGAGGTCGCCGATCCGCTCGATTGCGACGTCGGCCGGCGGATATTGCGCAAGCACTTGAGGGTCGCTGGCGTAGTGTCCCTGCTTCGGGAAGACGGTCGTCACCCGATCACCCCAGATCGCCTTCACCGCGGAAAGGATCCGCAGCTTGTCGTCGATCAGGACGTAGCGCTTGGCCGGATAGCGGCGCTCGACGTCGTCGAGCTCCTGCTCCTTGTGGATGAAGATCAGCACCCTGTCCCCAAACGCCTTGCCGATCCCCGAGCGCTGCACCTTGCGCGGCTGAAACACCGCGTCTCCGTCGGAGAGGACGACCGTGCGGCCCCATTGAGACACATGCGCCGCGGCGTCGAGCGCGTCCCGATAGAGCCGATCCGCGAACGGGTAGTCAATCAGCCAGGTCGACATCTCGAGGAGGCGCGGATCGTGCATGTCCTCAACGCGATAGCGCTCGAGCGCGCCCAGGTAGTCGGCGTAGCCCAATTCCGCGAACAACTCCTCAAAGATCGCCCAGTAGCGGTCGCGCGCGGCTGCGCCGAATGAGGCGGCGAGATGGTCTTTGAGGTCGGCCTGAATGCGGTCGTTGTCGAGCAGCGTGTTGTCGACATCGAACAGAAAGACGATCTCGTCCATCAGCGTCGACCCCGAGCGGCCCGGGACTCGCGCCGGCCGAGCAAGGCCGCGCTCGACGCGGCCGTTCGCGTCATCCGGCCATTCGGCTTGCGGGCGCTAGATGCTTTGCTGCGGCGTCCGTCCACGCTTGCGTCCCGAGTTGTCAGAGCGCCCAAACGATAGCCCCGCAAGGTCGGCGGCGCAACGCGGCGGGAGCCCGATCCTCGCCCTACGCCTCGCCCCAGACCTCCTCGGCGATCTCAACCAGGCGGGCGAGCTTGATCCACTGGTCGGCCTCGGAAAGGTCGTTGCCGTGCGCGGTCGAGGAGAAGCCGCACTGGTGGGACAACGCGCACTGGTCGAGCGGCACGTATTTCGTCGCCTCCTCGATGCGGCGCTTGACCTCGTCTTTGGGCTCGGCGGCCGCCTTTTTCGAGCTCATCAGGCCGAGCACGATGGTTGCGCTCTTCGGCGCGAACCTCAGCGGCGCGAAGTCGCCCGAGCGCTCGTCGTCGTATTCGAGGAAGAAGCCGTCGATTTTCATCTCGTTGAGCAGGATCTCGGCGACCGGCTCGTAGCCACCCTGGGCCACCCAGGCGCTCTTGAAATTGCCGCGGCAGAGATGGACGCAGATCGTCATGTCGGCCGGCCGGTCGCGGATCGAGTCGTTGACCAGCCGGCAGTAGAGGCGGGTCAGCGCGTCGGGTTCGTCGCCGCGCGCCTTGGTGCGGGCGCGGATCTCGGGGTCGCAGAGATAGGCGAGGTTGGTGTCGTCGAACTGAAGGTAGCGGCAGCCGCGGGCGGCAAGGTCGGCGACCTCGGCGCGGTAGGCTGCGGTGAGATCCTCGTAGAAGTCCTCGAGCTTCGGATAGACCGCCTCGCTGATCGCCTCGCGTCCGCCGCGGAAATGCAGCATCGACGGCGCGGGAACGCAGACCTTCGACATGCGGGTCGTGACCGACTTCAGGAAGTCGAAGTCCGGCCCCTGGATCGGCGCGACCCATTTGACTTTGCTGCCGACATGCATGGTCGGCGGCTTGAAGCCGACCTGCGTTCCGTTGTCCTTGCGGAAGCTGGAAACATATTCGCCGTAATGGGTCTCGACGCCCTCGAGCCGCTCGAGGAAATCGACGTGGAAATAGGTGCGGCGAAACTCTCCGTCGGTGACCGCCTTGAGGCCCACATTCTCCTCGGCGCGGACGACCTCGCGAATGCACGCGTCCTCGAGCGCGTGCAGGTCCTGCGCCGCAAGCTCGCCGGCCGCAAATTTCTCGCGCGCCACCTTGAGGCGCTCGGGTCTCAGGAAGCTGCCGACATGGTCGGCGCGGAACGGCGGACGGGGCATCGAACTTCCTCCCGGTCGAGACGATATGCCGTCATCATGTCGCTGCGGCGACGTCTTTGGCAAGCCGCGTCCGGGTTTTTACCGTCTCGCCGCGAAGAACGCGCGCAGCATTGTCGCCGCCTCGCTTTCTCGGATGCCGCCGTAGACCTCCGGCGCGTGATGGCAGGTCGGCTGGCTGAAGAACCGGGGCCCGTGATCGACCGCCCCGCCCTTTGGGTCCGGCGCGGCGTAATAGAGGCGGCGGATGCGGGCGTGGGAGATCGCGCCAGCGCACATCGCGCAGGGCTCGAGCGTCACATAGAGATCGCAGCCGACCAGCCGCTCCGAACCAATCGCGGCGGCGGCCTCGCGGATGACGAGGAGTTCGGCGTGCGCCGTCGGATCGGCGAGCTCGCGGGTGCGGTTGCCTGCGCGCGCGATGACGACGCCGTCGCGCGCGAGCGCCGCGCCGATCGGCGCCTCGTCTCGCCTCTCGGCGGCGCGCGCTTCGCCGAAGGCGACGCTCATCGGATCGCTCGCTTCGCCCGCTTCCCTCGGCACCGCGCCCTCGCCGCTCGACGCCGCGCGCGCTTTTCATCTGGCGAGCGGGTCCCTTCCGGCTTAGGACAAGCGTCCTCGCCGGGCAATCCGGCAGACCGCGCGGATGGATTCGAACGAGAATGAGCGACGACGCCAAGCCGGAGCCCGAGGTTCGCGAAGGCAGCCGCATCGCCAAGGTGATGGCGCGGGCGGGTCTCTGCTCGCGCCGCGAGGCGGAGACCTGGATCGCCGCGGGTCGCGTGACGGTGAACGGCAAGGCGCTCGAGAGTCCGGCCTACAACGTATCCGAGGCGGACGACGTGCGGGTCGACGGCGTGCGGCTCGGCGCGCCGGAGCGCACGCGCCTCTTCCTGTTCCATAAGCCCCGCGGCTTCGTTACGACCGCGCGCGATCCCGAGGGGCGGCAGACCATCTTCGAGCGCCTGCCGCCGGACCTGCCGCGGCTCATCGCCGTCGGGCGGCTCGACATCAACACCGAGGGCCTCATGCTGCTCACCAACGACGGGGGGCTTGCGCGGGTGCTCGAACTGCCCGCGACCGGCTGGCTGCGCCGCTACCGGGTCCGCGCCCATGGGGCAGTCGACCAGGCGCGCCTCGACCCGTTGAGCGATGGAATCACCCTCGACGGGATCCACTATGCCGGGATCGAGGCGCGGCTCGACCGCGAGCAGGGCTCCAACGCCTGGATCACCATAGGGCTGCGCGAAGGCAAGAACCGTGAGATCAAGCGGGTGCTGGAGCACCTCGGGCTCGCGGTCAACCGCCTGATCCGCGTCTCGTTTGGCCCGTTCGAGCTTGGCGACCTTGCCGAAGGCGAGATCACGGAAGTGCGCACGCGCATCCTGCGCGACCAGCTTGGCCTAAAGCTCGCCCGCGAGGCTGGCGTCGATTTCGACGCGCCGATCGTCGAGCGGGCGGCCCCGGCCGAGCCGCCGCGCGAGGAGCGGCCGAAACGGCCCGGGGGCGCGGGCAAGAGCGCCGGCCGGGCGCGCCGGCCGGACTTTGAACGCGACCGGGACGAGCCACCGCGTCGCAAGCCCCCCGCGCCCTCGACGCCCGAGCGCAGGCGGAAGCACGTGTCGGCCTTGCGGGCGGAGATCGCCGCGGACGCCGTCGACGCCGCGGCCCCACGCAAGCGGATCGCGCGCGGCGCCACAACGGACCGCAAAGGCCGCACGGTCGCGGTCGAGCGCATCTCGAAGACGCGCCCCGAGGCGGAAGCGCCTGAGGCGCCCGCGCGACGCCCGCGCAAGGAAGGTCCGCGCCGCGGCCGGCCCCCGGGTCGTAGCCCGGGGGGCGATGCGCGGCGGGAGTTCCCCGAGCGGCCGCGCCGGCCGGCTTCGTTCGAGGCTACGCGGGCGCGTGATGGCGAGGGCCGTGAGCGGCCGCCGCGGGCGGAACGCCGGGAGGGCGGCGGGCGCCCAGAGTTCAAGCCGCGCGGCGAGCGCACGGACCGGGGCTCGGGCGCGTCGCGCCCGCGTCCGGCCAGCGGCGCGGGTCGCGAGCGACCGCCACGGGCGGAACGCAAGGAGGGTGGGGCCAGGGCCGAGTTCAAGCCGCGCGGCGAGCGCAAGGGCAAGAACTTCGACGCGCCTCGGCCGCCCCGTGCCGGGGGCGATGAATTCCGGCCGCGCACGCAGGCGCCGAAGGCCGAGGGCGACGCCCCCCGTGGACGTGACGACGCGCCGCGCGGCGCCTCGTCCCGCAGCGGACCGGGCGGGCCGGGCGGATCCGGCGGCCGGGCGCCCGGCGGGCGTGGCGGCAAGCCCATGGGCGCGCCCGGCGGCGGCCGCAGGCCGGGCGGCGGGCCATCCAAGGGCGGCGCCGGACCGCGTCGTCCGCCGGGGAAGCGCTAGCCGATGCGGATCGTCGGCGGCCGCCTCAAGGGTCGCGTCCTCTCCACGCCCGGCTCGCGCGACATCCGCCCGACCTCGGAGCGGCTGAGAGAAGCGATGTTCGACATTCTCGAGCACCGCTATCCCGGGCGGATCGAGGGCCGGCGCGTGATCGACTGTTTCGCCGGATCGGGAGCGCTGGCGATCGAGGCTTTGTCGCGCGGCGCGCGGTTTGCGCTGCTGGTCGACAACGGGACGGAGGCGCGCGCGCTTCTGCGCGCCAACGTCGAGGCGCTGAGCTTGGGCGGCGTCACCCGCATCTGGCGGGCGGACGCGACGAGGCTCGGCGCCGCCCCGGCGGGCGGTCCGTTCGCGCTCGCCTTCCTCGACCCGCCCTATGAACGCGACCTCGCGGCGCCGGCGCTCACTGCGCTTATCGCCGGCGGCTGGCTCGATGAGGATGCGCTTTGCGTGGTCGAGGAGGCGGCCAAGGCGGAGTTCGCCGCCCCGCCGGGCCTCGTTAAGATCGACGAGCGGACATACGGCGACACGCGGATCGCGATCCTGCGGCCTGAAGCTTTGGGGGGCGAAGCATGAGGACAATCGAGACAATAGGCGCAGCAGGGCTCGCCGCGCTGGCGCTCGCCGGCTGCGCCGAGGCGCCGGAGACCGACCCGCTCGTTCAGAATACGATGATCGGCATGTCCGAGCGGACGGTCCTCGCCTGCATGGGCGGCCGGCCGGCGCGGGTGACAAGGCCAGCGCAGGCGACGGAGATCTGGACCTACCGGAACGGCGTGACGACGACTGACAGCCCGCCCTGGGCCGCCGGGCTCAACTTCAGCCTGCTTCAGCCCGACGCGCCCTGCGACGTGCGCATCGTGATGACCAACAGGCATGTGAGCCAGGTCGCCTACGCCCTGCCCGACGGGCGCGCCCTGCCCTCCGGCCGGCAGTGCTCGTTTCCGGTCTGGACCTGCGCGGCGGTCGGCGGGAGCCGATAGAAGGCGGATGTCCCGCGCGAAGCGGCTCCTCGAGCTCATGCAGGCGTTGCGTCGCCGCCGGGCGCCGGCCGCTGCAGCTCTGGCAGACTTCCGATATTTTCAATGGCTTAAGCGCACAAACCCGTCACAAATTCGATTCTTGCACATACACAATGTGTCTTTAGACTCTTTCCTCCGCCGTTTCGTCCATTTCCGATACGCGGTAAAAGACCCGGAGCCCTTCTGACCTCCATGAGTCGTAGCCTACTACGATTTCTGGTTATCAGGAAGGACTTGTTGAGCCTCATCACGCTGACTGTTGGACGCAGGCCGCCCGGACAATTTGAGAGCGACGCCCTCTCCGTCATGGCCAGCAATACGGTGGCAATACGGTGACAGTTGTTTCAATTCCTGTTTTCCGAGGTCGTTTGATAGCCATTTCAGCTTCAGTCTTCGGCGTTCGAAGGCCAGTCCCGCGGGTGGGATTGTGGTGAATGCAGTAAGTCGACTGCACCCCTCTGCTGAGACACGCCTAATTTGGTGACAGGGCTTCGTCCTGGTTTGTTGGGTTTCGGGTGTCCCGGCGGAATTCGGCTTCGAACTCGACCGGGGGTTTATAGCTGAGCGCCGGAACGGCGCTTGACGATGGCGAGCCGGCGTGGACGCGCTGCCGCGATGCGATATGTGGATCCCGCAGCCACGACGAGAGGGGTCGAACAGGAAATCATCTCGCGCTAGTGACATGCGTCAGTCAAATCGAAGGCGTTGAAGAGCTTTGGCCACGAGGGGAGCAACTGCCGCCTCAGCAATGAGGCCTCAGCAATGAGCAGGAAAGCGCGTTGACCGCGTGGGTCGACGCCCATTGTCCCCACACCATCCGAAAGATCGGGGCCTTTCTGAAGCGGACCTTTGGGGTGAGCTATAGCCGCTCGGGGCTGATCGCCTTGCTGCACCGCCTGGGCTTCCTCTATCGCAAGCCGGAAGCCAGGCCGCGCGGTCTCGACGACGCCAGACAGCAGGCCTTCATCGACGAATACGAGACCCTGCTCAACACGATGCACCCAGACGAGGCGGTCGCTTTCGTCGATGCGGTCCATCCGATCCATCAGGTCAGGCCGGTTGGCTGCTGGGCCCGCAAGGAGGTCGCCGTCGCGATGGAGCAGACGACCGGCCGTCAGGGTCTGAACATCCACGGCGCGATCAATCTGGAAACCGGCCAGACGCAGATCCTCGTGGTCGAGAAGGTCAACGCCGAGAGCTTCATCAAGCTCTTGGGCGAGATCGAAGGCGCGCATACTGCGATGCGTCTCATCCACGTCTTTGTCGACAACGCCAGCTATCATCATGCCAACGTCGTCAAAGAGTGGCTTGCGACGGCGGGGCGCAAGATCGTGCTGCACTTCCTTCCGCCCTATTGTCCCCATCTCGATCCCATCGAACGGTTGTGGGGCTTGATGCACGAACACATCACCCACAACCGCGACTACAAGACCTTCGCCGAGTTCAAAAGGGAGATCATCACGTTCCTCCGGCACACCGTGCCCAAAGGCTGGAACCGTTTCTGCGACCGAATCACGGACAATTTCCGCGTCATCCATCGCGCCGATTTTCGCCTTCTCACTTAGACGGAGTATAGCGGGGAACTGGACGAACCTCAAATCATCCCACACCGGGTCACAAGTATCCCCGCTCGGTCCTACGCCGCGACGGGAAAAGACCTTCAGACCCTGCCCGACACCGGGATCAGCGCCCCGGTCACGGCTCTCGCCTCGTCGGACGCAAGGAACAGCATGACGGCAGCGAGATCGGTGGGCGCGACCCAGCGGCTGAAGTCCGCCTGCGGCATCTCCTTGCGGTTGGCGGCGGTGTCGATGGTCGAGGGGAGCACGGCGTTGACGGTCACGCCCTTGAGCTTTACCTCCGCTGCGAGGCTCTCGGTGAGCCGGTGCACCGCCGCCTTGCTCGCGGCGTAGGGCCCCATGCCCTCGGCGGCGCGGTTCGCAGCCTCCGCCCCGACGTTGACGATCCGGCCGGCGCCCGATTCGATCAGATGGGCAAGCGCGGCGCGTGAGGCGTTGAGCGCCGTCTTGAGGTTCATCGCGAACATCCGCTCCCAGGAGTCGTCGCTCTCAGCGTCCGCGATCGTCTCCCAGCGGAAGCCGCCGGCGATGTTCATGAGCGCGTCGATCCGCCCGAATTTCTGCTTGACCGCGGTCATCGCGCTCTCGGCTCCCTTCAGGGAGGCGAGATCGACTCCGCCGACGAGCAGCGCGTCTGGTCCGAGCCGATCCTGAAGGCCCGGCGGGGGCGCGGCGGCATAGTCGAGCGCCGCCACCGACGCCCCCCGCTGCGCCGCCGCTTCGGCGACCGCCCCTCCGAGCGCACCGAACGCCCCCGTCACGACAATCGTCTTGCCCTTCACCGTCATGCCGCCATCTCCATCGGTGTCTTCGCCGCGTTGAACTGGCGGAGCGCCGCTGCGCGCGCCTTGGCCGCGTCCGCCGCGCTCGCTTCCTTCACCCGCCCATAGCCCTTGATCGTCTCGGGGACGCCGAGCAGCCGAACCGCCGCCGCATGGTTCGTCGCAGACAGGCGCGCGAGCACGTCATCGACGTCGGCCTCGAAATCCCCGATCAGCCGCCGCTCGAGCGCGCGCTCGGCGCTGTTGCGAAACGGGTCGAGCCACGTGCCGCGCAGGAACCGGAGCTTGGCCATCAGGCGAAAGAGCGTCATCGCCCAGGCGCCTGCTTCGCCCTTGCCCATGACGCCGGTCTGCGGATGGGTCCTCGCGAACGGCCAGGCGCCGATGTGGTAGTGGACCGTGTACGCTCCCTCGAACGTCTCGGCGAGCGTTGCGGCGAACTCGGGCTCGGCGAACAAGCGCGCGACCTCCCATTCGTCCTTCGCGGCAAGGAGCTTGTGATAAGCGCGCGCCGCCGCGGCAGTCAGCGCTTCGCCCAAGCCCGCGCTGTGCTCGGCCGCGCGCACGCGCTCGATGAGCGCGCGATAGCGGCGCGCCTCCTTCGCGCCGCGCGCGGTCTCGAGATGCGCAGCGCGACGGTCGATCAACGCGTCGAGCGAGGGCGCCGCCTCGAGCTTCGGCTCGCCCGAGCCGGCGAGCCGTTCGACCGCGCCGGGATCGTGCGCCGCGCGTCTGCCCCATTCGAACGCCTGTTTGTTGGCGTCGATCGCGACGCCGTTGAGTTCGATGGCGCGCTCGACCGCGGCGCGGCTGATGGGCAGGAGGCCTCGCTGCCATGCCGCGCCGAGCATAAACAGGTTGGCCGAGATCACGTCGCCGAGCAGGTCCGCGGCCAGGCGCTGCGCGTCGAGGACGAGCGCCCGGTCGCCGAGCGCCGATTTCAGCCGCTCGATGATCGCCTCGCGGTCGACGCTCCAGTTCGGATTGCGGGCGAACTCAGAGGTGGGGATCAGGTCCGCGTCGATCACCGCGCGCGTTGTTGGATTGACCTTTGATAGGGATTCGTCCCCGGCTGCGACGATCAGGTCGCACCCGATCAGCGCGTCTGCCTCGCCTGCGGCGATCCGCGTCGCGTGCAGGGCTTCGGGCTTGCGGGCGAGGCGTATATGGGCAGTAACCGCGCCATATTTCTGGCTCAGGCCCGTCAGGTCGAGATTCGAGGCGTAAAGCCCATCGAGATAGGTCGCGACCGCCAGGGTCTGGCTGACGGTCACGACGCCCGAGCCGCCGATGCCGGCGACGAGCACGCTCCAACGCTCTCCCATCTCGGGCAGCGCCGGCTCGGGAACCGGCGGCATATCGTGCGGCGCTGCCGCCGCGGGCTTGCGCAGCCGGCCGCCGTGGACGGTGACGAAGCTCGGGCAGAACCCCTCGACGCAGGAGAAATCCTTGTTGCAGCTGGACTGGTTGATCCGCCGCTTGCGGCCCCATTCGGTCTCGAGCGGCTCGATTGCCATGCAATTGGACACCTTGCCGCAATCGCCGCAGCCCTCGCAGACCTCCGGATGGATGAAAGTGCGGATCGCCGGATCGGCCCATTTTCCGCGCTTGCGCAGACGGCGGCGCTCGGTCGCGCAGGGCTGGTCGTAGACGATCGCCGAAACGCCCCTGTACTCGCGGAATTCGCGTTGCGTCTCGTCCAGGGCGTCGCGATGACGGAGCGCCACGCCAGCCGGCAGGGCGACGCCGAGGTAGCGGTCCGGGTCGTCGACGACGAGCGCCAGCTTCTTCACGCCTTCGGCGGCGAGTTCGGCAAGGATCTGCGGCGGCGTCATGCCGCCTTCGATCTGCTGGCCCCCGGTCATCGAGACGAAACCGTTGTAGAGGATCTTGTAGGTGATCGGCACGTTCGCCGCGACCGCCTGGCGGATCGCCAGCATTCCCGAATGGGCGTAGGTGCCGTCGCCGAGATTGGCGAAGACGTGCTCCTGCGTGGTGAAGGGCTGCTGTCCGAGCCACATCGCGCCTTCGCCACCCATGTGCGAGACGGTGGTCGTCTGCATCGGGTTCACGAACATCGCCATCGTGTGGCAACCGATGCCGGCGAGCGCCCGGCTTCCGTCCGGCAACCGGGTAGAACGGTTGTGCGGGCAGCCGGCGCAAAAGCCGGGGCTCCTGACCGGCGCCGGGCGGTTGCTGAGCGCCTTCGCCGGCTGAGCGGGCGAAGCGAGGCCGCAATCCGGGCCGCGGAGCTTGAGCGCCCTCGCGAGCGTGTCCGCGACCAGTTCGGGGGAGGTTTCGCCGAAGTTGGGTATGGCGAGCGCGCCGTGGGCGGGGTCGAACGTCGATCCGTCGAAATACTTGCCGACGATCCGCGGCGCGTTCGCCGCGCCATAGAGGATCGTGCGGATCTGGTCCTCGAGAAGCGGACGCTTCTCCTCGACCACGACGATGAGGTCGAGGCCGGCGGCGAAGTCCCGGACGACCACGGGATCGAGCGGCCAGATCATGCCGACTTTGAGGAGCCGGAGGCCGAGCCCCGCGCTCATTTCGCCGAGGCCGAGATTGCCGAGCGCCTGCAAGAGGTCCTGCCATGCCTTGCCGGCCGCGACCACGCCAACCCGAGCGCCGGCCGGATTGGAAACGATCCGGTTGAGGCTGTTGGCGCGGGCGTAGGCGAGCGCCGCGGGGAGCTTGTGAGCGTAGAGCCGCTCCTCCTGCATGAGCGGCATGTCGATCGTCCGCGCGCCGACGCCGCCGGGCGGGTTGCTCGGCCGTTCGGGCGTGACGATCGCCGGGGAGTCGGGGCCGACATAGACCGTGCCGCCGCCCTCCGCGACGTCGGTCACCACCTTCATGCCGACCCAGCAGCCCGAGAAGCGCGACATGGCGATCCCGTGCAGGCCAAAGTCGATCAGCTCCTGGGTGTTCGACGGATAGAGGACCGGCATGCCGACGGCGACGAAGGAGGTGTCGGAAAAATTGACCGCCGTCGAGGACTTGGCGCCGTGATCGTCACCGGCGAGCGCGAGCGCGCCGCCCTTGGGCGCGGTCCCGGTGAAATTGGCGTGCCGAAAGGCGTCGCCGGATCGATCGACGCCGGGCCCTTTGCCGTACCAGATCCCGAACACGCCCTCGACCGTGGCGCCGGGGAAGCTTGTGACGTGCTGCGCCCCCCAGATGGCGGTCGCCGCGAGGTCCTCATTGAGGCCGGGGCGGAACACGACGTTCAGACGTTTGAGGATGGGTTCAGCGCGCCAGAGCTCAATGTCGTAGCGGCCCATCGGCGAGCCGCGGTAGCCGGAGATGTAACCGCCGGTATTGAGGCCCGCGGCTGCATCGCGCAGGCGCTGCTGGATCGGCAGGCGCACCAGCGCCTGCATGCCAGTCATGTAGAACCAGCCCTTGGACGCGGTCCACCGATCCTCGAGCGAAGCCTCGGACCGGGCAAGCGCAAGGGCCATGTGACCTTCTCCCGTCGGGCGATGGCTGTCGGACGGTCCCCCTTCCTCTGGCCGGCGGACAGGGCGAACGGGAAGCGCGTCCTCTGAAGCGCCAAGCTAGCGCCGAACAGCCGCAATGTCGAACGCGACGGCTGCTCCGTTCAGGCCTGATGATTGCCGACGGGAAGCGCCGCACTCATGCGCGCCGCCTCGCCGAGGTTGCGGGCTCGATCGGTCAGACGAATTTCACCGCGCCGGGGTTGGCGGTGAGCGTCGAGGCGCTGACGCCGACAAGAGTTCACGTTGTCGCCCCAACGGTCGGCGATGCTCACGCCGTTCGAGCCCGTGGAGACATGGCTCAGGACCGCGGCGAGATCCTGGGCCTGGGTCATGGCGCTGGTGAGATAGGAGAAGTCGGATTTAGACAGGACAAGCGTGTCGGCGTTCGTTCCCGACGCCGCAAAGCCGTTGATTGAAACTTTGCCGTACCCCTCGCCGCCGTTCCCGCTGAGGGCGAAGGTCTCCGCGCCCGCGTTGCCCACCTGGATCGTCTCGTTGGCGTGGTAGGCGAGGTTGGAGGTGCTGGCGCCGATCGCGAGGCTTTCGGTCTGTCCGGCGCGGGTGAGCGTGATGTTGTTTTGATAGAGGTCGATTTCGTTCGACGTCGCGCTCAGGTTCAGGTCGTCGGCGGCGTCGTTGTTGGAGTATAGGACCGAGGTATAGGAGGAAAAGGCCCGGCCTTTGACATTGGTGTAGACATAGTCGGTCGTCGCGCCGCTGCGAACAAGCGAGACGGAGAGCGCGGCCCCGTTGGCGAGGTCGGTCTGGGACTGGCTGGAGGTCAGGGCGAAGTTTGCCGCGGTGAGGTTCAACTGGCCCGAGAGGTCGATCACCATGTCGGGAGACGTGTCTCCGGCGAGCGTTACCTGGACGATGGTCGCGTTATCGGTCGGATCCAGCTGGTAGCGCACCTGGGCGCCGGCGCCAGTGAAGGCGTTCGTGCCGATGAAGGTGAAGTTCTTCAAGACGCCGGGCGTCACATTGGCGTCGATATGGCTGAGATCGATGACGTCTTTGTTGGGATCGAAGTCGACGATGTTGTCCTCGAGGCTGGGCGGCGTATCTGGCGAGTTGGCGGGCGAGAGATAGGTGAAGATATTGGCCCCGCGGCCGCCGGAGAAGAACTGCCGGCCGTAGCCGCCAACGAAGTTGTTCTCGAATGAACCGCCGAACAGATGGACCCCTGTGCTTCCTCCGTAGAGCGTGGTGGACGCAGTCTCCGACGAGCCGTTGACGTTCGAACCGCCGGTCGAGACCATGAGGTTCGCGGTCGGCAAGCCCGCCGCCTCATAGGCCGCCCAGGCGGTGGCGGAATAGGCGGAGTTGGAGTAGTCGAACACAACGTTGCCGCTCGCCGTGACGCCCTCCTGCTTGCCGGGATAGAAGGCCCAATCAATCCCAAAACCCATGTAATTACCAGTGATGGAGATGTTGCTGGACGTCCCCTTCTGCAAGGAGTTGCCCGCGTCGATGCTGGTGTTTCCGCCGATCAGGAAATTGCCGGTCACCGTCACGTTGCTGACGCTGCCGAGCTCAGCGGTGATGCGGATGCAGTCGTTCGTGCCGACGACGGAGTTCGGATTGGTGGTCTCGTCGATGAAATTGTCGGAGATGACGAACGGCGTTGTGCTGTTGGTGATCCAGATCGCGTCCGGGTGCAGCCCGGAGGACGAGTAGCCCGCGCCGGAGAAGTAGTTGCCGGAAATGACGCCGCCGCCGAAAACGTCGAGGCCGTCCGCCGGCGTGTCGATGAAGCTGTTGTCGGTGACGTTGACCGTTCCGGTCGAGGTGATCCAGGCGGCAAGCTTGGCGGGAATGGCGTCGCTGTTGAACGAGGAGTTGGTCACCGTCGTGTTGTTCTCGCCGTCGTGAACCTGAACGGCGTACCATCCGGTCGTAGCGGTGAAGTTGCAGTCCTCGATCGTGACGTTGCTGGCGTCGACGTCTACAGTCGCGTTGCCGAAGTTATAGCCACTGAGGGTCGCGCCGGCCTGTGTCACGTAGACCACATTGGCGGCAGCGGAATAATAGAAAGGCGCCTTCGAACTCGTCGTCATCGAGCTGAGCGGCTTGAGCGACCCGGCCGCAAGCGGATCGCCTGCCGGCGTGTCGATGCCGGGGAGTTTCACCCCTGGATCGGCGTTGCGAAGCAACTGAAGTTCGGTGCTCGTGTACATGACGGCCTTTCGACATAAGAGATACAACCGAATCGTGCGGGGCTTACACGTACTGATACAACATCGGAAGCTCCGCCGGAAATCTTTTTGGTTGACGCGGTTAAGTAACCTACAGAATAACGAGTCTTATTCTCGCAGAAAGTGACATCGTCAACCGGCATTTCTCGATCGGCTTCGCAGAGTATTGCAACAACTGCTATCCCGGATAGATTGGGGACGGGGCCTGGACACGCCGTGGGCGCGCCTTCGTCTGTTCGCCAACGACGAGACCAGTGTGCGTCTCGGGGCGTCTCATTGGCGGCGAATACGGATCCTTTGTTGGCGCTGGCGTGCGCGACCTTCGGGAAGGCCCGCGCACTGACAATGAGCCGAATGCCGAACAACCTTGAACCGCGGAGCGGATTGCGCCGATCGCCTGCGCGGCGTCCACCAATTGGCGCGCGCTTTGTCTAGCGGACGCTGTCCAGCTTCGGTTGATTTGTCGCACTGGCCCTTGCTGGCGGCCGGCCGAAAATGCGAGAAGGCCGGCTTCGGGCGCCTCGGGCGCCGTCTCTCACGTCCGGCAGGCCGCATATGCCCTCCTATCGCTCCCGCACCTCCACGCATGGCCGCAACATGGCTGGCGCGCGCGGCCTCTGGCGCGCGACCGGCATGAAGGATGGCGATTTCGGCAAGCCGATCATCGCCATCGCCAATTCCTTCACTCAGTTTGTCCCTGGCCACGTCCATTTGAAGGACCTCGGCCAACTTGTGGCGCGCGAGGTCGAGGCCGCCGGCGGCGTCGCCAAGGAGTTCAATACGATCGCCATCGACGACGGTATCGCGATGGGCCACGACGGCATGCTTTACTCGCTGCCGTCCCGCGAGGTGATCGCCGACAGCGTCGAATACATGGTCAATGCGCATTGCGCCGACGCCCTGGTCTGCATCTCGAACTGCGACAAGATCACGCCCGGCATGCTGATGGCCGCGCTGCGGCTCAACATTCCCGCGGTGTTCGTTTCCGGCGGCCCAATGGAGGCCGGGAAGGTCAAGCTCTCGACCGGAACTCGCAAGGTCGACCTCATCGACGCGATGGTGGCGGCGGCGGACGAGAAGGTGAGCGACGCCGACGTCGCGGTGATCGAGCGCTCCGCCTGTCCGACCTGCGGCTCCTGCTCGGGCATGTTCACCGCAAATTCGATGAACTGCCTGACGGAGGCGCTCGGGCTTTCCCTACCCGGCAACGGCACGGTGGTTGCGACGCACGCCGACCGGAGGCGTCTGTTCGTCGAGGCGGGACATCTCATCGTCGACCTCGCCCGCCGCTACTACGAGGAGGACGACGCGGGCGTGCTG
Organism: uncultured Alphaproteobacteria bacterium; assembly: GCA_963822215.1. Lineage (GTDB taxonomy): Bacteria > Pseudomonadota > Alphaproteobacteria > Rhizobiales > Beijerinckiaceae > Roseiarcus. Next base: position 323,940 of record CAWGGX010000004.1, read on the forward strand.
CCCCGATCGATCGCCAGTTTCCGGGCGTTCGAAAATGCAATGACCCTCGACATCTCGATGGGCGGTTCGACCAACACCGTGCTGCATCTGCTCGCCGCCGCGCACGAAGCCGAAATCCCATTCACCATGGCCGACATCGATCGCCTGTCCCGCCGCGCGCCTGTGCTGTGCAAAGTCGCACCCTCGGTGGCGGACGTTCACATCGAGGACGTGCATCGGGCCGGCGGGATCATGGGCATTCTTGGCGAGCTCGACAGGGCGGGGTTCCTCAACCGGGACGTGCGCATGGTTCATGCCGAGTCGCTTGAGCATGCGCTGTCGCGCCACGACATCAAGCGGACGTCGAGCAACGCGACCCGCGAGTTTTTCCGCGCCGCCCCTGGCGGGGTCCCGACCCAGGTCGCCTTCAGCCAGTCGGCGCGCTACCCTTCGCTTGATGAGGATCGGGAGAAAGGCGTCATCCGCGACGCCGAGCATGCGTTCCTGAAGGACGGCGGTCTTGCGGTGCTCAAGGGCAACATCGCGCTCGACGGCTGCATCGTGAAGACTGCCGGCGTCGACGCAAGCGTCCTCAAGTTCGCTGGTCCTGCGCGCATCTTCGAAAGCCAGGACGACGCCGTGCAGGGGATCTTGAGCGGCAAGGTCGCCGCCGGCGACGTGGTGGTGATCCGCTACGAGGGCCCGCGCGGCGGCCCCGGCATGCAGGAGATGCTCTATCCGACGAGCTATCTGAAGTCGCGCGGGCTCGGCAAGGCCTGCGCGCTGATCACCGACGGCCGGTTCTCGGGAGGCACATCCGGCCTCTCGATCGGCCATGTCTCGCCCGAAGCCGCCGAGGGCGGGGCTATCGGCCTTGTTGAAGAGGGCGACCGGATCGAGATCGACATCCCCGCTCGAACCGTCAGCATCGCCGTCGACGAGGCGAGGCTCGCCGAGCGCCGCCGTGCGATGGAAGCCAGAGGCGAGGCCGCATGGAAGCCGGCGAAGCCGCGCGCCCGCAAAGTCTCGCAGGCTTTGCGGGCCTATGCCGCTTTCGCCACCAGCGCGGCGCGCGGGGCAGTGCGTGAGGTCCCCTGATCGTCGATGCGTCTGAGGTTCGGCGCCCGTTCGATCGCGGCGCGGCTTTTCCTGTCCGCCGCGTTCTGGAGCACGCTCATCCTGGCGCTCGCGGGCTTCAGCCTGAGCGAGCTCAACGCCCGCTGGACGGAGGCCACTTTCGACGACCAGCTCGGCGTCTATTTGAAGGCGCTCGTGGCCAATCTGGCCGCGGCCGACGAGACCAAGGCCGGCGTCCCCGCGCCGGTGGGAATCGCGCCCCAGTTCGAGCTCGCCTTTTCCGGCTGGTACTGGCAGATCACCCGCATGGACGCCGAGCCCCCGGAGATTCGGGCCTCCGCGTCGTTGTTCGCCACGCAACTGCCGCATCTCGTCGCCGTTTCCCCCGATCACGGCGAGATCCTAAGCGGCTATGTCATCGGGCCGGGCGGACACGAGTTGCGCATGGTCGAGCGCCAGATCGACGCAGGCGACGAGGGGCGCTTTCTCGTCCAGGTCGCCGCCAACGCCGATGTCATGCAGTCGCAGGAGCGCAGCTTCGAATGGGCGCTGGCCGGCACGTTCCTGACGCTGGCGCTGGCGCTGATCGGTTCGACGGCGCTCGCCGTTCGTTTCGGGCTACGGCCCCTGCGGGTGCTGCGGGAGGGGGTCGCCGCGATCCGCCGCGGCGAGGCCCAGCGCATCGAAGGCGAGTTTCCCCACGACGTTGCGCCACTCGCAGCCGAGGTGAACCAGCTCATCGACGCCAACCGGGAGATCGTCGAGCGGGCCCGCACCCAGGTCGGCAACCTCGCCCACGCCCTCAAGACCCCGCTCAGCGTCCTGATCAACGAGGCGGATTCCGCGAGCCCCAATCTGAAGGAAAAGGTCCGCGAGCAGACGGGGATCATGCGCCAGCAGGTCGGGTTCTATCTCGATCGGGCCCGCGCAGCGGCGCGAGCGCGCACCGCCGGCCTCGCCACCGAGGTCAAGCCCGTCGTCGAGAGGCTGGTCCGCACGTTCGAGAAGCTGCACGCCGAGCGCGGGCTGACCTTTAGGGCCGACCTGCAAGAGGGCCTGAAGTTCCGCGGCGAAGCGCAAGACCTGACCGACCTGATCGGCAACCTGCTCGACAATGCCGGCAAATGGGCGCGCGAGACGGTGTCGATCCGAGCGCGGCGGGCGCCGGGTGCGGGCAAGGACGCCGCGCCTTTCCTGATTGCGGAAATCGACGACGATGGTCCCGGTCTCGGGCCAGCCGCGCGGGCCGAGGCGCTCGAGCGCGGCAAGCGGCTCGACGAGTCGCGTCCGGGATCTGGACTCGGCCTCTCCATTGTCGTGGATCTGGCGTCGATCTACGGCGGCTCGCTCGAGCTCGACGAGAGCCCGCGAGGCGGCCTCAGGGCGATCCTGCGCCTGCCCTGCGTCTGACTGAGGCGGCATCGCGGGAAGCCCGAACGACAGGGCAATCGCATTTCACATTGCGAGAAGGCTTCGCAGGAAAGCGTCGGAACGGTCGGCTTTTTTCAGTTTGCGGCGGATGGGCAGTTTGGAAGGTTCGGCGTTAAGCCTGTTGATCGCTATGTGTTTGAGAATGGCGAGGTTTTGTGGACCGTTGTCACAGCGGTTGCGGGCGCGGTCCTCGTTCATGTCGACGTCGAGCACCCAGTGGAGGCGGTTTTCGACGCCCCAGTGGTCGCGGGCGCACTGGTTCAGGCGCTCGGGCGCGATGGGTTCGGAGAGAAGGTAGTAGGCGGTCTCGGTCTTCGGCGGGCCGGTGTTCGCGCCCTTGAATTCGCGCGTGCGGCGAACGGCGCCGATGGCTTTCAGGCCGGGCCAGCAATGGATGTCCTGTAGCCAACCGACATCGTGGCAAACGACGGCGCTTCGGGTCTCGATGCGGCCATGATCGGCGTCGACCGTCGGCTGACATGCGAGCACGCGCGCCTCCGGGTCGGCGAAGTAACGCGCAACATCGTCGAACAGCGTCGGTTGGTTGCCTTTCAGAGACAGAACGTACTGGCCGCCCTGGGCGACGATCTGCTGCGCGATCTCTCTCTGGCAACTCATCGCATCGGCGGTCACCGTGCGTCCCTCGAGGTTGAGAAGCCGCAGAAGCTGCGGAACCGCCGTGATCTCGTTCGACTTCTCGTCCGTGGCGATCTGCGCCAGAACCAGCCGCTCCTCGCACGACCACGCACTGACCATGTGCAGGGCCGACTTTTCGCTCGCCGTGTCAAAGGAGCGGCGCAGCGTCTTGCCGTCGATCGCAACCACGCCGGCCGTCTGTTGCGAAAATGCCGCATGAACTCGGAAAAACATGCGCCAAACGCAACCGGATCGAGCAGCCGGAACAGACGGCTGAACGTGTCGTGTGACGGCAGCCCGTTTTTCAGATCCAAGAAGTCCCGCAAAAAAGGCTCCTTGTCCTCCGCGAACTCCGCCATCTCCGTGCAGGTTGTGCCTCCGCAAAGGCTCGAGCATAGCGCGATCGCCAACACCTCACACAGGTCGTGCCGACGAGCATTCCCCGTGCGCGGATCCTTGAGCTGCAAAAATACCCCTGAAAACCCCTCCATCCCTCCGGCCTCCATTCCGAATCGAGGCCCTCCCAAGAATCCTTCTCATCCCGCCTTGCAAGCGATTTTTCCAAATGCGATTCCCCTGGCCCGAACGAGAGAATGACTTTCATCGCGCGCGGACGCGTATTATGGACGGCTTGGGCGCGCGGGATTCGAGAATGATGAGCGGGAAGTTTCTGTTGATCGCGGCGGTGACCGCGCCCGCGCTGGCTGGCTGCGGCGGCTTTGGCCTCGGCGAAAGCGCGACGCCGAACCCGGTTATCTCCGCGCCCTCGCAAACCGCCTCCCTTTCCTCTCCAACCCCCGTCGGGACGCCGCCGGTTGCCCCGGTCGCGGCGGCGTCGCCGGCTCCGCCGTCGATACCGTCCGGCGCGGCTCTTGGAGGCGTGCTCGGCGGGCAGGTCGGCGCGGCGCTCAGCGACGCCGACCGGCAGTCGGCTTGGCAGGCGCAGATCGCGGCGCTCGATTCCGGGCAGCGGCGCTCGTGGCGCGGGGCTCACGGCGTGTTCGGCTTTGTCGAGCCAGGCGTGGAGACGGGCGCGGGCTGCCGGTCTTACGCGCAGACGATCTATGTCGGCGGACGGCCGAACCGCGGCCAAGGCGTGGCCTGCAAACAGTCGGACGGCGGCTGGAAGATGACGAGCTAGCGTTTTTGCGAGACCTTGCCTGCGTTTTGCGGTAACGGAGCGCGGACTTTGCCAGGTCCCGTGGGGACCGCCCCCGAGGGTTTTTATGGTATGGTTTGTCTTGGCGGGATTGACCGCTTTTGCGGTCCTCGCCGCGATATCGCCCCTGTTGCGCGCGTCTCCCGAAACACAACAGGAGGGCCGGGGCTCGAGCGAGGCGGCGTTCTACAAGGCGCAACTCGACGAGATCCAGCGTGACGTCGAGCGCGGCCAATTGCCGCAAGAGGAAGCCTCGAGCGCCCGCGCCGAGGCCGCCCGGCGGCTCCTTGCCGCGGGCGTCGGAGCGCCGCGTGCGGCGTCCGCCTCCCGGGGTCGCAACCGGCTCGCGGCCGCCGCGCTCGTCGTGATCGGCGTCCCGGCGCTCGTCTTTCCGCTCTACGCCCTCCTCGGCCAGCCGCAGATGCGCGACGAGCCGCTCGCGAGCCGCGAGCCCGCGAGCCATGCGGCCTCCGACATCGAGGCGGCGGTCGCCGGGGTCGAGAAGCACCTGATCGCCGAACCCGACGACGGCAAGGGCTGGGCCGTGCTCGCCCCGGTCTACATGCGGCTCGAGCGGTACGACGACGCGGCGCATGCCTATTCGGAGGCGCTGAGGCTTCTCGGCGAGGATCCGGGCCGCCGTTCGGCCTATGGCGAAGCGCTGGTCGCGGCGGCCGGCGGGATCGTCACCGAAGCAGCGCGCGAAGCGTTCGGCAAGGCTGTGGCCGCCGAGCCCGGCCAGCCGCAAGCGCGGTTCTACCTGGCGCTCGCGGCCGAGCAGGACGGCCGGAATGCCGACGCCATTCGCGCCTTCAAGGCGCTGGCCGCCGACGCGCCGCCGAACGCGCCCTGGCTCGGCGCGGTCCAGTCGCGCCTCGCCGCGCTCAAGGGCGAGCGGCAACCCGTCATCGCCGACACGCCGGCGCTCGGCTCGCCCGAGCAGAAAGCGATGATCGAGGGCATGGTGAGCCGGCTCGCCGACCGCCTTGCGACAACTGGCGGCAGCCTAGACGAATGGGCGCGCCTTATTCGCGCCTACGCCGTCCTGCATCAGGCCGACAAGGCCAAGGCTGCGCTTGTCGACGCCCGCAAGGCGCTGGCGCCCGACGCCAATGCGGTCGCGAGCCTCGATGCGCTCGCCCGCAACCTCGGCCTCGGAGACGCCAATTGACCCGGAAAAGCCGACGCCTCGCCCTCATCGCCGCAGCGCTCGCGGTGATCGGCTGCGCCGTCGGCCTCGGCCTTTACGCAATGAAGGACAGCTTGTCGCTGTTCCTCAGTCCCGCGGAGATCGCCGAAAAGAACGTCCAGCCGGGAACGCGGCTCCGGGTCGGCGGACTGGTCGAGCAGGGCTCGGTCGTCCGCGCCGACGACAGGCTCACCTTCGCGGTGACCGACGGGGCGAAGACCGTCGCGGTCGACTGCCTCGGCGCGTGCTTCGCCAACATTCCGGACCTCTTCCGTGAGGGGCAGGGCGTCGTCGTCGAAGGCGTGCTCGCCGCTCCGGGGCGGGTCGCCGGCGACCAGATCCTCGCCAAGCACGACGAGCGCTATATGCCGCGCGAGGTCGTCGAATCGCTGAAGAAGCAAGGCCGCTGGCAGGAAGGAGCGAACGCCAAGTGATCGTCGAGATCGGCCATTTCGCCCTCGTCCTCGCCCTCGCCGCCGCGCTGGCCCAGACAATCGTGCCGGCCTGGGGCGCACGCCTCGGCGACCCCGACCTGATGGCGGTCGGACGAAGCGCGGCGCTGACGGAGTTCGCCTGCCTCGCGGTCGCCTTCGCCGCGCTGGTCCACGCCCATCTCGTCTCGGATTTCTCCGTCCTCAACGTCGCGGAGAATTCGCACAGCGCCGCCCCGGCGATCTACAAGATTTCCGGCGTCTGGGGGAACCACGAAGGCTCGATGCTGTTGTGGGTGCTCATCCTCGCGATCTTCGGCGCGCTCGTCGCCCTCTTCGGCCGCTCCCTGCCGAAGACGCTGAGAGCCAACGCGCTCGCCGTGCAGGGCCTGATCAGCGTCGCCTTCCTGCTCTTCATCCTCTTGACCTCGAACCCGTTCGCGCGCCTTACGCCCGCGCCGTTCGAGGGGCGCGACCTCAACCCGATCCTGCAGGATCCCGGCCTCGCCATCCATCCGCCGATTCTCTATCTCGGCTATGTCGGCTTCTCGATCGTCTACTCGTTCGCCGCCGCGGCGCTGATCGAAGGCCGGATCGACGCGGCCTGGGCCCGGTTCGTGCGCCCCTTCGCCCTAGTCGCCTGGGGGTTCCTGACGATCGGCATCGCCGCGGGCTCCTTCTGGGCCTATTACACGCTGGGCTGGGGCGGCTTCTGGTTCTGGGATCCGGTCGAGAACGCGTCCCTCATGCCCTGGCTCGCCGGCACCGCCTTCATCCATTCGGTCGCGGTGATGGAAAAGCGCGACGCGCTGAAGGTCTGGACGATTTTCCTCGCCATTCTCGCCTTCTCGTTCTCGTTGCTCGGCACCTTCCTCGTCCGCTCGGGCGTGCTGACCTCGGTGCACGCCTTCGCCAGCGACCCGCAGCGCGGCGTGTTCATTCTGGTCATCCTGGCGCTGTTCATCTTCGGCTCGTTCGCGCTGTTCGCCTGGCGGGCGCCGATGCTGAAGCCGGGCGGCCTGTTCGCCCCGGTCTCGCGCGAGGGGGCGCTGGTGCTCAACAACCTCCTGCTCACCACCGCCTGCGCGACGGTGTTCTTCGGCACCCTCTATCCGCTCGCCCTCGAGGAACTGACCGGCGAGAAGATCACGGTCGGCGCGCCGTTCTTCAACATGACCTGCGGCATGCTGCTGCTTGCCGCCGCCGCGCTCACGCCGGTCGGCTTCTCGCTCGCCTGGAAGCGCGGCGAGCTTCTGGGCGTCGTCCAGCGGCTTGCCGTCGCCGTCGTCGCGGGCGCGCTCGCGGCGATCGCGGGGACCGTCTGGCTCCGCGGCGGCCCGATCCTCGCGTCGGTCGCGGCGGGGATCGCAATCTTCGCCATCCTCGGCACGCTGATCGAGGTTGGGATGCGGACCTGGCGGCCGGGCCTCTCGGCCGGCGTGGCGCTCCGGCGCGCGGCCGGACTGCCATTGTCGTTCTGGGGCGCCGCGCTCGCCCATATCGGGGTCGGCGTGACTCTGCTGGGACTGGCCGGCGTCGGCTTCGGCGCCGAGGCGATCGTCACAATGAAGACAGGCGTTCCACAGGCCGTCGGCCCGTACCAGATCACGGTCGATTCGATCGGAGAGCGGGTCGGGCCGAACTACCAGGACATCGTCGCCCGGATGACGGTCCGCTCGGGCGACCGCATCGTCGCGACCATCGATCCGGCGCGGCGGCGCTTCGCCGCCCAGCCGATGACCACGACCCAGGCCGGCATGGCGACGCTGAATTTCGGCCAGATCTATGTCGGCATCGCCGACCCGACTCCCGACGGCGCCGTGCCGGCGCGGCTCTACTGGAAGCCGCTCGTCACCCTGATCTGGCTCGGCGCCTGCGCGATGGCGGCGGGCGGCGCCCTGTCGCTCGCCGACCGGCGCCTGCGCTTCGGCGTCGCCCGGCGCTCGCGCGCGGCGATGGCCGCCGCGGCGGCGGAGTGAGGGATGTTTGCGCTGGCGAACCCTCACCCTGCCGCCTTCGGCGGCTGTCCCTCTCCCTGTGGGAGAGGGCTTACGTGCCAGCGCTGTCGATCCCAGCGCTGTCGATCCCTTCCCCCTCGGGGGGAAGGTGGCGCGAAGCGCCGGATGAGGGGATGCGGCCGTCGCCTTCGTCTGGTCCTTCTCGTTCTCTTCGCCCTCCTCGCGACGCCCGCGTTCGCAGTGCAGCCGGACGAGGTGATGAAGGATTCCGCGCTCGAGGCGCGCGCCCGGGCGCTCTCCAGCGAACTGCGCTGCATGGTGTGCCAGAACCAGTCGATCGACGACTCCGATGCGCCGCTCGCCCGCGACATTCGGCTGCTCATCCGCCAGCGCATCGCCGGGGGGGAGAGCAACGACGCGGTCCGCAGCTATCTCGTCTCCCGCTACGGCGACTTCATTTTGTTAAAGCCCCCCTTCAAGCCGGAGACGGCTCTTCTCTGGCTCGCCGCGCCCCTGACCTTGCTCGCGGGCGTCGCCGCCATCCTCCTCTCGCGCCGCCGCGCGCCGGCCGCAACCGAGGCGCTGACGGAGGAGGAGGAGGCTCAACTCGCGGCGCTGACGAAGGGGGACGGCGCGTAAGGGACATCGCGCCGACGCTGAAATTTGGATTTCCTCAACTCTGCGCGGCTTTGCCTCAACGCTCAGCCTTCGACGCAGAGCTATTGGAGCTGTGTTGCCGTCAGCCGTTCGACGCCTCTACCGCTGCGGTCTCGTCGTCGAAGGCGATCCCTTCGTAGAGTTCGGCGAGCGGCAGTTCTAGGCCGATCTCGGGAAGGACAAGGATCGACCCCGCGATCAGGATGTCGTGCGTCCAGGCGTCGCCGGCGCGGGCGTACACGGTTGCGCCGACGTCGTCCTGCTCCAGCATGACATAGCGCTGGATGGACGGCGTCGCCTGATATTCGCGCGCCTTGACGATCCGGTCGTTCGCCGCCGTGCTGGGGCTCAGAACTTCGAAGACGACGACGGGGTCATGCACGACGGTCGCTTTGCGATCGACCCGCGAGCACACGACCGTGCCGTCGGGATAGCGGATATGACCGTCCGCGACTTGAATTTTGAGGTTGCTGCCGTAGAACCGGCAAAGCTTGCCGCGAAGGCGCCCGCCGAGTGCTGCCGCAAGGTTGGTTTGAATGAGCGAGTGGCCGATGGTCCCAGTGGTCCTCGCGGCGGGATAGGCGCCGTCGAATTCGTAGCGCAACGGCTGCCGTTCCTCCCAGGCGAGGAATTGGGCGAGCGTCATAGGCTCGTGGACAGCGAGGTTCACTGGGCTCCCACCGCCCCCACCTTGGCCGGCTCGAGCGCCGCGGCGACCGCCTCGTCCACCCGCTCGAGCCAAACGAAGGCGAGGGCCTGGCGGACCTCTTCGGGAATGTCGTCGAAATCCTTGCGGTTGCGCGCCGGCAGCATGACGCGCTTGATCCCGGCCCGGTGGGCGGCGACGACCTTCTCCTTGATGCCGCCCACAGGAAGCACAAGGCCGCGCAGAGAAATCTCGCCGGTCATCGCCGTATCGGAGCGGATGGTGCGGTCGGTGAGCAGCGAGACCAGCGCCATGAACATCGCGACGCCAGCGCTCGGCCCGTCCTTCGGCGTCGCGCCCGCGGGCACGTGGATGTGGATATCCGTCTTCTCGAACCGCGCGACGTCGATCCCGTAGCTTCCCGCCCGGTTCTTGACGATCGACAGCGCCGCCTGGGCGCTCTCCTTCATCACGTCGCCGAGTTGGCCGGTGAGGATCAGTCGTCCGCCGCCCGGGATCGCCGTCGCCTCGATGAACAAAATGTCGCCGCCGGCCGGCGTCCAGGCGAGCCCGGTCGCGACGCCCGGCATGCTGACCCGCATGGCGACCTCGTCCTCGAAGATCGGCGGACCGAGGATCGCGGCGAGGCCGTCGGGCCCGATCGCGATCGGGCCCGGCTCGCCCTCGGCGATCCGGGTCGCGGCGTAACGCAGCGTCCGCCCAATCTCCCGCTCGAGGCCGCGCACGCCCGCCTCCCGCGTGTAGTGCTCGATGATCGCCTTGACCGCCGCGTCCTCGATCGACGCCTGTTCGGGTTTGAGACCGTTTGCGTCCATCTGACGCGGAAGGAGATAGCGCCGGGCGATCTGAAACTTCTCGCCCGCCGTGTAGCCGGGCAGGCTGATGATCTCCATGCGGTCGCGCAGGGGCCCAGGCACCGTGTCGAGCATGTTGGCGGTGGCGATGAACACGACGCGGCTCAAGTCGAACGGCACGCCGAGATATGCGTCGCGGAACGTGTTGTTCTGCTCCGGATCGAGCACTTCGAGCAGCGCCGCGTTCGGATCGCCCTGGATGCTCGCGCTGAGCTTGTCGATCTCGTCGAGCATCATCACGCAGTCGCGCGCGCCGGCCTTGCGGATGCTCTGGATGATGTTGCCCGGCAAGGCGCCGATATAGGTGCGCCGGTGGCCGCGGATCTCCGCCTCGTCATGGACGCCGCCGAGGCTGACGCGCACGAACTTGCGCCCCATGGCGCGCGCGATCGACTGGCCGAGCGAGGTCTTGCCGACGCCGGGCGGGCCGGCGAAGCACAGGATCGGCGCCTTGCCGCCCGGCGCGAGCTTGCGTACGGCGAGGTATTCGATGATCCGGCGCTTGATCTTCTCGAGCCCGAAATGGTCGGCGTCGAGGATGCGGCGGGCCTCGGCGATGTCGATCGGCGGCGTCTCGGGCAGAGCCCAGGGCAGCTCCACGAGCCAGTCGAGATAGGTCCTCACCATGCCGTATTCGCCGGCGGCCTCGGGCATGCGCTGCAGGCGGCGAAGCTCTTTGCGCGCTTGGTCGTCGACCTCCTTCGGCATCTTGGCTGCGGTGATCGCTTTCTCAAGCTCGGCGATCTCGGCCGTCTTGCCCTCGTCCGCTTCGCCAAGCTGCCGTTGGATTGCGGCCATCTGCTCGCGCAACAGGACCTCGCGGTTGCGCGCGTCGAGCGAGGCTTTGGTCTCTCGCCCGATCTCCGCCGACAGGCGCAAAATCTCAATCCGATGCGCGAGGATCCTCGAGACGCGATCGAGCCTGGCGGCGATGTCGACCGTCTCGAGGATCTCCTGCTTCTCGTCCGGGGTCGCGTCCATGAAGGTGGCGACCATGTCGGCGAGCTGGCCGGGCTGCTCGACGCCCTGGATCGTGGCGACAAGCTCCTCCGGCGTCTGCGGCAGGAGCCGCACAGCCTCGAGCGCCTGACTCTTGAGGTTGAGGAATCGCGCCTCGATCTCGTTGGACGTGATCGTCAACTCGGGGATCCGGACATAATCGGCGACGAAGAAGGGCCAGCCGCTGAGCCAGTCGGCCACCCGGAACCTCTGCTCGCCCTGGCAGACGATGTGATGCGACCCGTCCGGCGCCGTGATGTAGCGGACGACATTGGCGATCGTGCCCATCCGATGCATGTCGGCCGGGATCGGCTCTTCGGCTTCGGCGTTGCGCTGCATGACGACGCCGATCGGCTTCTGCTCGCGCACCGCGCGCTGGGCGGCGAGGATCGAGCGCTTCCGGCCAAGCGCGATCGGCAGGGCGAAGCCGGGAAAGAGCACGAGGCCCCGCACCGGCACGATGATCAGTCCGTCCGGCGGCAGCGGCGTCGATTCGCCGGTGTTCTCTTCTCGGACGGCGGGTTCGGCGTCAGCCATTGCGTGGCTCCGACTTCTTGAGGGTGATCATCAGGCAGCCATGCGCGGACGACCGTTCGATGGCCGCGTAGCGGCCCGGCGGCAGACGCACCCGCCGCTCGAACCGGCCCTGCGGCAATTCGAGGCGGTAAATCGTCGCGGTGCGAAACTCCGGCGGATAGATGCGCGCGCCGGACACGACGAGTTCGTCCGCCTCGATGCGGGCGGCGACCCCGTCGAGCTCGACGCCGGGCAAAGCGACCAGCACGAGCACGACCCGCTCCGTTTCGAGCACGTCGACCGGCGGCTCCCAGGCGACCTGCCGCGGGCCGGCCGGGCGGACGAACTGGTCGCGCATGCGCTCGGCGCGCGCCAGCATCTCGAAGGCCTCCGACCACATCCAATAGCGTGGAAAATTGGCGTCCATAGGGTCACCTGCGGATCGGCGCCGCCGCGGGCGCGGGAAAACGGGCGATAAGTAACGCAAATGCAGGGAGAGTCCATCCGGGGATTGCGAAGGATGCGCTTCGGGGGACCCCCCCGCGGCCGCAAACTACCGGGCGGAACCCAACGCGTCCGCCACCGGGCAACGACATTCGCACATCTCAAATGGCCGCGTGGACGCCTTCCCCAGCTCTGCTCTACGGGATGCATACGTCTCGTTATCGTCGGGGACCGTCGATCGGCGACTCGTGTCCCTTCCCCCACCCGGGCCGCGCTTGCGCGCGCCCGGGCGCAGGCTCTTGTGGGGGAAGGACAGGATGGGGGGTCGCGCGGACCTCTCATTTTGGCGGGGTCCAAATAGGGCCAAGCTTTCGAAACTCGGCGCGACCCCCCTCCTCCCCCCGGGTCAAGCCCGGGGGCTTCCCCCACAAGGGGGGAGGAAGCGCGCATCCGGACTGCGCAGCATGGATCACGTGCGCTCGTGAGATGTGCGTATCCCGTAGCAGCTCTTCTGGGGAAGGTGGCGGGAAGCGCCGGATGGGGTGCGGCCTGCAGCATCGGCGCGAGGCGGATTGCGCGACCGTCATATGTGGACGGCCTCTTGGCAAGCGGTTTTTGACGCTCTGATCGCTTTGGTCGGCTGCGGTCATATGTCCGGCCTGTTGGCGCGGTATAGGACCGCTGGCCTTGATGAGATTCGACAGTCCTGGTCCCTATCATTGCGGCGAGCTTTGGAGCTCGTGACGGCTGTCGGGTGGGCTTTCGTGGCGACCGTGTCGTTCATCACGTCGTTGCGCTTGCCAAACTCCTCGAAACTGAAACGCCTGTGTTGGAAAGCCCTTTCTTCAGGCCTTCGGGTAAAGTTCGGTTCGGAAGCCTTCGCCGGTCGACATCATCGCCCAGGCGATTCTGGCCAGCTTGTTGGCCAGGGCGACCGCGACGATGCGCTCGGGCTTCCTGGCCCTCATGGCGACGATCCATTCGGCCAAGGCGCCTTTGTATTTGTGAGCCACGCGCAACACCGACGTGCATCCCACGACCAGCATCTTGCGCAGATAGCGATTGCCCTTTTTGGTGATGCCGCCGAGCTTGTCCTTGCCGCCGCTCGAGTGCTGGCTCGGAGCGAGGCCCAGAGACGCGCTGAAATCGCTTCCCGAATCGCTTCCCGACCTGAAGACGCTGGGATCGGGAGTGAAAGCGACCATCGCCGATGCGATCAGCGGGCCGAAGGCGGGAATTTCGTCCAAGAGACGGCTGGTCTGGTTGTTCGCGCTTGCTTGGGCGATTGTCTTCTCCAAATCGTCGACCCTTTCGTCAAGGTCGTCGCTGTGCGAAGCCAGCATCGCGGTTGCTTGCTTGGCCTCTTCGGGAAGGGTCTCGTCGGCTTGCGCGAGCGCCAGCAATTCCTTGACCCGTTGGATGCCCTTGGGCGCGATCAGGCCGAATTCCGAGAGATGCCCGCGCAGCGCATTGACGGTCATGGTTCGCTGCTTGACCAGCAATTCCCGGGTCTTGTGCAGCATCAGCACGGCTTGCTGATCCGCGCTCTTGATCGGCACAAACCGCATGTCGGGGCGCGACATGGCCTCGCAGATCGCCGCTGCATCGTTCGCGTCGTTCTTACCGCGTTTGACGTAGGGTTTCGTGTAAGCGGGAGGAATGAGGACCACTCCGTGCCCCAACGCCCGGATTTCTCGCGCCCAGTAATGGGAGGATCCACAAGCCTCCATCCCGACCCGGCAGGGGGCCACCTGGGCGAAGAAACCAAGCACCTTGCCTCGACTCAACTTTCGCGTCACCGCAGGCGAACCCTCACGCTCGATCGCATGCACCTGAAAAAAGGTCTTCGCCAGGTCGATCCCAATCCTGATAAAGGTCTTCATGGACGGCTTCCCTATCCGTGACCTGCCACCGGTCACCACTTGGCGCTTGATGCCGTTTGGGTGAGGCCGTCCACATCATCATCGCGAGCGAAGCAAAGCAATCCATGCCGCAGGGCGCGGCGGCGGCACGGATTGCTTCGTCCCCCGGGCTCCTTGACCCGGGGGTCGCACCTCGCAATGACGGTCGCGAGTTGTTTGAATTGATTCGGTAGTTTCGGCGCCTCGCCTAAGACGGCAAAGTCGATTCGGTCGGGTGGCGCGGCCCGGAGCGGCTGCGCCAGATTTTGCGTCCAGGCGCGGGGTCTCCCCCGTGCGCTCCGGCGCCGTTCGCAGCTGAGGCCCCGCGCCACGATTTTTTCCGCCCGTTCGCCTGTAACCCATCGATAAGTCCAGATTCCGGGAAAGAAATTGAAATTTTTGGAAGGAAATTGAAACGGATTGAAGGCGCCGTGCGCATAAATTGAAGCTTTTGGAAGCCGTTTGAAGGAATTTGAAGACGCGCGACCGATCGGGACGCTCGTCTGCCGACGGGCTATCCCGAGGTCGGGCCCCACGAAGCGGCGCGGCGCCGGCCGCGGGAGGGACGCGAGCGAAACGTGGGCAGCCGCTGCTAGACCGCCCGCGCCTCCAGGGCGTCCCTGATTTCGTCCAGAACCTTCGGGTCCTCGATCGTCGCCGGGGTCGCCCACGGATCGTGGTCGGCGATCTTCTTCATCGTGCCGCGCAGGATCTTGCCGGAGCGGGTCTTCGGCAGCCGGGCGACCACCAGCGCGATCTTGAACGCCGCCACCGGGCCGATCTTGTCGCGCACCAGCTTGACGACCTCCTTCTCGATCTCCTCACGCGGCCGGTTGACGCCGGCCTTCAACACCATGAAGCCGCAAGGCTGCTCGCCCTTGATCTCGTCCTTCACGCCGAGCACCGCGCACTCCGCGACGTCCGGATGGGACGCGATGACCTCCTCCATGCCGCCGGTCGACAGCCGGTGGCCGGCGACATTGATAATGTCGTCGGTGCGGCCGAGGATGGTGAGATAGCCGTCCTCGTCGATCGTGCCGGCGTCGGCGGTCTTGTAATAGCCAGGGAACTCCTTGAGGTAGCTTTCCCGCATCCGCTCGTCCTGGCGGTAGAGGGTCGGCAGGCAGCCGGGCGGCAGCGGCAACTTGACCACGATCGAGCCCATCTGGCCGACCGGGACGGGGTGGCAGGCTTCGTCGACGATCTCGATGGCGTATCCGGGCATCGGCACGGTCGGCGAGCCTGGCTTGATCGGTAGGATGCCGAGCCCCACCGGATTGGCCGCGATCGCCCAGCCGGTCTCGGTCTGCCACCAATGATCGACCACCGGCTTGTCGAGAACTTTCTCCGCCCACAGCACGGTGTCCGGGTCGGCGCGCTCTCCTGCGAGGAACAGTGTATGCAGCGAGCTGACGTCGTACTTCCTGAGCAACTCGGCGTTCGGGTCCTCCTTGCGAACGGCGCGGAAGGCCGTCGGCGCGGTGAAGAAGGCGCGAACCTTGTATTCCTCGATCACCCTCCAGAACGCGCCGGCGTCCGGCGTGCCGATCGGCTTGCCTTCGTAGAGGACGGTGGCACAGCCATGCAGCAGCGGCGCATAGACGATGTAGGAATGGCCGACGACCCAGCCGATGTCGGATGCGGACCAATAGGTCTCTCCGGGCTTGACGTCGTAGATCGCCGACATCGTCCACTTGAGCGCGACGATATAGCCGCCGATGTCGCGCACCACGCCCTTCGGCACACCTGTGGTACCCGACGTGTAGAGAATGTAGAGCGGGTCGGTCGCCGCGAGGTCGGCGCAGGGCGCACGTTTGCCGGCGGCCTTGGCGGCGTCTACCAGCGCCTTCCAGTCATGGTCGCGGTCCGTGTTCATGCGCGCCTCGATCTGCGGGCGCTGGAACAGGATGACCGACTTCGGCTTGGCCTTCGAGAGCCCGATCGCGAGTTCAAGCAGGGGCTTGTATTCGACGATCCGCCCGGGCTCGATGCCGCAGCTCGCGGTCAGCACCACCTTCGGCTCGGCGTCGTCGATGCGGGTCGCGAGCTCCTTCGCGGCGAAGCCGCCGAACACCACCGAATGCACCGCCCCGATCCGCGCGCAGGCCAGCATGGCCACCATCGCCTCTGGGATCATGGGCATGTAGATCAGCACGCGATCGCCGGCGACGACGCCGAAATCCTGCAGGACGGCGGCGAGCACCGCGGTCTCGTCGAGCAACTCCCGGTAGGAAATCGTCCGCTTCGTTCCAGTCACCGGGCTGTCATAGAAGATTGCCGCTTGGCCACCACGCCCGGATTCCACGTGACGGTCGATTGCGTTGTAGCAGGCGTTGACGCGAGCGTCAGGGAACCATCTCCCGTAGACGCCGGCTTCCGGATCGAAGATCCGCTCGGGGACCTTAGTCCAGGAAATCTCGCGCGCGGCGTTCGCCCAAAAGGCTTGCGGATCGGCAAGCCAGTCTTCATAGGTCTGCCTGTAGCCGCTCATCCGTTTCGCTCCCTTGTGCCGCCGAGATCGTTCGAGTGGGCGCAGTTTTCGCGCCGTAGGCGTTTGAACGCAACGCCGCCGCGCTAAAACTAACGGCTTAGGTCCCTGCTTCGGCAGGAAGAGCGGGACTGGCATGTCGAGCGAATTGAACTTCTATCTCATCGCGATCCCGGCGGTGATCGTGCTCGGCCTGTCCAAAGGGGGGTTCACCGGGCTCAGCTCGCTCGCTATGCCAATGTTGTCGCTCGTGATTTCGCCAATCAAGGCGGCCGCGATTGTCCTGCCTGTGCTGATCGTCCAGGACTGGGTCAGCGTCTGGGCGTTCCGCCGCGACTTTTCGCCGCGCAATCTCCTTATCCTCATCCCCGCGTCGATGATCGGCATCGCGGCCGCATGGCTGCTCGCCGCGCGGGTCAGCGAGGATGTGGTCAGGCTCGCGGTCGGCGTGATCTCGATCGTCTTCGTCTTCTACATGCTCCTGCGCGACCGGCTCGGCCTCCGGGCGGTCGACAAGCCAGGGGTCCCAGGCGGCGTGTTGTGGGGCTCGCTCGCCGGATTCACCAGCTTCATCAGCCACGCCGGCGGACCACCGTTTCAGGTCTATGTGATGCCCCAGAACCTGAAGCCGCGGGTGTTCGCCGGAACCGCGACGATGTTCTTCGCCGCCGTCAATCTGATCAAGCTGCCGCCTTATTTCCTGCTCGGCCAGTTTACCGCCGACAACTTGAGGATATCGCTGTCGCTGCTTCCGGTGGCGATCGTTTCGACCTTCGCGGGCGTCTGGCTGGTGCGCCGGGTCGACGCCGAGCGTTTCTACATGATCATCCTCGTCATCACTTTCGTGATCGGGGTCAAGCTGACCTATGACGCCCTCCATGCGCTGGTCTAACTTTCAGGCGCTCCCAGACCCCGCCGGGTCTGGGAGAGACCGGATCGCGGCCCAGATCCCCGCTTTCGCCACCATCGGCTCGATCGGTTATCTCGTCGACGCCGGCATCACCTACGCGGGAGCGCAATATCTCGGCCTGTCGCCGGAACTCGCCCGGCCGCCCGGCTTCATCGTGGCTACTGTTGTCAATTTCCTTCTCAACCGGGCGATCACCTTCCGCCATTCGCGCACGCCTTTCTGGCGCGCCTTCGCCCGCTACTGGATCATCGCTTCGGTCGGCCTCGCCGTGAACTACGCGGTCTATTCCGTCTGTGTGCAACTTGCGCCGCGTCTCGGGATCCCGGTCGCGCCGGCGATCCTGCCTCTGTTCGTCGCGGCCGGAGTGGGCGTCGCGATGGTCGTGACGTTTCTCGGCTTCCGCTTCTTCACCTTTCGTTGACGGGCGCCTCCAACCCCTCCTCAAAACCGCCTCAAACGGTATGATGGCGCCGAGTCGCTTCGTCCGCGGCTCCGGCGGATGGGCGTTCGCCCGCGCCGCGGCCCCATTGGGGCCTTGGGCGGGAGGAGCTATGTCCCAGTCATCGTACGAACGCGATCTCGACCGCAACCCCGCGAACTTCCAGCCGCTGACGCCGCTGACTTTTCTTGAGCGCGCCGCGCAGGTGTTCCCCGATCGGCTGGCGATCGCGCACGGCGCGCTACGCCGCAACTATCGTGAATTCCACGCACGTTCGAAGAAGCTCGCCTCGGCCCTGGCCAAGCGCGGGTTCGTTCGCGGCGACACCGTCTCGGTTATGCTCGCCAACACCCCGGCGATGCTCGAATGCCATTACGGCGTGCCGATGTGCGGGGCAGTTCTCAACACGCTCAACACCCGGCTCGACGCGACCGCGCTCGCCTTCACGCTCGACCACGGCGAAGCGAAGGCGCTCATCGTCGATCGGGAGTTTTCGGCCGCCGTCGCAGAGGCGCTGAAGCTCGCCAAGGTTCGACCGCTTGTCATCGATTATGACGACCCGGAATACGACGGTCCGGGCCATCGGATCGGCTCGATCGAATACGAAGCGCTCGTGGCCGAGGGGGACGAGTCCTACGCGCGCGCCTTCCCGCTCGACGAATGGGACGCCATTGCGCTCAACTACACCTCCGGAACCACCGGTGACCCGAAGGGCGTCGTCTACCATCACCGTGGAGCGAATCTTCTCGCGATGGGCAACGTCGTCACGGCCGATATGGGCCGGCATCCGGTGTATCTCTGGACGCTGCCGATGTTCCATTGCAATGGCTGGTGCTTTCCGTGGTCTATCAGCGTCAAGGCAGGCGTACACGTCTGCGTGAGGCAGGTGCGCGCCAAGACGCTTTATGACCTCATCGCCGAGCATAACGTGACCCATCTTTGCGGCGCGCCGATTGTCATGTCGATTTTGCTCAACGCCCGCGACAGCGAGCGCAGGCCGCTACCGCATCGGGTGCGGTTCTTCACGGCGGCAGCGCCGCCGCCCGCCGCAGTGCTCAAGGCGATGGGCGACGCCGGCTTTGAAGTCACCCATCTTTACGGCCTCACCGAGGTCTATGGCCCTTCGGTGGTGAACGACTGGAAGGAAGAGTGGAACGCGCTCGACGCAGAGGAGCAGGCGCAACTCAAGGCGCGCCAGGGTGTCCGCTATCATGCGCTTGAGGCGCTCGACGTGATGGACCCGGAATCGATGGCGCGCGTGCCGGCCGACGGCCATACGATGGGCGAGGTCATGTTTCGCGGCAACGTCGTGATGAAGGGCTATCTCAAGAACAAGGCCTCGACAGAAAAAGCCTTCGCGGGCGGCTGGTTCCATTCCGGCGATCTTGGTGTCAAGCACCCCGACGGCTACATCCAGCTGCGCGACCGCTCTAAGGACATCATCATCTCAGGCGGCGAGAACATCTCGTCGATCGAAGTGGAGGACGCGCTGTTCGCGCATCCGGGCGTTCAACTCGCCGCGGTGGTCGCGCGGCCTGACGACAAATGGGGTGAGACGCCCTGCGCCTTCGTTGAGACGAAGCTGGGTTGCAACGTGAACGGCGGAAGAGCTCATCGCTTGGTGCCGCGAGCGGCTTGCACACTACAAGTGCCCGCGGACGATCGTGTTCGCGGATATCCCCAAAACGTCCACTGGCAAGGTGCAGAAGTTCGCGTTGCGCGAACGGGCGCGGCAGCTCGGCTGAGGCTCGGCGGGATCGGCATGGACACGCAGGCCTGGCCGCAATACTGCCGCGCGCTTCTGGCCGCGTCGGTCGCTTCGGCGGCGGCGCGCTTTCCCGGCCGCGGAGAGGATGCGCCGGAGCGCGTCCATGGCGTGCGCAAGACGCTCAAGGAGTCGCGCGCGCTGGCGCGGCTCTTTCAGCCGAGCGTCGGCGAGCCGGCGCGGGTGACGATCGCCGCGCTCGCGGTTGTGCGGCGCCGGGTCGGCCGCGCGCGCGATCTCGATGTAATGGAGAGCCGTCTCGAGCGGCTCGCGCCGCCGCCGGAAATCGCCGGACCGCTCGGGGCGGCGATTGACCGCGAACGAGCCGCCGCGCAGCGTGCGCACACCAGCTTCGCCACCGCCGCCTCGCGCGCCCAACTCCAAGCAATCGTCAAGCGTCTGGAAGGCTGGAATCTCGCTTCCATCCAGGACGACGCCATCGCAGACGCCGTCGCGCGCACCTACCGTCAGGGGCTTCGGCGCGGTCGACTCGCTTTCGACAGCGTCGATCCGGCGGCGCTGCACGCCTTGCGTTCGCGCGTCGTCGATCTGCGCTATCAGCTCTCGGCGCTGTCGCCGGCCTGGCCCGCAGCGCTCAATGCGCAATCCGAGGAGCTGAACGCGCTGCGCGACACGCTCGGCGATCTCAACGATCTCGACGTCCTTGGGCAATTCGCGGCCGACCGCGGCGGCCTGTCGGCCGAGGCGCTGTCGGATCTAACCGAGCGGCTGGGCGCCAAGCATGGGAAGCTTAGAAACCGCGCTGCAATTGAGTTCGATCGTCTGTTCGCCGAGACGCCGGATGCCCTCGCCGCGCGCCTCGCCGCCTATCTCCGCAATCCGATGCTCAAACTCGATCCGCGTCGGCGCGCGGGCAAAAAGCAGGAGGAGCCATCCACGTCGTCTACGAGGTAAGCGGCGCGAGCTTCAGCGCTGAATGACCGTCAGGTCGGCGCTTAGAAATCGACCGCCAGACCTTTGACCTCCCAGTCGCCGTAGCGGATCGGGTCTTCGCCGCCGCGCCCGTCGATCTCGCGCGGGCGCTCGGGCCGGAGATTCGCACGACGCGCGGCGGCCTCGGCGAGGGCGCGCTGCGCGGCGGGCGGCAACGGTCGCGCGGCCCTTTCGGCGGGCGCGCCGTCGCTCTCTCTCGTGTCCGGGTTGATGTTGACGGCGACCATGGTTCTCACCTCATTTCGGCGCTCGCCCGTATCATGCGCTCTTCTATCTGCGAAGACTTGAGTTTATCAATCCCATGTCCGAGTCCAGGAGATCGCCTTGCGCTGCGGTGCAAAATTCGACATACTTGAAGCCTCATCGAAAAGAGGCGATCGGGAAAAGCTTTCATGACCGACCGCAACAAGCGTTGGTTCGGGGTCTTTGGCGCGCGGATTTCGCAGGGAGTCGAGGCAAAGGCGTCATCCACGGGCGAAAAATCCCTGCTTCCCTCCGATCTCTCGGATCACAAGTCGGACCGCCATTCGACGCAGCCGTTGCGGCTGGAGGCGCACGTCGGACCCAGCGGTCTGAGCGCCGAGGAGGCGTTCGCTGCGCTCGCGGTCCAGGGACCACGGACGGGGTATGGCGCCAACGACGAGGAGAGCCGATTCTGGCCGCGCGAGACCATCGACTGCGAAGCAATTCCCGCGCTCGACAACGCGTGGATCGAGGCCCGGACTCGCCGCGAGCAGAGCCTTCTGCGGCTCATTCTGACCCAAGATGTCCTGAAGGCTGCGGTGACCGAGGGGCCGATTGTCGAGCTGCGCGCCTCCGCCGACGAGAAGCGCAATTCGCTCTTTCCGATCGCCGCGGCGGTCGAGGTCAACTCCAGCGACGCCAAACAGGCGCAAGAGGCAGTTCGCGGTCTGCGCAACGATCTGGGGCTGATTTTCCTTCATAATGTCCTGGTTTTTCTATCCGAGACGCGGCAGTTCCTCGGGCTTTGCTTTTCGAAACTGGCGATCGGCGGAACAATGATCATTGCGACGCCTCACCAGTTCCTTTACGAACGCAAGCTAAGGCTTCCTTCCCGGCGCAATGCGCTGCACCGCCGTTTTTACACCCCCAACACTTTGCTGGCCGACGTCGAGGAGGCGATCGATTCGTCTGAGTTCCGCGTCCGGTTTCTGTGCGACAGCGATATCGGCTACACCTACCGCAAGGGCTTGAACGAGAACCCCGAAGGCGGGCAGGACATCCTTCTGGCGATCGAGAAGGTCGTCCGGCCTTCCTGGCGGTCGGAGATGGACGGCGACGAAATTTGGGCCGGAGCGCCGACCAAACCCTCGCGTTTCCTGCCGGTGGACAGAACAGCGTCGGCGCCGGTCCGGATCGTTGCGCCGGACCCGCGCAGCGTCAACAGCGTGGTCGTGATGAAGCTCGATCACCGCGGCGATTTCATGATGGCGATGGAGGCTTTCAAAGTTTTGCGAAGCGCTTTGGACCGAGCGGAGTTGACGCTGGTCTGCGGGTCCTGGAACGCCGCCGAAGCGGAGCGAACGGGATATTTCGAACATATCGTCCCATTCGACTTTTTCCCGGAAGACGATTCCGCCCGAACTGAAATGCCGTCGCGCGAGAGGCTCATTGAGGATTTCGCGCGGCTCATGGCCGGAAAATCCTATGATCTGGCGATCGATTTGCGCCTCTACGACGACACGAGAGAGCTCCTCCGCAAAATCGACGCGCGCAACCGCGCCGGCTTCGACCGGTTCGACGACTTCCCCTGGATGACTATTCGCCTGAACACGCCCAGCGCGACCGAGGACGACCGCGGCGAAAGCGCGGTGATGTCCGCGGCGGCGTTCCACACGTCACTCGGCGACCACAGAGCTTTCGAGATCGTGTTCGATACGTTGCCGCGATTCGAAGAGAAGCGGACGCTGCTCTGGGGCCCCTACCAGGACCTCAAGCCGGGGCGATATGCGTTCGAATGTCTGATCGAGCCTTTGACGGAAGACTTTGACATCGCGTTCGACATCGCCGGGAATTCCGGCACGAGGACCGTGGCCGCGGGAATGTTGCGGGTTGCGCGAAGCGGACGTCCCCGCCTCGAGCTTGATGTCGTGGAACGACTTTCGCAGTTCGAGTTCCGGCTTTACGCCGGTCCGGCGTTGGACGTCAAACCGTTCCGCTTCCTCGGGCTGCGATACGTCCGGCCCGGCGTCATCCGCGGCGTGCATCAGGCCGAAGGGATGGCCCTGCTGGCGCACCTCGTCCAGCTTCGTCTGCGCGACGCCTTCACCACGGAACTCATTTGATGTCGTTTGGAGGTTCCCCGCCGGTGCTTGTCTCCCCGTTCGCCAACGAGCGGGTGCGACAGTGGCCTTGGCAGCACTATCGCGCCCTGATCGAGATGATCGTGCGGGAGCACGGGCATCCCGTTGTCGTTGTCGGCACACGCGCCCAGCGTACGTCGGCGAACGCGATCGTCCGGGGCCTGTCGTCGGAGATGGTCGCCAATGCTTGTGGGGCGTGGAACTGGCAGGAGCTCGTCCAGGCCGTAGACGCCGCACCCTATGTCGTGGCGAACAACTCGGGCGTAGCGCATCTGGCCGCGTCGCGCGGGCGCTGGACGCTCTGCGTGTTCTCCGCGAGTCATGCCTATTGCGAATGGATGCCCCGGGGGCCGCGGGTCGTGACGCTGGTCAGGGCGCTTCCCTGCTCGCCCTGCAGCCTCGGTTCAGAGCGTTGCTCGAACGGCGTCGCCTGCATGGTGGATTTCCGGCCGGCCGAGGTCTTCTGGTGTTTCAATTACGCGAGAGACACTGCGGCGGCCCGGGCGCTGTCTGAGGCCAGCAAAACCATGGCGGCGTAATGAGACTCTATTATTTTGTCCATGTTAGCGCGACCGATCAGGGCATCAACGGCATCCCGAGAGTGGTCAAAAGTCTGGCCGGCGAGTTGGTCTCGATGGCGGACGTCAAGCTGGTCCCAGTGAGTTGGAGCGCAAAGCACGAGACTCTCGTGCATACGGAACAAAAGCTGCTCGACAATCTCGCTCTCTACGGCGGCCCGGCGATCAAGGCGTCGGACCAGGCGCTCAAGCCGATCGAGCCAGCGCCCGGAGACTGGCTTCTCGTGCCCGAGGCGCCGCATCTGGGCAGCTATGATCCGGATTATCCTTCGCTTCTGCTGGACGAACTGGTCGGCTTTGCGCGCAACGCGCGACTGCCGGTCGCGGTGTTGCTGCACGACATCATGCCGTTGACTCATCGCATGGGCGCAGATCGACGAAGCGCATTCGCAGACATGGTTTCCGCCGGCGATCGCGGCGACGACGGCGAGCGCCAACGGCTCCGGTTCGCGATCTACGCCCACGCTGTCGCGATGACCGACCTCGTGCTGCCCGTTTCGCGCACCAGCGCGGACCTGCTTGGCGACTGGCTGATCCGCAACGGGCATCGCACAGATCAGCTGCCGCCGATCGTTCCGACTTTACTGCCCGAGCAGGCGCTCTCAACTCCCCGACTGGTTCCTCATCGGCTCGAGCGGCACAGGGCCGGCCCGAAGGAATTCTTGTCCGTCGGAACCGTTGGCGTTCACAAGAACCAGCTCGCGGCCATGGCTGCGTTTCAGCGACTGATCGATCGCCGGCCCGATCTCGACGTCCGCTTCAACGTGGTCGGTCTGGTAACGTCCGAAGTTGCGGTTTCCGCCAGCCAGCTGGCGAAACGTTCGAAAGGCCGGATCGTGCTGCACGGCCTCCTCCCCGACGAAGAGGTCGAGGCGCTTCGCGAATCCTCTCACGCCAGCGTCTTCGTGTCGCTTGCCGAAGGCTATGGCCTTCCTGTCGCTGAAAGTCTGTGGCGCGGAAAGCCCTGCATCTGCTCGGATAACGGCTCGATCGCCGAGATCGCCGCTGGCGGAGGATGCCTTCTCGTCAGTCCGCAAAGCCTTGACGAGATCGAACTGGCCTTCGAACTCCTGGCGACCGACGAGGCGCTTTATGAGGAGCTTTCGTTGGAGATCGCCGCGCGCGATATGAAGAGCTGGCGGCAATACGCCGCCGAGGTCGTGGGTCATATCCGAGACTGTTCGGAAGGGCGTCTCGAACTGCGGGACACGCCTGGCCGCGGGACCAGCGGGGCGCTGGCCGACGACAGGCGTGCGACAAGCGCGGTCCTGACGCTCTCGGCCGCCGATCTGAAGATTCCCGGCGCTTATGCCGACGGGCGCGAGCGTACGATCCGCCACGGCGGGACGATTTCGTTCGAGCGCGACAAGGACGGAGAAATTCGCGAGGATGTGCTTTTCTTCGGTCCCTATGTCTGGCTTCCCGCCGGGACTTACACCTTTTTGCTGGATGGCGAGATTAGCGGCACGCTGGATCTGGCGATGACGGCGGAAGAAGGGAAGCGGAAGCTCGCACGCGTGATGGTCTCGAGCTTCGACAAGCCTATGGTCATCGATCTGCCGGAGGCGGCGAACGGTTTCGAAATCGTCGGCCATCGGACGCCCAGCCTCGAGCGTCTCGTTCTGCGCGGCGCAGTAGTCGAGTACCGGGCGCATTCGCGCGACCCGGCTCAGAAGCTTATGCCGCGCACGGCGCGTGGTCCCGTAGTGATGAAGCCTGCAGTTGCGGCGAAAAAGCTGGAGCCGGCGGCCGAGCCGGCCGTCCTGGCGCCGGTGTACGGTCGCGACGACGACGGGAAGCCGGTGAGCTTTCCGTACACGATCCCCGCCGACGGGATGCGCGTCCATGACGCCTACAGCGCGGGCGCGCGCAGCGCCTTGCGATCCGATTCAACGATTGTGTTTCGAATGGAGGACCATGGCCAGGTCGTGGAGAACAACCTGTTTTTTGGGCCTTACCTGGGCCTTGAGCCGGGCGACTACACGATCCGTATCATCGGGGATCTCGACGGTCGCCTCCGCCTTCGCCTGACGCAGAAGTTTGCCTCGGAGTGCCTCCTTGAGACGATCGTGAAGGGCTTCGAGGACCCCATCCGCCTGAAGCTGACGAGCCCGGCCGAAAAGTTCGAGATCATCGGCGACCGGGTCGGCGATACGCGGTCGATGACGCTGCGCGCGATCGAAATCGTGCGGGAAAGGTCGGAGCAGGCCGAGGAGGTTGAGGAGGTTGAGCAAATGTTGCAATCGCCCTCCCCGGAACCGGACCGTTTGGGGGAACCCGTCCCCACGGCGGAAGATCGCCCGCCGAAGCGGGGCGGCGGTTTCATCTGGGACGACGAGGGGAGAGAACTTCCTCTGCCGTTGACTGTGCCGGCCGCAGAGTTGCTTGTCAGGGACGCGTTCGGCGCGGGCTCAGCGAACTCGTTGCGCGCCGGGGCCAAGATCGAATTCAATGCGTCCACTCAAGGCGCCGTCGAAGAGGCGGTCCTGTTTTCGGGCGCGACTCTTCGTCTCGCGCCCGGGGAATACAGCTTTCGACTGCGCGGGGCGCTGAAAGGCTCACTCAGGTTGAGGTTCATGAAGGGGCCGCGTCGCGAACGTCTGCAGGACGCCGTCGTCAAGACATTTGACGCTCCGGTGCGCGTTCTTGTCGAGGAGCCGTTGGACAGCTTCGAGATCGTCGGGTTGCGGATGAAAAACACGCGATCGATGTCGTTGGCTTCGATCGAAGTCTCGGCCTCTCCCCTGATTTCGCACGCTTGAAGCGTGCGTCGTCGATCCAGGGTCGGGAATGACACACGGGTGAACAATTCGCGGACTTCAGTGACGGGTTGGTACAGGAGTTTTGACGCCGAAATGGACGACGCTCTCAGAAAGAAGCTTCGCAAGCTCCCCCCGCTCGGAAAAACGGCGGATATGAGCACGAAATGCAAGGTTTGTGGGCGTCAAGCTAAGTTATTCGACGTTGTTGACTTTAATAAACACTGCTCATCGACTCCATATTACTTTGGTTACTCAGGGATACAGGTAAGTTATTTCCGATGTTCGCTTTGTCAATGCCTGTTCACCCCTCTTATCGACGACTGGACACAAGATGAGGTGGCAGAGTACATATACAACGACGATTATATCCTTGTTGATCAGGATTACGTGGATAGACGACCTCGAGCTCAGGCCAAACATATCTCGGATCTTCTAGATGGGCGCCAAGGACTGCGGATCCTTGATTATGGTTCCGGATCGGGGAAATTTGCACGGTATATGCACGAACAAGGGTATAATCTTGTCACGAGTTACGATCCCTTCGCTAATCCTACCAGGCCGGAAGGCCTGTTCGATCTAGTCACGGCCTTCGAGGTCGTTGAGCACTCGCCGCGGCCGCTAGATACATTTTGTGAGATGAAGGATTTCCTCACGTCGGACGGCGCCATTCTCATCAGCCAGACGACTCAGCCCGCCAATATTGACGATATTCGATGCGCTTGGTGGTATGCAGCGCCGAGAAACGGTCACGTAACGACTTATAGCGATATAACGTTCGCCGTAATCGCGGAGAAGCTGTCTCTTCGATACCGGAGAGGGGGCGGCATATTTGCTTTTACGACCGA
The DNA here is from genome assembly GCA_963822215.1 of uncultured Alphaproteobacteria bacterium. Classification (GTDB taxonomy): domain Bacteria; phylum Pseudomonadota; class Alphaproteobacteria; order Rhizobiales; family Beijerinckiaceae; genus Roseiarcus. The sequence continues at coordinate 350,903 of CAWGGX010000004.1, forward strand.
ATCCCTGTCTCCGCTGCTCGAGCGGCCGGCGGCCGCTATCGGCCCCAAATTCTCGGCGCGCATTCTCGGCTCGCCTGGACCGACCGCGTCGGTCGCGGGGCGATGGGAGGGAATGGAGGAACTGCGCGATAAGAGCAGATTCCGGTGGAGTGGGTCGGATCGACTCGAATGGACAAACTGCCAGATCCGACCGGGCGTCAATCGCTTCGTCGTGCCTTTTGTTATGGAGGTGCAACAGGGGTATTCGAACGGCTGCGTCGTTTCGATCGACGGGGTCGAAGTCGCCACACGCGTGGTCGGCCAGACGCTGGTCGCGGATGTGGAGGCGTCGGAGAACCTCACAGTCACTCTGACGCTCAAATGCCCCGCGCCGATACGCCCGTGCGACATCGGAGGCTCAACCGATGCCCGCGCTCTTGGACTCGCGATTCCGCTTCTCGCCGACATGCCGTAGAGCGGTTTGCGTTTCCGCCGAAGCGCTCCCCCTTTGCACGGTCGACGACTGCGCCTCCGGAAGTACGGAAAATATGCAGTCAACCTTGTCAAGGCGTTCCAAATGGCGCTCCGGCGCGCGTCAAATTACCGAAGTCAATGAGGTATTCGGAGGGGCAGCTTATCGGGAGGCGGAGCAGGAGATTTGAGCATGACGGACATTTCTCTCAGCACCCGCAAATACCAGTCAGAGGGAAGTTTGCATCCGTCCGCATCCAGACTGAGCATCGCCACTTCGCGCGGGTCGTCGGCAGGCTGCGCGAGCTTGAACATGGCCGTGCCTTCGTCGACTTCATCGAACATGGCGACATACAGCATGTTCGCCCCCTCTTTCTTGTCGCGGGCGGCCTGCGTCCAGATGAATCGCCCACAGTCGCGTGGAATGCGATTGAACTTTTCCGCGTTGGAATTCTTCTCGGAGATGTTTAAGTTGCGGTCCGAGGTTCCCGGATAAACGACCGGCATGAACTCGATCGAATCGCGCTTTGTCTCGGCCAAGTCGGGACGGATTCGCTCGAGGACGAACTTGTCGAAGGTTTCTTCCGTGCCTGTCCGGTTAACGCCCACACCCACCAGGGCTGGTGATGGTTATCAAACCGGCCATGGAAATCCGCCAGAGCGACGATCTGGGTTTCCCCAGTCAGTCCCAGAGTTTCATGAGCTTTTTCCGTATGACGCGGCATATGCTGCCTATCTTGATCGCGCGCGTTGGCCTGTCGGCTTTGTCTGGCCATATTGCGGCCAGATCGCTCTGCACGTGGACGCATCCTACATCTAGGGGCTGTGGGCGTTAACCGGATAGGCACGGTTTCTTCGTCTTTATAGCGCCCAACTGTCCACGGGTTGATAATGTCGAAGCTCCGGTAGACTTGCGCCCATTCGGGTCCGGATTGGACGTCGCCATTCAGGGTGCGCCAGTCCGAGCCGCCGGTGATAATCAGAGTCACGCCGCCGTATGGTTCGCTCGCTTCGCGCAACTGCCGCACGACCTCGAGCGTCTCCTGCGCCGCGCCCCTTCGGCCCTCCAAGCCGGGCCCCGCGATCGCCAGGACCGGACGTCCATGATGAAATTGATAGCTTGAGTGCTTTGTGACGCCTTCAGCGAGGAGTTTCTTCCAGTCCCCGACGAGGATATGGCCCCACTCATTCGGCGCCGCTCCGGCGATATCGTACATGACGTAGAATCCGCGCCCCGTCGCGTCGGCGGCGTCGAGCGCGTTGTGAAGGACCGTGTCCAATCCCTGCCGCAAGGCAGCCGGACGCCCCGGCGCAATTCCGACGATAAATCTCTGCAACGCCGCGACATCGATCTTGTATTCGGCCATCCATTGAAACTGCCGAAGAACGGTCTTTGGATTTTGGTCCGAGAACAGAACAAAGGGGTGGCCATCCTTTGTCGTGAAGGCGGTCGGACACCGCTCTTCCGGCGACAGTTCGCTCGTGTCGGGAGCGAGATCGGCGTGGAATCGCGCCGGAGTGACGTTGTTGTCATCCGACGGCGGTCTGTAAGTGAACCAATGTCCCCATTTGTGATCTGAGCCGGCATCCTGGGGGCACATGAACCAGCCCTGGAAACCGACGACCAAACGATTGGCGAGTGTGTCGTGTTTTACGGGCGTCTGCGGCGTCGGACCGCTTTGCGCCCTGACGCCGCAAGACGCGAAGGCCAGGGCCATACCGAGGGCGAAAAAGGAAAGCCTGGGGGCGAACCGGGTCAGCCGCCTGCTCATCGGCCCGCTTGACGGGACCGGACGTGCTGCATCGCCTCGCGCATCCCATTCCGGGTCAGCGTCCGGTTCTCCTCCAGAAAAGCCGCTCCTGGCGATGCTGTCTGCCAGTCGAATTCGGCTAGCTCCGAGAGGGTATTGTAGAACGCGCCTCGCGCTCCAAATCGATGAAACAACGACATGATTTTGCTCTCGCGAATGCCGACAACGGGCTTTTTTCTCAGCATTGCAAGAATACAGCCATGGTACCTTGCTGACACCACCACGTCGACATCGTCCATCAGAGCGAATAGTTGCTGCGCCTCGTAGATCGGCCTCGCTTCTGGGATGTCTGCAACAATCGGATAATCAACGTGCGGCTCAATAAAGCATACCTTATCCCTGTCCCGGTCATATAGCTCACGGAAAACTTGTTTGTCCGGCGCGAAGACCTTGCGATTCAAGATCCACAATCTTTTCCCGGACTCCGTCTTGGACAACGCCCTTTCCGAGGCGCCGTCTGGCCGGCCGCCATCGGCGCGCTCAAACGTCATGTCGCAAAACACCGGGTCCGGGACGAACGCCACATCCTTCCGCAGTTCGCCCAGAGCCGCCAGCGACTCCTTATCCCGCCCCGAAACGAAGCAGGCTTTCTTGACCAGCGCGACGTGGTTGCGAAGCACGGCAGGTTCCGCCCCCATGGCAAAGATCGCCACCGGCGCCTGCACCATCAGCTGCCATCCCGGTTCGCACATGGGCGGGTGGGGATGCGCCAACATTCCGCCGGCGCCGATGATCACGAGGTCGAACTCGTTGACGATTTGGCTCGATCTCAGATGCTTCTGATGAAGGACACGATCGTGCCTGAACGGGAAGGGCGCCGGAAAATCCGAGGACGCCCAGACATCGGCCGCCGGCGCGATCTCGTTGACCAAACGCTGTAGCGGTAGGGCCATCAGCGCGTCGCCCAGATTGCCGTTTCCATACGGGCCCAACAACAGCACCCGCGGCGACGCCGTCCAGCGGCGATCGAAATAGGCGCCGGATACGACGAGGTGAGCCAGTTCTCCGCTGGCGAGCAGGGCCTCTTCGACTCGCTTTACATCAGGCACACGCCGGTAGGTCGCAAGACCGCCGGGGTCCGCGTCGCGATGCAGAATGCTTCTGTAGAGTTTGCGAACCAGTTCGCCGCCCGAGTCATCAGTGGGCGCCGTCGGGTCGTCCGACAACTCGATCTCTTCTTCAGTCATTGCCTCATCCTATAATCGGATCGCCGCGGGTCAACCCACACCAAGTTTGGGGCTTGGCGGAGCGTTGACTCGTGGGTGCATTGCTTGCCCGCACCATAGGGCGCGCCTACGGCTCCCGGCAAATGACTTTACGTAGGTCTAGGCGTCCCCACCTCTCGACCAGGCTCGAACTTCGATCTTAGAACCCGATGCACTTCCATGTGGCGACGTCGTTCGTCGCCATCGCCCCGCTGAGGGTGAAGGTCGCAGAGGTCGTCGAAGTCGCCGTCTGGTTGACCAGCGTGGCCGGCGTGTTCATGTCGTGCGCGTCGCAGGCGTAGCCGTCCGCCTGCGACGCGGAGAAGGTGAAGATCACCGTCTGGCCGGACGTGCAGCCCGTCGTAGCCTTGAACGTCCCGGCCATCTGACCGCCCGTCAGGGTCAAACTCCCGCATGTCCCCGTCGCGGTCGGCGTCGCGCTGTTCTTCGACGCCAGGGAGCCGTACACGGTCAGGACGTTGCTGGCGACTTCGCCTAGGGCGATATTGCCGCCGGTCGTGAATAGCGCCTGCTGCGCCGCGCCGTTCAGTTGATCCTGAATGGCTAATGCGCCATTCGATAACAATACCTCCTGATAGTCGTTCACTCCCGCGCGCTCAAAGGTCAACGACGCAGCATTGGTCCCCGTATTTGCATTGATGATGATACGCGCTGTAGTGTTTCCGAGCGTTTCCGCTTCCAACGTGCCCTGCTCAACGATTGTATTCAGGTCTGACGAACCAAACGTGCTGCTTCCTGTCACGGAGAGCGTAGCGGTCGTAGTGGCCGCCCCCACTGACAGATTGTTCGGGACGGCGACGTTCTGCCCGTATTGCGTCTCGGTCGAAGACGCCGGGACTGAGAGAACCCAACCGTTCAGATTGTTGTTGAGAACAAAGCTCGCGGCGTTGTCGTTAGCGACGCTGACGGCGGTGTAGCCATTGGCATATCCCGCGTCGAACCAGTTTCCGCCGAATTGAAGCACGCCGGAGGCACCCGTCTGAGCGACGACTGGCGCTGACCAGGCGCCCCCGTTGGACGGCGCCACATGGCTGCCGCTGATAGCGAGTGTGCCGCCCGTCACGAGGGCGCAAGGCTCGGTTCCGAGTTGGCACTTGAGCTGATTCCCGCCACTCATAATCAGCGAGCCGCCGGTGACGTTGATCGCGCCGCTTGCGGTGGAGTTGTGACGGTTTAGGTTGTATCCGTCAATGTTTAGGTTTCCCCCGCTGACCGAAATGCTCGGCCCCCACGGCGTCGCGCTCCCGGGAGGGGTCGAGCCACCGTCAACCGTATGGTAGTTCGTGACAAGATTGTACCCGCCAGACTGCTGCCACTGAGACGAATCCATGACCACATTCGAAAGCGTCGAGTAATCCTCAGAGTTGCTTGCATCAGCATTGTAGGCGATGTTGGCCAGGTAGCACTCGACATCATCTGCTCCGAGCCAATCGACGCGCCCGACCGACATGCACTGATTTGTTCCGTCGCCATAAATACCAACAAGGCCGACGGTCGTAATGCCGAAGTTCCACTCATGCCAGCCGTGCAGATGCACGCCGTCGGCTGCCCCGGCTGTGGAAACCGATCCGCCGCTCGTCCACGCCGAGCATCCGACGTCCGTGAACGACACGCTGTTTGCCGAGTTCGCCGTGATGGGCCACGAACCGTTGAGGCAGATCGGCGACGCACCCTGCACGACGGCGACCTTCGCCGGGACCAGCGCCGCCCACGCCCCGGTCAGCGTGGCCGTCGAGCCCGCATATGACCCGCCCGTGATGGGCTGTAGCCCTTGCGCGCCGGAGTAATTTGCCGGGCCGCCAAGCAACGCCCCTGTAACGAGCGCCCCGCATTCGACGTTGTCGTAGAACGCGCCTCCGGTGTTGCCGCGCGCGTCGATGCAGGACGATCCGCCACCAATACGAACCCGTTCGACGATCGGGCGAGACACGTTTTGCATATAAATGCCCGGCGGGAAAGCAACGAGGTTCGCCCGGCTCGACACATCGGGCTGCCAGAACTGGATGCCGATGTCGCGAATGATCGGGCCTGTCGCGCCGTTGTTTGGCGATGCGACGACCACGCCACGCGCCGAGAGGTTGAAGCTGGTCGAATAGACATTCAGAATCGAGAGCGTGCGCCCGTCGCCGATCAAGCAGGAATTGTAGAGTGACAACGCGATGGCGTTTGTCACCAGGTAGTTGCCGGCCGGAAGATAGAGGCAACTCTCGGGGTTGTAAGCTCCCGTAAGGTTCGAGTTCGTCCCCGCGGCGATGGCGGTATTGATGGCGGCCGTGCTGTCGGCAACTCCGGTCGGATCGGCGCCGAAATCGAGCGCGTTAATGATCTTTCGGTTCGCCGTCCCTGGCGGCGTGAGGGCGGTACCGCCGATAGAAAAGAGCGGACCCGTGACGGCGTTCACGCTCTTTACCGAGAAATCGCGCGCGAGGATGCTCGCGGGCGCCGTCGATTGCAAATCGATCAGGGACGTCGAGGTTGTCGGCCCGGTGTAGTTGAACACCGTCGAGCCGGGGCCGGCGCCGATCACGCCGTAGTGGCTCGTCGACGGCGCGTGGACGGTCGACGAAAAATTACAGATCCCGGCCGGCGCGGTGAGGGTGACGTTCGCCGTCGCCTTGGCGAGCCAGTTGGTGATCGCCGTGGTGTCGTCAGTCGAGCCGTCGCACGCTGCGCCGAAGTCAGTCTTGAGGTTGAACGTGACGCCGAAATCGGTAGCCCGGTTGGCGAGGCTGGTTGCGACCGGGGCGCCGGCGCCGCTGATACTTGTCGTCCCTATCGTCGATGAGGTGAAACACGGCGAGCCCGCATCCTGAATGCCGTTCGCGCTCCAGGCAAGACAATCGCCCTGCGCCGCAAAACCGCCGAGCAACGGAACGCCGCCGCTTGAGTTGGCGGGATTGGCGAGCGCCGCCGGAAGACCGTTCCCGAGCGTCACGGCTGGCGGGGTGGGCGTCATCGACGCCCCAAACATTTGTGCGTCGGCTGGCGGGACGAATACTATCATGGCGACTAACGCTATCATACGCTTCATGAGAAGCCTCCGAGGACCGCGTCTCGGCAAGCGAGATCGCACGGGAAGGGGCGTTGCGAATGGACGAGAGGGAGCGGGAGCGGCTATATCAAGTTACCTGCGTCGGCGGCGAGGCGAGCGGCCGCACGGCGGACATTCGATGCCTCGCGCCGCTCAGAGGCGTCGGTGCGAAAGGCCGCCTTAAAGGCAAACCAGCCACCCTAGTCCTTTGTGCCACATGCGGAGTACGAGGTCAAGAAAATGTTCTTGTTTTGTTCGGTCGCTAACACTCTCGGACCAAAACGCCTCAACCAGCCGCATGAGCGCTCTCCCTTGCCGCTTGGCCGCAACGGCGCGGAGCCATCCGCTTTATAAGCGTCGAGCCAACGGGGCGGTTCGGCGGCATGATGCGAATTCACATTCTGCAAGTTTCCAAACGGGGTAATGATCGAGAGTAGACGTGAGATCATAGGCAACAACAGAGTATAGGAACCCTTGGCGGAATTATTCCGACTTGTGAAACATGCCGACCAAATTCTCCTTCGACCGGGGGCGCCGCCGCCAACGAGGCCCTCCGCAATTATTGAGCGGACGCCCCCTTCATGAAACGGAGGTCCATCATCCGCCGCCCCGCCAGTCCCGGGCCTCTCGAGAAATGCCAATCGCCGCCGGCTTGCTTGTCAACACATGATCGCAACTTGCTATCTTTTCCGCGCCCCTGTAGTTGCTTACTCGGGCCAATCCCTCCGATCGTTGACGCCGCCGTGATGGCGGACGCCGGCCGGTTCATTCCCAGCGAAGCGGTTCTCTTTGTAGCCAGATAGAGGAATTCATGCCCAGAGATAAGGATCTTGACTGGGAGCGCATCAGTCGAACGAATCCTTACTTCGGCGTCATCTCGAATCAGCGCTACGCGAACCCCGACGCTGAAGACCTTAAGCATTTCTTCAGCACCGGCGAAGGCGACGTGCGGCACGTACTGGCGGCGCTAGGCCGGCGTAGCCTGCCGATTTACCTCCTCTGATCAAATATCGAAGCCGCCGGATCATCGTCTCACAGTTTCGGATTTTCGCCGGACATGTGTTCCGTCTCCGGCAGGGGCGAAACGCATGGAAGAATATGGCCTGAAGAGCAGTTTTCGCGCTCCGAGGCGGGAGTCGCCGTGTCAGCCCGCGTCGGCCCTGTCGGGTGGCAAAAGGTGGAAATGACAGGTCGGTTCGCCTTGCCGCTCTTTGCCGTCTCTGGCATGACTGCTAACGCGAGAAATCGTTATGCTGGAGCGTGGTTGCAAGGCGTCCGCTACAACAAGGTCATGATGGTGAAGAGACCCAAAAGATTTGGCGCGCCCAGCACGCTTGATGTGAGCAATGCAATTCATCAGCCAGAGGCAGTTGATGAGAACAAAGAATTCGTCCGCGCCTCGTATGTCGGAATGCTAAATCGCGATGCCGATCCATACGGTCTGGAGAACTTCTCACGAAGACTGGATGACGGCGCCTTGTCGAAGTCTGATGTGGTCCGTGCTTTTCTCCGCTCTGAAGAGTTTCGCCAGAATTATCGCCCACCCGGTACTTCAGCGTGATCTGACTTCGGTTCTTTTTGAACCTGATCTCGTGCCCCGTGTCCCTTTTACGGTGGGTTGCGGCTCAGCTATATATTGGGAGAATACCTATGCGCACTACTGCGCCACCAAATTTCAACGTAGAACGGTTCTATCAAGGGGTAAAATTGTTTCAAAAGTGGGACGTTTTTGAGGGACACACAGCGGCGGGTTCCAAAGACGTAGTGGCGCACTTCAGGAGCCTCGGCGCTCCGGAGCGCATGGACGGCCTTCGCGTGCTGGACATCGCTCCCTGGAACGGGTTTTTCGGTTTCGAGTGCCTGCGGCGCGGCGCCCGCGAACTGGTCGCGCTCGGCCCGGATGACCCGGAGAGCACCAATTTCGATAATACGGCGCGTCTGTTGGACGTCCAGAATAGAGTTCGGTATGTCCGCGCGAGCGTTTACGACATCAAGCAATATGATATCGGCACGTTCGACATCGTGATGTGCCTTGGTCTTATCTATCACTTACGTCATCCGCTTCTTGCGATCGATCTGCTGCATGATCATTGCAAAGACAACGCAATGTTTCTAATTGACTGCCCAGTCGCAGACGCTGTCGGGCGCCTTGTCAGTAACGACCAGAAAGCCGAATTTGAACAGGCTTGGCAAACCGTGCAGCGTTTTCCTCTGTCGCTGTTCGTCCGCGGCGGCCTTCCGACGCCTCTCAGCGGGGATCCCTTCAACTGGTTCATTCCGAACCAGGAATGCCTGCGCGCCTGGGTGCGGAGCGGCGGGTTCGAAATCCTTCACGAAAAAGCTACGCACAACAATTCGTGGCATTCCGTGAAAGCGAGGAAGTCCGAGCGTCCTTTCGAGACCGGGGTCGAAGGGTACGACCCAAAAAGCCAGCTCAGGCGGACGTAAGTCCATGCTCTAGTTCATCGATTCCATGAAACCGATCTTTTGTGAGGGATTGAACGAAAGGAGCCGGGCGGACGTCGCCGAATCGCAGTACGCCGACCTTATCGCTTCGGACGCGCTGCGCTGGAACAGGCTTGACATAACCATTACTACTGAGTACATTCGCTCAAATCAGAGTGTTATAAGTCCGCGGGGCTAGATGCGAACTATTCCGCCACCAAACTTTAGCATAGACAAGTTTTATGAAGGCGTACGTTTGTATCAGAAATGGGAAGTCTTCACGGGGCACACGGCGGCCGGCGTAAAGGACGTGGTAGAACACTTGAAGATCCTCGAGGCGCCGGCGCGAATGGACGGACTTCGCGTGCTGGAGATTGCGCCGTGGAACGGCTTTTTTGGTTTCGAGTGCCTTCGGCGCGGCGCTCGCGAGCTCGTGGCGCTGGGGCCCGACGACCCGGACGGCACCAATTTTGACAACACGGCGCGGCTGCTCGAGGTCCAGGACAGGATCCGGTACGTCCGCGCAAGCATTTACGACATCAACCAGTACGATCTCGGCGCCTTTGACATCGTGATGTGCCTCGGCCTCATCTATCACTTGCGGCATCCGACTCTGGCCATCGATCTCCTGCACGACCACTGCAAAGACGATGCGGTATTTCTGATCGACAGCCCGTCCGCAGACCCTGTCGCCTGTCTCGTCGACGCAGCCAGGATCCCCGAATTCGGACAGGCCTGGAAATCGGTGCAACAGTTTCCCTTGTCGCTGTTCCTTCGTGGCGGCGTTCCAACGACACATAGTAGGGATGGCGCCAACTGGTCCCTTCCGAACCAGGAATGCTTGCGCGCCTGGGTAAGGAGCGCCGGATTCGAAATCCGTCACGAGCATGTCGCCCCCCGCACCGAATGGCATTCCATCAAAGCGACGAAGACCAAGCGCCCCTTCGCGACCGGGGTTGAGGGGTTCAACCCGGAGGTCCAGCGCAGGCGGAAATAGGCCTGCGCTTGCGCAAGGGCGCGTCGGGCGCGCCCCCGCCACAGTCCGCAAGAACCTCCGTTACACCACGACGTTCGTCGTATGGCGCCCGCACTTGATCACGATGCGCCCTTAACCGCCGAAGGGTCGAGCCCCTACGGCCTCCCTTGGCTCCAGCCGGTTCAGCGCGGCATGAAGACGACGTTCGCAACCGTCGAGACGGACGCTCGATCCATGCGCCCGCCGACCGCCCGACAGCGGCGCTCGGAAATTTGCCGCGCTTCCTCCCAGACGCGCATGGTCGCGCGGCGATGGTGGGGGGTCGATCGCTTCGCCTGAGGCGGAGGACGTGCCGGCTGGCGCGGCGTAACGACACTATTACAATACAGATAAGTTATTATCCGGTTGAGGCGCCAACAGCCGCCCGACCTTGCGAGGGGGCGCGGGAGGCGCATTTTGTGACAGATTTGTGCGCTTAAGCCACTGAAATCATAAGGCAGCTGCCAAGACTGCATGGCGGGAAAGGCCGTCGGATCTGGTCTGGCTCGGACCGCAGCCGATATCGACGCCGCCCGATGGCGCGGCCGACGGCCCGTCGAGCGACGGGCGTCCTGACGGACGCCCTACGGGGGCGCGCCGGAGGGGCCGCCGACCCGCCCGACAACGACGTCCCGGACATTTGCCCCGGTTACGGTTTTGGCGCCCAACTCCTTGATTCAAGCCGCGCGGACACATTCCCGCTCGGGCGACCTCTCGAAGACGCCTTGGCTTGGGCATATTTCAAAAATCGTTGTCCGCTGCGTCCTCTTCCTTGGTCTCGTACTTCATGATCAGCGGCGCCTGGGCCAGGGCGAACAGGACGGTGAGCGGCAGGAAGCCGAAGGTCTTGAACTTGACCCACAGGTCGGTCGTCTGCGTGCGCCAGACGATCTCATTGACGACCGCGAGCGCAACGAAGAACCAGGCCCAGCGCCACGTGAGCAGGCGCCAGCCCTCTTCGGTCACACGAACCGCGCCGTCTTGACCGATAGGCCTCACATTTCTGCAGAGAATTCGTCCTCTTTCGTCTCGTGACGCATGATGAGGGGGGCTTGGGCCAACGCAAAAGCGAGCGTGATTGGGAGAACGCCAAAGGTCTTGAAAGCGACCCATTGATCCCAGCTCAGCGCGTGGCGCAGAATTTCGTTTAAAGCCGCGAGGGAGAAGAAAAACAATCCCCAGCGCACCGTCAGTTTGCGCCAGCCGGCGGCGTCGAGATGGAACGCCGCATCCAAGACGATTGGCAGCAGCAGTTTGCCGAATGCCAATGGCCCGAGGAGCGCCGCGCCAAACATGCAGTAGATGACAGTCAGCTTGATTTCGATAAAGGTCTTGTCTTGCAACCATAACGTTAGCGCGCCAAAGACCAAAACCATTCCCGCGGCGACCACGGGCATCACAGGAAGACGACGCGTCAGTGTGAATGAGATAATGAGCGCGATGAAGGTCACCGGAATGAGGACGGCAGTTGCCGTCAGCATCCCGGCTTTGTCGGGCGGAAAGTCGCTGGGGAGCAGGCCGCCTACAATTGCGTGAAAAAGCTGTGGCCTCGAATTGGCGACGAAGAACAGCGCCAACGGCCCGAGCTCGAGCAGGAGCTTGACGATCGGGTTCAGCGCCTTGCGCGGGGTGGACGTCTTGGTCCCGGTCGCGTTCGTTCCCGTCATTGCTCCGCCTCCGCGCGTTCGAGGCCCGCGATCGCCTCGGCGAAATCGCGCGCGGCGAACGGCTCGAGGTCGTCGATCCCCTCGCCCACGCCGATGAAATGCACAGGCAGCGCAAACTTTTCGGCGATGGCGACCAGAATGCCGCCGCGCGCGGTGCCGTCGAGCTTGGTCATCACGAGGCCCGTCACGCCCGCAACGCGACCGAAGATCTCAACCTGGTTGAGGGCGTTCTGCCCTACGGTGGCGTCGAGCACCAGGAGCACCGCGTGCGGCGCCTCCGGGTCCACCTTCTTCATCACGCGAACGATCTTTTCCAGCTCGCTCATCAGTTCCGCCCGGTTTTGCAAACGTCCGGCCGTGTCCATGAGCACGACATCGGCGCCGAGATCTCGCGCCCGCGTCAGCGCGTCGAAGGCGAGTCCGGCCGCGTCCGCGCCCTGATCGCGCTCGACGAGGTCGCAGCCAGTCCGGCGCGCCCAAACGCGGGCCTGCTCGATCGCCGCCGCGCGGAAAGTGTCGCCGGCCGCGAGCACGATCGTCTTGCCCTCGCCCCGCAGCTTGGCCGCCAGCTTGCCGATGGTCGTCGTCTTGCCGGAGCCGTTGACGCCGACGACCAGGATGACGAACGGTCGCTTCGAAGAATCGATGACGAGCGGGCGGGCGACGGGCGCAAGCGCGCGCTCAACCTCGGCGGCGAGAACCGCCTTCACGGCTTCGGGATCGATGCCCATCTCATAGCGTCCGCGGCCAATCGCCTCGCGGATGCGCGTCGCGGCGGCCAGACCGAGGTCGGCCTGGATCAGGACGTCCTCGAGATCGTCAAGGGAGTCGGCGTCGAGCTTACGCTTGGTAAAGATATCGGTGACGCCGCGGCCGATCGAGGTTGAGGAGAGGGCAAGGCCCGCCCTCAGGCGCTGCCACCACGTTCGTATTGGTGCAAGCGGCGGCCCAGCCGGCTCAAGCTCGGCGAGCGGCGGCGGAGCCACCTCGACGGTTGGCGGCAGGGGCTCCGCGACGGACAGGGCCTCGTCCGACGGCGCCTCCGGCGCGTCCGCGCCGCCGAACCAACGGCGGAGGAGGCCGGGTTTCACTGCCTTGTCGCCATTTTCGCTCAATGCCTGTGTCCTTTCGCCCGAGCGCCTGCTTGCAAAGTATCGTGTCCTGCGATCCGCCTCGTCGACGCGCGGTCCTCTTCATACCCGCCCCTGCGGCCTTCTCCCCACCGCGGCTAGGCGCGCGGGCCCGGGCCGGCTACCTATGTCCTCATGACGCCCGAAGAAACAAGAGCGCGACTGCTCTATCGCGATGGACTGATGCTGGTGATCGACAAGCCCGCGGGCCTCGCGGTCCATCGCGGCCCCAAAGGCGGTATGAGTCTCGAGGACGATTTCGAGGCTCTGCGCTTCGGGTTGCCGCGCAATCCCGCCCTTGCCCACCGGCTCGACCGGGAGACGGCCGGCTGTCTCGTGCTCGGTCGGCATCACAAGGCGCTTGAGAGACTGGGCCTGTTGTTCAAGCAAGGCAAGGTGGAAAAGACCTACTGGGCGGTGGTCGCTGGCGCGCCGATGACCGGGAGCGGCGCGATCGACCGGCCGCTCGGCCGGCTCGACGACCGGCGAGGGTGGTGGATGAAGGTCGACCCCAATGGACAGCCGGCCCTCACGCTTTGGCGCGTGAGGGGCCGCGGCCTTTGGCGTGACGCGGCGATCGCATGGCTCGAACTCGAGCCGAAGACCGGGCGGACGCATCAGCTGCGCGTCCATTGCGCCGCCGAGGGCTGGCCGATCCTCGGCGATCCGATTTACGGCGAACGCGCCGACGCGCCATTGCAACTGCTCGCCCGCCGGGTGGTGGTGCCACTCGCCAAGGCCGGCCCGCCAATCGCGGTCGAGGCGCCGGTCCCGCCGCACATGCTGGGGCCGCTCTCGGCCTGCGGCTTCGCTGATACTCCGGTCGCCGGCGCTTGAGGGCGTGGAGTGGTCCGCACTCAATAAACTTGGCGTCCGAACAGGCTCGCGGCGAGATCGACCAGCAGCAGTGCGCTCTTTGCGCGCTCGTCGAGGAAGGGATTGAGTTCGACGAGGTCGAGCGACGGACAAAGTCCGGATTCGTAGAGCAGCTCCATCACCAGATGCGACTCGCGATAGCTGGCGCCGCCCGGAACCGCGGTCCCGACCCCCGGCGCAATCGTCGGATCGAGGAAATCGACGTCGAGGCTGACGTGCAGAAGGCCGTCGGCGGCGGTCACCCGGTCGATGATCCGCCGAATCGAGAGGGCGAAGCCATCCTCATCGAGCCGCCGCATGTCGACCACGTCGACCCCACGGGCCCTTAGGAGGCGCCGCTCGTCAGCGTCGATCGAGCGGATGCCGAAGAGATGCACATGCGAGGGGTCGACGAAACCCCGCGGCTCGTCGCCGAAGATCGCCTCGAAACCCGGCTCGCCGCTCAGCATTGCAACCGGCATGCCGTGCATGTTGCCCGAGGGCGAGGTCAGCGGCGTGTTGTAGTCCGAATGGGCGTCGAGCCAGAGGACGAACAGCCTCCGGCCCGCCTCGCCGGCGTGGCGCGCCAGGCCGCTGATCGTGCCCATCGCGAGCGAATGATCGCCCCCGAGGGTGACGGGCAGCCGGCCCTCGCGCCGGATGGCGTAGGTCTCGCGCGATAGGTCTCGGGTCCAGGCGGCGATCTCGGCAAAGCGCAGCGCCCGCCCCTCAGGTTCGGGCGGATGAGCAAGCGGATGGCCGAGCGCGATATCGCCGAGATCGACCACGTCGTGGCCGAGTTCGCTCAGCGCCCGGGCGATTCCCGCGGTGCGCAACATCGCCGGTCCCATGGCGCAGCCGCGTACGCCGGCCCCGGCCTCGACCGGCGCGCCCAGAAGCGTGATGGCCTGCCGGCGCGGCCGTTTCGCCGTGGTCGAGGCGCCGGCGTCGGTTTCGTTCGCTTCGGTCATGCTTAACCCCCTTTGGCGCCCATTGGGCGGCCAAGATAGCCGGTTTTCGTCCAGCCGGCTTGACAACCGTCCCGGCTTGTCCGATGGAGGCGCCTATGACGCTTTCGGTCCAGATCGCCCGGATCATCCTCATTACCTGCTAGCTCAAAAGCTGGCCGGTTCGCGTCTCCGTTTTCAACTAACCCCTTTGAGAAGCGATCATCCGGCCGGTCTCGGACGGCGCTCGCGCGTCGTCGCGCCTGAAGATGAGACGTTCGATGACGCTGCGCCTGTACAACACCCTGACCCGCCGCAAGGAGGACTTCGCGCCGATCGATCCGGCCGCGGTGCGCGTCTATGTCTGCGGGCCCACGGTCTACGACTACGCTCATATCGGCAACGCCCGGCCGGTGATCGTGTTCGACGTGCTGTTCCGCCTGCTCCGCCAAGTCTACGGGGCGGACCATGTCGTCTACGCGCGCAACATCACCGACGTCGACGACAAGATCAACGCCCGCGCGGCCCGCGACTTTCCCGACCTGCCGTTCAACGAGGCGATCGCGAAAGTCACCGATATTACCGGGCGGCAGTTTCACGAGGATATCGCGGCGCTCGGCGTCCTACCCCCCACGTGCGAGCCACGCGCAACCGAGCACATCGACAAGATGCGTGCGCTGATCGAGCGCCTCCTCGTCCGCGGTGTGGCTTACGTGGCCGAGGACCACGCGCTCTTTTCGCCCTCGGCGACGGACGCGCTCCCCGGCGCGCCCCGCTACGGTTCGCTTGCCCGCCGCTCGCTCGACGAGATGCTGGCCGGAGCGCGCGTCGACGTCGCCCCCTACAAGCGCGACCCGATGGACTTCGTGCTGTGGAAGCCGTCGAAGGCCAACAAGCCCGGGTGGCCGAGCCCGGCCGGCATCGCGACGCCCGGGCGCCCGGGCTGGCACATCGAGTGCTCGGCGATGTCGATGGCGAAGCTTTTGGAGCCGTTCGGCGGTGGGCTCCAGTGCGACGACCCAGCCCGCAACACGTTCGACATCCACGGCGGCGGGATCGACCTCGTCTTCCCCCACCACGAGAACGAGATCGCCCAGTCTTGCTGCGCCTTCGGCAACGAACGCATGGCCAATCTCTGGATGCACAACGGATTCTTGCAGGTGGAAGGCGAGAAGATGTCGAAGAGCCTCGGCAACTTCATCACCATCCGCGAATTGCTCGCCACCGACACGTTCGGCGGACGCGCCTGGCCGGGTGAGGTACTCCGGTTCGCCATGCTACGCACCCATTACCGCCAGCCGATCGACTGGACGGTCCGCGGGCTTGAGGAAGCCGAGGCGACACTCGACCGCTGGTATGACGCTGTCGGCGATGTCGAACCTAGCCAAGACATTTCAGCCGCGGTCTTGGAGGCTCTGAGCGACGACCTGAATACCCCGGCCGCTCTCGCGGAGCTTCATCGCCTGGCGCATCCTGCGCTCGCGGGGATCATGACTACCGGGCTGACTCGCCTTGGCCAAATGCCGGCCCCGGGATTGCTGAAAGCTAGCGCGAACCTCTTAGGACTCCTGGTCCAAACCCGATCCGAGCGACAAGCCTCGGCGATGCGGAGCGCGCGGATCGACGTTGTTGAGATTGAAGCCATCGTCGCCGCTCGGGCCACCGCCCGCGCTGCAAGGAACTGGACAGAATCGGATCGGCTTCGCGATCTGCTCGCCAGCCTCGGCGTCGTCATCAAGGACAGCAAGGACGGAACGACCTGGGAGTTCAAACGGTGACCGCCGTCTCCTTCCGTCCCTATCTTCCGGCTGACGGCGAGCGCTGCGCGGCGATCTTTCGCGACGCCATCGAGTTTTCGGCAGCCGAGGACTACGACGACGACCAGCGCGCCGCCTGGGCCGCACGCGCCGACGACGAGGCCGCCTTCGGCGCCAGGCTTGCCGGCCAGCTCACCATTGTCGCGACGCTCGAAGGCTTTGTCGTCGGCTTCGCGAGCCTCATGGGGACGGATCAGCTCGACATGCTCTACGTCGATCCCGCCGCCGGTCGGCAGGGCGTAGGCGCGGCGCTCGTCGATGCGCTCGTTCGCCTCGCCCGGTCGCGGGGCGCCAAAACTGTCACAGCTGAAGCGAGCGACGTGGCGAAGCCGCTGTTCGAGCGCCAGAAATTCACGGCCGAGCGCCGAAGCCTCGTGCAGCTCGACGATCAATGGCTCGCCCACACGACCATGACCAAGACGCTCGGCGACGACGCCGCGCCCCAGCCCCGACACTGAACGAGACCCCCATGTCCGCCGAATTGTCCCGCGAACGCCTCTATCTCTTCGACACGACGCTGCGCGACGGCGCGCTCACCACCGGCGTCGATTTCTCGCTCGACGACAAAGAGAACGTCGCGACCATGCTTGACCGGCTCGGGATCGATTATGTCGAGGGCGGCTATCCGGGCGCGAACCCTCTCGACACTGAATTCTTCTCGAAGAAGCGCACAAAGCGCGCTCGCTTCTGCGCCTTCGGCATGACCAAGCGACCCGGCCGGTCGGTTGGCAACGATCCGGGCGTCGCCGGTCTGCTCGCCTCCGACACCGACGCCATCGTCTATGTAGCCAAGTCCTGGGATTATCACGTCCATGTCGCGCTCGGCTGCACGCTCGATGAGAACCTCGAATGCATCGCCGAGAGCGTGCGCGCGGCGGTCGATTCGGGGCGCGAGGCGATGGTCGACCTCGAGCATTTCTTCGACGGCTATAAGGCCAATCCGGACTACGCGCTTGCTTGCGCCAAGACCGCCGTCAACTCCGGCGCGCGCTGGGCAGTGCTCTGTGACACCAATGGCGGCACGCTGCCGCACGAGGTCGAGCGGGTCGTCGCCGAGGTCGCTCGCGTCATCCCGGGCGCGCAGCTCGCCATCCACGCCCACAACGACACCGGCAACGCGGTCGCCAACTCGCTCGCCGCCGTCCGCGCCGGCGCGCGACAGATACAGGGCACACTGAATGGACTCGGCGAGCGATGCGGCAACGCCAATCTCGTCACCCTCATTCCGACGCTGGCGCTAAAGAGCGAGTTCTCGGACCGGTTTGAGACCGGCGTGACGCCGGAGGCGCTCCAGGAGATCACCTTGGTTTCACGCGCCTTCGACGAACTCCTCAACCGTTCGCCGAACCGCCACGCGCCCTATGTCGGCGCCTCGGCCTTCGCCACCAAGGCGGGCATTCACGCGTCCGCGCTCGCCAAGGACCCGCGCACTTACGAGCATGTCGCGCCGGAAAGCATCGGCAACAAGCGCGCCATCCTCGTCTCCGACCAAGCCGGCAGGTCGAACCTTCTTTCCGAACTGAAGCGGCTCGATATCGAGGTCGACCCGGCCGATCCGCGGCTCAATCGTCTGCTCGACGCGGTGAAGACCCGCGAGGCCCAGGGCTATGCCTACGAGGCGGCCGACGCATCGTTCGAGCTCTTGGCGCGCAGCGCGCTCGGCGGCGTTCCCGACTTCTTCGAGGTCGAGAGTTTCCATGTCGGGGTCGAGCGCAAGGTGGTCGCGCCGGGCGTGACCTACTCGGCCTCGCAGGCGGTGGTGAAGATCCGCATCGGCGACGACCGGTTCATCTCGGCCGCCGAAGGCAACGGGCCGGTCAACGCGCTCGACCTCGCGCTCCGCAAGGACCTCGGCGCGTACCAGAAGCATATCGAAAGCCTGGAATTGCGCGACTACCGGGTGCGGGTCTTCCAGGGCGGCACTGACGCGGTGACGCGGGTGCTGATCGAATTCGGCGACGGCGATCGCGACACGTGGTCGACCGTGGGCGTATCGGGCAACGTCATCGACGCCTCGTTTCAAGCGCTGGTCGAGGGCATCGTCTACCGGCTGGTCAAGCTCGGCGTTCCGGCGCAGTAGGCGGCTGTGAATCTGGCGTTTTTCGCGGCCTCGCTGATCGCCAGCCACGAAAACGTCTTGCGAACCCATGCGTTGCCTGATGACAATGTCACCCGGGCGAATGTCCCGGCGCCATTGTCGGGGCGGGGTCGGCGACCCCGCTGGCGCGCTCCATAGGGCGTACGTCCGGAGGCCCGTCTCCCGACGGGCTATGGCGCGCGCCCTATAAGGCGGGCCACGCCCCGATCCGGAGCGCGCCCTTGAGGGCGCCGCCCGTCGCTCGACGGGCTGTCGGCCGCGTCCGAAAAAGAGGGTGCGCGATCCGGCGGCGTCGACATCGGCCCTGACGCGAGAAAGACCAAATCCGGCGGCCTTCCCCGCCATGCAGTCTTGGCAGCTGTGTCATGATTTCAGTGGCTTAAGCGCACAAATCTGTCACAAAATGCGCCTTCCGCGCCGGCTGCTGCGCCCCTCGCAAGATCGGGCGGCTGTCGGCGCTTCCATCGAATAATAACTAAGTAATATAGTAATACAGGCTCTGCGCCGCGCGAACCGGCATGTCGGCCGCCGGAGGCGAAGCGATCGACCCCGCTCCATCGCCGCGCGAGACCATGCGCGTCGTCCAGGAACCGCGGCAAAACTCCGAGCGCCGCTTGTCGGGCGGGGTCGCCGATCCCGCCGCCGCTCTCCCCGGCCCTATGTCAACGCCTGGCTGGTCATGAAGAGGGCCATAGCGACGACAAAGGCGATCAGCAGGCGATAGAGGGTCTTATCGTCGACCGCGTGGGCCAACCGGGCGCCTGCATCCGTGCCGACGATGAGCCCGACAACGACGCCGAGCAGGGTCGTCCACGAGGGGAGCGACCCCTCGCGCCAGTAGACCCAGGCGGCCGGCAGCGTCACGGGAATGGTCAGCATGATCAGGCTGACCATCTGCGCCTGACGTTGCGGAACCTTGAGCCAGGCTGACAATCCGACCGTCATCGCCAACCCCCCGCCAATGCCGAGGAAGCCTAAGAGACCCCCGCGAAGGCGCCGACAAGGGCCAGGGCGCCGGGTGAAACCGCGGGATCGGCGCGGCCGGCGAAGCGCTCGTCGTCCCGGCGGGGCGACCGCGCGACGATCAGCCCGAGGAGGGCGACGAGATAGAGGACATAGGTCCATTGCAGGAAACGGCGCGACGCCAGCGCCGCCGCCTTCGCTCCGACGACCCCGCCAACAAGGAATCCGGCGCCAAGCAGAACGAACCAGAAAAGCGGACTTCGCTGACCCTGGCTCCAGTACCGTCGGACGCCTGAGAGACTGGTGGGAGGAACCTGGGCGACGAGCGAGACGCCCTGGGCGAGGTGCTGCTCGGCGCCGAGCAGTAGGACCGAGAACACGACGAGCCCTCCGCCCGGGCTCACCCCCAGAAGGCCGGACGTCAGCCCGCCGACCACTCCGACGACGGCGCCGGAGAGAAAGCCGGGAACGATCACCTCGCCTCCATCAGCCGGGCGGAAAGTGGGGCGGGCGCGCTCGAACGTCAAGCGACCGAGGCCGGCGACGTGGGGCGATCTTTGCGCGCTGCTCGCCGCACAATGAAACACAACTGCGCTATGTTAAAAACGCTTGAAGCAAAAGCAGTTCATTGCGTCGTAACCCCAGGTCGCCTCAAATGCGGTCGCCACGGCTCTTTGCAGGCTCGAAAGGAGAAACAGGCATGGTCAATTCTCATGGCCGTTTTGTCTGGTACGAGCTGATCACCACGGACATGGAAATCGCCAAGGCCTTCTACGCCAGCGTCGCGGGCTGGGGCGCGCGGGACGCCTCGACGCCCGGTTCGATCTATAACCTGTTGACCATTGGGGGGTCCCCCGTCGCCGGGCTGGCGAAAGTGCCGGAGGAGGCGAGGAGAACGGGTGTGACGCCGCGCTGGATCGGATATGTGGGAGTCGACGACGTAGACGCTACCGTCGACACAATCAGGAAGCTTGGCGGAGCCGTGTACGTCCCACCGATGGACGTCCCCAACATCAGCCGCTTTTCGGTCGTCGCCGACCCGCAAATGGCGACGCTAGCGTTGGTCAAAGGGCTGAGATCCGGCCAGGCGCAGTCCGAGGAGCCCGGCACGCCGGGGCGCGTCGGCTGGCATGAGTTGCTTGCCGCCGACTGGGAGAAGGCGTTCGCTTTCTACCATGAGCTTTTTGGCTGGCAAAAAGCCGGCAGCCATTTCGGCGAGATGGGCGCATACCAGGCGTTCTCCGCTGGAGGGGAGCCGATCGGCGGCATGTTCACCAAGCCTGCGATATTGCCGCTTCCGTTCTGGCTTTACTATTTCAACGTCGACGACATCCATGCGGCGGCGAAGCGCGTGGAAGTCGGCGGCGGCCACATCCTCTATGGCCCGACTGAAGTGCCGGGCGGCGCCTGGATCGTTCATTGCACGGACCCTCAGGGCGCCTTGTTCGCGCTCATCAGCCGCAAAGCGATTGGACATGTTTATTTCGAGCGCATCGCCTCGCGCACCCCCGCCGATGCGCCGGGCCGGCGGTAGCGGCTGAATTTGAAATTCCGGTTTCGACGTATTGCGAACGTAGCAAGCGGGATCTGTAGACGGGAGCTGTTGGCCAGAACGCAGACGCGTATGCACCTGAGCTATGCACCGCATAACCCGTTGATTTCGTCTAGGTCAGTTCATGGGCAAAAATCTTGATTCATGTGCCATCCTTGCCGCGGTTGAGGGTTGCGCGCAAGCGGGGAACCGCGAAATCGATGAAGCTACGCGTCTTGAGCGGTAGCATGCCTTGAGCCGTATGAAGGAGGCTGACGGGGACGGGAAAGGGCTCGAACGCTTCGAGCAGGAGCCGAAGCTTTCTCTCCTCGACGGCTTTCGAGGCTTGATAAGATAGAACGCGCGTCACGCCCGCGCCCGCTATAGCGGCGTCGAGAGCCGCCTCCGCCGTGTTCACCAAGAGACGTGAGCGAACGGGCACGACACTATTGTTGCGGCCGGCCTTGTTTGTGAAACTCCAAGATGTTGCCGAACCCAGGACATCGAAGGTGATGCAGGACAGCCCCGACAGGTCTTCAGGCTTTTTCGGGATTCCGTGCGCCGCCAGATATTCCGGGCTGGCGCACACAACCTGGCGCACGGACCCGACCTGAATGGCGATCATGCTGCTATCAGGCAGCGTGCCGATCCGCACCGCCAGATCGATGTGATCGTCCAGCAGCTGCACGTTACGATCGGACTGCACCAGACGTACGTCGATATCGGGGTAGGCGGCAAGAAAATCGGCGATCACAGGCACGACATGCAGCCGCCCGAAGACGACCGGAGCCGTCAGCACAAGCTCGCCCTTGGGAGTGACATACTCCCCCGAGGCCTTCCGTTCAGCGTCGCTGATGTCTTCGAGGATGCGTTTGCAAGAGGCGACATAGTCGGACCCGGCCTCAGTCAGGTCCAGTCGCCGTGTAGACCGTGCGAGAAGGCGCGTGCCGAGGTGGCTCTCCAGCTCGGCCAGCTTCCGGCTGACCGTAGCCAGAGGCACGCCCAGCCGTTTCCCCGCAGCTGTGAAGCTGCCTGTCTCCACGACGGAAACAAGGATGTTCATCGCCTCAAAGCGGTCCATTATTATCTCATTTGGTGAGAGAATATCTCTCTATAATACTACATTATCGCTTCCAGTGAAAGCGACTAGCGTGTCGCTGCTGGCTGGATGCGCCAGCCGCCACACAAAGGGGAGAAGCCATGTCCCGTCTTGTCATTCCTGCGCGCGACGATGTTCCCGAGGCCTCAAAGCCGATCCTCGATGCTGTGCATAAGCAGCTCGGCGTCGTCCCCAATATGTTCCGGCTGATTGCCCAGAGCCCGGCGGCCTTGCAGGGCTTCGTCGCCAATAATGGCGCGCTGGGAAAGACGCTGGACGTCAGGACGCGCGAGCGGATCGCGATAGCCGTCGCGCAGGTGGACGGATGCGACTACTGCCTATCGGCGCACACCTATCTCGGCCTGAACCTCGCCAAGATCAGTCCTGAGGAGGCTGCTCTCAACCGCAAGGGTCAATCCGGCGACGCGAGGGCAAATGCTGCGGTGAGCTTCGCCGCCAAGGTCGTGCGCGAGCGCGGGCACATCAGCAACGCTGACGTCCAGGCGGTGCGTGACGCCGGTTACAGCGATGGGCAGATCGTAGAAATCCTCGCTGTCACTGCCGAGAACGTATTCACAAACTTGCTCAATGTCGTCGCTGAGACCGACATCGACTTCCCGATCATTCACGTCGCGGAGGACGCCTAACAGGTGTGTCGGGTTGGCCACTTATGAAAGTCGCCAACCCGCCTCCTTTTTCAAATAGCGGAGAGCCACAACGTCATACGGATTCCTAGACATAGCTATCACGCCCACCGGCAATGACCGCTCAGGGTCAGATCTGGAGCCTCAGCGAGGCCGTCGGCAAACGATCGGTATTTGCGCATTGCGACCATCCATCGGTCCGATTTTGAACGGCAGCAAGGGGGCGTTTGCGGGCCTTCCACTGGAGACGACCGTAGGGGCCGCTCTCCGCCCAAACCGAAATTCAAACTTCAGCCGCGGCCGCGCCATCGGCATGTGCGCGGCCGTTTCGTAGCCGCACCGGAGGCCGTTCTATTGTCACTCGGAAGCTTCCGATTGCGCGCCGCGACCGATCGCAAACTGACCGACGGGTCCCTCAACGTGGAATTCGACTCCCGTCATCTTTGCGAACAGCTCAATATTCGCGATCCCGATCGCACATCCGCCGAGCCCCATGTCGGTCGCCATCAAGTAAAGCGTTTGCGTAAATACGCCGGCGTCCTTCAGAATCAGCCCATAGGCGATCGAGCTGTACTTCCATGACATGCGGCCAAAGCGCGCGGCGATCGTGATCAGGATCTGCGGCGCAGCGGGGGCGCCCATTGCAGATTCGGCTCCGGCCAACAGATCTTCGAGCTCATTTCCGGGGACGCCGATCGGCGCAAGCCCGTGCGTGTCGGCGTCATAGTGATAGAAGCCGCGTGCGAGCCCGTCGCATAGGTTGACGGCGAGATAGAGCTCGAGCTCGTAAGCAGCGCCCGCCGAGGGATACGGCCTGACGGTGTGACCGCCGTCATCGAGGTCGAGTTCGGCGTTCGATCTCGACAGGACGCGCGCGGTCCCCTCAAGAAACTGCGAAAGCTCGGCGAGCGTGATCGGTCGCTGGTCATCAAAGCTGCGCGTCGAATGGCGCTTGCGCAGGAGATTTGCGACGGGCGAGATTGCCTCCGGCTGCGCTGCCGAGACCTTACGCAGATCGATCGTCTTTCCGGGCCAGCTCGGCCGCGCCGCCGGCAGCGGAGAAATAACGCCGACGTACGGGTAAGTTCCCCCCAGCGGATTGGTGTGCCGACCTTCCGTGCTGCGCGTGTGGAAGAGAAAGTCGTGAAAGTCCCAAAGAGCGAGGCTATGGTCGCCCTCGGCCAGTCGAAGCCCACCTTCGCCAGGTGCGCCGACCTTGAAAAGGATTTGGCAATCGAGGAGCAGGGCGAGAAGATCGACGCCCGGAAAGCCCTCCTGCCGACGCAGGCGCTTGAATTGCTGGGGGGTCGAGAGCATGGCGACGGCGGCCGCAGTCTTCGGATCGCAGATTTTGAACAACGCACCCGAGCGCGGCGATTCCAGGACCATCTCGGCGCCGCGCCGTCGCATGTACGCGAACCGCGACAGGCAGAGAGCGTCGGTTTTGCCAAGCTGCGGGGCGTTTGGCCAATAATCGGGAACCTGCGGTTCGATGACGACCAGGTCCTCGCCTTCGCGCGAGCGCCCGACGCGGTACTCCAACAGACCGCGCCGAGCCAATCGCCGCACCAACAGACCCATCTCTTTGTCGATGCTGCGGCGGTCGGACGCAAACGAGCTCAGAGGCAGACCACTACGCAGTTTCTGCGCGCGATCCACCGCGGCCGCGCTGAACGTTCCCAAGCCGACCGAAAGTCCGTCGAAGCCGGCGACGATTTCTCCGTTCGCCTGCGCTTCGAGCCTGACGCGACCGCGAAGCCGGGCGGAAACGGTCGCCAGCGCGGCCGGTCGCACTCTTGGTCTGCGACTGCCTTCACTCATCTCAAATCGCCGCGGAGACCCCTTCCCCAGCTTGCTGGGGAAGGTGGCGCGAAGCGCCGGATGGGGTGTGGCCCGCCGCATGAACCTCAATCTGATTGCACGAACGCCGCTGTGAGCCTTTCACCGACGCGTCCCTGTTCGTACTCCGGTTGGCGCCGCCTGCCGTGCAGAGCGCCAGTTCATGTCTCGCGCAACGCCGCACGAATGCGCTCGATGACGATCGGCAGTCCGCCGATGACGAGCTCGTCGGGAAATCGAAGAACACGAAACCCCTGCGCGTCGGAACCATGCATCCTTCCCCTCATCCTTGATATTCGCATCCGCCGTCTCGTGTGTGCGCCCGTCCGCCTCGACGACGATCTTTCGCGCAAGACAAACGAAATCCGCGAAATAAGGTCCAATCGGAGTTTGTCTGCGAAAGCCGTGTCCATCGATCTGATGATTCCGCAGCGCGCGCCAGAGCACGACCTCCGCTCTCGTCATGTTCTGACGCTGCGCCCGAGCGAACTTGCGAGAGGACTGACGAAAACGCGGCGGCTCGTCCATCTTGTCCACCAATCATATGAGCGACCCGTCCCGTACTGCCCCTAATGCTGGAACGTGAACACGAGAGCGAGTAGTGTATTTCCGAACGAAGAGTTCCGCTGCACGACCTTCACCGCGAAGTTTTCGCCGACGGATTCCTGCACTCCACACCCCATCCGGCGCTGCGCGCCACCTTCCCCGCTGCGCGGAGAAGGGGGAGACTCAGGTATGGGGATGAATCGGGTTGAGCTCGTTTTCCTGCAGGGGCCGGTCACGCAGTCCGAGCTTTACCGGCACTTCGTATAGCCGGCCAGGCGCGAAGCGGCGATAGAAATGCCGCAATCCTGGAACGATCACTCTGACGACCGGCGCCTCGATGTCGGGACGCGTCTGATTGAGGACGAGGAAATCGAGGCCTGCTCGCTTCGCCAGGGAGACGCAGGACGTCACCTGCTCGGCCGTGTCGAGATGGCCGAACTTCGCGCCGAACTCCAGTTGGGCGGTCGGATTCCCGTTTGGCGCCAAATAGAAATGGTCCTGAAGGCGGAACGGGGCGACGCCGTCAAGGCTCGATTTCTCCCCCGTCCCGCCGCCCATGAGACCCAGGGATAGAAATTGATTGAGCTCCGTCAACGCCCGCAACAGGGCGATTCGCGCATCGAAATGCGCGCCGGACCCGAATTCAATGTTCTCCCGCCCGTTTTGCATCCAGTGGGTGATCGCCACAAACGTCGGGATGCCGAGATCGCTGGTCACGTCGAGCACCCAAAGCCGGCGGCCGTTCCGCTCCAGCTGCTTTTGCAGATCGCGAACAAAGGAATCGTCGAACGGACCGAGGTCCAGCTCCGGCCGCTGCAGTCGATTGTACCACCAGATCGCGTAGGCGTCCCTTTCGACCAGCTCGAGGAATCCCTGGACGATCGCCTCCTCGAGCGTGTTGCCGGCCGCGCAGCCATTCGAATCCGCTGCGAAGGCGGCGGCGCCCCGGTAAAAAAAATACAGGAGGCTCGTCGGAAGATATTTGAAGCGCGAGTCGCGCAGAGACCACACCGGCGACCATTCGATCTTTGCCGATTGATCGAAGAGCGCCGGGATCGCCTCCGGCTCGTCCTGGCCGTGCGTCCGCGCTTCATCCTGCCGCAATTGCGCGTCGCTGAACTGCAGGACTTCGTTTGGGGGAATCGCCTCGCTTAACGAGAAATCGGTAAACCGCCGCTTTCCTCGGATTTCGTCGCCCTGAAAAATCCCGGAATAGCGCTCGATCGCCTCCATGAGGGCGCTGGCTTCTCCCTGTTCGGCCGTGCTGCCCTTGCCGAAGCTGCCGCCGCTCAGCCCCGCCCTAAGCTCATGGACCGTCTCGGACGGCCCTGAAAAATTGTGCGTGGCATAGAAGTTGGTGCTCAAGGGCAAATCGGCTTCAATCCGCTCCAAACGTGAGACGACGCCCGTGAGCGGGCTTACGTGCCTGCGAAACCGTGCAACCGTGACCGACGGCGAAACGCTGCGGTACCCGCCGCTCGTCATGACGACCTTGCCGCCCGCGCCAAGCTCGACCGGCCTTGGCGCACGGCGGGGATCGCGCAACTTTTTGCGGCCGCAGCTCGGACATTGCGGGCGGGCCGCCACATGATGCTTCACAATGGTCGAGCCCAACAGATCGAGGCTTATGATGTGATCGCACAACGGCGTGCGAAAATCGGTGGCGATCGCCTTCGCGATCTCGACGGCCGCGAGTTGGATGGAGCTCTGCCCAAACGGTTGTTGAGCCAGAGGCGAAACGGCGACGCAGCGGGCCTCTCTGCGGTCGAGGAGCGCCCTGACCTCCCGGTTCCTTTTCATTCGCTCGGCAAGACACGTCCAGCACGCGCCTTGCCCAGGCCTGAACACCGGCCCCACCAAGGGAAAAATGCCGGAGGGTTGGACGAGCGCCCACGGTGTGCGGTCTGACAGATGCTGCTGGTTCACGTCGGCCAGTTGCGCTTCGAGATAATCGTTCACCAACGTGACCGTCAGGTCGGGGGAGCGCGTGCCGACGCGAACGCCCAGTCCGCTTAGGGCGGCCGAGAGTTCCGTTGCCCCTTGCACGTCGATCGATTGAATGCGCACCCGACATTTCCGGAGATTTTGCTGCGCGGTCTCCGCCGATAGGCCGAGGCTCGCCCAATAGGCGTCAACGGCGCCATTCGACGAGCCAGGGGCCGGAATGATATAGCGGCGGTCGAGCAGCCGCTTTAGGGCCTCATGGATTTTGTCGGTTGGAAAGTCCAGCTCCAGGTCGTGAACGAGCTTCCGAAAGCTCCTTCCACCCTTTCCTATCGCATTGGCGAGCGCACAATAGAGCTCGCCGTGAAGCAAGAACTTTCGGTCTTCGGAATAGAGGCACACGACATCCGGCGGTAGCACATAGACGCTGAAATTCGGCGAGAACCGCGGAACGCCTTTGCCATCAAGCTCAGTAAACGTACTTCCGAGGTCACCTGTCATGGGGTTCGTACACGCACTTTCTCAAGAGCTCCGGCCGCTCCTCGCGCGCCGAATGCGCACATCTCCCGGGTGGCGCCGCAAACAAGATCCGCGGCCCGGTTGAACCTGTCAAACCCGGGCATAACGCCTTGCGTCTGTCATCGTCACCGCAAGGCGCCTCGGTCTAGCAGAGGTTGCAACCTCCCCACGACAAGCAGCAGCCGCCGGCCCACCCCCAGCCCCAGGCGCAGCCGCCGCAGCCGCCGCAGCCTCCCCAGCCGCAGCCGCGCCAGCCGACGCCGCAGCCCCTGCAGCCGCCGACGCCAACGCCGCAGCCTCTGCAGCCTCCGACGCCGCAGCCCCGAAAGCCGCCGCAGCCTCTGGCGCCGCCGCAGCCGTGTCCGCAGCCGCAGCCTCCTCCACGGTAAGCAGCAAGTTGCATGCCCGACTGGGAGCTTCCCATGTTGTCTTTGTCGAAGAGATAGAACGTCGCCAGGCTGACGTCGGAGATTTCCTCCTCATCGAGAGTGGGGACCCGAAGCGCCGCCGTATTCCGCCAGAGTTGATCGGCTGTCGATCCGGCAGCCGGCGCGGCCAAAGGCGCCGACGGCATCTCCGCCGGCGATCCGCCGGTCGACGCCGCCCAGGACACCCCCGCGATTCCCAGCACGGATACGGCCTTACTTGGACGCTTCCCCTTCGAAGCTCGTTTCGCCTGCGGCACAGCAAAGTCCCTCCCCTACTTCCCTTCGACCATATCGCCGACGCTATTGCATCCATGGCGCTTTTTTGTGACGCCACGATCGGCCGTTCTCCATCTCCTTGACATCGGTCAAAGTCTCTCGACATGCAACAAGTCTTGGGCGGGACTACGAAGCTCGTCAGCAGGCAAACGCTGTCACAAGCCGGTCCCCGTCAAACTTTTTGGGGCGCCTCCGTGGCCTCGACAATTGTGATCGATACCCGCTCATCGCCCCGTTGAAAACGCTAACTGGACATTTCTCGCTGTCGAGGGGCGCTTGCGAATCCTCCTTGCTGAATTCCAGCCGCGGCGATTTGGCGGCGAAGTTCGGACGAGGTCAGCGCGGCGAGCTCCTGCTCATATTGATAACCGGGCGCCGCGCCGGCAAACCCCGATGACATCGCTGGATGAGCGTAAATTTCGGTTACGCCCGCCGGCAAACGCGCGATCAGCCCATGAAGCCGCGATTGGGTCATCGCGCCGCTCCAGGCGAGCCCGAAAACTTGATCGGGCGCGGCGATGCCGGCGCGCTTCAAACGCGCGCCCTGAACGCGCGCCCAACGATTCAAGCCCGCCGCCGCCGGGCCGGGGCGGGCGCCGTCGACCTGCGCCAGGATCGCCCAGGGCTCCACGGGCACGCGAACGTTCGTCACCCCAAATTCCTTCGCCAAGACGACAATCTCCGAGAGAATCGAGGGATGTAGATGAAAATGCTTGTGCGCGTTGACGTGATCAAGCGTCAGGCCAGTCGCGCGGAAGGCCTCGAACTGGGCGCGGATCTCCGCCCGCATTTGCCTGCGCACGTGGGGCAGACAAAACATCGCGGCGCCGGCGAGCGCCATATTCGCCCGGAACCGCCCGAGTCCATCGACGAGGTCCGGGACGGCCGAGGCCGGCAAAATCGGCGTTGCGTCGACCAACGCCAGATGCAGGCCGACCGCAAGCCGCGGCAGCCGGCGCGCCAATTCGACGGCCGAAGCCGCTGCTGGCGCTCCGACCATCAGGCTCGCCGCGGTCAGGACGCCTTCGACATGGGCGCGCTCGACGGCGCGGTTGACCTCGTCGGCGAGGCCGAAATCATCCGCCGTGACGATCAGATATTTCAGTGCGCGATCTCTCGGCGCTCGCGCAGGAAGCGGAAAAACTCCACCCCCTCGCGCAGGCGCCGCTTCATCATCTCGGGACTCAACGCCATTTCTCCGACGATCGCGGCGATCTTGCTCGGGCGGAAATAGAAGCTGCGGTAAAAGGTCTCGACCGAATCGAAAATCTCGGTGTGGCTCAATCCCGGATAGCTCAACGGGGCGATCTGGACGCCGTGGTCGTTCACCAAATCCGCATTGGCGTCGGCGAGCCAGCCATTCTCCAGCGCCTGCTTATAGAGGAACGTTCCGGGATAGGGCGCCGCCAACGACACCTGGAGTGTGTGCGGGTTGACTTCCTTGGCGAATTCGATCGTCTCCTTGATCGTCTCCCGCGTCTCGCCGGGCAGACCCATGATGAACGTGCCATGGATGGTGACGCCGAGCTCCCGGCAATCCTTGGAGAACTTTTTGGCGACGTCGATCCGCATGCCCTTCTTGATATTGTAGAGAATTTGCTGGTTCCCGCTCTCGTAGCCCACCAGCAGCAGGCGCAGGCCATTCTCGCGCATCACCTTCAGCGAGGCGCGCGGCACATTGGCCTTGGCGTTGCAGGACCATGTGACGCCGAGCTTGCCGAGTTCCCGTGCGATCGCCTCCGCCCGCGGCAGATCGTCGGTGAACGTATCGTCGTCGAAGAAGAATTCCTTGACGTCCGGAAACGCCTTCTTCGCCCAGGCGATTTCCTCGATGACATGGCCGACGGAGCGGGTGCGGTAGCGATGTCCGCCGACGCTTTGCGGCCAAAGGCAGAACGTGCACCGCGATTTGCAGCCGCGCCCGGTATAAATGGAGATATAGGGGTGGCTGAGATAGCCGATGAAATATCGGGAGATCTGCAGATCGCGCTTGTAGACGGGCGTGACGAAGGGCAACGCGTCCATGTTTTCCAGGACCGGCCGGTCGGGCGTATGCTGGATTTTGCCATCCGCGTCCCGGAAGGAGAGGCCGAGAACCGATTTCCAGTCTTTGCCGTCGGCGATCTCCTTGATGGTGAAATCAAATTCGTTGCGGGCGGCGAAATCGACGATCGGAGCCGACTTCAGGCACCCCTCGGCGTCGACCGCGGCCTTGGCGCCGATCAACCCCGCCTTCAACCCCGGGTTGGCGGCCTTGAGCGCGGCAATCGCCTTGACGTCCGAGGCGAAGGACGGCGTGGACGTGTGCAGCACGGCTAAGTCGAAATCCTTGGCTTGGGCGGTCACCTCGGCCAGAGAGATCCCGTGCGGCGGCGCGTCGATCAGCTTGCTGCCCGGCACGAGCGCGGCGGGCTGAGCCAGCCATGTCGGATACCAGAACGACCTGATCTCGCGCCTCGACTGGTAGCGGGAGCCTGCGCCGCCGTCGAAACCGTCGAAGGAAGGCGCCTGAAGGAACAACGCGCGCATTATTTCATCATCTCGTTGTCTTTTTGCTAGTCCTTAGGGGCGACCGCCGCCATCGTGCCGTCTCGCCTGACGAAGAAATCCATCCCACGCCAGCTGGCGCGCGGGCTCCAGAAACAGGCGAAAAAAACGGCGAAAGAGAGGACGTCGCGAATAAGAGTGAGCGAGTAGTTCGCATTTGGCAATTCAAAATCTCGCGCGAGGCAGAATTTCAAAAGCAGCCGGCACGCCAGCGCGGTGAGAATGGCCGCCAAACCCCAGGCGTCGAACCCGCGAAGCGCGGCCCCGATCAGGGACCAGGGCAACACGTGCGTGACGCCGCTGCCGACATATCCGATTGGATCGACGGTGAAGATCGTCCGCGCCCAGCGCAGCTCGTGCAGCATCATTTCGCGCAGCGACCTCTCTTCGAACGAGTGGCTCACGAGCATGGCGGGAACGGCGACCTGCAGACCGAGCTTCCTCACCCCATTTCCGATGGCGTAATCGTCCGCCAGTTGGTTGGCGACGGCCTCAAAGCCGCCGATCCTCGATAATGTTTCTCTGGAAAGTGCAATTGTTGCGCCGACGCACGGCCGCGCCAGGCGAAGCGCGAGTCCAAGGATCACGCCGGGTAGGAAATGGTCATCCACCTGCATGGCGCACAGTCGCGACCAGAAGCCGCCATTCGGCGCGCCGCGATAGAGGCAGGTGACCGCGCCGACGCCGGGCTGCGCCAGCTCGGCCGCCAGCATGCGCAAGTAGTTCGGGGCGACCGCAATGTCGCTGTCCGCCATGATGATTAGCGGATGGCGAGCGACTTCAGCCATATTGATGAGGTTGGAGACCTTGCGGTTGCCGCCATGCATGGCGCCGTCGACCACCAGCTGAAGATCAAGCCCCGGATATCGCTGCATCAGCGATTCCACCACTGGAATTGCGGCGTCGTCGGGATCCTGGACGCCAAAAACGATCTGGACGCGACCCTCATAATCTTGATTCAGGTAGCTTTCGATGTTCTCAGAGAGTTGTGCCTCGATGCCGAACAGCGGCTTCAGGATCGAGACATCCAGCCATTCCGTTGGGGCCGCTGCGGTCGGCCGTCGGACAAACCACCGAACCGCCCACGCGGCGGCGACCGCGTACAGGCAGCCAAAAACCACGACGATCATGCAAAATAGAGAGAGCCATGTCACGAGCGTGCTCAACGCTTCCAAGGCCATGCTCGACATTCCCGTCCTCGCCCTAACTGCCCAGCCGTCCCTCCGCCCCTCGTCCTGAGCCTGTCGAAGGACGTTCCAGCGCACACGAACGTCCCCGCCTACTGGATCATCCTTCGACAAGCTCAGGATGAGGAAGGCGCCATGGCAACGCCGCTGGTCACCCGCGTTGGCAGTTACTCCTCCCCGTCGAAAGGCGCCGGGTATTGACGACGTCACGCCCTTCGCCGCACGGAGTCTCGAACGCAACGCGGAGTTGAAGACCACGTCGGTTTTCACACGCGGGGCGGATTGTCGGAGACCCAGGGAATCGTCGCGGTTGCGAGCGCTGCCCGCCAACCAATTAATCGGACAGATCATCCCTTTACGACGTTGCGACGACCCTTTGAAGGTTTTTTGCTAGCCTGCGACGCCGCTTGCGATTGATAGCCTACAAAACTGGGTTGAGGTATTCGCTTTCGAGCGCAAGCTCCCACGCGCGAGCTAGAGGCGATCGGCAGCCCTCACGTCCGACACCCGATGACGGCGAGAATCGCTCGCGTCCGCGGCGCGGCGATTGCGTCGCGCGGAAACCACACGAAGCCCGCCTTGAGGATTTTCGTCAACCTCCCGGAATAAACCGCCCCCTCCCGGAGTCTCTCTCCTGTCCGGCGCGCTCGCGCCCGTGGGAGAAGACATCATGACGATCCTGAACGATGACGGCGGGGCCGACCGCCGACAAACCTTGAAATGCATGCTCTGGGCAGGGACCGGAGTGATCTGGACCGTGTCGGGCGGAGTGCCGGCCTCGCGGCTGATCGGCTCGGCGAAGGCGGCGGAAGGAAGCTTCTCCTTCGTCCAGCTTTCCGACAGCCATATCGGCTTTTCCAAGCCCGCCAACCCCGACGCGAAGGCGACCTTCGACGCGGCGATCGACAAGGTGCTAGCCATGCCGGGGAACCCCGCCTTCATCATCCAGACCGGCGACATCACGCATACGGCGAAGGCTGCCGAGTTCGACGACGCGCTTCAGATGCTCAAGCGCGCCAAGCTCGACGTCCACTATTCGCCGGGCGAGCACGATATCACTGACGGGAAAACCCGCGACGCCTATCTGGAGCGTTTCGGCAAGGGCGCGGGCGGCGGCTGGTACGCCTTCGACCATGGCGGCGTGCATTTCGTGTCGCTGGTGAACGTGGTCGACCTCAAGGCCAATGGGCTCGGCTCGCTCGGCCCCGAGCAGCTCGCCTGGCTGGACGACGACCTGCGCGGCAAGTCGGCCTCGACGCCGATCGTCGTCTTCTGCCATATCCCGCTCTGGATGGTCGCTCCCGACTGGGGCTGGGGGACCGAGGATTCGGCGCAGGCGCTCGCGCTCTTGTCGCGCTTCGGCTCGGTGACGGTACTCAATGGTCACATCCACCAGCTCATGCAAAAGGTCGAAGGGAACGTGACCTTCCACACGGCTCGGTCGAGCGCCTTTCCGCAGCCTGTTCCCGGAACGGCGCCCTCGCCCGGCCCGAAGGTCGTGCCGGCGGGCGAGTTGCGCAAATGGCTCGGCGTGCGCGAGGTGGCTTATGTCCCGACGCCGACCAGCCTCGCCGTGACCGATTCCGACCTGACCTGAAAGATCGCCATGCGAAAAATGATTGCGATGCTGGCGGCGCTCGCCGCCAGCCCGGTTGCGGCCGCGCCAGTCGGCGATCCGGTCCACGGCGAGGAGATCTATCAGGCCTGCACCGATTGCCACTCGCTCGACCAGAACGACGTGGGACCACGTCATCGGGGCGTCTATGGCCGCAAAGCGGGGTCTTTGCCCGACTACGACTATTCGGATGCGCTGAAAAACGCGACAATCGTCTGGAACGAGGAGACTCTCGACAAGTGGCTGACCAATCCGCAGGCGTTCGTTCCGGGCGTGAAGATGTTCTTTCATCTCGACAATCCGCAGGATCGCGCCGACGTGATCGCGTTCCTGAGGGAGAAGGCAAAATAGGAGCGCGCCTGCGAAACGGGGAGAGCGCCGGGGTGAGGGGCCGCGCTTTTTGCAGGTTGGCGCCACGCCCTAATCGCCAAACGCGGGCGCCGCCCCTCATCCGGCCCCATAGGGTGTCCGGAAGGACGCCCGTATCTCGGCGGGCTATGGCGCCACCTTCTCCCCGCAAGCGGGGAGAAGCGACAGCCGCTCCATGACGGCGGCCAGCCCCCTCGCCGCCGAGCGCTTCCGGGCGATCGTGCCGCCGCTGCTCGACGACGCCTACTCCCTGGCCAGGTGGCTCTGCCGCGACGCCGACGACGCTCAAGATATCGTCCAGGAGGCGGCGGTACGCGCGCTGAAGGCGCTCGAGACAACGAACGTCGACCGGCCGAAGCCGTGGTTCCTCGCCATCGTTCGCAACTCGGCGATCACCTGGATGGCGCGAAACCGGCGCAAGGACCTCGCCTTCGCCGGCGGTCTCGACGAACTCGATGGGCTGCCGCGGGCCGACCGGGACGACGCCCCCGATCCGGAGGCGACCCTGATCGCGGTCGAGGACGGCGCTCGGCTCAGGCAGGCAATCGCGGCCCTGCCGCCGCCGCTTCTGGAGATTTTGGTCATGCGCGATGTCAATGGGCTCTCCTATCGCGACATCGCCGAGGCGGCCGGGTTGCCGATGGGCACCGTCATGTCGCGCCTGGCGCGCGCCCGCAGCGCGCTTGCGAAAGTCCTGAAAGCCGAACCATGAGCGACCCCACCCCCGATCCGCAAAGCGTCCGGCTCAACGCCGCCCTGGACGGCGAGCTCGACGCCGCCAACGCGCTCGCTTTCGAGCGCGACCTCGCCGCCGATTCGTCGCTCTCGGCCAAATATCGCGAGCTCGAAAGCGTGCGCGACGCCGTGCGTCGCCATGCCCCGCGGGAAAGCGCGCCGAAGGCGCTTGTCGACAATGTCCTCGCGCTGGCGGACGCCGGGAGGCCGGCGGAGCCGACGAACGTCGTCCCGCTGGCGCCGAAGGCGCGGCCGTCACGCATCGCGAACTGGCTGCCGATTGCCGCCTCGTTCGCCGTACTCGGCTTCGCCGCCGGCGTCGGACTCATGGCGCTGCGGTCGCCGGGCGCCTCGCAAGCGATTGCCGACGGCCTCGTCTCGGACTACGCCCGCGCCGCCATCGCCGGACAGCCTTTCGACGTCGCCTCGTCCGACCGGCACACCGTGAAGCCCTGGCTCGCCGGCCGCACCACGGTCAGCGCGGACATTGTCGACCTTGCCCCGCAGGGCTTCCCGCTTGCGGGCGGCCGCGTCTCGGTTGTCGACCGCGTCCCCACCCCGACGCTCGTCTATCGCCACAACGAACACATGGTCGCCGTGACCGAGCTCCCTCTCGACGCCAAGGGAGCGCAGGGAGAGGGGATCGAGACCGTCGACGGCTACCACGTGGCGCGCTGGACGGACGCGAACCTCGCCTATATCGCAGTGTCCGATATGGACGAGAGGGCGCTCGCCGATTTCGTCGCCGCCTTCCGCGCGGCGCTGGTAACCCCGGCGGGAGAAGGGGCGGCGAAGTAAAGCCGGGCCAACGCTGTATGATCTGGATCGAAGGATGAGGCTGCGCTCTGTGGAAAACCTCTGTCGACAGAGTCCGGGCGCCGCTCCGGCAAGCGGGATCGGGGACGGAGGGGACCATCTCGCGCTTAGTTCGAATCAGGCTGCGCGGCCAGCGCTCAGCGACCGAGCGGCCGAGCACCCGGCGAAAACGCGAAACCAGGACCAATGATCGATCCGAGCTCCAGCGGGCGCCTGTTCCGGCTCAACGCCGCCTTCGAGGGCGAACGCGACACGATCGACGCGCTCACGTTCGAGCGCGTCTTGCGCTCTGGCAGGGACGAAAAGACGCTTGCCGATGGCGCAGGCGACGGCTGCCCGCGCGGGCGTTAGCAGGTGGGCGCCACGTTGGAGCGTCTGCTCGACGACATCCGCGGCTGCGCCGTCTGCGCCGCTTATTTGCCACATGGGGTCCGCCCGGTCGTCCAGGCCGGCGGCGGCGCGCGCATCGTCGTCGTCGGGCAGGCGCCCGGCGCCAGGGTCCATGCGAGCGGCATGCCGTGGGACGACGCCAGCGGCGCCCGCCTGCGCGACTGGATGGGCGTGGACGCCGCGACCTTCTACGACCGCCGGCGCATCGCCCTCGTCCCGATGGGCTTCTGCTACCCGGGACGCCGGCCGGGCGGCGACCTTCCGCCGCGCCCGGAATGCGCGCCGCTGTGGCATGAGCGCCTGTTCGCCGCGCTGCCGAACCGGCGCCTGACGCTGCTCGCCGGCGTCTACGCCCACGCCTATTATCTGCGCGACCACCGGGGCGCGAACCTGACCGAAACCATGCGGCGGTTTCGGGACCACACGCCGGGACTCTTTCCGCTCCCGCACCCCGCCTGGCGAAGCGCGATCTGGATTCGCAAGAATCCATGGTTCGAGTCAGAGGTTCTGCCGGAGCTCCGAACGGCGGTCCGCGAGTGGCTGGGGTGAGACTGGTCTCCCGACGCCGGGTCGCCCAGCACCCTGAGCACCTTGCCGAGATGGTTTTGAGTTCTGGGCCCAATCGAGCGGAGCACGCTCGCGTGTGTGTTCCTCCAGGGCCGCCTGGTAGGCCTGAATCGACTCCTCGAGCTGCGCTGTCCCGCCCTCACGTTCGCCGAGCAGCTTGAGCGCGTTGCCAAGATTGTTTTGGGTCTGGGCCCAGCCTGGGGGGACCCGTTCGCGCGTCCTTTCCTTCAGCGCCTCGCGAAAGGCGTCGACCGCCTCCTTGAGCCGCACTGTTCCGCCCTCCCTTTCGCCGAGCACGGAGAGCGCAATGCCGAGATTGTTCCGTATACCCGCCCATTCGAGCGGCGCGCGCTCGCGCGTCAGTTTTTCCAGCGCCTCACGAAAGGCGTCGATCGCCTCCTTGAGCCGCGCCGTTCCGCCCTGCCGCTCGCCAAGCGCCGAGAGCGCGTTGCCGAGATTATTCTGCGTCATCGCCCACTCGCGCGGTGCGCGCTCGCGTGTGTATTCCGCAAGCGCCGCGCGATGGGCCGCGACCGCCTCCTTGAGCCGCGCCGTGCTGCCCTCTCTTTCGCCGAGCAACATGAGCGTGCCGCCGAGATTATTCTGCGTCATCGCCCACTCGCGCGGCGCGCGCTCGCGTGTGGATTCCTCTAGCGCCGCGCGAAGGGCGTCGATCGCCTCCTTGAGCCGCGCCGTCCCGCCCTCCCGTTCGCCCAGCAACATGAGCGCGTTGCCGAGATTGTTCTGCGTCTGCGCCCAGTCGAGCGGAACCAACTCGCGCGTCCTCTCTTCCAGCGCCTGGCGGAAGGCCTCGACCAACTCCTTGAGCCGCGCCGTTCCGCCCTCCCGCTCGCCCAAGATCTTGAGCGCGTTGCCGAGATTGTTCTGCGTCCGCCCCCAGTCGAGCGGAACCCGCTCGCGCGTCCTCTCTTCCAGCGCCTGGCGGAAGGCCTCGACTGCCTCCTTGAGCCGCGCCGTTCCGCCCTCCCGCTCGCCCAACATCTTGAGCGCGTTGCCGAGATTGTTCTGCGTCTGCCCCCAGTTGAGCGGCGCGCGCTCGCGCGTCAGTTCTTCCAGCGCCTCACGAAAGGCGTCGACCAACTCCTCGAGGTGCGCCGTTTCGATTTCCCTTTCCCCGAGCACGCAGAGCGCAACGCCGAGATTGTTCTGTGCAGCCGCCCATTCGAGCGGCGCGCGCTCACGGGGCACATTAGCCAGGGCTCGGCGACCGATGTCGACCGCGGCGGCAAGCGCATCGTTATGCCCCGCACGATCGCCGAAGTTGAAGAGCGCCACCGCCGCAGTGCTCGCGTATGCCCAGCGCCTCGCTGGATCGACCGGCGTAAGCACCTCTAGGCCTTCCTCGAACTGCGCGACCGCCCCGGCGACATCGCGCCGCGACAGGGCGGCTCGGGCAAGCAATGCGCAGGTCTCGGCCTCTGACTGCAAGCCGGCAATCCAGTCCGCTCGACCTTCTTCGACTCTACGCCGCCTTTGCTCGGAGAACGCATGCTCCCGGGTGCGGATGTCATTGAGCAGGTGGGTCGCCTCTTCGAACGCGCCTGCGTCTAATGCAGACACCGCCTGGCGCCGCAGCTCTGCGATCTCTTCGCCTTCATTGGTCGCGCCCGTCAGCGCCTGCCGCATGGCGCAAAATTGTGTGGCGATAGCGATCAGCGTTTCCAGCAAGCGGTCGGGAGGAACGTCGTCGTGGCCGGCAATTCGGAGCATCGCCCGGACCGCGTCCTGCGCCGCGCCCAACTGCTTGGCCAAGTCTGAAAGCTGCGATGTGAATTGCTGGACAAGTCCGTCCCGTTCCGCCTGGATGAGCTTCTGAACTTCCGCCGCGGTGAAGCCGATTGAGATATCCTCGCCCTGCGCGACGAGAGCCCCGGCACCGACATCGCCGGTCTGGTAAAGCGACGGACCGGAGGGCATTCTGCTACTTCAAAAACGAGTCGATCGCCGCTTTGGTGGTCGCTTCGGTCACCGCGCCGATGGTCTTCTGCGCCGCCTCGCTCTTTAGGATGTCGCCGAGCGCGCCGCCAACCCAGGTCGCGGCGCCGCCAAACCACGACTTCCCGTCAAGCAAGGCGCGACGGAGCTTACCGGGTGACTCGTTGATCCTCGCGAGACCATCGGCGACTGCCATCGTCT
Organism: uncultured Alphaproteobacteria bacterium; assembly: GCA_963822215.1. Classification (GTDB taxonomy): domain Bacteria; phylum Pseudomonadota; class Alphaproteobacteria; order Rhizobiales; family Beijerinckiaceae; genus Roseiarcus. Next base: position 389,567 of record CAWGGX010000004.1, read on the forward strand.
TTTCCTCGGCGAGCGCGCGAGTGTCTGCGCCGAGCGCCGGGTCCTCTGCGATCCGCATTAGTAGCACGTTAAACTGGGTGACGAGGGATTGGCCGTCCGGCAGACTGTTTACCCCCTCGGCCCAGGAAATGTTCTCACCTTGCGCGACGCGAGCACCGGCACCGACATCGCCGATACGGTAGCTACGTTCCGGGGCTGGTTTCGACTCATCAGGCACTAATCCTCTCCTTCGACGGGCCGGCCCGAAAATCCGACGCAAGATCATCTGGCCTTATTCGTTGTCACGCAAGATTATAACCACAGAAAGCACACAGAAGGCGACCAAGGCCAGCGATGAAATCCGAGAAAGATGAAGTCCGGACTACGTTCGTCCGACTCAACCAAGCAAAGGCCAGGACGGGCCCGCCACCGCCTTCGCGAAGGACACGACGTTCGACGGCGCAGGTACGTCGCCCAGGTAGCGCACCCAGGCGTCCATCACGGGCCGGCGCTCCTCAGTCAGGATCTCGCGAGCATAGGCCTGCTCCGTCGCATCGCCAATCAGATGGGCGAGGCTCAGTTCCGCCAGTTCCCTCCGGACGCCGGTGCGGCCACACCAATCCCTGAACGCGGACCTGAACCCGTGGACGGTCGCCGCCCGCCGCAGGTTATGCAGACAGGCTGCGAGTGTCCCGTCGGACAACGGGCCAGACCGACCAGGGAATACGATGTCGCCCCGCCGAACCTCCGCCACAGCAGTCAGGATATCGATACACCGGTCGGATAAGGGAACGACGTGCAGCCGGCGCTTCTTCATTCTGTCTGAGGGAACCGTCCATGTCTTGGCGCCCAGGTCGATCTCCGACCACGTGGCTCCTCTCACCTCGCCGGCCCGCGCCGCTGTCAGGATCGTGAATTCGAGCGCCCTCGCTGCAATCGTTTCGACGGCGCGCAACTCCGCCATGAACACGAGCAAGTCATCGTCCTTCAAAGTGGCGTGATGCTTGATGGGATTAGCGAGGAGGTCGCGCTTCGGAAGGGCCAGCTTGAGGGTGGCGGGATTACGCTTGTCGTCGGGGAAGGCCTTCTCCTCACGCGCGAACTCGACGACGATCTCAATCCTATTGCGCAGGCGTCGCGCCGTCTCGGGCGCATGATCGTGGACCGCCTTCAGGATCGCCCGGACGTCGTCGGAAGTGATCTCGTCGATGGGCCGGTCCGCGATCGTCTTGCAATAAGGGCCGGTCGTCATTTCCCATTGGAGGCGATGGGTCGAATTCCAGCCCTTGCCGTGGTCCTTGATGTACCGCCGGGCCAGAGCCCCAAACGTTGGGACCTTCTCCCTGGTAGCCTGCGCCTTCGCCGCCTGCGCCTTCGCTCGACGCTCTTCAACCGGGTCCTTTCCGACCACCACGAGTTCACGATGCTGGTCGCGCAGAACCCGCGCCATCTTGAGCGACACCGCGGGGAAGGCGCCCAGGCCGATCTCCCGCGACCGCCCGGCGAGCACATAGCGGTACACCCATTTCCGGCCGCGTTCGTCGACGCGCAGGTAGAGCCCGCCGCCGTCGGCCAGCATCAAGAACTTCTTGTCCGGCGCGACCTTCGCGGCCTTCACCTGGGCGTCTGTCAGAATCCGCTCGCCACTCATTTCTCGTTCCCCGTGTCGGGCCACATCCTGGGCCACATTCAAAACGCTGACTTGAGGTGCTGCCAGAGGATGCTGTTTGAGCCTTTTTGTCGCCTCAACCCTCTGTAAGCCCCGGAAAATCAGCGGCTTCCTGAGATTGTATACGCTGTGGAGATGCGGGATGCAAGCCGGTTTCGACGGATATGGCATCCGCCTCAATGCGATCGCGCCCGGCGAGATCCCGACCGAGGGCATGAGCAAGCGCCTGACTCCGGGTGTCGAGCCGGGCCGCGAGACGAAAGACGCCAATCCGATGGGCCGGGTCGGAACCATGGAGGAGTTGCAGAACCTTGCCGCCTTCCTCCTCTCCGACGGCTGCGGCTGGCTCACCGGGGAGACGATCGCCATGGACGGCGCGCAGGGACTCGCGACCGGCGGCAATTTCTACGAGCTGCGCAAATGGGGCGACAGCGAGTGGCGGGCGGCGCGCGCCGCCATCGAGGCGCAGAACGCCCGCGACCGGGCTCACCGGGGCTGAACGGCGGTGACGGAATGCAGAGCGCAGACCGCGTCGCAGCAGGGTCTCTACGCTCGACAACCGATCCCCCTCGATTGGGCTCGAGCGAGCGCGCCGCGCCGAGACGAGAAGTCGGCGCGCCGGCGGTCGGTGCGGGACATCGCGACTCCAGTTCGGCGTTGGAGGCCGACTGGGCCGTGAGGCAACCTCTACGGATGCTCCATTAAGACGTTTGCGCTTCATCTCATCTCCCAGTCACGATCCGCGGAGCGGAACGGAGGCGGAGTGGCGCGCGCGCGGAGTTCCGGGAGTTGGCGACAAGCCGACCCTGCGACGCTAAGGTTCGAGAACCTCCCGATATGAGTTCCATCCGTGCTGCTGTGAGCCATTTTCTAACCATCGCCCGAGGCGAGACGCGCCTGGCCCTCGCTGGCGCGCCGTATTTTGCCAGGCGGGCGTTGGGCGTTACCTCCTGGGGTCTGCTCGCGATCCTGATGGGCTCGATTGTCGGCTTTGCCGCGGCCACGCTGCCCCGATGGGACTGCTGGGCATCCTATAGCGCTGGACTGGCTTCCTCGCTTGTCGCGTTTTCGGCGTATCGACTTTGTTCTGTCTCAGGTGGAAAGCGTGACGCTGATGTTTATGATGGTCGCCTGCGTCGCGCTCCTGCATTCCTTTTTTGAGCGAGCCAAGGAACGGCGGGCATCATCTTTTGACATACCGCCTCCGCACGCGGCGCGATTGCGTAGCCAACGCTTGATCGGCCTGACGAAGCGCTCGGCGAATGGAGCCTCGCCACTCTTTCAGCCGAGGATTCCGCCGAAGCCATTAAATCATATAACTTATGTTATTTATTCGCGCTACCCCGGTCAATATAAGGCTGCAAGTCGGCAATGGCTGGACGTATTGCGCAGGTCCCAAACGCATAATTGGTTTCGTCTGTCCTTAAGTCACGCGCCTGCGACCCGATCCGAGGGATTGACGTTTCGCCACGGCGGCAAGGCGCAAAGGGCCGAGATCGTGCCTGCGAATATGTATCGCGCGACCCCGGGAAAAGTCGAGGATCCTTATGTCTACCCTGCTCCTTTGCCGTCATAGCGCGCGCCGCCGCGGGCCGCCCATCGCCGTCGCAGCCGCGCGAACGTCGTCCGCAGCGGCGTGATCCTGATCCCATGTTGAATTGGCCCGGTCGCCGATGGACGGCGAAGACGATCGGTTTCGCGGTAGCATTTACGACGCAAATTCCGTTCGAGTTCAAAGTCCTCGACCAGCTTAGAACGAGCTACCCGCTGATGATCGTCAGCGGGTTGGAAGTCGGCATGCCTTTCATTCGCATGTTCGCGCTGACGCATATTTTATCCCTGAGAGAAGTCGGTTTCGTATCGGTTTTGACAGCCTTCCTCGCCTTCCTGGAATTGTCGACCGACCTAGCGATCTTCAGGTTTGTCTATGCGGCGCCTAAGGCGCAATTTGAGGAGGCGCTGGCGAGCGCCCATGCGCTTTCCGTCGCGCGGGGCGTCGTCGTCTGCCTGCTCGCGCTTTGCGTCGCGCCCTTTGTTGCCGCAACGGTTTCACTCGGCGAATACTGGACCAGCTTCGCCCTGCTCGCTCCGCCGATCCTGCTTCGTTCGTTCGAGCATCTGGGCCCGAGAGTCGCCGAACGCGACTTTGAGTACTGGCCGCAGGCCAAGACGAACGGGGTCTCGGTCGGTTTCGCACTTGCCGCTCTGATCGTCGTCGCGCTCGTCACGCGTAATCATGAGGCAATCATCGCGTCCGTTTACGCCCAAATCATCGCTCTGCTCTTCGCGAGTCGCTGGTTCGCCGATGTGCCGTATCGGCTTGATTTCCGTAGCCCGCTGTTCAAGTCGGCGTTCCGATTCGGCTATCCGCTCCTCCTCAACGGGCTTGCCATGTCGATTTCGCAGCAGGCCGACCGTTTCATCGTTGCGGCGCTCTTCAACCTGCAGACCCTAGCGGTCTATTCGGTCGTCGTGCTGACGACGACGGTGCCGACCTCCCTGCTCAACCGCATCCTGGTGACGACGGTTCTGGCGCGGCTGTACCATGCGAGTTCGGTTCGGCCATGGCTCAACGAGGAGGTTCACGCCGCCTCGACCCTCTTTGCCGTTGTGGGCGCGCTCTACGCGGGCGCGGTCGTGCTGGTGACGAATCCCATCGTGGCGCTGGTTTTCGGCGCCAAGTTCCGCGTCAGTGAATTGTCGATGATGCTTCTCGGAACGGCGGCGTTCGTGGGGTTCGTACGCGCCGGACCGTTCGGCACTACCATGCTAAACGCGAGCCGCACCAAGCGACTGGCGGCCTCGAACGTTCTTGTTTCGAGCTCTCTCGCATACATGGTGCTGTTCTCGTTTTTCGATCGTTCGATCAACGCGGTGCTGGCGGCCCGGCTGGCGGGGGAGATCACGGGACTGGTCGGCGCGTTTTACATGGCGCGCCGCACTCCGGAGGGCGGCCAGTCGGTCTTCACGCTCTCGACGGCCATCGGGTTTCTGTTCGTCGTCTTCGCATGCCTCGAGTTCCTTCGCGCTGGAGCGCAGCGGCAATTCGGTCCCGCTCTTGCTTGCGGCGTGCGTCGCCTTCGCGATCCCGGCAGGACTTTGGGGCGCGTTCGACCTGTACGGGAGAATTAGTCGGCTGCGCGCTGTCATGGCGCCGCGCGGCAAGCCCCAGGCGGACCCGCTTCCGTCGTGACGCCAACCGCCGCGATCCGGCCGACGGCCCGAGAACGCGGAGCCTGAACTTTCGCCGTCGCCGGCCGACCTCCCCCTGACCTTGAGGCGATCGACGGATTCGCCCGTGCCGACTTTGGTGTAGGATGCCCTGCGGAAGGCGAGCGCAGGGCGCCCGCGACGTCGCCGGGACCACGATCCATGAGCCCACGTCTGTCGCTGCATGTGCCGGAGCCGAGCGTCCGGCCGGGCGGCAAGCCCGATTTCAGCCACGTCAGCGTTCCGGAAGCGGGAGAGGCGCCTCGGCCGCCGATCGATGTCGCGCCCGGCGACATCCGCGACTTCGCCTACTCGATGATCCGCGTTCTCGACGACAACGGCGACGCAGTCGGCGACTGGGCGGGCGAACTCAGCGCCGAGCAGTTGCGCAAGGGCCTGCGCGACATGATGCTGACCCGCGCCTTCGACGCGCGCATGCTGCTCTCGCAGCGCCAGGGCAAGACGTCGTTCTACATGCAGAGCCTCGGCGAGGAAGCGGTCGCGACCGCCCATCGTGTCGCCCTCGCGCCCGGCGACATGTGCTTTCCCACCTATCGCCAGCAGGGCCTCCTGATCGCCTATGGCTGGCCTCTGGTCGAAATGATGAACGAGATCTTCTCTAACGAGAAGGACAGGCAGCGCGGTCGGCAGCTGCCCTGCCTCTATTCGTTCAAGGAAGCGGGTTTTTTCTCCGTCTCCGGCAATCTCGGCACACAATATCCCCAGGCCGTCGGCTGGGCTATGGCCTCGGCAATCATGGGCGACGACAAGATCGCCTCGGGCTGGATCGGCGACGGCTCGACCGCAGAGACCGATTTCCATTCGGCGCTCGTGTTCGCCTCGGTCTATCGGCCGCCGGTCATCCTCAACATCGTCAACAACCAGTGGGCGATCTCATCGTATCAGGGCATCGCGGGCGGCGAGAGCGCAAAATTCGCCGCCCGCGCGCATGGGTTTGGCATCGCCTCGCTGAGAGTCGACGGCAACGACTATTGCGCCGTCTACGCCGCTTCCAAATGGGCGGCCGATCGGGCGCGCGCCAATTTTGGCCCGACGCTGATCGAGTGGGTCACCTACCGGGCCGGCGCCCATTCGACCTCCGATGACCCGGCAAAATATCGGCCCAAGGACGAGGGAGGCGCTTGGCCGCTCGGCGATCCGGTCGCCCGCCTCAAAACCCACCTGATCCGCATGGGCGCGTGGAGCGAAGAGCGCCATAAGCAGATGCAGGCCGAAGTCGACGCCGAGGTGTTGGAGGCGGCGAAGCAGGCGGAAGGCCACGGAACGCTGCACGACGGGCCGAAGCCGAGCGCCGCCACCATGTTCGAGGACGTCTACAAGGAGATGCCGCGGCACTTACGCGAACAGCGCCAGCAGCTGGGGTTCTGACATGCCGCGCCTTTCCATGGTCGAGGCGATCCGCGACGCGATGGATTGCAAGATGGCGGAGGACGAGCATGTCGTCGTGTTCGGCGAAGACGTCGGCTACTTCGGCGGGGTGTTTCGCTGCACCGAGGGGCTGCAGCGCAAATACGGCAAGTCACGCTGCTTCGACGCGCCGATCAACGAATCGGGCATTGTCGGCGTGGCGATCGGCATGGGCGCCTACGGCCTGCGCCCCGTGGTCGAAATTCAGTTCGCCGACTATGTCTATCCCGGCTACGACCAGATCGTGTCGGAAGCGGCGCGGCTGCGCTACCGTTCAGGCGGGGAATTCTTCGCCCCGCTCGTCATCCGCATGCCCTGCGGCGGCGGGATTTACGGCGGCCAGACGCATAGCCAGAGTCCGGAGGCGCTGTTCACCCATGTGAGCGGACTGAAGACTGTCATGCCGTCCAACCCGTACGACGCCAAGGGTCTCTTGATCGCCGCGATCGAGGACGACGATCCGGTCATCTTTCTCGAGCCGAAACGCCTCTATAACGGCCCGTTCTCCGGCCATCCGGACCAGCCCACGGTCCCGTGGTCGAAGCATCCGCTCAGCGAAGTTCCGGAAGGCCGCTATGTCGTGCCGCTCGGCAAAGCGGCCGTACGGCGCGAGGGCAGAGGCGTCACTGTGCTTTGCTACGGCACGATGGTTCATGTTGCGGAGTCGGCGGCCGAGGAGACCGGGGTGGACGCCGAGATCATCGATCTTAGGACGCTCCTGCCGCTCGACGTCGACGCGATTGTCGCCTCGGTCGAGAAGACCGGCCGCTGCGTGATCGTGCACGAGGCGACGCTGACCTCTGGCTTCGGCGCCGAGCTTGCGGCGCAGGTGATGGAACGCTGCTTCTATGCGCTCGAGGCGCCCATTCAGCGCGTCGCCGGCTGGGACACGCCCTATCCGCACGCCGCGGAATGGGACTATTTTCCGGGGCCCGCACGTGTCGGCCGGGCGCTTGTCGCGGCGATGGAGGCCTGAATGGGCCTGCGCTCGATCCGGATGCCCGATGTCGGCGAAGGCGTCGCCGAGGCCGAAATCGTCGAATGGCATGTGAAGGTCGGCGACCCGGTGCGGGAGGATCAGGTCGTCGCCGCGGTGATGACCGACAAGGCGACGGTCGAGATCCCGACGCCGGTCACCGGCTCGGTCGTCGCGCTCGGCGGCGCGGTCGGCGACGTGCTCGCCGTCGGCGCGGAGCTGATCCGCATCGATGCGCCGGGCCTGCCGGATTCGCCGCCCTCGCCGCCTCCCAAAGGGATCGCGAAAACTGCTGTGGCCGCTGGCGCGCGGGACGCGCGCCCTCCGGACGCGCCCAGAGCGGCGGCCTCCCAGCCACCCGCCGCCGAGCAACCGGTCGTCGAGCAACCGACCGTCGAACGGGAGAAGCCGGCGCCTCCGCAACGCCCCGCGCCATCGCCGCCTCCGCGCGGCGCGCCGCGTCCGACCGGCGAGAGGCCGCTCGCCTCGCCGGCCGTGCGGATGAGGGCGCGCGAGGCCGGCGTCGATTTGCGCTTCGTTCACGGCGCCGGCCCGGCGGGGCGGATCACCCATGACGATCTCGACGCCTTCGTCGCCCATCCGCCCGAGGCGCCGGCAAAGGGCCCCGGCCGCCAGCCGAATATGGCCGTCGAGACCGTCAGGATCGTCGGTATGCGCCGGCGCATCGCACAGAACATGGCGGAGTCCTCGCGCCGGGTGGCGCATTTTTCCTACGTCGAGGAGGTGGACGCCACCGCGCTCGAGGAGTTGCGCGCCGCGCACAACGCGCGGGCGACGGAGGACCGGCCGAGGCTGACGGTTCTGCCGTTCCTGATGCTCGCCGTCGTCAAGGCGGTCGCCGACTTTCCGGAGATCAACGCGCACTTCGACGACGACAACGACCTGCTAACCTATTACGGCGCCGTTCATCTCGGCATCGCGACCCAGACGCCGGTCGGGCTGATGGTTCCGGTGGTCCGGCACGCCGAGACGCTTGGCCTTTTCGATGCTGCGCGCGAGATGCGGCGGGTGAGCGAAGCGGCGCGCAGCGGAACCGCGCAGCGTGAGGAGCTTTCCGGCTCGACCATCACGCTGACCTCGCTCGGCGCGCTCGGCGGAGTCGCCTCGACGCCAATCGTCAACCGCCCCGAGGTGGCAATCGTCGGCGTCAACCGGATCGTGGTGAAGCCGGTCTGGCGCGACGGCGCTTTTGTTCCGCGCAAGACGATGAACCTGTCGTCGTCCTTCGATCACCGGGTCATCGACGGCTATGGCGCGGCGAGTTTCATCCAGCGCGTCCGGGGGTTGATTGAAGCCCCCGCCGCGCTGTTCATCGAGGACTGACGCTGTAGGACGGGGTCGGTGACCCCGCCGCCATTGCGCGGCTCCGCCCGCGGAGCCTTTGCGGAATGCGCCGCCTGGGCCCCGGCCTTCGCGGGGGCGACAGCCAACGGGCGTGTATGACGAGGCGTAGATGAGCGAGCTCAGCTGCAAGGTCCTGATCATCGGCGGCGGTCCCGGCGGCTATGTCGCCGCGATCCGCGCCGGCGAACTCGGGCTCGACACGGTGCTCGTCGAGGAGGACCGGTTCGGCGGAACCTGCCTCCATGTCGGCTGCATCCCGTCCAAGGCGCTCATCCACGCCGCGGAAGCGATCCATGCGCTCGTTCAGCCGCACGCGCTCAACGCCATCGGCGTCACGCTCGCCCCGCCGAGCCTCGACTACGCCAAAACCGTAGCCTGGAAGAACGCCATCGTTTCGCGCCTCTCGACCGGGGTCGGGGCGCTCCTGACCAAAGCCGGGGTGCGCACCATCCGGGGGCGCGCCGCGATCGTGGACGGCAAGAGCGCGATCGCCCGCTCCGACACCGGCGAGCAGCGGATCGCCTGCGAACATCTCGTCATCGCCACTGGTTCCGAGCCGATGCCGCTCGCCGCGCTCCCGTTCGGCGGCGACGTCGTGTCCTCGACCGGAGTGCTGGCGCTGACCCGGGTGCCGGAGCGGCTCGCCGTCGTTGGCGCGGGCTATATCGGCATGGAGCTCGGCATGGCGTTCGCCAAGCTCGGGGCGAAGGTGACGGCGGTCGAGGCGCTGCCAAAGATCCTGCCGCTCTACGACGAGGAGCTGACCCTGCCGGTCGCCCGCCGCGCCGCCGATCTGGGCATCGACCTCATGCTCGGCGCGCGAGCGCAGGGGTACGACAACGGCGCGCTCCGGGTCGCCGACTCCGACGGCGACGAGACGTCGGTCGAGGCGGACAAGGTTTTGGTTGCGGTCGGGCGGCGGCCACGCACCGAGAGCTTCGGCCTCGAACGGCTTGACCTGACCATGGCCGGCCCGTTCGTGCGGATCGACGACCGCTGCGCGACCTCGATGCGCAACGTCTGGGCGGTCGGCGACGTGACCGGCGAGCCGATGCTCGCCCACCGCGCCATGGCGCAGGGCGAGATGGTGGCGGAGATCATCGCCGGAAAGCGGCGCGCCTTCGACCAGCGGGCGATCCCCTCGGTCTGCTTCACCGACCCCGAGATCGTCGCCGTCGGCCTGTCGCCCGAGGCGGCGCGGGCGGCGCATGCCGACATCCTGACCGGCCTTTTCCCGTTCCGCGCCAACGGCCGGGCAATGACGCGGCAGGACGACGACGGATTTGTGCGCATCACGGCGCGCAAGGACAACCACGTCGTGCTCGGCATCCACGCGGTCGGCGCCGGCGTCTCCGAGCTGTCGTCGGCCTTCGCGCTCGCCATCGAGATGGGGGCGCGGCTCGAGGACGTGGCCGGAACGATCCACGCCCACCCGACCCAGAGCGAGGCCTTTCACGAGGCGGCGCTGAAGGCGCTCGGCATGCCGCTGCACATCTGAATCATTTCCCTGCTAGCAGCGAATTTTTTTCGGCGCGGTGCGCGGCCTGCATCAAAAAACCTAGCAATATCATGGTGTTGTCTGTCTTGCAATCCATCGGTTGCGGGTCGTGACCGGCGGAGAACAGGGAACTTAACTGGACCGGAACAGGGAGTTATCAGGCGATTTCGGAGCGGAACAGGGAATTAACAGGCGGCGAAAACGGTCCGCGAAATTCAATTCGTTCAGGTTGCATCAAAGGCCTGGTGTCCGGTTGCCCCTTCGAGCGACGTCGATCCCGCGACGGATCCGCGACCGTGGCCGGACGCGATCACGCTCGGCGCGCGCGCTGGAACCAGGCGACAGCCAGCAAGAGGAGCCCGACAATCAGCGCACCGAACGCGTGGCTGACGTGAATATGGTCTGAACCCGCCTCGAACCCTGGGAAGAAAGCGGGAAGGGCGCCGGCGGGAACGAGCCAGTAGAGGGCGGCCACCGCCAAGGAGACAAGGCCAAGCAGGCCGGCGATCAGGGACACGGGATTGCTCATATCCCGTCCTGTAGCCGAAGAATGTGTCTGCGCCAAGAAGGCGGCGACCGTCGTGGAGACGAACGTGGGCGTCGAGAACAAAACTGCGGGGCAGCCCCGGCCAAAGCCGTCCGTCTCCCACCGTGCCAATCGCGTGCGCCCCTGTCTCCGAAATCGCGGCGCCTCGCAAAAGAGCAGTTCCGGATCGAGCCCAGCGGTTCCGCCGCGCAAGGCGGAATATCGTCCAAACGGGCCCGCTTTGGGGCGGGCGCCCTGCGTAACCGACCAAAAAGCACTTCAGAGCCCTCCCGACGCTAGGATCAAAGAATTCAGTTCCTGCAATCGTTGTCTCAGCTGGCGCCGCGGATGCCATCACCGTCAACAGACGGTCACGGGCGTCACTTATACTATTAATCGCTCTCGCAAGTTGGCATCGCCCCAGCCATTGGGAGGAACAATGCGTGCCTATCCGGTTAACGCCCACAGCCCCTAGATGTAGGATGCGTCCACGTGCAGAGCGATCTGGCCGCAATATGGCCAGACAAAGCCGACAGGCCAACGCGCGCGATCAAGATAGGCAGCATATGCCGCGTCATACGGAAAAAGCTCATGAAACTCTGGGACTGACTGGGGAAACCCAGATCGTCGCTCTGGCGGATTTCCATGGCCGGTTTGATAACCATCACCAGCCCTGGTGGGTGTGGGCGTTAACCGGACAGGCACGGAACAATGTTCACGAGTCACAGAATCAAGGCTCTATCACTTGCCGCTCTGCTCATAGCGACCGCCGCGACCGCTCACGCCGACCCCACCGCTACGAAGTTCCTCTTTGCGACCGGCGCCGCAGTCGGAGGCACCGCGCCTGATTCCGTCACCATCGGCAATGGGTCGGTGTGGATCGAATACGGCAATAGCGTCAATTCCACCGGCGTCATTCCCGGTGACAGCACGATCGTGCAGTACAGCACCAGCGGCGCCATCAAGCACGTCTATTCGATCTCCGGCGAGGTGGACGGATTGAAGGTGGACCCTGCCACCGGAATGGTTTGGGCTCTGCAGAACCAGGACGCCAACGCTACAATTTCGCTGATCAATCCTAGCACAGGGATCGTCACCGGCCCGCTGAAGTACGCTGTGCCGCCATACGCTTACGGAAACAACCCGCCCGGGCCCGGGCCGCTCAACAATGGCCGCGCCTATGATGACGTCGCGTTCCTTGGAGGAAATGTCTACCTCAGCTACACAAATCCGGTGAACCCGACGGACTCGGTGCTGCAGGTCCTGAACAACGGCAACAACCCCTCGGGCACGCTGACCACCACCAGCATCCTCACGGCGCAGCAGACCGGCCTGACCTCGTCCACCAACGAGCCCGACATCGACAGCCTCAAGAGCACGCCCAACGGCGGACTGGTGCTGACGACTGAGGGCGATGGCCCGGGTTGCTGCGACCCGGTCGGAGAGTTCACGCTCATCGCGCATCCGGGGGCCGCGAACCAGACTGTGAGCAATGTTCCCGTGACGAACTCGGGGGCGAACGTCCAGGGGATCGACGACGTGATTTTTCCGGGAGCGACCAAGGGCTGGCTCTACGTCGCCGAGACCGACTCAAATACCATTGATAAGGTCTGGCTCAGCGGGCTCGATCCGAACACGGCGATCGTCGCGATCGGCGGCCTCAACGAGGTTGCGCTGGTGAATCCGAACACCGGCGACGTCGAGGCGCCGCTGCTGTCCGGGCTTGGGTCGCCGCACGGCATGGACTTCGTCGCCGTGCCGGAGCCCTCGACCTGGGCGATGATGGCGCTCGGCTTCGCGGCGCTCGGTTTTGCGGGCGCCCGGGCGTCGCGCAAGGCTACTGCGACAGCTTAGATCGGCTGGCGCTCTGGTCGCCGCAGACCATCGTTATCCGTGCGCGGCGGTGCGATCAGCAATCGCGTCTACAGCGTGCGAATTGAGGTCGAAGCAAACGGCTCTCACCGCCTGAGGGGAGCGCACGGGGGCCGCGGACGGGCGCGGCCCCAGGCCTGGACGGACGGCGTTCCAGCGGATCGCCGACCTCGAGAAGGCGTCGAACCCCGCCGGGAGGCCGCGGTCAGAGGGCGACAGACGATCGACATGAAAGGCTTCGAACAACAAGTCGTGTTGTTCAGGACAGGCCTAAATTTGGCCCGCTTGGTTTCGCTAGTCTGCGCCGCGTCTCGCAGCGATCATGCACCGCTCGTCCGTCGCGCGGGGATCGCTGTCGCCGTCGTCTTAGGGAGCGTCGATGAGGCGATTGGATTTGGCCGTCCTGGTCGCCTCGCTCACCCTTACGGGGCGCCCGCGTCGGCCTATACCGCCCTCTTCGCGTTTGGCGACAGCCTTTCCGACGCGGGCAATGTCTTCATCAGCGACAAGGGGACGTCCCCCCTCTTTCCATACTTCGACGGCCACTCTAGTAATGGGCCGACCTGGGTCGAGGATCTGTCCGTCAGGCTCGGCCTCGGGCCGCTGACGCCAAGTCTTGCGGGCGGCAATGATTACGCATTTGGCGGCGCCGAGACGGTGAAGTGGACCCCGGTTTTGGGACCAGCGGTTAAGGTGTGTAGCGTCCCGCTCTGTTTTAACCAACGGAGCGAGCGAAATGGCGAGATCACGCAAGAAGTTTGATGCGGCGTTCAAGGCGAAGGTGGCGTTGGAGGCTCTGCGGGAGGATGCGACGGTTCCTGAGCTTGCCAAGCGGCATGACGTGCATCCGAACCAGATCTACGCGTGGAAGAAGCAGGTTCAGGACAATGTTGCGAGCCTGTTCGCGCGAGGAGCGAGCGGTTCAAGCGACGGCGAGGAGGAGCGCGAGCGGGAGGCGGCCAAGCTTTACGCCAAGATCGGCCAACTGACGGTCGAACGGGATTTCTTGGCCAGGAGGCCAGGGCGATGAGCGCGCCCGATCGAAGAGCAATGGTCGGACGGCCTGGCGAGGACCTGTCTGTGCGCCGCCAATGCGCGCTGCTGGATGTGGCGCGCTCGGGGGTCTATCGGCCCAGGGCGGAGCCGGGCGCCGAAGATCTGGCGGTGATGCGGCGGATCGACGAACTGCATCTGGAACTGCCGTTCTACGGCTCGCGGCGAATGACCTTCGAACTCAACAAGGAGGGCCGCGGGGTCAACCGCAAGCGGGTGCGGCGGCTGATGCGCACGATGGGGATCGAGGCGCTGGTTCCGCGTCCCGGCACGAGCAAAGCCGCGCCCGGGCACAAGATATACCCCTACCTGCTGCGGGGTCTGAAGATTGTCGAGCCGAACCACGTGTGGGCGGCCGACGTGACCTACATCCCGATGGCGTGCGGCTTCCTCTATCTGGTGGCGATCATCGACTGGGCCAGCCGGGCGGTTCTGGCGTGGCGGCTGTCGAACACCAACGATGCGAGCTTCTGCGCGGCGGCGCTGGAGGAGGCGCTGCTTCGGTTCGGAAAGCCGAGGATTTTCAATACCGACCAGGGCTCCACTTTCACCGCCGAGGCTTTTGTCGGCAAGCTCGCGGCGGCCGGCGTCGCGATTTCGATGGACGGACGCGGCCGCTTCATGGACAACATCTTCATCGCGTGCCTGTCCGGTTAACGCCCACACCCCCTAGATGTAGGGTGCGCTCACGTGCAGAGCGATCTGGTCGCAATATGGCCGGACAAAGCCGGCAGGCCAACGCGCGCGATCAAGATAGGCAGCATATGCCGCGTCATACGGAAAAAGCTCCTGAACCTCTAGGAGCGACCGGGGAAACCCAGATCGTCGCACTGGCGGATTTCTATGGCCGGTTTGATAACCGTCACTAGCCCTGGTAGGTGTGGGCGTTAACCGGACAGGCACGCTTCATCGAACGGCTGTGGCGCTCGATTAAGTACGAGGAAGTGCATCTGAAAGCTTACGTCGACGGCCGCGAGGCGCGGGCCGGCATTGGTTCGTGGATGACCTTTTACAATTCTCGCCGCCCCCACCAGGCGATGAACAACCAGACGCCGATGGCGGTGTGGCGCGCCGGCATCGACGAAATCGAGGCGGCGGCAAGGGCTGTGGATATGCCGCTTCGCTTGGACAACGCAAACGCGTTGCCCACATACCCACAGCAGAGGCAGAAGCAGCAGGAAGCGGCTTGAAGCCTCTTTAAAAAAGGAAGAGCGGGAAGGATTACACCTTAATTCCCACGGCCCATGGTCCCGCGAATGGGGTCCACTTCAATCTGAAACCCGCGACCCTCTTTGCCAAAATAAAGGCCGATCCGGCCGCCTACGGCTTCACCAACGTCACCGACCCGTGTTGGACCGGCAATTTCACCAGCGCCTCCTCGGGCACGCTCTGCTCGCCCACGTTGGCCGGCCAGGACGAGTATCTTTACTGGGATATGGCGCATCCGACTGCCGCGGGACATCGCATCATAGCCGAGCTCGCTTATGACACGCTCACAGCGGTTCCGGAGCCCTCGACGTGGGCGATGCTGGCGCTCGGCTTCGCCGCGCTCGGTTTGGCGGGCGCCCGGGCGTCGCGCAGGGCGGCGGCCGCAGCTTAGAGGCATGAAGAAGCAAGGCCGCGCCGTCTACGCCGGTAGGAGACCCGCCAGGCGATAGCTGTCGATCAAGGCGTCAAATAGCGAAATGTCGGAGCGACTTCTCGCCATGAGCTGCGCGCCCGCGACGGCGGCGAAGATGGCGCGAGCCCGCTGTTCGCTCTCCCCGGGATTGACCACGGCCGCAGCGGACAGCACCTTGCTCAGCCACGCCACGTTGACATCGGCAAAGCTCTGGACCTCCTTCTTCACCGCTTCCGGCAGGTCGTCATATTCGGCGGCCATGAAGCTGCAGAGGCACATGCGATTATCGCTCTCGAGCGCCTTGCGGAAAATATCGGGATAGTGCTTCAGGCAGCGGACCGGATCCGAAGTTTCTGCCAACCTAGACTCGAGGGCAGCCGCCGTGTCCTCCCAGTAGCGCCTCGCCACCGCCGCGCCAAGATCGGCCTTGCTCGGAAAGTGATAGTGGATGCTGGCCGCCTTGATGCCCACTTCATCCGCGAGATCGCGGAAATTCAAGCCGCCGTAGCCATGCGCCTGCGCAGTCCTTCTGGCGGCCGCCAGGATGGCCTCCCGAGAGCTGGAACTCATTTTACTGCCTCACTGCGCCGCATCCCTACCATCTGACAGATAGGCATTGACCGGGCAAATCCTAAGTTATATGATACCTACCAAGTGGCAGGTAGAGAAAGGGAAGCGTCGATGAGGATTTACGATTGGCCCACCGGCCCTTATCCGGCTCGCGTCCGAATCGCTTTGGCGGAAAAAAACCTCCAGTCGCGCGTCCGGTTTGTGTCGGTCGATCTTCGGAAGGGCGAACACAAGACGCCCGAGTTTCTTGCGAAAAACTACTCGGGGACGCTGCCGGTGCTCGAACTCGACGACGGGATCTTTATCGCCGAGTGCACGGCCATTACAGAATACCTGGATGCGCTTGATGGCGCTCCCACACTCACCGGTAGGACACCGCGCGAAAAGGGCTTGATCCACATGATGAGCAAGCGCGCCGAGTTGGAGCTGCTCGACGCCATTAGTGTCTTTTTCCACCACGCCACACCGGGGCTTGGACCGGGCGTCGAGATTTATCAGAACGCCGAATGGGGACTCCGCC
The DNA here is from genome assembly GCA_963822215.1 of uncultured Alphaproteobacteria bacterium. Lineage (GTDB taxonomy): Bacteria > Pseudomonadota > Alphaproteobacteria > Rhizobiales > Beijerinckiaceae > Roseiarcus. The sequence continues at coordinate 405,854 of CAWGGX010000004.1, forward strand.
AGCGCGACAAAGCCCTAAGGGGGATGCACTACTTCGACGCCGTTCTCAGGGGACAGCCGTTCGTCGCCGGTGAGGTTTTCTCCATGGCCGACATCACGGTCATAGGCGGTTTGATCTTTGCCGAGCTCGTGCGCCTGCCGCTACCTGCAAAGTGCGAGGCCCTTCAGGCTTGGTATGCAAGGATGCAGCAGCGTCCCAGCGTAAAGAACCGAGTGGCGATGTCCGAACCCCCCGAGGCTTCGGTTTGAAATCATTTGTCGTGAACAACCCGACGAAAGCGGGACCTGCGCCTGCTGATTTCAGCAAAAGCTAGCGTGCCCTAAAGCGCGCCACTCGTCAGCCTCCGGGCGTCAGCAGCTCGGTGCGGTATTTTGGGGCGAGCGCGACGATTTTCGCGATCCGCGCCTTCATTTGCGCCGGGTCGAGGCGGGGCGGCGGCGACGTGCGGCTTTCCAGCGGATCGCCAACTTCGAGAAAGAAGGCGTCGAGCCCGGCCGGAACGCAGAGGCACAGCATACGGGCCGGCGCGCCGGACACGTTATTGAACACATGCGGCGCGTTGGCTGGGATGTTGATCGTCGATCCGGCGCGCAAAGTCGTGGATTCGCCGCGAAACCCAAACTGGAGCTCGCCCTCGAGCAGGGTAAAACTCTCCTCGTAGTCGTGCCGATGCGGAGGCGGGCCGCCGCCATCGGGCACGGCCATGTCGATCAGGCAATAGTGTCCCGCCGTGTCGGCGCCGGAAACGAGGATGCTGTACGTGTCGCCGACCAGCGCGACATGGCGGACGCCGGGACTGTCCCGGTCGGCCACCGTCAGCTTGCGGGCAGGATCGTCGGGGGGAATTGCGGGGGCGGCGGCGGCGGTCATGCGATGTCTCCTCGTGGGGACCGAGATTCGCTGCCGCCATCGTGGCGTTCCTGAGGCCGGGCGCGCGCCCGACAAAACGGAGGGACTGGCGCCAAGGCGTTGTGTTCGACCTTTTTGCATATGGGTCGATCCGGCTTGAACGCGACGGTTGCTCGAGCCGGTCAGAAGATCGCCGGCGTGACCTCGGCGGCGATCCGTTCCCCAAGCTCCGCCTCCGCCGTCGCCAGCTCATAGCTCGTCTGGAGGTTGAACCAGAACCGCGGGCTGTTGCCGAAGTAGCGACCAAGCCGCATCGCCGTCTCCGGCGACACGCCGCGCTTGCCGTTCAAGATGTCAGTGATGCGGCCGGAGGGCGTGCGCAGGGCCAGCGCCAGAGCGTTGGCCGAAAGATTCCGCGCCGCCATCTCGCGACGGAGCAGTCTACCAGGATGAATCGGCCTCATCGTCTTTCCTCAATGATAATCAACGATGTCGACGTCCCACGCGTCGCCATCTGCGAAACGGAAGCAGATGCGCCAAGGGCCGTTTATTGTCATGGCCCATCGCCCTTTTCGCGAGCCGGTCAGCTTGTGCAAGCCCACCGACTTGAGAGGGCTCAGGTCATCCAACGAGGTCGCCGCATCAAGCGCGGCAAGCCGTTCCTCTGCGGCCTCCTGGTCCATCCCGGAGAACTTGTTCTTTCCGGTTTCCGCGAATTGCCTCGTGGCGCTGTTCGCCCAGGTCCGGATCATAAGATACGCATACTACGCGACACGTGGTACGGGAAGAGCAAATTACACGCCCCTCCTTCTCATCCCTCCCCCTTCGGTTGCGCCTCGCCGCCGCCAAGATTGCGCGAGCCCTTGTGCTCGTCGGCGGGTTTGAGGGGGCGGGCAGGTTGGCGGCGCGGCACTATTTGCGCTCGCCGGCGTAGACGCCCACCGTCGCCCCCACCTCCGCCCGCCGCGCCAGCCGGTCGTCGCCAACGCCCAGATCGACCGCCTCGCCCCGACCGCGCGCCTGTCGACGCCCCCTCAGGAAGAAGGGTGCGGCCTTTGGCGTTGCGCCATCCGATGGACCAGATGCACGCGTGATTCGAAGGCGCCCATCATGCGTGTCGCCGCCTCGTGGAACATGCTGTTGGCGACATGATCGAGGAGGTGGCTCTTGAATTGGAAGTCGACCACGAGGTCCACGAGAGTCCGGTCGCCGGCTGGCGTGAACGTCCACGTGTTTGTCAGGTGGTCCAGCGGTCCCCCTTCAGTGGCGCGCACCCGCACTTGCCGCGGTCGATCTAGGGTGACCTGGCTGGTAAAGCTTTCCTGGAATGGACCGAACCCGATCTCGAGCTCGGCGATGATTTCCTGCGGATCGTCGCGGCGGATCCGCGCGCCGGCGCACCAGGGCACGAATGAGGGATAGTCCTTCACGTCCGCCACGACCGAGAACAGCTCGTCGGCCGTGTAGGCAAGCGTCTTTTGCTCCTCGTGACGCGGCATGTCCTCTCCTCCTCATCGGGCGTTCAGCATGGCTCGCGGCCCCGGCCCCCGAAGGCGCCGACGCGCGAGAGTCTTCGCGTCGCTCATGTGGCCTCCGTTGCGATCGAGAGTCTCCGGATGCGGAGAGCTCAGGCAAGATCGCTTTGCCGGGCGCGTTTTTCAAGCTCGAAGCGTCGCCGTCGACAGCGGATGCGCCGCATGGCGCCGGGCATCGCAAATCCATCATTCGTCCGGCGATCGGGCGTCGCGGCAAAAACGGTGGCGGGCTCAAACCCGACCTCCGAGGCAAATTCTGAAACCCACTTGTGAAAAAGAGCGTTGTCAGCGACGCGGGTTCGGTGGATTGAAAATGTTCACGGCGATGCAAGTCGCCTATGCGGCAATACATCGCATGCGAGAGGTGTTGCTGCGATAAACTGACGCCTTGCAGGAACTATTAGGCACAGCGATTATCGGATGTCTTCAGCGTCTACGGATTGGCCCCATAGGCGTCCGATCGGCCTGTCGTGCGCGCATGGAATGAGGCCGTTATGGATTGCCACAAGGCCACTCTCTCATGACGGCCGATGGAGCCGACTTCACTCTCACCGGACGCCTCGACTCTTTTATTGAGAACGCGCCGGACGCCGCGGCCATGTTCGACCGTGACATGCGCTACATTGCGGCGAGTCCTCGCTGGCTCAGCGACTACAAAATCGACGGGACGGTCACTGGACGCAGCCACTACGAGGTGTTTCCAGAAATACCGGAACGCTGGAGGGAGACCCACAGACGCGCCCTGGCGGGAGAAGCGTTTTCCGAGGAGTGCGAGGCGTTTCCGCGCGCCGACGGCTCAATCCAATGGCTGAGGCGGGAGGTCAGGCCCTGGCGGTTCCCGGAGGGCGAGGTCGGCGGGATTGTCATTTTCACCCACGACGTCACCGCGATGAAAGTGGCGGAAAACGAGAGCGTCGAACGAGAAGCGCATCTGCGCTCTATTCTCGCGACGGTCCCCGACGCCATGATCGTTACAGACGAGCAGGGTGTGGTCACGTCGTTCAGCGCGACGGCGACGGCGCTGTTCGGCTATCGTTCAGACGAAATCGTCGGCCGCAGCGTCAGCTTGCTGATGCCCAAGATCGTCCGCGCCGAACATGACAGCTACGTCGCCAACTATCTGAGGACCGGCGAGGCCCACATCATCGGTTATGGCCGCGTGGTGCAGGCGATCGCAAAGGATGGAACTGCGGCGCCGGTCGAGCTTACCGTCGGTGAAGCGGACGTGAACGGGCGGAGGATCTTCACCGGCTTCCTGCGTGACCTCACTAGCCGGCAGAAGATCGAGGAGGAGCTTAGGCAGTCGCAGAAAATGGAAGCCGTCGGACAGCTGACCGGCGGCATTGCGCACGACGTCAACAACACGCTGATGGTGATCATCGCAAATCTGGAACTGCTCGCCGCCGATCTGACGGATCCCGACCAGCGCGAGCTTGCCAACGAGGCGCAGGAAGCGGCGCAGGACGGCGCAAAGCTTGCCGCTCAGCTCCTGGCCTTCGGCCGCCGCCAACCCCTCAATCCCGAGCCGACCGAGGTCGCTTCGCTGATCGACAGCCTTGCCGGTCTGTTGCGCCAGACGCTCGGCGAGACGATCGAGCTGACCATCATCACGCCCCGGTCCTCGGGTCCGACCATCGTCGATGCTGTGCAGCTGCAAAACGCGCTGCTCAACCTTGCGATCAACGCACGGGACGCCATGCCGGGCGGCGGGCGACTGACCATCGAGGTTTCGCCCATCCAACTCGACGCCGACTATGCGCAAATGTACCCGGAAGTTCGAACCGGCCGCTATGTCCTCATCACGCTGTCCAACTCGGGAGTGGGCATGTCGCCCGAGGTTCGGCGGCGCGCCTTCGAACCCTTCTTCACCACCAAGCCGACCGGAGCCGGCGCGGGGCTCGGCCTGAGCATGGTCCACGGCTTCGTCAAGCAATCTGGCGGTCACATCCAACTTTACAGCGAGCCGGGACGCGGTACGAGTGTGCGGATCTACCTGCCTGTTGCGCACGCCAGCGAAGCGGAGACGGCAATGGCCCCGGATGAGCAACTCCCTGAACTCCAGCGGGGATCGGAGACCATTCTTCTTGTCGAGGACGACCCGCGCCTGCGCCGGGTTCTCAGCCGTCGGTTGAGAGGCCTCGGCTACCAGATCTTCGAGGCGGAGAACAGCGCGGCCGCCTTGGCGCATCTCGCCGCACAGCCGGAGATCGCGCTCATTTTCACCGATATGATGATGCCCGGCGGCATGACCGGACTCGAACTGGCGGAGGCGGCGCTGGCGGAAAGGCCCGATCTCAAGATCCTGTTCACTTCGGGCTACGCGGAGCCCTCGGTCGTAGGCCTCGGACACAAGAAAGGCGCCTGGCTGAAGAAGCCATACACAGCCGAGGAACTCGCAGACACAATTCGAGACGTTCTCGAAGACTGGAGGGGTTGAGCGCGGGGCCCGTGGCGGCGCCGAAGGCGCTCGACATGCCGTTGCGCATCCAAAGGGAATTCCCTGCTAGCAGGGAATTTTTTTCGGCGCGGCCGGAGGGCTGCGTCGAAAAACCATGCAATATCATGATATTGTGCGATCTGCAATCCACCGGTTGCAGGCCGCGGCCGTCAAACAACAGGGAATTTCAAACGACCGGAACAGGGAATGTTGGCGCGGATTTGCAACGGATCAGGGAAAGGAACAGGGGGCGAAAACGAGGCCGCGAAATTGCTGCGGCCCGGTTGCAGGCGTGGCCGCGCTTTCGGCGGTGGATGGAGCCTGTCGGAAGACGGGCGTCCGGCCGGACGCCCCATCGAGCGCGGCCTGTAGGCGCGATCGTTGATCGCGCTGCTCTCAGCGAGCGCGGCCAAAGTCGGCCGCGTCAACCAAACGGCCAGCAGCACACCCTATAGCGCCCTTGCTCGCGATTTCCGGCGCAACGACAGGCGCGGAGTCTGTGAGCGCCGTCACTGCGCAGCGCTTGACCATGCTTGACCCTGCGCTAGAGGAGGGCTTGACGCCTTCCCACCCCCGGGAGATCGAGCTTGGATCCAGAACTCGTCGCCGATCACGCAAAGCTTGCCGAGGATCTCCCGCTCGATCAAATCGACGTCGGCGATCCGGCACTGTATCAGCAGGACGTCTGGCGTCCCTATTTCCGCCGCCTGCGCCGCGACGCCCCGGTGCATTATTGCCGGGAAAGCCCGGTCGGACCGTTTTGGTCGATTACCAAGCACAGGGACATCATCGACGTCGAGGTGAACCACAGGGTCTTCTCGTCGAGCTCGACGCTCGGCGGAATTGTGCTGCGCGACAGGTCGGGCGACCTCGAGCTGCCGATGTTCATTGCGATGGACCCCCCGAAGCACGAGGCTCAGCGGAAGGTGGTCCAGCCGATCGTTTCGCCGGACAATCTCGACAATCTGAAAGGCCTGATCCGCAGCCGAATCCGGACAACGCTTGATGGTCTGCCGATTGGCGAGGTTTTCGACTGGGTGGATCGGGTCTCTGTCGAACTGACCGTGCAGATGCTGGCGACGCTGTTCGACTTTCCGTTCGAAGACCGACGGAAGCTGAGCTTCTGGTCCGACGTTTCGACGGCGCTTCCCTATGCCGGCACGATCGTCGAAAGCGAGGAGCATCGCGAGCAGATTTTCCGCGAGTGCCTCGGGTATTTCATGACCCTTTGGAACGAACGGGTCAACTCCGAGCCGCGTCCCGACCTCATCTCCATGCTGGCGCACGGCGAAGCGACCCGAGCCATGAGCCCGCGCGAATATCTCGGCAACGTCCTGCTGCTGATCGTCGGCGGCAACGACACGACCCGCAATTCGATGAGCGGGAGCGTGCTGTTCCTGAGCCAGAATCCGGAAGAGCTCGCCAAGCTGCGCGCGAGGCCCGAACTGGTCGACTCCATGGTTCCGGAGATCGTCCGCTACCAGACCCCGATCGCCTATATGCGCCGCACCGCGCTCGAGGACGCGGAGATCGGCGGGAAAGCCATCCGCAAGGGGGAAAAGGTCGCCATGTGGTACATCTCCGGCAATCGCGACGAAGAGGCGATCGACGAACCCGAGCGCTTCCTCATCGACCGTCCCCGCCCGCGTCAGCATCTGTCGTTCGGCTTCGGCATTCACCGCTGCGTTGGCAAGCACCTCGCCGAGATGCAACTGAAAATCCTCTGGGAAGAGATCCTGCAGCGAGGCTGGACGATCGAGGTTCTTGGCGAACCGAAGCGTGTCTTTTCGTCCTTCATTCACGGCTTCACGGAGTTGCGGGTGCGCATTTCCGCGTTTGCATGAGGGAGCGGCGCCGACTGGCGGGAATCCGGACGCGCCAACTCTCTTGGCCGACGGCTGGTCGCGGTACAGGTCGTCGAGGGGAAGGGCGGACGTAACGGCGAAGCGAACAAATGCTCTATCGCCGGTTTCGCCTAAGGCTCATTTTTGGAGACGCCAGCGACGAGGCGCACTGGCTTCGCGGTACGCGAACCTGCGGCGACGGGCACGCAAAGGTAGAGCGCCGCCATGGCCGCCAGAAACACCAGCGCTATCACCGCAATTGCGCCAAAAAGGCTTCCCGTCAGGACTTGCGTCCAGCCCATGAAGATCGGAGTTAGCGCCGAACCTAGCCCGCCGCCCGAACTGACAAACGCAATTCCACCGGCGCGTGCGCCCTTTCCGAGAACCATCGCTGGCACAGTCCAAAACAAAGCAAGGAAGGCGAACACCGCCGGCGACGCAAGCGCCAAAATGAAGGTCGTGCCGGCCGGACTTCGAGCCCCGAGCGGCAGAAGACAAAGAGCCAGGCTCGCAACGACGCCGCATCCTATGAGATGCCAGCGACGTTCCTGGCAGCGATCGGAACTCCACCCCATCGCCGCCATCCCGATCGCGCCTGCCGCGAAAATCAGGGCGGTGCGCCAGCCAATCTCCGCGAGATTGGCGACGCCCGCGTTGCGCAACAGAGTCGGCATCCACAGCAGAAGAATGCTTTGGATGGAAAAGAAGGCGAAATAGACGAGCGCGAGGACAAGGGCGCGCGGATTGCGCAGCGCCTGTCCGAACGTGTCCGCCCCAGGCACGATCGCGGCGTCTTGCGCGCGCTCGCGCTGGATAGCGGCCTTTTCCCGAGGGGACAGGAAGCGCGCGTCAGCCGGCCGATCGGGCAGGTAGAAATAGGCGACGACGCCAAGGACGATGGCGGGCGCCCCCTCGATCAGGAACAGCCATTGCCAGCCCCGCAACCCCAAGACCCCGGCCATGTGGATCATGATCCAACCGGAGACAGGCGCTGCGACAATCCCCGAGACCGGCACCCCGAGCGCAAAGATCGAGGTGATCCGGGCTCGCCAAGCGTCCGGAAACCAAAGGGTGAAGTAATACAGCACGCCGGGAAAGAAGCCCGCCTCGGCTGCGCCGACCAGGAATCGCAGCCCGTAGAAATTCCAACGGGTGGCGGCGAACGCGAACGCCATGGTGAACAGGCCCCACAGCGTCATGATGCGCAGGAGCGTTATCCTCAAGCCCGCGCGTTCGAGCAGCAAATTGCTCGGTACTTCGAACAGGATATAGCCGACGTAAAGGATTCCTGCCGAGACGCCGAAAACAAACTCGTCGAAATGCAGATCCGCCATGAATTGAAGTTTTGCGTAGCCGACATTGAGGCGGTCGACCATCGCCATAATGTAACATAGCAGAAGGAATGGAACGAGATTGACCGCGGCTCGACGATACACGTCTTCAAGACCAGTGGAATTGCGTTCTTCCAGGGTCCCGGTCAACGGGTTTGGGCTGCGGGCCAGAGACGTGTTCTGCAGGCGTTGGCCCATCTGGAAATCCCCTCTTCCGTTAGAATCGGCAGTTCGACGCGCCTTTGCCGCTTCAGATATCGACACGCTTCCTGACTTGGCGCGACCGGCGGCGAGGTCCTGGCGCCGGCCAGAGAAACTATCAGGGCTGCGCGGCGGCAGCGATTCCAGCAATACGTCGCGGTGTACGTCGGCTTGCGCCCACACCGCGCTGCCGAACGGACACTTTCTGCCACAAGTTTACAGCCGTTTCCAGAAAAAATGATTACCCCCTCTGCGGCAACGCTCGCGGCTTGCCGGAGCTACGCGACTTGCTCAATCCCGTCCCTCTCAACTTCGACCCACGCGGGCGCGGTCGAGGGCGCTGGGCGCCCCGCTGTTCAGGCCCCTTGATAATAACGAATTCAGAGTCACCATGGCTCTCGGTCAATCGGATGTTAGTCGGTTCAGCATTGCACCGTTGATCAGCAACAACCATGCGGTTGTGTGACACTCAGTCGCGTTTCGCAGATCAAGAAATACTTTAATCTGATCGAACTCGGGAGGCTGCGCCTCGCCCGTCGCAGGGCCGATCCCGCCGCATGGTAAGTGGTTTGTCTCGGAGAGTGCGATGTCCGGATTCCTGTACGGCGTTGTCGCCGGTATCCTCATTATGAATGCGGGCATTGTCTGGTTAGGATATCTTGCGAGCGATCAACGAAGCTTACGAAAAGCCCGCGCAACAATAATCGCCACCTCGTCGGCGTCGATTCCGCCCCGGCGCTAGCCAAAACCGAGTTCGACCCGACGGTCGTCCGAAAAAGCGTGCGATCGCGGTTCGCTTCGTGGGCTACAACGAGGCGCCTCACGCCTCCGGTCGGAGCCGAAATCAACTCCAGCGCCCGACGCGGCGCAGCAGAACGGACGATCGCTTCGCAATAACGGAACCGAAATCCCTCTGGCTGTGCTATGCTCGTCTTCCGGCGAGATAAAGACGTTCGGCCGGCGCCTTCGTCTCTCAAGCTGTTTTTGGCGCTCTACGGTTTCCCGTCGATGGGGGTCAGGTCCTTGGCCGACGTTGAGAGACGTTCATTCGTTTGGATCTCGATAGCCTTTCTTATTGCTCTCGCAGCGTCCGTGAGCGCTTTGGCCGTGTCGGGCATCGACAATGGCGTGCCGCTGGCGCTCAGGGCGACCGGCAGGATCGCCTTTGCGTACTTTTTCCTTGCCTATGTCGGCGCCCCGCTGACAACGTTGTTCGGCCCCGCGTTCCTGCCCGTGAGGACACGCGCGCGCGACTTCGGCTTGGCGTTCGCCGCCGTGATGCTCGTTCATCTGACGTTGATCGCCTATTTGTGTTCGATCGGAAAGGAGCCCGCGATCGGCGTGTTCGTCGTTTTCGGCCTCGCGGCCGCGTTCGCCGGGATTCTTACGCTCCTGTCGTTCGCTCGCGTGCGGACGCTGCTGCCTCAGAACCTCTTGCCGCCGATCCGGACGATTGCGACAACTTATATCTTGTATGCGTTTCTGAAGGACTTCCTGCAATTCTCCCCCTCAGGCAGCTTTCGGCATCTGATCGCCTATGTTCCATTCGCGGCCCTGGCGATGATGAGTTTCGTGTTGAGGTTGGCGGCGTGGGCCAAAACCTCTGGCGTCGGGGCGTTCGCGACGGCAAAATTGCGAGCGGATGCGTTGAGGGGTCGCACCGATTGAGGGCAGCGACGACGGCTCAACGTCAATTCGACGGTCGGAAGAATTTTCCGCTTCGCGTCGCCTCGTGACCTCGACGTATCGATCCAAGCAGGGGCCAAATCTCCGGCGCTGACGCCCCGCTGGCCGGCGCGGAGGACAGCGTTCAAGTGGTCGGCAGCGGACGGGAGAAGCTTATCGCCCTCGCCGCCGTCTCATCCCGCCGCCCTTCGGCCGGGCCTCGCCGCCGCCCAGATTGTGCGGGCCCATGTCCTCGTCGGCGGGTTTGTGGGGGCGGTGGGCGGGCAAGTTGGCGGCGCGGCCGTATTTGCGTTGGCCGGCGTGAGCGCCGGCCGTCGCCTCGACGGCGCTTCCCTATGCGGGGACGCTCGTCGAAAGCGAGGAGCATCGCGAGCAGATTTTCCGCGAGTGCCTCGGGTATTTCATGACCCTTTGGAACGAACGGGTCAACTCCGAGCCGCGTCCCGACCTCATTTCCATGCTCGCGCACGGCGAAGCGACCCGAGCCATGAGCCCGCGCGAATATCTCGGCAACGTCCTCTCGTTCGGCTTCGGCATTCACCGCTGCGTGGGAAAACACCTCGCGGAGATGCAATTGAAGATCCTGTGGGAGGAGATTCTGCAGCGAGGCTGGACGATCGCAGTCGCCAGCGAGCCAAAGCGCGTCTTCTCGTCCTTCATCCACGGCTTCACAGAGTTGCCGGTGAGCATTGCCGTAGCCGGATGAAGCGTCTTAGCCGCGAAAGCGGGTCTCCAGAGACGCCGACAGCGCGTCGCAATTAGCGATCGACGGCGTGACGTCGGCGGTGGTCCGCTCGCCTACAATGCATTAGCGCCGATCAGATTTGCTCCCCGAGCGGAACTCGGTTGAATCCAAAGCAGAGAGCGACCGGATGTGCTGTGCTGGTATTGGGGCCGTCTTCGACCACACCGAATTGATTCGCTTCGATCGAAATGACGATAAGCGCCTACGCAAGGGGCGCGAGCGGATGCGGGTCGAGGGCCGTTGGTCGAGCGCCCGAACGGGCGCTTGCCGGCATCGGCGCCGCCGGCCGCAGCGACCTCTTCCTGGCGCGCCATCGGGTCGTCGCCGACCGCGGGTTCGACCGCCTGCGGCCGCTTCACGATCAGCGGGTTCAGTCTCCTATTGGAAACACGACCAGGCTCGGGGTGCTCGTGCGGTCGGCGATATTTGTCGAGCTGAAGCAGACAAGCAGGACGGCCAAGCGGTCGAATGCGTAGAGCTTCATCGGCTCGACGTGCTGGGATCGCCAGTCATAGTGGGTCACGAAGCCGCCGGGCGCGGGCGCGCCGACGGACCCGAAGGCGCCGCCGGTGATTTGGACAGCGACGCCGATGCGATAGCCGATGAACTGGCATCGAGCCTTGTCCGGCGCTTCCGGCGCCGATCGAATTGACAGGGCAATCCGGAAACGCTGGCCGGCGAGGGTCTGGATGAACGCGGCGTCGCAGACCCTGGCGCGTCCCCGCCGGGCCGCCAATTCGCATTCCTCTTCCGTAACAGGTTGTCCGAGAGGGATCGGGGCTCTGCTGTTTTCGCCAATGGGGATGTCGATTTCCTTTGCGCGGGCGACGATGGCCCGCCAGCGGTCCTGCGCCTCCGAAAGTGACGTGCACCCGCCCTGAGGAGTCCCGGGCGTCAGATAGGGCGCCGGCGCCGCCCCGAGATCCGGCGCAAACATCTTGCCCGAGATCGCCGATGGCGACAGAGCGACGAAATGAACGATCGAACCCTTGTAGACCGAGGGATCGAGCCCGGGGTAGCGGCACACGTCGGTGTCGGACGCGCCGACAACGACGTTCTCGCGAAGCGCAACCCACGCTTGCGACGCCCCGAGCACTTCGAACGCCGACGCGGGCGGCGCGACGCGTTCGGCTGCGTGCGCCCCACCCGCGGCCACGGCGAGCGCGGCGGCGACGAGGCGACAGATCATCCGGCTCTCGCCGGCGCGCTGGCGAGGCGACGCACCGTGAGCTTCATCGTCTTGTACGGCTCGAGCCAGTCCTCCACGTCGCTCTGAGCGTAGCCTCCCTTGCTGTGGGCGAACTCGTTCACCTTGCCCTCAACGACGAGGACAACGTGACCACCGCTCCACATCAGGAAACTGCCCGGAGTGTCGTTGGTCAGGAAGGCCTTGACGTCGGCCGGGTCTGCGTTCTCGAGCGAGACGGTCTTGGCGACCTCCTTGCCGGTCTTCGGGTCCTTCGTCTTTCGCTGGACGCTGCAGGTCTGCGCGCCGAGGGACTGGGCCAGATCGGGCGCCGCCGCCATATGCTGGTTCGACGCGCCGCACGCCGTGCCGGCGTAAGTGATGCAATCGAAGCCGCGAAACTCGTCCTTCGTCTCCAGCAAACCTCCGTAGACGAACAGAAATTTTGAATAGCCCGCGACCTGCAGGAACATCCGCCCATGGAAGTCCTTGGCGTCCGGGTCCCCCTGATAGGTCAAAACATCTCCATTGTTCGTCTCGTCAAGCGGAACCAGGACGCCATTATGGGGCTCGATCGGCGCCTGCAGGTTCTTGGGAACGGTCGAGGTCGAGATCATCGATCCCTTGTAACGAAGCTGAATGCGGCAAGGGACGGGCTTCGTCCACAGGCCGAGGTCATCGATGATGTTCAGAAGGTCTCCGAGGTTGTCCTTGGCCAGGAGGTCGTGAAGAGATCCGCCGGTCAATTCAAGCGAGTTCCGGTCGTTCTGAACGATAAGATGCAACTGATAGCCGCTGCCTTTCGGCGGCAAGGGGCCGCCGTCCGACGTGCGGGCCTGTATCCTATATCCGCCGCGGCTGTTCATGTTCTTGCCGTCGGTATAGACCGTGACCACGCTCTCCAGATTGATGTGCGATATTTGGATCGGGCTCGCGAGCCGGTTGAGATTTTTCAGCGTATGGCCAAACGGATCGACCGTGCTGTCCGGAACGGTGCCCCATTTCTTCTGGAACTCGGCGATCGCCGTCTTCATCGCGGCGTCGCAAACGCCGTCTTTCAGGGCCGGGCAGGTGTCGCCGAGCGCCTTTGCGAGCAAAGTCTGGATTTCGCGAACGTCATCCGGCTTGTTCGGCGCGGGCTTGCCTTGGAATTTCTCGCCGACGGCCGCGGTTATGACGGTTGCCATCCGACCCACCTTTGCGCAAGCTCGGTCCGAGCAACTCCTTGAAGTTCCTCACGCATCTCCGACACCCCCGAAGGCCGCGGAGAACCCTGACAGGCATAAAAGAATAGTTAAAGCAAGCCCGCCGAGCAAGGGGACGAGCGCATGTAACGGAACCCATCGGAGGTCCGCTCCCGCCTGGCCCTCTCCCGCGGAAGATAAGTTAGCCGCGCCGCCTCCGCCTCATCCCGCCCTTCGGCCTCGCCTCCCCGCCGCCCCAGTTATGCGGACCCGCCGACCCCTCTCCCTCCGCGAGAGGGGTTCATCGCCGCCTCCGCCTCATCCCTCCCCCCTTCGGCCTTGCCTCGCCGCCGCCAAGGTTGTGCGGGCCCATGTCTTCGTCGGCCGGCTTGTGCGGGCGGTTCGCAGGCATATTAGCGGCGCGGCCGTATTTGCGTTGGCCGGCGTAAGCGCCCGCCGCCGCCTCGACGTCGGTCTGCCTGGCGAGCGGGTCGTCGCCGACGGCGAGCTCGACCGCCTGCAGGCGCTTGATCTCGTCGCGCAGGCGCGCCGCCTCCTCGAATTCGAGGTTGCCGGCGGCCTCCTTCATCCTCTTTTCCAGGTCCGCTATGGTGGCGTGGAGATTGTGGCCGATAAGCGCGCCGTCGGCGAGGCCGACGTCGACCGTCACATGGTCCGCTTCCGCCACCGAACCCAAAATGTCCTGGATGCCGCGCTTGATCGTGGCGGGGGTGATGCCGTTCGCCTCGTTGAAGGCGGTCTGTTTCTCCCGCCTGCGCCGGGTCTCCTCCATCGCCCGCTCCATCGAGCCGGTGATCGAAATCGGCGTAGAGGATCACCTTGCCGTCGACATTGCGCGCGGCGCGGCCGATGGTCTGCACCAGCGACGTCTCGGAGCGGAGAAAACCTTCCTTGTCGGCGTCGAGAATCGCCACCAGCGCGCATTCGGGAATGTCGAGGCCCTCACGCAGGAGGTTGATGCCGACGAGCACGTCGAAAGCGCCGAGGCGCAAATCGCGGATGATCTCGATGCGCTCGATCGTGTCGATGTCGGAGTGCATGTAGCGCACCCGCACGCCGTTCTCGTGCAGATATTCGGTCAGGTCCTCGGCCATGCGCTTGGTCAGCGTGGTGACCAGCGAGCGATAGCCGCGCTGCGCCACCTCCTTCGCTTCGGCGAGCAGGTCGTCGACCTGGCTGCGCGCGCCCCGGACCTCGACCGGCGGGTCGATCAGCCCGGTCGGGCGGATCACCTGCTCGACAAAGACGCCGCCGGTCTGCTCGAGCTCCCAGTGTCCGGGCGTCGCCGAGACGGAGACAGTCTGCGGCCGCATGGCGTCCCATTCCTCGAAGCGCAGCGGCCGGTTGTCCATGCAGGAGGGCAAGCGAAAGCCGTATTCGGCGAGGGTCGCCTTGCGCCGGTAGTCGCCGCGATACATGCCGCCGATCTGCGGAATGGTGACATGGCTCTCGTCGGCGAAGATCAGCGCGTTGTCGGGCAGGTACTCGAACAAGGTCGGCGGCGGCTCGCCGGGGCGGCGGCCGGTGAGATAGCGCGAGTAGTTCTCGATGCCGGCGCAGGAGCCGGTCGCCTCCAGCATTTCCAGGTCGAAGATGGTGCGCTGCTCGAGCCGCTGCGCCTCGAGCAAACGCCCCTGATGGTTCAGCTCGTCGAGCCTGATCTTCAGTTCGAACTTGATGCCGGCGAGCGACTGCAGCAGCGTCGGACGCGGCGTGACATAGTGCGAATTGGCGTAGATCTTGACGAATTCGAGGTCGGCCGTCTTCTGGCCGGTCAGCGGATCGAACTCCACGATCGCCTCGATCTCGTCGCCGAACAAGCCGATTCGCCAGGCGCGGTCCTCGTAGTGGGCGGGGAAGATCTCGATCGTGTCGCCGCGCACGCGGAAGGCGCCGCGGGTAAAGTCGCCGAGCGAGCGCTTGTACTGCAGCGCCACCAGGTCGGCGATCAGCTGGCGCTGGTCCACCTTGTCGCCGAGCTTCAGCGCGAAGGTCATGGCGGTGTAGGTCTCGACCGAGCCGATGCCGTAGATGCAGGAGACCGAGGCGACGATGATGACGTCGTCGCGCTCCAGCACCGCGCGGGTGGCGGCGTGGCGCATGCGGTCGATCTGCTCGTTGATGTCCAATTCCTTCTCGATATAGGTGTCGGTGCGCGGGACGTAGGCCTCCGGCTGGTAATAGTCGTAGTAGGAGACGAAGTACTCGACCGCGTTGTCGGGAAAGAAGCTTTTGAACTCGCCGTACAGCTGCGCCGCCAGCGTCTTGTTGGGCGCGAGGATCAGCGCCGGCCTTTGCGTGGCCTCGATCACCTTGGCCATGGTGAAGGTTTTTCCCGAGCCGGTGACGCCGAGCAGCACCTGGTCGCGCTCGTTCGCCGCAACGCCTTTGACGAGTTCGGCAATCGCCTGCGGCTGGTCGCCCTTGGGCACGTAGTCGGCCACGATGCGGAAGCGCCGGCCGCCCTCGGACTTGTCCGGCCGCGGCGGCCGGTGCGGCGTCCACGGCGGGCGGTTGCGGATGTTGGGGTCGCCGAGCTCGAGCAGCGCCTTGAGCAATTCGACGGTCGCAGGGGCGCCGGACAGGCCGCGCGGATGGTTGTCGGGGCCGGGCGCCTCGAAATGGCGTTGCGGCGCTTCCGCGAAGCCTTCGGGCTTGGCCTCGGCGAGCGCGGGATTGAGCAGCGCGGCGAGGTGTTCGTCGAGCGGCTGCAACTCGGGCCGCGACGCCTTGGACTTCGGCGCACGGCCGGGTTTCTTCGGAGCGGGCATGGGCGCAAATATGGGGCGAGTCGCGGGGCAGGGGAAGGGCGCGCGTCCCCTCTCCCACCGGGCTAGCGTGCGCACACATTTGATTTGCTCAGCTGTCAAGTGGGGCAGGCGAGGTGGCGGCGGCGAGATTGAAGCCTTCTGCGATGGCGTGGAAGCGGCGCAGGCCGTGGACGAAGGTGATAGGGCCTGGCGAACGCTCTTTGGCGTAGCCGGTCCAGCCGCCGAGGCGGGCGATGCACCAGGCCGCCCAAGCCAGGCTGCGTCTGGGGTGCGGGTTCTTCTGCTTCTGGGTCTTGCCTTCGAATTTGCCGGCCAGCGCCTCCAGAACGGCGATTTCGTCGGGTTCGAAGACGCGCGCGGCCGGGAAAGCCGCGCCCGCCTCGTCCCGTCCCTGGACCAGTTGCATGACGCTCGCGGCGGCGATCAGCGCGGTCGCCGCCAGGCGTTCGAGCGCGTCGCCGTCGCGCAAGAGGCTGTCTTCGAGGTCGAAGCCCTGCGACTTGAGGGTGCGGAAGAGCTGCTCGATGATCCAGCGATAGCGATAGAGCTCGATAATCCACGCCGCTTGGGCAAGCGTGCTCACGCCATGCGTCGTCAACAGGCGCCAGACGATCGGCTCCTCGGAGGGCGGCGGGTCGATTTCGCGCGCCTCGACGAGATTGAGCGCGACGCCGGGCGGATCCCGCCGGTCGGCGCCGCGCTCGGGACGACGCAGGACGACCGGACAGAAACGCACCGCCAGCGTGACCTTCCGGGCCGTCCGTCCGGGCCGGCCGGGCAGATCGAAGCTCAGACGGCCCGCTTCCGGCGCGGCGGCGATCTTCGACAGCAGCCGCTCGCCCGCCTCGATGAGCGCCCGATCGCGCACGGCGCGAACCAGGACATGCGTTCGCCCATCGGGCACGCGGGCGAAATGCTCGTAGATGTCGGCCTCCCGATCGGAGATCTCGGTGATCATCGTCGCCGAGTTCAGGAACCGCTTCGCCGCCAGGGGCGTGGCGAGCCACTTGTTGCTCTCCTTCTCCTCGATCGGCAGGCTCTGGTAGTCGTCCTCCTTGATCCGCGTTCGCCGCCAGATCGTCGCCCCCGCGAGCCCCAGGACGCCGCCGTCGGCGGCGTCGACCGCCAGCGCCGGATGGACGAACAGGCCGACGTCCTTGCTGTTGCCGACGCGGCCAAGGCCACGCTTGCGCTTGGCTTTGGCTTCATAGTTGATTTCGCTCGTATCCTGGATCAACAGGACGTGCCGTCCCGCCGCGGCGGTTCCCGTCCGCTCCGCCGCGCCGCGCAGAATTTCTTCCACCGTCACTCTCGGATTGCGGAAAAACCGCGTCAGACCAACCTTCTCCGCCCGGCTGTCGCACAGTTGGCGAAAGCCCGCGCTAATGCGCGCGCACATGCGCTCCACCGCCAGGCGCCCCTTTTTTCAAGGCGCACGTCGCCGAAGAAGCCAATGTTCACGTCTGTCATCGCCGATCCTCTCCAAACAAAGGGCCGGCCGATACAAAATCACACATGATTCTCAACGATCAAGCGATGTTTGCAAAAAATGTGTTTGACTCGTCCGCGAATCGAATGTGTGCGCACGCTAGCCCCTCGGGGAGAGGGGTCGGGGGTGAGGGGACGCACGCTTCAGTAGAAGGGCAAACGCAATTCCTTGCGGATGCGCGCGAGAACCGCGCGATGGGTGCCGCCGCCGGCCGGTAAACGAAATTTTACTCCTCGGACAGGACCGCCGTGCGCTTTCCGAGGTTAAAGGTCGTCACGATTCTGGTATCGGGGAAGCTGTGCCGATCGCCGGATCGCGCGGGAGGCGGCAATGTATAATCGAATCGGTTTTCGGCTCGCGTTCGGGTTCGCGGTGGCGGCGGCCGTCGCCGGATGCCAGACCGAGCAAAAGCCCATCCCTGTGATGTCTGTTTCGCAGTACGAGGCCTTGCCGCCGAGCCAAAAGCCGACCGTATTCCGCGACCCCGACCCGCGGTTGGCCTACCCCTACAACGTCCACGAAACCGATGGACTGAGCCGCAATCCGAACGACTGCGTGCGCTGGGGCTGCGTCGACAACTCTGGCCGCTGAGGGACCTCGCGAGGGGTCGATCAACCGCTTTCAAGAGGGAACATTTTCCTGACAGGAACAAACAGCGAACATATATTCGGCGGATGCGCAATTGCGACCATCGTCGGAGTTCAGCGCGGCGAAGCAAAAGGATGTCGGATCGCCGAGACGGCTTGATCGCCGCCTCGTCAACCCATCGACGCGCGCCAAGAGTGTACAACACATATAGGTGAATGTTGACGCCGGCCTCGGCAGTTTCGATCGCGCGCTGCGTTGGGGGTTCGCTTAGCGGCGCGGACCGTTCGAGCTTCTCGACGACCTGGGGCCCAAGCGCGAGATTGACCGGCTCGAGCGCGAGGGCAGGCCTCTGCCGAGACTGCTCAAAGCGCCCAATAATGCGGGGGCGCCCAGCTTCTGTCGCGACGGCGAATTCTTCGGCGTCGACAGCCGTTACCACCCAGTCCCCGCCGAGTAGCGCGACGCCGCGCGCCTTCAGGCAGGCTTGCGTCGACTGGAGGGTGCGCGTCCTGCGCGCCTTGGGCGGCGAGACGCCGCCCCTCCGATTCATGACGATGGGTCCCCGCGGGCTTAGGCGCGGAAGTCAGCTCCACACGCCTGTGCGCCGGTCCTTGACGCGCTTGGCTTTGTGGGTCGCCCGCGGCAGCGTATCGGGCGCGAGCACGCTGACCACGGCGCTCACGCCTGTGAGCGCTTTGAGATGGTGGGCGATGCGATGCGCGAGCGCCTCCGTCGTCCCGTTGTGGCCGCGAACATGCTCGATCTCGACCGTCAACCGGTCCAGGCGCTCGATTCGATCGACGACCAGCCGGTATTCGCCGGTCAACTCCCGGTCCTTGCGAACAATGGCCTCGACGTCCGAGGGGAAGAGGTTGACGCCCTTGATGATGAGCATGTCGTCGCGGCGGCCGTGCACGCCCAGCATGCGCAGAGACGTTCGGCCGCATCGACACGGCTGGTCGGTCAACGAAACGATGTCGCCAGTGCGGAAACGGACCATCGGCCGCGCCGACTTCTTCACCGTCGTCAGCACCAGTTCGCCGCGCTCGCCGAGCGGGACGGGCTTCTGCGTGTCCGGATCGAGCACTTCGGGGTGGATGTGGTCCTCGGCCCGGTGCAACCCGTTCTTCTCTTCAGCGCATTCCGGCGCGCGAGCCGAAGATGTCCGAAAGGCCGTAATAGTCATAGACGGAGGCGCCCCACAACTCCTCGATCCGGCGTCGGGTCTCCGGGATGGAGACGCCAGGCTCGCCGGCGACGAAGATCCGCCGGATCGCGAGATCGCTATTCGGATCGATCCCCTCCTTTGTCGCCGTCTCGCAAAATGCCAGGCGTAGGACGGGGTGGTCCAGATCGCGATCGCCTGGAACTGCCGCAGGATGCCGAGCAGCCGCTCGGAGGGCACCGTGCCGGCGTGGATCGACAGCGCGCCGAGTTTGTGCGCGCCGAGCACGCAGGGACTGCCGACGAACAGCGAGAAGTTGAGCGAGTGGCAATAGCGGTCGTCCGGCCGGAGCCCGGACGACCAGAACTGCCGCGCTTCGTAGTCGATCCAATCGTCGAAGTCCTGCGCGGTGAACGGCGAAGCAGTCGGCGCGCCGGTCGACCCGCTGGAGGCGGAGATGTAGACGACCTGCCGCTCGGGCGTGGCGCGCAGGTCGCCGAGGGGCGGCTTTGCCAGCTGTCGGTCGCGCAGAACCTTCTTGTCGATGAACGGGAAGCGCTGGAGGTCGTCGAGCGTCTTCAGGTCGCGCGGATGAACGCCCGCCGCGTCGAAATGACCGCGATAGAAGGGCGCGTTCTCGTAGGCGAAGGCGAGATGCCTCTGGAGGTGAGCCAGCGTGTTGGCCGTCCAGGCGGCGCGGCTTTAGATTTCCAGCGCCGGGTCCCAATAGGGCTGCGACGATGGGGGAATTCGGAAACGGCGCGGGTCACGAGTTCGAACCTGATCATGGGCCGGCCGCCGGCGATGGTTGCGGTGACGTCGGCGCCCGGCTTCAGCCTGATCAGGTCCGCCTTCTCGAGCAGTTGCAGTCCCCGCGCGCCGTTCGACGGATCATTGGGGATCGCGGTCGTCGCGCCGTCCTTGATGTCGGCGCTCTTATCGACCTTATTCGAATAGAGGCCGAACGGCGCGATGATGGTCTTGGCGAGCGGAACGATGTCGTAACCGCGCGTTTTCACCTGGTTGTTCAGGTACGGCGCGTGCTGGAAGGTGTTGAGATCGAGATCGCCCGCGTTCAAGGCCTCATTCGGCTGCGTCCAGTCGGTAAACTCGATGATCTGCGCCTCGATGCCTTCCTTGGCCGCGAGATCGGCGGCGTAGCGCAGGATGTCGGCATAGGGACCGGCGGAGACGCCGACCTTCAGGTTCGTGTCGGCGCGCGCGATCTCTTCGGCGGAGAGCAGCAGCCCGACCGCGGCGCGAGGCGCTCATCGCCGCCGTGCGCCGGATCGCCTTACAGGCCCAGGGCGGCTCGCGCTGAGGGGCGCGCTGGCGCGCAAAGGCGTTCGGCATGCCGCCGCGCATCGGCAAGGGCCAACTCCGAATTCCCTGCTAGCAGGGAATTTTTCGCCGGCCGTTTCGCGCCTCGCGCCGAAATCCGACGCGATGTCATAGGCCTATCAGATCTGCAATCCGCCGGTTGCGGGATCGGGCTCCACGGAAACAGGGAATTGCAGGCGTGCTGAACAGGGAATTTTCCGCATGTCTCACCGCGGAACAGGGAAATAACAGGGAGCGTGAATCGAGCCTGCGAACCCGGCCGGTTCAGGTTGCATCGCGCCCCGCGGGCCGGCGCTGCGCATCAGGGGGAAAAGGGATCGCCGCCGTGGCGATCCAATCGAAGGCCGCAAGTCCGGTCGCGTGTCTTCCGGAGAGCGAAGCCAGCGGCAGCGGGCCGGACAGGAACACGAGGGCGAAATAGACCGAGGGCGTCCAGCGGACGCGTCAGCGAGCGATGGGGGATGAGGCTCGCGTAGATCATCGCGGCGAGAAGATCGTGATGACAGCGAGCGCGGCGGCGACGAGGCCAATGAGAGTCGCGAGGGTCGGCCAAAGGCCAGGCGAGGACAACCCGCCAAACAGTGCGGCGGCGGGAGGGCCGGCGAGCGCGGCAACGCCCTGGCGCGCGAGCCGCGAGGTTTCCATCGCCGCGCTCATCGTCTCCGCTGAGGCGCTCCGGTCGAGTTGCCGAAAGAGAAGCCGGCGCAAGCAGCGTCCGCGACTTTTGAAGGTCGCCAGGCCCTGTCGCGCGCTCTTGAAAACAGCTCGTCGGAGCCGTTTCGCGGCCGCTTATCATCGATGAAATAAGCGCGTCCAGGGAAGCGCGCCGATCGCATACCGCGCGGCGCCCCGGACGCGCCTCACAAACACCAAATCAGAATCCGAAGCTCGCCGCGTTGTCCGCGTTGAAGGTCTTGATCTGATCGAACTTGATCTGTCGCCTCGCCTGATCGACATCGGCCTTGCCGAGCCCGGGCAGTTCGAGGCTCGAGTTGATGGGTTGTTTGTCGAGGACTTTTTTTGCGACGGCGACCGCGGCGTAGCCGGCATCCTTGGGATCCCAAAGGAAGCCGGCATTGAGCGCGCCGGCCTTGAGATAGGGTGCGGCCTGCTTGGGGAGCACCGTTCCGACCACCGCCACTTTCCCGACGAGCCCCTGCTGCTCCAGGACATGCGCCGCGGCGATCGGACCCTGGCTGCCGAAGCCGACGATGCCCTTCAAGTCGGGGGAGCTTTGAGCAGGTCCTGAGTTGCTTTGAATGAATTGTCGAGGCTCTCGCCGACGGGCAGGCGGTCGCCGATCGGCTTGAGATCCGGATACTTCTCCTTCAAAAGGATCGGGAAAGGTCGCGGGGAAAATCGATATTCTCCGCGACGGTGAGCTTGGGGAACAGCGCGAGGTCCTGGTAGATCACCTGCACGCCCCTGCGGACCGCGTCGGCTGGACTCGGAAAGGGCGCGGGGCGCCCGTCGATGAGAAGCTCGGCTCCGAGGTCGGGTCGCTCGGCGCCCGAAATGATCTTGATCAGGGTGCTCTTGCCCGAGCCGTTTTCGCCGATCAGACAGTGCGATTCGCTGCCCGAAAGCGCGAAATCCACGCCGTCCAGCGCCCGCACTCCGCCATAGCGTTTGCTCACCGGCGCAATTGGAGGAACGGGGGCGTCAGCTCAGGTTGCGCTTGCACGCGCCGAACCTTTCGCGGAAGGACCATAGACCGAGCATGCGTTTCAAAACAAAAAACTATAAACTTTATATACATGATTGGCTTAAGAGCCCCCCGTCAATCCGGTGGGCGGGGGCGCGATCGCGCCGATCTCCGGGCCCATCACTTCTGGGTCGAATGAGGCGGTCGGTCGCTTTGCAGCCTACGCGGCCGCTCGGGCGAGGCGAGCGGCGGCCGGACGGTCCACGAGGGCGGCGCATTGCGGGAGGTCGCCGGTCCCGATCTGCGTGGTTCGTCCGCCAGCTCAAAGAGCTCGGCGTCCGTGCGGCAAGCGCGGCGCGCGATCAGATGGCCGACGACCAAGGTCTGGAAAAGGCGGGCGCCGTGCACCACGTTCAGGCCGAAACGATCGGAGGTTTGCATGAGTCAGCACCAGGTCGCCGACAACAGCCTCGCGGCGGAAACGGAGGCGGCATCGTCCGCCTATGTGCCGCCGCTCCAGCGCACGGTAGGCCAGCCGCCGCCCGTCGCGGCGCATGGCGGCCTGTCCTACATGGCGTTCGACCGCAATGGTGACGCCGGAACCGCCGCGGCGCTCGAAGATGCGCGCGCCGAAATCCTCGGCGGCGACGAACGGCGCCTGATCGACATGATCGACAATGCGCCCCCGGGCCCGATCGAGACCCAGTGGGGTCTGGGGTTCCGTGGCTACGACGAATGCGTGGAGTATATCCGGGCGAAAGGGATCGAGGCCCCTGAGGGCGGCGTGGCGGCGCCGCTGCGCTATACGGTCTACGAGCGATCCACCTACTCCGTCGTCTCGTCCAACGCTCTCTGGCGAGACCCGGCGCGCGCCGATTTAGCGGAACTCCTGCGCGGCGGTGGGGAACTCGCCCAACACCGTCCAGAACTCTATTTCCCGCAGGTGCTGCGCGATGCGCGGCGTATTGGCCAGTATTATCCGGGCCTCTCCCCGAACAGCCCCGAAAGCATGGACCGACTTGGCGTCTCGCTGGCCCATCTCGAATCCAAATGCTTGAACTTCTATGATTCGGCGGAGGTTGAGCGCGTATTTTACCCCGAAATCGAAAAGCTCCTCCTGGAATTTTTCCCCGGCGCAACCGACGCCCTGGTCTACAACCACGATGTTTTCGACAAGGACTACACAGGCGATCGCACGGAGGACCAGGACGCCAAGAACCCTGGCGTCAACGCCCAGTACGCCAACATCGTGCATAACGACCTGAATGATAATAGCGGGCGCGTGCGCTGCCGCGAATTGCTCACCCGCAATCTGCGCAATTTCGGCCGCGAGGTGCATTACACGCCGGCGGAGGCCGACAGGAAGATGTCGCGGCGGTTCATGTCGATCAATCTCGCCAAGCCGATGGAAACGGTCGAACAGTTCCCGTTCGTGCTCTGCGCTTGGCCCTCCTTCGCCGACCAGCCATACATCACCAACTACCGGATCTACGACGACCGCGTCGGCGAGACGACACGGTTTACCTACAGGCCCGATCATGAGTGGTACTGGTTTCCCCAGCAGAAGGCCACCGAGGTTTCGATGCTCAAATGCTACGATTCCGTGACCGACGGCTCCGTCTCGCGCTGGTCTTTCCATACGGCCTGTATCGACCCTACCGCGCCCGCCGACGCCCGGCGCCGCAAGAACGTCGTGGTCCGGTCCTTTCTCTTCTTCTAGGCTGACAACGCCAGACTGACCGGCCAGAGGCATCGACGGTTGCGGCAGCACGGATACGTCAAATGCGACGAGACGGGGAGCGTGCATGACGATCGAGGAGCGTGGGCGATGTTGAAGGTGGCGATTCTGGATGACTATGCCGGCGTCGCGCTTGCCTCGGCGGACTGGTCTACGCTTGACGGGATCGCCGAGATCGAGGTGTTCCGCGAGCATCTGAGCGAGGAGCAGGCGGTCGACGCTCTTCAGCCTTTTGACGTGCTGTGCACCATTCGGGAACGCATGGCGCTGCCGCGCCGGCTGTTCGAGCGACTGCCCAATCTGAAGCTCGTCACCATCATCGGCACAAGCCTGCCCAATCTCGACATGGATGCAGCGACCGAGCACGGCGTGCTGATCGTCCATCCCGATCCTGACCAACACAGCGCTGCGGGCATGGCGAACGCGACGCCCGAACTGACCTGGGGCTTGATGATCGCGACCGTGCGCCACTTCGCCCAAGAGGAGCGACGGATGCGAGAGGGGCTGTGGCAAAGCAGCGTTGGCGTCATCCTTTCCGGACGGACGCTCGGCTTGCTCGGCCTTGGCAAGATCGGCAGGCGCATGGCGGAATATGGCCACGTGTTCGGCATGCACGTGATCGCCTGGAGCGAGAACCTGACGGCGGAGGCTGCGGCGGAGGTGGGCGTCCGACGCGTCGAGAAGGACGAGCTTTTCGCGCAATCCGATATCCTGTCCATCCATGTGCGCCTCAGCGACCGCACGCGCGGACTGGTGACGACGCGGGAGCTCGGCTTGATGAAGCCGACCGCCTACCTGGTGAACACGTCGCGTGGGCCGATCGTCGATGAAGCCGCATTGATCGCCGCGCTGAATGAGCGTCGGATCGCGGGCGCCGGTCTTGACGTGTTCGACAACGAGCCGCCTCCGGCCGACCATCCCCTGCGCAAGCTGGACAACGTCACGCTGACGCCGCACCTCGGCTATGTCACCCGGGAGACGCTTGCGGCCTTCTACGGGGACATGCCCGCCGCCATCATGGCTTTCGCTCGCGGCGCGCCCGTCCGCGTGATCAACGCGGACGCCCTCGGGCACGCACGCCAGCGCCTGCGCTCATGACCAACGGCAAGAGATTGCTCGCGACCAACGCATCGCCGCCAACCATCGATCCATCCGACTTTCGCGGTCCGCCAGAGGTGCGCGGCGGCAACTCGTTAACGCGGCGATGCCGGCCGGACTAGAGCAGTTTTCGATCAAATCGAAGCGCCCTCGTCATTGCGAGCGAAGCGAAGCAATCCAGCAGAACGTCGGGCGCCCTACGATCGCCTGGATTGCTTCGTCGCTTTGCTCCTCGCAATGACGATTCAGCGTGGTCGAAAACCGCTCTAATTGGCCGGTTGAGGCTTGATCATCGCCGCGGAATTTGGCCGGCGACTACGCAGCCGATCGAGGTAGATGTAAACCACCGGCGTGGTGAACAGGGTCAGGACTTGTGACACGATCAGTCCGCCAACAATGGCGCAGCCGAGAGGCTGGCGAAACTCCGCGCCGGTGCCATTCATAAAGATCATGGGCACGCCGCCCAGCGCCGCGCAGGCGGTGGTCATCAGAATGGGCCGCAGGCGTTGGCGCGACGCTTCGCGGACCGCCTCCTCGCCGGCGAGGCTCTGTTCGCGCTGGAGACGCAGGGCGACGTCGACGATCATGATTCCGTTTTTCTTGACGATGCCGATCAAGAGAATGATGGCGATGATGCCGATCACATTCAGATTCTGGCCCACGGCGAGCAGGGCGAGCAGCGCGCCCAGGCCCGCCGAGGGTAACGTCGAGAGGATCGTCAGGGGGTGGATGAAACTCTCATAGAGCACGCCAAGGATGACGTAGACCGCCAGCAAGGCCGCGCCGATCAGGATCGGCTCGGCAGCCAGCGATTGCTGGAAGGCCTGAGCCGTCCCCTGGAAGGAGCCGATGAGGGTTATCGGCGCGCCCAGCTTGTCGCGCGCGGTTTGCACCACTTGCGTCGCCTGGCTTAGCGCAACTCCCGGGGCGAGATTGAACGACAGGGTGGCCGCCGGATATTCGTCCTGATGACTGACCGTCAGGCTGCTCGCCGCGGCGGGATGGGCCTTCACGAACACCGACAGCGGAACGTTCTCCCCGGTGATCGGCGAGAGCAGATACACGGAGTTGAACAGGTCGGGCGTAGCCTGCATCCCGGGCGGCGCTTCCACAACGACATGGTAGCTATTTTGCTGAGTGTAGTATTGGGTGACTTCATCCTGGCCGATCAGTTCGTAGATCGCAGTGTCTATGTTGGTTGGATTGATGCCGAAACGCGCGGCGGCGGCGCGGTCGATGGTCAGATTGACCGCGGAGCCTTGCGATTGCTGATCGGAACTGACGTCCGTGAGTTCTGGCGCATTCTTCAGGGCGGCAAGCAGCTTAGGCGCCCACGCGTCCAATTCGGCCAAATCGGAATCGGCCAGAGTGTATTGATACTGCGCCTGTCCGACCCGACCGCCGACATTGATGTCCTGAGCCGCTTGAAGGAAGGTTTGCACCCCGACGAGTTCGGCCAGCTTTGGGCGAAGTCTCCCGATCACCTGGTCAGCCGTCGCCTCTCGACCGGCGTTCTTGGGTTTGAGGGAGACGCTTAGATTCGCCTGGTTGGCGCTTGCCGTGCCGATGAACATGGCCACCGCAGCGACGGCCGGATCCTGGCCTAAGACCTTGGCGACATCCTGCAACTTTTGTTTCGTCTTGGTGAAGAACGCATCCTGGGAAGTGATCATCACCCCGCTGAGGAAACCGGTATCCTGCTGGGGGAAGAAGCCGGTAGAAACGGTGGTGTAGAGCCAGACCGCCGCCGCCATGGTCCCCAGAAAAACCGACAGCGTCACCAGCTTGTGGCGGAGGACCATGTCCAGGGCGTGCGCATAACCGTCTTCCAGATTGCGAAAGCCCTTCTCCAGCATCCGGGTGAATGGGTTCGAAGGTGGTTGCGGGGCCTTCAGGAATATGCCGCACAGCATCGGCGTCAAGGTTAGCGACAAGACGAGAGAAAGGACCACCGCCGCGCTGAGGGTGACGGCGAACTCACGCATGAGCAGGCCGACCACGCCGCCCATGAACATCAACGGCGTGAACACCGCGATCAGGGAGATCGTGATCGTCAGAATGGTGAAGCTGATCTCTTCGGAGCCGGCCAGGGCCGCGTCCAACGGGGCGTCGCCGGCCTCGATGCGCTTCCAAATCACCTCCACCATGACGATCGCGTCATCGACCACGAAGCCCACAGCGATGGTCAGCGCCATGAGCGACAGATTGTCGAGGCTGAAATTGAGCGGCAGCATCACCGCCATGGTCGCCAGCAGAGCCAGAGGGATCACGGCGCTGGGAATAAGGGTTGCGCGCACATTGCGCAGGAAGAGGAAAATAACGGCCACCACCAAGACGATGGTGATGATCAGGGTTATCTCGACGTCGGTGACCGAGGCGCGAATGGTCTGAGTTCGATCGGCCAGAACGTGGATAGCGATGGCGGGCGGAATAGCCGCCTGGAGGCCGGGCAACGCTTTGTTGATCCGCTCCACTGTCTGCAGGACGTTGGCGCCCGGCATCTTGTAGATGATCAGGAGAATGCTTTGGCCGCCCTTTAGGGTAGGATCGGCGTTGGCCTTTCCTGGGAAAGCGCAGGCGCCAATCTGGTCGTTCTCGACGTCTTGGATGGCCCCGCCAAGATCCTTGACCTGGATCGCCGCGCCATTGTGATAGCCGACCACGAGCTGATTCCACGGCGACACGTCAAGAATCTGGTCGTTGGCGTAGACGGTGAGATTCTGCTCGGGCCCATTGATTGCGCCCTTGGGGGCATTGACGGTGCTGGCGACGATCTGGGCGCGGACGTTGTCGATTTGCAGGCCCAACGCCGCGACCTTGCGAGGATCGATCCGGATGCGAACGGCTGGCTTTTGCTGTCCGGCGATCGTGACAAGGCCCACTCCATCGATCCGCGAGATCTGCTGCAACAGGATGACATCGGCATAGTTGTCGATCTGGGCGAGCGCTATGGCGTCGGAGCTGAGCGACAGGATCATTACAGGCGCATCGGACGGATTGACCTCGCGCAGGGTCGGCGCGCTCGGAAGATTGGTGGGCAGTTGAGCGCTCGCCGCGGCAATCGCCGCCTGGATTTGCTCGAAGTCAGTGTTGATGTTTTGCGTCAGCTCGAACTGCAACGTGATGCTGGTCGAACCCAACGAACTCACCGAGGTCATCTGGCTGATGCCAGGAATGAGCGAAAACTGGCGCTCGAGCGGCGTAGCGACGTTCGAGGCCATCGTCTCGGGGCTCGCTCCGGGGAGAAGTACGCCGACTTGAACGGTCGGGAAGTCTACGTTCGGCAACGCCGCCACGGGCAAATTGAGATATCCGATGATTCCCACCAGCAGGAACGCGATCGCGATCAGCGTGGTCGCGACCGGGCGATGGATGAATGGGCTCGAGAGGCTCACTGGGCTGGTGGATTTGTCGGCGCAGGCGGGACGACTTTGACCGTCGAGCCCGCAGTCAAGGACATCTGTCCGTCGGTGACCACGGTCTCTCCAGGGTTGAGACCGGCGGTGATCACGGCCGTGGCGCCCGCTATCTGACCGACCTTGATCGGTCGCATCGATACCGTCTGGTCGGCTCCTACCACATAGGCGGAGGAACCGTTTGGCCCCTGATTCACCGCCGCCATGGGAATGGTCGTTGCTTGCGAGAGAATCTGGAGCGTCAGCTGAACATTGACGAACTGGCCGGGCAAAAGAAGATCGCTGGCGTTGTCAAAGCGCGCCTTCATTTTGACGGTGCCGGTTGTCGGGTCGACCCGGTTGTCGGAGACGCTCAGTTCGCCTTTACCGAGTGAGACGCCCGTATCCTGG
Source organism: uncultured Alphaproteobacteria bacterium (assembly GCA_963822215.1). Lineage (GTDB taxonomy): Bacteria > Pseudomonadota > Alphaproteobacteria > Rhizobiales > Beijerinckiaceae > Roseiarcus. The sequence continues at coordinate 434,514 of CAWGGX010000004.1, forward strand.
CTCAGCGCCTCGGTCGCCAGCGGCTTGCGAAAGCCGGCGGAAGCCTCCAACAAGCGCTGATAGTCGCCTTGGGGAACCGAAAAAGTGACTGCGATCGGTTCGATCTGATTGACAACGACGATGCCGATTGGGCCGGTCGTGGCGCCGCTCATGCCGCTCGTGGTGCTGGTCGCTGCGCCCGTGGTCACGTAGTTGCCTTGGTCGACCAGCCGGACGCCGGCGCGCCCGTCGATCGGGGAGGTGATGCGGCACCAGTCAAAGTTGACCTGAGCCGTGGCCACGACACCCTCATCGAGCAAGACGATTCCCTCGTCCTCCTTCACCAGGGCGACTTGGTCCTCGTAGGTCTGCTTGGCGATAGAATTCTGCTGCACCAGCGTGTCGTAGCGCGCGACATCGACGTGTGCGCCCGCCAGCAGCGCTTTGTCTCGCTCGAGCGCCCCCTGCGCCTGAGTGAGCGCCGCTTGATAGGGCGCCGGATCGACCTGGGCCAGAAGCTGACCCGCCTTGACGTTGCTTCCCTCGGTGAAGTCGACGCTAAGGAGTATGCCGCTGACCCGGGAGAGAATGATATCGCTTGTCCAAGCCTGAGCCGCGCCCAGGTAGGTGTTCGAAACCGGAACGTCCCGGACCGACACCGTGGCTACCGAAACGGAGATGGGTTGAGGCTTGGGCGTCGCGACCGGCTTCCTCTGGAAGAGGTCCCACGCGAATACGACGCAAAGAGCGACGGCTACGACGCCTAAGGTCAAAAACGTCCAACGACGCCATCGATGCCGCGTCGGGCCCTGTTGAATTGCAAGCAGCATTTCATTTGCACGGTCGTCGCGCCCTGCATCGCCGTGCTTGGAGTGATCGTCTTTGCTGTCACAGTCCGGCAAAGCACCGTCAAAGGGCGTCTTTGACTGAGTGCGCTCGCCTGAGCTGAAAACATCGACCTTAGTCATGCAGGTCCTGTCATCCGCCTCGTGATCCCACACCGGTCGACGTGCAGAACCGCATCGGATTTTCGCCGTCGTACCTTGCAAATTATCGCCGCCAACCCCTGAAACAAGGATCGGAAACTACTCAAGTCCATTTGGAAGGGGCGCCGCAGCGCACCCCCAGGGGCAATGGGTGAAGGGCGGCTGCGGTGAAGGGCTTCGGACGCCGGCCCCTTGCACGACGGTTGTGCGCGGCGCCGGCGTCCGAAGCCCTTCACCGAAACCGGACGTCATATCAGTCGCGACGAACGCCCGCTTTCCGCCCCTCTTGAGGCGATCGCGATCGGCCGCCGTCGATCCTCTGCGACATGGCCTGATGGGGACCAAGCTCTAGTTTTGCTCTGTCAGGCCAGGCTGCGCGCCAATAAGGTCCGCGAGGGTGAGTTCGTCCAATCCAATATCGGCGAGGCTGGGAACGGAACGACGGCCGCGATAACGCGACCGCCCCGAGGCCAGGCGCCGTATGCGCTCAGCGGCCTTCGGGGTCAGGGTCAAGTCGCAGCGCCGGTAAATTCGATTGATGACCGCAAGCGGATCTGCGGTCAGCTCGCCATAGTTCACATCGACAAATCGTTCGGCCAGTTCCGGGCGCGCGTCACGAAACCGGATAAGGCGGTCCGTCATGCCGGCGAGCACCCGCGCCTCGCGCTCGGCGAGTTGGACCGCATCGTCCGGCCGGCCATAAAGCCCGCGCAAGACCCAATTCAAATGGATGGAGGATTTCAACACCTGCAAGGGGTCGCGATGAGTTTGGATGACCATTGCGTCCGGGAAAACGGAAAACAAGGCTTCCATCCCGTAAACGTGGTCTGGCGCTTTCAACACCCAGCGCATAACGCCTTGCTTCTGTTGCAGGTGCTGCAGAAAACGTCTTTCCCACTGATAGACTGGGACCAAATCCGACGAACGCAGGAAAGCCTCGTAGGCCGGAACACGGCAACTGGAGACGAATTCTTCCGACATCAAACAGTAGCTGTAAATCGCCACGCACTCGTGCGGCGTCCTGGCGCGCATGGGATAGACCGCGTCCGCCCCCGGCGACAGCCGGCGAAACCACCACAAGTTCGTCGCGGCATTCCAGACCCGGCGGTCGCGCCAGCCTCTGTCCTGCTCGTTTGCGGTGACAGGAAACATCACCTCCCAAACTCGGGGCGCCCTCAGGGCAGGGTCCGCCGCCAGCAATTCGTGAAGAAACGTCGAACCGCTGCGCGGCGTTCCCGTGATGAAAATCGGCCGTACGATCGGCGAAGACTCCACCTCCTGCTGCGGCTGTCCTTTCCAAGCGTCCACCAATCGCAAACGGGTCTTCAACACATCCAATAGATGCATGCGCATCAGGAACCGGCCGAGTTGATGCAGATTCGCTTCCCGCTCCAGGCTGTCGGCGAGCACGGACAACGCCAGTTCAATGGACGGCGGGCCAAAATCCTCAAGGCCGGTCGTCCGGCGCGCTTTGGCGACCAGAGCCTCAGCGTCAAAAGGCCATTGGCGCCGACCCCAATCGTCGCCGACGCGGCGCTCGTTTTCGTCGCGATTTTCAACGGCGCGCCCGGATTTCATGAATTTCGTTTCCTTTTGCGAACCGGCCGGAGCGTGCGTGCTTTAAACGTAGGCGCCAAGGAGGGGACTCCTTTCCCAAATGACCTCGTTCTGAGGAGCGATGCGAAGCATCGCGTCTCGAAGGACCATCCGGCAGGCGCTGCTGTCCGTATGCGCTGGAGCGCCCTTCGAGACGCGTCGCCTGCGGCGCCGCTCCTCAGGACGAGGTGGCTGGTATCTCCTACGATCCCGACAGGTTCCATCGACGCCGAAGCCCTGCCGGTCTTTTAGGCGCATATTCAACCGGATCACAATTCGTCCGCCGTGTTGTTTCGCGCGCTAACGATCGATTGTGCGATCACGATCGCGTTGAATTCGCGCATGGGTTCCTCGTACCAATTTGAATCGCGATATGCGAGAACCGCGCCAAATCGGCTGACGCCCGGTTTTGGTGAACCAAGGGAACCCCCGCTATCTCTCCACTGCTAACCGCCGCCGGCATTGCCGGTCTCGTCCTTGTCGGGCTGCTGATTATGCACAGCGGCGCTGACGAGGTGGCGCACGCCATGTTGACCCTTGGCTGGCGACTGGCGCCAATCACTTTATTTCACCTTCTTCCGTTGTCGTTGAGCGCGCTCTCATGGCGGGAACTGATGCCGCCTTCGTGTCGGCTCAGTGTCGCCGGCGCCGCCTGGATCCGCTGGATCCGCGAATCCATCAATAACTTGTTGCCGGTCGCGAGCATCGGCGGCGATGTCGCCGGCGTACGGCTCGCCCATCTGCGCGGGGTTGGCGCCGCGCAGGCCGCAGCGAGCGTGGTCGTCGACACCACAGTCGGCGTGGTGACCCAGCTGGTTTTCGTTTCGGCGGGCGTGACTCTGTTGTTGATTCGCTCGACCGACGGCGCCGCGCTTCTGGCGGCGCGAATCGTGTTGATCGGCATAGCGGGTTTTGCAGCGGCGATGACCATATTCGTGTGGTTGCAGCATCGAAACATGCTTTTCGTTTCAACGGGGCTCATACGTCGCCTCGTGCCTGAGGACTGGCGATCCATTCTCTCGGATGGAGCTTCGGCGATCGACGATGAGGTCGTGGCGACGTACCGTCGCGGTCCCGCCCTTTTGCGCGCGAGCATTTTGCGCTTGGCCACTTGGGTCACAGGGGCTGGGGAGATTTGGCTGGTGACGTATTTCCTGGGTCGATCGCTTTCCGTACCCGACGCTCTTATCCTCGAAAGCCTGGGTAACGCGATCTACGCGGCGGCGTTCCTTGTGCCGGGTGCGCTCGGCGTGCTCGAGGGCGGCTTCGTCATGTTCGGCGCGCTGTTCGGATTGCCCGCGGATATCTCGCTGGCGATTTCGTTATCAAAACGCGTGCGCGAATTGCTCTTGGGCCTTCCTGGTCTGCTTGTCTGGCAGTGGATGGAGACGCAGAGCCTTTTGCATCGAAACGACATTGCCCCTGATGCTGAAGCGTGAATCGCGGCGCGCGGATCGTCCGTCGAGCTCTGAGCTGGTGAGAGCGGGCGGCAGACGCCTTGGTCAGGAGACGACCCGAGCGGACGCAGACGCTGCTGGGCTTGGTCGATGCGTGCGGCCTCGGCGCCGTCGCGGGCAAGAAGCTCGCCGGCGCCAGGATCGGAAAGGGCGGCCGGTCCGCGCTTGTCGGCCTGCTCCGACAGGCGGTGTTCGAGCGGCTTGTCGGATACGAAGACGTGAACGCAAAGGGTTTGACTTGGGGACGAATTGTCGCGATGACTCGGCCACATGATTGCCGACCATCAGGCCGCCAGAGAACACGTCACGCCGGAAAAGGCTCCGGACCTCACCGCCGAGTCCTCCGCCGCAGTCGTCAAACCGAAAAAATCGTTTCGGCGCCTTTTGGGCGAAGTGCTCGATCACGGCGGCCCCGGATATCTGCAGTTCGCCATCACCAATATCTGCAATGCCCGCTGCGATTTTTGCGGGTTCGCGGTGGACAAATTCGACCCGAGCCGCCGCCGTTCCGTCTCTTTGAAAGAGGCGCGCGATGTGATTGACATCGCGGTCAAAAACCACATCGGCTATCTGCTTTTTGTTGGCGGAGAACCGCTCGCGCACAGGGACCTGCGCGCTATGGTGCGCTACGCGGCCGAGCGGGGCATTCGTCCGATGATTTGCACCAACGGCTCCCTCTGGACCGAGCAAAACATGCGCGGCTTCGCCGATGACGGTTTGAGCAGCGTCATCATGTCGATCGATTCGCACGACGTGGCGCGGCACGAACAAAACCGCGGGTTGCCGGAGGTCTGCCGCAAAATCAAGCGCGCCAACGAGGTGTTCGCGGGCCTCGGCGTGCAAACCACCGCCAGCGTCACCGTCAGCCGTTTGATTGACGATTACGACAAGCTGCCCGAGTTCCTGCAGACCCTCGGCTTTTCCAGTTGCACGTTCAGCTATCCGCTGACCAGTCTGGACTCCAGCTATCTGAGTTTCAGCGATTCGAAGCTGGTGAGTTACTCGACGGAGGAATTGATCGGCGTCTTCGAGAAAATCAAGGCGATGAAGAAGCGCAGCGGCTATCCGGTGGTGAACCCAACTGAATCGCTGACGGAAATGCAACGCCATTTGCGCAAGGAGCCGGAGCGGTTCGGCTGCCTGGGCGGCCACAAGTATTTTTATTTGGATTGGAACCTCGACCTCTACCGCTGCCACGCCTGGGACAAGCCGATGTGCAACATTTACGACTTCGACGAAAGCAAGCTGATCCGCGACGGCTGCACCAAATGCATGATTGACTGTTACCGCGATCCCAGCGTCCTTCAATTCGTGGCGATCAGCGCCAGCGACGCCTGGAATAACGTTAAGAAAGGCAAGCTGGGTGCGGCGGCTGGCAATGTTTTTGACCGGCGCAATCTCGTTTCTTTGCGGGCCGCATGGGAAGGCCGCAGTTGGATCGGCAAGGTGTGAGGGAATCGGCCGCGCAGCGCGCAGAGTGAGGATGCAGGACGCCGCATGTCATCCGCCCCTTTTGAGGCGATTGCGATCGACCGCCGTCGGCCGTTCTGCGACGTGTCCTGATGGGGACCAAGTTTGGATTTGCTCTGCCAGGAGCCTGTCCAGATAATCGCTATTTGACGAAAATTGATCAATATATTGTGTCTACACCGCTACGGTGGCCACGATATATTGAGCAAGAGGACCGTTTTTTGCATTTCTTGGACAGGCTCCTAGGTCGGGCGACGCGGCGTTTCGCCGTCTCGAGCGATCGCTGGCCGATGTCGCTCGGGCGCTTCCGCCGCGCCGGCGCTTCATGCTAGGAGGCGTCTGAGCCGCGCCCGTAGCTCAACTGGATAGAGCATCGGTCTTCGGAACCGAGGGTTGGGAGTTCGAACCTCTCCGGGCGCGCCAAATGAAATCAAGCACTTAGCGAGAAATGTGACATCCGAAAAATCGGGCCAATTTCGCCGGGGTATGCGTTAGGGTAACGCAGGCCGCACAGTTACACGATCGGACAAGCGCACGCGGAGACCAGAGGGGAAGTCCAGTGGTTGGACTGTATCAGGTCAAGTTTTCCTCGACCTCGACTGCGAACCCGTTCAGGGTGAGTACTTTGGCGACGGCCCACGCCCACGCCACGCCCCTTTCGAGAGAAATCGTAGGAGCAGGACTGTGAACCACAGCCGCATTACGTTCGTCGAACCTCCCTGGGCCATCCCGTGTCAGCCACTGCGCAAACTCGCTGTTCGCGTCTAAAACGCGAACGATGCCGAGGCCGGATTCTCCCTCGGGTGCGGGCGGCAGTCCGACCGGGAACACTGGCGTCGGAACGGCCTCCCGCAGGGCATGCGTTCCCGCATCATTTGCCCAGGCCCACAATCTCGCCCAGTCGCTACTGTTTTTTTGTCCTGGGGGTAGGATCGAGGGCACAGGCGGATGAACTACGTTCAGCCTTGTGTCATCTGGCATCGCGCTGGAGAGAGAAGGACGGCGGCCCGGTGTCATCATCCAGCCAGTTTTCACGACGGCGGTGACGCCGGTGCGACCTTGGACCCGCATGTAGGCGTTAAAGCGCATACCGTAGCCTTTATCCCACTCTCTCAGTTCCAAATCCTCCAGCGTAGCGCGTAATAATCCCTCATAAAACTGTGCGGTGTCTTTTTTCATGGAATAGGGACCCCGCTACGGGGCTGATGTGCGTCCAATCGGGGCTCTGACTCACTTTTGATGAACTTGAGGCGCCGGTGTGGCCTGGTTTCGAGAGGGAATCAGGGCCATGCCGTCTTTTCGCGCTTCAGAGTTGCTCCCCACAGGGTTTTGCGCGGTTGGTGCGTTGAGCGAAGGCGACAGCGCCGTCGTTACGATCCGGGCGATGAGCGTGAACAGCCCGTGCCCATCTTGTGGCGCGGTTTCGAACCGGGTCCACAGTCGATATCCTCGCCGTTTGGCGGACTTGCCGATCGCAGGGCGGCGCGCCGTGCTGATGCTCCAGGCGCGACGCTTCCGCTGCGCGGCGGTTCTTTGCGAGCGGCGCATCTTCACCGAACGCTTCGACGACAACATTCTCAAGCCTTGGGCGCGTCGCACGGCTCGAACTCGATCAGATTGTCCATTGTTTGGCGCTTGTCCTTGGAGGTCGGCCGGCGGCGAGTTTCGCACGCCGCTTGAGCATACCGGTCAGCAACGACACCCTGTTGCGCGCCGTGTGCAGACGGGGCGCCCCGAGCTTCGCGCCCCCGGTGATCATCGGGATCGACGACTGGGCCTGGCGTCGCAACCATCGCTACGGAACGCTGATCTGTGATCTCGAACGCCGAAAGACGATCGCGTTGCTGCCGGATCGAGAACCCGCGACCGCCGAGGCGTGGTTGAGCGGCCAACCGCAGATCGCGGTCGTGGCTCGGGATCGAGGCGGCGGCTATGCCTTGGCGGCACAAAAGGCGCTGCCCAACGCAGTGCAAGTCGCCGACCGCTGGCATCTGATGGAGAACGCAAGCCACGCTTTCCTCGACGCCGTGCGCAAGTCGATGCGCCAGATTCGCAGCGCGATTGGCGCCGCCACGATCAATCCCGGCCTGCTCACCGCCGCCGAGAAGCTGCAATATGAGGGTTACCTCCGCCGCGAAGAGGCCAACGCCGCCATCCTCGCGATGGCCAAAGAGGGCGCGACGATCAAGGAGATCGTGCGAAGCGCCGGCTACAGCCGCGGCCTGGTGCGAAAGGTGCTCCGCGGTCAGAGGTCGGACATCTTCCGCGTTCGCAGCAGTTCGCTCGAAGCCTATCTTCCCTGGCTCGACGAACAATGGGCGGCGGGCCGGCGCAACGGCTCCGAGCTATGGCGCTCCCTGAAGCAGCGAGGGTTTCGCGGATGCCTTCGCGTCGTCAGCGAGTGGAGCGCGCGACGACGTCGATCGGAAAGGATGGATGCAAGCGCGATAAGCCGCGCTCCCTCCGCACGAACCATCGCCCGGCTGCTGACGATCGGGCGCGACCAACTCTCCAAGGCCGAGACCGTAACCGTGGCCGCGATCGAGAGCGGAGTCGAACATCTCGTCGAAGCACGCGAAGTCGTAGCCGACTTCCAGGCGATGATCCGAAGAAAGGCGCCAACGGAACTCGACCCCTGGATCGAGCGCGCCAGGACCAGCCTCGTTGCGGCATTGGCGAACGGCGTCACGAAAGACAAGGCCGCCGTAGCTTCTGCGCTCTCCTCGGGGTGGTCCAATGGCCAAGCCGAGGGTCAGATCTGTAAGCTCAAGCTGGTCAAGCGCCAGATGTATGGGCGCGGAAAACTCGATCTCCTCCAAGCCCGCGTCATCGGCATGACGTGACGAGCGTCATCAAAAGTGCGTCAGAGCCGATTTTGGACCCCGAGCCCTGCTCGAAAAGTGTGATTTAGGGTCGATTCCTTGCGATTCCGGCTGCAAAAACCCCGTTTTGAGGCCCCAAACCGCCCCTTTGAGGCCGCTCCGCCCACTCCTTTTGGGTAAGCGTCCGAGCGATTTCAATACTTTAAGCCCAAGATTTTGATTCGAAGAAGGCTCCAGAGCCCCGTCTCGCCGTATTTCGGCCGCAATTACGGTAGGACGAAGCGGCCGGTCGTACGCTGGACGCCGCCGCAGGAGGCCGCTTGAAAATCGCAAACCGAGGGCCACGAGCATCGCAGGCGTCATCCGAACGGAAAGGATCACTCTACCTGATATTCTGTTTTTCCGCAAGCTAATTCCTTTCCTTTGTGAATGGAGCCGCGTCGGGGCGCCGCCAGCCGCTGCGCTCGCCGGAGCCACGCACGGCGCTGGTCCCGACCGCGCGATCGCAGTAGCTTCCGCCCGCCCAGGCCGGCAAGGGAATGGCAAGGCAATGAGAGCAATCGGCATTGTTTCGCTCGCGGCGGCCCTCGTCGGCTTTGCCGCAGCCCATGCGCCGTCCGCCCTCGCCAGCGGCTGCGACCGCGTCACCGTCGTACGGATCCGGATGCCGGGCGGCCACAAGTGCTGGAGCTACCACGGCGCCGCCACCGCGTTCGTCGGCGACTTTTCGCACGGACAGACGATTTCCGCCGAAATGAGGGGCGAGGCCGCCGAGATGGACCCGCGCAGCGGACAGGTCACGCCGGTCTGGCGTCCGCGCGATCCCAACGTCGAGGGGCCGGGAGGCTACTTTTTTGGCGACGCCCAGGCGCCCGGCGCGCTCACCTTCATCGCCCCCGCCAACGGGCCCTATCGCTTCAGCTTTTCCCCCTGCGCCATGTGGGGCGCGCCGGGAGTGGTGAAGATTTGTGCGAGGTGAATCCTGAAATTGCGGCGGTCGCCGGTTGTCACGGGTGCATCCGTGCGCCCCTGGTAATCTTGTCGACAATCTTTTTCTCGTCGCGCAGCGCGAGGCCAACCACGTTCAGCGTCTCGGGTGGATATTGTTTCACGGCGGCGCGGTTGGCGGCGTCGTGTCCGGTGTCGAACATGCCCTCAATGTAGAGCGACAGCCTGGCCCGACGCTCCATGGCGCGCTCATAGATGGCTTTCAACGTTTCGCGGTCGGCGCCCAGAATGATTGCCGGCTGGATCATCAACGCATTGTAGCCATTGCCGACGGCGTCCTCGTAAGCTTCGCCGATCAGTCCGAGGTTTGCGCCGACGACGCCGCTGGTCAGAAAGGCGACGACGTTCAGCTTCTGCCAGACGGCGAGGTCGTCCCGGACCACGACGGCGATCTTGGTGTCGAACATCGGCTTCGCCTCCTCATGGCCTTCGCGCAGCCAGCGCGCGCAAATTCGCCCACAGACGATCGGCTTCGCCGCCGAACTCCGCTGCGACCTCGGCGTTCACCCGATCCACCGCCTCATCCAGCACCGCCTGGCGCTCGCGCGCCCCGCTTGGTCAGGAACAGGCGCTGCAGGCGTCGATCCTGCGGATCGGGACGTCGGTCGATGAGGCCGGCCGCGGCCAGTCGGTCGGCGACGCCGGTCATTGTCGCGCTGTCGATCGCCAGCCGCATTCCGAGGATCGCTCCGGTCTGGCCGTCGGCCTCGGAGAGAACCCTGAGGAGGGCGTATTGCGTCGGCCTCACGCCATACGGCTCAAGCAATTCGCGGGCGCGCCGGCTGACCTGCTGCGCGGCCTTGCCGATCACGAAAGAGATCCAGTCCTCGATTCGGTTCATCGGCGCGGGGCTCGCCCGAGGTCTCTAGCGTGATAGTGTCTTTTATACAAGCGATCTACGGCCGAATCGCCTCGCCGGCACGGCCTTCTTCGGAGACTCTTCGCATGGACAGACAATTTCCGGCGTGGGCTTGCGCATCGTTGCCGAGATGGGCCACTTTCTGCCCGAAGCACCAATCACGCTCCTGGTCGATGAGGTCGACGGGCGCTGCGCCAACGCCCACGATGCGGCGTGAAACGGGTAGGTTACGCCGCGTGGGGGTTCGCCATGAAACGTCTCTCCTTGATCGACGCGCTCTTCCTCTACATGGAGACCCCCGAGACCCCTATGCATGTCGCCGGCGTGATGATCTTCAAGCCGGCGTCGCCGCAGGACGATCTCTTGGCTCGCTTCCGCGACCATGTGGCGGCGCGGCTCGATCTCCTGCCTTCGTATCGTCGTCGCCTCGAGTTCGACTCCGCTCGGCATCGACCATCCCGTCTGGGTGGTCGAAGACAAGATCGACCTCGCTTACCACATTCGTCACGCCGCCTTGCCAAAGCCGGGCGGCATGGAGGAGCTGCGTGCGCTTGTGGCGCAGTTGCACGCAATCCCGCTCGACCGGGCTCGCCCGCTGTGGGAACACCACTTTATCGAAGGGCTCGAGGGCGGCGCTTTCGCCGTCTACAGCAAGTTTCACCACAGCATGATGGACGGGATGGCCGGCATGGCAACTCTCGGCCTCATCTACGATTTTGAGCCGGGCGGAGAGCACGAAAACCTGCCGGGGAGGATGGCGCCACCCGACGTCGAGCCGTCGGATGTCATTGAGCTCACGAGCACGGCGGTCGGCGACTTCATCCGGCAGGGCTGGCGGGCGGTGAAGTCGCTTCCGGGCGTAGCCAAGGCGCTTAGGACGGTTGCGCCGCATTTCGGTCGCGATGCGCGCTTCCTCTATAGCTACATGAAAGAGATGCCGCGGACGCCGTTCAATCGGATGATCTCCAGTCATCGGGTCTACGCGACCTCATCGCTCTCGCTGCCCAAGGTCAAGGCGTTCGCCAAATCACGCGGTGTCACCATCAACGACGTCGTGGTGGCCCTCTGCGCAGGCGCTCTCCGGCGCTATCTCGTCGAGCATGAGGCGCTGCCGCATAAGCCGTTGACTGCCGGTGTGCCGGTTTCGGTGCGGCCCCCCGGCGACGCGCAGCTCAACAATCAGGTCATGTTCACCCTATCCCATCTGCCGACGGACGTGGCTGAGCCGCTGCCGCGCCTCGCCGCGGCGCAGGCCGCAGGCAAGGAGGCGAAGAACCTGTTCGCCGACATGCGCGACCTGGTTACGACGGACGTTTCTATCCTCGGAGCGCCGCTCGTCGTCATAGGCCTGACGAGACTATGGGTGGGGGCGCGCGCGGCGAATTACCTCCGGCCGGTTTTCAATACTCTCGTCTCGAATGTTCCCGGACCGAGGCAGACTGTCTATTGCGTCGGGGCGCCGGCCATACACTATTTCCCGGTTTCGATTCCCTATCACGGGTGCGCGCTCAACATGACCGTGCATAGCTATCTCGACCAGCTCGATTTCGGTCTCATTGCCTGCAGCGAAGCCGTGCCTGACGTCCAACGCATCGCCGACTTCGTCGTTGAAGACTTCGACGCGATGCGCGAGGCCGCCTCGAACTCGAGTCGGCCCGAGACGATCGCAGTGGCGAAGCCGGCTCCGGCCGCGGCGCACAAGCCGATTGAACTCGCCGAAGCGAATGCCCATCCGCAGGTGCGGCAAGGAGAAATTGTCAGCGGATTGAGGCAACAGATCGATGCGCTGGGTGAGGCGACCGAGGTCCTGTTGCGCAGGCGCAAGAAGGGCCAGCCAACCGCGCCTGCAAAGACGCCTGCGGCGAAGACGAAAGCCGCGACGCCGCGCAAGCGCGGCCCGTCGAAGCCGGCCGCCGCGGAACACGGGTCGGGCGAAGCGGCGCTCGTCCGTCCAAGGCGGACGCAGACGAGCAAGGCCACCGGACCGAAACCCCACCGGCAACGTCGCAAAGCTCCGGGATCCAAGCCGTAGCTCATGGCGGACTCCAGCGACGACATTGCCCCTCCCTCGGCACTGCTTCCTGCTCAGGAGTCGCCGGCATGCTCAGCCTCGCGCCGCAGATCGCCGCCGCGCCCTTTTCCGGCGGCTGCGGCGTGATCAGGCGACCGTCTGAAACCGCGGACGCAACAATCGACCGGCGGGGCCAAACTCTCCCCGGTCGCCTCGAATCCGTGCGCTCCACGAGCTGAGTGGGACACAGGAACCTCGTCAGGCGCAGCCACGACGGCATCATCGTAGGCGCCCCGCGCCGCACTCACTGTGCCTGGTCGTTACGCTGGCGAGCGCCTTCGCGGTCCCAGTCCCAGCCGCCACGAGGGTCGTTTCGAGTTGGCCAATTCGTCGCCCCCGCCAACGGGCCCTATCGCTTCAGCTTTTCCCCCTGCGCCATGTGGGGCGTGCCGGGCGTTGTAAGGATCTGCGCGAAGTGACGACGGCCGGTCTCGTCAGAACGAATAGCGCAAGCCAATGCCGCCGTGGACCGTCGCCCCGACTTCGCCGAACGCCGTGCCGACCACGAAGGCGTCGATCACCAGCCGATCGTTCCACCGATAGCCGAGGCGGGCGCCGTACTCCATCCATGTCGTATTGGGCAGCGCGTTCGGAGCGATCGGTCCAAAGTCGTAAACGCTCGTCGCGGCGCCGGCGCCAGCCCCGAAGCTGTAGGCGACTGCGGCGCTGACGTTCGCTTCGATGTTCCCGCTGAGCAAATGGGTGTATTGGCCTCCGAGGCGGGCGACATTGAGCGTGTCGAGGCCGTTGCTGACCGTGGCGGGGAAGGGGTTGAGGGCGCTCGTCATCTCCGTGTAGCCGCCGGTCTGCATCCAGTTGCGGCCGAGATCGCCGTAGACCGCGGCCTCGTCGACCGGAGTGAGCCGCGCAATCCACCCCGCCCGCGCGAACAGCGCAAGGTTCCGGTCGATCGCCTTGGCGTTGCCGACCCCGGTCGTCAAGCCATTGGCGTAGGTGCGCGAGTAGTTGACGTCCTCGTAGGGCGTGAGCGCGCCGCCGCCCTCAACGAATGGCCTGCTCTGGCCCCATTTCCAGAAATCGTAGATGAGCGCCCCGGCGATTGTCGGCGCATTCTCGACCGTGATGCCCGAAACGTTCCACTGGTTGTAGGAAAAGCCGCCAATCAGCGAGAGCTCGTCGCTCAGACTCCAGCGGCCCTGCGCGCCGGCGGCGAAGGACCCGACCGAGGCGAAACCGCCCCCGCAGCTGCAGCTGCTGATCTGCTGCGTCGCGCCGAGCAGGACCGAGTTGAGCACGCGGTTGGTGATGATCTGGTTCTGCTGGGCCTTGGCGACGTTGGTGATCGAGTTCGTGATGTCGGCGACGGTCGAGGCCGGCTGGGACACGAGAAACCAGTCGTTGTTCGACTCACTGAGGATATAACGGAACCCGTTGACGAGAGGGGCGTTCGCGAGCGCGAAGGCGCCCGGGGCGATCGTGCCGCCATTGGTCGTGATGACGAGCGGGATGCCGGAGCCTGTGGTCTGGCCGCCCGGGCCGCCGGTGTTTTTGACCGTGAGAAGCGTCAGGCCGGTCGCCGTGCCGCCGTTGACGACGATCTGGTCCGCCGCCGAATTCGATCCGCCGAGCGTCGCGTTCATCGTGATGTTGGCGCCGGACCCGACGTAGTTGCCGACCGTAAGGGTCTTGAAGCCGCTGCCCGAGCCGGGGGGCGCGAAGACAACGAAGCTGTTGGCGACGCTGAGATTGGTGACGGTCGACGAACCCGTCATGGTCCATGTCGTCCCATTGGTCAGGTTGACGTTGGACGTCGAGGTCGGGTCGGTCCGAATGACGCCGGTCAGCGTCGAGGCGTTCGCGTTCAGCGTCACGATGCTACCGGCGGTCGCGTCGAGCAGATTGTTGGCGCCCGCATTGGCGGTAGTCGTGTTGAAATTGACTGTCGCAACCGACGGGTCGGCGAAGATCAGATCGCCCGACTGGTTGTTGATCGCAAAACTGTCGAAAGTTGCAGTCTGATTGGCGCCCCCCGTCAAGGAGATCGCGTTGCCTGCCGTCGTGATTACGCCGCCGCCCGTCGCAAGCACCGAAGCGCCGTTCCCCTGGAGCAGGACGCCGACGTCGGAGGCGTTCGTGGTCTTGATGGTGAGCGCCCCCGTCGCCACGATCGCGCCGGCCGAGCCGCTCGAGGTCGAGTCGCTTGCGACCAGCGCGGCGCCGCCGGGGCCCGAGGTCGCGATCGTCGCCGACGCGAGATTGACCTTCGCGCCGGCGCCGTCCGCGACGATGCCGTTGGCGCCGAAACCGGTCGCAGGCGATACGCCGCCGGACGTTGTCACGGTCGTCGAGCCCGTCGCGCTGATCACGCCGCCGAGGCTTGCGACGACCCCGCTGGCGCCGGCGCCCTGAGTCGCAAAGGTGTTCGTTCCGCTGAGATTGGCCTGCGAGCCGGAACCGTTGACGTAGAGCGCATGCGCGTCCTGGCCGGCTGTCGTGACCGAAACCCCGTTAAGGAAGGTGACGCCCCCGTTCGCGGTTATGACGCCATACATCTTGACGCCTTGCGTCAAGATGGAGTCGTCGACGAGCCTCGCCACTCCGCCGGTCAAGTAACTTCCACTTTCGCCATTGTACACGCCGTAGGAATGCTGCCCTGAGCTGGGATCGAAGGCGCCCGTCGTCGCGATCGTGACGTCCGTCGCGTCGATCTCGGACCCGGCGCCGTTGATGGCCAGTCCGCCCGACCCGTTGCCGGTCGTGCTGATTGTGGCGCCAACTAGCGTGGTCACGCCTCCGCCGTTCGAACCTACCCCGTAGGAGGCATCGCCTGTCGTTGAGATGGACGTCGGGCCAGACGGGCCGACGTTGATTGTCGTTTTCGCGTCGCTGCTGGTTTGGATTGCATTCGAACCCGCGCCGGATGTCGAGACCGAGCCGCCGTTCACAGTCGTCGCTCCGCCGTCCAGCGTGTCCACCCCGATCGAATTGACACCTTTGGTCACGAAGCTCGAACTCGTCACGTTCGCGACGCCGCCTCCGGTCGGGCTTGTTCCCGAGGAGGTGCCGTCGCCGTTGTATAGACCTTGGGAGTGATTGCCGGTCGCGGGATTGATCGTGCCGGTTGTCGTCACGCTGACGTTGCTGGCGGTCAGCACGGTGCCGGACCCTTGGACGTCGAATCCCTTCGCCGCATTGCCGCTGGTGGAGAGGGTCGTCCCCTGAACGGTGACCTGAGCGCCCGAAAGGGCGAGGACGGCGTCGGACTGGGCGCCGGACGTCGTGATCGAGCCGCCGGAGACTTTGGTCGTGCCGGAGTCTTCGGTATCGACTCCGAAGCTGTACGCTCCGCTCGTCGCGATCGACGAGTTGGTAAGCGTCAGCGTTCCGCCGCCGAGATAGTCCCCCGATAATGCGCTTCCATTGAAGATCCCGACCGCGTCTCGCCCCGTTGCCAGGTCGGTCGTGCTGGAGGTCGTAATGCTGACGTTCGACAGCGTCAGCGATGATCCTGTCCCGACGAGCGACGCGCCGGCTGAACCGTTTCCTGTCGTCGAGATGACGGTTCCCGTCAGCGAAACGTTCGTTCCCGAGCCTTGCGTTTCCACGGCGTTGGAGGTGACGCCCAAGGTCGACGCGGAGCCGCCGTTGACGGTGGTCGTCCCGCCGTCGGCCGTCAGGATCGCGGACGAATTCGCTCCGCCTGTCGAGATCGAGGAATTGGCGATCGTTGCTACGCCCCCGCCAATCACGGTCCCTGGACCGTTTGTGCCGTTGTAGAAGCCTTGCGTGTAGAATCCGGTCGTCGGGTCAAGCGTTCCAGTCGTCGTAATCGTGACGCCGGAAAGCGTAACTGACGAACCTGTTCCGCTCAGGAGTACGCCGCTAGAGGCGTTGTTCGAGGTGGAAACAGTCGTTCCCAGCAAATTGGCACTTGAGCCAGACCCGAGGATCAACACGCCAATTGAATGAACGCCGGAGGTGGCGACCGATCCGCCGTTCATTGTGACTTCGCCGCCCGTGTCGCTCTCCACGCCATGCGCATTGACGCCTGAGGTCGAGATCGTCGTCCCATTCGAGGTTGTGATGCTCGATCCCGTGCCGCTCACTTGCAGCCCGAGTGCGGATTCGCCCGAGGTGCTCACCGACCCGCCGCTGATTGTCGTGACGCCGCCATTCTGGGTCAGCACGCCGAGCCCGTCGGTCCCCGTCGTCACGATGGTCGTGTTCGTGAGGCTCATCACGCCCCCACCAACATATGGACCGCTGCTTTCAGAGCCGTTGTAGGCGCCGATCGCCTCGAAACCGCGGATTGGCTCGGAGTTGCCGTGGGTCGTCACGGTGATTCCGTTTGCGGTCAGGCTCGATCCCGTGCCGATCGCGTTGAGCGCGGCCGCCCCGTCGCCCGTGGTCAGGACCGACGCGCCTCCGTTGACGGTTATGGAACTGCCGCTTCCGACGGCCGCCACAGCGGCGCTATCCAAGCCGTTCAGCGCGATCGACCCGCCGGAGAAGGTGACGGCGGCTCCGTTTGTCGTGAGAATCCCGTTCGCGTAATTCCCCGTCGCCGCACTGTAACCGCCGGAGGTCGTGGCGGCGACTCCGGAGGCGTTGATCGTCGAGCCGGAGCCGTCCGCCCAAAGTCCCACGGAACCGGCGCCCGACGTCGTCACCGAGCCGCCGCTTAGCGTCGCCAAGCCGCCCGAATCGACTTTGACTCCGGGGCTGTCGGCGCCGGTGGTCGTGATCGTCACCGGGCCTATGCCGTCGAGGTTTGTGGTCGTGATGCTCGAACCGACGCCGGTCGCGTAGAGGCCGATAGCGTTCGCCCCACTTGTCGTGACCGAGCCGCCGTTGATCGTCACTTGGCCGCCGCTGTCGGCCTGCACGCCATTGGCGGTGGTTCCCGTCGTCGAGATATTCGCATTCTGGACGCTGATCGAGGACGCGACCGGGCCGCCATCGGTCGAAACCGTTCCGGTGGCATGGAGGCCGATGCTGCTATCGCCGGTCGTCGTCACTGTCACGGCCGCGTAAGGAGGGACCGCGGTGAGAGTGACCGACCCCCCCGTATCCGCCTGAACGGCCGGCGTGTTGGCCGCAGAGGTCGAGAACAAGACTTGGCTATAGCCCTCGCCGGCATTGGTCAGGACGGAGCCGAGTCCCGTCGCCTGTCCGGCGATGACGTCGGTCGAAATATAGTTTCCGCTGGCGAAACAGGTCTCGCCGGCCGAGGCCAGGATGTTGACGCCCTCGCTGCCCGTGCACTCCGCCAACGCCGCAGTGGACGACAGCCCAAGCGCCGTGGAGCCGGAGAGGACCAAAAGCCAGCCTGCGCGCCTCGCGCTGAAGGGTCCTAGTGTCCGCATAGCGCCCCCGATGGGAAGCCGCCGCCCCCGCCGCCGCCGGGCGTCAGCGAGGCATAGTTTGAACCGGAGCAGAGCGAACCGCCGCCTGAGCAGAGCGAGGCAAAATCGACCGGGGTCGAGACAAAGGTCGCCTCATTCGCGCCGCCCGACTTCTTCACCTGCGCCGTCTGTCCGGCGTGATTGAGGTCGAGGCACTCGCAGCGACCGCCCCCGCCCTGGGTGCAGTTCCGCACTTGCTGCTCGAACGTGATCCCCGGCCGCCTGGGGCAAACCAGCGCCTGGCCTTCGACCAGCGTCACACGCATCTGTTGCGGACCCTGGACGCCGATGTCGAGCACCGTGCCGCGCACGCCGATCGAGGCGGTCGGCGTCGAGATCACGTAAGCTCTCTTGTCGAGCGCGCCGGTGGTAAAGCGAAACAGCCCCTTGGCGAGGTTGACCGTCATTTTCTGCGCGCTGGCCTGGCCAGAATAGACGAAGACGTCGAGCGTCACCCGCGACATCGGCCCGATCGCCAGGTTGGTCGAATCGAGGAAGACGAGCTTGGCGGTGGATTCCGCCGCAGTGTGGACGATCTCGTCGCGAAAAACCGAGTCGCCGGCGGTGAGGGCGGCGGCGGCGCCGGCAAGTTCGCGCGACACATTGTTGTGCGCCTCGGCGGTCGAACCGATCTGCTGCGCCTGAGCGGCGTGGCCGATCGCAAGCGCAATCAATGTCGCGAAAACCAGTCGGCGCGAGCGAGGAATAGGCCCCTCCCCTCTCATTGACCGCAGCAAAACGACGCGGGCGAGTCCCCATGCAACCCAAGAGTCGCGAAGTCAACTTCCCGTCCCAATTCCGCAGGAATTTGACCCGTAACGTGACAAGTTGGCAACACATTTTTTCTCTCCGCTTGTCGGTCGCGTGCAAACGGGATCGCCTTTTGTCGGCCTTGTGCTCCACGTATAGCGGGGCTCTTCCCACTTGTCGTGTTCGGCGACGCCCAGGCGCCCGGCGCGCTGACCGTCGTCGCCCCCGCCAACGGTGCCTATCGCTTCAGCTTTTCGCCCTGCGCCCCGGTGGGGGCCGCCGGGCGTGGCGAAGATCTGCGCGAAGCGCCTTGAACGTCGGTGAATCATCGGTTGTCAGGGGTGCATCCGCGCGCCCTTGGTGATCTTGTCGACCGTCTTTTTCTCCTCGCGAAGCGCGAGGCCGACCACGTTCAGCGTCTCCGGCGGATGGTGTTTCACGGCCGCCCGGTTGGCGGCGTCGTGTCCGGTGGAGAACATGTCCTCGATGTAGAGCGACAGGCGCGCCCGACGCTCCAAGGCGCGCCCATAGATGGTTTTCAACGTGTCGCGGTCGGCGCTCAGAATGATGGTCGGCTGGATCATCAACGCATTGTAGCGATTGCCGACGGCGTCCTCGTAGGGCTCGCCGATCAGTCCCGGGTTGGCGCCGACGACGCCGCTGGTCAGAAAGGCGACGACGTTCAGCTTCTGCCAGACGGCGAGGTCGTCCCGGACCACGACGGCGATCTTGGTGTCGAACATCGGCTTCGCCTCCTCATGGCCTTCGCCCGGCCAGCGCCCGCAAATTCGCCCACAGACGATCGGCTTCGCCGCGGAGCTCCGCTGCGACCTCGGCATTCAACCGATCCATGGCCTCATCCAGCGCCGCCTGGCGCTCGCGCGCCCGCTCGGTCAGGAACAGGCGCTGCAGGCGGCGATCCTGCGGATCGGGACGTCGGTCGATGAGGCCGGCCGCGGCCAGTCGGTCGGCGACGCCGGTCATTGTCGCGCTGTCGATCGCCAGCCGCAGTCCGAGGTCCGCGCCGGTCTGGCCGTCGGCGTCCGACAGAACCTTGAGCAGGGCGTATTGCGTCGGCGTCACGCCCTGCGGCTCGAGCGCTTCGCGGGCGCGCCGGCTCACCTGCTGCGCGGCCTTGCCGATCACGAAAGAGATGCAGTCTTCGATTCGGTTCATCGGCGCGGGCCTCGCCGAGATCTCCAGCATAATGGTATCTTGTGTACAAGCGATCTTGGACACGAAAACGCCTCGCGCCCCTTCGACAATGCCGCGTCGGCAACGTGTTGGAGGGGGCGATGGTCGCCTATGTCGTGTTCACTCGGGAAAAGCTACGCAATCGCGCCGAATACGAGCGTTATCGGGAGAAGGCCAAGCCCGCGGCCGCCGGCCATCCCGTGACGGTGCGGGCGCTTTACGGCAAGCACGAGTCGATCGAGGGCGCGCCGATCGACGGCGCGGTCATTCTCGAATTCCCGACGATCGAGGCGGCGAGGGCCTATTACAACAGCCCGGCCTATCAGGAAGCCCTTCCGCATCGCCTGCTGGGCGCGGACTACCGGGTCTTCATTGTCGAGGGCGTCGAAGCGCCGGCGTGAGCCGCGCAAGCTCTCGCCGGAAATCGGAGGGGCGGCGTCTCGCCAACGGACGGCGCGCGTCCCGCGCGTTCAGGGCGGCGAGACGCCGCCCGTCCGACCGCCGCAAGGATCCGTTGGCCGGCCAACGAGAATGTGCTCAGAACCCGAACAGGTCGCGCCGCAGCCCGTCCTCGTACAGGCGCTTGCGATAGATCACTTCCCTGCTGGCCTTGTGCTCGATGGCGTGGGCCTCTTCCCACTTGTCGAGCTCGGCGACCGAATGGTGCACGGACGCCAGCTCTTCCTCGGCACGGATCGCCGTCACCCAATCGTCGACCGCCTTCTTGTAGTCGGCCTGCAGCTTGTCGAGTTCGGCCTCATCCATCGCCATTCCTCCAGTCCCATGCTGTCGCATAGCCGAGGCGCATGAAAGCCAGACGACAGAGCAACCGCTTCGCGAAATAGGCGAAAGCGCCTCCGACCCGATCCGCCGTTCAGGTCGGCGCCCGAAGGCCGAGAAGCAGAGCAAGACCGACCACCACCGAAATGACGCCGGCGACCCCGCCGATCCGCGGTCCGATTGGAAAGACCTTCTCCGCCAGCACGACCAGCGCTAGCGCGGCGACCCAGACGAGATTCATCACACCGAAAACGAACAACAGCGCCATGAGCGCGGCGCAGCAGCCCAGGCAACTCGCTCCATGCACCAGGCCGAGCCGGGCAGCGCCCGTCCAGCCCGGCCGCCAGAATCGCATGAGAAACGACATCGGCGAACGGCAAGTATTGAGACAGGCTCGCTTGAGCGGGGTCGCCTGATAGAGGCCGGCGGCGATCAGGAGAGAGCCGCCGATCCGTTGGTTGCCGAACGCAAGGGTCATTTCGGAGACTGCGCCGCTGCGGACCAGCAGCCATTGGGCCATAGTCGCCAACGCTGAGAATCCGCCCCAGACAGCCAGATACATGGCGGCGAAAATCGATGTCGGCGCGAGGACCGCGCTCTGGGCCCGGGCGCCGCGCGCGAGCGCGCCGTAGAACAGGATCATTGGCGCGGCGGAGGGCAGCATCATCGCGACCATCATCAGGCACCACATGACGAACGTGCTGATAAGGTAGGCCGAAGCATCCGCCGGAGAAATCATCGCCGCGCCGGGCATTTCCATGCCGGGCATGGATTCGTCAGGCGCCATCGCCTGCGCCTCCCGCCAAAGCCAGACCCATGCGAGGACGGTGATCAGAGCGACGCAGGCGCCGACGATCCATCGGTCGCGCAGCACAAGGCGGTCAACCGTCGAGTCGGACACGTTCCTCTCTCTGCGCCCTCTGAGGGTTAGTTCGACCAGTTGATCGGCGCATAGTGGCCGTTCTTGCCTGAATTATCCCAGCGCATGCCGTGGTCGGCGAAAGTATTGCCCTTGGCGCCCACGGCGAAGGCGAGCTTGTCGGGGGCGACCGGGTGGCCGGCCGCGGCCCAGGTCTCGCCGCTCGGGTGCGCGCTGGGAAGCGGTTCGACCGTCAAATGCATGATGTTCGGGATCTCGACCGACCGCGACTTGCCGTTGATGCTGTACGTGATCGCGACCTTTTTCGCGCCGAGATGCTTGCCGACCAAGGGGGCGAAGGCCGCCATCGGGCCGCCCTCGCCGCCGCCGAAAATGGCGGCGAGCGCGGCGGTCTGCTTCTCGTCCGCGCGCTCGTCGATATAGGCGGCAAGCGTCCAGTCGCCCTGCGCCATCGGACCCGGCGTGTGGGCCACGACGGCGACGTTCAGGCCGTCGAGCGCAACGCCGTCATAGTCGCCTTTATCGATATGAAACACGAGCGGCACGTCGCAGACGCCCTGGGTCGGCCTCGCGGTCAGCGGCGCAGCCGTCGAGACCAGGCACGGACACACCACGTCGCAATTGCAGTTCTCAAAATAGTCGCCGGTGAGACGCCACTTGGCCGCCATGTCCTCCTCCCGCGTTCTTCTACGGACTGTTCTAGCCCTCTTGATTGGAGGGAGCAATCGATCGGCGGCGGGGATTCGGAATTCCCGACGGTGGAGGCGGCCGAGGCCTACGCAGCGCTATGGTGCGCAGCGCCGACGCCGTCTGATCGGCCGTTCATGACAGGCATCGATCAAGGCGCCAGCAGAACATCGCGAAGAGCGGATTGCGATCAGTCGAAGCCGACGCCCGGTGCGCCCGCAATGCGCAAGAAGCGGGCGCTGCCGGACGGTTTGGCGAACGCGACAAATCGGGGCCTTTGCTGCCATTCGCGCTCGCTCCGGTACGGCAGAGGGGCGCCAGGTTCTGCCGTTCCCGGAGCGAGCTTCAAACGCGTCAGTTGGACCCACTGCTGTCCTTGGCGATCAGGCCGGGGCGTGCGGTTTACACCGGATACCGCGCGTTGGTGCAACAGAAGCCCCGCGCGATGAGTGGGCGTTCGAAAACGGCTTCGTCGCGTCATAGGCAGTGCGCCGCGATCACCAGGCGCGAGCCGAGGTGCGGCGGGGCCGCATCCGCTCAATCCATCGTCGACACAGCGAACGCTTCGTCGGATTTGATTCGGGTCAGGCAAATGCGTTCGCTAAGCGACATCGGGGACACATTCGGCTATTATGAGACGATCATTCTTGAGTTAACATCGATAGTCACGCCGTCCCTCTCATCGCCCTTTTCAGCCCCAATGTAACGTATTTTAACGCTGTCGCCGGTCACATTTAACCGCAAGAAGCCGTAACTATGATCATCATATTGCTCCAACACAACGTCGTCGCTCTCAAGCTCTAAACGCCACGGTAAACCTCCAGACAAATCTACTCCGGCGCGGCGGAGCCTAGCAAGACCATGCCCGCCAGCTCCAGCGACTACATAGGGTATCTCTTTTCCATCAATTTTTCTTGTAAATCGCTGATAATTGTGTGCATGCGCGCTTAAAACAGCATGAGGCCATATGCCCAACTTCTTGCGCAATGTGTCAATCTGGTTCCTCATACCAAGACTAAGACCGTTCACGCTTCCAGATGTATAAACTGGATGATGGTGAGCGAAAATTATCGCTCCCTTATAACGCTCACTTCTGATTCGCCCGAGAGCCTCTTCAAGGAAATTAAGTTGGTCGAATCCAATGCTATCGTCAGCAATAACTCCAGGATCCTCTAGGTTGTTAGAATATAGTCCTATAATTCTTACAAAAGGCGCTTCGAAGATAAAATACGCTCCTGGCTGAATTTGTGGAGTGCGAATAACATCGAGCGCGGCCGGTAGAGCAGGAACGAATTCATCTGCACAAAAACGCTTAAAGAAACTTGCGAGCGTACTTGACTCGGGATCTCCAGGCCTTACTAAACCGTCATGATTGCCAGGAATCCCAACAATTGGCCCGAGATAGTTTCTGTGAGGAAAGTAAAATTGATCATAATAGTAAGCCTCCTCACCAAAGCTGTATATAATATCTCCCAAATGGAACATAAACGTTGGTTTTACGGGAAGTATATTGGTAATTTTCCCGTTAATTTCATCGGCTAGCCTATCTGCAACGAGAGCCATATCACTTGGGCCACGCGTGCTCCCCGTGCAACCTACTGAATGGAAACAAATTTCTTGTTTGTTCTCGATAGCAGCCCAGACTTGTTTGCCTTGGCTACCAAAAACATCGGATAATCTCAATATCGGCTCCGTCCCACCTCGTGAGGGCCGGAACTTTAAGGGCTTAATGGTGCGATCTCTGTTCATCCTATCAATTATTTCATAAGCGTCAGCGTCAGAAGAGTGCGGAATCTTGAAGGACGTGGCACCTTGCGTAGGTTGCGCGAAAAGCGGTTGGTTGGTGTTTGGCGGCTTATGAAAGCCTACATAGACCAAGCCGACCGAGGGTATAGAGATACCCGCTGCTGTAAGAACAGACCTTCGCGTGAGGGTTTTCTTTTCTTGGTCCAAATTAACGAGTAATAGGTCACGAATTCGTATTCGCTCTTTCTTGAACTCCTCGTCCGTAAGAGACGTCCAGGTGGCCAAGGCATCGCGTATTTGGGGAACGATAGCGTTGACGTCCTGAGCAAAGTTATCTGTCGAGACGCGAACTGCTTGGATATCGCAAAGCCGCCCGATTGAATTCGGGAGGTCCTTTGCGGTAGGCATTTGCGCCCCAGATACGAGAATCGGAATGAGCGTTATTCGGCGGTTCGAAGCTGCGAAGACCTCAAGCCTGACGAAATCGCCAGGGAGACCTATTCGTCTTGAAAGCCCAGTGCGGACCCGGGCCCAGTGTGGTCCGATTACCGCGAGGAAGATCCGACATGAGCTCAAGCGAACGGCAAGCTCGTCAATGAAGTCAACGCCGGGAGGAATGCCTCCCGTATCAATGAAGACGCTTCCTTCCCCAAATTGCGCCTTGAGTTGAGCGTAGAGACGACCAGCCGCCATATCCGTCTCTAACCGTCGGTAACTAATGAAAATATCACTCATCCGAAACCCGCCTTCGCTGCGAGTTTAATCTGACCGCGTAAACCGGGATCACGCCGTCCACAATGACGACCAATTTGGCTGGGGATCGCGATTAAATCAAGTCGGTTGCTGGTTCCGTTGCGCCTCAAGGCGCGGGAACGGCCGTCGCACGGCGCGCCCGCGTCCACGCCGGTGCCACCATGGCGAGCCTCTCTCGTTAATTCGCGTCGAACGGGTCATGCTTGCCGCCTTCCATCCCGTCGATGCGATCGACCGAGACCGCAATTGCGAATTCATTCGTAAAATCTTGGCTAACTGGGTCTGATGACCTCAGCCACTGGAACACGACACGGCGCCCGTGGCCAACGACCTTCGGGCCGGTCCCAATCGTCGCTAGGCGGTCGATCACTAGGTCGGAGGCTGAAGAGTAAAGTCTGGTCAGGGCGGGCTCCGCGCGAGCAGGCTCAGCTTTGTACGCCTGCTACCCTGCCCATTCCCGCCCTTCGGCCAACGCCCGCTCGCCGCCCATCGGACCCATTCGCATCGTCACGCGGAATGTCTCTTGTGGGCGGAGATTGCGCCTTCGCTGTAGGTCCGCTTCCTCTTCCAATTGAGGCGTTCAAGGCCGCGGTCCGAAACGGCAGCACTACGTCGAGACGCGACGTTCAGTTGCTTACGAATGTTACGCACCGGCTCGAGCTGATGCCTCCGAAGTTTGTTTCAGGGACGGCCGCACCTGGCGCTTGGCGCGGCAGGAAGAATGACCCCGGCATCCCTACATGTAGTGGGTATCCGGATAGGTGCGGTCTATTCGTCGAACCGCTCGCTCGTCCCTGCTTGTCCGCGCGGCGCGATGGAGGCGTCCGGGACCTGCGCCGCGAGGCCGGAGTCGCGGAAGCGGTTGACGATCGGATAGCGCCGGTCGCGGCCGAAATTCTTCGGGCCGACCTTGACCCCCGGCGGCGACTGGCGGCGCTTGTACTCGGCGAGATAGAGGAGCTTTTCGATCCGCTTCACCGTCTCCGGGTCATAACCCTCGGCAATGATGTCGGCGACCCGCATCTCCTTCTCGACCAGCCCGTTTAGGATGGCGTCGAGGACCGGATAGGGCAGCAGCGAATCCTCGTCCTTCTGGTTCTCGCGCAGTTCGGCGCTCGGCGGCTTCGTGAGGATGTTCTCGGGAATCACCTCGCCGTCCGGTCCGAGCGCGCCCACCGGCTTCCAGCGGTTGCGCAAGGCGGCGAGCCGGAACACCTCCATCTTGTAGAGGTCCTTGATCGGATTGAAGCCCCCGTTCATATCGCCGTAGAGCGTGGCGTAGCCGACCGACATTTCCGACTTGTTGCCGGTCGTGACCACCATCGCGCCCGACTTGTTGGAAATCGCCATCAGAATCACGCCGCGGGCGCGGCTCTGGATGTTCTCCTCGGTGATGTCGCGCGCCTTGCCGGCGAACATCCGCGCCAGCGCGTGCTCGACCCCCTCGACCGGCTCGGCGATTGGCACGATGTCGTAGCGAATGCCGAGCGCCTCGGCGCAGGCGGCGGCGTCGGCGAGCAATTCGTTCGAGGTGAAGCGGTAGGGCAGCATCACCGCATGGACACGCGCGGCGCCGAGCGCGTCGACGGCCATGGCCGCGCACAGCGCCGAATCGACGCCGCCCGAAAGGCCGAGCACCACCCCGGGAAAGCGGTTGTTGTCGACATAGTCGCGCAGCCCCAAGACGCAGGCGGAATAGTCGGCCTCGTCGCCCTCCTCGACCACCTCCTTCGGCCCCTCGACACAGGTCCAGCCTTTGCCGCCCCGCTCCCACACCGTGCGCGCGACCATCGGCCGGAAGGCGGGAAGCTGTACGGCAAGGCTGCGGTCGGGATTGAGCGCGAAGGAGGCGCCTTCGAAAATGACCTCGTCCTGGCCGCCAACCATGTTGAGATAGATCAGCGGCAGGCCGCTCTCGACCACCCGGTTGACCGCGACATTCTGGCGGATGGCCAGCTTGTCGCGCTCGTAAGGGCTTGCGTTGGGCACAAGCAGGATTTCGCCGCCGGTCTCGAGGATGCATTCGACCGGGTCCGGACCCCAGATGTCCTCGCAGATCGGCGTGCCGATCCGCACGCCGCGAAACACGATCGGACCCGGCGACGGGCCGGGGACGAACACCCGCTTCTCGTCGAACACGCCATAATTGGGCAGGTCGACCTTGAACCGCACCGCCTCGATCCGGCCGCAGTCGAGCAGCGCGATGGCGTTGTGCAGCTGGCCCTTCTCGACCCACGGCAGGCCGACCAGCACCGCCGGGCCGCCATCGGCGGTCTCTCGGGCGAGCGCCTCGCAGGCCGCGCGGCAGGCCTCCTGGAAGGCCGGCTTCAGCACCAGGTCCTCGGGCGGATAGCCGGAGAGAAAGAGTTCCGGCGTCAGCACAAGGTCCGCCCCGAACCTTGCCGCCTCGGCGCGCGCCGTCCTCAGCCGCTCCGCATTGCCGGCGATGTCGCCGACAATGCAGGGGACTTGGGCGAGCGCGATGACGAGGCGGTTCAGGGGCGCGGACATGATCGCAACTCTGCCCGACGGGCGGGGCGGAGGCAATCGCCTCCAGACCCGCGCGTCTCAGCGGGCGCGGACGGCCGCCTCGGACGGGCGGCGACTCGCCGCCCTGAAGGCGCGCGAGACGCACGCCGTCCACGCCATCCTGCCTACGCTTCGATACGCTCCGGCTCCGCGACTTTCGCTGGGGCGGCCGGCGCCGCAAAAGTTTCCCTCCGCGCGTGGATGAGCGCATGAACGAACTCGAGCTTGCCGACCACAGGCTTGGACAGGACGAAAGGATAGAGGTCGGGCTGGCCCATGCTGCGGTTGACGCCGTTCAGCGCCACGGTCAGC
Source organism: uncultured Alphaproteobacteria bacterium (assembly GCA_963822215.1). GTDB lineage: Bacteria > Pseudomonadota > Alphaproteobacteria > Rhizobiales > Beijerinckiaceae > Roseiarcus. Next base: position 461,759 of record CAWGGX010000004.1, read on the forward strand.
GGAACCCACGCGTCGACCAGCCTGCCCGCCGAGTCGGCCGAGTAGGGCTCGAAGTTCAGTCTCGCATTGGCGTTGTCGGAGGTAAAGCTGGCGCGGGCGTCGATCCCGTAGGAGCGCGCAGTCTCGAGCGCGTCGACGATGTGCAAATAATGCGCCCAGGTCTCGGCGAAATCTTCCCACGGATGGGCGCTCGCATAGGCGCTGATGAAGCGGTTCATCCAATCCGGCGGAGCGCCGTCGCGGTAGTGGCGCTCGAGCGCCGAGGCGTAATCCTGCGTCTCGTCGCCGAAAGCGTCGCGGAACTCGCCGATCCGGCCCTCGTCACTGACCAGCCGGTCCCAGTAATAATGGCCGATCTCGTGACGGATGTGGCCGAGAAGGGTGCGGTACGGCTCCCGCATCGCCGCGCGTCTCGCCTCACGCTCCGCATCGTCGGCTTCGGCGATGTTGAGCGTGATGAGTCCGTTGTCGTGCCCGGTCAGGACCCGCTTGATGCGTCCGTCCGCGCGGGTCTCGTCGGCGATCAGGTCGAAGGCGAGGCCGCTTTCCGGGTCCTGCTTTCGGTCCGGCCGGGGCAGCCGCCACCGCATCAGCGCCCGAATCACGTAGCGTTTCGCCAGCTCGATCTTGCCCCAGCGTTCGACGTTCGCCGGCACCGACAGATCCGGCACGAGATGGTTGTGCCGGCAGGACTCACAAAAAGAAGACGCCTCCGCTTCGGCCAGCATCCAGTTGCAGACCCCGGCCTCCGCATTGGCGCAGAACCGGTAGCGCGCGCCGGCCGCGCCCAGCGCGTTCCAAACAGCCGGACCGCCCTCGAGCGCGCTCATCGCCAGGCGATCCTGGAGATAGCCGACCCGCCGGCCGCAGGTGACGCAAACGGTATTGCCGAAATGAAGGGCCGAATGGCAACCCTGGCATTCGAAAAGGCGCATAAGACAGATCCCCCGTGCAGCCCAGCCGTCTGATTGCGCGCCCCGAGGCGCTCATGCGAACCGCCGGCAAGCGCCTCTCGCGCAGAGCGGCCGTGCCGGCGAGGCCTTCGGAGAACCCTTCGACGCCGCCTTTGTTCCGATCGGACGCCGCTCGCAAACAAACCTCATCCTGAGCTTGTCGAAGGATGATCCAGTGGGCCAGAAGGCTCGTGGGCTACAACCCGGCCGCGCCCGTTATCGCGCCCCGTTTTCATCCGCCTGATAATTCCCTGATCCGCTTCGAAACCGCCTGTTCGTTCCCTGTTCCGGTCGTTTAAAATTCCCTGTTCCGCGCCCGCGCCAGCCCGCAACCGGCGGGTTGAAAGTCCTGCAACGCCATGCGATTGCAGGACTTTCTGGAACGGAGCGCCGACCGCGGCGCAAGAAAATTCCCTGCTAGCAGGGAATTCGGATCGGCGGCGGCGGACCCGGTCGTCGTCGCCGCCGGTCAAGGCGCGAAGCGCCAAGCCAGAATATCGTCGCTCGCTCGCGCGTCGGTCGCGCCAAGCTGTCCGGCAAGGCCGATCATGATCTTGTCGGGGGGCTGATCGTCGACCGGCGCAACGTCGGCTCTGACGATCAACTCGACCTTGCCTCCGTCAGTCGGAAAGAGGCGAACCGCGACAGCGGTGGTCTTGACGCCGTCAATTCCGGCGATGATCGCCTCCACCATGCCGAGGCCGAGCGGGATCGCCCGATCGACATCGAGCTCGCCTTCCCATTCGATTGCCGCCGTCGCTGTCTGGTAGGGCCGGCGCAGACTGGCGAAGAGGGCGCTTGCGACCTCCTCGAGGAACGGCTTGACGGGCACCGGACGCATCCCGCCTGGAGTGAGTGCCATGCGGTAGGCGACGGAGAGCACCGAAACGCTTCCCGAAATGCGGGTCAAAGCGACGGAGTCGGCGCGCTTCTCCATGCGACGGATCAGCGCCACGTAGCTCTGGATGACCTGGAGGCTGTTTTTGACGCGATGATGCATTTCCTGCATCAGGGCGCGGTTCTCGGCGAGCGAGGTCTGCAGCGCGACATGCCGCTGGGTCACGTGCTCCGCCATGGCGTTGAAAGCATGCGCGACGCTTCTGAGTTCGGCCGGCATTCTCGCATTGACCGGCGCGGACGCGGAGCTGTTCGGGTCGCCGCTTCGCCTGCGCGCGGCGGCTTCGATGCCCTTGATCCACCTCACCACGTCGCGCTGGATGGAGCTGGCGTAGGCGAAGCTGAGCAGGGCGAGGAGGGCAAGGGGCGCAAGACAGATTGCGACCAGCCGTCGCCACGCGTCGAGGAGCCGGCGGTCGTCGAACCGTGTCAGAATCGAAAGGTGAGGCCCGAAGGGCGCCGTCAACACGAACGATCCGAGGCGGCCGTTTCGGTCGCGTCCGACCCAGTTCTTCCCCTCGACGGCGGCGGGAATCGACTCCGGCAGCCAGGAGTCCGAGTCCCCAGGGATCGATTGCGAAATCAGCGTCGTGTCATTCGCGATCAGAGCCAGATGGGTCTCGCCAAGGGTGTCGATCAGGTCGAGGCGCGAAGTGACTGCGCCCGTTTTGAGAACGAGCACGCCGCTTGGCTCCGGCCTGGACGCCGCGGCCGAGCCCGCCGCTGCAATCCACAGCCGGCCCTCGACGAGGGCCGTACGAAAACCCGCGCTCGAGTTGGAGCCCGACGTCCCCGCCGGAAGTTGCGAGAGGTCAATCGGCTCGCCGGCAACACAGGCCTTGCCGGACGCGTCGACGAAGCGGACCGCCGCATAATCCACGTTGCGACGGATGAAGGCCTGGGCGAGCTGGGTGCAGGGGCCAGCATTGAGGAAGGCGGCGGCTGTGGACTGGTCGACGAGGGCGCCCCCGACCGTGTCGAGCCATGAGCGAACGACCTGGGCGCGCCCGTTCGCGGCTGTCGCCTGGACCGCGCGGACGTCGCGCTCCTCCGCCGCGTAGCCGGAGTACGCGATCAGAACGATCCCGGCGGCTACCGGAATCACGATCAGCGACATCACCCCGAGCAGTCGCGCTCTCACCGTCTTCATCAGGCAGAGCCTCGCCTGCTTCGTTGCTAGACATCCTGGTTTTTGACGACTGCCTGGAAGGCGCGGCCTGGACCGAGATCGGCGGCTTCGGTGATCCCCAGCGCCTCGGAGAGCCTGGCGCGGGCGCGATTGAGCCGGCTCTTCACCGTTCCGACGGCGACCCCGCAGATTTCCGCCGCCTCCTCGTAGGAAAATCCCGATGCGCCGACCATCAGCAGAACGTCGCGATGTTCCGGAGGCAGCTTGGCCAGCGCGGCCTGGAAATCGGCGATGTCGAGCGCGCCCTCCTGATTGGGAGGCGTGGCGATGCGTCCCGAATAGACGCCGTCCGTATCCTGAACCTCCCGGCCGCGCCGGCGATAAAGCGAATAATAGGTGTTGCGCAGGATCGTGAACAGCCACGCGCGCATGTTCGTGCCGGGCGTGAAACTGTCGGAGCTGCTCCACGCCTTGAGTAGCGTTTCCTGCAGGAGATCGTCGGCCTGGTGAAACGAACCCGCAAGGGACACCGCAAACGCCCGCAGACCCGGCATTTCCCGGATCAACGCTTCGCGGAAGGCGGCGTCCGGCGAGGAGGAATGCAGGATCGGACCGCCGGATTTCGAACCGTCGGGCTCAGGTTTCATTCCGACGCTCCCGGGCCTCAAGTTCGGCCAGCAGCACCAAAAAGCGATCCGGCAGCGGAAGCTCGGCGATCGCCCGGAAATGCGACTGAAGGGCTTTGGCGATGGCGTCGACGACGATCGGGCTCACTTCAGGCCCCGGGCCCTGATCGTCGTCGTGCAAATCTTCGTCGCTCGACCGTACCCGATCATTCGGCTCTCGCGGATCTTCAATCATCAACTGGTCTCGAATTACGCGATGAACCCGCGCCGGAAATCGCGCGCGGGCCAACCCCAAACCTCGTAGCATAACACCAATTCGGCCGAATGGTTCCCGATCTGGGAAATCAGAAGCGTCGGACCGCGTCGGACCGTGGAACCTCACCCGGTGTTTTGTCCGCCTTTCATCGTGGCCCGCCGTCTCGAGGAGCGCTCAACGCCAAAAGAGTTCCCACAAGGACTCGAAACGTCTCGAACTCGAACGGTTTTGGAAGCAGAAGGGCGTCTCGGAATTCCGGCGCCAGGAACTCGCGGCCATGGCCGCTGGCAAAGGCGAAAGGAACCGTAAGCTCGCGAAGGCGGGCTGCGACCGGATAGCTGTCTTGCGTCCCGAGGGTCAGGTCCAGGATTGCCGCATCGGGGCGATCGCCCTCGGCCAGCGCCAGCGCCCCGTCGAGATCGTAGGCGGGGCCAATGACGGCGTGCTCCAATTCGCTCAGCCACTCTTCCGCCATCATGGCGATCAACGGCTCGTCATCGACGATCAGTATGCGCGCCACGGCCTGTTCCTTTCATGGACTCGCGTTTCGGCTCGACGGCCGCAAACGCGCCGCGTAGATAATCGGGATGATCGCGTCTTTTTTCGCGCGCCTGACCAATTCGATCAACGGCCTGTGGACCGACCGGCCCCGCCGCACCGGCCTGATCCTGACCGTCAGCAGCGCTGGTCTGCTCATGCTCGCCGCAGCGCTCGCGACCGTTTTGACCTTCCGGGTCGACGAGGCGACGGACTGGGTCGAACACACCTACAAGGTTCGCGGGATCGCTGCGCAAGCGATGCAGAACCTTCAGGATGCGGAGATCGCGCTCCGCGATCACATCCTGAGCCCAACCTCCAACTCGCTCATCGGCTATCGTGACGCCTGGCGACCAGTGTTCGACAACCTCAGAGAGGCGCGCCGCCTTGTGAGCGACAATCCCCCGCAGGTCGATCAGATCGATGAGATCGATCGCCTGGTCGAGGCCTATCAGGCGCTTTTCGATCACGCCGCGACGATCACGAACACCGGGCCGGCGACGGTCGTCACGTCGCTTTCGCGCGGCGACGGCGAGGCGCTGCGCCAACTGATCCGGGAGCTTTTCGCCGATTTCGACGCCACAGAAGCAAAGCTTCTGCGCGCCCGCCAGTCCAGCGCCGAACAGCTCCAGGCGCTCCTGCTCGGGATCACGCTCCTGAGTCTCGCCCTCGCCATGGTCGCCTCGACGACCGTTGTGACGACGAGCTGGTCCTACATCCAGGAGTTGCGCGCGCAATCGGACGCGCTTAAGGCCGAAGCGGCGAGCCGGCGGGAGGCCGAATCGAGGCTGTTGCAGACGCAGAAGCTCGAGCTCGTCGGCCAGCTCACGGCAGGCATCGCGCACGATTTCAACAACCTGCTCACGATCGTGATCGGCAATCTCGACACGGTGAGGCGGCGAATCGATTCGGGAACCGCAGCCGATCTCGGCCTGCTGGCTCGGCCCGTGGAGACGGCGGCCGAGGGGGCGCGACGGGCGGCCGCGCTGACCCGGAAGCTGCTCGCCTTCGCCCGCCAGCAGCCTCTCGCGCCGACCCGGCTGGATCTTAACCGGGCGGTCGCCAACATGTCCGACGTGCTCATTCGCACGGTCGGCGAATCGATCAAGATCGAGACCGTGCTCGCTGCCGGGCTGTGGCCAGCCTTTGCCGATCCGAGCCATGTCGACAATGCGATCGTCAATCTCGTGGTGAATGCGCGCGACGCGATGCCAGGCGGCGGCCGCGTCACGATCGAAACCGCCAATGCGTGGCTCGACGAAGACTATGTTGCCCAGTTTGGGGACGTCGCGCCGGGACAGTACGTGCTTCTGTCGGTGAGCGACACCGGCCCCGGCATTCCCCCCGACATCCTGGCGCGCGTCTTCGAGCCGTTCTTCACCACGAAAGATGTCGGCAAGGGTACCGGACTCGGGCTCGCCACGATCCACGGCTTCGTCAAGCAATCCAAGGGGCACATTCGCATTTACAGCGAGCCCGGCCAGGGAACGACGGTCAAGATCTACCTGCCGCGGTTGACGGACGCGTCTCTCGTCGCTGCGGCGCCGGAGTCCCAGGAGCCGTCGGAAGCCGGGGCGCCGAACGCGCAGCCGGGCGAAGTGGTGCTGATGGTCGAGGACGACGACGGCGTGCGCGATTTCGCGCGCACGGCGCTCGAAAGTCTCGGCTATGGGGTGATCGCCGGCAGCGACGGCGTTGAGGCCCTCGCCCTTCTGCGCGAGGCGGAGCGCGTGGACGCCCTTTTCACCGATGTCGTTCTTCCCGGCGGAATGAATGGTCGAAATCTCGCCGACGAAGCGCTGCGGCTAAAGCCGGGCCTCGCCGTCCTCTTCACCACCGGCTACACCCGCAACGCCATCGTCCACGAAGGCCGGCTCGACCCCGACGTGCAGTTGATATCCAAACCGTACACCCGCGGTCTGCTTGCCCGTTCCCTCCGGCGGATCCTTGACGAATCTCGGCGGAGATCCTGAAGGCGGCTCCACCCGGGAAGGCCCGAATCCCTTCAGCTGCGGCTCACGAAGCCGAGGACAACTCCGACCGCGACGGAGACAACGACCGCGCGCACCGGCCGACGGCGGACGAGTTCGCGAAACCGCTCCTCGAGCGCGTCCCACGCATAGCCCATTGCCCATTGTCGCCGTCAAATCCGCAGCGTCGGCGCTGACGCCCTTCACGGTGTCGGAGACTTGGCCGGATATATCGGCTACGCGGCCGCCGATGTCCTGCGACAGGGCCGCCCCATGCGTCTGCACCCTGTCGGCAATTTTCGCCGCCCCGTCGGCCACGTCGTTGCCCGTGGCCGTCACCTTTTGCCTTACGGCGTCGATCTGTCCCAGGTAGGCCATTGCTCAATCCTCCTGCATCCGCCTGCTAAACGTGCCGGCGCTGCGCTTGTTCACCGTGGCGTCGCGCAGGACATCCGACCCGCGGGACGAGCAGCGCTTCCCACTTGCGAAGGAACTGGCGCCACCAAGGAACCTTTGCGGCGAGTGAACGTTGGACGCCAGGGTCGGGGGCGGTTCCGGTTCACAAAACTCGGAGGTCGAACATGAAGTCGATTGTTTTGGCGGTCATCGCCGCGACATGCGCTGCGCCTGTGCTCACAGCTTACGCCGACGATAGACCGGTTGGGGCGGTTGGAGGCGCGGTCGGAGGCGCAGCCGTAGGAACGGTGGTCGGAGGGCCTGTTGGCACCGTTGTCGGCGCGGGTATCGGCGCGCTGGTCGGATCGTCGCTGCCGTCACAGCCGTCGGTTGTTTATCAGCAGCCGGTTGTCGTTGGCGAATCGCTGCCCGACACCTATACGTACTACGCGGTCCCCCAGTATCCGGACTACCAGTACATCGTGCTTAACAATCAACGGGTGATCGTCGACCGGCATCATCGGATCGTGCGCGTCATGCCGTAGTCATTTCGCGCGATAGATCCCCCCTCGAACGCCCGGACCTCCGTCCGGGCGTTTTTTCTTACGCCAGGCTTGGAACGCGAGGTTGGGGCGCGCGTTCAGCCAAAAGGTCCATCGTTTCGCGGAGGCTTCTATGCTGAGGGCGCCTCGTTTTCATTCCGGTCGGAGAGCGGCGCTGGCCGTGTCTGTGCAGGGCGACGAGCGACCGCATACCCTCTTGTGGCTCGCGGCGTTCCTGCTGCTTTCGAGCGCGCTCGCGGCCGCCGAGGTCCGGTCGGAAGCGCTGACCCTCGGCGCCGTCTCTCAACGCCTGGAAGCCGCCAGCGCGATCCCGCCGCTCCTTGTGACGTCGCGGTCGACGGACGACGCCGCGCCAGCCGAGGCGTTCGGGTCGGACAAGGACTAACGATCGGCCGCGGCCGGCGCACCGCTCACCAGGCGGCGAAATGTTTCGAAACCCGTTTGAGAAAGCCGGAGCGGTCGGCGTCCGTAGACGTGTTCAGATCGTAGAGCGCGAGATAGTCGCATGCGGCGCCGGGCTTGCACACCGCCTTTACCGACCGCTTGATGAAATGTCGCGGCGCGTCGCCGAGCAGGGCGCACTGCAGTCTGGACGCGCCATAGGTGCACACCGCGGCGAGTCGTTGGACATTGTGCAGTTTTGTCGCAACCGAGCCGTCCGGCTCGATCTCGAACGTGACGCCCGGGAGAAAGACCCGGTCGAAATAGCCTTTCAGCATGGCCGGGAAGCCAAGGTTCCAGACCGGAGAGATCGCGATGAGCCCTTGAGCGGCAAGCAGACGATCGACGTAGCACGCGACGTTGCGGCGGTTTTGAGGTGCGTGGTCGTACACCAATCGGTCCTCCCGGGCGAGGATCGGGTCGAACCGTTCCGCGTAGAGATCGCAATCGTCGACCTCGTGCCCCCGCTGTCCTAACGCGGCGACGACGGCGGCATGGATCGCCCCGCCAAAGCTGGACTCCACCGGATTTGCATACAGAACGAGAACCTTCACCGCCGACCTCCGTTGGGCGCCGCGAGCTCTCAACTGGTCTCGGGCCGCGGAGGTTCCAGATGGGAGGATCAGATCGTCCGTTTCGACGCCTTGCGGTCGAAGAACAGGGCCTGGCTGATTGCAGCCTTCACCGCCTCGGGCCGGAACGGCTTGGTGATGAGAAAGGCCGGCTCCGGCTTTTCGCCGGTAAGCAGCCGCTCGGGAAAAGCCGTGATAAAGATCACCGGGACCTCGATCTCGGTCAGGATCTCGTTGACGGCGTCGAGGCCGGAGCTGCCATCGGCGAGCTGGATGTCGGCGAGCACAAGACCCGGCGCCGGCGCCTCGCTCTTGACAAGGGACACCGCCTCGCGGTGCGTCCGCGCGACGCCGAGCACGTCGTGACCCAGGTCGCGCACCATGCCTTCGATGTCGAGCGCGATGATCGGCTCGTCCTCGATAATGAGGACGCTCGTCGCAACCTGTTCCGCAATCTCGCGGCCCGCGGCGTCGATCAATTCGGCCGCCTCTTCGGGCGTCCGCTCGAGAATGGCCGCGACCTCCTCAATGGAGAAATCCTCGACGGCGACCAATAGGAAGGCCTGACGCGTCAACGGCGTCAACGCCTCGAGGTTGCGCCCGACCGGATCGAGCGCCGCGCGGGGCCGCCGGCTGTTATCGTTGGCCGACGACCATAGTTTCACAAAGACCTTATATAAGCCGAGGCGCGCCGGGAGATCGTCCGGAAATATCGCGGGATCGGCGACCAGCGCCTCCAACGTCGCCGCGACATAAGCGTCGCCGCTCGCCTGGGCGCCATTCAAGGCCCGGGCGAACCGTCGGAGATAAGGCAAATGGGGGGCGATACTGCGGGCGATCGACATCATCTCTCTCCTCGGCGCCTTCCGATCGCCGTCGACGCCAGCGATGCGCAGTCGCTCGCCTCAGCCACCCTGAAGCTCAGGGTCTGGGGCGGGGCGGGACTTTATGCGGGAAAAATAAGGCGCTTTCAACGCGATTGAGCGGGCGTCAATTGAGCGGACGTTCGGCTGGACGAAGCCGTTCACGACAGTGGGCGCCTCCGACCGAAGCCGGAACGCGCACCCGGGTGAAAATGTTCCATCGCGCCTAACCCATCCTGCGGGAGCAATCCGCCACGCGGATACGTAGGACAGGGGGGCCAGAGCGCGCAAAACGCCTATACGTCTTCGCGACGCAACCGTTCTCATCGTGACCGGCGTCCTCCAGCCCAAGTTCCGGGCTGCCGCGCCGACCCGATTCACGGGCCGGCGCCCGACAGCGTAGCCATCAATGATGCCAAAACAGCGCCAGCAGGATAATGATCGGCAGCGGCACGCCGAGAAGCCAGAGCAATGCGCCTCGCCCGAAACCCATGATACCCTCCTTGCTGAAGGTCCCTGATCCGGACCATGCAAGCCTAAACCGCCAGACGAGGCGACGGTTCCATGGCGCCCGTGAACTTCCACGACGACGGTTGACGGGGACCGGTCATGAAGACGGCGCCGAGACAGAGGAAACTCTGCTGGCCGCCAAAGGCGGACATTGGCTCGCGCGCCGCAGCGGCGGATGGCGCGGCGGAAACAAACGGTACGATTGCGGCTCGGCGATTCCATCGAAGGTCGGCGCCGAAGGACATCGCCTGAACAACGGAACAAGCCCGTCGACAAAGCGTTGTAAACGTCGCTGCGCGCCCAAGGGCTCTCTGCTTCTCGGCGGCCAGCTGGGGCGCCCGCCAGTCGGGAGATGCGAGCATGTCGTTCGAAGGGAAAACAGCGCGAACCGTCCAGCCCGGGGATCCGACGCGACTGGGCGCGACCGTCGACAAGGACGGAACCAATTTCGCGCTATTTTCCACGCATGCGGAGCGCGTCGAACTCTGCCTGTTCGCGCCTGACGGGACGGAGGTCGAGCGTATCCCTCTGCCCGAATACACCCATGAGGTATGGCACGGCTTTCTGCCCGGGGTCGGCGCTGGAACCCGATACGGCTACCGCGTTCACGGGCCCTTCCAGCCGGAAGCGGGACACCAATTCAATCCGAACAAGCTGCTGATCGACCCCTATGCGCGGGCGATCGAGGGCGACATCGCGTGGGGTCAGGCGACCTACGGTTATATCTTCGGGCAGGAGGCGGCCGACCTGTCGTTTGACGAGACCGACAGCGCCTCCGCCATGCCGAAATGCGTCGTCGTCGATTCGGGCGTAAGACGGACTGGACCGACGGCGCCTCGTCGGTCCATCCCGTGGCCGCGCACGATCGTCTACGAAACGCACGTGCGCGGCTTCACGCAGCTTCACCCGGCCATTCCCGAGAATCTTCGCGGCACGTTCGAGGGGCTCGGCCACGAAGCTGTCGTCGGCTACATCAAGTCTCTCGGGATCACGTCGGTCGAGCTTCTCCCGATCCACTGGTTCGCCGACGACGACCATCTGCTCGCCAAGGGTCTGAGGAACTATTGGGGATACAATTCGCTGGGCTTCTTCGCGCCGGCGAACCGTTATTTGGGTCCGCGCGGCCGCGAAGGGTTGCGCGACATGATCCGCGCCTTCCACGGCGCCGGCATCGAGGTGATCCTCGACGTCGTGTACAATCACACGGCCGAGGGCAACGAGATGGGGCCCACGCTGGCTTTCAAGGGGATCGACAATTTTGCCTACTATCGAACGCTGCCGGATCAACCGCGCTATTACATCAACGATACCGGAACCGGAAACACGCTCAACACGTCGCATCCGCGCGTTCTCCAGATGGTGCTCGATTCCCTGCGCTACTGGGCGAACGACATGCACGTCGACGGGTTCCGCTTCGATCTCGGCTCGATCCTCGGACGCGAGCCCAACGGGTTCGATCCGCGCGGCGGCTTCTTTGACGCGATCGGCCAGGACCCGACGCTTTCCCGCGTGAAGCTCATCGGCGAACCGTGGGACATCGGGCCGGGCGGCTATCAGGTCGGCGGTTTTCCGCCGGGCTGGGCGGAATGGAACGACAAGTTCCGCGACGGCGTGCGCGACTACTGGCGCGGCGAAGAGGGCGTCGTTCGCGATTTCGCCGCGCGCGTGACGGGCTCGGGAGACGTGTACGACCGACGCGGGCGCCGTCCGTGGTCGAGCGTCAATTTCATCACCGCTCACGACGGCTTCACGCTCAACGATCTCGTGTCTTACAACGAGCGCCACAACGAGGCCAACGGCGAGGAAAACCGCGACGGTCATTCCGACAATCGCAGCTACAATCTCGGCGCCGAAGGTCCCACGGACGACCTGGGCATCCAGGCGGCGCGCGAGCGTCAGAAGCGCAATCTGTTGGCGACTCTGTTGCTCTCGCACGGGACGCCGATGGTCCTCGCCGGCGACGAGTTCGGCCGCACGCAGCAGGGCAACAACAACGCCTACGCGCAGGACAACGAAGTCTCGTGGCTCGATTGGCCGGCGATCGATGAGCGCGGCGTCCGCCTTACCGACTTCGTCCGCCAGCTCGTGCGATTGAGGCAGTCGCAACCGCTGTTGCGGCGCGAGAGTTTCCGTGACGGGATGATCGTGTCCTGGTTCAACCCGAACGGCGGCGAGCAGACCGAAGAGGCGTGGGCCGACCCCGGCGCGACGACCATCGGCCTTCGCCTCAGCGGGCCGAATGTCGGAGAGCCGGACGCGTGGCGTGAGATTTTGATCCTCTTCAACGCCCATGACGGCGAGGTTCCATTCGCCCTGCCGAAGCGCGACGCGGGGAGGTGGACCGTCAAGCTCGACACGGCCGCCGGCGATCGGCAAAAGGGGAAAACGCTGCGAAGTCAGGAAAGGCGTGCAAATCGCATCGCTCTTTCCGCGTTCGCTGATGCTCCTCGTATGACGTCTCCCGACCGGTGTGGCAGGCGGGCTCATCGGCTTAGCTGCTGCTTTTGTCGACGACCGGTCGAAGGATGACGGGCGGAAACGCGGCCGCGAGCTCTGCCACGGCGAATCGGAAGGCTATGCGCCGACGCGCCGGACGAAGGGGTTTGACAGCGGCTGAACTCGGTTTGCCGTGTACACTCGGGAACTTGCTCCTGATTTCCGCGTTATCGACCCGCACGTTTCAACGGGAAGAGCGGCGATGCGTCTCATTCTTCTGATCCTGGTGATTGTCCTCCTCATCGGCGCGTTGCCGAGCTGGCCCTACAGCACGGGATGGGGCTACTACCCCGCAGGCGGCCTCGGAACCATTCTCGTGATCCTCATCATCCTGGCGTTGCTAGGCGTCCTATGAAAATCGCCGATCGCCGGCGGGATTGAACATCCCGCCGGCGATCGGTTTGTAAGAACCGGCCATGATCCGCCTGCTCGCGTCAAATAGCCCCGCCGATATCGGGCGGGACTCACACTTCGGACAGACGCCAAGGGCTTCCGCTTTACTGCCGCGCCCACTAGGCGTCGACCTGCTCCTTCGCCCTGTCCTTTGCGATCCAGTAGCGCTCCTGGAGGCGCTGTAGGGTCGGCTCGCCGGCCCGGCGGTGGCGCGGTCACCGACCGCGCCCTACAACGTGCGTCCTGTTCGTCGTTGTCGGCGAACCGCGCAGCGGCGGCCGAGCGTTGGATCGACCCCCGGCCGCCCCTTCTTGGGAGCCAACCAGCGCCTGCGGCGCGCCATTATGTATGAAAATGGTCGCTGGACGGATGTCGGCGGTATGCGCACGATGCATAATGCTGCGGCCAGCCATTCGATTTTCATAGCAGTTATACCAACTGCCCTGGACATTGACTGTCGCCCAATCGCGAGTGCCGATGGATTTGATACGGTCTGTGTCGTGGACGAGCCAGTTCCAGGCTCGGGCGCAAGCGTCGAGGGTGTCATCGTAGCTGTCCCACACTGTCGCTGAGAGTTTGTTGGCGCGCAGAAATTCCCAGACGTCCTCCATTGGGTTGAGTTCGGGAGAATAGGGCGGCAGGGGCACGACAAGCTGACGGGGAGCCGTACTCGCAAGCGTCCAGACAAGGACCGCGAGGTGTTTCATTCACTGGCTAGGACCCTCGTTGTAAACGCGGCTTATGCGCTCGCTCTTGGCCTTGAGCCGCCGACCGTAGGCATCTCGTTGGCCAAGCCCAGCGGAAAGCGAAGCCGGTATGATGGGCTGGGCCTGAGGCAGATCGACACCGTGCTCTCCGCTATCGAGCCGCGCCTCGTCACCGTCACCCGCTCACGACGCAAAGGGGTTGCCAGCGTCTTGCTCGCCGGCGAGGGCCTCGCGGAGTTCATCGCAAATCTCGCCGACTTTGGAGCCTTGTGGTTTCGACGGAGCGGCGGCGAGACGATCATCGTGCATCGCGTTGAGCGGGACTACGCGTCGGCCACCCGGTTTGTTGCGGATGTTGATTATGACGATGATACTGATACGCGACGCTTGCGGGCTGAGGTTGAGCGCATCGACGCGGCGCTCGAAACGGCGGACCTGTCATTCGTTGGAAGGCATCCAATCGATACGGGACAGCGCCGGCTACGTCGCATCTTCAACACGCACGACGACAAGGCTCGCTTCGATCTCAACGGCCGCTTGAACGGAGGATGGTGGCAGAACCTTGAGCGCGAGGAACGGCCGGGAATACGCATCAATGGCGAGCCGGTCGCGGACTTCGATTTCAACGCAATGTTCCTTCGCCTTGCCTACGCCCGAGCCGGCCTGGAGCAGCCCTCAGGCGGCCTCTACGGGACATTCTCAGCGGCCCTCAGGTGGCCGTAAACAGGCAGGGCATAAAGCAGGTATCAATCCATGCTCACTCGCGTCGGGGCGCTCCAGCGCCTTCCTAAGGGCTGCAAAGAGCGTAAGAGTGATGCGACGACCACGCAGGCTGATCAGGCGGCCTTGGCCTGGGCTGGGGTCGGAGACCAGTTCCAGGGCAGTAGTTCGTCGACCCGATTGATTGGATGATCGGCGATGCGTCCGATGACGTCGGCGAGCCAAGCCTCGGGATCGAGGTGATTGAGGCGAGCGGTCTCGATGAGCGTGTACATGATGGCGGCTCGGCGGCCGCCTTCGTCGGAGCCGGCGAAGAGATAGTTCTTGCGCCCGAGGGCGAGCGGGCGGATGGCGCGTTCGGCGGCGTTGTTGGTCATTTCGAGCCGGCCGTCGTCGACGAAGCGGGTGAGAGCGGTCCAGCGCGAGGTCGCGTAGCGGATGGCGCCGGCGAGCGAGCTCTTGCCGCTGATCTTGGTCAGCGTTGCATCGAGGAAGGCTTTGAGTTCGGCCAGAATCGGCGCTGCCGGGCTTCCCGGCGCTTGGCCGGACTGCGCCCGCGAATGTCGGCCTCGACGGCGAACAGTCGGGCGATTCTTTCCAGCGCCTCGCGCGCAGCGGACGAGCCTGTCTCGACGAAAACGTCGTAGATTTTGCGCCGCGCATGGGCCCAACAGGCGACTCCGGTCAAGCGAGGAACGCCGGTCTCCGGCTCGGGTTTGTAAAGATCGGCGAAGCCGGCGTAGCCGTCGGCGTGGAGGAAGCCTCGACAGCCGGCGAGCAGCGCCCGCGCATGCTCCGCCTTGCGGTCGGGCGAGTAGCGATAGAAGGCGGCGGGCCGCGTTGTCGCGCCGAACGGACGCTCGTCGCGCACCACGGTCCATAGTCGGCCGGTCTTGGTCTTGCCTTTGCCGGGATCGAGCGCGGGGACCGGCGTGTCGTCGGCGTGCAGCGCGAGGCCGGCGCGAACATCGCGCTCGATCCTCTCGCTCAAGGGTTCGAGCAGTCTGGCGAGACGGCCGATCCAGCCCGCCATGACCGAACGATCGATCTCAACGCCGCTGCGGGCGTAGATGTCGGTCTGACGATGCAGCGGCAGATGATCGCAGAACTTCGACACGACGACATGGGCGAGCAGCGCCGGACCCGGACGCCCCTTCTCGATCGGCGGCGTCGGCATCGGCGCCTGGACGATGGTCTCGCACGCTCGGCAGCTCATCTTCGGCCGCACGTGCGCGACGCGCTTGAAGTGGGAGGGAACGTATTCGAGCGCCTCGCGCTCGTCCGCGCCGATCCGGCCGGACTTGTCCCCGCCGCAAGCCGGGCACACGCACGGCGCTTCGTGGACGATCGTCTCCGCCGGCAAATGGTCGGGCAAGGGAGCGCGGTTCGAAGGCTTGCGCTTCGTCTTCGACGAGGCGCCGGTCTCGGTCGCCTCGGCCGCGTCCGATTCGGCGACGCCGGCGCGCGCGAGCGTCTCGGCGACGCCCGCTTCTATATCGTCGATCATGAGCTCGAGCTTCTCCGACTTGCGGCCGAAGCGGGCGCGACGGAGAACGGCGAGCTGGGCGCGCAGCTTCTCGATCATCAGCGCCTTGGCGTGGACCTCGGCCCTGAGCCAGGCGACGTCGCGTCGCAGATCGTCCGCCAAGCGGCGCAGATCGTCGGGATCGCGAGGCGAATCAGGCGTCGACGTCGACATGACGACGCCTACTACAATCGCGCCTCCGGCGCAGCCGCAATCTCTCGGAGCCGCCTGATTTTTATGGCGACTCGCGGCGCTCAAGCGATCCGCGGGCGCTCCGTCCGCGGCGGCGCGACCGTGCGGCGCCAGTCGATGCCTTCCAGCAACAGAGCCAGTTGCGCCCCCGTCAATTGCAGCGCGCCTTCGACGATCGGCGGCCAGACGAACTTGCTCTTCTCCAGCCGCTTGGCGAACAGGCACAGGCCGGAGCCGTCCCAGGTCAAAATCTTCACGTAGTCGCCGCGCTTGCCGCGGAAGACGAAGGCTGCGCCCGAATAAGGATCGGCGGCGAGAACCCGCGCTACGTCCGCCGACAGCCCGTCGAAGCCGCGCCGCATGTCGACGGGTTGGCATGCGAGGTAGACTTTGACGCCAGGCGCCACGTGCAGCATCACAGACCGCTCAGCGTCGAAAGCACGAGACGCAGGACCTCGCCGTCGACGCCTTCTTCGATACGAACTTGCGCGCCGTTGGGAAGGCGAACCTCCATCGCCCCAAGCCGCGCCGCGCTCGGCAGGTCATGCCGCAAACCTGGCGCGCCTTCCAGATCGGCCCGAGTCGGCGTCGGCGCCCCCCCGCTGCTCCGCGACAAGGCGGATCGGAACAAACCTCGGGGTTTCGCTCGCCTCCCGCGACGAGCTTGTCGCCGCCGACGCCCCGTTGCCCGCACCGGAGCCCCGATCCGGCCAACCTTCCCGCGAACGGCGGATTCATTCGAAGACCAGGTTCACGTTGACGCCATTCGCGCGCGCCACGCCCGCAACCGACGCGCCTGGCCTCAGAGAAGCCTCGACGATCCGCTGACGCTCCGCCACGCTCCAGGACCGCCGCTTCCTCCGCGCGCCGCCTTGAACGCCAAGACCAGTCCCATCTGATACCGCTGTGGTCGTCATCAGCTGTCCACCAAATCGCAAGTGGACACTTAACCCATGCCAACAGCATCTCGTAAGGCGGCCATCACATCACGCTTACCAAAGAGCTATTGCCGAAAGGGACCAAGGCGAGTTCCCTTCGCGCGGCAATCCTTGAGCGGCATGCGGCCATCGCCGACCACTTTCAGCGCGGCGAGGGGCTGAACCTGATGCGAACTGAGAGCGACATACTCGTTGCGGTGCTGCTTCGGCTCATCGATCTTGGAATCATCGCCCTGCCGATGCATGACGGCTGATGGTTCGGCAAGACAAAGCCGATGGTGCGCTCACGGTGATGCGTGAATTTTCACTGGAGCGGACCGGCCACGAGCTTTCGGCCAAGGTGACGGCGCTGTCGGAGGCGTAAGCGGCTGATCCCAAAGGGAAAGTTACCAACCTTCTTAATGCTCTAGGTCGTGCCTCAAGGAGTGATGAAAGCAAGGTGCCGGAAGCGGTCCGCGAGGTAAATGGGGATGGTGGGAGATCACCTCTCATCCTCTCTCACCCTCAGCGTCAGCCCGATAGGTCCCCTCATCATCCCTGACACCCGGAGGAAGTCTTGGCAACACGGGGGGTGGCGCTCGCGTGGCATGCTTTCTTCTGTCCGCTTTGTGACCGACTTTACGGCGACACGCACAGCTAAGACCTACTAGCTCAACTCTTCGCACATCGATGGTCTGCCCCCCAACCAATGCCCCTGCCTTGAACCATCCCCCGCGCCTCTCGCCCGATGCGCCTCCACCATGCCCCAGCACCATCTGATTGCAAGAGGCAGAAGCATTAGGGAAACAGTTGGCCGAGGGGCCCTGAGCATCAGCTTCGTGCAGGGATGATGATGATGGGCCATTCCGTCCCAGCAATTCCTCAGAACGGGGAGCCTCTGCGCGGACTGCTTCAGGCCGTCCCTCAGGTGATCTGCTCCTTGACCACATCGACCGAAAGCCCGATCAAATGGGCATTGCAGGTGCGCGGCATAGCCATGATGGCGATCGGAACCCGACTTCGAGCAGCTCGCGCGGCCATTCAGAATTGGCTACTTGGTCGCCGGGAGGCCGAACTAGCGGCGCAAGTCAGGGCCGAGGCTTTCATCCGTCGCTACGGCCCGGAAGACGCCTATTTGGCGGCTCGTCAGCTCAAACGCAAAGCGCGAAGCCGCCGGGAAGCCGCTCATTGGCGTCGGGTTGCACGTGCCGTAGCGCGAATGACGCAGAAGCCACCAGACGGTGACACGACCATGGTTGATTGAGAGGCCCCGCTCATTTCCGTCCGGAGCCCCGGCAACCCTTACCTCAATCCTGCGAGTTGTCGCACATCCGCTCATTCGCCGCTTTCCCTTGAAGGCCGAGTTCGACCTCCTTCGCGCGGTTCAACCCGCGCATTGTCTCCGCGAGTTCTGGCTGCGCCGACAGCCGCTGGGCATAAATGCGGCCGAGGGACGCGCTCAGGCGACCCTCTCGACCAAGAAGTTCGTCGGCAATGTGAACCATGCGGGAGTTCGGCCACGCCTGGGGCCTGATCAACAACTGCCGATCGACAATGGCTTCCTCACTCTCCTGGGCAAAAGCCTGCGCCAATATCATCGCCATGGCCGCTGTGGAGCGCGATATGCCAGCGTGGCAATGGATAAGCAGATGGCCCGGGTCTCCGCCTAAATTGCCGCCGAACGCCAGGATCGCCTTGATGTGCCTCCGCTGCGGCAGAACGACGTGCGGAGCGCGCTCGATCGCGTCGTGAAAACGCAGCGTGGTCCGCAAATGTGGGCCGATAGCCCGGAATGCCGCTGGCTCCGGCCACCCTGGGTCAAGAATAGAAAGGACATGCGTCACCCCCTGTACGCTGCGATAGTCGAGTTCATCGAGCCCGCAGATCGTTAAGGTCGCTAATGGAGTGTGCTTCATGACCCACTTCGTTTAAGGCCGCTTGCGTTCGCGGAGGTGATGGCTAATCCCGCCTACGGATGCTTCTCATTCTTGCCCGCGTGCTCACACGCCGCCTTCGCGTCCGCTTCGCACACATACGCGCCTTTCGTGTGGCCGCAATCATGCCTGCCCGCGAGTCGGTTGCCGATGATGGAATTCCCTCCCCATCTCAGTCGTTAGCGACGACCCCGAATGCCCTGCTCAAGGCCGAACTATCGGACGACGGGAATGCTCATGTCATTGCATTGATCGCGAGGTATCGGTTTCGGGTCTTTCGGCCTGCCGCGACCAAAACATCTGTACTTGCCTATCGACGACCCAACAGTTCGAGCGTATGCATACACGCAACAGTGAATTGGAGGAGAACTCAAGCATGGCGAATTCCGATACGGTCGAGCTGGCGGCTAAATTAGTGACCGCTTTTACTTCGTACAATCCTCTTCCAAGGAGCGAACTGCCCGAGCTCATTCAAGCGCTACATTCCGCTGTTGAACGGCTGGGAAAGGTGTCGGATAGTTTGCCATCTCAAGTCGAGACGAAAGCGCCTGCCGTGCCGATCCGCAAATCGATCACCCCGGACTATTTGATCTGCTTGGAGGACGGCAAGCAATTTAAGTCTTTGCGGCGGCATCTGGCTGCGCTCGGCCTGTCGCCGGCGCAGTATCGCGAGAAATGGAAGCTGCCGTCCGACTATCCCATGGTAGCGCCCAACTATGCGGCGCAGCGATCGGCATTGGCGAAGAAGAGTGGGCTTGGAAACCTTCGGCGGAAAGGCGGCGCTGGCAAGAGTACCGCGCGATCGAAAGCGGCCAAGGCTTAGAGCAGTGTCCGATCAAGTTGAATTGACTTCGCCATGTGGATCATATCCGCAGGCGTGGAAGTAGTTTTTGCATTCGGCTGGTTTGAAGCGTGCCTGTCCGGTTAACGCCCACACCCACCAGGGCTGGTGATGGTTATCAAACCGGCCATGGAAATCCGCCAGAGCGACGATCTGGGTTTCCCCAGTCAGTCCCAGAGTTTCATGAGCTTTTTCCGTATGACGCGGCATATGCTGCCTATCTTGATCGCGCGCGTTGGCCTGTCGGCTTTGTCTGGCCATATTGCGGCCAGATCGCTCTGCACGTGGACGCATCCTACATCTAGGGGCTGTGGGCGTTAACCGGATAGGCACGGTTTGAAGATATCGGCGCATGCGTCGAGGGCGGCCAGGAGGCCTGCGACGGTTCTCTCGGCGATTTTCCGCAGGAAGGCCTTCAGTTTGGAGTAGGCCTTTTCGATGGGGTTCATATCGGGGCTGTAGGGCGGCAGATACCGCAGTTCGGCTCCGGCCGCCTTGATGAGTTGCTCGACCTTGGATCGCTTGTGGCTCGAAAGGTTGTCCATGACGACGATGTCGCCTTTCGAGAGCGTGGGCGCGAGGCATGTCTCCACCCATTCCTCGAACGAGGCGGCGTTGATCGGCCGGTCGAAGGCCTTCTGCGCCACCGGGCCGGACAGGCGCAAGCCGGCGACGAGCGTGATCGTCTTGTAATGGCCATGCGGAATGGCGGCTCGCAACCTGTGGCCGCGCCGACAGCGTCCGCTCTTGCGCGCCATGTTGGTCGAAGCGCAGGTCTCGTCGATGAACACCAGCTTCGTCGGATCGAGATCGGGTTGCCCGGCAAACCAAGCGCGCCGCTGCTTCAGAACGTCCGCGCGCTGTTGTTCCTCGGCGTGGGCGGTCTTCCTGAGAAACTATGCCGGCGCCGGCATCTCGTGCAGCGTGTAGCCGAGAGACTTTGCGCGTCGTCGGAGGTTGGCGAGAACGCGGGCGCGATATCGATCCTCGTAGGACGACGCGCCGGGGTCGGCGTAGTCCATCCCATGTCGGAGGGCGTTGTAGAACAGGGTGGCGATCTTGCGTGCGGTTGCAGTCACCGCTTTGGCTTTGCCGACACGTGCGGAGAGCCTTCGATAGAAGGCGCCCAACGCCGTCTGCGTGCGACCGACAGTCACTGCAGCCAGCCTCAGCAGAGCCGCGGCTCTGCTGCCGGATCGCCGCGTTCGCGTCGAAAGCACCTTGCCCCCCGAGATCTTGTTGGCCGGCGCCAGGCATAGCCAGGATGTGAAGTGCTTGGCGTTTGGCCAAGCGGAGAGGTCGGTCCCGCACTCGCCGATCAGTTTCAGCGCCAGCGAAGGACCGAGGCCATGAATTTGCGTCAAGTCGACGCCAAGGACCGCATGCAATGCCGCCCGCGCATCGAAGGTCGGCGCATTGGCCGTCTTGTCTCGATGGCGAACCGGCGGCAGCCGCCCCGCTGGTTTGGCTGCGGCGTCTCGAAGACGCCGCAAGACCGCCTCGATCCGCAAATCGCACTCCACCACCTTGGCGTGGTAGGCGTCGTGAAGCTCAAGCGCCTGTCCGAGAGCAAAGACATGCTCCTCACGCCAGTTTCCGGCCAGCGCGGCAGCGATCTCCGCCTCCGAGGCATGGCATCGCCGATCCCGATGAGTGGCCAGAACGGCGGGATCTCGTTCACCTGCAACCACCGCGCGGATGATCCGCATCCCGGTCTCGCCGGTGATGTCGGTCACCACGTGATGGAGTTGAACGTTCATCTGCATCAACGCCTTCTGCATATGCTGGATGTGCGAGGCGCTGTAGTCCAGCAGGCGCTCACGTTGGCGCAGATAGGCGCGCAATGCGGCCAACTCGCCCTTCGGTCTGAAGCTGGCGCGCAGCAGCCCATATTCGTGCAGCCGTCTCAGCCATTGGGCGTCGCTGACGTCGCTCTTGCGTCCCGGCACGTGCTTGGCGTCGCGGGCGTTGACCAGCACCACCTCGAATCCGCGCTGTTCGAGCAGTTCGTAGGCAGGTATCCAATAGACGCCGGTGGACTCCATCGCGACCGTTCGAACGCCGCAGCGCTCGAACCAATCGGCCAACTGTTGCAAATCGCCGGTGCAGGTCCCGAAGGCGCGCACTGGCTCAGGGTCCCGGTCCGGCGGAACGGCCGCGACATGCATCCTTGAGCCGATATCGATCGCTGCGGCATCAGGATGGGTGGGGGTGAAGTCTCGCTCGGCGCGGCGCCGCTTCGATTTGGTCACGATGTGATGCTCCTCTCACTCAAGTGGAGAGGCTGAGCCGCGCAAGGAGATCAACTTCCTGACCGGGATCGCCGCGATGGCGTCACCACTCTCAAGTGCGCAACAGCTCATGGACCACGTTTTTTGACGGGGTTACCACCACCAGAAGACTATCGGCCGCTCCTCCCCAACGGTCAGGATATCAGCTCCGTTTCTGCCGCCACAGGACGGCCGCGGCCGGCGACGGGTTTTTTAAAAGTGATCCCGTGGCGGTCGAAGAAACGCCAGATCACCGAAGAGGAGAAACGCTCGCCGCAATTGGCGATCAGCCGCTCCTGGATTTCCAACAGCGTCAGGTCCGGCTGGCGGCGATTGAGGCCGAGCAGGTAATCCCGATGGAACTCGATCCGTTGGGACCGGCGGTCCCCACCCATCGGCGAGGGCGAAATCTCACCCTTGGCCTTGAAGCGCGCCACCCAGCCCACCGCGCTGGCGACGCCCACGCCAAAACGCTTGGCCGCCGCGTTGCGCGACAGGCCCTCGGCGACCACCGCCTCGACAACGCGTTCGCGAAGATCGTCAGAAAGCGCCATTCCCGCCGCCTCCTTCGCGCGGCGGAAACGACCAATCAGAAACTAACCGATTCGAGAATCCCCCAACCGATTCAGTCCGTTCGGATACCGCTCTAGCGATTCATTGTCTTCCGTCAATCCAATACCCACACAAAAGAAGGGCGGGCAAAGCATTCAATCAATCGGCCGCCGTCTCGCCGCGGTGGCCGATCTTCATTCGCCGCCCCTTGTAGCGGGTCGCCAAATCAACGCCAACTCACTCCCATCATCTTCGCCACGATGAGCGCAACGCGCCGCCAGTGCGCTGGCGTTCGGCCGGCATGGGTCGTCCCGTCGGGCAGGACCACGTCATGCTCGCGCCTGCGGGCCTCCAGGTAGGCGTCGACGCCATGGTCGCGGCTGTTCTGAGCTCACGGCGCAGGAATGGGCGGAGCATATCGCGGAGTGGGTGAGGCTGACGGAGGAGAGGCAGAAGACAGTTTTGGGCCAAGTTGGCCCAAAACCTCAAGGCGGTCGACCTGAAGGCGGCGTTCGCGCCGCCGCCCGCGAACTCCCCGTTCCCGGCGAGACAGAAGAGGCAAGGCGCCACAATGTGCGCCGCGCCGTCAAGATCGCTTCCCTCACGCCAGAGGCCAAGCAGGCGGCCAAGGACGCAGCCCTAGACGACAACCAGTCTGCCCTACTCAAAGCTGCAGCAAAGCTTCCAGAAGAACAGGTCGGGCTTTCAAGGCGATCGCTGAGCAAGCCGGCGCCGGTAGCATCTTGCGGCCTGGCCGCTATCCAGCCGTTGCCGCATGGATGCCAGGTCGGCGATCATACGCGAAGGAGGCCCCCCACATGAAACCATCCGCAGACGCCGACGACCTTGCACAGATCGCCGCCGAGTTCCTAGCGGGGCGAGCGGAGGCAGCCGGCGACAACTGCGATAGCGTGTTTGAGCGGTCCGACGCCGAGCTTGCTGATCGGGCTCATCACTGCCGCGGCCGGGCGTTTTGGCAAGATGGACTTCGGACAATTGGTCGAGGCGTTCGGGCGGCTGCGTAGCGAGTGAAAAGTCGACGGGCCGAAGCAAGGGAGGATTGCTTCGGCCCGCTGTTGTCCCGAAAGCCCTTCCCCTCGCCAGTTGGCACACCAAGAAGTGTAAAGGATAGCGCCCTCGCCCGCCGTGATCCGGATCACACGGCGGCCGTCGATCTGCCGCCAGGTCGACCGCGGGATAGCAGGCGAGAGGGACCGCGCCGTTGCGGCGCATGATCTCCTTCCCTCAGTAGTCGACTATCTTGCCCGTTATGCGCGCAACAGCGCGCGCGACCCGACGCCAATGAGCCGCCCTCCGGCGGTCTCGCGCTTTGCGCGCCCGCTCGCGTGCCACCAAACGTGCGTCGTCAGGGCCATAGTGGCGGAGAAGGGACTCAGCCTCGGCCTGCGCCAGCCGGCGGGCTTCCTGGCGGCGTCGGAGCCATCGCAGCAGCATGGGCAATCATTACCACAGCGGCGGTGCGCTCGAGGTACTCGAGACAACGAAATCGGCGAACCTGCTGGTCACTGCCGCGTCACTTCCGGAGGCAATCGAAAGGGTGTGTCAAATTCGTCGTCGACGTCATTCTTTCAGTCGCAGACATTCCGAGACTAACGAACATGCGCCCCTTTCAGCCTGCGCTATGACGCCGCTCACAGCCCGGAACCCCGCGATCGTGGAACCCAAGCGACACGGCCGGGTGGGAGCCATCTAGTGGGACATCATCGATGCCCCGCCTGGTCATATCTTGCGGGGACAACCATGGTACGCCATTTCGACCAGCGCGCGATCGAGCGCGCCGCAGTCTTGCTCAAGGCCGCCCGGCGTTATTCTGGCGACGAACTCGATGCCGCGCTCAAGGCAACGCGCCGCGCAATCGAATACAGCCTCGAGGAGATCAATGCAGAGGTCGACGCTGGTCGAGCTCTGATCGACGCGATTGACGCCGCTTGCTCGATCGTGCGCACTAGAGGCTGACAGCGCCGGCCCTGGTAACGACCGCTGGTAGGCTGAGGACGTAATCCGCTTCGCGCACGGATCGGTTTAGCTCAGAAGCACCCTGAAGGCCCAGACGAGCGCCGCGATCGCCAAGATGGCGAGAGGAGGGCTCAGCGCTATGACCTGTACAGCATCTCCGCCGTTGTCACGAAGAAGTAAACCAATCCAGGTAGCCCACAGCGCCGAGCCAACGGCCAAGAGCCAAAGCAGACCATTTGTCCAGCTCATGAGGTTCCGCCCTTCGCGGCCCGCGAACAGCCCGCACTGACGATGGCTCTATCGGGGGCGGGACCCCCGCGGGCTTTCTCACTCGCGCCCAAATCGCATATTGAACGCGCCACGTCATTTGCACGGGCCACGTTCAGCCCCAGCCGAGGGCAACGCAAGTGCGGCTTATACTCACGCTTGCCCTGAGCCTTCCCTCGCTCACCCCTCGAATCCCCTCGCCAGCGCCGACGCGCCGACCGATGTCGGCCGTTGCATGATGACGTAGCCGTCCCGTTCAAGCCGGGCCACAATCCGATCGGCAACGATCTTCGCCAAAAGCTCAGCCGACTGAGCCTTCGCAAGACGGCCGTCGCTTGTCAGCGCAAGGGCGAGACTGGCGAGAAAGTGGGCCGGGTCGGCGGGGCTGAGGTTGTCGGCGTCGGTCATGCTGCCATGATAGAACACAACGGGAACCATGGCGAGTGGCGTGAATCGTGATTGACTGTAAACATTAGCTTTGCTTAAGTCCCGTTTAGACGGCGGTAGCCTGCTCGGGTCGCGCGGGGATGCGCTCCGGGGGTGGGGGATATGGCGGGCGCCGCCGTCTACCAAAACGAATGGCGGCAGGTCCTCATCGGGGGAGAATAAGGACCTGCCGCCATTCGTTTGCCGAGGTCACGCTAGGGGGACTGTGCGACCGCCGACTGACCGAAAGGGCGCGCTTTGCGCTGGGCCGGGGACTTGCCCAAGAATTTCCTTCCGCCGTAGGGACAGCGATAACCGCCAAGCGAACGATTGCCAACATTCAGATCTGGGGAGATCATAACAGGAACATAAGTCGTACATTTGACCAATATCAAGCGGGCTGACCCTTCAGGGCGTTCGCTGGGCGTGACCTCAGACGCAAAAAATCGCCCCGCGCTCAACCCCGAGTTGAGTCCGGGGAGCGCCGGGACAAAGTTAGCGCCGGGGAGGCCCGGCGCGCGTCCGCCGGAGTAAGGAGACGGCGGTTCGGAACGGAAACAACCCGGCGCGTAGCACGTTCCAACCTTCGATCGCTTTACAACCGGGTTCCCAGCGGCTCAAATAACGGGTGTTAATATAAGCGCCTGGCAAGCGCGTGCTCGAACAGCCGTAGCCGGGCCCAAACTGGAGGAAGCGATGAGGACACAATCTCTGACTACGCTCGCCTTCCTGGCCGGCGTGGCGGTTTCTACGGCGGCCATCCATGAATTACACGCGGCCGCTTCTCAGCCCGTCTATGTCGTGACAGAGGTCGACATTAGCGACTTGGCCGCATACCAGAAGGAGTATGTCCCCGTCGTCCAAGCCTCCATCAAAGCCTCCGGCGGTCGGATCATTGCCGCTGGTCAGAATGCCGTTGCTCTAGAAGGAACGCCGCCAGCAGCACGCGTCGCAATCAATCAGTTCGACAGCCTCGGGGCTGTCCTAGCGTGGCGCAGTTCGCCGCAGTACAAAGAAGCGCGGAAGATCGGCGATAAGTATGCAAAGTTCCGCTCCTTCGCCATCCAAAGCGTCTCTCAGTAGCCTTCTGCTGTCGCCCCCAACGACCCACAGTTCAACGAAAAAGGGCCGCCCGAAGGCCACCCGTTCTCGGGACCGGATTGGGAAGGCCTTAGTTGAGCCAGCGCGGTCGCGCGAAATGTTCCCGCGCCCTGATGGTTGCCCGCAGGGCTCTGTCGATCTGTTCCCGCTCCCGACCGACGGCGTGTTGAAGGTCATGGGATAGTGCGGCTATTCTGCAGTCTATCACCGCGAAGAGTACGTTCAAGTCGCGCTCTTTATTTTCCTCTGCGGTCACGGTGGCGTCACAATCCAGGGCGTCATGCCACTCTTTTTCTTTTGTGACAGACCGGGTCGCCGCATGGCGGACGATGGACTTCGAACCCTTAGCCATCGCTTTGTCTCCTTTCGCAGTGGGAGACGATAACGCGATTTCGAGGCCATGAAAAGAATTTTTTAGTAGAGATATTGGCTATAACACTGTGGTTACTTTGGCGACACTTTACGCTACGCCCGGCCGAAGGCCCCGGCGGCTTCGATTTCCTGGCGCCGGGCGCGGATGCGGAAGAGCAAATTGTCGACGGCGGAATCGACGTTGTCGTCTGTGATCTCCGGGAGGTCTCTCGCAACCCCTCGCCATTCGGATCGGACGCTTGCGCCGAACGCGGCGAGCGATTTCTCTACCATGTCTTCGGGCGACCCGGCGTAGAGCAGCCCAGCGAGTCGATAACGGCCTCTGCCCGGGCGAGGAAGCCCCCTACGCCTTCATGAGCGGCCTCCATCATTCATCCCCCTCCGCCGTGTCGCGCGCCTCGTGGAGCACCTCCTGCGCCGTTTCCTTGCCGATGTGGAGCAGCTCGACAAGCTCGCTTCCTCCGCCAAGCGCCGCGCCGATCGCGGCACCGGCGATCGCCGCCGCCATGCTCTCGATTGCCTTGGCTTCGTACGCGATTGCGCCGCCAAGATAGGACCGCGGCGGCTCATGGACGGTTCCGAACTCCGCAAAAGCCGCCGTCTCGTTGTCGGTCCCGACGTAGGCCTCCCGGTGGTCGGCGTTGTACTGGATCAACTCCTTCAATGCGCCGGTCCGTTCCGGAGGGTCGTTCTCACTGAACCCCTTCTTTACGCGGTCCTCCTTTGTCGAGTCGGCGAGCTCCGGCCATCCGAAGTCGTAGGTGCCGATCGAAGCCTTGGCGCTGTCGCACAGCATTCGGGCCGCGACCCGGACGACGGTTTCTGCGGCTGCGTCCTCCGCGGCTGCGCCCAAACGCGCGAGCAGTTCGAGCAAGGAAATTGCGCTCACGATAATTCCTCGATCTTGGCGCCTATGGACTGGCCGAGCTCGTATGTCGACATCGGCGCGTGGGGGCGGCGGAGGTGGCTGGGGCGGCGGGTTTGCTTTGAGCCCCCATCATCGCCTCGTAATCGGCGCGGTAGTAATCGAGCCAACCGCTGCCGGCGACCGCGCCGAATCGAAGTTCCGAGAGGCACCACACAAGGCTGTCCACCCGATTCGGGCTGCCGTCGCCCGCGTAGCCCGTCGTCGTCATCATCGCCAACTCCAATTCCAGCTCAGACAGATCGCCGATATGGGTGACCTCCCCTCGCTCGTAAGCGGCCGCGATCGGTTCGGCGCGCTGTGCCTTCCCACGGGATGCAGTAAGTTCCTTGAAGGGCACGTTCGGATCGATCGTCTTGATGGTGCGATCAACCATGGCGCCGCCGAAGTTCCTTTCCGCAACGATGCGGTCCGCGCGGAACTCATAGAACGCGTCTACGGCCCTTCGGCCCCAACCCGCAGGTGACAGTTTGCAGGAACGATCGGCCAGAACGTATCCGCGGCCGTCGAGTCCTTGGCCGGCAACCATTATCCCGATCTCATCGGCGTGCGTATCGTCAGCGCCGCGGGCGCCGGACGGATCGACCGCAACGATGACACGCGCCAGGTCTGGTATGACAACCGGCGCGCGCGTACGGTCAGTCATTTCGGCATTCCACAATGCGTTAGGAACGTCTGACAGAATTTCAGCAAAAAGTTCCTGCCGGGCGGCGCGTGTCCCCTCGAATCTCTTTACGATTTGCTGGACGAAGGCGTCCGAGAGGTTCGCGGAATTGTCGAAAGTCGATCCCCTCACGACAACGGAGCGGGGGTCCTTGACCAGGTCCCGGACAATTTTGGTCGGGCGCGGAGTCGTCGCAACGATCGCCTGAGGCTTTTTTCCGAGGCGGAGGCCGAGAAGCGCCTGCGACCACGCTTCGGGATCACGCCAGGCCGCGATCTCATCGCAGGCCAGCTTTTCATGCTGCTTTCCGCGCAGTCTGTCCGGCTCTTCCGCCGAAAATAGAAGGGACGTCGCGCCGTTCGGTCATCGCAGCTCATAGCTCCGGCGAAGATATTCCGGTCTCTCTGAAGGCGGGCAGCATGCCAGAATCCCGCTCGGGCCCTCCACAAGAATGGTCCTGACGTCGTCGGCCGTCGCGCCGATTAGATTCACGTAGTTGAATCAATCCTTGATCCACTGCCTGACGGTCTCCGATAAGGTACGGCTCTTTCCTCATCCCCTCCCAGTCAACAGAAGTAGGTATAGCTAGCCTAATTCCGGAAGTTGTTGTTCTGGTCTTGCAATACTAGATCAATCGAAAGCGATCGAGTCGGCAAGCTCCCCAAATATTGATGTCTCACGCTGCATCAACCGCCTCGCATTCTATTGTCGCCGATGAACGAGCCGCATTGTCCTGCGTCGAGTCCAAGCCCCTGAGAAGATCGACGATCGCTGCCCGGGCGTCCGGGTGCTGGCGAGTGATCTGCAGTAAGCCACGCTGGAGCGCCAAAAACTTCGGGCTCGCGAACACGTTGATCTGCTGGTTGACGTCACTCCGGACAAATCACGAAGCTCGCCGGTCACCTTTCCAAGGCGATCGAGTGCATCGAGCAGCCGCCCCGCGATGATCGCGACGCCGTTGTTGTCTCCACCTTCCGCCGCCGCCAAAAACCTGTTGAGCAAAACGCCGCGGACGATCTGCAATTGCTCGAACAGAGACTTGCTCTCGTCCGCCGCGGCATTCGCTAATTCGCTCGCGATACGCGTCGGGCGAGGCCGAAGGCGGCTGGAGACTAAGCATCCGCCGGGGCCCCGCACAGCGCGGTCTCAGCGTTTCGGGGTGAGCGGCCGACCCGCAGGCGAAGACGGTGCGGACGGCATGGGGTTGAGCGTCGGCCACGGCGCCGCCGGTGTCGGCTGACGAACCGGGTTGTTCAACGGCGTCACGGGCGTAGGCGCGATCGGCGCGCGCGGCGTGGTCGTATCCGGGCGGACGGCCGGGTTTTGCGGTGTGTTGCCGGGCCGGTAGGTTGGATATGGTCTGCCTGTCACGTTCGTCATCCTTTTTTCTTTTCGCCGAGGCGGACGGGGCGGAGCATCGCCTGCCGGATTGCGTCGAAAACTTCAGCCTCAGGCTTGACCTTGAGAAGAGCGGATCGGGCCCGCTTGAGATCTGCCTTGGCAGCGGCGATTTCGCGCGGACTCCCGAAAGCCTCCGCGTTCTTGAAAATCTGCAGCGCTGACTTCGCCTTCGCGATTTCGAGTGCGCCCGCTGCTGGATTGGCCATCGTTTCCTCCGTCAGTGGCGCGTTGCGGACGGCGCCGTCGCCCGCATGACCTCGGCTTGCTTTTCGAGGACCCCTATGCGCCGCGCCACGTCGGCGAGTGCCTCGCCCAGGCGCGCGGCTTTCTGCATCAAAGGCGATGCTTCGACCTTCTGCATGATCGCCGCCTCCCCGCGTCGGGCCATGTCGACTGGCTTCACCATCCTGCTGAAGGTCATTCTGAATTCCTGATCTTGGGTCATTTCACGTTCCCTTTTTTCCCTCGGGTGAGAGCGGCGCTCCGCCCGGCGTTTGCGCAACGGCTTCTGATTTTAGTGAACGACGCGCCGTGGTGTTTTCGGAAAAGTCGCGGGCGACGACGGGCGGCCACGCGCGGGGTCTATGCGCGGCGCGAACTCGACGCGCGCCCCCGGGTGTGTCCACAAGCGGCCACGATCGAGGCCAGCATCATCTGCGTGCCTCAGGTGAGCCTCGCCAACACGCGCTCGACCTCTGCATTGAGGTCAGCAGCCTTGCCGGCGAGCGTTGGGCGCACGATCCGTTCGACGACGCGGGCGACCACAGCAATGGCGTTGACCTTGCCCGTGTCGCCGACGCTCGCATGTTTCGCCCGTGCGCGGATCAGCGCCAGGCGCGTGGTTTCAAAGTCTGGCTAAGTGGCAAAAGTTCGGCAATGAACTGGACCCCGGGTTTAGGACCATTGGGTAAGGTGTGAAATGTCCTGCTCTGTCGCAACCGACGGAGCGAGAAAATGATGAAGTCACGCAAGAAGTTTGATGCGGCGTTCAAGGCGAAGGTTGCGCTCGAGGCGCTTCGCGAGGATGCGACGGTTCCGGATCTGGCGAAGCGGCACGGGGTGCATCCGAACCAGATTTATGCCTGGAAGAAGCAGGTTCTCGACAATGTCGCGAGCCTGTTCGCGCGCGGGGCGAGCGTTTCGGGCGATGGCGAGGAGGAGCGCGAACGTGAGGCGGCCAGGCTTTACGCCAAGATCGGCCAGCTGACGGTTGAACGGGATTTCTTGGCCAGGAGGCCAGGGCGATGAGCGCGCCCGATCGAAGGGCGATGGTGGAGCGCCCGGCGGATTTGTCGGTTCGTCGGCAATGCGTGCTGCTGAATGTGGCGCGCTCGGGGATCTATCGCCCCAAGCCAGAGCCCGGGGCGGACGATCTGGCGGTGATGCGGCGGATCGACGAACTGCATCTGGAGCTGCCGTTCTACGGATCGCGTCGGATGACGTTTGAACTCAACAAGGAGGGCTGCGGAGTCAACCGCAAGCGGGTGCGGCGTCTGATGCGCACGATGGGGATCGAGGCGCTGGTTCCGCGTCCCGGCACGAGCAAGGCCGCCCTCGGCCACAAGATCTATCCCTATCTCCTGCGCGGCCTGGCGATCACCGAGCCGAACCATGTGTGGGCGGCCGACGTGACTTACATCCCGATGGCGTGCGGCTTCCTCTATCTGGTGGCGATCATCGACTGGGCCAGCCGGGCGGTTCTGGCGTGGCGGCTGTCGAACACCAACGACGCGAGCTTCTGCGCGGCGGCGCTGGAGGAGGCGCTGCTTCGGTTCGGAAAGCCGAGGATTTTCAATACCGATCAGGGCTCCACTTTCACCGCCGAGGCTTTCGTCGGCAAGCTCGCGGCGGCTGGCGTCGCGATTTCGATGGACGGACGCGGCCGCTTCATGGACAACATCTTCATCGAACGGCTGTGGCGCTCCATCAAGTATGAAGAGGTGCATCTGAAAGCCTACGCCGACGGCCGCGAGGCGCGGGCCGGCATCGGCTCCTGGATGACCTTTTACAACTTTCGGCGCCCGCACCAGGCGATGAACAACCAGATGCCGATGGCGGTGTGGCGCGCCGGCATGGACAAGACCGAGGCGGCGGCGAGGGCTGTGGATATGCCGCTTCGCTTGGACAACGCAAACGCGTTGCCCACATACCCACAGCAGAGGCAGAAGCAGCAAGAAACGGCTTGATTCATGAAAGACAAGGGCAGGCGAGATTACACCTTAAATCCGACCTCCCGTGGTCCCACGAATAGGGTCCAGTTCAGCAACGAGCTCGTGCGCCCTGACGTTCGCGGCGGAGGCCTCCGCCGCGATCGCGTTGACCTTCTCGGTGTAGAGCGCATCGCCAATCGTGCGCGGATCATGCTGGAGCTCGCTACGGCGTCCGGCGACGGCGGCCTCGGCGTTCCTAGCCGCGGAGAGACTGTCAGTCGCCACAGCGCGCCTGCGCGCAGGGTCGGCGCGCTCTGCGGTCTTGGGCTCAGGCGTAGGGCGTCCTTTTTGGTCATGTGCCCACGAAATCCATTCCACACGCTCGGCGTCGAGGGGGCCCTGTTCTTCGACGCTGACCGCAGCCAACGTCTGCTCGGCGATGGCGACCGCGGCGCCGACTTTATCGATGCGCGCCATCTCGGCGAGAACGACGTCACGTTGTGCTTCCAGCGCCGCGATCGCGTCGGCCGGCGAGGCGTC
Source organism: uncultured Alphaproteobacteria bacterium (assembly GCA_963822215.1). Lineage (GTDB taxonomy): Bacteria > Pseudomonadota > Alphaproteobacteria > Rhizobiales > Beijerinckiaceae > Roseiarcus. The sequence goes on from CAWGGX010000004.1 coordinate 493,842, forward strand.
GGAGGGCAACTCAAGATGGTCTGGATTGGGTTGGCCCCCCCGCGGCATGGTCGGAGGCGGCGGAGCCAGTGAGGAAAGGCAGGTTCAAAGGTCGTCTCCTGAGGGGCTGATAACTTCCGTCGTGTTATATGATCCCCCTGCGTTACCCTTGCAACGTGACAGACCAGGACACGCTTGATTTATTTGCAGAAAACGTCGTGGAGCAGCTGATGTGTACTCAGATGCTAGACGAAGAAAGCCACCGCTGGACAGTTTCGAGACCCGTCCTCCGCCTGCATCTCGCCGGCGCGATGGAAGGTCGCCCACGGGCCGCCGGAGGGCCGGCACGGGGCGCCAGGCGTCGAGGCGGAGGCGGTCGGCGTCGGCGGGGGTCGGAATCGCGATCGGGTCGCCTGCGTATCGCGGCGACGAAAAAAGTAGCCAGGAGTCGTTGGGACGTCGTTCGGTAGTCACGGACGCGTCTGTGACGGATGTGACGGATGGAATCGTATGAGGCGTACGCGCGCGTGACGGGTATAATGGTTTCATCCGTCACATCCGTCACGCTTGGATCTCAGATGGCCTGAGGCGATAGCCGGCGAACCCCTTCGCCACGCGGGTATCCTGCTTGCGCCATCCGCGTTCGATGAGCTTGCCGCTAAGCGCCTTTTTCGACCCAGGCACTTCGCCGGCTTTGGTCGCCCAGTCGCGCCAAGAGGCAAAGAGGTCGGATGACGACAGCCATGCGGCGCGGTCCGGCTCGAGCCGATCGCCAGCCCATGCCTGGATCGAATCCTCCGCCGCGAGATAGGCTTCCGTCGTGGCGCGGACTACCTGCGGCGGTGCAAGGCCGAGGCGTTGCCAATCGGCGCAGCCCTTGATCATCAAGGCGAGGATGACAGGCCATTCCGCCTCGAGCAATTCGGCGAGATGAGGGTCGCGTAACTCGCGGGGGATGGTGACGGCGAACGGGATGATCTGGAGTCTCCGGCATATCGCTTCGTCGACGTTCATGAGGCCCGGGCGATGATTGGCGGCGATGAAGATCTTGCACTGAGGCACGAAGCTGAACCATTCGGCGCGCATGAATCTGGCGTCGACTGCGTCGCCGCCGGTCAACTGTTTGATGCGAGCTTCCGCCCAGTGTTTCCCTTCGTCAGTTTCGATCGACGTGGCGAAACGGCACCGCGAAGCGCTGCGATGTCGTTCGGGATCCTATCGCCTCTAGTCGCCATGAATGCTTCGGCGGGCGCCGACTTTGCGTAAGAGCCCATAATCCTGGACGCTGTGCTGAGAAGGACGCTCTTGCCGTTGGCCCCCGTCCCGTAGGCGAAGAAGAGGGCTTGCTCCCGCGTTGAGCCGGTGAGCGAGTATCCCAGAACGCGCCAGATGTAGGCGACGAGATCGGCGTCGGCGCCGGTGATCTGATCGAGGAAGGCGAGGAAGCGCGGACACGTCCCGTCCGGCGACACGGCCGTGATGCGGGTCAGATAGTCCTCAGCTCGATGCGGGCGGATCTGCCCGTCCATGAGATCGATGACACCGCCAGGCGTATTCAGGACCATGGGGTTTTGGTCCCACTGGTCGACGGTTGCCGCCAAGCGGCGATCGGCGCGCGCAAGTCGCTCAACAGCGGCGACAGTCTTGGCGCTGGCGACGTTCTGCGCCTGCCTCGCGTCATTGCGCTCCGCAGCTGCCTGTCGGCAGATGGCGCGTGCCAAGTCGAAGGCCGCCATCGTTTCGTCACGGGCCCAGACCTTTCCGTCCCAGGCCATCCAGCGGCCCCAGCCGGCGATGAAGCGGAGGGATGGCGCATGGCGCTCGGCGAAGCGCACTGCCAAGGCTTCGTCGGAAAACGCCGGGGGCGGTCTGTCTGCATTAGTAGTCAAGGACTCGCTCATGCCCGCACTCCTTCTACGCGGAGGCGCGCCCCGTTGAGTTGATGCCAGAACCACCCCGAATTGTAGCCGCGGAGCCTGCAGATCGTCCGCAGGCGCCTCTCGTCGCCGCCGGCCCATGTGAGCGCCTCGCGGTAGCTCATCAGCGACACAGCGTCTTCTTCTTCACGCTGGCGCGCTTGCTCGAGCTTGATCTCTATCTCGCGCCGCTCCCTCGGCGTCCTGAGGTCCGCGCCGCATTCGCTGCATTCGTGCAGGCCGGACCGGTTCAGTGCGCTGCACACGGAACACTTCCGCAGCCCCGGGTCGCTCTTCTCGCGCCCGCGGCGGGGTTTGCTGTCGAGGCTCGACTGGCGCGGCGCGTCTGGCAGACCGTGACGGGACACGTTGCCTACGAAGTCCAACAGCACGGCGCGCTGCTTACCTGGCGACGGGCGCAGAACACGCCCGATCTGCTGCAGCCAGAGCGCCAGGGATGCGGTCGGGCGAAGCAAGATGACGGCGCCCAGGTTCGGACAGTCAACACCTTCACCGAAGAGCGCGACGTTGGTGAGCACCTTCAGGTCGCCACGCGCCAGCGCGGTGATCGCGTTCTTGCGTTCGTCAACCGCAGTATCGCCATCGACATGCGTGGCCGGGATTCCGCGCGCGTTGAATGCCGCGGCAACCTGTTGCTGTGGTCTATGTCGATGCAGAATGCGATCGTCGCGGAGCCATCGCAGCGCGCTACATACTCGTCGACGGCGCTCTCGACGACGATGCTGTCCATCGCCGCACGGAGATCTTCGATCGCGTAATCGCCGCCTCTGATTCTTTCGTTGGAAAGATCGGGCGCACGCGCCGGCTCATAGACGATGAAGTTTGAGAGCTATCCGGCTTTGATCAATTCGGCCGTCGACGGCCCGACCACGAGCTCGTCAAACAGTTCGCCCAAGCCGCGGCCGTCGAGTCTCTCAGGTGTCGCCGTGACGCCCAACACGTGCGCCCGCGGCTGTGACGCCAGGACGGCGGCCCATGAGCCGGCGACGCTACGGTGGCACTCGTCGACCACGACGAAATCGAATCTGTCGCGCCAGCGATCAAGCCGTCGCGCGACAGTCGCGACGGACGCGATTTGGACTGGCGAATCGATTTCCGGGTGACCCGCAGCGATGACGCCATAGGCGACACCCGCGAGCTTCAGCGCCGCCTCGATCTGCTCGATGATCTCAGCGCGATGCGCCAAGATCAGCACGCGCTTTCCGCGCCTGGCAGCGCCGGCGAGGATGTGCGCGAACGTGACCGTTTTGCCCGAGCCAGTCGGCGAGACAAGCGGCACGCGGCGGCGCCCGACTCTGTAAGCATCGCGAACACGGGCGACAGCGTCGTTCTGGTATGGGCGCAGCATGATCGGTTGCGGGGCGCTCATGATTGCGCCTCCCGAATCGCAGACTTCCGGATCAGGACTAGAGCCGGCAGAAGCCGGTAGGAGCCAGCTTTCTCGGCAAGATCGATGAGAACGACGAGCCGGTCTCCCAGGTGATTAGAGCGGTTCCCTGTTACGCGACTCCATATCCACAGTGTAGGAAGAAATTCTCGCATTCCTTGCGCGTCAGCGTTGCGCAGCATGCGACGATGGCGACGTCCAAGTCGGATTTGGTCCGCGCCTGCACCTTGCGCAGATAGGCCTTGAGCTTCGAGAAGAAATTCTCGATCGGGTTGAAATCCGGCGAATAAGGCGGAGTGAAGGGAATCGAAGCGCCGGCTGCGCGGACTGCCGTCGCCACAGCCGGTTGCTTGTGGGCACGGAGATTATCCATCAGCAGGACATCGCCGGGCCGCAGGCACGGCACAACTATCTGCTCAATATAGGCCAGGAACGATGGACCGTCGATCGGCCCGTCGAAGACGACCGGGGCGACGATTCCGTCCAGGCTCAGGCCATCCACGCGCTTCATATTCTTCGACGAGACGGCGGCGAAGACCAACATGACGCGGCTTTATGGCCGCGCTCCCGGCGCCGAGCGACTGGTCGCCTCCGTGCCGCACGGCCATTGGAAGACGACGACTTTCGTGGCTAATCCATGAAGCGTTGGGCGATGCGGCGGAAGAACCCGCGCTTCAGGGCGACGTCCGTCCGCGTCTGCTCGTCGGCGATCAGGCTTCCTAAGAAACTACGCCGGCGCCGGCATCTCGTGCAGCGTGTAGCCGAGAGACTTTGCGCGTCGTCGGAGGTTGGCGAGAACGCGGGCGCGATATCGATCCTCGTAGGACGACGCGCCGGGGTCGGCGTAGTCCATCCCATGTCGGAGGGCGTTGTAGAACAGGGTGGCGATCTTGCGTGCGGTTGCAGTCACCGCTTTGGCTTTGCCGACACGTGCGGAGAGCCTTCGATAGAAGGCGCCCAACGCCGTCTGCGTGCGACCGACAGTCACTGCAGCCAGCCTCAGCAGAGCCGCGGCTCTGCTGCCGGATCGCCGCGTTCGCGTCGAAAGCACCTTGCCCCCCGAGATCTTGTTGGCCGGCGCCAGGCATAGCCAGGATGTGAAGTGTTTGGCGTTTGGCCAAGCGGAGAGGTCGGTCCCGCACTCGCCGATCAGTTTCAGCGCCAGCGAAGGACCGAGGCCATGAATTTGCGTCAAGTCGACGCCAAGGACCGCATGCAATGCCGCCCGCGCATCGAAAGTCGGCGCATTGGGCGTCTTGTCTCGATGACGAGCTGGCGGCAGCCGCCCGACCGGTTTGGCTGCGGCGTCTCGAAGACGCTGCAAGACCGCTTCGATCCGCAAATCGCACTCGACGACCTTGGCGTGGTAGGCGTCGTGAAGCTCAAGGGCCTGTCCGAGAGCAAAGACATGCTCCTCACGCCAGTTTCCGGCCAGCGCGGCAGCGATCTCCGCCTCCGAGGCATGGCAGCGCCGATCCCGATGGCTGGCCAGCACAGCAGGATCCCGTTCACCCGCAACCACCGCGCGGATAATCCGCATCCCGGTCTCGCCGGTGATGTCGGTCACCACGTGATGGAGTTGAACGTTCATCTGCATCAACGCCTTCTGCATATGCTGGATGTGCGAGGCGCTGTAGTCCAGCAGGCGCTCACGTTGGCGCAGATAGGCGCGCAATGCGGCCAACTCGCCCTTCGGTCTGAAGCTGGCGCGCAGCAGCCCATATTCGTGCAGCCGTCTCAGCCATTGGGCGTCGCTGACGTCGCTCTTGCGTCCCGGCACGTGCTTGGCGTCGCGGGCGTTGACCAGCACCACCTCGAATCCGCGCTGTTCGAGCAGTTCGTAGGCAGGTATCCAATAGACGCCGGTGGACTCCATCGCGACCGTTCGAACGCCGCAGCGCTCGAACCAATCGGCCAACTGTTGCAAATCGCCGGTGCAGGTCCCGAAGGCGCGCACTGGCTCAGGGTCCCGGTCCGGCGGAACGGCCGCGACATGCATCCTTGAGCCGATATCGATCGCTGCGGCATCAGGATGGGTGGGGGTGAAGTCTCGTTCGGCGCGGCGCCGCTTCGATTTGGTCATGATGTGATGCTCCTCTCACTCAAGTGGAGAGGCTGAGCCGCGCAAGGAGATCAACTTCCTGACCGGGATCGCCGCGATGGCGTCACCACTCTCAAGTGCGCAACAGCTCATGGACCACGTTTTTTGACGGGGTTACCACCACCAGAAGACTATCGGCCGCTCCTCCCCAACGGTCAGGATATCAGCTCCGTTTCTGCCGCCACAGGACGGCCGCGGCCGGCGACGGGTTTTTTTGAATCTCAGATCGAGGCGCGCCAACGTCCTGTCGACGGTGGATTTGCCGACCTTCGGTCCGCCACGCGCGACGATCTCGTCGGCGATCTGCGCCAGCGTCAAATCCGGCGTTTCATCGACGATGGCGCGGACCATGTCGTAGCATTTGACGAGAGCCGGCTTCCTCGATCCGCCGACCTTTTGCGGGTCGATAGCGTCCGTCTCGACGAACTGTCGGACGATCTTAATCACCGCCGAATGGGAGACCGCGAAACGCTCCCCCGCCGCACGGCATGTCATGCCCTCAATCAGGACGGCATGGACGAATCTTTCGCGAAGATCGTTCGACAGCGGTTTCATTTCGTTCCCCATGCGTAGGGGAATCTTGCTGTAGAATCATGAATCTATGCAAGTGGGAATTGATCTAGCGATTAGGCTTGCAGCTTCATGTGCGGCGGCCTCCTGCGCCTGCCTCTGTTTCTCCAGAGCCAGCCGCTCCTGCTCCCGCTTTGCAGCTTCGTTTGCCTTCCGCGTCGACGCGCGGGCACGGGCGTTATCCTCCCGCTGACGCTCTTCCGGCGTCAGCTTGGCGCGGCGCTGCTCCTCGCGCTGGCGAGCCGCCGCCTCTTGCCGCTCCCACCTGTCTTCCCGGATGATGCTCGCGATTGCCTTCTCATCGGGCCGCTTGCCCTCATCCACGAGGTCTAGGATGCGAGATCGGGTCGAATGCGGTTGCGCTGCGAGCGTATAAACGCTCCGTAATGGCAAATCCAGAACGCGTTGCGGATTCTCTCCGAAGCTCCCGGCGACGCGCATGTAGCTCTGGGCCGTCCGCTCTTTCCAACCGAACTCTGTGGTGAGCCACTCTCCGAAATCGCCGTGAGGGAGGACTTCCTTGACTCGCTGCAGCGCGCGACCAGAGGCGAGCACTTCGTCCAACATCCGGTGCGCAGATTTGCGGATCTCGACCGCAGTCGTGCGCACATCGTCTGCGACCGATGGATCCAGAGATCCGTAGTCGAAACGCACCTCTCGAATATCGGTGGGCCGATCAAAGCCCGGGCCGCGCCGCGCACATGCGGGCGCAGCCCCTGTCTTTGGGGGCCGCATCGCGCTTCACGCCGCCCGATCAGCTTCGGACTCAGCAACCCGGCGCCCAAGCGTCCGACGCCCGAACCCGAGTTCGCCCGCGACCTGGACAGCCGGAACGAGCACATCAGGCCCGTGAAATGTTTTAGTGTCCGTCCAAAAACTTGTTGAATCGTTGGAATCGGTTGTGATTCAAGGAGGGTCGCTCGTCAGGAGAGACCGCCGATGTGGACGCCGGAAAACCGCCCTCGCTACAACCGCGACCATCTCCGCTACCCAAGCGACCTGACGGATGAGGAGTGGGCGCTGGTCGAACCGCTCATTCCGCCGGCCAAGCGGGGTGGGCGGAGGCGATCGGTGGATATGCGCGAGGTTGTCAACGGCCTGATGTATGTTCTGAGCACGGGTTGCCAGTGGCGCTACGTGTCGAAAGATCTGCCGCCGAAGAGCACCTTGTTCAGCTATTTTGATCTGTGGACGCACCACGGTGTGATCGATCGGATGCACCACGCTTTCTATGTCGCGTGCCGCGAAAGACTGGAACGCGAGGCCAGCCCCACGGCCTGCATCATCGACAGCCAGAGCGTGAAGAGCGCCGAAAAAGGGGGGACCAAATTGACCCGCATGGCTATGATGCAGGGAAGAAGATCAAGGGGAAGAAACGGCATATCCTGGTCGACACCGAAGGCTTGCTGATGCACGCGATCGTTCACCCCGCGGATATCCAGGATCGCGATGGCGGCGTGCTGCTGATTTCAACTTTGTTCGGGCTTTATCCATTCCTGCGGAAGATCTTCGCTGACGGCGGCTACCAAGGGCCAGTCTTCGAACAGGCGACCGCCATCTTTCTGGTAATCGTTCACACCCACCCGATCGCGGCCGGCGGTGCTGATGCGGGTGGAACGGCGACGGCGAAGGGGCGAAGGGTCGACGAGTTTCGCATTTTCGGCTTGCGTATCGGTGGGAAGGCGATTCTACCCCTTGTGTGCCGAACCGATTCGCGGACGATTTGAAGGCCTTGACGCCGGCGGACCTCGCGACGCTGTCGCATGAGGATTTGCTGGCGGCGGCGTGCGAGCTTCTGTCTCTGGCGCGGGCGCAGAACGCACGTTTGTCCGAAGACTCCCGAACCAGTTCGCGTCCGCCTTCGAGCGACAACCCGTATCGCCGCGAGGACCGACGACAGAAGGGCGAGCCGGGAGGGTCTGCCGACGAGACAGCGTCGGCCTCGCCCGACAGCCACACCGGCGAGGCGAAGGGGCCAGCCGAGCGGGCGGGCGCTCGCCGCCCCGGCAAGCCGCTCGGAGCCAAGGGGTTCTGGCGCAGCCAACCGATACTGGTCAGCGGCGAACGCGAGCATGCGCCGCTGACCTGCGAGGCCTGCGGCCAAAACCTCGATGCGCAAGCCTCGCGGCGCAAGGTTGGCGCCCACGTCAGTCTCGAACTGACGCAAGGCGACATGTCGCTCGAGATCGAGGCGATCAAACATGTGTATTTCGCCGCGCGCTGCCGCTGCGGTCATGAGAGTGTCGAACGCCCCGGGGTCGGCGCGCGTTCGCGCGTCGAGGGCCGCAAACGCGACTTGATCGCGACCGAGCGCTGTCTGGTCGGCCCGATGCTCTGCGCCTTCATCGCATCGCTGTCGTTGCGCTTTCGCCTGTCGCGCCTCAAGATTTAGGAATTCCTCGACGGATGGCTGGGGCTCGAACTCGGGACCGCCACGATCAACCGGTGCGTTCATGAGTTCGGCCTCGCCAGCGAGCCTGTGGTCGACAGGCTCATCGAAGAGGTCAAGGCCGCCCAGATCGTCCATCTCGACGAAACCCCGTGGTATCAGCGCGGCGCCTTGATGTGGATGTGGGTCGCGGTGACGGCGACGGCGGTCGTCTTTCGCATCGGCAGCCGGCGCAAGGAAGAATTGGCGGCCCTGATCGGCGAAGCCTTTCTCGGCTGGCTCGTCACCGACGGTTACGCCGCCTATCGCGACCATCCCCGCCGTCAGCGCTGTCTGGCGCATCTGATCCGCAAAGGCCTGGCGCTCGCCGGCGGGTTCTACGGCGACGGTGCCGGCTTCGGTCGCGACCTCGTCCGCGATTTGCGTCGCCTCATCGAGCGGGTCCGTGACGGCGAGGCCGACAGCAAGGCCGTCAGGCGATTGATGGACACCATCAAGTGGAACTGCCAGTGCAACCGTCATGAGATCGAGCAGAAGGTGCGGGACCTGGCCAACGAAATCCTCAACGACTGGGACGCGGTGATCGCCTTCGTCCACGACCCCCGCCTGTCGCCCACCAACAACGACGCCGAACGTGCGCTCCGTCACGCCGTGATCGCGCGCCGCATCAGCTACGGCACACGCACAGACGAGGGAAGCCGCTTCTACGCCGCAGGCCTCAGCATCATCGAAACCTGCCGCAAGCGCGGCCTCGACCCCTGGGCCTACGCCAGCGGTCTCATCGCCGCCGCTCGCGCCGCAGCCGAAACCCCAGCCATCCCCGCCGCCGCGTAATTCAACCGGGCGTGTGAACGGTTACTCTTTCTCGCGGGGGTCGAGGTCGAGATCGTCAAACGCTCGGACGCCGCCAAGGGGTTCGTCGTTCTCCCGCGCCGCTGGGTGGTTGAGCGTACGTTTGCCTGGCTGAACCGCTGCCGACGTCTTGCCAAGGATCTTGAAAACCGGACCTGCAACGCGCTGGCCTTCCTGCAACTTGCCTCCATCCGCCTCATGGCACGAAAGCTCTGCAATCCTTGATAGACTTCGTGGACGGACTCTGAGGATTGCCGCCGCTTGGAATTGGCCGTTAAACTCGAAACGCTTGGCAATTGCTTCTATTGCGAATCCGTACCCCTCCTCCCTTAGCATTCTTGCAATAAACATCAAGCTGTTATGATCGGGGTCGCCCTCGGTTCCTATACTCATTAATCGATGTATTAATCCCTTACTTCCCGCGATTATTGGGGCAGTTAACGCAAGGCTTGTGCTTATTTTAATGATATCGCTATTGCTTAAATTATGTTTCTTACGAAGTGCAGCTACTGCAAAGCCGGCACTGTACCCACTGTACCCCTGAGCAGATTCCGGTGTTATCCTAATAATAACCTTATACCCCCCCCCCCCCCCCCCCGGGTCAATTCGTTGTTAAACTCGATCGTACTGCGACATTCCTGCGCAATCTTGGCAAGCGCCCGAACCGTGCTTGTTCCGATAGGCTTCCGAGGACTTGCCTTAAACGATTGCGCTAGAGGTTTCGAGTAAACACCGTATAGTGGCTTAATGAGATCGTAAATCGCCTTGCCACCTTCCGCGACTGCAGCCGCTCCTTGTGCATATGGTTGGACGGCAGTCCATAAAATTGCCGCATCCTGAAGCAATGCGGTGATTGTACCAGTTTGAAGGCTTGTCAGAACGAGTGCTCTGCCTTTGGTGGCTCGACGGTAGTCGTTCGAAAGCGCTACCAATAGTCCGCCAATATCGCCAGCAGGAACCAGCAGCTGATTCTCGACGTGTAGCCGAAGTCGCGGCGGTGAGCCCTCACCGGGCGTTCCCATCGTCATTGTCTATTCCTTCTCCCCACGAACTGGTCGCCTCTGTTAAATGTGGCGAGGATCACGATCGGTCCGAATGTAATTCCCTGCTTCCCCGTTGGGCGCAAGCCAGATAACCAAAGGTCCAAGTTGGGGAATGGCCAGTCGCGGTTCCAGGAAAGCCGGAGGACCAAACATGGTGTTGCTCAGGAGCGTTGAGACACCTCGATTGCGGGGCTTGCAAGATATCGTTGCAAAGTCAGCGGCGACCGACCTTGCGGGCTGGCCAATGCTAAATAATGAAGATTACGTCCTCGTGGGCGGCATAATTGTGCTTTTCAGTTACATCGATCTCAACCTCCGCTGAATCCTCGAGGTGTGTGATCATGCGAAGCTTTTGCATGAGCCTTGAGTGGGCGACGTGGGCAAGCTTACGGCTCCCGATGTTGCGGAGGCCATTCAGGCACTGCCATGTTGGGATGACGCAGGTCGCAAGGCGCTTGCAGAGATCGAGGAGATGCGGGGCTTCCGCAATCTCGCCGCACATTTTGCAATCAGACGGTTTCCATCTGATGACGCTTTTCTTTTCGTCGCCAAGAGCGCTCGCGACTTCAAACGTCAATTTGGCACTAGAGCGGTATCCGAACGGACTGAATCGGTTGGGGGATTCTCGAATCGGTTAGTTTCTGATTGGTCGTTTCCGCCGCGCGAAGGAGGCGGCGGGAATGGCGCTTTCTGACGATCTTCGCGAACGCGTTGTCGAGGCGGTGGTCGCCGAGGGCCTGTCGCGCAACGCGGCGGCCAAGCGTTTTGGCGTGGGCGTCGCCAGCGCGGTGGGCTGGGTGGCGCGCTTCAAGGCCAAGGGTGAGATTTCGCCCTCGCCGATGGGTGGGGACCGCCGGTCCCAACGGATCGAGTTCCATCGGGATTACCTGCTCGGCCTCAATCGCCGCCAGCCGGACCTGACGCTGTTGGAAATCCAGGAGCGGCTGATCGCCAATTGCGGCGAGCGTTTCTCCTCTTCGGTGATCTGGCGTTTCTTCGACCGCCACGGGATCACTTTTAAAAAACCCGTCGCCGGCCGCGGCCGTCCTGTGGCGGCAGAAACGGAGCTGATATCCTGACCGTTGGGGAGGAGCGGCCGATAGTCTTCTGGTGGTGGTAACCCCGTCAAAAAACGTGGTCCATGAGCTGTTGCGCACTTGAGAGTGGTGACGCCATCGCGGCGATCCCGGTCAGGAAGTTGATCTCCTTGCGCGGCTCAGCCTCTCCACTTGAGTGAGAGGAGCATCACATCGTGACCAAATCGAAGCGGCGCCGCGCCGAGCGAGACTTCACCCCCACCCATCCTGATGCCGCAGCGATCGATATCGGCTCAAGGATGCATGTCGCGGCCGTTCCGCCGGACCGGGACCCTGAGCCAGTGCGCGCCTTCGGGACCTGCACCGGCGATTTGCAACAGTTGGCCGATTGGTTCGAGCGCTGCGGCGTTCGAACGGTCGCGATGGAGTCCACCGGCGTCTATTGGATACCTGCCTACGAACTGCTCGAACAGCGCGGATTCGAGGTGGTGCTGGTCAACGCCCGCGACGCCAAGCACGTGCCGGGACGCAAGAGCGACGTCAGCGACGCCCAATGGCTGAGACGGCTGCACGAATATGGGCTGCTGCGCGCCAGCTTCAGACCGAAGGGCGAGTTGGCCGCATTGCGCGCCTATCTGCGCCAACGTGAGCGCCTGCTGGACTACAGCGCCTCGCACATCCAGCATATGCAGAAGGCGTTGATGCAGATGAACGTTCAACTCCATCACGTGGTGACCGACATCACCGGCGAGACCGGGATGCGGATCATCCGCGCGGTGGTTGCAGGTGAACGAGATCCCGCCGTTCTGGCCACTCATCGGGATCGGCGATGCCATGCCTCGGAGGCGGAGATCGCTGCCGCGCTGGCCGGAAACTGGCGTGAGGAGCATGTCTTTGCTCTCGGACAGGCGCTTGAGCTTCACGACGCCTACCACGCCAAGGTGGTGGAGTGCGATTTGCGGATCGAGGCGGTCTTGCGGCGTCTTCGAGACGCCGCAGCCAAACCAGCGGGGCGGCTGCCGCCGGTTCGCCATCGAGACAAGACGGCCAATGCGCCGACCTTCGATGCGCGGGCGGCATTGCATGCGGTCCTTGGCGTCGACTTGACGCAAATTCATGGCCTCGGTCCTTCGCTGGCGCTGAAACTGATCGGCGAGTGCGGGACCGACCTCTCCGCTTGGCCAAACGCCAAGCACTTCACATCCTGGCTATGCCTGGCGCCGGCCAACAAGATCTCGGGGGGCAAGGTGCTTTCGACGCGAACGCGGCGATCCGGCAGCAGAGCCGCGGCTCTGCTGAGGCTGGCTGCAGTGACTGTCGGTCGCACGCAGACGGCGTTGGGCGCCTTCTATCGAAGGCTCTCCGCACGTGTCGGCAAAGCCAAAGCGGTGACTGCAACCGCACGCAAGATCGCCACCCTGTTCTACAACGCCCTCCGACATGGGATGGACTACGCCGACCCCGGCGCGTCGTCCTACGAGGATCGATATCGCGCCCGCGTTCTCGCCAACCTCCGACGACGCGCAAAGTCTCTCGGCTACACGCTGCACGAGATGCCGGCGCCGGCATAGTTTCTCAGGAAGACCGCCCACGCCGAGGAACAACAGCGCGCGGACGTTCTGAAGCAGCGGCGCGCTTGGTTTGCCGGGCAACCCGATCTCGATCCGACGAAGCTGGTGTTCATCGACGAGACCTGCGCTTCGACCAACATGGCGCGCAAGAGCGGACGCTGTCGGCGCGGCCACAGGTTGCGAGCCGCCATTCCGCATGGCCATTACAAGACGATCACGCTCGTCGCCGGCTTGCGCCTGTCCGGCCCGGTGGCGCAGAAGGCCTTCGACCGGCCGATCAACGCCGCCTCGTTCGAGGAATGGGTGGAGACATGCCTCGCGCCCACGCTCTCGAAAGGCGACATCGTCGTCATGGACAACCTTTCGAGCCACAAGCGATCCAAGGTCGAGCAACTCATCAAGGCGGCCGGAGCCGAACTGCGGTATCTGCCGCCCTACAGCCCCGATATGAACCCCATCGAAAAGGCCTACTCCAAACTGAAGGCCTTCCTGCGGAAAATCGCCGAGAGAACCGTCGCAGGCCTCCTGGCCGCCCTCGACGCATGCGCCGATATCTTCAAACCAGCCGAATGCAAAAACTATTTCCACGCCTGCGGATATGACCCACATGGCGAAGTCAATTCAACTTGATCGGACACTGCTCTAAGCCTTGGCCAGGGTCGATTCTCACCGCGATCGTAGAGGTCGAACAAATAAAGGAGGCATTAGAGCGGTTTCCGACCACACCGAATCGTCATTGCGAGGAGCGGAGCGACGAAGACTGTATGTCCTTGCGCTGAGGCGGCGGCTCGCCCTCGATGCGCGTTGCGAGGGTTGCCCGGATAGGCCGGGCGGAGCCTCACGCAAGGAGGACGAGCCATGAAAGATTATAGCGAAGTTTTCGTCGGCATGGACGTGTCGAAGTCGAGTATCGCGGTAGGGTTGGCTGACGGCGGAGGCGCGGCCGAGGCGAGGTTTCTCGGGGAGATCGAGGCGAACGAGGCTGCGGTGACGAAGCTGGTCCGCCGCCTGTCTGGCAAGCACGACAAGCTGACGTTCTGTTACGAGGCGGGGCCGACCGGCTACGGTCTTTATCGGCTGATCGGCGAGCTTGGGCATGCGTGCCGGGTGGTCGCGCCCTCGCTCATTCCGCGCAAGCCGGGCGATCGGGTGAAGACCAATCGCCGCGACGCCTTGAATCTGGCGCGCTTGCTGCGGGCCGGCGAGCTCACCGCCGTGTGGACGCCGGACGAGCGGCACGAGGCGATGCGCGATCTGGTGCGGGCGCGCTCGACGGCCGCCTTCGACCTCAGGATCAAGCGCCAGCAGACCGGCGCCTTCCTTTTGCGTCTCGGACGCGTCTATCCCGGTAAGAAGACATGGGGCGGCGCGCACCGGAAGTGGCTGGCGAGCCAAGCTTTCGCCCATCTCGAGCAGCGCATCGCCTTCGAGGAGCAGGTGGCCGCGATGGACGAGGCGAAGGCGCGCATCGCCCGGCTGGAGAAGGCGATCGAGGAGGCGGTTCCCGATTGGTCGCTGGCGCCGATGGTCACGGCGCTGATGGCGATGCGCGGGATCGACCTCGTCGCGGCGACGGCGATTCTGGCCGAAGTCGGCGACCTCGGGCGCTTTCGGACGCCGCGCGAGTTGATGGCCTGGCTGGGGCTCGTGCCCTCGGAGTCCTCAACCGGCGACCGAGTTCAGGCGCTTCGGCATCACCAAGGCCGGCAACGGCCGGGCGCGCAAAACCCTGATCGAGAGCGCTTGGCGCCATCGCTTTCCTGCGCGCATCGGTCAGGCCAAGCTCGCCCGGGTCGAGGCGGCGCCGCCGGCGGCGCGGCGGATCGCCTGGAAGGCGCAGATGCGGCTCACCGCGCACTACCGGGCGCTGATGCGCAAAGGCAAGACGAAGAGCGTCGCCGTCACGGCGGTCGCGCGCGAACTCGCCGGCTTCATCTGGGCGATCCATCGCGCGCTTGAGCAGGAGCAAGCCGTCGCATGAAGCCGCTCGCTCGCTACAGCGCAATTTGGGAGCGCGCTTCGCGAGCGGCTTCATGCGATCCCGCGCCATCGCGGGCGGCGCGCCATCGCGTCGACTGACCCCACACAGACCGAGGAGGGATACGGCAGACGGATGCAACAAACATTGCGCAGCGGCGGGGGTGAAGCCGCGGCAGGGGAACTCCCGAGGATTGCAAGTGGCCGATCGACGCATCGACGCCCGTACGAAGACGTGGAGCAGCCCCGGACGAAACTCGGACATGCGGAACAAATACGCGTATTAGAGCTTGATCACCGACGTCCAACAGGCCTCGCCCCCACCTCTGCGCAATCATCCAACGCCATCACTCCGCCCACCC
Organism: uncultured Alphaproteobacteria bacterium; assembly: GCA_963822215.1. Taxonomy (GTDB): domain Bacteria; phylum Pseudomonadota; class Alphaproteobacteria; order Rhizobiales; family Beijerinckiaceae; genus Roseiarcus. The sequence continues at coordinate 509,047 of CAWGGX010000004.1, forward strand.
CTGAAGCGGAAACGGGAGGGTGCGTCCGACCCCTTGACGAAGGACATAAGAGCAATCCAGAGATCGTGGAGCGCCCTACGATCCCCTGGATTGCTTCCCCCCGGGCTCTTTGACCCGGGGGTCGCTCGCAATGACGAGGGCGCTTCGATTTGATCGAAAACTGCTCTAAGGCATATCGAGCATGTGCAAAATTGGCTGGCCCGAACCGCCCCGAAACTTGAACATCATCTGGCACCTCGCGAAAACCAAGGGTCGGAACCTGGCAGCGCATAATGTTGCCCGGGGTACTCAGAAGGAAATCGCTGCGGGCCGTATGACGGCAATGAATGTGAATACCCATCTTCAGTGCTTCCGTGTCCCCGCGCGGTCGCGTGGCATTGTCACAAACCGATCTGCCCGAGGCCCAGCTAATGGCGAGGACCAATGCCGGACGAGTACACATACACGATCTCGCAATGCGACGTTCCAGCAGAACGACACGACGCGCTCCAATCGTATAGGGACAAGAGGCGCTTATGGTCGTCCTGGATCGAAACTGACGAGCATCATGCAATTTGGAAGGTCCTCTCCTCAATGGTTTGGACGGACGTAGCCTTTAAGGCTCTTACAAACTTCGCAATGGACGATAACGGAAACGCTCTCAACAATCCCCTATTGGCCGAGGCCTTGCTTGATGACCACGTTGCAACTCAGGTTTTGGCGATACGCAGGCTAATGGATGACGGCAACGCTGACATCATCTCTCTGCGAAGGCTGGTAAAGGACCTGCGGCGTAACTTCGCCCTGCTCACGCGCGAGAACTACGTTTGCTACGATGGCTTGCCCTACGACTATGAGGCCGTGCGCCACGAGCGATTTGTGAAGAATGCGGGGAAATGGGGACAGGGAGGCATTTGGATGCCAACTGAAGGTCCCGAGGCTGACGGAACCTCTGAACGGGCGCACATGCAATTCGACAAGCTTGCGAGCATCAATCCGGCCAAGCGAAGCCGTGAAGATCGGCTTCCAGTTTCTTTGCCGGCGACCATCGACAAATGGCTCGACGATAGCGGCGCGGATGAGCTGGCGAAATGGAGCCATGCCTACCCTGCTCACGCGGGCGGTCCGCTATCGAGGGAGAGGATTTCAGGTTTGACGGTAACAGCGAATAAGATCACGGATGCGATAAAGTCCTCGCGCGTGCCACCGAGGCGATTTCGGCATGGCTGCTTTGGGCGGGCGGTCGCTCAAGTGCCTTGATGCCGGTCGCGCAGTTCAATCCATTCGAAAAGCTGGACCGACCGATCATGCAAGCAGGCGGGGAAGCCGCGGGCTATGAGATTTGGCGCAGGCTTAGTGACGAGCGAAACCGGTATCTGGACGGCGTGGACATCGAGCTAATTGGGAAGCCAACGGCAAGCGGTTCCTGACGAATGAAATACCCGGTCACACGCTTCGGGAGCATGGCTGTCGCGCTGAAGGAACTCGAACCATTCGTGTCTTTTTTCATGGAATAGGGACCCCGCTACGGGGCTGATATGCGTCCGATCGGGGCTCTGACGCACTTTTGATGACGCTCGTCACGTCATGCCGATGACGCGCGCTTGGAGGAGATCGAGTTTTCCGCGCCCGTACATCTGGCGCTTGACCAGCTTGAGCTTGCAGATCTGGCCTTCGGCTTGGCCATTGGACCACCCCGAGGAGAGCGCAGAAGCTACGGCGGCCTTGTCTTTCGTGACGCCGTTCGCCAATGCCGCAACGAGGCTGGTCCTGGCGCGCTCGATCCAGGGGTCGAGTTCCGTTGGCGCCTTTCTTCGGATCTTCGCCTGGAAGTCTGCAACGACTTCGCGCGCTTCGACGAGAGGCTCGACGCCGCTCTCGATCGCGGCCACGGTTACGGTCTCGGCCTTGGAAAGTTGGTCGCGCCCGATCGTCATCAACCGGGCAATGGTTCGTGCGGAGGGAGCGCGGCTTATCGCGCTTGCATCCATCCTTTCCGATCGACGTCGTCGCGCGCTCCACTCGCTGACGACGCGAAGGCATCCGCGAAACCCTCGCTGCTTCAGGGAGCGCCATAGCTCGGAGCCGTTGCGCCGGCCCGCCGCCCATTGTTCGTCGAGCTAGGGAAGATAGGCTTCGAGCGAACTGCTGCGAACGCGGAAGATGTCCGACCTCTGCCCGCGAAGCACCTTTCGCACCAGGCCGCGGCTGTAGCCGGCGCTTCGCACGATCTCCTTGATCGTCGCGCCCTCTTTGGCCATCGCGAGGATGGCGGCGTTGGCCTCTTCGCGGCGGAGGTAACCCTCATATTGCAGCTTCTCGGCGGCGGTGAGCAGGCCGGGATTGATGGTGGCGGCGCCAATCGCGCTGCGAATCTGGCGCATCGACTTGCGCACGGCGTCGAGGACGCATGGCTTGCGTTCTCCATCAGATGCCAGCGGTCGGCGACTTGCACCGCGTGGGCAACGCCTTTTGTGCCGCCAAGGCATAGCCGCCGCCTCGATCCCGAGCCACGACCGCGATCTGCGGTTGTCCGCTCAACCACGCCTCGGCGGTCGCGGTTTCTCGATCCGGCAGCAACGCGATCGTCTTTCGGCGTTCGAGATCACAGATCAGCGTTCCGTAGCGATGGTTGCGACGCCAGGCCCAGTCGTCGATGCCGATGATCACCGGGGGCGCGAAGCTCGGGGCGCCGCGTTTGCGCACGGCGCGCAACAGGGTGTCGTTGCTGACCGGTATGCTCAAGCGGCGTGCGAAACTCGCCGCCGACCGACCTCAAAGGGCAAGCGCCAAGCAATGGACAATCTGATCGAGTTGAGCCGTGCGACGCGCCCAAGGCTTGAGAATGTTGTCGTCGAAGCGTTCGGTGAAGATGCGCCGCTCGCACAGAACCGCCGCGCAGCGGAAGCGTCGCGCCTGGAGCATCAGCACGGCGCGCCGCCCTGCGATCGGCAAGTCCGCCAAACGGCGAGGATATTGAGTTAGAAACCGCGCCACATGCGGGGCACGAACTGTTCGCGCTCATCCCGCGGATCGTAACGACGGCGCCGTCGCCTTCGCTCAACGCACCAACCGCGCAAAACCCTGTGGGGAGCAACTCTGAAGCGCGAAAAGACGGCATGGCGCTGATTCCCTGACGAAACCAAGCCACACCGGCGCCTCAAGTTCATCAAAAGTGAGTCAGAGCCCAAAATCGAGACATTCAACTTCTGCGAAATAAGGCGGCGTGCGCTGGCGAGGCGGCGCGTCGGCCGCCCGGCGCGCTCAATGCCGAAAGTGGCGCATGCCCGTAAACACCATGGCGACCCCCGCCTCGTCCGCCGCGGCGATCACCTCCCTGTCGCGCACCGAGCCGCCCGGCTGGATGACGGCGGTCGCGCCGGCCTCGATCGCCGATAGAAGCCCGTCGGCGAACGGGAAGAAGGCGTCAGAGGCGACGGTGGAGCCCTTGGTGCGCGGCTCCGGCCAGCCCGCCGCCTTGGCCGCGTCAATGGCCTTCAAGGCGGCGACGCGAGCGGAATCGACGCGCGACATCTGTCCGCCCCCGACGCCTGCGGTCGAGCCGTCCTTCACGTAGACGATGGCGTTCGACTTGACGTGCTTGGCGACTATCCAGGCCATCCGGAGATCCGCCATTTCGGCGGAGGTCGGCGCCCGTTTGCTCACCACCTTCAGCGCCGCCTCGTCGAGGACGCCGCCGTCGCGCCCCTGAACCAGGAGACCGCCGGCGACCGAGCGCACTGTCAGGCTCCTGGCGCGCGGGTCCGGCAGTTCGCCCGCAAGCATCAGCCGGAGGTTCTTCTTCGAGGCGACGATGGAGATCGCCTCCTCGTCGGCCTCGGGGGCGATGATGACCTCGGTGAAGATCTCGACGATCTTTTTCGCCGCCGCGGCGTCGAGCCGCCGGTTCAGCGCCACGATGCCGCCGAACGCCGAGACCGGGTCGCAGGCCAGCGCCTTCTCATAGGCATCGAGGAGACTCGCCGCCACTGCGACCCCGCAGGGGTTGGCGTGCTTGATGATGGCGACCGCGGCGCTTTCGGCCGGATCGAACTCCGCGACCAGTTCGTACGCCGCGTCGGTGTCGTTGATGTTGTTGTAGGAAAGCGCCTTGCCCTGGATCTGCCGCGCGGTCGCGACGCCCGGCCGCGTCTCGGCCGTCAGGTAGAGCGCGGCGTCCTGGTGGGGGTTCTCGCCGTAGCGCAGCGCGCCAAAGCTCTCATGCAGGACGCCGCCGAAGGCGCGCCATTTCGGCGTCGTCTCCACGATCTCTTCGGCGAGCCAGTTGGAGATCGCGGCGTCGTAGGCGGCCGTCCGGGCGTAGGCCTTCTGCGCCATGCGGCGGCGGAAGGCGAGACTCGTGCCGCCGTCGAGGCGGTCGAGCTCGGCGAGAAGGTCGGCGTAGTCGGCGACGTCGACGATGACGACCACGTCCTCGTGGTTCTTCGCCGCGCCGCGCACCATGGCCGGCCCGCCGATGTCGATGTTCTCGATCTTGTCCGCAAAGGACGCGCCGCGCTTCAGGGTCGCCTCGAACGGATAGAGATTGACGATCAGAAGGTCGATCGGGGTGATGTCGTTGGCGATCATCGCGGCCTGATGCGACGGATCGACGCGGACCGCGAGCAGTCCGCCGTGGATCCGGGGATGCAGCGTCTTAACCCGCCCGTCCATCATTTCGGGAAATCCGGTGACCTGCGCAACGTCGACGACTGGCAACCCGGCGCTGTCGAGCGCCGCCGCCGTCCCGCCTGTGGACAGGAGTTCGACTTCCCGACCCGTCAGCGCTTTGGCGAGTTCGACGAGGCCGGCCTTGTCGGAAACCGAGATCAGCGCCCGTCCGACCTTGACGATATCTGCCGGCATCCGATCTCCGCTCCCTGCGACGCGCCTTCCATCGCTGCGGCGCATAGCACGCCCAGGCCCCGGGCGGAAACGGGATGAGAAGGCGAGGGGTCTGTCCAGCGAACCCAGCCGTTGTTCAATAATTCTTCAAAGGACCAATTTCGCCCCTTTCGCGTTGTAAAGACAACCAAGCCATCCGAGGAGAAACAATCATGCTCAAGGTTTTTGCGCTGGCTGGCTTTGCCGCCGCCCTTGTCCTTTTGTCCGACACTGCGTTCGCGGTGAGCGGGAACTCGTCGGCCTATGGAACCGACGGCTATGGCCCGACAGTTCCCACCCAGTCCCTGTCCAACTTCGATCGGCATTGGAACTACTACAACGAAAGCAAAAGGCGCGCGGAGGAGTCGGCGGATTGGCTGCGCGAGCATGGCAAGCACTTCCCGTTTCCGTTCTAGGTCCGGCAGTTCAGATCGAAGCCGCATGGCCGCTCGGGCGCGGCGCGGGTTGACGGCGCTGTGCTGAAGTCTGAGATTGGCCGCCCCGACGGAGGCGGAAGGCCTTCGCTTGCAAGAGGACGGAGGCGACCCGATGGACTTGCGGCTGACCGAGGACGAACTTGCGTTCCGGGACGAAGTGCGCGCTTTCGTCCGTGACAATCTGCCGGGGTCGATCCGGGAGAAGAGCGTCGCCGGTCGCAAGCTCGCCAAGGACGACTACGTCCGGTGGACCCGAATCCTCGCCGCCAAAGGATGGGCTGCGCCGCACTGGCCGGTCGAATGGGGAGGGACCGGATGGGGTCCGGTCAAACAGTCGATCTTTCTCGACGAGACCCAGCGGGGCAACGCGCCGGAGGCGATCGCTTTCGGCGTCAACATGGTCGGCCCCGTCATCTACACTTTCGGTTCGCAGGCGCAGAAGGAGCGGTTCCTGCCCCGTATCCTCGATCTCAGGGACTGGTGGTGCCAGGGCTTCTCGGAGCCGGGCGCCGGCTCGGACCTCGCAAGCCTCCGTACTGCCGCGCGCCGGGACGGCGAGTCCTGGCTGATTTCCGGACAAAAGACCTGGACAACCATGGCCCAGTACGCCGACTGGATTTTTGTCCTTGCGCGCACCAATCCGCAGGCGAAAAAGCAGGAGGGCATTTCGTTCTTCCTCGTCGAGATGAAATGCCCGGGCCTGACGGTGCGGCCGATCCAGACAATCGACGGGGGGCACGAGGTCAACGAAGTCTTTTTCGACGACGTCCGAGTTCCGCTTGAAGCCCTGGTTGGCGAGGAGAACAAGGGCTGGGACTATGCCAAGTTCCTGCTCACGAACGAGCGCAACGGCATTGCCCGGGTCGGCATCTCCAAGGCCCGGCTGGACCGGGTGCGCGAACTCGCAGCTCTTCCGGTCTACGGCGCCGGGGCAAAAATGGACGACCCGTTCTTCCGCGCCAAATTGGCTGCGGTGGAGGTCGAGTTGAAAGCCCTTGAGATGACCCAGATGCGCGTCATCTCGAACCGCCGCAGCGACGGCCGGCCTGACCCGGCCTCGTCGGTTCTGAAGATCAAGGGCTCGGAAATCCAGCAGGCGACGACCGAACTCCTGATGGAAGTCGTCGGACCCTATGCGCTTCCCTATGAGGATCCCGAGGCGTTGACGAACGAGCCGCCGGTGGGCCCCGAGTGGGCGGGCCCTGCTGCGCCGAATTATTTCAACTATCGGAAGGTGACGATCTACGGCGGCTCGAACGAGATCCAACGCGGCATCATCGCCAAGGCCATTTTGGGGCTCTGATCATGGATTTCGAACTGAGCAGCGAGCAGCAGATGCTGCGCGACAGTGTCTCGCGGCTGATGAAGGCCCGGTACGGATTCGAGGCGCGCAAAACCTACCAGGCGACGCCGGTCGGATTCAGCGAGGCGCTTTGGCGGGAATACGCCGACATGGGCCTGCTCGGCGCGCCGTTCGCTGAGGAGGACGGCGGCTTCGGCGGCGGCGCAATCGAGACGATGATTGTGATGGAGGAATTTGGCAAGGCGCTGGCGCTCGAGCCCTATCTCGAGACGGTCGTCACCAGCGGCGCGCTCATCAAGCACTCCGCGCCGGCGGAAAAGCGCGGCGAACTGATCGGCAGGATAGCGGCAGGCGATTTGCGCCTCAGCTTCGCCCACGCCGAAAAGCAGGCCGGATTTGATCTTCATGACGTCGGACTGTCCGCGACGAAGGATGGCGCCGCTTACGTTCTCGACGGCCAAAAGGGACTCGTCGTCAATGGAGACAGCGCCGATGCGCTGATCGTGTCCGCCCGGATCGCCGGCGGCAGGCGCGACCGTGACGGGATCGGCCTGTTCCTTGTCGACGCCGGCTCGGCGGGGGTGACCCGCCGAGCCTACCCCACCCAGGACGGCCGCCGCGCCGCCGAGATCGAATTTTCCAAAGTTCGGGTCGACCCAGAGAACGTGCTTGGTCCGCCCGAGGGCGGGCTGACGATCATCGAGCGCGCGATCGACGAGACGATCGCGGCGCTGTCGGCCGAAGCGGTCGGCGCGATGAGCGAGGCGCTCGCGATGACCGTCGAGTACCTGAAGACGCGCAAGCAGTTCGGCGTCACCATCGGCTCGTTCCAGGCGCTTCAGCATCGCGCCTCCGACATGGTCGTCGCGCTCGAGCAGGCGCGAAGCATGATGTATCTGGCCACCATGAGCGCGGCCGAGGAGAATGCTTCCGAGCGAGCCAAGGCGGTTTCGGCGGCCAAGGTCCAGATTGGCCGGTCGGCTAAATTCATCGGACAGCAGGCCGTTCAGATGCACGGCGGGATCGCCATGACCTACGAGTACAAGGCGGGCCATCTCTTCAAGCGTCTGACCATGATTGACGCGGCTTACGGGGACGCTGACCTGCACGTGCGCAGGCTCGGTGATCGGGGCTCGCTGTTCGCCTGAAATATGAGCCTGCACGCGGTTCTTGTCACCGCCTTCGAGCCGTTTGGGGGCGAGACGGTCAACGCTTCATGGGAGGCGGCCCGGCGGATCGATGGCTGGCGCTGCGGCGAGGCCGTCGTCACGGCGCGCAAGCTATCCTGCGCCTATGGAATCTGCGTCTCCGAATTCGTCGAGACTTTTGAACGGCTGAGACCCTCCATCGTTCTCATGACTGGTCAGGCCGCTTCGCGCGGCATGATTTGCGTCGAGCGGGTCGCTCGCCTGGAGACGAGCGCAACGGCGCGCGACAACCGAGGCGCGCTTGGCTGCGCCGCATTGGCGGGCCCGGTCAGGCTCCAGACGGCGGCCCCGGCATACGCTGTCGCGCGCGCGATCCGCGAAACATGCGCCCCCGTACGGGTTTCAGCCGACGCGGGCGACTATGTTTGCAACCACCTCTACTACGGTGCGCTGCATTATCTCGCGGGCGCATCGCCGACAACCGCCGCAATTTTCATTCACCTGCCGGCGACGCCGGAGCAGTCCTCGGCGAGAGCCAGTGTCCGCCGGCTTGCCACGACGGAGGCTATCCGTGCGCTACAGGCCGGAATCCTCGCGTTATCGCGCCAGACCGGGGTGATTTGAGGTTCGCGCATATCCTGAATTGGCGAGCCGTCGGCGCGGTGCTCCGGGGGTGAAGGCGCCAACGGCGCCGGCTTGTTCTGCGCCGACCCGCCTTCGAAGGTCCGGCCCCCCTTCCGGTCCAGCGAAAACATCGCGCTCCCGATCCGCCGCCGACGATCCGAATTCCCTGCTACCAGGGAATTTTCTTCAGCCGCACTCGGCGCTCCGTTCCAGGAAAGCCTGCAATGTCATGGCGTTGCTGGCCTTGCAATCCGCCGGTTGCGGGCCCGAGCGGGCGCGGAACAGGGAATTTCAAACGACCGGAACAGGGACTTATCAGGCGATTTCGGAGCGGATCAGGGAAAGAACAGGTCGGCAAAACCAGGGCGCCAGACCGGGCGCGGCCGGGTTGCAAGGCGTCGCCGGCATTGTGTCGCCGCCCGCAAAGGCAGGCGGCGCCAGGCGACACGCGGATGAGATTGACGAAGAGAAGATTAGGCCGCGATATTGAATGCCTTCGTCAGCCGATCCTTGATCGGCTCGATCGTCTCGGCAACGGTCCTTTGCGCCAGTTCGGCGAGATCCTTGACCTGCACGACGACCGCATCGGTCTGCTTGCGGGCGAAATCGCTCTGAAGCGCGATGAGATCGGCCACGGTCTTTGCGCTCAGCGTCGCCTTGACCAAATCGAAGCTGGCCTCAGCATTGGCGCGAGCAGCGGCGAACGCTTTGGCGTTGAACGCAATTGCTCCGTCCTTGGCTGCTGCGAAGCTCAGTTCCAATGCGTTCGTTGCTTCCTCGGCCGAAACCTTCGCCTTGGTGAATGCCGCGCGCGATTCCACGACGCCCTTCTGCAGCGCATTGCGCACAGTTTCCTGCATTTCCATCGCGGGTTCGACAATTGCCTCGACCGCCGCGCTGGCGGTCGGAATCTCGTTCGTCAGGTCGGGTTCGAGCTGAGGGGTGGAGATCACTTGTTCCAGCTCAGGGGTGGAAACCGCCTGCGCAGCGGCGCTCTTCTTTGGTGAGGTTGCCATGTTTGCTCTCGTTTCTTTTCACGGACCAAAAGTTTGGTTTAGTTCGAACTCGGAGTCACGCTTCTTTGGAAAACGACGCCGAGTTCCTTTGCCTGGGTCTGCAAAGCGGAAAGCTGACTCTTCAGGTATTCGCTCTGCAGCGCGAAAAATTCCTGCGGGTCCTTGGCCCGAACGAGCTTGTTCGCGAAGTCGAACGCTGCTTTGGCGTTCTGCTCCGTATAGCTGAGCACGTGCGACCCGATCGACTTGGCGCCGCCCTGACCCGCGCCGGCGGTGTCGCCTGCGGCGCCCGTGGTCCGCTGCGCTGCAGCGAGGAAGCCTTCGAAAGCCTTGCGCGCCTGTTCAACGCTTCGCTCGGCAAAATCACGCAAATCGCTCGGGACGTCAAAAGAAGAAGCGCTCATTTTTCTGCTTTCCATCACGTTGGGCAGGCCTGCCCATGGGTGAGTGCGATAGCGCAGTTTCTGTTGCAGTGCAACATAATATTGCGCCGCACCCTGAATTTTAACCCTTTGCAAATTGTGTCCCCCCCGAGCGTGGTGCAATCTTTGGAATAGCGTTAAAGAATTGCTAACGGTCGGGGGCGTAGGCGATTCTGGATAGCGTCCGGCCGGGCGTTCATAGCGAGCCGATCTTGGTTCTTCCGCCGTCGAAAGACTCTTCAGACATTGCGCTGGCGCCGGAGGTTGCGAGAGCCCTGTTCTCCGCCGCGGCGGGCATGGTCGGAATGGGCTCGCCGATCGCGATCATCGACGCCGCGGGATGTGCTGTCGCCGTCACGCCTTTTGGACTGACGCTCGTCGGGGCGACGGATCGGATGGATTTTCAGAGACGGTTCCTCTCTGGAGACGGGCCCGGCGCGCGCGGGTTGCGTCGCCTGGCGGCGACGTTGGCGATCACCAAACCACCGCAACTCGAGCGTATTCGCCGTTTTGACGGTTCTCGCCCGTCTAGCGTCAATGCGCGTTGCGTTCGGATCGTCGCTCCCGACGGCGCCGCCTTTCTCGTGCTCGCGGCGGACGACGCCAACTATAGGCGCCAGGCCCCAATCGACGGGGCCGGAACCGACGAGGCGTGGTGCGCTGACACCCCCGCGCCGCAAATCGAGGCGCCTCGGCGGTCACGCTTTCTCTGGCGCTTGGACAAGGCGGGACGGTTCGGCGATCCAGACCCCGCGCTTGCCGCGGCGCTGGGCGATCATGCGCCAAGATCGGGCGAGACGATCGAGGTTATGCGCCTTCGCGCCGGCGTCGAAAACGGATCCGCCCTTGCCGCCGCCGTAGAAAAGCGGGAAACGTTTGCTGGCCTGACGGTCGTGTGGAGCCTCGGCGACGGCGTCCACGCTCGGCCCATAACGTTCTCGGGCGCGCCGATTTTCGATAACGCGCGCGAATACATTGGCTTCAAAGGTTTTGGTACGATCGGCGAGACGGTCGAGGACTGGCTTCAAGTTCCGGCGACAAACGCCTTGGCCGCGCACGCGAAGGCAGGACCAGACGATGAGCCGGTGAAAGTTGAGCCGGGACCGAAGGAGCGCTTGAGCGAAGCCTCCGCTACCCCGTCGGAACATGTCAAAGCTGACGAGCCGGCGTCGCCGTCAAAAGTGGAACTCGGCCCGCCGTCGAACCCGCTCCTCGCCGAAGCGCGGTCCGCCGAGATTTACGTCTTCCGGCACGGTCAGTCGGCGCCGCCCGCGGCTTCCAAAATCGTCCCAATTCGTCCGGGCGCTTTCGACGTGTCGAGGCCGCAGGAGGCCGGGGAGACAGGTGACGGAAGCATCGAGCTCAGCAAGGCCGAACGCGAGGCGTTTCGCGAGATCGCGCGCGCGCTTGTTGGTCGCGCCCCGGTTTCTCGCCAAGACGAGACCGCGGGCGCTGGGGATGAGGCGGTGGAGGAGCGCGAGCGGTCGCGGGAATCGTCCGGGGCCTCCGTCCCCCCGCCAGACGCAAACCGAAGTCTCCAGGGGACCGTGGTAAATCCCACCTCCGCGCCGACTTTGCACAATGCCCCGACGCTGCTCGACCTCATTCCGATTGGCGTGCTGGTCGTGCGCGAAGCGCGCTCGCTTTACGTCAATCTGACGCTGCTCGCGCTTCTTGGGTACCGCGACCGTGAGCATTTCGACTCGGCGAATGGGCTTTCCGCGATGTTCCATGGCCACGCTCCGCCGCCAATGTCGGATACCGAAGACGACGCCTTCTCTGTATTCAAGGCCGAGGGTCAAGCACTGGCGGTTGAGGGCCGCGCGCAAGTGATTTTATGGGACCGCTTGCCGGCTACCCTGATCATGCTGCGTCCAACCAAGGTCCCACGTTCCACCGACCAGCGCAACGCCGATGGAGAAGCTCGTGTCGCAGGAGGCGGAACCGATCTGCTGGAGATGCTCGATCTCGCGACCGACGGCGCTGTTGTCCTCGACCCGGCCGGCCGCATCCAATCATTCAGCGCATCCGCGGAACGGCTATTCGGTTACAGCGAGCAGGAGATCGCTGGCGAGAGCTTGCTGATGTTGCTCGCGCCGGGAAGCCACCCGGCGGCGACTGCCCGGCTTGACACCCTCAGTCGGCTCGTCGACGCGCCCGCGTCTGAGCAGCCGATCAATGTCGTTGGCCGTGATCGCAATGGGGCGGCGCTGGCCCTGGCGATGACGCTCGCCTGGGTCGGGCCGAAGGCCGCGACACATTGTTGTGCGCTTTTCCGTGACATGCGGCGGGAGCGCGAGGCGGAGCGCCGGCTGACGACGGCGCGGGATGCGGCGATTGCTGCGAGCGCCGCGAAAACAGAATTCCTGGCTCATGTCAGCCATGAAATCCGCACGCCGCTTCACGCCATCCTTGGCTTCGCCGAAGTGATGATGGAGGAACGGTTCGGACCGGTCGGCAATGACCGCTACCGCGACTATCTCAAGGACATCCACGTGTCGGGCCGGCATGTGATCAGTCTCGCCGATGACCTGCTCGACGTCAGCAAGATCGAATCGGGCAAGCTTGAGCTCGCCTTCGCGCCAGTGGACGCCAACAACCTGATTCGGGAGTGCGTTTCTCTGATGCAGCCGCAGGCTGCGCACGGGCGCATCATTATGCGCGTATCGCTATTCGATCGTCTGCCACGCGTTATGGTCGACGAACGCTCGCTCAGGCAGATCATGTTGAACCTCATGTCCAACGCGGTGAAGTTCAACGAGCCCGGCGGACAAGTAATCGTTTCGACCGCGATCGACGCTGCAGGCCAAGCGGTCATCCGGGTGCGCGACACCGGCGTCGGAATGAACGAAAGCGAGGTCGGCGTTGCGCTCGAGCCCTTCGGCCGGGTCGTCGGGCGTGGTTCCAAGGGCGGGGTCGGTCTTGGCCTGCCGCTGACCAAAGCGCTCGTCGAGGCGAACAAAGCCGAATTCTCGATCAAGAGCCGCCGCGACCACGGGACGCTCGTCGAGATCTGCTTCCCGATTGTGCAGGCGGCCCAGTAGGTTCACGTTGCTGCGGCGCGCCCAGCCTGAATCGGAGACGTTTTTTCGTCGGCTGCTCAAACGCTCGCCTTCGGGTGGTCGGCCCTAACTTCGCCACCGAAGTGTTTTCTTCCGCTCCCTGTGCTAGGCAAATCAAGAGATACGAGGCTCAAAGGCAACGCGATGGCGGCGGGCGCCGGCAGCAGGGAGCGCGCCGCGCACGTCGAAGCGCGCATGGGGACGCAGCACTTCGCGGTTCGGCTTCCGCCGGAGCGCGAACGACTATTCGCCGCGGCGAAGCGACGTTCGGCGCGAGTCCGGCTGTTGCGTCGTGCGATTTTGGTCAGCGTCGTTGGCGCCGCGGCAGCGATGGCCGCAATCGTTGTTTTCAACCCGTTCGGGCGGACGGCCGCGTCGCTTAGCTTCTCGAACCTGTCGATAAACGGAAACAAGATTGCGATGTCCAAACCAAGACTGGCTGGGTTTCGCAATGACGGCGAGCCGTACGTCCTTACCGCTGAGCGGGCTCTCCAAGATGTGAAGCACCCAGCCGTCGCGGAATTGCAGAAACTGGTCGGGGACATGGGAATGGCGGGCGGCGAGACGACGCGCCTCACCGCCGACGCCGGTCTCTACGACAGTGTCGCTCAACGCATGAAGCTGACCGGAAACGTGCATATCGCCAATACACGTTTTGACGTTGAATTACGCAGCGTTGATGTCGATTTTAAGACGGGGGTTTATCGCAGCGACGAGCCGGTCCTGGTTCATGTGGGCGGGAATACTTCCGTGACCGCCGATCGCGCCACGGCGCAGAACAACGGGCAGGAACTGATCTTCGAGGGGCGAGTGAGGACGACGGTCGCGCCTCAGACCGCCGGCCCCGTCGAGGTTCAGACGAAGGGGAAAACTCAATGATCAATTTCAGCGCTTTGCGGATGGGGATGCGGTACGCAGCGCTCGCGTTGGTTCTTGGCCCAGCCAGTGCCGAGGCGGCGCCGAAGGCGGCCAGCACGCCGGCACAATCGTCGAGCCCGATCCAAATCCTGCCGGGATCCAATTCGAAGGAGCCCATTTCGATCGACGCCGACAAGCTTGTCTATTTAGACAAGCAGCAGAAAGCTATCTATTCGGGAAACGTCGTTGTTGTTCAGGGCGACACGAAAATGACCTGCTCCGTGATGACAGTCTACCTCGATCGCTCTCCGGCGCCGGGCGCAGATGCGCCGGCAGCGGACGCCGCGGGACCGGCTGCGCAGGCCGAAACACCGCAGAATCCTTCGCAGGGCTCGGGTATCAAGCGGCTTGAGGCGACAGGCCCAGTGACGGTTATCTCCAAGACCCAGGTTGCGACCGGCGACAACGGGATCTACGACAAAGTCCAGGACAAGGTTTTTCTGATCGGCCATGTCACCTTGAGCGACGGCCAGAACGTCACAAAGGGCGACAAGCTCATCTACGACCTGAAGTCAAGCCAAGCCACGATCGATAATAATGGTAAGCCCGGGCGGGTACATGGGCAGTTCACGCCGAACAATGAAGCCGCTCAAGCGAAGCCCAAGTAGGGCTTGCGCATGCCGGAGTTGATCAAATCACCCTTGAAACCTTTGTGAGCCCTTTTCGTGACAGATGAAGTCTTGCGCGGAACCGGTTCCGCGCGTCGATCCCGGGGGCCCGAACCCGGCGAGCGCGGGTTAGCGACCGAAAGCGCCGAATGGGACGCAGTGCGCGATCAGGGGCTGCTCGCCGTTCATCATCTCGGCAAGGGCTATCGAGGCCGCATGGTCGTTCAGGACGTCAGCATATCCGTGCGCCGGGGCGAAGCCGTCGGGTTGCTCGGTCCGAACGGCGCCGGAAAGACGACCGTCTTCTATATGATCATGGGCCTGGTCCGGCCGGATAAGGGAACCATCGAGCTCGACGCGCACGACGTTACGGCCTTGCCAATGTTTCAGCGCGCGCGGCTCGGCATCGGTTATCTGCCTCAGGAAGCGTCGATCTTCCGCGGTTTGAACGTTGAAGATAACATTCGCGCCGTGCTCGAGGTCAACGAGCCCGATCGCGCGGCGCGCGAGGAGGTCTTGGAGTCCCTCCTTGAGGAGTTCGACATCGCGCGGTTGAGGAGGACTCCGTCAATCGCGCTTTCTGGCGGCGAGCGCCGGCGTTGCGAGATCGCCCGCGCGCTGGCCGGTAAACCCTCATTCATGCTGCTCGACGAGCCGTTCGCCGGCATCGATCCGATTGCGGTCGGCGACATTCAGGACTTGGTGCGCCACCTCAAGGGAAGAGGCATCGGAGTTCTGATTACCGATCACAACGTGCGCGAGACGCTTGGGCTGATCGACCGTGCTTACATCATCCACAGCGGACACGTCCTCACGGAGGGGCCGCCTGATGCGATCATCGGCCACCCCGACGTGCGCCGCTTTTATCTCGGCGAGGACTTTCGCATGTGACGGAGGGGAGGCGTCATTCATCCTCGCCGAAGCGATTGACTATCAGTTCCTCAAGGGCGTCGAGGGCCTCTTTCGCTTCTAACCCGGATGCGGAAACCGTGATCGTCGACCCCAGGCCGGCGCCCAACGTCAGTATACCCATGATCGAATCGCCGCCGACGGTCTCGCCACAGCGGGTCACTTTGATGTCAGCGTTGAACCGATCGACGCATTGGACGAATTTCGCGGTTGCGCGGGCGTGCAGACCCTTGCGGTTGACGATCCGTATCTCCCGCGAGAGCGCGCGCGGAAATTCGGGCGCAGTCTCACCGCAGTCGTCGGAACCGAGGTTGTTCATTTCCCGGCAAGGACCTTGCTGGCGACGGTAATGTACTTCCGTCCTGCCTCACGCGCCTCGACGACCGCATGGTCAAGATTGGTCGCGTCGCGCATCGTCGCGAGTTTGATCAGCATAGGGAGATTGACACCGCAGATCACTTCTATCCGACCGCCGTCCATGACGGAAATCGCGAGGTTCGACGGTGTGCCGCCGAACATGTCCGTCAGGATGACGACGCCCGCGCCGTCCTGCACCCGCGCAGCTGCATTCAGGATGTCCGAACGTCGCTGCTCCATGTCGTCGTCGGGACCTATTGTGATCGTCTCGAGCTGAGACTGCGGCCCCACGACATGTTCGAGCGCTGCCCGAAAGCCAGTGGCGAGCTGACCATGGGTCACTAGGACCAGTCCGATCATCAAATATCCATCAGTCGTCTGGCTTTGGCTTCCGACGCAGCTGAAGTCGTCAGCAATGCCGCAACCTTCCTATTTTGTGCACTGCGGCGCAATGTTCAAGTGAAATTCGGCGGTCGGCGCATTTAGCGACTCCAACAAGCTCCAGCCTTTCGCCCACCGAAATGGCGTTATCGCTGGAGCTGGCTGCCGAATTGAGCGCGAGGCGCGGCACGCCGATCCCCTCGATACGGATTTCGGCTGGCTCGCTAGGCCAGCGAGGCCAGCTGTGATTCGGATCGCTCAGGTCGACGACGAGCCTAATCACCGCCACCGGCTCGCTGGGAGCCGCCTGCATGCCGGCGGCGCGTCGTTCGATCAGCCCGGCCATGTGGGGCGCGCCCGATGCGACCAGTCTGCCGCCCGCCGGGCGAACCCAAATCCGGTCGTCGCCGATCAGCGCTCCGAACTGCCCTGTCATCCTGGCGCGCGCGAGCAACGCCAGGGCGAGCGCGCTTTTGCCGGACCCCGATGGGCCGAAGATGACCACTCCGCCTTCGCCGTAGACGACCGCCGTTGCGTGAAGTCCGTTTCCGGGTGGAGACGCGGAACTCATGGGAAAATGGCCGGCAGTTCGACGACGAATCGCGCGCCGGCGCCGTGGCGAAGAGATTCCAGCCGATCGCCGCGGCCCGGGATGTCTGGGGTCTCAGCCGATCGGTTTGTCGCCCAGATTCGTCCGCCGTGAGCCTCCACGATTTGTCTTGAGATCGAAAGCCCCAGTCCCGAATTTTGTCCGAACCCCTGACTTGGACGATCGGTGTAAAAACGCTCGAAAATGCGTTCGAGCGCATGCGGAGGAATGCCGGGACCATCATCTTCAACCGTAATCACGACCCACTGTCTCGGCGCGTCGTCGTCCGCCGATGTTGCGCTCCTCGTTAGCGAAACACGGACTGAGCCGCCCGGCTGGGAGAATGAGCAGGCGTTGTCGATCAGGTTCGTCACAACCTGCCCCAAACGCGAATCGTGCCCCAGCACGTGGAAAGCGGATTCCGGGTGGCGGCCACGCCGCGGCTCAAGCGTAAGCTCGATTCGAGTTCCGTTGGCCCGGGGCGAGTCCTGGGCCATCGACACGACTGTTTTGAGGAGCGCGGCGATGTCGACCGGGCTTGCTTCGCCGCGCGCCAGTTCCGCGTCCAAGCGCGAAGCGTCGGAAATGTCGGAGATCAGCCGATCGAGACGCCTGACGTCGTGCTGCATGACCGCGATCAGCCGGTCGCGTGACTGGTCCGTTTGCACGCGGGGGAGCGTCTCGAGCGCGCTGCGGAGCGAGGTGAGTGGATTTTTCAGCTCGTGGGCGACGTCGGCGGCAAAGGTTTCGATCGCGTCGAGGCGGCTGTACAGCGCCATGGTCATCTCTCTCAGCGCCCGTGAGAGGTGTCCGATCTCGTCGGTGCGGGCGGTGAAGTCGGGGATCTGCTGACGCGATCGGATCCCGCGCCGTACGCGCTCCGCTGCAGTTGCGAGCCGTCGCACGGGCTCCGCTATTGTGTTGGCCAGCGAAAGCGAAAGCACGAGCATGACCAAGGCGAGGACGACGAAGAAGCGGAAGATCGCCCAGCGTTCCGCCGCGATCACGCGGTCGATGTCGCCGCCCTGCGTCGACAGCTGGAGGACGCCGCGCGTGGCCATCATATATTGGATCGGCACCCCGACCGATACAATCGTTTCGCCTTCCCTGTTGATGCGAGCGGCGGCCACGGTTCTTCCGCGCAGCGCGTCGTCGACCTCCGGAACCGTCTTGCCATCGACGATCCAAGGGTTGTCCGGCCGGGGCGCGGAAGGCGTGGCGAAGAAGTTCCTGATGGCGCCGGCGAGGCGGTCCAAGGCGCCTCGACGCTCGGTCGCGTCCGGCAGATCGGAGCGGACCACCGCGCCGTGCGCCGAAAGAGAACGCGAGTCCAGCAGGAGCCGGCCGTCGCTGTCATAAATCCGCGCACGCGTATGGGTGGGGGTGACGAGGCGGTGAAGCACCGGTCCGACGCGTTCGGGATTGATGGAGAACTGAATGTTCTGCTCTTCGCTTTGCGGCGGCGCCGCCGTTTGGCCAGGCGAGAGCTGCAGGAGCTTGTCCGGATCGATCGTAATCGCGTCGGTGTCGACGCCGGCGGACGCTGCGACCGCCGCCGCGATGATATCGGCTTGGGTCGTAAGGCTCTGCTCGCGCGCAGCGATGATGTCGGCGCGGAACTGGTTCAGCAGCAGGAATCCGAACATCAGGACGACCAGGCCGCCAAGGTTCAGCACCACGATTCGGCGGGTCAGCGACGACGAAAACCGAGCAGTCAGCAGGCGCCAGGAAAACCGCGCCCGGGCGCGCAGCCATTGTCTCCAGCTGCGCTGCGACGAGCTGGCCGCAATTCGTTCGCCGTCTGCGCCCGCGGTCATGGGCTCGCCCGAGCCGTCTAGGCTTCCTTGAACCGATAGCCGACGCCGTAGAGCGTCTCAATCATCTCGAATTCCGGCTCCACGACCTTGAATTTTTTCCGCAACCTTTTGATGTGGCTGTCTATTGTCCGGTCGTCGACGTACACCTGATCATCATAGGCCGCGTCCATCAACGCGTTGCGGCTCTTCACCACGCCTGGCCGTGTGGCGAGCGCCTGAAGGATCAGAAACTCGGTCACCGTCAGCGTGACCGGCGTGCCGTCCCAGGTGCAGGTGTGGCGCTCGGGGTCCATCTTCAGGCGGCCGCGCTCAAGGATCTTGGCTTCGGTCTCCTTCTGCGCGGCGGCGTCCTTGGGACTCGAACGGCGCAGGATCGCCTTTACCCGCTCGACAAGCAGGCGTTGGGAGAACGGTTTGCGGATGAAATCGTCGGCGCCCATCTTGAGGCCGAACAGTTCGTCGATCTCCTCGTCTTTCGACGTCAGGAATATGACCGGGAGGTCCGACTTCTGCCGCAGACGGCGGAGCAACTCCATGCCATCCATGCGGGGCATCTTGATGTCGAAGATCGCCAGATCGGGCGGATTGGCCTTCAGCCCCTCAAGCGCGGTCGCGCCGTCGGTATAGGTCTGGATTCGATAGCCCTCCGCTTCCAGCGACAGCGAGACGGAGGTCAGGATATTGCGGTCGTCGTCGACCAGAGCGATCGTGGGCATGAGGCTCCCGTTGTTTCGAAACGCGTTGCTGCCGGGTCGCCGCAGCGCGGCCGCACCATCATAACCGTTCGCGGCTGAAATGTGTTCCATTTTTGGGAAATCGGCGCGCTTCTTCCCCGAGATAAGCCGGCGCAGCGGATTCGCAAGCTCGCAGCGGCCGCAAACCGGGCCACAACCCCGGCAAAGCGAGGTGGACGGCGACACGCCGGCGCCGCCGACAGCGAACTGAGGCGCCTGCGGGCGCCACTTAATGCGCTTTAGCGGCGGGCCGTAGGCGAATCAAAGGCTTAGAGGCCGCTTTAGCGACCATCGAAGGTCCGTGTATTAAACCACAACAAACTGTACATAATCGGCCCGGGGCACGCCGATGCCTCCGCTGCTGATCCTCGACGGCTCACGACGCGGATGATCCCTATTGACCCGCGCGTGGCTTGCGGGTTTTTCTACGGCGAGAGCAACTCACGAAAGCGCGATGGCGAAAGAACCTGTCGATCCGGGCGCCGCCCGCGCTGAGGCTATCATTGACGCCAAGCGCCTGACGCGGACGGCGCGCACGGCGGCGCTCGCGACGCTCGATCCTGCGTCGGGCGCGCCGCTGACGACGCTGGTCGGTGTCGCCAGCGACTTAGACGGAGCGCCGCTCTTCCTGATGTCGACGCTCGCCCGCCATACTCAACACCTCGCCGCCGATCCGCGCGCCTCGGTCCTGCTGACCGAAGAGCCGGAACGGGGAGACCCGCTCAACCACCCTCGCCTCACGTTGAACGGGCGCGTCGGGAGGGCGGACGCGCCCAGCGTGCGCACGCGTTACCTGCAGCGCAATCCCAAGGCCAAGCTTTATGTCGATTTCGCCGATTTCGCCTTCTTTCGGCTTACGATCGACAATGTCCACTTCAACGGCGGCTTTGGCCGCGCCGACGCGCTGACGCCGAACGACATCCTCATAGCTCGCGAGGCCGAGGCTGCGCTCGTCGAAGCCGAGCCCCGTCTGATCGACTGGGTCAACGGATTGGGCGACGCCGTCGTTGCGCGCCTTGCCGGCCGCGCGTCTGCCGGCCGGCAAATCTGGCGCGCTGTCGGCCTCGACGCCGAGGGCCTCGACCTCGCCGCGGGCGGGCGGGTCGCGCGCGTTCAATATTTGGCCCCTGTGCGGGACGAGGAGGATTGGCGGACGATGTTGGCCCTTGTTCTGGGGCGATGACCTGCTCCCCGGCGCGGGCGGCTGCGGTCGCGGGCGGTGCCTCTTTCCGAGAGAGCGGTGGCGGACTTCTTCTGAGGCCATAGCAGGCCAAGGCGAGGAGCGGCGTCGGCGACGGTTTCCTCCTCTCGGCCGCCGGCGTGCGCAGAACACGGGCTCTTGCCGCCCTCTAAACTCTTTGCCATGATCGCCAGCCGAGGGAAATACGGCAGGGATCGCAATCGCGACGCGTCTGTAACCATGCGCCTGGGGTTGATATGACAAAGCCGCCGAGGAGAGTTTCTACGCTCAAGCGGACCGATGAGCCAATTTCCGCGCTCAAGCAAGCCGATGATCCAAAAGGAAACGATGAGAATGAGGAATTGGTTCGCGCGTTGTACATCGGGTTGCTCGAGCGGGAACCTGATCCAGCCGGTTTGCAGAATTATTTGACTAGTTTGACCGATGGTGTCCTGTCGAAGTCCGACTTGGTTCGCGCGATTCGCAATTCGGAAGAATTCCGAGTGAGATTTTCTCGTTTCCTCAACATGTGAGAGGCAATTGTACTTCTGACCTTGGCGTCTTAGAAGACGTGCGGTCTGTCAGGCGTGACAATGCTACGTCCGCACGCCGCCTTGAGCGCCGCCACGTCATGGCGATCGACCGTGATAAGCTCACGCAGGCTATTGACTTCGACCCAGCGGCTGCGGGTATCGCCTGCATTCATGTCGCGGCCCTTGATCACACCGTGGCCGTCGACAGCGCGGTCGCCAAGCTCGCATCGGATCAGCCGTTCCACGGCAAGGGGACGTCGGCCTCGAACGCCACTGCCTTCAGCGTCGCCTGAACGTCCCGCTCGCAATACAATAGGATCTCGCATCGCGGTTGCGGCGAACGGGCGAAGCAAGTACCGAGTCTGTGCTGTAGTCGAGCCCCGCATCCGGGTGCGCAGGCTCGCAGGAACGCGATCGGCGTGATCGCTTTGGCGAGGCGGGCGCCGGTATGGATTTTGCGTCCAATTCTCTCGAGACGAGGGACCGACGAGGCGCGGCGGCCGTCGAGATGCACACAATGTCCAAGCCATTGTCAGTTTCGCAGACCGCTGTGTCCTCGGTCTCGGTTGGACCGGAGGGACGCCTGGCCGTGGACGGCGCGGCGCCGGTTTTCATCCACTCGAGTTGGCGCGCCTCGAGCACATGGCTGTGGGCGAAACTCCGGGCGGCGCCGACGACCATCGCCTATTGCGAGTTTTTCCACGAGCGGCTCGCGTCCCTGACCACGACCTATCTGCGCGAAAACGACTTTTCCAGTTGGGCCTCGAAGCATCCGGAGAGCGCGCCCTATTTTCTCGAGTTCGCGCCGCTCGTCGGCGAGGACGGAGCAGTGCCCGGTTATGACCGCCGGATGGCGTTCGAATGGTTTTTTCCCCGTGACGGGCTCGGCGGAGCGCTCGGCGCGGCGGAGCGGAACTGTGTCGAAGGGCTCATTTGCAGCGCCGAGGCGCGGCGCAAAATCCCGGTCCTGAGCGAGACGCGGACGCTCGGGCGGTTCCGCGCGATCGCAGATGCGTTTCCCGGTCGTCACGTCCTGCTGGTCCGCAACGTGTTCCACCAATGGGCATCTTACACCGAGCAGTGGGCGCACGGGAACGGCTACTTCCTGGACATGCTGTTCACCACGCTGGCCGGCGCCCGGGGAGACCCTTTCGCGCGTTTGCTGTCCGACTGGTTTGCCCAGGGGGACCGGTCCCCAACGAACCCTGCGACGTTTCAGCTCTTCCTGCTGTTTAATCTCTACCTCTACGCACATGCCTATGATGCGGCGGACCTCGTCGTCGACGTCAACCGCGTTGCCCGCGACCCCGAGCATCGCGCGGCGATCGAGGCGCCGCTCGGCGAGGCTGTCCGCGCGCCCGTCGATCTTTCGGACGCGCGAACGCCGTTCGGCCTGTCGCTGTTTTCGGCCGGCTCCAGGTCGGCCTTCATCGACACGATCGAGCAGTTCTTCAAGTTGATGATCAATGGCTCGGTCAGGGTCGAAGCGGTGCAGTTCGCCGCACAGGCTAAGGACGACGCGCTCGACGAATGGGAGCGATGCGAGTTCTACAGCGGACCGGCCCGGGCCTTGTTCGCCGCACGGACGGCGCCGCTTGCTCGATCCGCAGAGGCGAACGCCGCCTCGCCAGCAAAGCCGCCAGCAAGCCTGGAAGGCCAAAAAGCGAAAGGGCGCGGCCCTCGCGCGCAAAAAGCGGCGCCCAAGAAGCCCAAGGCCCGTGCGTCTGCGCCAAAGCGGCCGACCGGTCAGCGACGCCGGTGACGTGACCGCGGGAAATGCCGCGCCGGCGCCCATTTGGGTTGGACGAAGCACAAAGCATTGTCTTTGGCCGACGACCTCCGTCGCGTTCACCGGCACAATGATGAAGAGCGAGGTCGTCGTGTGGAAGTGCGTCGGGTTCCGATTTCGGGGTCGGGGGTTTCCGTCCGATCGGGCGCTCGGGGTCGGCTTCCGCCCAGCGCCCGCGCCTGGAGATTTCCGACAACGCCCCAGCGCCCCGCGCGCGGCAGCCGCTGGCGACGCCGAGCGACCGGCTCTGGCGCCTGTCAAGCATTCAACGGAGTGGCACAGCGAGCGCGCGATTTCCGTTGAACTTTGCAAAGGCAAAGTCATGGCGGGCGCGATAGGAACAGGGGTCAAAATCTAACACTTGGCGCCCGAGTGGGGGTGTCGAGAAGGCGCGGGTTGTGACCATCCGTGGGTCGTTCGCCAACGACCAGATTGCGCAAGAAGCAGAAGATCGGCGAGGGCTTGGCGAACGGCTGAAATACGAATCTGAGCGCCCATTCCCGTCCGGTCGGTATGGAAGGCATGCGAGCGGATGTTCGTCGGTTACCAAGGCCGAAGAACACGGGCGGCCCTCTTCGGCTACCGCCAGGCGCAGGAGAACGACGCCGAGCGTGTAATCGTTCACACCCACCCGATCGCGGCCGGCGGTGCTGATGCGGGTGGAACGGCGACGGCGAAGGGGCGAAGGGTCGACGAGTTTCGCATTTTCGGCTTGCGTATCGGTGGGAAGGCAATTCTACCCCTTGTGTGCCGAACCGATTCGCGGACGATTTGAAGGCCTTGACGCCGGCGGACCTCGCGACGCTGTCGCATGAGGATTTGCTGGCGGCGGCGTGCGAGCTTCTGTCTCTGGCGCGGGCGCAGAACGCACGTTTGTCCGAAGACTCCCGAACCAGTTCGCGTCCGCCTTCGAGCGACAACCCGTATCGCCGCGAGGACCGACGACAGAAGGGCGAGCCGGGAGGGTCTGCCGACGAGACAGCGTCGGCCTCGCCCGACAGCCACACCGGCGAGGCGAAGGGGCCAGCCGAGCGGGCGGGCGCTCGCCGCCCCGGCAAGCCGCTCGGAGCCAAGGGGTTCTGGCGCAGCCAACCGATACTGGTCAGCGGCGAACGCGAGCATGCGCCGCTGACCTGCGAGGCCTGCGGCCAAAACCTCGATGCGCAAGCCTCGCGGCGCAAGGTTGGCGCCCACGTCAGTCTCGAACTGACGCAAGGCGACATGTCGCTCGAGATCGAGGCGATCAAACATGTGTATTTCGCCGCGCGCTGCCGCTGCGGTCATGAGAGTGTCGAACGCCCCGGGGTCGGCGCGCGTTCGCGCGTCGAGGGCCGCAAACGCGACTTGATCGCGACCGAGCGCTGTCTGGTCGGCCCGATGCTCTGCGCCTTCATCGCATCGCTGTCGTTGCGCTTTCGCCTGTCGCGCCTCAAGATTTAGGAATTCCTCGACGGATGGCTGGGGCTCGAACTCGGGACCGCCACGATCAACCGGTGCGTTCATGAGTTCGGCCTCGCCAGCGAGCCTGTGGTCGACAGGCTCATCGAAGAGGTCAAGGCCGCCCAGATCGTCCATCTCGACGAAACCCCGTGGTATCAGCGCGGCGCCTTGATGTGGATGTGGGTCGCGGTGACGGCGACGGCGGTCGTCTTTCGCATCGGCAGCCGGCGCAAGGAAGAATTGGCGGCCCTGATCGGCGAAGCCTTTCTCGGCTGGCTCGTCACCGACGGTTACGCCGCCTATCGCGACCATCCCCGCCGTCAGCGCTGTCTGGCGCATCTGATCCGCAAAGGCCTGGCGCTCGCCGGCGGGTTCTACGGCGACGGTGCCGGCTTCGGTCGCGACCTCGTCCGCGATTTGCGTCGCCTCATCGAGCGGGTCCGTGACGGCGAGGCCGACAGCAAGGCCGTCAGGCGATTGATGGACACCATCAAGTGGAACTGCCAGTGCAACCGTCATGAGATCGAGCAGAAGGTGCGGGACCTGGCCAACGAAATCCTCAACGACTGGGACGCGGTGATCGCCTTCGTCCACGACCCCCGCCTGTCGCCCACCAACAACGACGCCGAACGTGCGCTCCGTCACGCCGTGATCGCGCGCCGCATCAGCTACGGCACACGCACAGACGAGGGAAGCCGCTTCTACGCCGCAGGCCTCAGCATCATCGAAACCTGCCGCAAGCGCGGCCTCGACCCCTGGGCCTACGCCAGCGGTCTCATCGCCGCCGCTCGCGCCGCAGCCGAAACCCCAGCCATCCCCGCCGCCGCGTAATTCAACCGGGCGTGTGAACGGTTACCCGAGCGTAGATATTAGTTAGAAAAACTCTATTTTATGGCTGCGAGGCCAAAGTTATAAATGGTGAAAATTATTCAATGCCGCAATGATGAGTGATATAAACAAAAACATTGCTATATATTTTCTCAATAAGATGGCGTACGATGACATTCGTTTTCTGACGGACGACAGAAAACCATTTCGTGATCTTCGATGTTGACAGAATGCATTTGAGACCATGGAGGAATTAATTACATTGTTTTCCGGTACAGTGGAGGACGTCATGTTTTTGACACTCGCGAGTCGGTGGAGCCCGAGAACGCAGCGCGAAATGGCGACATGGATTGATACGGAGGCGGATGCACTAATTCGAGATTTTGGGGTTGGCGCGTACGCCGCAGCCCGAAAGAAGGTTCGCGATGCCAACGATTTGTCCACTGTGCGATATTGGGGCGCTGTCAAGGACGCGGTCGCGCAGGGAACAAGCATAGCGCAGACAATCAGCGGACATGCGCAATTATGCGAAACCGTGGCCCCCATCGAGCCTCGTAAGTCGACGGCACAGCCCCACAAAGAGTTAGAGGTCGAAAATTCGCACAATCCAGAATTGGATTTTCGGCTTCGACCTGGCCGTTTCAAGCATGTTCTGATGCTCTTCAAAGGCGTCGAAATCGGCGCGTCGAACGCATCCGGGGTGACTTGGTACGAATCACACAGCCAAAGCGCAATGAGCGTTCGTGAGACGAGAACGCCAGCCGGAACTGTCAATGAGAACGCGGCGGAGGTATCGGCCGCCTGAGCGGGGACCTCTTCACGTTTCACCCTGTCTGGGGCGCTATGGCCTCTTGACGGCCTTGTCGTGCGGTTCGGCGCGGACATCGCCCTACCCGATCTGCTCGTCGCCTTGGCGTCCTGCGCCTTTCCGTCTCCAAGCCTCAGGCCAAGTGTAGGGCCTCCACGGGCGCAGCATCCGGCGAGATGGCGGCGGATTCAGACGGGCCTTAAGGAGGTCGCGAGCCGCGCCCTTTGGCGTGTCCGGAACCACCAATCTTCTCAAGCTGGAAATCGCGTGAGGCGTAAGAAGCGAGCTCTCAGCCGCAGTTCTTCCAAAGGATCTGCCGCGCTTCGAGCGGCACGGCGGCATTGCGGTTGCTCGGGACGACGCGGATCGAGTAGTCGCGCAGCGGCCGGTCGTTCGGCGCCGTGGCGGCGAAGATAAAACCGTTGGCGGCGCCGATGAGCTCTCCCTGACGCTGCATGGCCGTGCAGACCGCTGCCTTCGTGGCGTCTTCGGGCTCGGCATACACCTCGATGCGCACTTCCTCGGGAGGTACTTCGCCGAGAAGCAGCGACACCTTGATCAGATAATGGTCGTCGCGTAGCTCGATATGGGCGTCGCCAATGTGCACCGTATTCCAGAAGGTCTTCAGGTTGTGGCGCCAGCCGAAGACCTGCGCGCCGACCGCGCCATCGCGCGCGACGCGCTCCTCGAATGCTTCGGCCAGGGGGCGATAGTAGGTCTCGACGTATTCGCGCACCATGCGGTTGGTGGAGAAGTACGGCGTCAGCTTCGCCATGCTCGACCGGACCATGCCGGTCCACTTCTCCGGGATGCCACGCTCGTTGCGGTGATAGAAGGCCGGGACGATCTCGTTCTCCAAGAGGTCATAGACCTGCTCGGCCTCGTGACGATCCCATGCGGGGTCGCTGCCGTGCTCCTGCCCGTCGCCGATCGCCCAGCCGAGGCCGGGCTCGTAGGCCTCGGCCCACCAGCCGTCGAGCTCCGACAGGTTGAGGCCGCCGTTGACCAATACCTTCATGCCGGAAGTCCCGCTCGCCTCAAACGGCCGGCGCGGATTGTTGATCCACACGTCGACGCCCTGGGTGAGCTGCTCAGAGACATTGATGTTATAGTCGGGCACGAAGACGAGATGCGGGCGCACGTCGGGCCGCTCCATGAATTGCAGCCACTGCCTGACCATTGCCTTGCCCGGTTCATCGGCCGGGTGCGCCTTGCCAGCCACCACCATCTGCACCGGCCGTTGTGGATCAGTGAGAATGCGGGCGAAGCGCTCGGGGTCGGCGAGCAGCAGGGTGGGGCGTTTGTACGTCGCAAAACGGCGGGCGAAACCGAGGGTCAGCACGTTGGGGTCGAACAAATGGCGCGACTGTTCCACGGCCTCGTCGCCGGTAGCGCCGTCGCGCCGCAACTGGCGAGCGTAGCGCTCGCGTACGTATTTGACCAGCGCGGTGCGGTTGTCTGCCCTAAGCTGCCAGACTTCTTCATCGGGAATCTGGCTGATGCGTTCGGACATGCCCTCGAGGTCGCCCATCCAGCCCTGCTTGCCGATCGCCTTGGTCCACAGGGCGTCAGAGGCGGCGCTATCCCAGGTTGGCACGTGCACGCCATTGGTGACGTGTCCGACGGGAACTTCGGCGATCGGCCAGCCGGGGAACAGCGGCCCGAAAATGCGGCGGCTCACTTCGCCGTGCAGTCGGCTCACGGCATTGACGGCGTTGCTTGCCCTGACGGCGAGATAGGCCATGTTGAACGGTTCGCCGGCGTCGTTGGGATCGTGGCGGCCCAGCGCCAGGAGTTTATCGAACGAAGTATTCAAACAGCCTTCGCCACCGCGGCCCGCGACGCCCTCTGCATAACCGCGCAGGTACTGGCGGGCGAGCGCCGGGTCGAAGCGGTCGAAACCGGCTTCCACCGGGGTGTGGGTGGTGAACAGATTGCCGGCGCGAGTGATGGTCAGCGCCATTTCGAAGTTGGCTGCGCGCTCGGACATGAAGTGGCGGGCCCGTTCGAGCACGGCAAAGGCGGCGTGGCCTTCGTTGAGATGAAGCACCTGCGGCTTCCTGCCGAGCGCCAGCAACACCCGATAGCCGCCGATGCCGAGCAGGATTTCCTGGCGCATGCGCAGTTCGTCGCCGTAGCCGTAAAGCTCGGTGGTGATGCAGCGGTCGACCGGGTCGTTGGCCGGGTCGTTGGTATCGAGCAACAGCAGCGTGATGAGACCGACCTTGGCCTGCCAGACACGCACGTAAAGGGAGCGCCCGGGAAGCGCCAATTCGAACCGCAGCCGCCTGCCATCCTTGTCCCGCGCCGGCACGATCGGCAGCTCCGAGACATTGCTGGCGGGATAGTACGCGATCTGCGCGCCATCCTTGTCGATCGCCTGGCGGAAGTAGCCGCTCTGGTACAGAAGACCGACGCCGGTCAGCGGGACGCCGAGATCGTGGGCCGCCTTGAGGTGGTCGCCGGCGAGGAGGCCGAGACCGCCGGAATAGATCGGCAGGCTCTCCGACAGGCCGAATTCCATGCTGAAATAGGCGATCGACTTGAGGACGTTGTTCCCAGGGTGTTTGCTGAACCAGCGAGGCGCCGTGCGCGACGCTTCTTCACGCTGCAGGAGCCAGGCGATCCGCTCGCAGTATTCTTCGTCCGCGGCGAGCTCTTCGAGTTTCTCCGGGCTGGTCGACAGCAGCACCAGCCAAGGGTTCCTGGTGAGGGCGAACAGGTCCGGGTCGAGTTTCTGCCACAGGTAGTCGGTGGTGTAGCTCCAAGTGAAGCGCAGGTCTGTGGCGAGGAACTCGAGGCCCTTCAGCCGCGGAGGCAGGTCAAACATCGCACTACCGCCATTGGATTTCATGATATGCCTCCAGGGCTCGGCGCCGAGGTTATTCGCGAGGCGTCGCTTGGGCGAGGCGCGGCGACGCGAGGGGTGGCGGCCGACCCGAAAGTTGCCTGCCGCGTGGCGACGCGGCGTCGAAGAGATTTGGTCGTTTCATCGAAGAGCGGCGGGCGGGCCGCCTATTAGCGCTTGCGCGCTTCACGCCTGACGAGGCGGCGGGCGCTTTTCGTCTCGGTCCTTGCCGTTTTCAGTAACCGCGTCTTGCGCCGACCAGACGCAGATCCCTGAGGCTTTGCGCGGCGCGCTCGACCACCGCCGGTGCGGTCTTCTCCCATGGATCCGACCAGTTCGATCGCTTTGCGCTCGGTCATGGAACCCTCCCTCAACGCCGCTTTCCCGACGCCGTCGCCAGGCTCCGTTCGAGGCCTCGCCTCATCCGACCTTGGGGCGGGGTGGGCGCAGCGGTCAAGCAGCATAAAGTCGCGGTCCTTCGAGCATCTCGGGGGCGCCGCCCGACAGGCCGTTTACGTAGGGTCGCCGTAACGGTAACGCGACATTGTCAATAAGCCTCTCGTTGAGTTTGGCGAGCGTCCGTTCAAAGGCTGCGCTTCAAGGACTGCTAATCGACCGTTCTGCGGGAGCCTCGATCAAGGCGCCCTTTGGGCGGAGACCGCGCCTTGGGGCAAGGCCCGCTTACCTGCCCACTTGCGCCATTCGCGGTCGCGATCCGCAACGGCGCCTTTACTGAAGGGTTTCGGACGGTCGTGCGAGACGCGGGGGCCGGCGTTTGAAAGCCTCGTAAGGAGGAAACCGCGGGGAGGAAGGGCGCTGTTTGGCCGGGCGCGCCCTATGGGGATTTGAGGATCGCCGAGGGATCGCCGATGTGGTGGCGGGGACGGAAGGCGGTCGGTGTCATCGTCGGGAGCCGAGACGACGGGCTTCTTGTTGGGCGCGGATCGGTGCGGCGGGGATGGGCACGGCGGCTGGATAGCTTGTGCGGACGTCGTGAGGACGTCGCGTTCCGGCTCCGGCGTGGGGCTGGAGGCGAGGGGGGAAACGGCGCTGCAAGGCGGGACGCGCGGCGTCGGTCATGACGTGTCGATCCTGATCCGGCTTGGGGAAGGCGATCGCGCAGGGCGCGGGCCGTCGAATGTTTCGACGATGATCATCCGGCCGCCGCAACATGGGCAGCGGCGCATAGGCGAAGCTGTTTCGGCCTGGCTGTCCGCCTCGGCGTGCGAGCGCTCGGGTGTAGCCTCGGGCGCGGCGAGCGCCTGGCGGACGCGCTCGATGTTGCGGGCTCGGACCGTGCCGGCGAAGAGGCCGTAATGGCGGATGCGGTGGAAGCCGCTGGGCAGCACGTGCAGGAGAAAGCGGCGGATGTAGCGTCAGGGTAAGCCCTGGAAAGGAGGATGAACACGTGATCTGAAACCTTTCAATGCGATCCAGAGGGTTCAACTCCCTCCCGGCAAAGGCGAGCCAGCCAGCCGGAAGTGAGCCTTGCCGGGCTGACGGCAACGTCAGTCTGGAAGCGTAGGCAGCAGGTGCCGAAGCCGCGCATTAGCCTCGAAATGCTTTTCTTGTTGGAGCCTTCGCTGTCATTCGAGCGGGGGCAGCATCGACGAGACCGCCAATGGCCATGGGCTCGTCGGTCCGACCGGGGTCTTGGAGCGGGGCAGAGGCACGGGACGGATCGCCTGGGAACCTGAGAGATCCCGCTCATGCCCACGTGAGAGCGAGCCGGCAGTTTGGGCAGCCGGCTGAACAAGTGCCCGGGCCCGGGGCCGGTCCTCCACCGATCTGGGAGCGCCATGCGGCGAGCACGAACACTGGAGGGATCGCGTGGTGCTCGGAAGCGAACCAATAAGCGACCGGGATTGCGCGAGCGGGAAGTCGTAGCGCCTTCATAGTACCAACCACACGCGGGGAACTGGACCCACCGGGACCCGACTGAGGGAAGGGAGGCGCCACGGGACGAGAGCCGTTGGCGAGAAACACGGGAGAAGACCTTGAGCTTCGCAAACCTGTCCACGAAACGACAACGGATAGCTGCGCTGGCAAGAGCCAAGCGCGGAGCGGCGCTTTCCACGCTGCACCACGTCATCGACCTGGAATGGATGAAGGAGGCCTGGCGGCTCACCCGCAAGGATGGTGCTCCTGGCATCGACGGCATGACGGCGGTCGACTATGCGAAGAACCTGGAGGCCAACTTGCTTGACCTTCTCGGCCGCATCAAGTCGGGCCGCTATCAGGCACCGCCAGTGCGACGGGCATATATTCCCAAGGCGGATGGATCGCGTCGACCTCTCGGCCTTCCAACCCTCGAGGACAAGGTGGCCCAGCGGGCGATCGTCATGGTGCTGGAGGCCGTTTACGAGCAAGACTTCCTTACCTGCTCCTACGGCTTCCGGCCGGGACGGTCGGCGCATCAAGCCCTGCAAGATCTTCGCACGGGCTTCATGAGCCACGGACTGCGCTGGGTGTTGGACATCGACATCGTCAAGTATTTCGACTCGATTCCACACTCGCACCTGCGCGACTTTCTTGACAGACGGGTCACGGATGGTGTGATCCGAAGGATGATCGACAAATGGCTGAAGGCAGGAGTCCTGGAAGATGGGCTTCTGCGCCATGCGACCGAAGGCTCCCCGCAGGGCGGCGTGATCTCACCGATTCTCTCAAACATCTTCCTGCATCACGTGCTGGATGAATGGTTCGAGAGCGAGGTGCGTTCACGGCTCGCAGGGAACAGCGCCCTTGTCCGATTCGCCGACGATGCCGTTATGGCGTTCGCGTACTTCCGCGACGCCAAGCGAGTCCTCCGCGTTCTGGGCAAGCGGCTTCATCGGTATGGGCTAACGCTGCATCCCGAGAAGACTCGGTTCGTCGATTTTCGCTTCAACAACTCGGATGGGTCTCCTCCGGAGACGGAGGGAACCTCGTTCACTTTTCTCGGCTTTTGCCACGTATGGGGCAAGACCAGGAGGGGTGGCAAAGCGGTGCGGCAAGTGACGGCGAAGAACCGCTACGCCCGCGCCCTGGCGGCGGTCACCGACTGGTGCCGGACCAACCGGCATCGGCCGATCAAGGATCAGCACGCCCATTTGAGCGCGATGATGCGAGGCCACTACGCCTACTACGGCGTCTCTGGCAACTATCGACGACTGAGCTGGTATGCCAACGAGGTCGCGAGCATCTGGAAGAAATGGCTATCGCGACGAGACCGCCGCAAACGGTTCCTCTGGAGCCGCTTTAGCGATCTATTGAAACGATATCCATTGCCAGCGGCTCGGATTGTCCATCGCTACACCACCATGAGCGAAGCACGCCCGTGAAGAACCGGATGCGGGAATTCTGCACGTCCGGGTCTGCGAGGGGTGAGGACAGCAATGTCCTCACCTACTCGGCAACTCGACGGCGTCGAGCGTCATGGTCTTGAGCCGGTCGCGGCCTTTGATCCGGTAGTCTTTCCATTTGAAGGTGACGCCCTTTTCGTCGAGCGCGATGAGCCGGGAGTTCGAGATGGCGACCCGGTGGGTGTAGCGGGCGAGATAGGCGAGCACGGCCTTGGGTCCGGCGAAGGGTCGCTTGGCGAAGACGACCCTTGCGACAGGGAAAGCTCAGGAGAGGAGAACGAACATGAAGTTCTGAAACCTTTCATCGCGATCCAGAGGGTTCAACTCCCTCCCGGTAAAGGTCAGCCAACCAGCCGGAAGCGAGCCTTGCATGGCGTGCGGCGACGCCCGTCGTGAAGCGTAGGCAGCAGGTGCTGAAGCCGCGTGAGTAGCCTCGAAATTATAATCGCTGGAGCCTTCGCTGTGGGTTGAGCGGGGGCAGCATCGACGATGCCGTCAAGGTGAGGATCGTCGGTCCGGCCGGGGTCTTGGACCGGGGCAAAGGCATGGGACGGATCGCCTGGGAACCTGTGAGATCCCGCTTGCGTCCGAACGAGAGTGCGCCGGCAAATGGGCGGCCGGCTGACCAAATGCCCTGGCCCGGATGGGTCCTTCAACCATCCGGGAGCGCCGCCAAGGC
Source organism: uncultured Alphaproteobacteria bacterium (assembly GCA_963822215.1). Lineage (GTDB taxonomy): Bacteria > Pseudomonadota > Alphaproteobacteria > Rhizobiales > Beijerinckiaceae > Roseiarcus. Next base: position 541,684 of record CAWGGX010000004.1, read on the forward strand.
GAGCACGAACAGCGGAGGATCGCGCGGACCCCGGAAGCGAAACAAATAAGCAACCGGGGATGCGCAGGCGGGAAGTCGTAGCGCCTTCATAGTACCGCTGACCGCGGGGAACTGGGCTCACCGGGACCCGCGCGAGGGAAGGGAGACGCCATGGGATGAGAACCGTTGCCGGGAAACACGGGAGGAGACCTTGGGCTCCGCGAACCTGTCCACGAAACGACAACGGATAGCCGAACTGGCGAGGACGAAGGCGGGGACAGCTCTGTCCACGCTTCACCATGTCATCGACCTGGAATGGATGCGAGAGGCGTACCGGCTGACGCGCAAGGATGGGGCACCCGGCATCGACGGCGTGACGGCGGAGCAGTATGAGGCGAACTTGGAGGCCAACCTTTTGGCTCTCTTGGAGCGCATCAAGTCTGGCCGCTATGTCGCCCCGCCGGTGCGTCGGGTCTACATTCCGAAGGCGGACGGTTCGGAGCGGCCGCTCGGCATTCCGACGTTCGAGGACAAGGTGGCACAGAGGGCGGTCGTCATGGTGCTGGAGCCGATCTATGAGCAGGAGTTTCTCTCCTGCTCATTCGGCTTCCGGCCAGGGCGGTCGGCGCATCAGGCCCTGAGTGCGTTGCGTCTGGCCTTCATGGGCCGACAAGGGCTGCGCTGGGTGCTGGATGTCGATATCTCCAAATACTACGACACGATCCAGCATCATCACTTGCGTGCGTTTCTCGACAGGCAAGTCACGGACGGCGTCATTCGCCGGATGATCGACAAATGGCTGAAGGCGGGCGTGCTCGAACACGGTCTCCTTCAGCGCACGACCGAGGGCACCCCGCAAGGCGGCGTCGTCTCGCCTCTGCTCGCAAACATCTACCTGCACCATGTGCTGGACGAATGGTTCGAGCGGGACGTGCGCGTCCGCCTCAGGGGGAACAGCATCCTCGTGCGGTACGCCGATGACAGCGTGATGGCGTTCGAGAGTCTCGACGACGCCAAGCGGGTCATGGACGTGCTGGGAAAACGGCTTGCACGGTACGGGCTGACGCTCCACCCGGACAAGACGCACCTCGTCGACTTTCGCTTTCATCGGCCGGGGGGCGTATGCCATCCGGATACGGACAGCGCTACGTTCGACTTCCTTGGCTTCTCCCATATCTGGGCCAAGTCCAAGAAGGGGTTGAACGGGGTGAGGCAAGTGACGGCTAAAAGCCGGTACGCACGAGCGCTGGCGGCGGTCAGCGATTGGTGCCGACACAATCGGCATCGATCCTTGCGCGACCAGCACGCCCATCTGTCCCAGATGTTGCGAGGCCACTATGCCTACTACGGCATATCGGGCAACTCTCGACGCATACGATGGTTCGCCTGCCAGGTCGTGGTGCTGTGGAAGAAATGGCTGGGGCGACGGCATCGCGGAGAAGGTGCGTTCCACTGGAACCGCCTCAACGCGATCCTCAAGCGCCATCCGCTTCCCCCGGCGCGGATCGTCCACCGCCTTTACGCCAACGCGCGCGAAACTCTCCCGTGAAGAACCGGATGCGGGAATCCTGCACGTCCGGGTCTGTGAGGGGTGGGGATGGCGACATCCCCACCTACTCGGCATTCGCAGTAGCGCAACGGCGCGAGCGCGGCGGCGAAGGCGCGGCGGTCGGCGAGCGGCGCCAGATCGCCGAAGAAAGCCAGTCGGCCGGCCGCATGCAGGGCTGTGAGCCCTTCGAGGAAGAGGCGGCGGAACAGGCGTGACAGCACGCGCACCGGCAGGAAGAAGCCGGGCTTGCAGGCGATCCAGCGCGACCCGTCCGGCGACAGGCCGCCGCCTGGGACGATGACGTGGACGTGCGGATGATGGGTCAGCGCCGAAGCCCAGGTGTGGAGGACGGCGGTGAGGCCGATGCGGGCGCCCAGATGCTTCGGGTCGGCGGCAATGGTGGTCAGCGTTTCGGCGGCGGTCCGGAACAGGCAGTCGTAGACGGCGGCCTTGTTGTGGAACGCGATGGCGCCGATCGCAGCCGGCAGGGTAAAGACGACGTGGTAGTAGGGAACCGGCAGAAGCTCCGCCTCGCGTTCGGCCAGCCATTGTCTTGCCGCCGCGCCCTGACACTTCGGGCAGTGGCGGTTGCGGCAGGAATTGTAGGCGACGCGTTCGTGCGCGCAGTCCTCGCAGCGCTCGACATGGCCGCCGAGCGCGGCAGTGCGGCAGGTCTCGATCGCCGACATGACCTTCAACTGGGCGAGGCTCGCATGACCGGCGTTGGCCTTGCGCCATGCCGCCCCGTGGGCGCGAAAGACGTCGGCGATCTCGAAGCGAGGCCGCGCCACGCGGCCTCGCTCAGGCGGGCGGCGTTCGCTTCGCCAGGTTGACGCCGAGCCGCTCGAGCGGGCTCTTGACGTCGCGGATCGTGTTGACGGCGACCTGGGTGTAGAGTGCGGTCGTCTCGAGCTTGGCGTGGCCGAGCAACACCTGGATCACCCGGATATCGACGTCCTGCTCGAGCAGATGCGTGGCGAACCCCCGGGCTGTGACCCGGGGGGTATGCGGCGACACGCGCTTGGATATCCCCGCCAGGGTCTTGGCGGCGTGCACGGCGCGATTGAGCTGACGGGCGGTGATCGGGTTGACCGGGTTTTGGCCGGGGAACAGCCAGGCCCGCGGCCGCGCCGCATGCCACCATGCGCGCAAGAGTTCGAGCAGTTGCGGCGACAGCATCACATCGCGATCCCGCTGTCCCTTGCCCTGCTCGACCCGGAGCGTCATGCGCTGGCTGTCGATGTCGGACACCTTCAGGTGCGCGACCTCGGACACCCGAAGGCCCGCACCGTAGGCGACGCTGAGCGCGGCCTTGTACTTCAGACCCGGCGCGGCTTCGAGCAGGAGCGCCACCTCTTCCTGACTGAGCACGATCGGCGCCTTGCGCGGCTTGTTCACGATCGTCAGAGGACGAACGAGGTCTGGCCGTTCGAGCGTCACAGTGAAGAAGAACCGAAGCGCGGCGACGGCGGCGTTGATCGAGCCCGGGCTGATCTGCTGCTGCGCCAGATGCAACTGAAAGCGGCGAAGGTCCTCTTTCGTCGCCGTATCGGGCGACCGGCCGAGGAAGGCCGCAAAGGTTCTGACGTGCCGGACGTAGTCTTTCTGCACCTTCTCCTTGAACCGCCGCGCCGTCATGTCGTCGATCATGCGCTGACGCAGCCGGCTGATAGGCTTGTCGGACATCGCGAAAGCTCCTGTCTCCCATGGGGTTGAACCCCACGATTTTGAGACAGTCCGGCCGCCGCGTTCCTCCTCAGTTCAATGGCAGCCTCATCCCTCGCCGCCGCCCCTACCGCGCGAGCGGTTTAGGCGCTTAAGGGCGAAGCCCGACAAAAAAATTGTCGATGATCAGGCAGCAATGCCGAGTTCGTGAAAGACGCCGTTCATGGCGAGTCGCAGTTGTTGGTAGTGGCAATCTATGGCTCGTGGGTTTTGTCCTCCGTGGGTGGGAGCGATTTCCTGAACGGCGGCGAGCAGCGGCTTGATGGCTTTGTCTTGGAGCGTCAGCAGGGCGGTGATCGCGCGCAGCCCGGACTGGATCGCCTCGTAACGACGCGTCGCGCCGATGCGCTGCACGATCTGTTTGCCGCGGAGTTTCTTCAGATCGTACGCCGCCTGGCGGGGACCGTAGGCGGATAGGCTCTGATCGCCGAACGCGCGAGTCTGATCGGCCAAGGTCGAGGCGGTGAAGCCCTCGGGCGAAGCCGACAGCGCGATGACGGCCTGGGCGACGCGTCGTAGGCGGGGCTTGTTGAGGTCAATCCCTCCGACCGTCGATTTGCCGACCCGCGACGGCGACGGCAGACGATCGAGCATCTCATCGCCGATGAAGCATTGATCGATGCAACTCAGCGCCTGCATGAACCTCTCCAGCATGCCCTTCAATCGGCCGACGATTTCGGGGAATTTGTCCAGCAATCGACCGCAGTGGAACTCCCCGATATTATGGGCGACAGCCTCGATGCGAAGTACGCGTTCGCCTTTGGAATAGATCTTCAACGCCAACTTGCCGCAATGCAGCTTGAAGACCGTCAGATCATAGGTAGGTCTCTCGACCGCGACTTCCCATTCGGCCGCCTTCATGTTTCGCGGCCGGTATTTTGGCCGGCCCTTGTCGCCGAGGATCGTCTTTATCGTCTTCAGGTCCAGCGGCGCCCGGCTGCGATCGATCAACGCCTGGAACACTTGCTCCATACGCCCGCCGACCGCGAAGATCAGGTTTCGGCTGTACTCCATCTGATAATTGGAGAAGCGATAGCGAAACCCGCTGCGTTTCTGCTCCTCGAAGTCCATCGCGAAGCACAAACCGCAGCGATAAATCCACCGCTCGCAGACCTCGCTCAATCGCCCTATAGCCCGGGGGTCGGACAAGGTCGCTGCGATCTTCGCGAAGCCGGACGCGTCGGCGATGGCGGTGAAACAGTTGCCCTCCTTGATGAACCCGACGCCGGCCCTGCGCGCCTGACAGGCGACGTATTCATGACCGTTCAGGATCACCTGGGCGGGAAACGGCGGATGCCCGCTGATCTTGATGGTGACATGACCCCAGTCGCGGTCGAGAATATGAAACGAGTAGTGGTTCACGTATGGCTTCTTCTTCTCCAGGTGATAATTGGCCCCGACGTGCCACACCGGCGCCTGCGCGCGACCGACTAGGATCAGAAACAAGCCTTCGCCGACCATCGTCTTCGCCAAATAGTCGCTGGCCAGGTCGTGCTTGCGCTCCCCGGCCGCACAGTCGACGACCGGAATGCCGTGCGCCTTGGCGTAGCCTCGCGCCCGCCGGCTGAACCGGCCGGCCAGCCGCATCAGATGGGCGTCATCCAGGGTTTCGTCCGATCCCGTCAGCGCCCGCCACCACACGCGGAAACCGCCCGGACTATGGCCCATCCCGAAATAGCCATTCAGAACGATGCGATCCACGCAATCGTAGCTGCCGCTCAGCAGTTCTCGATAGAGTTCGCTCAGTCCGTCCGCCAAGGCCCGCTCTCCCCCACGCGACGCCGAGCGCCGCGTCTATCGGACGCGAGCATACCCCCCAACCGCGGGCATTTCGCCCAACGGCGTCGCCTCCGACGCAGCGGAAACTGCCCCGCAGGGGCCACTTTTCCCAGCCATGTCTAGGGAAAAGCGTAGTCCTTACGGGGAATTCGACCATTGTCCTCTTCTCCCTCCCAAGGCCCGGCGCGACCTGGCGCCGCTCGGCGCGGCAGCCTAGCTTGGGCGGACGTCCGCGTCAGCGGCGGCGATAACCGCGCGCGCTCGGAAGCGTCGCGGCCTTCACCCCGCTCCCGAACGGGAGAGGGGGGATGCCGCTTGTTCGACCCGGCCCGCAGTGGTCGAATGCTGTCGGCAGCAGGGAGGCGCATCATGATCGAGGGCGAGACGATTGGGGGCCGGGTGACCCTGGCCTTCGCCGAGGGCGTGGCGGAGGTGCGGCTCGACCGGGCGGACAAGCTCAACGCCCTCGATCCGCCGATGTTTACGGCGCTGGTCGAGGCGGGCGAGCGACTGAAGCGGGCGTGGGCTCTACGCGCCGTCGTGCTTTACGGCGCCGGGCGCGGCTTCTCGGCGGGCCTCGACATGGAGAGCTTCGCCGCCATCGCCGCCGGACGGGCGGAGGGCCTGCTCTCCGATCTGGCGAAGCGCACCCACGGGATTGCCAACCTCGTGCAGCAGGCGGTCTTCGCCTGGCGCGATGTTCCTGTTCCGGTGATCGCGGCGGTCCATGGGGTCGCCTTTGGCGGCGGCTTCCAGGTCGCCCTCGGCGCCGACATCCGCTACGTCGCGCCGGACGCCAAACTCTCGATCCTCGAGATCAAATGGGGCCTCGTGCCGGACATGGGCGGGATCGCGCTGATGCGCGAGCTGGCGCGCGGCGACGTCATCCGCGAACTCGCCTTCACCGGGCGGCAGTTCTCCGGCGAGGAGGCGCTCCGCTACGGCTTCGCCACCGCCGTCCATGCCGACCCGCTCGAGGCGGCAAGGGCCAGCGCGAAAGAGATCGCCGAAAAAAGCCCGGACGCGGTCCGAGCGCTGAAGCGCCTGCTCAACGCCTCCGCCGATCTCGATACGGCCGCGATCCTGCTCGCCGAATCGCGCGAGCAGGCGAAAATCATCGGCGGGCCGAACCAGGTCGAAGCGATCCGCGCCGGCGTCGAGCGGCGGCCGCCGAAGTTTGTTGAACCGGAGTAGTCAATCGCCGTCTAACTGCCAACGCGTCTGCCCTACGGCCAGCACCCCCACCACCATGCTTCGCATGGTCCCCCTCCCCCGCGCTGACGCGCAGGGGAGGAAAGGCGCCGACGCCTCTCCTCTCCTGTGTCGCGTGAGCGAAACGGGGGAGGGGGACCACCGCATAGGGCGTCGAAAGACGCCCGTCTTTCGACGGGCTATGGGGTGGTGGGGGGGGCGCGCCACGGGCGGCTTGGGGGTTACCGCCGGTTTGCAAATGGCGCCGCAACCCTTGAAAAGGCTTAAAACGGAACTGAAAATGGCAAAGGCTCGCGTTGGACCGGCAGGCGTTATTTCGCCGTCAGGATCAGCTTGCCGCGCTCGACCGAATAGCTCTTCAGCCGCTCGAGAAAGCTCATGCCGAGCAGGCTCTCGGAGAGCGCCCCAGGCTTGGCCACCAGCGCCGGCACCTTGCGCATGACGATCGGGCCGACCGAAATCTCGTCGAGACGGACCTCGGCGGTCATCGCCCGACCGTTCGCCGTCGTGACCTGCAGGTCGTAGGCGAGGCCGGCCGCGTCGATCCCGGCCCGGCGCGCGTCGGCCGCGGTCAGCACCACCATCGAGGCGCCGGTGTCGAAGATGAGCGTCGTCCGCGTCCCGTTGATATGCGCCGTCACGGCGAATTCGCCGCCGAGCCTCTGGCTGACGATCGCCTCGCCGCCCTTGCCGACGACGGGCTCGGACGGCATCAGCTCCGCCGTCATCCGGTCGATGAAATCGCCCGCATCGTAGCGATAGGCGTAGACGCCGGCGATGAGGGCGAACAGCATCGCCCAGACGGCGAGCGAACTGACCACCCGGGTGACGTCCGAGCGGCGCGCGTTGGCCAGGTAATAGGCGAGCAGCGCGACGAGGCCCGCGCCGGCCGCCACCTCGCGGTGATCGAGGCCGGCGATCGTCGCGTCCGCCGGCGTGAGCATCAGGACGCAGACGGCGGCGGCCAAGATGGCGACCGGAAAGATGAGCCGCATCAGCGGCCGCCCGCCCGGCCGCTGCGCGCCTTGCGCGAGCGCATGCCGACGAGGCGCGCCTCGAGCGTCGCCATCACTGCTCTCCGTTCGGCTTCGTTCATCCCGCCCCAGCCGGCGATCTCGCCGATCGTTCGGCCGCAGCCGATGCAAAGCGCCGACGCCGGGTCGACGACGCAAACCTTGATGCAGGGGGTGGAGATCGGCGCGGTGGGCATGGCCGTCACTTAAGCGGCCGACCGCCCGATGAGAAGGCCGCACCAGGCGGCGATTTCGGCCGCTTGCTGGGCGGCGCCCGCCACGTCGCCGGTCTGGCCGCCGATCTGGCGGCGGGCGAGCGCCGTCATGGCGCCCGACCCGACCGCCGCGCCGACGAGGCCGGCGAGCGCATGACCGAGGCCGGTCGCAGTGAGCCCGAGGACGAGCGCGATCGCCAGAGCCGCGCCCCAGGCGGCGGCGAAGCTTTGCGGCCTTTGTCTTCCCGCGGCCGCGCCCGCGCCGTCGGCGCGCGCCGGATCGAGCAGTGCGAGGGGCGCGAGCGCGCCGGCCCGCGAGACCGCGGCGGCGAGCGTCACCGCGCCGGCCGCCTCGCCAAACCCATGCCGGAGAGCCGCCGACAGGGCCCCGACCCTGAGGACGAGCGACAGGACGAGGGCGACGGCGCCGTAGGCGCCGATGCGGCTGTCGCGCATGATGGCGAGCTTGCGCTCCCGGGTCGCGCCGCCGCCAAAGCCGTCGGCGACGTCGGCGAGCCCGTCCTCGTGCAGCGCGCCGGTCGCGGCGACGAGCGCGGCGATAGCCAGCGTGGCGCCGACGAGGGGCGGCAGGCCGAGCGCCTCAGCCGCCGCAAGCGCGAGGACGCCGGCGAAGCCGACGACCGCGCCAGCGACAGGGATGGCCCAGGCGATGCGATTGAGGTCGAAACCCGCGTCGGGCGGCGGCGGCAGCGGCAGGCGAGTGAAGAACCGCAGCGCGTCGGCAAGGTCGCGTCGCACGGACCGCGCGGGACCGCTCACAGAATCCACAGGAACATGGCGACCGCCAGCACGCCGATGACGGCGATGCCCGCCTCGACAAAGCCCCATTGGCGGACCAGCGCCCGGGCCGCGCCGACGTCCGGGCCGCGCAGCGCGAGAATCTGGTTGTTCAGCGGCGCCATCACGAAGAAGGCGTAGGGCCAGCTCGCGATGGCGATCAGCGCGCCGAACACGTAGCGCACGTCCTGCGTCTCGAAATACGCAATAAAGCCGGCAAAGGCGGCGGCGAGCGCGAAAGCCAGGAGCAGAGCCACGGCGCGGCTGTCGCTCGGCCCCCATTCGGAGAGGAGCGCGTCCTCCTCGAGGGCGAGCCGGGCCGGCTGCTCGACCCAATTGACGTAGATGGCCGCGCCGGCGAAGGCGGCGGCGAAGGTCAGCGCAATCAAACCGGCGATCATGGGGGCTCCTGAAACGGCGCCTCTCTAGCATGAGCGGGACGAGGACGGGAATGCGCATCGTGAGCACGGGGCCGCATTGCGGGACACGCGCCAGGGTCGACGCCCGAGCGGGCCGAACCTGGCTGCCGATTGCGCTTTTCGAGCCGCGTCAAACCGGCGCAAGCGCCGGCGGCGACCGGAACAAAAAAAGAACTTGCTTTGCGGAACAAACCGTGGACATATCCCGCCCGGGAGGCGCGGAAACCGCTATTGCGGATCGGACCCCGCCCGTGAGAGAAGGACCCGAACGATGAGCCAGCCGATTCTGCGCGTGGTGGAAGGGATCCCGGTGGATAAGACCAAGGCGCTCGATGCGGCGCTCTCGCAGATTGAGCGCGCCTTCGGCAAGGGCTCGATCATGCGGCTGGGCAAGAACCAGCAGGCGGTCGAGATAGAGACGGTGCCGACCGGCTCGCTTGGGCTCGACATCGCGCTCGGCGTCGGCGGCCTGCCGCGTGGGCGCGTGGTCGAGATTTACGGCCCCGAATCCTCGGGCAAGACGACGCTGACCCTGCATGTGATCGCCGAAGCGCAGAAGCGCGGCGGCGTCTGCGCCTTCGTCGACGCCGAGCACGCGCTCGATCCGGTCTACGCCAAGAAGCTCGGCGTCAATCTGAACGACCTCTTGATCTCCCAGCCCGACACCGGCGAGCAGGCGCTCGAGATCACCGACACGCTGGTGCGCTCCGGGGCGATCGACGTGCTTGTGATCGATTCGGTCGCCGCGCTGACGCCGCGGGCCGAGATCGAGGGCGAGATGGGCGAATCGCAACCGGGCCTGCAGGCGCGGCTGATGAGCCAGGCGCTGCGCAAGCTCACCTCGTCGATCTCGCGCTCCAACACCATGGTCATCTTCATCAACCAGATCCGGATGAAGATCGGCGTCATGTACGGCTCGCCCGAGACGACGACCGGCGGCAACGCCCTTAAGTTCTACGCGTCCGTGCGCCTCGACATCCGCCGCATCGGCGCGATCAAGGACCGCGACCAGGTTGTCGGCAACCAGACGCGAGTCAAGGTGGTCAAGAACAAGGTCGCCCCGCCGTTCAAGCAGGTCGAGTTCGACATCATGTACGGCGAGGGCATATCCAAGAGCGGCGAACTCATCGACCTCGGCGTCCGCGCCGGGGTGGTGGAGAAGTCCGGCGCCTGGTTCTCATACGACAGCGTTCGGCTCGGCCAGGGTCGCGAGAACGCCAAGGTCTTTCTCAAGACCAACCCCGAAATGGCGGACAAAATCGAGCACGCCATCCGGGAAAACTCAGGCCTCATCGCCGAGCGCATTCTCGACAACGCGGGCCCCACGGAAGAGGTCGAGGCGGAAAGCTGACCGGGCCTCATGGAGCTTGGCCGGGCGTGGTCCCGATCGGCGCCCGGTAGGCGTTCCCGATATTGACCGCGATGCGGAGCGCCGTAACGTTGGGGAAACCGCCGGGGTGCGATCGAGCCGTGAACGGACGGCGTAGGCGGCGGCGCGCCGTCACAACGGGGTGGAATCGGCGCCGGCGTCGAGAGCGAGCAGGGCGCGCGCAGCCGCCTGCGGTGTCCCGTTGCGTCGTTCTTGACCCGATCGTCTCCGATCGAGGCCGCCGGTCCGATAGCAAGATCTTCAATCGAGGCTTAGAATGAATTCGCGCCGTCCGCCGCGGCGCGCTTGGACCTGCGCTCGGGGACGCCATCCATGACGAACAGCAAACCCGAATCCCCGCCATTCTGGAAAACGAAGCCTCTTGAGGAGATGACCGCTTCCGAATGGGAGAGCCTGTGCGACGGCTGCGCCCGTTGCTGCCTGGTGAAGCTCGAGGACGAAGACACCGGCGAGATTCATTTTACCGACGTCGGTTGCACGCTGCTCGACGCAAAGACCTGCCGCTGTCGCGACTATCGGCGACGAAGCAGCCGGGTTCCCGATTGTGTCCAGCTGACGCCGTCGGTTGTTCGCACCCTCACCTGGCTGCCGGTCACCTGCGCCTATCGGCTGGTCTCCGAGGGCAAGGATCTGCCGAGTTGGCATCCGCTCGTCTCCGGTTCGGCGGACAGCGTCCACGCGGCCGGCGTCTCCATCCGAGGGCGCGTCTATGCCTCTGAGGATGACCTTGCGCAAGAACGATGGCCGGATCGGATCGTCTTGTGGCCGAACCGCCCGCCGAGGCCGCGAAAGCAAACCGCCGAGTAACGCCCGGGGCCATGCGTTCATCGACCCTTCGCGAGTTCCAGCGGGGTCGCGCCGAATAGGTTCGGCTCGGGGCGCCACTCCCCGATGTAGCGGCAGATGTCGATCGGTTCGCCGATGACCGCGCCGTCATCGAGTTCCAACGAAGGGATCAGCCGGAACGGATTAACCGCGGAGTCGGTTTCCACCCATCGAGATCGCACAGCGAGCATAACCAACCCCTGCCGCAAATCGTCGACTTGGGGGGAGCCGTGTCAGCGGCTCGTTAATCCCTTGAACAGCATAATGGGCGCGCGGGTTGCGGTGCGTGCCGATGTCATGAGCGAATCGAAGACGCAGAACGGAGCGGGCGGACGGATCGATCCGGACGTTGCTGCGCGTCGCCGCAAAATGACCATCGAGCTCAGGCGCGCCCGCCAGATCCTGACGGGGCCCGAGGCGGCTCCCACCCATTCTGCGGCCATGATGCGGTTGTTCGCTCGGATCAACCGCGATACGGGGCCCATGTTGGGCCTCGTCGCGCTTGGAACTGCTGGCGTCGCCCTCGGTATGATTGGCGCTGCGCCTCTTGCGACATGGGCCATGTTCATCGGCTGCGCCGTCGCTCTCGTCTACGCGCTGCCGATCGCGTTCCTCGAAAATGGAGAAGCGGACAGGAGCGGGACCGCGTGGCGAAGCAAGTTCGTGCTCGCGACGGCGTTCTGCGGCTCGGCCTGGGCCTATCTGATCGTCGCGCTTCTGCGTTCCCAGGAGCCCGACGCCGCGGCCTTCGCCATGATCCTCATGCTGCTGGTGTCGACCGTCATGTCGCTGCTGGCTGCGACGATCCCCGCGGCGTTCGTGGCTGGCATGCTGCCGATGATCGTGGGCGTCGTTCTCGTCTATGCCTCGCGCCTTGAGCACATGGCGTTGCCGATCATCGCCCTGACGATCGGGGTGATCGCCTATTTCCTCGTGGTCGTGCAGCGTCTCCACGCCGCCGCCGCAAGCAACATCTCCCTGCAGGCGGAGAAGGATTCGCTCATCGCCGAACTCGAGCAAGCGAAGCTCAACTCGGACGAGGCGCGACGTCGAGCCGAGAGCGCCAACCTCGCAAAGTCGCATTTTCTCGCCACCATGAGCCACGAATTGCGGACCCCGCTCAACGCCATTCTCGGCTTCTCGGAGGTGATGAAAGGCGAACTCTTCGGTCCTCACGGCGTTCCCGCATACAAGGAATACGCCAATGACATCCACGTCAGCGGCCAGCACCTGCTGATGCTGATCAACGAAATCCTCGACCTGTCGAGGGTCGAGGCCGGGCGGTACGAGTTGAAGGAGGAGCCGGTGTCGCTCCCGTCCGTGGTGGAGGATTGCTGTCGGCTCCTGTCCATGCGCGCCAAGAGCCGCAATCTGACGATCACGGAGACGCTGGATAGGGATCTGCCCCGCATCTGGGCGGACGAGCGCGCGGTGCGCCAAGTGACGCTCAACCTGCTGACCAACGCCATCAAGTTCACACCGCAGGGCGGGTCGGTCGTGGTTAAAGTCGGCTGGACCGGGTCCGGCGGTCAGTATGTGTCGATCAAGGACACCGGCCCGGGCATTCCTCCGGAGGAGATTCCGGTTGTCCTGTCGTCTTTCGGCCGCGGCTCGCTTGCGCACAAGAACGCCGAGGAAGGAACCGGACTCGGACTGCCGATCGTCAAGGGGCTCGTCGAGCTTCACGGCGGCCAGTTCCGGCTGACCTCGAAGGTCAGGCAAGGCACCGAGGCGGTCGTCATCCTCCCGCCCGAGCGCGTCATGGCCGCGCTGGCGGCGCTCGATCCGAACGCGCCTCCCGCCTCCGCCGAACCCCGGGGCCGCGGCCTTCGGCGCCGCCGGCCCGATCCGGCCCAGGCGGCCTGAGCCTCAGGTCGCCGCTTTCTCGCCGAAGCCCGCCGCTTCGAGCGCCAGATGGACCCTGTTCTGGAAGCTGGCGTCCTGACCCTCGACCAACAGCGGCGCGGCGTCCGCCACCGCGCGGCGGACCCCCTCGACCCAGCCCATCTCCGCCTTGGCGAAGTCGCTTAGGACGTAATTGTAAACAAGCCCCTTGTCGCCCGGATGGCCGATGCCGAGGCGGACGCGTCGGTAGTCGTTTCCGACGTGCGCGGTGATCGACCGCAGGCCGTTGTGTCCCGCGGCGCCGCCGCCGACCTTCACCCGCACCTTGGCGGGAGGGAGGTCGAGCTCGTCGTGAAGCACCGTCAGGGCGCCGACATCGAGCTTGTGGAAGCGCAACGCCTCGCCGACGCTGCGGCCCAACTCGTTCATGTAGGTCTGCGGCGCGAGCAAGAGGACGCGCTCGCGCCCGATCACGCCTTCTGAGGCGAGGCCCGAGAAGCGGGCGCGGAACGGCCCGAACCGATGCGCGGTCGCGATCGCCTCGAGCGCCATGAAGCCGATATTGTGACGATTGCGGGCGTAACGCGCGCCCGGATTGCCGAGTCCCGCGATGACCAGCATGGGGCCCCCGTTCGGACGCGCGTCGGCCGAAGCGCCCCCTCCCGCCGGAGCGGGGAGTGAGCGCGCGACGACTTACTTCTTGGCGGCGGGCTTCGCCGGGGCGGCGGTCGCGGCCTTCGCCGGAGCGGCGGCGGCCTTCGCCGCCGGAGCGGCCGCCGGTGCGGCTGCGGCCGGGGCGGCGGTCGGCTCCTCGGCCATCACGGTCGGAGGCACGATGGTCACCACGGTCAGGTCCGACTTTGTCGAGACCGCCTTGCAGCCCTCCGGCAGCTTGAGCGCCGAGAGGTGCACCGAATCGGTGAAATCGAGGCCGGCGAGATCGACCGTGATCGCCTCGGGAATGGCGTCGGCAGGCGCGAGAACCTCGACCGTGTGGAGCACGAGATTGACCGTGCCGCCCTTCTTGATGCCGGGCGAGGCCTCGCGGTTCTCGACATGGACCGGCACGCCGATGCGGACGCGCGAGCCTGCGGTCAAGCGCAGGAAGTCGACGTGCACGGGCCGATCGTTGACGACGTCGAGCTGGTAGTCGCGCGGCAGCACGCGCTCCTTGCGGCCATCCATTTCGAGCTCGAAAATGGTGGTCAGGAAGTGCCCGGCGTAGATGAGCTTGTTGACGTCCTTGAAGTCGACCGAGATCGGCTCGGGTTTCACTCCGCCGCCATAGATAACGGCGGGAACGCGGCCTTCGCGACGAACGGAGCGGGCGGCCCCCTTGCCTGTCCCGCTACGCGTCACGGCCGCGAGTTGCTTGATCGCTGCCATGATGATGTCCTTTAGATGTTGCTCGCGCCACGCCTCCAGGGGTGTCGGAATCGGCGCGAGGGGGAGCCTTATAGAGGAGCCCGGTCCGCGCGGCAAGATGCGGAAAGCCAATGATCCGAACGGCGCAAGGCGACCGTCGAGCGCGCCCGGGCGTATTGTTTCGGCGCGGGCGTTTTCAAAGGCTTGGGCGCCAAAACGTGCGACTTTGCGACTCCCAAGTCGCTGACTTTGGGGTGACCCGGCGCAGGGAGGGGCCGCTGACCGGTATGAACCGGGTAGATTGCTGACAGTTTAGACCGGGTTGATGGTCGACAGGTCAAAGAGGGTCGGAAGGAGGACTTCCGATGCCGTTTTTGGAGACCTGTCGGACGGAAGAGCGGGTTCGGATGCTTTCGGACTATGACACCGGGTGCTTCAGCGTGGTTGATCTGTGCCACCGCTACGGGGTGAGCCGCGACACGTTTTACGCCTGGCGGGCTCGGCGGGCGAGCGGGGAAGCGGACTGGTTCTTCGATCGGTCGCATGCGACGCGGTCGTGTCCGCACCGGACGGAGGCGGCGATCGAGGCGGAGATCGTCGCGTTGCGGCGGCGGTTTCCCCATACGGGTCCGCGCAAGCTTCTGACGATCTTGGCGAGGCGGGAGCTGGGGGACGGACCGGCCGGCGGCTTCGACGATGGGCGACATTCTCAAGCGGGCCGGGCTGATCGAGTTCGACGCGGCGCCGGCGGCGGCCGCTCGACGCGCCGCGCCGGACAATCGCAGCCGAGGCCGCGAACGACGAATGGGCGGCCGATTTCAAGGGTTGGTTCCGCACACAGGACCAGCGCCGGGTCGATCCGTTGACGATCACCGACAGCCATACCCGGTTTCTGATCGAGCATGGGCTCTGTTGGGTCCACGCCGAGCGGCTCATCCACAAGCTCGTCCCCGCCAACGACAGGCGGCGCAACGCCATCGAAGTCGCCAGGCGGACGGTCTGGTGGCTCTATCGCCAGCTCAAAGACTATAAGCTCACCCCGGACCCCAGGCGGGCCGCGGAGCTGAGCGCCCGCTTCGATCGCATCTTCAAGCGCCGAACCGGCTACGCCACCCTCGATCGTCTGTTGAGACGCCTGCTCAAACGCAAGGACGAACTCTTGCGGGTGCTCGAGCGCCCGGACATCCCGCTCAACACCAACGCCTCCGAAAACGACATTCGCGCATTCGTCACCAAGCGCAAAAATCTCCGGCGGAACGGTCAGCGAAAAAGGCCGTCAGGCCCGCGACGCCATGCTCGGCCTCGCCAAGACCTGCAAGAAACTCAAAATTCCCTTCTTCGACTATCTCGGCGCCCGCCTCGGAATACCCGGGCCCGCCGTCCCCCGCCTCGCGACCCTCGTCACCCCAGCTCCCGCCTGAGCCGCCTCGCCCCGGACTCTGCCCCGATTACGGATCTGCGACCTTACCAGCGCTGGTGAACGTACGGCCGGATGTCCTCGTCGTAGATTGCCTTCAGCGCGGTCATATCGGCGTCGGACAGCGGCGGCAGGTCCGCCGCGAGCGCATTGCCGCGCGCCTGCGCCGCATTTTTGGCCCCGGGGATGACGACCGTCACCGCATCGAACATCAGGATCCAGCGCAGGGCGAGTTGCGCCATGGTCGCGTCGCCCCTGACCAGCGGCCGGATGCGCTCGACCGCCTTCAGCCCGACCTCATAGGGCACGCCCGAGAAGGTCTCGCCGACGTCGAACGCCTCGCCGTGGCGGTTGAACTTGCGGTGGTCGCTGTCGGCGAAAGTCGAGTGGGGGTTGAGCTTGCCCGTCAGAAGGCCGCTCGCCAGCGGCACGCGCGCGACGATCGCGACGTTGCGCGCCCTGGCGACCTCGAAGAACAGGCCCGCTGGCCGCTGTCGGAAGATGTTGAAGATCATCTGGACGCTGACGACGCCCGGGTATTCGATCGCCTTCAGCGCCTCCTCGATCCGCTCGACGCTGACCCCGTAGTCGCGGATCTTGCCCTCTGTCTTGATCCGGTCGAGCGCGTCGAACGCCTCCGGATGGTAATAGAGGTCGGTCGGCGGGCAGTGAAGCTGGACGAGGTCGAGCGTCCCGACCTCGAGATTTTTCAGGCTCCGGTCGATCCAGTTGCTCAGGTTCTCATAGGTGTACCCGGCGACCGTCTGCTGAGGTAGGCGGCGGCCAGCCTTGGTCGCGACAAACGCGTCGGCGCCGCGCCGCGCTTTCAGCGCCCTGGCGACCAGCCGCTCCGAGCGGCCGTCGCCATAGACGTCGGCTGTGTCGATGAAGGTCACGCCGGCGTCGAGCGCCGCGTTCAGCGCGGCGAGCGCCTCGCTCTCCTCGACCTCGCCCCAGCTGCCGCCGATCGCCCAGGCGCCGAACCCGACCTCGCCGACGCTGCGGCCGGTGCGTCCGAAAATTCGCTGATGCATTACGGTTTCACCCACTTTGCGTTGGCCTTGGAGGACTTCACCGCCGCCTCGATGAAGGCGAGGCCCTTGACGCCGTCCTCGATGGTTGGGAACTGGACGCCCTCGGGCGGTTTCTTGCCCGTCCGCGCGGCTTTGATGGCGGCGGCGATCTCGGAATAGATGTTGGCGAAACCCTCGAGATAGCCCTCCGGGTGACCGGAAGGCACGCGGGTGACGCGCGCGGCGGCGTCGCCCGAGCCCGGGCCGCCGCGGGTCAGGATCTGGGTCGGCTTCTCGTACGGCGACCAGAACAGCTGGTTCGGGTTCTCCTGCCGCCATAAGAGGCCGCCCTTCGTCCCGTAGACGCGCAGCATCAGCCCGTTCTCGTTGCCCGGCGCGACCTGGCTCGCCCAGAGCGCCCCGCGCGCGCCGTTGGCGAAGCGCATCAGGATCTGGACATTGTCGTCGAGCGTCCGCCCCTCGCCGAACGAGGTCAGGTCCGCCGAAAGCTCCTCGAGGTCGAGCCCGGTTACGTAATCGGCCAGGTTATAGGCATGCGTGCCAATGTCGCCGAGCGCCCCGCCGGCGCCCGAGCGTTTCGGATCGACGCGCCACTCGGCCTGCTTGTTGCCGCCCTTCTCGGTCGGCCCGGTCAGCCAGTCCTGGGCATATTCGACCTGCACCAGCCGCAGGACGCCAAGATCGCCGCCCTGGATCATCTCGCGCATCCGGCGCACCAGCGGATAGCCGGTGTAATTGTGGGTGAGGGCGAACAGGCGGTCCGACTTCGCGACCGCCGCCTGTATCCTCTTGGCTTCGGCGAGCGACACAGTCAGCGGCTTGTCGCAGATGACGTGGACGCCCGCCTCGAGGAAGGCGATCACCGGTCCGGCGTGCATGTGGTTCGGGGTGACGATCGAAACCGCCTCGATCCCGTCCGCGCGCTTGGCCTCGGCCTTGGCCATGCTCTCGTAGTCGTCGTAGATGCGGTCGGCGGCGAGGCCGAGCGCCTCGCCGGAGCGCTTTGCCTTCTCCGGCGTCGACGACAGCGCGCCGGCGACGAGTTCGTACTGGTCGTCGACGCGCGAGGCGATGCGGTGCACCGCGCCGATGAAGGCGCCCTCGCCACCGCCCACCATGCCGAGCCGGATGCGTCCGCCGGACTTTGCGTCGCTGCGTCCTTCGATGGCCATCCTGTCCCTCCCGTCACTTCAGCCCGAGCGCGCGCTTGATCTGATTCTTGTCGACCGCCCCGCCGGCAAAATCGTCGAACGCCTTCTCGGTCACCCGGATCATGTGCTGCTTGATGAACTCGGCGCCTTCGCGCGCGCCGTCTTCCGGGTGCTTGAGGCAGCACTCCCATTCGAGCACCGCCCACGACGAGTAGCCGTATTGCGCCATCTTCGAGAAGATGGCGCCGAAGTCGACCTGCCCGTCGCCGAGCGAACGGAATCGCCCCGCGCGCTCGACCCACGGCGCATAGCCCGAATAGACGCCCTGCCGGCCGGTCGGGTTGAACTCGGCGTCCTTGACGTGGAAGGCCTTGATCCGTTCGTGGTAGATGTCGATGTAGTCGAGATAGTCGAGCTGCTGCAGCACGAAGTGCGACGGATCGTAGAGGATGTTGCAGCGCTTGTGCCCCTTCAGGGCCGCGAGAAAGCGCTCGAAGGTGGCGCCGTCGAAAATGTCCTCGCCGGGATGGATCTCGTAGGCGACGTCGACGCCTGCGTCGTCGAAGGCGTCGAGGATCGGCTTCCACCGCTTCGCCAGTTCTTCGAACGCCGTCTCGATCAGCCCCGGGGCGCGCTGCGGCCAGGGATAGACGTAAGGCCAGGCGAGCGCGCCGGAGAACGTCGCATGCGCCTTAAGGCCCAGGCGCTTCGAGGCCTTTGCGGCCAGCAACATCTGCTCGACCGCCCATTTCTGCCGCTCGGCGGGACGCCCATGCAGCTCTTTCGGCGCGAAGGCGTCAAAGGCGTCGTCGTAAGCCGGGTTCACCGCGACAAGCTGGCCCTGCAGATGGGTAGATAGCTCGGTGATCGCGAGGCCGTGGCTCTCCGCGATTCCGGTCAGCTCCTCGCAATAATCCTTCGAGGAGGCGGCCTTGGCGAGATCGAAAAGGCGGTCATCCCAGGTTGGAATCTGCACGCCCTTGTAGCCGAGCCCGGCCGCCCATTCGCAAATCGAAGGAAACGAATTGAACGGCGCCGCGTCGCCGGCGAATTGCGCCAGAAAGATCGCCGGGCCCTTGACCATGCCAGCCATGATTCATTCTCCCATGCGCTCAAAGCTCTGAGCGCGTCTCGTTGCGTAGAATTGAACGGGGAGCGGGACAGCCGCGCTCCCCCCTTCCATCTCAAATCGCCGCGCCGACCCTTCCCCAGCTTGCTGGGGAAGGTGGCGCGAAGCGCCGGATGGGGTGTGGCCCGCCGCTTCCGCCCAAGTCGGATCGCGCAACCCTCGTCGCGAATCTTCGTCGGACCCTACCTGCTTTCCGCACCCCATCCGGCGCTTCGCGCCACCTTCCCCGCTTCGCGGAGAAGGGAAAGCCGACGCGCTCCCTTACGTCGTCCTAGAACGGCGAATTCGGGAAGTAGAAGTCCTTCGCGTTCTCCTTGTCGATCAGCGACGCTTTCAGGATGTAATCGCCGCGCACTGGGATCTTGTCCTCGAGCCCGAGCGCGGTCAGGTCCATCGCCACGGCGACCATGGTCGGCGAATAGAGCACGTCGACCGGCATCATCGGATCGCCGTCCATCACGCGCTTGATCATGTCCTTGCTGCCGGCGCCGGCGACGACGAACTTGACGTCGGTGCGCTTGGCCTGGGCGATCGCCTCGAACACGCCGACCGCCATGTCGTCGTCCTGGACCCAGGCGGCGTCGATCTTCGGGTGCTTGGTCAGGAAGTCCTGCATCACCTTGAACGCGTCGTCGCGGCTCCAGTTGCCGAACTGGCTGTCGATGACGTTGATCTTGGTTCCCTTGATCCCATCGTTGAAGGCGTCGACGCGCATCTTGTCGATCGGAATCGGCAGGCCGCGGATGACCACCACGTCGCCGCCGTTCGGCAGGGCCTGCCTGAAGTAATCCGCCGCCCGCGCGCCGATGCCGGGATTGTCGCCGCCGACATAGAGGTCGTAGATCGACCGGTCGTCGGCAATGCGATCGACCACCGTGACGAACGTCCCCTTGCTCTTGACCTTGCGGATCGGGTCCGTCAGCACGTTCGGGTCGTGCGGCAGGACGACCAGCGCGTCGATGCCCTGAGTCTCGAGGTCTTCAAGGGCGTTCGCCTGGGCGGCGGGGTCGGGCGACTGCTTCACGATCACCTTGAGGCCGGGATATCTCTTCTCCAGCGCCTTGGCTTCCTCCATCGCGTGGTATGCGACGCCGCCGGTCCAGCCGTGATCGGCGGTCGGAACGGAGACCGCGATCGTCTTCGTCGTTTGGGCCTGAGCGGCGCCGGCCAGGAAGCCGAGGACCGCGAGGCCGACCAAAATCCGTTTCATAGTTTTTCCTCTCCCGCTTATTTGAGAGGTCATGGGGACAGTCCCCGGCCTCCCCGTCCTTCCTCATCGGCTGCGTGACAGTCCGCGTTGCGCCAGCATCGCGATGATGATGATCGCGCCCTGGACTGCGCCGATGAGGTATTCGCTAACGACGTTCGACAACAGCATGATGTTGCCGATGACTTCGAGAATGAGCGCGCCGGCGATCGTCCCCCAGATATGGCCTACGCCCCCTTTGAGTTGGGTGCCCCCGACGACGACGGCGGTGATCGCCGTCAGCTCCCAGCCGAAACCGGTCGCGGCGCTCGCCGAACTCAGTCGCGGCACGTAGACGATGACGGCAATGGCGACGCAGAGGCCCTGCAGCACGTAGGTGATGGTGCGCACGCGCGCGACGTTGATGCCGGAATAGCGCGCCACATCCTCGTTCGAGCCGACCGCCCGTACATGCCGCCCGTAAGCGGTGCTGTAGAGAATGAAAGCGCCGACGATCGCGACGCCGACGATGACCAGCACTGGATAAGGCGCGCCGAACAGGTCGCCGAAATAGACCTGGCGGTAGGCGGCGCGGACGTCGGCGTTGCGGATGGTGATCGACCCGCCCTGCGCGAGCCAGGTGAGCAGCGAGCGGAAAATGCCCATCGTTCCGAGCGTCACGATGAACGGCTCGATCTTGCCGAGCGTGGTGGTCACGCCATTGAACAGGCCGCAAAGCGCGCCGACGGCGAGCGACAGAGCCGTCGCCGCGAGAATCAGCAGCGTCGCGTTGTCGATCAGTCCGGAATTCAGGAACAGGATTTCGAGGCCCGCCACGAAGGCCGCCATCGCTCCGACCGACAGATCGAGTCCCCCGCCGGTGATGACCAGCGTCTGACCGACCGCGATCGTGGCGATGAAGGTGCTGCGCGCCAGAACGTTTGTCAGATTGTCGAGGCTGAGGAAGCGCGAATTCGCAAACGCGCCCAGAACGCAGATCAGGCCGAGCGCCAGGAACGGCGCGACCGCGCTGAGGTTCATGCGGCGACGCGTCGTCGCAGCCGGCGCCTCGTGAACCGCCTCCGTCATACCCGCGCGTCCTCCCCCACCTTCGCATCCACGCCCGTCGCCAGAACCACGATGGCATGCTCCGTCATTCTTTCGCCTGCTGCTTCACCGACAATCCGGCCATTTCGCATGACGATGACCCGGTGACAGATCCCGATCAGCTCGGCCATCTCGGACGAGATAACGATCACCGAGCGTCCCTCGGCCGCCATGGCGGCGATGAAACGGTAGATCTGCTGTTTGGCGCCGATGTCGATCCCGCGCGTAGGTTCGTCGATCACGATGACGCGCGGATTGAGCTGCATCATTTTGGCCAGCAAAAGTTTCTGCTGATTGCCGCCCGACATCTGGCCGGCAGCCAGGTTTTTGTCGCCGACGCGGATGTCGAAGCGCTGGATCGCCTCGTCGAGCGCCCTCCCCTCGCGAGCGCGGTCAACGACCGGGCCGCGCTGGAACTTGTCGAGCGCGGCGAGCGTCAGATTGGTCGAGAGCGTCTCCTCGAGCAGCAGTCCCTTGCTCTTGCGGTCCTCGGTCAGATAAACGGCGCCGGCGCGCATGCCGGCGCGCGCGTCCGGCCAGTGCTGCGGCCGCCCGTCGAGCCGGATCTCCCCGCCGCCCTTGCGCAAGCCGAACAGGGCTTCGAACAGCTCGGTGCGCCCCGCGCCGACCAGTCCGGAGAAGCCCAAAATCTCTCCCGGCCGAACGCTGAAGCTCGCGTCTTCGGCGAAGCCTTCCGCGCCGAAATGCGCGACTTCCAGCGCCGGCGCCCCGGTCGGAAGGGGCGGGCGCGGCGGATAGAGCGCGAGAAGGTCGCGCCCCACCATCAGGCGGGCCATGTCGACCGGCTCGAGTTCGGCGGCCGGCCGCGTCGTCACCTTCTTGCCGTCGCGCAGGACCGTGACGACGTCTGCGACGGCCTTCACCTCCTCGAGACGGTGGGAAATATAGAGGACCGCGACGCCCTTGGCCTTCAGCTCGCGGATGAGCCTCAGGAGCGCCGTCGTCTCGACCGGCGTCAGCGAGGCGGTCGGCTCGTCGAAGATCACGACGCGGTGGGGAACGGTGAGCGCCCGGGCGATCTGCGCCAATTGCCGCTGCGCGATCGACAGGCGCTCGACCGGCTCGGTCACCGACGCCTCGACGCCGAAGACGCGCATCGCCTCGGTCGCGCGACGGTTCATCTCCCGGTCGTCGACCCTGAAGCCTCG
This sequence comes from uncultured Alphaproteobacteria bacterium, assembly GCA_963822215.1. Classification (GTDB taxonomy): domain Bacteria; phylum Pseudomonadota; class Alphaproteobacteria; order Rhizobiales; family Beijerinckiaceae; genus Roseiarcus. The sequence continues at coordinate 563,991 of CAWGGX010000004.1, forward strand.
CCGCGCCTCCCGGCCCAGAAACATATTCTCGGCAATCGTCAGGTCGGGCGCGAGCATGATTTCCTGGTGCACAAGCACGATTCCGCGCCGCTCGGCGTCGACCGGCCCCCTCAACTCGACCGGCGCGCCGTCGAGCTTCAGGACGCCGCGCGTTGGCGCCAGGTGGCCGCTGACGATCTTCATCAGCGTCGACTTGCCGGCGCCGTTCTCGCCGATGACCGCGTGGACTTCGCCGGCGCGGATCTCGATCGAAATGTCGCTCAGCACCTCGACCGGTCCGAATGACCGGGACAGACCCACGGCCTCAAGAACGGTATGCGAGGGTCCCGCGGGATCGGTCGGTCGGTCGGACTTGGGCTGCGGCTGCGTTGGCTCGCTCGGCTCGGGCATCCCCTCCCCTCCGGCGACTTGCCGAGGCTGACATGCCAGCGATACCTAGCACCGCGGCGGCCGATCCGTAAAGCGCCGATGGGCCTGAGCCACACGGTTCGGCGTCCGGGGTCAGGGCCCGGGGAAGAGCGAGGTCTGCGTCTCCTTGGGATAGGTCAGCGTTCCGTTCGGCTGAGGCCTGGCGGCAGGCGTCATGCGCGCCGGCTCGATGTGGCCTTCGCCGAGAATGTGAAAGACCTCCTCCCCCGCCGCGATCAGATGGTCGGCAATGATGCGGCGATGGCATCGCCACCAGACCGCCTCGGCGCACATGACGGCTGACCGCGCCGCATGCCCAGCCTCGCGCAGCCTTTCGAGGCCCGCGCGAAAGTCTTCGCCCATGGCGTAATCGGCGAAATTGTGAAAGCTCGCCAGCTCCCAGAAGGCGTTGGTCTTGGGCGAAACGTCGCGCTGGATCCCGCGCAAGCCCCCGAGCGAGGCCAGATGCTCATAGCCGATCTGGAATGGGGCGAGCGAGGCGGGAAGGACGTCACGATTGAACTGCGGGTTCGTCCGCGACCGCGGCACGGTTCTCACATCGACGACCAGCCTGACCTCCGCTTCCTGCAAAAGCGCCACAAACGCCTTGGTCGAGCGCGTGGAATGGCCGATAGTGAAGAACGGGTTTGCCGCCATAATCCCAAAATCGGCGCTTAGCCTCGACCGGGCAAGTGGTCGCTTCTAGAGCGTGATGGAATTGGGTTGCGCCCACGGACCCTCACCCTGCCGCTTCGCGGCTTCCCCCTCCCGGAGGGAGAGGGGTGTCTCCTTCCCCCTCGGGGGAAGAGCCTGCCCCCGGGCGAAGACCGGGCGAAGACCCGGGGGTGGCCGCGCAAGCGGCCGGATGAGGGTTTGCGGCGCTATTCGATTGGGAGTCATCGCGCTCTACTGGGCTCTCAACGCGATTCGAGTCAGTTTGTCGCCTCAACGCCTCAGCTTCGGTACTTGGAGCGCAAGTCAAATGCCTGTCGCCTTCAGCGAACTCCTCGACGCGTTCGAGTCCATCAGCTCGGACCCGATGTTTAGAAACTCGGCGCGAGTGAGCCGGGAGACCGGGACAGTCCACTGGCATAGCGACTGGGACTCGGAACTCTTCGAGGAGCCGGAGGACATCGACGACGACGAAAAATATTTCGAGCTTCCCAATCCGCGCGACCTCGATCTCGGCAAGCCGCTGGTGATGCGCTTCGCCGCCGAACAGCTGGATGAGCACTACGACGAGATCGCAGCCATCTTCTCCCGCAAAGGCGCCTTTCGCCGCTTCAAGGATTTCCTCCTCCGGGTCGGCGTCCTCGAAAGCTGGTACGCCTACGAGAGCGAGGCGAAGGAAAAGGCGCTGCGCGAATGGTGCGAAGAGAACGGGATCGAGGTCGAGGGATAGGCCTTGTCATTCCCGCGAACGCGGGAAGCCAGATCGTCCGCGCCAGACGACCATCGGCTCCGGAGGCCCGCGTACGCGGGCATGACAGCCAGGACGGGCGGCGCCCTGGGCGCGTGCTCGCCTCGGCCCGCCGCCGTCAAGCGCCTTCGGCGCTGCTCCGCTTCCACCCGGGTTCTTCGGACGCCCCTTCGCCTGACCGCGCCGGTCCGGTGCGGCGTGTTGCAGCCATGGTCTTTGCTGCCCAGGTCCGGGCGGACGGCCCCGGCCGATCAGCAAAAGCCATGGCGGACAAAGGCCTGAGCTGCGCGGAGCGGTCAAAGCTCGCCGAAGGCGACCCGCGAAGCGGGCTTGGCCTTGACGCCGAGCACGGGTCAGGCAACGAGGCGCTTACCCATTTTCAAATCGTCAGAGATCGGCCTATCGTGGTCGGGAGAAGGGGCGCGAGATTATGGGCGTCAAGCTGGTCGTTGCGGTGACGGATGGCGACTGGTTCGACCATCTGCGCGCGATGCCGCATCTCGCCGAGGTCAACTTCTGGTCGCCTTCGGATCGGACTTTCCGCGCGCTCGAACCCGGCGAATTGTTTCTTTTCAAACTGCACGCGCCCCGAAATTTCATCGCAGGCGGCGGCTTGTTTGCGCACTCGACAATCCTGCCATGCTCGCTCGCCTGGGAAGCGTTCGGCTAGGAAAACGGCGCGGCGACGATACGCGACATGCGCACCCGCATTGCACGCTACACCAAGCGATCGCCCAATGATCGCGATGATTTTCACATTGGCTGTCGAATTCTGACGCAACCGTTTTTCCTGCCCGAGTTCGCGTGGATTCCGACAGATGACATCTGGTCGCGCCAAACGGTATCGTTCAAGACCTATGCGACTGACGAGGCCGACGGGATGCGGCTCTGGGACAAGGTTCAAGACGCGCTCAATGCGCCTGTCTCCCCCGGATTTGCAGAGCCTTCCGCGCACTACGGTGAACCGACGCTGGTGCGTCCGCGTCTAGGCCAGGGCGCGTTTCGCATTCTTGTGACCGACAACTATGATCGCAGATGCGCGGTGACGCGGGAACGAACGTTGCCAGCGCTCGAAGCGGCTCACATCAAGCCCTTTGCGGAGGGCGGCGAGCATGAGGCGTCAAATGGCGTACTGCTGAGACGCGACATTCACAGCCTGTTCGACGCCGGCTATGTGACGATCACGCCGACGCTCAACTTCGAGGTGAGCCGCCGCATCAAGGAGGAGTTCGAGAACGGGAGGCAGTATTACGAGCTTCACGGTCTCCGAATTGCGGCGCCCGACGATCCAAGGAGCGTTCCGAATCGCATGGCGCTGACTTGGCATAACGAGAATCGCTACTTGGGTTGAACGCCCGTCATGCCTCTGGGCGTGGTTAATTTTCTGGAAGTGGATAATTTAATTGCGTAAACCTAAGCCCGCAGGAAATTTAATATGGCGGTATACGTCGATTCCGATGACAATTGACGTCTTGCGTCGAAAGCAACTAGCGCTTCTTGATCCCGAATATTGAGATGATCGGAATGACAGATATTACATGAATTTGTACAAGAACTATAAGAAGGCTGAGGCTCTGTATGGATTTTGTGCGTCAACCGTGAGTGAAACCTACCATCATTGGAGGGTATTTACACAATCTGAAAATGGTGCTTGCATCGTATTTAAGAAGGATCGTTTGGAAGCCCACCTAGGCACCTTGCCGGGAGTCAGAGTTAGCAAAATATTCTATAAAACCGTTCTTGAGATGGAGACAGCAGAAGTTGTAACACTGGCTATGCTTCCATTCTTAAAAAGAAAAGGATTCGAAGCTGAAGCGGAATACAGAATCATCGCTGAAGGTAATGATCGGAAAGAGCAAATCTATAAGATTGATATCGATCTTAGTTTTATTCAGCGAATTACAATAAATCCATGGTTGCCTAAGTCAATTTCGGAGAGCATTATTGAGACAATGAAAAATATAAATCCACACATCACTTTTCGAATTGGAACATCAACCTTAATCGATAATAGTCGCTGGAAGAAAGCAGGTGATAAAGTTGTTAATCGAAGGAAACCGGCTGCCTTAACGACGAAACCGAAGAAATCCGGTTAAATAGTGCTTCCCACTTGGCGCTTTTTCCGTACCGCCTCGTCCCTCAAAACAAAAAACACCTCGGCGCCATTGGCAGCGTCTCCGCCGGCTCGCACACCAGAAACTCACCATCCGCCTTCGCCGCGTAGGTCTCGGCGTCGATCTCGATCTTCGGCGTCGCGCCGCTTTGGATCAAGCCCCTCCTACCGACTGCCGAGTGTTTCTCCCGGGCTTCATCTTACACGGCCCGCGGGGCGATGAGGTCGAGGGCGGCCCCCAGTTCGCGGCGGCGCTCCATTAGGTCGTGATCGGCCTGCAAGCCGAGAAAGAAGCCGGGGGGCAGACCGAAATAACGTCAAGCGCAGATCCGTGCCGGTGGTGACCGCCCGCTTGCCGAGCACGATTTCGTTGATCCGCCGGGGCGGCGCGCGCAATGCGCGAGCAAGCGCCGTCTGGATCAAATCGAGCCGCCGCAGGGACTCCTCGAGCAGGATTTCGCCCGGAGTCGGATTGGGAAGCCAGTCGGGCTCAGGGATCATCGACCACGCGGTCAGCGCCCGAACAAACGCGGGCCGCAAGCCGCCCCCTCGCCGTCACCACGGCAATGGGCGCGAAATCGGGCCAATGCAACCTGAGGGCGCCGGGATTCGCCGCCTCGCCGCGGCCACCTGTTAATTCCCTGTTCCGCTCCAAAAACGCCTGATAAGTCCCTGTTCCTGTCGTTCGAAATTCCCTGTTCTTGTGCGGCTGCGGTCCACAACCGGCGGATTGCAAAGCCGATAGGCCTATGAAATTCTGAGGGTTTTTTTTTTGCTTAGGACGCCAGCCAGGCCGCAAAAAAATTCCCTGCTAGCAGGGAACCCATGCTCGCAGAACCCCGGCCCCGCAGCCGCCCAGAGAAGCTGCGATCGCACCCTGTTCCCGCATCATGGCGTGACCATTAGCAGCGGCGGAACACGATTGTCGAAGCGGCCTGCCCGCCCCTCAAAACAAAAAGTACCTCTGCGCCATCGGCAGCGTCTCGGCCGGCTCGCACACCAGAAGCTCGCCGTCGGCGGTCACGGCGTAGGTTTCCGCGTCGATTTCGATCTTGGGCGTCGCGCCATTGTTGATCATGTGCTTCTTGCGCAGCTTGCCACGGGTGTTCTCGACGGCGATCAGCGTCTTCTGCACCTTGAGCTTGCGCGCGATCCCGCCGGAGAGCGCCGCGTCCGAGACGAAGGTTAGCGACGTGCCGTACTTCGCCCGGCCGTAGGCGCCGAACATCGGGCGGTAGTGGACGGGTTGCGGGGTGGGGATCGAGGCGTTGGGGTCGCCCATCGGCGCCGCGGCGATCATGCCGCCCTTGATCACGCAGTCGGGCTTCACCCCGAAGAACGCGGGCGTCCAAAGCACGAGGTCGGCGAGCTTGCCCTTCTCGACCGAGCCGATGTGCTTCGACACGCCATGGGCGATCGCGGGATTGATGGTGTATTTGGCCACATAGCGCTTGGCGCGTGCATTGTCGCTGCGCGCGGAATCGCCAGCCAGTGGGCCGCGCTGGCGCTTCATCTTGTCGGCCGTCTGCCAGGTGCGGATGATGACCTCGCCAACCCGCCCCATCGCTTGCGAGTCGCTCGACATCATCGAGAGCGCGCCGAGGTCGTGCAGAATGTCCTCGGCGGCGATGGTCTCCTTGCGGATGCGGCTCTCGGCGAAGGCGAGGTCCTCGGGGATGCTCGAATCGAGGTGATGGCAGACCATCAGCATGTCGAGGTGCTCGTCGAGCGTGTTCTTGGTGTAGGGCCGGGTCGGATTGGTCGAGGAGGGCAGCACGTTGTCGAGTCCAGCGACCTTCATGATGTCGGGCGCGTGGCCGCCTCCCGCGCCTTCGGTGTGGAAGGCGTGAATGGTGCGGCCCTTGAAGGCCTTGATCGTGTCCTCGACGAACCCCAATTCGTTGAGCGTGTCGGAGTGGATCATCACCTGCACGTCGTAGTCGTCGGCGACCGAGAGGCAGCAGTCGATCGCGGCCGGGGTCGTGCCCCAGTCCTCATGCAGTTTCAGCGCGCAGGCGCCCGCCTTGACCTGCTCGACGAGGCCGGCGGGCTTCGAGGCGTTGCCCTTGCCGGCGAAGCCGAGGTTCATCGGGAACGCGTCGGCCGCCTCGATCATCCGGGCAATATGCCAGGGCCCGGGCGTGCAGGTGGTGGCGAAGGTGCCGGTCGCGGGGCCGGTGCCGCCGCCGAGCATTGAGGTGACGCCTGACATCAGCGCCTCCTCGATCTGCTGCGGGCAGATGAAGTGGATGTGGGTGTCGAAGCCCCCTGCGGTGAGGATCTTGCCCTCGCCTGCGATGACTTCCGTGCCCGGGCCGACGACGATCGTCACGCCCGGTTGGATGTCCGGGTTGCCGGCCTTGCCGATCGCCTGGATGAGCCCGTCCCTGATGCCGACGTCGGCCTTCACGATCCCCCAGTGATCGAGGATGACGGCGTTGGTGATGACTGTGTCGACCGCGCCGCGGGCGCGCGTGGTCTGCGCCTGCCCCATGCCGTCGCGGATCACCTTGCCGCCGCCGAACTTCACCTCCTCGCCATAGGTGGTGAAATCCTTCTCGATCTCAATGAAGAGCTCGGTGTCGGCGAGGCGGACGCGGTCGCCCGTCGTGGGGCCGAACATGTCGGCGTAGGCGGCGCGGGGGAGGGTGGTCTTGGCGTTGCGGGTCATGGGAACTCACGGGACCGGGGAGAAGGAAGGGGAATCGAGCGCGGCGCGATCGAACGTCGCGGTGGACGCGCAGCCGAGTTCTGTATTGATTTCAGCGATGAAGTAGTCGGGAAAGTCGGCCTTGCCGGTTCGGTAGGCCAAGACGGCGTCACGCGCCGCTCGCCGGTGTGGGATTTCAAGATCGTCGGCGGAGAGGACCTCGTCGACCAGATGCGCGACTTCCGCGCGCTTCCGCTTCAATTTCGTTGTGAGCACCCACGCGAATTCGGCAAGTACGACGGAATTGACGAGGCAAGGCTCGTCGGCCGTCCCAGTCTCGACAAACCGACGCACGCGCTCGCATTGGGCGGGGTCATCCTCGATGAACTGACGCAGAAGGACGTTCGTGTCCAATCCGGTCACTCGCCGCCCCCTGGACGGCCTCTCCGATGGCGCTCAGTCACCGCGATCGTGATTGCTTCCTTGATCGTCTTGTCGAGATCGACGCCCGCCTCACCGGCCCGAAACGCGTTAGCGCGAGCGATGTCGACGATTCGGTGCCGCTTCCGGGCCTCGAGCCTGATCGAGCCATCGGCCTCCCGAACGAAACGAAGTCGATCGCCCGCGGTGACGCCTAACGCCTGACGCGATGCGTTCGGCACGGTGATTTGCCCTTTGCTGGTCACCGTCGCCTCTCCGAAATCCTGTTCAGCCTTTCGTTGAGTGGTCATCGGCCCCTCCGTTGGTTTCCTTACATCCCCAAGAGCAAGGAGCACGGGCCTGTAATGCAAGGGGACGCCCTTATCCCTCTCACACCTTCCCCATCACCTCCTGGCGGAAGCCGTAGACCTCGCGCTTGCCGGCGATCGCGACCAGGTTGACGTTGCGGCTCTGGCCGGGCTCGAAGCGCACTGCGGTGCCGGCGGGAATGTCGAGCCGATACCCCTTCGCCTTGGCGCGGTCGAACTTGAGCGCCGGGTTGGTCTCGAAGAAATGATAGTGCGAGCCGACCTGGATCGGCCGGTCGCCGGTGTTCGAGACGTCGAGCGACTGCGTCTCTCGGCCGACGTTCATCTCGATCTCGCCGGGCTCGGTCAGGACTTCGCCGGGGGCGTGGGCTTCGTCGCCGCCGCGGATCGGGTGGTGGACCGTGACGAGCTTCGTCCCGTCAGGAAAGGTCGCCTCGATCTGGACGTCGTGGATCATCGAGGCGACGCCGTCCATCACCTGATCGGCGGTCAGCACATGGGCGCCCGCGTCCATGAGTTCCGCGACCGAACGGCCGTCGCGCGCGCCCTCGACGACCAGATCGGTGATGAGGGCCACCGCCTCCGGGTGGTTCAGCTTGACGCCCCGCTCGAGTCGCCGCCGCGCCACCATCGCGGCCATGGCGATCAACAGCTTGTCCTTTTCTCGCGGCGTCAAATTCATGACCGTCCCTTGTCGCCCGTGCCATCGTTCCGCTGGGCGCAGCGCCTGGCGCGCCGTCTCCCGGGAACGTGAATTTCGTTGCAGCCTCGCGCGGCTATCGCCACAGGCGCGGCGGCTGGCGTCCGCTCAGCGCCAGAATGGCCGCAATCGCGGCTTCGCGCAATCGGCTCGGCGACGCCGAGACGAGGCGCGAAACGATGAGCCCGTCGACGGCGCTGGCGCCGGCTTCGACCTCTGCGGCGTGGGCGTCGAACGCCGCCCTTAAGCTCGGCAGGCGCGTTTCGACTTCGCGCGCCGCGGCGATGAGGGTCGCGACCGCTCGCGCGCCGGCTCCACAAGCAGGCCGGTCGAGGCTCGCCCCGGCCTGATCGATCCGGGTCGAGTCGGCGAACACAAGTTTACCGCCGCGCCTGAGGCGCCAGGAATCGCAGAGCCGCGCCGCAATGCGGGTTTCGCCCATCGCGAGCCGCCCGAAAACCAGCATTTCGATGGCGATGAGGTCGGCGTCGGCGGCCATGTCGATCGCGAGTGTGCGCTCGAGCCGGGCGCCGTCGAACAGGATGGTCTCCTGCGGTAGCCAGAGCATGCGGGCAGCCGACCCCAGCGAAAGCGCGGTCGCAATGCGGGCGCTTGGCCCTTCGCTGCGATAGATCTTCTCCGCGGCCGCGGTCGTCGCCTCGATCTCGGCCCCCACGTCCAACGCGAACGCGATCCGATAGGAGTCGCCGCCGGCCACGCCGCCGCCCGTATTAACGAGCACTGCCTCGCACGGACTTTTCGAGCGAGGAAAGCGCCAGCGCAGGCCCCCAGTCTCGAACAGCGAACTCGGCTCTGTGCGGCCTCCCGCTCGCGAGAACCTGGCGCGAGCCTCGGCCTCGGTCCGCTGGCGACCCCGCAGGCCGGCCGGAGCTTCGGTCACGGTCGGCAGTTCCGCTGAAGATCGACCTCGGCGCTCGGACAGGGCGGATCGAGCACGGGGGCGTACGGATCCGCGACACGAAAGAGTTCGTAGCTCTGAAACGGGCGTCCAGCGCGATTGCGCTCGATCGTACCGGCCGGTTCGACGCGGCGGTACCGCATCCTGAGCACGAGGTCAAAGCGGCGCCCCGCCTCGGCGATGGCGAGCCCCTGCGCCGCGAATAGCGTCTCGGGCGGCGGCGGCTCGAAGATCCAGCGAATCCGCTGCTCCGGCTGGGCGACCGTGATCGCCGCGTCGCCGTAATAGGTCATGAGGGAGGCGAGCGCGTATCCCTGGGTCAGGAGATAGGGCGCGCCTGCGGCGTGCGCGCGGACGTCGACGTCGCGGGCGAGATCTCGGAAGCCTTCCAGGCGGGCGGTCGGGTCCGCGGCGCCCAGCGGCAGCGCGCCGGTCAGCGCCTGGACGAAGCCGAGGAGCATGACGGCTATGGCGAGCGGCGCCGCCCAGAGGGCAGCGACGGCGATGCGGCGCTCGACGCTGCCGGCCGCGCGAAGGGCTCGGGCCACCCAGTCGCCCGCGAGAACGGCCGAGGCGGGAAAAAGCGGCGCGAGCCAGTTGCCCTGTACCCGGTCGTGCAGCGAATGCAGCAGAAAATAGGCGGCGGTCGGGACGATCGTCGCGACCAGCAGCCGCCGCGCTTCGTCGGCCGAGCCGGGCGCGATCGGCCTCCGCCAGGAGACGGCGGCGACCGCGGCGACGAGGGGCGCGAACACCAGCGGGTTCACCAGAAGGATCTGGGCGACGACGAACTCGGCGACGAAAAACGGCGTGAAGCCGCTCGCCGCCGCCCGTCCGCCCTGCTTCAAGAAAGTCGCCCAGCCGTGTTCGGCGTTCCACAGAACAAACGGTGAGAAAATCGCCGCCGCGAGCGCAAGCGCCGCCCAGGCGGTCGGCGAGACGAGCCAGCGCCGCAGCGATGGCGTCGTCAGGCAGGCGATGCAGGCGCCAACCACGAAGAAAGCCGCCGTGAATTTCGACAGAAGCATGCAGCCAACCGCGACGCCCATCGCGATCAGCCATCCCGCCTTCCCGGTTCGCCACAACTCGACGAGCGCCGCCAGCCCCAGCGTCCAGAAAAGGACGAGCGGCACGTCCGGCGTCACGAACACTGCGCCCGCGATGACCAGCGGGGCCGCGATCCACAGCAGGACCGCCAAGGCCGCCGTTTCGGTCGAGCCGAACAAGCGCCAGGCTATCCAGCCAATCAGGGCCGGCAGTGCGCCGGTGCAGGCGAGCGACAGCGCCCGCACGCCAAGTTCCGAGTCGCCGAAAGCCGTCGTCGAGGCACGGATGAAGAGGGCGACCATCGGCGGATGGTCGAGATAGCCGAACGCAAGGCCGCGGGACCACAACGTATAATAAGCCTCGTCGAAGGAGAGCTCGAGCCGCCAGGCGGCGAGCATCTGCATGGCAAGCAGGAGGAGCCCGCCGGCAGCCGCAAGCGCGAGAAGGACGCCCGAGCGTCGGTTGGACCGGGGCTGGGCTCCGGCGACGATGGAAGCCTCCGTCACGTCGTCGCCTTCTCCTGCCTGCGTCCCTTGGTCGCTTCGAGGTTTCCCAGTCGCACGGCGGCCCGCTGAGGGTCAATCAGTGGCGTCGACGGGACTGCAAAGCGACAGTCCTCAATTGCTTTGCAAGTGTGGCGCCCTTCACACAGCCCTTGCGCCGACCCCGTCGTATAACCGTTAAGGTGAGGTTTTCCAGCCGGTCGTAACGCTTGGAGGGGCATATGGCCTTCAAGGCACAGGAGAGAGGTCCGGCGCAGTTAGGCCGCGACGACGCGGCGGACGCGTCGCGGTTTTTCTCACGCGTCGGCTACGCGGCGGTGGCGATCGGGGCGCCGGTCGCAGTCGTCGTCCACACGCTTGCCCTGTTCATCGTCTTCCCGATCGGCGTCGCCATGATCGTGATGGCCGAGGCGCTCGAGGGAAAGCCGGGGTTTGTCCCCCGGGCGGTGCGCGCCTTCACCGCTCCGACCTTTATGGCCCTCGTCGCTGGGCTCGCCTGGGCGACCCTGTCGATCCTTTGGACGCCGTACCCCGTTTCCGCCCTACAGCATGCGTTGAAGATCGGGCTCCTGATCCTCGCGACGCTGCTGGCCGTCGCGGCGCCGCGTGAGAACGCGCGCGCGACGGACCTGTATCTCTTCCCGATCGGCGTCGTCGTCGGCATGGTCGTCATGGCGGCAAGGGGCCTGGCGGGCGTCGCCGACCAGGTCTCGAACGACGGCGGCGTGGCTGCTGGCGGGATCGCGCTGGCGGTGCTCCTGTTTCCGGCGCTCGGCGGCCTCACCGCACGCGGCCGCAACGGCTATGCAAGGCTCTTGCTGATTCTCGCGCTCGCCTTCGCGTATATCGCGGGCTACGCGCCGCTTACCATTGCGCTGTTCGCAGGCTATCTGGCGTTGTCCTTCTCGATCTCCGACATGAGCCGCACGGCGAGTGAGCTCGCCTGGGGATCCGCCGCGCTCGTGCTCCTGTCGCCGCTGATCCCGGCCTTTGCGCCGACGATCGCGGCCTGGGTGTTTCACGTCAAATTGGCTACGCTGCCGCCGCCTTATCAGCCGCTGTCGGCGGCCGCCGACTTCTTCACCCACGACAAGCTCAGATTGCTCACCGGACACGGCTTCGCAACTGTGGCCAGGGGCATTCGCGACATGCTCCTCCCGGCTTATACGCCGCGCTCATTCGCCTTCACGGTATGGTACGAGCTGGGCGCCGTGGGCGCGGTCATTGCGGCGGTCGGCGTTTGGTTCGGCTTTCACGATCTCGACAGAGCGCCGCCGCGGCTCGCCCCATTTATGGCCGCCGCCTTCGCCTCGATCGTCGCGCTCGCGTTTTGCAACGTGAATTTCGACGACATGACCGTCATGACCCTGATCGCGGTCGGGGCGATCTCCACCGACGTCGCCGCCCGCAGCCAGTATCGCACCACGCGTCCGTCAGCGGCGAGCCTCGCCAATTTGTGAGGCGCCGCCGCGCCGCTCGCACGCGCGGATCAGGGATCGGGGACCTTTCAGCGTTTTCGGGTGAGGCTGATCGTCGGGCGGACGGTGCGCGGGCGCTTGTACTCGACAACGACCGCGCGCGTGCGTCCCGCCACCAGGCTCGCGCGGCCGCGTGTCTTCGCGGCCTGCTTGGCCGCGAGCGCCTGCACCTCCTCCACCGGGACGCCCATCAGCGACGCCGCGATCTGCGCGCGCTGCGACGGATCGTCGGCCAGGCTCTCGGCGGCGATCAGCGCCTCCTCGACGGTGGGACTCTCGCGGCGCACTCGCCGCATTCCCCATTTGGTCTTCCAGGTGGCTCCCATGGGCCCCTCCAAAACAATCTTGAACTCACATCATAGCAGATATGCTGCACTGCACAATCGATTTCAAGTCCCCGTTTCGATTGCGCCGATTCCCCTTCGCAGGCATGACGAACCTCTTCCGGAGGTCGCGTCGGCCATGATGGATGAAAGCACGATTTGTGCCGTTTGGCTTATGTCATGCAAACGCCGCGTCCCGCGCGCGACGAATCGCCGCGACGCCGCGCCGCCGGTCCTGTCGAGGAAATGGCAGGGAGGCGTCGTCCGGCTTGCGCAGGCGGGCGGCCGTGATCGAACGACTGGCCTTCTCGGACGAAATGTCGGAATGAGAATTCGCCAAGGGATCAAACCCTAAGGAGAGACCCCGAATGCAGGCTGCGGTCTTTTCCGTTTGCGACGCACGTGGAGGCGCTCGATGACCGAGGCGCCCCTCTGGTTCGTCGGCGTGGATGGCGGCGCGACGCGATGTCGCGTGCGGGTCAGGGACGCCGAGGGCCACACGCTCGCGGAGGCGCTTGGCGCTTCCGCCAACGTCCATGTCGATTTCGCGGCGTCGATCGCGGCGGCGCGCTCGGTTGTCGGCGACGCGCTGCATGACGCCGGACTGGCGCCCGCCGATCATCCGCGCATGACGATTGGCCTCGGCCTCGCCGGCGTGAACGATAAAGAGGACGCCGAGCGCGTCGTCTCGGCGTTCCCGAGCTATATGCGCGTTCGCGCCGCCAACGACGCGGTGACGGCCTGTATCGGCGCCCACGCGGGGGCGGACGGCGGTCTGGTGATCGCCGGAACCGGCTCGGCCGCTATCGCCCGCGTGGCGGGCCGCGAGATCATCGTCGGAGGCCGCGGCTTTGCCATCGGAGACGCCGGATCGGGCGCTCATATTGGACTGCGCGCCTTGCGCGCCGCGGTGCGCGCCTACGACGGCCTCGGACCGGACAGCGCTCTCACCCGCGACATGCTCGACGCGTTCGACGGCGACATCGTCGCCCTCGTCCGCTGGTCGCGCGTCGCAAGGCCTGGCGATTTCGGCGCCTTGGCCCCGCGCGTGTTCTCCCGCGCCGGCCAGGGTGACCCGATCGCGCTCCCGATCGTTGGCGAGGCCGCGCATGCGATCGGCGCGCTGGCGCGGCGCGCGTGCGCCCTCGGCGCAGAGCGGGTCGCGCTAGTTGGCGGGGTCGGCGACGCCTTGCGTCCCTATCTTGATCCGATCGTCGGCGCGCTGCTGACACCCCCCCTGCACGACGCGACCGACGGGGCCATATTGATGGCGGGCGGCCGAATTGCAACCGGGAGGGACTCCGCGCCATGAAAGTGTTCTTCGGCGCGCGCCTGTTCGATGGCGAGCGGTTTCTCGACGATCACGCCCTGGTCGTGGAGGATGGCGTCATCCGCGCCCTCGTCGATGTCGAGGAGCGCCCGCGCGGCGGCGAGGCCATCGATTGTGGCGGCGGGATTCTCGCTCCGGGCCTCATCGATTGGCAGATCAACGGCGGCGGCGGCGTCCTGTTCAACGCCGAGCCGACCGTCGGGGGCTTGGCGCGCATCGCCCGCGCCTTTCGGCGCGAGGGCGTTACCGGGTTCCTGCCGACCGTCGTGACCGATGCTCCCGCGGTGCTCGCGGCCGCGTTATCCGCGGCGCGCGAGGCGGAACGTTGCGTGCCGGGCGCGCTCGGGATCCATGTCGAGGGTCCATTCATCGACTCGCGGCGCCCGGGGATACACCCGCCGCAATGGATCCGTCCGATGCGCGAGGCCGACGCCGATGCGCTGATCGAAGGGCGCGCCGGGGCCACAGTCGTGACGCTCGCGCCGGCTTCCGTCCCGCTCCGGCTCGTCGCGCGGCTCGCTCAATCCGGCATCGTGGTCAGTCTCGGCCATGCTGAGGCAAGCGCTGAAGAGGCGCAGGCCGTGTTCGACGCGGGCGCGCGGGCGGCCACCCACCTCTACAACGCCATGAGTCCATTGACATCACGCGCGCCGGGCGTGGTCGGCGCCGTTCTCTCCGACCCGCGCGTTATTTGCGGCCTGATCGCGGACGGCGAACACGTCCATCCCACGGCCTGCCGGGTCGCGATCGCAGCCAAGGGCTCGGCGGGGATCGCCCTCGTGTCGGACGCCATGCCGCCGGCGGCCGGCGGTCCGGACGCATTCGATCTCAATGGCCGTCGCATGACCCGAGTGGGCCTCAAGCTCGTCGACGAGAACGGCACGCTCGCCGGCGCCGCGATCACGCTTCGCGACGCGGTCGGCTATGTCGCGACCACGCTCGGCTTGCCGCTCGCCTCGGCTCTCGCCATGGCGACGTCGACCCCTGCGCGCCTGCTCGGCCTCGACGGCCGCATCGGCCGACTGGCGCCGGGCCTCGAGGCCAATCTCGTGCATTTCACCGACGCGCTCGACGTCGCGGGCGTGTGGATGAGCGGGCGCGCGATCCCCGAGGACGGCGCGTCGCGCTGAGCCCGATTTAGCCGACGCGCTCCTTCATCGCCATGCGCGCGGCGTCCGCGCCGGCTCGCATCGCGCCGCTGAAGCCGCCCGACTGGCCGAACGACGAGGCGAGATAGACGCCGTGCAGCGGCGTCTTCGGCGTGCGCGGCAGCCCCGCCCAGATCGAACGCTCGAACGGCAGCGGCGCAAAGCCGTAGACCGCCCCGCCGGGCGTGCTCATGAAATTGGCCATTGAGCGCGCGTTGAGGAACATTCGTTCGACCACCGCCGCGCTGAAGCCCGGATAGTCGCGGTCGAGCGCCGCCTGGAAGGCGTCGAGCCAGCGTTCGCGCCGGTCCTTTTCCTCCTGCGGCGGCAGCGCCGACCAGTTGGAGAGCCGGTCGATCCCGACGATCGAGACCAAGGTTGGCCCTTCGGGGTTCAGTCCGCTGTCGATCGCGCCGTAATTGGTGATTCCGTATGCCGGCAGAGCGTCGCCGGGGTCGGCGGAAAGGAGAATTGCGCTCGCGGCGATGTCGGTCTGTCGGGTCGCCGAGTTGGGCAGCACACCGAGGTTGAACCGCTCGAGACCGAGTTGGGTGGGCGGGACGGTCAGGCCGAAATGGGCGGAGAACAGCGAGATCGACAGCGGCCGCGCTCCATAGGCCTCTTCGATCGTCGCCCGTTCGGCGTCCGGCAGCATCGTCGCGAGCGCGTGCGGCGCGCAATTGGCGAAGATCTGCCTCGCTTCGATGCGCTGCTCGTCGCCCTTCGTCTTCGTGTCGACGTGCCGCACGGCGGCCGGATGACCGGACGCGCCGAGCTCGACGCCGCTGGCGTCGCGCCCGAGCAGCACCGAACCGCCCGCCTGATTGACCACCTTGGCGAGCTTCATCGACAGCACGCGCGAGCCGCCCTTGATGAACACGCCGCCCGACTTGAGCAAGCTGCCATGTGCGACGGCGAAGAAGGGCCAGGCGAGGTTGTGGGCGTCGTCAGCGAAATAGCCGATCGTCGCGCCGACCGCGCATTTGGCCGCCTCGTCGTTGCCGAAGAAGCGCTCGAACATGTCGGCGGTCGAGGCGCGCCAATCGCGGGCGAGGGGCCTCAGCGCTACGCCGGCGCGCACGAGCTTGCCGAGGGTCCGTTCCTCGCCGGCCTCGTTGAGCCGCGTCACGGCGTCGTGGATCTGCTCGAGCGCGCCGAAGAACCGCGCCGAACCCTCGCGGATCCGCGGAAACCGCTGGCTCAACGCGTGGTGGGCCGCGTCGAACCCGACCGGCATGTCGAACACTTCGCCGACCGGACCGCCCTTCACCGAATAGAACGGCCGCACCGGGACCCATTCAATCTCGTCGAGAATGCCGAGTTCGGTCAGGATTGCATGCTTGGTCTCGGTCGGGTCGCGCGGGTCGGCCGTCTGGTGCAGGGCGGGCTCAATGGTCAGCGCTCCTTTCCTGAAGGCCGACGCGGCCCCGCCGACGCTGTGATTGCGTTCGATGACGCAGACCTTGCGGCCGCTTTTGGCGAGCAGCGCGGCGGCTGTGAGGCCGCCGAGGCCGGAGCCGATGACGACGGCGTCGAAAGTGTTTTCGCTCATGCTCCTCCCCATTCGAGCCCGACGCTTGGCGCGCCGGGTCGACCGAAATTCGCAAGAGTTTACCGGGAATGAAGCGGTGGTGTTTGATCGTCGTCAAACGGGCGCAGGGCGAGCGCCGGCGCCTGACGAGGTCGTCGCGCCCAAGAAGCGCCTCTCAGGACGAACGGTTTGGCGCATTTCGATAACGTTCCAATGCGTCCCCGCCTCAGTCCAGCGTTTCGCGATAGACCAGCGTCGCGAATGCGATCACCGCCACGGCGAACAGCGCCATCGGCCAAAGCTCGGGCGCGATTTCGGTCCAGCCGACGCCCTTGAGCAGCATGCCGCGCACGATCCGCATGGCGTGCGTCGTGGGGAAGATGTTGCCGAGCCATTGCGCCCAGACCGGCATGCCGCGGAACGGAAACATGAAGCCCGACAGCATAAAGGACGGCATCAGGGTGAACTGCGCGAGCTGGACCGCCTGCATCTGGTTGGTGGAGATGGTCGAGAAGGTGACGCCGAGCGCGAGGTTGCAGGCGATGAACACGCCGAGCGCGGCGAGCAGCAGCGGCACCGATCCGCGGATCGGCAGGCCGAAAAAGATCGTCGCCGCCACCAGGATCAGGATCACCTGGATGTAACCGATCGCCACATAGGGCGCGATCTTGGCGATCATCACTTCGATCGGTCTGACCGGCATGGCCAGCAGGTTCTCCATCGTCCCGCGCTCGCGCTCCTTGGTGATCGCCATGGTCGTGACGAACAGGGTCGAGAACATCAGCACGATGCAGACAAGGCCCGGCACGACGTTGAGCACGGTCAGCTGCTCGGGGTTGTAGCGGGCGTGGACGACAAACTGGAACGGCGGCGTCTGCGGCTGGATCTGGCGGATCGGCGGCAGGTCGCGGTTGAGGTCGGCGACGACCTGACCGAGCGTTGCGACCGCATTGCCAATCGCGGTCGGATCGGTGGCGTCGGCGTCGATCAGCACGCCGGGCTGCTCGCCGCGGTCGACGGCGCGGTCGAAGTCGGGCGGCATCTGGATGACGAACATCAGCTCGCCGCGCGCAATGCCCGCCTCCGCCTCGGCCTCGCTGCGCAGGACGCGGATGTCGTAGTAGCCCGAATTTGTCAGGGCGGCGGCGATTGTGCGGGTGTATTTTGAATCCTCGATCGACAACAGCCCCGCCGGCAGGTGCTTTGGGTCCGAATTGATCGCGTAGCCGAACAAGAAGAGCTGCATGATCGGAATGGCGATGATGATCCGAAGCGTCATCGTGTCGCGCAGGATCTGGATCAATTCCTTGCGCAGGAGCGCGATCAGACGGGCGAAGGAAAAGGCGTTCATCGGCTCGCCTCCTGCACGCTCAGCATGTGGATGAATACGTCGTCGAGCCGCGGTTCGACCTCGCGCCATTGAAGGCCGCCGTCGTGCTCTGCAATCGCCCGCTCAAGCCCAGCACGGTCGAGGCTCGCGACCCTGAGCGCCCGGCCGAACACCGCCGCCGCCTCAACGCCCGGCGTATGGCGGAGCGCCACGGCGGCGCGATCGACGTCGCCGCCCGTCGCCTCGTAGGTCACGAGGCCGGATTTCTCGACCACTGTCGAGGCCGCGCCCTGCACCACGATCCGCCCCTGGGCGAGATAGACGATGCGTTTGCAGCGCTCGGCTTCGTCCATGTAATGGGTTGAGACGAGCGTGGTCAGGCCCTCGACCGCCATGTCATGGATCAGGTCCCAGAACTCGCGCCGCGCCTTGGCGTCGACCCCGGCCGTCGGCTCGTCGAGCAGCAGCAGCCTCGGTTGGTGCAGAACGCAGGCGGCGAGCGCCAGCCGCTGCTTCCAGCCGCCCGATAGCTGGCCCGCGAGCTGGTCGCGGCGGTTCATGAGCCCCATGCGGTCGAGGATGCCGCGCACCGCTTCGCGCCGGTTCGGCAGCTCATAGACGCGGGCGACGAAATCGAGGTTCTCGTTGACCGTCAGGTCCTCGTAGAGACTGAACCGCTGCGTCATGTAGCCGACCTGGCGCCGGATCGCGTGCGGCTCGGCGAGGATGTCGTAGCCGAGGCACTGGCCTTCGCCGCCATCGGGCCGGAGCAGGCCGCAGAGCATGCGGATGGTGGTGGTCTTGCCGCTGCCGTTGGCGCCCAGGAAGCCACAGATCTCGCCTCCGGCGACTGTGAGATCGAGGCCCTCGACCACCTTCAGGTCGCCGAAACTCTTGCGCAATCCGCGGACGTCGATGGCGGCGTCCGTCATGGCGCGCTCGCCGTAGGCGTCGGCGCCGGCGCTGCCGGGGCGACCGTCACCGGCTCCCCGGGATTGAGGAGCCTGGCTTGATCCGGCGGCGGCCGCGCTTCGGCCAGAAACACGAATTTGCCCCGAGTTCGACTCGGAATAGATGAACGGCGGCGTGTATTCCGCGTTGGGCGCGATGAACGACACCGTTCCCCCAAGATCGCCAGGGCAATTGTCGCAGGAAAAGTCGACCCTGTCACCGACATGAACCTTGGCGAGCTCCGCCTCGGGGATGAAGAAGCGCACGAAAATATTGCCGGGCGGCAGCAGCGAGACGGCCGGCGCGCCGGCCGCGAGCGTCTCGCCGGGGAAAGCGATCACGTCGGCGATCAGCCCGGCCTCCGGCGCCGTCACCGACCGCTGGTCGAGCCGCCACTGCGCCTGCTTCAGCGCCGCATCGAGAGAATCGACCATTGATCGTTGCGCCTCGATCTCCGCCGGCCGGCCCATGGGGGCCTGGGCGGTGGCGAGCGCCGCCATCGCCGCTGCGACCTTGGCCTCGGCCGAGCGCAGCGCGGCGTCTTCCTGGTCGACGACCTGCTGCGTCGCCGATCCCGTCTTGAGAAGCTGCGAGCTGCGCTGCAAATCCTCCTGCGCCCGGTCGCGGGCGGCCTGCGCGTCGCGCAGATTGGCCTCGGCCTGTTTGATTTCGCTGGGCTTGGCGGGCGCAAGCAGGTTGTCGAGCTGCCCGCGCGCCTGCTGCAGGAGGCGGCGCGCCTGATCGACCGCGGCGCGGTCGTCGGCGTCGTCCTGGTCGAACAGACGCTGTCCCTTGGCGACCCGATCGCCGCGCGCGACCCGGACGGCGGTGAGGAGCCCTGGCTGGGTCGGCCCGATCTTGACGAAATCGGCCTCCGCATAGCCTTGCCAGGCGATCGGCTCCGGAGCGCGGGGCCGGAGAAGCGTCCAGGCGGCGCCAACGACAAGGGCGCCCAGAATCGCAAAGAACAGAAGACGTCGAATCAAGGCGCGCTCGGTTCGGCCTGAACAGCCGTTTGGGACCCTTCTTTAGCGGCGTTCGGCGGGAAAGGACATTGCGGCGCGAGGCCGCGGCGGATCCGCGCCGAACCCAATCGGCGCTGTCATGCCGTCGGCCGTGCGCTTGCCGGTCTTGACCCGGCAAGCCCGTCTTGGAACGCAGGAAACGATTGAGCGATTGAGTTGGGTTGACGAGCGCGACCAACGCGCCATCAAATCGACCTCCGAACAGTGTTTCACAGAGCGCCTGACGGCGCCTCGTGGATGGCCGGGTCAAGCCCGGCCATGACGCGGGTGGGCTCATGAGCGACCCGGCGGAGGAGCAACTCAGGCAGTGGCGCGCAACCTTTTGCGCGATGGGAACTCCAAATCGAAAAAACGCCTCACGCCGTCTTGGCCGGGCTTGACCCGGCCATCCACGAGGGCGCCGGAAGGCGCCTCGAGCCTCACCAATTCAGTTCCTCGCAGAGGTCTCGCCATTCGCGGTTTTCGGCGCGAATCAGCCTCACCTTCCAGGCGCGGGGCCAATGCTTGATGTTGCTCTCTCTCTGAATCGCAGCGCGGATATCCGTGGAACTCCTTCCGGACAAGGCGCTTGAGGCCGTACCTGCGTGAACCCTTCGACGAGGCCTTGCGATGCTCGGAGGCGCGCCGGCCAATGTCTGCGGCGACGCCGAGCGTGAGCGATCCGTTCGGGCGATTCGTCACGATGTAGGCCCAGCCGCCGCGCATGGTTCGGGACGATAACCTTCACTTGCGCCGAAGCAAGCAGCGGGGGCGCCCGCTTTGTCCAACTGCCCCGTCCAGGGCCGCGGTCTGTCAATCCGCGGTTTTCTCAGGAAGCTACGCTGTCGTCCGGTCGATCGGCCCGTGGCCGCAGTCGACCCGGCGCGGACCTTCCGGTTGATCCAAGGAATGGTCGAATTGCGCAAATAGCGGGCGGTCGCAGGTGCCCTGACGAACGTGACCGATCTGGGCCTTTGCTTCCGTTCCCGCTCGCTCCGGTACGGCAGGAGGGCGCCAAGTGCGGACGTTTGGTTTGGCGCCTCGCCGCAATTGTCTGCGTCTTTTCCTCGGCTCGACGGACCGTCAACGCGACGGCCGCGCTCGTTCACGCGACGCGCGTCGCAAAGGCCTGGATCGCGATTTCGGGAGTCGCAGTGACGCCGCGGCGCTTCTCAATTCGTTCAGTCCGGCGCGGAGATCGCCACACTGCTATCGAAATCGATCATTTCGTGGATTCGACATGGAGAGCCTGCGCAGCTCCCGTCAAAATGAACGATCCTCGGCAGGCCAGCCGCATCGATGCGAATTTCGAAGCGGCCCGTATTCGCATGGTCATTTGGCCAGGACAGCGTCCCGACAAAGACCCGGTTGCCGTCGATCGGCGACTGCTCGGAAGTGTCGGTGAGGCCTGTTTTCACGACGCCATCGAGCGGGGGCCGCAACTTCGAAATGTCCGGCGCTGGCGATTTTTTCCAACCGTTGGCGGTGCGCGTCCAGACAAAGCCGTCGACGATGAACAGTTCGCTCCGGACGCGCGTGGGGTTCCGTGTCAGATGGAGTTTTGTCGTACCGACGCGATCGATGAGATAAAGATCTGAGATTTGGGCGCGCTGAACGAAAATCTTCGCCTGCGCCGCCTGCGCCGCACGTTCCGCGCTCAGCGCGGCCAGTACCGTGTTCAAAGCGTCGTCCGCCGACTCGGCGACCGCCGAAGACAGCGCGAACAACAAGGACAAGAGGACAGCGAGCCGCAATGTCGCGCTCCGTCATTGGGGTTGTGGCACAACGGACGCGCCGGACCCGCTGGAACCCTGATCGATGGTCGAGGGCGAGCCGTTCGTCCCGGATCCGCCCGAACCGCCGTTCGGCGGCGTCGGCCCGACCGCCACGGCGTCCAGAAAATCGTCGCTCGGATCCCCGTGAGGGACCGGCGATCCCGCCGCCTGTTGCAGGGATCGGATCGGGACGTATTCGAAAGCGCCAAGCGCGCAATGGCCGCCCAGGCCGCGGCTCTGAAAGAGCAGGTCAACGCCGTCGACCGGGTCCCCGGCGCAAGCGGCCGTGTCGCCCGCGGTCTCGACCGGACTCGCCGGCGCCGGAAAGAACATCGCGTCGAGATACGCGTCTCCGGTCGGGGAGCCAGGACACGTGCCGTCGCTCTGGAGATTGGGTCCAACGAAGCTGCCCGCGAGCTGATTAGCGCAGTCGCTCGGCTCGTTGCCCGCGAGAATCGCGTTCGTCACTCGTGTTCCGGCGCCGCCGGCGATCCCGACCGCCATGTTGGCGGCGATGGTTGTGTTGACTATGGTCAGCCGACCCCCCTCGAACACGCCTGAGCGACCTTTGTTGCGCACGGCCAAGCTGTTGGCGACGACGGCGCCGGCGTTATCGGACACGCTGATCGCGGCCCCTTTTCCCGAGGCGGCGTTGCCGCTGAAAAGCGCATGGGTGATGCTCGCGACGCCGCCGGAGACGCTGACCGCGCCTCCGTCGCCGGACGCGATATTGCCGACGAAGAGGTCCCCGATCGATTGCCAGGTCGCGCCGTTCGCGAGCTCTGCGACCACGGCGCCTCCATTTGCGGCCTGGTTCTGGGTGAACCGATTATAGGCGGTGACTAGCAGCACAGGCTGCCTCGGCGCCGGACCAGCGCCGGGATGGGACGGCCCCAAGTGGGTGTTTGACGCATTTGCAAACGAAATCGCCCCGCCTGCGTTGTTGGAGAACGTGTTGTCGCGAATGGTGACGGTCAGAGGCGCGACCGATCTGCCCGCGGTAGAAACTTGGATTGCGTTCCCCAGAATGCTCATGAACGAAGAGGCCCGGATTTCCACCGGCTTGGTCGGAAGATCGACGGTCACCGCCGCGTCCATCACCGAAAACGTGCTGTTGACGATATTGCCGGCGGACAATCGGAGGCCGGAACCGCCGACGAATCGGCTGTTTTCGATATCGGCGTCGGCGCCAGCAACGGCGTAGCCCGAAGGCGTATCCAAGTTCGAGTTCCGAACCGTCATGCGCCCGGCCGCGGCGAACGGGAACGGCGCCGCATCGGTCGTTATGCTGTCCAGCGTGAGGTCGGCGCTGGTTTGGACGATCCCCGCCGGACCCAGCAGTCCCGTGTCGACGCCTGGGTGTCGCGGGTTGACGAAGCTGCGCAGTGTCAGCCCATTCAAGCTCACGCTGTTTTGCCCGGCGTCCAGTAGGGGGCCGACGAGGCCGTTCCCGTCGAGCGTCAACGATCCGGCGCCGTCGATCGTCGTTGCCGCAGTGAGGCGGTAAATCTTTGTAACGCGCAAAACGGTCGATGGCGGGCACAGGAATCGAATGATTCCGCCCGCTGCGAGGGCGTTCGAAAGATTCACCCCCGCTCCGAGCTGACCGTCCGTCGCGCAAAGCGTCACTGTCGCATCGGCGCAGGCCCGGGTCGCGACCAGCGAAAATGCTGCAATGGCTATCCAGTGTCTCACTGGAGGCTCCGTTTCGGATGCTGATAATCGGTGAAGTCGATCGTGATCGTGCCGCCCTTGCCGGTGATCGTCGCCCGTCCCTGGCCGTCAGAATTGAGGAGGTCGCCCGCCGTCGCCCACGCCGGCGGCGATGCGCCGTTGATTGCGGTCACCTCCGGCTTGTCCTGCTTCAGCGTGAAATCGATGCGCCGCCCGTCGAACGTGATGTAGGTCGCATTTCCGTCTGCGTCGGGCGCGACCGCCGTCAACGCCGCCGTCCGGTCCGCGACAAAATTGGCGAACACGGGATCGTCGCTCGGCATTGCGTTTGCGGCATCGACGACTTCGACAACTCCCCAACGCTGTCCGGCGTCGCAGAACGTCCCGAGACATGGCCAGGCCAGGAACGCCATGAAGAAATGAGGCCCCGGATTGTCCGGGAAGCACGTCTTCGAGTTCACAAAAAAAGTCGTGGCGTCCGGCGCTAGGAGGCAAGTCCCGAATTTGATCGGCCACTGGGGCGCGATCCCGCAGGCAAAATTCGCCGCGACGCAGAGATTGTCGGTCCGCTTGTCCCGCACGCCGACCCCGTCGAACCTGAAGATGTCGCCGATAAAGTTTCCAGCGATCGTTGGAATGATGGCGGTCCGGTTGGCGATCCCGGCGTCGTCATCGTAGATTTGGATGAGGGGCGTAAGGTTAGGGCCAAGATTGCTGAGAATATCTCCCGACAGATAGGCGTTCAGCGCTTGCGGGGTCTTGATCCCACCCTCGGTGATCGTGAACGCCGGCGATTGAAACACCTTTTCGACGCCCGCATGGCGGATGGATTGCGTCGACGCCCCACGCTCGACCGCTGCCGCGAGGATTGGCATCGGCAAACTATAGGCGCTGACCGAAGCATTGACGAGGTCGTTCAAATCATTCGGAGCAAAACCTTGAGGTAGGAACTGGTTCTGCGCGGACCCTTGCAGCAACTGGGTCTGGCCGGAAAGGACGATCGCGCGGGCGATCTCGTGGTCGGCTCCCCCGCCGACGTTGTAGAGACTTGTGGTCTGCGCATACAACGCGTCAGCGTTTTCCGAACCCGTCACACCCAAGGCTTTCGAGTCGTCGTCCTCGTTCGAGCTCCTGCGGCGGAACGGCACGATGCGCCGTCCGCGATTGGAGGTGGCGGCGAACTTCGCCTCGGAGAGATCGAGGACGATCTGAGCCGCCGTTTGCAATTCGGCGTCGCCTACGATCGGCGCAATGTCATAGAGATTGACGATCGAATTGAGACTGTAGCGCGTGTAGATGCGCGAATTATATTCCTGAAAATCGCCCATCGTGATCGTCTGCAACTCGTGCAGGAGCCAGTCGCGAATATCGGATTGGTCCTTTTGAAGATCGTCGGTATGGCCGTAGTTCTCGTCCAGAAGCTTCTTGAGGATGGCGGCGTTGGTGAGATAGCGCGACGTTTCTATGTTGAGGCGATGATTCTCGGTCTCGGGGATTGCCACGTCGCCGCCCGGCGATACGTCTTGCGTCAGATCGCCGTCGCCGAGCCCAAGGAGCAGCGCGCCGCCGTCGATGAGATCGCCGGAACCGATGATCTCAAACCCGACGTCGACGATGAAAAGTGAAATCAGCTCGTCAAAAATGCTTCCGAGATCATGCAATAACGTATTGCCAGTGTTGTGCTGATCCGCGGTGTCCTCAGGAGAGCCGAGCTGGTCGCCGGCCGGGTCGTGGCAGCCGGCTATGATCGAATAGGCGGCGGGACCCAAACCGCCCCGGGCCGCAAGGAGATTCTTGAACATGAAGTCGATCGTAGACTGATCGAGGACGCCCGGCCGACGATCGGTCGGCGCAGACAGATAAAGCAACCTGACCAGTTCGCGATCGTTCACGTCCCATTCGCCGGGCACGCCGATGCCCAGAGGAACCACACTCACGATTTGCAGGCTTTCGAGGCAGGGCAGATCGCTTGTTCCCAGTCGCTCGTACTTTTTCATCGCCATCACGGCGTCGTTGATCTGTTTCCGCATGCAATCGGGCGTCAGCGTTACGTTGACCGTTACGGTGTATGTAGTTGGATCGGGGGTTTCGCCGGTTTCGGTTGCGCATGCGGTCAGTTCCTGCGCACGCGTTTGCGCGTACTCGACCGCAAACTGGGCCAAGGGCTCGACGGGCGCGCCGGCGCTGTTCGTCGGCACGGCGCGAATTCGTATGCCGTTGCAGACCGCTGACGGCAGATTGGAATTGATCCAGGCGACTTTCGCGAGCAGAATGTCCGTCAGGCCTTCGCCTTCGTTGCCATATCTGTCGTGATCCGACTTCTGGGTGTTGGCCATGTCCGAACGATCTTGCGCGTAATCCTCTTCGCGACCGCAGGCATTGGCATTGACGATGAGGCTCTGGCGCAGGCCCAGCTGAGAGGCTGCGTCCTGGGCCGTGTTCGCGGATGGGATTATGACTGGGACCTTTACGGTGCTGGTTTGGGCGAGCGCGGGATGGCGCGGCGCGCCTAGCGGCGTCAGCGCGACCAAAAATGGGATCAAACCCGCGACGCCGAACCGTCCCATTTGACGTCCTCACGACTGGAGTCCCGTCTTTTACTATTGAATCTGCGGGCTATTTCTTTCGCCGGATTGCAGGGAACCTGTTTTCTTGAGCAATTTAGCGCATATCTTCCACTGGGCAAGCGCCAAACCACGTCGACCACGAATGTCGCAAATGGGCGGAAACCGCGCTGTCGCTGTAGGTCCGCTTCCTAGCCCAATTGATGCGTCCGGAGCCACGGACCGCTAGGCCCGCTTTACTGAAGGGTTTCGGACGGCGGCCCTTTCGGACGGTCGTGCGAGACGCGGGGGCCGGCGTTTGAAAGCCTCGTAAGGAGGAAACCGCGGGGAGGAAGGGCGCTGTTTGGCCGGGCGCGCCCTATGGGGATTTGAGGATCGCCGAGGGATCGCCGATGTGGTGGCGGGGACGGAAGGCGGTCGGTGTCATCGTCGGGAGCCGAGACGACGGGCTTCTTGTTGGGCGCGGATCGGTGCGGCGGGGATGGGCACGGCGGCTGGATAGCTTGTGCGGACGTCGTGAGGACGTCGCGTTCCGGCTCCGGCGTGGGGCTGGAGGCGAGGGGAAACGGCGCTGCAAGGCGGGACGCGCGGCGTCGGTCATGACGTGTCGATCCTGATCCGGCTTGGGGAAGGCGATCGCGCAGGGCGCGGGCCGTCGAATGTTTCGACGATGATCATCCGGCCGCCGCAACATGGGCAGCGGCGCATAGGCGAAGCTGTTTCGGCCTGGCTGTCCGCCTCGGCGTGCGAGCGCTCGGGTGTAGCCTCGGGCGCGGCGAGCGCCTGGCGGACGCGCTCGATGTTGCGGGCTCGGACCGCGCCGGCGAAGAGGCCGTAATGGCGGATGCGGTGGAAGCCGCTGGGCAGCACGTGCAGGAGAAAGCGGCGGATGTAGCGTCAGGGTAAGCCCTGGAAAGGAGGATGAACACGTGATCTGAAACCTTTCAATGCGATCCAGAGGGTTCAACTCCCTCCCGGCAAAGGCGAGCCAGCCAGCCGGAAGTGAGCCTTGCCGGGCTGACGGCAACGTCAGTCTGGAAGCGTAGGCAGCAGGTGCCGAAGCCGCGCATTAGCCTCGAAATGCTTTTCTTGTTGGAGCCTTCGCTGTCATTCGAGCGGGGGCAGCATCGACGAGACCGCCAATGGCCATGGGCTCGTCGGTCCGACCGGGGTCTTGGAGCGGGGCAGAGGCACGGGACGGATCGCCTGGGAACCTGAGAGATCCCGCTCATGCCCACGTGAGAGCGAGCCGGCAGTTTGGGCAGCCGGCTGAACAAGTGCCCGGGGCCGGTCCTCCACCGATCTGGGAGCGCCATGCGGCGAGCACGAACACTGGAGGGATCGCGTGGTGCTCGGAAGCGAACCAATAAGCGACCGGGATTGCGCGAGCGGGAAGTCGTAGCGCCTTCATAGTACCAACCACACGCGGGGAACTGGACCCACCGGGACCCGACTGAGGGAAGGGAGGCGCCACGGGACGAGAGCCGTTGGCGAGAAACACGGGAGAAGACCTTGAGCTTCGCAAACCTGTCCACGAAACGACAACGGATAGCTGCGCTGGCAAGAGCCAAGCGCGGAGCGGCGCTTTCCACGCTGCACCACGTCATCGACCTGGAATGGATGAAGGAGGCCTGGCGGCTCACCCGCAAGGATGGTGCTCCTGGCATCGACGGCATGACGGCGGTCGACTATGCGAAGAACCTGGAGGCCAACTTGCTTGACCTTCTCGGCCGCATCAAGTCGGGCCGCTATCAGGCACCGCCAGTGCGACGGGCATATATTCCCAAGGCGGATGGATCGCGTCGACCTCTCGGCCTTCCAACCCTCGAGGACAAGGTGGCCCAGCGGGCGATCGTCATGGTGCTGGAGGCCGTTTACGAGCAAGACTTCCTTACCTGCTCCTACGGCTTCCGGCCGGGACGGTCGGCGCATCAAGCCCTGCAAGATCTTCGCACGGGCTTCATGAGCCACGGACTGCGCTGGGTGTTGGACATCGACATCGTCAAGTATTTCGACTCGATTCCACACTCGCACCTGCGCGACTTTCTTGACAGACGGGTCACGGATGGTGTGATCCGAAGGATGATCGACAAATGGCTGAAGGCAGGAGTCCTGGAAGATGGGCTTCTGCGCCATGCGACCGAAGGCTCCCCGCAGGGCGGCGTGATCTCACCGATTCTCTCAAACATCTTCCTGCATCACGTGCTGGATGAATGGTTCGAGAGCGAGGTGCGTTCACGGCTCGCAGGGAACAGCGCCCTTGTCCGATTCGCCGACGATGCCGTTATGGCGTTCGCGTACTTCCGCGACGCCAAGCGAGTCCTCCGCGTTCTGGGCAAGCGGCTTCATCGGTATGGGCTAACGCTGCATCCCGAGAAGACTCGGTTCGTCGATTTTCGCTTCAACAACTCGGATGGGTCTCCTCCGGAGACGGAGGGAACCTCGTTCACTTTTCTCGGCTTTTGCCACGTATGGGGCAAGACCAGGAGGGGTGGCAAAGCGGTGCGGCAAGTGACGGCGAAGAACCGCTACGCCCGCGCCCTGGCGGCGGTCACCGACTGGTGCCGGACCAACCGGCATCGGCCGATCAAGGATCAGCACGCCCATTTGAGCGCGATGATGCGAGGCCACTACGCCTACTACGGCGTCTCTGGCAACTATCGACGACTGAGCTGGTATGCCAACGAGGTCGCGAGCATCTGGAAGAAATGGCTATCGCGACGAGACCGCCGCAAACGGTTCCTCTGGAGCCGCTTTAGCGATCTATTGAAACGATATCCATTGCCAGCGGCTCGGATTGTCCATCGCTACACCACCATGAGCGAAGCACGCCCGTGAAGAACCGGATGCGGGAATTCTGCACGTCCGGGTCTGCGAGGGGTGAGGACAGCAATGTCCTCACCTACTCGGCAACTCGACGGCGTCGAGCGTCATGGTCTTGAGCCGGTCGCGGCCTTTGATCCGGTAGTCTTTCCATTTGAAGGTGACGCCCTTTTCGTCGAGCGCGATGAGCCGGGAGTTCGAGATGGCGACCCGGTGGGTGTAGCGGGCGAGATAGGCGAGCACGGCCTTGGGTCCGGCGAAGGGTCGCTTGGCGAAGACGACCCATTCGCAGTAGCGCAACGGCGCGAGCGCGGCGGCGAAGGCGCGGCGGTCGGCGAGCGGCGCCAGATCGCCGAAGAAAGCCAGTCGGCCGGCCTCATGGAGGTCCGCGAGCCCTTCGAGGAAGAGGCGGCGGAACAGGCGTGACAGCACGCGCACCGGCAGGAAGAAGCCGGGCTTGCAGGCGATCCAGCGCGACCCGTCCGGCGACAGGCCGCCGCCTGGGACGATGACGTGGACGTGCGGATGATGGGTCAGCGCCGAAGCCCAGGTGTGGAGGACGGCGGTGAGGCCGATGCGGGCGCCCAGATGCTTCGGGTCGGCGGCAATGGTGGTCAGCGTTTCGGCGGCGGTCCGGAACAGGCAGTCGTAGACGGCGGCCTTGTTGTGGAACGCGATGGCGCCGATCGCAGCCGGCAGGGTAAAGACGACGTGGTAGTAGGGAACCGGCAGAAGCTCCGCCTCGCGTTCGGCCAGCCATTGTCTTGCCGCCGCGCCCTGACACTTCGGGCAGTGGCGGTTGCGGCAGGAATTGTAGGCGACGCGTTCGTGCGCGCAGTCCTCGCAGCGCTCGACATGGCCGCCGAGCGCGGCAGTGCGGCAGGTCTCGATCGCCGACATGACCTTCAACTGGGCGAGGCTCGCATGACCGGCGTTGGCCTTGCGCCATGCCGCCCCGTGGGCGCGAAAGACGTCGGCGATCTCGAAGCGAGGCCGCGCCACGCGGCCTCGCTCAGGCGGGCGGCGTTCGCTTCGCCAGGTTGACGCCGAGCCGCTCGAGCGGGCTCTTGACGTCGCGGATCGTGTTGACGGCGACCTGGGTGTAGAGTGCGGTCGTCTCGAGCTTGGCGTGGCCGAGCAACACCTGGATCACCCGGATATCGACGTCCTGCTCGAGCAGATGCGTGGCGAACCCCCGGGCTGTGACCCGGGGGGTATGCGGCGACACGCGCTTGGATATCCCCGCCAGGGTCTTGGCGGCGTGCACGGCGCGATTGAGCTGACGGGCGGTGATCGGGTTGACCGGGTTTTGGCCGGGGAACAGCCAGGCCCGCGGCCGCGCCGCATGCCACCATGCGCGCAAGAGTTCGAGCAGTTGCGGCGACAGCATCACATCGCGATCCCGCTGTCCCTTGCCCTGCTCGACCCGGAGCGTCATGCGCTGGCTGTCGATGTCGGACACCTTCAGGTGCGCGACCTCGGACACCCGAAGGCCCGCACCGTAGGCGACGCTGAGCGCGGCCTTGTACTTCAGACCCGGCGCGGCTTCGAGCAGGAGCGCCACCTCTTCCTGACTGAGCACGATCGGCGCCTTGCGCGGCTTGTTCACGATCGTCAGAGGACGAACGAGGTCTGGCCGTTCGAGCGTCACAGTGAAGAAGAACCGAAGCGCGGCGACGGCGGCGTTGATCGAGCCCGGGCTGATCTGCTGCTGCGCCAGATGCAACTGAAAGCGGCGAAGGTCCTCTTTCGTCGCCGTATCGGGCGACCGGCCGAGGAAGGCCGCAAAGGTTCTGACGTGCCGGACGTAGTCTTTCTGCACCTTCTCCTTGAACCGCCGCGCCGTCATGTCGTCGATCATGCGCTGACGCAGCCGGCTGATAGGCTTGTCGGACATCGCGAAAGCTCCTGTCTCCCATGGGGTTGAACCCCACGATTTTGAGACAGTCCGGCCGCCGCGTTCCTCCTCAGTTCAATGGCAGCCTCATCCCTCGCCGCCGCCCCTACCGCGCGAGCGGTTTAGTCCTTACGTGTGCGCCGTGAGAAGGCGGCGCTTTCCAGTGGGTGCAAGGCCCACCCGGCGAACGCTCCAGCCGGAAGCAACCGGAGCAGTCATGGAGGTGACGAAATGGCTGAAGCCTTCGGTGTAGCAGGTCACATATAGGTGACGGCGCGGGTGTGCGGGCCGCAACGCGATTGAACGCCGAGCAAGCCTCGAAAATGCCGATGTGCAGGTCGACCCGACGACGTTTTCGGGGAAGGCTGACACGGCTGGGTGAGAAGAGCGAAGACGACGCCCAGTCGCTGCACCGGGGTAGTGGCGGCAGCACGTACACAAGGAAGGTGCGCGCAACACGGGAAGCCCCACGGCGTGGTCAGGGATGACCAACCGGACGCCCGCGAGGGATGGGCCGGGCGCTACGGGGTGGCGGAGAGGTTCGGAGTACCGCGGAAGCCGGGTAACGCCGGGGGAGGGAAGGGACCTCAGTTCAAGACAGACGCAACACGTGGTGAAGGACCTGGAGATTGGGCAACCTATCAACTCCGGATAGCGTTCAGAAACTGCAGACGGCGTTGCACGCGAAAGCGAAGGCAGAACCCGGCTACCGCTTCTACGCCCTCTACGACAAGATCAGCCGCGAGGATATCCTGGCGCACGCCTATGCCCAGTGCCGCTCCAACAAGGGCGCGCCGGGCGTGGACCGTCAGGACTTCGAGGCCGTCGAGGCGTACGGGGTCGAGCGATGGCTGGGCGAACTGGCGCTTGCGCTCAGGCAGGAGACTTACCGACCGGACCCAATCAGACGCGTCTACATACCGAAGGCCAACGGCAAGCTCAGGCCGCTGGGCATCTCGACCTTGCGGGATCGGGTCTGCATGACGGCAGCGATCCCCCGGGCTTGGACCCGGGGGCGATCTTTGAGGCCGATCTTCCACCGGAACTCTACGCCTACCGTCCCGGGCGAAACGCCCAACAGGCGGTGGTCGAGGTGGAGGAACTGCTGTTTCGCGGCCATCCGGAAGTGGTGGACGCCGACCTCGCGGACTACTTCGGGAGCATTCCGCATTCCGACTTGCTCAAGTCGGTGGCGCGCCGGATCGTCGATCGGCGCGTGCTGCATCTGGTCAAGATGTGGCTGGACTGCCCCGTGGAAGAAACCGACGATCGAGGGCGGAAGACGCGCACGACCGAGGCGCGGGATAAGCGGCGCGGCATCCCGCAGGGCTCTCCGCTCTCACCCTTGCTGGCGAATATCTACATGCGCCGGTTCGTGCTGGGGTGGAAGATGTTCGGGCTCGAGCGAACCCTCGGCTCGCGGCTCGTGACCTACGCCGACGACCTCGTGATCCTGTGCAGAAGGGGCAAGGCCGAAGCGGCGTTGCAGGGCCTGCGCGAGATCATGGGCAAGCTGAAGCTGACGGTGAACGAGGAGAAGACACGCATCTGCAAGGCGCCGGAAGGAGAGTTCGACTTTCTGGGATACACGTTCGGGCGGATGTATTCGGCGAGGACCGGGCAGGCCCGTATCGGCTACCGGCCGTCAAAGAAGAGCATTCAGCGCGGGGTCGAGAAAATCCACGCGCTGACCGAGCGATCGTGCACATGGCAAGAGACCACGACGCTGGTGGGCAAAGTGAATCGCACGCTGCGCGGATGGGCGAACTACTTCTCGGTAGGCGCTTTCAGCAAGGCGTATCGGGCGCTCGACTCCTACACAGCGGTGCGGTTGCGCCGGTGGTTGCGCGCCAAGCACAAGGTCAGGCGACGAAGTGGCGGGAGCTATCCACTCTCGCACCTCTACGGGCACTTCGGGCTCGTACGTCTGACCCGGCTTGGGCACGACGTGCCGTGGACGAAGGCGTGAGGTCTTGTCCGAGAGCCGGATGCGGGAAATCTGCACGTTCGGTTCGATGAGGGGGTTGTGTCAAGAAGACGCGCAAGCGTCATGCTGTACGAGAGATGAAGGTGGACCCTTCGAAGCCGCTTTGTAGGAGGAGGCTTCAAACCGCCATGAGCTGCTTCGGTCAAAAGCCGCGGTGGTGAACGTCATGGTCAAAAGGCGTGGCAGTGATCACGTCAGGTATGGATGAGAGAGACGAGCGCAAGCGATCCTCTGATGACGCATCGAAACGAACTGGGACGGCATCGAAACCGGGGTCTCCCTCTTGCTCCGGGATCAGCGTGGAAGATACCTACTTACTGACCACGCGGTGTCCGGTGTTCAGGAGGCGTGACTCTCATCTGGGCTTTCGTACGGAACTTGAGACCCTGGTTGGCCATGCCAAGGGAAAAGGCACAAGCAGTGGACCCGCGAGGCTGAAAGTACCGATGGGCCAGTCAGGCGCGGACCGCCCCATAGTAGCGACGAAGCGGGGTAATGCCCGTGGAGCGAAGGGGGTGGGTCACTCACGGCGTTTGTTGGGTCAACGGGAGATCGGAGGAACCCAGCTCTTTCGCTGGAAGGCGCCAGCCTTCGTTGAGTGGCACGAGCCGGATGAGGCGAGAGTTCTCACGTCCGGATCTGTGAGAGGCTCGGGGTGAGATTCCCCGGGCCTACTCGGCGTGTGGAAACGGAGCTATGGCCGAGCCACTAAGGCACCGCCAGACGAAAGGGGCGGCAAACAGACATGCCCGGCCTAAAGCCACCGCGCCACACTCCTACTCTACCGATTCGATCGGGGCGACACGCCGGGATCGACAGGCGCCCTTGGCGTCCGTATTCTGCCCGGCCATGAAGCACGGACAGGCGAGCCGCACGGCGCTCAGCGCGGCGGGACAGAGGGCGGCGCATCAGACGCTTGAGGGCGGGATCGTTTTCGCCGATCCGCTGGCGACGCGCATTCTCGGACCCGACGCCGAGGAGGCGATCGCCCTGGCCAAGGCGCAGCCGGAGAGGCGCGCCTTACGCTTCTTCGTCGCCATGCGCAGCCGATTCGCCGAGGATTCGGCGCGGCGCGCGATCGCGGCCGGCGTTCGCCAAGTCCTGGTGCTCGGGGCGGGGCTCGACACTTTCGCCTACCGGCTCGAGCCGCAAGAGGGCCTAAGGGTCTTCGAACTCGATCACCCCGCGACCCAGCGCGACAAGCGGGCCCGGCTCTCGCAGGCCGGTGTCGTCGAGCCGGCGCACGTCGCTTATGTGGCGCACGACTTCGAACACGGCGACATGACGGAGGCGCTTCAAGCCGGCGGCCTCGACGTCGGTCGGCGGACCTTCGTCCTGTGGCTCGGCGTCACGCCTTACCTGACCGAAGACGCGGTCTACGCCACGCTCGGCGCGCTCGCCCGGTTTCCCGGCGGGGCCGAAGTCGTCTTCGATTACGCCAACCCGCCGCACGCGATCGAAGAGGAGAGCGTGCGCGACTACCATCACAAAATGGCGCAGCGGGTGGCGAAAAGCGGCGAGCCGTTCCGCTCTTATCTCGAGACCGAGACGCTGCACGAGCGGGCGCGGGCGATGGGCTTCGTCGAGATCGAGGATCTCGACCGCGCCGCGCTCGTCGCGCGCTACCTGCCGCACATTCCCGCGAAGCCGCGCCCGGGCCACGTCGTCCGCATGGCGACGAGGTGGGCGAGCTAACACGCGGTCCAGCGCGCAGCCGGACGCCGCACAGTCTTGCAACGGCGCCATGCAGATGACGCAAGTCGAGCTTACCAACTCTTCATGTCGTCGAAATCGGCGCGTAAGCGCTCGCTCGATAGAACCGCTCCATGGCGCCGGGCATATTCGGCGGACTTACAGTTATGGAGTCATAGACGTGGGCAATCTGTTTTCCTTTCGTCCGAGCCGGCCGAAGTCCGTGCGCGCGGCGTTGCTTGGGGCAGTCGCGGTCGCCGCCGTCGGCGCGGTGACCATCGAGGCGCTGCCGCTCTCGACCTATCCGGCGGTCGCCGCCGCCACCGTCGCCTCCCCCGGCCCGGCGTCGTTCGCCGACGTCGTCGACCACGTCAAGGGAGCGGTCGTGTCGGTCAAGGTCAAGATGGAGGAGACCAACGCCTCCGACGACGGCGATTCCCAGGATTCGCAGGCGATGCCCAACATCCCGAGGGGCAGCCCGCTCGAGAAGTTCTTCCGGCAGTTCGGCGCGCCGGGGATGGGCGAACATTTCGGAGCGCCCCAGCATGAGCGTCCCCATACCGGGATGGCCCAGGGCTCGGGCTTCTTCATCTCGCCCGACGGCTACATCGTGACCAACAACCACGTCGTCGACCACGCCACGGACGTCACCGTCACCACTTCCGACGGGAAGACGATCCCGGCGCGCGTGATCGGCACGGACCCCAAGACCGACCTCGCCCTCTTGAAGATCAAGGAAGGCTCCGACTACCCCTATGTCTCGTTCGCCTCGCAGGCTCCGCGGGTCGGCGACTGGGTGATCGCGGTCGGCAATCCGTTCGGCCTCGGCGGCACCGTCACGGCAGGCATCGTCTCGGCGCGCGGCCGCGACATCGGCGCCGGCCCCTATGACGACTTCCTGCAGATCGACGCCCCGATCAACCACGGCAATTCCGGCGGCCCGACCTTCAACGCCAACGGCGAAGTGGTCGGCGTCAACAGCGCGATCTTCTCGCCGTCCGGCGGCAGCGTCGGCATCGGTTTCGCCATCGCCAGCGACGTCGCCAAGACCGTGGTCGAGCAGCTCAAGGACAACGGCAAGGTCGCCCGCGGCTGGCTCGGCGTGCAGATCCAGCCGGTGTCGCAGGACATTGCCGACAGCCTGGGCCTCAAGGACGCCAAGGGCGCAATTGTCGACAGGGCCGAGAAGGACTCGCCTGCGGCCGCCGCCGGCGTGAAGGACGGCGACGTGATCACCGCGGTCAACGGCGACGCCGTGGCCGATTCGCACGACCTCGCCCGCAAGATCGCCCAGCTCGGGCCGAAGAAGGAGGTCGATCTGACGATCGTCCGCAACGGCGCGACGCAGACGGTCAAGGTGCAACTCGGCTCGCTGTCGGACCAGCGTCAGGCCAGCGCCGACGCGCCGGAGCAGGGCGCCAAAGACGCGCTGGCGAAGCTCGGCATGACGCTTGAGCCCGCAACCGCGGTGGACGGCGCCGGCAAGACTGGCGTCGTGGTGGCCGACGTCGATCCCGACGGCGCTGCGGCGCAGAAGGGCATTCAGACCGGCGACGTCATCCTCGCCGTCGCCGGCAAGCCGGTCTCGCGTCCATCCGAAGTTGTCGCGGCGATCGATTCGGCCAAGTCCGACGGCAAGAAGTCGGTGCTGATGCAGGTCAAGAACGACAACGGCACGCATTTCGTGGCGCTCTCCACGCAAGCCGTCTCGTAAACAGGGGAGCAGAGATCCGGCGGCAGGGGCGCGCCCCTTCGCCCCTGCTCTGGATGAGGCGGCAGGCCGAAGCCCGCAC
Organism: uncultured Alphaproteobacteria bacterium; assembly: GCA_963822215.1. Classification (GTDB taxonomy): domain Bacteria; phylum Pseudomonadota; class Alphaproteobacteria; order Rhizobiales; family Beijerinckiaceae; genus Roseiarcus. The sequence goes on from CAWGGX010000004.1 coordinate 599,800, forward strand.
GGGACTCAGGCCTGCCGCTTTCTCTTTGCCTTGGATTGCGCCTCGGGGTTACGCCTCAGGGATCCCAATTAGGCCGTTTGGCGAACCGCTCGACGAGGAAGTCGACGAACGCGCGCACCTTGGGCGAAAGGTGGCGCGAATGCGGATAGACGGCGCTCATCGCCAGGTCTTGCGGAATGAAGCGGTCGAGCGCCGAAACGAGGGCGCCGGCGCCGAGGTCGGCGCCGACGATAAAGGTCGGCAGCGCGGCGATCCCAAAGCCGGAGAGCGCCAGGACTCTCAACGCGTCGCCGTTGTTGGCGCTGACCCGTCCGGACACCGCGACCACCGACGGGCCGCCGTCCGGATTGACGAACCGCCATTCCTGCGTCCGCGCCACATTGTTGTTGCGAAGGCACTCGTGCGCCTTCAGGTCTTCGGGCGCCTGCGGCATTCCATGGCGGTGAAAATAGTCGGGACTGGCGCAGATGACCCGGCGGATCGGCGCGATCCGGCGCGCCATCAGGGCCGAGTCGGGCAGGGCGCCGATGCGCAGCGCGACGTCGAAGCCCTCGTCGACGAGATCGACAAAGCGATCGGTCATCGAAAGCTGGACCTCCACCTCCGGGAAGCGGGCGAGGAATTCGGGCAGCGCCGGGGCGAGATGAAGAAAGCCGAAGCTCATCGGCGCGCTCACCTGCAGCCGCCCCCGGGGGCTCGCCTCGAGCTGGCCAAGCGCCCGGTCGGCGTCGTCGAGATCCGCCAGAATGCGGCTTACGCGTTCGAAATAAGCCCGGCCGGCCTCTGTCAGGTTGAGCGAGCGGGTGGTGCGATTGAACAGGCGCGCGCCAAGCTCGGCCTCGAGCGCGCCGACGTTCCGGCTGACCGCGGATTTCGATGACCCCAACCGCCGCGCGGCCTCGGAGAAGGATTGGGTCTCCGCGACTTTGACGAAGGCCTCGAGGGCGGCGAACCGATCCATATTGTTGCTCCTAGCGCAACAGTAATGTGCCATGAACGTAAATTGTTTCGCCGGCCGGAGCAAGGTAACCCGTTGCTCGTCCAGGTCGGTCCGCGCGGCGCGTTGTCCGCGGCCCGCCGGTCGCCGCCGGGGCCCCGCATGGATCTGATCCTCAACAATCCGTTCGCTCCCGTCCTTGCGACCTCCATCGCCGCCGCCCTGGTCCTGGCGGCGGCCGCCCGGCTGACCGGTTCGGGCTGGATTTCGACGCTCGCTGCGCCCGTCGTCTTCCTTGCCGGCTATGTTTCCACCTACCAGAAGATCCCACCGTTCCCGCCGGTCGGCGCCTCCAACAAGGTGTTCTATGTCGCGCTGGTCGCTATGCTCGGCGCTGCGGTGGGGGAGACTGTCCGGATTCCGCGGTGGGGGCTCGCCGGCGCGGCTTCGCTGCTTGCGGCGGCATGGGTGGGCTCGGCGAAGCTTGCCGTTCCGGATGCGGCGACGCTGATGGCTTTTGCCGCGCTGGTGGTTGGCGGAGGCGTGGCGCTCTGGGGCCTCGACCGCCTCGCGACGCTGGCGCCGCCGTTCGGCGGAGAGGCGACCGCGCTGGCCGGCCTCGCCGCGATATCTGCGCTCGCGGCGCCCACCCTGCTGTTCGGCGGTTCTTCGACCGGCGTCGGTCTCTGTCTTGCCCTTGCCGCGGGCGCGGCCGTGTTGTCGGTCGAGGCGCTCGGCCAGCGCCGCGGTCTCGGGTCCGCCGCGATGCTGGGCGCAGGCGGCGGCCTTCTCGCCGCGCTCGACACGATCGGGCTCGTCACACGGCGCGCCGATCCCCTCGCCCTGGCGCTGATTGCGCTCGCGCCGTTCCTTGGCCCCTGTGCCGTTTGCTTATTGCCGCCCGCGCTCCGAAAGCGTCCCGCCGTCACGTGGTTCGTTTCCGGGCTGGCCATCCTGTCACCGCTGCCGGTGATCGTGGCGCTTCTGATGTTGCGTCACGACAATCCCTTTGGACCTTGAGGAATCCCATGCGCTCTCTCGCTACGTTCGCCTTCGCGTCTCTCGCCTTCGGCGCCGCCGCGCCCGCCCTTGCCGCGTCCGAATACAAGATCGACCCGAGCCACACCCATGTCCTCTTCCTCGTCGATCACCTCGGCTTCTCGAAGATGATCGGCCTGTTCGGCGACACGAGCGGGGCGATCGCGTTCGATCCGGCCAATCCGGCGGCAAGCAAGCTCAACGTCGACGTCAAGACCGCGAGCCTTCAGTCGCAGTTCGGGCCGCGCGACTCGGACCTCAAAGGCGCCGACTGGTTCAACGTGGAGGAGTTCCCCGACATGACATTCGTCGGCAAGACCTTCACCAAGAAGGATGACAAGACCGGCGAAATCACCGGGGACCTCACCCTGCTTGGCGTCACCAAGCTGGTCACGCTCGAAGTCACCTTCAACAAGACCGGCGTGCGCCCGACCGACAAGGCCGACACGGTCGGCTTTTCCGCCCGCGGCTCGCTGAACCGCTCGGACTTCGGCATGAAGGCCTTTATTCCCTACATCAGCGACAAGGTCGATCTGATCGTCGAGACCGAAGCAATTCGCTGACGCGGCCGGACCCAGGGGCCGGATCATTCCGACCCTCCGGTATTCTGAAAAATAAAATACACTCCAAATAATGCCTGCAAGCTTCCCTTTATCGGAAGACATCCACGAATAATCGTTCGACCTCGCAACTTTTGCTCGATTCCATGAACGAAAGTTCTTGCAATTGGTGCGACGCAGCACTAGTTTGCGTCTGTGCGGTGCGTTTGCCCGCACGTGCCCTCCTTGGGCGTTTCCTCCCTAGACTCGAAGGCCGCCGAAAGGCGGCCTCCTTTTTTTGCGCCACCGTCAGGGGGCCGCCGCGTTCGCCACGTGTGTTGCGGCTGGCGCCGGAGGGATTTCATCTCGGGCCTCTCCTGAGCTGGCGAAGCCTTTGGGGAATATTTGTCGGTCGGCAAGGCGCCAGATGCGGTTGGCGCCGGTAGGGCGCGGCTTGCCGTCTCCGGCGCTTCGGCCCGCGACCCGCGCTGCGGGGGCTGTGCGACCGGTCGCGCCGTATTGCCCTCACCCTGCCCCTTTGCGATCCTCCCGCTTCGCTCCTTCTCCCTTCATGCGAAAGATGTCGCGAGGCGCCGGACGAGGGGGTGCGGCGCCATTCGATCGCAATCCGCCATGCGCTTGAGCAAGATGAAGTCTGGACGAATTGCGCGGCGCCGTTCGTCCAACCGCTCGCAAGGGCAGCGTTCCTCCCCGGCGGACGGGAATCCCGCGACGTCTTACAACCTGGCCGCGTCCGATCGCGCGCCCCGTTTTCGGCCGCCTGTTCTTTCCCTGATCCGCTCCGAAATCGCCTGATAGTTCCCTGTTCTGGCGCTGCTAATTTCCCTGTTCCGCGGCCGAACGAGCCAACAACGGGTGGGTTGTAAATCCAGCGACGCCATGACATTTCAGGCTTTTCTGCAACCGGGTCCCGACCTCGGCGCAAGAAAGTTCCCTGCTAGCAGGGAACTGGAGCCGGCCTTGGAAGGGGGGTCGTCGCGAAACAAGGCGGCGGCCGTCGGGGTCCTTACTCCCAAGCTGCGCCAATTCAAAGGTCCGCGCGAACCTGAAGTCATTCGACCCTAGCGGCTTCGCCCGCCGAGCGCCTTGGCCAGGAACTGGCCGCCGTGGCTGAGGCCGCCGCCGTCGATGCCGTGTCCCACGCCGAAGGAAACATGCCATTGGGTTGGAATGTCGGCGCTTGCGAGCGCGTCGGCTGCGGCGAACATCGCCTCGATCGGGATGAGCGGGTCCTGGTCGCCGTGAACAAGGAGGACAGGCGGCGGCGCTCCGCGGGAATCGCGCGCGGTAGCCTCGCCGAGGCGATCGGCGCCGACCAGCGTGCCCGAATAGCCAAGGAGCGCCGCCGGAGCGAGGCGGCGGCGAAGGCCCACATGCAGGGCCATCATCGTCCCCTGGCTGAACGCGACCAGTGCGAGCCGCGATTCGTCGAGGCCGAGTCGCGAAAGCTCCCCATCCAGGAACGCGTCGATCGCACCGCGAGCCCGGACTACGCCCTGCCAGCGCTCCTCCTCACCGGCCGGATCGTCGGGCGGCCGGTTGGCGAGGGCGAACCATTGCCGTCCCATGGGCGAGGCGGGGCAGCGCTCGGGGGCGTTCGGCGAAACGAATGCGGCGTCGGGCAGCAGAGTCCGCCATTGACGGCCGATCTCGATCAGATCGTTTCCATCCGCGCCGTAGCCGTGCAGGAAAACCACGAGCGCCCTCGCCCTGCCGCTGCCCGGCTGTATTCGGGGTCCGTCGAGTGCGACGCTCATGCTGTTGACTTCCTGTGGGTCGAGGGGTCCGACTTAACCCGATCGGTCGGCGAGGGCCATCCCCGAACGCGCCTTCACCGCACGGTAGTAGGTCCACAACATGCGCGCAGCCACCCCGCGCCAGGGACGCCAGCGCTCGGCAATCCGCTCGAGGCGCGCAGCGTCCGGCCGCGATTTCAGCGAGAGCGCCAGCTTCGCCGCCTCCTGCAGGGCGAGATCGCCAGCGGGAAAGGCGTCGGGGTGACCAAGACAGAACAGGAGAAAGATGTCTGCGGTCCACGGGCCGACGCCTTTCACCCTCACAAGGGCGTTATGGGCGTCCCCCGCGTCGAGCGCGGCGAGGCCTTCCAGGTCGAGGCTGCGCATGGCGATCGCCTCTGCCGACGCCCTTAGCGTGCGGATCTTTGCGGCCGAAAGACCGCAGCCGCGAAGGTCCTCGTCAGTCGCGGCCGCCAGTCGCGCGGCTTCAAGCGGCGCGATGCGCGCCTCAAGCCTGCCCAGGATCGCGCTTGCGCTGGCGACCGACACCTGCTGCGAGACGATGATTGCTGCGAGGCCGGCGAACCCGGGATCCCGCCGACGCAGCGGTGTCGGGCCGCCGACGTCGAGCAACCGAGCGACAAGCTCGGGATCTTTCCGCAACAGAGCGTCGACGGCGGCGTGAAGGCTCGCCTCGTCGGTGATCGGCGGGCCGGGATGATAGATCCGTTTTGGCGTCTTCGGCGTCGGTCGGCTTGTGCGCGCCGTCGGCTTGTGCATTCGCTTGTCCGTCATGCGCCCGGCCATCGATCCCGTTTCGCCTGTCTTTCGGTTCGCCCCGACGCCCAACGGCCTGCTGCACCTTGGACACGCCTATTCCGCGCTGTGCAACCAGCGTTTGGCTAAGCAGGCTGGCGGACGGCTGCTGCTGCGCATTGAAGACCTCGATCGAGCACGCTGCAAGCCCGCTTACGAGGCGGCGATCGTTGATGATCTCGCCTGGCTCGGCGTGTGTTTTGACGGGTCGCCGCGGCGGCAAAGCGAGCATGGCGACGACTATGCGGCGGCGCTCGATCGTCTCCGCTCGCGAGGTCTCGTCTACCCGTGTTTCTGCAGCCGCGCGGACGTTGCGCGTGATGCGGCCGGGCGCGATCCCGACGGCGCGCTGCGCTACGCGGGCCGTTGCCGCGCCTTATCGGAGACGGAGCGGCGACTCCGCCTTGCGCGCCGGGAAAAAGTCGCGTGGCGGCTGGACATAGGCCGCGCGCTCGAGCTCGCGCCGGTGCAGATCGTTTGGCTCGAATACGGCGAGGGGACGACGGCCGACGAGCGCGTGGCCGACCCGGCCGCATGGGGCGACGTCGTCCTTCGGGGACGGGATCTTGCCGCAAGCTATCATCTGGCGGTGACGGTCGACGATGGCCTCCAGGGCGTCACCGACGTCGTGCGCGGCCAGGATCTCTTGGCTGCGACCTCTGTCCATTGCCTGCTTCAGGAGCTGCTTGGCTTGCCCGCGCCGCGTTATCGACACCACCGCCTTGTGCTCGACGCCGAAGGCGACAAGCTGTCGAAGAGCCGCCGCTCGCCGTCGCTCGCCGTCCTCCGGGCAAAAGGCGTTACAGCGCAAGCGGTTAAAGGCGCATTGAGATTTTCGCACGAGGTCGAGGCCGCGTTCGCCGTCACGCTCAGTTGAGCCTGGCGGTGATTCCGGCGGGTTTCTCGATCGCCTCAGCAGCGGCGGACGGCGCCTGGGACCGGATTTGATCGATCCGGTCGCGTTCGCGCTTGAAGGACGCAAGCATCTTGCCGTCGAACTCTCGGGTGCGGGCGAGCTTGATGGCCATCGGGTCGACGAAGTTGCCGTTGATGATCACCTCATAATGCAGATGCGGTCCCGTCGCGAGGCCGGTCTGCCCAAGATAGCCGATGACCTGGCCCTGCGTGACGCGCGCGCCCTCCGTGACGCCGCGACCGAAGCCGGACATGTGGTTGTATGTGGTGACGTATCCGTTGGCGTGCTGGATCTCGAACTCGGCGCCCGTAGCCGGATTCCCACCCAGACTTGATGACGACTCCGTTGCCGGCGGCAAAGATTGGCGTGCCGATCGGCGCGCCCCAGTCGACGCCGGTGTGCATGCGGGTGAAGCCGAGGATCGGGTGAAAGCGCATGCCGAACGGAGACGTGATGTCGCCCTCGGCGATCGGCTTGCGCAGCAGAAACTTTCGACTCGATCGGCCGCTCTCATCGTAATAGTCAACGCTGTTGTCGTCCGGCGCCTGGAAGCGATAGTATTTAAAGGTCTGGTCGTGCACCGCGATCGTTGCGTAAAGAAGTTCGGGTCGCGGATCGATGTCGTCGGGATCGGAATAGAAGGCTTCGACGGAATCGCCGGGACTCGTCGTTCTCTGGAAGTCGACGTCGTTGGAGAAGACCCGTGTTAGGAGGTCGATGACCGGCCTGGGCAGGCCCTGTTTGAGCGCCGTCTCGTAAAGGCTCTCGTAAAGGCTCATGCCGCCGGAATCGCTCGAGGCGGCTTCCGGCTTGCGCGGCCCGAGGGCGGTGTTGAGCGAGACGGGCGCGTAGGCGCCTGCGTCGTTGAACGCAACCCTCGCCTTGAGCTGATCGTCGGCGTAAACCGAGACACGAGCGATTTTCGGCTTCTCTGCGCGCACGCTCGGCTCCAGAGGGAGCAGAAGGATCTTCTGACCTTCGGCGACCGGAGATTCACCATGCTTGACGCCGAAAGCCGCCAAGATCGCGGCTGCCGCCTCCGGCGTCGCGCCGTTGGCTTTCAGGACGTCCTCGAAGGTCTCGCCATGCCGCATCTGGACGAGCTTCTCCGTCGGCGAGGCGTCGTCGGAACCGGACGACTTGGCGACGTTGGTGACGTTTTCCGGGATCATGCGAACTTCGATCGAGGCGAACGGCGCGCTCGAGCTGACGCTGCCGGCGGTCGCGTAGGCGAGCGCTGATCCGACCCGGTCGCCCGTCGCTTGGCTCGTCCGCATCAGCATCAGCTGAGGCGGCAGCGGCGGGACGGGCGATCGCGGTATTTCGGGTTGGGTCTTCAGCGTCTCGACGACTTGGGCTTCCGCTTCGGTCGCCGAAAGCTCGCCGGTCGCCAGGCTAGACTCTTCGGGCGTCAGATCCGTCGTGCGAAAGGTGACCTCGGCGTCGTCCTGCGCCGGTCCGGGGTCCGGCGCGGCGTCCGCGGCGACAGAATCGTTTGTGAGCTTGAGCGGATTGAAGGGCGGAACCGCGTCGGCGAAACCGGTCGGCGTCAACGTGAGGGTTGTCTGCAACCGCGTGAACGCCCGCTCCTTCACCACTTCCTTGTCGCCGACCTTGATCGTGGTCGGAACGCTGTAGGTCTGCTTGTCGGAGACGATATTAACCGGGCGCAAGAGCCGGTCGCCCTTGCCAAGGCTAACGCCTTCCTCCTGGGAATCCGTCGGGGCGGCGTTCGTCACGAATTCGGGCGCGTCGGCGAAATTCGACTGGCTGTCGAGATCGAAGTAGAGGGCCGCGCCGATCAGCGCGACGCCGCTCAATCCGGTCAGCGCGGCGCCCGCGAGCCATCGGAGCGACGCGCGCCGGCGATCGGCTCTGTCGAGGCGGTCGTCGCCGAGGCGGATCGGCGGCTCGACGCCCAGCTCCAGACCGACAACCGCACGGTCGCCGCGCGCGAGGTGTCGGGGAAAGGCGGCGGCTGTCGTCAAAACTTGTCTTTCCGCTTTTCCACACGTTCGGCCCGCAGGCGTATGTGGTCGGTGACTGTTAGCGCCGCGATTAGACGGAGGCAATCACGATCGCACGCGACGATCTCCGGCGCGCCTATCGCCCGCAACCTTGGCGAATCCGCGGCGAACGCTGTTTTCTCGACGGCTTCCGCGACAGTCACACCGATGTGACAAAATTTTCAAAAAAGTGTTTGACAGCCAAATCCGCCTTCCTTATACGCCCCTCCACCGACGGCGTTGCCGCAAGATGCGGCGGCGTCGCCATCTGGTTTTATGACACGAACGATCGAACCTCCCACCTGCTGAGAGGCGGGACGAGAGGTTTAGGTCGTTTTTTGCCCGCTTTGTGGGCGGGCGCGTAAGGATTGGGGTCACGGCCTTCCGAGAGAGCGGATGCTCGTGAGGAGGCCTGTCCTTGGGTTCTGTGCCGTCGGCCCTCCGCCGGGCACGAAGTTGACGCTGTTTGACAATTTCATCGGAAGGAAGAGAGACGTGGGCGGCGGTGTCCTTGCGTCTGGAGTTTTTTCTGTTGGTTTGGGGTTTGGCTTTCGGGCTGGGTCTTGGGCTGGCGGGGGGAGCGCCAGAGAAGGTACGTAACGACGGTCACGTTTCTAAACACCATCGCGTTTTTCATGTGGTTTGGGTCTTGGGACGTCGCGAGACGGTCCTTTGGTCTGGCGGCCATTTGAGGCGCGAAGTGTTGGAAACTCGTCAAGAGTAGCGATGGGCGTCGAGAGACGTTCACGCCAGAGTGACCAGTCGGGATTGAGATCTTCAAGTTGAACTTGAGAGTTTGATCCTGGCTCAGAACGAACGCTGGCGGCAGGCTTAACACATGCAAGTCGAGCGCCCCGCGAGGGGAGCGGCAGACGGGTGAGTAACGCGTGGGAACATACCCTCCGGTTCGGAATAACTCAGGGAAACTTGAGCTAATACCGGATACGGCTTAGCGGCGAAAGATTTATCGCCGGAGGATTGGCCCGCGTCCGATTAGCTAGTTGGTGAGGTAACGGCTCACCAAGGCGACGATCGGTAGCTGGTCTGAGAGGATGATCAGCCACATTGGGACTGAGACACGGCCCAAACTCCTACGGGAGGCAGCAGTGGGGAATATTGGACAATGGGCGCAAGCCTGATCCAGCCATGCCGCGTGAGTGATGACGGCCTTAGGGTTGTAAAGCTCTTTCGCCAGGGACGATAATGACGGTACCTGGATAAGAAGCCCCGGCTAACTTCGTGCCAGCAGCCGCGGTAATACGAAGGGGGCTAGCGTTGTTCGGAATTACTGGGCGTAAAGCGCGTGTAGGCGGGTCTTTAAGTCAGGGGTGAAATGCCAAGGCTCAACCTTGGAACTGCCTTTGATACTGGAGATCTTGAGTCCGGGAGAGGTGAGTGGAACTGCGAGTGTAGAGGTGAAATTCGTAGATATTCGCAAGAACACCAGTGGCGAAGGCGGCTCACTGGCCCGGAACTGACGCTGAGACGCGAAAGCGTGGGGAGCAAACAGGATTAGATACCCTGGTAGTCCACGCTGTAAACGATGGATGCTAGCCGTTGGGGAGCTTGCTCTTCAGTGGCGCAGCTAACGCTTTAAGCATCCCGCCTGGGGAGTACGGTCGCAAGATTAAAACTCAAAGGAATTGACGGGGGCCCGCACAAGCGGTGGAGCATGTGGTTTAATTCGAAGCAACGCGCAGAACCTTACCAGCTTTTGACATGTCCTGGACGGATTGCAGAGATGCGATCTTCCCTTCGGGGCCGGGAACACAGGTGCTGCATGGCTGTCGTCAGCTCGTGTCGTGAGATGTTGGGTTAAGTCCCGCAACGAGCGCAACCCTCGCCCTTAGTTGCCATCATTCAGTTGGGCACTCCAGGGGGACTGCCGGTGATAAGCCGGAGGAAGGTGGGGATGACGTCAAGTCCTCATGGCCCTTACAGGCTGGGCTACACACGTGCTACAATGGCGGTGACAGAGGGATGCGAAGGGGCGACCCTTAGCAAATCTCAAAAAGCCGTCTCAGTTCGGATTGCACTCTGCAACTCGAGTGCATGAAGTTGGAATCGCTAGTAATCGCGGATCAGCATGCCGCGGTGAATACGTTCCCGGGCCTTGTACACACCGCCCGTCACACCATGGGAGTTGGTTTTACCCGAAGACGGCGCGCTAACCGCAAGGAGGCAGCCGGCCACGGTAGGGTCAGCGACTGGGGTGAAGTCGTAACAAGGTAGCCGTAGGGGAACCTGCGGCTGGATCACCTCCTTTCTGGATTATGGACCTCATCAACTTAGTCTTCGGATTGGCCCTCTTGGGGTTCGCCCGACGACGGTTTGTCGTCCGTTCAGAATCAAGCGGCTTTGTCAAAGGCCGCATTTGCGGGACATGCGCCGCCTTCGTCTCTCTTTCTTCATCAGGATTAGGATAGGGAAGACGCGCGGCGTTTTTGGGCTTTGTGGGCCCATCAAGCGCGGATATCGGGCCCTCCGAGGGCGCGGACAGCGTAAAAAAGTCTTTCGACCGGGCTTGTAGCTCAGTTGGTTAGAGCGCGCGCTTGATAAGCGTGAGGTCGGAGGTTCAAGTCCTCCCAGGCCCACCATTTGGGCAGTCGGCAAATAGCCGGTCGGCAGTCGGTTGTTTTCCGCTGCAGGCTCTGCTGCCCAATCCCGACTGCCGACTGCCTTCAAAAAGGGGCCATAGCTCAGTTGGGAGAGCGCGTGCTTTGCAAGCATGAGGTCGTCGGTTCGATCCCGTCTGGCTCCACCAGTTTTGTGGCGGGAGCGGCGGATTGAGCTTTCGGGCCGGCGAAGAGATCCTGATCCTTTCGATGAGATTTATCAGTTCCGTTCTCTTTGAGGGACGCGAGCGGCGTCGAGCCGCGGCGTTTGCCTGCGAGGGAGCGGCGTTGGAAGGTTCGGTTCCCTTCGGAGCTGGCCTTTCGATATCTGACATTGTGAAGAGGAAGCGCATTCGGTCGAGGGCCGGGTAGGGCGAAACAAGAGTTGGGCAGGCCGTGAGGCCAGGGCCTGGCTGGCGTTTGGCTCTCAAATCCGACCCTCCGAGCAACCAGTCGTGGGTCCTTTGGCTGACCGCCAGGATCCCCGGATGCGTTTGAAGCAAAACTGGTCTTTTCGCGCCAGAGAGCGTTTGCCTCCGATTTGCCGATCGGGGGACCCCTAAAACAAACGCGCTTTGGCGATGAGAGCAATCAAGTGCCATAAGGGTATCTGGTGGATGCCTTGGCGCTGAGAGGCGATGAAGGACGTGGTACGCTGCGATAAGTCCCGGGGAGCCGCGAACAGGCTTTGATCCGGGAATCTCCGAATGGGGAAACCCACCTTCGATCTCTGTTGCTCCGAAGAGGCGCGCTGTTTTTTCGAAGCGAGGCTGCACAGGCCGAACTTCGTTTGGACGGCGGGCCGGCTCGTCTGCGGACGGATCCTCGCAAGGGGAACTGGACGGGGAAGGGAGCGGTCTTTGGACCAACAGAGATCACGAGAAGGGACTTATTCTCTGAATTCATAGGGGAATAAGAGCGAACCCGGGGAACTGAAACATCTAAGTACCCGGAGGAAAGGACATCAACGAGACTCCGTCAGTAGTGGCGAGCGAACGCGGATCAGGCCAATGCTTTTGCTTTTGTTGACCAGAACCGGCTGGAAAGCCGGGCCGGAGCGGGTGACAGCCCCGTATGGATAGGACGAAGCGGAAGATTTGAGTAGGGCGGGACACGTGCAATCCTGTCTGAACACGGGGGGACCACCCTCCAAGCCTAAGTACTCCTCAGCGACCGATAGCGAACAAGTACCGTGAGGGAAAGGTGAAAAGCACCCCGACGAGGGGAGTGAAACAGTTCCTGAAACCGGATACCTACAAACAGTCGAAGCCCGCAAGGGTGACGGCGTACCTTTTGTATTATGGGTCAGCGACTTAAAGTATCGAGCAAGCTTAAGCCGATAGGCGGAGGCGCAGCGAAAGCGAGTCTGAATAGGGCGTTCAGTTCGATGCTTTAGACCCGAAACCGAGTGATCTAGTCATGAGCAGGTTGAAGGTAGGGTAACACCTACTGGAGGACCGAACCGGTGCCTGTTGAAAAAGGCTCGGATGACTTGTGATTAGGGGTGAAAGGCCAACCAAACTCGGAAATAGCTGGTTCTCCGCGAAATATATTTAGGTATAGCCTCGAGCTGAGGCTCCAGGGGGTAGAGCACTGGATGGGCTAGGGGGGCTAAAACCCTACCAAACCTAACCAAACTCCGAATACCTGGAAGTCATGCTCGGGAGCCACACGGCGGGTGCTAACGTCCGTCGTGGAGAGGGAAACAACCCAGACCAACAGCTAAGGCCCCCAATTCGTGGCTAAGTGGGAAAGGATGTGGAAATCCCAAAACAACCAGGAGGTTGGCTTAGAAGCAGCCATCCTTTAAAGAAAGCGTAACAGCTCACTGGTCTAATTAAGGGTTTCTGCGCCGAAGATGTAACGGGGCTCAAGCCACGAGCCGAAGCTTTGGGTGCAGCAATGCACGGTAGCGGAGCGTTCCGTTTGCCCATGAAGGAAGACCCGTGAGGGCTTCTGGAGGCTTCGGAAGTGCGAATGCTGACATGAGTAACGATAAACACTGTGAAAGACAGTGTCGCCGAAAGTCCAAGGGTTCCTGCGTAAAGTTAATCTTCGCAGGGTTAGCCGGTCCCTAAGGCGAGGCCGAGAGGCGTAGTCGATGGGAATCACGTTAATATTCGTGAGCCAGCAGGTGGTGACGGATCTCGTATGTCGTTTGGCCTTAGTGGATTGGCTGGGCGGCGGGGAGGTTCCAGGAAATAGCCCCTGCATCAGACCGTACCCGAAACCGACACAGGTGGACAGGTAGAGCATACCAAGGCGCTTGAGAGAATGACGTTGAAGGAACTCGGCAATTTACCTCCGTAACTTCGGAATAAGGAGGCCCTCGGGTCGCGCAAGCGGTTCGGGGGGGCACAGTCCAGGGGGTGGCAACTGTTTAACAAAAACACAGGGCTCTGCGAAATCGCAAGATGACGTATAGGGTCTGACGCCTGCCCGGTGCCGGAAGGTTAAAAGGAGAGGTGCGAGCCTTGAATTGAAGCCCCGGTAAACGGCGGCCGTAACTATAACGGTCCTAAGGTAGCGAAATTCCTTGTCGGGTAAGTTCCGACCTGCACGAATGGCGTAATGACTTCCCCGCTGTCTCCAACGTCAGCTCAGTGAAATTGAAGTCCCCGTGAAGATGCGGGGTACCTGCGGTCAGACGGAAAGACCCCGTGCACCTTTACTATAACTTTGCGTTGGCGTTCGTTAAGTCATGTGTAGGATAGGTGGTAGGCTTGGAACCCGGGGCGCCAGCTCTGGTGGAGCCACCCTTGAAATACCACCCTTGACTTGATGGACGTCTAACCGCGACCCCTCATCGGGGCCCGGGACAACGCATGGTGGGTAGTTTGACTGGGGCGGTCGCCTCCCAAAGCGTAACGGAGGCGCGCAATGGTTGGCTCAGACCGGTCGGAAATCGGTCGTCGAGTGCAATGGCATAAGCCAGCCTGACTGCGAGACCAACAAGTCGAGCAGAGACGAAAGTCGGTCATAGTGATCCGGTGGTCCCGCGTGGGTGGGCCATCGCTCAACGGATAAAAGGTACGCCGGGGATAACAGGCTGATACTCCCCAAGAGTCCATATCGACGGGAGTGTTTGGCACCTCGATGTCGGCTCATCACATCCTGGGGCTGGAGAAGGTCCCAAGGGTTCGGCTGTTCGCCGATTAAAGTGGTACGTGAGCTGGGTTCAAAACGTCGTGAGACAGTTTGGTCCCTATCTGCCGTGGGTGTCGGAGAATTGAGAGGATTTGCCCCTAGTACGAGAGGACCGGGGTGAACACATCTCTGGTGGACCTGTCGTCGCGCCAGCGGCGGTGCAGGGTAGCTATATGTGGAATGGATAACCGCTGAAGGCATCTAAGCGGGAAACCAGCCTCAAAACCAGTTCTCCCTGAAGAGCCGTGGAAGACCACCACGTTGATAGGCCGGATGTGGAAGCGCGGCAACGCGCGCAGCTGACCGGTACTAATCGCTCGTTCGACTTGATTGCTCTCGTCGCCAAGGCGCGCGCCAGACGACGGACGACGGACGACAGAGGACGGATAGTCCTTCTGTCCTTCGTATCCATCGTCAGACAGCGTCAAGAACCAGTTTTGCTTCTGTCAGACGACAGACGTCGGACAACAGACGACGGAGGGGCTCAGGCTTTTCCGTCCTCTGTCGTCCGTCCTCCGCCGTCCGAACCGTCCTTTGCCGGCCTGGTGGCTCTTGCAAGGCGATCAGACCCGATCCCATCCCGAACTCGGCCGTCAAACGCCTTCGCGCCAATGGTACTCTGTCTCAAGACATGGGAGAGTAGGTCGTCGCCAGGCCTGCAAAGGACGGAAAGCCAACGCTTCAAATACCCTTCCTCTTCAACAATAGGGCAGTCGGCAATAGGCAGTCGATTGCCTGCTGCCTATTCCCTACCAATCCCCTCTGCCGCGGGGTGGAGCAGCCCGGTAGCTCGTCAGGCTCATAACCTGAAGGCCGCAGGTTCAAATCCTGCCCCCGCAACCAAATTAAGCGAATAAAAACAATCAACTCACACCGCGCCCCGAGAAATCGGGGCATTTTTTTTGATTTTTCGCGACGGATCCGCGACAGTCCGCCATCCGATTCCCAGTAAGCGTGATCCGACGACCGCGCGGGGCTGATCAGGCGGCCTTGGCCTGGGGGACGGCTGATCAACCACCCAGGTCCAGAGCCTCAAGAGGGCCGTAAGCGTGATGTGATGGCCGCCTTACGAGATGCTGTTGGCATGGGTTAAGTGTCCACTTGCGATTTGGTGGACAGCTGATGACGACCACAGCGGTATCAGATGGGACTGGTCTTGGCGTTCAAGGCGGCGCGCGGAGGAAGCGGCGGTCCTGGAGCGTGGCGGAGCGTCAGCGGATCGTCGAGGCTTCTCTGAGGCCAGGCGCGTCGGTTGCGGGCGTGGCGCGCGCGAATGGCGTCAACGTGAACCTGGTCTTCGAATGAATCCGCCGTTCGCGGGAAGGTTGGCCGGATCGGGGCTCCGGTGCGGGCAACGGGGCGTCGGCGGCGACAAGCTCGTCGCGGGAGGCGAGCGAAACCCCGAGGTTTGTTCCGATCCGCCTTGTCGCGGAGCAGCGGGGGGCGCCGACGCCGACTCGGGCCGATCTGGAAGGCGCGCCAGGTTTGCGGCATGACCTGCCGAGCGCGGCGCGGCTTGGGGCGATGGAGGTTCGCCTTCCCAACGGCGCGCAAGTTCGTATCGAAGAAGGCGTCGACGGCGAGGTCCTGCGTCTCGTGCTTTCGACGCTGAGCGGTCTGTGATGCTGCACGTGGCGCCTGGCGTCAAAGTCTACCTCGCATGCCAACCCGTCGACATGCGGCGCGGCTTCGACGGGCTGTCGGCGGACGTAGCGCGGGTTCTCGCCGCCGATCCTTATTCGGGCGCAGCCTTCGTCTTCCGCGGCAAGCGCGGCGACTACGTGAAGATTTTGACCTGGGACGGCTCCGGCCTGTGCCTGTTCGCCAAGCGGCTGGAGAAGAGCAAGTTCGTCTGGCCGCCGATCGTCGAAGGCGCGCTGCAATTGACGGGGGCGCAACTGGCTCTGTTGCTGGAAGGCATCGACTGGCGCCGCACGGTCGCGCCGCCGCGGACGGAGCGCCCGCGGATCGCTTGAGCGCCGCGAGTCGCCATAAAAATCAGGCGGCTCCGAGAGATTGCGGCTGCGCCGGAGGCGCGATTGTAGTAGGCGTCGTCATGTCGACGTCGACGCCTGATTCGCCTCGCGATCCCGACGATCTGCGCCGCTTGGCGGACGATCTGCGACGCGACGTCGCCTGGCTCAGGGCCGAGGTCCACGCCAAGGCGCTGATGATCGAGAAGCTGCGCGCCCAGCTCGCCGTTCTCCGTCGCGCCCGCTTCGGCCGCAAGTCGGAGAAGCTCGAGCTCATGATCGACGATATAGAAGCGGGCGTCGCCGAGACGCTCGCGCGCGCCGGCGTCGCCGAATCGGACGCGGCCGAGGCGACCGAGACCGGCGCCTCGTCGAAGACGAAGCGCAAGCCTTCGAACCGCGCTCCCTTGCCCGACCATTTGCCGGCGGAGACGATCGTCCACGAAGCGCCGTGCGTGTGCCCGGCTTGCGGCGGGGACAAGTCCGGCCGGATCGGCGCGGACGAGCGCGAGGCGCTCGAATACGTTCCCTCCCACTTCAAGCGCGTCGCGCACGTGCGGCCGAAGATGAGCTGCCGAGCGTGCGAGACCATCGTCCAGGCGCCGATGCCGACGCCGCCGATCGAGAAGGGGCGTCCGGGTCCGGCGCTGCTCGCCCATGTCGTCGTGTCGAAGTTCTGCGATCATCTGCCGCTGCATCGTCAGACCGACATCTACGCCCGCAGCGGCGTTGAGATCGATCGTTCGGTCATGGCGGGCTGGATCGGCCGTCTCGCCAGACTGCTCGAACCCTTGAGCGAGAGGATCGAGCGCGATGTTCGCGCCGGCCTCGCGCTGCACGCCGACGACACGCCGGTCCCCGCGCTCGATCCCGGCAAAGGCAAGACCAAGACCGGCCGACTATGGACCGTGGTGCGCGACGAGCGTCCGTTCGGCGCGACAACGCGGCCCGCCGCCTTCTATCGCTACTCGCCCGACCGCAAGGCGGAGCATGCGCGGGCGCTGCTCGCCGGCTGTCGAGGCTTCCTCCACGCCGACGGCTACGCCGGCTTCGCCGATCTTTACAAACCCGAGCCGGAGACCGGCGTTCCTCGCTTGACCGGAGTCGCCTGTTGGGCCCATGCGCGGCGCAAAATCTACGACGTTTTCGTCGAGACAGGCTCGTCCGCTGCGCGCGAGGCGCTGGAAAGAATCGCCCGACTGTTCGCCGTCGAGGCCGACATTCGCGGGCGCAGTCCGGCCAAGCGCCGGGAAGCCCGGCAGCGCCGATTCTGGCCGAACTCAAAGCCTTCCTCGATGCAACGCTGACCAAGATCAGCGGCAAGAGCTCGCTCGCCGGCGCCATCCGCTACGCGACCTCGCGCTGGACCGCTCTCACCCGCTTCGTCGACGACGGCCGGCTCGAAATGACCAACAACGCCGCCGAACGCGCCATCCGCCCGCTCGCCCTCGGGCGCAAGAACTATCTCTTCGCCGGCTCCGACGAAGGCGGCCGCCGAGCCGCCATCATGTACACGCTCATCGAGACCGCTCGCCTCAATCACCTCGATCCCGAGGCTTGGCTCGCCGACGTCATCGGACGCATCGCCGATCATCCAATCAATCGGGTCGACGAACTACTGCCCTGGAACTGGTCTCCGACCCCAGCCCAGGCCAAGGCCGCCTGATCAGCCTGCGTGGTCGTCGCATCACTCTTACTTCGTAGGCGTGGCGAGCTACGCCGCGGACCGGGTTGCCAGGTCTCAATCCTCGACGCACCGCGAACGAAAAGAGCGCGCCGAGCATGCCCATGGCGCGCGTCGCCGTTCCGCTACCGCCGGCCACCCGGGCGAGTCCGTGTTTGCCTGTCTTAATCCGGGCGGCCGTCGCGCCTTCGCTTACGGCGTCTCGAGACGGCTCAATGTCTGCCGGCGTCACAGCTGCGACCTTCAGCGAGCCCAGAAGCGGCTTTATGTGTCTCTCAATGCGTCCCCGGTACCCGTCTAGGGTGCTCAGCTTTTTCGCCGTCCGGCGCCGGGTAAGAACGCGTCCGGCTTTGCAGCCCTCCAGGTACTCGTCTCACAGCTTGGCGACCGTGGCGGCTTGCCGCGCTTCTCGCTTCGCCGTCACCGGATCGCCACCCTTCACGACATCGCCGAGGATCCGCCGGGCTTCGTCGCGGGCCATTTCAGGCGTCCAGGGCGCACCATGACGGCCGATCGTCGCCCATCGCTGGCGACCATCGAAGGTCCGATATTTCACGACGTAGGCGACCGTGTCGCCATCCTGGCGGCGAGCCCCGAAGCCCGTTACCGCACCCTTGCCCTCATCCATACGGCTGCATTCTGCAGCGATGGTCAATTGGATATTATTAGGCGCGAACTCATATATCAGAGTGCCGAAAGAACCGAGCCTCGCCGCCGGCAAACGCGAGCTTCGGACTCCGTTTGGAGCGGATCGCCGCCAGGCGCTGGTGAGACTGCCGGTTGCGCTGGCGCAGCTGGTCGACGAGGTCCGGCGCGCGAGCATTGCGACAGACGGCTGCATTGGGGAGGGCCGAGAAATCGAGATCGCAATCTGGATCCTTGATGTCCAGGACCTTCACGCCATCTCTCGCGCAACTCGGGAGCCAAGTCGTCTCAAGTTCCTACTCTCTGTTCCCCCTTCTACTCTCTGTTAGAGCGCCTGCCTCGCGGTCTCGCGGCGTTCGGCGTTCTCCGGCGCTCTTCGACGTACCAGCCCCGTTCTCGCTAAACGTCAGCGCCATCGCCTTGAGGATGACGACGGCGCTGGTCGCGCCGGGATCGACATGGCCAAGCGCGCGTTCGCCCAGTCGCGCCGCTCGGCCCTTGGACGCCACCATTGAGCGCGTCGAAGCAGCGCCCGCTTCTGCGGCGGCGACGATTTCCCGCCACATCTGCCCGGCGCTCTCCGACCGGCGGACCGCCACAGCGCCGGCCTCCGCCGCCGGAATCCAGGCGTCGAGCATCGTCTTGTCGCCACGTTGTCCCTTGCCGCGCTCGCGCACGCCGTCGGCGATTCCTTTGACGATAGCGGCCTGGATCTCGGGCGTCGCGTCGATCGCGCCTGCAAGCGCTTGCGCCGCCCGCCGCAGCCCGGTGGCGTAAAGCGGCCCGGTCGATGCTCCGACTGAATTGAGGAACGCCATCGCCGCAGTGTTCATGAGATCCGCAGGCGCCATGGCGTCAACGTCGCGCCGCGACAGTTCGGCCTTCACCGCCTGGAAGCCGATCGACATCGTCACACCGTGGTCGGCGTCGCCGATCGCTCCGTCCAGCGCCGAAAGCTGATCCTTCGTTTCTTCAATCGAGTCGGAGATGTTGTGGAACATACGGCTTAGGGAACGGGAAAGGAGCTCGACCATTGAATTCTCCGCTCGGTGACCGCCGAGATCAGCCCACATGCAGGAACGCGGTACGGCAAGGGTGATGAAGCAGCTCCTGCAGCTCGCGATCGAGGTGCAGAAGCGAAACGGACGCGCCAACCATGTCGATCGACGTGCAATAGTGGCCGACAAGGCTCATGTCGATCTCGACGCGTTTGGCGGCCAGGCGCTGCTCGACGCGGCGATAGAGGATGTACAATTCCATCAGCGGAGTGCCGCCAAATGAATTGACGAGGACGGCGAGCTTGTCGCCGGAGGCTGGGCGCATTTCCGAGAAAATCTGGTCGAGAATATTGTCGACGATCTCGTCCGCCGGAGCAAGCGCGCCGCGCGCTACGCCCGGCTCGCCATGAATTCCCATGCCAATCTCGATTTCGTCGGGC
This sequence comes from uncultured Alphaproteobacteria bacterium, assembly GCA_963822215.1. Taxonomy (GTDB): domain Bacteria; phylum Pseudomonadota; class Alphaproteobacteria; order Rhizobiales; family Beijerinckiaceae; genus Roseiarcus. The sequence continues at coordinate 619,311 of CAWGGX010000004.1, forward strand.
CCAATTTCGAAATTGTAGCGGCGGGTCTGCGGCAGCGAGCACGGCTCAAGGGCGACGCCAATCGTATAGGTCCGCGCGTTCGCCTTGCGTGTAACCCCCTCGCAAGCGTCTAGGCTCCAGCCCTTGTCACAAGCCGCGCCGGCGATCTTGAAGACGAAAACGTTGCCAGCGACGCCGCGGCGCGAATCGCGATTCTCGCGCGGCGAGGATGCGACATCATCGGTAGTCACGATCGACCGCGTCTCGATGCCGTGATCGCGCGCGATCTCCGCCGCCATGTCGAAATTCATGACGTCGCCGACATAGTTGCCGTAGACGAGGAGAACGCCCTTGCCCCCGGAGACCGCTTGCGCACATTGGAAGATCGGGTCGGGCGGGGGCGTCGAGAAGATGTTGCCGACCGCGACGGCGTCAGCGAGGCCCTTGCCGACGTAGCCGAGAAAGCAAGGTTCGTGCCCGGAACCGCCGCCGACCACAAGGCCGACCTTGCCTGGGCGCGGCCCGTCCCGGGCCACCAGCGCACGCCGCGAGGAGGCGAGCGGCCGTAGGAAGGCGCGATGAGCGCGAGTAGCTCCCTCTAGCATCTCCTCGACCACGGCGTCGGGTTCGTTGATGAACTTCTTGACGAATTGCCTCGGCTCTCGGCCACGCTCACTGCCGAGCTGTCTTTCGCTCGGGCGGCGATCTAGCTCGACGCCGCCGTCGGCCCGCAGCACGCCGCGGGCCGTAGCGGCGTCGGTAACGAGTACGTTGGCGTAACCGCGACGGAGGGCGGCGAGAATTGCCGGCACCTTGTCGAATCCGCCCGCCACGCAGATGCGCAGATCGACGCGCAGGAGGTCCTCGAGCGACAATCCGATCACACGGTCATCAAGCGCCCCGGCGACAGGCTGCCCCCAGGCGTCAATAAAGCGCGCCGCCAGCACGCCGACCGCGTCGCCGTCGATGTAGCTCTGCAGCTCGGCGGCTTCGAAGACGCCCTCGCTGTAAAGGGACGCGTTCGGCCGTAGCGACGCGATGCCGAACAACGCCCTGTTGGCGCGCAACAAGATGCTCATCTGCTCGGCGACGAGCGGCTCGGCGACCATGATCGCCCGCGCCGCCACGCTCGAGGCGACGGCCGGCGCGGAGAGATTCACGCATGTCGCATTCACCGCCGAGGCGATCGTCGAGGCGCACTGCGACGGCGAAGCGGGGTTTCTGGCGATAGCGCCGCCGATCGCCTGCACGACGGTCACGTCCTGCAAGCCTACGATCCTGAGACTGTCGCCGACCGCCATCACGGTCCGACCGCCGGCGACAGCGAGCGTATCGCCCGATTTGAGGAACTTGCGCAGGGCCATAGCGCCCGCCGAGCCTAACCGATCGCCCAGCGCCTGATCGTCGGCGCCGTTGGGAACGACGAGGCAGTCGCGCAGGTTGAAATGACTCTTCAGCGACCGGGCGATCGTCAACGACGCAAGTCGCGCCGGCTCTATCGCGATGTTGACGATCCCGCGCTCGCGCGCCTCATTGAGGTAGGTGATGACCGTCGCGCGCGAAATGCCCATCGTCTGTGCGATATCGCTCTGCGTCATCCCCTCTTGGTAGTAAAGCCAACTCGCCCAGACGTAAGGGTCATCGCCAAAACGCAGCGGCGTCGCTCCGCTGGTCTCAACCGGCATCAAACGCGGCCGGGCGCTGGCGCCCAGCTCGCTGTCGCTTTTCGTCACAGAGACACTCTCCCGGGTCAAATTGGCGCCGGCGGTACGAGGATAAGAGCTATATGTCGTAAGTGTCGAGCAAGTTCGCGTGAGGGCCTAGTCCATCAATTCCTTGAAACTTCACGCTGGCAACCTCTGGCCCCTGCTGTCCGAGATGTTGGGGTTTCATCGGCGGGATATGATTCGAGTTTTGCAAGCGCTTCACCAGGGTGGGATGACTTGCGGCATCCTGAATGGACGCAACTCGGGGGCGAAGGGTCCGAAGGCCACCGCCCTCATCCGCGACCATCCGCCTTCCAAAAACCGAAGCGGCTGCGCGCCCGGAAAGCCAATTCGGCCCAAAATCGTCTCGCTCTCGGCTCCCCCGCCGCCGATCCGAATTCCCTGCTAGCAGGGAATCTTCTTCCGCCGTGGTCTGTGCCCCGTTCCAGAAAGCCTTGCGATGTCATGGCGTTGGTGGCTTTGCAACCCTCCGCTTGCAGGCCGGATCGGGCGCGGAACAGGGAATTTTCGACGACCGAAACAGGTCGTTATCAGGCGCTTTCGAAACGGAACAGGGAAAGAACAGGCGGGCGAAAACGGGGCGCGACACCGGGAGCGGCCGGGTTGTAAGGCGCGGCCAGATTCCCTTCTCGAGCCGGCGAGGGTTGCCCTTGCGCGCGGTCCGACGAGAGCGCGCTGCGCCGCTCGTGCAAAAACCATCTTGCTCTCGTGCTTCGATATCTTGAAGCTTCACGCTGGCGGCCCTGACCCTTCGCGTCCGAAACGCTGGAACTCAATCGGCAGGATATGATTCGAATTTTGGAAACGCTTCACTAGAAAGCCCACCGCCCGCGCCGACAAGCCGTCTAGCGCGTCGGCTCGCCGCTCGCCGGACGGGGATTCGTCGTCGTTTCGCCGCCGGCTTCTACGGCTGATCAGCCTGCGCGCTGGCGGGAATCCAAACGGTCGATCGCCGCGACATTGGCCGCCGACGGGCCGAGGGGGTCGAAGTCCGAGGCGAGCCAGACGTCGACGACCGCCTTGGCCAGTTCCGGGCCGATGACGCGCGCGCCCATCGTGATGATCTGGGCGTTATTCGACTTCGCCGCCCGCTCGGCCGAATACGCGTCGTGCGCCAGTGCGGCCCGAATGCCCGGCACCTTGTTGGCGGAAATGCAAACGCCGATGCCAGTGCCGCAGAAGAGAATGCCGCGATCGTACTCGCCCGCGAGCAGCGCATGGGCGACCTTGGCCGCGACGTCGGCGTAGAAGCCCGGCTCACTCAGGTCCGTGACCGTCGTATCGGAGCGGCGCGCGAGATGCGCCGCGATCACCTCCAGCAGAGGTTTTCCGGCGCTGTCCGCGCCCAGGACGACTTTCATGATGACACCCCGCTCGACTTCTGTGCCGCTGACGCATCGAGTTTCGCCTTCGCGCCTTCGGCGAGCGCCCGCAAAATGATGGCGCAAGACGTGGCGCCCGGATCGAGCACACCGCGCGAACGCTCGCCGAGCCGGCTGGCCCGTCCGATCTTGGCGACGAGGTCAATCGTGCTGTCGCGCCCCTTCTCGGCGGCGACGATGAGCGCATCGAGTGCGCCGGCGAAGCTCTCGCGGTTCGCCGTCGCGGCGGAGAAAGCCTGCAGCGCCGGCGCGTAGGCGTCGATCAGCGTCTTGTCGCCAACCTTGGCGTCGCCGATCGATTGGACTTCTTCCAAACCCTTGCGAAGCATCCGCTCGAAGGCGGCGGCGTCGACGTCGTCTACGTCTTTGAGAGAGTCGGCGAAACCAGAAAACATCACGCCGTAGAGCGGGCCCATCGATCCGCCGATCTCCGTCATCAGCACGTCGCCGAGCGTAGCCAGCGAAGCCGAGAGCGACTGCGCCTCGCCGCGTAGCCGCTCCGCCGTAAGCGAGAACCCCTTAGCCATGTTGACGCCGTGATCGCCGTCGCCAATCAGGCCGTCAATATCGCTCAGATAGGCTCTGTTCTCGACGATTTGTCGCGCGATCGCCAGAACAATGTCGCCGCTGCCGGCGTTGCGGAAGCTTTCCATAGCATCCTCTCTCACAAGGGCGCTGGACACGCCACGTCGACGGCGAGCAGCTCTTTGAGTTCGCTGTCGAGCGCCATGATCGTCAGCGTCGCGCCGACCATCTCCAGGGACGTGAAGAAGTTGCCGACGTAAGTACGAGCGACTTTGAGGCCGCGGGCGCGGATTTCCTCCTCGACGGTATCGTTGAGGATGTAGAGTTCGTTGGTCGGGGTGGCGCCCAGTCCCGAGATGAGTACTGCGACTTCCGTGCCGGCCGGCGCCTGGTGATCGTCGAGCACGGCATTCGCCATCTCGCGCGCCACGTCCGCCGCCCTCTTCAGCGGCTCGATCCGCGTCCCCGGCTCGCCGTGATGGCCGATGCCCACCTCCATCTTTCCCGGTTCGATCGAAAAATTCGGGTGGCCGACAGCCGGCAGCGTGCACGGACCGAGGCCGACGCCAATCGAGCGGCAATTGTCGATTGCCTTCTGCGCTGCGGCCCGAACCTCCTCCAGGCTTCCGCCCAACGCCGCCTTGGCGCCGCCGACCTTCCACATTAGGATCTCGCCCGCCACCCCACGGCGCTTTTCGCGCTGATCGGGCGGCGCGGAGCAGACGTCGTCGTTGGCGACGACGGTCTGCACCTCGATGCCGTCCTTGGCGGCAAGTTTCACCGCCATTTTGACGTTCATATTATCGCCGGCGTAATTGCCGTAGAGGCAGACCACGCCTCGGCCGCCGTTGGCGATCTTCATCGCGTCGTGAAAGCTCTTGGCCGTTGGCGAGGAGAAGATCTCACCCACGGCCACCGCGTCGAGCATGTTTCGGCCGACATACCCAATAAAGGCAGGCTCGTGGCCGGAGCCGCCACCCGTGACGACGCCGACCTTGCCACGTACCGGCGCCTGCGCGTACGCCACGACTTTAGGGTTCTCGCCGAGCTTGACGAGATCGCTGTGCGCCTTGACGAAGCCGCGCACGGTGTCCTCAACGACAAGGTCTGGATTGTTGATAAAGCGTTGCATGAGCGCGAGCCCCTGTTTTCCTTCTGATCCGACGCGACCGGTTAGATAATCGTGTAGCCGCCGTCGACGAGCAAATCCGCGCCGTTGATCATGTCGGCGCCGTTCGACGCCAGGAACACCGCGGCGGCGGCGATCTCTTCCGGAAGGGCGAAGCGGCCCGATGGAATGCGAGCTTTCAACGCCTCGCCGTTCGGATTGTCCCATGCTTTCTTGCCGAGTTCGGTGAGCACGACCGTTGGAGAGATCGTGTTGACGCAGATGCGGTGCTTGCCCCATTCGGCCGCCAGCACTTTACTGACCCCGATGACGCCAAATTTCGAGGCGCAATAGGCGACGTGTTGATCAATGGCGACGGTTCCCGCCTGCGAAGCGAGGTTGACGATCTTGCCGCCGCGGCCGGCGGCGATCATCGCCTTGCCGACGGCCTGCGACATGAGGAATGTGCCTTTCAGATTGATGGCGATCGTCTTGTCCCAATAGTCGAGGGGCAGTTCTTCCGCGGGCGCGAGGAACACAACGCCCGCGCTGTTGACGAGGATGTCGACGCCGCCAAAGGCGGCCAGAACGCTGTCGAGCGCGGTCCGCACAGAGGCCGGATCGGAGACGTCGCAGCCATACGACGCCGCGCCGCCGCCGATCGCCTCCGCTTTGGCCTCGGCGGCGGCGGCGTTGAGGTCGACGACGGCGACCCGCGCGCCCTTAGCGGCGAAGGCGGCGCAGATCGCCGAGCCAATTCCGGACGCGCCGCCCGTCACCAGCGCGCGCTTGCCCTTAAGGGAAAATTCGAGATCGAGTGATGCGGGAGCATCGGACATCTTTGTGGTTCCTTCGGAACGCTTGGAGGGGCGGGCATACGCGCCCCGAGGGGCGCGTACGCCATCTTTTTTGGCGCGAGCGCGCCGCTAACGTCCTACTTCGAGCGTGCGGCGAGCAGCGCGTCGACGTTCGCCGAGGTCACTGGGGTCCAAGGAACATTGTAAATCTTGTCCTTTCCCCCATCCCACGGCATGTCCTTGTATTTCGCCCAAATATCGGACTGCGGCTTATAGTCGCCTTTCTTTGCGTAGAAGATCGCCAAGTCGAGCGCGCCCTGAGCTTGAGCATGCGCATCCTGCAGGATTGACGTCATTTCGCCCGCCTTTACGGCGCGCAGCGCGTCGCTGATGCCATCGATACCGGAGGTCGGGAAGTCTTTCAGATCGAGCTTGGCTTCCTTGATCGCCTCGATAGCGCCGAGCGCCATTTCGTCGTTCTGTCCGATAACGCCGTTGATCTGGCCGGGATGCGCAGTAAGCCAGTTCTCCATCAGCTTCTGCGCTTCGGCGCGCGACCAGTTGGCGGTCTGGTCCTCGATCACCTTGACGTTCGGACACTCCGCAAGCGCCTTCTTGTTGCCTTCGAGACGGGAGATCTGCGCTGACTGACCGATTGGGCCTTCGATCACCACGACGTTGCCCTTGCACCCGATGCGGTCGAGCACCGATTTGCCCTCGAGATAGCCGGACACCACGTCGTCCGATCCGACATAGGAGGTCAAGAAGTCCGAGTGGACCCGCGTATTGGAACCGATGACCGGAATGCCTGCGTCGTGCGCGGCTTCCACCGGCGTCGCGCCTGCTTCGGCGTCGATCGGCACGAAAATGATCGCATCGTATTTCTGAGTGATCATCGTGTTGATCTGGTCTTGCTGCGTCAGCGCTGTGTAGTTACCGTCAAAGACGGTCACTTCGACATCGCCGCTCTTGACAGCAGGATGGTCTTTCAGGGCTGCCGACCAAAGCTGCATGTATTCAGCCTTAAGTCCGTAGACCGCAGCGCCGATCTTGATTTTGTCCGCCATCGCTGGCGACGCCAGCAGCGTGACAGCCGAAGCCGCCATCAATAAAGAACCAATAAGTTTCATTTTCCTGCCTCCTGCGTCTTCTCGCGGCTCACGATTGCGCCGCATCTTTGGAACTCAACTCGCGGAACTCGCGTTCGATGTCCTCTATCGAGGCTATCAACCCCGATCTTGTCAGGGCTATCCACCCTGATTACGCCTCTGATCGAGCATAACTGCGCCAACGATCAGCATTCCTTTCAAAACTTGTTGGTAATAGGATTCGATGCCCATGAGATCGAGGCCGTTGTTCATGACGCCAATGATGAGCGCGCCGATCAGGGCGCCGGTCATACGACCAACGCCGCCGGAAAGACTGATGCCGCCGATCACAACCGCGGCGATGGCGTCAAGTTCATAGCCGATGCCAGCCTGCGTCAGCGCCGAACCGGTGCGCGCCGCGAGCAACATGCCGGCGATGCCCGCAAATGCGCCGCTGAACACATAAACTGCAAAGCGGACGCCGATGACGTTAATGCCGGAAGTCTTGGCGGCGCGGGCGTTCCCGCCGACCGCGTAGACGTAACGGCCAAACCGCGTTCGGGCGAGAACGAACCACGAGAGGAGAAAGAGGCCAGCAAAAATGACGACTGGAGCCGGAACGCCAAACAAGGCGCCATTGCCGATCCACCGATAGTGCGGAGTCAGAGCCGGGACGGGGCGGCCGCCCGCATAGATGAGCGTCAGGCCGCGGGCCGCCGACAGCATGCCCAGAGTCGCGACGAATGAGGGAACGTTAAAGCGCGCGACGATCGATCCAATGACGCCGCCACTCGCAACGCCCACCAGAACGCCGACGATCAGCGCGACAACGACCGAATAGGGGCCTCCCGCCACCGTTGCTTGCGGCGAGGTGGTGGCGAAGCTCGCCGACACAATGCCTGCGAGCGCTAAGACTGAACCGACAGAGAGATCAATGCCCCCCGTGATGATGACGAAGGTCATCCCGAACGCCAGAACTCCGTTGATCGACGTCTGTAACAGAACGTTCGATATGTTACTCTGTGTCAGGAAGTATTTATTGGCGAACGACAGCACGACGACGAGAATGATAAATGCGAGATAGATGCCGTACTCGCGCACTATTCGCTTAAACGTCTCGGAGGCCGTCGATTGCTGACCCTTGGCGGCGGGGGAGTGTTCCGACACGGCTTGCGCTCGATTTGCTGACAGATGATCGGACACGGGCTTGCTCTCGATTTCCTGGATGCTTCGCTACACCGAGAGATGAACGAGTTTTTCGGCGGTCGCTTCGGATCTACTGAGAAGTCTCCACCGACCGGCCGTCGCGCATGACCATGATCCGGTCCGCGACGCCGAGGAGCTCGTCGATTTCGGAGGAGATCATCGCGACCGTTCCTCCACCGGCGGCGAAGTCGCTGACGATACGCGAGATCTCGCGTTTCGCGCCGACGTCGACGCCGCGCGTCGGCTCGTCAAGAAGGAGCAGGCGTGGGTTGCACAGGAACCACTTCCCCAGCACGACTTTTTGCTGGTTGCCGCCGGACAGACTGGCGACGGGATCGACGTCGCGGTCGACACGGATCTGGAACCGCTCGATCGCCTCACGGCTCGCCAACGCCTCGCGCGCCGATTGGATGACGAAATGGGGGCTGATCGTCCTCAGGCGCGCCATACTGAGATTGTGGCGAACGCTGTCGCTGAGGTAGAGGCCGCTGAGCTTTCGGTCTTCGGTGACCAGCGCGATTCCGTGTGCGATCGCCTGGGCTGGGGTCCTGATCGAAAGCCGCTCGCCGAACAGCTTCACCTCGCCCTTCGACGGCCGATCGAGACCAAAAAGACAGTCGAAAATCTCGCTGCGGCCCGAACCCATGAGACCGTAGATGCCGAAAATTTCGCCCTTTCTCACCGTGAAGGAGATGTCGTCGATCTTGCCCGGAGATGTGAGGCCGATGACCGAGAGGCCCTCCTCGTCGCTTGGCGTGTTGATTTTCGCGTATTCCTCGGAGATCTCGCGTCCGACGATCATGCGAATGAGGCTTGCGCGATCGACTTCGGAAAGCGACCCGGAGCCGACATAGGCGCCGTCGCGGAAGACGGTGTAGCGATCGGCGACGTCAAAGATCTCCGATAGCCGGTGCGAGACATAGACGATGCCCCGTCCCTGCTCGCGCAGACGGCGAACGACAGCGAAGAGTTGGTGCGCCTCGCGATGGCCGATTGCCGAAGTCGGCTCATCCATAAAGATGACCTCTGCGTCATGGCTCAACGCTTTGGCGATTTCGACCAGTTGCATCTGCGCGACGGAGAGACTGTGCATGCGCCGCGTGGCGGGTATCGCAAAGCCGAGATCGTCGAGGAGCGTTTGCGCCGCCGCGTTCATCCTGCGGAAGTTGATCCCGCCATACCGGCCAGGCGGCTCGCGGCCGAGGAATATGTTCTCGGCGACCGTCATGTGCGGAACCGGGCTCAATTCCTGCTCGATGATGGCGATGCCCGACGCCAGAGCTTCGGCGGGGCTGCTGAACTCGACTTCCTCCCCATTTCGCCAGATTTTTCCGGCGTCGCGCCGATAAATTCCCATGAGGATGGAAAGAAACGTCGATTTGCCCGCTCCGTTTCCGCCGCATAGGGCGTGAACCGTGCCGGCCTTGAGATCGAAGTGAGCGTCACGCAGGGCCACAACGCCGCCAAACGACTTCTTGAGCCCTTCCACTTTCAGCAGTGACGTCACGTTTCCTCCGCCGGTCGCTTGCAGCGCGCCCTGTTTGATATTTGTCTATCCAACGTCGACAAAAGTCAATACGCTTTTGTCGACTAGGGCTCGACAAAAGTCAAACACGTGGCGTCGACGAACCCGCCATGGCCGTCGCGTAGGGTTCGCCGGCAGCTTCCAGGTCGGAATGCCGCGAGAATTCAATAGTTTGTCTTGACCGGAATGTCGAAACCGCCTGCGACGCTAGGTCGCGCCGCTCGCGTGCTTCGTCGAACTATCACTCGCGTTCATGGTCTGACCCATCACGGCCAATGATCTCAATGTAACGCCCACTGGCATCGAAAGGTCATCGCCCTTCGGCGCCTCGGCGTTGTGTTCCGCCTTCAACCTTTAAATCGCCTCGGTGAATTCCACGGCGTCCATAATGGCGGGGCTTCCAGCGGCAACCCGTCAGCCATCGTCTCGACGATGCGCCGCCCCGGCCCGCCACGAGCGGCCGAGTCGCGTCGCGATGCTCCCGTGCTGTCTGCGCGGTCCCAGCTTCGCCTGCGCCTGCGGGACCGCGACAATGCGTCGCGACCGGTTTAGGCAGTGGGTTTTCCGCACATCCTCTTCGCCTTGTGCGAGATCCATCCGACGCTCTTTCCGCAGGGTTTGGCGCCGCCAGCGCGAAACGGTCCTCGTCGTAGCGGCGGATTTACGGAAATCGGAAGCGCGCCCCAAGATTACACGTGGGGCCACAGCTCTTTACCCTTCGGCGCCACTCCAACCATTCAAGGGGCCTATTGCAGGTTGAGCTCGGTTGCGGCGGATATAAGTTTCAACTTGACCGAGTGTTAACCTACTTTCGCTCGTGTCAGACTGCGGCTTACCCTAGTGCAATAGCCCGATAAGCTGTTCAATTTGCCGCACTTGATTTCCTAATGTATGTCGCGGCATATAGAACTTGCTTGCAGGGGCGGGGGGCTGCTCGGGCGGGCCACGAAACTCAGTCGCGTTCGCGCCAACAGGGGGTCGCGACGCCGCCAGAGAGTGCTTGCAGATGGAACACCCAGCTCCCCCTTCCGGCGAATCGACGCCGCTTGACCGCGGTCTGCGCGCGCTGTGCGGAATCGCCGCCTACTATAGAATCGGCGCCGACCCAATTCAGCTTCATCGGGAACTCGCCCTCGGCGAGCGTGACGCCGACGAGTTCGATCTCATCCGCGGCGCGAAACTGATCGGGTTGAAGGCCCGGCTGGCGACCGGCGTCGACGAACGCCGGATGGGAAAGCTTCCCACTCCCGCAATCGTCCGGCTCAGCAGCGGAGCGCTTTACGTCTACGGCGGGCGAGGTCCATCGGGCCTGTGTCGGCTGGTCGATCCGATCACCCACGCAGCGACCGATCTCACGCTCGAAGACCTGACGCGGGAGGCCAACGGTCGCGCGCTCCTGATCGCCCGTCGCATCGGCGGGGCCGGCGTCGGCCCGAAGCTGTTCGGGCTGCGGTGGTTCCTGCCAACGCTATGGCGCTACCGCAAGCCCCTCGGGCATGTGCTCGCGGCGTCGCTGTTCGTACAGATCTTCGCTTTGACGACGCCGCTCGTTTTCCAGGTCATCGTCGACAAGGTCCTGACGCATCGCGGCTACGAGACGCTGTTCGTCATGATCGCGGGCCTCGTGATCATCGGGCTGTTCGACTCGGCGCTCCAATATCTGCGAGCTTACGCGCTGTCGCACACCACCAATCGGATCGACGTCGAGCTCGGACAGCGCCTGTTCGCGCATCTCTTGCGCCTTCCAATGACCTATTTCGAGACCCGTGCGGCCGGACAGACCGTCGCCCGCGTCCGCGAGCTCGAAACGGTCCGCGCCTTCCTGACCGGACAGGGGCTCTTTTCCGCGATCGATCTGGCTTTCACGGTCGTGTTCATCGCGGTGATGTTCGCTTATTCCGTGCCGCTGACGCTGATCGTGCTGATCGGTCTTCCGGTTTACATTCTGATCGGCTTCCTGGTGCGGCCGCCCCTGCGCGATCTCATCAACGAGAAGTTCAACCGCGGCGCGGCGAGCCAGCAGTTTTTGGTCGAGACCGTGGTCGGCGCCGGCACGATCAAGGCCGCCGCGGTCGAGCCGCTCATGCGCGCCCAATGGGAAGAGAAGCTCGCGGCCTACGTCCGGACGAGCTTCGCCGCCACGATGCTCGGAACCGGCGGCCAGATCAGCATCCAGTTCGTCAGCAAGGTGACGACGGCGGCGATCCTGCTCTTTGGGGCCAAGGCGGTGATCGACGGCGATCTCAGCGTCGGCGCGCTCGTCGCCTTCAACATGATCGCCTCCCAGGCGATTCAGCCGATCCTGCGCCTGTCGCAGATCTGGCAGGACTTCCAGCAGGTCCAGATTTCGATCGAGCGCCTCGGCGACATCCTCAACGCGCCGACCGAACCGGCGCCGCGAATGCGGCTTGCGCCGCCGACGCCGCGCGGCGCGATCGAACTCCGGGACGTCACCTTCCGCTATCGGCCGGGCGCCGCGGACGTTCTCAAACACGTCTCGCTCCAGATCGCGCCCGGCGAAACGATCGGCGTCGTCGGCCCGTCCGGCTCCGGCAAGTCGACGCTGACCAAGCTCGTGCAGCGCTTCTACCTGCCGACCGAGGGGCAGGTCTTCCTCGACGGCGCCGACCTCAGCCAGGTCGACCCGTCGTGGCTGCGCAGCCACATCGGCGTCGTGCTGCAGGAGAACCTGCTGTTCAACCGCACCATCCACGAGAACATCGCCTTCGCCGATCCCGCCATGCCGAGGGCGAAGGTGATCGAGATCGCCCGGCTCGCCGGCGCCGACGAGTTCATCGACAGGCTCGCCGAAGGCTATGACACGATGATCGAGGAGCGCGGCGCCAACCTGTCGGGCGGACAGCGCCAGCGCGTCGCCATCGCTCGCGCGCTCGCCACCAACCCGCGCATCCTCATCCTGGACGAGGCGACTTCGGCGCTCGACTACGAGAGCGAACGCATCATCCAGCGCAACATGCGCCGGATCGTCAGGGACCGGACGGTGATCATCGTCGCTCACCGGCTCGCGGCGGTGCGCGGCTGTGACCGAATCGTGGGCATCGCCGACGGGCGCATCGTCGAGATCGGCTCGCACGAGGAGCTGATCCGCCGCCCAGGCGGGCTCTACGCCTATCTCTGGGGCCTGCAGGCGAGCCCGGTGGAGGTTGCGGCATGAACGACGTCGTCCGCTCGATCGCCACAACCGGAGCCTCTACGGCGCGAACGCGCCGGCAGCGGACAGAACAAGCGCTATCGCTTCGCGACACCCCTCGCGGCGCGTCGTCGGACCGGGAATTTCTCGCGCCCGTCCTCGAGATCCTGGAAACGCCCGCCTCGCCGGTGCGCGTGGCCTTCCTCTGGATCATTTGCGCCCTCGTCGTCGTCGGCCTCGGGCTCGCCTATTTCGGACGCATCGACATCATCGCTTCCGCCCAGGGCAAGTTCCAGCCAACCGGCCGGGTGAAAGTGATTGAGCCGGTCGAGACCGGTCGGGTGGTCGCCGTCCACACCGCCAATGGCGCGCTCGTGAAGGCGGGCGACGTTCTGCTCGAGCTCGACCGGTCTGCCGCGGAGGCCGAGGCGAGGGCGGCCGACGCCGCCCTGAAATCCGCCGAAGCCGAAAGCCTGCGCCGAAGCGCAGCGCTCACGGCCGCCGGCGCCCGTGCGTTCTCTCCGCCCCCGGCGATCGCGTGGCCCGCCGACATGGACGCGCTCCGCGCACGCGAGGAGGGCGTGCTGGCCGCGGACCTCGGCCAGCTTTCCGCGACAATCGCTTCATTCGACGCCCAGAAGGCGCAGAAGTCCGCCGAGCGCCACATGCTGGAGCAAACCATCGCGACCCAAAAGAATCTGATTGCAACGCTGCAGGAGCGGGTCGACATGCGCGCCCAGCTGGTCGCGTCGCAGTCCGGCGCGAAGTCCGCAGTCATCGACGCGACCGAGACCCTGCAATATCAGCAGACCCAGCTCGCCATCCACGAGGAAGAGCTCGCCTCGGCGACGACGGGGCTCGACGTCGTCGCCCGCGACACCGAAAAAGCGGTTCAGTCGTTCCTGTCGGATCAGGCGCAGAAGCTCGACGCTTCCGAGCGGCAGGTCGAGGAGAGCCGCCAGCGTCTCGCCAAGGCGCAGGCTATCGTCGACACCCTCACGCTCACCGCGCCGATCGACGGCCGCGTCCAGTCGTCGATCATCACCAATGTCGGCCAGGTCGTCGACAGCGCGCAGGAGGTCATGCGGATCGTCCCGCAAGACTCGCGGCTGGAGATCGAAGCCTATGTGCTGAACCAGGACATCGGCTTCGTGCGCGTCGGTCAGGAGGCCGTGATCAAGGTCGAGTCGTTCCCGTTCACCCGCTACGGATCGCTCCACGCCCGGGTCGTACGCATCGCCAAGGACGCCATTCCATCGCCGGACGCGAGCGCCATCGAGGGGGACCCGACCCGCGTCTCCAAAGCGTCCGGTTTCGCCGGCGCCGAGCGAACCCAGAATTTGGTGTTCGCGGTCGAACTCGAGCCCGACGCCTCGACCATCCTGGTCGACGGGGTCGCGCGCCCGCTGACCTCGGGCATGGCTGCGACTGTGGAAATCAAGACCGGTTCGCGCCGTCTGCTCGAATACCTCTTCTCTCCGGTCATGGAGGTCGGCTCGAAAGCGATGCGCGAGCGGTAGGCGCTAGAGCAGGATGACTTTTGAACGAATCGCGCGGGCTCCCCTCATCCGGCCGCTCACACGACCACCCCGAGGCGGAAGGATGCTGGGGCGCGCTTGCCACACTGTCCTCGGCCATTGGTCCCGGGTTCGGCCCGTGCAGTCTTGGCAGCCCCTCCGTCCTATCAAAGACGTAAGCGCACAAAACTGTCACAAAATCCTGTTGAGCGCCGTTATTATACGACTACGATACGATGAATTAGAAGACCGTCGGGAGCGCGGTCGACGCGCGCCGGCGTGTCACGCGCCGGCCGCCCGCGCGCGCGGAGACGTCTCCTGCGCGCGCATCATGTCGCGCAGCCGAAGCAGGTGAGTCTCCAGCGCCTCGAGCTCCGTCTCGTCGAGACGCCCGAGAGTCGAGGCGAGCCACTTTTGCTGCACTGCGATCGCCTTCTCGGCCATTGCCCTTCCTGCCTCTGTGAGATGGATCGAATATTGCCGCCGGTCGGATGCGAGCGAGCGTCGCTCGACGAACCCAGCCGCCTCCAGCCGGTCGAGCAGTCCGGAGATATTGCCCTTGGTCACATAGAGGCGCTTGGCGAGCTCCTGCTGGTTGACGCCTTCCTGCTCGCTCAGCGTCGTCAGCACGTCGCATTGGGGAATGGAAACGCCAATCATCCGCAATCGGTCGCTAACCGCGGCCTGCATGCGGGCCTCGAGCCGGATCAGGCGCAGCCACACCCGCATGGCGAGCTCGGGGTTGGTACGGTTCTGCATCGGCTTCCTTCCTAGACGGCGTCACGCGCCCGCGCGAAGGCCCTGGCGTTTTTCGCGCATCAAAGTATAGACATGAACAATCTGGGCGCCGCGATCAAGCCGCGGCGCTGACCGCGCTTGGGAGGATTGGAAAATGTTCGGACGGATGCAGGAATGGCCGTTGTTGATGCACAAGATCATCGACTTCGCAGCGATCCAGTTTCCGAATCAGGAAGTCGCGTCGCGGACGATCGAAGGCCCGATGCACCGCACGAATTACGCCGAGATCCGTGAACGGACCCTGAGGGTCGCCAAGCGGCTCGAGCGTGACGGAATCGAGCTTGGCGATCGCGTGGCGACCCTGGCCTGGAACGGGTATCGGCACCTCGAGGCGTGGTACGGCATCACCGGTCTCGGCGCGATCTACCACACCGTCAATCCGCGCCTGTTTCCGGAGCAGATCGCCTGGATCATCAACCATGCCGAAGACCGGATCGTCATGACCGATCTGACCTTCGTGCCGCTCTTGGAGGCGATCGCCGACCATCTGCCGAGCGTCGAGCGCTACATTATCCTGACCGACGCGGCCCACATGCCGGCGACCAAACTCAAGAACGCCGTTGCGTACGAGTCGTGGCTCGCCGAAGCCGACAGCGACTTCCGGTGGCGCGAGTTCGACGAGCGCACCGCCGCCGGTCTCTGCTATACCTCCGGCACGACGGGCCACCCCAAGGGCGTGCTCTACTCGCACCGCTCCAACGTCCTGCATTCGATGATGGCGACCGGCCCCGAGGTCCTGACGCTGAACGCCTACGACTCGGTCCTGCCGGTCGTGCCGATGTTCCACGCCAATTCCTGGGGCCTGGCGTTGTCCTGCCTGGCTCGCGGGGCGCGCATTGTGATGCCCGGCGCAAAGCTCGACGGCGCTTCCGTTTACGACATCCTCGAGACGGAGAAGGTGACGATGACCGCCGCCGTGCCGACGGTCTGGCTCGGGCTGCTGCAATACCTGCGCAAAGAGGGCAAGCGCCTCACGACGCTGAAGTTCGTCGGCATCGGCGGATCGGCATGCCCGCCCGATGTGATCCGCGCCTTCGAGGACGACTATGGCATCGAGGTCCGCCACGCCTGGGGCATGACGGAAATGAGCCCGGTCGGCTCGGCCGGCGCGTTGAAGCCGAACCAGATCGGGATGTCCCACGAGGAAAAGCTGGCCATTCAGGCCAAGCAGGGTTGGGCGCCGTTCGGCGTCGAGATGAAGATTGTCGACGACGAGAACAACGAACTGCCTTGGGACGGCAAGCGGTTCGGCCGGCTCAAGGTGCGCGGTTTCGCGGTCGTGGAGAGTTATTTCCGCGACGAGAGCGGCAAGATTCTCGACGACCAGGGCTTCTTCGACACCGGCGACGTCGCCACCATCGACCCGAACGGATTCATGCAGATCACTGACCGGGCCAAGGATGTCATCAAGTCGGGCGGCGAATGGATTTCGACCATTGACATCGAGAATCTCGCCGTCGGCCATCCGGACATCGCCGAGGCCGCGGTCATTGGCGTCCGCCATCCCAAGTGGGATGAGCGGCCTCTGCTCGTCGTCGTGCCGAAAGATGGCCACACGCCGAAGACGGAGGAGGTCCTCGAATACCTAAAGCCCAAGATCGCCAAGTGGTGGATGCCGGACGACATGCAGGTTGTGCGGGAAATTCCGCACACGGCGACCGGCAAGATCAACAAGCTGAAACTGCGCGAGACCTTCAAGGGCTACAAGCTGCCGAGCGAGTGAGCCAGATCTATGGACAGGACCGTCCGCCGGCTTCGGATCGCCTATTGGATCGGGGCGATCGTCGACGCCGCGGCCGGGGTCCAGATGCTCTCGCCGCGCCTGTCCGCCTTCATGATGCGCCTTGCCGACTTCCGGCCAGGCCCTGACACCCGGTATGCGGTGGGGATGGGGGCGGCGCTGATGTTCGGCTGGGCGGCGCTCTTGGTGTGGGCCGACCGCGCCCCAATCGAGCGGCGCGACATCCTGGCCCTCACGGTCGTTCCGGTGATCGCCGGCCTGGCGCTCAACGAGATCGCCGCGGTCCGTTCGGGCTTCCTGCCGCTCCTTGCGGTCGCGCCGGTCTGTGCGCTGCAGGTTGTCCTCGCCGCGCTCTTCCTGACGAGTTGGCGAGCCGCGAACCGGGCGGCGGCCGTTCGCGCGGCCGCCCGGTGAGGCGGCACGAATCTTACCCGTGCTGCACGTCCGCCGGCCCGTCGGCAGACGGCCGGAATCGACCCTGAGCACGCGTTCCCGGCAGCAGTTTGTAGGAGCGGGAGAACCACAGGAAGCGGTCGTTCTCCAAACTCAGGGGATTCGCGAGGGTCATTCCCGTCTAGTTGCGGATAATGTCCACACTCCGATCGTTGTGATTGCAATCAGTGCAATCATTGATCACAATGGAAAGATGGAGAACCACGGGTCGCTTATGTCCAGCGTCGCGATCCGCAACATCGATCCTGAGGTCAAAGAGCAGTTGCGCCAGCGCGCAGCCCCCCACGGGCGATCCATGGGAGCCGAGCTGAGGGCGATCGTCAGCGCCGCCGTCCAGGACGACGCCGCGCCGACCCTCAATTTGGGCGAAGCGATCCGCCGCCGCCTCGCGGCACTCGGCGGCGTTGATCTTGAATCTCATGCGCCGGTAACGCCCAGGGCGCCGCCAACGTTTGAACCGTGATCGTCGTTGGCGCCAACGTCATCTCCGAGCTTATGCGTGCCGAGCCCAATTCCAGGGTCGTGGCCTGGATCGCACGGCAGCCGCGCGCGCAGCTTACACAACCCACATCAACCAGATCGAGATTTTGTACGGCATTGCAGTTCTCACGGATGGCCGCCGCCGATGGCATGTTCAGCGAAGAGTTTGCGGGCCGCATCCTGCCTTTCGGGGCTGCCGCCGCCTCGCGCTATGCCGAGATCATGCTGTCGCGCCGCCGGGCCGGCAAGCCGATCGAGGGCTTCGACGGCCTTATTGCCGCCATTGCGCTCGCCTCCGGTGCGATCGTCGCCACTCGTGACGTCGGCGGATTCTCGGATGCTGCCTGACCATTGTCGATCCCTGGACAGCGCCATGACGTGGGGTAACCGGGCTACGGGTCGCCGCGCCGAATCTGGGACCCGCGAGCTCCAGCGGCCGGTCTCGACCCTGTGCTGCCCCTCAAATTCGTCTCGCTGAAGGGCGGCACTGCGCAAGAAAGGGGCGCTCGCCGAGGGTGTGGCGAACGAGGCAAATCGACTCGAGAGCTGTCATTGCTGACGCGAAAAACGGGCGCGCCGACTATTTTGGAACGATCATAACCTTCACAACCATCTGATCTTTATCATCTTTGAGGTCATTCTCCACCCCGCGGGGATTGGAAATTCGTCCGTCCGGGTCATAGACCAAGCAGAACAGCGTGCGACACGCGGGGTGCTTCTTGTACTTTGTGATGTCGATGATGAGCTGCTCACCGAGTTGCTTCGTTGACAGGTTTGGCCGCGTCATCTTAGTCTCTACGACCGCTTCGATCTCCGGCAAAAGAAAATCCATACGCGACGCTCCGCCCGCGTAGTTCGGAGTCCATTCCTCCCTGCGGATGTCATCGAAATAGATTGTCAGGAGAGTGTGAAAGAGGTCTTGAACATCGTATTCGTCCTTCACATCGAGCGTCGGGCGATTTTCTCGCCTCTCTCGTAGCTGACGCACGACCGCAGGAAGACGTTCTGCAAGCTTCACGACAACATCCGGGTCCCTTGCGCCATTGGACTTGGCCTCCAGTGCGGCGTCTTTCAGTGCTAAAGGATTGCGCTGAACGCGCGTAAGGGCCGAGGCGACCACGCCTTTGACGTTTTCGACGCCCTGATATGATGGAGATCCAATGTAATGGGAGATGCTTTCGTTGAAATAGTTGATAATCGGTCTTGAATATCGGTGACCATCGACAAAAGCATCGTCAAAAAGGTCTCTCAACTCCAGCACCAATTCTCTGAAGCGCCCGTCATCTGTTTGATCAATATAAATGCCCTCACGACCCTTGTTGAATCTCAAAAGAATGCCTTCGAGTTCACCTTTGCAACGCGTCAGGATCGCGATGATTTCATCCGTGCCTATCCGGTTAGCGCCCACACCCACTACATCCAGATTCCGGGGGCGTCGTCCTCTCCGGACCTGGCTCAACGGCATCCATCACGGTGTCAGCGCCAAGCACTTGCAAGCCTACCTCAACGAGTTCACGTTCCGCTTCAATAGGCAGTTCTACGCGTTGAACGCCTTCCGCTCCCTCCTCAGAAACGAGGGCGACGCCACTGCTCCGGCCTATTGCCGTGCTTTTCTCGGGTGAGTGGCAACACCCTAAATATAGTGGGTGTGGGTCTTAACCGGATAGGCACGATTTCATCTTGCTGCATGTTGATGACGTCTCCTTTTGGTGCTGCCGTGGTGCATAAATCAACCAGACCGTGCGAAAACTCGATATGATGCTCTGTAGGGTCGCGCGGAGAGCGAATTTTCGCGATTTTTTCCGCTCCGCTTGCACACAGGCCCCGAAAATTTGGCAGCGATTGATGGCCGCGGAGTTCTCCCACGCTCTGCAAAGTCTTTGCACAATCGCAGGGGACGAAATTAACCGGGATGCTGGCGCAAAAATCTGGTGAAAAACCGCTGCCACCATCACGTGGCCGGCGATTTAATTCCGAAGATCAAGCTCTCGCCAGAGCGGGCCGGCGGCGTTCCCTCTCCGATCCTTACCCAAGGCTGCGAGGGCGCAGCCAGCTTAGATGTTCCAGGCACCGGGTGAAGACGATTTATTTGGAGTGGGTTTTTCGCGTGCATGGTATGGAAGCTATTCGCGAAAATGTCTTCGTACACGAGGATCAGTTCCCACGACCTTCCGGGAAGCTGCGCGAAGTCTCGAGCCTGCCACTGTTCCATAAATTGGACAGGGATACGCAGTGGTGAGTTTTCACTGCCGCGACTCTCGCCGGCTTGCAGTGGGCCGAGTTCCCAAGGCTGCGTCGTGCGACCTCCCTGGTCATGTATGCGGAACATGATCCCGACATTGAGTGCGGGGCCAAGGCCGATGTTCCGCAACGCGCATTTGAGTTCAACGACCCCGAAATCTGGCCGGAGCGCATCGGCGCTGACCGTTAGCAAAGTATTGCGCCAGTGCTGGGGGTCTACCCCGTCGTGTGGCATCAGGACGCAGATGGGCCGCAGCGAGTCACGATGATGTCGGTCGCGTTCTTTGCGGTCCTGTCGGGCTTGACGGACGACGATCAAAGTGGCGACCGCCATAGAGACGGTGCCAATGCCTGTCAGGGCGTCCCAAAGGCCCTTGAGAGATTCGAGATTGAGCATGCCGCATTCTATGGGCGCAGAAGCGATCTGTCGCATTGGCCGCAGGCGGCGGATTTCAATACTGGCTGTTGTGAGTGCATAATTCAAGACCTACGCGAAGCGGTGTTTAACGGAATGGAGCTTATGCGACTTGCGGGTAATCGGCGCGGCAGAAAATGCTAGTTTGTCGTCTGGGCAATGGGGAACACATACCCACAGCGTAACCGTGTGATTTGCTTTTGGAATCCGTATAGGGAGGGCTCACTTTGGTAGTTGATGAGATGCCGCTAAAGAAGTTCAGCGATCCGTTCGGCGCGAAGCTTCCTGCGTTGGAGCAAAATGTTGTGAAATTCCGTGCGATGCAGATGTTGCTAGTTATGTTCTACGCGGAGGAACTGAAGCGCGACGCGCTCAGCCTGAACCGCGTTCCAAAAGGAACGAAAAACGCAGTTGGTAAAACGCTAAGCCTGTTAGTCACAGATAGCGCAATCACCGAAGTGGAAAAGACGGAGATTGTTGGGCTGATCGACTATAGAAACGTTATTGGGCATCATATGCATAATCTATTGTTGGATTTGAGCAATGACCGTGTGGCACGGGAAATGATCGCGTATAGTTCAGACCGGCTCCCAAAATATGATTACAAGGCTGTCGAACGGCTGCAGTATTTCCATGGGCGGGTTGAGGGGTTGGGTTACATAAGGGGGTTGAGATTCAATAGGCTGCTATTTAGTTTTGCCGAGAAAATATTTATGGCCGAGATCAAGCGACTATAGG
Source organism: uncultured Alphaproteobacteria bacterium (assembly GCA_963822215.1). Classification (GTDB taxonomy): domain Bacteria; phylum Pseudomonadota; class Alphaproteobacteria; order Rhizobiales; family Beijerinckiaceae; genus Roseiarcus. The sequence continues at coordinate 640,182 of CAWGGX010000004.1, forward strand.
GAAAACTATCGCGGTTGGCCAAGACCCGCATGACTCAGACAGATGATGTGAATAAAGAACTATCCACCATTAAAGGGACCGAGTTTGAAGGGGAGTTGCACCCCATACACCCGCTCAACCGATATGACGATGGCCGATTGACGAAGCGCGGAATCGAAATTTGCTACCGGCTTTTCGAAGCGGGGAAATCTCCGATGACTGTTGCTCACCTCACAGGCCTGTCCGTTTTCGGTGTACGCAAGCGGCAGCGAAGATGGAGAGAGTTAGGTGGGGTGAATCGTACAAAGGTCGATGTTGCCACGATTCCGCACCGGAAATTCTATGCGCGCCGCGACGACTAAAAACCGTTAGGGGCGCACGGGTATTGCACGGGAAGCGAGACCTGCTAATGTTGCCCCGTCATATCCTCTCGACGAACGAGTTTCGCGTTGATAAGGGCAGCGTCAATGTGCTCAGCTAACGCGACGACCTTTTCCCGCGCATCACGCAAGAAATTGAAGTTGACGGCTATTTCTCCCCGGTCTAGTGGAATATGTGGATAGTTACGTATATATAGATCATCAGGTCTTCCGTCACGGTGCACCAGAATGTGACGAGCATCGAGATATGGCATTGCCGCCGATGATATTGGGTCATCAATTGCTAGGCCTACGCGGCGTCCAAATTTGTCGATGAGGCTTTTGGTATTGCGCTCGTTTTCCAGGGCACGAAATATCTTGTCTGAAATAAGCCGAACAACACCGTCCCACGATCCGGTTTCAAGAATTTCTTTCGCGTGAAGATCAAGCTTCGCCTCACCAGCAAACCGCCCCGCATCAATTCCGGCAAGTGCCGCCCGTGATAGTGACGTCGCAAGATATTCGGAAAAATCCTCGTGTAGGTCCTTTATGAAGGCCTCAAAAAGCGTCGCTTTGAGATGGAGGCCAATTATATTTCTCGATTGCCGCGTGTTCACACGGTTATGGAGAATTGGGTACTGGTCAGAGCGGCCTTCAACGGCGTCGCATACGCTTTGGTTGCTATCAGGTGTCCGAAGGAAGCGGCGGATGAGGATGTCAGAAAGCTCAATATCAGACGAATACTCACGAACACGCGCCGTAAAACGCTGAAGCGCCTTGCTAGACACCGCTTGCCCCCGTCACGCGCTGAAAACGGCCCCCGATCCGAACCAGCACTCTGGAATCTGCATGTTGGAACGGAAGAGGCAATGGCCGACATGCACCGCGCAGAAATCAGGAATCTTTGCACCGCAAATCCGCTCCAAGGAAATCAATTGGTTAGGCGTTGCAGAAATCAGGTGCATGAAAGTCCGCTTCCCCGCCCATTCGTGGCGTCCAAGGCCGCGATCTGCTACGGCCGCAATACGTCGACTGCGGGCGTTCCGCTGACGCCCCTTGCAGGCCCGCTCTCCGCCCAATTGCGACGTCGCCGGTCTGCGCCGACCGTTTGGTTTGGACCGCCGGCTTCAGGCAGCCGCCCCCTTCTTCGCCCGCGCGAGGATGGCGTCGGCGAGCGAGGGGAGGCTCGGGTCGTTTGCGCCGCGCTCCGCGTCCGCGACGAATTTCGCCATCCGCTGATAGCAGGGGCTGTCGGGGCCATGCTTCTGGCTCAGCCGCTCCAGGAGCTCGCCTGCGGTGCGATAGAAATATCCGTCCACGAAGGTCGTCTTCTCGCCGCGCCGCCTGAAGGCGAAGGCATAGAGCGCCTCCGACGGCTCGAACGGCGAAATGGCGATCACGCTTTCGTCCGGGCCGCGACCCTCGACGCCGCCGAAGTCCGGCGGCTCCACATGAGCCGCCTCGGCGATCGCCCGCAGGAGCGAACTCGCCGCATGGCCGTTGAGCTCGATGCGAGCGCTGGGCTCCGACAAGCGCGCGACCTCGTCCGCCGCCGTTCGCATCGCCGTCTGTCGGCGCGCCGCATCGGCGCCGAGCGCTGCGATCTCTTGTCGCACCAGCGACCAAAATCGCTTCTTGTCGAGGGAGCGCGTCACGTCGCGGAGCTCCTCGGCAAAGTGATCGATCTCGGTTTTGTCGGACATGGATCGCTGCTCCTCAGCCCTTGCGCCCCGCGTCTGAGCCCCTCCTCCGCGGCGTCGGCGTCTTTTCGACGGTTTCTCTTGCGCCAGCGGAGAGCTTGTACTATATGGCGCTTAACAACATCTCATAGCCTTCGATCAGTTTGATGGAAGGACAGGTTGAGAGTGGGCCCCGGCCGGGACCCGCTCTTTTTTATTGCCGCGAGGCCCATGGTCGACTCTTCATTCCTTCCAGCCGCCAGCGCCGGCGAAGCGCTCGACGAGCCGCGCCTGATCGAGGACGCGGGCGAAGCCTTGCGCATCGGTCGGATCGCTGCGCCCGTGCTGCGCGATCTCGGCCTCCGGCTGGTGCGGGTGAAGATCTCCGCCTCGGCCGGCGCGACCGTGCAGATCATGGCCGAACGCCCGGACGGCGGGATGACGATCGACGATTGCGAGCGGGCGAGCGAAGCGCTGTCGCCGGTGTTCGACGCCGAGGACATCATGGCCCAGGCCTACCGGCTCGAGCTCTCTTCGCCCGGCATCGACCGCCCGCTCGTGCGCCTGAGCGACTTCGAGCGCGCTGCCGGACACGAGGCGAAAATCGAAATGGCGGCGCCGGTCGCCGGCCGCAAGCGCTTTCGTGGCCGGATCGGATCGATCGCGCCAGGCCCGGATGGCGCTTCGGTGCGGCTCGTGGTCGTGGCCGAGGACAAAACCGAGAGCGCCGTCGAGCTGCCGGTCGCCGCCATGGGCGACGCCCGGCTGGTGCTGACCGACGACTTGATCCGCGCGGCGCTCCGCAAGGAGAAGGCTGCGCTCAAGGAGGCGAAGCGTCGCCCGGGCGCTGACCCGGAACGCAATGCGAAAGCGAACGTGAAACGCAAAGCCGCAGTCCGCGGCGCGGCTGAGAGGCCGCTCGGGCCTGATGAAGGAGACAACCATGGCCGTTAGCGCCAACCAACTCGAGCTCTTGCAGATCGTCGACGCCGTCGCGCGCGAGAAGTCGATCGACCGTACGATCGTTCTCGCCTCGATGGAGGATGCGATGCAGAAGGCCGCGCGCTCGCGCTACGGCCAGGAAACCGAGGTGCGCGCGGAGATTAATCCGAAAACCGGCGAGATTCGCTTTTCGCGTCTGCTGCTGGTGGTCGATCAGGTTGAGAACGACGCGACCCAGATTACCCTTGTCGACGCCCAGAAGAAAAATCCTTCGGCCCAGATCGGCGACTGGATCTCCGAGTCGCTGCCGCCGTTCGACTATGGCCGCATTCCCGCCCAGGCCTCGAAGCAGGTGCTGGTGCAAAAGATCCGCGAGGCCGAGCGCGACAAGCAATACGAAGTTTTCAAGGACCGGATCGGCGAGATCATCAACGGCCAAGTCAAACGGGTCGAATACGGCAATGTCGTGGTCGATCTCGGGGGCGCCGGCGGCGAGGCGGTCGTGCGCCGCGACGAATTGATCCCGCGCGAGATGTTCCGGCCGGGCGACCGCATCCGCGCCTATGTCTATGACGTGCGCCGTGAGGCGCGCGGGCCGCAGATCTTCCTGTCGCGCACCCATCCGCAGTTCACCGCGAAGCTCTTCACCCAGGAAGTGCCGGAGATCTACGACGGCATCGTCGAGGTGAGGGCCGTCGCCCGCGATCCCGGATCACGCGCCAAGATCGCCGTGACCTCCAACAATTCCTCGATTGATCCTGTCGGCGCCTGTGTCGGCATGCGCGGCTCGCGCGTGCAGGCGGTGGTCAACGAGCTTCAGGGCGAGAAGATCGACATCATCCCCTGGTCGCCCGACGCTGCGACGTTCATCGTCAACGCGCTGCAGCCGGCCGAGGTCACGAAAGTCGTGCTGGACGAGGACTCCACTCGGATCGAGGTGGTCGTCCCCGATGATCAGCTGTCGCTGGCGATCGGGCGGCGCGGGCAGAACGTCCGCCTCGCGTCCCAGCTCACGGGCTGGGACATCGACATCCTGACGGAAGCTGAGGAGTCGGAGCGGCGCCAGAAGGAATTCGCCGAGCGCACCGCCCAGTTTATGGACTCGCTCGACGTCGACAAGACCGTCGCGCAGCTCCTGGCTTCGGAAGGCTTTCGAACGGTCGAAGAAATCGCTTATGTCGAGCCGCGCGAGCTCGCGACGATCGAAGGCTTCGACGACGAGACGGCCGCCGAGATCCAGGCGCGTGCGCAAAACCATCTGGCGGCGATCGAGGCCGAGCTCGACGATAAACGAAAGGCGCTAGGCGTGACAGACGAACTGAAAGAGGTCGAGGGCCTGACGACGGCGATGCTGGTCAAGCTCGGCGAGAACGGCGTCAAGACGCTGGAAGACCTCGCCGACTGCGCGAGCGACGATCTCGTCGGCTGGACCGAGGGCGAGCAGGCAAGGGCCGGCTATCTCAGCGGATTCGACGTCACGAGGGCGCAGGCCGACGCCATGATCCTTGACGCGCGTGTTCGCGCCGGCTGGATCGAGGCGCCGGCGCCTGAGCCGGAAGGCGAGGCGCACGACGGGGAAGGCGAAGCCGCCTGACGAGACGCGGAAACGACGGATTGACGAGGCGCGCGCGCGATGACGAGGGCGGGTCTGAGCGGACCTGCATCGCAACGGGAGTCAAAGGACCACCCGACGCGATGCTGCGCTTCGCGCTCGCCCCCGATGGCGCGGTCGTGCCGGACATCCGCCGCAAGCTGCCCGGTCGCGGCGTCTGGACAAGCCTCAGCGCTGAGGCGGTCCGCCGGGCGGCTTCCAGGGGCGCATTCGCCCGCGCCTTTCGCGCCAAAGCGAATGCGCCCGCCGATCTCGCCGGCGACGTGGACGCCCTGCTCGAGCGCGACGCGCTGCAGTCCCTGTCGATGGCGAACAAGGTGGGTCTCGTGATCGCGGGCGCGTTCAAGGTCAATTCCGCGATCGCGGATGACGGGGTCGCCGTGCTGATCCAGGCCGCCGACGGCGCGGCCGACGGCCTCGCCAAACGCGAACGGGCGCTCCGGAGCCGGCCCGACGACGGGACGGCGGTCGCCCGAACTCAATCTCTTCTCGTCGCATCAATTGGGTTTGGCATTGGGGAAGGCAAATGTGATACATGCTGCTCTCAAATCCGGCGCAGCGACATCGGCCTTCCTGGCGCGGGCCGAGCGGCTGCGCTGTTTTCGCGCGACCGAGGCGAACGCGACTTGGAAGACCGGCGGCGGCGACGCCTCGGCCTCGAGCCCGGCGACGAACGAGCGAACGGACGAATTGGCTGAAAAGCCAACCATTAGGATTGGGAATGAACGAAACGAGCAATAGCGACAAGCCGACCGGCGCGGCGCCGCCGAAGCCGACCTTGCACCTGAAGCGCCCGGTCGAGCAGGGCACTGTGCGCCAGAGCTTTTCGCATGGGCGCAGCAAGGCGGTCGTGGTCGAGAAGGTCAAGCGTCGCGTCCTCGGGCCGGGCGAGGCTCCGCCGGCCGCCCCGAGCGCGGCTCCGGCGCCGAAGCCGCCGGTTTCGCTCGCCCCCGGGAAAGGCGCGCCAGCGCGTCCGAGCGCGCCGCCGCCGCCCAAGACCGGCGTCGTCCTGCCGACGCTCACCGCCGAGCAGCGGGAAGCGCGCGCCAGGGCGCTGCTGGGGGCGCGCGCGCGCGAGGAGGAAGACCGACGCCGCCAGGAGGCGGAGGCCGAGACGCGCCGCGAGCGAGAGGCCCGCGAACGCGCCGAACGCGATGCCGCCGAAGCGCGCAAGCGCGAGGAGGAGGCGCGTCGCGCCCAGGACGCCATTTTCAAGCGTCAAGCCGAGGAAGAGGCGCGCCGCCGTCTGGCCGGCGAGCCGCCGCCGCCTGCCGCGCCTGTTGCGCCGCGCAAGCCGCCGCAGCTGCAAGCGCCGGCCCAGCTGGCCGCCTCGGCCCCGGCCGCGCCGCGCCCGACGCCCAAAGCCGCGACCGAGGACGAGGCGCGGGTTGTCAAGCGCGCGCCCCTTGGCCCGATCCTGCCGCAGAAAGTCATGCTGCCGACGCCCCGCCCGACGCGCGGCGCCGAGCAGCGCAATCGCGGCCGCCTGACGGTCGCGACTGCCACCGCAGCGGACGAGGAGCGCACGCGTTCGGTCGCCTCGTTCCGGCGCCGCACCCAGCGCCTCAAGGGCGGGGGGATACACGACCAGAAAGAGAAAATCGCGCGCGAGATCGTGCTTCCCGAGGCGATCACGATCCAGGAACTCGCCGCCCGCATGTCGGAGCGGGCCGTTGACGTGATCAAGCTCCTGATGCGTCAGGGGCGCATGGTCACGCTCACTGACGTGCTCGACGCCGACACTGCCGAGCTTATCGCCGAGGAAATGGGCCATACGGTCAAGCGTGTCGCCGATTCCGACGTCGAGGAGGGGCTGTTCGACCGCCCCGACGACGAAGGCGCGCCGGTTCCGCGACCGCCGATCGTCACGATCATGGGCCACGTCGACCACGGCAAGACGTCGCTTCTGGACGCGATCCGCCACGCCAACGTCGTCGCGGGCGAGGCCGGCGGCATCACCCAGCACATCGGCGCCTACCAGGTCGTCGCGCCGGGAGGCGAGGCGATTACGTTCATCGACACCCCGGGCCACGCGGCCTTCACCGCCATGCGCGCGCGCGGCGCAAAGGTGACTGACATCGTGGTCCTGGTGGTTGCAGCCGACGACGGCGTCATGCCGCAGACGATCGAGGCGATCCGCCACGCCAAAGCCGCCGGGGCGCCGATCATCGTCGCCATCAACAAGATCGACAAGCCGGACGCCAATCCGCAGCGGGTCACGCAGGAGTTGCTGCAGCACGACGTGCAGGTCGAGGCGTTCGGCGGCGATGCGCTGGCCGTCGAGGTCTCGGCGACCAAGCAGATCAACCTGGACAAGCTGCTCGAGGCGATCGCGCTGCAGGCCGAGCTGCTCGACCTCGTCGCCGACCCTGCGCGCGGCGCCGAAGGCACGGTGATCGAAGCCCGGCTCGATCGCGGCCGGGGTCCGGTCGCAACCGTCCTGGTGCAGCGTGGCACCCTGCATGTCGGCGACCTCGTCGTCGCCGGTTCGAACTGGGGCCGTGTGCGGGCGCTCATCGACGACAAGGGGCAGACCGTCGACGAGGCGTCGCCGTCCATGCCGGTCGAGGTGCTCGGTTTCTCGGGCGCGCCCGAAGCGGGCGACCGCGTCGCCGTGGTCGAGACGGAGGGACGCGCGCGCGAGATCACCGAATACCGCGAACGCATGAAGCGCGACAAGGCGGCGGCGCGCGGCCCCGCAGTGCGCACCTCGCTCTCCGACATGATGAGCAACCTCAAGGCCGCGGGGCGCAAGGAGCTGCCGATTGTGCTCAAGGGCGACGTGCAGGGGTCCGTCGAAGCGATTATGGCCGCGGTCGAGAAGCTCGGCAACGATGAGGTCGTGGCGCGCGTCATCCACGGCGGCGTCGGCGGCGTCACCGAGTCGGACGTCACTCTGGCCGAAGCGTCGAAGGCGGTCATCCTCGGCTTCAACGTGCGAGCCCATAAGGAGGCGCGCGAGCTTGCCGAGCAGGCTGGCATTGAGATCCGCTACTACAACATCATCTACAATCTCGTGGATGACGTGAAGGCGGCCCTCTCCGGCATGTTGTCGCCGACGTTGCGCGAGACCATGCTCGGCAACGCGCAGATCCTCGAGATCTTCCACATCTCGAAGGTCGGCAATGTCGCGGGTTGCCGGGTCACCGACGGGATTGTCCAGCGGGGCGCGCATGTCCGGCTCATCCGGGACAACGTCGTGGTGCACGAGGGCAAGCTGTCGACGCTCAAGCGCTTCAAGGACGAGGTCGGCCAGGTCCAGGCGGGCCAGGATTGCGGCATGGCCTTCGAGAACTATCAGGATATGCGGGTCGGCGACGTCATCGAGTGCTACAACGTCGAGGAAATCCGCCGCACGCTCTAGAGGCGCTGCGGACGGAGGCCGGCCATGAGAGGGGAAGTCACACGCGCCGCAGAAGGGTTCGACCGCCGGGCTTTCACGGTGGCCGAGATCCTGCGCATGCAGGACGAAGGCATCATCTCGGAAGACGAGAATTTCGAGCTGATCGAGGGCGAGATCGTCCCCATGCAAGCGAAATCCCACGCGCAAGAGCTCATCAAGGTTGCGCTCACCATCGCGATCGCGCGGGCGCTCCCCGACCATTTGTGGATGGGCGTCGAGTCGACGCTCTATCTGAGCCCGAATACGTTCGTTGAGCCGGACCTCACGGTCTATCCGAAAGGTCCTAGGCTCGAGGACGTCAAGGGTCGCGACATTCTGCTCGCCATCGAAGTCGCCGCGACGAGCCTCGCCTACGACCGCGGCCTCAAGGCGGAGCTCTACGCCCGCTACGGGGTCAACGAGCTCTGGGTCATCGACGCGGCGCGGCGCGCGACGTTCGTCCACCAGGGACCGGAAGCAAGAGGTTGGCGGTCGATCGTCGAGCGCGGCCCGGACGAGGCGCTGACCTTCGCCGCCCTGCCCGGCTTCTCGGCACGGCTCGCGACGATCTGAACCTGGCCGCCGGCGCGAGGCGCCGTCCGAATTCGTCTTATAACCGCGCGTTCAAGCGCCAGGTTGACTCCGATGTCCCGATCCTCCCCGAAGTCTCACACCCCCACCCATCGCCTCGAAAGGGTCGGCGAGCTCATTCGCCACGCCATGGCCGAGATCCTCGCGCGCGGCGACGTGCTCGACGACACGCTCGAGCGTCATCCGGTCACGGTTCCCACGGTGCGCATGTCGCCAGACCTCAAGGTCGCCACGGTCTCGGTGATGCCGCTCGGCGGCCAGGACGCGGCGGCGACCATCGACGCGCTGAACCGCCACAAGAAGGAGCTCAGGAGCCTGATCGCGCACCGGATCAGCCTCAGGTTTGCCCCCGATCTTCGTTTTGCGCTCAATTCGAGCTTCGACGCGCAAGAGCGCATCGACGCGCTTCTGAAGTCGCCTGAGGTCGCGCGCGATCTCGGGCCGCGCGACGAGACGGAGGGCGACGCGCCATGATTGACGAGGCGGCGAACGAGGCGCCGACGGTGCAGGAGCGCGGCGGCGGGCGCGGGCGCGCCAAGCGGCCGCAGAAGCGCTCGACCCGCATCGAGGTTAACGGCTGGATCAATCTCGACAAGCCCGTCGGCGTGTCGTCAACGCAGGCGGTTGGCCGTCTCAAGTTCCTGTTCAACGCCAAAAAGGCGGGGCATGCGGGGACGCTCGACCCGCTCGCCTCCGGCGTCCTTCCCGTCGCGTTCGGCGAGGCGACCAAGACCGTTCCGGTGGTGCAGGACGGCGCCAAGGCCTACCGCTTCCGGGTGCGCTGGGGCGAGGAGAGCGCGACCGACGACGCCGAGGGCGCGATCGTCGCACGCTCCGACTTGCGTCCGAGCCCGGCGGAGATTGCGGCGCTGCTGCCGCGCTTCATCGGCCTCATCGAGCAGACTCCGCCGACCTTTTCCGCCATCAAGATTGACGGGGCGCGCGCCTACGATCTGGCGCGGGACGGCGAGACCTTCGCCATCGCCGCCCGGCCGATCCATGTCTACCGCCTCGAGCTCGTCGAGGCCGGCGCGGACACCGCGGTGCTCGAGGCCGAATGCGGCAAGGGCGCCTATGTTCGGGCGATAGCGCGGGACCTCGGGCGGGCGCTCGGCTGCTACGGACACGTGATCGAACTCAGGCGGATGCGCGTCGGACCGTTCCCGGTCGACGACGCCGTGCCGCTCGAGCGCCTGCCCGACGATTCCGGTTTGATGGCGCGCGCCATGCTGCCGCTTCAGGCCGGGCTTTCCGAGCTTGCCGCGCTACCGGTCGACCGGAACGGCGCGGCGATCCTGAGGCGCGGGCAGTCGTTGCTGGTGCGCGGCGCCGCGGCCCAGGGACCGGCGTGGGCCTCCTGCTTCGGCGCGCCCATCGCCTTCGGCGTGATCGAAGGCGGCTACTTCGTCTCGACCCGCGTTTTCAATTTGAAGTGAGAGTAACGTCCAATCTCCGGCTGTACTGCCGATTGCCCAGTTGGCTTGCGCAACCTGCGATCAGCGGCGTCGCACACTTTATGTCCTTTGAGGTTTCTCGGCCTTCAGTCGGTTGGCAATTTCTTCGACCCCAAATGCTGTTTTTGGTGTGATGAGTGTCCGTCCAAAAACTTGTTGAATCGTTGGAATCGGTTGTGATTCAAGGAGGGTCGCTCGTCAGGAGAGACCGCCGATGTGGACGCCGGAAAACCGCCCTCGCTACAACCGCGACCATCTCCGCTACCCAAGCGACCTGACGGATGAGGAGTGGGCGCTGGTCGAACCGCTCATTCCGCCGGCCAAGCGGGGTGGGCGGAGGCGATCGGTGGATATGCGCGAGGTTGTCAACGGCCTGATGTATGTTCTGAGCACGGGTTGCCAGTGGCGCTACGTGTCGAAAGATCTGCCGCCGAAGAGCACCTTGTTCAGCTATTTTGATCTGTGGACGCACCACGGTGTGATCGATCGGATGCACCACGCTTTCTATGTCGCGTGCCGCGAAAGACTGGAACGCGAGGCCAGCCCCACGGCCTGCATCATCGACAGCCAGAGCGTGAAGAGCGCCGAAAAAGGGGGGACCAAATTGACCCGCATGGCTATGATGCAGGGAAGAAGATCAAGGGGAAGAAACGGCATATCCTGGTCGACACCGAAGGCTTGCTGATGCACGCGATCGTTCACCCCGCGGATATCCAGGATCGCGATGGCGGCGTGCTGCTGATTTCAACTTTGTTCGGGCTTTATCCATTCCTGCGGAAGATCTTCGCTGACGGCGGCTACCAAGGGCCAGTCTTCGAACAGGCGACCGCCATCTTTCTCGCGGGGGTCGAGGTCGAGATCGTCAAACGCTCGGACGCCGCCAAGGGGTTCGTCGTTCTCCCGCGCCGCTGGGTGGTTGAGCGTACGTTTGCCTGGCTGAACCGCTGCCGACGTCTTGCCAAGGATCTTGAAAACCGGACCTGCAACGCGCTGGCCTTCCTGCAACTTGCCTCCATCCGCCTCATGGCACGAAAGCTCTGCAATCCTTGATAGACTTCGTGGACGGACTCTGAGAGATTCAGGATAAAATTGTCTGATTATGTCGAAGAAATCTTCAGGTGATTCCAGTCCGAGGAGTTTCGCGAGGTTCTTGATGTTGGCGACGTCATGCGCGGCGTCGGGGTCGTCAAGGCGCATGGCCATACATTTCATAGCGAGGAGATATTCGGGCGTTGGGATATGGATGCGTAGCCCTCCATGGGGAGACCCCTGAAAGTCTTTCATCAGCTCCATTTGTTCAGACGGCGAAATGAAGCCTTTGACAGCGTCATTGAGCCAGTCGTCTGGCCAATTGCGATCGGCGGCTATTTCCCGCACCGCGTTGCGGACGAAAGACTGATGGCTACGAATGACGGCGTCGACATCGCGGGTTGCAGTACGCATATCGAAGGCGAGGGCAAGAGCGGCGCCGCCATAAATTGCCAGATCAACTGTTATGTTTGCATCGCGCGCCTTTTTGTCGAGTAGTCTGAGTCCCTCGATGATGTCGGTTTTGCTAAGAAGCATTCCTGTCGGCCTCGTGTTGGCGTCGCCTTGGGCGGGAGAGTGGGTTCGAGTCGACAAAAATCATGCGTCGCCGGAAAGCAGTGGGACTTTCTTTGATGCAAAGCGCTTTCAGAGAATCAAGTTGCGCAGGGAAGAAGGGGCGTTTCAGAAAGCGGCGTTTCTGCTGTGTCCAATCTGGCGGATGTAGTCGATTGGTTAGAGATAATTGTTCCGCAACTGCTGCCAAATAAGCATTGGCCGTGGGATGATTCAGTATTGGGGGTTCTTCCCTAATGGCTTGTAGCTGTGCCTCGGAGTTGGTCAGGGCATAGAACTCATCTAGGAATTCGCGAATGAACGCTCCAAAATTTCCATGCATAGCGGCTTGCTCGGCGGCGGCCTTGAGAGTCGAAGGTCGTTGACTCCACATCTTGAGGTACTCTGACCCACAGTGACTGCAATGTATGATTGGCGCGGGGGTTGTAACAGAAGGCTGCATGCTCAGCCTCACTAGGAGGCTTCAGCTGATCCAAAGCGGGATGACAACCGTTCACGAATTCGTCACGACCCTTTCTCGAGGCCTCCTATCACTTCCACGCGTCGAGCGCCTTCTGCAGCATCGCGTCGCCTTCCACCGACTTCTGGAAGACGAGCTTGGCGATGCGCCCGTCGTTGAGCAACAGCGGGAAATCGAACCAAGCCCGGGTCCGCATGAGGTCCAGGTTGCGGGCGGCGTCCTGGTCGCCCTTGGCGAGCGCGAACAGGAAATAGTCGTCGCCGATCTTGACCTTGACCGCGCTCATGGCCTCGGAGGCGGGCGAGTCGAGCTTTCGCGCCTGCGGCAGGCCGACGTCCTTGAACCCCTTGAACGGCGCCCCCTCCTGGAAGGTGAATTTCAGGTCGATGGTGTGGGTCGCCTGCAACGTCGGATCCGTGTTTTTCCGGAGAACCATCGACGCGTGCATCTTCAGGTCCGGAATATCGGCGTCGGCCTGGACCGCCACGCCGCTCGGCTGATCCTGCGGGGCGGGAATCGTCGACCAGACGGTCGAGCCAAGGTTGACGACGGGCTTCTGGGGATTGTCGGCGGAGGCGATCAACATCGCCGCGCGCGCCGCGGTCGGCAACGTTCCTTCAGCCTGGCCCTCGCCCGGCGCATGGGATTGAACGTTGGGCGGCGCGGCGCCTTCGGCCGTCGGCTGCCCCGTTTGCGGCTGCCCCGCGTCCGGCGCGGCGGCTGGCGGAGAGGCGGTTTCGCCTTCGGTGGACGGCTGCGCGCGCTGGGCGATCTTAGCCGGGGCCTGGGTGGCCTCGGTCGGCGGCGCGGGAGGATGAATCGCAAGATCCTGAGGCTTTTGCCGCATCACGATCGCAACGACGGCGATCGACAGCACGATCCCGAACACGACCGCGAGCGCCGCCCATGGCCAGGTCCGCCGTTTCTCGACCGGCGCGGAAGGCGCGACAGGGCGCACGCCTTCCGCTTCGAGCTTCAGCGCAGCGCCGCCGAACGGTGGATCGAGCGCCGGGGCCGCGTCTTCCGCTTCTTCCGCCCGGTTCGCAGGGACCGGCGGCGCGTCCGGGGCCTCGATCGGGCCCGTCCGGTCGCCCGGCGCCACCGCCGCAAGATCGGCGGAAGCGGGCATGTCGCCGTCCGCTTGCGCCGCGATCACCGGTGGCGCGACGGCGCCGTCGGCGTTCGGCGGGGCGACCTGGATGGGCGGCGGTTTCGGCCCATCGGGCTCGCCGCGCGACTGAACGACCGGCCGGGCCGAAAACGGCGACGCGGTCGGGCGCGGGGCGCCGACCGTCGCGGAAGGTCGGGCGGGCGCGGGACGAGGCTCGACCAGCGCCGAGGACGGGGCCCCCCGAGTGCCGAACCGGGCCGTCGCAGCGCCGGCCCGAGGCGGCGAGGCGTGGCTCGGCGACGGGGCCGGCGGAACCGGCGGGAGCGGCGAGGCGCGGCTCGACGTCGGCGAGGGCGGAACGGCGAGGCCTGGCTTCTGGGCCGCCGCTTCGCGCGGCGCGGCGGGAGCATAAGGAGTTCTCCCGGCGGGAGTGGGCGGAGCTTTCGCCGCAGGCGCAGCGGAGGCGGGCGCGGGAGGCGAAGGCGGAACGCCCGCGGCTGGCGGCGCGTCGGTCGGAGCGCAATTCGCCTCGACCGCAGCAATCGCCTTGTCGAGCGCGGTTTCTTCGCGGGCAATGTCGCTTTCCGGCAGCGGCGGGCGCAATGACCTCAGCTGCGTCACCAGCGCCTTGCGCGCGCGGTCATAGATCGCCTGCCGGGACGCTGCGGTGCTCGAGGGCGGCAGATTCGCGACCGCCCGCGTGAGCAGCGATTGATAGTCAGCCATTCGACATCCGATCGATGGGTCTCCGGGCCGTCAATCCTGGAAGGGATCGTGGACAAGAATTGTGTCGTCTCGCTCAGGGCTTGTAGACAGGAGCGCGACGGGCGCGCCAACCAATTCTTCGATCCGGCGAACGTATTTGATCGCCTGCGCCGGCAGATCGGCCCAGGACCGCGCCTTGCTCGTGACGCCCTTCCATCCTTCGATCGTCTCGTAAATTGGCTCGATCCGCGCCTGCGCGGACTGGGACGCCGGCAGATAATCGATCTCCTTGCCGTCGAGCCGGTAGCCGATTGCGACCTTGATCTCTTCAAACCCGTCCAGAATGTCAAGTTTTGTCAGGGCGATGCCGTCAATGCCGCAGGTCCGCGCCGTCTGGCGGGCGAGCACCGCGTCGAACCAGCCGCAGCGCCGCGGGCGCCCGGTATTGGTGCCAAATTCATTGCCGCGCCGGCCGATCAACCGGCCGACCTCGTTGTCCTGCTCAGTCGGGAATGGCCCGGCGCCGACGCGCGTGACATAGGCCTTCGCGATGCCGAGCACGTAGCCGATCGCGCCCGGTCCCATTCCCGATCCGGTCGCCGCATTGGCGGCCACGGTGTTCGAGGACGTGACGAAGGGATAGGTGCCATGGTCGACGTCGAGCAGCGCGCCCTGGGCGCCCTCGAAGAGAATGCGCTTGCCGGCCCGCCGCGCGCGGTCGAGCAGGTCAAAAGTCGGAGCCATGAACGGCAGGACTTTCGGCGCAATCGCCAGAACCTCGTCGCGGATTGCGCTCCCGCTGGGCGCGGGCAGACCGAGCCCGCGGCAGAGCGGGTCGTGATGGGCGAGTAGGCGCTCGATTTTGTCATCGAGCGCATCCGGCTCGGCGAGGTCCATCAGGCGGATCGCGCGTCGAGCGACCTTGTCCTCGTAGGCGGGGCCGATGCCGCGCTTGGTCGTGCCGATCTTCGCGCCGCGCGACGAGGCCAATTCGCGGTGGGCGTCGAGTTCGCGGTGGAGCGACAGGATCAGCGGCACGTTTTCGGCGATCTTGAGATTTTCGGGAGTGACCTCGACGCCCTGACCGCGGATCTTCTCAATCTCGTCGACGAGGTGATAGGGGTCGAGGACCACCCCGTTGCCGATGACCGACAGCTTGCCAGCGCGGACGATGCCTGACGGGAGCAGAGCCAGCTTGAACACCTTGCCGTCAATCACCAGCGTATGGCCGGCGTTGTGTCCGCCCTGGAAGCGGACAACGACGTCGGCGCCGACCGACAGCCAGTCGACGATCTTCCCCTTGCCTTCGTCGCCCCACTGGGCGCCGACCACCACTACATTGGCCACCGGCGTTTGCCCTCCGTGGTCCTTGAAAAGCATGAAACCCCGGCGCCTGACAATAAGCAGGGGCCGGGGCTTATTGCGGAAATGGCGTAGACGATTGGCATAGCGGAGTAAAGCCGCACGGTCGCCGCAGCGGTTCGGACGAACCTTTCGTCCAAGCCAGTGCGCGAAAATCGGCGCCCCCGTCTTGGATTGGTCACACGCCGTGTCCATATGCCCGGGCGCGGGCGGCTCAGGCCCGCATGGGAGACCATGATGACCCCCGAAGAACGTCAGATGCTCGCCGGACTGTTTGACCGCGTCAACGGCGCCGGCGCGAACACCCGCGATCCGCAGGCCGAGGCTTTCATCAACGACGCCATTCGCGCGGCGCCCTTCGCCCCTTATGTGCTGGCCCAGACCGTGCTTGTCCAGCAACGCGCGCTCGAGGCCGCCGCGCACCACATCGCCGACCTCGAAGCCGCTGCCGCCCATGCGGCTCAGGGCGGACAGGAACAGGGAAGCTTCCTCGGCAATCTCGGCCGATCGATCTTCGGCGGCGCCGCGCCATCGGCGCCCCCGCCGTTCCGGCCGAACGCCGATCAAGGCTACCCGCAGCAGCCCCCGCAGGCGCCTGCCTATGCGCCCCCGCCGCCGTCGGGATACGCGCCGCAGCGTCCAGGTCCGTGGGGCGGTCCGCCCCAGCCCCAGCCCGCGCCGGCGCCCCAACAGGGCGGTGGCGGCGGCTTCCTGCAGAACGCCGCGTCGACCGCGGCGGGCGTCGCAGGCGGCGTCGCCATCGGCAATCTGCTCGGCGGCCTGTTTTCCGGCCATTCGGGCGGCGGTCTGTTCGGCGGTGGTTCGAACGCAGGTTTGTTCGGCGGCGGCCAGCCGGGCGGAGGAAACGAGACGGTGAACATCTTCGAATCCGCGCCGGGGCGCGACGACGCAGACCATTTCGATCCGAGCATGCCGGACGACGCGGGCTTCCTCGACAACTCGTCATTTGATGACAGCTCGGGCGGCAACGACGACGTGTGAGGGGCCGCGGGGCGGCTTTGTGAACGTATCCCTCTCCCTGCCTGCGTCTGGTTGCGGGGAGAGGGGTGAGAGGTTACGGGGACGGCCGCGCGCCTTCAAATTCCTTCAAACGGCTTCCAAAAGCTTCGCTTGACGCGCACGGCGGCTTCAATCCGCTTCAATTTCCTTCCGGGAATTGGGACTTATCAAGGGCTTACGGGCGAACGAAGGTGGGAAAATTTGACGGCGCGCCGTTCGCCGAGGGCGGCCCTGCACGCGGCGCCGCCGCGGGTCTGACCAAAAACGGCGCGTCTACGGAGCTCGCGTTCCGCTGAGGGGATTCGACTCGTCCCAGCCATACCGCAGCGTCTCGAATCGCATCGCCTTGAGGTCGATCATGAGCAGCCGTCCGACGAGGCCTTCGTCGCCGTCGCCGAATCCGCCGACGATCTCCCGGATCGCCTCGAGCGCCATGAGCGACCCGAGGATGCCGCCGATCGCGCCGAGCACGCCCGCCTCCGCGCAGGTCGGAACCACGCCCGGCCCCGGCGGTTCGGGAAAGAGGCAGCGGTAGGTCGGGTTCGGCCGACCGTCCTGCCCGATCTCGTAGGGCTTCAGCACCGTCAGGGTCCCGTCGAACGCGCCGAGCGCGGCGGCCACGAGCGGCCGGCGCTCCCAGTAGCAGGCGTCCGAGAGCGCATAGCGCGTCTCGAAATTGTCGGAGCCGTCGAGCACGACGTCGAACTGCGCCACGAGTCGCCGCGCGTTCGCCGAATCGAGCCGAAGGCCGATCGGTTCGACCGTCACATGCGGGTTCAGTCGACGGATCGCGTCTGCCGCGCTTGCCGTCTTCGCTCGGCCAACATCGTCGGTTCCGTGAAGGATCTGGCGATGCAGGTTTGACAGCGCGACCACGTCGTCGTCGACAATCCCGAGCGTTCCGACGCCCGCGCCGGCCAGATATTGCAGCGCCGGAGAGCCGAGCCCGCCAGCGCCCACGACGAGGACCCGCGCCGCCTTCAGCTTGGTCTGTCCCGGGCCGCCGACGCCGTGCAGCACGATCTGGCGCGCATAGCGTTCGACTTCTTCGCGGCTCAAGCTCATGCGCCAGACACTACATGGCCCGCTCATGAGGAGCGAGCGCCTTTCCGCGCGACGCCGCGCGGCTCGCGCGCGGACGGCGTGAACGTTGACGGACAGTCAAGCCGTTTCCCCTATTTGGGCGTAGCTCGTCGGCGCGATCAGGCGTTCGGCAGCAGCAGCGCTTTCAGATAGCCGGGCCGGCTCTCGGCGAGAGCGTCGAACAGTTCGGCCGCGCGGCTCAGCGGGGCCTGGTGGCTCACCACGGCCTGCACGTCCACCCGGCCCGAGGCGATGAGCGCGACGCCGCGCGGATAATCGTCTCCCATGCGGCGGACGAACTTGATCTTGAGGCCGCGCCGCCGGGGGTCCGCCGCAGGCAGCGTATAGACGTCGCCGTCCGGAATGCCGGTGAGCACGACGCGCCCGCCGATCCGCGCCGCGATCACGGCGTCGCGGAACCCGAGCGGGCTGTTGGTCGCCTCGACGACCAGCGGCCGGCCGCCCTTGCCCTCGCCGCCGACGAAGTCGGCCGTCGAGGCGAAGGCGGCTCTCGCGCCAAGATCGAGCGCCGCCCTGCGTCGGTGCTCGAGCGGTTCGACGACGTCGACCGGCCCGGCGCCCGCCACCTTCAACACTTGTAGGATCAGAAGGCCGATCGGGCCGGCGCCAAGCAGCGCAACCGGCTCCATGAGACGGGGCTTCGCCAGATCGACGGCGTGAATGGCGACGCCGAGCGGTTCGAGCATCGCCGCATCGAGCGGCGTCATCATCTCGGGGAGCGGGACGACCTGCTTTTTCGGGACCCAGATCTGCGACGCCATCGCGCCGTCGAACGGCGGCGCGCCGATGAATTCCACGTTCGGACAGAGATTGCCGTAGCCCTCGCGGCACCATTCGCATTGTCCGCAGGCGCCGTTTGGGTCGACGGCGACCAGCGCTCCGCGATGAAGCCCCAGTTCGGGGATGTCCTCGCATAGATAGCCGCCGAACTCGTGACCCGGCGTGAAGGCGTCGCCGACTTTCGCCGAGCCGATGGCGCCGTCCTTGTAGTAGTGCAGGTCGCTGCCGCAGATGCCGACCGCGGCGACGTCGATCAGCGTCTCTCCTGGCCGGCCTGACCGAAGGTTGTAGGGCCCGACGCGCACGCCCCTCGCTCCTTGCAGGAAGACGGCCTGGCTCATGCAACGCTCCTTATCCAGGTCGGAGAAACAACCCAGCGCTCGCGCCTAGACCGGCGCGCGTCGCGAGTAAAGACTCTCCGCGGGCTCGTGGCGCTGGCGCTGGCCGCCTCGTCGCCCTCCCGGGCCCCGGCCACACGATTCCGCTCGCTTGACCGCGATGGGTTCGCGCCGCAAACTTGGGACTTCGGGGACAGGGGGGAGGCGTTGGACTTGTCCAAAAGGCCACGGGGTCCTCGGCCTTCGCAACCGATTGCGCGCGGAATTGCGACAGCGATCATGCTGATCGGCGTCGGCGTCCTGTCGACCCTTGCGGCTCACGCCGAAGGATGCGCCGGACCGACCTCGCCGATGCAGCAGGTCGAACTTTATTTCGGCGCGTCCGTCAAGGGACGCCCCTTCGTCACCGAGCGGGCGTGGTCGACGTTTCTCGACTCGGAGGTGACGCCAAGGTTTCCCGACGGTCTCACCGTTTTTGACGCGCAGGGACAGTGGCGTTCCGGCGACGGGCGTATCTACCGCGAAGCGACCCGCGTGCTCCTCATCCTCTATAAAGCCGACGCCACGAGCGAAGGGAAGATCGAGGCCATGCGGGACGCCTATAAGAAGCAGTTCCATCAGGAAAGCGCGCCTTTGCGTGTCGACTCGACGGTCTGCGCCGCCTTCTGACGGCGAGGGCGACCGATTTCCCCGCCCGGGCCTGCAGCCGCCGGCAGGCCTCGTCGAAACCATCTCTTCCGGCGCCCTTCGGCCTTTCGCAAATATTGGAGGACATGTCGGGTCGCCTCATCGACAAACTCTCCAGTCTTTTCGTCGGCGAGGATGTCCGGGCGGCGCAGGATCGCGGAATGCGTCAGCGCCTCCGTCGTCACCAGGATGAATGGCGCCGGACCGCGCGGCCGAAGTCACCATTGTTTTTGTTATTTGTCCATCCGTAGTCGGGCCCAATTGACCCAGATCAACGTTTGCCAGGACGCTTTTGCTAGTCGTTACTTCGGGACGGCTTAGACTCGTGAGGAAGGGGGCGTTGCCTGTTGGCAAGTTCCTGCGCCGTCATGGCGCAGATTGCGGCAAGCCCATCATCCCAATGACGGCTCACCGGCGCTTACTTCCCCCTCCCCAACCGACAAACGAAGCGCTGCGTGGCGGGCCCCGGCGCGAGGGGGGGCGAGCGGATTGAGCCGGTCGCCGACGGACCCCTCGTCCGGCTGTCCATCGTCAGACAAAGCAGAGGACACATAAGGTCATGCTCGACGCGCTATTCACACCCTATACGATCAAGGGCAAGACGATCAAGAATTGCTGCACCGTTCCCGCGATGGTTACCGATTACTGTACGGAGGACGGTAAGGCAACGGAGCGGTATATCGCCTATCACGAAGCCAGGGCGAAAGGCGGCTTTGGCTTGATCATCACGGAAGACTACGCGGTCGACCCTCAGGAATCCCCTCGTTTTATGATTGACTCGATATTGCCATGATCCAGGCGCCGAAGGCCGTGAGTTTTGGATCACGGGGGCGGCGATGCGGGTTGGGGATTTCCGGGCGGATATGGTGTCGCAGTGGGTCGGGGAGTGCTTCGACGGCGAATTGCACGCCAAGCGGATTGCATCTGTGAGCGATGGCGTGCTGGGGGTGCTGCATTCGACGTCGCTGGCGGTTTCGGCGATCGGGTTGGCTTTGGCGCAAGCGCACGGCCTGAAAGCCAAGCACGCCACCAAGCAGGTCGACCGCCTGCTGAGCAACCCCGGCGTCGATCTCGGCCGCCTGTTCACGCCATGGATTCGTCAAGCCATTGGTGACGATCGGGAAATCGACGTTGCGATGGACTGGACCGACTTCGACGCCGACGATCAATCGACCCTCATGTTGAGTTTGGTTACGACCTATGGGCGCGCCCAGCCGCTGCTGTGGCTGACGGTCTACAAGGCCGAGCTCACGGGCCGGCGCAACGAATTCGAGGACTTTTGCCTGGCTCGGCTGAAGGAAGCGCTGCCCGAGGGGGTGCGCGTAACGATCCTCGCCGATCGCGGCTTCGCCGACGTGCGGCTGATGGAATTCTTGCGCGAACTCGGCTTCGACTACGTGATCCGGTTTCGCGGCGACACGTTCGTGAGCGCCACCGACGGCGAAACTCGCAAGGCGGCTCAATGGGTTGGCGCCAGCGGCCGGGCGCGAAAGCTGACGGGAGCGAAGTTGACCAGGGAAGGCTTCGAGGTCGGCGCCTGCGTCCACGTGCACGCCAAGGGCATGAAGGAGGCTTGGCATCTGGCCGCCGGCGACGGCGCCAAGTCGGCCACGGCGATCATCGGCCTCTACGCCAAGCGCTGGACGATCGAACCGAGCTTTCGCGACACCAAGGATCTGCGTTTCGGCATGGGCATGGCCGAGTTGAGAATCGCCGACCCGATGCGGCGCGACCGACTGTTGTTTCTCAACGCACTCGCCATCCTCCTGCTCACCTTGCTCGGCGCCGCCGGCGAGAGCCTCGGCATGGACAAGGACTTGCGAACCAGCACGACCAGGCGCCGAACCCACTCCCTGTTCCGTCAAGGGTGCATGTGGTTCGGTCTCATCCCCAACATGCCCGAGCCCCGCCTCCGACCCCTCCTCATCAGATTCGGAGAAATGATCAATCAAAACACGCTCCTAGCCAGCGCCCTAACAGCTGCCGAAAAATGAGGGGATTCATGAGCGGTCGACCCCATGGGTCGTGGGTTTCGCAACGTCGCCGGACTTTGGAGCGACGACCAAATCGAAAGCCACCGCGAGCTGCCCAAACGGGTGCATCAGTACGGCGCGGTGATCCTTGCGCAGATCTATCATTGCGGCCGGCAAACCAACGAGGGCGCGATCCTTTCGGCTCCCTATTCGTCGTCGGCGATCGCATGTCCTTTCGGTACGGACGTGCCGAAGGCGCTGACGACCGAAGAGGTCAAACAGATCGTCGGCAAATTCGGCGACACGGCGCTGCGCGCCAAAAAATGCAGCTTCGACGGCGTCGAGATTCACGGCGCGCATGGGTATCTGATCACGGAATTCCTGTCGCCATACGCGAACAAGCGCGTCGACCAATACGGCGGAAGTTTCCTGAACCGCGCGCGGTTCGCGGTGGAGATCATTCGTGACGTCCGCGCCAAGTGCGGCGACGATTTCATTATCGATATGCGGGTTTCCGCCGACGAGCACGTCGAGGGCGGCTTGACGCTGGAAGACACCAAGGCGCTGGTTCCTTACTTCGAGGAAGCCGGATTGGATATGATCCAGGTTTCCGCCGGCAACTATCTGTCGTCCGACCTGGTTGTGCCGAGCAGTTACGTCAAGCATGCCTGGATCGTCGACATGGCCAAGGAGATCAAGGAGATCTGCAACATTCCGGTCATCGCCGTGTCTCGTATCAACGATCCCATCCTGGCGAACAGCGTGCTCAAGGCCGGCAAGGCCGATTTCGTCGCCATGGGCCGGGCTTCGCTGGCTGATCCCGAGCTGCCAAACAAAGCGAGGGAGGGGCGTTTTGAGGACATCCGACGGTGCATCGGCTGCGATGTCGGCTGCATCGGTACCCTGTTCACCGACAATCCGATCCGCTGCGCGCTGAACCCGACCCTGGGAAACGAGACGACTTGCGCCATCGAGCCCGCCAAAGTGAAGAAGAACGTGGCGGTGATCGGAGCTGGCCCGGCCGGCCTCGAGGCGGCGATGAGCGCCAAGAAGGCCGGTCACAATGTGACGGTCTACGAAAAAGAGAGCCACGCCGGCGGCCAGCTCTTCCTTGCGTCGGTGCCGCCTTGCAAAGGGGAGATCGCCGATTTCATCGTGTGGCAGACGAACCAGTGCGCGAAACTGGGCGTCGAGATCAAATACGGCGCTAAGGCGGCGGTCGCCTCGATGCTGCGCGAGAAGCCGGATTCGATCATTCTCGCCACCGGTGCGGCGCCCTTCAAGCTCCCGATCAAGGGAATCGACAACGCCAACGTCGTGTTCGCCGACGACGTCCTCGCGGGCAAGGTCTATCCCGGCAAGAACTGCGTCGTGATCGGCGGCGGGCAGGTGGGCGCGGAAACCGCGCATTTTCTGGCGCAGACGCTGAGGCACGTCGTCGTCATTGAAATGCTGGACGAGATTGCGCCGAACGAGGCGCTGGCCCCCCGGAAGCACCTGCTCAAGGCCCTCGAGGACCGCAAAGTCGAACTCTACACCAAGGAGAAGGTGACGGAAATTACCGCGGGGTCTGTCAAGGCCAAAGGGCAAGCCGAAATGGAATTCCCTGCGGACACGGTCGTCATCGCGGTCGGGTCCAAGCCGGTCAACGGACTCGCCGACGAGCTGCGCGACGCGAGGTTTGACGTCAAAGTCATCGGCGATGCGCTGAAAGTCGGCGGCGTCATGGATGCGACGACGCAAGGCTATGAGGCGGGCCGGTACATCTGAGGAGCGACTGCCCGGCGAGGGTTTGGCGCCCAATCGGTCGGCTCGTCGCTGGCCGGCTCCTTCGGGCCGAACCAGACGTCGACCGAACGGTCGGCGTTCATGCGGCCAGCCGCTTCGAACGCCTCAGAGCATGTGGAAGCGCTGACGGGACGGCGGCTCCCATGGCGTCGTCGGCGGGAACGGTCCGGCGAGCCGGTCGGCGCAGCCGGCGGCGAGGTCGGTCAGCGCCGTCTCGATCGCGCCCTTGGCGAGCGGGCCGAGCGCCTCGTCAACAAGCGCCTGCCAGTGTTCCTGCGGGACGACCGCCGCGGCCTGTTCCGCCGTGACGATGCGGATGTAATGCTCGGCGAGCGACACGTACACGAGCACGCCGCATTGCGAGCGGTCGAGTCCCCGTAGGACGAATAGCGCCAGCGCGGCGCGATGGCAGGCGGAGCGCGCCGCGCGGAGCGGAACGAGGGCCCGGCGCAGCCAGGGCGCGGCGCCGAGCACGGCGGCGAGGATCGCGACCAGGAGCTGGGCGACATAGATGCGGTGCGCCGACATCTCCGTGAACAGGAGGAGCGGCAGCGGCGCAGCCAGCGCGAGGATGCAGGCCGCCAGCAGGAACTCGGCGTCGCGCGAGGTCGAGGCATGCGCCAGCACGCAGACGAGCGGCGCCCGGGTT
Organism: uncultured Alphaproteobacteria bacterium; assembly: GCA_963822215.1. Taxonomy (GTDB): domain Bacteria; phylum Pseudomonadota; class Alphaproteobacteria; order Rhizobiales; family Beijerinckiaceae; genus Roseiarcus. Next base: position 663,759 of record CAWGGX010000004.1, read on the forward strand.
CGCCTCTGGGCCTCGTCGAAGGCCGCCTCGATACGGGCCGCCACGGCCGGATCGATCATCACCAGCCCCCCGACGCGCCGCCGCCGCCCGACGAACCGCCGCCGCCTGAGAATCCGCCGCCGCCGAAGCCTCCCCCGCCAAAGCCGCCGCCGCCGAACCCGCCGCCGAACCCGCCGCCCATCGGGATGACGACGTTGCCGCCGGTCCTTCGGCTGACCCGGCTGAAGACGAACAGAATGAAGAGGATGATCAGGAAGGGCGCGATGGCGTCGAACAGCGTCGCATCCGACTCGGCCCGCATGTCGGGCTTTTTCGGCTTCCACTCGGCCGAGTCGGTCGTCAGCGTGGTGACGATGTCGTCGACCCCGCGCGTCACGCCGCCGTCGAAGTCGCCGGCCTTGAAGCGCGGCGCGATGGCGTTGGCGATGATCAGGCTCGAGATCGCGTCCGTCAGCGTGCCCTCGAGACCGTAGCCGACTTCGATGCGCACCCTTCGCTCCTTGGGCGCGATCAGCAGCAGAACTCCGTTGTCCTTCTTGGCCTCGCCGAGCTTCCAGAAGCGGAAGAGGTCGTTGGCGTAAGGCTCGATTTCCTCGCCGTCGAGGGAGGGGACCGTGGCGACCTCGAGCTGGATGCCCGACTTCTGTTCGAGATCGGCGAGCTTGCGCTCGAGGTCCGCGATGGTGACCGGAGACAGGATCTTCGCCGCGTCGACAACCCGACCGGTCAGGGCCGGAAAGTTCGTCGCCGCCAAAGCCGCGCCGATCCACAGCGCCGCGATGAGGAGGGCGATGAGCGCGCGCGGGCCCGAGCGGAGCATGGCGCCGCCCCCCTTGCGGCTAGAACTTCACCTTCGGGGCCGCTTGCGCGTCAGCCTCCGCCGTGAACGGGACGAGCGGCTTCACCGAGCGGAAGACGGTATTGGCCCACAGGACGGTCGGGAAGGTCCTGAGCGCCGTGTTGAAGTCCTGCACCGACGCAATGTAGTCCTTGCGGGCGACCGCGATGCGGTTCTCGGTCCCCTCGAGCTGCGACTGCAGCGCCAGGAAATTCTGGTTCGACTTGAGGTCCGGGTAGTTTTCGCTCACCGCGAGCAGGCGCCCGAGCGCGCCGGACAGCTGGGCCTGCGCCTGCTGCAACGCCTTGACCTTATCGGGATCGGTCAGGTCGTCGGCGGTGAGGTTGATCGCGGTCGCCTTGGCGCGGGCCTCGGTGACGGCGGTGAGCACGTCCTTTTCCTGCTTGGCATAGCCCTGGACGGTCGCGACCAAGTTCGGCACCAGGTCGGCCCGGCGCTGGTACTGGTTCTGGACTTCGGCCCACTGAGCCTTGGCGGCTTCCTCCTTGGTCGGGATGACGTTGTAGCCGCAGCCCGAAAGCGACAGCGCGATCAGCGTCAAAACGATGAGCGAACGCAAACGAGAAAGGAAAGCCACGGCTCACGCCCCCAACGTCCGGACCGCACGCCTTGCCGTCCGCCGCAAGCACTATAAAGGGCCTGCCTCCTCTTCGCCAGGAGCGGCGCGGTGTCTTCTTGCTCTGCCCGCGTCGATCGGACCCCGGTTTTGGTCCGCAGCGGGCGGTTTCAGGGCAATCCGCGCGGCTCAAATGCGATCAGCCGAAATTGTCGCAGCCGACCCGATGGAATTCGGCCGCACGCCCGCGCTTGATCGCCAAGCCGGTATTCACTAGAAACGCCGACCACTTCGAACGCGGCGATAAGGAACGACAATGCGCGTCTATTACGACCGGGATTCCGACCTCAACCTGATCAAGGGCAAGAAGGTCGCCGTCGTCGGCTATGGCAGTCAGGGCCACGCTCACCTGCTCAACATGCGCGACAGCGGCGTCAAGGAGATCGCCGTGGCGCTGCGGCCCGGCTCGGCTTCGGCCAAAAAGGCGGAAGCCGAAGGGATCAAGGTCATGGACGTGCCCAGCGCGGCCAAATGGGCCGATGTCGTCATGATGCTGACGCCGGACGAGCTCCAGGCCGACATCTACAAGGCCGAACTCGCCCCGAACATGAAGCAGGGCGCCGCCTTGATGTTCGCCCACGGTCTGAACGTCCATTTCAATCTGATTGAGCCGCGCGCCGATCTCGATGTGCTGATGGTCGCGCCGAAGGGGCCCGGGCACACCGTGCGCTCGGAATACAAGCGCGGCGGCGGCGTTCCGTGCCTGATCGCCATTCACCAAGACGCGAGCGGAAACGCGCACGATCTCGGGCTTTCCTATGCCTCGGCGATCGGCGGCGGTCGCGCCGGCGTGATCGAGACGACGTTCCGGGAGGAGTGCGAGACCGACCTGTTCGGCGAGCAGGTGGTCTTATGCGGCGGTCTCGTCGAGCTGATCCGGACGGGCTACGAGACCCTGGTCGAGGGCGGCTATGCGCCCGAGATGGCGTATTTCGAGTGCCTGCACGAGGTGAAGCTGATCGTCGACCTGATCTACGAGGGCGGCATCGCCAACATGAACTACTCGATCTCGAACACCGCCGAATACGGCGAGTACGTCAGCGGTCCGCGGATCGTGACCCCTGCGACGAAGGCGGAGATGAAGCGGGTGCTCGACGACATCCAGTCGGGCCGGTTTACCCGCGACTGGATGCTGGAGAACAGGGTCAACCAGACGTCGTTCAAGGCGATGCGCGCCCGCGCCAACGCCCACCCGATCGAGGACGTCGGCGCGAAATTGCGCGCCATGATGCCGTGGATCGGGAAGAACAAGCTGGTCGACAAGGACAAGAACTGATCCGCCGACTGCGGCTGCGGCTGCGGCGCAAGCGGGACCGATGTTGAGATCGGTCCGGATTGCGCTGGACAGCCTTCCACGGCTTTGCTACATGCCGGGCCCTCACGGAACCCTGAGGGTTCGGCGAGTTCGATGGGCGCATAGCTCAGTTGGTAGAGCAGCTGACTCTTAATCAGCGGGTCCAAGGTTCGAGCCCTTGTGCGCCCACCATCGAAAAATCAAAGACTTAAAGAGAATTGTGACATTTAAATTTTGAGGCGCAGAAAGCCCCGGGTATGCATACGGGTAACGGCACTCCGGTCGGGACGGCGACGCTTAGGCGGCCTTTAGATGTGTCTCGCGTGCTCGTTCGAGCCCAGAGGTTCAGCACGGACGCCATCAGCGGCAGCCTTTGATGGCGACAAGGCGTTATTTCTCAGCTGATGACCTAGAGGTCGGCGTGACCCCTTCTCGGCTAAAGAGGCTGGGAAAGGAAAAGCAGCTTGAGTACATGCTATTTTGGTTCCGTTCCAATTTTGAGGATCCAGCCCGCGAGACTCCTTACGAAGGTCGTGAGGGCGGCTACCAATACATCTGGGGTGGTCCGTACAACGCACTTGAGCAGTTGGGGCGTGAGTTCGGCGATCTAGTCCGCGAGCACCGCATCCAAGAGGCGGCCGACGAGGTCGAAAGCGACGGAATCTTTGATTGGGCGCCTGGCGACAATCATCCTGACAAAAGAGATCGGGAACGCGAGGTGTTCGAGGAGGCGTTCGAGGACGACTTGCCTTTCGACCCTGATGTCGAGCTTGAGACAGTTCAGAGAAGACTCGCGGCAGGCGTTATTCCACAGTTTGGTGGTGGCGACGAACTTGAAAGGCGCGCTGAGATACTCAAACGGCTCGACGCCCTTGAGGCGGCGCTAAGGAGACCTCCAAGGGCGCGCGGCGGGATTGGTCACAATAATCCACCCCCTGACAGCGACCTCGCGGCGGAGAGCTTGCTGTCAGACATCGCCGAAGCCAGCCGCACGATTCGCACAGAGATCACTAAGGATCGACCTGATGTGAAAGCTGTCGCTGAGGCCACGTCGCAAATTCACGCCGGAGCTCGCTGGTTTGTCCGCAACGTCGCGGACGGCTACACAAAGGCGCTCGGCGCGGCCGGCGCAGCCGCAACGATAGCTTGGCTGTCACCTCAAGCGCGACAACTGATGCTTGACGCTTCGAGCGCGGCAATTCACTGGCTTTCGCACGTCACCTTGCCGTTTTGAGCGACAGGCGGCGCTCCCATGTGCAACCTCTACAGCGTCACCAAAGGCCAGTCGGCCATCCGCGATCTGTTCACGGTCAAGCACGATCGCGCCGGCAACCTGCCTCCTCTGCCGGCGATCTTCCCGGATCAGATGGCGCCTGTCATCCGCGTCGGCCCGGACGGCGAACGCGAGCTCGTCATGGCGCGCTGGCGACGCCCGGCGCGTTTCTGCGGTCACTCTTCCGGCATCCCGCTGTGGCGAAGGGAGCCGCCCATGGGCGGCTCCCAATCTCGACGCTCTTGTCTGAAGTCAGAGCAAGGCGGCGACTGCCGAACGACGAGCGCGGTATCCAGCACAGCCAAGGAGCGCAAAGCCCGCGAGCATCATCACCCAGGTCGAGGGCTCCGGCACCGCCACCCTGAGGATGAAGGTGTCATCCAGAGGCGACAACGGTTGGGCGACGTTCTTTAACTGATTCCAACCCTCCTGCAGGCCCGGCTGCTTGGGCTCCCAGCTCCATGTATAGGTGCCGGGACTCACGCCAAGACCGGCGAAGGTAGCGCCGTCATAGGTTGAGGTGTCCGACAGGGCTGTGCCGGAGACGTAGCCGTGTGGCACCCAGAGTAACGGCACGCCATATTGGGCGCTAGAGCCCCAGATTTCGACAGAGTCTCCACTCCCGCTGCTGGCGCCCGTGAAGCCGCCGCTCCCGAAACTCGTTGGCCCCAGGAATCCGGTGTAGGCGTCGAGGGCCACAGAAGACGTCGGCCCGGTGTTTATATAGCCCGCGGCCGGCCACAGGGCGGCTGGCCCGGATGAATATTCGCCTTCAGATGTCAGGCCACTTAGATCGAGGCTTCCACTCCCGGTCGCGACGACGCCATCGGCCTCTTGTCTGAGCGTCACAACATATGCGGCGCTCGCCGGTAGGACGGACAGACCCAAGCCGGTAACCAGCGCGCCAATCGACGCCGCGCCCGCGATCCGTTTAATGCTCGTCATGGTCGTGTTCTCCCTTTGTGCTCTCTTCGCTATAGACCCTCTCGGGCCGCAATGGCAGCCGGGCTTACATCCGTGAACTTGTCAAGCCCTTAGCTTGGGAGGCGCAAAGAGTCTTTTGTCGTTCCTTTCCAATGCTTGCTGCGGATCGTGGCGAAGGGCGAGAGGGCGGACGGCGTGCTTCTGCCGCACACGAAAGAATGACGGCTCGCGAACTGCGGAGATGGTGCGCGTGCCGGTCATCTCCTGTGGTCATTATTCAGGCCTCATCCCAATCACCCATGCCAATCCTCGGTTAGACTCCCCCAGAGGCTCTATATCGAGGGTCGCCAGGCCTGTAAATCGTACCGCATGAATAATCGACCCAATTCCGCCAAAACAAATATTAGAAAAATTCCTCACTGGTTGACCGTTAACTTTAACAGGAAGCGTATTTATACATACTGTCCTGCCGACATTGAACGTCATCTCTAGCAATGAAGGGTCGAAGGCCACGGGGCCGTCCTTCCATTTTGCGTCATAGTGTAATATTTTGCTACCGTCAGCGTAAAATATCGCAAATCCAAGCGGATATTTGCCTTCAAGATTATGTGTTTCAATAATACTCTCTATTATTGAAGACGTATTGCTCTTATGTTCAAGTACAGACGCGATAAAGTCAACGTCATTGTCAAGACTTGCGACCTGCAATCCTCCTTGCTTTACAAGTTCATTAATTCGCGCCCACGCAAGATTTGCGAAATGAGTGTCTGGAAATTTCACGGCAAAGTTAAATAGAGAAGCGATATCATTTGACCCGCGAACGGAGTCCCATGAACTTGAGATGTCTTCCGAGGCGGACTCAGGAATGGCCTTAGGAAAAGTCGGCGTGGGCGTCGCTTCAAGTCTCCGAGGCCGCACGTCGCTAGCATTGTCGAATAGTATCGTAATTGCCGCGGGTATTATTGCCGCTGATATTAGCGGAACGAAAAATATCAATAGCGCACGTCTTAGGCGATGTGCGAAATCAACCCGCGCCAACCATCGCTCAACCATTGAGTTATAGAAAACGCTAATTTTCTCTGGCATTTACGGTTCTCTGACCAGAGTTACCACGGCCTTTATTATTCCAACCACAATAATCAACGTTGATGCTATTACTTCTAGATAAAACATCCACTCGCTGAGCGAAATATGCGTAAACGGCATAATTTTACCATCTAACCCCAGCCACATAAGAAGGTGCTCTATCAGGCTAATACTAACTATTGACAGCGCGGTCACCAATAGATGGACAATTATCTCGATGACAGGGGGCTCTGCACGTTTCCATATCTCGGCGCAGAGATCGCGAAGCGCGGAGGAAACGGAGGACAAGCGCCAGCTCCAAGGTGTCAGCCCTCTTCGAAGGGTGGAAAATGTACGCCGAAACGTTGGCCTGCGCCAGCCGGCGCCCTTCCTGGCGGCGTCGGAGCCAGCGCAGGATCATCGTGCCTCATGACCGCGGCCTAAGCCCGCGCCCTATTCGTTCCATGGTGGCGGGTCGTCTTCCATTTCGCGCAGCACGCTAACCACGATGTCATCGTCAGGGACGCGCGCCGCTTTGACGGGCGACGCATCCGCAGCCTCGACGCGCTTACGCGCTCTCTGCAGTTCGATGCCACGTATCGCGGCGGCGCGCCCTAGAGCCTGCGCCTCCGCCAGCGTCTTGATGGCCCACGGATTGCCGGCCGCGGCCATTTCCTTGAGCTTAGATCTGCGCTTTGCCATGCACTACACTACCCTATCCTGAAAGGTAGGGCATACACTAATCTGAAAGGGCGCGACCATGACCTTGAGTTCAGACCGGGGTGATTGGATAGCGCGACGCCCTACGCGCCGAATGTCGCGGGGCAAGCGGCCGTTGCATGATGACGTACCCGTCCCGTTCAAGTCGAGCCACAATCCGCTCCGCGACGATCTTTGCCGAAAGCTCAGCCGACTGAGCCTTCGCAAGACGGCCGTCGCTTGTCAGCGCAAAGGCGAGACTGGCGAGGAAATGGGCCGGGTCGGCGGGGGTGAGGTTGTCGGCGTCGGGCATGGCGGGATGATAGAACACAACGGGAACGATGGCCAGAGCCGCAAATTGTTATTGACTGTCAACATTGTCTTTGCTTGAGTACCCGGCCTAGACGTCGGCAGCTTGCTCGGGTCGCGCTGAGGTGCGTTCCGGGGACGGGAGGAGGCTGGCGCCGCCGTCTACCCAAAGCTGGCGCCCATGACGAGACGCGAGAAGCCGTCCCGAGTCATTTCGACGTGTGAGATCTTGCCGTAGTTTGGGTCGCCAAGTGTTTGATTTTGCAAGGGCGCAAAATTGCGCCCTCGGAAATCGTCGCAGCATAAGTCCTTGATTCTGAACGACCGGAAATCTGGCTCTAGCTCTCGCCCGTTAAGTCATTGATCCTAAACGACGCAAAATTGCGTCGCCGGTTTCCAGCACGAATGAGAGGTTTCTGCCGGAGGCAGAGCTGGTCTTCTGCGAGATGGCAGGCGCGATTTCGTTCGTCCACAGCCTCGGCGAGGTGAGGTTGACCTTCGGGCCGAAGGTGAAGGGCGCCCAGGCTAAGCCGCGAGGGCGGCCAACTGATCAGCACCTACCGCCGTGCGCCATTAGGCTGGCGAGAGGCGGCCTACGCCCAGTTTCATCCCCGTTTTTTTCGTGACAGATTGTTTCTGACACAGTTTGGTGTCCACCGACGGGATGAATATGGCGAAAAAGCTGGTTCCTCCGGGGGATGTCGTCCCGCGGCCTGCCGCCGATCTGCTCGATGGGCTAGAGCCCGCCGCGTCGGATGTTGAGGCTGTCGCTCCGACCGATGAATGGCCCCCTTACCACGATGGCCTTCGCGACCACCTACACGCGATCGGCGTGTTATTAGCGAATTGGAACAAAGTCGAATCTGTTTTGCACTGGTATGTATACGCGATTTTCCCATCCAATCTTCAATCGGGACAACGAGTTTTTGAGCAGCTAAAGCATGATGGTCGCGAGAAGTTCATCAAGACTGAGGTTGAGATTATTGGGTCCAGCGACGAGAAAGAGCTCGTTTCGTATTTCTTCGAATGCGTAAATATCATCAAAGATAATAGAAATTTGTTTGCCCATAATGATTATTTACCGATTACCTCCGCTGATATGGTTTTAATTGCGAAGAAGATCAACAAATCAAACCCTTCGATGAAGCAGATATCAACATTTTCTGTTTTATCTCTACGAGAGATGGCCGACGCTGCCAATACGTTTGCTGATTTTGGATTAAATCTCGTATCCGCAATTCAAGTGCGGCTCGCAAAAGAGAGAGCGCAAAAGGCTGGCCTACACGAATACATGCACTTTCCATTGCCCAAAAAACCTCCGCGGCCACGTAAGTGGGAAGAGATCCTTCGGGCCTCTACACAGCCCCCGCTCCAGCCATAGCGCGCACGTAACGGCGGCCTTCGGCCGCCCACTCTTCGGACCAGATGGATCACTCACGCGCGGCGCCTGGCCAATTTGTCGCCAATCAGTTGAGCCAACGTTTTCGCCCGAGCGCCTCCATCGCGCCTTCAAAGCCCCGCAGCTCCGACTGGATCCTTTCCCGCTCCTGACCGGTGGCGAACTGCAGTTCAAAGGACAGAGCTGCAATTCTCGCGTCGCCCGCCGCGAAGATTTTGCCCATGTTGCGCGCGCTCTTTTCCTTTTGGGCCAGTGCGGCGTCACATTCCGGGCCGTCCTGGGCGTCACGCGACTCTTTTATGACAGGTCGGCTCGCCGCATGGCGGACGATGAACTTCGAACCCTTAGCCATCGCTTCGTCTCCTTTAACAGTCCGAGACGATACCGCAATTTCTAGACTGCGAAAAGAATTTTTATTGACTACAACGCTGTGATTACGTCCGCTACACGTTGCCGAATCCTCTACAATACTGTCGCGCGATTCGCTACGCGCGACCGAAGGCGCCGGCCGCCTCGATCTGCTGGCGGCGGGCGCGGATGCGGTTCAGCACGTCGTCGACGACGGAGGCGATATAGGCTTCGGAGAAGCCCGGCAGATCCTTTGTGGTATCTCGCCAGTCGGCTCTCAGATCAGCGGCGAAGGCGGCGAGAGAGCGCCCTATGGCGGATTCGGGCGTGTGGGCGTAGAGGAGCGCCATCTGTTCAATGACCGCCTCCGCGCGGGCCAGGAACGCCTGCTGGGCGGCCTCTGTGGATTGGGCTGTCATTCGTCGCCTCCGATCGGTTCTTGCGCCTCACGGATCGTCTCGCGGGCTAGATGACCGGCTTCGCGTAGGAGGTGGAACAACTCGCCGAGCGGATCCGTCCCGCCGGCCACCGCCGCGGCAAGAGCACGCCGGGCCATCGCCACGATGTCCGCCTCTTTCATCGAAAGCGCAGTTGCCAAAAATGGGCGCGGCGGCATTTTGGATGTCCCAAATTCGTGCAGCGGGCCTGTGAAATTATCTGTGCCCACGTAACCTTCGGTGCCGCTGGAATTCCAGGCAATGGACTCCTGCAGATCGCCTTCTTCAAGCAACGGCGTGTTGACGCCCTTGCGCGCCAACGTATCAGGCGCAAGCGGCGGCCAGCCCCAGCCGGGGACGCCGATTTCGCTTTGCGCCTGTTCCTTGAGGATTATGCACGCTGCCCGAATGATCTCAGGCGTTACTGCCTCGACCGCGTGCTGTGCGGCGGTGAGCTTGGCGGCGAGTTCAAGAAGTGACAATACGGCCATAGTTCTACAGCTCCTTCACGCTGGCGCCCTGATCGCGCGCCACGTCGAACAGGGATCGCCTACGGGGCGGGGCCGCGGCCGCGGCCGACTGTGCCTCACTCGCCTGCGTCGAGTAGTAATCCAACCAGCCTTGCGCGCCGTTGCCGGGTGACAGCATCAATTCGGTCATCCCCCAGACCATCGCGTCAAGTCTATCAGGAGAACTTCCTGAGCCGCCGGCAAATGACGTAAGTTGATCCTCCAGCTGCGGAAACATACCTACCATGTGCGCCCGGCGCTGTTCCCACAAGGCGGAGATTGGCTCAGCTCTCACCAGCTTACCCCGCGAGGCGTTTACGCTCTTAAAGCTTACATTTTCGTCTACAGATCTTATTGTCTGCTCGACCATCAGGCCGCCGTTGTTTACTTCGGCGACGATACGGTCGGCGTTCCACCTGCGATAGAGGTCGATTGCGCGCCGCGCCCATTCGATCGGCGAATACTTACCGCTGCAATCCTCTAAGATGTAACCATGGCCGTCTATACCTAGTCCTCCAACTATTATTCCCGTTTCGTCGGAATCTTCGCTAACAGTCGTCGCCGGATCTATAGATACTACAATCCTTTTGAGCGGGACAAGGGCGTCGCGGCTGATGCGCGAGGCCTCGATTACTTCCGAACTCCAAAGGGCTCCCTCTAGGTCCTCAAGTACAGTTGCCAGTAGTTCCTGCCTACCGAGCCTTGATCCTTCGTATTGCCGAATAACCTGACTAAAAAATGACTCCGCGAGGTGTTCCCGGTTAGAATAAGTTGTTCCCCTCGTTACCACGACATCCTTGCTTGCAAGAAGTTTCTTCAGCAGCTTCTGTGGTTTCGGCGTTGTCGTTATTACCTGCCTCGGTTGTTTTCCAAGGCGAAGACCAAATTGTAACATGTTAAATGTTTCTTCGGCATTTCGCCATGCACATAATTCATCGAGCCATGCACAATGAAATTGAGGGCCACGCAGTCTTTCTGGTTCCTCGCTGCAAAAGCATTGTGCAATACAGCCGTTAGGATATACGAGCCGGCGCTTGCTAGGTTCCCACGTCGGACGGAACGAGTTGGGAGAAATTTCAATCAAGCCGGAATTTCCGAGGATCTGGACGTCTCGCACATCAGCCATCGTGGGACCGACCAAGGCGATGTTCTTTGCGATGCCGGACTCGGCCTGTTCTCTAACCCATTGCGCCCCGGCAAATGTCTTGCCGGCGCCGCGGCCGCCCAGGAACAACCAAGTAGTCCAGTCATCGCCTGGCGGCGGTGTCTGTTCGGCGCGAAGCGTCGGGAGGGCCTCGATCGCTGATGCGAGCTGGGCGAAGACGGAAGTTTCAGGCCGCACTGATGAGTTCTCCCTCGATTGCGGCCGGCGCAGTGGGCGAGTCCAGACCCTTCAATAAAGAAATAATGTCCACTCTCGCCGCAGGATGTTTTTTTTGCCAGCGTGATCAAACCTTGTTGTAGGGATAGAAATTGCGGACTGGAGAAAATCGCGACGTTGTTCGTCACGTTGATCGAGCTGCCGATCTTCTCGACCTCACCGGTAATCTTCCCGATTGCGGTCAATACCTCTGTAAGTCTTCCAACCAGCATCGAGACGCGGAGACTGTCATTCGCCTCCGCGCAGACCGTCAATTGTCCAACCAGCATCGATCGTGCGATGCTGAGATAGTCGAGAACGCTCAAATTCTCTTCTGCCGCCCGCTCACGGAGCTTCTCAACGGCAATAGGACCAGCCAAGTAATGTAGTTTCAGTTCGTCGGAACAATGGTCGCGCATGTGACGCCACACGGCGTCGCGATGTACCGCGAATTTGGTAGCAACAGCGTCCAGGGACACGCCAGAGCACCGCATCAGTTCGATACGTTGCCGGTCGGCGTGCCGGCAGATCTGACAGACGCCTGGCCGTATTCTTTGTGCCATGTCGGAATTACCTTACGAAAAAAAGCCGCGGGCGCGCCGGTTGTCGGCGAGGAAGTCGACATGGAGGAAAGGTGCCTAATTCCTTCTGTCCTCCGGCGCGCCCGCGGTTGCGAGCGGAGCCGGACAACAGGGTCTGGTCGTTCGCAATGCGCGACCGTGCGTTGAGGCGCCAGAGACTAATCCGCCTGGTCTGCACGGTCGCGGTTCTTATTTCGGTCGCAGCGGGTGAACCGTGGGGCTCGGCGCCGCGCTGGGAATTCTCGGCATGGCCGGCTGTCCGGGCACGAGCGGCGGTGTTGAGGGCGCTGATGCAGGATAGGGCAGCTGCCGAACCGGCACGCCCGGGATCGGCGCGGTCGGAGGGCGCCCGGGAAATGGTGCGACAGGCGGATTGAGGGGTCGTGTGTTCGTCATGTGCTTATGCCTTCTTATTTCCACTAAAGCGAATTGGATGAAGCAGCGCTTTCCGGATCTCATCGAGAGCGGCGGCCTCGGGCTTGACCTTGATGAGCGCCAGGCGCGCCAGCTCGGCCTCCCTGCGCGCCGCCCCGACCTCAGCGGGACTGCCGAACGCTTTCGCATGCTTCAGTGCCTCAGTCGCGGATTTGGCCTTGGCAACTTCGAATTCCCCAACCTGATAACTCATCGTTTCCTCCATCAGTGCCGGGCCAGGGACGGCGGCGGCGCCAAGCGCATCGCCATCGCCTGCTTTTCCAAGACCTCAATCCGCCGCCTGACGTCGGCGAGCTGCGCGACCAGGCCGGCGGCCTTCTGCAGCAATGGCAGTTCGGAGACGCGCTTCGCGAGTTCAGCCTCGCGGCGCTCGCGCACGTTCACCGGCGCGAACAATTTGCCAAAGGTCTTCTTGAATTCCTGATCGGGGGTCATGACGTTTTCCTTTTTTCTCTGGAGTGGGGGGGGGCTCCGCCGCGCGTTGGCGCAACGGGCTCCAATATTTTCACCCGACAGATGTGATTTAGTCGGGAAATGTCGAAGGCGGCGATCCGCGGCTTTCAGAGGGCCGTATGGCCAATCGATTCCCGCATGAGGGTCCGAGGTGTGTCCACACGGCGCCAGGACGGCCGCACGACCGCATCGCCACCGTGGCGGTTTGTCAGGTAGCGGCGCGGGAGAGGACGGGCGCCATGCGCCAACATCAGCACGGCGTTCGCGCATGTCCTCATGCCAATCTCGCCAATACACGATCGACCTCGGCGTCGAGGTCCGTAGCCTTGCCGGCGAGTGTCGGACGCGCCAGGCGCTCGACAACGGCGGCAGCCTCGGCGATGGCGGCGCCCTTGGCCGTGTTGCCGTTGCTCGCATGTTTCGCGCGCGCGCGGACCAGCGCCAGCCGCGCGGCTTCGAAAGCCTGGCTCACGCCCACAAGTTCGGCCGCAAGCTCGTGCGCCTTGACGTTCGCAGCGGAGGCGTCGGCGGCGATTGCGTTCACCTTCTCGGTGTAGATCGCATCGTCGACCCGGCGCAGAGCATGCTGGAGCTCGCTACGGCGCCCGGCGACGGCGGCCTCGGCGTTCCTAGCCGCGGAGAGACTATCAGTCGCCACGGCACGCCTGCGCGCAAGGTCGGCGCGCTCTGCGGTCTTGGGCTCAGGTGTGGGGCGTCCTTCTTGGTCGTGTGCCCACGAAATCCATTCCACACGCTCGGCGTCGAGGAGGGCCTGTTCTTCGGCGCTGACCGCAGCCAAGGTCTGGACGGCGACGGCGAGCGCGGCGCCGACCTTGTTGATGCGCGTGATCTCGGCGAGAACGACGTCACGTTGTGCTTCCAGCGCCGCGATCTCGGCGTCCGGCGTGGCGGAGGGGTCAACCTCCACCCCAACTGGTTGCCCAACCCCGGCGACGTCATCGGCGGGCCCGTCCGCTGTCGCTAAGCGCGTAAAAAAGGACATGTTCACTTTGTCGTCTCCAGGGGGCGCGATTTCGCATCGCGGTCATTCTGACGGCAATATAATACCCAGGCGTTACCCTCGCAACGTGACAGACCAAGACATGTTTGATTTATTTGCAGAAAACCTCGTGGAGCAGCTGATGATGTATCAGGTGCTAGACATGGGAAGCCACGACGGGACAGTTTCGAGAGTCGTCAGCGGCCTGCATCGCGCGGGCATGTCGCCGATCGCGAGGGGCAGGCGATCGAAAGGAAAACCCGCGATGAGAGCGCAAAATCGCGGGAAGGGACGCGGCGGGGGCGGGGAAACCAGACGGGGCCGCCAGGTCGTCGCGAGCGGAGAGAATGTTAGATGCTGTTCGACCGCCTTTCGCGGGCCGCGCTTACAGCGCGGCCGTCAAGTAGATGTAGCGTAACTTGCAACGGATCACCGGATGACCCGGATCATTTCTTCTATTGTACCGGTTTCCTGCACTTATATGCGCTACATAGGAAAAGTGATCCGGATGATCCGGTGATCCGGACTACGGCGCAAGATAGGGATAATTTCCAGCGACATCCTTCTTGCTCGATTTGCTCCATCCGAGGCCGACAAGGACCGCCGCGATCCGCCTCGCGTCATTCGTTCCTACGCGCTGCGTCTCGATCCGAAGCGCCTCCCGCGCGATGTGGCCAACCAGGACGCTGGCGCGGCCTGAGACGTAGGTGGCGATAGGCTCCTGCCAGGGGTCGACCTCGCGGCGCGCCTCCTGCTCCGCCCGAATATGGGCCTGCTCGAACTCCGGGGTCGGCCACCACGGCTCGCTGTTGCGGTACGCCGCGACTGCCTCGGCGAAGAGCTGGCCACGATCGCGCGTGAGCGCCGCAAGATCGATGAGCTTCACCTTCACGGGCCAGAAGCGCCGGGCGCCGGTGGCGTCGAGCAGGTAGGTGTCCTTGTTGGTCGTGCCGATAAACAGGGACTGGCGCCGCTCAACGATCTCCTTGCGCGCAAACTTGGGCGTGTACTGCTCGTCGGTTCGGCTGATGAAAGTCTTGAGCGCCTCGGCGTCGGCCTTCGAGAAGGACGACAACTCGCCGATCTCGATGAGCCATTTTCCGCGGAGATGCATGGACACTCGAACGGAGTCGCCATAGCGCAGATCCGGCAAGTTGTCTGAAAACCATTCGCCGGCCAGGATGCGGCAAGCCGTCGATTTCTGAATGCCTTGGTCGCCCTCGAGCACAAGCATGTAGTCGCACTTGCAGCCAGGCCTGAAAATCCTGGCGACCATGGCGATAAGAAACATCCGACCGATCGCCGCAACGTAGGGCGTCGCATCCGCGCCGAGGTAGGTCGTGAGCCAACTGCTGAGGCGCGGCGTGCTATCCCACTTCAGGCCGCAAAGGTAGTCGCGAACAGGATGGAAGGATCGTTCCTTGGCGCGAAGATCGACGGCCTGATGCGTCGCCTCCCTGCCTACCTTAGGCATGCCGTTGCGCTGCAGAAATTCCTGCAGCCGGCTGACATCGACGTCGCTGACGTGTCGCGGGAGCGGGTCGCTATTGGCTCTGTCGGGCAGCTCCTCGACAATGATGCTGGCGCGCGCCATTTCATCGTAGCCGAACGCCCTTTCGATCTCGGGCGCGGTGCGGAGTGCGACCATCACGTTCGCGAGATTCGGAACGATACGGCCCCATTCGTCCCTGTCGCAGCCGTCCAACCAGGGCGCGCGCGCGCTGTAGCGCGCCTCATTTTGAGAAAGCATTAGCGAATCCCCCTTGTCGCCTGGCGAAGCTCCTGCAGCCGGTAGTGGACCCAGCCGGGCTTGTAGCCGCTCACGCGCGCGACGGTGCGAAGCCGACGCTCATCTGCGCCCGCCCACGACCAACGTTCCCGCGGTCGCATGCCAACAATCATCTCCTCTTCCTCGCGCTGCTTCGCCTCCTCAAGTTTGACCTCGATCTCGCGGCGCTCTTTCACCGTGCGGAGATCGGCGCCGCATTCGCAGCATTCCTTGGCGCCCGGCCAATTCATGGCGTTGCATGCTGCGCATTTCCTCAGCTGCGGGCCGTCGCCCTTGTCGCGCTGGCGCCTCGCCTTCGATTCAAGCGACCACGGGCGCGGCGCGTCGGGCAATCCGTGGCGTGACGTGTTGCCCGCGAAGTCCAACAGCACGGCGCGCTGCTTGCCCGGCGCCAGGCGAAGAGCGCGGCCGACCATTTGCAGGTAGAGCGCCAGGGATGCAGTTGGACGAAGCAGAATCGCCGCGCCGATCGCGGGGACATCGACGCCCTCGCTGATCAACCCGCAATTGGTGATGACGTCGAGACTGCGGGTGCCAAGGGCGGCGATGGTCGCGCGCCGATCGTCAGCTGGCGTCTGACCGTCCACGTGCGCCGCCTGCACGCCGGCCGCGTTGAATGCTGCGGCGACGTCCTCGGAATGCGCGACGTCCACACAGAACACGACGGCCGGAATGCCCGGGCAGAGCCTTTTGTACTCGGTCACGGCAGCGCCGACGACCACGCCGTCCATCGCCTCACGGATGTCCTCCACGGCGTAGTCGCCGGCCCGGATACGGGCGCCGGAGAGATCGGGCGTGGCGGCCGGTTCGAACACAACGAACGGCGAGAGCCAGCCCGCTTCGATCAATTCCGCGGTCGACGGGCTCATGACGAGCTCGTCAAACAGTTCGCCCAAGCCGCGGCCGTCGAGACGTTCGGGAGTCGCGGTCACCCCGAGGACCTTCGCCCTCGGCTGCGACGCCAGCACGGCCGCCCAAGATCCGGCGACGCTGTGATGGCATTCATCGATCACCACGAAATCGAATCGATCGCGCCAGCGATCAAGGCGCCGACCGATGCTGGCCACCATCGCGATCTGCACCGGCGCATCCGACTCCGCCACTCCAGAGGCGATGACGCCGAATTGGACGCCAAGCCTCCCAAGGGCCATGGCCACCTGGTCGACAAGTTCCACCCGATGAACGACAACGAGAACCTGCGAGCCGCGGGCCAGCGCACCGCTCACGACGTAGGAGAAGACCACCGTCTTCCCGCTGCCAGTCGGCGCAGTCAGAAGAACGCGCCGGGAGCCGGCGCGGTAGGAATTGCGTATCCTTTCGACTGCGTCGTGCTGATACGGACGAAGTACAACGGGTTGCGATTGGGAGGCGTTCGCGCTATGTAGCGCTTGTGCATTATCTGAATTCGCCTTGAACGGGCCGGCTTCGCAAGAGCCGGCCCCATTTTTTTGCATCATCGCTCAGGCGGCTTCGGAAGCCGCAGCTTTGATGCGTCGGCCAACTGTCCGTCTGCCGACGCCGAGCTCGACGCTAACCTGCTTCAGCGGTACGAGAGGATCTGGATCGACCGTCGGCGGTTCGACTGGCTGGACGCCAAGCGCGAAAGCCTGCAACGCGGCCTTGTACTGATTCAGGGCCGACCGCAGCACATAGCCGCGTCCCTTAATAAACATCACGTCGGGGAATCGCGGCTCAATGCGGCGGGGCTTCAGCGCCGCCGTGGAGATCGTTTCAGCAAGAACAAGCATCCTACTACCTCGTCTAAGACATGCGCCGACAGGGCGCTGACGAGGTTGCATCTAGGTCGGGACGGCGTCAGATCACGGCAAAGTTTCGGACACGGTTTCGGAGGAACTTTGCCGACCTCGCTCCAACCATCGAATCATGGAGTCCGGCTTCTCTTCCATTCGGAGGAGCGTAAGACAGGTGGAAAAAAATTCCTTCGCCGGGTCTACGGTCTTGGCGGTGCGCGTGAGTCTGTAGCTCGTCGTATGCCGCTGTAGCAGCGCGTCGATCTCACGCGTCATGACATGCGCAGCCGCTGTCTTGTCACCGCGCTCGCCCTTGCGCAGGTGACCTCCCGCATATTGGAGATACTCCCTCAATTGTTGAAGCGAATGCAGGTGGTCCTCGAATACCTGTGCACGCAGGAAGCGGAGCGGGGGCCGCCCTGGCCAAGGAGCGGATGCAGATTCATCCTCCTCTGGCGAAACGAGCGCCCCGAAGACGTCTGGCTCATGCGCACGGATTGAATTCAGATCCGCGACCAGATCCGCGACCTTTTGGTCGATCTCAGACAAGCGCTTCTTTGTGATGTGCGGCGCCACCGAGTCCGCATCGACGCGACCGATGTACCTTGTCCAAGTGAGAACGTTTTCCAGTTCGGCGCGCGCCGCGTCAGGCAAGCCGACGATCGACGACAGGCGCCGCCAGTCGGCGTCCGAGAGCGGAAATGGCTTCGGATTCGCGTTCATGATGCCCTTGCCTTCGCAAGCTCGAACACGTTCGACGCGGACTCCCCGTTCACGATCGCGTCAAGCCTACGCGCCCATGCGTCCAAGGCCTGGCGCTTTTCGGTCGCGTAGTTATAGCGGTTGTAGACCGCCGCGACGCCCTTGATGGTCCCGGACTTGTGATTCAGCACGGCCTCAACGACGTGAGGAGCAATGCCGATTCCGGCCATGCCGCTTGCGGCTGTGCGACGCAAATCGTGAAGCCGCCAGGACGGGAGCGCCTCGACGGCGGGCTCTTCACCGCGTTCCACGGCTTCCTTGGTCACCGCCTTCACGATCGTCGCGTCCAAGCTCTCCTTGGCTTTTGACCATCCTGAAACGGGCGTCCGGCCTGTCGTTGTGAAGATGAACGGAGGCGCGAGCTTCTTAGTCTCCGCGTCGCGTTTCGGCTCGATGCGAGGCAGCGCCTTGATGATCGCGACTGCATCATCGGAGAGCGGAATTTCATGCGCGACGCCGTTCTTCGACCTCCCGGCAGGAAGCGTCCAGATCTTCTCGCCGAGGTTAACTTCATCCCATGTCATTGCTCCGACCTCTTCGCGGCGCGCGCCGGTCAGGATGAGGAGTTTGACTGCGGGGCCGAACGGATGGCCGGCGCCGTCCGCGGCGCGCCAGACGCGCGCAAGCTCTTCGTCGGACAAGACTCGATCACGGGGTTCCTCCGCGGCCGGCGCCTTGATCTTGTCGCATGGCGATACATTGATGATCCCGCGCTCGATCGCCCAATTGCAAAGACGACGGAACACGGCGAGCGTTCGATTGGCCACGATCGGCGCGCCGCGGTCGACAATCCCGTCAAGCAGGTCGTGAATGTCCGACTTCTTGACGTCGCCAAGCCGCTTGGCGCCGAGCTTTGGGTTGATCTCCTTCGTGATGATGCGCTCGGCCTCCCGCGCCCAAGACTCGCCGACGTTCCGCTTGACGTATCTATCGACGAACGACGCGGCGACCGTCTCGATGCGATCGGCGGTCGACTCCGCGGCCTTCTGCGCTTCGCGGGCGGCCTTCTTGTCTGCGGCGGGGCTCTTGCCGCTGGCGATCTCGCCAAGGGCCTCCTGCGCCCGCCTGCGGGCGTTGGCGAGGTCAAGCGACGGGTAGGAGCCTAGCGTCAGTTTTGCCGGCTTCCCCGCGGCCCGGTAACGCAGCGCCCAAGATCTGGCGCCCGATGGCTGGAGGACGAGATAAAGCCCGGAGATCCTGCCGTCAGGGACTTCGCGACGCGTCGCCGGCGTCGGGAGCTTCTTGATTTGGATATCGGTCAGCATGGGACGTTACCCCGAAAATCAGAGGGTCTGGGCTCGTTACCCCGTTACCCGGTCTCGATAGGGGTAACGGAAAACGCCTGTCTTGGCCTGTTACCCCGTGCCTAAGCCAATATAGGAAAGATATGGTTTTTGCAAGGGGAATGCTGATATTTATCGTTGGATGACGCCCAGATATGTCCGGTGCTGTCCTGTATCTGACTTTGACTCTTAATCAGCGGGTCCAAGGTTCGAGCCCTTGTGCGCCCACCATCGAAATCGCTGGAATTGCTTACAATTTCGGCTATCAGGCATCTGCTTTCTAAGAGACTTCCAATGCGGCGGACCCACAGCGGACCCGACCGGCTTGAATTTGATTGCTCCTCCACTTGCCCGCGTCGCGGACGCCCAGGTGGCTGCCACGGGCCCGCCGCGCGCCAGAGGCCCGTTGAGGCGTCTACAACGTTGCCTTTGGAGAATTATGGCGGCCTAATTCCGATCGTGGATTGAGAGGTTTGGCCTGTGCCAAACGAGAGCAAGAATTCGAGACCGATCTCCGGACTGCTATCGAGCCTCGACACTCTTAACGCGTCTGCGGCGGAGCGAATAAGAACCCCATACGAATTCCGACTTATCAGCCAAGCGCAGGCTAGGCCGTACTCTCTTGCCTTCACTAAATGGGTACAAACGGGCAGGACGGGCTCGGCACCTGAGGGTACACCAGCGGAAATTCGAGCGTCGATCTACGCTCAAGCCGAAACAGCATCTGAGCTGAAGGCATTTGTAGTTGTAGCAAGCGTCGTGATTGTTGAATTAACCGACGCGACAATAGTTGCGTTTAACGACGGGCGAATTGTTGTCGCCCATACTGCGCTTCGCTGTTTAATCGAAAGAATAGCGAATGCGTCCGCTGTCGCCGATGCCGTCTCAAGCCTAAAGTCTGAACAAGTACAAGAAATAGAAATATTTCCCTTGCTGGAAGTAAGTGAAATTATCACAAGAGCTCTCTACGGTACACAACGTGAATGGTCTGCGGTGGTAAAAACAGATTTAAGAGAGGCTATTCCTAAAGATTTAAGGTACGTTAAAAAAGAACATACCGCGGATATCGGGGCGAATAACATTCTAAAAGCAATCGATAAACTCGATAGGAAGGTGCCGGGAACACGAAACGTCTATGAAGTTTTGTGCGAATTCCTTCATCCTAATGTCGGAGATTTGTGGGCAACAACGACTGTGGCCAGTAGTTTTTACGATCGATACGGCACCAGGCACCTCGTCAGGACAATCGGCGCGGGGAGGAAGGACTTGGTGGGATTGCCCGATCAGCGAGCCGTATATGACCAACTCTTCGAGATCTGCGCAGACATTGTAGCATATGCATGTACAGTATTTAGTAGGTTGCAAGTTGCTGCAGAGACCGCTGATGTGCTGACAAAAAAATGGGCGCACAAAGTAGCAAAGAACTCTCCGATGTATTTTGCCCAAAGTGACTTTTGCCCGTGCCTCTCAGGTCTAACGGTGAAGGCGTGCCGTGCATCCACGCTCCGGAGGCGTGTGCGCTCCAAGTGATGAAACACAAACCAATCTAACCTGCGTTGCTCAGGGCGTTTGGGGTGTGTGCACTGTCCTAATTCGACGGTCGCCACAAAGCGGCGGTGAACTGCGCAGGCCCGCCCGACCAGAAGTCGTTTCAGACGCCGTCGATCTTCTTCGTCGTGCTTTCTGCCTTTCGTCCCATGTAGAGTGGCGCGCACGCGGTCGCCCGGTAGGTCAGCGTTCGGTGACGAAATCTTGCGTCGGGCCCATGCCCGGAAAATCGCGCCCGCCCGGTCAAAGACCCCCTAGGGGGACCTTTGCGGCGTTTGTCTTTGGCAGAAAGGCCCGAGCAAAAATATGTGCTCTTTCCGGTACAATACTTATTTACGTATTCGTATAGCTAATATGCCCGCAACGGCGAGTTGTCTCGTTCGTGTCTGCTCATCCTATGCGGCGTGATCAGCGGGGTGGGGCCGGTCGAGGGCGTGATCTTCGTCGGGCTCATCTGTCTGGTCCCGGTCATCCTGACCGCTCTCGTCGTCATCGGCTGTTGCTGCGCGGTTCAAACCGCATCATGCTGAAGCAGTCGCGACCGGCCGGCGAAGAAACGGATACCGCGCTTCACGTCGCAGAAGATCAAAGGGCAATACATGCAGCCGCATGGCTGGTGTGAAGTGGAACGGTAAAAATGGTTCCCTAAAGGCCGCGCTCCGCGGGTACACCAGGAAGAGATCCCCAGATCCGTCTAAATATTTCTGCCCGTAAGCGAACAGCTGATAGAAATCAGATTGGTTCAGGTCGTACTGCCGAGCGCGATCACCGCTGAGGAGTTTCCATTTTGTGTCCACGATCCAGCTTTCAGCGCCCTCGCTAACAACGATGTCCGGCTTGAGACAAAACCAATCAGCATCCTCGTGCCGGCAGAGGTGCTGGTCGCGCACCTGAGCCCTGATCTGCATCGACCTAGGGGCCGTCTTGCGGAGCGAACCCAGCACATAAAGCTCGAACAGCCGCTCCATGGGAAAGAGCATGCTAAGACCGTGGTGTAGTCCCGTGATGGCGAAAGGCGTTCGACGCAGGAGGATCAACTCGCACAGAGCCTTGATTGTCGCATAGTCGGCCATCAGCCGATCACCGCTCCACCGCCCGAAGTCGACACTGACATCGATGCTTTCTGGGATCTCCGCCATCGTCATGCACAGCTCGCGGGCGGACCGCCAGTTATCGCTGGAGCGCGTCGCCGTGAGGACTAGTTCGATTGCGGAGCGGATTAGACGGTTTTCCGGTCGGTCAAACGAAAAGAGGTCGTGCCGGAAGGAAAGCAAATGCGCGCTTGCCGGTCCTGAGCGGATCTGCCGCGCCACATCGAGCGAGCCTCGCATGAACACTCCACGCGCGTCGACACGCTGGTAGTTCTGCCGCAGGCCCTTTCGCAGAAGATCGGACACCTCCTGCAGAAGGCGCGACGCAAGCCATTCGGGCAACGGCAGCTTGAAGGTCGAGATCTCTGCGATAGTGCCTTCTCTCGGTTTTAGCTGCAGCGCCTCCATGACCATCCTCACCAGTAGGCGGCGGGCATCGTTGATGCTTTCGTCGGCCTCCGTATATTTGGGGAGGATTTCAAGGCGCGTGCCGCAAGGCGTCTCCAGGACGCCAACATAGTTCAAGACCCTGAGGCTTCTTGGGCCCTCGAGGGTCACGAGCCCGGGAACTGAGGGGCTGCCTCGTGCGTGCTCCGCCAACCACTGAAAGGCGCTCGGCCGTATCGTCGCCTTATCAAGCGAGCCAGGAGTGGGATCCAGCGTTAGCCGAGCGAATTCCCTGACGATGGGCATGCTTCCAGTGCTCAGCCGATGATCGCCCGATAGGCGGAAGGCCTGTCGAGGGCCTCGAGGTTAATCTGCCATGCGCGCAATGTCGGCACCTCCAGGTCACCGGGCCCAAACACCGCCTCAATACTTTCACCTCGCTCAATAATGAACCGGTCCGCCTGGTCTGCCTTGCGATGGTCGTTGAGCACGAGACGAACTCGTTGCCAGTCATCAAAGAAATATTCTTGTAGGAGTGGGATTACTTGAGTGAGGAACACGCCGCGCAACTTCCCGATGTCGTCGCTGGGGTTCAGACCCAAGAAGTAGGCGTGGCCGATGCGATGATCCCGATCAAGAAGCCTCTCTATCCGTGCATTCATTGCCTCAAGCAGCTTAGCAACATCGACGCCAGCAATCTCAATTTCCTCCAAGCTACTTACGTCCGGCTCGACTTCCTCAAACACGAACCGTCGGCGCAACGCGATGTCAATTGTCGCGAGCGAACGGTCGGCAGTGTTCATTGTCCCGATAATGTGCAGGCCACCAGGCAGGCTAAATGGATTCTTGGAGTAGGGCAGAACCGCCGTCAGCGCTTCGGCAGCGCCCATGCGCTTTGAGGGCTCAATCAATGTGATTAGCTCTCCGAAAATCTTCGAGATATTACCGCGGTTTATCTCGTCGATGATAAGCACACGCCGCTGCACCCGCGGGCGTTGGCTACCGTTCCTGCTAACCGCCTCTAGGATAGGGGGCAAAATGTTCTTGTAACCATTGACGATGTACTTCTCGAGGCGGCTTTCCGGCAGTTTCTCAAAGATGTTGCCGCCTCGAACGTCGTCCAGCGTGATCCGCCCCGCAGCCAGCAGGCTCGACAGCTCGTCGATAATTTCCCATGGCATCGGAAGCTTTGAGCCGTTCGGCTTCGCTAGCCACAAGATCTCGTCCGTGGAACGTTCGACGACATACCCGCTGGCGAAGCTTGTCCCAGACGCCAATCGCGGTCCGCTGGTGATCATTGACCCGCAAAGCGATTTCAATACACCATCTGCAACATAGTAGTTGATTGAGCCGTCTTCCTTGGCCTCCGCTCGCAGACCTTCGATAAAGTCCTCATAGCTAAAGCTTTGATGGAAGGTGATGAACTTGACGCTCCCATTCCCAACAAGCTCATCGAACCGCGCCTTGAGCGCCGCGCGATCTCCCTCGTTGGCAACAGCGAAATTGGGATCGAGAATTTGAAGAGCGCGATGGACTGTCTTGTATGTCTTTCCAGTACCTGGCGGCCCATATAAAATGAGGTTGAGTGGCAACGCGGAGTTGGCGGTGAAGGCATCTGATGGAGCAGCAACTGTCTCGAGGGCAGCCTGCTCCTCGGCCTCCGGCGCGATAGGCGACCAGACTTGCCGAAGGCTGGGCTGATAAAAATCGATCTCCTCGGTGCTTCCTTGTTGCAGCTCGCGCCGGAGGCGTAACAACGCCTCGTCCTGCTCCACCTTGGACATCCGCTTGAGCTGGTCCCGCCTGATGTTTCCAAGGGTCGACAATATCCGCCTGATATCGTCGCCGGCTGCTATTCGCTCAAACTCGTCCGGAAACAGCAGGAATGGCAGAATGTGCTTTAGTTGACGGTATCCCTCGTCGGGCACCCCATCAAGCCACGATGCAAAGCCGAACGGATCTGACACCAGCGCGCGCCGCTCGTCTTTAGTTATCGCCTTGAACGCCCGCATGGCATTGATGAAGAAGCGTAGCTCGCGCCAGCGGTGGGCCAGGAAGCCCGGACCGGCCGAGCCCAAGCCACTGAGAAGTTCGCGGTTCAGCATAGGATGGTCTTTTGGCAGCTCCTGTCCCGACCAGTTCCACGCCTCTCGGACCGCAGCCTGTTTGGCCGCAGGACCGATGTTGCTGGGGAACAGGTTCATCGCCCAGAGCAGCTCGGCCGAGAGTTGCTGACTTTCGGGCGATGCCGCAGCAAGCTGACGGCCGAGCTTCACCAGAAATTTGTCTTTGCCCATGTCGAGCCGCTGGTTGAAGCGCTCGTTGAGTTCGTCAAACCCGGCACCGGTCCAAAGCGACGCTTCAGACAGTATGGATCGATCTTCAACAAGGCACCGGTCACGCCAGTTGGCGGCGGCGGAGAGTGTGCGACCGGAGTTTTCGTGATTTGGGTTGTATCGAGACAAGCGTCCTCCCACGCCAAACGACCATGGCTGACCCTTGATCAGCTTCGAGTGTGCATCCAGGCCCGGAGCTGCCCTCGCATAGCCGTGGACACTGCGCAACGGCCTGCTAAACGTGTTCTCCTTTCATCTTTTCAGCCTTCCTCGCCAGGAGTTCGGCGAACCTCGCTTCGGCGGGCCGAATGATCTTCTCGTCCAGCGCCCCAACTAGCGCGTCGAGCGAGGAGTAATAGATCGGCTCGAAAACCCAGTCGCGGTGTTTGATCCACAAGTCCTGGAGCATCGCGAAGGGCCTCTCTCCCTCTTCGATAATGGGCCGGAAAGGGACCATGATCTCAGGCACCGTCGCCTGCAATTCTAGCGGAGCCGACTTCGGGTTCGTGATGTCGGCGATGACGAAGTGAGAGAGCCCCGCGAGCAGTCTGACGGTCTCGGTGAAGTCTTTCGTCTCCGGCTTGTCAAAGTTGAAAACGATGGGCAGATAACCTCGCTTGCGGAGTTCCTCCCGCAGCCTCTCCAGGACTGCGATCCTGCCTTCAGTAAACCGCCCCAGCAGTAGCACGCCCTTGCGACCGACCGTATCGATGATATCGCGGATTTTCTCGTTGTGCAGGAGCAAGTAAACGAACTGCGCGACTTCGATGTTGTCCACAGTGACTTCGGGTTCGCCGCCGCGAGTAATGACCAAGTCTTGCTGTTTGGTATCTTCGCTCAGCTTCACGTTCCATGAGGATATGCCGTAGACTTTGCACCCGGTGAGAACTGCGTCGGCTAGATCGGTTTCAACTAAATTGGCGTTGCTGAGGTCGGCCCCGGTGAGGTTCGCCCGAGCGAGGTTCGCCTGCGTGAGGTTCGCCCCGGTTAGATCCGCCCCGGTGAGGTTCGCCCCCGCGAGGTTTGTCCCCAAGAGGGTCGCCCCGGAGAGGTCCGCCCCGGTGAGGTTCGCTCCGTCGAGTTGCGCCCAGAGAAAACTCGCCCCGGTGAGGTCCGCCCAGCTGAGGTTTGCCTCGGTCAGGCGCATCAATTTGAAGTCCGCTCCGGTCAGGGTCGCCGCGGTGAAGTTCACCCCACTTAGGTTTGGCACGGGGGTGTGCATCCAGGCGGGGTCCGCCCAGGTGAGGTGTGCCTGGCTCAGGTCCGGGGTAACCGACAGGTTTTTCGTCCTCCATTCATTCCAGACGCCGACACCTTGCCGGTTGCGTTGCCGGCTGAGGACGCTTCGCCGGAGGAGCTTGACATGCTCTGGGTTGGCCATCGTCCCTCTGCCCTCTAGCTGTTTCGCGCCCGCAGCTCCGTCACTTTGGCTTCGGCCGGCGCTATCACGCGGTCGCTGAGATGGTTGAGCAGCTCCTCCCGATCGACGTATCGGTGAGGTTCCAAAACCCAGGGAAACCGTTTGATGAAGTCAAACATGCCAGGCTCCTCTTGGTCCGCAACGATGATCGGCTGTACCGGGATCCAAGGGCACTCTGGCACGAACCCTCGAAGTTCCTGCAACACGCTCTTTGCGTCTGAAATATCTGCGATGACAAACCGCGCCATGCGCGCCAGCAATGTAATCGTCTCGTCCGTTGTTCGGCTGCGAGGCTGTTGGAAGTCGAAGACCACCGGGACGTAGTTGCACTTGCGGAGTTCGTCCCGTAGCGCGTCGAGGACCACCTTCTGCGTCTGCGAAAACCGGCCGATGATCAGCACAACTTTTGAAGTAATGGTGTCGATGATCCTCCGGAGCTTGTCGTTGTGAAGCAGCAAGTAGATGAACTGTGCGACTTCAAGGTCGTCGGCTGTGACCTCCGGGTCGCCCAAGGGAGTAATGACCAAGTCTTGCTGCGTCGTGGCTTCGTTGAACTTCACATCCCACGCGGATATGCCGTAGACGCGGCAACCGATGAGAACCGCGTTCGCTAAGCTCGTGCGAACCAACATCGCTCCGTGGAGGATCGCCTCGGTGAGATCCGCCCCGGTGAGATCTGCCCAGGAAAGGTTCGCGGCACCGAGGTCCGCTCCTCTGAGGTCCGCTCCTCTGAGGTCTGCCTTGCTGAGGATCGCCCCGCTGAGGTTCGCTTTGCCGAGGGTTGCGCTGTTGAGGGTTGCCTCAATGAGTTTTGCTCCGCTGAGGTTCGCCCGTGAGAGGTTCGCGCCGGTCAACTCCGCTCTGTGAAGGTCCGTCCCAGCGAGATTTGCTTCGCTGAGATGCGATCCGTGCAGTTTAGCTTCAACGACGTCCGCTCCGCTTACGTCCGCCCCGTCGAGCGTCGCTTCGCTGAAGTCGGCCTCAGTGGCTTCCGCGCCGATCAGGTCCGCTGCCCTGAGGTTCGCTCCGCGGAGGGTCGCTCCTCGTAGGTCGGCTTTGTAGAGGTTCACCCTGGTCAAATTTGCGAGGCTGAGTTGAGCGTACATGAGTGTCGCGCCGGTAAGGTTTGCTTCCTGAAGGTCCGCTCCCTCGAGGTCCGCGCCGCTAAGGTTTGCTTCATGAAGGTCCGCTCCCTCGAGGTCCGCGCCGCTAAGGTTTGCTTCATGAAGGTCCGCTCCCTCGAGGTCCGCCTCGCTGAGGTCGGCCTGGCTGAGATCGGGAACGGCCAAGGGCTCTTTCATCCTCCAAGCATTCCAGGCAGCGACGCCTTGCCGAAGAAGTGCGAGATGCTCTTCATTGGCCATTGGTTTCGCGGCTCCCCTGTCAATCTGCCAGCGTCCGAAGCTGCGCTGCTAACTCGGCCGGCGGCAACACCATCCAACCCTACGCCAAATCGCACGGAACCCTTCGCCGCTACGCCAGTTTCGCCCGCCCGGTCAAAGACCCCCTAGGGGGACCTTTACGGCGTTTGCCTTTGGCGGAAAGGCCCAAGCAAAAATATGCGCTCTTTTCGGGCGACGCTATTTACACGCTTCTAGATAGTTCAATAGCAGACGAGTCGCCCATCTCGACCAACGACGGACAGCGGCGCAGTTCGTCGTCCACGCCGGCGTTTATTGGCTGATGTGGGGCCTTCCCATCTCGATGCCGAAACGATGTGGCTCGTCGCCCAGCTCGACACCTTGCGCCTGCTGCTCATCGAGATCGCCGCCCGCGTCGTCGAGATGAAAACGGTGATCCGCGTGCACTTGCCGAGTTCATGCCCGGCGCAGGATATTCTGCGTCTCGTCCTGGAACGCATACCGCGCCTCGTCACCTGAGCGACGGGGCGCGAGGCCCCAGGACCATTCACAACCCCTCCTTCAATCCGCAAACCGCTCGAGCCAAAACTCTGGCCCAAAGCCGGAGCCGAGCCGGCGCGTCCCAACGCGACCAAAATCACCCAAATAGCCCGACACACCCCCCAGAACCGCCAGCGCGCTGCATAAAGCGGGCTAGATGTCTTAACTCTCCGGGAGTAACGACCGATGAAAGCGGCTTCTTTCAACACGCCGTCGCGTGATCGTGCTGCCATGTCGACCCCTCTCACACCGTGGGGCTATGCCGATGAAACGCGGGAGATCGCGCCCGGTAACGTGTTCTACAGCACTCCGTCGCACGGCGGCTATCGCCTCTCTGTCGACCGGCTCGCGAGCGTCTCCGCGTCGGATCGCGCCTATGCCGCCAAGCGGTTGAACGGCTGGGGCGATAGCTGGTATGAGGAGGATTGCGCGGCGGCTATCGTCGTTGTCACGTTCCCGCAAACACGCGCGTGAGTACGCGCGCCGTGTGGTCGATAGGGTTATCGACGCGCTACGCAAAGGGCAACGAGGGCGGCGGAGCGACTCGCCGCTCTTTTCGCATGTGCGCAAGCAAAGCGAGGGCATGCGTGGCGATCTGCTATAGCGGTGACGGCCCCCGGACCGTGATCGGGGCGAGACTATGCCGATGTTTCCGCCGACCGTTGTTATCGACGCTGGCAACCCCGCCAATATCGGTTGGGCGCGGTCGGCGCTCGACGGCTGCACGCTTGGCGAAAACGGCGGAGCTAACCTGATTAATTCAGACGAAACTTGCGATGTTCGTCACCGAGGACAGCCGCTCGGCCAGCTAGCCTGCAGCATGCGGCGGCGTGTCAGCAGCATTGAGCGTTCTCCCTTGTTTGCATGGCCTCTTGGCCCGAAGGGGGTGTACGCGGAACCCAGGGCGCCGCAAACACACCGCGCGAGCGACGACATCCGTCAGTCCAGCGCTCATTGTGGCGCGCATGACCGAGAAACCATCCGAGGCGTATCTCGCCGGCTATTTCTTCGGCAGAGACGGCTGCCGGACCGAACGCCGCTTCGACGCGGTGGGTGTTGAGAGCGTTTCGCGGAAAATGCCCCCGCACGCTTTGCGCAACGCTGCGAGCACGTCCACATGGGAAACGCCGCGCAGACACCGATGGCCGTTCGCACACTCGGGCAAAGTGTCGAATCCGCAGGGGCCACAATTGACGCTGGCCTGAAGGGTCAGGGCGCCGCGTCCCAGCGGGCCCCACTCGATCACTTGGTGACTCGCCGAATAGATCCCAATCGAGCGCGCGCCAAGGATCGCCGCCAGGTGGCCGATGCCCGAATTGTTGGTTATCGTTGCCTCGGCGCCAATGATCCTCGCCACGACTTCGCTCCAATGGGCGCCGACCAAGACGGATATGCGCTCGCGTTCCCCCGTATCCGCAATCTCGTTCGCCATCAAATCCAACTCTCCTTCCTGCTCGCCGCTTCCGACAAGGAGGATGTCGGCCATTGTATCTCGAAGGATGGAGCGCCCGAGATCGACGTATTCATCTGCTGGCCAATCGCGCAGCAGGGAATTGGACAACGGCGCGAGTGCGACAAACTTGGCGCTGCCCACCACGGGCGCGGCTCCGCGGGAAAGCCGGGAGCGAATTGTATCGGTGTCGACGGCGTCGCTCAAACGCGACCTGATCAGCGCCAAAAGCAAGGTTATGTGCTCGGCGACGTGAACACTGCCGATCGGCAAAACGCGCCGAAACGGCGAGGCGCTGACAAATTTCAGTTTGATACCCATAAAAATGAAAGATGGCGGAGCGGCGGGCCGCGAGGTCAGGCGAACCCGAAATTCCACGTTGTCAAGATCGACATATGCGTCGAACCGAAATTCATGTTCAGATTCCTTGCTGGTGACGACGTATTTCTTCTCCAGGACCACTTGAACGTTGGTGGCGATGTCGAAAATGATCTCGGTTCTTTCAGCATCCGCGGGTCCGAATAGGCGCAAATTAAGCGTTCCATCATAACTGCCAGCGTTCAGTTTCTGATATGGACCCCAAATGAAGTGCCCTTCATCAAGTGGTTGACAGATCGCTACGCCGTCGCGCATGGAATGAGGCGAACTGTAGAGGAACGCTGTTGGATTCCAATCAATGTTCCCGCGCTCGGGCACGTTTCGCCGCGAATTCTGATGAAACGCCTCTAAGTTGGGTAGCGCAATGTCCAGAAAATCGAAGTCATCTCTGCTGCCGACCCCGGCCCGGACACGGGCGTTCACCACCCGCAGCAGATGTCGGCTGTCGCTCTGCGTCCGAAAGTCTATCGCCAGATCGAATTCATTCTGATTTAGTTTTTCTCCGAGCATCTGAGCGAGAAACAATTTCTTCACTTCGGTTTGACCGTTAATTTTCTCGCTTTCTTTGTGGTAGTTACAATCAACTATTTCATCAAAGATATTCAGGGATTCGGCGAGCTCCTTGTTCCACGATCCGCAGACGAGCGTGATCGTCGCGCTGGGAAATGTTGAACGCAACTCCACGAATTGCGGTATTACCATGCAGAAATCGCCAATATGATCAGTCTTGAGCACTATAATCGATTTAACGTCCGAAATACTTAATCCACCACTGAGTAATAATTTCGGATTAGCAACGACAATTGAATCCTGAGGTAGACAAGCGTATTCTCCTATTCTGCTGATATTGATCAGTTCGGCCTCTTCATCAGCTTTAGGCCGTCGTACCTTCTCAAAGACTGCAATAGTGGTATAGCTGGTTGCAGACAGCGCCTCGCGCGGCGCCTCGACCTCGTTGTCATAGTCTTTAGCAAAACGCAGCCGAAACGAATTCGCTCCACACGCTGTTTGCATTTGCAGAATTAATCGATCGATGGTATATAATTTACCGTGCGCTGGGGTAAGAATTTGACGCGTAAATGGTCGACTGCCGCCATTATCTGGCATGCATACGACCAAAACGCCGCCAATTGAGATCGTCCTGTAAATAGTGCGCAAGAGCGACCACGGATTGGCGATGTGACCAAGAACGTTCGCCAAGATGACGGCCTGAATGGGCTCCGGCGCCCGGCCAAAAAGTTCGGAATAGTCAGGGGTGCCGGCAGGGATTTTGATCTGCTTGGAGAACGGCAACAGCGCGCTGCGGTCCTCGGTGTCTAGACAAATATCCAACAGATTGGCGGTATTAAGAAATTTATCAAACACGCCGTCCTCAATAGCGGGCAAAAGTGCACCGGCGGCGTCAGTCTTGATTTCAGACAGCCAACTCTTCAGAGCCTGGGAATCGTATCTGATGCTGTAGACGTTATTCATCTTGCCTCCTATACCATATCAGACGCGAACTGCGCTTCTGGACACTCGGCGAAACCTCCCTTTTGTATTTCACTATCTTGTGGCGATAAGAGCTTTACTCAACAGAATACGCCGGCGAACCGCCTGATTCCGAACTGGATTGCGGCGATCCGTAACGGCAGATGCCCGCCAAGTTGGTCAAACCAGAGGCATGATCTGTGTCCGGCCCAAGGGATCCATTCCAGAAAGGGGTTAATATTCGGAGCCGAAATACACTCGAGGGCGATCCTGGCGAACGGTGGCTGGGAAGCGTCACGCCGAGGCGCTTTGGGCCTTTATCCGATGTGCTCAGGCACCCTTGCTTGCGCGATATTTTCACCGACTCCCTGAACCTGTTTCTTCATCACTAGGTCGAGTCGAGCTTGCGCGGCGGACAGGTTTTCAGGCTTCATCGAGAGCTCGACAGCGCGCCGCGCCTCGGCAACGGCGCCGGAGATATCCCCTAGTCTGTCAAGAACGTCCGCCAGAAAGTAATGATGGTGCAGATTGTTCGGATCGAGCTCTATACAGCGCGTAAGTGCTTCACGCGCGAGATCCAGGGAACCTTCTTGAGCAAATAGTTGCTGATGCAGCATGATCCAATTATCCTTGATATCCGATTTTCTCACCAATGAGATCCATTTTTCGTGTTGCCCATCCCTATCATACGCCTCCTTCTTTTTGACGATTACGCCGTTTCTGATGATCTCTAATCTATCCACCGACTGAAACACGTAGCCGTCAAATCCTGCAGCGGCGCTTGGCTCCGGCTTGTTTTCGAGCATGCGGTCCGCCAAGCCGAGTATATACTTTGATGGAAGTATCGGCGAGTCCCTAGCGAAAACTTTACCCAACTCGCCGTAATGAACATACAAGTCTTCCATTACGTAAAATCCGCCTGGACGCAAAAATGGGAACAATGTTTGGAATGTAAAATAAACATCGTTAGCCCAGTGCGAGCCGTCATCGATAATGATATCTGGGATATATTTCCGGCAAAGCTCCGCAAGAAAATTAAAATCGGACTGTGAACCGATCTCGATCGTGACACGGTCATTAGCATAGCGTCTGCAACCGGGGTCGATGTCGACTCCCACGATGTGCGCTCTCGGAAAGAAACGCGCCCAAGTCCTTGTGGAGGCGCCATCTTTCACGCCGATTTCGATAATTGTGAGTTCGTCGTCCTTTACCGCCGAAAAACACCGTTCGTAGTGACGGAGATAGTCGACAAGGAGAGATGACTTATTAGTGCCCTCCAGAATGCCAATGTCATCCAAGCTCTCGGACATGATTTCTCTCCGCTTTGCTTCCATGAGAACGATGAACGTCCGCGCCCAAGCCTAGCCAGCGATGGCTAGAGAACCGCCCCAACCATTCACCCTGCTTGAACCTCGCTCCGAGTTACGGTGGGATTGAGGTCCTCAAGTTTTGGCGTATAGGTTTTTCGAAGCCTTTGAAGCCCTGAGCTAGGCCGACATCCTCCTGCAGCTGACGGAGACGGCTGTAGCGGCCTCATATCCTATCCCACGGGTGGCGGCTTCAGACGCGGATCGCGGCGATCGCCTCTTCGTCGCATACAATTTCCGAGGATTTTCTGGGTTCGACAACGCCCAGTTCCAGCGACTGCGCTGCAAGGGTCGATGCGGACTCTCCGCTATTTCCTTCCGCGTAATGGCGGAGGAAAACCCGCAGAGTGTGAGAAAGACCGATATGATTAACCAAGCGTGCGTCCTCCTCGTAATATTGTCCGAAACAATAACTTCCGGTGATAATTTCGTAGGATGGGAAATAATCCACCCATCCAACGTTCCTCTGTACATGATCCGCCGCGACTCGAAGCACTGATTTACTGTAGGTATTTGATACCAGGACATTGCGATCGTCGGATGTCGCAATCATCGGCACTGGCGAGACTGTAAGAAGAATCTTTATCTCCTGGTTCACGCTTTTAATCTTTGCAAAACATTCTTCAAGATCTGCAATGACTGAACCTACGTCGAAATTTACAAACTCATACTTTTCGGGCTCATAGTTCCCCGCGGAGACGCCGGGCGCGAGGGGAAGCACTCTGCCGTCGCTCTTGAACGTCCATGCTTCGGTAAGACCAAGCGTGAAGAGGAAGACGTTTGCACTTTCAAACACTCGCCTGACGTGGGACAGATGTTCCAGCCGCGCCTCGGCGACGAGTTCCTCGCTTTCGAAGCCGGCCGGCTCGATAAGCGGCCGCAGGGCGTCGACCCATCGACCATCGGGGCGACGCCACGTTGGCGCCGTGAGGCACCGGAAGCCGAAAGCCTCGTCGAACAATTGCAGCAACTGGCGGGCCGTGTAGACATTTCCGTACCGCGCCGAGAACACGCCGAAATTCCGTAGCTTCCTCTCCTCCTCGGAAAGTTCAGTTCCGTTCTCCGGTACAAAGTAGTTGAACCCGGTCGCCCGTAACCTTCGCGAAATATGTTGTGCAAAGCAACTGCCGGCCGTGGCCACTCGATCTAAAGGCGAGATCCGAAATTTGACACGAGTCACAGGGTCGAAATCATTTCGCGGAACGCGCGAAACCGCTCTACGCCAGAAACAATAGTCGGGTTTGCTGCTGTAAGGATTCATCCGTTTGCTCCATTCGGGCGTTAAAGACAATTGAATACAGCGTTAAACCTGGATGCGGATTCAGGGTGAGCTAGCAGCTTCTCCAACTCGTATTTCCTGTAAACCGCATAGCTCCCACTTATAAATTCATCCAGCGTAAGTAAATTATAGGAACACGTCGGTTTAAATAGATAAGACCCCTGTACTCCAACAAACTCCGCGATCTCGTCGAAAACAGGAAATATTGGTCCACTCACTAAATTATCCAAGGGGCAAATATCGGTCACTCTTGGCTCTAATTCTTGCGCTACCAGAAGCTCAGTGGCAATATCGAACAAACACTTGATCTTTGGATGATTAGTGCTATACATAAACACGCCTTGCAGCGTCCATCGGCGAAACAATTTACGGCCATCTATTTGGAAATCTTGGAAATACCGCTCCAGCAATTGCCTATCGTGTTCCCAAATCGCGAAGTAGCCGTAACGTTCGTAATTCCGTCCAACAAAAAGCGCCTTTACGTCCGTCTCGCCATAGCCCTTCTTGAATGCGGCAAAGCATATAGTCGAGTGATAGTCATGCAAAGGCGATTGCACCAGCTCTTCACCGAATTTGACATATGAAATGTCCGGATGATACCCGGCAAACGAAAAAGTTGGGACATCGACTGTAGGCTTGCTGGTGTCGATCAAGTTTAGACGTTTAACCGGAGGACTAATATAAATCCTCGCTGCACGGGCGGATTCCTGCAACACACGCGCCGGCTCTCGCATTGCGACGGCCTGTTCGATTGCAATAGTTTCAACTTTTGGATACTGCAATTGCAGACAATTTGCCAACCCAAGGGACGTACAGTTCGACAAAACGAGCCATGTTTCCATTTCCGATCCGCTTGTTGACTTTTGTCGAGGGTCATTGCGTATGACAGCGACCCCAAAGGGCCACCATCGACTGGCGTCGGATTCTGCAGTACAGGAAATTCGACTTGCCGACAATGCCGTCATTCGGCCCCAGGCTCCAAACTCGGCCAGGTCGACCCGATGATGACGGCGGCGAACGCAACCGCGGCGAGGACCCTTGTGGCGAGCTTCACGAAGCGGGGCAGAATGCGAGCCGGCGCGCGCGGCCGGGGAGGAAACGGGTAGGAAGAAGCGACACCTAGGAGCCCGTCCAGATAGTGTCCAACGCGACAGCGTAGTGAAAAGTGCGAGCGGGTGTGGGCCTGGAATTGGCGGATTTGGGCGGGTTTTTGAGGTTCAGGCGATGGCGAGGTCGGCGGCGGACGGGCTCCGCCCTTGGGCGAGCTTGAGCATGTTGTGGGCGAGGCAGACGAGGCCCCATTCCTGGGCGACCTTGTCGAGCCCGCGCATCAGGAACTGACGGAAGCCCGACTTCTCGGCCTCTCGAAACAGACATAGGGCTCTCAGCAGCGAGCGCGGGCCGGCTACAGCACCGCAACAGCCAGTCCGAGCGGTCGGTCATCGGGAGCGCCCCGCAATGTTCGAGGCGATAGGGGCTCTGGCGTCCGGAGTTCCACGGTCACGCAGCCGCTCAGTGTTTCGGACCGGGAAGTCTTGGCAACGAGTTCAAGCCCCTCAATTGCGACTGCCGCCTCTTCGCCGTCGACCAAAATTATGCACTTCGGCAGGAAGTCCGCGCTGATCACGTCACGTACCGGAATCCGAATCTCCAGCGTCTCGGAACCTTGGACGCGCGCTCGCCACATTACCCGAGCCGCGGCGGTCCAACGAAACGCGCCACGTGGCGAGCGCTCGATCTCGTGCCACCCGGGGGCGTGGGGTTCAATCGGGGCCGTCAGCGTGGAAGGAGTAAGCGGCGATCCCGTGATCCGGATCAAGAGCTCCGTGACGTGGCCCGACTCCCGTGAAACAAAGGCATGGTGCCCGCCGCCGGGACAAAAGCGATATCCCACCTGATCCGCGGCCAGCGCGAGAGAACGAGCCGTGAATGTCGAACAATGGCCGTTTCGCGGGGCGCAATACCACCAGCTACAGCGCAGCTCCCCTATGTTGTGTGGCTGAAGCGTTTCTCCGACCAGAATTCCACCCCCCGAAGTCAAGAGCGAGCGCATGTCTCGCAGCGTCGCCATCGGATCGGGCGAGTGCTCGATGACCTCGAAACAAGTGATAAGATCGAACTTGCCTGCAGGGCGGCCCGTCGCGGAAAATGGGTCAAACGCGGTCGCGTCGTACCCTTTGTCGCACAAACCGCGAACGAATATGCCCTTACCTGAGCCGTAGTCGAGAATGCGTAGCCCGCTTGGCTGCCCGAGCAACATGGGAACGGCCTCTAGTAAGCGCGCAGCCCTTGGCCCTTCATAATCTGGATCGATTTTGACGTAGTCCAAGTTATAGATAAATTTAGCGAAGTCATCCCGTGTCCAGTCGTCGAAAAATGCTGTGAAGAGGAACCCGCAGTTCTCGCACCGCAGCCACGGGACCTCGATTCCGGCTAGACCGAAGGAGTAGAACGCATCAGCACATTTATTAAAATCCACGACGTCAAAAAAACTGGCAGTTGAACCACAAATCTTGCATGCCCTGGAGAACTTTTTAACGTTCGCCTTGTCCAGTCTTGGGAGCAAGTCCAACTCGTGGAGCAACTCATCTCTAGCCATTCCATCCATGGCATGCCTCGCAATGGTCAGAACTTGAAGTCCGCTAACATGCTGAGCCGGCTTATTCTGTCACGGTGTTGCAGCTACGCCCGTCAACTCAGCGCACTCCGAGACAATCTATCACCCCGTCGTAACAGGTGCTAGTCGCCCGAGTCGCTCAAAATTGGGGGTATAGCCTCTTGAGTTTGACGCGGGCATCGTTGGTCGTGAACTGCCAATCGGCTTTGGCGTGATGTTTGTTTCGATGGGCCTCCCAAGCGGCGATCTCTTTTCCGAGCGTTGTCTTGTCGGGGATGCGGCGGTCGAGGCATTGGTTGGTCAGGACGGCAAGTTCGGATTCTGCCATGTCGAGCCAGCTTCCGTGTTTGGGCGTATAATGCCAGTCGAAACGCTTGGCGAGGCGGCGAGCCTCCTCTGGCGGGAAGGCCGTGTAGAGCGAGGCCGCCGTGTGCGTGCTCAGGTTATCCTGAACCAGGACGATCTGTTTGGCGTCGGGAAAATGCGCGTCGGATAGGTCTTTGAGCCCCTGCGCGTAATCGACGGCGGCGTGATGGTCGGTGACCTTGACTTTGCGCCAGCCCTCCAGCGGAGCGAACGTCATGAATATGTTGGCCACGCCGTTGCGTTCGTACTCGTAATCGTACCGTATCGGTTGCCCCGGCTTGGCTGGGATCGGCTTGCGCGTCTCTATGACCAACGGTTTCGACGTTTCATCGAGACAAACCAAGGGCCGCTCGGGATCACGCGGCTTCTGGTAGGTTTCCAGCACGTCTTCCATCGCGGCGACGAAGGCGGCGTTGGCGTCGGGTGGAATCGCCCATTGCCGATTGCGGTGCGGTTGGAGTGTGTTTTTTTTAGCGTCCGTCCGATCGTGTTATCGCTCGCTTTCTCGACGATGTTCAGTTCGACGACCTTCTCTTCGAGCAGCCGCAGGCTGCAACGGGTGAAGCCCTCGGGAGCCGGAGAGCAGGCCAAGGCGATCAACTTGGCCTCGGCCGCGCCGTCGAAAATTCGGGGACGGGCGGAATTCGGATTGTATTTGCGCAGCAGCGTCGCCTCGAACCCTTCTTCGACCAATTGTCGCCGTGCGCTACCGACGGTGTTGACGCTGGTATCCAACGCCGCCGCTATTTCGCGGTCGGTCCAACCTTCTCCCGCCTCCGACGCGTCCGCTTTGAGCAGGATCCTCGCCTTCGTGATCAGTTGCGCCGATCGCTTGCCTGAGCTGATCAGCGCCTCAAGCCTGAACTGGACCCCGGATTTAGGACCATTGGGTAAGGTGTGAAATGTCCTGCTCTGTCGCAACCGACGGAGCGAGAAAATGATGAAGTCACGCAAGAAGTTTGATGCGGCGTTCAAGGCGAAGGTTGCGCTCGAGGCGCTTCGCGAGGATGCGACGGTTCCGGATCTGGCGAAGCGGCACGGGGTGCATCCGAACCAGATTTATGCCTGGAAGAAGCAGGTTCTCGACAATGTCGCGAGCCTGTTCGCGCGCGGGGCGAGCGTTTCGGGCGATGGCGAGGAGGAGCGCGAACGTGAGGCGGCCAGGCTTTACGCCAAGATCGGCCAGCTGACGGTTGAACGGGATTTCTTGGCCAGGAGGCCAGGGCGATGAGCGCGCCCGATCGAAGGGCGATGGTGGAGCGCCCGGCGGATTTGTCGGTTCGTCGGCAATGCGTGCTGCTGAATGTGGCGCGCTCGGGGATCTATCGCCCCAAGCCAGAGCCCGGGGCGGACGATCTGGCGGTGATGCGGCGGATCGACGAACTGCATCTGGAGCTGCCGTTCTACGGATCGCGTCGGATGACGTTTGAACTCAACAAGGAGGGCTGCGGAGTCAACCGCAAGCGGGTGCGGCGTCTGATGCGCACGATGGGGATCGAGGCGCTGGTTCCGCGTCCCGGCACGAGCAAGGCCGCCCTCGGCCACAAGATCTATCCCTATCTCCTGCGCGGCCTGGCGATCACCGAGCCGAACCATGTGTGGGCGGCCGACGTGACTTACATCCCGATGGCGTGCGGCTTCCTCTATCTGGTGGCGATCATCGACTGGGCCAGCCGGGCGGTTCTGGCGTGGCGGCTGTCGAACACCAACGACGCGAGCTTCTGCGCGGCGGCGCTGGAGGAGGCGCTGCTTCGGTTCGGAAAGCCGAGGATTTTCAATACCGATCAGGGCTCCACTTTCACCGCCGAGGCTTTCGTCGGCAAGCTCGCGGCGGCTGGCGTCGCGATTTCGATGGACGGACGCGGCCGCTTCATGGACAACATCTTCATCGAACGGCTGTGGCGCTCCATCAAGTATGAAGAGGTGCATCTGAAAGCCTACGCCGACGGCCGCGAGGCGCGGGCCGGCATCGGCTCCTGGATGACCTTTTACAACTTTCGGCGCCCGCACCAGGCGATGAACAACCAGATGCCGATGGCGGTGTGGCGCGCCGGCATGGACAAGACCGAGGCGGCGGCGAGGGCTGTGGATATGCCGCTTCGCTTGGACAACGCAAACGCGTTGCCCACATACCCACAGCAGAGGCAGAAGCAGCAAGAAACGGCTTAATTCATGAAAGACAAGGGCAGGCGAGATTACACCTTAAATCCGACCTCCCGTGGTCCCACGAATAGGGTCCAGTTCAGCCGCTCGCGCTCCTCCGCGCTCAATTTCACAACGTACTTCTTCGCCCCAGTGCTTGTCCCTGCCACGAATCATCTCCATCCTCGCTCCGCCGACGCAGGCACAGAGATTCGGAAATGCCACCAAGTTTCAAGGACGCGAGCGACTAGTGTCCTAACCCGCATTATTCGTCGCGAGTTGGCGGAGGGTAGCCTAAGCGACTGGTTTTGCGTAGAATATGGTTGTCGAAGGCGATTCACGCGACTTCAGTTGAGCCACACCCGCCATGAACGATCCTATGCTGCCGCTGCCCGGTTTGTCATCGGTTTCGGGCAAATCGGTTGTGGTCAAATTCGACGGCGGGTGCTTTCGTCGGACGGTGGCATTTTGGCGTTGCGCGAGATCGAACAGCAGCTCGAGGTCGCCGATCGGCTCGCCGCGTGCTTGGTTGATCCTCGGGCGCCGGAGTAGGTCACCCACAGCTTGGCGGACATCATTCGCTTTCGGCTCCTGATGATCGGCGCCGGCTACGAGGACGGGATCGACGCCAATTCCTTGCGCAGCGATCCGATGTTCAAAATGGCGCTTGATCTGGCGCCATCGGATCGCGAACTCTGCTCGCAGTCGACGATCCCCCTGGACGTAAGCAGAGGACGGAATCAGTGGCCGCCCGGATCTGAAGGTTATCTTCCCGATACAAACCGGACACGGCATAAGCTAGAACAGGCAAACTAACAGGCGGACCTGAGGCATGCCGCGAGGCGGGAAACGTTCCTCAAGTTTCAAACCTGGCGCCTCGGGCAACCCCGGCGGCCGGCCGAGGAGGCCCACGACGATCGCGGCGAGACGGATCGCCGCCGACGTGAAGGTTTTGGCGCAGGACTGCGCGGCAGATGCCGTCTCGACCCTAAGGGCGATCATGCTCAGCGAACGGGCTCCCCCTGCGGCCCGCATCAGCGCGGCGACGGTCCTTCTTGATCGGGGCTATGGCAAAGCCCGGCAAGAGGTCGAGATCCGCCGCGACCTGAGCCGCTTGAGCGACGATCAGTTGGAGGAGCTTGAACGGCTGCTGGTGTTGGCGGAGGCGGACGCGGACCCGGCGACCGCGCATTGACCGGCTTGCCGTGGGCTTAAGGTTCTCGACGTTCGAGATTGGAGGAGTTTCGAACCGCTGGTCGACGACGCCGGCGCCAGAGTTGGCTGCGTTATCGTCCCCGGTCGATGGTGATACCGTTCGATATGTGACGCTTCTCCGCTAAGAGTCCGTCCGGAGACTTCATGAGGGATTACAGAGTTTTCTGAGCATCAGGCGGATTGAGGCGAGCCGCAGGAAGGCGAGGGCGTTGTGGCTGAGGTTTTCCCAGTCCTTGGCGAGGCGGCGGCAGCGACCCAGCCAACCGATGGTGCGTTCGACGATCCATCGTTTGTGGACGACGAGGAAGCCTTTGGCGCGATCGGAACGGCGCACGATTTCGGTGGCGAGGCCCGGCATGACGCGCGCCAAGCCGTCATGGAAAACCGGTCCGGCGTAGGCGCTGTCGGCGAACAGCTTCTCGAGGAACGGGAACTGTCCGAACATTGTGGACAAGAGCATCAGTCCGCCGTCGCGATCCTGAACATTGGCGGAGGTGACCAGCGCGTGCAGCAGCAGACCCAACGTATCGACGAGGATGTGGCGCTTCTTGCCCTTGATCAGCTTGCCGGCGTCGAACCCATGCGGATCGATGCAGGCCCCCCTTTTTCCGCGCTTTTCACGCTCTGGCTATCGACGATACAGGCGGTGGGGCTGGCCTCGCGGTCATTCTGCTCGCGGCATTTGACGTAGAGCGCGTAGTGCATCCTCTCCAATGTGCCGTCGTGGCTCCACAGGCAAAAGTAGCCGTTCACCGTGCTGCGCGGCGGCAGGTCTTTCGGCATGTAGCGCCACTGGCATCCGGTGCTCAGGACGTACATCACGCCGTTCACCACCTCGCGCATGTCGACGCGCCGCTTGCCGCCGCCATGCCTGGCGGGCGGGATCAGCGGGCCGATATGCCGCCATTCCGCGTCGGTCAGATCGCTCGGATAGCGCAGCTGGTCGCGGTTGTAGAGAGGACGGTTTTCCGGTGTCCACATAGGGCGCCTCACGAATCGACGCCACAGGGGATCATACCAGAGTCGTGCTCCTCAAGCGGTTTTCTCAACCCCCGACAACCGACTCAAACAACTCGCAGAGTCCCCGGACGGACACTAACTGCTGCGGCGCTCCTCATATTTGCTTCGGCGGCAGGGTCGGCCATTCATACCGGACAGGCTGGGCGAGCGCGGCAGTGGCCCGTCGAATGAACGCGCTGAGCGCGTCGACTTCCTGCTCGCATTTGGCGAATTCATGAAGAAGCTTCTTGCCGCTCGCGGCCTTGTTGAACAGTTTTCTTTCGCGCTTGCCCATTGTGTGAAGCGCTACGTTCACTTCCACGATCTCGGCTCCAATATGAAGCGAGACTAGCGCGTGTATCGCGTCGTTCCGGACATCGGAGAGCCCAGTATCGGCTCGCTTCAGAACTTCGAGCAGATCGGCGGGAGCTTTGGGCGTCTGCTTCCAACGCTCTGGGCTGGCGGCTTTGATCGCCGCGCGGATCATCTCGCGTTGCGCGCGGTCGTTCTCCAAAGAGTGCCATGCGGCGAGGACGAGCTCTGCGTCGCCTCCGATAACCAGGGCGAACAATTCGCCGAGGGTCCGATGCATGAAGTTCCAAGCGCCGGAGAGGCGGCCTACCGCAACGGCGTAGGCGTTGACGGCCTCCTGCATCTTCTCACCGGTTGGGAGCGTGACGTATTTTGGCTCGGTCATGCTTGCGCCTCCATCGTGACCAGCCGCAGGATGACGTCGCTGTAGCTCTCGCCCTGCCGACCTAGCCCGAATTATGCGCGTGGGGTTGGCGGGAGTAGCTTAAGCGGCTGATTTTGCGTAGAATCTGGTTGTTGAGGCCGATTCATCGCGTTTTCAGACGAGCTGCCCCCGCCATGAGCGATTCTATGCTGCCGTTGCCCGGCCTGTCACCTGTTTCAGGCAAGCGGGTCGAGGTCAAATTCGACGGCGGGCTGCTGTCGTCGGACGGCGGCGTGTTGGCGTTTCGGGAAGTCGAACAGCGGCTTCGGGTCGCCGATCGGCTGGCCGGGTGCGTGGTGGATCCTCGGGCGCCGGAGCAGATCACCCACAGCCTGGCGGATATCATCCGGTTTCGGGTTCTAATGATTGGCGCGGGCTACGAGGATGGGATCGACGCCAATTGCCTGCGCAGCGATCCGATGTTCAAGATGGCGCTCGACCTGACGCCGTCGGATCGCGAGCTTTGCTCGCAGTCGACGATCTCGCGATTGGAGAACCTGCCGGACGTTCGCGCGCTATTGCGGATGGGTCGGGCTATGGTCGACCTCTATTGCGAGTCGTTCGCCAAGGTTCCCAAACGGATCACGCTCGACATCGACGACACGTTCGACGCCGTTCACGGCGGCCAGCAATTGCGGCTGTTCAACGGCCATTATGACGAGTACGGCTTTCAGCCGATCGTGGTGTTCGACGGCGAGGGCCGCTTCGTCACGGCGGTTCTTCGTCCCGCCAAACGCCCGAGCGGCAAGGAGATCAAGCCCTTCTTGCGCCGGCTGTTGCGCGCGATCCGCGCTCACTGGCCCAACACCGAAATCCTGTTGCGCGCCGACAGCCACTATTGCGGCCCCGAAGTTCTCGACTGGTGTCGGGCGAACGGTCTCGACTACATCCTCGGCGTCGCGCCGACCGCGACCTTGCGTCGCCACGTCGAGTGTCTCGAAGCCAGCGCGAAGGCGCGGTTCGAGGCCGCGCCGCGCGATGACAAGCTCCGCCGCTTCAAGGAATTCTATGACGGCGCGCAGAGCTGGAGCCGTGTCGAGCGAATCATCGCCCGCGTCGAAGTCGGCGCGGAAGGACCCGACACCCGCTTCGTCGTCACCAACCTGCAAAGGCGCAATGCCCGCGCGCTTTACGAGGACCTCTACTGCCGACGCGGTCAGGCCGAAAACCATATCAAATCCTGGAAGACGCATCTGGCCGCTGATCGCACATCCTGCACAAAGGCGACCGCCAACCAGTTTCGGCTCTTCCTGCACGCCGGCGCCTATTGGCTGATGTGGGGGCTTCGCGTGTCGATGCCGAAACGTTCGATGTGGCGCGTCGCTCAGTTCGACACCCTGCGCCTGCGCCTCATCAAGATCGCTGCCCGCGTCGTCGAAATGAAGACAATGATCCGCGTGCACCTGCCGAGCTCATGCCCGGCGCAGGATATTCTGCGTTTCGCCTTGCAACACATACCGCGCCTCGTCACCTGAGCAAGCGGGCGCGAGACCCCAAAACGCAAACCCTTCCCGTCAACCCGAAAACCGCCCCAACCAAAACTCAGGCTCAAAGCCCGAGCAGAACCAACACGTCCAGACTCTGCCGAAATCAACCAATCCCCCGCAAAGTCCCGCCGATGTCGTCAAAGCGCTGCATAATGCGGGCTAGCGTGCGCACACATTCAATTCGCGGACGAGTCAAACACATTTTTTGCAAACATCGCTTGATCGTTGAGAATCATGTGTGATTCTGTATCGGCCGGCCCTTTGTTTGGAGAGGATCGGCGATGACAGACGTGAACA
Source organism: uncultured Alphaproteobacteria bacterium (assembly GCA_963822215.1). Classification (GTDB taxonomy): domain Bacteria; phylum Pseudomonadota; class Alphaproteobacteria; order Rhizobiales; family Beijerinckiaceae; genus Roseiarcus. The sequence continues at coordinate 707,391 of CAWGGX010000004.1, forward strand.
TTGGCTTCTTCGGCGACGTGCGCCTTGAAAAAAGGGGCGCCTGGCGGTGGAGCGCATGTGCGCGCGCATTAGCGCGGGCTTTCGCCAACTGTGCGACAGCCGGGCGGAGAAGGTTGGTCTGACGCGGTTTTTCCGCAATCCGAGAGTGACGGTGGAAGAAATTCTGCGCGGCGCGGCGGAGCGGACGGGAACCGCCGCGGCGGGACGGCACGTCCTGTTGATCCAGGATACGAGCGAAATCAACTATGAAGCCAAAGCCAAGCGCAAGCGTGGCCTTGGCCGCGTCGGCAACAGCAAGGACGTCGGCCTGTTCGTCCATCCGGCGCTGGCGGTCGACGCCGCCGACGGCGGCGTCCTGGGGCTCGCGGGGGCGACGATCTGGCGGCGAACGCGGATCAAGGAGGACGACTACCAGAGCCTGCCGATCGAGGAGAAGGAGAGCAACAAGTGGCTCGCCACGCCCCTGGCGGCGAAGCGGTTCCTGAACTCGGCGACGATGATCACCGAGATCTCCGATCGGGAGGCCGACATCTACGAGCATTTCGCCCGCGTGCCCGATGGGCGAACGCATGTCCTGGTTCGCGCCGTGCGCGATCGGGCGCTCATCGAGGCGGGCGAGCGGCTGCTGTCGAAGATCGCCGCCGCGCCGGAAGCGGGCCGTCTGAGCTTCGATCTGCCCGGCCGGCCCGGACGGACGGCCCGGAAGGTCACGCTGGCGGTGCGTTTCTGTCCGGTCGTCCTGCGTCGTCCCGAGCGCGGCGCCGACCGGCGGGATCCGCCCGGCGTCGCGCTCAATCTCGTCGAGGCGCGCGAAATCGACCCGCCGCCCTCCGAGGAGCCGATCGTCTGGCGCCTGTTGACGACGCATGGCGTGAGCACGCTTGCCCAAGCGGCGTGGATTATCGAGCTCTATCGCTATCGCTGGATCATCGAGCAGCTCTTCCGCACCCTCAAGTCGCAGGGCTTCGACCTCGAAGACAGCCTCTTGCGCGACGGCGACGCGCTCGAACGCCTGGCGGCGACCGCGCTAATCGCCGCCGCGAGCGTCATGCAACTGGTCCAGGGACGGGACGAGGCGGGCGCGGCTTTCCCGGCCGCGCGCGTCTTCGAACCCGACGAAATCGCCGTTCTGGAGGCGCTGGCCGGCAAATTCGAAGGCAAGACCCAGAAGCAGAAGAACCCGCACCCCAGACGCAGCCTGGCTTGGGCGGCCTGGTGCATCGCCCGCCTCGGCGGCTGGACCGGCTACGCCAAAGAGCGTTCGCCAGGCCCTATCACCTTCGTCCACGGCCTGCGCCGCTTCCACGCCATCGCAGAAGGCTTCAATCTCGCCGCCGCCACCTCGCCTGCCCCACTTGACAGCTGAGCAAATCAAATGTGTGCGCACGCTAGCCCTGCCGACGCATCGCTCCGAGCCGGTTGACGACGGCGACCGGACGCGGTGCGCTATCGCCTGACCTGGTAAGTGGCCGGTCCGGTGGAAAAAGCCCACAAAAAAGCCGCCAGAGAGGTTCTGGCGGCTGGGAAGTTCAAGAAGCGGGCCCAGCTGGTTTGGCCTTCAACAATCCGGGTTCCATGAGCCATAGTCATCCGGGAGTGGGCAGTTACGCAACTTCTTCAACTCCCTTGCCAACTGTTCACATGCTGCCGTTCTCTTTACGCGATACGTAGCGTCTTGACGACCGGGTTGCGGTAAAAAGTCTTCGTACGACGCACGCGGGTGGCGCGCCCGGAAGACCGCAAGGTTGCCAATCGGAACCTCACACTCATTATTATACCGATATATCAAATTACCCACCCTGATAGCCTCTGCTGTCGCTGCCGTGCTGGGGGTCATGAGCCCGTCAAAGGAGAGTATCGCCGCACAAGCGACACTGATTATCGTCATCCGTTTCATTTCAGTATTCTCCTCGGTTGAAAATGCGTAAATTGACGCACATCTCCAGCCAAATCAGGCGCTCGCCGCGCTCGTTGTAGCAAGGCTCGACGGCCACGCTGCCGAGCGGGAGCGTCGTGCAAATCGCGTCGCATGCGGCAAAGCTGATCGCGATCCGGATCATGCGGTCAGCGCCGCCTCGCCGCCAAGCATCATTCGGAGGCTCGACGGACAAGTCTTTGGCCCAAGATGACAGTTTTTGCGCCTTAGACAGTGCCATATCGGTGCCAGAAGAAAATGTCGCTCGCCTCAAGCGCGCAAGGACCAACGGAAAACGAAAAATGGAGCAGATGTTGATCATCGCGGGCGGCGTCGCCCTGGGCGGCCTCGCGGTGATTTATCGCAAACCGATCGCAGTTGGGCTTCTCGGCCTGACCGGCTTAGCCATTCTCCTTGTCCTCGGGTTGTGGGCCGCCAACGCCTTCACCGAGCCGGTCATCCAATACCTTATCGCCATGGGTTGGCCTGACGCCCGCGCCCATCTCGGGGTGATCTGGTCGACGATCAGCCTGCTGGCGCCAGCGTTCGTCTATTACTGCGTCTTGCAGCTGATCGAGGAAATTCGCCAGATCCCCGCAGCGCGCCGGGAACGGCGGACGGCGCGCGCATATGCCGCCCGCCTACGTCGCGACCTCGCGCGTCCCCTGGAGGACATCAAGCGTGACCGCGAGAACCTGTTCCCTTCGCATGCGAAGCACGGAGATTTGTGGCGCCCTTTGGCGGAGACAAACCATCTCGATGGCGTCATCGCGGCGCGCACGAGGCCCGACCACGCCCAGCGTTTTTATTCGCACATCTTTCGCGTTTATCAGGACACGCAACGCAAGGCTCGACGCAGGGCCATGCGCGACGAGTTTCGCCAGAGGCTGGGGCAGTATACGGCGGCCGATCTCAAGCGCGCCTTTGGTCTCTTCCATCGCTTCGCCGGCGCTGTCGTGGCGCTGTTGAAAGCGCTGATTGACGCGCTGCGTCCCGCGCCGCCGCGCCCTATGCCTGACCCGCGCTTCAATGATCGCGGACCGTTTCGTAAGGAGGAATGATGAAGCGCCCCACCAAGACCGGACGCCCTCGCATCGAGGACCGCGCCCAAACCATCGAGGCCAAGAAACCTTTGGCTCAAGCTCAATATGTCGATGGCCCGAATTGGCGCATTTCTTCCCTACCGCGTCCGGTCGATAGGACCCGTTCGGCAAGTCGTCGGAGAATGACGGCTATTTGCGCACTGCCCCCATTTCAGGCGGGTACCAAACGTTTGATTTTGCCTGCTAGGTTGTCGGCCAGGCCGTCTGAGGTGGGACCCCTTCGTCCAATGACTGCGGGCTGCCTCCGGATTTCCGTTTGGCCACGTCCCTGCCCAGTTGACCGAGCCCAATCTGTTTCGCCAGTGCCGATCGGGTAGCAGCATATTCGGGCGCGACTATGGGGTAGTCCCAGGGCAGGTTGCATTGCTGGCGGTACTGCTCCGGTGTGAGGCGAGGGTCGCAAGGTGGCGTCTGAGGGATTTGAATTTTTTTCCGTCCTCCAGACGGATCAAATAATCTTGCGTGGCTGACTTCCGAATCGAAGACCATTGCGAGCGCAGAAGCTGACCTCGGGCCGTGCGAGACTAAAGGCTGCCAACGGTCTGAGACCCTCTTCGAGAAATTTTTTCTCGCTGTGATTGTCGGGATTCGGGCTATTGGGTCTCATTCTCTACGGCTATCTCACGAAGGTGCAGTCTTAAGAAGCTGTTCGACGCACGGGGTGATTGAAGTGGACCCCATTCGCGGGACCATGGGCCGTGGGAATTAAGGTGTAATCCTTCCCGCTCTTCCTTTTTTAAAGAGGCTTCAAGCCGCTTCCTGCTGCTTCTGCCTCTGCTGTGGGTATGTGGGCAACGCGTTTGCGTTGTCCAAGCGAAGCGGCATATCCACAGCCCTTGCCGCCGCCTCGATTTCGTCGATGCCGGCGCGCCACACCGCCATCGGCGTCTGGTTGTTCATCGCCTGGTGGGGGCGGCGAGAATTGTAAAAGGTCATCCACGAACCAATGCCGGCCCGCGCCTCGCGGCCGTCGACGTAAGCTTTCAGATGCACTTCCTCGTACTTAATCGAGCGCCACAGCCGTTCGATGAAGATGTTGTCCATGAAGCGGCCGCGTCCGTCCATCGAAATCGCGACGCCGGCCGCCGCGAGCTTGCCGACAAAAGCCTCGGCGGTGAAAGTGGAGCCCTGGTCGGTATTGAAAATCCTCGGCTTTCCGAACCGAAGCAGCGCCTCCTCCAGCGCCGCCGCGCAGAAGCTCGCATCGTTGGTGTTCGACAGCCGCCACGCCAGAACCGCCCGGCTGGCCCAGTCGATGATCGCCACCAGATAGAGGAAGCCGCACGCCATCGGGATGTAGGTCACGTCGGCCGCCCACACGTGGTTCGGCTCGACAATCTTCAGACCCCGCAGCAGGTAGGGGTATATCTTGTGCCCGGGCGCGGCTTTGCTCGTGCCGGGACGCGGAACCAGCGCCTCGATCCCCATCGTGCGCATCAGCCGCCGCACCCGCTTGCGGTTGACCCCGCGGCCCTCCTTGTTGAGTTCGAAGGTCATTCGCCGCGAGCCGTAGAACGGCAGTTCCAGATGCAGTTCGTCGATCCGCCGCATCACCGCCAGATCTTCGGCGCCCGGCTCCGCCCTGGGCCGATAGACCCCCGAGCGCGCCACATCCAGCAGCGCGCATTGGCGGCGCACAGACAGGTCCTCGCCAGGCCGTCCGACCATTGCTCTTCGATCGGGCGCGCTCATCGCCCTGGCCTCCTGGCCAAGAAATCCCGTTCGACCGTCAGTTGGCCGATCTTGGCGTAAAGCTTGGCCGCCTCCCGCTCGCGCTCCTCCTCGCCGTCGCTTGAACCGCTCGCTCCTCGCGCGAACAGGCTCGCAACATTGTCCTGAACCTGCTTCTTCCACGCGTAGATCTGGTTCGGATGCACGTCATGCCGCTTGGCAAGCTCAGGAACCGTCGCATCCTCCCGCAGAGCCTCCAACGCCACCTTCGCCTTGAACGCCGCATCAAACTTCTTGCGTGATCTCGCCATTTCGCTCGCTCCGTTGGTTAAAACAGAGCGGGACGCTACACACCTTAACCGCTGGTCCCAAAACCGGGGTCCACTTCAGATTGGGGCGGAATCGACCGTCCTTTTCGTGTCTTCCAGATAGGTCACCGCCCTAGCACTGCCTCTAAATCTGCGGGAACGGCTTCGACCCGACGGCGGGCAGCCCTCGTGGTCTGAGAATGTGCAGCACGCCCCGTATCGCGTCATAACAATGTGCCAACGTTTGGGCGCTGGCAGAACCCAGCGGGGTAAGATCGCCATTCATTAACGCCGCGATCAATTTGGCTCCGCTGCCGTCGGCTGAGCAATCCAGCGCGTCGAGAATCGATTATTTACACTCTGCGTGCGCATTTAGAGTGTGATCTTCGTCACTGATAACACGGAAAACAAAATGCCATCTGATAGAGGAGTATCGCTCAAAAAAGCATAAAGCCAACCAGGGAGGTCGGTATGACCCACGCGCTCCCGGCCCATATTGCCACGGGAATTGATGAGAAAGACGCCGAGCGTGGCTGGCCCCGATTGAGCACTTCGGCTGGTTTCGCGCAAGATGCGCGGCTTTCGCAATTTCTTAGCTCACTTCTTGTGAGGGCACGATTACTTAAGGAAGTGGTCGAGCATGGCAGCCCCGAGGACAAGCTGCTGAACGAAGTACGACGTGAAATCGAGAGCTTCGACGTCTGTGACATGGGCTCTGCTTATTGGAAGACTTGCGCTTGGGGAGAGGCTTTTCGAATCGAGCTTTTGCTCCTGATGGCAGAACCCGCAGGCTGCATGGTCGGCGAGCTTGACTACCGGTTGGCGGTGGCTGATTCTATTGGTGCAAGGAATATAAAGTGTCTAAAGGCGGAGCGTGCCAAGCTTCCACCCGGAATTAGTGAGGAAATCAAACAGGATAAGCATTTACGCTGTGAAGTAAAAATGCTTCTTCTTGAGACTGTTAAAGCTACTCAATGGCAACTGACTAAGAAATATCTGTCTCGGAAATTATTGAAATTAGCTACCAGAAATATCGTGTTTGCCGCAATGGCGTCATTTTTGTTGTTCATTATACCATATATTTGTATAATTGTTGATTTCTATCTTACCGATGACAAAGGCAAGGTTGATGTGACTATTCACCAATGGGTTGGTCTTCCTCTGCTCACCTGTCTCTCCGCTGGATTGTTTGGTTCGTATTTTAGTCGTCTTCTATACATTCAAAAGAACTCTATTTCGTTGACTTACGATGAATTGGTGTCAACTCAAGATAAAATTGCAATAACATTACGAGGTGCCGTAGGAATATGCGGGGCCGCGCTTTTGTACTTCTTCCTTCATTCTGGCGTGATAACGGGTTCTTTGGTTCCTGACATAAATAATCTGTCAATAGAAATTATCAAGCAGCAGATGTATCCGCGTCTGTTGATTGCAAATAAGGATTTGGCATTGCTTGTTATTTGGGGATTCTTTGCTGGTTTCTCCGAACGGTTACTTCCGAGTATATTGGCAAGGACTGAGGCAAGCCTGACAACTTCGAGAGGTCAAGCGGACAACACCCCTAGAGTGCGCATGGATCATCCACTAGCGGACACATAGCTTATCCAGGATTCCTTTGCAGCGGACGACGGGGATTGCTGTGTACGGCTTTCGAAATCGGCCCTGCAAACAGGCGAAAAGCGCGAGAACGCCGCCTTCGGCTGAAGGCGGACCTTCGGGTGGCACGAGACCAACGTCCATTTACGACAGATTGCCTCAAGTGCTGGTCCTCGTCGCTGGCAATTCTCGCCGACACTCATCCGCCGGTTTGTCGGGCGCGGAAACCCTAGTCCGTCCATCCGAGATAAGTGATTTCGACGACAGGCTCGGGCCGCGCCCAATGAATTCTCGACAGGGCCAGCGGACCTCCAAAAACGGGCTCCTACGAGGCGGCGGAGCAGACAGGGCCATCTTCAGGACCGCCAATGGCTCAAGCCGCGTGTAGAGAATCGCCAGCGTCTTGACGGACGTCCCTGTCCCGACGCGGCCCGCATAGACCAATCGGTCCTGCTGGTCATAGTAGCCGAGCAGCAGCGCCCCGAGAGCGTGCCGCGAACCTTCTGGATCGGACCATCCGATAATTACACGTGTGAGGTGGTTAAAGCGCTTGCGCTTTGCCTAACTTCGCCAAGTCACTTCGAGGGGTCGATCCACCTGCTGATTGGATTGGCACCATTACGGTCCGTCCCTCCCTCTGTTTTCCTGTCTCGTGTGCATCCCTATCTTTCGCAAAACCACTGGCGGATTCTGCTGTAACGGTGTAATCAATTTTCCTCTCGCGGGGAGCGGCAAAGTCAGGAAAATGGGGGCGGGTGTGACCAAGAATTGGCGTGGCGGAGGCGGCTCCCTCGATCCACAGCAGACCGGACGCACTTTGATTTCGGAGCGACCGGACCCCGAAGAAGGCGTTCGCCTAATAAGGGCTCTTTGGGCGATTAAGGACGGAAACCTTCGCCGTGAAGTGGACCCCGGTTTTGGGACCAGCGGTTAAGGTGTGTAGCGTCCCGCTCTGTTTTAACCAACGGAGCGAGCGAAATGGCGAGATCACGCAAGAAGTTTGATGCGGCGTTCAAGGCGAAGGTGGCGTTGGAGGCTCTGCGGGAGGATGCGACGGTTCCTGAGCTTGCCAAGCGGCATGACGTGCATCCGAACCAGATCTACGCGTGGAAGAAGCAGGTTCAGGACAATGTTGCGAGCCTGTTCGCGCGAGGAGCGAGCGGTTCAAGCGACGGCGAGGAGGAGCGCGAGCGGGAGGCGGCCAAGCTTTACGCCAAGATCGGCCAACTGACGGTCGAACGGGATTTCTTGGCCAGGAGGCCAGGGCGATGAGCGCGCCCGATCGAAGAGCAATGGTCGGACGGCCTGGCGAGGACCTGTCTGTGCGCCGCCAATGCGCGCTGCTGGATGTGGCGCGCTCGGGGGTCTATCGGCCCAGGGCGGAGCCGGGCGCCGAAGATCTGGCGGTGATGCGGCGGATCGACGAACTGCATCTGGAACTGCCGTTCTACGGCTCGCGGCGAATGACCTTCGAACTCAACAAGGAGGGCCGCGGGGTCAACCGCAAGCGGGTGCGGCGGCTGATGCGCACGATGGGGATCGAGGCGCTGGTTCCGCGTCCCGGCACGAGCAAAGCCGCGCCCGGGCACAAGATATACCCCTACCTGCTGCGGGGTCTGAAGATTGTCGAGCCGAACCACGTGTGGGCGGCCGACGTGACCTACATCCCGATGGCGTGCGGCTTCCTCTATCTGGTGGCGATCATCGACTGGGCCAGCCGGGCGGTTCTGGCGTGGCGGCTGTCGAACACCAACGATGCGAGCTTCTGCGCGGCGGCGCTGGAGGAGGCGCTGCTTCGGTTCGGAAAGCCGAGGATTTTCAATACCGACCAGGGCTCCACTTTCACCGCCGAGGCTTTTGTCGGCAAGCTCGCGGCGGCCGGCGTCGCGATTTCGATGGACGGACGCGGCCGCTTCATGGACAACATCTTCATCGAACGGCTGTGGCGCTCGATTAAGTACGAGGAAGTGCATCTGAAAGCTTACGTCGACGGCCGCGAGGCGCGGGCCGGCATTGGTTCGTGGATGACCTTTTACAATTCTCGCCGCCCCCACCAGGCGATGAACAACCAGACGCCGATGGCGGTGTGGCGCGCCGGCATCGACGAAATCGAGGCGGCGGCAAGGGCTGTGGATATGCCGCTTCGCTTGGACAACGCAAACGCGTTGCCCACATACCCACAGCAGAGGCAGAAGCAGCAGGAAGCGGCTTGAAGCCTCTTTAAAAAAGGAAGAGCGGGAAGGATTACACCTTAATTCCCACGGCCCATGGTCCCGCGAATGGGGTCCACTTCACCGGGCGTTGATCGAGTTCGCCGAGACTCTAGCGCGTGAGAAGGCGTAGCTGAACGGCACGATGCTGCGACAGTGGCTGTTGCCAAGAAGGCTGGGGCTGACCCACCGTGGCGTGCTTGGATGTCTGATGTGGTTCGAGGTATGGCGGTCAGGGCTTAAAGAGTTTGGATCGCTACGGAGTTGGGGAGCAGTTTCTCACCTGCCGCTTTTCGTTGAGCACGAAAGAGGCTCTGGATAGGCGAGCGTGACTAACGTTCACCGCAGTGGAAATGTGGGGTAAATTGTGGGGATTGTTTACAGGGGCCGATTAGATCTACTAATAATATCAGGGGCTTAAATGATTTTACTGGCGGAGAGGGAGGGATTCGAACCCCCGGTACGCTTGCACGTACTCCGCATTTCGAGTGCGGCGCGATCGACCACTCTGCCACCTCTCCGCGGCCGTCAGCGAGGGCGAGAGCCTCGCCTGCGGGGTCGGCGGGCCGATTACCACGAACCGGCCTTTGCTCGCAAGGCGCTCCGCTGAACTTGAGACGCCGTACGAAGCCGGACGGCGCTTGAGGCCCACTCATACCGTCGATCGCCGCCGCCCTTCGATTTCGTCCATCGCAAGCTCGGCCATCATCGACACGCCCTTGCCGTACTGCCGGGCTCGCTCGGGATTCGAAGCATTGCCGTCGAGCGATCGCTTGTAGACCCCTTGCGCGATCGCGGCGATGCGGAAGAAGCTGAAGGCGATCAGGAAGGACCAGTCGGCGATCCCGTCGAGACCCGCGCGTCGGCAATAGGCCTCGACATATTCGGCCTCGGTAGGAACGCCGACCGCCTTGCGGTCCACGCCCCCCAGTCCGTTCCAGCTGTTGGGCAGACGCCAGAACATGCACTGGTAGGCGAGGTCGGCGAACGGATGTCCGATCGTCGACAGCTCCCAGTCGAGCACGGCGAGGAGCCGCGGCGCATGGGCGTCGAAGATCATGTTGTCGATCCGCCAGTCGCCGTGCACCAGCGAGACGCGACCGTCGTCGGCCGGAACGTGCGGTCCGAGCCAGGCGAGCAGGCGCTCCATGTCCTCGATTCGGTCCGTTTCGCTCGCCCGATATTGATCGGTCCAACGCTGCATCTGGCGGGCGAAGTAGGAGCCGGGCTTGCCGAAATCCGAGAGGCCGACCGCCGCGACGTCGATCGCGTGCAGCCTGACGAGCCCGTCGTTCATGGCGTCAAAGATCGGCGCGCGCTCCTCACGCCTAAGGTCGGGCAACGCCGGGTTCCAGAAGATGCGGCCCTCGACATGCGCCATCAGATAGAAGGCCGTGCCGATGACGGCGTCGTCCTCGCAGAGCGCAAGCGCGCGCGGGGCGGGAAAACCCGCGCCTTCGACCGCCTTCAGCACGCGAAACTCCCGCTCGATCATATGCGCGCTTTGCAGGAGCTTTCCCGGCGGCTTGCGCCTGAGCACGAACCGCCCCCCCGGCGTCTCGATGAGGTAGGTGGGATTGGACTGGCCGGTCGCGAATTTCTTGGCGACGCTGGGCGCCCGCCAGCCTTCGACGTGCGCGCTCGCCCATTGGTCGAGAGCGCTGGTGTCGTCCGGGAAGACTGCGCTCATCGAGCTGGCGCCTCGTTGGTGTAGCGCTTGATCTCGGCTTTCGCGATCACCCGGCGATGTACGGCATCCGGTCCGTCGGCCAGGCGAAGGGTGCGGACCTGCGTCCACATGCGCGCCAGCGGGAAATCCTGGCTGACGCCCGCGCCGCCGTGCAACTGCACGGCCTGGTCGATCACCTCGAGCGCGACGCGCGGAGCGATCACCTTGATCTGCGAGATCATCGGCGCGGCGGCGCGCACGCCCTGTGTGTCCATCGCCCAGGCCGCCTTGAGGCAGAGGAGCCGCGCCATCTCGATGCTCATCCGGCTCTCGGCGATGATGTCCGGGTTGGCCCCGAGGCGGGCGAGCTTCTGGCCGAAGGCGGTGCGGTTCGCCGCGCGCCGGCACATGGCCTCGAGCGCCCGCTCCGCCTGCCCGATCGCCCGCATGCAATGGTGGATGCGCCCGGGACCGAGCCGGCCTTGCGCGATTTCGAAGCCGCGCCCGCGGCCGAGGATCAGCGCCTCCTTCGGCACCCGCACATCGGTGAAGCGGATGTGCATGTGGCCGTGCGGCGCGTCGTCGGCGCCGTAAACCGTCAGCGCCCGCAAAACCTCGATCCCCTTGGTCGCCGCCGGCACGATCAGCATCGAATGGCGCGCATGCGGCGCCGCCTCGGGGTCGGTCAGCGTCATGGTGATGTAGAGCGAGCAGCGCGGATCGCCGGCGCCCGACGACCACCATTTCTCGCCGTTCAACACCCATTCGTCGCCCTCGAGTTGCGCGTCCATGGCGATGTTGGTGGCGTCCGAGGAGGCGACGCCCGGCTCGGTCATCAGATAGGCCGAGCGCGCGCGGCCGTCGAGCAGATCGGGCAGCCAGCGCGCCTTCTGCTCGGCGTTGCCGAACCGCTCCAGCACCTCCATGTTGCCGGTGTCGGGGGCGGAGCAGTTGAACACCTCGGAAGCGATCAGCGACCAGCCCATCTCCTCGGCCAGATAGGCGTATTCGACGGTCGTGAGCCCGTAGCCCTTGTCGGACCCGGTCAGCCAGAAGTTCCAAAGGTTTTGGCTGCGCGCCTTGGCCTTGAGCGTTTCGAGGATCTCCGTCATGCGCGCGGTCGGCTTGAACCGATCGCCGCCGCGCCCGACCTCGGACTCGTATTCCTCTTCGACAGGCATGATCTCGTCGCGCACCATGGCGCGAACGGCGGCGATGAGCGGGCGAACCTTGTCGGTCACTCCGAGATCCACGTTTCTCTCCCTAGACTGAATGAGCGTGTGCGCAGGTTTGCCCCGCGAGGGGCGAATGCGCAAGCGGGACGCGTTCCTTTCGGGATCGAGCGGCAGGCCTAACGGGGCAGGGAGGTCCGGCTCGCCGGGGCGGCGAGCCTCGGGCCGGCCTGCCGACGGGCGGGAGGCGCCGGCTGGCGAACGGGCGGGATGGGTGGGACAGCGAGCGTTCCGATCCGGGACTGGATGCGCAGAGACCGCCCGGAGCGGGAGTCTATCGGAGCCGCAATCGACCTTCGCAAGAGGGAGGGACTGGGAGTTTCGAAGTCTATTCGCTCGCCCCGATTTGCGGTCAGTCTGCCTTTTGCGCATACGCTGATTATTTCTACCCTCGCCGGTTAGACCGCGCGCAGGAGTTCTCAGCGCTAAGCGCGGCTCCGCCTCCTGGATGCGTAGGAAATCGGTATCGCACGTCATGACAATCAGGCCGCGCTCGAAGCCCTGCGCGCAAATCCAAAGGTCGTTCTCGTTCACACCAAGACGCTTCCCGGTCGCGTGGCTGATCCAATCTTCGAGATGCGCAGGTGACTTGCTCTTACTTGCCTTTGGCATGAACTTGCTCACCATCGCAGCCTTGAGCTCACCATAGGCGTTGGCGACATGGTTATTAATCTGGAGTGGGCTACGCGCCTGCGCCTCCGCCAGAACCTGCGTCGCGCGCGTTGGTGTCCGGCCATGTACGCGCTGCACACTCGCGACGCCGGTCCTAATCTCGCCGGTCCTAATCTCGCCGATGCTGACGACGGAGACGAACTGAAGATCGCTTCGTGTCATTGCATCGATTGCGAGAGTGGCGGTAACGTGGAACACGTGGTCTGGATCGACAAGCGCGATCAAGACCGACGTATCGAGAAGGTAGCCCGCCATGACTCATAGCAAATATTGGCGGAGCGCATCGGCTTCGGCCTTTGGTAGTGGCGTGAAAGTCTCCCCAACCCAATTACCGGTGAAACGTTCTCGTCTTCCACGCAAAACTTCACCAAGCGATAACCCGGGCGTCAAGTCTAGATCGGTCCAACCGGTCCAACGGTGCGCGACCGGGCGGCGCACGCCCTCGAAAAAGCCAAGAAGGTCGCGCTCGACGCGGACTGGAAGCTCGTAGGAGGCGACAACGGCGGCGTCGATGTCAGTCAATGCCAGTTGGAGTTCGCCACTGTCCTCGATTGTTAGTTCGCGGCGGCCAAGCCGCTCCTGGTAGGAGGTAACCAGCCCCGCGACTTCTGGGGGCAAGGTCTTCGGAAGAGGAATATTTGCGAGCGTTCTAATCACGTAGCGCTGATCGGAAGTGAACACCGTCGCAAAGGCGTTTGCAACCGGCCCATTTAGCACCGCCATGAGCGTGAGCATCTCAGCTTGACCAACGCCGAACTTCGGCCAGGCTCCGAAGAATTGCTGCGAACAGACCAATCCCGTTGTGTCGAGGCAAGCCGCAAGCCGCCACGGAAAGCGGCTCAGCCGCACCGCATTCAAGATGAGCTTGGGATCGTCCCAAGGAAGGTAAAGGGCGCCGCCCCGCTCCGATTCTGGCCTGCAGTCGAGCCAGACCGGCCGGGGCGAGCCGTATTGGAGATGGCCATGGACACCTTGTAGACCTAGCTCGAAACCAGGCTGAGGATCTGGGCTCCACGCGCTTGACTGCTCACCAAGCCACTCGATCCCGCGGTGCAAGTCGAGCTTTTCGCTGAGCTTGGGGTTATCGGCGAGATACGACCAGAGCTCATGGAGAGCTGGGATCCAGAGCTCACCGTCTGGCGGATCCGAAACCCAGCGCGTCAGCATCCGACTGCGCGTAATAATTCCCGCTCTCAGGAACGGCAGGCGGTCGCGAAGCGTCACCTCGCTCGATCGGAGTGTGATGTTGCGTTCATCACTTGCGGAGCGCCGATCCTTCGCGATTAACAGCGACGCAGCCGTGCGGGACGCAGCGAAGACATCGTCGGGAATCTCGACGATCTCAACCGACTGATAGGTGCGTTCGAGCAGCGCCCGCACTTTCTGGTACCGCTTCCCCAGAATGAAGGTCGAAGGAAGCACGAAGCCGATGCCGGCCGGCTTGGCCGCGATGATTTCCGTTGATATTGCGACCGGCTTGGACACATCGTGCCGAGCTATTACGCTGTCGCGATCATCCTGCCCGAAATCATGGAAAGGCGGATTGCAGATAACAAAGGTCTGCGGCGTGATGCGTTCGCGCAGCCGTTCGCTGATAAAAAGGTCAGCCTGCTGAATATCCCAACCATTGTGGTTCGGATAGTCGGCAAGGATCAGGGAAAGCTTTGCCACCTCGCATGCAAATTCGTCGATCTCGTCACCCGCCGACCGAGCAGTGAGAAACTCATGGCGCTCGGCGTCGCTCCATTCGATCGGGAGCGCTGCCCGAAGTTGCCGTAGCGCCGCCACCAACAACACCCCGGAGCCCGTGAAGGGCTCGTAGATTCGCACTTTATCCGAGGAGCGCCAGAATTCGAGTCGACGAACGATATGCTCAGCCATCTGGCGCGGCGTGCTGTGAGTGCCCAGTTCGGCCCGCGCCTCCGATGTGACGAAGGTATTTTCGTAGACGAATGCCAGGTCGTCAGCCGAAATATTCCCGAAGTTGATTCCGCTGCGAATGCCCTGCCAGATTTGGTCAAGACGAGCGAGGTCATGCGTCGAAGGTTCGATCGTTCCGAGCCCGTAATATCGATCTATTCCGTGTAGGACATCATCAACTCGGCCGGTCGCCCAACCAGCAGCCGACTCATGCCCTCGATCGGTCAGGATCTTTGCCGCGAGAAACCGGAACGTGGCCTGGAAGAGCAGACGAGCGTCCATCGCAGGACGCCCGCGCACGTCTATGACAGTCGCAAGTGTCTCGCGCAGCAGCACATCCAGCTTGAGATGAACTTCCCCCTCGATCGCGGTCATGAGTCCTAGATCGACAAAATCGTACTGGCGTCCGGCAGGTAATTCTCCGTCGATCGCCTTCGCCCGATGGATAGCGCGCGGATTCCAGTGTTCTGCGTGCCTCGCAAATATTTGGTGGAGCTCGTTCGTTGGGGTAACCGCGATTCTGTCTGCAGGTTTGTCGGCATGCACCCGCCACAGTTCGACGACATCGCCGACAATCGCGAAGACCATTGGGGCACCGAGCGCGCGCAATCCCTCAAGGTCGGACACGCCTGACCCCGCCTCGACTACGGCGAACGCCGCGGTCCTGTATGATGGGGGAGTTTGCGTAAATGCTGCCAATTCTGCCCGACGGGTTTGCCCGCCCGCTGAAAGCACGTCGGCAAAGCTATAGTTATGAAGCATCGTATCCGGGGTATAGCCAATTGCGCTGAGCTCGCTGGCAACTGCTGCGATTCCAGGGGTCATGATCGTTTACCCCGTGCGATGCGACGCTCGCTGACGTCGACTGGCGGGAACGCCAGACTCTGTTGCGCTTCTTCTGGTGCTACTTCTAGCAGCGCCTCGCGCAACGACATGACGATCAACTCCAGTGGAAGGACAATCGCCGCTTTGGAGACGGCGCCGTCTTCGAGTTTCTCTAGAAATTGAGCGCTGCCCGCAGACGGGCGGATGAATAGGTAGCCCCGCGCAAGCCGTATCCATTGCGGTGTGCTGCAGATTTCGAAGATATCCTTGTCGGACGCCTTCAGCGTGCTCACACTTATCCCTAGCTCTTCGACCAGCACCCGAACGATGGCAATTGCAAGCAGCTGTCCCGGTCGAAAAACCGGGGCATGCCCTTTAAGCCCTGAAAGCGAGGGAAGCGCAGAGCGCCAGTGGCGCAGCGTCTCCTGCGTTATTCCGGTTGCCTGTCGTACCTGGCTCGGAGTGTATCGCATACTACCCCGGATCGATTTGTTGTCGACCACAAATTAGCACAGGCAAAAGGCGCAGGCCAGTCTATTCGCTCGCAACCAGGGCAATCGCATTTCACATTGCGAGAAGGCTTCGCAGGAAAGCGTCGGAACGGTCGGCTTTTTTCAGTTTGCGGCGGATGGGCAGTTTGGAAGGCTCGGCGTTAAGCCTGTTGATCGCTATGTGTTTGAGAATGGCGAGGTTTTGTGGACCGTTGTCACAGCGGTTGCGGGCGCGGTCCTCGTTCATGTCGACGTCGAGCACCCAGTGGAGGCGGTTTTCGACGCCCCAGTGGTCGCGGGCGCACTGGTTCAGGCGCTCGGGCGCGATGGGTTCGGAGAGAAGGTAGTAGGCGGTCTCGGTCTTCGGCGGGCCGGTGTTCGCGCCCTTGAATTCGCGCGTGCGGCGAACGGCGCCGATGGCTTTCAGGCCGGGCCAGCAATGGATGTCCTGTAGCCAACCGACATCGTGGCAAACGACGGCGCTTCGGGTCTCGATGCGGCCATGATCGGCGTCGACCGTCGGCTGACATGCGAGCACGCGCGCCTCCGGGTCGGCGAAGTAACGCGCAACATCGTCGAACAGCGTCGGTTGGTTGCCTTTCAGAGACAGAACGTACTGGCCGCCCTGGGCGACGATCTGCTGCGCGATCTCTCTCTGGCAACTCATCGCATCGGCGGTCACCGTGCGTCCCTCGAGGTTGAGAAGCCGCAGAAGCTGCGGAACCGCCGTGATCTCGTTCGACTTCTCGTCCGTGGCGATCTGCGCCAGAACCAGCCGCTCCTCGCACGACCACGCACTGACCATGTGCAGGGCCGACTTTTCGCTCGCCGTGTCAAAGGAGCGGCGCAGCGTCTTGCCGTCGATCGCAACCACGCCGGCCGTCTGTTGCGAAAATGCCCGCATGAACTCGGAAAAACATGCGCCAAACGCAACCGGATCGAGCAGCCGGAACAGACGGCTGAACGTGTCGTGTGACGGCAGCCCGTTTTTCAGATCCAAGAAGTCCCGCAAAAAAGGCTCCTTGAACTGGACCCCGGATTTAGGACCATTGGGTAAGGTGTGAAATGTCCTGCTCTGTCGCAACCGACGGAGCGAGAAAATGATGAAGTCACGCAAGAAGTTTGATGCGGCGTTCAAGGCGAAGGTTGCGCTCGAGGCGCTTCGCGAGGATGCGACGGTTCCGGATCTGGCGAAGCGGCACGGGGTGCATCCGAACCAGATTTATGCCTGGAAGAAGCAGGTTCTCGACAATGTCGCGAGCCTGTTCGCGCGCGGGGCGAGCGTTTCGGGCGATGGCGAGGAGGAGCGCGAACGTGAGGCGGCCAGGCTTTACGCCAAGATCGGCCAGCTGACGGTTGAACGGGATTTCTTGGCCAGGAGGCCAGGGCGATGAGCGCGCCCGATCGAAGGGCGATGGTGGAGCGCCCGGCGGATTTGTCGGTTCGTCGGCAATGCGTGCTGCTGAATGTGGCGCGCTCGGGGATCTATCGCCCCAAGCCAGAGCCCGGGGCGGACGATCTGGCGGTGATGCGGCGGATCGACGAACTGCATCTGGAGCTGCCGTTCTACGGATCGCGTCGGATGACGTTTGAACTCAACAAGGAGGGCTGCGGAGTCAACCGCAAGCGGGTGCGGCGTCTGATGCGCACGATGGGGATCGAGGCGCTGGTTCCGCGTCCCGGCACGAGCAAGGCCGCCCTCGGCCACAAGATCTATCCCTATCTCCTGCGCGGCCTGGCGATCACCGAGCCGAACCATGTGTGGGCGGCCGACGTGACTTACATCCCGATGGCGTGCGGCTTCCTCTATCTGGTGGCGATCATCGACTGGGCCAGCCGGGCGGTTCTGGCGTGGCGGCTGTCGAACACCAACGACGCGAGCTTCTGCGCGGCGGCGCTGGAGGAGGCGCTGCTTCGGTTCGGAAAGCCGAGGATTTTCAATACCGATCAGGGCTCCACTTTCACCGCCGAGGCTTTCGTCGGCAAGCTCGCGGCGGCTGGCGTCGCGATTTCGATGGACGGACGCGGCCGCTTCATGGACAACATCTTCATCGAACGGCTGTGGCGCTCCATCAAGTATGAAGAGGTGCATCTGAAAGCCTACGCCGACGGCCGCGAGGCGCGGGCCGGCATCGGCTCCTGGATGACCTTTTACAACTTTCGGCGCCCGCACCAGGCGATGAACAACCAGATGCCGATGGCGGTGTGGCGCGCCGGCATGGACAAGACCGAGGCGGCGGCGAGGGCTGTGGATATGCCGCTTCGCTTGGACAACGCAAACGCGTTGCCCACATACCCACAGCAGAGGCAGAAGCAGCAAGAAACGGCTTGATTCATGAAAGACAAGGGCAGGCGAGATTACACCTTAAATCCGACCTCCCGTGGTCCCACGAATAGGGTCCAGTTCACCTTGTCCTCCGCGAACTCCGCCATCTCCGTGCAGGTTGTGCCTCCGCAAAGGCACGAGCATAGCGCGATCGCCAACACCTCACACAGGTCGTGCCGACGAGCATTCCCCGTGCGCGGATCCTTGAGCTGCAAAAATACCCCTGAAAACCCCTCCATCCCTCCGGCCTCCATTCCGAATCGAGGCCCTCCCAAGAATCCTTCTCATCCCGCCTTGCAAGCGATTTTTCCAAATGCGATTCCCCTGGCTCGCAACGTCTTGTCGTGGCGGGAATCGGACGGAGCTGGCAGTGCAGCGAATTTTCTCATCTGAATTGGCTCGCGATGCACGCGTTCGGAGCTTCTTTCCGGAACGCCCGCTCTTGGCGCATCGCATCCGTCCCTCCTGCGGCGGCTTTCTGAGGCTCTCCGCGCCTTCCGCGGCGGTCGGCAAGTCCTTCAAACGGGTCAATTTTGGCGGAACTCTTACCCGCGGCGGCTGACCTTCCTTCTCAATCCCTTGACGGTCCGCATGCCCGCTCCCCTCTGCAGCCCGTCGCCGGCGTCCCCGTGGCTTGAAAACGAATGGTAGAGCATGGTGAATCGAAATCGAATCACCGCCGTCATTGCGAGCGACCCCCGGGCCGAAGAGCCCGGGGGGAAGCAATCCATAAGCGTAGGGCGCGGCCTGGATTGCTCTTATGTCCTTCGTCAAGGGGTCGGACGCACCCTCCCGTTTCCGCTTCAGGGGTGGGCGGAGTGATGGCGTTGGATGATTGCGCAGAGGTGGGGGCGAGGCCTGTTGGACGTCGGTGATCAAGCTCTAATACGCGTATTTGTTCCGCATGTCCGAGTTTCGTCCGGGGCTGCTCCACGTCTTCGTACGGGCGTCGATGCGTCGATCGGCCACTTGCAATCCTCGGGAGTTCCCCTGCCGCGGCTTCACCCCCGCCGCTGCGCAATGTTTGTTGCATCCGTCTGCCGTATCCCTCCTCGGTCTGTGTGGGGTCAGTCGACGCGATGGCGCGCCGCCCGCGATGGCGCGGGATCGCATGAAGCCGCTCGCGAAGCGCGCTCCCAAATTGCGCTGTAGCGAGCGAGCGGCTTCATGCGACGGCTTGCTCCTGCTCAAGCGCGCGATGGATCGCCCAGATGAAGCCGGCGAGTTCGCGCGCGACCGCCGTGACGGCGACGCTCTTCGTCTTGCCTTTGCGCATCAGCGCCCGGTAGCGCGCGGTGAGCCGCATCTGCGCCTTCCAGGCGATCCGCCGCGCCGCCGGCGGCGCCGCCTCGACCCGGGCGAGCTTGGCCTGACCGATGCGCGCAGGAAAGCGATGGCGCCAAGCGCTCTCGATCAGGGTTTTGCGCGCCCGGCCGTTGCCGGCCTTGGTGATGCCGAAGCGCCTGACTCGGTCGCCGGTTGAGGACTCCGAGGGCACGAGCCCCAGCCAGGCCATCAACTCGCGCGGCGTCCGAAAGCGCCCGAGGTCGCCGACTTCGGCCAGAATCGCCGTCGCCGCGACGAGGTCGATCCCGCGCATCGCCATCAGCGCCGTGACCATCGGCGCCAGCGACCAATCGGGAACCGCCTCCTCGATCGCCTTCTCCAGCCGGGCGATGCGCGCCTTCGCCTCGTCCATCGCGGCCACCTGCTCCTCGAAGGCGATGCGCTGCTCGAGATGGGCGAAAGCTTGGCTCGCCAGCCACTTCCGGTGCGCGCCGCCCCATGTCTTCTTACCGGGATAGACGCGTCCGAGACGCAAAAGGAAGGCGCCGGTCTGCTGGCGCTTGATCCTGAGGTCGAAGGCGGCCGTCGAGCGCGCCCGCACCAGATCGCGCATCGCCTCGTGCCGCTCGTCCGGCGTCCACACGGCGGTGAGCTCGCCGGCCCGCAGCAAGCGCGCCAGATTCAAGGCGTCGCGGCGATTGGTCTTCACCCGATCGCCCGGCTTGCGCGGAATGAGCGAGGGCGCGACCACCCGGCACGCATGCCCAAGCTCGCCGATCAGCCGATAAAGACCGTAGCCGGTCGGCCCCGCCTCGTAACAGAACGTCAGCTTGTCGTGCTTGCCAGACAGGCGGCGGACCAGCTTCGTCACCGCAGCCTCGTTCGCCTCGATCTCCCCGAGAAACCTCGCCTCGGCCGCGCCTCCGCCGTCAGCCAACCCTACCGCGATACTCGACTTCGACACGTCCATGCCGACGAAAACTTCGCTATAATCTTTCATGGCTCGTCCTCCTTGCGTGAGGCTCCGCCCGGCCTATCCGGGCAACCCTCGCAACGCGCATCGAGGGCGAGCCGCCGCCTCAGCGCAAGGACATACAGTCTTCGTCCCCCCGGACTTTGATCCAGGGGTCGCTCGCAATGACGGAAACGAATCGATATCAATTCGTTATGCGCTAGCAATGCGGGGCGAGATCTTTCCGCGAACGGAGACGACGACGCGTCCGTCTCGTGGCGAAACTCCCTCGCCGACGTGGACCTGGCGCGGGTTCGGTCTGATCGTTCAGGGCGTTCGGGCGGCGCTTGTGGCGCCGAGCTTGGTGACGACGGTCGTCCCATTCGTGTCGGTGATGGTGACGACCTCATCGCCTGTGGCGCTGAACGCGGTCCCCGATGTTCGGTCGCCCGTCTTCCGCCAGCGGGTCGGGATGGCCCAGGCGAAGCTGCCTTGCGACCAGGGCGAAGGCTGCCCAAAGCTCTCGGCGGTGTCGGACACGTCGTTCTTCGGGCCTACTGTGCTCCAGACGCCGGCGCCATGGGCGGCGTCGTGGCGAGGCGGAGCGTGCGTCGTGAAGTAACCGCTGATCGCGCTGGCGCCGCACACATCTTCCATGATTTCCAAGGCCTGGAACGACACGGTGGTGGGCGCCACGGTGATGGTGAGGTTCATGCCGGCCCCTTGGGTCCCCGCCGCATAGGTGGTGATCTCGCTGTCCTTCTTGCCGCTGAGGCTCTGCGGCGCAATCGTGGTCATGGTGACGCTGGAGGTGCTCCCGTCGGCGGCGGTGTAGGTGATGGTGTTGGTTCCGGCGGCGCTGGCGGTCCAGCGGAAGGTCCGGCTGTCGACGGTCTTGCCCTTGCCGTCGGCGCTCCTCCAGCGGCCTCCGTCGACGTCGGTCACCGTAAACGAAGTCAGCTCGCCGATCCCCACCGTCGTACGGTCCTGATCGCCCGAGGGACTGGCCCAGCCGTTGAAGACCGCGATCGTCGGACCCTGGGCTGGGGCCGCGGACCCGCCTGCGTCAGCCCTTATCTGCTGTTTTTGCTGGTCAGTGAAAACGACGTTGCGCCCCTCTGGCGAGAAGGGGTCGGGAATGCCGGGGACAAGGTCGTCGCCACCCCCCACGGGCGTGGCGGACCGGAAATGTCCTGGCCCGCCGTCGCCGAGCGGCGCGTCCGGATGCACGACCTTGCCGTCGCTGTTGACCCACAGTTTTGGATCGCCCATGTCTGCGACCTCGTTAGTCTTGTGGTCAAACGTGAAGCCTTGAGGCGAACGGCCAGCCGCCGCTCACGCCGAGCGACTGACTGTAGGCGTTGAGTGCCTAGGCGAATCGGGCCTTGCTCCAGCCCATCGGCAAATCGGCAGACCTGCCCCACCGCTTGTATATTCGTGATCCTCACCCCTTACAATGACGGCGTCGCGATCGCTGACGAGCGACGCGTCCGTCTCGTGGCGCAATTCCTCGACCTGGAGCGCCCTGCAAAAGGGCCAAAGCCTTCGTGAGCAAGAGCCTTCGCCGGCGCGTCCCTCTGCCCCCTTGTGCTGCGAGATTCACACATCTGAAATCGCCGCGCGGACCCCTTCCCCAGCTTGCTGGGGAAGGTGGCGCCATAGGGCGGCGAAAGACGCCCGTCTTTCGACGGGCTAGGGCGCCGGATGGGGTGTGGCCCGCCGCCGCAACGCTAATCACATTGCGCGACCGTCATTGCGAACCGTCGCCGGACCATACCTGCTTTCCACACCCCATCCGGCCTTCGGCCACCTTCCCCGCTTTCGCAGAGAAGGGGGGAACCCGTCATCGCCGTGGTGACTTCTCGTTGCAGGACATTCGTCCATGGCGAAAACCCCGCCCGCACGGGCCGTTGCGGCCGGCCCCCATTGCAAACTCGAACATAAAGAGAACAAATTCTTTCCAGGCGAAGCCTGACGATCTATAGTTGTTTTTCAGAAGGAGAACGCTGATGATGGCCGCTTGTCCGGAAGCCGCTGCGCCCGTCGCCTCCGAGCCGCCCGCCGACGCCCGCTCCACGCGGTTGGCCAAGTTCGAGCGGGACTAACTGATCGTCGATACTCTCAACCGCGGCGTCTCGGTCGCCGAGATCGCGGCGCGGGTCGGGGTCGGGGAGAAGCGCATGCGGGCGATCATCCGGGACCCCCGGACTGGGATCCGGGGGCTCGCGCGCCGCATGCCGCAGCCGCCCGAGGAGTTTGTCGCGATCCAGGTGAGCCGTCTCAACGAGGCGCTGCTGGTGGCTTACAGCGCCATGTCGCCGACCAATCTCAAGGCGGTCGACCAGGTGGTCAAATTCGTGCGCGAGCTCGACCGCTATGGCGGCGCCTTCGCCGCAGAATGGACGCGGCCAGAGGCCTCGCGCGTCGATACCGGCGAAGGGTCCCCCGCGTTCGGCGGGGCTCTTTTCTGCAGCGCGGAACTTGGGCTGCAGGACTATGACGCCATCCCTGCCTAGCTCGCACACGGCGATCGCCCGGAAAATCCAGCGCAACACCTTGAAAAGGCTGAATTCGCGCCCGGATTTGGGGCCGCCCGGGACGCTGGCGAGGACGCCGGACGGGCGCGCGACGATCAGCTGGACTCCGAGGCTGCTCCTCTCGATCGTTTCGGCGACGCTCGCCCGGAAAATCCGGCGCAACGCCTTGAGAAGCTTGAATCAGCGCCCGGGGTTGGGATGAGCTCTCAGACCACCGAAGCCGCTCCAGGCGACCCGGTCTCGA
Organism: uncultured Alphaproteobacteria bacterium; assembly: GCA_963822215.1. Taxonomy (GTDB): domain Bacteria; phylum Pseudomonadota; class Alphaproteobacteria; order Rhizobiales; family Beijerinckiaceae; genus Roseiarcus. The sequence goes on from CAWGGX010000004.1 coordinate 730,349, forward strand.
CTCCCGGCCTGGTCTTCACCCTGTTGAGGGACGCTGCGGGTCGTCAGGGCCTCCGCGCCTGCTTGAGCAGGCTACGAGACGGCGGCCAGAGCGTCGCTCCTCGGCATACCCCTCATCGCGAGGAGCCCGAAGGGCGACGCGGCGATCCGGGGAACGTCGGGCGCTCGACGTTCGCTGGATCGCCACGCTTCGCTCGCGATGACGCCATAGCGGGCAACCCGGGGCGGCAGGATTTGGAAATCGACCTTGGCAGTTACGTTCCCCCGGAAAATCCGCCGCAAGACCCTGAAAACATTGAATCCGCGCCCGAGTTCGTCCACCTCTCCCCGCATAGCCCGTCGAGGGACGGGCGTCTTTCGACGCCCTATGCGCGGGGAGAGGGTTGGGGTGGTCCTCACAAGGGGGGAGAAGACTGCCGGCGTGGGTCGAAGCGGACATAACCCGATCGCGATGGGCCGCCGCCTGGACGAACATCCGCCGATGCCCATATGAGGGCGGCCCAGCCTTCAGGATTTCCGACACGATGAGCCTTCCCGCAGTCGCGATGCGCGGCGTCGATCTCAGTCTCGGCCGCGGCGCCGCCCGGGTGCATATCTTGCGCGACGTCAGCCTGGCAATCGCCAAGGGCGAGGCGGTCGGGATCGTCGGGCCGTCCGGCTCGGGCAAATCGACCTTGCTCATGATCATGGCCGGGCTCGAACGGCCGGACCGCGGCGAGGTGCTGATCGACGGCGTGAGCCTGATGACCCTGAACGAAGACGCGCTCGCCCGCTTTCGCGGCGCCCGCATCGGCATCGTCTTCCAGTCCTTTCATCTCATCCCGACCATGACGGCGCTCGAGAATGTCGCCGCGCCGCTCGAGCTCGCCGGCGCGCCCGACGCCTTTGCCCGCGCCCGTGAGGAACTCGAGCAGGTGGGCCTCGGCGATCGGATGAGCCACTATCCGGCCCAGCTCTCAGGGGGCGAACAACAGCGCGCAGCGCTCGCCCGGGCGCTGAGCCCGCGCCCCTCGCTCTTGATTGCCGACGAGCCGACCGGCAATCTCGACGAGGCGGCGGGGCGCGCGATCATGGACCTGATGTTCGCGCTCCCCGCCCGGCGCGGCGCGACGCTGGCGCTCGTCACCCATGACCCGGCGCTCGCCGCCCGCTGCGACCGCGTCATCCGGATGCGCTCGGGCGCGGTCGAGGACGTGGCCCTCGTCTCGGCATGAACGCGCCCGTCGCTCCGCCGCGACCGCAACCCCATGCGCCAATCCTGCGCTTCGCTCTGCGCGATCTGCGCGGCGGACTCGCTGGCCTATGGATTTTTCTGGTCTGTATCGCGCTCGGCGTGACCGCGATCGTCGCGGTGGAGAGCCTGGCGAAGGCGCTCAACGACGGGCTCGCGCGGCAGGGGCGGCTGATCCTTGGCGGCGACGCGTCATTCTCGCTGATCCATCGACGGTTGGCGCCGGACGAAGCGGCTTTTCTCGGCCGCTTCGGCGACCTCTCGATCATCGCCACGATGCGGGCGATGGCGCGGACCGGGAGCGGCGACGCCGCGCTGGTGGAAGTCAAGGCGGTCGAGCCGTCGTGGCCGACGATTGGCGCGGCGACGCTCGCGCCGCCGATGCCGGCGGCCGAGGCGCTGGCCGAGAAGGACGGCGTGTTCGGCGCTGCGGCGGAAGAGGCGCTGCTGGCGCGGCTCGATCTCAAGATCGGCGATATGGTCCATCTCGGCGCAGCGACATTCGTGTTGCGCTCCGTGTTGTCGGGCGAACCCGATCGGCTCGCGGTCGGCGTCGGCTTCGGGCCGCGCCTGCTCATTTCCGAGGCCGCGCTCGAAGCGACGCATCTGGTGCAGCCCGGATCGCTGGTGCGCTGGACGACCCGGGTCGCGATGGGCGGCGCCGGCGGCCCGCCCGACGAGGCAGCCGTCAAGGCCTTCATCGCCGCGGCCAATCACGCTTTCCCCGAGGCCGGCTGGGAGACGCGCACGCGCCTCAACGTCTCGCCCGATTTCAGCCGCGACCTCGACCGTTTCGCCGAATTCCTGACGCTGGCCGGCCTGCTTTCGCTGGTCGTCGGCGGCGTGGGCGTCGCCAACGCGGCGCAGGGCTTCGTCGAGCGCAAGCGAGCGACGCTGGCGATCCTCAAGGCGATCGGCGCGACCGGGGCAAGCGTCGTTCGGCTCGCCGTGGTCGAATTCCTGGCGGTGGCGCTGATCGGCGCGCTCGCCGGCGCGGCGCTGGGCTGCGCGATTCCCTTCGTCGTCAACGCCCTGTTCGCCAGCCTCATTCCGATCCCCCTTGCCCCATCGGTCGATGGCGGCATCGTCGCGCTCGGCCTCGCCTACGGCCTCCTGACGGCGCTCGTCTTCGCCGTGCCGCCGCTTTCGCGCGCGCACGATCTGCCGGTCACCACGCTGATCCGCGACCTCGCGGAGGAGCGGCAAGGCTGGCCGAGGCGGCGCTATTTGGCGGTGGCCGCGCTCGCGGCCGTCGCGCTCGTCGCGCTCGCCGTGGTCACGAGCCCGCAGCCGACGATCGCCTTCGCCGTCGCCGGAGCGACGCTTGCGGCCTTCGCCGTGCTCCGGCTGGTGGCGCTCGGCCTCGCGATCGCGGCCCGACGCGCGCCCGTGACCCGGCCGGTCGAACTGCGCATGGCGCTGGCGGCGATCCACCGTCCCGGTTCGCTGACCGGCTCGATTGTGCTGTCGCTCGGCCTCGGGCTCGCGGCGCTGGTCGCGCTGAGCCTGATCGACTTCAACATGCGCAATGAGTTGGAACAGTCCCTGCCGGGCGTAACCCCGAGCTTCTTCTTCCTCGACCTGCGCAGCGCCGAGGCGCCGCGCTTCCTCGACTTCCTGAAAGCGGAGGCGCCCGGCGCCAAAATCAGCGAGACGCCGATGATGCGCGGCCGCTTCGTCACCCTCGCCGGGACGCCGGTCGACAAGGTCAAGGCGAGCGACAAGGTCGCCTGGGCGCTCGAAGGCGATCGCGGCGTGACCTTCGCCTCGACCGCGCCCGAGGGTTCCGAGGTCGTCGCCGGGACGTGGTGGACGGCGGACTATGCCGGGCCGCCGCTCGTCTCGATGGAGGAGGAGGTGGCGAAGGGGCTCGGGCTCAAGATCGGCGATCCCGTCGTGGTCAACGTGCTCGGGCGGGATGTGGCCGCTACCGTGGCCAATTTTCGCAAGGTGAACTGGCGCAGCTTCGCCATCAATTTCGTGCTCGTCTATTCCCCGAACACCTTCAAGGGCGCGCCGTTCAGCGAACTCGTCTCGACCGCGCTTCCGGCGACCGACGGGCCGGCGAAGGAGATCGCGCTCCTGCGCGCGGCGGCGCGCGAGTTCCCCACGGTGGTCAGCGTGCGGGTGCGCGATGCGCTGGAAACGATCGAGGGGCTGGTCGGCAAGCTGGCGCTGGCGATCCGCGCCGCGACCGCCGTTGCGCTCGCAACCTCCGTGCTGGTGCTCGCCGGCGCGCTCGCCGCCAACCGGCGCGCCCGCCTCGCCGACGCGACGATCCTGAAGATCCTCGGCGCAACGCGAACCCGCCTCGGCCTGATGTTCCTGATCGAATACGCGATTCTCGGCGCGGCCACGGCGGCTTTCGCCGTCGCCGCAGGCACGCTGATCGCCTGGCTGGTGGTGACCCGCATCATGTTCGCCGACTTCGCCTTCGACTGGACCTCGGCCCTCGCCGCGGCCGGCGGGGGGCTCGCTTTCACCGTGATCCTCGGCATGGTCGGCGCGTGGCGCATTCTCAGCCAGAAGCCTGCGGCGTTCTTGCGCGAGTTGTGATACCAAACGCAAATTCGGCGCCCGCCGCACTCCATAGGGCGTCCGTTATCGCTCGGCAGGCCCTCATCCGGCCCTTCGGGCCACTTTCCCCCCCGAGGGGGGAAGAGGGCGCCCCTCTCCCACCGGGAGAGGGAAGCGGCCGAAGGCCGCAGGGTGAGGGTTTGCTGGCGCAACCTTATTGCACTTCGCTCTCGCGAGCACCGCGACAGGGCGACAAGGGAGCAAGCGCCATGGCCGAACTCACCCAGTCCTATGTCCATGGCGCGAGCGCGACGCCGCTCATCGGCGAGACGATCGGAACGCATCTTCGCCGCATCTTCGCGAAAGGGCCGGACCGGATTGCCCAGATCACCCGCCACCAGAACGTCCGCTGGACTTACGCCGAGTTGCTCAGCCGCTCCGAGGATCTCGCCGTCGGTCTTCAGGCGCTCGGCCTGAAGAAGGGCGACCGGGTCGGGATCTGGGCGGCCAACTGCAGCGAATGGGTGCTCGCCCAATTTGGTACGGCGCTTGCCGGTTTCATCCTGGTCAACATCAACCCGGCCTACCGGGTGCACGAGTTCGAATACGCGGCGCGGAAATCCGGCTGCCGGGCGCTGATCCTGAGCTCCGGCCACAAGTCGAACGACTATTTCGCTTCGCTCCGCGCGATTGCGCCCGAGATCGACGCCGCCGCCCCCGGCCGCCTCAAGGCGGCGCGGCTGCCGAACCTCGAGATCGTCATCCGCCTCGGGACCGAGACAACGCCCGGCATGCTCAATTTCGGTGAGGTCGCGCGGCCCACGAGCCCAGCCGAGCGTCAGGCGCTGGCGGTCTTTGGGGCGACGCTGCAGTTCGACGACCCGATCAACATCCAGTTTACCTCCGGCACCACCGGCGCGCCGAAAGGCGCGACGCTCACCCATCACAACATCCTCAACAACGGCTATTTCATCGGCGAGGCGATGCGCCTCACCCCGGACGACAAGCTGTGCATCCCGGTCCCGTACTATCACTGCTTCGGCATGGTGCTCGGCAATCTCGCCTGCGTCACCCACGGCGCCACAATGGTCAGCCCCTCCGAAGGCTTCGATCCGATCGCCGCGCTCGAAGCAGTGGAAGCCGAGCGCTGTACCGCGCTGCACGGCGTGCCGACCATGTTCATCGCCATGCTCGAACACCCGGAATTCGGCCGCTTCGACTTGAGCACCCTTCGCACCGGCATCATGGCGGGGTCGCCCTGCCCGGTCGAGGTGATGCGGCGCGTGGTCGACAAGATGCACATGCGCGAGGTGACGATCGCCTACGGCATGACGGAAACGAGCCCGGTCAGCTTCCAGAGCGCCTGCGACGATCCAATCGAACGCCGCGTCTCGACGGTCGGGCGCATTCTGCCGCATCTCGAGGTCAAGATCGTCGACCAGGAAGGCCACATCGTGCAGCCGGGCGTTCCGGGCGAGCTGCTCACCCGCGGCTACAGCGTCATGCTCGGCTACTGGGACGATCCAGAGGCGACCGCGAAGGCGATCGACCCGGCGCGCTACATGCACACCGGCGACCTCGCCACCATCGACGCGGAGGGCTATTGCAACATCGTCGGGCGGTTGAAGGACATGGTCATCCGGGGCGGCGAGAACATCTACCCGCGCGAGATCGAGGAATTCCTCTACACCCACCCGGCCATCGCCGACGTCCAGGCGTTTGGCCTGCCTGATCCCAAATACGGCGAGGAGCTCTGCGTCTGGATCCGCCGCCGGGACGGCGCGAGCCTCAACGAGCAGGAGGTGGTCGCCTTCTGCCGCGCCTCGATCGCCCACTACAAGGTCCCCCGCTACGTCCGCTTCGTCGACGCCTTCCCGATGACGGTGACCGGCAAGGCGCAGAAGTTCTTGATGCGCAAGGCGATGATGGACGACCTGGCGCTGGCGGAAGAGAAGACCGCCTGAGGCTGGGGCGGCCTGACGACGTTCTAGCGCGCCAACGACATCGATCCAGCTCCGAGCCGCGAGCGCGCCGCCCTTATCGAAACGCAATTGAATGTTTCGCGAAGTTCGCGCCGCCGGGCAATCAGGGGGCGCTAAGGAGATTCCGATCGACGGAGTCCAGGTGCGCCAGCATCGCTCTTTCGGCGGCATCGGAGTCTCGGCTTAGCAGAGCCTGAACGATTGCCGCATGTTCGGCGCAATAGCCCGCCCGACGATCTTCGCTGAAAGAGCGCCGCTTGATTCCGAGCCATTGCTCCTGATTGCGGATGAGCCGGAGGACGGCGTGCAGGCCAGTCAGCAACTCGTTGCGCGAGGCAATAAAGATCAACTCGTGGAACGTCGCGTCGGACTGCTCGAACAGTTCGAACGCGTCGGCGGCAACGGCGGTCTCGTGAGCGGCGGCGATGGCGGTGAGATCGGCAAGATTCCCCTTGGTCGCGGCGAGCGCCGCCGCCTTCGGTTCGACAATCTGGCGAACAGCCATCGTGTCGGCGGGACTGACCCCGATAAGCACGCGAATAATGGCGGCGAGATCGGCGTCGGGCGATCGTTGCAGAAAGGTGCCGCGCCCCACTTCGCGCCGAACTCCGCCGTCCGCGCGGATTCGCTCAATGGCGGCGCGAACTGTGTTGCGCGCCACTCCGTACTCGCTCGCGAGATGGCGCTCGTTCGGTAGGCGGAGGCTTTCGCTCCATTCCCCAGCCTCGATCCGCTGGCGTAGCGACAACTCGACATCGCTCGACATGCGTTTGCGCATCGTCCCCCCAACTAGACCATTATTGCACCATTTAACACAGCGCCAGAACGACGCCAAGAGACGCGCGATGTGTGGAAAGTCGCGATCTGCGCGGAGCTAACGCTCACCGCGACGGGAATGCGACAGGGCTTGCGCTCTGAACCAGCTTGGGCTCTATTGGCTCAATAAAGGGAGGCGAACGCCGATGAAGCTGGCGACCTATCGGGTAGGCGGTGAGCGACGCGTCGGCGTCGTTGACGAGCGGCGAAAGACCGTCTCGGCCTTCGACCTTCCGGTAAGCGAGGCCGCAAGCGGCGTGCTCGCTATTATCGGATGCGATCCGCTTCCCGCCGTCCTGTCCCCGACGCCCCTGAGTGAGATCGAGATCGAAGCGCCGATTCCGCGACCACTGCGCAACGTCTTCTGCATTGGCAAGAATTATCACGAGCATGCGAAGGAATTTGCATCCAGCGGCTTCGACTCGAGCGCGGCGGCGGGCGTTACGCCGAAATTCCCCATCGTCTTCTCAAAGGTCCCCGAATGCGTAGTCGCCCACCGCGAGGCGGTCCGCCTAGACCCGTCCGTCTCCGCAGCCGTTGATTACGAGGCGGAGCTGGGCGTCATCATTGGCAAGGGTGGGCGCGGGATCGAGGCGTCGCAGGCGCTCGACCACGTCTGGGGCTACACGATAATCAACGATGTGACAGCGCGCGACCTTCAAGGTCGGCACAGTCAATGGCTGATCGGAAAATCCCAGGATACCTTTTGCCCGATGGGCCCGTGGGCGGTGACGAGAGACGAGGTCGATCTCCAAGACACGCAAATCCGCTGCTGGATCAACGGCGAACTCCGGCAGAACGCCAACACCCGCGATCTCATCTTTGATGTGCCGGCGATCATTGCGACGATCTCCGCCGGCGTGACGCTGCGTCCAGGCGACGTCATCGCGACCGGCACCCCGGCCGGCGTCGGCATCGGCTTCTCACCCCCCAAATATCTGGTTTCCGGCGACGTCGTGCGGATCGAGGTCGAGAAAATCGGCATGCTCGAGAACGAGTTCCGGGAGCTTCGCGTATGAGCGGCGCCGCACTCGGCAAAATCGAAATCGAAATCGACGGCGAGGGTCCGCCGATCGTCTTTCTGCATGGCCTCGGAGCGACATCGAGCTCCTTCCAGCCGCTCCTGTCCTCGTTGCGCGGCTTTCGCTGCATCCGGCCCGATTTTCCGGGCGCAGGCCGCTCGCCTCGTCCCTACGTTCCCGTCACGATCGAAGTCTTGTGCGCGACCGCGCTCGACGTCGTGAAGTCCGTCGCCGGCGCGCCGTCCCATATCGTCGCCCACTCGATGGGGACGCTAGTGGCGCAACATCTGGCCGTCGCCGCGTCCGAATGGGTCGCGAGCCTCACGCTGTTCGGCCCGGTCGGCGAACCCGGCGACGGCGCGCGCGAACGCTTGCGGGACCGGGCAGCTCTCGCGCGGCGAGGTGGCATGATCGCCATCGCCGATCCCGTCGCAGCAGCCGGACTCTCATCGTCCACAAAGGCCGACAACCCCGCAGTCGAAGCGTTCGTCCGCGAAAGCCATCTGCGGCAGGACCCAGAAGGCTTCGCCCAATCGTGCGAGGCTTTGGCTTCGGCAAAGGGCGCCGACCTGCGACTCGTGAGCTGTCCAACGCTGCTGGTGACGGGCGAAGAGGATCCGGTCGCGCCACCCAACGTGGCTCAAGGACTTGCGGACAGAATCAAGGGCTCTAAGCTCAAGACGCTGCGCAGGTGCGGCCACTGGACGCCGCTTGAGCAGCCAAGAGAATGCGCACGCCTCGCCTCGGAACATATCCGGGCGCGAACGTAAGGAGGAACGGCCGGCTTCGCTCAAGACGAGCAACGGCGGCACAAGGAGGCCTGACATGGCGGATGACAGGTTCGGCGGGTCGAACGGCGTCGTTTTCACCAACGTCCGCATCATCGACGGGTCCGGCGATTCTCCGTACACGGGCGAAGTCGTGGTGCAGGGAAACCGCATCCGGCAGGTTACGAGGGGGTCTTCGCGGCTGACCTCCGGCTTGGGCGGGAGCGGCGGGCAGACGGTCATCGACGGCATGGGGGCGAGCCTGATGCCGGGCTTGTGCGACGCGCACCTTCATCTTTCCTGGAACAACGCGCCCGGCATCGACCCGATCCAGATGATGCCGACCGAGGAGCATACGCTGGTCACGGCCCAGATGGCCAAGGTCGTGCTCGACGCCGGCTTCACCTCCGGGCGCGGCGCCGCAGCGGCCAAGCCGCGTCTCGACGTCGTCGTGCGCAACGCGATCAATCGCGGCATGATCCCCGGCCCGCGCTATCTTGCCGCGGGTCCCGAGATCACAACCGTCGGCGGCCTCGGAGATTCTGCGCCCTCGCACATTCCGCACGAGGGCCTCAATCTCGGCCTGGTCGTTTCCGGACCGGAGGAGGTGCGGCGCACAGTACGCACGCTCATCAAGTATGGCGTCGACACGATCAAGCTCAACCTCTCCGGCGAGGAGGTGACGGGCATGGGCGCTGAGGAAACGCCCATGGCGGAGGAAGAGGTGGCGATGGCGGTCAGCGAGGCGCGCATCCGCAACAAGTCGCTCGCCGCCCATGCGCGCTCATCCGGTTCGATCAAGCAGTGCGTGCGTCACGGCATCGGCGTCATCTACCACGCCTCCTTCGCCGACGAGGAGGCGCTCGACATGCTCGAAGCGGCCAAGGACCGGCATTTCGTCGCGCCGGGCCTAGCTTGGCTGATCAATACCGCGCGCAACGCCGGCGAATACGGAATCAAACCGGGCACGCCTCTCACTATGAAGTACGAGCGCGAACTCGAGCACGCTATCGAGACCTGCCGCAAGATGCATCGGCGCGGCATCCGCGTGCTCGTCGGCGGCGACTACGGCTTCGCCTGGACGCCGCAGGGCACCAATGCCAAGGATCTGGAATATTTCGTCGATCTGCTCGGCTTCTCGCCGATGGAGGCGATTCTCGCCGCGACGAAATTGGGCGGCGAAATCATGGGCATGGGGGGCGAACTCGGGCAGATCAAGCCCGGCTATCTCGCGGACATGCTGCTTGTCGACGGCGATCCGGTCGCCAACGTTCGCATTTTGCAGGACAAGTCGCGCATCCTTGCAATCATGAAGGATGGCGAGTTTCACAAGGCGCCGAGAATGAACGAGCAGCGGCGGCGGCTGAGCGCGTGAGTTCTCGCAGTCCCCACAACGGCTCAAGGCCCGACCTCACGGCAACTCTGGGTCGGCGCCAGCCTCCTGGCCGGCGCCCTGCTCCTATGGATGATCTTCGGGGGCGTCTGGCCAGAATGGCTGGACTGGCTGCTCGGCGGAAAAAAGACCTTCGTCAGCGCGATCCTGAACGGCGTGACGCTGGCGGGCCTGTATTTTCTCGTCGCGAGCGGCTTTACGCTCGTCTTCGGCCTCATGCGAAACGTCAATCTTGCACATGGCTCGCTCTTTCTCCTGGGCGCCTATATCGGCTTCGACGTCGCAAACTGGAGCGGGGACTGGTATCTGGGCGTCGCAGCGGGCGCGGTCGCCATCGCCGCTGTTGGTGCGTTGCTGCAGATTTTCGTCTTTCAGAGGCTCATCGGCGACGATCTGCGGCAGACTCTCGTGACGATCGGTATCTCTATCGTCGCCGCCGACCTCATGCTGGCGATCTGGGGCGGCAAGACCTACCAATTCTCGATTCCCCCGATGCTCGATGGCGCGATCGCGACGCCGATCGTCACGGCCGTCAAATCGAACGGCCAGATCGTCACGCTGCGCTATCCGCTCTATCGCCTCGTCGTTCTCGCGATCTCGCTCGTCATCGGCGGCGGCCTTTGGCTTGCCCTCAACCGAACGCGCTTCGGCGCGATGATCCGCGCAGGAGTCGACGACCGCGGCATGCTGTCGGCGACGGGCGTGAACGTTCGTCTGCTCTTCGTCGGCGTCTTCGCCATCGGCGGCCTTCTGGCCGGGCTTTCCGGGGTGATCGGCGGCTCCGCGCTTTCCGTCGCGCCTGGCGAGGACGTCCGCTACCTGATGGCCTCGCTCGTCGTCGTCATTGTCGGCGGCATGGGCTCGATCTCCGGCGCGGCGATCGGCGCGCTCCTGATCGGGCTCGCTGATCAACTGGGCCTCGTCTACTTTCCGACCTATGGCGTCGTGCTGACCTTCGTTATCATGGTGATCACGCTGGCGCTGCGCCCGCAGGGAATCATGGGCAACGCCCGGACGCGGCTCGCCGACCCGCCGCGGCCGCTTGCCGCCGGCGACGTCGTGCCGGTCGAGTTCACGCCGTCGACAGCAGCGCTCGGGGTGGCGCTGATCCTCTTTCCGCTTGTCGCATCGCCCTTTGTCGTGTTCCAGCTCGGAGCGCAGACTCTGATCCTCGGGATGATCGCGCTGTCGCTGACCATACTTGGCGGCTACGGCGGGATGGTGTCGATGGCTCAACTGACGGTTGCGGGCGTCGCGGGCTACGCGGTGGCAATCCTCGGCCCGAACAGCACCCGGGTGCTGGGTCTGAGCTGGCCATGGGAACTCTACGTCCCCGTTGCGATCCTCCTGGCGGGGATCGTCTCGGCTCTGATCGGCGCGATCGCCGTGCGTACCGCCGGCATCTATACGATCATGATCACGCTCGCAGTTGGCGTCGCGGTCTTCTACCTCGCCCAGCAGAACTATTCGTTGTTCAACGGCCATTCGGGCTTCAGAGGGGTTGCGCCGCCCGACCTGTTCGGCGTCTCGTGGCGAACCCCCATTCCGTTCTACTATCTCTGCCTTGCCGTCGCCGCGCTCGCCTATTCCGCTGTAGTCTACGCCGCCCGCTCGACTTTCGGACTTGCGCTGATGGCGAGCCGGGACAACCCGCGTCGCGCGCGCGCCATCGGCTACGACGTCCTCGGACTCCGTATCGCCGCCTTCTTTTTCGCGGGCCTGATCGCCGGGGCGGCCGGCGTGCTCTACGTCTGGTTCAACGGGCGCATCTCACCGGGAACGATCAGCGTCGCCGAGTCGATCGGCATTCTGGTCATCGCCGTCATTGGCGGCATGCGCCATCCGATCGGGCCCTTCCTAGGGGCAGCGCTCTATGTGCTTCTCAAGACCTTCGCCATAGACGTCGTCGGGGCCGATCGCTTCAACACGCTCATCGGCGCGATTTTTCTCATTATCGTTTTCGTCTCGCCGGACGGCATTCTGGGCCTCTGGCGACGCCTCTCGCCTCTTCTGGCGCAGAAGCCGCTGACGGAAGCACGATGGCCCGCGGATAATGTTTCAAGGGTCTCACGGGGGACCCGAACTCAAGGGAGGAACGGATGAAGGTGAGGTCGAACTCTAGTCGCTGTGGCGCTGCTCTCCAGCGCCGTGTTCGCGCCGTTAGGCGCGCGCGCCGAGGATTCCATCAAGGTCGGACTGCTCGCGACCCTCGAAGGCCCCTTCACCGTGCTTGGCCAGGATGGCGTGCGCGGAGCGGAACTCGCTTTCAAGGAGGCAAATTACACCGCGGGCGGCAAGACAATCGACGTCGTCAAAGGCTCGTCCGACGCCTCGCCCGACAGCGCCGTCAAGGCCGCACGCAAGCTCGTCGAGCAGGACGGCGTGAAAATCCTGATCGGACCGCTCTCTGGCGACGAGGGCCTGGCGGTCAAGGACTACGCCAAGACCCAGCCGAGCGCCACCTTCATCAACGGCACCTCGGCCGCGCAGGACACGACCTTGCGCGATCCAGCGCCGAACTTCTACCGCTTCACCACCGACGGCGCGCAATGGATGGCGGGTCTCGGCGAATACGCGTTCAAGGATAAAGGCTATCGTACCGTCGTGACGGTCGCGGAGGATTACTCCTTTCCCTACACTCAGGTGTTCGGCTTCATGGCCGACTTTTGCAAGGCCGGCGGTCATGTGCCGAAAAAATTCTGGGTGCCCATCGGCAACAAGGACTTCTCCTCAGTCATCGCTGCGATTCCCGACAAGGTCGACGCGATCTACGTGGCGCTCGGCGGCGCCGACGGTGTGAACTTCCTCACTCAGTACCAGCAGGCGGGTGGATCGGCGCCGCTGATCGGCGGCTCGATCACAGTCGACCAGACCGTGCTCGGCACGCAGGGCAAGCAGCGCGACTACGTGATCGGCACGCCGTCCGCCGGCCCGATCGCCGACAACGCGGAAGGGCCAGCCTGGAAGAAGTTCGTCGACGACTACAAGGCCGCCTACAAGGACGGCTTCCCGTCGCCATCGCTGTTCGCGCAAGGCTACTATATCGAAACAAAGGCGATGCTGGCGGCGCTAGACAAGGTGGGCGGCGACCTCTCGGGCGATCAGGCCAAGTTCCGCGACGCGCTTGCCCATCTCCAACTCGACACGCCCACCGGCAAGGTCGAGCTCGACAGCAACCGCCAGGCGATCGCCGACAACTATCTGACGGAAGTCGCGAAGGCCGACGACGGGCATCTCTACAACAAGGTCGTTAAAGTTATCCCGGCGGTCAATCAGACGCTCGGCATCCCTGAGGCGGACTTCCTGAAGCTCGGCGTCGCCAACCGCGACAATCCGAGCTGCCCCTGACCTGAGCCAACCCTGAGGAAACGGCCGCCGTGGTGGACCACACCGTCGCCGAACGTCTCTCGTCCAACACCGCATTTGCGCTGGAGCTCGAGGGCGTTGGCCGTCAGTTCGGCGCCCTAGTTGCGCTCGCCGACATCGATCTTCGGGTCCAGGCGGGCGAGCGGCGGGCGATTCTCGGTTCGAACGGCGCCGGCAAGACGACGCTGTTCAACACTGTCACCGGCGATTTCCCGCCGTCGACCGGGCGCATCCGCTTTTTCGGCGAGGACGTGACGACGTTTCCCGTCTACGAGCGGATCCGCCGCGGGCTGCGCCGCACCTATCAGATCAGCCAGCTGTTCGCCGGGCTGTCGGTGATCGACAGCATCTTCGTCGCCTGCCGGGGCGTGTCCCGCGGCCGCCTGTCGCTCCTGCGCCCGGGCGCCCGGGACGCGACGATGGCGCAGGCGCATGGGATCGCGAGCAGCGTTCATCTCGACGACATCCTCGATACGTCGGTCGACACGCTGAGCCACGGTCAGCAGCGCCAACTCGAGATCGCTCTGTCGCTGACCGGCGCGCCGCGTTTCATCCTGTTCGACGAGCCGGCGGCCGGCCTGTCTCCGACCGAGCGCCGCGACCTCGTCGCCATTCTCAACGCGCTCCCGGCGCACATCGGCTACATCATCATCGAGCACGATCTCGACGTCGCGCTGAGGGTCTCCTCCTATGTCACGATGATGCACAACGGCCGCATCTTCAAGGAAGGCGCGCCGGACGAGATCGAGGACGACGAGGAAGTCCAGGCGATCTATCTCGGAGGGGGCCATGAATAGGACCCGACCTCCCGCTCAGCCGAAGGTGAAGGCCGTCCTGCAGGTCCAGGATCTGCAGGTCTATTACGGCGAGTCGCACGCCCTTCAGGGCGTCTCTCTGACGCTGGAGCGCGGCGTCCTTTCCGTCGTCGGCCGCAACGGCATGGGCAAGACGACGCTCTGCAACGCGATCGTCGGACTCATGCCTATCCGCTCAGGGTCGATCCGCTTCGAGGGCCGCGAGCTCATCGGCGTCGAGCCGCATCAGATCGCCCGCGCCGGCGTCGGCTACGTTCCGCAAGGGCGGCGCCTCTGGCCGAGCCTCTCGGTCGACGAGACGCTCCGCCTGAGCGCGCGCACGAAGGGCGGCTGGACTGTCGAGCGCGTCTATTCGACATTCCCGCGCCTCGCCGAGCGGCGCGACAACGGCGGCGGCCAATTATCGGGCGGCGAGCAGCAGATGCTGGCGATCGCGCGCGCGCTGCTCGGCAATCCTCGCCTTCTGGTCATGGATGAGCCGACCGAAGGGCTCGCGCCGATGATCGTCGGGCTGGTGCGCGATCTCCTCATCCGCTTGGCGCACGAGGAGGACATCGCCATCCTTGTCGTCGAGCAGAACATCGGCGTTGCAACTGCGGTTTCTGATCATGTGGCGATCATGGTCAACGGACGCGTCAACCGTATCATGGACGCGAGCGCGCTCGCATCCGACCGCGACCTGCAGCAGCGGCTCCTGGGCGTTGGGCGGCACGGCCATGATGAGACCGACGCGGTTCCGGCGGCCATCCCGGGCGCCGCCGGTCCGGCCGACACTCAAGTCTTTCGAGTGACCCGGGGCGGAGAGGCAGACGAGGGCGGCGAGTCCGTCTACCGCGCCGATCGTCTGCCGAACCGCTGGGGTTTGCGCCCGGCCGCGCAGGAGCGCCTGCGCGCGGCCCCCGAGTCCCGCGCCCCCGATGCGCCCCGTCCGCTTCTGCCTATCCCGTTCGCGGAGCGGATCGGGCGGACGGCGCTGGTCGTTGGCACCTTCGACACCAAGGGCGACGAACTACGCTACGTCCGCGACCGCCTGCGCGCCTATGGCGTCCCGACGCGCACAATTGACCTCTCGACCTCGGGCAAGCCGTCGCGCGCCGACGTGACGCCGGGACAGGTCGCGGCCATGCATCCGAACGGCTCCGCCGCCGTCTTCAGCGGTGACCGCGGCGCCTCGGTCGCGGCGATGGCGGAAGCTTTCGCCCGCTGGATCGACCGGGAGCGCGGCATCGGCGGCGTCATCTCGGCCGGCGGTTCCGGCGGCACGTCGCTGGCGACAGCCGGAATGCGCCGCCTGCCGCTCGGCATCCCGAAGGTGATGGTATCGACGGTCGCGTCCGGCCAGGTCGGGCCGTACGTCGGCGCCGCCGACATCATGATGATGTATTCGGTGGCTGATGTGCAGGGCGTGAACCTCATCACCGAGCAGGTGCTCGGCAACGCCGCGCATGCGCTCGCTGGCATGATTGCGGCGAGCCCGTCGCCGGAAGCGCGCGATGCGCGACGACGCCTCGCACGGGCTGCGGTCGGGATCACGATGTTCGGCGTGACGACGCCCGCGGTGCAGGGCGTCGTGCGGCGACTCGAGGCTGACTTCGATTGCCTCGTCTTCCACGCGACCGGCACAGGCGGCCGATCCATGGAGAGCCTCGCCAACTCCGGCCTGCTCACAGGCTTGGTCGATCTCACGACGACGGAAGTCGCAGATATGCTTGTCGGCGGCGTGTTCGCAGCCGACGATGACAGGTTCGGCGCCGCGATCCGCACGCGCCTGCCGTGGGTCGGCTCGGTTGGCGCGATGGACATGGTCAATTTCGGGCCCCGCGACACCGTGCCCGAAAAGTTCAGCACGCGCAGGTTCGTCATTCACAATCCCAACGTGACCCTCATGCGCACGACGCGCGACGAAAACCGCGCCATCGGCGAATGGATGGGCGCGCGCATCAACCAGATGCAAGGTCCGGTGCGACTTCTCCTGCCTGAGGGCGGAGTGTCCGCCCTCGACTCGCCGGGAAAGCCCTTCCACGACCCCGAAGCCGACGCCGCGTTGTTCGAGGCGCTGGAGCAGACCATCCGCCAGACCCCGCAGCGGCGCATCGAGCGGGTCAAGGCCAACATCAACGACGACGCCTTCATCGCAGCTACGACCGCCGCTTTCCTGTCGGTCGGACCCCGCCGCGAGAGGAGAGCCTGATGCCGCAGGTCGAACGCTCAGCCATTCTCGCCAGACTTAACGCAATGAAAAAGGCGCGGACGCCGATCATCGGCGGCGGCGCGGGAACCGGCCTCTCCGCCAAATGCGAGGAGGCGGGCGGCATCGACCTCATCGTCATCTACAATTCCGGCCGCTACCGCATGGCGGGGCGAGGCTCGCTCGCGGGACTGCTCGCCTACGGCAACGCCAACGAGATCGTACGAGACATGGCGCGAGAGGTCCTGCCCGTCGTCAGGCGCACGCCCGTGCTTGCGGGCGTCAACGGCACCGATCCGTTCTGCCTGTTCGACCCCTTCCTCGACGACCTCAAGCGCCTGGGCTTCTCGGGCGTGCAGAACTTTCCGACAGTTGGCCTGATCGATGGGATCATGCGCGCCAATCTCGAAGAGACCGGCATGTCTTACGCGCTTGAGGTCGAGATGATCGCGCTCGCCCGCGCCAAGGACATGCTGACGACGCCGTATGTCTTCTCGGCGACGGATGCTGAGGCGATGGCGAAAGCGGGCGCCGACGTGATCGTCTGCCACCTCGGACTGACGACGGGCGGGACGATCGGCGCGCATACCGGGCGCAAGCTCGAGGAGTGCCCGAAGCTCGTCGACGAATGGGCGGAAGCTGCCCTCGACGTCAATCCGGACGCGATTGTCCTCGTTCACGGCGGCCCGGTGTCCGAGCCTGTGGACGCCGAGTACATTCTACGTTCGACTAGGCGTTGCCACGGTTTCTATGGCGCCTCCTCGATGGAACGCCTGCCGACCGAGCGGGCGATGACCGATCAGACCAAGAAATTCAAGGCGATCGCCTTCGACGAAGCGACGACTAGGGAGATGGGCATATGAACGCCGAAACAGTCGGTTCGGTGATCCTCTGGCTGATCGTTCTGGCGATCGTCATGGTGATCGCCGTCTACCTGCTGCGCTGGCTCTACCGGCGTTCGACCAAGGAGACGGCCTTTGTCCGCACGGGTCTGGGCGGCGAAAAGGTGGTGATCAGCGGCGGCGCCTTCGTCGTTCCGGTCCTCCACGAACTGACGCCGGTCGGCATGAACGTGATGCGGATTGAGGTCTCGCGCCGTCAGACCCAGGGCCTCATCACCAAAGACCGGATGCGCGTCGACGTCGTCGCCGATTTCTTCGTTCGCGTCGGCTCCACGCGCGAGGAGGTAAGCCGCGCCGCGCAGACGCTGGGTCGCCGCACCCTCGACCCCGCGAGCGCGCGCGAGCTTTTTGAAGGTCGGTTCGCTGCGGCGCTCCGCACCGCGGCCGCGCAATTGACGCTCGAGGACCTGCACGAACAGCGCCAGGGCTACGCTGAGCGGGTAAAGGCGGCGGCGGCCGAAGGCCTAGCACAGAACGGACTCGAGCTCGAAAGCGTCGCGATCGTCGACCTCGACCAGACCGGGCTCGAGTTCTTCGACAGCTCGAACGCCTTCGACGCCGAGGGCCTAACTCAGCTCACGGAAACTATCGAAGCGCGTCGGCGGATGCGCAACGAGATTGAGCAACGAACGCAAATCGAAATCCGGACGCAGAATCTTGAGGCTCAGCGCCGGGCGCTCGATATCGAGCGCGACAGCGAATACGCGCGGATTGCTCAGGAGCACGACGTCGAAATCCGGCGAGCCGCCCAGCGCGCCCTGCTCGCCAAGGATCGAGCCGAGCGCGAGCGCGAGGCCGAACAGGCGCAAATCGCTGCGCGCGAAGAGATCGAGAAAGCGACGCTCTCGCAGGAGCGCAGCCTGGCCGAGGCGCGCATCCAGAACCAGGAGGAGATCGAGCAGCGCGAGATCGTTCGCCGGCGGCTGATTGAGGAGGCGGAGATTCGCTCGCGCGGTCAGACCGAACATGAGCAGATCGCGCTCGAACTGGCTCTCGAGAAAGCCCGGATCGATCGCGACAGGGAACGCAGCGAGGTCGAGGTGCAGCGACGCCGCGCCCTCGAAGTCGCCGAAATCACCCGCCAGATCGCCATCGCCGTGAAGACAGCGGAGTTGGCGCAGGCGGAGGCCGATAAACGGCGCGCCGAGATCGCGGCTGCCCAGGACGTCGAGACCGCGCGCATTGCGCAGGAGCGCGCGCTCGATCAAGCGCGCCTGGAGCGGGAGCGCCAGCTCGACGCGTTAAATATCGCCAAGCGCCAGGCCTTCGAGGAGGCCGAGATCAGTTCCGGCGAGGAAATCGAACGGGCCCGCATCGTGACCGAACGGGGCCTCACCGAGGCGCGCGTCATTCGCGACGGCGATATCCGCCGCCTCGAGCTTCTGCGCGACCGCGAGGTCGAGATCGCGGAGATTGAAAGCGCGATCGCGGTCGCCAACAAGACTGCCGAGCGGTCCGCGGCGATCGCCACAGCGGAGGCGGCGCGGGCCCGTGCGATCTCCGCGGAGGAACAGGCGATCACGACGCGTGAGCGCGAGATCGCTGAGCGGCGCAAGACGACTGAGATCATCTCCGCGACACGCGAAGCTGAACGCGAGGCCGTTCGCCTGACCCGCAAGGCCGAGGCTGAAAAGGAGGCGGCCTCAAGCCTCGCCGACGCCGCGCGGATCGCTGCTTCCGGCGAAGCGGAGGCCGAGAAGATCAAGGCGGAGGGCGCGGCGGCGCGCTATGAGGTCGAAGCGAGGGGCGCGATGCAGCTTAACGAAGCGGAAAACATGCTGACCGGTCCAGCGCGGCTGTCGCGCTTCCGCGGCAAGCTGCTCGAAAAGATCGAAGGCATCGTGCGCGAAAGCGTGCGGCCAATGGAGAAGATTGAGGCGATCAAGATCCTGCACATCGACGGCGTCAACGGCGGTGGCCCGGGGAATCGCAACGTCACCGACGAGGTGATCGATTCGGCGCTGCGCTACCGCGTTCAAGCGCCGATGATCGACAGTCTGATGAAGGAGATCGGCATCGAGGGCGGAGGCCTTGGGCGCATGACCGAAGTGCTGCGCGACGCCAAGGACATTGCGAGCCTCACCGCCAAGCGCGCCGCCGGCGACAAGGACTCCCAGCGCTCGTCGGACGACGACGACCGGCGCTAGCTTGGGATAGGCGAAATGGCGAAGGCTTACAGTTCGGCCGTCATTCCGGCCCCTGCGACAACCGTCTGGCCGGTTGTGCGCGACTTCAATGCGCTACCGAAATGGACCCCGTTCGTTGCCGAGAGTCGGATCGAGCAGAACAAGCCGTCCGATCAGATCGGCTGTATCCGTAACTTCCGCCTCAAGGACGGCGGCAAGATCCGGGAGCAATTGCTCGCGCTTTCGGACTATGAAATGTCGTTCGAATATTCGATCCTTGAAAGTCCGATGGGCGTCGAGAACTACATCGCGGCGTTCCGGCTCATTCCGGTGACCGATTCCGACCAAACGTTCGCGGAATGGACGGCGGAATTCGACGCCGCGCCGGAGCGTGAAGACCGGCTCGTCCAATCGATCGGCCGCAACGTGTTCGCGGCGGGCCTAGGAGCGTTGAAGGCGCGCTTTTCCCGTTGACGAGGGTCGCGATCCGCCGCACCACAGTGATTGACGCGCCGGTCGATGCCGTTTGGGCGCTTCTGCGGGACTTCAATAGTCACGACGTCTGGCATCCCGCGGTGGCGTCGAGCGCGATCGAGAATGGCGACAAGAGCGATCAGGTCGGCTGCGTCCGCAATTTCCGGCTGAAGGACGGCTCGCGCATCCGCGAGCAACTCCTGTTTTTGTCCGACGCCAAACGAAGCTTTGGGTACTGCATTCTGGAAGCGCAGGCGCCGCTCAGGGATTATGTTGCGAGCGTCTGCCTTCGCCCTGTGACCAGCGACGACGTGTGTCTGATGGAATGGCGCGCAGTATTCGAGCCCCCGGCAGCGGAGAGGACGCGGCTCGAGCGCTTCGTGCGCGACGAGATCATCGAAGCGGGCTTCGCTGGATTGCGCCGCGCGCTGCGGGAAGGCGTGGGCGCGACGCTCGGCAGCCAGAGCGTCGCCGCGGGGCAAGCAGGGGCGCCGGTCGAGGGCGTCGAGGTCGCTATCACTCGCTATGGCGGCCCCGAGGTTCTAGTTCCGAGGCGCGCGTCGATCCGGGCTCCGGGCGCGGGCGAGGCGCGCCTTCGCCAGACCGCGATCGGCGTCAATTTCATCGACGTCTATTGCCGCCGCGGTAGTTTCGACCTCGTATCCCCGGGCGGCGTGGTCGGTATGGAGGCGGCGGGGGTCGTCGAAAGCGTCGGCCCGGGGGTCGTCCACGTTCGGCCCGGCGACCGGGTGGCCTATGCCTGTGCGCCGCCCGGCGCCTACGCTTCGATCAGGACGATGGGCGCGCACCTGCTTATCCGCCTGCCTCAGTCAATCAGCGACGAGAGTGCAGCGGCGCTGCTCCTGAAGGGCGTGACCGCCGCTTTTCTCCTGCATGACGTCGGCACGGTTCGCCCCGGCGAGACGATCCTCGTTCACGCCGCCGCCGGCGGCGTCGGCCGAATTCTCTGCCGCTGGGCGAAGGCGCTCGGCGCGACGGTGATCGGCGCGACGTCGAGCGAGGCCAAGGCCGAGGAGGCGAAGCTTGCGGGATGCGACTATGTCGCAGTCACGAGCCGCGAAGACTTCGCGAGGTCCGTCCTGACTGTCACTTCGCGCCGCGGCGTCGACGTCGTCTTCGATGCCGTCGGCAAGGATACATTCGAACGCTCGGTCGAGTGCCTCGCGCCACGCGGTCGGCTCATCAGCTTCGGCCAGGCCTCGGGCGACGTCGGCGCCCAATCGATCGATCAGCTGGCCAGCCGCTCCGTCACGGTGTCGCGACCCAACTACGTGCACTACACTGACACGCCGGACAAGATGGCGCTGCAAAGCGGTCGCCTATTCGACGCGCTCCGCTCTGGCGCCGTAATCGCCGAGCACCCCCGCAGGTACCCGCTTGCCGAAGCGGCGAAGGCGCACGCCGATCTCGAAGGCCGCCGGACGACCCGCTCGCTGATCCTGATACTCTGAGAACCCCCGTTCCCGCCGGTCGGCCGGCATCCGCTCTTCTTGTTCTGGGACTGTTCCATTCAACGTAATCCGGGTGATCGGCAGTCTCGCTGCCGGCGCGCCGCCACGTGCCGCAGATGGGACCGGCGAGGCGTGGAGCTTACGCAATGATCGGTATTGGCAGACCGATCTGCGCGCGCGTTCTCCTCCGGTGTGCCCAGCCAATGGCCAGCCCGCACGGAGGTCCTCACGAAATGCGCGACCGTCTCCGACGCGAGTGGGCCAGAGGGGCGTTCTCCATCCCCGATCGGTCCGGCGACCGCGCGGAATAAATCCCCGAGCTCAGCAGTCGTGAAAACGAGGACCACAGCCGGGCGCTGCGATCGGTTGCGGAAAGCATGCTTCGCGCCCCCGCGCACGCTGAACACGTCGCCCGCCGTCAGCGGCAGCCACTCCGATTGGTCGCCGTCAGCCAGGAAGGCTTCGAACGCGCCGGAAATGACAGTGAAAGTCTCGTAACTGCTGTGGCTGTGCAGGGGGACGGCGGCGCCCGCCGGAATCGTGCCGCGCAAGAGACAGAAGCGCTCGCTGACTTCCGACGGCAGGGGAATGAACTGAACGCTGGAACCGAGCACATCGATGGTCTCCAGGTCGGAACCGGAGATATAATGGGCCGGCGTCTTGAGGACAGTTGGCATGTATGAACTCTCCTGGACGAATGGCTCTCGGCGGAACGCCCCGCGTATCGAAGCCGACCACCAAAGCATTGTCTTGAGCAGTTACCCGAAGATGTCAGCCTGGAAGCATTGCGCTACGATTGTAATGCGACGGGGAACGCTCCGGTCTGACCCGCGGCGCGTCGGGACTGTCGTGACCTACGTGGCGCGGTCAGCGATGCGGATACGGTGGAGCTTCTCTCCTATCGCTTTTCGCCCGGCGAGAGCTCCGGGCAGAAGTCCTATCGGTACTCCGGCGAAGCGGCGTGGCGCTCATCGGTTAGCTGTGCGGTAGCGGAGGGACTGTCATGTTTGATGGTGGCAACGGTTTTGCGCTACAAGGGACTGTTCCTCACCGCCATCGCAATATGCGCCCGGACGACACCAAGATGATCTGGGTGATCACGCCCTCGAGATGTCGATGAGCGACTTTCCCGCGCTCGTCGTTCATTCCGATGGCGAGCCTTCGCATGCCTGGGTCGAGGCGTTCCAGCGCGTCCTTCCGCAATGGACGGTTGTCGGCAGCGAGGCTATGGCGTCGGACATCGCGGAGCACGTCGTCGCGGCGGTCGTTTGGGCGCCCCCGCGTGGCTTTCTCGGCCAGTTTCCTCGTCTTAGAAAGATCGTGTCGATCGGGACGGGTATCGATCATCTCGCGAGCGACCCGTCGCGGCCGCTTCACATTCCGGTCGCGCCGCGGCGCGACCCCGTGTCGATCCGCGCCATGGCCGAATTCGTCCTCATGCAAGCGCTCATTCACCACCGTCGCATCGGCGACGCCATCGCCGATCAGCGTGCACGTCTCTGGCGACCCGAGCTTCGCGGGCCGCTCGCGGGGGTCCTGATCTCGGTGCTCGGGCACGGGCCGATGGGGCGGGCCTCGGTGGAGCTTCTGGCCCAGTTTGGCTGCAAGGTCGTCGCATGGTCGCGCACCCCAAGGCCAAACGGAATCGTTGCGGTGCGGTCGGGCTGGTCCGAGCTCGATTCGATGTTTTCCGGCGCGCAGATCCTCGTCAACATGCTGCCGTCGACGGCCGAAACGCGCGGGCTGATTGACGACCGGCGGCTCGGACTCCTGTCGAAAGGCGCCGGGCTGATTAATGTTGGGCGCGCCGACGCGCTCGATCAGGCCGCGCTGATCCGGCGGCTGGACTCCGGTGACCTCGCGCTGGCCTCGCTGGACGTGACGCTCGTCGAGCCGCCGGAGCCCCAAGATCCGGTCTGGCGCCATCCGCGCATCCTGCTCACGCCGCATATCGCGAGCCTGCCCGATCCGACTGCGTTTGCCGAATGGGCGGTGGCTGAGGCGCTCGGCTGAGCGCTATTCCGCGGCGACCCGGCGCGGCGGATCGCGTGGGGTAAGCTCCTCCCGCACCATGGACTGGAAGGCCTTGACCGCCCCCTCGTATTTTGGCGACAGTGGCCCGCGCTCGTAGATTCCGGCGTTCAGGTTCCGCTGCACGCCGGTGATGATGTCGAGGTCCTCGGTCACGATCTGCGCCGACCATTCCGCCGAGCGGCGATTTTCGTCGGTCCTCTCCGGCGAAACGTCGGCGAAGAAGTACCAGTTGATATGCTCGATGCGGCCCGGCCCGAGCGGCTCCACCGTGGCGATCGAACTGCCCCAATCGTAGAGGTTCAGCATCAGAGTTGGGAAGCGATAAAAATAGAGGCCGCGCGTGAAGCCACCCTCGCGTCTCGGTGCATGCAGGTGGAAGAAACGTTCGCGCTCGTAGACATCGATCCGGTAGCGGTCGATGTCCATCGAGGCGCAAAGGCCCGGATGCATCGTTCGGCAGTGGTAGCATTCAAGATAGTTTTCGCCGTAGGTCTTCCAGTCGACCGCACACTCGCGGTTCTTGGACAGGAAGCAGTTCTGGCTTTCAAGCGGATAGTCGGCCGCCATGTCGTGAATCGGCCCGAGCCATTCGACTAGGCTGGCACCCCCCTGTTTCAGGCGGATGAAGAGAAGGCCGCGCCACTCCTCGGCGTCGATCGCGTAGAGGCTCCAGGCGTCGGGATCGAAGTGCGCGCCGCCGCCGAAATCGGAGGCGTTGACGAGCCGACCGTCCCTGGAATAGCCCCAGCTGTGATAGGGGCAGACGACGAGCTTGCCGCAATGGCCCGACGGATCCGACAGAAGTGCGGCGCCGCGATGGCGGCAGACGTTGTGGAAGGCGCGCACCTTTCCCGCATCGTCGCGGATTGCGAAGATCGGATAGCCTGCGACCTTTCCGGTCACGTAGTCGCCGGGATTGGCCAGGCGTCCCGACCAGGTGAACAGCATCCAGTTCCTAGCGAAGATCTCTTGGCGCTCGCGCTCGAACATTTCCGCGTCGCGATAATGGCTTGCGGGGGGTGTCCAGTCGAATCCGTCCGATTTGGCGTCCATCGTATCGGGTCTCCCAGGTATGGGCCTTCCGCTCAGGTCCTGTAACTCGGATCGATCGCGTCGAGCGTGCGAAGATGAGCCGCCCATTCGAGCTCGAGGTCGCCGTCGTCGAAAGCCATCTTGTCGTATTGCCGACCCGCCTTCTCGCACACACCCCGCGGCGGAACGGCGAGCTCGGATCGCATCGACAGGGCCGCGACCTGAACCTCGCAGGCGAGATTGAGATAGAACATGAGGCTGAAGGCCTCGGCGACCGACTGGCCGACCGTCAACAGCCCGTGGTTGCGAAGGATGAGGCCGCAGAAACCTCCGAGGTCGCGGACGATGCGCTGACGCTCATCAAGATCGAGTGCAATTCCCTCGTAATCGTGAACGCCGAGCCTTCCATAAAATTGCAGGGCGATCTGGCTGATCGGCAGCAGGCCGTCCCTGAGTGCGGAGACGGCCATGCCGGCCTTCGTGTGGGTGTGAAGGACGCAGACCGCGTCGTGCCGCGCCATATGGACCGCGCTATGGATCGTGAAGCCCGCGGGATTGACCCGATGCGGGCTGTTCCCGACCCTGTTCCCGTCGACGTCGATCTTCACGAGTGACGAGGCGGTGATCTCCTCCCAGCGGAAGCCGTACGGATTGATGAGAAAATGGCCGGGCTCGCTGGGAACGCGGACCGTGGCATGGGTGTAGATGAGGTCCGTCATCCGGTAATGCGCGAGCAGCCGATAACAGGCGGCGAGTTCGACCCGCTGACGCCATTCGGCGGTTTCCTTCTCGAGGGGCAGGGCGGCGGCGGACACGCGATTGTTCCTTTCCAGCAAAGTTACATGGCGACGCGCTGGACGGCGGCGTCCGGCGCGGCGGCGTCCCAGCATTCGGCCGCCCAGCCCTTCAGCGCCAACGCCTCGCTCCAACGGTCGGACAGCTCCTCGCCGTCGGCCCCCGTGATGGCGTAGTCCCGCGGCCCGAGTTCGCAGAGAAAGAGGCAATCGGCGTCGGCGGGATTTCGGCGCCGCCACGCCGTAAAGCCGCGCGTCCACCAGTCGAGAAACGTGTCGATCCAGACCCGATGCTGCGGGAAATGAAGCGGCAACTGCACTTGGCAACGGTTCGCGACGCGCCCCTGAAAAGAATCCGAGCGCTCCAGGATCCGGGTGACATAGCGCTGATAGTCCGCGCTGATCGGCTGCATCATTTCTCGGTCGACGACATAGTGGGAGAGGTCGGCGCTGAGCCGCATCTCGGGTACGGCGTCCATCAGCAGCAGGGTGGAAAAGAGGTCGTTCGTGATGCAGTTCCGATGAGTCTCGAACTGGATCGGTAGGTCCTCCTCGCCCGCGATCCTGAGCCAGGCGCGAACCACCTCGGCCATGTCCGCGACCGCGAGCGGCATCACCTGTCCGATCACGATCACGAAAGGCGAGCCGATGTCCTTTGCGAGTTGAAGGGCGGGGCGCAGATCCTCGATCGAGCGCGGGAAAGCGGTGAGAAGGCCCCGAAGCCTAGAGCGAGCGAATTGGGGAACGAGCGTGCGCGCCTCCGCGAGGTCCATGGCGCCGAGGTCTATGGCCATGCCGTCGAAGCCCGCGTCGAGCACCCGGTCGAACCGTTCCGAGACCGGGCTTTCCGGCACGCCCGGCTTCCTCAGCTCCGTCGCCCACAGCGACTGGTAGACGCGGAGCGCCATCGGATCAGACCTGCTTCACCGGACGGACGCGCGGAGCGACCGGTTGGAGGTCTGCGTCGTCGCGGATCCAGATGGCGTCTTCCGGATAATCGGCCTCCGTGTGGCCGTTCCAGAAGGCGCGCACCACCGCCAATTGGAATGCAAGATACGACATGGTGTGCGGTGTGCGGCCTCTTGAGACAAAGATCTCGTCGTGCAGCTTCGGCAGCGCGTAGCACGGCACCCCAGGGAAGGCGTGGTGAGCGGTGTGATACTGCATGTTCCAACACATCCTACGCATCAGCGCATTGGTGCGGCTCGTGCGGGTGTTCTCGGTGATCGCCTCGACATGCGGCAGGCCAAGATGCTCGATTGTGTTCTGAAGCTGATGGACAGGCTTCATTACCAGCATCGGCAGGAGCCACAGCTGCACAGCCGCCCAACTTCCTGAAGCGACCGAGAGGACGGCGATGGCGGCGTAGCCCGCGAGATGCAGGCGCGCCTCGCGGACCATCTCGGCCTTTCGCTCCTTGGGGATATAAGGCTCGGTCACAATCCCCAGCGAGAAGCGCAGGATGCGGCGGACGCGCGTATACCAGTAGGTCGGGCCGAGCACCCAAAGGAGATAGGAGATCAGCGTATAGCGGTCGCGCTGAAGCTCGCCGTCTTTCTGCCAGTCCTGCGTGTAGCGGTGATGGGCAAAATGCTGGATCTGGTCGAAATCGCGCGGATAGAGCAGCACGAATCCCAGCAGGCGGCCGAAAATCTCGTTGAGCTTCTTGGTCCGGAACACAGTCCCGTGGCTGAACTCGTGTTGCCCGGCATAGAGGAAGTTGATGAGGATACCGTGCCCGACGAAGAAAGGCGCCGCGAGCCAGCTTCCCCAGGTCAGCCAGAGTCCGGTCCCGGTCACCGCGAGGGCGGCGAGATGGCCGCCAAATTGGAGCGCGCCGCGCAGGTCGGACTTGAGGGTCAGCGCCTTTAGCCTGGCTGGTGCGATCATGTCCCGGCGGGCAAAAACTTCGTCCATCTTCCGTCTCGTTGTCTTATGCGGCGTCGCCGCGCTGGAGCGCCATACGAGCGACGAGCGCGAGGCTCGTGATGACGATCAGCACGACAGAAACCGCCGCGACCGCGGGGTCGATATTGTCATGCACGCCCATCCACATGAGGCGGGGCAGGGTGATCGCGTTGACGCTGGTGACGAACAGCGTCACGCCGATCTCGTCCCACGACAGAACGAAAGCGAGCAGTGCCGCGGCCACCACTCCGAAGCGAATGTTCGGCAGGATGACCTTGAACACCCGCTGGGAGACCGAGGCGCCAAGTCCGCGCGCGACAAGGTCGATGCGGCGATCGAGCTGCGACAGTTCAACGAGGATCAGCACGACGGCGAAAGGCGCAGTCATCACGACATGCGCTAGAGTGACGCCGAACCACGTGTCGTAGCCGATCGCTCCGCTGATTTGGGAAAGACTGGTCAGGAAGAAATAGAGGATCATCGCCGAGACGATCGGCGGCGCGACTATCGGCAGCAGAACGAGCCCGACCAGAAGCCCGCTGAAGCGGGGTTGGAACATCCAGACGCCGAGCGCGAAGGCGAGCGCAAGCGTGGTCGCGATGGCGCTGCTCGCCACGCCGATCCTGAGACTGAGCAGGCTGCTCGCGGCCCAATCGGGGTTGTCGATAAGATCGCGATAGTGCGTAAGCGACAGTTCCCCGCGCGGCATCGTCAGGAAACGCGCCGGCGTGAACGAGATCGGCACGATTGCGAGCAACGGCATCAGCAGGAAGACCGCAACGAGCCCCGCAAGCGCCAGCGCGATCGGCCTCGGTCGCAGCATCATCGGCCGCCCTCTCCCAGAAGCGCCGGCTTGGCGTATCTGTAGAGGCTTCCGAGCAGGACGCCGACGACGACCACGAGCGCAACGCTGATGGCCGCGCCGAAGCCCCAGTCGGGACTCTGGAACATTCTCAGATAGACGAGCTCGGAGGCCATGACGCTGCGCCCGCCGCCGAGAATGGCCGGAGTGATAAAGAAGCCCAGCGAAAAGACGAACACGATCACGGCCGCGCCGATCACTCCAGAACGCGTCATGGGTAGGAACACCTGCCAGAAGATGCGCAGGCGCGAAGCGCCGAGGCCGCGCGCCGCCAGCAGCACCCGCTCGTCCACGGCCCGCATCGCGGAGGCGAGCGGAAAGGCGGCGAAAGGAATGAGCATGTGCGTCATCCCCACGACAACTCCGAATCCATTATGCGCGAGTTGAAGCGGGCCGTCGATCAGCCCTGCGGCCTCGAGCCAGGTGTTCAGGAGGCCGCGATTGGACAGGACCGCGAGCCAGCCGAAGGCGCGGGTCAGCACCGAGATCCAGAACGGGATGAGGATGCAGAGCTCGGTCAGCCGTCTCTGCCAGCGGGTCCCGCGCACCCAGACATAGGCGATCGCGTAAGCGGCGGCGACCGAGAGCGCAGTGACTGTTGCGCAGACGCGGAGGGTGCGCAGGAAGACGGAGGCGACAAGCGGATCGCCGGCGAGCCGCTGATATTGACCCAGGCCGGGGCTCGGCAGCGTCACGCTCCAGGCGGCGACGCCGACGAAGGGAACGACGTAGACGACGATGAGGAAGAGAAGAAGCGGGGCCACGAACAAAAGCGCCGCCCACTTCGCGCGATCGACCCCCAAAATGTGTACGGAACCTGGCGAGGCCGCGGAGGCGCCCAACCTGTCCGCCGCCTCTGCGGCGGGGAACGGCGCCAGCGCGGCCCGCCAGGCTCTCACGCCGAGATGACCTTCGTATAGGCGTCGAGCGCGGCCCCGTAGTTCTCCGAATACCACGGCATATCGAGCGCGATCTGCTTCTTGAAGTTCTCGGGATCGACGGGATTGAACTTGCGCTGGTCGGATGGGATCAGCGCGTCCGTCGCGGGATTGGCCGGACCCTGTCCCAGCATCTGGAACATGATGAGCTGCTTTTGCGGATCGGAGGTCGAGGCGATGAACCTCATCGCAGCCTCGGTCCCGCCCGGGTTGTTCTTGATCACGGCGAGCGCGCCGGGCGAAATCAGGCCCTGGTCCCAGATGAACTTGATCTGGCCCTTCGAGTCGCGATCGAGGATGGACGCGCGAGTCGACCAGATGAGCGCCATCGACGCGTCGCCGCTCAGCATCACCTGCTGACTTTCCGCGCCTCCGCCCCAGAACGAGACGATGTCGGGCTTCAGCGCGGCGATCTTATCGTGCGCGCGCTTGAGATCGAGCGGATAGAGCTTGTCGCGCGCGACACCGTCGGCAAGCAGCGCCGCTTCCCACATGCCGGCGCCCCACTTGTAGAGTGAACGCTTGCCAGGGAATGTCTTGACGTCGAAGAAGTCGGCCATGCCTTTCGGCGGGCTGGCGCCGAACTTCTGCGCGTCATAGACGATGATGTATGAGAAGAAATAGGTCGAGGCCGCGTAATCCCAGCCGAACCCTGGCCGCATCTTCGACTTATCGACGATCTTATAATCGATCGGCTCGATCATGCCCTGCTTGCCGAGCGAAATGGCGGAGAACGGATCGGCGTCGACGAGATCCCAGGTCGGCTTGCCGCTCTTGAACTGCGCAGTGATCGCGCCCTCGGTCGGGCCCGTGCCGTCCTGCTTCACAACGATGCCGGTTTCCTTGAAGAACGGCTGCCCGTAGGCGGCGTCGTAGGCCTTGATGGCGTCGCCGCCCCAGTTGACCATGACGAGCTGCTTGTCCGCGGCTCTTGCCGCGCCGGCCCGCAGCGCAAGGGGAGCGCCGGCCGCAACGACGGCGGCGAGCTGAGTGAACCGGCGGCGGGAGATTTCGCCACGTTCGGCTTTGGCCGCCAAGATCTCGAGACAGTCTTTCTCAAATGCGCCGTTCATGGGGTCGACTCCCGTTGTTGGCCACCTACTCGGAGCGCTCCTCCGGAAGGAGAAACCCCTTGGTCACCGGCCAAGTGACCCAAAGCTCCCGTTCGGCGGCCAGCGCTCGCGCGGCGCTCTCCGCCGGCAGGGTGACGCTGAGGCGCGAGCCTCCGCGCGTGACAAGACCAAGACGCATCGCCGCGCCAAGATAGGTGGTGGTGGCGACCGCGGCCGATATCCTGTTGGAATCGTCGTTCGGCGGGTCGGCGCAAAGCGACATGTGCTCGGGCCGCACGGCGAGAAAGCCGTGGCGGTCCGGATGCTCTCGTCCGGGCCCGACGAGGCGCGCGCCCTCGAAGAATCCGCCCAGCCCGCGCCGGCACGGCGTGACATTGTCGACCTTGAGCAGATTGATCTCGCCCAGGAACTCGGCGACGAAGCGATTGTCGGGCCGCTCGTAAACCTGCTGCGGCGATCCGACCTGCAGGATTTCGCCGTGGTTGAAGATTGCGATCCGCGACGACAGCGACAGCGCTTCGCTCTGATCGTGTGTGACGAAAATGAAGGTCGTGCCGAAATCCTGGTGCAGCCGTTTCACTTCGTCCTGCATTTGGCCGCGCAGATGCTTGTCGAGCGCCGAGAACGGCTCGTCGAGCAAAAGCGCCGGCGGCTCGAACACGAGCGCCCGGGCGAGCGCGACGCGCTGCTGCTGGCCGCCGGACAGTTTCGCGGGCGGCTTGTGTTCGTGACCCTTGAGGCCGACGCGCTCGACCATTTCAGCCACGCGCCGCGCGATCGTCTCACGCGGGACCTTTCGAACCTGGAGCGGAAAGGCGATGTTCTGCGCCGCCGTCATGTGCGGAAAGAGCGCGTAGCCCTGGAACACCATGCCGAAAGAGCGCGCCTCGGCGCTTGTGCCGGTGATGTCCCGGCCCTCGCTGAGGAGGCGGCCGCTGGTCGGCTGTTCGAAGCCGGCGAGGATCATGAGCAGCGTGGTCTTGCCGGATCCGGACGGACCGAGCAGCGTCAGGAATTCGCCGCGCCCGATCTCGAGGGATACGTCCTTCAGCGCGCGAAACGTCCCGAAGGACTTGCCGACGCCGAGGGCTTGAATGTCGACAGCCCGCTGGTTCACGCCATTTGTGCTCCGTGCAAGGATATTCGAAGGCTAGCGCGCGTCGACGTTCACCGCAAATGAAGATTCCTGCAATTTGATTCCAATAAGATTCACGCCAATGCCTGTCTCTTGAGCAAGCTTGCCGCTTGGCTATTCAGGACGGAGCACTTTTGCCGTCTGAACCAGCCTAGATTTCAGCCAGTCGGAAAACGCGAGCATGGCCGGATTGGCGACCCGCTGCTGCGCGGTCACGAAATAATAGGCGTGCGCGGAACGGATCGTGAGCTCGAACGGCCGCACGAGGCGGCCGGTGTCGAGCGCCTCGCGGCACGTTAGCTCGTCGCCCATGGCGATACCCTGTCCGGCGCTCGCGGCGGCGAGCACGAGGTTCATGTCCGAGAAGGTCACGCCCCCGCCGACGTCGCCGTCCGCAAGTCCGGCCGCGCGGAACCAGCGTCGCCAGTCCTCCTCGTCATCGAGGTGCAAGAGCAGCGCGCGGCGCACGTCGCCTGGCTCGGTGAGGCCGCCCATCCGGTTGAGGAGGATCGGGCTGCAGAGCGGCGTGAACTCGACCTCGCTGAGCAGTTCGACGACGCTTCTCGGCCACACGCCGTCGCCGTAGGCGATGAACGCGTCCGCCTCCGGATTGGAGACGTCGTCGAGGCGCGGCGGCGTCACGATGCGCAGGGCCACATCCGGATAGAGACGCTTGAACTCGCCGACATGGGTGCAGAGCCATAGCGACGCGAAGCCCGGCGTGCAGCTTATGGTCAGCGAGCCGCGCACGCCCTTGTCGCTGTATTGCGCGGCGGCGTCGCCGAGCACGGTCAGCGCCTTGCGCACGTCGGCCGCATAGCGCTGCCCCTGCGGGGTCAGCGAGACGCCCTTTCCTGCGCGCCTCAGGAGATCGAAGCCAAGTTCCTGTTCGAGAAAACGCAGCTGGTGGCTGACTGCGCTGCGGGTCAGGCAGAGCTCCTCGGCGGCGCGCCAGACGCTGCCGTTCCGGGCGAAGGCGTCGAGCGCTCGAAGCGCTTGAGTCGACGGAACGCGCATGGCTCTCTCTATTGGGGTGAGAAATATTTCAGCTTCGCGCGAAAATCGATCGCTTTTTCGCGCGTCGGACTCACGGCATAGGGGTCGTGCGCAATCTTCGTAAGGGCAAGCCCCACCCCATGACCCGTCACGAAACTCTCTCGGCCGACCCTCTCACGCTGCGCCGCCGCAATCCCGCCGGGGGCACGAGGCCGCTTGCTCGGTGGGGATTTCGCAACGAGACCGACCCGCTGACCGACGTGCTGCTCGGACCGCCCGACCATCTCAGACACCTCGCGACCAGTTCGCTCTCGCGCAAGCATTTGCGCGAAGCGCCCTGCAACATCCAGATCGCACAGGCGCAGCACAGGAACTCGTCGACGCCTATCGACACTTCGGCGTCGCCGTGCACAGCCACGCGCCCGAGACGGAACTGCCGATGCAGGTCTATGCGCGCGATTCCAGCGTCATGACGCCCTATGGCGCGATCATCACGGCCATGGCCGACTGGTGGCGGCGGGGCGAGAACTACGCCGCCATCCGCACCTACGAGCGCCTCGGCGTGCCCGTCTACGACATGGTCACGGCGGGAACCTTCGAAGGCGGCGACTTCAATGTCATCGAAGAGGGCTGCGTGCTCATCGGCTGCGGCGGGGCGCGGACCCAGGAGGAGGGTGCGCGCCAGGTCAAGGACTGGTTCGACAAGGAAGGGTGGGAGACCCGCCTCGCCTTCTTCGACGAATATTACGTGCACATCGATCTCATGGTCGTGCCGATCGCCGAGAAGCTGACGGCCGTCTGCCTGGCCCGCACGGACCCTGCGATCGTCGCCTGGCTGACCGGCAAGGGACACGAGATCCTCGACGTGCCTTTCCAGGACACGATTGCGCTCGGCTGCAATTTCATGAGCCTCGGTCGCGGCAGGGTGATCGCTCCGGCTTCGAGTCGCGCGCTGATCGGTCGGTTGCGCGCCCGCGGCTTCGAGGTCGCCGAGGTGGACATGTCCGAAATTTCCAAGACGGGGGGCGGCATTCACTGCATGGCCCAGGCGTTGCGGCGCGAACGCGCCTGAACGGCGGTCAGAGCGGCTGGCGCGCAAGCGGCATCGTCATGCAATGGACGCTGCCGCCGCCGGACGCGAACAGATCGAGCTCCGGATCGTAGACCGCCAGCCCTTCCGCCCGCAGCACCGCGTTGATGCGCGCGCTGTGCCGGGGCGAGACAACACGGTCGCCGCCAAGCGCCAGCAGATTGCAGGACATCGCCATGACCTCGCGATAGGTCGCCTCGATCACGCGGATGTTGTGCGACGCGAGCCAGGCCGCGAATGCGTCGCCGAGCGCCTCGATGCAGGCGACCGCGAGGCCGTCGGCCGCCATGCAGAAGAGCACGTCGAGATGGAGGAAATGCTCCGGGAAGCCGTGCAGCTTCACCTCCCAGCCCGCTTCCTCGAACCACCCTGCGAACTGCTCCGCGCCTTCGCGCGTCGTTCTGACCCCGCTCCAGCCGATGGCGAGCAGCCCGGGGCGGATGATGTGAATATCGCCGCCCTCGATGGCGCCGTGGCTGCAAAAGCGCCAGAAGCCGTCCTGAGCCTCGTGAAAGCGCAGGATCGACGCCACCTCGCCCCGCCGAGGCGGCAGCGCCAACAGGGTCAGCGCCGGGCCCCAGGGCGTCGTCTGGCTCGAATCGCGGGTATAGACTTGATAGGGCAGATGCGGCTCGGGCTCGATGTAGTGGCGGCGAACGCCGGCCTGATCGAGCGCATCCTCGAGCTCGCGATATTGGCGCTGCAGGCGCTGCGCGTCGAGCGGCCGGCCTTCGGCCAGCGTCTGCGCCGCAATCGCGTTGGTCTCGATCCACTTGTAGTGATGCGGCGGACACAGCAGCACGTCCGTCAGAACGCCCGTCTCAGAATCGATGGACCAGCGCAACTCTCGATCTCCTGCGGTTCAGCCCGACCGCGACCGGGCGAGCGAATGTGGCGGCCCATCCTCAGTAGCTCGGCGGCGTGATCGCCCAGACCACTTCGGTCTCGTCCGGGCCGGGATTGCGATAACAGTGCGGCAGCGGGCTTTGAAACCCGAAACTGTCGCCCGCCTCAAGCATCACCGTGCGGCCGTCGACCCAGAGTTCGAGCCGGCCGCGGATCACCACGCCGGCCTCCTCGCCTTGATGCGCGTACGGCTCCTCGCCCGACGAGGCGCCGGGGGGAAAGCGGCACGACAAAAGCTCGAGCGCACCCGCGAGATTGGGGCTCAGGAGTTCGTCGACAATTCCGGGGGAATAGTCGAGCCGGCGCCGACGCCCGCGGCGCACCACCAGGTCGCGCTCGGCTTCAGGCGCGTCGTTGGCCTCGAAAAACCAGCTGATCGTGACGGCGAGCGCCCGCGAAATGGCGTGCAGCGCCTTGATCGACGGCGTCGCGCGGTCGCGCTCCAGCAAGCTCAGGTATCCAATCGAGAGGCCGCTCGCCTCCGCAAGCGCGGCGAGCGTGAAGCCGCGCGCCTTGCGCAGCGATCGGATCTCGCGCCCGATCAGGCGCGGCTGATCGGACGCGGAGCGTGCGTCGCCGTCGGCGGAGGGAGGTGCGGGAGCGACTCGGTCCATATTCCGTCATTTTTTACGTTGACAAAATTATAGGCCTAAATTTTTAATCACAGCAATAGCGACGGGGGTCGCGGAGGCGCCGCATGGCCGAACGATACGACGCAATCATCATCGGCGCCGGACACAACGGGCTGACCTGCGGCGCCTATCTCGCCCGCGCCGGCCTCAAGGTCCTGGCGCTCGAGCGGCGTTCCGTGCTCGGCGGCGCGGCGGTGACCGAAGAGGTCGTCCCGGGCTTCAAGTTTTCGGTCTTCAGCTATCTGATGAGCTTGCTGCATCCGCGGGTCATCGCCGATCTGGAGCTCAGCAAATACGGCTATCAGGTCCTGCCGGCCACCGACATGTTCGGCCCGCTGCCAGGCGGAGATTACATCGTCTTCGCCGACGACATCGCCAAAACACAAAAGTCGTTCGCCCGGTTCTCGGCCAAGGACGCGGCGATATACCCTGAATTTGACCGCTACCTTATGGATTCGGTCAAAATCATGCGGCAGCTGCTCCTCGAGACGCCGCCGGACCCGTCCTGCAGGGACTGGCGGTCATTCAAGGAGACGGCACGATTATCGTGGAAATATCGCCGCTACGGCGACAAACTGTTCCGCCTTATCGATCTGATGACGATGAGCGCCGACGATTACCTCTCGGAATGGTTCGAGCGCAGTGAGATCAAGGCGGTCCTCGCCTATTACAGCGGCATTGGGACTTTTGTCGGGCCAAAAAGCCCCGGCTCGGCTTACGTCATCATGCACCACGTGATGGGCGAGCACGCCGGCGCCGGCGGCTGGGGCTTCGTGCGCGGCGGCATGGGCGCGATCACCCAGGCGATCGCGCGCTCGGGCCAGGAAAAAGGCCTGGTCTGCAGGACGGAAACCGAGGTTGCGGCGATCGACACCGTGAATGGCCGTGTTTCGGGCGTGACCTTGGCGGACGGCTCGCGCTACGAGGCGCCGATCGTCGCGAGCAATGTGTCGGCGAAGTTGACTTTCCTGAAGTTCCTCGACAGATCCAAGCTGCCGGCCGAGTTCGTCCGCGACATCGAGGCCTACCGGACCTTCTCCACCGCCTTCAAGATCAACATCGCCTGCGAGCGCCTGCCGCAATATACGGCCTTCGATGCCGAAGCCTGCGGCTTCGCCTATCCGACCTACACCCACATCGGTCCGACGATCGAATATCTCGAGAAGGCGTATGACGACGCCAAATACGGCGATATGTCGCGCGAGCCTTTCGTGACGCCGGTGACGCCGAGCTTCGTCGACGACAGCATCGCGCCGCCCGGCAAGCACGTCGTTCATCTTTTCGGCGGCCACGCGCCCTACACGCTCAAGGAAGGCGACTGGACCACAAGAAAGGACGAGCTCGTCCGCAACGTCATGCGGCAGATCGATACCTATGCGCCGGGCTTCTCGAGCGGCGTCATCGACATGCAGGTTCTGACGCCGCCCGACATCGAGGCGAAGATCGGCTCGCCCCACGGCCACATCTTTCACGGCGAGCTGCAGATCGATCAGCTCTTCTGGGCTCGTCCCGCGCCGCACTGGGCGGACTACCGCACGCCAATCAAGGGCCTCTATCAATGCGGCTCCTCCGCTCATCCGGGCGGCGGCGTCGGCGGCGTCGTCGGCTACAACGCCGCACGCGAGATTTTGAAAGACCGGAAACGATGAGTTCCGTCGGCCCGAGCCGTCGAGATCTTCGGCCGCCTGTCGTTCGACGCAACACAGAGAACGACGCGGTCCGACATGGGCTCAACCATCCGCTCGTTTGGGTTTCCGTTTCGACACGTGCTCGCCAGCGGCGCGAGGCAGTTTCGCGCTGTCCCAGACGCCCGCCAGCGCGATCGCCGCGACAAGCAGAAAGGCGATCCGAAAGGGATAGGCGGGCGAGGCTTCGGGCGGCGCGATGACCTCGCCGATGCGCCACGCGACCGCGGCCGCCGACACGCCCAAACCCATGGCGAGCTGGAAGGCGGCGGAAAAGAGCGCGTTCGCGCTCGACATCTTCGGCGCCGGAATGTCGGCGAAGGCGATGGTGTTGAGGGCGGTGAACTGCATCGAACGCGCGGCGCCCCCCGCAAACAGAACGGCGCAAACGATTGGCAGCGGCGTATTTCGTGTAAACGCCGCGCAGGCCGCGATTCCAGCCGCATTCAGGAGCCCATTGCCGACCAGCACCGTACGAAAGCCGAAACGGCGCAGCCCCGGCGTCGTCATCGGCTTCATCAGCAGGTTGCCGGCGAAGACCGCCATCAGCACCGCGCCGGCCTGGAAAGCGTCGTATCCGAAGCCGATCTGAAACATGGTCGGCAGCAAGAAGGGGACAGCGCTGACGCCCATGCGAAAGAGCGATCCGCCCCAGATCGTCACCGCAAATGTCTGTGTTTGCAGCGCCGAGAGCTCGAGCATGGGATGCGGCGTTCGGTTCAGATGTCGGACGGTGGCGCCGAGCAGCGCGGCCCCGACGGCGGCAAGACCGAAGATCGCAGTCCAGGCGATCGTTGGGCGGGTAAGCAGGTCCGCGAGCGTAAGCAGGCACGCAAGGCCGCTGCCGGCGAGCGCGAAACCCGGCCAATCGAAAGGCCGCCGGCTTTCCCGCCTGGAGTCGGATATCAGCGCCAGCGCCGCGACGATCGCGACGACGCCGAGCGGCAGGTTCAGATAGAAGATCCAGCGCTAGTTGGCCTGCTCCGCAATGAGGCCGCCGAGAGGGGGGCCTAGAACCGGGGCGACCAGAGCCGGCCAGGTCAGGGTTGCGATGGCCTGGATCAACCGATCCTTCGGCGTGACGCGCAGCACAACAAGCCGACCGACAGGGACCATCATGGCGCCGCCCGCTCCTTGAAGAATTCTGACAATCACGAATTCCGGCAAGGTGCGGGCGAACCCGCAGAGGAGCGACGCGACGGTGAACAACGCGATGGCGGCCGTGAACACCTTGCGCGCGCCGAAACGGTCGGCGGCCCACCCGCTCGCCGGAATGAGAATGCCAACAGTCAGCATGTACACGCTGACGCCG
The DNA here is from genome assembly GCA_963822215.1 of uncultured Alphaproteobacteria bacterium. Taxonomy (GTDB): domain Bacteria; phylum Pseudomonadota; class Alphaproteobacteria; order Rhizobiales; family Beijerinckiaceae; genus Roseiarcus. Next base: position 767,816 of record CAWGGX010000004.1, read on the forward strand.
GCGTTCAGATCGACCGGCCTGACGCCAAAGCTCGACGCGATTTGCGGGATCGCGGGCGTGATGATCGTCGCGTCGAGATTCTCCATGAAGAACGTGCCAGCCACCAGCAGGGCGACGGCGATCAGTTCGCCCGGGCCCGGTCGCCATTCCGACGCGGGCCGCTCGATCCAGCGGACGCTCATGAGTCGATCTCGCAAAAGGTCGGAGGATTTGCGCGAGGCAACGCGAGGGCCGCGTTTGAACCGCATCGTCCCGCAGTTCTCAACATTGTTGGGACCTCGCTGGGCAAGCGCCTGGGAGGTCCTTTGTCTCGTGTGATTGAGGCTAGGCGAAGGACCTTCGGCTCCTGGCGCTCCCCGCTCGTCGCGCCTGCTGCCGGTTTCCGGCGCTCTCCGTCCATGCCGAAGGCGATCGCGATGCTCGGCGAAGGTGAAGGGTTTTGGGCCTCTGACCCGCCGATGCGCCGGTGCGCCAAACGGTGGACCGGCGCCGCTGACTGTCGAAGTTTTGCGCGCGCACGTCCTGGATCCTCGCGACAGGCGGGGAGGCCAGGGGGAAGGCGGGGACGCGGGGAGCCGTGGTCGCCCGGCTCTATGAGCGCTCGGCCAAGCCCGGCTCGCGCCGGTCGGCGGTCGAAATGCAACCCGGCCGCGCCCGTTTTCGCACCCCGTTTTCGCCCGCCTGTTCTTTCCCTGATCCGCTCCGAAATCGCCTGATAACTCCCTGTTCCGGTCGTTTGAAATTCCCTGTTCCGCGCCCGAGCGCGCCCGCAACCGGAGGGTTGCAACGCCGATAGCACCTTGACATTGCAGGGCTTCCTGGAACGGGGCGCCGACCGCGGCGCAAAAAAATTCCCTGCTAGCAGGGAATTCGGACGGAGCCTTTTCACCGGGCCCGTCAGCTCTCCGCCGTCGTCAGCGCCAGCGCGTGCAGGTCGCCGCCCATCTTACCCTTGAGCGCGGCGTAGACCATCTGGTGCTGCTTGACCTTGCTCACCCCCTTGAAGGCGGCCGAGACGACGGTCGCGGCGTAATGGTCGCCGTCGCCGGCGAGGTCCTTCACCTCGACGCGCGCGTCGGGGAAGGCCGCCCTTATCATCGTCTCGATCTCAACGCTCGACATGGCCATGATTATGACGCTCCCTGATCAGCCGCGCGTCGTCTTCCTCGCGCGCCTCCGCCTCCAGCCGTTCGATCACGTCCTCCGCGGGCTCGGCGACGGCAATCGTCACGCCTCCCGTCATCACCAGCGTGCAATCGGCCGGATCGCTCGAATTCACCGCCAGCACGGCATTGGGACGCACATAGGCGAAGCCCGTGTGCGTCCTGACGACCAGGAATGGAATCATGCGCCCGTCCCCTCGGGTTGGTCCATGTACGCCGGAAACCAACCTTCGTATGTTTGGATGAGCGCGGCAAGCGGGATCGGGGCCGCGCGGCCGAGGGTCAGGACGTCGCCACCGGTGACGCCGATGCGCAGGACGGGCGCGCCGGCGCGCGTGGCCTCGTCGATCACGCCTTCGGTCGCCTCCGGGAGGGTCGTCACGACGTAACGACCCTGGTCCTCGCCAAAGAAGACCGCATGCTCGGGACCGTCAAGCGCGACGGTCGCGCCGATCCCGCCCGCCATCGCCATTTCGGCGAGCGCGACGGCGAGGCCGCCGTCCGAGAGGTCCTGCACCCCGGTGACGCGGCCCCCGGCTATCAGGCCCGCCACCAACTCGCCGTTGCGCTTCTCGGCCGCAAGATCGACCGGCGGCGGCGCCCCTCGTCGCGGCCCGCCACGACCGCGAGCCAGGCCGATCGGCCGAGCCAGCCCGGGACGCCGCCGATCAGCAGGATGTCGTGGCCAGCCGCCTTGAACGAGGGCGAGGCGGTCTTCGTGACGTCGGCGACCAGCCCGACGCCGCCGATCGCCGGGGTCGGCGGAATTCCTGCGCCCATCGTCTCGTTGTAGAGCGACACGTTGCCCGAGACGATCGGGAAATCGAGCGCGCGCGCGGCGTCGCCGATGCCGGCGATGCAGCCGACCAGCTGGCCCATCGCCTGCGGCTTCTCGGGGTTGCCGAAATTGAGGTTGTCGGTCAGCGCCAGCGGCTTGGCGCCGACCGCGACGAGGTTGCGCCACGCCTCCGCGACCGCCTGCTTGGCGCCCTCGCGTGGGTCGGCCTCGCAATAGCGCTCGGTGCAGTCGGTCGTCAGCGCCAGCCCCTTCGGCCCGTCGCCGAGGCGGACGACCGCCGCGCCGCCGCCCGGGCCCTCGACCGTGTTGCCGAGGATGAGCGAGTCGTATTGTTCGTAGACCCACCGCTTCGCGCTGAAATTGGGCGAGCCGAGGAGTTTTTTGAGCGCCGCGTCGGTCGGCAGCGGCGGGACGATCGCCGCGCCGTCGATCACCGGCGAGGGCGCGGTCGGGGTCCACGGCCGGTCGTATAGCGGCGCCTCGTCGCCGAGCTCCTTGATCGGCAGGTCGGCCATGACTTGCCCGCCGTGCTTGACGACGAAGCGCTTCGTGTCCGTCGTCCTGCCGATGACGGCGAAGTCGAGCCCCCATTTGCGGAAGATGTCCTCGGCGCTGGCTTCGAGCTCGGGCCTCAGCACCATCAGCATGCGCTCCTGGCTCTCGGAGAGCATCATCTCATACGGCGTCATGCCGGTCTCGCGGCAGGGCACGGCGTCGAGGTCGAGCTCGACCCCGAGATTGCCCTTGGCCCCCATCTCGACCGCCGAGGAGGTCAGGCCCGCCGCGCCCATATCCTGGATGGCCACGACCGCGCCCGAGGCCATGAGCTCGAGACAGGCTTCGAGCAGCAGCTTTTCGGCGAACGGATCGCCGACCTGCACCGTCGGGCGCTTCTCCTCGGCATCGGCTTCGAAGGCGGCCGAGGCCATGGTCGCGCCGTGGATGCCGTCGCGCCCGGTCTTGGAGCCGAGATAGACGATCGGGTTCCCGACGCCGGTCGCGGCGGAATAGAAGATCGAGTCCGTCCGGGCGACGCCGACCGCCATCGCGTTGACCAGAATGTTGCCGTCGTAGCGACTGTCGAAGCCGACCGAGCCGCCGACTGTCGGCACGCCGAAGGAGTTGCCGTAGCCGCCGATCCCGGCGACCACGCCCGCGACCAGGCGCCGGGTCTTGGGATGATCGGGCGAGCCGAAGCGCAGGAGGTTGAGGCTTGCCACGGGTCGTGCGCCCATGGTGAAGACGTCGCGCAAAATGCCGCCGACCCCCGTCGCCGCGCCCTGATAGGGCTCGATGTAGGAGGGGTGGTTGTGCGATTCCATCTTGAAGATGCACGCGTCGCCGTCGCCGATGTCGATCACGCCGGCGTTCTCGCCCGGGCCCTGGATCACCCATGGCGCCTTGGTCGGCAGACCGCGCAGGTGCAGGCGGGAGGACTTGTAGGAGCAGTGCTCGTTCCACATCGCCGAGACGATGCCGAGCTCGGTGAAGGTCGGCGTGCGGCCGATCAGCGTGACGAAGCGGGCGTATTCGTCGGCCTTGAGCCCATGCGCGATCGCCAGCGCCTCGTCGACTTTGGGTTCGTCAGCGCTCAACGGCGGGTCTCTCTCAACGATCGGGATTTCCGGCTCGGGGAATAGCGCCCGGCGGCGGGGATCACAAGCTTTCCTCTCGCCCGCGAAAGCGGGCGAGGCCCAGCGGCGCCGGGCCGAGCGGGAAAAGGCTACCTTCGCCCGAACAGCCGCTCGATGTCGGAAAGCTTAAGCTCCACGTAGGTCGGTCGGCCGTGGTTGCACTGACCGGCGCCGGGAGTCGCCTCCATCTGGCGCAAAAGCGCGTTCATCTCCTCGGGTTTCAGCGACCGACCCGAGCGCACCGAGTGGTGACAGGCGAAAGTTCCGAGATATTCGTCGAGCCGACGGGCGAGGCTCTGCGCCCCGTCCTCGGCGCCGAGGTCGGCGGCGAGGTCGCGGACGAGTCCGGTGAGGTCGCCCTGCGCCAGGACCGCCGGCGCCTCGCGCACCAGGATCGCGCCCTGGCCGAAGCCTTCGACCACGAGGCCGAGCGAGGCCAATTCCTCGGCGTGCGCCTCCATCAGCCCCGCCGAGTCGGGATCGAGGTCGACGACGAGCGGATGGAGCAGCGCCTGCCGCTCGATCCCCCGACCCTCGCGCTGACGTTTCAGCGTTTCGTAGACGATCCGCTCGTGCGCCGCGTGCTGGTCGACGATGACGAGGCCGTCCGGCGTCTCGGCGACAATGTAGGTCTTGTGCAGTTGGGCCCGCGCCGCCCCGAGCGGCGCCGCCCCCGGGTCCAGGACTGCGGCTCGCGCGTCGGGCTCCTGCGGGGCGACCGCGGCCATGGGGGCGAAGGCGGCGAAGCTCTGTTGCGCCGGCTCGGCGAAGCTTGCGGCGGCCGCTGAGCCCCAGCCTGCACCCGGCGCCGGGGGCGAGGCGCGCCAGTCCCAGCCGCCCGCCGGCGGCGCGGACCGGAACGGCTGAGGCGGCCGCATGGCGAGCACGGTCGCCGTGCCGCCGGTGGTCGCGGCGCGATGCAGCGCCACGGCCAGCCGCTGCTTCAGCGCGCCGACGACGAGGCCGCGCACCAGCCCGGCGTCGCGGAAGCGCACTTCGGCCTTGGCCGGGTGAACGTTGACGTCGACCGCCTGCGGATCGCACGCGACGAACAGGGCCGCAACGGCGTGCCGATCGGCGGGCAGAAAATCGAGATAGGCCGCGCGCATGGCGCCCGAGAGCGTTTTGTCGCGCACCGCGCGGCCGTTGACGAAGAGATACTGGGCGAGCGCGTTCGGCCGCGAGAAGGTCGGCAGGCCGATGCGTCCGGCGAGCCGCACGCCCTCGCGGCTGGCGTCGAGTTCGAGCGAGTTCAGGGCGAATTCGCTCCCGAGCGCCTGGCGCAGCCGCTCAGTGAGGCCCGCTTCGCTCGGCCCGCACGCCGGCCAGTCGAAGGGGGCGCCGATGTCGGTCGCAAGCGAAAAGCGGACGTCATGGTTGCCGAGCGCGAGCCGGCGCACGACGTCGGCGACGGCCTGCGCCTCGGCGCGGTCGGACTTCAGGAATTTCAGCCTCGCCGGCGTGGCAACGAAGAGGTCGCGCGCCTCGACCCGGGTCCCAACAGCGCCGGCGCAAGGCGTCACTGCGCTCCTCGTCCCGTCCTCGACGACCAGCCTCAAGCCGGTCGGCGCGCCCGCCGTCCGGGTGCGGATCTCGAGCCGCGACACCGAGGCGATCGAGGGCAGCGCCTCGCCGCGGAAGCCGAAGGTGGCGATGGCGGTCAGATCCCCGTCGGGAATTTTCGAGGTGGCGTGGCGCTCGACGGAAAGCGCGAGGTCGGCTTCGTCCATGCCGCGCCCGTCGTCCGTCACGCGGATGAGGCGACGCCCACCCGCCTCGATCGCGACCTCGATCGCGCGCGCGCCGGCGTCGAGCGCGTTCTCGATCAGCTCCTTCACCGCCGCAGCCGGCCGCTCGACAACCTCGCCGGCGGCGATGCGATCGACAAGCAGGGGATCGAGACGGCGAATCGGCATGGGGCGCGTGGGACCTCGCCCCCTTATCGCATCGGCGGGGCGCCGGGGGAAGCGAGGCCTCGCGCATGGAAAGCGCGTCGGCCGCCTCGGCGCCGCCATCTCGCTCTCGGCCCGCCGCCGCCGATCCGGTTTCCCTGCTAACCCGCATTTCTCACGTTTAGGGGCGCATCGGGCCGCCGAATCAGGCAAAAGTTGTTTTGCGAGAACGACTTGCGCCGGTTTGGAGGGGTGGCCCGATGCAAACGAAGCGTAGCGCAGAAGCGAGCGTGTTTGTACGGGTCGAAGGCCGACCGGCGGTGGCCGAGTTCGACGGCGGCGTGCTGACGTCGGACGCGGGTGGTCTGCTTTTGGGCGCGGCCGATCGAACGATTGATCTGGTCCGGCGGCTTGCTGCATGGTTCGTCGACGCCAGGGACGCGAAGTTGGTCGAGCGCTCTGTCGCCACGCTGGTCGGGCAGCGCGTGTTCGGCATCGCGCTCGGCTACGAGGATCTGAACGATCACGACGAGCTTCGTCACGACCCGGTAATGGCGGTGCTGGCGGGCAAACTCCAAGCCCGGCGCGACGACTGCGCGCCGGTGGCGGGCAAATCGACGCTGAACCGGCTGGAGCTGTCGCGCCCGGCGCCCAGCCGCTACAAAAAGATCAGCCACGATCCGGCGGCGATCGAGACCCTGTTCGTCGACCTTTTCCTCGAGGCGCACGACCGGCCGCCCAAGCAGATCGTGCTCGACCTCGACGCGACTGACGACCCGCTGCACGGCCATCAGGAAGGCCGGTTCTTCCACGGCTACTACGACTGTTATTGCTACCTGCCTTTGTCCGTGTTCTGCGGTCGGCGTCTCTTGGCGGCCAAGCTCGGGCCGTCGAATATCGACGCCAGCGCCGGGGCGGTCGAGGAAGTCGCGCGGATCGTCGCGCGGATCCGGGCGCGCTGGCCCAGAACGCGCATCCTTCTGCGCGCCGATTCCGGGTCCGCCCGCAAGGCGCTGATGGCCTGGTGCGAACAGAACCGGGTCGACTACGTGTTCGGCCTTGCCCGCAACGCGAGGCTCGTCGAGGAGATCGCCGTCGAACTCGCGCAGGCCCAAGCGGAGGCGTCCGCGACCGACAAGCCCGCCCGCCGCTTCAAGGACTTCCGCTATGCCACGCTCGACAGCTGGTCGCGCCGGCGCCGGGTGATCGGCAAGGCCGAATGGACCCAGGGCGAGGCCAATCCGCGTTTCGTCGTCACCTCGCTCAAGAAGGCCGAGATGAGCGGCCGCTTTCTCTACGAGAAGGTCTACTGCGCCCGCGGCGACATGGAGAACCGGATCAAGGAATGTCAGGGCGACCTGTTCGCCGACCGCACCTCGACCGCCACCATGCGCGCCAACCAGCTCAGGCTCTGGTTCGCCTCGTTCGCCTACGTTCTCATCTGCGGGGTCAGGCGCATCGGCCTCGCCCACACGCGGTTCGCTCAAGCCGCCTGGGGCGCAATAAGGCTCAAGCTCTTCAAGCTCGCCGGCCTCGTGCGCGTCAGCGCGCGCCGCATCAAATTCGCGCTCGCCTCGGCTCATCCCTATGCCGACGAATGGCGCCTGGCCGCCGCCCGCCTCGCCTGAGGCGTCGCCGCGACGCCGACAAATCGCGGTCATCCACCCCTCCGCCCACAGGAGAACTGAAAAACCGCCTCACGATCCGCGCAAGCGGCGCCGCGGACCCGCTTGTCCATCGCAAAAACCGCAAGACAGACGCCGCACCTCCCGTCAGAGACGCCAGCGGCCAAGCCACATTATGAGAAATGCGGGTTAGCGTCGGCGCCGCATCCGCCTGGCGCCGGCTTCGCGCTACTCACCCCCTCGAGGGGTTCGCGAACGTCCCTGCAAGCCGCTCCACGCGCCTTACTTGGACGCGAGCGCTGCAATCCGCTCCCGCGCTCCGCCGACGCCGGCGGCTAGAGCGCGCGAATAATAGCTGCGCGCTACACCCTCGTCGCCCTTCATGCCGAGCGCACCGAGATGGGAGAGCGTGGTCGGGTCGTAGGTGTCGCCGAGCGCCATCAGGGCCCGGGGGTCGCCGCCTTCAGCCGCCCGCCTGAGGAAGGCGCGGGCGGCGGCGATGTCGCCCTTGGCGAAGGCGACCAGGCCTTCGGCGCAGAGGCGCCGCGCGTCGTCGATCGGGATGGCGAGCGAGGCGATGGGCGTCATGTCGACGCTTTGCCCGCGAAGCGCGTGCGCGAGCTTGTCGATCGCCTCCCTGGCGATGGCGTGGGCCGTAACGGGCGAGGCCTTCGGCGGCGCCGGGGTCGCGATCGTCTGGCTCACGAAGACCGGCTGCTCGACGGCCGCCTTGACCGAGGCGCTCGACGGTTCGATGCGCGGCCAGAATGCGATCACAAGCAGCGCGACGCAGCACCCCGCAACCAGGCCTGCGACGAATTTCCATGCGTAGGGCAGGATGGTCCTCCTTTATTGCATCAGGCTGCGCCAGCGGGTCAGGCTGTCGTAGAGCCGGTCGGAATCGTCAGCTTTCGGACCGCCGCTGGCTTCGGCCGTCTTCGCGGCGGTGCGAAACGCGTCGAGCGAGGCGTCGGACGAGGTCTTGCGATCGTCGATCCATCCTTGCGCCCCAGCCAGCCTCGGCCAGTCGGCGTTCGCCACCGCAAGGCCCGCGGCGAGATTGACCTCTCGCCAGTGCTGGTCGCGCCCGTCCGCCAGGATCGAATCGTATTTGTCGAAAAAGACGCGGGCCACGCGGCCCAGCGCTTCGGCGCGCGGGGAGCCCGCCTGGGCGTCGAGCGCGACAAGCGCCATCGGCTCGGCCACCGTCTCCACCGAATCGTTGGCCGCGACCAAGTTTGGTCGGTCGGAGGCGGGCACACGCCCCGGCGCGTAAGCCTGCTCCAGTTGCTGCGACCAGGGGATGGCGACCAAATGAAAGCGCCCGTCGCCACCAAAACCGTCGAGCGCATGCGCGTCCCGACCGCCGAGCACCACGACGGCGTCGCGCTTGCCGGCCGCGAGCGCCGCGAGCGCGTCGGTCAGCGGCTCGTAGATCGGATTGACCGTCACGCCGACCCGTTGGAACAGCAGCTTTGCGGTGATCCCGGTCGTGCCGTCGGGGTCACCGAAACTGACCGACTTGCCGGCAAGGTCGCTCAGCACCTTGACGTCCTTCGACGAAATGACCTCGACGGTCTCAGGCGCGAGCGGCGCGACAAGCGGCACGCGCTTCGACCAGTCGGACTGGTATTTGACGCTGACTGCCAGAGAATCGAGGGTGACGATGGCGAAGTCCGCCATGTCGCCCCGCATGACCTTCAGAACGCCAGTCGGCGCGGTCGAGCCGACGATCGCGCGGCCCTGGCCGCCCTGGTCGTTGACCACCTCAACGAAATCGCGCGCCATGCGGCTGGCGACGAGGTCGCCCGGATCGGCGAGGATGGCGAAAGGCTTCAGCGGCGTCGATCGGGCGGCCGGCGTGTTCGCCGCGGCCTCAGCGCCAGTCGCCGCGACGGCGGCGCCGGCAGGGGCCGGAGATGGAGGGATCTCGGCCTTTGCCGGCTCGGCGCGGACGTAGAAACGGCGCCCCGCGCCGCCACGCCAGGCGCCATGCCACAGGACACGCTTGCCGTTGTGATAGACGGGACGGTCGTATCGCACCAACCCGCCTGGAGCCCCGGCGCCTGCCGACGACGCGGCGATTGCGACCACGGCCGCAGACAGCGCGAGCGCTGCCGCGCGCAGACACGCGCTCCGGCGCGGGCGCTTTTTCAGCCGCGCGCGTTTCATAGCCCAGCCCTCATGCTTCGGGCGTCCGCCTTGACGTTCCGCTCGTCATCGGCGCGGAACCTGCCGTCGAATTGCGACCTCATCATGGCACGCCATAATCTCGCTTGACTGTGGCGCCGAAAGCGCGAATCGGAGCATCATAGTTATCAAAGAGTTACAAGTTCGTTGAACGCAGCGTCCAAGTCCGATTGCGACAACGGAATCATCTCCGGTCCGTCGAGATAGACCAGCGCCGCCTCGATTCGGCGCGACGGATAGTTCGGCTCGAGCGCGGCGCGGTAGAGCGCCAATTGGGCGAGATGCGCCGCCCGAGGCCGGGCCGGCGCCGGTCCGAGCTTGAAATCCGCGATGAGCACAGACGCGTCGGTGACCGCGAGCCGGTCGAGGCGGCCGATTACCGGCAGGTCCGGCCGGCCCTTCCGCTTCAGAGCGCCGGCGAACGGGACCTCCGCGCGCGAACCCGGGGCGAACAGCGGCTGAAGCTCGGGCGAACCGAGCACTGCAAGGATCTTATCTGCCAGTTCTTGGTGTGACTCTCTCGGCAGCGCCGCGGCATGCGCGCTCAAGTACGATCGTACCGTCTCCGCCCGCCTCGCAGGCTCGACGGCGGGCAAAAGCTGCAACAGGGCGTGCGCCATGACGCCTTCGAGGCGTCGTCCGGCGACGCGCTCGCGCGCCACGACCGCCTCGGAGGGCCGCAGCCGGGCGACCGCCAATTCCGGCGCGGCCCGGGCGGTCAGCCAGTCCGGCAGGGCTACGGCCGCAGCCGCCGTCGCGTCCGCGCCGCCGTCCGCGACGAGCGCCTCCCCATAGCGCCGGACGGCGGCGCGCTCGTCCCAGAACGCCGGCGCGTCGAATGCGACGTCCTTCAGCCCGTCGGCGACGAGATCATACCAGCAGCCCTCCGGGCGGCGCTTCAGGGTCTCGTATCCGGCGACGACGAGGCGCTCGGCCGCGCGGGTCATCGCGACATAGAGGAGCCTCCGGTGCTCGCCCGCCTCGGCCCGCCGCCGCGCCTCGCGCGCCTCGGCGACCGCAGTGCAGTCCTCCGCCGTCTTGCGGCTCCAGGCGAATAGCGGCGGCCCGTCCGGGCGCTGTTGGGAAAGCGGCATGAGCTTGGGGTCGTGCTGGCCCCCCGGCGCGACGGCGGTGTCGGGCAGGAACACGATCGGCGCCTCGAGGCCCTTGCTTGCGTGGATGGTCAGCACCCGCACGCCGTCGCTTTCCGCTTCGAGGTCGCGCTTGATCTCCGCCTCGTCCGCCACGACCTCGGCGAGAAAGCGGGTCAGCGACGGCGCCTCGCTCCGCTCGTGGGCGAGCGCCAGCGCGAGGAACTCGTCGATCGGCTCGGCGGCGTCGTCTCCAAGCCGGGCGATCAGCGCCTTGCGGCCGCCGTCCTCGCCGACGAGGCGGGCGTAGAAGGCGTGGGGGCCGAGCCGCTCGGCGCGGTCGCGCCAGGTCTCGAGGCGGCGCCGGGCGGCCTGTGCGTTCGGGTCCTCCGAGGCGGCGAGCGCGGCGGCGAGCGAGGCTGGGCGGTCCGCAGCCAGCGCATAGAGCGCATTCTCGTCGAGGCCGATCAGAGGCGACTTGAGGACGCAGGCCAGCGTCAGGTCGTCGTCCCGGGTCAGCGCCGCATGGCCCGCGGCGATCAGGTCCATGACCGCGATATGATCCCTGAGCTTCAGCCGGTCGGCGCCGGCGACCTTGACGCCGCGCATCTTCAGGGCCCGAATCATCGCCTCGAAGAAGGCGTTGCGCCGCCTGACGAGGATCATGACGTCGCCTGCGCGAATGGGGCGAGGGGCGTCGGTTTTTGCGTCCACGACACGCTCGCGCGAACCGGGCGCAGTCCAGCGCGCGACCGCGTCCGCGATCCGGCCGGCGAGGATCACCGGGGGCGCATGAGCCGCCGGCTCGTCGAGCGGCATCCGCCAGTCGTCGGGGTCGGCCGGCCTCTCGGCTTCGACCGTCGGCCAGATCTCGACCACGCCCTTGAGGGTCTTCCGGATCGCCTCGTGCAGGGGCGGCGGCTCGCCCTCGTCGAGGAGGCCGGTCCGCGCCGCCTCGGTCGCGAACGTCCTGTCGACCGCCGCGAGAACGGCTGGCGCCGAGCGGAACGAGAAATTGAGCGGCACCCGCTCGAACGGCATTTGCGCGTCGCGGCATCGCCGCTCGAAAGTGCGCCGCATCTCGGCGAAAAGTTCCGGCGCGGCGCCCTGGAAGGAGAAGATCGACTGCTTCTCGTCGCCGACCGCGAATACGGTGCGGTTCCGCGGTCGCGCGGCCTCGCCGGCGAAGAACTCCTCAGTCAGCGCCTCGACGATGCGCCACTGCTCGGCCGAATTGTCCTGCGCCTCGTCGATCAGCAGGTGGTCGAGGCCATAGTCGAGCTTCTGCATCACCCAGGCGGCGCTCGACTGCGTCACCAGCGCGAGCGCGCGGGCGATTTGGTCGGCGAAGTCGAGCGCGCCGCGTCCCGACTTGGCTGCGGCGAAAGCCTTGAGGATCGCGCCGGCGACGGCGAACAGGGCGATGCTGCGCTCAGCCGTCTGCGCGGCGCGGCGCTTTTCACGCAAGCTTTCGAGACGCGCCTGCTCGCGCTTGAGGTCGTCTTCCAGGTCGGGGTCCTTGTCGCGCAGCTCTTTGCAAGTGAGATGGCCCTTTTCCCCGCCGCGCGGATCGCCCTCGCCGTCCTTGATGAAGAAGGCGGCGAGCAGCGCCTGGACCCTTTCAGGCCGTTCCATGTCGGCGTCCGCCGCGTGAAGCGCAGCCGAGAGCTGCCTGTCCCGCTCTTTGCCGGCGGCGAGCCGTTGCGCCCACGCCGCCCGACGTTTCCGCTCCACGTCGCCGCCCAGCATCTCGGCTTCGACGCGCGCCGCCGTTTCGCCCTCGGCGAGGCCGAGCCGGCCGCGCAGCGCCTGGCCGTACGCCGCGGCGTGCTCAAAGGCGCGGAAAGTCCTCGCGAACCCTAGCGACTCCTCGAGCAGCTGGCGGAAGCCGAACGCGCCGGCCTCGCGCGCGACAAAGTCGAGAGCCGCCTTGCCCTCGGGCTCCGCTTCGAGCGTCACGATGGCCCTGTCCCGCGCCTCAGTCATCAGCGCCGCGGTCTCGCGCTCGTCGACGACCTGGAAATGGGCCGGGACGTTGGCCTCGAACGGGAAGAGCTGCAACAGCCGCTCGCAGAAGGCGTGCAGCGTCTGAATCTTGAGGCCGCCCGGGGTCTCGATCGCGCGGGCGAACAATCGCCGGGCGAAGGCGAGCGCCGGCGGTCCGGGCCGCGCGGCCCCGGTCTCGACGATCCTCGCGGTCAACGCCTCGTCGTCGAGGCTCGTCCACTCGGCGAGCGTGGCGAAGATACGGCCGGCCATGTTGGCCGCGGCGGCCTTGGTGAAGGTGAGGCCGAGGATCTGCGCCGGCTTCGCGCCATCGAGCATGAGACGCAACACGCGCTGGGTCAGCACATGCGTCTTGCCGCTGCCGGCGTTGGCAGAGACCCAGGCCGAGGCGTTCGGGTCCGAGGCGAGCGCCTGGTCGCGCCTGAGCGACTCCGGGATGTCGAGGCGGCGGCTCATGCGGCGTCTCCCGCCGGCGCTTCACCGGCGCCGCCGGCGAGCGACCATTCCTTGACCCGCGCCAGATGGTCGTAGTCGGCGAAGCGGCTGGCGAATTTTGGCATCGGCCGCGACAGATAGGGCGTCTCCGGGTCGGCGAACTGGTCGAGCAGGACCTTGAGGTCCGCGAGATGGCGGGCGGCGAGCGTGGCGAGGGGCTGGCCTTTGTCGGCCGCATCGCGCGCCACGCCGCCGTCCGGGCCGCCGAGCTTGAGATAAAGCGCCTGCTGCGGCCGCATCGGTCCGAGGTCGGCGAAGCCGCCCCCGGCCAGAATCGCGGCCTCGAGGATCAGTTGCGGCGCAAGGCCGATCGTCACCTCTTTTCTGCTCGGCGGCGTTCCGCTCTTGTAGTCGACCAGCCGCGCCTCGCCGTCGACGAGCCGATCAATCCGGTCGGCGCGCGCTCTCAGCGTAAACGGCGCGCCGTCGCATAGCGCGAATTCGAGCGCGCCCTGGCGTTCGACGAAGATGCGCTCGATCGCGTCGCGGCTTTCGCGCTCGAACCGGATCACGAAGTCGACCGCCTTTTCGATGTTCGGCCAGTCGAGACCCGAGAAGGCCGGGTTCTTCAGGAGCGCGGTGAAGCGGACGCGTGCGAAGCCTACGAGCGCCGCGCGCGCTTCCGCCGGCAGCGCGCCGGCCGGGAAGCTTTTGGCGAAATCCTCGAGCGCTCCGTGCCAGGCGTCGCCCGCGTCGCGCGGGCCGAGCGTGCGCTCGACCGGGGGAAGGACGTCGAGCCTCAAGATCCGCTCGGCGTAGATCGCGTAAGGGTCGCGCCGCAAGGTCTCGACCCGCGTGACGCTGAGCGAGCGCGGCCGCTTTTCGACCGGTGGCTTCGGTTTCGGCGGCTCGACCGGAGCGACCTTTTCCGGTCGGTCGAGCGCGCGCGCCCAGGCGAGATAGGTTTCGCCGCGCCGCTCGGCCGCCGCAAGCCCCGGGGCGCCCGCGGCGGCGCCGAGGCGCAGGAGGAAACGCGAGGCGACGGTCGGCTCGCCGCCGCGCTTTCTTGACCGGCTCAGAATCGCCTCGCGCGCCCCGAGCGCCGCGGCGAAATCCTGCGCCGTCTGGCCGATCCGCCGCTCGGGCGGCGAAAGCCCGAGTTCGGCGCGCATCGGCCGGTTGAGGAAGGCGTCGGTGTTGACCGCCGGCGGCCAGACCTTCTCGTCGAGGCCGGCGATCAGCACGCGGTCGAACGCGAGCAGGCGCGCTTCGAGCAGGCCGAGGATCTGAAGCCGCGGATGGCCGCCCGGCGCGGGCGCCGCGCGGACGCCCGCGAGCGCGTCGTCGACGAGGCGAACGTACTGGCCGAGCGCGCAGGGAAAGCCGTCGCCGGCCGCCGCCCGCCACTCGTCGAGCAAGAGCTCGAGCGCGGCCAGTCCGTGCGGCGCCGCGCGGTCGCCGTCGGGCGCCGCGAGCACGGCTGCGAGCGCCGCGCGATGGGCGTCGAGCCAGTCGCCGAGCGGCGTCGAGGGCGGGAGCGCGCGCAGAGGCTCGAGCGCCGCCGCGCAGTCGCGCGCGAGTTGCTCGGCCACACCGCGTCGGGTTTCGCCGATCGAGCGCACGGCGGGATGGGCGTGGCGGTCTCCCGCTGCGGCCCGACCCGCCTCGAACGCGGCGTCGAGATCGTCGAGCGTGGGGATCGGCGCGGCGCGGAAGACGCCGATCTCGAGCGTCCGCGCCGCGACGTCCTTGTCGGCGCGGCCCCGGCCAAAGCGCGCCGCGGGGTGGGCGATCAGCGCCTGGATCGCGAGCGGCCGGAATTCGAGGGCCGCCTGCAAAACGAGGCGCGCCAGGGCGCCCGCCTCGGTCTCGCCGAGCGCCCGCCCGGCCGAATCCTCGACCTCGACGCCCCAGCGCGCGAGCTCGGCCGACACTCGGCGGGCGATCGACGGATCGGGCGTGACGAGGGCCGCGGTCTTGCCGGGCGTCTCCAGAACTTCGCGCATGGCGATGGCGAGCGCCAGCGCCTCCTCGGTCTCATGGTCGGCCGCGATCACGGCCACGCCCTCGAGCGCCTCGGCGACGGCGGCGGGGGCGAGCGCCGCGTCGCGGTCGCGCCAGGCGTCGGTCGACTCGGCCGGGCGGAGGGCCTCGCTGACCAGCGCGGCGCGCGCGGCGAGCGGCTTCGTCGGCGCGCCGAGCGGATGCACGTCGTCGCGCGTCACGCCGATGAGCCCAATCAGCCGGTGGAGAAGGGCCTGGGGGTGGCCGGCGAGCCCCTGCGCATCGCCGTCGCGCTCGCCGATCATCGCCCAGGCGCGCTCGTCGAGAGCGCGATCGAGGCCGGGCAGGACGACCGCGCCCTGATCGGCCCGGGCGACTGCGGCGATGAGCCGCGCGGTGGCGCGGTTGGCGCCGGTCGAGCCGGCGATGATGGTCGGCCCCCGGCGGGCGCCCGAAGCGAGCCCGACGATCTCGGCTTCGACCAATGCCGCGACGCGGGCCGCGCGATCGATGAGGCCCTGTTCCGCGAGCCAGTCCGGCCAAGCGGCGAAGGCGATTTTCAAAAAGTCGAGGGTGATCCGCCAGTAGCGGTCGTAGGTCTCCGGCGCCAGCGTTTCGAGCGCCTGCGGATCGACCTTGTCGATGATCATGTCGTCGATCAGCGCTGCAAGGTCGCCGGCAAGCGCATAGGCCTCGGCGGGGGTTGCGGCGACCAGCGCCGGCTCGGTCTCGTTGAACTGGAGCCCGTTCGCGTCCGCGCCGCGGATCGCCCCGCGTAGGGCTTGCCCCCATCGGCGCACGAGCGTCGCCAGCGTGTGCCGGCGGGTGAGGGCGCCGACCGCCGGCGCCGGGCCCGGACGCGGCGCTTCGTCCGCAGCGACCTCGGCGAATGACGCGGGCTCGTCCGGCTCGAAGGCGCCGAGGGGGGCGATGCGCGGCAAAATAAGGCTCGCCCGCCCGCTCGCCGTGACCAGCGCTTCGGCGAGCGCCGCGGCGGCGCGCTGGGTTGGCACGTAGATTGTCGCGTCGGCCAATTCCGGCGAGCCGCCCGCGCCGGGAAAGCCGTCGATCAGCGCGCCGTCAAAAAGGGCGCGGCTCAGCGTCGGCAGGAAGGGGACGCCGGAAGGAATCGTGAAGACGCGTGGGGCGCGAATCGGCATGCGCTCTTGTCCCGCGCGGCTCGGGCGAAAACAAGATTCGCGGAACTCTGACGGCGGGATATCCCCGACTCGCAACTGCTATGAAAATGATCCCGCAGGGATCATTTTCATCCATAATGGCGCGCCACAGGCGCTGGTTGGCTCCCAAGGTGGACCCGCGTCTTCGCCTCCAGGCGCGGCTAGCCAGCGATCATGCAAATCCTCCGCGCCCCGCAATGGCAGCGATGTCGCGCGCGCCGTGCAGCACGCGCACAACGATCACTTCTGTATCTGTCGCGAGATAATGGACCGCATAACTGCCCTCGAATGTCACGCGCAAGTCCGGCGCGAGTTGCCCGCTCGGGGCTCCCGAAAGCGGGAATTTCAGCAACCGGTCACAAGCGCTAGTGATCCTGGCGAGCAGGCGCGTAGCGGTCGCTTCCGAAGCTTCGGAAGCGACAAAAGCGAGGTGTCGGCAATGTCGTCTTCGGCCGCCTCGGTCAGACGGAGGACGAGCGGGCGGCTAATAGTTTCCTCCCTCGCTCGATGATGCTCGCCGCGTCGAAATCTTTGACGCGGCCAGCGGAGATGTCGGCAAGTCCCTTGTCGATGTCGGTTTTGAGCGCGGCCAGCTCCTGAAGCTGCAATGCGCGCTTCATTTTCCAGTCACGCAACGCCGCGCGAACGACCTCGCTCGTCGAGGCGTAGTCGCCGTCCGCAACCGCGCGCTTGACCACGGCGGCCATGTCGGTCGGCAGGGTGATCGTCAGGCGCTCGATCTCGGCCATGGTCTGTCTCTTCTCCATTGAGGTGAAAACACACATTATCATACTTTTGATGCAAACGGCAGCGGAATTCTCCGGCGTTAGCCTCCGAGCGCGGCCGCCAGCCGGCGCCAGTGCGCCTCCTCGGCCGGGATGCCGAACCGTAGCCAGTCGGGGTGGCCGGCGAAGGGGCGGGTCAGGATTCCGGCAGCCATCAGGCGCTTGAAGGCGTGGCTGGCGCCGGGGCGCGCGGCGAGGCGGAAGAGCCGCGTGCCGCCGACCACGCGCCAGCCGCCGGCGGCGAGCAGCGCATCGAGCCGGACGGCGTCCTTTTCCAGCCGATCGGCCGCCGCCGCGAACCAGGCCGAATCGGCGAACGCCCGGGCGCCGATGGCGATCGCCGGCCCGCTGACCGGCCAGGAGCCGAGGGCCGCGCGCAGCGGCCCCGCGACGTCGGGCGAGGCGACGGCGAAGCCGAGCCTCAGCCCCGCGAGCCCAAAGGTCTTGCCGAATGAGCGGAGCACGACCGTCCGGCTTTCGGGCAGAACCGGCGCGAGGCTCGCCCCAGGGTCGAAATCGGCAAACGCCTCGTCGACGATCAGGAGGCCGCCGCGCTCGGCGAGCCGCGCGTGAAGAGCAAGGAGATCGCGGCGGCTGACGATCCGGCCGTCGGGATTGTTCGGATTGGCGACGACGGCGGTCGCTGAGCCGCCCAGCGCCTCGAGCGTGCAGGCCTCGGTCAGGCCGCCGCCCGCCGCCCCAAACGCTTCCGCATAGCCTCCGTAGGTCGGCGCGAGGGCGCAGGCCTCGCCTCGGGGTGCGAGCCGCCCCAGCATGTGCAGGAGGGCCTGCGAGCCGGGTCCCGCGATGACCGAGCCGGCCGGCGCGCCATAGCGTTCGGCGGCGGCCTGTTCGAGCCCGGCGAGCGCCGCCCGGTCCGGCAGCCGCGCCCAGACCGCCGGGGGAAGATCGGGCAGGGGATAGGCGTGCGGATTGATCCCGGTCGACAGGTCGATCCACGGCCTCGGCGCGTCGGGCGCGAGCCGTTCGGCGACGTCGAGCGCGCCGCCGTGATAGGTGAGGCCGTCGACGCCCGCCTCGCAGGTCCGCCCCGCCATCATGTCCCTTTCGCATTCGCTGCCGCTGGCGCTCGCCGCGTTGATGATCGAAGCGCTCGTCGGCTATCCGACGCCTCTCTATCGCGCGGTCGGCCATCCCGTCACCTGGATGGGCGCGTGGCTCGCGTGGCTGGAACTGCGGCTGAACCGACCGGAGGCGGCTTTCTCGACGCGGCGCGCGGCGGGCGCTGTGGCGCTTTTCGCCATCCTCGTCCCGGTGGCGCTCGTCGCGGTCGCGCTGACAGCCGGGCTTCAGCGTTTCGGGGCGCTGGGCTTCTGGGCGCTCGCGGCGATCGCGGCGAGCCTGCCGGCGCAGCGCAGTCTTTATACCCATGTCCGAGCGGTGGCTGACGGGCTCGACCGCGGCCTCGACGAGGGGCGGCGCGCCGTCTCGATGATCGTCGGCCGCAACCCGGACGTCCTCGACGCGGCAGGCGTGGCGCGCGCGGCGATCGAGAGCCTGGCCGAGAATTTTTCGGATGGGGTCGTCGCGCCGGTCCTTTGGACGGCGCTCGGCGGGCTCCCCGGCGGGGCGCTCTACAAAGCGATCAACACCGCCGACAGCATGATCGGCCACAGAAGCGAGCGCTACGCCGCCTTCGGCTGGGCGGCAGCGCAGCTCGACGACCTCGTCAACCTGCCGGCCTCGCGGCTCGCGGGCTTATGGATCGTGCTGGCCGCGAGCCTGGCGCCGGGCGCGTCCCCCGGCGCAGCGGCGCGGGCCGTGCGCCGCGACGCGTCAGCCCACCGTTCGCCCAACGCCGGCTGGCCCGAAGCCGCCATGGCCGGCGCACTGGGCTTGAAGGTCGCCGGCCCGCGCGTCTATGGGAAGACGCTCATCAAGGATGCCTTCATGGGCGACGGCCGGCGTGAGGCGACCGTCGCCGACATTCGCGGCGCGCTGACGGTCTATCGGCTCGCGTGCCTGATCGAGGGGTTTGCGCTGGCGATCGCTGCGGCGCTATTATGACATCAAAATCACGTTCTATATGGCGAAGCGCACTGAGCAGACTGCCATGCCGTTGAGCGTCATGCGAACATTCACGAATCGCACGCCGGTCGGATTTGGCACCGTGGCGCGCATGGCCGGGGTTCCGACAGAGGCGGAGCCGCTTCCGCGAGCCAGCCGTTTCCGGGTCGGCGACCGACACGTTCTACGGTTGATCAAGCTGTGGCTGCGGGTTCCGGTCGAGGAGCGGGAAAGCGAAACGGGGCGATTGCCAATGGCTCAAGTCACCGCGCCCTTCCTCGACTCTACCGTCGCTGCGCTCCTCGCAATGACAGCGGTGATCGAAACTATATTCACGTCGCCTTAGCGCGCGGCCGCGCGCCTGATGAGTTCGCGAAACGCCCTTGCTTCCTTGACTGGGTCGGGGGCATGCCGGATGCCGCTGCCGACAATCGCCACGTCTGCCCCGAGGTCCATGTAACGAGGCAAGGTGTCGACGGAGATGCCGCCGGCCACGAAGATCGTCGATGACCGGCTGTGCGCCTTCATGAGCTTCAGGTCGTCAAGCGGCGTCCGCCCCGCGGCTTGCTGGTCCACCCCCGTATGGACCGCGAGGGCCTTGACGCCGATCCGTTCGAGCTCAGCGATCCGTTCCGGCATGTCGGCCACGCAAATCATATCGACCACGACGGTCTTGCCGTACCTGGCGGCGGTCTTCAGGCAGGCTTCAACGGTGGCGAGGTCCGTCACGCCGAGCACGGTGGCGTAATCTGCGCCCGCCTCGAACGCCGAGCGGGCCTCGTACTCGCCTGCATCCATAATTTTGGTGTCCGCAAGGACTTCCAGGCCTGGGAACCGCGCCTTGAATTCGCGCACGGGGGCCATCCCATCCTCGACGATGAACGGGGTCCCGATTTCCACGATGTCGATGTATTCCCGGACCCTTTCGCCGAGGCTGATCGTCTCACCCAGGGAGATGTCGTCCAGCGCCAGTTGCATTTTCATGTCCCGCCTCCTCGCTGGACAATCTCGATCCGAGGAGATTGCCATCTCTCCATAGGCGGCAAAGCGGAGCGTTTCTACCCGACCTTGCGACGCCGCGTCCGTTCCCCGGGCGGGCGCTGACCACTCCGGTTCGCGCATCAGGAGGAGCGGTCGCCGACCCCGCCCTGGAGCACGATGATTTTTGGACGAATCGCGCGGCGCCCCCTCATCCGACTGCTCACAAGGGTTGCCTTTCCCCGCGGAGGAAGGGAAACTCGGCCGCGCCTTGCAACCCGGCCGCGCTCGGTCTCGCGGCCCGTTTTCGCCCGCCTGTTCTTTCCCTGATCCGCTCCGAAAGCGCCTGTTATTTCCCTGTTCCGGTCGCTTGAAATTCCCTGTTCCGCGCCCGCTCCGTCCTGCAACCAGTCGGTTGCGATAGCGACAACGCCATGACATTGCGCGACTTTCTGGAACAGGGCGTCGACCGCGGCGAAAAAAATTCCCTGCTAGCAGGGAAACCAGATTGCCGGCGGCGGGCCGAGGTCGAGATGATTTTGGGCCGAATCGGAGGAGGATTGCAATTCAGGATACCCACGAACCTCAAATCATGGCGCCCTTTAGCCCCAGCGACACGCTCACGTAGTTGACCGCTCCCCGTCCCGCGACGGCGCCGAGGATCGGCAGCATGATGCGCAGCCGCGTCAGGTCGACCGGGCCGTCAGCGGCGCCGCTGACGCTGCCGGCGACGTTGTCAGGATCGAGCGTGAGGTCGAAGCCACGGCCGCTGTAGCGCATGCGGCCCGCGATCCTCTCGATCCGCACCACGTCGCCGGCGAAGCGGCCGTGCATGACGGCGCCGCCATCGCCCGGCTCGACGAAGAAGCCGTCGCGATGCGGCGCGGCCTCGAAGGCTTCGAGGCTGCCGAAGAACAGCGGCTTTGTCTTGTACGGGCCGCCGTCCTCGGGGCAGAGCAGGTCGCAATGTCCGCATTCGTTGCAGGCGTCGGCGAACGTGCCGAACTGGCGCGGCTTTGCGATCGTGAGCGAGCCGACGACCTCCGCCGACCAGCCGCCGTCCTTCGGCGTCAGGCGTTCGACCGGAGTGTCGCCCATGGGGATCGAAAAGCTGAAGTTGGCGTCGTTGGGGCAAATCGGGATGCACTTGTCGCAGGTCAGGCAATCGAACAGCGCGAGCGTGCTGCCGATCTTGTTCGGCGGCGTCGTGTTTTCGGCAGCGCTGTAGCGGGGATCGGAGAGGACTCGCTTGGCATAGACCTCGCTGTTCAGCACGCGCGCCGCCGACACCCACGCTGCAAAGTCATCTCCCGCGGCTTCGTGCAGATCGCCGCCTGGGGCGAGCGCCGCGACGCACCGGGCGGCGCGGTCGTCCGGCAGGCCGAGACTCGCGAGCGCCGGCTCGCCTTGGCCGTGGGCCTTGAGCGTGAAGACGTCGAGGTCTTTCGCCCCGACCGCGTCCATCGCCTTGATGAGCGCGCGGAAATAGCCCCACCCGCGCCGGTAGCCGCCCGGCCTCAGGAAATCGGTACAGACCGTAACCGGCTTCAACCCGAGGCCAACCGTGTCGGCGAAATTGCCTTCTTCGACGCCGGCCGAGAATGATACCGGCAGACGGTCGCCGAACGCGCGGCGGAAGCGCGCGACGAGCGCAATCGCCAGCGGATGCAGGGGCGGTCCGGAGAGGTACCTCATGGGTTCGCTCGCGGGCAAGAAGCGCCCGTCGTTCTCGACCACCAGCGTGTTCGAGAATTTCACGCCGAGGCTGCGCCCGCGCGCGTTCGCAAAGGGCGCGAGGCGCTCGATGACATCCACGATGTCGGCCCACTTCGCGTCGTCGGCGAACGCGCGCTCGGGGACCGCGATGTCGTGGTAGCCCAATCGATCGTGAAGGATCGCACGGACCTCGTCGCGGCCAAGCAGCGTCGGATTGAGCTTGACGACGACGTCGAGGCCGACCTCGCCGATGAGGTGCTCGACGATCGCCTCGATCTCGCCCGGCGGGCAGCCGTGGAAGGTCGACAGCGTCAGCGTGTCGGAGATCCGGGTCGGAAACGGCAGGTCGCGGAACTTGCGCCAAGGCTCGGGAATCTGCGTCCGCAACCGGCCCACGACCGCGGTCGCGTCGAGCATGCCGTCGAGGAAGCCGCGCACCTTGGCCGACTGGATCCCGGCGAGATCGTAGCCGACGCTCATGTCGAACATCGTCTCCGGAAGGCCGGCGCCGACGCCCGCCGCCTTCAGCATCTCGATCAGCATGGCGCCCTTGACGTATTCCTCGAGCGACTGCTGGACCGTCAGCTCCTGCGACCATTCGACGTTGAAGCCGACGGTGCCCATGTCGATGCACGGCCGCGGTACCTCGATCGCGTCGTTCACCTGCACGGTCTTGCACTCGATCACCCGGCCGCCGGCGAGCCACGAGAGCGCAATGTTCTGCGCCATCTGGGTATGCGGACCGGCGGCCGGGCCGAACGGCGTCGAGACGCGGCGCTTGCGGAAGGCGACCGACAGGTCGCGCCCCGGATAGCCGTCGACGAAGCGTTGCGCCGGCAGATCGAACACCGACCGCTTGGTCTCGAGCTCGCGGAACATGCGGCCGACCAGGACGCCGAAGGGAACGGGGGCGAGCTGGACCATGGCTATGCTGACAGGGTGAGTGGGGAACGGAGAATGGCGCGAGTCCCGCTTCCCCCCGCTCGCGGGGAGAAGAGCCTGCCCCCGGGCTGCGACCCAGGGGTGGCGCGAAGCGCCGGATGAGGGGTGGCGCCGGCGATCGAACGTTGGCGCCGCTTGGAGCTGACCGACTGAGGTTGGCGCAGCCCCTCGCCCTGGCCCTCTCCCCGCCAGCGGGGCGACGGGAATACCGTCGTCGCGCGCCTCATTTGCCCGCGCTCCGCTCGACCCCAGACAGCACGGCCGCCGTGGGGCCGCCGGCGTCGCGCCCGGCGAAGAGTCCGGCGAGGCCTGCCGAGCCTGTCGCAGAGGCCCGAATGCCGGTGTGTGCGCGCGCAAGCTCAAGCGCCCGCTCAATCGCGGCCTCGTCGGCGACGACGACTTCGCCGTCCGATCCGCGCATCGCCTTCACGACTTCCCACCAGTCGTAGGTCTCGTCGTCGAGAATGCCATGGGCGAGACTGATGGGAACGCTGTCCCACGGCTGCATGAAGCGCGAACGGTTCAGCGCCGCCTCGCCGAGCGCGACCCCGTCGAGCCGCTTCCAGGCGCGGGCGAGCGGGGCGCAGCCTTCGGTCTGCACCGCGACGAGACGCGGGGCGCGGGGCAGAAGGCCGGCCGCAGCGGCGATCGCGAAGCCTTGCGCGAGCGCGCTCGCGAGCGCCCCGCCGCCCACCTGGACGACGAGGGCGTCGATCTCGGCCCCTTCGGCGGCGAGCGTCTCGGCCATCTCGAAGGCCAACGTGCGCGCGCCTTCCACGGCGAGACCGTTATCGGGCCCCTGCACGCCAAACGGGATCGCGCCGCGGGCGACCGCGCGGCGCGTGGCGTGGACGCAGGGGTCGCCGCTCTCGCCCGGCCGGCGTTTGCAGACTTCGACATTGGCGCCGAGGTCGCGAAGCCGTCCGACCACGCTTCGTTCCGCATCTGTCGGGATGAAAGCGTCGATCGGCCAGTCCGCGGCGCGCGCGATGATCGCGGCGGCGAGCGCGGCGTTGCCGCAGGACGCGATCGCCAGCCGCCGTGCGCGCAGGTCCGCCCCGAGCGGGAGGCGGGAAATCTGCAAGACGCGCAGATAGAGCATCACGCCCATCAGGTGGCGCGCCTTGTGCGAGCCCGCAACGTTCCCCGTCTCGTCCTTGATCCATAGGGGCCCGGCGAGGCCGAGCGCGGCGGCGAGCGCCGGCTGTCGCGCGAATGGGGTGCGGCGGAAGCCGCCGCTGTCGATCGCCCTCAGCGCTTCGTCGAGCTCCCCCAGGACGTCGAACCAGGCCGCGTCCGAAAGTCCCGCGCCCCGCGCGAGGCGGTAGGGGGAGAGCCAGCGCCGGTAGCGCAAGAACGGGTCCTCGTCGCCGGCGGCGAAAGCGGACTCGATCTGCGTGGGTTGGCGCGACAAACCCTCATCCGGCCCGTCGGGCCCCCGTCCCCCTGAGGGAGAAGGGGACGAACGCGATGCGACGCCCCTCTCCCCGGGGGGGAGGAAAGAGGCCGAAGGACGCTGGCTGAGGGTCGGCCGGCGCGATCCCTCCTCATCTCGCTCCTGTTCTGCCGCCTCGATAGGGGCGACCAGCACGTGGTCGATGTCGTCGCCCGCGCGAGCGTTCGGGCAGGCGAACGGAAAGGCGCGGGAGGCGTCGACGACGGCGCCGCAGCCATGGCAGACGAACAGCGGCGGAGCGTCTGTCGCGCTGGTCACGACAGCCCGGCGGCGGCGCCGCTCTCCGCATTGAACTCGTCGATCATTGCGTCCCAGGCCGGCGCCAGATCGAGGAGCCCATCCCAGAACGATTGCTGCGCCCGCACGGAGAAGTCCTCGAGCGACACGCCCTGCTGCTCGACCCAGGTGAAATAGCCGAGGTTGAAGATCCGTTTGCGATCGACGTGCGTGAGCTCCATGAGATGGTCGACGCTGGCGCCGCCCAAGTACTGTCCCCAGGTCTCGCCGGCGCTGACGGCGTCGAAGCGGTTGACGAAATAGCGCGTCGTCGCCTTGCGCACTTCGCTGCCGTACATTGCCGCGCTGTCGGTCGCGACCGTGAGGACGACGTCGTCCGGCCCGAGGTCGAAATACTTCGCGAGCTTCACCGCGGCAACGATGTTGCAGATGCTCGAAATGCCAAACAGGCTCAGTTCGGCGACGAGCGCCGGATCGACGCCGCGCCGCTCGACAAGATACTGGCGGCCCTCGTCGGTATTGAAGAGCGTCAGCAGCGTATCGGTGGCGTGATCGCTGACGCCGACCACAACGTCGGTGTTCATGACGTTGTGGATCAGTGGCACGTGCTTATCGCCAATTCCCTGGATGTTGTGCTCGCCGAAGCCGTTCATGAGCAGGGTCGGGCATTCGACCGCCTCGACCGCCGCGATGCGCGCCCCAAGCGCGCCCTTCAAGTGATCGCCCGCGGCGATCGTCCCCGCTGATCCGGTCGCCGAGACGAAGGCGGCGAGCCGCGCTCGCGGGCGTCCTTCGGCGACGGCGTGGAAGACGCGCTCGAGCGCCGCGCCGGTGCACAGACGGTGGACGAGGTAGTTTCCGTATTCGCAGAACTGGTTGAAGACGATGTTGGCCGGGTCGCGATCGAGCGCGGCGCAGGCGTCGTAGATCTCCTTGACGTTGCTCTCCGAGCCCGGCGTGCGGATGACGTCTGAGGGTTCGGCGACCCAGCGCTCGAGCCAGTCGAAACGCTCCTGGCTCATGTTCTCGGGCAGCACCGCGACGCCGCGGCAGCCGAGGATGCGGGAGATCGCGACGCCGCCGCGGCAATAATTCCCGGTCGAGGGCCAGATCGCACGGTGGCGGGTGGGGTCGAACTGGCCGGTGACCACCCGGGGCGCAAGGCAGCCGTAGGCGGCCAGCACCTTGTGGGCGCGGATCATCGGGAACCGCTCGCCGAGCGCCAGCACGATGCGCGCCGGGACGCCGGTCAGCTCGGAAGGGAGCTCGATCGCGCCGGGCGTCGTGACGTGGCCTCGGCGCTCAGCGTCGTTGAACCAGTGGACACGGAAGAGGTTGAGCGGATGGGGCGCGTCGGGATCGACCGCGTCGAGGCGCCCGACGACGGCCTCGGGGATGGTCGTGGGGTCCTGCAATTGGCCGAACGTCGGCAGCACGACTCCGGCCTCCCGGAAACGCGCGAGCGTCCGCTTATAGACGTCACGATCGATCAGACCCGTTTCCAGCCCGAGCCGCGCCATGACTGCATCCTTCGTCGTCCTTGTCGTCGCGTTCCCGCCGCGCCGACCCGAAGGTGGCGCGGCGGGCCGCCTTTGCGCGTCCCGCCCGCGCGACGACCAAGCTCTTTGGAATCCTCGCGGCGTCCCGCCGGGCCGGTTGGAAAATCCTGCTTAACCGGAGAATGATGCGCGCGGTTACCGGTGTCCAGCGCTCGGGGCCGCGACGAATCCCCGCAGCGGGAGGAGCCGTCGAGCCCGGAGCGAAGACGGACGCCGGACTCGGCGAGGCCGGGGACGCCTCGACGCGAACATTCCCCTTCCGTGCAGCGGACGGGCCAGCCCGGATGGAGCGGCGGATCGGTATCAGTTCAGGCCACCATCCCTGGCGCAGGGCGGGAGAGGGCGGGGTCGAGGGCCGTGGGTTGCCGGCAAGCGCTAGGACGTGAGCGACGTCTTGCCGCCGCAAAACGTGGCGTACAACGCGCCGATGACGACGCGCGCCCTGTCGTCGGCGATGCTGTAATGGATCGTCTTGCCGTCCCTCCGGGCTGCGACGAGTCCTTCGAGGCGCAGGCGCGCCAGCTGCTGGGAAACCGTCGACTGTCTCAGTGAGAGAACGGCCTCGAGCTCGCCGACCGACTTTTCGCCGTCGAGCAGGTTGCACAGAATCATCAGCCGGGACTCATGAGCGAGCGCCTTCAGGAAGCCGCTCGCCTCCCGGGCGCTCTCCGCCATCCTGTCGATCTGCATCGCGCTCTTGGTCTTGGCCGCCGCCGTCTGCGCCGTCGTGTCCATCGCATCACGTTCGTATGTTTGAATGTAAAACTATCGCGGAATCCAGCGCTCGGCAAAGCGGCGGTAAGCGCATCGGGCCGGAGGTTCCCCGGCTGCGGACGAATGTCCGGGGCCTCGTTGTCGGGCGGGTCGGCGACCCCTCCGGCGCGGCCCATAGGGCGTCCGTCAGGACGCCCGTCTCCCGACGGGCTGTGGCGCGCGCCCGATAAGGCAGGCCACGCCCCGATCGGCAAGGCGCCCGTGAGGGCCGCCCGTCGCTCGACGGACTGTCGGCCGCGCCCGAAAAAGAGGGGGCGCCATCGGGCTGCGTGGACATCGGCTGCGGTCCGAGCCAGACCAAATCCGACGGCCTTTCCCGCCATGCAGTCTTGGCAGCTGCCTTATGATTTCAGTGGCTTAAGCGCACAAATCTGTCACAAAATGCGTCTGCCGCGCCCTGTCGCAAGGTCGGGCGGCTGTTGGCGCCCCAACCGGATAATAACTTACGGTTATTGTAATATAGTCTGCGCGCCGCACCAACCGGCACGTCGGCCGCTCGAAAAAATCTTGCCGATCCTCCGGCTCGCGACTGGGGCGCGTCAGGTTCACCCGCGACGAGTTGCAGCGCCGGTTGCCCGCGTTCGAGTTGCGGGCGACCATGGTGAAGAGCTTGCTCCTTGCCGAAACGCCAAAAGGTAGCATAATATTCTCGAGAGCGGAAAGACTTTGCGCCAAGTTTGGCTAAGGCGGAGCTGGAACGAAGGCCTCGGGAAGCTGCGAGGCCAGGCTCCAGGCGCGACGAACGCGCGCTCGAAGCGCAGCCCGCACGGGTTTTCGGGCTTGGAGAATGCCCCTCGAGCCCGATCAACCGCCGGCGATGGTCGCCCCGCCGTCGACGACGAGGACCTGCCCGGTCATGAACGCGCTGGCGGGGCATGCAAGATAGACGGCCGCGCCCGCAATCTCGTCCGGTTCGCCGATTCGCTTCAGCGGCGTCGTCGCAGTCACCGTCTTCAGCGTTTCCGGGTTCTCCCAAAGGGCGCGGGCGAAGTCGGTTCGCACGAGACCCGGCGCGATGCAGTTGACCCTGACATTGTGCCGGCCGAACTCGACGGCGAGATTGCGGGCGAGCTGGAAGTCCGCGGCCTTGGAGATGTTGTAAGCCCCGAGCATCGGCGACCCCTTGAGCCCGCCGATCGACGACACGATGACGATCGAGCCGTCCTTGCGCTCGATCATGCCCGGGGCCGCCATCTGGATCAGCCAGTGGTTGGCGAGCACGTTGTTGTCGAGGATTTTTCGGAACTGGTCGTCTGAGATCCCGGCCATCGGACCGAAGTAAGGATTGGACGCCGCATTGCAGATGAGCGCGTCGACGCGGCCAAACAGGCGCGTGGTCTCGTCGACAAGATGGCGCAGTTCCTCCTTGGACGAGATGTTGGCCGCAATCGGCGTCGCGGCTTTGCGGCCGACGGCGCCGTCGATCTCCGCCGCCGCGGCGGCGCAGGCGTCCGCCTTTCGCGACGAGATGATGACGTTTGCGCCATGCTCGGCCAGTCTTTGCGCGACGGCGCGACCGATGCCGCGCGAGGAGCCGGTGACGATTGCGGTCCGTCCAGTCAGATCGAATAGCGCGCTCAAGGATTCCTCCCGTTTCCCGTGCTTGTTACGCGCGACGGTCGCTTCCGCCAAGCGCCGCGGCGACGGCTGAACACATTTTAAGCGAACGTTTGACTTCATGACAAGATCGGTTACGTTGAGCCGCGCCGAAGCGGCCGCAGGACGGCCGCGCGGCGGACCGGAAACGGCCAGAGCGCGGACCGGCGCGCGAAGCTGTGAGGGCTTATGCGTTACGCCGGGCTAGCGGTTTTCTTGCGCGGAAGAGACATCGCGTTCTCTGGCGAGTCGGCCGGACTCGAACGAAATCCCGGCATTCTCGATAGCGCTGATCTCGCGCAAGGCTAAGGAGGCTCTATTGGCGCGGCGCCTTGACGACGGCTTGTCCCAAAAGCGCGCAAGGTCGCGCGCCGGGAGGCCTGCGGCGTCCGGGGACGGGGCGTTGGCTCAATCGAACGCGAGGCGAAAGGTCGAACGGGCGGATGAGCCTACGCCGGACGCGCGCGAGCGCATCTTTCTCGCGGCCGAACGTCTGTTCGCCGAGCGCGGCTTCGACGGCGTGTCGGTGCGCGACATCGTTCAGACTGCCGACGTGAACCTCGCCGCAGTCAGCTACTATTTCGGGTCGAAGAGCGAATTGCTGCTCGCTGTCTTCCGAAGCCGGGCGAGGGAATTGAACCAGGAGCGGCGGACGCTTCTGCGCGACGCCGAGGCGAGGCACGGCGGCGCCCCACCGCTGGCGGAAATTCTCCGCGCGCTAATGGGACCGCCGATTCTCTGGCGCGACCCGGCCTCCGGGAAGGACACGGCTTCGCGGTTCATTTCCCGAGCGCTCGCCGAGGTGACGCCGGATTTGCGCAAGATTCTGGAATTGGACGTCAGTCACCTGCGGATTTTCCTCGCGGCCCTTACGCGAGTCTTGCCGCAACTCTCGCCGCAAGAAGTGTGCTGGGCGCTGCACTTCACGACGGCCCTGCCGCACCAGTGCACGGATACGAATTTCAGGCGGCTGAAGGCGCTCTCCGACGGCGGGTGCGCCACCGAGGACGTCGCATCCGTGCTGGATCGGGCCGTGCGATACGCGGCTGGCGGGATCGAGGCGTTCACCGCGACGGCGCAAAGCGGCAAGACTGCAAAAAGGGCGTCCTAGCGGGCCGCTGACGAGATCAGCTGCTTACCGATGAACGAAACGAACGTTTGCCCAGATTGGACAAGAAGAGGCAGGGGCCATGGATTTCGAATATTCCCCGAAAGTGCAGGAACTGCGTGCGCGCGTGCGCGAGTTCATGGACCGGTACGTCATCCCGAACAACACGCGGTGGCGGCGTGAGGTCGCGGCCGCCCTCAATCCGCCGCCGGTCGTTGAGGAGCTGAAGGCGATCGCGAAGTCGGAAGGGCTTTGGAACCTGTTCCTGCCGGGCCTGAAAGCCGACGAGCCCGGCACGCGCCTCACCAACCTCGAATACGCGCCGCTCGCTGAGATCATGGGCCAGCTGCAGTGGGCGTCGGAAGTCTTCAATTGCTCCGCGCCGGACACCGGCAACATGGAGCTGCTGCATATCTTCGCCGCGCCTGCGCAGCGCGAGCGCTGGCTGAACCCGCTGCTCGAGGGCGAGATCCGGTCGTGCTTTGCGATGACCGAACCGGACTCGTCGTCTTCGGACGCCACGAACATCTCGACCCGCATCGAGTTGGAAGGCGACTCCTGGGTCATCAACGGCCGCAAGTGGTTCATCACCGGGGCGCTTCACGCGCGCTGCAAGCTGGCTATCGTAATGGGCGTCACCAGCCCCAACGCCGATCCGCATCGTCGCCAGAGCATGGTTCTGGTCCCCATGGACGCGCCGGGCGTGACAAACGTGCGCAACATCAGCGTGATGAATCACCTCTCGGCGGAGAGCCATTGCGAGATCGTCTTTCGCGACGTGCGCGTTCCGAAAGCGAACCTGCTCAGTGAAGAGGGAAGCGGCTTTGCGCTGGCGCAGGCCCGGCTCGGGCCCGGACGCATCCATCATTGCATGCGCTCGATCGGCCAGTGCGAGCTGGCGCTCGAGCTGATGATCCAGCGCGCCCAGGAGCGCAAGACCTTCAGCAAGTATCTGCACGAGCATGGACCCGTCGCCGAATGGATCGCGCTGTCGCGCTGCGAGATCGAGCAGGCTCGCCTCCTCACGCTGAAGACGGCCTGGATGATCGACACGCAGGGCGCGAAGGCGGCCGCCGCTGAAATCTCGATGATCAAGGCCATTGCGCCCCGCATGCAAACAACGATCCTCGATCGCGCGATGCAGACTTTCGGCGCGATGGGCCTTTCGCCCGATACGCCGCTGGCGGACCTCTGGACCACGGGCCGCTCGCTGCGCATCGCCGATGGGCCCGACGAGGTCCATCTGCGCGCGATCGCCCGCCGCGAGATCTCGCGCAGTCGCAAGAATCTCGGCTCCGCCGCCGCCTTTTTGACGCCGCTGCTCGACACGGAGGAGGCGCGGCATGGTTGACGCCGGATTGTGAACTCCGAGACGCCAACTGGACCGCATGGTAACATGACTGGCCGCCGCCTGATCCTCGGCGCGCCCTCCGCCTCATTGCCGATGTGGAATCCGGATGCCCTCATCGTCTCGAAGCTACGATGTCGCCATTGTCGGCGCTGGCATTTGCGGACTGGCGCATGCGTTGGCGGCGGCCCGG
Source organism: uncultured Alphaproteobacteria bacterium (assembly GCA_963822215.1). Taxonomy (GTDB): domain Bacteria; phylum Pseudomonadota; class Alphaproteobacteria; order Rhizobiales; family Beijerinckiaceae; genus Roseiarcus. Next base: position 798,554 of record CAWGGX010000004.1, read on the forward strand.
CGAGGAAAGCGCGTCGTGGTCGTCGATCGCGACGGCCAAGCCAACGGCGCGTCCGTCCGGAATTTCGGCTTCGTCACGATCACCGGACAGCAGGCCGGCGAATGCTGGCGGCGCGCGAAACGATCCCGCGACGTTTGGGCAGAGGTGGCGGAGGCGGCCAAAATTCCCGTGCTGCAACGCGGGCTCCTCATGATCGCCAGACGGCCGGAAGCGCGGGAGGTGATCGAACAGTTCCTCGCCACCGACATGGGCGTATCGTGTCGCCTCGTCGAGGCAGCAGACATCGGGAGTTACGGGACCGGCCTGCGGTCGGAATCGTTCGCCGGAGCGCTCTTTAGCCCGCACGAGATTCGCGTCGAGTCGCGCGACGCGATCCCGCGTCTCGCGGACTGGCTCGCCGAGCGCTACGGCGTCGCCTTCTGGCGGGAGACGGTTGTTCACGCCGCTGCGCCGCCGCGCCTCACGACCAGCCGGGGGGTCATCGAGGCGGAGGCCGTCGTCGTTTGCCCGGGCGACGATTTTCACACGTTGCACGCGGACCGGATCGCCGCCTACGGCCTGACCGGCTGCAAATTGCATATGATGCGGCTCGCCCCTCCTCGCTTCGACGAGCGCCTTCCAGTGATCATGTCCGATCTCGGACTGATCCGGTATCTGGGCTATGCCGAACTGCCGACGGCCGGGGCGCTCGCCCGTCGGCTTGCGGCCGAACAGGGCGAGCATATCGCCAACGGCGTTCATCTGATCGTCGCACGCAGCGCCAGTAATTCTCTGGTCGTCGGCGATTCTCATCACTACGCGGCGACGCCCGATCCCTTCGCGCCAACCGCGGTCGACGACTTGATCCTGGAGGAATACGCCCATGTTTTCGCCGGCGACCCGCCGCCGGTTATGGAGCGCTGGATCGGAACTTACGCCTCGGCGAAGGATCGGCTGGCCCTCGTCGACAAGCCGTCCGACGCGCTTCGGATCGTGCTCGTCACCAGCGGAACCGGCGCCAGCATTTCGTTTGCGTTAGCTGAGGAAGTCGTCGCCGACCTTTTCGATTGAGTGTAACTTCCAGGGCGGGTGACGAATCGCGGTGTCATGACGAGGCCCGAAGGGGTGTCTAGGGCAAGATGAATATAGGTTCGACCATTGCCGTCATTGCGAGGGGCGCAGCGACGAAGCAATCCAGAGATCGTAGAACGCCCTACGATCCCCTGGATTGCTTCGCTTCGCTCGCAATGACGGGAAAAAATCGACTTGAATTCATCTCGCTCTAGGCCGCTACGATTGACCAGGAAGACTTTGACATGAAGCACGTCAAGGCGGTGATTTTCGATTGGGCCGGGACCGTCGTCGATTACGGCTCGCTCGCCCCGATGGGCGCGTTCGTCGAGACGTTCGCCGAGTTCGGCGTCGAGATCAGCATCGACGAAGCCCGGGGTCCGATGGGCATGGCCAAGCGACCGCATATCGCCACGCTCGCCGCACTGCCGCGGATCGCCGAGGCGTGGACACGGAACCACGGCCGCGCGCCGACCGAAGGCGACATCGACGCGCTCTACGACGTCTTCGTGCCGAAGAACGTTGCGGTGGCCGCCCACTACGCCGACGTCATTCCCGGGACCGCAGAGGTTGTCAGCGCCTTGCGCGCCGAGGGCGTCAAGATCGGCTCGTCGACCGGCTACACCCGCGAAATCATGGCGAGGATCACGCCGCGCGCCGCCGCGCAGGGATTTGCGCCCGACAGTCTCGTTTGCACCGGCGACACCCCCGAAGGTCGGCCCAGTCCACTGATGTTTTACAAGGGCCTGATCGACCTCGACGTCTGGCCGGCGTGGCATGCGATCAAGGTCGACGACACGACGGTGGGGATTGCGGAAGGGGTCAATGCCGGCGCCTGGGCGGTCGGCGTCGCCGTCAGCGGCAATGCTTTCGGGCTGTCCCTCGCCGACACGATCGCACTGTCGCCGGAAGAGTTCATACGGCGCCGCGCGCGCGCGCAGGACGCCCTTTACAGCGCCGGCGCGCATTACGTGATCGATTCTGTGACCGACCTCATGGTCGTCGCAGCCCAGATCGAGGGACGCCTCGCCCGCGGCGAGCGGCCGTGAGCCCAAGAGTCAGAACCCAATCGGTCTGCCTATGACGGTGACCGCTCTGGTGAAAGCTCCTTACCAAGGCGACCGATTGGATGAGGGCAATATGCAAAAAGCGGGCGTTCCTCAACCGCGCGGCGAAAGTGTCATAGCTGACCCTTTGCTGCCATTCGCCGTCAATCCGGGAAGGAAGAGACGGCGGGAACTGATCAGCGAAGAACACTAAAACGACCGGGAGGCGATGGAACTAGGCCCTCCTTTCGAAATGCTGCCTTGCGACAGGGCGACTAATCGAAACCCCTCCGCAGCAAGAGAGATTCGCAGGGCGATCATTTCGCGGATGGCTTGCTGCTCACCCTCACGCGGGACGAGCTGGCCGTCATCGCCGCGCCGGAACCGAAGGGGAGCTTCCGCCGATGTATCGGCCGTGGGCCTTCTGGTCAGCCTTCACTTGCCCAATGCGCCCCCCAATCGGCAGCGGGGAGCGCCTCCCCGGTCTTCGTCAGGCAACTCCTGGCGCAAAGCCGCAACGCCGCTGCTCTAGTTCGTATCCTTCATAAATGAAATTTGACCAGTTTTGTCAATCGTAAGTATGAGATTTGTACCACCTCCCTCAAAAAAACTATCATTCTTGTTAGGTGTGGCTTCTCCGACACCAATCAGGGCACTCTTACCATTGTCCCATAAGAACCAATCGTGCCTATCCGGTTAACGCCCACAGCCCCTAGATGTAGGATGCGTCCACGTGCAGAGCGATCTGGCCGCAATATGGCCAGACAAAGCCGACAGGCCAACGCGCGCGATCAAGATAGGCAGCATATGCCGCGTCATACGGAAAAAGCTCATGAAACTCTGGGACTGACTGGGGAAACCCAGATCGTCGCTCTGGCGGATTTCCATGGCCGGTTTGATAACCATCACCAGCCCTGGTGGGTGTGGGCGTTAACCGGACAGGCACGGAACCAATTATCCTTAGTCGTGTATACATTTAGTATTGATTGTGACGATGCTGAGTCATATGGGATAGTGCCAGCAAGCTCTAGTTTTTGTATCAGTATTGCATTGCCAATGCCATTATTGCTGTCGGACGACCATATGCGAGAATCCCGACCATCTGGGCTTGAAGCCTGATTTACTACAGCCACCGACTTTGGCAAGTTGTTGATGATTTGGCTGATGTGATAGGCCATTTAAATGTCCTCGCGTTCACCGCCTCCCTTGAGAATACTCTCACAAAAAAGGCAACTATGCAAGACAATTAAGCGCGATCGTGATTGCAGACAACTTTGATTGTACGGTTTTTAAGCTCTTAGGTTGTGTGGAGTTGTCGCCGCCTTTCGGTAAGCCCAAAAGCACAGATCTTTGGAGTTGTGGCTTATGTCGACTGCACTCGGCCAGACGAAAGCTGGGAACGCTTTGTGGCCGCGGTTGCGTTGCCACGGATCGCCGAGGCCTGGAAACGGAAGCTCAGCGCGGCGCGGCCGAGCGGATCGGCGCCCGCTCGAGGCCGAGCAGCAAGGCCAGCGTCACGACGACCAGAATCATCGTCAGCGCGGCGCCGGTGAAAATGTCTCCGCGGTCGGTCAGGCCGAAGATCGCGACCGGCATCGTTACCCAGCCGGGAGGATAGACCATCACCGTCGCGCCGAGCTCTCCCATCGACAGCGCGAAGCTGAGGCCGAAGGCGGCGATGAGATAGGGCGCAATGAGCGGAAGCGTCACGTGCATGAGCCTGTAGGCGGGGCGCGCGCCGAGGCACGAGGCGACCTCCTCGTAGTCGGGCGCCAGGCGCGAGAGTCCCGCCGAGATGTTGCCGAACGCGAAGGCGGAAATCAGCACATAATGCGCGACGAAGACGATCGCCGTCGTGCCGTTGAGCAGCAGGGGCCTCTGGCTGAACGCGACGAGCAGCCCGAGCCCGACGCAAACCGACGGCACGGCGCTGGGGATGAAGAACAACACCCCGAGCGCGCTTCCCCACCGGTCGGCGCGGGCGCGCAAGGCCAGCGCCGCCCAGGAGCCGGTGACGAGGGCGAGCAGGCTCGCGACGAATCCGGTGACGAGGCTGGCGACGACCGCGTCGCGCTCCGCGCCGCCGGTCGCGTCCCGATAGTGCTCCAGGGTAAAGCCGGTCGGTAGGATGCCGTTCCACTGCTGCGAGAAGCTCGCGAGGATAATGACGACGAGCGGCGCAACGAAGATCACTGCGAGGATCAGCGCGGCGAAGCTCCAGACGAGGACGCGGCCCGACAGCGACCAGATGAGCATCGGCCTAGCCTCCCAACCGGCGCGCGGCGAATCGGTAGAGGCCAAAGAGACCGAGTGACAGCGCGACGTTGACGATCGCAATCGCGCAGGCGGCCTGATAGTCCGATTCCTGGATCGCTTTGTCGTAGATCAAGAGCGGCAGCGTGATGACGCCCTTGGCGCCGATGAACAGCACGATGCCGAACTCGTTGACCGTCAGCAGCAGGCAAAGACTGCCGCCGGCAACGATCGCCGGCAGCGCCGCGGGCAGGATCACCTGGCGCACGATGCGCAGCGGGCGCGCGCCAAGCAGGCTCGCGACCTCGATCTGGCTGCGGTCGACGAGCGAGAAGGCGGCCAGCAGCGGACGCGGGACGAAGGGAGTGTAAACCGTCACCTCGGCGAGAATGACGCCCCAGGCCGAATAGAGAAAATCGACCGGTGGATGGTTGAGGGCCAGGCCCGAGGTCAGCGCGCCGTTGAGGATGCCGGCCGAGCCATAGAGAAACGTGAAGGCGAGGGTCACCAGGAAGGTCGGCAGCGCGATGAAGGTGTCGATGACCCGGGCGACCAGGCCCGCGCCGGGAAACGGAGCGAAGGCGAGGATCAGCCCGAGCGTCAGGCCGAGGATCACGCATCCAGCGGTCGAGGCGACGGCGATCTCGGCGGTGTTGAGCAACGCGTTGAGAAACGCTCTCGAGTTGAGGGCTTCGAGCGCCGCAGCGAGGTTCAGCGCGCCCGAGTCGTCGATCAGCGCGGCGTGCGCGATTAGGGCCAGCGGATAGAGAAAGAGCACCGCGAGAACGATCAGCGGCGGCGCGATCCACCAGCCGACGAGATCGACCTTGGCGGCGCGCGGCGCTAGCGCGACGGCGTCAGACACCCGCGTCTTCCACGATCAGGTTGGCGTCCGCAGGCGAGAAGAAGAGCGACAGCCGCTCGCCCCGCGCGGGGGGGGTCGGCAGCCGCGTCGCCACGACGCGCAGGATCGACTCGCCGATCGTGGCGACGAGATGGGTCAGCTCGCCCTGCCAGTGGATTTCGCGTAGCTCCGCCTCGATGCTGTTCGATCGTTCGGCGTCGCCGGTCAGGGTGAGATTCTGCGGCCGCACGCACAGGAGGCGCCGCGCGCCCGCCGGCTGGTCCTCGCCGCTCACGACGACCTTGGCGTCGCCAATGCGGACGCCTATGAATCCCTGGTCCTGCGCCTTGCCCTCGACCACCACCGGCAACAGGTTGGCGCGGCCGAGGAACTCGGCGGCGAAGCGATTGGGCGGGCGGCGATAGAGCTCGCCGGTGCGGCCGATCGCGCTCAGTTCGCCATCTTTGAGAATCGCGATGCGGTCGGCGAGCGTCAGCGCTTCGCTCTGGTCGTGCGTGACGTAGAGAATCGTCAGGTCGGGCAGATCCGCATGCAGCCGGGCGACCTCCTCGACCATCGAGCGTCGAATCTGCGCGTCGAGAGCCGACAGCGGCTCCTCCAAGAGCAGCACGCGCGGACGGACTGCGAGCGCGCGCGCGATCGCCACCCGCTGCTGCTGGCCGCCGGACAGTTCGCGCGGAAAGCGCTTGAAATACTGCGACATGCCGACGATGCGCAGCGATTCCTCGACACGCTGGGCGATCAGATCGCGGTCGGCGCCGCGCGCCTTCAGGCCGAAGGCGACGTTCTCCGAGACGCGCATGTGGGGGAACAACGCGTAATTCTGCACGACCATCGCGAGGCCGCGCTCGTAGGGCGCCAAGTCGGTCGCGTCGGTCCCGCCGATAAAGATGCGCCCGGAAGCCGGACGCACAAATCCTGCGACCGCGCGCAGCGCAGTCGTCTTGCCCGAGCCCGAGGGGCCGATCATGGCGAGAATTTCGCCGGCCGCCACCGCCATGGTCAACGGCTTCAAGACGACAGCGCCGCGGTAGGCGACGCTGACCTGATCGAACGTCACCCCCGAACCCGCCGTCGCTTTCGCCGCGGCGGACACCGCAGCCGGACTGAACGCGGCGGAGACGGTCATGTCAGCTCCCGGTGACTTCGTGCCAGCGCTTGACGTTGGCGGGAAGGTCCTTGAGCACCTGGGCCCAGTCGGGGGTCCAGACGGTCACGCCTTTCAGGGCCTCCTGAAGATGCGTGTGGTTGGCGTCGGTCGGCGTGACGTCCTTGCGCACGGGAACGCCGATCGCAACCGACGAGACGGTCTCCTGGGCTTCCTTGGAGAGCAGGAAGTCGATCAGCTTCTTGCCGTTGTCCACGTCGGGCGCGCCAGCGACCAGGCCGATGTAATAGGGCAGCGGCAGCGCGGAGCGCTCGCCGTTCGGCCCCGCGGGCCAGAATACGCGGATATTCGGATCGTCGGCCATCTGCGACATGTTCATCTGCACGTCGCCGTTAGCGACATAGAGCTCGCCCTTGTTGACCAGCGCAGTCAACTTGCCGGTCGAGGCTGACGGACCGACGTTGTTGGCCTGCAGCTTCTTCAGGAACTCGAAGCCGGCGTCCTTGCCGCCGTAGGAATGGATCACTTGCAGCATGACCGCTGTGCCGTCGCCGGCCTGGCCCGGAGTCGAATACTGGATCTTGCCCTTGAACTTCGGATCGAGCAGCTCGTCGTAGGTAGCCGGCGGCGATTTCAGCGCGGCGGAATCGTAGATGAAGCTCAGGAAATTATTGACCAGCGGCTGATAGGAGTTGGAGCCGCCGTCGATCTCAGCCGCAGCGGTGGGCGTGAACTTCTGCAGGAGACCTTCGGCCTCGGCGCGCTGGATGAACGGGGGCAGGGTGACGAGAACGTCGGCCTGCGGGTTCGACTTCTCCTTTGCGACGCGCTCGACCACGCCGCCGGAGCCGCCCTCGACGTACTGGACCTTGATGCCTGTCGCTTTGGTGAACGCGTCGAACTGCGTCTCGAACCAACTTCCCTTGCCGTCGTGCAAGCCGTCCGCAGAATAGATCGTGACAACGTCGGAAGCCGCCAGCGTGGGGGTCGCGGCCATGCCGGCGGAGACGAGTAGAACGCTCAACAGCGATTTCATGGGACAAGCCCTCCCGACATCCGTACAGAGTCCGATGAAGGACTATGACCGGGATGTGAAGTGCGTGTGACTGCGGCGAGCTCGCCTTACCCGCCGGCCTCGCCCAAAGCCTGATCGAGGATCGCTAAGGCCTCGTCGAACTCGTCGACCGGGATCGTCAGGGGAGGGCACAGCGTGATGATTCTGCCGCTGCCGACCTTGAAGCTGAGCCCTTTGGCGAGGCACCGATAGAGCAGTTGGTCGGCGAGGGCAGCCGGATCGGGACCGGCAAGCTCGACGCCGAAATAACAGCCAAAACCTCGCACATCCCGAATGACGGGATGGCGCGCCTTGATGGCGTTCAGTCGTTCGAGGCCGCGCGCGCCGAGCTCCCTCGCGCGGTCGATCAGGTTTTCCTCAGCGATCACGTCGAGGGTCGCCAGCGCCGCGGCGCAAGCGATGGGACTTTTCTCGTGCGTGTAATGTCCGAGCGCGGCTTCGGGGGCGCAGTCGAGCCTTTCTGCGGCGAGCATCGCGGCGAGCGGCATGATCCCGCCGCCGAGGCCTTTGCCCACCACCAGAATGTCGGGCGTCGCCCCCATTTGCTCGCAGGCGTAAAGCGTCCCGGTGCGCGCGAGGCAACTTGGGATTTCGTCGAATATCAGGAGCGCGCCGTGGCGGGCGCAGGAGGCGCGAACCCGCGGCCAGAAGTCGGGCGGGGGCGCCTCGACCGAGGTCCAGCGGACCGGTTCGGCGATCAAGGCGCCGACGTCGCCCTGAATCTCGAGCACATAGTCGATGTAGTCGGCAAAGCGTTCGAACGGGCGCTCGTCGCCGAAGAAGCGGCGCGCCAGATCGAGCGGCGGCAGGTGTTCGGCGCCCGGCGCCATTGGACCGAGCCCGCGCCGGAACAGCGCCTCGCCGCCAATGCCGATGGTGTCGAGATTGGCGCCGTGGAAGGAGTCCCACAGTGAGAGCGTCTTGTGACGCCCGGTCGCGTAGCGCGCCAATTTCAGCGCCATCCCAACGGCCGCCGCCCCGCTCGGCGCAAACAAAACCTTGTCGAGCCCGGCCGGTGAAGTCTCGACGAGACGGCGCGCCAGAGCGGTCGCCGTCGCGTTGGCGTAGCGGCGCGGGCTGAACGGCAGGGTCTCCATTTCGCGCGCGATTGCGGCGACCACTTTCGGATGGCCATGGCCGAGCTGGTGAACGCTGTTGCCGTGGAAATCGAGGATGCGTCGCTCGTCGATGTCGGTCAGCGCCGCGGCCTCCGCCCGTACGATTGCCGTCAGGCAAGGCGTCGAGAGCGACTGTCGCAGGAAATAGCGCTCATCCTCGTCGAGGGCGGCGCGCGCCCGCTCGCTGAGGGAAGCCCGCCACGCCGCCCGAGCCGGCGTTGCGTTCACGTCGCCTTCGCTGTGCGGGTAAGCGGGATCGTTCATCTTACGCGGCCGGACAGATCGACGTCCATTTCGATCAGCGTCTCGCGCACCGCTTCGAGCGCGCCGCGCATGTCATCCGCAGTCACGCGGCCGATGCAGCCGATGCGAAACGAGTCGGCGACCGTCAGCTTGCCCGGATAGATCACGTAGCCGCGCTCCTTCAACGCATCATAGAAGCGCTGGAAGTCGAAATTGGGGTGGCTGGGCGTGTGGAAGGTCGCAATGATCGGCGCCTGCAACGCGTCCGTCAGGAGCGTTTGGAAGCCGAGCGCGCGCATGCCGTCGATCAGCGCCCGTGCGTTGCCGGAATAGCGACCTCCGCGGCCAGCGACGCCGCCTTCGGCCCAAAACTCCTCAAGCGCCTGATGAAAGGCGACGATCACATGGATCGGGGGCGTGAACCGAAACTGGCCGGTCCTTTCGAAGTTTTTGTTCTGGTCGAACAGGTCGAGCGTCAGCGTTGTCGCCCGTCCTTCCGTCTCGGCGAGCGCTTCGCGCCGGCAGATGACGAAAGCGAGTCCCGGCACCCCCTCGAGGCACTTGTTGGTCGAAGCGGCGACGGCGTCGAACGGGCTTTTGCGCGCGTCGAGCGGCAGCGCGCCAAAGGCGCTCATCGCGTCGATCAGAAGCCTCTTGCCGTGCCGATCGACGATCGCGGCGATGTCGTCGATCGGATTCAGGATGCCGCTTGTCGTCTCGCAATGGACAGCGAAGACATGGGTGACCGCAGGCGTCGTCGTGAGAATGCGTTCCACAGCAGAGAGGTCCGGCGGCGTGTCCTCGGGCGTCTCGTGCACGATGACCTTGCGCCCCGCGATTTCTAGAATTCGCTTTGCCCGCTGGCCATAGGCGCCATTGACGAGCGCCAGAACCAAACCGTCCTTCGGCGCGAAGGTCGTCAGCATCGCTTCGACGGCGAAAGTGCCCGACCCCTGCATCGGCACCGTGACATAGCGCCCCTCGCCGTGCACGATCTCGGGCAGGCGCTCCATCACGTGACGATTGAGCGCGATGAACGCGGCGTCGCGCGACCCCCAGTCATGAACCATGGCCTGCTTGACGGACTTCGACGTCGTCAGCGGGCCCGGCGTCAACAGCAGTGGATCACCGGTTTCGGAGCGGGCGGGTCTGCGCTGCGCAACGACTGCAGTCATGGAAAGTCCTTCAAACCGGTCAGGCCAAATGGGTTGGAGACGCGCTTGCCTACGCTCAGCCTCCTGTAGGTTGTGTGACAGGCGGGGTAAAAGGTTTGCACAGTTCTATCGGGCGCGGTCGTGGCGCGCCTTTCAGAAAAATCCGCATCGGATGCTGAGGGCGCCGTTTGATATTGACCGTCGAGGACCGATCGGGCGTCCTCGACGGGCTCAAGGGCGTCGCCGCCGCTTTTTGGGGCCGACCCGCCGGGAGCGGGCCTTTCGAGGATGGCGCTCAAGGGCGCTCGGCATGCCGCCGCGCATCGGCAAGGGCCCATACCGAATTCCCTGCTAGCAGGGAATTCTTGCGCCGGCCCGGTTGCGCCTCGCGCCGAAATCCGGCGCGATGTCATAGGCCTATCGGATTTGCAATCCGCCGGTTGCGGGATCGCCGCCCACGGAAACAGGGAATTTCCGGCGCGCTGAACAGGGAATTTTCCGCGTGTTTCACCGCGGAACAGGGAAATAACAGGGAGCGTGAATCGAGCCTGCGAACCCGGCCGGTTCAGGTTGCATCGTACCGCCCGCCGGCGCTGCGCATCAGAGGGAAAGGGGATCGACGCCGCCAGCATCCGAAGGGCGCGGCCCACCTGTCCGTTATACCCATCCGCATATGGCTCAAAGGATGACCCTCGGGTTGAAGCCGGCTTATTGCTTGTAGTCTACAAGTTTGATAGATTTTGCGGGCAATCGAAGCGCCACTTAACCCGGATGCCGCCGCAATGGGCTCAACCAACGTCCACCGTCTTCCTTCCCGATTGTCTCCCGCGGACGTCGGCGCGGCCGCCGCGGCGACGATCCGGGCGGCGGCGCGTGAGATCGCCGGCGGCGTCGCCGTCGTCACGTGGGGAATCGGGGAGGCGCGCGGCGGCCTGACCGCGGCCTCGGCGTCCCTGCTGTCGGCGCAGCCGGCGACGCTTTTTCTCGCCCTCAATCGCGCGCCCGCGCCGTACGCGGCGTTCGCCCGGTCGGCCCGGTTCGCGGTGAATGTGCTGGGGGGCGATCAGCGCGAGATCGCCGAGCATTTCGCGGCTCGTCCCGATGCGCCAGCCGGGCTTTTCGAAGTCGGCCGCTGGCTGCCGCTCGCCGACGACCTCGCCTGCCTTGCCGATTGCGCCGCCGTGTTCGAATGTGAGAGAGAGGAGACGATCGAGCGGCGCGCCGGAACGATCGTTGTCGCGCGCGTGCTCAGCGCCCTGATCGGCGGCGGGTCGGGCGCGCTCATCCGCTGGCGCGGCGTGTACGATCAGCTTGGCTGGAGCCAGGACGAAATCTCCCGCGCCGTCGGCTTGGCGCCGGGGGGCAAAGCGCAGGACAGGCATTGAGGGCTCGTGGGCAACGCGCACCCCGGCACAGACGGACGCGCGTGGCGCCCAAGTCGACAAGCGCGGCGAACGGCTCGGTCGTCTCGGGTCAGAACTCTGCTTGGCGGAAGAGCGGCGGCTGACCGCGGACCGCGGGATCAACCGCGGCGGCTTGGCCGGTTTCGCACAGTCCAATGCGGCGATATCGTCGATGTCGCTAGAGCAGTTTTCGATCAAATCGAGGCGCCCTCGTCATTGCGAGCGACCCCCGGGTCAAGAGCCCGGGGGGAAGCAATCCAGCAGAACGTCGGGCGCTCTACGATCCCCTGGATTGCTCTTATGTCCTTCGTCAAGGGGTCGGACGCACCCTCCCGTTTCCGCTTCAGGGGTGGGCGGAGTGATGGCGTTGGATGATTGCGCAGAGGTGGGGGCGAGGCCTGTTGGACGTCGGTGATCAAGCTCTAATACGCGTATTTGTTCCGCATGTCCGAGTTTCGTCCGGGGCTGCTCCACGTCTTCGTACGGGCGTCGATGCGTCGATCGGCCACTTGCAATCCTCGGGAGTTCCCCTGCCGCGGCTTCACCCCCGCCGCTGCGCAATGTTTGTTGCATCCGTCTGCCGTATCCCTCCTCGGTCTGTGTGGGGTCAGTCGACGCGATGGCGCGCCGCCCGCGATGGCGCGGGATCGCATGAAGCCGCTCGCGAAGCGCGCTCCCAAATTGCGCTGTAGCGAGCGAGCGGCTTCATGCGACGGCTTGCTCCTGCTCAAGCGCGCGATGGATCGCCCAGATGAAGCCGGCGAGTTCGCGCGCGACCGCCGTGACGGCGACGCTCTTCGTCTTGCCTTTGCGCATCAGCGCCCGGTAGCGCGCGGTGAGCCGCATCTGCGCCTTCCAGGCGATCCGCCGCGCCGCCGGCGGCGCCGCCTCGACCCGGGCGAGCTTGGCCTGACCGATGCGCGCAGGAAAGCGATGGCGCCAAGCGCTCTCGATCAGGGTTTTGCGCGCCCGGCCGTTGCCGGCCTTGGTGATGCCGAAGCGCCTGACTCGGTCGCCGGTTGAGGACTCCGAGGGCACGAGCCCCAGCCAGGCCATCAACTCGCGCGGCGTCCGAAAGCGCCCGAGGTCGCCGACTTCGGCCAGAATCGCCGTCGCCGCGACGAGGTCGATCCCGCGCATCGCCATCAGCGCCGTGACCATCGGCGCCAGCGACCAATCGGGAACCGCCTCCTCGATCGCCTTCTCCAGCCGGGCGATGCGCGCCTTCGCCTCGTCCATCGCGGCCACCTGCTCCTCGAAGGCGATGCGCTGCTCGAGATGGGCGAAAGCTTGGCTCGCCAGCCACTTCCGGTGCGCGCCGCCCCATGTCTTCTTACCGGGATAGACGCGTCCGAGACGCAAAAGGAAGGCGCCGGTCTGCTGGCGCTTGATCCTGAGGTCGAAGGCGGCCGTCGAGCGCGCCCGCACCAGATCGCGCATCGCCTCGTGCCGCTCGTCCGGCGTCCACACGGCGGTGAGCTCGCCGGCCCGCAGCAAGCGCGCCAGATTCAAGGCGTCGCGGCGATTGGTCTTCACCCGATCGCCCGGCTTGCGCGGAATGAGCGAGGGCGCGACCACCCGGCACGCATGCCCAAGCTCGCCGATCAGCCGATAAAGACCGTAGCCGGTCGGCCCCGCCTCGTAACAGAACGTCAGCTTGTCGTGCTTGCCAGACAGGCGGCGGACCAGCTTCGTCACCGCAGCCTCGTTCGCCTCGATCTCCCCGAGAAACCTCGCCTCGGCCGCGCCTCCGCCGTCAGCCAACCCTACCGCGATACTCGACTTCGACACGTCCATGCCGACGAAAACTTCGCTATAATCTTTCATGGCTCGTCCTCCTTGCGTGAGGCTCCGCCCGGCCTATCCGGGCAACCCTCGCAACGCGCATCGAGGGCGAGCCGCCGCCTCAGCGCAAGGACATACAGTCTTCGTCGCTTTGCTCCTCGCAATGACAATTCGGCCTGGTCGGAAACCGCTCTAGCATCTGTCGACTTGGTTCGGTCGATACGCGCGTCGAGCACAGCGAGCGCGCTTTGCAATGCGCCGTCAACCGCTCCCTGTTGTGGAGCGGCGACTGGTCGATGATCGGGAAACGGGGGGCAAAGTCTTGGCCTCGGCGACCTCCTTTGCGACGTTGGAAAGCATTCTGCGCATCTGGTCATAGGCCCGCTGCTCATCCTTCTTTTCAATCGCGAGAAGAACCTCGCCGTGCGCCTCGAGATCGCCGACAGAATGGCCGAAGATCGCGTTGGTGATAGGGGCGGTCAGTGAAAGCGCCGTTCGCACGAGGGCGCCCAGGGGCTGATAGAAACGATTGCTCGTGGCCGCGATAATGGCCACGTGGAAACGGCAATCGGCTTCGACCGGGTCGTAGCGGCCCGCAGCCGACTCTCGCATGAAGCCGTAAGCCTCCTCGATTCGGGCAAGTTGAGAAGGCTCCGCTCGCCGCGCCGCAAGGGCGGCCGCCTCAGGCTCGAAACCCAGACGCAGTTCGAGGAGTTCAATGACAGTTTTGCGGTCGGGCGGACTCTCTCGCAGCCATCGCAGCACGTCCGAATCAAGGAGGTTCCAATCCGAGACTGGCCGCACCTCGGTGCCTCGCCGCGGCCGCGAACCGACCAAGCCTTTCGCCGTCAGCATCTTGATGGCTTCACGGACCGCCGTCCGGCTGATCTGAAGCTCCGACGACAGGGCGCCCTCGTTCGGAAGGATGTCGCTGACGCCGAAGCGACCCGCAACGATCTCGTGTCCAAGGCGGTTCACGAGTTCGACGGTAATATTTCCAGAGCCAAAGCTGCCAAAGACGCGGCCGGCGGCGGGAAGACCCCGTTTGACCTCCGGCCTTGCCCCGCTTGTCATCTGTAAACCCACAAGTCCATCGCGGCGTCGTCGTTCCATGACAGCTTCCAAACTCTAGTCGAGGGAGCCTCGCTCAGATCGCGCTCGTGATCCCGCCGTCCACGTAAATCATCTGACCTGTGACGAAACTCGAAGCGTCCGAAGCCAGAAAGATCGCCGCGCCGATGAGTTCGTCCGTTTCGCCCCATCGGCCGAGCGGGGTCCTGCTTACCAGCCAGTCCGAGAACGTGGGGTTCTTCGTCAGCGCTTCGTTGAGGTCCGTGCGGAAATAGCCGGGCGCGAGCCCGTTGACCCTTACGCCCGAGGGGCCAAGCTCCGCCGCCATCGCCTTTGTCATCATCTTCATCGCGCCCTTCGATGTCGTGTAGGGCACGATGGACGGACGCCCGAGCTCGCTTTGCACTGAGCAGATGTTTATGATCGAACCTCGCGCGCGCTCAATCATGCCCTTTGCCGCCGCCTGTCCGACGAAGAAAGGACCATAGACATTGGAGCGCATGATCGCATCGAACTTCTCGGCCGGGAACTCGACGAATGGCGCACGATACTGTATTCCCGCGTTGTTCACCACGACATCGATGGCTCCGAACTCCTCTTCGATTCGGTTTACTTCGCGGATGACAGCCTCACGGTCGGTCACATCTGCGATCGATGTCGAGGCGGCGAGCCCTTCGTCTTTCAGATGGCGCGCCGCCGCTTCCGTTCGCTCGCGGTCGCGACCGTTGAGAACGACGGCTGCGCCAGCGTTTGCGAGACCGCGCGCCAGACAAAATCCGATGCCCCGGTTGGAGCCCGTCACCAGAGCGACTTTTCCATCCAGCGCAAAAAGGGCGTCGAGGTAACTCAATGGCGGTTCCTATCGGGCCGCGCTACGGCCGTTAAAACTGGAGATGCACCTTGACCGAGCGGGTCTTGTCCGCCGCAAGATCGAAGGCCGGCGTCGGATCGGAGGCGGGAACGGTGGCGGTCAGGAGCGCTCGGATCTGCGTGCGGTTCCGGGCGATATAATCGATGGCCAGGCGGAATTCGTCATCGAATCGGAAGGCGCCGATCACGTTGATCTCCTTTGTCACGATTGTCGATATGTTGATCTCGGGGCGCGCGCCCTGACCGACGCAGACCACGGTTCCGCGCGGCTTGACCACGTCGAGCGCCGAAACGGTGGCCTGCGCGCTGCCGGAAGCCTCAAAGACGACGTCGAAGGTTCCCTTACCCTCTGCGTGGCTGGCGAGCCGATCGGCCTCCCTCGCGGCGTTGATCGTTTCGTCGGCCCCGAGGTCGGCGATGCGGCGCAAGGGCTCATCGATCAGATCGGCGACGGCGACCCAGTCCGCGCCGGCGGCCCGCCCGACAAGCGCCATGATCGTGCCGATCGGACCGGCCCCCAGCACCAACAGCCTCTTGCCGAGCAACGAACCAGCCCGCGCCGCGGCGTGCAGGCACACGGCGACCGGCTCGGCGAAAGCCGCCTCGCCGAGAGTCAGCGCGTCCGGAATGGGAATCGCTTGTTCCGCCTTGCAAACAAGCGTCTGGCGGAAGCCGCCGTCGACATGCGGCGTCCGCATCGCGCTGCCGTAGAAGCGCATGTCCGAACAATGGTTGCGCAGGCCCTTCCGGCAAAAGGAGCAGACGCCGCACGACATGCTGGGATTGACGACCACGCGTTGGCCGATCCGGAGGGAAGTCGCGTCGCGGCCAGTCTCGAAGACGACGCCAGCGATCTCGTGCCCCAGAACCATCGGATGACGAAGCCTTACGGCGCCGAACCCACCCTGGCGGTAATAGTGAAGGTCCGATCCGCAGATGCCCCCGACCTCGATCTTCACCCGCACGTCGTCTGGGCCGAGGGGTTGGTCGGCCACCTCCTCGTAGCGCAAATCCTTGGGGGCGTGGATGACAATGGCTTTCATTGATCGCGACCCGAAAAGTTGAGACGGAACCTCGCAGATTTGCGCTGAGTCAACTCGGCGTCGGAGCCTCGGGGTCGATCAGGCGCTTCGATTTGAGGTCCGACCAAAAAGCCGCAGGAATGGGCTCCTGAACATGCGCGGCGTTCGCCGAGGCCTCGCTCGCCCGGACCGCGCCGGCGATCACGGAGATGACGGCGGGGTGGGCAAGCGGAAACTGCAGCGCCGCAGCGGGGAGGCTCACATGATGGGCGGCGCAAACGGCTTCGATGGCGGCGACCTTTTTCTGGATCTCGGGAGAAGCGATCGAATAAGCGTAGGTCGCGCGCGGACTCGACCCTGTCGCGAGGATCCCGGATGCGAAAGGCGCGCCCACGATCACCGAGACGTTGCGCGCAAGGCACCGCGCCATGCCGCCCGTCAGGCTTGCCTGTTCGAGAAGCGTATAGGGATGGGCGACCAGCGCAAAATCGAGGTCGATCTTGTCGATGAAGGTGTCCATCGCCTCCGCTAGATTGAAGCCCATGCCAACGGCGCGGATGTCGCCGGAGCGCTTAAGGTCCTCGAGCGCCTTGACGCCGCTCTCGAGCAGACCTCGCGTGTGGCCGGCGAAAGCGTCGCCGAGAAACCCTCGATCGAGATCGTGGATGATCAAGCCGTCCACAACGGGAACGCCCAGCCGCTGCAACGCCTGCTCGTAGGAGCGCATGATCCCGTCGTAGGAATAATCGAACACGACGTCGAAGCTCAACCCTCCGATCCAGGGCGAGCGGTCGAAAGTCCCCGGGTTCAGCGGGCGCTTCAGCGTTCGGCCGACCTTGGTCGTGAGGAGGAAGGCGTCGCGCGGCTTCGATCTCAGGAACGCTCCGAGGCGCAGTTCCGAGAGCCCGCGTCCGTACCAGGGCGCGGTGTCGTAGTAGCGGACGCCGGCGGACCAGGCGGATTCGAGCGCGCCCTGCGCTGTCGCCTCTGAGAGCGTCTCAAACAGGTTGCCGAGCGGCCCCGTCCCCTGCCCGAAAGGCGGCAGCGACAGAGCTGTGGTCCCAACCTGTCGCCTCGACGTCAAATCAACTGGCGCCTGCAGACTGTCCTCCCCGGATGTGCAGCGCGCGAACGCGCCTCGCCTGACAAAGCTGGTCGACCGGCCTCGCGCTCTCCGCAAAACGGCGCCCGCGTGACGCCGCTCGTGAAGAAAGAAGCTCGCGCGATCGAGACGGCGACCCAACGCTTAACTCAAATGATTTATATGATAAATCGCAGAAATGCAACGCCGCGGGGTCGGCGAAGGGAGGAGCCGGCTGTACGGCGGCCGCGACAAGGCGGAATGGGGCAAAGGATGCGAGCGTCCGTGACCGGGGTCGTCTTCGACATTCGTGAATTGACCATTCACGATGGCCCCGGACTGCGCACCACGGTGTTTCTCAAGGGCTGCCCGCTCCGCTGCGCCTGGTGCCACAACCCGGAGGGCAGGTCCCAGGAGCCGCAGGTTCTGCGCGGGCCCAATGGCGATCGGATCTCTGGCCGGAGCTACCGGGCCGATGAACTGGCCACTCTCCTAAATCGCCAGGCGCCGCTGTTGGCCGACGGCGGGGTGAGCTTCTCCGGCGGCGAACCACTCATGCAGGCAGCCTTCCTTGAGGCCGTGCTGGAGCGGCTGGAAGGCCTGCACGTGGTCCTCGGCACCACCGGGTTCGCTCCCGCGGAGAGTTTCCTGCGGGTGGTCCGCCGCTGCGACCTGGTGCTTTTCGACCTCAAGCTCATGGACCCGGAGGCGCACCGGCGTTGGACCGGCGCCCACAACCAGGTGATTCTGGAAAACCTGGAACGGCTGGCGGATCTGGGCGTGGCTTATCTGATCCGGGTGCCGTTGGTGCCCGGGGTGACCGACACGGAAGCCAATCTGAGCGCCATCGCCCGCCATCTCCGGGAACTGCCTGGGCGGCCGCGGGTGGAACTGTTGCCTTACAACCGAGCGGCCGGAGGCAAGTACGCGGCATGCGGCCTGGAATGGCGCCCGGACTATGACGAGACCGCTCCGTGCCGGACCGATCTCGCGCCCTTTCATGAGCTTCAAGTGGATGCGAGGATCCTATGAACGCCGTCCTGGACGAGCAGAAGGCGGTCCTGCCGGAGCTCTCGCCCCGGCTGGCGGAGATGAAGCGGCGCATCCGGGCCGGTGAGCACCACCGCTCCCGCACCACCGACACGGTGGACGTTCTGGCCGAATGCGAGCGCGAGGGCCTTGACTGGACTCAGCGCGCGGCCCGGTTGACCCGGCGCATGTGCGAGGCGCAGACCGTGGTGATCGAGCCGGATGAGCGCATCGTGTTCACCCGGACGGTCCGCCGGATTCCGTCCCTGTACCGTCCGGAGCAAATGGACGGGCTCCTGGCTGGGCGCGCCTTCCACGAACTCGGGCCCATCAGCAACATCTGCGCCGACTGGAGCATGGTCCTGGGACAGGGCCTGCTCGCCCGGCGCGCGGCGGCCCAGGCCACCCGGGCCCGATTGGCCGGCGACCGGGAAGCCCTGATTTTCCTCGACGCCGCGATTGAGTGCATCGACGCGGTGCTGGAACTGGCCCGCCGCTACGCCGCAGCGGCTATGGCCCTGGGCCGGGACGACCTGGCCGAGGTGCTGCAACGGGCGCCGGCCCATCCTGCCGCCAGCTTCCACGAAGCGCTCCAGGCCCTGCGTCTGTGCCATGCCGTTCTCTGGCTGAGCGGGCACTACCACTGCGGGCTAGGTCGGCTGGACCAGTATCTTTGGCCGTACCTGGAAGCGGACTTGGCCGAGGGCCGTCTGGTTCCGGCGCAAGCCCAGGAACTGCTGGAGGAGTTCTTCATCAGCCTGAACAAGGACAGCGACCTCTACCCGGGAATCCAGCAGGGCGACAACGGCCAATCGCTGATGCTGGGCGGGGTGCGCCGGGACGGCGGCGACGGGGTGAACCCCCTAACCGCCATGGTGCTGGAGGCCGGCCACAAGGTGGCGCTGATCGATCCCAAGATCAACCTGCGGGTGACCCGGGACACCGACTTGGGCCTGCTGGCCAAGGGTGTCGAGTTGACCCGCATCGGCCTGGGCTTTCCCCAGTGGTGCAACGACGAGGTCGTGATCCCGGGCCTGGCGGCCGCCGGCTACGACCTGGAGGACGCCCGGGACTATACCGTGGCCGCCTGCTGGGAGTTCATCATTCCCGGCAAGGGCATGGAGGTGGTGAATATCGGCGCCGTGTCCATGCCGGCCGCCGCGGACCGGGCAATTCGCGCCGGGCTCCAGGCCGGGGAGGGTTTCGACCAGATCCTGAAGCGCGCCGGCGCCGATCTGGCCGAGCAGGTGCGCGGCCTGGCCGAGGCCGGCCGAAAGCTGCTGCTGCCGCCGGCGCCCTGGTACTCGGTGCTGATGGACGGTTGCCTGGAACGCGGCCGGGACCTCTGCCACGGCCTCAAGTACAACAACTTCGGCGTCCACGGCGCGGGCTCGGCCAACGCCGCCGACGCCCTCGCGGCGGTGCGCACCCTGGTTTACGACCAGCGGCGAATCGATCCGACCCGTCTGATCCGGGCCCTGGACGCGGATTTCCAGGGCGAGGAGGCGCTCCGGACCGAACTGCGCGAGCGCGCGCCCAAGGTGGGCAATCACGACGACGCCGTCGACGGCCTGCTGGTGGAATTGTTCGACCGCTTCGCTGACGCTTGCGCCGCCGCTGGCGACAACGGCCGCGGCGGCCGTTACCGCCCGGGCGCCGGCTCGGCCATGTACTACATCTGGCTGGCCCGCGGTCACGAGGGCATGCGCGAACCCACCGTTGGGGCCACCGCCGACGGCCGGCGCAAGGGGGCGTTCTTCAGCTCGTCCTTGGCGCCTTCGCCGGAGGTGCAGGTGCGGGGGCCTCTGAGCGTGCTGCAGAGCTTCGGCAAGCTCGACTACCGGCGCATCTGCAACGGCGGCCCGCTCACGATGGAGCTGGCGGACAGCCTGTTCAGGGGGACGGAAGCGGTCGAGAAGGTGGCGTTGTTTATCCGCGCCTTCGTCCGCTCCGGCTGCCAACAGATGCAGCTCAACACCCTGAACGTCGATACCCTCCGGGACGCTCAGCTGCATCCCGAGCGGCACCGCAACCTTGTGGTCCGGGTGTGGGGCTGGAGCGGCTATTTCTGCGAACTCGACGAGAGCTACCAGAACCAGATCATCGGCCGGCACATCTACGGCGCCTGAGCGCGGAGACGAGGCCAGGGAAGCTCGAGAGAATCTCGTGGGGCTCGCCCACCGTCAGCAATAACCAGAGAGTTCAAGGCATGGAATAATAACCTGACCCCGGTAGAAATTCGCGAGAATACCCAGTTCAACATTATCGCTAATCCCAACGATAATGTCTTTTACGGAGGCTTTACCATGAAACGGCTCCTCGCAATGGCCTTCGGCTTGGCCCTTTCCTCAGCCGCAGCCGTCGCCGACACGCCCTACACCATCGCCTTCAGTCTGAAGACGGTCACCAACGACGACTTCCAGAAGGCCATCGCCACCTCCATCCAGCAGGCGGTGGAGAAGTCCGGCAACAAATTTCTCCTGGTCACCGCCGGGGACGAGACAGGCGTCTCCATCCAGGTAAACCAGGTTGAGGACCTTATCGCCAAGAAGGTCGACGCCATCGTCCTCAACCCCATGGACGGCAAGGCGGTGGTGCCGGTGCTGAAAAAGGCCCAAGCCGCCAAAATCCCCGTCATCGTGGTCAACTCCTCAGTGGAGAAGGGTAACGAGTCGCTCTACATCTCCTACGTGGGCACCGACAATTTCAACGCCGGCAAGGTAGCCGGTCAGCGCATGGTCAAGGAGCTGGGCGGCCAGGGCAACGTGCTGATCGTGCGCGGCGCCAATGGCAGCTCAGCCGGTGACCAGCGGGTGGACGGCTTCAAGGCGGGCATCGAGGGCAGCGGCCTGAAGGTGGTGGGCGAGCAGCCTGGCAACTGGACCAATTCAGTCGCCATGCAGGTGACCGAGAATATGCTTCAGGCCAACAAGAAGGTCGATGGCCTGTTCAGCGCCTCGGACGTGATGCTGGACGGGACCCTCCAGGCCATCGGCGACGCCAACCGCACCGGCATCAAGATCCTGTCGGTGGACGGCTCCAAGAAGGCGGTGGACCTGGTGGAGCAGGGCGCCATTGTGGGCACCATGGCCCAGTTCCCGGCCAAAATGGGGACCATCGCGGTGGAGAACCTGCTGGCCGTGCTCGACGGCAAAAAAGCGGCCGACAGCATCCCCAAGATGATCAACTCCGGCACCATGGTCTACGACAAGACCAACCTGACCGAAGCCCGCAAGTGGGCGTTCTGATATCGTGAATTTCGTTCCCGCGGCGCGGCGGGGATTGGCCATACTGATCCCCATCGCAGCCTTCCTTGCTCTGGGTTCCCGGGTCCCGCACTTCCTGGACCTGTCGAACCTATTCAACGTCGTCAGGCAATCGTCCATCACCGGCATCTGCGCGGTGGGGATGACCTTCGTCATCGTCATCAAGGGGATCGACCTATCCCTGGCCGGTCTGCTGGCGTTTTGCCCAATGGTCAGTGGCGTGCTCATGCTCGCCGGGGTCGACCTGCCGGCGAGCATGGCCGCGGGCATGCTGGCGGGAACCGCCATGGGCCTCTTCAACGGCCTGATGGTGTCCAAGCTCACCGTGCCGGCCTTCATCACCACCCTGGTGGTGGGCCAGATCAGCCAGGGCCTGGCCCTGACCATCAACGGCGGCTGCTCCATCGGCGGGTTTCCCGAGCGCTTCGTGTTCATCGGCAACGGCACAATTGGCGGCGTCCCCCTGTCCGACCTGCTGCTGCTGGCCTTCCTGGGGCTGGGCTTCTTCATCCAGCGCTTCACGCCTCTCGGCAGCCACATCTACGCCCTGGGGGGCAACGAGACCGTGCTGCGCCAAGAGGGCCTCAGCGCCGCCCGGCTGCAGTTCTTCGTGTTCGGCTTCTCCGGCTTCTGCGCCGCGGTGTCCGGCCTGCTGCTATCGGCCCAGTTGGACACCGTTCAACCTACTCAGGGTGACGCCTACCAACTGGACGCCATCGCCGCCTGCATCGTCGGGGGCGTGGACCTCGCCGGCGGCCGGGGCTCCGTTCCCATGGCCGTGGTCGGCGCGCTGGTCATCGGCTGCCTGCGCAACGTGCTCAACCTGCTTGGGATCCATCCATTCATGCAAAACGTGTTCATCGGCTCCATCATCATCGTCATCGTCTATCTGAGCGGAGCGGTCCACAGACGCAGCGAACTTGCCACCCGGGGCGCCCTATGAGCGCTCGTGCGACAGAGGACCTCCAGGCCGGCCCGGGGCCCGGCGAGCGCGGGGAACGAACAGCCCAGGCTCCGGCGGCGGCGGCCAGGGGCCTCCCCCGCATCGCTTCCGACCGCCTCCTCAACCTGCTTGGCCGCAACGTCGCCTTGTCCATCTTCCTGGTCCTGGTCATCCTGGCCAGCCTGTTCGTGGAGAACTTCGCCGCCCTGGATAACGCGGAAGTGATCCTGAAGCAGTCCGCCATCCCGGCCATCGCCGTGATCGGCATGACCATCGTGCTCATGACCGGCGGCATCGACCTGTCCCTCGGCTACGTGGTCGGGTTGGCCTCCATTGTCTCCGGAATCATGGCCAATACCTGGCTCTGGCCGGCGCCCGCGGTGCTGGCGGCGATCCTCGCCCTGGGCCTGGCCTTGGGCCTCTTCAATGGGCTGATTACCCAGTTCATGCGGGTCCCGGCCTTCATCACGACCCTTGGCACCGGCTACGTTCTCTACGGCCTGGCCCAGATCGTCAGCCAGGGGTCGATTATCAACCGGCTGCCCAAGGGCTTCCTGGCCATCGGGCGCACGCCCATGTTCGGGCTGCCCTCGGCGGTGTTCCTGGCGCTGGGGGTGGCGGTGGTGTTCCACCTGCTGATCAGCCGGACCATCTTCGGCCGGCAGCTCAAAGCGTTCGGCTTCGGCGCCCGGGCCGCGGAGCTGAGCGGCGTGCCCGTCGCCCGGATCAATGTCTCGGTCTACGCCCTTTGCGCAACCCTGGCGGCGCTCTCCGGCCTTCTATTCACCATCCGGGTGAACGCCGCCCAACCCAACATGGGCGGGGGCGTATTCACCTTCGAAGTGGTGACCGCGGCAATCGTAGGCGGCACTAGCCTATTCGGCGGCGTGGGGTCGGTGGTGAACAGCATCCTCGGCGTGTTGTCCATCAAGATCATCGAGAACTGCATCAACCTGCTGGGGGTCTCCTATCACCTGTATCTCGCCGTCCAGGGCGCGATCGTCTTGGTGGCGATCATCTTCGGCAACCTGACCAACCGCAGGGCTTGAGGAGACGATGTTGGAACCGCTGGTTTCCATGCGCGGCATCACCAAGTTCATTTACGGCGGCGACGGCCGGCCGCTCCGCAACACCGACGTGAAGATCCTGGAGGAGGTCGATTTCGACCTCTTTCCCGGCGAGGTGCACGTGCTGGTGGGCGAGAATGGCGCCGGCAAGAGCACCCTGATGAAGATCCTTGGCGGCATAATCCCGCCGGACCGGGGCGAGCTGGAAATCGCCGGCGCGAGGGCCATCCTGGCTAACGCGCGGGACGCCCGAGAGAAGGGCGTAGCCTTCATCCATCAGGAGCTCAACCTCTGCGCCAACCTGGACGTGGCGCACAACATCTTCCTGGGCCGGGAACCGCGCCGGCGCGGGCTCAAGGACGCCGCCGAAATGTACCGGCGCAGCGCCGAACTGCTCAAGGCCCTATCCACCGATCTGGATCCGCGCCTGCCCGTGGCCCGGCTCTCCACCGCCCAGCAGCAGCTGGTGGAGATCGCCAAGGCGATGTCCTTCAAGTCCCGGGTGGTCATCATGGACGAACCCACCGCCAGTCTCACCAAGCGGGAGATCGACGTGCTGTTCGAACTGATCCGGCGGATGCGCGCGGACGGCATCGGCATCGTCTACATTTCGCACCGGTTCGAGGAGATCCTGGCCATCGGCGACCGCTTCACGGTCCTGCGGGACGGCCGCCGGGTGGGCACCCTGCTCATCCAGGAGTTCAAGCCGGATTCGGTCATTTGGATGATGGCGGGGCGATCCATCGACGAGATGTACCCGCGCGCCCACGCTGTGCGCCCGGAGCCGGTCCTCGAAGTGCGCGGCCTTCGCCTCGCCCCGCACACCCCGCCCATCGACCTCACGGTGCGCCGGGGCGAAGTGGTGGGCCTGGGCGGCCTGATGGGCAGCGGCCGCACCGAACTGGCCAAGTCCGTGTTCGGGGCGCGCCGGTTCCACGGCGGCGAGGTGCGCTACCTGGGCCGGAAGACCAACGGCTGGAGTCCGGCCCGGCTGATCCGTGCCGGCGTGGCCTACCTTTCCGAGGACCGCAAGACCGAGGGCCTGATTCTGCCCATGTCTATCCGGGAGAACCTGAGTCTGGCCTCCCTGGGGTCCGTGGCCACCCTGGGCTTCCTGTCCCGGCCCAGGGAGGAGCGCCAGGCCGCTGGACTCATCCAGCAGCTGAACATTGTCGCGCGCTCCAGCGAGCAGCTGGTGTCCACCCTAAGCGGCGGCAACCAGCAGAAGTGCGTATTGGGTAAGTGGCTGAGCACCGCGCCGCGGCTGCTCATGCTGGACGAGCCCACCCGGGGCATCGACGTGGGCGCCAAGGCCCAGATCCACAAGCTGATTGACCAGATCGCCGGCACTGGCGTGGGCATCCTCATGATCAGCAGCGAGCTGCCCGAGCTCATCGGCATCAGCGACCGGGTCTACGTCATGCGCGAGGGCGGGGTGGTGGCGGAGCTGGAGGCGGGACCGGAGCTGACCCAGGAGCGGGTGGTGGCCTGCGTGGTCTGACGGAGCGCCCTGGCCGCTCGCAGCTCTTCATGGGGTTTTGTTTCGATGGATTGCATCGCCATCGACGAGGCGCTGCGCGCTCAGGGCGCCGGCGGCGTCGCCTACGGTCTTTGGATTTGTTGGACGGGCATCGTCATGATCGTCGGGGCTGCGGCTACGCCCTCGGTCCGTTCGGCGCTTCAGGTCGGATCGCGCTGCAGCTCAATTCAGCCGCGTGGGATTGGAACACGTCTGTTCCCAGTTCGTCGAGGAAGGGCAATGGACGTTGGCGGCGAGCGCCCCGGTTACTATTTTCTCGGTCTAAGCCTTTGATATTATTGGTGCCGCAAGAAGGAACCATACTGCGATCCACGGTTATTCGCCGCAGTCTCGCAAACCCCTGAGAATCTTGGCCTCAGCGCTGGCAATCGTCTTCCCCCGTCCGCCGTCGTTCGCTACAATCCGCGTCAAAGTGTGGGACCAAATGTGGGACTGGAGCGATGGCGCGGCTGACGGAACGGGGGGCGCAGACGGCCGAGCCTGGACGCCACAGCGACGGCGATGGGCTCTACCTCGTCGTCAGTGACGCCGGCCGCAAGAAGTGGGTCCTGCGGTATCAGGTTGCCGGCGCTCGAAAGGACAAGGGCCTCGGCGCCTACCCCGACGTCGGCCTCAAGGACGCCCGAACGAAAGCGGGAGAATTCCGGGCGCTCATCGCCAAAGGGGTCGATCCCATCGAGGCGGAGCGCGCCGCGAAGAAGGCCGCAAAGCCCCTGCCGACCTTCAGGGACATCGCCAAGCTCGTCATCGCCGACGCCCAGGCCAAGTCCGTCAATGCGAAGGTTCGCTATCAGTGGGGTCGCCATCTCGGCGAGGACTATTGCAAGGATCTGCTCGACCGGGCCGTCAACGAGATCACCACGCTCGAGGTCGTCGCCGTCTTGCGGCCAGTCTGGCGCCCAAAGCCGGAGGTCGCGCGCAAGCTCTATCCGGCCATCCGTCGCGTCTTCGACCGCGCTCGCGTCATTCTTCGCGATGAGCATGGCGTGGCGATGCCCGACAATCCCGCGCGTTGGGACGATCTCAAGGCGATGGGCTTCGAAGCGCCGAAGGAACTGACGCGAGGCCGCCACCCATCGCTCGCCTACGAAGAGATGTCCGAGTTCATCAAGGCGCTTCGCGAGCGCGAAGCCGTCGCCGCCCTGGCGCTTGAATTCCTGATTCTGACGAATGTCCGCACGGACGCAGTGCTCAAGGCGAAGTGGCCGGAGTTCGATCTCGACAAGGCGCTGTGGACGGTCCCGCTTGTCAACTTGAAAGATCGCGAGCATCGGACTGAGGCCTTCGAGGTTCCCTTGTCGCCGCGCGCCGTCGAGGTCCTCAGGGCGGCGCAGAAGATCAAGACGAGCGACTACGTCTTCCCCGGGCAGAAGGCGAAGGCCCCGCTCTCGAATATGGCGCTGTTGACGCTCCTGAGGCGCATGAACGCCAAGCCGGAGGGCGCGGACGAGAATGCCAGGCCACGATGGGCAGATCCGGTCTCGGGTCGACCAATTACGGCGCACGGCTTTCGCGCCTCGTTCAGGACATGGGCGGAAGAGGTCGCGACCTTCCCGCACGCCGCCATCGAGCACGCCATGGGGCACAAGGTCGGCGGCAAGGTCGAGCGCGCCTACAATCGGACGACGCTGCTCGATATGCGACGAAAACTCATGGACGCCTGGGCGAAATATTGCGAGCCGCGTGAGGGCGGCGTGAACGTGACGCCGCTGCGACGGAGCGCTTAGGCCGAACAGAGACGCGCGGGGATAGGGGCCAACCGACAAGCGAGATGAAGCCCGCTCGCTTCCCCGTGCTCCATCTGGGCACGCGCGAGAGCTCGCGATATGGTGGACATCGAAGCATATCGTACGGACGTGCCTCTCGTTGAGGTGGTCGAGCATATCGTCGGCGAAATTGGACGCCCGGCATATACTCTCGAGGACGATCCGGACGACCACAACTCGTATACAATCGTTGAAGACGAGTCGACAAAAGAGGCGTGGGATCGCGCATTGGCGGATCTCGTAAGAGCGGTAAACGCAGGCCATCTTAGGGTCAGCGGCCGCGCTTCAAAAGCCGAAGATTTGAAAGAGTTGCGCGCCGGGGATTTTCCGACAAGGGCACACAAATTTGCAGGCCCAGTAGACCTAGAAGTCGAATATAGCGGGGAGCGCATCCTAGAATTCACCGATGATGGTCTAGCTAGAATTGTTGAAGGCGGCGGCGGTTTCCGGGTGCTGAAAACCGACCTTCGCGCGGACTCTTGGGAGGAGGTTCTGAGTGTCCGTCCGGGGACTCTGCGAGTTGTTTGAGTCGGTTGTCGGGGGTTGAGAAAACCGCTTGAGGAGCACGACTCTGGTATGATCCCCTGTGGCGTCGATTCGTGAGGCGCCCTATGTGGACACCGGAAAACCGTCCTCTCTACAACCGCGACCAGCTGCGCTATCCGAGCGATCTGACCGACGCGGAATGGCGGCATATCGGCCCGCTGATCCCGCCCGCCAGGCATGGCGGCGGCAAGCGGCGCGTCGACATGCGCGAGGTGGTGAACGGCGTGATGTACGTCCTGAGCACCGGATGCCAGTGGCGCTACATGCCGAAAGACCTGCCGCCGCGCAGCACGGTGAACGGCTACTTTTGCCTGTGGAGCCACGACGGCACATTGGAGAGGATGCACTACGCGCTCTACGTCAAATGCCGCGAGCAGAATGACCGCGAGGCCAGCCCCACCGCCTGTATCGTCGATAGCCAGAGCGTGAAAAGCGCGGAAAAAGGGGGGCCTGCATCGATCCGCATGGGTTCGACGCCGGCAAGCTGATCAAGGGCAAGAAGCGCCACATCCTCGTCGATACGTTGGGTCTGCTGCTGCACGCGCTGGTCACCTCCGCCAATGTTCAGGATCGCGACGGCGGACTGATGCTCTTGTCCACAATGTTCGGACAGTTCCCGTTCCTCGAGAAGCTGTTCGCCGACAGCGCCTACGCCGGACCGGTTTTCCATGACGGCTTGGCGCGCGTCATGCCGGGCCTCGCCACCGAAATCGTGCGCCGTTCCGATCGCGCCAAAGGCTTCCTCGTCGTCCACAAACGATGGATCGTCGAACGCACCATCGGTTGGCTGGGTCGCTGCCGCCGCCTCGCCAAGGACTGGGAAAACCTCAGCCACAACGCCCTCGCCTTCCTGCGGCTCGCCTCAATCCGCCTGATGCTCAGAAAACTCTGTAATCCCTCATGAAGTCTCCGGACGGACTCTGAGACTATGGCCCTCAGTAGTGGGCGACGTGGAAGCTGCGTCTGCCAAAACTGATCATAGGGAGACACCGCTAGGCCCAGAGATCCAGCGGGGTACCGAAGTTCTAACGGCCCTCAAAGAGATTGGGCGGTCTCGGGCTCAAAGTGCGAGAGAAGCAAAAATGCCGGGTCATTTGATCGCTGGCATTGTCGTAGCGGAAATCGAGTCTGATCCCGCCTTCGCGAAGAAGCCCAAAACGAGGCGGAATATCCTCCCTGTCGCACAAAGGAAAAAGGACGCGATCAACGAACGAATCAGTGCTGAGCGACAACGCTACCCTCTTCCGCCTCCCAAAAAACCATACTACTCGGATCCTGATAGTATCTTCCGTGCGTATCAGCGCGCCAAAAGAGCGGACGGATAGATAGCCGTCCGATAAGCTTTCGGATCATTGAATAACGATCCTCATGCGGTGTCGACTTTTTGTAGACCGGGACAAGCAGGCGCGTGCTTTCTGGGATCACCGAAACCCACGGCGGATGCAAAGCCGTCAGAAAGGTGATCCAGTGCCCCCGATCCCGAGCGATCATAGTTCTCTTTACGAACGCGCTCTTCGCGTTCCCGACTTCTGCCGAAGGTACGGAATCTCGCGGTCCACCGCCTACAAACTGAAGGCTCAGGGCAAGCTTACGATCGTGAAGATTGCGGGACGCGCGGTAGTGCCCGTTGAGTCTGCCGAGGCGCTTCTCAGGGCCGACACAGCGTGATCGATGGCCGTCTCAAAAGCGGCGAGGGCCGCGACCCCGCGTGATGCCGGGCGTGACCCTCGGGAAAGCACGATGCTTGGCGGCTCGTGGCATCCCGATATCGCAAATTTAATCTCCGATCAACAGCTCTGCGCCTGGCGCGCCACGGTTCTTAGCCGGCGCGCAGCGCTCACGCCGTCGATCGCCGCCGCGTTGGCCCCCTTCGTCTTCGCGGGAGGTCGGCGATGAACGGCCTTCACTTTTTGACATTCGGCGAGACCATCGCGGAATTCGTGGCGGGCCTCTGCGACAGCGGCGCGACGATCGACGCCAAGGCGCTTCAAACAGCCATCGGCCAGTTCGCCTGGTCAGTAGCAAAGGCGACCGGCCAAGTGGGGGCAGAGGCTTCGGCCATGAAGCGGGCGCTTCGCGGTTACGAAGCCCGCGTTCGCGAACTCGGCGTGGTCGCCACGCGTGACGTGTTTCCGGACGAAAGCCTTGTGCAAATCATCGAAAGCGACGTTCGCACTGTCGCAGGAGGCAGCGCGCTCATCGTGACGTTCGGGGTCATAGCCGGCCAGTATGCGGGACGCCGCTTTTCTACACAGGTCGATCTCAAGAACGACGACCCAGAAACGGAGGCTGTGGGCCTCCGGAATTTAGCGACGTTGTTCGAGTTGACGAATACGCCTCCGAGCCGGCGGAGTGAGGACCTGCACCGCAAGCCCCTCCTGGCGCGGCTGGCCGAGCGCGACGGCGACCTGGTTATCGAGGCGTTCCGGCGTCTGGAGTCGGCCAATGGCTGACCGTGCGCCCCGGCAGCCCATGACGGCCGCGGAAGCCGAGGCGTACGTCCGGCCGCCTGCGTCAGCGCGCCCCAATCCATGCGACGTCATCAAGACGCGCGCCGCTCTCGCCGAGCTCGTGGCGCGCCCGCAATGGGTCTGCTGGAAACCGCGCCTGCGAGGGGGAAAGTCAACCAAGCCGCCGATCAATGCGAGGACCGGCGGCACAGCGAGTGTCTCCGACCCTTCGACCTGGACGACCTTCGATCGGGCCAGGGGGAGTGTGCCAGGCGAGGCGAGCGGCGTGGGATACGTCCTGCG
Source organism: uncultured Alphaproteobacteria bacterium (assembly GCA_963822215.1). GTDB lineage: Bacteria > Pseudomonadota > Alphaproteobacteria > Rhizobiales > Beijerinckiaceae > Roseiarcus. The sequence goes on from CAWGGX010000004.1 coordinate 828,608, forward strand.
CCCGGAGGATAGCCTCGTCGGCGTCGATCTCGACGGTGTCCGCGACCTGCAGACCGGCGAGCTCGTGGATTGGGCGGCCGAAATCATCGCTTGCGGCGAGACGTACGCCGAGATTTCGCCGAGCGGAAAGGGCGTGCGCATGTTCGCGTGCGGGACGATCGAGAAGGCGATCGCGCGCTCGGATATCAGTGTCGAGGTCTACAGTCAGGGCCGCTACCTGACCGTGACCGGCAACAAGCTGGAAACCGCGCCGGACGCGATCAACGAAGCGCCCCGCACGCTCGAGCGGATCCTGGCCAGGATTGAGGCGCATCCGCCCGCGCCGAAGGGCGAGGTGATCCAGCATCCGGCGGCGCAGCCGGTGGGCGCGCTTTCGGCGTCATCAAGCGGCCCGTGGCGTCGGATCAACGATCTGGCGTTCGCAAACCTCGAGGCGTGGGTTCCGACGCTCTTTCCGACGGCGCGGCACAACCCTGGCGCCGACACTTGGCGCGTCGCCTCCAAGGATCTCGGCCGCGACCTCGAGGAGGACATCTCAATCTCCCGGGCTGGGGCGAAGGACTTCGGCGTCCACGACATGGGCGATCCCCGCAACGGAGCCCGAACGGCGATTGATCTCGTCATCGAATGGCGTGGCGCGCCGGGGCCGAAAGAGGCCGCCCAGTGGCTTGCCGATCAGATGGGAGAAGAGCTCAACCCTCGAGATCCAGACGCCGAGCGGCTCGCCGCCGGCGTTCTTGAGGGAGCGGCCGCGAAGTACGCAGCAGCTGAGGACGCGAAGGCCGAGGCGCACGGCGCAGCGGCAAAGGACGCAAAGCCGGCCGTTCTGCGCGACGCCAAATGGCACGGCGATGATGACGCGAGCGTACTGCAGGAATGGGCGGTCGAGAACTTGATCCCGAAGACCGGCGTGACGATCCTTGCGGGCCAGTGGGGCGTCTACAAGACCTTCGTGGCGATCGACCTCAGCGCGTCCATCATGACCGGCCTGGATTTCGCCCGCTCGCCGGTCCGTCGCACCGGCGGCGTGCTCTTTTTTGCCGCCGAGGGGCAAAGCCAGGTGCGGCCCCGCCTCGAGGGCATCGCGCGCACCAAGGTCACGGCAGCGGCGATGGCGAACGACGGCGTATTTCCGGTCGACCCCGCGAAGATGCCCTTCGTTTGGCTGGAAAGATGTCCGGCGCTGACCAGCAAGACCGCTGCGCAGGAGATGAAGGAAATTGGTCGGGCCGCAGCCGGCGAGATGAGCGCCCGCTTCGGCTTCCCGCTCGCCATGATTGTCGTCGACACGATGGCGGCCGCCGCCAAGTTCGATGATGCCAACGACGCAGCGCAAGCCCAGAAGGTCATGGACGCCCTGGCGGCCGTCTCTCTCGACATTGGCTGTCCGGTCGTCGTTGTCGATCACTTCGGTAAGGACGCATCGACCGGGACGCGCAATTCGAGCGCCAAAGAGGGCGCCGCCGACGTCGTCTTGGCGCTGCTCGCAGAACGGAGCATCACCGGCAATGTTTCGAACGCGCGGCTCGCGGTGCGCAAGCAGCGCGCGGGAGACACCGGCACGGAAATCCCCTTCGACGCACGCAAGGTCGTGATCGGGCAGTTGCCTGACGGAAAAGAGGTTACGACGCTTACCATCGAGTGGAGCAAGCCGATCGAATCGGATGCGGGCGCGAAGGCCGACGAAGCTCGGCCGATTGCTCTTTCGTCGACAAGCAAGATTCTCCTTCGGGCCCTCGAGGTAGTGTCCGACCGGGCGAGGGTTGAGCGACCTTTCGGCGATGATGGACCGGAGGTGAAGGCGGTCGAGATCGACGTTCTGAAATCGGAATTTTTCGCCTCGTATTCGGTCGACGCCCGCACGGACAGCCAATCGAAGCGCGACGTGCAGGAGGCAAAGCGGAAAGCCTTCAAGCGGGCAATGGAAGACCTTCAAGTGAAAAAGATCATCGGCTACCGGGAGATTGGGGATCGTCAACTTGTTTGGGACAGCCGGCCCGCGAGGAAGGCGTGAGCGGACGCGGACAGCGGACAGGGGACATATTCTATGTCCCCTGTCCGCTGTCCGCATGTCCGCACCCTACGCCCGGCGACAAAGCGGACACTTGTCCGCGTTCGTCCGCATTGTCCGCCAGATCGATGATGTTGAAATTGACAGTCGAGCGCGGCCCGCCGACGGACGAGCGATCGAGCGGCGAATGTCAGTAAACGCGAAGGAGAGCGTCCAATGCCAAAGAAGCCCAAGCCGGAGCTGGTGCCGAAGGTCGACGAGCCGAAGAAGCCGTACGAGATGACGCCAGCCGAACAGGAGGCGGCGCGGCGGCTGTTCGCTCGTCGAGAGGGCCGACCATCCGCGCCTAAGGTGTCAATTCGTTACGATGGTAAAACCGCCTTCGTTTCCCTTACGCATGGCGATCCGGTTGTAGCGAGCGTCGTTGTTATGGATGCGCTCGGAATTTCCGAAGCGGATTTTTCGAGTTGGTACTTAAGCCAGATCTCTGACGTGGCGAGACCTGGCTCGATGCCCGACGAGAAGGCGACAAACGCGGTCATCGCTGGCATTGCGGCCATGCGTCCCCGCGACGAGTCGGAGGCCATGCTGATAGCCCAGATGATTGCGACTCATGAGCTTGCGATGACCTTTGCTCGACGCTTGAAGCATATCGAAACGATCCCGCAACAGGACTCCGCGGTGAACGGCCTGACGAAGCTGACGCGGACATATGCGGCGCAGATGGCGGCGCTTAAGCACTACCGGACCGGCGGAGAGCAGCGCGTCATTGTTCAACGGGTCGACGTGCGCGAGGGGGGGCAAGCCGTCGTCGGGGTCGTCAATTCCGGCAAGGGGGGCGGGGGCCCCGATCAAAATCGAGGTCAATCCCATGCAAAGCAGGTTACCGATGCACGAAGCGCAGCGGTGCTGTGCGATGTCGAAGCGGAGCGGGAAACGGTGCCAGTCGCCGGCGGTGCAGGGCCGGCGGACCTGTCGGATGCACGGGGGCACTAGCTCCGGGGCCCCGACCGGGAAGCGAAACGGGAATTATCGGAGCGGGGTCTGGACGAAGGAGTGGCTGGAATTGCGCCGCAAAGTCACAGCTCTGCTCCGTCAATCGCAACCCATAGTTCCGGAGCAATGATCGTCATCGGCTGGGCCGCCAGGCGCTGGGATTGCGCCCCTTGACCGCCATGGACTGGAAACGGCGCGCCCGGCAGGCCCGCGTGCTTGTGCGGTATTTAGATACCTTAATCAATAGGTCTGGAGCGCCCGCCGCTCGGCGATGGCTTCCGCAGTCCACAGGCCTCCCTTTATCGAGGCGCACCGATCCCTTCCGCGTCGCTAGCTAATGGCGCGCGGGGAATCAAAGCCCGGCGAGCGGCGCGAGTCGCACAGCGACGGACTATGACGAGATCAGGAAAAAAACAGGCAAGTCAGCTCATTAACCGTCTGACAAAACAAGCCCTTTCCGAAGAAAGTCCCATCATGGACGCTTCGCAGGTTCAGGCCGCTCGCGTGCTTCTGGCCAAGGCAATTCCAGATCTGACCTCAACGACCGTATCGGGCAATCCAAACGCTAATCCCCGTTCCCAACGCTCGGCACGATGTGCAGCCTCAAAAGCGGCGGCTCTCTTCATCATTTTGCTCGCGAGCTCGACCGCGCGCGATAGTCACAATGATGAACACGAAGGTTTTGGCGATGAAAGCCAAGAGGATGAAAATAAGTATAGGTCCAAGGATGGCGGCCGTTAAATTTCCGGGCGTTGCAAGATTGACAGCGACCCAAACGGCCGACAAAACTAGCCATAGCTTGATTATTGCGGCTACAAAATCATTGAAGGGCATTTTCCCTCGCCTTGCATCTATCTCATGAATACCTAGTCTTCGGGTTCGCCGGTCTTTGAAAAATAATCGACCTAAATCAATCCGAGGCGGCAAGCGGCCTGGCGCCGGGCGCGGCTTATGGCTGACGGCCCGCTTTTTGTGTCCGGCTAAAGTAGCAATGAGGTAGCCAATGGCCAACCGGGGATCGAAACCCGGAAAGATGGGCTTCGGCTCGCCCGGGAGTTTTGCCGTCCCCCAAAGGCAGCCCCGTCGAGCCAAGCAGGAAAATCTGCGCCCGCAGAACTTCGTGATACAGCGGCGGACGGCAGCGGACGATTACGGACAACATACTGTAATAATTTGCAGTTTTTGCCTTCTTGGCCCATGATTGGGTCATGAAAACGAACCGTCGTCGCGGGGTGCGCCCCGCGGATCCATCCCAGCCACGGACGCAAGTCGTCGGCTTCGCCGCGAGCGAGGCTGACCGCGAGCTCGTGGAGCGTCTCGCGGTGGTCACTGGCGCTCGTTCAATCAGCGAGGCGATCCGCGGCGCGGTCCGGAACGAACTTGCGAGGATAACTGGCAATGCCTGACCAGCCGGTCTGCGGATTTTTCAGATTTGGCCAGGCGTTTCGCCAGGTCGCGACCGGCTTGCCTGACGGCTGGACGGTGAAGGTCAAATGACCGCGTTCGAGTTCACCGGACCAGACGGCAAGACATACGATGTCGAGGGACCGGCCGGCGCGACCACGGCGCAGGCTTTCGCGATCCTCCAGCAGCACCTTGGCGGCCAGAAGAGCGAAGCGCCGAGCATGGCGAGCGGCCTCGTGCGGTCGTTCGCCCGCGGCGTGCCGATCCTTGGCGGCCTTCTGAACAAAGCCGACGCGGCAACGGACGCCGCGCTTGCGCCGGTCGGCAACATGTTCTTTCCAGAGAACGAGCGGCTCAAGGGCGACTTCTCCCAGCGCTACAGGCAAGCCCTCAAGACGCAGGAAGGGGCGGACACCGCCTTCGCCAAAGAGCATCCCATCGCCTCGACGGGAGCGGAGATTGCCGGGGGCGTGGCGAGCTTGGGCGGCGCGGCTATGAGCGATCTTGGCGCTCAGGCTCTCGGGCTCACGGCAAAGACGCTGCCCAGCATGGTTGCGCAGGGCGCGGCGAGCGGAGCTGGGATCGGCGGCCTCGATACGGGCGCCCGCGGCGGCGATCCGACTGAAGGCGCGCTCGTGGGCGGCGCTGCGGGCGCGGCGGGGCCGCTAATCGGCAAGGCGGCCGGCGCGGTCGTGGCCCCTGTCGCCCGCGTGATCCGTGGCCTCAGGGATCCACTTGCGGAGGCAGGGAGGCGCGTCGCCGGAGCGCTCGATCGCGATATCTCGAGCGGGAACGCCGGCCTGTCTCCGCAAGAATTCTCTGCCGCCAAGGCCTCTGGTCAACCGGTCGCCCTGATGGACACGGGCGGCGAGACGACGCGGGCCTTAATGAGATCGGCCGCCAATACGTCGCCGGAAGCACGCGGCGTCATCGATCGGTTCACGAGTGACCGCTTCGGCGGTCAAAGTGGTCGGGTTGAAGATTGGCTGAATACGACATTCAATTTCCCCAATGCCGATGAGACGCAGACCGCGCTGAAGCAGGCCGCGCGCACCGTCAATCGGCCAGCGTACGCGACAGCCTACTCCAAGGGCGCCAGCGGCCTCTGGGATGAGGGCCTTGAGCAGATGTCTCAGGCGCCGGTCGTCCAGGATGCTATTCGCAAGACGATGGTTTCGGCGAAGAACGAGGCCGCCAAGATGGGCTTCACGCCGCCGAAAAATCCATTCGCGACCAATGCAGATGGCCGTCTCACCCTCGGAACAAAGCCGGACGGCACGCGCATGCTCCCGGGCCTTCAGTTCTGGGATTACGTCAAACGAAATCTCAACTCCGTCGGCACGCGAGAGGCCAAGGAATGGTCACGCGTGCTGCGAGACCATCTCGATGAGCTGATCCCAGAATATGGGAACGCGCGTGTCGGCGCGGCGAAATTCTTCGGAGCACAGGACGCGCTTGAAGCTGGCCAAAAGGCAGTGTCATCGAAGATGAACAACCGCGAGATCCGCGCCGGTCTCGACAAAATGTCGCCAGTCGAGAAGAAGCTGTTTCAAGACGGGTTCGTCGACCAGTTCGTCAAGACGGTCCGTGAATCCGGCGATCGCCGAAACATCTTAAATTCTATCGCCAGCTCTCCCGCCGCGCGCGAGCGCATCATGATGGCGCTCGGACCGCAGCGCGCAAAGGAGCTTGAATCGTTCCTCCATGTTGAAGGGATTATGGACCGCGCGCGAACAGCGCTTGGGGGCACGACAACGGCGCGCCAACTCGTTGAGCTCGGCTTAGCCGGCGGATACAATCTCTACGAAGGCGGCGGACACGGCTCGACTGACCCTGATGTCCTCATGAAGACACTTGCCGTTTATGGAGCCCTGCGCGGTTCCCGCGCCTTGGGCGCGCACATCGATGAGCGCGTGGTCAAGCACGTCGCTCAATTGCTGACGTCCAGCAATGTCCGAGATCTGGACAAGGGCATCAAGCTCATCGCGAGAAACAAGACCTTGTTCAAGGCGATCCAGAACGCGGACGCGGCGGCCGGCTCCGTCGTGACGCGCGGCGCTACTTTGGGTACTAATTCATTGCCCGGAGACGCAACCCCCAGAACAGACGGCGCGCCCTAATCCGTCGACCGCCGCGCCGCCACCTGGCAACGCCGAACACATGACGCGGCCTAGATCGTCTTGGACGCACTGTCCTAGCCCTGTCTCGACCCGACCAAGCGAATCTTGCGCCGCCCCTCCACCCGGGGGAGCGCAAATTACCCGTCCAAGGCCATCGACGGCGCATCCTTGCTGCGCCTCACACGGCCTGCACATCAGCGAAACGAGAAAAAACGCCAAGGTCCGATAGTGCATCGGGTCTCTCCTAACGCCGGTAGGAGCTAATTATGGCCGGCACCCTCAACATCGCGCTGACACAGCAGTTCAACATCAATGGGCCCCGCTGGCGGGCGCGTCACGCAGCTCACGCCCGCGCCAGCCTGAGCGCCAGCCGCTCCGCCCCGTGAACACAGGGAAAATTCGCCGCGTTCAATGAACTTTGCAAGAGGCTCTGACGAAGCACTTTTTGCGCCAAAATCTGGAACTTTTGAGAGACTGGTCGAAAGGCGAAGGACCTATAGACGATTCCGTCCCGTGTCTCGGCTTTTAAAGATCGTCCCGTAAGTCCGCTCGTACGCGAGTTTTCCGAAGCGGGAAACTGTGAAATGATGACCAAATTCGAAGGATCGCGATCGTGCGCCATGTTGGTCAGAATATTTCTCTGGACGGTTTCGGACGAGGTCCGTCCTTATCGCGACCAGCTTCGCGCCAAAGCGCAAAGGTGAGCCATGCCGAAAGCTCGATTAATCAACGCGTTATCGTTGTCCCTAGTTTTTCTCCTTTGCTCAACTTGGGGCCCTGCGAGTGCAGAGCAATCGGCGGGGCGGCGGATTGCGTTGGTCATTGGCAACGGCGCCTACAGGAGTGTTGATCGACTGGCGAATCCGATTAATGACGCGCGCCTCATGGCCGAAACTCTGCAGAAATTAGGCTTCGCCCTTGTCGGAGACGGCCCCCAAATCGACCTGAACAAGACGCGCTTTGATCGCTTGGTCCAGCAATTCGGTAAGGCTATCCCTGGCGCGGAAGTCGCGCTGTTTTACTACTCCGGGCACGGCATGCAGGTGCAGGGCGAGAATTGGCTTGTTCCTGTGGACGCCAACCCAACCAGTTCAAAGGACCTGGATTTTCAAATGGTCGACGCCGGTCTCGTGTTGCGACAAATGGAGGATGCCGGCACCAAGCTCAACCTCGTCGTCCTGGATGCCTGTCGTAACAATCCGCTCGCATCCAGGGGCGTCCGCGCAAGTGGCGGAGGACTTGCCGAAATGAGAGCACCAGAGGGCACCATGATTTCATATGCTACTCAGCCTGGCTCCGTCGCTTTTGACGGAACAACTGGAAACAGCCCATATACGGCTGCGCTTGTCGCTGCGATGCAGCTACCAAACCTAGACGTATTCCACGTCTTCAATCAAGTCGGCCTTACCGTAAAACAGAGTACAGGCGGTGCACAACAGCCCTGGCTGGCCTCGTCGCCCATCACAGGCAACTTCTACTTCAACACCGGGCCCGTGACCATCGTGAACCCGACCGATGCCGCGCCCACCGTGGCGACGGGATCGGTCGGCGCCGAACTCCTGTTCTGGCAGTCAATCATGACGAGCAAGGTTGCGGCAGATTACGCTGCCTATCTCGAAAGATTCCCAACGGGCGTGTTCGCTAGTCTTGCGAAGAATCGAATTGCGGATTTAACAGCTATCGACAAAGACGGTCTCGTGGCGCAATTTGTTGCGCGCCATACAGATTTCCAGCATGCCGCACATGTCGCAGATTTTTACATTTCACGACCGGACCATCGCGCGATCGCCATTTCGGTTGATGCGTACTTCTTGCGAACCGCGCGCCCATCGCTTCGCGACGCTGAAGACCTCGCGCTTGAGGGCTGCCAAATTTGGGCGAAAAAGGCCTGTTCGTTGCTAGCGGCGGAAGCGCGCTGGACCTCGAGCGACGAGCGAGGGACGCCGCGCGCTATGCCTCGCGTAAGTTACCAAGGGATTTTCGATCCCGCCATGATCCCCATTGTTGACGACACCGTTCGTAATCGGGCCGACGTAACCGGCTATCGCGCCGCAGTCGGGCCAAAAGCGGCAGCGTTGCTTCCAAGTTGGGGGGTATTTGTCGTGGCTCGGGCCAGTTCGCAACACTCGGCCGAGGAAACGGCGCTGTCCCAATGCAATAACGATCCAACACACAATGATATGCGCGGCCCCTGCTTTCTCTATGCGGTTGATGATCAGGTCGTTCTCGCGCAGGGCCTAACTCAGGCGACGCCTGAGCGGTAACTGTTCCGTCTCGATTACCACTAACGGCGCGCCGCGGCTCCGCCCGGGTCGCTTCGGCTTGCTCGTGGTCCCCAGTCTTTGTGCTTTCGTCCACAGGCTGGCCTCGGACGGAGCCACGCATGTACCAGTTTGGGGAGCCGTGGCGCTTGACGAGCTTGATGGACATGGCAACGCCTCGATGATGGCCGCGATGTCGGCCTCGGTGAAGAGACGAGTGCGCCCCGCCATGCGGCCAAAGGGGTTCTGGCGCAGGAAATCCTGCATCCATCGCGTGCTCTTGTGAAGCCGCTCCGCGACCTCTGGAATGGTCATCAGGCGCGGTGCGGGGCGGTCATCAAAAGACAAGGATCTGTCCTCACAGCTTATGTGCGAGTTGTGTCCCGCTCGCTGAGCGCCGGATCATTCCTGCGCCAGACGTCGAGATCTCCTCGATCCGCTTGTCGCGGAGCCGCTTCGCAGTTCTTGCATCACGCGTTCGTAGGCTTTCTCGATCTTCGATTTCGACAGCGGGGGCTCGCAGCCGCGAGGTTCTGCCGCCCCAAAAGGGGTTGCAAGCACTCCCGGCTGCTCGCCGCTGGTAAGCTCAACGCCGGCGGCATCTTGCGATGCTCAACGTTTGTTGCGCTTTTCGCTCTGAGCCCGCCGCCTTGCTTCGGACCACGGCTTTGTCGCCTTGAGTTGCTCGACGGTGTTCCCGAGTGCTTTCGCCATCGCCTCGTCGTACTCCTTTTTGATCTCACGCTCCCTGCGCGGAGCTATGTGTACACGCTGCTTGTCGCGCAGCCTCCATTGCTTCCACGCCTGCACCGCGTTGACGACCTCCGCCTCCCGTTCGGCAAGCCATCGGAGGATGGCGCCCTCGTCGAACGTCACACCTTCCCGATCCTGGCCGCGCTTGGCAACTCGCCACGCGACGCAAGCGCATGGATCGTTCGGACGGACACGCCAAGGATGGAGGAGACGGTCGCGGCGCGGATGCGACGGGAGCGGAGCCGCTTAGCGCTCGTCTCCTCGTCGTTCTTGCGCATCGTCTATCCTGTGCTCCTATTCATCGTTCGATGCGTTGAGCTTGTTGGGCGTGATCGCACTCGGCGTCCCCGTCTCGCCGAGGCCCTTCTCGACCAGGCGACGGACCGCTTCCGCTCGCGTAATCGAAGGGTCTGACTGTCCGGCGATCCAAGCATCTATCCGATCGCGGATTTCCGCAGACAGCCGAATATTGAACGGCGGCGTAATGCCAGTCGCCGGCCGGCCTCTCTTTTTTTGTGTGTCAGATATTGACGACCGCATGAATAACTGATACACAAAAATCGGCCCGATGGAAAGCGCCAACTTTCACACCGGGCCTAACCGCAACCGAACGAACGGGGTTCGATCATGGCTACCGCTCAGAATACCACGCCGCTTTCGCACTTCCACAATCTCTCCGACGCCGCGCTTGCCGATGAGATCGGCCGCGTCGACGCGATCTCCAAAGCCGCAGAGGCCGAGCTGAAGGCGCTGAAGGACGAGTTCAAGGCCCACGGTCTCAGCGTGGCGACCGGCGACGCCTTCACCGTCACGGCGACCGAACAGATTTCCGGCCGTCTCGACGCCAAGGCCGTCAAGGACTTCCTCGGCGCAGCCTACAGCCGGTTTGAGACGGCGATCGTCTCGACCGTCATTCGCGTCAAGGCGGCGAACCGCGCGCTCCCCGTCGCGGCCTAACCCTCCCCCTCAACCTTCGGCGCGCCGTCGACGAGAACCGGCGGCAGCGCCCTTCAGGGAGTTTCATCATGACGAACGCTCACAATGGGCGCGCGAACGCCCAAGCTATGCTCTCCGACCGACGCGTCTTCCTCCGCGGGGCGCTGACTGCCGGCGCCGCCGCTTCGATAGCCGCAATTCCCGTCATCGCTGAGGCTGCCGAGACCGACGACCTGCCCGATCGCCTTTGGGCAGAAAGGCATGCCCTACGCCAGCCCTACAAAGACGCCTGGGCTGCGGTCTTCCGCGTCGAGGCGCAGATGCCAGAATGGGCACGCCCCGGCCCGGAACTCCTCAATCCGGATGGGACGATCGGCGGCCACGAAGGGCGCTGGCCTGCCATGCAGGGAGTAAAGCCCTGCGCGAAAGGTCCGATAAATGTCCGCCCTGGCCATAGGGACCTGAAAGCCGAATACGACTGGAACCGGATCTTTCGACCTGCAACGGCGGTCGCCGAATATCGCCTCGCGCGCCGCGCTCTTAGAGCCCGTTTGCGAGCGCGGAGAATCGAAGAGGAGCGGGTCGGCCTGCCGGAACTTCGCAAGGCGGTTGATCGCGTTTCCGTCCGTCGAGAGGCCATTCAAGGCAAGATCGAGCGGATGAAATCCAACACCCCGAACGCCGCCGCCGCGCGTGTCCTTCTGGAATTGGCGATCATGGCCTGGTTCCAGCAGCCCCTCTTTGGGGATGATCCCACCCATGAGGCCATGCTCGAATTCCTGCGGCCTTCATTGACCGGCCTCATTCGAGATCACGTCGACGAAGCGTTGGACAACCCTGACCTCCCGGCGGGGATGCTGCAGGCCGTGCATGCGCAGCGTGCGTCCTACGAACTGGAGGACGCATGATGACCATCGAGATGAAATCGGCTCAGAGAGAAGATCTCGGAAAAAAGTATCTTGAGATGGAAGACCCGATCCTGGACCTGATGCACATGGCCAGCATCGCCGATAAGCTTGCGATCGAGACCATCGGCGAGAACTATGAAATGGCCGCAGATGGCGAAATGGTCTTCAAAATGACGAAGGCCGCCTATGGGCTACTGCGGTTCGCGATCTCAAAGGTCAGCGACATGGCCGAGGCGGTCGCCAGCAACTATTAGGCCCGATGAGGGCGCCTGCGCCGGTGATCGATAGGGGCGGCTTTCGGGCCGCCCTTTTTGTTGACTGGTGAAGTCATTGGGCACGGACAGCGAAAGGCTACTGAGAGACGCCCTGGATCGCGAAGGAGCGGAATTTTCCGTACTTATCGCCAATTTTCCGTGCGTCCTTGTACTGCGCCGAACTGCGCCACGCTTGGACAGCCTCGATGCTGTCGAATTGATTGATCGCGACGCGTGTCGCGGGCGGCGATCCCTCAAGACCAACGCCATTTTGCCCGGCCGCAACGAGGCGGCCGCCGGCCGCCCTGATCGAAGCTTGGGCCAGCGGGACATATTCTTTTTGGTAAGCGGCCAAATCGCTAACGTCGATCTCCGTCACGACATAGACGGGCTGAGGGGCGGCCGCGTGTAATTCATGGATGGCGGCCGTAGAAACCGCCACGCCGGCCAGGAAAGCGAGCGTAGTCAGAGATCGCGTCCTCATCGCTTCCTACCTCGTCGTTGCTCTCGACTACGCCGGAGGCAAACCACCGGTGGTCGCGGAGATTACAGAGCCGTTCTGATTTTCCTAGCGGCGCGACATCGCGCGCGTCGAAACCGTCGGCAGCCGGCCGCCATATCGAGACCGACGTAGCGGGCGCGGAATGTGACCAACGGCTGCGGCATGACACAGCGCGGGAGGATCGATATGACCTTTTCAAATTCGGGCGCTTCGGCGAGTTCTCGCGGTGAAGCTGTGGCGGGGCGAGCGTATGTGCCTCATCGGCATGGATGTCGCCGCGCCCGAGGACGACTTTGTTGGCTTCGCGATTGAGGTCAAGAGTCCCGGCAGTCCCGACTACGTCCCGCTCCGAAACCGCGTCAATTTCGACTACGCGGACGCAGCGTCCAAAGGTGTCGACGGGTTCCGCAACTATCTCTCCACGACCGCCCCCTTCCAGAAGTTTCGCTGGATCCATTTTCCGTATGACCCAACTGACGGCGCTTATCTCTATCGCGTCACCAAGATGCACATGAATGCCGCCGGCGCGCTCCGCGGCGGCGACCAGGTCGCCGATCTGCCAATCACCTTGGACCGTGTCACTTATGACAATTACCTTGAAGTCGGCTTCACTCGCAATTTCGCATCGTCCCAGGCCTATGCGGATAAGTTCGGCAACAACCCGGCCGTCATTCCGGCTGATCCGGCCCAGGGGCTGTCGTTCGCGAAGCTGCCGGGCGATGTCTACAGTTGGCTCGGATTCGAGGCCTACGAACTGATCTTCGGCCTTCTCAACGAGGTCGCCAACGATGCTCAACTTTCGATCGATGTTTTCGCTTACGACTTCAACGAGCCAGATATACTCGCACGGCTTGAGGCCTGCGGCGGCCGCGTCCGGGCCATCATCGACAATTCCGCCGAACATGGCCACGAGGACAGCGCCGAATCGCAGGCGGCCGCTCGCCTATCGGCGTCGGCGGGCGCGGATTCGGTGCGTCGAATGCACTTCAAGTCGCTGCAGCACAACAAGGTCTTCGTGGTGCGGCGAGGCAATCAACCAACGAAGGTTCTGTTCGGCTCAACCAACTTCAGTTTCCGCGGCATCTACATCCAGGCGAACAATGCGCTCGTGTTCCACTCCGACGAGGCGGCGGGGCTGTTCGGCCGCGCCTTTGAACTTGCCTTCAACGGGGCGGCGGCCTTCGCGAAGGACGGCTTGAGCAGCAAATGGAGTCTCGTGCAGGCCAGCGGATTGCCCGTGGCCCACCTCTGCTTCTCGCCTCACAAATCGTCCGATCTCTCGCTCGACCCGGTCGGCGCCGCGATCGACCAAGCCTCGTCGTCGGTGTTCTACGCCATCGCCTTCCTGAACCAGATCCGCTCGGGGCCGGTGCGGGAGGCGGTCGATCGCCTCATGGGCAAGGACGTTTTCAGCTACGGCATCGTGGACAGGGAGGGCGGACTCGAAGTTCACAAGCCCGATGGCTCGGTTGGTCTAGTGGACTTCAGCTATCTGGCCCAGCACGCGCCGGAGCCGTTCAAGACCGAATGGAGCGGGGGAAGCGGTATCCACCAGCATGACAAGTTCATCGTGACGGACTTCAACCTGCCTTCGGCCAAGGTCTTCACCGGTTCGTCCAACCTGTCGCCGAGCGGCGAGACCGGCAACGGCGACAATCTGGTGATGATCGAGGACGCTCGGGTCGCGACCGGGTACGCCATAGAGGCGCTGCAAATCTTCGACCATCTGCACTTCCGCTCGAACATGCAGACCGCCGGCACGACGTCCAGCCTGACATTGGCGCGGCCGCCGGGCCCCGGCCAGGACTCCTGGTTTGGTCGTTTCTACGTCGCAGGCAGCCAAGCTTTCAAGGATCGCGTCTTATTCTCCCGCTAGACCGCCTCGCCACACATGTTGAGGAGTTGGCGAATGACTTTGCCCTATGGGTTCGCGAAGGCGACCGTGACCGGCGACCCCTGGCTTAAGCCGAGTCCCGGCCCTCGCGAGACGCAATATCACGTTCACGCGACCCTCGACGTCGCTGGAAATTCCTGGGATGTCGCCATCAATGTCGGCACCGACGATGCCGACGACCTGCTGGTCTACAAGCTCGTCTGCGACTTCCACCACCCGTTCCTCGCCAATCTTTCCGGGGCCCCGATGGGCCGCAACGACCTCGCCGGAACCACCGGGCTCCCCGCGCTGGATTTCCAGCGATCGGACGTCCTTGCGGAAACAGGCGGCTGGCGCGTCAGCGGCGTCATGGACGGAAGCGTCAGCCCGGAGCCGGTCGCCTCCATCGCGCGACTGCTGTCGAACGCCAAGAGCCAAGTTCTCACGATCTATCTCTTCGGTCGGTTTTACTCTGAAGGCGACGGCATCCACGACACCCATATGAACCAGGGTTCGACCGGGAAGTACCTGCATCGTCCAGGCTCCGGCAACAAAGACCAAAACGACGTGTGGCAGGATGGGGCGCTTCTGGTCGATCTCGGCGCTGCCCGCTGGGCCGGGTATTTCGCGGCGTTCCAGAACCAGTTGGGCTTCAAGACTCTCGACATGGCGACGCAAGGTCGTGGTCGGCGCGACGCCGAGGATGTAATCGACCCCGTTCGTCCGACACCCGCCGAGAACTTCGGGGCCGCAATAGTGGCTGTCGGCGCGCACCAGGATTTCAGTGTTGGGCCAGTGAGCGCGGTTGGCGCGCACGAGCCGGCGGAGAAACGGCCTGATCTCCTTGCCGCTCGGCCGTCTGGCGGGACGAAGCACGGCCGTGACGAAGCGGCCCTCGCCGTCGAACACGACAATCGGCTGAAAGCCGTATTCGTCGTAATGCGCGTTGAACAACGCCAATTGCTGGCCGCCATGAACGGCGTCGAACGTGTCGTCGATGTCGAGCGTGATCCGCTTGGGAACCGAAGCAAACAACTCGCAATGGAGACCAACCAAGGCGCGGCCCATCCGCACCAGCGCGCGGGCGTCCGGCAGGTTCTCCAATCGCGAGATCGTCGACTGCGAGCAGAGTTCGCGATCCGACGGCGCCAAATCGAGCGCCATCTTGAACATCGGATCACTGCGCAGACAATTGGCGTCGATCCCGTCCTCGTAGCCCGCGCCAATCATCAGCAGCCGAAACCGAATAATATCCTCCAGGCTGTGGGTGATCTGCTCCGGCGTCCGAGGTTCGACAATGCACCCGGCCAACCGATCAGCGACCCGAAGCCGCTGCTCGACTTCCCGCAACGTCAAGACGCCGCCGTCCGATGACAGCAGCCCGCCGTCGAACTTGACCTCGACCCGCTTGCCGGAAACAGGTGACAGACCGGGCAACGGCAGCATAGAATCCTGCATCGCGGGGGCAGTTCGTCTGAAAACGCACCAAATCGGCTTCGGTAACCAGATTCTAAGCAAAATCAGTCGATTAAGCTACTCCCGCCAACCCGCCGCGCGTAATCCGGGCTAAGTTATCCGCTGTCACCGGAATTGTGGTGTCTGACGTCACTGCGACCCTTTTTCCCGGACAGTGTCCACTCCTTCTCGGACAACGCGACCCGTTGGAATTCTTCTCAAGGACTACACTGATTGTCCGGTTAATTAATGTCATTCGGGGCAAGGATCGTGGTATGCTTCGAATGAAGCTCGGCATCCGCGTCTGGAAGGTCCGGAGGGGCGGCGCGTGAGCGCCGCGGTGCCCGATAAATCCGCGCCGCTGGCCCTGATGGGCCGGGGGGCGACCGGTTCAGTATTTTCAGTCTTGAAGTCTCGACGCTTAAAGTCCGGCGTGCAAATGTATCCTTCTTCAAGGCCCGAGGGATTATCGCCTGGGTGAAATTTCACAATGACCAAATTGGGCGCACTTTTGATGAAAGGCACTCCTGTTTGCCTTCCAGCAGGCTTATTCGGCCGATTATCGGACGCACCGGTTTCCGATCGACCTGAAGGACGGCGATGAGGGGCGACCAAATCGAGCTTTTCGCGCTCTCCGGCGCAGAGAATAGAGGCCTTCATCAAATTTGAGTCAGACCCACTTTTCGACGCCGATTGACACCTTCACTTTGGCGCACGGCGTCCGTAGCGCCTATGGCAGCATTCCGAGGGTCTCCACTGTTTCCTGGCCGACCGGCAACGACCTGTAGCAAGATCAGTCATCCTCGTCTTCGAGCGAGTCTGCGGCAACCAGCACCCCAACGTCGCCACCCACCCCATCGAGCATCGCAAGTAGGTTCTCGACTATCGCGGCTTTTTCGGCAGATTTGGCGAATGCTTTAGGATGCCTTTGCAACAAGTCAAGAATTCCCTGTAGAGATCTGGCTAATTTTACGGCGACGTCGGATCGTGCAGTGAGAAGAGAATAAGGCTCTATTTCGCGAACTCGCAGCAATCCGCCGACAACCAATAGCGCATACTTCAAATTTAGCGCGAGCTTCCTCTGGGCGAGCAAAATCGTCAGAATCGATGCCGTTCCCTCGGCTATCAACTTGCGGCGGCGATCAGTCAGAACGGCAGGCGCGGAAATTGTACGACTCAGAATTGATGACAAGGCGGCGAGGCAGAATGGACGGGATAGATTTGGCACGATCAGGTCGAGGAGCGTGGCCATGCGCTGCGGCTCGGTGACGCTACGGCCCAGACCGTGAACCAGCACCTTTTCGGATTGAATAGGAACGAGAAGGGAATGACGACGGCCTGCAAGACGCGCGGCGAGCGCTTTCAGCATTTCATCTTGCAACGGCTTCGGACACCGCCCGAAGGCCCAAGTTGCCAGTATCAGCCGCTTGTTCGATTGGATGGGAACCTTGTGAAGGCAATCGGACAGAATGCGATCCGAAGTCTCCTTCAGCACGCGATCCAGTCTCGCGACGGCTTGCGGGTCGGCGCCTTCAGGGGGCTCACCATCGAAATCCAGCGCCTGGAAGTATTCATAGACGACAGCAGGCGCTTCCGGTCCGCTTGTTCGAATTCTGAATTTCTTCCTTAAGGCTGCCGAGAGCGCGTCGAGCGTAGCTGGCTCGGCCGCCGAGACGTTTCGGAGAATTTCAGAAATCGTCGGGAACGGCTGTGCTCCGTTCCAGACATCCGCGTGGGTGAGAGCCCTCACGCGCTCCGGAATTTTCGGCGGCGGCGTCAACGCCCGCATGATCTCCTCGAATGTACGCGTATCGGTAGTAAGTGTTGACCAGTCGAGGTACACCGGATTGTCGCGCAAGGTCGGCCAAGTCGAGGACGTCGCGGAAAGCTTGGCGCGCCCCTGGGCAGGCATCTGGCGAAGCCTGATCTCAATCTGTTGGCTTTCGCTCGGGGCCTTTGCGTCCGGCGTCCGCCACTTTCGAAACTCCTCCGACTTGCGGATATAAAAATCGACGTTCCGCACCCGCGCTGGCCAGGACAAACTCCTGATGGGGTCCGAGACATATTCCCGGTTCGCCGGAACTGCGGCGCCCACCGGCATCAAATCGAGAAGCGCGAGCTTACCCTCCTTCATCGCGATCAGGGAGATCTGTTCGAGATGATCAAGATAGTGCGGAATGTCCTGCTCTATGCGACGACCGGCCAAGAGCGCCCCGTGAGCGGCGGCTTGGGGTTCAGCGACGACCAAAGTCGTCGAACCGATGGCTTCTGTGATTCTCGCGATGAACTCCCGTCGCAACGGCTCCGCCAAAGGAGTCGTCAATACCACCACGTCCGCGTCGACAAGCCCGACATCCAGAGCCTCCCGCAAACAAGACGGCGCAGTCAGCGTCGGCGCCCGGGCCTCGATCCACGTTCCGTTGTCGAGACGCAGGATTTCGCCGGTTCCCGGCGGAACGCCCTCCATCAGCAGCCGAACCGGCAACCGGCTCAATTCGTGGCTTGCCTCCTTCAGGTGCACATTGACCGCTGCCATCTGCCGCTCGCATTCGGTCAGCAGGCATGACAGTCCGGCGCTGCTGGAGTGCATCTTTCCGTAGCCTGCGCGTTCCGGGGCAAAGACCTCGGGATGTTCGGGCAGTCGTCGAAGCAGCAGATCTTGCCTTTCAATTCCATCGCCCGCGTGGTCAAGACAAACGATCTTAAGCCCGTCGCGCACGACCGGTAGCCCGTCGGACTCCAGTGTCGAAAGGACGGTCGCGACCGGTCTCCAAAGGAGTCGAATGGACGGGCGACGGGCTCCCTCAAGGCATCTGAGAAGTCGATCCTGCCGCTCGTCGTCGAATTCGCGGCGATCTGGAATGGTCAGCACGACGTCTTCCGCCGAGACCGACATGGCGTCGACGAAGGCACGCATCTGCGGCCCAAAAGCGTCGTCGGACTTTCCTTGAGAGATATCGCTGAGAAGGTCCGCGATCCGCCGACGTCGGTCGGGAATGCCTACCGATCCCCAGCCTCCCCCGCGACCGATAGGCGACATGGTCGCCTGAGGTCCGGCAACGTAACGGCCCTCGCGGAATTCCACAACGACGGCTGCCATCCCGCCGTCGAGACAATGAACCGAATCGCGTCCGGGATCGACAATCGTTGGTTCCTCATCGGCGCCGACCTCGCCATCGTGCGGTAGCCAATCGCGCGCCGCATGATCATGCCAGCCGTTTAGGTCGATGCCGATTATCTTTCTCATCGTCCAGCGGCAACTTTCATCTGCTCGCGCAGAACATCAGAAAGCTGTTCAAGGCTCTGACGCAACGAGTCCTCTGCGCTGCCCAAAGTTGCTTGCGCCGCGTTGCCGGCTGCCTCCTTTTGCATCCCCTCCGGCGATTGGGGACGCAGAATCAACGCACCCTTCCCTCACGTTGGATCGCAGGCGTTGAACAATGGCGTCGACTTCCAACGCTTCACCGGGAACAAGTCCCCCTTGCCAATCCCAGATCGGCCACACCGCCAGACGGGCGAGAAACGACAATGAGTTGCCGATGCGCCCTATCCGCAGCCAAATCGGTGCGCACAGATTGGAGTGGTTGTCGCCGGCATTGCCACTTTGCTGCGCACCGTACTGCACCTCGACGATGAGCCCTTCTCTGGTCAGGTGCAGGACCCCGAGGGGATTGACACTCCCCACCCAGCGGCCATGACGCTGCTCCTCGCGGAAGACGATCGGCGAAGTCGCTACCACCTCGGCTCCATCGATTGATTGCAGCGCCACCACCAGGGCCAAGGCGCAAAATTCTTCCCACGACTGGGCCTGCCACCGCCACAGGTCGTCGAGCACGCGCCGCCGCCGCCGCAGTTCCTGCCATGCTTCCCAAATCGCGTGATAGTTCGAGTTGTTTTGAAGGACAAAGTTCGGCGTGACGTCCGGAAGCGCCTCCATGACGCCCAGGCCCCGGAAATCGTCCGCAAGCGTCTTGCATCGCTTGCCGAAGCCGCGAACTTCCGTTTCGCGCCCGAGAAGCGGGCGTCTCAGATTGGAAGGCGCATATGCGCGAGCGACCTCGTTCGCCAGGCCCGCGTAGCTCATCAGGACGCGGTTTTCGAGCGTGTTGAAGTTCTCCTCCCGGACCACCGCCATGATCCGCTGGCGGTCGCCCCCCTGTTCGACAATGGTTTGGCCGGGCGCGCGGAACAGCCAGGCCATCGAGCGCCTGTCGATTTCCTGGACGCGGGAAAGGGAAACCTGGCGGTGAACTCGACGCAAAATCCGCCTCGGCGCCTTGTCGAGGCGGTCAACCACGCTGCGCAGCGTTCGTGCCTGGTTGACAATGGGGGACATGGTCGGTTCGTTGCTCGACACCCCACTCAGCCATTTCGCGCGCAGCTTGGACCACAGTTGCGCCGGGTCTCCGATGAAAGCTTCGACGTCCTGCAAGCGAGCCCAAACCTGCTTGACCCTCGCCATCAGAGCGTCGCCGACTTGCGGTTCACCGGAATTGGGATCGTGATCTCTCGTCGGCACATCCGGGACACCGGAAAACCGCATGAGCGCCTTTCCGGCCACGGTCTCTACCCGCAAACCCCTTGACTGCTTGGGCGCCAGCGGCACGGCAAACACCCTGCGTTCGTCACGAAGCGTTGCGACCGGTTCGCCGTGGTTTTGAGCGCCGTCGATACGAAGGTTCTCGGGACCATCGGTTACGATCCAAACCGATGCTCTATTTTCGGACGGAACGTCGATCTCACCGCCATTGAATCGAGCCGCTCGTTTGTCGTTTGGCGAGTGGAACGCCCAAGGACGATACCAGATGTCGACGTGCGCCACTCTCAGGGTCCGTCGTTGTTGCGCGCGAAACCGCGCCAGTTGAAGAGACCTCCGGCTGCGCGTTGAGTTTCGACGATCGCCTTCAGGCGCTCCGCGAACCGAGGATCCTGGAGATCCTTCGAGACCAGCTGTTCGAGTCTCTGGAAGATCTTGTCGTGTTCTTCGATCCGAAGGCCGCGCAGCTTAGGCAGGATTCGGAACTCGATCTGATCGACCAAGGCCATTTCGAGCCCGTCGTCCCGATGTCCGTGTTCTGGATAGTTCGCGACGTAGGCCAAAATGGATGCGTTGAGGCGATGACCAAACGGTCGACCGCAGTCTTCCATGATGCGTGCAAGGTCTCCAATTGCCCGGCGCGCCGTGTCTTCTGCGGCTCCTTCCAATTGATCGATCGACTTCACCCACTTGCGCCACTCCCTGAACGAACGATGTCCAGCTACGATCTCGGGCTCGCGGACCTGCTGCTGCTTCTTGAAAACCTGAGGCGCAGTGAATTGCATGATGTTGCTGCGATCCAGCACCTTATCGGAGAGCGACTGCGTGCTCTCATCGTCATTCATGGTGCCGACGAACAGCATGTTGTGCGGTGGGAACAGCTTAATTGAGCCCTTCTCGCTCCCCCTGATGTCGATTGAAATCCAAGAGTCTCGTCGACGGTTTTCATCGTCACTCTTGGGGTCTATCGGAGAATACGGCGGTCGTATCTCCAGGCGGCTGAGGAACTCAGAGAAGTAATACTCTACCCGAGCCAGATTCATCTCATCCAGGAGTACCAAGACCATCCGATCAACGAACTCTCGGTTGGACAAGCCCGACGTTTTGTACGGATCTAGTTGGACAAGAGCGCGCGCGAGATCGGTCGCGCGGTACCGCTTCTCGATATAGTTGTAGAACCCGAGCAAGTCCTGCGGGCTGTCCCACCTCGGTTCGACGGAGATCGGGAGGAATCCAATTCCCATCGCTTCGGCATAACGCCTAGGCAGCAGGCTCTTGCCGGTTCCGGATACGCCCGCAAGGACTGTGAGTTGTGAAATGTCGTTGATTTTTAGCGCTGTATGAAAGGATGTTACAGTGCGGGAATCGTAGGAAAGCTTCAGTTCCCTAAGGTATACTCCAACCTCATGGAGCGCCTCCGCCTCTTTTTGAGCCCCCCGCGGCGCAAGGACCGGACCTTGCAGCAGGGTCGGGAGCAGCTTGAGGTCCTCGATCGGGGCCGCCGACTCATTCGGCCCACCTATTGCCGCGCCCGTGAGTTTTTCGATTTCACGTTCTAAGATGTTCTTCCGCGTCATCAAGCCCACTACTTGGTTGGAGATGTCTTGATGAGTGACCTGGACTTTTTGAGCTTCC
The DNA here is from genome assembly GCA_963822215.1 of uncultured Alphaproteobacteria bacterium. Lineage (GTDB taxonomy): Bacteria > Pseudomonadota > Alphaproteobacteria > Rhizobiales > Beijerinckiaceae > Roseiarcus. The sequence goes on from CAWGGX010000004.1 coordinate 850,253, forward strand.
GTGTTCACCGCTTCCAAGGACCGTCTTGACACGTTGAGTTCGCCCGCCACGCGCACAAGTTCAGCTTCAGCATCGTCTTTTTGCGATCTCGCGGTAGCCAAGGCCGCGCGGGCGCTGTCCGCCTCCACAGCGAAAGCCTCCTTGCGGGCACTCAGCTCAGCGATTTCGTTCCGAGCCGCAGCCAGCATTCCAAGTTCGCCGCGCTTACTCTGTAGTTCTTCATCAAGTTTGTCGCAGGCGGCCTGAAGCCCGTCGATTTTCTTCTGCAACCCTTCAACCTCCTCAGGCGCCTTCGACGCCATCGAAGCCAATTCCCACTTCAGGCGTTGGATTTCCGCCGCGAGCCGTTCGCACTCGGATTTCCTGGCAACCAATTCCTCCTCAGCAACCGCCAACTCCGAGCGAGAGTCCGCGAGCTTGTCCTGTAGGACCGCCAATTCGGTTGCGGAGTTGGCGGCGGCCTGCTTGGTCTCCTCGATCTGTTTCCTGGCGTCAGACAGCCCGGCGAGTTCGAGGCGGGGGGCAACCAAACGTTCCTCGATTGCAGCGGTTTCCGCGACGATGCGATCGCGCTGCTCAAGCTTCTTGTTCGCCTCCGCAATTTCCGATTCCTTGCGCATCAATTCAGCCTGCCTGACCGCCAACTGCTCTCGGACATCGTGCAGTCGAGTGGCAGGGTCCAGCCGACGTCTCTGTTGCTCAAATTGTAAAACCGAAGTGATCGCCGTCAGCGCCGCGATCAGAGAGAAGGTCAGGAGCGCCAGGAGAAACGCTGGACTTGAAACAAAACCGTCAAGCATGTCGAAAATTCCTTACGAGATATTCAATGTTGCTCAGATGTCTTGTCAGGCGCAGGCGGACCAGCGGGAGGATAATTCGCTGGGAGGTTCACACCGTGCCTGTCCGGTTAACGCCCACACCCACCAGGGCTGGTGATGGTTATCAAACCGGCCATGGAAATCCGCCAGAGCGACGATCTGGGTTTCCCCAGTCAGTCCCAGAGTTTCATGAGCTTTTTCCGTATGACGCGGCATATGCTGCCTATCTTGATCGCGCGCGTTGGCCTGTCGGCTTTGTCTGGCCATATTGCGGCCAGATCGCTCTGCACGTGGACGCATCCTACATCTAGGGGCTGTGGGCGTTAACCGGATAGGCACGGTTCACACTTTCCGATTTCCGTAGAAGGTCGGATTTCGCTTCCAGCTTTCCCACCTCAATTCTCAATTGGTCTCTCTTTGAGTTTAGCGCGTCGATTGAAGCGTTAAGTGCTGCCTGCTGATCTTCTTTCACGTTGACTGCCGCAAGCTCTCCGCGTTTCGACTCCAGTTCACGGGAAACCTGGTCAAGCCTTGTCGAACCTTCCCCGATTTTTGCGTTCAGGTCATGTAATACACTATCCAGCCCGTCTTTGCTGCCGAGATCGCGCGTCAGTTGGTCGCGATTCGCCTTCAGCATTTCGATTTGTGCGTCGAGCGAGGAAATGGAGGCCTCGCGGTCGATGACGTCCTTCTGCTTTTGGTCGAGCTGCTTCTGGGCGTCCGCAAGTGAAGCCGACGCGTTTGCCAGGTCGCCCTGGCGTTTGGTTAGGGCATTCTGGGCCGTCTCGAGCTGGGCTTTGACCGTAGCGAGAGAAGCGTTCTGCGATTGAAGAAGATCATTTTGACCTCGCAGGGAAATCAGAGTCTCCTGCAAGCCGTCGTGCTGCTTGGTCAAGTCTTTAACTTGGTCTTGTAAGGCCACGACTTGGGTTTGTTGTGCAGTCAGATTGGAAATCGAATTCTTGAGCGACTGCTCCTGCTGGCCGAGCTTTGCGATGTTGTCTTCCATCGCCTTCCTACTTCGGTCGGCGGCCTTTGCCAAGTCGTCTGCTTGCTTGCGCAGGTCGTCGGAATGCGCTGCCTCCTGGGCCGCTTCATCGCGCCTTTTCTCGGCGATCTGCTGTTCATTCTGCGCGGAGGCCAAGGCCGCCTGCGTCGTATGGAGAGTGTTTGTCACCCTCTCCAAGTCGCCTTGCTGCGCTTCGAGAGTCGACTGCACCGACGACAATTTATCCTGCGCCAATTTGGCATCGGATTCAGCAGTTGCCTTCGATTGCCCTAACCGATCGACGGCGGCCTTAACTGTTCCCTGCTGACTCGTCAGACCGACCAGTTCCGCCCGGATCGAGTCTCGTTGCTGGATGAGTCGCCCCAAATCGTCCTTCGCTGTGGCGCGATCGGCTTCGGCGCCAGTCTTTTCGGCTACGGCTCTGTGGGCCGCTTCTTGATCGCCCTGAAGCTCCGCTCGCATCGCGTCCAGCTTCGCGGCTAACGCGCCCTGATCGGCCAGCCTGGATGCGAGGGTATCCAGTTCGGTCTGTTTCTTGCCGGTTTGGGATTGAAGATCGGCGATCTTGCTTTCGAGGTTTGATTTTGACGCCAGCAGACCATCCAGCTTGCTTTGGTCGAGGGTGACTTGGCGAGCGCGTTCAATGATCTGTTCATTCGCGGCCGCGAAAACTCGCTCCTTGTCTATAAGGGCGATCAACGCAAACAGGTTGAGGAGAATGAGGACCAGGCCCGCAGCGATCGCTATTCCTGCCACCTTCGAAAAACGGTCGACCCCTGCTCCCTCAATTCGGGCGGAGGTCGGATTCAATTCGGTCAAGGCGTGCCTGTCCGGTTAACGCCCACACCCCCTAGATATAGGGTGCGCTCACGTGCAGAGCGATCTGGCCGCAACATGGCCAGACTAAGCCGACAGGCCAACACGCGCGATCAAGATAGGCAGCATATGCCGGATTCATCGGAAAAAGCTCCTGAAACTCTGGAGGAACCGGGGAAACCCAGATCGTCGCTCTGGCGGATTTCCATGGCCCGTTTGATAACCGTCACTAGCCTTGGTAGGTGTGGGCGTTAACCGGACAGGCACGGGTCAAGGCATGACTCCATGTCATAGTGCAATTCCGAGACCCAGAATCTTCGGACTTTCCAGCCGCGGGCCATTAGTTCCTTGTCACGCAACAGATCACTGATCTTCCTGTTGCCATCGAAATCGGTGTGAAACGCACGACCATCGACCTCCACGTCGAGTTTTACCTCCTGTTCGAACAATGCGAAATCCAGATACTTGCTCCCGACCGGATGTTGGGGAATCGGATTGAGGCCGCGACGCCGCATCGCTGCATCAAGCCGACGTTCCCACTCGCTATCGAACCCTTCTCGGGGCGGCGAGAAAGGTGAGGTCGCGCGCCGGGCAAGATTGCGGATGTGCGGTATGTCCGACTCCAAGGCGTAGCTCAGATCGCCAACGACAAGGCACAAGGCGCGAGCCCTGCTGATTGCAACGTTCAGCCGACGGCGTTCTCGCCTCAAGAAGTTCACAATGCCGAAGCCGGCGCCCGACGCGATGACGGGCGAGAACAGGACCACATCCGCTTCCCCGCCCTGAAACTTGTCGATCGTCGCAACCTTGAGTGCGACCCGCGCCCGCTCTTCATCCGTCAGGATCTGCCTGGTCAGCCCCGAGAGACGAGCAACCTGTGTAGTGAACGGCGACAGAACCCCGATCGAACCGGAAAACATGCGGTTGCGAACAAGATCGACAATGAGCGCGACGATCGCGTCTGCCTCGATGGCATTGATGTTTCCGCCATCCTCCCACCCAGGACGCCCCTTGACGTCTCGCCATTCAAGGCCAGGCTTGTAGTCGCGTGGCAGCCTGAGATCGCCTTCGTCACGGCGCGCAACGAGCCGGCCTCCATAATATTCGTCGTTGATGTAGTCGACGATGCCGGGAGCTGAGCGGAACTGATCAGCCAAGAACATACTGCGGCTTACGGGTCTTTTCTCGGCCAGGTCGAACATTGAATTTACGCTCTGCGCGATTGCATGACGCCGCCCTTTCGGAATGCCGGCGGCGTCCATCAGGGCGTGTTCCTGCTGCCTGGATAACTGCGGAATGAACGAGAGCTGCATGGGATCGCCGACAACGACCACGCGCTTGGCGCGCGCCAGCAAAGGGAGAGCGGAGGCGATATCACACTGGCTGCTCTCGTCGATCACAAGGAAGTCGAACAGGCCGGCAACCAGCGGCACTCGGGTAGGCACAGACAGCTTGCTGATCGCCCAGATCGGTCGATGGCTGAGCAGCAAACGAGCGTCTTCAGCGAGCAGCCTCTTGGATTTCGTGACGCCGTTGAATTCCATCTCTTTGAGTCTGTCGATCAGCGATTGTCGCCCGACCGAGTCGATCCGCGTAATGAACTCTGCAAACTTTTCCACAATCGACGACTGCACCATTGTCCTTTCTGGCGAGGCGGCATACAGCGCCGCCGATTGGGGGCTCGGAAGGGCCGCGATTTTTGCCCGCAAAAGCTCGATACGACGCCGTACTTCGTCCACGCCCGCGCCTTCAGGAACCGGCGTATCCGGGGATATCGTCGGACGACGAAACCATTTCGCAAAGGCGTTTAAGACTTTCCGCCAAAAGCTCAATTCTTCGACGCTTGTTGACCTTCCCGCAGGTTCAAAGAACAAAGAGCGTTCGATCAGCGTGGTCAGTTCGATTTCCAATTCCGCCCGCGTTTGGCGTAACGCCCGGTCTGAAGCCTCGATCTCCGCTGCCGCAACAAGGTCGTCGATTGGCGGAGGCAGCGTGCCAGGCCGAGGTTCGCCAGTGGACAGTTCCTTCAGCGCGGCCAGAAAATTCGTGTCCCTGTCCCCTTCGGCGTCGCGTCCCCTGGTCAGCACGGGATTGGTTCCGACGAGCTTCGATAGGCGTGCTTCGACCTCGTCCAGCGCTTGATGATTCTTCGACGCGAAAAGAACCGATTGACGTGACATGAAAATCGAAAGGAGCAACGATACGACAACGTCGCTCTTTCCGGTTCCTGGCGGCCCTTGAATCACGGTCAACGGTCCGGTCGTCGCCGCCTGTGCGGCGTCGAATTGCCGATCCGTCATCTCTCTGATTGGCATCAACGGAATCGAAGCTTGCACATCGCCGACCCACGGGCGCGCTTCATTCCCGTCAGTCTCGGAGAACAGCGGATACAGGGCGGAACGCCGGAACTCCTCCTCGGGCCATGCGGCGATAGCATCCAAATCCGCTGCTGTTCCTTGAGAGAAACGGGCGTCCGTCGGCAAAAAGGTCGCTGCACAGTTGCGCAACCCGTCAAGGCCGAGAGGCAACTGGTCCGCCGGGTTCGCCGGCGAAAGGCCGCCACCACCAAGTTTGGCGAGTGCATTGCGCATTCGAGAGGCGATGGCGTCCAGATCACAGTCTTCGCCTAGCGGAAGCAACGTCTCGGTCAGGTCGTCCTCGGTCCACGACGTTGCGCCGCAAACCCTCTTCAGCCAGTCCGGGTTTATGACCGGGTCGGAGTCGCCGACTTCGATCTGAAGGTCATCGTTCGCTATTCGCCATGAAGCGGTGACAAGCAACGCGGGGACAAATTCGACTACATCCTTGGTATTGAACACCGATATCGGATATCCCAGCGCACAAATCCTCTCCTTTCTTTTCGCCAGCGCTTCGCGAAACTTCTCGGGCAATGATTCCGTTGCAAACCGCAACTCTGCGTTCTTCCACCAGCACCCACGCACAGCCAAAAGCTGCCAGCCTTCGCCATGCCTATCTGCAAACTGGGTTACCTTGCCGCGTGGATCCGCGCGCTGGGTTGCAGCGTAGTAGGAAAGGAGCTGGTGCCAATAAGCGCCCAGTCGCCACGCGCCATCATCTGAGATGCGTTCTTCCGAGAGATCCAATTCGGGCGGCGGCTTCGAGATATGACGTCCGGCCACCGCGAGCAGAGCCCCGGATTCAGCCTCAGGGCTACCTGGATTGGACGTGCCCTGCTTGCCGCCGGTGGGGGTATTGGCTCCCAAGAACTTGGCGAGCTTCCAGCGACCGTCCGCAACGATTGTAGCTTCGCCGCTTCCGGACAACGTATTGAGACCTTGCAGAATATCTACAGCGGTCGCGCGGATCCCACCGGTTCTCAAATGGTAGAGGATCTGTTCGGATGACGCCCCAGCCGGGTACATTTCCAGCAGTCGCCGGAGCGCCACGACGTACATGAACCAGGCTCCCCATCGACGCGACGGATTGCGCTCAAGGTAGCTACCACTGAGTTTCCATCCAGTAGCGCTCAGCGCTGGGATTTACGCCGCTAAGGGCAACGGTAGCAAGCGCGATCGACGGGATTGGTTGCATTGCACACGATCGACGGCGTCGTGCAGCAGACGGCAGTGACGACGTTCGGACAGGTCGTCGCCACCGGCCAGCAGCTCGCCGTGATCACGCCGAACGGAGGCAGGCTCCAGGTCGAGGCGTTGGTCGCCAATCTCGACGTCGGCTTCGTCAAGCTCGGCCAGCCAGCCGTCGTCAAGGTCGACGCCTTCCCCTTCACCCGCTTCGGCGTCCTGCACGGGAAGGTAGTCAAGATCGCCTCGGCCGCAATTCCGGAGGAAGAGGCCAAGCGGGCGCTGGCCAACGCTATGGCCGCGGCCAGTGCTACGCAGTCCTCTCAGTCGGCCCCGAGTTCAGCCACAGAGCTTCGTCTTCCCGGTTACCGTCGCCCTCGACGAAACCGCCGTAAAAATCGACGACGCTGTCATCGCCCTCACCCCCGGCATGACCCTCTCGGTCGAAATCAAGACAGATTCCCGGCGCGTCATCGACTACTTGCTATCGCCGCTAGCCAAGGTCGCCTCCGAGGCCGGAAGAGAGAGGTAGCGCGAAGCCGAAATGACGCTTTGCTGATTGATCGAATGAAGCTCCGCAGGTGCGAAGCTATCGCGAAGTTGGGATCGGCCTTCGAAGCGATGTAGTTTCGCTCGATCTCGCGATCTGCGTAAGGGTTCGTGAACGAACCAAGACGGACCGGGAACGGCGGCAAAGGGACAGATAGGGCCCGTTCGCAAAGCCGTCTTGGAAGGGCCGCTTCTTGCGCAAAGCCGTCATCGGCCGCTGGGTGGGGTCTCCTCTCGATCCTTTCGCGAAAGCGCCATGATTGGGACCGCCCAGCGCGGATATTGGGCCACGATCTAATGCAAGGTCGGACTACTTCTCAGCATCCGCACCAACATCTGCCTTCGGGCATTGGAGCAAGCCAAGACGACGGCATGGATTTCGTGTTCCGCGTTCCTCGTCGCCTCGCACAGATGTTGAAGCGTCGTCTCCATGCCCTTGTCAGTCGCCAGTTGCGCTTCATCCGCAGCCAGGACCGCCACGGCTTCGAACAGCGCGCGCATCTGCCGGAGTTCGTCGAGACCACGCTGCGCCCGCTGCGGCAGGTCGATGATTTCCTCCCGCCCAAAAAGCCCCTCGCTGAAGCCGTCGAGTTCCTGACGCCGCATCAGCGCAAGCTCCGCCAAACTCGCGCGGGAGGGCGTGGTTTCCAGCGGCGAGAGTCGGAACGGCAATGCTCGTTCCTGATGGCGTGAAAGGCGGATCCACAAGCCCATGCCCAGCGCGCCGAACAGTTTGTTCTCCTCGGCGATTGTGTCGAACGGCGGGAGTTTGCCGCCCCAAAGGTCTTGCACCGCTTTGATCGGCGAGGGCGACACGATTGGCGACCCGATGTTGCCGAGGAAGCGGGTCCGTACCTCGTGGAATGGGACAGGACACTTGTATTTTTCGAGCAGGGCGCGGACCTGCTCGTCAGTCACTGATGGTGGGTTGGTGAGTGTCGACATCGAGCTCACTACAGCCCAGCTGATGGTTCCAAGCGGACGGAGCATTGTCGGCAAGGGACGCAGCGAAGGCAAGCGTGCAGGCGGACTCAGAGAAGCTCGACGGAGGGCGGGCTCTGGGCGAAGGAGCGATCGTCCAGCGACCCAAAGATCCCGGTCGATGCGCCGGGGCGTCCGCCGGTCCATGCCGAAGATGCGGTTAAGTTCGAGCGATTTCAGGCGCATGACTTCGATCAGCCGTTCTGCGTCACCAATCGAAATGTTCTCGGGCTCCTGACCTCGAGCGTCAACGTGCAAAGCAGAGAGGAACGACCCCGCGAAGCCAATCACCTTGACCCCAACCGTCCACGTCACCCCCTGACCGACCAGCAGGATGAGCAAGTTGCGCCGCCAAGGGCCACGGTCGTCTACATGGGGTGATGCCCGCCGAGCAGTTAGGCGTTGCGCGGGCTGCAGCCTGAGCGATGAACGTTCCGGGTCTATCTGGCGAGCAATCGCGCCTTGCGGATCATCGCCCAGAGCGCCAGCGCCTCCGAGCACAAGAATTCGTCGTCGGCGCCTGCAACAAAATCGAACTCGTCAAGCTCGCTGATTGGCGTCCCCGACTCGGACGCGGCGGCGTCGCGCCGTCGCCGATTCTCCTCACTGTCGTCCTCGGGGACCACCAGCCGAGCCATCTCCTCGACGAACTCCTTGAATGGATCGCTCATGGACTGAACTCCAGCGGGCCACGTCGCCCGGAACGCTCCCGCGTGCTCAGGAACGAGCGGATGAACTGCGGATGGGTGATCACGGCCATACCCCTACACGTATCCAACCAGCCTCCGCTGCGCCCAGGTATCCCCGTCGATGTAGCGCTCGGTCGTTTCGATGGAGCTGTGGCCGGCGAGCAGCTGCACATCGCGCAGGCTACAGCCCGAGCGATGGATGTTGCGGGCGGCGAGGGTGATGAAGCTGCGCCGGCCAGAATGCGACGAGCGGCCCTCGAAGCCGAGTTCCTTGAACCGGGCGACGAACCAATTGACGACGCTGTTCGCCGTCAGGTGTCCGCCGCGATAGGAGCGGATCACCGGGCCGACTGGCTCACCCGTCAGCGCCAGCTTCTCGAGGGCGCGCCGCAGATCCGGATGCATGGGAATCCGGCGGCCCCGGCGCTTCTTGGCGATGATGTCGCGGACGTGGATCGTGTCGGACACCCGACGCTGCGCGTCGAGGACCATCGACCAATCGAGGCCGGCGATCTCGCAGGCCCGTAGGCCCGCTTTCACCGAGAGCAGGATCATGACGCGGTCGCGCTCAGGGAACGAGGAATGCGAGACGTGGCGGAGCATGCGCTTCAGCATGGGGGGCGTGACGACCTTGGCTTGTTTGCCGGGCATGGGAATGGACTCCTGGGGTTGATGGGCGTGAGGGCGCCAGCGCCGTCGATTGGGAACGGCGGCGCTGCAGTTGCGCTGGGCGTCGCAGAGTTCTCTGCTTGCTCGCGGGGAGCTCGCTGGCCTGGCTCAGTATTCGTCGGCGCGCATGATGGTCAGGACGCGCGTCGTAACGGCGGGATCGGCGGGATCGGGCGAGCCGCACTCGGTGGCGCGGTCGTAATAATCGATCTTCCAAAAGTAGCGGACGCCGGCTTCGTCGACCGCGCCGAAAACATGCTCGCCATGGGGATCGTTGTCTTCGCCGAAGGCCTCGAAGGCGCGGACCTTCGCCAGCAGCGAGCGCCGCTGCTCGCCCGGCAAGGCTTCGACGCCCGCGGTGACCATGACCATGCCGCCGACGAAGGTGCGGCGGAAGGCGTCATTGAGGGTCCGGATACATTCGGATTTGGACACAGTTGTGCTGGTCATGGCTTCAGTCTCTTGAGGTTGGGTGGGATGGAGGGCGCCTGGTTCACGGGTATGCGCGGAACGAAGAGGAGCGACCCGAAGGCCGCCCCATGCGATGGCAATGATGATGGTGGTGGCGGTCTCACTTGGCCGCGCTACTTGCCCGTGACGCGGAACTCGGGGTGCACGAGGCTGACATTCTTCGCCGCGCTCTTGAAGGCGGGGTATTCCGGCGACTCGAACCACTCGAGCGTGAACTCGCCATTCTCGATCCGCTTGACGGTGGCGAGCCAGAAGCCCTCGAACTCCCGCTGCTCGTTCCAATAGGCGGCAAGGACCCTCGCGCCGACCCGCAGCGCGTCCCAGGGATTAGGCGGGCTGGCGATGTCGGGTCGGTCGGTCGCCAAGGGGGTGGGTTGGGGTATGTACTTGGTTTGTTCTGAAGTGGGTTTCGCCATCGCCCCGGCGCTGACCGGCTTGGTCGTGTCCGGCTTGACCGCGTCCGGCTTCGCGGGGAGGTTGCCGCCCGCTGCCTTGCCGACGTGCTCCTCGATCCGCCGGTACACGTCCGCCGACACTGAGCCGACGATCATGCGGCCGTTGCTTTTCAGGACGCCCTCATGGGTACCGGCGGCGAGAGCCCTATCCGCATCCGTCTGCAATTCGATCACGGAAAACTTCAGCGCCTCCGCGGCCTCCTTCACGGCCTCCTTGTCTTCGGCCCGGAACCACGAGGCTTGCGTCAACGCGGGACCGCTGGGTGTGCCGTAGACGAGAATGGCCGGCACGGGATCCGGTCTTGGTTGGGTGGGGTTGATCATTGACAATAGGCTCCTTTGAATCAAAAGGACCCCGAAGGGGGTCCTGGTGTTGAACGCGAACGACAAGCGAACGCGGTCACGATGGTGGGTGTGGGCATGGGTGACGCATGGCGCAAACGAATTCCCACAAAATCATCATGTCATATATGTACTAATGTGTCAAGTGATTATTTTATCGCACTGCCCGCAACTGCAAAATAGCTCTGTGTATTGTTCCGCGAGGCGGTTTTCAGGGCGCTCGGAGCGACTTGGCATAGCCGCCGCCCCAACTCGCCTTGCTCAGCTACGTCTCTGTGGAGGTGGTCGCCGCGGGCGGGTTCATGGCGCTCTCAATCCGTTCACCGATCAGGTTCGCTGCGCGGAGCAGCGGGTCAGCGTCGAGATGGGCGTAGCGGGCTGTCGTCTGCGGTTGTGAGTGACCGAGGAGTTTGCCGACGATTGGGAGGCCAAGACTCGCCCCCGCGCCAATCGACGCAAATGTGTGCCGGAGGTCGTGCAACCGAACGCCTTCGAGCCCTGCATGCCGACAGACAGCGGACCAGGGCTTCTTGAGATCAGTGCGCGGTCGGTCATGATGGGTGCCGCGAATGACATATGAGCCACCGCGAGCATGCGCACTCAGGATGTCGAGGGCAGGGCGGTTCAACACTATCGTTTTCCGCCCAGTCTTCGAGTCTGGCAGCAGCAGAAGGCCACGCCCCAAATCGACGTGCTCCCAGCGCAAGTGCAAAATCTCTCGCAGCCTGGCGCCAGTGAAAATCAGGAGGCGAAGCGCGGCAGCGGCGTCGGGCGACAGCAAGGTGCGCTGGTTTTCTTCCCTGGGGAGATGTTTTGATTTCGGCGCATCGCTATCGTCGCGCCACGCGATGCCGACGGTCTCGCCCTCGCGAATGGCGGCCCCGAGCCGCTCCAACTCCTCCGGCGTCAGAAAGCGCTCTCGACGATCCTCGGGGAATCTTTCGATCTTTCTTGTTGGATTGCAGTTTTCCGGCACGAGGCCGTGTCGCTCCGCGAACGTGTAGAGGCTGCCAATGACAGCGAGGAGACGATTGGCTTGGTACGGTCTATCACCGATCTGACCATGTAGGCGCGCGACTTCGGCTCGCGTAACCGCCTCGGCCTTGCGGTCTCCCAGAGAGGGGATTGCGTAGGTTGTAAGCAGCAATTCATAGTCCTGCGCGGTCGACATCTTTCGCTTCGGTCCGACATGCTCCCCGAGGAAGAGGTCGGCGATTTCCTTGAACGTGGACGCCGCGCGCCTGAGTGCAAGATCGGCGGCGGGGTCCTCGCCCGTTGCGACCGCGCCCAAAATTTCCTTCGCGCGATTGCGCGCCTCGTCAACAGTCAGCGCGCCGTAACGACCGATAGTAATGAAGCGTTTGGGCGAGCGCGCCCCGTGAGCTCTTGGCCGATAGCGAACTGCGAATGTTTTTGCGCCGCTTGGGTCGATGCGCGCCCCGAAACCCTTGAGCTCGCCATCCCAAACGAAGTACGGTTTGGGGAGCGGCTTGGCCTGATCGATAGCTCTTTTCGTGAGCCTGACTGTGGCGCGGGTCGCCCCTCTACCCTGTTCAACGGGAATCATATTCAGTGACCATATAGTGACCAACGCAACGGGACACTAGCAGGCGCGTCGGGATAGCGAAAGAATAAATCACTCTGTTGCAACAATATGATATGGACAACTGAGGTCAAACCGGGATATAGAAGGATATGCGGTGCCTGTAACTCTTAATCAGCGGGTCCAAGGTTCGAGCCCTTGTGCGCCCACCATCGAACACTCAAAGACTTACGCCGGAAATGTGACGCCGCAAAAATCGAGGTGATTCCTCCTCGGGGGAAGGCCGGGGAAGGTTGGCGCGCCGCTTGGGCGGGCGCACGAATTTCGCGCCGCTGTCGTCCACCTGTTGAAACTCCCGCCCCATCCTCTTGCGCCAGAGCAACCCGGCGGCGTACCCTGTCTTGCAGAAGCAACTCAGCGCGGCACGCCACGGCACAACACTCCGCACCGCCTCGCATCGCAACTCGACGCAACGGAGGCCTCCTACGGGAGGCCTCATTCGTTTGCGCGCGTGCCGACCTCCGCCCATACTCGCCGCATGTGCAACCTCTACAGCGTCCCCAAAGGCCAATCGGCCATCCGCGATCTATTCGCAGTCAAGCACGATCGCGGAGGCGCGAACGCTAAAATCGCGCGGGCCACCCATGTTGAACGTGACAGGCGCTGCTGCTACGCGTGTTAACAAATCTCATAAACACGCACAGAAATCGGTGTTTTCATGCGCAAATTTAACTCCCGGAGGCTTTCGGCGGCGCTGGTAGCAGCGCTCTTCGTTGTGGCGAGCGGTGCGCCATTTTCGGGAATCGCTGATGCCGCGATAACCTTCTCATTCTCCAATCTTGAAATGACAAACGTCGTTGCCGGAGACCCGCTATTGGCAATAAGCGGAAGCATAACCATCCCTCAAATGAGGAGCACGCCGCTTTCAAATCTCGCGTCATACTGGCTTGTACCCGAATCAATCGATATTACCGTTTGGGAGAACGGTCAAGTATTCAGGTCGTTCCAAAACGCGAGCAAATTTATATATTCGGATGGCATTGGCGTGGACGGTAATTATTTCCTCAATGTTGATACCGAACCCTCCGAAGACGCCTTTTTTGATTGCATCGGCCTGACTTTTATGAGAGAGAACGGCGAAGTTGGCGGAGACTTTAGCACGTCCACTTTCGATCGCGGTTTCTACAACGTAGAATGGGTTCCGTATGTCGTAACGCCAGAGCCGTCGACTTGGGCAATGATGGTTGCCGGCTTCGCCGCTATCGGTCTGGTCGGCTATCGTGCGAGAAGGGCAGCGCGCGCTCGGGCTGCAGGTTCCGCTGCGCTATGAGACGCGCTGTGGATCGTGGCGAAGGGCGAGCGGTCGAATGGGGCGGCGGTAAGCCACTAGTGCCTTCCTCAGCCCTTTCTGACGTAGGCGACCAACGAACCAATGATCGCAATTGCCCCGACCGCTATGAGTCCGTAGTCTATCAGCGCGTACCCCTCCGGGGGCGTCTCGCCGCGTGTCGCCATGCTGGATACGGCGAACGCAATCGCCAATGCTCCGAAAATGACCCCGAAGATCGGATTTTTACCCGCTGTAGTTACCTCCGATCGCGCCGGCCAGCGTCCTCCGGCCATCGCAACCGTGAAAACTCGCCAGCGCTTCTCGAAAGCGTGATTGGCGGCGCGATTCGCCGAGCGAAAGACGTCCGCGCGGCCTGATCGACAGGCTTGCTCGACGTCCCCCGCTTTTCGTCGAGCGCCGATCTACCTGGCTCTGGATCGCCGGGGCAGGGTAGCCTTACGCTAACGAATGACATCACAGAAGTGTCCCTTCAATGTGTGGATCCTGGGCGTTTTTCCGCCGACTTCGCGCCTTCGCGCTGTGACAGGGATCACATGCCAGGGGAGAGACAGGAGCGTCGCCGTGAGACGATCTCGGGGTCTGAAATCGTTCACCCCAAGGCCATGCCGGTCATCCTGGCGACGCCGACGGAGGTCGACCTTTGGCTGACGGAGGAAATGCCCAGCGCGCTGGAACTTCAGCGACCTCTGCCGGACAACTCGTTGCGCCAACTGAAATCGATTGAGCGACAGCTCGTCTCCGCACAGGTCGAGCAATCAAAATTGCCCGCGGAACTGCATCACTAGACGCGCTCCATGCCTTAGGACCCGGACACGGCCTCAGGCTTGGAGACGGCAAGTCCGCAACGTCCATAGTTGTCGATCACCCGCGCCGTCAGGGCGCCAGGCGGCCAGCCCTTTTCGACGACAAGCTGGAACGCGATTGCAGGGCTGCCCGCTTCCGTGTGCGTCATATGGACAATGGTGTCCGCGTCGCCAAGGAACTCTATCTGGTACTGCATTTTCAGCGCTCCCATGACCGCGCTCGCAAAGTTTCCCTGGCTGCCGATATACGATGCGACATGGTGTCTGAACAGGCGTTTCACGTAGGCCGAACGGCGCATGGATCGCCCAATACAATCCTCGTAAGAAGGGCCTCCCGCTGCGGAGAACGTTGGGGGAGCATGAGTACAGGCAAAGGCCCATAGGCTCCTGTACTTGGTGTTTAACCATCCGGGAGGGAATATAGATGATCGAGCGAGATTTAGAGGCAGACGAAGCTCTATGGACCTGGTTCAAAGCACTTGACGCTGCGACTGAGGCGGCTCAGGCGAAGATCAAGGCTACTCTTGCGTCTAATCGGGCTGACGTCGCGGGGTCCGCAGAGCGTGTAGAAACGGAAAGCGGTTCGCAGCCAATGGGCCGCGGCCTGTTTCTGATGAGTTAGCAGATGCTTTCGTTTCTGGAACGGGGGCGGCAAAGGGCGCGATGGATCGAAGCGGAGGCGGAATCGCTGATCCAACATCTAGGGCCCGGCGCGTTCGATGCAGCCCGCACGATGGAGCTCGACGCCAGCGACTTCCCTTCAGTGTGGTATTGGCGATCGGTCAGGAAAGCGATCGCCCGGGAGACGGAGGTCGAAACATATCGGCTTTGAGGCGAGGCTTGATAGGCTGCGCAGGATCAGTAGCTCAATTCGATCGAGGCCATTGTCTCTCGATCGAGCCGGGGCGTCGGACAAAACGAAAAAGGCCGCCGAGTCTCTTGGACGAGGCGGTCGTGTTCTGCGATTGGGTCCGGCAACGGCTCCTTCGCAAGCGGCTCGGCCGATTTGCGCGCGATGCGCCATCCCGCGCGGGAGGACGGGACCTTGCGCGGGAAAGCAAAGTCGGAAACACGCGAGACACGACATGCCCGCAGCGACACTCGGCGATCAGTACAGTCTCATGTGGACGGCCCTCGACGTCATCGGCGGGCGTGAGACGGCAGCAGTCTCCGCAGAAGATGGCGTTGGGAGCGAAGGTCATCGCTGCGCCGCCTCCGGCTTGTATGCCACAACATGGCCGGTCATATAGGGCCCCGCGGAGGGTGTGAGGAGTCCAGCGCGCTTAGCTCATTTCCCCTCGAACCCCCTTCCCAGCGCTGCTCCGCCTACCGATGGCGGTCGGCGCATGATAACGAAGCCATCCTTCTCAAGCCGCGCGGCAATCCGTTCCGCGACGATCGTCGCCAAGAGCTCCGCCGATTGCTGTTTCGCCAGCCGGCCGTCGCTTGTCAGGGCTTGGGCCAAGCACGCAAGGAAGTGATGCGGGTCGGCGGGCGTTAGGCGCTCGGTCGGGTCGGTCATGGCGGGATGATAGAACAAACAAAGAACAAAAGCGAGCGCCGTAAATCGTGATTGACCGTCAACATTAACTTTGCTTAATGTCCTGTTTAGACGGCGGCAACCTGCTCGGGTCGCGCGGGGATGCGCTCCGGGGGTGGGGAAATGGCAGGCGCCGCCGCCTGGCGAAATGAATGGCGGCAGGTCCTCTTTGGAGGTTGAAGAGGACCTGCCGCTGATTGCCGTGGTCACGCGGGCGGGGGATCGTGCGACCATCGACTTAACGGAAGGGCGCGTTATTCGCTGGGCCGGGGACATGCCCAACGGTTCCCTTCCGTCTAGGACCATGGGTAACCGCCGAGTGAACGATTGCCAACACTCAGATCTGGGGAGATCATAACAGGAACATCAGGTCAACATCGAGGCGACGTCGAACGTGCGACCTCTGAGCCTAAGGCCACAAAAACGAAAAGGCCGCCGAGCCGCCCCGGCGGCCGTTCTGCTTTGGATGTCCGCGCGGTGTCACACCGCGGCGATCTCCTCCTCGGGTCATTCCGGCGAATTCCGCGAGCAAAGCGCGTGCCTGTTCTTTGTCGCAATCAACTTCGGCCGCCGGGCCCCGCCATCCGTCCCCGAGCATGTGCGTCAAGAGCGTGCGCACCTTCGCCGCTCTTCCTGCTTGTGTTGTTGCCGGCAACGCTTTGATTCGCTCACAGAGGCTATCGCCCCGCTCGTCGAGTTCATTCACTTCCCTGACGGCCGCCTCACGACTGGACGCGTCCCCAAAGGCGCATGCCGCCTTCCAATCTTTCACCGCCAGGGCGTGCCATTCGTCATCGACCGGATCGACGCGGGTCGCTTTGATATCGCCTTTCTTGACCTGTAAGATCTGGATTTCGGCCGCGAGCGCGAGGATTTCGGCGTCGTCAGGCGCGGCCAAAGCCGCGGCCGGGATCGCCAGCGCAACCCCGGCGGGGACTGCGGCAACGGCACCGGCGGCGCGCATCGATCGCAAGACGGTGCGGCGGGTCTTTGCGTTCTCAGACATTGGCGCGCCCCGTAGCTCGAGACGCACGCTTTCCAGAGCTTGGTTCGCGTCCTCGAGTTTACTCGCGGCGGCTCCAATGACCGCCTTCATCGGACTTAGGAACTCGACAGTCAGGTCGCTCGCGGCCATGGATGCGACCTCCAACCCTCCCCAATTGGGGAAGGGAATGCTGGCCGCGCCGTACAACCTGGCCGCGCCCGGTCTCGCGCCCCGTTTTCGCCCGCCTGTTCTTTCCCTGTTCCGCTCCGAAATCGCCTGATAAGTCCCTGTTCCAGTCGTTTGAAATTCCCTGTTCCATGCCCGCGCGCGCCCGCAACCGGCGGGTTGTAAAGCCGGCAACCCCATGACATTGCTGGACTTCCTGGTCCGGAGCGCCGACTGCGGCGCAAAAAAATTCCCTGCTAGCAGGGAACCGGATTGTCGGCGACGGACCGAGAGCGGGATGATTTTGGGCCGAGCTTAGCCGTCGCCCCCGACCAGCCTGGCCATGGCCTCAGCGGCCTCGTCGCCGATCGCCTCGAGACCCTGGACCACGCCGGCGCGATCGGCGGCGCTGCGGTTCTGGCTCGTCTTCCACTTGCCCCGGATGTCCGTGATCTCGATCTCGATCCCAACGATCGCCTTGCGCTGAAGCGCGATGAAATCTGGCGGCGCGTCGCCGACCGCCCACGGAGCGTCGCGAGAGGCCTCCTGCCTGGCTGTCAGCGCCGCGATCTGGCGCTGAAGCCATTCGTCGTCCTCGATCACCCGAGCCGCCCCGCGCGCCTGGACCATGACGTAGTTCCAGGTCGGCACGACCTTGTGCGTCTCCTGTTTGCTCTGGTACCAGGAAGGCGAGACGTAATGATCCGCGCCCTGGAAGACGACGAGCGCCTCCGGGCTCGCCTGCAGGTCGCGCCATTGCGGATTGGCGCGCGCCACATGCGCCTTGAGCGTGCCGAGCTTGGATGCGGCACGGTCGAGGAGGAAGGGCACGGCGTTGGCGATCAGGCCCTGCGGACCGTGGCTGATCAAGAGGCCAAGCCGGCGCGCCTGGATCAGTGCATGCTGCCTGGCGAGGTCGTCCTCGCGGTGGAGCGGCGGCTCGTACATCCGTCCCTACTCCGCGGCCTGGTCAACGCCGCCGAAGCGGTTGACGACATAGGCCTCGACAAGCGCCTTGAACTCATCGGCGATGTGCGGCCCCCGCAGCGTCACGGACTTGACGCCGTCGACGAACACCGGCGCCGCTGGTTGCTCGCCCGTGCCGGGCAGCGAAATCCCGATGTCGGCGTGCTTGCTCTCGCCCGGTCCGTTGACGATGCAGCCCATGACCGCAACGTTCAGGCGCTCGACGCCCGGGTAACGGGCGCGCCACTCCGGCATGGACGTCGCGAGGTGCGTTTGGATGTCGCGGGCGAGTTCCTGGAAAACGGTCGAGGTCGTCCGGCCGCAGCCTGGACAGGCCGCGACCTGAGGTGCGAAGATGCGGAAGCCCATGGTCTGCAGGAGTTCCTGGGCGACCCGCACTTCCTGCGTTCGGTCGCCGCCGGGCTCGGGGGTCAACGAGATGCGGATCGTGTCGCCGATCCCCTCCTGCAACAGCACGCCGAGCGCCGCGGAAGAGGCGACGATCCCCTTCGATCCCATGCCGGCCTCGGTCAGGCCGAGGTGAAGCGCGTAGTCCGAGCGCGCCGCCAGCGTGCGATAGACGGCGATCAGATCCTGGACCGCAGAAACCTTGGCCGACAGAATGATGCGCGCGTGCGGCAGTCCGATCGCCTCGGCCCGCTCCGCCGAAAGGAGCGCGGATCGGACCATCGCCTCGCGCGTCACCGCGCGCGTGTCGAGCGGCGTCGCGCTCGCGGCGTTCTCGTCCATGAGATGGGTCAGCAATTCCTGGTCGAGCGAGCCCCAGTTCGCCCCGATGCGCACGGTCTTGTCGTTGCGAATGGCGGTTTCGACGATCTGGCCGAATTGCAGGTCGCGCTTCGCCCGGAAGCCGACGTTGCCCGGATTGATACGGTATTTGGCGAGCGCCTCGGCGCAGGCCGGATGGTCGGCGAGCAGCTTGTGGCCGATGTAATGAAAGTCGCCGATCAGCGGAACGTTCACGCCCATCGTCGCGAGGCGTTCGCGGATCCGCGGCACCGCGGCGGCCGCCTCGTCCCGGTCGACGGTCAACCGCACGAGCTCGGAGCCGGCGCGAGCCAGGGCCGCGATCTGACGCGTCGTGGCCTCGACGTCCGCGGTGTCCGTGTTGGTCATCGACTGGACGACGATCGGGGCGCCGCCGCCGACCGTGACGGCCGCCGCCCCCTCGCCGATTTTGACTGCAACGGTCGCGCGGCGCACGCTGGGGCCGAACGCCGGCTCGGCGCATGAAGAGTTCATCGAGACGTCCCTCAGGTGGAATCCGCGCAGGATTGGTCAGCGGATATGTAGGTCCGGACGGGGGAAATGTCACCCGCGACGCTTCGCCCTCTCGCAAGCTTCATCGCAATGCAATATGACCGATTTACGCGAAGCCGCGTCCGTCGGAGGCCCGGCGTCCGGCGGCATTTTCTGGAGGATCGCCACATGTCGCTCGCAAACCATCATGCCGTCGTCACCGGCTCCACCAGCGGGATCGGCCTCGCCGTCGCCCGGGGGTTCGCCAAGGAAGGCGCGGACGTGATGATCAACGGCTTCGGCGACCCGAAGGCGATCGAGGAAGAGCGCGCCAGGATCGAGCGCGAATTCAAGGTCAAATGCGTCTACAACGGCGCCGACATGTCCGAGGGCGACGAAGTGGAGGCGATGATCAAGGACGCGACCGAAAAGCTCGGGACCGTCGATATTCTGGTCAACAACGCCGGCATCCAGTTCGTCTCGCCGATCGAGGACTTCCCGCCGGAGAAATGGCACGCGATCATCGCCGTCAACCTCGTCTCGGCGTTTCACTCGATTCACGCCGCCGTGCCGGGCATGAAGGCGCAGAAATGGGGCCGCATCATCAACACCGCCTCCGCTCACTCGCTCATCGCCTCGCCGTTCAAGTCGGCCTACGTCTCGGCCAAGCACGGCATCGCCGGCCTCACCAAGACGGTCGCGCTCGAACTCGCAACCTTCGGCATCACCTGCAACTGCATCTCTCCGGGCTACGTCTGGACGCCGCTGGTCGAGAACCAGATCCCCGACACGATGAAGGCCCGCAATCTGACGCGCGACCAGGTCATCAATGACGTGATGCTGGTCGCGCAGCCGACCAAGCAGTTCGTCACCGTCGACCAGATCGCCGCAATGGCCATCTATCTCTGCTCCGACGCAGCCTCCCAGATTACCGGAGCCAACATCTCGATCGATGGCGGCTGGACGGCGGCGTGAGCGACGCCGACGGTCGGGACAAGGACGACGGCAAGGCGGTCAACCTCGCCCTGCAGGGCGGGGGATCGCATGGCGCCTACGCCTGGGGTGTGCTCGACGCGCTGATTGAGGACGATCGGATCGAGATCGGCGCGATCAGCGGCGCGAGCGCCGGCGCCTTCAACGCCGTGGTCTATGCGGCGGGCCTCGCCGAGGGCGGACGCCAGGGCGCGCGGGAGAAGCTGGAAAGGTTCTGGCTCTCCGTCTCGGCTGAGGGATCGCTTGCGCCGGCTCAGCGCAAGCTCATCGACGCTTGGCTGCGGCCTTGGGGTGTCGTCTGGCCGGGAACGGCCTTTCTCGGCGCGTGGGCGGAGGCGATGGCGCAATTCGCCAGCCCTTATGCGCTGAACCCGTTCAATTTCAACCCGTTGCTCGACCATCTGGCGGCGCTCGTCGACTTCGAGCGCCTGCGTACGTACGACACGCCGAAATTGTTCGTCGCGGCGACCAACGTCAGGACCGGCCGTGGCGAGATTTTCCGCCGCGACGTCCTGACGGCGGACCACGTCATGGCCTCGGCCTGCCTGCCGGAGCTCTTCCAGGCGGTTGAGATCGGCCAGGAAGCCTATTGGGACGGCGGCTACGCCGGCAATCCTCCGCTGTGGCCGCTGTTCTACGAAACGACCTGCCGGGACGTGATCATCGTCCAGATCAATCCGATCGAGCGCGCCGCGATTCCGCGCACGCCCGAGGACATCATGAACCGGCTGAACGAAATCACCTTCAACGCCAGCCTTCTCGGCGAATTGCGCGCCGCCGACTTCGTCGCCCGCCTGATCCGCTCGGGCGTGCTGAAAAGCGAGAGCTACCGGCTCGAGCGGCTGCATCGCATCGGCGGGGCCGGCAGGCTCGAGAACTTCCCCGCCTCGACCAAGTTCGACGTGTCGTGGCCTTTTCTCGAACGGCTGCGCGACCTCGGCCGGGCCGACGCGAAGGCCTGGCTCGAAGGGCACTACGACTCGATCGGCGTCGAGAGCACCCTCGATATCGACCAGACGCTGAACCGCGAGCCCGCCAAGACGCCGATCCCGGGCGCGGCGGCGGCGAACCCCTAGGCGTTTTTCCGACCCGCGCGCCGAGCCCATGCCAACTCTTTGCAAGAATCGGCCGGCGCCTTTTGCTGTTTTGAAAGGCTTGGAGCGCGTAAGCGCAACCGGGGCAACTCCCAAGCAATTCCTGTGCGCCTCGTCCTGATCCCCGGGCCAAGATTCTATGGGGTTGGCGGACGCGCGATCGGTTACCCTGACTGCGTAGTGGTCCGGCAAGTCTCCGGCGATAGACGAAGCGCGCGCCTGCGCACCCAAATGCCGCGGCCCGACCTCCGATCGCTCTCGGCCGCGCTCGGCCTCCAATCCTGTCAGCCGTCACCGGGGGAACGCCGCTCGCCGCCCGCGACCAGCGCCAGCGCGCCGTGAAGTGTGGCGTAGATGCGCCCCTCACCGACGATCGCGGCGATGCCGTGGCGCTCCATATCCGAGCGGAGCGAAGGCTCGACGCGGCCGAAGACGACGCTCACGTTCTTCGCCTTAAGCTCACTGAACAGGTCTCGTAGCGTCCGGGCCGCCGAAAAGTCCAAGTCGGTGATCGCGCTTGCGTCGACGACAAACCATTTCACCGGGTTGGGCGCGCCCTCGATCAGCGCGCGCGTCTCGTCGGCGAAGCGGTCGGCGTTGGCGTAGAAGAGGTCAGCGCCAAACCGGTAGAGGATGAGCCCGGGCTCCGACTGCTCGCCGGGCGCCGCCGGCTGTACGAGCCAGCCGCCCTGCGGATCCGGGACCAGCAGCATCGTGTGAGGACGGTAGCTGTGGCGGACGTGTCGGATCAGCGAGAGCCCGATCGCGAGCAGAATGCCCTGCTCGACTCCGATTCCGGGCACGGCCGCGGCGGTGGAGAGCGCAAGCCAGAACTCGCCCCGGCTTTCGCTCAGGATGTCCTTCAGGCCCTTCACGTCGATCATGCCAACCGCGATGGTGAAGACGACGCCCGCCAGCACGCAGCGCGGCAAATATTGCAGGTACCCGGTCAGCGCGATCAGCACGATCGCGACGATTCCGGCGAAGACGAGCTGGGCGAACTGGCTCTGCGCGCCCGCGTCGTCGGCCATGGCGGTCTGGGTCGGGCTGCCGTTGACGACGAAGGCGCCGGTCAGCGCCGCCCCCGCGTTGGCGGCGGCGATGCCGAGGATGTCGGCGTTCTCGTCGACGTGCTCGTGATGCTTGATCCCATAGACGCGCGAGGTCGCCGCGCTCTGGGCGATGATCATGACGAAACACGAACCCGCGACGGGCAGCAGGTCCAACGTCTCCCGCCAGGTCACGTCCGGCCAGCGCAGCCCCGGCAGCCCTCCGGGGACCGGACCGATCACAGCGACGCCCTGACCGGCGAGATCGAACCAGGCGCTCGCGACGATCATCCCGACGACCACCACGAGCGGGACCGGAAATCGCGGAACGAACCATTTTCCGAGCAGGATGACCGCGACCACGAAGACGGAAAGGCCGAGGGTCAGCGGGCTGAGCGTCGACAGGCCTTCGCCCACTTCCCACAGTTGTCCGAGCGTTCTGTGTGACTGCACGTCGACGCCCAGCATCCCTCCGAGCATGGCGACGCCGACCTGGACGCCGACGCCGGTGAGAAAGCCGACGAGCGTGGTGCGGGCGAGGAAGTCGGCGAGGAAACCCAGCTTGAAGATCCGCGCGAACACCAGGAGACCGGCGGTCAGCAAGGTCAGCATGCCGACCAGCGCCATGTATTTGGGGCTGGCGATCGGCGCCATGCGCGACAGCGTGCTCGAGAAAATCGCCGCCGTCGCGGAGTCGGCCGCCACGACCAGATGGCGCGACGAGCCGAACAGGGCGAAGCCGATGAGCGGCAGGAGCACGGTGTAGAGGCCGGTGACGACCGGCGTGCCGGCGATCCGCGTATAGCCGAGCACCTGGGGGATGTTCATCGATGCAAGCGTCACGCCGGCGAGCGCGTCCTTCAGGGCTGTGCGCGGCCGCAATGGCAGCAGGCCTTGAAGAACGGGAATGCGCATCGTCCTGGAGTTCCCCCTACGGCGCGACGACGCGCGCCTCGAATCACCCTTAGCATAAGCCCGGCGCGGCCCGCGAAGGGCGACATTCACATATCTCCGGGCGGGCCCCTTCTCCAGCTTGCTGGGGAAGGTGTTCCCGCAGCGATTTGAGACGTGGGAATCTCATAGGTCTTGCCCGCGGAACTCCGTCGAAGGCTCGGTTGACGAGGGGGAATGTGGCGCCCAAGACACGTTCGCAGCAAAATCCCGCCTCCCTTGAAACAAGCGTTGCCCAAATGCGGGGCTGTCGATACGGTCGCGGCGCGTTAACGGGTTGTTAACCAAGTTGCTTGGGGGCGTAATGTTGGGAGTCGACGTCGGGAAGCCGGGCGCGCGCTTTCGCGCCGCCGCCGCGCGCCCCTCCACGCCGGACGTCGACCGAAACAGCCGCATCCTTTCGCTTCCGACGGCGTCCTAGACAATGTTCCGGGCGCCGATGAGTTCGACAGCCCAGCACATAGGCCGGGTCTTGCACGCCTTCCGGCCGGGCGGCGGACTGACGGCGCTCGTGCTCGCGTTCCCGCTCGCAGCCTGCTCCGTCGGGCCGAATTTCGTCACCCCCCAGGCGTCGGTCGAGAGCCGCTGGAAGGACGCCGGCTTTCCAGCCGTGAAAACGAACCGCGAAGACTATCAGCGCTGGTGGGCGGCGTTTCGCGACCCGACCCTGAACCGCCTCGTCGATATCGCCTACAACCAGAACCTGACGCTGATGGAAGCGGGAGCGCGGGTGATCGAGGCGCGCGCCGTGCTCGGCCAGGCGGTCGGCGAGGTCTACCCGCAGACCCAGCAATTGAACGGAGAAGCCACTTATCTCCAGCCGAGCCGGACCGACGCGACCTCCAATCCGGACAACGCGATCACCTCCAAGGAATTCTGGCGGGTCGACCTGGGCGGCCAGGTGGCCTGGGAGCTCGATCTCTGGGGCAAGTTCCGCCACGGCGTCGAGCAGGCCGACGCCGCCTACCTCGCCTCGATCGCCACCTACGACGACGTGCTCGTCACCCTGATCGGCGACGTAGCGAGCGATTACATCCAGATCCGCACGACTCAAAAGCAGATCGCCATCGCTCGCGAAAACGTGGTCAAGCAGCGGTCGGCGCTCGAGATCGCCCGTGACCGCTACAAGGGCGGCGCGACCTCGGAGCTCGACGTCTTCCAGGCTGAGAACGTGCTCGGCCAAACGGAGTCGGCGATCCCTCAGCTCACGGCGCAGTTGCAGCAGACCGAGAACGCGCTCGCCGTCCTCCTCGGCCTGCCGCCGGCTTCGATCGACGGGCTTCTCGGCGGTTCGCGCGGCATCCCGGCGCCGCCCCGCTCGGTCGCGGTCGGCGTTCCGGCCGATCTCCTGCGCCGCCGGCCCGACGTGCGCGCGGCCGAGCTCAAGGCGGAGGCGCAGAGCGCCCAGGTCGGCATCGCGGCGGCCGACCTTTATCCGGCCTTCTCGCTTGGCGGAGCGCTCGGCACGCTGGTCTCGACCACCAACGGCAACGCGATCAAGGAACTCTTCACCTCGCCGAGCGTCACCTTCGCCTTCGGGCCGTCGTTCAGCTGGCCGGTGATGAACTACGGCCAGATCACCAACCAGGTGCGCGCTCAGGACGCAGAACTGCAGGCGCTGCTGATCGACTACAAGAACGTGGTGTTGAAGGCGCAGCACGAGGTGGAGAATGGGCTCGCCGGCTTCGTCCAGGGCCGCCAACAGGTCGCCTACCTCAGAGAAAGCGCCACGGCGGCCAACAGCGCCCTCACCGTCGCCGTCGCGCAATACGAGCTCGGTTCGCGCGACTTCACCACGGTGCTGACCGCCGAGCAGAACCTTTATCAGGCGCAGAATAATCTCGCGGCCGCCGAGGGCGGGGTGTCGGTCAGCCTGACCACCGCCTATCGCGCGCTCGGCGGCGGCTGGCAGATCCGCGAGGGCCACGACTTCGTCGACGACGCCGCGCGCGACGAAATGCGCGCGCGCACCAATTACGGCGACATTCTTTCGCCAGCCGGCCAGCCGCAGCCGCAGGCGCCCGGCCTTCCCGGCCCGTCCGACCTCGGGCCGACCGTGCGGCCTCCGCAATGGTGACCGACGTGAAGACGAGCCTGAATTCACGCAGAGCGGGGAGGGCGCGCGTCCTCGCCGTCGGCCTCATCGCCGCGCTCGCGAGCGCGGGAGCGACGAACGCGGCGCGGGCCGCGAACGAGCTCGAGCGCCTGTGGGGCGACGTCTGGGGACACGGGAAGACACAGGCGGCGCACCCGCCGGCGGCCGCGGCCAAGCCGAGTGCGCCCCCGGCCAACGCGCCGGCGACCGTCGCCCCGGCGGCGCCTGCTCCGGCCGCAGAGACTCAACCCGCGCCGGCGGCGCAGCCGGCGCCGTCCCAGGCCGCCGCGCCGACCATCCCGGTCGCGCCGCCGAAAGTCCAGTCGGTCAGCGACACGCTCGTCGTCACCGGCAACGCCGAGGCGGTCAACGCGGTCAAGCTCGTCGCCCGCGTGCCCGGCTATCTGGAACAGATCCACTTCCAGGACGGCCAGATCGTCAAGAAGGACGACCTGCTGTTCACCATCCAGCAGGACCAGTACAAGGACCAGCTCCAGCAGGCCGAGGCGCAGCTCGCAGCGGCGACGGCGGCGCGCGACCACGCCCATCTCGAGGTCGGTCGCTACACCGCGATCCTCAAGCAGCACGCGACCTCCCAGGTCGAGGTCGATCATTGGGTCTATGAGGAGAAGACGGCGGAGGCCAATGTCCTCGCGGCCCAGGCGCAGATCGCGCTCGCCAAGCTGAACCTCAGCTACACCGAGGTGACGGCGCCGTTCGACGGCCAGATGGGCCGGCACCTCGTCGATCCGAACAACATGGTCGGCGGTGACGGCGGCCCGCCCGCGCTCGCCGAGATCCTGCAGCTCGATCCGATCTATGTCGTGGCCACCATCAGCTCGCAGCAGGCGCTCCAGATCCGGCAGAACCTCGATCAGCGCCGCCTGACGCTCGACGAATTGCACCAGATCCCGGTCGAGGCGGCGCTCTCGGACGAGACCGGCTTTCCGCATAAGGGCACGATCCAGTACGTCGCCCCGCAGATCGACCCGCAGACCGGAACCCTTTATGTGCGCGGAATTATGCGCAATCCGACACGGACGCTGCTGCCGGGCGTGTTCGTCAATATCCGCCTGCCGATGGGCAAGGTGACGAAGAGCGCGCTGCTCGTTCCCCAGATCGCGTTGCAGGAGGACCAGGGCGGACGCTACCTCTTTGTCGTGGACGACAACGACGTGGTGCAGAAGCGTTACGTGCAGCTCGGCGAGACGGTCGGCGATCTGCAGGTCGCGGTGAGCGGCGTCGCGCGCAACGACAGGATCGTGATCGGGGAGCTCTGGCGGGTCTCGCCGGGCATGACCGTGACGCCGAAGGCTGCGACCCTCGACGCCGTGCAGTAGCGGGGAAAGCCGTCGATGATCTCGAAGTTCTTCATCGAGCATCCCGTCCTCGCCAACGTCCTGGCGATCGTGCTCGTCGTCATCGGCGCGGTTGCGCTCTACCGCCTGCCGGTCTCCGAATATCCCAACGTCGTCCCACCGACCGTGCAGGTCACGGCGAGCTATCCCGGCGCGAGCGCCCAGACGGTGATCGACACGGTCGCGCTGCCGATCGAGAACCAGGTCAACGGCGTCGACCGCATGCTCTACATGCAGTCGACCAGCGCGCCCGACGGCACCTATTCGCTGACCGTGACCTTCGCGATCGGCACCGACCCGAACATCGACCAGGTGCTGGTGCAGAACCGCGTGCAGCTTGCGCTCGCTTCGCTGCCCCAGCCGGTGCAGGCGCAGGGCGTCAGCGTGCAGAAGAAGAACACCGCGATCCTTCAGATCGTCACGCTCGGCTCGCCCGACCATAAGTTCGACAGCCTCTACATGAGCAATTACGCGACGATCAACCTGATCGACGCGCTCGCCCGCCTGCCCGGCGTCGGCAGCGTCAAGGTGTTCGGCGCGGGCAACTATTCGATGCGCATCTGGATGGATCCGCAGCTCCTGCAGTCGTTCGGCCTGCAGCCTAGCGACGTGATCCTCGCCATCCACGAGCAGAACCAGAACATCGCCGCCGGCCAGGTCGGCATGCCGCCTGCCCCGCCCGGAACCGAATTCCAGTACACGGTCGACGTGCAGTCGCGGCTCGACCAGCCCGAGCAGTTCGGCAGCATCGTCGTCAAGGACCAGACCGCGCAGGGAGGCCGGCTCGTTCACCTGCGCGACGTCGCGCGGGTCGAGCTCGGCGCGCAGACCTATTCGCAGGACTTCAAGGTCGACGGGCAGCCGGCCGCCGGCATCGCGATCTACCAGACGCCGGATTCGAATTCGCTGCAGGTCGGCAAGGAAGTGAAGGACACGATGGCCGCCATGGCCAAACGTTTCCCGGAAGGCCTGAGCTACGCCGTCCCCTACGACACGACGATCTTCGTCCAGGACTCGATCGCCGAGGTCTACAAGACGCTGTACGAGGCCGGCATCCTGGTCCTGATCGTCATCCTCGTCTTTTTGCAGAATTTCCGCGCGACGCTGGTGCCCGCCACCACCGTGCCGGTCACCATCATCGGCGCCTTCGCGGCGATGGCGGCGCTCGGGTTCACCGTCAACCTGTCGACCCTGTTCGGCATCGTGCTCGCCATCGGCATCGTGGTCGACGACGCGATCGTCATCGTCGAGGGCGTGACGAAATACATCGAGCGGAGGATGTCGGGGCACGACGCCGCCATCCGCGCGATGGACGAGCTGTTCGGACCGGTCATCGGCATCACGCTGGTGTTGATGGCGGTGTTCATTCCGGCCGCCTTCGTGCCCGGCCTGACCGGCAACATGTTCGCCCAGTTCGCCCTCGTCATCGCCGCGACCGCCCTCATCAGCGCGGTCAACGCGGCGACGCTGAAGCCGACCCAGTGCGCCCTGTGGCTCAGGACTCCGGTCCCGCCGGATGAGCGCAACATCTTCTACCGGGGGTTCAACCATATCTACGACCCGGTGGAGCGCGGCTATGCGGCCTTCGTCGGCCGCATGGTCCGCCACAGCGGCCTGATGGTCATTCTCGCGCTGATCGTGTCGGGACTGGGCGTCTACGGCCTCGTGCAGATCCCGACCGCATTCATCCCGATCGACGACCAGGGCTATCTGATGATCGCTGCGCAGCTGCCGGAAGGCGCCGCGCTCGGCCGGACCACCGCGACGCTCAAGAAGGCGGCGGCGGAAGCGCTGAAAATCCCCGGCGTCGACCGCGTGATCACGCTCTCCGGCATCTCGTTGCTCGACAACAGCGCCGACCTCTTCAACGCCGGCGCCGCCTGGGTGATGCTGAAGCCGTTCGACGAGCGGCTCAAGGCCAAGGACCAGGACCTTCTGTCGATCTACGCGCGGCTCGAAAAAGTGGTCAACGCCCTGCCTGACGGCAAGTCCTACGTGCTGCCGCCGCCCCCGATCCAGGGCATCGGCAACGCCGGCGGCTTCCAGATGCAGGTGGAGTTGCTCGGCGGCTCGACCGACTACCAAAAGCTCGGCAATCTCACCAACCAGATCGTCGACGCGGCGAACGCGGATCCGGGCCTGCGCAACGTGCTCACCACCTTCCGCACCGAGGCGCCGCACGTCACGCTGACCGTCGACCGCGACCGGGCGCAGACGCTGCGCGTCAGCGTCGGCGACATTTTCTCCACCCTGACCGATTTCGTCGGCTCGACCTACGTCAACCAGTTCAACAAGTTCGGCCTGTCGCTGCAGGTCTACGTCCAGGCGAACTCCCACTTCCGCGTGAATCCGGACGACCTGCTCAAGCTCTATGTGCGCAGCCAGGACGGCAACATGGTGCCGATCGGCGCGGTGGCGCATCTCGGCTCGACTGTCGCGCCGCCGCTGCTCACCCTCTACAATCTCTATCCGTCCTCGACCATCGTCGGCGCTCCGGCGCGCGGCTTTAGCTCGGGCCAGGCCATGACGGCGATGGAGACGATCGCCAAGCGCGTTCTGCCGAACGACGTCGCCTTCGAATGGACGGCGATGTCCTATCAGGAGAAGATCACCGGCAACCAGCTCTATTACGTGTTCGGCCTGTCGCTGCTGCTCGTCTATCTGGTGCTCGCCGGCCAGTACGAAAGCTGGATCCTGCCGCTCGCCGTGCTCGCCGCCGTACCGCTCGCCCTGCTCGGGCCGGTGATCGCGCTGACCAGCCTCGGGGCGGCCAACAACCTCTATACCCAGATCGGCCTGATGCTCTTGATCGCGCTCTCGGCCAAGAACGGCATCCTGATCGTCGAGGTGGCGCGCGAAGAGCGCATCGTGCGCGGCAAGCCGATCTGGGAAGCTGCGGTCGAGGCGTCGCGCACCCGCTTCCGTCCGATCCTGATGACCTCGTTCGCCTTCATCCTCGGCGTGCTGCCGCTGGTGCTTGCGACCGGGGCCGGCGCGAACGCGCGCCGATCGCTCGGAATCAGCGTGTTTTCCGGCATGATCGCCTCGACCTGCCTCGCCGTCCTGTTCGTGCCGTCGTTCTTCGCCGTCCTGCAGCGGTTCGAGGAACGGCGCAAGAGGGGGAAGACGCCGAAGGCGGCGCCGACGGCGCCCGCCGAGCCCGATCCGCCGGCCGCGCCCGCCCCGCCGGCGGCGCCCGAAGGCGCGACGGCGCCGGGGGCGTGACGCCAGTCGACGACCGAGCGACGTCCTCTTTCGACCCGCCCTTCGGGGGGAACAGGACCTAACGGTCGTTCGATCCGCCGAAGCCCGAGCGACGCGATCGCGCCGAGCCTTCGCCTTCGTTCGCGCGGCGCGCACGGGCGCCGGCAACGACCCGTTGCAGACGGCGCCGTTGGCGCGAAAATCAAGATCGTCGCACGGTGAGCCAGCGCCGAAGCGCGACCACTGACCAGACCGCCTCGACCAGCCCGAACGGCCAGGCCCCTTGAAGGAAGCCATAGGCGGAGCCGAGAGCGCACGAACCGGCGAACAGCATCACAAACCAATGGCTACGGCTTTCGAAGGCGTAACACACCAGCATTGCCGAAATGGCGAAGAGACCGAAGAGCGTCAGCGCATCCATCCGGCGATCTTACAACCGGGGGTAAATCAAGATTTTTCCACCGTCACAGAGACCTGTCGTCCTGTTGGATGACCCATCGCTCGAAGTCGGCCGGAATGACGTTGCTCCCGCAAATGATCGTCACGACCCGTTTGCCGCGATAGCGGGCTCGGTCCTCCAATATCGCCGCAACGCCAAGGGCGGCCGAAGGCTCCACGATCAGTCCCGCATGGCGATAGAGCATTCGCATTCCGGCAATGATGCTGCGTTCCTCAACCAGTGGGACGTGGTCGGCCACGGCCAGCAGGTCGCCAAGGACCGCAGGGATCGGGCTGCGGCCGGCCACTCCATCCGCGATCGTGTCGATGTGTTCGGTCTCGACGACAGATTTGGCCCTAAAGGATAACGCCATCGCCGGCGCGCCCTTGGGTTGCACGCAAACGATCTCGACCGTTGGGGCCAGGCATTTGAAGACATAGCCCACACCCGTCGCCATGGCGCCGCCCCCGAGAGCGATGAGCACCGCATCCCCGGGACCTCCATCCTCGATGAGTTCGAGCCCAATCGTCCCGGCGCCTTCACAGGTATCGAGGTTTTCGCTGTCCTCGACCAGAAACGCGCCCTCGCCATCCGCTATCCGCCGTGCCATATGGCGGGCGTCATCAAAGTCGCCGTCGATAATCCGCACAGTCGCGCCTAATGCGCGGATACGTTCCAACTTCAACGGGCTGGCGCCGGGGCCAGCCACGACCGTTACGGAGATCCCACGGCTTTGCCCGCTATAGGCCAGCGCCAGCCCAAGGTTGCCGACGCTCGCACAAACGGCCGACCTGGGACCGGGGTTTTCGACCAGCCGCGCCATGACGGTTTCCGTGCCGCGAGCCTTAAAACAGCGGACGGGATTGGCGGTCTCGAGTTTCACCGTGAGCTCGCAATCCAGCGCCTCGCCGAGAGGAGTGCACGCGTATTGAGGGGTGTCTCGGAACACCGGCGCAATTCGAGGGATCGCAGATCTGATCCTGCTGAGATCGAGTCGGGTTTGCGGCGCAGCTTGCTGACGGGTTGCAGGAACGGTTTGCGTGGGCGGGAGCATGTCGCCTCCGGTCTTCGAATCCATGGGACCGACTGACGAGGGTGATAACCCGCAGGACCGATAAAATGGCTGCCTGAGGTTCTGAGTCGATCATGCGCAGGCGCATATTTCAGATTTATGCACCACGATCCGATATCGATAAACTCAGTCGTTTCGACCCGCCCGCCGCAAGGACAGCCGATGCTCCGGATATCGCACGGGCGTAAACAGTTTATTGACTTTGTGTACACAATAGTGTACCAGCCACTCTATGGAGCTTGAATGGATGAACTGCAATTCGAGTGGGACGAGGACAAGGCGGCTCAGAATGTTGCGAAGCACGGCGTATCGTTTCTCATCGCCGCCGAGATTTTCGCCAACGAGACTATCGAGAGGATCGATGATCGGGAGGACTATGGCGAGCTGCAATTCCTAGCTCTTGGCCGCGTCGAAACCGAAATATACCGTGTGGCTTACACATGGCGCGGCGAGAAGGTCATTCGGATCATCACCGCGCAGAAAGCAAGCAAGCATGAGCGAGAAATCTACTACCGTGAGATATTCTCTTAGCGAGATCAAAGCCATGCGCGCGCGCGGCGAAGATCAAACGCGCCCGGACGCGCCTGAAGCGGAATCGCTCGGAGAGGACTTTTGGAAACAGGCCCGTGTCGTCATGCCGCGCGGCAAGACTTCCGTGCATTTGCGTCTCGACAGCGACATCGTTGAATGGTTCAAGACGCGCGGTAAAGGACATTTAACGCGAATGAATGCCGTATTGCGCGCCTATGTTGACGCTCACCGACACGAGCCGTAGCTCGGGAGCGCCAATCAAGATTTTCGCACCGTGCCCGAAGGCAATAAACTCAGTCGGTTACGCCACGCCAAAATCAGGCGCCTAAAGGCCCGCTTACCGGTCCTCCATCGACAGTCCGTCCGGATCGCCTGAGCAAGGCGCGCCCCTACCGCCACAGGTCGAGCCGCATCAGTCCCCGCCGGGCGAGCCAGGCGACGGTCAGGATCATGCCAAGCGCAGGCAGCAGAAGGCCGAAGACGAAGAACGATTCCTCGCTGGCGATCTTTTCGCTAAGCCACGCGAAGTTCATGCCGAAGAAGCCGGTGAGCGCCGTCACCGGCAAGAAGATCATCGACACGATGGTCAGCCGGGAGATCTGTTCGCTCTGACGCTGGGCGATCGCGTTGGCGAAATCGTGGGTAATGTCGGACAGCCAGCGGCGGCGTTCGAAGAGCTGCTCCTCGAAATCCTCGACCAGATCGACGTAATCGTTAAGCTCCTCCGCCGCGCGAGCGCCGACCCCTGGCAGACTCTCGACTCCGACCATGGCCGACCGCACGGCGCTCGTGTAACGGCTGAAGCCGGCGGCGAAACTCTGCAGTTGCTGGACATCCTGCGTGATGAGCGAACTGTCCATCGAATACGATTGCCGGTCGAGGTTCATCCTCAGCTGGTCGATCTCCGCGTCGAGCTTCTGCAGCAAAGCATCGAGCGTCCCGATCAGAAGCTGCAGGAGCAGCCCCGTGGCGTAGGGCATGTCCCCGCCGATGCCGGCTATGCGATAGGAAAACTGTCGGCGGATCGTGTCGAGGGAGGCGGGATCGCCGTTCCACAACGTCACAATGCGTTTGTCGAAGCCGATCAGATGAAACTCGATGAGCGCGCCATCCGGGTCGGCGATCCAGGTGACGAACCGCAACCGGTCGCGGCCGAACCGCATGCGGCCGGTCTGACGGAACCGCACCGCGGCGGCGATCTCGGCGTCGTCGAACGCCGCCGCTTTCATCAGCGCGGCGACAGCCGCCTCGCCCTCGCCAACGATGTCGAGCCAGAAGAACCCGCCCGAGGCGACCGCCGCCTGCACGTCGCCGACTTCGGCGTCGGGACGGACGCCGTGCGCGTCCACAATGATCGTCGTCATCCCGCCCTCCCGTATGGAGCCGGGCGGGACGGTAGATGAGGAGAGCCGCCGCAGCCAACCCTTTGATTTCCGTTGCGCAAAAGCATTCCTGCGCCCCGGCGTGTCAGGTCGCCGTGTCGGCAAGCCCCCCGTTCGCGCAGGCCAGCGCGAAGGCGACGTTGCGGGCGACCTCCGCAAGCCGGTCGAACCGGCCGGGCTTGCCGCCATGGCCGGCGTCCATGTCCGTGTGCAGCAGGATCGGCCCGCCGCCCGTCATCGTCGCCCGGAGCCGCTGCACCCATTTGGCCGGCTCCCAGTAGCCGACGCGCGGGTCGGTCAGGCCGCCGAGCGCCAGGATCGGCGGGTAGGCTTGCGGCGCCACGTTGTCGTAAGGGCTGTAGCCGCGGATGGTGGCGAAGGCCTTGGGGTCGAGGATCGGATCGCCCCATTCGAGCCATTCCGGCGGAGTGAGCGGCAGCGTCTCGTCCATCATGGTCGCGAGCGCGTCGACGAACGGCACGTCGGCGATGACGCCCGCGAACAGGTCCGGCGCCTCATTGGCGACGACGCCCATCAGGAGGCCGCCGGCGCTGCCGCCCTGCGCCACGATGCGGCCCGCGCCTGTGTAGCCTTCGCTCACAAGATGGCGCGCAACGGCGAGGAAATCGGAAAACGTGTTCGGCTTCAGCTGAAGCTTGCCCTCCTCGTACCAGCGCCACCCCTTTTCCGTCCCGCCGCGCACATGCGCGATGGCGTAGACGAAGCCGCGATCGACGAGCGAGAACCGCGTGGACGAAAAACTTGCGTCGATCGCATAGCCGTAGGATCCGTAGCCATAGAGAAGCAGCGGCGCCGAGCCGTCGCGCTTCCCGTCGCGCCGCATCAGGAGCGACACCGGCACGGTCTCGCCGTCGGCCGCCGGCGCGAACAGAAGCCGCGTGACATAGCGCTCCGGATCGAAGCCCGACGGGATGATCTGCCGCTTGACCAGCGTCCACTCGCGCGTCGCGCAGTCGCAATCGTAGATCTCCCCCGGCCGGGCGAACGACGCATAGGCGAAGCGGATTCGCGGGCTGTCGAACTCGTAGATCCGCTCGAAATTCAGCGCGTAGGTCTCCTCGTCGAAGGCGACGTCGTGGCGCGCGTCAGTGGCGAGGTCGATGACGATCAGGCGCGGCCGGCTCTCCTCGCGCGCCAGCAGAACGAGCCAGCCGGCCAGAACGACGACATCGATGAGATAGCAGCCGTCGCAATGCGCGACGACCTCGCGCCAGTTCGCCTCGATGGGAGCGGCGCGCGGCGCTTCCACGATCCTGAAGTCGCGGGCGCCGGCGTTGGTGCGGATGACAACGCGCTCGCCATGGTCGAGCACGTCATAGAAATGGCCGGGCCGGCGGGGCGCGACGAGCAGCGGTCTCATCGTCGGCGCGTCGAGATCGACGATGTGCGTCTCCGAGCCGTCGTGGCCGTGCACGTCGATCATCGCCGTCCGGCCGGTGAGCGAGCCCGAGACGCCGATGAACCAGGCGGGATCCGGCTCGGCGAAGATTTCCGCGTCCTCGCCCTGCTCCGTTCCGAGCCGATGCAGCATCACGCGGAACGGGCGGTGGCTCTCGTCCTGCTCGACATAGAGGAAGCCCGTCGCATCGCGCGTCCAGACAATGTCGGGCGCGGCGTTGACCACGCGGTCGTCGAGGTCCGCGCCGGTGGCGAGGTCGCGCACGCGGATGGTCAGGAGCTCCGAGCCGAGGTCGTCGGCGGCCCAGGCGAGTTTGGCGTGATCGGGCGCATGGCGCGCCGCCCCGAGGCTGAAGAAGGCCTTGCCGGCGGCGAGCGCGTCGCCGTCGATCAGGACCGCCTCCTCGCCGCCGTCGCGCGGCCGACGGCAGAGGATGCGGTGCTGCCCGCCGGGACGGAACCGCGAATAATAGGCCCAGGGGCCGTCCGCCTGGGGCGGCTCGCTGTCGTCCTCCTGAAGCCGAGCCCGCATCTCCGCCACGAGGGTCGTCTGCATCTCCGCGGTCGGGGCGAGGACCGCGTCGGCGTAAGCGTTCTCTTCTTCGAGCAGCGTCCGGATGTCGGGCGCGAGCGCATCCGGGTCGCGCAGCGCCTCCTGCCAGTTGTCCGCCCGCAGCCAAGCGTACTCGTCCGTCCAGCTCGCGCCGTGGGCGGATTTTTCGACAGGCC
This sequence comes from uncultured Alphaproteobacteria bacterium, assembly GCA_963822215.1. GTDB lineage: Bacteria > Pseudomonadota > Alphaproteobacteria > Rhizobiales > Beijerinckiaceae > Roseiarcus. Next base: position 885,523 of record CAWGGX010000004.1, read on the forward strand.
GGCGAGCGGCGCGGGGCGGCGAGTTGGGGGATGACGCGGCTTCGGTCATGGCGCGTAGTTCCCAAGGCCGCCGCTTCTCCCCTCGTCCTGAGCGTGTCGAAGGACGCTCCAGCGCGCACGAACGTCCCCGCCCACTGGATCATCCTTCGACATCCCCGGGCTCGACGCGGGGATCAGGATGAGGGACTTGTCATGGCAACGTCGCTCGTCGCCCGCTTTGGCAGTTACCATGCCCCGGATTCTGCCACGCCTGACGCGGTCAGGAAAGCCGGGCGAAGGCGGCCGGGACCTCCTCAGGACGGGAGCAGAGGACGGCGGCGCCGGCGGCGCTGAGTTCGGCTTCGCCGCCATAGCCCCATAGCGCGCCGATGGTCGGGATTCCGTGCCGACCCGCGCCGATCACGTCGTGCTTGCGGTCGCCCCACATCACGCAGGTCCCAGCCGTGAGACCTTCCTCGGCGAGGATATGGGCGACCAGGTCGCCCTTGTCGTCGAAACGCCCATCGAGCTGGGCGCCGTAGGCCGCGTCGAAATGACCGGCGAGATCGAAGCGGTCCAGGATGCGGATCGCATAGACCCGGGGCTTCGACGTACAAAGAATGAGGCGCGCGCCGCCGCCTTTAAGCGCGCCGAGCGCGTCCGGCACGCCGTCGTAGACGAGGGCCTCGAACAGCCCGACCGTCCCGTAGCGGGCGCGATAGATCCCCAGCGCGGCCTCGGCCGCCTCCGACCCGCCGAGCATGTCGGCGAAAGTGAGCCTAAGGGGCGGCCCGATGATCCAGGTCAGCTCTTCGGCCGGCGGCGCAATCCCACCCATCGCCTCGAGGGCGTGGCGAAAGCTACCGACGATGCCTGCAGCGGGGTCGGTCAGCGTCCCGTCCAGATCGACGAGCAGAGTCTGGCGTTTCGTCATCGGCGCGAACGGGTCCTCGATCATGAGCCTCACGATGCGGCGCCGAGCCGCGCGCCAGGGTCCGAGGAATGGGATATCGCACTCGGCATGAGCGGCAAAGCCGAACTGTCGCTGATCAGATGTCGATGGCCGACCTATATTTTTTCGTGATGCTGAGGTGGGCGGCCATGTTCGAGATTGAAGCGCCCGAGCGACTCAGTGGCTATCTCGCGCGGATGAAGACCGCGCCTTTGATCACCAAGGCGCTCGCTGAGGAAGGACTCGCCTGGCCCTGAATGTCATCGTGGCAACGTGGAAGTACGGTGACACGCCCGTCGTTACCGATACCCCGGGCCGCGCCGTCGCGTTGCGCCCATCACCAGCATCGCGCGCATCGTCCTTCCCGGCGTCCCACATCACAGGACCCAGAGAGGCAACCGGGGAATTTGGTGAGACTTGTTTCACTATCTAATTTCGCGGGCGCGGTCCACCCGGGCCCCCCGACTTGCGGGCCTCCGTCGATACCCGAGCATAGCCGGTGATCGAGGCTTCATACTAAGTCGATGCGGAGCGAGCGGCCGACCGCGTTTGCCGCGCGGCGCAGCGTGTCGAGGGTCACCGACGGAATCTTCGGGTCAAAGAGGCGGTCAAGCTGACGGCGGCTGGTTTTCATTCGCACGGCCATTTCCACCTTGGTCAATCCCTGCTGCTCCATGGCGGCGGCAAGCTGCTCGGCGATGAGTTCCTTGACGGCATGATCTTCGGTGGCCCCGAGAATCCCCTGCTCAGCGAGGAATTCGTCGAAGGTCTCATTGCTCACGCTGCCTTTGCGCTTCTGTGCCATTCAAGTCACCTCCTTCATACGTCTGAGGGCAAGGTCGATATCCGCCTTGGGCGTCTTCTGGGTCTTCTTGATGAACGCGTGCAGCAAGATCATGGTGCCTTCGCCCATGCAGAAAATCACTCGCGCGATCCGGTGACTGTCGAGTGTGCTGCGCACCTCCCAAAGTCCGGCGCCGAGCGGCGCGCAATACGGCCTGCCAAGCGGCCAACCGAACTCGACTTTCTGAATGTCCTTCCCGACGGTGTGACGGTCAGCCTCAGATAAATCGAGAATCCATTCGCGAACCGGCTTGCGTCCCGCCGGATTCACATAGAACCGTGCGGGCAGCTTTTTTGTGCGATCGATCATCCGCGCTGACTGTGCCAAAATTGGCACAAGATTGCAAGCTCTTTTTTGCTGCAGTTCGCGCCGGTTTTACGAAGCTCCGGGCCGCGATGTCGCGTCGCGCCCACCCTCGCCCGGAAGCCGGCCAACAGAAAACGCAACAATTTCTTGCCTTTTGGGCGAATGTGTGTTCTCCTTTTGTTCTGATAATCCTGGCAAAGGAGAACGCCGCCTTGTCCGCCTGTCTCGAAACCGCTCCGTCCATCGCGCCCTCCCTTCCGACAACGGACGCGCGCGCCGCGCGGCTGGCGAAATTCCGCCGGGAACAGCTAATCGTCGATTATCTCAACCGCGGCGTTTCGATCGCCGAGATCGCCGCGCGGGTGGGGCTAAGCGAGAAGCGAATGCGCGCCGTCATTAAGGAGATTCTTGCGCACCGCTGTCCGCATCCGCCCGAGGAGTTTTTGGCGATCCAGGTCAGCCGTCTCAACGAGGCGCTGCTGGTCGCCGCCAGCGCCATGTCGGGCGCAAACCTCAAGGCGGTCGACCGGGTGGTGAAAATCGTAAGCGAACTCGATCGCTACCACGGGTTTGCCGCCTTCGTCGGCCGACGGCGTCCGGAGCCGCGCCTCGACGCGCCCGCCGAAGGGGCCACGACGTATGGCGCGGCGCTCGTCTGCCAGGCGCGGTTTGCGCCGGGAGATGATGAAGAGATTGAGTTCGAGCGGAACACCCAGTTCCCCCTCGCCCCGCATCAGCGGGGAGAGGGTTGGGGTGAGGGGCTTGGGCGATTGGCCACTGTCGGCGCTCGCCCGCAAATTCCGCCACAAGCCTTTGAAAGGGTTGATTCTGCGCCCGGGCTTGCGACGAGCCCGACGGCGGATGACCCCCTCGCCCCGCATCAGCGGGGAGAGGGTTGGGGCGAGGGGCTTGGGCGATTGGCCGCTGTCCGCGCTCGCCCGCAAATTCCGCCACAAGCCTTTGAAAGGGTTGATTCTGCGCCCGGGCTTGCGACGAGCCCAACGGCGGATGACCCCCTCGCCCCGCATCAGCGGGGAGAGGGTTGGGGTGAGGGCCTTGGGCGTTTGGCCGCTGTCGGCGCTCGCCTGGCCCCTCATCCTGACCTTCTCCCCGTGAACGGGGAGAAGGGAAAGTATTCGACAAGCGACGGTCGCCCGGAAAATCCCGCGCAAGACATTGAAAAGGTTGAATCCGAGCCCGGGATTGCGACGAGCCCCCAAGCTTCTGACATTGAGTCTCCCGACGTCATCCTGATCCCCGGGTCAAGCCCAGGGATGCCGAAAGATGCTCGATGGCCGGTTCCCATGTTCCCGTCCTTCGAGACCCCCGCTCCGCGTACTTCTCAGGACGAGGCCGCAAAGAGAGACAGCGTGCGCCCAGACTGTTACGCTCGCCCGGAAAACCCGCCGCAAGACATTGAAAATGTTGGATCCAGGCCCGCGAACGACTGGGCCGCCGAAGCGCCGCCGGCGCTCGACGAAACCTCAATCGACACACCTATGGTTCTCACCCCGGCCGGCTGGGGACGACCGAACATCCGGATGACGCTCAATGGCGTGGCGGCGTCCTGAAGGCGCCCCCTTCGCCCGCACGCGGGGCGAGGGGGCGCTACGGCGTCTCCCAGCTGCCGCGCTCGGCGGAACGGAAGAGCGCGTCGATCACGCGCATGTTGAGCACGGCGTCCTCGATCGGGAACTCGAACTCGGCCTCGCCGCGGACGGCGCGGGCGAAGGCGTCGCCCTGCAGGCCGTACTGGTCGCAGACCGGGAACTCCTCGACCCGCGCCCCGCCGCCGACGAGGTCGGCGCCGGGATCGATGACGATCCGCATCGGCCGGTCGGGCAGGGCGTTGAAGGGGATGGGGATCTCGATCCGCCCGGCCTCGCCGACGATCGTCACCCGCTGATGCGCCGACACCTGCGTCGCCGCGCTGAACGTCAGATGCCGCCCGCCGGGGAACTCGAGGATCGCGCTCGCCAGCCGGTCGGTGCCGAAATTCGGATCGCGGTCGAGCGTGGCGACGACCCGGGTCGGCTCGGCGCCGAAGATGTAACGCGCGGTGACGATCGCATAGCAGCCGATGTCGTAGAGCCCGCCGCCGCCCGGCGGCCGGTTGCGCACGTTTTCGGGGTCGAGCAGGCGGTAGGAGAAGAACGTCTGGATCGCACGGACCTCGCCGATCGCGCCGGATTGCGCGAGCTCCCGCGCCCGGCGCCATTGCGGATGAAAGCGCACCATGAAGGCTTCCGCGACCAGCCGGCCCACCTTGTCGCGCGCCGCGATCAGCGTCTGCGCCTCGGCGGCGTCGAGCGCGACCGGCTTTTCTGAGAGCACATGCTTGCCCGCTTCGAGCGCCTTGATCGTCCATGGAACGTGCAGCTCGTTCGGCAGCGGGTTGTAGACCGCCTCGATCTCGGGATCGGCGAGTAACGCCTCGTAGGAACCGAACGCGCGCGCAATTCCCAAGCGCGCCGCGGCGTCGCGCGCGCGGGATTCGTCGCGCGAGGCGATGGCGGCGATATCGCAGAACGCCGCGTGCTGCATCCCCGGGATCACCTTTTCCGTGGCGATATTCGCCACGCCGAGCACGCCCCATTTCACCTTGCGCATGGATTGTCCCTCCGGTCGCTAGCCTTACGCCTTTGGCTCGGGAACGCGCCCCTCGGCCTGTCGCGCCAGCATCCAGCCGGGGTATTCAGGTTTCAGCGCGCTCACCGCGTCGAGCGCCGCGATTTCCTCCGCCGTCAATGTCAGGTCGGCGGCGGCGAGGTTGTCGTCGAGCTGCTCGATGGTCTTGGCGCCGATGATGACGCTCATCACCCCCTTGCGCTGAAGGAGCCAGGCGAGCGCCACGCGGGCGACCGACGTGTCGTGCGCCTTGGCGACCTTCTCCATCGCCTCGATGACGCCATAGGCGCGCTCCTTATCGACCGGCGGGAAGTCGAACGCGGTGCGGCGCGAGTGGGCGCCGCCACGCTTGTCGCGGGTGTACTTGCCGGACAGGAAACCGCCGGCGAGCGGGCTCCATACCATCACGCCCAGTCCCTGGTCTTCGACCAGCGGCAGGATCTCGCGCTCGAGCTCGCGCCCTGCGATCGAATAATAGGCCTGGACGGTTTCGAACCGCGCGAGCCCATGCTTGTCCGAGATCGCCAGCGCCTTCATGATCTGCCAGGCGGCGAGGTTCGAGCAGCCGATCGTGCGCACCAGGCCGCGCTGGACGCAATTGTCGAGGGCGCGCAGCGTCTCTTCGATCGGCGTGACCGGGTCGAAGCCGTGGATCTGGTAGAGATCGACGTGGTCGAGCCCGAGCCGCTTCAGGCTCGCGGCGATCTGGTCGAGGATGTGGCCCCGCGACAGGCCGACGCCGTTCGGCCCCGGCCCCATCCGGCCGCGCACCTTGGTGGCGACGATCACGTCCTCGCGCTTGACGCCGAGGTCGCGCAGAGCCTGCCCGAGCTGCATCTCCGACCGGCCTTCGGAATAGACGTTGGCGGTGTCGATGAAGTTCACGCCGGCTTCGAGCGCGCGGCCGACGAGCGCGGTCGAGGCCGCCTGGTCGAGCCTGCCGATCGCACCCCAGATCCCGCTTCCGCCGTGGAAGGTCATCGTGCCAAGGCAGATTTCCGAGACGTATTGGCCGGTGCGGCCGAGCGGTCGATGGCGCATGCAATCCTCTCCTGATCCAGGCGGCGATGTCCGAAGGCCGCGAGAAGTACGCCTTGAACCCCGGAGAGGCAAATCGCAGACGCGTGAACCGCGGTGGGTTCGGCTCAGGCCGCCATCGCGTCCTGGGGCGGCGCCATGGCGCCGGTCATCATCGCGACCGCGTCCGACATCGTCACCTTCTTCGGGTCGACGACCGTCAGCCGTCGCCCGAGCCGGTGGATGTGGATGCGATCGGCGACCTCGAACACATGCGGCATGTTGTGCGAGATGAGGATGATCGGCAGACCGCGCTTCTTCACATCGAGGATGAGTTCAAGCACCCGGCGCGATTCTTTGACCCCGAGCGCCGCTGTGGGCTCGTCCATGATCACCAACCGCTTGGCGAAAGCCGCCGCGCGCGCCACCGCCACGCCCTGGCGCTGGCCGCCCGACAGGGTCTCAACCGGCTGGTGGATGTTCTGGATCGTCATCAGCCCGAGCTCGTTGAGCTTCTCGCGGGCGAACTTCGCCATCCGGGCGCGGTCCGTCGCCCGGAACCACTGCCCCATGATTCCGGGCATGCGTGGCTCGCGGCCGAGGAACATGTTGTCGGCGATCGACAGCGCCGGCGACAGCGCCAGCGTCTGATAGACCGTCTCGATGCCCGCCTCGCGCGCAGCGATGGGCGAGGTGAAGTGGACCACCTCGCCGCCAAGCCGGATCTCGCCTGAATCCGGGATCACGGCGCCGCAGATCGCCTTGATCAGCGTCGACTTGCCGGCGCCGTTGTCGCCGATCACGGCCAGGATCTCGCCGGGATACAGGTCGAAGTCGCAATGGTCGAGCGCAGTAACTCGGCCGTAGCGCTTGACGAGCTGGCGGCAGGTGAGGATAGGTTCGACGCTCACTTGGAGACCCTCCGGATCCACTGGTCGAGCGCGACCGCGACAATGATCAGCACGCCGATCGCGAATTCCTGCCACAGCACGTCGAGGCCGGCGAGCGAAACGGCGGAGCGGAACACGCCGACGATCAGCGCCCCGACCAGCGTGCCGATGATCGAGCCGCGGCCGCCAAACAGCGAAGTGCCGCCGATCACGACCGCGGTGATGCTGTCGAGGTTCATGTTCTCGCCCGCCGTCGGGCTGATGGCGCCGACGCGTCCGATCAGCGCCCAGCCGGCGATCGCGGCGATGAGGCCCGCGAGCACGTAAACGCTCAAAAGAATGCGGTCGGTATTGATGCCCGCGAGCCGCGCCGCCTCCGGATCGTCTCCGGTCGCATAAATGTGACGGCCGAAAGCCGTGCGATTGAGGATGTACCAGACGACCGCGGCCACGATCAGCAAGAGGAACGTTCCCCACATGATGCGTGCGCCGCCGATCTGAATCTGGTTGCCCATCATGCTGAGGAACGGCGCTTTTTCGTCGATGTCCTGCATGCCGATGGTTTCGCTTTGGGAATAGAACGTGTTGAGCGCCCCGATGATGCTGAGCGTGCCGAGCGTCACGATAAACGGGGGCATCTTGAGCCGCGTCACCAGGATGCCGTTGAGGTAGCCGAAAAGTGATCCGACGATAATGCCGAGCGGAAAGGCGATGATCGTCGGAACGCCGTTGTAAACAGCTAGCCGTCCCATCACCACCGAAGAGATGACCATGATGAGGCCGATCGACAGATCGATGCCGGCGGTCAAAATTACCAGCGTCTGCCCGATGCCGACAATGCCGATGACCACAACCTGCGTAAGGATGGTGGAGAAATTGCTGGCCGCTGTGAATCTCGACGGGTTGACCGTGACGCCGAGGAGCACGCCGAGCAAAAGCACGACGAAGGGGACTGTCGTCGGGTAGGCGTGCAGGAAGCGCTGGAGGCGCTGGAGAAAGGTGAGCTGCTCCTCATCGAAGGACGCGACGGTTGTCGTGGCAGAGGCCAGGACTTTCTCGAACTCCTGCGGCGCAGGTCGTCCCGCTGGAGACGCTTCGCTCATGGTTTCCTCTTCCCGTTTCCCGACTTTTGAGCAATTTATTCAACTCGGCGCTCGCGGGCATTCGCCGCGAGCGCGAGCCTCTCAGTCGTTCAGAGGATTAAGCTCCGCTATCGCCGGGAAATCAACCCCAGCAGAGCTTCATGCCCTCGTCGACGCTGATCGAGGGAACGCCCGGAACCGGATGATCGGTGACGAGCTTCTCGCCGGTGTCGATGCTGGTCGGCTTCTTGCCGGTCTTGACGAAGTCGGCGATCGCCTGGACACCGTCGGCCGCCATCAAGAGCGGGTATTGCTGCGAGGTGGCGCCGATGATGCCTTCCTTGACCCACTTGACGCCCTGGCAGCCGCCGTCGACCGCAACGACCGTCACGCCTTTCTCTTTGCCCGCGGCCTTCAGCGCCGCATAGCCGCCGTAAGCTGCCGGCTCGTTGATGGCGTAGACGAGGTCGATCTGGTCAGCCTTCTGCAGGATGTTCTCCATCGCCTTGCGACCGCCCTCGGTGGCGCCCTTGGTGACGTCCGACCCGACAATCTGCGGGCTGTCGCTCGCGGCGTAGTGCTTCGGATCCTTCACGGTGATGCCGAAGCCGTCGAGGAAGCCGTTGTGACGCAGATAATCGACGGTCGGCTCGTTCGACGCAAGGTCGAGCGTGGCGATCTTGGCGGTCTTCGCCTTGTCGCCGAGCGTTCCCTTCGCCCACTGCCCGATCAGTTGGCCGGCCTTGTAATTGTCGGTGGCGAAGAGCGCGTCGGCGGCGGTCGCAGGATCGAGCGGCGTATCGAGCGTAATGACGACGAGGCCGGCGTCGCGCGCCTTCTTCACTGTCGGAACGATCGCGGTCGAGTCGCTCGGCACCAGCAGGATGCCCTTGGCGCCGGCGGCGATCAGCTGTTCGATTGCCGCGACTTCGCCGTCATTGTCGCCGTCGAACTTGCCGGCGTAGGCCTGAGGCGTCAGGCCGAGCTCCTTGGCCTTGGCCTCGAAGCCTTCTTTCATTTTGACGAAGAACGGGTTGGTGTTGGTCTTGGTGACCAGGCCGACGATCGGCCCGTCGGCGTAGGACGGGGCGCTGGTCAGCGCAAGCATGATCGCCGCGGCCGCCACGGTTGCAAAAATTCCGGATATCTTGGACACTGCGAATTCCTCCCAACGGGTACGAGCGACGCTGTTCCCGGGCGTGGTCGTGAGGCGCTTTTGCGTCTCTTCGGCCCCCAATGCGCCGTCGGGCGATAATTGGGCAAACTTCCGGGCGAAAGTCAAGGATAATTCAACCCGATATAATAATTCTTGACAGACTCCCGTGTTTGTCCCATTCTGATCCACAAAACTTTAAGAATCGAGAGGCGGAGGATGGCGGAGGCGGTAGATCGCGCGCTCGCGCGCGAAAAACTGGCGGGCGGGGCGACGCTCGTTCAAATGCCGTCGAACTTCGCCGAGATCGCCAGCGGCGCTGACCAATCGGGCGTCCGCGTCTACAACGAGCGGCTGCTGCTGTCGCTCGTGCGCCGCTTCGGCCCCCTATCCAAGATCGAAGTGGCGCGGCTCACCGGGCTGTCGGTGCAATCGACCTCAGCGATCATGAACCGGCTGCAGGCGGACGGCCTTTTGAAGCGGGAAGCGCCGCTGCGCGGCCGGGTCGGCCAGCCCACCATCCCGATGTCGCTCGATCCGGACGGCGCCTATTCGCTCGGCCTCAAGATCGGCCGGCGCAGTTGCGATCTCGTGCTCGTCGACTTCCGAGGCGCCGTGCGCCAGCGCGCGCACCGCACGTTCTCCTTTCCGACGCCGTCGCTCGTCCTCGATTTCGTCCGCGAGAATCAGCCGAGGCTTGTGGAATCCCTCAATGAGGCGCAGCGGCGGCGGATCGCCGGCCTCGGAATCGCGGCGCCCTTCCAGCTTTGGACCTGGGAGTCCGAAATCGGCGCTCCGGCCGGCGCCATGGCGGACTGGCGCGAGTTCGACGTCGCAGCCGAAGTCGCCAAGGTCTGCCCCTATCCGGTGACCCTCTGCAACGACGCGACCGCCGCCTGCGCGGCCGAGTTCTTTTTCGGCGGCGGCTGGCGTCATCGCGACTTCCTTTATTTCTTCCTCGGCCCCTTCGTCGGCGGCGGCGTGGTGCTCGACGGCGCGCTGAGAATCGGACGCACCGGCAACGCCGGCGCGATCGGGTCGATGCCGGTCGCGCCGAGACGCGACGGGCACGGCCCGCTGCAGCTCGTCGCCTGCGCCTCGATCTACCAGCTCGAGCGCCGGCTCGCCGACGCCGGCGTCGACGCCTCCTCGATTTGGGCCACGCCCTCGGCCTGGGCCGAATTCGGCGCGCCGCTCGACGCCTGGATCGAGGAAACGGCGGAGGCCCTCGCCTACGCCTCGGTCGCCGCCATCTCGGTTATTGACTTCGCCGCGATTGTCGTCGACGGAGAGATGCCGGCGCCCGTCCGCGATCGTCTGACGAGGCGCGCAGCGCAGGTGTTCGAGGGCCTAGACCGGCGAGGCCTCAGCGATGTCGCGTTCGCGCCGGGCACGATCGGCGCCGACGCGGGCGCCATCGGCGGGGCGGCCCTGCCGCTGGTGAAAGCGTTTGCTCGCGACCGGGAGGTCCTGCTCAAGGACGTGATGGTTCAGGCGAGTTGACGCGCCTCGCCGACGTTGGGGACGCGGTGCGTTCGGCCCAGGCGATCCGCCTGTCGCGGAACGCCGGACGGCGTTGCGTAGAATGACCACAAACTTCATTCAGGCTGAGAGGCGCCATGGCTTTGCGCATCGTCAAGGTTGATCCGTTCGATCTCGTCGTATTCGGCGGGACGGGCGACCTCGCCTACCGCAAGCTCTATCCGGCTCTGTTTCATCGCGAGCGGAGCGGGCAATTCAGCGAGCCGACCCGGATCATCGGCGTGTCGCGCCGGCATCTCGATCGCGACGCCTTTCGCGCCGGCGTGAAAGACGCGCTGGTCAAATTCAAAGCGGCCGACGAAGAATCGGGTGAGGCGCTCGAACGGTTCCTCGCGCGCCTCGACTACGTCGCCGCCGACGCGATGAGCGACGCCGGCTGGGCCGATCTGAGGGACACGCTCGGGCCGGACGAACGCGTCCGCGCCTTCTATCTCGCCACCGGACCCGATCTCTTCTGCCCGATCGCCAGCCGGCTCGGCGCCGAGGGGCTGAAAACGCCCCGCTCGCGCATCATCGTCGAAAAGCCGATCGGCCACGACGGCGCGAGCGCCGACGCCATCAACAACGATATCGGGTCGGTGTTCCCGGAAAGCGCGATCTTCCGCATCGACCATTATCTCGGCAAGGAATCCGTGCAGAACCTGATGGCCCTGCGGTTCGCCAACGCCCTGCTCGAACCGGTGTGGAACAACGCGCATATCGACCACGTGCAGATCACGGTGGCCGAGACCCTGGGGGTCGAAGGGCGCGGCGCCTATTACGATGAGTTTGGCGCGATCCGCGACATGGTCCAGAATCACATGATGCAGCTCCTGTGCCTCGTCGCCATGGAGCCGCCGAACACGATGCAGGCCGACTCGCTGCGCGACGAGAAGCTGAAGGTCCTGAAGGCGCTCGAGCCGATCGATGAGTCGAACGCCGGATCGCTGACCGTGCGCGGGCAGTACCGGGCCGGCTTCGCCGACGGCGGCCCCGTTCCGAGCTACCTGCACGACGTCGGCAAGCATGAGAGCAACACCGAGACCTTTGTGGCGATGAAGATCGGCGTCGCTAACTGGCGCTGGGCCGGCGTCCCCTTCTACCTGCGCACGGGCAAGCGGCTGCCGCAGCGGTTCTCGGAGATCGTGGTCGCCTTCAAGAGAGTGCCGCACATCATCTTCGACATGCCTGCCGACGCCGTGCCGGCGAACCGTCTCGTCATCCGGGTGCAACCGGACGAGGGCATCAAGCTGTGGATGATGGTCAAGGAGCCGGGACCGGGCGGCATGCGCCTCGTGCACCTGCCGCTCGACATGAGTTTCGCCAAGGCCTTCGGCATGGCTTCGGCGGACGCTTACGAGCGTCTGCTGATGGACGCGATCCGCGGCAACGCCGCCCTGTTCATGCGGCGCGACGAGGTCGAGGCGGCATGGCGGTTCATCGATCCTGTCCGCGAGGCGTGGGCTGCGACGCGGGAGCCGCCCCGGCCCTATGCCGCGGGGACGTGGGGACCCAACGCCTCCGTCGCGCTGATCGAGCGGGACGGGCGCACCTGGAACGAGGAGTATCACGATGCCGAATGACATTGCGCGTCGCGACTTCGCCGACGACGAAGACCTTGCTCCGGCTTTCGCCGAGTGGACCGCGGACAAGCTGCGCGATGCGATCGCCGAACGCGGCGCGGCCACCCTGGTCGTCTCAGGTGGGAAGACCCCTGGCCGCTACTTCGAGGCGCTTTCGAGCATGCCGCTCGACTGGACGCGGGTATCGATCACGCTCGCCGACGAGCGCCGCGTCGCCAACGACAGTCCGCGCTCCAACGCGCGGCTGGTGCGCGAAGCGCTGCTGCGCAACCACGCCATGGTCGCGAGCTTCACGCCGCTGGCCGACGCGCGGCTGAGCGAGAGCCAGGAGCTCATCGCCGCGAGCGCGCGCGTGGCCAATCTTCCCCTTCCCGCCGACCTCGTCGTGCTCGGCATGGGCGACAACGGCCACACCGCGTCTTGGTTTCCCGGCGCCCCGGGCCTCCCAGAGGCGATGGACCCTGGCGCGCGACTGCTCGTCGTTCCCATTGAGGCGCCCGACGCGCCCGAGCCCCGGCTGACGTTGACCGGCCGGGTCATTCTGCGCGCCCGGGCGATCGCGCTCCAGATCGCGGGCCAGGACAAGCTGAACGCGCTCGCCGAGGCGTTCGAGGACGGGCCGGCCGAAGCCATGCCGATCCGCGCCGTTTTGCGCGGCGCAAGCGACCGCCTGACGATCTTCGCCGCCCAGCGCGCCTGACGCGGCCGGAAGGCTTGTCGGCGGCGCCATGAAAAACGCCGGGTCCGCGAAGGCCCGGCGCTGTATAATTTTATAATGATATCAAAGACTTACGCACCAACGGTAGTCGTCGTGCCGAGCGTCGCGACGTCCACCCGCACACCCGGTCCCATGGTCGAGGAGACCGCGGCGCGCAACAGATAGTGGCCCTTGGCGCCGGCCGGCTTGGCCCGGTTCACCGCGTCGACGAAGGCCTTGATGTTCTCGGCGAGTTTGTCCTCGCCAAACGAGGTCTTGCCAACCGAGCCCTGGACGATGCCGGCCTTCTCGGCGCGGAACTCGACAGCGCCGCCCTTCGAGGCCGCGACCGCCGCCTTGACGTCCATTGTCACCGTGCCGACCTTCGGGTTCGGCATCAGGCCGCGGGGGCCCAAAACCTTGCCGAGACGGCCGACCAGCGGCATCAGGTCGGGGGTGGCGATGCAGCGGTCGAAGTCGATTGTGCCGCCCTGGACCGCGGCGACCAGGTCCTCGGCTCCGACAATGTCGGCCCCAGCCTCCTTGGCTTCGTCGGCCTTGGCGCCGCGCGCAAACACCGCCACGCGCAACGTGCGGCCGGTGCCGTTCGGTAGGTTGACGACGCCGCGGACCATCTGGTCGGCGTGCTTCGGGTCGACGCCGAGGTTGAGCGCGAGTTCGACCGTCTCGTCGAATTTGGCCTTGGCGTTGGACTTGACCATCTTCACCGCCTCGCCGAGCGGATAAAGCTTGGTGCGCTCGACCGCTTCGCGGGCGTTCTTGATTCGCTTGCCGTGCTTGGACATGACTTACCCCACCACCTGCAGGCCCATCGAGCGGGCGGAGCCTTCGATCATCTTCATGGCGGACTCGATCGAGTCGCAGTTGAGGTCGACGATCTTCTTCTCGGCGATCTCGCGCACCTGCTCCTTGGTCACCTTGCCGACGAAGCCGCGGCCCGGCGTCTTCGAGCCGGAGGCCGGCTTCTTGCCGATCTTCAGGTTGGCGGCCTTCTTCAGCCAGAAGGTCACCGGCGGCTGACGCATCTCGAAGGTGAACGAGCGGTCCTGATAGGCGGTGATGACCACCGGGATCGGCGAGCCCTTCTCCAGCTGCGCGGTGCGCGCATTGAAGGCCTTGCAGAATTCCATGATGTTGAGACCGCGCTGGCCGAGCGCGGGACCGATCGGGGGCGACGGATTGGCCGCGCCCGCCGGCACTTGCAGTTTGATGTAGCCGGCGATTTTCTTCGCCATGATGCTGCTCCAAATACGGCGCGGCCCTCGGGGCTAACCCCGAAAGCTCACGCCAGGTTGCAGGTTCGTGGTGCGAACGGAAACCCCGACTGGCGGTGCGGGCGTTCTTCCACGTCTGAGGGGCGGCGCATTAGCAGGTTTGCCCGCGCAGGGCAACAGGATGCTCGATGCCGGTTAATCGGCCACAGCGCCTGCATCGAACGCTCGGAAATGGGCAATGAAGCCGAGCCGGCGCCAAGCGGACATGGCGTCCGCGCCGAGTCCATGCCAAGTTCTTGCAGGTCTACGCCAACTTTTGACAAGTGGAACCCATTCTCGTTTTGAGCCTTTTCAAGGGGTTGCACGGCGCAAGGGGTGATTTTGCAACTCCCAACCTCGCCGCTCGGGCCGCCTCTTCGACCTCGTCCTGAGAGGCGCTGCGCAGCCGCGCGGGATCGCGAAGCGGGGGAGGGAGCCGGCTTGCCAGGCCCGAGTCCGAATCGAGCCTTTTCAATCGCTTGCGGCAGAATTTCTGGGCCGCTGTAACTGCCAACCTCGCCGCTCCGGCCATCTCTTCGACCTGGTCCTGAGGAGCGCTGCGAGGCAGGGCGTCTCGAAGGATGTTCCAGTTGGAGCCACCCGCGCCGCCTCGTGGATCGTCTTTCGACAAGCTCACGCGGAAGTTGCAGTCGGCAGGCGGCGCCAGGAACCTTTGTTCGCAGCGGGTCGGCCTCGCCGGTGGCCAACTCAGGACGAGGTCCGGGAGGTGACGCCGCCGCCAGCTTCCGCGCCGGCCTGATCGAAAGACCGGGGTAAAGAGATCTCCGGAAAAAATGCCACTTTCAGTGGGCTGAGCAAATCACAGCACTGATAAGCTACTGACTTTCCCGTCGATTGCTCGGGTTTATTCCTCCGGCGTATCACCTAAAGGACGGGTCCTTGCAGTTGTTGGCAGGATCGAATGAGGGCGTTGTTCTCTCGTCGCCCCAAATTTTCTTCCCTGCCCTTTTTGGACTGCTGAGAAAGTAACTGTTTCTTTCAGCAAAATATCTATCGATGGCGTCTGATGCCGCCCTTGTGGACATGTAGTCACTACTATGGATAATTGATCTGGCCATCCCACTAAACACTGATTCGATAACGTTTAGAAATTGAGCAGACGCGGGAAGCGGGGCAAGCTCCAATTTCGTCACGGTTGATGTACAGGTGTTGTGGTTTTCAACAAATTTGAGCAAGGCTTTCGACATATGCCAGGACGCTGCATCCCACGATAAATATAACATATCGGCTCCATTGTATTGATGCAATAAAGTCTCAGCCATACGAATCATTTCCTTCGTGTTCTTTGACTTAGAATAGAAATGCGTAATCTGGTTCGTTGATAACTCCAGAGCGGCAGTGACTATCAACCATCCTTTGGACTTCTGCCATTGTGGTACGCTTGGATTCGAACCTGGTTCGGCGAGAACGCGACCTGGCTTCGCTTTGATCGCAAACGGGCCAAATTCGTCGATCGAAAAGAACCGATCATTCTCCCTCAAGCCACGTAGAATGCTGTGAACACGATCAAGTTTTTCGCGATAGTCGGGATCGTTGCTCGTCAATACAATCTTAGCGGATCGCCATCGGTATCCGGCTTTCCGTATCGCTTCTCTGATGACCGAAGCGCACGCGGGGTGGCCCCTCTGCTGGAGAGTTGCCCGCAAATCAGCCATACGCCAAGTTGTACGATTGAATCCGGACAGAGAAGGTGGCTCGTGAAGCAGTGCAAAGAGGGCCGTTTTGAACGATTCATCATCTGCCTTTCGCGGTGATCGCCTTTCTCGCCTGAAAAGCGATTGTGACCCGCCTTTTGAAAACAGCTCTATGTAAGCGCGAACTGTTTTCCTATCGACGCCTAGATTAATCGATATTGAGCGAACAGTAAACCCACACGAATGTGCCAGTATCACCAAGCTTCTTCGTCGATACTTGCCACCAAGTGCTGACAGAAGAAAACATAGATGTTCATCGTCTAGTTTCTGATGGAGCTCGATACGTTCACCTCGTTCTAAATTGTAGAGAAAATCCATCCAAAGCTGTCTAACTCGTTCCGATTTAGTTGACGTTCGAGTCAATTCCACCGGAGCGACAACGTTCCCGGGCGTTGACAACTTCACGCCGCCATATCCTGGTGGAGATTCGTGATCCAACATTTTGCGCAGGGTCTTCCGACTAATCCCCTCTTTTCGAGCCGTACTACGCTTAGATTGACCCAAAACAATAACACGTTTCCTAATTCTCTTCCACTGAACTAAATTAGAATACATGCTACCCCTCCTATGAAGGTAGGTTGCCTCCTCATCGCATCAATTATACCAGAACACAAATCGCTTCAACAACTCGTATTAATCCGCTCCACCTCCATCCCTGCGGATCGTGAAGTCCACCGCATGACGCGCCCCAACGTCGGGAAAACATGAGCCGGTCGCTCAACCTTCGACCGCTTTGGCTCTATAATGTCGAAGATGAAGTCCGGCGAGTCGTCACGTTTATGGTGCTTTAGGTCCGCAATCGGATCATCCCTTTCCGCTCGTCACGGTCGCTTACAAACGCTGAAAAGCCCGCGGTCAGCTTCCACGAGATATTATTCGCAGCGCCACCGATCGACGTTGCTGGAATTCCTGCTTATGTCCAGCAAAAAACACCAATTGCCATGTTTGCTTCTGGCGAAGATAGTGGTCCAAACGATAGTGCCGAATCAACCAATGGAGAAAACAGTGTCAGAATCAGACGACAAAGGGCTCGTTGCCCAAATTTTGTCCTCGTACCTCTCCAACAATATCGTCGCTCCCGCCGATCTGCCGTCGGTAATTGAGAGCGTTAAGAAAGCTTTTTCAAGCTCTGCCGAAGCAGTATCACCGCCAGCGACAGAAGGGGAATCGAAGACTTGGGAACCAGCTGTCTCTGTAAAAAAGTCGATCTCACCGGAGGCTATTACGTGTCTCATTTGCGGTGGAAAATTCAAATCCCTGAAACGGCATTTGCAATGAGCTCATCAACTGACGCCACGCGAATATCGTGACGGGTTCAAACTCAAGAGCGACTATCCGATAGTTGCGCCGGCCTATGCCGCTCGTCGGTCCGACCTCGCAAAGTCGCATGGGCTGGGACGCAAGGCGGGTGTGAAAAGCACGACCAAGAAGTCGAGCACAAAACGTTCGAACTCGGAAGAAGGCTGCCGCAGCTTAATCCTCGCAATTGTGGCGAGAGCTTTTTTGCAACAAACTTAGACAGCCAGTCCTGCCAGTCTCCTCGCCAACTCCGGATTGAGCCTGACCACTCCATCCTCGCGAATCATGAAGTCCGCCAGATGCAACGCCTCTGATGTGAGAAATGCAAGCACTCCCCTGTCCACCTTCGCCCGCTCGGAATTGATCCGACTATCGCATGACCTTGTTCCAATCTATCTCGTACCCCGCGGCATCGAGTTCGCGTGCCAACGTCTGTTTCCATCCTCCGCCAGCATCAAAAGGCTCATCGATGACGCCCCGCCAATCCGAGGGAATCTCGAGGTCTCCCACCTTGAGGGTACATACTCGCTGGCGGGTGAGTTTGCCGATGAAATAGCCGAGTTCAAGGAGGACATTCTGACGGGGTCGCGGACGCGGCCGTTCGCCCACGAGATTCCCCTCGTCGTCGGGAGTGAGAAGCACAATCGCAAAGCCGACATCGCTGTGTGCTTCGACCTTTTCGATAACAGTCCGACTCAGGTTGGCCTGCTCGTGCAAAATGACAGGCTTGAATCCAAGGCGCTCAAGGAACCGCGCAACCGCCTCGCGGGGACCATCGTCCCGACCATGTACGATGAAAACCTTGCGTTCAAACAACTCTAGTGCCTCGGACTCGGAATGCTGCAAAGTCGTGACGGAATATTCCGCAAGGCGTTCCTCAAGGGATTTTATCGCTTGGCTCAGAAGGGCAATCGAACGCGCCTTGCTCCTACTCAGCGACGCATGAACCTGCGAAAGCGGAACCTGGAAGGCGTAGTTGAAAGGGCCGTTGTCGAAGAACCCTGCATCAGAATACCGTCTATAATCGAGGGTATCCGCACCAAAGGTGCGGACCAGCGAGTCGTCTACTGCGGCAGCAAGTGCTTCCACATGCGGAACGTTCGTCTGCTCAGCGACACTGGTCGGCTCGAACGCGTTCACCTCTTCTAGGCGCTTTGCAAGGCGGTCAATGCCCTGCCGAATTTCTTCTTGGGTCAATCGCACCGGCGGCTGAATCGGTCGGGCACGTGATGGTTTCCGCATGATCTGCCTTTCCGAGGTTCGGCTCCTTGCGTCGCCAATTTGCTCGCGGGTGTCTTAATCGAGTATTTCGGAGCGAAGGTATCGCAAAGGGCGTCTTCGCGTGTACGCAGGCGGCGCGCCGATCCTGAGGCAATGGATCGATAGGAAGATTGGTGCGCATTATTTCACCGCCGCAGCAGCTTGTTCATGTCGACCTCGAAGCCTGCAGCCTGCAATTCCCGGGCGAGGGCTCATGAATCCCCTCATTTTTCGGCAGCTGTTAGGGCGCTGGCTAGGAGCGTGTTTTGATTGATCATTTCTCCGAATCTGATGAGGAGGGGTCGGAGGCGGGGCTCGGGCATGTTGGGGATGAGACCGAACCACATGCACCCTTGACGGAACAGGGAGTGGGTTCGGCGCCTGGTCGTGCTGGTTCGCAAGTCCTTGTCCATGCCGAGGCTCTCGCCGGCGGCGCCGAGCAAGGTGAGCAGGAGGATGGCGAGTGCGTTGAGAAACAACAGTCGGTCGCGCCGCATCGGGTCGGCAATTCTCAACTCGGCCATGCCCATGCCGAAACGCAGATCCTTGGTGTCGCGAAAGCTCGGTTCGATCGTCCAGCGCTTGGCGTAGAGGCCGATGATCGCCGTGGCCGACTTGGCGCCGTCGCCGGCGGCCAGATGCCAAGCCTCCTTCATGCCCTTGGCGTGCACGTGGACGCAGGCGCCGACCTCGAAGCCTTCCCTGGTCAACTTCGCTCCCGTCAGCTTTCGCGCCCGGCCGCTGGCGCCAACCCATTGAGCCGCCTTGCGAGTTTCGCCGTCGGTGGCGCTCACGAACGTGTCGCCGCGAAACCGGATCACGTAGTCGAAGCCGAGTTCGCGCAAGAATTCCATCAGCCGCACGTCGGCGAAGCCGCGATCGGCGAGGATCGTTACGCGCACCCCCTCGGGCAGCGCTTCCTTCAGCCGAGCCAGGCAAAAGTCCTCGAATTCGTTGCGCCGGCCCGTGAGCTCGGCCTTGTAGACCGTCAGCCACAGCAGCGGCTGGGCGCGCCCATAGGTCGTAACCAAACTCAACATGAGGGTCGATTGATCGTCGGCGTCGAAGTCGGTCCAGTCCATCGCAACGTCGATTTCCCGATCGTCACCAATGGCTTGACGAATCCATGGCGTGAACAGGCGGCCGAGATCGACGCCGGGGTTGCTCAGCAGGCGGTCGACCTGCTTGGTGGCGTGCTTGGCTTTCAGGCCGTGCGCTTGCGCCAAAGCCAACCCGATCGCCGAAACCGCCAGCGACGTCGAATGCAGCACCCCCAGCACGCCATCGCTCACAGATGCAATCCGCTTGGCGTGCAATTCGCCGTCGAAGCACTCCCCGACCCACTGCGACACCATATCCGCCCGGAAATCCCCAACCCGCATCGCCGCCCCCGTGATCCAAAACTCACGGCCTTCGGCGCCTGGATCATGGCAATATCGAGTCAATCATAAAACGAGGGGATTCCTGAGGGGCGAGGGTCGATTGCCATGCGCCACCCTCGTCGAGGGTGATGTACACAACACCTTCAAAGTCAGATGGTCTCTCCACGCCGCCCTTTAATAGCGCCACAACTCTCTCGGGACCAAGCACGCCAATAAAAAACCCAAGTTCGAAAATGACATTTTGTCGGGATCTTGGCTTCAGTTCTATCGATGCACTTGGCAAGGGACCCCCAGCATCGTCTGGCGTCATCAAGACAACCGCAAAACCCACGTCAGCCGCCTCTTCCTGAAATTTCGTGATGACCGTGCGACCCCTGTTCGGGCGCTCATGCAGGATGACCGGTTCAAAATCAAGTCTAGCGAGCAATCTAGCCACAAACTCTCGCGGGCCTATGTCATGCCCATGAACTATAAATACCTTACGACGGGCCTTTCTCTGAACGAACGGGGCGGAGTCGTCGTCTGTGGATGTTGTTCGGTCAGCTGGACTCGGTGGTCGGCGTCTCTAATATCGTTCGCGAACGCTTCTTCGTATTCAGACTGCTCGTGGGGAGCGACATTGCTCGAAGCGCCGACCACTCCACGATCAAAGAGACTGCGGGCGCGGTTGATCACCGCTTCCCCGACCAAACTCCCGTCTACCGCTTTAGCGTCCGGATTGCTGAGAAGGTACCGGGCCAGCGAGTTCGCACGTGCCGCAAGACCCGGACCGGATCCAACATCCTCCGGCACCCCAAGTTCAAGGAGCGTTCGGTCAAATCCTGCATGACCGAGCGCTTTAAGGATGGAAGTCGCGGCGAGGATATGCCTTCGGCGTTCAAGAGACATCGGCGGGGGCAATGTGGAACCTCCAGAATCGACGGCGGCCGCGTGTGGGTTAGTGGCTGGCGCTTCCTGCCTTTTGTCAAGGAAATCATGTCCTCGCGGAGTTAGCCCACGAACTATCCACTCTCCGCCCAGAGGTTTCGAGCCAACTTCAATCAATCCCATTTCCTCTGCTTGCTTCAAATTGTATCTAATCTGCTCAAGTGAGCTATTAAGGCTTATAGCTTCCTCTTGCTCAAATGAAAATCCACTATTATTCGAAGTGTCTTCAAGAAATGTAAGTAACCTGCGAATTAACACTATGTCTCGCTTCACGACGCCGCCCTCAGGATTTCGCTCTCGTAATGACCTTTCACGATCGCGTTCTAGGAAGTCATGCCCGTGAGCAGAAAGCCCTCGGAAAGTCACCCCGATCATTGGCTGCGCTCCAGGGCTGTCGATCAGGCCCATCTCTTTGAGCTGCTCCAGATGGTATGTAATTTGATCAAATGTGTATCCTTCGATCGCGAGCTGCGGCTCCGCGCCGTTAAGAATGAACATATCGCCTGGTCTCGAAGGCAGGCCTTCCAGCTTAAGCAGTAATTTGCGGACCAATTCTGGATTGCGTCTCAAGTAATCCCTCGGGTGGCGGCGCGAACCCTTAGACGGACCATTTCCAGGATTACCAATTATCCGTGGCCGCCGGTTGCTAACCGGATTTGAGCATTGACCCCAAGTCCTTCTTATTTTGCTCGGATAGGACCGTTTGGTACCCCCACGTTGTCGCAGATTTGGCCAATGCGCAACTGCGTTGGTAGATTTTTTGGTTCTCGACACCGAGCATCGCAACCGTCCGATCACCCAAGGTCGGCGACGGGATGTTGGAGAATGTAACTGGCAGCATTACCTGATAGCTGGCACATCCTTCCCGGGCAGAGTTTCTCGCCCCCCCCTAAATCCGGGTCGATCGACAATCAGGCCGGTAATTGTCCTCAATTGACTAAAAGGAACGCAATCAGCGCCCCGAGGTGAAGGCGCAGAAGGCCGCCTGCGAGCGCGAGCGGCAAAAGAAACTGCGGATGTTGCGTGAAGCCGCGGTGATTGAAAGCGGATCGCTGGCCGGGAGGCCAGGAACGCAAGCATATGAAATCCGACTTCGCCAAATGGCTCAATTTTCGGTTCCACTTTCCTGTGCCGTTCGTCGCGTGCGATGACCCGTCAAATTGGGATATTAGGCGACGCGAGTTGGAGAAGGCTGTACGGCTCACGCGGAAGGGCGCCCGTAAGAGGCCACGGCTCGCGCCAGCCGCAGCCGCGTTGACCTAGACATGACGGCGATTCCGCATTTGAGCGCCCGTCGCAGCGCCGTCCGCGAGATTCCGATTGCGCTTGCCGCGCCACGCTCTCCAAGCTTGTTGCAAATGACTTGGATTGCCCCATCCAACTGCTGCGCGCCTTCAGCGACGCCGTATTCAATTTCTGCGTCCTCATCCTCGCCAAGGAAGTGCTGCTCCTCCCATTTGTTAGCTTCCTTGCCGATGTGCACGAGCTGCGTCGCGATGACATGCCGCCGCTCGGTGCGTCCGCGATCGCAGAAATTGCCATTGAGAAATTTGGCCTCAGGCCGGAGATGGTATTGCGCAAGGGCTTCGGCGTAGGTCTTGAGTTCGCTTGCTCGAATTGGCTTGCCCGTCTCCCGATCGAATGCGCCCTTTGCGGCTTCGCCGATATTCCGATTGAATGCAGCAATCGGCTTCAAGTCCAATTGCTTCCGCGGCCGCCCTCGCTTTGGCTTCGCCCATTGCTCGGCATCCGGCAATTCGAATTGCGGTCGGGCATGGAACGAATTCAAGAAATTGAACGGCTTCACCTGGTCCGGGTATTCACGCCCCGCATTGAATGCCTCAAACCATTTCAGCAATGCTGGCGTCGTGGCACCGTAGCGGCTCACAGCCGGCTGTTTCAAGGCGGCGTGATACGACAAGTCCACCTGGTCGGGATGCCCGCCCGATGCCGCCTGAATGATCTTATACCAGAGGTCGTAGTGCCACCGCTCGACGCCAATGTCACTCAATTCGACTCGCGGGGGCGGAATGGATTGGGGTGCGTCTTCGGCTTCGTATGGCGGGAGGAATTGCCCTAAGCCATGCGCCGATGCCTTGCGAATGACGATTTCGCCGGCCTTACCGACATTGAATAGGGCATAGCGCTTCGCGGATATGCAATAGGAGTAAAGCGGCTCGAATTGCGTATTTCCCGGGCTTACCGGAATTGGATAATTCGCATCCTCGATTTTGAATATTGGCCCCTTTTTCTCATAGGGATTCAGTTCCGAAAACCATTCGCAAATCGATTGCGCCCGCCCGAAAAATTCGGGTTGGCCCATATCGTCGGGCTTGGCAATTGCCAGCGAATCTGTGTCGCAGAACGCCCAATCCAAGCCCTTTTCCAGGCGAAGGAATTCGGCGATCCCAAGCGTAAGCCGGGCCGCGCCGGTTATCAGGGTCGCGAGCAATGGGTGGAAATATCGCCCCGGCTCCTCGACCTTCTTCGACTCGACGGGAAATCCCTCGCCGCTCGGGCCATAGCAGATAAGCTTTTCTGGGTCGTCTAATTCGCCGACGATCATTTCGACGAATATCCCGTAGCTCGTGGAATTCGCCAATATCTTGAGAGCCTGCTGGTCGCTGTTGAGCCCGTCGGCTTGTGTGCTCAGCGCCACCTTCTCGAATTGCAAAGCATCGGCCTCAGCGCCGGACGCAATGTCCAATTTCTTGATGACCTCTCTCAGTCTTTTCTTGATTGCCTTCAATTCAGCTTTAACGGCAGTCCGGAGGTCAATCAGCCGCTTGAAGAAATCATTCGTCATTGGATTGACGCGGTAATTCGAATTCCCGCCGATCGATATCGCTCGCAATCCGGCTTGCGGCACCTTCGGCGAAAAAGAAATTGCCTCCAAAATTTCGGGCGGTTTTCCGCCGTGCAATTTCGCGGCGATGACGTCGGCCAGCGTGAACCAAAGCGGAGATTCGCTGGTCAAATAATTCAGGCCGATGGTCTGCGATTTTCCGTCATATTTGGCGCGGACCGGCAATATGTCGGCTTGGGGTTTGACCCGAACAAGCGTCGTCAGCTGCGTCCAAAATTCGGGGCGCTGCAATTCCTTCAGCGATACTGAATTTAGGAGCCCCCGAGTTTCCTCAGTCGAATCCCGCCATTCCATTCCTTGCGCGATGACGAACCGCCACAGCCGCATGAGCGTACAGACGGTTGGGTACATTGACAGGAAGTCGCAATAGAGCACCTGGCGAACTTCCCGCCGCCGGCGCACTTCGGCCCGGCCGCCGAAATAGGCGCTTAAGATCTTGCCGGTGAGGTGCGCCGGGAAGTCGGGTTGGACCTCTCGGAATGGCCGCACGCCGATTTGCCTGAGATAGGCTTTACCAAGGCTTGCCTCACTGAGGACATTGGCCATTGGCGTTTCTTCAAGCCGATGCAATGCGAAGCGGTCGCGAAGGGCTTTGTAGCATTCCCATGTCGCTTGAACGTCCTGCGTCGCGTAGCGGAGATATCGTTCATTCAATTGCTTTCCATGTCCGCCGCTTTCGGCTTTGCGAGTTGGTGTTTTGAGGAAGTCGGCAAGCGACGCGAGATTGAACGATCGGCTGAGCAACGCCGCGGCGATTGTCTTCAAGTCAATGAACGATCCCCGCCGCGACCGTGGCTCATCCTTTCGCTTCCTTTGACTTGGCGAAATACGCGGCTTTGGCGGATGCGCGAATTGAATCAGCGAAGCCCGCGCATTGAGATGGCGGACTTGAATGGCTGGCCGCCAGCGCCGCAGGGATAGTTTGAACGTGAAGCCACCCCGCATTGTCTTCCCACGAGCCGAACCGTGATCACGTGCAAGACGCGAGATATCGAACGGCAGATTGAAGCCGACAATCGAAGCGCGGAGGTCATAGGCGCGGTCGTAAAGCACCTCCTCGACGAACTCAGACCCCGTCCGGAGGGTCAAGCCGTTCTCACTTGCGAAGCGCTTGATGATTTCCAATTCGGCTTCGCCAAGCGCGGCAAGATCGTAGAAGAGTCCCTCTTCCTCCAGCTCGTCGCCTTTGCGGAATTGGTAAGCGCCAATGCGCAGCCGCTGCGCCGCGTCGACAGTCGTTTCGGTATCGAAAACAAGCGTCCACTCGGAAGGGGAGGCGGGCTTGGCCCAGGGCTTGTGAGCGGTCTTCTTATCGCCTGCCTGCTCCGCGGGCGACGCGAAGGCGCGGATTGCGATCGGCAGGCGATCGGGCTCGGCTACTGTCATACCTGACTTGGGAATGCGGGCGTCGGTCAAAGTTTCGCCTCCCCTTTCTCGGAATGGCCTGCGCCATCAAGAGCTGCGAGCTTCACCGCGAACTCGCGAAGCCGCTTGACCAACATTTCGAAGAGATCGGCGAGCCCAAGCAAGAAGCGCCGAATGGGCTCAATTTCGCTGGACGAGCTCGCCTGTCCGATCGAATGGTCCTTCTGGAAATCGCTGAGCCGCCGGTGGCAGTTGCGGCAGACAGGGACCGTGTCATCGCCGAATGCCTGGCCGGCGAGATGATGCAGCTCCAGCGCCAGAGGGTCGTCGCAACCGCAGACTACGCAGCGCGGACTGTTGCTTCCCAACCGTCCAAGCGCCTGCTGCTTGCGGCGCTCACGTCTCAATTCAAGGTCATTCATGTTGTAACTCCTTCAAACGATGATGCGGTAGATGTGCTCGAAGCTCTGATCGTGAGCCGATGCGAGCCGATAGAGGGCGTTGGGCCGGGTCTCGAAGACGTGAACCTTCCCTGAGACGTCGGCGACGCTAACCCCTTCGAACTCGCTCAAGGCCGCTAGCTTGTTGGTCCGCAGAAACTCGCCGACCGCGGCCATGAAGCGGCCGATCTTCGAGGCCGCATCGAAATCGCCGACCACGACTTGAAGGACCCTGCCCTCTGAGAAGAGCAGCATCCGCCGCGGCAACTGATTACGGACTATCCAGCGTCGTCCCTGGCGTTCGATGATGTCGCGTTCCGTCGCGAAGTGGCGCAGCCGCTCGGGGGCGATCTTCGCGGCCTTCGCCGCGGCGCTCAGGCTCTTTTCCTGGCGCAGCACTCTGAAGGCGAGTTGCAGCCGATCGTCTGCGATCGGCTTCGGCGGGCGCTTTGATGATACCGCGGCTTCCTTAGGCTTCGGGTGTCCGCGGGCCTGGCTTCGGGAAATGCCCTTGGCAGTGCCGCGAGCGGTGCGGCGGGCATATTCTGCTCGATAATCTCGCTTTCCTCTGGACATGATGTGCTCCGGTGATTCGCGCGCTTTCGCGAACGGGCGGAGTTTTGAATCTTGCCTCCCGCCTTCCCGGCGGTTTGGCCGTAGGGTGCAAAAATGTCCGGAGAGTCAGTCGCTTACGAAGAGCAGGCCGAATGGATAGTCGAGGAAGCGCGACGGCAAGGCGTGAATCTCTCGCGTCGGAAGCTCGCGGACTGGCATCGTGCCGGGCTAATTCCGGAGCCAGATCGGGCGTTTCTCGGCGGACCCGACGGAAGCGAGTCGATCTATCCCCGCGGCACCCTGCGCCAGGTGATCGCCTGCTCGATCCTGATGAAGCAATTTAGCTCGATAGAGCGAGTCGGATGGGAACTGTGGATGCGCCGCTTCCCTGTTGCCGAGCAGCACTGGCGAGAACCGCTGCGCGAAGCGCATTCAATGTTCCAACTCACCCCTTCGTTGGCAGCGGATGACCCGGACTCGGAAGATAGCGGGTTCGAGCAAAGCGACGCGGCCGACCGTTTCATAGAAACTGTGGGCGACCGTCCGGAAGCTCCGCGCCGGATGGGTATTGCACGACGCCGACTTGGGCGCGTCGGTTTTAAAGAATTTCTTGGAATCGTGATCTCCGCGATGATCGGAGCCTTCAAAGTCGGGGATGGCTCGGCGGGCGAGTCGACTGACCCGGTACACGTTCTGTCGCGACTTGTGGGTACGGTGCCCGGGCGACACAAAGCAGCAGTACCGCCTTCGCCGTATGTGAGCGTGACCGGAAGAGCGGTCGCCGAAAATATGGAGGCGATGGCGCAACGCCTGCCGCAGATTGCAAACTCGATGTCGCCTGCCGAAGGCGAGCTTGCGTTGGCCCGCGAGGAATTCACTTTTCTCTTGAATTCGTTCTTGTCGGTTCGACAAAACGAGGACAGAATCGTGCCCGGAAGCACGCCTGACCTCAAATTCATCAAGCAGGTTTTCGGACACCTGGGGGCAACAGAGCAAGCGGCGATGCTGCTTATCTGGCTTGCAGTGCGTGGCGTTCCAGGTTGGCTCGAAACCCTCGAAGTGTTGAGGCAAGGCGTCCTCGCGGAGTTGGGTAAGAGAAGATGACGGGGGCACGCATGGAAGGCCTCAACGCGCTTGACGATCATGAGTGGTTGGACCGCTCTCAGCATTGGGGTAGTCGCGGCCCGGCTCGGAAGGACAAAAGAGTAAGGCGACAGCCCTCCCGCGATCCTTTGATCCTCGCAGGGCACGGCGTCTCCCTCCGGGTTGAAGCCGGCACGCTCGTCATTCGCAATGGCTTCACGCACTATCCTCAGAAGCAAGAAACCTATCGCTACTTCAAAGGCGACGCCGACCTCCCGCCGCGGATCATCATGCTGGACGGCAGCGGCAGCATCACCTTCGACGTCCTAACCTGGCTCAACCAACAGAAGGTGCCGCTGGTTAAAGTCGATTGGACAGGCGAAGTCGTGACCGTCGCCAGCGGCGAGAATTTTGCGGCCAGCCGAGATCGCGTCGCGTGGCAGACCGAGACGCGATCAGATCGGCGCAAGCGGATGGAGTTCTGCAACGCGCTAATCGCCAAGAAGATTGAGGGCTGCATCCAGACCCTGGAGACCTCGCTTCGTCGTTCGTTCGCGTGGGACCGGGCTATGAAGCGTGCCCGCGATGACCTTGCCAAGCTGGCGAACGATCCGCCGCAGACCGTGGAGCAGCTGCGGTTGCTGGAGGCGCACAGCGCGGTCGCCTATTTCAAGACCTGGTACGCGACTTCGCTCTTGTGGCGAGCTTCGGCACGCCATCCCATTCCCGATGAGTGGCGAACGGTTGGACCGCGCTTTTCTCGGGTGTACGCCGGGAGCCGGAACGCGTCACATCCTGTCAACGCCATCCTGAATTACGCCTACGGGGTCCTTCAGAGCCAAGTCCAGATCAGGCTCGTCTCGGAGGGCTATGACCCGATGCGCGGCATCATGCACTCTGACCAGGAATACGCCCCGGCCTTCGTGTTCGACATGATGGAGCCGGAACGGCCGAAGGTGGATCGCGCTGTCCTCGGGTTTCTGAAAAAGGAGGCGCTTCATCCTGCGGACTTCACGATCCGGGAGGATGGCGTCGTGAGGCTCAATCCGGAGTTGGCGAGGCGGGTGGCGTCAATCGGGCTGGCCGCTTGAGAAATATACGATAATGGAAAAACGTCTCTGGCCTTTGCGAGCGGCACGACGAAAGCAGATTCAGGCACTGGCGTTTGCCGCGGTGACTTTGGCGCTGGTTCACCCGGCGCTCCCCGGCTGCGACGCCGATATGCTCAAGCTTGAGCAGGCGCGTGACGCCGAAATGCAGAAGATCAATGACTTCGCCAAAGCGGCTCACGGCAAGCCGCTTGATCCGGGGGGCTTCTGCGTTATGTCGGCCGGATTTCTCAAGACCGAGTCGGCAATCATTGCCTACATGGAAGAGAATAAGGACTCGTGCTCGTTCCGCGACGATGCGATCAATAAACTCAAGGCTCGTCACGCCAAGAATGCTGACTTCAACGCAAAGTCCTGTTCGGTCGCCACAACGATCGAGAAGATGAAAGAGCAGGACAGCCCAGTCTTGAGTGGCGGTTCCCGGACTGTCATTCCATTACTCCCAAACCGAGGTACATTTACTGTCCCGGTTACCATTAATGGTCGAATCACTCTCAATTTCGTCGTTGACAGCGGTGCATCGTGAACTGGACCCTATTCGTGGGACCACGGGAGGTCGGATTTAAGGTGTAATCTCGCCTGCCCTTGTCTTTCATGAATCAAGCCGTTTCTTGCTGCTTCTGCCTCTGCTGTGGGTATGTGGGCAACGCGTTTGCGTTGTCCAAGCGAAGCGGCATATCCACAGCCCTCGCCGCCGCCTCGGTCTTGTCCATGCCGGCGCGCCACACCGCCATCGGCATCTGGTTGTTCATCGCCTGGTGCGGGCGCCGAAAGTTGTAAAAGGTCATCCAGGAGCCGATGCCGGCCCGCGCCTCGCGGCCGTCGGCGTAGGCTTTCAGATGCACCTCTTCATACTTGATGGAGCGCCACAGCCGTTCGATGAAGATGTTGTCCATGAAGCGGCCGCGTCCGTCCATCGAAATCGCGACGCCAGCCGCCGCGAGCTTGCCGACGAAAGCCTCGGCGGTGAAAGTGGAGCCCTGATCGGTATTGAAAATCCTCGGCTTTCCGAACCGAAGCAGCGCCTCCTCCAGCGCCGCCGCGCAGAAGCTCGCGTCGTTGGTGTTCGACAGCCGCCACGCCAGAACCGCCCGGCTGGCCCAGTCGATGATCGCCACCAGATAGAGGAAGCCGCACGCCATCGGGATGTAAGTCACGTCGGCCGCCCACACATGGTTCGGCTCGGTGATCGCCAGGCCGCGCAGGAGATAGGGATAGATCTTGTGGCCGAGGGCGGCCTTGCTCGTGCCGGGACGCGGAACCAGCGCCTCGATCCCCATCGTGCGCATCAGACGCCGCACCCGCTTGCGGTTGACTCCGCAGCCCTCCTTGTTGAGTTCAAACGTCATCCGACGCGATCCGTAGAACGGCAGCTCCAGATGCAGTTCGTCGATCCGCCGCATCACCGCCAGATCGTCCGCCCCGGGCTCTGGCTTGGGGCGATAGATCCCCGAGCGCGCCACATTCAGCAGCACGCATTGCCGACGAACCGACAAATCCGCCGGGCGCTCCACCATCGCCCTTCGATCGGGCGCGCTCATCGCCCTGGCCTCCTGGCCAAGAAATCCCGTTCAACCGTCAGCTGGCCGATCTTGGCGTAAAGCCTGGCCGCCTCACGTTCGCGCTCCTCCTCGCCATCGCCCGAAACGCTCGCCCCGCGCGCGAATAGGCTCGCGACATTGTCGAGAACCTGCTTCTTCCAGGCATAAATCTGGTTCGGATGCACCCCGTGCCGCTTCGCCAGATCCGGAACCGTCGCATCCTCGCGAAGCGCCTCGAGCGCAACCTTCGCCTTGAACGCCGCATCAAACTTCTTGCGTGACTTCATCATTTTCTCGCTCCGTCGGTTGCGACAGAGCAGGACATTTCACACCTTACCCAATGGTCCTAAATCCGGGGTCCAGTTCATCGGATGTAAGTGTGCCTGCCGACGTTGTAATGACGCTTGTTCGGACTGGAACGATCGGCGATGACGATTTTCTGGGAAAACAGACTTACCAATTGGCGGATGGTTCCACTGTGCCCTCGCAGCGGTTCATTATTCGCTCGTTAAAGGTCGGCGACAGGACGCTCGAAAATGTAGTCGGTGGTATTGTGCCAGTCACCGGTAGTTTGCTTCTTGGTCAGAGTTTCCTAAGCCGCTTCAAATCTGTTTCGATAGATTACAAACTTCGTGCACTGATCCTCTACTGAATGGGCAGGGAGCGCGGAGGCTTGGCGGACGGTGGTCTGCGGATAGCCGGAGAAGTGTAATTCTGGCGTCTGTGGCGACCGGAAGCCTGCGGGAAGGGCAGCGTCAGCTAAAAAGGGCTACCTGAGTCAACGGGATAAGCCCGGGAGCGCGTGGCTGGTCAAGATTGGCCTGGAGGAAGTTCTTGGCCTCAGGAAGGAAACAAACGGATGCTCGGCATCATGCACTCTGACCGAAACGGTGTGCCGGCCTTGCGTTCGATATAAGGGAGGCGGAACGGCCAAAGGTGGACCGGGCGGTGCTTGCATTTCTCGGGTCGGAGGCGTTGCATGCTGCGGACTTCACGATTCGCGAGGATGGGGTGGTGAGGCTCAATCCGGAGCTGGCGAGGCGGGTGGTCCGCATGGCGGCGTAGCACTTCGAGTAACAGGAAGTGTCTTCACTTGGGACCTATCAAGCAGCGTTTAGCATTGGACTACTCTAACATATGGACCGCCCTCCAATCGATAACCGCGGAAAAACTGGGCCGGTCGGAGACGTCGGGCGCTGCATTTATTGTGGTGCACTCGGAACAAGGGTAAAACTAACAAAAGAACACGTGATCCCGTTTTCTTTGGGTTGCGACGCTTATCTGAAGAACGCCTCATGTAAAGATTGTGCGGCGGTTACACGGGACTTTGAGACTCATTTGTCCCGTAACATATATGGGCATCTCAGGATACATCAGGGTATCGGAACGCGGCGTCCGGAAGAGAGACCATCTGCACTTCCTTTGACCGTGATGGCGAATGGCGAGGCCAGCGAAATTTCGCGTCCGGTGGATAAGCATCCATTTTTTCTCATGCTCCCCATCTGGAAATTACCCGGCTTTTTCCGGGGCGAAGCTCCAAACTCTGGTTTTACGGGACTTGGGTTACACATGTTTTATCACGTTCCCCCAGACATTCGAGATACTCTAGGATTTAGTGATGAGATTTTTCAGGTGGGTCCGGATAATCGCAATATAGACGCTGCGCAATTTGCAAGGGCAGTAGCCAAAATTGCGTACTGTACGGCAATAGAAGCGTATGGCATCGACTCATTTAAGCCGCTTGCTATCCCTGATATTATACTTGGGAAATACTCGGCGATTTCCTACTTCGTCGGCCCGTCAGTCGATTTGCCTCCTCGCAAAGATCCGTCCGACGTCCCTCATCGTGTAACAATAGAATGCGGGATATGGCAAAATCGAATACCCGTTCTTGTCGGTCACGTTCGCTTATTTGCTCATAGCGGGACCTTTGACTATGGAATGCCTATTTATCGGGTTCTAATCGGAATTCCGTCACGTGCGTTGAGGGACCGCCTAACAGACAGTAAAAAAGTGCCATGACCGCATGCCCGGCATCAGGCGCGCCCCTTGGCGGGGATTCGGTCCAAAGATCTATTGCCCGTTTTACTCCAGTAAAAGTCCCGAGCGAAGAAGGATAATTAGCATGTCTATCCCGTTGAGAACAGAACGTGATATAGGCGAAGTAGCAGCCGCCGAATCGGGAAGGTTGGACGCCTGCCGTTTTGGGGGCGACGCAGCGAAAGGATATTGCGATGGCTAAGCATAACACGCCGGAAAAACCTCCCTCAAGTCGGGAGGCCAGCATTGCAGGTAAGGGCCTTCCGCGTGGAACGCTTTCGAAGAAAAACGTTCAGACCCTTTCAGGAAGAGTTTTATCCGAAAAGGCAGCGTCCAAACCTAAGGGCAAATAGCGAACGGTATATCTGGGCCGCGATGGCTGGTACTGTTCGAAGGCCACGGGACGCTTCAGTGCGTCGGTCGCAATACAGCCTTCGTGTTCGACATGATGGAGCCGGAGCGGGCGAAGGTGGACAGGGGAGTGCTTGCATTTCTCACATCAGAGGCGTTGCATCTGGCGGACTTCATGATTCGCGAGGATGGAGTGGTCAGGCTCAATCCGGAGTTGGCGAGGAGACTGGCAGGACTGGCTGTCTAAGTTTGTTGCAAAAAAGCTCTCGCCACAATTGCGAGGATTAAGCTGCGGCAGCCTTCTTCCGAGTCGAACGTTTTGTGCTCGACTTCTTGGTCGTGCTTTTCACACCCGCCTTGCGTCCCAGCCCATGCGACTTTGCGAGGTCGGACCGACGAGCGGCATAGGCCGGCGCAACTATCGGATAGTCGCTCTTGAGTTTGAACCCGTCACGATATTCGCGTGGCGTCAGTTGATGAGCTCATTGCAAATGCCGTTTCAGGGATTTGAATTTTCCACCGCAAATGAGACACGTAATAGCCTCCGGTGAGATCGACTTTTTTACAGAGACAGCTGGTTCCCAAGTCTTCGATTCCCCTTCTGTCGCTGGCGGTGATACTGCTTCGGCAGAGCTTGAAAAAGCTTTCTTAACGCTCTCAATTACCGACGGCAGATCGGCGGGAGCGACGATATTGTTGGAGAGGTACGAGGACAAAATTTGGGCAACGAGCCCTTTGTCGTCTGATTCTGACACTGTTTTCTCCATTGGTTGATTCGGCACTATCGTTTGGACCACTATCTTCGCCAGAAGCAAACATGGCAATTGGTGTTTTTTGCTGGACATAAGCAGGAATTCCAGCAACGTCGATCGGTGGCGCTGCGAATAATATCTCGTGGAAGCTGACCGCGGGCTTTTCAGCGTTTGTAAGCGACCGTGACGAGCGGAAAGGGATGATCCGATTGCGGACCTAAAGCACCATAAACGTGACAACTCGCCGGACTTCATCTTCGACATTATAGAGCCAAAGCGGTCGAAGGTTGAGCGACCGGCTCATGTTTTCCCGACGTTGGGGCGCGTCATGCGGTGGACTTCACGATCCGCAGGGATGGAGGTGGAGCGGATTAATACGAGTTGTTGAAGCGATTTGTGTTCTGGTATAATTGATGCGATGAGGAGGCAACCTACCTTCATAGGAGGGGTAGCATGTATTCTAATTTAGTTCAGTGGAAGAGAATTAGGAAACGTGTTATTGTTTTGGGTCAATCTAAGCGTAGTACGGCTCGAAAAGAGGGGATTAGTCGGAAGACCCTGCGCAAAATGTTGGATCACGAATCTCCACCAGGATATGGCGGCGTGAAGTTGTCAACGCCCGGGAACGTTGTCGCTCCGGTGGAATTGACTCGAACGTCAACTAAATCGGAACGAGTTAGACAGCTTTGGATGGATTTTCTCTACAATTTAGAACGAGGTGAACGTATCGAGCTCCATCAGAAACTAGACGATGAACATCTATGTTTTCTTCTGTCAGCACTTGGTGGCAAGTATCGACGAAGAAGCTTGGTGATACTGGCACATTCGTGTGGGTTTACTGTTCGCTCAATATCGATTAATCTAGGCGTCGATAGGAAAACAGTTCGCGCTTACATAGAGCTGTTTTCAAAAGGCGGGTCACAATCGCTTTTCAGGCGAGAAAGGCGATCACCGCGAAAGGCAGATGATAAATCGTTCAAAACGGCCCTCTTTGCACTGCTTCACGAGCCACCTTCTCTGTCCGGATTCAATCGTACAACTTGGCGTATGGCTGATTTGCGGGCAACTCTCCAGCAGAGGGGCCACCCCGCGTGCGCTTCGGTCATCAGAGAAGCGATACGGAAAGCCGGATACCGATGGCGATCCGCTAAGATTGTATTGACGAGCAACGATCCCGACTATCGCGAAAAACTTGATCGTGTTCACAGCATTCTACGTGGCTTGAGGGAGAATGATCGGTTCTTTTCGATCGACGAATTTGGCCCGTTTGCGATCAAAGCGAAGCCAGGTCGCGTTCTCGCCGAACCAGGTTCGAATCCAAGCGTACCACAATGGCAGAAGTCCAAAGGATGGTTGATAGTCACTGCCGCTCTGGAGTTATCAACGAACCAGATTACGCATTTCTATTCTAAGTCAAAGAACACGAAGGAAATGATTCGTATGGCTGAGACTTTATTGCATCAATACAATGGAGCCGATATGTTATATTTATCGTGGGATGCAGCGTCCTGGCATATGTCGAAAGCCTTGCTCAAATTTGTTGAAAACCACAACACCTGTACATCAACCGTGACGAAATTGGAGCTTGCCCCGCTTCCCGCGTCTGCTCAATTTCTAAACGTTATCGAATCAGTGTTTAGTGGGATGGCCAGATCAATTATCCATAGTAGTGACTACATGTCCACAAGGGCGGCATCAGACGCCATCGATAGATATTTTGCTGAAAGAAACAGTTACTTTCTCAGCAGTCCAAAAAGGGCAGGGAAGAAAATTTGGGGCGACGAGAGAACAACGCCCTCATTCGATCCTGCCAACAACTGCAAGGACCCGTCCTTTAGGTGATACGCCGGAGGAATAAACCCGAGCAATCGACGGGAAAGTCAGTAGCTTATCAGTGCTGTGATTTGCTCAGCCCACTGAAAGTGGCATTTTTTCCGGAGATCTCTTTACCCCCTGATCGAAAGACCGTGCGAGTCCGGCTCCCGCTTTGAGGCTTTTCAAGAGGTTGCGGCGCGTTTTTGGGACCCCGCTCCGACCGCAGAAAGCGGCCAGATCGAGGCCGGAATGCTGCAACGTGTGACAACGCGACCACTTGGGCAGATTCCCATCCGACTTTGGCAAAGAGGTGATTTTTTCGATTTGCACGGGTCAGGACTGCGCCGCCTGTGCCCTTCGCGCATCTGGGAGCTTTCCACATAGGGCCGAGAATAGTTCCGCCTCCCGCAAATGTACATGTTTTGTTCTTGTCCTCATCGTGATGGTAAACGGCGCATCAGGCCGGCGCCTCCGGGCTCGCGGTCTGCTCCTTTCCAATGACCCGCGGGCGCCGGAGCCGCTCCCCTGACCTTGCGGATCGAAACCGGCTCGCACTTCAACGCGTCCCAAACGGTGCCGGGCGGGCGCCGGCGCGCGAGAACAACCAAGCCGGCGACGGCGGCCGCGCACGCGAGCCGCGCAGCGAAGGAAGAGGGAATCGGATGTAAGGATCAGGGAATTCCAGATCGACGGAAAAGGGAAAATATCTGCCCGAACAGGGAAGGAGTCGCGCAATGACCTGTCCCGGCCTCTCCGGCGCGCGCGATCGGATCGACGTCGACATCGACCCATCCACGACACGAACCGTGGGCGTTTGGCGCTCGAAGACAAGTCCTGGTCGTTTGGGCCCACCCGGACAACTCGCGGGCCGATAGCAGGTTTGCCGGCGGGGGGCAACTGCGGCATATTTGGGCGCTGCTGTAGCGCGCGGTCGCTGACCGCACGGGCCGCGCTCGAGCCGAGCGCGGCTACAGCTCGGCGCCGAGAGCATCGCGATGAGTGCAAACAAAGCAGCAACCGTTTCCCCGCGCAAGCCACGATCGACCGGCATGAGGCCGGCGGCGACGCGCTACGACAAGGACGTGCTGCTCTGGTCGCAGGAGCAGGCCCGCCTTCTGCGCGCCGGCCGGTTCGCCGAACTCGACATCAAATTGCGCAAGAATGTGTAGCCTGACGCCAAGGGATCGTAAGGCGTCCTCTGCAGCCCGGATCAATCGGAAACAGAGCCTCTCGAGAGACGGCGGCTCCCGCCCGTTCAGACGTTCTCTACTCCGGCCAGAACGCCACCTCCGTCGCTTGAGCAAAGCTCCACGGACATTGCGCCGGAAAGGCCTCCTCGCTCCTATCCGTCTCGATCGCCGCCTTGCGGCGCGCATAGCGGTAGGCAGAGGCGATGACCTCGTCGAGGACCGAGCTCAGGCTCGGGTTGTCGTCGGTGAGGTCGGCGATTTCGTCGCGGGCATTGGCGATCGACAGCCGCCAGGAGTTCCCCCGGCCTGTGGGCTGATATTGCCATTTGAGCAAGTGGAGCAGGAGGACCGTGAGGCGGCTGACGAGTTCGCGCTTCTCGGTCTTGCCTAGCAGCCTGTCGGACTTAAAGGTATACTCATTGATATCATTTGGTTTTTCGTCTTTTCCGAGAAACACAAAACGGAACAATATCAGTACGTTGCTCGTCGAGAAACCCTCAAGTCCGACAGGCTGCGAGGCTCTCGATTTCCTCGGCGATCGCGGCAAGGTCCGCTTCCGCGACGCGGCCGGCGCGCAGGAGCGCCGCCTGTTCGAGGCTCCAGGCGTAGAAATCGCTGTCGTGCAAGGACCGTCGCGCAGGCATGGGCACGAGCCTACGCCCGCCGTTTCTGCGTGTCGATGGACCGGAGGCGCCGCAATCGCTGAAGCCCCGCGGCCGCTCGCCTGGATCGCTTGCGGGCGCCCGGCCCGCTCGTTCGGTCGCGTTTGGCGGCCCGCGCCGCACCCCCTCGGCCGATCCTCAGCGCCCCGCCGGAAATCGCGAGAAACGGCTTGGCGCAGCGAGAAAATCTGCTATACGGGCGCCCTGCTGATCCCCGATAGCTCAGCTGGTAGAGCATTCGACTGTTAATCGAATGGTCGCAGGTTCGAAGTCCTGCTCGGGGAGCCACTGCAAATTCAAGCGGTCAGCGAGAAATGTGACAGGTCCAAAATCGGGGCGGTTTCGGCTGGGGTATGCATTCCGGGTGACTGGAGATTTCCAGATCATCCAATGATCCGCATGTCGACCGGCGCCGCCGCTTTTGGGGCGATCGCCGCGCGCGTCCCTTACGATAGGTCGTTTCAGGCGGTCGCCGTCCAGCTGTGGCGACTCGCGGACGGCGAGTCGCGATATGACGGCGACCAGTTGGCTATTTCTACGATTGTCAGGTTGTCAACACAGCCGGCGATAGCTTGGCACGTCTAAACAAGCTATCACTGTCATGTTTCCGCCATGATCACTGTTCACTTGAGTCAGTGGCCACAAATGGTTGTGGAGGCGCCGAGTGCGGTTCATCTCGTGCGCGCCGGGGACTAGGCGCGCTAGCGAGAAGCCACTTACCGTGGGGGATATACGACGATGAATGCGCGTGTTTTTAGGCGGCGCCTATTGTGCGCCGGGGCTGCGGCGTGGGCGATCGCATTGGTCTCTCATGCGGACGCGAGCACCAATCTGGTGGTCAATGGCGACTTCTCGCTGGGGGACACCGGATTTGGGAGCCAGTATTTCGATGTGACCGGGACCGGACTGGCAAGCGGATACGGGACGGCTCCAAACTACAACGCCTGGAACGAGTCCACCTACGCCATCGGGACGAACGCCGATCTCTATCACAATCTCTGGTACAAAGCACCGGCTCCGTCCGGCACGGGGAACTACATGCTCGTCAACGGAGCCAGTGACAGTAGCACTTCGGCTGTTCCGAACCCATCGTTGCCGCTAACGGTTTGGGACCAGACGGTGGCGGTCGCCCCCAACACCCACTACGACTTTTCTGCACAGGCGACGACCGTGACGGGCAACGCGCCGGCCACGGTGGATTTCTACGCCGGGTCGACGCTGCTCGGTGCTTTGACCGTGAGCGGGGCGCCCGGAGTTTGGGATACTTTCTCCGCGAACTGGTATTCGGGGTCGAACACCAGCGTCTTCCTGAAAATTATCGACGCCAACTCTGTCGCTGTTGGAAACGACTTCGGCTTAGACAACATCGGCCTGGCCGATCCGGTTCCGGAGCAGTCGACATGGGCGATGATGTTCCTTGGCTTCGCCGGTCTCGGCTTCGCCGGTTATCGCGGCCGCCGCACTGCGACCGCGCTCGCGTAAGCTCCCGGGTCATCGGCGATCCGAAAGGCCGCTTTCGAGCGGCCTTTTTCGTTGCGGGGCCCTTGCCGAACGAAGTGCTGCGTCGCCGCCACGATACGATTGATTTAACTTGAGAAATGGCTTTAGAGCGTCCGACTGTTGATCGATTGGTCGCAGGTTCGAGTCCTGCTCGGGGAGCCAGATTTCAAAGACATTTCAATCGTTTGGTAGAGACGGTCGACAATGGCGGCGCCGCGCCGTCGTCGCCCTTCAGGCGCGCGCGCCGGTCACCGGCGCCGAACCGAACATCCCAAGCTTGGCGCTGCCGCTCATCGTGTCGCCCGCCACGGTCACGTCGAATTCGAGCGTCAACGGCATGGGCGTGGTGATGTCGGTCGTCCAGGTGAGCGTATCGCCGTCGATCGCGCCGGCAAAGGTTTGCTCGCCCGCCTGCCCGCTCATGACCCCGTCGAAGGCCGTCGCGGATGTGGTTTTCACGGTCAGCTGGGCCTCCTGCGGCCCCATCGGGGTTTCGAGAACAAGCTTCCAGTCCCCATCAACGCTCATCGATCCGTCTCCGTTAAAAAGCCAACCATTTCGAGCGCGGCCGGCCCGTCGGCATGGTCCCAGGCGCTGACGGCCCCACGGTAGGCCGCCTGCCCCCATACGCCGAATCTCCCCGCCGGAAAAGGCGAAGCGCCGGTTTCAGAACGGCTCTTGGAGCAAAGGCCGAGCGGTTCCTCGACCGTGGCGCCGCGTCCATCGGCCGCGCGCTTCTGCCGCACCACCGGAACGAAGAAGCGATCCACCCCTGGCGTCGTTCATGGTAGCCTGTCCGCGCAGCGCCGGCCGGCGCCAGGATGCGCGGATCGAGTCCATGCGGGCGTTCGGAGCGCGACGCAGGTCGTCGCGCGAAGGGATCGGCAGGGCCGACTCGAATTCCCGACCGTCGATAGCGGCTTCCGGCGGCGTGATCGGCCATTGCTTATGCCCATCCGTCATAAGTTCAACTTTTTCCGCATTGCAGCATCTGGCGGTGCAGCATTCTTGTCTTTAAATGCTTTCCGTGTCGTCAGGAGACCCTCATGATTGCTCGCCCGCGTCGCAGCGTCCTTTACATGCCAGGCTCGAACGCCAAAGCGCTCGCCAAGGCCTCGACCCTGCCCGCCGACGCGCTGATCTTCGACCTTGAAGACTCGGTGGCGCCCGACGCCAAGGAGGCGGCGCGGGCTCAGGTCATCGCCGCTGCGAAGGGCGACTTCGGCGGACGCGAAGTCATCATCCGGGTCAACGGTCAGCATACGCCGTGGGGGCCCGACGATCTGATCGCCGCCGCCGGCGCGGGACCGGACGCCATCCTCTTGCCCAAGGTCGACGGTCCGGGCGCGATCATGCACGCCGCCCGCGTGTTGCGAGAAAGTGGCGCGCCTGACCGGAGCCGCCTGTGGGCGATGATGGAGACGCCATACGCCATTCTCAACGCCGGCCAGATTGCAGCAGTGGCCGCCGACTCGGCCTCGCGCCTGGCGGTGCTGGTGATGGGCCTCAACGACCTCGCCAAGGAGACCCGCGCCCGGCTCACCCCTGGGCGGCCAACCATGACCGCCTGGCTCGCCAATTGCGCCGTCGCGGCACGGGCTCATGGCGTCGATATCATCGACGGCGTTTATAACGACATCAAAGACCTCGATGGGTTCAAAGCCGAGTGCGAGCAGGGCCGCGACATGGGGCTTGACGGCAAGACCCTGATTCACCCGAGCCAGATCGAAATCTGCAACGAGGTGTTCGCGCCGACAGCGGCCGAGGTCGAGAACGCCCGCGCCATTATCGATGCTTTTTCTCTGCCCGAAAACCAGGGCAGGGGCGTGATCCAGCTCAACGGCAAGATGGTCGAACTGTTGCACGCCGAAATGGCGAGCCGCACGCTCGCCATCGACGCGGCCATCGCGGCGCTGAGACGGACCGCCGCCTGAACCGTTCGGCTCGCTGGTCGGGAACCGATCTGAGGGTGCATTGGAGTTCGCCATGGGCGCAGAGCATCATTCCTTGTTTCAACTCGGGCCGGACACGACCCCATACCGCAAGCTGACTGGTGAGGGCGTGCGGACCGAGAAGGCGCTCGGGCGCGAGATCCTCGTCGTCGAGCCGTCGGCGCTGGGTCTTCTCGCCGAGCAGGCGATGATCGACATCAACCACCTGCTGCGCCCCGCCCATCTCGCCCAGCTCGCCAAGATCCTCGACGACCCCGAGGCGACCGGCAACGACAAGTTCGTCGCCTACGACCTCTTGAAGAACGCCAACATCTCCGCCGGCGGCGTGCTGCCGATGTGCCAGGACACCGGCACCGCCATCGTTGTCGCCAAAAAGGGCCGCAACGTGTGGACTGAGGGCTCCGACGAGGCCGCCCTCGCCGAGGGCGTGCGCGAGGCCTACCGCAAGAAGAACTTGCGCTACAGCCAGCTCGCGCCTCTTTCGACGTTCGAGGAGACGAACACCGGCGACAATCTGCCGGCGCAGATCGACATCGCCGCCGAGGGAGAGGACGCCTACAAGTTCCTGTTCATGGCCAAGGGCGGCGGCTCGGCCAACAAGACCTTTTTGTTCCAGGCGACCCCGTCGATCCTCACCCACGACCGGATGATCGCCTTTCTCAAGGAGAAGATCCTCACCCTCGGCACGGCCGCCTGCCCGCCGTATCACCTCGCCATCGTGATCGGCGGTATGAGCGCCGAGCTCAACCTGAAGACGGTGAAGCTCGCCTCGGCCAAGTATCTGGACACGCTGCCGACATCCGGCGCCCCGGATGCGCGCGCCTTTCGCGACCTCGAACTGGAGGCGGAGATCCATAAGCTGACCCAGGACCTCGGAGTCGGCGCCCAGTTCG
Source organism: uncultured Alphaproteobacteria bacterium (assembly GCA_963822215.1). GTDB lineage: Bacteria > Pseudomonadota > Alphaproteobacteria > Rhizobiales > Beijerinckiaceae > Roseiarcus. The sequence goes on from CAWGGX010000004.1 coordinate 926,146, forward strand.
GCGGCAAGTACTTCTGCCACGACGTGCGAGTGATCCGCCTGCCGCGCCATGGCGCCTCGCTGCCGATCGGGATCGGCGTGTCCTGCTCGGCCGACCGGCAGGCGGTCGGCAAGATCACCCGCGACGGCGTCTTCCTCGAGGAGCTCGAGCGCGACCCGGCCCGCTTCCTGCCGGCGGTCGATGAGAAGGCTCTCGGCGGCAAGGTGGTGGAAATCGACCTCAGGCGGTCGATGAAGGACATTCTCGCCGAGCTCACCAAGCATCCGATCCGCACCCGCCTCGCGTTGACCGGGCCGATGATCGTGGCGCGAGATCTTGCCCACGCCAAGATCCGCGAGCGCCTCGACCGCGGCGAGCCGATGCCGGACTATCTCAGGAACCATCCGGTCTATTACGCAGGGCCCGCCAAGACGCCGGCGGGCATGGCCTCGGGCTCGTTCGGCCCGACCACGGCGGGGCGGATGGACTCGTTCGTCGACCAGTTCCAGGCCGTGGGCGGATCCATGGTGATGCTCGCCAAGGGCAACCGGTCGGCGGCGGTGCGGGAGGCCTGCGCCAAGCACGGCGGCTTCTATCTCGGCTCGATCGGCGGCCCCGCGGCGCGGCTCGCGCAAGACTGCATCAAGAAGGTCGAGACGCAGGAATATCCCGAGCTCGGGATGGAGGCGGTGTGGCGGATCGAGGTCGAGAACTTCCCCGCCTTCATCGTCGTCGACGACAAGGGCGCCGACTTCTTCAAGGAACTGAATTTGAGTTGAGGGCCGCGCCACGGGGCAAGGCCCGAGGGCGACGCTCGACGGCGCTCGGCACGTCGGCGCCCATCGGCGAACGCCGATTCCGAATTCCCTGCTAGCAGGGAATTCCTCCAACGCCTGATCGGCGTCTGCGCCGAAAAACCTTGCAATCTCAGTGACATGTAGACTTGCAATCCGCCGGTTGCGGCCTCCGGCGCCCACCGGAACAGGGAATTCGCGGCATGCATAACAGGGAATTTTCGGCCTGTTCCGAGCCGGAACAGGGAATTTAACAGGGGGGAAATATCGGGCCGACAATCCGCTTCGGTCAGGTTGCATTTCGCTGCCGGCCGCGCCCGAGCGGGGCTCGCGGGCGTCGCTGCAACCGCCAACGTGGGACCAGCAGCGCGCGGGCCATGGCCGCGCGCCGGCCGCTCACGCGAACGGATGCGGCCGTCGCGGTCCGCGCCCATTGCCGATCGACCGCGAGAACGCTGGGCTACGGCCAGATTCGCTTCTTGGCGAGCACTTGTCGTTCTGGCTCCAAGGGAAAGAAGAGGCGAAGTCGCTCGTATTTCAATAATGGAATGTGTTTCTGGCGCATTGCCATGCGGGGGAAGGCGCGGGGCTCTCGGCGCGGCGAACTGGATGGAGATTGGCCGCCGCCGGGAAATCAGCGCTTCTGGGACGGCGCGTCTCGCGCGCCTTTGCTTGCGGGACGCCCGCGGTCCCGGGACGGCTTTCCGCCGGGGCGATTCATTGATTGTTCCGTGCCGATCCGTTTAATGCAGACACCCACTACATGGAGAGAGCTGCGCGCTCGATGCAATGGCAGAGATGGGCGGATTGCGACCGTTGGCCGAACGGCCGGAACGGGCAGGATGGCGGGCGTACAAAGGCTGCCAGGGAAGGCTTGGTGTCCGCCCAGAGCGCGCATCGATTCTCCAGATGGATCCGTGTCCCAATTTGGCCCAAGCTGATGTCCTTCACATATCCAACTCGTAAGCCGCCCCATTGGTTCATGGCTAGGCGCTACTTGCATGAGGCGGCCCCAAACACTGCGGCGATCTCCGGAAAAGCCGTTCCGGCGATAATGCCCAAAATGAAGAATAGCACCCCCCAAACGTCCAAGTGCAGGCTGCCGACAGCCGTCTCCTTCAGTTGCTCCTCGATCCTCTTATCCGCCACCTCGCGAGCCGCAGCTTCAGCGTGCAGCTTGTTGGATAGTTCGTCACCCCGTCGCCTTATTTCATTTTCAAGACCCCCGACTTCATCAAAGAGTTTAGTGTAGCTGTCTTCTAACATCACAAGCCGTTGTTCCAAAGTCGCCTGCGGACCCGGTGTGACACGACCTCGGGCACGTCCCGTCGCCATGCCCATGGCCGCCCCCGCCGCACTTATGACCGTATTCTGTACCCTGAACCGTGGCCGCCGCTCCAAAATGCGCTTCAGCGTCTGTTGTGGGAACTGCCGCTGCGCGGCGTGAAGCTTGAGCACTATCGTTATAACGCCACCAAGCTGGAATAATCCCCCTATCCACCGCATCGCCCGCTCCGCAGAACACGGCCAGATCAAGCGCACTAACACCGGCACCGTTACGCAGATCACGAGCGCGACGAGGAATGGCGCAAAGAAGCGAATGAGTTCCCAAACCCATCGCGCCGTGGCGGGCAGCCACCAGCGCAGCCGATTCAGAAACGTGATAGGGGCTTTTGAAAGCAAAGGCATCTGTAGGTAGTGTCTCAGTTTTGGCACTACTAAAGCTGTTTCCCTCCGATGAACCCGATAAGCGCTCCGAATCCCGCTTTCCAGCCGAAATCCGCAGTGGCGAATAGGCTTTGCTGGAATCCGGTCGGGGGCTCATGCGCAAAGATTGCAAGACCGATCTCTATGAAAAGAGCCAATCCCGTAAGAGCAATGACCGCAAACAGCGCAATTTTATAGACAGAACTGAGCTGTCTTGGCGCTGGCTTGTTCCGCCTGACCGCGAGACCAAGAGTGCCAGGAGGCGCTTCTGTTGAGATCACAAGATAACCAGAATCAAAATTCACGACAGAATCGTGAAGAGGATTCTTAAAAGCTTCAGCGACAATTGTCGCGGAGTTGGCAACCAAATTGACCCCCGGGCGAATTTCCTGCGCCATGCTCGCCCCTCCTTTTGTACGGCCCGCGCGGTCCCTGCCACGGCGCGTCGGCCAGACGCCGATATGGTGCGATGGGTTTGCGCGCTCCCTCCCTCATGCCGCCGGTTCGATCCGAACTCTCGTCTTACCTCCCTGCACGGACGCTGCCACCCCGCCGATTTCGATCACCCGCAAAGTCTCTTCGTCCTTCGGCGAATCCCATAGCATACTCATAAGACCGTTCAGTTGGACGCTTTCATCAACAAATGTCTGCTTGTCATGAAACCGCTCGCCCTCCGCCCACCGTTCCTCTGACGGGATTACCGCTCGATCAAACTCCCTTTCGCGGATCACAAGCCAGAGCGTCTCACCATTTTCCAGTGTGGTCCGGCATAACGGCCTTCCGGTCTGGAGAAATTTCAGTTCCAATGTCACATCAGCTTCGCGCGAAGAAAAGAAGCCGACCTCAATGGCCTTACCCGGAGGTGCTGCCTGAATAATCAGGACAGGCTTTTTATAGCTGGCTTCAGGTAGTGGGAGGCGAAGATAGTCCGTGGGGAAAATCAAAGATACGATATGATTTGCGCCCTCCTCTGGTGCTGGTTTTCGATACCATTCCACAAAAGCTCTGTTGTCAGGAGCGTCTAACCCTTGTTGTTTCATAGCCGTGACGCCTTCGTCGGGGATGGCTAGTCTACAATTACAATCGTCATGCAGACTTATCTTCAGACTACCACCAATGCTACGCGCACCGACATAATAGCTATTCTTCTTCCCGTGCGCGAACCAAACAGCCGAATAGTACTTTCCCGGAATACCTACCACGAAACGGAACCTATCTTTAGTAAGTCGCCGCGCAAAATCCTCTACCTTTGCAACGTGATTTAACTCTTTCATTCTCCTAACCCCACTAAAGCTTTTTTGCCATCTTCGCTTTACGTCGATAAAGCCGCTACCAGACGCTGCCGGTTTTGAACTCCCGCAAGTCGCCACCAAGCCAAAATTCGCCCAAGATCGCCGTGCATGGCCGCAGGCATTTTGGTGCGGCAGGACCTACATAATCGACGGGGACCGTGCGATCCGCAATAGTCGCTTAACGTCGATCCCCGACGTTCAGCCGTTCCCGACGAAGGTCCGCTCAGGGTCGAAAGCGCTCAATCGGGCGGTCTCCGCCTCCCTCTCCGTTACGTCTCCACATAGTGGATGTCTGCGTTAACCGGATAGGCACGGATTGGTCGACGCTGTCTTATCCGCCGCGGGGCGAGAGGTCGGGTGGAATCGCCGCGACCGCAAGGCGTTTTCATCAGTGTCAGAGGCGGTGGCGACCAGGCGGCCGACCTTGACTTGATTGAAGATTTTCGCCGCTTCGTCGACTCCCGAGGCCGCCGAGTTTCGGGCCTCGGTGGAATTGCTGTCTTGGCGCGGGGTTATCTCGATGTTAACCATCCCGACGAACGGGCGATTCGACGCGCCCAACGCAAGGTCTTGGCTGGATGGCCGCTGAGTTCGAAGCCGAGCTGATCGCGCTCGACGAGCAGTTGGAAAAGGCCGAAAAAGCCGCTGAGGGCCTGCTCGGTAGCCTGAAGCGGATGCGTCGCGCCGCTCGCGTCGGCAACGTCGCCGATATCGTCAAAGGGCTAAGCGGCTTGAGCGCCCGGGTCGGCGACGCCGACGCCGCTGCGCGCGATCTTTCTGACGCATGGGGTTTCGACGCGGCGACCTACATGTCCGACGGGCGGTATCTCGCCGACCTTCAGGCGGCGGCGGCCGACCAGAATTTGGCGATGTTCGAGCGGGACGGGCGGCTCTATTGCTTTCCCCTGCTCATCCGAATCGACCCGGGGCAGTCCGCCGTGCGGGTCGGCAACAAGATTGAGCGGCGGATTCGCCCGAGCGAGCTTGTTCGAATCCTGGCGAAAGCGCAGAAAGGCCCGCAGCGGTTCCGGGAGCAGGCGTTTTTGGATCTCCTCTGGCGCGCCTATCGCAGACTCGTCGGACGAGACTGGAACGGCGCCGACACTGGGCGTGTCATTGCCCTAAGCGACATCCATGAGACATTGACGCTGTTGCCGGGCTCCGACTACCCGCCCGCCGAATTCGCGCGCGACCTGCTTCTGCTCGATCGTCAGCCTGACCTGCGCACCCGCAGCGGCGAGCGGTTCGAGTTTCCGCACGGGACGACCACGAAAGGGATCAAACCGCTGATCGTTTATGATGGACGTGGAGCCCAGCGGACCTATTACGGCGTTCGTTTCGTCCCGGGAGGGTGAGTTGGGCGTTGCGCTGGAAGATTGGCTGAACCTGATCGACAAAGAATATTTGCGTGATTTTATCGCCGTCGGCGGCAGCGCGGTCAAATTCGTCGAGAGCCAACCCGAACGCCTGGGGGAGATTCAGGCGCGCATCCTTGCGCTCGCCGAACGGCACGGTCTGGCGACCTGCGGGATCGACGCGACCCAAAGCAAGCTCCACATGATCCAGGACGTGTTCTTCGCCATCTCGCGCAGCCTCGACTGGACGGCGATGGCGCAGGATTTCCTCGAGGCGCTCGTGGCCAAAAACGGATACGAGTGGCCCAGCCCCGACCACGCCGTCAGTTTCCAGGATCTAGCCGCCTTCAACCGGATCGCCGTGCCGTTGCTCAAGCGCGACTTGAACCATTGGCTGACGGACGACATCTGGCACGACCGCACGATGACTCAGGATTTTCGCGCCGCCATGACGCAGCTTTGTTTGACGAGGCTCGAATCCTCGGAGACGGATCCCGTCGTGACCGCGCCGGTGGTAGAATGGCTGCGCGGAGAGCTGCGCGCCATCGGCGCGCTCCGCCAGGCGTACATCACCGCCAAGATCACCCGTCACAACGGTCGCGCCGCGCTTCGGTCGCTCTGCCGGTGGCTGCAGCTTTGTGGGCGCAAGGGGCTGTGCGTCACGATCGACGTTCGCCAGGTTCTTCGCACTGGAGCCCCGCTCGGCGAGGGCCTGCGATATTCCCCGGCGGCGGTCATGGATGCGTTTGAGGTTCTCCGTCAGCTCATCGATGACGCCGAGTTGTTCCAAGGCCTGTTCGTTGTGGTTTTGGGCGACCCGTCGCTCACCCAAGGCGATCCCAAACGTTCGCTCCTCGCCTATAATGCCTTGAACGCGCGCGTGTTGGACGATGTCGTCGCCACAGACCGTGATAACCCTCTTGCGGCCCTCGTACGCATCGAGCCAAAGCCACAATTGATGATCGAGCAGGCATATGGATGAGCTCCCGCAAGTCGCGGCGCGCGGCGCCATCGAAGCGCTCCGCGCCGGCGTGCCCAATCGGGCCGCCATCCGGCTGCTCGGCGAGCACAACGGCGCTCTGGTCAATCCCTTTCTGGATTCGCTTGGACGGTGCGCCCAGGGGCTCGAAGCGGGGCGCCAGTCCGAGGGAACCTTCGTTTGGGGCGGATTCGGATCGGGCAAATCGCATTTGCTCGGCTACATGCGCGAACTGGCGCTTCAGCGCAACTTCGTTGTCAGCCTGGTGCCGGTCAGCAAAGAGACCCCGATGTTCGATCCGGGCCGACTCTTCATCGCGGCCGTCCGTACGGCTGAGGTTCAGGGCGCCAACGACGACCTCATGACCGTCGCGCTCTGGCGATTGAAGCCGAATACCGAGCCTTTCGAGCGCCTCGGGTCGTGGGCGACGCAGGAAGCGGGCGCGGGGTCTCTGTCGGCGATATTCCCGGCCTTGCTTTGGCTCATTCCCCGTCTCGGTCTCGACGATCATGCGCGTATCGCCCGCTTTTTCGGCGGCGGCAAGCTCAATGCGACCGTCGTGAGATCCTGGCTCAGGCAGCAAGGAGCGGCGAAACTGTTCGACATCAGGCCGACCCGCGAGGCCGACCTTGCTCGCCAACGGCTGCGATTTGCGCCGCGACTGTTGTCCTCGGCAGGGCTCGCCGGATGGTGCGTACTCCTGGACGAAGTCGAACTCATCGGGCGCTATTCGCCGCTGCAACGGGGCAAGAGTTATGCGGAATTGGCGCGCTGGCTGGGTCGAAACACGTTTGACGCGTTGCCCGGCATCGTGACAGTGGCCGCGTTCACCGATGATTATGTCAGCGAAATGTTCGACAGTCGGCGCGACGACGAGCTCATTCCCCAGGCGCTCGAACGGAAGGGGCTGATGCACCAGGCTCAGCAGGCGAGAGAATGCATGGCCCATATGCGGCGGGCGCCCGACGTCCGCTTGGCCCCGCCCGATGATTTCGCCTTGCGGGCCGCGCAGGAACGCATCGCCGAACTCTACTTCGACGCTTACCGATATCGCCCACCCAGCCTCGCGATCGGCGAACGCCTGGCGGGCAAGTCCATGCGGCAATACATCAAGTCCTGGATCACGCAGTGGGACATGGAACGCCTTTTCGGCGAGCGTGCAAGCATTGCGATCACGTGGAGACCGACCGATTACACGCCGAGCGAAGAATTGGAACAGGCTTCCTCGGCTGCCGACGCGGATGACGAGTAGGCCTCAATTCGCAGCGCCTGCCGAAGCGCCGGCGAAGATATTCGGCCTGGACTGGCCCTATCCACTCTTTCCGTACCAAATCGAAGGAATCGAGAGGCTTCTCAGCGGCAAGCCGGTGCTGCTCGCCGACGAGATGGGCCTCGGCAAGACGATTTAAGCTATCGCGGCGCTCCGCGTCCTCGTTGCGCGCCGAAAAATCCGTCGCGCGCTGATCGTCTGCCCGGTCGGCCTGATTGCGCAATGGCGGCGTCAGGTCCGCATTTGGGCGCCCGACATGGTGGTCTCAACCGCGGCGGGCCCTTTCGAACAGCGACGAGCGGCGTGGCGGGCGCCGGCGACCCTCACCCTGTCGAGCTTCGAATCCATTCGGGCTGACTTCGCCTCGCCGCCGACATGCTCCTGCGGTTCGTGGGATGTCGTGGTTGTCGACGAAGCGCAGCGTATCAAGAACGCGCAATCCGGCGTCGCAGTCGCCGTGAAGTCTCTTGAACGCGCGCAGTCCTGGGCGTTGACCGGCACCCCTCTCGAGAACTGCCTCGACGATCTGCTTTCGGTTCTCGATTTTGTCGCGCCCGGCGAATTTGATCCCAAAGGCATGGGCGTGGGGCTCCGCGGTCTGATGTCCCGGGTGCAATTGCGCCGTCGGCGCGCCGAAGTCCTCGACGATCTGCCGCCCAAATTCGCGTCGGTTGTCGGACTTGATCTGACCGCGTCTCAGCGGGCAGCTTACCGCAGTGCCGAAGAGGAAGGGACCGTCTGGCTGCGCTCGCTGGGGCGACAATTGCGCATCTCGCATGTGCTGGAACTCATCCTCCGTCTCAAGCAGATTTGCAATTTCTGTCCAGAGACTGGCGAATTGGCCAAGCTGAACGACGTCCGCCGCCGTCTCGATCAGTTTGGCGCGGTTGGCGCGAAGGCGCTGATCTTCTCGCAGTTTGTCAAGGAGCCATTCGGCGTGCTTGAGCTCGCCCGGCATTTGCGACCGTTCCGGCCAGTCGTCCTGACAGGGGACATGGACCCATGGCACCGCAACGGAGCCCTGGATTCTTTTGCGCGAGACGGCTCTCGCAGCGTGATGATTCTGTCTCTTCGCGCCGGAGGGACGGGACTGAACCTGACATCGGCCTCGCGCGTCATCCATTTCGATCGCTGGTGGAACCCGGCGGTCGAGACCCAGGCGGAAGACAGGGTGCACCGGATTGGGCAAACGCGGCCGGTTGAGGTTTTCGCTTATCTCTGCGTGGACACGGTCGAGGAGCGCGTCGCCAAAATTCTCGATGAAAAAAGGGCGCTGTTCTCCGATCTGATCGACGGCGTTCCCGCGAGCGCGCTCGGCCGCCTCGATCTGGACAGTCTCATCCGCGCCGCCGCTCCATCGTTTTAGCTCAAAATCCGCTAGGTCGACCTCGCTGGCTGTCTGCTATGCGCAAGGAGCGGCATTGGCGGAAGGTTTGGCGAACGGGCCCACGTTGAACAAGGCGGGCGCTGAAGATGCGCGTCCTGGACGTTCGGGCGCGGGCTCCCCTCTCCTCTACTGGGCTAGCGTGCGCACACATTCGATTCGCGGACGAGTCAAACACATTTTTTGCAAACATCGCTTGATCGTTGAGAATCATGTGTGATTCTGTATCGGCCGGCCCTTTGTTTGGAGAGGATCGGCGATGACAGACGTGAACATTGGCTTCTTCGGCGACGTGCGCCTTGAAAAAAGGGGCGCCTGGCGGTGGAGCGCATGTGCGCGCGCATTAGCGCGGGCTTTCGCCAACTGTGCGACAGCCGGGCGGAGAAGGTTGGTCTGACGCGGTTTTTCCGCAATCCGAGAGTGACGGTGGAAGAAATTCTGCGCGGCGCGGCGGAGCGGACGGGAACCGCCGCGGCGGGACGGCACGTCCTGTTGATCCAGGATACGAGCGAAATCAACTATGAAGCCAAAGCCAAGCGCAAGCGTGGCCTTGGCCGCGTCGGCAACGGCAAGGACGTCGGCCTGTTCGTCCATCCGGCGCTGGCGGTCGACGCCGCCGACGGCGGCGTCCTGGGGCTCGCGGGGGCGACGATCTGGCGGCGAACGCGGATCAAGGAGGACGACTACCAGAGCCTGCCGATCGAGGAGAAGGAGAGCAACAAGTGGCTCGCCACGCCCCTGGCGGCGAAGCGGTTCCTGAACTCGGCGACGATGATCACCGAGATCTCCGATCGGGAGGCCGACATCTACGAGCATTTCGCCCGCGTGCCCGATGGGCGAACGCATGTCCTGGTTCGCGCCGTGCGCGATCGGGCGCTCATCGAGGCGGGCGAGCGGCTGCTGTCGAAGATCGCCGCCGCGCCGGAAGCGGGCCGTCTGAGCTTCGATCTGCCCGGCCGGCCCGGACGGACGGCCCGGAAGGTCACGCTGGCGGTGCGTTTCTGTCCGGTCGTCCTGCGTCGTCCCGAGCGCGGCGCCGACCGGCGGGATCCGCCCGGCGTCGCGCTCAATCTCGTCGAGGCGCGCGAAATCGACCCGCCGCCCTCCGAGGAGCCGATCGTCTGGCGCCTGTTGACGACGCATGGCGTGAGCACGCTTGCCCAAGCGGCGTGGATTATCGAGCTCTATCGCTATCGCTGGATCATCGAGCAGCTCTTCCGCACCCTCAAGTCGCAGGGCTTCGACCTTGAAGACAGCCTCTTGCGCGACGGCGACGCGCTCGAACGCCTGGCGGCGACCGCGCTGATCGCCGCCGCGAGCGTCATGCAACTGGTCCAGGGACGGGACGAGGCGGGCGCGGCTTTCCCGGCCGCGCGCGTCTTCGAACCCGACGAAATCGCCGTTCTGGAGGCGCTGGCCGGCAAATTCGAAGGCAAGACCCAGAAGCAGAAGAACCCGCACCCCAGACGCAGCCTGGCTTGGGCGGCCTGGTGCATCGCCCGCCTCGGCGGCTGGACCGGCTACGCCAAAGAGCGTTCGCCAGGCCCTATCACCTTCGTCCACGGCCTGCGCCGCTTCCACGCCATCGCAGAAGGCTTCAATCTCGCCGCCGCCACCTCGCCTGCCCCACTTGACAGCTGAGCAAATCAAATGTGTGCGCACGCTAGCCTCTACTGGGAGAAGAAGGTCGGGCCCGTCGTCCGGTCTTCGCCCTTTCGCGACATCTCCTGCAAACGCAATCTTCTGCGGCTCGTCTCCTGCGCCTTCACCGATCGGCCTCCTTCAGCGGTTCGCCGGGGCCGAACATCAGGGCGACGAGGCGGTCGCGGCCGAGGGCGAAGCTGAGGTTTCGGAGCGCGAAAAAGGGCGTCAGCGCGACGAACATGATCACGGAGGCGCTGACCAGCCCCAGGAGGCCGCCGCCGCCGATGCTCGGCAGGCTGTCGGCAACCGTCTCCCCGCGAATGAGGCCTCCGACTGCCTTCTCGATCACGTGCACGACGAGGAACAGGATCGTCAAGAGGAACGTCTCGTAGAGGATCGGGTAGATCAGCGGCCGCTTTCGCAGCCGTTGCCCGGGGTCGAACATCTCGAACAGCATCATCACCTTGGCGAAGACAAGCGCGTTGATGAAGGCGAAGCCCTGCGCGGTCCAGCCGATCCCGTGCTCTCGGAGCACGATCCCCTGGTTCAGAACGAACACGCCGAACAGGATCCACAGGTAGACGAACAGGACCAGGAATCGGCGGAACTCCTCGGTCGCCCGCGTTCTCAAACGGCGAGCCCGCGAGTCGGTTCCGCTCGTGACCCTGGTTTCTGTCGAATTGGCGGTCATGGCGTGCTCCTCCAACGATGCTGGGGGTTGCCCCACGGACGAGCTCTTGAAAGTTTACGACGCGCACTGACCCCGCCGGCTTGCTACTGCGGGTTGGCGACGACGCCGGCTTCCGCGGGCTTCGCCTTCTTGTGCTTGGGCCTCTCCGACTTCGCGCTCTTGTCGGACTTGTCGCGCGTTTCTGCGGCGCCTGGCGACGACGGTGGCGCGAGTCGGGCCTCGAGCAGCGCTGCGCGGGCGGCGGTCACGCTCGCGGCGCAGAACCCGTGCTCCGCTTCCTGCGCGTAGTCGCGGCAGATGTCCTCGCGCGCGCCGGAAAAGCCGCTCTGGTCCCGCACCAGAGCCGCCGCATCGGGATTGTCCTTGGCGCGCTCCTCGAGGGCGCGCAACGCGCGCGCCATGGCGTTTTCGGCTTCGTTGCGCTGCTTGCCGATGACCGACGCGTCCGCTCCGAGAGTCGTCTCGTCCGGACCCCACAGGCCGCTTGGGCTCGTCTGGCAGTCGGCGGCCTTGAAGACACAGGCGGTGATCTGCGCCGGGACGAGGACCGCGCCGTCGACGATGTCGAAGGCGAACGGGCAGGCCGGCACTTCCGCGTGGTAGCGTTCGAGACCGTCCGGCCGCCCGTCCCTGACCGCCACGATCGGCTTCTCGCCGACGATGTTGAGGATGCAGCGTTGCGCCGGGTCGGAGACGCTTTCGCCGGCGAGGCTGAGCTTGTCGATCTGCAGCGTTTCGCCGCCGCCGGAGATCTGCAGGAGCCCCGCCTTGCCATTGAGCATCAGCGGGCGGCCCGCGATCGATTCGGCGCCGGGCGCGGACCCCATCGCGGTCTTGCCCCCCTTGCCGCCCTTGTCCGCCTTCGCCACGCTTCCCGGCTTCTTTGGCTTCGGCGCAGTCGTCGCCGAATCGGACGGCTGAGAGGGCGCCGCCCCTGTCAGGGCGAGTTGGGCGCCGACCGGCGCCGCCAGCGCCAGGCCGCCAACCACGATCGATAAGCGCCAAATCGTCGACCCAATCATGGGGGCTATGTAGAAGGCTCAGCGGCAAAGGGGAAGTCGTTTGTTGAGGCGGCCCGGACTGGCCGCGCAAGGCGAAGAATCCGGCGATTCCGCGCCTTGCGCCTCGAAAAGGCCGAACCTATATACGCCGCGACTGACGGGTTCGGCGTCGCAAGCGCGTTGAGTCCGCCACGAATTTACTTGGAATTTAGGGGATCAGAACAGGCGACGCCGGCCGCTTCGGGCCGAGGGGAGTCCTTCTCATGGTCCGGCCGCTGCGGGGCCGGGCGGTCCCGCGAAAGGAGCAAGGGAGACTATGGCGAAAGTGATCGGTATCGACCTCGGCACGACGAATTCGTGCGTGGCGGTCATGGAGGGAGCGACCCCCAAGGTCATCGAGAATTCCGAGGGCGCCCGAACGACGCCCTCGATCGTGGCGTTCACCGACGATGGCGAGCGTCTGGTCGGCCAGCCGGCCAAGCGTCAGGCGGTCACCAACCCCGAACGGACGATCTTCGCAATCAAGCGCCTCATCGGCCGCTCGTTCGAAGACCCCACGACGAAGAAGGATATAAGCCTCGTCCCGTACAAGATCGTCCGCGCGCCGAACGGCGACGCCTGGGTCACGGCGGACGGCAAGCAATATTCTCCGTCGCAGATTTCGGCCTTCGTCCTTCAGAAGATGAAGGAGACGGCGGAGGCGCACCTTGGCGGACCCGTCACGCAGGCGGTGATCACCGTCCCCGCGTACTTCAACGACGCCCAGCGTCAGGCGACCAAGGACGCCGGCAAGATCGCCGGCCTCGAAGTGCTGCGCATTATCAACGAGCCGACAGCGGCGGCGCTCGCCTACGGCCTCGACAAGAAGAAGGCTGGCACGATCGCGGTCTATGACCTCGGCGGTGGCACGTTCGACATCTCAATCCTCGAGATTGGCGACGGCGTGTTCGAGGTGAAGTCGACCAACGGCGACACATTCCTCGGCGGCGAGGACTTCGACATGCGTCTCGTCGAATATCTGGCGTCCGAGTTCAAGAAGGAGCAGGGCATCGACCTGACCAAGGACAAGCTCGCGCTGCAGCGGCTCAAGGAGGCCGCTGAAAAGGCGAAGATCGAGCTCTCCTCGGCGATCCAGACCGACATCAACCTGCCCTACATCACCGCGGACGCGACCGGCCCCAAGCATCTTGCGCTCAAGCTCACCCGCGCCAAATACGAGGCGCTGGTCGACGACCTCATCCAGCGGACGGTCGAGCCTTGCCGCAAGGCGCTCAAGGACGCCGGACTGGCGGCCGCCCAGATCGACGAGGTCGTGCTGGTCGGCGGCATGACCCGCATGCCCAAGGTGCAGGAAGTCGTCAAACAGTTCTTCGGCAAGGAGCCCCATAAGGGCGTCAACCCCGACGAAGTGGTGGCGATCGGCGCGGCGATCCAGGCCGGAGTCCTGCAGGGCGACGTCAAGGACGTGCTGCTGCTCGACGTGACGCCGCTCTCGCTCGGCATCGAGACTTTGGGCGGCGTGTTTACCCGCCTGATCGAGCGCAACACCACGATCCCGACCAAGAAGAGCCAGGTCTTCTCGACCGCCGAGGACAACCAGACGGCGGTCACGATCCGGGTCTTCCAGGGCGAGCGTGAAATGGCGGCGGACAACAAGCTGCTTGGCCAGTTCGACCTGGTCGGCATCCCGCCGGCCCCGCGCGGCATGCCTCAGATCGAGGTGACCTTCGACATCGACGCCAACGGCATCGTCAACGTCACCGCCAAGGACAAGGCGACCAACAAGGAGCAGCAGATCCGCATCCAGGCCTCTGGCGGCTTGAGCGAGTCCGACATCAACCGGATGGTCAAGGACGCCGAGGCGCACGCCGCCGAGGACAAGAAGCGGCGCGAGGTGGTCGACGCCAAGAACCACGCCGAGTCTGCCGCCCACGACGCGGAGAAGGCGCTCAAGGAGTACGGCGACAAGGCCGCTCAGTCCGACAAGAGCGCGATCGAGGCGGCGATCGCTGCGGTCCGCACTGCGCTGCAGGGCGAGGATGTCGAGGCCATCAAGGCCCGCACCAACGATCTGATGCAGGCGCAGATGAAGCTCGGCGAGGCCATGTACAAGGCCCAGCAGGCGGGCGCCGGCGGAGACGCCGGGGCTGCTGCCGGCGCCGAGGCCAAGGACGACGTGATCGACGCGGAGTTCCGCGAGGTGGACGACGACAAGAAGAAGTCCTGATCGAACGCGCCGGCCGCTTTCGTAAAGCGGCCGGCGCATTCGTAGGGGACACCGGGTCGCTGGCGCACCCCGATGGGACTGTCATCAAGCGCCCGCGAAGCGGCAGGCCTCAACCGATCTGCCTCTAGCGGGCGTTGTGGTGTTGGAAAGAGCGAGGCTGCAGTTGGCGTTCGCCGAACGGATCCGAGAGACGATGGCTCGAACTCATGCGCGAAGGGGCGCGCTGAAATGGCGAAGCGGGATTTCTACGAAGTTTTGGGCGTGTCCAAGACGGCGACCGAGGTCGAATTGAAATCCGCTTTCCGGAAGGCGGCGATGAGCTGCCATCCGGACCGTCATCCGGGCGACAAGCAGGCCGAGACGCGCTTCAAGGAAGTCAACGAAGCCTATCAGACCCTGTCGGACGCGCAGAAGCGGGCGGCGTACGACCGCTACGGCCACGCGGCCTTCGAACAGGGCGGAGTCGGCGGCATGGGCGACGGCTTCGCCTCGTCGATGTCGGACATTTTCGACGACCTGTTCGGCGACATGATGGGCGGCCGGCGCGGCGGGCGGCATGGTTCGGGACGCGAGCGCGGCGCCGACCTGCGCTACAATCTCGAGATCACCCTCGAAGAAGCCTTCAACGGCAAGAACGCGACGATCAAGCTGCCGACCTCGGTGAGCTGCGAAGCCTGCGCGGGCTCCGGCGCGCGCGCCGGGTCGAAGCCGGTCACCTGCCGGACCTGCGGCGGCCATGGGCGGGTGCGCGCCCAGCAGGGGTTTTTCGCCATCGAGCGAACCTGTCCGTCATGTCAGGGGCGCGGCCAGACGATCGACAATCCGTGCGACAAATGCGCCGGCTCCGGACGGCTGACGCGCGAGCGGACCCTTTCCGTCAACGTCCCCGCCGGCGTCGAGGACGGCACACGCATCCGCCTGACCGGCGAAGGCGAGGCCGGCATGCGCGGCGGTCCGACCGGCGATCTGTACATCTTCCTCTCGGTCAAGCCGCACCCGGTGTTCCAGCGGGACGGCGCCGACCTCTATTGCCGTGTCCCGATCTCGATGGTGCAGGCGGCGCTCGGCGGCGAATTCACCGTCCACACGCTCGACGGGACCGAGTCGCGGGTCAGCATTCCCGAGGGCGCGCAATCGGGGCGGCAGCTCAGGCTGCGCGGCAAGGGCATGCCGATCCTGCGCTCGCGCGACGCCGGCGATCTCTTCGTTCAGCTCAATGTCGAGACGCCGCAGAGCCTGACGCGCCGGCAGCGCGAACTTCTCATGGAGTTCGCGCAGGAATCCTCGAACAAGACCCATCCCGAAAGCGCCGGCTTCTTCGCCAAAATGAAGGAGTTCTTCGAGGGGCGAAGCTGACGGCCTCGTCTCTCGCGCGGAGCTCGATGAACTCGGCCGCCCGACGGCGGGCGCCTTGATGCGGAGAGGGGCATGCACGACCAGAAGCGAAACCTTCGGCGGCCCGGAGGACTCGGAGACGGCGCCCATTTCCTGATGTCGCTGATGTCGACGCCGCATCTGACCGGCGCGGTCGCGCCGTCGGGGCGGGCGCTTGCGCGCGCCATGGCCGCCGCCGCCGGTCCGCCGACGCAGGGACTCGTCGTCGAGCTTGGCCCGGGCACCGGGCCGGTCACGCGCGCGCTCATCGACCGCGGCCTGGACCGCCGCCGGTTGGTGATGGTCGAGTACAATCCGCAGTTCTGCCGCATCCTGAGGGACCGCTACGCCGGAACCCGGGTGATCGAGGGCGACGCCTACGACCTGCCGCGAACGCTTTCCGGGCTCGCGGGCGAGCGGGTCTCGGCGTTCGTCTCCAGTTTGCCGCTGCTCACCCGGCCGCCGAGCGACCGTGAGAGGCTGATCGGCGAGGCCTTTGCGCTGATGGGCGCGGACGGGGTGTTCGTGCAGTTCACCTACGGGCTGGTGTCGCCCATTCCGCGCGAGATCTGCGAAGGCCGCTACGCCGCCGAACGCGGCCGGCCGATCTGGGCCAATCTGCCGCCGGCGAGGGTCTGGACGTATCGGCTCGAAGCGGCAGCCCGGCCAGGCGCCTCGCCGAGACGGGGCCTCCAGGACCGCGCATGAAACCCTCGACGCCCGTCGACCGGCTGATCGTCGCGCTCGACGTCGCCGACGCGGCAGCGGCCGAAAAGCTTGTCGCCGCAATCGGCGACGCGGCGATCTTCTATAAGATCGGCATGGAACTCGCCTACGGCGGCGAAGGTCTGGCGCTCGTCGGTCGTCTCGCCGACGCCGGCAAGCGGGTCTTTCTCGACCTCAAGCTGCATGACATTCCCAATACCGTCGAGCGGGCGACCGCGCAGGCGGCGCGGCTTGGCGCAACCTTTCTCACCGTCCACGCCTATCCGCAGACGATGCGCGCCGCGGTCGCGGGCGCCGCTGGCTCGGGTCTTGCGTTCCTTGGCGTGACGGTGCTGACCTCCTGCGACGACCGGGACTTGATCGAGGCGGGCTACCGCTTCGGCGTCGCCGAGCTGGTGCGGCGGCGGGCCGAGCAGGCCGAGGCGCTTGGCGTTCACGGTCTCGTCGCCAGCGCCGCCGAAGCCAAAGGCGTTCGCGAGGCGGTCGGGCAGCGTCTGATTCTGGTCACGCCCGGCATCCGGCCGGGTGGCGCCGCCATCGGGGACCAGAAGCGCGTCGCCACGCCCGAGAGCGCAATCCGCGACGGGGGCCGACTACCTCGTCGTCGGCCGTCCGATCACGGCAGCGCCCGACCCGCGGAAGGCGGCGGCGGCGATTGTCGAGGAGATTGCCGGCGCCGCGCCTTGATCGGCCGCAGAACGCCGCTATCCTTTCCGTCGCAGTCTTTCCAGGGGAACGCTCATGCCCAAGGGCTATGTGATCGCGCGCGTCGACATTCTCGATCCCGAGGCCTATGGGCGCTATGCGGCCGAAGCGACGAAGGCGATCGCCGCGCATGGCGGCAGGGCGCTGGCGCGCGGCGGGCGCTACGAAGCGCTCGAAGGCCAGGCGAGGGCGCGCAACGTCGTGCTGGAGTTCGACAACTACGACGCGGCGCGGGCA
The DNA here is from genome assembly GCA_963822215.1 of uncultured Alphaproteobacteria bacterium. Classification (GTDB taxonomy): domain Bacteria; phylum Pseudomonadota; class Alphaproteobacteria; order Rhizobiales; family Beijerinckiaceae; genus Roseiarcus. Next base: position 943,511 of record CAWGGX010000004.1, read on the forward strand.
TATTATTACTCGGCCGAATACCAGGCGGCGCGCGCGCTGCGCGAGGGTGCGGCGGAGATCGAAATGGTGCTGGTGGAAGGCGCCTGACGCCTTCGAGGCGACGAGGAGTTTCCGGACATGGCCGAATTGCGCATCATCGTCGCGGGAGCGGCCGGCCGCATGGGCCGGATGGTCGTGCGGGCGATCCATGAGGCCGAGGGCTTGACCCTCAGCGGCGCGCTCGAGCGCGAGAGCTCGCCCTGGGTCGGCCACGATCCCGGCCCCCTGGCTGGCTGCCCGGCGACCGGACTGACCATCGGGACCGATCCGCTGCCGCTCATGCTGAACGCCGACGCGATCATCGACTTCTCTTCGCCCGCCGCCACGGTCGAACTGGCCGCGCTCGCGGCGCAGGCGCGCATCGCCGACGTGATTGGCACCACTGGGCTGGCGGAGGATGATCTCGACCGGATCGAAGCGGCTGCGCGCCATGCGCCGATCGTACGCTCCGGCAACATGAGCCTCGGCGTGAACCTGCTTGCGGCGCTGACGCGCCGCGCCGCCGCTGCGCTCGGCGACGAATACGACGTCGAGATCTTCGAGATGCATCACCGCATGAAGGTCGACGCGCCGTCGGGCACCGCGCTGATGCTCGGCGAGGCGGCGGCGGCCGGGCGCGGAATCGCGCTGAAAACCCATTCGGCGCGCGGCCGCGACGGCGTCACCGGCCAGCGCCGCAAGGGCGACATCGGCTTCGCGAGCCTACGCGGCGGCACGGTGGTCGGCGATCACGAAGTCACGTTTGCCGCGGAAGGCGAGCGGCTGACGCTTGCCCACCATGCGGAGGATCGCATGCTGTTCGCCTATGGCGCCCTCAAGGCGGCGCGCTGGGCCCACGGCCGCAAGCCCGGCCTCTATTCGATGGCCGACGTGCTGGGGCTGAAGGAAGGGTGAGGGCGCCGGCCCCGGCCCCGGGCCTAGCGGATTGTCTTTCGACCGAGGCGCCGGTTGTCCCTTCTCCCCGCTTGCGGGGAGAAGGTTAGGATGAGGGGCGTGGCGAGCGCCCACGGCCAGTCGCCAAGGCCCCTCACCCCGGCCCTCTCCCCGCTCACGGGGCGAGGGGGCTTGCGGCGGCTCTAGTTCGATGCCCGGACCGCGGTGCAGGAGAAGTCGACCTGGGCCTGCTTTTCCGTCTTGCCGGCGTGGACCTTGATCACCAGCGGCGCGCAGGTGGCGTTCTCGAGGAAGATCGCCTTATGCTCGACGCCGTCGTCGCCAAAACGGAAGCCGGTAAAGGCCTTGTGGGTGACGAGCTGCTGGCCCGTCTGGTTGGTCTGGGTCAGGTCGACGATGGCGGTGGCGTATTTTGGGGCGAAGTTCGGGTCGCCAGAGAAAACAAAGTCGAGCATGACCCCGGTTGCGCTGTCTCCGCCCGGCGCCCCGCCCTTGGGCGCGTCAACCAGCGTCGGGCCGCCGATGATATCGTCGCTGAGCTTGCCGGCGCGCTCGAGAAACACGTAGGCCTTGACGTCGACGATCTTGAGTTCCGCAGCCTGAGCGCTTGCCGCGATTGACAAGCCCGCGATGGTGGCCGCAACACGCAACACGCCCATCGTCCCCCTCCGAAAACGCGTCGGTCAACACGCGGCTTCTAATGAAAAGCCCCGGCCCGCGCAATGCGGACCGGGGCTCATGTCAAGGTTTCCTTAGCGGGCGGGAGCGTGTCAGTTGTTCCGGCTCGACCCCGTCAGCATCAAAATCGCCTGGAACATGTTGATGAAGTCGAGGTAGAGGCGCAGCGCGCCGTGGATCGACTTCTTCTGGATCGTATCGTAGCCGTCGCCGGCGTAGTACATGCTCTTGATGGACTGGGTGTCCCAGGCGGTCAGGCCGGCGAAGATCAGCACCGCGAGGATCGAGATGCCGAACTGCAGGCCGGAGCTGTGCAGGAACATGTTGATCAGGCTCGCGATGATCAGGCCGATGACGCCCATCATCATGAACGACCCCATCGCCGACAAGTCGCGCCGGGTCGTGTAGCCGTACAGGCTGAGGCTGGCGAACGCCGCCGCAGTGGCGAAGAAGGCTTGTGCGACCGAGCCGGCGGTGTAGACGACCAGCAGCGCCGACATCGACAAGCCGATCAGCGCCGCGAAGGCGAGGAAGGCGTTGCGCGCCGTCGCGACCGACATCTGATCGAGCCGGGCCGACAGCCAGAAGACGAGCGCGAGCGGCGACAGGACGATCAGCCAGCGCAGCGGTGACACGTAGATCGCGTGGCCGAAGTCAGTCAGCGCCATGCGCCCGCCGCCGACCGAAACCGTGCCGAGCGAGAAGGCGATGTAGGCGGCAAGACCCGTGACGCCGAGGCCGAGGGTCATGTAGTTGTAGACGCCGATCATATAGGCGCGGAGGCCCTGGTCGACAGCCGCGCCGGACCGTGCGTATCCCGCGCCCAGGCGCGAGCCTGCGTAGCGGTCATAGTCGGACATGTGTGAAACCTCTTGATAAGAGCGTGGCGACGGCAAGGATGCCCCTGTCGAGCGCCTTGCGTATAATATGGCGGGGCGCCCCCGGGCTGCAAGAGCAATCGGCTGATCCGGCGCCGGACCGATCCTTAAGGTTCAGTAAGGATTTGGCAGGGACAACGACAACGGGGGGTCGACCGCCTCGCCGGGGCCGCGCCGGGCGGCCGGGCGGCCGGACCGCCGACAAGGACCTATACCTGGCCACCTAGTCGCTCGCGTCCTTGAATCTAAGGTGTTTCTCTAAATCTCTGTCGCGGCGGAATGCAGCGATGGAGGTGATTGGTGGCCAAGAAGGGGATTGCGGTCAAGAAGTACGTGGTGGAGCTGTGCGCTGAGGAGCGCGAACAGCTTGAGGCGATGGTTCGCGCAGGCAAGGGGTCGGCGCAAATCCTGACAAGGGCGCGCATCCTGCTGAAGGCCGACGTTTCGGAGGCGGGCGACGGGTGGAGCGACAGCGCGATCTCGGCGGCGCTGGATACCAGCGTCAACAATGTCGCTCGCACGCGTCAGCAACTGGTCGAGGAGGGGTTCGAGGCGACGCTGAAGCGCAAGTACAACCCCAATTCCGCCCGGCCCCGGATTTTCGATGGCGCGGCCGAAGCGAAGCTGATCGCTCTGACTTGCTCGCCGGCTCCGGAGGGGTTCGCCCGTTGGAGCTTGCGTCTGCTCGAAGAGAAAGTCGTCGAATTGGCCATCGTCGACAAGGCCAGCGATAATACGATCGGACGGACGTTAAAAAAAACGCGCTCAAGCCGCACCGCAATCGGCAATGGGTGATCCCGCCCGACGCCAATGCGGCCTTCGTTGCCGGCATGGAAGACGTGCTGGAAACCTACCAGAGGCCGCGAGATTCAGCCCGTCCTCTCGTATGTTTGGACGAGACCTCCAAGCAGCTGATCATCGAGACCCGCAAGCCGATCCCGGCGAAGCCCGGACAGCCCGAGCGACACGACTACGAATACCAGCGCAACGGCGTCGCCAATCTCTTCATGATCTTCGCACCGCTGGAGGGATGGCGCCGCGTCGAAGTGACAGACCATCACGCCGCCGTCGACTACGCTAATATCCTCAAAGGCCTATCCGACGTGGATTTCCCCAACGCCGAGAAAATCGTGCTCGTCCAGGACAACCTGAGCACGCATAGGCCGGCCTCGCTCTACGCCGCCTTCCCCGCCCCCGAAGCGCGCCGCCTCGTCAACCGGTTCGAATGGCATTACACGCCAAAGCATGGAAGCTGGCTCGACATGGCCGAATCCGAACTCGCCGTCCTGACGACCCAGTGCCTCAACCGCCGCATCCCCGACAAAGAGACCCTCGAGAAAGAGGTCGCCGCTTGGCAGGGCCATCGAAACAGGCATCACGCCAAAGCCGATTGGCAGTTCACAACTGAAAACGCCCGCGTCAAACTCAAGAGGCTATACCCTCAGTTCGAGTGACTCGGGCGACTAGCCGCGCCCGGTCTTGCGCCCTGGTTTTCGCCCGCCCGGGCGCTGTGGAGCGAGGTCGGTCCTCCCGGGACAAAGTGAGTAGATTCCGAGGCTACCGTGAAGATGCATAGCCCGACATCTTGAGTTCCCTGTCTGGGAGTTTACGATGTCGATCAAATCCGCCTTACTCGGGAATGCGGCAGCTTGGCTTCTCGTGTCATCCCCGGTCCTCGCCTGCTCGCGGGTGACCTATACTGGCCCTGACAGCACTGTCATTACTGGCCGGTCGATGGACTGGATGATCCCGCTTCACTCCAATATCTGGGTCTTTCCGGAGGATCTGAAGCGCAATGGCGCGGACGGCGAAAACTCCCTGACCTGGACTTCCAAATATGGCAGCGTGATCACTGCCGCTTATGACGCGGCGACGACCGACGGAATGAACGAGAAAGGCCTGGTCGCCAATCTTCTCTATCTCTCGTCGGCGCAGTATTCGACCCCCGATCCCGCGAAGCTCTCGCTTTCGATCGCGGCGTGGCCGCAATATGTACTCGACAATTACGCCAGCGTCGATGAAGCGCTGAAGGGCCTCGAAGGCGCGGATTTTCAAGTTCTGCCGCCGAACATGCCCGGAGGTTATGCGCCGACCATGCATCTCGCCATATCGGACGCATCGGGCGACTCTGCCATTCTCGAGTATATCGGCGGCAAGCTGATCGTGCATCACAACAAACTCTACGCGGTGATGACAAACGAGCCACCTTTCGACCAGCAGCTCGCGCTTGACGCCTATTGGAAGGATATCGGCGGCGCGGCGATGCTTCCGGGAACGGATCGGCCGGCCGATCGCTTTGTCCGCGCAAGCTACTATCTGAGCCAGGCGCCGCAGACGTCCGATCCCGTGAAGTCCGTCGCCGCCATGTTCAGCATCGTCCGTGACATCTCGGTGCCGATGGGGGTGACCAAGCCCGGCTCGCCGAACGTCGCTCCCACTTATGGCGGACGGTCTCCGACCAGAAGAATCTCATGTATTATTTTGAATCCACGTCGAGTCCGAACGTTTTCTGGGTCGATATGTCGAAGCTGAAGTTAGCGGCGGGACAGCCGGCGGAGAGGCTGGACGTCGATTCCGGGGAATTCTACGCCGGCGAGACGTCGTCGCGGTTCAAGCCGACTGCGGCTTTCGACTTTCTTCCCGTAGCCCGCTGATCCAAGCTCAGAGAGGCGACGCGACCGCCGGCGCCTGTCTCGGCGGAGCCTCAAGCCGAAGTCTGGAACTTCTGATGGGAAGCATCATGGCTGTGCTTGAACTCGGACGTGGGTGATCTCGGCTAGAGGGATATGCGGCAAGGCGGGCGCAACCATATGCGACGAAGAATTGGGCGGTGAAGCTCGGCCGAGAAATGACCTTGGCCGTCTCGGTCCTGGCCGCCGCTCTCGCGACCTGCGCCTGCCCCGCCGCAGCGCAGGACTGGGCGGCGCCGATCACAGCGGTGCAAAAATCGCTCGCCGACGCCGGCGTATCGATCGGCGGCGGAGTGACGGGGTTCGGCCAGGGCATGGCCTTCGGCGACGGACTCTACGGAGTTCCGTTCGGCGGCAAGGCGGACTTCCTGCTCGGCCTGGACGGGGGCCGCTTGGGTCTCTGGAACGGCTTCACTGTATCCGCGCATCTCGAGCAGGAGTTCGGGCAGAACGAGACCGAACGCGCGGATGGCCCGATCATTCCGCTCAACACGGCGCTCGCCTTTCCGCTCCTTGGCGGCACGACAACCGACCTCGCGTTGACGGTCACCCAGGCGTTCGGGTCGAACTTTTCGGTCAGCCTCGGCAAATTCAACATGCTGGACGCCGCAGCGAAAACGCCGATCATGGGCGGCGGCGGCGAGACGACGTTCTGGAACACGGGTTTCGCCGCGCCGATCAGCGGCGTCACCCCGCCCTACATCATCGGCGGCCTGTTCGCGCTGAAGACGGCGCCGGCGACGTTTTCGCTGCTGATCTATGATCCGCGGAACGCGCAGGCTCTTGGCGTCATCGAACATCCGTTCGCGGACGGCGTGACATTCAGCCTGTCGGCGACCGTTCCGCTCGCGATTGGCGGGCTTCCCGGGTTCCACACGCTGCGCGCAGCCTACAGCACGCAGCAGGGATTCGATCTGGAAGACGTCCCGCAGCTCCTGCTGCCGCCGGGATCGGCCAGGGACCTGAGGTCGATGCAGGGCTACTATTTCGGGTCCTATATGATCGATCAGTACTTTTGGCGGGACACCGACAATCCGGCAAGGGGCTGGGGGCCGTTTGCGCAGGTCGCCCTGTCCGACGCCAATCCAAACCCTATCGCCGGCAGCGGGTTCGTCGGGCTCGGCGGCTCTACGCCGTTCACCGGCCGCCTCGATGACCGGTGGGGCGTCGGCTGGTTCAAGTATGTCTTCAGCCCCGCCCTAAAGGCCAGCGCGACGGCTGTCGGGGCGAGCCTCAACGATGAAAGCGGCGTCGAGGCCTATTACGACGCGAAGATCGCCGATCACATCCGCTTTGGCCCGGACGCCCAGCTGATCTGGCCCGGCACGCCCGGCAAATCGACAGCCCTTTTCCTCGGCCTTCGCGGAAGACTCGTGTTCTGATCTCAAGCGACCGAAGACCGTGAGTTACGGGACGGCTCGGGGCGCTCAGCCGCGCGGGTTTCCGGGCGCAATGAATGACCGAAAGCCGCTCAACCGCGACATTCACCGTCGCGATCCGCACTGCCCGCTTCACGTCGATTCGGGATGTTCAATTGCCTGGGACGAATGTTGCGCGTTGGGTCGAGCGGGTGCGTTCGAAATTTGCTTGAGGGACGGGCGCTTCGCGCGGCAGGAAGAATGGTTCCGGCATCCGTATATGCAATGGGTATCTGCGTCAGCCGGATAGGCGCGGGGAAAACTCCCTGCTGGCAGGAAATTCGGATTGTCGGCGGCGGACCGAGCCTAATGCCCCCCTCCGCCTCCGCCCATCGCGACGGGCTTGTGCATCAGCGCGGCAAGGGTCATGCAGGCGAGAAATATCACGGTGAGCGCAAGAAAGACGTCGCCGAGCGCCATCACCTCCGCCTGCCGGCGCACCATGAGCGCGAGTTGTTTCGTCGCCGCGAGTTCTGCGTCCGAGCCACGATCGGCGAGCGCCGCAGCCATCCCGGCGAGCCGCTCGTCGGCGACCACCCGCCCCCAGGTCACGGATTCGCGTAAACGTTCGAGATGCAGATCCATGCGCTTGTCGAGCAGCGTGTTGATCAGGGCGAGACCGACCGCGCCGCCGAGATTGCGCATCAGATTGTAGAGGCCGGACGCGTTCTTGATCTTCATCGGCGGCAAGGTGCCGAGCGCCAGGAAGTTGATCGGCACCATGGCGAGCATCAGCCCGACCCCGCGAAAGATCTGCGGCCACAAAAGCTCCCAGAAGTCCCAGTCGACCGTGACGAACGACGCCTGGTAGGTCCCGAGCGCAAACAGAATGAAGCCGATCGCGATCATCACGCGCGCGTCGACCTTGGTCATCAGCCGCCCGGCGAAGGGAGCGGTCAGGAACATGGCCGCGCCGGTGACGAACATCGTCTTGCCGATCATCAGCGAGGAATAGCCGCGCACGACCGCGAGATAGACCGGATAGATGTAGGTCAGGCCGTAGAGGCCGATGCCGAGCACGAAACCGAACATCGTACCGGTCCAGAAATTTCGGTCGCGAAAGGCGGTCAGGTCGACGATCGGCTGCTTGGCGGTGAACATCCGCCAGAAAAACAGGACCGCGCTGGTCGCCGAAATCACGATCGCTGTCGTCACGGGGACGCTTTCGAACCAGTCCTTCGATGGACCCTCCTCCAGCGCATATTCGAGCGCGCCGAGGAAACCCGCCATCGTGAGGAGGCCGAAATAGTCGAAATGGGTGAGCAGCGACCAGTCCGGCTCGTCGAAATCGATCAGCAGCCAGGCGGCCACGGTCACGATGACGCCGGGGACGAGGTTGACGTAAAACAGCCAGTGCCAGGAAAACCAGTCGGTGAGATAACCGCCGACCGTCGGCCCGATGGTCGGGGCGAGCGTCGCGACGAGGCCGATGATCGGCCCGATCATCGGTTGTTTCGAGCGCGGGAAGATGGTGAAGGCCGAGGCGAAGACCGTCGGGATCATGCCGCCGCCGATGAAGCCTTGCAGGGCGCGCCAGACGATCATCTCCTGGATCGTGTTCGACTGGGCGCACATGAAGCTCATCAGCGTGAAGCCGCCGGCCGAGATGGTGAAGATGACCCGCGTCGAGACCACCCGCGACAGGAAGCCAGACAACGGGATCATCACCACTTCGGCGATCAGATAGCTCGTCTGGACCCAGGTGATCTCGTCGGACGAGGCTGAAAGGCCCGCCTGGATCTGCGACAGCGACGCCGACACGATCTGGATGTCCAGGATGGCCATGAACATCCCGAACACCATGAAAATGAAGGCGGCGAGCCGCTTGGCGCTGAAGTGGGCCTCGGAGTCCGCCGGCGCGGTCGAACGCGCCCGAGCCGCCGGCGCGCCTTGCGAAGGAAGCGCGACGGCGTCGCTCACGGCTTGACAGTCTTGCTTACGGCCGGCTCGAGGCCGAGCGCGCCGAGCAGCGTCGGCTTCGGCGCATCCGGGTCACGCGTGTGGACTGTGGCGACGACCGACAGGCCCGGCCGAAGGGGCACTGTCTTCAAAACCTCGTCGGGGAAGGTGATGCGGACCGCGACCCGCTGAACGACCTTGGTGAAATTGCCGGTCGCATTGTCCGGCGGCAGGAGCGAGAACTGCGCCCCCGAGGCCGGCGAGATCGACGTCACGACGCCTTCGACTGTCTGGCCGCCGAGCGCGTCGATCGAGACGTCGGCCTTCTGCCCCTGCTTGATGCCGTCGAGCTGGGTCTCCTTGTAATTGGCGTCGACATAGGATGCGGCGAGCGGCACCAGGGCCATCAGGCGCGTTCCCGGCGCCACCAGGTTTCCAACCTGGGCCGCCTTGTTGCCGACCACGCCGTCGAACGGCGCAACGACGCGGGTGAAGTCGAGGTCGCGCTTGGCTTTGGACAGCGCGGTCATCAGTTCGTCGCGCTGGCGGGAGGCTTCGTTGCGCTGCGCCTTGAGGACATCGAGATTGGCCTTCGCGCCCTCGAGCGCGGCGACCGCCGAAGCGGCGCTCGCCTTGGCGGCGGCCAGCGCCGCGATCGTGCGGTCGCGATCGGCGGTGGCCTGCTCGAGCCGCTGCTGGGAGCCGAAATTGGTCTGGGCAAGCTTGTACGAGCGGTCGTATTCGAGCGCGGCGCGCTGGACCTCGGCCTCGCCGGAGCGCAGTTGCGCCTGCGAGGCGTCGACCTGCGCGGCGGCCTGGTCGATGACCGCGGCTTGAGCGTCAATCTGCCGGCCGAACCGGGCGATCGTCGCGTCCTGCGTGCCCACCTTCGCCTGCGCGGCGTCGACCGCGATCCGGTAGTCGCCGTCGTCGATCAGGGCGAGCAGGTCGCCCCGGCGCACGATCTGGTTGTCGACGACTGGCACCTGCATGAGGTGACCGGGGGCCTTGGCCGCGATGATGGCGGTGTTCGCGCCGACATACGCGTCGTCGGTGCTGACCAGGAACCGCCCCTCGACGTAATAGTCGTAGGCGAATTTGCCGGCGTACCCGACGGCGACGAGCACGACGACCGGAAGAACGAAGCGGCGCAGGCGGCCTGAACGCTTTGGCGCAGCCGTCTCGGCGGGCGCGCCTCCGGCAGGCCTCGGCGCGCCCGGAACGCCGGCTCCCGGCGCAGGAGCCGGGACGCCCGAAGGCGCCGTCGTCGTGACGGCGCGCGATTGGGCGGGGGGCGCAGAAGCTGTAACGGGTCTCTCGTCCGCTACCGCGGGATTGTCGGCCATGGAACCATTTCCTAAAACTCGCCGGACCGAACGGTTCGGTCATTTTGTATTGACATAGCCCAACCCGAGGTCTATCGCAACAAAAAATCGAACCGAACGGTTCGGTCGACTTAAGATCCAACGGATCCGATACAAGGCCATGGACGGGGAAATTCTTCATCACGACGACAGCCGCCGCCACGACGGCGCCAAACTGCGCCAGATCATGGACGGCGCGCGCGCAGTGTTCCTCGCCGCCGGTTTCGACGGCGCGAGCATGAACGATATCGCCCGCTCGGCCGGCGTCTCGAAGGGCACGCTCTACTCGTATTTCGCGTCCAAGGACGAACTGTTCGACGCGATCATCCGCGCGGAATTCGCCCAGGCGGCCGAGCGGCTGTGCAGGTTTCGGCGCGAGGGGGACGTCCGCGACATGCTGACCGACTTCGGCGTTCGGCTGATTACCCGCATGGCCGAGCCGAGCGTTCTGGCGCTTGCTCGGGTCGTCGTCGCCGCAACGGAAAAGTTCCCCAAGATCGGGGTCGCCTTTTACGAAGCGGGACCTCTGTTCGGCGCGACTCGCCTCGCCGGCGAACTCGCCGCGCTCGAAAAGACCGGCGTCCTCAAGGTTCCCGATCCGGAGCGCGCCGCCTGGCAATTCGTCGACCTGTGCCAGAGCTATGTCTATAAGCGGATCCTGTTTGGCGTCGTCGACCGGGTCGCGCCGGAGGAGATCGAGGCGGCTGTCGTCGCCGGGGTGGACGTGTTTTTGAAGGCGTACGGGGCCTGAGACCGAGCGTTGCAACTTGCGCGCGGCGGTTTTCGAGGGTCGATTCCAATTCCCTGTTCGTTTCCCTGTTCCGGTTCGGAACAGGCCGAAAATTCCCTGTTATGACGTGCCGAAATTCCCTGTTCCCGTGGGGCCCGATCCCCGCAACCTTCGGATTGCAAGCCGTCATCGCAATGATAGTGCTAGGTTTTTAGGCGCAGCCGCGAAAAGGGCTTGGGTAAAATTCCCTGCTAGCAGGGAATTCGGAATCGGCTTCATCCGGACCGCAGACTGCGGATTTTGCTCAAAACCGTCCCGGCTCGACCGCCGTTCGCCGCACGTCCGATCCGAGCGCCTCGGCAAGCCGATCCCGCAGCCGCGCCCCATCCTTGAGTTCGCACTCGTAGACGACCAGCGTCCGCCAGCCCATCGCGGCGAGGGCGGCGAGGGTCCTTTCGTCGCGTTCCCGGTTGCGGGCGATCTTGGCGCGCCAGTAGTCGGCGTTGGTTTTCGGCATTCGCGCGCCGCGCCGGCAGCCGTGTCCGTGCCAGAAGCACCCGTGCACGAAGATCGCGAGCTTGCGGCGCCCGTAGACGATGTCGGGCTTGCCCGGCAGATCGGCCCGGTTCAGCCGGTAGCCGGGAGCGAGCGCGCGCAAGGCCGCCCGCACTGCGCGCTCCGCCCCGGTGTCGCGCGATTTCACCGCCCGCATGACGGCGGAGCGGTCGTAGGTCATGCGCGGCGGGCTCGCGCCGGCGTGTCCGCTTCGGCCCCTTCCGCGAGCGGCAGCAGCAGGTTCTCGCTCAGGAACCGCACCACCGGCGGCGCGACGCCGTCGCCGATCAGATGCAGCGCGTCGGTCGCGCGCGCCGGGAGTTTGAAGCTGTCCGGCAAGCCCATGATTCGCGCCGCCTCGCGCGGCGTCATCAGCCGGGTGCGGATCGAGGCGCCCTCGACTTCGATCAGGAACTGGCGGCTCGACCCTCCGCCCGGCGTGCGCAGGCAGCCTGCGAGCCCGTCGAAGCGCGCTTCCGCCTGGACCCGCACGCCGCCGGCTCGGTCGGGCCGGGTGCGGCGGAAAAGGGCGCCGATTTGGCGAACGCCGCTTTCCCGCGCGAGCGCGACATCGCGCCGCGAGGCGGGAGAGAGCGCCGCCGCCAGCGCGCGGGTTTTCGCGGGATCGTGCCAACGCTGCGGATCGGACTCCAGGCAATCGACGAGACGGGCGTTGGCGCGGGGCGCCTCGGGGAGGCGCCACCAGATCCAGGACGCCGCGAGCGCGCCCGGCAGCCCGCCGGCGGCGCGTCGCAACGCCGAGGAGACGTGATCAGCCGGCGGCCCCGTCGCGACGAGCCGCTGAGGGACGTGAAGGTCTTCCCGCACGGCGACGAAGAACACACGCGGCCGCGACTGCGGCAGAAAGGACGCCGCATCGATCGTCAGCGCGCCAAAGCGATAGCCAAGCCGATGCAGCGCTGCGGCGATGGCTGCGAAATCGGCGCCGCGCTTGGACGTCAATGTGCCGCCGACGTTTTCCAGCGCGACGAGATTCGGCGCGCGGCCGTCGGCCTTGAGGGCTTGCATGACCGCGCAGAAGCCCCAGAACGCGCCGGACCGTTTTCCAGCGAGTCCCGCGCCCGCGCCGGCGAGCGACAGGTCCTGGCAGGGAAACGACGCCCAGGCGAGGTCGGCGGCGCCAGGCAGGTCGCGCGCCGTGAGCGACGCGACATCGGCGACGCTGAGGCCCTCGCGTCCCCAGTTGGCCGCGTAGGCGGCCGCCTTGCGCGAATCGAAATCGTTGGCGAACAGCGAGCGCCACGCCGGGCCGAGGCCCGCGCGCGCCATGCCGCCGCCGCAGAAGAATTCGTAGAAGGAAAACCGCGCCATGGACCACCGAATCAGGGGTGCAGGCGGCCGAGACTAATGCATTTTCCCAGAAAGGACGCTTCCCCGCTTGACCGGAGCCATGGCGATAGGCGTTTATGGGGGCGCATGAGCGACTTCGCCTTTCCCTCTCCCGTCCTTGTCTGCGACACGGGCGGCACCAACGTCCGGTTCGCGCTGTCGGATAAGCCCGGCGCGCCGCTTGGGCCGATCGTCCACCTGATCACCGACGATTATCCGGGCCTGCCCGAGGCGATCGAGGCGGCGGCGCCGAAGCTCGGCCAGCGCCCGCGTTCGATGATCGTCTGCGGCGCCGGGCCTGTGGTCGGGCGCGAACTGAAGCTCACCAACGCCCCCTGGGTGATGGACGGGCCCGAAACGGCGCGCCGCGCGGGGCTCGCTCAAGGGTTGCTGCTCAACGACTTCGAGGCGCAGGCGCTGTCGCTGCCGGCCATCAAGGCGGACTGGACGCGCGAGATCGGCCCGCTCGCCTTTGACTCCCAGGGGCCGCAGGTCATTCTCGGGCCCGGCACTGGGCTCGGCATCGCGGCGCTGGTCGAGGCCGAAGGCCGCTTCACGCCTGTTTCGTCCGAGGCCTGCCACATCGACTTCGGCCCGATCAAGGACGAGGAATTCGTGCTCTGGCCGCATCTCGAGCGGGCGCATGGCCGGATCACCAGCGAAAGCGTGCTCAACGGGGCGGGGCTCGCCCGGGTCCACCGCGCCCGCATGATGTCGCTGGGCCACCCCGATCCGCACCTCGAACCTCCCGAAGTCACGGCTCAGGCGCTTGCCGACCCGAAGGGCGAGGTCGCCGAGAGCGTTCGGCTCTACTGGCGGATCATGGCCCGCTTTGCCGGCGACATGGCGGTGACGTTCGTCGCGACGGGCGGCGTCACGCTATCGGGTGGCGTCTTGCCGAGGATCGTCGACTTCCTCGACGATGCGACGTTCCGGGCGGCGTTCGAGGCCAAGGCGCCAGTCGACGCGCTCGCCCGGCGCATCCCCACCCGGCTTATTGTCCGCGCCGACGCGGTGCTCGCCGGCATGGCGGCGATCGCCGCGACGCCCGACCGCTATGGCATCGATTATGCCTCGCGTGGATGGGTCTGATCGGGCGCCTTCGGCGCGCCGCCCGGGCCGAATTTGGGCGACGGCCGCGCTTTCGCCTTGATCTTGGGGAATCTGCGCGCCAAGTGGGGGCGATGGCCCGATTTGTTGGAGTTCATTGAGCGTGACGCGGATACGGGGTGCCCTGGCTTTGGCGTTCGTCGCGGCGTTCGGCGGCCCGGCCTTGGCTGACTGCGGTCAGGACATGCAGAAGCTCGCCCAGACGCGCAACGTCGAGATGCAAAAGATCAACGACTTCGCCAAGTCGTTCAAAGGCAAGCCGATGGACCCGACCGGCTTCTGCGCCAGGTCGGCCCCGCTGCTGCATGCCGAAGAGGCGTTAATCGCCTACATGGAAAAAAACAAGGACTGGTGCTCGTTCCCCGACGAGTTGATCAACAATCTGAAGACGAGCCACGAAAAGAACGCCGCCTTCACAGCCAAGGCCTGCAAGGTCGCGGCGCAGATCAAGAAGATGAAGGAGCAGGCGGCCCAGGGCGGCGGCCCGCAGGCTCAGCCGCTGCCGGCCGGCCCGCTTTGAGCGCATCGCCGCAACGCGCCGTCCTGCCGGACGCGCGGCCGGCGAGTCTCGTCCTGCGGCTCACTCCGGATTTCGCGCTGCCCTACGTCCAACTCGCCCGGCTCGACCGGCCGGCCGGCTGGCAGCTGCTGCTCGCTCCCTGCTGGCAGGGAACGGCGCTGGCCGGGCTTGCGCTCCACCGTGGCCCCAACCTCGCTGATCTGGCGCTGTTCCTGATCGGCGCGATCGTGATGCGCGGCGCCGGCTGCACCTACAACGACATTCTCGATCGCAAGCTCGACGCCGGCGTCGAGCGCACCCGCAACCGGCCACTGGCCTCGGGCCGGGTCAGCGTCAAGGCGGCGGTCGTCTTTCTTGTCGTCCAGGCGCTCGTCGGTTTCGTGGTGCTCTTGAGCTTCAACCGCTTCTCGATCGGCCTCGGGATCGCCTCGCTCGCCATCGTCGCCGTCTATCCGCTGATGAAGCGGGTGACGTCCTGGCCGCAGGCGGTGCTCGGCCTCGCTTTCTCCTGGGGCGCCCTGATGGGCTGGGCGGCGAGTTTCGCGGGCCTCGCGCTTAGCCCCATCCTGCTCTACGTGTCCGCGTTTTGCTGGACAATCGGCTACGACACGATCTACGCCATGCAGGACGCGCGCGACGACGCCATCGTCGGCATCCGGTCGACGGCGCGCCTGTTCGCCGGACATGCCCGGCTCGGGGTCGGGCTCTTCTACGGCGCGGCCGCCGCCCTCGCGCTGATCGCGATCGCGCTCGTTGGCGGCGGATGGATCGCGTGGATCGGCTGGGCCGCCTACGCCGCCCACCTCGGCTGGCAGCTGTCGAGGGTCGAGGGCGCCGACGCCGCGACAGCGCTAAAGCTCTTCCGCTCCAACCGCGACGCCGGGCTGCTGCTGTTTGCCGGGATCGCGGCCCAGGGGTGGACGGGGTAGGCTCGACGGGCTATCGTCCGCGCCCGAAAGAGAGGGCGCGCCGTCCGGCGGCGTCGACATCGGCGCCGGCGCGAGCCAGACCAAATCCGGCGGCCTCCCACGCCTTGCAGCCTTGGCAGCTACCTCATGATTTCAATGGCTTAGGCGCACAAATCTGTCACAAAGTCGCAGTGCGCCTCCCGTGTCGCCTGCTGCGCCCCTCGTAAGGCCGGGCGGCGTTTGGCGTCTCAACCACGTAATAGCAAAATAATCTTGTGATTTAGTCTCCATTCCGCCGAAATCGGGCAGCCCTCAGCGACCGCCGCGCCGAAAGCGCTTGCGCCCGAACCTGACCGCTTCAAGAAAGTCGCGCCTTTGCTCGGATTGACACTCGGAATGCCGGAGCCCACCTGTGCGGAAGTTCGTCGCGCCGGTTCCGACCTTACGCATCGACCGAACGCGGGCCGTTGCGGGCGAGCGCGAGCGAAGCGACGGAGAGATCTTATGACGCTGGATGCGCCGGTCGGCGCCGGCCCGGAAGGGAGCGCCGTCATACGCTGGCTGATGACGGAAGGCCGCCGTACTCTGGACCCGAAAAGCTTTCTCGAAAACTTCGCCATGCGCCTGATCGAAGTCGGGATCGACGTTTCGCGAATCACCACCGGCGTTCCGGTCCTGCACCCGCAACTCTACTCCTACAGCGGCCTCTGGGAGCAGGGGAAGGGCGTGACGGTGCGGCTTTACCGTGCGGACGCCAGCCAGGACGCCATTCTGGCGAACAGCCCGATCAAGAGCGCCTATGAGGGCAGGCCGTTTCGCAGCCGGCTTGCGGGCCCCGCCGCGGAAGGGGAATATCCTATTCTCACCGATCTGCGGGGCGCCGGCGTGACCGACTATGTCGTTCTCCCCGTGCCGTTTAGCGACGGAACCAACAAGGCCTTGTCGCTCGCCACGGCTCGGGAGGGCGGATTTTCGGACGACGAACTCGACTTGTTCGCCGCGATGACCCCTGCCGTCGCCGCAAATCTTGAGATTCAGGCGTTGCGGCGCATGGCGCGCACGCTTCTCGACACCTATGTCGGCCGCCAGTCCGGCGGCCGGGTTCTCGCCGGACAGATCCGGCGCGGCATGGGCGAGACGATCCGCGCCGTGATCTGGCTCTCGGACCTGCGCGGCTTCGCCAGCCTGTCCGAAAGCCTGCCGCGCGACGCGTTGATCGAGCTGCTCAATCAATATTTCGGCCCGATGTGCAATGCGGTCGAGGCGAATGGGGGCGAGGTGCTCAAATTCATCGGCGACGCCATGCTGGCGATCTTTCCCGTCGGGGACGATGCGGTCGCCGCCAGCCGCAATGCTCTCGCCGCTGTCCGAACGGCGATGGCCGCCGTGGATAAGGAGAACGAGCGGCGCGGCGCCGCCGGTGCGCCGAGGATTCATTATGGCCTGGCGCTGCACGTCGGCGATGTCCTGTACGGCAACATCGGCGGCGACGCGCGGCTCGACTTCACGGTGATCGGACCCGCGGTCAATCTCACCTCGCGCATCGAGTCGCTGTGCAAAGCCCTCGATCGCTCGCCCTTGCTTTCGGCGGATTTCGTTCGCCTAAGCGGGGTGGAAGCCGAGATTTTGGGGGAGTTCGAGCTCAAGGGCGTCGGGGAGAAGCAGCGAATTTTTGGCTTGAGGGAATGACGTCTTGCCCTCACCCTGCCGCCGCAGCCCGTGGAAAGACCGGCGTCTCCTTCCCCTCAGGAGGAAGGTGGCCGCGAAAGCGGCCGGATGAAGGCTTGCGGCGCGATTCGATCAGAATTTATCCCGCTCTAGATCTTGCTCGACTGTGCCGAATGTAGCCGCAACGACGGCGTTTGCCGCCCTATGCCAGGCTGGCGATCAAGCCCGATGCGGACGAGCGCATGAGGCGGCGCTCCGCCTCCCACCGATCGGAGCCGGCGAGATCGAAGTCGAGCTGCACGGCGCGCCCCGACAAGGAGGCGACCGGCACGCCATCCCGATAGACGACGCGGTTGGCCGTTAACCCGGCGATCCGGGCGCCCGGGGTCATGACGCCGACGAGGTTGAGTGGATCGGCGGCCGACAGCGACACCCATCGGCCGTCGTTGGGCCGGCGGCGCACCTCGCGCATCGCGGCGATCGCCTCGGGCAGAGCGAATTGCTCCCCCGTGACCCCGGCGACGAATCGGCCGCCCCGGATCTCGCCCCGGCTCTCGAGCCGCCGATAGATGCGGGCCAGGTCGCGCCACGGCGGCAGCCACGCCGCCTCGCGCGCCATCAGTCGCCAGAACACCACGCCGTAGCGGCCAAGCAACGTTCGCGCGACGTGTTCGACCGCGGCGGCTCTCGCGTCGTCGCCGGCCGCCGGGGCGATGCGGCGCACGACGCCCCAGCGGCCGCCGCTCTCGATGGCGAAAGGCAGCACCCGGCCGCGGCGCTTCAGGCCGGAATGCGGCTTTCGCTGGCTCGACGGCGTCAGCAGGGCGCGCAAGCCGGCAAACCCGTCGGACGTGACGAGCCCCTGAGCGACGAGTTCGCCGAGCGCCTGCTCGACCTCGGCGCGGAGCATCCGGGTCGCATCGACGAGTTCATCAAAAAACAGGGCGCCGTGGCTCCGCAAAACGTCCAGCACCGCCTCGGCCCGGCCGCCGAGCGTCGGCGCCCCGGGCTGAGGTGCGAGCAACGTCCAGAGCCCGATGCGACGACGGTCGATGAGGGCGATCGGCGTCGCGGGCACGGGCGAAACGGAGCGCCCTCCGTCGCCAGCGCCAGCAGCTGGCGTCAGCCGTGTCCAGGCGACTCGACCCGCCTGACACTGCGCGTCGAGCCAGGACATTTGATACGCTTTCAGGCGCGCCGACAGGATCTCCGTCTCCCACGCCCGCGCCGGCGCTTCGAACCCTTCCAGCATTGCGAGGACCCGCGGCAGCGCGTCCGGTCCTTCAAGTCGCGCGTCGTCGTCAACATGCTGCCAATCGAACAGAAAGCGGAGGAAATCGCGCGCCCCCACCGGCTCGATCTCGGCCCGCAAACGGTTCACGGTGCGACGGTGCATGCGGGCGACCAGTCGGCGGTCGCACCATTGCTCGTCATTCACGCCGGGATCGAAGTGGCCGCGCAGGATTGCGCCGTCCGCTTCGAGCGCGGCCAGCGTGGCGGCGATCGCCGCCGGCTCCAGGCCCAGCGATGCGGCAAGCACAGTCGCCGTGACGGGGCCAGACCCTTCCAACCGGCCGCGCAGGATGGCCACGCGCGCCTCTTCGGCGGTCCAGGTCTTTCCGGCGCCGTCCGACTGCAGAGCGATTTCAGGCTGAATCCGCAGATCCGGCCACAGCGCGCGGAATTCGTTCGCCCGCTCGGCTGACGCCCAAAGCGTTGCGTGGGGGGTGGCAATCCGGGTCGCCCGCCCATCCGCCGCCAGCGCGTTCAGCCAGTTCACCCAGGCCGGGTCGCGCCGCGCTTCCGCTTCGGTCACGAAGCCCAGCCACAGCAGCGCGTCGTGCATCTCCTCTGAATTGACCGGGTCGGGCCAGGCCTCGGCGCGCACCGCCTCGACGGCCTGGGGGTCGAGCTGGCCGAGATCGGACACGCTTTGTGGGTCCTGCCATCGGCGCGCCATCACCGCCTGCGTCCGGCGCTCTTCGAGCGGCGCGTCGTCGAGGAAGGCGTAGGGCTTGGCCGAGAGGGCCTCTAGCGCGAGCGGCGAGGGCTGGGTCAGGTCGCGACAGACGGCGCCGACCTCGCCCGCTTCGAGGCGGCCGAGCAGCCGTTCGAGCCCCTCGATGTCCATGGCCTCGTGCAGGCAGTCGGAGACCGCCTGATTGACGAGCGGATGGTCGGGGACCTCCCGGTCGCCGGTCAGGTTTTCGAAACAGGCGATTTGGTCGGGGAAGACCGCCGCGATCAGATCCTCGGCCTGCATGCGCAGGATCTGCGGCGGCACCTTCTTGCCCGCGCGGAAGCGCGGCAGCGCAAGCGACACGCCCGCCGCCCAACGCCAGCGCGCGGCGAACATCGGCGCATCGAGCATCGCCTGCACGAGCAGCGGCCTGACGGTTTTCGCGTTGA
Organism: uncultured Alphaproteobacteria bacterium; assembly: GCA_963822215.1. Lineage (GTDB taxonomy): Bacteria > Pseudomonadota > Alphaproteobacteria > Rhizobiales > Beijerinckiaceae > Roseiarcus. Next base: position 962,621 of record CAWGGX010000004.1, read on the forward strand.
GATAGCGCGGGACATCTTCGAGCGCGAAACTGTGCGCCGCGGTCAGCGACAGCACGATGGCGTCTTCGGTCGCGGCCGCCTGCAGCTCGAAATTGAACTTGCGGCAGAAACGCTTGCGCAGCGCGAGGCCCCATGCCCGATTGAGACGGCTGCCATAGGACGAATGAATGACGAGCTGCATTCCGCCCGACTCGTCGAAGAAGCGCTCGAGCGCGACGACCTCCTGGGTCGGCAGGACGCCAAGCGCGGCGAGAGCGGCGGAGAGATATTCGGCGATGGCATCGGCCGCCGTCGCGCCGACGCCGACCTCGGCTTCGAGGCAACGCTTGAGCGCGGCCCCCGACGGATCGGCGCGCAGGCGCGCCTCGGCTTCCGCGCGGAGACGCGAGACGGAGCCCGATAGCGCGTCCGTCCGGCCCGGCGCCTCGCCGAGCCAGAACGGAAGATTCGGCGGCTGGCCCTTCGCGTCCTCGACCCGGACGGTCCCGCGCTCGACTCTCAGGATGCGGTAGGAGGCGTTGCCGAGCTGGAACACGTCGCCAGACAGGCTCTCGACGGCGAAGTCCTCGTTGACGCTGCCGATGACATGGTTTTCCGGCTCGAGCAGCACCTGATAATCGGCGGTGTCGGGGATCGCGCCGCCGGAGGTCAGCGCGGTCGTCCGCGCGCCGCGCCGGCCGCGCAGCACGCCGTGGACCGCGTCGCGGTGGATCAGCGTCCCGCGCCGGCCGACGCGGGTGGCGAAGCCCTCGGAGAGGGTGCGGACAACGGCGTCGAAATCGACGCGCGCGAGGTCCCGATACGGCCAGGCGCGGCGAAGGCGGTCGAATAGCTCCGCCTCCTTCCAGTCCTGCGCCGCGACCTCGGCGACGATCTGCTGGGCAAGGACGTCGAGCGGCTGGGCCGGAATGGCGAGCCGGTCAAGCTCGCCGCGCCGGACGCTGTCGAACAGCGCCGCGCATTCGATCAGATCGTCGCGCGAAAGGGGAAAGAGCCTCCCCTTGGGCGTGCCGTCGATCGCATGGCCCGAGCGGCCGACCCGCTGCAGGAAGGTCGCGATCGAGCGCGGCGAGCCGAGCTGGCAGACAAGGTCGACGTCGCCGATGTCGATCCCAAGCTCGAGCGAGGCGGTAGCGATCATCGCCCTCAAGTCACCGCTCTTGAGCCGCTGCTCGGCGGCAAGACGGCGCTCCTTGGCCATGCTGCCGTGATGGGTGGCCACCGCATCCTCGCCGAGCCGGTCGGTGAGCTCGCGCGCGACACGCTCGCTCATGCGGCGGGTGTTGACGAAGACGAGCGTCGTCCTGTGGTCGCGAATAAGGGCGGCGAGCCGTTCGTAGACCTGGGTCCAGACTTCGTTGGACATGACCGCTTCGAGCGGCGAGTCCGGCGTCTCGATCGCGAGATCGCGCGGCCTCTGATGGCCCGAATCGACAATTGCAACCTCGGCCGCTGGATCGCCCCTCTCGTTGGCGCCAATCAGGAGGTTCGCCACTTCGCGGATCGGGTTCTGGGTGGCCGAGAGCCCGATGCGCTGAAGGCGGTCGCCGGTGAGGGCGGACAGGCGTTCGAGCGAAAGCGCGAGATGCGCGCCGCGCTTGTTCGGCGCGACGGCGTGGATCTCGTCAAGGATCACCGTCTTCGTCGTGGCCAGCATTTGGCGTCCGGACTCGGAGCCAAGCAGCACGTAGAGCGACTCGGGCGTCGTCACGAGGATGTGGGGCGGGCTTCGGCGCATGCGGGCGCGCTCGTTGGCCGCGGTGTCGCCGGTCCGAACCAGCGTGCGAATGGCCACGTCGGGAAACCCGTTCCGCGCCAGCTCGCGCCTGATGCCTTCGACCGGCGCCTCGAGATTGCGGTGGATGTCGTTACTGAGCGCCTTGAGCGGCGAGACGTAAACGACCTGCACAGCGTTCGCCAGCGTCCCGTCGAGACCCTGGCGGACAAGATCGTCGATTGCGGCGAGAAAGGCGGCGAGCGTCTTGCCCGAGCCGGTCGGCGCGGCGATCAACGTGTGCCGCCTGGCCTTGATCGCGGGCCAAGCGTCGGCCTGGGCCGGACTCGGGGCGCGAAACGCGCCCGCAAACCATGCCGCCATGGCGGGGTGGAAGAGGTCGGCCGGAGCAGACTCCGCGCCCGCATGGCCGGCCGCGGCCGGCCGGGCCTGGCCGCTTGCCGGCTGAGCGCGTCTGTCGTCAACCTGGGCCGAGGATCGCAATGCGCTCACCCTCTCGTGCGCGCCGAGCCGCGCGCTTTGGCTCGATCACCATCAGTCATGACGCCATGATATGGCGTCTCCCGCCGCGAATGCGAGGGTACGCCGAGGGCTCGCAACGGTTGCGCGCGGGGGACCCGACGAAGGACTTAACGGGCGTTGCTCGTAAAACGACGAGCGGCGTCGCTCCCACGGCGCATTCGGGCGACCTCCGCCCGCAACGCCCCGACCAGGTAGAGCGACCCGGTAACCAGGAGCCAGGCGTCGGTCGTCTCGGCAAGCTCCGCGCCGCGCCGGAACGCGCGCTTCGGGTCGGGCTCGACCTCGCTCGCGATCCCAAGCGAGGCCGCGATCGCATGCAACTCGTCCGCCGGGAGGCCGCGCGTCGCCGACGGCACGCTGGTGGCGATGATCGCGGAAGCGCGGTTGCCGAGCTCGGTCAGGAACCCGTGAGCATCCTTGTCCCGGGCGAGCGCCACGACGGCGACGCAAGGGCCGGCAAGCTCCGGCGCGCGGGCGAGATCGCGCAAGACCGCGGCGATGTTGAATGGCACATGCGCGCCGTCGAGCACGATGGGCAGCGGCCGAATCCCGCCGTCGAGCGTGAAGCGCTCCATCCGGCCGACGAGGCGCGCGCGAGCCCGCGTTTCGGCGTCGAGCAAGGCCGCGCCGACCGGCGCCCCGGCGCGGGTGGTCACGCCCTTGCGGCCGAGCGCGTCGAGCACGGCGCCGGCGAGCGCCACGTTCGTCTCCTCGATCGTCGCGCCTTCGCCCGCCTCGCTCACGACGACGTCGCAGCCGAGCGCGCGCGCCCGCGCGTGCGCCACGCGGCCCGCCTCGTCGTCGGCCGCAAGCGTCGTCACCAGGATCGCGCCGGGCTTCAAAATGCCGGCCTTTTCGCTGGCGATCGCCGCCCGCGTCACGCCGAGAATCTCGGTGTGCTCGAGCCCGATATTGGTCACGACCGCGACCTCGCCGTCGACGATGTTGGTCGAGTCGAGCCGTCCGCCCAGACCCACCTCGACGATCGCCCATTCGACGCTGGCCCCGCGAAAGATGACGAAGGCCGAGAGCGTCACGAGATCGAACCAGGTCGCCTCGGCCGCCGCGGTCCCGTCGCGCCGCGCCGCTTCGTAGGCGTCGAGGGCTTCGGTCAGGCCACGCGCCAGCGTCTCCGGATCGACGTCCCGGCCCATGAGGCTAACGCGCTCGGTCACCCGCTCGACATGCGGCGAGGCGTAACGGCCGACCCTTAAGTCCGCGCCGGCGAGCGCCGCCTCGATCAGCGCCGAAACGGAGCCCTTGCCCTTGGTGCCTGCGACGTGGACCGCGCGGAACGCCTTTTGCGGGTCGCCCAGCCGGGCGGCAAGATCGCGCGCCGGCTCGAGCCCGACCCGCATGCGGTTGCGCGGCCGGCGCTCCCAGTCGGTCAACGCGTCGAGCCGCGCCATCGCCGCGGCAAGCTTGGGGTTCTCAGCCATCGCCCGCACGTAAGGGAAAACGCTCAGGCGCAAGCCCGCTTGAGGTCGCCGGGCCGCGCATGAAAGGGCGATCCGTTACGCGGAATCCTCGATCGCGTCAAAAGTCGTCGGCGGCGACGACCGGATCGAGGCTGGCCATTCCCCGGCCCCTGGGGCGGTCGTCCTCGACCGTCACGCCCGTGATCAGATACATGACGGTCTCGGCGATATTGGTCGCGTGATCGCCGATGCGCTCGATCGCCTTGGAGACCGACATGACGTTGGCGCAGAAGCTGATCGCGCGCGGGTCTTCGATCATCTCGTTCAGAAGGTCGCTGAAGACGGAGCCCTCGAGGGAATCGAGATCGGCGTCGCGCATCCATGCGCTGCGCGCGCGCTCCGCGTCTCTCGCCGCATAGGCGTCGAGCGCGTCCTTGAGAAGCTCGTCCGCCAGGGCGCCCATGTGTCTCAGGCCGACGATCGCACGGGGAGCGCGCGTCATCGAGGCGGTTTTCACGGTCCGCCTGGCGATCTCCTGAGCGTGCGCGCCGACCCGGCCGAGGTCGCCTGCGATGCGAATGGCCGAAACCACCTCGCGAAGGTCATCGGCGACCGGCGCGCGACGCGCGATCGTCAGCATGGCGTCGGACTCGATCTGACGCTGCAGGGAGGCGACGCGCGCGCTCATGGCGACGACGTCGAGCGCGCGCGCGACGTCGGCGGCCGCGATGGACTCGAGCGCGTCGACGACCATGTGACGGACGAGACCGCCCGTGTCGCGAATGGCGTCGGCGAGCGCCTTCAGTTCCCTGTCGTAGGCCTTGACGGTGTGGTCGGTCACGGCGCTACCCCTCGCAAAAGCCGGGTGACGGATGGAGTTGCCACGAGGACTGTTCGATTTCAACCCTGAAAGCAGCCGTCCGCGCCGCCAGGAAAGCCAGCGCGCGGCGCGCCCCTTCCACCCTCCCCGTTTCGCTTTCGCTACACGGGGGATGGATCGGGATTTCCCTGCTAGCCCGCATTTCTCACGTTTAGGGGCGCATCGGGCCGCCGAATCAGGCAAAAGTTGTTTTGCGAGAACGACTTGCGCCGGTTTGGAGGGGTGGCCCGATGCAAACGAAGCGTAGCGCAGAAGCGAGCGTGTTTGTACGGGTCGAAGGCCGACCGGCGGTGGCCGAGTTCGACGGCGGCGTGCTGACGTCGGACGCGGGTGGTCTGCTTTTGGGCGCGGCCGATCGAACGATTGATCTGGTCCGGCGGCTTGCTGCATGGTTCGTCGACGCCAGGGACGCGAAGTTGGTCGAGCGCTCTGTCGCCACGCTGGTCGGGCAGCGCGTGTTCGGCATCGCGCTCGGCTACGAGGATCTGAACGATCACGACGAGCTTCGTCACGACCCGGTAATGGCGGTGCTGGCGGGCAAACTCCGCCTTTGTCCGTGTTCTGCGGTCGGCGTCTCTTGGCGGCCAAGCTTGAGCTTGTCGAAGGACGGAAGAAGGGCTGGGGAAGACGGTTGCGGCGGGTGAGGCTGGCAGCAAACCGCGCCGCTGCGCCGATGGCGTCTTCGCCTCCACCGTGGCTCCCTCATCCGGCGCTCCGCGCCACCTTCTCCCGTCCTTCGACAAGCTCAGGATGACGGGGAGAAGGACGAAGCGGCGAATTCTTCCCGCGAGCCGACCGGTCCAAGAACCGCCTTAAATGTCTGAACTTATGCCTATCAGACCGCTAAGGTCGAAGAGGGGCAACCATGAAAAAAGTGATATTTGCCGCGGCGGTTGGATTCGCCGGGCTTGCAAATGCGCCGGTCCAGGCGATGCCGGTCGCGCCGCTATCGGCGTCGGCGCCCGCCGTCACGCTCGTTGCAGGGGGCTGTGGCATCGGGTTTCATCGCGGACCTTACGGCGGCTGCCTTCCGAATGGTTACTATGGCGGCGGCGGCGCCGTTGTCGTCGGCGCTCCGGTTTATGGATATCACGGCGTCTACGGGTATCACGGCGGCTATGGGTATCACGGCGGCTATGGGTATCACGGCGGCTATGGGTATCACGGCGGTTACGGGTATCACGCCGGCTATCATGGTGGTTATCACGGCGGCTACCACGGCGGTTACCACTACCACTACCATCGCTGATCCCGGCGCGGGCTGACGGGCCGTCCGCCGATCGCCGCGAACTCCTCAGTCCGATCACGGCCCTTTGCTGAACTCGCCCCGATCCCGGCCGTAGACGAAGACGCGGGGATCGGGACCGACTTCGGTCGTCGTTCCGTAAAAGGTCTTCACATGCAGCCCGAGCCGTCGGCTGTCGTCGCGACAAAGCAGCAAAACGTAAGCGGTCACCGGCATCGCGCCGGCGCCGCCCGCCTAGCGAACCACCCGGCTTTTCCCTGCAAGTCGGTCCGCAACTCAAAGGTTCAAGAGCGCTTCGCCGCGACATCCGGCGAAGGTACTCGGCTCATAGCTCCTGGGTCGTCCTCCAATCGTTCGGGATCTTGCCGGTCGCGAGGAACTGCGAGCTTTTCTCGCCAGGAAGACACAGGAAAGCGTCCTGCATGCTGTCCCACTTTGCGAAAAGTGGAAAACGTTCGCCTTCGTGCTGGCGATAGGCGACCACGATTTCGTTCATGAAACTGCTCGGTCCGCTCGGGGGAGGCGGCGGAGGCGGCGGCCCGCCCTGGATGTCGGGAGTCGGCGGAGTTTGGACAGCAGGCAGCGCGCCCTGCTGCTGCGGGGCCGGCAGAATGGACGTGTAGTCCGTGCTGGCGCGGTCCCGCCGTTCCTTGTCGACCCCGGTCAGTCGGCCAAAGGCGTCGACCGAGTTTTTTTACGCCGTAGCGGAGCTTCACAGGCTCCCCCGGCGCGGCGATGTTGTGTAGGCCCGCGCCAATATCCGTATCTTCCGCGAGTTTGATGCGGGTCATACGATTGCGGATTTCAATCACCCGCTTGTGAATGAACGGCCGAAGCGTTTGGGCCTGCTTCGCCTTGAAATTGAGCTCGTGAAACATGGCCATGTCTTGCGGCTTCGCGAGCGGCATGAAGATCGTGATCCGCTTGCCGAGCTCCGCGTATTTCCATCGAACTTGCTTCGTGATCAGCCTCAACGTCGGCGTCATCAGCGAGGCGCTGAGATCGTGAAGGCCGTGCTTGTATTTCTTGCGTTCGCCGTCTTCCAATCCAAAGAATGAGGGATCCATCCGTTCCTTGATGCTGTCCACGCCCGTCCTGTATCGTTCCTTGGGATAAAGGACCTTTTCGACCTCGCCCTGGCGTGCGCCAAATGCGAATTCGGCTTCCTTGCCCATATATTCGCCGTAGGTCTGGGAAGGCGTTCCCTGTCTGACGCTCATCCTTCCTTCATCGATCGCCGTGACGAAACGGTCGTTGGCTTCCCAGACTTTGTATTCGACCCACCATTGGTCGACATACCTCAGGGTTTCGATTTCCTCGCCTTGGGCGAAGGCGAAAGCGCTCCTCAGGCGAGCCTTCAAACTCTCCCTCGCGGCGTCGAGCGTCATGGAGCCTCCTCTGATCCTAGCGTCACGCCTCTCAGCCTGCGCTTCCTCGTGACCAGGCCGCTCTCCGTGCCGGTGGAGCAACTCACCGAATCGGTGATGTAGCCGCTTGAAGTGGTGCATTGGACGAAGCCGGTCGCCGCCGGGCGATCCGCGCGCGCCGGAATGGTTGCAAAGAGCGCCGCAAAGATTGCCGCGCCGCAAACGGAGATCGGTCGCATGAGCCGCCCCTCGGGCAGACCTCGCCTCCCAACGAAATCTGATGTAGGTCAAAACTGTGGCGGTAGCGTGGCTTTTCAGCGAACCGCAGTCCCCCCGCGAAGCCCCGCCTGCTTATGGCCCCTTGCTGAACTCGCCCCGATCGCGGCCGTAGACGAAGACGCGGGGATCGGGGCGGACTTCGGTCGTCGTTCCGTAAAAGGTCTTCACATGCAGCCCGAGCCGGCGGCTGTCGTCGCGATAAAGGAGCAACACGTAATCGGTCACCGGCATCGCGCCCGCGCCGCCCGCGTAACGAACCACCCGGCTGCGCCCGACGTAATAGATCTTGGCGAACATGCCGTTGTGGGAGCCTTTGGGGTATTTGGTCGTCGGCGCGGCCTGGTGAAATTCGAGGCGGGCCCACTTGCCCTCGACACTGTCCAGCGTCTCCTGCAGCGCGGCCACCATGTCCGCGCGGGAGATGAAGGCGGTGAACAAGGCGATCTCGCCATTCCGGTGCTCGGTGTGGAGGCGGTTCCACAGGTCGGTCTTGGTGAGGGCGTGATGCTTGGCGTTCGCGTGGCCGGCGCCGCGCGGGTGATGGACGCTCGTGCTCCCCTCCGACTCGCGCAACAGCGAATCGACTTCTCCCAGAGTGAGGTCTCGCGGATAAAGCGGCGGCATGGGCTCCCTCCAAATCGTTGGAGACTTTAGCACAACACGGAATTCCCGAAGGGTCCGCGGTCGTTCAGCGACGGTCCTCCGCGCCGGCGGCTTCCTCACGGCGCGCCAGAAATGGCCATAAGGCATCGTCTTGTGTCGCCAGGCGTGGAGCCAAGCTCCTTTCTCCCTCGCCGTCAGCGCGACACTGCGAGGACCCCGCCGGACTCGCGACAGCGCATTCCGACTAATGCCCTCATTCAACAAGGCATTTCTGGCTGCGGCGCGCTCCTCTCGATGACTGAACTGACTTGCGCTCGCGGACTGAAACCGGGACAGTGCGATCGGATCGCCGTTGCGGCCGCCCAAAGGACGCGAAGGCGGTGAAGAGGCAGGACTCCGAGAAGCGACCCCGTCCGACGTCTAGCCGCGCTCGCCCGCGTTGGGAATGACCCCGTGGAACGAGCTCCGTTCCCAAGGCCCGAGGAGTGGAAAATCGATGACGCAGCTGGACGGCAACTTCAATATCAATCCCGCGGCCCATACGCCGCAGCAAATCTTCGAGATCACCCTGGAGGTATCCGACAATTTCAATTCGGTGACCGGTCCGGCCGCGGTTCGAAACTACGTCGAACATATCAGGAAAAGCCTTCTCACTCCGCTCACGCCCCTTCAGGACCTCGCCCTTCGGGAGGTGGTCGGCGACGTGTCCGCCACGATCACCCCGGGATTCATCGACAGGGGGGCGCCCTGGCGTTTGTCCACATGAACCGGCTAGTTGTCGGGGCGCAACTCGCGGTTCGGGTCGTCAACTACAATCGGATTCAGCAGCAACAGCATCAGATGTGCGGACCCGTCACCCTGATGCACGATTTCGCCAGGCGCGAACCGCTCCAATATGTCCGCTACGTGATTGGACTCGCGGAAAACCGTAGGGGAGTCATGGACCTGGCTGGGAAAGGTAGTAAGGTCGTCAAAATCAATTCCGGTTCGAACATCCTGCAAAAAGTCGTTCGCCGGGCCCCGGGCGGGACGCACGGAGTCCTTGAAGCCGACTACATTGCGCTCGCGAGCCTGCGCAACGATGCGTCTATCCTTCCCTACAAGGCGCCGCTCACCAACACCATGCTTCAGGGCGCGACATCCACGTCCGAATTGGCGGCCTGGATGACGGAAACAGGATATTCCAACGTGACGGATCACACGCTGAACCGGGCGTGGGCGGTGGCCGCCAAGGTTGGGGATCTGCGGCCGAAGTTTGAAAGTCACATCGCCGGTCTGCAAGCCGCCCTGGTCAGGGGCGACATCATCTTCCTGAACGCGACGGGAAGTCTGACCGAGCACCAGCTCAATCAGACCATAACCGGAGGACTCGATGGCGCCTTCATGACCTATTTCGGCGGCCACTGGATGCTGTGCCGGGAGATCGTCGTCAGCCACAACCAGGGCGTTCGCTTCGCCCTCGACAGTTGGGGAAAGAGTTCGTCGGCGCAATTTCAGCCGAGCCAGAACTACTGGCTTCCCTGGAGCAAGGTCATGAGCTGGTATCGGGGTTACCTATCGGGAACGCCCTGAACCGCCGCGACTCGTCTGGCGCGGTCGCGAGACTTTTCGTAAATCCTTGCAGGGCGAGGGCAAAGCAGGCGAGGCGGCGTGTACGTCCCGATAACCGATGACGATGTCGCTTCGGTCGCGGCGTTGATGAACCGCGCCTATCGGGGCGCGGGCGGAACGCGCGGCTGGGCCGTGGAAACCGACTATCTTGCGGGGGATCGCACGACCAGCGAAGTTTTGCGCGCCGACCTCGCCGCGGCCCCTGCCGCGACCGTGCTGAAATGGGTGGACGGGCCGACGGATTCATTCAGCGGCTGCGTCTGGCTCGAGCCGCTCGGCGACGACGTTTGGTATCTCGGATCCTTCGCCATCGACCCCGAATTGCAGAACGGCGGACTCGGCCGCGTCATGCTCGCCGCCGCCGAGGACTGGGTGCGCGGGCGCGGCGGCAAGCGCATGCGCATGACCGTGATCAACCTGCGCGAGGCGCTGATCGCCTGGTACCTCCGGCGCGGCTACCACAAGACCGGCGAGACGGAGCCGTTCCCGTACGGCGACGATCGCTTCGGCGCGCCGCTGCGCGACGATCTCTGCTTTGTCGTGCTGGAGAAGGACCTCGCGCCGGTCTGAGCGTCGCGGGCCGGGCCGGAGCAGGGCTGCGGATAAGGCCGCGCCTTTCGAGAGCGGTCGCTGTAGCGTGCGGTCGCTGACCCAACTCCAAGGGTTGCGGCCGGCGAATTCAAAACGCTTTCGCCAAACCGGCGTCCTTCAGGATGCCGTTTGCCGTGTGGCGGGACTTGATCTGAACAGGGACGATAAGCCGTTTGCCTTCGCGAGTTGTCCAAATGTCGTAGTCGCCCTTTCCGCGTCGGAAAAAAGCGCAGCCGGCTTCGGTCAGCTTGAGCCGCACGGGCTTGCCGTAGTCTCTCACGCCGCGGCGCGGGCGCGCACCGAGGCGTGAGCGACGATCTCGATGTGAATGTCGTCGATCTCGTCGTCTTCGCCAAAGAGGAGATCGCCCGCCGCGTCGGCGACGTTCCCACGGAAAGTTTCGAAGGTCTCGCCTTCCACATGCAGACCCTCAATGTCGGAGTGCTCGACGAACCAGACCCCGGCGTCGTCATCGAAGGCGGCTTTCACGACGGCAATTCGCATGGGGGGCTCCCTTGGGACGCCCTCATGTTATCACAATGCGGCGCCACTCGTCGCGCCCGGACACGCGCCAATGCCGGGTGCACGCCGCGACAGGTCACTGCTCGATGGTCTGCGCCCACTCGTCGGGGAGGTCGCGGTTGGCGGAGATGGCCGAGCTCGGGGCGTCGCGGGTGCATTCGACGACGTCTCTCCCGCCGTTCCGCTTCGGAAAGATCGGGAAGCCTACGTGCTCGCGGTAGGCGACGAGGATCCCGTTGAGGAAAATCACCAGGGGTTGATGGCTTGCAGGGTTAGCTCCTCCCCCTGCTCGGTGAACGCGGCGTGGCTGTTCAATCGGCCCTTCAGTGCGGCCCGTGCGGTGCGTTCGCCGCACCTTTTCGCTTCAAGGTTGCGTGCTTGGTCGCCGGCGATGGCGGGAGAACCTCACGCTGACGGGCGATCAACTGCGCTCGGCATGCGCTCGCGACGGTCGGGCCGTTGAAATTATGGCGTAAATGTGTCAAAGAACGCCCTGGACGGCTTTGCGAGTCAGAAACTTAAGCCTAACCCTATGAAATCGCATGTTCGTCCGCCAAATATTCAACATGAGGGTAGCGCTATGAAGAGGGCGATCCTGTTGGCGGCGGCGTTCATCGCCTTGTCGGCGCCGGCGTTGGCGCATCCCATGAACCTCACGGGCGCTGCGGCCGACGCGTTCATTTCCAAGCACTTCCCGAACGTCTACATCCCCGGCGACGTGAGCGGCAAGTTCGCCTACGTCCACAACGGCAGACGCTATGCCGGTCACGCGAAATGCAACGTGCCGGCGATGGGCGCGCGTTCCGACGGCGCGGTATCGACGTGTTCGGTGTGGTATTGAGGGCGCATGAAATACTGGATCGACACCGAGTTCATCGCCAGGCCCTTTGCGATCGATCTCGTCAGCATCGGCGTGGTCGCGGAGGACGGACGCGAGGTCTATGCCGAGAGCAGCGAAGCGGACTGGTCGAAGGCGAGCCCCTGGACGCTCACGCATGTGCGCCCGCAACTCGACGGCAAGGGCATAAGCCTCGAGGACATCAGCTACACGCTGCGCGACTTCACCGACCATGACGACGACCCGGTGTTCTGGGGCTATTTCCCGGCTTACGACTGGGTCGCCTTGGTCGGACTGTTCGGCGGGCTCGAGGAGCTGCCGTTCCACTATCCGCAACTTTGCCTCGACATCAAGCAATGGGCGATCGAGCTCGGCGACCCGGAGCTGCCGCAGCAGAAGGGAACCCGCCATCACGCCCTCGCCGACGCCCGATGGACGCGCGAGGCGTGGGAGTTTCTGGCGGGCCTCCATCCGGCCGGCCGCGAGCGGCGCGCCCTCGGCCACAAGAATCCAGGTCAGTTCGGCGCTGGCGCGTGACTTGACTCCCGCCTTCGCCCCGCCGCATTTGGGCCGCAGTCAATCCCCTGACCGGCGTGCCCTCGCCGCGTCGGAAACGCCGGAAAGAATCGCGCCATGTCCCTTCCCGCCCTCGAGCCGCGGCGAGGTTGCGGGGCCCGCGTTTGCGGAGCCGCCGTGTGAGCGAACGCCGGCTCCATCACGCCGAGAGCGCCGCCTTCCGTCAGGCGATGCGGGGGTTGTCCACGGGCGTAGCGATCGTGGCCTGCGGCGAGGGCGAACGGCGCCACGGCTGCACGGTGACCGCGTTCGCCTCCCTGTCGCTGACTCCGCCGACCCTGTACATCTGCCTCGCCCGCACGTCCTCGACGCTCGTCGCATTGCGGGAAGCGGGGGCCTTCTCCGTCAATCTGCTCGCCGCCCGGCACGAAGAGTTGGCGCAGAGGTTCAGCGGACGCGGCGGCGTTCACGGCGCTCGGCGTTTCGAAGGCGTGGGCTGGGGGACGCTTGCGACGGGCGCGCCGATCCTCGCCGACGCGGTCGCCGCCTTCGACTGCTTGGTCGAGGAAACGATCGAGCGGCATTCCCACGTCATCGTGCTCGGCGCAGTGGTCAGCCTCAGCGAAGGCGCGAACGAGCCCGCGCTCTGTTACGGGCGCGGAGCGTTCTTCGTCTCGCGCTGATCCAGGCTACCCCTGCGCGATCGCGTGGAAGAACGAGCCGGTGACGCGGCCGCGCCGCGATCCCGCGGGCGCGGGCGGCGCTCCATAGGCGTCGGTGACCAGCGCGAAGGGGGCGTCGCCGCCCGCCTCCACGACTGTCGCATAGTGGAACTCGTGACCCTTGAGGACGGCGCCGGCGCGCCCCAGCGGGCCGTCGGCGAAAAGCCGCGCTTCGCGGTAGCCGAGCGTCATCCGGCGCTTGGCGAAGCTTGTGGTCACGCCGAGGAGCCCGGCCATGGCGTGCGACGCGCCGGAGGCGTCAACGAGGCTGACGCCCAGCGCCATGTAGCCGCCGCACTCGCCGTGGACGGGCCGCGTCTCCGCGAAGCGGCTGAGCCCGTCGCGAAAGCGGCGGCTCGCCGCGAGCCGTCCAGCGTGCAGTTCGGGGTAGCCGCCCGGCAGCCAGCAGACGTCGCAATCGGCCGGCGGCGGCGCGTCGGCGAGCGGCGAGAAGGTCGCGATCTCCGCCCCGGCCCGACGCCAGCCGCTCAGAAGATGTGGATAGATGAAGGAGAAGGCCGCGTCGCTGGCAAGCGCGATCCTCTGTCCGGGCGGAGGCAGCGCCGGCGCGGCCGACCCGGGCGCCGAGAGGCGCATCGGGCTTGCCAGCGCGCGGATCCGCTCGATCTGGACGTGAGCCTCGACAAAGTCGGCCATGGCCTCGAGCCGCGCCTCGAGCGCTTCGGTCTCGCCCGCCTGCACGAGCCCGAGATGGCGCTCGGGCAGGGCGACTGCGTCGCTGCGCGGCAAAGCGCCGAGGACCGGGACGCCGAGCGCCTCGATCGCCTGGGCCGCAAGGGAACGGTGGCGCTCGCTGCCGACCCTGTTCAGGACCACGCCGGCGATGGAGAGCCGGCCGTCATAGCTCGCACAGCCCTTGACGACCGCCGCGGCCGACTGCGCCTGGCCGGAGACGTCGAGCGCGAGGAGAATGGGCAGGCAGAGGAGGGCGGCGACGTCGGCCGAGGCGCCGCTCCGTCCCGCCGGCGCGGGGACGCCGTCGAAGAGGCCCATCGAGGCTTCGCAGAGCGCCAGCGCGCGGCCGGCGCCGGCCTCGGCCGCGAGGCTCATGAGCAGCGGGGGCGGCATCGCCCAGGAATCGAGGTTGACCGCCGGCGCGCCCGAAGCCGCAGCGTGAAAGGCGGGATCGATGTAGTCCGGCCCGGACTTGAGCCCGACGACGGCTGCGCCTCGCCGCCGGAAGGCGCGTAGGAGCCCGAGCGTCAGGGTCGTCTTGCCGCTGCCCGAGCGCGGCGCGGCGATCATCAGGCCGTCGGTCATGGGGGCCGAAACTAGACGAGCGCGCCGGCAATAGACAGGTACGTCGACGGCTGCGTTTGGGGATCAGCCTTGAGGCGCGCTCGGGATCCGTCAAACTCGTGGGTGTCCGCGGCGTTCAGGACCGGCGTGGGCGCCGTCTGCGCGAGGGAGGATCGGACAAGAGGGAAACCTGGAGAACCGCCGCCGCGCAGGTCACGCGCGTCATGATCGCCTCCGCGACAAGGAATAGCCGTTGTCGAGTTTGAACGGGGAGCCCGACCGTTTCGTTCCAGGCGCGGCCTCTACGGGAATCCCCTCATTGATCGGGGTAAACGAAGTTCGTATTCCTTTGGTGTTTTGATAAGCGTCCGGAAAGGTTGATCAGCGACCCTTGTCGTGGCGCGTCGCCAGGACCTTCCCGGGAAGGTCTTCAATTCTTAATTGTTTTGGAGGAGCCTATGCGCCCGATCATTCCGCATGTGACGCCGTTGCCGTCGTTCGCGGCCGCCAATCGGCCCCCGGTGGGCAAGCGCCCGAGTCGGACGATCCGGTTTGTCTCGCGCGTCATCGCCGCCTTCTCGGGGCGGGCTACCGGCGGTTCTCGGTCGCCCCGCGCCTGACGATCGCCTCAAGCAAGGCGGCCGCCAAGACGGCCGGCGCGCCCGCTTGCCGCCATGGCGCCGCCTCGAGCGGAGAGAAGGCTGCCCGGCATTTTACGCCGCGAACTTCCGCTCTCCCGCCACACAGTCTCGCTGACCTTGATGTCGGCGATCGCATCCGGACTCACGGCGTAGGGATCGCTTTCCAGGATCGTGAAGTCCGCCTCCTTGCCCCTTTCGAGCGAGCCGAGGCGATCGCCGGCTGCATGGGCCTCCCGCCTCACGTTGTGTCGGCCGCGACCGCTCCAAGCCTACGGCTTGCCGACGCTGACGACCCGGAAGGTCAGAACGTGGCCTTCGGCCTCGCGGAGGGAGACATATTCGCCGACCCTGAACGAATGGTCGCCGAAGCGGAACCCCTCGTCCTCGTCGTCGGCCGCGGCGTGCGGCGACTTCCATTCGAACGCCCAGGTCGAGCCGCCGCGTCCGCCGGCGCGGTGAACGAGAAGACCCTGCATGGCGGGTTCGTCGGCCCAGAAGCGGTGGGCGAAGCACTCGCCCCGATGCACCTTCCACGCCTCGAGGTCGATCCGGCCGTCCTCGGTCAGCGGCGCGATGAAGTCATAGCCGTGCCGGATCGACCCGTCGGGAAATTCCTTCGACCGCGCGGCGTGAAGCGTCACCTTGTGTAAGGTTGCTGGGCTGGCCGGGGTCATATGACTGCGCTCTCCTCGTCGTCCGCCGGCTCTCGATTCGGAGCCGTTCGAACCGTTTCCGACCATATCGCATCGCCGCGCGCAAGCGCCATGAGGCCGCGGCTGCGATCGTTCACCGCTCTGCGGCGAGAACCTTGCGAAAAGGCGCGGACGCTTTGCGGACGAGGTCGGTCGCCGGGATCGCGGGCATGGGCCCCTGGGCTGGCGCGCTTCGCGGAAGACCGCTGCGGCCGCGGCGTGACCATCGCGAACGACGTGGAAAGGCCGCCTTTCGGGGCGGCCTTCCCTGCCTTAGGCCTGTTCGGGCGCCGGCTTCGGACGAAGTTCGAGTCCGCGTCAGCCCCCCGTTCGCGCGGCTTCAGTTCGTCCCGCTCTGGGCGGCGGGCTGGCTATCGGCCGTCTGCTGCTGCGTCGAGGACTGGTTCGACGCCGACGTTCCGTACTCGCAGGCGAGCGCGGGGGCGACGACCGCCGCGAGGCCAAGACCGACCAGCAATCCGACAAGCTTCGTGCGCATGGCGACCTCCATTTCGGCCCAGCCTTGGGGCGAGCGTAGCACGGCCGCGGTGGCGCGCAAGGCGCCCGCGCGGTCGTGTCGCGAGGTCGAAAGGCCATCGGACGGCCATCAGGGAACGTCGAGCCGCCACAGTCGCCGCGCGTTGGCGGCGAACAGCTTCTCCCGCTCGCTAGCCGAGGCGCCGCACGTGATCGCATGGGTCGCCGCGAGCCAGGTCGCGAGCGAGGCGGCGAGCGTGCAGACTGGCCAGTCGCCGCCCCAGACGACGCGGTCCCAGCCGAAGCGCTCGATGACATGCTCCACGTAAGGGCGGATGTCGTCGAGGACCCAGGTCTTCGGGTCCACGTACGCGACCACGCCGGAAATCTTGGCGTTGACATGGGGCCGCCGGGCGATCTCGGCGATTCGCCCGCGCCAAAGCTGCGCCACGCGCGAGGTGATCGACTGCGCGCCGCAATGATCGAGGACGAAGGGCACGTCCGGGCAGGCGTCGGCGAGCGCGATCGCCCTGTCGAGTTGGTCGGGCCGGACGCAGAGGTCGAACGGACGGCCGGCGTCGGAGAGACGCCTGAGGTTTTCGCGGAAGAGCGGCCGCTCGCTCGTCTCATCCGGGACGACGTGCAGCACCCGGCGGAAACCCTTGACGAACGGACTGGCGAGCGCCCGTTCGAGAAAGGCTGGGAAATCCGGGCTTTCCGGACGGCAGGCGCTGATCGCGCCGCGGATGAGGGCCGCGCCCCCGATCGCGAGGTCCTGGACGTTGCGCGTCTCGGCCTCGATGTCGGGCTCGGCGACGTCGACCTCCATGTGCAGCGCGCCGCTGACGCCGCAGCGGCGCGCCTCCTCTGCGTAACGCTCGTAACGCGCGTCGCGGTCGAGAGCCGGGACTGAGGTAAGCCACGGATAGCTCAGCCGGTCGCGGTAGACCAGGTGGAGGTGGGTGTCGATGATCTCGGCGGAAGGCATCGGGGTCGCCTCATCTTCAGCAGCCTGCGACGAAGCTAGCAATTCTTTCGGGAAAAGTTCAGGCGTAAGGGAGTGCGCTCCTTCGCCCGCGCGCCTTCGCCTCCGCGCAGCCTTAAGGGCGCTGGGCGGGGCGCGTGCGATCGGGCGACCGGAGCCCCGTCGCCATGCTGGGAGGGTGTCTCGTGCGTGCGAAGTCTGGCGGGAGGGCGAACCAGCGCGTCGGCGGCTGGGTCCTGGTGACCGGCGCTTCGGCGGGGATCGGGACGGAGCTCGCGCGCGCCTTCGCGGCGCGCCGCTATGACCTCGTCCTCGCCGCCCGCAACGAGACGGCGCTCCAGGCGCTCGGGCGCGAGCTCGCCGCGAATTACGCGGTCAAGGTGAAGACGGCTCCGGTGGACCTGAGCCTGGCCGGCGCCCCTGAGGCTCTGGCCGAGGCGCTCGCCGCCGCGGGCGTCGAGGTTGGCGTGCTGGTCAACAACGCGGGCGTGCTCTCAGAAGGTCCGTTCGCCGCCGGGGCGATCGATGGCCTCATCAACCTTTTGCAGGTCAACGTGGTCGCGCTGACCGCGCTCGCCCGGCTCTTCGTGCAGCCCATGGTCGCGCGCGGCGAGGGACGCATTCTCAATGTCGCTTCGATCGCCGCCTTCATGCCGGTCCCCGATCTCGCGGTCTACGCAGCGTCCAAGGCCTATGTGCTGTCGATGACCGAGGCGCTGGGGGTTGAGCTCAGCGGCACGGGCGTCGCCGCCACTGCGCTCTGTCCGGGCCTCACCGACACCGCGATGGTGCGCAGGTCCAGGCTCGGCCGAGCGCCGCCGCTAATGACGATGACGGCGAAGGCGGTCGCGGAGGCCGGCTGCGCCGCGTGTCTGCGTGGCGACGCGATCGTCGTGCCCGGTATCGCCAATCGGCTCGTCACGGGCGGCGCTCCGCTCGCCCCGAGGGCGCTTGTGCGCGCGATCGGCGGCGCCCTGCGCAACGGCGGCTTCGAGCGGCTCGCCGGCGCGCTTCAGGCCCTTGCTCCCGCGGGAGAAAGAGGCAAAGGATGACCTCGCTCCAGGCGAATGGGATCACCATCGAGTATCAGGAGCTGGGGCCGCCGGACGCGCCCGCGATCCTGCTCATCATGGGCCTCGGCATGCAACTCGTGGCCTGGCCGGATTCGCTCTGCGAGGGCCTTGCCGCACGCGGGTTTCGGGTCGTCCGCTTCGACAATCGCGACGTCGGCCTGTCGACCCGGATGCCGTCGGCCAGTCGCCTTAGGACGGGTGGACTGATGGCGCGCGCCTTCCTCCATCTGCCGGTACGGCCGCCCTATACGCTCAACGACATGGCGCGCGACGCGGTCGGGCTGATGGACGGACTGGGGATCGGCGCCGCTCACGTCGTCGGCGCCTCGATGGGCGGAATGATCGCGCAGATCGTCGCCGCCGAGCACCCGGACAGAGTGAAGAGCCTGATCTCGATCATGTCCTCGCCGGCGCGGATTATGCCGACGCCGAAGGTGCTGCGCGCGCTGTTGAGACCCCGGCCGCGCGACCGGGACCAGGCGATTCACCGCATGCACGATTTCTTCCGGCTGGTCGCCGGGCCCGGCTATCCGCCGACCGACGCGGAGCTCAGGGCGAAGGTCGACCGGTCCGTCAGCCGCAGCTTTCGCCCGGACAGCTTCGCCCGCCAGCTCGTCGCCATCCAGACCGGTCCGAGCCGCGTCGCCATGCTGCGTCGCGTGCGCGCGCCGACCCTCGTCCTGCACGGCGCCGACGACCCGCTGGTGCCGCCCATCGGCGGAAAAATGACGGCCGCGGCCATTCCCGGCGCCCGCTTGCGCATCGTTCCCGGCATGGGCCATTTTCTGCCGGAGGCGCTGGTTCCGCTGCTGATCGACGAGATTGCCGGACATTGCCTGAAAGCGGATGGCGCGGCGGAAGCTCGCGCTCCTGAAAACGCTGGGGAAACGCCATGAAACGCCTGTCTGCGCTCGACGCGCTCTTTCTCTACATGGAGACGCCCGAGACTCCGATGCACGTCGCGAGCGTGACGATCTTCAAGCCGTCCGGGCCACAAGAGGGTCTGTTCGAGCGCTTTCGCGCTCACACCGCGGCTCGGCTTGATCTCTTGCCGTCCTATCGCCGCCGGCTCGAGCCGACGCCGCTCGGCCTCGATCATCCGGCCTGGATTGTGGAGAACAAGGTCGACCTCGACTACCACATCCGCCATGAGGCGCTGCCGAAACCCGGCGGCATGGCGGACTTGCGCGCTCTTATCGGGCAGCTTCATGCCGTCCCGCTCGACCGCAAGCGCCCGCTGTGGGAGTACCACTTCATCGAGGGCCTCGAGGACGGCAGCTTCGCCGTTTACGTCAAGGTGCATCATTCAGCGATGGACGGCCTTGCCGGCATGGCGACCCTCGGCGTCACCTTTGACCTCTCGCCCGACGCAGAGCATGAGGGCCTGCCTCCGAGGTCTGTTCCGCCCGACGCCGAGCCGAACGATTTCATCGAAATGGCGAGCACGGCAATCGGCGACTTCATCCGTCAGGGCTTGAGAACGGTCAGGTCGCTCCCGGGCGTCGCCAGGGCGCTGACCAAGGCCGCTCCCCACCTCAGCCGCGATGCGCGCTTTCTGTACCGCTATTTGAGCGAGATGCCCCGGACGCCGTTTAACAGGGCGATCTCGGCGCATCGGGTGTACGCGACCTCTTCGCTCCCGTTTCCCGAGGTCAGGGCGCTCGCCAAATCGAGGGGCGTGACGGTCAACGATATTGTGCTGACGCTGTGCGCCGGCGCGCTGCGCCGCTACCTCCTCGAACACGCGGCGCTGCCGGATAAGGGCCTCGCCGTCGGCGTGCCGGCCTCGATCAGACCCTTTGGCAACGCTCAGCTCAATAACCAGGTGGTCTTCACCCTCTCGCGCCTGCCGACCGAGGTGGCCGAGCCGCTGCCGCAACTCGCAGCAGCCCAGACGGCGGGCCAGGAGGCGAAGAACCTGTTCGCCGATATGCGCGATCTCATGACGACCGACATTTCGATCGTCGCCGCGCCGCTCGTCGTCATGGGTCTGACCAGACTGTGGGCGGCCGCGCGCGGCGCCAACTACCTCTGGCCATTTTTCAATCTGGTGATCTCGAACGTGCCGGGCCCGCGGCAACCCTTCTATTGCGTCGGCGCGCCCGCCACGCACTATTTCCCCATCTCAATTCCCTACCATGGCTGCGCGCTCAACGTGACGGTGCAGAGCTATCTCGACCAGTTGGACTTCGGCCTTATCGCTTGCAGCGAGACCGTGCCGGATGCGCAGCGGATCGCCGATTTCATCGTTGATGACTTCGCCGCCCTGCAAGGGGCGAACGCGGAACTCGCCAGGCCCGATATCGTCGGCAAGATCGCCGTGGCGCTCGAGGCCAAGCCCGCCGCGGCGCACAAGCCGATCGCGCTGGGCGAGGCGAAGCCGCCGCATGGGCCGCGTGCGCCCAAGTCCGAAAAGACGACCGCGCTCACCCGCCAAGTCGACGCGCTCGCCGCCGCGACCGAGACATTGCGCAGCCGGCTCGCCGCGAAGGCCGCGACGCCTGAGCAACCGCGCCCCGAACCTGCCGATAAGAAACCGGCGGCTGGGAAGGCCAAGGCCGGGGCAAAGCGGCCCCCGCACCGCCCGGCCGCGCCGGCGCCGGAGACGCCGCCCGCGAAGGCGCCACGAACACGCCGGGTCGCCAAGGCGGCCGCAGGCAAGACTCACCGGGCGCCCCGTGCGAGCGGCAGGCCGAAAGCGTAGCCCCATGGCGGCCGACCGCGCCGGCATCGCGCCGCCCTCGGCGTTCTTGCTCGCCCTCGAGGCGCGCGGGCTTGCGAGTCCCGCCCGACTTCTGGCGGCGGCGCCGTTCCTGGCGTCCGCTCCGCGCGGCGCGCCGCAAGCCGTCATCGTTCTGCCGGGGCTCGGCGCGACCGACCGATCCACGGCGGCGCTGCGCCTTTATCTGAAGTTTCTTGGCTACCAGGCGCACGGCTGGAATCGCGGGCGCAATGTCCGGGCCGCCGGGGCGGATCTGCCGGCTGTCGCGGCCCAGATCGACACGCTTCGCGTAGCGACGGGGACGCAGGTCACGCTGATCGGCTGGAGCCGGGGCGGCCTGATCGCGCGCGAAGCCGCCCGGATCGCGCCGGGCGCGGTGCGGATGGCGATTACGCTCGGCAGCCCGTTCGCGGCGCCGACGGCGACCAACGTCGGCGCCGCCTGGCGGCGGCTCACCGGGGAGGCCTTTCCGGCGCGGACGCCGGAGCAATTGAAAGCGCTCGCCGAGCCGCTGCCAGTTCCCTGCACCTCGATCTACAGCCGTACGGACGGCGTCGTCGCCTGGCGAGCCTGCCTTCAGCCAGAGGGTCCTGAGAGCGAAAACGTGGAAGTGCGGGGCTCGCACCTCGGGCTCGGTTTCAACCCCGCTGCGCTATGGGTCGTCGCCGACCGGCTCGCCCAACCGCTCGGAATATGGACGCCGTTTCGGCCGAGCGGGCCCGCGGCGGCCTTCTTTCCAAGCCACCGGAACGCTCTAAGGTCGCGCCACGATCGTTCGTGAGGCGTGAAAGCGTTTGTTGATCCGCGTCAATGCGGGTCCGCGCGGGCGCGCGTAGTCGAACATTTCGAAAAAGCACAAATGGAGGGATCGCCATGCCCGTCAAGATCGTACCGCCCACGCCGTCGGCCTACACCTATCCCCTGCTGATCAAGCACCTGCTGCATTCGCCGATGACGCGTGCGCCCGATCAGGAGATCGTCTACCGAGACCTTCGCCGCCGGACCTACCGCGAGTTCCGCGAGCGGATCGGACGGCTGGCCATCGGCCTGGCTGAGATTGGCGTCGATCAGGGCGACGTCGTCGCGATCCTCGAATGGGACAGCGACCGCTATCACGAATGCTACTTCGCCATCCCGATGATGGGCGCGGTGATGCAGACAGTGAACGTCAGCCTGGTTCCCGAGGACATCGCCTACACGATCATCGACAGCGGCGCGACGACGGTGCTGTTCAACGCCGACTTCCTGCCGCTCGTCGAGAAGCTCGCGCCCCATCTGAAGGCGGTGAAGAGTTACGTCCTGATGCACGACCGGCCCGAGCGGCAGAAGATCAACTTTCCTATCAAGGCCGAATACGAGGCGCTGCTGTCGATCGGTTCGCCCTACTACCCGTTCCCGGACTTCGACGAGAACGCCTGCGCGACCATCTTCCACACGACGGGAACAACCGGTCGGCCGAAGGGCGTCTATTTCACCCATCGGCAGATGGTGCTGCACACGCTTGCCGGCCTCGTCGAATATGGTCTTGCGCCCGGCCACGGCCGCTTCCATCGCGACGACGTTTACATGCCGATGACGCCGATGTTCCACGTTCACGCCTGGGGTTGCCCCTATACCGCGACGCTTTCGGGCTGCAAGATCGTGTTCCCCGGTCGCTACACGCCTGAGATTTTCGTCAAGTTGATCGAAAAGGAGAAAGTGACCTTCACCCACTGCGTGCCGACCCTTCTGCAAATGCTGCTGACCGCGCCGGGGGTCGACAAGATCGACCTCTCGCATCTGAAGATGGTCGTCGGCGGCGCGGCGCTACCTCCTGCGCTCGCCCGGGCGGCGCTCGCGCGCGGCATGGACGTGTTCGCAGGCTACGGGCAATCGGAATCGGGCCCGATGCTGACCGGCGCCCACCTCAAATCGAAACATGTCGGGCGCGATTTCGAGGAAGAGCTCGCCTATCGGATCTCCACAGGCATCGCCGCGCCGATGGTCGATCTGCGCGTCGTCGACGAGAACATGGCGGAAGTGCCGCATGACGGTAGGGCGACCGGCGAGATCATCGTGCGCGCGCCCTGGCTCACCACCGGCTATCTCAACAACCCCGAGGCCTCGGAAGTGCTGTGGGGCGGCGGGTATCTGCACACCGGCGACGTCGCCTCGATTGACCCGGACGGCTACCTCCGGATCGCCGATCGTCTGAAGGACATCGTCAAGAGCGGCGGCGAATGGATCTCGTCAATTCTTCTGGAAAATATCATCATGGAGAAGCCGGGCGTTCAGCGGGCGGCGGTGATCCCGATGAAGGACGTCAAATGGGGCGAACGGCCGCATGCGCTGGTCGTGCTTCATCCCGACCACGTCGGCAAGGTCGGCGCGGACGACATCCGCCTGCATGTCGCCTCCTACGTCGAACGGGGAATCCTCTCGAAGATCGCGATCCCCGAGACCGTGACCTTCGTGGCCGAACTGCCGCTCACCTCGGTCGGCAAGGTCGACAAGAAGACGCTGCGCGCCAGGCACCAGTAATTTCGGCCGAGGCTATTCGGCCGGCGCGCGCCGCTGGCGCAGCGTGATTTCGGGTCGAATCGTTTCCGTCACTGCGAGCGATCTCCAACTCACGGCTTGGGAAGCCGCAATCGAGGGGCGCCAACCTTTCGCGGGCGCCCGTCAAGCCGGTCGGTAGGCGGCCGGAGTGGACGCGTTGCCGCCTTTCGGGATTGACCCGGTACAGGCGGAGACCCTGAGAAAGCTGCCGCAGACGGAAGCGCAGACGGAAGGCGACAGAGGCGCCAGGAGCGGAAATTCGTCAGGTCGGGGCTATTGGGTCCCTCTCCAGCGACGAAAGGAGCGCGGACGCCTCTTTGAATTCTGCTCCATCGCGATGCTCGGCAACGGCCGCAATTACCGGCGCAAGAAGTTCGCGCGCTCCGATCGCGTCCCCTGTCTTCGCCATATGCTGTGCCAGGTCTCGACTGGCCCGCAGCAAATAGAGGCCGGCGCCCTGGCGGCGGGCGACAGCGACCGCCTCCGTGAAGGCTTGGCAAGCCTGATCCGCTCGGCCGCGATAAGCGGCAATCCGTCCCTCGAGTCTCAGAAGCTCCGCCATCGCGTAAAGCTCCCCCCGCCGTTCGGCCTGTTCCCTTTTGTTTGAGAGCGCCCTTTCAGCGGCGTCGAGATCGCCGACGGCAAGCGCCGCGTCCGCGAGCACGCATGACCACGTCGGAACGTGCAGCGCGGCGCCTGTCCTTCCCCAGTTGCGAATCCCCGCCTCGGTCTCGGCAAGTCCTTCCGCGCTCCCATCGTGATGCGCGCGGGCGGCGCCCCTCAAAATTTGATGCGCCGCGGTCCAGAAGACAAAACCGTGCTCGGCGCAGAATTCGAGCTGGCGCGACGACAGGGCGGCGCAGGCGACAAAGTCCCGCCGCATTACCAGAATGAGGCTCAGGATCGTCGAGGCGAAAGGGACAACAAGGGGAAAGTTGAGCGCCTCGGCCTGCGCCACCGCCTCCCGCGCCGTCGAGAGTCCGGAATCGAGCAGTCCCTGCAATGCGAGAACAAGGCCCTTGTATTGGATCGCGACGACCTGCGGCTCTTCGCCGTGCCGCGCAAGGCTCGCGCCCCGGGTGGCGCGCGCGCCTTCTGCGAGGCATCGATCGAAAGCGCCGAGCGCGCCAGCGAAGTCGCCTTTGCTCATCAAGGTCGAGCCAAAGGCCCGCAGCGCAAGACTCATCCGCTCGGCGCTTCCGTCCAGTTCGCCGATGGCGATCAGCCGCTGCGCCAGCGTGAACGCCTGGTCGAGTTCGGCTCGGTCGTAAAAGTAATGCCAAAGCCCGCGCGTGCTCGTGAACACCGCTTCGCGGTCGCCCAGTCTGTCGGCGAGCGTCTCCGCCTCATGGTAGTTGCGCTCGACCTCGGTCGACGCATAGCCTCGCGCGGCGAGCAGCGCCGGCCCGACAGCAAGCCGCAGGGCTAGTTCCCGCTCGTCCCGCGCCGCGCCTGGCGGCAGGTCGGGAACGAGACCGAGCGCATTCCCGAACGAAACGACCGCCTCGGGATTGGCGAAGCGGCGCATCGCCCGCGACCCGGCACGTTTCCACCACTCGATTGCGGCGTCAGGCATGCCGGCCTGAGTGAAATGGTGGGCCACAAGACCCGGCTCCTCCTCAGCTCGGTCGGGAAACCGGTCGCACAGACTCTCTGCTATCCGCTGGTGAAGGACCTGACGACGGCTCTTGAGAAGGCTCTGGTAAGCCGCGTCCTGGACGAGCGCGTGTTTGAAAACGTAGGTCGCCTCAGGCAGCGCGCCGCGCGTGAACACGAGCTCGGCCGCCTCCAACTGCCGAAGCGCCTCCGCCAGGCCCGCCCCCTTGATCGGCGCTACGGTTTCCAGCAGCCGGAAGGAGAACTCGCGACCGATCGCTGCGCCGATCTGCGCAACGTCTTTGACCGGCGCGAGTCTATCGAGGCGCGCCATCAACGAGTCCTCGAGCGTTGAGGGGATCGCGAGCGGCGTCAGCCTCGAAGCGAGGACATAGGCGCCGATCTCCTCGCGGAGGAGGCCGGACTCGAGAACGGTCTTGGTCAGTTCCTCGATGAACAGCGGCACTCCGTCCGTCTTGGCGACAATCTGGTCGAGGACTTCAGCGGGGAGGGCCTTGCCTCCTGCGACGCGGTCGATCAGCTCGACCGCATGTCGCCGCCCGAGGCGACCTAGCGACAAGAGCTCGAGATGCGCGCGGCCAGTCCACGGCGGCGCGAAATCCGGCCGGAACGACACGACAATCAGCGTGCGCAGCCGGGGCGCGAGTTCGATCAGCCGCGTGAAGACTTCGAGCGACGTCGGGTCGATCCAGTGGGCGTCTTCGAGGATCGCCAGCACCGGCGCCTCGCGCGCAAGGCCCTCGTAGAGGCCGATGAGTGCGGCGATCGAGCGCTCCTTCTGCTCGGCTGGCGCCATGTCAAGCGGCGGGTAACGGCCCTCGAACGGCACCGAGCAAAGCGAGGCGATGAGCGGCGCAACCTCCTTCACATTGAAACTCGAGCGAGCGACCATGGCCTCGATCCGGTCGAGCCGCGCATCTGGTGTCGGAACGCCCGCAAGCCCGGCGGCGCGCCGGATCTGGGCCACGATCGGGTAGAAGGCGTCATTGAGGTGGTGCGGTGAGCATTGGTAGCGGACCGAAATATGCCGTTCTTCGCCGACGCGCTCGCGCAGAACCGCGAGAATGCGCGACTTTCCGATCCCCGCTTCGCCGGAGAGCAATGCGACCTTGCCCTCTCCGGCGCTGGCGTCGCGCCAGCGCTCGATAAGAAGCGCGACCTCGGGCTCGCGGCCGACGAAGGGTATCATGCGCTGCGCGCGTGCGGCCTCGAACCGGCTCACGTCTTCCTTTTCGCACACGACCGCGAAAACTTGCGTAGGGGCCGCAAACCCTCTGAGCTTCTGCTTGCCGAGGTCTTTCAGTTCGAATGCGCCGCCGAGCAGGCGGCGCGTCGAATCGGCGATCAGCACCCCGCCCGGCTCTGCGAGCGCCTGCAGCCGCGCAGCGAGATTGGGCGTTTCTCCAACCACCGCCTGTTCCTGAGCCGATCCCTGACCGATGAGGTCGCCGACCACGACTCGCCCGGTCGCGACGCCGATCCGCACCGCGAGCGGCTCGTCGGCGCGGGTCTTAAGCCGCGGCACGAGCGCCGCGATTTCGAGACCTGCCCGAACCGCTTGTTCCGCGTCGTCTTCGTGCGCGCGTGGAAAACCGAAATAGGCGAGGATGCCGTCGCCCATGAACTTGGCGACAAAGCCGTCGTAACGCGCCACGACCCCCGAGCAGGTGTCCTGGTAGACGCGGATGACCTCGCGCATGTCCTCGGGATCGAACCGCGCCGAAAGCGCGGTCGAACCGGCGAGATCGCAGAACATGACGGTGAGCTGCCGGCGCTCGGCGGCGGCCGGAGCGCGCTCTGGCGACACTTTGGGCTCGGAGGCGGGACCCTCGCCGGCGACGGCGTCATCCGAGGCGCCGGCAAGCGCTGCGATCGCATTCAGGAGGCGGCGGCGATGGCCGATTGCAGCGACTCCCATTTCGCGCAGGTCGTCGGCGGTCAGGGTCGGCAGAACAGCGCCGTCTATGGCGTTCTCACGAAACGCCGCCTCGTATTGCTCAAGGCCTAGGGCGCTGAGCCACACGCCGACGCCGAACGCGGCGCCTGGACTCGGACCGGCGGTCATGGGGGAGGCGGCGCCACAGCTATTGAGCGGCCGAGACGCACCGTCTCGCGCACCAGAACGTCGAGGTCCTCGGCGCGCGTGCGATGATTGTTGATCGCCGCCCGCAGACAATACTCGCCATGCACGGTCGTGTCCGACACGCAGGCGATCCCTTCCTCCTGGAGTCGAAGCATGATCTCGGTGTTGTGCGCCTTGAGCGCCGCAGCGTCGACGCCGTCGAGCCTGTGGCGGAAGCAGACGATGTTGATGTTAGTCGGTGCAACGAGTTCGAGTTCGGACTGGGCCTCGATCATTGCGCTCAAGCGATGGGCGTGGGCGATGTCCTGATCGATCAGCCGCCCGAACTTCTCGACCCCGTGCTCCTTCAACGCCATCCAGATCTTGAGCGCGCGAAAGCCGCGGCTTGTCTGAAGCCCATAGTCGAGCAGCCATTCGCCGGAGGCGACCCCGCGCGGCGACGACTCAAGATATTCCGGTTGAACGGCGAACGTGTTTCGATGCGCCGCCGCGTCCTTGACCAAGGCGCAGCCCGCTTCGAACGGCGCGTGCAACCACTTATGCGGATCGAGCGCGATCGAATCCGCCCTCTTGAGCCCTTCGACGCGCCAGGCGTTCTTGGGCGCGATGGCTAGCAGCGCGCCGATAGCGCCGTCGACATGCAGCCAGACGTCTTCGCGTTTTGCCAGCGCGGCGAGCGCCTCGAGATCGTCGATCGCTCCGGTATTGACCGTGCCAGCGGTCGCGATCACGCAGGCCGGCTCAATTCCCTCCGCACGGTCGGCCGCTATGGCGGCTTCGAGCGCGGCGAGGTCGATCCGAAGCGACCGGTCGGTCGCGATGCGACGTAGCGCCCGGTTGCCGAGACCGAGAGCCTCCATTGCCTTGCGGTGGCAAGAATGTATCTGATCCGAGCCGTAGAAGGCGAGCGGTTTTGGAATCGCTGCGACGCCGAGCTCGCGTACGTCGACGCCGGCCTTGACGTTGCGCGCTACGGCCAGAGCGATGATGTTGCCCATTGAGCCGCCGCTCACGAGCGTCCCGCTCGCGGATTTCGGGAAGCCGACCATCTCCTTCAGCCACTCCACGACCTGCCGGTCGAGGAGGGCCGCGGCATGGGCGCCCCCACCAAGGTTAGATCCCTGAATCGCCGCGACGAAATCGCCGAGCGCGCCGGTGAAGTTGCTCGCGCCCATGTACCAGGACCAGAAACGCGGATGGACGTTGCCCATCGGGTAGGCCATCACGTTGTCTGCGACTTCGCGCCAGACGTCAGAGAGCGGCTCAGGATGGCGGGGAAGCGGCGCTTCAAAAGCCGCGAGGACGTCGCGAGGCATCTGCCGCCAGACCGGGCGCTCGCGGACATCGCGCAGATAGGCGACGAAGTCGTCCAGAATCAGGCGTGCGACCGCAAGCGCCTCGTCCCAATTCTCAGGATCAAGGCTTTCGGGGCGCGCCTGCAATTCGGCGCGTGGCCGGTCGCAAGCCGTCATGTCGGCGGGAACTGCGCCGACGGCGTAGACCGTGAGAGCGCGAGTTCCTCTTGGCTCATCTCGGCCTCGATGCCCTCGAAGAGCGGCGTCGTCAGATAGCGCTCGCCAGTGTCAGGCAGTATGCACAGGATAACCGTGCCGTCCGGCGCGGATTCTGCGACCTGTCGAGCGACCCCAAAGGTGGACCCGCCCGACACGCCGGTGAAGATGCCTTCCTTTTGCGCCAGCTCCCTCGCCCACCGGATTCCCTCGGCGCCTGAAATCGGACGGACCTCATCGAAGAGCCCGGCGTCGATCGCCTCTTGCAGCACGAGCGGAATGAAGTCCGGCGTCCAGCCCTGAATCGGGTGGGATTCCCAGGCGGGATGGCTTGAGGCAGGCGACCCGTCCACATTCCTCGCCTGCGGGCGTCCGTCGGACACTAGGGTTGCGTTCGAAGGCTCGCTGAGCACGATCCGCACGTTCGGCCGTTCGCGACGCAGAACCCGTCCGACGCCAACGACCGTGCCCCCGGTGCCGTAGCCGGTGACGAAGACATCGAGGCGCTTGCCGGCGAAATCGCCCACAATCTCGCGCGCCGTCGTCGCCTCGTGAATGTCGGCGTTCGCCTTCGTTTCGAACTGGTGGGCGAGGAACCAGCCGTTCGCCTCGGCGAGCTCGACGGCTTTCTGATACATCCCGAAGCCTTTGAACGCGCGCGGCGTGAGGACGACCTTGGCGCCGAGCATGCGCATCAGCTTGCGCCGCTCGACGGAGAAGCTGTCGGCCATGGTGACCACGAGCGGATAGCCCTTTTGCGCGCAGACCATGGCGAGGCCGATGCCCGTATTGCCGCTTGTCGCCTCGACAACGGTCTGGCCGGGCAAGAGTGCGCCGCTGCGCTCGCCTTCCTCAATGATATTGAGCGCAAGCCGGTCCTTGACCGAAGCTGCGGGATTGAAGAACTCAGCTTTGGCGTAGATCGTCCGGCCGGCAACGCCGAGATTGTTGATGCGGATGGTCGGCGTATCGCCGACCGTATCGATAACGCTGTCAAAGAGTCGGCCGCGCCCAGCAGTCGACAGAATTGAAGACCGAATCGGCATGGGCGACCTCCCAACGTCACCCCCCAAATTGATCATTCGTAGAATTTCCGCGCCTGTCAAACGGGACGCGAAGATCAGTAGTTTGGCACGGACGCAACCGGCCCTACGGAAAAACCGAACTTCCGCTCAGGGCGGTCTCTGCGTGTACAGGCCCGGGCCTGTACGCCGGCTATCCCTCACGTTCCCGCCGTTCCGCCGACAGTCGCTATCCCTCCTTGCGCCATTGCCGGTGGGGCGCCAAGCGTATGACTTGAACCACACGGAGATCGCACGGCGTTCTACGATCTCCGGGTCGCTTCGGAGCTCACACCGCTCCCATGACGGCCCTGGTCGAACCGATGTTCAGCTCGCTCTATTCGGCCGCCGCCATCTGCGCAGTCGCGGCGGCGTGCGCCTCGACCTTCTTCTGGCGCTCGGCCCGGTACGCCTCCGGGTCGCAATAGACGAGGCGCCGCCAGCCGTCGCGGTGGAACGGATCCCAATGCCCTTCGGGTTGCGCCAGCCGGTCGGCGATCGCGTAAAGGACCGCGGGATGCGCCCCGAGCCCGAGATGGCTCGAATTCGACGACGATGTTTTCGGCCAGCGTCAGCCGGGGCTCGAGACTGCAACGCCAGGGAACGACGCCGTCGGTCGGGCTCCAGATCGAGGTCGTCGGGACCGGCGGGGCCCAGCGGAGCGGCAAATGGAAATCGTGCCAGTCGACGCGGTGGCCGCTGGCGAGCTCGTAGAGCCGCCAGGCGTTGGTCTCGCGCGGATGGCCGTTGAAGGGCGAACCGAGCGTGATGACGAGCCGCACCATCTCGGGCGAATGCTTGGCGAGCTCGCGGGCGTAGAGACCGCCGAGGCTCCAGCCGATCAGACTCACCGCCCGGCCGTGCTCGAGCCACAGCTCGCGCATCCGTTCGTGCGCCCGCTCGATCACGCCTTCCTTCAGCCCGAGGTTGAGTCCTTGTCCCCAGCCTGAGGGCGAAAATCCGCGCGACTTGAGGAAACGCCGCATCAGCGCCGTCGTGGCGTCCCCCGCCGCCAGTCCCGGCAGCACGAGCACCGGATGCCCGTCGCCCGTCGGGGCCATGGTCCACAGCGGCCGCATCGCAAGAGTCGCATAGTGCTCCCAGAACGCGCGCGCCTCCAGCATGCGAAGCAGGAACCCGGGCGCCGGTTCAGGCGGATGGGGAGGGTGCAGGCCAGCCGTCATGTGACGTTTCCTCGATGTTTTGACGACATTGCAACCTTCTGTCGACATCCTGTCAAGTGTTCACTGCGATCGCTGCTTGCGGTCGGCGCCGGCGACGATTGCGTTGACAGGCGCGCGACGCGAAAACGAGGTTCGCGATGGCGGAGTCCGGCATGGACGCGGAGCAGGGGCCTCGGGCGCTCCCGTGTCCCCAGCTCTTTTGGCTCCGGGTTGGGCGCAGCGGCCGGGTGTCCGCGCCGGCTTCGCGGAAGAGGACGATCACCGCAACGCCTCTCGCGATCCGTCGAAAGCATTTTTTCCGGCCTGGAGCTGGAGACGTCTCGGTCGGCGGCGTTGCGCGCGGCTTTGGTGAAGCATTCCGCCAGCGCCGTTCGGGATCGGCCGGAGGCGAAATGCAACCTGGCCGAAGCGGATTGTCGGCCTCTCGTTTCGTCCCTGTTCGAGTCCCTGTTCCGGCGCCGAACAGGCCGAAAATTCCCTGTAAAGCACGCCCCCAATTCCCTGTTCTGGTGGGGCCGAGGGCCGCAACCGGCGGATTGCAAGTCGGCAGGCATCTGAAATTACGACGTTTTTCAGCGCGGGTGCGGATCAGGCCTTGGAAAAATTCCCTGCTAGCAGGGAATTCGGATCGGCGGCGGCCGACCCGAAAACGAGCGTCAGCAGGCGCAGGAACCGTTCCGGCCCAGCAAGGGGATTTGACGACCGCTTCGGCCGGTCCCTCAGTGCGCCGTCAGCAGCTCGCCGCGCCGCTCCGGGCTGAAGCGAATGATGATGGCGATGGCGATGGCGACAACGCCCCCCACTAGCGCCAGCGCAAAGGCGTAGTCGCCGCCGTTGGCCTCGGCGATCTTCGCCTGGAACGGGCCGTTGTAGGAGGCGAGGAAGTTGCCGGCCTGGTAGACGAAGGCGGGGATGGTGGCGCGCGCGGCGCCCGGCGAGAGCTCGTTGAGATGGGCCGGAATGACGCCCCAGGCGCCCTGCACGGCGATTTGCATGATGAAGGCGCCGACGGCGAGCAGGACCGGCGTCGTCGAATAGGCCCACAGCGGCAACGCCGGCAGGGCGATCAGGGCGCCTATGGTGATCGCGTTGACCCGGCCGATGCGCTCGGAGATGTGGCCGAAAGACAGGCCGCCGACGATCGCGCCGATGTTGGCGACGATGGCGATCCAGCTCACGGTCGCCGGGTCGAACTTGTGCTGCTTCTGCAGGAAGGTCGGATAGAGGTCCTGCGTGCCGTGGCTGAACAGGTTGAAGGCCATCATCAGCACGACCATGTAGACGACGAGCCCCGCGTTCTTGCTGATCGTGGTCCACAAGTTCGGCTTCTCGCGCGTCTGCGCCGCCTCGAACGCTGGCGATTCCGGCACTGCCGACCGGATGAACAGGACGACGAGGGCCGGCAGGACGCTGAGCAGGAACATCGCGCGCCAGCCGAAGACGAAGTCGCCGAAGGTGTGGCCGTAGAGGAGCCCGTAGGCGATCGCCGCCAGGAGAAAGCCGCTGGGATAACCGCATTGCAGGACGCCCGACACGATCCCACGCGACTGCGGCGGGATCAACTCCATGGCAAGGGAGCTGCCGAGGCCCCATTCGCCGCCCATGGCGACGCCGAACAGGGCCCGCAGGATCAGGAAGACGGTCAGGTTGGGCGAGAAGGCCGCCGCAGCGCCGATGATCGAATAGCACAGGATGTCCAGCATCAGCGCGGGCTTGCGGCCCCAGAGGTCGCCGAGACGGCCGAAGATGAAGGCCCCCACGAAGCGCATGGCCAAGGTGAGAAAAAGCGCGTAGGCGACGGACGACACCTCGACCCCGAACTCCTTGGCGATGTCTTTGATGACGAAGGTCAGCACAAAGAAATCGAACGCGTCGAGGGTCCACCCGAGATAGGCCGCGACAATCGTGCGGATCTGCTGTCCTGTCAAATTCATCAACGTCCTCCCGAGGGCGGCCCGACTTCGGACGCCGTCGCTCTATTGTCACCTTAGCTTTAGCTTTGGGTTGGGCGCTCGCCAAGCTGTCGGCGCGGCAGGCCGGAGGCCTGTCGCTGGTCCTGCTTCGCAGCCGGGCGGGGCCGCGTCGACCGCTCGACAGCGGCGCGACGGGGTTTTAAGAGCCCTTCCGGACAGTCGGCCCACGAGGGATTGAGCGCGCGGGATGATCATCGCCATCGACGGCCCAGCGGCGTCAGGCAAGGGCACGATCGCCCGGCGCCTCGCCGCCCGATATGGCCTGCCGCATCTCGACACCGGGCTCCTCTATCGCGCGACGGCGGCGGCGCTGATCGGCGCGGACCGCGACCTCTACGACGAACGCGCCGCGGTCGCGGCGGCCCGGGGGCTCGGTCTCACCGATTTCGACGAGCAGGCGCTGCGTAGCCGCGAAATGGCCGAGGCGGCCTCGGTCGTCGCCGCCATGCCCGGCGTGCGCGAGGCGCTGCTCGAGGCGCAGCGCGCCTTCGCCTTGAGGCCGGGCGGCGCGGTGCTCGACGGCCGCGACATCGGCACCGTCGTATGCCCGGACGCCGACGTCAAAATTTTCGTGACCGCCAGCGCCACGACGCGCGCGCAGCGCCGGGCGCTCGAACTTGCGCAGCGCGGCGAACGCGCCGACTACGCCGCCATCCTGTCCGATATCCTTAAGCGCGACGCCCGTGATTCCGAGCGTTCGGCGGCGCCGCTGCGCGCGGCGGAGGACGCCGTCCGGCTCGATACGACCCCGCTGAGCATCGAGGCTGCGGTCGCCGCGGCGGAGCGCATTGTCGAGGCCGCGCGCGTGAGAGCGTAAGACGCCCGTTCGCGCCGCGCGCGGGCCGCGGGGCTCTCAGGCGGCGTTGTCGCGCGCCAGGCGGTTATGGGTGGCGCGGAGACGGGTGATTGCGCTGTCGATCTCCTCCCGCTGCCGCTCGAGGTGACTAATCTGGTTGACGATCTGCTGCGGCTGCAGGCGCTCTTCGAGGTCGGGCGTTTCGCTTGCGCCTTTGCCGCCGATCAAATCGCTGATCTCGGTGAGCGTGAAGCCGAGCTTCTTGCCCTTCACGATCATATCCATCCGGGTCCGGTCGGAGTTGCGATAGTAGCGGGCGTTTCCCTCGCGGCGCGGTTTGATCAGACCGCGATCCTCGTAGAACCGCAGCGTGCGCAGGCTCACACCGTACAACCTGGACATCTGGCTAATCGTCATTTCGTCCTTCTCAGCTTCGGGCTCGAGATCGACTTTGTTTTCTTTCCCAATCGCAGATGCGCTAGACGGATAACTTAGGGATGACAACCGGTTCATGACCTCTCCTTTCGTCGGCGCCGTTGTGTTCGCGCCCTGCCGAATCACCTCTCTGCGCGAATCAACTCCACTATGCCCAAACGGGAACCCATTGCAACTACCAGTTGTGTCATACAACTCACGGCGCTTGCGCCGGCCGTTGCGCGAACGCTGAGTCAAACGAGTCCTTAACCGTTTCTTCACCGTGACGACCGAATGATCCCCGCCAAGGCGCTGCGCCTGGCGCGCGCCACATCGCAAACGCCCGCGGCGGTCGAGGGATGAGTAAGAGCACGGCGTGGGATATCGCAAGCGTCAGCCCGGGCGCGCAGCGCCTTGCTGAGCGCGCTGCTGGCCGCGCCGGCGTCACGGTCGAGGAATGGCTCGACCAGGCGATCGCCGAACACGCCTCGGAGTCCGAGGGCCTGCGACCGCGCGACCAGCCATCCCTCGGGAGCGCTCGCGACGGCTCCCGCGATCGCCGTGTCGCCGATGACTTGGGAGGCGTCCCGCATGAGCCGCCGCGGTTTCGCCTCGAGGGCGCATCCGCGAGGGACCTTCAGGAACGATTGCGCGCCAACGCCGAAACGGTCGAGCGCCGGATCCCGCGCGGCGAAGACATTGCCGCGAAGGCCCTGCAATCGATCGAAACGCTTCTTGCGCGGAGGGACCCTGTCGGCGCCGGACCCGTGCCGGCCGATCCGCTGAGCGCCGAAAAGCGCACCGGGGCCGCTCGGGCGCCCGAGGGCGCTCGGCCATCGTCCGAAAGCTCCGAATTGGGCTCCGCCGCGTCCGACGTCAAAGACGCAGCGCCTCGAACGTTTCATCCGGGCGAGCCCGTGCAGGAACAGCGTCCTCTTCGCCAGCCGCCCAACGCTCCCGGGGCCTTCGACCTCAAATCCGCCATCTCCGAGATCGCCTCCCGCCGACGGGCGCTCGACGCCCGCAAAGCGCTCGACGGCCTCGAGCCGCAGCGCGATCATGAGGGCGCCCCCCTCGGCGATGCGTTCCGAGCGCCTTCGCCGCCGCAGGCCACGACCCTCGACCTCGATTTGAACGAGACGCCGGCGGATGCCCCGCGCGTATCCGGGCGGCTGGGCGAAAGCCTGGCGGCGAGCGCTCCGATCGGCGCCTCCGCCCCGTCATCCGACGCGCTGCGCCTCGATCTTCGCACGCTCTCAGGAAAGATGGAGGCGTTGCGGCGCGAATGGTCCGCGACGCGAGCGAGCGATCGGGACCTGGCCTCGTTGCAGGATCAGATGACTACGGTGCGGCGCAGCCTCTCGGGCTTGGCGCCGCGCGAGATGGTCGCTGCGCTCGAGGGGTCCCTGGGCGCCCTTGCAGAGCGCGTTTCCGAGCTCAATCTGCAGGAGCGCGATGAGCTTCTGCTCGCATCGCTCGACAAGGTCGCCGACGAATTGCGCGAGGCCCTCAGCCTCCATGACCCGAAGCTCGCCGCAGCCGACATCGAGCGGCGCGTCGATTCCCTCGTCGCCCGGATTGATGAGCTGGCCGGCGCCATGGTTCGCCCGGAGGTCATCGAAGCGGTTCGCCGACAGATGGAGGAGGTGCATGACCTCCTCCTCGCCGCCGCCCGGCGCAGCATCCCGTTCGAGCGGCTCGAAGACCAGATTTCCAGACTTGTCGAACAGGTCGAACGTCTGGCTGCAAACGCCGCGCTCGCGGCGCTGCTTCCGACGGCGGGCGATGCGACGGCGGCGCCTGTCCTTGTCTCGATCGAACGCCGTCTCGCGGAAATGTCCACGCGACTAAATCGCGAGGCGGCTGAGCCTTCAGTGGCCCGGGCGGATCTCGATAAGTTCGATCTCGCGGCGCAAAACGTCGAGGCGAACCTGCGGCAATCGCAGGCCGCCGCCGATCGCGTCGAGGCGTCGCTGAACGCCTTCAGCGCCAAACTCGAAGCTTCGGGCGTGGAGCCGCTCGCGGCGCTGGTCCGCGACCTGAGCGACAAACTCGCCGCGGCGGAGATCAGGGATCGCACGGGTCCGCAGATCGAACCGATCCTGTCGGACATCGTCGAAAAGCTCGATCGCGTCCCGACGCCCGATCGGGAACGGGAGACAGACGCCCTCCAGTCCATCGAATTGGAGCTGAAGGCGATCCGCGCCAGCGTCGAGGCGACTCCGGCCGCGACCCTGGGCCGGGAAGCCGCGGATCGACTTGTCGAGGATGTCGCACGAAGACTCGAAGGCCATCTCGCCGGTCAAGCGACCCTGGAGGCCGTGGACGATCAACTCGCCGTGCTCAATGGGAGGCTCGACGTCATGGCGGGGCGTCTCGGGGAGGCGGGGGCGCTGGAGCGCACGACTCGCAACCTCGTGGAGAAACTTCAAGAAAGCGAGCGAGCGGGCGAGCCGGCGGAAGCGAGTTCCGATGTCGCCGAACAGATCAACGCGTTCCGGCTGGAACGGGCGGCCGCCGAGCGCCGGACGGAAACGCTCCTGCAGACCATGCAGGACATTCTGGACCAACTGATCGATCGCCTTCCAGTCGACGAAGCGAAACGATCGCCGGCTCCCCGGCCGCCGAAGGAGGAGAACGACCGCCGGTCCAGCGCGCGACCCATCGATCCTTCTCCGCTTTCCGAACTCGACGACATCGCGCCGCGCGCGGTTCTGTTGCAGCGCGCTTCGAACATGGGCGAGGAGACGCGCGCCTCGTCCGGCGATCCGGAACATGAGTTTCTGCTCGAGCCCGGAGCAGGCGCGCCGAGCCATCTGCAAACTGCGGCGGAGCTTGCCAACGCGATCGGCCCCCGCACGAATCCCGCGATCTCCGCGCACATCGCGGCGGCCCGCCGCGCCGCTCAGTCCGCCGTCGCCGAGAGCAAGGACGTGGACTCCTCCGCCGCGTGGCCGGCCCTCGACAGGCGCGTACGGGGCGCAAGGCGATTCTACGCCCATCACAAACGCTCACTGCTGCTCGCAGCGGCTCTCGTACTGGCCGTCACCGCCGCCGTCGGCGTTATCGCCGTGCATGGGCCTTTCATGCAGAAGTCGGATCTTGCCGGCCCGACCGTGAAGGTTGCGAGCGCAGAAGCGCCTGCCAGCGCTGCAGCGCCTGGCGTTGCGACAAGCAAAACTGGGCCGGCGTCCGTCGATACGGCCCCGACCGGCTCGATCAATCCGGCGCGCACGAATGTCGGCGGCGACGGCGGGCCGACGGCGCCCGACCTCTCCGCCGCAATACCGAGCGGCGTCGCTTCCGCCTTGCGCGACGCGGTCCTCGCCGGATCGCCGGCTGCGCAATATGACCTTGCGCAACAGCTGTTCGAGGGACGCGCGCTGCCCCAGGATCAGGCGAAGGCGGCGTTCTGGTTCGCCCGCGCGGCGTCCGCGGGCTATGCGCCGGCGGAATTCAGGCTTGGCGCGCTTTATCAGAAGGGCGTCGGCGTCGAGCGCGATCCGGGCGCCGCCAAGCGCTGGTACCTCGCGGCGGCTGAAGCCGGCAACGCCCGCGCCGCCCATAACCTCGGCGTGATGAACGCCGAGCCGGTCGGCGAGAAAGCGGACTACGGCGAAGCGGCGAAGTGGTTCCGGCGGGCGGCGGAAATGGGCGTCCGAGACAGCCAATACAACCTTGCGGTCCTTTATGCCCGCGGTCTCGGCGTCGACCAAGATTTGCGGCAGTCGTGGCTATGGTTCTCGCTCGCCGCCGCCCAGGGTGACGCCGAAGCGGCGAAAAAGCGCGATGAGGTCGCCGAAAAAATGGATCCCGACGCGCGGGCGGCCGCCGCCGATCTCCTGTCGAAGGCGAAGGTCGGCGGACCCGACCCCGCCGCCAACGACCTTGGCGCCTCTTCAGAGGCCGCGCCGGACAAAACCTCGCCCGAGCGGACAAGGCCGTCGACGACGTCGTCCGACTAGGGTCGGATGATTTCAGCCTCGAGCGTATCCTGAAATCGTCGCGCTCTTGGTCCGCCGCCGACGATCCGGATTCCCTGCTAGCAGGGAATTTTTTGCCCCGCGGTCGGCGCTCCGATCCGGAAAGTCCTGCTATGTCATGGTGTTGTCGCCATTACAACCCGCCAGTTGCGGGCCGGAGCGGGCGCGGAACAGGGAACTTAACAGGACCGGAACAGGGGGTTATCAGGCAATTTCGGAGCGGATCAGGGAAAGAACAGGCGGCCGAAAACGGGTCCCAGGACCGGGCGCCGCCGGGTTGCAATGCGCGGCCAGACTTCACAGCTATCGCGTGTTGAAAACGGTCCTTGGGAGTCGTCGGATGACGCGACGCCGCGCGCTCGATCCGAACGCGGTTCCCATCGCCGCGTCGACCCAAACGCAATCCGAGCTAATCGGCCGGCGTCACGATCACGGCGATGTTGGGGTCCTTGACGTTGCTGAGTTGCACGTCGACGGGACGTCCGGGCAGGTCGAACCTCACGCTCTTGCGCGCGCCAGCGCAGCCGAGGGCGCCGGAAAATGCCGTCGGGTGAAGGAAAGCGCCGTTGTCGACGACGTCGATCCAGCCCTCGGACGCGAGCGTGATCTTGTAAATACCCGGCTTTGGCGGCGCGCCGAGGCTGAAATGGCCGGCGAAGGACGGATCGCCTTTCGGCGCCCGCTCCGGCGCGTGTGGCAAGCCCGCCTCGGCGAAGGTCGCAAGCCGCAGCGTCTCAGCCGAACCGTAGGCGAGCGCGCCGCCGTTGGCGACGACCGGCTTGTCAGCCGCGACGAGCCCAGCGCGCTCCGTCTCCAGCGGCCAGCGGAATGCGTCGCAGCCCGCGGGTTCGGCGGCGGCGGCGAGGCCCGGCGCCGCCAGAAGCGCCGCGGTCAGAACGAATCGCCGAAGCGTCATTGCGAAGTGACCGTCGCGGCTGGCGCCTTCAATTGGTCGGGCTTCACGCCGTGCAAAAGTTCGACCGCCGCCTCGAGCTGCGTGTCCTTGTCCCGGTCCGGCGGAACGTAGGCGTCCGACCCCTTCTCCTCTTCGGAGCCGTTCTTCAGATGGCCAATGAGCGAAGCTTCGCCCATGCTCGAGACCTTGCCCTTGAGATCGTCGGGGATGTTCTCCAGCACGACAATGTCCGGATCGATGCCCTTGGCCTGGATCGAGCGACCGGACGGCGTGTAATAGCGCGCCGTCGTCAGCTTCAGGGCGCCTTCGTCGCCGAGCGGCAGAATGGTTTGCACCGATCCCTTACCGAACGAGCGCGTGCCCACGAGCGTCGCCCGCTTGAGGTCTTGCAGCGCGCCGGAAACGATTTCTGAAGCCGACGCAGAGCCGCCGTTGATCAGCACGACGACCGGCTTGCCTTCGGACAGGTTGACGCCCGGCCGGGCGCTGTAGCTTTGCTGCTGCTCGGGATCGCGACCACGCGTGGTGACGATCGGCCCGCCGTCGACGAAGGCGTTGGTGATTTCGACCGCCTGGTTGAGCAGACCGCCCGGATTGTTGCGCAGATCGAGAACATAACCTTTGAGCTTGGCGCCGCCGGGCTCGATGCGGAAGTGGTCGAACGCGCGACGCACTCCCTCGTAGGCTTCCTGGTTGAACTGGGTAATGCGGATGTAGCCGATGTCGCCGCTCTCGACATGCGAGCGGACCGACTGGACGTGGATGATCTCGCGGACGATGGTGTATTCCTTGAGATCCTTGTTGGAGCCGCGCTCGATCAGAAGGCGGACGCTCGATTTCGCCGCCCCGCGCATCTTGTCCACGGCCTCTTTGAGGGTGAGGCCCTTGACCGGTGTGTCGTCGATCCGCGTGATGAGGTCGCCGGAGAGCATGCCGGCCCGGGCCGCCGGAGTGTCGTCGATGGGGCTCACGACCTTCACCAGGCCGTCCTCCATCATCACCTCGAGTCCGAGACCGCCGAACTCCTCCCCTTTCATGCTGGTCTGGAAGTCCTCCAGCGCCTTCGGATCGAAATACGTCGAGTGCGGATCGAGCGAGGCAAGCATGCCGTCGATCGCGCCCCGGACGAGTTTGTCATCATCCGGTTTCTCGGCGTAGTTGCTGCGGACTTTGTCGAAGACCTCGGCGAACAGCGGAACGCCGCTGTTCCCGGCGGCGGCGGTGGCCGCCTTCAGCACGCCGTGCGACGCCCCAGCGAGCGCCGCCCCGGCGAGGACGCCGACGACGAGATAAGAGACACCTCTCGGCATGGCTTTCAATTCGCTCCCATGTCCGAGGCCGTCAGTTGGGCTTGGCGGAGTTGGCGGGCGCCGGCGGCGTCGAACCAACGGTCTTGCCGGTCTCGTCATTCGGCTTGGCCGGGTCCGACGCGGTCGAGGCGGTCTCCGCCGGTTTCACGCCGTTCAAGAGCCCGATGGCCGCCTTCAGCTGCTTGTCGTCCTTTTCGTCCGGCGGCACATAGGCCTGCGACGCCGATGTATCCTCGTCGCCGTTCGCCAAGTGCCCCTTGAGCGAGGCTTCGCCCTTCATGTCGTCCTTGCCCTTGAGATCGGCGGGGACCTCCTCGAGCACCCGGTAGTCGGGCTCGATGCCCTTGGCCTGGATCGATCGGCCCGACGGCGTGTAATAGCGCGCAGTCGTCAGGCGCAGCGCGCCGTCCTGGCCGAGCGGCATGATGGTCTGCACCGAGCCCTTGCCGAACGAGCGCGTCCCGATCAGGGTCGCGCGCTTGTGATCCTGCAGGGCGCCGGACACGATCTCCGACGCGGATGCGGAGCCGCCGTTGATCAGCACCACGAGCGGCTTGCCGCCGGAAAGATCGCCACCCGGGCGGGCGTCGAACCTCTGCGTCTCATCCGGCGTCCGTCCGCGGGTCGAGACGATCTCGCCACGGTCGACGAAATCGTTCACCACCGCGATCGACTGGTCGAGCAGGCCGCCGGGATTGTTGCGCAAATCGAGGATGTAACCCTTGAACTTGTCGGCCGGGATCTCGGTCTTCAGCTTATCTATCGTCTCCTTCAGGCCGTCCGCCGTCTGTTCGGTGAACTGCGTGATGCGAATGTAGCCGATGTCGCCGTCCTCGACGTGCGAGCGGACCGACTGCACGCGGATGAGGTCCCGGACGATGGTGTAGTCCTTGACCTCCTTCTTGGGGCCGCGGACGACCTTGAGCTTGACCGGCGAATTGAGCGCGCCGCGCATTTTCTCGACCGCCTGATCGAGGGTCAGGCCCTGCGTCGGCGCATCGTCGATCGCGGTGATGACGTCGCCGGACATGATCCCGGCCTTTGCGGCCGGCGTGTCGTCAATCGGCGTCACGACCTTGATCAGGCCGTCCTCCTGGGTCACCTCGATGCCAAGTCCGCCAAATTCGCCCTTGGTCTGGACCTGCATGTCCTTGAACGCTTTCGCGTCCATGTAGCTCGAATGCGGGTCGAGGGACGAGAGCATGCCGTTGATCGCAGCCTCGA
Organism: uncultured Alphaproteobacteria bacterium; assembly: GCA_963822215.1. GTDB lineage: Bacteria > Pseudomonadota > Alphaproteobacteria > Rhizobiales > Beijerinckiaceae > Roseiarcus. The sequence continues at coordinate 1,003,931 of CAWGGX010000004.1, forward strand.
CCAGCTTCGACTCGTCGGGTTTCTCGACATAATCGTTACGGATTTTGTCGAACACGTCGCCGAACAGGTTGAGCTGGCGATAGGTGTCGGCAGCCGCCGCGTACGCGGCGGGGCTGAGGTAGGCGACAGTTTGCGGCGCCGCCAGCGTCACCGTGACGCCGAGAACGACGCCCAAACCCAAAAGACCTGCATTCCGATTCATCCGCGCGCCTTTTCGATGTCTGTCTTCGCCCACCACGGCCCTGGATCGATCGCCGTTCCGTCTTTTCGCAGTTCGATATAGAGAACGGGTTGGCCAGCGCCAACTGCGGCTGCGGCCGCCATCTTCGTCGATCCGTCGCCCACCACGCCGACCGGCTCGCCGGAGAGAACGGCCTCGCCCCGCGAGACGTATGTGCGCTCCATACCCGCCAATAGAACATAATATCCTTCGCCGGCGTCGATTATCAAGAGTCGACCATAACTCCTAAAGGGCCCTGAATAGAGCACCGAGCCGTCCGCCGGCGCGGATACGACCGCGCCCGTGAGAGTCGCGACCAGAATCCCATGCTCTGTCCCGCCGATGCCGTCAGAGGAACCGAACGCTTTGAGAATCGTCCCCGCCACGGGGAGCGGCATTCGGCCTTTGATGTCGGAAAACGCGACCTCCGGGCGCAGGCGAGCCAGTTGAATTCCTTGCGCTTTTTCCGCCTTCGCCTCGATGTCGCGCGCAGCGCGCTCGTCGGCGACGCGCGCCGCCTGCTCCTGGACGCGGCGTTGAGCCTCCTCGGCGCCGATTCGGGCGATCAGATCCTTGAGTGTCGCGGCCTGGTTGGCGAGGTCGGCGGCGCGCTTCTGCTGCGAGCCGAGCGCCGCCTCCGCCGAGACAAGGGACTCCGCTCGCGCGTCGACGAGCGCGGAGAGACGCGCTTTCTCGTTGGTCAGGGAAACGATGGCCTCGGCATGCCGCTGCCGCTCCTCGGCGATCGTCGCTCGCGTCGCCGACAAGTCCTCAATGTCATGGGCCAGCCGCTCGGTCTCCGCCTTCAGGTTGGCGGTCATTGCGCTGAGCAGGGTCGCCGCCCGCACCGCCTCGGCCATGTCGCCTGACCGGACCAGGATCGCCGGCGGCGGGTTGACGCCCATCCGCTGAACGGCGGCCAAAATCTCGACGATCGCCCCGCGGCGGGCGTCGAGCGAACGACTGAGCGCGTCAGCCTTCATGTTGAGGCTGTCCAGCCGCTGCCCGGCCGCGGCGACGCCGCGCTCGGCCTCCTGCACGCGGGCTGTAGTCGCGATCAGCGCGTCCATCAGCCGCGCCTTGTCCATCCGGATCGATTCGATTTCCGATTGAATGCTCCGGCGTTGGTCCTCGGAAGCCTTGATGGTGTCCTCGACCCCGCGCAACTCCGTCTGCTTGTCGGCCTTCCGCTGCTCGGGCGCTGGCGCGGCCGGACCGGCCGGGTCCGCGAACGCGGGACCGGCGCAGCCGACCGCGCCGACCGCGGCGCCGACCGCGGCGACGCGCAACGCCTCTCGCACGCTTCGTGTTCGATTCACCGGCATAAAGGGTCCACAATCATCAAATCTGGCCGGAATCGGGGCGATCAGGCGCGGTGATAAGGATGACCCGACAAAATCGACAACGCCCGGTAGAGTTGCTCGCCGGCCATCACCCGCACGAGCTGGTGCGGCCAAGTCATGGCGCCGAAACTGATCACCTTGAACGCCTTTGCCCGAAGCGAGGCGGACAGACCGTCCGGACCGCCGATGACGACGACATAGGCGGCGCTCCCAGCGTCGCGCGCGCGAGCGATGTCGGCCGCCCACGCCTCGCTGCTCGGGGATTCGCCGCGTTCGTCGAGCGCGACGAGGACGTCGCGGGCCCCGAGCGCCTTGCCGAGGCTGGAAGCCTCCTCCTCGCGCCGATCCTCGGGCCGTCGAGCCCGGGACTCGTCGATTTCGCGCAGCTCGACGTCGGTGACGCCCGCCGATCGCGCCATCGCCTTCAGACGGGCGTAATAGCGCTCGAAGAGCTCGCGCTCCGGCCCCGACTTCAGGCGGCCGACGCAAATCAGCGTGATCCGCACCCGATGGCCTCGCTTCGCCCGTCTCAGCTCCCCCTGAGCTCGCCAGGCCTGTCGGCGCCCCAAATCTTTTCGAGATTGTAGAACTGACGGACGTCCGGGCGGAAGATGTGGACGATCGCGTCGCGAGCGTCGAGAAGCACCCAGTCACAAACCGGCATGCCCTCTATCTTGGGGGTCGGAAACCCAGCCTCACGGCACGCCTTAACCACCCGGTCGGCGATCGCGCCCACGTGGGTGCTCGAGCGACCGGACGCTATGATCATCCGATCGGCGATCGTCGTTTTTCCGGTAAGGTCAATGGAAACGATGTTTTCGGCTTTTGCGTCCTCGAGGCTGTCGAAAATCGCCTGGGACAAGGAATCGAGCGCTAGAGCGCCTGCCGCGGGCCCGTCAGCCTTCCGGGTCGCGTTCGAATAAGACGTGAGCGTCAGCGTGGCATTCCCTTCGGCGCGGCATCCACTGGTCCGCGCTCCACCACCTAGATTAGGCAAAGTCGCAGGGCTTTCAAGAGTTGAACAGCCTCACAGCGCCAAAACAATTTTCCCGACGTGCGCGCCGCCGTCAATCCGCGCGTGGGCCTTGGCCACGTCCGCGAGCGGGAAGACCGAATCGATCACGGGTTTGCATCGACCGGCCTCGATGAGCGGCCAGACCCGCGTCCGCAGGGCCTCGGCTATGACCGCCTTCTCGGCTGGTGGGCGCGGACGAAGGGTCGAGCCAGTGTGGATGAGCCGCTTGTGCATGAGCGACCGAAGGTCGATCTCGGCTTTGGGACCGCGCAGGAAGGCAATCTGGACGATCCGGCCGTCCAGCGCGGCGGCAGCGTGGTTGTGTGCGACGTAGTCGCCGCCGACCATGTCGAGGATGACGTCGGCGCCCTTCCCACCCGTAGCCGCGGAGGTGCGCTGGACAAAATCGTCTGTCCGGTAATTGACGCCGACATCGGCGCCGAGCCGGATGCATTCGGCGACCTTTTCGTCAGAGCCGGCCGTCGCGATCACCGTGGCGCCGAACGCCTTGGCGAGTTGGATCGCCGTCGTGCCGATCCCGGAGGTCCCGCCGTGAACCAGCAGGGTCTCGCCGGCCTTGAGCGCGCCGCGGTCGAAGACGTTTGTCCAGACGGTAAAATAGGTTTCGGGGATCGCCGCCGCTTCGACCGCTGTCAGCCCGAGAGGCCAAGGCAAGGCGTTCGATTCGTGCGCGACGCAATAGTCGGCGTAGCCGCCGCCGGGAACGAGCGCCGTCACGCGCGCTCCTTCGGGATATCGGGCGGCGCCGGGTCCGCGCTCCGCAACCGAGCCGGCGACCTCGAGGCCGAGAATATCGCTCGCGCCCGGCGGCGGCGCGTAGAACCCCATGCGCTGCAGGACGTCCGGCCGGTTGACGCCGGCCGCCTCGACCTTGACCAGGATTTCGCCGGGCCCGGGGACGGGGCGCGGGCGCGTCTCGATCACAAGGACCTCCGGCCCCCCGGGGCGGGCCGCGGCCACCGCGCGCATCGTCTCATGCCGGTCCGTCATCGCGCCGACCTCCTGCCTGATCGCGGTCTTGTCGGGGACGGGCGGGCGCGCGTCAAGCGCGCGGACCGATCCTCGATGGCGACAGGTCGCCGCAGGAATCCGAGGCGGGCTCCATGGGAGGGCGCGCGTCTCGCGCGCCTTGGGCGGCGAGACGCCGCCCCTCCGATGCAAGCGCTTGACGGTCACGCGTAGAATGGTGGGCGCGGCGGGGTGACGATCGGCGCGACGGCGCCGGTGCGCATAGCCTCCAGGCACGCGTCGGCGGTGACGGCGGCGAAATAGCCGTCCCAGGCGTTGGGACCGTTGACCCTGCCGACTTTGGCCGCCCCGACCCAGTCGTGCAGCTCGACATCGTAAGCATCGATGAAGCGCAGCTTCCAGTCCTGCATGATCGTCGTCGAAAGCCTGGCGTCGCGGCGCAGGACGACGCTTTCGGGCTCTGGCAGACCGGCGACGCCCTCCTCGCCCACCACCTCGCACCGGATGTCGTAGCCGTAGCGGCAGTTGACGAAGACTTCGCCGTCGATCCGCACGCCGTTCTTGGTCGCCAGCAGGACGATGATCGGATCGTTGAGCTTCGGGTGCGTGTATTTCGTGTTGCGCGGGACGAGCACCTGGGCGGAGACGTAATCGTCGTTGATCAGCCAGCGCAGGACATCGATCTCGTGGATGAACGTGTCGACGATCGCCATGTCGCTGACATAAGCCTCCGGCACGGACGGATTGCGATGGGCGCAATGGACCATCAGCGGCGCGCCGACGACGCCGTCGTCGATCGCCTTCTTCAGGGCGCGATAGCCTTTGTCGTAACGCCGCTGGAAACCGACCTGCACCAGATGGCGGCCGGAGGCGATCTCCGCCTCGACGATGCTGAGGCAGGCCTCGGCGGTCGTGGCGAGCGGCTTTTCGCAGAAGACCGGCTTGCCCGCCTTGATCGCGGCGAGGACGTAGGCTCTATGGGTCGGCCCCCACGAGGTGACAACGACGGCCTCAACTTCGGGCGCCGCGATCAGCGCCTCGCCGTCCGGATAGACCCTGGCGCCCGGAAGGCCGGCCGCGGCGGCCTCGGCCTGCTTCGCGTTGACGTCGGCAAGCGCCACGACGCTTGCGCCGACGAGCGTGTTCGCCAACCGGTTGATGTGCTCCCGGCCGATCATTCCGACGCCGATGACGCCGATCTTCAGAGACATTTTTCCACTTTCCTTCAAGAGAGAGTCCGGCGGCTCCGCGCCGGGGTGAATTCAGGCCGTAGCCTTCGTCCAGTACTTGTCGACGTATTTCTGCATCGTCTCGCGCATGAGGCGGCCCGACTCGTCGGCGCGCTCCTCCCAGGCGAAGACGCAGGAGGTCATGATCCCGTCGAAGCCGGTCGCCGCGAGCGAGGAGAAGAACTGGTCCCAGTTCACCTCGCCCTGGCCGATGTCCATATGCTGATGGATGGTCACCTTCGCGCCCGGCGGATTGCAGATGTAGCGCAAGCCGGAGGACGCCTTGTGGCTGTAAGTGTCGGCGACGTGGACATGCGCGATCAGCGACCCCGCGTCGCGCATCATCTTCGGAATGTCGTCGCCGAAATAGAAGGTATGCGGCGCGCAGTAGAGGAACTTGACGGCCTTCGAACCGATCATCCGGATCATGTCGACGGCAGGATGAAGCGTCTCGCACCAGTCCTCGGGATGCGGTTCGAGGTTGAGCTGGATCCCCTCCCTCTCGAACACCGGGACCAACTCCTCCATCGAGCGCCACCAGGCGGCCTCGCTCAATTCGTGGGTGAACTGGCCGCCGCAGCAATTGGCCGAGTGCCCGCGGTCCGGCGAGGGTCCGCGACCGAACTCGCTGTTCATCGTGTCGACGCCCATCTCGACGGCGATCTCAATCGCCTTCTTCCAGTAGCGGACCGCGGTCTGGCGTTCGTCCTCGTGCGGGCTCGCCCAGCGGTACATCGGCAGGAGCGAAGCGATCTTCACGCCGTGATCTTTCAGCGCCGTCTTGAAGCTCGCGATGCGTTCGGGATAGGCGCGGGGATGGACCCACCAGGCGAGGAAATCCTCGCGCGGCGAGAGCTCGATCCATTCGTAGCCGAGTTCTGCGACCTTGTGCGGCAGCTCCTCGAGCGAGAGATGGCGGTGCATGTACGGATCAAGCGCTATGCGCATGGATGTCCTCCCGGGTCCCTTTTTCGTCGCTATCGATAGTCGATCCAGACGCCGCCGGCCTCGGCGGAGCGTACGCAATTCTCCACCCAGCGCACGCCCTCGACGCCGGCGGCGATATCGGGATAGCGCAAGCTCGCAAGCCGCTCGGCGTCGCCGCGATCGCTCGCGTCCATGGCGATGGCGAAGCGGGTGTAGAGGTTGGCCCAAGCCTCGAAGAGGCCCTCGGGGTGGCCGGCGCCGATCCGGTCGTCGGCGGTCGCCTCGGCGGCGAGATAGCCCATGCCGCGCTCGAGGATGCGCACGGGCTGATCCTGCGCCTCGAACGACAGCTGGTTCGGCCGCTCGTCCCACCACTCGAGGCTGGCCTTCGAGCCGACGATGCGAACCTTTTGGCCATGCATCGAGCCGGCGTTGACCGCGCTGCACCAGACCGTGCCGAAGGCGCCGTTGTCGTATTCCATCAGCGTCATCGCATTGTCTTCGAGCGGCGCGCGGCTTCTGACGAAGCTCTGCCGGACGCATAGGAGCCGCTTGATCCTGAGATGGGGCGCGATCGCCTCCGAGATATAGAGCGGATGCGTGCCGAGGTCGCCGAGCACGTAGCTGGGCCCCGCGAACTTCGGGTCGACGCGCCATTTCGTGGCCGGGTTCTTCTCTTCGACCGGAGCGCTGTGGAAGCCATGCGCGAACTGCAGGTTGACGAGGCGGACCTCGCCGATCTCGCCGGCCGCCACCAAGGCCCGCGCCTCTTCGATCATCTGATGGCCGGCGTAGCCGTACGTGACGCCGACGATCTTGCGCTTGTCTTGCGAGAGCCGCTTCAGGTCCTCGGCTTCCGCCACTGTAAAGCACAACGGCTTCTCGCAGACGACATGAATCCCGTGTTCGAGCGCAGCCTTGGCGATCTCGTAATGGGTATTGTTGGGCGTCGCGACCGACACCGCCTGCACGCCGTCCGCCCGCGACGCCTCCGCCGCGAACAGCGCGCGGTAGTCGGCATAGCAGCGCTCGGGCGCGACGCCGAGTTCGACGCCGAAAGCGCGGCCCCGCGCAGGGTCGATGTCGAAGGCGCCGGCGACGAGTTCGAAGGTCCGATCACGCAAGGCGGCTGAGCGGTGGATGTAGCCGATCTGGCTCGTGCCGCCGCCGCCGACCATCGCCCACCGGATCGGCTTCTCGGTCTGTCGCTTGCCGACGATCATTGCGCTCGATTCCTTTCGGACCCCTCAGAACCCGACGCTGCGCAGGTAGTCGCGGCTCGCCTTCACGTCCGCGAGGCTGCCGCCTGCATTCAGCGGATCGCGCTCCTGCTCGACGGTGATGAAGCCCTGGTAGCCGATGCGGTCGAGAGCGCCGCGAATCGCCGGATAGTCGAGGCGCCCTCTGCCGATCGGGCACATAACACCCTCCGCGCAGGCTTCGAAGAAGCGGATGCGCCGCCCCATGACCTCGTCGAATTTGGCTTTGTCGATATCCTTGAAATGGATGTAGTCGAGCCGCTCGGCGTATTGGACGAGCGTGGCGACGGGGTCCATGCCGGCGTAATAGGCGTGGCCGGTGTCGAGGCAGAGCCCGGCGGTCTCCTGCGGGACGTCGTCGGCGATGCGCCGCACTTCGTCGGCGAATTCGATGTAACCCCCGGCGAGCGGGTGGATGACGGCGCGCACCCCATAACGGTCGCGCGCGAGCGCGGCGATCGCCTCGATGTTGGCGACCATGCCGGTCCATCCGGAGTCCGAAAGGCGCGGCGCGCGGTCGGAATGGCCTGCGGCGAAGTCCCGCTCGTCGTGGCCCCAGTCCATGACGGTGAGGTACGGGGTTGCGAACCGCTGCCGTTGGTAGGGTTCGACCGGCGGCAGGCGGCTCACCAGCGCGCAGATCTCGGCGGTCTGGCGGAGCAGGTTTTCGCGGTTCGCGGGTGAGACGAGGTCGTCGAAAATCGTTCCGGCGACGATGTGCAGGTTCCGGGCGGTAAGCGCCGCGCCGACGCGTTCGAGGTCGAGCGGCACATAGCCGTAGGGTCCAAGTTCGAGCCCCCGGTAGCCGGCGGCTGCGGCCTCGTCGAAGACGCGCTCCCACGGCGGCAGGTTCGGATTGCGGACGTCGTCGACGCCCCAGCAGCATGGCGCGGTCGCGATCGAAACTCCCATCATGCGCCGCCTCCTTCGGACTCCGCTCGGCCGGCCGACATCGCCTGCGGTCGGATTGCTCGAAAGCTAGAGCGAAACAGCAAGACTCGACAGCGCCGTTTTGATGGTTTTCAATCAACGCGGGAGGAATCATGAGCTATGGCGCGCAAGCCGATCATCGCCGATGTCGCGCAGCTTGCCGGGGTCTCGACCGCGACGGTCGATCGCGTGCTGAACGATCGCGGCGGGGTGAAGCCGGAGAAGGCCGCCCTCGTGCTTTCAGCCGCGCGACGGCTGAGACTCGATCGCATGCTGACTCGCAAGTACTCGCGCGTGCGGCGTATCGCCGTCCTCATCGAGTTGTCCGCCAATCCGTTCCATGCCGCCTTGCGCGACGCGTTCTCGATCGCGAGCCGCGCCTATGCCGACCTCAATCTTCAGTTCCTGATCCACCAGATCGCGTTCGACGACGCGCGCGGCATCGCCGCGAAGATCAGGAGCCTCGGGCCGCGCCACGACGGACTGATCGTCACGAGCCCGGACGATCCGCGGATCGCTGCGGCGACGCGCGATGTCTGTCGAACGATCCCGGTCATCGCGCTTGCGACCGATCTCCCGGACAGCGGCCGTTCGGCCTATGTGGGGCCGGACGACCGGCAGGCCGGGAGAGTGGCGGGCGATCTGATGGGCCGCTTCCTCGGTCGGGAGGGGGGAGACGTCGTCATGATCGCCGGCTTGCTCAGCCTGCGCGGCCACCGCGAACGCGAAGCCGGATTCCGGCAGGTGCTGAGCGAGCATTATTCCGGCTGCAGGCTCGAGGCGGCGCTGCAGAGCGGCGAAGACGCAGAGAGGGCCGGCCTGCTGGTCGCCGAGGCCCTAAAGCTGAATCCGGCGATCCGCGGCGTCTACCATGTCACGGCGGGCGCGGCGGAGGTCGTCTCCGCCCTTCGCGCGCTCGGGCGCGACAGGGACGTCGTGCTGATCGCCCATGAATTGACCGAGGAGCGCCGCGGGCTTCTGCGCGAGCGGGCGATCGGCGCGATCATTGACCAAAACCCGCAATTCGAGGTCCGCGCCGCAGTCGAAGTCATGGCGCGGCTCCTCGGCCGCATGGACGGCGTAGCCGGCACGACGGTCACGCCGGTCAGCATCTACACCCCGGAAAACGTCTAGGCGGGCCGGCTTCGCGTTCTTTTGGACGGCACGCGTCCCGCGCGCCTTGGGCGGCGAGACACCGCCGGTCAATTGCGCCATGGTCGGCCACACGCCGCCCCTCCGATTCACCCGCAATGTCCGTCGGGCGACGAAGACGGGGCTAAGCCGCCAGCGCCTCGCTGAGGTACGCCATGCTTTCGCGCACCGCGCCGATCGGATCGCTGAGGCCGTGAACCTCCTTGGCGAACGGCTCGAACGACACCACGCCGTCATAGCCGTCGGCGTAGAGCTGACGGAGTTGTTCGACGTTGCCGAGCCGGTCCTTCCGGCCGACGAGCACGCGATGGCCGTCGAGCATGTCGGCGAAGCTGATCGCCGGGTCTTCGAGCCCCGAAATGTGCACAAGGCCCGTGCGCTTGGCGAATACAGCCCTCTCCCCCGCGCCGCGGTGATGGAACGTGTCGTGCACCAGCGAGTAGACGTCGGCGCCGCCGATGGCGTCGATCGCGGCGAGCGCGTCGCGCTTGAGGCGCAACGACGAGACCGGGAACCCGAGCGGCTCGACAAAGCCCTTGAGGCCGTGCGCTTCGAGAATCGGCCGGATTCCCGTCAGGGCGGCGCGCAAAGCCGCCGCCTTCTCCGGCGTGTTCTCAAGCATCTTGCCTTCATTCAGCGGGCACATGACGAGACCGGTCGCGCCGGCGGCCGCGGCAAGCGAGGCGAGCGCCTCCGTCTGGCGGGCGCGCTCATCGTTCCACACGTTGAACGGATAGAGCGCGTTGACGCTACGGACCTCGAGCCCGGCGTCCGTGGCCTTGGCGCCCACCCGGCGCGCGGTTTCGACGTCCTTCAGGCTGTTGTCGCCAACGTCGTTGCGCAATTCGATCGCGACGGCGCCGAGCTTGACGGCCGCGTCAACCAGTTCGTCGGGCGTCAGCGCCGGATAGATCATGTGGTTGAAGCCGAACTTGATGGCGCGGGTCGTCATGGGGAGGTTCCTGAGGTCAGGGTTAGAGATCATTGGAGCGTGCGGCGAGCCGGGCCGCCCCGGAATGCGGGGCGGCGCTCGAGGAAGCGCCGCCGCCTTCGCCTTACACCGACTTCCGCCGCCGCTGCCGGTACTGGTCGGCGACCACCGCCGCGATGATGACGCCGCCCTTGATGATCTCCTGGTAGTGCGCGTCGACGTTGAGGAAGGTGAAGCCGGAGGTGAGAATGCCGAGGATGACCGCGCCGATGACGGTGCCCGTCATGCGTCCGACGCCGCCCGCGAGCGAGGTCCCGCCGATGACCGCGGCGGCGATCGCGTCGAGCTCGAAGCCGACGCCGACGCCCGCCTGGCCGCTGATCGCCCGCGCCGTATGCACGATGCCCGACAGGCCCGAGAGCAAGCCCGCCAACATATAGACGACCACGGTGTGGCGCTCGACATTGATGCCCGAGACGCGAGCGGCCAGCGGGTTCGCGCCGATCGCGTAGGTGAACTTGCCGTAGCGCGTGTAGCGGAGCGCGATATGGAAGATGAAGGCGACGCCTAGGAAGATGATCACCGGCCACCAGCCCGAGCCGATAGCGGCGAAGGAGTCGGTCAGGTTGCCGATCGGTTGGCCGTTCGTATACCAGTCGGCAACGCCGCGCGCCGACACCATCATGCCGAGAGTCGCGATGAAAGGGGGAATCTTCGTGTAGGCGATCAGCCAGCCGTTGATGTAGCCGACACCGAGGCCGCAGAGCAGTCCCGCCGCCACCGGGATGATTGGGTTGAGGCCTGTGAGGCTCGGATAGACGGCGTGGCTGTAGCCGGAAACCTGGGCGAGGCTCGCTGCGATCATTGCCGTCATGCCGACCACCGATCCAGACGAGAGGTCGATGCCCGCCATGATGATGGTCTGCGTGACGCCGACGGCGATGATGCCGATCTCCGCTTCCTGCAGGATCATGATCTTGAGGCGCAGGGGATTGGCGATGAAGCTCTGACCGACGAAGATCCAGCCGAGGACTTCGAAGAGCAGCATCATGCCGATCATCACGCCAAGGATGCTGAGTTCCGGCGGAAGGCGACGCTTTCCGGCGACGGTCGTGTCGGCGGTCGTGGGCGGCGAGGCGGAGGAAATTTCGGTGGCCATGGTGTTTGTTCCTAAGCCTGCGGCTCGCGCCGCTACTGCGACGCGAGCTCCATGATCCTGACCTGATTGGCGTCCTTGCGGTCGACAATTCCCGTCATCCGGCCCTCGTGCATGACGAGGATGCGGTCACTCATGCCGAGCACTTCGGGAAGCTCCGACGAGATCATCAAGACTGCGACACCCTGGCCGGCGAGTTCGGTGATCAGCTTGTGGATCTCGGCCTTGGCGCCGACGTCGATGCCGCGGGTCGGCTCATCGAGGATGAGTATCCTGGGCTTGATCATCAGCCATCGCGCGATCAGCACTTTCTGCTGATTGCCGCCCGAGAGATTGATGATCGGCTCTTCAAGATCGGGTGTGCGCACCCTGAGCCGCTGCTTCTGCTGCAGGCAAAGCGCCTCGATCTCTCGCTCCTTGACAAAACCCGCCGTCGCATGGCCGTGGCGCAGCAGCGCGACCTGCATGTTGGCCATAATATCGAGCAGGAGGAAGCAGCCGCTCTCCTTGCGGTCTTCGGTGAGGAAGCCCATCCCCGCGTCCATCGCCGTGCCGGGGTGGCCGATTGCGATTTCCTCGCCGTTGATCAGGATCGTGCCGGAAGTGGCAGGCGTCACGCCGAACAGGGTCTCCGCGACGTTGCTGCGTCCCGAACCGACAAGACCGGCGAACCCGAGAATCTCGCCTTTGCGCAGATCGAAGGACACGCCGTGAAACTTGCCTTCAAGACAGAGATCACGCACCGAGAGAACGACATCGCCGATCGGCACCGTCTCCTTTGGGAACATTTGGGTGATTTCGCGTCCCACCATCTCCCGGATGATGTCGTCGCGGGTGACGTCGGCGGCGGCGTGCTCGCCGACGAAGCGACCGTCGCGGAACACCGACACTTCGTCGGCGATCTCGAACAGCTCGTTCATCTTGTGGGTGATGTAGATGATGCCCTTGCCCTGGGCCTTGAGCGTGCGGATGATCTTGAACAGATGCTCGACTTCGCGCTCGGTCAGCGCGGACGTCGGCTCGTCCATGATGAGAACATCGGAATCGTAAGAGACCGCCTTGGCGATCTCGACCATCTGGCGATTGGCGACGGAAAGGTCGCGAATTTCCGTCTCCGGATTGAGTGGAATGTCGAGCTGCTGAAACAGCGCCTGGGTCCGGCGGCGCATCTCGTCATGCCTGACGAGACCGAATGCATTCAGAGGCTCACGCCGGATCCAGATGTTTTCGGCCACCGTCATGAAGTTCATCAGATTCAGTTCCTGATGGATCATGGCGATGCCGTACCGGAGCGCATCGAGCGGCGAGGTCAGTTTGATCTCCTGCCCCTTCAGTTTGAAGGAACCCGCATCGGGCGTGTAGACGCCGGCGATGATCTTCATCAAGGTCGACTTGCCGGCGCCGTTTTCGCCCATCAGCGCATGAACGTGGCCGCGCTTCAGCCGGAACGAAACGTCGTCGAGCGCCAGCACGCCGGGGAACGCTTTGCGTACGCCCTCGACTTCGAGAAGGTATTCGGCGCCGGGAACGACGCCGCTTTGCCGGACGATTTCCGCGGTCGTAGGACTGATGGTCGCCATGGCGCTCCGTCCCGCTGGTTTACGGCGCCGCCTTGTTCCCGGGGGCCGACGCCGACAGTATCACGTTTTGCCCTTTGGAAAGCCGGAGGCGCGCTGGGAGGAACGCGCCCCCGGTGTCGCCGGTGCCCCCGGAAGCCCGGAGACAGGACGTTCCGTCAGTTCTTCTTCATGTACTGGTCAAGATTGCCTGGAGTGACGAGTTCGAAGGGGACCTTGACCCACTTCTCGACTGGCTTGCCGGCGGCGAGCGCGAGTGCGGCGTCGACCGCCCCCTTGCCCTGGCCGGCCGCGTTCTGGAACACCGTGACCTTGAGGTCGCCAGCCTTCATCGAAGCGAGCGCGTCCTGCGTCGCGTCGACGCCGCCGACCACCGCCTTCTTGGTGTCGACGCCCGCCGACTTCATCGCCTGGAGCGCGCCGATCGCCATTTCGTCATTGTTGGAGATCACAGCGTCGAACTTCATGCCCTTCGACAGCCAGTTGGTCATCAGGTTCTGGCCCTTGGTGCGGTCCCATTCCCCGGTCTGTTCGGCGATGATCTTCATGCCCTTGCACTCGGGCGTCGCAATCACGTCGTGGATGTCCGCAGTGCGCTGCACCGCCGCCTGATTGGAGAGCTGGCCCTCGATGACGAGGATATCGCCCTTACCTCCGAGCAACTTGCAGATCTGCTGCGTCTCGTAGGTCCCGGATTCCTTCTCGTCCGAAGCGACGACTGCGGCCTTGGGACCCAGCGTTTCGAGGTCGGCCGGCAAGCGGTTGACATAGACGAGCGGCACGCCGGCCGCGGCGGCGGCCTTGGTGATGGCCGGGGTCGCCGACGTATCGACTGGATTGACAATGATCGCGTCTACACCGTTGGCAATGAAGTTCTGCACCTGGCTAATCTGCTTCGAGACGTCGTCCTTCGCGTCTTCGATCTGCAGCGTCACGCCGGGCTGCGTCTTGGCGTAATCCGATATGCTGTTGCGCAGCACGGTGAGGAAATTGTCGTCAAACTTGTCCATCGACACGCCGATCTTGGCGGCGAAAGCAGGGCTCGCAAGAACCGTGGCGGCGGCGAGCGCAATAAGCATGCGTTTCATTTCAAGTTTCCTCCCGTGATGACAACCAGATGACAGTCGAGCGCCCCCGGTCCCAGCGAACCTTCAACGAATGTGAATGGGCCGCTCGTTTTCTGCGTAGCAAACGTTCCAATCGAAGTCAATAATGGAATGTGCCTTCCGATCCAAATCTTTTCTTCCTATGATCGTCGGGCGTTGGCCGGCAGCGGGCCCTGGGGCGGCGGGCGCCTTTCGCGCCCGGCGAGCGGGTCGTCATGCTAAAGCCGCGATGCGAAAAACCTGCCGATCTTTCCGTCCCGCAGGTCCGCTGCGCCTCGGCTTTCCAGCGGAGCGTGCCCTCAGGCGAGTCCGCCTTCCTCGAGAAAACGCTTGAGGTTCTTGTAGCCGAGCGTGACGTAGGTCTTGGGGTTGGCTTTCTTGGGGTCCTGCTCGGCCTCGATCACGATCCATCCCGAATAGCCGGGCAACGCCTTGAAGACGCCGACAAAGTCGATGAAGCCGTCGCCGGGCACGGTGTAGACGCCCTCGAGCACGGAATCGAGAAACGACCAGTCCTCGGCGAGGGCTTTGGCGGCGACGTCCTTGCGAACATCCTTGGTGTGGACGTGGCCGATCCGGCCGGCGTAAGTCTTCGCCATCCGAACGGCGTCGCCGCCGGCCCAGGTGATATGTCCGGTATCGAGCAGGAGTTTGACGGCCGGGCCCGTCCCCGCCATGAAGCGGTCGACGTCCTGGGGCGTCTGAACGACCGTGCCCATGTGGTGGTGGTACACGACCTGAAGTCCGAAATCCTTGACGAGCTCGGCAAACCGGGTCAAGCGCGGCAGGAAAACGGCCCATTCGCCTTCCGTCATGACCGGCCGAGTGGAGAGCGGCGCGGATTTGGTTCCATGAACCGTGCGTGTGCACTCGCAGGTCACCAGGACCTCCGCGCCAGCGTTCTTGCGCAGCTCAAGCTCGGCCTTGCCGGCTGCAAACTCGGCGTCCGCGTCGCGTTCGAGCAGGAAGGTCGAATACCAGCCGGAAATGAACACGAGGCCGTACTCGGCGAGCTTGGCTCTGAGCTCCGGCGCGGTGTTGGGAAACTTGTTGCCCTTCTCCATGCCTTCGAGCCCAATGTCGCGGGCTTCGCTTAGGCACTGTTCGAGGGAAATGTCGCCGCCGATCTCCACCATGTCGTCGTTGGACCAGCAAATTGGGTTGGCGCCGATACGGATCATTCGCTTGCTCCCTGTTCATCCGCGCGGCCGTACGTCGGCGGTTCGTCCCGCGCGGGTGACGCCCTCCTTGCGCGCGGTCCACTGCTTCGCTGTGCGTCCCGCGCCGGTCACGATCGACTAAAATTTTCTACCTCAGCCTCCATTCGGAATTCAAGTTCTATTTTCGACCACGCCCCTGATTTGGCGCAATGGCGATCGCCGGCTCCGGCCGAGGCGTCACGCTGGCCCGCGCGCCGCAGCCATTAGACGGGTCGCCGACGAGACGGAACCAGGGGCTCGCCGTCAACGCCGAGGTCCGAAAGGGCTTTGGTTCGTGGACGACGCCGCGTCCGTTGTTTTTGGAGGGCGCATGTGCGCGACGGCGCAACGCGCCGAAGCGCGACGCTCGTGGCGCGGACCCATGCGCCGGTCGTCGCGCTCGCGGCCGCCTGCAAAGAAAGAACAAAAGGTGTACATTTGGCGGGATCAATGTTAGCCTATGATTGTCGGGTCGAAAGGACCCCGGCGCGCGATGGCGAGGGCGCGAGGGCGCGTCCAAAAGGGCTGCCGGGCAGAATGTTCGAACAGATGAAGCCGCGACGCCGTAGGGCCAGGTCGCTGACCCGGCCCAGGGCGCGGTCGTCGGCCGCGCCCTGGGCCGCGCACGCCGTCCGTCGTTGTCGGCGAGCAGCGCCGGGGGGCAGAAGCGGGAACAGGCGCTCGCCGTCCGGCCTTGCCGTGCCTCCGGCTCACGAATTCCGCTGCAACTCTTTGAAAAGGCCCGAAACCGGCTCGAAGTTGACGAGGGGCGTGAGAATCACCCATCGGCGCCTGTCCTCCCCCGCGCGTCAGCGCGGGGGAGGGGGACCGTCCGGAGGACGGTGGTGGGGGCGCTGGCCGCGGATCGGACGCGTTGGCGGTGACTGCGGCTCGCAAATTCCGCTGCAACTCTTTGAAAAGGCTCGAAACCGACTCGGAGTTGACGAGGAGCGTCAGGGTCGCCCGTCCGGGAGGGCTCGCGACCGTGACCGCCGCGGGCCGGCCCGCACCGCGCGCCTGCAACTCCCTCATCGCGACGAACTGGCATGGGCTTGGCGCCGGCGCCGCGCCGGCCTGGCGTCGCTTTGCTGGCGTCAAACGGCAGTTTCGAAATTTGATATGGACGAAACAATCCATTTATGCTAAGCCGTGGAATGCTCGTGTCGATAGGCCCATGTGGGCGAAAAGAACCCGGGCCTGGGAGCTAGGAGAGGACCGACGTGACCATTTCGCCTCCAAACGCGTCTCCGCTATATCGAACTGTGCACGGGACGCCGACCGATGTCTGGAATGACTCCTGCTCGCCGCGGGAGCTCGAATACGCGATCAGCAACGGCGCGGTCGGCGCGACGACCAATCCTTCCATCGTTCTTGGCGTCCTCAAGAAGGAGTTTGACGCCTGGAAGGGCAAGCTCCGCGACCTGATCGACGAAAACCCATCGGCCAGCGAAGACGTGATCGCCTGGAGGCTCATCGAGGAAATGGGACTGCGCGGCGCCGAGATGTTGATGCCGGTGTTCGAGCGGGAGCGGCATCTCAAGGGCCGTCTCTCGATGCAGACGAACCCAGTCAATTATCGAGATGTGCCGAGCCTCGTGGAACAAGCGGTTCATTTCAGCGGGCTCGCGCCGAACATTCAGGTCAAGATTCCGGCGACGTCCGCGGGCATCGCCGCAGTCGAAGAGGCGACCCGCCTCGGGGTCAACATCAACGCCACGGTCAGCTTCACGCTGCCCCAGGCCATCGCCGTGGCGGAGGCGGTGGAGCGCGGACTCAACCGTCGCGGCAAGGACGGTCACGACGTGTCGGGCATGACCCCGGTCTGCACGATCATGATTGGGCGATTGGATGACTGGTTGAAAGTGATCGCCGCCCGTGAGGGCGTCGTCACCACGCCCGGTCACCTCGATTGGGCCGGCGTCGCCACCTTCAAGAAGGCCTACGGCATCTTCAAGGCGCGCGGATACCGGGCGCGGTTGCTCGCCGCTGCGTACCGCCACCACCTGCACTGGTCGCAATTGATTGGCGGCGACGTCATTCTGACCATTCCTTACGAGTGGCAAGTGCAGTTCAACAAGTCCGACGTCGAGGTCAAGCCGCGCATCGACGATCCCGTCGACCCGGCCATCATCGAGGACCTCTATGGGAAATTCGCCGATTTCCGCCGCGCTTATGACGAAAATGGTATGTCTATTGAGGAATTCGACCGATATGGCGCGACCGCCAGGACGCTGAGGTCGTTCATCGAGGCGTACCGGGATCTCACTGCGGTGGTGCGCAATTCGATGCTGCCGCCGCCCTGAGCGACGGGGATCGAAGCCTTTGAGCCATGTTGTCGTGGGGCGGCCAGACGCCGGCTATTACCTCATGATTAACATGTAATTAAGACGGCGGTCGCAGCGCGGCCCTGGGCGCGGGCAGCAGATTGGATTGCGGCTTCGCTGCAGTCCGGCTCGCCCAGAACATTTCATGTCTTATTCTGTTCGGAATCCGTATTCTGTTTTCTCGCCGCCCGCCGTCTCTCCGCGACCGCGATCGCCAGCGCCGCGGCCAGGGTCATGGTTGCGGCGAGCGTGCGAAATCCCTCAAAGTCGCTCTCGACCACCTCGAACCAGACATTGGTGGTCAGCGCCAGCGGACTGAACGGGCTGTCGGTGATGGCGACCAGCGGCGTGTTCTGGCTGACGACTTGCCGCGTGTATTCGACCGTCGTCGGCGCGTAGGGCGTGAAGCTGACCGCGAGCGCGGCGTCCTTAGGGCCGGCGAATGACAGGATCTCGCGGTCCACGCCGCTCGGCGACCCGGCGAGCACGGTCTTGACGCCGAGCGTTCCGAAAGCATAGCTCAAATAGGCGGTGATCGGGTACGATCGCCTGAGGCCGATCAGATAGAGGGTGTCGGCGGCGGCAAGAATCTGCGCCGCGTCTTCCAGGTCCTCGGGCTTGATCCGCTCTTTGAACCTTTCGACCGACCGGATCGCCGCCTGACTGAACCCGTCGATCAGCGCCATGGCGGGCGAGTGCCCAGACGTGTGCGCGTCGAACGCCTGAAGGCGCGCCTCGTAATTGTTCGGCCGGTCGCGCAGCCGCTGTTGAAACACCGCCTGCAGCTCGCTGAAGCCGCTATATCCGAGCGCCTTGGCGAAGCGCACCAGGGTGGACGGTTGCACCGCCGCCCGCTCGGATATGCTTCCGACCGTTCCGAACGCAATGTCGTCCGGGAACTCAATCGTGTAGGCCGCAACCTGCGCCAGTCTCCTCGGCAGCTTGTCGCGCCTTTCGATGATCAGGTCGCGCAATTCATTGAACGCTTGCGGCGGGTTGTCGGTGAGCGCTTCCGTCATGGATGTGTCTCTTGGCCCGGCTTCAGGCAGACGCGGCGTGAGAATAGCCTAGCCGAGATTCTCCCGTTTGCAAAACGAAACTGTTGACGACCGAAGAAAATGGAATATAAGTTCCACAGCGAGATTCCTCTGGGCGTCGGATCGCACGGACGGCGTTTGAAGGCGCCACGCGCCGGTGAGGGCGCGCGCGCCAAGAGACCGGGGTGGAGACGGAGGCTAAAACCATGACGCTTAAGTTCGGGCTCCTAGGCGCTGGCCGCATCGGCAAGGTCCACGCGCGAGCCGTCGCCGCCGCTTCCGGCGCGAAGCTCGTCGCGGTCGCCGACGCCATCCCCGACGCCGCCGAGGCCGTCGCCAAGAGTTATGGCGCCGAGGTCCGCAGCGTCGACGCCATCATGAACGCCAAGGACGTCGATGCGGTGCTCATCACCACCCCGACTGACATGCACGCCGAGATGATCGAACGGGCGTCCCGATCCGGAAAGGCGATCTTCTGCGAAAAGCCGATCGACCTGTCGGTTGAGCGCGTCCGGCGCTGCCTCGGCGTCGTGCGGGCGGAAAAGGCGGCGCTGATGATCGGATTCAATCGGCGCTTCGACCCGAACTTCCGCGAGGCACGCGCCCGGATCGACGCCGGCGCCGTTGGGGACGTGGAAATGGTGTCGATCACGTCGCGGGATCCCGCGCCCCCGCCGCTCGCCTACGTGGCGCGGTCGGGTGGTCTCTTTCGCGACATGACGATCCACGATTTCGACATGGCGGCGTTCCTTTTGGGCGAGGATCCCGTCACGGTGTTCGCCGCCGCCTCGAACCTCGTCGATCCGGCGATCGGCGCCGCGGGCGACGTCGACAGCGCCTCGCTCGTGCTGACCACCAGGTCGGGCAAGATCGCGCAGATTTCCAATTCGCGGCGTGCGACGTACGGATACGACCAACGTATCGAGGTTCATGGATCCAAGGGTCTCGTTTCGGCGGAAAACATCCGTGAGACCACCGTGGAAGTGGCGGACGCGAGCGGGTACCGTCGCGACCCGCTGCTGAATTTTTTCATGACCCGTTACACGCAGGCGTACGCCAACGAAATCGCCGCCTTCATTGCGGCGGTTGAGGCCGACCGGACGATGAGCCCTTCGGGTGAGGACGGCCTCAAGGCGCTCGTCATGGCGGACGCGGCGCTAAAATCGCTGAAGGAAGGCCGGCAGGTCGAGATCGTCTACTGACCGGACGGATCCTGTCGGCTTTTGACGGTCGGGTTGGACAGGTGGTCGACCGACGGTCGGCGTTGGCGAGTTCGGCGAGAGAGAACAGGCCGCGGGACCATGGACACGACGCTCGACCTGATCTCCATCGGCCGCTCTCTGGTCGACCTCTACGGCCAGCAGATCGGCAGCCGACTCGAGGACATCGGCAGCTTCGCCAAATCGGTCGGCGGCTGCCCGGCCAACATCGCCATCGGCACGGCGCGGCTCGGACTCAAGTCCGCGCTGATCACGCGGGTCGGCCCTGAGCAGATGGGCGGCTTCATCCGGGAACAACTCGTTCGCGAGGGCGTCGCCATTGATGGCGTCCATGTCGACAGCGAGCGCCTTACCGGCCTCGTTCTGCTTGCCGTCGCGAGCGAAGGCGTCTCGCCCATGACCTTCTATCGCTCCGACTGCGCCGACATGGCGCTGGATGAAGGCGACATCGACGAGGCGTTCATCGCCCGCAGCCGCGCGGTCGTCGTGACCGGGACGCATTTTTCGAGGCCCCACGCGGCCGCCGCACAGGCGAAAGCGATCGTGCTGGCCAAGACACACGGCGGTAAGGTGGTCTTCGACGTCGACTATCGGCCGAATCTCTGGGGCCTCGCCGGCCACGACGCGGGTTTCGAGCGCTACGTGAAGTCGGACGCGGTGTCGGCGCGCCTGAGGACCGTGCTCCCCGATTGCGACCTGATTGTCGGCACGGAAGAGGAGATCATGATCGCCGCCGGCGCCGACAGCGTGCTCGAGGCGCTCAAGGCGATCCGAGCAATCTCCGGCGCGACTGTCGTGCTCAAGCGTGGCGCGCAGGGCTGCATCGTCTATGATGGGCCCATCATAGACGATCTTGAGGCCGGGATCGTCGGACGTGGATTCCCGATCGAAGTGTTCAACGTGCTCGGGGCGGGCGACGCATTTATGTCCGGCTTCCTGCGCGGCTGGCTCACGGGGGAGGATCTCGCCACCTCGGCGACCTGGGCCAATGCCTGCGGAGCCTTTGCGGTGTCCAGGCTCCTCTGCTCGAGGGAATATCCGACCTGGCCCGAGTTGACGTATTTCCTCGAACATGGGAGCCGCGAACGAGCGCTGCGCAAGGACGTTGCGCTGAACCACATCCACTGGGCCACGACCCGAAGGCGTGACATCCCGCGACTGATGGCGCTCGCGATCGATCATCGCATTCAGTTGGAGGAGTTGGCGGCGGACGAAGCGGCGATCGCGCGCATTCCCGCTTTCAAGGTGCTCGCCGTTCGCGCCGCGCGCCGCGTTGCCGGCGGCCGTCCCGGCTTTGGCATGTTGCTCGACGACAAGTATGGGCGCGACGCGCTGTTTGCGGCCGGAGCCGGCCAGGACCTGTGGGTGGCGAGGCCCATCGAACTGCCCGGTTCGCGGCCGTTGCAGTTCGAGTTCAGCCAGGATCTCGGCAGCCGGCTGATCGAGTGGCCGGTGGATCATTGCGTCAAGGTGCTGTGCTTTTACCATCCGGACGACGACGATGCGCTCAAGACCGTCCAGCAGGCCAAGCTCGTCTCAGCCTTCGACGCGGCTCGCAGGATCGGGCGTGAGATCCTGATCGAGATCATCGCCTCCAAGTCGGGTCCGCTCCGTGACGACACGGTTTCGCGCGCGCTGGCGGAGCTTTATGACGCCGGTCTCAAGCCCGACTGGTGGAAGCTCGAGCCGCAGGCGTCGGTCGCGGCTTGGCGGGCGATCGACGCCGTGATCGCCGCGCGCGATCCGTTCTGCCGCGGAGTCGTGCTGCTCGGCCTCGAGGCCCCCGTGGAGACGCTGAAGGAGAGCTTCGCCGCCGCCCGGGCGGCCGAACGGGTCCGCGGCTTCGCCGTCGGACGAACGATTTTCGCTGACGCGGCGGAGCGTTGGCTCGACGGTCGGATCGGCGACGAGGCGGCGGTCGACGAGATGGCGGCGAAGTTCGGCGCGCTGGTAGATCTCTGGTTAGCGCTGGACGAGCAACCGCGACCTGACGGCTCGGGGCGACAGGCTGAAACCGGCGCGGCGGCAGGCGCGCCATGAGAATTGAAGCTCCGAAGGTTCTGACAGAGAACGTTTGGCGGCTGGAGCCGGCGAGCGCCGGGAGGGAAGGATCATGATCGGCAAGACGGTGCGCCTGACAGTCGCGCAAGCGCTGGTGCGGTTTCTGACGAAGCAGATGACGGTCATCGACGGCGAGAGGCTGCCGATCGTGGCGGGATGCTGGGCGATCTTCGGCCATGGCAACGTGGCCGGCATCGGCGAGGCGCTGTATCAGGCGCGCGACAGCCTCCCCACCTTCCGCGCCCACAACGAACAGGGCATGGCGCTGGCGGCGACCGCCTACGCCAAGGCGATGTTCCGCCGTCGCTTCATGGCCTGCACCACCTCGATCGGCCCGGGCGCCCTCAACATGGTGACCGCCGCAGCGGTCGCCCATGTCGACCGCCTGCCGCTGCTGCTTCTGCCCGGCGACGTCTTCGCCAACCGCCTGCCGGACCCGGTGCTGCAGCAGATCGAGGACTTTGGCGACGGGACGGTCTCGGCCAATGACTGCTTCCGCCCCGTATCCCGCTATTTCGACCGGATCAATCGGCCGGAACAGTTGATCCCGGCCCTGCAGCGCGCGATGAGCGTGCTCACCGATCCGGCCGAGTGCGGCCCGGTGACGCTGGCGATGTGCCAGGACGTGCAGACCGAGGCCTACAACTGGCCGGAAAGCCTGTTCGCCGAAAAGATCTGGACGCCGCGGCGCATCCGTCCGGACGAGGACGAACTCGCGGCGGCCGTCGCCACGATCAGGGCGGCCAAGCGGCCGATGATCATCGCGGGCGGCGGCGTCCTCTATTCGGGGGCCTCGGCCGAACTCACGGCGTTCGCCGAGACGCACGGGGTTCCGGTCGCCGTGAGCCAAGCCGGCAAGTCGGCGATCGACGAGACCCACCCGCTGGCGCTCGGCGCGGTCGGCGTCACGGGAACGTCGGCGGCCAACGCGCTCGCGACAGACGCCGATCTCCTGATCGCGGTCGGGACGCGCTTGCAGGACTTCACGACGGGCTCGTGGGCACTGTTCAAGTCGGGCGACCTCAAGATCCTCGCGCTCAACGTCGCCCCCTATGACACCGCCAAGCACCAGACTGAGCCGCTCATCTCAGACGCCAAGGCCGGCTTGACCGAGCTTTCCGAGGCGCTTCATGGCTGGAAGGCCGATAAGGCCGTGGCGGAGCGCGCGGCCAAGGAGAAGGCGATCTGGCTCGAAGCGGCGGGACGGGCGCTCGCCTCGACCAACGCCGAACTGCCTTCGGACGCCCAGGTGATCGGCGCCGTCGCCCGCACACTCGGGGTCGACAACACCATCCTGGTCAACGCCGCCGGCGGGTTGCCGGGCGAATTGCACAAGCTTTGGGTTCCGACCGCGCCGGGCGCCTATCACATGGAATACGGCTTCTCCTGCATGGGCTACGAGATCGCCGGCGGCATGGGCGTCAAGATGGCCCGGCCGGACAAGGACGTGGTCGTCATGGTCGGCGACGGCTCCTACATGATGATGAATTCGGAGCTCGCCACCTCGATCAGCCTCGGCCTCAAGCTCATCGTCGTGGTGCTCGACAACCACGGCTTCGGCTGCATCAACCGCTTGCAGATGGAAACGGGCGGCGCCAACTTCAACAATCTCTGGAAGGACTGCGCCATGGTGGCGCAGCCGGACATCGACTTCGCCAAACACGCCGAGAGCATGGGCGCGATCGCAGCAAAGGTTTCGTCGATCGGCGAACTCGAGTCCGCCCTGGAAGCGGCCAGAGCCAACGACAAGACGACGGTCGTCGTGATCGAGACCCATCCGCTGGTCGTCACCGAAGCCGGCGGCCACTGGTGGGACGTCGCGGTTCCGCAGGTATCGGCGCGCCGCGAGGTGACCGAAGCGCGCGAGAAATACGAAATCGCCCGCCGCCAACAGCGGGTGTTCAACTGAGATCGGGGCGAAGTCGGAGGAGAAGGCGATGTCGGAACTGCGCGTGAGGCCGAAGGGCGCCCGTGGCCTCGTCACCGAGGTGACCCCGGAGAGCGCCGGGTGGGGCTATGTGGGCTTCGCCCTGCACCGGCTGGGGCCTGACCAAAGCCTCGCCGCCGCGACCGGGTCGCGCGAGGTCTGCCTGGTGCTGGTCTCGGGTAAGGCGAAGCTTGCAATCGACGGCAAGGACTTGGGCGCCATCGGCGAACGCATGAGCCCGTTCGAGGGGCCGCCCTGGGCGGCCTATATCCCGGCTGGCGGGCGGTACGCGGTGACGGCGCTGACGCCGCTCGAACTGGCCGTCTGTTCGGCGCCAGGCGGCGGCGCGCATCCGGCCAAGCTGATCCCGCCTGGCACGCATCCGCAGATCGTGCGCGGCAAGGGGTCGAATACCCGCCACGTCACCAACATCATGCCGGAAGACGACGGTTCGGCCGACTCGCTGCTCGTGGTCGAGGTGATCACGCCGGGCGGCAACACGTCGTCCTATCCGCCGCACAAGCACGACCGGGACGACCTGCCCAACGAGAGCTACCTCGAGGAAACCTACTATCATCGCTTCAACCCGCCGCAGGGTTTTGGCTTCCAGCGCGTCTATACCGACGACCGCTCGCTCGACGAGTCGGTGCTGATCGAAAACGGCGACGTGGTGATGGTGCCGAAGGGCTATCACCCGGTCGCCACCCTGCACGGCTACGACAGCTACTATCTCAACGTGATGGCAGGCCCGAAGCGGGTTTGGAAGTTCCACAACGAACCGCAGCACGAGTGGCTGTTCACCGGGGTCGGCGCGCCGGCGAAGTCCGCAAAAGTGGGCTAAGTCCATTTCCCTGCTAGCAGGGAATTTTTTTCGGCGCGGTCAGCGTCCCGCGCCGAAAAATCGCGTCATGTCATGGCGTTATAGGATTTACAACCCGACGGTTGCGGACCGGGTGGGCAAAGAACAGGGAATTCCCAGCGACGCAAACAGGGAATTTTGGCGCGGTTTTCGACAGGAACAGGGAACATAACAGGCGGCCGCCGCCGACTTGTCGAGACTGACGTCCAGAGGTTGCAATCTCGGGGGCCGGCCCCCGGACTTTGATCCGCGGCCGGATGGGGCATGGCCCGCCGCAAGCTCCGTGCAAGGCCGATCGGGTTAGCCTGCAACGATCAAAGCCTCAGCGCTTTCGTCTCATGAGCAGGCGTCGCGACTGACACGCGCTTCCGTCTTGTCGTGACCTTCAGTCCCGAAGACGGATACGTCGTGTCGGAGTTCGAGGGGAGACAGGATGAACAGGGCGTTTCCCCGGGTCGCGATCTGCTTCCCCTCCAGCGACATGGTCCACGCGGATTTCGCGCTCGCCCTGGCGGGACTGTGCAACTCGACCCAGCCGATCGAAACTCCGCTGGTCAACAACAAGTCGTCGATCGTCGCCATGGCGCGCAACGACGGCGTGAAGTGCGCACAGGACATGAACGCCGATTTCGTTCTGTTCCTCGACAGCGACATGACCTTCCCCCGCTCGACGCTGCACCGGTTGCTCGCGCACCGTAAAGACATCGTCGGCGCGACCTACACCAAGCGCGTGCCGCCGTTCACGCTTTTGGGCGCCGCGTTCGATCGCGATCAGACGATCGACGCGGGCGGCCTCATTCGCATGCGCCATATGCCGACCGGATGCCTGCTGATTCGCATGACCGTGTTCGCAAAGCTGCCGGCGCCGCACTTTCGCTTTCTGACAAACGAAGCGACCGGCGAGATTCATGGCGAGGACTATGTCTTCTGCGACCGGGCGCATGAGGCCGGGTTCGAGGTCTGGTGCGACGCCGCCTTGTCGTTGGAGCTTGGCCACATCGGCCAACGGATATTCAGGTTTTCCGCAGACAACGACACATCTGCGAAACTCGACGTCGTCCCGGAGACGACGCGTTGCGCGATCGCCACGTGAGGTCGCTCATCGAAAAATGTTGGGAGGAAATCGGCCCTTCACTCACCGTCAACGAAGGATTTTCTCATGAGCCTTTCCGTTTCGGGGACTAGCCAGCAGGCGCAGATCCTGCTCATGCGCCTCGCGGCGCTCACCGCCGACCCGAACAGCGCCTCGTCGCAGTCGACCTCATCGTCCGCGTCATCGGCCAGCAGTTCGTCGTCGGCGACGGACTATTCCCAGCCCGTCCAGATGTCGACGCTGCTCTCGACCCTGATTGCCCAGCTCGGGTCGAGTGCGAGTGCGAGTTCCGCTTCGCAGGCGGTCGGCGGGCCGCAGGGAGGCCCGCCCGCCGGCGGTCCGCCGCCGGGACCGCCCCCAGCCGCCGATTCGTCATCGACGTCGCCCTCCAGTTCCTCCTCGTCGAGCGCTGGCGCCCTGCTCGCCGAACTGGAGGCGGATGTGCAGGCGATCGTCGACGATCTGGAGACGCTGAGCTCAGCCTCTTCGAGTTCGACGGCGTCCGCGACGACCACGGCCTCGGCCTCGACGAGCGCGTCATCCTCCGCGAGCGCATGGAGCCAGTTGGCGGCCGACACAACCGCATTCCTGTCGGCCCTGTTGTCGGCGGCAAGCGGGGCGGCAAGCGGAAGCCCGACCAGTGCGCTGACGTCGTCCGCGTCCGGGACGACGCAGGCGGCGCCCGCGCCGTTCCAATCGGCTTCGTCGTCGGACAGCGCGAGCGCTTCGAGTTCAACGAGCGCGAGCGGTGCAACATCGCGGTCGCACCATCACAACCACATGCGGGACCTGCAGGACGCACTGAGCGCAACCCAAAGCGCGTCGTCGTCGAGTTCTGCGAGCAGCGTCTCGACATAGAGATCTGCGCTGAATCGTGGGAAGCCGGATCCGGGGGACCGCTTCGATCCTCGGATCCGGGCTAGAGCGTGATGAAATAAGGCTGTGCCGGCGAACTTTCACCCTGGGCCTTCGGCCCCTTCCCTTTCCCGGCGGGAGAGGGGTTCCCTTCCCCTTTCGGGGGAAGAGCCTGCCCCCGGGCGAAGACCCGGGGGTGGCCCGAAGGGCCGGATGAGGGCTTGCCGCGCGATTCGATCCCAAGTCGTCACGCTCTAGCGCGTCAACGCTTCAGACCGGCGCTGAAACGAATCGATCTCCGTTTGCCGATCGAATTCAATTTTCCCAATGTCGATGAAAGCGGTCAGAATACCTTCCATTGAAGGAAGAAGAGTTTGTTAGGGCCGTTTGACGTCAGCCTTCCAACGATATGCACAAGCGCTCTAAAGACGAAGTGGAATATCGTCGGTCGAATGATATCAACGAACAGACAATATCGCGGTATGTCAGAATCATTTACTGATTGGTGGAATAATGTATCATCAAAAATAAATAACTTATCCGATCGCCAATAATGCTTGCAACGGCCCACCACAATATACGATGAATCGTCGACCATGTCGTTAACGTTGTGAAGAATGCGAAAGGTCGCACGTAGCGGTCCGAAATGCTTTGAGACCGATTGCCGCCTGTTAAAGACCGAAACGCCGATCGTAACAATCCATTTGTAATCGTCGTGGAGCTCGGGAAGATCTACGATCTGTTCAATATTCATCCCATAATATTTGAAAAAGAACATGCTACGTCTCTCGGCCGACGCAGCGGGCTGCAACTGGTCAATCAGCTCGCGCGGACGCGTCGAACGGATCAACCTGACAATTTCGTCCTGATGTTCCTTGGGAAGATCGCCCAGAGCGAAGTTTCCCTTGTTGAGATACGGCAGGGAGAGCAGGTCCAGAAGCGTATTGAGCGGGGACAACAGCCAGACCGGCGACGGAAGCCAGAATGGCAGGCCCTCGCCGAGAAAGTATTTTTCAAAGAGTTCAGGGGTTCGTTCCGTGTTGCGCAGGACGTCGTAAATCCCGCAAATGACGTAAATCAAGGCGATCTTCGGCGCCACGGCGGCCAACACGGCGAATATCAGAGCGACCTTTGTGATCGGTCCAACCAACCGGCGCATCTGTCAGACCTCGAATGAACCCAAAGCTGGACCCGCCTGATCCGGAAACGACCAGAATGTCGGCGCGTTCGAGCGTCAGGCTGCCCCGTCCTTTGGCTTTCGGCAAGGAGCACGACCCGGCCGCCCTGTTCGCCGCCGCATCCCATTCGCGCTATGATGGGCGCGCCCAAGCTCTCGCGACAAGGAGCCCGTCATGAGCTGGAACCCCGCGCTCGACCCCGGACGTCCCGATACGGCCGGTCCCGAGTCCATCGAGACACTGATCGTGCCGCGGGCGCGCGACATCGGCGGCTTCGAGGTCCGCCGCGCCCTGCCCGCGCCGGGACGCCGCATGGTCGGGCCGTTCATCTTCTTCGACCAGATGGGGCCGGCCGAATTCGTCACCGGCCAAGGGATCGACGTCAGGCCGCACCCGCATATCGGGCTCGGCACCGTGACCTATCTCTACCGCGGCGAGCTCCAGCACCGCGACAGCCTCGGCTCGAACCAGATGATCCATCCCGGCGCGGTCAACTGGATGGTCGCAGGAAAGGGCATCACCCATTCGGAGCGCACCGGCGCCGAGGCGCGCGCCGCCCCGCACGAGCTGTTCGGCGTCCAGACCTGGGTCGCCCTGCCCGAGGCGAACGAGGACGACCCGCCGAGTTTCGCCCACCACGCTCGCCACGATCTGCCCGAACTCAAGGACGGCGGCGTCAGCCTGCGGTTGATCCTCGGACGGGCCTTTGGGGCGACCGCGCCGGCAAAGGTCTTTTCCGACATCTTTTACGCCGACGTCGCGCTCGAGCCCGGCGCGCGGGCGCCGCTGCCCGACGATCACGAGGACCGCGGCCTCTATGTCGTCGAGGGCTCGATTGCGGTCGCCGGCCAGACCTTCGACGCCGGTCAGATGATGGTGTTCCGACCCGGCGACCGGATCGCGGTCGCCGGAGGCGAACACGGCGCGCGGCTCCTCATGCTCGGCGGCGCGACCCTCGGGCCCCGCTACATTTGGTGGAACTTCGTCGCCTCGAGCGAGGAGCGGATCGCGGCGGCCAAGGCGGAGTGGCGCAAGGCCGACTGGGGCCGCGGCCGTTTCGACCTGCCGCCCGACGATCGCAGCGAGTTCATTCCCGCGCCGGAGAAGTAACGCCCTTCGCCCCGCTCGGGATGCACACATCTCTGGTCGCCACAACTTTGCCGGAAGAGCGCTTGCCAGCGGGCAATGCGATCCCTTCTCCGCGAAGCGGGGAAGGTGGCGCGTAGCGCCGGATGGGGTGTGGTCCGCCGCCGCCGACCGCCCTTGATATGCGCGACCGTCACAGCCAACCGCATACGGAGCCGCCCTGCTCGCCGCACCCCATCCGGCCCTATCGGGCCACC
Organism: uncultured Alphaproteobacteria bacterium; assembly: GCA_963822215.1. Taxonomy (GTDB): domain Bacteria; phylum Pseudomonadota; class Alphaproteobacteria; order Rhizobiales; family Beijerinckiaceae; genus Roseiarcus. The sequence continues at coordinate 1,032,862 of CAWGGX010000004.1, forward strand.
TTCCCCAGCGGAGCTGGGGAAGGAGATGTCCGGCCTGCGCCGCGTCAAGAACGATGTGCGCATCCCGTAGCCGCTCGGCGGGGAGAAGGTCGGGATGAGGGGGGCGGCGCGCGATTCGTCCAAAAATCATCTTGCTCCAGGTTGACCGCGCCCGCGCGGCGGCGCCTTGAGCGCCGTAGCCTCCGCCGGACGCCGCCCAGGCAACTCGATAACCCGATATTTCCGTGACAAGCGCGGCTCATCGACGCCTGCGGGCTGCGCGTCTTAACCCTTCGTCAACCAATAAGCCCCAAACATGGTTAACGAAGCGCCAACGGACCCACATGATGAACGCGCATGTTCACCCTCAGCAAGCATTGAACTTCAGGGGCCGGTCGCTGCTGGCCTTCGTCCTCGAGCCGGGCCTGCCGCTCGCCGAATGGTTTGCCGGTCTCGACGCCTGGCTCGTACGCTCGCCGACCTTCTTCGCCCAAAAGCCCGTCATTCTCGCAATGTCCGGGCTCGACATCGATCTCAAGGAATACCGCGACCTGCTCGGCGCGCTGGCGCGCCGCCACATCCGGGTGATGGGGGTGGAGAACCCCAGCCGCGCGCTGGTCGGGCCGCACCTGCCGCCGGTCGTTTCGGGCGGCCGCACGGTGAACGCCGCGGCGCTGATCGAGGACGACGCCCCTCCGGCCGCGGACGACGCGCCCCGGGCTCAGCCGAAGACGCCGCCGGCCGAGCCGCTCATCGTCGACGGCAATCTCCGCTCCGGCCAGTCGATCATGCATCCCGACGGCGACGTGACGATCGTCGGCCGCGTCGCCTCGGGCGCCGAGATCGTCGCCGGCGGCTCGGTCCACGTCTACGGCGCGCTGCAGGGGCGGGTGATCGCCGGCATCTCCGGCTCGCCGGACGCGCGCATCTTCTGCCGCGAGGCGCGCGCCGAACTCCTGTGCATCGGCGGCGTCTACGCGACCGCCGAAACCATGGACCCCGCGTTCGAGGGCCGGAGCCTCGAGGTCCGACTGGCGGGCGAGGAACTCAAGATCCGGGCCCTGGACTGACACTTCGAGAGGATCGTTCGCATGAGCAAGGTGATCGTCGTCACATCCGGTAAAGGCGGGGTGGGCAAAACCACCTCGACCGCCTCGATCGGCGCGGCTTTGGCGCATACGGGCCAGAAAGTCTGCGTCGTCGATTTCGATGTCGGCCTGCGCAATCTCGACCTCGTGCTCGGGGCCGAGCGCCGGGTCGTCTACGACTTTATCAACGTCGCGCAGGGCGACGCCAAGCTGGCGCAGGCGCTGATCCGCGACAAGCGCGTCGAGACCCTGCACCTGCTGGCGGCCTCGCAGACCCGCGACAAGGACGCTCTGACCGACGAAGGCGTCGAGCGGGTGATCGGCGAACTCCGCCAGAGCTTCGACTGGGTCCTGTGCGACAGCCCGGCCGGCATCGAGCGGGGCGCGCAGCTGGCGATGCGCTTCGCCGACGAGGCGATCGTGGTGACCAATCCGGAAGTCTCGTCGGTGCGCGATTCGGACCGCATCATCGGTCTTTTGGACGCCAAGACGCGTCGCGCGGAGGCAGGCGAGCGCATGGAGAAACGGCTCCTGCTCACCCGCTTCGACGCGGCGCGCTCGAGCAGGGGCGAGATGCTGAGCGTCGCGGACGTGCTCGACATCCTGTCGATCCCGCTCATCGGCATCATCCCGGAGGATCAGGAAGTCCTGCGCGCCTCGAACGTCGGCGCGCCGATCACCATCAACGGCTCGGCGAGCCCCGCCGCCCGCGCCTATCACGACGCCGCGCGCCGCCTCATCGGCGAGTCGGCGCCGATCGTCATCCCGGAGCAGAAGAAGACCCTCTTCAACCGCCTGTTCAGCCGGAGGGCCGCATGAGTCTTTTCCGTCTCTTCAAACCGCGCGGCACGGCGCCGGTGGCGCGGGAGCGCCTCCAGATCCTGCTGTCGCACGAGCGGGCGGCGGTCGGGCCGCGCGATCTCGTCGCCATCCTGCGCGACGAACTGCTCGCCACGATCAAGCGTCACGTCAAGATCGACCCCGAGAAACTCTCGGTGAAGATGGATCGGTCCGCGGGCTATTCGACGCTCGAGATCGACGTGGAAATCCCGTGCGAGAAGGTCGCGCCCGCAGCGAGCGGCGCCGCGGCGGAGCAGGCGACGGCGGCGTGAGCCTCTGTAGCCGCGCTCGTTGAGCGCGGAGGCTGTAGCCGCGATCGCTGATCGCGGCGGACGCGGTCAGCGACCGCGTCTACAGGCCCGCCGCCTCACCGCGCGTACTGTCCGACAAGCGTCGCTTCGGCGAGAACGTGCTTGCGCGCCTCCCGCTCGACGTCCCGGCAGTTCGGGTCGGCGTGGACCCCGAGCCTGTCGACCGAGAGCGCGAGCAGGCTGAAGCGGTAGTGATGCGACCCGTCGCCTTTCGGCGGACACGGGCCGGCGTATCCCGGCCGACCGAAATCATTGATCGCGTGCTTGGGATGCTCGCGCCCGGTCGGACGTCCGGCGCCGCGGGCGAGGCGCGACCAGCCGTGAGGAATGTCGTAGGCCGCCCAGTGTCGCCACACGCCGTCCGGCGCGTCCGGATCGTAGCAGAGGAGGACGAAGCTGCGGGTCGCCGGCGGCGCGTCGGTCCATTGCAAGGCCGGCGAGGCGTCCTCGCCCTCACAGCTGCAGACGCTCGGGATCCTGCCGTCGTCGGAAAAATCGGTCGAGGTGAGGCGCATCGCTTGTTCTCCTTGTTATTTGCGATCGAATTCACGAACTTAACCTAACGAGACCGCCTCGCGCCACGCCAAGGCGTTCGACGCGCTGTCAGTTGCTCAACAATCGCCGGAGGTGGGACGGAATAGTCGCCCTGGCGCCACATCCCGCCGCGAATCGCTTGGGATTGAAGATCGGGGCTGATTTGGCGCGCGTTTTGCGCTAAGAGAGCGTCACGACCCCGCGCGGCATCGGCTGGCGGAGCCGTTTTTTTGGCGCAAGCGATGGGAGGCGGGTATGCAATCGATTCGACATATCCGGAACTTCCTTCGGCGCCCCGTCGAGCGTTGCGTAATGCGCTCGGGCCGTCCGGCGGCGTCCGGCCTCCGGTGAGCCGCCCTCCGGTCCGACGTCTCTAGTTTCGCGACGTCCGTCCTTTTTCATCCGCGTTTCGTCCCGTCGTCAGACCTTCGTCGCCCGTTTCTTGCGGCCGCGATCGCCATTGGACATCGCTTCATGTTCCGTTTTTTCGAGACCCGCATCGATCCGTTCCGCGAGCACCCCGACACGATGCCGCCGGCGTCGTTGATCGGGTATTACTTGCGCTTCTGCGGCCAGGTCTGGCCCTATTTCGTCGCGCTGATGGCGATCGGCCTCGTCGTGTCGCTGATTGAGGTCGAAATCCTCCGCTTCGTCGGCGCCCTTGTCGACATCCTGCGCGCGTCGAACCCCGGCGACCTCTGGCGAGACCATGGCCGCGAGTTTGTTGGCATGGGCCTGCTGGTGCTGTTCGGACGGCCGCTCGCCGCACTGGTCCACGATCTCGCGGTGCAGCAGACGATCATGCCTGGCACGACCAACATGATCCGCTGGCAGACGCATCGCTATGTGTTGCGGCAGTCGGTCGCCTATTTCGCCAACGATTTCGCCGGCCGCATCGCCTCGAACATCGTGCAGGCGGCGCCGGGCCTCACCGACTCGGTGGTGCAGATCATCGACGCGCTATGGTTCGTCGCGATATTCGCGCTGAGCGCGCTGGTGATTTTCATCGGCACGGATTGGCGGCTCGCGCTTCCCCTGGCGATATGGATCTCAGCCTATATCGCGACGCTGAGCTTTTTCGTGCCGCGCATCCGGTTCCGTTCCGAGCAGCTTTCGCACGCCCGCGCGACCCTGACCGGTCGGATCGTCGACAGCTACGCCAATATCCAGACGGTGAAGCTGTTCGGCCACCTCGACCGCGAAGACGAGCACGCCCGCGAGGCGCTGGCGAACCATCATTCGTGGTTCCAGGCGCAGACGCGTCTCATCACCCTGCTGAATCTCATGGTGTCGAGCCTCAACAGCCTGCTCTTGACCTTGGTCGGAACCCTCGCTGTCTGGCTGTGGATGCGCGGGGCGGTGACCGTCGGCGACATCGCGGTGGCGACGGGTTTGGCGATCCGGATCGTGACCATGTCGGGCTGGGTGATGTGGACCTCGATCGGCATCTTCCAGAACGTCGGTCAGGTGCAGGAGGCGATCCGCACGGTCAGCGTGCCGCGGGCGCTGGTCGATCGGCCCGACGCCGCGACGCTGACTGCGCCGCAGGGCGCGATCACGTTCGAGCGCGTGCGCTTCCACTATGGCAAGGGCGGGGGCGTGTTCGACGATCTCTCGTTCACCATCCAACCCGGCGAGAAGGTCGGTCTGGTCGGACGTTCGGGCGCCGGGAAATCGACGCTGGTCAACCTGCTGCTGCGCTTCCACGACGTCGAGGGCGGCCGCATCCTGATTGACGGCCAGGATATCGCCAAGGCGTCGCAAGACAGCCTGCGGCGCCGGATCGGCATGGTCACGCAGGACACCGCGCTGCTGCATCGCTCGATCGCCGAGAACATCCTCTACGGCCGCCCCGAAGCGAGTCGCGAGGAGATGATCCTTGCCGCGAGGCAGGCGCATGTCGCGGAGTTCGTCAGCGATCTCGTCGATCCCGGCGGGCGGACCGGCTACGACACGATGGTTGGCGAGCGCGGCGTGAAGCTGTCGGGCGGCCAACGCCAGCGGATCGCGATCGCGCGCGTGCTGTTGAAGAACGCGCCGATCCTGGTGCTCGACGAGGCGACCTCGGCGCTCGATTCCGAGATTGAGGCGGCGATCCAGGAGAGCTTTCAGACGCTTATGCGCGGCAAGACCGTGATCGCGATCGCGCATCGGCTGTCGACGATCGCGGCGATGGACCGGCTGATCGTGCTGGAGGCCGGGCGCATCATCGAGATGGGCTCGCACCGCGAGTTGCTCGCGCGCGACGGCGTCTACGCAGCGCTATGGCGACGGCAGTCGGGCGGGTTCCTGGTGGCGGCGGAGTGATTCCGCCGGAGGAACAGCGTCAACGCCCACGGACTGCGCGCTCACACCGTCATCCGCCCGCGCACGGCCGCTTCGTCCATCTCCTCGCGCGTGCCGGCGAGCACGACGACGCCGCGGTCCATCACCGCGTAATCGTCGCAGATGTCCCGCGCCCATTCGAAATATTGCTCGACGACGAGGATCGCCATGCCGCCCTTGCGCCTCAGGTGCACCAGCGCCCGGCCGATGTCCTTGATGATCGAGGGCTGGATGCCCTCGGTTGGCTCGTCGAGGATGAGGAGCTTCGGCTTCATCACCAGCGCGCGGGCGATGGCGAGTTGCTGCTGCTGGCCGCCGGAAAGGTCGCCGCCGCGCCGGCCCAGCATGTCGCCGAGCACCGGGAAGAGGGCAAAGATCTCGTCGTCGATCGCGCGTTCGGCGCTTTTGAGCGCGGCGAAGCCGGTCATCAGGTTCTCGCGCACGGTCAAGAGCGGAAAGATCTCGCGGCCCTGCGGCACATAGCCGAAGCCCGCCTTGGCGCGCAGATGGCCGGGCAGCCGCGTCATGTCCTCGTCGTCCCAGCGGATCGAGCCGGAGGCGACCATGTGCTGGCCGACGATGGCGCGCAAAAGCGACGATTTGCCGACGCCGTTTCTGCCGAGCACGGTGAGGATGCGGCCCTCCCGCGCCTGGATCGAGACCGAGCGCAGCGCCTGCGCCGCGCCGTAGAAGAGGTCGATGCTGTCGACGGTCAGCATCTGCTTTCCCCAGCAAAGCCGGGGAAGGATAGTCCCCGGCGCTCAGATACCGGCATCATCTCACCGCCCCAGATAGACTTCGACGACGCGCGGGTCGGCGCTGACCTGATCGAGCGTGCCCTCGGCGAGCACCGAGCCCTCGTGCAGACACGTCACCTTGACGCCGAGTTCGCGCACAAAGGTCATGTCGTGCTCGACGACGACGACGGAATGGCTCTGCGCGATCTCGCGCAAAAGCTCGGCTGTCGCCGCCGTCTCGGCGTCGGTCATGCCCGCGACCGGCTCGTCCACCAGGAGGAGCTTCGGGTCCTGCGCCAGCAGCATGCCGATCTCCAGCCACTGCTTCTGCCCGTGCGACAACGATCCCGCCAGGCGGGCGCGATGATCCCTGAGCCGCGTCGTGACGAGAATTCGATCGATGGTCGCGCGCACCTCAGGCTCGTCCCGGCCGAACAGGGTCGCGAGCACGCTGCGCGGCGCCTTGGTCGCGAGCAGCAGATTGTCCTCGACCGTATGGTGCTCGAATACGGTCGGCTTCTGGAACTTGCGGCCGACGCCGAGCGTCGCGATCTCCGCTTCGTCGAGCCGGGTGAGATCGTATTTGCCGTCGAACATCGCCTCGCCCTCGTCGGGCCGCGTCTTGCCAGTGATGACGTCCATCATGGTCGTCTTGCCGGCGCCGTTCGGTCCGATAATGGCGCGCATCTCCCCCGGCGCGAGCGTGAGCGACAGGGCGCGCAAGGCCTTATAGCCGTCGAACGACACGCTGATTCCGTCGAGATAGAGGATCGACGCCGTCAGCGTCGGGTTGCTGGTTTCGGCGAGCGTCATGGGTCGGCCCCCTCCTCGACGGCGAGCGGCGACGGCTCCGGCGTTGGCTTACGTTCCCGCGAAGCGCTCAGCGCAAGACCCAGGAGGCCACGGGGCAAGAACAGGGTGACGAGGACGAAGAGGCCGCCAAGACCGTAGAGCCAATAATCGGGAAACGCCCCGGTGAACCAGGTCTTGGCGAAATTGACCGCGATCGCGCCGATCGCCGCGCCGACGAGGGTCGCGCGCCCGCCGACAGCGACCCAGATCGCCGCCTCGATCGAATTGGCAGGCGCGAACTCGCTCGGATTGATGATGCCGACCTGAGGCACGTAAAGCGCGCCCGCGACCCCCGCCATCACCGCCGAGACGACGAAAGCGAACAGCTTGTAGTTCTCGACCCGGTAGCCGATGAAGCGCATGCGGCTTTCAGCGTCGCGGACCGCCACCAGCGCCTTGCCGTATTTCGAACCGATGATCGCGCGGGCGACCCAATAAGCGAGAATAAGCGCGATCGCAGTCGCCGAAAACAGCGCCGCCTTGGTCGAGGCGGACTGCAGCGAGAAGCCAAGCAGGTCCTTGAAGTCGGTGAGGCCGTTGTTGCCGCCGAAGCCGAAGTCGTTGCGGAAGAACTCCTTGAACAGGGCGAAGGTCATCGCCTGGGTGATGATCGACAGATAGACGCCGGTCACGCGCGAGCGGAAGGCGAACCAACCGAAGGCGAGCGCGAGCAGACCCGGGACCAGCACGACCATCAGCATGGCGTAGGGGAACCAGTTGAAGCCCCACCAGGCGACCGGCAACGCCTTCCAGTTCAAAAACACCATGAAGTCGGGCAGGATCGGATTGGCGTAGACGCCGCGCGTGCCGATCTGGCGCATCAGGTACATGCCCATGGCGTAGCCGCCGAGCGCGAAGAAGGCGCCGTGGCCAAGCGATAGGATCCCGCAATAGCCCCAGACGAGATCGAGCGCGACCGCGAGGATCGCGTAGCACAGGTACTTGCCGAGCAGCTGCACCAGATAGGGCGGAATGTTGAACGGCGAGCTCGCCGGGATCGCAAGCGACAAGATCGGCACCGCGACCGCCGCCGCGGCCAAAAGAACGACGAAGATGAGACCGATGCGGTCGAGCTGCGGGCTCATGCTTCCACCGCCCGACCCTTGAGCGCGAACATGCCCCGGGGTCGCTTCTGGATGAACAGGATGATGATGATCAGCAGGACGATCTGGCCCTGCACGGCGCCGATCACCGGCTCGAGGATCTTGTTGGCGACGCCGATCATCAGCGCGCCGAGCGCAGTGCCCCACAGGTTGCCGACGCCACCGAACACCACCACCATGAAACTGTCGATGATATAGCCCTGACCGAGGTTGGGCGAGACGTTGTCGATCTGCGAAAGGGCGACACCGGCGATCCCCGCAACGCCTGAGCCGAGACCGAAGGCGAGCATGTCGACGCGCGCCGTCGATATGCCCATCGCCGCCGCCATGCGGCGGTTCTGGGTGACGGCGCGCATCTGCAGGCCGAAGCTGGTGGCGCGCAGCACAACCTGCAACCCGGCGAAGACCACGATCGCCAGCACGATGATCCAGAGCCGGTTGGTGGTGATCTCGAGGCCGCCGGCGTGGAACGCGCCGGACATGAAGGGCGGGTTGGAGACCAGCCGATTATTCGGGCCAAACAGGCTGCGCACCGCCTGCTGCAGGATGAGCGAGACGCCCCAGGTCGCGAGCAGCGTCTCGAGCGGGCGGCTGTAGAGATAGCGGATGATCAGCCGCTCGATCGCCACGCCGACGACAGCGGCGACCAGAAAGGCGAGCGGGATGGCGAAGGCGAGCGACCAGCCCTGCAGCGAAGGCGGCAGGACGAGCTGGACAACGTAGGTGGCGTAGGCGCCGAGCATCACCATCTCGCCGTGCGCCATGTTGATCACGCCCATGACGCCGAAGGTGATGGCGAGGCCGATCGCGGCGAGCAGCAGCACCGACGAAGCCGAGAGGCCGTACCAGAGATCCTGCGCCGCACTCCAGAACATGAGCTGGGTGCGGATCGTGGACAGCGCCGCGTCGGCGGCCGCCTTGACCTGCGGATCGGACGCCTTCTGGTCGAGCGTATCGAGCAGGTTCTGCGCGTCCTGGTCGCCGTGGGCCTTGAGCGTTTCGATCGCGGACAGCTGGTCGGCGGAGGTTGCCTGGCCGCTGGTCGCAACGATCGCCGCGACGGCCAGCTTGAGCGCGTCGGCGACGCGCGGGTCGCTCTCCTTGCTGAGCTGGGTTTTCAGCGCCGGAAGCGCCTTGGCGTCGCGGGTCCTGAACACGTCGCCCGCGGCGGCGAGCCGCTTTTCCGGATCGGCATTGGCAAGGGTGAGCGAGCCCGTCGCGCCTTCGATGGCGGTCCGCAACGCGTTATTGACCCGCACCTTCTTGAAGGCGTCGACATTGGCGATCGGGGCGCCAGTCTTGGCGTCGACCACGGACCCGTCCGCCGTGCGGTAGGCGACGATGTGATCGGCTGGGTCGATCAGCAGGCGGTTGTCGCCGAGAGCGTCGAGGATTGCCGAGGCTTGGGGCGGCGCGGCGACGACGAGCTGATTGATCGCCTTCTGGGTGTCGGGAAACTTGTCGGTAAGGAACAGCGCCAGCGTATCGTCGATGGCATCGGCGCGCGCCGCGCCGGGAAGGGCGAGGCCGCCAACGAGGGCGAGAACGATGAGTGCGAACGCGAGCGCGCTTTGGCGAACGGCGGAGAGCAATCGGGCCTCGTATCGACGCGGTTCGAAAGGGCCCTCCCCCGCGAAAGACGCGGGAGAGGGACTGCGACTAGGGGGTCAGCCGGTCAGCCGCCGCACTTGCCGGTCTTCACGTTGAAGTTGCCGCAGGACATGGGCGGACGCCAATCGGCAATCAGGTCGCGCGAACCTTCCAGATAGGGCGACCATTCCTGCGCCACGAGGGTGCCCGGCGTCTGCCAGACGGTGTTGAGCTGGCCGTCGGCCTGGATCTCGCCGATGTAGACGGGCTTGGTGATGTGGTGGTTCGGCATCATCGTCGAAATGCCGCCGGTAAGGTTGGGAACCGCGACGCCGATCATGGCGGGAATGACCTTGTCCGGCTCGAAGCTCTGCGCTTTCTCGACCCCCTTCACCCACATGTTGAAGCCGATGTAGTGCGCCTCCATCGGGTCGTTGGTGGTGCGGTTCGCCTTCTTGGTGAACTCATGCCACTTGTCGATGAACGCCTTGTTTGCCGGCGTGTCGATCAACTCGAAGTAGTTCCACGCAGCGAGGTGGCCGACGAGCGGCTTGGTGTCGAGGCCGGCGAGTTCCTCTTCGCCGACCGAGAACGCGACGACTGGAATGTCGGTCGCCTTGATGCCCTGGTTGCCGAGCTCCTTGTAGAACGGCACGTTTGCGTCGCCGTTGATCGTGGAGACGACCGCCGTCTTTTTGCCCGCCGAGCCGAAGGCCTTGATCTTCGACACCTCCGTCTGCCAGTCGGAAAAACCGAATGGCGTATAATTGATCATGATGTCTTCGGCCGGCACCCCCTTGAGCTTCAGGTAGGCCTCGAGGATCTTGTTGGTGGTGCGCGGATAGACGTAGTCGGTGCCCTCGAGCACCCAGCGTTTCACCGAGCCGCCGTCCGGGCTCATCAGGTAATCGACGGCCGGAATGGCCTGCTGATTCGGCGCCGCGCCGGTATAGAAAACATTGCGCTCTGATTCCTCGCCCTCGTATTGCACTGGATAGAAGAGGATCGAGTCCTCCTCCTTGAAGACGGGCAGCACCGACTTCCGCGACACCGAGGTCCAGCAGCCGAACACGACCGAGACCTTGTCCTTTTCGATGAGTTCTTTGGCCTTCTCGGCGAATAGCGGCCAGTTGGACGCCGGGTCGACGACCACCGCCTCGAGCTTCTTGCCCAGCACGCCGCCCTTCTTGTTCTGCTCGTCGATCAGCATCAGCATGACGTCCTTGAGGGTGGTCTCGCTGATCGCCATCGTGCCCGACAGCGAATGCAGGATGCCGATCTTGATCGTGTCGTCGTCCGCCCAGGCGGTCGCCGTCGCGGCGACGGCCAGCGCGCCGCCTATCAGCGCACCCGCCGCGCGCGAAATCAGTTTCGTAGTCAAGGACATGGATGACCTCGTGAAATGCGCCCCTGTTGCGGGGCGGTCGCAGCCTGGCCCCGCAGGAGCCGCGGCGAAGTGACGCAACGAGCATGCCAGCGGCGTTAACCGCGGATTCCCCGAGCGAGCGCCGAAACCGCGGGCCGAGGCGCCGCAAAATTGTTCATTGGCATGCAACCGGCGACGTGCGGCGCCTTATGCCTCGGCAGCGCGGTAGCCGACGCCCGGCTCGGTCTTGACAATTCTCGGCGTCGTCGGGTCCCGTTCGATCTTGGCCCTGAGCTGACCGATAAAAACGCGCAGATATTGCGTATCCTCTGTATGGGCCGGCCCCCAGACCGAGGACAGGATCTGGCGATGGGTCACGACGCGTCCCGCATTGCGAAACAGGATCGCGAGCAGCTCGTACTCCTTCGGCGTCAGCTTCACCGGCGCGCCGTCGCGCGTCACCAGCCGCCGCTCGAAATCCAGCGCAACCCCGTCGATCTCGATGCGCGGCGCCGGCTGCGCCTCCTTCGCCCTGTGGCGCAGCGCGGCGCGCAGCCGCGCCGTCAGCTCGCCGATGCTGAAAGGTTTTTCGACATAGTCGTCCGCGCCAAGGTCAAGCGCCTCGATCTTCTCGGACTCGCGATCACGGGCGGAAAGAACGATCACCGGCGTCTGCGAAAACGCCCGGATGTCGCGCAGCACCTCCTTGCCGTCACGGTCAGGCAGGCCGAGGTCCAGCACGATGAGGGCCGGCGCGCTGGTGACGGCCATGCGCAGGGCCCCCGCGCCCGTCTCCGCCGAGACGACGTCGTAGCCCGCCGCCGTCAGGGCGACATGCAGCAGGCGCTGAATCTGCAGTTCGTCGTCGACGACGAGGATCCGATCGCCTTTGCCCGGATTCATGGGCCGGTCTTCAAGGCGACGCCGGCAGGCTCGACCGCCGGAAGACGAATGACGATCCGGGTGCCCCTGCGGCGCACTGCAGGGCTCTGCGCGGCGATCGACCCGCCCATGGCCTGGATCAGTCCACGGCAGATCGACAGGCCGAGGCCTGTGCCGGGCTTGCGCCCGTCGGCCCGACCGCCGCGGTAGAACTTCTCGAAGATCTTCTCAAGGTCCACCGGTTTCACTCCCGGCCCCTCGTCAGTGACGCTGAGCACGACGTCGTCGCCGTCTTTGCGACCGTGGATCGCGGCGCCGCTGTCGGCGGCGTATTTGTGCGCGTTGTCGAGCAGGTTGAACAACACCTGCTCGAGCAGCTTGTCGTCGCCGCGCACAAACGGCAGATCGGGCGCGAGGTTGACCTTTACCGGCTGCTTGGGGAAGGCCTTGCGGCTGCGTTCGACTGCCCCCTGTACGACGTCGGCAACGTCGACGAGATCGCGGTTGACCTTGAGGCCGCCCGCCTCGATGCGCGACATGTCCAAGAGGTTGGCGACGAAACGCGAGAGGCGCGCCGTCTCCTCCTCGATGGAGGAAAGGAGTTCGACCCGCTCCTCGGGTTTCATCTTGTCGCCGAGCGAGCGCAGCGAGGTCGCCGCCCCCGCGATCGCCGACAGCGGCGTGCGCAGGTCGTGCGAAAGGGAGGCGAGCAGCGCGTCGCGCACCTTCTCGTTCTCCTGCATCGCCGCGGCGTCGACTGCCTCGCGCGCGAGCAGGACGCGATCGAGCGCAATAGCGGTCTGGTTGAGGATCGAGGCGAGGGCCTGTTCGTCGCCGCCGGAAATCGGCTGATCGGGCGAATGCGGCTCGAAGCCGCACACCGCGATCGGCCCCCGCGCCGCGACGAGCGGGCGGAACTGGAACTCGACGCTCGGCAGGGTGCCGGTGCCCCAGCCGGCCGGCTCGTTCTTCTGCTGCGCCCAGCGGGCGGCTGTCATTGTGGTCGAATCGAGCTGCGCGTCGGGCGGCCAGGCGGCGCGAAGGGTGAGCTCGTCGCCCTCGGCCACCAGCAACACGATCCGGCCGCCGAACATGGAATGCAGATGCGCCGCCGCTGCCCAGAGCACGTCGTCGGCGCTCGATGCGCCCGAGAGCTTGCGCGAATAATCGTAGAGCGACCGCGTGATGTCGGCGTTCTTGATCACGCCTTCGCGCTGGTCGCGCACGCGTCCGGTCATCGAGCCGGTCAGAACCGATACGCCCAAGAAAATCAACAGGGCGAACAATTCCTGCGGCTGGGCGACGGTGAAGGTATAGAGCGGCGGAATGAAGAAGAAATTGAAAGCGGCGAAAGACAGGAACGAGGCGATCACCGCCGCCCGCGTGCCGAAGCGCATGCCGGTGAACAGCACGGCGGCGAGAAAGATCATCGACAGGTTCGGCAGCTTCAGCTTCGCCGTCAGCGCCTCCCCGACCACGACCGCGCAGGCGACCGAGCCGACCGCGATGCAAATCTCGGCGCCGAGCCCCTTCGTATCAAAGGTCAGTTTCGGCAGCAGCCGCTTCCGCGGCTCCGTTTCCTCCTGCGGCACAATATGGACTTCGATCGACCCGGCGCGGCGCATGATGGCGTCCGGCAGCGATCGACCGAGCAGCCGCGCCAAAGCTCCCGCGCGAGATTGGCCGAGCACTATCTGGGTCACGTTCTCGCGACGCGCAACGCGCAGGATCTCCTCGGAGAAATCGTTGCCTTGAAGCCTGGTCGTATCGGCGCCGAGCCGCTCGGCCAGACCGAAGGTCTTGGCGAGCTGGGTGGCACTTTTGGCGTCGTTGACGTAGCCAACCGGCTCGATGTAGACCGCCGTCCAGGCGGCGTTGAGCGAAGTTGCGAGTTGCGCGGCGCGCCGCACGACCCGCTCGGAGACTTCATCGGCGCTGACGCAGGCAAGCAGGCGCTCGGACGCGCCCCACGGGCCCTCGATCGCCTTCTGCCGCAGGTAGTCGACCATCTGGTCGTCGACGCGGTCCGCGGTGCGCCGCAAAGCGAGTTCGCGCAGCGCGGTCAGATTGCCTGCGGTGAAGAAGTTCTGGATCGCGCGCCGCGCCGTCTCAGGGACATAAACCTTGCCTTCGTTGAGGCGCTGGATGAGCTCGTCGGGCGTGATGTCGACGAGAACGACGTCGCTGGCCTCCTGGAGCACCCGATCGGGCACGGTCTCGCGCACAGTGACGCCGGTGATGCGCGAAACGATGTCGGCGAGGCTTTCGAGGTGCTGGATGTTGAGGGCGGTCCAGACGTCGATGCCGGCCGCGATGAGTTCCTGCACGTCCTGCCAGCGCTTGGGATGGCGGCTTTCCGGGGCGTTGGTGTGGGCGAGTTCGTCGACGACAATCAGCTTCGGCTTGCGCTCGAGCGCCGCGTCGATGTCAAATTCGGCGATGGCGCGGCCGCGATAATCGACAATGCGACGCGGCAGCACCTCGAGGCCCTCAAGCAGGGCGCCGGTCTCGGCGCGTCCATGCGTCTCGACGAGGCCGACGACGACGTCGACCCCCTCGTCCTTCAGCCGCCGCGCGCCCAACAGCATCGCGTAGGTCTTGCCCACCCCCGGCGCAGCGCCGAGAAACACCTTCAGCCGGCCCGACGTCTCCCGCCGGAACGCCGCCAGGAGCGCGTCCGGGTCCGGACGCCCGTCGTCGGGTCGACTTAATTGCGCCATGGCAAACCGCAGTTGGTCACGACGATTTTAACCGATCCAGCGCCAAATTCAGCTGCAAAACGTTAACGTGCGCTTCGCCGATCCAGCCGAACATCGGCCGCTCGATCGACGCCTCCACCAGGGCGCGCACCTTGGCCTCGTCGACGCCGCGCGCCTTCGCCACGGCGGGAACCTGGGTAAGGGCATTCGCGGGAGATATGTCGGGATCGAGCCCGGACGCCGAGGTGGTGACGGCGTCGGCGGGAACCAGCCCCGCGCCAAATTGCGACCGCCAGGCGCCGACGGCGCCTTTCACCCGATCGACGAGCTTCTGTGACGTCGGCCCGAGGTTGGAGGCGCTCGAATTGGCGGCGTTGTAAGGGGCGTCGATCGTCTTGGACGAGTCGTTCGGGTCCGTATCGGTCGTAGCCGACGGTCGCGGGTGGAAATAGCGGTTGGTCTTGAAGTTCTGCCCGATCAGGGCCGAGCCGACGACGACGCCGTCCTTCTCGATCAGACTGCCGTTCGCCTGGCGCGGGAGCGCGAGCTGGGCGACGCCGGTGACGGCGAGCGGATAGACGAGTCCGGTCAGCGCCGAGAACAGGACGAGCAGCACGAGCGCCGGGCGGATGTGTTGAAGCATAAGTCGCCCCTTTCAGGCCAGATGCAGCACGGCGACGATGAGGTCAATCGCCTTGATGCCAATGAACGGCAGGATCAGGCCGCCGAGGCCGTAGACGAGCAAGTTGCGCCGGAGCAGCGCTGCGGCGCCGACCGGCCGGTACGCGACCCCCTTCAACGCCAGAGGGATCAGCGCGATGATGATGAGCGCGTTGAAGATGACTGCCGACAGGATCGCGGACTGAGGCGAAGCGAGCCGCATCACGTTCAAGGCGCCGAGCTCAGGATAGGTCGCAAGGAACAGCGCCGGCAGGATGGCGAAGTACTTGGCGACGTCGTTGGCGATCGAGAAGGTCGTCAGCGAGCCGCGCGTCATCAGAAGCTGCTTGCCGATCTCGACGATCTCGATGAGCTTGGTCGGACTGGAGTCGAGATCGACCATATTGCCCGCCTCGCGCGCCGCCTGTGTGCCGGTCTGCATGGCGACGCCGACGTCGGCCTGAGCGAGCGCGGGGGCGTCGTTGGTGCCGTCGCCGCACAT
This sequence comes from uncultured Alphaproteobacteria bacterium, assembly GCA_963822215.1. GTDB lineage: Bacteria > Pseudomonadota > Alphaproteobacteria > Rhizobiales > Beijerinckiaceae > Roseiarcus. The sequence continues at coordinate 1,048,330 of CAWGGX010000004.1, forward strand.
GGCGATGAGCCGGCCGCCGGACTGTTCCTTGCGGATATAACCCAGCTTGTCCTCCGGCGTCGCCTCGGCGAGGAAGTCGTCGACGCCCGCCTCCGAGGCGATCGCGGCGGCGGTGATGGGGTTGTCGCCGGTCACCATGACTGTGCGAATGCCCATGGCGCGTAGCGCGGCGAAGCGCTCCTTGATCCCGGGCTTCACGATGTCCTTCAGATGGATGACGCCGAGCAGCCTGCCTCCGTCGGCCACGGCGAGCGGCGTGCCGCCCGACATTGCGACCCGTTCAACCGCCTGGCGGAACTCGTGCGGCGTATTCTCGATCGTCGTCTTCAGATAACGCAGGATCGAATCGATCGCGCCTTTGCGGACGGAGCGGGCGCCAAGGTCAACGCCGGAAATGCGGGTCTGGGCGGCGAAGGGCACGACCTTGGTTTCCGCCGGATCGAGGTCGGGTCCCTGCAGACTGTATTCGCCCTTGGCGAGCGCCACGATGGAGCGGCCTTCGGGCGTTTCGTCGGCGATGCTGGAGGCGAGCGCGGCGGCGGCGAGCAACTCCGTCTTGACGCCCGCGACAGGCAGGAACTCTGTCGCCATGCGGTTGCCGAAGGTGATCGTGCCCGTCTTGTCGAGCAGCAGCGTGTCGACGTCGCCCGCCGCCTCGACGGCGCGCCCCGACGTGGCGATGACGTTGAAGCGGATCAGCCGGTCCATGCCAGCGATGCCGATGGCTGACAGGAGGCCGCCGATGGTTGTTGGAATGAGGCAGACGAGGAGGGCGATCAGCACGGTCGCCGACAGCTCCGTCCCGGAATATTTGGCGATCGGCCAGAGCGTCACGCAGACGATCAGGAAAATCAAGGTCAGGCCGGAGAGGAGGATGGACAGCGCCAGTTCGTTCGGCGTCTTCTGCCGCTCCGCGCCTTCGACGAGGGCGATCATCCGATCGATGAATGTCGAGCCCGGCGCGGCGGTGATTTTCACCTTGATGAAATCGGAGAGAACCGTCGTGCCGCCGGTCACCGCCGACCGATCGCCGCCGGCCTCGCGGATCACGGGCGCGGATTCGCCCGTGATCGCCAATTCGTTGACCGAGGCGACGCCCTCAAGGATCTCGCCGTCGCCGGGAATGATCTCGCCGGCTTCGACCAGAACGACCTCGTGCAGCTTGAGGTCGAGCGCGTTCACGACCTGGACGGAGCCGCTCAGGTTGTCTGGATCGACATAGCGCTTGGCCGGGGTGTCGGTGCGGGTCTTGCGCAGCGCGTCCGCCTGCGCCTTGCCGCGCCCTTCGGCGACGGCCTCGGCGAAATTGGCGAACAGCACCGTGAACCAGAGCCAGGCGGCGATCTGCCCCGAGAATCCCGCCTGCCCGTTGTGAGCGAAAAGGTCGCGCACGAAGAGGACGGTGACAACCGCCGAGACGACCTCGGTGACGAAGATCACGGGGTTTTTGGCCAAGGCCCGTGGATCGAGCTTCCGCACGGCGTCGATCACAGCGGCGCCGATGATCTTCGTGTCGAAAAGGCTTTGCGCTTGCGGCTTGTGCGATGCCATGGGGACCCCCGCCTTTCGATCAGAACGTCTTGCCGGCGCGCATCAGGTAGTGCTCGACGACCGGCCCAAGCGACAGGGCCGGGAAGTACTGCAGCAGGTAGAGGATGACGATCACGCCGACGAGCAGCCCGGCGAACAGGGGCCCGTCGGTCGGGAACGTGCCGGCCGAGGCCGGGATTTTCTTCTTCGCCGCAAGCGAGCCCGCGAGCGCGAGCACCGGCACGACGTAGGCGAAGCGGCCAAGGAGCATGGCGAGGCCGAGCGTCGTATTGAACCAGAGCGTATTCCCGTTCAGGCCAGCGAACGCCGAGCCGTTGTTGGCGTTGGCCGAGGCGTAGGCGTAGAGGATCTCGGAAAGCCCGTGCGGGCCGGAATTGTTCAGACTGTCGAGCGCGGTCTGCAGCAGCACGGAGCCGCCGGCAAAGCCCAGCACGACCAGCGGATAGATGAGCACCGCCAGCATCGCGAGCTTCATCTCGCGGACCTCGATCTTCTTGCCGAGATATTCGGGCGTGCGGCCGACCATGAGGCCCGCGATGAATACGGCGATGATCGCGACGACGAGGAACCCGTAGAGGCCCGAGCCGACACCGCCTGGCCAGATGCAGCCGGCCAGCAGATTGAACATCGGGACCATGCCGGCGAGCGGCGTGAAGGAATCGAACATGGCGTTGACCGCGCCGGTGCTGGTGCCGCTCGTGCCCGTGGTGAACAAAGCCGACATCGCCTGGCCGAAACGGACTTCCTTGCCCTCGAAATTCCCGAGATACGGATCGACGCCGAGCGCCGCGAGGATCGGATTGCCGGCGGCTTCAGACCAGTAAACGACTAGGATCCCGAGCAGGACAAAGACGGCCATCGCAGAGAGAATCGCCCAGCCCTGCTGGATCGCGCCGACGACGCGGCCGAAGGCCAGAACCGAGGCGGTCGGAATGAGCAGAAGCGCCCAGATCTGAAGAAGATTGGTCCAGGCGTTGGGGTTCTCGAATGGATGGGCGGAGTTGGCGTTGAAGAAGCCGCCGCCGTTGGTGCCGAGTTCCTTGATGATCTCCTGGCTCGCGACCGGTCCGATCGAGATTGTCTGCTTAGCTCCCTCAAGCGTCGTCACGTCGATCGCCCCGGCGAGCGTCTGCGGCACGCCGAGCGCCACCAGCGCAAAGGCCAGTACGAAGGCGATCGGCAGGAGGAGGTAGAGCGTGATCCGGGTGACGTCGACCCAGAAGTTGCCGACCGTCTGCGCCGACGAGCGCACGAAGCCGCGCGCCAGAGCAAAGGCCATCGCCAGGCCGGTGGCGGCGGACAGGAAGTTGTGGACCGTGAGGCCGAGCATCTGGGTGAGATGACTCATCGTCGTCTCGCCGCTGTAGTTCTGCCAGTTCGTATTGGTGATGAAGCTGGTCGAGGTGTTGAAGGCGAGGTCGGGCGCGACCGCGTCGAAGCCTCGCGGGTTAAACGGTAGAACGTTCTGCAGACGCTGCAGCGCGTAAAGCAAAAGGAAACCCGCGATGGAGAAAAAGACCATCGCGATCGTATAGCCGAGCCAATCCTGTTCGCGCGCCGGGTCGACGCCCGCCAGGCGATAGAACCCGCGTTCGACACGGCCGACGATAGGCGTCAGAAACGTCCTTTCTCCCGAGAACACGCGGGCGATGAAAGCGCTGAGCGGCACGGCGCCCGCCACGACGAGGGCGAGCGCCAGTGCGATTTGCGACCAGCCGGCAAACGTCATCGCGAAACCCTCGAAGTCAGAATTTTTCGGGTCGGATAAGGGTGTAAAGAAGGTACAGGCCGAGCAGCACAGCCACCGCCAGCCCGACGATCGGTTCGATCATCATACGCGCTCCTATAGCTGCCGCAGGCCGACGGCGTAGAACGCCATCAGTCCGATCACCACAAATCCTAGCGCCACGAACGCGAGATCGAGCATTGATCGCCTCCTCGAGCGGCGGCCTCGTACCCCGGACGAGCGTAAGGTTTCGATTGCGATCGACGGGGCGCCGCGTAAGGATTTCATAAAGTCGTCGAAAGCCGTTAATACGGTTGAGCCGCTGCGCGGGCGCGCAGCTTGGCGGGGGCCGGTTTTGACCTTACGAAATATTATTTGCGTTCGCTGAATGATTCTGCGGTTAGCAAAATCGCCCAAACCGCCGTATAGCGTTCGCGCCGGAATGTCCGCGGCGCTCGGTGGAACCCCACGCTCGACGTTGGCCTCGCGGGGACCGTCTCGCGACATCGCCACCACGGCGAAGATCGGGGCCTCTCCTCGAATCCCGCCGAAGTTTCGAGTTCGCTCCGGCCGCTGCGATCGAGTCGCAGGGGCAGGCTCAACCTGGGAGAATAGCCTTGCTGCAAGTTTCAGGACGTAGGGACGGACGGTGGTGGGTCGCCGCGACGGTTCTGGCCTTAGCCGCCGCGATCGCGCTCGCCGGATGCGGCAAGAAGCAGGAGTCCGCGGCGTTCACCGGACAGGTCATCGCCCACGTAGGCCCGGACGACGTCACGCAGCAGGAACTCGACAACGAGTTCCGGCTCGCCAAAATCCCGCCCGACAATCGGACCGACGCGATGACCAAGGCCCTGCTGACCCGCATTCTCGAGCGCAAGTATCTTGTCCAGCAGTCGATCGCCGCCAAGCTTGACCGTGAGCCGACCGTCCATCTCGACCTCCTGCGTGCGCGCGAGCAGATTCTCGCCGAGGCCTTTGTCCAGCGGGACCTCGGCTCCAAGGTCACCGGCATCGCGAACACCGAGATCGACAACTACATCCACGGGCATCCGGACCAGTTCGCGAAGCGCCAGATCTTTAACATCGAACAGGTCACGTTTCCGCCGGTCAAGGACATGGAGGCGCTCGCCGCCGCAACTAAGGAATTCAAGACAATCGATCAGGTCGAAAGCAAGTTGAATGAGCTCGGCATCAAGTTCAGTCGCGGCCCCGGCGCGCTCGACGGGGCGACCATGCCGCCGCAGATGCTCAATGCGCTGGAGGCCAGAAAACCCGACGACATCTTCTTCATCCGCTCGCGAAATAACGCGAGTTTCTTCAAGGTCGCCTCGGTTGAGGATAAGCCTTTGACCGGCGGGGAGGCGCAGCAATTCGCCAAGCGGCAACTCGCCTCCGATGTGGCCAGGAGGGCGGCGGACGACACCTCCAAGGCCGCCGTCGCCGAAACCAAATTCGAGGGCGACTACGGGCGGATCATGACCACCGCTCCGGTGGCGCCCGCGGCCGAGGGCGAAGCGGCCCCTGCCGAGACGCCGAGCGTCGAGAAGCCGGGCGAGGAGCCGCAGAAGGAAGAGCCTAAGAAGTGAGCGCGCCGTCCGACGGCGCGAAACGCGGTCGCTCTTGGGTCGACCCGGCCAATTGCGGCCGCGCTCCAAGGCTCGTCGGAAGACGGGCGTCCGTTCGGACGCCCTTTGGCACGCGGCGATGCCGTCAACCAGCGCATCTATAGGGCGCGATTGGACGGAAGCGCAAACGGCGCGAGACCCGACGAAACGGCGACCCGACCGGGGCGCAGATCAGCAGATGCGGGGGAGCTGCTCGCCGGCGAGCCAGTCGACGATGCGTCCCCCGCCGAAAGCGGTGCGCATTTCCACGAAACAATGAGGGTCCTCGACCGCTCGGCCGATGACGGACGATCGCGCGCCGAGCGGATGCGCCCTCATCGCGGCGACGAGGGCGTCGGCGAATTCCGGCGCGACGATCGCCACCAGCTTGCCCTCGTTGGCGACATTGAGCGGATCGAGGCCCAGAAACTCGCAGGCCGCTGCAACCTCGGGGCGCACAGGGATAGCGTCCTCCTCGATGGAAAAGCCGACGCGGGACTGATGGGCGAGTTCGTTGAGCGTCGCCGCGAGCCCGCCGCGCGTCGGATCGCGCATGGCGCGCAGGCCCGGGCCGGCCGCCGCGGTCATGGCGGCGACGAGACCGTGCAGCGCGGCGGTGTCCGACAGGATTGCCGTCTCGAACTCCAGATTCTCGCGCTTCGACATGACCGCGACGCCGTGATCCCCGATGGTTCCCGAGATGATCGCGACATCGCCCGGACGCACGCGATCGCCCGAGAGGACAAGCCCCCGCGGCGCGACGCCGACGCCCGCGGTCGAAACGAAGACCTTGTCCGCCTTGCCGCGTTCCACGACTTTCGTGTCGCCGGTGACGATCGGCACGCCCGCGGCCCGCGAGGCCTCGCCCATGCTCGTCGCGACCCGCAGAAGATCGGCGAGCGGCAGGCCTTCCTCAATCACGAAGCTCGCCGACAAATAGAGCGGGCGCGCGCCCGCCATCGCGATGTCGTTGATCGTGCCGTTAACCGCCAGCGCGCCGATGTCGCCGCCGGGGAAAAAGATCGGAGACACGACATAGGCGTCTGTCGTCATCACCATCCGTCCGGCGGCCACGTCGAACGCGGCCTGGTCGTTGCCGGCGCGCAGCCAATCGTTGTCGAAGGCGGAGAGAAAAATGTCCTCGATGAGCCGACCCATGGCCCGGCCGCCGGCGCCGTGCGACAGGTCGACACGCCCGTTCCGGAGATCGAGCTTGCGCCGCACTGGCTTGTCCACGCTCACGCGGCTTCTCTTGGCCGTCCGGCCCGCGCGTTCTCGCGGAACCGGCCGTAAGTCCAATGTGCGGCGCAGGCGCCCTCGGGCGAAACCATGCACGAGCCCATCGGCGTGTCGGGCGTACAGACCGTGCCGAACAGCCTGCATTCGCGCGGCCGCTTCGCCCCGCGCAGGATCGCGCCGCATTCGCAGGCAGGATTGTCCTCGGCCGGATGGCTCACGAGGCTGAAGCGCCGTTCGGCGTCGTAAGTCTCGAACTCGGGACGCAGTCTGAGCGCGCTCCTCGGCAAGAAGCCCAGACCGCGCCACTCGAACAACTCGCGGGTCTCGAATACCGCGTCGACTTCCGCTTGCGCCTTGAGGTTACCGGACGGTGTCACGGCGCGGATGTACTGGTTTTCCACCTCGGCGCGGCCGCCATCGATCTGGCGCACAAGCATCAGGATCGCCTGGGCGACGTCGAGCGGCTCGAAGCCGGCGATTACGACCGGCTTGCCATAGTCGCGGGCGAAAGGCTCGTAAGGCTGCGTGCCGATGACCGTGCTGACGTGCGCGGGGCCGATGAAGCCGTCGATCAGAACCGGCGCCCCGCCGTCCTCGCCCGGACCGTCGAGGATGGCGCGCATCGCCGGCGGCGTCATGACGTGATTGCAGAGAATAGAAAAGTTCGAGAGGCCTTTCTTCGCCGCGGCGCGAACGGCCAGCGCCGTCGGCGGCGTGGTCGTCTCGAAACCGATGGCGAAGAACACGACCTCGCGATCCGGCTCCGCCTCGGCGACCCGGATCGCGTCCAGCGTCGAATACACCATGCGGACGTCGGCGCCTTCGGCCTTCGCCTTCATGAGGCTCGAGCCGCGCGAGCCCGGCACGCGCATCAGGTCGCCGTAGGCGCAAAGCGTCACGCCCGGCTGATGGGCGCAGGCGATCGCCATGTCGACGCGCGCCATCGGAAGGACGCAGACGGGACAGCCGGGTCCGTGGATCAGCCGCACGTTCGGCGGCAGAAGATCTTCGAGTCCGTAGCGCGAGATCGCGTGGGTATGGCCGCCGCAGAACTCCATCAGGCGGTAGGTCCGGTCGGGCGTCGCCTCGCGCGCGATCTCCGCCGCAAGCGACCGGGCGAGCGTGCGGTCCCGATATTCGTCCACGTATTTCACGAGCGGGCTCCTTTCAGGCGCCGACTCCGACGGCGTTCAGCAGTTCGAGCGTTTTGCGCGCCTCCTCCGGGTCGATCTTGGCGAGGGCGTAGCCGACATGCAGCACGACGTAGTCGCCGACCTTGACGTCGTCGACAAGGGCTGTGGACACGACTTTGAGCACGCCGTCGAGGCTGACCTTCGCCATATCGTCGGGCAGCACTTCGCGCACTTCAACGGGAATCGCGAGGCACATCGTTACACTCCTCCAACCAATCGCCGCCGGTCCGGGCCCGGGCATGGGCGAACGCGGCCTGTCCAAACGACACGCCGCCGTCGTTGACGGGCGCCTCGCGCGGCAACGCCGGATCGAGACCCGCCGCGCGGAGCGACGCCATCAGCCCTTCGGCAAGCACACGGTTCGCCAAGCACCCGCCGCCGAGCGCAATCCGCTGAATCCCGCGCTCACGCGCCGCCTCGCCGATCCATTCTGCGAGTCCGGCGATCAGGGTTCCGTGAAACGCCTCGGCGGCGTCGCGGCCCCGAAGCCGGTCATCGAGCATGGACCTCATCATGGGCGCGACGTCAAGCCGTCCGTCGGCGACGATCCAGCCATTCGCGATGATGCGAGGCGTCCCGACCAGCGCCTCAAGCTCCATCGCCGCCTGTCCCTCGTAGTGCTGGATGAGGCGGACGCCCGCCAGAGCGGCGGCGGCGTCGAACAGGCGCCCGCAGCTCGTCGTCCGGGCGAACCGCGCGCCGCGCCGCATCGCGTCGGCAAGCCGCGCGGCGTCGGGCGCGCCGGATAAGACGCGCGCCGCGTCCTGCAGCCGGCCGAGCCGTTCGAGCATCGCCACGCCCATGCGCCAGGGCTCGCGAGCCGCCTTGTCGCCGCCCGCGAGCGCCAGCGGCTCAAGCGAACCGACCCGCGCCCAGCGCGCGCCGTCGAGCGCTATCAGTTCGCCGCCCCAGGGCGCGCCATCGGTTCCGAAGCCCTGCCCGTCGAGCGCCACGCCGAGCAGCGGACCGCTCCACCGCCTTTCGGCGGCGACCGCCGCGACGTGGGCCACATGGTGCTGGACCGCCAGGACCGGAAGGCCCGACGCCTCCGCGGACCGCGTCGAAACGAAATCGGGATGAAGATCGCAAATGGCGCATTCGGGCTCGACTTCGAGGATGCGGATGAGATGACGAATGGTCTCGCCGCGGAACCGGATGGTTTCGCGGTCGTCGAGATCGCCAATGTGCTGTGAGACGAACGCCTCGCGGCCACGCGTGACGGTGATCGTATTCTTCAGATCGGACCCGGCGGCGATGACGTTCGGCCCGTCGGCGCCGAGGTCAATCGGGTCCGGAACGAAGCCGCGCGCGCGCCTCAGATAAGCCGGGGCGCCGTCGAGAATTCGCGCGACCGAGTCGTCGACCCTGACGACGATCGCCCGCTCATGGGTCACGATCAGGTCGGCGACCCCCGCCAGCCGCCTCTCGGCATCCTCGTCGGACGCAACCAGCGGTTCGCCGCCGAGATTGGCGCTGGTCGCCACGAGCGCGAGGTCGGACGGCTGATCGCGCCACCTTCGGAAGTCGGGCGAGCCGGCGAGCGCGTGCAGGACGAGCCAGTGCAGCGGCGTGTAAGCGAGCATCAGTCCGACATCGGCGAGATTCGGCGCGACGCTCGGGGCGAGCAGACCCCGGCTCCGCGCCAGCACGATCGGCCTCGCCCGATGCGACAGCAGGGCGCGTTCGGCGGCGCCGAGCTCCGCCAGACGTTCGGCGCTGGCCAAGTTTGCGACCATCACCGCAAAAGGCTTGGCGTCGCGCCCTTTTCGCCGGCGCAAGGCCTGGACCACGTTTTCGTCGCGCGCGTCACACAGGAGATGAAAGCCCCCGAGCCCCTTGAGCGCGACGATTTTCCCGTTGCGCAAGGCGGCGGCGACCTCGCTGACAGGCCTGTTGAGCTTCGGCCCACAGCGCGGGCATGCGATCGGCTCGGCGTGGAAACGGCGGTTCGCCGGATCCGCGTAGTCCCGCGTGCACGCCTCGCACATCGGGAAGGGCGCCATCGAGGTCTGCGCCCGGTCGTAAGGGAGGGCCCGCGTCAGCGTATAGCGCGGCCCACAATGGGTGCAGGTGATCAGCGGGTAGCCGAAGAAGCGGCTTGCCGGATCGAACAGCTCGTCAAGGCAAACCTCGCAAATCGCTGCGTCCGCGCCGATGCGGGTGGAGGCCCGGCCTTGGCGAGTCGCCTCGATTGCGAAGCCCGCGCCACCCAGCGGCGCGATCGCGTGGACATCGATCGAATCGATGCGGGCAAGCGGCGGCGGCGCCGTCTCGAGCTCAGTCAAAAAGGCCTGCGCCCATCGCCCTTCGATTTCGATCAGCACCCCCTCGCCGTCATTGCGCACGAAGCCGCTCAGGTGAAGCCGCCCGGCCAGGCCATAGGCGAACGGCCGTAATCCGACCCCCTGCACAACGCCCCGCACCCGCAGTCGAAGACGTCCGCCGCCCCCGCGCAGCGCTCGGGCCGGCGCGTCCACGACGCTCAGGCCTTGGCCGCGGCCGCGGCGTGGCGAGCGGCGTTCGCCTCGATCCAGGCGGCGAAGGCCGCGACGCCCTCGCCGGTCCGCGACGAGACGGTCAGCGTCTGCAGGTTCGGGTTGATCCTGAGCGCGTTGGCGAGACACAGGCCGACGTCGAAATCGAGATGCGGCAGGAGATCAGCCTTGTTGAGCAGCATTAGGTCAGCCGTCGCGAACATGTCAGGGTATTTGAGCGGCTTGTCCTCGCCTTCGGTCACGGAGAGGACGACGACGCGGCGGGCCTCGCCAAGATCGAAAGCGGCCGGGCAGACGAGGTTGCCGACATTCTCGATGAAGAGCGCCGCGCCGCTCGGCGGGTTCAGCGTCTCGAGCGCGTGACCGACCATGTGAGCGTCAAGGTGACAGCCCTTGCCAGTGTTGATCTGGATCGCCGGCGCGCCGGTCGCCCGGATCCGCTCGGCGTCGTTCGACGTCTGCTGGTCGCCTTCGATCACCGCGACGGGAAGCCGGCCGTTCAGCGCCTCGATCGCCTTGACGAGCAGACTCGTCTTGCCCGACCCGGGGCTCGATACGACGTTGAGGACGAACAGCCGGCGGGCGGAGAAGGCGCTTCGGTTTTCCCGGGCGAAGGCGTCGTTCTTGGACAGGATGTCCCGTTCGATTCTGATCAGACGCTCCGCGCCTGCGCCCGTCGCCGCCGCGTCGCCGTCGTCATCCATGTAGCGATGATCGCGCCCGCGCCAGTCGCCGCTCTCGGTACGGTGGTGATGCCCGTGCGGATGGACATGCGGCCCGGTTCCGTCACCGTAGTCGTGGACATACCCTTGCGGTTCGGAGCCGCCGGTCTGAACCATGTCGAGCACGACCTCGGTCTCACCGCATCCACAAACGCCGCACATTGGGAGTCTCCCTGCACAGGACCCTGCAGCGATTTCGGTCGCAGCTGGCCCCTGTCGAACCCGATCCATCATATCGCCGCGGGCTTCGGCTTTCCAACGGCGCGCGCGCCATGGAGGGCCGGAACGGCCGCGTCGCGCCGTCGCAGGGCGTCGCGGCGAACCGCCCGTTTCCCACGCGGACCGGACGATGGTCTGGCGGCGCGCCGCGGCCCCATCGAGGCGGCGGGCCGCCCGCCCTCAAAGCCTTCCGGTCCCGCGTTCCGCAGACGGTGCAGCTTGGACGTCAGCTTGCGGTCAGCAGCCCGCGACGACGGCCAGCGCCAAGAGCCGCGTGACGCCTCGAGGCCTCGATGACTCCCAGCATCGGCGCCGAAGTAGCGAAGGCGAAATCTGCCGGAAAGCGAATGCGCCGGTCGGTCGCCTCGGCAATAAGCGCGAGGAGCATGCCAAGGAAAAGGCCGCCGCCGATAGCCGCCGGGATGACGATAATCGGCTTCGGAAACGCCGGGCTGATCGGCGCCACCGCCTTGTCCAGGACGGCGATGTCGGCAAACGTCAACTTGCTTTGCAGTCTCGCCTGCGACGCAGCGCGCTCGCGCGAATTCAGCTCATCGAGCTTGAACGCGACGTCGCTTTGAAGATCGCCGAGCCGGTCGCGCTGTGCCTGGGCAGTAATCAAGGTCTTCTGGGCCTGAGCCTGGGCGACCTCCAGCGACGCGATCTGGCCCTGCGTGGCGGCGATCTTTTGTTTCAGATGCTCTTTCGACTTGTCGACGGCGTCCGCAAGTTGCTTGCGCAAGGTCGCGAGATTCGACGACGCCGCCACCAGCTTCGGATTGTTTGCGCCGAGCGAATTCTTGACACCGTCGATATCCGCTTGGGCGCCCGATATTTTTTCTTTGAGCGTGGCGATCAGTTGCAGGTCGGGATCGGTCGGATCATTGGCCAGGTCCGTGGACCCAGAGGCCAGACGGCTCTGAAGCGACGTCAACAAGCCGCGGTTGTTGGCCAGATCCTGTGTGACGGCGGCAAGCGTCGCGGATTCCGAATCGACGCCGGTGCTGGCGCTTGGCGCCACCACATTGGTCCGGGTCTGAAACTGCTCAAGCGCGCTCCGGGCCGTCTGCAGATCCTTGCGCAAATCGTCCAGTTGAGGCGCGAACCAGGTTGCCGCCTGATCACCCGCGGCCGCCTTCATGGCGATCGTCGCGTCGATTGTCGAGGACAGGAAAGCGTTCGCCACGATGGCGGCCTGGTTCGGCTCGGTCGTCCTGTATTTGATGGTCAGGACGTTCGTCCCGGGCTGGAACTTGGGGTCCACGTTCTTGAGGATCGTCTCCGCCAGCCAGTCCTCGATGCCCTCCCGTCCGAACGAGTCCGAACTGCGAAAATCAGCTTGGACTTGGGGGGCGGCAGCCATATTCAGCCGCTTAACGACATCCACGGCGACCCGATGACTCTGCACAAGCTGCATCAGGTTGCCCTGGATAAGCATGACGGTTGTCGCGGGTCCGACGGATTCGGTCACCGGATTGATGCTTCCCGGATCGATGCTGGCGGTCGCGATGCCGTCGTAGCGCGCCGGCAGGAACAACAGCACGGCGCCCGCGACGATCAGCGCGAACACGAACGTCAGCGCCACGATCCAGCTGCGTCGCCACAGGATGTACCAGATCTGACCGAGGGACACGAACGACTCCTCTTCAATTCCATTGGTCCGACGACCGCCGGCTCTAGCGGGGGAGCGCGCCGGCTTGCCGGAAGCGCCAACCGTTTTCTCCCCGGCTCTGGACCCGGGCCGCCTGGCCGGGCTCGGCGTCCACTGGGCTTCCCGCGCCGCGCTCGATGCCGAAAGCGCCGACGGAAGAAACCCCGGACCTTCGGATTGCAATCCACTCGCATATACGACAGAGGGCGGGAAGGTCCACCGGAATCGTCGCAAGCCCGACGAGATGGTGTAGATTTTGACCCCGCGGGGCGATCCGGCCCGCCTCGACCGACAAACCCGACGACGATTCTCGGGCGGCCTCTTCCCAGCGTGCGCCTCGACCCCTATATTCGCGCTGCGGGTCGCAAGGTCCGCTATGGCGATAAATGGGCGTCGGAATAAGTCTTTCGGACCCGGGGGCGGTACCCGGCGCCTCCACCCAAGCGCGTGAAGGTCACGCGCTTCGGCGGGGGCGAAATAGGTTCGACGGGGGACCCAAAGGACGATCTTTTGCCCGGCATGATACCGCCGTTATCGGGTCAACCTTATAGTTGCCAACGACAACTATGCTCCGGTGGCCCTCGCCGCGTAATGCGGTGATGGTACTGGGAATCAAGTCCTGAGGGTTTGCACCTTCAGGCGGGGTCCGGAGGCGCCTGGCAACAGAAGCCTCCACTTCGTTTTCCGGTCCGCCGCTGCGTGCGGGCGGCCGCTTTGGAGCGGCGGTGGCGTGGAGCGCTTCGTTTGCAACCGTCCGGAGGCTCGGGTAAGTCTGGGATGGAAGCGGGCATCTACGCATGTCGACCGACCTCATCCGTTACGATCTTCTTGTTCAGGACGCTCTGCGCTCGGTTGTCCGCCGGGTGCTGGCCGACACCTCCAGGTCCGGGCTCCCCGGCGACCATCATTTCAACATCGCCTTCAAGACCCAGGCGCCCGGGGTTGTCGTGCCGTCGGCGATCAAGGCTCGTTTCCCGGACGAGATGTCGATCATTCTTCAGCACGAATTCTGGGATCTGGTGGTCACTCAGGACGCCTTCGAGGTCAGCCTGAACTTCTCGCGCAAGCCGGAGCGGCTGACCGTGCCGTTCGACGCGATCACGGGCTTCACCGATCCATCGGTGCCGTTTGGCTTCAAGCTGGAGCCGCGCGCCCCCGAGGAGCCGTCTGCAGCGCAGCCCGCGCCTGCGCCTTTGCTCCCACGCGAGGCAAAGTCCGCGCCCGCCCAAGCCGGGAAGCCCGAGGGCGCGCCGACGCCCCCCGCCGCGGGCAAGGCCGCCGCGCCGTCGGAAAAGGGAGCGGGGGCCCCCGGCGCGGCCAAGGTCGTGTCGATCGACGCGTTCCGCAAGAAATAGACGGCAGGCAGAGGACGACCGGACGATGGGCGATCTCGTCAATCTGCGGCAGGCGCGCAAACGTCGGGAACGCAAGCGCGAGGACGACGCGGCTGCCCACAATCGCGCCGCGTTCGGCATGACCAAGGCGGAGCGCCGGACGATCGAGACCGAGCGCACAAAGGCCGAGCGCGCTCTGGACGCCCACCGGATCGACCGCCCCGATGCCGACTGAGGACGACCGCGCCCGCGTCGTCAAGCGTTCCCTCGTCGTCGCCGGCCACCGCACCAGCGTTTCGCTGGAGGACGCGTTTTGGCGGCGCCTGCAGGCGATTGCGGCGAGCAGGCGCGTCTCGGTCAACAGTCTCGCCGCGGAGGTGGACGTGGCGCGGGGCAAGGCCAACCTGTCGTCCGCGCTCAGGGTTTTCGTGCTCGAAGCGATCGCGCCGGACCTTGATCCGGGCGACGCCCGCGAGGATCGCCCGCTTGCCGCCCCCGACCGTAGCCCATGACCCGATGGAACCAGAGCGGGGTGATTTGAGGTTCGCGGATATCCTGGATTGGCGAGCGGTGGGCGCGTGGCTCCGGGGGTGAAGGGCGACAACCCGCGCTGCAAAACCGAAGCCGCCGCCCGTTCGCATGATCCGTCCCCATCCCGGTTCGGCAAATAATCATCGCGCTCCCGGCCCGCCGCCGCCGATCCGGTTTCCCTGCTAGCAGGGAATTTTTTTGCGCGGCGGTCAGCGCTCGTTCCGGAAAGCCCTGTAACACCAACGTATTGTCGGCATTACAACCAACCGGTTGCGGGCTGGCGCCGGCGCGGAACAGGGAATTTCAGACGACCGGAACAGGGGACTATCAGGCGATTTCGGAACGGATCAGGGAATTATCAGGTGGGCGAAAACGAGAGCGCCAGATCGATGTCGCCGGGTTGCAAGGCGTCGCCGGCATTCCCTTCCTCCGCGCGGCAAAGAGCCTGTCCCCGGGCGAAGACCCGGGGGCAGCCCATGGGATCGGTCGGACGGCGGCGCCAGGTGAATCGTCCAAAATCATCTTGCTCTAATAGAGGCTGCCCGCGGTCGGCGTGACAGGTTGACTCGATTGGACGGCCGACGGCGGCTTGGGCCTCGGCGGCGGTTGCGGCGCCGCGGCCGGCGGCGCGCCGCCGCCTGAATTGTCTTCGCCGTTCGGCGACGAGCCTGCGGACGGTCCTTCCGGCGACGCGGTCGCTTTCTCGGCGGCCGCCTTCTCAACCGCCGCTTTTTCGGCCGCGGCCCTCTCCGCTGCTGCTTTCTCAGCTGCGGCCTTCTCCACAGCCGTCTTTTCGGCCGCCGCCTTCTCCGCGGCCAGCCGTCCCTCTTCTCTTTGTTCGGCCAGATGCTGGGAGAGGCCCTTCAAACGGTCCTGCTCGGCCCGCCAATCCTCGATCTCCTCCTTGCGGCGGTCGAGGAACCGCTCCCCTTTCAGCCGCCGGTTGAAGAAGGCCCGTTCTCGGATGTCCGCTTCGAGATTGTCTATGCGGTCCGATTCGCGCGCAATCGCCTGCGTCGCGAGCCCGGCCGCGAGGCCCGCGACGTCGAGGCGCCGCTTCGGCGCGTCGAGCGCGTCCGCGACCGTCACCAGCGCGCTCGGCGGCGGCCCGGCCCAGAATTTGAGGCCCGTGGCTGGAACGGTCAGCTGAAGCCGGGTCGCGAGCGCCGGGTGGGCGAGGTCGAGGCTTGCGGTCAGCGTCGCCGCGGCCCGCGCCTCGGCGATCGCAAGCGGACCGAGCTTGAAAGTCCCCGCGCTCAACGCGACCGGCGTCGACCCGTCGGGAATGGCGAGGGCGCCTTTGTCGAGGTCGGCGCCGAGTTCGTAGGCGATGTTGGTTTCGTCGATCTGGGCGTCCGGCGCTTGCGCCGTCGCGACCACGCGACCAAGCGCGGCCGGATCGCTGCGCGCCAGCGACGCCCCGACAAAGTCGACGGTTCCGCCGCCGGCGAGCCCGGCGATCAGGGCGGCGAGGCTCCTGCCGGTCGAAGCAAACTCGAGCTGAGCGCCGATGCGGCCGGAAAAGCCGGGGCGCCCGACGGGCGCAGGCTCGACGCTCAAGGCGCCTGCGAGCGTCGCGATCTCGCCGCTGCGCCTCAGCGTCGCATGGCCGGAGGCGGCGGCGCCGGCCAGCCGCATGGCGACGCCGTCGAGATCGAGCCGGCCCTTGTCGAGCCGGAGATTGGTCGAGAATCCCTGAAGGGCGAGCCCGTCCGCGAGGATCAGCGCGCCCACGTTCACCCGCAACGCTGCCGGCGGAAGGACGAGCGGCGGCGGGGCGAATTTGGCCTCCGACCAAATCCGGCCGGCGCCGGCGGGCTGAGAGGGCCCCAGCCCCAGCGCCGCGAGGTCGGCGAGCCGCAGCCGATCGAGCGACAATTCGCCGGTAAGGGCGGGCGGCGGGGACGCCGCCGCGGCGCCCCCGGGCCCGTTGACCGCCTCTTCGGCGCGGGAAAGATCGGGGTTCGTGGCCGCCTCGATCCGCTCGGCCGGGCGTTGGTAGACGAGGGCGCCGCGCGCCTGGACCCCCGCGACGGACGCGGCAAACCGTGAAGCGTTCCAGCGGTCGCCGCGCAGGGTGACGTCCGCCGACGCCTCGACCGGACCGATCGCGCCGCCGGACGGCGCGAAGCCGACGACGGCGGCGAGCGGCGCGACGTTATCGCCCGCGAGCTTCACCGAGCCGAACAGGCGGGCGTCATCGCCCTCCGCCGTCGGCGTATAGCGGCCGCGCGCTGAGAGGGCGGCGCCGCCGAGCGAAGCGGAGGCGTCGACGTCGAAGCCAGACGTCCATGCGCCCGAAGCCTTGAGCTCCAAATGGCCGGCCGCTCCGGGCTGACCGGCCGCGCCCTCTGCGCCAAGGCCGAGTTGCCGCAGGAGCGCGGCCGAGTCGGGGGAGTCGAGGACGAGCCCGAGCGCCTGCACGCCGCCGTTCGCCGCAGGCTCAATGTCGAGCGACGCCCGGGTCCGGGCCAGCGTCCCCCTCGCCGTCAGCGCCTGCAAGCTCGGGGCGTCCCCGGCCGAGGGGCCGGCGCGCGCCTCGAAGGCGATCGAGGCGGGCGACAGGAGCGGCGCGCGCGCCGCGAGCGCCCGACTCCACGGTCCCGGGACAAGGCGCGACACGAGCGCGGCGAACTCGGCCAGCCTGTCCGCGTCCAGGCGGCCCGTCGCGGACGCCCCATCCGGCCCGGCGGCCCCGGTCGCCTCGAACGCCGCGCCTCCGAGGCCGGCGAGGGCAAGCCGGTCGAGCGTGAGCTTCGAACCCGACCGTTCGAGCTTGAGAGCGAGGGAGGCGCCGTCGATCCGGTCCTCGCCGACATGGGCGACGCGCAAAGCCTTGGCGTCCAGCGCCAGCGAAAGATCATAGCCGCCGACCAGCGACCGGGCGTCGTCGAGGCTCGGCAGCGCCTCGACATCGAGCGCGTCCGAGGTCAGATCGGCGTAGATCCGGCCAGCGTCGGCGCCGACCGGCCGGATGACGGCGAGCGCGCCGGTCAGGATCGACGGCCCGAGCGCGATCCGGAGATTCTTTCCGGAGAATCCGACCGCCGCCGCCTCGATCCCGCCCGACACTGCGAGGCTCGAGGACGGGAACGACTCGACCAGCGCCGAGGGCCACGCGGCGAGTTCCGGCGCCCCCTGGCCGGCCCAGTGGCCGAGCGCCGCCGCGTCGCCGGTCGAAAAGTCGACCGTGCCGACGAACTTGGCCGCCGCCCCGGTCTCGACCTCGCCCTCGCCCCGAACACGGCTCGCGCCCGGCAGACCGACGTCGAAGCGGGTCTTCAGCGGTTCGCCCGGCTTGGCCTCGAGGCTCGCTGCGACCCCGGCGAGCGTGTCGCCGCCGACAATGGCGCTCTCGACCGCAAGCCGCGCATCGAGCGTCGCCGGTCCTGCAGCGGCGAGCGCGGGGGCGAGCGCCACGGCGAGAGCCGTCGCCGCGCGGACCGGCGGAACGGCGTCCTCGCCCTTGCGGCGCAGGAGCGCGTCGATATTCGCCTGCTTCGCCTTCGCGTCGACCGCGAGCCGCGCCGGGGCGCGCCAGTCGAGCGTCGCCGAGCCCTCGGCTCTGATCGCCCGTTCCTCTGAACCCAGCTGGTACTCGGCGTGGGTCAGCGTCGCGCCGTCGAGATCGGCGACGAGCCGCCCGGCTGCGCGCCACGGAATGGACCCGTCGACCCCCGAAGCCGTTCCCGATAGCGTCGCCGTACCCGCGACGTCTAGTCCTTTCGGACCGGAGGCGGCGACGATCCCGTCGATATCGAGCGCCGGCCAGAGCGGTCCCGCCTCGACCGTGACCCGGACCGGCGCGCCCGCCGCGTCCGCCGTTTCCGAAACGAGGCGAAAGACGATCGGGGCGCCGCCCGGGCCGGCGATCCGGCCGGAAAGATGATAGGGACCGGCGAGCGACAGCGCGTCGCCGTCGAGTTCGACGCCGCGGATCGTCCATTCGGGCGCGCGCCCCCCGGCCAGGATCCGGATCGTCCCGTCGCGCACCGAGAACCGGTCGAATCCAACGGCGCGGGCCGACGCCGCCGTGGGCGCCGGCAGCGCCAGCGCGCCAGCGGAGGTGCGCGCAAGCGTGAGGACAGGTCTCTCGAGCCGGACGTCGGTGAACCGGAACGCGCCGCTCGCGAGCTTGACCAGGGCAAGCTCGAACCGCGCCCCCGAAAAGGTCAGGGTCGGCGCGCCCGGCCCCGCTCCGGCCGCTGACCCAGCGCCGACCTCCAGGTAGGGGGTCGGCAGGAGTCTCAGCGTCACCGGCCCGGCCAAGTCGACGCGGCCGCCGGTCAGGAGTTCGAGGCGCTCGGCGATTTCGGCGCGGTGCGCCGACCAGTCGACGAAGTAGGGAACGATCAGCGCCGCCGTCAAAAGCGTGACGAGGGCGACGGCGAGGATGGTCAGGATTACGCGCACGGATGAACAAACATGTTTCGCCCCCAGGGAGCCGCGAGGGAGCGCGACGACCATCGCGCCGCAAAATGGCGCGAAAATATGACGAGGGCAACGCGCGGCGTGCGGCCGGCTGGGGACAGGGCGCGCAGCCGACACGCGAACGTCATCCGGCGCGACTAGTCACACGAGCGTCAAGGCGCCGCGGACATCGCAAGGGCGCCCACGGCCGGGAGACGACAATGACAACCAAGAGTCAGACCGCGATCGTGACGGTCGGCGGCCTTTTTCTGCTCGCCCTCGCCGCCCCGGGCGAGGCGGCGGGACTGGACGACCTCGCAGCGGCGGCCAAGACGGAAGGCCAGCTCACCGTCATCGCGCTGCCGCGCGACTGGTGCGGCTACGGCGCGCTGATCGACAGCTTCAAGGCCAAATACGGCATCGCGGTCAACGAGTTGAACCCCGACGGCGGCTACGGCGACGAAGTCGAGGCGATCAAGGCCAACAAGGACAACAAAGGCCCGCAGGCGCCCGACGTGATCGACGTCGGCCTGTCGTTCGGGCCGGCCGCCAAGGCCGAGGGGTTGCTCATGCCCTACAAGGTCTCGACCTGGGACACGATTCCCGACGCCGCGAAAGACCCCGAGGGCTACTGGACCGGCGACTATTACGGCGTCCTGACCTTCGCGGTGAATGCGGACCTGGTGAAGACTCCGCCGTCCGACTGGGCGGACCTCCTCAAACCCGAGTTCAAGAGCTCTGTCGCGCTTGCCGGCGATCCGCGCGCCTCGAATCAGGCCACCATGGGGGTCTACGCGGCCGGGCTCGCCGGCGGGGCGACCGACGCCGCCAAAGCCGCCGAGGACGGGCTCAAGTTCTTCGCCGAGCTCAACCGGACCGGCAATTTCGTGCCGGCGATCGGCAAGGCGGCGTCGATCGCGCAGGGCGAGACGCCGGTGCTGGTGTTCTGGGACTACAATGCGCTCGCCGCGCGCGACAACTTGAAGGGCAATCCCAAGGTCGACGTGATCGTGCCGGAGAGCGGCGTCGTCGCAGGCGTCTATGTTCAGGCGATCAGCGCCTACGCCCCGCATCCGAACGCGGCCAAGCTGTGGCTCGAGCACCTCTATTCCGACGAGGGCCAGATCGCCTGGTTGAAGGGCTACTGCCACCCGATTCGCTTCGCCAATCTGGTCGAGGCCGGCAAGGTTCCCGCCGATGTGCTCGCCGCCTTGCCTCCCGCGGCGGGCTACGCCAGGGCCAAGTTCCCGACGCTCGACGAGCGGAAGGCGGCCAAGGAAGTCATCGCGAAGGAATGGGACAGTGTCGTCGGCGCGACGGTGGCGAAATAGAAGAATCCCCTCTCCCCGCTGAAGGCCTACGGGATGCACACATCGTTCTTGACGCGGCGCAGGCCGGACATCCCCTTCCCCAGCTCTGCTGGGGAAGGTGGCCCGATAGGGCCGGATGGGGTGCGGCGAGCCGGGCGGCTCCGTATGCGGTTGGCCGTGACGGTCGCGCAAATCGAGCGCGGTCGGCGGCGGCGGACCACACCCCATCCGGCGCTACGCGCCACCTTCCCCGCTTCGCGGAGAAGGGATCGCATTGCCCGCTGGCAAGCGCTCTTCCGGCAAAGTTGTGGCGGCCAGAGATGTGTGCATCCCTTCTCCCGGTGAACGGGGAGAAGGGACGATCATCGCTTCGGCTCTGACCGATTTGGTCTGCCCGGCTGGCGGGCCGAAGATAACCCAATCCACTATGAGCACAGTGTCTGCCCCGCCCGCCGTCGCTCGCCTCGCCCGCCGCCTCGACTGGGCGGCCTGGGTCGGCGTCGCGCCCTTTTTCGTGTTCGCCGCGATGTTCCTGATCGCGCCGACGGCGGGGCTGCTCATCGGCGCGTTTCAGGATCGCGGCGGCGCGTTCACCCTCGCCAACTTCTGGCGGCTCGGCCAGCCGTCGATCCGCCTCTCCTATGGACTGAGCCTCGAGATCAGCGCCGCCTCGGCCGCGCTTGGCGCGCTCCTCGGCCTCGGGCTGGCGCTCGCGGCGCTGAGCGCCGGCTTGCCCCGATGGGTGCGCCCGACGCTGATGACCTTCAGCGGCGTCGCCTCCAACTTCGCCGGCGTGCCGCTCGCCTTCGCCTTCATGGCGACGCTCGGCCGCCTCGGGCTCGTCACCGTGCTTCTGCGCAATCTCGGTCTCGACCTCTATGCGGCGGGCTTCAGCATCCTGACGTTCTGGGGCCTGACCATCACCTACCTCTATTTTCAGATCCCGCTGATGGTTTTGGTGATCACGCCGGCGATCGACGGCCTCAGGCGCGAGTGGGCGGAGGCGGCCCAGTCGCTCGGGGCGAGTTCATGGCAATATTGGCGGATGGTCGCCCTGCCGATTCTGATGCCGAGCGCGCTCGGCGCGACGGCGCTCCTGTTCGCCAACGCCTTTGGGGCGATCGCGACCGCCTATGCGCTGACCGGCTCGTCCTTCAACATCGCGCCGATCCTGCTCTACGCCCAGATCCGCGGCGACGTGCTGCACGATCCCAACCTCGGCTACGCCATGGCGGTTGGGATGCTGGCGATCACCGGCCTCACCAACCTCGCATATCTCGCCTTGCGCCGGCGCTCGGAGCGCGGGCGATGACTTTGAAGGCAAGCGCCATTTTTTCACGCCCTCGTCCTGAGGAGCCCGCGCAGCGGGCGTCTCGAAGGACGTTCCAGATGACGTCGGAGCGCCCGCTGGAGCGTCCTTCGAGACGCGACGCCTGCGGCGCCGCTCCTCAGGACGAGGTCGCAGGGAAGAGCCGCAGTCTCATTTGGGATGATCGCCGATGACCCGCGGACGGCTGGGCGCCTGGGCGGCGGTCGCGCTTGGCGCGATCTACTTCCTCGCGCCCCTGATCGCGACTTTCGAGTTCTCGCTGCGCTTGCGGCGCGGCGCCTACAGTTTCGACGCCTATCGCGCCGTGTTCGCCAGCGGCAAGTTCCACGAAGCGTTCCTCTATTCGACCGTGCTGGCGCTGGTCACGATCGTCGTCGCCGCCGCGATCGTGGTTCCGACCGCCTATTTCGTCCGGCTGCGGGCGCCGCGCCTCGCCGGCATCGTCGAATTCGTCACCCTGCTGCCGCTGGTGATCCCGGCGATCGTGCTGGTGTTCGGCTATATCCGGCTCTACGGCTCGTCGTCCGTCCTGCCGCTGACGGCGACCTCGCTCGGCGCCGACGCGCTCCTGATGTTCGGCTATGTCGCGCTCGGCCTGCCCTACATGTACCGCGCGGTCGACACGGCGCTGCAGGCGATCGACGCGCAGACGCTGACGGAGGCGGCCGAGAGCCAGGGCGCGGGACCGCTCCGAATCCTCATCGAGATCATTCTCCCCAACATTCGTTCGGGCGTTCTGTCGGGCGCATTCCTGACCTTCGCCATCGTGATCGGCGAGTTTACCATCGCCAGTCTGCTCGACCGGCCGGCCTTCGGGCCCTATTTGCAGCTCATCGGCGCGTCCCGCGCCTACGAACCGTCTGCTCTGGCGATCATGGCCTTCGCGCTCACCTGGGCGTGTCTCGGCCTCATGCAGCTTGTCGGCGGCGCGCCGCAGGCGGCGGCGAGGCGGTGAGGGAATTGAAATCGAACGGTCGGCGCTCGGTCTCCGACGTCACAAGGGGGCCGGACGCTGGACGGCGCGGGCGGCTGCGAAAACGCCGCGCGGAGCTTGAACCGGCATTCGCGCTCGCGAATTTGCCGGTAGGATCGTGGCGATGCGCATCATTCTGTCGGAAGGCTCGGGGCTCACCTCCCGCCAGACGGCCGGCCGGCTCGGCGAACTGGGCCACGAGGTCGAGCTGCTGTCGTCGTCAAAGCTCTGCCTGTCGCGCTTCACGCGCCACGTTCGAGCCGTGCATCCGGTTCCGAACTTCGGCTCCGACCCGTTCGGCTGGGTCAGCGCCGCGATGGAGGTCGCTAGAACGCGAGATCCTGCAAACGATGACGTTAATCGGCGTCGAACGTAATTGCCCGCGAGTGGGCCCCGAAACGCGCAACGCTGGCAGTTGCCCTCGAACGACGCGCTCCGTGACACTCAGCGGTTGCGGTGAACGCAATCCTCGAGCGCGTGCCCGATCGACCGGACCGTCCCAGGTTCCGGCGCGCACAGTGTCAGAACGCAAACCACGCATAGGCGAAAACGGAGTTATTGCCCGCGGCATTATGCGTGCGGCCCAGATTGGATCCGTCGAAATTGTTCGAGCCCCCGTAGAGATGAAGATATTCGGTGAACTGGAGGCCGAGACGCACGTTCCATTTCGGATAAAGGAATGGAGCGCCGTAGCTGAAGGGGACATAGGCAAGGTCGAGGATCAGCCCATCGCCGTTCGGACTGCTAGAGAAACTGTTGTTGAACGCGCCAAAATTGACTGGAGTACAATTTGTATTCGTTCCCGACCCATAAAGAAAACAGTCGCTAGAGCCCTTGATGTTAAAATATCCAAGGCCAATGCTGTAGGTATGGTCCCATACGAACGAAGCATTGGCCTTGAAGCTGTTCAGCCAATTGCTGGCTTTCGATGCGTTCTGCAGAAACTGGCTCGCATTCAGAGTCTGACGCTCGATGACGTCGGTGAGCTTCACCGTGATGCTGTATGGATCACTGTCGTACTGATATTGTGAGTCGAAGCCGATATCGAGAAAGTTGTCAGTGCCGATCCCGTACTGGCGGCCGGGCGCGATCTGACCGTACATGCCGAACGTGCCGACCATGAGATAGTGGCTACCCCAGTGAGGTTCGAGCGCGAGGCGCCAGTAAGGCGCGACGTTGGTAACAGCGTCGGTCGTCGAATTCCCGACGTTGAGCGCCTGCAGGACAGGAACTGGCAGCCCTTTATAGGCAGTGAAGTCCGCGTAGGCCATGTCGTTCCAGAATACATACGCGCCCGCGCCGCCAACGGTCGTAGTATAGGCGCCCTCAATGTGGGTCAGCGGCGGCGAGAAGGCCGGCGCGATGGTCGACGAGATTTGTGGCCAGCCCCAGGAGGGTGTCGTGTTCCAGGGGTCTTCGACTGTCGGGGTGTTGTTGGCGTCGACGCCCCAGATTGTGCTCTGACCGAACAGTTTCATCGTATCGGCGTAGCGGACGTCGGATGCGTCGAGGCCCGCCGTTCCGGCGACCGGATCGCCCGTGACTTGGATAAATGAGCCAAGATTGCCGTAGAGTCGGCCAGCGATGAACCCGGATACCTGCTGGGAGACGACATTGTCGTTCGTACGCAGCCCCGGGGCGGGGGGCGCGTCCTGTGGCGAATTCGTATGGGTCCCGCCCGCCATGTACAACGCCGCGATTGGCGGACCCTGCCAGTCTCGGCCGTGCAAGGTATACCCACCGATCTTGAACCGGCGCCCAAAGGGTGTGAGTTCGGGAAAGACGGTGTGGCAGACCGTGCAAGGTTGGCCGGTTTGCCGTGCGAAGCTCGGCAGAGCCTCGGCCGGTCCGACACTGGCCGCGAGTAGTCCCGCCAGCGCCGCGACAAGCACGGAGCCGCGGCGGCTGACCGCCAAGGTTCGATCGATCCCGCACGCCGCCAGACCACAGGCGGCCGCGATCGCTCGAACTAGGGAAAAGCCCGCCATTGCAGGCAGGCGTGAGCGGAGCATCGCCGTCCCCTCGCTAGGCCGGCCTCTTCACCCACAATCGGCACCATCCGGTGGGGGCGATTGCGCCGTCGACCAGTTCGCACGCTCGCGGCGCCGTGAAATGGTAGCAGTTGGCGCAGGACTGGCCGTTGTTCGCCGTCTGCTGATAGTGGACCGCGCTTTGCGGCACCTTTGTTTCCGCCTCGGCCCAGCGGGTCGTTCCCACCAGGAACGAGGTCGACCCGACCGCCGAAATAAGGACGCTGCGCCGGCTCAGTTTCAATTCGTCAAAGCAATCCCGCATGTGGTTTCTCCGTGTCGCGACCGCGTCCGAACGAAAGGAACAGGCTCCTCGCTCAATTGAGTGGGTAAGGCTGGTTTTGGGTTGGCTTGGGGAGCGATTGGTTGGGATCGAGTTTATCGTGGGGTGATGCGAGACACCGATCTTTTCCAGTTGGCCCTTGGGTTGAAGTCGCCTTGGATGGTGACGCGAGCCGAGTTTGCGATCTCGGATGGCCAGCTCGATTTGTACGTGGATTTTGGGCGCGGGAGCCGGTTCGCCTGCGCGGAGTGCGGCGGCGAGGGTTGCGCGGTTCACGACACGAAGGACGAGACGTGGCGGCATCTGGACTTCTTCCAGCATCGCACGCTGTTGCACGCTCGTGTGCCGCGCGTGCGCTGTCCGAAATGCGGAGTGCGCAAGGCCGCCACGCCATGGGCTCGAGCGGGTTCCGGGTTCACGTTGTTGTTCGAGGCCTACGTGCTGGCGCTGGCCAAGGCGATGCCGATCGCGAATGCGGCCAAGCGGCTCGGCGAGCACGACACGCGCTTGTGGCGGATCGTCGACCATTCCGTGTGGCAGGCGGTGGAGGCGCTGGATTTGTCTGAGGTGCGGCGCATCGCCGCCGACGAAACCTCGGCGCGGCGCGGCCACGATTACATCAGCCTGTTCGTCGACATGGCGCAGCGCAAAGTCGTCTACGTGGCCGACGGCAAGGACGCCGCGACGGTGAAGGAATTCGCCGATTTCCTGGAGGCGCATGGCGGCAAGCGCGAGGCGGTCACCGACGCCAGCATCGACATGGGGGCGGCGTTCGAAGCGGGGATCAAGGCGAATTTCGACAACGCCGAGATCACGTTCGACAAGTTCCACGTCATCAAACTCGCCAACGAGGCCGTCGACGAAGTGCGGCGTCAGGAGGCGAAGAATAATTTCCAGATCAAGGGCCGGCGCTACATCTTCCTGAAGAACGTCGATCATCTGACGCTGGAGGAAAAGGAGGCGCTGTCTCGATTGGAAGCGCTGAACCTGGACACGATCCAGGCGATGCAAATCCGCATGAACCTGCAACAGCTGTTCACGATGGACGCCAAGACCGCCCGACGCTTCCTCGATCGCTGGAACACCTGGGTTCAGGTCTGCGATCTCGGCCCGATGAAACGATTGGCCAAGACGATCATGGCCAAGGCCGAGGGCATTCTCAGATCAATCGCCACCGGCCTTTCCAACGGCGTCCTCGAAGCCATCAACGGCAACGTCCAGGCCGCCAAGCGCAAGGCCAAAGGCTACCGGACCAAGCGAAATCTCAAAGCCATCGTCTACCTCATCGCCGGAGACGTCCTGGCCAATTCACCCACTTGAAATAGCGACGAGCCAAGGAACACACGCGAGGATCTTGTTCGCCCCGCGCGTCTGTCGGCCGCAGTGCGCAACAAACACACGGGCGGCCACATCTATTCGGAGAAAATAGGCAAATTTCTTTAGGCTACCGTCAAAAGGAGAACGTAAACACCGGACAGTTGATTTTTATTCTTCCCAATCTCGCAGAAGTTGGCTCAATCGAACGTTTGGCGCATTGCGTCTTTAGGAATCCATCAATCCCTACGGGCTGCCGGACCAGCCGCATTTCTAAAACATCGAGGCGACGTTCTTCGGTTTGCGATGCAAGGCATGACCATCTCATGCGGCGCGAGCGTCGCCTTGGCGCCGTTTGCGCGAGTTGAGTTGGGACGTTCGGGTGTCCTACGAGCCTTTGGATTACCGTGAACGGGTACAATGGTTACAGCGAAGCAGCGAAGCATGACTCGATCTTCTATCTCTCGGCCTCGGCCGCGTTTTTTGCGGACGGGTGGCCCTGCCGGAGGCGACGGCGACGCGGTCGAGGCAGTAACTTTTGCCTTGCCGGATCGAGTCCGGGCCCCTCCGGGCAAAGCAATTGAAGAGGAACACAACTTGGGGACCATCGATCTGAGGCCCGTGACGCGAGGGAGTGGCGCATGACGTTTCTGGCGCTCTCGGGTGTGCGCAAATCGTTCGGCGGCGCGGCGGTCGTCAAGGACTTCAGCGTTGCGGTCGAGCGCGGCGAACTCGTGAGCTTCCTGGGCCCCAGCGGCTGCGGCAAGACCACGGTTTTGCGCATGATCGCCGGGTTCGAGACGCCGTCGGCGGGCGCGATCAGCATCGGCGGGCGCGACGTCACCCATCTCGCCGCCAACCGCCGCGCGATCGGCATGGTGTTCCAGGCCTATGCGCTCTTTCCCAACATGACGGTCGAGCGCAACATCGGCTTCGGCCTTCGCGTCGCCGGCAAGCCGGCGCCCGAGATCGCGGCGCGGGTCGCCGAGATGCTGGCGCTGATCAAGCTGCCGGACCTCGCGGGCCGCTATCCGCATCAATTGTCGGGCGGCCAGCAGCAGCGCGTCTCGCTCGCCCGCGCGCTCGCGCCGGCCCCCGAGATCCTGCTGCTCGACGAGCCGCTGTCGGCCCTCGACGCCCGCATCCGCCTGAGCCTGCGCGAAGAAATCCGGGCGCTGCAGCGCCGGCTCGGGGTCACCACGATCTTCGTCACCCACGACCAGGAGGAGGCCCTCTCGATCTCCGACCGGATCGTGGTGATGAACGAAGGGGCGATCGCGCAGGTCGGCGGGCCGTCCGACATCTACAATCGCCCGCGCACCCGGTTCGTCGCCTCGTTCGTCGGCACGCTGAACACGCTTCAAGGCGTCGTCTCCGACCCGGCGACCGGCGCGATCCGGGTCGAGGGGGCGACGGTGTTCGCGGCCGGGCCGATCGCGGGCGCGACGGCGGAAGAACCTCGGACGCTGGCGCTGCGGCCCGAGGCGCTGCAGCTCGGCCCCGCGGTCGAGGGGGCGAACGCGCTCAACGGCGTCGTCGAGGATGTGAGCTTCCTCGGCGCCGTCGTGCGGCTCAAGATCCGGATCGGCCGCTCGATTGTGCTCGCCGACGCCTTTAACGCCGGCGGTCTCGCCCCGCCGCAGCCGGGCGAGACCGTCGAGATCGGCTTCAGCCGTGAGGACGCGATCGTGCTCGAGGGGGCGTGAGAGCAAAAATAGGGTGACACGTGCTTCATTTCCTGATTGCATCGATATCCACTCGTACCCCCGCGCCGCTTCGCCATGACCCGCATCGCCCGCTACGTCGTCCGTGACCTGCCGCATCACGTCACCCAGCGCGGCAACCGGGGCGAGCGGGTGTTCTTCTCCGACGACGACTATCGCCTCTATCGCGACCTCCTGCGCGAGGCGTGCGACAAGGCGGGGGTGAGCGTCTGGGCCTATTGCCTGATGCCCAACCACGTTCACCTCATCCTCGCGCCGACGACCGGGGACGGCCTTGCGCGCGCGCTCGGCAAGGCGCACCGGCGCTACAGCGCGTTCGTCAACGCGAGGCTACGGGTGACGGGACATCTCTTTCAGTCGCGCTTCGGGTCGGTCGTCATGGACGAGGACCATCTGATGGCCGCGGCCCGCTATGTCGCGCTGAACCCGGTGCGGGCGCGGATCGTCGAGCGGGCGGAGGATTGGCCCTGGTCGAGCGTGCGGGCGCACCTCGACGGGCGCAGCGACGGACTGGTCGACGTGGCCCCGCTCCTCGATCGCGCCGCGGGACGCTTCGCCGACCTCCTCGACGGCGAGCCGGAGGCCGGCAAGCTTGCCGCCCTCCGTGCGGCCGAGGGCACAGGCCGACCGCTCGGCTCGGACGCCTTCCTCGACCGGGTGACGGCGCTGACCGGTCGCAACCCGCGCCCCGGCCGGCCGGGGCGACCCCCAAAGGCGAGGGTTGGCGCGGACATATGAGGACATGAAGCAAGCGTCGCCGGTTTATGCAACCGGGAAGCGGCCGGTTTTGCCGCCTCGTTTGGTCCGCCTGTTCTTTCCCTGTTCCGCACCGAAATCACCTGATAATTCCCTGTTCCGGTCGTTTGAAATTCCTTGTTCTTTGCCCGGTCCACCCCGCAACCGGCGGATTGCAAAGGCGACAACGCCATGACATTGCGTGGTTTTCCGGCGTGGGGCACCGGCCGCGCCGCAAAAAATTCCCTGCTAGCAGGGAAAACCGATCGCCGCATCTTCGGCGGCTCACGCCATCCACTCGCCGCCGTCGTAGCGATGCGACGGCTTGCGCATCGTCACCAGTTCCTCGGCCGCCGTCGGGTGGACGGCCATGGTCGCGTCGAAGTCGGCCTTGGTCGCCCCCATGGTCATGGCGACCGCGACGAGCTGGATCATCTCGCCGGCGTCGGCGGCGAGGATGTGCGCGCCGACGATCCTTTGGCTCTCGCCGTCGACCACGAGCTTCATGATCGCCCGCTCGCCGCTGCCCGAGAGCGTCGCCTTCATCGGGCGGAAATTGGCCACGTAGATCTCAACTCTCTTGAAGCTCTTGGCCGCCTCGACCTCGGTCAGCCCGACCGCGCCCAGTTCCGGCGTGCCGAACACGACGCTCGCGACCGTGTCGTAGCGGATCGGCCGCGCGCCCTCCCCGAACAGCCGGTCGGCCAGCGCATGGCCCTCGCGGATGGCGACGGGGGTCAGGTTGATGTGGTCGGTCACGTCGCCGACCGCATGGAGCCAGGGGACGCTGCTGGTCAGCGTGTCGTCGATCGCGATCCCGCCGCTTGGCGTGAGGCCGACGCCCGCGGCTTCGAGCCCGAGCCCGTCCGTATAGGGATGGCGGCCGGTTGCGATCAGGACCTGGTCGACCTCGAGCGCCGCGCCGTCGCCGAGCGCGACGCGGCGCGTTCCATCGCCGAGCGCCTCGATCCGCGTCGGCAGGCAGCCAAACCGGAAGGCGACGCCCGCGCGCGTCATCGCGTCCCGGAACCCGTCTCGCATGTCCTCGTCGAACCCGCGCAACACGTTCGCCCCGCGCAAGGTCACCGTCACCTGCGAGCCGAGCCGCTGGAGGAGCGAGGCGAATTCGACGGCGATGAAGCCGCCACCGACCACCAGCAGGCGCTTCGGAAAGACCGGCAGGTCGAAGATCTCGTTCGAGGTGATCACGTGCTCGAGGCCCTCGACGCCCGGCGGGAGCGTCGGGCGCGAGCCGGTGGCAATGAGGACATGGCGCGCGGTCAATTCGCGTCCGCCCGCGAGCCGCACCCGCTGCGGCCCGACGATCGTCGCCCGCTCCTCGATCAGCTTGGCGCCGGAGGCCTCGAGATTGGCGCGGTAGGCCGCCGACAGGCGGGTGATCTCCTTCTCCTTGGCCGCGACGAGGCTTGGCCAGTCGAAAGCCGTCTCGCCAAGACGCCAGCCGAACCCGGCCGAATCGGCGAATTCGTCGGCGAAGCGACTGGCGTAGACGTAGAGCTTTTTGGGAACGCAGCCGCGAATGACGCAGGTGCCGCCGATCCGGCTCTCCTCCGCCACGACGGTTTTAGCGCCGTGACCGGCCGCGATCCGCGCTGCGCGGACCCCGCCGGAGCCCGCGCCAATGACGAAGAAGTCGACGTCGAACGCCATTGGCCGGTCCCTAGAAGTCGATGCCCTTCTTCTTCATCTCCTCGCGCGCCTTCTCGACGATTTCGGTCGACAATCCCTGCCGCCAGGGGTCGAGCATGTCCTGAAGGCGTTGGAGGAAGATCGGCTGGATCGCGAGAAAGTTCTTGCCGGTAGGACTGGTGAAAAACGTCGCGACGTCCTCGAGCTCTTTCTCGGGCATGGCGAGCGCGAGCAGCGCCTCGGCCTTTTCGTAGGTCTGCTTCGCCGAATCGTCGAATCCCGGCTTGATCGTGACCAGGGTGTCCCTAAGGCTGTCGCGGATTTCCGGGCGCGTCCTCGCGATGTTCTGCTCGAACTCGGTCATCATCGTCGGCACGGTCTTGGCGACGTTCTCCTTTACGCCCATCGCGGTGAGAAGCTGGTCCGCGGCCTTGACCGCGGCCGGCGACGGCGGCGCGGGAACGTCGGCTGTCGCCGCAGGCGCGGGAGGCGCGGCGGGCGCGGGCGTCGTCTCGGCGGCGTAGGCTCTCGGCCCGACAACGACTGCGCCAGCGAGGAGGAGGGCGGCAAGCGTTCGCCTAGCAAACATACAAATGGTCCTTTGTGAGATCAGGGCTGGCCGTGCGTTTCGACGGTCTTGGCGGTGGCGACGAACGCGACGCGGGCGTAGCCAATGAACAGGCCATGCTCGACGACGCCGGGGATCGTCGAAAGCGCCGCGGCCAGTCTTTCCGGGTCGGGAATGGCGCCAAGGCGGCAGTCGAGGATGAAGTGGCCACCGTCGGTCACGAACGGCGAGGCGCCGCCGCGCAAAACGATCGCGCCGGAAAGGCCGAGGTCCTCGATCGTCGTCTCGATATGGCGGCGGGTCGCCGTGAGGCCGAACGGGACGACTTCGACCGGCAGCGGAAACGCGCCGAGCCGCGGCACGAGCTTGGAGGCGTCGGCGATCACCGCCATGCGGCCTGACGCGGCCGCGACGATCTTCTCGCGCAGCAGGGCGCCGCCGCCGCCCTTGATGAGCCTGAGGTCGGGATCGATCTCGTCGGCCCCGTCGACCGTCAGGTCCAGCTCGGGCATCTCGTCGAGCGTCGTCATCGGAATGCCGAGACCGTTCGCCTGATTGAGCGTCGCCTCGGACGTCGCCACGCAGCGGACCTTCAGTCCGCTCGCAACCCTCTCGCCCAAAAGATCGACGAAATGGCGCGCGGTCGTGCCGGTGCCGAGACCGAGCCGCATGCCCGGCTCGACAAGGTCGAGCGCCCGTCGGGCTGCCTCGCGTTTCATGCCTTCGGCGTTGTCGTTTCCGGCCATGCGCTTCCGTCCGTCCTTGAGCTTTGCAGACGTTCGGGCGCCGGACGACCGTCATTGGGACGCGGCGGGCGGAACGGACAAAGCTGCGCTGCCGCAAGGGCGCGCGAGACGCCGCTTTACCGGCTCGCAATGACGATGGCAATCGGCACGCCCGCCGGGGCGCGCGGGGTCGGGTCAGGCCTTCCTGCCGGCCTCGACCACGTCCTCAAAGCTGCGCAAGCCGGTGGTCGGAGCTGAGACCAGCACGGCCATGTTGCCGGGGGCGTGCAGGTTCTTCCACATCTTGGTGTGGGCGACGGGGATCTCCGCCCAGGGGAACACCTCGGACATGCAAGGATCGATGCGGCGGTCGATCACGAACCTGTTGGCCGCCGAAGCCTGCTTGAGGTGGGCGAAATGCGAGCCCTGGATGCGCTTCTGCCGCATCCAGACGAAGCGGGCGTCGAAGGTGATGTTGAAACCGCTGGTGCCGGCGCAGAACACCACCATGCCGCCGCGCTTGACGACGAAGCACGAGGTCGGAAAGGTCGCCTCGCCGGGATGTTCGAACACAATGTCGACATCTTTTTTGCCGGTGATCTCCCAGATCGCCTTACCGAACTTGCGCGCTTCGGCCATGTAGGCGCTGTATTCGGGCGTGTTGACCTTGGGCAGCTGGCCCCAGCACTTGAAGTCCTTGCGGTTGATGACGCCCTTGGCGCCGAGGCTCATGACATACTCGCGTTTCGCTTCGTCCGAAATGACGCCGATCGCATTGGCGCCCGCCGCCGCGCAGAGCTGGACGCCGAACACGCCGAGGCCGCCCGAGGCGCCCCAGACCAGCACATTGTCGCCCGGCCGCAGGCGGTGCGGCTCGTGGCCGAACAGCATGCGGTAGGCGGTGGCGAGCGTCAGCGTGTAGGACGCGGCCTCCTCCCAGGTCAGGTGCTTGGGCCGGTCCATCAGTTGCCGGTCCTGCACCCGGCAGAACTGGGCGAAGGAGCCGTCCGGCGTCTCGTACCCCCAAATGCGCTGCGAGGGCGAGAACATCGGGTCGCCGCCGTTGCATTCCTCGTCGTCGCCGTCGTCCTGGTTGCAGTGAACGACCACCTCGTCGCCGACCTTCCAGCGCTTGACCTTGGAGCCGACCGCCCACACCACGCCCGAGGCGTCGGAGCCAGCGATATGATAGGGATTCTTGTGCACGTCGAGCGTCGAGACCGGCTCGCCGAGCGCCGCCCACACGCCATTGTAATTGACGCCCGCCGCCATCACGAGAACGAGCACGTCGTGGCTGTCGAGTTCCCAGGTCGGAACGACCTCGATTTTCATCGCGTCTTCCGGCGGCCCGTGCCGTTCCTTGCGGATGGTCCAGGCGTACATCGACTTCGGCACATGGCCCAACGGGGGGATTTCGCCGATCTCGTAGAGATCCTTGACTGGAGCGTCGGTCGCCAGGTCCGTCTCGGCGGGGCGAGTGTTCATGGGCTTCCTCAAATGCGGCGTCTTGGCGACGCAAAGCAGACCGGCCGCCCCGAATGCTGCGCCGCACAATGCAGCATTGCGCTTTGAAGGAAGAAAATCAATCCTCCTTTGGGCAAGCGCAGGGCGCCGGCGCGCAGGATGACGGGCGTCAGCGTGCGACCAATTGCCAAGGTCCGCCAGACGACCCGGTCAAGCGAAGATTGTGGCGTCCGGCGGCGTTTTCTGCGATTGTGCTGCGCACAAAACCGGGTTCGGCGCGTGACGCTTGGCCGATGCGATGCGGTGGCCGCGCGCCGAGGGAAGTGTGCGCGGCGCGGGCCAGCGCTAAAGGTGAGCCGATGGCGGAGACGGACGGGCAAGCGCTGACGAAGCGGGACAAACCCTGGATCTTCCGCACCTATGCCGGCCACTCGACGGCGCGCGAGTTCGAACCGGCTCTACCGCCAGAACCTCGCCAAGGGCCAGACCGGGCTTTCGATCGCGTTCGATCTGCCGACGCAGACGGGCTATGACAGCGACCACATCCTGGCGCGCGGCGAAGTGGGGAAGGTCGGGGTCGCGATTTCCCACATCGGCGACATGCGCGCGCTGTTCGAGGAGATTCCTGTCGCCTCGATGAACACCTCGATGACCATCAACGCCACTGCGGCGTGGTTGCTGGCCCTCTACATTGCCGTCGCCGACGAGCAGGGCGCGCCGCGAAGCCAGCTTCAGGGTACGACCCAGAACGACATCATCAAGGAATATCTGGCGCGCGGCTCATACGTGTTCCCGCCAGACCCCTCGCTGAGGCTGACCAAGGACATGATCCTGTTCTGCGCCCGCGAGGCTCCGAAGTGGAACCCGATGAACGTCTGCTCTTACCATCTGCAGGAGGCGGGCGCGACGCCGGTCCAGGAACTCTCCTACGCGCTCGCCACTGCCATCGCCGTGCTCGAGCGCGTCCGGCAGTCGGGCGAGGTCGACCAGAAGGCTTTCGCCAACGTGGTCGGGAGCATGTCGTTCTTCGTCAACGCCGGCATGCGCTTCATCACCGAACTCGCCAAGATGCGCGCGTTCGTCGAATTGTGGGATGAGATCACCCGCGACCGGTTCGGCGTCGCCGACCCTTTGAAGCGACGTTTCCGCTACGGTGTGCAGGTCAACTCGCTCGGCCTTACCGAGCAGCAGCCGGAGAACAACGCCTATCGCATCCTGATCGAGATGATGTCGGTGGTGCTGTCGAAGAACGCGCGCGCCCGCGCCGTCCAGCTGCCGGCGTGGAACGAGGCGCTCGGCCTGCCGCGCCCGTTCGACCAGCAATGGTCGCTGCGCCTGCAGCAGATCATGGCCTACGAGACCGACCTTCTGGAGTTCGGCGACATTTTCGACGGCAGCAAGGAGATCGCGTCGCTGGTCGCCAAACTGAAGAGCGAAGCGCTCGCCGAGATCGCCGCGATCGACGCGATGGGCGGCGCAGTCAAGGCGATCGAGACCGGGGCGCTGAAGTCGAAGCTCGTCGAATCCAACACCCGCCGTATCGAGGCGATCGAACGAGGCGAGCGGATCGTCGTCGGCGTGAACGGCTTCACCAATTCCGAGCCGTCGCCGCTGACCGCGGACAAGAATTCGATCATGGTCCCCTCGGGCGAGGCGGAGGCCGAGCAGGTCGAAAGGCTCAAAGCTTGGCGAACGCAGCGAGACGAGTCGCGCGTACGCGAGGCGCTCACGGCGCTGCGGTCTGCAGCGGCGAGCGGAGCGAACATCATGCCCGCCTCGATCGAGGCGGCCAAAGCCGGGGCGACCACGGGAGAGT
This sequence comes from uncultured Alphaproteobacteria bacterium, assembly GCA_963822215.1. Taxonomy (GTDB): domain Bacteria; phylum Pseudomonadota; class Alphaproteobacteria; order Rhizobiales; family Beijerinckiaceae; genus Roseiarcus. The sequence continues at coordinate 1,082,927 of CAWGGX010000004.1, forward strand.
GGGGCGACGCCCTCCGGGCGGAGTTCGGCGAGTTCCGCGCCCCGACCGGCGTCTCGCCATACGCCCGGCAGGAAGCCGCGGGCTTGGACGCGCTACGCGGAGAGGTCGAGCGCGTCTCGCTCAAGCTCGGACGCCGGATCAAGTTTCTGCTCGGCAAGCCCGGCCTCGACGGCCATTCCAACGGCGCCGAGCAGATCGCCGCGCGCGCCACCGACGCCGGAATGGAGGCGGTTTACGAGGGCATCCGCCTCACTCCAGCCGCCATCGTCGAGCGGGCCAAGGAGGGCGTCCACTGCGTCGGCCTGTCGATCCTGTCAGGGTCGCACATCGCCCTCACCGAGGAGGTGCTGGCGCTCATGCGCGCGGCCGGACTCGAGCGCGTGCCGGTGATCGTCGGCGGCATCATTCCGCCTGTGGATGCCGATCGGCTGCGCGCGGCCGGCGTCGCGGCCGTCTACACGCCCAAGGATTTCGAGATCAACACGATGCTCGGCGCGATTGTCTTGGAAATCGAGAAGCGCTTCGTCCCGGATCGAGCCGCGCAGGCAAGCTGAGCCGCCGCCGTGTCGCCGCAATCTTCCCGCGACGCCTTCAATTGTGGGCGACCAAGAGCAGAATTTCGGCCGCGATCAGAGAGGTCATCGAAGCTACGTAAGCCATCTGCAGGGTGATGGTCTTCCACCACAGAATGCGTGAGAACATCGCGCATTGGCGGGGGAGCGCGTCCCGATCCTGGTCCCGATCGAGCAAGAAGTCGAAATCCTCGGGATTCATCCTGCGCCTGATCGGGAATCGCTTGCGCCCCGGCCGCGGAAAGCGCGGATAGACCGAAATCAGCAGGTTCAGGAAAATGAACATGAACGGCACAAGCAGGATCGGCAGCGCCAGATAATGCGGATAGGAGTCTTTGTACTGGACGACCGTGCCCATCATGATCGCGACGAACAGCACGCCGATGTTCGCCTTGGCGTCGCTCAAGCGGATCGAATCGCTGTAGCCGACGAGAAGATTGCGGAGCTTGGCGTTTCGGTCGTCAGCCATGCGCAGGCGCCTCTCGGGTTCACCTGTACCAGACGTAGAAGAGCAGGGCGATCGTGATCAAGATACACACGATCGACAACATGAAACTGATGTTGATATAAAGCGACTTCCACCACAGGAGTTCGGACAGGACGGCGCAACGCAGCCTCAACTGCTCGAGTTCGTCCTCCGTCTGGATGTCGACGATGAAGTCCTCGGGAACCGCGGTGCGCGAGACGATGAAGTGCTTGGATCCGCGCTTCGGATAGCGCGGAATGAGGACCATGAACAGGCAGAAATAGACGATCAGGAACGGCAGAAGGACGAACGGAATTGGGAGGTAGGTCGGAAATTTCGGATAGTTGTAGAGGATCGGCCCCATCATGAAGGCGACGAACAGGATGGCGATGTTGGCCTTGAAGTCCTGCGCGCGGATGGCGTCGGTGTATCCGGCGATGAGGCCGCGATAGGGCTGCGCGGGATCAGCGGCTGGCGTGGGCATGAGGTCGCAGAACGATCCCTTGTTGAGACGCGCGAACGCGCGGAGCGTCCTGAACCTCGAAAGGGCCTGTCCCCGCGCCTTTACGCAATCAATTCGCGTGATCCGAGAGGACCTGTCAAGTCTCCGACGGGGCTCAAACTTCGTTTTCGACCGGCGGCGGCCAGGCTTTGGCGTCGTAGTCGACATTGCGGATCGCCAGCACCGCAAGCAGCATCAAGACGCTCGCGGCCAAGACGTAATAGGTCGAGGCGAGCGGGTTGCCGGTCGCCCCGACCAGCCAGGTGACGACATAGGTCGCCGTGCCGCCGAAGATCGCCACGCCGAGCGAATAGCAGATCGCCATTCCCGTCGAGCGGACCGCTGGCGGAAACATCAGCGGGATCAGCATGATGCCGACGCCAGCGCTGGCCGCATGCAGAAGGCTGAGCACCGCGATCGCGACAATCAGCGCCGCTCCGCTCGGATTGGCGACCAGAAGCTTCATCACCGGGAACAGCAGGAGCATCAAAAGCAGGCGCGGGACGATCGTAACAACGCGGACGCCGAAGCGGTCGGCGAGCAACCCGCCGCCGAGCGCGCCGAGGCCCCCGGTGATTCCGAGCGTCACCGTGCCGAGCATCGCCGTCGAGTCCGGAAGGTGCAGCGTGCGAATGGCGTAGGGGGTCATGGTGATGAGGAAATACTGGGTGATCGTGCCGCCGCTGACCAGGGCGAGACCGAGCAGAAGACCCGTCCAGTTGTTCCGCAGGACCGCCGCGACGATCGCTCCCGCGCCCTTCCGCCGGTGATGCTCCGGGCTGTCGAGCGTCTCGACGAGCTGGCTGCGGATGTAGACGCCGACCGGCGCGACGAGGACGCCGAGGGCGAAAGGCACGCGCCAGCCCCAGTCGTTGTAGCTCGACTTGGTCAGGAGCAGCGCCAGGATCACGCCGATGAGGCCGCTGGCAAGGCTGCCAAGGTTCTGGCTGGCGAGTTGCCAGCTGGCGAAGAACATCCGCCGATTGGGCGGCGCAGCCTCGAGCATGAACATGGTGGCCGGCCCGACCTCGCCCCCAACGGCGAAGCCCTGCAGCAGGCGAGCGAGGATCAGCAGGATGGGCGCCCAGGCGCCGATTGCGGCGTAACCGGGCGTCACCGCGATCAGCGCGCTGCCGATCGCCATCAGCCCGATCGACAGGGTCATCGCAGGCCTGCGGCCGGCGCGGTCGCCATAGGCCCCGATCATCGCGCCGCCGAGGGGCCGGGCGATGAAGCCGACCCCGAAGGTCGCCGCCGCCGCGAGATCGCTCACAAAGACATTGTCGGAGGGAAAGAACGCCTGGCCGATCAGGCCCAGATAGGTTGCGTAGACGGTGAAGTCGAAGAACTCGAAGCCGTTGCCGAGAACCGCGGCGAAGACGCCTTTCGCGTCCAGCTTCGGACGCGCAACCGCGGGCGCGCTCACCGACTGAGCCAATCGCGACACTCCCGTTTTGGATTCCGTCGCGCCCAGCGTTTCAAGCGCCGTCCCATCTGTCAACGTGGGCTTTTTTCGGGGCTGCTATCTGCGGTCGCCGCCTCGCCAGCGCTGACGCGCCTTGGCGGCAGCCGCCGCGATGAGGGTTGCGGAGGTGTCGACGACGCTCGCGTACTCGCCGTTGAGATGCGCGAGCGAAAGCGCATGCACGTCCTCAGCCGGCCAGCGCCGGCCTCTGAGGTCCACCTTGTCGACGGTCCAGCAGGCGTCGGAGACGACAAAAGTCTGGTAGCCGAGATTGCCAGCATGGCGCGCCGTCGCTTCGACCGAGTTCGAGGTCAGCACGCCGCAGATCGCCAGCGTGGTGGCGCCGATCTCGTCGAGCGCCGCCTCGAGGTCCGGGCGGATGAAGGCGCTGTTGGCAGATTTACTCACGACGCGCTCGCCCTCGAACGGCGTCGCGCAGGACTTGAATCGATGTCCCGGCGCGCCGGGCGCATAAGGCGAGTTCGGCTCGACCAAGTCGTGCCGGACATGGATCAGCGGAAGCCCTTCCGCCCGCCAGCGCGCGATCAGCCGGGCGATGTTGTCCTCGGCGCTGGGATTGTTACGCGGACCCCAGCGTGCATCGTCGATCGCCTCCTGCACGTCAATGACGATCAGCGTCGCGTCGGCGGGCAGGCGCATGTCACGCCCGACGCGGCGCGAGGGCCCAGTAGTCGAGATCGAGAATGACGTTCGGCTCGTAGCCCTCGCCGTCGCGCAAGGGAAAATCGGCGCAGGGCCGGTTCTTGGTTGCGACCGTGCGGAGCCGCAAGGCGCCGAGATCGTCGCGTTTCGGCAGGACCGACGTCTCGAGAATTTCGCTCCAGGCGAACACCGTGTCGCCGGCAAACAGAGGCGCGACATGCCGGCCGCCGTTGATCGCGGCGATGTGGAAGGCGTTGGCGAGGCCGTTGAAGCTCAGCGCGCGCGCGAGCGAGATCACGTGGCCGCCATAGATCAGGCGCCGGCCGAACCGGCCCTGCCCTTCGCTGTGCTGGTTGAAATGGACCTTGGCGGTGTTCTGGTAGATGCGGGTGGCGGTCATGTGCTCCGCCTCCTCGACGGTGACCCCCTCGACATGGTCGATCCGCTCGCCGGCGACATAATCCTCGAACAGGTGCGGCGAGCCGCTGAGCGCAACGTCGAAGCCCGAGCGGACAATCGCCGGGCAGGCCGAGCCGAGATCTGCCACAGCGACCGCCGCTGGCAGATCGGGCACGACCGACTCAGGCGCCGGCGCGTGGTGGTCGCGCTTGCGCACCATCACCCAGCGCACGTAGTCGATCACCGTCTCACTGCGCTGGTTCTGCCCGCGCGAACGCACATAGACGACGCCGCTCTGCCGGTTCGAGTTTTCCTTGAGGCCGATCACCTGGGACGTCGAGGACAGCGTGTCGCCCGGATAGACTGCCGCGAGGAACCGGCAATCGGCGTAGCCGAGGTTGGCGACAGCGTTGAGCGAGACGTCCGGAACTGTTTTGCCGAAGACGACATGGAAGGCGAGCAGGTCGTCGATTGGGCTACGCGGATAGCCGATCGCCTGGGCGAAGGTGTCCGCGCTCTGCGGCGCGAAGCGCGTGCCGTAGAGCGCAGAATAGAGCGAGGCGTCGCCGTCGCGAAGCGTGCGCGGCGTGGCGTGGCGCATGGTGTCGCCAATGCGGAAGTCCTCGAAGAACCGGCCGGCGGCGGTCTTGGGTGCGGGATCGTGGGTCATGGCGCTCAGAACACGTTGGGATAGATGTAATAGATGATGATCCGCTCGAGGAGCATGATTCCAAGCAGCAGGACAATCGGCGACAAATCGAGGCCGCCTGTGCTGGGCAGGACGTTGCGGATCGGCCGCAGGAACGGTTCGGTCAAGGCGAGGAACAGATTCCAGGCGGTGCGCACGAGGTCGTTGCGCATGTTGACGACGCCGAAAGCGATCAGCCACGACAGGATGGCGCCGATAATGACGACCCAGGTGTACAGGTTCAGGACCACAAGAACGATGTCGAGAATGGCGCGCATGGATTCCCCAGAAGCTCCGAAACCCCGCCGCTCGACGCCGAACGCCGGTCTTGCCTGACCGTTGACACGACGGGGGCGCGCACGTAAAGAGCCGCGCGTCGGGGCTGTAGCTCAGTTGGGAGAGCGCTGCAATCGCACTGCAGAGGTCAGGGGTTCGAATCCCCTCAGCTCCACCAAAGACGCTAGTAACCGACAAATGCAAGCTAGTTCAATACGTTACATCTTTGGCTAGAACGAGCGGGTACCCTTTTGCGTACCCCAGTTGCGTACCCACTCCAAAGAAATTTTGCCGACGACCCGGCAATAGGTGTCGCCGCTCGCCGCCGCGTAGATGACATGCACGGTCAGATCCTCCACGATTTCCGCTTATGGCCAGGCAGTCGGCCCGATGCGCGCCAATAAGCGCGTACTCGCGCCATGACCTGCGGTTGGCTCCGCGGCGAAACCCGCCAGGGATCGCTCGAAGTGGGCAAACGCCGAAAAGCCCCGCCCGCCGTTGCGGGCGAGGCCTTGGCGCCGATCACTGGGCGCTGGCCTTGCGGCTGCGGGACCAGATCAGCGAGTAGCCTGCGCCGTCTTCCGCGTCGAACAGGTTGGCGTAGATCGGCTGGGTGAAGGGAGGGATCGTCGAGCTTGACCGAGAGGTAGTCGCGGCCCTCGTTGGAGCGCTTCGATCAGGCGGCGCTGATCTCGGCCTTGCCGACGAACACGCGGTGGGAAGGGGCGTTGTCGTTGGCGCGGTTCGTTTCGGGCGCGATGCCCACGTTCTTGGCCTGCACGCTGAGGGTGACGATCTGACCCTGGAACTCGTTGCCGACCTTCTTGAAGGAACCGATGCTGGCCATTTGAAGTCTCCGTTCTGTCTTGAAGAGCCCGCGACCGCCGCGGCCTCGATGGCGATCGAAAGGCCGGAAGCGATCGGCGCCGCATCCGGAACCGACCGCAGCGGAGCGGAGGACGCCGTCCGAAGAACTTTGTTGTCGCGCGAGGAATGCGCGGGTCGGGGTCTCCGCACGGCTTGCCGTGCGGGGTGGCTCTCGCAGGGGAAGAAAGTTCGTAAGGCGGCATTGCGGCCCAGACGATCGAGGCGCAGCCGGCTTCCGGACAGATCAAGCCGAAAGAGGACGCCGCGGTCCGCGCGCGCCATGACAGGGAAGCCGGAGACGCATGGCTTGCCGTCGACCATTCCAAGGACAGGGGTCGACCCATGGTCAGGTCTCGCTCGGCGTTTGTAGGCGCGCAGGCTGGAAAAGCGCCTCGACCGAAGCCTCGCGCTCTGCGAAGCCCTGATCATGTGTCGTCGACGACTGCCCCCAAACCGAGCGCCAAGTTTGATGAAGCTCGAACGAGAACTGCGAACATCGGCGAGGATCATCGTAGAGAGCCTTGCAGCCAAGATCGACTGCGAACCTGCCGCCCCCTCGAAGACGGACGTGCTTACTGTCGATTGCACCGCTCAGGACGCAACCAGCCGCGTCGTTCATCGGCGTCAAGGCCCCAGCCGCGAGCCGGGTGACGTCAATTTGCGAAACTGCCGCTTGGCTCGGAATGCGTAGCCCTTCGAAGCGACCCAACTGTTCGACGCTGCGCGGCGACCGAGATTGATTTTGAAGCTCAGCAGTGGGAAATCGTTGGACGCCAACGGCAGGTGCCGGGAGGAAAGCAATCGGTGGCCCAACGCAAGCATGGCGCCAAGAAGGGACAGTCGTCGCGGAGAGGCGAAGCCTCTGCTGGCGTTCGAAGCATCTCCGTGTCTTTACGATCTTGCGACCAAGTTCTCCGCGAGTGACGGGGCGACGCGCAGCAACAGGGGAAGAAAGCGCGCCCGCCCGGGATAGACTTCTTTCGCGCCCTTCAAAGCCGCTGCGAGGGTCTGCTCGGCGACGCCCTTCGCCGACATCTTCGCGACGTTGCGATGCGCGACGGCCGGTGTGTCGACCACCGGCGGGGCGACCTCGGTCACGGAAATGTTCAGCGGCGCGAACTGACGCCTGAGGGACTTGCTCAGGCTGTGCAGCGCGGCCTTGGACGCCGAGTAGATGGGCGCCCGGGTCGCGGGCGTCAGTCCGTAGCCGGAACTGACGATGACGATCGACGACCGCCCAGCGCGCTTGAGCCCCGGCAGAAAACCGCTGATCAGGTGGATCGCGCCGTCGAGATTCGAGCGGATCTCGGCCGTGAGGTCGAGGCTCTGCAGGCCGTCGCGAGTGAAGTCGATCTCACGCAGCCCGCCCGCGTTGCTGATCAGGAGGTCGATCCGCGGATGAGCGGCGGGAACATCGCTCGCGAAGGCGCGCATCGCGGCGGCGTCGGAAACGTCGACCGGGCGACATTCGACGCCCGGATACTCGGTCGTGAGCTGGCTGAGCTTCTGCGCATCGCGGCCGCATGTGACGACGGCGCAGCCGCGCGCCCGCAGAGCCGCCACGAACGCCTTGCCGATGCCCGACGATCCGCCGCTCACCACGGCGACCGGCGGCAAGTTTGTCTTGATTTCGTCAATCATAGTTTCTCCGTTCCATGTGTCGGCGCCAGGCGCGCCACCGCGAAAACATGCGAAAAGGCGGCCGCGGATGGGCACGCGGAACGAAGCGGCCGCCAAAAGCGACCGCAGCGCCGTATGTCCGGCCATCGGGCTTAGGTCTTCCCCTTCTTCGAGCGCAGGCCTCTCAACAGCGACAGCGCCGCCGGAACAAGGAGCCTTTCCGCCGCCGCGTTCAGTGGATTTTGGACGAAGCCCGCAATGCTGTCCCTGGTTTGCTGGATGTCCTGGCGGATCGAGTCGACCGCGACCCTGACGTCGGCTGTGTCCGATAGCAGCGACGCGACCGCCATCTTGCGGACTTCGAGCGCAAGCTCGAGCTCGGTTCCGGGCTGCGCTCTCGACGCCAGCCGCAGGACAAGCTCGGCGAGAACGAAGTCGACAACGCGACGATCGCGGCCGACCCGACGAACCCATAGGAGGGTTGCAAGCCATAGAAGCCCGCGACATTGGCCATGCCCAGTCCGAACACAGCGATCAGCGCGGCGAACACGGACAGCGCGAGACGCCGCGCCAAGACGTTGAGCCAGATCCGTCCGATGAACGAATCCGCTTTCCACAAGACCTGCAGGTCCCGCATGAGATCATCCATCATGGTCCGTCTCCTTATCGACGCCCGAGCATCCGGCCGATGATCAGGCCGACGACAATGCCGCCGATCGCCATCGCAATCGGGTGCGCGCCGATCTCGCTCTCCCTCTCTTCGAGGAACCTCGCGGCCTCGCTCATGAGTTCGCCGATCTCGTCGCGCGGCGTTTCGCCGTCTGCGGCGCCATCGGGCGCGGCGGCGGCCGCCGGTCCCGTCGCCGCGGGCTTTCGGTGTTCGGCGCGAGGCTCAGCCGTTGCGGGCGACGATGCGTCCCTCGGCCCTTGCGCCGATCGCGCGGTCGAAAGCTCGTTCCTGAGCGACAACAGTTCTTCCAGCATTGCGGATTTCGGTGCCATCCGAGCCTCCGTGGCGACTTTGCGGCGCCTGATGTTCATCAAGGGCCTCGCGTCGCCGTCACCTCCGATGCGAATGCGTATCGATCGAGCGCCGCCTTGAGACTATTTGCGTCGACTTGGCTCACGATAACGGCTCGAAGACCTCTTTGCGGGTCGCGCTCGATCCTGATCGATGCGATCGCAACGCCGACCCTTTCGGCCTCGGCGCGAATGGCCGCCTCGATCTCGCGCTCGATCAGCGCAGGCTTGAAGAGCTTCCCGACCGCCGTCGTCGGCAAGGATGGCGAGATCTTGATGCGCTTCGGGATCGCCGCCTTTTCGGGGATCGACCCCGCCGCGTGCTCGAGGAGCTCCGCCTCGGTGACGGCGGCGCCGGCCTTGAGCTGAACATAGGCGACGGGGACTTCGCCCGAATGCGCATCCGGGCTTCCGATCGCCGCGGTCAGGGCGACGGCCGGATGCGATTGCAGGGCGTCCTCGATCAGCTTCGGATCGATGTTATGGCCGCCGCGAATGATCAGCTCTTTCTTGCGTCCCGTGAGCCAGAAGTAGCCGTCGGCGTCCTGCCGGCCGAGATCGCCGGTGTTCAGCCACGTCTCGCCGGATCGGTCGATCCAGATCCCCTTGTTGTGCGCCGGGTCGAGATAACCGGCGAAGACGTTGGGGCCGCGGATGGCGATGACCCCGATCTCGTCGGTCTCCGCATCGCGAACGTATCGGTTGTCGGCGTCGAGGATCAACGCGCGCATGTCCTGATATGGAAACCTCAGGCCGATCGATCCGATCCGCGGCGGCGCTTCGAGCGGGGTCGAGCTCGAGGCGCAGGCGCCCTCGGTCAGGCCATAGCCTTCGAGAATGCGGACGCCCGTTTCGCGCTGGAAGTCATGGAACAGTTGCACGGGCATCGGGGCCGCGCCGCAGATCGCCGCTTCCAGGCTCTTGATGTCCCGCCCCGCGATCGGCGTCTGCAGAAGCGCCGAATAGACGGTCGGAACGCCGGAGAACGTGGTGACGCGAAAATGCTCGACCAAGGCCCAGAAGTTTGCGATCACGCCCTCGCCGCGATAGCCCTGCGGCGTGGCCATGACCACATGGGCGCCCTTGGACCAGGGCGCGAGACCGGTCACCAGTTGGCCGTTCACATGAAAGAGCGGCAGGCCGCAGAAGATCGTCTTGCCGGGGCCGAAGCGATCCTCGTTGAAGCAGGTCATCGCCCAGGCGTCGAACGCTTCGGAGACGTGCGTGCGCCGGGCGATCTTCGGCGAACCCGTCGTGCCGCCGGTGCAGAAGTAGGAGGAGATGGCGTCGGGCTTGGGCGGCTCAAACTCCAGAGCGTCGCCAGGCGCCTTCTCCAGTTCGCCACGAAAATCGAGCACGGGAACGTTCAGATCGGCTGTCTCGCGCTCAGCGAACATGTGGAGCGCCTGCCCTTCGGCGGCGGACAGGTAGGGCGCCATGTCGACAGTCAGCACCGCGCGTAGGTTCGTGAGCACCCCAGCTGCGGCCGTCGCCTTGCTGAAAAGATCGACGCCGGGGGTCGGGGCGAGCGTCACCAGAAGCTTCGGCTCGACCGCCTTCAGAAGCCCCGCCAACTGCTCGACCTCAAGCAGAGGGCTGATCGCGAAGGCGATTCCCGCGGCTTCGCCGCCCCAGATCGCCAAATGCGTTTCCGGCAGGTTCGGCAGGATGAAGGCGACCGCGTCGTTGCGCTCGACCCCGAGGCGACGAAAGAGATTGCCCGCCTGGGTGATGCGCCGAAGCAGCTCGCGGTGCGACCAGACCGTCGCCTCCTTGAAGCGGCTTACGCGGGCGAAAAAGGTCAGCGCGGGCGCGTCGGGCGCGATCGCCGCGCCGGCGCGCAGCATCTCGTAGGGCGTCGGAGGGATTTTCCTCTGCGCGAGCGGCACGCGCTCGATCGCGAGCACGTCGTCATAAGCAGCGACCGTCATCGCTCAGACCCTCCCCCCGTCAAATGTTGCAACCTGCGACATGGCGCTCCTCCTGCCTGATGGTTCTCACGTCGTGGTTCGCGGCATCGCTCGCCGCCTTCACGCCTCGGGAAGCGGCGGCAGATCTGCTGAGGCGAGCGCCTTCGCCTCCTGCGCCGCCACTCCGATCGAGCACAGCATCAATTCCGCTGCGTCCGACCCCGCCTCGCGCCAGGTCTTCTCGCCTTCCAGAACAAGCCACATGGCGGCGAGCGTGACGGAGCCGACGAAGGCGAGGACCGACTGCATCTGCTCGGGGCGGAAGCTGTAGCGGCCCTCCGCCAGACCGTCGCCGAGATCGCGCGCAGGAGGGCCCGACAGCAGCGACCGCATGGTCGAGGTCGTGAACGCGAAGCGCACGATGAAGCGGCCCCAGTGCGGCTCCTCGTGGGCGCGACGGACGAAGAATCGGACGCCGCAGGCGAGGCGGCGCGCCGGATCGTGCATCGACTCGAAGCTCGCCAGGATCCGCGTGTGCATCTCATCGCCGAGGGCGGTCGCGACCTCCTCGAACAGCGAATCCAGGTTGGCGACGTTGTTGTAGATCGTGCCGCGAGCCAGGCCCGCCGCCTGCGCGAGCTCGGTCACGCTGGCGTGCGTCGTCCCCCGCTCCGCGAAGAAGCGCACTGCCGCCTCGTAGATACGAACCTGCGCGGGCGCGAGCGATTTCATTTTTGACCACCTCTTGACAAGATTGAACACTCGTGTGCAAAAACAGTCAAGCCCGTTCTTCCATGAGACTGGAGAGCGGACCAACGCAAACCTGGCGGGCGGCCCATGCAAGATCGTCACAGGGACCGGGAGGAAAAGGCAATGAGTACGGATTTGAAGGCTTCGCATGCAGAGATCGCCGATCGCGCTGAGGCCGGCGATACGGCGTCCCCTGCGGACATTCCCTCCGACATCGACGTTCTGGTGGTCGGATACGGGCCGGTCGGCGCGGCGATCGCCAATCTCTTGGGACGATACGGCGTGCGCGTCCTGGCGGTGGACAAAGACAAAGAGATCTTCATGGCGCCGCGGGCCATCGCGCTGGACAACGAGGCGCTCAGAATTCTGCAACTGGCCGGACTCGAGGACGGCGATTTCGACAAGGTCGCGATTCCCTATGTGCGGATGCTGTCGCCTCAGCTCGGCGAGTTCGGTCGGATCAACACGCTCGGCCACATTGACGGGCATCCCAAACTCGTGACGTTTTACCAGCCCGAGCTCGAAGCCGCGCTGCGGTGCCGCGCGGCGCAATACGGCGAGGTTCACACCGCGCTCGGCGTCGCCCTGACCGGATTTGGCGAGAGCGCCGACGCAGTCGTGGCGACCCTCGACGCCGGCGAAGGCCGGCTCTGCACCGTGCGCGCTCGCTATCTCATCGGCGCGGATGGCGCGAGTTCGCTCGTCCGCCAGCTCATCGGGCAGGCGTTCACGGGAAAGACCTACGCCGAGGATTGGCTGATCGTCGACGCCTTCGGCGCGAAAAATCCGATCGACCATGTGGAGTTCCTCTGCGACCACCGGCGGCCCACTCCGCACATGACCGCGCCCGGCGGGCGCGAGCGCTGGGAATTCATGCTCCGGCGTGGAGAGACGCGGGCGGACATGGAAAGCGAGGCTCGCGTAAGCGAGCTGCTCAAGCCCTGGGGCGGTCCTGCGGCCATGACGATCGAACGCAAGGCCGTCTATCGCTTTCACGCCCGCACCGCCAAGGCCTTCCGCAAGGGTCGGGTGTTTCTCGCCGGCGACGCGGCGCACATCACGCCGCCGTTCGTCGGCCAGGGGCTGGTCGCGGGATTGCGCGACGCGGCGAACCTGTCCTGGAAGCTCGCCTGGGTCCTGCAGGGCCGCGCCGCGCCGAGCATTCTGCATAGCTATGACGAAGAGCGTCGCCCCCACGCCAAGGCGATGATCGATCTGGCGAAGTTCATGGGTCGGCTGATCATGCCGCGCAGCGCCGCCGTCGCGCTCATCACCCATGGAACGCTGCGTCTCATGCGCCTCACGGCCGCAATGCGCCGCTATTTCGACGATTTGGGAATCAAGCCCAAGAACGTGTTCCCGCGCGGATTGTTCGCCCCCGGACGCTCGGGCTCGAAGCTCACCCGCGGCGGCCCGCTGCCTCAGGGCTGGGTTCGTGGTCCCGACGGCGCCGTTCGTCTGAGCGACGAGGCGCTGGGTCCGTGGCTGACCCTGGTCGGGTTCGGGCGGGACCCGCGCGACGGTCTCGACGCCGCCACGGCGCGCGCCTTCGCCGCCTGCGGCGGCAAGGTCGTCCGGATCGCTCATCGCGGGCAGGCGCATCATCTTCGCCGCGACGACTGCTGGGAGGATCTCGACGGGACGTTCCTGCCCGGCGTCGCGCCGTTCGGCTGGGCGGCCGTGGTTCGCCCCGACCGCACCGTTCTTCACGACGGCCCGGCCGCGGAGGTCGGTCGGATCGTCAGCGAAAGCCTCGCCTTGATGGGAACGCCAGCCCGGGCCGACGCGCCCTTCGCCGCCGCAGCCGCCTTTTCCGCCTGAAGGATCAGCCCCCATGCAGCTCACCACTCCGCAACCGGCCCGCCATCCCAACCCGACCACAAAGGCGTCCGCGCTCGCCTATGCGATCTTCGATCGTCCGGATCTGAAGAAGGCCGAAGCCTATCTGATCGACTTCGGTCTGCGTACGGTCTCGAACGACGGCCAATTGCTGCTCATGCGCGGCACGGGCCCCGCCCCCTACTGCTATGTCGTCCAGAAGGCCGACAAGCCGCGCTTCGTCGGCCTTGGCCTCGAGGTCGAAAATCGCGCCGATCTGGACGTCCTGTCGAAGCTCGCCGGGGCGTCCGCGATCGAGACAATCACCTGGCCGGGCGGCGGAGAGCGCGTGCGCCTGACCGACCCGTCCGGTTTTCGCGTCGACGCGATTTTCGGACGATCGTCGGCGCCCGAACTGCCGCATCGACCGCCCTTGCGGCTGAATTCGGTCGACGCTCCGGCGCGGATCAACGGAACGCAGCGTCCGCCCGTAAGCCCCCCGGAAGTGATCCGCCTCGGCCATGTCGCGCTCGAGGTCGCCGATTACCAGGCGACCTCAGCCTGGTACACCCAGCATTTCGGCTTCATTCCGAGCGACGTGCAGGCGCTTCCCGACGGCTCGCCGGCGGTCGCCTTCATGCGGCTCGATCGCGGCGACAGGCCGACCGACCACCACACCCTTGCCCTGGCGCAGACTTTCGCGCCGGCCCTCAACCATATCTCGTTCGAGCTCGTCGATCCGGACGCCGTCGGCATCGGCGGTCGCCTGATGCGCGATCGCGGATGGAAACACGCCTGGGGCATCGGCCGACATCTTCTGGGCAGCCAGATCTTCGACTACTGGGAAGACCCCTGGGGGGACAAGCACGAGCATTATTGCGACGGCGATCTCTTCACCGCCGACCAACCCACCGGCGTCCATCCGGCAAGCCGCGCGGGCATGGCGCAATGGGGTCAGGTCATGCCGGCGAGCTTCACCCGGCCCAAGCCCACCGTGTCGAACGTGAAGGCGCTCATTCACGGCCTGCGGACCAGCCCGGACGTCAACCTGAAGAAGTTGCGCACCCTCATGAAGCTGTTCGGCTAGGGGTCCGCCCTCGCGCCGCTCGAATTCCTCCGCCGCCAATCCATCGGGACCCGCTCATGCCTTTGAACGTTCTGCATTACAGCCACGAGGGACGCAGGCAATGGGGCGCCGTCCGCGACGGGCTCATCACGCCCGTTCCCGGCGCCTTCGAGACGACGCGCGCGTTTCTCGAAGCCAATTCGATTGAGGCGCTGTCCCGGCTGAGCGGACCGACGCTGAAGGAGGCCGATGTCGACCTTCTGTCGCCCGTCACCCAGAACCAGCAGTTCCTCTGTCAGGGCGCGAACTACCGCCAGCACATGATCGAGTCCGGCATGGACCCTGACGCGAAGACCTTCAACATGATCTTCACCAAGGCGCAAAGCTGCATCGCGCCGGCCAACGTCGACGTCGTGCGGCCTAAGCGCGTGCGCTTCCTCGACTACGAGATCGAGCTCGGCCTTGTCATCAAACGCGACGTGACCTCGGCCGAGCGCGTGACAGACCAGCGTCTGCACGAGTTCGTCGCCGGCGCCGTGATCGTCAACGACTACTCGGCGCGCGACGTGCAGATCCCGGAGATGCAGTTTTACAAGGGCAAGAGCTTTCGCACCTTCGGTCCCATCGGCCCCTACCTCTGCCTCTTGGCCCCCGACGACTTCCGCAGGCTCAGCGATCTGCAGCTCACGCTGACGGTGAACGGCAAGGCGCGCCAGAAGGACAGCGTCGCCAACCTCGTCTTCGGGCCGGCCGAGACGCTGACCGAGCTTTCGAGCGTCCAGGACCTTCACGCCGGCGACCTTCTTTCGACGGGGACGCCGTCCGGCTGCGCCCTCAGCGTCCCATCGCCCGGGCGGCAACGGATTGCGGCGCTGCTGCCGGAAGCGGCCAAGTGGAAGATGTTCATGAAGATTCAGGCCGGCCGCGAGCAGTACCTGAAGGCGGAAGACGTGGTCGAATCGCGCATCGCGACCGCCGACGGCGCGATCGATCTCGGCGTGCAGCGCAACCGGATCGTCGACGCGGCCTAGTCGCCCGAGTCACTCGAACTGAGGGTATAGCCTCTTGAGTTTGACGCGGGCGTTTTCAGTTGTGAACTGCCAATCGGCTTTGGCGTGATGCCTGTTTCGATGGCCCTGCCAAGCGGCGACCTCTTTCTCGAGGGTCTCTTTGTCGGGGATGCGGCGGTTGAGGCACTGGGTCGTCAGGACGGCGAGTTCGGATTCGGCCATGTCGAGCCAGCTTCCATGCTTTGGCGTGTAATGCCATTCGAACCGGTTGACGAGGCGGCGCGCTTCGGGGGCGGGGAAGGCGGCGTAGAGCGAGGCCGGCCTATGCGTGCTCAGGTTGTCCTGGACGAGCACGATTTTCTCGGCGTTGGGGAAATCCACGTCGGATAGGCCTTTGAGGATATTAGCGTAGTCGACGGCGGCGTGATGGTCTGTCACTTCGACGCGGCGCCATCCCTCCAGCGGTGCGAAGATCATGAAGAGATTGGCGACGCCGTTGCGCTGGTATTCGTAGTCGTGTCGCTCGGGCTGTCCGGGCTTCGCCGGGATCGGCTTGCGGGTCTCGATGATCAGCTGCTTGGAGGTCTCGTCCAAACATACGAGAGGACGGGCTGAATCTCGCGGCCTCTGGTAGGTTTCCAGCACGTCTTCCATGCCGGCAACGAAGGCCGCATTGGCGTCGGGCGGGATCACCCATTGCCGATTGCGGTGCGGCTTGAGCGCGTTTTTTTTAACGTCCGTCCGATCGTATTATCGCTGGCCTTGTCGACGATGGCCAATTCGACGACTTTCTCTTCGAGCAGACGCAAGCTCCAACGGGCGAACCCCTCCGGAGCCGGCGAGCAAGTCAGAGCGATCAGCTTCGCTTCGGCCGCGCCATCGAAAATCCGGGGCCGGGCGGAATTGGGGTTGTACTTGCGCTTCAGCGTCGCCTCGAACCCCTCCTCGACCAGTTGCTGACGCGTGCGAGCGACATTGTTGACGCTGGTATCCAGCGCCGCCGAGATCGCGCTGTCGCTCCACCCGTCGCCCGCCTCCGAAACGTCGGCCTTCAGCAGGATGCGCGCCCTTGTCAGGATTTGCGCCGACCCCTTGCCTGCGCGAACCATCGCCTCAAGCTGTTCGCGCTCCTCAGCGCACAGCTCCACCACGTACTTCTTGACCGCAATCCCCTTCTTGGCCACCAATCACCTCCATCGCTGCATTCCGCCGCGACAGAGATTCAGAGAAACACCTTAAATTCAAGGACGCGAGCGACTAGGTCTTCGAGACGATCGACGGGTCCGTTCCGAGGGTCTTCGAGCGGTTTCGGCGACATCGACCGCGACCGCGATTTTCCGTCCGAGTCCCTTTGTTTTCAAGGGCTTACGCCCCATATTGCCCGATTCTCGAGTCCAGACCTGAGCGTTTTCAATGGTTTAGCGGAGGCTTGCCGATTCGGTGTAACCCCCAGGGAGAGCTCCATATTTCCCCACGACCTCGTCCTGAGGAGCCCGCGAAGCGGGCGTCTCGAAGGACGATCCAGTGGGCGCTGCCGTCGGTGCGGGCTGGAGGGTCCTTCGAGACGCGTCGCCTACGGCGCCGCTCCTCAGGACGAGGGGGTGGTAGGCGGTTGCGATGGGTTCATCCCTGCGCAGGCGGCGCTCCCAGAGGAGACCGAAAGGCGCGTCGGGACGGCCCGACGCCACGCGCGGCCCCTCTCCGCGACAGGGCCGGCGGGATCATCGGTCAGGCCCGCCGGATCAATCGCCGCCTGCGCCAGGCGCGCCTCAGGCCGCCAATCCGACCTTTTCGCCCGCCTCGGCGACAGCCGGCTCATGGGCGCCGGTTTTCGGCGCGGCGTGGCTGTAGACCTCGAGCGCCCGGTTCACGGCCGCGGCGAGTTGCGCCGCCGGCGTCAGGGCGTAGACGAACTTGTCCGGGCGAACGAGGGCGACATCGCCCTTCCTCGCGCCGGCCCCGCGGAACCAGGCGATCCCTTCGCCGCCAAGGTCCTCCAGCTCTATCGGCGCGGCCGCCGCGGAGGCTCGCTTGACTGCGTCGCCCTGCGGCCGCCCGCCGAAGGGGTAAAGCGCCACGAACCTTGCGCCGAGCGCGGTGAGCCGGGCGAGGGTTTTGGCGTCGAGGCTCGCGCGCGGGTCGCAGGCGTAGCCGACCAGCGCGTAGTCTTCGCCGAGACGCTCGTCGAGCAGCGCCCGGCGCCCGTCGTAGGTGCGCACCTGCGGCTGCGGAATGGGCCGCCCCTCGGCGCCGTTCCGCCGACTTCTCGGGAGCCCGAAATAGTCGCCGTTCGGATAGGTCGGCGGCGGTTTGAAGCGCGCCTCACGAATGTAGTCGCCGACGCGCGGCGTCTTCAGCAGCGTCTTGACGACGACGTTGCGGGTCTTGGCCAGCACCGGATTCGCGAGCGAGACGAAATCCTTCATCCTCACCGAAATGTCGATCATCTCCTTGGCGTGCGGCTTGCGCTCGCTCTGATACGTGTCGATCAGTTTCGGATCCGCCCTTTTGCGCAGCACGGCGTCGAGCTTCCAGGCGAGGTTGTGGGCGTCACGGACGCCTGAGCTCATGCCCTGGCCCATGAATTGCGGCGTCATGTGCGCCGCGTCGCCCGCCAGCAGCACCCGTCCGTCGCGCCAGCGCTCGGCGACCAGCGCGTTGAACGTGTAGACGAGCCGCCTGAGCACCTCGACCTTGTCGACTTCGACATATTGGGCGAGGAGCCTCCGCACCGTCGCAGAATCCTCCATCTCGTCCGTGGTCTGGCCCGGCATCAGCAGGAACTCGAAGCGGTGGTGGCCGTTTGGCTGCGGGCAGGAGACGGTCGGCTGCTTTGGATCGCAGTGGAAGTTGAAATAGGGCATGTGGCGGAAGCAGTCCTCGCCCTCCTTCGCCTTGATGTCGACGACGAGCCACGGCTCGGGAAAACTCTTGCCGGCCATCTTGATCCCGAGCTTGGCGCGCACGCCGCTGCGGCCGCCGTCGCAGGCGACGAGCCATTGCGCCCGGTCGCGAGCGGTCTCCGCGGGCGTCTTCGATTCAGCGGCCGCTTGCCCATAGCGCACGCCCGAACTTCCGGCGTGCTCGACGGTGACGCCGGTTTCGTCCTGCGAAAAGCCGACGACTTCACGGCCGCGCAGCGCCGTCACGTTCGGGTAGCGCTCGAGCAGCTTCTCCATCTTGGTTTCGAGATAGGGCTGGTAGAAAAAATTGCTGACCGCCCAGCCATTCGGCCTGTCCATCCGCCGAAGCTGGCTCAGTACGGATCCGTCTTCCAGCACCCATTGCACCGGCGTGTCGACGAGCATGTCGGCTTCGAGCTCCGCCGCGACGCCGGCCGCCTGAAAGACGCGCATGCATTCGTCGTCGGTGTAGACGGCGCGGGCGTTGCCATAGAATTCTGGCTCGCGCTCCAGCGCCAGCACCTTCAGGCCCCTGCGCCCGAGCAGGTGGGCGAGAGTCAAACCAGTCGGGCCGAGCCCGACGATCGCCACATCGTACTCTCCGGCAAAAGTTGCTGCATTCATGTTTCCCTCCTCCCAATCATGTGTTGGTTTTGCACCAAGCGCCCCGCTCAGAACGGCGCGTATTCCTGGCGGAACAGCGAGGTCAGGCCGTTGCGGAGCTGACCGAGCTTGTCGCCGAGCGTCTGGTCCTGCGGCTTGTGCCCCCACAGGCTGACGCCCTGGTAGGTCGTCTGCGGCGCCGATTCGATGTCCTCGTCGCCCTTGGAGCTCCACCCGAGCTCGAAATAGAAGCCGGACGGGCTCATCGCATAGAAAGAGACGTCGCGGTCGTTGGGGTGCTGGCCGACCGCCATCATGATTTTGATTCTGAGGGCGCGGCAGCGGCGATAGGCCTCGCCGACGTCCTCCAGGGTCGGAACCTGCATTTCCATGTGCTGGATTTTGGTGGCGAACGGATCCATCTTGAGGCCCCGGGTCGCGGCGATGGCGATCGAGTGATGGCGCGGATTGACTCTCAGGAACGTGAACTTGAGATTGACGCCGCCGATCCGGTCCTCGATGAAATCCGAGATCTTCGCGTCGAAGATCTCGCGCCAGAACGCGATCATCGCGCCGGGCTTACGGGTCGTGATCGCGACATGGCCCATGCCGCGCACGCCCGTTACGAAGCCGCTGACGAGAACCTTCGGCGGGTCGGTGGCGAGTTTGGGCTCGAGGAAGAGTTCGAGCGCCGTGCTCTTCGGCCCGACGAACCGCCAGATCCGCTCGACCCCGCGCAAATTCGCCTCGGCGCCGTCGATCTCTTCGACTTTGACGCCGCGCGCCGCGAGCCGGCCGAGAATGGTGTTGAGTGCATTCGGACTTGCGATCTGCCATCCGAGCGCGAGGTCTTCGCTGGGGCTCTTGCGGACGATCAGGCGTCTCGCGTGAGAGTCGGTCCGGAAGACCACCGTGTCCGGCTCGCTGTCGGCGAGCGCCATGCCGATTCCCTCGGCGGCGAACCGCTTCCATTCGGCAAGACGGGGCGAGTCGACAAGCGCGTATCCGAGTTGAACCGCGCCGTAAACAGAGGTCGTCGTGGGCCGGACATCGATGGCGTTCATGGCGGAATCCCTTCCGTGAGAGGATTGCGAAGGAGGGTGCGCGTCCCGCGCGCCGGGAGGGTGGCGAGACGCCGCCCCTCATCAGCCTTGCCCTGACGAGGGTTGCGACAGGTGCGCGATCGTCGCCGCGTTGAACTCGGCGGCGCGCTCCCACTGCACCCAATGGCCGGTGCGGCTGAACAGATAGAGGTCGCAGTTCGGCATCCGCTCCTGCAGCGACGGGCCGCCGCTCGCCGGATTGACCCTATCCTCGACGCCCCAGAGAACGAGCGTGGGTGATTGCAGCCCGCCGAGGCGCGAGTCGAGCGTGAGGTCGAGAACGCGGGGGTCGGGCAGATCCTTGGGGCGGACGAGCGGGGGGTTGGCGACCACGTCGGGATCGAGGCTCGCCGCATAGCGCGTCTCGATCAGGTCGTCGGGAAGCGCCGCGCCGTCGAACACCAGATCCTTGCGCAGGAACTGCTCGAATTTCTCGTGCGTCGGGCCTTCGCCCGAGTAATAGTCGAGCAGATGGAGAAGGCCCTCGGTCGGCGGTCGCCGGCTCGCGTCGATCCCGCCGGGCCCGAGCAGTACGAGGCGGTCGACTCGCGTCGGCGCCTCGAGCGCCAGCCGCAGCGCGCACGCGCCGCCGAGCGAATTGCCAAGCAGATGGGCTCTCGCGACGCCAAGCGCATCAAGGAGACCGAGGATCGACCGGGCGAGATCGCCGAAGGGGTCTTTCCGGTCGAGCCCTTTGGTCGATCGCCCGTAGCCGGGCAGGTCAGGAACGATCAGGCGAAAGCGCTGAGCGAGCGCGGGAATGTTCCGGGAAAAATTGGATAGTCCGCTCGCGCCCGGTCCGCCGCCGTGCAGCATGACGAGGGGCGGCCCTTCGCCCAGCTCCACGACGAAGATGTCACGCTCGCCGACGCGAACTGTTCGGCCGCTCTGCGCCTCGATGGCCTCCAACGAATCCATTGCACTCCTCCCTCCGCCGGGGACCCATGATCGCCCCGACGCGACCTATATGACATTACCGTCAGTATGACACAAGTATCATTTTGAAAAAAATTTAGGGCGTGCTATGGCCGGCCGCGGAGGACCTCGCGCGTGCTGGAATCGTCCGCTTTGCCTGACCACAGGACGCGTGTCGCCGCCGAGCGGCGGGCGCGCATGCACCGCAAGCTGGTGGAAAGCGCCCTGCTCGTCTTCGCCGAAAAGGGGGTCGACGCCTCGGTGATCGAGGACGTCATCGCGGCCGCGGACGTTTCGCGCGGCACCTTCTACAACTACTTTCGGACCAACGGCGAGTTGCTCGGCGCAGCGATTCAGGAGTTGGGCAACGAACTCGTCGAGCACATCGAAGAACGGGTGAAGCCGATTCCTTCGCCTGCGGCGCGGGTCTTCACCGGCTTGCGGCTTTACATGGGCGCGGCGCGACGGTTTCCGCTGTTTGCCAGGTTCGTCGCGCGGATCGGCTCGCAGGCGGTCGGGCCCGAAAACCTGGTCAACGCCTACATCCCGATCCACATCGCAGAGGCGGTCGAGCGGGGCGAATTTGTGGACGCGCCGGTTCGCATCGTGCTCGACATCGTGGTCGCCGTAGGCGTGATGATCGTTGCGCGCATCGCCGCAGGCGACTCCGACGACGCCTATGTGAATGCGATGCTGCTCGCGCTTGCGCGCGCGCTCGGGTTCGACCTCGCGCGCGCCGAGGCGCTGTTGTCGGCGCCGCTGCCGCCCCTGGACCTCGGAGCGGACTCGCTTCTCCTGCGAAGCCAAACCCGCTTCAGGAAACAAAAGCGTCGGTGATTTCGGCGCGCTCGTCGCATAATCGCCGCTCCTGATTCCCCGCGACGAGGTCAGAGTCCGAATCTGCGAAGCCCTCTCAACCGGAACGATCCGGGCGCCAGGAAGCCGGCCGGCAAAGTCGGACGAACGGCCGCCCATTCCCAGTGCAGGCGACAGCGCTGCGCCGGCGATGGCGGTTGGCGGGGCGCAATTTCCGGCGATGGATGTGTGCTAAAGTAGCGGCAAGAATAATAGAGGAACCAAGGTAATGGGTCGCTGGGCCGCCCTCGGCATCGCTGCTGGCCTGATCGGGACTGCCCTGCTCAGCGCCTGCTCGCCCGACGGGGGCCTCAAGGCGCCGACGCCCGCGCTTTTCGCGGCTCCGCAGAACCGTCCAATGGTCGACACCGCGGAACGGACTCCTACGTCGAACGATCTCGATCTTCTTTACGTCACCGACCGGGCGCCGATTACCGATCCCCAAACCAACGCGCTCTCCTATGGCTCGGAGCGCTCGCGCACGATGAGTTTTGGATCAATCGAGATCCACGTCGAGCCGGACTCATTCGGGGCGCCGGGAGAAATGAAGCCCGGCGCAGTTCGGGAAATTGGTCGTTTTCCCGAGGTTCCCTATCCGGCGTGGATCACTTCCGCCGGCTATAGCCGCGAACCTCACGTCCTGGCCGCGCACGAACAGGCGGTCGCCTCGCTTCAACGAGAAATTCGTCGCCGCCTGGCGAAAACCGAACGTAAGGAAGTCGTCATCTTTATTCATGGCTACAACAACACGTTCAACGACGCGGCCAATGCGACGGCGAGCATCTGTCGCCTCCTCGGGCCGGATTTCGTCTGCCTGGCGCTGACCTGGCCGGCCGGCGGGTCGCGCGGCGCCTTCATGGGCTACAACGTCGACCGAGAATCCGGCGAGTTCGCCGTCGCCGACATGCGCAAGGCGATCCGCGCCATCGGCCAGACCGACGGCGTGCGCGGGGTCCATATCATCGCCCACAGCCGCGGCACCGACGTGCTCGCGTCGGCCTTTCAGCAGCTCAGCGTCGAGGCGTATGTTTCGCGTTTTTCCAGCAGCGAGAATTTAAAAGTCAAGAACATTGTGCTGTTCGCGCCCGACATCGACATCGACGTCGCCGGAACGAAAATCTTTGACGTGTTTTCGGATCCCGACGCGCCCTATGGCGCCAGGAAAAACCCCGGCGCAACAATTCAACAGGGAGCTTTTCATTTAACGATCTATTCCTCTCCCTCGGACCAGGCCTTGAGCTTGTCCAGCAGTATCTTTGGCAGCAGGCTGCGCCTTGGCCAGCTCGCCCTCGGCGGGCAGGAGGCGAAGGCGCTGCGCGCGGATCCTGGCCACCTCGTTGACCTGATCGAAGTCGACGAAAACACCGGCGCCTTCGGGCACGGATACTTCCTGTCGAATGCGGCAGTTGGTTCCGATTTGGTCGCTTTGATCCGCGACCGATTGAAGCCGGGCGATCCTGGCAGGCCTCTGGTCGAAATCCACAAACCGTTTTGGCGCATATCCCGCGCTGATGCGGAGGCCCGCTAGTGAAGCGTTTCCAAAATTCGAATCATATCCTGCCGATTGAGCTCCAACATTTCGGACGCGAGGGGGCCAGGGCCGCCAGCGTGAAGCTTCAAGGACTCGATGTACGAGAGCAAGATGGTTTTTGCGCTAGCGGCGCGGCGCGCTCTCATCGGACCCGTCGCAAGGGCGACCCTCCCCGGTTGGGCAAGGGAATCCTGGCCGCGCTTTACAACCCGGCCGCGCCCGATGTCGCGCCCCGTTTTCGTCCGCCTGTTCTTTCCCTGTTCCGCTGCGAAAGCGCCTGATAATGACCTGTTCCGGTCGTCGGAAATTCCCTGTTCCGCGCCCGATCCGACCTGCAAGCGGCGGGTTGTAAAGCCAACAACGCCATGACATTGCAAGGCTTCCTGGAACGGAGCGCAGATCGGGGCGCAAGAAAATTCCCTGCTAGCAGGGAATTCGGATCGGCGGCGGCGGACCCGCGAGCGACACGATTTTGAGCCGAATCGGCTTCCCGGACGCGCCGCCGCTTCGGTTTTTGGAAGGCGGATGGTCGCGGATGAAGGCGGCGGCCTTCGGAGCCTTCGCCCCCAGGAGTTGCCCAATTCAGGACGCGCGCGAACCTGAAGTCATCCCACCCTCGTGAAGCGCTTCCACAACTCGAATCATATCCCGCCGATGAAACTCCAACATTTCGGACGCGAGGGGCCACAGCCGCCGGCGCGAAGTTTCAAGGAATCGATGGACTAGTACACCAATCCGCTGCGAGCCGCCTTGCTCGGCTCATGCTCACGTCAGGGCAATCGCATTTCACATTGCGAGAAGGCTTCGCAGGAAAGCGTCGGAACGGTCGGCTTTTTTCAGTTTGCGGCGGATGGGCAGTTTGGAAGGTTCGGCGTTAAGCCTGTTGATCGCTATGTGTTTGAGAATGGCGAGGTTTTGTGGACCGTTGTCACAGCGGTTGCGGGCGCGGTCCTCGTTCATGTCGACGTCGAGCACCCAGTGGAGGCGGTTTTCGACGCCCCAGTGGTCGCGGGCGCACTGGTTCAGGCGCTCGGGCGCGATGGGTTCGGAGAGAAGGTAGTAGGCGGTCTCGGTCTTCGGCGGGCCGGTGTTCGCGCCCTTGAATTCGCGCGTGCGGCGAACGGCGCCGATGGCTTTCAGGCCGGGCCAGCAATGGATGTCCTGTAGCCAACCGACATCGTGGCAAACGACGGCGCTTCGGGTCTCGATGCGGCCATGATCGGCGTCGACCGTCGGCTGACATGCGAGCACGCGCGCCTCCGGGTCGGCGAAGTAACGCGCAACATCGTCGAACAGCGTCGGTTGGTTGCCTTTCAGAGACAGAACGTACTGGCCGCCCTGGGCGACGATCTGCTGCGCGATCTCTCTCTGGCAACTCATCGCATCGGCGGTCACCGTGCGTCCCTCGAGGTTGAGAAGCCGCAGAAGCTGCGGAACCGCCGTGATCTCGTTCGACTTCTCGTCCGTGGCGATCTGCGCCAGAACCAGCCGCTCCTCGCACGACCACGCACTGACCATGTGCAGGGCCGACTTTTCGCTCGCCGTGTCAAAGGAGCGGCGCAGCGTCTTGCCGTCGATCGCAACCACGCCGGCCGTCTGTTGCGAAAATGCCCGCATGAACTCGGAAAAACATGCGCCAAACGCAACCGGATCGAGCAGCCGGAACAGACGGCTGAACGTGTCGTGTGACGGCAGCCCGTTTTTCAGATCCAAGAAGTCCCGCAAAAAAGGCTCCTTGTCCTCCGCGAACTCCGCCATCTCCGTGCAGGTTGTGCCTCCGCAAAGGCACGAGCATAGCGCGATCGCCAACACCTCACACAGGTCGTGCCGACGAGCATTCCCCGTGCGCGGATCCTTGAGCTGCAAAAATACCCCTGAAAACCCCTCCATCCCTCCGGCCTCCATTCCGAATCGAGGCCCTCCCAAGAATCCTTCTCATCCCGCCTTGCAAGCGATTTTTCCAAATGCGATTCCCCTGATGCTCACGTCGGTGTCGCGAATGTGGACAATTTTGGAGTGAGCGCCCATCGCTCCTTCGGCGAGGCCACGAAGGCGATCGGCCAGAATGAGCCTCCAGCCTTAGAGGCGCCGGGCGCATCACGGGCGGCGCGCCGCTATCTGGCGGTTCGAAACACGTTGTCCAAGTCGGCGCGACAAATCTGACTGAAAGACTGGAGCGGATCGGGCTCCATGCTCTTGGACAGCGCGTCTTTCGCAAGGCGGCGAAGCTCGATGCTCGGCTTGAGCGAGATTTCGACGATCGACCGAAGCACCGTTTCCGCTCCGTTGACCACTTCCGGAGGGGCAAAGAGCCTCATTCGGTTGATGAGCCCGATCAGGTGCTGCTCATCGCCGCCCAGGACGATGTCGTCATGGACATACGCGTTCAGGAGCAAATTCGACGCGCTCATCACGAAGTCGGCGTAGACCGCCTCCCGCTTTGCAACCTCGCCGGCGACACGCTGAATGCGATTCTGAGTCTTCTGCGTATAGACGGCGGCGATAAGAGACGCGCCGCCGCCGATAAGAGCGCCGAGGAGCGCTGACATCGGACTGAGGAGAGCCGGCTCGATGAACATGTCGCCTCTCGGGTTGGCGCGCTGCGAGATCAATCAAAGCGATTTGCGATTTTGGCGAGCGTTTCGGCGGGGGCGGGTCGGTTCACCCCGCGGGCGCTATGCGTCTCTCCGCGTCGCTCGAAAAGTGCGCTCGGGCATCGCCTACGATCGTCTGTCATCCGATTGTTTCGAGTTCGCGGCTTGGCTCGGGGATGGTCTCGAACTGTTGCGGCTCGCTCGCCGCCGGTTCCGGCCTCTCGATCCGGAACCAGGTCACGTAGAGCGCCGGCAGGAAGACAAGCGTCAGGGCCGTCGCAACCGCCAGGCCACCCATGATCGCGTAAGCCATGGGACCCCAAAAGATGGTCGGCGCGATCGGGACCATGCCCAGGATCGCCGCGGAAGCGGTGAGCAGGATCGGGCGGACCCGGTGACTGGTGGCGTCGACGACCGCGTCCCAGGGATGGAGTCCCTTGGCCTTGTCCGTCTCGATCTGGTTGATGAGGATCACCGAGTTGCGGGCGATCATGCCGGTGAGCGCAAGCACGCCGAGGATCGCGACGAACCCAAGGGGCTTGTCCGCAAGGAGAAGCGCCGCGACGACGCCGATGACGCCCATCGGAGCGACGCTCATGACCAGGATCATGCTGCTGAAGCTCTGAAGCTGGACCATCAGCACGGTCAGCATGATGACCAGCATCAAAGGCACGACCGCGATGACCGAAGCCTGCGCCTTGTCGCTCTCCTCCACGCTTCCGCCGACGCTGACATGGTAGCCGTTGGGCAGGCTGGCGTTCAGCGCCGCGATCTTCGGCTCGAGCGACTGCACGACCGTTGCGGCTTGCGTGCCCGGCGCGAGGTCGGCCTGCACCGTGACGGTCGGCAGCCGGTCTCTGCGCCAGACGATCGGATATTCCTGGCCGTACTCGACCGAGGCGATCTGGCTTAAGGGAACGGTTTTCCCGTTCGGCAGCGGCACCTGCAGCGACCGGATGGTCGAGAGCGACTTGCGCTGCTCGGCGGAGGCCCGGACGAGCACGTCGTCGAGCCAGATCCCGCTGCGCATCTCGGTCGCCGTGACGCCCGAGACGACCGCGTTCACCGCCAGAGCCAAGTCCTGCGAGCTGAGACCGAGAAGTCGGGCCTGATCCTGGTCGACCCGGATCCGGATGGTGCGGCCGGGCTCCATCCAGTTGTAGTTGACGTTCGCGGCGCCGGGGGCCGAGCCGAGAAGCTCAGCCACCTCGGATGCGATCTTGCGCACCTTTTCCGGCTCCCGCCCGCTCACCCGGTATTGGAGCGGCCAGCCGACCGGCGGCCCGAGCTCCAGCGGGTAGACCCGGCCGACGATGTTCGGGAAATCGGCCGCCAGCGCGCGCTCGAGCCTCGCCTTCACGCGTTCGCGCTGCTCGAGCCCCTTGGTGACGACGACGGCCTGCGCGAAATAGTCGTTCGGCAGCTGCACGTTCAGGGGCAAGTAGAACCGGACGGCGCCCTGCCCGACATAAGCGCTCCAATGATCGACGTCCTGATCGTCCTTCAGGAGCTTGTCCAGACGAGCCGAGGCCGCCTGGGTCGCGTCGATGGACGCGCTTTCGGGGAGCTGCAGGTCGACCAGCAGCTCGGGCCGGTCGGAGGCCGGAAAGAACTGCTGCGGGACGAAGCGCATGCCAAAGAGCGCCACGGCGAACAGGGCGAGCGTCGCAGCGATCGTGATCCAGCGCGCTCGCATCGCCAGCGCGAGGAAGGCGCGGAAAGCGCGCATGGCCGGGCCTGGCGTCTCCGGATGCGCCGTCTTGGGCTTTTTCAGCACCCAGACGCCAAGCATGGGCGTAAACAGGGCCGCGACGCACCACGAGCCGATCAACGCGATCGCGACGACGGCGAAGATCGAGAAGGTGTATTCGCCAGCGGCGCTGTGGGCGAAACCGATCGGGACGAACGCCGCGATCGTGACCAGCGTCCCGGCCAGCCTCGGAAAGGCGGTCGAGCTATAGGCGAAACGGGCCGCCTCATCTTTCTCATCGCCCCGCTCGAGCCGGGTGACCATCGATTCGATGGTGATCATGGCGTCGTCGACCAGGAGACCGAGCGCGATGATGAGGGCGCCGAGCGAAATTCGCTGAAGGTCGATGCCGAACGCCGACATGGTCATGAACACGACGGCCAGGACGAGCGGGATCGAGAGCGCCACCACGGCGCCGGCGCGCAGGCCGAGGGCGAGGAGGCTGACGGCGAGGACGATGGCGATCGCCTCCCACAACGCCTCCATGAAGTCGGCGACGGCGTGCTCGACCGTGACGGGCTGGTCGGCGACGAGCGTCGGTTCGATGCCGACCGGCAGGTTCGCCTTGATCTCGGTCATGGCGCGCTCGACGTTGCGCCCGAGCGCCAGCACATCGCCGCCCTTGCGCATGGCGATGGCGAGCCCGATGCCTTCCTTTCCGTTGACGCGGAACATCGGCTGCGCCGGGTCCGCAGGGCCGCGCGTGACGCGCGCGATGTCGCCCAGACGAATTATCCGGCCGTTGGCGACGAAATTGACGCCGAGGATGTCCTGCTCGGACCGGAACGCGCCCGAGACGCGGACCAGGATTTTCTCGTCCCCGGTCTGCACGACGCCCTGAGGCGTGACGGCGTTCTGGGCGTTGAGGGCGGCGATCAGCGCGGCGCGGTCGATTCCGAGGCCAGCGAGTTGCTCGGTCGAGAACTCCACATAGACGCGCTCGTCCTGGGCCCCGAGCACGTCGATCTTCGAGATGTCCGGCAGTTCGAGGAGCTGCTTGCGGACGTCGTCCACGGCGTCCCTGAGCTCTCGATGGGTGAACCCATCGGCGGTGAAGCCATAGACGATGCCGTAGGTGTCGCCGAACTCGTCGTTGAAGCCGGGGCCGACGATGCCTTGCGGCAGGTCGTTCCTGATGTCGTAGATCTTCTTGCGCACCTGATACCAGATGTCCGGAACCTTGGCCGCGGGCGTCGAATCCTTCAGGTTGACGAAGACCGTGGCCTGCCCAGCGGTCGTGTAGCTTTTCAGATAGTCCAGGTTCGGCGTCTCCTCGAGCTTGCGCTCAAGGCGGTCAGTGATCTGCTCAAGCGTGTCGCTGATCGTGGCGCCGGGCCAGCCGACCTGCACGACCATGGTCTTGACGGTGAAGTCCGGATCCTCGCTTCGCCCGAGCCGGAGGTAGGATCCCACTCCAGCCACGACGATGACGAGCATGAAATAGATCACGAGCGAACGGTGGCGGATCGCCCAGTCGGTGAGGTTGAGGCTCATCACACGGCTCCCAGAATGCGGACCTTCTGGCCGGGGCGCAGCGTCTGCACCCCGGCGGTGACGACGAGCGCGCCGGTGTCCAGCCCCTGGGAGATCACGACAGAGGCTGAATCGTAACGCAGGACCTCGACGTTGCGCAGGGTCACGGTCTTGCTGTGCGGATCGACCACCCACACGGCCGGGCGCCCGTCCGTCTCGGTCAGCGCGCTCGCCGGGACCTCGACGCCGGGCGGGGCCGAAAGCCGGAAACGGCCGACGACGGTGGCCCCGAGCCGCATGGCTTCCGGCGGATCGACGATGCCGACCTTGATTTGAAACGTCCGGGTCGATGAATCCGCCTGAGGCGCGACCTCCCGCACCCGGCCGGTCGCCCTGACCTGCGGGTCGCCGCTGAGGGCGATCTCGACCGTGGGGTTCTGCGGGCCGTTGCGGATGAGTTGCTCCGGGACATCGAAAACGGCGTCGCGTCCGCCCTCGCGCGCGAGCTGCACGACCGTCTGCCCGGCGTGAACCACCTCGCCCGGCTCGGCGCCGACCGCGGTGACAGCGCCGGGCGAGTCGGCGAACAGCATGGTGTAGCCCTGCTGCTCGCGCGCGATCCGGACCTGCGCCTGAGCGGAGTCGACCTGGGCCTCAACGGTCAGGAGCTTCTGCTGGGCGTCGTCGAAATTGGCCCGTGTGGCCCAGCCGTCCTTCAGGAGCTGCTGTTGCCGCGAGAAGGTGAGACGCGCCTCGGTCTGCACCGCCTCGAGCGAGGCGAGGTTGGCCTGAGCCGAGCGCAGCGCATTGTCCTGGATCTGGGGATCGAGCCGGGCGACCAACTGGTCCGCGGTCAGCACGTCGCCGACATGGACCGGCCGCTCGATCATCCGCCCGTCGACGCGAAAGGCGAGATTGACCTCGTCCTTGGCGCGAACCTGGCCGGTCAGCGAGACCATCTCGCCTTCCACGCCCTGCTCGACGGTGACGGTCCGAACCGGCCGATCCGCCGCGACGGGCGCGTCGGTCTTGTTGCATCCGGCGACGGTCGCGGCGATCAAGAGAGCCGTGGCGAGTTGTGACTTGAACATCGTTGTTGCCCTCCGTGGGGGGTGAGCGTCTTCAAGAACGGGCGGAGTCGGCGTGGCCTTGCACGCGACCTTTTCGGACTTGCATTGCATAGTGCAATCTACTAGAATGCATTAAATAGTGCAATAGGAAATTTTCATGGAAATGCGCAATGGCTCGATCGAGGCTGTTCCGAAGGCAAGACGCGGCGGGTCGCGGGAGGCCATCGTCGAGGCCGCCGCTCGCTTGTTCCTAGAGCGCGGCTTTGGCGCCGTCAGCATGGACGATCTGGCCCAGGCGGCCGGCGTCGCCCGGCGGACCCTCTACAACCAGTTCGCCAGCAAAGAGGACATCTTCCGGGAGATGCTGCTCAAGGTGGCGGGCCATCTCGAGAAGGCGTTTCCGCCCGGCATCGAAACGCGGGGCGACGTCGAGGAGGTGCTTCGCCTCGTCGCGCGGATGATTCTGGAGCTCCACAAGAACCCGGAATACTTCGGCTTTCTGCGCATGGTGGTTTCCGATTCCCGACAGTTTCCTTGGATCGCAGGGGAGTTCGCCGCCGTCATGGACCCCTTGAACGAACGGCTTGCGCAATATCTCGCTCACCTGACCCGAATGGGCGTCCTGAACTGCCGTGACCCGCTGCTCTCGGCGCATGTCTTCATGGGGGTGCTGAACGAGTTCTCCCTTTGGCCGTTGCTGATCGGTCGCGAGAGCCTGCCCGTCCCATCGGAGGACGTCGTCGAAGAGACGATGCGCATCTTCATGGGACGCTACCGGGTTCCGTGATCGCACAAGCCTCCTTGCGGCACGATCCTCGACGCATTCCGCCGCGCCGCGACGCGCCTTACGGGTGGTCAGGCGGCGGGCGAACGTCGGCTTCGCGCCGGCGCGTCAGCGATGCGAAGGCGCTCCGCGCGTGGCGGCCGTCGAGAGTTGACTGGAAGGAATCAAGCCTCAAAAAGCGAGCCACTCAGTCGTCGTCCCCAACCGCCGCGGCATTCAGATTGTCAGTCGAGGTCCGTATTCGTCTTGCCGCCAGGTACGGCTCAATCTCGAAACTTATCGACCGATGGTTTGATCAGATGGCTTGGCCCAACATGGTCCGCCTTTCAATGGATCTGAGAAACCGCTGCTTTGCGTCGCGCGGCTGCCGCCATCACCGCGACGGCGCAGGAAGCGAGGCGGGTCAAGAGCGAGTCCGCGCGGCTCGTCAGAATGATCGGCACGCGGGCCCCGAGCACAATTCCGGCGGCGTCCGCCCCGGCCAGGAAGGAAAGGCTCTTCGCGAGCATGTTCCCGGCCTCGAGGTCTGGAACGACGAGAACGTTGGCGCGTCCGGCGACGGGAGACGCGATCTTCTTGATCGCCGCCGCCTCCGGACTGATCGCATTGTCCAATGCAAGCGGGCCATCGAGAAGCGCTCCCGTGATCTGACCCCGTTCCGCCATCTTGCACAAAGCGGCGGCTTCGATCGTGGATGGAACCTTCGCCGTCACCGTCTCCATGGCGCTCAAGATCGCCACGCGCACCTCCGGCGCGCCCATCGCATGCGCAAGATCGACGGCGTTCTGGACGATGTCGACCTTCGCGTCGAGGTCGGGGGCGATGTTGACCGCGGCGTCGGTGATGATGAGAGGGTCCGGGTGACTCGGCACGTCCATGATGAAGCAGTGGCTGATCCGCCGCTCGGTCCGGATGCCGCCCTCGCGCGCGACCACCGCTCCCATGATCTCGTCGGTGTGGAGGCTGCCCTTCATCAACGCTTCAACCCGGCCCGCGGTCACGAGGCCAACCGCCTTCGCGGCGGAATCGTGGCTATGCGCTGACGCGACGAGTTCGAACCCACTGATGTCGAGGTGAGCCTCTTTGGCTACGTTCCCAAGGCGCTCCGGCGGGGCGACCACGATCGGCTCGATCAGCCCGAGCTTGTAGGCTTCGATTGCGCCGCGAAGCGAGACGTCGTCGCATGGGTGCGCGACGGCGACCTTGATCCTCGTCTGGCTCTGCGCCGCGGCGATCAGGCGCTGATACTTTTCGCGGCCAATCGGTTCACCGGCTTTGGACGCGTCTCTCATGTCCAATCTCCTGTTCAGGCCTTCACAGGTTTCACGCCGAGCGCTTTTCGCTGGCTTCACGATTCACTTCTCACTCCGCAGTGCATAGAGTTGACGAGCCGTCCCTGCATCGGGCTCGACGAGAACGAAACCGCGCCCGCCGAGCGTCAGGCCGAGCTCAGATCAGCGAGCCACCGCGCAATGGTCGGCCACGTCTCCTTGAGCGTGCGCGAGCCCATGAAGAGGCCGATGTGTCCGCCGGGCGCCAGCTTCTTCTCGATCCGGCCTTTCGGGGTTCCGACGAGGTTCTCCGCTGCGAACACCTGCTCCTTGGTGGTGATGTCGTCGCTCTCGCCGGCCAAAAGATAAACGGGGCACACGACTGACTTCAGGTTCAGGCGGCGGCCGAGCCCAACGAACTCTCCCTTCGCAAGGCGGTTCTCCTTGAAGAGGTCGCGGATCGCCTGCAGGTACCAGCGCCCGGGCAGGTCGAGCGGATCTTCATACCAGCTGTCGAAAACCTCGACCCTCTCTCTATACGCCGGATCTTCCATGTGCTGATAGAATTCGAGGTCCTCGGTGACATAGTGCTTCTCGGGATGCATGTTCTTCCACCCCGCGAGCATGATCTTGCCCCTCATCAGTCCGTCCCCGAGCCTGACGAGATCCTCGTAAGCCGACATCGGAGTGTCATGAGCCATGCTCTTGATCGGGCCGTCGCCCGCGTCCGTGTCGATCGGCGACCCGGCGAGAACGAGCGCGTTCACCTTTTCGGGAAAGCGCGCCGCGACCATCGCCGAGGACCAGCCGCCCTGGCAAAGCCCGACGAGATTGACCCGGCCGCCGAGGTCGTCGATGGCGACGATCAACTCCTCGAGGTAGTTGTCGATTTCGAAGTCTTTCATGTCTTCGCTTGCGGACTTCCAGTCGGTCAGCGCGACGTGGCCGAGGCCGCCCTCGAGCAGCGTCTCGACCAGGCTCTGGCCTTTGTGATAGTCGGCGATCATCGCCCTGTGCCCCGCGAAGGGCGCATTAACGAGAGTTGGAATCCCGCCCGGGCGCCCATAGTCGCGCAAAACCATGGTGCGAAGATCGAGGCGCACGACATTGGGCGACGCCACCTTCGCCTTGAGCCCGCCGTGGAGCTTGATCTCCTCCTGGACGAATTCGAGATTCTTGAGCGCGAGTTCGGCCTTCGCTTTCTCCGTTCCCGCCACCAGGGCGACGGGCCAGAAGAGGGGAAGCGGGGGAAGCGGGGGAAGCGGGGGAAGCGGCAGGGGGATCGCGTCGGCGGATGCGGAAGTTTCGGTCATGACAGCCTCCTAAGGAATGTTGGTCATCGTTCGAATGCTCTTTGCTTTCGGGGCGCCGTGTCGGCTGCCTTGGCCGAGCGCCGGCGTCCGACTGCTCTCCTTATCCCAGCACGACAAGCGTCTTGCGGAAGCGCACGCCGGAGATGGCGAAGTACACGGCGCTGATGATCGCCATCGTGAGGAGATCGGGCCAGACGATATCGAGGCCGGCCGCCCGGTAGAGAACGGCCTGGGCGAAGCTGACGAAATGCGGCGTGGGAAAGATCTGCATGACGTATTGCAGCCAGACCGGCATGGTCTCCATCGGCGTGGCGGAGCCGGACAGCATCTGCAGGATGACGAGGACCGGGATCACCAGGAGGCCGAACTGCCCCATCGAGGTGGTGAACGTGGCGAGCAGAATGCCCATCGACGTGACGGAAAACGCGTAAACGACGGCTCCGGCCATGAACAGAACGAGCGAGCCGGCGATCGGGACCTGAAGCCACAATTGCACGACCAGTTTCACCGAGAGGATCGCCGCAATCAGAATCACGAGGCCGTTCGCCCAAATCTTCGAGAGCATGATCTCGCTCGGCGTCACCGGCATCGCGAGCAGATGCTCGATCGTCCCATGCTCGCGCTCGCGAATCAGCGCGGCGCCGGTCAGGATGATCGAAAGCATGGTGATGTTGTTGATGACCTGCATCACCGAGGTGAACCATTCCGATTTGAGATTGGGGTTGAACACGACGCGGAGGGCGAGGTTGACCGGCTGAATTTCCGCTCCGCTGGGGGTTGTGGGGGTTCCTGCGGCGCGCGTGGTGTAGGTCTGCACCACTTGGTTGATGATCTGCTGCAGATAGGCTTCGCCGTTGCCGGCCTGGGCGACCGCCGTCGCATCCATATTGATCTGGATGCTCGGGTAGCGATTCGAGATGACATCCTGCTCGAACTTGGGCGGAATCTCGATCACGAACACGTAGCGGCCGGCGTCCATCGACGGACCGATTTCCGTCGCTGGGATGTCGACCGGAGGCTGGAACCAGGGCGGAAGGATGGCTTGCCGGATCAGCCGGGAAAGCTCGGAATGGTCCTCGTCGACAATGGCGGTCGAAACATGATCGACTTCGGTTTTGGCCCCGGTCGCCACGGCGTAAACGGCGTAGCTGAACGTATAGACCGTCAGCGCCAACAGGATCGGGTCGGCGCGGATGCTGTTCAGTTCCTTCAAGCACAGCGCGAGGATGTGGAGCAGCTTCCTGAGCACCTCAGGCCTCCTGTTTCCGGAGCACGAGCGCCGCCACGCCGATGAAGAGGACGGCAAAGATCGCGAGCGCCAGGTGGTTGACCCAGAGCTCGGGGAACCCGAGCCCCTTGGTGAAGGCGCCGACGCTGATCTGCTGGAAGTAGGACGCCGGAAAGCCGTCGCCGATGACGCGCCCAGCGCCCGAGAGGGACGAGACCGGAACAAGCAGGCCGGAGAAGCTGACGGTTGGAATGAGCGCGACGCAGGTCGTGCCGAACACCGCCGCCACCTGCGTGCGAACGAGGGTCGACATCAAGAGTCCAAATCCGGTCGCTGCGCACACACAAAGGAGCCCGCCGGCGATGAGCGCCGGCCAGGAGCCCTTGACCGGCACGCCGAACACGAAAATCGCCAACAGGACGAGCGTGGCGAAGCTCAAGACGCCGATCAGGACGTAAGGAAGCTGCTTGCCAAGCAGGAATTCGACCCGCGTCACCGGAGTCGAGCGGAAGTTGGCGATCGAGCCAGTTTCCACCTCGCGTACGACGCCCAGCGCCGTCATAATCGCCGGGATGAGGATCAGCATCACCATGATGGTGCTGGGCACCTCGGAATAGATGCTCTTGAATGCCTGATTGTAGCGGTAGCGCTCCTCGACATTGATGAGCGAGAACGACGAGGGTGTGCCGGTGAGGCGCGCTGACAGGTCGGCGAGATAGCTTTGCATCACGCCGCCGAGATAGCTGCGCGTCGTCTCGGCGCGGAACGGCATGTCACCGCTGATCCAGGCGCCGATCTCCGGCGTCTGTTGCGTGATCAAGTCGTGGCCGAAGTTCGTCGGGACCTCGACGGTGAATTTCAGCTCCCCGCTGCGCAGGCCGGACACGATCTGATCGGCGTTCGTGAGGTTGGGCTTCCGGTCGAAATATTTCGGGTTCTGGAAGCTGTCCAGGAACTGCCGGCTCTCGAGCGATCGGTCCTGATCGAAGACCGCGTAACGCAGATGCTCGACGTCGAACGAGATGCCGTAGCCGATCGCGAACATCAGGATGATCGGATTGAAGAGCGCAAAGGCGATCCGCACCGGATCGCGCATGATCTCCACCGCCTCCCGGCGCGCGTAAGCCCAAAGCCGCGGTATGCTGAAGCCGCCTTCGCTCGCCTTCGGCGGCGCGAAGGCCTTCGTCTCTGGCGGGGCCTCCGGTTCGGCCGATTTCTCCCCCTTGTGGGCGGCGCCAGACGCATCCTCGAGAAACTCGATGAACGCCTCCTCGAGCGACTTGGCGTGACGGGCTGCGATCAGCTCCGGCGGCGTGCCCGCGGCCAGCACCTTGCCGGAGTGCATCAGCGAGATGCGGTCGCAGCGCATCGCCTCGTTCATGAAGTGGGTGGAGAGGAAGATCGTCACCCCGTCATTGCGGGAAAGATCGATCAGGTATTCCCAGAACCCGTCGCGGGCGACCGGATCGACGCCCGATGTCGGCTCGTCCAGGATCAGCATCTCGGGGCGATGCTGGATGGCCACCGCCAATTGCAGGCGCTGACGGATGCCGAGCGGCAGGCTTTCCGGCTCGACGTCGGCCACCTCCCTGAGCCCGAACCGGTCCAGCATCTCGTCGACGCGCTTGCCGCGCGTGGCGACCGGGAGATCGAACAGCTTGGCGTGGAGCTCGAGGTTCCGCCGGACCGTGAGCTCGCCATAAAGCGAAAAGGCCTGCGACATGTAGCCGACGCGCCGGCGCATCTCGATGTCTTCTTCACCGCTGACCGGGTCGCCGAACAACTTGGCCGTGCCTTCGGTCGGCGGCAAAAGGCCGGTCAGCATCTTCATGGTGGTGGACTTGCCGCAGCCGTTCGAGCCGAGAAAGCCGAAGATTTCGCCCTTCTCGATTTTGAAGCTCACGTGATCGACCGCGGTGAAGGGGCCGAAGCGCTTGGTGAGCCCCTCGGCTTCGATCGCCGGCGTCCCGCCCTCATGCTTCAGCGGCGGAATCTCCAAGGCCTTATGGCCTTTCCGCTTTTCCTCCGGCAAGAGCGCGATGAACGCCGATTCGAGGTCTTTGGCGCCGACGCGACTCTTGATCTCGGCCGGCGAGCCCGTCGCGATCACGTGGCCGCCGTCCATGGCCGCGAGCCAGGCGTACCGCTCGGCTTCGTCCATGTAGGCGGTCGCGACCACCACACTCATCTGCGGCCGCCGTCCGCGGATGCGGTCGATCAGCTCCCAGAACTGCCGCCGCGACAGCGGGTCGACGCCGGTCGTCGGCTCGTCGAGGATCAGGAGATCGGGATCGTGGATCAGCGAGCAGCAGAGCGACAGCTTCTGCTTCATGCCGCCGGAGAGCTTGCCGGCGGGCCGCGCGAGGAACGGGTCGAGGCCGGTCGAGCGGCTCAGATCGTCGATGCGCGCCTTCCGCTCCGCCTCCCCCTGACCGAACAGCCGGCCGATGAAATCCATATTTTCGAACACGCTGAGCGTCGGGTAGAGATTGCGGCCGAGGCCTTGCGGCATGTAGGCGATGCGCGCGAAGGCGCCCTGGCGGAATGCTGCGTCCTTGAGGTCTCCATCGAGCGCCCTGACCTCGCCGGTCTGGATCTTGCGCACGCCGGCGATCAGCCCGAGCAGGGTCGACTTGCCGACGCCGTCCGGGCCGATGAGGCCGGTCATCTGGCCCGCCGGAATGGCGATCGTCACGTTATCGAGCGCGACGGTCTTGCCGTATCGATGGGTGACGCCTTCGAGCGAGGCGGCGACGGCGGCGACCTTTTGCGGCCTTTCCGTCTCGATGAGCGCAGTCATCGTCCGGCAGCCTATTTGCCGGCCTGCTCGTCAACGGGCGGCAGCTTGACCGCCAGCCTGTCAGGCCAATTCGCGGAGGGATCGATTCTCACATAGCCCATGCCGCGCAAACCCGCCTTGACCTGATCCTCTATGTTCTTGAGCAACTGGAGCGGCGCCTGGAGCTTGACGCGAAACATCAACTGCTCGCGCTCGGACTGGACCTCGACCGTCTTGGGGGTGAACTGCAATTCGGGCGCGACGAACGAGACCGTGGCGGG
Organism: uncultured Alphaproteobacteria bacterium; assembly: GCA_963822215.1. Lineage (GTDB taxonomy): Bacteria > Pseudomonadota > Alphaproteobacteria > Rhizobiales > Beijerinckiaceae > Roseiarcus. The sequence continues at coordinate 1,120,472 of CAWGGX010000004.1, forward strand.
AAAGACATATTCCGGGGCCGCGTCGACCACCACCCGGGCGTCGTCGCCGATCTTGAGCCGCCCCGCCTGCGGGCCGGGGAGATATATGGTGGTATAGACGTCCGAGAGATCGATCACCGTCGCGATTTTGCCGCCTGGCGGAAGCACTGCACCCGGCTCGACGAGGCGATACTGCACGCGGCCGCGGACTGGCGACTTAATCGTCGAGTCGTCGACCACCGCCTGCAGCTCTTCGACCCTGGCGTCGGCGGTCTTAACGGTGGCGTGGGCTTCGTCGACCTGCGACTGCGCCGCCTTGAGCGCCGCATCGGCGCTCTTCAGCTGCTGGTTGCGCTGGTCGAGGAGTTCGTGGGTGGACCAGCCCTTGGTGACGAGCGTTGACGTGCGGCGCAACTCCTCGTTGGCGAACTCCAGCTGGGCATCGTCGCTTGCGACGCTGGCCTGACGGGTGACGAGCGTTTGACGCGCGAGTTCGGCGGAGGCTTGCGCTTCGTGCAACTGCGCGGCGGTCTCCGACGTGTCGATCCGGGCGACGACCTCCCCTGCCGAGACGATGTCGCCCTCGTGTGGCGCGATCTCGATGACGCGCCCGGGAATTTTCGTCGAGATGTCGACCTGGGTCGCCTCGACCCGGCCGTTGATGCTGACGATGCCCGCAGGCAACTGCGAGGCCTCGTATTGCTTCCAGGCCACGTAACCCGCGGCGCCGCCGCCGATCAGGACCACTGCGGCCGCCAGGATAATCACAGACCGTTGGAGTTTCATGGCTCGCCTCTGGATTTGAAACCAAATCTCATCTCAGCTTTGGCGGTTCTCCACGGCGGACAACGAGACGTTGCTCGCACTGGTTTGAGGACCTGCTCGCCGTCGCCTTGCAGCCTCCATAGGCTGAGGTCGTCTGGCGGTGTCGACATGTTCGAGGGTCGCTCTCGCCTCACCGATTGCGGCGTCCTGGTGTTCCCGTCGCGCCGCATATTCGGGCGCCGCGTTTGTGCGGGCAGACTCGCAAGGCATCTCGCGGACCGTAGAACTGGCTCGCCGTCCGCATCGGGACGAGATGCTCGAGGAACATCGCTCATCGGCACGTCTTCCGTGAACTGGTGATCGCGCAACTGTTCCTTTGCGGAATGATAGGCGCGCGATTGAGCGATTCCACCGCGACATGACGTCACAGACGGCTCCACGCGTTGCAGTGACGCCCCTCCAAGGAAGCCGCCTCCGAGAGCGACTCGGTTCTCCAGCGGCCGCCGGCGCTCGGCGCGGGTCCGTCGCAAGGTTCGCTTCAAGAATTTTCCACTTGTCAGCATCCCAGCCGCCGCCCTCAAAATCATGTTGACCTAATACGTCAAATCGACTAATTAGTCAATATGAATTTCTAGTCCGGAATTTGAAAGGGGAGGCTTTGAACAGGGTCGACCTGAATCGGCGCGCGCAAATCGGCCGAGAGCGGCGCGCCAGGACCCGAGCACAGCTCGTCGAAGCCGCCCGCGTCCTCTTCACGAGTTGGCCGATCGCCTCCGTCACCGTCGAAGACGTGACCAGACAGGCGGGGACGTCGAAAGGCGCCTTCTATTCCCACTTCTGTCGCCTAGAGGATCTGTGGAACGCCGTCGCCGCGGAACTGGCGCAAGTTTTCGAACAAGTCGCTCGTGCAAACCGACCCGCCGTCGTCGACCCGGTCGAGGGAATCGCCGCTGGCTGCGCGGCCTTCATCGATGAGGCTCAGCGCAATCCGCCCTGGGGAGCGCTCATCGCTCATGGCCTGTGGGCATTTCCGACAGTCGCGCGCGCTGCCCGAGAGCAACTGACCGCAGACTTGCGGCGCGGCCAAAGCCAGGATCGTCTGGCCTCCTTTTCGGAGGAGGTCGGTTTCGATCTCGTCGTCGGCATTGTCGTTCAGGCCATGCGCTCGGCGAGCGAAGCGCGGCTTTCGCCCGGCGACGTGCCGGACGTCGTTCAGGGGATCCTGCGTGCGCTCGGCGTCAACGCGGAAGATGCAGAGTTTGCGGTGCGGCGCGCACATGAGGCCGCGGCTTCGACGGAAGACACAGGCTCCGCGTCGGCGAGGAAACCAATCTGAGAAGAGCAATCAGCTTGGCGACCGCTCCAGTGCGGTGAGCCGCCCGAGGGTCGCCGCGTTCGAGTCCGCCTTTTGCGTTCTCGACGCGCTCACGATCCGGTCATGGAGTTGCGTTCGAAAGGGCTAGAGGAGCCGTCGTCTCTCAAGCGGATCCGGCGGCACTCGAAGAACCGCCTGCTGGACTTCCGCCCTTCAGGATGTCGCGCGGAACGGAACCCCTCACGCGAGCGAGACGAGCGACGATGGAGGCGGCGTCGCGCCTGCCGACGCCAATTGCGGCGAGCATACATCGAAGCGCCTCAGGCCGGTCGTGATCGTCGAACCGCCCGTCGCCGATCGCCGCCGCCACCTGGAGAACAACCCCAATGATCACTTCGACGCCCAATTCCGGCGTCAGCCCCGCCTGCGGGGATTTGTCAAGCGCGTCGCGCAGGTCGTCCGAAAGCCGGCCCCGCACGAGAAGTCCCACCGTAGGATGCGACCTCGCCATTCGCGTTGCGAGCAAAGCCCAGGAGCGGTCGGACAGGGACTGCCCGAGGAAGGCGTCGCACCCGAACGCGATCCGGAGAAGCGGATCCGCTATCGATAGACGCTGAGGTTGAATCATTGCGTCGAAGGCGTCGATGAGCTCGTCGGCGACCGCCGCGGCGAGTTCCTCAAGATCGTTGAAATGGCTGTAGAAGGTGCCTTTCGCAACCCCCGCCTCTTGTACCAACTCGTCGATCGTGACCGACTCCCACGACCGCTTCGAGAAGAGCGCCTTGGCCGCGGTCATCAGTTGCAACCGTGTCCGGCCCCGTTTCTCCCGACCGATTTCCGCGCGCCGCTCGAGATTGATATTCGCCATTGGCCGGAGCTCCTAGCGACTCATATACTCGATTCGGTCAAAATGACCAATTGGTCGGGAAAGCAGGTTGGAGAGGGTGCAGGGACGAGGCTGACCGCACGCCTGAAACTCAAGAAACTCCGTGGATCCAAGGGCGCGTCCACACACACAACACAGACTCCACGGCCATCGGAGTTTCGTGCGATTTACCGGACACGACGAGTTCGTCGTGGAGAGCGAACGTCCGGTTGGCGCCTGAGTGCTGCCATCGACGCCCGAGCGAGAGGTTGGGAGTGGATGGCCGCGGTCGTTCGTCGGCGGCGCCGGTCGGCGAAGGACCGCCGACCTGGCTCGGGCGTGCACGCGATCCGCCAGACTGGAAAGCCGAGCTTGCACGCCTTGTCGGCCAGGTTGTCCTGGATGCCGTTGCCCGGGAAAACCATGACGCCGATCGGCAGGGTTTCGAGCACGGCGTCGTTGCGCTTGAACGGCGCGGCCTTCGCGTGGGTTGTCCAGTCGGGACGGAATGCGATCTGAGGAACGTTGCGCGCCGTCGCCCATTTGGAGGCGATGAGTTCGGCGCCTTTCGGCGAGCCGCCGTGGATGAGCGTCATATCGGGATGCCGCGCGTGCGCCCTGTCGAGGCGGTCCCAGATCAGACGATGGTCGTTGTAGTCGGCGCCGCCGGTGACGACGATCTTCGGGCCCGGTGGAATGAGCGTGTCGCGCTCGGCCCGTTTGCGGGCGGCGATAAAGTCGCGGCTGTCGATCATCGCGGCAGTGAGATGTTTGTGGCTGACTTCTCGAGCCAGCACGCGGCCGCCAAGGTGAGCCGGCGTGACGCTCGTAGTGGGCGGCTGACTCTTCGCGCAGGAACTCGAAGGCGTTCCGTCGCTCGATCAGCGTCTCGCCTTGGGCGGGTCAGTCGCTCCAGTTCGACGGAACGGACTTCCGACCCGTCCTGGGCCTCCTGGCTGCGGTGCTGCGCCTGCTCGTTGTCGTCGAGTTCGCGTTCGATGCGAACGATCGCGCGGTGGAAAAGATTGACCGTCGCCCAGAGGAGCGGGTCGAGATCGGGCTCGAGCCGCGTATCGGCGAAAGTGGCGATGAACGCGTCAAAGATGGCGGCGATGGCGGTCGTTGCGATGCGCGGCTCCGACATCGAGCGTGGATCGGGGTCGCCTTCGAACGGTCGATGTCCGTAAAGCTGAAGCTCGTCGAGCAGATGCGCGGTCGGAGAGGCGGCGTGGAACGGTTCGAAGCGGTCGTCTTCGGTTGCGGTCATTGTCTTGGTCCTCGTCAGAGGGGCCGCGCCCATCGCGGCCTTCATGGGCGACGACACGCGGCGAGCGGCGCGGGTCCGCACCCGATGCGCAGCGGAGGGCCGGAGCGGATGCGGAGGACGGCGGCGGGCCGATGATTTTGCTTGGCGATGGAGAGCGCCCCTCGGGGCGCGCCGGAAAATCGTCGGCCCGACGCCGTTGCGGACCCACGCCGATCGCCGCACGCGTCGCCTCTCAAAGGGAAGGCCCGTGGGCGCGCGTTCCGGAGAGGGCGGAGACAATTCCGTCGACGGCGGGCGGCGCGGGCTTCGTTCGCCTTCGACGTCAACGACGGCCGGTCGAACCGGCAAGGAAGCGGACGACGTCGTGCGAAACGAGTTGATCGGCGACCGACGCGCGCAATCCGGGAACGCCAAGAGCGCGCAAGTCATCGTTGAAGTCTCCGCGTCTCGGGCTCAGTGCGATCGCCTGGACGCCGTGACGGCGCGCCCGCTCGCAAAGGACGGCCGTCGCATGCTCGCCGGCTTCGTCGGCGTCGCGGGCGACGTAGAGCCGGAGGATCGTGCTCGGAAGAACAAGCGCAGCGAGATTGTACGCTGACAGCGCAGCGACCATCGGCATGGTCGGCAAGGCGCGCTTGAGCGAGAGCGTCGTCTCGATGCCTTCGCCCGCAGCGATCACGTCGACGGCGAACCCGAAGCGGACGCCGCGACCGAGAATAGCGCCGAGCGACCGTCGGGGCGTGCCGATCGGCGCCTTGGCCGCTCCGTTGTCCGCGAGATAGGTGCGATGCACGCCGGCGGTCGCCCCGTCGAGATCGGTGACGATGGCGATCAACGCCGGTCGTCGCCGCGACGGCTGTCCGTCGCCGCCGCGACAGTAACAGCGAGGATGAAATCGCAGCGCCGTGCAGTCGATCAGTTCGTCGATGCCTCGGGACCGGAGATAGGTCTCTGCAATCGATCCGGCGAGGGGCATTGTCTCGGCGATGATGCGCTGGACGGCCTTGCGCCTGTCGTACCCGTCAGGGTCGCGCCGACTGCGATGTGTGCAGTCGAGTTGCGGGCGTGGCAGGGCGAGAAAGGCCCGGGCTTCGTCGAGGACGTCGGCGAAGGTCGTCAGGCCGCGCCGCTCGCGAATGACGTCGAGGAGGTCGCCGTGCTCGGCGCTCGCGCGATCGGTCCATCTGCCGGCCGCGCTGTTGCCAGAGGCGGTGGCGATCAGACGGACGGACAGCGATCGGCCGGGCGCATTGCGGACGTCGCCGACCCGCCAGAATGCGCCCTCGCGGCGACCGGCGGGAAGGAAATGACGGCAGACCGCTTCGGCGTTGTCGGCGAGCCGGCGGGAGAGGTCGTGAGCGTTGTCGGACATGTGAGGCGTCCTTCAAAGTAAAAGGCCCGCCGTCGCCGGCGGGCCAGGGGAAAAGGGAGGTCGATGGAGCTGAAGGAACGGCCTACTCGGCGGCAGCCAGCGCTTGCGCGTCCTCGTCCGGTCGGGATCGTTCCAGCTCGGCGCCGCGAGGGTTGTCGCCCTGGCTGTCAGCGCGGCCGTGATCCAGTTCAGGGTCGTGGGTCTCGATCTGTCGAAATTCGGCCTCCGGCGAGTCGATTGTCGTGTTGAGAGTGTCTTTTCCGTCGGCTGTCGGCTCCGATGTCGCCGCGCTCGCGACTGGACGCCCAGGGGTCCTGAGCGACTCAGGAAGCCAACCGGAGCCGGCGAGGAGACTTTCTGCTGACTTCGCCATGTCGTCCTTCTTCAAGCCTTCGAGACGCCGGGCGGCGTCCTCGCCCCGGGCCTCCCGCACCGCCGCGAGAATGCGCGCCTTTGTGACCCGGCCGAGATAGGTATCGACGGTCGCTTGCTAGCCGGCGGCCGCCATATCGAGATCGAGCGCCTCAGCGAGCCTGTCCGCATGTGCGAGCGCCCTGGGACGGCGGTTGTAGGGGTCGTAGACCGCATTGAGGGAGGCCGCGACGCAGTGAGCGAACAATGCCGCCTTGCTATCCAGATCGAAGCCGATCAGCGCCTCCCAGAGGTCTTGCGGCTCTTTCGGCAGCGCGGTCGCCCATTGCTGAAGTCGCTGGTCGAGAGCCCGGACCAACTCGGTGTCGCCGAGCCCGTGGGGACCTCGCTCGCCGACGCTGAAGCTGCGAAGGTCGAGGTCGAGGCAGGAGTCGACCGTGTAGTGATAGAAGAGCTTTAGGCACATGGCGTGGAGTACGACGAGGAAGGCGACTTCGGGCTCTTCGCCGAGCGCGCGGCGAAGAGCGAGGGTGCGGTGCGCCGTGAGTTCGGTCATCAGCCGGTCGGGGATGGGCCTCAGGACGCCGTCGTCCTCCGGCTCCTCGCGGGGTACACAGGATCAGACGAAACCACCTGGCCGTCCGTCTCGACGCGAGAGGCGGCTGTTTGGCTCGGCTTCGCCTCAGGCTCGGGCATCGGCTCGATCTTAATCGGTGGCTCATCCTCCGGGCGCACGAACCCGCGCTCGATGCGGAGGCCACCGTCGTCGTCGATGCTGACGAACGCGCCGGCGCGAGCGATCTCATCTGGGTCGAATTCGATCGGACGGTTGTCGTACGCGGCGAGCGCCGTCTCGATCTCGGCGAGACGCATGTCGACCGCCTCCGGGAGGTCGTCCCCGCCGACGTTGCCCTGCTCGAGCCGCTCGTACTCGGCCTCAAGGTCGGCCTTGGCCGTTTCTTCCCCCGGAGTTAGCGGCTCCGTGTTCCCATGCAAGCGTCTCAAGTCATAGGCGTAGCCGTAGGGTAGATCGGGTGTGACCTGAACCCACTTCCATCCCTCCGCCCGGACGGACTCCGCTTCCTTCTCAAGCTTCTCGGCGACGAGACGACCGACGAGGACGACGTCCTGTAGCCAGCCGCCGCTATCGCTCTGGAAGAGATCGTTCATGACCGGTCCACCGGCTGCGACATAAGCGTCGAGGCCGATGAAGATGGCGCGTTTGTCGGTGGCTCGCACCGCTCCTTCAGTGAGCATGCGGCGGATGGCGTTCGGTTCGATATAGTGAGATTGTCGGACGCGGTCGTAGACCTGCACCTGGCGTTCGTGATCGGCGCTGACCGTGAAGCCCATGAGCTGGTCGAGCGTCATCTCATCCGCCGCATAGATGTCGAGGAGCTTTGCCGACGCCGCCGCGACGCGGAGGCGCTGCCGGACCACGGCGATCGAGACGAAGAAAGCCGCCGCGATCTCTTCCTCGCTCTGGCCTTTCTCGCGTAGCGTCTGGAAGGCGCGAAACTGATCGAGCGGGTGCAGCGGCGCGCGCTGGATATTCTCGGCGAGCGAGTCTTCTTCCGGAAGGCCGCCCTCACGCACCACGCAAGGGATCGGCGCGGTCTTCGCTAGGCGCTTTTGCTTGACCAGCAATTCGAGCGCACGAAAGCGGCGGCCACCGGCCGGAATCTCAAATATGCCGGTCTCGGCGCCTGCCTCGTCGAGGATTGACCGCACGGTCAGGCTCTGGAGGAGCGTGCGTCGGGCGATATCCTCGGCCAATTCCTCGATCGACACGCCGGCCTTTATGCGGCGCACGTTTGCCTGAGAGAGGACAAGCTTATTGAACGGGATGTCGCGCGACAGGCTGAGCGCAATCTTCACTGGGGACTTCGTCATGATCGGATCTCCGTGACGGGCCCCGAGACCTCTCGCGGCTATCCAACCCGTCAGTGAATCCGACTCCAGCCCTCTTCCTCTCCACCGTTCTGCGGCCGCAGCCCGCGGGAGAGGAGTCCGCCCGCCGGTTGCTTCGCATGGGCTGCGGTCGCTCGGCCGACACGGGGGGCGGGCGAACACTGACCGAATGCCGCCGACTTGTCGGAAATGCGGCCCCGGCGCGCAGTCGGAGAGCGCGTTGCGGCTACGCGATCAGGCGGCGCGGTCCAGCAACTTCTTGGCCCGCATCTCCATGTCGAGCCGGGCGTCCTGGTGCGGCTTCATGCGTGCGCAGGCGGTAATCCCTTGCACGAAGTCATAGACAGACTCGACTTCATGACCTTCCTCCGCCAACACGGTCTCGATGATCTTGGCCGTCTCGGTCCTGGAGAACCCGCGCTTCCTCAGGAATTCGTCGCGATCTTCTTCCGTGCGCGCGACGATCTGTTGTCGGGCGGCTTTGACGCCAGCGATGAAAGGCGTCGGTGAGGAATCGGCGAAACGGGTCAAGGCCGGGGCGGCTTCGTGCGCGAACCGCGAGGCGGCGTATTTGGAGTGGCGAATGGCGATCTCCTGGAAGTCTTCGACGCCCCACAGG
>CAWGGX010000005.1:0-776038 GCA_963822215.1 uncultured Alphaproteobacteria bacterium
GTCGAAGCGCCGGCGTCGCGTTCGGCGGGCGACCCACGCCCGTCCGATGAGCGGCGCCGCCCCGGCGAGCGCCAGGAGCGCGACGAGGCGCGGCGACAGAATGTCGGCCGGGCTTGGCGCCGCGCCGATCGTCACGCCGGCCGAAACGTAGATCGCGGCGAGCGGCAGCGCGCCGGCGGCAGAGACGAGCGCGAAGGTCAGCGCCGGCATCCGGCTCAGCGCCGCCGCGACATTGACGAGCGCGAAGGGAAGGGCCGGCGTGACGCGGGCGGCGAACAGCAGCGCTGCGGCGTCGCCCCGTCGGCCATCGAAGCGCCTCTTGAGTTGCGGGAAACGCGCCTCGACCCAGTCGCGCAATGCGTAACGGGCGACCAGCATCGTGATCGTCGCCCCGACCGCGCTCGACGCCACAGCAAGCGGGACGCCGAGCCACGGCCCAAACAGCGCGCCCGCCGCAATGGTCATCAACGCGACGATCGGGACCGCGAGCGCCGCGACGACGACATAGACGACCGAGAAGGCGGCTGCGGCGAAGGCGGGATGCAGGGCGGCGAAGGTCCGCGCGCCTATGGCCATGCCGCCGAGGTCCAAGCGGCAAAGGCGCGAGGCGAGAAAGCCAGCGAGACTTGCAAAGATGAGCAGCGCCGCCAGCTTTCCGACGCGCGTCGCGCGCGCGGCACGCATCAATTCCGTCTCCATCGTGCGCGCCGTCTTCCTAGAGCGTGATGACTTGGGATGGAATCGCGAGGCAAGCCCTCATCCGGCCCTTCGGGCCACCTTCCCCCGAAAGGCTAGCGTGCGCACACATTTGATTTGCTCAGCTGTCAAGTGGGGCAGGCGAGGTGGCGGCGGCGAGATTGAAGCCTTCTGCGATGGCGTGGAAGCGGCGCAGGCCGTGGACGAAGGTGATAGGGCCTGGCGAACGCTCTTTGGCGTAGCCGGTCCAGCCGCCGAGGCGGGCGATGCACCAGGCCGCCCAAGCCAGGCTGCGTCTGGGGTGCGGGTTCTTCTGCTTCTGGGTCTTGCCTTCGAATTTGCCGGCCAGCGCCTCCAGAACGGCGATTTCGTCGGGTTCGAAGACGCGCGCGGCCGGGAAAGCCGCGCCCGCCTCGTCCCGTCCCTGGACCAGTTGCATGACGCTCGCGGCGGCGATCAGCGCGGTCGCCGCCAGGCGTTCGAGCGCGTCGCCGTCGCGCAAGAGGCTGTCTTCGAGGTCGAAGCCCTGCGACTTGAGGGTGCGGAAGAGCTGCTCGATGATCCAGCGATAGCGATAGAGCTCGATAATCCACGCCGCTTGGGCAAGCGTGCTCACGCCATGCGTCGTCAACAGGCGCCAGACGATCGGCTCCTCGGAGGGCGGCGGGTCGATTTCGCGCGCCTCGACGAGATTGAGCGCGACGCCGGGCGGATCCCGCCGGTCGGCGCCGCGCTCGGGACGACGCAGGACGACCGGACAGAAACGCACCGCCAGCGTGACCTTCCGGGCCGTCCGTCCGGGCCGGCCGGGCAGATCGAAGCTCAGACGGCCCGCTTCCGGCGCGGCGGCGATCTTCGACAGCAGCCGCTCGCCCGCCTCGATGAGCGCCCGATCGCGCACGGCGCGAACCAGGACATGCGTTCGCCCATCGGGCACGCGGGCGAAATGCTCGTAGATGTCGGCCTCCCGATCGGAGATCTCGGTGATCATCGTCGCCGAGTTCAGGAACCGCTTCGCCGCCAGGGGCGTGGCGAGCCACTTGTTGCTCTCCTTCTCCTCGATCGGCAGGCTCTGGTAGTCGTCCTCCTTGATCCGCGTTCGCCGCCAGATCGTCGCCCCCGCGAGCCCCAGGACGCCGCCGTCGGCGGCGTCGACCGCCAGCGCCGGATGGACGAACAGGCCGACGTCCTTGCCGTTGCCGACGCGGCCAAGGCCACGCTTGCGCTTGGCTTTGGCTTCATAGTTGATTTCGCTCGTATCCTGGATCAACAGGACGTGCCGTCCCGCCGCGGCGGTTCCCGTCCGCTCCGCCGCGCCGCGCAGAATTTCTTCCACCGTCACTCTCGGATTGCGGAAAAACCGCGTCAGACCAACCTTCTCCGCCCGGCTGTCGCACAGTTGGCGAAAGCCCGCGCTAATGCGCGCGCACATGCGCTCCACCGCCAGGCGCCCCTTTTTTCAAGGCGCACGTCGCCGAAGAAGCCAATGTTCACGTCTGTCATCGCCGATCCTCTCCAAACAAAGGGCCGGCCGATACAAAATCACACATGATTCTCAACGATCAAGCGATGTTTGCAAAAAATGTGTTTGACTCGTCCGCGAATCGAATGTGTGCGCACGCTAGCCCGAAAGGGGAAGGGGGTCGCCCCTCTCCCCTCGGGGCTAGCGTGCGCACACATTTGATTTGCTCAGCTGTCAAGTGGGGCAGGCGAGGTGGCGGCGGCGAGATTGAAGCCTTCTGCGATGGCGTGGAAGCGGCGCAGGCCGTGGACGAAGGTGATAGGGCCTGGCGAACGCTCTTTGGCGTAGCCGGTCCAGCCGCCGAGGCGGGCGATGCACCAGGCCGCCCAAGCCAGGCTGCGTCTGGGGTGCGGGTTCTTCTGCTTCTGGGTCTTGCCTTCGAATTTGCCGGCCAGCGCCTCCAGAACGGCGATTTCGTCGGGTTCGAAGACGCGCGCGGCCGGGAAAGCCGCGCCCGCCTCGTCCCGTCCCTGGACCAGTTGCATGACGCTCGCGGCGGCGATCAGCGCGGTCGCCGCCAGGCGTTCGAGCGCGTCGCCGTCGCGCAAGAGGCTGTCTTCGAGGTCGAAGCCCTGCGACTTGAGGGTGCGGAAGAGCTGCTCGATGATCCAGCGATAGCGATAGAGCTCGATAATCCACGCCGCTTGGGCAAGCGTGCTCACGCCATGCGTCGTCAACAGGCGCCAGACGATCGGCTCCTCGGAGGGCGGCGGGTCGATTTCGCGCGCCTCGACGAGATTGAGCGCGACGCCGGGCGGATCCCGCCGGTCGGCGCCGCGCTCGGGACGACGCAGGACGACCGGACAGAAACGCACCGCCAGCGTGACCTTCCGGGCCGTCCGTCCGGGCCGGCCGGGCAGATCGAAGCTCAGACGGCCCGCTTCCGGCGCGGCGGCGATCTTCGACAGCAGCCGCTCGCCCGCCTCGATGAGCGCCCGATCGCGCACGGCGCGAACCAGGACATGCGTTCGCCCATCGGGCACGCGGGCGAAATGCTCGTAGATGTCGGCCTCCCGATCGGAGATCTCGGTGATCATCGTCGCCGAGTTCAGGAACCGCTTCGCCGCCAGGGGCGTGGCGAGCCACTTGTTGCTCTCCTTCTCCTCGATCGGCAGGCTCTGGTAGTCGTCCTCCTTGATCCGCGTTCGCCGCCAGATCGTCGCCCCCGCGAGCCCCAGGACGCCGCCGTCGGCGGCGTCGACCGCCAGCGCCGGATGGACGAACAGGCCGACGTCCTTGCCGTTGCCGACGCGGCCAAGGCCACGCTTGCGCTTGGCTTTGGCTTCATAGTTGATTTCGCTCGTATCCTGGATCAACAGGACGTGCCGTCCCGCCGCGGCGGTTCCCGTCCGCTCCGCCGCGCCGCGCAGAATTTCTTCCACCGTCACTCTCGGATTGCGGAAAAACCGCGTCAGACCAACCTTCTCCGCCCGGCTGTCGCACAGTTGGCGAAAGCCCGCGCTAATGCGCGCGCACATGCGCTCCACCGCCAGGCGCCCCTTTTTTCAAGGCGCACGTCGCCGAAGAAGCCAATGTTCACGTCTGTCATCGCCGATCCTCTCCAAACAAAGGGCCGGCCGATACAGAATCACACATGATTCTCAACGATCAAGCGATGTTTGCAAAAAATGTGTTTGACTCGTCCGCGAATCGAATGTGTGCGCACGCTAGCCCCTCGGGGAGAGGGAGGCCGCGAAGCGGCAGGGTGAGGGTAAGACAGCCCAACCTTATTTCATTATGCTCAAGTCGCCAGGGTTTGGGGATCGGGCGCAAGCGGCGCCGTCGCACCCGGACGCCTCACGGCGCCGGCACGGCGAGCTTGCGCGTTTTGAGGTCGACCGCGACACTATCGTCCGGCGTCTTGGCCGCGTCGCCGTCGGTGGCGGGATGGTACTCGATCCGAAGCTGGGTCTCGGTGACGACCACGCGCAGATAGCCAAAGTCCTGGTCGTCGTAATTTTCGAGTTGGACGAGATCCTTGCCGTGCTTGGCCGCCTGGATCACCGTTGGTGCGCGGTAGGGCGGCAAATAGATCGAACCGCCATCGGACTTCTCCGAAGGAGCGGAGTTGGTTGGCGCGCCGCCGGCCTGGCGCGAGCGTTTTAGCCTGGCGATGGCGTGACCGCCGTTGCCGCCGATGATGTAGGGGATCTGCATGTCGCCATGCCCGCGGGTGAAGCGCTGATAGTTGTGCGCGTGGCCCGAAAGCACGGCGTGCGGCCAGACTCCGACGTCGGCGCAGATTTTGTCCATCTGCGCCAGCATGTCGATGCTCCATCCATGCATTGAGCCGAGCGTATACGCCGGATGGTGATGCGCGAAGACAAGCGCGCCCTCGTATTTCTCCTTCTTGACGCGCTTCAGGGCGGCCTCGAGGAATGTCAGCTGCGAGTCGCCGATCTCCGGCGAGGCGATCACGCCGGGGTCCTCGAGGGTGTTCGAATAGAGCGCGATCACCCGGAGGAACGGCGCGTCAAAGGTGAAGAAGACGCCGGGCTGGATCTGCGTCGTGCGCGAGAGGCCGCCCGCCTCGGGGCGGACTTCGAAATCGCTCGCGCAGAAATTGTCGATGAAGGCCTCGAGCGACGGCGTGGTCACGCCCGGAGCGACCATGCCGTCGTGATTGCCGGCGATCGCCAGGATCGGCGCGGGGTAATCGCGGTAAGGCTCGTAAAACTGGTCGTAATAATACTGACGTTCGCCGAAATTGTAGATGACGTCGCCGAGGTGAAAGAAGAACTGCGGCCGGTTCTCGGCGACCTCGTCATCGAAGTCAGAGACCATCTTGTCGGCGACGAGGTCCTGGGTTTCGGGCCCTTTCACCGATCCGGTGTCGCCGACCGCATGAAAGACAAGACGTCCGGAAGCTTCGATCCGCTTGGCGATCGCGTCGCCGTTTTTGCCGAAGATCTGCGCCAGCGTCAGCCGCGGCTCGGGAAGGTCGCGCGGCGCCGGGAAGGGCAGGGGATTGAGCTTGTGCGCCGCATTGAGGGCGTCGATCTGCGCGTAGGCGGCGTTGTCTGACGGATGGGGGACGCGGAATTCCTCCGGGTCCGCGGTCGGCGCCGGCTGACCGAACACCGGCCCGTCGACCGGCGTTGAGTCCGAGTTGTCGATCGGCGGCGGCGCGGACGGCGCTGGCGCGCTCTTTGGCTTCCGATGATGCGGCGCGCGGGTCACGGGCGTTCCTCCATGGCTATTGCAGAAGTATAAGACAACGAAGCTTTAGCGGGAATGTGTCCTTATCTTGCCTGTATGATCTTGCCGCTCGGCATTCAGGCTTCCAGCTAGAAAAACGGACCTGCCAGAGCAGCGCCGGTGCGCCGGGCCGGTGCCGTTCAAGAAAACGATGACGTTCGCGCCGAGATCGATGTCGGCGCATGACGCGAGGAAGTTCGGCCGACCGTCACGCCAGTTTCTTGATGAACCCCGCCAGGCGCATCAAGCCCTCGGGCCACGGGCCATGCCCGCTGTCGGCGTCGAGCCCGCCGGCGTGTCCGGCGTCGATCAGCTCGGCGGCCCACTCGGCCGCGAGGGCGGCGACGGCGTCGTAGGCGCCGTCGGAGTCGTTGCGGCTGGCGACGACGACAGTCGGCCATGGCAGCGGCGCGCTGGGCAGCGACCACCCTTGGCCGGCGAGGCGCTCGAGCCCGGCACGGTCGGTCGGTGAAACGAGGAAGGCGCCGCGGATGTCTGCGCCCCCGAGCGCGAAGGCGGCGCTGGCGATGGCGGCTGCGCCGAGCCCATGGCCGACAAACAGAACCGGCCGCCTGGCCGCGCGCACGGCGTCGACGATGGCGTTGGTCCATGCATCGCGCCGCGCTGCGCCGACCTCGCTGGGGACGACAACGCGCGCGGTGGAAAGCTTGGCGCCCCAGCGGCTCGGCCAGTCGCCCTCATCGGCGCCGCCGAATCGGGGAACGATCAGAACGTCGAAGTCGGAGATGCGCATGGGCCACTGACTAGCTTTGGGCCTGAACTCTAGCGCGGGTTGTCTTTCGGAGGAATCGCTTTCCTTCCCTGTGAAGCCAGGCCGGACCGGGGAGGAGGGCCATCCGAGGGACGGTGGTGGGGACGTCTGTCGATGACAGCCGCTCGCCGGCGGCTCTGAGGGCGCCAATCTTACCCCTGCGCCCTGCCCATCGGCCCTTCAGACGGCCGGAGTCGACCCGTCGTTGCTGGACTCCAGGATCAGCCTTGGCAGGTGCGGAAAACGCCGGGAAGCGGCCGTAGGCGCTACGCGACAGACGCGCCATGAGCGGTGCTGACTGCCGGGCTAATCATTGCGACCGGCATCCTCGGGGTGGTCGCGACAATTCCGCTCATGAAGGCACATCGCCCGTTCCAAACCTCCTGCCGTGGCTCATGAGTGGACGGAAAGCGCCGTGGTTTCAGCGGTCGGCGGTGTCCACCGTGATCTCGCTCCCGTAGACGCGCGAGACGCAGGTGCAGAGCTTGGTGTTCGCTGCCTTCTCCGCATCACTGAAAAACACGTCACGATGGTCGACAACCCCGTTCACGCCAAGGATTGGCAGGGCGCAGAGGCCGCATTCGCCGCGCCGGCAGTCGAAAATCATCTCGACGCCTGCAGCTTCAAGCGCGTCGAGCATGCTCTGCGTCGCCGGTACGTGGATCTCCTTGCCGAGCCTCGGAACCTTGAGGGTGAACGGAACCGCGGGCCAGCGGCCGCTCGCGCCGAACGTCTCGAAGCGCAGGCGGTCCTTCGGGCGACCGCTCGCGGCCCACGCTTGCTTCGCCGCCTCCAGCATGCCGATCGGGCCACAGACGTAGAATTCGCCGTCGGCATCGAGCTTGGCGATCTCGCCCGCGATGTCGACGCGCCCCTTCTCCTCGCTAAGGACGATCTCGAGGCGGTCGCTGATCTGCTCGCGAAGCTCCTCCGTAAGCGCAAGGTCGGATTGGCTCCGGCAGGCGTAGATGAGGCGGAAGCGCGCGCCCGCGTGGGCGAGCGCGAGCGCGTGCGAGAAGATTGGCGTGATGCCGATGCCGCCCGCCAGCAGGAGATATTCACGCCGCCCGAGCGCGAGCCCGAAATGATTGCCGGGCGCCGAATGCGCAAGGCGCGAACCGGCCGCAAGCCTCCACATGTAGGCTGAGCCGCCGCGGGAGGCTTCGAGCCGCTTGACGGCGATCCGATAGACGCCGTCCGCGCACGGTCCGACGACGGAATAGGAGCGAACGTCGGCCCGATCGCCGATCATGACGGAAAAGTCGATGTGGCTCCCCGGCGAGGGCGGAACGAAGCCCTCCTTGGGCTCGATCTCGATGAGTCGGATGGTCGGCGTCAGATTCCGCGTCGCGCGGACGACGCCGACAAGGTCAATCGCCTCGGCCATGCTTTCGCCTATTCCGCAGCGTGGCCGGTCGCGCGCGCCGTCTGCTCCCGCGAGACCAGACGGTCGATCAGGCGCCGCGCCCACAGCGCGCCTGCATCGATGTTGAGGTTGTAGAAGGGCGTGCGCGGATTACGGTCGATCGCGCGCTGCTGCGCCTCGAGAACGATGTGGTCCTGGTCGTACACGCCCCTCCCCTCGTTGACATGGGCGCGCCGCAGGCTCTCGGTAAGCTGGTCGTCGTCAGTGCGGAAAGTGCGGACGAAGTTCCAGAAATAGTGGCAGCTCGTCTCGGTCTCGGGAGCGATCGCGGCGAGGAAGGCGCCGTTGATTCCTCGCGATCGGTTTCCTTGAGGAGCTCCGGTTCCGGTCGGCGCCACGCCGACGTCGCCGACGACCACCGCCGGCGCCTGGAAGGTGACAATCTGCCACCGGTCCACGCGGCCCAGCTGGCCGAGCAGCCGGCCCCAGAACGGTGGGGCATCGATGTCGATCATCCAGCGTGTCATCGTCGCTGCGCGGTCGGTATGTGTGACCTCGAAGGGCGTGTCGAGTATGGCGTCATGGCCGATGCTTCCGGAATGGACATAGGTCTCGTGGGTGAGATCCATGAGATTGTCGACGACGAGGCGCCAGTCGCATTTGAGGCTGTAGAACGTGCCGCCTTCGCCTCTCCATTCGGTTCCGTCGTTCCAATGGAAATCAGGCAGGTCCGCGGGGTCTGCCAAAGCAGGGTCGCCCGGCCAGATCCACACCAGCCGATGCCGCTCGACTACCGGATACGCGCGGACGCATGCGGCCGGGTTGATGGTCTTCTGCGCGGGCATGTGCGTGCATCGTCCGGACGCGTTGAAGACGAGGCCGTGATAGCCGCAGACCACTTCGTCGCCGACAAGGCGCCCCATCGACAACGGTAGAAGCCGGTGCCAGCAGGCGTCCTCAAGCGCAGCCACGCCGCCATTCGGACGGCGGTAGAGAACGATCTCCTGCCCGCAGACGGTCCGCTGAACGAGCGCGGGTTGGACCTCGCGGCTCCATGCCGCGGGATACCAAGCATTTAACGGGAAGGGTCGGCCGCTCGCCATCGCGCTCCTCCTGATGAAAATCCGACCGTCGGACTTTCGTCGATCGTGGCGCTTCGACGACGGAGAGGCAAGCGCCCTTTGTCGCTGCGAGGACGCAGAACGGCTGCGCGCGAGAAACGGGACGGGGGCAGGCTAGGGCCTGGCGAACGGGTGGTGTCTGTCCCGTTGCCGCCATTCCCAGACGACCGCGGGACGCGACCGATGCGCCAAGTACCAATGCGCCAAGTACCAATGCGCCAAGTGCGGAAGTCGACCGAGAATGTTTCCGGCCTCAAGGCAACGGGCCGCCATTCAAAATGAAGCCGGCTCCTATCTCCTCCTGGTTGCATGCGACAAAGGTCTCACGCGCCCCATAACTTTGATCCAAATCAAAGCCTCTCTACAGATTTGCAGTATTCACCTTCAATTTTATAAAATTCAGGGAGGGCTCCATGTCGGGCAAACTCGTGGACGTCAGTCCGTCGGCTTACCAGTACCCGCTTCTCATCAAGCATCTGCTGCACTACCCGATGGCGCATGCGCCCGATCAGGAGATCGTCTATCGCGACCTGAGGCGGCACAGTTACCGGGTTTTCCGCGAGCGCATCGGGCGTCTCGCGAGCGGGCTCGCCGAACTCAGCGTCAAGCCGGGCGACGTCGTCGCCGTCCTCGACTGGGACAGCCACCGCTATCTCGAGTGCTATTTCGCCGTGCCGATGATGGGCGCGGTGTTGCAGACAGTGAATCTTTCTCTCCCGCCGGAGGGATTGCTGTTTGCGATGAATGACGCCGCCCCGTCGACGGTGCTGGTCAACGCAGACTTCCTGCCACTCATGGAGAAAATGGCTGACAAGCTGCCGTCGGTGCGGAAATACGTGCTGTTGCACGACCGCAAGGACAAGCCAACCACGCGCCTGCCGATCGAATGCGAATACGAGGAAATGCTGGAGGCGAGTTCGCCCTTCTTCCAGTTTCCGGATTTCGACGAGAACACCCGCGCCACGACGTTTCACACCACGGGCACGACCGGCCGTCCGAAGGGGGTTTATTTCAGCCACCGCCAGTTGGTGCTGCACACGCTCGGCATCACCGCGGAATATGGCTGCGCTCCGCAGCAGGGACGGATCCACCGGGACGACGTCTACATGCCTTTGACCCCGATGTTTCATGTCCACGCGTGGGGTAGCCCGTACCTCTACACCATGATGGGGAACAAGCAGGTCTATCCGGGGCGCTATGCGCCGGACGTCCTCCTGGGATTGATCGCGCGCGAAGGGGTGACCTCGACGCATTGCGTGCCGACCATCCTGCAGACGCTGCTCAGCGCGCCGGGGAGCAAGGATGTCGATCTCTCGAAGCTGAAGATGGTGGTTGGAGGCTCGGCCATGCCGCGCGCTCTGGTTAGAGCCGCGATGGCGCGGGGCATCGACGTCTTCACCGGATATGGGCAATCCGAGTCCTGCCCCATGTTGTCCGGGGTGCATCTGACGACTGCGCAAATGTCGGAAGACCTGGAGGCGCAGGTGGAGAGGCGCGCCTGCGCCGGTCTGCCGGCGCCGCTGGTCGACCTGCGCATCGTCAACGCGGATATGTCCGACGTGCCGCACGACGGCAAGACCCGCGGCGAGATCGTCACACGCGCCCCCTGGCTCGCCATGGGCTATCTCAACGATCCTGCGGCGTCGGAGCAGCTTTGGGCCGGAGGTTACCTGCACACTGGCGACGTGGCGACGTGGGACGCCGAAGGGACAATCCACATCGTCGATCGCATCAAGGACATCATCAAGAGCGGCGGCGAATGGGTCTCGTCCATTCAGGTCGAGGACATCATCTCGGAAAAGGCCGGCGTCGTGAAGGCGGCGGTCATCGCTGTCAGAGACGCCAAATGGGGCGAGCGTCCGATGGCCCTCGTCATCGTCGAGCCCGACTTCGCGGGCGGCTCCGCCGAGGCCGCAGAAGAGGCCATTCGCGCCCACGTGCGCACTTACGTCGACAAGGGCGTCATCTCGAAATTCGCGATCCCGGATCGAGTCATGCTCGTCAAGGAGTTGCCGCTGACCTCGGTCGGCAAGGTCGACAAGGCCATGCTGCGCGAAAGGCACCTGCGCGACGAGGCGGCGTAGCGCGCCGCCCAGGGACAAGTGAAGCGGATCTCAAAGAGAAGAAAGAGAAGAAACGCAAGGGAGTGGCAAATGAACAAAGTATTCAAAAAGTTGAGCGTCGACCAGCTGTTCTGGGAGCAGGTGGCCTTGTGCTTTGTAGTCGTCGCCGTCCTGATTGCGTTGGGAGCGCTGCTGACCTTCAAGGTGATGGGAGAGGAATATAGCCAATGGACTGTCGTCGGCTTCTTCGCGACGGTGTTCTTCGCCTTCATCGTCTTCCTTCCGGCCGGAACCCTCTACGCGGCCCGGGCGGAATTCGCCAAGGGCAAGGTCGAGGTGCGACAGGAGGAAAAGACCGGCGCGCTCGCCCCGATCGCCAATCCCCTGCTCGAGACGGCGCCCCTTGGCGTCGCCTTCGCCGCGGCCGGCGCGGCGATCGTGTATGCGCTGGTCTACTGGGGCGGATGGATGCCGTCGCCGCTGATCACCACGCTGGCGTCTCTCATCTTCGTCGTCCCCTATGCGCTCATCGTCCGGCTGAACATCTTCCGCGACATTGAAGGACTGGCGGCGCAGGGCGCCTTCCGAGCGAAGCCGGTCGCCTCGAAGATGCGGCACATCTGGATGACCTACATCATCCCGAACCTCGTGTTCCAGGCGATCATCTGCATGCCACTTGGCTATCGCGGGTTTTCGCACGCAGCGGCCGCAATCGCGGACCAGGCGGGGCCCGGCGTCGTGCCGGTTGCGGCGCTGGCGCCGGACTTCGCCATCACGTTCATGTTCGTCTGCAGCTTCACCTTTCTCGCGGTGATGGCGCACACGGCGTCGGACATGTTCGAGGGTGAAATGTCCTATTCAGGCAAGGCGCGCGGAATTAACGGCTTCCTGTTCTTCATCCTCATCCTCCTGATGGGGCTGGGGCTCGGGATCCTGTTCGCGTTGATCCCGCCCGTGACCGGCGTCGCGACGGTCCGGTTCGGATTTGCCATGGTCCTCAAGTTCCTTGTGGTGTTCCTGTCCGTCTATGCCGCCGCACGGTGGGGCGTCGGCTGGATGGGCAAGAAGTTCAATGATGCGGTCGCGCACAAGGCGGCGCATGCGCACTGATCGAGCAGTCCGGGGCTCGTTGCACGCGCCGGCGCCTCGCAGTCAGGCGCCGGCCCAGCGTCGGGGGAACAGGCAAAGAGCCCACGATTACGCGGCTTGCGGAATGCCCGCTCCGGGCGGGCTCCGGGCGTAGAGGCAACGCCCGCTTGCCTGCCCACTTCCGCCGTTCGCGGTGGCGCTCCGCGACGTCCGCAACACGTCGACTCCGGACGTCGCTCGAACTCTCGTCCTCGCCCCGGCAAGGCCCTGTTCGTTCGGCCGATTTCGGCCCAGGGCGACAATATCTTCTTAAAAACAGAAACACATGCTATCCTCTTTCTCATCAGTCAAACAGGTCGCCTCGGGCGGCTGGCGAGGGTGGGATGGACGAGAGGACTAGGGGACAGACGACCAAATTCACGCGCGACGCGCGGACGCGGCGCATGCTCGAGCGCCTGCGTGAAGGCTGGGGCTATCGCGACGTCGCCCGCTCGGAGGGCCTTTCGGATCGGCGCGTCCGCCAGATCGTCGCGGCGCACGTGAAGCGCTGCGAGCCGGTCGAGGCGGAGACCCACGCCGCCTTGCAGATCGAGCGGCTGAGCTTTGCCGTGAAGGTCGCGGGCGAAGCGCTGGCCAAGGGCGACATCCGCGCGATCACCCCGTTCATCAAGGCGATCGACCGGCTCGACCACTATCAGGCGAGCGCCCGCAAGGCCGCGCCGTCGGCGCGGTCGCAAGAGGCCGACGCGCTCGTCGTCAAGGCGCTCGTCGACCGGCTGAGGCGCGAGGCCGGCTCCGAAGCTGCGCCGTCGGCCGAATTGAACCCGGCCGCCGCGCCGGCGCCCGTCCTCGAGGCCGAGCCTGCCCTGCCGCCGATCGAGCCGGGCGGCCCGCACGCCCAGACGCCGCCCCTTGCCGCGGCTGAGGCCGCCCCGGCTCGCGCCGAGCCGGACAGCTATGTCGCCGTCGAGACGCCGCCCGTCGGCTTGGCCGAGCCTTCCCCGCCGCCCGCCGAGCCGCAAGGCGCCTTTGCGTCAGCGCCGCCGGCCCTCGCGGCCGCGCCGCCTCCTGTCACCTTGGCTGAGCCGGCCCCCGCCCGCGCCTGGCCAAACAGCCCGCTCGACGTCGCGGCGCCGCCCGCCGTCGCGGCTGAGCCCAACCCGCCGTCCGCTCCGGCGCTGGTCGCCCCGCCTTTCGCACGGCCGAACATGTCGAACTTCGCGATGTCGAATATTGACCTCTTCTTCTGGCGCTAAGTCCTTGATAAGTCCCAATTCCGGGAAATTTTTTGCAACTTTTGGAAGGGAATGGAAGCTTTTGGAACGCCTCCGCGGAAAGAAAGTGAAGCTTTTGGAAGCTTTGTGAACGAAATTGAAGGCGCGCCGCGCAGCGAGTCCGCTTACTCTTCGAGCTCGCTGTCCCAGTACAGATAGTCCATCCAGCTGTCGTGCAGGTAGTTGGGCGGGAACGCCCGGCCGTTCTGGTGCAGGTCATGGACCGTCGGCTGGTAGGGCTCCGTCGCCGGCCACATCCGCGCGACCGAGGGCAGCATGTCCGCCTTCCTGAGGTTGCACACCGAGCAGGCCGCGACCACATTCTCCCAGCTCGTCACGCCGCCCTTGGAGCGCGGGATGACGTGGTCGAACGTGAGCTCCTCCCGCTCGCCGCAATACTGGCAGGTGAACCGGTCGCGTAAGAACACGTTGAACCGGGTGAACGCCGGGAAGCGGGTCGGCTTGACGTAGCTCTTCAGCGACACGACCGAGGGAAGCCGCATCTCGAACGAGGGACTCCTGACCAGCGTGTCGTATTCGGAGATGATGTTGACCCGATCGAGGAACACCGCCTTGATCGCGTCCTGCCAGCACCAGATGGACAGGGGATAGTAGCTGAGCGGGCGAAAGTCCGCATTCAACACCAGAGCTGGGCAATTGCCGGGCGACAGCGCTTGAAAATGAACAGTCACGAAAACGCTCCGTACCTCCATTGGCAACGAAGCCGGACCGCACCCGACCGCGCCTTTACTCTACAGCTAGCGTGACACCCTTGTGAAGGCTCCGAATTTTGGGAGTTTTCAAGGACTTCGCGACGGCCTGCCGATCCGGGCGCGACGAATCAGTCATCGCGCCTGACGCTCGATCGATTCCATGTCCGCGTCCGACAGGCCGAAATGGTGGCCGATCTCGTGCACGAGGACATGGGTGACGACGGCCTCCAGCGCGTTCTCGCCGTCGCACCAGTAGTCGAGCAGCGGCCGGCGATAGAGCCAGATCATGTTGGGCAGTTGCCCCGTCTCGTCGATCGCGCCGCGATCGGACAGGCCACGCCCGCGAAATAGGCCGAGCAGGTCGAACTCGCTCTCGACCCCCATCTCATCAAGCGTCTCGTCGTCGGGAAAGTGCACGACCTGAATGACGAGCCCCTCGCATAAGTCGCGGAACTGCGCCGGCAGCCGGTGGAAGGCCGCGTCGGCCAGCGCCTCGATGTCCTCCAGGGTCGGCGCGCTGAGGCGCCCGACGGCGCTCGGGTCGACGGGACTCATGTCGGCGTCCGCGGCTGGCCGCCCGCGTCGATCGATCGGACGCGAGCGGCGTCGAGGCCGTCGACCAGGCGCAACATGCGCTGGGCCAGCGCGGCGCGGACCTTGCCGGCGGCCTCGGGGAACTCCGCGAGCACCCGGCGAAATGTCTCGCGCGGAATGCGGGTGAGCACCGTGTCTTCGACCGCCCGGGCGTCGACGCGGCGGACGACCGGCGCATAGAGCGCGCTCTCTCCGATCAGCGCTCCAGTCGTCACCCGCCGCGCGCCGTCGGCGGCGCCGCTCGGGCCCTGAACGAGGATGGCGCCGGCCTGAACGAAATAGCCCGCGTCGCCCTCGTCGCCCGCGCTGAAAAGCGTTTCGCCTGCGCGCAGGCGTTGCCTGGCGCAGGAAAAGGCGACGAGCTGCACCGCCTCGCGCGGCATCAAGCTGAACGGACGGGTCCGCGCCAGCCGCGCGACCTCGGCGTCGAGCGTCACCCGGAGCGCCCTCCGTAGGCGGCGACGAGCCTGTAGCCGCCGGCCTCGGTGACGAGCAGCTGCGCATCCGCCGGATTGTCCTCGATCTTCTGCCGGAGGCGGTAGATGTGGGTTTCGAGCGTGTGGGTGGTGACGTTGGAATTGTAGCCCCAGACGTGCTTCAGCAGAGTCTCGCGCGCCACCGGCTGCTGGTCGGCCCGGTGCAGGAAGCGCAGGATCGCCGCCTCCTTCTCGGTCAGGCGGAGCTTGACGCCTTTCTCGTTGACGAGGTTCTTCGAGGTCGGCCGGAAGAGGTAGGGCCCCACCTTGAATTCGCTGTCCTCGCCGGCCTCATATTGCCTGAGCTGGGCCCGAATCCGGGCCAGCAGCACGATGAAGCGGAACGGCTTGCCGACATAGTCGTTGGCGCCCGAATCGAGGCCCTGCACCGCGTCGGAGTCCTCGTCGTGCGCGGTCAGCATGATGATGGGGCGGCGAAACCCATCGCGGCGGAGCTGCCTGACAGCGTCACGACCGTCGCGGTCGGGCAGGCCGACATCCATGAGCACGATGTCCGGGCTGGTCTCCGACGCCGTTGTCAACGCCTCAGCGGCGGTCGAGGCGGTGTCGACCTCGAACTCGGGATGCAAGGCGAGTTGCTCAGCAAGCGCGCTGCGCAGATCGGCGTCGTCGTCCACGATCAAGATTCGTCGCGGTTGAGTCATAAGCGCAGTTTATCTGTTGCGCCGCCGCCCCGCTAGGGCGCCGCGCCCGCTTGCTCATTCATCTTCGCTGGCCTCAATAAGCCCGTCTATCCCTTGACGGTCCCGACCGGGCCGCCGTGGCGGTTCCGCCGCGACTTCTTGCTTGCCCGAGGCGGCGCGCCGGCTAACGGGCCGAGGGTGCGCATCAAGCCGGCGTATTCGCTTCGCCATTTTTCGTATTCCGACGGAAGGACCCCGGCAAGCCGAAGCGCGTCAGAAATGGGTCCGCCGTCCGCCACGAGCAGGTCGATCACGCGGAGTCGTTCGAGGATTTCGCTTGGACTGAGGGTTCTGGCCATCTCACGCGCGCCCGCAGCCCGGCGGCGGCCGGTCTGCGCGGTGGTTGTACGCCGCGACGCCTCTCCGGAAATTGGCCGGCGGATGAAGCTTCCTCAACAATGCGAGCCGCGCTCCGCCATAACCTCGAGACGCCCTCCGTTAGGCAAGACCGTTTCGTGGCCTTCTCGTTCCCGAAGGCGCGAAGGCGGGTAAGGCGCCAATCTGACAAGGTTTCGGCCCTGCCCGGAACCCTCCGCTGCGAATCCGCGCGCTAGCCGCCCCTGAGGTCCTTGTACATGAGCCGCGTCGCGTCGTAGCGATCGGTCTCGAAGGCGTCGCGGGCGTAGAGGGGAATCGTCCCGGCGAGCGCGTAGCCGAGCGAACGATAAAGGGACTCGGCGGCATCGCCCGCGGTGTCGAGGGTGAGCAGCCAGCGGCCGTCCTGGGTTGCGCGCCGCTCAATCTCGGCCATCAGCGCCCGCGCCACGCCCGCCCGGCGAAAGCGCGGGTCGACCAGCACCTTGGACGCTTCGGCGTGATGGCGCTTGCTCGGCATGCCGTCGAAGTCGAGCTGGGCCGTTCCGACGACCACGTCGTCGAGCAACGCGGCCAGGACGACCTTGCCGCCCGCGGCGTGAGCCGGAGCCACCCTGTCGCGCCAGTAGGCGCGCGCCTCGTCGAGCGAGAAGGGTAGCAGGAAGCCGACGCTCGCGCCTTCGCGCACGCAGGCCTAAAGGATCTCGGCGAGGCGGTCGAGACTACGGCCGAATGAGGCGGGGTCGAGCGTGACGATCGAGGGATGAGAGCTGGCCATCGGCCGAAACAATCACGGTTCGCCCGCGGCCGTCCAGGCCCTCCGCGGTCATCGCACCCGTACCGGAATGACCTCGATGGTGAGCTGCACCACGTTGCCGAGCCCGTAGTATGAATAGGCCGGCAGCGACACAGCTCGGAGGAACAAAAACAGGTTCAGCCGCTGCCGCTTGAACAGGCTGCTCCGGCGTGACGGCAGCAGGTGGTCCTGCATCACATGCACAATCCACTGGTGCGGGTCGGCCGGTAGGTCGATCTCCTCGTGCCGCGCGAGGTCTTCCAGCGCCTGCTCGACGTTGGGATCCTCGAGGAAGCCGAAAGACAGCTCGACGCCGATCACGCTGCCCTTCTCGGGGCTGCGGTCGAACACGGTCACTTGATAGCGGCTGCCACGGATATAGGGGGTCTTTTTGTGGCTGACCTCGACCAAAATCAGATTGCGGGGCAGCATGCCGGTCCGCTCGGCGATGAGGCGGATGAGCGAGGGCGCGCGGTCGCCGAGCGCGCGCAACGGGCGAGGCGACATGATGAGCGCGTTGCGTTCGAGAAAGGCGCTGCTCGCCCGGTGCAACGTCACGATCTCGGACATGGTCAGGGTCGCCTTGGCGTTATGGGCGGCGTAGGTCGCCTTGCGGCCCCAGCGCCAGGTCGCCATCATGGCGAAGACGGCGGCGCCGACCGCAATCGGAACGTATCCGCCCTCCAGAAGCTTCAGCGAGCTCGCGGCGAGAAAGGCGGCGTTCAGCGCGGTGAGGGGTCCCCAGACGAGTGCAGTGAGCATCGGTCTCCAGCCCCAATACCGCAGGGCGACCGGGATCATCGCGACCGAGGTGATCACCATCACGCCGGAGACGGCGAGGCCATAGGCCGCCGCCAGCGCCGAACTCGATCCGAAGACAAGGACGAGCGTTAGGCAGCCGATCAGCAGCGCCCAGTTGACGGCGGGAATATAGACCTGTCCCTCGTGCGCGTGGTGGGTGTGCTTGATGTCGAGCCGCGGGAAGAGGCCGAGGCGGATCGCCTGCGAGACGAGCGAGAATGCGCCCGAGATCAAGGACTGCGACGCGACTACGGTGGCGAGGGTCGCAAGCCCGACCATCGGCATCAGGAGCCACGGGGGGCTCAGCGCGAAAAAGAGCTTGTCGCCGGCGACCTCGTTGGCGCCGATCAGATGCGCGCCCTGACCGAGGTAGTTGAGCAGCAGCGCCGGATAGACGATCGCATACCAGGAGAGCCGGATCGGCAACGCGCCGAAATGGCCGAGATCGGCGTACATCGCCTCCCCGCCGGTCACGACCAGCATCAACGCGCCGAGCAGCATCAGCGCGCCGACGAAATCGACCCGCCCCAGATACAGGAGGCCGTACGCCGGATTGAACGCGGCGAGAATCTGCGGCGCTTGCGCGATCGCCCCCGCCCCCAGCGCGGCGATGGCGGCGAACCAGATGAGCACGACCGGACCGAACACCGAACCGACGCCCGAGGCGCCCTTGAACTGCACGGCAAAGAGCGCGACCAGGAGCCCCAGCGTGACCGGGATGATCGCGGAGGACAGGCCGGGCGCCGCGACCCCGAGGCCCTCGACCGCGGACAGGACGCTGATCGCCGGCGTGATCATGCCGTCGCCGATGAGCAGGCCCGCGCCGACCATCAGTAGCCAGAGCAGCATGCGGGCGCGCCGGTCCTTGCGGTCGTGCAAAAGGCCGTAGAGGGCGAACACGCCGCCCTCGCCGTCGTTCTGCGCCCGGAGCACCAGAAGGGCGTACTTGATCGCCACAATCACGGTGAGGGTCCAGATGACCAGCGACACGGCGCCGAGCGCGTCCTCCGCCGTGCGGGCGGGCGCGACATGGAAAATCTGGTCCATAGCGTAGAGCGGCGACGTGCCGATGTCGCCGTAGACGACGCCGAGGGCCCCGAGCGCGAGCGGCCCCACGCCCCCCTTCGGCGTATGGACACGCTCGTGCCGGGCGGCGCCGGCGTGACGGGAGGGTTCGGCGAGCAGGGACATCGGCGGATGCTTCAACAAGGCCATCCTGCAGAGGGAATCGTTAACCGGCAATGCGCTCGGCCCGCGACACTTGCGCCCAGTCCAGACATGGTCTAGGGGGCCGCGGGCGCCGGGACAACATGGAGACGGGCTTTGGCCGCGACCGCGTCGGTAAAGCCGATCAACTGGCTCAACGTCTCGACGCTCGTCAGCGTCGCGATCCTCGTCGGCACGGAGCTGATCGGGGCGGCGGCCGCGGCCGGTTGGGCGATCGGCGGCCTGTTCGCCCTCGGCGCGGTGATCACCCACGTCCTCCAGGCGGTTCTGGTCCTGGTGGCGGTCGTCGGGCTGTTCTACTTCCTTAGGGCCGCGACCGCGCACGAGAAGCTGCGCGGGTAGGGCGCCGACCGGTTCCGCGGCCTCCGTCCGGTTTTGGCAATCGATCGCAGGATTTCAAGGGCTTAGGCTTCATATTGTGATTCGCGAAGGCCGCCGGAGGGCAGTTTCGCCACAGTTTAGCCGTAATCTAGCGCTGCAATTCGAAATTCGATCAAGCCATTTCAATGAGTTGTGACGAATACTTCATCAAGCTTGTGAGCGGGCGGCGGCCCGAACGGAATCTTCCGCGCGCCGAAACCGGAAAGCGGCTCGGGCTCAACCTCAGATAGCCGGCGGTCGCGCCCGACACGACCTCGCGCCGCCACCCGCGACTTCGACAAGGAAAGCGGCCATCCGGCGGGGCCGAACTTCGGCGATGGCTTCGCCTCTGGGCTCGCCAGGGCCACCGCGAGGCGCTCGTGTTCACGGGCGACGATTTTTCGCAAGCCGACGTCGCGGCGGCGTGACGCCTTCGCTCGGACCAGCGACCCGGCGCGACGCGCCGGCCGCCGAACGTTCGGCCGTCGCCGCCGCCTCCCTCACCGCTCCGGCGGGGGCGCGACGTCGGCGTAAATGTCCGGCACGTACATTTCCGGCGGGATCTGTTCGCGGTGGTAGCCGGGGTGATGCTCGCGCGGCGGCAGGATCGGCTTGTCGTGCGGCACTTCCTCGTACGGGATGCGGGTCAGGAGATGGGCCATGCAGTTGAGCCGCTCGCGCTTCTTGTCCGTCCCGTCGACCACCCACCACGGCGCTTCCGGGATGTGGGTGCGCTCGAACATGACCTCTTTCGCCTTGGTGTATTCCTCCCAACGGCGGCGCAACTCGAGGTCCATCGGCGACAGCTTCCACTGCTTCAACGGATCGTTGATGCGCATGAGGAAGCGGATGTGCTGCTCCTCGTCGGGAATCGAAAACCAGTATTTGACCAGCACGATGCCCGAACGCACCAGCAGCTTCTCGAACTCCGGCACGGACTTGAAGAAATCCTCGTATTCCTCGTCGGTACAGAAGCCCATCACGCGCTCGACGCCGGCGCGGTTGTACCAAGAGCGGTCGAACAGAACGATCTCGCCGCCAGCCGGCAGGTGGGGCACGTAGCGCTGGAAATACCATTGCGTGCGCTCGCGCTCGTTCGGGGCGGCGAGCGCGACCGCGCGGACGACGCGCGGGTTGAGGCGCTGCGTAATGCGCTTGATCACGCCGCCCTTGCCGGCCGAGTCGCGTCCCTCGAACAGCACGACGACCTTGAGCTTGTGGGTCTGGACCCAGTCCTGGAACTTGATCAGCTCGCGCTGGAGGCGCAGGAGCTCGGTGAAATAAAGCCTACGCGGGAAGGCGTGCTTCTGGGGCAGCGCGTGCCCCTCCTCGAGAAGGTCGGCGAGTTCGCTGTCCTCAAGTTCGAGCTCGAGATCCTCGTCGAGATTGTCCTGGATCTCGGCGTTGATGCGATCCTGCATCGCGCTCAGCCCTTTGTCCTTGCTCGCGCTCATCGTGCTGTCCTTCATCGCCGCCGGACCGTCTCCGCGGGGGATCCAGCGCACTTTTCAATGACATATATGACGCGGCTGCGACAGGGGGCCGACGGCGGACGGGCGGCGCCCCGCCGCCCTTAAGGCGCGCGAGACGCGCGCCGTCCAACAGCGCCTAATCCGGGTCTTGCCGGTGAAGGTCGGGCGCCGAGGCACGCCGTGGCGGATCGACGAGCGTTTCAGCCGTTCGGGACGGCGCAGCGTGCGCGCGTCGTCGTCGCAGCTCGACCGCCAGCGCTCGCGCATCGCGCGCCCGGGAATTCGAAGGGCTTGACGCGTCTTGTGCCAGGGGCGCGTCGAACGCATGGCGCTGCGCCGCATCACGCGCCAACTTCCGCAATCCGATCTGCTGCTTTGGCGCGCTCGACCAGCCTGATTAGGCTCGGCTCGAAATGACGTGAGTATTGACGATGGACGCGGGAACGGGACGTGCGACCCGCCTTGTCCCGCCCGAGAGTCTCGACGACCTCCGAGTTGTGGACAAGCAGGCGTTGACTAGCTATTCAGTGGTTTAGCCAGGGCCGGGATCGACCCAAACGCGGCTATGCCGATAGCCAGGGCTCTACAGATGGTCCAAATGGCGGGTCGACGGTTCCACGCGACGAGTGTTCTCCTCGATGAGCCACCGCAAGAGATATGCATCCTCCACAGACGTGGCGCGCCTCGCCGGCGTGTCGCAATCGGCCGTGTCGCGCGCCTACAGGCCCGGCGCCAGCGTGTCGCCTGAAACGCGCCGAAAGGTGCTCGCGGCGGCGGCGGAGCTCGACTATCGGCCGAGCGCCATTCCGCGCATCATGTTGACGCACCGCTCCAACCTCGTCGCCATTGTGATCGGGGGCATGTACAACCCCTTCTACGCGACCGTCCTGGAGCGCTTCAGCGTCCGCCTGCAGGAGGCCGGGCACCAGGTGCTGCTGGTGCACGTCGACAGCGGCCATTCGCTGGATGCGGCGATTCCCCGGCTGGCCAGCTACCGCGTCGACGCAATCGTAAGCGCCCTGTCGGTTTTGTCGCCCCGCTCGGCGGAAGAGCTCGCGCGGTTCAGGATTCCGGTGGTCTCGTTCAACACGGCGGTGAACAACGAGTGGGTGTCCTCGGTCTGCTGCGACAATGTCGGGGCGGCCCGAGAGATGGCCGACCACCTCCTCGCGCGCGGCGCCGCGCGCTTCGGCTACATCGCGGGCCCGGCCGGCAGCCCGGCGAACCAGGAGCGGCTCGCCGGCTTCCGCGCCCGACTGGCCGAACGCGGCGTGACCCACGTCGAGACGGTCGGAACCGCGTTTGACTACTCGACGGGTTACGCAGCCGCCATCGAGATGTTCAGCCGTCCCAACCGGCCAGATGCGGTGTTCTGCGCCAACGATCTCCTCGCCATCGGAGCGATCGACGCCCTTCGCAAGGAGGTCGGACTGCGGGTCCCCGGCAACGCGCTCGTGGCTGGGTTCGACGACATTCCGGCCGCCTCCTGGGCGGCCTACGATCTGACGACCTTCGTCCAGGACGGCGCACGGATGGTGGACGAAGCGATGGCTATCCTGAAAGCCTCGGCGGAGTCGCACGAGCCGCCGGGCAATGTCCGGATCATCGTACCGGCCAGGCTTGTGGAGCGCGGCACGACGCGGCGGTAGGTCTCACGTGATGCTGAAGCCGCCGTCAACTCGAAGCGACACGCCGGTAATCATCGCGGCCCGATCGGAAAGGAGATAGACGATCGCCTCGGCGACCTCGTTCGGCTCAAGGAAGCGCCCGAGCGGCAACCGACTGAGCCGCGCACCGGCCCGCTCCGGATCGCTCCAGGCTTTGCGCGCCATGTCGGTCAGCGTTATGTTGGGGTTGATGCAGTTGACGCGGATGCGGTGGCCTCCGAATTCGTTCGCCATCACGCGGCTGATCGCGTCGAGCGCAGCCTTCGAGGCGCAATAGGCCGTGTGATCGATGACGCCGACGAACGCGGCGTCGCTGGACACGTTCACGATCGAACCCGGCAGCCCCCGCGCGACGCGGTCGCGCGCGTATTCCTGAGCGATGATCATCGGGGCGATGGTATTGACCGCGATGACCCGCTGGAACGTTTCTGTGGTCAGATCGACGAACGGCTGGAGCGCTGTCGTGCCCGCGCAGTTGACCAAGAGGTCGAAGGGCAGCGCGGTTCGGACAATGGCGCGAGTGGCCTCCGCATCGGCGAGATCCACCAGAAAGGATTGGCTGCCGATCTCGGCCTTCAGAGACTCGAGGTCGTCGGCGGAACGGCCCATCGCCAGCACTTTCGCTCCGCGCGCCGCCAGCAGCTGTGCAGTGGCCCGTCCGATCCCCTTTCCCGCGCCGGTGACAAGGATCTGCTTGTTTTGGAATTCGGCGACGTCCTCGGACATGGGTTGTTCCTCCTTGTTCCTACCACCCTGCGCATTGTTGCGCCGCGACCCGCGATCTCGACGGTGGGTGACCGGGCGATGCCGCCTTGACGCATGCTTATGCGTCTGCGATGAATAGCTAGTCAAATAAAAGGAGATCTATCGGAGGAATGACCATGCGCCTCGTGCCAGAGGATGTCGTGCGGACAAAGGGCTGCCGTGCTGATCACGAACCAGCCGCTCCTGCCGCCATCCGGCGTCGTCCTGCCCCGAGTCCTGTGAGCGTCTTCCGAAAGATCAACTTGGCAACGCAGTGGGAGGTACCGCAATGAAAAGGCTTCTGGGCTTGTTTGCCGCTCTTTCTCTGGTGATCTGCGCGAGCGCCGCGCTTGCCGCCGACCTGGTTTGGCCGTCGCACGACAAACTCTTCGTCGGCTTCTCGCAGGCGGACCTCAAAAGCACTTGGCGCACCGTGGAAAACGACGACATGAAGGCTGAAGCGGCCAAGCGCGGGTACAAGTTCGCAATCACGAACGCCGAGGGCGACACCGGCAAACAGATCTCCGACATTGAGTCCTTGCTGGCGCAGGGCGTCAACGTGCTGGTGATCGTTCCCATCGATGCGGACGCGATCTTGCCGGCGCTGCAGGAAGCGAAAGACAAGGGCGTGCCCGTCATCCTCAAGGCGCGTGGAGCGAATGGAAAGCCTGGGGTCGACTACGTGACCGGCATCATGTCGGACTTCGTCTGGGAGGGAAATCAGGCCGGCAAGTGGATCTCCGCGGCGGCGAAGAAGAAGGGCCTGGATAGGGTCCGCGTCATCGAAATCCAGGGAGTTATTGGCGGAACCGACGTGCGCGATCGCGGACAGGGCTTCCAGAACGCTGCGGACGAGGCCGGCAACTTCGAGTTCGTCGCCACCCAGTCAGCCGACTGGTCGCGGTCCAAGGCCCAGGAGCTGGTGCAGAACCTCATCCAGTCCAAGGGCAAGAATGGGTTCGACGCAATCTACGCCCAGAACGACGAAATGGCGCTTGGCGCCGCCCTGGCGCTGCAGCAGGCCGGCTTAGTGGTCAACAAGGATGTCTTCCTCGTTGGTGTCGACGGCATGAAGGAAGCTTTCGACGCGATCAAGTCCGACAAGCTTTCGGCCTCGGTGACCTGCACACCCAAGTTTGCGGCCCAGGTCTTCGACACGATTGAAGCGGGATCCGATGGGAAGTCGATTCCGGGGTCGCTGGCCGTGCACGACGCGCTGGTTGATAAGACCAACGTCGACAAGTTCTACGTTCTCGGCTTCTAAAGTCCGTTGGCGCTGACCCTTTGCTGGGTCGAGCGCCAACCTCCATAGGCCCAATCGAGGTCAGCTTCGCTTTCGCGCGGAAGTCTGACCTCTGCTTGAGCGACGGACGGAGGGAAGGCCGCCTCTCGAGCGCCCGCCTGCAATCGGCCACGATACAGCAATCGACATCAGCGCCAAATGGAAGACAATATTCTTGAGATTCGGAGTCTCACAAAGGCGTTCGAAGGGGTCATGGCGGTTGACCATGTCAGCTTTTCCGTGCGCCGAGGCGAAGTGCATGCCCTCATGGGCGAGAATGGCGCCGGCAAGTCCACGGTCATCAAGATCATAAGCGGTCTCTACAAGGCCAACTCTGGGGAGATCATTTACGACGGGGAAAAATGCTCGTTCGCCAATGCTCTTGGCGCGCAACACGCGGGCATCAGCACCGTCTACCAAGAGCTGAACATGATTCCCGCGCTGTCGGTCAGCGAAAACATCTTTCTGGGGCGATATCCTTTCGACGCGTGGGGCATCGACTGGAAGGCGATGAATGCGGCGGCCCAGAGCCTCGTGTCCGATCTCGAAGTCCGGATCGACGTTCGCAAGCCTCTGAACGAATTCGGCGCCGCCAAGAAGCAGATCATCTCCATTTTGCGCGCCATCAGCCTTAAAAGTAAGCTGATCGTCATGGATGAGCCGACTTCATCGCTCGACGCGAACGAGGTCGAGCTGCTGTTCGGCATCATCGACAAGCTCAAGAGCGCAGGCATCGCCGTCATCTTCATCACGCACCGGTTGGACGAGGTCTATCGGCGGTGCGACCGGATAACCATCCTCAAGGATGGCCGCAACGAGGGCACCTACGCCGTCAACGAGCTCTCCCAGTACCAGTTGTTGGAAAAGATGGTCGGGAGAAAAAGCCTGGCGCTCGAGCACAACCGAACCCGGCGGGACGCGAGAGGAGAAGATCGCGTCTTGGAAGTGAGGAACATCTGTCGAGTTCCCTACGTGCGAAACGTCAGCTTTGCAATTCATCGAGGAGAAGTCCTCGGTCTGGCCGGACTTCTCGGGTCCGGGAGGACGGAAATCGCCCGGATCGTTTTCGGCTGCGACATGCCCGATTCCGGGGAGATCATGGTCAACGGAACGCATCTGGACCTGCGCTCGCCGGCTGACGCCGTATCGCGGGGGATGGCCTTCTGCACGGAGAACCGGAGGGAGGAGGGCATCTTTCCCAACATGTCGGTGCAGAACAATATCGTTGCCTGTGCGCTCTCCAAGCTGACGACGCTTGGCTTCATTAACGATGGAAAGCGCAAGGAAGTATCAAGCGATTACATTCGCAAGCTCGCGATCAAAACGTCATCTCCCGGCCAACTCGTGAAGAAGCTCTCCGGCGGCAACCAGCAGAAGGTCATTCTCTCTCGCTGGCTGGCGATGAATCCAGAGCTTATTATCCTGGACGAGCCTACACGGGGGATAGATGTTGGCGGAAAGAGGGAGATCGAGAGCCTGATCGGCGAGTTCTCTCTTCGGGGAATCAGCGTCCTGTTTATTTCATCCGAACTGAGTGAGTTGGTTAGGAATTGTGACCGGATTATCGTCCTGCGGGACGGCAGAGCCGTTGGAGAGCTTTCGGGCGATGACATCAATGAACAGAGCATCATTTGGATGATTGCTCACAACAGGCAAGCAGATGGACAGAACTGAGGCGGCGGTTCTGTCGGAGCGAGGATTGGCTCCACGCCACGTGCGTGGAGCCTTCCTGACGAAATACGCAGCCGCGCTGGCGCTTCTCGCTTTCGTTGTGTTCAACTGCCTTTTCACCCCGAACTTCGTCGCATGGGAAACGTTTTCCAACATCTTCACCCAAACGACAAAAGTCGCGCTCGTGGGGCTCGGCCTGACGCTTGTGATCGCCACCGGCGGAATCGACATCTCCGTCGGTTCCGCGATGGGGTTGGGCGCAACGATCGCCGCCCTCTCGCTGATGAGCGGCAGCTATGCAGGCATTGCCTTGTCGTTTGTCGTGGTGGTGGCGTTTGGATTGCTGGCCGGAATACTGAGTTCGCGGTTCTCAATTCTTCCCCTCGTTTCCACACTAGCGCTAATGTACATCATGCGGGGCCTCGGTCGCGGCATCAGCGGACGCGGAACCGTAACGTACAACAATCCGGAGCTGACGAACTTCTTCATTACGCCGATCGCCGGTCGCTTTCCCGTCCAGTTTTTCATCCTGCTGATCGCGGTCGTGGTCATGTATCTGCTCGTGAACCAAATGAAGTTTGGTTTCGATGTAGAGGCCTACGGCAACAATCCGGTCGCCGCCCGGATCTCCGGCATCAATACTCGGCGCCTGACGACGATCTGCTACGTCATCAGCGCCATGTTCGCGTGGGTCGCCGGCATCTTGGTCATGGTCATGGTGTCGAGCACGGACCCGGCTCGGGTCGGCGTGGACATGGAGCTCGACGCCATTGCCGCGACGGTGATCGGAGGAACTCCGATTACTGGCGGCTATCCCAATATTCTCGGCACGGTGTGTGGGGCGTTTCTGCTCCAGCTCATCATCATGATGGCCAACATGAACAACATTCCATATGCCTATTCGTTGATGATCAAGGCCGGAATCATCCTGGCGGCGCTGGTTTTCCATAATTTGCGGAAGCAGTAGCGGAGAAGCGGGATGAAGGCGGCGGCGTCATTCGAGGCGGCGAAAGAATTTGCTTCCCGCAGCAGCCCGTTCATCGGGCTGATCGCCGTGTTCGCGATTGGCGCGATCATCAGTCCCGTATTCCTGACGCTGGAGAATTTGGCCAATTTCGCGCGAACGGCCAGCATTATGGGTTTTGTCGCCATCGGGATGACTTTCGTCATCCTCTGCGGTTCGATCGACTTGAGCGTCAGCTCTGTCTTTTCCCTGAGCGGCTTCCTGTTCATTTACTTTTCACAATACTCTATCGTCCTTGCAATCTGCGTTCCCCTGGCCGCAGGCTTGATGATCGGCCTGTTCAACGGACTTCTGGTCACTCGTTTCTCGATACCCGCTTTTGTCGCGACACTTGCAACAATGATCTTCCTCAGAGGCCTGGTCCTGGTCGTGACCCACGAAACGACGTTCAAGGTCAAGGGGCTTTCCAGCGTGCTGTACTTCCTTGGGCGAGGCATGATTTTCAAATATGTCTCTTTTCCCCTTTTGATGTTCATCGTTGCGATCGCTGTGGCCTCTTTCGTCCTGAGACGGCGTCCGATCGGCCGAGCAATGTACATCGTCGGAGGAAACGCCGAGGCGGCTCGGATGATGGGCGTCAGCGTTATGGGGACCATGACGACAGCCCACGCCATATGCAGCGCGATGGCGGCCCTCGGCGGCATCTTTCTCGCGTCCCGGGTCGGCGCGGCGTACCCTCTTTCCGGAACCGGGTACGAGCTTTACGCCATCGCGGCCGTTGTGATCGGCGGCGCGAGGCTGACCGGCGGCGTCGGAAACGTGTCGGGGACAGTGGCCGGCACGCTCATCATGGGAGCGTTTTCCAACATCTTCAATCTTCAGCACTTCCTGGATCCGGTGTGGGAACTCGTTGTGGTGGGGAGCGTCTTGCTCGCAGTCGTTTTTTTGCAGTCCATCGTCGAAACGTACTCGGCAAAAGCCGGAGCGCGAGGGTCGATCAACGGTAAAGGGCTGGTTTGACCGCCAGCGCAACGCAAGGCGCCGATTGTCGAAGGCTGGTCGGGACATGGAACCGCAACATCTTCAGGACGCCTCGGGTTCCCCCTTGGCCCCTGCCTGCGGACGGCCTTTTTCCAACCCGGCGATGCGGCGCTTTGCGGACGGCGCGCGTCCCGCGCCCCTTCAAGGCGGCGAGACGCCGCCCCTACGACCGCCGCCACCATCCGTTGGGCGGCCAACTGCATAGCCTCTCGGATTGGGCTCCTCGTGCTAGACTTTCCTCGCTGGCGTCGCGGGGTGAGGCCATCTTGGCGTTTTCAACCCGGAGTTCCGAGCCATGAAGAGCCTGTTTTCGTCCTGGCAACTCTGGGCGGTGCTGTCCGCGGCCTTCGCCGCGCTGACGGCGATCTTCGCCAAGGTCGGGGTCGAGAATGTCGGCTCCGACTTCGCCACCTTCATCCGCACGATCGTCATCCTATGCGCGGCCGGGGCGATCCTCGCGCTCACCGGGCAGTGGCAGCCGCTGAACTCGGTGTCGCCGAAGAGCTACGTCTTCCTCGTGCTGTCGGGCCTTGCCACCGGCGGCTCGTGGCTCTGCTACTTCCGGGCGCTGAAGCTCGGCGACGCGGCGCGGGTCGCGCCGATCGACAAGCTCAGCGTCGTCTTGGTGGCGATCTTCGGCGTCGTATTCTTGGGCGAGAAACTCGCGCCGCAGAACTGGATCGGCGTCGCCCTGATCGCCGCCGGCGCGATCCTGGTCGCGCTCAGGATTTAGCGCAGGATCAAGTCTGATCGAGTCACGCCGCAAACCCTCATCCGACCGGCTGACGCCGGCCACCTTCTCCCCGAGGGCCAGCGTGCGCACACATTCAATTCGCGGACAAGTCAAACACATTTTTTGCAAACATCGCTTGATCGTTGAGAATCATGTGTGATTCTGTATCGGCCGGCCCTTTGTTTGGAGAGGATCGGCGATGACAGACGTGAACATTGGCTTCTTCGGCGACGTGCGCCTTGAAAAAAGGGCGCCTGGCGCTGGAGCGCATGTGCGCGCGCATTAGCGCGGGCTTTCGCCAACTGTGCGACAGCCGGGCGGAGAAGGTTGGTCTGACGCGGTTTTTCCGCAATCCGAGAGTGACGGTGGAAGAAATTCTGCGCGGCGCGGCGGAGCGGACGGGAACCGCCGCGGCGGGACGGCACGTCCTGTTGATCCAGGATACGAGCGAAATCAACTATGAAGCCAAAGCCAAGCGCAAGCGTGGCCTTGGCCGCGTCGGCAACGGCAAGGACGTCGGCCTGTTCGTCCATCCGGCGCTGGCGGTCGACGCCGCCGACGGCGGCGTCCTGGGGCTCGCGGGGGCGACGATCTGGCGGCGAACGCGGATCAAGGAGGACGACTACCAGAGCCTGCCGATCGAGGAGAAGGAGAGCAACAAGTGGCTCGCCACGCCCCTGGCGGCGAAGCGGTTCCTGAACTCGGCGACGATGATCACCGAGATCTCCGATCGGGAGGCCGACATCTACGAGCATTTCGCCCGCGTGCCCGATGGGCGAACGCATGTCCTGGTTCGCGCCGTGCGCGATCGGGCGCTCATCGAGGCGGGCGAGCGGCTGCTGTCGAAGATCGCCGCCGCGCCGGAAGCGGGCCGTCTGAGCTTCGATCTGCCCGGCCGGCCCGGACGGACGGCCCGGAAGGTCACGCTGGCGGTGCGTTTCTGTCCGGTCGTCCTGCGTCGTCCCGAGCGCGGCGCCGACCGGCGGGATCCGCCCGGCGTCGCGCTCAATCTCGTCGAGGCGCGCGAAATCGACCCGCCGCCCTCCGAGGAGCCGATCGTCTGGCGCCTGTTGACGACGCATGGCGTGAGCACGCTTGCCCAAGCGGCGTGGATTATCGAGCTCTATCGCTATCGCTGGATCATCGAGCAGCTCTTCCGCACCCTCAAGTCGCAGGGCTTCGACCTCGAAGACAGCCTCTTGCGCGACGGCGACGCGCTCGAACGCCTGGCGGCGACCGCGCTGATCGCCGCCGCGAGCGTCATGCAACTGGTCCAGGGACGGGACGAGGCGGGCGCGGCTTTCCCGGCCGCGCGCGTCTTCGAACCCGACGAAATCGCCGTTCTGGAGGCGCTGGCCGGCAAATTCGAAGGCAAGACCCAGAAGCAGAAGAACCCGCACCCCAGACGCAGCCTGGCTTGGGCGGCCTGGTGCATCGCCCGCCTCGGCGGCTGGACCGGCTACGCCAAAGAGCGTTCGCCAGGCCCTATCACCTTCGTCCACGGCCTGCGCCGCTTCCACGCCATCGCAGAAGGCTTCAATCTCGCCGCCGCCACCTCGCCTGCCCCACTTGACAGCTGAGCAAATCAAATGTGTGCGCACGCTAGCTCCGAGGGGGAAGGGGACGCCCCTCTCCCACCGGGAGAGGGAAGCCGCAATAGGGCGCCCGGGAGGACGCCCGTCTTTCGACGGGCTATGGCGGCAGGGTGAGGGTAAGCCGGCGCAACCCTATGTCATCATGCTCCCAGAGCGCGTGGCTCGCGGTGGATTGGCGCCGATCAAACCGACGACGCAATCGCGGATTTCTATGAGGCCGGAGCAATCGCCAGCAAGGACCCGGGACCGATGACCGATTGTCGCGCCGACCCTGAGGCGCCGACGCCCGCGGACGCGTCGCAATGACGGAGTCCCGTGAGGCGGAACAGGAGGAAGCGCTCCGCTTCCTCGCCGACACAGCCACATACGGCCTGAGCGAGCCTGTCGGACGGATCGACACGGCGGGCGCAGTCGTCTTCCTGGCGGGGCTGGACGTCTACAAGGTCAAGCGGGCGGTCTCCTTCCCGTTTATGGATCTTTCGACGCTGGCGAGGCGGCGGGAAGCCTGCGAGGCGGAGATCGCGGTCAACCGGGACAACGCGCCGGGGATCTATCTCGACGCGCTGCCGATCGTCAGGACGCCCGCCGGCCTCAAGCTCGGCGGAGAGGGCGAGGTCGTCGAGTGGGTCTGCCACATGCGGCGGTTCGACGAGAGCGCGACGTTCGACCGGACCGCCGAGCGGGACGGCCTTTCGGATGGGCTCATCGACCGGCTGGCCGAGGCCGTTCGCCGCGCGCACGCACGCGCGCCGCTGCGCGACGGGACGCGCGCCGCGGCCGAGCTCGAGACCACCATCTCGCAGAACGACGCCGCCTTCGCCGAGCGGCCGGACCTGTTCCCGACCCGTCAGGCCGCCCGCCTGACGCGCGAGGCGCGCGTTGCCTTCGCGGTGGCGCGGCCGACGCTGCTCAGGCGCGGGCGGGACGGCTATGTCCGCAGGGGCCATGGCGACCTGCATCTTGGCAACATCGCGTTGATCGGCGGCGAGCCCGTGCTGTTCGACGCGGTCGAGTTTTCTGACGCGATCGCCAGCGGCGACCTGCTCTACGATCTCGCCTTCCTCCTGATGGACCTCGAGGAGCGCGGATTGAGGCTCGCCGCGAACCGCCTGTTCAACCGCTACCTGGCTTTGGCGCCGCCCGAGGCGCTGGCGGGGCTTTCGGCGCTGCCCTTTTTCATGAGCCTGCGCGCTGCGATCCGGGCCAAGGTGGAGGCGGCGAAGGGCGATCGTCTCGGCGGCGCCGGGCGCGAGCGCGCAAGGGCGCTGGCGCGCGGTTATTTCGCCCTCGCCCTCGCGTTCCTCCGCTACGTCGCCCCGCGGCTCGTGGGCGTCGGCGGCCTTTCGGGCGCCGGCAAGAGCGCGCTCGCGGGCGGGCTCGCGCCGCGCCTGGGCCATGCGCCGGGCGCCTTGTGGCTGCGCAGCGACGTCGAGCGCAAGGCGATGTTCGGCGTCGCCGACACCGACCGCCTCGCCGGCGACGCCTACGCGCCCGACGTGACGCGCGAGGTCTACCGAAGGCTCGACGAGAAGGCGCGCCGCGCGCTCGGCGCCGGCTCGGCCGTGCTGCTCGACGCGACCTTCTCGACTGCGCGCGAGCGCGTCGCCGCGGCCCGCGTCGCCGCCGAAGTCGGCGTCGCTTTCGACGGGCTTTTTTTGCAGGCGCCGCTGGCCGTCCGGCTCGCCCGGGTGGAGAGCCGCGGCGCGGACGCCTCCGACGCCGATCGCGACGTCGCCGAAAGGCAGCGAGCCGAGCCGCTCGGGGAGCGAGGATGGACGGCGATCGACGCGTCAGGCGGGCTCGAGACGACGCTCGCGCGCGCCGCCGGACGGCTTGGCCTCGGAGTGGGCGCCGCGGAGCGGCCAAATCCGGCGAAGTCTTGACCGGCTTCCAGATTTCATCATTACTCCATGTTCATGTCGGGTTCAGCGCGACCCCGCATGATGCAATTCGAGCCCGGCGAATTGGCCGGGGCGCGACTTCCGGCCTTCGAGTCGAAAAGCTGGGCGACCGGAGAGAACTTTCAGGGAGTTGACATGAAAATCCAAACGTTGAGAGCCGTGGCGGCTGCGTTCGCGGTCGCGGCGGCTTTGGGTCTGGCGGCGACCAGCCCTGTCCGGGCGCAAAGCATCATGAAGGAGTGCGGCAACGAGTGGAAAGCCGCCAAGGCGGCAGGGACGACGAACGGCCAGACCTGGCAGGAGTTTCTGAAATCTTGCCGCGCCCAGCACGCGAACGCGCCGGCTGGGGCCGCAGCCTCGGCGCCTGCCGCCGCACCGGTGGCTCCGGCCGCCGCGCCCGCACCGGTGGCGCCTGCGCCGGCCCCGACGCAGGCCGCCCTGCCGAAGCCGGCGCCGGCCCCAGCGCCGATGCGGCCGATGGCCCAGCCGACCGGCGCCGGTCAGTTCAGCTCCGAAGCCGAAGCGAAGGGTCGCTGCCCCAGTGACAAGGTGGTTTGGCTCAACACCAAGTCGCACATCTACCATTACGAGGGCACCCGCAGCTACGGCACGACCAAGCAGGGCGCCTACATGTGCGAAGCCGACGCGGTGCAGGCGGGCGACCGCGCCTCCAAGAGCCGGATCGGCAAGAAGGCCGCGCAGCAGCAGTAGGCGTCCACGCCTCCCGATCGGAAACGTTCAGCGCCGTTTCGTTTCAAACGAGGCGGCGTTTTCGCGTCGAGAGGGGCCGCCCTGGTCGCGCGGACACCTTCCCCAGCTTGCTGGGGAAGAGCCTGTGACCGGGCTCGACCCGGTCACGGCGCGAAGCGCCGGATGGGGTGTGGCCCGCCGCCGCAACTCTGATCGGATTGCGCGACCGTCAGCGCGAGCCGTCGCCGGACCATATCTGCTTTCCACACCCCATCCGGCCTTCGGCCACCTTCCCCGCTTCGCGGAGAAGGGGGAACCGGCATCGCCATGGGTGGGAGCTCCGCCGATCCCATCCAGAAACAAACCGCTTTCGGGTCCGCCGCCGCCAATTCGAATTCCCTGCTAGCAGGGAATTTTCTTGCGCCGCGGTCGGCGCTCCGTTCCAGAAAAACTCGCAATGTCATGGCGTTGCCGGCTTTGCAACCCACCGCTTGCAGGCCGGACCGGGCGCGGAACAGGGAATTTCCAACGCCCGGAACAGGGAATTATCAGGCGTTTTTTGCACGGAACAGGGAAAGAACAGGTGGGCAAGAACGGGGCGCGCGCCGGGCGCGGCCAGGTTGTAAGGCGCGGCCAGGATTTCCTTCCCCAACCGGGGAGGGTTGTCCTTGCGAGGGGGTCCGATGAGAGCGCGCTGCGCCGCTCATGCAAAGAGCATCTTGCTCTCGTATATCGATACCTTGAAGCTTCACGCCGGCGGCCCTGACCCCTCGCGTCCGAAACGTTGGAACTCAATCGGCAGGATATGATTCGAATTTTGGAAACGCTTCACTAGCTAGCGACCTCGCCCCCGCCCCAGGTCAGGAACAGCCCGATATCGCCGATGATGCCATCGACGTAGGAGACGATCCGCGCGCTGAGGCCGAAGCCTTGCGGCTTCAGCTCCTTGCGCCAGCGGTCGTAAAGGTCGGCCGCCTCGCCGCGCAGAGTCTCTTCCCAGCCCGCCTCGGCGACGTCGATCTTGCGGCCTCCATCGGTGCAGAGATCCGAGGGGAATTGCAGCAGCAAGTACTCCGTCTCGCCGTCGCGCGCGGCGAGCTCGGCGTGATCGAGCATCTCCCGCCAGAGGTGTTCGTTGACATGGATGTCGACCAGCGCCTTGACTTGGCGCTGCCGCTCGAGCTCGACCGCTTTGCGCTCCCTCTCCTTTTGGTCGACGGTCCCGATCTTGAAGGAACTGACGCGGGCGCGAAAGTCGTTGGCGGACAACGGCTTCGGCGGTTCGGGGGCCGCGGCCGGCGGGGCCGCCTGCGCTGGGCCTGCGTGACCGGCTTGCGGCCGGTCGAGGCCGCCGCGCAGGGACGCGCCGCCGATCATCGATTCGAGAAAGCTTAAAAGACCCGCGCCGGGCTCCGCCTCCAGACGAACCTTTGGGATGCTTTCGACGACCGCGAGGAGGTTCGTGCGGCTGACGATCCCAATCACTCGCCCGTCCTCGATCACCGGAAGCCGCTTGATCTGATGTGCCAGAAGCGTCTCGGCGATTTCCGGCGCCGTCGTCCTCGGGCCAATACTGATCAGCGGGGCGGACATGACTTCGCGCACGGGCCGGTCGCGGTGGGCGGCGAACGCCTGGTCCGCGCCGGCGCCCTCGACGAGCATGCTGAGCCACCAGGCGCGGCGGCCATCCTCCCGCACGCGAAAGAGCAGATCGCCGTCGCTTGCGATGCCGATTGCCTCGCCCGATGCGTTGAGGATGGGCACCGCGCCGACGCCCGTCGTCAGCATCAACTCAGCCACCTCGCGGATCGTCGCCGTTTCCTCGGCGACGACGGCCGGCGCGCTCATCAGGTCGGCCGCGAGCTTATGCAGGGCGCTCTCGGAATGGGTGTGGGTCATGGTCTTTCCCCAGTGCTTTCGCCGACTTGTCGTATGACGGCCCCCAGTTCTGCGCACAGGCCCGGGGGTTGCGACGCCTACGCCGATCAGGCGAACCGTCTGTGACAAGTTTAGAACCTGCGCATGCAGCGATTTCAAAGCGGCGCGACGTCGCAGGCCGGGCGGATGTTCCTGGCCGGTCAGCCCCGCGAAACAGGCTGCGTGAAAACCTCGTCGAAATCTGCGTTTGTTCGCCCCTCGGACTCGCAATAAATCTGGGACCTCCGCAGAACAAAGCAGGTTTCGTGCAGCTTGGAAAGCGGGATCAAGAGCCTCGGCGCAGAGCCTCGTCTCTCACACGCGCCGGATTGCCGCGCTCACAGTCCGCGCTGAATGCCGCGTTCGCGGGCTATGCCGGCTGCGGCGTCGGCGCGGTCAGGCTTGCCGGGGACTGCCTCAAGGACTGCGCTGGCGATCAACCGAGGCCAGGCCCGCAGTCCGACACCTCTCTCTGGGGCCCAAACCGGGGCCCGACTGTCAATCGAGTTGCGGCGCCAGACCAAGCTTGCAAGACTTGGCTTCGGACTTCGCCTGCGGGCGCCGCACAACTATCGCACGCGGCCTCCGGCCGCGGCCGCTGACACCTGCAACTCGCTTCGCGGCTCGCCCGACAAGGAAGTCGGCCGCCGGGTCAATCTTTGCTGACATCCGTATGCATAGCGTGAGCAACTGCTGGGCTAAACTCAAAAGCTTGACAGCATCGCCGATTTCGATTACCTGCACTTCCGGTGGATATATCCTGCAACCTACTGCGTGTGTCGCTGGCGTTTGATTCATGTCGCATCTCCAACCTTAAGGGAATCTTAAGGACAGGAGTCACCATATCTGCTCAACGCAGGCAAGAGCCAGAATTGTCGAGATCAGAACGAGAACGGAAAATCGAACTCGGCTCAGGCGCATGTGCGCAGGCGACGCGGCCGCTTCAGGAATCGCCGGTTCGCGCCACGAGCAGAAACGTTCGCGTCAACTCGCCGATGAAATGACCCGATGAGCGCACGGCAGCTTTTCCTCGCCAGCATCGGCTGCGGCCGCGG
The DNA here is from genome assembly GCA_963822215.1 of uncultured Alphaproteobacteria bacterium. Classification (GTDB taxonomy): domain Bacteria; phylum Pseudomonadota; class Alphaproteobacteria; order Rhizobiales; family Beijerinckiaceae; genus Roseiarcus. The sequence goes on from CAWGGX010000005.1 coordinate 35,820, forward strand.
GGAAAGAGCAGTCGGACGCGCCGAAGGGGACGGAGCGGTCGCCGTCGACCTTGAAACGCCGAGTTCAGATTTACAGAAGAGGATTTCGCCTGTCGGAAGGCGAAAGTCCCGCGCCGCGGGATCATGCCGGGCTCATGCGGGCGTTCACCCGTCCAAGCGTTCGTCGGATTTGTGGTATGCGCCGAATGCATGACCGAATGGCGGCAGGGTCGTCCCGCGGGGCCGCAAAGGGATTACTAAAAAGGCTTTATTAATATGAGCATAAGCTAGTGACTCCAGTTGCATAGCGAGATCAAAGCAGCCGCGGTGGGATGCGCGGACAGCGGGGAACCCAGGAATGGCAGACCAAATGTCGCATTCCCGTCGGCGCTGTAGCTGCTAGGCACAAAATGCGCCGGTGCGGGAACGAATCATGGGCGCCAAAGAAAGCATCCATAATCATGACCGAGAGCCGCATCCGCAACGCCGCCTTGCGTTCCAAAATCATGAGCGCCGACGAAGCTGCAGCGCTGATTTCCGACGGCGACCACGTCGGCATGTCCGGGTTTACCGGCGCCGGTTATCCGAAGGCCGTGCCGGTCGCGCTGGCCGCCCGCATCGAGGCCAAGCACGCCGCGGGCGAGCATTTCAAGATCGGCGTCTGGACCGGCGCTTCGACCGCGCCCGAACTCGACGGCGCGCTCGCCAAGGCCGACGGCATCGAATTGCGTCTGCCCTATCAGTCCGACCCGAACTGCCGGAAGCGCATCAACGATGGCGAGCTCGATTATGTCGACATTCACCTATCTCATGTCGCGCAGTACGTCTGGTTCGGCTTCCTGGGCAAACTCAATGTGGCGGTGGTCGAGGTCGCGGGCGCGCTCGAGGACGGCCGGCTGATCCCGTCGTCGTCGGTCGGCAACAACAAGACCTGGCTCGACCAGGCCGACAAGATCATCCTCGAGGTCAACAGCTGGCAGAACCTCGCCCTCGAGGGGATGCACGACATTTACTACGGCACCGACCTGCCGCCGCACCGGCGTCCGATCCCGCTTGTCGCGGCGCACGACCGCATCGGCCAGCCCTATTTCTTCTGCGACCCCAACAAGGTCATCGCCGTCGTCGAAACCAATGCCGCTGATCGCAATTCGGCTTTCAGCCCCACGGATGCGACATCCCGCGCGATTGCCGGGCACATCCTCGAGTTCCTCGGTCACGAAGTGAAGAAGGGCCGGCTGCCGCCCAATCTGCTGCCGTTGCAGTCGGGCGTCGGCAATGTCGCCAATGCCGTGATGGACGCGCTGCAAAACGGGCCGTTCGAGAACCTGTCGGCCTACACCGAGGTGCTGCAGGACGGCATGCTGAACCTGATCAAGTCCGGCAAGATGGAGTTCGCCTCCGCGACGGCGGTGTCGCTCTCGCCCGAGGCGGCGCACGAGTTCAACCGCGACGTGGCGCTCTACCGCAAGAAGGTGATTTTGCGCCCGCAGGAGATCAGCAACCATCCGGAGATCATCCGCCGCATCGGCGTGATCGCGATGAACGGGCTGATTGAGGCCGACATCTACGGCAACGTCAATTCGACCCACGTGCGCGGCACATCGATCATGAACGGCATCGGCGGCTCGGGCGACTTCGCCCGCAACGCCTATCTGTCGATGTTCATGACGCCCTCGACCGCCAAGAACGGCGCGATTTCCTGCATCGTCCCGATGGTGACCCACGTCGACCACACCGAGCACGACGTCCAGGTGATCATCACCGAGCAGGGGCTTGCGGATCTGCGCGGCCTGTCGCCGAAGCGGCGGGCCGAACTGGTGATCGCTAACTGCGCGCATCCGACCTATCGGCCGGCGCTCGACGACTATTTCGAGCGCGCGCTTCGCGAGTCGCCCGGCCTCCACACGCCGCACCTGCTCAACGAGGCCTTCAGCTTCCTGCCCGACTGGATGGCCCGCCATGCGGAGGAGGGCGCTCCCCGGAAGGAGCGTGTCGCCTGACGCCGCGAGAGCGGCTGGGCATCGAACTGCGCGCTCGTCGGGCCGGGAGTCACCGCCGTTCCCGCATCGCGCGGGCGAACTTTTCCATGAGCCGGGTCAGCTCCATCACCTCCCCGGGCGGCCAGTCGCGGAAAATCGAGCGAAACATTTGCTCCCGCGCCGCGTCGATGCGCTCGCTCATGGTCTTGCCTTCGGGCGTGACAACGGCGCGGCGGGTGCGACGGTCGTCGGCGCTTTCGACGCGCCTGACGAGGCCCAGACTTTCGAGCTTGGCGAGCTGACGGCTGACGGTCGTGTGGTCGCGGTTCACGCCCGCGGCGAGCTCCACGACGCCGATCGGGCCGAAACGCTCGATGCCGATCAGGAGCGGAAACAACGCGCGGTCGAGCCGAACGCCAGCCGCGGCGATCAGCGCCTCGTCGCGCTGCGGCTCGTTCATGACGCCGACGATCTCGATCAGGGCCATGTGAAGCGCGCGGTGCTCCGCGGTCATATGTGTATCTTGCACGTTTTTATTTGACATCGTCGGCGGTCCTGATATATGTGCGTTATACACGCATATCGCAAAAGCGAAAGGATCTCCGCCATGAAAGCCGCGATCGTTGAGGGGCAGGGGCGCACGCCCGCTTACGCCGATTTTCCTGCGCCGGTCCCCGGCGAGGGGGAGCGGCTCGTCAGGGTGACGGCCGCTGCGCTGACGCAGCTTGCCCGCGGCCGGGCTTCAGGCGCGCATTACAGTGCGTCCGGCGCCTATCCGTTCGTCGCCGGCGTCGACGGCGTGGGTAGGCTCGACGACGGCGGCCGCGTCTATTTCCTGTTGCCGCGCCCGCCCTATGGCGCTTTCGCGGAGGAGACCGTCGTGAGCGCCGGGCAATGCCTGCCCGTGCCCGACGATCTCGATGACGTGACGGCGGCTGCGATCGCCAATCCCGGCATGTCGTCGTGGGCCGCCCTTGTCGAACGGGCGAGGCTCGCGCCGGGCGAAACCGTGCTCGTCAACGGCGCGACCGGCGCCTCCGGCCGGCTTGCCGTGCAGATCGCCAAACATCTGGGCGCGAAAAAGGTGATCGCGACCGGCCGCAATCCCGAAGCGCTGGCCTCGCTCGCCGCCGTCGGCGCCGACGCGACCATCGCCTTGAGCGCCGACGACGCCGCGCTCGAACAGAGCTTTCGCGACGCCTTCGCCGAAACGGTCGACGTTGTGCTCGATTATCTCTGGGGCCGCAGCGCCGAGCTGTTGCTCTTGGGCGCCGCCAAAGCCGGGCCGAAATCGGTGAGAGTTCGCTTCGTGCAGATCGGCGCGGCAGCGGGCGGGCAGATTGCGCTGCGCGCCGACGTGCTGCGCTCGGCGCCGATCGAAATCATGGGCAGCGGGCTCGGCAGCGTGCCGGGGCCGCGGCTCGCCGCGGCGATCGGCGCCGTGCTCGCTGCGGCGAAGCCTGCCGGCCTGCAAGTCGCTGCCCGCGCCGTCCCGCTCGCCGAAATCGAGAGCGCGTGGACTGCGGCCGAGGACGCGCGGCGCGTGGTTTTCGTTCCTTAGCCTCGCCCTCTTGGCGAAGCGGCCTGACAACCGCTCCGCGGACCAGCGCCGTCGCCGCGCAGATCGCAGCGACAACCGCCTCGAACGCCGGCATGGCGAGCTGGACGATGCTGGCGTCCGCCTGACCCATGAGGTTGCCGGCTCAGACCGTGCCAACGACCAGCCAGGAGTAGAAGGGCAGGCGCGCCAGCGCCTCCATGGGCGCAGGCTCGGGCAGGTCGGGTCTTCCGGCCACGCGCCCCCCGCGCGGCGGCCTCGCCGAGGCGGCCCGCGCTCAAGGTCGCGGGACGGGCGGCCTCATGTCAAGGACTCGTCCGCCACCTTGACGTACGCTACGCTTGCTCCATGCCCCGTCCAGCCAGCAACCCGACCCCACCCGACGCCTCAGCGCGCAGGGCCGCAAAGCCTGTCGCCGTCTACGCCGCCGACCGGCTGCCGCCGGTCGATCACGCGTTCTACGCCCGCGCCCGAAACGGCATGACCCCGGTCGCCGAGATCGTCGTCGGGCCGCGGGAAGGCGAGGCCTTCGACGTTCCGGCCGGGCATTTTTTCCGCATCGTCAGCGTCGAGGGATCGCAGGTCGGCGACCTCAATCTCTGGAACGCCGCGAACCTCGCCGAGCGTTTCTACAGTGGCAAGACGCGGGCGCTGCACGGCACGCACGTGACGGTCGGCGATCGCCTGTGGAGCGCATTGCCGTACTTGCGGCCGATGGCGACGATCACCGCCGATACGCTCGACTGGTGCGGCTTCGACGCCGACGGCGCCGGGGTTCACGACGTCATCGGCACGCGCTGCGACCCCTACGCCAACCGCCTGCTTGGCGGCGGCGACTATCACCACTGTTGCCATTCGAACCTGACGCAGGCTTTGGCGGGGCGCCTCAACCTGCCGTTCGAGGCGGCCGAACCGCATGTCCACGATGTGCTCAACGTCTTCATGTGCACGGGTTTCGACCGCGCCGAGGGACGCTATTTCATGAAGGCGAGCCCTGTCCGGCCCGGCGACTTCATCGAGTTCTTCGCCGAAATCGACCTGATCGCCGCGCTCTCGGCGTGCCCGGGGGGCGACTGCGGTTCGGGCCATTCGAGCGACGCCGCACGCTGCTGGCCGCTGCGGGTCGAGATCTGGCGACCGCGCCCGGAGGCGCTGGCCGGATGGCGACCGCCCGAAGTCAGCGCTTATTCGAGGCAAGACCGGTAAGGGCCAGCTCCGGTCTCCGAGCGGAACGCGATGAGCCGCTTTCGCTCATCCCGAGCGGGCATGGGTACGACGCGGCCGGCAGCCGCGCCGTCCCGCTCGTCGAGCGCGCCCTACGCCTCCGGCGAACCGCTCACATCGCCTTCTCGACCTGGCCGCGGACCTCGCCGGGCTTGTGCTCGGCGGTGTGGATGTTGAAGTACAACAGCCCGTCCATCAGATCCTTGGCCTGGGAGTCGGTCAGCGTCGCCGAGCCTTTCATCGGGCTGTCGAGCGGCGGCTTGAGCGGCACCTCGATCGGCGCAGGCTTGCCGACCGGCGCGGGCCCATGGAAATGCGCCGCGATCGCCGGACCGCTAAGGCCGGAATAGTCGGCCGTCCAGGTCAGTGTCTTGGTCGCGGTGTCGTAGGTGGCCGACAGGGATCCAGTCCCCTTGCTGTCGGTCGGCGGCGTCTCGGCCGCTCCCGTCAGATCCGCCTTGTACTTGACCGTCTCGGCGTCCGCTACGGCGGCCGACAAAAGCATTGCGGCCGCAGAGAGCGCTGCGGCGAGAATCCTGATGCGCATGAGCCTTTCCTTTCCTGACGAACCCCGCCCGAACCGAACATAGGCGGCGGGCATGACGAAATCGCGGCCCCAACCTTCCGACGGTCGCGGTCGGATCATCCAAAACGCCGACGCGACCGCTCGCGCGCCCTGACCGTCTCGACGGCGCGATCGCGCGGCGGCGCGGCGCTGTGGAGCGACGCCACCAGCCGCCGGGTGACGTCGGCGACCTCGTCGACTGCGCGGGCGAAGGCCTCCGCGTTCGCCTGCGACGGGTGCGAAAAGCCGCTCACCTTGCGCACGAACTGAAGCGCCGAGGCGCGGATCTCCTCCTCCGTCGCCGGAGGCTCGAAATTGAACAGCGGGCGAATGGCGCGGCACATGAAGCGTCCCCGGTTCGTAGACAGGGCTACTGAATCAGCTCGAACCGCGCCGTCACCGTCACCGTGAGCTTGTCCTGGCCGGCCTCGACCGGCGTCGGGGCGTTCATGGCGGAGGTTGCGTAGACGCGACGCGAGAAGGGCGTGGGCGATCCGCCGACCTGCTCGCTGAGCTCCATCAGCCGGCCGATCTTCGACCCGGCCGCGGCCGCGTAGAGCTCGGCCTTGCGCCTCGCGTCGGCAAAGGCGAGCGGGCGCGCCTTGTCGAGCAGGCCGCTGACGTCGTTCTCGCCAAAGGCGACGCCAACCATGGCGTTGGCCCCGCTTCCGACAGCCTTATCGAGCAGGGCGCCAAGGCGGGAGAGATCGCGGACGGTCACCGTCACCATGTTCCCGACGGTGTAGCCGACAATCGCCGGCGGCTCGGACGAGCTGGGCGCGCGGTTGGAGAAATTGGGCGAGATCGAAAGGCTGGACGTCTGGATGTCGGCCGGGGCGAGGCCTTCGCCCTTGAGGGACGCGATCAGCGCGTTGGTCGCCTTGGCGTTGGCCGCCATCGCCTCGCCCGCGTCCTTGCCTGTGGTGGTGACGCCAAGGGTGACCCTGGCGAAGTCCGGCGCCGCCTCGACACTGGCTTCGCCCGTGACCTCGATCGACCGGTCCGGATTGAGGTCGATGAAGCGGGTGTCCGGCGAGGCCGCGGCTTTTCCGGGGGGATAGGCTAGCGCCAGCGCGGCGGCGCCGACGAGAACGGACAGGAGCTTCATGGCCTTCCCCTCGATGGTTTCCGCCCCGCTCGGGCTCGGCGGCTCAGTCGCCGGGGTCTTTCGCCTCGGCCCGGTAGCGGAAGTCGCAATGGCTCGCCCCGCCCATGATGGTCTGAGTCCGTGTCAATTCGATACGCGGATCATAGCCCTCGCAGAAGGCGCCGTCGCGGTCGCAGGACAGAATGTCCCCCAGGCCGCCGAGGCCCATGGCGCGGTAGGACTCGGCGTAGCGGCAGCGGGTGACGTTGAAATCGAAGACGCCGGGCTCGTCGCGCTTGACCTCGACGGCCAGCGCGTTGTCCTTTGTCCACAGCGGGAAGATGGACTTGAAGGTCTCGAGGCTGGCCCCCTCGGGCGCGCGCGCCGCGAGCTCCGCGCCGGACGCGATCGCCGCACGCCGGATGGCGGCCCTCAGGATCGCGCGCGCCTGCGTTTCGCCAATCGCCTTGCGCATCTCGTCGTAGATGGGCGCGATGATCTCGGCTTCGATCTTGCGGCGGGCGAGGATGCCAAGTTCGGTCATGGGGTGGGGGTCCTGCGGCCTGGGCGCCAGGCGATGCGTATCTTTTGCAACCGATCGGGCGATTTCAAGGGGTTAGGCTTCAATTTGTGATTCGCGAAGGGCGCGGAAGGGGTCGTTTGCCACACTTTTGCCGCGATCAGGTCGCCGCGCTCGTGTGGCAGATCAAATGATTTCAGTACGTTATCCAAAGAAGTGAAAGTTCTGGACGAAGTGTCCACCCATTTTACGCTTCCAATCGCGGCTCATGTTGGGCGTACCGGGAAGCTTGCACGCCGACGAACGCCGACGGACGGGACCCGGGCGGGACAAGGGCCAGATGGGTCGGCGTGGCTGGGCTCCGGGGTCGTTGGGGATGCTTTCGGAAATACAGAATCACGCGCGCCGGGCCTTTGGCAAGAGATTGCTCGGGGTTCGGAAACCCGGCCGGCGCCGCCGGTGACATCGTCATCGCGAGCTCCGAAGGGGCGTGGCGACCCAGGGGAACGCCGGGCGCATTACGTTCCCCTGGATCGCCACGCTTCGCTCGCGAGACGGCGCAGACAAGGCGCTGCACCGGTCCAAGAACCACCTTGGAAGTTGCTCGGGGTTTCGAAACCCGCCCGACGCGCCCGTCATTGCACGCGCTCGCAATGCGGGTAGAGTGGTCGGGCAGGGCGGCGCTTCTCATGGTCGGCGAATCTCCGGGCCGAACGTTCATCTCCTATTCGCGCAAGGACGGCGCGGAATACGCCGCTTGGCTGCGCGCGTGGCTCGGTGAGCGCGACCTCTCGGTTTGGCGGGACCTCGAGTCGCTGGAAGGCGGCCCGGACTGGTGGAGCCAGATTGAGGACGCGCTGAGATCGAAGGCCCTCCACCATTTCGTCCTCGTCGTCACGCCGGCGGCGCTGGCCAGCCCCTATGTCAGGCGTGAGATCCGGCTGGCGCGGCAGGAGGGCAAGACCGTCTGCCCGGTCAGGGAGCCAGGCCTCAGGGACCTCGGCGCCCTGCCGCGCTGGCTCGGCCAGATCTACGACCTCGCCCTCACCGAGCATCAGACGACGCTGATCCGCGTCCTTCAGGACGTGAGCCGGCAGAAGCGCGTGCCGATGATGGCGCCGGAGCCGCCGAAGGATTTCGTTCGACGCCCGAAGGAGTTCGACGCGCTGAAACGGCTGCTCCTCGACGCCAAGGGCGACGCGGTCGCCGCTATCACGGCGGCGCTCAAGGGCGCAGGCGGCTACGGCAAGACGACGCTCGCCAAGGCGCTCGCCCACGACTCCGACATTCAGGACGCCTATTTCGACGGAATTCTGTGGGCGGAGCTCGGCGAGAAGCCTGAGCGGCTGTTGTCAATCCTCACTGACCAGATTGAGGTGCTGACCGGCGAGCGGCCGGGGTTGGAGACGATCAACGCCGCCGCCGGGAAGCTCGGCGAGGCGCTCGGCGACCGCCGCATTCTCCTGATCGTGGACGACGCGTGGCGCGAGCCGGACTTGAGGCCCTTCCTGCAGGGCGGGCCGCACTGCGTCCGGCTGGTCACGACGCGGATTGACAGCGTCCTGCCGCAGACGGCGCTGCGCCAGCCGGTCGACGCCATGCAGGCGAGCGAGGCGCTGAGCCTGATCTCGGCGGCCCTGCCGGAGGATCAGGTCGCGAGCGAGCGCGCCAATCTCAAGATGCTCGCAGCGCGCCTCGGCGAATGGGCGCAGCTTCTCAAGATCGTCAACGGCTTCCTGCGCGATCGCGTGGTCAAGGCCCACGAATCGCTGTCCGTGGCGATCGTCGGCGCAAATAAGCGGCTCGATGCCAGGGGCCTCGTCGTCTTCGATGCGCGCGACGACGCCGATCGCGCCAAGGCGGTTGCGCGCACCATCCGCGTGAGCCTCGAACTTCTGTCCGAAGCGGAGCGCGCGCGTTTCGGCGAACTCGGCGTCTTTCCCGAGGACGCGGAGATTCCCATCGGCATCGTCGCTCGCTTATGGGCGGCCGGTGGCGGTCTCGAGGACTTCGAAGCCGAAGACCTGCTCAAGAACCTGTTTGACCTCTCGCTCTTGCTCGACCTCGACTTCGGACAACGCTTCTGCCGTCTGCACGACACGACCCGTCATTTCCTGCGGGATCGGGAGGGTAAAGACGAACTCGTCGCGCAACACAGGCAGCTTGTCGCGGCGCTCGACGGCGTCGCGAGTGGAGAGACCGACGCGCGGAACCGGCGCTATTATTACCTCAATCTTCCGCACCATCTCGCGGAGGCTCAGGAGCGCGCGCGGCTGGATGCGTTGCTGCTCGATCCCGGCTGGCTCCAGGCGAAGCTGGAGACGACCGCGAATCCTCACGCGCTGGTCGCCGACTATCAGCGCTACGGCGTCGGGGAGGCGCAAAGCCTGATCGGCGGAACCTTGCGCCTGATCCGCGGCATCTGCGTGCGCGACGCGAGTCAACTGCCAGTGCAACTCATCGGGCGTCTGGCGGGGTTCGAGGCCGTCGCCGGGTCAGGGTTCATCGACCGTGTGCGCCGGCTCCTGCCCCATCCGTCCATCGTTCCTCTCAAGTCCACGCTCACGCCGCCCGGGGTCGAGACGGCCCGCCTCGAGGGGCGCATGGGCTCGGTCGCCACTCTGTGCCTTCTGGCGGACGGGCGGCTCGCCTCGGGCTCTGGCGACGGAACGATCCGGCTGTGGGACGTTGAAACCGGGGCCGATACCGCGCGCCTCGAAGAGGGGCGCGCGGTCAACGCTCTCTGCCTTCTAGCGGATGGGCGGCTTGCCTCGGACTCGAAAAACGGGACCATCCGGCTGTGGGACGCGGCGACTGGGGCCGAGACCGCGCGCCTCGAGGGGCACCTGGGGCGAGTCAACGCCCTCTGCCTTCTAGCGGACGGGCGGCTCGCCTCGGGCTCGAATGACAGGACGATCTTGCTGTGGGACGCCACGACCGGGGGCAAGACCGCCCGCATCGTGGCGCATACCGATCGGGTTACCGCTCTCTGCCTTCTGACGGACGGGCGGTTCGCCTCGGGCTCGGAGGACAGGGGGATCCGGCTGTGGGCCTCGACAACGGGGGCCGCGACCGCCCGCCTCGAGGGGCACACCGACACGGTCACCGCTCTCTGCCAGCTCACAGACGGGAGGCTCGTCTCGGGCTCTAAGGACGGGACGATCCGGCTGTGGGACGCCGCGACCGGGGTGGAGACCGCCCGCCTGGTGGGGCACACTGACGCGGTCAACGCTCTCTGTCTTCTGGCAGACGGGCGACTCGCCTCGGGCTCTGCGGACGAGACGATCCGGCTTTGGGACGCCGCGACTGGGGTGGAGACCGCTCGCCTCGTGGCGCACACCGACACTGTCACCGCTCTGTGCAGGCTCAAGGACGGGCGGCTCGCCTCGGGCTCTGGCGACAACACGATACGGCTGTGGGACGCAGCGGCCGGGGCTGAGACCGCGCGCCCCGACGGGCAAACAGGCCACGTCACCGCTCTTTGCCTGCTTCCGGACGGGCGGCTCGCCTCGATATCGTCGGACAAGATGCTCCGGCTGTGGGACACTTCGACTCGAGCCGAGACGGCCCGCCTTGCAGGGCACGAAGTCTCGGCCGGGGTTCTTTGGATTCCGTCCGACCCGCGGGATTATTTGCGCGATAACCACGGGACGATCTGCTTGATGGGAGCCGCGAACGGGGCCCAGACTGCTGGGCGCGTGAAGCACAGAGTCTCGGTCAGCGATCGCTGCCTTCTGGCGGACGGGCGGCTCGCCTCGGGCTCTTACGACGGGACGATCCGGGTGTGGAACGCTGCGACCGGGGTTGAGACCGCCCGCCTCGAGGGGCACACGGACGACGTCAACACCCTCTGCCTCCTGGCGGACGGGCGGCTCGCCTCGGGCTCTGACGACAGGACGATCCGACTGTGGGACGCGGCGATCAGGGCCGAGATCGCCCGGCTCGAGCTCGACGCCCCCGTCAATGCGCTTGTCGCCATCGCACCCAATCGCCTCGTCGCCGGCGACCAGCGCGGGCTGCTGCATTGGCTGGAGGTCGTGGATTGAGGGGGCGCTGTAGGGCGCGGTCGGCGACCGAGCCCTACAACGCGAGGAGCCGCGAAGCGGCGACGTGGCGATCCAGGGCGCCGTAGGGCGCCCTGCTTCCCCTGGATCGCCACGTCGGCCTTCGGCCTCCTCGCGATGACGGCGCTGGCGGGCGGCGCGCCGAGTCTTGACCTGGCCCCGGGCGCGGGCTCAGCCTTCCTGCGGCGAGCGGCCCCATTGCCAACGCCTGAGAGTTGGGCATACTTCATATTGTATGAGGAACGGCGCTCGTCGCCGGATTTCCGGCGGGAGGAGCACTCATGGCGCCCCCGACCGCTGACTTTGCGTCCATCGTGCGTCTGGAGGGCGTGCAGAAGCATTTCGGCGCCGTATACGCGCTGCGCGACATCAACATCGCCATAGGACGCAATGAGATCGTCGGCCTCATCGGCGACAACGGCGCCGGAAAGTCCACCCTCATCAAGGTGATGACCGGCGTCCTCGCCCCGACGGCCGGAAAGATCTTCGTCCGCGATCGCGAGATCCAGCCGAACGAGTATTCGGTGCGCATGGCGCACGACCTGTCGATCGAGACGGTCTACCAGGACAAGTCGCTGGCGGAGAAGCAGCCTCTCTGGCGCAATTTCTTCGTCGGCCGGCAGATCGCCAACCGTTTCGGCTTCATCGACATCAAGCGGGAGAAGGAGGTCGCCCGGCAGATCCTGATCGATGTGATCGGATTCCGCGGCGTCGGCATCACCGTCGATTCGACCGTCGGCAAACTCTCGGGCGGCGAGCGCCAGGGCATCGCGATCGGCCGGGCGATGCACTACAACGCCGACCTCATCGTGCTCGACGAGCCGACCGCCGCGCTCGGCGTCGCCGAAGTGCGAAAAGTCATCGACTTTGTGCGCAAGATCAAACAGTCCGGGCACGCCTGCATCTATATCGAACACAATCTGGCGCATGTGCATGAAGTCGCAGACCGTCTGGTCGTGCTGGATCGCGGCCGGATCGTGTCGCAAATCGATCCGAAGGACATGACGGTGGCGGAGCTGACGGAGTACCTGATCGGCCTGCAGCACAAGGGCTAGGGGGCGAACCGGATGGCTCAGGGGTCAGGGGAAGGATTCGTGCAGCGTTTCGAGGCGTTGCCGATCATCATCGTCTTTGCGCTGCTGCTGGCGCTGTTCATGTACCTGTCGCCGGGCGTCTTCCTCGCGCCCTACATCTACACGACCTTCCTCTCCACCCTTCCGCCGCTGATCCTGCTGGCCGCGGGCCTCACCTTCGTGATCGGGGCCGGGGAAATCGACCTCTGCTTCCCTTCGATCATTGCCTTCTCGGGGTTCGTTTTCGCGGTTCTGTTCAAGGAATACGAACTTTCCTGGCTGGCGGTGGTCGCGGGCCTGGCGTCCGGAATCCTGGTCGGCTTCATCAACGGCGTGATCATTGCGAAGGTCGGCATTCCCTCGTTCATGACGACGCTCGGGACCCAGTTCTTCTGGGCGGGCATGGCGACGGTGCTGTCGGGGGGCAAATCCTACGCGCTCAGGGGCGCCGAGGAGAGTTCGGTCTGGCAATGGATCGTCGGGCGACCGTTCGCTGGGGTGGCGAGCGTCCCCTGGCTGCAGGAGGTGTCGATCCAGGCCTTGTGGACGGCCGTGATCGTCGGCTTCCTCTGGCTCATCCTCACCCGCCACCGCTTCGGCGAGCACACGCTGTTCATCGGCGATTCCAACGACGTCTCGCGCGTCGTCGGCATCGACGTCGACCGCGAGAAGATCAAGATTTTCACCCTGATGGGGTTTCTGGCCGCCTGCGCCGCCATCATTCTCACCCTCGAGAACAAGAACTTCTTCGGCAATCAGGGGCAGGGCTACCTGCTCACCGCCATCGCCTCGGTGCTGATCGGCGGCACCTCGATCTTCGGCGGCCGCGCGACCATTCTCGGCACGGTGTTCGGCTGCTTCATCATCGGCATGGTCGAGGCCGGCCTCGTCGCCGCGGGCCTCACCGGCGCCTGGGTGCGAACGGTGCAGGGGCTGATCTTTCTCATCGCGATCATCTTCTACTTGTACGTGGACGAGCCGCAGCGCCGACAGGCGTTCCTCGCCCGGCTGGGGTCGTTCAGAAGGTTCGGGAGCGCCCGCGCTGCCGAATAAAGCGGGCCGTCGCGGAAGGCGGACCCGATATAGGGAGAAGCGAAAATGCGTTCACTCAACATGATTTTGGTCGGCGTCGCCGCTGCGGCGGTCACGGCGATTGCGGGACCGGTCTCCGCCGACCCGATCGGCAAAGGCCTCGTCATGTACATGCAAATGGGCGGCAACGCCGGCGACGGCGCGACCCTCGCCCGTCAAACCGGCGCAAAGGAAGCCGCCGAAGCGCTGGGGGTCGATCTGAAGGCTCAGTTCTCGAAGTGGGAGCCCGAGACCATGATCAACCAGTTCAAGGAAGCCATGGCCGCCAAGCCCAACTGCATCGAGATCATGGGGCACCCCGGCAGCGTCGCGTTTCACGACCTCGTCAAGCAAGCCGTCGATGAGGGGATCGTGGTCACCGACGGCAACGCTCCGCTGACCGACCTGCAGAAGGAGTTCGGCCCCAAAGGCTTCGGCTACGCCGGCGTCGATCTCTACGCCGGCGGCGCGCTGACCGCCAACGCCATGATCGCGCAGGGCCTGAAGGCGGGCGACGAGGCGGTGGTCTGGGGCATCTTCAGCCAGGCCGAGCGGGGCGTATCCGAGAAGGGCCTCGCCGACACGCTGGAAAAGGCCGGCCTCAAGGTCGATCGGCTGGACATCCCGCAGGAGGTCAACAGCGACCCAACGCTCGGCATCCCGCAATTTGCCGCCTATATCCAGGCTCATCCGAATCTGAAGGCGATCGGCCTGCAGCACGGCAGCGTCACTGGCGTCATGCCTGAGGCGCTGAAGAAGGCGGGCAAGAAGCCGGGCGAGATCATCGTCGGCGGTATCGACCTTGCGCCGGCGACGATCGACGGCCTGAAGTCCGGATACGTCAGCGCCACGCTCGACCAGCTCCTCTATCTGCAGGGTTTCGTGCCGGTCGTGCAGTGCGTGATGACCGCGAAGTACAAGATGCCGGGCCTGTCGCTCAACACCGGCGCGGGCGCCGTCACGCCCAAGACGATCGACGCGCTGACCACGCTGATCGACGCGGGCATCCGCTGAGCGTTGGTGTTCCTCCGGAAGGAGCGTCGGCGGTCTTGCCGACGCTCTCTCGTCAGCCCAGTCCGCCAGAAGCCGGACACGCCGAGCGCCTGAAAGGGAACGCTAGCGGCCCCCGGATCCGAAAGGCCTACTTTCGATCCGAACTCTGGGCCTTGCTGGCGATCCTCCAGGCCCGAAGTGCGCCCAATAGCGCCGATTGCCGGTCCGGGCCGCGTTACCGCCCGGTCAGCGACTGCCGACGGATGCGGCGGTCGATCAGGGTCTGCAGCACGACCGAGATGACGATCACGAGTCCGAAGGCGAGCTGGGTGTAGAAGGCGTTGACGCCCGCCGAAACGATGCCCGCGTTGATCGCTCCGATGATGAACGCGGCCACGAACGTCCCGACCACCGAGCCCGTGCCGCCGAACACCGACGTGCCGCCGAGGAAGACCGAGGCGATCGTGTTGAGGAGCGAGCCGTCGCCGGTGCTCGGCCAGAAGTAATAGCCGTAGATCGAGCTCAACATGCCGCAGAACACCGCGGTCACGCCGACGAGCACGAAAGCCTTGATCTTGACCCTGCCGACGTTGACGCCCATCAGCCGGGCGCTCGTGGCGTTGTCGCCGGTGAGGAAGACATGCGCGCCGAACTGGGTTCGGTTGAGCAGGACCCATTCGACGATCAGGATCGCCGCCATCCACAGCGCCTGGACCGGGACGCCGAACAGCGGCTCGCGAAGAAGCGCGTGCATCTGAGGGTAGGCTTCCGCAGTCAGGGGCACGCCGGTGCCGTTCATCAGCACGAGCTCGAGACCGCGGAACAGAAACCCCGTGCCGATGGTGATGACGAGCGAGGGAATGTTGAGCGTCGCGACCAAGAGGCCGTTGACGAGTCCGCACAAGGCGCCGGTCCCGAGCCCGCAGATAAGGCCGACCCACCACGGCGCGCCGCCGTAGGCGGTGACCAGGCAGAATGCGGCCGTGCCGAGCGCCATCACCGAAGGAAACGACAGGTCGATCTCGCCCGTGATGACGACGAAGGTCAGCGACAGCGCAACGATGCCGAACAGCGGCGTCGTCTCGGCGAAGGCGCGATAGATGTCGACGTCCATGAACACGCGGGGCGCGGCGATGACGAAGCCGAGCCACATCGCCAGGCCCACGCCGATGATCCCCATCTGGCTGCCGTAGCGCAGAAGGAACGACGGCCCCGCGCCCCGGTTGCCGACCGGGCGGGCTTGAACGGCGTCTCCGGTCATGTCGGCATCTCCATCTGGCCGGTCCGCGCAACGTGGTAGAGGCGCTCGATCAGCTCGTCCATCGTGATCTCCGAGCGGTTGAAGACGCCCGCGACCCGGCCGCGATCGAGCACATAGAGCCGGTCGACGACCGGATAGATGTTGAAGATGTTGTGGTCGATGAAGATCGCCGACTTGCCCACCGCCTTGATGTGGCGGACGAAATCGAGCGTCTTTTTGGTCTCGGTGAGCGACAGGCCCATGGTCGGCTCGTCGAGGATCACCAGTTCGGCTTCGAAATAGAGGGCTCGGGTGATCGCCACGCCTTGCTTCTCGCCGCCGGACATGGTCGCGACCACGTTGTTGGGATGGACCGCGGCCGACGTGAAGCCCATGTGCTCGCTCATCAGCCGCGCGCATTCAGCCTTCATGCGTTCGACGTCGAGCAGGCCGAAGCGCGTGCGCAGCTCGCGGCCCATGAACATGTTGCGCCAGATCGGCTGCTTCTCGCACAGCGCGCGCTCCTGGTAGACCGTCTCGATCCCGAGGTTGCGCGCCCGCGCGACCGACCAGTCGTCCACCCGCTTGCCGCGGAAGTAGATTTCGCCGCCCGGATCGGGCGAATGAAATCCCATCACCACCTTGATGAGCGTCGACTTGCCGGCGCCATTGTCCCCGAGCAGGCCGACGATTTCGCGGCGATCGACCCGGAAATTGACGTCCGCCAGCGACCGGACTTCGCCGAACGTCTTGGACACGTTTTTCAGCTCGATCACCGGCGGTTCGCCGGCGTTGGATGTCGCGGACTCCGCCATGCCGCTTGGCCTTTCTTAAGAGCAAGATGAGATCGGGCCGCGCCGGGAAACCCTCATCCGGCCGCTTGCGCGGCCACCTCCCCCTCGGGGGGAAGGGGACGCCCCTCTCCCACCGGGAGAGGGAAGCCGCAAAGCGGCAGAGTGAGGGTCTTTGGCGACGCCTACCTGATTTCCTTGGCCGCCAGCGGCGCCACGACGTCGACGTTCTTCGGGTCGACGAACGCGCCCGCGGTGTTGATGTCGAGACCCGAGAAGCCGAACTTCTTGGTCAGGCAGATGTTGAGGATCGGCAGGTAGCCCTGCAGATAGGGCTGCTGGTCGATCACCAGGTCCTGATAGCCGTCCTTGATCGCCTTGGCGGTATTCGGCGACATGTCGAAGCCGGCGAAGAAAACCTGGCTGGGCTTCAACGAGGCGGCGCGGGCGTAGACGCCGACGTTCGCCGTCAAGGCGCCGTGGTCGGTGACGACCAGCTTGATGCCCGGATTGGCTTTCATCACGCCGACGAAGGTCGCGGTGCCGGCGTTTGGATCGGCGTCCGTCCCCTTGTCGATCTCCTGGTAGATGACCTTGCCGCCGGCCTTCTCGATCGCCTCGATCACGCCGACCGTACGCGAGCCGCGGTCGCCGCCCTGGCCTTTCAGACCCCAGACGAACGCTTCGTCGCCGGGCTTGATGCCCGCGCGCTTCGCCGCCTCGGCGCCGAGCGCGTAACCGGCGGCGTGGTTCGGCGCGCCGGCATAGCCCATGCCTTGAGGCCCGAACTTGTCCTGCGCCTTGGGCAGCGCGGTGTTCGCCGTCGTGAAGATGATGCCCTGAGCGAAAGCCTTTTCGATCTGCGGATCGGTGGCGTCGTCGCCCGGATGCCCCATAAAGGCGATGCCGTCGACCTTGGTGGCGATCGCCTGCTGCAACTGGGTCAACATCGTGTTGGGGTCCCAGTTCGAGAAGTAGTAGGTGACCGACGGCCCGAGATCGAGCTCCGCTTGCCGGTAGCCGTTGTAGACGTTGTTGGCGAAGACGGCGCCCTGCGGGCCGCCGGGAAACGCCGCGATCTTGACCCCTTGGCACCATTTCGCCACCGGATCGGCCGCGTAAGCCGTTCCGGCCGCGCCGACGGCGACGGCCGCGGCGGCTGCCGCACACAGAAAAACATGCTTCCGATGTATGGTCATTGAGACCTCCCTTTTCTCGCCTGTTGATCCGGCTGCCGCGTCGATTTGGCCAATTTCACCGCCGGGCCCAGAACAAGGCGCCGGACTTCTGAACCGTGGCGGCTTCGCTCGCCGGACCGATCACTCGTCACCGGCTCGAAAGTCAGCAACGGCGGTCAACCTAGCATCGGCCGCCGGTCTTGATTTGACCCTTGTCAACCGAGGGGACGCGAGCGGCGCCCATCGCCAACGGGTTTGCCTGAAACGAAAGGACAAGGCCCGCGTTCGATGACAAAGTCTTAACAGATTTCGCACGAAGCCGGATGAGGCTCGGACGGCGGCGCCGGGCTTGCCAAACGAACAGGTCAGAGCGCGGCTGCGTCGATCAGCGCAAATCCTTCTTTCCGGGCGACGTCGGCGAGGCGGTCGTCGAAGGTCACCAGTTCGAGGGACGGCGGCCGGCGCTCGGCGGCGACAAAAGCCGCGCCGAGCTGCAGGGCGTCGGCCGCCCGCAGCGAGTGAACGCGCAGGAACCGGATCGCGCTTTCGCGCACAATCTCGCTCGGCTCGATTTCAAGCCACACGGCCGCCAAGGTCCTCAGCCGAACATAGGCGAGGTCGGCGCGCTCACGGTCGAAGCGCCCCTCGCGCTCCAGACGCGCCAGCGCCGAAACGCACTCGACTCGTGTGCTCCACCAGACCGCCATGCCGGGGTCCAGCTGGACAAGTCCTGTCACGAAATCTGTCCCAGCCTCTTCGATGAGGAGCGGAACAATCGCCGACGCGTCCCAGAACTTCACCGACCTTCCCGGCGCTCGGCGATCAGGATATCGACGGCCGACGCGCCCGGGTCCGCGCGTGGCGGCCGGACTGTCAGGAATAAAGGGGGCAACGCGCCACGACCCGGTCTGGCGAGCCCTTCGCGGACAAGCCGGGCAACTCTTCCAGCGTCCGCGCCGTCGTCGTTATCGAGCGCCGGCACGAGCCGAGCCACGGGCCGGCCTCGATCTGCGATCAAGACCGGCGATCCGTTCCTAAGACCGTCGATCAGCGCGCTGAGATTGTTTTTTGCTTCGGTTATGCTGGCTTTTTTCATCAGGCTAGAATAGCTCGATTGCCGCACGCATTCAAGCATGCGTCGCGACGGCGTCCTGAGACGCTGGGCGCACCGCTTTCATCGTCCGGCGGGGTGTCGGAGCGCCGGTGGCGCATGGAGCGTTGCGCCGAGCGGAATTGCATGGCAACCGGACGCTCCATGTCCGACGCCTCGTTCGGTGAGGCGTCGCGCTTCGAACCTGGCAAATTCCGGGGAGACCGGGCCCATGTCTATGCTTGTTCGTTGCCTCGCGCTGCTGGCGCTGGCGCTGGGCGGTCTCGCTCAGAGCGAGGCTGCGCAAGCAAGTGACGCTGCGCCCGTGCAAGTCTCTTCCGACGTGAGCTACGAGCTCATCGGCGGTTGGGACGTCGAGAAGCTCAACCAGATCCTCACCGTCGACGCGCCGAAATTCTTCGGCGTGAACGTGGCTTACACACCAGCGCGCAACGGGGTGAAACTCTATCGCGTCACCTATGCGTCGGTGATCCCCGAGCGCGGGAACAAGCCGACCGTCGCGACCGGACTTCTCGCCGTTCCCGACACCGGCGCGGCAAGCTTTCCGATCCTCTCCCACCAGCACGGCACCGTGTATGGGAAAGACGAAGTCCCGTCGTTTCCGGATCAGTCGCCGGAAACCCAGCTTATGCTCGCGCAGTTCGCCGGGCAGGGCTACGTCGTCATCGCCGCGGACTATTTTGGAATGGGCCAGTCGAGAGAGCCGGAAGGTTATGTGGTGAAGGCCAGCCACCAGCAGGCGAGCTACGACCTTCTGGTCGCCAGCCGGGCCGTGCTCGCTCAGCTGGGCGTGTCGACGCCCAAACTGTTCCTCGGCGGATGGTCGCAGGGCGGCTTCGCGACCATGGCGTTCCTGGAAAAGCTCGAGGATTCGGGCGTCCCGGTCTCGGCGGCGGCGACCGCCTCGGCGCCGGTCGACGCCTTTGCGCTGATCAGCGGGGCGCTGGATTTCCCGCGGAAGAATGACGCGCCCTGGCTTACCACCATCGTCATTTTGTCCGCCTTCTCCTTCGAAAACTATTATGGCGTTCCAGGGCTCGCGCGCTCGGTGATCAACGACGCTGCGTATGACGCCGCCCGCAAGCTCTACGAGAAGCAGCCGGTCGACTCCGCCGAAATCCCGACTGACCTGCGCAAGCTGGTCCGGGCGGACTATTTCGATCCGCAATTCTTCGCCGCCTCGGCCTACGGCCGGCTGCTCGCCGAGAAGACGACCGCCTACCGTTGGGTCGTGAAGAGTCCGGTCCGCAACTATTACGGGGAGGCGGACGAGGCCATTCCGACGGCGCTCGGCCAGCTCGCTATGACCTATCAGCACGCGATGGGGGCCGGGAACATGCAGGTCGAGGCGATCTCCACCGGCGAGACCGACCACCGCGGCACATTCGCCACCGCCGCGCCGCAGTGGAAAGTGTGGTTCGACGGCCTGTAGCGCTTTCGGCCATTTGGCGCCCGAGCGCGCGTGCGCCGCGCTTGCCAAAGCGGTGAGTTTGCCCCAAAGACGCGCACGAATTGGCCGGTAACGAAGGACTCTAACCCCTTGCGCAACAACGCCATCGTTCAGGTCGGCCGCGGGGCGCTCGCGACGACGTTCGGCGCCAACCTGCCGCTCGCGCTGATCGCCGGGCCTTGCCAGATGGAGAGCCGAGCCCATGCGCTCGAGACCGCTCAGGCGCTGAAGGAGATCGCGGCGCGGCTGAACGTCGGGCTGGTCTACAAGACGTCGTTCGACAAGGCGAACCGCACCTCCGGCTCGGGCGCGCGGGGGCTGGGGCTCGAGGCGGCGTTGCCGGTCTTCGCCGAGATCCGGGAGTCCATCGGCCTGCCGGTGGTCACCGACGTGCACGAGAGCGCCCAGTGCGCCCGGGTCGCCGAGGTCGTCGACGCCCTGCAGATCCCGGCCTTCCTTTGCCGCCAGACCGACCTCTTGGTCGCGGCGGCGCGCACGGGCCGCGCGGTCAATGTCAAGAAGGGGCAGTTCCTCGCGCCCTGGGACATGACAAACGTGGTCGAAAAGCTCGACGCGGCCGGCGCCGGCGACGTGCTGGTCACCGAGCGGGGCGTCAGTTTCGGCTACAACACGCTCGTCGTCGACATGCGGTCGCTGCCGATCATGGCGCGCGCGACCGACGCGCCCGTCATCTTCGACGCCACCCATTCGGTCCAGCAGCCCGGGGGGCGGGGGACCTCCTCGGGCGGCCAGCGCGAATTCGTGGCCGTGCTGGCGCGCGCGGCGGTCGCGGTCGGGGTCGCCGGGGTGTTCATCGAGACCCATCCCGACCCCGACCATGCGCCCTCCGACGGGCCGAACATGGTGGCGCTCAAGGACTTCGAGGCGCTGGTGGCCGAGTTGCAGGCCTACGACCGCGTGACCAAAGGCCGCGGCCGGGCGGCCTAGAGAACGCTTGTCATACGCCGGTCGCGTGCGCGAGATATTTTGGTCACAGGTCCGTTGCAAGAGCGCATCATGGACAAGTACATCTTCAGTTACGCGACTGCGAGCGACCCTCCCTTGAAGCGCGGGATGATCCGGCTCGTCGAGAAGGCGACCGGGCAGCCGAAGCTGAAGAAGATGTACCTGGACAACCAGCAGTTTCCGCGCCCGAACGAGAATTTCTTTCAGGCCGCGGTGCGCAAGCTGGCGCTCGACGTGCGCTACGACGCCGGCGCCTTGGCTGCGATGCCCGCTACGGGTCCGGTCGTCGTGGTCGCCAACCACCCGTACGGCGTGCTCGACGGGATCGTCATTTCCTGGCTCATCAGCAAGGTCAGGACGGACTTCGTCGCCCTCACCAACGCGGTGCTGATGCGCGCGCCCGAGGTCAACCGCTTCATTTTGCCGGTCGATTTCAGCGAGACCGATGAGGCGCAGAGGACCAACATCGCCTCGCGCGCCGCCGCGCGCGCACAACTCGAGAAGGGCGGGGTGGTGGTGGTCTTTCCCGCCGGCGCCGTTTCGACCGCCCCCGACAAGCTCGGCCTGAAGCCGGCTGTGGACTGGCGCTGGCAACCGTTCGTCGCCCAGCTGATCCAGCGGTCGAAGGCGGTCGTCGTGCCGATCTGGTTTTCAGGGCAGAACAGCCGGCTGTTCCAGATCGCCAGCCACGTCAGCTACACGCTGCGCATCTCGCTGATCTTCCACGAGGTCCGGTCGCGGATCGGCACGGCTTTGCCGGTGGTGATCGGGGCGCCGATCCCGTACGCCGACCTGGCGGCGATCAAGGACCGTCAGGCGCTTGCCGACGCCTTGCGCGACCGCGTCTATGCGCTCGCCCGGCTCGGGCCCGGCGTGACGAAGAAACGCAACCCGGCCGAGCGGCTGCTGAAGGCCGCGCTGAAAACGCAACGGGCGGCCTGACAGGAGGGGCGGCGTCTCGCCCCGCTTCGGAGCGCGAGACGCTCTCTCTCCATGCGGTGGCGCCCGAAACGCGCCTGCAATTGCCCGAATGTCCGGGATCTGCGAGAATATCCCGGTCAGGAGACGCACATGTCGCAGGCCACGGTGGGAAAATGGGGCGACAGCCTGGCGATCCGCGTTCCCCTCGACATCGCTCGCGCTTCGGGCCTGAGCGAAGGCGAGCGGGTGGACATTGAAACGCTCGACGGCGATATCCTGATTCGCCGCCCTGCCGCGCGAACCCGCGGGCGCAGCGAGGCGGAAGCCGCCGCGGCCGAGATCATCGGCGAGAGCAAACGCTTTTCGCTGGGCGCAATTTCGATCCGCGACCTCATCGAGGAAGGCCGTCGCGGGTGAGTGTCGTCGTCGATGCGTCCATGGCCATCGCTTGGCTCTTCGCCGACGAACGGACAGATGCGGCCCATGCCGTGATGCTGCGCGTCGTCTCCGGCGGCGCGTTCGTCCCGTCGCTGTGGCGCCTGGAAGTCGCCAACGTGCTGCGCAACGCCGTCCGCCGCGGGCGCTGCGACGAAGCCTATGTCGATCGCTCGCTGGAGCGGCTCGGCCGACTTCCGGTCGAGATCGACGACGAAACCAGCATGCACGCCTGGACCGCCACGTGCGCCTTGTCCCGCGAGCAGGGTCTGACGTCCTACGACGCCGCGTATCTCGAACTGGCCGTCCGCAAGTCCCAGCCGCTGGCGACATGCGACGCGGACCTCATCGCCGCGGCGGGCCGCTGCGGAGTCGAGGTCCTCACCGCCTGAATGTCCAGCCGGCGCGTCCAACGCCAAAGACAAATGGCCAAACACCGGTGCGGGGCGCGATCTCACCCCCGCCCGCGGTAGGGCGCGACGCCCTGGTCGGGGATCCAGATCGCCGAGGGCGGCTTGCCGCTTTGCCAGAAGACGTCGATCGGGATGCCTCCGCGCGGATACCAGTAGCCGCCGATCCGGAGCCAGCGCGGCTTGAGCGTCGCGACGAGGTCCTTGCCGATCCTGACCGTGCAGTCCTCGTGAAAGGCGCCGTGATTGCGGAAGCTCATGAGATAGAGCTTCAGCGACTTCGACTCGACGATCCATTTGTCCGGAATGTAGTCGATCACCAGATGGGCGAAATCCGGCTGGCCGGTCATCGGACAGATCGAGGTGAATTCGGGCGTCACGAAGCGGACGACGAAGTCGACGTCGTCGTGCGGGTTCGGGGCGCGGTCGAGGGTCTTGGCGTCGGGCGCCTCGGGAACCTTCGACGCCCGGCCGAGATGGGCGAAGGCGGGTTTGGGTTGCTTGGTCATGGGGCGCGGGATATCCGGCGCGCCGGACGGACGCAAGGCGGGGCGGCGGCGGCGCCGCCCTACTTGATCTGCCCCCCGCCGAACCCGGCCGAGACGGAGCCGCTGATCCGCACGCAGACGCCGTCGGCCGTGACGAACCCGGGGTTGCCGCCGATATTGCATTTCTTGAGGTTCTGAGCGTGCTCGGGCGGCTTCGCCGACTTGACCTGCGACGGTAGCTCCGCGCCCTCCGCGGCCGCTGCGCCAAGGGCGAGAACGGCGAAGGCGAGCCAATGGACCCGGGCCATGCGGACTCCCCTTGGACACATGATCGGGTTATGAGGCGCCGGGCGCCGGGTTGCAACGGGGACTTGCGACTCGGTCCGCCATCCCGCAGGAGTGGGCTCACGAGCGGAAGAGGGGGAGCGGCCGAACGCATGAACATGACGCCTGCTGTCGCTCAGCGCCCGGCGGCGCAACCTTGGGCCGTGATCGCCGGCGCTTTGCTGGTCGCGGCGGGGGTCTTTCTCGCGACGGCGGAGGGGCAGGCGGTCCTCGCGGCGGTGGCCGGAGCGGGCGGTTTCGCGCTGCTGCGCCGGGCGCGCGCCGAGCGCCCCTATTCCCAGGCGCTCGTCGTCGTCGACGCTGCCGCCTTCGCCCTATTCGCGCTCGACCGCAACGACGGCCTCGGCTTCTGGCAATTGCCGGGGCCGTGGATCGACGTCCTCCGCTTCAACCTGCCCTCGGCCGTCATCGCCCTGCTCGTCTATTCGGCAGCCGCGGCCATGGCGCTGATCGCGGGCTACCGCGGGCTTCGGATCGTCGAGGCGCTGAGCCTCATCGCCGTTCCGTTCCTGTTCAACGTGCTCATCGTTGTCGGGGCGGACTGGCACATGGCGGAGCTCGGGGCCGCGGTCACGCTCCACGCGGCCCTGCCGTTTCCGGTTCAGGTCGCGATCGGGCGGGCGATCACGCTTTGGCTGCTTGGCGAGGCGATGCTGGCGCTGATCGTCGCCGTTAGCCTCAACCGGCCGCCGCGCTCCCTACGGGTGGTCGCACTCTTCGCGGTCAGCGGGGTCTTCGCCGCGGTCACGCCGCTCATCGCCAACGCCGCCCAACTCGTCACCCAGCCGCTGCTGGCGATCGTGTTTTCCAGCCTCTGCGCGGCGCTGGCGCAGGGCGGCCTGTGGGCGATCGTTTATCTGATGACCGGCGTCGCGCTCGACTGGCTGGCGGGGCGGCCGCCGCGCTGGGACGCGGGCTGGGACCACTGGCGCACCGGCGTGGTGAAGGGCGCGATCTACGGGGCCTTGTTCATCGGCTTCATCCTGATCGCCGCCTTCGTCCTGCGCATCCCGGGCGTGCCGGCGTTTCTCAGCGCCTTCGCGCTCGGCGCCGGGCCCGTGCTCGGGGCGGCGCTTTTTCCGCTCGCCATGACGGTCGTCGGCAGCGCCGACGGAACGCCGCCGTTCTTCGGCCGACTCAGGCGCGCCTACCGCGATCCGCGCGCGCCCGTGCGTGGCGTGGTCGTCGGGCTGGGGCTCGCGCTGGCCTACCAGGCCAATCTCGCCGCCTCCGACGGCGGGACGCGCTTTCTCGCCCTGGCGGCGATCGGCGCGCTTTGCTACGCTGGCGTCGACCTCGGCTTCGACGCCTACGCCGTCGCCGCCGGCGAACGGACAAAGCTGCAGGGCTGGCGCCTAAACGCGCTCGGGGCGGCTTTAGGCGCGCTCGTCGCCGGCGCGCTCGGCTGGTATTTCGATTCCGCCCAGCTCCAGGTGGTGATCGCCAAGTTCTGGGCCTACGCCGACGTCAATTACCGCCAGAGCGGGCGGCAGCTTGGCGATTTCACCACCTATCCGATCTTCAACAAATACGGCGCCGTGAACCTCGGCGAGGTCGCCGGCGGCGTGCGGCTGTTCTGGGCTGAGTCGGTCGCGGGCGTCATCAACTGGTCGCTGGCGGCGCCGCTGTTCTCGATCAACTACGTGTTGCTCGACGCGGCCCTGCAGCGCAGCCTGCGGCCGATCAAGACCCTCCTCAGCCCGACCGGGATCGAGGGCGTGGTGGCGCAGGGCGTGCGGGTGCTGCGCTGGGGCCTGTGGATGGCGCCGATCATCAACTCGTTCCTGCGCCAGTCGCCCGATCCGAGCTGGTACAATCAGGACGGCGCGGTCCGCACGGCGGTCGTCATCGGCGCCGACGGCGCCCAGACGCCGGAGGCGTTCCGACGGTTCAGTCTCGTCCTGTTCCTGGGACTCCTCGCCTATGACTGGCTGCGCATCCTGATCTGGTTCGACCACATGGGGCTCAGGGTCGCGAGCCTCGTCAACCTGTCGTTCCTCGGCGGCGACCGCGCCGACGAGGCTGCGGCGCGATTCGTCGGCCACAACGCCCGCACCCGCGCCATCCCCGACGGCATCCGCCGGTTCATGACCTGGGCGCCGCTCCTCATTCCCTTCTATATTCCGCGCGGGGGCGAGTGGGACTTCGCCTGGACAGGGGCCGAGAAGCTGGCGCGGAGCGGGCCGATCCCCGAACCGGTGCGCACGCTGGGCCTCGCCTACGCCGGCGTCATCGCGCTCTCCACTGTGGCGGCGGGCGCCGTGATCGTGCGCGAGCGCCGCAGATCGGGGCGCCCGGCCCCCTGGCTCGCCGGCGCGCCGCCCGAGCTTGCCCGCAATCCGCAATTCTACATGGCCAACAACGGCGCCGTCGGCGCCCAGATCTTCCGCGACGGGCGCGGCGCGGCTTTCGTCATGGGGGCCGAGCGGGGCGGGGGCGGCATCGACCTCATCCGCCGCCCGCTCGATCCGTTGCAGGCGCGCGGACATTTCTTCTACGTGACCGAGGAGGGCGAAGCCCCCTGGTCGATCGGCTTCGAGCCGGTGCGGCGCGCCGGCGAATACCGCATCGAGGAGCCCGGCTTCCACCGTCTGGCCATCGTCCATGCGCTGAACGGGATCGAGGCGCGGATGGAGATTGCGCCCGATCGCGGGCAGGCGGCCGTGCTGAGCTGGAAGATCCGACTCGCCGACCGGTCGGGGCAGGGCCGGCGCCTGCGGCTCACCAGCTTCTGCGAGGTCGCCGGGCACGAGACGGAGGCCTATGCGCGCGACCTCGATTTCGCCGGCATGCATGTCGAGACGATCTTCGTGCGGGCGCTGAACGCCATCCTCGCCCGCAACCGCCTGCTGCGCTCGGCGCGCGCCGACCGCGGCGAGACCGCGTTCTTCGCCGTCAAACCCGGCGCCGGCGCCGAACTCGTCGGCTACGAGGATTCGCGCACACGCTTTCTCGGCGAGGGGTCGCTGGCGAAGCCGACCGGCTGCGAGCCCTGGCGCTGGCGCAAGCTCGACGACGAAGGCAAGCTCTGGACCTTCGACCCGGCGGCGAGCTTCACCGTCGACATGATTGTGCCCGCGGACGGCGCGGTCGAGGCCGAGTTCATCATGGGCCGCGCCGACAACGCCGTCTGGGCGGCCGAACTCATCGCCCGCCGGCTCGACCTGCCGGCGATTCCCGAGCCCGACCTGGAAAGGCGGATTTACGAGACCCGCGCCGTCGAGCCGTCGCCCGCCCTCCCGGCCCGCTGGCCGTTCGCCTTTTCTGAGGACGGCAAGCGGCTTGATCTGACTCATCGCACGCCGCGCCCATGGGCGCATGTGATGGCGAACGAGCTCGGCATGTCGACCATGACCTCGAACGACGGCGAGGTCTTCTCCGCCTTCGCCAACGCCCGACAGAACGGCCTGACCGCCTTCCGTTTCGGCAGCGCGACCGTCGAGCAGCCGGGCCAGATCCTCTACGTCCGCGACCTCGACGCCGGGGAAACGAACTCGCCGGGCTTCGCGCCGTTCCATCGCGACGACGCGACCCACGACGTGTCCTACGAGCCGGGCGTAGCGATTTTCAGGAAGCGCCGCGGCGACCTCGAGATGGAAACCGTGGTCTTCGTTCCGCCCGCCCGACCGTGCGACGTGCGCATCCTGACCCTGCGCAACGTCGGCGAGCGCCCAAGGCGGTTGCGCGTCGTCCCGTTCTTCGATCTGGCGCTTGAGGAAAGCCCGAACGAGAGCGTCGGCAAGATCCGCGATGAGACGGTCGGCGCGACGCTCCTTTTTCAGAACCGCATGAACGACTTCGAGCGCGGCTTCGCCTTCGCCGCGACCAACCTCGCCTCGCCTGCGACCGAGACGGTGCGGACGCGCTTCTTCGGCGGCCCGGGGCGCGACATCCATACCCCCGCGATGGTCGAGACCGGTGCGCCCGACCGGTCGGCCGCCGACGATGGGCGGCGGGTCGCGGCCTTTGTCGGCGACGTCGAGCTTCCGCCCGGCGCGGAGGCCCGGATCGTCGTTGTGTTCGGACAGGCCAAGAGCCGCGCCGAGGCGCTCGCGGCGGCGGGACGGGTTTCGGTCGCCGAGGCCGAGGCCGACCTCGCCGCGACCCGCAACTCCTGGGCAGCCCGGCTCGGCAAGGTCGAGGTCCGCACGAACCGGCCGGACTTCGACCGGCTCGTCAACGCCTGGCTGCCCTATCAGCTCTACGCCTCGCGGCTGTGGGGCCGCGTCGGGCCGAATCAGCGCGGCGGCGCGACCGGCTACCGTGACCAGCTTCAGGATGTCCTGCCCCTCGCGCTCCTCGAACCGCGTCTGACGCGGGCGCAGATCGTGCTCCACGCCAGCCAGCAGTTCCTCGAAGGCGACGTGCTGAAATGGTGGCATCGAGCGCCGAACGGCGGCACAGGCCTTGGACAGCGCACCAAGGCGAGCGATCCCCACCTGTGGCTGCCTTACGTGCTGGCGCGCTACGTGCGCGAGACGGGCGACGCGAGCGTGCTCGATGAAGTCACGCCTTTTCTCGAAGGCGAGGCCGTGCCGGACAACTTGGAGACCTGGATCGTCATCCCGCGCGCCTCGCGCGAGACCGCCACGGTCTACGAGCACGCGCGGCTCGCCATCGCCTTCACCCTCGGCCACCTGGCCGAGAACGGGCTTCCCTTGCTGAGGGCGGGCGACTGGAACGACGGCATCGACACGCTCGGGGGCCGCGAGATCGGTTCGAGCGTCTGGATGGGCTTCTTCCTCGCCAATGTGCTCGACGGCTTCGTCCCGCTCGCCGAGGCGAAGGGCGACGAAGCGTTCGCCGCGATCTGCCGGGAGGCGTTCGCGGGCCAGCGCGCGGCGCTCGAGGTCGGCTGGCGCGGGGATCATTACGTGCTCGACTTCGCCGACGACGGCGAGGTTCTGGATCAGCCGAACGCCATGACGAGCGGCTGGGCGGCTTATTCCGGCGCCTGCGACGACGCGCGCGCGCTCGGGGCGCTCGAGGGCGGCCTCAGGGGGATCGAGCGCTCCGACCGCGTGTTGCTGCTTCAGACGCCGTTCTACGAGCACTCGCGGCCCTATCCCGGCCGGATCGGCGATTACCCGCCCGGCGTACGGGAGAATGGCGGCCAGTACAGCCACGGCGCATCGTGGATCATCGACGGCTTCGTCCGGCTCGCCAACGCCGCGCGGGCGCGGGGCGAGACCGACAAGGCGGCGCGGCTTTTCGCCCGCGCCTTCGAAATCTTCGAGAAGATCTCGCCGCTGAGGAAGACCGACCCGGAACGGATCGCGATCTACGGCCTCATCCCGATCCAGCAGCCGGCCGACATCTACGACGGCTGGGGCCACGGCGGCCGGGGCGGGTGGTCCTGGTACACCGGCTCGGCGGCGCGCATGCTTTCAGCCGCCTACGCGATCCTCGGGATCGGGCAGATGGGCGGCGAGGTCGTCGTCCGGGACGACCTGTTCGAGGAGAAAGGCGATCTCCGCGTGGAGGCGCTGAGGGTCGGCGACCGGCGCTGGATACGAAACGACAGCGCCCGTTGACGCGTTTCGACTCGAGCGTCCTAACCCGTTTGCGCTTTTTCGGGTGCGACGATTGGCGCCCTCCACTTTCGTCGGTGAGCGGATCAAACGTTGGTCAAGCGCGTTGCAGCGGGACGCGGTTTCTGGCATGAGGCGCCCAAGCCGCGCGCACGACTGCTCGCTAAATATCCGGGGGCTTACGCCATGTTGTTAGCGTTGATCATCATCTGCGGACTGCTCTCCATCGTATATGGGGTGTATACGGTCAGCAGCATCATGTCCGCGGACGCTGGCTCCCAGCGGATGCAGGAGATCTCGGCCGCGGTCGCCGAAGGCGCGCAAGCCTATTTACGTCGGCAATACTTGACCATCGCCGGCGTCGGAATCGTGGTCTTCATCGGGCTCGGCCTGTTGCTCTCCTGGACGGTGGCCGCAGGCTTCGCCATCGGCGCAATCCTGTCAGGCGCCGCCGGCTTCATCGGCATGAACGTCTCGGTGCGCGCCAACGTCCGCACCGCGCAGGCGGCGACGAAGTCGCTGGCCGGCGGCCTCGACATCGCGTTCCGTTCGGGCGCGGTCACCGGCCTTCTGGTCGCCGGCCTCGCGCTGCTCGGCGTCACCTGCTACTTCGGCTTCCTGACGGGCGTCCTGGGCTACGGCGTGGCCGACCGCACGGTCATCGACGCGCTGGTCGCGCTCGGCTTCGGCGCTTCGCTGATCTCGATCTTCGCCCGTCTCGGTGGCGGCATCTTCACCAAGGGCGCCGACGTCGGCGCGGACCTCGTTGGCAAGGTCGAGGCCGGCATTCCCGAGGACGATCCGCGTAATCCGGCGACCATCGCCGACAACGTCGGCGACAATGTCGGCGACTGCGCCGGCATGGCCGCGGACCTGTTCGAGACCTATGCGGTGACCGTGGTCGCCACCATGGTGCTCGCCTCGATCTTCTTCGAGGGCACGAACGCGCTGCTTCCCGCGATGATGTATCCGTTGGCGATCTGCGCGGCCTGCATCGTGACCTCGATCATCGGCACCTTCTTCGTCAAGCTCGGGGCTAATAACTCGATCATGGGAGCTCTCTACAAGGGGCTAATCGCCACCGGCGTGCTGTCGATCCTCGGTCTCGCCCTCGCGACCCAGTTCGTTATCGGCTGGGGCGAGATCGGAACCGTCGCAGGCAAGGCGGTCGTGGGCGCGAACCTGTTCGTCTGCGGCCTGGTCGGCCTCGTGGTGACCGGCCTCATCGTGGTTATCACCGAATATTACACCGGCACCGGCAAGCGCCCGGTCGTCTCGATCGCCCAGGCTTCGGTCACCGGCCACGGCACCAATGTGATCCAGGGCCTAGCGGTGTCGCTCGAATCGACGGCGCTTCCCGCGCTGGTCATCGTGGCCGGGATCATCGCGACATTTCAGCTGGCGGGCCTGTTCGGCACCGCGATCGCGGTCACGACAATGCTTGGTCTGGCCGGCATGATCGTCGCGCTCGATGCCTTCGGTCCGGTCACCGACAATGCCGGCGGCATCGCCGAAATGGCGGGCTTGCCGAAGGAAGTGCGCCAGTCGACCGACGCGCTCGACGCGGTCGGCAACACCACCAAGGCGATCACTAAGGGGTACGCGATCGGCTCGGCGGGTCTCGGCGCGCTGGTGCTGTTCGCCGCCTATACCAACGACATCCGGCATTTCGTCGCTACCGGCGTGCCCTATTTCAAGGACGTCGGCGGAGTCGACTTCAACCTCTCCAGCCCCTACGTCGTCGCCGGACTCATCTTCGGCGGCATGATCCCGTATCTCTTCGGCGGCATCGCGATGACCGCAGTCGGCCGGGCGGCGGGATCGGTGGTCATGGAAGTGCGTCGCCAGTTCAAGGAAATGCCCGGCATCATCCAGGGCACGCAGCGTCCCGACTACGGCCGCGCCGTCGACTTACTGACCAAGGCCGCGATCCGGGAGATGATCATCCCTTCGCTTCTGCCGGTGCTCGCGCCCTTCGTCGTTTATTTCGGCGTACTGTGGGTCTCGGGATCGAAGGCCTCGGCCTTCGCCGCGCTCGGGGCTTCGCTCCTCGGCGTGATCGTCAACGGCCTGTTCGTCGCGATCTCGATGACCTCGGGCGGCGGCGCATGGG
This sequence comes from uncultured Alphaproteobacteria bacterium, assembly GCA_963822215.1. GTDB lineage: Bacteria > Pseudomonadota > Alphaproteobacteria > Rhizobiales > Beijerinckiaceae > Roseiarcus. The sequence continues at coordinate 66,912 of CAWGGX010000005.1, forward strand.
ACAACGCCAAGAAGAGCTTCGAGGACGGCTTCGTCGACAAGGACGGCGTCAAGCACTTCAAGGGCTCGGACGCGCACAAGGCGTCCGTCACCGGCGACACCGTCGGCGACCCCTACAAGGACACCGCGGGGCCGGCCGTCAACCCGGCGATCAAGATCACCAACATCGTCGCCCTGCTGCTGCTCGCGATCCTGGCGCACTGAGGCGAACCGACGGGAGAGACACGAGAAAGCGGCGGGGCTTCGGCTCCGCCTTTTTCGCTTTTCGCTGCTCTGTCGACGGGCGGATCGGATCTGTCCGGCAGACCGTTTTGGCGCACGATCCGATTGTGTTAGCATGCCCGCATGGCCGGATTCCAAACGTATCCGCTGACGATCGAGTCGCATCCTGAGGATGGCGGCTATCTCGCTTACTTCTCGACTCTGCCCGGGTGTCAGACTTGGGGCGACACCTATGAAGCGGCCATTCGGAATGCGGAAGAGGCTTTGGCGGTCTACGTCGAAACCCTGATCGCCAACGGGGACCCGATCCCAGAGGCGGAAATGAGCGCCAACCCGACAACGCTCGGGATCATCGTGCGGACCGACATGGCGGCCTGAGTCGATGTCGGAGCGGCTTCCGAGCGTCAGCGCTAAGGACGTCGTTCGCGTTCTGCAACGAGTTGGATTTGTGTTTGAGAGGCAAAAAGGGAGTCACGCGACTTTGCGTAATCCCGATTCGCGCCGCACGGTTGTCGTGCCGATGCACCCTGGTGACCTTAAGCGACCGTTGTTGAAGGCGATCCTTCAACAAGCCAACCTAAGCGAGGATGAATTTCGGTCGATTCTGTAGGTCACTTCGCCCCAAGTTCCGGTTTGCCGTCGCCGCCGCCCATACGCTCACGCCGCAGACAGCTTTTGGGCTTCCTCTGGAAGTGGTTCACCGTTGTCGATCCGATCGGCGATGACGCGCAGCGCCAGCGAGGCGGCATGCGCCCTTGCCTCGTCCTCTGTGTCGCCATAAACGAGAACGCCGGGAAGCGCTGGCGCCTCAGCAAGCCAGCGCCCATCCTCTTCGCGTTCAACTTCGATTCTCAGCATTCGAACCTTTCGGCGGTCGGAACGCCTGCGACGTAAGCAGAATGCGCTTTTTCCGTTCCACGGGCAACCGCACCCCATGAAGCTCATCTGCCTCAATACCTGGGGCGGGCTTGGCGGCCGGGAAAAACTTCTCGGCTTCCTCAGCGCCCATCGCGACGCCGATCTCCTCTGCCTGCAGGAGGTCTGGTCGGCGCGCTATCAGGGGCTCGACGGCGCCTCCGCCGGCGGCCGTCCGCTCGACCAGGACGCGATCATGGTCAACGGCAGGCAGGAGATCGCCGCGCAGCTCGACGGCCACGCGGTGTTTTTCCACCCGCATCACCTCAACGACTACGGGCTCATGACCCTCGTCGCCAAACGCCTCGAGGTCGTCGAATTGGGCGACATCTTCGTCCACCGCGAGCGCGGCTATATCCCCGAAGGCGACATCGGCCATCATGCCCGCAACGTGCAGTTCGTTACCCTCGCGACCCCTCGGGGGCGGGTCAGCGTGATGAATTTCCATGGGCTGTGGAACGGGCAAGGCAAGAGCGACAGCGACGACCGTCTCGCCCAGTCGCGCCGCATCCTCGATTTCCTTGAACGCCGCCGCGAGCCGTTCGTGCTGTGCGGCGACTTCAATCTCGCGCCCGACACCCGGAGCCTCAAGATACTCGAGGCGGCGGGCTTGAGAAACCTCGTCGCCGAATTCGGCGTAACCTCGACGCGCACCAGCCTCTATACGCGGCCGGAGCGGTTCGCCGACTACGTGTTCGTTAGCCCCGGCGTGGACGTGCGCGCCTTCCGGGTGCTGCCCGACGAAGTCTCGGACCACGCCCCGCTCATGCTCGAATTCGGCCTGTAGAGCTGTAGGCGCGGTCGCTGACCGCGCCGCCGCGCTCGCCGCGCGCGGCTACAGGCGCCTCAGGTGAAGCGGAACAGGCCGCCCATCATGTTGCGCAGGAAGTCGGGCTCCGTGCCGCCGGTCGGGGTGGTGCGCGTGACGTAGTCGAACACCTTGCCGTCCTTCATGCCGTAATTGGCGACCCGGTCGACCGTGCCGTTCTTGTTGAAATAGACCGCGAGCACGTGCTGGTCGGTCATCTGGACCGGCATGAACGCGAGCGCGCGATGCATCTTCTGGCCGATGTAGTACCAGGCGTCGCCGCCGACCGTCGAGGTGGTGGACGGCGTCCCGAGCAGGGCCAGCGCCTGCGGTTTGGTGGTCGCGCCGACCTTGAGTTGCGACACGGTCTGATCGTCGATCTGGTAGCCGCGGTCGAAGTCGCCCTCGTAGCCGATGCATCCGCCAAGCGCCGATCCCAGCGTCAGCGCGCCGGCCACGAGCAAGCCCTGCGCTGCGCGGTTATAGGCTTTCGGCTTCTCGCGCATTCCAGCACTCCGTTGCGTCGCGCCCGTTTTTCATCTTGCCAGCGCGGCCGCGGATGCCTAACCCAAGCGACCGAGCAAATGCAAGGCGACGCCGGAGGAAGCGGCGTCGCGCCAAGGCGCGTTCCGATGATCTTCGCCCAATGGCGCGCGCGGCGCGCCAGCCTCGCCCTCATTGAGCAACTTCGCGGCGAGATCGTGGCTGCAGCGCGCCGGCCGGCGCTCTATCTGGCGCTGGAGGCGCCCGACAGCGTCGACGGGCGATTCGAGCTTCTGACGCTGCATGTCGGATTGGCGCTGCGGCGCCTCCTGGCGCTCCGGGGCTTAGGCGACGACATCGCTCAGGACCTCGTCAACGCTCACTTCATCCATCTCGACGACACGCTGCGCGAACAGGCGCTGAGCGACATTTCTGTGTCGAAGCGCCTGAAGGCGATGAAAGCCGCATTCTATGGACGCAACGCGGCCTACGCTGCGGCGCTCGATTCGGGCTCGCGGACCGACCTTGCCGCGGCGCTCGCCCGCAACGTCTACGGCGCCCCAGCGGGCGCTCCCAGGGCGCTCGCGCTGGCCGATTATGTCATCGCGATCAACGCGGCGCTGGCCGAGACGCCGATCGACGATTTCGCCTCGGGCCGGTTCCAGTTTCCGGACGGCCTGCTTTCCGGAGTTTAGCCATGCAGGAGCCGTTCAGCCGCATCATCCGGGTCGACGCGCTGCCGAGAGACGGCGAGACCGTGACGATCGAGGCGAACCCGGCCGAGCGCGAGGCTCTCGCCGCCTCCCTCAAGCTGCCGTCGATCGAACGGCTCTCCGCTACGCTCACGGTGAAACGGACCGCGAAGGGCGGGGCGCGCGTGATCGGCGCGGTCCACGGCGAACTGACCCAGACCTGCGTCGTCACGCTCGAGCCGTTCCCGGCGGCGGTGGAGGAAGAGATCGATGTCCGCTTTGCTCCGCGCGACGACGCGGTCGAGGCGCGCCGGCGGCCCGACGAGCCGGAAACGGTCTTCATGACCGATGAGGACGAACCGGATCCGCTGGTCGACGGCAAGATCGACCTCGGCGCGCTGGCGGCCGAGCTTTTCGCCCTCGGCCTCGATCCCTATCCGCGCAAGCCCGGCGTCGCGTTCGAGCCGCCGGCCGAGCCCGAGCCGGAGGCGACGCCCTTCGCCGTGCTGAGGGGCGCTGAGAAGAAAATCTAGCGCGATCCCGGGGGGCGACGGACTTGGGCCAAGATCACGTCGGATCGCGCCAAACCCTCATCCGGCCCTTCGGGCCACCTTCCCCCCGAGGGGGAAGGCGTCGCCCCTCTCCGACCGGGCTAGCGTGCGCACACATTCGATTCGCGGACGAGTCAAACACATTTTTTGCAAACATCGCTTGATCGTTGAGAATCATGTGTGATTCTGTATCGGCCGGCCCTTTGTTTGGAGAGGATCGGCGATGACAGACGTGAACATTGGCTTCTTCGGCGACGTGCGCCTTGAAAAAAGGGGCGCCTGGCGGTGGAGCGCATGTGCGCGCGCATTAGCGCGGGCTTTCGCCAACTGTGCGACAGCCGGGCGGAGAAGGTTGGTCTGACGCGGTTTTTCCGCAATCCGAGAGTGACGGTGGAAGAAATTCTGCGCGGCGCGGCGGAGCGGACGGGAACCGCCGCGGCGGGACGGCACGTCCTGTTGATCCAGGATACGAGCGAAATCAACTATGAAGCCAAAGCCAAGCGCAAGCGTGGCCTTGGCCGCGTCGGCAACAGCAAGGACGTCGGCCTGTTCGTCCATCCGGCGCTGGCGGTCGACGCCGCCGACGGCGGCGTCCTGGGGCTCGCGGGGGCGACGATCTGGCGGCGAACGCGGATCAAGGAGGACGACTACCAGAGCCTGCCGATCGAGGAGAAGGAGAGCAACAAGTGGCTCGCCACGCCCCTGGCGGCGAAGCGGTTCCTGAACTCGGCGACGATGATCACCGAGATCTCCGATCGGGAGGCCGACATCTACGAGCATTTCGCCCGCGTGCCCGATGGGCGAACGCATGTCCTGGTTCGCGCCGTGCGCGATCGGGCGCTCATCGAGGCGGGCGAGCGGCTGCTGTCGAAGATCGCCGCCGCGCCGGAAGCGGGCCGTCTGAGCTTCGATCTGCCCGGCCGGCCCGGACGGACGGCCCGGAAGGTCACGCTGGCGGTGCGTTTCTGTCCGGTCGTCCTGCGTCGTCCCGAGCGCGGCGCCGACCGGCGGGATCCGCCCGGCGTCGCGCTCAATCTCGTCGAGGCGCGCGAAATCGACCCGCCGCCCTCCGAGGAGCCGATCGTCTGGCGCCTGTTGACGACGCATGGCGTGAGCACGCTTGCCCAAGCGGCGTGGATTATCGAGCTCTATCGCTATCGCTGGATCATCGAGCAGCTCTTCCGCACCCTCAAGTCGCAGGGCTTCGACCTCGAAGACAGCCTCTTGCGCGACGGCGACGCGCTCGAACGCCTGGCGGCGACCGCGCTGATCGCCGCCGCGAGCGTCATGCAACTGGTCCAGGGACGGGACGAGGCGGGCGCGGCTTTCCCGGCCGCGCGCGTCTTCGAACCCGACGAAATCGCCGTTCTGGAGGCGCTGGCCGGCAAATTCGAAGGCAAGACCCAGAAGCAGAAGAACCCGCACCCCAGACGCAGCCTGGCTTGGGCGGCCTGGTGCATCGCCCGCCTCGGCGGCTGGACCGGCTACGCCAAAGAGCGTTCGCCAGGCCCTATCACCTTCGTCCACGGCCTGCGCCGCTTCCACGCCATCGCAGAAGGCTTCAATCTCGCCGCCGCCACCTCGCCTGCCCCACTTGACAGCTGAGCAAATCAAATGTGTGCGCACGCTAGCCGACCGGGAGAGGGAAGCCGCGAAGCGGCAGGGCGAGGGTCTGCCGGCGCGGTCGTCCCCGAACAGGGCGCTTCAGCGCCGCGCCGCCGCCGCTGCGAAAAGGACGGCCAGCGCGAGCCAGGCGAGCATCATGGTCGATCCGCCGATCGGGGCCGCAAACGGAAAGAGCCGCTCGCCGGCGAAGGCGCTGTGGGCGAGATCGGCCGCAAACAGCGAGGCGCCGGCCGCGAGGACGAAGCCGGCGATGAGCAGCGCGCGCGACGCGGCGGCGCGCGCGTGCGCCGCGACGGCGAGGCAGGCCGCCGCATGCAAAATGAGAAAAAGCGCCGCCGTGCGCCCGAACTCGCCGCCGTCCTGATGCGCCGCGAGGGCCGCGAGGGCCACTCCGGCGGCGCCCATCAGCGCGGCGCAGGCGGAAAGGACCAAGGCGGCGCGGGTCAAGGCTGGCTCCTGGACGTTTGGCGAGGCCGCAAGCGCGGGCGCGACTATCGGATGAGCCAACAATACCGACGCCGGGGTTGCGGCGGCAACCGTCTTTGCCCAGATTATAAATTCGCGACGGCGCATCGCGATGGGGCCGCGGCGTCGACATGAGGGACGACAATGTCAAGAAGTCTGGCCGGTACGTCGATGGCGATGGCCAAGGCGAACATGCAGTCGGGGATCGATGCGGCGGTCACCATCGCCGCCCGCACGCAAAACATGCTGTCTCCGGGGGGCGAGCCGATCGACAAGGCGCTCGAGGCCCAGATGATGGTGGCTGAGAAGGTCGAGGCGGCGGTTCAGGGCGCCTTTGCGGCACAGGCCGCCTGGGGAGCGTTCATGATCAAGGCGGCGTTCGGCGGGGTGCGCTCGGCCAAGGACGTCTCGTTCGGCCTCGCTGGGATTGCCGAGGCTGCGGCAAGGCCGGCGCGCAAAAAGGTGCGCGCCAACGCGCGCCGCCTGACCAGGTCCTAGGGCGTCGCCCGCCGCATGGATGTCGTGCATCACCTGCACGAGTATCTGGCGACCTACGGATATGTCGCGATCTTCGTGGTCGTCGGCCTCGAAAGTGCGGGTATTCCGGTGCCCGGCGAAACCATTTTGGTCACCGGGGCGGTTCTGGCGGCTCAGGGCAGGCTTCATCTCTGGGGTGTGATCGGCGCTGCGGCCGCCGGCGCCATTCTCGGCGACAATTGCGGCTACTGGGTCGGGCGCGAGTTCGGCTTCCCGCTGGTCTATCGCTTTGGCCGCTACGTCAGCCTGGACGAACGGCGGCTGAAGCTTGGCCAGTACCTCTTCCTCAAGCAGGGCGCCAAGATCGTGTTCTTCGGCCGGTTCGTCGCCTTTCTGCGCACCTGGGCCGCCTTCCTCGCGGGGGTCAACCGTTTCAACTGGGAGCGGTTTTTCCTGTTCAACGCGGCGGGCGGCGTCGTCTGGGCGTCGATCTTCGGCGTCGGCGGCTACCTGCTCGGACGCGCGTTCGAAACCTATGCGAAGCCGGTCGGGCTCGCCGTGCTCGCCGTCGCCGTCGTCGCCTTCGTTCTCGGCGGCCGGTTTGTCCGCAGCCACGCGGAGCAGCTCCAGGAGGAGGCTGAGCGGGCGTTTCCCGGGCCGCTTGTCCACCCGAAGGCGCCGAAGGCCCCGGCCCCCTGATTTGACGCTTGTCGGTCAAGCTGCGAGAAGCGCTCCGCGGTCGCTCAGGCGTCATGACACTTTCAAAGCGATAATCCGTAATGGCGGGCCGTCGTGGTCGCACGGGCGGCGCTTTTTTCGCTGTGGACGGGTCAAACATGGCAAAGACACCGAATCGCCCGGCCGCCGCGCCGCGTCAGACCGTGCCGGTGGATCTGGCCCTTCAGGGCGGGGGGTCGCATGGCGCCTTCACCTGGGGCGTGCTCGACCGCCTGCTGGAAGAGCCGTGGCTGAAGATCGAGGCGATTTCGGGCGCCTCCGCCGGCGCGATGAACGGCGCGGTGCTGGTCAGCGGCTACATGCAGGGCGGCGCCGCGGGGGCGCGGGCGGCGCTCGACGCCTATTGGGGCCGGGTCGCGGAGGCGGCGCGGTTCAGCCCGCTCCAGCGCTCGCCGCTTGACCGGCTGATGAACCGCTGGAGCCTCGACACCTCTCCGGCCTATCTCGCGATGGACCTGATGTCGCGGGTGATTTCGCCCTACAGCCTCAATCCGTTCGGCCATAACCCGATCAGCGACATCCTCGAGAAGAGCATCGACTTCGCCCATCTCGGCGAAGCCTCGATCAAGCTCTTCATCACCGCGACCAACGTGCATACCGGACGCGGGCGCGTGTTCCGCAACCATGAGCTGACGCCCGACGTGCTGCTCGCCTCGGCCTGCCTGCCGACGATGTTCCAGGCGATCGAGATCGACGGCGAACCCTACTGGGACGGCGGCTTCGTCGGCAACCCGACCATCACGCCGCTGGTGCGCGAAAGCGACGCGCTCGACGTGATCCTGGTGCAGATCAACCCGCGCGTCCGGGCCGAGACGCCGCGCACGGCAAGCGAGATCCTCAACCGGCTGAACGAGATCTCGTTCAACTCGCCGCTGATGAAGGAATTGCGCATGATCGCGCTCCTGCGGCAGGCCGCCGACCCGGGAACCGGCGAGGGCGCACGCTGGGCGCGTATGCTCATGCACCGGATCGCCACCGACAAGCTGGCTGAATATGGCGCCTCGTCGAAGCTCAACGCCGAGAGCGAGTTTCTCACGATGCTGAAGGAGGACGGGCGGCGCGCCGCCGGCGCCTTCCTCGCCGAGCATGGCGACGCGCTCGGCAAGCGATCGACGGCCGACCTCGACGAACTGCTCGCGGAGGTCTGACGATGGGCGGCTCCGATCTGATCGGCCTTCTCGGGATTCTCCTCGGCCTCGGCGTCCTGATCTGGTTCGCCTTCAAGGGCTGGAGCGTTCTGTTGCTCGCGCCGATCGCCGCGGTGATCGCGGCGTTCGTCTCGCGCGAGCCCATCCTCGCCCACTGGACCCAGACGTTCATGCGCAGCGGGGCCGGCTTCTTCGCCCAGTTCTTCCCGCTCTTTCTGCTCGGCGCCCTGTTCGGCAAGCTGATGGAAGACTCGGGCTCGGTCACCTCGATCGCCAATTTCATGACCGAGAAGCTCGGCGCGGGACGGGTGATCCTCGCGGTCGTCCTCGGCGGCGCCGTCGTCACTTACGGCGGCGTCAGTCTGTTCGTGGCTTTCTTCGTCATCGCGCCGATGGCCCAGAACCTGTTCCGCTCGGCCGGCATTCCGCGGCGCCTGATGCCGGCGGCGATCATGCTCGGCACGGCGACCTTCACCATGTCGGCGATGCCCGGCACGCCCTCGATCCAGAACACCATCCCGATGCCCTTCTTCGGCACCACGCCGTTCGCCGCGCCCGGACTCGGCATCCTCGCTTCGCTGATCATGTTCGGCTTCGGACTCTGGTGGCTGCAGCGGCAGGAGGCCGCCGCCAAGGCCAAGGGCGAGCGGTTCGGCGACGGGGAGCTGAAATCGGCCGAGACGCTCGCTCACAACGACACCCTGCGCGAACGCGCGTCGACGGCGCACGAATTCGATCCAGCCGAGATCGCCCACGGAACCGTGGCGATTCAGGGCCCGTCGTTCGCCGCCGCCGCCGCCCCGATCGTGGTGGTGATCCTAGTCAACCTCATCCTCTCGCTGATCGTCCTCCCGCGGGTCGACCTGAGCTTTCTGGCGAAGCCGGAGTGGGGCGGGGTGTCGCCGGCCGCCGTTACTGGCGTCTGGTCGGTGATCGCGGCGCTGACCTGCGCCATCCTGACCGTGCTCGCGCTCAACATCCGCCGCATCCCCAACCTGCGCGCCACCATGGACGCCGGCGTCAACGCGTCCGCGCTGCCGGTGATCAACGTGGCGAGCCTGGTCGGGTTCGGCGCGGTGGTGGCGGCGCTGCCGGCGTTCGCAATGGTGCGCGACGCGGTGCTCGGGATCGGCGGCGGCCCGCTGGTGTCGCTCGCGGTCGCGACCAACATCCTGGCCGCGCTGACCGGCTCCGCGTCGGGCGGCCTGACGATCGCGCTCGACGCGCTCGGCTCGACCTTCCTCGAGCGGGCCTCGCAGATCGGCATGGACCCGGCGCTTCTCCACCGCGTCGCGGTGATTAGCTCCGGAACCCTCGACAGCCTGCCGCACAACGGCGCCGTCGTGACGCTCCTCTCCGTCTGTGGCTCGAACCACGGCGAAGCCTACAAGGACGTCTTTGTCGTCGCCATTGGCGGCGCCCTCATCGCGCTGGCCGTCGTGGTCGCGCTCGGAACGCTGGTCGGGTCGTTCTGAGGCGCTTTGCGGCCGCAACGGCGTTTCGCCGAGAACGCTCGGCAAATGAATCGAAGACCCGACCCGCGCCATTCCGGCTCCCGAATCGAGCTTTTTCAGTGGCTTGCGGCGCGGTTCGATTCCGCGCGTAGCTCTTGAGCCGCCCTGTGGCGCGCCCACACCACCACCCTTCGGGTGCTCCCCCTCCCCGGTTTCGCTCGCGCTACACGGGGGAGAGGCGTCTGCGCTTTCCTCCCCTCCGCGTCAGCGTGGGGAGGGGGACCATGCGCAGCATGGTGGAGGGGGGCGATTGCGGAAGGTCGGACTCTGCGGCAGTTGCTCCGGCACTCTCCGCCGCCAAAAGCCGTCGTGGCCGCCGAGCGTGCGTACGATCCTGACCGCCCGGTCGGCGGTCGCGAGGTTTGTCTCCGACATCGCGCCGTAGGATGTGCGCAGCGCCTCGTTGAGCCGGTTGGCCTGCACGGCGACGAATTCGTCGGCGGCCTCAGGGCCGCGGCGCGCGATGAGTGCGCGAACGGATTTGCGCATCCCGCGCTGGGAATCGAAGCAAGTCTCGCCGTAATCCCGCGAATTCCGCGTAGTCCCAAATCCTAGGCGAGAAGCTCGCGCCCGAGGTTTCGCGAAACGGAAGCGCGCCCGTAGGGGTCGAGCACGCGCATCCGGACGCCGTGAGGCGGGCAGGCCCTGTTGACGCCGCGCTGGAACAACGCGGTTCTGGCGCTTCCGGCGTCGGCTCGCACTTCACGAATGACGTTGTCCGAACGGTCGAGAAATTGCACTCGGTACTGCATCGGTCGCCTCATCGAGTGAAAGTCAATGGCTGGCGCTCTGTAAGGGGACGAACAAAGCGCGACGCGTGCGCCGCAGTCTGGAAACGCCTGCGGCCGTTCGTGAACTCATCCTGGCCATGAATGCGTACGGCTTCGAAACTGCTCCGGGAATGCGCCAATGCGCCGCGCGCCAAGGCGCCGCACCGGCTGTAACCAATGACGCGCATCGGCGGCTCGCTGACCCTCGGCGAAGATTCGACGGCGCCGGGCGCGCCGCGCACAAACGAAGTCGGGCCAGGGATACGTTCCCTGGCCCGAACTTGGGTCAGCATCTCACACCAAATGCGTGCGCACACATTTGGCTGCTGGCGCGCGAAGCATCGTAGATTGCCGAGAAACGCGCTTTGACGCGGATCAAACCAGGATTGGGAATGACGCGTCCAGGGCTTGCGTCGACTGTCGCCGTGTCTCCGCATCCGGCCCCCTATCCGACGTGTCCAGACCCGCGCAAGCCTCGCCGGCATAGTCCTGCAGCTACGGATTCTGAAAAGTCTGTCGGCTCAACAGATGTGTTAGTGCGACACTTCTTCGCTTGTTAGCGCCGAAAACATCGTCCTATGTCAACCGGCGACAGGGACTGTTTCTCTGCATCTGCGGGCCCGGGCCGGGGGAGATCGGAAATGAGTTTGAGCGGCGTGCTTGATGATCTCGATGAGACATTGACCCAAAGCAGCAAAGTGGCGGCGTCGCTGGGCGACGAATTTCTGGTCTATGTGCTGGACATGGCGATCCTGCACGTCAGAAAACAAGCGATCCACGTCAACGACAATGTCGAGCGCTCACCACGGAGATCGCCCGTACGCCGCGTCACGTCGTCAAAGCGTGCGAGCAGAAAGGATCCCCTGGTCGAGATGAGAAGCCAGCATCCTCAGCTCAATGAGGCACAATCTTAGAGCAGCAATCTTAGAGCAGTTTTCGATCAAATCGAAGCGCCCTCGTCATTGCGAGCGACCCCCGGGTCAAAGAGCCCGGGGGGAAGCAATCCAGCAGAACGTCGGGGGCTCTACGATCCCCTAGATTGCTCTTATGTCCTTCGTCAAGGGGTCGGACGCACCCTCCCGTTTCCGCTTCAGGGGTGGGCGGAGTGATGGCGTTGGATGATTGCGCAGAGGTGGGGGCGAGGCCTGTTGGACGTCGGTGATCAAGCTCTAATACGCGTATTTGTTCCGCATGTCCGAGTTTCGTCCGGGGCTGCTCCACGTCTTCGTACGGGCGTCGATGCGTCGATCGGCCACTTGCAATCCTCGGGAGTTCCCCTGCCGCGGCTTCACCCCCGCCGCTGCGCAATGTTTGTTGCATCCGTCTGCCGTATCCCTCCTCGGTCTGTGTGGGGTCAGTCGACGCGATGGCGCGCCGCCCGCGATGGCGCGGGATCGCATGAAGCCGCTCGCGAAGCGCGCTCCCAAATTGCGCTGTAGCGAGCGAGCGGCTTCATGCGACGGCTTGCTCCTGCTCAAGCGCGCGATGGATCGCCCAGATGAAGCCGGCGAGTTCGCGCGCGACCGCCGTGACGGCGACGCTCTTCGTCTTGCCTTTGCGCATCAGCGCCCGGTAGCGCGCGGTGAGCCGCATCTGCGCCTTCCAGGCGATCCGCCGCGCCGCCGGCGGCGCCGCCTCGACCCGGGCGAGCTTGGCCTGACCGATGCGCGCAGGAAAGCGATGGCGCCAAGCGCTCTCGATCAGGGTTTTGCGCGCCCGGCCGTTGCCGGCCTTGGTGATGCCGAAGCGCCTGACTCGGTCGCCGGTTGAGGACTCCGAGGGCACGAGCCCCAGCCAGGCCATCAACTCGCGCGGCGTCCGAAAGCGCCCGAGGTCGCCGACTTCGGCCAGAATCGCCGTCGCCGCGACGAGGTCGATCCCGCGCATCGCCATCAGCGCCGTGACCATCGGCGCCAGCGACCAATCGGGAACCGCCTCCTCGATCGCCTTCTCCAGCCGGGCGATGCGCGCCTTCGCCTCGTCCATCGCGGCCACCTGCTCCTCGAAGGCGATGCGCTGCTCGAGATGGGCGAAAGCTTGGCTCGCCAGCCACTTCCGGTGCGCGCCGCCCCATGTCTTCTTACCGGGATAGACGCGTCCGAGACGCAAAAGGAAGGCGCCGGTCTGCTGGCGCTTGATCCTGAGGTCGAAGGCGGCCGTCGAGCGCGCCCGCACCAGATCGCGCATCGCCTCGTGCCGCTCGTCCGGCGTCCACACGGCGGTGAGCTCGCCGGCCCGCAGCAAGCGCGCCAGATTCAAGGCGTCGCGGCGATTGGTCTTCACCCGATCGCCCGGCTTGCGCGGAATGAGCGAGGGCGCGACCACCCGGCACGCATGCCCAAGCTCGCCGATCAGCCGATAAAGACCGTAGCCGGTCGGCCCCGCCTCGTAACAGAACGTCAGCTTGTCGTGCTTGCCAGACAGGCGGCGGACCAGCTTCGTCACCGCAGCCTCGTTCGCCTCGATCTCCCCGAGAAACCTCGCCTCGGCCGCGCCTCCGCCGTCAGCCAACCCTACCGCGATACTCGACTTCGACACGTCCATGCCGACGAAAACTTCGCTATAATCTTTCATGGCTCGTCCTCCTTGCGTGAGGCTCCGCCCGGCCTATCCGGGCAACCCTCGCAACGCGCATCGAGGGCGAGCCGCCGCCTCAGCGCAAGGACATACAGTCTTCGTCCCCCCGGGCTCTTCGACCCGGGGGTCGCTCCTCGCAATGACGATTCAGTGTGGTCGAAGACCGCTCTAATCAGCGCCACACCGACGATGGCGCTTTCCTTAATCCCCATTCGAGCATAGCCGGCGCTCGCTTGCGACTCGCGTAACGGCGGGGTCGTGACCTTTAAGTTTGGCGACACTTGCTTCAAACCCACTGTTTCCGGCTTCAGGATTACGGCGACAGGACTACGGCGACAGGCTCGTATGTCCCTTATTTTGACTGCCGGACTGCCGGACTGCCGGACAGCCAGACTGCCAGGCGGTTTTGCGTCGCGGGTCCAAGCCGAGAGATAGGGGCGAGAGATCAGGGATCGAACAAAGTTCGCCGGATGACCGAGTCCTGTCCCGCCGGCGCCCCTTGGTCCAGGGTGACTTCGAGCGCAGCGCCAAGGTTGGCTTCGACGGCTCCGCTGCGCTCCATGCGCGCATTGAAGTCCGCCACATCCAAGAAAACCGGGCCGCCGACCCATTCGCCGCGGCCCGCCAAGCTAACTTTTTTTGTTTCTGCAGTGCTTGTGACCCTACACCAATCCGGTTGCGAAGCGATATGTGGCATATTGTCATCAAGCAAACCGGACAATACAGGGCCGCCGCCTCGTCCGAGTTCAACTCGTCTGAGATCTTTCACCGACTTCGCCGCGCTCGTTCAGCGCGGCCTCGCGACGCCGGACGCCATGCCGCCTCCATAGCGCCCATTGAAGCGGCTTGATTGATACCGTACGGCCGTCTAAAGCAATGAAATTGCACGAGTTTTGACTTTGCAGACGGCGGCGCCCGAGACCGCGCCGGTCGGCGTCGAAGGCAAGGCTGTCGTTTCAAGCGAAGCGGGGACGGGCGGGTATAGGCGGCTGGATGGAGTTTTATGGGCGGATGGCGGGGTAGGGGTCTGCCGCCGCGGGCGGGAGGAAGGGAGGGTCCCCTCTCTTCTCCCGTGCGGGAAGGACTGCGGATGAGGGCGGCGACAGCGTTCCGGACGGCGCTGGGGCGTCAAATGGGAATTGAAGCAAGCGTCAACGGAATTGCTGGCTCGCCGATCGCGAGTTGCACTGGGCCGCCGCTCTGGATTCCCGATTTGACCAATCTCAACCTTCAAGACGCTCGGGAGGACGAATGATCGACATATTCCACGACCAATCCGTCCCTATGCCGGAAGCGGGTCTTGCGCCCGACCGGCGTCGGTTGGATCGGCTCAAGCTGTTCGGCGCCAGCCTCCTTCAGGACGTCAAGCAACGGCTCAAGAGTTGCCACCTTGATCGTCAGGCGCGTCGCCTCGAAAGGAGCTCGCTTCGCGGCCGTCCCGGCGATGATCAAGACCGACAGCCGGGGCGAGGAAACGGCGGCCAGTTCCAATCCGGTTTCGGGGTATGCGAAGCGGAGGGTCTGCTCTCCAGACAACAGCGCCTTGTAAAAGCCAATGGTGGCGTCGATCGCTTCAGCATCGACGAACACGCGCGTGTAGGTCTCAAGGATCATCGGTCGCTCCGCCGTCCGTTCCGTTCTGGTGGAGTTACGGCGCCACCCTGGATTTACGGCGCCGTCGAACTCTATCCCCATCTGCTCCTACGGCAGGGAAGTCCAAATCCACTTTGGAAGTACGACGCCAAAGGCCGGGGCGCCGCGCCAATCTTCGGCATGCTATAGCCGACCCACCAAGGATGATGCGCAAGCCGCGTCATCGTGCGCCTTGTGAGCGAGCGAGGTCATGCCGGGCCACATCCTGAGTTTTTTGCTTGTGGGTTTCGCAGCCACTTTGGGCACGATCGTCGTTCATGGCTACGTGGTCCACATCATCATCATGACTTTGCGGCGCAATTTGCAGCACGGCGTGCTCGGCGCGCGGATCTGGAAGAACCTGACATTCATCATGGGCGCAACGCTGCTTGCGCTTTTCGGGCACCTCGCGGAGATCGGTCTGTGGGCTTTCGCGCTTGATCTGTCTGGCGCGGTCGCGGATATCAAAGCGGCCGTCTATTCATCGGCCGGCAGCTATACGACTGTGGGTTCCGACATCGTATTGCCGCCACGCTGGAAGCTCATGGGGCCATTTGAAGCGGTGTGCGGAATGCTCATGTTTGGCCTTTCCACCGCGTTTATTTTTGCCGTCATCCAACGACTGGTTCATGCGCGATTCGAGGACGCGGATAACTTCCTTCCTTGACGACGCGGACCGGTTGGGGATTACGCGATTACGGCGACACGCGCTTCAATTGCCATTTCGGAGGTTCTGGCCCCGATATTCTGCGCAAAAAGCTCGGCCATCCCGACCTCAAGGGCCCCGTGACTGCATGCGATGCGCGCTTCGCCCGCGACCTGATCCGGATCGAGCGCGACGAGCCTTGCCCCGGACGCGCTTTACCCGAGGGCGACAAGGTCATGCGGACGCACGCACAGAGCTCGGCGCTCGAGAACGGCTTTTCCTGCTGTCGGAATCGGCGCCGTGGCTCGCCGCGAACCACGCCGAATTCGCCGCCTGCCATGAAAAGCCCGGGCAAGCAGGCCCACTCGACCGCAGGGGGCCGCCCGCCCCCTCAGCCAAGCGTGGCCGCGCGGGCGCGGGCGGCCGGGTGGAGTTTATCAGCGAATGGCCGGGCAGCAGGGGCGGCCGCTCGCGTCGCCGGTGCGGGAGGGAACAGGGCCCGGGCGAGGGGCTGCGCCAACGCCTGCCCAGCGGCCTAGCCCGTCATCCGACCCCCTCGTGAGAGGGCCTTGCGGCTCAAGCCAGCCCTTCGACGCTGACGATCCGCGCGGAGCTGCAGGTGTCATGGATCTCCTTCAGCCCCTGATAGGTCGATCCATTATAG
Source organism: uncultured Alphaproteobacteria bacterium (assembly GCA_963822215.1). Taxonomy (GTDB): domain Bacteria; phylum Pseudomonadota; class Alphaproteobacteria; order Rhizobiales; family Beijerinckiaceae; genus Roseiarcus. The sequence continues at coordinate 82,839 of CAWGGX010000005.1, forward strand.
AACGCCTGCCAAGCCGCGAGCGAAGGAAACTCGAGAAGGACGAGGTCGCGCGGCGTCCACTCGCCCTCGTAGACCTTCAGGGCGCCGTCGCGCGCCAGGTATTTCCCGCCCGCCGCCTCTACGCCTCGCCACAGCAGATCCCTGTATTCCTGATAGCGTACCGGATCGTCGATCTCGACGTCGAAAATCACATAGGCCTTCATGATATCTTCCTCGTCTCGCCCCAGCAGCGGACAGGCGGGAGCCTCATGCGGCGCGAGGAGGCGCGATCGTCGGCCGCGCGCCCGGTTGCGAGCGCGGATACTATATGACACCGCGCCGGAAGGCTATGCCGGTGGACTGCTCCGACGTCGGCAACCATTTCAGATCTCGGCGGGCTGGGGTTTGATCTGCGTCAAGGGGGCGGAGCCCAGGCGGGAGGCGCTGCTGCCGGGCGCTACGTAACAGTTGATTTTGGTGTCGGTTTCGTATGTCGGCGAGACGAGCGACTAGACGCCCGGCGGCGAGTATGGCGCTCGGTAAGGCGCCAGGCCTTGAGTTGTGCTTTGCGTTGACGGAACGGCGCTGGGCGCTTTGCCTCACGAAGGGCCGCGTCGCTAGGGCATGATGACCGAGGTCGCGCCGGTTGACCGTCACCCGACGCGAGCGGCCGTCGGTTGATGTTACTATTATACTAGTATTATTAGTATAATAGTAAGCGCTCAACAGGATTTTGTGACAGTTTTGTGCGCTTAAGTCTTTGACAAGATGGAGTCGCGGCCAAAACTGCACGGGCGGCGCCCAAGCCCAATGCCCGGGGACAGAGCGGACAAGCGCGCCCCGCCATAGTTCCGCATCGGGGGAGGGTGGTCGTGTGAGCGGCTTGAGTTTGATGATGTCGACTATCTGCCCGGCGGGCTTCCGAAAGCGATTTTGGCGATGGCGCGCTGGACCTTGGCCGCCGGCCACCGAACCACCGGCTGAGGGTTGCCGTTGGCGAAGAGCATCGTTCCCTCTCCCTGTTTCAGTGTGACCGTCCCGCGCCTTCCGGTCACGGTGACTTCGCCGTTCAGCGCCAGGACGCCGAACCCCCCGTCAATCGGGCCGCCCCATACGGTCGTGCCGCGCACGCCGATCGCCGCGGCCGGCGTGCGGATTTGCACGTCTGCGCCGGGGACCTTTTCGACCAGGCCTCCGACGAACAAAAACGCTCCCTTGGCGAAGCGGACCGCCAGCTTGCCGCGCGACGCCGCCGGTTCGTAGACGAAGGCGTCGACGACGAGCGTCGTGTGCTCGCCGAGCGTCAGCTTGGTGCCGTCTTTGAGCGTCGCCTCCATGCGCGCGCCGTCCCCGCTGCGGCATCGATCGAGGAAATAGAGGTCCGAGCTGGCCGCGAGCGCGCGGGTCCGTCCGTCCTGCGTGGCGTCGACCTCAGCCTGCACCTGGTCGACCGCACCGATGCTCGTGGGGTCCGCGACGGAAACGCCGGCGCCGACAATGCAGAAGGCCAGAGACGCCGAGATTCGCCCGATTGCTGACATCGCGTTCCTCCGCCTGCGCCACTGGCGACGCGCTCGATGCGCTTATACGCCTCCTGAGCGGCCGGCCCGGGCACGAGACGCCGCGAGTTTAGCAGACCGACGTGGCGTTGTGTCTTGATCCGCTTAGCCATTCCCTGTCGCAAGCGCGTTGCTCGCTGCTTGAGCTCTTTCCTTTGTGGGGAAGAGTAGCGCGCCGGGTGGGGACGCCCTGTCGGCGTTGAGTTAGGGGAAAACGCAAAGACCTCGGGATCGGTGGGCCGGGGCGTCGCCCGCTCAGCGGGTCGCGTCCGAGGCGGAGGCGACGTCGGGCAGTTTCGCCTGGTCCCACCCCCCGCCGAGCGCGACGATCAGGCTGACGGCGTCGGTCTGGATCTGCGCCTGGGTCGACAGCAGCGCCTCTTCCACCGAGAGTTGCTGAGCCTCCGCCACCACCACCGCCGTGAACGCCTGGGTGCCCGCGCGATATTCGTTGAGCGCGATCTGGGTCGCTTGCCGCGAGATGCGAACGTCCTCCGCCTGCACCTTGATCTCCTTCGTCAGGATTCGAATTCCGGCGAGATTGTCCTCAACCTGCTGGATCGCGGTGAGGACGGTTTGGCGGTAGGTCGCGACCCCAGCGTCGTAGGTTTCACGCGCCGCCTCGACCTGAGCGCCCGTCAGCCCGCCGTTGAACAGCGGCTGGGCGAGCGAGCCGCCGAACGACCAGACAGGATTGGACGGGCCGTAGAGCGCCGCGAAGGGATTGCCGGAATAGCCGACGAGGCCGGAGATCGACACTGTCGGGAAATAGCCGGCGAAGGCGACCCCGATCTCCGCGTTGTCCTGCCGCATCGTCTCCTCGGCCGCGGCGATGTCGGGACGGCGCTCGAGCAGCGCCGACGGCACGCTGACCGGGATGGAGGGGGTATGGGTCGAGAGCGGCCCATGGGAAATCGAAAGTCCTGCCGGCGGCCGGCCCATGAGAACCGCGACCGCATGCTCGCTCTGGGCGCGAATTACGCCAGCATTGATGAGCTGGGCCTGGGCGTTGAGCACCTGCGCCTGGGCCGTGATGACGTCGGACTTCGCCGCTGTTCCTGCGTTGTACTGGTTCTGCGTGATCGCCAGCGAGCGCTTGTATTCGTCGACGGTCGTGGTCAGCAGGTCGACAAGGGAATCGGCCTCACGCACCTGAACGTAAGCCAACGCCAGCGCCGACTGCTCCGCGAGCAACGCGTTGGCCAGATTGGCGGCGCTCGAACTCTGCGCCGGCCGTCTGCGCCTCGATCTCGCGCCGCACCTGGCCCCACACGTCGAGCGTCCACGATCCCGACGCCTCAGCCGTCAGGACCGTTCCGGCCGTCGAACTGCGGGTCGCTGAACCTGTCCCGTTGACGGTCGGAAAAAGCCCCGCGCGGTCCTCGTTGATGAGCGCGAGCGCATAGCGGTAGTTGGCCTCGTCGGATTTGACCGTCTGGTTGGAGATCGCCACCGCGCGCTCAAGCCGGTCGAGCTCCGGATCGTGAAACACCGCCCACCAGTCGCCCTTGGGCTCGCCCGCGCGGGGCGTCGCGACCTTCCAGCCCTTGATCTCCTTGAACTCGGGCGAGACGATCGCTGCAGGCTTCAGAAAATTGGGACCGACCGGGGCGCAGCCGCAAAGCGCCGTCGCGGTCAGCGCCGGCGCGAGGATCTTCCTAGCGACGCGCCCGACGTGCGGGCCGCTCATGTGCTGACTCTTACGCTTCAAACCTCGCCGCCTTCCGCGACCCGACCCTTGCGCGCCGCGCCGGGCGCGCATGCCGTAGCGGCCCCCCGGGTCGCTGGCAAGCGGCCGGACTATGGCCTACCGGATGGCGGGATCGCAACGACGGCTGTTGACAAGCGCGTTTCAGCAACCCTTGACGCGTCATCTTGTCGCTTGACGCAAAGGAAGGCGCGGCGCTCAGTTAAGAAAACACAGGCTGATGCGCGCCTTAGCGGCCGAGCGCCGATCCGGCGCCGCATGGCCTCTGCGGGGGCGTCTCATGATCGGCACGGCCCGAGGACTCGGGTTCGCCGGCCGTTTCCTTTGTGTCACGTCGGCGATCGCCTTCGCGGCGACGCCTGCTGTGGCCGGCGCGTGGACCGAGCCTCCGGGCGAAGGCCTGATGATCGCGACCCTTTGGGGCTGGACCGCCGTCGGCGCGCCCTGGGGCGGCGACCCGGCGGTGAAACAGAACCGCGCCGACCTGCAGATCTATGCCGAATACGGGCTGAACAACCAGTGGACGATCTTCGGCCAGATGGCGATCGAGCGCTATCAGTTGAGCCCGCCGACCTCGAGCCTTTACGGCGGCCTCGACTATTCCGACCTCGGGTTGAGGGCGAAGCTGTGGGCGAGCGGGCCGTGGATCGTCTCGGGCGAGGCGACCCTCATGTTGCCCGGGGCGTGGAACCCAAACTCGTCCGCGCAGGCCGGAAACACCGGCGGGGCGGCGGACGGGCGCATGATGGCGGGCTATAGCTTCGCCATCGGGCCTGCGCCCGGATTTGTCGATCTCGAGGTCGGCTACCGCGTCCGGTCCGCCGGGCCGCCCGACGAATGGCATCTTGACGCGACGATCGGGCTCAAGCCCGCGCCCGGCGTGATCCTGATGCTGCAGAACTTCTGGGTCGTCTCCATGCCGTCGGCGAACCCGTCCTTTCCCGCCTGGCGGCAGAACGTTGTCGAGGCGAGCCTCGTCCTGCCCTTGTGGGACCGCTGGCAGGCGCAGATCGGCTGGTTCATGACCACGCTGGCGGCGAAGACCAACACCGAGCGCGGCGCGGAGCTGGCGCTGTGGCGGAGTTTCTGACACGCGGCGGATTCGGAACCTCCGAATTCCCTGCTAGCAGGGAATTATTTCCGCCAGGGACGGCGGCAGAACGACGAAAACGCGCGTGTTTCTCGGGCGTTACGGCAATTGCAACCTGACGCGCGCGCGGGCCGCGCGGCCCACTGAATCAGGGAATTCGAGCCGGCGGAAACAGGGAATGAATTGGACCGTTTTCCCTGTTCGGCCAAAAGAACACGGAATTTTGGCGCGGCCCAAAAGCCGGCCACGGTCAGGTTGCATCGCCGCCGCGGAACCCTTCACCAGGCGGGGGCGGGCCCCCCAGACGGTTGCGAGCCTCGGGGACGCCGCGGAGCTTCGCGACGCTCGCTCAGCATGTTGCGAAGCGCTGTTCAGGATGCAAAGCTTGACGACCCGAGAGCGCCGTCGCCGATCCGCCAGCGAGGGAGGTTGTCCATGCACCTGCAGGTCACGGCTGGAGGGCAGCGCATCGAGTTGGATCTCCCGGACGCCTGGAACCCAGCCAAGGTGAACGAATGCAAAAATCTTATCATCTATGCCCTGTTTAAAAGTGTTGAAATTTTGAATTATGCCGAAGATTACCTGATTGATAAACTTGTTCCGGGCGCTCAGCGCCCAGGCAGGCTGAAAGTTCTTCTCGATCTCTACTTTGGCCTGAAGCCTGATGAGAACGATAACTTGTATTCGCACGTTCTGAATCGGATCGCCGCAGCTCTCCGGATGGCGAAGACAGGGCTGCAGGCCGATGTCATCGAGATCGTCGACATCAGGGAGACGGGAGGCGTCGCGGGCGTCCAGTTGCAATGCATGGGATACTTCAATAGCTCCTTTTTCGAACATCTGAGCGGATTCGTTTATTCTCCGATTACCGAAAGCGTTCCGAAGATGTTCAGCAATTTGTGGCGTCCGTCGAGCGGCGTCGCGAAGGCCGAATTTCGCCCGAAGGCGAGCGCAATCCATCTCAACTTCGAACAACTCCTCAAAAGAGAAGGCGACGGCGACTGGTTCGCCGGCGCCGAAGTCCTCATTCACGAGGCAACTCACAAATTCGCCCACACCGCCGATCACAAGTATTTTGAAGAAGATAGCAAAACGATCATGCAGAGAATTGACGGCAAGATCCGTCAGCGAAGCACAGAAGATCCGGAAAAAGCGATTGCCATAGGCTGGAAGGAGCTTGTCTCAACGTCTTACGTTCAGGAATTGATGGCCATGCACGCCCAAGTGCCTTCCTATTGGGCCGAGAACGCCAATTCCCTGTCGCATCTGGCGGTCGATATCTACGCTCTGAAATTGTCGTAATTGACGCTGCGGGCGAGCCCGAACTTCCAATATCCAGGCTGTCGAAGGGGAATGGTAGGATTATATAGCGGCTGGGTAACTCTCAGGCGCCCCCCTCGTCCTGAGGAGCGGCGCCGCAGGCGGCGCGTCTCGAAGAGCCTGCCCCGAGCTTGTCGAGGGGACGCTCCAGAGCGCACGAAGGTTGCCGTCCGCTGGATCATCCTTCGAGACGCCGCGTTTCACGCGGCTCCTTGAGGCATGAGGGTGGTGTGTTGCAATGCCCAACGCCGCTCACCTTGAGAGTCAAGCGGCCCTGGCGCCGCGCCCTGCGTGACGAGTTCGGGTGGGCCGCGACGAAGCTGATCGGGGCCCGACGCCCAAGGGCGCCGTCGACCGAGTTTCGGGCCGAGCCAAGCACCGAGCTGGCCCTCGTCTCGATCGGCTGACCGCCGGCATCACGCCCCCTCACCCCGACTTGGCGAACAGCTCGCGCCCAATCAGCATGCGGCGGATCTCGCTCGTGCCGGCGCCGATCTCGTAGAGCTTGGCGTCGCGCAGCAGGCGCCCCAGCGGATAATCGTTGGTGTAGCCGTTGCCGCCGAGAATTTGGATTGCGTCGAGGGCGACCTGGGTGGCGCGCTCCGCCGCGTAGAGAATGGCGCCGGCGGCGTCCTCGCGTGTCGTGTCGCCCCGGTCGCAGGCCTTGGCCACCGACGCATAGGCGCCAGGTGTTCTAAGTATCTGGAATGGCAATGACAGAAGACGGAGCACGGCTCTCGTCGACCTTGCCTGTCGTTGAGAAGCTTGAAGCAACCGCTTTCCCGATCCGCTGCCAGGCTTGAAACAGCCGCGGAACGCTGATATTACTGATCTTTATCCAATCTTCGTGGTCTTGGGAGGGGCAAAATTGGCGTCTTCTCCAAATTGATTTGGTGTAGTGATGAAGGGACCAAAAGTCTTCTTGTCCTACGCACATGTAGAGGCAGACAAAAATTTCGTTTCCCGGCTGCACGAGCGACTGAAACGAGACGGTGTCGAATGCTTCTTTGATGAGAGGTCGTTGGCGCCCGGCGCTAACTTTGTCCTGGCAATTTCGGAAGCCATTGACCAGTGCAACTATCTTGTCATGGTAATGTCGCAGGCGTATTTCAGCGCGCGCTTCGCGTCGGCTGAGTGGACAACGGTTTTGTCGGGCGATCCTCAAAACAAGAGCGGGCGGCTTGTACCGCTTCTTCTGGAAGAATGCAAGCTACCAGCGTTGTTAAAAGCGCTTGTTTATGTGGACGTTAGTTCCATCGAAAAATTTAAACAAAATTATTACAGGATTTGGGAACAAGTAGGTCAATCACAGCCGAATGATATTGAGCAACGTTCAAGAGAAATTGATGACCTCTTCGAGCAAGGAGAACTAGAACAGGGGATGAAGAGACTTCTAGATTTTTCACGTGATTTTGCAATCAAATAATCAATAAATAATACTGTGGCGATTGTTGCAACCTTTCGTTCCATTACCACAGAGATTGACCTTATATCTAAATCTAACGTGATCTGTGACCTCATTAGAAAGGCTCTTAATCTTCGAGACAATATCATCGACAGCCTCGTTCCCAAGGCCATTCAATGATTGCGCCGCCAGAAATATTCCGCGAGGCTGAGACAATTCGGCGAGATATTGCCATGGATTTAGAGAGTGCCAGTTCAGCGCTGACGGAATTTTCGCGACGATATGCGCGGACGCCCGAGCAGAAGAATGCGGCGCTGGCAATAAAGGCGAGCATTCCGAAGAATCTGGATCAAGCAGTCGCCGGCCGTCTCCGAGAGGAAATGAACCAGATTTTGGATGGTATCGCTGCAGACCGTGAACGCGATGATCCCAGCATTTCCGAACGTCTGGAGGCAAGGGAACGACTGTTCGTGCAGTTTAGGCGGGAATCGACCAGACGAGAGACAGTTTGTAGGGTAGATCAACTTGTTAAACGATTCGATCCGAGTGGATTTGCCGTAGGGCCGGTCTCATTCGAATTTCGGGCGGCGGAAATAACGGCGCTCATCGGCGAGAACGCCCATGGCAAGACGACTTTCATCCGAACGGTAGTTGGAGAGCACCGAGCGAACAGCGGAATCATCACGTTTCCGGCGCTCTCGCCTGGAACTCAGTTTCATTGGAGCGAGGTCAAACAATATATATGGTACCTGCCTCAAAAGCTGCCTGACTGGCGGGGGTCTCTAGAAGCTAACCTGTATTTCCAGGCGGCTTTGCATGGATTGACTCCCTCTGAGAGCGAAACCCAGGTTCGTTACTTGGTGGCACGCCTGGACCTGCCTGGGCATCTAAACAAGCGCTGGTCGGAGCTGTCCGGGGGGTACCAACTCAGGTTCGCGTTAGCTAAAGCTTTGGCCGGAAGGCCGCGTTTTCTCGTACTCGATGAACCGTTGGCGAATCTTGACCCGAAGGCTCAGGCCGCGCTCCTTTGGGACATCCGAAATCTCGCGAAATCGGCGCGCGATCCGATGGCCGTTCTAATTACTTCCCAGGTACTAAACCCACTAGAGGCGATATCCGACAACCTCATATTCCTTCGGAACGGACAGACGGAATACCAGGGCTCGACGGGAGGCATCGGATTGCGGAGAGCCTACAACCTGTATGAATGTGAGACAGCGTTAACGCTAAGCACTCTATGGGATAGGATTGGGAGTTACGTGGAGGATATAAATTACAATGGCGTTTATTATATCATAAAAACACCACTTTCTGTTGAAGTTTCTGACTTCCTTCAAATCATAAAAGAAGTGGACGTTGAATTCACGCACTGTCGCGACATCGGTCGTAAAGCGGCTGGACTATTTGAGCGGAGATAGTTACGAAATGTGTAAAATGGTCAAACGCGTATCAGAAGTTGTAACTCATGTTTCGGTGGCGCAATTCGACAGGTGGTTATTATTGCGCGCATCAATGCTGTGGCGAACTCGATTCGTATATTTGTTTGGTCTCACGCTTTTTGTCGTTGCTGAATTATTTGTGTCCGTCGATATGGATATCAAGGACGTAATTCAGATTCCGAAGTTCGGAAACGACATTGTGCTGTTTTGGAGGGTTGAGCTATTGTTGGCAATCATCATTCTCATAACATGGGTTTGGGTTATTATACGGTGTCCTGTCGGGGAGCTGCCTCTTCGTCGCCATGTGGTAACTATCGTCTTTGTGGGAATTGGCAGCTACCTTTTGATCGTAACTCCAACCGTATTTGCAAATCGACAGATCAGCGCTATTGCCGGGGTGAATGATAGGCAACTAGCAAGTGATCGTTCCACGTTGAGCCAATACGCTTTCTGGAATTGTGTTCCGGAACATGTTTTCTCCGAACCCGACTTGGTGAACCAAAACCCGCCCCCCGAGCTCAAAAGCGTCCTCGATCGGTATAATCTTGGTGAAGTAGAGTTCAGAAAAAGGGGGGATTCGGGAGCGGATTGCGGTGAATTTGTTAAAGAATCGGGAGTCGACGGAAACATAAGGAGCGAAAAAATATTCGCAGTCGAGGGCAAGGATCTGGTAGCGCTCTCCAATCAGCTAGGGTTCACAATGACAATGATAAATGACGCGCGCAATTTCGAAGATGGTAACACCATTTATGAATTCCCGTATAAGAACCAATTTGCGGCCGTCGAAGTTCCTGCCTACCTATGGTTGCTGGCCGCTCTTGCGATTGGTCTGATAGCGATAATATTGAGCTATCCGTTTTACGTGTGGCGTCGCCTCGCACGAGTTAATTAGCTGCGTCCGCAGGCTCCAGTATTGGCGAATCACCCCGACTTGGCGAACAGCTCGCGCCCGATCAGCATGCGGCGGATTTCGCTGGTGCCGGCGCCGATCTCGTAGAGCTTGGCGTCGCGCAACAACCGGCCGAGCGGATAATCGTTGGTGTAGCCATTGCCGCCGAGAATCTGGATCGCGTCGAGGGCGACCTGGGTGGCGCGCTCCGCCGCGTAGAGAATGGCGCCGGCGGCGTCCTCGCGCGTCGTCTCGCCGCGGTCGCAAGCCTTGGCGACGGCGTAGACATAGGCGCGCGAGGCGTTCAGCGTCACGTACATGTCGGCGAGCTTGCCCTGGACGAGCTGGAACGTGCCGATCGGCTGGCCGAACTGCTTGCGCTCGTGCGCATAGGGGAGGGCGACGTCGAGCGCCGCCGCCATCAGGCCGAGCGGACCGGCCGACAGGACGACGCGCTCGTAGTCGAGCCCGCTCATCAGCACGTTGACGCCCTTGCCGACCGCGCCCAGCACATTCTCCTCGGGCACCTCGCAGTCGGAGAAGACGAGCTCGGACGTGTCGGAGCCGCGCATGCCGAGCTTGTCAAGCTTCTGGCCGTGGGAGAAGCCTTTGAAGCCGTGCTCGACCAGGAAGGCGGTGATGCCGCGCGCGCCGGCGGCCGGGTCGGTTTTGGCGTAGACGATCAGCGTCTCGGCGACCGGTCCATTGGTGATCCACATCTTGGCGCCGTTCAGCGCCCAGCGGTCGCCCTTCTTCTCGGCGCGGGTGGTCATCGACACGACGTCGGAGCCGGCGTTGGGCTCCGACATGGCGAGGCCGCCGACATGCTCGCCGGAGACGAGCTTTGGCAGATAGCGCGTCTTCTGCTCGCCATTGCCGTTGCGCACGAGCTGGTTGACGCAGAGGTTCGAATGCGCGCCGTAGGAGAGGCCGACAGCGCCGCTCGCGCGCGACACCTCCTCCATCGCCACGCAATGCTCGAGATAGCCGAGGTTTAAGCCCCCGTATTCCTCGGGCGCGGTGATCCCGTGCAGGCCGAGCGCTCCCATCCTGGGCCAGAGGTCGCGCGGAAAGAGATTGTCGCGGTCGATCGCCGCGGCGCGCGGCGCGATCTCCTTTTCCGCGAAGGTCCGCGCGCTTTCGCGGATCATGTCGGCGCTCTCGCCGAGGGCGAAGTCGAACGGTCGTGCGGCGTTGGGGATCATGGGCCTTGGGCTTTGTATGTTGTTATGCGCGGAGATTGGTCGGGAACGGCGGGGATGTCCAGACCGGAGCGAAGCGCGCCGTTCGCAGCGCGTTCGGACGCTTTTGGTGTTCGCTCGATGCGCGTTCGACATCGTGAGACGCGACCCTATTCAACCGTCAAGAATCAGTTTCGCGGCCGCCGCCACGAAACCTGGTTCTTTGGCCGGGTCGCCACAAAGCCGCTTGTCCAGAGGAGAACGCTATGCGTTCCCCTGGAATCGCAAAGCCGCCCCAGGGATGATACTCGAACATTTCCTACCCGACTGGACGGCAGGACTGTGCAAAGAGCGGTCATTCAAAGGAGGGCGCTGAGTTCGTTATTTGGCGCCGAACAGTGCCGCGCGATGTGGCGCCCGTTGCACGGTCCGGGGTGAGTTTTTCAAATCGCGCCCTCCCAAAGCAGCTTCAAAAATGCGAACGTGACCCTGAGTATTCATTGAGAGATGGTACTGCTGGCTGCCAATCTGGAGGCGTCTTTTCAATTGAGGTTGCGCCGTAAGGGCCTACTTACACGTGTCGAGTTGCAGATGCATGTTAACACTATGAAGTAACATCGGCATCACTTCCTGCTCATTGCCATTATCATCAATCCAAGCTAATGTTCAATCGAACGTCACATTGCATTTAATCGCACTACCGTAATCTGAATGAATTCGGGAGGCTGTTCATAGCGCCCCGCGAGGGCCTATTCCGCAGTATGGTTGGAGTGATGACGTGGGAGGATCCGATGTTTGGTGTCCTTTTTGGCGTTGCGGCTGGCATCCTCATCTTTAATGTCAGCGTCCTCTGGCTAGGGTACCTTGTGAGCGAACAACGACGCGCACGAGGGCAAATGCAACGATAGTCCCCGCCTCGTCTACGTCCCATCAGCTGACTCGGCGCCAGTCGGCTGGTGCTTGTGGGCGCGCCGTTCACGCTCTTGCGCCTCGCCACGACCGCGGCATGCTGCCGAGTCATGTTCTCTACTGGCTTAGGCTTCGGCGCACTTGACCCAACTGCAGGGTCCACCGAATCGCAAATTGACGAATCGATGCACTTCGGAGCGCCGGACGCGGAAGCGGGATCGGAGCGATCCACGCGACTCTCGGCCGCCCAGGGCAATCGCATTTCACATTGCGAGAAGGCTTCGCAGGAAAGCGTCGGAACGGTCGGCTTTTTTCAGTTTGCGGCGGATGGGCAGTTTGGAAGGTTCGGCGTTAAGCCTGTTGATCGCTATGTGTTTGAGAATGGCGAGGTTTTGTGGACCGTTGTCACAGCGGTTGCGGGCGCGGTCCTCGTTCATGTCGACGTCGAGCACCCAGTGGAGGCGGTTTTCGACGCCCCAGTGGTCGCGGGCGCACTGGTTCAGGCGCTCGGGCGCGATGGGTTCGGAGAGAAGGTAGTAGGCGGTCTCGGTCTTCGGCGGGCCGGTGTTCGCGCCCTTGAATTCGCGCGTGCGGCGAACGGCGCCGATGGCTTTCAGGCCGGGCCAGCAATGGATGTCCTGTAGCCAACCGACATCGTGGCAAACGACGGCGCTTCGGGTCTCGATGCGGCCATGATCGGCGTCGACCGTCGGCTGACATGCGAGCACGCGCGCCTCCGGGTCGGCGAAGTAACGCGCAACATCGTCGAACAGCGTCGGTTGGTTGCCTTTCAGAGACAGAACGTACTGGCCGCCCTGGGCGACGATCTGCTGCGCGATCTCTCTCTGGCAACTCATCGCATCGGCGGTCACCGTGCGTCCCTCGAGGTTGAGAAGCCGCAGAAGCTGCGGAACCGCCGTGATCTCGTTCGACTTCTCGTCCGTGGCGATCTGCGCCAGAACCAGCCGCTCCTCGCACGACCACGCACTGACCATGTGCAGGGCCGACTTTTCGCTCGCCGTGTCAAAGGAGCGGCGCAGCGTCTTGCCGTCGATCGCAACCACGCCGGCCGTCTGTTGCGAAAATGCCCGCATGAACTCGGAAAAACATGCGCCAAACGCAACCGGATCGAGCAGCCGGAACAGACGGCTGAACGTGTCGTGTGACGGCAGCCCGTTTTTCAGATCCAAGAAGTCCCGCAAAAAAGGCTCCTTGTCCTCCGCGAACTCCGCCATCTCCGTGCAGGTTGTGCCTCCGCAAAGGCACGAGCATAGCGCGATCGCCAACACCTCACACAGGTCGTGCCGACGAGCATTCCCCGTGCGCGGATCCTTGAGCTGCAAAAATACCCCTGAAAACCCCTCCATCCCTCCGGCCTCCATTCCGAATCGAGGCCCTCCCAAGAATCCTTCTCATCCCGCCTTGCAAGCGATTTTTCCAAATGCGATTCCCCTGTCGGCCGCCCTTCTAGCGGATTGATTCGGCGCATTAACGCCGCAATTTTTGACTTGAATGTATACGCTGATAGCGTATATGTTAACAATCTTAGCTTTCGCGCTCCGCAGTCTCTCCATTTTTCGAAGGGAGCGAACGTGATGCATTTAGCTTCCCGCGCCGGACGTATTCTATTTCTCGCAATGATCGTGGCCTTGACGTACTTCGCGCTCAAACCAGGATAAGTCGCTGCGCGGCCCCGGCCATGCCAAGAGGGCTTGCGGTAAATGACAGGAATTCCGGCCAGACTTCGACGTTACGGGCCGCGCCCGCGACGTCCGCTGAACGTCGGGTGCGGTCGCTCGGTTGGGAACTGAAATCCGACTATGACCAAGAGAATTTCGATGTCGCGTACTCTTGGCGAAGACCTTGGTCCCGCTCTTTCGGGCGCGTTTCGCTACGGCGCGCAGGAAAGACCCGTCGTCCTCACGCCGCGTCGGCTGGCCGCCCATACGAGTAGGGCGCGCGGAGCGGTTTGCGGTCGACCGTTTCGAACCCGTGAAGGCCGTCCGCAGGACCAGGGCGATCGGTTACGACCACGCGGACCGCAGAGCTTCGCGAGGGGCAAAATTAAACTTTTGACGCCCGACGCGATGGCGGGAGCCCGCAAACACCAGTCAATCGCCGAGGGCCTCGCGAACCGGCCAAGTCGATTCGACCAGAGCGGGATGAACATAGGTTGGTCCATTTCCGTCATCGCGAGGAGCGCGGCGACGAAGCAATCCAGGGTTCGCAGAGCGCCTGACGATCCACTGGATGGCTTCTCCCCGGGCTCTTTGACCCGGGGGTCGCTCGCAATGACGGGAACGAGTTCGACTCGAATTCATCTCGCGCTAATTCGTCTGCCAAAGCGAGCAGTCGTGCTCCCGAGAGAACATTTCCGGTGAAAGCACGAACGACCTGTCGCCGGCCTGGAGCGACAGCACCTGCCCGGCGCCGTTGAACAGCGGCCAGGCTGCTCCATTCTTGTCGGCGGGAACGCCCTGCCTAACGAAGGCGCCCCAATAGGACTTCATGCTGGACGCGAGGGTCTGCTCGCCCTCGTTGAACAGGGGCGTGATCGGCTCGCCGTTGTTGAAGCTCGGGAACAGGTAGGCGAGCTCGGCAGCGTGACCCGCTCCCCATTGGTACGCCCCATGTTCGCGCGTCAGACCGGGACCCGTTCGATGGCCGAATTCATAGGCAAAGACCGGCGCATATTTCGAAAGGTCTTGCGTCAATTCAAAGTTCGGGCAACCGCCAATCCCAACAGCAAGACCAGCATCGGTAAAGATCGCTCCCGATAGATAGGCGCCCGTATACGTATCCGCGCTTTTCGGCCAGGGGTATTCAGCAAGGACCTTGTCGGCCTTTGCCGCAAAAGTCTCGTTGACCCATTTGGCGTAATCGCTTTCCTGCCAGCCGATGTCGCCTTGTCGGAAAGTGCGGCCCTCGTCGCGATTGGAGCCGATCACGATCGCCACGCGCTGGAAATCCCCCGCAGCCACCGCCTTGCGGGGCGCCGTCGGCAAGACGCTGGTTCCGTCGGTGGGTAGCGCGGCGCCGCCTGGATAGGGGACATCAATGAGCTTCCCCACCGGAACGGCGCGCAGGCACGACGCCGCGTCCGGCCCCTGGCAACCGACCTGCTCCGCAATCTGGGCGGCTCTTTTTTGAGCCGCAGCCAGAGGTATGCTGATGCAGGATCCGCTTTGCATCATCGCCTGAGAAAAGAGCCCGGCCGAACCGGGCGCGGTCAGATGAGCGCAAACAGAATATCCGCCCGCCAACTCGCCCCCGAGCGTGACTCTCGCCGGATCGCCGCCGAACTCGGCAATGTTCTCGTGAACCCAGTGGAGAGCCGCCTGCTGATCCATCAATCCAAAATCGCCCGAATCCTGAGTGATCGCGGGATGAGAGAAAAAGCCCAGAGCGCCGAGCCGGTAGTTGAAACTGACCCCGATGACGCCGGTTTTTTCAACGATTTCCGTCATGTCCGCTTGATTCGAGCTGCCGTTGATGAATCCTCCGCCGTGGATGAAAACATAGACCGGCAGCCTGGCGTCTTGAGAGGTCTTCGTCGGTCTCCAGACGTTGATGAAGAGGCAATCCTCCGATTCCGATCGCGGGCCGTTTGTGCTCTTGGCGGCGGCGCAGTAGGCGCCGAAAGCCTTCGCGTCGCGGACATCGCTCCAGCTCTCAACCGGCTGCGGAGGGCGCCAGCGCTGGTCGCCGACTGGCGCGGCGGCATAGGGAATCCCCAAGAAACCTTCGACGCCGCCATTGCTGAACTCGCGGACCGGACCCGATTCCGTCCTCACCACGGGCGCATCCTGCGCTAGGGACGGTTGCCCGGCGAAAGCGATCACGCAGGCCGCAACAGCGAAGCAAAGGGAACGCACGATTAACCTCCCAGCATTGTGTTGTAATGGCTGCGGCTTTGCTGGTCGACCCTCTGGTCGGCAGCGAACCGACTGACGCCGCCATCCTTCAACGTGTCTGCGACAAAACGAAGACTGATGTCGTTGGAACGTCGCTTCCCGGCTCGCCTGAAAGGACCCTTCGCCTCACGCCACGCCGCGCGTCCGCCCCTGCCAATAGGGCGCGCGGAGCGCCTTGCGGTCGACCTTGCCGAGCCCGGTGACGGCGATTTGGTGGACGAAATCAATCGACTTCGGCGCCCACGGACCGCCGCGCTTCGCCTTCACATGCGCATGCAGCGTGTCGAAATCGGCGCTGGCGCCGGCTTTCAGCACGACGAAGGCCTTCACCGCCTCGCCCCACTTGCCGTCCGGCACGCCGATCACCGCAGCGGACGCGACGGACGGATGCGCCATCAGCGCGTCCTCGACCTCGCGCGGGTAGATGTTGAACCCGCCCGAAATGATCATGTCCTTAATGCGATCGACGATGGTGTAATAGCCGTCCTCGTCCTCGACCGCGACGTCGCCGGTATGCAGCCAGCCGCCGCGGAACGCATCCTCGGTCGCATCGGGGCGTTTCCAGTAGCCGTTCATCACCAGAGCGCCACGCACGCAGATCTCGCCGGGCTCGCCGCGCTTGACCTCGTTCATCTGCAAATCGAACAGCTTGACTTCGACCAGCGGATTGGGGCGTCCGCACGAGCCCAGCCGCCGCGGATGAGCGGGGTCGTGGTCGATCTTGCGGAGCGACGTGATGCATTGCGGGGCCTCGGTCTGGCCGTAGAATTGCACGAACACGGGGCCGAAAATCGTGATGCCCTCGAGCAGGCGGTCCGGCGACATCGGCGCCGCGCCGTAAATGATCGTCTCGAGCGAGGAGAGGTCGTAACGGGCGCGAATGTCCTTGGCGTCGATCAGGGCATAGATCATCGTCGGCACGAGCATGACCGTGTTGATTGTCTCGGCCTCGACCGTCCGGCAGAAGGCCTCGATGTCGAAGCCCGGCAGCACGCGGGTGAACCCGCCGCGCATCAAGGTCGGGAAGATGTTGACTCCGCCCGCGTGCGTGATGGGGGTCGACGCGAGATAGCGGATGTCCTGCGGCCACTCCCAGTCGGAAAAGATGATCGCCGACATATTGACCAAGCAGCGGTGCGCGATCATCACGCCCTTCGAGCGCCCGGTCGTGCCCCCGGTATAGGCGAGCCAGCAGGTCAATTCGGCCTCGGCTTCGTCCGTCAGCGGCGCGGGCTCGACCGAGGTCATCTCGGCCAGAAGGTCGCGGCCGCCTTCGATCGGCCCGAACGACAGAAGATGCCCGACCCGCGACGCCCGGCCCTGGATGGCGCGGCCGCGTTCGGCGAACTTCTCCCCTTCGACGATCAGCGCCGCAGCCTCGGCGTCGTCGACGATGAAGGCGTGGTCGTCCTCGGCGGCGAGCGGATGCAGCGGCGTGTAGCGCAGGCCCATGACCGCCGCCGCCGTGACGACGGCCCAGGTTTCGACCCGATTGGTCGCCAGCAGCGCCACCCCGTCGCCCTTCCTGAGGCCCAGGCCGCGAAAAACCGCGATCAGGCGCGCCGCCGCGTCGCCAAGCTCGCGGTAGGTCCAGCGGGTCCGATTGTCGGCCATGGCGGGCCGGTCGGCGTAGCGCCGGATGGCCGATATAAGCATCGCGCCCACTGTGCCGCCTTGGTGCAGCGATCCCATGATGATCCTCCCTCGCGTCTTATGCCGTCAGCTTAGGACAACCACAACGATAAGTGAATCGGGATTGGCCGTGAATGGCCATGCGACCTTTTGACTCGGTTGTGGGCGATTCCTCGGCGCGGCGCGGCGCGCTAGCAGCGATTGGATGATCGATTGGCGGGCAATTCGGCAACGTTGGGAAGCGGACGGTTCGAAACGGGACGAACGCGGTCGTCGGTTGTTTGCGGCAAGCGAGACGCGCGCCGCCGGATGGGGTGGTCTGGCGGTCGTGTCAAGCGTCACGGGTCTGGCGCGCAGCACCATCGGACGTGGACTGAAGGAGCTCGATGCGCCGCCACTTGCTCCTGGCCGAGTTCGCCGTGAAGGCGGCGGCCCTCGATCATTGACCGAAACGGACGCAACGCTGCTCGATGATCTCAAGCGCCTCGTTGAGCCGGCGACGCTGGGCGACCCGGCCCGCCCGCTGCTGTGGGTATCGAAGAGTCTCGACAAGCTGGCGTCCGCGCTTGTCGCCATGGGCCACTCGATCAGCCCCAACAGCGTGCGCAAGCTGCTCATCGAGATCGGTTTCTCACGGCAGGTCAACCGGAAAGCCGACAAGGGTTCGAGCCACCCCGATCGCAATGCGCAGTTTGAATACATTAACGCCGAAGTCCTTGCGGCTCAGGCGGCTGGCCAGCCCGTCATTTCCGTGGATACGAAGAAAAAGGAACTGGTCGGCAATTACCGCAACGCCGGCGGCGACTGGCGGCCGAAGGGTGATCCCAAACGCGTGAAAGTGCACGACTTCGAGGACAAGAAGCTCGGCAAGGTCGCGCCCTATGGCGTTTATGATATTGCCGCTGATGCGGGTTGGGTCAGCCTCGGCATCACCTGCGACACGGCCGAGTTCGCGGTTGCCTCTATTCGCACTTGGCTCGAAAGGATCGGCCAGGCGCGCTATCCGAAGGCAGGCGAGCTGACGATCACGGCAGATTGCGGCGGCTCGAACGGCTCACGTGTGCGGCTTTGGAAAGTGGAGCTGCAGAAGCTCGCGGACGAGACCGGCCTTACGATCAAGGTCCGGCACTATCCACCAGGCACATCGAAATGGAACAAGATCGAGCACCGCCTGTTCTGCCGCATCACGCAGAATTGGCGCGGCCGGCCGCTCACAGACCACGCCACCATCATCGACCTCATCGCGGCGACAAGCACCAAGACAGGGCTCAAAGTCGAGAGCGCCCTCGACACGAGGATCTACGAGAAAGGCATAAGGGTCACCAAGGCCGAGATGGAACACCTCGACATCCGCGGCGATGCGTTCCATCCCGAATGGAACTACTCGGTTGTTCCCCGGCAACCAAAATCGTAGCGTTTATCGTTGCGGTCGTCCTTAGCGGAGGCTTTGGGGGAGGCAAACACGCTCACACGCCCGCCCCTCCCCGAGGCGTAAGGAGGAGGGCGAGCGCTTGCCCCTTCTCTCCCCAGGGCATTGGTCTTCAATATGACCGGTGCAGTCTTGGCGGCGTCTCCATCTTATCAAAGACATAAGCGCAAAAAACTGTCACAAAATTCTGTCGAGCGTCGATAATTACACGATATAAATGCGGTAAAATGACAACCGACTGATGGGTCGGAGGATCGTGCGAATCAGCTCGAACTTGGAGCGGTCTTCGACCATACTGGATTGTCATTGCGAGGAGCGACCCCCGGGTCGAAGAGCCCGGGGGGGCGAAGACTGTATGTCCTTGCGCTGAGGCGGCGGCTCGCCCTCGATGCGCGTTGCGAGGGTTGCCCGGATAGGCCGGGCGGAGCCTCACGCAAGGAGGACGAGCCATGAAAGATTATAGCGAAGTTTTCGTCGGCATGGACGTGTCGAAGTCGAGTATCGCGGTAGGGTTGGCTGACGGCGGAGGCGCGGCCGAGGCGAGGTTTCTCGGGGAGATCGAGGCGAACGAGGCTGCGGTGACGAAGCTGGTCCGCCGCCTGTCTGGCAAGCACGACAAGCTGACGTTCTGTTACGAGGCGGGGCCGACCGGCTACGGTCTTTATCGGCTGATCGGCGAGCTTGGGCATGCGTGCCGGGTGGTCGCGCCCTCGCTCATTCCGCGCAAGCCGGGCGATCGGGTGAAGACCAATCGCCGCGACGCCTTGAATCTGGCGCGCTTGCTGCGGGCCGGCGAGCTCACCGCCGTGTGGACGCCGGACGAGCGGCACGAGGCGATGCGCGATCTGGTGCGGGCGCGCTCGACGGCCGCCTTCGACCTCAGGATCAAGCGCCAGCAGACCGGCGCCTTCCTTTTGCGTCTCGGACGCGTCTATCCCGGTAAGAAGACATGGGGCGGCGCGCACCGGAAGTGGCTGGCGAGCCAAGCTTTCGCCCATCTCGAGCAGCGCATCGCCTTCGAGGAGCAGGTGGCCGCGATGGACGAGGCGAAGGCGCGCATCGCCCGGCTGGAGAAGGCGATCGAGGAGGCGGTTCCCGATTGGTCGCTGGCGCCGATGGTCACGGCGCTGATGGCGATGCGCGGGATCGACCTCGTCGCGGCGACGGCGATTCTGGCCGAAGTCGGCGACCTCGGGCGCTTTCGGACGCCGCGCGAGTTGATGGCCTGGCTGGGGCTCGTGCCCTCGGAGTCCTCAACCGGCGACCGAGTTCAGGCGCTTCGGCATCACCAAGGCCGGCAACGGCCGGGCGCGCAAAACCCTGATCGAGAGCGCTTGGCGCCATCGCTTTCCTGCGCGCATCGGTCAGGCCAAGCTCGCCCGGGTCGAGGCGGCGCCGCCGGCGGCGCGGCGGATCGCCTGGAAGGCGCAGATGCGGCTCACCGCGCGCTACCGGGCGCTGATGCGCAAAGGCAAGACGAAGAGCGTCGCCGTCACGGCGGTCGCGCGCGAACTCGCCGGCTTCATCTGGGCGATCCATCGCGCGCTTGAGCAGGAGCAAGCCGTCGCATGAAGCCGCTCGCTCGCTACAGCGCAATTTGGGAGCGCGCTTCGCGAGCGGCTTCATGCGATCCCGCGCCATCGCGGGCGGCGCGCCATCGCGTCGACTGACCCCACACAGACCGAGGAGGGATACGGCAGACGGATGCAACAAACATTGCGCAGCGGCGGGGGTGAAGCCGCGGCAGGGGAACTCCCGAGGATTGCAAGTGGCCGATCGACGCATCGACGCCCGTACGAAGACGTGGAGCAGCCCCGGACGAAACTCGGACATGCGGAACAAATACGCGTATTAGAGCTTGATCACCGACGTCCAACAGGCCTCGCCCCCACCTCTGCGCAATCATCCAACGCCATCACTCCGCCCACCCCTGAAGCGGAAACGGGAGGGTGCGTCCGACCCCTTGACGAAGGACATAAGAGCAATCCAGAGATCGTGGAGCGCCCTACGATCCCCTGGATTGCTTCCCCCCGGGCTCTTTGACCCGGGGGTCGCTCGCAATGACGAGGACGCTTCGATTTGATCGAAAACTGCTCTAAAGTCATCCCACTCTAGTGAGCCGCCGCCCAGTCGAGACCCTGTTCGAGCCGGTCATCGCCCCAGAAAAGCTCGCCGTCCTCGGTCACGAGACTGGGCGCGCCGAAAATGCCGGTCTCGGCGGCGCGGGCGCAGTCGGCCTTGAGCGCCGCCTTGTTGGGCTCGCCCTGCGCCCGTGCAAGAACCGTCTCCGGGTCGAGGCCAAGGTCCCCGAGGAGGCGTGCGACGACCGCCCGGTCGCCGATCGGCAGCCCCGCGCCGAACTCGGCGGCGTAGACGCGTCGGGAGAATTCGGCGCGCGCCTCGCCTTCGAGAGCGAGCGCGACGCGCGCGGCCAAGAGGGGGTTCTGCGGAAAGGGCTGCGGACGGCGGAACGGCAGGTCCCTTGTGGCGCAGATCCGCTCGAGGTCGCGCCACATGTAGCGTCCCTTGGCGGGATAGAGGTTGAACGGCGAGTCGCGCCACCCCTGGGCCGCAAAGATCGGCCCGAGCAGGAACGGCCGCCAGACGAGGTCGACCCCACGCGCCCTAGCGAGTGCGGCGACGCGCATGGCGGCGGGATAGGAATAGGTGCTGGCGAACTCGTACCAGAATTCCGCTGCGGCCATGACGGTCGCCTCCCGCGACGAACGTCGCACGGCTGCGACGACCGCGAAAAGCGGCGCGCTTAAAAAAAACCGCCCCGTCCGAGGACGGGGCGGGCGCGAAAGGAGGCCGGCGACGGCCCCTTAAAATCAGCTCTTCGGCGCGGCCTCGGCGGGGGCGGCGGGCTCCATGCTCTTCTTGGCGGTGTGCTTCTTCGCCTTGTGGGTCTTGTGCTTCATCGGCTTCGCCGGCATCGAGGTGTCGGCAGGCGCGGAAGCGCCCGCAGCCGGCGTTGTGTCTGTCTGGGCGAGCGCCGCGAGAGGCGAAAGGGCAAGGGCGGCGACGAGGCCGAAGGCGGCGACTTTCTTGAGCATTAAGGGTCTCTCCGATGCGGGCTCTTCGGCCCACGGTTGTTCACGGAGAGAATTTGCGCTCCCGCGGATGAATTGGGGATGAACGGTCCCCCAACGCGAATGACGGCCCCTCTATGGCCCCAACACTGAACCGTTGCGTTCCGCCCCGCGCCCGGAGGGAGCGCCGGGTCGGGCGGGTTCACATCTTCTGCTGCATCTCGCCGCTCTTCATCATCGGCTTCTTGTGCATCGAATGATGCTTCATCATTGGCTTCTTCGGCGCCATGGTCTTGTCGGCCATCGGCTTGTCCGACATCGGCGCGGCCGTGGCCGACTGGGCGAAGGCGGCCAGGGGCGAGAGCGCTAGCCCGATCGCGAGGCCGGCGGCGGCAAACGTCTTGAGCATCAAAACCTCCTTGAGGAGCCACGGCGGCTCAAAGAGGTTTCGCGGGCGACGCCGAGTCTGTTACAGGCGCGTCGTTCGCTTTTTCGCAGCGGCGCGCGCCGGTTTGACGGCGCGCAAGACGGGCCGGTAGGAAACCCCCATGTCGCACAATACGTTCGGGCGCCTCTTCCGGGTCACCACCTTCGGCGAGAGCCACGGGGCGGGGATCGGCTGCGTGGTCGACGGTTGCCCGCCGCGCCTGCCGCTCGAGGCCGCCGACATCCAGGCCGAGCTCAACCGGCGCCGGCCCGGAACATCGCGATTCACCACCCAGCGGCGCGAGCCGGACGAGGCGCGCATTCTCTCGGGCGTGATGGCCGACGATGCGACCGGCCGCCAGGTGACGACCGGGACGCCGATCGCCGTCTTTATCGAGAACGTCGACCAGCGCTCCAAGGACTACGGCGAGATCCGGGACAAGTACCGGCCCGGCCACGCCGATTACGTCTATGACGCCAAATACGGGATCCGCGACTATCGCGGCGGCGGGCGCTCGTCGGCGCGCGAGACCGCGGCGCGGGTCGCCGCGGGGGCGATCGCCCGCAAGGTCATCTCCGGCGTGACGATCCGCGCCGCGCTCGTCCAGATGGGCAAGCTCAAGATCGACCGCGCGAACTGGGACTGGGAGGAGATCGGCAGAAACCCGTTCTGCTGCCCGGACGCCGAGGCGTCCCGGCGGTTCGCTCATTACCTGGACGCCATCCGCAGGGCGGGCTCGTCGATCGGCGCGATCCTTGAAGTCGTGGCGGAGGGCGTCCCGGCCGGCTGGGGCGCGCCGATCTACGGCAAGCTCGACGCGGAGCTCGCGGGCGCGCTGATGAGCGTCAATGCGGTCAAGGGCGTCGAGATCGGCGATGGCTTCGCCGCCGCGGCGCTGACCGGCGAGGACAATTCCGACGAGATGCGCGCCGGCAACGACGGCCGGCCGCGCTTTCTCTCCAACCACGCCGGCGGAATTTTGGGCGGCATCTCGACCGGACAGCCGATCGTCGTCCGCTTCGCCGTCAAGCCGACCTCGTCGATCCTGACGCCGCGCCTCACCGTCACGCGGGCGATGGAGGACACCGAGATCGTCACCAAGGGCCGCCACGACCCCTGCGTCGGCATCCGCGCCGCGCCGGTCGCGGAGGCGATGGTCGCCTGCGTGCTGGCCGACGCCTTCTTGCGCCACCGCGGCCAGGTGGGCGGGTGACGAAGGCGCTGTGGCCAACGGCGCCAATCTTTCGCTTGGCCTCGCGCCAGCGCATCGGGAGAGGGCGGGTGTCGACCGCTTGCTGACCTTGGCGGTGACTTGGGAAGGTGCGCGGAGAACCTCAGAAAGCCGCGATAGGCGGAATGCGACCGACGCGCCAGATCCCGGACATTCCTCTTAAGGATGCGGAGCACTTGAAGAATGCTCAATATTGTAGGTCGCCGGAGCAGCGTGGTGAGGACGACCGCCTCCCGCGGGGCAGGTTCGAATAAGGCACTATGATGGCACAGAGTGTGATCTAGCTCACAGCGCGCCTCTGCCCTCAGTGTTAAGTGCGCTGGTTAAAGACGGATTGCCATTTCGGGAGGCCAATGGCAATGGCGAAGGTATCGGCAGCGCCGGGCATTCGCGGCGGGTCATTAGCCCTGGTCCAGAGAGGGGCTGGCCTCAGTGCTGCGCTGCAAAAGTCCGATACCGCATCCGAACTTCGCACTGTGACAGTTGTCTTTGCTGATGTGGTTCAGTCCACCCGGGCTGTACTGACCCTTGGGCCGGAGGAGGCCCGTGGATATCTGGACCGGGTCATTGAGTTCATGCTCGGCGGCGTCAGAAAATTCGGAGGAGTCGTATCCGCTATCCAAGGCGACGGCCTTATGGCCGTCTTTGGGACGCCCGCGGCCACCGAAGACCATGCGTTGCGCGGCTCTCTCGCCGCGATAGCTATTCGCGACGCCTTCGCCGCATTCCCCAAATTCCCAGGCGTGCCCGAAACGCAGGTTCGGATCGGCGTGCATTCGGGAGGTGCTTTTACTCGGTGCCTTTACACCGGATCGGGCGACGGGTTGGAAGCGGCGGGCGCTGTCATCCACGTGGCGGCGAAAATCGAACGTATGTGTCCGCCCGGCAGCGTCGCCGTTTCAAGCGCGACAATCAAGCTCGTTCGCGGTTACGTGCGGTCGAGGCCAATCGGGACTCTGACGCTCAGCGAACAAACTCCCCCCATTGAGTTTGGAGAACTTCTAGAGGTTTCGCCCCACTATAACCTCGAGCACTACTTTTCGCGCCGCCCTGTTAGTCCTCTGGTCGGCCGGGACAGCGAATTGCGAGTTTTGACCAAAGCCGTTCTGTCGCCGGCGCAAAAGTCCTCAATCATTGGAATTATCGGAGAAGCCGGGCTGGGGAAGAGCCGTCTGTGCTACGAAGCGCGGGCCGTCGCGGTGCGCGCCGGTTTCCGTGTCTTGGAAATCCGTGGCATCGGCTTGAATAGCGCGACGCCGTTCGCGCCGCTTAGCGCATTCCTCGCTGACCTGCTCCTGCTCGGCGAATTGGAGCTCGAAGGGAAGCTTTCCGAACAACTCCGAAAGCTTGGTCTCGATGCAGTGGAGACCGAAGCCGTCACGGCGATCTTCGGGTTCACCGTATTGGGTGGCGTCTGGCAGAAAATGGCCGGAGACGCCAGAAAGAAAGCTACGATCGATGGCGTCGCCAAGATCATAAGCGCGGCCGCGAGCGCACGTCCCCTTCTGCTTGTCGTTGAGGATCTGCAGGACCTCGATCACGAGACGTGCGCCTGTCTGAAACGAGCGGCGGCGCTGCTCGTGGATAAGCGATCCTGTGTGATCGTGACCTCGCGTCCGGAGGGCGCGGAAATGCTGCCCCGGAAATGCGCCGAAACGCTCGTCCTCGAAGCCCTGACACGGCAGGACGCCCGACGGCTGGTCCAGAACGAACTTCGAGGCGCCGAGCTTCCATCGCGCAATCCGTCTTCGCATGTCCTCGACACCGTCCTGGATCGTGCGAACGGCAATCCGTTCATGCTGGTGGAGTTGCTCAGGGGACTGACGTCGCCCGACAGCCGGGGCGTCGGGAGCGTTCCCATGAGCATCGAAATCATGATCCGCGCTCGGGTGGACAAGTTGAGAGCTCCGGCGCAGCGCCTCTTGCAATGCGCAAGCGTGCTTGGAATCCGCTTTTCTGCGACGAACCTGCGCTGCATCGCCGGCGCCGAGGTCAAACCGTTCGAGCCGTCCTTGTGAGAGCTGGTCCAGGAGCAGTTCCTGATCGCCGACGCGAGCATGTCGGTGGAGTTCGTGCACCAGATCACCCGGGTCGCCTGCTACGAGGGCATTCCCCGGGAAGCGCGCAGGCGTCTGCACCGGCGCGTTCTGGCCGCGGCTGAGGCCGACGGCAATCGCCTAAAGCTCTCCAAGGAAGCCCTGGCCGATCACGCGTTCCATGCGGGCGAGTCGAAAAAGGCGCTGGATTTTCTTTGGGAAGCGTGCCGCGAATCGAACGCGCATTCCGCGGTTCGTTCCGTGGCGGAGTTGCGTCGGCGAGCGTTGAACATGTGTGAAGAGATAGGCGCCGAAGCTGATCTCCGAGCGGTGGACTTCAATTTGTTGACGTTTGACGCCTTACAACAGTTGGGGGCCTGTCAGGAGCTTGTCGGCCCGCTGGAGCAGGCGCTTGAAGTCGCCCTAGCGGGCGGAACCCAGCGCCAAGTCTGTCATGCGTCCAGTCATTTGGCGACCACCTACTGGGTCCTCGGCCGATACGATCCAGCATACGCGATGGCAAAGCGTGCTCTTTCAACAGCGACGGCCTCAAACGATCTGCCACTCGCGAGTTACGCGCAATTCATCTTGGGTTGCATCCAGTTCAAGCGAGGACAGATCGAGGACGCGGTCCGATGCGAACGCGAGTTGAGCGCGCAACTGAATGGCGAGTTGGAGAAGGCGCGCTTCGGCGCCGTCGCCGTTATGGGCGTGATGAGTCGCGCATTCCTCTGCTGGTTTCTCACCGATCTTGGCCGTTTCGAGGAAGCTGGCGAAGCCAGCGCAACTGCCTTGAGCGTGGCCAACGCCATGCAACAGCCGTACTCGCAACTGTTGTCATATAACGGTGAGGGCTATCGACTTCTTCGATTGGGTCGCGTCGACGAGGCGTGCGTGATGCTCGAAAAGTCTTATCGGATCTGCAAGTCCGGGTCGTTTCTCGCGCTCGACAATATGGTCTGTGGGTGGTTCGCGGCCGCGCTCTTCAGGACGGGTCACGAGGAGGAGGCAAGCCGCATCATTCAACGCGCGCTCGAACTTGATCTCGGGCGATACTGTTGTGTCCCGTCCAGCTACTACATCCACGACACCCACGCCCGACTGCTCGCTCGCGCGGGCCGGCGCGAGGAGGCTTTGCAGGCCGCCGAGCAGGCCGTGCGGTTTGTTTGGGCGACGCGCGATCCGCTGCATTACGCCTATGCGATCTTCACACGTGGCGAGGTGAAGCAAGCCGTCGGCATCAGAAGCAATTCTTTTCGGGATGACTTCCGCTGGGCGCTCCGGCGCGCGCGCAAACTTGGCATGCGCCCCCTCGAGGCCCAATGCGAGCGAGCCCTCCATGCGCTCGCCTGAGACGGCGGCGCCCTCGCGCGGCGCATCGGTCCGCGATGTGAACAAGATCTCATTCGATCAATCCGTACTTGATGGATATGCCGATTTCATCTTCGCCCCGGGCGGCCCACGCGCGATAAGGGTGAGAGAGGTCGGCCCTCAAGCCCGGCCCGTGAGCATGGTTGTCGTCGCACGGCGCGACGACGTCACGAATGTCCTTACGAATGAGAGCGTGTTCTCGCTCTCCCACTACGCCGAGCTATTCAGCGCGATCTCGCCGCCGGGAAGCTGTCTCTATATGCACAGCCCATCGCCCGAACGGACGCAACGAGGCGCGATTCTGAAGGCGGCGGCGGCCAGAACGCCATGGTTTCAGCCGGGCGGCGTCGACATCCGCCAACTCGCCCACAAAGTGGTCGAAGACCTTCTCAAAAGCTACCGCGCGCGACCCATGCCGGCCTTCGACATCATCGGCGAATTTGGCTACTTCGCGCCCTACAAGATCGCCTGCAAGGTAATCGGACTGCCCGGCCCGCAACGTCACGGCCTGCTTGAGTGGTTGTTCACGGAAACCAAGTGCTTTCCCTATCACCGGCGCTTCACTTCGGAAACCACGCCACACCTTACGCAATTCGTTTGGTCCCAATTGGTTTTCGCCCAGCTCTTCTCCAATTTTGAGGACCGCATCTGGCTCATGCGCTTGCTTGGACAGTGGGCTGAGCAGCGATTCCGCGCCCACATCAAGTCGCAAATGGACGCGTCGGATTGCAGCTGCGACGACCCGGATGCGCTAAGCCTCCTATCCGCCCTGCGGCTGGTCCGGAGCGAGAGCTTTAGCGGGATGCCGAAGGAAAAATTCGAGGACCATGTCGTTTTCCTCATGCTGGAGCTTGTTGGGACCGCCCTCTTGATCCCGGGAATGGCGTTCGCCGACATTGTCGCCAGATGGGTGAGCGCGCCCGACGGGGGCCGTTTCCGCCTCGAAGCGCTTTCGCCGTCCACGATCGACGCGTTCGTCGACGAGTCGATACGGCTCTCGCCGCCACAGCAGTATCTCCTTCGCAACGCCACCCGCGACACCGAGGTCGGCGGCTTCGAGATCAAGCAGGGCGAATATGTTTGCGCACTGACAGCGAGAGCCGGAATGGACCGCGCCAAGCTACGCAAGCCGTGGGACCTTGTTCTCGACCGGCCTCAAGATGTGTACCTGCATTTTGGCCCCGAAAACGGGCCGCATCGGTGTTTCGGTCGGCCGATCGCAATCCCGATCCTGGGCGAGATGCTGGCCGGGTTGAAACGGTGCGGCGAGCTTCAGCACGGCCGGATGTCGAAGTTCCTTGGCATTCCGGAACGGATGACCGTGCAATTCGACCGAAACGCGCGCTCCGAGGACGCGTTCACATAGGGCAACCAACATGACGACTGCTCAACAGTCCGGCTTCGTCATATGCGCGCCAATTCAGCCAGCGAGCCGAGAAACGGTCGACGTGGTCAAATCCCGCATTGAGGCGCTTGGAAACCCCGCGGGCGAAGTGATGAGAGAGGCGCTCGACGCCACGGGGTGCGTCCACTTCATGAGCATGTCGGTGATATGGGACGAGGACTCCAGCGACGCGCCGATCTTGCTGCTCGAGGTCGAGGGCGACGGCGATCAGGCTGCCCTACTCAAAGCCTTGGTTGATTTCGCGGGAGAAACCCTCGTCCCGCTATTCGAAATCGCGTGCGGCGTTCAGTCTCGCGCAGACTTGGAATCCTGTCTGCGCCGTCACGCCGCGACGGCGCGCCCCAATCCTTTCTCCTGGCCGCACAAGGTCATCGGCTTGCCCTTTCAAGGCACGCCGGGGCTAACGGTCGGGCGCATTCGCGAGGATCGCAGCATCGAGGCTATCGCGCGAAAGGCGGTGGAGGATCTCGCCTGCTCGCCGGAAGGGCGCGAATTGCCTGCGCTTGCGTATCTAGCGCATGCGCGGGAGTCTCTGGCGCGTGTGCGCGCCAGATTCGGGCAGCCTCCTCTCGCGGCGCCGCCAATTGCAAAGGTTCACAACCTCAAATGGGCGGATCCGAAGGAATCGGGTCTCTCACAATTTCTAATGACGTTCAAACGATCGTGTCGCCAAGGCTGGCCGCCGCTTGTCGCGATTGTCGTATTGTTCGTCGCTTTGTTTCTGATGATCTTTGCATGGAAATATAACTGGCGTCCCGCAGGATGGCCCATCGTTCTTTCGCTCATACTGGCGGCGCTCGCAGTTTTCGCCTTGCTCTTGCTCCTGGCGATCCTCTTCGCCGTTTGGTTGAGGGCTCACGAAAAGGCCGTCAAACCGCGGGACATCGATCCGGATCCGTGGAAAATCAGCGACATCATGCGGCGGGAAGACCGATGCGCACAAAACCACATGACTGCGGTCTCAACCTTGACGAGCAACTTCTTTCGCAAGCGGGTCTCGCTGGTTTTGGCGATGTTGGCGGTCGAGCGGCTGATCAAGACCGTCGTCTTCGAGCCGGGATTTCTGGCTAGCATCGGCACCATCCACTTTGCCCAATGGGTTCGTCTTCCCGGCACCCGCAAGCTCGTCTTCCTGAGCAACTACGACGGCAGCTGGCAGAGCTACCTCGAAGACTTCATCACGAAGGCCAGCGCGGGCTTGACCGGTGTCTGGAGCAACACTGCCGATTTCCCGAAGACGAAGTGGCTGTTTCAGAAGGGCGCGGCCGACGGCGATCGATTCAAGCGGTGGGCGCGCCGGCAACAGATCCCGACCAGCTTCTGGTACTCCGCCTATCCCGATCTGACGACGTTGCAAATTCGGAACAACGTGAAGATCCGACAGGGTTTGGAAAGCGCCACGACCTTGAGCGACGCAGAGGCCTGGCTGGCGCTCTTCGGCTCGGCAGAGCGCCCCGACTACGAAATTCAAACCGAGCAAATCCAGGGTCTCGTTTTGTATGGCCAACGCAATCTGCTCGAGAGCGCCTGCCTGCTGTTCAAACTTCCCGAAGACCGCGCATCCGGTCGGGCTTGGCTCAGCGACGTCTCGACGCGGATCGTCTTTGGACAGGAGAAACAAGCCGAGCGGGCGATGTTTCTGGCGCTGTCCGCGGAGGGACTTGCCCGCCTTGGCTTGTACAACTCGCCGGACGGCGACGGCAAGGGGATGATCAGCGACTTTCCGCCCGCCTTCGTGCTTGGCATGGATAGCGAGTCGCGCAGGCGGGTTCTTGGCGACGCCGACGCGAACGACCCCAAAAATTGGGATTGGGGCGGACCCGACCAGCACACAGATGCGGTGCTGTTGCTCTATTCGAGCACGCCCGAGGGCCTAGCGGCGCTGCGCAAGGAGGAATTGAGCAAAATCGACCTCCATCGCCTGAAGCTGATGCGTGAAGTCGCCTTACAGCGCTGGCCGGAGCGGGGCGTGATCACCGAGCCGTTTGGCTTCGCCGACGGGATCTCTCAACCTGCGATCAGGGGGCTCCGGGCGTCCGCCCGAGCCGACCAGAACGATCTAGTCGAACCTGGCGAGTTCATTCTCGGCTACAAAGACGGCCGGGATGTGTTCCCGCCGACGCCGCAGGTTCCGACGTCTCGGGACAGGCGCAATCTGCTGCCCAATCTACCCTCCCACTTCCCCGCGCACGAATCTCAACGGCGCGAGGCCCGCGACCTCGGGCGGAATGGCTGCTTTCTGGTGATCCGCCAACTCGCGCAGGACGTCGAGGGATTTCACCGCTTTACCGACGAGGAGGCCGACCGGCTAGAGAAGGATATGCTCGCTCGCTCGAAAAACCCACGCCCAAAGACAGGGGAGTGGCTGGAGGCGAAGATGGTCGGCCGCTGGAAGAATGGCGCGCCGTTGGTCGCCTATCCCGAGGCGCCGCCCAGC
Source organism: uncultured Alphaproteobacteria bacterium (assembly GCA_963822215.1). Taxonomy (GTDB): domain Bacteria; phylum Pseudomonadota; class Alphaproteobacteria; order Rhizobiales; family Beijerinckiaceae; genus Roseiarcus. The sequence continues at coordinate 113,232 of CAWGGX010000005.1, forward strand.
CATTACGACGCCATCAATGAGACCAGCTTTCTTTTGGGACGGGATGACCCACAGGGTCTCGCGTGCCCCTTCGGCGCACATGTCCGTCGCGCCAATCCTCGCGACAGTTTTGACCCCAAGGACCCGGATCAAATCCCACTCGTCAATCGCCACCGAATTCTGCGGCGCGGGCGGGCCTACGTCGAGGGGGGCGACTCCAGCGCGAAGCCGCAGGGCTTGTTGTTCATGTGCCTGAACGCCGACATTGAGAGGCAGTTCGAGTTCCTTCAACAAACCTGGATCGCATCTCCGTCTTTTAACGGATTGCGGGGCGAGGCGGATCCCTTGGTCTCTACGACTGCGGGAGAGATAAGATTCACCATCCCTCAGGCGTTCGGTCCTCAGCGAGTCCAGTTTTCCCGGTCCTTCGTTACCGTGAAGGGCGGCGGGTACTTCTTTTTGCCGAGCCGGGCGGCGCTTCGCTACCTTGCCAATCTTTGAATTCGCTTTTGCTCGATCGTAATCGAAATCAAGCGCAGCGCCGGAACTGCAATTCCACCGACGCGACGAAATCATTTGCAAAGGTCTCTTCCCGCACTTGCACGTTCGGCTGGCGCATCGATCAAGGCCCGCATCGGGCGGACACCAAGCGTTCCCTTGGTGGACATGTACGCCGGCTATCCCACCCATTTCCGCCGTTGGCCCAACTGTCGCTTCCCGTATTGCGCCGCTGCCGGTCGTGCGCCAAGCTTTTGATCTGAACCCCTGGGCGGCGCGGCCGCCGGCCGCCGGCGCCCAAACCCGGCAATTGCCGCTCGACTTCCTTTCCGCTTTGCCTTATGAGGCGCGTCTCAACTGAAAACAGCGCGCCGAAGCGCTCGCCGGCTCTTTGAGACCGGCGTAACGGCAGGAGTTTTGTCATGAACGTCATCGAGCAGATCGAGGCCGAGCACGCGGCCAAATTGCCCGGCGCCAAGATGCCGGACTTCCGGCCCGGCGACACGGTCGTCGTGAACGTCAAGGTCACCGAAGGCGACCGCACCCGCGTCCAGGCCTACGAGGGCGTCTGCATCGCCCGCAGCGGCAGCGGCCTCAACGAGAGCTTCACCGTCCGCAAGATCTCCTACGGCGAGGGCGTGGAGCGCGTCTTCCCGGTCTATTCGCCAATCATCAACTCGGTTAGGGTCGTGCGCCGGGGCAAGGTGCGCCGCGCCAAGCTCTATTACCTGCGCGACCGCCGCGGCAAGTCGGCCCGCATCGCCGAGCGCACCGAGACCCCCGCCGCCCGGGAGGCGGCGAAGGAAGCAGCCAAGGAGCAGGCCAAAGAACAGGCAAAGACTTCGGCGGAGAGCTGAAGACTTCGCCGGAGGCGAGCCGGCGAAGCGTTTTTCGGAGGGGATTACCATGGCCGAACCCGTCGTCGCCCAGAAGGCGCCGTATGCGAAAGAGCTCGAAGCGGGCAAGACCTATTATTGGTGCGCCTGCGGAAAGTCCGCCAACCAGCCGTTCTGCGACGGCTCGCACAAGGACACGGGCCTCGCGCCCAAACCCTTTACCGCCGAGAAGAGCGGAGCCGCATATCTCTGCGGCTGCAAGGCCAGCAAGAACCCGCCCTATTGCGACGGCTCGCACAAGAGCCTGTGACCGAACGGAAACTGCCAAGGCCGCCCCTTCGCCCCTCGTCCTGAGCTTGTCGAAGGACGCTCCAGCTGGCACGAACGACCTCGCCCACTGGATCATCCTTCGACAAGCTCAGGATGAGGTTATTGTCGTGGCAGCCCGGTTCCGGGAGTTGCTGGGGCCGGCGGACATGCAACCTGGCGCAAGCGGATTCTTGAGCCGGTTTTTCGCCGCCTGTTCAATCCCTGTTCCGGCGGTGAACAGGCCGAAAATTCCCTGTTATGCGGCGCCGGAATTCCCTGTTCCAGTGGGCGGCGGAGGCCGCAACGGACGGGTTGCATTCAAGCATGCCATTGACAGGGCGATGATTTTCGGCGTGGGCGAAAAATGGCGTCAGAAAGAATTCCCTGCTAGCAGGGAATTCGGATTCGGCCGCGGCGGCGCCAAGCCCGCCGCATGACCGCCGACCGCGCCAGCGCCGCCCAATCCCTCCCGATGGCCCCCAGGCGCGTCGCCGACGTCCTCGTGCCCGTGGCGGTCGACACCGCCTATAGCTACCGCGTCCCGGCCGACCTCGCGCTCGAGCCGGGCAGCTTCGTCAGCGTGCCGCTCGGGACGCGCCATGCGACGGGGGTCGTCTGGGCCGTGCGCGAGGCCGGCGGCGACAACCTCAAATCCGTCGCGGGGCTGCGCGACTGGCCGCCGCTGAGGCGGCCTCTGCGCGACTTCGTCGACTGGGTGGCGCGCTGGACGCTTGCGCCGCGCGGCATGGTGCTGCGCATGGCGATCCGCGCCCACGAGGCGTTGGAGCCGCCCGCGCCCCGTTTCGCCGTCGTCGCGACCGGCAAGCCGCCGGCGCGCATGACGGAGGCGCGTGCGAAGGTCCTCGCGGCCCTGGCGGCGGGTGAGGGTGCGCCGCCCATCCCCAAAGCGGCGCTCGCCGAGCTCGCCGGTTGCTCGGCGGGCGTCATCGACGGGCTCGTCGAGGACGGCGCGCTCGCCCTCGTCGAATTGCCGCCGGAGCGGATCGCAGCCGACCTCGATCCCGGCTTCCGGCCGCCGAACCTCAACGCCGACCAAAGGCCCGCGGCCGACGATCTCGCCGCCCGCGTCGCCGCCCGCGCCTTTTCCGCCACCCTGCTCGAAGGCGTCACCGGCTCGGGCAAGACGGAGGTCTATTTCGAGGCGATCGCCGAGGCGCTGCGGCAGGGCCGTCAGGCGCTCGTGCTCCTGCCCGAGATCGCTCTGACCGCCCAGTTCCTCGATCGTTTCGCGGCCCGTTTCGGAGCGCGCCCGGGGGAGTGGCACTCGGGCCTCACCGAGCGGCAGCGCGAGCGCGCCTGGCGGGCGGTCATGAGCGGCGAAGCGCGCGCTGTCGTCGGGGCGCGCTCGGCGCTTTTCCTGCCGTTCGCCGATCTTGGCCTGATCGTCGTCGACGAGGAGCACGAGGGCGCCTACAAGCAGGAGGACGGCGTCGTCTACAACGCCCGCGATATGGCGGTCGTACGGGCCCGGCTGGAACAGGCGCCGGTCGTGCTCGCCTCCGCGACGCCCGCGATCGAGACCCGGGTCAATGCCGAAAGCGGCCGCTATCGATGGCTGAGGTTACCGAGCCGTTTCGGCGCCGCCACCATGCCGGTCCTCGCGACCGTCGATCTCAAGCGCGAAGGCCCGCCGCGCGGGCGCTGGCTGTCGCCGAAGGCGATCGCGGGGATCGAGAGGGCGTTGGCCGAGGGCGAGCAGGCGCTCCTCTTTCTGAACCGACGCGGCTACGCGCCCCTCACCCTCTGCCGCTCCTGCGGCCACCGCTTCGAATGCCCCAATTGCGCCGCGTGGTTGGTCGAGCACCGCTTCCGCGCCGCGCTCGTCTGCCATCATTGCGGCCATGTCGAGCCGCGGCCGAACTTTTGCCCGGAATGTCACGACGTCGAGAGCCTCGCCGCCTGCGGACCAGGCGTCGAGCGCCTGGCGGAAGAGGCGGCGCTCCTCTTTCCCAATGCGCGCACGCTCGTTCTGTCGTCCGACTTCCCCGGCGGAATCGAGACTCTCCGCCGGCAGCTCGACGCCGCCGCGCGGGGCGAATTCGACCTCGTCATCGGCACGCAGCTCGTCGCCAAGGGCCACAACTTTCCGCTCTTGACTTTTGTGTGCGTGGTGGACGCGGACGTCGGCCTCGCCAACGCCGATCCGCGCGCCGCCGAGCGCACCTTCCAGCTGCTACGCCAGGCGACGGGGCGGGCCGGACGCGCCGAGCGCGAGGGCCACGCGCTGCTGCAAAGCTGGCAGCCCGATCATCCGGTCATTCAGGCGCTGGTTTCGGGCGACGCCGAGCGCTTTTATGCGCAAGAGAGCGAGCAGCGGCGAATCGGCGGCCTGCCGCCGTTCGGGCGGCTTGCGGCGATCGTCGTCTCGGCCGAGGACAAGGGCGCGGCGGAAGCGCACGCGCGCGCCCTTGCCCGCGCCGCCCATGCGATGCCGGCGGGCAAGGGCTGGCGAGTCGCGCCGCTCGGCGGCGAGAGGCGCGACGACGAGATCGCGCTGCTCGGGCCGGCCGAAGCGCCGATCGCGGTTCTGCGCAAGCGCCACCGCTTCCGCCTCGCCGCCAAGGCGCCCCGCTCGGCGGATTTGCAGGGCTTCCTGCGCGCCCTCCTCGCCGCCGCGCCCCAACCGCGCGGCGGCGTGCGGGTCACAGTCGACGTCGATCCGCAGAGCTTCATGTAAGGCCTTCCGGCGGAGCGTAGGGCCCCGCGAGGGGACTTTATGCTGGCGCCGCGGAGACTGTTTCTTCTGAGGGCGTCTTGGCGAAACGAGCGGTTTCGATTGGCGGGCGGGAGGCGCGCCGCGGAGATCGTTTCTCTCGCACGCCGCGGATGACTGAGGGAACACGAGCTTGAATTCACGTCTGGTCGTCGCGGCGCCGTAGCGAATCCCAAGACTGCGGCCGGCCTGGCGTCGACCGGCGTGAAGTCCGCCGCCGTCCTCTCATAGTGTCGTCCCCCTCATCATGATGTCGTCTCTATCTTAGTGTCGTCGCGAGACGTTCCTCCTCGGCGTCGCGAGGCTCCCCAGAGAGAAGTGTGGCATCGGGGCGGTTGACAGCGATATGTTGTCGATCTACCCTTCGGGAAATGGCGTGGTGGTGGGCCAGGGTGTTAAGGGGGTTAGCGATGCACATGAAGTCTCTTATGATAGGCGCCCTGGCCACGGCGTTGGGCGCGGCCGGAGCGAACGCCGAAGCCATCACAGTCGGCAGCGGTTGGCAGTTCGACCAGGCGAGTAAGATCAATACTGCCTCGGAAAATTCTCCGTGGACGTTCACCGTTCCGACCGGCGACACGTATACGTTCTCCCTGACCGACGCGTTCATCGTGGGCGACGTCTACACGGTGACCATCGATGGATTCGTGACGGTCACCTCGACTTTCACGCTGTATCCGACAACCTTTGACAACGACACCGGGCCGGGTGCGGCGACTTTTGCGCCGGCGTGGTTGAGCGACAGCTATTCTCATCTTCAGCTGACCTTCACGTCGGGCGCGTACTCGCTCGTTGTCAAGGACATCAAGGACGCGGGCCTCCCGGCCGGTTTCGGCGTGCGCGTCGACGGGATTCCGGAAGCCTCGACTTGGGCAATGCTTCTCGCGGGGTTCGCGGGTCTCGGCTACGCGGGCTATCGCGGCCGCCGTTCGCCGTTCGCCATCGCGTAAGATTCGCCTTTGCGGCGAAGGAAAAGGTCGCTTACGGGCGGCCTTTTTTGTCTGAGCGCTGGTCGGACAGACGGCGCCGCGGCGCCGCTCCTGCCTTGCCCCTGCTCGGGGCCTTGTCGAGGGCGCCCGGCCGGGGCTGTGCGCCGCGACGATCGCGACCGCGGTGCAGCGGTCTCGATCGCGTCATCTTCGCCTCCTGTCATTGAAAGGTCGCCGTTCCGGCGGCCTTTTTCACGCGTGTTTTGCGACGCTTCCGTCGCGGCGCGAAAGTCGCTGCGTGACAGGCCCGCCCGGACCGTTACACTATGGCTTAAGGCGCCGCCCGGGACGAGTTCGGCCGGCGCTCGCGAGATGGTTCCGGTCGCGCGCATCCCGTTTGCGAGGGGCCGGGCGTTTCAAGGCGCAGGACATGACCGATCACACGATTGCAACCGAGGACGAATGGCTGGCGGCGCGAAGGGCGCTGCTCGCCGAGGAGAAGGAGCTCACTCGGCTCCGCGACAAGCTCGCCCGCGATCGCCGCGCCATGCCGTGGTGGAAGATGGAAAAGGACTATCGCTTCGACGGGCCGGAGGGGTCGAACCTGACGCTCGGCGACCTCTTTGGCGGCAAGCGGCAGCTAATCGTCTACCACTTCATGTTCGCCCCAGACTGGGAGAAGCCCTGCAAGAACTGCTCGTTTTGGGCCGACGGCTACAATGGCGTCACCGCGCATCTGGCGGCGCGCGACACCCGCCTCGTCGCCGTCTCGCGCGCCCCGCGTGAGAAGCTCAACGCGACGGCGAAGCGCATGGGCTGGACCTTCCCCTGGTATTCCTCGGGCGATGGCGACTTCAACTACGACTTCCACGTCTCCTTCGATCCGGGCGACCTGATGGAGGGGCCGGTCCGCTACAATTTCGTTCCAATCGAGACGAAGATGGCCGACCTGCCGGGGATCAGCGCCTTCGTCAGGGAGCCGGACGGCGCGGTCTACCGTACGTACTCGGCCTACGCCCGCGGGCTCGACATGCTGAACCCGGCCTACCAACTGCTCGACATCACGACGCTTGGCCGCCAGGAGGGCGATCTGCCGTTCCCAATGAGCTGGGTTCGTCTGCACGACGAGTACGGAGCCTGAGCGGCTCTCACAAAATGCCCCGGGGATGATGGACTTGTCGCAAACCGCCCTTAATGTGGGCGCGTTGAGCGCGCGGTCGTCGCGTCGGAGGGGCTTCTCGTGCATTTCGATCCGCTGTTCCTATCGCGCCTCCAGTTCGCCTGGGTGGTGGCGTGGCACTTTCTCATGCCGGCCTTCACAGTGGGTCTCGCCTCCTTCATCGCCGTGATGGAGGGCCTGCACCTTTTCACCAAGCGCGACGTCTATCTTCGCATTTCGATCTTCTGGACCAAGATCTTCGCCGTCTCGTTCGGCATGGGGGTCGTGTCCGGGATCACCATGCCGTTCCAGTTCGGCACGAACTGGAGCCGATTCTCCGACGACGTCGGCGACGTCATCTCGCCGCTGCTCGGCTATGAGGGCCTGACGGCGTTCTTTCTCGAGGCGGCCTTTCTCGGCGTGCTGCTGTTCGGCCGCCGGCTGGTGCCGCGCTGGGCGCATTTTTTCGCCGCGCTGATGGTCGCGCTCGGGACCCTCGCCTCGACCTTCTGGATTCTGGCGACCAACAGCTGGATGCAGACGCCGGCGGGCTTCGACATCGTCGACGGCCGGTTCCAGCCGAAGGACTGGCTCGAGATCATCTTCAACCCGTCCTTCCCCTATCGCCTCGCCCACGTGGTCACCGCGATCTACATCACCACCGGCTTCGTCGTCGTCGGCGTCGCGGCCTGGTGGCTCCTGCGCCGGCGCTTCTACGAAGAGGCGCGCACCATGCTGTCGATGACGCTGTGGCTGCTCACTGTGCTCGTGCCGCTGCAAGCCGTCATCGGCGACCAGCACGGCCTCGACACGCGGAAATACCAGCCGGCCAAGCTCGCCGCGATCGAGGCGATCTGGGACACGGGCCGGCGGCTGCCGTGGGTCGTCTTCGCCATCCCCGACGACGCGGCGGCGAAGAACCTCTACGAGCTCTCGATCCCGCTCGTCGGCAGCCTCATCCTCACCCACAATCCCGACGGCGAGGTGCGCGGCCTCAAGGACTTCCCGCCCGAGGATCGCGCCCCGGTCGCCCCGCCCTTCTTCGGCTTCCGCATCATGCTCGCCTGCTGGGGAATCATGGCGCTGACGGTCGTCGTCAGCTGGTGGCTGCGGTTCCGGAGAGAACTGTTCGACGCAGACTGGTACCTGAGGCTTTGCACCATCGTGTCGCCGATCGGCTTTGTCGCCGTCATCGCCGGCTGGGTGACGACCGAGGTCGGCCGCCAGCCCTGGACGGTCTATGGCCTCCTGCGCACCGCCAATTCCGTCTCGCCGTCGCTCACCGCCTCCGACGTGACGCTGTCGCTTCTCGCCTACGCCGTCGTCTACGTCGTGATGTTCGCCGCCGGCGTCGCCATGATGGTCCGCATCTTCACGCGGGGGCCGACGGCGGTGGACATGCCGGACTACATCGAGGCGGGGCGGCCGAGATCGCCGGTGCGCGCCATGCCGCCTGGCGGATCGGAGACCTGAGATGAGCGCCTATGTTCTCGATCTTGTGCCGATCTGGACCCTCATCCTCGGCGTCGGCGTCTTTCTCTACGTGCTGCTCGACGGCTTCGATCTCGGCGTCGGCATCCTCTACGGCTTCGCGCCCGACCGCGATTCGCGCAATCTGGTGATGAACTCGATCGCGCCGGTGTGGGACGGCAACGAGACCTGGCTGGTGCTCGGCGGCGTGGCGCTGCTTGCGGCCTTTCCGCTCGCCTTCGCCATCATCCTGCCGGCGGTCTATTTCCCGCTTCTGATCATGCTGCTGGCGCTGGTGTTCCGCGGCGTCGCCTTCGAGTTCCGGTTCCGCGACGCCGAGCGTCGCACCTTCTGGGACCACGCCTTCTGCTACGGCTCGGCCCTCGGCGCCTTCGCGCAAGGGGTCGTGCTCGGCGCGTTCATCCAGGGCTTTGCGGTCGAGGGGCGCCATTTCGCCGGCCATTCGCTCGACTGCTTCACGCCGTTTTCGGTGCTGACCGGGGTCGCGCTGATGTTCGGCTACGCGCTGCTCGGCGCGGGCTGGCTGGTGCTGAAAACAGAGGGGAGGCTGCAGGACATGGCGCGCCGGCTCGGGCGCTACGCCTTCATCGGCGTCCTCGTCGCCGTTGTCGGGGTGAGCCTGTGGACGCCTTACATCCACCCAGCCATCGCCGAGCGCTGGTTCTCGTGGCCGAACCTCGCCTATCTTGCCCCGGTGCCGTTCGTGACGGCGCTGGTCGCGCTGGCCGAATGGCGGGCGCTGAGCGACTGTTCGGAGGGGGCGCCGTTTGTCTGGGCGGTCGTGCTGTTCGTGATGTCCTATCTCGGCATCGCCATCAGCCTGTTTCCGTTCATCGTGCCCTACAAGTATACGATCTGGGACGCGGCCTCGTCGGAGGCGACGCAGGCCTTTCTCTTGATCGGTGCGCTCGCCCTCCTGCCGATCGTGCTCATCTACTCCGGCTGGTCGTACTGGGTGTTCCGCGGCAAGGTGCGGGCCGACATCGGATACCACTGAGTTCGCCCGCGGCCCGCCGATAGAGGGGGTCTTGCGATGGCCGTTGGGCGCCTCGAGACGACGGATCCGGCGACGCACGGCTTCGGCGTTACAGGCCGGCCTGACGTCCCCGAGAGAGAGCGGCGTCGGAACCATGCAGGTCTGGCAAGGCTCGCGTGTTTTCAACGCCTTAAGCGCACAAAAGTGTCACAAATCAACGCCTGAGCGGCGGAGGGGCGCTGCGGCGGCTGGCTGGGTCGCTGACCCGGCCGCCGGGGAGGGTCCCGGCCCGCGGCTGGTCTCGGGCGCGCCTGGTTCCTGTCCGAGCCCATTTCGAGCCTTTTCAAGGGCTTGGAGAGGCTTTTCCGGGGCGGTTGACTCTCAGGCTGCCCGTTTTCGCCATCTTTATTTACGTATAGATAAAGTAAATAAGGTGATGACCCTGCTATGGCCCGGCTAGGATGTGATGTCGCAACCGGGGCTGCGCCGAACGCACCCGGAGCCCGAAACTCTGGGAGCCGCCGTACGCTGTCCGCCGCTTCGCCCAGCCTCGTCCCACGCCATCCGCTTGTCCTCACCCATGCCGTCCCTGTTCGCCCGCCCCGAGCAGGGAAGACTTGAGATGAAAATATACATAGCATAGAATTCCGTTTTACCAAATCCTCTGTCGCGATGCGCCAATGCAGCAAACGTTCCAATCGCTGGACGGCGATCGGCGAAAGCGCGTCGCCGATCCGCGGGCAGGGATCGGCCGCCAGGCGGGCGGCGGCACGGCCAGTTGAGGAACGGGCGCCTTTCGTCCTATGGGGAGAGGCGGCGCCGACGACGATCGTTGGCGCGGCCCCTCATCCGGCCCCCCGGGCCGCCTTCTCCCCGCTGAGCGGGGCGAAGGAACGCAACGGCGGCGACAGGACTCTTCCCCATGTCTGCATCTCCCGAAAGCCTCGTCATCCTTCTGCACGGCGTCGGCGCCAATGGCGCCAATCTCGTTCCGCTCGGCGAGGCCCTGGAGGGCTTCCTGCCCGACGCCGTGTTCGTTGCGCCCGACGCGCCGGAGCCGTTCGAAGGCGGCGGGTCGGGGCGGCAATGGTTCAGCATCGTCGGGGTCAGCGACGCCAACCGGGAAGAACGGGTTCTGAAGGCGCGCGCCGGCTTCGACCGGGTCGTGGCGCGCGAGATCGAGCGGGCCGGGTTCGCTCGCCGGCTCGACCGCGTCGCCTTGTTCGGCTTCTCGCAGGGCGCGATCCTGTCGCTCGACGCGCTCGTCGATGGGCGCTGGCCGATCGCCGCCGTCGTCGCCGCCTCCGGCCGGCTCGTCACGCCGGTCGGGCCGAAGGCCGCCGTGTCCACACCGGTGCTGATCCTCCACGGCGAGCGCGACGAGGTCATTTCCGCCGCGGAGGCCGGGCGGGCGAAGCGCGGGCTCGAGGGCGCGGGTTTCGCCGTCGAGGCGCATGTCTATCCCGGCCTCGGCCACAGCGTGTCGCCTGAAGGCTTGCAGGTCGCAGGCCGCTTTCTCGCGCGATGGCTCACCCATTAACAGCGGGATTCAAAGACGCGGCGTCGCTCAAGGCTCATGCGGCGGGCCCTGACAGCGGGGCGCCGACCCTGGCACGAGATCAGGTTTGATGCGGCAGCGAGCCGGGGGCGACGAGCCGGCCCGGCGCCGCCCATTGGGAGAGGTCGCCGGTGGCGAATCGGAGCAGCGGATAGTCGCCCGTCAGCCTGGTGACCACCACCTCGCCGACCGTCCCTTCGGGCGCGGGTTCGTTGGTCCCGGGGGTGACGATCTCGACGATCAGGTCCTCATTGACAAGCAATCCCGGCATCAGGGCGCCGTCGGCGTCGTCGGTTTCCCAGGCGACGGCGCCGAGGTCGGCGGTGACGTAGGCCTCCCGCGTCCGGATTCCGACGCCTTCCAGCTCCGCACGCAGCGACGGCGGCAGCGCGGCGCCCGAAACGAGCGCCTTCCTGAGCGACGACACGTCGGCCCCGGCTGAGCGCGCCGCCTCGAGCACGATCTTCAGGAAATCAGGCGGGCCGGCGTAGACGCTCGGTCTGAAATGGGCGATCGCGGCGATCAGCTCATCCGTATGCCCCGGGCCTGCCGGGATCACCGGGCAGCCGAGCGCGAGCGCGCCGCTCTCGAAGATCCGTCCGCCCGGCTTGAGGTGGTAGAAGAAGCAGTTGACCACGGTCTCGCCGCGCTCGACGCCGGCGGCGGCAAGCGCCCTGGCCGCGCCCCATGGATCACCGCCCGCAGACTCCGGCTCGTAGACGCCGCCGGGCGAAGCAAACAGGCGGGGGAAAGCGCTCGTCGGCGCGGCGGCGAGCGCGCCGAACGGCGGCTCGGCGCGCTGCATTTCGGCGAGCGCGGGCTTCCGCAGCACCGGGATCAGCGCGAGGTCCGCCGGCGAGCGCAATGCGGAGAGGTCGACGTCGCCGAGCTGGCGGGCGAGGGCATGGCTCTTCCCGTGCAGTTCGCCGAGCCGATTGCGCAAGGCTTCAAAACGGGCGTCGTCGATCACGGTCGCGTCTCCTCGGGCCGGCCAGCTCCGCCGGCCTGAACCAGGGCCGGTTGTCTCGAGGCTCGCCGGGGCCGAAGTCGTTCGCCTCCTCGTTGGCCTCGAGTTTCGCGCACGCCGTCGAGCCCGACGCGGCCGGGCGCCAGACTATAGCCGAAGCGCGCGTAGCGCAGCGCAGTGTTCGCGCCTTGACCGTTGAAACAGGACAAAGGTCGCAGACGGCGCCATCGCCTCGTGCTGCGCTGCACAATTGAGAGGCGCCGCCCAGAAGGGCCGCGAGGCGTCCGATGCGCACTGAAATGCGCAATGTCCGCGACTCTTCGTCCCAATGGCCGCCGGCTGACCTTTGGGGATCGCTCAGCGAAATGTTTCCAACGGTAATCGAGCCATGCGCGACAATAATCGGCAGGCTTTCCGTTGGACGGGAATTGGGCAACGCAAGTCTTCGGGCGCCGGATGTTTGCGCACGACAAACTCACGACGGCGTGACAGACTTTCGGCGGACAATACAAATCCGAACGATTCCGTTGTATATAACGGATCGGCTCACGGAGCAAGTTGTGAGTATGATGATGCCACCGGAAACCGCTTCCGGGCCGGCGACGTTCATTCAGCGGCGCCGGCCATCGCCCGACATCGCGCTCTTGGGGCTCTACGAGATCTCCAAGATCCTCAACGCCGCCACGCGGCTCGACCAGACGCTTGGCAACGTGGTCAACGTGCTGACGAGCTTTCTCGACATGCGGCTGGGGATGATCGTCATCCTCGACGCGGACGGAGAGCCCGAAATCATCGCCACCGCCGGCTGGGCGAGCGAGGCGAGCGGCAAGCCGATTGAGACCTTGCCGCACGACGTCCTTGACCGCCTGGTCGCGACCGCAACGCCGGTTGTCGTGGAAGACGTCGCCGAGGACCCCCTGTTCGCGCGGGCCTCCGGGGTGATCGCGAGCCGCATCAAGGGCCGCGTGTCGTTCATCGGCGCGCCGATCAAGTCCGACGAGAAAGTCGTCGGAACGCTGTCGATCGTCCGCGCCTGGGACGAGGAGAATGCGGCTGGGTTCGACGCCGACCTCAGCTTCCTCAAGATGGTGGCCAATCTGATCGGGCAGACCGTGCGGCTGCATCGCATGCTGTCGGCCGAGCGGCAGCGCTTTCTCGACGAGCAGCGGACGCTGGAGAAGGCGCTCGACGAGCAGCTCGCCGAGACGCGCGTCTCGCTGCCGAAGGTCGGCGGCATTGTCGGCGACAGCGCGCCGATCCGCAAGGTGCTGGAGACGATCGCGGTCGTCGCCAAGACCAACTCGACCGTGCTCCTGCGCGGCGAGAGCGGCACAGGCAAGGAACTGTTCGCGCGCGGCATCCACGATCTGTCGCCACGCAAGGCGAAGCCCTTCATTAAGCTCAACTGCGCGGCGCTGCCGGAAAGCGTGCTCGAATCCGAGCTCTTCGGCCACGAGAAGGGCTCCTTCACCGGGGCCGTCGGGCAGCGGGCGGGGCGGTTCGAGCTTGCCCACGGCGGCACGCTGCTTCTCGATGAGATCGGCGAGATTTCCGGCAATTTCCAGGCGAAGCTCCTGCGGATCCTGCAGGAGGGCGAATTCGAACGGGTCGGCGGCAGCCGGACGCTCAAGGTTGACGTGCGGCTCATCTGCGCCACCAACAAGAATCTCGAGCACGCGGTGGCGAAGGGCGAGTTTCGCGCCGATCTTTACTACCGCATCAGCGTCATCCCGATCTTCCTGCCGCCGTTACGCGAGCGGCCCGGCGACATCGCACTGCTCGCGCGCTCCTTCATCAATCGGTTCAACGCCGAGAACGGACGCAAGCTCACGATCGCCTCAAGCGGCATGGAGATGCTCAAGCGCTGCTCGTTCCCCGGCAACGTGCGCGAACTCGAAAACTGCGTGCGCCGCGCGGCGACCCTGGTCCGCGGCGAGGTGATTGCCCGCGAGGACCTGTCCTGCGCGGTCGGCGAATGCCTGTCGTCGCAATTGTGGACCGGCGGCAAACATGGGCCGTTCGATCCGCTCGCGGAACTCGCCAGCGGGCGGACGATCGCCGCGCCGGCGTACGCGCGGCCGGCGCCGCCGCCTCAGCCCGTTCCCGCGCCTGTCGTCCCGCTTCCGCCCGTCCCCGCTTCCGACGAGGCCGCGGCCAAGGCGTGCGAGCACGCGGAGGCCGGCGAATGTCCGGCGATCGCCTCGCGCCTCACCGAAAGGGAGCGTCTGCTCGATGCGATGGAGCGGGCCGGCTGGGTGCAGGCCAAGGCCGCGCGCGTCCTCGGCATCACGCCGCGCCAGATCGGCTACGCGCTGAGGAAATACCGGATCGAGATGAAGCATTTTTGAGACGGCAGCGGCGCGGGCGCGCTCCGCAAACCCTCATCCGGCCCTTCGGGCCACCTTCCCCCTGAGGGGCTAGCGTGCGCACACATTTGATTTGCTCAGCTGTCAAGTGGGGCAGGCGAGGTGGCGGCGGCGAGATTGAAGCCTTCTGCGATGGCGTGGAAGCGGCGCAGGCCGTGGACGAAGGTGATAGGGCCTGGCGAACGCTCTTTGGCGTAGCCGGTCCAGCCGCCGAGGCGGGCGATGCACCAGGCCGCCCAAGCCAGGCTGCGTCTGGGGTGCGGGTTCTTCTGCTTCTGGGTCTTGCCTTCGAATTTGCCGGCCAGCGCCTCCAGAACGGCGATTTCGTCGGGTTCGAAGACGCGCGCGGCCGGGAAAGCCGCGCCCGCCTCGTCCCGTCCCTGGACCAGTTGCATGACGCTCGCGGCGGCGATCAGCGCGGTCGCCGCCAGGCGTTCGAGCGCGTCGCCGTCGCGCAAGAGGCTGTCTTCGAGGTCGAAGCCCTGCGACTTGAGGGTGCGGAAGAGCTGCTCGATGATCCAGCGATAGCGATAGAGCTCGATAATCCACGCCGCTTGGGCAAGCGTGCTCACGCCATGCGTCGTCAACAGGCGCCAGACGATCGGCTCCTCGGAGGGCGGCGGGTCGATTTCGCGCGCCTCGACGAGATTGAGCGCGACGCCGGGCGGATCCCGCCGGTCGGCGCCGCGCTCGGGACGACGCAGGACGACCGGACAGAAACGCACCGCCAGCGTGACCTTCCGGGCCGTCCGTCCGGGCCGGCCGGGCAGATCGAAGCTCAGACGGCCCGCTTCCGGCGCGGCGGCGATCTTCGACAGCAGCCGCTCGCCCGCCTCGATGAGCGCCCGATCGCGCACGGCGCGAACCAGGACATGCGTTCGCCCATCGGGCACGCGGGCGAAATGCTCGTAGATGTCGGCCTCCCGATCGGAGATCTCGGTGATCATCGTCGCCGAGTTCAGGAACCGCTTCGCCGCCAGGGGCGTGGCGAGCCACTTGTTGCTCTCCTTCTCCTCGATCGGCAGGCTCTGGTAGTCGTCCTCCTTGATCCGCGTTCGCCGCCAGATCGTCGCCCCCGCGAGCCCCAGGACGCCGCCGTCGGCGGCGTCGACCGCCAGCGCCGGATGGACGAACAGGCCGACGTCCTTGCCGTTGCCGACGCGGCCAAGGCCACGCTTGCGCTTGGCTTTGGCTTCATAGTTGATTTCGCTCGTATCCTGGATCAACAGAACGTGCCGTCCCGCCGCGGCGGTTCCCGTCCGCTCCGCCGCGCCGCGCAGAATTTCTTCCACCGTCACTCTCGGATTGCGGAAAAACCGCGTCAGACCAACCTTCTCCGCCCGGCTGTCGCACAGTTGGCGAAAGCCCGCGCTAATGCGCGCGCACATGCGCTCCAGCGCCAGGCGCCCCTTTTTTCAAGGCGCACGTCGCCGAAGAAGCCAATGTTCACGTCTGTCATCGCCGATCCTCTCCAAACAAAGGGCCGGCCGATACAGAATCACACATGATTCTCAACGATCAAGCGATGTTTGCAAAAAATGTGTTTGACTCGTCCGCGAATCGAATGTGTGCGCACGCTAGCCCTGAGGGGGAAGGGGAAATCCCTCTCCCCATAGGGCGTCCGTTGAGACGCCCGTCTCTCGACGGGCTATTGGGAGAGGGAAGCCGCGAAGCGGCAGGGTGAGGGGAAGGCGGCTCAACCCTATTTCATCATGTTCTAATCGTTCGGTTTGCGACGGCGCCATGGCGCCTTCACAAATCGAACTTGCGCGGCAGCCAGTCGGCGAAAGCCCGCAACAGGGCGTTCACCCGCTGTCGCCGCGCCGCCTCCGGCAGGGTCCGGTCGCTAGGCGAGGCGAAATAGGTGGTGGTCGCGACAAGCTCGACCGAGGTCGGCGCGCCGCCGGTGAGGGTCGCTTCGGCCCGGATCGCGTCGATCACGCCGGCCGCGCCGCCGACCGTGCCGAGCGTGACCGACGAGACCTGCACGTCGAGCTTGGCGCCGTCCGGGTCGCCCGAGGCCATATACGGCATAAACGATCGGGCAAGCTCAGCAGGCAGGGCGGCCTGAACCCACGCCGCGATCTCGTCGCCGCTCGTCGCCGCAAGGCCCGAGGCGTCGACCGCGATGGTCGCAATTTTGGTTTTCGGCGCGCCTCCGCTTGGCGGCGGCGCAGACGACTGGGGCGCGTTGCAGGCGGTGAGCGCTGCGGCGGCGATACCGCCGAGCGCGGCGAGCGCGCTGCGGCGCGTCAACTTGTCGGCCAGCACAAGGTTCTCCAGGGCGCATGACGAGCGGCCGGGCTTGCGCCCGCGGTCCAAGCGTCGCGGTCAATGGCGCCTCACGGCGCGCCGGGCAAGCCGGCCCGAGGTCCCCATCGCCCCGATTTTCCTAAGTCAGTGGGATCGGCTATAGTTGCAGCATGACCACGCCACGCGATCCGCGAGCTGCCGCTTTGCCATCGGCGACCCCGACCGAGGCCGAACTTGCCGCTTGGGACGCGTTGTCTCGCGACGAGCAAATTCGGCTCACCCGCGCCGCGCTCACACACCCTGATTGCAGCGCTGCGACCAACGAGAACATGACCGCCATTCTCGCGACGGCGCGACAGCGGGCCGCCGCTCGCACTGATGGGTAGTTTCCGCGTCGCTGTTCGGGCGCGCGGCCAGTTGATTGACATTTACACCTTCACCGCCGAGCGCTTCGCGCATATCAGGCCGAAGCCTATTACGCGGGTTTGGAGCGCACATTCGGCCTTCTCGCTGACTTTCCGCGCGTCGGCCAGCCGGTTGACGAATTGGCGCAGGGCTACCGGCGCTTCCGCTTTCAAGCACATTTCATCTTTTACACCGAGGAAGCGGCGGACATTCTCATTCGCGCGATACTCCACACCGCCCAAAACATCCGCCCACAGCTTTTCGAGTGAGGGACGCGGGCCCGCTCGCCGCGATTGTTTCTGAGTTGCACTGCAGGACACCTGGGCGGACCCCGGGATCATTCGCGTCAGACCTGGATGCGGGCGCCGTCGGCGGCCTTCTGGCAGCCCCCCGCCGCGTGTTCAAGCATGTCCGGCCCCATGTGGGTGAGCAGGACGGACTTCGCGCCCATTTCCGGCAAGCGCCTCTGCAGCGTCTCCCAGTTGAGGTGATAGGGAATGACCTGCTCCGCTGACGACGCCTCCGCAATCAGGAGATCGACGCCGTTTGCGGCCGGAATGAGCGTATCCGTCCATTCGGTGTCGCCGGTGGTGCAAAGCGCCTTGCCGTCGCAGCCGAGACGCAACGCGAAGGACGGCGCGCCCGAGGGGTGCCGGACGGGAAACGCCGTCACTTGCACGCCGTTGATCGTCGTCGGCGTCTCGGGCGTCAAGGCGACGACATCCAAGGCGAACCCGAGTTCCAGCGTCGACGAACCGGGATAGAGAACCTCCATCAGATCGCGAAGACGCTCGCGCAAGCCCGGAGGCCCCACGAGGGTCAGGGGCGCGGTCCGCCGGCTCACGGTCTGCGCGTCGAGGATCAAAAAGGGAAGGCCGCCGAAGTGATCGCCGTGCAGATGGGTCAGGAACACCGTCTCGACGCCGTTCGGGTCGATGGCGAACTTGCGCATGGCGATCAGCGCCGACGACCCGCAGTCGATCAGAAAGCGCGTCTCGGCCGCCGCGACATGAAAACACGTCTGGAACCGTCCGCCCGAGGCGAACGCATCGCCGCATCCGAGGACACAAAGCTGCATCGACGCCCCCTGCCAGTGATCCGCGTTTGTCCAACAGGGTCACGCGCAGCTCGTCAAGGAGCCGAACGTCGGATGAAGGCGCGCACTCGGGCCGCGACAGAAAAAGCCGGTCGGCGTCGCTCTCGGCGCCAGCGTCGGCGCGCAGCGCAACGATCCCAGCGAATCCGCCGCCGAGAGCTTGGGCCGGGGTGGCGCCGCTGCGAGGCTGCAAGGGCTTCCGGAAACAGAAGCGGCCCCGACGCCTTCAGGCGGAGCGGGGCCTTGGTTCGCCTATGCGAAACCTTCTGGGATGTTGCAGATGATAGTTCGACGATGCTGCGCTTGGCCTTCGCGCCATGTCGCCGATCAAGGTGTTAGCGATGTCTGAAGCGCCCTTCGCTCTGGCATTTCGAGCGCCCGGCGCGCTTTGACTTCAGCCACCGCTGAAGTCAGCTTGCGTTGCCCGGTGGAGTCATGCACACCCCACTTTCCGCCGCGCCATCTGGCCTCGGCTCATGATCGTCGCCCTGTCGAACCTCAGGCCCTTCATGACGACTGGATGACAGTCTTCTCCTGATCTTTGGGGCTGTCAAATGAATTCTTGCCCGGGCGCTGACTTGTCCTGCGGCAAAATGCTCCGCTATCTGCCGGCCGCTTCGACCGCTGCAATCGCGGTCATGTTGACGATGCCGCGCGCCGTCACCGAGGGGGTCAGCACATGGGCGGGCTTGGCCGGTCCGATGAGAATGGGCCCGACCGGCAGCGCGTCGGCGATTGCGCGCGCGAGCTGGAGCGCCGTGTTGCCGGCGTCGAGGTTGGGAAAGATCAGCACGTTGGCCGGTCCCTTGAGGCGGCAATGCGTCATGACGCGATTGCGCATGACCATCGAGAGCGCGGTGTCGGCCTGCATCTCGCCATCGACGGCGAGGTCGGGGGCGCGCTCCTCGATCAGGGCCAGCGCTTCGCGCATCTTCAGCGCCGAGGGCGTGTCGGCCGAACCGAAATCGGAATGCGAGATGAGGGCGACGCTCGGCTCGACGCCGAAGCGGCGCACGTGCTGGGCGCAGGCGATCGTCATCTCGGCGATCTCCTCCGCGCTCGGATCGTAGCGGACATGCGTGTCGGCGAGGAAGAAGACTCCCGCCGAGGCGATGACGAGCGAGAGGCCCGAGAAGCCCTTCGCCCCCGGCGCGAGGCCGACGATGTCGCGGATGTGCTTGAGCCGCGAGAGAAAGCGGCCATCGAGGCCGCAGATCAGCGCGTCCGCCTCGCCGCGACGGAGCGCCAGCGCGCCGATCACGGTCGGCGAGGTGCGCACGACCGTGCGCGCGACCCCCGGCGTGACGCCCTTGCGCTCGGCGACCTCGAGATAGGTTGCGACGTAATCGCGGTAGCGCGGATCGTCGCTCGGATCGACGACCTCGAAATCGACACCGGGCTCGATCGTCAAGCCGAAGCGCCGGATGCGCTCGCGCATCACGTCCGGGCGCCCGATCAGGACCGGCTTGGCGATGCGCTCCTCGATCACGACCTGGGTCGCGCGCAGCACCCGCTCGTCCTCGCCCTCGGAATAGATCACCCGCTTGTTGGCCTCGCGGGCCTTGGCGAACAGGGGCTTCATCATGAAGCCGGAGCGGAACACGAAGCGGCCGAGCTGGTCGCCGTAGGCGTCGAAGTCGGCGATCGGCCGGCGCGCGACGCCGGTCGCCATGGCCGCGCGCGCCACCGCCGGCGCGATGCGCAGCATGAGCCGCGGGTCGAACGGGCTCGGGATCAGCGAGGTCTTGCCGAACACCGTCGCCTCGCCGCCATAGGCGCGCGCGACCACTTCCGACGGCGTCTCGCGCGCGAGCTCGGCGATCGCGCCGACCGCCGCCTTCTTCATCGCCTCGTTGATCTCGCTCGCCCCGACGTCGAGCGCGCCACGGAAGATATAAGGGAAGCAGAGGACGTTATTGACCTGGTTCGGATAGTCGGAGCGGCCGGTGCAGATCATCGCGTCGGGCCGCGCTTCGAGCGCGAGCTCCGGCATGATCTCGGGCGTCGGATTGGCGAGCGCCATCACCAGCGGATCGCGCGCCATGCGCTTGACCATCTCGGGTTTCAAGACGCCGCCGGCCGACAGGCCGAGGAAGACGTCGGCGCCGGCGATGACCTCGTCGAGCCGGCGCGCCCCCGTCGCCCGCGCGTAGGCCGCCTTCCAGCGGTCCATCAGCGTCTCGCGGCCCTTGTAGACGACGCCCTCGACGTCGCAGACGGTGATGGCCTCGCGGCGCGCGCCGAGCGCAACGAGCAGGTTCAACGAGGCGAGCGCCGCCGCGCCCGCGCCCGAGCAGACGATAGTCACCGCCTCGATCGATTTGCCGGCGAGCGCAAGCGCGTTGATCACGGCAGCCGAAACGATGATCGCCGTGCCGTGCTGGTCGTCGTGGAAGACCGGAATGCCCATGCGGGCCTTCGCCTTCTCTTCGACTTCAAAGCACTCCGGACCCTTGATGTCCTCGAGGTTGATTCCACCAAAGGTCGGCTCCAGCGCGGCGATGATGTCGACGAGCTTGTCGACGTTCGTCTCCTTGACCTCGATGTCGAACACGTCGATGCCCGCGAACTTCTTGAACAGCACCGCCTTGCCTTCCATGACGGGCTTGGCGGCGAGCGGCCCGATGGCGCCGAGGCCGAGCACCGCCGTGCCGTTGGTCAGCACCGCAACGAGGTTCTGCCGCGCTGTGTAGATCGCGGCGTCGTCCGGATCAGCGGCGATCGCCTGGCAAGGGTAAGCGACGCCCGGCGAGTAGGCGAGCGCGAGGTCGCGCTGGTTGGCGAGCGGTTTGGTGGACGCGATCTCGAGCTTGCCCGGGCGGGGACTGGCGTGGAAATGAAGCGCGTCGGACTTCAGGTCCTGGCTCGAACTCGGGCTGCATGGGCGTTCCTCGCGGTCGGGTCCGTTCATGGGCTTCGCTCGTCGGGCTCATGCGCCCGTGGACGGACCGGCCCTCAGCGAAACGGGGCCGGCAGGATGCCCGGCGCGATCGGGAACGCAAGCGAAATCGAGGGCTGGCGGCGCGCCTCGCGCGGGACGCGGCCGCGCGGCGCAACCTCCTCGGCTCGCGAAAGCGGGGAGAGAGGCGCCGGCGATTGCTCGCGGGCGCCATTGTAGGGCGGGGTCGGCAACTCCGCCGGCGCGCGCTCCATAGGGCGTCCGTCAGGACGCCCGTCTCCCGACGGGCTATGGAGCGCCCTACAGGCGCTGCGCCACCGCTCCTAAGTCTTGATATTTGGAATGGCGCGAAGCGCGCGAAACGCGCGGTGACCCCAACGGGCTCAGCGGCCGATTACGCGGCTTCGGCGAATTTGACCGCAATGCCGGTGACCGCGATGCGCTGCAACGGAACGCCGTCGACGTCGGCGGATTTGACGCCCTCGACTTCGAAATCGAGACCGATAATCGCGTCGGCGTCGTAGTCCTGCGCTTCGCGAATCAGGGCATCGACGGCCGCTTGACGGTCGGCTTCAGCCGACGAGGCGTTGGCGGCGCGCCAACCGGACGACGCCTTGATGCGGCCGATCGAATGATGGACGCGGACGCCTTGGAGCGCGTTTGTGCGAATGACTTGCATGAGCCTTCAACTTTGTCTTGTGGCTGGGCTGGGGGCCTACGCGGCCCGCCGAGCGGCCGGAGCGCCGCAATCATGGATTTCGAGGGGCGAATCCTGTTCCAGACCGCCGGGCAGCATGATGACCGATTGGGGGCGGCGCTGGCATTCGTACATCGCGAACCGAATCGCCGCCGTGCGCTCCGCAAACACTTTGCTGCAAGCGCTCTGCGCGTCCTCGACGACCCAGCGCCCGGATCGGTCCTGTCCGATGAACAGGCAGGAGCCGACCGCCGCCTCCGCCTTGATCGTGTCGTGAATCAAGCAAGCCTCCTCGGCAGCGGGCGCTTACGATCAATGAGGCGCGCCGGACAGGTTCTGCGCGGTCATGGCGAGGCCGGCCGCGATGATGAGAAACACGCCGATCCGGACCAGCACGCCCGCAAGGCTCAGCGGCGCGTGATCGCGATCGTGGGGTCTGAGCCTGTCTGATGGGAAACTGCGCATGCCGAAAAACATGCGCCCGCGCGCGTAAGCAAACGAGACGGAACTCGTGCGTCGGACATCAAGGACCGATAAAGGTCCGCTCGGCGCCGCGTCTCAAGACCGCGCTTCATCAAAACGCGTACACGGCCCGAGCAGGACGAACGTTAGAGGATTCAGCAAAGCGCCGCCGTCATTTCGTCGCCGTCATTCCCGCGCCGGCGATGAAATCGCGCCCGATGAGGTTGAACGGATTGCGATCTGACCGGCGCTAACGATACACTGTGAGCGGCCCGAGCCCAGATTTTGGTACGCCGAACCGGGCAGCGAGGCGCTTTATCGCACATGGCAACCTTGAACGTTCTCCAGTGGTTGCGTTACGGCCCTTGGCTCGCCCAGGTGGTCGTGACGCGACGGTGCAACCTGACTTGCGGTTACTGCACTGAGTACGACCGGACGTCCGATCCGGCGCCGTACGACGAACTCGCGTTACGGCTCGCGAAGCTCGCGGAGCTGCGCGCGTGGGCGGTCTGCCTGACAGGCGGCGAGCCCACGATGCACCCGCGCCTGCCGGACCTCGTGGCTGAGATGAAAAGGCTGGGCTTCAAGCGACGCATGATGATCACGAATGGAATGCGTCTGACGGCGGGCCTCATCGAGGCCCTCAATGACGCCGGCCTGACGGACATGCAGATCAGCGTGGACGGCGTGAAGCCGAACGACGTCACCGCGAAAACCTTACAGCCCTTGCGAAAGAAGCTGGAGCTCCTTGCGGAGAAGGCGACTTTCGAGGTGGTCATGAGCGGCGTCATCGGCAGCGCGCCGCCGGAAGACGTTCTCGAGGTCGTGGACTTCGCCAAGGCTCACGGCTTCACGCCGCGCGTTCTGTTGCTTCATGACCAGGACGGGCAATTGCGGCTGTCGCACGAGGATCTGGCCGCGTACGACGAAGCCAAACGGCGCATTGGCGACCGTGCGAACGAGGCCCACGGATACCGGGGGAAGATGATCGAGTCCGGCGAAGCGCCCTTCAAGTGTCGCTCGGGCTCCCGCTATCTCTACGTGGACGAGTTCGGGCGCGTGCATTGGTGCGCTCAGACGCGTGGGGGATTCTCGAAGGACCTGCTCGCGTACACCTACGCGGACCTTCGAGAACAGTTCGACACGCCGAAAGACTGCAGCGCGCACTGCACCATCGGCTGCGCCCGAACCGCCTCCGCGACGGACGAGTGGCGCTCCCAGCGGGCCCTTTCTGACGCTCCCCGGACGGCGACTGCATCATAAGAGCTTAGCGAATGTCGTGGCACTTGCTTTATTTTCCAATTTTGCAGCGCCGCCCCCGTCGGCTGCGGAACGAGCCGGCGAAACAGGGAATTGAAGGAAGTGTCACCATAGAGCAGCGCGCCGAAACTGACCATGACCAGCAAGATTTCGTTCACTCACGCGCCAAAGATCGAAGAATGTTAGCGGGCAAAAGGATCTTTCGCGTAGTCCGTTTTTTCAAGATCAGCGATCAGTCCCGGCCCGGTCGGGTTCCAGCCGAGTTTCTTCCTCGTTATCGCACTTGACGCCGTGAGATCAGAACCAGCAAATCCACCCCACCATCCAAAATACGCTTGCGCTTCGTCTGCCGAGATTGATTGCACCGGCAGCTTCAGGCCTTTGCCAACGACTTCCGCAATATCACGCATCCGAACGCTGTCTTCGGCAACCGCATGCCATTTTGCGCCAGTTTCAAACTTTTCCAGTGCGAGCCGATAAAGGCGCGCCGCATCATTGACATGCGCTGCCGCCCAACGGTTCGTCCCATCGCCGACATAGACGGACACGCCTTTTTCGCGCGCTGTCGCAATGGCGAAGGTGACAAGGCCTTGTTTTGTGGTGTCGTGAATCTGGGAAAGACGCACAATTGAAACACGAACGGACTTCGGCAGAAGCGATAGAGCCGTTTGTTCCGAAACGCGAGGAATCGGGAAGCTCGGCGGTATGCTGCTTTCCTCCGTTGCAAGCTGGCCCGGCGCCGCGGCTAATCCCGCAAGCCCAGTTGTGACGATGAAAGATTTGTCAGAACCGGAAAGCATGGAGCCTATGGCTTCAATCGCCAGTTTGTCGATCTCGCAATGTTTCAGGAAGTCAGCAAGATCGTGATCGAAGCCCAAATGAATGACGGCATCTGCAGCGGCTGCGCCGCTTTTCAAACAATTGGCGTCTTCCAAAACGCCACGATGAACATCGGCGCCCGCCGCGGCAAGCGATTTGGCGCCTGCGTCGGAACGAGCAAGGCCAAGCACGTGATGTCCGCCCGCAATCAGCTCTTTGACAACGTGACTGCCGACAAATCCGGTCGCTCCGGTAATAAAAACACGCATGCCAAACCCTCACGTAAGAATGAACGTGGAACTATTATCACGATGGGATATATTCGATTCAAGTCGTGACTTTATACCGGTATAGTAACTAACAGGATAAGCATGGCCGGAATACGCTGACACTTGATTCATTTTCCAATTTCGCTGGTCGCCGCCTACGTCGGCTGCACGTGGCGGGTCCCGCGATTTGAGACTTACCCGCAGCGCCGGACCAGGCGGGAAAGCTCCGGTCCATAGAGAAAAATCGGCCTGCGCGTCAGACCGCCGTGACGCCGGATCCATTGGCGCACGCCCAGCCGGCCCGAACCCGAGCGGCTTCCGATTCTGCAATGTCCGCATGACGCTCAATGGCGTCATGGCCTGTTGAAGGCGCCGCGGGCGCCGCGACCGGGCAAATCCCCGCGCGCCCCACGAAAGCAGGGAGGGGGCGTGGGTGCGGGAAAAAAGGATGTCGCGGCTATTCGTCGTCGTCCGCCGGGCGGGCGACGGGCAAGGGCGGCGTGGTCTCGGGCGCGAGGGCTTCGGCGATCCGATCGGACGCGGGCCGGGCGACCGGCAGGGGCGGCGCGATCGCCGCGACCGATTTTGGGGCCGGCGTCGCGGCGGGCTGCTCGATCAGGGCCGTCGCGGCCGGCTCGGGCGCCGGGGCCGGCGCGGCGGCGACCTCGACCTGCGGCCGGGCCGGCTCGGATGATCGGACCGGCGCGGGGTGGACGCTGTCCGGATGTTGCAGGAACGCGCTCCATTGCTCGGTGGAGCCGTAGAACGCGTCCCTGTCGACCTTGACCGCGATGCCGGGCACATAGGCGTCCGACTGGTACTGCCAGAACCGCCAGTCGCGCCCCGCGTATCTGACCGAAGGGTGGTATTTGGTCGAACGCACCCAGATCGGATAGTCGGAGAAGGCGCCGTCGGCGAGGATCGCCTGGTAGAAGTCGACGGTCGTGTAGATGACCGGCCGCTTACCGTAGTGGCGCTCCATCTCGTTCAGCATGACCTGCATGTCGCGGATCGCGCCGTCCTGGGTGAGGTGCCGGTGGCAGGTCTTGGAAGTCGGCGTGGCCTCGACGTCGAGCACCGGGGGCAGGGCGTCCGGCTCGACCGGCGCGTTCTGCTCGAAGAACGCCATCTCCTCCATCGGCGGCCGGCACCAATAGACGAAGTGGTAGGCGCCATGCGGCACGCCCGCGGCCTTCGCCCCTTCCCAGTTGGCCTGAAAGCGCGCGTCGGCGCGGTCGCCGCCCTCGCTCGCCTTGATCCATGCGAATTGCACCCCGCTGCTGGCGACCTGGTTCCAGTCGATGTCGCCCTGGAATTTGGAGACGTCGATGCCGTGGATCGGATAGTCGCGCGGCCGGGGATAGTTCAGGCCGGCGACGTCGAGCGGCCCGTTCCCGCCCCCGCCGCAGCCGGAAAGCAGCGCCGCGAGCATCAGCGCGCCGCCCAAGGAAGTCCGTGACATGAAAACTCTGGCGTCCAGCATCATCGACCCATGTCAAGCCCGCTCGGACGTCCCGCCCCGGCGGCCGGCCTCTGCAAGCGGTGGGCAAACTAGAACAATCCGGGTAAAGCTCCGTTAACGCGAATCACGGCTGGCGCTCTTGACCTCTGAGCGCCTGGATAGCAAGAAGCGCCTTTCCCCTAAGCGACAGGATTTGTCAATGCGGATCGCGGGCGCGCTGCTGGCGCTGATCCTCGCGGCCGGCGCCGCGGACGCGGCCGAATGCGGCCCGGACGGACTCGGCACGGCCCGCGTGGTCGCTGTCGGAACGCAGGGCGGCCTCGAGGTCGGCCTCAAGACTTACCCGCGGACGATCCCGCTCGCCGACCACGAAGTCATCCTCACCTTCGACGACGGGCCGGACGCAGCGAATACGCCAAGGATCCTCGACGCGCTCGAGGCCGAATGCGTGCGCGCGACCTTCTTCGACATCGGCCGCAACGCCGCCGCTCTGCGGGGGCTCGCCCGGCGCGAGGTTCTGGACGGGCACACGGTCGCGTCCCACACCTGGTCGCACCCACAGCCGACGCTCCGTTACCTGCCCGGCGGCGACGCGGCGGCGCGCGCCGACATCCTCAAGGGCATGATCGCGGTGGAGAAGGCGGCTTATGGGCGCGACGTGTCGGGCGCCGGACCGAAGGACCTGAAGCTCGAGGCGCCGTTCTTCCGCTTCCCGGGCTTCGCCGACACGCCAGACCTTCGCGAATGGCTCGCCGCCAACGACGTCGGCATTTTCGGGGTCGACCTCTGGGCCTCCGACTGGATCAAGATGACGCCCGAGGAGGAACTGAAGCTGGTGATGGGCCGGCTCGAGAAGAACGGCCACAAGGGCATGCTGCTGATGCACGACAACCACCCATCGACGGCGGCGATGGTTCCGATGCTGCTGAAGCGCCTGAAGGCCGAGGGCTACAGGGTGGTCCACATGACGGGCGGCGGTTCCGGGCGCGGTCCGACCGAGCCGGCGCCGCCCGGCTGGACGTCGGAGACCGAACGGGTGATCGGCGCGCTGAAGCCGCGGCTCGAGAAGGCGGCGGGGAAGCGCCTGGCGGACGGCCCGATCCCGGTGAAGCCCGCGCCGACTGAATAGGGCCAGGGGCGGCGTATTCAGCCGCGACCCCGCGCGCCTTTGGCGAGCGCGCGGCGGCGTTGACTTCATGCGCGCGGGACGCCTTTTTTTCGGTTCGCGGCGCCGATCGCGCAAGCGGGACCCGCCGGCCGAGCATGTTGATCGGAAATCTCCGCCTGGGAGCGTGTATCCACGCTCCACAGCCCTCAATCTGACACCTTGATGTGCGAAATCGACTTCGCGCTCGGGCGACGCTCGGGCGGGGACGTCCAAGCGCTCCATGCGCCCGAGGTCGGCAGGATCGGACGCAGCGCGGCGCGATCTGTTGCGGGAGAGCGAATTCAATGGCCAGACTGCCGGCCGACGAGGACTATGCGCGGGCCCTGCTGTCGATCTTCGAGGCGCACAAGGTGGGTGCGCGCCAGTCGCTCCGCCTGAGCGAGGCGAAGGCCGACTTTTTGCGCAGGAATTTCGGCCGCATCGCCGATTTCGAGGCGGCCTTGCAATATGCGACCAGCCGCGGATGGCTGGCGCTGGCGCTGGACATGATCCGGCTCACCGTTCCGGGCGCCGATGAGATGCAATCGGTCGGCGGGTTCCCCTAACCCGCGAGGCCGCCGACCTCGTGAGCGGCGACCCGCCGCAACTCAGGAATTCGTCGCCCGATAGGCGATCCGGCAGTGACCGGCGCAATAGGCGTGGCCCCTGGCGACCGGAAGGCCGCAGTAAACAAAGTCCTCCTGCAAGGGGTCGCCGATCGGCCACCGACACTCGACCTCGGCGATCTCCGCGAGCGCGATCCGCCGCATTTCGCCCACCTCGGCCGTGGCGTACATCCATCGGTCCATCCGCAGTTTCTCGCGGGAAATGGCCGGGACGCCACTCCGCGCGCGGGAAGCCGACCGCCCCCGAGGCGCTTGCCCGAGCCGTCCTTCCGAGCGGGAGTCGTCGGCGATCGACCGTGCGCGCTTCGGTCCCCAGGCCGTCTTTGGCCTTGGCGGCTCCAGGCTCGACCGCACCGGCCCCCCGTTGAGCTTGACGCCGATTCGATTGGCCTTGCCGATGACCGCGTTGCGCGACGGCGCGCCCAGCGCCACAGCAATCCAGGCGGCGCTCTTGCCTTCAGTCGCAAACCGCCTCAGTGACTCGATACTCTGTTCCGTCCACATTCCCGCACCCGCTTTTTGTGTTTGTCTCAGAAATTCAGTATTCGTCGCCTATTCCCCTTAGGTAGGAGATCCTCGATCCGTATTGACCCTTCTCTCTCTCTCAGTTTTCGTCTCGCCCATGAATCGACCATCTCAGGCGATCGAAATGAGATCGGGAAGCTTTTTCAAATGGATACGAACTGAATGCTTTGGCATTCGTGTGCGATCCATTCGCTTAGGCTATCCAGGCTTCCGCATCCTCTGTGGAACGCCCGTAGTCGTTTATCCCTGCGGCCTCTCCTCACTTGGTGACACCGATATCGTTAATACAATCTTAGGTTTCATCAACAAGAAAATTACAACCCAGATGCAACCTATTGTCGCACCCACAACCCACCCGATTCCCCGCGGTCGACCCCCCCCCCGCGCTGTGGAGCCGACCGCCGTCGCGCCGGCGGGGCGCTCCGGCCATCTCACGGCGTGCTGACCAGGCGCGGGTAGTCGGCCTCGGTCAGCTCGCGCCGCAGCCGCATCATCTGCTCGGCGAACGGGATGAAGAGCTGCAGATAGACGTAGACCTGATCGCGGGACGGCGCGTCGGCGCCGGAGGGCTGTCCCGCTTCGTTGCGCGCCGTCCGCATGATCGACTGCATGGTGTTCAAGGCGTCGCCCAATTCCCGGGTCGCCGCTTCGGGAAGCAGATCGACGAGCGGCTTGATCGCTTCCCCGAAGCGCAGAATCTTCGCCCGTACGCTCAGTCCTTCTCCAATTCGCGAGAAGTACTTTCCATAGGTGTTGCTGTTTTTCGCCACGTCGAGCAGTCGCACGAATTCGCTTTCCGCCGCGAAGCTGAGCATGACGCAGGACGACAACAGACACCCGGTGTAAAAGGCTGCGACCGCTTCTTTTGCGTACACAGCGGCGTCGGCGGAAATATCGATCGACTCCGAACGCAGAGCCTTCATGAACTCGCTCTTATTGTGGAACCGATAGAGGCCCTGTTGCAGAGCGCATTCGCCGAAGCGCGTGAGCCGCAGCCATGGCCAGCCCGGGCTGGACGCGTTGAGGCCAAAGGTTACAATCCCCTGCCGGAACAGGTCCCACACGATCTCCAGCAGGAGTTCGACATCGTTCGGATGCAACTGGGCTGCCGAGCCGTGGGAAAAATGCTGTCGGGCGTGTTCGGGCCCCTCCTGCTTCCAAAGCTCAAGGCCAGTTCTTTCCAAGAGTTTCTCGCACCGATCAACTCCGTTTTCGCTGGCGTTTAACAGAATATTGATGATGATCTCACGCAACTCTTCGTAGCTGTGCTCCTGCTGGTTCGGATTCATGTCGCTCACCCCGATCGAGATGCAGTGATTCGCTCCAGCCACGTCAGTGGCCCCGCCGGCAGGCTCGGAGGGTTACCTTTTGCCGGGCTTAATTCCAAATGCCTTCCGGTGTAAGCGGCTGGCCGGCCCGTCGGGTTTGTAGGTTTCGAGGACGCCGTCCTGCGCTTCAAGGGGAACCGGCCGGGGCAAGGGAGGCTTCGCCTACGCTGACGCGGGGGCGTTGGGGTCCGCAGCCAATGCGCGAACGCGGGCGAAGGGCGGGGCTGCAAAGCAGCCTGAGGCGTGCGGACCACATGGCGCTGTCCGGCCTGACGCGCTCCGGGCGCTTCCGAAGGGCTTCAGTGCAGCCGGACGAGCCGGGGGTGGGGCCGCTCGTTCAACTCGCGCCGCAGCCGCAACGCCTGCTTGGCGAAGGGCATGAACAGCTGAAGATAAAGGTACACCTGGTCCCGCGAGGGCGGCGGAGCGCCCGACGGCTTACCCGAGTCGTTGCGTGTGGTGCGGATGATGAACTGAACCGTCTCCAGGTTATGGTCCAGTTCATCGGTCGCCGGTTTCGGCAACTGGGGTCGTATGGATGACAGGACTTGCTTGAACTGCGAGATTTTTGCGCCAATGGTCTGCGAATCGCCGATGCGAGAGAAAAGCTGACCGTAGGTCGCGCTGTTTTTCGCGGCGCCGAGCAGTCTCAGGAATTCGCCCTCCGCGGCGATGCTGAGCATGGCGCAGGTCGCCAGCAGGCAGTCCATGTAGAAAGCCGCGACCGCCTCTTTCAGATAGACGGCGGCGTCGGGAGAGATGTCCGA
Source organism: uncultured Alphaproteobacteria bacterium (assembly GCA_963822215.1). GTDB lineage: Bacteria > Pseudomonadota > Alphaproteobacteria > Rhizobiales > Beijerinckiaceae > Roseiarcus. The sequence continues at coordinate 143,049 of CAWGGX010000005.1, forward strand.
GGGTTCCGCGAGCAAGGCCTTCAGGGGCCCGTCGCTGCTCGGATAGGAGTTGGCGTCGCTGCGCGCGCCCTTGCCGAAGCGGCTGCATCTGAAGCCCGGCCAGTCGGGGCTCGATGCGTCGAGGCCGAAGGTCAGGGTTCCCGCACGGGCGAGGCCCCAGACGACTTCAAGCGCCCGCTCCGGGTCGTTGGGCTCCGGGTCAGCGCCGAGGCTGTGCGAAGAATTCGGACGCGGAGGCCAGGGCGAAGCTCCGTCCCACTTGCGGCGTTCGAGCGCGATTGTCTCCAAAAGTTTGCCGAAACTGGGCATGCCGGCGTCGCCCGCGTCCAGCATGACTTCGATGACGACCTCGCGCAGGTCGTCGCCGCCGCGCCCTCGTTGGTTTGAATCCACTTCGTTCTCCCGGCTGCAAGGCTCATGATTCGCCGAAGCCATATCGGTGGCCCCGTCGGCAGGGTCCGGGGTTCGCCTTATGCCGAGCTTGTGCCCTATGTCCGGCGCGTCGTCAGCGATCCAGCCCCCCGGGAAGCGGCAAACACTGATTTCGGTATGGCTCCAATCAGGAGATCGAGGTCAGTATTTCCGGGCCTTTGCGGGCAGCGTTTCGAGAGGGTTTTCTGTATGCCGCCGCGCCAGACCTACCGCGCAGCTGGTTTGGCGGCGAGAAGCGCCCTCAGTGCGCCCTCGCCTTTGACCAGGGTCCCATCTGGTAGGATTGCGGACTCGAACCCCCTCCACACGTCAAAGAGCAAGTCCTTAGCCGCCATGATGAAGTCAGCTTCCGTGGTGAACCTGTTCTGGCCGTCTCGGTCAGTCCTCCGGTCGTAGCTATTGATGATCCACTCCATGTGCGCTCCTCCGAGTCCTCCAAGCGCGTATTATAGGCGAGTCGATGCGCGGCCGCGGCGCCATCGAGCGGGCTTTTTATCAACGACCCTGGTCCTTGCCGCAGCCCCTTGAGCGCGCTGGCGGACCCGTCCTCTCGACGGCCATTTGCAACGCTGCGGTAGCGCCGCTGACGGCCGTCGAAGGTGGGAGCAGTGGCGCTCCGTCCGACATTCACGCCGAGTTCAGATGACAGGTGTCATGATGCGTGGGCAGTCGGGAGACTAGGAGGAAGTCAATGGAGTTGCGCGTCCTCTCCGGCGGTTCAGTTGCCGCAATCGTTGGTGCGACCATGCTCGCGGTGTCGAGCGCACCCGCCTCAGCCTTCACCCTTTCCGCGCCCTCGCTCGAACAGCCGGCCGTTTCAGCGGGCATCGAGCCTATCTATTGGCACGGTGGATGGCATGGTGGATGGCATGGCGGGTGGCACGGTGGATGGCATCGCTGGGGCGGTTGGCACGGCGGCTGGCATCGCTGGGGTTGGGGTCCTCGCCCGTACTGGGGTCCTCGCTGGGGCTGGGGCGGACCTGTCTGGCGTTGCTGGTGGACTCCGTGGGGCTTCCGCCGCTGTGGGTGGGTCTGAGGCGCGCAGCCTCGGCCCTGACGGTCTGTTCGGTGTCGCACCTCGACCATCCTCGCTCGGTTGTCTCGACGGGCTGCCCTGACCCGACCTCGGTGGCGCGTTTGGGTGCTGCGGAGGTCGCCCCGCCGGATGGCCGATTGCCGTGTTGCGGGTCGCGCGCTGGCAGCCTTCGTGACGCTGGGCGCACCCGTACAGCCTGACGATGGAACGCCAGTCCTGAGCATCACCGCACAGGCCTCATTGTGGCAGCGGGCAGCCGGCAGCAGGCGGCGTGCGGCAGGCGATACAACTCGACGCCCAGCGCGGCGACAGCGTTGACCGAAGGCAGTCCCTGTCGCTCTGGCTGGCTCTGGACGACGGAGGGCCACCGGGGAACCGCGGCGCGGCGTCGATCAAACACGTCTCAGATTTCTGCTGTGGAATATCCGACCTCCCCCACCGTACCGCTGTGACGCCCCATTAGGGTCCTGTTTAGGGGACCTTGAGGGTTCACCTCAGGTGCGCGAGAAGGATTGAAGTGCGGAATTGAGGGCCGGTGCTGTGCTAAGGCCTTCGCCGCGAGTCTCAGCCCGGAGCCGCTCAACGCGGGCCGTGACCTCCGCATCCCAGTCCCTGAACTCTTGTTTAGCCTGACCGTCGCGAGTCGCTCCGGCGAGGCGAAACCGCGCCTCCTGCGAGACGCCGAAAGCAGCCCTGTAGGCTCGCCGGACATCCTCTGGGATCATCTTTCGCGCGCACCAGTCGCCGTTGGGGGCGCGTTTGAGTGAGGTCATCCTGACGGTTGCCATTTGTAGCGCCTCCTGTAGCGGGCGCGAGCGGCAAGTCCCTGATCTGCCTTACCTAATTGTCAGGAATGACATTTCACTGAACTTTGGTGCGGTCAAGAGTTATGACAGGGATTGAGTGTTGTCATGAGGTTAGGCGAAGGTTGGGCGTTTTGGGGGCCGTTTGATTGGATTGGGTTATTTTCGAGGGCCCCCAACCTTGCGGCCTGCCCAAAGCGCTAGATCGAGGAAAACTGTGATGGGAAAAGTTGGGGGATTCGCGGTGCTTACCTTCGGAGTCGCGGGTCCGGTGGCCGCCGGGCTCGCCGCCCTCTGGGTGGCGCTCGCGTCCGCCACAGACGCGCCGCCGAGCGCGACAGCACCAGTCGCGCCGGCCCCCATCGAACTGCACTTCTCGCCCGACGAGGATCTCGAGGCGATCGACGTCGGGCTGATCGAGGAGGCGGGGGAGAGGATCGAAGTCGCGGCTTATGTGCTCAGCGACGAGGCCGTGGTCGAGGCGCTGCGCGACGCGGCGGTGCGCGGCGCAAAGGTGCGCGTGCTGGTCGAGCCGGCGAATGATGACAAGGACGCGGCCGAGCTCGACGAGCTCAGGCGCGCGCCTGGCGTCGAGGTGCGGCTGCGGCGCCGGCCGGACGAGGCCTGGATGCACATGAAGGCCTACGCCGTCGATCGCGTGCTCTATCGCGGCGGCGCGGCCAATTTCTCGCGCTCCGGCGAGACTCGGCAGGACAACGACCTGATGATCGTGCGCGATGCTGCGACCGCGGCGCGGTTCGAGGCGAAGTTTCAGGCGATGTGGGAGACGGGGAAGTGAGCGGCGATCAGAAGGGGCGACGACAAAATCGGACGGCGAATGGAGGACGTAATCCGCCGCGCCTTGGGACGCCTCCTACCATGAAACGACCGCATTTTTCCCTTGACGGCAACGTCTGTCGTGGGAGGAATAAGCGCCCCGTCAACCGTTGAAGCTCGGCCCCGAGCGGCGTCGCTAAATAGACGGGCTGCTGAGTTTCTAAATGCGACTAAGCCGAGACGTTCGGAAGACCGTCGTTTTTCTGGGCCACCCATCGCTCGGCACGAACCCCGATGGCTCGGACGGTCTCATAGCAGAGGGCACCGGGTTTCTAGTTTCCCACGAAGATATATCGTATTTGGTGACTGCGCGTCACGTTGCTGTAAATCTAATTGATCAAATGGCGGTTAGAATTAATACGATTGAGGGGCCAGCAATAGATATATGTCCGCCCGAAGTCCCTGTAGACTGGACGTTCCATCCTGACCCATTAGTTGACGTGGCCGCAATACCAATAAGTCTCGATTATAAGATGTTAGATGTGCAACTGTTGAATTCAAATATGATACCCTCCAAGGAGCAACTAGAAGGGGTCGAAATTGCGGAGCTAGGTGACCTTTGCTACATTGTTGGTTTGTTTAGGCTCTTGATAGGTAATAAACGAATTCTTCCAGTTGTGCATACTGGGCATCTGGCTAGATTGGCCGGAGAAGAGCCAATCCCACTGAAGGATCCGAACGTAGCTGGGGGTCGTCAAATGGTGGATGGCTATCTCGTAGAGGCTCAGACCCTATCCGGATTGAGTGGGTCGCCCGTCTTTGTTCGGAAGTCCCTCTATTTTAGGACTAGAGCAAAGCTAGGCGAGGGAGGGATGTCTTTGGACGAATTCAGAACAGTTCTAGACTCCGACCAGGAATGGACCGACCTAACGATGGCGTCTTATCAAGCGGATGTTTCAATTTTTGGTCTTTGGCGGGCCGCTTGGGACGCGCCAGCCGGAGAGATTTTAGCTCTCGATAGAGGAGGGAAGATAACTGTCCCGGTGGGTATGGGGGTTGTCGTGCCTGGGTACAGGATACTGGAGACGCTAAACATGCCGCGACTGAAGGCTTTTCGGCAGAAAATCCTAAACAAATACGTTGAGCAAACTGCGACGTCGCCTCAGTCTGCTAGTTCCGAAAATGCTAGCTTCACCGTCGGGGAGAATCAACCGGCTGGAGATGATAATCCGCGCCCCCGCGAGGATTTCACGTCTCTGCTACACGAGGGGGCGAAAACGAAACCACAAGGCGATTGAACATCCTGCGGTGCGTACGACTTCATGTCTAAGGGGAAGGACAAAGCCGTCAGACTCTGTGTGAACTACGTGGGTTGGGTCCCACGTAAATTCAATCTTCCTTACGGCGGTGTAGGAACAATCCCAGTCGAGGCCTCTCTCGGCATCTACGCGATCATGACGCTCACCGAAGCGACCGACGGTACTCTCATAATAAGTGTACGCTCACGGGGACCGCATGAAGAATACGGTAAAAATGTGAACGGATATCGCTATTCAATTCATCCGAGCGATAGAAGTCCAACAAAGGTAACAACAATAAAACTTACCCAGTCATTCGAAGGCATGCTCAAAACATATGTCTTATATACCAGAGCCTTTAGAAGCAGCGATTTATACTGCCCTGTCTTTGTGCAGCGATGCGCAATCCTGAATCATTTAGATGATAGGGAATCGCCAGATCCGAACAACGTAATACTTGATACCATAGATAATACGTTAGCTCTATTCTTCGCCGTGGTCGTTGCCGCCCCAGACAGCAAACCTCCTTGGATTGCTCTAGACTACGCCAAGATGCGTCAATTGTCTTTTTGCAAGTTTTCTTTATTTGTAATTTATACATTCCATACGCATCAGCCAAGTTTTGATACTGCCATAATGCGATTTAATTCTATAGGCTCCGCGATGCCGTATAATGATTTTGATCTGAATGTGGAGGTTGACAAATATATGAGGACACTTCTTTCAATGCGGATAGCAAGAATTTTGCCGCACATGAAGCCTTGGGAAACAAGAGTTAGCGACCTCGTAAGGGGGACAACACTTATCCAAAGCGGGGTTAGATCATCACCGGAGTACCAAAATTGGCGATTTAACGCGTTTAGTAGGTGGCGTATCGATCCCGAACAGTTCTAGCCTTGACTCGGTGCGAACGAAGCAAGAACATGCGGCGGTGTTGGACATCGACCGAGCGACGTGATCCTTTGTTCGCATCACCTGGACGTCAGCGCCGCCCCAGCCGATCCTCAGCCGCCAGCACCGCGAGCCGCGCCTCGTGCAACTCGCGCTCAGCCTCAGCGGCCTTGCGCCGCTCGCGCTCCAAGCGCGTCACAGAGCGCGCCAAGGAACGAAGCCCAGGGTCGAGCCCGGGGGCCGGCCGCCGCCGCGCCGCCGCCGCGGCCGATCCGCCTATGAACTCGCTTACGAAAAGGCTCGCCGATTTCTCTGACGATGAACTATGGGAAGAGTTTCTTCGCCGCAGAAACGGTGACAATGACGGTCGCCGCGACGACATTCGCTTTTGCGATGCTTGCGAACACTTCGTTGCGTGGTCTGAAAGCGACGACCCGCCAAAGACGTACAATCCATGCTCGTTCGGACACGATCTGAGTTTCCGTCTCCCGGTTGGCTACAGCGACGAGTTGGGGTTTTTTCGCCGCGTCTGTCCTGATCGGCTTGAGATCGAGGATAAGTCAAGCCTATGATCGCCGCCATGCCCAGGCCGCGCTGGCCCCATCTCTTGCGCGAGGTGTCGCGCCACGGAACGGTCCGGTGGGTCGTGCGCCTCGGCCATGGGCCGCGCATCGCGCTGAAAAGCGCTTTCGGCACGCCTGAGTTCGAGGCCGAATATCACGCCGCCGTCCGCGGCGACCAGCCGGCCACGGGCGCCCGCAAGGCGGCCAAGGAGAGCCTCGCCTGGCTCTGGGACCGCTATCGCGCCTCAAGCGCATGGGGCCAGCTCAAACCCGCCACGCGCCGCCAGCGCGAGAACATCATGCGTCATGTGCTGGCCGGCGCGGGCGATGCGCCCTTCGCCGCGATCGACCGCAAGACGGTGATCGAGGGGCGCGAGCGGCGGGCCAAGACGCCGAGCCAGGCCAACAATTTCTTGAACACGCTGCGCAGCCTGTTCGCCTGGGCGGTCGAGAACGAGCACCTCGAGGCGAACCCCTGTGAGGGCGTCAAGATCGTCAAGCGCCCGAAGACCGGCGGCTTCAAGGAGGGGACGGAAGAGGAGATCGCCAAGTTCGAGGCCCGCTGGCCGCTCGGCACACGCGAGCGCCTGGCGCTCGCCATCTTCCTCGAGACGGGCCTCCGGCGCGGCGACGCCGCGCGGCTCGGCCGTCAGCACCTGCGCGACGGCATGATCGCCATTCGCACCGAAAAGGCCGGCCAGCCGGTCCGCATCCCCGTGTCCGACGCCCTCGCCGCAGCGATCGCCGCGACGCCCTCGCGCGGCTTGACCTTCATCGCCCAGGCCGACGGCCAGCCCCTGACCAAGGAGAGCCTCGGCAATTGGTTCAGGGAAGCGGCGGAGGCGGCCAAGGTGTCGTTCTCCGCCCACGGCCTGCGCAAGGCCGCCGCCGCCCGCCTCGTCGACTTGGGCCTCACCGAAGCCGAGCTCGAGCAGATCATGGGCTGGGCCCCAGGCTCCGGCATGGCGCGTATCTATAGCAAGCGCCGCGATTCCGCCAAACTCGCCGACCGCGCCGCCGCAAAGCTCAAGGCCGAACCGCGAACACCCTATTCCCAACCTCCCGCGAAGGTTGGGAAAGAGGCCGAAAAAGGTAAATGAAAACAAAGCCCCGGAGCGGGGCTGGTGCGGTCAAGAGGACTCGAACCTCCACTCCGGTTAAAGAACTAGCACCTCAAGCTAGCGCGTCTACCAATTCCGCCATGACCGCACGGAAGCTCCGCGCCGGATCGGCACGAAGCGGAGGCGCGTCGTCTAGCAAAACGCTTCGGCCATGACAAGCGCGCGCGCCGGCTGCTGCGTCCGCGGCAATGTCGACCGCCGCCTTGGCCTCGCGGACGGCGCGGCAGACCGCCCTTGAAACTTTCTGGGCAACGCCCGAAACCGGGGGTAGTAGCGTAACGTGCAATCGCGCCTCATGAGCGAGGAGACTCTGGTGGACCTCAGAATCGTGAAGCGGCTGGCGCTCATCGTGATGGCGTTGTTTCCGGCGTTGTGGGGCCTTCTCGGCGATCTCGACAACGCCTCTGACTTCAGCGGCGCGGCGACCAACGCCGTGGCGCCGATGATCGCAATGACAAACACCTACCACAATCCCTATCAGGTCTGGCGCGCGATCACCGCGCCATGGGCTCCGACGGTCGGGCTCGCGATCATCATGGCGTTCGAAACAGCCGCCGGAGTTCTTGGCGCGGTTAGCGTTGTGGTCATGTTGGCCAACATCCGCGGAAGCTCGGTCCAATTCGCCAGAGGCAAGGCATGGATGATCCTCGCCTGCCTTGCCGCCGTGAGTGTTTGGGGCCTCGGTTTCATGGTGATCGCAGGGGACTGGTTCCTCGCCTGGCAGGCGCCAAAGGATCCGCTCGGCACTCAGCTCGGCGCCATGGTCTATTTCCTGCCTTGCGCCCTCGCCCTGCTCGCCGCGATGTTGCATCGAGAAGACGATGCGTAGTCGGGGCCGGCGCTGACCGCGTCGGCGTCGTTGAGGCGCGCGGGACGGACGCCGGGGACGACCCGCGACCGCTTTTGCTCTCCGGTAACGAGCCGCCGAGCCTTCAGCTCGTCGCTTGGTTTCGCGTTTCGCGCATCGTCAGGATGGCCAGGAAGCTGATCGCGGCCGCGACAGCGATGTAATAGCCGACCCAGGCGACGCCGCCGGCAGCCTCCAACACCTGGGCGAGCGAAGGCGCGAAGGAGGCGCCGAGAATGCCGCCGAGATTGTAGGCGCTGGCCGCCCCGGTATAGCGAACCTCGGTCGGGAACAGTTCCGGCAGCAGCGCGCCGAGCGGGGCGAAGGTCAGGCCCATCGCCCCGAGCGCTGCCGACAGGAAGATCAGGGCGCCGCCTTCGCCTTGCGCCAAGAGCCACGGCATGGCGAGCCCGACCGCCGCAGCGAGAACCGCGGAGGCGAGCAGCACCGGCCGCCGGCCAAAACGGTCAGCCAGCGCGGCGGCGATCGGCGTTGCGACCGCCATGAACACGATCGCGACGCAAAGGAGTTCGAGGAACCGGATCCTCGGGATGCCGAGTGTCTTGACGCCGTAGCCGAGCGTGTAAACGGTCGCGATGTAGAAGAGCGCGTAACAGACCACGATGGACAGCGAGCCCTGGACGAGCGGCCTCAGATGGCCCCTCAAGAGGGTCGCGAGCGGGACCTCGACTCGCGTGTCCTCGGCCAGCGCCGCCTTGAACGCGGGCGTCTCCGCCAGCGATGCGCGCACGTAAAGGCCGATGGCGACAAGGACGGCGCTGAACAGGAACGGGACGCGCCACGCCCAGTCGACGAAGGCCTGTTCGCCGAAGGCGACGAGGAGAAGCAGGAACAGTCCGGTCGCGATGAAGAACCCGATCGGCGGGCCGAGCTGGGGGAACATGCCGAACCACGCGCGCCGCCCGTCGGGCGCGTTCTCGACGGCCACGAGCGCCGCGCCGCCCCATTCGCCGCCAAGCCCCACGCCTTGCAGGAAGCGAAGCGCGGCCAGCATCCAGGGCGCCGCGACGCCGGCGGCCGCATAGCCGGGCAGGGCACCGATCAGGGTCGTCGCCAGACCCATGGTGAACACGGTCGCGACCAGCGTCGATTTTCGCCCGATCCGGTCGCCGAGGTGGCCGAACAGGAACGAGCCGATGGGCCGTGCGAGAAAGGCGATGCCGAAGGTCAGATAGGCGTTCAAGGTCTGGGTTTCGGGCGCCGATTTGGGAAAGAACATCGGGCCGAACACCAGCGCCGCGGCCGTGCCGAAGATATAGAAGTCGTAGAACTCGATGGTCGTGCCGACGAGGCTCGCCAGCACGATCTGGCCGACGCCGGCGCGCTCGGCCTTGCCGGCCGCTCCTTGGAACGCTGTCATTTTTTGTCTTTCTACGGCGGGTCTCGGTTCAGAGGCGCGGGCGGCCCCGGATCGGAGACTCATTAGCGGCTTCTAAGCAGATTCCTGAAGCGAGCCCAACGAATGGACCAACTCAGGTTCGACTTTCACCACAAGCGCAAAGAACGACGGCCCCTTGTGCCCTTCGTGGTTCTTCGTGTTCCTTGTGGTGAATTTGTCTCGCTTCTTCCGTTGGCCAGCCTTAGAATCTCTGCTTAGACCAAGATGATGTTGGGATGAATCGCGCGGCTTCCCTTCATCCGACCGCTCGCAAGGGTAGCCTTCCTCCCCGGGGGACAGGGATCCCGCACGCCTTGCAACCCGGCCGCGTCCGCTCGCGCGCCCCGTTTTCGGCCGCCTGTTCTTTCCCTGATCCGCTCCGAAATCGCCTGATAAGTCCCTGTTCTGATCCTGCAAATTTCCCTGTTCCGCGGCCGAACGAGCCGACAACGGGCGGGTTGTAAATCCAGCAACGCCATGATGCTGCAGGATTTTTTGCAACCGAGTCGCGACCGCGGCGCAAAAAAGTTCCCTGCTAGCAGGGAACCGGAGCCGGCTTTGGACGGCGGTTGTCGCGACGAAACCAAGCGCCTACAGCGGACGCACCCGTCCCGGAACGCCGATCGGGCATTCGAGCGCGGCTCGGTCCCATCCTCCCGTCTCGGCGGCGGCGGCATAGGTGGTCGACAGGAAGTCGAGCAGAAGAACCTCTGGGTCGTCCGCGGCCGCCACGGTGTCGTAGGGGAGGATGAACTCTCCGAACGTCGTGTCAAAATCAGCGCCGGGCGTAACGGTCCGTTCGCGAAAACCCGCCGGCTCGGGATAGGCGTAGGAATAAAAGGCCGCGCGCGGGAAGGCGTCCGAGCCCGGCCAGAACCCGGCGCTGCTCACCTCATGCGAATAGGCTTCGCGCGTCACCGCGTCGGGGAGTCCAGGCACGCCGCCGGGATGGCGGGGGGCGGGCCGACCGGAAAAGCGGGTGACCGCCAAGTCGAAGCTGCCCCAGAAGAAATGGACCGGGCTGACCTTTCCGAGGAAGCCGGTGCGAAAGAGCTTGAAGATGCGATCCACCTTCACGAGCGCCCGCCAAAAGCGATGGGCGGCGTCCGCGTCATAAGCGGAATGGCTCCGATCCTGGGAAAAGCGGATGGGGTCCGGGATCTCATTCGGCGTCTGGTTGATGGCGACCCTGACGCCCATGCCATTCACGAGATCGATCGTTTCACGATAAAAATCGGCAACCGATTGCGGCCTGAGCGAAAGGGCGCCTTCGTCGCCTTTGCTCGTTCGAACGACGAGGCGATGGCTGCAAAAGTCGAACTCGATCTCGAAGATTTCGCTGTCGAAGGGTATCGGCGACGTGCCAAGTCCCCGAGCGGTCACATAGAGGGGAACCTGCCAGCCGTGGTTGACCCAAGGCGTCAGGGTCAACCGGATCTTGCCGACAATCTGGGTCCAGAGATGCAAGGTTGCGGCCGTATCCCGCCAGGCCGCATAGGTCAGGTCGGGCCATGTCGCGCGAGAGCCGTCCATGAAGTTCCTCCGGTCGATGCTCAAGAAACAAATTGGCGGCGCGCTACAGAGTCATGACTTCTGATCGAATGGCGCCAAAAACCCTCATCCGGCCGCTTGCGCGGCCACCTTCCCTCCGAGGGCTAGCGTGCGCACACATTCAATTCGCGGACGAGTCAAACACATTTTTTGCAAACATCGCTTGATCGTTGAGAATCATGTGTGATTCTGTATCGGCCGGCCCTTTGTTTGGAGAGGATCGGCGATGACAGACGTGAACATTGGCTTCTTCGGCGACGTGCGCCTTGAAAAAGGGGCGCCTGGCGGTGGAGCGCATGTGCGCGCGCATTAGCGCGGGCTTTCGCCAACTGTGCGACAGCCGGGCGGAGAAGGTTGGTCTGACGCGGTTTTTCCGCAATCCGAGAGTGACGGTGGAAGAAATTCTGCGCGGCGCGGCGGAGCGGACGGGAACCGCCGCGGCGGGACGGCACGTCCTGTTGATCCAGGATACGAGCGAAATCAACTATGAAGCCAAAGCCAAGCGCAAGCGTGGCCTTGGCCGCGTCGGCAACGGCAAGGACGTCGGCCTGTTCGTCCATCCGGCGCTGGCGGTCGACGCCGCCGACGGCGGCGTCCTGGGGCTCGCGGGGGCGACGATCTGGCGGCGAACGCGGATCAAGGAGGACGACTACCAGAGCCTGCCGATCGAGGAGAAGGAGAGCAACAAGTGGCTCGCCACGCCCCTGGCGGCGAAGCGGTTCCTGAACTCGGCGACGATGATCACCGAGATCTCCGATCGGGAGGCCGACATCTACGAGCATTTCGCCCGCGTGCCCGATGGGCGAACGCATGTCCTGGTTCGCGCCGTGCGCGATCGGGCGCTCATCGAGGCGGGCGAGCGGCTGCTGTCGAAGATCGCCGCCGCGCCGGAAGCGGGCCGTCTGAGCTTCGATCTGCCCGGCCGGCCCGGACGGACGGCCCGGAAGGTCACGCTGGCGGTGCGTTTCTGTCCGGTCGTCCTGCGTCGTCCCGAGCGCGGCGCCGACCGGCGGGATCCGCCCGGCGTCGCGCTCAATCTCGTCGAGGCGCGCGAAATCGACCCGCCGCCCTCCGAGGAGCCGATCGTCTGGCGCCTGTTGACGACGCATGGCGTGAGCACGCTTGCCCAAGCGGCGTGGATTATCGAGCTCTATCGCTATCGCTGGATCATCGAGCAGCTCTTCCGCACCCTCAAGTCGCAGGGCTTCGACCTCGAAGACAGCCTCTTGCGCGACGGCGACGCGCTCGAACGCCTGGCGGCGACCGCGCTGATCGCCGCCGCGAGCGTCATGCAACTGGTCCAGGGACGGGACGAGGCGGGCGCGGCTTTCCCGGCCGCGCGCGTCTTCGAACCCGACGAAATCGCCGTTCTGGAGGCGCTGGCCGGCAAATTCGAAGGCAAGACCCAGAAGCAGAAGAACCCGCACCCCAGACGCAGCCTGGCTTGGGCGGCCTGGTGCATCGCCCGCCTCGGCGGCTGGACCGGCTACGCCAAAGAGCGTTCGCCAGGCCCTATCACCTTCGTCCACGGCCTGCGCCGCTTCCACGCCATCGCAGAAGGCTTCAATCTCGCCGCCGCCACCTCGCCTGCCCCACTTGACAGCTGAGCAAATCAAATGTGTGCGCACGCTAGCTCCGAGGGGGAAGGGGACGCCCCTCTCCCACCGGGAGAGGGAAGCCGCAATAGGGCGCCCGGGAGGACGCCCGTCTTTCGACGGGCTATGGCGGCAGGGTGAGGGTAAGCCGGCGCAACCATATTTCATCATACTCTAACGGGGCAGCAAGTTGGTCTCCGCGAGGTCGAGGACCTCATCGCCTCGGCCGCTCATGACAGCGCGCAGCAGCCAAAGGCTGAAGCCTTTGACCTCTTCCGCGTTGATCGTCGGAGGCATGGACAGCTCATGTTTCGCCGTCACCACGTCAAGCACCGCCGGTCCGTCGTGACTGAGGACGGCCTCTACGGCTTCCGGCAGATCGCCCGGGTCCTCGACCCGGCGTGCAAAGATGCCCATGGCGTTCGCCATGGCGGCGAAATCGGGATTGTCGAGGTCGGTCCCCATTTCGACGAACCCGGCCGCCTTCATCTCCAGGGCGACGAAGCCGAGCACGCCGTTGTTGAAGATGACCACCTTCAGCGGAAGCTTCTCCTGCTTCAGCGTGATCAGGTCGCCCATGAGCATGGTGAAGCCGCCGTCGCCCGAGAGCGAGATGACCTGACGGCCCGGTTGAGCGGCCTGAATCCCGAGCGCCTGCGGCATGGCGTTCGCCATCGATCCGTGGGCCAGCGATCCGACGAGGCGGCGGCGTCCGTTCACCGTGACATACCGCGCCGCCCAGATGACCGGAGTTCCAACGTCGAAGGTGAACACCGCGTCGTCGTTCGCCGCGTCGCTGACGACCTTGGCGAGATATTGGGGATGGATCGGCTTTCGGCCGGGCGTCCCCTTCGCGAGATCGTCCAGGCCCTGGCGGGCGCTCTTGTAGTGGGCGAGGGCGTGGTCGAGAAAGCCGCGGTCGGGCTTCGTCTGCAGCCTGGTCAGGAGCGCCTCGAGCGTCGCGCCCACGTCGCCGACCACGCCGACCTCGAGCGGCGCCCGCCGGCCGAGATTTTCCGGGCGGATGTCGACCTGGGCGATCTTGGCCTTGTGCGGCAGGAACTGCTTGTAGGGAAAGTCGGTGCCGAGCATCAGCAAAACGTCGCAGCTGTGCATCGCCGCGTAGCCCGATGGGTAGCCGATGAAACCCGTCATGCCGACGTCGTAGGGATTATCGTATTCGACCCACTCCTTTCCGCCGAGCGCGTGGACGATCGGGCTCTTCAGCGTTTCCGCAAGTTGCATCAAGGGACCATGCGCTCCCTCGCACCCCCTGCCGCAGAATATGGCCACCCGCTCCGCGTCGTTCAGCAACTGGGCGAGCGCGTCGATATCGGCCTCGTTGGGGCGCACCACGGGCTTCTTCGGGAGCAGCGCCTCCGCCGTCGAGACGGCGCGGGCGGGCGCCGGCTTCAGCGCCACGTCGCCGGGGATCACGATGACCGCGACGCCGCGGAGCCCGACTGCGGCGCGGATCGCGTTCTCCAGCACATAGGGCAGCTGCGCGGGGTCGGACACCAGCTCGCAGTAGTGGCTGCATTCGCGGAACAGGTTCTGTGGATGCGTCTCCTGGAAATAGCCGCCGCCGATTTCCGGCGAAGGTATGTGCGCAGCGATGGCGAGCACCGGCGTTCGGCTGCGCTGCGCGTCATAAAGCCCGTTGATCAGGTGCAGGTTGCCCGGCCCGCAGGAGCCTGCGCACACCGCGAGCCGTCCCGTGATCTGCGCTTCGCCGGCGGCGGCGAAGGCCGCAGCCTCCTCATGCCGGGTATGGATCCACCGGATCGCCTTCTGCGTGCGGAGCGCGTCGGTAATGCCATTGAGGCTGTCTCCGACGACGCCGTAGATGCGCTCCACGCCGGCTCGCGTAAGGGTCTCGACGAGATAGTCTGCGCAATTGCCAGTCGCCATTCCTGCCTCCTTCTGCCGGATGAATTAGATCGAGGATCGGGTCGGATCCCCGGGCGTCATCTTTGAAGCGAATGGCGTCGTTATGTGGGCGGCGCGCGGCGAAGACGCGGTTCTGATGGCTGCGAGCCGCGACCCGGCTCGATGGTAAATCCCCATGCCGGCGGCATCGGCGCCGTTCCGAGCTGGGATTTGTCAAAGTGTCGCTGTCTGCGCCCGGCATGAGCCGAGCCTCAAGCTGTCGGGCCCTTCCTCGGCTCTCCATTCCCGCGGCTTGTCTGCCGATTTCCCCGCGACCGGCCGCCTCAGTTCAACCGCCAGATCGCGACGTTGAGGACGATCCCGAAGGCGATCCAGGCGACGACGGGGACGAGGGCGAGCGCGGCGGGGCGGTCGAGCGGCCAGAAAGCGGCGATGGTCGCGACAATCAGCAGCCATCGCGCAACGATGTCGATCAGGGCCATCAGCGGGCTGTGCGCGCCGAAGAACAAGAATGACCAGACCACGTTGAACGCAAGCTGCGCAAGGAAAAGCCGAATCGCCAGCCGCCAGCCCGGGGTCTCCGAGGGTCCGCTGGCGATTCGCCAAAAGGCGAACGCCATCAGGACATAGAGCACGGTCCAGACCGCGCCGAAGACTGGACTCGGCGGGATGAACCAAGGCTTCTTCAATTCCCCGTACCAGAGCGCGGTATTGGGAGACGTCGCGAGCGAGCTGAGCGAGGCGGCCGCCGCGACCACGGGAATCGCCAGCAGCCCCGACAGAAGGCTTCTGGAGTTCGTGCGTATCCCTGCATTCGCCGGCATGACGTGGCCTTCCTGCTGCAGAGAATACCTCAGAACAGCCGAGCAGGACCATCGTCGAACGGGCGCGGCGGGCCGTGCGCGCCGGACAATCGATGATGACTCGATGGACTTGGAGTCTGGTCGGTTCCCATTCGTGCGGTGCTTTGCGAGGTCGGACCTGCCCGAGTCGCGGCCGCGAACGCGCTCAGCGGGGGCCCGATCGGTTAGCCATTTTTCTTTAGTCAATCTCACTGGCGTCTACAACCAATTACGTGTAGAAACCGCGAAGGTAGGGACGTCCGGAGCTCGTTGGAATAAAAGCCGCATAGGTTCGGCCGTCATCGTTCACGCATTTCCGTCTGCTTCATGCGCAAAACTTCGTGCGGTGCAGGGCTCTCGCCGCCCCAAGCGGCCGTCCTGCGATCCGCCCAGGCAACTCTCCGAAGGCCATAACCCGATTGGACCATCCGGCGTTCGGCAAGCAGGTGAGACCCCTTCTCATCTGTCATGAATGAGATGGAGCTCCTCGACTTCCGTCGGCCGATCGCGATGCGGGGTGTGAGCACAACCGGGTGAGACGGAACGCGCGACGATCGCCCAACGCCCGATGCGGCGGTAGGGCCGGCGAAAGTGGGCAAAGGTCAGGGAATGTCAGGTTTGAGGTACCTCGACGCCGCCTGGCGGACCGCGTTCCGCGTCGGCTTCCCCATCGCCCGCATCGGTTGGGGGTTGCGGCATGCACGGCACGAAGGCGCGCTCGTGGCCGTCTACGTCGAGCAGGCTCTTCTGCTGCTGCGCTCCTCTTATCGGACCGAATGGACCTTCCCAGGCGGAGGTGTCAAACGCGGCGAGACGCCCGAGGCTGCGGCGCGGCGGGAGTTGGCCGAGGAGACTGGACTCGTCGCGACGAGGCTGCTTCCCGCCGGCGAAGCGCGCGGGATATGGGATGGGCGGAGAGACCGGGTGCACTTCTTTGTCCTGCGACTGGACAAACTGCCCAACCTGCGGCTCGACAATCGCGAGATCGTCGAGGCGCGGCTTGTATCGCCAGATGAACTGCGCGGTATCGCAGTGACTGGACCGGTCGCCATCTATCTTGGCCGAACCTCCGAAGGCCGGCCGGAGAACGCCCCGGCGGTCCATTCCACCTGAGAGCTGACGCGCCCGATTTGTGAGCGCTCTCGATTTCAAAGCGGATCTGCCGATCGCGATGGGGCGGGTCACATGAGGCGGTGACAGCGTGCAACCTCATGTCGCCAAGCCATGGCGAGGGACGATCCTTCATCATTGTCGGCTGCAGGAAGCGGACTTCACGCGGCGAGACGCTGAACGGGAGCGAGCCCGGTCACTTCGCACCGTTTCATCATAGAACGCCGACGCTTTCGGTCTCGCGAAGCGCCGAAATTACGAATTACGAAATACGGTGACGCGTTCGCCTTAATCAACTTCAGCCTGAGCCTGTGCGACAACTAGCCGCCGCTACGGCCCGCCTATCGCGCACCCACCCGCGCCCGGCGGCCGAAACGCCTCGGCGGCCGGGATTTTGGCGACGACCGTCAGATAGTCCCACAGATACTTCGAATCCGCGGGCGACTTCACCTTCATCAGATACCGGTCGTAGAGCACGCGCCCATCGGGGCGGATGGTCCCACGGTCGGTGAAGACGTCGTGGATCGGCGCCGCGCGCATGGCCGCCGTCACGGCCCCCGCCTCGTCCGTCCCCGCCTTGGCCACGGCCTCGAGATAGTGGCGCACGGACGAATAGAGCGCGACCTGGTTGTCGTTCGGCATGCGCTGCCGGGTCGCGTAGAACCGCTTGGCGAAGGCGCGGGTCTCGTCGTTGAGGTCCCAGTACCAGGACTGCATGAACGCGAGGCCCTGCGCCGTCTCGAGGCCCAGCGCATGGACGTCGCTGAGATAAGTGATGGGCGTCGCCAGATATTGCGCCGGCGCGAGATGGAACTCGCTCGCCTGCTTCAGCGCGTTCGAGAGATCGGCGCCGGTGATCGCAAACACGATGACCTTGGCGTTCGAGGCCTGGGCGGCGAGCAGATAGGAGCTGAAATCGGCCGTGTTGAGGGCTGAGCGCACGCCGCCGACCACCGTCCCGCCCGCCTTGGCGATGGCGTCGCGGGCGTCGGCCTCGAGCGAGGCGCCGAAGGCGTAGTCGGCGGTGATGAAGAAGAAGCTGTCGAGCTTCTGCTGAATGAGGAGGCGCATCAGCGCCACGCCGTTCGACCAGTTGTCGGCGTTCCACTGGATTCCATTGGGCGAGCAGGCCTTGCCGGTCAGATCCGAGGACGAGGCGGAAGCGAAGATGACAAGCCTATTGCGCTCCTTGGCGAGCGCCTGGATGGCCAGCGCCACGCCGGAATTGGTGATGTCGAAAATGACGCGGGCGCCGCGCTCGTCGTACCACTGGCGCGCGAGGGCGAGCCCGACGTCGACCTTGTTCTGATGATCGGCGACGAGGAGTTCGATCGGCTTGCCGAGCACGGCGCCGCCGAAATCCGCGATCGCCATGCGCGCAATCTCAACCGAGCCCGGGCCGGCGAGGTCCGCATAGGGACCGGACTGATCGTTCATGACGCCAATGACGAAAGAATCGGCGGCGCGCGCCGGCGCCGCCGCGCCGAGCATGGCGAGAAGGCCAATCAGGAGGATGCGCAGACCCATGACGAACCTCCTCGACGCGGTTTTCCGCGCTGACTGAACGACACTGTCGCGCCCGCGTGGTTGCGCCGTCCGCGACTGCGACCGACGGGCTCGGGGAGCCGGGCCGCCTTTGCCAGCGGGGAAGGCAAGGGCGCGGCCCGAACCAGGGACCGGTTACATCGTCGCCGCCTTCAGGGCGTCCGTCGTGCATTTCTTGACGAACGACGTCTTGGCGGCGCCGTTGAGCTTCTTATCGGCGGCCTGGCCTTCGCAGGCGGTCCGCTCGCACTTTGTCAAGAAGCTCGTCTTGGCCGCGCCGGCGAGCTTCTTGTCCGTCGATTGCGTCACGCAGGCGTCGTCGGCGAAAGCCAGCGTCGGCGCGCCTGCGAGGCAGAGGGCCAGCGAGGCGAGCGCGAGGGTTTTGGTCATGTGTTCAGTCTCCCGAGAATCCGGCCGTCTTGCCCGGCCGGATGACGACCATACCGGCCCCAAGGCGGTCTGGCGAGTGCCGGCGGCGGAGGGAGCGTTGCGCGCCTCATCAAAATAAGCGGGAATATCTATTCCGCAAAAGAGAAAACTGTGGTAGCGTGAACATAAGGCCGTTTGCGCCCGCTCCGCCTCTCTCCGGCGGCGCCCGCGTTGGCGGCGCCCGCGTTGGCGGCGCCCGCGTTGGCGGCGCGCTGTATTCCATCGCTTGGGGCCGCCCTCGGTCAGCGCGGCGGCGCGGCCGCCGTCCGCGCCCGACAATTGCCCTCATGAGTTTGCCTCGGGCCCGCAAATTCCGCCGCAACCCCTTGAAAAGGCTCGAAACCGACTCGGAATTTGGCCAAGGGCGTAGGGCCGCGCATCCAGAAGGCCTCGAGACCGTGACTGCTGCGGCTTAGGATCGCGCGCGGGATCGCAAAATCGACCGCAACCCTCTGAAAACGCTCGAAACCGACTCGGAGTTTTCGAGAGGGGTCAGGGCGCGCATCCAGAGGGCCGCCAGCGGTGACTGGCGCCTGGCGCGCGTCGCGGCTAGACTGAGTCCTTTCGCGGAACGCTGCCACGCGGTCCGATATAGCCGCGGGCGGTAATGAGACGCGTCGTCGATTGGGTGTTGCTGGTTCTGGCGCTCGCCGCGCTTGCGGCCGGTGCCGCTGTCAAGATGGGGCGCCTGGCGGTTCCCGCGCCCCCGCTCGCCTTCGGCGTCGTCGCGGCGATCTGTGTCGCGCTGATCGCGATCCGGGCGCTCCCCCTTCGTATCCGCCGTCCGGTCGTGTTTCTTGTCACGCTGGCGCTGCTCGCGGCGATCACCGCCGGCCTCGCCTATTTCCAGTTCGTCATCAAGCCGACCATCGTCAAAGGCTTCATTTCGGCCGCCTTCGCCCCGAAGCCCACCGCCGTGTGGGCGCAGCCGGCGACGTACCAGCAATGGTCGCCGCAACTCAGCGCAATCGGCTCCTTGCGCGCCTATCAGGGCATCTTTATCGCCCCCCAGGTCGCCGGGGTGATCTCGGCCATCCATTTCGAATCGGGGCAGGACGTGAAGGAGGGTGACCTGCTCATCAATATTGACGATTCGGTCGAGCAGGCCGACCTCCTGAACGGCCAGGCGCAGTTGCGCAACGCCGACGCGACGCTCGCCCGGCAGAAGACCCTGGTGCTGGGCGGCAACACGCCGCAGGCGACGCTCAATTCGGCGCTTGCGGCGCGCGACAGCGCCGCGGCCTCGGTGCAGCGCACGCAGGCGATCATCGCGCAGAAGGCGATTCGGGCGCCGTTTGGCGGGCGCATCGGCATCCGCAACGCCGATCTCGGCCAGTTCGCTGCGGTCGGCACGCCGCTCGCCTCGCTCACCCAGCTTGACCCGATCTACGCCGATTTTCCGGTGACCGAGGGGGCGCTGGGGACCGTCGCCGTCGGGCAGGAGGTGACGATGACGGTCGGTGCGGCGCCCGGCCAGATCTTTACCGGCAAAATCAAGGCGATCGACGCCCGCGTGAGCGCCGACTCGCGCAACGTCATGCTTCGCGCCGAGTTCGCCAATCCCGGCCGCCGCCTGCTGCCCGGCATGTTCGCCAACCTGACCGTCACCACCGGAGCGCCGGCGCGCGAGTTGACTCTGCCGCGCACCGCGATCGTCTACAGCCTCTATGGCGACAATGTCTTCGTCGTCGTCCCGGCGCCGAAGTCCGACCCCGGCAAGACGGACGCAGGCGCGTCCGCGGCCGGCGGCGGTCTGATCGTCGAGCGGCGCTTCGTCCGGCTCGGCGCGATCCGCGGCGAGCGCATCGCCATCGCCGACGGCGTGAAGGAGGGCGAACAGGTCGTCGCCGCCGGCCAGATCAAGCTGCAGGCGAACATGCCCGTCATCCTCGACCAGCGACCCGCCCTGCCGCTCCCGGCTCAGACGCCGCTCCAATGAGCTGAGCGCCGATGAACGCCTTCACCGATCTCTTCATCCGCCGCCCGGTGCTGGCGAGCGTGGTGAGCCTGCTGATCCTGCTCGTCGGGCTGATGGCCGGGTACAAATTGCAGGTCCGCCAGTTCCCGCAAACGTCGAACACGACGATCACCATCACCACGACCTACCCGGGCGCCGCGGCTGACGTCATCAAGGGCTTCATCACGACGCCGATCGAGCAAGCGGTGGCGAGTTCGGAAGGAATCGACACGCTCGTCTCGAGTTCGCAGCAGAACGTCTCGACCATCACGCTCAACTTGCGGCTCGAAGCCAATCCCGACCGGGCGATGGCGGACACGCTCTCGAAGGTCAACCAGGTGCGCGGGCTTCTGCCACGCGAGGCCAACGATCCCGTGATCGTCAAGCAGACGGGGCAGGGCTTCGCCCTCATGTACCTGAGCTTCAACTCGAACGTCATGACGCCTTCGCAGATCACCGACTATCTCACGCGGGTCGTTCAGCCGCGCCTGCAGACGGTCGACGGCGTGGCCAATGCGCAGCTTTTGGGCGCTCAGGCGTTTTCGATGCGGATCTGGCTCGATCCCACCCGGATGGCTGCGCAGGGGGTCACGCCCAACGATGTCCGCGCGGCGCTCGCGGCCAACAATTTCACGACCGCCGCGGGCGAAGTGAAGAGCGATTTCACCCAGATCAGCGTGAACGCGCTGACCTCGCTCGATAGTCCGAAAACCTTCAGCCAGCTGGTGATTGCGACCCACGGCGACGCGCTGGTCCGACTCGGCGACGTCTCGCAGAAGATCGAGCTCGGGCCCCAGACGTCCGACTCCTCCTCGGTGTTCGACGGGCTCAAGGCCGTGTTCATCGGCATCTACGGCACACCCGAGGCCAATCCGCTTTCGGTGATCGACGGCGTCAACGCCATCATGCCGAGCATCCAGCAGCAGCTGCCGCCAGGCATGAATGCAACGATTGCGTACAATTCGACCAAGTTTATCCGCGCCTCGATTTACGAGGTCGCCAAGACGTTGATCGAGGCGGCGATCATCGTCATCGTCGTGATCTTCCTGTTCCTCGGCAACCTGCGCTCGACCTTCATCCCGATCGTCACCATTCCGCTGTCGCTGATCGGGGTGATGATCGCGCTGCTCGGCCTCGGCTATTCGATCAACCTGCTGACCCTGCTCGCGCTCGTGCTCGGCATCGGTCTCGTGGTCGACGACGCGATCGTGGTGGTCGAGAACATCCACCGCCACATCGAGGACGGGATGACGCCGTTCGACGCGTCGATCCGCGGCGCCCACGAAATCGCCTTGCCGGTGGTCGCGATGACAATCACGCTGGCCGCCGTCTACGCGCCGATCGGTTTCGTCGCCGGCGTGACCGGCGCCCTTTTCCGCGAATTCGCCTTCACCCTCGCCGGCGCAGTCGTGGTGTCCGGCTTCATTGCGCTGACGCTGTCGCCGATGATGTGCTCGAAGCTTCTTCGTCACGACCAGTATCAGAGCTGGTTCGGCCGCTTCGTCGATCGGGCCTTCGACCGCCTGCGCCAGGCCTATCAGCGGCGGCTCCGTTCGACGCTCAACTTCCGCGCGCTGACCGCGCTCATCCTCGCGGGGGTTCTGGCGCTGACAGCGGTCATGTACCTTTCGACGCCGCAGGAGCTTGCGCCGGAGGAAGACCAGGGCATCCTCCTGACGCTCGTGAAAATCCCGCAAGTCGGCAATCTCGACTACACGGAAGAGGCGACAAGGCGCTTGCTCGAAGAGGTGAAGGGCGTGCCGGAGATGCTGCACAACTTCACCATCAACGGCTCGGCGGGCGTCCGGCAGGCCTTCGCCGGCCTGCTGCTCAAACCATGGGACGAGCGCACGCGCACCCAGAAACAGGTGCTCGCCCAGATGAGTCCGCTGTTCCTCAAGGTGCCGCAAGCGCAGGTTCAGGCCTTTTCGCCGCCTGCGCTTCCAGGTTCGACCGGCGGAGCGCCTTTGCAGTTCGTGATCCGCACCACCGGCGACTACGAGACGCTTGCCGACGTCGCCCAGAAGTTGCAGGACGCCGCCCGGCAGAGCGGCCTCTTTCTGTTCACGGACGTCGACCTCAAGTTCGACACGCCGCAATTCGAGTTCAAGGTCGACGCCGACAAGGCCAACAGCATGGGCATCAATATGGCCGATGTCGGCAACGCGCTCGCCACCATGCTCGGCGGCAACTACATCAACCTGTTCAACCTCTATGGCCGCAGCTACCAGGTCATCCCGCAGGCGCCGCGCGAGTTTCGCCTGACGCCAGACTGGCTGACCCGTTACCAGCTGCGCACGCGTAACGGCGAGCTTGCGCCGCTCTCGGCGGTCGCGAGCGTGTCGGACGAGGTCCAGCCGAATGCGCTGACGAGCTTCCAACAGCTGAATTCCGCAACGCTTTCGGGCGTGCCGTTCCCCGGCCGAACGCTCGGCGAGGCGCTCGATTTTCTCAAGGTGAAGGCGAAGGAGATTTTTCCCGAGGGATACTCCTATGATTTCGGCGGCGATTCGCGCCAGTACGAGCAGGAGGGCAACGCGCTCGTCTACGTGTTCGCCTTCGCGCTGGTCGTCATCTATCTGGTGCTGGCGGCGCAGTATGAGAGCTTCCGCGATCCGCTGATCATCCTGATCGCCCTGCCGACAGCGCTGTTTGGCGCGCTGCTTCCGCTCAATGTCGGGGGCTTCCTCGGGTTCGCCAGCATCAACATCTATTCGCAAATCGGGCTCGTGACGCTGATCGGCCTGATCTCCAAGCACGGCATCCTGATGGTCGATTTCGCCAACCGCATGCAGGAGCACGGCGGCATGTCTCGGCGAGAGGCGATCGAGCATGCCGCGGCCGTGCGGCTGCGCCCGATCCTGATGACGACGGCGGCAATGGTGGTCGGGGTGATTCCGCTCATTGTGGCGTCAGGAGCAGGGGCCGCGTCGCGCTTCAACATCGGGCTCACCATCTTTGCTGGGATGTCGATCGGGACGCTATTCACGCTGTTCGTGACGCCGATGGTGTATACGTTCCTCGCCCGCGACCATGCCGCCTCGATCGCGAGAGAGCGGGCGGCCGGTCATCTGGCCGCTGATTTCGATGCGACGGAGGCGCCATGAGCGTCGGCTGCGGACGGTTAAACGGCCTAACGGTTTGGCGGTCGATTCCGGCCTGTGGCCCATGCGACCAGCCGGGAGGATTGGCCCTCGGCCATCACACGGCTGGGCACGACGATGGGCGCTCCCTCCCGACCCCACAGGTACACAAGGCCGCCGGTCTCCTCGGCCTCCCGGCAGTCGGCAAGGTCCAGCCGACGCGATTCCCCGCCGCTCGTCTGGACCACGGCGTTGGCGTCGATCGTCGTTGTCACTGGGCTGGACAGAAGACGCTCGACCTCGGCGCGTCCCTTGGTCCGGGCTTGCCAGAGGCGTCGGTGCGTCGCGAGCCGCTGGATCATGAATGCGGCGGCGGCGATGAGAAAGGCGGCCTCTCCGGCCCGACGGCTGATGAGACCGGTCAGCGCGAGAATCGCAGCAAACAGAAGCGCGAGGACGAACGCGGCGAGCGGCGCGAGATGGCGCCCGGTCAGCCCTCCGCGCAGCGCCTCGCGCAATCCATAACGCGACGCGACGGCCTCGATCTCGGCCGGCGTGAGCGTGACGTGAAAGGGCCCGCACGATTCGGGCGCGTCGGCCATCACGCCTCGCCGGGGGCCTTGGCGTCGAGGGCGAGCGCGTGAAGTCCGTCAGCGAATTCGGTCGGCAGAAGGTCGTACACCAGGCGGTGTCGGGCCACCCGGTTCAATCCGGTGAACTTCGCCGAAACGACTCGCACCCGATAATGCGTGCCGCCGACTGCCCGCGCGTGCCCCGGACCGGAACGGACGCCTGCGTGCCCGGCGTGCCGGTCGGAGTCGTCGACAACGGCAAGCTGCTGCGGCTCGAGGCCCTCCGTCAAGCGTGCGACAATTCTTTCGTGCATCGTCATGCTTTGCCTCTCCCGAACCCCGGCCTGCGACGCTAGATACTGCATGTCGGGAACCGGCAGAACGAATTTTTCATAAGCGGACTGGCATCTCAGCCCACCGCATGCCGTGAAGGAATTGGGGCTTGCCCGACGACGACCGTGCTCCTAAAGGTCATGAAATGGATTTCAATTCTCCTCTGTTTGACCGCATCCGGGTGAAGCCGAATGCGCGCACGCCGGAAAAGCCGAAGTCCAAAACCCCCTGCAGCCATCCCGGATGCCAGGAGGAGGGGATTTTTCGCGCCCCGAAGGGGCGGGACCACGAGGGCGAGTATTTTACGTTCTGCAAGGACCACGTCCGCGAATACAACGCAACCTACGACTATTTTCGCGGCATGGACGACGAGTCGATGGCGAAGTTCCGCAAGGACGACGCGATCGGCCACCGGCCGACCTGGAAGCTCGGCGACCGGGCGGCGGCGAGCCATGTCGATGAAACCGTGTTCGCCGAGGCGCGCGCGTCGCGGCGTCGGGGCGTGCGTGGCAAGGGGGCCCAGTCCGACCCCCCGCAGCGTTACAACGCCCTCGCCCTGAAAGCCCTGATGACGCTCGATCTTGACGGCCAGGCGACGCAGTCGAAAATCAAGACCCGCTACAAGGATCTCGTTAAACGCCATCATCCGGACGCAAACGGCGGCGACCGTTCGTCGGAAGACAAATTGCGCGAGATCATCCAGGCCTATAACTATCTGCGAGCCAACAAGCTGGTGTGACCCGCAGGGCCCTGTCGGCCCGCAGGCCGAGGGCGCGGCTTCTGCCGCGGACCGGAATTCGTTAAGAGAGGGTCGCTCCATCCGTCGAGGACGGAGCGCGGAGGATCGATGAATTCGAGAGAGACGCCGACTGCGGCGGAACCCACGCCCGGCCTGCCCGATACGCGCGTATCGGTGCGGAAGGCTTTTGGTATCGATTCGGACATGGAGGCGCCGGCCTATGCCGAGGCCGACGAGCACGTCCCGGATCTCGATCCCGACTACCTGTTCGATCGCGAGACGACGCTGGCGATCCTGGCGGGCTTCGCCTTCAATCGCCGCGTCCTGATCACCGGCTATCATGGAACCGGCAAGTCGACCCACATCGAGCAGGTCGCCGCGCGTCTCAACTGGCCGTGCGTCCGCATCAACCTCGACAGCCACGTCTCGCGCATCGATCTCGTCGGCAAGGACGCGATCGTGCTGAAGGAGGGCAAGCAGGTTACCGAGTTCCGCGACGGCATGCTGCCCTGGGCGCTGCAGAACAACATCGCGCTGTGCTTCGACGAGTATGACGCCGGCCGGCCCGACGTGATGTTCGTCATCCAGCGCGTGCTTGAAGTGTCGGGCCGGCTGACGTTGCTCGACCAGCGTCGGGTGATCCGACCCCATCCCGCTTTCCGCCTGTTCGCCACCGCGAACACCGTTGGCCTCGGCGACACCTCGGGGCTTTATCACGGCACGCAGCAGATCAATCAGGGGCAGATGGACCGCTGGTCGATCGTGGCGACCTTGAACTATCTGCCGCACGACAAGGAGGTCGACATCGTGCTGGCGAAGTCGCCCGCCCATCGCGCGCGCAAGGACGGCCGCGACGTG
The DNA here is from genome assembly GCA_963822215.1 of uncultured Alphaproteobacteria bacterium. Classification (GTDB taxonomy): domain Bacteria; phylum Pseudomonadota; class Alphaproteobacteria; order Rhizobiales; family Beijerinckiaceae; genus Roseiarcus. The sequence goes on from CAWGGX010000005.1 coordinate 168,720, forward strand.
GTCAACAAGATGGTTCGGGTGGCGGACTTGACCCGCAACGCTTTCATCAACGGCGACCTCTCGACCGTGATGAGCCCGCGCACGGTGATCACCTGGGCCGAGAACGCCGACATCTTCAAGGACATCGGCTTCGCCTTCCGCCTCACCTTCCTCAACAAGTGCGACGAACTCGAGCGTACGCTGGTCGCCGAGTTCTACCAGCGCTGCTTCGGGCAGGAACTGCCGGAAAGCGCGCTCAACGTCGCGCTGAGCTAAACCTCGCGAGAAGCCGATCGATGGGCCGCGACGCCCCCCGGGAACGGAGCCAAACGCCGACGAAAGAGGCGGACTTCTATTCCTGGGCCGTTCGCCAGGCGGAATTGTTGCGCGCCGGCCGACTGTTGGAGATCGATCCGGCTGCGATCGCCGAGGAGATCGACGACGTAGGTGAGGAGCAGTACGACAAGCTCGCAAGCGCGCTGCGAATTCTCATGCTTCATTTGCTGAAGTGGGATCATCAGCCTGACAGGCGGAGTCGGTCGAGGACCGCCTCGGTGCGCGAGCAGCGAAGGCATGTTCTGCGGCAGTTGCGAAAGAACCCCGGTCTGAAGTCGCGCCTCGATGAGGCGCTGGCCGAAGCCTACGAGGATGCGCCTGACGAGGCTTCGGGAGAGACCGGCCTTGCGCTGAATGCTTTTCCGACCGCGCTTCCCTACGAGTATGCCGACATCATGGAGCGTCCGGTCGCGTGGCCGGGCGACGAATCGTAGGCGGCGCTCGGCGGATTTTCGTATTGCGTTCGGCCGCAAAGGCGGCTCTTTAGACGCGTCGGCGACTCAACTCGCCGCGATCCGTATTCGGTCGTGGAACCCCAACTCATGCGCGTGCTTGCAATTTCCGGCAGTCTTCGCAAAGGCTCGACCAATACGGCCGCGCTCGAGGCGCTGGCGCGCCTTGCCCCCGAGGACGTCCGGGTGCTCGTCTACCAGGACCTGGCGCAGTTGCCGCCTTACAATCCCGACGACGACGTCGAGGACACGCCGAAGCCGGAAGCGGTCGAGGCGCTGCGCGCGATGATCGCCGCTTGCGACGCGATCGTGATCGCCGCGCCGGAATACGCGCACGGCGTGCCGGGCGTGCTGAAGAACGCGCTCGACTGGCTGGTGGCGAGCGAGACCTTCGCCGGCAAGCGGACGATCCTGATCAACGCCTCGCCGAGGGCCTATCACGCCCAGACGAACCTGCGCGAGATCCTCGCCACCATGGCGGCGCGCTTCCTGGCCGACGCGTTCGTCACTCTGCCGCTGACCGGCAAGATGCTCACCGCCAGCGACATCCTGGCCGAACCGACCTGCGCCCGCCGGCTCGGACATGTGCTCGAGGCGCTGGCGGAGGCCATGCACGAGGCCTGAGGCGCGCGGCCATTGCGCGCGCCGGCGCTTTCGGCCTAAGGGGTCGGAATGCAGCGCGACCTCGTCCTCATCGTCGATTTCGGCTCCCAGGTGACGCAACTCATCGCGCGGCGCGTCCGCGAGGCGGGCGTCTATTGCGAGATCCATCCGTTCTCGAGGGCCGCCGAAGCCTTTGCGCGCCTGAAGCCCAAGGCGGTCATCTTCTCGGGCGGCCCGGCGTCGGTGCCGGAGGCGGGCAGCCCGCGAGCTCCCGAGGCGATTGTCGCGAGCGGCGTTCCGATCCTGGCGATCTGCTACGGCCAGCAGACGCTGTGCGAACAGCTTGGCGGCATGGTCGAGAGCGGCCATGCGGCCGAGTTCGGCCGCGCCGAGGTCGAGGTTCTCGAGACGAACGCGCTCTTCGAGGGTGTGTGGGACAAGGGCGGCCGCTATCCGGTGTGGATGAGCCACGGTGACCGGGTGACCCGCCTGCCCGAAGGGTTTTCCGCCTACGCGGTGTCGGAGAACGCCCCCTTCGCGGTCGCGGCCGATGAGCGCCGGCGTTACTACACGACCATGTTCCACCCCGAGGTCGCGCACACGCCCGACGGGGCGAAGCTGATCGCCAACTTTCTCCACAACGTCGCGGGGCTCAAGGGCGACTGGACGATGGCCGCCTTCCGCGGCGAGGAGACCCAGCGCATTCGCGCTGAGGTCGGCAAGGGCCGCGTGATCTGCGGCCTGTCGGGCGGGGTCAATTCGACGGTCGCCGCAGTGCTGATCCACGAGGCGGTCGGCGACCAGCTGACCTGCGTCTTCGTCGACACCGGCCTCATGCGTGAGGGGGAGGCGGAAGAGGTGGTGAGCCTCTTTCGCGGCCATTTCAACGTCCCGCTCGTCCACCTCGACGTGTCGGACGCCTTCTTGAGCGCGCTCGAAGGGCTCGACGACCCGGAGGCCAAGCGGAAGACGATCGGCAAGCTGTTCATCGACACCTTCGAGGCCGAAGCGCGCCGCGTCGCCAGAGACGGCAAGGGGCCGGTCGAATTCCTGGCGCAGGGCACGCTCTACCCGGACGTGATCGAGAGCGTCTCTTTCACCGGCGGACCCTCGGTCACGATCAAGAGCCACCACAATGTCGGGGGCCTGCCCGAGCGCATGCGGATGAAACTGGTCGAGCCGTTGCGCGAACTCTTCAAGGACGAGGTCCGGGCGCTCGGGCGGGAACTCGGCCTGCCCGAAGCCTTCGTCGGCCGCCACCCGTTCCCCGGACCTGGCCTCGCTATCCGCTGCCCAGGCGGCGTGACGCGGGAGAAGCTGGACATTCTCCGCAAGGCGGACGCGATCTACCTGGACGAGATCCGGAAGAACGGCCTCTACGGGACGATCTGGCAGGCCTTCGCCGTGCTCCTGCCGGTCCGGACCGTCGGGGTCATGGGCGACGGGCGCACCTACAACTCCGTGGTGGCGCTGCGCGCCGTCACCTCGGTCGACGGCATGACGGCAGACTTCTACCCCTTCGATATGGCCTTCCTTGGCCGGACCGCGACCCGCATCATCAACGAGGTCAAGGGCGTCAACCGGGTCGTCTACGACGTGACGAGCAAGCCGCCCGGGACGATCGAGTGGGAGTAGGGGGAGTACCACGGAGTAGTATCGGATAGCCGAGGACACTCGGGCGAATCCTAGGCCATCGATAGCAGTCGATAGATGCTAGGCGACCCGTAGATCCGCCGCTCCGTCGGGCGGCACACCGCTTCAGGGGGCGCCTTCACGTCGATGTCATTGAGCGCATAGATGGCCGACGTTTCGGGATCGTACTCCTCGGGCCAAATCACACGGTCGTAGATCGATTACTGCTCCTTCTTGAACAAATCCTTGAAGATGAGCTGGCCCCAAGTGCGGCCGCGTGCGTGCACCAGCGCGCCACCCTCGTTGAGCTTTCCCAGCTCGACGGGTGCGAACCCGAGTTGTTTGGCCAAGGCCGCCACGGGAGCGGTCGCGTCCTCGTCGTCGCTCGACAGAAAGACGAAGCGGCAACGCTTCCAAGCTTGCGAGAGCTGATCTCATTGTAGCGCGGATGACTCACTGTCAGAGCTTCACAAACCGATAGGCGAAGCGATCGGTCTCGCCCTTGATCGAGGGATCGAACACCTTGATCGAGTGCGAATCGTCCTTGTTCGCGAGCATGGTGCTTTCCGCGTCCAGTACGAAGCCGGCCGCCTCCACCTCCTCGCGAACGGATGCAGGCTCAATCCGATGCAGCGACTGGGCGTCGCTCGCGCCCGCCCCGACGGCGGCGGCGTGGTCTACGATGACGTAGGACCCACCGGGCTTCAGCCGCTCGTAGACAGCTCGATTGAAGTGAGCCGCCGTCGCGCCCCTGGCCTGGATCAGCGCGGTGTGGAGATCGTGGTAGAACAGGTGCAGCCATAGGACATCCGCTGGTTGCGTGGCCTCCGGCATCGCCACGAGGTCCGCCGAGACGGCTTCGACGTTCTTTCGGCCCGGCTCCTTCGCAAGCGTCCGCATGCGGCCGACCGGATCGTTCTTGAAGTGGGCGACTTCGGCCGGCACGAAGCTGTAGACCCGTCCTTCGGGTCCCACGATGTCGGAGAAGAGACGGGTCCAGTCGCCGTCGCCTGGGTAAACGTCGATGACGGTGGAGCCCGCATCGACTCGTGCGAACCGGATCAACTCGGATAGCTTGGATTGGTCGTACATCGGAATCTCCTTTACGGTTGGGGATTCGACGAGCGCGCGCCGTGCGAGGGGACGATCCACGGCTGATCCGCGGTTTACCCCGGCCCGATGGCCGCAGATGGCCAGCGCTACTCCAGCCCGGACGCGTCCATCTCCGAAGCCCGCGCCAGGGCTTGCGTGTCGATATACTCCCGGATCTTCGTCACCTTGCCGTTTCGAACGGTGATGGCGAAGACCCAATCGTCCTTGAACGTCCTATTCGTGGCTTTGATTTTCCCGGTCGCGACGCCGACGACCAGAACCCGGTCTCCCTGCGCGACGAATTCGGGGGGCTCTGGGTATGTCGTTTCCACCTCTTCAGACGCCTTCTGAAGCACATCCGCCAATCCTGCGTGCCCGCGGTGCGTGCCGGCCAGCGGCCAGTCCTCGCCCGGAATGATCCACTCAATATCTTCGGCAACCAGCGCCAGCAGACCTTGCTTATCGCCCCGGCCGATTGCTTCAAAAAACTCCTTCACAATCCGGACATTGTCTTGAGTGCTCATAAGAACCTATCCATTCTGTTGATTTCCACTGAGATCTGGTTAGGCCCAGCGACTGGCCTCCTCAAAACTAAGGCGAGGATTGCGCGGAAACACGGAAGCTGGATCGCCGTAGCCAATGCTGCAGATGAAGTTCGACTGGATTCGCGTGCCAGAGAAAAAGGCCTTATCCACGCCGGCGTTGTCGAAGCCCGACATGGGGCCGCAGTCCAGTCCCAACGCCCGCGCAGCGACGATGAAGTAAGCGCCCTGCAGCGTTCCGTTCCGCACTGCCGTCACCTCGGCCACGTCTGGCGCCGCAAAGTACTGCTGCATGACCTCAGCAGCGTGAGGCAAAAGCTTTGGTAGCTCGCCGGCGAAATCCAAATCGTGGCCAATGATGACCGTGACAGGCGCCTGTAGAATCTTCGCCTTATTCGGTTCCGCGGCAAGCCCGGCGAGCGTAGCCTTTCCGTCGGCGCTCCGCACCCAAGCGAAACGCGCGGGGCTGCAGTTCGCAGATGTCGGCCCCGATTTCATGAGGTCATAGATCTCACGCACCGTAGCGTCCTCCACGGGACGATCGGTCCAGCCGTTAAAGGTGCGAGCGGAACGAAAGATCTGATCGAGCGAGTGATCGGATAACGCGGCAGTCATGGATAGAGCCCTTTTAGACTAGAGCAGCTTTGGTAATCGCGGCGGCAACTGCCGCGGTCACGGTTCATCAGTCGAACTTGACCAAGTCCTTGAAGATCAGCCGACCCCAACTGTTTCCGCGCGCCTGCACAAGCAGCCACCCTCCGAAAGCCCGCCAAGTTTGATCGGCGCGAAACCGAGATTTTCCGCAAGCGCACCAATCTCCGCTGCGGCGCCGTCATCGTCGCTCGCCAGGAACACGACTCTCCTGCCGCCATGTACGGCCGGATCTTGGTCAAGGACCGCGGCGACCAAATGGTTGAAGCCCTTAACCAGTCTACCGCCAGTGAAGGCCTGCGCGACGGCCTTGGAAGAAGGTTGTCCCTTCAGTTCCTCAGGAGGCACGCCGTAGGCATTGGTCACATCGACAATGATCTTCCCCCGCCAGGTGGGGAGCGCCTTCGCGACATCCGGGTGCGACTCGAAACGGACAGCCAAAAAGATGATGTCCGCCTTGACGGCCTCCGCCAGTGTTTTGGGAATGATCGTGGGTCCGATCGCGGCTGCGGCGGATGCAAAGCTTTCCGGGTCGCGCGTGGTTGCCACGGATACTTCGACGCCGTTGCGGGCAAACGCTTTGGCAAGAGCGTGACCGATCTTGCCGAAGCCGATAATTGCGTAGCTCACAATGCTTCTCCGATCCTGTGTTAACGCCGGGTCAGACCTGCGCCATGCCTCCATCGACCGCCAGATCCACGCCGGTGATGTAAGAACCGTGCCTATCCGGTTAACGCCCACAGCCCCTAGATGTAGGATGCGTCCACGTGCAGAGCGATCTGGCCGCAATATGGCCAGACAAAGCCGACAGGCCAACGCGCGCGATCAAGATAGGCAGCATATGCCGCGTCATACGGAAAAAGCTCATGAAACTCTGGGACTGACTGGGGAAACCCAGATCGTCGCTCTGGCGGATTTCCATGGCCGGTTTGATAACCATCACCAGCCCTGGTGGGTGTGGGCGTTAACCGGACAGGCACGGTAAGAACTTTCATCGGAGGCGAGGAAGGTGACGGCAGCCGCAATTTCCTCTGGCTTTCCCCTGCGACCCATTGGGATCTGTGACGCAAACTGGGCGGCCGCTTGCTCGGCTTGCTCGGGGGTAAGGCCTGTCGTTGTCTCTAAGGCGGGGGTCTCGATCGGCCCGGGGCTCATCGCATTCACGCGGATTTTGCGGTCTTTCAGCTCCAGTGTCCAAGCGCGCGCAAAGTTGCGCACAGCGGCCTTACTCGCGGCGTAGGTGCTAAACCCTGGAAGCCCCAACACGTTCGACACTGAAGAGTTCAGGATAATCGAACCGCCGTCTTTGAAGAGAGGAAGGGCCTTTTGCACCGTAAAGAACAGACCCTTCACGTTCACATCGAAGGTCTGGTCAAAATGGGCCTCAGTAGCGACCGTGAGCGGTGCGATTGTCCCTGCGCCCGCGTTCGCGAAGAGAATGTCGATGTGACCATGTTTCTCTTTCACGACGGCATAGAGGTGGTCCAGATCTTCCAAGAGCGACACGTCGCCGACGACCGTCGTAACGTTTCTCGTGATGAAGGCTGCAGCCTCCTTCAGCTCTTTCTCTCTTCGCCCGGTGATCACGACGTGCGCACTTTCTTCCACGAAGCGCTTGGCTGTGGCTAACCCGATCCCGCTGCTTCCGCCCGTGATGACTGCGATTTTACCTTCGAGTGCTTTCATAATCTTTTGTCTTTCGCTGTGTGTGAGCTAGGCACGGAACCGCGCCGGGGTCAGAGTTGCGCCAGGCCGCCGTCGACGGCGACCTCGCTGGCGGTCATGAAGCTGCTGTCCGACGACGCGAGGAAGGCGGCCGCTGCCCCGACCTCCGCCGGATCGCCCATTCGCTGGAACGCAGTCATCGAGCCGTAGGCCTTCAGGCCCTCCTCGCCGAGCGCTTCCGTCGCGAGTTCGGTGGCTATCGCCCCGGGGGACAGTACGTTTACGCGGATGCCGGCGCCCTTCAGGTCCTCCGCCCAGGTCCGCGCGAGGTTGCGCACCGCCGCCTTGCTGGCGCTGTAGGCGGTAAAGGACGGGGCGCCCGTGGTTCCGGCGCTCGATCCGGTCAGGATGATCGAACCGCCAGGGCCCATCAGCGGCAGCGCCTTCTGGACCGTGAAGATCGTTCCCTTCACATTGACGTCGAAAGTTTCGTCGATGTGCTTGGCGGTGATCTCGCCGAGCTTAAGCTGGCTTCCCACCCCGGCGTTGGCGAATACGATGTCAAGGGTTCCGCGCTCGGCCTTCACCGCCGCGTAGAGTTGGTCGAGGTCGGCCTCATCCGAGACCGAGCCCCTCACCGCGCGGGCGTTGGGCCCGAGGTCGGCCACAGCGGCGTCGAGGGCTTCCTGTCGGCGGCCGAAGATGAAGACGAAGGCGCCCTCCTCGATGAAGCGCTTTGCCGCGGCGCGGCCGATGCCGGTAGCGCCCCCCGTGATGACTGCAACCTTACCCTCAAGCTTTCCCATGACTTGTCCTTTCAGGCTCCGTCTTTGGTTGTTCGGGGAGGCGCCCGACAGCCTCAACATGGGTCCGCGGAGTCAGGCGTTGAGTGCGGAAGCGCGCATATCGGTGGTGCGAAATCGATCCGGCTGGACGACGGACGCCAGCCGCGACGATCGGAGTCCGCCGTTCGGAATTGGGCCGCGTTTGTCGGCATAGGCTATGATGACCGGCCGTACTGCTGTTCGATGTGTCAGATACGGGCTTTGGAAGGCGCACCGCGCGGTGCCGGATTGCACCATGATCGACTGGGATGACGTTCGCTACTTTCTTGCCGTCGCGCGCGGAGGCTCAGTGCGGGCTGCCGCCGAGCGCCTCGGGGTGAATCACTCGACCGTGCTGCGACGCATCGCCCAGCTCGAGGAACGCCTCGGAGTGCACATGTTCGAAAAGCTGCCTTCGGGCTACCGCCTGACGGCTGCGGGGGAGGAGGTCCTCGAGTTCGCGGACCAGATGGAAGCGTCGTCGCACCAGTTGGAGACGCGCGTCTTCGGGCGCGACGAGAGTGTGCGCGGGCTTCTGCGGGTGACGCTGGCGCCGCCCTTAGCGACACACCTGCTCATGCCGGACTTCGCCGATTTCGCGCGCCTGCATCCGGACATCGAGGTGGAAATCTTGTCGTCCGGCGAGCTGGCAAATCTGACCAACCGAGAGGCCGACGTCGCGATCCGCGTCGTTTACGACCGCAAAACACTGCCGCTCAATCTTCACGGCCTGAAGGGACCGGAACTCTTCGGCGGCGTCTACATGTCTCGCGATCGACTGGCCGCGTGGCGTGCGGGCGCGCCCGATCCCATCCGGTGGATCGTCATAAGCATTCATGGCGTCCCGGATTGGGCCAGCGAGGGTGAGGTTCGCACCACGGGGGTTCCGTTCAGGACCACGGACGCGGAGGGGCAGATCGTTGCTGCACGGCAAGGGCTCGGGATGACGACACTGCCTTGCTTCGTTGGCGATGCCGACCCCCTACTGGTGAGGGCGCCGGGCGTCGACCTGCACATGTACGGAACGGTTTGGCTTCTCACGCAGGGGGAGACACGCAAGACGAAGCGCGTGCGGCTCTTCACTGAGTTCGTATCCCGCAGGCTCGCCGCGTACGCTCCGCTTCTCGCGGGGCTGTCCGTATCGCGCGACTGACGCGCGGCAGGTTGCCGGCGACCTCCCGCAATCGGGTCGGAAGCCGAGCTGCGATCGCTTGAAGCGGCGTCGTTCAATCCGCAAATGTTGCGCCGTATCGCAACCGGCGCGAGGACCACACTACTGACGGCGACGGACTTCACCATCGCTGACGGTCTTTTTGGCAGGCTGGAGACGTCGCTTTTGCGGAGAACTCCGAGGAAAATAGACTAACCGATATCGATAGACCGTGCCTATCCGGTTAACGCCCACAGCCCCTAGATGTAGGATGCGTCCACGTGCAGAGCGATCTGGCCGCAATATGGCCAGACAAAGCCGACAGGCCAACGCGCGCGATCAAGATAGGCAGCATATGCCGCGTCATACGGAAAAAGCTCATGAAACTCTGGGACTGACTGGGGAAACCCAGATCGTCGCTCTGGCGGATTTCCATGGCCGGTTTGATAACCATCACCAGCCCTGGTGGGTGTGGGCGTTAACCGGACAGGCACGCGATAGACTTTGAAACCGAGCAAATCGCGGATCGCCGAAATTCTCCTTTGAATTCAAGAGCGAGAATTTCTGACGGATCCGGGATACGGTTCTTAGTCGTCAGCGGAAAGATTTTCCTCGATGGATCAATGCGTTATGATGCTTCAGAACAATCGAGTGGGAGTGAGGGTTGGCCGCGGCTGAAGAAATTTACCCTTTAATTCAATGGCTTGTTCGGCACTCAGGATGATCGTCACACGTCGTCGGTTCTATTGGATGTTCTGATAATTATTTGAATCATAAGGAGAAATAGTAAGGCTTCGAGTAGCTTTTGGCATCTTCAGTTGGACAGGTTGACGGTCTTTTTGTCGGTCTTTTTTGAAATGCGCACGAGCCGCAACCAAGAGACCGTCAGATGGAGCGCGTGGCGTTAACGGTCTTTTTCGTAGGCCAGATCGTTCCAGAAAGTGCGCTGGAAAGGGTAATTTATAGCCGATACGACGCGCTTTCCGTGACCGGGGACGGCAGCGGTGCTTCTCGTTCATGTGCTTGGACGCGACTGCGCACTGAGCAGGTGAACCCGCGACAACCAATCGGCGAGCTGCGCCAACCCGTCACGGCAAACCCGTCGGCACTCTCTCTCGGGGCGTTGTGGAGTTGGCCGAACGCCCCAACCTTGGCGCGTCCCTCGAAGCGAAACGATTAGCGCGGACGGATGACAAGCAAACTTGACACTCGTCTCCGGCTATGACAAGTTTGCTTGACACATAGGAGTATCCAGCCCATGCCCAGCCGCCGACAAGTCACGTTCATCGGATCCGTCGCGGTCGCCGTCGTCGGCGCGGTCGTCATTTGGTTCGGCGCAGCCGCCATCATACTGGCCGTCTTCGGCCACGATGTGCAGGCCGCGGCGCCTTGGCTGGCGCTGGCCAAGTTCGCGAGCCTGGCGTGGGCGGCGGCAGTAGGATGGATGATCACCTGGCCCCGGCTCGACGAGATGGAAAAGGAAGCGCGCAAGTTCTCTTGGTTCATCGGGTCAACCGCAGCCATCCTGATGACCGCGCCGATCATGTTGCTGTGGCTGGTGAACGGCGGCGCGTTCCTCGCCCAGCTTATGGGTCGCCGCGGCACGCCCGGCGTCTACTTTGCGCTGGGATGGGTCGGACTCGTCTTCGCCCAGCTACTCTCTTCGGTGGTCGCCCGGGCCGGGTGGTGGGCGGCGAAACGCTAGAGGCGCCGGTCCATGAAGAACCAACTCAAGGCGTTGCGCGCCGAACGCGGGTGGAGCCAGGCGGAGCTGGCCGAGCGCCTCGACGTCGCGCGCCAGAGCGTCAATGCCATCGAGACCGGCAAGTACGACCCCAGCCTGCCGCTCGCCTTCAAGATCGCGCGCCTCTTCGGCCAGTCGATCGAGGCGATCTTCGAGGACCGATGAGGCCGGCAACGGCAGCTCTGTTCTGAAGGAGGAACCCGTATGAAGCGTGCCTGTCCGGTTAACGCCCACACCCACCAGGGCTGGTGATGGTTATCAAACCGGCCATGGAAATCCGCCAGAGCGACGATCTGGGTTTCCCCAGTCAGTCCCAGAGTTTCATGAGCTTTTTCCGTATGACGCGGCATATGCTGCCTATCTTGATCGCGCGCGTTGGCCTGTCGGCTTTGTCTGGCCATATTGCGGCCAGATCGCTCTGCACGTGGACGCATCCTACATCTAGGGGCTGTGGGCGTTAACCGGATAGGCTCGGTATGAAGGATGCGATCGGCGCTGACGGTATTTTCCGCGAAGATCTTCTGGTCGCTCTTTGCAGTCGATGTGGAAAATCGGCCAATCGATGCTGATAGTCGCTGAAACTGAGCAAATCGCAGATCGTCGAAATTCTTCTTCAAAATCAAGAGCGCAAATTTCTGACGGATCGGGCGCACGGTGTTTCATGGTCTGCGGAAAAATTTGCGTCGACAGATCAGGGCGTTACCATGCCTCAGAACAATCCGTGCCTGTCCGGTTAACGCCCACACCCCCTAGATATAGGGTGCGCTCACGTGCAGAGCGATCTGGCCGCAACATGGCTAGACTAAGCCGACAGGCCAACACGCGCGATCAAGATAGGCAGCATATGCCGGATTCATCGGAAAAAGCTCCTGAAACTCTGGAGGAACCGGGGAAACCCAGATCGTCGCTCTGGCGGATTTCCATGGCCCGTTTGATAACCGTCACTAGCCTTGGTAGGTGTGGGCGTTAACCGGACAGGCACGGAACAATCGAGTGGGAGTGAGTTTCAGTTTTTTCCAATTCCTTCCAAAAATTTCAATTTCTTTCCCGGAATCTGGACTTATCAATGGGTTACGGCCGAGTGAAGCCAAGAATAATTTCCAAGCCGCGTTGCGGCGCGCCCACCCCACCCGTGCTCATAGCCCGTCGAAAGACGGGCGTCCTTCGACGCCCGGACGCTTTGGGAGTTCCACAATTTCTCAATGCCCGTCCCGCGTCCCGCCATCCACTCCGCGCCACGCCGCTCGTCGGTGATTGCGCGGGCGGGGCGCGGCTCATCCCTGCTTTCGCGGGAAACGACAGGAACCCGACTTGGCGCTTTCGACCTCGAACAGAGCATAGCCCCGAAATCTACACGTGTACATGATTTGTTCGACTCCGCCCGCTCATGGTTAAAAGCACGCTCGGAGAATGTGTCTCTTCTCGATGCGTGCGTTTACTCGCATTCGCGATCCCGCCGCGCGTGAGGCGCTAATGGAACGAGCGTCTCGCGTCGCCGCCGCGCCAATCTCCGCCGCCCTCTTCATGACGACGAAGCGGCGGTCTTATGGTCCTGCGCACGACCGCGCCGGGCGGGAGCGGGCCACGCCCGGCGCGGTCCAGTGAAGCGTTTCCAAAACTCGAATCATATCCTGCCGATTGAGTTCCAACATTTCGGACGCGAGGGGCCAGGGCCGCCAGCGCGAAGTTTCAAGGAATCGATGTCCGAGAGCAAGACGGCTTTTGCACGGATCGCGCGGCGCACTCGACCCTAACAAGGGCAAACCTCCCCGGTTTGGGAAGCGAATCCTGGCCGCGCCTTGCAACCTCGCCGCACCCGGCGCCGCGCCCTGTTTTCGCCCGCCTGTTCTTTCCCTGTTCCGTTCCGAAAGCACCTGATAACGACCTGTTCCGGTCGTTGGAAATTCCCTGTTCCGCGCCCGATCCGGCCTGCAAGCGGTGGGTTGTAAAGCCAGCAACGCCATGACATTGCAAGGCTTTCTGGAACGGAGCGCCGACCGCGGCGGAAAAAATTCCCTGCTAGCAGGGAATCCGGATCGGCGTCGGCGGACCCGCGTGCGAGACGATTTTGAGCAGAAGCGGCTTCCCGAGCGCGCAGCCGCTTCGGTTTTTGGAAGGCGGATGGTCGCGGATGAGGGCGGCGGCCTTCGGAGCCTTCGCCCCCAAGTTGCGTCCATTCAGGATGCGTGCGAACCGAAAATCAACGCGCCCTCGGGAAGCGCCTCCCAAACTCGAATCATATCCTGCCGATGGAACCCCAACATTTCGGACAGCAGGGGCCAGGGGCTGCCAGCGTGAAGTTTCAAGGAATCGATGGTCTAGGTCGTTTACCGCTGCGGGACGGCGTTGTGACCTGGATCGCGTGTAGCTGAGCCGTTGCCTAAACAACATTGCGACAATTGTTGCGGACGCGCCGCGACGTGTCGCACCTTCGGGCTGACTCCGCCAGCTTGATAAGGGCGAGGCGCACTTTCGCGTCTTCGCATCCCTCCGCCGGCTCCCGAAGCGCTCAAGCGGCCCAGGCGTGAGCCTGAAACGGCGCTTCGAGAGAAGGCTTCGTGATACTGCCGGTGTAGTTCGTGATCGTGGACGCCGCGACCGCCGCGATCACCTCGAGAAGATGGTCCTTGCCGAAGCCGGCCGCGAGGAATCGATCGACCTCCTCGTCGTTGAGATGTCCGCGCTTCTCAATCATCGTTTTCGCCAGAGCCGACAGCGCTGCGAATTTGCTGTCCTTCGGCAGGCGACCCTCACGAATGGCCTGCACATCCGCGGGACCGATGCCTTCCTTGAGCGCCAGCGTCGTATGAAATGCGACGGCCCAGGCGCTTGCGTTGGTCACCGCGTCGGTGAGCAGAATAATCTGGACCTGCGCTTCCGTGAAGCTGCCGCCGTGGACCTTCCCGAACAGACCGACAAGGCTGTCGATCAGGATCGGAGAGGTCGACATCGCCCCGATGAGGTTCGGGATCATGCCGAAGGCCGACTGCAACTGCTGCATCGCGGGCTTCGAACGGTCGGGCGCCGATTCGAGTGTGTGAACCGGAATATTCGTCATGGGAGTCACCTCTATGGATATGTCCGTGGGGTCGTCGCGGCCGATGCCTTGATTGATCCCGGTGCGATGGAACTTAGGAGCAAGGCGGTTGGTGCGCATGCCAATAAGCCCTCGGTTCTCGCCAAGCCGCATTCGCTGGCGCCGTCATTTTGTGGCGGCGGCCGGAACGGCGCTGCCGAGTTTGGCGGCGATACGCCGCGCCGTTTGCTCGCGCTGCGCCGTGATGGCCTGCACCGATCCCCGCGCCTGTTCGAGGATCGCGGCTGGCGCTGTCTCGGGCGTGCCACTGTTGAAGGGCGGCTCTGGCGCATAGACCATGTGAAGTTGGATGGCCTCAGCGGCCTCGTCGCCGCGCAACTCGGCCGCGAGGCGCAAGGCGCCGTCGATGCCGGCCGTAACACCGGCGGCGAAGACCCAGGCGCCATCGACCACCACCCGTTCATTGACCGGGATCGCGCCGAAGAACGGCAACAGGTGAAACGCCGACCAGTGCGTCGTCGCCCGGCGTCCCTTGAGGAGGCCCGCTGCGCCGCAGATAAGGGCGCCTGTGCACACCGAGAAAATGCTGCACGCGCCCGACGCCTGCTGCCGGATCCAGCCCAGCACTTCGGCGTCTTCCATCAAGGCTTCCTGGCCAAAGCCGCCCGGCACATGCAGGACATCGAGCGGCGGCGCATCGGCCAGCGTCGCGTCAGGCGTAAGCCACAATCCTTTCAGATCGCGAACGGGCGCTGCGGTCTTGCCGTAGAGGCGATAGGTCGCATTCGGGATGCGCGACAGCACCTCGAACGGTCCTGTCAGGTCGATCTGATCGACGCCCTCGAACAGGAGGGAGCCGATGCGCAGGTGGATGTCATGCGGGATCATGGTCATCTCCAGGTCCGATTTCAGCGATAGACAAGGCGAACCTACCTGGGCATGGCCTGGCGGAAATGCCAAAGTCCCCTCGCTTCTCGCCAAACGCGGTCCGCGTCATCGACGTGCTCACCTACCCGGCGGTGCAACTGCTCGATGTCACCGGCCCGGTTCAGGTGTTCGCCTCCGCCAACGATATAGTCGCCGGCGCGGGCGGCGCGCGGCCCTACCTGCTCAGGGTCGTGGCGCAGGGCGGCGAAGGCGTTACGGCCTCGGCCGGCGTGGCGCTTGCCGCAGCTCCGCTCACGCAACCCGGCGAGGAGCTGGATACTTTGCTCGTCGCCGGCGGCGAGGGGGCCGAGGCGGCGGCCGAGAACCCGGTGCTGGTCGATTGGGTGCGGCAGCGGGCGGCCCGGGCGCGTCGCGTCGCCTCTGTTTGCACCGGCGCATTCCTGCTCGCGGCTGCGGGCCTACTGGACGGGCGCCGCGCGGCGACCCACTGGATGTACTGCGCCAGGCTTGCCCACCGCTTTCCGGCCGTGGGTGTCGAGCCCGATCCGATTTTCGTGTGCGACGGTCCGGTCTGGACCTCGGCCGGGGTGACGGCGGGGATCGATCTGGCGCTGGCGCTCGTGGAAGAGGACCTCGGCCGCTCCATGGCGCTCGCCGTCGCCCGCTACCTGGTCGTCTTCCTCAAGCGTCCCGGCGGACAGGCGCAGTTCAGCGCTGCCCTGGCCTTGCAAGCGGCGGACGACAAGTTCGGCGCGCTCCATGACTGGATCAACGGGCATCTGGCGAGCGATCTTTCGCTTTCGGTCCTGGCCGATCAGGCGGGGATGAGCGAGCGCAGTTTCAGCCGCCACTACGCCGAGGCGACCGGGCAAACACCGGCCCGCGCCATTGAGCGGCTGAGGGTGGAAGCGGCGCAGCGTCTGCTTTCGGAGTCACGCCTGCCGGTCAAGCGGATCGCGCAGCGTTGCGGCTTTGGCGCGGAGGAAACACTGCGCCGCAGCTTCCTGCGCCTGCTGGCCGTCACGCCGCAAGACTACCGTTCTCGGTTCGCGTTTTGAAATTCGCCTGTGTCCGGCTGGAGATGGCCGCACATTGAGGCAGGCTGCCCGGCAAACGGCGCGGGCCGCCATGCTCGTTCAACTCCGCCCGCTCACGGTCAAAAGAACGTTCTGAGAATGTGTCTCTCCTCGATGCTCAGCTTCTTCCGCCGCCCAAGCGATCCCGGCGCCGGGCGGGCGCGGACGCGCAACCGGGACGCTGTCGGGGCGGCCCCGACACGCGCGTGAACCCGCACGAGAGGAAGGAGGAACAGGGAATTGCGATTGACGAGCAGGGAAAAGGTGCGCCCCGAACGGGGAAGAAGCAGGCGCCTCGGCCGGTCTTGATCTCAATGACGCCCGCTCCGCGAGAAAAACGGGAATTGAAGCAAGTGTCACCATAATTACCGTTGACGACGCGACGGGCGACAGGTAATATTTGCCATGCCCGGACGCATGTCAAAGTTTCGTAATCTCCGATTGGATTACATCATTGAACAATTCATGGAGGATGTCGTCACGTTGATTACGGACGACAGGGGGGTGATTTTATACGTCCATGACGACTATGCCGAGATACTCGGAGTGACCGCTACGGAAGCAGTAGGGAGATATTGCGAGGATGTAATCCCAGGCAGTCGGATGCATATCGTCGCGAAGACTAGGAGGAAAGAGATCGGCATACTTTTTCGGATGAAGAATGGCGAGTACGCAGCAATAAACCGTATTCCCATAATTGAGAACAACAGTGTTATTGCTGTTGTGTGCATTGTCTTATTTTCCATTGACGCGTTAACAACTGATCGATCAATGTATATGACAAACAATCTAAGAGATGAGTTGCTTCAGTGTAAAAGCGATCTAAAAAAATTGCGTGCGGCAAAATACTCTATAGATAATATCATCGGTAGTACGCCGGCCATGCTGGCGGTTAAAGAGGCGCTTTATAGGATCTCGCAAACCAATTCAACGATCTTAATAAGCGGAGAGACCGGCACCGGAAAAGAACTTTTTTCGCACGCGGTGCATCAGCTCAGCCCACGTAACCATCAACCTTTGGTGACGGTGAATTGCGCCGCGATCCCGGCGGAGCTCTTCGAGTCCGAATTGTTCGGTTATGTGGAGGGGTCGTTCACGGGCGCGAGGAAAGGCGGCAGCGCCGGCAAATTCGAATTGGCCCACAAAGGGACGCTGGTCCTTGATGAAATCCACCTGTTGCCGTCAGAGATGCAATCAAAATTGCTGCGCGTGCTACAGGAAAGAGAAATAGAGCGAGTCGGGAGTGATAGAGTCACCAGCATTGATGTAAAAATGATATTTATTATCAATAAAAACATTGAAGAACTTGTCAAGAAAGGAGAGTTCAGGGAAGATTTATTTTATAGGATTAATGTCATTCCAATCGAAATACCGCCGCTTCGCGAGCGGAAGGCAGATATTCCAGAACTTACAGGGCGCCTTGTAGCAAAGATAAACCATAATCTTGGCCTGAATATTACAGGAGTCGATTCTGACGTCCTTCAGCTGTTTGCGCTGCATGATTGGCCCGGGAACGTTCGCGAGTTGGAACATCTTTTGGAACGCGCGGCAAATATGTGCTTATCCGGTCAGCTAACCTGCGCTTATTTCGAAAGCTTGGTCACCAGACTGCAGGCGACGAAATGGCTGGATCCGCCGCAAAACAAGCTCACGTCGGTGAAAAAGCGCGCCGAGCAGGGAAAGATCGTCGAGGCGCTGACGGTGACCAGAGGAAATGTTTCCCAGGCGTGCAAGCTGCTCAACGTGTCTCGCAGCAACTTGTATGAGAAAATCAAGCAGTACAATATTCAGATATAGCGGCAATTTCGAACGCGCTCGAGCGCCGGAATCCCTCGAAAATCCGCGGCGCTCGATAGTTTTCGCGTGCGATCCAGCTACTTTTTGATATTCAAGAGAGCGCGCGCCTCGTCAGGTGTGGCGATCTCGTTGTTGGCTTCCTTGATCAGGCGGGCCGCCCGCGCGACAAACTCGGCGTTCGACTGGGCCGGGCGATTCTTGGCGTAGAGCACGTTATCCTCCATCCCCACGCGGACGTGTCCGCCCAATGCGATGGTGGCGAAGAGAATCGGAAGATGCCCAGCGCCGATGCCGAGCGCCGACCACGTTGCGCCCGGGGGCAGCAAGCTCTTCAGATAAACCAGGTTCTCGACTGTCGCCGCCGTGCCGCCGGCCGCGCCCAGCACGAACTGAAAGTGGGGCGGCGCCTCGATCACGCCCTTCTTCATGTAGTAGAGGGCGTTGTAAATCATTCCGGCGTCGAACACCTCGATTTCAGGCTTGACGCCGTTCTCGATCATCACCCGACCCAACTTTTCCAGGAACGCCGGGTGGTTGATGAACAGGCTGCTATGCATCCAGTTCATCGAGCCCGCGTCGTACGAGGCCAACTCGGGCTTGAGTTCGATGAGGTGCGCCATCCGCGACTCGTCGGTTGCGTTCAGCTCCCCCGATGTGGTGAGATTGAGGACGATATCGCATCGGTCGCGGATGAGACCGACGGTCTCCTTGAACCGCTCCTTGTCCATCGTTCCGGCGCCCTTGGCGTCGCGCATGTGCAGATGGGCAATTCCAGCGCCTGCCTGCCAACATGCGTAGACGTCAGCTGCGATTTCCTTCGGCGTCAAGGGAATGGCGGGATTGTTTTCCCGTGTTGGCCAAGCCCCTGTTGTGGCGACGGTGATGATTGTCTTGGACATGAAGAACTCCTTCGAACCGTGCCTATCCGGTTAACGCCCACAGCCCCTAGATGTAGGATGCGTCCACGTGCAGAGCGATCTGGCCGCAATATGGCCAGACAAAGCCGACAGGCCAACGCGCGCGATCAAGATAGGCAGCATATGCCGCGTCATACGGAAAAAGCTCATGAAACTCTGGGACTGACTGGGGAAACCCAGATCGTCGCTCTGGCGGATTTCCATGGCCGGTTTGATAACCATCACCAGCCCTGGTGGGTGTGGGCGTTAACCGGACAGGCACGCTTCGAACGATTGGTGAATGATAGGGCCAGCTTAGAAGCAGAGAGAGGCGTCACGAGCGATTTATGAGACCGGCGCTTCGAACGCCAGAGCGGTGCCTTTGGCGTATTTCTCCAGAAGATCATCAAAACGGTTCAGGTCTGCGAAGGTATTCACCCTTCGATGATTCTGTTCATCAGTTATAATCTCGACAATCTTATCGTTGAACGGTGTGCTCACACCGTTGCGCCGTCCATACTCGCAGATCACACCATTGATATAATTGATCTCGCAATCTCTTCCTTTTTCAAGATCTTGTAGCATGCTTGCCTTAAGCTTGACATGCTGACTCCAGACTTTTCTATAAAGGGCCATCTTGGAAGGAATGTCGCGGGCGCTGGTCAACTCGAGCGACTCCAGATCCTCGCCCTGCATCCGCACCATGCGGACGCCGCGGGCGTGCGCCACCTTGATGCATTCGTCGGCGACAAACGCCAGACAGGTCATCGCCTTGGGATTTCCGAGGACGTCTCCGAACGTGCAGCCGAGCGCCGCGGACATCCCGCTGAAGGTGGCGTTCATCAGAACCTTGGTGAACTTGATCCCCATCAGGTTGTCGCGGATCTCGGTTGTGCCGACACATTCGAGGTAGTCCTTGACCACGCCGAGACGCGGACGGATGACGCCGTCAATCTCGCCGATTTCGAACGCGAATTTCCTGGTGGCTTCGTAGCTGGTCGTGAGCGACGAAACGCCTGGCCTCAGCCAGGTCGCGCCAAAGCCGACCGCGCCGCCGACGACCCGCCCTGGGCCGACGATCGATGCGACCGAATCTTCGGGCATGCCGTTCTGCAGCGTGCAAACGATGCTGTCGCCGCGGAGATGCCGCACAAGCGGCGGCAGGGCGACGGGGTTATTGGTCTGCTTCGTCAACACAAAGACGAGGTCGTAGACGCCGGTCATCTGCGCTGGGGTGTACGCCTTCACCGGGACGTTCAGTTCTATTTCGCCGGTGACGGTGGCGCCGAATTTATTAAGAGCGTCGACGTTGTCCTGAAAGGCGTCGAACAGATCGACCTGCTTGCCGCCCTTGGCGATGAACGCGCCGATGATCGTACCAAGAGAACCGGCGCCGACAATAGCCGTTCGCATGTTTCATTCTCCTTTGATTTCTTCTGAGATGCTTCCCGGCGGCACAAACTGGGGGGCTCGGAATGGCATTAGCGCCTCCGATCGGTCCTCGATGCCTTGCCCACCGGGAGCTTTGAGTGCGTCAGGCCCTTCGTCGCGTTACAGACCGTGTGGGAACGCCAGGAACGCGATGCTGCCGATAATCAGCGCGTACAGGAACGTTACGAACGTGTACGGCAGAATATCCTGGAACCTGAGTTTGTAGGCCGCGAGGTATGGCAGCGCCCAGAACGGCTGGATGGTGTTCGCCAACTGACCGCCGGTGCTATAGGCGTTGACGACGTGCGCCACCGGAATGCCCAGCTGCTGGCCCGCCGGGATAATATACGGAGCTTCGACGACGAACTTCGATCCATCCGACGGCACAAGGAAATCCATGATCGTCGTATAGATCATGATGATCCAGGAATACGTACTCGTGGTTGAGATCGAGAGGAACCAGTGGGTGATGACGCTCGCCAATCCCGAATGGCTGATGATGCCGAAGATGCCCGCGTAGAGCGGGAACTGAATGATGACGCCGAATGTCGTGTTGACGCCCTGTTTGACCGAGGTGATGAAGCTCCGGGGCGACCCGTGCAGCACCATGCCGAGGCCGAAGAACGTGAAGTTGATGACGTTGATGTCGAGTTTGACGACGCCATTGATCGCTACGAAGCGAACAACCCAGGTCAGAATCGCGACGCCGAGCACGGTCAGCAGGATACGGGAACGTTCCCAGCGTTCGGCCGGTCGCAAATTCGTCTCGTCCTTGGTCCCGGGCACATAGGTGAACTCGTTGTAGGCCTCGTCGCTGATCTCGACCGCGTGACCCTTTTTCGGCATCAGGGCCGCGAGCAGAAGGGGTATGGTGATCAGTTCGAAACCGACAAGAACAAGAAGGAACGGAGACAGGGCGGTGTCGGTCAGCGGGATGAGGCCGCCGATCGTCTGTTCGAGGAAATTGCCCTTGGTCGCCGCAAGCAACGGCGCAGACTGCGATGGCCCGTTCGCCATGATTAGCATCATGACGTATGAGCCAGCCGCCAGCACCGGATAGTGGATCCCCAGCCCGCGCTTACGGACGGCGAGTTCCTTGCCCATGACGATGCCGATCATCAGCCCGACCGCCCAATGCAGCCAACTGACGACCCCGACGATGAGGCAGAACATGATAAACGTCGCCTTTGGCGTCGAAGGCAAATCGATCAATTTAATGAGACCGCCTTTGACCAATTTTGAATCGGCGACCACAAATCCGGTTATCATCATGACTGTTAGCTGCATGGCGAAGGTCAGCAGGACCCAAAACCCGCCGGCGTAATCATCGAGCAATTGCAGCGGCCCGTGGTCGGTGAATACGAGCCCCATGACGTAAACAATGATCGTCATTGCCAAAACAAAGACCATGGAATCTGGAACCCAGTTGAGGCTCCATTCCGTAAAACCATCGACAAGCCCCACCCTCGGCTTAATCAGGGAACCTGCCTGAGGTATTGTTCCCGACATTTCTGTGTACTCCGTTATATCGACTGATGCGGAAGAAGAAAGAATTCGATGGCATTTCATCTTCCGCTTGTGCGTTTCTCTCCTGCGCGCTTGGCATTCCTTTGCGCGCCTGTCATGGTGCAACGGCCATGCCACCCGGCGAAGCCGCCGTTCGAGAGCCCCGCAGGCCGCCGAATTGCCTGCAGATTCCGCCATTTGCGCTGGATTTCGGTCGGCAGCTCGGCCGGCGCGATCGGAAAGACTGTCCGAAGTCTAGGACTCTTTCAGGCAAAGTTTCCGGCTTTCCGGACATGCTCCCGGACTAGAGCGGTCTTCGACCATACTGGATTGTCATTGCGAGGAGCGACCCCCGGGTCGAAGAGCCCGGGGGGACGAAGACTGTATGTCCTTGCGCTGAGGCGGCGGCTCGCCCTCGATGCGCGTTGCGAGGGTTGCCCGGATAGGCCGGGCGGAGCCTCACGCAAGGAGGACGAGCCATGAAAGATTATAGCGAAGTTTTCGTCGGCATGGACGTGTCGAAGTCGAGTATCGCGGTAGGGTTGGCTGACGGCGGAGGCGCGGCCGAGGCGAGGTTTCTCGGGGAGATCGAGGCGAACGAGGCTGCGGTGACGAAGCTGGTCCGCCGCCTGTCTGGCAAGCACGACAAGCTGACGTTCTGTTACGAGGCGGGGCCGACCGGCTACGGTCTTTATCGGCTGATCGGCGAGCTTGGGCATGCGTGCCGGGTGGTCGCGCCCTCGCTCATTCCGCGCAAGCCGGGCGATCGGGTGAAGACCAATCGCCGCGACGCCTTGAATCTGGCGCGCTTGCTGCGGGCCGGCGAGCTCACCGCCGTGTGGACGCCGGACGAGCGGCACGAGGCGATGCGCGATCTGGTGCGGGCGCGCTCGACGGCCGCCTTCGACCTCAGGATCAAGCGCCAGCAGACCGGCGCCTTCCTTTTGCGTCTCGGACGCGTCTATCCCGGTAAGAAGACATGGGGCGGCGCGCACCGGAAGTGGCTGGCGAGCCAAGCTTTCGCCCATCTCGAGCAGCGCATCGCCTTCGAGGAGCAGGTGGCCGCGATGGACGAGGCGAAGGCGCGCATCGCCCGGCTGGAGAAGGCGATCGAGGAGGCGGTTCCCGATTGGTCGCTGGCGCCGATGGTCACGGCGCTGATGGCGATGCGCGGGATCGACCTCGTCGCGGCGACGGCGATTCTGGCCGAAGTCGGCGACCTCGGGCGCTTTCGGACGCCGCGCGAGTTGATGGCCTGGCTGGGGCTCGTGCCCTCGGAGTCCTCAACCGGCGACCGAGTCAGGCGCTTCGGCATCACCAAGGCCGGCAACGGCCGGGCGCGCAAAACCCTGATCGAGAGCGCTTGGCGCCATCGCTTTCCTGCGCGCATCGGTCAGGCCAAGCTCGCCCGGGTCGAGGCGGCGCCGCCGGCGGCGCGGCGGATCGCCTGGAAGGCGCAGATGCGGCTCACCGCGCGCTACCGGGCGCTGATGCGCAAAGGCAAGACGAAGAGCGTCGCCGTCACGGCGGTCGCGCGCGAACTCGCCGGCTTCATCTGGGCGATCCATCGCGCGCTTGAGCAGGAGCAAGCCGTCGCATGAAGCCGCTCGCTCGCTACAGCGCAATTTGGGAGCGCGCTTCGCGAGCGGCTTCATGCGATCCCGCGCCATCGCGGGCGGCGCGCCATCGCGTCGACTGACCCCACACAGACCGAGGAGGGATACGGCAGACGGATGCAACAAACATTGCGCAGCGGCGGGGGTGAAGCCGCGGCAGGGGAACTCCCGAGGATTGCAAGTGGCCGATCGACGCATCGACGCCCGTACGAAGACGTGGAGCAGCCCCGGACGAAACTCGGACATGCGGAACAAATACGCGTATTAGAGCTTGATCACCGACGTCCAACAGGCCTCGCCCCCACCTCTGCGCAATCATCCAACGCCATCACTCCGCCCACCCCTGAAGCGGAAACGGGAGGGTGCGTCCGACCCCTTGACGAAGGACATAAGAGCAATCCAGGGGATCGTAGAGCCCCCGACGTTCTGCTGGATTGCTTCCCCCCGGGCTCTTTGACCCGGGGGTCGCTCGCAATGACGAGGGCGCTTCGATTTGATCGAAAACTGCTCTAGACCCCGAAAGTGCAACACGAATTACCCGGAGATTTGCCAAATACCCCATTTCTGGCGGTCTGCCGTTCCGTGCCTGCGTCCGCCGTGACCGGTATCCTTTTTCTCGTTCCAAAGTCCTCTACTCCGACCCGGACGCGCGGCCGGGTTCGGACCGCCTCGCGGTCCTCAACAGCGGGGCCGAAACGCGCCGGCGCCTGAGCCTGGCGCCCTCGCGCTTCTGGCGGCCGTACTCGCCACGCTATCGGGCCGCGTTTGCTCGGCTCTACAGCCGGGGACTTACGCAGACTGCCTGAGCGCAGGATGCCAAACGGTCGCTGCGGCGCATCGCCGCCGACCGCGTCCAAATTATAGAAATTATAGGGACGCTTCCTTCAATCACCGTCGATCTCGGTCCCCAGACCGCCGATTGGACTATTCCGGAACTGGACGTTCCGCGCTGCCCGGCGGCGCGGACTTCGCGCTCATTCCGGTCATCCAAGCAGCTCGATCAGCGCCTCCGAACGGGCCGTTGGCGTGCGTGCTCCGGTTCTCCGGCTTGTCGTCCCGGACTAGAATTGAATGACCAGCCGTCCTCTCGTACCACCAGCCTCCAGCCGACGATGGGCGTCGGCCGCCCTTTCCGGCGGATAGATTTCCGCCACGCGAAGCGTGATTTCGCCGGCCTCGACCTGTTGGCGCAGCCGATCGAGCTTCTCCCACTCCTGCGCATAGGAGCGCACGAAGGTTGTGGTGAAGTGGATATCCCGCTGCGGGACGCCCTGGAAGCCACGGACGGACGTGAAGGCGCCGCCATCACGAACGGCGGGGATGACAAGCTCATTGAGCACGGCTCCGTCCGCGAGCCCATCCACTCCTTGAGCGAAGTGGCCGCGAATTCGCGACGCGACGTCGTCATCCCTTCTCACGACGATGTCGGCGCCAAGCGACGCAACCAGCTTTTCGTCTTTCTCTGACGCATCGGCGATGACCGTCAGCCCCTCGGCTTTGGCAAGCTGGACGACGTAGCCGCCATAAGCGCCCGCAGCGCCGGTCACCGCGATGACCTGACCCGGAGACAGCTTGAGCAGATCGAGCGAAAGGCGCGCCGTCAGCCCGTTCATCGGCAACGTAGCGGCCTCAGCATGGGTCTTTCCCGCAGGGGCGCGCACGACAGATCGGGCGTCGAGCACGATTTGCTCGCGATAGGCGCCATGACCGCCTTTCGGCACGACGATCGCCACAACGGCGTCGCCAACCTTGAGTTTGTCGGGAACGCCGCTTCCAACCTCATCGACAATTCCCGCCGCCTCCATTCCCGGCACGTAGGGCGGCGGATTAGCCTTCTGCTGTTCGGCGCGCGTGCCGTTGCGGACCCCGACGTCGGTTGGGTTGACCGTCGCTGCATGGACACGGATCCGGACCCGTCCTGGGCCGGCGTGAACTTCGGGCAGTTCAACGACCTGGAGAACCTCAGGACCGCCATGAGTGAATAGTCCAACTGCGCGCATCGTTTCGTCCTTTGTCCGATAGTCAGTCCCGGTATTCTCCCGGTCCTGACTATACCAAAGAGATTCGCCCGGCGGGCAACTGGCGCCTGACGGATCGATAGGGACTGAGCCGAATGTCTGGGAATTCTTTGCTGTACAGATATCACCCGCCAAATTCGCGGCCGATATCTTCAGTCTCCGAGCACGCCTTGCAACCTGGCCGCGCCCGACGCCGCGCCCCGTTTTCGCGCGCCTGTTCTTTCCCTGTTCCGTTCCGAAAGCGCCTGATAATGACCTGTTCCGGTCGTCGGAAATTCCCTGTTCCGCGCCCGATCCGGCCTGCAAGCGGTGGGTTGTAAAGCCAACAAAACCATGATATTTCAAGGCTTTCTGGAACGGACCACCGACCGCGGCGCAAAAAAATTCCCTGCTAGCAGGGAATTCGGATCGTCGGCGGCGGACCGAGGGCGGGACGATTTTGAGCCGAATCGGCTTCCCGGGCGCGGTGGCGGCGGAATCGGGCGCCGCTTACGCGATACCGATCCATTGGGCGCCTTGTCATGGCGGCGGCCTTCCCGCTCACCAGGGGACAACGCGGCCGAGGTAGTCGAGATAGCGCAGGCCGGGCGTTCCTTGCGCGGCAAGGAGCACGGTAACCAGGTTTGGGACACTCTCCTCGATGCTCAGTTTGCCGTCCGGTCCGCCCATGTCGGTCCGCACCCATCCGGGCGCCATCAACGCCAGCGCGCGGGAGTCGGCGGCATGGCGGGCGGCGAAGCTGCGCATGAACATGTTGAGCGCCGCCTTGCTGCCCCGGTACACCTCCCGCATTCCCGTGGTGTTGTTGCCGACGCTGCCCTGACCGGACGACATGACCCCGATTATCCCTGTGGGGGAGACGCAATCCTGTAGGGCTTCGACGACCCGCATCGGGCTCAGCGCATTGGTGACCATGACGCGGATGAACTCTTCGGTCGTCACCTCGGCGATCGTCTCGTTTGGATTGTTGGTGACCCCCGCGTTGACGAACAGGGCGTCAAAGGTCCGTCCCATGAGCCGTCCGCGCAGGGCGGCGATCTGATCCGGCTCGCAGATGTCGAGCGTTTCGATCTCGACCCGACGTCCGGACGCTTCGGCGAGATCGTGTAGCCGGGTCCTGGCCAGTCCCCGGACCGTGCCGACGACATTCCATCCGTGCTTCAAATATTCCTCGGCGATCGCATAGCCGAGGCCCCGCGAGGCTCCGATCAGCAGAATGGTTTTTGGCGACGATGTCGACATCGAGCTTCTCCGGTTGGCGTGTCTGCACCGCCCACGACAAGAGCGAGGGCCTCGGCCTGCTTTGCCATGCCGTCATCGCCGGCGTCGGGGCGCTGGCCGAGGAGTTCGGGTGACCGTTCCCAAGGTTTGCGTCAGCCCTCCGGCGCTGGCTGCGCGGTCGCCACCTTCGGCTCGGACGCTCCCCGCGTCTCCGATCCCATCTTGCCCGCCATCGCCTTTTTCAGCGCGGCGCCGATGCTTCGCTCATTGTAGGGCTTCTGGAGCACCACCGCGCCCTGAACCGCCTGCCCCGCGCCCGGCGCCATCTGGTAGCCGGTCGCGAAGACGACGCCGAGGCCAGGGCGGCGTTGCGCAGCTCGCGCGGCAAGGTCTTCCCCGGACATGCCGGGCAGCTTGACGTCGGTGACGAGGACGTCGAACGCGCCCTTGTCCAGCCTCTCCAGGGCCGCCGGCGCGTCTCCCGCTTCCTCCACGGAATGTCCCAGACTCTCCAGCATATCGACGGTGGAGAGCCGGATCAGGGCGTCGTCCTCGACCAGAAGGACCCGCAGCGGAGCGGAAGCGACAGTCTGGCGTTCGCCCGCGCTCTGCGGCTGCGCAGCGCGCGACGAACCCGGCTCGGCTGCGCGTCGCTGCTGTTGGTTTCTCAGCACGTGCTGAATCTTCCGGGCGAGCGCCTCGCGGCTGTAGGGCTTGCTCAGAAGCTCGATCCCTTCGTCCAGTCGGCCGCCGTGGACGATGGCGTTCTCGGTATATCCCGACGTGAACAGCACGGCGAGGTTGGGCAGCCGCTCCTGGGCCTTCCGGGCGAGCTCCGGGCTGCGAAGCGGTCCCGGCATCACCACATCGGTGAACAGGAGGTCGATCGGGACGCCGCTTTCAACGATTGCGAGCGCGCTCCCGGCGTCTTTCGCCTTCAGCACGCGGTAGCCGAGGTCCGACAGCATGTCGACCACCGTGTGTCGCACCTGCTCGTCGTCCTCGACGACCAGCACCGTCTCGGCGCCGCCGGTCGCCGGTCCGAACTCGATATCGGTCTCGACGTCCTCGGGACCTTTCGAGCGCGGCAGGTAGAGACGCACGGTCGTTCCCTGGCCGACTTCGCTATAGATCTTGATGTGGCCCCCGGACTGTTTGACAAAGCCGTAGACCATGCTGAGCCCGAGCCCGGTGCCCTGGCCCTCGGGCTTGGTGGTGAAGAACGGTTCGAACACGCTCTCGAGGAGCTCGGCAGGGATGCCGACGCCGGTGTCTGTGACGGCGATCATCACGTATTGGCCGGCGGCCACCTCGGTGTGGCACGCCGCATATCGGTCGTCGAGATAGGCGTTGCCGGCTTCTATGGTGAGCTTGCCGTGACCCTCCATCGCGTCACGCGCATTGATGGCGAGGTTCAAGAGCGCGTTCTCGACCTGGACCGTATCGACAAAGGTGTTCCACAGGCCGCCGGCAATGACCGTCTCGACTTCGACGCCCTCGCCGAGCGCCCGGCGCAGCATGTCGTCGAAGCTGCGGATCAGGCGGCCGAGATTGACCGCCTTCGGCGCGAGCGGCTGGCGCCGGCCGAAGGCCAGGAGTTGCGAGGCGAGTTTCGAACCGCGGGATATGGCCGCGATCGCCGTCTGCAAGCGCTGCTCGGCGCGGCTATTGCCCTCGACGTCGCGGCCAAGCAGCTGCAGATTGCCGCTGATGACCTGCAGGACATTATTGAAGTCGTGCGCCACGCCGCCGGTGAGCCTGCCGACCGCCTCCATCTTCTGCGCCTGAAGCAGCTGCGCCTCGGCTTGGGCGCGCTCGGCGATCGCGGCCGCGACCCGCTGCTCGAGCAATTCGTTGGCCTGTTTCAGAATCTGTTCGGCGTGCTTGCGGTCGGCGATGTCGATGACGGAGCCGATATGGCCAAGAAACTCGCTGGCGTCGCCGAAGCGCGGTCCGGCGGCGCTTATCGCCCAGCGATAGCTGCCGTCGCTGCGGCGAAGACGGTATTCCATCCGGAACGGACTGCGCGTCGCCTTGGCCTCGAAGAAGATCCGGCGCGACTCCTCGCGATCCTCGGGATGCAGCGCCTCCCAGGCGCCGAAGCCGAGCGCTTCCTCCACGCTCTGGCCCGTATATTCGGTCCACAGCCGGTTGATATAGGTGAGCGATCCGTTCGGGTTGGTCATCCACATGATTACCGGCGCGTGCTCGGCCATGTTGCGAAAGCGCGCCTCGCTTTCGCGCAAGTCGCGGGTCGTCTCGCGGCGAAGGAGCGCCATCTCCAGGTTGGCGTTCACGCGGGCGACGAGTTCGCGCGCGGAGAACGGTTTGGTCAGGTAGTCGTCGGCTTTGGCGTCCAGACCCTCCACCCGCGCCTCTTCGCCCGCGCGCGCCGAAAGCACGATGACAGGCAGGTCGCGCAACTCCGCGTCGTTGCGCACTTCGCGCAAGAGGCCGAAGCCGTCGAGGCGCGGCATCATCAAGTCGGTCAGCACCAGATCGGGCTTGTGCGCCCGCATCGCCGCCAGCGCCTCCACGCCGTCCGAAACCGTCTCCACTCGCCATCGCGAGCCGAGCAGCCGGCGGATGTGGGCGCGCATGTCGGCGTTGTCGTCGGCGACCAGGATGCGCGCTCCCGCCGCCCGTCCCTGGAGGTAGAAGTCGCCCGGCTCGTCGGCGCGGTCGTCCGGCGCGTCCTCCGGGTCCGCGTCGTCCGGCAGCCAGCGCAACGCCTCCTCAACGAAGGCGCCGGCGCGCAGCGACGTCGAGACGGGCGAGCGCGACTTGCCGATCCTGTCCGCCAAAAGGTGGCTTGTTCCGTAGGGAATGGCGATCGTGAAAGACGCGCCCTTGCCTTCCTCGCTCTCGGCCTCGACCGTTCCGCCGTGCAGCTTTACCAGCTCCTGCACCAGGGCGAGGCCGATGCCGGAGCCTTCGAACGAGCGGCTTCTCTGCCCCTCGATCCGGTGGAACCGCTCGAACAGTTTCGGCAGTTCGCCCTGAGGAATTCCGACTCCGCTGTCGCTGACGACGAGCAGGGCGGACCTGCGGTCCGGCGAACTCTTGAGCTCGACCGCGATTCCGCCCTCGAAGGTGAACTTGAACGCGTTCGACAGGAGATTGAGGACAATCTTCTCCCACATGTCGCGATCGACGTAGACGGGCTCCGGCAGCTCCTTGCAGCGGATCGCCAGGAAGAGCCCGGCCCGCTCGGTCGCCGACTCGAAGTTGGACGCCAATTCTTCAGTCAGCCGCGCCAGGTCCACCGGCTCGAAGCTCACGTCCGTGCGGCCCGCTTCGATGCGGGAGAAATCGAGCAGGGAATTCACCAGCTTGAGGAGACGGAGACTGTTGCGGTGGGCGGTCTCGAGACGATGGCGATGGACGGGCAGCAAATGCACCGGCGTGTCCTCGAGCATGTCCTCGATCGGCCCGATCGTCAGCGTCAGCGGCGTGCGGAATTCGTGGCTGACGTTGGAAAAGAAGGTCGTCTTCGCCCGGTCGAGCTCCGTGAGCGCCTCCGCGCGCCGGCGTTCCTCCTCATGGGCTTGGGCGTTGGCGATCGCCGCTGCGATCTGGCCGGCGGCGAGCCCGAGGAAGCCCCGGTAGTTGTCGTCGAACAGGCGGAACCGGTTCAGCCCGACGACGAACACCCCCGCGCGGCCCGTGTCTCCTGTCGGGAGAACCGGAATGAGGGCCGCGTGGGTCGGCGGATTGGGCCAGGGGCCGGCGGGAATGTCCGCGCCGAAATGCGACCCCAGATTCGGGACGACGCGCACGCTTTGCGACTGCAGAACCTCGCCGATCGGCCAGGGCGACTCACCGTTTACGGCGATCGTCTCGGGGGCGGCCGGGTGGCCCGGCGCGATGCCCGAGGCGCCGGCGAGCTCTGCGCTCAACGCGTCGCGGTCGGCGATGTAGATCATCGCGAACGGCAAGTCGTGCGGGTTCCTTTCGAGCGCGCAGGCGCTTTGCGCGCAGGCTTCGCGCCAGTTGCGCGCGTGGGCCGCCTCGGCGGCGAGATCCTTGAGCAGGGCAAGCTGCCGCTCGCCGATCACCCGCTGCGTATCTTCGCTGTTTGCGCAGAAGATTCCGCCGACCGTCCCGTCGTCGTTCGGGATCGGGCTGTAGGAGTAGGTGTAGTAGGTCTCCTCCGGATAGCCGTTGCGCTCCATGATCAGGAGCTGCGACTCGACGTAGGTTCCCTCGTCCCCGCCGAGCGCGGTGTCCAGCATCGGTCCGATCTGCGGCCAGATCTCGCTCCAGACCTCGCGGGTGGGGCGAGCCAGGGCCCAGGGGTGCTTGCCGCCGATGATGGACTTGTATGGGTCGTTGTAGAAGAATCTCAGGTCTTCGCCCCAGCCGATCCAGATCGGCTGGCGCGACGTCAGCATGATCCGGATCGCCATTTTCAGGCTCTGAGGCCAAGTCGCCGGCGGTCCCAGGGAACTCGTGTCCCAAGGATAGCCGCGCAGCAGCGCTCCGAGATCGCCGCCGCCGGACAGGAAATCGCGCATGGGCTCCCGAGAGGCCGCTTTACTGTTCGTCGCCGACGCGCTCATCGACGCCCTCCTGGCGCATGAAATCTTCAGACTCGGTCGGGAAAGCGGACCGCCGCCAACGATCCAAGCGCGACACAAACGAGACGACATCGCGACGATCCAGCCGCCTGGCGTCAACGAAACACTTACAACCGTGTCGTTTTTTTGGCCTAGCCCAAAGCGCGATTTGATCGCGATGCGAGATTTGCGAGCGAGTCCAGAGGCTAAGCGGTCTCCTCGCCGAAAGTGATCGGGACGGGGTGCAGTCCCTCGCGCCTCGGACAATCCAGATTACAGCGATTCGCGGAATCCAACTGGCGCGGCAATCAAATCTGCGGGCGCCGCAAAAGGGAAGCGGCGCCATGCTTCGGACCTGCGCGAGGCCGTTGTGATCCGGTGCGATCCGGCGAACCCGAGCCCCGTCGGACGCCTCCTATTGGCGCGCCGGATGCGTTTGTCACGCAGCCCGCAACGTCCGACGCGCAGCCCAGCCGAGGCCGGCGAAGCCGAGCAGCATCATCGCCCACGTCGGCGCCTCGGGAACGGCGGCGACGTCGATGAAGTCGATGTTCGACACCCAGCGGCCATGCTTGTTGTCGTCGGGGAAGATTACCCGCGCCACGCCGTCGTCGGGAAAATCCCCGCCGGTGGCGGCATAGGGCAGGAGGTTGTCTGGATTGCCGCCGTATGCGGGATCGATCTCGGCAAGCGAAAAGACGACTTCGTAGCCGTCGGTCCCCCGGACGATGACAATGCCGCTGGTCGGGCTGACGCCGCTCGGATCGAGGAACGTCTCGAGCGGCACACCCGTGTAAGTGTCCCCGGGGATCGACAGCGAGGCCGGGGTGAAGTCGTTCTGGAGATCGGTCAGCGTGTAGGCGCCCGGGTTGGTCACTTTTCCGGACAGGTCGACGCTCGACGATGGTCCGCCGGCGCCATTCGGGAGCGCCGGAACGGCGATCACCGTCAGGCTGGTCAGGTCCGAAAGATCGCGGCCGGAGGCGCCGGCGTTCGGATCGACCAGCCCGTACTGGCCGCCGCTGACGCTGATGTAAGGCGCCCCGTTCATGCCGCCGAAGGATGGATTGAGCTCGCCGGCCGAGAACACCGATACGGCCCCGCTGGCGCTTTGGGCGACGACGTAATTGTGCAGGATCGCGTTCTTGGAATTGTCGCCCGGCGCGACGGGCGTCGTGACTCCGCCGATCAGGGACCACAGCGTCGTACCATCGGCGACGCTATCGTTGCCCGTGATCCCGTCGCCGATCACTTGCAGCCCCGCATGACCGGGCGCGACCGAAACGGCCAGCAGTCCGGCCGCCAGAACCAATTGTTGAGTTAAGCGCATCATGCACCCCCACGATATATACAAGGTGATATAGCGACTCCCGACGAGTGTCTGTCAATAGGGTTGCGACGTCTTGTTGGCGCCGGCCGCCCCCGGTCAGTGCAGGTCCTCGGCATAGACGAATTTCGGCATGTTCCAGCCGTAGGCGATGGCGAGCAGCCTGAGGACAAGGCCCGCCCCCATGGCGCCCGCCATGACGAGGTCGTGAGGCAGGCCGGCCGAAAGTCCGCCAACATAAAGACCGCCCGCGACGACCGACACGCTGGCGTAAAGCTCGCTGCGGAAGAGCAGCGGAACGTCGTTGCAGAGGACGTCGCGCAGGACGCCGCCGACGCAGCCGGTGATCATGCCCGAGACGATGACGTCGACAGTGGGCAGGCCGAGGTCGAGCGCGACATTGCAGCCGATGACCGTGAAGACGACGAGCCCGATCGCATCGAGAACCAGAAAGACGCTCCGCAGGCGATGCATGACGCGGGCGACGGCGATCGTCATCAGCGCCGCGCCCGCCGTGATCACCAGATACTCCGGATGGGACACCCACGACAGTGGGTAGTGGCCGAAAAGCACGTCGCGCGCGGACCCGCCGCCGAGCGCGGTGACGGCGCCGAGCAGGCACACGCCGACCCAGTCCATGCTGCGCCGGCCCGCCGCCAGCGCGGCCGTCATCGCCTCGGCGACGATGGCGATGAGATAGAGCGTGTGAAGCAGCATAGGACGACCCGAGCTCTGGACCGAAGCGCAAAGCCTCTCACGGCCGCCCGCGGCGGCGCAAACCAGCGCGCGCCGGACGCGCGCGCTCGGCGCGCCTGTGCGGGCCTTAGGCGATCCCGCCCCAGGAGTCGCACGCAATCAGGTCGATGAAAGGTCGCGCCGCCATCTTCGAAGGCGGCCTTGAGCGGCGTCGCGCTCGGTCACCTGGACGGCGGTGGGGGCGGCGGCAGCAGGGTGATCGTGGTCACGCCCGCGGCGACGTTGAGCCCGGTCTGGCCCTGGACCGACACGGGCTGCAGGGAGAAGGCGTTCCCGGTTCCGCCGACGAGCACATTGGCGCCCACGCCTGCGCCGGCGGTCGCCTGCGCGCCGACCCCGCTGTAGGTCCCGGACAGGGCGCCGCGCGGAAAGCCAGAGGTGGACGCGATCACGCCCCAGATGAGCTGGCCCTGGTTCACCTCGCCGAGCGCAAAGCCGAACGTGTCGATATGTCCGAGATAGGGCTCGGGCGGGCCTCCGTTGGCCGGGGTGAACAGGCAGGTCATGGTCTGCTTCTGCGACAGGATCATGCCGATCCCCCCCGAGACGTCGCACGAAAGCGTGCCGACCTGCGACCCCGACTGCGCCGCGGCTGGAGACGCGCCCAATGCGCCCAAAGCGAGCGCCGCGTTCAGCAGTGAGACGATGCGTGTGTTCATGTCGTCAACCCCCAGGTTGGCGCGCCGTTTGCGCCGGGACGGAGACACTAGCCGCTCCGGCGCGGGCTGCAACGCAAAACATTTGCTGGCGTCGGCGACCCGCAACTCCTGCTTCAGAGCGCCATCGTCGTTGGCTGTCGGCATTCGGCGGCCCGCCCCGAAAACTTTAACGCAGCGACCGGTTGATCGCCGCCAGCGCCTTGGAGCCCGGGCAGAGGTCGGCCTCGGTCAGTTCGTTGAGCGGGCGGGTCGTGGTGTTGAGCGTATCGTGCAACTCCTCGACGTCCTCTTCGAGATAGAGGAGCCCGGTCAGGATCTCGCCAGTCTGACGGCAACGCTCGAGCATGGTCAGCGCTTCGACGCGATCGGAGACATCGTGCTCGGCGTCGAGCTTGCGCAGATGGATGGTCGTGCCGTCGTGCAGCGTGACGGCCTCAGCCGCGCCCTCGGCGTAGTCGATCTCGATCGGTTCGCGGCCCGCGATGAAGTCGAGCGCGTTGACCGCAATGTTGTGCTCGCGCACGTAGTCGTAGCTCTTGGTCGAGCCCTCGTGGTTGTTGAACGTGACGCAGGGCGAGATCACGTCGATGAAGGCCGCGCCGCGATGCTGGAATGCCGCCTTGATCAGCGGCACGAGCTGCCCCTTGTCGCCGGAGAAACTGCGCGCAACGAAGGTCGCGCCGAGCTCAATGGCCACCGCGGTGAGGTCGATCGGCTCGTCGGCGGCGTGGACGCCTTTCTTGCTCTTCGAACCGCGGTCGGCGGTGGCGGAGAACTGCCCTTTTGTCAGTCCGTACACGCCGTTGTTTTCGACGATGTAGACCATGTTGACGCCGCGGCGCATCACGTGGGCGAACTGCCCGAAGCCGATCGAGGCGGTGTCGCCGTCGCCGGAAACGCCGAGGTAGATCAGGTCGCGGTTGGCGAGATTGGCGCCGGTCAGCACCGAGGGCATTCGGCCATGCACCGAGTTGAAGCCGTGGCTCTGGCCGAGCATGTAGGTCGGCGTCTTCGACGAGCAGCCGATGCCGCTGAGCTTGGCGATGCGGTGCGGCGGCAGGGCGAGTTCGAAGCAGGCGTGAAGGATCGCGGCGGTAATCGAATCGTGACCGCAGCCGGCGCAGAGCGTCGACATCGAGCCTTCGTAGTCGCGGCGGGTGAAGCCGAGTTCGTTGACCGCGATCGAGGGATGATGAAATTTCGGTTTGGCGAGGTAGGTCATTCAGCGGCCTTTAGAGGTTGCGACGCGGCCGGCGTCTGCAAGCGCGCGGCGATTTCGCGAAAGATGTAGCGGGCCGAGGTCGGCATGCCGTTGTAATGGAGGATTGGCGTCCAGCGGTCCGTCGCGACGCCGAGATCGGTCGAAATGAGCGTGCGCATCTGCGCATCGCGGTTCTGCTCGACGACGAAGATCTGATCGTGGTCCTCGATGAATTCGAGAACCTCGTGCGCCAGGGGAAATGCGCGGATGCGCAGGGCGTCGACATATATGCCCTCGCGTTCCAGCATCTGTTGCGCCTCGTCCATCGGCGCAGCGGTCGATCCGTAATGGAGAACGCCGATTCGGGTCGGCTGTGCCGCCGGCCCGAGGACCGGCCGCGGCAGCAGGCGGCGCGCGGTCTCGAATTTGTGCTCCAGCCGCTCCATGTTGTCGATATAGGGGAGGCCTTCCTCTGTATAGCGCGCGAAGCGGTCGCGGCTGGTGCCGCGGGTAAAATAGGCGCCGCGCGTCGGATGGCGGCCGGGAAGCGTGCGATAGGGAATTCCGTCGCCGTCGACGTCGTCGTAGCGGCCGAAGTTCGGCGCCTTTTCCAGTTCCTCGAACGAAAGAACCTTGCCGCGGTCATAAGATCGGGCGTCATCCCATTTGAATGGCGCGCAAAGATGCGAGTTCATGCCGATGTCGAGATCGAGCATAACGAACACCGGCGTCTGCAGCCGCTCGGCGAGATCGAACGCGTCGGCGGCGAACGTAAACGCCTCGTTGGGCCCATCGGGAATGAGCAGCGCGTGCTTGGTGTCGCCGTGGGAAGCGAAGGCGCAGGACAGGAGATCCGATTGCTGGGTCCGGGTCGGCATGCCGGTCGACGGGCCGCCGCGCTGCACGTCGAACACGACGACGGGGATCTCGGCAAAATAGGCGAGGCCGAAGAACTCCTGCATCAGCGAAATCCCGGGCCCCGACGTGGCGGTGAAGGCGCGCGCCCCGTTCCAGCCCGCGCCGACCGCCATGCCAATGGCGGCGATCTCGTCTTCAGCCTGCACGATGGCGTAGGTCTTCTTTCCCGAAGCATCGATGCGGTGGCGCGAGCAGAGGCGTTCGAACGCCTCGGCGACCGACGTGGAGGGCGTGATCGGATACCAGGCGCAAACCGTCGCTCCGCCGTAGACCGCGCCGAGCGCCGCGGCGAAGTTGCCCTCCGCGAGAATGCGGTCGCCGGCCGCCTCGCTGCGACGGACACGAACGCCGAGAGGGCAGGCGAAGCGCGACATCGCTTCGTCATGGCCAATCCGCAGCGCCCGCTGGTTGGCTTCGATCAGCTTGTCCTTGCCCTTGAACCGTTCCGCCGCCAGCGTCTCCATGACGGCGAGGTCGATATCGAGGAGCGCGGCGAGCGCGCCGACATAGACGATGTTGCGATAGAGCTGGCGCTGTCTGGGCTCCGGATATTGCGCGGCGCAGATTTCGGTGAGCGGCATCCCGAGCGCGACGATGTCGTCGCGAAGCATCGACGGCGGAAGAGGGCGCGTCGAATCGTAGAAAAGGTAGCCGCCGGGCTCGAGCGCGGCCACGTCTTGCGCGAAGGTCTGCGCGTTCATCGCCACCAGAATGTCGGCGCCGCCGCGCGCTCCGAGCCATCCCTTCTCACTCACCCGCACCTCATACCAGGTCGGCAGGCCCTGGATGTTGGAGGGGAAGATGTTGCGCGGCGCGATCGGCACGCCCATGCGCAGGATCGACCGCGCAAACAGGAGATTGGCGCTGGCCGAGCCTGAGCCGTTCACATTGGCGAAGCGAATGACGAAATCGTTGACCGCCTCTATCGGCATGCTTGCCCCGCTTGAGCCATTTCGATGGTGAATTTTTCCATGTCCCAGGCGCCGGTCGGACAGCGCTCGGCGCACAGGCCGCAATGGAGACAGAGGTCCTCGTCCTTGACCATGACCCGCAGGCTCTTGACCGGCTCGGACACGAGAATGGCCTGATCGAGGTTGTTTGCCGGCGCCATGAGCGACAGGCGCAACTCGGGTTCCGGCGCGTTCGGCACGAAGGAGATGCAGTCGATCGGGCAGACGTCGACGCAGGCGTCGCACTCGATGCAGGCGGGCGCCGAGAAGACGGTCTGAACGTCGCAGTTGAGGCACCGCTTCGCCTCCCCGAGCGCCTGCTCAAGGGTAAAGCCGAGCTCGACTTCGGTGCTCAGGTTCCGGAGCGCCGCCGCCCGCTCGACCTGCGGTACGGCGAAGCGGCGATCGAGCGTGATGGCGCTGTCGTAGGACCAATCGTGAATGCCCATTTTTTGGCTGACGAGATTGGTCATCGGCGGCGGCCGGACGCGCGGATCCTCGCCCCGGCAAAAGGCGTCGATCGAGATCGCCGCTTCGTGGCCATGCGCGACCGCCGTAATGATGTTTTTTGGACCGAAGGCCGCGTCGCCACCGAAAAATACGCTCGGGAGGCTCGAGGCGAAGGTCGCGGGGTCGACCAACGGCATTCCGTGGCGATCGAAGGCGATGCCGACGTCGGTCTCGATCCAGGGAAAGGCGTTCTCCTGGCCAACCGCGATCAGGACGTCGTCGCAGGGGATGTGGACGTCGGGCTCGCTGGCCGGAACCAGCTTGCGGCGGCCGCGCTCGTCCTTCTCCGGCTTGACCTTCTCGAATAGGACGCCGGTGAGCCTGCCGGACTCGTGGGTAAACGCCTTGGGCACGAGGTAGTTGAGGATTTCGACGCCCTCGTCGGCCGCGTCCTCCTTCTCCCAGGGGGAAGCCTTCATCTCGGCGAAGCCCGAGCGCACAACGACCTTGACCTTAGCGCCACCGAGCCGCCGGGCGGTGCGACAGCAGTCCATCGCCGTATTGCCGCCGCCGAGCACCACGACGCGCTTGCCGATCGCATGGGTGTGGCCGAAGTATACGCTCGCGAGCCATTCGATGCCGACGCGGACGTTGCGCGACGCCTCGCGGCGGCCGGGGATGTCGAGGTCCCGCCCGTGCGGCGCGCCGCAGCCGACGAAGATCGCGTCGTAGCCCTCCTTGAGGAGCGCTCTCATGCTGGAAATGCGGCGGGAGGCGAGGAAGGTCCCGCCGGTCGAGAGCGCGTAGCCGACCTCTTCGTCGATCACCTCGTCGGGCAGGCGGAATTTGGGAATCTGGCTGCGCATCATGCCGCCGGCGCGCGAATCCGAATCGAAAACGAGAACCTCATAGCCGATGGCGGCGAGATCGCGGGCGACGGTCAGCGAGGCGGGCCCGGCGCCGACGCAGGCGATCCGCTTGCCGTTGCGCTCGTCGGGCGGCCTCGGCAGGAGGCCGGCGATCTCCTCCTTGTCCTTGCGGTCGGCGGCCACGCGCTTCAGCCGGCAGATGGCGACCGGCTGCTCGTCCAGTCGCCCGCGCCGGCAGGCCGGCTCACACGGGCGGTCGCAGGTGCGGCCGAGGATTCCGGGGAAGACGTTCGACTTCCAGTTGATCAGGTAAGCGCCCTGATAGTCGCCCTGGGCGATGCGGCGAATGTACTCCGGGACCGGCGTGTGAGCGGGACAGGCCCACTGGCAATCGACCACCCGATGATAATAGTCCGGATTTTTGACGTCAGTCCCCCGCACGACGGATTTTCCTCCTATTCGCCCCGGCCCGGGGGTCTCATTGACGTCATCTTATGACGATTCTCGGGCAAGCGGGCTAAAAAGCGCTTGCAGAATGGATCTCGGCGTCGAATTGCCGTGGGCGCTCAGGGGATGGCGCCCAGCTTGTCGAGGATCAGCGACGTCAACTCCCCGGCCGGCGCCCGGTCCTGGAAAGCCTCGAGCAGCGCCTTGCGCTTGTCCACAAAGCCGCCCACCGTTTCTATCATGTAGGCGTCGAAGATCTGCTCGAAGCGGAGGAGGCCGTCCGAGACGCCCGGACCGCTCTTCACAAGATCGACAAGCTCGTCCGCATAACGTGTGGCGGTCGTCATCGTGGGTCCCCTGGCTCGACGGGGCGGGAGCGCGCCGACGGACGGCGCCTCCGCCCGAGCCGCAACCCCTTCCGTCTTTGTCACAATCGGCCTAAAAGGCGCGCCAACCCTAACCTTTCCCCATGTGCGCCGCTAATCGGCGCCGGAGACCCTTATGAGCAAGCCGCGTACGTTGTATGACAAGATCTGGGACGACCATGTCATCGAGACGGCGGGCGGATCGAGCCTCATCTACATCGATCGCCATCTCGTCCACGAGGTGACGAGCCCCCAGGCGTTCGAGGGATTGCGGATGGCCGGGCGCAAGGTGCGCGCTCCCGAAAAGACGCTCGCCGTCGTCGACCATAACATCCAGACGACCGACCGCAGCCAGGGCATCGCGGATCCCGAGAGCCGCCACCAGGTCGAGACGCTTGCCGCCAACGCCAAGGAATTCGGCATCGAATATTACGACGAGTTCGACCGCCGCCAGGGCGTCGTGCACATCATCGGGCCGGAGCAGGGCTTCACCCTGCCGGGCACGACGATTGTCTGCGGCGACAGCCACACCTCGACCCATGGCGCCTTCGGAGCGCTCGCGCACGGCATCGGCACCTCCGAGGTCGAGCACGTGCTGGCGACCCAGACCTTGATCCAGTCCAAGGCGAAGAACATGCGGGTCCGCGTCGATGGGGCGCTGCCGGACGGCGTCACCGCCAAGGACATCATCCTCGCCATCATCGGCGAGATCGGCACGTCCGGCGGCACCGGACATGTCATCGAATATTGCGGCCCGGCGATCGAGGCGCTCTCGATGGAAGGCCGCATGACGGTCTGCAACATGTCGATCGAGGGCGGCGCGCGCGCGGGGCTGGTCGCGCCGGACGGAAAGACCTTCGCCTATCTCAAGGACCGCCCGAAATCGCCGAAGGGGGCGCTATGGGATCAGGCGGTCGCCTACTGGGAAGCGCTGCGCACCGATGACGGCGCGCATTTCGACGCTGAGGTGCGGCTGAACGCGGCCGAACTGCCGCCGATCGTCACCTGGGGCACGAGCCCGCAGGACGTGGCGACGATCGCCGGCCTCGTCCCGCGAGTCGAGGATGGCGCGACCGAGCAGAAGCGCGCCTCGATCCAGCGGGCGCTCGACTACATGGGCCTCAAGGGCGGCGAGAGGATCGCCGACCTCGCCATCGACCGCGTGTTCATCGGCTCGTGCACCAATGGACGCATCGAGGACCTGCGCGCGGCGGCGAAGATCGCCGAAGGACGAAGGGTGAGCGAGCGGGTCAACGCCATGGTCGTGCCGGGCTCGGGCCTGGTGAAGGCGCAGGCCGAAGCCGAGGGGCTCGACAGGATCTTCCTTGCCGCCGGCTTTGAATGGCGGGAGCCCGGCTGCTCGATGTGCCTCGGCATGAACCCGGATAAGCTTCTGCCGGGCGAGCGCTGCGCCTCGACCTCGAACCGCAACTTCGAGGGCCGCCAGGGCTACAAGGGCCGCACCCATCTGGTGTCGCCGACGATGGCGGCGGCGGCCGCGATCGCCGGGCGGTTTGTCGATGTGAGGGAGTGGCGGTAAGCTGCCAGGATGCGCATCGAGCAAATCCGCCTTAAGAATTTCAAAATGTTCCAGGACGTGACGGTGAAGGATATCCAACCCTTCACCGTTCTCGTCGGCGCGAATGGATCTGGGAAGTCAACATTCTTCGATGTCTTTGGGTTCTTGCGCGACTGTCTCAAGGATAACGTTCGTTCAGCTCTCGCTAGACGCGGAGGATTTCGAGAGGTTGTTACGCGCGGACATGAGAGCGAGTCGATTCTAATAGAGCTTAAGATAAGAATGCCGCTCAAGATAGAAGAGAGGGAGAGCGAACGCACTGTCACTTACATCGTGGAGGTCGCGTCAATCAACGGGGAAGTCCGTGTCGCTCACGAACAGCTCCGGTACACGCGGTTTGGCGGCGGGCAGCCGTTCAGATTTATCGACTTTAGTGTCCGTCCGGGGACTCTGCGAGTTGTTTGAGTCGGTTGTCGGGGGTTGAGAAAACCGCTTGAGGAGCACGACTCTGGTATGATCGCCTGTGGCGTCGATTCGTGAGGCGCCCTATGTGGACACCGGAAAACCGTCCTCTCTACAACCGCGACCAGCTGCGCTATCCGAGCGATCTGACCGACGCGGAATGGCGGCATATCGGCCCGCTGATCCCGCCCGCCAGGCATGGCGGCGGCAAGCGGCGCGTCGACATGCGCGAGGTGGTGAACGGCGTGATGTACGTCCTGAGCACCGGATGCCAGTGGCGCTACATGCCGAAAGACCTGCCGCCGCGCAGCACGGTGAACGGCTACTTTTGCCTGTGGAGCCACGACGGCACATTGGAGAGGATGCACTACGCGCTCTACGTCAAATGCCGCGAGCAGAATGACCGCGAGGCCAGCCCCACCGCCTGTATCGTCGATAGCCAGAGCGTGAAAAGCGCGGAAAAAGGGGGGCCTGCATCGATCCGCATGGGTTCGACGCCGGCAAGCTGATCAAGGGCAAGAAGCGCCACATCCTCGTCGATACGTTGGGTCTGCTGCTGCACGCGCTGGTCACCTCCGCCAATGTTCAGGATCGCGACGGCGGACTGATGCTCTTGTCCACAATGTTCGGACAGTTCCCGTTCCTCGAGAAGCTGTTCGCCGACAGCGCCTACGCCGGACCGGTTTTCCATGACGGCTTGGCGCGCGTCATGCCGGGCCTCGCCACCGAAATCGTGCGCCGTTCCGATCGCGCCAAAGGCTTCCTCGTCGTCCACAAACGATGGATCGTCGAACGCACCATCGGTTGGCTGGGTCGCTGCCGCCGCCTCGCCAAGGACTGGGAAAACCTCAGCCACAACGCCCTCGCCTTCCTGCGGCTCGCCTCAATCCGCCTGATGCTCAGAAAACTCTGTAATCCCTCATGAAGTCTCCGGACGGAACTCTTAGGGACGGTTCGGGCTCCGCAATCAATAACGAGCCTGAACTCGCCAAGGGCGGCGAAGAGCGCCGAGAGGAGCAGCGCCTCGACTCTCGCGACATCCTTGCGATCAAGGGACTGGGTCAGTTCCAAAGGTTCGAAGCCGCCAGCGCGATCCGGAATCTGATCGAGAACTGGCACGTTTCGGATTTTCACATCAGCGCGGCGCGATCGAGCCCCGATGCGGGTGTCGCGGAGCATCTTTCGAGCGAAGGCGATAATCTACCGCTAGTTGCCCAGTTCTTGTACGAGAATCATCGCGGTATCTTCGATGAGATCCTCGCGACCATGCGGCGTCGCGTTCCGGGTATCAGCGCAGTCGAGGCTCGGCAGACTGAAGATGGCCGAATTGTCCTCCGATTTCAG
This sequence comes from uncultured Alphaproteobacteria bacterium, assembly GCA_963822215.1. Taxonomy (GTDB): domain Bacteria; phylum Pseudomonadota; class Alphaproteobacteria; order Rhizobiales; family Beijerinckiaceae; genus Roseiarcus. The sequence goes on from CAWGGX010000005.1 coordinate 210,702, forward strand.
GATGGGTCGTTCAAGGATCCGTTCATTGCCCGGTTCGTATCGGATGGCACGATAAAGATGTTCGCATACCTCGTCCTTCTCCATGATCCGAAGCCGCATCCCCTGCTTTGCGTCGAGGAGCCGGAGAATCAGCTCTATCCGAGCCTCATGGAGGAGCTCGCTGAGGAATTTCAAAATTGCGCTTCTCGTGGCGGACAGGTTTTCGTCTCTACGCATTCGCCGGATTTCTTGAACGCGGTTCCACTTCAGTCACTCTTTGTTATTTCCAAACAGCAAGGTCTCAGTTCGATCCAGCCAGCGGCGCAGTTCGATCAGATAGCCAATCTGGTCGAAGCCGGAGACAAACTCGGCTGGCTGTGGCGGCAGGGAATGTTCAAGGGCGTCAGTCCGCAATGACGGACTTGGTCGTCCTCGCGGAGGAGCCGTCAGGGCAAATCATCGCCGAGTGCATCGCAGAAAAACTCAATCTAACAGACCGAATCCTCTGTCTGCGGCATGAGGGGAAGAGCGACCTCGAACAATCATTCCCGCGCAAAATCGGACATTGGCGTGGTCCTCGACCGCCGCGTTTCATTATCATGCGGGACAGCGACGGAGCGGAATGCCTAAGGCTGAAGGCAAGGCTGCTAAGCCTTGTGCCGATCAGCGCTTCGGAGCGGGTCAAGATTCGATTGGTGATTCAAGAACTCGAGAGTTGGTATCTCGGTGATCTGGAGGCATTGCGACAAGCTGGCTTGCTCAGCGCGGCTGATCGAGACGTCCCTCAAGCGAAAGGCGATTTTGAGGAATCCCGACGCGATAGAGAACGCCAAGCAGTTGTTCCTGAGCACGGTCGGCCGTGAGGGGCAGATTGCGCTGGCGAGGCGCATCGGTCCCCACATGGACTTAGGGAACAATCGCTCGAAGAGTTTCCATGCGTTCGTCGACGCCCTTCGATGGGCCGCACAGCAAACGAGCCGCACATGAAAGTCGGCGACCTCCTCATCGACGAGAGCGAGATCGTCGAATCGTTCGTGCGCGCCTCGGGTCCCGGCGGGCAGGACGTCAACATGGTGGCCAGCGCGGGTCGAGCTGCGCTTCGACGCGCGGCGCAGTCCGAGCCTGCCGGATGACGTGGCGGCGGCGGCGATCGCGGGGCGGTTTGTCGACGTGCGGGAGTGGGCGTGATTCCTTCGCGCTGGCGAGAGCCCCGCGGCATTGGCTTTGACGTTTCTCGAACGCGCAGCTACGCTGATGGTTTGTACATCTGGCGCACGGATACCGATTCGTCATCCACCTTTCCGATCACGAACCGGCTCACGTTCATCTGATTGGCGGCGGCGAGGCTAAGGTCGATCTCATGGGACCTGATGGCGCGCCGCGGCTGGTGTGGGTGGTCGGGATAGGCCGAGCAGATCTTCGGCGGTTGCTGTCCGAACTCCGCGACCGGCAAGCTGAGTTCCTCGCGGCCTGGAGGCGCCTGCATGGCTGATCCGCTCGACGAAGACATGGAAGCCGCGGAAGCTCTGGGGCGGCAGCTGCTGAAAGAGGCGCCCGTCGCCGTGGCCGCCAGCTTCGACGGGGCGCGGCGACGCATCGTCGTCGAACTCGCGGACGGCCGCGCCTACGCCTTTCCGCCCCATTTCGTAGAGGACCTCGCCGGCGCCGATCCGACCGACCTCGAAGAGATCGTCGTCGATGGGGCGGGGCTTAACCTGCATTGGCCGAGGCTGGAGGTCGACCTGTTCGTCCCTGACCTCTTCGCCGGGGTGTTCGGCACGAAAGCGTGGATGGAGCGCCGCGCGCGGTTCAAGGGGTCGGCAGCGGCGTAGGTTCGGCCGGACCGCGACATCACGGTCTCGAGGAGGAAGAAGGCCCGCTCGCGCGGCGCAGTCCGAGTCGCCGGACGATGTGGGGGCCGCGATCGCGGGGCGGTTTGTCGACGTGCGGACGTGGCGGTAAGAGCGCTCGTTCGTCGGGACACAAGGGGCGACGCGCAGCCGTCAGCGTCCCTTCCTCTACGAGGGGGGAAGGGACGCTAGAGCGGGATGATTTCTGATCGAATCGCGCGGCAAACTCTCATCCGGCCCTTCGGGCCACCTTCCCCCCGAGGGGCTAGCGTGCGCACACATTCGATTCGCGGACGAGTCAAACACATTTTTTGCAAACATCGCTTGATCGTTGAGAATCATGTGTGATTCTGTATCGGCCGGCCCTTTGTTTGGAGAGGATCGGCGATGACAGACGTGAACATTGGCTTCTTCGGCGACGTGCGCCTTGAAAAAAGGGGCGCCTGGCGGTGGAGCGCATGTGCGCGCGCATTAGCGCGGGCTTTCGCCAACTGTGCGACAGCCGGGCGGAGAAGGTTGGTCTGACGCGGTTTTTCCGCAATCCGAGAGTGACGGTGGAAGAAATTCTGCGCGGCGCGGCGGAGCGGACGGGAACCGCCGCGGCGGGACGGCACGTCCTGTTGATCCAGGATACGAGCGAAATCAACTATGAAGCCAAAGCCAAGCGCAAGCGTGGCCTTGGCCGCGTCGGCAACGGCAAGGACGTCGGCCTGTTCGTCCATCCGGCGCTGGCGGTCGACGCCGCCGACGGCGGCGTCCTGGGGCTCGCGGGGGCGACGATCTGGCGGCGAACGCGGATCAAGGAGGACGACTACCAGAGCCTGCCGATCGAGGAGAAGGAGAGCAACAAGTGGCTCGCCACGCCCCTGGCGGCGAAGCGGTTCCTGAACTCGGCGACGATGATCACCGAGATCTCCGATCGGGAGGCCGACATCTACGAGCATTTCGCCCGCGTGCCCGATGGGCGAACGCATGTCCTGGTTCGCGCCGTGCGCGATCGGGCGCTCATCGAGGCGGGCGAGCGGCTGCTGTCGAAGATCGCCGCCGCGCCGGAAGCGGGCCGTCTGAGCTTCGATCTGCCCGGCCGGCCCGGACGGACGGCCCGGAAGGTCACGCTGGCGGTGCGTTTCTGTCCGGTCGTCCTGCGTCGTCCCGAGCGCGGCGCCGACCGGCGGGATCCGCCCGGCGTCGCGCTCAATCTCGTCGAGGCGCGCGAAATCGACCCGCCGCCCTCCGAGGAGCCGATCGTCTGGCGCCTGTTGACGACGCATGGCGTGAGCACGCTTGCCCAAGCGGCGTGGATTATCGAGCTCTATCGCTATCGCTGGATCATCGAGCAGCTCTTCCGCACCCTCAAGTCGCAGGGCTTCGACCTCGAAGACAGCCTCTTGCGCGACGGCGACGCGCTCGAACGCCTGGCGGCGACCGCGCTGATCGCCGCCGCGAGCGTCATGCAACTGGTCCAGGGACGGGACGAGGCGGGCGCGGCTTTCCCGGCCGCGCGCGTCTTCGAACCCGACGAAATCGCCGTTCTGGAGGCGCTGGCCGGCAAATTCGAAGGCAAGACCCAGAAGCAGAAGAACCCGCACCCCAGACGCAGCCTGGCTTGGGCGGCCTGGTGCATCGCCCGCCTCGGCGGCTGGACCGGCTACGCCAAAGAGCGTTCGCCAGGCCCTATCACCTTCGTCCACGGCCTGCGCCGCTTCCACGCCATCGCAGAAGGCTTCAATCTCGCCGCCGCCACCTCGCCTGCCCCACTTGACAGCTGAGCAAATCAAATGTGTGCGCACGCTAGCCCGGTGGGGGAAGGGGATCCCCCTCTCCCCGTAGGGCGTCCACCAGGACGCCCGTCTATCGACGGGCTATGGGGAGAGGGAAGCCGCGGAGCGGCAGGGTGAGGGTAAGCCGGCGCAACCATATTTGATTGCGCGAATTGCGCCGGTTCCGCCCTTTGTGTCGGCCAATTCGGCAATGAACTGGGTGCCCAATCGAGGGACCTCGCCGGCGCCGATCCGGCCGACCCGAACAGATCGTCGACGACGGCTCGTGATCGCCATCTTCACCCGGCGTTTTTCCAGGCCGGCCGCGCAACCGCGAGGACGCCCGCCTGACCCCTTTACAGCGCCGTGGTCGACATCAGCTCGACGCCGTCGATGTCGTTGGCGGCGGAAAGGAGGGCAAGCGCCTCGCTGACCACGTCGCGCATCTCCGGGCCGTTCGCTTCGCAACTGGTTTCCGCGACGAGCCAGGTCTCGGCGTCGCCGGATTTCTTCAGGCGGGTGACCGTGGTTTCGCGGATCACGTTCTCGTGCTGGAGCCGTCGTAACATTGGAACTTCCTCCCGTCCGCCGCGTGAGCATTTGTACGGCGTTCATGCAAAGTGTACATGAATTTCGGGCCGCGCCAAGTGGCCCCGCTTCGCTCACGTCGAGGGGGTCGTCGACCGCATGTCCGTCATTGCGAGCGGAAGGCGAAGCAATCCATGAACCCAGGGCCCGGAAGCGGCATGTAGGGCGCGCCCGCTGAGCGCGCCGGCGGGGTCAGCGACCCCGCCCTACAAAGCCACCTCTGACGACGAGGTTTCCTGAAGCTGTTTCTTGTAAGCGGTCAGGATCGAGGGGATGAGCCCGGGGAAGCGCTGCTCGAGCTCGTCGCAACGCGAGATATTGTGCATTTCCACGCCCCGGCGCTCGGAACGAATGAGTCCCGCCTCGCGCAAAGCGTTGAAATGTTGCGATAAGGTCGATTTCGGGATGGCCCGGCTGCTGATTTGCGTGAACGCCGTGCAGGTCTGCGGACATTGCGAGAGCGCAATGTTGGCGAAGATGGCCGCCCGGGCCGGATCGGACAGGGCGTGGAAAATGCCCTCCAGAGTGATCGCGTGGAGCGGGGGGTGAAAGATCGGCTTCATGACGTTGGACATATACGCCGCTTGACAGATTGTTCCATAGTTCTAGATTACGGAACTATCGAATTATCGATGGACGCGGTCCAGCCCGCGAAAGGAGTGCAATCCGCCATGAGCAAGCTTTCCGGAAAAGTCGCAATCGTCACCGGCGCCTCGAAGGGCATTGGCGCCGCCGTCGCGAAGTCGCTGGCCTCCCTCGGCGCCAGCGTCGTCGTCAATTACGCTTCAAGCAAGGAAGGGGCCCAAAAGGTCGTCGAGGCGATCGCCGCCGCCGGCGGCAAGGCTGTAGCGGTAAAAGGCGACGTCTCTAAGGCGGCCGACGCCCGCGCCGTCGTCGAGGCCGCGATCGAGAATTATGGCCGTCTCGACGTGTTGGTCAACAACGCTGGCGTCTACGAGATGAAGCCGCTCGAAGAGATTACTGAGGAGCATTTTCACGCGATATTCGACATCGACGTGTTGGGCCTGCTGCTGATCAGCAAGGAAGCGGCCAAACACCTGGGCAAGGGCGGCAGTATCGTCAATATCGGGTCGGCCGTCACGCGCATCACGCCGCCCGGTTCGGCGGTCTATACCGCCGCCAAGGGCGCGGTCGACGCCATTACTGGGGTGCTGGCGCGCGAACTCGGGCCCAAGGGCATCCGCGTCAATTCCGTCAATCCCGGCATGGTCGAGACCGAGGGGTCGCGCAGCGCGGGCTACATCGGCTCGAACTTCCAGGACTGGATCGTCGGCCAGACGCCGCTCGGACGTATCGGTCAGCCTCACGACATCGCCTCGGTGGCGGCGTTCCTGGCGACGGAAGATGCCGGATGGCTGACTGGCCAGCAGTTGATCGCCAGCGGCGGCATGCAGTAAACCGTCGTCGCAAGCGCGAGGGCGCGGCGGCGTTGAAGGTGGTTTGCCAGCCTATTGCTGAGCAGGAATGCGGGGGCGCCCATCCGCTTGGGGCGCCCGGATCGCCCTTGGCCATCAGTCGAGACCCAGAGATAGCCGACAAAACGGGGGCGGGGCGGGGCCAGGGGACGAGTTTAGGGCCGGTGTATCACTCTGGCAAACGGTCGTTCGACAGAATGATACACCCCACAGTGCAACCGCCGCCCAAAGACATAAATTCAGAATGTTGATTTCGAGGGCAGGACGACGATGTTCGTCCCGCTATTCCAGATACGGCGTCAGCACATCTTCGATCCATTTCATGAATGCACGGACTCGGCGCGACAGATTGCTCCGATGGGCTACGACGAGGGACACGGCGATCGCTCGGCGACGAAAATCGGGTATGATCTCCACAAGCGCTCCGCTCTCTAAGTATTGGCCAATCCCCAAGAGTGGCGCCTGAATCAGGCCAAGGCCGGCGAGGGCGGCGGCATCGTAGGTCTGGGCGCTGTTGACGTGTAGCGCACCTGGCAACTGAAGGGTCGCGTAGCTGTCGCCGTCCGGATATTCCCATCCATAGGGTCTTGCGCCCAGCATCGTCGAAAAATGAACTGTCCGATGTCCCTGACGCCGGAGATCTTCTAGCGATCGAGGGACGCCATAGCGCGCCAGATAGGCGGGACTGGCCGCGTTGACCATGCGCAACAGGCCCAGTGGGCGGGCAATCAGCGTCTCGTCCCCTATGGGTCCAAGCCGCAACACACAGTCGAACCCCTCTTGAACCAGATCGACTTGCCGATCCGTACTCGACACCTCCAGCTCCAACTCGGGGTGAGTCGCCATGAAATCCGGCAAGGCCGGCACGATTGTTGTGCGCGCCACCTCGGTCGGAAGATCGACCCGTAAACGCCCGCGGAGCGCCACGCGATCGCCTGCGAACATCGAGTGCAGATCATCAACGTCAGCAAGCAGATCGCGGGCGCGTGCATGAAATGCGCGTCCGTCCTCCGTCAACTGCACGCTGCGCGTCGTCCGGTGCAGGAGTTCGGCGCCGACATCTTCTTCCAGCTTCCGGACCGCCGTCGAGGCCCTTCCCTTCTGAATGCCCAGGCTATCGGCTGCGTGGGTGAAGCTCCCCATTTCCGCGACAGTTATGAAAATGAGGATGGGTTCGAGATTTTGCATTTTCGTGCCTCGGTATTGTTCACCTCAAAGAGAACAGTGAGTTCATTTCCTAGGTGTTTATCATACCGAGGAGACACAGTAGGCTCCCAATATGGGAATCCCCCCATCGGAGAATGACAAATGTCCCAAACTATGAACCTGCATCCGGCGCCTGAAATCATGACCTTGCCTCGCGCTCTGTGGGCCGGCCGGATCATGAGCGCGTTTGTCGTTGTCGCTCTGGCGGCGGACGGCGCCATTCAGGTTTTCGCGCCGGCACAGATCGCGAGCATGTTGCAGGAAACCGGCTTCGCGATGGACCTGACCCGTGTCGTTGGTCCGATCATACTCGCCTGCGCCATCCTCTACGCCATCCCGGCCACCGCCGTCCTCGGCGCGATCCTAGTGACGGGCTTTTTGGGAGGCGCCATCTGCGCCCATGTTCGCATGGGTGAGTTGGGGTCGCCGCCGGAAATCATTTCCCTGCTGCTGGGCGCGATGACATGGGGCGGCCTCTATCTGCGCGATCCCCGTGTCCGGGCCGTTCTGCCGCTCATCCGTTGAACCAACAGGGGCAGTGCTCTGTCCCTCAAGATCAGGAGAAAACGCATGTTTTTAGTCATGGGAATCACGGGAAAAGTGGGCGGCGCAACGGCAAAACATCTGTTGGCGCACGGCAAGGAGGTACGCGCGCTCGTCCGCAATCGCGAGAAGGCGGCTAACTGGGCGAGCCAGGGCGTGGAACTGGTAGACGGCGATTGGAATGATTCGGCGGCCATCGAGCGGGCGCTCAAAGGCGTCGAAGGCGCGTTTGTCATGTTGCCGGCAGTCTGGGCCCCCTCGCCCGATTTCAAAGAAGCAAAGGGAGTGATTGCAAACTATGTCGAGGCGCTCACCAGGGCGGCGCCGCCGCGGGTGAACTGGACCCCGGATTTAGGACCATTGGGTAAGGTGTGAAATGTCCTGCTCTGTCGCAACCGACGGAGCGAGAAAATGATGAAGTCACGCAAGAAGTTTGATGCGGCGTTCAAGGCGAAGGTTGCGCTCGAGGCGCTTCGCGAGGATGCGACGGTTCCGGATCTGGCGAAGCGGCACGGGGTGCATCCGAACCAGATTTATGCCTGGAAGAAGCAGGTTCTCGACAATGTCGCGAGCCTGTTTGCGCGCGGGGCGAGCGTTTCGGGCGATGGCGAGGAGGAGCGCGAGCGCGAGGCGGCCAAGCTTTACGCCAAGGCTTGTCCTCGGGCTTGACCCGAGGATAGGCCAACTGACGGTCGAACGGGATTTCTTGGCCAGGAGGCCAGGGCGATGAGCGCGCCCGATCGAAGGGCGATGGTGGAGCGCCCGGCGGATTTGTCGGTTCGTCGGCAATGCGCGCTGCTGAATGTGGCGCGCTCGGGGGTCTATCGCCCCAAGCCAGAGCCCGGGGTGGACGATCTGGCGTTGATGCGGCGGATCGACGAACTGCATCTGGAGCTGCCGTTCTACGGATCGCGTCGGATGACGTTTGAACTCAACAAGGAGGGCTGCGGAGTCAACCGCAAGCGGGTGCGGCGTCTGATGCGCACGATGGGGATCGAGGCGCTGGTTCCGCGTCCCGGCACGAGCAAGGCCGCCCTCGGCCACAAGATCTATCCCTATCTCCTGCGCGGCCTGGCGATCACCGAGCCGAACCATGTGTGGGCGGCCGACGTGACTTACATCCCGATGGCGTGCGGCTTCCTCTATCTGGTGGCGATCATCGACTGGGCCAGCCGGGCGGTTCTGGCGTGGCGGCTGTCGAACACCAACGACGCGAGCTTCTGCGCGGCGGCGCTGGAGGAGGCGCTGCTTCGGTTCGGAAAGCCGAGGATTTTCAATACCGATCAGGGCTCCACTTTCACCGCCGAGGCTTTCGTCGGCAAGCTCGCGGCGGCTGGCGTCGCGATTTCGATGGACGGACGCGGCCGCTTCATGGACAAGGAGTGTGTTTCATACTGCACCTCATTCGGATAGTGGCGTACCAATTGGGGCGAGATGGGCCGAGGCTGCCCGGCCGGGGCGCCCCTTCACGACGATTTGTTCAGCGGGGACTTCCCATAGGTCACGCAAGCCGTCGTGGTAGGATTTCTTGATCAGCCCCTGCCGGCCCCATTTTTGGATGGCTGACTGCGAGACTTCGAAGTGGTCGGCAAGTTGACGTGTTGTGAGCATGCCGAGCCGACGAAGGCGATCGGGACGGCTTGATAGGTTATGGTTTTTGCGGATGTCGTGAATTTTTCTGGGATCGTAGGGCAAGCCCTCTCCGGTGCGGAAGCCTCGGCCGTTCAGGATTTCGGCGATTTCAGGATCGTTGTGATGGTTCAAGAGGTGATCGACTTCGGCGACGATCTCCGCCTTGACCCTACGGATATCGGCGATGGACAACGGACGTGGCAGCACCAGGGTACGGGTGGCGCCGCCAGACAGGCGCAGATTGGCGGTGATCGTGGTCTGGCCTTTCTGCAAGGTTATATCTTCGACGAGCAGACGGAAGATGCGCTTGCGTTCGGCCGAGGGCACGCGGGGATCATTCCAGACGCGGGGGAATTGTTCGGCGAGTTCGCGAATGCGCAGACGCGCTTGCTCATCCAATGCGGCGGCCTGCTCGCGGGCCCGGCGATCATACTCGGCGGCGGCATCGCTGTGGATACGGAGCTTTTCATTCCATTCGGCTTCGAGCGAGTTGGCGACGAGGCGATTGTCGGGGTCGACGTTCATATAGCGGCGGCGCGCCAGTTCGACCTCATAGCGGGTGCGTTCGACATGCTGGCGGCGCGCCGTATCGATCTCGGCGGCGCGGCTTTCGAGTTCTTGCTGGACGGCCAGCGTCACCTCCAGATTCATTGGTGTGACCAACTCGACGAGAAGGGCGCCGATTGCCGCGTCGACTGCCTTGCCGGGCACGGTCTGGCAGATCTTGCCGCCCCGGCGAACGAGGAGCTCCTGGCAGACATAGTCGGGTCGCCCGTATTCGTCGCCGCGCCTGCGATGATACTGGACACCCATTCGCTCACCGCAAATGCCGCACAGCACCCGGCCCTGCAATAGGGCCGGGCCTTCGCGGGGTGGCCCGCTGCGGCGATCGGCTCGGAAGGCGCCGCCATTGTCGGTCAAGCGCTGTTGGATGGCTTCGAAGCGCTCCCAGTCGATGTACCCGGCATGCGCGCCCTTGATGACGAACTGCCACTCCCCTCTGGGCAGTTTGATGATGGCGGTGCTGCCATCGGGACGCCTGCGGCTGCGCATTCGGCCGAAGACGAAGGCCCCGGCATAGCGTGGATTATGCAGGACCTGCAGGACCCGAGCATGATTGGGCAGCGCCCAAACGAGTTCCCCTTTGTTGGGGCCGGACTGCAGTCGCGACGGGAACTGCAGGCCTTGCTCGCGAAGAAAGCGGGCCGTCTTCATGGCGCTGGCGGTTCGATCGAAGGTGTCGAACAGCATGCGGATCGCGCTCTGCACCTCGATGTTGGGGTCGAGCACGATCTTGCCGTCGGGACGATAGAGCAAGCCGACCGGCGGCCGGATCTCGAGTTCGCCGCGGCGCGCCTTGTTGAGGATTCCGCCACGCAGACGTGCCCTGATAAGGTGCAACTCGGCCTCGCTCATCGTCCCTTTGAGGCCGAGCAGGAGCCGGTCGTTGAAGGAGACGGGGTCATAGATGCCGTCTTCGTCGAGAATGAGGGTGCCGCTCAAGGAACAGAGTTCGATCAGGCGGTGCCAATCGGCCGAGTTGCGCGCCAGTCGAGAGACCTCCAAGCCCATGACGATGCCGGCCCTGCCCAGAGCGACCTCGCTGACGAGGTGCTGGAAGCCATCGCGCGCCGTTGCGCTCGAACCGGATTTGCCGAGGTCGTTGTCGATCGTATGGATCCGCTCGACCGGCCAGCCCGCCGCCACGGCTCGGTCGCGCAACGCGTATTGGCGATGCGTGCTCTCGACGTTCTCGGCGACTTGCCGAAGGGTGGATTGGCGGACGTAGAGATAGGCATCGCGGCGCAGGTGGTCGGCAGTGACCTTGAGGTCAGGCATGTGCATGGATGTCCCCTGTCGTCAGAGCAACGATGATTCCGGCCAGAACGCGGGTGAGTTCGTTCGGCGTCGATGCCGGAGCGGCCGAACGAATGGACGGGCCGGGCGTCGTGGACGATGGCGACGCAGGTGGCGCCTCCGGCTTCAGCTCGCCGGCCCATGCCGCAAGCCCGCGGTGAACAAGGATGGCGAGGCCGCGCTGGCCGTTCGAGTGGCCACTCAAGACGGCCGCGCGCAGGGCTTCGTAGGCGGCGGCCGGCTGGCCGGCGGCGAAGGACAGATCGGCGTCCGTCAATTTTTTTTACGCGCCACAGCACGTTCCAGGCTACGTCGGTGGACTCTGACATCGAACCGAGCCTCGAGGGCGGCGAGCCGTTCGGGCATGGTTATGACCGGGCTCCCGGCTCGCAACTCGGTGTCGAACGCGAGCATCTCCTGCGACAGTTTGTGCCCGCCCTTCGGCCCGCGCTGCTTGGGAAGCAATCCAGCAAGCCCTGCAGTCGCCAGCGCCGCCTGCGCCTTGTAGAAGGTTGGCCGCGACACGCCGAAGTTTGCCGCAACCTCGCTGATCGCCTGGTCGTCCACCTCATGGCGCCGCACCATCTCGTAGCGAACCTGCACCAGGTCGGCGGGATCGAAAAAGGCGTTGTCGGCGAACAAGGCATCGCGGACCGCTTCGGGATGGAGATTGAGTGCGCCATCGCGAGCCAGCGCCTCCCTCTTTTCATTCCTGGACTTTGCCTTGGCCACTGTCAGCTCCACCGTGTGTAAATATAAATACGCCGCACGTGACACTGTGTCAACCACCATTCCCCAAGAACCGGCCAAAATGCACCGCCTATGTCGTGATTAATGCTCAGGGTTCCCTCAGATACGGCATAATGGACTTTACATGCGCGGCGTAATTTGATTTACACACGTCCAGCGGCTGGGACGCACAGGAGGGCGTCAAGCCGGCGGCACAGCTCCAGCAGATCACAGGAACGGAACGCAGCCCGACCAGCAGCGATGCGCCGGAAGTCGTCTTCTTGGCCAATGTCGGTGAACGCTGCGGAAATCGATTGCACCCGGCCGCCGTCGTTCAGATAGACGACACGGTCCTCACCCCAGTGCTTCACGCGTCCGACGACATCGATCTCTCTTCCGCTCGTCGGCAAGAAGGGGTGGGTAATGGTGGCCTTTGTCGTCGACACCCCGGCACAGGGTGCTGTTGGCGATACAGTCCAACATCTTCATCGAACGGCTGTGGCGCTCCATCAAGTATGAAGAGGTGCATCTGAAAGCCTACGCCGACGGCCGCGAGGCGCGGGCCGGCATCGGCTCCTGGATGACCTTTTACAACTTTCGGCGCCCGCACCAGGCGATGAACAACCAGATGCCGATGGCGGTGTGGCGCGCCGGCATGGACAAGACCGAGGCGGCGGCGAGGGCTGTGGATATGCCGCTTCGCTTGGACAACGCAAACGCGTTGCCCACATACCCACAGCAGAGGCAGAAGCAGCAAGAAACGGCTTGATTCATGAAAGACAAGGGCAGGCGAGATTACACCTTAAATCCGACCTCCCGTGGTCCCACGAATAGGGTCCAGTTCAGTCCATGGCTTGAAGGGTGACCTTGACCAAGGCGCCGACGGGACCTCGCAAACAGCGGATCGCGATCGAAGCCGACGCCTTGAGCGACTGCCTCGCGCAAATAGCGGGCGTCGCCGAACGGATTCGCGAAAGCGACAAATGAGGTCCTTTGCTACCGTTCCCGCCCGCTCCGGTACGGCAGGAGGGCGCCAACTGCGGACGTTCCTTAAGCAAGTCCCAAACGCGCAGGGCGGTTCCTTCGAGGACCTGACCGATTGTGCGGAAATCTCCACAGCGATCTTGAGCCAAAGCCCAAGGCTTCGAAGGGAAGCGGCAGAAATGTCTGCGCTGCGCTTTCGAGTAGGCAACAGACTTGTGTTTGTCTCGTGCGGTGTAACGATGTAAATTTCGAACGCGGCACGTGGGTTGAACTACGCCAGTGGAGCGTTAATATGTCCTCTCCTAAGTTTGAACTTCGATTTCCTGTTGTCGATGTAGAAGAATGGGCGGCAAGGTATGTCGGACAGAACTTTCAGATCGAGGAGGTGGAGCGCAGTCTCCAGGCTATCGCTCGTCTAGCGAAACAACGCGGCTATATGACCAGAGGCGAATTTCTGAAGATTGCTATGTGGAAATCGCCTCGACCAAAGAAATGGTATGAAGATAACTCATACGGCAGGATTAAATCTGCAACGAAAGCTGCGTTTTCTACAAGAAATTCTCGCGTTAAAATTGAGCGTCTTATACAATTGAGCGGAGTAAACTATCCAGTAGCTTCAGCAATACTGCATCTTGCTTGCAACAACGTTCCAATTTTGGACGTTAATGCGCTTGCGGCTTTTGGCCTCGAACGGCGCGCAAATTACGACTTCCAGTTCTGGAGCGCCTACTGCGACGCTGTGAAGGAAATCGTAAGGGAATCCGGCCTATCCTATCGCATCGTCGACCGGGCGCTTTGGACATACGGGAAGTGCCACCCTGCGGCGAAGGCATAAAATTGCGCGCGGCTGGCATTGATGGCCGCACATGCGCTTCCGCGCGAACTCAGCGACGGAAGGGATCGGGAGCGAAGCAGCCGTAGCCTGTACGGAAGTCCTGCGCCAGGGCACGAAGTCGCTCCGCTCCGGCCCGCTGCGCGGGGGGCGCGAGCCGGGCGGGCAGGTAGCAGGCCGATAGGATAGCGATGGCGCGACGGGCAGCCCCGTTCTGAGAATCGAGGGTCGTTCGACCTCACTCAGGAAGGAGCACCCGATGAGCGAGACCAACACTGTCAGTCCGCTTCGTCAGCGTATGATTGAAGACATGGCCGCGCGCAAGCTCGACCCGCATACGCAACGCGGCCACCTCTCCAGTTGCGAGCGGTTCGCCGCCTGGCTCGGGCGTTCGCCGGATACGGCGACGGCCGACGAGGTGCGCCTCTTCCAGCTGCACCTCGTCGAGAGCGGCGCCAGCATCTGCAACCGCAACCGGATCGTGACCGGGGTGCGCTTCCTGTACCGGGTCACGCTGCGCCGCCACGACTTGGCGGCCGAGATCTGGCACATGAAGGAGCCGCAGAAGCTGCCGCCGGTGTTGAGCCCCGAGGAGATCAAGCGTGTTCTGACCATGGCGACGAGCCTCAAGGCGCGCGCGATGCTGACGCTCGCGTATGGTTGCGGGTTGCGGGCCAGCGAAGTGGCGCGGCTGCGAGCCTGCGACATCGACAGCGAGCAGATGATCATTCGCGTCGTGCAGTCGAAAGGCCGCAAGGACCGGAACGTGATGCTTCCGCCCGAGATCCTCGACCTGCTTCGACAATGGTGGAAGGCGCGGCCGAAACGGCGTGACGCCGGCGTTCCGCCACAACAGCGTTGGCTGTTTCCCGGTCGCCATGGTCATCTGACCACGCGCCAGTTCGGCCGGCTGTTCAAGGACGCGGTGCAAGCGGCAGGGCTGCGCAAGGCGGTCTCGCTTCATTCGCTGCGTCATTCCTTCGCGACCCATTTGCTCGAGGACGGCAAGGATATTCGTCTGATCCAGGCTTTGCTCGGACACGAGAAGTTGGACACGACGGCCCGCTACACCCGCGTGGCGACGGGACTGATCGCCAAGGTCGAGAGCCCGATCGCGCGCCTGATCGCGCCGCGCCACAGGCAGGCGACGCGGAACCTCGAGAAGCCGCCCGCACGATAGCGCCCGTCGGCCATGGCTCGGCCGGTTCTGGAGCTCGCGGACATCCTCCGCGAGCACGGTCCCGCCTGGCGCGAGGCCAATCGCGGTCACGTGAGCCTCGACCAGCTGAAGGTGATGAGCGCCATCGAGCGCTGCCGCACGGCGGCGCTCGGCGGCCATGTGGCGCGCTGCGAGAACCCGGCGTGCCGCCATACGCACATCGCTTACAACTCGTGCGCCAACAGGCACTGCCCCAAGTGCCAGGCCGCGGCGTCGCGCCGATGGCTGGCCGACCGCGAAGCAGAACTGATGCCCGTCCCGTACTTTCACGTCGTCTACACGCTGCCGGGCAAGTTGCGCGACATCGCCTGGCAGAACAAGCGCGTGGTCTACGACCTCTTAATGAAGGCGGCGGCCGAGACGACGCTCGCCGTCGCCGCCAACCCCAGGCGCCTCGGCGCCAGGATCGGCATCACCGCCGTGCTGCACACCTGGGGCTCGACCCTCACCCATCATCCCCACGTCCATCTGATCGTGCCCGGCGGAGGGCTGTCGCCCGACGGATCGCGATGGGTCGCCTCCCGGTCCAACTTCCTCGTGCACGTCAACCTGCTGGCGCGCCTGTTCAGCGGCAAGATGCTGGCGATGCTCGCGGATGCGCATGACGCCGGCCAGTTGACGTTCTTCAACGCGCACGCCGGGCTCGCCGACAAGACCGCGTTCAAGCGCTTCCTCGCCCCGCTCAGGCGCATCACGTGGGTAGTCCACTGCAAGGCGCCGTTCGCCGGACCCAAGCAGGTGCTGCGCTATCTGTCCCGCTACACTCACCGGGTCGCCATCTCGAACCGCCGCCTCGTCGCGGCCGACGACACCGGCGTAGCGTTCCGCTGGAAGGACACTCGCATCGCCGGACCGGACCGCTGGAAGACGATGCGGCTTCATCCGCACGAGTTCATCCGGCGTTTTCTTCTGCACGTGCTGCCCAGGGGCTTCCACCGCATCCGCCACTACGGGCTCTTCGCCAACGCAAGCCGCGCCCAAAACATCGCAAAAGCCCGCGCGCTGCTCGGCGCCGACCCGCCTGCCGCCGACCCGCAGCCGGAGGTCGCACAGGACGCGCCGCGCGTGGCGTCCTGCCCATGCCCGCGCTGCGGCGCCCGCATGATCGTCGTCGAGGTCTTCGCCCGCGGCTGCGAGCCGAGGTGGCGCCCGACGCCCGGCAGGTTCGACACGTCATGAGCCAGAACTCCCTCCGCGCGCCGCCGTCTTCCCCTTCCATCGCGCTGGCTCCACGACGGCGGCGATCCCTCTCGCCGCGACCACGCCAATCAGCCAGTCAATCGGCCGTTCATACCCTTCACGCCGCCACCGAGATCCCAAATTGCGCGCTTCCACGCCCCCCTCCGCACCCGGTCCAGGCCGCCTCGCGCCAGCTTCGCGCCCACCGCCTTAACCGGCGTGAAAATCAAATCCCCATAACGCCGGCCGCTCGCAAGGGCGGCCAAACTCCCCGCGACTTCGTGCCCTGGCGCTTTTTGGACGCCGGCCGTCGGAGCACGCGGCGCCGCTCGTGATGCCGGCGTCCAAAAACCTGCACAACACCGGGCGTCACGTCGCCTGTTAAGGGTTTTGCGCGGACGCCAGCTTGATCACGGTGCGGTCTGTTGGCTTGCTGCGCCCGCCGAGGCGCCAGGTGTTCTCGACCTTGCCCTTCTTAGCCAGTTCTACGCACACGTCTTTCACGTTGGTCTCGCGCAGCATGAAGGCCTGGAGCATGGCGTTCAGGACGCCAACGAATACGATGCCGCCCGGGGTGGTAGACAGCATCTCAAGCAGCATCTCCTTCGCGAGGGCCTTCTGTTCGTCCATGAGATCGTCGATCGAAGCTGCCTTCTGCGCCGCCTCGAAATCGGCGAAAAGAGACGTCGTATTCGCCCGTTCGTCACGTTTGCGGGTCATAGCCGCGGAACAATTCCTGGCATGTTCGCGCAGCGCCTTGTACTCGGTCTCACGAAACGCTTTGAGGCCCGCTCGGTCCTTGGTTCCGTAGGCCAGGAAGAAGTGGGGCCGCTCTTGGGTGCTCTTATCGATTCTGGTCGAGACGACGTAGCCGAACTTTCCTGCCGCCTTCAGTGTCTCACGGAACAGTTTCTCTACCGCGGGCCCTTTCTTCATCGTGGGATCGAGTTGGCCCTGCCAGCCAGGCCCCCCAAGGATTGGGTCGAGCGAGGCAATTATCTTCTCGTCAGGATGGGTCAGGAACCGGCTTATATGACCGTACATGAAATTAATCAGTACCTCGCATTTTGCGTAGGCAAACAGTGGTGCGACCTTTGTGAATGGGTACTCGGTCCAACCGGTCGGGTCGATAAAGACCAGCGCAAAGGCGGTCCCGATGAATGTGCGGATTTCGCCTACCGCTTCCACAAACTCACCGTGGAAGGTCTTTACCTCAAAGCCCTCCTTCGGGCGATGGAACGGTGCGACCGCCGCGACCATCTGCTGGTAGGCGGCGGCGCTCTTCTCTGAGAAGAAACAGCGGACTTTGCGCCTTTCGCGGGTTTGCTCATAGACGATGCGCTGGACCTCCTTGAGGACCCCGAGCGCTATCATGAACGAGGTGTCCGAAAAGTCGGCAGTTTTGGATTCCCACGGCCCAGAGAAGCCGTCTACATACGCGATGTCCCAACTGCGCAGAACTTTGTAGGCCAACTCCTGTAGGTATCCCCGCAGGATGAAGTGCTTAGCCTTAGTTTGCTCACGGTCGATATAGGCGGTCATGAAAATTAAGATCGTTTAGGCGTCGGTGGGTTCGAGCTGTGGTCCGATCGGGGGGTATTCATTCCACTCGCGGCCCTTGAGCTTTCGCCCGCCCGACTTCGGCCGGATACCGCCCCACTGTTTAAAGAAGAAGGCCACGCCGTCCTTCCTACAGTAATCACGGATCTCCAATGCCCATTCTTCGGCCATAGGGCGCGCACGCGGTCCGCTCTCGCCGCCGACGATGGCCCAATCAATCCCCTTTAGGTCAACGGGGCCCACGGAGCCTATCAGCGGCTCGAAAGACACAAATTTCACAGAAGCATGCGCCGACTTCAGGTGCTTCAGGCGCACGGCGTTGTCTTGGTTTTCGACGGACACGCCGAGCCAAATATGGGGCGGCGCGAGGCCGTCGCCGTACCGCCGCCGCAGATACCGGACGAGTAGGGAACTTCGCTTTGTCAAAACCTGGTACGTGTGCCAGTTGGCCCGCTCCATCGTATCGAACACATAGTCGATGAAGCTGAACGGTACCTCCTTGTGGAACATGTCGCTCATCGAATTGACAAAGATGCGGCGAGGTTGCCGCCATTGTAGCGGTTGGGTCAACCGCGCCGGACGGAGGGTTAGGTCGAACCCGCTCTCAAACGGATGACCTGCGACGCCCCGGAAGCGCTCGGATAAACGCTCTGCGTAACAGAAATCGCAGCCAACCGTGATCTTGGAACAGCCTGTGACAGGATTCCAAGTCGAGTCCGTCCATTCGATCTGCGTCGAGTTGGCCATTCAGCATCCTAGAACAAATGAGGAACAAAGCCAAGTGCATACCGGTCCGGCTAAATTCGGCTGCTTCATTCTAATGGAACGTTAATATTTCGCACGCCGTCGACCGGCATTTGGAAACCGGGCGCCTCGGAGCGGGGCCAAAATTCCGATGCCCGCTTCGGGCGGACTCCGCGCCTTCCCTGTGGGTACGCTTCCTCGCCCAGTTGAGGCGTTCAAGGTCGCGATTTACGACGGCAGCAATACGTCGATTTGCGCCGTTCAACTACTGGGGACGGATGTTGCACATCGGGTCCAAAAGTTGCGTCGGAAATTTGTTCACAGGGTGCTCCTGGCGGTCGCCGCCGCACAAGAGTCGCTCCGGCATCCCTATCTGCAGTGGGTGTCTGCGTTAACCGGATAGGCAAGGAAGATTCTTGTTTTGGGTGCAACGGGGGGAACCGGACGGCTGATTGTCCGAGACGCCCTGGCGAAAGGCCATTCTGTCGTTGTCCTAGTTCGCTCGAAGGCCCGCGCCCTGGAGCGGACATGATCGAGGGCGTTGCTCGATCGCCTCACCCACCACTGCGACATCGTCGAGACCAGCAACGAGAGCTGGCGCCTCAAGGACCGCGTCTCGCGTTCTCGCGTTCGCCCCGGCTGCGCAATCCCGACCCGCTGCGCCTGGGCGAGCGCTACCGCTCCTGCCAGCCGTAACATGGGGGTCCCTTTTGGGTGAAAATCTAGGGTCCCGTTTCGACGTTCCTTGGCAGCCTCCGGGAGATGCGTCGCCAGGGCGCAGGCGCCCAGTCCATCGTTGGCGCCATGGCCGCACGTCTTCCAATCGACGGGTCGCCGCTGGATCGCGGGGTATGGTCTCGCCTTTGACCGCTTCTCGATCCTTGTCGGACTCGCGGAAATGATGCTGTGTTTGTTAGGTCGAGGGAAGCGGCCGGGCGTATATACGTGCGGCGGCCCGACTCTTGGCAAGGGGGCGAGATCATGAAGGCTGGCGATCTCTTGATCGACGAAAGCGAGATCGTCGAGTCGTTCGTCCGCGCCTCCGGACCCGGCGGGCAGAACGTCAACAAGGTGGCGAGCGCGGTCGAGCTGCGCTTCGACGCCCGCCGCAGTCCGAGCCTGCCGGACGACGTGGCGACGAGGCTGATCCGGCTCGCCGGCGCGCGAGCGACGCAGGACGGGGTGATCGTGATCTTCGCCCAACGTTTTTCCAGCCAGCCGCGCAACCGCGAGGACGCGCGCGCCCGGCTTGCGGCGCTCTTGACGAAGGCGCAGGAACGGGAGAAGCCGCGCCGCCCGACGCGGCCGACCCACGCCTCGCAAGTCCGCCGCCTCGACCAAAAGAGCCGGCGGGGTTCGATCAAGGCGATGCGGGGCAAGACAGAGGCAGACTAGGGAAAGATGATTTTTGGCCGAATCGTGCGGCGCCCTCTCCGTCCGGCCGCTCGCATGGGACCGCCCCCGGGTCTTCGCCCCGGGGCAGGCTTTTCCACCCGCGGGGAACGGAATGACGACCGCGCTTTACAACCCGGCCGCGCCCGGTCTCGCACCCCGGATTCGCCCGCCTGTTCTTTCCCTGTTCCGCGCCCGCTCCATCCCGCAACCGGAGGGTTGCAAAGGCAGCAACGCCATGACATTGCAGGACTTCCTGGAACCGAGCGCCGACGCGGCGCAAAAAAATTCCCTGCTAGCAGGGAAATCAGACACACCAAAAATCCCTCCAAAAGGATGCGAGAGATGACTGTTTCCTCGTCCCACGCCCCGACCCTCGACGCCGTCGTCGCCGCCCACGCCGCGCTGCGCGGCCGCCATCCGCTCGTGCAGGCGCTGACCAACAGCGTCTCGACCAATTTCGTCGCCAATGTTCTGCTCGCCGCCGGCGCGGCGCCGGCGATGGTCGACAATCCGGAGGAGGCGGCGCTGTTCGCCGGCGTCGCGGACGCGGTGCTGATCAATCTGGGCACGCCGACGGCCGCTCAGGTCGAAGCGATGCGCCTTGCGGCGGCGGCGGCCGAGAAGGCGGGCAAGCCCTGGGCGCTCGACCCGATTGCGGCCGGCGGCCTGCCTTGGCGCGGGGCGGTGGCGGCCGAGCTCCTGCAATTCAAGCCGGCCATCGTGCGCGGCAACGCCTCCGAGATCATCGGCCTCGCCGGCTTAGGCGGCGGCGGGCGCGGCGTCGATTCCTCGGCCGATCCGGCGGCCGCCGTTCCGGCCGCGGTCGATCTCCTGGCCCATGCGGCGGCCGTCTCGGCGTCGGGACCGGTCGATCATGCGGTCGGGCGGGTCGATGGCCGGCCGACGCTGGTCAAGATCGGCGGCGGCAGCGCGCTGTTGACGCGCGTCACGGCGACCGGCTGCGCGCTCGGCGCCCTGTCGGCGGCCTACGCCTCGGTCGCGCCGGACGCGCTGACCGGCCTCGTCGCAGCGCACGTCCATTTCGCCGTCGCGGCCGAACTTGCGGAGGCCAGCGCCAAGAGCCCGGGCAGCTTCGCCGTCGCCTTCATCGATGCGCTCGACGCGATCGATGAAGCCGCCCTGCGTCGGCTCGCGAAAATCGAGCCGCCGATCGCGATCGGCTGACCTCAGCTGCGGCAGGCGGCGAGCTCGGCGGGATCGTGCGACGAGATGAGCCTCACCTCGTCGCCGTGATGGCGCTTGAGGTCCCTGAGCCGCTTCTGATTGGCGAGGCGCGCGGCCTTGTCGACATTGACCAGCGACTCGAACATCCGGATTCCCGCCGGCGCGCTGGCGCCCCCCGGCGCGATCTCGGCGTGGTGGAAATAGGCGTCGCCGCAATGGAGGAGCCAGCCCGAAGCGGTGCGGACCGCGACGCCGCAATGGCCGCGCGAATGACCCGGAAGCGGGATGAGCAGCACGTCGTCGCGCGTTCCGGGCAACGCGCGCACGCTCGCGAACCCGAACCAGTCCTCGCCGCTCGCCTCGACCGGCGCCCAGTTGGCGACGGCGGAAATCTGCGGCTCGCGATAGCGCATGCGCTCCCGCCAGGTCGGCTCCCTGGCCGCGCGAAGCTCCGTCGCATGGACGTGCACGCGGGCTGCCGGAAAATCTGCAAGGCCCCCGGCGTGGTCGAGGTCCAGGTGGGTCGGCACGATGTGGCGGACGTCGTCAATGCGGAAGCCGCGGTCGGCGACCTGGCGGAACGCCGTCTCGGCCACTTCGAGCCGCGGCCGGGTGAGCGCGGTGAACAGGAAACCGAGCCGATCGGAATCGCCCACGTCCTCGACCCCGAGCCCGGCGTCGACGAGGATGAGCCCGTCCTCACTCTCGATCAGCAGGCAATGGCAGCACATCGGCGCGGTCGCCCAGGGGCCGCCGCGGCCGCCGAACAGCCGCCCGCCGCGCGGGCACAGCGACCCACAGTTGAGATGGTGGATTCTCATCGCCGCGTTCTCTACCCCCAAGGGCGGCTCGGAGCCTAGCGCGATCGGACTCGCCCGGCCGCGGCGGTCGGCGCCATCCTTATGCGACTTATCGGCGCGGCGAGCCCTTGCGATTTCAGAGGGTTTCGGCCCGTCTTATCGGCGCTTTGCGGAAGCGCCCGGTCGGAGGCACAGGGCGGCGTTCGTTGTGTCGACAGTGCCCGGGAACGAAGCGCTGGCTCGGCGGTTCCAGGAGGCGGGGGGCCCAGGAAAACGGGAAGGAGATCCCATGCCGAAGGAGTCCCATATCAAAGCGGCCGAGCATCACGAGACCGCCGCGAAAAGCCATCGCACCGCCGCCGAGCACCACGGCCGCGGTGAACACAGCAAGGGCCACGAGGAATCGGCCAAGGCGCACGGCCATTCCAAGACCGCGCACGAGCATTCCGAGAAGGCGCACGAGGCAAGCGCCAAGGCGAAGTAGCGTGTATGAGGAGCGGGGCCGCGGTTCGCGCGGTCCCGTTCCTCCTTCTCCGACCGCTGTCCTGGGGGATCCAGTCGTTGATCCGCCGATGCGGAACAAAAGTCGTCACGCTTCGTTTCAGGCGCCAAGCAACCCGAGTCGATCCTCATGGGGGAGACGGCAATGAGCCCGCTTCGCTTTGGCGGCATTCGTCAGCGTCTCTGGACGTGGATATCGAACGCCGTCGTGGCGATGGGCGCCGCCGTCGTGGCGATCGGCCTCTTCGTCGGCGTCGCGGCCGCCCATCGCGCCGCGGCGTGCGATGGCGTTGACTGCGTCGCCGAGGGCATCGGGCGGAGCGCTCACGATACCGGCGTCGCGCTCTCAGAAGGCGCCGCAACCGCTGGGCGCGCGCTGAGCAGCGGCGCGCACGGCCTGCTCCGCGTCGCGTTCCGGGCGAGTGTCCAAGAGAAAGAGTACGGGTGGTCGAGGCCCTCGATCAGGCCCGGCTGGGACGGGCGCCAGCCGAGCTTTTTGCGTGTCCGCGCGCTCGATGAGGGCGTATCGATGGCGGCGAACATTGCGAACCAGCCGAAATGATCGGCCGATAGACCTGCGCGCCATCGAGCCTGCGCACGGCCGGCCAGCGGTTCAGCCCTTCGCTGATAAGCCGCCGCGCCCTTCTGGCGCGCAATCCGGATCAGGATCGGGACGAAACCGAACCCCGGCGGGTTCCGGTTCTGCAACGTCCGGACGATGCGGAACGGCGCAATGGCCTGCCGACGCGCGCCCGATCCGCAACCCCGTCAGGGTCGCCTGACAGCGCCCCAGGTCCGTCAATGCATCAGCGGACCCCATGAGGGGTCGCTCGCGTAGTTCGGCGTCGGCACCAAAAACTCGCCGTGGCCGAAGATATCGGTCATGTAGATTTTCGGTCCGCCCGAGCCGCCCGAGTCGCGGAAGAACAGGACATAGAGCCCGTTCGGGGCGAAGGTCGGGCCCTCGTTGTGGAAGCCCTCGACCAGGATGCGTTCGCCCGATCCATCGGGCTTCATTACGCCAATGCCGAACGACTCGTTCTTGATCCGGGTGAAGGCGATCAGGTCGCCGCGCGGCGACCAGACCGGGGTCGAGTAGCGGCCCTCGCCGAACGAAATGCGCTTGGCCGCGCCGCCGGCCGCGCTCATCACATAGATCTGCTGCGTCCCGCCGCGGTCGGATTCGAACACGATCTGCGAGCCGTCAGGCGAGTAGGACGGCGAGGTGTCGATCGCCGAGGTGTCGGTGAGCCGCGTGGTCGCCCGCGTGCGCAGGTCCATGGTGTAGAGATTGGTGTTGGCGCCGTCGGTCAGCGACATCACGATCTGCTGCCCGTCCGGCGAGAAGCGCGGAGCGAAGGTCATGCCCGGAAAGTTGCCGACCGCCTCGCGCTGCCCGGTCTCGAGATTGAGCAGCGTCACCTTGGGATCGGCCGAGCCGAACGACATGTAGGCGACCTGCTGGGCCGACGGCGAAAAGCGCGGGGTGACGACGAGGTTGTCGCCGCCGCCGAGATACTTCACGTTGGCGCCGTCCATGTCCATCACGGCGAGCCGCTTGCGGCGCTTCTCCTTCGGGCCGCTCTCGTCGACGAAAACGACGCGCGAGTCGAAGAAGCCCTTCTCGCCGGTGACGCGCGAGAACACCGAATCCGAGATCATGTGCGCCACCCGGCGCGCGTTCGACGCCTCCGAGGTGTACTGCTCGCCGGCGACCTGCTCGCCGGTTGCGACGTCCCACAGCCGGAACTGGGCGGTCACGTGCTCGTTGTCCGGCCGCAGCACCCGGCCGGTCAGGACGAACTGGGCGTTGATGTTTTTCCAGGCGTCGAGATTGGGGCGCGCGTCCGGGTTCGTCACCGTCTCGGGAAAACTCGACGGATTGACCGGCAACAGGAAGATCGAACGCGCGAAATCGGCGCCCGCTACGGCGCCGATCTTGTCCGTTCCGTCATCGCCGAGAAAGGGCGTCACCGCGATGCTCACGGGCTTGAAGTTCGCGCCGGCGTGAACATAGACGTCGCCGGTTTCGGCGCTCGCTGGCGACGGCGCAGAGGCAAGTTGCGAAACCGCCAGCGCCGCGAGTGCGGAGAAGCGAACAACCAGGGACAGTAGCGACATTCAGCAGTCTCGTCGGGACAGGCGACAGGCCTCACCGGCCCGAGCTATCGGGCGGCGACCTGCGGGTTGAAATGGATCGTCTTGGTTTTCCATTGCTCATAAAAGGGGCGATATTGGGCCGGCACCGGGAGCGGGTTGCAGGCGTGGACAGCCTGCAGGACGCTTTTGGCCTGCGGCTTGAGCGCCGGATCAGCGGGCGGGTTGACGAGCTTGGGCGCCTTAGCGAGCGATCCGTCGCGCTTGAACGCCAGCCGGACGTAGGCGACGTAAGGATCGGACTCGGCGGGCTGCGGCGGCGGGTTCCAGCATCCGAGATAGGCCTTGACGATCCAGGCGTCGAAGTCGGCCTCCTGGGCGTTGGTCATGCGCTGCTCAGGCGCGGGAGGAGGCAGCGGCGGCGCGGCCGGCGCCTGCGGCGCGGTTGCCGGTGCGGACGGGAGAGAGGCGACGCTCTGCGGCGCCGCCTGCGCGGGCTTGCCGGCGTCTTTCGCCGCGGTCTGGTTCGAACTCGGCGAAGAGCGATTGCAGCCGACGGCGCCAAAAGCTACGAGCGCGGCGAGCGCGAGCAGAACTGCGGGATGCAAGAGTTTGGTCATGGGCGGGTCCCGTTGGAAGTGAGCACGGCGGTCATCCCTGCGTGTCGCGCGGATCGAAGTGGATCGTCTCGATCTTCCACTCCTCGAAATACGGCGCATATTCCGGCGGAACATGCAGCGGATCGCATTTCCGTACGGCGCGCATGGCGCTTTCCGCATGCGCCCGCCAGGCCGGGTCGGTTGGCGGGTTCAACAGAATCGGTCGCGCGGAAAGCGAACCGTCGCGATTGAAGACCACCTTGATTTCCGCAACGTAAACGTCGCCCTCGGGCATGGCCGGCGGAGGCGACCAGCAATTCAGGTAGCTCTCGGTCAGCCAAGCATCGAGCGCCGAGGCCATCGACACCGACATTCGCGGCGCGTCGTGGTGCGGCAGGCCCTGCGGCGTTGCCGCCGCGTTCGAATTCGATCGCCGAGCCAGAGGCCGGCGGGGCCTTCGGCGTGATCAGCTTGGCGATCGCGTTCGGATCGTAGGCGTGCATCGGCTTTGCTTCGGTGGCGTCCTGGTCGACGACCTTGGCGATCGGGTCAGGCTTTGGCTTTTCCGCCGCTGGCTTTGGCGGCGAGGGCGGCCTGGGCCGCTCAGGCGGCGTAGGCAGGTCGGCCAGCTTCGGCGGCGGGGTCGGTTCCGGTTTCGGGGGAGGCGTCGGCTCGGGCTTCGGCGGCGGCTCCGGCGCGTCAGCCGTGCGCAGTTGGGGCGGCGGCTGCGGGGGCGGGGGCGAGGGCGACGCCGGCTCGGTCCTTGGGGCAGGCGGAGGCTGCGGCGCGGGCTTGGCCGTCTTCTCGCCGTTCATGATCTGGTTGAGCTGCGTTTCCGAAACGGTGTCGACCGGAATCGCTTCCTCGCCGTCATCGAATTTCTGCGCCGACGCGAATCCGAGGATCAGAAACAGCACGAGGGCGCCATGGAGCGTGCTCGAGATCGCCCAGCCCAAATATGACGGCTGCTCGTCCAATGCAGCTCCCGGCTACTGACCCGTCGGCTCGGTGACCAGCGCCACCTTCTTGAAGCCAGCCTGAGTGACGGACGCCATGATCTGCGCCACGCGCCCGTAGGGCACCACTTTGGAGGCGCGCAGATAGATCCGCTGCTCGGGGTCGTTTTGCGACGCCGCCTGAAGTTTGGGCACGAGATCCGTGTCGGCGATCGGCTGGTCCATCAGATAGAGTTGGCCCTGATCGTTGAGCGAGATCGCAACCGGTTTCCTCTCGACGTTGAGCGCCGCGGCGCTCGTCCGCGGCAGGTCGACTGCGACGCCCGTCGTCAGCAGCGGCGCCGCGACCATGAAAATGATGAGGAGCACCAGCATCACGTCGATGAACGGCGTCATGTTGATGTCGGCCATCGCGCCGTAGCGCGGCACTCCGCGCCGTCCCCGGCTGCTCTTGCGTCCGCCGCTGAGCGCGATGCGCATGAGCGCTCTCCTTCAGGCCGCGTTCGCCCGCTCGGCCGACAGATGGTGATCGATCTGCCGCGACAGGATCGACGAGAATTCGTCGGCAAAGCTTTCGAGCCGCGCCTGGCCCTTGGCGACGTCGCCCTGAAACTTATTGTAGGCGATCAGCGCGGGAATTGCGGCGAAGAGGCCGATGGCGGTGGCGAGCAGCGCTTCCGCGATGCCCGGCGCGACGACCGCAAGCGAGGTGTTCTTCGAGGCGGCGATCGACTGGAACGAGTTCATGATGCCGAATACTGTGCCGAACAGTCCGATGAATGGACCCGCCGAGGCGACCGTCGCCAGCACCAGGAGGTTCGATTCGAGCCGCTCGACCTCGCGCGCAATCGATACGTCGAGCACCTTGTCGATGCGGGCGTGCAGGCCACGGAACGAGCCGGCCGCCTGCTGGAACGAGCGCTTCCATTCGCGCATGGCGGCCACAAACAGGGCGGCCGCGCCGGTGTTCGTCTCGCTCGACAGTGAGGCGTACAACTCCTCAAGCGACTGGCCGGACCAGAATATCTGCTCGAAATTTTCCATCTCTTTGTGGAATTTGCGGAACAAGCGGGTCTTGTCGAAAATGATCGTCCAGCACCACAGCGACGCCAGAAAAAGTCCGAGCATCACCGCCTTGACGACGATATGAGCGGACCAGAACATCGACAGAATGCTCGTGTCCGGGGTGACGGCCGCAGCGGCTACGTCGGCAGGATTCATGGGGTGACGAGACCTTCTTGACTGCGGGGTCGCCTGCAGCGAGGCGTCGGAATCGGGAATCGGGGCGGGTCTGCCCGCCAAATGGGCCGAAACTTGGGCTACCGGCCGCGAGCCCTCGCTCCGCGTTTGTTCGATCCGGCACGGTCCTTGATAGGGTTAACTTCGCGTTACTGCAACGCGACCGCCTGCCGCGCCCGATGCTACCCAAAGCGCGGCGCCGCCGTTATCGTGGCAGGCGGGATCGAAGTCCGGCGGCATGGAGAGACGGCATGGGGGCTTTGGAAGCCTACGCGTGGGAATGGGGATCGGCGCTCATTCGCTGGCTGCATGTCACGGCCGCGATCGCCTGGATCGGCGGCTCGTTCTTCTTCATGCATCTCGACGCGTCCCTGCGCAAACGGGCGGGCGACGATCCCGGCGTCGCCGGCGTCTCCTGGCAGGTGCACGGCGGCGGCTTCTATCAAATGAGCAAATACACGCTCGCGCCCGCCTCGCTGCCCGATGAGCTCATCTGGCACAAGTGGCAGTCCTACTGGACGTGGATGAGCGGCTTCGCGCTGCTCTGCTGGGTCTATTATGGGCAGTCGCAGCTTTTTTTGATCGATCCGGCGGTCATGCCGCTCGAGCCGTGGCAGGCGGCGGCGATCGGGATTGTCGCGCTGGCGCTCGGCTGGCTCGTCTACGACTTCCTCTGCCGGTCGCCGCTCGGGGCCAACGATCCGCTGCTGGCGCTCGTCGGCTTCGGCTACGTCGTGGCGACGAGCTGGGTCTTCACCCTCGTCTTCTCCGGCCGCGGCGCGCTCATTCACACCGGCGCGCTGATGGCCACGATGATGACCGGCAATGTGTTCTTCGTCATCATGCCGAACCAGAGGAAGAGCGTGGCGGCGCTCATGGCCGGCAAAACGCCCGACCCGAAATGGGCGAAAACGTCGAAGACCCGCTCGACCCACAACAACTACATCACGCTGCCCGTCCTGTTCATGATGCTGTCGAACCATTACCCCGTGGCGTTCGCCAACCCGAGGGTCATCCCGGCGATCGTCACCTGCGTCATCGTGGCCGGCGCGCTCATCCGCTATTTCTATAATGTCTGGCATGCCGATCATGCGAAGCCGCCGTGGTGGGCCTGGGCGGTGGCGGCGCTCGCGATGATTTGCGCCTTCGCCGTCGCGGCGACCTCCTCGCCGGGCATGCGCAGCCTGATCGGCCTCGCCGACCTTCCGACCGTCGCCGCGCGCGCCGACGAGCCGAAGGCGCCGCAGGAGGTCGTCGACATCGTGCAGTTGCGTTGCATGATGTGTCATTCCGCCGAGCCGATGGACTGGATCGGCGAGGCGCCGAAGGGCGTGTTGCTCGACACGCCCGAACATATCGCTCGCTTTGCGCCCGCCATCGCCATGCAGGCCGTGCTGACCCACGCGATGCCGCCCAACAATTTCAGCCAGATCACCGACGAGGAGCGCGCCGTGCTCGCTCGGTGGCTCAAGCTGAACGTAGCGGCGAAATGACGCCCGGCCTTTCCGACTCGGAACGCGCCGCAGGCGGCCGCCTGATGGCGCGACTCGACGCCTTCGCCGCCTTCACTGACGAACCTGGCCGCCTCACGCGCCTCTTCCTCTCCGACGCCCATAGGCGCGCCGCCGCGGCCTTCATCGGCTGGTGTGCTCAAACGGGGATGGCCGCCCGCATCGACGCCGCCGGCAGCGTGGTCGCGCGCTATGAGGGCCGAGAGGCGGGGGCGCCCGCACTGATGCTGGGCTCCCACATCGACACCGTGCGGGACGCGGGCCGCTACGACGGCAATTACGGGGCGCTCGCCGCGCTCGCGGTTGTGCAGGACCTCGCAGAGCGCGGCGAGCGGCTCGACCACGCCGTGGAGATCGTCGCCTTCGGCGACGAGGAGGGGGTGCGCTACCGCACCACGCTCACCGGATCGCGCGCGCTGGCCGGCGACTATCCGGAGGACGCGCTCGACCAGGGGGATGCGAACGGCGTCCTGATGCGCGACGCCCTCCGAGCCTTCGGCGGCGACCCCGACAAGGCGCTCGAGCTTCGCGCCGACCACGTCGCCGCCTTCGTCGAGATCCATATCGAACAGGGGCCGGTGCTGGAGGCCGAAGGCCTGCCGATCGGCGTCGTCTCGGCGATCAACGGCGCGACCCGGCTCGAGGTCGGGGTGGACGGCATGGCCGGCCACGCCGGCGCGACGCCGATGGCGCTCCGCCGCGACGCCTTCGCCGCCGCCGCCGAAATGGCGCTCATGATCGAGCGCCGCGCCCGCGCCGAAGCCGATCTCGTGGCGACCGTCGGGCGGATGGAGGTCTGGCCGGGCGCGGCCAACGTCATCCCGGGCCACGCGCAGTTCTCGATCGATCTACGCGCTCCCCTCGACGCGCGCCGGGAAGCCGCCCTCCGGGACATTCGGGCGAACATCGACGCCGTCGCCCGCGAGCGCCGCGTCACCGCGACCGTCGCCATCACCCACGAGGCGGCGGCCTTTGCCTGCGACCCGCGCATCGTCGCTGGCCTCGGCACAGCCGTCGAGTCGCTCGGCCTGCCGGTGCGGGTGCTGCCCTCCGGGGCGGGGCACGACACGATGGCGATCGGCCGGTTCCGCCCCGCTGGCATGCTGTTCGTTCGCTGCAAGGACGGGGTCAGCCACAATCCGCTGGAGTCGATCAGCGCCGAGGATTGCGCCTACGGACTGGCGGCGCTCATGCGCTTCACCCGCGCGTTTCGTCTCGACTGAGGGGCGGCGAACCCGCGATTCGGAATTCCCTGCTAGCAGGGAATTTTTTGGCGGCCGCTTTTGCGTTCCCGCGAAAAACCGCTGGAATTTCAGAGACCTGTCGGCGTGCAATCGAGCGGTTGCGGTCCCCGCTCCCCACGGGAACAGGGAAAATCGGCATCCCATAACAGGGAAATTTTTGCGCCTTCGCCGGCCGAACAGGGAATGAACAGGCGCCCATGCAAAGGCCTCGGTTTGGCGATGCGCCAGGTTGTATCGAAGCCGACGGCGGTTGACCCGTCCCGGCCGATGCGGACAATGCGCCCCGTGGCCGAAGAGACAATTGCGCGACGCGACAAGGTTCCGGCCTCGCTCCGAGATCCGGGCGCCGGCCAATTCTGGATCGCCGTCGTCCTGACGGGCGTCGCCGCGGGCGTGGGCGCGGCGTTCCTGACCGCGCTCCTCAAGGAGGTGCAGGGCCTCTCCTGGGGCGTCACAGAGCCGTCGGCGCTGACCGAGGCGGCGCGGCGCGCCAGCCCCGCGCGACATGTTCTCCTCCTGCTCGGCGCCGGCGTCCTCACCGCCGCGGGCCAGTGGTTGCTGACGCGCCTTGCGAGCGGCAACGGCATCGACATCACCGCGGCGATCTGGTTCCAGGCCGGGCGGCTGCCGACGCTCCGGACGCTCGGCAGCGCGCTGCTGTCG
This sequence comes from uncultured Alphaproteobacteria bacterium, assembly GCA_963822215.1. Classification (GTDB taxonomy): domain Bacteria; phylum Pseudomonadota; class Alphaproteobacteria; order Rhizobiales; family Beijerinckiaceae; genus Roseiarcus. The sequence goes on from CAWGGX010000005.1 coordinate 240,990, forward strand.
ATCGTCATCGTAGGCATGGGCGCGACGCTCGGCCGCGAAGGCGCGCCGAAACAGGTGGGCGCCGTCTTCGGCAATCTCCTGTCGAACTGGCAGACGCTCACCGACGAGCAGCGGCGCCTGATGGTGGCGATCGGCGCGGGCGCTGGGATGGCCGCCGTCTACAGCGTGCCGCTCGGCGGCGCCGTGTTCGCCCTCGAGGTCATTCGCGGCGCGCCGGCGCTCCGGCTGGTCCTGCCGGCGCTCGTCGCCACGACGCTTGCGACGCTCGTCGCCTTGCCGGTCGTGCCGAACGCGCCCGTCTATGCGCTGCCGCCGATCGACATGACCTGGCCGGTCTATATCTGGGCGCTGGTCGTTTCGCCGGTCCTCGGCCTCTGGTCGGTCGTCTTCGTCCGCGCCATCGCCTGGGCCGATCGCGCGCGCCCGACCGGCTGGCGGCGGTTCGTCGCGCCGCCGGCGGTCTTTCTCGCCGTCGGGCTCATTTCGATCCCGTATCCAGAAATTCTCGGCAACGGACAGGACCTCGCCGAGACGTTGTTCGCCCGAGGGCTGCCGACGCTTGCGGTCCTCATCCTGCTGCCGGTCCGGCCGCTCTGCACGATCGGGTCCGTGGCGAGCGGCGCTCCAGGCGGTCTCTTCACGCCGTCGCTGGCGGCAGGCGCCCTGATGGGCGCAGCGCTCGGGGAAGCGTGGGGGGCGTTTGTTCCGGGAACGCATAACGGCGTTTTCGCGCTTCTCGGCGCCGGCGCCATGTTGGCGGCGACGACGCAAGGCCCGATCTCGTCGCTCATCCTGATGATGGAACTGACAGGGCAGGCGCGCGAATTCGCCCTGCCGATGCTGATCGCGATCGCCGGGGCGACGCTGACGGCGCGCAGCATCGAGCTGCGCTCGGTCTACGAAGCCCGCCTCACCGACGCCGAAGTCGCCGCCCGCGCCCGCGCCCGCGACGCCGCCGCGCCGGCGCCGAATGCGGGGGGTTCAGGTCCGACGGTTGGAGGGTGACATCGGAGGTCGCTAGGGAGCGGGTTGCGGGGGCGCCTTGAACGGCGGGGACGAGGAATACGGTGACAGGCGCTCAAGTCCCTTTTTGCTAGGCGGCCGCGCCGGCGGAAGAGAAAAACCTAAAGGAAAAATGCTCTAGGGACGAGGATAGAGATATACGCCCAAGAGAAAAACAACCACGAAGACGCCAATCCCACCATACACACTAAATTCGACCGGATGTTGTTCAACTTTTGGGATGCTTATTCGGCCCTTGGCTGCGGCGTCACCGCCGAGAAAACTGAAGGATAATGCAACCGTGCCTATCCGGTTAACGCCCACAGCCCCTAGATGTAGGATGCGTCCACGTGCAGAGCGATCTGGCCGCAATATGGCCAGACAAAGCCGACAGGCCAACGCGCGCGATCAAGATAGGCAGCATATGCCGCGTCATACGGAAAAAGCTCATGAAACTCTGGGACTGACTGGGGAAACCCAGATCGTCGCTCTGGCGGATTTCCATGGCCGGTTTGATAACCATCACCAGCCCTGGTGGGTGTGGGCGTTAACCGGACAGGCACGAATGCAACACCGAGAGCCAAGATCGCGGACAACAAATATCCGACGGTTGGCGAGATATTCAATGTGGGTTGGAATATGAGCACGACGACCAAGACCATGAAATAGAGGAGTGTGATCACGCCGGAAGCGAATCCGGCGGTCGGTGCCCAAACGGGAAAACCCCTGGGATCTGGTGGCACCGGATTCGCTCCTGCTAGTATGACTGCCGCGAACAAATCACGAAATTCCTCGGGTTCTCTTTCGAGGTGTTCCCGAAATAGGACTGCTCGTTCCGCCGGCCGTGCCAGCGCCATCTGGACCTGCAAAGCGCGAATCCGATTGAGCGCTTCCTGGACGTCAGGGGAAATCAAGGTCTCAAATGACCGGCTTCTCGTCGACGGTAAATGACCTCGATATCCCGCTGTGGCTCAAGTCTGAACGTCAAATTCGAGGTCGGGTCGCGAACTTCAAGCGGCACTTCGAGAATGTCGGCGTACTCCCCTAGCCCCGCGCCAGTCTCAGGGGACCTGACCCGATAGTGCGCTTCGAGGTCTCCATTTTGAATCCGTTCGAAGATGGCAGCAGCGAGATCGTATTCGGAGGGAGGCCCGACGTCAGCGAGCAGCCTTCGAAGCGCGATTTCCCGGTAACCGGGATCGCGATTCAACCGACGTACAACCTTATCAAATCTATCGATCCAGCTTTCGTTTGGCATATCAAAAACTACTCAATCTGGGAGAGCTTCAGTATCATAGCGAGAATGAACTCGTATTCGTCCCTGTCCACGCTCTCGAATACACTGAATTCGTGCTCCCGCCCTGTGAAGACAAGACTTATGTCGCGCGACATAATCCCATTACTACCCTCGTGCTTAAGGGCCACACTAGCGCGATCCACATAAACGTCAACCGGATTTCGCCTGAAGGCATCGATGCCACTGACCAAATCCGTGTCATCGGCTAGATCGGTACCTTGTGTGCCGGCGACGTCCATACGGGTCCCCAGGGGATTTTGGAAGCGCGAGTGCCGAAAGGCGAATATCGGTGCAAATTCGGCGCGCCGGGATCTGTCCCAAAGGCCCTGTTTGAGTGTTTCAATTGAAAGTGGTTCGAAGGATTGAACTGGACCCTATTCGTGGGACCACGGGAGGTCGGATTTAAGGTGTAATCTCGCCTGCCCTTGTCTTTCATGAATCAAGCCGTTTCTTGCTGCTTCTGCCTCTGCTGTGGGTATGTGGGCAACGCGTTTGCGTTGTCCAAGCGAAGCGGCATATCCACAGCCCTCGCCGCCGCCTCGGTCTTGTCCATGCCGGCGCGCCACACCGCCATCGGCATCTGGTTGTTCATCGCCTGGTGCGGGCGCCGAAAGTTGTAAAAGGTCATCCAGGAGCCGATGCCGGCCCGCGCCTCGCGGCCGTCGGCGTAGGCTTTCAGATGCACCTCTTCATACTTGATGGAGCGCCACAGCCGTTCGATGAAGATGTTGTCCATGAAGCGGCCGCGTCCGTCCATCGAAATCGCGACGCCAGCCGCCGCGAGCTTGCCGACGAAAGCCTCGGCGGTGAAAGTGGAGCCCTGATCGGTATTGAAAATCCTCGGCTTTCCGAACCGAAGCAGCGCCTCCTCCAGCGCCGCCGCGCAGAAGCTCGCGTCGTTGGTGTTCGACAGCCGCCACGCCAGAACCGCCCGGCTGGCCCAGTCGATGATCGCCACCAGATAGAGGAAGCCGCACGCCATCGGGATGTAAGTCACGTCGGCCGCCCACACATGGTTCGGCTCGGTGATCGCCAGGCCGCGCAGGAGATAGGGATAGATCTTGTGGCCGAGGGCGGCCTTGCTCGTGCCGGGACGCGGAACCAGCGCCTCGATCCCCATCGTGCGCATCAGACGCCGCACCCGCTTGCGGTTGACTCCGCAGCCCTCCTTGTTGAGTTCAAACGTCATCCGACGCGATCCGTAGAACGGCAGCTCCAGATGCAGTTCGTCGATCCGCCGCATCACCGCCAGATCGTCCGCCCCGGGCTCTGGCTTGGGGCGATAGATCCCCGAGCGCGCCACATTCAGCAGCACGCATTGCCGACGAACCGACAAATCCGCCGGGCGCTCCACCATCGCCCTTCGATCGGGCGCGCTCATCGCCCTGGCCTCCTGGCCAAGAAATCCCGTTCAACCGTCAGCTGGCCGATCTTGGCGTAAAGCCTGGCCGCCTCACGTTCGCGCTCCTCCTCGCCATCGCCCGAAACGCTCGCCCCGCGCGCGAACAGGCTCGCGACATTGTCGAGAACCTGCTTCTTCCAGGCATAAATCTGGTTCGGATGCACCCCGTGCCGCTTCGCCAGATCCGGAACCGTCGCATCCTCGCGAAGCGCCTCGAGCGCAACCTTCGCCTTGAACGCCGCATCAAACTTCTTGCGTGACTTCATCATTTTCTCGCTCCGTCGGTTGCGACAGAGCAGGACATTTCACACCTTACCCAATGGTCCTAAATCCGGGGTCCAGTTCAGAATTCCCCGTTTATTTATCTTGCTTGATTCCGCACCATTGCTAAACCGATCCGTGCGCGAGGCGGATGGCTCCTCGCTCAATTGAGTGGGTAAGGCTGGTTTTGGGTTGGCTTGGGGAGCGATTGGTTGGGATCGAGTTTATCGTGGGGCGATGCGAGACACCGATCTTTTCCAGTTGGCCCTTGGGTTGAAGTCGCCTTGGATAGTGACGCGAGCCGAGTTTGCGATCTCGGATGGCCGGCTCGATTTGTACGTGGATTTTGGGCGCGGGAGCCGGTTCGCCTGCGCGGAGTGCGGCGGCGAGGGTTGCGCGGTTCACGACACGAAGGACGAGACGTGGCGGCATCTGGACTTCTTCCAGCATCGCACGCTGTTGCACGCTCGTGTGCCGCGCGTGCGCTGTCCGAAATGCGGAGTGCGCAAGGCCGCCACGCCATGGGCTCGAGCGGGTTCCGGGTTCACGTTGTTGTTCGAGGCCTACGTGCTGGCGCTGGCCAAGGCGATGCCGATCGCGAATGCGGCCAAGCGGCTCGGCGAGCACGACACGCGCTTGTGGCGGATCGTCGACCATTCCGTGTGGCAGGCGGTGGAGGCGCTGGATTTGTCTGAGGTGCGGCGCATCGCCGCCGACGAAACCTCGGCGCGGCGCGGCCACGATTACATCAGCCTGTTCGTCGACATGGCGCAGCGCAAAGTCGTCTACGTGGCCGACGGCAAGGACGCCGCGACGGTGAAGGAATTCGCCGATTTCCTGGAGGCGCATGGCGGCAAGCGCGAGGCGGTCACCGACGCCAGCATCGACATGGGGGCGGCGTTCGAAGCGGGGATCAAGGCGAATTTCGACAACGCCGAGATCACGTTCGACAAGTTCCACGTCATCAAACTCGCCAGCGAGGCCGTCGACGAAGTGCGGCGTCAGGAGGCGAAGAATAATTTCCAGATCAAGGGCCGGCGCTACATCTTCCTGAAGAACGTCGATCATCTGACGCTGGAGGAAAAGGAGGCGCTGTCTCGATTGGAAGCGCTGAACCTGGACACGATCCAGGCGATGCAAATCCGCATGAACCTGCAACAGCTGTTCACGATGGACGCCAAGACCGCCCGACGCTTCCTCGATCGCTGGAACACCTGGGTTCAGGTCTGCGATCTCGGCCCGATGAAACGATTGGCCAAGACGATCATGGCCAAGGCCGAGGGCATTCTCAGATCAATCGCCACCGGCCTTTCCAACGGCGTCCTCGAAGCCATCAACGGCAACGTCCAGGCCGCCAAGCGCAAGGCCAAAGGCTACCGGACCAAGCGAAATCTCAAAGCCATCGTCTACCTCATCGCCGGAGACGTCCTGGCCAATTCACCCACTTGAAATAGCGACGAGCCTTCCATATTGCCGAGAAAGGCAACGAGGTCGTTCTCTGTTAGCTTACCGTCCTCAATATAACGGTGAAGCCGCGTCTCTATCATCTCCTTCCAGCTTCCGGCTGAAAACGGAAGCCCGCGACTCTTTAGAAAGCGCCGAGCCTGATCGAGAGTGCCAGCGCGCACGATCAGAGGGAATAGCCTTTGGGCCTTAGGAGGCATTCAGCGCGCCGCCAATTCGCTGAGAGAACTCGTTATATCCAAGAGCATAAACGAGCACAAATCAAGCGCAGTCGACTATGCCCTTACGCAAAACATCGGCGCGGCGCTCGCCTTTCTCGGCCTGGACGGCTTGATCGCGCCGTCGGCGCGCTGGCCGTGCGACAATCTCATGATCTATCAGACCAACTATCGGTTTTTGACGGAGCGGCTCGAAGTGATCGAGGAGGAGCAGATGGACTGGGGCGCGTGGGCGCGCGCCAACGATCTGCTGCCGGAGGAGCCGGCCCCTCCGAGCAGGTAGAACTGACGCGCCGCCACACCATTGCGGCAAACGTGGCTGTCGCGCTGGCAAACGGCTAGGGCCGCGCCCCAAATGACGGGGGCGGATGTATGGCCCTGACCAGGAGCTTCAAGGATCTGTTGCAACGGCGCGCTGCGAGCGATGCCGCCTTCCGGAAAACCTGCTGCGCGAGGGGCTCGACATGATGCTGTCCGGCGACGTCGGCGCCGGCAAGGCGATCCTGCGGGACACCATCAAGCGACGGTCGGCTTCGAAAAGCTCGGCGAGGCGACTGGCGCCCCCGCCAAGAGCCTGATCCGCATGTTCGGCCCGCGCCGCCGCACTACAGGCGCGCAACCTCTTCGGCGTCATCGGCTATCTGCAAAGGCAGGCCGGGATCGAACTGCACGTGACGCCGCAGTCGCGATAGCGGCAAGCATCCAAGCCATCGCTCGTGCTGGAGTGAGACGAGACAAGGTCGCGCCAGCCAACCCTCGCCCGGGGCCTTGGGCCGTCCGCCTCTCCCCAGGTCGAACGCTCCCGAACCGAGAGGCGCGTTCTCGACCGGCGAGACCTTCGGGACGGGCGCGGCTTATTGACGGCGGCTCACTTGTCCGTAGTGTAAATGAAGGCGCGGGGTCCGTCGGTTCGGAGAGACAAAATGAACCTTTCACGGCGCGCCGTTCTTGCCGCAACTGCCGCTGGCGGAGCCGCGGTCACCTCGACGCTGGTTCGGGCCGGGTCCTTCGGCAATCCGGATTTGCCTTCCGAGGGCGCAGTCAACGTCACCGATCCGCGAGCTCTCGCAATTCCCGGTCCACACGATGCGGGCCTGGCCCAACAAATGCCTGCCTTCCTCGATCCGCCGCCTACGGATGTCGGCAGCCTGCCGGAGTTCTGGGCCTCCTTCAACCTTGCGCCGCGGCGCATCCAGGATGGCGGTTGGGGACGTCAGGTGACGCAGGCCGAATTCGCCGTCTCCAGCGAAATTGCTGGCGTCAATATGCGCCTCTCGGCCGGGGGCATCCGCGAACTGCATTGGCACCAGCAAGCGGAATGGGCGATCATGACCTACGGCCACTGCCGCATCACCGTCCTCGACGCCCAGGGCCGCCCCTATGTCGCCGATGTCGAGGAGGGCGACCTTTGGTATTTTCCGGCGGGCCTGCCACATTCGCTGCAGGGCCTGGGTCCCGACGGCGCCGAGTACGTGCTCGCCTTCGACAACGGCGTCTCGTCGGAGTTCAACACGCTGCTGTCGACCGATTGGATGGCGCATACGCCGCCCGAGGTGCTCGCGAAGAATTTCGGCGTCCCGGCCGAAGCCTTCAAGGCCATCCCATTGCAGGACCGCTGGATCTTCCAGGGCAAGGTTCCGGGTCCGCTGGCTGATGTACAGAAGGCGATGGCGAGCGCGGCCGGCGCGCCGGATTATCCGTTCACCTTTTCGTTGTCCAAGGCGCCCAAGGCGAGCGAAAACCGCAGCGGGTCCCTTCAGATCGCCGACAGCTCGAACTTTCCTGTCTCGAAAACCATCGCCGCGGGCCTCGTCACGATCAGACCTGGCGCTCTGCGGACGTTGCACTGGCACCCGAACGCCGACGAGTGGCAATACTACCTCAGGGGCGCGGCCCGCATGACGGTGTTCAACGCCGGGCCCTCCGCCAACACCGCGAACTTCCGCCCCGGCGACATCGGTTACGTCAAAAAGGGGTTCGGCCACTACATCGAGAATACCGGCGACTCCGACCTGGTCATGATCGCGGTGTTTCGCTCCTCCCGCTACGAAGAGGTTTCGTTTGCCGATTGGCTCGCCCATTCTCCGCCGGAGATGGTCTCAGCCACCTTCAACCTGGATCCCGAGACGGTCGCCCAATTTCCGAAGACCAATCCCGCATTCATGCCGGAATAGGTAAGAGACTCTGAGCGGGCTGGGGGGAACGGCATGACGACATTGACGGCGCGTAGTGCGGGTGGAGCGGCAGACGCGTTAGCCGCAGGAAGCGCCGACTGGCGCGCCGCGGCGATCGCGATGCTGTCGGTCCGGGTCATTCAGGGATTCATCTATTGGGGTGGGGGATCGCGGCGTTTCATCTATGCGCCGTCGAAACTCGATCCCGCGCAGCCGTCGTGGATGGCCAACAAGCTCAGGCGGCGATGCCCGGCGCCCTCTTCGGCTCCGATCAGATTGTCGCCTTCCTGCTCCACCACTTCTGGCTTCTGTATGGGGCGATCGTCATCTTCAGCGCCGCCGAATTGATCGTCGGCCTTGCGCTGATGGCCGGGCTGATGACGCGGCTTGCAGCGCTTCTTTCGGTCGGCATCTCGATTGCGCTGATGCTGCTGTTCGGCTGGCAGGGCGGCACGTGCATCGACGAATGGACGATGGCGGCGTGCAACGTCGCCATGGGCGCGTCCTTGATGCTGGCCGGAAGCGCCGCCTACTCTCTCGACAACGCATGGCTTCGCCGCAACCCCGGCTTGGCTGAGCGCATGTGGTTCCGCTGGGGCGGCGGAAGCCTGAAGCTGCCGCTGAGCGACGAAGGCTTTCGCAAGCTCGCGCTCGCCGTCCTCGCCTTGGTTCTCGTCTTCGATGTCGGCTTCTACAATTATTACCGCGGCTCGGTGCTGACGCCCTATCACAAGGGCCCCGTCGGCCCCGCAGCGCACCATTTCACGCTTTCCGACGCGACGCTGCTCAGCGACGGCGGCGTTCGCTTCGCAGTCTATCTCGACGGAGGGACGCCGGCCGTGCCGGCCCACATCATGCAAGTCGAGGTCGTCGGGCCCGACGGGAAAGCGCTCGCAACCTGGGATTGGCGGGCCTTGTCCGCCCTCGCCCCAACGGCGATCGCCAACGATTTCGCCTACAACAGGTTCGAAGCCGCGCCTTACGGACTGGAGGCCGGGGTTGGGGCCAGGGCCATCGTCACGCTTCCGCCTCCCGCCAACGCCGATGCGACAAGAGGGGGCGCGGAGGTCCGCATCACCGACGTGAACGGCAAGAGGTTCGCCTCAAATCTGCCGCCCGCCTGACCGCGAAAACTCCGCGAGGCTTGCGTCGCGCAGATGAGGGCGACAGGCGCTCAAATCTCTTTTTGCTGGGCGGTCGCCGATCTCGCGATACGGCTCATGCGCGCATGGGGACATTGACATGCGGAAAAATCGTAAAGACGGTCATCGTAATCCGGCGTCGCCGTAATCCCCGTTCACCGTAATTCCCGTCACCGGTGCCTGGGTCGTAAGTGACGCGACGCCGTGCCGTCCGCAGGCTTTTGCGCTACAATCTCGGCATGACGACGAAGGTCAAAAGGCGGCTCACGACGCTCCTATGCGCCGACGTTGAAGGCTATGCCCGCCTCATGGGGGCCGACGAAGCGGGCACGCTGGAGACGCTGCGCCGTTACCGCGCGGCCATGGCGACGCTGATCGAGCGGCACGACGGGCGCGTCGTCAACACCTGGGGCGACGCCGTCATCGCCGAGTTCCCCAGCGTGGTGGAGGCCGTGCAATGCGCGGTCGAGACGCAGCAGGAGCTCTCCACCTACAATGGCGGGCTGCCCGAGCCGCGACGGATGAGATTCCGCATCGGGATCCATTTGGGCGACGTGATGGTGGAGGGCGACGACATCTATGGCGACGGCGTCAATATCGCCGCGCGATTGCAGGAGCGGGCCGAACCGGGGGGAATCCTGATCTCCGGCCCGGTCTACGATCAGGTGTACAACAAGCTCTCCATTGGGTTCGACTGCCTCGGCCAACAGCAGTTGAAGAACGTCGCCAACCCGGTGACAGGCTATCGCGTTCTTCAAGTCGGCGCGGCGACCCGGCCACACGCGTCGCGGCCCGATGTCAGGATGGAGCTCGCCGCGTCTCCTCGTCCCGCAGAACAGGGTCGGGCTGGCCTGTCTTCAGCCTGGGCTTGGTACAGAGGGCTGCCACGTGCGAGCGCCGTGTTGATCGCCGTCGCAGTCTTCCTGTTTCTGATCAACGTGTTTAGCGGCCTCAACCACATCTGGTTTCAATGGCCCGTCACACCACTGCTGTTGATCGCTTTTCTTCGAGCCGCGTTCCCGCGCAAGCCGTCGTAGATAGGATTACGGCGAGACGCGCTCAAATGTTTGCTGGAGCCGACGATCTCGCGATACGGGGCATGCGGCATAATCGTAAAGACGGTCGCGTCACCGTAATCTAGCGGATACCGGGCTTTCCCCGGCATCCCATGCGTGAAGAACGATGCGGAGAATCAGCGGGGCAGCAGCGCTCGGGCGGGATTTGGGGGCTCGCTCCACCGCCGACGGCCGAGCTGAGGTGGTCACTCGGCGGCCACGACATCGAACAGCCGATGCCAACGGTCGTAAAACCAGGCCGCGACCCGGACCGGCGGCACGCTCTTGTCGATCTCGGTCGAGGCGAGCAACCTGCCCGCGGCCTGGCGCGCGGCCAGCGCCCGGCACATTTCATGCGAGACTTCGGGCCGCGCCTCGAGCACCGGCGCCAGATCGTCCTTAGACAACTCGTAAATGGTCACCGGGGCCAGGGCTCTAACGGTTGCCTCCGCTGGGCGCCCGGTGAGCATGCCGATCTCGCCGAAATGATCGCCCGGTCCGATGCGTAGGATCTCGATGTCCCCCTCAGATACAGTCTTGGTGAAAGACAGGACGCCCGCGCCGATGACGAATAGAGACGTCAGCACTTTTCCGGGTTCGACCAGGGCCTCTCCCGCGTCATAATGACGGAGTTTGGTTTTCTCAGAGAGTGTCTTACGTTCCTGCTGGGTAAGTCCGGAAAAGAGCTCAACGAGATCCAGTGCGCGTTCCGGAGCCGTCTTGGGGTTGTCGGGAATGGAGACTGGCGGGCTCTGGCTTGATCCAAGAGCGATGCCGGCCGCCGCCAGATGCCGCGAAATCCAATCGAACAGCTCGTTTTGGGCGCGGGTCGACTGCGCCACGTCCTCGACATAGAAATCGATATCGAATTGGTTCCCATCAGCGGAGACCGACTTGACCGCAACCATTGGAGCAGGCGTCGCCAAGATCGGCCGCGTGTTCAGGATGGCCAGCTGAAGGATTTCGGCGCCGACGGCCGGTGGCGTCCCCGCGCCGAGCCGCACCGTCACGGTCATGCCATGGATATTCGTTGGGGAGCTGGCGTTGACGATCTTGGCCTTGGCGATCGCGCTGTTCGGGACGATCGCCAGATCGCGCTTGCCGGTCAGCACATGGGTCGCCCGCCAATTCATTTCGATGACTCGGCCCTCGGTAGTGCCGTCGATGCTGATCCAGTCGCCCGGCCGGAAAGGCCGGCTGAAATTGAGCACGACGCCCGAAAAGACATCGCTCATGGTGCTTTGCAACGCCAAACCGACGATGATCGCGATCGCGCCCGAAGTGGCAAGCAATCCTTGGATCGGCAGGTTGAAGACATACGAAATGATGGCGAAGAAGGCGGCGAGATAGATAAGGCCGGCGATTAGATCCTGGACCAGCTTTTCTTCGTGGGGACGATGCTCCGTAGCGACAAAAACGCGCAGAACGCCGACGGCAAACCAGGCCGCCAACGCCCACCAGGCAATTTTGAGGGCGACATGTGCTGCGTCTTCGAGCGGCGCCCCGGTCAGAGCCAGCGGTTGATAGGGAATGATGCCCGCGCGCAGCAAGACGATGGTCAAAACGCTCAGAAAGACGACCCGCACCAACGCTCGGCCGAGCGGATGGCGGCGGAACAGGAAATGGGCCGCCAATCCCAGGAAGGAAAATGCGCAAAGCGTGACAAACAGCGGGTCGCGCAGCGCCGCCATTCCCACCGACGAGAGGTCCATCATCGCGTCCTGTCTCTGACCGGGGTCCGAAGGACGATATTAGGCTCAGCAAAGAACGGGGGCCAACCATGCCCAGCGAGCGCAGCGCCTCCGTCGCCGCCGGCTTCTGTTCGGATCACGGTGACACGCGCTCAACCCCTTTTTGCTGGGCCGGTCCAAGGGTCCGGTCGACCGGGAATCCCTTGCCCGCCCTCATGCGCTTCGTGCCGGCCTTTCGGGCTCGCGGATCTCGATGATGAGCGATTCTAAAAGTCCCCCGTGGCTTGTTTCTCATTCGTTTTTTTGGACAGAGAGGAGATCGGGCGGGATGGTGAAGGTAGCGAGGGCTTCGAGGAGGTCGGACCAGGCGGGGAAGACGACGAAGCTCGTCAAGGTTGCGATATAGGCGAAGAAGCTGGTTCGCTTTTCCGCCGCTTCTCTGGCTTTGCGCCACGGCGGCTCGAGAAGGTCGAGAACCGTATGCCAGGCGAAGGCGAGCATGTTGAGGGCGGCGAGCGTCATGGCCAGATAGGTCTCGCCATGGCCGAAATTGTGTTCGAGTTCGTAGCCGTGGTTTTTCAGGACGTTGAAGCTTTCGTTCTCGATCTTCCACCTCGCGCGGCCGCAGACGACAATCTCGGCGACGTTGGCTTTTGTGACCGGCAACGAAGTGACGAAGGCCGTCCTGTATTTCACGACGCCCTTGGCGTCCAAAATCTTGAAGCCGATCCAGTTGATCAGCACGGCGTCCTCGCCGTCGCGCAACGGGACCTTTTCGATGAAGCGATAGCGGTGCGTTTCGTGCGTCTTGCCCTTGCGGACCTTGACCTCGTGGCGCTCGAACTCGCAGCCGTCGATGAAGTCGTAGAGCGCCTTGTGCGAGGTCTCCTTGCAGGTGAAGAGGAAATCGTCGCCGCTTGCGACGAGCCCCTCGACCACGCTCTGGCAGGCGAACAGATCGTCGGCGAGATACACCGGGCGCAACGGTTTCAGGCGCGCGCCGTGCTTCTCATGCCAGCGTTTGACGGCGTTGCGCTCGCAGTCCTGCTTCTCAGCGCCGTCCTGCTCGACGATGAACTCGGGGCTCAGGGGGACGACCTTGGAATGTCCCGGCGCGACCACGGTCGCGGCCAGCATGGAATGATAGCTCTCGATCTTGCCGTTGCTGCGTTTGCGCGTCTGGCAATGCGGGCAAGTGATCTTCTGGCTGCAGAAATACTCGGTCCCGTCTAGCGCCACGAGCGTCCGCCCGCCCAGACGCCCGAAGGCCTCGCGCATTGCGGGTTCGAACAGCAGCCGCTCCATGTTCTCGAAGCAGGGCGCGAGCAGAGCAGGGTCCGCGCCGTCGAGCATGTCCCTGATGTAATTGTCGGAAGGGATTTTCTCAATTCCGAACAAGGTCTGGCAGTTGGACCGTCCCTGGCCTCTCTCCAGCGCCCGCTGGAAGGACAGAAACGACGCGCTCTGCATGAAGAACAGGGCGAACGCCGACAAACCGAAATCCGCCATGGCGATATTGCCGCTCCGCCCCTTGCGAGGGTCCGGGAACCCAGCGCAAACCGCCCTCAGGCCAGAAAGTAGCCCCGCCAAAATCTCCATCCCCAGCGTGAATCATGTTTCCCCCGATTTGTGAATCTGGAGGGTTATGTGAGGTCGCCGGCGCACAGGTTTGTGGGCCAGGGAAGGCGACCTCACATAAGCCGGATTGAACGAAGGCGCGGGCCGGTCAGGCGCTATGGGGAAAGCGCGCGAGGGCGCTCGGGTTTGACGGCGCGTCTTTGCCCTGCGCGTTCAGCTGGAGGAGACCGTTGAGCGGTTCGGAGGCGCGGCGGCGGGATTCGGGCGCGCTCTGGAGGGTTAGCAGAGAGGGGATCTGGGTCGAAGCGGAGCGGCGACGGCAAGAAGCCTCATCGCCGGCGGCTTGAGCGGCTTGGTGGTGGGGGCGAGGACGGGCGATCGAGGTGGGGGCGAGACTCGAGGTCATGATGTGTCGCAGCGGAATGCGGCGGCCGGGTCAACGAGGCCGATGCGGCGCATGAGACCGCCGCAATCCGGGCAGCGGGCAAATGGCTCGCGGGCGTGTTTGTCTGGCTGTGGCTCGCTGGCGGCGGCGGGCTCGCCGGTCGGCTGGGGCTGAAGCAGGCGGCGCAAGCGCGCGAGGCTCTCGCCTCGGTCGCCCTTGGCGAGAAAGCCGTAGTGCCGGATGCGGTGAAAGCCGTCGGGCAGGACGTGGAGCAGGAAACGCCGGATGAACTCGTGCGGGGCGAGGCGCATGACGCGGGGGCGCCCGCCGCGACGATAGTCCTTGTAGGAGAACGCGACTTCATCGTCGCCGACGACTACGAGCCTCGTATTGGCGATGGCGGTTCGATGCGTGTAGCGGGCGAGATAGGCGAGCACGCGCGCGGGTCCGCCGAATGGCGGCTTGGCGTAGACGACGAAGGGGCCTTGGCGCAGAGCGCGCATGCGTTCGGCGAACGCGGCGGCCTCGGCGAGCGGGACCAGGTCGCCGAAGAAACCGAGTTCGCCGCGCCGGAAAGCGGTTTCCAGGCCGTCGAGGAACAGGCGGCGGAAGGTCTTCGACAGGGCGCGGACGGAGAGCAGGAAGTTGGGTTTGCAGACCCATCGCTGACCATCGAGGGCAACGCCGCCGCCGGGAACCAGACAATGGACATGGGGGTGGTGGGTCAGCGTCTGTCCCCAGGTATGCAGGACGGCGATGAGGCCGATCCTGGCGCCCAGACGCTCGGCGGCAAGCGTCATGAGCGCCTGGGCGGCGGCGCGCATCAACAGGCCGTAGACCGTTTGCTTGTTCTGGAAAGCGATCCCGGCCGCCGCCGGCGGCAGGGTGAAGACCACGTGGAAGTAGGGAACCGGCAGCAGTTCGGCCTGACGAGCAGCGAGCCACTCCGCGCGCGCCGACCCCTGACACTTCCCGCAATGGCGGTTTCTGCACGAGTTGTAAGCGATGCGGGTGAGCCCGCAATCGTCGCAGAGCTCGACATGACCGCCGAGCGACGCCGTGCGGCAGGCCGTGATCGCTCCGATCACGCGCCGCTCGACGCGCCCGAGATGTCCGGCGTTCGCTCGTTCGTAAGTCTCGCCGTGACGGTGGAAGACATCGGCCAGTTCGAACGCCGGCCGCGCCGTCACCGGCTACTCCGGCGGCGTCACCTGCAGCGAGAGCCGGTCGAGAGGGCTCTCAGTCCTGGCGATCACCTGCGATGACACGTGCGTGTAGCGCGCCGTCGTCGACAAATTCTCGTGTCCGAGCAAGACCTGGATGATGCGAATGTCGACGCCGCTCTCCAGGAGATGGGTCGCGAAGCTGTGGCGCAGAACGTGCACGCTCACGCGCTTGTCGATGCCGGCCGCGACGCGCGCCGAACGGCAGGCGGCGTGCAGGACCGTCGGCTCGATCGGCCTGTGCTTGTCGCGACCCGGGAACAAAAACCGTTCGGGATGCGCGAGACGCCAGTAGCTGCGCAGGATGCCGAGCAATTGCTCGGACAACATGACGTAGCGCTCCTTGCCGCCCTTGCCGCATTCGACCCGGATGACCATGCGGTCGCTGTCGATGTCGGGCGCCTTCAGGCCGACGACCTCTGACACCCGCAAGCCTGCGGCATAGGCGGTGGTCAGCGCGACCCGAGCCTTGAGGCTCGAGACGGCTTCAAGAAAGCGACGACTTCGCCGGCGCTCAACACGGCCGGCAGCTTGCGCGGCTCGCGGGCGTAGGCGATCCGCTCCGGGATCGCCTCGTCGCCGAGCGTCACCCCGTAGAAGAAACGCAGCGCGCACACGACCTGATTGAGCGACGCCCAGGAGATCCCTTTCGAGATCAAATGCACCTGGTAGGCGCGGACGTCTTCCAACCCGAGCCGATCCGGCGAATGGCCGAAATATCGGCTGAACTTCGAAACCGCGTGGATGTACGATTGCTGGGTCGCCGGCGACAGATTGCGGATCGTCATGTCCTCGACCATCCGGCGACGCAGAGGGCTCATCTCGGCCATCTGAAACTCCTGCCTGAGAGGGGGCTACTGAACACCCCATCCTCTCAGGCAGGAGGACATTCACTCCATCCCGCCGATCATCCGCTCGCTTCCGCTTCCGCCGCGATAGCGGCTTCGTTCAATCCCAAAAATGAACCACTTTTAGAATTGCTGCTCGATGATCGGGCGGCTAGCAAGTTGGTTAATTTTGTGTTTCCATTGCGGCGGACTCCGAGCGGGCGCGAGGCGCACGAGGCAAGCCGCGGATGCGAGCACTTTTTGTTTTCAGCGCGATCGCTCTCGGCATGGGCTGCGACGCCTCGGCCACGGAGCTGGGCCTGGCGTCGTTCTATGGCGCTCAAGGGATGACCGCGGCGCATCGCAGCCTGCCGATGGGATCGCGGGTCAGGGTCCTCGATCTCGACAACGGCCGGTCCGTGATCGTCAGGATTATCGATCGGGGGCCGTTCATCCGTGGCAGGGTCATCGACGTTTCGACTGCGGCGGCCGAGACGCTCGGCTTCCGCGACGCCGGGCTGGCCCACGTGAGAATCGAGCGCATGTCCGGGGAAACCCTGGAGGCCAGCGCCGGGCCTTCGCGGCCAGCGGCGCCTGCGTCCGACGCAACCTCATCCTATGCGATCTGCAGTTACGGCGCCGATCGCCTGGAGCGTCTGCGAACCGACTCGGCCGGCGACCGAACGGCGCCGCTATCGGTCGACGCGCTGGGATGCGAGAATTTGCGATTGCGGCTCGTCCAACTTGCTGAGAGCACGGACGATCTGGCGCCCGTCGTCGCCGCCCTTACGGAAGTCGGTTCAATTGGGGTGGAGAGGGCCGCGAGCATCCCCGTAAGCGGCCTGGCGGATATGGAGGCGGCCGAGAGCATCCCCGTCGGCGCCTTGGCCGAAGTTTTGCAGCGCCAAGCCCCTGGTACGCACTCTGCGAGTCCTTGCGCTGAGGCGTCCTGTCAAGGCGTGAAGCAGCGGCCGGCTTCGAACCCCGTGGATTCGCTCTTCGCAGGCCTTCGCCGGGCCTCTGACTAGCGCTCCCTGACCCGCCGTCCCGCGGGGCCCTTCGCCGCCCGCGCAAACCCGAGCGCGCCTCGATCCCGCTTATTCCGGCAAGCGGTGGCATGTTAGCGCTTGCCGCCGGGCGTCGTTTTGCGCGAAAATGCAGGCGAGCGACAGCGCCTCATGGCGCACGAGGAGAAGCAAGAATGAGCAAGCGGTTTTTCGGCGACATCGGGCCGGTCAAATATGAAGGGCCGAAGAGCGAAAATCCCCTGGCCTTCCGGCATTACGATCCGAACCGGGTCGTCCTCGGCAAGACCATGGCCGAGCAACTTCGCCCCTCGGTCGCCTACTGGCACAATTTCGGCTGGCTCGGGTCGGACATGTTTGGTTCGTCGACCTTCCAGCGGCCGTGGAACAACGAGGACATGGAGGGCGCGCAGCTCAAGGCGGACGTCGCCTTCGACATGTTCTCGATCCTCGGCTTTCCGTTCTTCGCCTTCCACGACAAGGACGTCGTGCCCGAGGGGGCGAACCTCGCCGAGTTCGGCCGCAATCTCGCTGAGATCACCGATCGGTTCGCCGAAAAGATGCTGGCCACCGGCGTCAAGCTCCTGTGGGGGACGGCGAACCTCTTCAGCCACCCGCGCTACATGGCGGGCGCGGCGACCAATCCGGATCCGGACGTGTTCGCCTATGCCGCCGCGCAAGTGAAGAACGTCCTCGACGCGACCCACAAGCTGCACGGCGCCAATTACGTTTTATGGGGCGGCCGCGAAGGTTACGAGACGCTGCTCAACACCGACCTTAAGCGCGAGCTGGATCAGCTCGGCCGGTTCCTGTCGCTGGTCGTCGACTATAAGCACAAGATCGGCTTCAAGGGCGTGCTGCTGGTCGAGCCGAAGCCGCAGGAGCCGACCAAGCACCAGTACGACTTCGACGTCGCCACCGTCGCCGGGTTCTTGCGGAAGTTCGGCCTCGAGAACGAGGTCAAGCTCAACATCGAGGTCGGCCACGCGGTGCTGGCGCACCATTCTTTCGAGCATGAGGTGGCGCTCGCCGCCGCGCTGGGCGTGCTCGGCTCGGTCGACGCCAACCGCAACGACTACCAGACGGGCTGGGACACCGACCAGTTCCCCAACAACGCGACGGAACTCGTTCCGGCGATCTATTTCATCCTCAAGAACGGCGGCATCGCGCCCGGTGGCTTCAACTTCGATTCGAAAGTGCGCCGCCAGTCGATTGATCCGGCGGATCTTTTGCTGGGACATATCGGCGGCATCGACGCCTGCGCCGAGGCGCTCGTCTCCGCGGCGGCGATGATCGAGGCCGGCAAGTTCGACGCGTTGCGCGAGGAGCGCTACGCCGGTTGGAACTCAGCCGCGGCGCAGGCGATGCTGAAACCCGGCGCGAGCCTCGAGGCGATCGCCAAGCGCGTCGCCGAGGAGAAGATCGACCCCAAGCCGCGCTCCGGCCGGCAGGAGTTCTTCGAGAACGTGGTGAACCGGTACACCTGAGAACGCTACCGCGGATCCCTTTCCCCAGCTTGCTGGGGAAGGTGGCCCGCAGGGCCGGATGGGGTGTGGCCCGCCGCGACGGACGCCAGAGGACCTGCACGAACGTTAGCGCGAACTTGTGGCTCAAGCGCCCTGCTTTCCGCACCCCATCCGTCGCCTTCGGCGACACCTTCCCCGCTGGGCGGAGAAGGGGAACCGTGGCCGCCTGCAGGCTCGATAAGCGACCGGCGGGCGGCGCGTTGTCTGTCGCGGACAGCCGGCCGAATGTGTTATCTCCGGAAGTACATCATCGGCGCGTGCGGGCGCCCGACGAAGCATCGGTGCGTGAACCCATAACGCTTGATGATGGCCACGGCGTGGACGGCGTTCGTCTTGCTGGCGCCGAAGTCGAGCATGCGCGAAGCGCCGTTGGTCACGATCCAACTCCCCGCTATTTGTTGCGTTGCGCCACGACGCCTGAGAGGTCGAAGGCGATGGCGTCCTCGCCGGCCATCCCGCCCGCGGGCGCCTTTCCGGCGACGGTAAAATACATCATCGGCGGGTTGGGGCGTCCGACGAAACACATGCGATCGAATCCGTAATGACGGATGACGGCCTTCGCCCGCTCGGCATTGGCTTGCGAAGCGCCGAAATCCAGCACGTTCTGATCGCCGTCGACGATCGTCCAGCGCCCGGCGACCCGCCGGGCCTGCACTTTCAGAGGATCGAGCGACAGGCAATCGTCCGGCGTCGTCACGAGGAGAGCGCCAAGCTGCTCGGCGAGGTCGGTGAGGCTCACCGCGTTGAAGTCGAAGCTCGGATCGGGTCCATTGCCCGGCGATCCGGCCGGCCCCAACTCGGTCGGTCGGCCGACGAATGCGGTTCGCAAACCCTGCTGCTTCGCCGCGTCCAGATCGTAGTTGTGCGCGGCCACCATCAGAATCTCCGACTCGGCGACGCCGAGGCTGGAAATCGCCATGTCGTACACGGCCGGGTTCGGCTTGTAGCGCTCAACCGTCTCGGCGGACAGCAGCCGGTCTGGCGCTCGCCCTGCTGGCGCCGGCGCTGGTCTCGGGCCTGGCGACAGCGCCGGATCGGACGGGCGGCGTCTCGCCGCCCCAAGGCGCGCGAGACGCGCGCCGTCCGATAGCGCGGAGCCGTCCGCGCCCTGGGGCCGCGCGGGCCGAACACGGCGAGCCGTCGCATTCGACCGGCCGGCTTCACCCTTTCTTGCGCCTTCGGGCCTGACAATGCAGGCCGGGCGCCTCGTGCCTGCGCCCTCGCGGAGCCGGCATGCTCAAGGGCGCTCTGACGTTCTCAATTGCGGTTCTGGCGCTCGCCCTGCTGGCGCCGGCGCTGGTCTCGGGCTTGGCGACAGCGCCGGATCAGCCGGCGCATGTCGAGACGCTCGCCGCGACGCCGGCTGCCGAACGTCCCGCCGAGCGTCAGACGACTGGCTTTCGTGAGGCTCAGCTCGCAGCCGACGCCCGCGGCCAATACGCCGCCGACGTGCTCGTCGACGGCCTTTCGGTCCGCATGATGATCGACACCGGCGCGAGCGTCGTCACGATCTCCGCCGCGACCGCCGCGCGGCTCGGGCTCGTTCCGGTGCCGGGGCCGAAGTGGAGAATCCGGACGGCCAACGGCGACTCGCTCGCCTCGCCCGTCACGCTCGAATCCGTCAGCTTCGGCGGTCTCTACATGCGCGACGTGCAGGCGCTGATCCTCGCCCCGGAGGCGGGCGACGCGAACCTGCTCGGCGCGAGCTTTCTGAAGCGGCTCGTCAGCGTCGAGCAGCGCGACGGCGTCCTGGTCCTCAGGCAGTAGCCGCCTTCGGCAAGCCGCCGCGTGGAGCCGGGCCTTCCAGTGCTTGTCGCGTAGATTGAACGCGTAGCGCCGATCAGGCTACGTTGCAGAAGGGCGGACACGGGTCATTCGTAGCCGACAAGGGGCGCCCGCAATGCGCAAATACCGCTCATTCATTGTCAGCTCCCCGAACGCGTCGTATCCGATCCTTTGCGGCCGTTCCCGGTCGGCCCCGGTACGGGAGGAGAGCGCCAACAGCGGTCATTCGGCGACGGCGTGGCGACGGGTCGACTCGACCCATTTCAGAGGTTTGAGGCGACCGTCCCAAATCAACGAAAGGCAGACTATCTTCGCAAAGGCAGTTGGTGCGTTGGCAAAGGCGCGGAGACGCACATCGCGCGCCGCCGGTCGGTCGTGTATCAGTTTGAATTTCCAGGGCCTTAACGCCTCCCTCGCGCCCGCCATCTCCTCGCTATATGATTGGCGGCAAGGACGGAAGAAAGCGAATGAGCCAGGTCCAAGCTGAGAAGATGACGACCCTATGTGCGGATGAGTGCTGCGCGCCCCCGCCATTGGCTCTGCCTCTGAGGCCCCCCGGCGATCGCGAAGCCCTTATCCGCGATGCGTTTAAGCTGGAATGGCTGACGATCGGATGGATGAGCGTCGAGGCGACAGTCGCTCTGGCGTCGGGCCTTGCTGCCGGCAGCCTCGTTTTGTTGGCGTTCGGACTCGACAGCGTGATCGAGCTGTCCTCGGCTGGCGCCTTGATCTGGCGGCTAACGGTTGAGCTTCGTCGCGGCCAGGCGTTCTCCGAGAATGCCGAGCGGCGGGCGAGCCGGATCGCGGGTGGATTGCTTTTCGCATTGGCCGCTTACGTCACGATCGCGGCACTTTGGAGTTTATCGACGCGACAGGGGGAAGCGTTCTCGTGGCCGGGCTTCATCGTCGCTCTGGCTGCGATTCCGTCAATGCGTTATCTGGCGCGTCGCAAGATCGTGATTGCGGATAAGATCGGCAGTCGCGCCCTCAGGGCGGATGCGATGGAAGCCGTGACCTGCGGCTGGCTATCGCTGGTCGTCGTCATCAGCCTCGCCGCTCAATGGGCGTTCGGCCTATGGTGGATCGACGGCGTGGGCTCGCTGGCGATCGTCTGGCTGTTGGTCAAAGAAGGCCGCGAGGCTTGGTCCAATGAAGAATGCGGTTGCGGCCAGGGGTCGATTGACGCCCGCTGGTCCTAGACGCGAAAATAGCCGCCCCGACGTCGTCGGCGCGGACCGAGGGCCTTCCCGCCGACGACAGCAAGACCCCGGCGACGAAGGCGCCGGTCGCCTGACGAATTTTGTCGGCGACTCTTTCAAATTCAAACTGAGGCACTACCCGGCCGGTTGGTAGTGTCCTAATTTCAAAAATAAACGGTGCTCAGCGTCGCTAGACAACCAAAGAGCATCGCGACACCCGTCCATATCGAGGCAATCGAGTTGAGCCTCGCGGAAGTCTTTGCATGGGACCCTCCCTGTCACGCCAGTTATGGCGCGGCAGGGGTCAGTGATCGGCTATGGACGCTGGAAGAACTGGTTGAGCGGACATCGTGATGAGGAGTACCTGTCCTTTCTGCGGCTTGACTTATATGCCCGATTGGGAGCCTGACCAAAAACAGCATGCGGAGCGGCATGCGAGGATTTTGGAAGCAACAAGTCCGGCCCCAGACGCAAGGTTCGCAGAAGAAATTGCTCGAACCGGCGGCCACCCCCTATTCGTGTGCTGCCTCTCCCCCGATTGGGTGCATGAGGCAACGCATAACAGATCCGTTGCCTTTGCGAATGAAGTGCCGGGCGGAATAACCGCGTGGCCAAGCAACGGAACTATAATGCCCGTCGAATGTCACTGCTATCTGTTCGCTGACGACACCCAAAGTCTGCCGTTTGGAGCGATAGCCGGGGCCTGTGGATTTCGGCGCGTAGAATATATGGACGGTTCCTCCGGAAGGCGCTTGGAGTGGATTTGGCTATGCCCTGCAGTTCGCCGGAAAGGAATCCTCGAGCGGCAATGGACATGGTTGACGCAAGAGAATGGTAACTTCGACTTCGAGCCTGTTACTGAGGCGATGAAGCGTTTCGCAATAAAGCACCGACCGTTACATTAGGACACTACCCGCCTGTCAATTCGGTTGAGGACAGCCGCGGTTGCGCAGAAACGCTTCGAAGGCTTGCAAGGTAGCTGCGGACACATAATGCTCGATGCCCTCGGCGTCGGCTTCCGCCGCTTCGCGGGGCGCCCCGACCGCCATGAGCAGTTCGACCACCAGTCTGTGACGTTGACTCGCGCTCTTGGCCATCGCAGCGCCCGCCTCGGTCAAAAATATTCCGCGGTAGGGCCGGGCCGTCACGAGGCCCTCGCGCTTCAATCGAGCTATGGTCTTGCTGGCGGTCGGGTGGGTCACGCCAAGTCGCCGCGCGATATCGGTCGTGCGCGCTTCGCCGTTGACCGCGATCAGATCGGCAATCAGTTCGGTGTAGTCCTCGAGCATTGACGCCGATCGCGCCGTACGCGTTCTCATGAATTGATCGGCGTAAACGGGATCGCCGGCAAGGTCCGCGTCGTCGACCCCCAGACCGCCTCTGCGCTTCCTGGCCTGCAAAACGCCCCTCCTTATCGTCGCTGCAGCGGCGTAGCCCGCCCGACGAATGTGTGAACTCGGGCTTCGATATACAGCCGTGGCTGTAAACTGCAATCATGATTTCCAGCTGGTGATTGCACGCTTGGCGCGGTTTCGGAGGCGATTGACAAAGCCGTAGCATTGGCTATATTCTGCAGAGCAGGCATTTATACCTCCTGGGAACGTGGATAAAGTCCGATGAGCGACATAGCGACGCGAACAGGAATGACGGATCGAACCGTTGAGGCGATCCGCGACGTGTTGGGTGGCAAGGCGCGCCGTTTCAGTCCGCTGCTGTTCGCCGGCCCCGCCGTGATCGCCTCGATCGCCTACATGGACCCCGGCAATTTCGCGACCAACATTCAGGCCGGCGCCAAATACGGTTACGCGCTGCTCTGGGTCGTGCTCCTGGCCAATGTCATCGCCATGCTGTTCCAGGCGTTGTCGGCCAAGCTCGGCATCGTCACGGGGCGCAACCTTGCGGAAATGTGCCGCGAGCATTTTCCTCAGCCCGTCGTCTATACCTTGTGGATCGTCAGCGAAGTCGCGGCGATGGCGACCGACCTTGCCGAATTCCTCGGCGGCGCCATCGGTCTGTCCCTGCTGTTGCACATCCCGCTTGTCGCCGGCATGGGCGTCACGGCCGTGTTGACATACGGCATTCTGATGTTCGAGGGGCGAGGGTTTCGGCCAATCGAAATGATTATCGGCGCCTTGGTCGCCGCCATCGCGCTTTGCTATCTCGCTGAGATGTTCATCGCGCCGGTCGATTGGGGCGCGGCGGCGTTCGGCAGCGTCGTACCGCGGTTGCCGGACGCCGGCGCCTTGACGATCGCCGTCGGCATCGTCGGCGCGACGATCATGCCGCATGCAATCTTCCTGCATTCCGGCCTCACCCAGAACCGGGCGCCCGCGCGCAACGACAACGAAAGACGCCAGTTGCTGCGTTTCTCGAACATCGAGGTCCTGATCGCCCTGGCGGTCGCCGGGCTCGTCAACATGGCGATGGTGGTGATGGCCGCGAGCGCATTCCACGAGGGCCACAGCGACGTCGCCGAAATCGAGACGGCCTATTCGACGCTGACGCCGTTGCTCGGCGCCGCGGCCTCCGGGGTGTTCCTCACCGCGCTGCTGGCGTCCGGGCTATCCAGTTCGGCGGTCGGCACAATGGCTGGACAGATGATCATGCAGGGCTTTGTCGGCTTCCGCATCCCGGTCATCGTTCGCCGTCTGGTGACGATGATTCCCGCGTTCATCGTCGTGTGGCTCGGCGTCAATTCGACCAACGCGCTGGTCATCAGCCAGGTGGTCTTGAGCTTCGCTCTGCCTGTGCCGGTCATCGCGCTGCTCATGTTCACGCGGCGCAAGGACATCATGGGCGCCTTCGCCAACAGTCGGCTGACCGATGTCGCCGCGATCGTCGGAACGGTGGCGATCCTCGCTCTGAACGTCATCTTGCTGCTGCAGACTTTTGGCGTGGACATTCCAGGGTTGCCGAGCAGCTAAGGCGCGGGGCGGTGAGTTGTGTGGGGAAGCGGATCGCCTCGCGCGGCGTCATCGCGTTGAGGTTGACCGGCGCACCGCTCAGCTTTTCGCGCTTCGCGCCGAGCTTCGTTGGATGGTCGAACAGAGCAGCCACGGCCGGGTCAGCGAGTGTCTGGTGATCAAACGCTTGCCTCGCATGGGCGTAGAGTCGACCGGACGAATGGCAGCTTCGCCCTAACCGCGACGCCCAGCGGCAATGGCGCCAGCGCTAACGAGCTGCGAGCGTCGAGACATACAAAGATATGCTGTTCTGAATTGCTATCGCGCTGTGTCTCGTAGCCAACGCGAGATTGAGGAGGGCGCGATGATTGCTAAAGACTCTCGAATTCAAGACCGGCTGGAACACAGTCATCATGCGGATGACATCGCTAGACGCCTCGCCGAGGATCCGCCGGTCAGCTACCTCCGAGATTGGATTTACGGCGGCATAGATGGAACGATAACGACATTTGCGATTGTCGCCGGCGTCGTTGGCGCCGATATGCCGGGCGCGGTTGTCCTGGTTCTCGGGATGGCCAATCTCGTTGCGGATGGATTCGCGATGGGCGCCGGGAATTATAGCGGCACCAAGGCGGAATCTGACTTATTCAAACACTTTCTCGAGGTGGAGAGGCGACACATTTCGCTTGCCCCCGGCGGCGAACGCGAAGAGATCCGCCAAATCTTCGCCCGAAAGGGCTTCTCCGGCCCGGATTTGGAGCGCATCGTCGACGTCATTACCTCAAACGAAGACCGCTGGACGCATACCATGGCGGTGGAAGAATACGGCCTTTCCTCGGCCATCAAGTCTCCGATCTTGGCTGCTCTGAGCACCTCGGCAGCTTTCGTGCTGTGTGGCCTCGTCCCACTGCTGAGTTATATCGCCGCCTACAAGTTCGGCGCATGCGTCGTCGCGACCGGTCTCGTGTTCTTCGTCATCGGCGCTGTGAAGAGCCACTGGTCGCCGTCAGGATGGCTACGGTCAGGACTCGAGACGCTGCTCATCGGCATGAGCGCCGCGGGCATCTCGTACGCGATCGGCTATGCGCTCAAGCTGCTGGTGCACGCCTCAATCTAACGCCGCCTCGGAGGCCGCAAATTCGTAGACTCTCGGCGAACAGGGTCCTCGAAACCGCGATCTCGGGAAGCGGACAGTGCGCGCGTGGCCGACGACCTTCGCGCCGATCTCAATCGTCGCTGGGCGGTCACCCACGAGATCGGAGCATGAATAGGGACGTCTGCTTCGGGCGGTGACCGCGCCTAGAGGCAAGGCCTGCTTACCCGCCTACTTGCGACATTCGCGGTCTCGATCTGCGACGGCAGCTTGACTGAAGGGTTTCGGACGCCGGCCCTTGGCAGGCGCGCTGGGCCGGGCGCTGGGGCCGGCGTCCGAAAGCCTCGTAAGGGGGAAACCGCGGGTAGGAAGAGGCGCGGATTGGCTGGGCGCGACCTATGGGGATTTGAAGGTCGCGGACGGATCGCCGATGTGGCGGCGGGGGCGAAAGGCGGTCGGCGTTGCCGTCGAGAGCGAACACGACGGGCCTTTTCGGGGGCGAGGATGCGAGCAGCGGGTATGGGAGCGGCGTCGGGAGAGCGTCCGCGGCGGTCGTGAGGACATCGGCTTGCTGCTCCGGCGCGTGGCTGGAGGCGCGGCGAGACGGGGTTGCGTGGGAATCGCGGCGACGGTCATGAGGTGTCGATCCTGATGCGGGTCGGCGACGGCGGGCGGCCGGGGCGCGCGCCTTCGAAGGTTTCGACGATGATCATCCGGCCGCCGCAACAGGGGCAGCGTCGCACAGGCGAAGCTGTTTCGGCTTGGCTGTTCGCCTCGGCGTGCGAGAGCTCAGATGTGGTCTTCGGCGCGGCGAGCGCTTGGCGGACGCGCTCGATGGTGCGCGCCCGAACCGTGCCGGCGATGAGGCCGTAGTGGCGGATGCGGTGGAAGCCGCTCGGCAGGACGTGCAGGAGAAAGCGGCGGATGTAGCGTCAGGGTAAGCCCTGGAAAGGAGGATGAACACGTGATCTGAAACCTTTCAATGCGATCCAGAGGGTTCAACTCCCTCCCGGCAAAGGCGAGCCAGCCAGCCGGAAGTGAGCCTTGCCGGGCTGACGGCAACGTCAGTCTGGAAGCGTAGGCAGCAGGTGCCGAAGCCGCGCATTAGCCTCGAAATGCTTTTCTTGTTGGAGCCTTCGCTGTCATTCGAGCGGGGGCAGCATCGACGAGACCGCCAATGGCCATGGGCTCGTCGGTCCGACCGGGGTCTTGGAGCGGGGCAGAGGCACGGGACGGATCGCCTGGGAACCTGAGAGATCCCGCTCATGCCCACGTGAGAGCGAGCCGGCAGTTTGGGCAGCCGGCTGAACAAGTGCCCGGGCCCGGGGCCGGTCCTCCACCGATCTGGGAGCGCCATGCGGCGAGCACGAACACTGGAGGGATCGCGTGGTGCTCGGAAGCGAACCAATAAGCGACCGGGATTGCGCGAGCGGGAAGTCGTAGCGCCTTCATAGTACCAACCACACGCGGGGAACTGGACCCACCGGGACCCGACTGAGGGAAGGGAGGCGCCACGGGACGAGAGCCGTTGGCGAGAAACACGGGAGAAGACCTTGAGCTTCGCAAACCTGTCCACGAAACGACAACGGATAGCTGCGCTGGCAAGAGCCAAGCGCGGAGCGGCGCTTTCCACGCTGCACCACGTCATCGACCTGGAATGGATGAAGGAGGCCTGGCGGCTCACCCGCAAGGATGGTGCTCCTGGCATCGACGGCATGACGGCGGTCGACTATGCGAAGAACCTGGAGGCCAACTTGCTTGACCTTCTCGGCCGCATCAAGTCGGGCCGCTATCAGGCACCGCCAGTGCGACGGGCATATATTCCCAAGGCGGATGGATCGCGTCGACCTCTCGGCCTTCCAACCCTCGAGGACAAGGTGGCCCAGCGGGCGATCGTCATGGTGCTGGAGGCCGTTTACGAGCAAGACTTCCTTACCTGCTCCTACGGCTTCCGGCCGGGACGGTCGGCGCATCAAGCCCTGCAAGATCTTCGCACGGGCTTCATGAGCCACGGACTGCGCTGGGTGTTGGACATCGACATCGTCAAGTATTTCGACTCGATTCCACACTCGCACCTGCGCGACTTTCTTGACAGACGGGTCACGGATGGTGTGATCCGAAGGATGATCGACAAATGGCTGAAGGCAGGAGTCCTGGAAGATGGGCTTCTGCGCCATGCGACCGAAGGCTCCCCGCAGGGCGGCGTGATCTCACCGATTCTCTCAAACATCTTCCTGCATCACGTGCTGGATGAATGGTTCGAGAGCGAGGTGCGTTCACGGCTCGCAGGGAACAGCGCCCTTGTCCGATTCGCCGACGATGCCGTTATGGCGTTCGCGTACTTCCGCGACGCCAAGCGAGTCCTCCGCGTTCTGGGCAAGCGGCTTCATCGGTATGGGCTAACGCTGCATCCCGAGAAGACTCGGTTCGTCGATTTTCGCTTCAACAACTCGGATGGGTCTCCTCCGGAGACGGAGGGAACCTCGTTCACTTTTCTCGGCTTTTGCCACGTATGGGGCAAGACCAGGAGGGGTGGCAAAGCGGTGCGGCAAGTGACGGCGAAGAACCGCTACGCCCGCGCCCTGGCGGCGGTCACCGACTGGTGCCGGACCAACCGGCATCGGCCGATCAAGGATCAGCACGCCCATTTGAGCGCGATGATGCGAGGCCACTATGAAGTGGACCCCATTCGCGGGACCATGGGCCGTGGGAATTAAGGTGTAATCCTTCCCGCTCTTCCTTTTTTAAAGAGGCTTCAAGCCGCTTCCTGCTGCTTCTGCCTCTGCTGTGGGTATGTGGGCAACGCGTTTGCGTTGTCCAAGCGAAGCGGCATATCCACAGCCCTTGCCGCCGCCTCGATTTCGTCGATGCCGGCGCGCCACACCGCCATCGGCGTCTGGTTGTTCATCGCCTGGTGGGGGCGGCGAGAATTGTAAAAGGTCATCCACGAACCAATGCCGGCCCGCGCCTCGCGGCCGTCGACGTAAGCTTTCAGATGCACTTCCTCGTACTTAATCGAGCGCCACAGCCGTTCGATGAAGATGTTGTCCATGAAGCGGCCGCGTCCGTCCATCGAAATCGCGACGCCGGCCGCCGCGAGCTTGCCGACAAAAGCCTCGGCGGTGAAAGTGGAGCCCTGGTCGGTATTGAAAATCCTCGGCTTTCCGAACCGAAGCAGCGCCTCCTCCAGCGCCGCCGCGCAGAAGCTCGCATCGTTGGTGTTCGACAGCCGCCACGCCAGAACCGCCCGGCTGGCCCAGTCGATGATCGCCACCAGATAGAGGAAGCCGCACGCCATCGGGATGTAGGTCACGTCGGCCGCCCACACGTGGTTCGGCTCGACAATCTTCAGACCCCGCAGCAGGTAGGGGTATATCTTGTGCCCGGGCGCGGCTTTGCTCGTGCCGGGACGCGGAACCAGCGCCTCGATCCCCATCGTGCGCATCAGCCGCCGCACCCGCTTGCGGTTGACCCCGCGGCCCTCCTTGTTGAGTTCGAAGGTCATTCGCCGCGAGCCGTAGAACGGCAGTTCCAGATGCAGTTCGTCGATCCGCCGCATCACCGCCAGATCTTCGGCGCCCGGCTCCGCCCTGGGCCGATAGACCCCCGAGCGCGCCACATCCAGCAGCGCGCATTGGCGGCGCACAGACAGGTCCTCGCCAGGCCGTCCGACCATTGCTCTTCGATCGGGCGCGCTCATCGCCCTGGCCTCCTGGCCAAGAAATCCCGTTCGACCGTCAGTTGGCCGATCTTGGCGTAAAGCTTGGCCGCCTCCCGCTCGCGCTCCTCCTCGCCGTCGCTTGAACCGCTCGCTCCTCGCGCGAACAGGCTCGCAACATTGTCCTGAACCTGCTTCTTCCACGCGTAGATCTGGTTCGGATGCACGTCATGCCGCTTGGCAAGCTCAGGAACCGTCGCATCCTCCCGCAGAGCCTCCAACGCCACCTTCGCCTTGAACGCCGCATCAAACTTCTTGCGTGATCTCGCCATTTCGCTCGCTCCGTTGGTTAAAACAGAGCGGGACGCTACACACCTTAACCGCTGGTCCCAAAACCGGGGTCCACTTCACTACGCCTACTACGGCGTCTCTGGCAACTATCGACGACTGAGCTGGTATGCCAACGAGGTCGCGAGCATCTGGAAGAAATGGCTATCGCGACGAGACCGCCGCAAACGGTTCCTCTGGAGCCGCTTTAGCGATCTATTGAAACGATATCCATTGCCAGCGGCTCGGATTGTCCATCGCTACACCACCATGAGCGAAGCACGCCCGTGAAGAACCGGATGCGGGAATTCTGCACGTCCGGGTCTGCGAGGGGTGAGGACAGCAATGTCCTCACCTACTCGGCAACTCGTGGGCCGCGAGCGTCATGGTTTTGAACCGGTCGCGTCCTTTGATGCGGTCGTCCTTCCATTTGAAGGTGACGCCCGCCTCGTCGAGCGCGACGAGCCGTGCGTTCGAGATGGCGACGCGGTGGGTATAGCGGGCGAGATAGGCGAGCACGGCTTTCGGTCCGGCGAACGGCTTCTTTCCGTAGACGACCCTTGCGACAGGGAAAGCTCAGGAGAGGAGAACGAACATGAAGTTCTGAAACCTTTCATCGCGATCCAGAGGGTTCAACTCCCTCCCGGTAAAGGTCAGCCAACCAGCCGGAAGCGAGCCTTGCATGGCGTGCGGCGACGCCCGTCGTGAAGCGTAGGCAGCAGGTGCTGAAGCCGCGTGAGTAGCCTCGAAATTATAATCGCTGGAGCCTTCGCTGTGGGTTGAGCGGGGGCAGCATCGACGATGCCGTCAAGGTGAGGATCGTCGGTCCGGCCGGGGTCTTGGACCGGGGCAAAGGCATGGGACGGATCGCCTGGGAACCTGTGAGATCCCGCTTGCGTCCGAACGAGAGTGCGCCGGCAAATGGGCGGCCGGCTGACCAAATGCCCTGGCCCGGATGGGTCCTTCAACCATCCGGGAGCGCCGCCAAGGCGAGCACGAACAGCGGAGGATCGCGCGGACCCCGGAAGCGAAACAAATAAGCAACCGGGGATGCGCAGGCGGGAAGTCGTAGCGCCTTCATAGTACCGCTGACCGCGGGGAACTGGGCTCACCGGGACCCGCGCGAGGGAAGGGAGACGCCATGGGATGAGAACCGTTGCCGGGAAACACGGGAGGAGACCTTGGGCTCCGCGAACCTGTCCACGAAACGACAACGGATAGCCGAACTGGCGAGGACGAAGGCGGGGACAGCTCTGTCCACGCTTCACCATGTCATCGACCTGGAATGGATGCGAGAGGCGTACCGGCTGACGCGCAAGGATGGGGCACCCGGCATCGACGGCGTGACGGCGGAGCAGTATGAGGCGAACTTGGAGGCCAACCTTTTGGCTCTCTTGGAGCGCATCAAGTCTGGCCGCTATGTCGCCCCGCCGGTGCGTCGGGTCTACATTCCGAAGGCGGACGGTTCGGAGCGGCCGCTCGGCATTCCGACGTTCGAGGACGAGGTGGCACAGAGGGCGGTCGTCATGGTGCTGGAGCCGATCTATGAGCAGGAGTTTCTCTCCTGCTCATTCGGCTTCCGGCCAGGGCGGTCGGCGCATCAGGCCCTGAGTGCGTTGCGTCTGGCCTTCATGGGCCGACAAGGGCTGCGCTGGGTGCTGGATGTCGATATCTCCAAATACTACGACACGATCCAGCATCATCACTTGCGTGCGTTTCTCGACAGGCGAGTCACGGACGGCGTCATTCGCCGGATGATCGACAAATGGCTGAAGGCGGGCGTGCTCGAACACGGTCTCCTTCAGCGCACGACCGAGGGCACCCCGCAAGGCGGCGTCGTCTCGCCTCTGCTCGCAAACATCTACCTGCACCATGTGCTGGACGAATGGTTCGAGCGGGACGTGCGCGTCCGCCTCAGGGGGAACAGCATCCTCGTGCGGTACGCCGATGACAGCGTGATGGCGTTCGAGAGTTTCGACGACGCCAAGCGGGTCATGGACGTGCTGGGAAAACGGCTTGCACGGTACGGGCTGACGCTCCACCCGGACAAGACGCACCTCGTCGACTTTCGCTTTCATCGGCCGGGGGGCGTATGCCATCCGGATACGGACAGCGCTACGTTCGACTTCCTTGGCTTCTCCCATATCTGGGCCAAGTCCAAGAAGGGGTTGAACGGGGTGAGGCAAGTGACGGCTAAAAGCCGGTACGCACGAGCGCTGGCGGCGGTCAGCGATTGGTGCCGACACAATCGGCATCGATCCTTGCGCGACCAGCACGCCCATCTGTCCCAGATGTTGCGAGGCCACTATGCCTACTACGGCATATCGGGCAACTCTCGACGCATACGATGGTTCGCCTGCCAGGTCGTGGTGCTGTGGAAGAAATGGCTGGGGCGACGGCATCGCGGAGAAGGTGCGTTCCACTGGAACCGCCTCAACGCGATCCTCAAGCGCCATCCGCTTCCCCCGGCGCGGATCGTCCACCGCCTTTACGCCAACGCGCGCGAAACTCTCCCGTGAAGAACCGGATGCGGGAATCCTGCACGTCCGGGTCTGTGAGGGGTGGGGATGGCGACATCCCCACCTACTCGGCACTCGGAGCGGCGCAACGGCGCGAGGGCGGCGTCGAAGGCGCCCTGGTCGGCGAGCGGGGCGAGGTCGCCGAAGAAGACGAGCCGGCCAGCCGCATGCAGGGCTGTGAGGCCTTCGAGGAAGAGGCGGCGGAACAGGCGGGAGAGCACGCGCACCGGCAGGAAGAAGCCGGGCTTGCAGGCGATCCAGCGCGACCCGTCCGGCGACAGGCCGCCGCCGGGAACGATGACGTGGACATGCGGGTGATGGGTCAGCGCCGAGCCCCAGGTATGGAGGACGGCGGTGAGGCCGATGCGCGCGCCCAGATGCTTCGGGTCGGCGGCGATCGTGGTCAGCGTCTCGGCGGCGGTCCGGAACAGAAGGTCGTAGACGGCCGCTTTGGTCTGGAACGCGATCGCGCCGATCGAAGCCGGCAGGGTGAAGACGACGTGGTAGTAGGGAACTGGCAGCAGCTCCGCCTCACGGTCTTCGAGCCACTGCCTGGCCGCCGCCCCCTGACACTTGGGGCAGTGGCGGTTGCGGCAGGAATTGTAGGCCACGCGTTCGTGCGCGCAGTCCTCGCAGCGCTCGACATGTCCGCCGAGCGCGGCTGTGCGACAGGTCTCGATCGCCGACATCACTTTCAACTGGGCGAGGCTCACGTGGCCTTCGTTGGCCTCACGCCACGCCGGCCCATGGGCGCGAAAGACCTCGGCGACCTCCAGGCGGGGCCGCGCCATGCGGCCGCGGTCAGGCGGGCGGCTTTCGCTTCGTCAGGTTGACGCCCAGCCGCTCCAGCGGGCTCTTGACGTCGCGGATCGTATTGATGGCGACGCGGGTGTAGAGCGCGGTCGTCTCCAGCTTGGCGTGTCCGAGCAGAACCTGGATCACCCGAATGTCGACGTTCTGTTCGAGCAGATGGGTAGCGATCCCCGGGTCAAAGCCCGGGGATGCCGCAACGTATGCGGCGACACGCGCTTGGCGATCCCCGCCGCCTGCGCCGCGGCGTGGACCACGCGCACCATTTGGCGGGCCGACATCGGGTTGACCGGGTTCTGGCCCGGAAACAACCATGCCCGCGGCCTGGCCGCATGCCACCATTCGCGCAACAGTTCGAGCAGTTGCGGCGACAGCATCACATCGCGATCCCGCTGTCCCTTGCCCTGCTCGACCCTGAGCATCATGCGCTGGCTGTCAATGTCGGACACCTTCAGGTTCGCGACCTCAGACACCCGCAGGCCCGCGCCGTAGGCGACGCTGAGCGCCGCCTTGTACTTGAGGCCCGGCGCGGCTTCGAGCAGACGCGCCACTTCCTCCTCGCTCAGCACCACCGGCGCCTTGCGCGGCCGCTGTACGGGCGCCAGATGCCGGACGAGGTCGGGCTTTTCCAGCGTGATCTTGAAGAAGAACCGCAGCGCCGTGCAGGCCAGGTTGATGGTCGCCGGGCCAATATGCTGCTTGGCCAGATGCAACTGATAGCGGCGAACGTCCTCGGCGGACGCCTTGTCCGGCGACCGACCGAGGAAAACCGTGAAGTTCTTCACGGCCCGAACGTAGTCCCTCTGGGTGTCCTCGCCGAACCGGCGCGCCGTCATGTCGTCGATCATGCGCTGGCGCAGAGGGCTGATGGGCTTCGAGTTGTCGGGCATCGCGAAACCTCCTGTCTCGCATGGGGTTGAACCCCACGATCTTGAGACAGACCCAGGCCTTCGCGCTTCTCCTCAGCCCACTGGTCTCCGCCGCCCCTCGCCACCCCAACCGCGCGAGCGGTTTAGTCCAAACGTCGATTCGAGACGATGATTCGGCCGTAACGATCCTCCGCGCCGGGCCGAACGCTGCACCTCCGTAGGAGCTGCGTTTGAGGGTGTCGGCCCTGAGCCACTAGGCGAGATTTCGAGTCTCGGCTTAAATGCCGCCCATCCAACGGGGAGCCCCACGCCGATGAAGACCCGCGCCGCCGTCGCTGTCGCCGCCGGAAAGCCGCTTGAAGTGACCGAGGTCGATCTCGAAGGACCCCGCGCAGGCGAGGTGCTGATCGAGGTCAAGGCGACCGGCATCTGCCACACCGACGCATTCACCTTGTCCGGCGCCGATCCGGAGGGGCTCTTTCCTTCGATCCTCGGCCACGAGGGCGCGGGAATCGTCGTCGACGTCGGGCCCGGCGTGACGACGGCCGGCAAGGGCGATCACGTCATCCCGCTCTACACGCCCGAATGCCGCCAGTGCCCGTCTTGCCTGTCGCGCAAGACCAACCTTTGCACCGCGATCCGCACGACCCAGGGACAGGGCCTCATGCCCGACGGCACCTCGCGCTTTGCGCGCGGCGGCGAAAGGCTCTTTCATTATATGGGCTGCTCGACCTTTTCGAACTTCACCGTGCTGCCCGAGATTGCGGTCGCCAAGGTCAATCCCGACGCGCCCTTCGACACGATCTGCTACATCGGCTGCGGCGTCACGACGGGGATCGGCGCGGTCATCAACACCGCCAAGGTCGAGCAGGGGGCGACCGCGATCGTCTTCGGCCTCGGCGGCATCGGCCTCAACGTCATCCAGGGCCTGCGCCTCGCCGGGGCCGACATGATCATCGGCGTCGACCTCAGCAACACCAAGAAGCCGTGGGGCGAGCAATTCGGCATGACGCATTTCGTCAATCCGAAGGAGGTCGGCGGCGACCTCGTGCCCTATCTGGTCAACCTGACCAAGCGCGGCGCGGACCAGATCGGCGGGGCCGACTACACCTTCGACTGCACCGGCAATACGACCGTCATGCGCCAGGCGCTGGAAGCGGCTCACCGCGGCTGGGGCCAGTCGATCGTCATCGGCGTCGCCGGGGCAGGGCAGGAGATCTCGACCCGCCCGTTCCAGCTCGTCACCGGCCGCGTCTGGAAAGGCACGGCGTTCGGCGGCGCGCGCGGCCGCACCGACGTGCCCAAGATCGTCGACTGGTACCTGGCGGGCAAGATCGAGATCGACCCGATGATCACGGCGAAGCTCTCGCTCGACGAGATCAACACGGGCTTTGAGCTTATGCACGCGGGCGAGGGGATTCGCAGCGTGGTCGTATACTGAGACCCTCCCGCATGACCGAGCCGAGTCTCTCTGGCCTCTACCGGGCCTACATCGCCTGTCTGAATGCGCAGGACTGGGCTGAACTCGGTCGCTTTGTTGCCGACGACGTGCGCCACAACGGCCGTCCGTTCGGGCTTGCGGGCTACCGCGCGATGCTCGAGCGAGACTTCGACGCCATTCCGGATCTTCATTTCGAGATCGAGCTTCTCGTCTCCGAGTCGCCGTACGTCGCGAGCCGTCTCCGTTTTGTTTGCACGCCAAGGGCCGAGCTCTTCGGCCTGCCGGTCAACGGAAAGCGCATATCGTTCTGCGAAAACGTCTTTTACGAATTTCGCGAGGGCCGGGTTGCCGAGGTCTGGTCGATCATCGACAAGGCCGCGATCGAGGCCCAGCTCCCAGGCGGAACGGGTTGAGGACGGGGCCCCCTGCATGCAGCACACGCCGGGCGAGCGAAGCGACCTCACGGTGCGGGTCTATTACGAGGACACCGACTTCTCCGGCCGTGTCTATCACGCCTCCTATCTCCGGTTCCTCGAGCGCGGACGCACGGAGTTGCTTCGCGCCCATGGTCTCACCCACCTTGAGCTGGCGGCGGATTCGGGGACTGTTTTCGTCGTGCGTTCGATGCGGATCGATTTTCTCGCCCCCGCGCGGATCGACGACCTCCTCAGCGTCGAAACGCGCGTTGGGGCCGTACGGGGCGCCTCGATGGAGTTTCAGCAGCGGATCGTTCTCGACGGAAAGGCGCTGGTCGATGCAACCGTGCTCGCCGCTGTGATTCGCAACGGCCGCCCGGCACGATTGCCGGCCTCGCTCAGAGACGCGCTCACCCGTGCCGACAGACGGTGAGCGCCGGAAATTTCTGATGGCGCGCGGCGGGATGGGGTTGGCGAGGCAAGGCGCCCATCCACTCCGCGCCGGGCGAACGTAAGTTCCCTTAGCGCCAATGGGGCGCTCAGTCGCCTTGCGCCAGCGCCTTCTCCTGCGCCGCAAGGAAGCGCGACCGGCCGGCCATGGCGCCATCGTAGGCCTGCCGCTGATACGGCCGGAAGCCCGACGGCTCCATCCGCGCCGGGGTCCCGGTAGGCGTGGCGGCGAAGGTCCACGTGTCGAGGCGCGCGCTGTCGGCTTTTCGAGGCGTCCGAACGGTGCGTCTACGGCTAACGATCTGAGATCGTTGATGTTTGTTCGCGCGCGCCAGCTTGAAATATGGCAAAAATATGGCGAACAGCCTGTTCCGACCCGACGCGAGTCAAAATATCGAGGCTAAAGCCTTGATAGGACTGGCCCGATTGCAAAAATCGGCTGGTCAGCGGGTCGCCGGGCCGGCTTGCGGTTGTCCGGGCGGCCGCCATCGTCTAAGCGGTCGGCGCCCGCCTCGCCGTTTCCCTTTCGAGAGGACGCCTCGTGTTCCCCAAGCCCTCACCAGAACTCTTCCCGAACACCTACGCCTACGAATCCCAGCCGATGGTCAAGCCGACCGGCTTTCGCGAATACGATGCCCGCTGGCTGTTCGAGAAGGAAATCAACCTGATGGGCGTGCAGGCGCTCGGCCTCGGCCTGGCGCGCCTCCTGAAGGAGCTCGGCGTCCCGCGCGAGGTCGTGGTCGGCCACGACTTCCGCAGCTATTCGGCCTCGATCAAGCTCGCGCTGACCGCGGGGCTGATGGCGGGCGGGGCGAAGGTCAGCGACATCGGCCTCGCCATCACGCCGATGGCCTATTTCGCCCAGTTCGCGCTCGATGTCCCCGCGGTGGCGATGGTCACCGCCTCGCATAACGACAACGGCTGGACGGGGGTGAAGATGGGCGCGGCGCGGCCGGTCACCTTCGGCCCGGAGGAGATGGCGCGCCTGCGCGACATCGTGATCGGCGGCGACTACGCGCCCGAGCCGGGCGGCGAGTACGCGTTCGTGCCCGACTTCCCGGCCCGCTATATCGCCGACCTGACCGGCCGGCCGAAATTCGCCCGCAAGATGAAGGTCGTCGCCGCCTGCGGCAACGGCGCCGCCGGCGCCTTCGCGCCCGAGCTTCTCGCGGCGCTCGGCGCCGAGGTCGTGCCGCTCGACTGCGACCTCGACTGGACCTTCCCACGCTACAATCCGAACCCGGAAGACCTGCACATGCTGCACGCGATGGCCGCGGCGGTGAAGGCGGCGGGCGCCGACGTTGCGCTCGGCTTCGACGGCGACGGCGACCGTTGTGGCGTGGTCGACAATGAGGGCGCGGAGATTTTCGCCGACAAGATCGGCGTCATGCTGGCGCGGGATCTGTCGAAGCTGCATCGAGGCGCGACCTTTGTCGTCGACGTCAAGTCGACCGGGCTGTTCGCGACCGATCCGGCGCTCGCGGCGAACGGCGTCAAGGTCGACTTCTGGAAGACCGGCCATTCGCATATCAAGCGCCGGGTGCGGGATCTGAAGGCGCTCGCGGGCTTCGAGAAGTCGGGTCACTTCTTCTTCAACGCGCCGATCGGCAGGGGCTACGACGACGGCTTCGTCACCGCCATCGCCGTGCTCGACATGCTCGACCGCAATCCGGGAAAGTCGATGGCCGATCTCTACCGCGACCTGCCCAAGACCTGGGGGTCGCCGACCATGTCGCCGCACTGCCCGGACGAGCTGAAGTATGCCGTCGCCGACAGGGTCACGGCGCGTTTTGAGGCGATGCGGGCGAAGGGCGAGCCGCTGATCGGCCAGACGATCCGCGACATCGTCACGGTCAACGGCGTGCGGGTGACGGTCGAGGACGGAACCTGGGGGCTGGTGCGCGCCTCGTCCAACAAGCCGGAACTCGTCGTGGTGGTCGAGAGTCCGGCGTCGGAGGCGAACATGCGCGCCATGTTCAAGGCGGTGGACAGCGTCCTGCGCGAGAACCCGGAGGTCGGCGCCTACAACCAGACGATTTGAGCGGCTGGAGGGCGCGCGTCTCGCGCGCCTGGGGCGGCGAGACGCCGCCGCTCCGATTGGCTTGGCTTAATTCGCCGCTTCCTCGAGGCGCACGTCGTAGCCCCACAGCCAGCGGAGATGGCGGAGGGTCAATTCTTTGCCGACATCGGACAGACCGACGCCGTTGCGCATCGCGTGGCGCAAGATGAGGGGACGGTCGCCCAAAACGTCGGCGCCGACGACTTGGATGTCGGGATCGTTGGCGCCGACGTCATAGCTGTCGGCGAGCTTCGAGCGCACGTGGCGGTAGCCTTCGGCGTCGTGGATGGCCTCGACCCGGACTTTGGAATCGGTCGCCTTGTCGGCGAGCGCGAACAAACGGAACTGCCGGATCAGGCGCGGCGACAGGAACTGCCGGATGAAGGACTCGTCGCGGTAGTTGGCCCAGACGTCGCGCAGCACCGCCGGCCAGTCCTTGCGGCCGGCGATGTCGGGAAACCATGCGCGGTCCTCGTCGGTCGGCGTCTCGCAGATGCGCCGGATGTCCTGCATCATCGCGAAGCCGAGCGCATAGGGGTTGAAGCCGCTGAAGCGCGGGTCGTTGTAGTCGAACTGGGCGATGACATTGGCGTGGCTGTGCAGGATTTCCAGCAGCGCACCTTCGGAGATCAGCCCCTTGTCGTAAAGGCGATTGACGATCGTGTAGTGAACGAAGGTCGCGCAGCCCTCGTTCATGACTTTCGTCTGGCGCTGGGGATAGAAATATTGTGCGATGTTGCGCACGATGCGCAAGAGCTCGCGCTGCCAGCTCCGCAGCTTCGGGCTGTTCTTCTCAAGGAAGTAGAGCAGGTTCTCCTCGGGCAGGCGGAGGCTGCGCTTGCGCTCGCGCACGTCCTCCTCGGCGGGGTCGTCGGGGTCACGCGCTTGCGTCCCGCCGGGCACGGTCCGCCACAGGTCGCGATAGTCGTGCTCCTCGCGCTCGATCCGCTCTCGCCGGCGCCGCTCGTATTCGGCGAGATTGAGTTTGGGCGCGCGGGGATAGCGGAAGACGCCCTGACCCATCAGCGCATGCGCCGCGTCGATGGTGCGCTCGACCGCCTCGATGCCGTATCGCTCCTCGCACGCGGCGACGTAGCGCTTGGCGAAGTCGAGATAGTCGAGAATGCCGGCCGGGTCGGTCCATTGCTGGAACAGATAGTTGTTCTTGAAGAAGTGGTTGTGGCCGAAGGCGGCGTGCGCGATGACCAGCGTCTGCATCGCCATCGTGTTCTCCTCCATGCAATAGCTGATGCATGGGTTGGAGTTGATGACGATCTCGTAGGCGAGCGCAGTGTAGCCCTTGCGGTAGAGCGCCTCGTCGCGCGCGAAGCGCTTGCCGTAGGACCAGTGCGCGTACATCAGCGGCATGCCGACCGAGGAATAGGCGTCGAGCATCTGCTCGGCCGAGATGACCTCGATCTGGTTCGGGAAGACGTCGAGGCCGAGCTCCTCGCGGGCGATCTCATCGATCGCGTCGTAGACCCGGTGGACGGTCTCGAAGTCCCACTCGGCGCCGTCGAACAGGAGACGATTGCCGGCGCGCGGCGCAAGCTCGGCTTCTCGGGATGCGGTCATCACGCGGCTCCCTTGCTCTGCTGCTTGGCGAAAAGCTTGCGGAAGACGGGGTAGATGTCAGCGCGGCCGGCGACCCGCGCCATGGCGAAGCCCGGCCCGGCTTCCTTGAGGCCGGCGTAGGCGCGCCACAATTCCTTGCCGCTGTGGTCGAGCGGCCCGTCCTCGTCGGCGATCTCGATATAGGCGTAGTACTGGGCGAGCGGCAGAATCGATTGCAGCAGCAGCGCCACGCATTCGCGCGAGTCGGAGCCGGAATTGTCGCCGTCGGACGCCTGCGCGCAATAGACATTCCAGTCCGTTACGGGATAGCGCGCCTCGCGGATCGCCATCATTTCCCTGAGGGCCGAGCTGACGACCGTGCCGCCCGTCTCGCGACCATAGAAGAATTCTTGCTCGTCGACTTCGGCCGCCTCGTCGGTATGGCGGATGAAGACGATGTCGACACGTTCGTATTTCCGCTTCAGGAACAGGTGCAGCAGGATGAAAAACCGTTTGGCGAGTTCCTTCTCTCGTTCGCCCATCGAGGCGGAGACGTCCATGAGGCAGAACATCACCGCCTTGGCGCGCGGCACGAACACCGGGGAGAACCGGCTGTAGCGGACGTCGATCGGATCGATGAAGGGGATGGCGCGCTGTCGGCGCTTGAGTCGCTCGATCTCGCGGGCGAGGTGGGCGATGCGCTGCCGCTCGGCGATTCCGCCGTGGGGACTGGCGCGCAGGGCTTCGAGCTCCGCTTCGAGCCGCTCGACCTCAGAGGCGCTCGGACGGCGCAGCGCCAGACGCCGGCCCATGCTGACGCGCATCGTCCGCAGCACGGCGAGATTCGGCGTTGTGCCGTCGCTGGTATATCCGGCCCGCCGGAATTCCTTCGCCTTGGCGTCCTTGAGCGAGGTTTTGACGAGATCGGGAAGCTCGAGATCCTCGAACAGGATGTCGAGGAATTCGGCCTCAGTGAGGGCAAAGGAGAAGGGATCCTCGCCGCGGCCCGAGCCGGCGCCATCGCGTCCCTGGCCGCCGCCGCCAGCCTTGCCCTTCGGCTTGTCGATGACGTCGCCGGCGACGAAGTCCTTGTTGCCGGGCAGGACGAACTCGCGCTCGCCGCTGTCGCCAGAGAGGTGGAACTGCGGCTCGTCGATGCCGTCGGTCGGAATCGACACCGAGCCGCCCTTGGTCACGTCGGCGATGGCCCGTTCGGACACCGCCTTGTCGACCGCACGCTTGACCTCAGACCGGACGCGACGAAGGAAACGCTGACGATTGCCCAGGCTCTTGTCACGCGGATTGAGACGGCGGTCGACGAATTGGGCCATTCCGTTTCCTTCTCTTTACCTCTTTACCTCGTTACCCGGCCTTGTTGACGCGCATGTACCATTCAACGAGCCGCCGCACCTGTCGTTCCGTGTAACCGCGCGCTTTCATCCGATCGAGGAAGTCGGCGTGCTGCTTCTCGGTCTTCGAATCCTGCTTCGCGCCGAAGCTGATGATCGGCAGCAGGTCCTCGACCTGACTGAACATACGCTTTTCGATGACCTCGCGGATCTTCTCGTAGGAGGTCCAGGAAGGGTTCCTGCCCTGGTTGGCGGCGCGAGAGCGCAGGGCGAACTTCACAATCTCGTTGCGGAAGTCCTTCGGATTGGCGATGCCTGCCGGCTTTTCCGTCTTGCTGAGTTCTCCGTCGAGCACCTGCCGGTCGAAGACTTGTCCGGTGTCGGGATCCTTGTAGTCCTGCTCCTCGATCCAGGCGTCGGCGTGGGCGATGTAGCGGTCGAACAGGTTCTGGCCATACTCGCTGTAGGATTCGATATAGGCCTTCTGGATCTCCCGCCCGATGAACTCGGCGTAGCGCGGAGCGAGAACCGATTTGATGTAGTCGAGATAGCGGTGCTCGACATCCTTCGGGAACTGCTCGCGCTTGATCGCCTGTTCGAGCACGTACATGAGGTGAACGGGATCGGCGGCGATCTCCTCATTGTCGAAGTTGAAGGTCTCGGACAGGACCTTGAAGGCGAAGCGGGTCGAGACGCCGCTCATGCCTTCGGCCACGCCCGCGGCGTCGTGATATTCCTGCACCGACTTCGCCTTCGGGTCGGTGTCCTTGAGACTTTCGCCGTTGTAGACGCGCAGCTTCGAATAGAGGGGCGAATTCTCATGCTCCTTCAGCCGGGTCAGGATGCAGAAGCGGGCGAGGAATTCGAGCACCTCGGGAGCGCAGGAGCTGTTGGCGAGCTCGCTGGTCTCGAGGAGCTTCGCGTAAATCATCGCCTCCTCGGTCACCCGCAGGCAGTAGGGGACCTTGACGACGCAAATGCGGTCGAGGAAGGCCTCGTTGTTCTTGTTGTTTCTAAACTGCTCCCACTCGAACTCGTTGGAGTGGGCGAGCACGATTCCTTGGAAGGGCAGGGCGCCGAGGTTCTCGGTGCCGGCGTAATTGCCTTCCTGCGTCGCCGTCAGGAGCGGATGCAGCACCTTGATCGGCGCCTTGAACATTTCCACGAATTCGAGCAGGCCCTGCGTCGTGCGGTTCAAGCCGCCGGAATAGCTGTAGGCGTCCGGATCGTGCTGCGAGAAGTGTTCGAGCTTGCGGATGTCGACCTTGCCGACGAGCGTGGAGATGTCCTGGTTGTTCTCGTCGCCCGGTTCGGTCTTGGCGACGCCGATCTGACGCAGCTTCGACGGATAGAGCTTCACCACGGAGAAGCGCGAGATATCGCCGTCGAAGGAGTCGAGTCGCTTGGCCGCCCAAGGGGAGCAGATGCCGGTGAGGCGGCGCAGCGGAATCCCGTAGCGGCTCTCGAGCGCGGCCCCCATCACCTCCGGACGGAAAAGGCCGAGCGGCGATTCGAACACCGGGCTCAGTTCGTCCCCGACGGCGAGCACGTAAATCGGCTGGGTTTCCATCAGCGCCTTGAGGCGTTCCGCGAGCGACGACTTGCCGCCCCCGACCGGGCCCAGCAGATAGAGAATCTGCTTGCGCTCCTCGAGCCCCTGCGCGGCGTGCTGGAAATAGCTCACCACGCGCTGGATCGTGTCCTCCATGCCGAAAAAGCCGGCCATTGTCGGGTAGAGCTTGATCGTGCGGTTGAGGAAAATGCGGCCGAGACGCTGGTCCTTCGACGTGTCGACCACGACCGGCTCGCCGATCGCCGTGATCATCCGCTCGGCCGCGGAGGCCGTCATGCCCGGATTGTCGCGGCAGCCTTCGAGGTAGTCGTTGAGGCTCATGGGCTCGCGCCGTTCGCGCGCATAAGCCGAGGAGAACAGGTCGCGGATGTCCTGGCCCCTCTGGGCGCTCGACGCTGCTTGCCTGGCTTCAGGCCCCGCGAGCGCAAAACCGGCGTTCAGGCTCATGAAGTGTCTCCAATTGGCCTCGGCTCCGTTCACGCGGATTCAGAAGCGTGATTCGGAAAGGTTAACGTTGAGTTTACGCGTGTTTCGAAGTGACACAAACGGAAGGGCGACCCGAACGGCGACCAATCCACCAACATATTGTGCCGGACACCAACTTTTGCGACCGTACTTCGCCTCTAGCGGCATGGATTTTCACTCGCCATCGTTCCGTTCCTGGCTGCGCCAGCCACCGCTAGGCCGCCGGACACTCCCTTCGTCCGAACATGCCCGCATGGCGCGAACGCCTGCCGTCCACAGGCTCGGCTTGACGCCCCGCCGCTTCGTCGCGCCGCCCGCGGCGATCCCGAAGACGCTGCGACGAACGAGACGACGCAAGTTCGGCGCCGTGACAACGTCGCAAGCAGCAAACCAACTGTCTGGCGTTGAGCGGCCCCGCCGCGCCCCAGCGATAACTAATTGCCTAGAAAACGAGCAAAAGTGCGGCAGAACGAAGCGACGTCTAATAGTCTACATGTTCTACAGAATTTATCAAATTAAGCCATCCAAGACGTCAGCCGGCGGAGCCGTCCGCTCGACCCACGCGCTCGGCAAGCAGTCTCGCAATATGGGCGCGAAGTTCCGGAACGCCCTCGCCGCTGTGCGAGGAGGTGAAAATCACCTCCGGATAGGCCGCCGTGTGCTTGCGGAGCGCTTCGATCGTCTCCTCCGCCCGAACCGTCTGGTCAGCCTGCTTCACTTCGTCGCGCTTGGTCAGCACGACGGCGTAGGAGACGGCGGAGGCGTCGAGGAGCGTCATTGTCTCGCGGTCGCTGTCCTTCAGTCCGTGGCGGCCATCGACGAGCACGAAGACGCGCATGAGCGAGGGGCGGCCGCGCAGGTAGTCGCGAACCAGCTTGCCCCAGGACGCGGACTTTTCCTTCGATGCGGCGGCGTAGCCGTAGCCGGGCATGTCGACCAGCGTCGCTTTGCCGGCGAGGTCGAAGAAAATGAGTTCCTGGGTGCGCCCGGGCGTGTGGGAGGTGCGGGCGAGGCCGCCGCGGCCGGTCAGCGCGTTGATCAGCGACGACTTGCCGACATTGGACCGGCCGGCGAAGGCGACCTCCGGCGCGCCGACCGGCGGCAGCCCGTCGGGACGCGCAGCGGCGAAGACAAAATCGCACGGGCCGGCGAAAAGCTTTCGCCCGACTTCGATCCAGTCGGCTTCGGGGATTGCGGACACGGCGCGCAAACGGCTCACCACCAAAAAC
This sequence comes from uncultured Alphaproteobacteria bacterium, assembly GCA_963822215.1. GTDB lineage: Bacteria > Pseudomonadota > Alphaproteobacteria > Rhizobiales > Beijerinckiaceae > Roseiarcus. Next base: position 284,959 of record CAWGGX010000005.1, read on the forward strand.
ACGGAGGATCGCGAAGGCGCTCTTCCTGCCCCTTCGCGATCTTTGTGGCGAGAAAAGCGCCGCTCACGTCGACGTCTTGGCGGGAGGAGTGGTCTTGACCGCAGGCGCCTTGGACGCCGCCAGGTCAGCCGGGCCGCCCTTGAGCCCGAACATCTTCCTGACATTGTCGAACAGCTCGACCTTCACGCCGGCCCTCTTCATGATGAACGACTGCTGGATGATGGTCAGCGTGTTGTTCCACGTCCAGTAGATGACGAGGCCCGCCGGGAACGTGCCGAGCATGAAAGTGAAGATCACCGGCATCCAGGCGAACATCGATTTTTGAACCGGATCAGTTGGTTCCGGGTTCATCTTCATCTGGAAGAACATCGACACGCCCATGATGAGCGGCCAGACGCCGAGCGCGAGAAAATGGCCGAACACCGGCAGCGCGGTCGGCTCCCAGGGAATGAGGCCGAACAGGGTGAAGATGTTGGTCGGGTCGGGCGCGGAAAGGTCCCTGATCCAGCCGAAGAACGGCGCATGCCGCATCTCGATGGTGATGAAGATGACCTTGTAGAGCGCGAAGAACACCGGGATCTGGATCACCATCGGCAGGCAGCCGGCGACCGGATTGACGCCCTCCTTCTTGAAGAGCTCCATCTGCGCCTGTTGCTGCTTCACCTTGTCGTCCGGATACGTCTCCTTCAGCGCGGCGATCTGCGGCTGGATCTTCTTCATTTTCGCCATCGACGAGTAGGAGCGGTTGGCGAGCGGGAAGAAGGCGAGCTTGACGAGCACCGTGACAATCAGGATCGCCACGCCGAAATTGCCGACGAGCTTGTAGATCGCGTCGATCAGCAAAAAGAGCGGCTTGGTGATGAAATAGAACCAGCCCCAGTCGATCATCAGATCGAACTTCTTGATCCCGAGGGCGGTCTGATAATTGTCGATCGTGCCGACTTCCTTGGCCCCGGCGAAGACGCGCGTCGTCGTCTCGACCGTAGCGCCCGGCGCAATGGTCTTTTCGGGACCGACGAAATCGGCCTGGTAATCCTCGGGCTGGGCCGTCCCCGCGGCGGAGAAGCGCGCGTCGATCGGCTCGGTCTGATCCGGGATGACCGCCGTGCCCCAATATTTGTCGGTGAAGCCGAGCCAGCCGCCCGGGCCGGAATAGGTGTCGGTCTTGCCGGTCGCTTTGTCGATGTTGGCGTAGGTGACCTCCTGCACCCCGCCGTCGCCGAACACGCCGACAAAGCCTTCGTGCAGCACCGAATAGCCCGCAACATTGGGCTTGCCATGACGCAAAACGAGGCCATAGGGCCTGACCGTGGCCGGCTCAGCGCCCGTGTTCTCGACCGAATCGACGATCGTAAACATATATTTGTCGTCGACTGAGATGACCCGCTTGAAGACAAGCCCCTCGCCGTTGTCCCAGGTCAGGGTCGCGGGTTGGGCCGGCGTGAGCGTCTTCCCGTCGGCGGTCCAGATCGTATCGAGCGTCGGCGTCTTTGCGCCGCCCACACTGACATAGCCGGTCGTCGCCCAATAGGAGTCGGGCGCGCCGCCCGGCGACAGAAGGCGGATCAGCGGACTCTGTTTGCTGATGGTCTCGCGGTAACCCTTGAGCACGAGATCGTCGAGCTTGCCGCCCCTGAGGTTGATCGAGCCCGCGACGCTCGGGGTGTCGACCGCGACGCGCGCATTGGCGGCGAGCGCGTCCGGGATCAACTCGGTCGCAGCGACGCCGGGGGCGAGGGCGCCGCCCGGAGCGGAGAGGCCGGCCTCTTTCGTCGCAGCGCCCGTGGCCGATGACGACTGCTGAGCCTGCTGGGCGGCCTCCGTCTGAGCCTGCTGCTGCGCTTGATGCTGCCTCTGATAAAGCGGGCCGGCGTAGAAATATTGCCACGCGGCCATCACCAGCACGGACAAGGCGATGGCGAGAAAGAGGTTTCTCGTGTCCTCGGAGTTCATGGTCGCCTGTTCTTGCCTGTGGGCGGGTTCGAGGGAGCCTGGCGGCCGCCGTCCTTCCCGTTGCGCCCGACGGCGCGGAAGGCCTGGCGCAGATCGTCGACGAGCGCCGCAAATGGCCGCTGAAGCGCCTCGCGCCGGGCCATCAGCACGTAGTCGCAATCGGCGCGCGTCTCAAGAGGCGCTGCGGCGGCGAGCGCTGCTTTGAGGCGACGGCGGATGCGGTTGCGCACCACGGCGACGCCGACCTTTTTGGTCACGGTGAAGCCAATCCGGGCCGCAGCGTCGGCGGTCTCCTCGACCGGACGGGGCGCCGACTGCAGAGTGAAGGCCTCATAAGCCCGCCGCCGGCCGCGGCTCACGCGCTGAAACTCGGCGCGCCGCTTCAGGCGGTCGAGGCGTTGCCGGCCAAGCGCCGGAACGACCGGATCCAGGGACTTCGGCTCCATGCGCGGCGCCGCTCGAGGCAGGAAGAGGAGATTGCGCTGACGGCGGCCCGGCTCAGCGCAGGCGACCGGTCAGGCTGACAGCTTCTTGCGGCCGCGCGCGCGCCGGGCGCTCAGCACCTTGCGGCCGCCGACGGTCGCCGAGCGGGCGCGGAAGCCGTGACGCCGCTTGCGAACGAGCTTGCTCGGTTGATAGGTCCGCTTCACGATCGTATCTCCAAATTCGTCTCGCGTATGAACACGCGCGCCCGGACCTCGTCGCGCCAGAACCGGGCGGCGAGCCGGGCAAAAAACGTTGCGGCGCTTTCGCGCCGCCGGGAAGCGCGCTTATGACGCGTGGGCGTGGGGAAGTCAATCGAGGCGGCCGGCGTCGATCCGCCGCGTCACGCGGCGCGCCGGATCGGACGAAGAGGGCCCCGTCTCATTGTCGCCACACCGGCGCCGCAAGAGCCAGGGCGATCCCCCGCACGTTGCTCTTCATCGCGCCTTTTCTCTGACTTAACAAAAGCTTAATGGTCGCTTCGATGGACGCCTCCACGGGCGGCGCCAAGGTCTTCGCCATTGCGCTGCGCCTTGCGCCGGCGCTGGTCCTCGCGCTCGCGCTCTCCGCCTGCATCGGCCCCGACCTCGACAGCGTCGGCGACTACGGTGGGGGCCTGTCGCCCTTCGCCACGGCCTCGGCGCCGGAGAGACCAAGGCCGGTGCAGGTGTTCATCGCCTCGACCCGCAAGGGCGAGACCGGCGAAGCCGCGCGCGAGCAGGCGCCCGAGCCGCATTACGCCCTCGCCACTATGACGGTGCCGCCCGGCCACCACGCCGGCTCGATCGAGGAGCCGCTCTGGGGACGGCCGAACGGACGCAACGACATCGCGCTCGCTGGCGAACGAGAGCTCGACGACGACGAGTTCCACGCCGAGCTGGCCTCGCATATTTCCGGGCGCATCGGCGTCAACCGCGACGTGCTCGTGTTCGTGCACGGCTTCAACACGAGTTTCGAGGAGGCGCGGTTGCGCGCCACCCAGATCGCGGCGGATTCGCATTTCGGCGGGGTGATGGTGCTGTTCACCTGGCCCTCGAAGAGCGACGTCTTCGGCTATGTCTCCGACAAAGACAGCGCAACCGCCTCGCGCGACGCGCTCCAAGGGCTGTTGCACGATCTTGGCCAGACGCCCGGCGTCGGCAAGGTCCACGTGCTCGCCCATTCGATGGGCGGCTGGCTCAGCATGGAGGCCCTGCGCGCCTCGGCAATCGCCGGCGACAGGACCCTCTCCGGCCACCTCGGCGACGTGATTCTGGCTTCGCCCGACATCGACATGACGGTGTTCGCCTCGCAGATGGCGCGCATCCGCCCGGCCGACGTGACCGTATTCGCCACCCCGAACGACCGGGCGCTGTCGCTCTCGAGCTTCATCGCGAGCTCCCGCCAGCGGGTCGGCGCGATCGACGCGTCGAAGGCCGAGGATCGCGCTGAAATCGAGGCTCTCGGCGCGAAGGTGGTCGACATCACCGCCTATTCCGACGCCGACCGCTTCATCAACCATACAGTGTTCGCCAACTCGGCGGAGGTGATCGGCGCGATCGGCTCGCAGATCGCCGCTCCGCGCGCCGAGGACGCTGCGGCGGTCTCGTCGATCGACGCGACCCGGTACCAGGACCCGAGCCCCGCGCCGGCCCCGGTGATCGCCGCGCCCGGCTCGCCCGCCGCCACAGCGGTCGAGGTCGCGCCGCTCGCGCCGCCGGCGGCCCCCGCGTCGCCGACGGCCAATTCAAAGCCGGCGTCCTGAGCCTGGGCGGGTCACGTGGGCGCCAGACCTCAAGGGACGGCGTTCAGTGACCGCCGGGGAGGGGCCGCTGAAACGCCAAATGCGACCTGTCATTGCCGCGAAAGCGGGGATCCAGAGCCCTGGGGCGGGCCCGTCTCCCTGCCGCCAGATATCCCTAGGGAAGCGGTTCTGAAATTCGAATCATATTCTGCCGATTGAGCTCCAACGTTTCGGACGCGAGGGGTCAGGGCCGCCAGCGTGAAGCTTCAAGGTATCGATGGACGAGAGCAAGATGGGTTTTTGCACGAGCGGCGCGGCGCGCTCTCATCGGACCCCCTCGCAAGGACAACCCTCCCCGGTTTGGGAAGGGGAATCCTCGCCGCCCCTTACAACCCGGCCGCGCCCGGCGCCGCGCCCCGTTTTTGCCCACCTGTTCTTTCCCTGTTCCGCTCCGAAAGCGCCTGATAACGACCTGTTCCGGTCGTCGGAAATTCCCTGTTCCGCGCCCGATCCGGCCTGCAAGCGGCGGGTTGCAAAGCCACCAACGCCATGACATTGCAAGGCTTTGTGGAACGGAGCGCCGACCGCGACTGAAGAAAATTCCCTGCTAGCAGGGAATTCGGATCGGCGTCGGCGGAGACGAGAGCGAGACGATTTTGAGCCGAATCGGCTTCCCGAGCGCGCAGCCGCTTCGGTTTTTGGAAGGCGGATGGTCGCGGATGAGGGCGGCGGCCTTCGGAGCCTTCGCCCCCAGGAGTCGCGTCCATTCAGGATGCGCGCGAACCTCAAGTCATCCCACCCTCGTCAAGCGCTTCCAAAACTCGAATCATATCCCGCCGATGAAACTCCAACATTTTGGAATCCTCCGGCGCCTCATGCAGGGCCGGCGAGCTGGGCGATGACGAGACCTGCGCCCAGAGCGACGAATGACAGCGCGGCCATCAATGGAACCGAGGGTCGACGGCGTTCCGCCGCTGGCGCCGCCGCCTTGCCCATCTCATGTCCCTTTGGCATGTCGCCGTCCATGCCTGGGCCGCCATGCCCTTGCATCGCGACCGCCGGCACGGCGCGCTCAGGCCGAACGGTGATCATCCCGTGTTTCAGATGGTTGCGCACCAACCACTTGGGTGTCGGCTCTCGGATATCCGGCAGTCGCCCCCGACTGCCCGGAAAGCTCGATTGCAGTCTCCGGGAAAGGACTGCTGTGTCCGCCCGCGCCGGCTCGGTCTTGACGAACGATCGCCCATGCGACTTGAAAAGGCCGTGCAGCGGCGCGACATTTGGTCGCGCCGTCAGCGCCCTTGGAGGCTCCCAATGCCCAGCAAGCTCGACCAACTCCGCACCATGACGACCGTCGTCGCCGACACCGGCGACATGGAGTCGATCCGCCAGTTCCGTCCGACCAACTCGACCACCAACCCCTCGCTGATCCTCAAGGCCGCCGAGCTCCCGGCCTATGCCCGCCTGGTCGAGGAGGCGATTGAATGGGGCCGCAAGACCCGCGCGCCGGTCGGCGACGTCACCGACCGCGTCGCCGTCAATTTCGGCGCCGAGCTCACCAAGATCGTCCCGGGCCGGGTCTCGACCGAGGTCGACGCAGACCTGTCTTTCGATACCGAGGCGATGATCGCCAAGGCGCGCAAGCTGATCGGCCTCTACAAGGAGCGCGGGATCGGCCATGAGCACATCCTGATCAAGCTCGCCTCGACCTGGGAAGGGATCCAGGCGGCTCACACGCTTCAGCGCGAAGGCATCGACTGCAACATGACGCTGATCTTCTCGATCGCCCAGGCGATCGCCGCGGCGAACGCCGGCGCCTTCCTCATCTCGCCCTTCGTCGGCCGCATCTTCGACTGGCATGTCAAGGCGGGGGAGGGGCCGTTCGACGGCGAAACCGATCCCGGCGTGAGGTCGGTGCGGGCGATTTACGCTTATTACAAGTCGCACGGCGTCAAGACAGTCGTCATGGGCGCCTCGTTCCGCAACACCGGCGAGATCGAGGCGCTGGCCGGCTGCGACCGCCTCACCATCTCGCCCCAGCTTCTCGAAAAGCTGTCAGGGGACCAGGGGACGCTCGTCCGTCATCTCGACCCGGCAAAGGTCGGCCCCGCGCCGGCCAAGGTCGCGATGGACGAAAAGACCTTCCGCTGGATGATGAACGAGGACCCGATGGCGACCGAGAAGCTGGCGGAAGGCATCCGCTTATTCAATGCCGACCTCGGCAAGCTGAAGGCGGTCGTCCAGCAAAGGCTCGTCGCGGCTGCGTGAGGGGGAGTTCCCGTCCCGGTGGCGGGCGCCGAAAGACGCCCGTCTCCTGGCGGACTTTGAGGAAAAAGGGCTGGTTGAAGCCAGCCTCGGTCGCTTAATGCCGCCCGTCATCTGCAGCTTTGCGCCACCTTTTCCCCGCGGGCGACCGCGAGCAGGAAGAAGGGATGGACGGCGGCTCCAGGAAACTTGCTCCAGAGGCGCACGAACGATGGACGTCGCCTATATTTCAGCAATCTCCGCGCTGGCCGGTTCGTTCATCGGCGGCGTCACGACCGGGGCGACGACCTGGCTCAGCCAGCGCACCCAGGTGAAGGCGTCGCAGATCGCCCACGAGGTCGCGCGCCGCGAGGACCTGATCCGCGACTTCATCATCGCGGCGTCCAAGACCTATGGCGACGCGCTCGTCAACACCGAGCCGAAGATGCAGGAGCTCGTCGATCTCTACGCCATGGTCAGCCGCATGCGCGTGCTAGCGATGCCCGAAAGCGTCGTCGCCGCCGAGCGGCTGCTGCGCGCGACCATCGACACGTATTTCGAGCCGGCCCGCACGGTTGCCGACCTGCGCGAGCTGCTGAAGACCGGAGCCGGCGTCGATCCGCTGGGCGAATTCAGCGAGGCCGCGCGGAAGGAGCTTGGCGCGCTCGCGGCGTTCTTCTAGGCGGCGCCCGGAGTCGACCGGACGAGGGCGAGCCGCGCCAGCGTTCGCCGCCGGCGCGGTCTGCAGCCTGGGGCGGGGGCTGGAGGCGCGGCCCTGGGGCCGCATTGAATGCAAGGAGCGGAGACCATGACGACCGCCGCCGTCAACAATGCTTTCCCGACGCCGGCGCCGCGCCGCGCCAGCGGACCGCTCCTCGATGCCCTGAGGCACATCGTCGGCGGTCAGCACGTCCTGACGAACCCGGCCAGCACGCGCCGCTACCGCACGGGGTTTCGTTTCGGCCACGGCCCGGCGCTCGCCGTCGTCCGCCCCGGATCGCTCGTCGAGCAGTGGAAGGTGCTTAACGCCTGCGCTGCGGCGAACGCCATCATCATCATGCAGGCGGCCAACACCGGGTTGACCGGCGGCTCAACTCCGGACGGCGACGACTACGACCGCGACATTGTCATTGTCAGCACGCTACGCATGGCGAAAGTGCGGCTGATCGATCGTGGCCGGCAGGTCATCTGCTTTCCGGGCGCGACGCTGTTCCAACTCGAGCGGGCGCTGAAGCCGCTGGGTCGCGAGCCGCATTCGGTGATTGGGTCGTCCTGCATCGGCGCCTCGGTGTTCGGCGGCGTCGCCAACAATTCCGGGGGCGCGCTGATCCACCGCGGGCCGGCCTACACTCAGCTCGCGCTGTTTGCGCGGGTGGACGGGGCCGGTAAAGTTGAACTCGTCAACCACCTGGGCGTTCGCCTCGGCGACGATCCGCTCACGATCCTCGGCCGGCTCGACCGTGGCGAATTCGCCGACACCGATGTCGAGCACGACCCGAGCCGCGCGGCTTCGGACCACGAATATGTTCGCCACGTGCGCGACATCGACGCCGACACGCCTGGCCGCTTCAACTCCGACCCGCGCCGGCTGTTCGAGGCCTCGGGCAGTGCGGGCAAGGCGATGATCTTTGCCGTCCGCCTCGACACCTTTCCCGCCGAAGCGAAGACCGCGACCTTTTATATCGGGACGAACGATCCCACGGAGCTGACGGCGATTCGCCGCCACATCCTGTCGCGCTTCTCCGATCCGCCGGTGCAGGGCGAATACATGCACCGGGTCGCTTTCGACATCGCCGAGACATACGGGAAGGACACGTTTCTCGCGATCCGGATTCTCGGCACGCGCTGGCTTCCCGCGTTGTTCGCCCTGAAGGGCCGGTTCGACGCGGTCGCCTCGAGCATCTCTTTCCTGCCGCGCGACCTTAGCGACCGGATCATGCAGGCGGCGAGCGCGCTCTTTCCGCCCCATCTGCCGAAGCGCATGCGCGAATTTCGCGACCGCTACGAGCACCATCTCATCCTCAAGATGGCGGACAAAGCGATCGACGAGGCGCGCGCATATTTGAAGTCGATCTTCCCCTCGGCGAGCGGCGATGTTTTCGAATGCACCGCCGAGGAGAGCGAGAAGGCGTTCCTGCACCGCTTCGCCGCGGCCGGCGCGGCGATCCGCTATCGCGCGGTTCATCACCGCGAGGTCGAAGACATCGTCGCGCTCGACGTGGCGTTGCGGCGCAACGATCCGAACTGGTTCGAGACGCTGCCCGAGGACGTCTCGGCGCCGATCCTCCACAAGCTCTACTACGGCCACTTCTTCTGCCACGTGTTCCATCAGGACTACATCGTGCGCAAAGGCCAGAACACCCTCGACCTCGAACATCGCATGTGGTCGCTGCTCGACGCCCGCGGCGCCCAATATCCCGCCGAGCACAATGTCGGCCACCTGTACGAGGCCAAGCCGGCGCTGATCGAACACTACGCCAAGCTCGACCCTTGCAATTGCTTCAACCCGGGCATCGGGCGGACGTCGAAGCACAAGCTGTGGAGACAGGCGGACGGGGCGCCGCCGGCTGGGGCGGGCGGCGAAGTCTGGGCTTAAAGGGGCCCGAACCCGTCTCGCCTCCGCATCCCGGGTCAGGCGGCGCAGATCGCCCACGAGGTCCCGCGGCGCGAGGACCTGGTCCGCGACTTCATCGTCGCGGCGTCCAAGACCTACGGCGACGCGCTGGTCAACAGCGAGCCGCAGATGCAGGAGATCGTCGAGCAACAGGAAATCGGCCGTTAATAGGTCCACCGCCCGGCGCGCCTCTCGTCGCAAGACGCGGCAGCGCTTATGGACGCTGCATCTTGCAAGTCGTCGACACAGACGTATCGTCCTTGTCGACCTTGGCGATCTGTTTCCAACCCCACCCGGTGTGCTCTTCGTCGAACTTGTCGTTCGGCCCTAGCGGCCCCAACTCCGAAATGAAGAGATCCTGGATGAACTGGTGGTCGTCCTTGCGCATGTAGCCCTCGCCGCCGTCGAGGGTAGGGAACTTCATGCCTTCCAGTTTATAGGCGATCGCCTTGACGTCGTCATTCGACTTGACCGCATCAGCCGCCGCCGCAAACATTCGCACTTCGTTGACCGAACGAGGATAGAACAGGCCCACTCCAAGCTTGGCGCGGAAGTCCGTCTCGAATTTTTGGGCGGCCGGAGGAGCCGAGTTCACCGAGCCTTCGAAGATTTCGAAGACATGGTCGGCGAGCCCCGTTTGATGCACCGCCGTCGGTCCGCCAACTGAGCCGGCGTAGTAAGCGTACCAGTTGACCTGCAGGCCCGCCTCGGCAGCCGCCTTCAACAGGAGTGAGAAGTCGAATCCCCAATTCCCGGTGATTACCGTATCGGCGCCGGACGCTTTGATCTTGGCGACGTAAGGCGAGAAATCTATTACCTTTCCGACGGGATGCAAATCATCGCCGACAATTTCTATGTCCGGACGCCTTTCTTTCAGCATGGCGCGCGCAGAACTCTGGACGGACTGGCCGAACGAATAGTCCTGGTTGATGAGATAGACCTTCTTGACGTCCGGTCGCGTCTTGATAAACGACGTCAGCGCGAACATCCGTATGTCCGAACCGATGTCCCAACGGAAGTGCCAGAAGTTGCACTTAGCGTTCGTCAGAACCGGATCGACGGCGCCGTAGTTGAGATAGAGGATCTCCTTACCGGGATTGTGATCGTTGTAATTTCGCACCCATTCGTTGAGGGCGTCGGCGACGCCGGAGCCGCTGCCTTGGGTAAAGACGCGAATGCCCGCGTCCGCCGCCTTCTGCGCCTGCGTCAGGGTTTCCGGCGGCGTCCCCTTGTTGTCGAAGGGAACGATCTCGAGTTTCTTGCCGTTCACTCCGCCTGCCGCGTTGATGTCTTCCGCAATGAAGCGGAAGCTATTGAGGCTGATTGCGCCAACCGCCGCGTTGCCTCCGGAAAGGGGATCGATGAAGGCGATCTTGGTTGTGTCTTGCGCGTGCGCGGCGCCGCAGAGCCCGACGAGAGCTGCGGCAGCTAACGCGATTCTGGTTTTCATGGAGGCTTCCTTTCTTGCATCCGCGCCGCCCAACGAGCGCGTCAATTTTCAGTCGAATGGACGATGCCGTTTGCACGGCGAGCGGCCCCTGGCCTCTGTCGTCTCGAAACGCGTCGGCGAACCGGCGTGTCAGATGAAGAACTCGTCAATCGTCAGACGACATCCCGAGCGATTTCGTCGCCGACAAGTGAAGAGCGCGCCGCAAAATTGGCGTATTCGCTTGCGCCAACCTGTACCGAGGCAAGTCGGGCGTGGTGACGCAGGCGGACAAAGCGTCGTGGCCTCCCCGAGGAGGCGTTGCGCTCGACGCGACAGCAAGAGAAGAAGGGGCTGGTCGTCGATTGCCTCGAAGCTGATGCCGGTAACCGCCGCGCGGCAACGGCGCTCAGCGAAACGGCGCCCAGGGCTCGAATTCGCCGCCGCGCCCGACGTCCACGCTTTGAACGCGAACCAAGATGTCCGCGCGCAAGCGAGCTTGTTAGACGCAATTTAAGATTTTCGTCCCAACAAGACTTTCGCTTCGAGAGTCCGCGACGACATACGCCCGGCGCCACAGCGCCGCCGCATGCAGGCATGAGGCCGGTCGTCTGCGTCGAACCGCCCATCCTGTTGGAATTCGCCCCATGAGCATCGACGACCTAAGACTGCGCACGAAAGTGCTGATCCCCTTGGCTTTGATGGCGGCGGGCGTACTCGCTGTCGCGGCCTGCGGGACAATTCGCCTTATCGGCGTCAGTTCGACGGCAAGCGACATCATTGAGCGGCGCGACCTGGCTGCAGTCGAGCTCAATCAGGCCGCACAAAGGATGGCCGCCCTGCCGCACGCGGTGTTCGGCATCATACTTTACAGCAAAGAAGATCCGGGCCGTGCAGCCTTCGCGAAGGAATTCGAGAACCTGACTCCTGAAACGATCGCCCTCCTTGATAAGGCGGCCCAACTCCTGCCCGACAAGACGGCCGAGATCGGCAAGTTCAAAGAGCGATTTTCAAAGCTCGTCGAGGACGCCAAGGAACCGTACGAGGCGGCCGGCAAGACGCCCGGTTTGACGCTCGGCGTTGGAATTCAGCAGCTCGATCTCATCATGATTGGTCAGAGCGCGTCGCTTGCGACCGCAAACGACGCGGATATGCGCGAGTTGATTACCGACATGCGGGCTTTTGACGACGCCCTGCTTTCTCAGAACGCCGAGGCCAGCCGAGCGTTGAATCGCCAGTCCAGCGCCGCCATAACGAGCATGGTTGGAGCCGGCGTTCTCGCGACGCTGCTCGCTGGCGCGTTTGCCTTGTGGATGACCACGGCGAAGATCACGCGCCCTCTTGCCCGGATGGTCGAGCGCATGAAAGCGCTTGCGACAGGGACCCTCAGCGTTGAGATCGAGGGACTGGGCCGCCGCGACGAACTCGGCGAAATCGCCGCCGCGGTCGAGGTGTTCAAGACGAACGCCATCCAGCGGCTGCAGATGGAGAAAGAAGCTGCCGCGCAACGGAGCGCGGCCGACGCCGAGCGGGCGAACGCTGAGACGGAGAAGGCCCGGGTCGCGGCAATTCAGGCCGCGGACCGGAGCGCCGCCGAGGCGGAGCGGGCGAAGGTTGAGGCGGAGAAAGCTCGGGCTGCGGACATTCAGTCCCACGCGATGCGCGCTCTTGGGCTTGGCCTGCAGCGCCTCGCGGACGGCGACTTGACCTCACGGCTCGATCAAAACTTTCCGCTCGAGTTTGCGAAAATTCGCGACGACTTCAACGCGGCGACTGAGAAGCTGATGCAGACGGTTCGCGCAGTCGCGGACAGCGCCGGCACAATTCATAGCGGCGCGCGAGAGATCTCGTCGTCCTCTGACGATCTTTCCAAGCGCACCGAACAGCAGGCATCGAGCCTGGAGGAGACCGCCGCGGCGCTCGACGAAATCACTGCGACGCTAAAGAAGTCGGCAGAGGGCGCAAAACACGCAAGCCAAGTGGCCGCCAGCGCCGACGAGGACGCCAAAAAGGGCGCGGTTGTGGTCAAGCAGACTGTCGAGGCGATGGACGCGATCGCCGAGTCTTCGGAACAGATCGGCCGCATCATCGGCGTGATCGATGAAATTGCGTTCCAGACCAATCTTCTCGCGCTCAATGCGGGCGTCGAGGCCGCGCGGGCGGGCGACGCGGGCAGAGGATTTGCAGTGGTCGCCTCCGAGGTACGGGCGCTCGCCCAGCGCTCGGCGGAAGCCGCCAAGGAGATCAAGGGCCTCGTTTCGACCTCATCGTCCCAGGTCGGCTCCGGCGTTCGTCTGGTTGCGGAATCCGGCAAGACGCTCGGTCGCATCCTCGAGCAAGTCTCCGAAATCAACCGCATCGTCGCCGAAATCGCCACCGGCGCACAGGAGCAGGCGAGCGGCCTGCAACAGGTCAACTCGGCGTTCAATCAGATCGACCAGTCGACGCAACAAATCGCGACGATGGGGGAGGAATCAAACACCGCTAGCCACACGTTGTCTATGGCGACAACGGAACTGGCGAACCTCATTGAGCAGTTCCAGCTTGGCGGCGCAAGCGGCGACGGGGCGCTGCGCCGCGAGTTGCAGAAGGTCGCCCCGCACGCCTTCGCCAAGCCGGCTACGGTCCCGAGCTCGCCGAACCTACGCAAGCCAGCGCCCCCGGCGCCGGCGGCAAAGTTGGCGGCCAAGGTCGCGCAGCCAGCGCGTCGCGCAAAAGTCGCCAACGTCGAGGCGGCCGCAGACGACGGGTGGGACGAGTTCTAGGGGGAGTTGCGCGAACGCGACCACCGCGGTTGAACGACCCGGCATTGACCGTACTGCGGAGACGGCGGTTCGAGTGGTTAGCCTCCGGCCGCACCGGGGGGCGGCGGCGACTGCTGCGGCGGGCAGGACGACCGGCGCCCTGGCAAGGCCTCGTTAGCGCGGTCGTTGCCGCAGGGGAGAAGTCAGAGGATCGCCGCGCGCTCCACCGGGATTTTCCCTCTAAAAAGAAAGCAAAAAGAGCCAGGGGCTAACCTGACTCTTCTGTGCCACGAGGAGCGATGCAGACCGCTGAGCGACTTCGGTTTGTCCGACGCCAGAGTCCGCACGAGCGCCCCCAAAAGTCGCACGGCGTCGGTTAAACGGCCTGGAGGTTTGCCGCCGACATTTTTCCGGTACGCGCATCCTTGGCCAGATCGAAACTGATCTTCTGACCTTCGCGCAGGTCATTCATGCCCGCGCGCTCGACTGCGCTCACGTGAACGAAGGCGTCGCTGCCGCCGTCATCCGGCTGAATGAATCCGAATCCCTTTTGAATATTGAACCACTTCACTGTGCCAATTGCCATTATATGCTGCCTAGATAGAGTATCAGAACGCGACTCCGCTCTGCGGAACAACGTAACAATTCGATTTCTGAAGGAATAGCGTCACGACGAGCGATCAAAATCGCTCACGGCAAAGTTTGTCCTGCCAAACATCGAGTCCACTATTTGGCTATGAGCGGGCGCCTTTACAAGGGCGATGGCGGAAAGCGCCGGACGCGCTGTTTGCGCTCCCCAGGGCGCCCGTCGGAAACGGCCGCACTGCGCGAGGAGCGACAGTTCGACGCCCGCGCCACGAACGAGCCATATCCGACCCTTTGCTGCCCTTCCCTGTCTGGTCTGGGTACGTGAGATCGACGGTTCGACGCCGTGTCGCACATGCTGAGCGGCTCTTAGCCCAGGGTGTCGCCCAATAACCCGCTCGATCAACGATGTGAATTCGGGCTAGCCGAATTCGATAGCCCGTCCAGGGCCACAATCCCTTCCCAGCGGCGCTCGTCACAATCAGCCCGTCCCGCCGGGCATCATCCGCAGCAGGACGCCGTCGCGTCGGACAAAGTGATGATAGAGCGCGCCTGCAGCGTGCAGGCCCGCGAGGGCAAACAGGGCGTAGGCGAACAATTGGTGAATTTTCTCCGCGGGATGAAAGACGGCGGGGTCCGAGGCGACGCCGAAATTCAATTGAAAGACACCGTAATCGAACGGCCGCCCATGCCAAACTCGCGCCACCACGCCGACAATCGGAATGAGGAGCATCAGCACGTACAGGAGATGATGGACGGCGAGCGATGTTCGGCGACTGAACTCACCGATATCCGGCGGAAGGTCCGGCGCCCTGTGCGTGGCCCGCCAGAGGACCCTTCCGATCACTAAACAAAAATAGATCAGGCCGACGCAGACGTGAACATTGATCCAGAACGGGCGCGCCTCCTTGGGAATATCGTCGAACAGAAGCCCGATGGAGCCGAGGAAGACGATCAACGCGGCGACCGCCCAATGAAAAGTTACGGCCCCGGCGCTGTAACGCGCCGGCGCCACGGTAATCGTTCACACCCACCCGATCGCGGCCGGCGGTGCTGATGCGGGTGGAACGGCGACGGCGAAGGGGCGAAGGGTCGACGAGTTTCGCATTTTCGGCTTGCGTATCGGTGGGAAGGCAATTCTACCCCTTGTGTGCCGAACCAATTCGCGGACGATTTGAAGGCCTTGACGCCGGCGGACCTCGCGACGCTGTCGCATGAGGATTTGCTGGCGGCGGCGTGCGAGCTTCTGTCTCTGGCGCGGGCGCAGAACGCACGTTTGTCCGAAGACTCCCGAACCAGTTCGCGTCCGCCTTCGAGCGACAACCCGTATCGCCGCGAGGACCGACGACAGAAGGGCGAGCCGGGAGGGTCTGCCGACGAGACAGCGTCGGCCTCGCCCGACAGCCACACCGGCGAGGCGAAGGGGCCAGCCGAGCGGGCGGGCGCTCGCCGCCCCGGCAAGCCGCTCGGAGCCAAGGGGTTCTGGCGCAGCCAACCGATACTGGTCAGCGGCGAACGCGAGCATGCGCCGCTGACCTGCGAGGCCTGCGGCCAAAACCTCGATGCGCAAGCCTCGCGGCGCAAGGTTGGCGCCCACGTCAGTCTCGAACTGACGCAAGGCGACATGTCGCTCGAGATCGAGGCGATCAAACATGTGTATTTCGCCGCGCGCTGCCGCTGCGGTCATGAGAGTGTCGAACGCCCCGGGGTCGGCGCGCGTTCGCGCGTCGAGGGCCGCAAACGCGACTTGATCGCGACCGAGCGCTGTCTGGTCGGCCCGATGCTCTGCGCCTTCATCGCATCGCTGTCGTTGCGCTTTCGCCTGTCGCGCCTCAAGATTCAGGAATTCCTCGACGGATGGCTGGGGCTCGAACTCGGGACCGCCACGATCAACCGGTGCGTTCATGAGTTCGGCCTCGCCAGCGAGCCTGTGGTCGACAGGCTCATCGAAGAGGTCAAGGCCGCCCAGATCGTCCATCTCGACGAAACCCCGTGGTATCAGCGCGGCGCCTTGATGTGGATGTGGGTCGCGGTGACGGCGACGGCGGTCGTCTTTCGCATCGGCAGCCGGCGCAAGGAAGAATTGGCGGCCCTGATCGGCGAAGCCTTTCTCGGCTGGCTCGTCACCGACGGTTACGCCGCCTATCGCGACCATCCCCGCCGTCAGCGCTGTCTGGCGCATCTGATCCGCAAAGGCCTGGCGCTCGCCGGCGGGTTCTACGGCGACGGTGCCGGCTTCGGTCGCGACCTCGTCCGCGATTTGCGTCGCCTCATCGAGCGGGTCCGTGACGGCGAGGCCGACAGCAAGGCCGTCAGGCGATTGATGGACACCATCAAGTGGAACTGCCAGTGCAACCGTCATGAGATCGAGCAGAAGGTGCGGGACCTGGCCAACGAAATCCTCAACGACTGGGACGCGGTGATCGCCTTCGTCCACGACCCCCGCCTGTCGCCCACCAACAACGACGCCGAACGTGCGCTCCGTCACGCCGTGATCGCGCGCCGCATCAGCTACGGCACACGCACAGACGAGGGAAGCCGCTTCTACGCCGCAGGCCTCAGCATCATCGAAACCTGCCGCAAGCGCGGCCTCGACCCCTGGGCCTACGCCAGCGGTCTCATCGCCGCCGCTCGCGCCGCAGCCGAAACCCCAGCCATCCCCGCCGCCGCGTAATTCAACCGGGCGTGTGAACGGTTACTCGCCACGCCTTGCTTTACCGCATCTCTCATTTTCCAATAGACCTCATCTTGCAGTCGCAATGTGTGCTGCTCTCCGGTGAGAGACGTATTCCTCCCGATGACTGTTTGTTCCCCATTCAGGGCTGGCTGGACCGAAACAGGACGAACTCTTGACGCCAGGCGCGCTTGTTTTCAACGCGTCTGTTCCGACCTCCACCATAGCCGCCCAACGGCGTCCGAATCGGGACGCCCCTATAAATTCTCGCAATACCGTTGCCTTGCGCGACTGAGCCCCGCGGTTGATCTGGCTGCGGGAGACCGATCGGGCAGGCCGCATCCACGATAAAATCATCCACCGCCCGGCATTGTCTGCTTGCGTCGATCTGCTAATTCGGCGGCATGAAAATTCTGGTGGTTGAGGACGACGAGGGAACCGCCGAGTTCATCGCGGCCGGTCTTCGCGCCCGAGGGCATGAGCCGACCGTCGCCCGCGATGGCCGTGAAGGGTATGAGCGCTCAGGCGCCGATCGCTTCGACGTCGTTGTGCTCGATCGCATGCTGCCGGAACTGGACGGCCTCGGGGTCGTCGCGCTGATGCGCAGGGACGGCGTGTCGACGCCGGTGTTGTTTCTGACCAACCTCTCCGGCATCGACGATCGAGTGGATGGATTCGAGGCCGGCGGGGACGACTATCTCATCAAGCCCTTCGCCTTTGAGGAACTGATGGCGCGCCTGACGGCGCTTGCCCGCCGTCCGAACTCTGGCGCCTCCCAGACCCTGCTCGTGGCAGGCGATCTCGAAATGGACCTCATCGCTCGCACCGTGCGCCGCAGCGGAGAGGCGATCGAGCTTCAGCCGCGCGAGTTCCGTCTACTCGAATTCCTGATGCGCGCAGAGGGCCGATTGATCACCCGGAAGATGCTGCTCGAGCAGGTGTGGGAATACCATTTCGACCCAAAGACCAATATCGTCGAGACGCATATCAGCCGGCTGCGCAGCAAGATCGACCGCGACGGTCCCCCGCTGATCCAGACCGTTCGCGGCGCAGGATACATATTGCGTGTTCCGAATCCGGCTGCTTAGGACTGCCAGCTTCCGGCTGGCGGCCCTCTATCTGGCGCTGTTCACCGCCTCGGCGCTGGCGCTCGGCGCATTTGTCTATCTCTCGGTCCGCCATGAAATCCTGACCGATTTCGACGAACGCATCGCCGAGGAATCGGACGCGCTGAAGAGCGCGTTCGCCGACGGCGGACGCGACAGGCTCGCTGGGATCATCGATGCGCGGGGATCGGCCGGCGCGGGCTTCGCCTACGGCCTCGTTGCTTCCGATGGCAAGCAGATCGCCGGAGACTTGCGCCTTCCGCGCTCCGGCGTCGCCGCGGACGGATGGACCGAAGCGCAGGAAGCCGATGGCGAAGAGCCGCCCGAATCCAAGCCGGAGGTCATTCGTTCGCTCATCACGCCGCTCGCGGACGGGTCGACTTTGCTGGTCGGCGACGAGCGCCGCCGCTCGGACTCTATTTTGACTGGCGTGCTGACCGCATTTGCCTGGGCGGTCGCGGCGACGCTGGCTCTGGGCACGATCGGTGGGCTGTGGCTGAGCGCGCAGTTCCTGGGCCGTATCGATACGATGCGGCGGACCGCGCGTCGCCTCATGGACGGCGACTGGAGCCGGCGCATTCCGCTGGGCCGAACAGACGACGACCTGAGTGCGCTGGCGCGAACCTTCAACCGGCTGTTCGATCGCATCGAGAAGCTCTTGCTGGCGAACAAGCAGGTCAGCGCCGACATCGCCCACGATCTGCGCAAGCCCTTGGCAGGCGTGCTGCGTCGTCTCGAAGGCGCGCGCGACGACCCGTCGTCCAGCGCGGCGAGAGCTTCGATCGATGCCGCGATCGGCGACGTCGAGGGCGTGCTCGAGACCTTCAACGCTCTGCTTCGCATCGGCCAGGTCGAGGCCGGTGCGCGACGGGCGGCTTTCGTGCCGCTCGACCTCGCAGACGTGGCGCGGGAGGTCGCGGAGACCTTCGCGCCGGCGGCCGAAGACGAAAGCAAGACGCTCGTTCAGCGCCTCGACGCGCCGCTGCCCATCTCCGGCGACAGGGAACTTCTCGTGCAGATGATCGCCAACCTGATCGACAACGCGTTGCGCCATACGCCGGCCGGAGTCCGGATCGAGGTTGGAGGCGAGCGGACCCCGGCGGGGATTGCGCTTTCGGTCGCCGACGACGGTCCGGGCGTAGCGGCCGGCGAAATGACCGCGATCTTTCAGCGCTTTCACCGTTCGGGCGACCCGGCGCGCGCGCCGGGGAGCGGCCTTGGTCTCGCGCTCGTGGCCGCGATCGCCGACCTGCACGGCCTCGCCTGCCGGGCCTCGGACAATCGTCCTGGCCTGCGCGTCACGGTTGCGACCGCCCCCGACCAGGAGTGAACGGATCAGCCGACCTCGTTGCGACGCGCCGCGATGACGGCGGTGGAAAGCTGTGCGATCACGGCTTTGGCGAATTCGACCGAAAGGACGATGTCGATCGCCTCGACTTCGCCGGGACGATCCGGAACCGCCGTCGTTACGGTCAGATAGACGTCGTCGTCAATCGCGGCGGCCGTGGGCGGCTCATCGGTGGCGAAGAAGAATGGCGCGCCGATCTCTTGCGCATTCGTCATGAACCCCTCCACACTGACTGTTAGACCACGTCGCTTGGCCCGGCGCCACGCTTGACGCCGACGACCATCGCGCGAACCAGATTCTCATGATGGCGCAGGCTCGCGAGCGCTACGCCGCCGAGGTGGACGGCCACCAGCGCCAGCACGCCGTGCGCGAGCAGCGAGTGGACACGCTGCAACGCCGTCGAGCCCCAGAACGCGTCGGTCGTCAGCAGCCAGCCGCTGATCGCCGTTGCGGCCATCGCGGCGAGCAGGACGACGATCATCGCCCCGCCCGCCGGATTGTGGCCGATGTACCGGCGCTCGGACAGGTCCTTGATCGCCCGAAGGTAGTCGATCACCGTTTCCGGCGACCGGACGAACTGGGCAAATCGCGCATAGCGCGGGCCGACGAAGCCCCAGGCGACTCGCAGAGCCACAAGAGCGCCCGCGGCGTAGCCCGCCGCATTATGCAGGCCTTCGGCGTTTTCCGAACTTAGCCAGGCCACCGCGAAACTCGCGGCGAGCGCCCAATGAAAAGTCCGGACGAACGGATCCCAAACGCGAATCACAGCCGAGCGCCAGCGGCTCAGTTCTCGCCGGCTTCGGCGTTGTTGAGCTTCTCGAGCGTCTCGGCGTTGTAGGCCATGTTGGCGCGCTTGCCCTCCTTGTCGGTAGCGTAGACCTCGTAACAGCCGCCCTCGACCTTGATCTGCCGCACCTTGAAGCCGTCGGCCTGAAGTTGCGATTCGAGCGTGGACCTGGGCTGCCACTTCGACTTTGGCGCGCTGGTGCATTTGCCTTCGGCGAGAGCCGGGCCGGCGGCGGCGATGGCGATAACGGTCAAGGCGCTGAGCAACTTCATTGGGGTCTCCGGGTTTCGACGGACGCGAGAACGGGCGAAAGCCTGTTCTTCGCGTCGCCGCTCGGAATCGCGTCCCAACCCGCCGGATTTGTGTTGTTCAGATTACGGATCGCCAAGGTCGGGAGGGGCGTGGCCGGGAACTCTGGGGCCGGCCCTGGCGCCCGATCGCGTAGGCGTACGACCGGTTGCCCTCAAACATGCTAGGTTCGCGATTGTGATCTGCAACGGCAGCACCACGTCGACTCCCGCTATCCGCTGCGCCGACGTGTCCGGTCCCTCGGCGTGCGAACCGGTTTTGACCACCAGGCGGCGCCCGGCGGCGCCCGGACGAGGGTGGGCCGGCGCCGCCGTCACCAATGTGCGACGCAGCCGGATGGTCGTCGCTCATCGGGGCTTCGCCTCGCCCGCGCGTTCGGCGGGCGATAGGCCATCCGGCAATGCCCGGCGCAATAGGGTCGACCCTCGGCCGGCATAAGCCCGCAATAGGCGAAATCGCCCTGCGTCGGATCGCTGATCGGTTGCGCCCGCCAGACGGTGTGACCCTGGTCACAGCCGACTCCTCCGAATTGTGCGAGGCTTTCCCGAGGTTCATATCGGCATCCGGGTAGCGACTTCGGCCGGGTTGGACCGTGGGAGGGTGTGATGTCCATAGCCACCAGCGAGTTCGGCAGCGCTTCCTCGGCAATGTTTCTGGGTTTTTTCAAACCGTTCGGTCATCGCCAAGACGAACCGACGACAGATGCGATCATGCTGAGATTTCTTCTCAGTACGATTGCAGTCCGTGCTGATTTCATCGCAGCGCGAGTTGAGGACGATCAAGACAAGAGGAAAATTGTCGATCGCGTGAAAGCCGCTCTAGACGCTATCGTGGTCCAGAATGACGCGAACGGCATCATGGTCAAAGGCCAAGCCAGCAGAGGCGAGGACGCCTGGAACGAGGCCTATAGGCTTGAGAGATTGCTGGCATTGGCTGAGCCGCGCGACGGTTTGATTCAGGAGACCGAGCGCAGAATTGCCGAAGCTTCAGAGGAGAAGGTGGCAGCTGCACCCAGACTGCAAAAGAGGTTCGATCAAATAATGAAAGATGAATTTGGGGCGGACCCGCCAAATAAATCACTATCTCCCACAGCGGAAGTGAACATGCGGAACCTACTCCAAGACGTCCTGGAGTGGCATCATTGGTCGTCGCAACGCACATTCTGTTTGCGTCCAATGCAAAAATGCGCTACCAATCGGATTGTTTCAGCAGAAGTCTTAGCTTTTATTTTCGCAGTTGCTCCATTTGCCTATTTATATTCACGTGAATACATATTCAAGAACCCGCCAAACTTTGAGTACTGGTCAGGTTTGCCGTTCTACTTAGCGCTGTCGGCCGGACTTTTCGGCGCATTTTTCAGTCGAATGCAATGGCTGCAAAGCAACGGGGACAGTTTGTCGCTCAGTCAGGTGCGCGGCGCAATGGATTGGCGATCCATAAGACTACGCGGGGCGGTGGGAATGGGCGGCGCGCTGATTGTTTATTTTTTCCTGCAGTCTGGTATGGTCAGTGGAAGCTTATTTCCGAACTTCGACGATTTTGGCGTTCGTGAAGGATGGAGCAGCGTGAAAGATGGACAGCATGGGGCATTCAGCGTTCATCTCTTTCAACCTACCTCAGCTCTCGCACTTCTCGTAGTTTGGAGTTTTATCGCCGGATTCTCAGAACGATTTGTTCCGGGAATCCTCTCCGCTACGGAAACGACTTTGGGGAGCGCCGCATCGAACCAGTCTAGATGACGGCATAGACTTGGCATTAAACAAGAATTCTGCGCACGACGTTTTATGCGTCGGACTCAAAGACCCCCGGTCTAAAAACTAAGTCACAAATTGCCGGGGGGCGTCGGATAGCGCGGGGAGGTCGCGTCACCATCGTCGCAACTTCGAAGTTCCCAGCGGCTGCGTGATTCGTCAACGACCGGTTAACGATCAAACCGGTTTATCCCCAGCGAGAGCTGCTATAAACGCCTGCTCTCCCTCCAACTGCCACGAAAATGGCTTCAGCGTGGATATGGGGTCATGCGGGCACGGCCTTTGGTTCGAGGGTGACGTTGTAGCCGAGGCGCTCGAGACGCCGTTTGAGGTTGGCGACGGTTCGGGTCTGGCTGATCTGGTCGAGATAGGCTTCGCCGAGATCGCGATAGGGCAGGTTTTTGGCGAGCATGTGATAGGCGGAGACGAGGATTTTGTGAGCGATGGCGAGCGCTGCGCGCAAGGCGCCGCGGCGCGCCTTGAGGCGGTGATACTTGTCCTTGAGATAGCTGCCCTTGGTTCGCGCCGCGGAAATCGCGGCGCCGACGAGCATGGTGCGCAGATGGACATTGCCCTTGCGGGCGCGGCCGCTCTTCTGCTTGCCGGCGCTCTCATGGTTGCCGGGACAGACGCCCGCCCAGGCCGACAAATGATAGACGCTCAGGAATACACTCATGTCGACGCCGATCTCGGCGATCAGCACGGCCGCGACCACCCAGTCGACGCCCGGAATCTGCATCAGGAGCGTGTGCGGCGCGCGATAGGGCTCGAGCCGCTCGTCAATGCGCAGGTCGAGCGCTGCGATGTCGGCCTCAATGGCTTCGAGCCGGCGCAGTTGCATCGCCAGGAGGAAGCGGTGATGCTCCTCCATCCGCCCTTCGAGCGCCAGAACCAGATCGTCCCGCTTACGGCGCAATTGCCCTCTGGCAAGGTCCGCCATCGCCTCGGCCGAGGCGCCGCCCTCGATCAGAGCCTTCAACATGGCGCGCCCGGAAACCCCGAAGACGTCGCTGGCGACGCTGGCCAGCTTGATGTTGGCCGTCTCCAGGAGCTTCAGGAGCCGGTTGCGCTCGGCCGCCTGGCTCTCCACCAGCTTGCGGCGATAGCGCAGCAACTCGCGCAACTCGCGCTGCGGCGCCGGTGGGACGAAACTCTTGGCGATCAGCCCATGGCGGACCAGATCGGCGATCCACTCGGCGTCCTTCACATCGGTCTTGCGACCCGGCACGTTACGGATGTGCCGGGCGTTGCCGACGATCAGCTCGAAACACCCCTCGAGGACGGCATAGACCGGGCGCCAGTAAACGCCGGTGCTCTCCATCCCGACGTGCGTCACCCCAAGCTCTTGCAACCAGTCCCGCAACGCCTCCAGATCGCGCGTCATCGTCCGGAAGGTCCTGATCTCCTTCCTCGGCCGCTCGCCCGGGGCGCCGATCAAGACGCAGGCGACGACCGTCTCCTGATGCACGTCCACCCCGCAACACCGCTCAATGATGACCTCCATCCTCGCCTCCATCCAGGGGAAGGCGACCGTGACGCCGCAGGTATAGTCGAGACACTGCCACGCGTGCTCCCCGTTCCCGGGGGCGACAAAGAATGGTACCTCTATGCAGCGCGGGCCGGACTGCCAATCGGGGTCGCAAGCCACCGCAGTTTTGTCAGCCTTGCACGATCGCCCGTCGCAAAGACTCTGACAAATCGGCCCGCGCCGCCACCATTTTCATCCATAATGGCGCGCTGCAGGCGCTGGTTGGCTGCCAAGCTGGGGTGAGTCCGAAAAGCCACACCGGACGGACGATTGATTGCGGCGCTGCGATTTTTCGAGACAGGGGCGCGGACTTCTGACTCAAGGGTGGAATGGTCCTTCCGCCCGAAGTCGTGGAGCTGATCGACTCGCTCAGACGCGAGATCGAGGCGCTTCGGGCCGAGAACGCCGAGCTTCGGCGACGTCTGGGCTTGGACAGCTCCAACAGTTCCAAGCCGCCGTCGAGCGACGGGCTGAAGAAGAAGCCTCGGGTCTTGAAGAGCCTGCGCACGCGCTCGGGCAAGCCGAGCGGAGGCCAGAAAGGCCATCGCGGCGACACGCTGCGTCAGGTCGCCGAACCCGACGCGATCGTCGAGCACGCGGCCGAGGTATGCGAGCATTGCCGGGCGCTGCTTCTGGCGGATTCGAAGATCGGCGAGGAGAAGCGGCAGGTCTTCGATCTTCCGGAGAAGCCGCTGATCGTGACCGAGCACCGCGCGGCGATCCACGATTGCCCGGCTTGCGGCCTGAGGACGCGCGCCGGGTTCCCCGAGGGCGTCGTTTCGCCGGCCCAGTATGGCGAGCGCGTCAAGGCGGCGGCCGTCTATCTCAACGCCCAGCAGCTCGTGCCCGAGGAACGAACCGCGCAGGTCCTGCAGGACCTGTTCGGGGCGGCGGCGGCCTGCGGCGCGAGCGTGGCGGCCTGGGTACGCCGCAAGGCCGGGGCGCTGGCGCCGGTCCACCGCGGCATCGGCGCATGCGTGGCGGGAGCGCCGGTGCGCTGCCTCGACGAAACGGGCTTGCGCATCGCCGGCGCCACCCGCTGGCTGCACACCGCCTCGACCCTGACCCACACGTTCTATCGCGCCGGCGAGCCCCGCTCGGCCGTGCCCGAGTTCGAGGGCGGCGTCGTGGTCCACGACCACTGGCGCGCCTATTTGAGCCTCGAAACCGTCGATCACGCCTTCTGCAACGCCCATCTCCTGCGCGAGCTTCAGGCGGTTTGCGAACTCGACAAGGAGCCCTGGGCCGAGGCCCTGCGCGCGACGCTTCTCGACGCCGACGAGGCCGTGCGAACGGCCAAAGCGCAGGGCGCCTCGGCACTCCCCGCCGAAACCATCAAGGCGTTCGAGGACCGCTATTGGGCCGCCGTCCGGGAAGGCCTCGCCCTGCACAGGAGCCTGCCCGGCCTTCGATCCCTCGACCAACCCGAAAAAGCGCAAGAAGCAGCGGCCCGCTCACAATCTCCTCATCCGGTTCAAGACCTTCAAGGAGGCGACCCTCAGGTTCCTCACCGACTTCACCGTTCCCTTCACCAACAACCTTGCCGAACAAGATTTGAGGATGATGAAGGTGAAGATCAAAATCTCGGGCGGCTTCCGAACCCTGCAAGGCGCCGTCGACTTCGCAAGCCTGCGCTCCGTGATCTCGTCGGCCAGAAAGCAGGGCCTCAACATCCGCAAAGCCCTGACCCTCGGCCCAGAACCTCTCGCCGCCGAACTGAAGCTCTGACACCGGGCTTCCCTTCCACTCCCATTCGAAGCAGAACCAATCCATCCGCCGCCCCAGTGGCGAGAAATGCTCAACACGACAGCCGGCTTGGCAGTTACTTTGTGACGTAACTCCCAAGCCCTTTACCCTGACGCGATCAAGGCGTGCATGATTTGATTTGGCGAGGCGGCGAGGGTTTGGAGGATGTTGGCGCCCTGTTTTCGGGCTGTCGAGACGACGGATCTGAGGCTGGCGAAGATTTTGGCGCCGTCGAGGGTTCGGAAACACCCCGAGATTTTCATTTTGACCTTCATCATTCGCAGGTCCTGCTCGGCCAGATTGTTGGTGAAGGGCACGTCGAAATTGCTCATGAACCGGAGCGTTTCGGTCTTGAAGGTCTTCAGCCTTTCGAGCAGATTTTGTCCTGGGCGTTGTTTGGGGCGTCCGCGCCCGGGAGATTTCGTCTCCAGCTTGGGCAATTGACGATGAAAGGCGAGGCCGAGCCGAACCGCGGCCCAATAGCGCTCGACGAACGCCGCGATCGTCTCGGGCGGGAGCGCCGAGGCGCCCGCCTCGCGCGCCCCATTGACGGCGGCGTTGGCGTCGAGGAGGACCGCGCGCATGAGTTCGGCCCAGGGCTCCTTCTCAAACTCTATGAGAGCTTGGAGTTCGCGCAGGATATGCGCGTTGCAGAAGGCGTGCTCGACCGTGTCCATCCCGCGATAGGGCAAGAAGTGGTCATGCACGACGACGCCGTCCCGCAAATCCGTGGGGATGTCGCCGCGCTTTTCGCCCGCGCGATAGAAAGTGAAGGCCAAACTCGACGTCGTGTGCAGCCAGTGCAGCTTGCCGGCGATCCGATAGCCCGTCTCATCGAGGCAGCGAACCTTGGCCTCGGCCACGCGTTCGCCGATGGCCTTGTAGACTTCGCCCAGTTCGCCCGCCTTCTTGCCCACCCAGGCGACGACGCTGGCCGGACAGATCAACGGCGCGCCGAACAGATCGTTCAGCGCCTGCGCGACCCGATCCTCGGGGATGAGTTGATGGATGTTGAGATAAATCGCCGCCGCCTTGATACGCTCGCCATATTGGGTCGGCGAGACCACGCCATCGGGAAACTCGGCCTTCGTCACGCCCCGGCATTGCGCGCAATGATAGATCGAAGCCTGATGTTCCGTGACCAACAACGCACGCTCGGGAAGATCGAACACCTGGCGTTTCTCGACCCCAATCGCCGCCATCGGATCCAGAGACGAACCGCAATGGCCGCACGCGCAGGCCTCGTGCCGAACCACGGCGTCGGGATCGGCGACCTGACGCAACGTGCCGCCCTGATGGCCCTTCTGGCCCCCGCTCGGCTTGCCAGAGCGGCCGCGCCGGCTGCCCGCCACCCGCGGCTTCTTCTTCAACCCGTCGCTCGATGGCGGTTTCGAACTCGTCGAACTGTCCAGACCCAATCGACGACGAAGTTCGACAACCTCCGCCTGAAGCGCCAAAACTTGGCGATTCAGCGAAGCGATAAGCTCCTCGACTTCCGCAGGAAGGGTCATCCCACCCTTGAGTCAAACTCGCCCCATTATGTCTTCATGAATTCGGCGCCAAAAACCAAATTCACAAACCCTGTGGCATTTCGGACTCACTCGGGCTTGGGAGTTACCTTTGTGACAGATTTGTGCGCTTAAGCCCTTGAAATCATGCGTGCGGCGCCAGAGCTGCAACGGCGTTCAGAAGAGGCCCGCGAAGGCCGCGAGATCGACGTTCGAGCCGCAGACGAGGACGCCGACCCGCTCGTCGGGCGCCGGCCGGTAGGCGCCGCTGAGCAGCGCGGCGAAGGCCGCGGCGCCGCCCGGCTCGGCGACGATCGCAACCTCGCGCCACAGCCGGCTCTGCGCCGCAAGGATCGCCGCGTCGGGGACGAGAACGGTCTCGGCAACGAACGCCTGCGCGATGGCGAGGTTGAGGCCGCCGACACGCCGCGCCCCGAGCGAGTCGGCGGCGACCGACTGGACCGGGACGTCGACCGGCGCCCCGGCCTCGAGGGCCGCCTGGAACGCCCGGGAGCCTTCGGGCTCGACGCCGATCACCTTGACGCGGCCGCCGAACCAGGCGGCGACCCCCGAGACAAGGCCGCCGCCGCCGACGGCCACCAGAACCGTGTCGAGGGCGGGGAGGCCAAGTCGTTCGAGGTCCTCCTCCCATTCGAGCGCGACCGTTCCCGCCCCGGCGACGGTCGCGGGCGCGTCATAGGGGTGGATCTTGAGCGCGCCGCTCTCGGCGACATAGGCGTCGCAGCGCGCCTGCGCCTCGGCGTAATCGGCGCCGCCGACCACCGCCTCCGCGCCTGACGCCCGGATCCGGGCGACCTTCGCCGGTGTCGAGATATCGGGGACGAACACGCGCGCCGGGACGCCGAGCGCCTGGGCCGCAAAGGCGACCGCCGCGCCATGGTTGCCGCCCGAGGCGGTGGCGCATCCGGCCGCCGGGGCGGGACGGGTCAGGAGGTTGTGGAACGCGCCGCGCGCCTTGAACGAGCCGGAATGCTGCAGGCCTTCGAGCTTCAGCGACAGGGGAGGGAGGCCGGCCAGCGGCGACGCGGTTTCGAGGATCGGGGTGTGGCGGACATGGGGCGCGATGCGCCCATGCGCCGCGCGGATGTCGGCCGGCGTCACCAGCGCCGGCGGGATGGCAGGGTCAGTTGGGTTCGAAGTCTTCGAGTCCAAGGTCACGGCGCGTCTTTCTGGCGAGGCCGGCGGAAACGAGCGCGTAGCTCCGCGCGAGGTACTGCGCAAGCTCGCCGTCGCTCAGCGTCGTGTCGTCGACGCGCTGGATCCAACTCAAGCCCCGGGAGGCGAGATAGGGGGCCGGCCGCAACCCGGGCAGATCCTTGAGCACGGCGAAACTGGTCGGGGAGACCTTGAACGTGACGGCGAAGCCGGCCGGGCCCGACCAGCCGCCTATTGCGAACACCTTGGCGCCGATCTTCCACACGCTCGCGTCGCCCCACTGGACGACATGGGTCGCACGGGGCAGGCGGGCGCAGAGAGCGTCGAATTCGTCCCGCGTCATCGGGCCGCCCTCGGCGAGGGGCCGGAAAGCGAAAAGCGGGGCCGGCCCCGCTCAGCCCAGCTTCATCGAGTTTTTCAGCTCGCGCAGGCGGTCGAGCTTCTCCTGCGCCGCCTGCTTCTGGTCCTCGGTCGCGTCGGCGAGATCCTCCTCCGCGTTGCGGATCTCCTGGTCGAGATGCGCGGCGTTGAGGTCTTCGAACGGGATTGCCGTCTCGGCGAGGATGGTCAGTCCGGCCGGGTTGACGTCAGCGAAGCCGCCGCGCACGAAGACCCGCACATGCCTGCCGTTCGCATCGTCGATCGCCACGACGCCCGGACGGACCGCGGTCATGGTGGGGGCATGGTCGCTGAGCACCTGGAAGTCGCCCTCGTATCCCGGCACCAGCACGGCCCGCGCCGGGCCGCTGAAGAGGACCTTGTCCGGCGAGACGAGTTCAAAGGGGAAGTTCGCCATGGGCGGGCCTCGGCTTTCCTATTGTGGTCAGGCCGCTTCCGCGGCGAGCTTCTTGGCCTTGTCGACGGCCTGCTCGATGGTGCCGACCATATAGAAGGCGGCCTCGGGCAAGCTGTCGTACTTGCCTTCGACGATGCCCTTGAAACCCTTGACTGTGTCTTCGATCTTGACCTGGACGCCCGGCGTGCCAGTGAACACCGCGGCCACGTCGAACGGCTGCGACAGGAAGCGCTCGATCTTGCGAGCCCGGGCGACGATCAGCTTGTCCTCTTCGCTGAGCTCGTCCATGCCTAAGATCGCGATGATGTCCTGCAGCGCCTTGTAGCGCTGGAGCACCTGCTGCACCTGTCGGGCGACGTTGTAGTGCTCCTCGCCGACGACGGCCGCCGTCAGCATGCGCGAGGTCGAGTCGAGCGGATCGACCGCCGGATAGATGCCTTTCTCCGAGATGGCGCGCGACAGCACCGTCGTCGCGTCAAGATGGGCGAAGGAGGTGGCCGGGGCCGGATCGGTCAGGTCGTCGGCCGGAACGTAGATCGCCTGCACCGAGGTGATCGAGCCCTTGGTCGTGGTGGTGATGCGCTCCTGCAGCGCGCCCATGTCGGTGGCCAGCGTCGGCTGATAGCCGACCGCCGACGGGATGCGGCCAAGCAGCGCCGACATTTCCGAGCCCGCCTGGGTGAAGCGGAAGATGTTGTCGATGAACAGAAGCACGTCTTGCCCCTGGTCGCGGAAATGCTCGGCGACGGTAACGCCGGTCAGGCCGACCCGGGCGCGCGCGCCCGGCGGCTCATTCATCTGGCCGAACACCAGCGCGCACTTCGACTTGACGTTCGGATCGGGATTGTGCGGGTCGGCGTTGACCTTCGACTCGATGAACTCGTGATAGAGGTCGTTGCCCTCGCGGGTGCGCTCGCCGACGCCGGCGAACACGGAATAGCCGCCGTGGGTCTTGGCGACGTTGTTGATCAGTTCCTGGATGAGCACCGTCTTGCCGACGCCCGCGCCACCGAACAGGCCGATCTTGCCGCCCTTGGCGTAGGGGGCGAGCAGGTCGACGACCTTGATGCCCGTGACGAGGACCTGCGCTTCGGTCGACTGGTCGACGTAGGCCGGGGTCGGCTGATGGATGGCGCGCATGCCTTCCTTCTCGATCGGGCCGGCCTCGTCGACCGGTTCGCCGACCACGTTCATGATGCGACCGAGCGTGCCGATTCCCACCGGAACGGAGATTGGCGCGCCGATGTCGGTGACTTCCTGTCCGCGGACGAGGCCTTCGGAGATGTCCATCGCGATGCAGCGCACCTGGTTCTCGCCAAGGTGCTGCGCGACCTCGAGCACCAGACGGTGGCCGTTGTTGTCGGTGGTCAGCGCGTTCAGGATCGGCGGCAGGTAGCTGTCGAAGTGCACGTCGACGACCGCGCCGATGACCTGCGTGATCCGGCCGGTGGCGTTCGCGATATTGGCCATTTTGACGTCCTCGTTCTTCAATCGTCTCAAGGTCGCGGCGAAGCGACAGGTTGGCTTAGAGCGCCTCGGCGCCCGAAATGATCTCGATCAGTTCCTTGGTGATCATCGCTTGGCGGGTGCGGTTGTAGCGAAGGGTGTACTTCTTCACCATCTCGCCGGCGTTGCGGGTCGCGTTGTCCATCGCGCTCATCTGCGCGCCGAAGAACGAGGCGGCGTTCTCGAGAAGCGCGCGGTAGATGCGGACGGTCAGCGCCTGTGGGAGGAGTTGGGTCAGGATCTCGCTCTCGTCAGGCTCGTAGTCGTAGCTCGTCGCTTTATCGTCCGGTTTGGTCTCGCCGAGTTCCGGCGGGATGAGCTGCTGCGCGGTCGGGATCTGCGAAATGACGGACCGGAAGCGCGAGTAGAAGAGGGTGCAGACGTCGAACTCGCCGCTGTCGAACAACGCGATGATCTTCTCGCCGATCGGCCGCGCCGTTTCATAGGCGATCGTTCGGACGGCGCGCAGGTCGATGAGTTCCAGGATCTGCTTTTCGTGCGTACGGCGAAGCTGATCGTAGCCCTTCTTGCCGACGCAGACGATCTTGACCGTCTTACCCTCGGCGGCAAGCGCGGCGGCCCTGTCGCGCGCCAGACGGACGATCGCAGTGTTGAACGCCCCGCAGAGTCCGCGCTCGCCTGTGCAGACAACGAGCAGGTGGGTCTGGCTCGAGCCGGAGCCGACGAGCAGGCGAGGGCCTTCGCCGTCGGTCCCCGAGCCGGCGAGGTTGGTCAGCACCGCCTCAACCCGCTCGGCATAGGGACGCGCGGCCTCGACAGCGCTTTGGGCGCGGCGAAGCTTGGAGACGGCGACCATCTGCATCGCCTTGGTGATCTTCTGCGTCGATCGGACGGAGGCGATCCGGTTTCTGAGTTCCTTGAGCGAAGGCATCGATTGGCGTCTCCGCCCCGCGCCTCATCCTGGCGCAGGGTCCGGTTGAGGGTCAGGGAATCAGGCGAAGCTGGCGGAGAAGGACTCGACCGCCGACTTGAGCTTGGCTTCGGTGTCGCTTGACAGGTCGTTGGTCGAGCGGATCGTATCCAGCACGTCGGGATGCTTCGAGCGCAGGGCGCCGAGCAGGCCGTCCTCGAACGGCCGCACCTGGTCGAGCGCCAGCTTGTCGAGGTAGCCGTTAACGCCGGCGTAGATCACCGCGACCTGCTCCTCCATCTTGAGCGGGGAGAACTGCGGCTGCTTGAGGAGCTCGGTCAGGCGCGAGCCGCGGTTGAGTAGGCGCTGCGTGACCGCGTCGAGGTCGGAGCCGAACTGGGCGAACGCCGCCATTTCGCGGTACTGGGCGAGCTCGCCTTTGATCTTGCCGGCGACCTTCTTCGTCGCCTTCGTCTGGGCCGACGAGCCGACCCGCGACACCGAAAGACCAACGTTCACCGCGGGGCGGACGCCCTGATAGAAAAGGTCGGTCTCAAGGAAGATCTGCCCATCGGTGATCGAGATGACGTTGGTCGGGATGTAGGCCGACACGTCGTTGGCCTGCGTTTCGATGATCGGGAGGGCGGTCAGCGAGCCCGAGCCATAGTCCTTGTTGAGCTTCGCGGCGCGCTCGAGCAGGCGGGAATGCAGGTAGAACACGTCGCCCGGATAGGCTTCGCGGCCGGGCGGGCGGCGGAGCAGCAGCGACATCTGGCGATAGGCGACCGCCTGTTTCGACAGGTCGTCGTAGATGATGACGGCGTGCATGCCGTTGTCGCGGAAGAACTCGCCCATCGCGCAGCCGGAGAACGGCGCGAGGAACTGCATCGGCGCCGGGTCCGAGGCGGTGGCGGCGACGATGATCGAATATTCGAGCGCGCCGTTCTCTTCCAGCACTTTGACGAACTGGGCGACGGTCGAGCGCTTCTGTCCGACCGCGACGTAGACGCAGTAAAGCTTCTGGCTCTCGGGCGCGCCGGCCGCGTTGAGCGGCTTCTGGTTGAGGATGGTGTCGAGGGCGATGGCGGTCTTGCCGGTCTGACGGTCGCCGATGATCAGCTCGCGCTGGCCGCGCCCGATCGGGATCATCGCGTCGATCGCCTTGAGCCCGGTCGCCATCGGCTCGCTGACCGATTTGCGCGGAATGATGCCGGGCGCCTTGACGTCGACGCGGGCGCGCTTGGCGGCGTTGATAGGGCCCTTGCCATCGATCGGGTTGCCGAGCGCGTCGACGACGCGGCCGAGCAGCTCCTTGCCGATCGGCACGTCGACGATCGCGCCGGTGCGCTTTACCGTCTGGCCTTCCTTGATCTCGCGGTCCGTGCCGAAGATCACGATGCCGACGTTGTCGGTCTCGAGGTTCAGCGCCATGCCGCGGGCGCCGTTCTCGAACTCGACCATTTCGCCGGCCTGAACCTTGTCCAGGCCGTAGGCGCGGGCGATGCCGTCGCCCACGCTCAGCACCTGGCCAACCTCGGTGACCTCCGCCTCGGCGCCGAAGTTGGCGATTTGACTCTTGAGAATCGATGAAATTTCTGCGGCGCGGATGTCCATCAGCCGACCTCTTTCATGGCTAGGCGAATTGCATTGAGCTTGGTGCGGAGCGAGCCGTCGACCATGCGCGAACCGAGCTTGACGACCAGGCCGCCGATGATCGACGGGTCAACCTTGACGTCAAGCTGGACGTCCCGGCCGCCCGAGGCGGCCTTGAGCTGGTCTTTGAGCGCGGCGAGGTTCTCGTCCGAGAGCGTTGAGGCGCTCGTGACTTCCGCGCGGGTTACGCCACGACTCGCGTCGTAGAGCTTGCGGTAGTCGGCGATCATCTGACGGAGGAAGAAGAGCCGGCGCTTGACCGTGACGAGCCGGACGAAATTGGCGGCGATCCCGGAAATCCCATCTTTGTCGAGGATCGCGTCGAGCGCCTTGACCTGGTCATTGGCGGAGAAGATCGGGCTGCGGACGAGGCGCTCAAGGTCTGGGCTCTCGGCGATCAGGGCGTCGAGCTTCTCCACCGATTGGGCCACGGCGTCGGTCTGGCGGTCGTCCTGAGCGAGAGCGAACAAGGCGGATGCGTAGCGCCCGGATACGCCAGAAACGATATCGCTTTCTTCGGCCAAGGTCCGATCCCTTTGGGACGGGACGCGCCTTGACGTCGGCCGGCGGGCCTGGACGTTTCCTGCGCGATCCTCAGAGGTTCCTGCCCACGCGTTCGGAAGGGAGCCCCCAGCCCGCGAGACGGCGGTCAGGTACCATAGGCCCCTGAGGCGCGCAACGCCCGCGGCGCCGAAAACCAAAACCTCGAACGAAAGGATGAGAAGGGCGCACGGAACGTCAAAAAGCCAGCAATGAGAAAAAGATAGCGCTCGAGCGGGACCTTGGTTCAGGCGACTATCGGGGACCGCGGAGAGCCTGGCGCGGTGGATTGTGTCGGAAAGACCCGACATAAGCGAGGGTCGAAAAAAGGGAGGGTGCGCCGGATGACGGAACGGGGAGCGGGAGTTAAGCCGGCCGGCGCGCCCGACGTGTTCGGCGCGCTCGCCAATCCCGTCCGGCGGCAGCTTCTCATGGCGCTGCGCGCAGGACCGAGAACGGTCTCGAACTTAAGCGAAGGGTTGCCCATCGCCCGTTCTGCCGTATCCGAGCATCTCGCGCTCTTGCGCGAGGTCGGTCTCGTGCGCGTGAAGAATCGCGGCCGCGAGCGCGTCTACCATCTCGACCCGCGCCCGCTGACGGAGGTCGGCGCCTGGCTGAACGTCATGCTGGCGTTCTGGACGCTGAGGCTCAGCGATCTGAACGAGCTCGGCGAGGGCGACGCGGGCGCCGTCCGGAATCGACGGTCGCCGTCCGGTTCGCCGTAACGTAGCCCCGGCGGGCCTTGCCGACGCCATAGTGCGCAGCCACGACAGGATCCTCACGAGGGAAGCAAGGAGTCGGCGGTGAGCGGCGTTGGCGCGGCGATCGACGTTCGGGCGGATCATGACATGCTGGTTCGTGACGGGATCGTCGGATTCAAGGGCGCGTTTTCTCGCGAGTTCGCCAAGCGGACGCGCCAGGACATGATGGCCGCGTTCTGGGACGCGATCCAGCGGCCGGGCGGGGCCGTCGGCCGCGGCCCGCGACGCTGGTATGTAGAGATCGTTCCCGAGATGTTTGGCGGCTTCGTCGAGCTTTGCGCCCATCCGTGGGTGACGGCGATGTGCGCGGCGACGCTCGGCCCCGACTACAAGATCGTCGAGATCGGCTTCGACGCGCCCTTCGAGGGGGCCGAGAACCAGCCCTGGCACCGGGATTTCCCCTCGCCCCCCGACACCTGGCGGGACCGGCGGATCACCTCCCTCGCCTTCAACCTGACCGGCGTGGACGTCACCCCCGACACGGGGCCATTCGAGGTCGCGACGGGCACGCAGTGGGATGACGGCCGAACATGGCCGCACGAGATGTTTCCGCCGGGGGATTCCTGGGCGCGCTACGCGGAGCGCGGCGTGCGGAAATACCCGCAGATGGGCGACATCTCGTGCCGGTCGGCGCTGACCATCCACCGCGGCACGGCGCATGGCTCGATGATCCCCCGACCGGTCATGGTTCTCGGGGTCGACGCGCCGGGCGCGGGGCACGACAATCTGCACGACCTCATGGTCACGAGGCCCTACCACGACGCGCTCC
Organism: uncultured Alphaproteobacteria bacterium; assembly: GCA_963822215.1. Lineage (GTDB taxonomy): Bacteria > Pseudomonadota > Alphaproteobacteria > Rhizobiales > Beijerinckiaceae > Roseiarcus. The sequence continues at coordinate 319,560 of CAWGGX010000005.1, forward strand.
CGCCGGTCGTCCGGGACCATCTCGTCTGCCGGATCGTGGACAGGCTGACGCCCGTGACCCAGAAGCACGACATCGAGGGCTTAGCGATGGGCTGAGCCCCAGGTCCCGAATCGGTTCCCTTCCCCCGCGCGCCCTGCTAATGCCGGGCTATGCCCGCCCACCCGATCGACAACATCCGCAACTTCGCCATCGTCGCGCATATCGACCATGGCAAGTCGACGCTTGCCGACCGGCTGATCCAAGAGACCGGAACCGTGGCGGAACGCGACATGGTCGAGCAGGTGCTCGATTCGATGGACATCGAGCGCGAGCGCGGCATCACCATCAAGGCCAACACCGTCCGGCTCGAATACAAGGCCAAGGACGGCAAGACCTACATTCTCAACCTCATGGATACGCCCGGGCACGTCGACTTCGCCTATGAGGTGTCGCGCTCGCTCGCCGCCTGCGAGGGTTCGCTGCTGGTGGTCGACGCGAGCCAGGGGGTCGAGGCGCAGACGCTCGCCAACGTCTATCACGCGCTCGACGCGGGGCATGAGATCGTCCCCGTGCTCAACAAGATCGACCTGCCGGCCGCCGAGCCCGACCGGATCAAGCAGCAGATCGAGGACGTCATCGGCCTCGACGCCTCGGAGGCCGTGCCGATCTCGGCCAAGACCGGCCTCAACATCGAGGCCGTACTCGAGGCGATCGTTACCCGCTTGCCGCCGCCGAAGGGCGACGAGACCGCGCCGCTGAAGGCGCTCCTGGTCGACAGCTGGTACGACGCCTACCTCGGGGTCGTGGTGCTGGTCCGCGTCATCGACGGGACCATCAAAAAGGGCATGCGCATCCGCATGATGCGGGCGGGCGCGGCCTACGAAGTCGACCGGATCGGCGTCTTCCGGCCCAAGATGACGGAGACCGACCAACTCGGCCCGGGCGAGGTCGGCTACATCACCGCCCAGATCAAGCAGGTCGCCGACACCCGCGTCGGCGACACGATCACCGAGGACAAGCGACCGACCGCCGAGGCGCTGCCGGGCTTCAAGCCGGCCCAGCCGGTGGTCTTCTGCGGCCTCTTTCCGGTCGACGCGGCCGACTTCGAGGACCTGCGCGCGGCGATGGGCAAGCTCCGCCTCAACGACGCGAGCTTCTCTTACGAGATGGAAACCTCGGCCGCCCTCGGCTTCGGCTTCCGCTGCGGCTTCCTCGGCCTCCTCCACCTTGAAATCATTCAGGAAAGACTCGAGCGCGAGTTCAACCTCGACCTGATCGCCACCGCCCCCTCGGTCATCTACAAGATCGTGCTGACCGACAAATCCCTGCTCGAGATGCACAATCCGGCCGACATGCCCGATCCGGTCAAGATCGCTGAGATCCAGGAGCCGTGGATCAAGGCCACCATCCTCACCCCCGATGACTATCTCGGCGCGATCCTAAAGCTTTGCCAGGACCGGCGCGGGACCCAGGTCGACCTGAACTACGTGGGAAAAAGGGCGATGGTGGTCTACGAACTGCCGCTGAACGAGGTGGTGTTCGATTTCTACGATCGTCTCAAGTCTATCTCCAAGGGCTACGCCTCCTTCGACTACCAGCTGACCGACTACCGCCCGGGCGACCTGGTGAAAATGTCGATCCTGGTCAACGGCGAACCGGTCGACGCGCTCTCGATGCTGGTCCATCGCGACCGGGCCGAGAGCCGGGGCCGCGCGATGGTGGAAAAGCTCAGGGAGCTGATCCCGCCGCACATGTTCCAGATCCCGGTCCAGGCGGCGATCGGCGCCAAGATCATCGCCCGCGAGACGATCCGGGCCTTGCGCAAGGACGTCACCGCCAAATGCTACGGCGGCGACGCCACCCGCAAGCGCAAGCTCCTGGAAAAGCAGAAGGCCGGCAAGAAGCGCATGCGCCAGTTCGGCAAGGTCGAGATCCCCCAGGAAGCCTTCATCGAAGCGCTCAAAATGGACAGCTGAGGGCCGCGGTCTTTCAGCAGGCCATGATTCCGTTGAGCGTCATCCGGACCTTCGGGCCTCTCCCCATGCGGCCGGGATACAAACGTCCTCGTCCGGCTGTTCGGGCGGCGGCGCCTCGTCCGCGGGCGTCCGAATTGCCGGCGCGGAATCAAGGATGTCAATGGCTTGCGGCGGAATTTGCCGGCCCTCGTCGCCTGCCGGAAGCAGTCCCTTGTCCCCGTTCACGGGGAGAAGGTTAGGATGAGGGGCGGGGCGAGCGGCTACAGCGGCCAACCGCCCAAGCCCCTCACCCCGACCCTCTCCCCGCCGAGGCGGGGCGAGGGGGTCCTGTGCAACCCCGAGTTCGAATTCAATGTTTTCAGGGGCTTGCGGCAGAATTTGCGGGCGGTCGTCGGCGGCCGGGGCGGCGTGCAGCTTGCTGTCAACGCAGTCGCTGGACGTGTCGCCGGGCTCGATGGGGCGGCCGTCAGGACGCCCGCCTCCGGACGAGTTTTGGAGTGCGGCGACAAGGCGGCGGACAATCCCGTCGCGACGCTGGCTCCAGCCGGCGCCGTCATTTGGCGCCTCTTGGTCAGATCCAGGAGTCAGGACGAGGTCGGGGGAGAACGCGGCCCCGGCGCTCGGCCAGCTCGTCGAAATCCCGGGCGCGGATTTAACCTTTTCAGAGGCTTGCGGCGGAATTTGCGGGCGATCGTAACTCCCAAGCCCTTTACCCTGACGCGATCAAGGCGTGCATGATTTGATTTGGCGAGGCGGCGAGGGTTTGGAGGATGTTGGCGCCCTGTTTTCGGGCTGTCGAGACGACGGATCTGAGGCTGGCGAAGATTTTGGCGCCGTCGAGGGTTCGGAAACACCCCGAGATTTTCATTTTGACCTTCATCATTCGCAGGTCCTGCTCGGCCAGATTGTTGGTGAAGGGCACGTCGAAATTGCTCATGAACCGGAGCGTTTCGGTCTTGAAGGTCTTCAGCCTTTCGAGCAGATTTTGTCCTGGGCGTTGTTTGGGGCGTCCGCGCCCGGGAGATTTCGTCTCCAGCTTGGGCAATTGACGATGAAAGGCGAGGCCGAGCCGAACCGCGGCCCAATAGCGCTCGACGAACGCCGCGATCGTCTCGGGCGGGAGCGCCGAGGCGCCCGCCTCGCGCGCCCCATTGACGGCGGCGTTGGCGTCGAGGAGGACCGCGCGCATGAGTTCGGCCCAGGGCTCCTTCTCAAACTCTATGAGAGCTTGGAGTTCGCGCAGGATATGCGCGTTGCAGAAGGCGTGCTCGACCGTGTCCATCCCGCGATAGGGCAAGAAGTGGTCATGCACGACGACGCCGTCCCGCAAATCCGTGGGGATGTCGCCGCGCTTTTCGCCCGCGCGATAGAAAGTGAAGGCCAAACTCGACGTCGTGTGCAGCCAGTGCAGCTTGCCGGCGATCCGATAGCCCGTCTCATCGAGGCAGCGAACCTTGGCCTCGGCCACGCGTTCGCCGATGGCCTTGTAGACTTCGCCCAGTTCGCCCGCCTTCTTGCCCACCCAGGCGACGACGCTGGCCGGACAGATCAACGGCGCGCCGAACAGATCGTTCAGCGCCTGCGCGACCCGATCCTCGGGGATGAGTTGATGGATGTTGAGATAAATCGCCGCCGCCTTGATACGCTCGCCATATTGGGTCGGCGAGACCACGCCATCGGGAAACTCGGCCTTCGTCACGCCCCGGCATTGCGCGCAATGATAGATCGAAGCCTGATGTTCCGTGACCAACAACGCACGCTCGGGAAGATCGAACACCTGGCGTTTCTCGACCCCAATCGCCGCCATCGGATCCAGAGACGAACCGCAATGGCCGCACGCGCAGGCCTCGTGCCGAACCACGGCGTCGGGATCGGCGACCTGACGCAACGTGCCGCCCTGATGGCCCTTCTGGCCCCCGCTCGGCTTGCCAGAGCGGCCGCGCCGGCTGCCCGCCACCCGCGGCTTCTTCTTCAACCCGTCGCTCGATGGCGGTTTCGAACTCGTCGAACTGTCCAGACCCAATCGACGACGAAGTTCGACAACCTCCGCCTGAAGCGCCAAAACTTGGCGATTCAGCGAAGCGATAAGCTCCTCGACTTCCGCAGGAAGGGTCATCCCACCCTTGAGTCAAACTCGCCCCATTATGTCTTCATGAATTCGGCGCCAAAAACCAAATTCACAAACCCTGTGGCATTTCGGACTCACTCGGGCTTGGGAGTTACGGGCGATCGTCGCCAGCTGAGGCGCCGAAGCGTCCCTTCTCCCCGTCAACGGGGAGAAGGTTAGGATGAGGGGCCGGGCGAGCGGCCACAGCGGCCAATCGCCCACGGCCCTCACCCCGACCCTCTCCCCGCCGAGGCGGGGCGAGGGGGTCCTGTGCAATTCCGAGTCCGAATTCAATGTTTTCAGGGGCTTGCGGCGGGATTTCCGGGCGGTCGTCGCCAGTTGAGGCGCCGAAGCGTCCCTTCTCCCCGTTCACGGGGAGAAGGTTAGGATGAGGGGCCGGGCGAGCGTCCGCGGCCAATCGCCCAAGCCCCTCACCCCGACCCTCACCCCGCCCAAGCGGGGCGAGGGGGAGCTGCGCGATCCGCTCGAACATAATTTCCCCAGGCTCTTGCAGCGCAAGTTCGGCACTGCAGAACAGCGCCGCACCGAACGCGACGGTCGCTTGAGCGGGCGCTTCGATGCGCGGCGGCTCGGGCCTGCGCCGCTCGGCGGCGACAAACCCGTGATAGCGGTCGAGCTCGCGCACGATTTTCACCACCCGGTCGACCGCCTTGAGGTTGGTGATCGACATGGCGCTGTAGGCGACGAGCAGCGCCTCGTTGAGCCGGCTGACCTGGATCGCGACAAATTCCTCGGGAGGCGCCGGCATGCGGCGGGCAAGGATCTCCCGGATGATCGCGTGCATACGCTTTTCGCTCACGCCGATGCGCGCCGCGATCTCGCCGACCGACGCGCCGCGGTTGAGGGACTCGACGATCACCTGCTCGCGCTCGAATTTTGCGATTTCTCGTGGCGCGCGCGTCCGCTGGCGCATGTGCGGGCGAGGTCGGCCGAGAGGCTTCGAGGCAAACGGGCACTGCGGCGTCTACTTCTGATAAAGAGAAATATAGAGCAGCCACATCTGGTTGGCAAGAAAATGCTCACTCCATCGCCGTTCAATCGTCGTCATCGCGAGGAGCCCGAAGGGCGACGTGGCGATCCAGGGGCCGCCGTGGCTCCCGTCGGAAGAAGGGGCCATTGGTGCAGGCCATAACGTCTTTCCAGGAGGCGCCTCTGGATCGCCGCCGCCGGCCTTGGCGTGCGGCTGGCCTTGGCGCCCCGGCCGAGGCTTTCGCCCTGCGACCTCTGGACGCTTCACGCCTCGCGATGACGGGGCCTTCTGCCGATGACGGTTCTCGAGGCCTCGGCTATTGTCGTCGCTGATGAGAAGCCCCTGCGTGTACATGATGGCGAACCGCCGCAACGGGACGCTTTATGTTGGGGTCACCTCGAACATTGGCCGCCGCGCTTGGGAGCACCGGACCGGGGCGACCGAAGGGTTCACGAAACGGTACGGCTGCAAGCTGCTCGTCTGGATGGAGCCGCATGAACGCATGGACACAGCGATCGCGCGGGAGAAGCAGATCAAGTCGGGTAGTCGGAAGGATAAGCTCGCGCTGATCGAGCGAGACAATCCCCTCTGGGAAGACCTATACGAGCGGTTGAACATGTAGGTTGGCCAGGAGGGCGCGCCCACTGTTGCCCCTTCGCCGTCATCGCGAGGAGCCCGAAGGGCGACGCGGCGATCCAGGGGCCGCCGCCGCCGACGTCGGAGAGCGGCGGGGCCTCGGCGCAGGCGCCAGAAGGTCGGCGCCCTCCGTTCTCTGGATCGCCGCGTCGCTTCGCTCCTCGCGATGACGCCGAGGAACGGTTGTCGTCATCGCGCGGAGCCCGAGGGGCGACGCGGCGATCCACAGCCGCTGCCGCTAAGCAGAGATTCGAAGGCTGGCCAACGGAAGAAGCGAAACAAATTCGCCACAAGCAACACGAAGAACCACGAAGGCGCACAAAGCGCCTTGTTGTCCTTCGTGCCCTTTGCGGTGAAAGTCGAAGTTTACTTTGGTCCATTCGTCGGACTGATTGAAAGAATCTGCTTAGGTTATTTCTCGAGTACTTGCGCTAACAGGGAAAACATTTGCCCGAACACGGAAAGAATCCGCCCGATCAGAGACGTCGATTGACGGGACGGAGGGAGTGGGGTTGAGTGCCGCATCCAGTTCCCGATCTGGACTCATTTTGGGAGTAACCACATGGCTCCAGGAATCAACTCCGAGATAAAAGGCAAGTACAATCCGGAAGATATCGTGACCGGGCTATACCAAGTGGTGCTCGGTAGAGAGCCCGATCCCACAGGGCTGGAAACCCACGTCGCCGCCATGAAAGCCGGTCGGTCGGTCGATGATATGTTGAGGTTCGCCCTCGCATCGGCGGAGTTTCGACAGAGGCTCTATGGCGCTATTCGCTCGTCAGCGGGAGCGTCGCGCTTTGGCTTTGCGAAGCCGATTCCAGACGAGAAGTTCTACCGTCCGTTCTTTAGTCCATGGAATGGCGAAGGATACGGAGAATTTGCTGATTATTTCCGGCTCGTCAAAGGCAACTCAACCGTATCGGCGCCGAGTTCTCACGTTCTTTATCAGGTTGCGCTGCAGGCTCTCCATGTCAGGGGCGACTTTTGGGAATGCGGCGTATACAAAGGCGGGACCGCTTCCATGTTAGCGAAGATTATTGCTACCAAGTCGTACGACAAAAAGCGGCTGTTGCTGTTCGACACATTCAAAGGTATGCCGGAGGCAAATCCCAAGAAAGATATTCATAAGCAAGGAGATTTCTCTAACACGAGCCTGAATGCGGTACAGAAGGCGGTCGGGCACGAAGGCGAAGAGTTTGTGCGCTACCACGAGGGTTTCATCCCGGATACGTTCCAGGGGCTCGAAAATTCAGAGATCGCGTTGGCCCACGTTGACGTGGATATTTACCAATCTATAGTCGATTGCTGCAAGTTTATTTTTCCTCGCTTGAGCAAGGGCGGGTTCATAGTGTTTGACGACTATGGAATCGCAAGTTGTCCTGGAGCGCGCGAGGCGGTAGATGAATATTTCCGTGGCGCCTCCATTCAGCCCCTCGTTCTGCCGACCGGACAGGCGGTGGTTTTCAATGGCGTTGGTTCGTGGTCGGGAAGTTCGTCCGATTCGATGCAACCGGAACCGCGCGTCAGCGGAGCCGGCGGCCGAAATCCATTGCGAGCCGAACAGTTGCGGTCGAGTCGGAAAGCCAAGCGTTAAGCCTGACGGCGCGATCTCTGCCGGGAGCGTGCCGACCGAGTCCGGAAAGCCGCTGATCGTCATCAGCCGCGCCCACGCCAACGAGCCGGAGAGACGCCGGCCGAGGGCGAGGTCAAGTGGCTGTCGTTCGTGACCGGCTATCTGCGGCCGGCAATGAAGCACGGCGCGGTCGACCTTGGATCGACCGGCTGATGCCCGGCGGCGCGGCGCTCAGGCGTTGGGAAGGTGGCGTGAAGCGCCGGATGGACAGGCTTGGCGATGACGAAGCGCATGATCCACCTCCGTTGCTGGCGGCGAGCGATCCCGATGCGGTTACCGTCTCATCGAGCGCGGCGCCCGTCAAACGTCCGCACGGGAAAGCTCTGGCCGGTTTGTGAGAGGCTCTCACGGTCTCAAAAACGCTACGGCCGCGGAGCTGATAGAAAGCCGTTCGTATATGTAGCAAACTTGGTCTGTACAAATGACAGGACTATGGCGCCTTCGCCGCCATCGCGAGCAACCTTCGGACTTTGATCCGGGGGGACGTGGCGATACAGGGGCGGCCGCCGCAAGCGTCGGGGAGGGGAGGGCCGCACGCGCGGGCCGCCGTCATGGCCGGGCTTGACCCGGCCATCAACGCGAACACTGCGCCTCCCGGGTGAGCGAGGGACGCGCATGCGCGATTTCATTCGCTGTGCCGTATTGGATCGGCGCTCCGTGGATGGCCGGGTCAAGCCCGGCCATGACGGCATTAGCGCGGCGAAAGCTCCACCGCATCTTGACTTGAAAACACGCCGGCCGATGCTGGTCGCGCGACGGAAACCGCCATGCCGACCGAGTCCGGAAAGCCGCTGATCGTCATCAGCTACGCCCACGCTGACGAGCCGGAGACGCCGGCGGAGGGCGAGGTCAAGTGGCTGTCGTTCGTGACCGGCTATCTGCGGCCGGCGATCAAGCACGGCGCGGCCGACCTCTGGCTCGACCGCCTCATGCTCGGCGGCGCCGAGTGGGAAGCGGAGATCGAGCACAAACTGCGCGCCTGCGACGTCTTCATCCTGCTCGTGTCGCGCCATTCGCTGTCGTCCGACTATGTCGTGGACAAGGAGATCGCGCTGATCCGCGAGCGGCAGGCGAAGGGCGAGAAAGTTCATTTTTATCCGCTGATCCTGACGCCGACGCCGAAGATCGCGCTCGACCTGGTGCGCGACAGGAACCTGCGGCCGCGCGACGGCAAACCGTTCTCGGATTATTCGGTCAACGACCGCTATCGGCATATGAACGAGGCGGCGGACGAGATCGCGGACATCGCAAACGCCATCGCCGCCAACCCCGCTCAGCCCGGACGGCGGCAGTCTCGGCAGGAAAGCGCCGCTGGTCCGCCGCTGGACCCTGTCGACCCGGTTCAAGCGGCGGAGCCGGGCGACCAGCAGTCCCTTCAGCGTTGGATGCGGCGACGCCATCCCGATGTCGTGCTGACCATCGCGGCGCGCGCCGCGCTGCGCGTGGCGCCGCTCGTGTATCACGCGCGCCAGGAGCGGGTGGGCGCTGCGCCCGCGCGCGAACTCGACGATCTCCTCTGTACGGTCCTGCGCGCACTGGCGCCCGCTCAGCTTGCGCCGCAAGTCTTTCACGCCGACGAATTCCGCCCGGCTTTTCATGCTGCCGCGGATAAGGCCGAAGCCGCCGCAAGGCGCGCGGCCTATTCCACCGCCCGCGCCGTCTGCCAGTCTGTCTCCGCTGTCGCCGCGGCCGCCGCGACGCGTTTTGATGACCAAACGCCGCGCGCAGCCTTCGCCGCCCAAGCGGTCACTCTGGCCGCGGAAGCGAGCGCCCGCGGCGCCGCCGATCACGCGGCGCTCATTGTCCGCGAGCTTTCACGGCGCACGGACGCCGACCGCGTCGACGACGACGTCGGCGGGCGGCGCGAACGGGACAACGCGACCCGGGCCGCCGCGACGGCGGCCGAAGGGAGCGGCGCCGCCGCCCTCTGGGAGGAAGTGCAGGCCGATCTCGCCTGGGCGGAAGGGTTCGATCCCGATGCGCTCGACGCGGACGCGACGAAGAATCGACCGCTCTGGGCGCATGGCCAGCCCGACTGGGTGCGCAATGTCTGGTCGAGCTTCAAGGCCGAGGCGTCTCTGGCGCAACCCTGGGACGTCTGGATCGCCTGGTACGAGGAGCGGCTGCGCGGCGTGGCGCGCGAGGAAGCGTATGAAGCGGTCTTCGCCGGCGTGCCCACCGAGGAATGGAACAAGGGGCCGTCGGCCGCCAATGGATGGATCCGACAGCGCTTGGGGCAGGTGCAAACGACGCCGGCAATTACGGATCGGGAGACTCTTGCCGCCTGGCTCGACGGCAAAGCCCCGCAGGTCGCGGTCGCGATGGCGGCGCGCGCCGCCCTCCGCGCCGTTCCCCTGCTCGCCACGCCGAAGCTGGAGATCGCCCCGCAGGAGCTCGAGAGCGCGACCGCTGCAGTCTTTCGAGCGAGCGCCCTGGCGCGGGCCGTGGCCCGTCAGGGAGCGTGGGCGGACAAGTCGAGCGCCGCAGCGTGCCGAGCTGCGGCAACAGCGGCGTCTCAGGCGGCGGCCCGGGTCGCCCCCGCCGGCGCCCGCGTTGCGGCCCAGACCGCCGCCGACGCCGCGCGCGCCGCCGACGCCTGCGCCCGCGGCGCCGATCTCGTTCGCGCCATGGCCGTCGACGCAGCGTCGCGCGCGACACATTGGCACGAGGTGCAGTCCGACGCGGCGACCGTCGAGGTCGTTGGCATTGGCGCGCTCATCGACAAGCCACTTTGGTCGGCCTCTCACGACCAGACCGAACACGCCTGGTCCGTGCTTCCCAATAGCTTGCCGCGCGACCATGGCTGGAGCGTCTGGGTCGACTGGTATGAGGCGCGCTTGCGCGGCGGATCGCGAGACGAGGACTACGAGCTCATTTTCGCGAGCGTCCCGCGGGATGAGTGGGACAAGGGCCCAGCAGCGGCGAACGCCTGGATCAAGGCGCATCTGCCCGAACGGGACGACGCGCTCCCTCGCATCGACGTGGACGTCCGGGATCAGGCTTCACTCGAAGCGTGGCTGAAAGTTGCGCCGGGCGACGTCGTCACGACGCTCACAGCGAGGGCGTTGCTTCGCGGCTGGATCGACGCCTCATCGAGACATGGGCGGCCCAGGCAGGGGCGTCTGCCAGAGACGCTCTCCGCGTTCCTCGGCGTCGCGGCCCTGAACCGTGTCGCAGGACTGTTTCCGACCCGGACAATCCCGATCAGCACGGACCTCGCTGCTCAGGTCAACTTGACCTCATTTCAGGGGACCAACGATACGGCTTACCTCAAGGCGGCGACGCAAGCCGCAGTCGATGCGGCGGCCTCTGCGATCATCCTCCAACGTTATGGCGGAAGCGGCGCGCATCACGCTGCATCTGCGATCCAGTGGTCCGTGGATTTGTCTCGATTGCGGGCTGAGGATCCCGCGTCCGCGGACGCGCACAGACGGCTTGCGGACGAGTGGGCGCGTATTCGGTTTGAGGCGTCCGAAATCGCCGTCCGGGGCGTGAAATCCATCGCGGAGGCACCGCTGTTTGCCGAGCATGAGTCGTACTATGCCAGAGAGGCCTTGGCCGAACTTCAGGCGAACCTGCCGGACGACAACGACTGGGACGTCTGGATCGACTGGTACAAGGAGCGCCTACACGGCGGGTCGCGCGGGGAAGGTTACGAACTTGTCTTCGCGAGCGTGCCGAGAGAGGCGTGGAGCAAAGGGCCCGCGGCGGCGAACGCGTGGATCAAGGCGCATCTGCCGAGGGCGTCGGAACCAGCGCGACCGGTCGAACTCCCAGCGCCGCTCGCAAACGTCGAGGCGCCCTTCGCCTATGGCTGGAGCGCCTCGCAACGGGTCGCAGTCGTCGCCGGCGCGCAGAACCTGCCGTTCTATCCGCACTTCTCCAGCGAGGAGGATCATCGCCGCGCGCTGGAGACCTGCCGAACTCGGCGGCGAGCGGCTCCTTAAGTCGCTGCGGAGCGGACGCTACAACGCGCGGCCGGAATATGGCGAGGCGCTGGAATATTACCTCGACGATCTGCCGAAGACGGCGGGAGCCGGCAACATCCTCATCGCCAACGATCAGATCCGCATCCTGCACGTGATGTTTCTGGCCGACGCGGCGATGCTGCCTGAAGGCCTCGCGAGCCGGCTGAAGAGCGTGATCGCCAACCAGTTCGCCCTCAATGCCTTCTACGACCTCGTTGAGCGGCACAACGTGGCGGTCAGCGCCGGAAACTGGTCAAAACCGTTCCCGCTCGACGCGGCCAAGGGCTTTTTCGGGGCGGTCGGGGACCATACGCCGCGCTGGTTCGAGCCGGGAGTCGAAAAGGGGCTGCGCCAGGTGGAGCAGGCCGAGCCGCCGCCCGCCGCGCCGATCGAGCCTCAGCCGCCCGCCGCAGTCGAGCCCGCGCCGCTGCCGCCCGGCACGCCCGACGCGCAGGAACTCGTGGAAGCGGCAGATGGCCACGGCGGCGAACGCGCTGTGGGAGACGTTCCTGCAAGGCCAGTCCATGCGGGTTGCGCAGGACGAATGGCGCAATGCGGCGGACGAGCTTGGCGCTCACGTCCGGCCGATCCTCGAGTTCCTGCAGGCGCAGGAGCCCCTTCGCCCCGCGCAGCGGAGAGAAGGTGTCGCCGAAGGCGACGGATGAGGGGCTGCGCTGACCTCTGCTACCTACCGTATCTGCGCCAACGGTCGGGCGTTGGTCGCCGCCCCCTCACCCCGGCCCTCGCCCCGCGCGAGCGGGGAGAGGGCCGGGGTGAGGGGGCGCGACGGCGCCCGCGTCCCGCGCGGCGGCACAGATCGTTGCGGCGGGCGGCGTTGCCGAGCGGCCGGCGCGGTCTTAACTAGGCTAACGTTCCGATCCTCCGAGGTTTTTTCATGCCCGCCCGCCAGCCCGCCATCTTCCTGCCCCACGGGGGCGGTCCCTGCTTCTGGATGGAGTTCCCGCCGCCGCTCGGGCCGCACGCCTGGGACAAGCTCCGCGCCTATCTCGCGGGCCTGGTGGATTCGCTTCCCGAACGGCCGAAGGCCTTCCTGGTCGTCACCGCCCATTGGGAGGCCGCCGAGCCGACCGTCAGCCTCAACCCGAAACCCGGCATGCTGTATGATTATTACGGGTTTCCGGACCACACCTATCAGCTCAACTATCCCGCGCCGGGCGCGCCGGAGATCGGGGCCGAGGTCAAGCGCCTGATCGAGGCGGCCGGACTGCCGGTCGCGACCGACGACAAGCGCGGCTTCGATCACGGCGTCTTTGTGCCGTTCCTGATCGTCGATCCGAAAGCCGAAATCCCGGTGGTCATGCTGTCCCTGCGCAAGGACCTCGACGCCGGTTTCCACATCCGGCTGGGCAAGGCGCTCGAGCCGTTGCGGGATCAGGGCGTCGCGGTCATCGGCAGCGGCATGAGCTTCCACGATCTCAGATCGTTTTTCGCCGGCGGCGACGGGGCCTCCTCCGTCTTCGACGCCTGGCTCGACGAAACGGCGAAGGCGCCGGTGGCCGAGCGCGAGGCGCGGCTCGCGGCCTGGGACAAGGCGCCCGGGGCGCGCCGCTGCCACCCGCGTGAAGAACACCTCATTCCGTTGATGGTCGTCGCCGGCGCGGCCCGCGACAGCGAGGGGCGCCGCTCCTTCCGCGACGTGATTGGCGGCAAGACGATCTCGGCGTTCGAGTTCCGCTAGAGCGGTCTTCGACCACACTGAATCGTCATTGCGAGGAGCGACCCCCGGGTCGAAGAGCCAAGGGAGAAGACTGTATGTCCTTGCGCTGAGGCGGCGGCTCGCCCTCGATGCGCGTTGCGAGGGTTGCCCGGATAGGCCGGGCGGAGCCTCACGCAAGGAGGACGAGCCATGAAAGATTATAGCGAAGTTTTCGTCGGCATGGACGTGTCGAAGTCGAGTATCGCGGTAGGGTTGGCTGACGGCGGAGGCGCGGCCGAGGCGAGGTTTCTCGGGGAGATCGAGGCGAACGAGGCTGCGGTGACGAAGCTGGTCCGCCGCCTGTCTGGCAAGCACGACAAGCTGACGTTCTGTTACGAGGCGGGGCCGACCGGCTACGGTCTTTATCGGCTGATCGGCGAGCTTGGGCATGCGTGCCGGGTGGTCGCGCCCTCGCTCATTCCGCGCAAGCCGGGCGATCGGGTGAAGACCAATCGCCGCGACGCCTTGAATCTGGCGCGCTTGCTGCGGGCCGGCGAGCTCACCGCCGTGTGGACGCCGGACGAGCGGCACGAGGCGATGCGCGATCTGGTGCGGGCGCGCTCGACGGCCGCCTTCGACCTCAGGATCAAGCGCCAGCAGACCGGCGCCTTCCTTTTGCGTCTCGGACGCGTCTATCCCGGTAAGAAGACATGGGGCGGCGCGCACCGGAAGTGGCTGGCGAGCCAAGCTTTCGCCCATCTCGAGCAGCGCATCGCCTTCGAGGAGCAGGTGGCCGCGATGGACGAGGCGAAGGCGCGCATCGCCCGGCTGGAGAAGGCGATCGAGGAGGCGGTTCCCGATTGGTCGCTGGCGCCGATGGTCACGGCGCTGATGGCGATGCGCGGGATCGACCTCGTCGCGGCGACGGCGATTCTGGCCGAAGTCGGCGACCTCGGGCGCTTTCGGACGCCGCGCGAGTTGATGGCCTGGCTGGGGCTCGTGCCCTCGGAGTCCTCAACCGGCGACCGAGTCAGGCGCTTCGGCATCACCAAGGCCGGCAACGGCCGGGCGCGCAAAACCCTGATCGAGAGCGCTTGGCGCCATCGCTTTCCTGCGCGCATCGGTCAGGCCAAGCTCGCCTGGGTCGAGGCGGCGCCGCCGGCGGCGCGGCGGATCGCCTGGAAGGCGCAGATGCGGCTCACCGCGCGCTACCGGGCGCTGATGCGCAAAGGCAAGACGAAGAGCGTCGCCGTCACGGCGGTCGCGCGCGAACTCGCCGGCTTCATCTGGGCGATCCATCGCGCGCTTGAGCAGGAGCAAGCCGTCGCATGAAGCCGCTCGCTCGCTACAGCGCAATTTGGGAGCGCGCTTCGCGAGCGGCTTCATGCGATCCCGCGCCATCGCGGGCGGCGCGCCATCGCGTCGACTGACCCCACACAGACCGAGGAGGGATACGGCAGACGGATGCAACAAACATTGCGCAGCGGCGGGGGTGAAGCCGCGGCAGGGGAACTCCCGAGGATTGCAAGTGGCCGATCGACGCATCGACGCCCGTACGAAGACGTGGAGCAGCCCCGGACGAAACTCGGACATGCGGAACAAATACGCGTATTAGAGCTTGATCACCGACGTCCAACAGGCCTCGCCCCCACCTCTGCGCAATCATCCAACGCCATCACTCCGCCCACCCCTGAAGCGGAAACGGGAGGGTGCGTCCGACCCCTTGACGAAGGACATAAGAGCAATCCAGGGGATCGTAGAGCGCCCGACGTTCTGCTGGATTGCTTCCCCCCGGGCTCTTTGACCCGGGGGTCGCTCGCAATGACGAGGACGCTTCGATTTGATCGAAAACTGCTCTAACGGCCCGGGTGGACCCGCCGCGTCACAGGATGGCGAGCACGGCCGACATGGTGAAGAAGGCGAACGCGGTCGCGCCGAGGAGCGAGGCCGCCGCCTGGCGCTCGAAGCCATTGGTCTGCGCGATCAAGGGGTAGATCGACAACATCGGCGCCGAGGCGAAGATCACCATCGATTTGGCAAAGGACGGGTCGAGGCCGGGGAAAAGGGCGACGCCGGCGAAGATCAGGAGCGGATGCAGGCAGAGCTTCAAGGCGACGATTCGTCCGACTTCGACGCCGAGCCCTTTCAGCTGAAGGCCGGCCAGCGCGCCGCCGACGCCGAACAGCGCGGCGGCGCTTGAGGCGTTGGCGAGCAGGTCGATGGCGCGAAGCAGCGGTTCCGGCAGGCTGAGGCGCGCCGCCGAAGCGGCCGCGCCGAAGACAATCGCCAGCACCATCGGATTTCTGGTCAGCCGGCGCAGGACGTAAAACAGCATCTCATGGAACCTGCTGTCCTTGCGGTCGTCGCTTTCGGCGAGGCCGAGCGCCAGCGGAATCATCACCAGGTTCTCGATCAGCATGGTCATCGACAGTGCGACGACGGCGGGCCCGCCCACCACCATGGCCGCGACCGGAAAGCCGACGAAGCCGCTGTTGGAGCAGGAAATGCCGATTGCCGACATCGCGCTGATCCTGACGCTGCGTTTTTCGACGCGGCGGCAGTAAAAGAACATCCCGGCGAACGCGGCGAGCGAGCCGAGGCCGTAGATCGCCAAGTAATGCAGGTTGAGGATGTCCGCCACGTTGCGCTGCGACAGCGCCCGGAAAATCAGCGCCGGCAGAGCGAAGCGCAGCACGAAGACGCCGATGCCGCGAATGTTGTCCTTCGTCGTCAGGCCGCGCGCGGTCGAAACATAGCCGAGACCGATCAACAGGAAGATCGGCAGGGTGATGGACAGGACGGAAAACATCGGGGCCTAGCCGCTACACCGATTCCCGAGGGGTTGCGAGGTCAATCGGAGGGCGGCGGTCGATCGGACGGGCGGCGTCTCGCCGCCCTGGCGCGCCGGACGCGCCGTCCATGGCAGGTCGACCGGAGGGGCGGCGTCCCGCCGCCCGGGAGCGCGAGACGCGCTCCGTCCATGGGAGGAGGTCAATTGGAGGGGCGGCGTTCCGCCGCCCGGGGAACGGGAGACGCTTTCTCTTGGTGTCGGGAGGCCGCTCGGATAGGGGCCATATCGCGGCCCCGACGAATCATCGTGCCGGCTTGACGCGTGTCACTTCGCCTCTGGCGTCAAGACTAAGGTTGCATTAGGACTCGTGGTTCAGTTTGGCGCAACGCGGCGGCAATACGGGGAGCCTGCTCGGTGGAGACGATCGCGGCCGTGGCGGCCAGAAAACTGGGGAAGTTTCTCGCGGACGACTTTCGCGACATTTTCGGCCCCGCTCACACGGAGTTGGCCGAGCGGCTCGGATCGTTGGCGCGCAGCGCAATAGAGGCGATCGCCAAGAGCGACGCCCTTTACCACAATTTCGAGCATACCATGCTGGTGACCTCGGTCGGCCGCGACATCCTGCGCGGCCGCCTGCTGTCGCAGCGGATCGAGCCGTCCGACTATCTGCATCTCGTCTGCGCCTGCCTGCTGCACGACATCGGCTTCGTTCGCGGCATCCTGAAGGGCGACAGCTCGACCGACTTTGTCGTCGACCAGAGCGGGCGCAAGGTGACGCTGCCGCGCGGCGCGTCCGACGCCGCCCTGATGCCCTATCATGTCGACCGTTCGAAACTGTTCGTCTACGAGCGGCTCGGCAATTCCCCACATGTCGACCCCAGCCGGGTCGCCGAGGCGATCGAGCTCACCCGCTTCCCGCCGTGCCTCGATGGCCGCGAGAGCGCCGATCTCGAGGCGCGGCTGGTGCTGGCCTCGGACCTGATCGGCCAGCTCGGCGACCCGCTCTATCCGAAGAAGGCCAATGCGCTATTCGCCGAGTTCGAGGAGAACGGCCAGAACCGGCAGTTCGGTTACGAAACGCCAGCGGACCTCGTCGACAAGTACCCTTCTTTCTTCTCGAACCTCGTCAAGACTCATATCGAGGAAGGGGTGAAGTACCTCACGGTCACCGCCTCGGGCCGTCAGTGGGTCTCCAACCTCCACAATCACGTCTGGTGCGCCGAGCACGGCCAATGGCTGATGGGGCCGCAGCACTAGCGCGGATGGTTTCGGGTGGACCGGCCGAACTGTAGCCGCGCTCGCTGAGCGCGGACGCGGTCCATAGGGCGTTCGGAAGAACGCCCGTCTGTCGACGGGCTATCGACCGCGTCTACAGCCCGCGGCCTGCGCCTTACTCCGGCGGCTGAACCGGCGCCCGCCTCGGCATCAGATGGAGGTCCGACCCGCGCCAGGGGTGGGCGTTGGCGACATCCTCGTCGAGTTCGACCCCGAGCCCCGGCTCGTCCGGCGGGATGACGTAGCCTTCTTCCCAGCGGATCGGCTTTTTCAGGATCGCGGCGTGGAAACCGTCCCACCGTTCGATGCCTTCGAGGATCAAAAAGTTGGGGCTGCAGGCGGCGACCTGGATGTTGGCCGCCCCGACGACCGGTCCGCAATAGAGGTGCGGCGCGATCTGGGCGTAATGCGCCTCGGCCATGGCGGCGATCTTCTTGGCCTCCAAGATGCCGCCGACCCGGCCGAGGTTCGGCTGCAGGATCGAGGCGGCGCCGGTCTCGAGCACGCGCGCAAATTCGTATTTGGTCGTGAGCCGCTCGCCGGTCGCGATCGGCATGCGGCAGAGGGCTGCGACCTTCGCCATCTTTTCCGGCGCCTCGGGCGGGGTCGGCTCCTCGAACCACAGGGGCTCGTAGGGCTCGATCCGGCGCGCAAGCCTCAGCGCACCCGACACCGTGAACTGCCCATGCGTGCCGAACAGAAGGTCGCATTTGGTTCCGAGCGCCTCGCGCAGGGTTTTGCAAAAGGCTTCGCTGAGCTCCAGCCGCTCGAGGCTCGGCTGACGCGGATCGAAGGCGGAATAGGGGCCGGCGGGATCGAACTTCACCGCGGTAAAGCCCTGCTTGAGATATTTCAGCGCCCGCTCCGCCGCCGCATGCGGCGCCGAATAGACCGGGCTGTCGGAATACGCGTGCGAGCCGGGCTCGTCCGGGTAGAGATAGGTGTAGCTGCGCAGCCGCTCGTTGACCCTGCCGCCGAGGAGGTCGTAGACAGCCTTGCCGACCGCCTTGCCGACGATGTCCCACAGCGCCATCTCGATCCCGCTGAGCACTCCCATCAGCGACGTGTCGGGACGGGCGGTGTAGCCGCGCCCATAGACGTTGCGCCAGAGGGCCTCGGTGCGGAACGGATCGGCGTTCAGGACATGCCGCTCGAACACGTCGCGGATCATCGGGACGATCGCCTCGGGCGCGAAGCTCGCCGCATAGACCTCGCCGACGCCCTCGACGCCGCAGGCGGTCCGGAGTTTGAGGAAGATGAAATAACGTCCGCCGAAAGCGGGCGGCGGATTGCCCACGACGAACGTCTTGAGATCGGCGATCTTCATGCGGCCCCTCCGCTTCAGAGCGTGATGAATTCAGATGGGATCGCCCGGCAAACCCTCATCCGGCGCCTCGCGCCACCTTCCCCCCGAGGGGGAAGGGATCGGTGGCGGCGGCGCTTCGCCCTCTCCCTCGGGGAGAGGGAAGCGGCCGAAGGCCGCAGGGTGAGGGTCCGCTGGCGCAACCTTCTTTCATGATGCTCCTAGAATACGATCACGTTGCGCAACGCCGCCCCGGAGCGCGAGGAGGCGAGGGCTTCGTTGATCTCATCCAGCCGATAGCGCCCGGTCACGAGTTCGTCGAGCTTCAAGCGTCCGTCGCGATAGAGCGCGACGATTTTCGGCACGTCGACGATCGGGCGGGCCGATCCCATCTTCGAACCCAGAATGCGCTGGCCATCGGCGGCGAGCCAACCCGGATCGATTGTCGCATGAACCCCTGAGGGCGGCATGCCGACAAGCACGGTCCCGCCGTTGCGCTTCATCAGCGACACGGCCTGTTCAGTCGCGCCCTTGACGCCGACGGTGACGAACACCCAGTCGGCCTTGCGTCCTCCGGTCAGCGCCTTCACCCGCTCCTCGACGTTCTCCTGTCTCGCATCGATGGCGTGCGTCGCGCCGAAGTCGCGCGCCGCGGCGAGCTTTGCCGGCGCGACGTCGACGGCGATGATCGGATCGCAGCCGGCGAGGCGCGCGCCCTGGATGGAATTGAGGCCGACGCCGCCGCAGCCGATGACGACGACGCTGGAACCGGCCCTGACGTCGGCGGTGTTGATGACTGCGCCGAAGCCGGTCAGCACGCCGCAGGCGATCAGCGAGGCGACGTCCAGCTTCATGTCCTTCGGAATCGCCACCGCCTGCGAGGCGTCGACGACGATGTGTTCCGCAAAAGCAGCGGCGCGCAACCCGTGGACGAGCGGCTTGCCGGAAGCGTCGCGGATCGGGCTCTCCCGGTCGAGCGGGAACACCTCCTCGCAGAACACCGGCGCCCCCTCGGCGCAGGCGGCGCAGACGCCGCAATTGCGGATCAGCGTGGCCACCACATGGTCGCCGGCTTTAAGACGCGACACGCCGCTCCCGACCGCCTCCACCACGCCCGCCGCCTCATGGCCGCAGACCGCCGGCAAATCGCCGCCCCAGGCGCCGTCGATGTAGGAAATGTCACTGTGGCAAATGGCGCAGGCGGCCGTCCGGATCAGGACCTCGCCCGGGCCCGGCTCGCGAAGCTCGATCGTCTCGATCTTGAGCGGGGCCTTGAACGCCCGACACACGGCGGCTCTGGTTTGCATGCGACCCCTGGAGAATCGTCGACGCCCTCGGCCGCAGGGTTTCGCGCGCCGCGGCCAAAGTTCAAGCGCAGCTTGATGCGGGGGGCATGCCTTTTTGAGGGGCGTGGCCGGAGGGCGCTGCTGGGGCGGCTCTGGAGCCAGCCGCGGCGCTTTCGACGCCTAAAACTTCGTTTAGCGCCCTTTATCGGCGGGGGCGAATAGCATCAAGGACTTACGACCCGCTTTAGCGACCGTTCGGGCAGGGACGGCATGAGCGGCCTATAGCACTTCGTGGTCGTGTATAAAGACTCGGATGAGGCTTGTGCTTTGCGAGCGAAGGTTACGTTGACGGTGCGCTTTTTGCCACTTCTTTTTAGGCTGAGGTTGCTCGGCCCGCGACGCGGCTGAGGGCGAGTCTCAGTAGACTGCACTGTCACCGAAATCGCCACCGAAATCGCCACGTCACCGAAATTGTCCAAGCGGCGGATCAGGGAACGCGACGGCTGAGCGGGTGGCGGGTAGGCCTTCGGGGGCCTTGAGAAAGGGGTTGAGGAAACCGTCAACGTAACCCTTCTCCGGCCGTCGTCTACGATCCGCGGCGTCAGCGCGTAGGCGCGCCCTCCTTGACGCCGCGTCGGCCGGCGGCGCCGAATTTGACGCCGTTGTCAACACAAGTTAACCGTAAGCTTTCTGGACATTGCTGAATATCTTTATTCATTGCCGAAATAGAGCCGCCCCCTTTTGCGTCGCCGCAGTTTTTTCACTTGAAATCTGTCTGTAATTATGGCTGTACTATGTTCGGCGAGAGACTTGGGGACAAACGACCCGGCGCGAAATTCTAACGACAATAGCAATGGTGCATCGTAGGTCGGCTTATTGCGTCGGCCGACGGCCGCAGAGTCGGTATTTCCTCGAGATCGAAGCAGCAACTCTCCGTATCGCTCCGGCGCGCGGGAGGAGTTGGCCGGATCGGGAACTGAAGTTCCCGGCGGCGACACCCGGATTGACGGCGCTTAACGCGAATTTGAGCACGCGAACAGCACGGCGCAGCGCGCCGGCAGCGCAATCGGAGGGTGGGTCATGGCGTCATATTCCTGGAAGCTTGCCAGCAGCGGCGACTGGAACGTCGCGAGCAACTGGTCGCCATCGGGCGGTCCGCCGAAGTCGACCGACACGGCGACCATTTCGGCGACCGGCAGCGCCTAGGACAAGCGATACGACAGGCGCCGTGGCCAGCCCACTGATTGCCGGGCCCAACTGCTCCAATGGAGGAGAATTCCGATGCTCAGGATGCCCAAGGCTTTGCCGTTCAATGGCGACAGCCAGGTCAATTCCAACCAGTCCGACTCGTTCGATCAAGATGACGGCCAGTCCCCGTCCGACTCCTTCGATCAATTCGGAATGCTCGATTGGAGGCAATCGCATTTGGGTTGGGTCGCAAGTCTCGCGGAGGCCCCGCACTTCGCCTTTGGAGAGACCTCTTCGTCGTCCGTGAGCGCCTCATCGGGGTTGTCGCCCGGCGGGTGGCGCCAGTCAGGGCCTTCGCTCGCCGGGTCGATGGCGAGCGCGTCCAACCTCTCGGCGTCGATGAGTGCGGTCACGACAGTGACGCCGGGCGGGCTGATCAACGGGGCGGGCGGCACGGCCCAAACTGCGGCGACCGGCAGTTCTTCCGGCGGCGGCTTGACCATCAATGCGACCATCGAAACCGGCGCGCCGGCCGGATTTACCAGCGCTGTGGACGCCGCGATCGCTTATTTCGAGACGACCTTCTCCAACAACGCGACCATAAACATCACGTTCGATTGGTCGCCATTGGGGTCGTCAGGGGGCATTGGCGAAAACAACTCCCCCTCTGCTGGCGGCTATTTTTCATATTCCACCGTCGAGGCCGCGTTGGTCAACGGCGACGGGGGAATAACCGACGATCAGGGGTTGGTCGTGCCGACGACCGATCCGTTTCCGGCCGGCGGCTTCAACCAATCGAATGAACTTTGGCTCACGAATTCCCAGGCGGAGGCGCTTGGGCTATCGCCAAATCCCAGCGCACCCCAAGCGACAATCACAGTGAACTCCGACAATTCCTTCAGCTTCAATCCGAGCCAGGGAGTTGGGGCCGGCGAGTACGACGCGGTGTCGACGCTCGAGCATGAAATCTCGGAGGAGCTAGGCCGCGTTTGTGGCCTTAACGTCCCCGGAGAGTTTTTTGCGACGCCGCTCGCTCTGTTCCGATATACGCCATCGGGCGTAATCGATACGACAGACAATATCGGCGACTATTTCTCGATCAACGGCGGCGCGACGGATTTGCAGTCCGGCATGGGGGAGCCTAGCGAAGATCTCGCGGATTGGAACTTCAGTGGCGTCGACTGCGTGGGTTTCGGCGTGCCGGGCTACGTGCAGGAGTTCACGCCCCTCGACGAGCGCGTCATGGAGGCTCTCGGCTGGCAGATCGCCTACGACAGCTGGCAGAATTCCGGCGGGGGCTCCTGGTCCACCGCGGGCGACTGGAGCGGAGGCGCGCCGACTTCGTCCACCAATGTCCTCGTCGCCCAGGGCGACCCGCAGGTCACTGCGCTCTTCCAGATCGCATCTTTGAAAAATTCGGCCTCCGTGATCTTTTCCTCCGCCGGCGCGAGCTCGGTCGCTTACGACGTCGACAATGAAGGCCAAATGTCTTTCGACACGACCTCGGGCGCCGGCGGCTCCGGTCTCTCGATCGGGGGCGATCTCTACAATATCGGCGACATTACCGTCGGCATGAGCGGCGGATCGTTGTCCGCCGAGGACCAGATTGGCGCGGCCACCCTCCAGAACAGCGGCGTCATTACGCTCGCCGGTCACTCCGGGGCGCTGGCCGAGTTGAGCATTGCGGGCCCGGTCGTCAACGGCGACGCAATCGACGTCGGGCAAGACGCGGAGGTGAGTTTTGGAGGCGCCGTGCTCGGAGCGGGGACGATCGAGCTCTCTTCAGGGGCGACGCTGGACCTGACCGCAGCCTTCAGCTTCGCGAACTACATTTCGATCTCAGGCGCCGCGACGATCGACGTCACGAGTACGGACACTATGTTGGGGCAGATCACCAACGGATCGGGCGGCGCCGGCGCTCTCGTCGTGACGGGCGGCGGCTACCTCGTGTTGGAGGGCTACGACACCTACACCGGCGGCACGACCGTGAACGATTCGGTGCTCCAGATTCTTGCCGCCGGCAATCTTGGCTCAGGCGCGCTAACCCTGGAGGGTGACGCGGCATTCGGGCTGGGCGGCGATTTCACACTCACCAACGCCATTTCGATCGCAGGCGCCTCGGATTTGGCCGTTCCGACCGGCGATATTGCCGAGATCAACGGAGTGATTTCCAACGGCGCGGCGACCGGCGCCTTGGTCGTCGAGGGCGGCCTCAACGAGGACGGCGCGCTGGTTCTCGCGAACGCGAACACCTATTCCGGCGGTACGACCGTCCAAGGCGGCG
This sequence comes from uncultured Alphaproteobacteria bacterium, assembly GCA_963822215.1. Lineage (GTDB taxonomy): Bacteria > Pseudomonadota > Alphaproteobacteria > Rhizobiales > Beijerinckiaceae > Roseiarcus. The sequence continues at coordinate 342,634 of CAWGGX010000005.1, forward strand.
CGACGCTGTCGATCTCCGCCGCCGACAATATCGGCACGGGCGCGTTGACACTGGAAAACTTGGCGACGCTGGACCTCAGCGCGGGCTTCAACCTCGCCAACGCCATTTCGGTCTCGGGCGCCGCGACGATCAACGTCACGAATTACTGGGACAGCCTCCTCAATTCGATCGCCGGTGCGGGCAGCCTCAACGTGACGGGTGGCGGCGGCTTGGCATTGGAGGCCGATGACACCTACACCGGCGGCACGACCGTGAACGGCGGGGCGCTCGACATCCTTACCGGCGGCGTCCTCGGGACAGGGGCGCTGACCCTCAATGACGTCGCGGATTTCTTCCTGAACGGCGCATTCACGCTCGCCAACGCCATCTCGATCGCGGGCAACCCGGATTTGTTCGTTGAGACCGGCGACACCGCCACGATCAGCGGAGTGATTGGCAACAACGGCGCGTCGACGGGCGGCTTGGTCGTCAGCCAAGAGACCGGCGAGGACGGCACGCTTGTCCTCGCTGGCGCGAACACCTTTACCGGCGGCACGACCGTCGATTCCGGGGCCACGCTGTCGATTTCCAACAATAGCGCCCTCGGTTCAGGCGCGGTGACCCTCGACACGGGCGCGACGCTCGCTCTGACGGGCAGCTCTCTCAGGCTGAGCGGCGCCTTCAGCCAGGACGCGGGATCGACGACCACCATCGCGACTGGGGATTCGCTGACGCTGAGCGGAGGCGCGAGCCTGAGCGGAACGACGAGCGGCGCAGGAACGCTCGCGCTCGCAGGCGGGACCACGACGATCGCCGGCGGCTCTTCGGTCAGCGTGCCGATCGAGTTTACCGCCGGGGGGACGCTCGAGCTGTTAGCCGCCGTCTCCGTCAGCGTCAGCGGCTCGAACGGCGCCATCATGGCGGTGTCCGGCGATGTGATCGCGCTGACCAGCGGGACTGGCGACACGGCCACGGGGACGGGCTTCACCGTCAATGCGTCGAGCGGAACCGGCGTGACGGTCGGCGGCAACACCGTGTCCGGCAATTTCGACGCCGTCGACGGCTCGAACGCCGTCGTTGGGGTTCTGGCCAACTCTCGTGCGGAGCTGACGGGATCGTCCGACACGGTGACGATGGCGTCGGGCGGCCCCTCACACCTGGTTGTTTACGGATCCAACGACACGATCTCCGCGGCGTCGGGCGACGTGATCTATGTGGAGGACGCCAACTCGAACCTCACGGTATCCGGCTCGAACCTCGCGATCATAGCGTCCACGGGCGATGTAATCTCGCTGGTCTCGGGGACCGGCGACACGGTCACGGGGACAGGCTTCACCGTCGATGCGTCGAACGGAACCGGGGTGACGGTGGGCGGCAACACCGTGTCCGGCAATTTCGACGCCGTCGACGGCTCGAACGCCGGCGTTGGGGTTCTGGCCAACTCTCGTGCGGAGCTGACGGGATCGTCCGACACGGTGACGATGGCGTCGGGCGGCGCCTCACACCTGGTTGTTTCCGGATCGAACGACACGATCTCCGCGGCGACAGGCGACGTGATCTATGTGGAGGACGCCAACTCGAACCTCACGGTATCCGGCTCGAACCTCGCGATCATAGCGTCCACGGGCGATGTAATCTCGCTGGTCTCGGGGACCGGCGACACGGTCACGGGGACGGGCTTCACCGTCGATGCGTCGAACGGAACCGGGGTGACGGTGGGCGGCAACACCGTGTCCGGCAATTTCGACGCCGTCGACGGCTCGAACGCCGACGTTGGGGTTCTGGCCAACTCTCGTGCGGAGTTGACGGGATCGTCCGACACGGTGACGATGGCGTCGGGCGGCGCCTCACACCTGGTTGTTTACGGATCGAACGACACGATCTCCGCGGCGACAGGCGACGTGATCTATGTGGAGGACGCCAACTCGAACCTCACGGTATCCGGCTCGAACCTCGCGATTATAGCGTCCACGGGCGATGTAATCTCGCTGGTCTCGGGGACCGGCGACACGGTCACGGGGACGGCGTTTACCGTCGATGCGTCGAGCGGAACCGGCGTGACGGTTGGCGGCAACACCGTGTCCGGCAATTTCGACGCCGTCGACGGCTCGAACGCCGACGTTGGGGTTCTGGCCAACTCTCGTGCGGAGCTGACCGGATCGTCCGACACGGTGACGATGGCGTCGGGCGGCGCCTCACACCTGGTTGTTTCCGGATCGAACGACACAATCTCCGGGGCGACAGGCGACGTGATCTATGTGGAGTCGGGCGGCGACGACACGGTCACGGCGGGGAGCGACGACACAGTCAATCTCATAGGAACGGCCGACATCGTCTATGCCGGGCTCAGCGACTCGATCACTGACGGCGGCACAGGCGGCTTGTTCAAGATCGCGGGGAGCGTGGGTGGCCTCACGGTTTCCGGCTTCGGGGCGGATACGGCCTCCGGCGTCTTCGATCTCCTCGGCGGCGAAGGCGGCTACACGAACGCCGGTGCGGCCTATGCCGCGTTGACCAGCGACGGCCACGGCGGCAGCCTGCTGTCGTTCGGAACCGCCGGTTCGCTCGACATCGTGGGCGTCGCGAAGACCTCGCTCAGCGCGGCGAACTTCAAGATCGGGTAGGGGCGATCCGCGCGGCTCAACGAACGTTTTCCGGAAGCTACCGCGTGGGCGCCGGTTGCCGGGAATGCGGCTGTCTGCATTGATGGGCGAGCGGCGGCCCGCGATCGACGATCGGCGAGGCCCCGGAACGAGGCGCGCCATGGCGATCAGCGTCGAGAGCAGGCAAGACCGCCTCGGCGCGGCCCAGGTCGACGCGATGTTCGATTTCATCCTGGTCGCCGCGGTCGCGGCGGCGGCGGCGGCGGCGATCCTGGCTGGAGGACTGGTCGCGCTTGGCCATGTCGAGCCTCGGACCGCCGCGGCATGGGTGGCGTACATGTTTGCTTGCGCGTTCGCCAATGTCGCGTTGCGCGCCCTCTATCGGCGGTCGCCTCTGGCCCGCAGCAACTGGCGCGCCTGGGGACTGGCGTTCTCCCTGGTCAACCTCGGGGTTGGCCTCGGGTTCGGCTGGGCGCCGATTGGGCTGCCGGTTGGCGGCCGCGTGGACATCGTCTTTCTGGTCCTGATCGACACGCTTTGCATGGCCGCGGGCGCGATCACAGCGTTCGGCCCCTGTCTGCCGACCTTCGTACCGTTCTTTCTGGCTGCGACCGTTCCGTTCACGTTGTCCGGCGTGTTTGCGTCCGATCCCCTCCTTTCTCGTCTTGGGCCCATCTTGATGCTGATCTTCATCGGCGGCATGGGCGGGCTCGGCCTCCGCGCCAATCGCGCCTTTGCGCAACTGGTGCGCCTTCAGATCGAGATCGAGGAACTCGCCCAGGATCTTCAGCGGCAGAAGGAGATCGCGGAACGCGCCAACCTCGCCAAGTCGACCTTTCTCGCCGCGGCCAGCCACGATCTGCGCCAACCGGTGCACGCGCTCGGCCTTTTCGTCGGCGCGCTGCGCGGCCTCGCCATGTCTGAGGCAGCTGCGCCGCTGATCGACCAGATCGAGTCGTCGGTCAACGCCATGGATGGCCTGTTCAGCGCGCTTCTCGACGTCTCTCGCCTCGACGCCGGGGTCGTCGCCGTCGACCGGCGCGCCGTCGCGATCCAGTCGATCCTCGCGCGCGTGTGTGGCGATTGCGCGCCCGGGGCCGAAGCCAAGGGCGTACGGCTCGATTGTGTCGGTTGCTCCGCCGTCGTCGATTCCGATCCGGTGCTCCTGGAGCGGATCGTGCGCAATCTCGTCTCGAACGCCGTTCGCTACACCGACCGGGGGCGCGTCCTGGTCGGCTGCCGCCGCGCCGGCGGCGCCCTCGTCGTGCAGGTCTGGGACACCGGAGTCGGCATCCCCGCCGCCGAGCGGGAGCGGATCTTTCAGGAATATTATCAGATCGGCAATCCCGAACGGGACCGGGCGAAGGGTCTCGGACTCGGGCTCGCCATCGTGCGCCGGCTCGCCGCCCTGCTCGGCGCGGAGCTGACCCTCCGCTCCGAGCCCGGAAAAGGGTCGTGCTTCGCGATCGCCGTTCCGCTGGCGCCCGGCCCCGCAAGTCCGTCCGAGCCGGCCGAACGCCTGACGCCCGCCTCGCCCGGGCGCCTGATCGTCGTCGTCGACGACGAGACCCCGATCCGCGAGGGCATGACGAAACTGCTGACCGGCTGGGGGTACGATGTCGTCGACGCGGGCTCGGGCGACGAGGCGATTGCGCGTCTGGCGATGCGCCCGACCCGGCCGGACCTCTTCATTTGCGACTATCGCCTGCGCGGCGCCGAGAACGGCCTCGACCTGATCGAACGGCTGCGCGGTGAGTACAACGCCGCCATAGCGGCGATCCTGCTCACCGGCGACACCGCGCCGGGGCTCTTGAGCGCGGCGCGCGCGCGCGGCCTCGTCGTCCTGCACAAGCCGGCGCCCCTGGGAAAGCTGCGGGCCGCGATTGCGAATGCGATCGCGTCCGGCGAGACGGATGAGGAAGCCGACATTTGAGTCCGTGGCGCAGCGGTTCAGATGAGGCCGGCGTCGCGCCCGGCCGCCGCCGCCTGGGTGCGGTTGACGACGTTCAGCGCCCTGAAGATTGCGGTGATATGCGCCTTGACCGTCTTTTCGGAGAGGCCGAGGTCGCGGGCGATGGCCTTGTTCGGCTGGCCCTGGCTCAATCGCCGAAGCACCTCGATCTGCCGATCGGTCAGCGTCGTGCGCTCATGTCCCGCTTCGCCGCGCAACTCGAAACCCGCAGGAGGAGGCGAGTCGCTGAGGAGCAGGGGAGGGACATAGAGCTCGCCGTCGAGGACGAGCCGGATCGCTGACAGGAGCGTGCGATGCCCAGCCGATTTCGGCACGTAGCCGAGCGCGCCCTTCGCTAGCGCCTCGCGGGCGTCGCGGGCGTCCTCGGACGCGGAGACGACGACGACAGGCAGATCGGGCCAGGCGCGGCCGAATTCGGTCAGCGCGCGCATGCCTCCCATGCCAGGAAGGCCAAGATCGAGAATGCCGACGTCGAGATCGGCATGGGCGGCCGCCGTCTGCAGCGCGCTGGTCGCGTCTCCCGCCTGCAGAACGACGGTATCCGGGCCGAATTGCGCAAGCAACGCGGCGATTCCGTCGCGCATTACTGGATGATCGTCGACAACCAGAAGTTTCACAGGCCCGAGCATCTTAGGCGGAAGGCGCGCGAGGGGCTTGCCGTCGCACGGCCCAAAAGTCCTAGCCCGCATTTCTCACAGGTTGGGTCGACGGCTCATGGCTGAGGGCAGTCACCTCTTGCCTGTGTGATGGACGAACATCGCCGTGGCGCGGTTTGCGCGGATCGAGTCGGATTGTTTCGGGTCTCCTTTGGGCCTTGGGGTGGATGCCGCGATTTGTCGGCGTCGCGGCGACGCCTCAGGCGAGGCGGGCGGCGGCCAGACGCCATTCGTCGGCGTAGGGACAGGCCGTGGCGAGGGCGAACTTGATCCGGCGCGCGCTGACGCGGACGAGGCCGGCGAGCTTGAGGAGCTTGAGCCTTATCGTGCCGCAAGTGGCCTGCGCGAACTGCGTGTGCGCAAGGCCGATGCGCCTGAGGGCGCACATGAGAACATAGGCGAACGAGGCGAACCAGAGCCTGAGTTGGTTGGCGCGCATGGTGGCCGTCGAGGTCCGGTCGGCGAACAAATCGCCCTGGCACTCCTTGATCCGGTTCTCCATGTCGCCGCGGGCGCAGTAGACTTTCTCGTAAAGAAAGCGGCCGTTCGTTCCGGCCTTGCTGAGCGAGGTGACGATGAAGCGCGGATTGGCCTCGCCCTGAGTCCATTCCGCCTTGGCCACCACCCGACGCCGGCGCGACCAGCTGTCGAGCGTCGCATAGCGGAAGTCCTTGAAGCGGCGGGCCGGCTTGCCGGTTGAGGACGCTTCCGCCTCGGCCTGCAGCAGTTCGACGGCGATTTCATCGACAAGCCGCGCGTTGCGGGCGAGGCCGAACACGAAGTCGACCCGGTTCTGTTCGCACCAGGTCATCAGCGCCTCGCGCGCGAACCCGGAATCGGCGCGCAGCAGGATGCGCGTCCCGGGCCTGCGCGCCCGGATCTGGCCGACGATCCGCGCGATCTCCTCCTTCGCTCCGGCGCTGCCGTCGATGTTCGACGGCCTCAGCTTGGCCGCCAGCAGATGCCGGCCGCAGAACACGTAGAGCGGCAGATAGCAGTAACAATCATAGTAGCCGTGAAAGAACCGGCCCTCCTGATGGCCGTGCAGAGGGTCATCGGTGGCGTCGAGGTCGAGAACGATCTCTTTGGGCGCCTTTGCGTGCGCATCGAGGAAGAGATCGACGAACAGAGCCTCGATCGCCGCCGGGTCGTGGCTGATCTTGTGGTAGCGGGTGGCGATCTCGCGCGACCGTTCGAGCCGGTTGAGCGTCGATTTGCCAGCCACCGGCGCGCAGTCGCCTCGCCAAGCCTCGAGCTTGCCGGCCAGCACCGCCATCAGCGGGTCGTGGCGAAGCTCGTCGTGATCGTTGAGGTCCTCGTAGCCGAGCGCGATGCCGAACACGCGCTGCCCGACGAGCGTGGCGACCGAATGTTCGACCAGCCTCTGGTCCCTCGTGTCGCGGAAACATCCCGCGAGCCGTCGAACCAGCCCCAGACTCCGATCCGCGGCGCCCAGCAGCAGTCCGCCCGCGTCGGACGTCAGCGCGCCGCCATCGAACTCGGCCACCACAGGCCGTCCTTCGACCCGTCCAAACACACTCGGTTCTGCGCTACACTCCGTCTGCATCGGGCTGCCCTTTCGAATCGACTCAAGTCGTTGTCGTAACACAACTTTTGCCTGATTCGGCAGCCCGATGCGCTACCAAATGTGAGAAATGCGGGCTAGGACCACCCATAGGACTTCCGTCCGATTTACTCCGATGTGAGTCTACGTCAACTTAACAATGGGAAGCGAGATTGCGGGCGAATTCCGTAGGGGTCGATGAGGGGTACTGTCGGCAGCCTACGGATCGCCCGCCGCGACACGGGCGAGGCTGTTTTGCCCCCGTCCGGAGCGCTGCCGGCGGGCGAAGGCGGCCGGTCGACGCTTCTCCCAATGTGAGGAGAAGCATGATGACGCTCTTGAAGACTCTGAGTTCCGGACTGGTCGCCGTCGCCGCCCTGGCTGTTTCGCCGGCTTCGGCGGCGCTGATCACCTATGACGTGAACTTGAATTTCAACCCGCTGGCGCCGGAAGCTCCGCCAGGCGTCGGGTCGGTCGGAACGATCACCGGGACGGTCACGATCGACACCAGCATTCCGATTCGGGACTCGCTTATCGCGGACCAGACGAGCTATCAACCCACGGATGTTGTCGCCGTGGACCTGACCGAAGCGACGAACGACGGCCAGGCCACGATTGGCGGCGGGTTCGGATCTCCAACGTATACGACTTTCACCTTCAACGAGTATCAGCCGGTCACGCACATTTTTTTCGGCAGCCCGATCGTCTTTCAGACCTCGACAGCTGAGATTTCACAAAATGGCTATGAATTCGGCGGTCACCCGTTCATCTTCTTGTTCTTTCAGACGAACGACAGTTATTTCGACGGCACTCTGATCGGCCCGACGATCCAGTTCGACTTCCCGTTTCCTCAAGGCGGCGACGTGGCCGCAGGAAACTTCAACTCGATCACGTCCGAGACCAAGTACCTCTATGGCAGCGTCACTGTGCAAGCCGTTCCCGAACCGGCGACCTGGGCGATGCTGCTCGCGGGCTTCGCCGGGCTGGGTTTTGCTTCTCGTCGCGCGGGCGCAGGGCGGTCGAGACTATCGGAGCGGTCGCTTTGATGCGCTCGCTCCGATAGGCCACGCGCCCGCGTCGAGACGTCCGTCCAAATCCAATCCCGGCCTTCCAAGCCAAGAGCGAGGCCGGCCGGCCAATCGCGGTCCGGCCATCCTTGCGGTCGTTCATCCGTGGCTCAGCCGGAAACCCAAAGAGGCGACCCGGCTGACGGGAGCCAATTCCATCGCTTGAAGTTGGCATGGATTTGGCTTCGGCGCCGCGTTCGTTTGGCGTCGGCTCGCCATCTTGGGCTTCCTGCGGAGCGCCGAGGCGACTCGAGCGGGCTTCTGAAACGACACGGCCGGCGGCCCTGCGTTCCCCGGATCGCGACCGGCTGATGCTGGGATCGATCGCGACGCGGCGCGCCGACGTCGCACTTGGCAGCCAACCAGCGCCTGCGGCGCGCCATCATGGACGAAAATGGCGGCGGCGCGGGTGTCGGCGGTACGCGCGCGCTGTATAATGCTGTAGCCCGCCGTTCTATTTTCATAGCAGTTGCGAGTTGCGCCAGGGCGGATGCATGATCGTCGGCCGGCCGCTGGAGCCGAAGCGAGGACGCGATGTCTGACGCCTTTCCCATCTCCCAGGATGCACAGCAGGGCAAGCTCACGACGCCGCTCGGCGCGGATGTGCTTGGACTGACGCGCTTCAGCGGCGTCGAGGGCCTGAGCGAACTGTTCGAGATCCGCATCGAGGCGGTCAGCACCCAGGCCAACATCGATTTTTCTTCCACCCTCGGTCTCGGGGCGACGATCGAACTCAACACCCAGGACGGACTGAAGCGCTATTTCCACGGCATTATGACCGAAGCGCGCTGGGGGGGATCGAAAGAGGATCTGTCCGTCTATCAGATGGTGCTGAGGCCCTGGCTGTGGCTGCTCACGCGCACCTCGGATTGCAAAATCTTCGCCCAGATGACGCCAACTGACATCATCAAGAAGGTGTTTTCGGATCGCGGGTTCTCCGACTTCAAGGACTCGACGACCGGTTCGCCGCCGACGCTCGAATATTGCGTCCAATATCGCGAGACGGACTTCAATTTCGTCTCCCGCCTGATGGAGCACTTCGGGATCTATTACTTTTTCGAGCACGAGGACGGCAAGCACACGCTGGTGCTGGCGGACGCCAAATCGAGTCATTCGCCGGCGCCAGGCCTTTCGACTGTGGAGTATAACCCGGTCGACGACGCCGAGCGGCGGGAGAGCCAATATATCGAGACTTGGTCGCTCGGTCGCCGGTTGCAGTCTGGCGTCTTCGTTCTCGAGGACTACGGCTACAAGACGCCGTCCGCCAATCTGCTTGCGCAGGAGCAGGGGCCCGGCGGATACGGGCACGACTCGATGGAGATGTTCGACTACACCTACACCTACGTCGACACCGAAGGAAACAACTTCGTGACCCAGAGCCAGGGCGAGAATTTCGCCAAATACAGGCTCGAGGCCGCCCAGTCGCTTGACCAGCGCCGGTCCGCGATGGGCGCGGCGCCGTCGCTGTTCTCCGGCGCGCTGGTGACGCTGCAGAAATATTCCGAGGACAGCGAGAACAAGGAGTATCTCGTCACCCATTGCACGCATGATTTCGAGGAGGCCGATTACCGTTCCGGCTACGCAGGTAGCGCCGGCTATCGTTCCGGCTATGCAGGCGGCGCCGGCTATACCGGCTATACAGGCAATTACGAGCTGACCCCGAGCGACCGCCAGTTCCGGGCGCCCGCGGTCACCCGCAGGCCGGAAATCGTCGGCGTCCAGTCCGCACTGGTCATCGCGAGCCAGGGCGGCGGCCCGGAGATCGACGTCGACGATGAGGGGCGGATCCTGGTGCAGTTTTATTGGGACCGCAAGAAAAGCTCGTCGCGCCGCGTGCGCGTGGCGCAGTTCTGGGCGGGGAGCAAGCGCGGCGCGCTGTTCACGCCCCGGATCGGCGACGAGGTGCTCATCCAGTACGAGGACGGCGACCCGGACCGGCCGATCGTCGTCGGATCCGTCTACAACGGCACGAACACCGTGCCGATGGACCTGCCGTCGAAGAAGGTGAAGTCGGGCATTCTCACCCTGTCGAGCACCGGCGGCTCCGGCTACAACATGTTCCTGTTCGACGACACGGCGGGGAGCGAAAAAGTCAAGCTGCGCGCCCAGAAAGATCTGATGTTCAAGGCGCTCAACGACGAGCAGCGCGACATCGTGCACGACCAGACCGAGAACGTCGGCAACAACGAGACGATCAACGTCGGCTATCCCGTCGGCAGCGGTGGCCCAGGCAGCGGCGAATTCACGCTGAACGTCTTGAACAAGGTCACGATCAACGTCGGGCCACAAGGCAGCCCTATGACTCAACTGATCATGGATACCCAAAGCATTACCCTGAACGTCGGTCCGAGCGGGTCGATGAGCCAGATCGTGATGAACACGATGAGCATCGCCAGCCAGTCGACGCAGATTAAGGAAACCGGGAACGCGACGATCAGCAACGACGCGCCGATGGTGCAGATCAACTGCGGCGGGTGAATGCCCGTACGCCGGGCGCGGAAAGGATCGCGCACGGCGATGAGGCGTGGGCGCGGCGTCCAACGAGGACGCGAGGCCGGAGCGAGGAGCAAGGCATGTCGACACGACTCCGGTTCAATGCCGCCGGTCAGGTCTTCGACGCGTTTCCGCGGGTGACCGCCGGGATCGGACTTCGGCCCAACGCCGAGGAGCCGCCGGTCGATTTCGCCCGCAGGCTGCTTGCGCGCGGGGCCGGCTTCGACCCGATCGCCTACATCGCGTCCGTGCTGCCGCGGCGCGAGGCGGTCTGGTGGGGCTGCCAATGCGTGCGGGCGCTGAGTGGCGGCCGGGCCGACGACGCCCTCTTGGCCGCCGAAACCTGGGTGCGCAAGCCGGAAGAAGCCGAGCGAAGGGCGGCGCTGCAAATCGGAACGACCGGCGACACCCACGCGCCGTCGACCTGGCTTGCGCTCGCCGCCGGTCAGTCCGGCGGGAGCATCGCACCCGAGGACGGACCGCCCGTGCACGCCTGGGCGGAAGCCACCGCGACGAACCTCAAGGCGGGCGTCATCTTGGCGATCGTTCAGCACCCTATGACTGAAGTGCAGGGCTGGATTCGCGCCTGCGTCGAGGCCGGCATGCGCTTCGCCGACGGAGGCGACGCCAAAGTGACGCCGCCCTCCGCCGGGAAAGCCAGCGCCGCCTGAGCCGTCATGCCGGCGAACGCAGTCAGGAGATCATCTCGGTCGACTGGCCCGCATACTGCACCTTGATGACTCCGCCCCATGTGCACATGAGGATGCTGATGTCGTCCAAGGCAGGCACGCCGTCGAGGATCACCGGGGGCGAAACGGCCCCGGGAACCCAGGGCGCCGGAGTGACCGGTATGCACGGCATCGGCGTCAGAACGCCCAGCGCCGCAGCGGTCGCGGACGCGACTTCCGGGTTGCTCGGCGTCGTGCACATGCCGAACGGCATGATGTTCACCATCGGCACGTGGTCGTTGATGTTTGCGGCCGGTTGGTTGCTGGTGAGCATCCGATGGATCGGAAGCACGCCCATCTCGCTGGGCGCCACTCCGAACGAGCACATCAGTATCGCGCCGTTGCAGACGTGAAAAGGCATCGATCGAGCTCCTATTCGTCCTGCACGCGCCCGATTTCTGGGCGTTGTTTCTCGTCAAGCGGGGCTGCCGGCCTCGCCTGGAGCGTCAGGCTCATCCTGCTTCATTCCACGCGGCTGGGCAATCCTGGCCGGGCGATACGCGTGAGGAGCCCTGCGCCGGGCTGCCGGTCGCTCGCGTCGGCCGTGGCGATCAGGCATAGTCCGGCGATGGCCGACCCGGACGTCCGCGCGAGCAACGCGCCCGAAATCACCGTCAGCGAGCTGTCGAATGCGATCAAGCGCGCGGTCGAAGACCGGTTCGGCTTTGTCCGCGTACGGGGCGAGATTTCCGGCTATCGCGGACCTCATTCGTCCGGCCATGCGTATTTCTGCCTGAAGGACGCCAACGCCCGCCTCGACGCGGTCATCTGGCGCACCTCCTTCGCCCGCATGAAAGTCAAGCCCGAAGAGGGTCTCGAAGCCGTCGCAATCGGACGGCTGACGACCTTCCCTGGCAAGTCGAGCTACCAGATCGTGGTCGAGCAGCTCGAACCCGCCGGGATCGGCGCGCTGATGGCGCTGCTCGAGGCTCGGCGCAAGAAGCTGGCCGAAGAGGGCCTGTTCGATAAGGCCCGCAAGCGCCCGGTTCCGTTCCTGCCCAAGGTCGTCGGCGTTGTCACCTCGCCGACCGGCGCCGTCATCCGCGACATTCTGCATCGACTTTCGGACCGCTTTCCGGTTCGGGTGCTGGTGTGGCCTGTACGGGTGCAAGGGGAGACGTCGGCGGCCGAGGTGGCGGCGGCGATCGACGGTTTCAATGCGCTTTCGCCCGGCGGCTTCGCGCCGAGGCCGGATGTGCTGATCGTGGCGCGCGGAGGCGGCTCGCTCGAGGAACTGTGGGGCTTCAACGAGGAAATTGTCGTGCGCGCCGCGGCGTTGAGCGCGATCCCGCTGATCGCCGCGGTCGGCCACGAAACCGACTGGACGCTGATCGACCATGTCGCCGACCTGCGCGCCCCGACCCCAACCGCAGCGGCCGAGTTCGCCACCCCCGTCCGGGCCGAGTTGATCGCGGCCGTCGCCGATCTGGACGCACGGCGGCGCGGAGCCATGCTGCGGCTTGCGGAGCGGAGGCGCGCGGACATGCGCGCGCTCGTGCGCGCCATGCCGAGCGGGGAAGCGCTCGTCGAGGGCGCGCGGCAGCGGCTCGACCGCGCGGGCGAGGCGCTCTTCGTTCGCTGCCGCGGCGCGGTCGATTCCCGAGCCCTGCGGCTGGCGGGTCTGGCGCGCGGCCTCGCCCGCCATTCGCCGCGCGCGCACCTGGCTGGACTCGGCGAGCGCGTTCGTGGACTCGTCGGACGCCTGGAGCGGCTTGGACCGCTCCTGATCGAACGGCCGCGGCGAGAGGCGGACGCTCTCGCGCGAGGGCTTGCGCGCGGGCGTTCGCTCGTTGCGCGTCGCCGTGCCGATCGGGCCGAGGGGCTCGCAAGGCTCGTCGCGCGGCTCGATCGCGCCCATTCCGACGGCCTGACGGCGCGACGCACGAAGCTCGCTGCGCTATGGCAACTCGCCGGCGCCGTGAGCTATCGCGGCGTGCTGGCGCGCGGCTTTGCCCTGGTGCGCGACGAGGCCGACCACGCGCTGCGCCGCGCCTCCGAAGCGCGCGAGGGCCAGCGGCTCACGATCGAATTTGCCGACGGTTCGATCTCTGCCGTCGCCGGGCGCGACGCTTCGTCCGAGCCAGGGCGCCTCGTCGCGGCAATCCCGCAAACGCGGGCGAAGCGCAGCCGCGGCGACCGGGACTCGGGAGACCAAGGCTCGCTTTTCTGAATCGGCGCGGCGGGGCCTCTATAATCCTCTCGCGCGACCGTTCAATTCGGTCGCCGACGCTCCGCTTGAAAAGCGCCCGCTCCGTCGCGCTCACGCCCGCTCGGGATTTCTTCCTCGCGCCGCGGGGCATAACGCGCTGACAGATCAATCGTTTTCGGTTTTTGGTGCAAGTTCTTGCGAAAGCCGGGATGATGTTCTATCTTGGTTCTCGTGGGAAATCAGGCCGCGCGCGGACGGCGATCGAGGACAATATGGACGAGGCGAGGCCGTTGAAGGCAGCGGACGCAATTGAGCTTGGGCTCGCCGACGCTCCTGCGTCGCAGCGCCCGGCCGCGCCGGCGGCGATCGGGCCGCCTGCAAATGTTTTCCGCTTCCGTCGCCCGTAACCCATTGATAAGTCCCGATTCGCGGAATTTTTTTTCAACTTTTGGAAAGGAATGGAAGCTTTTGGAAGCCCCCGCGGAAGGAAATTGAAGCCTTTGGAAGGAAAGGGAAGGAAATTGAAAGCCCCCGGCCGGGCGCCGGCTTCCGTATCAACCGTCCGGCCGGGCCGCCCTCCGGCGACGGTCCGCCAATCCACAAATATTGTCCGCTTCCTTCGCCCGTAACCCATTGATAAGTCGCGATTTGCGGAAAATTTTTGCAATTTTTGGAAAGGAATGGAAGCTTTTGGTAGCCTTCTCGGAAGGAAAGTGAAGCCTTTGGAAGGAAAGGGCAGGAAATTGAAAGCCCGCGGCCAGGCGCCGGCTTCAGCGCTCCCAGAAGCTCCATTCGGCCTCGCGCCGGGGCAAGGTCTGCTGGCTGTCTCAGGCGGCCGAATACGCGGCGATTGCCCCACCGTCATCGCCGAGCGCGCGCGCCAAAGGAGCCGGCTCTGTGTGGGCGTTCGTGGGTCGGTCGGCGCCGACAGCCTTTTCGCCAAGCCGCCCCTCCAGCCAGGCCGGCAGGAACGCTTCGAGCCAGGCCGCGACCCGACCGTCGTGCTGGAACCAGCCGCCGAGCTGGCCGGGGCGCTGTTGTGCGCCGGGGCGCGTCAGCCGCTCGGCTCCGCGCAGGGTCCACTTGCACATCATGTGGTAGGTGACTTCCGGATGGAACTGCAACGCCACGGCCGATCTGCCGAATCGATAGGCCTGGTTGGGAAAATCCTGGCCCCCGGTGGCGAGCAATTCAGCGCCCGTTGGCAGCTCGAATCCATCCGAATGCCACTGATAGACGCAACGCGGAAAGGGTTCGGCGCAAAGGCCGTCCCCCGCGGGTTTCGGCTGGATAGCGAAATAGCCGATCTCGCTGCGCTTGTCGTCGTAGCTGTACACCCGCGCCCCGAGCTGGCGGGCGAGCATCTGGGCGCCAAGGCAGATGCCGAGCAACGGCTTCTGTTCGATGAGCGGCACGGCGAACCAGTCGATCTCGCGCCGCATCCAGTCGATGGAATCGTTGGCGGACATTGGCCCGCCGAATACGACGACCCCGTCATGGTCGGAGAGCGTCTTCGGCAGCGGGTCGCCGAGACTGGGCCGTCGGATGTCGAGACGCGCGCCCATAGCTTTGAGCGCCAGCCCGACACGTCCGGGAGTCGAGTGCTCCTGATGTAGAACGTTCAGCACAACCGGCCGACGAGCCGTGCTCGCCATGAATTCACCTCGACTCTCGTGGGCGCAGCGAACATACACGCGATTCGGAATATAGCGATGCAACTTTCGCGCCGAAAGCGCACACGCGCGTCGCCGACTGTTTGTCGACATTTTTTGCGTCGCCGCGCCTTGCGTTCGCTCGGTTGCGCCGATATAGACACGGCCCGGCTCGCGGCAGCGCGGCTCCCATCGTCTAGCGGTCTAGGACGTCGCCCTCTCACGGCGAAAACAGGGGTTCGAGTCCCCTTGGGAGCGCCAATCATTTCAGAGACTTAGCTGAAGCGCTAGGCGTTTCGATCGGTCCCGACGGACAGTAGCCTCACTGCTCGATTTCGAGGTCGAGCCGGGCTTTCGTCGGCAAGGCCGAGATCGGCGTCGCCTGACCGAAGCGCTCGAACAAGGGCCGCGACTACCTCTCGGTCAAGTTCGACGACCCGAGCTTCGCCCAGCCGATCGACGCGCTCCTGCTCGACGCGGAAGACGGCGGCCACGCGCTGATCTGGTCCCGCAGCCGCAAGGCCAGCGCCGAGTGATCGGCCCGAGGCCCCCCGGAAGCCGGGTGGGGCCTTTCAGCGTTTGCCCGCGTCAGGCGAGCCTCCGCTGGCTCGAAGCAGCCACGGACTTCCCGGAGGGCCAACCCGGTTGAGTTCGAAAAGAAGGTAGGATTAAATCAACCTTGGGTCCACGAAAGCGTCAGCGTTGTTCTTCCGACCCTTACTTAAACTGTTCGTTTAACTCAACTTTCGAGCAATGATCGCGCCAAACGGCGGCGGCGCCCAATCAGCGCGGCGCGACGCAGGAGTCCCCATGGCCCACGACCAATCGGCGCCCGCGGGGGCGCCTACCAAGCTGGCGATCAAGAACGTTGGGCTCATGCTGAGCGGCGACCTCGAAAGGCCAATTCTTGACGCGGACGCGATCGTCGCCATCGACGGCCGCATCACTGCAATCGGGCGCGCCGCGGACCTCGACCTTTCGCGCGCCACGACGACGATCGACGCCGACGGCGTCGCGATCGCGCCCGGCCTGATCGACAGTCATGTCCATCCGGTCGCGGGCGATTGGACGCCTCGGCAGAGCCAGCTCAACTGGATCGATTCATGCCTGCATGGCGGGGTCACGACAATGGTGTCCGCAGGCGAAGTTCACACGCCGGGTCGGCCCCGCGATATCGTCGGTCTCAAGGCGATGGCGATCACTGCGCAGCGGTGCTTTTCTAACTTTCGCGCGAGCGGCGTCAAGGTGCACGCGGGCGCGCCGGTCATAGAGCCGGGAATGGAAGAGCACGATTTCGAGGGGCTTGCCGCCGCGGGAGTCCGCTTCCTCGGCGAGGTCGGACTCGGTGGCGTGAAGGACGGGCCAACGGCGCGCAAAATGGTCGCCTGGGCGCGGAAATATGGCATCAACAGCACCATCCATACCGGCGGTCCGTCGATCCCAGGCTCGGGGCTGATCGACAAGGACATCGTGTTGGAGGCGGACCCTGACGTGATCGGCCACATCAACGGTGGGCACACAGCTCTGCCCGACGATCAGATCGTTTGTCTCTGCGGCAGTTGCAAACGCGGGCTCGAGCTCGTGCACAATGGCAATGAACGCGCGGCGTTACTCACCTTGCGCACAGCCAAGGAACTCGGCGAATTGAATCGCGTGATCCTCGGCACCGACGCCCCAGCCGGCTCGGGCGTTCAGCCGCTCGGCATCCTGCGAATGGTCGCATTGCTCGCTTCGCTCGGCGACGTTCCAGCAGAGGTCGCCTTCTGCTTTGCGACCGGCAATACAGCGCGCATGCGGGCGCTCGATTGCGGACTGATCGAGGTCGGACGCGCTGCCGATTTCGTCTTCATGGATCGTGCTCAGCATTCGGCCGGCAAGTCGCTGCTGGAGAGCGTGCGGCTCGGCGACCTGCCGGGTGTCGGCATGACGGTCATCGACGGAATCGTGCGGTCGCATCGCAGCCGCAACACGCCGCCTGCAGAAAAGGCGCCGGCGGTTGTCGTCGAATGACGCGAACGCTACAGTCCGTGGCTTAGGCTAGGCGCCGCAACAAGGCGACGAGCGACGAGCGTTCGGTTTCGTCGAGCGGTTCGAGCGTCTTTTGTGTGATCAGCGCGGCGATCGGCGCGGCGCGTTCGTAGAGATCCACCCCCACCGGTGTCAGCGCGACGAGGAGACGGCGGCCATCGCGCGGGTCCGGACCGGTCGTGGTGAAGCCGTGCCCGGTCAGGCGATCGATCACGCCCTTGATCGTCGCGGCGTCCATCGCGGTCTGGCGGCCGAGATGATTCTGCGAGCAAGCGCCGAGTTCCCTTAGTTTGGCTAGCGCCGCCCACTGGGTCGGCGTAAGGTCCGCGATCATTTCCGTGGCGAAAATCGCCGTGTGACGTTGCTGCGCCTGACGCAACAGAAAGCCGACCTGGTTGTCCAGGGCGTAGGGCTCCTCCCGTTTCCGTCTGCCTTCAATGGCCGGGCTTTTCATTCGGTCACCGCATATCTGGTCATAGCGCCGCCGCAGGCCTCAAACAGCAAGATAGGCATCGCGCACGTCGGGGCGAGTGTCGAATTCCGCCATTGTTCCCGCAAAGCGGATCGTTCCTTTTTCGATCACATAGATTCGCTCGGCGACGAGGCGCGCGAAAGTGAGGTTCTGCTCGCTGACCAAAAGGCCGAGGCCTTCGCGCTTCATTTCGTGAATCGCCTCGATCATGTGCTCGACGATGCGGGGAGCGAGGCCTTCGGACGGCTCGTCGAGAAGCAGAAGCGAGGGATTGCCCATGAGCGTCCGCGCGATCGTCAGCATCTGCTGCTCGCCGCCCGAGATTCGTCCGCCGTCGCGCCTCCGCAACTCGCGCAAGTTCGGAAAGATGGTGAGGAGCCGCTCCGGTGTCCAGGTCGGCGCGTCGGGGCGCGACGGCTGTCGACCGACCAGCAGATTTTCCTCGACCGTCAGATCGGAGAAGATGCGACGGTCCTCCGGAACATAGCCGAGACCGCGCCGCACGATCTCGTAAGGCGGACGGTGCGAAATGTCCTCGCCGTCAAAAACGACCTTGCCGCTGATTCGGCCGATCAGCCCGAGGATCGCACGAAACAGGGTCGATTTGCCTGCGCCATTGCGACCGAGCAGCGCGACCGCCTCGCCGGCTGCGATTTCCATCGAGA
The DNA here is from genome assembly GCA_963822215.1 of uncultured Alphaproteobacteria bacterium. GTDB lineage: Bacteria > Pseudomonadota > Alphaproteobacteria > Rhizobiales > Beijerinckiaceae > Roseiarcus. Next base: position 360,662 of record CAWGGX010000005.1, read on the forward strand.
CGTCGAACAGCACCTGCGCCTGACCGTAGGCGGCGCTCAGTTCGGCGACGGAAAGCTTGGCTGCGGTCAAGAATGGGCTCCATAGAGTGAGCCCGCGCCAAGATAGACCGCCTGGACCTCGGCGTTGCCGCGCACCGCCGCAGGCGCGCCCTCCGCAATCAGCGCGCCGCGGTTGAGCACGATCACCCGGTCTGCGTGACCAAAGACCACATCCATGTCGTGCTCGGTGAAGAGGACACCGATTGTGCGTTCGCGGGCGATGCGGGCTGTCAGGGCCATCAGCGCATGGCGCTCTCGCGGCGCCATGCCGGCCGCCGGCTCATCCATCAGCAAAAGCTTGGGGTCGTTGGCCAGCGCGATGGCGAGTTCCAGCCGCTTGAGGTCGCCATAGGCAAGTTCGCCACAACCGCGCTGCGCCTGGTCGGCCATGCCCACCAAATCGAGCAGGCGCTCCGCCTCGGCGATGTGATAGCGCGCCGCCCAGCGGAAAGCCAGCCAGCGGCGCGGATGATGCGAGATGAGCGCCATCTGTACGTTCTCCGCGACCGTCATCGAGGCGAAGGTCGCGGCGACCTGGAACGTCCGTCCGACGCCAAGGCGCCAGATATCGCCCGGCCCCATGCCGGCGGTGTCCCTGCCGAAGATCGCGATCCGGCCGCTTGTTGGGGTGAGCTGGCCGTCGATCATATTGAAGCAGGTGCTTTTGCCGGCGCCGTTCGGGCCGATAAGAGCGAGCATCTCGCCGGCCTCGAGCGCGAAGCTCACGCTCCGGACCGCCTGGAAGCCGGAGTAAGACTTGCCGAGCTCGTCGACGACGAGAACGCTCATAGGCTCTCCTCGAGGAGGCGAGCGGGCGTCCGCCCTCTTCGCCAAGCTTCGAATGCGCCGACGAGGCCCTTGGGGAACAGCACAACCAGCAGGATGATGAGCGCGCCGAGCACGAGCTTGGAATAATCAGTATGGCTAATGACCCAGATCGATAGCGACCGGTAGACGGCCGCCCCGACGATGCCGCCCGACACCGTGTCGACGCCGCCGAGCAGCACCATCACGAGCCCGTCGATCGACAGCGAAATCGAGAGGTTGTCGGGAAAGACGCTCCCCTTCAGAAAGGCGTAGAGCGCCCCCGCCAGCGCCGCGAAAGCGCCGGCGATCACAAACGCCGTCCATTGCACGCGCCGCCTGTCGATGCCGATCGTCTCGGCGCGCAAGGTCGAATCGCGCAGGGACCGCAACGCGTAGCCGAACGGAGAGAAGGTGATTGCGCGCAGGGATGCGGCGCCGCCGGCGGTCAGGGCGAGCGTGAGCCAGTAGAAGCGCGGCGGCGAGGATGCCCAGGCGCTTGGCCAGACGCCGATGATGCCGTTGTCGCCGCCTGTCACCTCGGTCCACTGATAAGCGATCGACCAGGCGATCTGTGCGAAGGCGAGGGTCAACATGGCGAAATAGACGCCGGAAAGGCGTACGCAGAACCAGCCGAAGACGAGCGCGCCGGCAAGTCCGAGTAGGATTCCGCCGGGGATCGCCGTCTCCATACTGAGCCCGAACGCCTTGAGCCCGACGGCCGCGCCATAAGAGCCGAGGCCAAAATAGGCTGCGTGTCCAAAGGAGACGAGACCGCCGCCCGCGAAAAGGAAATGAAGGCTCGCCGCATAGAGCATGAAGATCAGCACTTCCGTCGCGACGCCGATGAGATAGTTGCCCGCCACAAGCGGTAGAAGCGCCGCGACAGCCAAAGCGAAGAGCGCGAGAAGCCGACCCGTGGCGCCGAGAGGCCGCCAGCGAGACATGAGCGCGCCGCTCGCGCTTCGCGCGGCCGTCTCCGCGCGCCCGAGCAGTCCCCAGGGCCTTATGATAAGGACGATCGCCATGACGAGGAAGACGAGGACGATCGAGATCCTGGGGAAGACGAGGATGCCGAAGGCGTTGAGCTCAGACACGATGATCGCGGCAAGGAAGGTGCCTGGCACGCTGCCGAGGCCGCCGATCACGACCACGACCAGCGCCTCGGTGATCACCTGCAGGTCCATTGTGTGGTTGGCCGCCTGCCGTGGCAGCTCAAGCGCCCCGCCAAGACCGGCAAGGAAAACGCCCAAAGCGAAGACGCTGGTGAACAACCACTTCTGGTTGACGCCGAGCGCGGCGACCATCTCGCGGTCCTGAGTCGCCGCGCGCACGAGTACGCCCCATGTCGTGCGTCGGAAGATGAACCATATGAACGTGAGAACCAGCGGAGCGAGGACGATCAGCAGCAGATCGTAAGTTGGGAACGGCCGGCCGAAGAGATCGATCGCGCCCTTGAAGCCGGGCGCGCGCGGACCGAGCAGATCGCTCGGCCCCCAGATCAGCAACGCGAGATCCTCGACGACGAGCGTGACGCCAAATGTGGCGAGTAACTGAAACAGTTCCGGCGCATCATAGATGCGACGCAGCAGCATCATTTCGACGAGCGTGCCGATCGCAGCGACCGCCAGAGCGGCGAGCACAATCGCGCCCCAGAAGCCGATGACTCCGCTAAGTCGCTCGATCAGAGTGAACCCGATATAGGCGCCCAGCATGTAGAAGGCGCCATGCGCGAAATTGACGACGCGGGTGACGCCGAAAATTATCGAAAGTCCGGAAGCGACGAGAAACAGCGAGCAGGCGCTGGCGAGCCCCGTGACGAACTGGACAAAATAGAAGCTCAAGATCGCGCGCCGCCGCTGGAGATATCCGTCAAGGAGGCGAGCCCGCGGCGCCTCCCGGCGAGAGATCAGTTCTGCGGACGCTGGGCCTTAACGTCCGCGTCGGAGGGCATGTAGGCGGCTCCATCCCGATAGGTTACGTCGACCAACACGCCCTTGCCATCCTTCAGCGCGGTCTTGCCGACAAAAGCGCCTAGCGTCGATTGATGGTCGATCGCTCGGAATGTGATCGGCCCGAACGGCGTCTCGACGCCGATGCCTTCTGCAGCGTCGACAAGCTTCTCGCTGTCGGTCGAATGAGCTTTCGCGAGAATCCCCGCCGCGCTCTTGAGCATTGCGTAGCCGACCACCGAGCCCAGCCGGGGATAGTCATTGTATTTCGCCTGATAAGCCTTGAGAAAGTCGGCGTGGTCCGGGATCGAAACGGCGCTCCAAGGATAGCCGGTCACGATCCATCCCTCCGGCGTCTCATCCTTGAGCGGGTCGAGATATTCCGGCTCGCCGGCGAGCACGCTGACGACCGCGCGGTCCTTGAAGAGGCCGCGCGAATCGCCCTCGCGCACGAGCTTGACGAGATCGGCCCCGAAAGTGACGTTGAAGATCGCGTCCGGCTCGGTCTTGGCGATCGCCTCTGCGACCGCGCCCGCGTCGATCTTGCCCTGCGGCGGCCATTGCTCGCCAACCCACTGGATGTCGGGGCGTTTGGCCGAGAGCAGCTTCTTGAAGGCGGCTACCGCAGACTGGCCGTATTCGTAGTTCGGCGCGATCGTGGCCCATTTCTTCGCTGGCAGCTTCGCCGCCTCTTCCGCGAGCATCGCGGCCTGCTCGTAGGTGCCAGGCCGCAACCGGAAGGTGTAGCGATTGCCCTTGGAGAGAGTGACCGCGTCGGTCAGCGGCTCCGCGGCGAGAAAGAAAATCTTCTTTTGTTTGGCGTAGTCGGACACGGCGAGGCCGATGTTGGAGAAGAAGGTCCCCGCGAGCATTTCGACGCCGTCGCTCGAGACGAGCTCATTGGCCGCAGTCACCGCGTCCGCGGGCTTGCCGCCGTCGTCCTTGCTGATCACCTCGATCTTCTTGCCGTCGACGCCGCCGGCCGCATTGATCTCGTCGAGCGCGAGCTGCCAGCCCTTGCGATAGGGCTCGGTGAAGGAAGGGATCGCGGAATAGGAGTTGATTTCGCCGATCTTGATCGTGTCGTCGGCGACGGCCGGCCCGGCGAAGACGAATGCGGCGGCGAGGAACCCGCAGGATACGATCGTCGAAAAGATTCTCATGTTCGATGTCCCTGGTTGGAGGGCCGTGATTGTCGTACCTTGCCGAGGCCTAGCGCAGTCCATCGACCCCTTTGATCTCGTCCTTGGTCAATCCGCCAACGCGAGGATGCGGGCGGCCGGAATCGGTGACAGCGACCGCCACCATGATCTCGTTGGCCCGCGGCGCGTCGGCTATGCGCACTTCCATACCGTCGAAATGGCTGCGCACGAACGCGGCGTCCTTGTGGCCGAGCGGCACATCGAGCGCGACACCGAGGCCACCGCGCTTCTTGGAGGAGGGGATGAGCGCGGCGCCCTTGCCCAGGATCTTGCGCACCGGCGCGCCGAGCTTCGGGTGCAGCACCGCGGCGGCGTGCTCGAGCTCGCCGTTTTCGCCGACCGCCGCCGCTTTGCCGTAGCTCTGCACGCTCGATCCCTCGATACCGAGCGCCGCGACGGCGCGAGCTGCGAGGAGCTCGCCGAGTTCCTCGCCAACGTCAAACAGCGGCGAGAGATCCTCGACATAACGCCCGGCGAACGGATTTTCGATCACCGCGACCACGGCGGCGCGTCGCGTGGGCGGCTCGACGGCGCGATCCATCTCAACGCGAGTCTCTTCAACGAGAGTCACCAGCTTTCGAATTTTCGCCTTCATCTCAGCCCATCCAATCCCTTGATCTGGGACGCCTCGAGACCGCCAGCGCGATTGTGGATGCGCGGGCCGGTCGTCATCGCGAGCGCGAGCAGTATTTCGTCGGCGCGCGGCGCATCGGCGACGCCGACCTCGATGGCGTCGAAATGGCTGCGCACGTAGGAGGCGTTGATGTGGGTGATCGGCACGTCGAGGCGTGCGCCTGGCCCGGCGACTTTCTTGGCGGACGGCACGATCGCCATCGCGCCGCCGAGCGCCTCTCGCATGGCGTACCCGCCCGGGGCGTGCCACAGCGCGCCATGCTCGATCTCGCCCGCCGCGCCGACGATCGCGCCCTTGCCGTAGCCCTGGATCGCCGCCGGATCGCCGCCGAGCGCGGCGATCAGCATTTTGGCCATAGCAAGACCGAGCGGCTTCAGGTCGTCGGAGAAGCCGACAATCTCATCGACATAACGGCCGGCAAAGGGGTTCTTGACGACGGCGACGATCGCCGCGCGGCGATAGGGCGCTTTCGCTACGGGGCCGCCTTCGTGGAAGATTTCCTCGACCAGGGTCACGCGCTTTCGAAGCTCAACCGACGGCATGGCGCACTCTCGCTTTGCTGCTCGGTAAGACCGCGCCGACATCGAACTTGTAAGAGCGGCCGGCGACGCCGACAAGACGCGTGCTATCGCCGAGCCGCAGCGCGGCCGCCTCGATCAGGCCGAGTCCTCGCCAAAGCTCAGCCTCTGTCGCGCCGGAGGCAAGCGCGAGTTCGATTTCGTCGGGCCGCAGAGGCCCAACGGCGACAGTGACGCGCCGGTCACCGAGATCGCCTTGAGGGTCGCGGTCGCGGGCGGGCGCACGCTCGATCGCCGGATGGCCGGGAATGTCCACGGCGTTGGCGATGAGCGTCGCCGCGGCGTCGGCGAGCGCGGCCGAGTTCGCGAGGACCGTGACCGCGTCGGCGACCCCAAGCGAGAAACTTCGCCCTCTCCAGCCCGACGTCGCGACGCCGCGGACGCGGTCGGCGGCTCGGATCGTGGCGCGGCCGAACAGGTTCGGCCGGTCCGGGCGATCGACCATGCCGATCGAGAACGTCTCGCCGGGAGCCCCAAGGTGAAGCGCGATGTCGCCACCGTCGTTGACATAGGCGCGCGCGAGCCGCCGCCCGCGCGTCATGGCCTCGAGGACCTCTTCGGCCACGGCGCCCGCGACCGCCGCCATCGGAGTGATGAAGCGCCGTGCGCGAAACGGCGCGACCGCCGCCGACATCCGTCGCGCGACGGAACCCCGCGGCGCCGGGACGCCTCCGCTCGGATCCGCTCTCAGCAGGGGCAACTCCGAACAGAGCTCGTCGAGGATGGTGACGAAACGCCGTTCAGCCGCGATGTAGGCCGCTTCGACGGCGCTCGTCTCGCCAAAGGCTTCGATAATGAGGTCGATCGGTCCGTCGTGCAGATGCAGACGTCCGTCGGAAAGACGACGCCGCTGCGGCGGCACTCTCATGCCTTGCGCCTCGCGCCAGCAATCACCGAGACCGCTCCGCTTACGAAGATGTTGTTCGGCCGCGCGGCGTGCTGGGCGACGACCTCGTCGAGCGGCCGCACCTCGCCGACATGGCCGCCGAGCGCGGCGTAATCGTCGAGACGCAAGGTGAATTCGATCGGCGCGACGAGTGCGGGCGTCGGCACATAGCCGAAAGAGTTTTCCGGCATCAACGTGACGTCGACCATGAAGGTGATGCCGCCGCCCGGCCATAGCGTCACGGGCGCGCCGCCGGCGGTCACCGTCGTCAGCGCCTGACGCACCGAGCGCGTGAGCCGCACCGGGTTTTCCGTGACGCCGGCGCGCAGCGAGCCTCCAGCGCCCGCCATGAAGAGGACCGAGCAGAGCGCCGGCTCGCAATTCTCGCGGATGCGCTCAACCGATTGGCGCAGGTTTTCGGGAAGCTCCGCCTCCACGGGGCGCAAATTCTCGTCCAGCCGATAGAACGCGTATTGCTCGCCGGTGGTTGAGACCATCAGCATCGTCATGCCACTCCGCGCGACCTTCGGATTGAAGCCGGCAACGATGTCGAGCGGATCGGTAATGTTCGTTCCGCCCCAGCCGTCGCCAGGCTCGGCGACATGGAAATAGCGGCCCGGCGTGGAGCGGCGGCCTTTCATCCGAATACCGGTGTCGCGTATGCCGAGCAGCTTGCCCGCCTGATGCTCCGATAAGACACCGGTGATGTGGTCATCGACGACGACGACTTCGTCGACTTTGTCGCCCCATTGCTTGGCGAACATGCCGATCGTCGCCGAGCCGCAGCCGACCCGCATGCGCTGCTCGAGCTTGCCATTGACGATCGGCGGCTTGCCGGCTTGCACGATCACGCTGGCGCCGTCGTCGACGACGAGCTCGACCGGCCTGCCGTTGCAGAGATCAAGCAGGGCGCCGCAGGTGACGCGGCCCTCCTTCTTACCGCCGTGAGTGAGGTGATTGACGCCGCCGAGCGACAGCATCTGCGAGCCGTATTCGCCGGTCGTCACGTGGCCGACAGGTTCGCCCTCGGCCCGCACGGTCGCGCATTCGGCGCCGAGATGGCGGTCGGTGTCGATTTTGAGCTTCACTCCGCAATAGCTGTAGATGCCCTCGGTGACGACTGTCACCATGTCGACGCCAGCGGCCTTGGACGATACGATGAACGGAGCTGGCTTGTAGTCCGGATACGTTGTGCCGGCGCCGACAGCGGTCACGAATGGGCCGGGCGTTTTGAGGAGTTCGCCGCTCCAGGCGTCTTCCGCGTCGACGAACCGAACGACCTTGCCGCCTTCACTCACTGCGCGATCGAGCAGCACATGCGGATCGACCCGCACCAACTGCCCGTTCCGGTTGGCGTACCGATCGCAGGCGCCGGTCATGTCGGGCCGGATGTAACACAGCACCGGACAAGCGTCGCAGCGGATCTTATCGTCAGACTCGCTCATGCTGGCGCCTCCGCCGCCGCGAGGATGGCTTGGCGCACGCGGGCGGGGGTCGCCGGCGCGCGGCGGATTCGGGCCCCAGTTGCGTGATGGATCGCGTTGAAGATCGCCGGCGCGGTCGGAATAAGCGCTTGCTCGCCGATGCCCTTAGCGCCGAACGGGCCGACTGAAGAGGCGTCCTCGATCAGGAGGCACTCGACCGGCGGCATGTCGCCAATCGTTGGGATCAGATAGTCGTGCAGGTTCTCGCCCTTGCCCGGGAAAAATTCCTCCATCAGCGCGAGGCCGAGCCCCTGCGCTGCGCCGCCTTCGATCTGACCCTCGACGAGCGTCGGATTGATCGCCCGGCCGACGTCGTGGGCGCAGATGAGGCGAAGCACTTTGACACGTCCGAGCTCCACGTCGACCTCGATCTCCGCCATGTGCGCGCCGGAGCCGAACACCGCATAAGGATCGCCCTGCCCATTTTCGTCGAGCGGCGTCGTCGGCGGATCAAACGTCTCGACAACCTCCAGGACGAAACCGGCGCCATTGACCGGGAGCGCCGCGAGTTCGATTCGACGCTCGCCGGAGGCGTCCTCGATGGCGACCGCGCCTTTTTCGAAGCGAAGCTTTGCATCCTCGCCGACATTCGCGAGGCGCAGAATTTCGCGCCGCATCGCGCGCGCCGCGAGGGCGGCGGCGTTGCCGGAGACGAAGGTTTGGCGCGACGCCGAGGTCTTCCCGCAGTCGGGCGTCACGTCGGTGTCCGCCGACACGAGATCGAACAGCCCGATCGGCGCGCCGAGCGAATCGGCACAGATCTGCGCAATCACCGTGTTTGAGCCCTGACCGACGTCGACCGCGCCCTGGAACAGGGCGAAGCGGCCTTCGGCTTTGAGGCCGAGCCGCATCGTCGAGGGATTCGAGAGCGAAGTGTTGCCGCAGCCATACCACATGCCGGCGACGCCGACCCCACGCTTGAGCGCGCCTCGCGCCTCAGCATTGTAAAGCTCCGCGGCGGCGCGCGCTTTGCCCCAACTGGGGCGAAGAGCTTCGAGACATGCCTTGAAGCCCATGCCGTCTGCGAAGATCTGGCCTGTCACGGTAGGCTCGCCGGCGCCAAGCGCGTTGAGGATGCGGAATTCGAGGGGATCGATCTGCAGGCGAAGCGCGAGCTCGTCGTAGAGCTGCTCCTGCGCGATCGCGGTCTGCGGCACGCCGAAGCCGCGAAAGGCGCCGGAGGGCACGATATGCGTGTGGATCGCCCGAGCAACCGCCTGATAATGCGGCATCCGATAGGGGCCGGAGGCGTGAACCGGCACGCGATTCGAGACAGTCGGTCCCCAGGAAGCGTAGGCGCCGGTGTTGAAATCGGCGGCGAACTCCATCGCCGCAAGCCGCCCGTCCCGGTTCGCGCCGACCCGGGCGAACATCCGCGCTGGATGGCGCTTGGTCGTCGTCATGATCGATTCCCGGCGCGAATAAACCATGCGGACCGGCCGATCGAGCAGCCAGGCGGCCACCGCGATGAAGGGCTGGATCGACAGATCGAGCTTTGAGCCGAAGCCGCCGCCGACCGCCGTCGGAATGATGCGCACCTGCTCGGGCGCGATGCCGAGAATCGTCGCAACACCGTCGCGATCCATATAGGGGGCCTGCGTACAGGTCTGGATCTCGATGCGATCGCCGACGCGACGAGCGAAACCCGCCTCCGGCTCAATATACGCGTGCTCGACGAAACCCGTCTCGAACGCCCCTTCGACGACGACGTCCGCCGCGGCGAGGGCCGCGGCAGCGCCGCCGCGCGCTACACGTCCGCTCGTGAGAATGTTGCGGGGGCGGTGCGCGTGAATGCGTTCGGCGCTCTCCTCGAGCGCCTCGTCGATGGTCGTCAGAGCCGCGAGCGGACTCCAGGTCACAGGAAAGGTCGAAAGATCGAGATGGCGCATCGTCTCAGTGTCGCCGACCACAAGCGCCACCGCCTCGCCGCGAAAGCGTGCAACGCGTTCCGCGAGCACGGGTTGGTCCGCGAAAGGCGGGAGCACCCCGTAGCAGTTTGCGCCGGGCACATCCTTTGCGGTGAAGACAGCGACGATCCCGGGATGAGTTTGCGTGAACGCCTCGACGTCGCCAAGAACGAATCCGGCGTGCGCATGAGGCGAGCGCACGGCGAGCGCCGTTAGCGCCTCGGGCGGCCGTTCGTCCGCCCCGAAGATTTCCGCTCCAGAAAGCTTACGGACCCCGTCGACGCGGGGAACCCGACGGCCAACCGCGGCCTCCGTGGGCAATTCCACGAGATTGCTGGGATTGAAGAGATGCGCGTCCTTCACGGCGTCGAGGATCGCGCGATAGCCTGTGCAGCGGCACAGCACGCCGCCGAGAGCGTTCCGGATCGTCTCTTCGTCCGGCTGCGGTTTTTGTCGCAGGAGAGCGACCGACGAGAGCAGAACGGCAGGCGTGCAGACGCCGCATTGCGCGGCGCCATGGGCATGCAAGGCCGCGCGAAGCTCGGCGACAATCGTCTCGCCGTCGCTAAGGCCCTCGATCGTTTCGATCGTGCGCCCTTCGACCTGCCCCACGCAGGTCAGGCAGGCGCAAACCGGCTCGCCGTCGATGAGCACAGTGCATGCGCCGCAATCGCCGGCGTCGCAGCCGACCTTGACGCCCGTCAGGCCGCATTGCTCGCGCAGAGCATGACTGAGGCGCTCGACCGGCGCTCCCGAAATTCGCGCCGGCTCGCCATTGAGGCGGGTGGCGACGCCGGGCGCGCGTTCGAGCATCAGACGACGCCTCCTGTTTGACCCAGAATGCAGGCGTCGATCGCACGTCTGAGCAAGGTCAGTGCGGCGTCGCGCCGATACTCCGCGCTCGCGCGGATATCGTCGATCGGCGACAATCGCGTTAGATCATTCGCCTCGATCGACCGTCCGAGGCCCGGAACCGCCGGCGCGCCGACCAGACGTCGCTCCGCCTGCCTTATCCGTTGGGCGACTACGGAGCAGGCGCCGATGGCGATCCGCGCGTCACGCACGATCCCCTCGACCACGTCGAGAGCGACGGCGACCATCACGATTGAAATCACGAGATAACGCCGGGCCCCAAGTTTGAAGAAGGCCGACCGCATCGTCGAGGCGGGCAGCGGCATTACGACTGCAGTCATCACTTCGTCTGGGGCCAGGACGGTCTTCCGGGCGCCGGCGATGAAGGCATCGAGCGCGAGACGGCGCGTCCCGCGCCGGGAGGCGAGCTCCACTTCCGCGTCGAGCACCAGTAGGGGAGGGACCCCATCGGCGGCAGGCGAGGCGTTGCAGAGATTTCCGCCGATCGTGCCACGATTTTGGATCTGTGCGGCGCCGACGTCTCGCGCGGCGACCTTCAGCGCGTCGAAGGCAGACGGTAGATCCGCCCGTGCAATATCGCTCCACGTCGTTGTCGCGCCGATCTGCACGCAGGCACCGTCGAAACGCACACCGCGTAACACGGATATATTCGAAACGTCGACGTAGCCGCCCTGCAACGGACGCTCGCCTGCGCCCGGATAAATGTCAGTCGCTCCCGCGATAATGCGGGCGGTCCCTTCGGCCAGCAACCCGAGCGCGCCATCGAGGTCGGAGGGACGAGCATACATGCGAACGGCTCGCGGGTCGGACGTTTGTACGCAAATGATCGAGCGGAACCGGCGCCCTGTCAAGCACCGTCTGTTTGACAGGATCGATGTTAGAGACCGTCCGTGAGAGACACGCTCCTCGTCGTCCGCACCCTGATGCCGGCGTCGTCGACGAGTTCGAGCCTGCTGACGATGTCGGCGACCGCGCCTAATAGAACCGCGGGATGGGGCCATTGTGAGGGGTCTTGCGGTCGGAGAGGTCGAAGGCGACTTTGTCGACAAAGCACCAGCCCCATCCTTCCGGCGGATCGTAGCCCTCGATGATGGGATGGCCGGTGGCGCGAAAATGCTTGGTCGCGTGACGGCCCGGCGAGTCGTCGCAGCAGCCGACATGGCCGCAGGCGCGGCAAAGTCTCAGGTGAACCCATGCCTGTCCGATCTTCAGGCATTCTTCGCAGCCGAGCGCGCTCGGCGTCACATCGGCGATGGTCGAGAGGTGGGTGCAGGATTTCGACATCGAGCGGCTCCTTGCGGATCAGGGCCCAACGTGTTCGGGTCGGGCAGGTTCCTGTCGTTTTCCCAAAATCAGTTGGAGTTGCTGCGCCGGATCGCAGGCCCGATCCGGCGGATATTTCATTGCGGTCCGCCCAGCGCGGTTGAGCGCGGAAGCGATTGGCGCAATCGAAAGCGCTCAGCGCCCGCCTCATTCCCCTAGAGGTGCGGTCCTGCGGCATGGGCAAGGAAACCGTGGATCGCCGCGACCACCGCCGCGCCCTCGCCGATCGCCCCGCCGACGCGCTTGATCGAGCCGGAGCGGACGTCGCCGACCGCGAACACGCCCGGCGCCGAGGACTGCAGCGGCGTTGGCGCGGCGCCTGCGCTGCACCGCGCGCCCGTGACGACAAAGCCTGCCTTGTCGACCTCGACGCCGCAGCCGTTCAGCCACTCGGTCGCCGGATCGGCGCCGATAAACAGGAAGACGTTGCGGATCGGCGCCTCGGTCTCCTTGCCGCTTCGGCGGTCGCGCCAGCGCACTTTTTCGACGCCCCCGCCCGGCGGGCCGTCGAGGGCGACGATTTCGGTCTCGGTCATGAGTTCGATGTTCGGCGTCGCCGCGATCCGGTCGATCAGGTATCGCGACATGCTCTCCGCCAGCCCGGGGCCGCGCACCATCATGCGCACCCTCCTGGCGTGCCCGGACAAAAAGACCGCGCCCTGACCGGCCGAATTGCCGCCGCCGACTACGATGACCTCTTCGCCGGCGCACAGGCGCGCCTCGATCGGCGAGGCCCAGTACCAGACGCCGCGGCCCTCAAAGCGGCCGATCTCCGGAATCGCCGGGCGGCGATAGCGCGCGCCGCTGGCGATCACCAGCGCGCGGGCGCGCAGGCGTGCGCCATCGTCGATGTCGACGGACAGCGCGCCGTCGGCCCGGGCGCAATCGAGCGACTTTGCGGCGGCGGGAATGAGGATCTCCGCCCCGAATTTCTGCGCCTGCAGGAATGCGCGCGCGGCGAGCGCGTGTCCGGAGATTCCGGTCGGGAAGCCGAGGTAGTTTTCGATGCGCGCGCTGGCGCCCGCCTGGCCGCCATAGGAGCGGGCGTCGATAACGGCGACCGACAGGCCCTCGGAGGCGGCGTAAACCGCGGTCGAGAGCCCGGCCGGGCCGGCCCCGATCACCGCCACGTCGTAGACGAAGTCGGTCCGGTACGGCCTGGACATGCCGATCCGGCGCGCCAGCGCCTGCTCAGATGGATTGCCGAGCACAGAGCCATCCGGGCAGACCGCGAGCGGCATCCCGCCGGCGACGTCGGCGTAGCGAACGATGGCTTCCTTCGCCGCTGGGTCCGTCGCCGGGTCGAGCGTGTGGAAGGGATAGCCATTGCGCGACAGAAAATTCTGCAGTCGGACAACGTCAGCCGACGCCGCCGCCCCAATCAGCGCGACCCCGACCGCACCGTCCTGGAGCAACTGGACCCGCCGAAGGATCATCGCGCGCATGATCCGCTCGCCGAGCGCGGCGTCTGCAACCAGCAGCGAACGCAGACCGTTCGGAGGCAGGAGCAGCGCCTCAACCTCGCCCTCTGCGATTGCGTCCACCAGCGATGGACGGCCGGAGAGCTGGACCACTTCGCCGACGAACTGGCCGGGCCCGTGATCGACGATCGGCGTGACCTGGCCGAGACCATCGCGCTCGAAAACCGCAACGTGTCCCGAGAGGACGACATAAGCGCCGGGCGCGATCTTGCCGACCTCCAGCAGCTTCTCGCCGTCCGCATACCGGCGACGCTCGCCGTGCCGCCGCATCCGGGCGATCTCCTCGAGCGTGAAGGTCGGAAACATTTCCTCAAAACGAGGGTGAGACGCGGGGTCGACCTGCATGGACGTAGGCCCTCCTTGTCGAGGGGGAGCTTAGCCCGGCCGTGCGCGTGAGCCTAGAGCGCTTCGCCTTACGCCACCGTCTTTGGGATGATCTCAGCCATCGCCCTAACCGCATTGTGACCGCCGTGGGCCGCCGATGACTGTGCAGATGGCGCCGAACGAAGATATGCTTGATTCGATCGCTGCCTCCGATGGAGGGTCGGATCGACGCTTGCACTTTCGCATCCGATGATAGGGTTTAAGCTGCCGGTCATCTGCCGGTTTTTGAGTCGGGGAGCCGGCGGTCGAAAAAGCGTGGCGAGCCAAGAGCCGCCAACGTCAACGGGAGGTGACGAGTGACGGTCGTCTGTTGCTCGGTCCGGGGGACGCCAACGTCGTCATCGGGCAGGCGGCCGATTTGCTTGCCGGAGGCGAGCCCAGAATCTCTCGGAGCAGCCAGCGATCGAGCGCCGCTCTGGGCGTGCGCGGCGCTGGCTGGCTTGTGTCTCGCGTCAACTCCCGAAGCATTCGCCGAGGACCTCGTACTTCCGGCCCTCGCGCCGGCGCCCTTTTTCGCGCCAAACGATGATGACTGGAACTTCTGGACCCAGCCGCATTTGTTCGGCGATTGGGGCGGCGTTCGCTCTCGTCTCAGCGATCTTGGCGTGGACGTCACTGTGACCGGCCTCGACGAGGCGGTGGCGAATCTCTCCGGCGGTCTGCAGCGAACGGCTCAGGAGGCTGGGCAGGTGGGTTTGCAGGCCAACTTCGACCTGCAGAAGATCATCGGCCTGCCCGGCGGCTCGTTCGGGGGGACGGTGGTGGACCGCTGGGGCCGGAATCTCGCTGCGGACGCCGGCATCCCAGCCCTGCAGTTGCTCAACGAGGTCTATGGGCGCGGCAACATCGTCAGGCTGGAAGAATTTGCCTACAAACAAAAGCTGTTCGACGACCGGATCGAGTTTACGGTCGGACGTCTGGCGTTCGGCGACGAATTTTTCTCCTTCTCTTGCGATTTCATCAATCTGACCTTCTGCGGCGCGCCGCCCGGCAATGTCGTGGACTATGTTTACAACTGGCCGATCAGCCAGTGGGCGGCCGTCGGCAAGCTGAATCTCCCCTCGGACGTCTATCTGAAGGCCGCCGCTTACGATTCGAATCCCGCCTATCTCGACACCACGCCCAATATCGCTCTTTTGCCAAGCGTCCCCGACAACTCCCAGGGCGTGCTGGTTCCCGTCGAACTGGGCTGGAAGCCGAGATTCGGCGCGCTGGCGGGCGACTATCAGTTGGGCGGCTGGTACAACAGTTCGGCGGCTCTAAACGTTGCGACCAGCCTGAACGGGGAGCCCATTTTGGTTTCGGGATTGCCGGGGATACCAGGCCATGGGCGCTACGGCTTTTCGATGGAGCTGCAGCAGCAGCTGACCCATGATTCCGCCAGTGCAGATCCGAAGAATGGCCTCTACGCCTTTTTCAACGCCACCTTCGCGGATCGGCGGACATCGACACAGGACTATCAGATCGCCCTGGGGCTCATCCAGCAGGGTGTCGGGCCCGCGCGGCCCAAAGATGGATTTGGCCTTGCCGTCGGCACGACGCAAGTCAATCCAAATATCGCAAATGCGCAGATTGAGGCCAACAGCTTGGGCGTCGGCCCCGGATATGTGCAACGCAACGAGTATGCGACGGAAGTCTGGTACGGATGGCAGGCGACGGGCTGGATGAATTTGAAATTCTCCGCGCAAT
This sequence comes from uncultured Alphaproteobacteria bacterium, assembly GCA_963822215.1. Lineage (GTDB taxonomy): Bacteria > Pseudomonadota > Alphaproteobacteria > Rhizobiales > Beijerinckiaceae > Roseiarcus. The sequence continues at coordinate 375,898 of CAWGGX010000005.1, forward strand.
ACGTCGTCTGCCCCGGAGGCTATAGCGCTCCAACCAACCGCAATGCGTTTGTGTTGGGCGTTCGAACGACGGTCGACTTCTGGTAGAATCTACTTTCGAGGCTATAACGCTCTGGCAGAAGGGGACATGGACCATGGCCGACACAACGCAGCGCAGAGCATCCGGGGGCCCTGGCAGCGGTCCGGCCATTATCCTCCTGGATCCGGTCCGCGATCATCTTCCCTTCGCTCGCGCCGCGAGCGTGATCGCGGTCGTTGTGCTGGCCGGCGCGCTCTTCGGCTACGACCAGGGCGTCATCTCCGGCGCCCTGCTCGGAATCCAGAAGGCGTTCGCGGTCGGCGCGGTCGCGCTCGAGATCGTGACCAGCTGGGTGACGCTCGGTGCGATGTTCGGGTCGCTCGCCGGCGGCTATGTCGCGGACCACTTCGGCCGAAAGCGCGCGCTCCTCGTCGCGGCAGGGCTCTTCATCATCGGCGCCGCGGTCGAGGCCTTCGCGCCTGAGGTGCCGGTCCTCGTACTCGGCCGCCTGGCGGCTGGCTTCGGCGTCGGCGTCGCCGCGGTGGCGGCCCCGCTCTATGCGGCGGAGCTCGCTCCGGCCGCCCAGCGGGGGCGGTTCGTCTCGTCCTATCAACTTGCGATCACGATCGGCATCTTCGTCGCCTATTTCGTCGACGAGGCTCTCGCAGGCCCGGGCGGCTGGCGCGCGATGTTCGGGGTTTCCGCTTTGGCGGGGGTTCTCCTCGCGCTCGCCGTTCTGACGACTGTCGAGTCCCCGCGCTGGTTCGCCAAAGTCGGCCGGCGCGACGACGCGCGCCGTGCACTGGTTGCTCTCGGCGCCGGCGGCGAGGCGGATGCGCGACTGGCGGCGATCGAGGCGTCGCTGCGCGCGGAGCACGAAACGCCGTCGTGGGCGGACGTGTTTGCGTCACGCTGGCGGACGCCGTTGAAGATCGGCCTTGGCCTCGCGGTCCTGCAGCAGATCACCGGGATCAACGCGATCATCTATTACTCGGATGAAATCTTCGCCGCGGCTGGCTTCACGACACCGGCGGCGCAGACCGAGGCCACCACCTGGGCGATCGGGGGCGTCAATGTGCTCTCGACATTCATCGCGATCGCATTCATCGATCAACTCGGCCGCCGCCCGCTGCTGATCGCGGGCCTTGTCGGCATGGGCCTCAGCCTAGCTGCAGTCGGTTTCGCCTTCCGGCAGTCCCAAGTGACGGGCGGAAACGCGTCGCTCGGCGTCGTCACGCTCGTCGCGCTCATCGTCTTCATCGTTTCGTTCGCGTTCTCGCTCGGCCCAGTGACCTGGACGGTCATCAACGAGATCTATCCAGGCGACATCCGCGGCCGGGCGGTCGCGGTCGCGACCGCGACCAACTGGGGCGCGGCGTTCCTGGTCAGCGAATTCTTCCTGTCGATCGTCAAGGCGATCGGGCAGGCCTACACGTTCTGGCTGCTCGCCGCGTTCTGCGCCCTGGGCCTGGTCTGGGTCTATGTCGGCGTGCCCGAAACGCGCGGCCGCTCGCTGGAAGAGATCGAAATGTCGTGGAGTAGGGCGCCCGGCGCAGCGAGAAAATTGCACAGGTCGTGAGCACGCAAGCCACCGGGCTTCTCCGGCCCTCGAGGGGAAATCCTCGATGGCGCGAGCAGGCGATTGACCGTCTCCATTCGGAGTGGCGCGCAAATCCAACACAGGATCCGCGGACGTCCGACGGGTAATTCGGTTTGCGATGGCTGTGGCGACGGCGCGATTCGCGCCCTCATTCGCCTGCGCCGTCTCGCTGCTCCCATGAGAGACGACGGCCCTCGTTCATGGAGCCGCAACGCCCTCACAACGCGACGTCGGATGGCTAATTTCCAGTTCTTCCGCCTTATCCGAAAGTCAGGTCGATCGCGATAGCTTGGCGGTATGATGCTTGCTAAGAACATGATGCGCCCTTTTCGTCACGGCGGCTTCGGCAAGCGCGAGAAAGGCGCTGCAGGGAACGCGCGCGGTGTTGCTCCGCGCCCCGTTTGGGGGAACGTCGGCCGATCGAAACCTTGCCAGGGCGGTTCTGAATGAAAAGAATTCATTTCACGGCGGATACGCACTTCGGACACGTCCTTGCTCTTACCCAGCGCATGCGGCCGTTCGCCTCGCTGGGCGAAATGGACGATCTTCTGGTCTCACGCTGGAACGAACGGGTAGAGCCGGACGATGAGGTCTACCACCTCGGCGACGTCGGCCACGACCACCACGACCGGCTTGACGAGACCCTCGACAAGCTCAATGGGCGCATTCACCTGATCCGCGGCAACAATGATCCGTGCGATCTCATGAAGGCGACAGGCCGCTTCGAAACGATCGCCGAGATGCGAGAGATCGCGGTCGGCGGTCAGCGCATCTTCCTGTGTCACTATCCTTTGCGGGAATGGCCGAACGCCTGGCGCGGCGCCTGGCACCTCTACGGCCACGTCCACGGCAAGTTTGACGCCCAGCCACTCGGCTTGAGCCTCGACGTCGAAGTCGACAGCCACGGCTTCGGCCCGATCGGCATGGACACTGTCGCCGCCGAGATGCGCCGCCGCGTCCCAGGCGTGGCGGCGGCGTAACTCCGCCGTTTTGGACGTCCGTCTCCTCTGGATGTCAAAGGTTTGGACCCTTCTTGCAAAACGCGGCGATCGAGAAGAATGCCCATCGCCCGGGCGGGGGCAAGCGGCGGCGCGCGGTCTCGCCCAATTCTTGGTCAGAACGAGGCGACGGCGCGTTTCCTCCCGCCATTGCGGCGAAGCAGGCTCTGCGGCATCCAGAGGATCTCGCGCCACAGCCTGATCCGTGCTCGGCGTCAAGCCCAAGCCCGCTTGTCTCTTCGCGAGGCTTGACCCCATAGCTGGCCGGGACGGGCACCTCTGCGAACGCCGCATGGGCCGGGTCAGGGATTCAAGCGCCTGTTCCCTCACCCAATTTCGACTCTTGGCGACAAATGCGACGGGCCAAGCATCCAAGCCTCGGGGAGCGACCCCTGCAGGCGCATCGCCGACATGCGGGCATGTTTAGAGAACCGCCGACGGGCTGTGGCGAAACGAATCGACTGAAGGGCAAATCGCTTTCGACGCCGTCCTCAATTCCCCACGATGCTCGCCCGCGCCCTCTGCCACCAGCCTGTGCGGCGGGGGCGGGGGGTCTCGTCGATGGGCTCGGCCGCTTCGTGCGTGGCCTCCGCCACACCGCTCGCGGCGGGGCCGCCGGTCGCCGGCTCCGGCTCGGACGGCGGCGGCGCATGGGCGGCCTCGGCCCGGGCGGGGGGCGGCGCCGATTGGGCGGGGACGTCCTCGGCTCGCGCGGCGGACGCAATCAGCGCCTCCTCGACGTTCGGCTGAGTCGGCGGCGCGGACGGCTCCGACAGGGGCGCTGCGCGTTCGTTCGTCCAGGCTTGCTCGGGCGCCGGGGCGGCGGCGAGCGCGACCTCGGACTCGTCCGCCCGGGCGAACGCGCCCGCCCCAGCGGAGTCCGGGACTTCCGCGGGACCGGCGTGCGCGGCTGCGCCCTCGACATAGCCATTCTCGCTCACCCGCGGGGGGAAGCGGTTGCGACCGCCGCGCGAGCGGCGCGAGCGGCGACCGCCGCGCTCGCTTTCGCCGCCGGGGCCTCGACCCTCGAACAATTCCGTCTCCTCGACCGGCGCCGCGAGATCGCCGCCGATTTCCGCGACCACCGCCAGACCGTCGTCGGCCGGCTGGGGCGCATCCGCGGCGACGCTCTCGCCCGAAGGCCGATCGCTGCCGCGCCGTCGCCGACGCCGTCGCCGACGCCGGCCGCCTTCGCTCTCGTCCGTCGGTCCGCCTTCGCGGCCTTCGCGCGCAGGCGCCCGATCTTCGACCTCTTCGCCTTCGTCCTCGATTGGCGTCTCGACTTCGTCCTCAATCGCCTCCTCGATCGGCGCCGGCTCGTCGATGATGGTGGCGAATTCGTCCTGCGCCAGCGGCTCAGGCTCGATATCGCGGCGCGGGCCGGTCGCTAGCTCGCCGCGGTCAACAGCGTGGTAGTTCGCGCCGGTCAGCGTATCGTCGGCCTCGATCGCGACCGCGACGCCGAAGCGCCGCTCGAGATCGCGCAGGTTCGCCCGCTTCTGGTTGAGGATGTAGAGCGCGACGGCGGTGCGGGCGCGCACCACGATGTCGTGGGTGGCGCTTTTGATCAGCGCGTCCTCGATCACGCGCAGCACGTGCAGCGCGATGGACGAGGTCGATCGGACCACGCCCGAGCCCTGGCAATGGGCGCAGACCACCGTCGAGCCTTCCAGCACGCCCGTGCGGATGCGCTGGCGCGACATTTCCAGGAGGCCGAAGTGGGAGATGCGGCCGACCTGGATGCGGGCTCGATCGTTTTTCAGCGCGTCCTTGATGCGGCGCTCCACGGCCCGGTTGTTGCGCTGCTCCTCCATGTCGATGAAGTCGACGACGATGAGGCCGGCGAGGTCGCGCAGCCTCAGCTGCCGGGCAATCTCGTCAGCCGCCTCGAGGTTGGTTCTGAGCGCCGTGTCCTCGATATTGTGCTCGCGGGTCGAACGGCCCGAGTTGACGTCGATGGCGACCAGCGCCTCGGTCTGGTTGATGACAATGTAGCCGCCCGACTTCAGCGTCACCTGGTTGGAGAACATCGCGTCGAGTTGCGATTCCACGCCGGCCTTGGCGAAAACCGGCTGGGTGTCGCGATAGAGCTGCACGGCGTTGACGTGGCTCGGCATCAGAAGGCGCATGAACTGCCGGGCTTCGCGGTAGCCCGCCTCCCCCGCCACCATGATCTCGTCGACCTCCTTGCTGTAGAGGTCGCGGATGGCGCGCTTGATCAGCGAACCTTCCTCGTAGACGAGCGTGGGCGCGCTCGAGGCGAGCGTGGTCTCGCGCACCGTCTCCCACATCCTGAGCAGGTATTCGAAATCGCGCTTGACCTCGGCCTTGGTGCGCGAGGCGCCGGCGGTGCGCAGGATCACCCCCATGCCTTCGGGCACGTCCAGCTCCTCGGCGATGCCCTTGAGGCGGCTGCGGTCCTGGGCGTTGGTGATCTTGCGCGAGATGCCGCCGCCGCGGGCGGTGTTCGGCATCAGCACGCAATAGCGGCCGGCGAGCGACAGATAGGTGGTCAACGCCGCGCCTTTGTTGCCGCGCTCCTCCTTGACGACCTGGACCAGCAAAACCTGGCGGCGCTTGATCACTTCCTGAATCTTGTACTGCCGGCGGTGCCGCTGCAGGCGCCGCGGCACCTCCTCCCAGGCGTCGCCGCCAATATGCTCGACCGGCTCGCCTTCGTCCTCCGACCGCTCCTTGCGGCTCGTGCGGACGCGTTCCTCCGACCCGCCTTCGAGCGTGGTCACCTCGTGGTCGTGGTCGTCGTCGCGGCCCTTGTCGTCGGCGTCGACCGGCTCGGCCGGCTCGTTCGCGGCCTCGGCCGCTTCGACCGCTTCGGCCACCGCTTCCGGCCTTGCCCCTGCCTCCGTTGCGACGGATTCCGCCCTGGCGCTCTCCGCCACGATTTCGACCGGGTTGGCCTCGGCGGCGGTCGGGGCGACATGCCAAGCCTCGCCGGCGGCCACCGGGGATGATTCGTCCTCCGCTTGGGCCTTGGATTCGGCGGCCGCCGTCTCGTCGCCTCGCGCCTCCCCGGCTACGTCAGCCTCGACCGGCGGCTCGGTCCGCCGCTCCGCCTCGGCCGGCTCGAGTCCGACGGCGCCGCCGATCTCCTCGAGCTCGCCGGCGAACGCCGCGACGCCAGCGGCGCCCTCGTCCTCGTCGCCCGCCTCGACCGCGTCCTCTACGACCGCGGCGATCTCAGAAACGGTCTCGTCCTCGGCGTCGCTTGTGCGCGCCCCAACCTCGTTCTCGCGCTGTCGGCGATGGCGGCGGACGCGCCGCTCGCCACGCGGTTCGTCGTCCTCGTCGCGAGAGGTCTGCGCCTCTTCCTCGAGCAGCGCTTGCCGGTCGGCGACGGGGATCTGGTAATAATCGGGGTGAATTTCCGAAAAGGCGAGGAAGCCGTGCCGGTTGCCGCCATAGTCGACGAAGGCCGCCTGGAGCGACGGCTCCACGCGTGTGACCTTTGCGAGGTAGATGTTGCCACGCAGCGGCCGCTTGTTCGCCGATTCAAAGTCGAACTCCTCGACGCGGTTACCTCTGAGAACCACCACCCGGGTTTCTTCCGGGTGGGAGGCGTCGATAATCATCTTGTTTGCCATGGAATGCTCTCTTGCGCACGGCGCCGCGGGCCGCGGAGGATCGCGGCCGCTGGGCGCCGTCGGGCGCAGCGTTGGAGTTGGAGATGGGATGGGATCGAGAAGCTGATGCAGCGATCGCGGCATGTCGCCAGAAGCGCGAGACGACGCGTTCGCAGGCCCGCGCCGCCGTGATGAGGTCGTCGTGGATCTGTGGTTGTGACATCGTCAACGGTAAACCACGGCCTTGTCCGGCTCTTCAGCCCATAGTGCGCCGGGTTCGGCGCGCCAATGTCACGAAGCAGGCCGTGCGGCCGGCAAACATCCGGCCAAAGGCGACTTGGCTTTCGCCGACGCTCGAACTCTCGCCAGCGAGACGCTCTCGCCGAAGCGCGCCGACACTGAAGGCAAACCAAGCGTTCGCCACGGCGTCATCTCAGCGAGGGCCGCAATCCGTCATACGACGGTCTTGCATGCGCCCACATCACCCTCGAGCGGGCGGCCTCGCGGATTCGGTCCGGATTCGTAACGCCTTCTAAATAGGCGGCTTGGCTTGGCTTGGCAAGTTCTTTCCGTTCGACCGCCCAAAGAGCAGGCAGACGCAAAGTCTGGACGAAGGGCTCGACGGTTCACTTATCGGAAACCTTCTTCGCGCTCAATCTGGCCCCGCGCCGTCGCAGACGGTTTGCGTCTCGCCTGAGAACGGCGCTATGGACCGTGAGGTCGGACGGGCAGGAGAGCGCATGGAGCCGGCAGGTCTCTTCGCCGCCGGGGTTTTGGCGGTGCTAGTCACCGCGGCGCCGGCGGCGCGCGCCGGTGAGGAGGCGTCGCGGCCGGTCGCGGTCGCTGTCAAACTCGCCCAGGACGCGGGCGGGGCCGAGCTTACGTTCGACCTGTCGCGCCCGGTCGAGGCGCGCGCCCACACGCTCGCCGCGCCCGACCGCATCGTCGTCGACCTCCCCGAGATGGCGTTCGAACTCGCCCCCGGCGCCGGTCAGGCGGATGCGGCGGGCGGCTCATTCGTCAAGGCTTTCCGGTTCGGGTTGCTTGCGCCAGGCCGTTCGCGAATCGTGGTCGACCTCGTCCGCCGGGCCTGTCCGGCCGGCGTCGCCCTGAGGCCGATCGCCGACGGCGCTGAGGCCTCGCGGCTTGAGATCGCGATCAAACCCTGCGACGACATCGCTTTCACCGCGGCGGCCGCGCCGCCGGACGTCACCGCGCCGGCGCCCGGTCTGGCGCCCGCCGCCGCGCCTCCAGTCCTCGTGCTCGATCCGGGTCATGGCGGGATTGACGGCGGCGCCAACGGCGTCGGCGGCGTGGTGGAAAAGACCGTCGTCCTGGCCTTCTGCCTCGAACTGAAGCGCCAACTCGAGGCGACCCGGCGGTACACGGTCCGGATGACCCGCGAGGGCGACCAGTACGTCGATCTCGACAGCCGCGTGGCGTTCGCGCGCGACGCCAACGCCTCGCTGTTCGTGTCGATCCACGCCGACACGCTGAGCGACGTCGGTGACGTCAGCGGCTCGACGGTCTATACAGTGGCGGACCGCGCCTCCGACGCCGAGGCCGCCAGAATCGCCGCGCGCGAGAACGCGGCCAGCCGGACGCCGGGCAAGGTCAAGGCCGCCGATGTAAATCCCGATGTCTCCGACATCCTGTTCGACCTCAAGCGCCGAGAAACTCTTGTCTATTCCCATCTCTTTTCCCGCACGCTGGTCGACGACCTTCGCGGCGCGGCCCGGCTCAACCACAATCCCGAGCGGTCGGCCGGCTTCGTCGTCCTGAAGGCCCCGGAGTTTCCATCGGTGCTGGTCGAACTCGGCTATCTCTCGAACCCCCAGGACGTCGCAGCGCTCCGGTCGGCCGAGTGGCGCGCCCGGACTGCCGCGGCTATGACGAAGGCGATCGACGCGTTTTTCGCCAGCCCAGGCGCGGCCGGAGAGGCCGCCGGCGGACCCGGGGTGGTCCTCGACGCGGCCGGAGCCGTCGCGCCGACGCGCTAGCGCTGGCTCTGCTTTCGCTGTATTCCGGGCCGGAGCGCGCTTCGCGCAACCTTCGGGCGAGCGTGATCATAGATTCGCCCAACTCGCGAAGGATTTGGGGGCGGCTCGAATTCGGGGACATGAGGCGCTGGCCGCGAGGCGAAAGGCGTTTCCGTCGGCGGCGCGACTCGTCGCGGGCGGACCAGTACATGTCCGTTCGTCCGGGGGCAGGCGCGCTCGGCCGCGGGCACAAGCGAAGGTTTTGTAGGTACGATGCGCGCGATACTTCGCCTTCTCGGCTTCATATTCGCCACCGGCGCGATCGTCTTCGTGGTCGCGGCGGCGGTGCTCGCCGCGGTCGTCTGGAAGTACGAGCAGGATCTGCCCGATTACAGCCAGCTCAAGAACTACGAGCCGCCGGTGATGACCCGCGTCCACGCAGCCGACGGCAGCCTGCTGGCGGAATATTCGCGCGAGCGCCGGCTTTATCTCCCGTCCTCCGCGATTCCCGATCTGGTCAAGGAAGCCTTCATCTCCGCCGAAGACAAGAACTTCTATTCGCACGGCGGGTTCGACCCCGAGGGCATCGTGCGCGCCGGCATCGTCTTCATGCAAGGCTCGCGGCACGTCCAGGGCGCGTCAACCATCACCCAGCAGGTGGCGAAGAACTTCCTTTTGAGCTCGGATCGCACGTTTGACCGCAAGATTCGCGAGATCCTGCTCAGCGTGCGCATCGAGTCGGCCTATTCAAAAGAGAAGATCCTCGAGCTCTACCTCAACGAGATCTATCTCGGCCTGTCGAACTACGGCGTCGCAGCCGCCGCGCTGAACTATTTCGACAAGTCGGTGCATGAGCTTTCGATCGCGGAGGTCGCCTATCTGGCGGCGCTGCCCAAGGAGCCGAGCGCCCTCAATCCGTTCCGCAACCACGACCGGGCGGTGGAGCGCCGCAACTACGTCATCGGGCGCATGGCGGAGGATGGTTACATCACGGCCGACCAGGCGCGCGACGCGCGCGCCGAGCCGCTGGTCGTCAATCCGCGCGTGCTGACGCCTGACACGATCGCCGCGGGCTTTTTCGCCGAGGAGGTGCGGCGCGAGCTCAGCGAGCGCTACGGCGAACAGAAGCTCTACGAGGGCGGGCTTTCGGTTCGAACCACCCTCGATCCCAAGGTTCAGCTGATGGCGCGCAAGGCCCTGGTCGACGGGCTCGTGCGCTACGACGAAGCCCATGGCTGGCACGGAGGGCTGAAGAGCATCGATCTCGGCCAGGACTGGGGCGTGCCGCTGGCCGACATTCCGGCGTACGCCGACATCAAGCCGTGGCAGCTCGCGGTCGCCCTCGACGTCAGCGGCCCGTCGATCCGCGTCGGACTCCAGCCCGAGCACGACAAGTCCGGCGCCGTCGTCCAGGACCGGCAGACCGGCTCGGTCCCTCCCGACGGTTATCGCTGGACGGGCCGGGCCCCCAAGTCGCTGGCGAAGCCCGGCGACGTCTTCTATGTCGAACCGTTGGCAGGGCGCGTCGGCGAGTACCGCCTGCGGCAGATCCCGGAGGTCAGCGGCGCCTGTGTCGCCATGGATCCTTTCACCGGGCGGGTGCTGGCGATGGTCGGCGGCTTCTCGTTCGACGAATCCGAGTTCAACCGCGCCACCCAGGCGCAGCGGCAGCCCGGCTCGTCGTTCAAGCCGATCGTCTACGCCACGGCGCTCGACCACGGCTACACGCCCTCCTCGCAGATTCTCGACGCGCCGGTGACGATCGACGACGGCAGCGGCCAGCTCTGGCAGCCGGCGAACTTCGAGGGCGAGTCCGGCGGCACGCACACCCTCCGGTTCGGCGTCGAGCATTCGATCAACCTGATGACCGTCCGGCTCGCCCGGGACCTCGGGATGCCGGTCGTCGTCGAATACGCAAAGCGCTTCGGCGTCTACGACAACCTGCCGCCGTTCCTGTCGATGTCGATCGGCGCCGGCGAGACGACGGTGCTGCGCATGGTCACCGCCTATTCGATGTTCGACAACGGCGGCAAGCGGATCAAGCCGACCCTGATCGACCGCATCCAGGACCGTTGGGGCAACACGATCTATAAGCATGACGAGCGTATCTGCGAGGGCTGCGACGCCGCCAAGTGGGACAACCAGGCCGAGCCGACGCTGATCGACAAGCGCGAGCAGGTGATCGACCCCTTGAGCGCCTACCAGATCACCTCGATCATGGAGGGCGTGATCCAGCGCGGCACCGGCATCGCGATCAAGGAGGTCGGCAAGACGCTCGCCGGCAAGACCGGCACCACCAACGACGCCAAGGACCTCTGGTTCGTCGGCTATTCGCCGAACCTGGCCTTCGGCGTGTTCATGGGCTACGACAAGCCGCGGTCGCTCGGCGACAGCGCGCAGGCGGCGCTCTACACCGCGCCGATCTTCCGCGACTTCATGAAGCTGGCGCTGAAGGACACGCCCGACACGCCGTTCCGCATTCCGCCCGGGATCAAGCTCATCTCGGTCGATGTCCATTCCGGCATGCGCTCGACGGGTCCGGGCTCGATCATGGAGGCGTTCAAGCCCGGCACCGGACCGCCCGACAGCTACGCGTCGGGCGGTGGCGGCGGAGGCGGCGGCCCGGAGGCCGCGGCCGACGGCGGCGGCGACCAGCAGTCCGTCGGGTCAGGGACGGGCGGCCTCTACTGAGGCTCAAGCGATTTGTGTGGTCAGGCCGGAGACGCTAGACGACGGACTTCGCGCGCGGGTTCGCGCGAGGCCCGAACCCTTTGGGCCCAAACGGATTTGAACGATGCGCGCGGAAGCGGAACAGTTGGTCGAAGACATCAAGCAGTCCGTAGGACTGCTGAGGAGGCATCTTTGACGTCGAAACAGCGACGCGACGGCTAGCCGAACTCAACGCCAAATCCGAAGACCCGGCCCTCTGGAACGACGCCGACGCCGCGCAGAAGATCATGCGCGAGCGCACGCAGCTCGAGGAGCGGATCGGCTCGCTTGCCAAGATCGAGCGCGACCTCGAGGACGCGACGACGCTCGTCGAGCTCGGCGAGGCCGAGGGCGACGAAGCGACCGAGGCCGAGGGCGTCACGGCCCTGAAGGCGCTGAAAGCTGAGGGCGAGCGGCGCCAGCTCGAGGCGCTCCTGTCGGGCGAGGCGGACGGCAACGACAGCTATGTCGAAGTCCACTCGGGCGCGGGCGGCACCGAGAGCGCCGACTGGGCGCGCATGCTCTTGCGTATGTACGTCCGCTGGGCGGAGCGGCGGAAGTTCGATGTCGAGATCGTCGAGGAGACCGCCGGCGACGAGGCGGGAATCAAGTCGGCGACCATCATGATCAAGGGCCATAACGCCCACGGTTGGCTCAAGACCGAATTGGGGGTGCATCGGCTGGTGCGCATCTCGCCGTTCGATTCGAACGCCCGCCGGCACACGAGCTTCGCCTCGGTCTGGGTCTATCCGGTGGTCGACGACCGCATCCAGATCGACGTCAACGAGGGCGACTGCCGCATCGACACGTATCGCGCCTCGGGCGCGGGCGGCCAGCATGTCAACAAGACCGAATTGGCGGTGCGCATCACCCACATCCCGACCGGCATCGTCGTCGCCTGCCAGTCGGAGCGGTCGCAGCACAAGAACCGGGCGACCGCCTGGAACATGCTGCGCGCCCGGCTCTACGAGCGCGAGCTCGAGGCCCGCGAGGCCAAGGTCACCGCCGACTCGGCCTCGAAGACCGACATCGGCTGGGGCCACCAGATCCGCTCCTACGTGCTGCAGCCCTACCAGATGGTGAAGGACCTGCGCACCGGCCACGTCTCCGCCACGCCCGCCGACGTGCTCGACGGCGACCTCGACCTGTTCATGGAAGCCTCCCTCGCCCAGCGCTTGTCCGGCCGCACGGTGGTGGTGGAGGACGTGGACTAGAGCCCCAACGGTCCCTTATATGGGGCGAGGGTTGTCAAGTGGGAGATTTGCGACGGCGGGGGTTGGAACTCGTCATGGCTTGCTTGGCGGGGCGGAGCGCGAAAGGGCTTTGAAGTCAAGGATGCGCGAACGCGCACCGCCTGCGGCGGCGGCCCGACGGGCCGTGCTTGAGTTCAAAGCCCTTTCGCGCACAATCGCGGTCAAGCAATCCATGGCGAGCCGCAGGCTTTGGCTGCTCGTGTGTAGGTTCGAACCCGGACGGTTGTTTCGATCGCAGGCAAGCGCGATCGACCCGCCTCTTGGGCGAATGACCAGAGCAGGTTCCGGCGGGCATTCGGTTTCGACGCCTCGTCGGTGGGATGGGGCCTCGCTTTGGCTCAAGGGCCTCGCCCTCGTAACCTTATATCCGGTCGGCTCGGGTGGCCGGACCATAATCCTGCGTGCATCAGGTCGCGAGGCCCGGGATGGACCGGACCAATCTTCTCCTCGGGTCGACCCAAGGGGCGGGGCGGTCACGGGTCCCATCCCGGACGAGGCGGACGGCCCGAAGGCTCGCCCGCTTTTGCTTCTCGGCTCAGGCTCGCTTCAGGACGGCTCCCTCGGGAACGAGGCCGGTCTCAAGGTAGCGCCAGAGCGCGACCGAAAGCTTGCGCGCCATGGCGACGATCGCGATGCGCTTGACGCGTCCCTTGCGGTCGCCCACCCGCTCGTCGAACCACTTGGAGAGCGCGCTGTCGGGCTGATGCCTTCGCCACATCCACGCAAGCTCGATCATCGCCTTGCGCGCCCGGCTGTTGCCGGCCTTGGCGATGCCCTGGTCGCGCGCCATGTCGCCGCTCTGGAACGGGGACGGCGCGAGCCCGATGTATTGCCCGACGCCGCGCCGGTTCTTGAAGGTTCGATAGTAGACCTCGCCGGCGAGCGTCGCGCTGAAATGGACGCCGATGCCCTTGAGCTTGATGAGCTCAGCGGCCTTGGCCTGAACAGGGCTCGGCGGCGACGCGGCTGCGCTCTTCGGATTGGCCGTCTTGGGCTTGACGATCCGCGCCGCCATCTCCGCCTCGACCTCAGCGATGTCGTCGATGAGCTTGGCCAGGCGGCGGCATTCGCGGCTGAGCTCGGCCTTGAGCCCAGGCAGGATCGGCAACGCCGCCAGCCGCGCCAGCCGGTCCGGCGCCATCGGGTCGAAATCGCGAACCCCCTGGGCGAACAGCAGCGCCTTCACCCGGTTGCCGTGCGACGTTCGCTCCTTGACGAGCCGCTCGTATTCGCGGTGCGGCCGCTTGGCGTCCTCCTCCTCCGGGGTGGGAACCACGACCACCCGGCAGGCGTCGAGTTCGCCCCTCGTCAGGCGCGCGAGCGTGCGCACCAGTTTGTCGACGTCGACGCCGTCCGACTTGACCCGCCGCGCTCGCCGGTCGACCGCCACGCTCGCCGGATCGATCTCGTAGGCGGCGTATCCCGCCGCTGTCAGCGCGCGATAAAGCCAGTGCCCGTCGCGACCGGCCTCGAAGCAGACATGGACCTTGACCGGAACGCCGGCGCGCTTCGCCTCTGCCGCCGCCACCCGCCGCAACAGCGCCAACAGCCCATCCAGGTCGCCGCCCTCGACCTCGTGCCGGCGAACCGCCCACTTCTGCGACGTGCCGACCCCGACAAGCCACTTCGATCGGCTCAGTTCCAATGCGACGAAAATCGGCGCAAACTCATGCCCGGCGACGGGCGCAATTTGCTGAATAAGCATGGTCGATCCCTATGTTCGGGTTTGGACGCTTCGATCATAGGACCCAAAGCGCCCGTCGCCGCATAGGATCTTCTCCCCGCTTGCGGGGAGAAGGTGGCGCGTAGCGCCGGATGAGGGGCGAGGCGAGGGCGCGCGGCCAATCGCCAAGGCCCCTCACCCCGGGCCTCTCCCCGCTTGGGCGGGGCGAGGGGGGCGCCAGCGTGCCTTTTGTTCTCCTCAGACGGGGTGCAGCCCTGGCAGGCTTCGCATGTTTTCAATGACCTAAGCGCACAAAACTGTCACAAAATTGAAATTTTGCACGATCTAGATATGTTTATCTATCCACAGCGGATCGGGCCGCAGCCACCACGGCTCGGTCGTCGCGTCGCGTGGCGTTCGGCCGCCGCGCTCCTTGAGCGGGATGATTTCTGATCGAATCGCGCGGCCAACCCTGATCCGGCCCTTCGGGCCACCTTCCCCCGAAAGGGGAAGGGCCGCCCCTCTCCCGCCGGGAGAGGGAAGCCGCGAAGCGGCAGGGTGAGGGTTTGTTGGCGCAATCCTATTTCATCACGCCCTAGACCCAGGGCAATCGCATTTCACATTGCGAGAAGGCTTCGCAGGAAAGCGTCGGAACGGTCGGCTTTTTTCAGTTTGCGGCGGATGGGCAGTTTGGAAGGTTCGGCGTTAAGCCTGTTGATCGCTATGTGTTTGAGAATGGCGAGGTTTTGTGGACCGTTGTCACAGCGGTTGCGGGCGCGGTCCTCGTTCATGTCGACGTCGAGCACCCAGTGGAGGCGGTTTTCGACGCCCCAGTGGTCGCGGGCGCACTGGTTCAGGCGCTCGGGCGCGATGGGTTCGGAGAGAAGGTAGTAGGCGGTCTCGGTCTTCGGCGGGCCGGTGTTCGCGCCCTTGAATTCGCGCGTGCGGCGAACGGCGCCGATGGCTTTCAGGCCGGGCCAGCAATGGATGTCCTGTAGCCAACCGACATCGTGGCAAACGACGGCGCTTCGGGTCTCGATGCGGCCATGATCGGCGTCGACCGTCGGCTGACATGCGAGCACGCGCGCCTCCGGGTCGGCGAAGTAACGCGCAACATCGTCGAACAGCGTCGGTTGGTTGCCTTTCAGAGACAGAACGTACTGGCCGCCCTGGGCGACGATCTGCTGCGCGATCTCTCTCTGGCAACTCATCGCATCGGCGGTCACCGTGCGTCCCTCGAGGTTGAGAAGCCGCAGAAGCTGCGGAACCGCCGTGATCTCGTTCGACTTCTCGTCCGTGGCGATCTGCGCCAGAACCAGCCGCTCCTCGCACGACCACGCACTGACCATGTGCAGGGCCGACTTTTCGCTCGCCGTGTCAAAGGAGCGGC
The DNA here is from genome assembly GCA_963822215.1 of uncultured Alphaproteobacteria bacterium. GTDB lineage: Bacteria > Pseudomonadota > Alphaproteobacteria > Rhizobiales > Beijerinckiaceae > Roseiarcus. The sequence continues at coordinate 391,089 of CAWGGX010000005.1, forward strand.
GCAGCGTCTTGCCGTCGATCGCAACCACGCCGGCCGTCTGTTGCGAAAATGCCCGCATGAACTCGGAAAAACATGCGCCAAACGCAACCGGATCGAGCAGCCGGAACAGACGGCTGAACGTGTCGTGTGACGGCAGCCCGTTTTTCAGATCCAAGAAGTCCCGCAAAAAAGGCTCCTTGTCCTCCGCGAACTCCGCCATCTCCGTGCAGGTTGTGCCTCCGCAAAGGCACGAGCATAGCGCGATCGCCAACACCTCACACAGGTCGTGCCGACGAGCATTCCCCGTGCGCGGATCCTTGAGCTGCAAAAATACCCCTGAAAACCCCTCCATCCCTCCGGCCTCCATTCCGAATCGAGGCCCTCCCAAGAATCCTTCTCATCCCGCCTTGCAAGCGATTTTTCCAAATGCGATTCCCCTGCCCTAGCAGCCTGTCGGACTTAAGGGTCTCTCGACGAGCAACATACTGATATTGTTACGTTTTGTGCTTCTCCGAAAAGACGAAAAACCCAATGATATCAATGAGTGTACCTTTAAGTCCGACAGGCTGCTAGACCCGCCCCTTGCGGAAGAAGTCGAGCACGTCCAGAAAGGTCCACACCTCCCTCAACCCCGGCGTCTCGACCAGACCCTTGGCGGTCGGATCTTCGATCGGGACCTCATGCGCCGGGTCGCGCGTGACTGCGCGGCGGTAGAAGCGCCAGGTCGCATGGCCGAGGACCGGCATGACGACGGCGAGGCCGATGAAGAGCGGCAGCGAGCCGACGACCAGCGCCGCCGCGACGAGCGCGCCCCACAGTGCGACGGGCCCCGGATTCTGGCGCGTCAGACGGGTCGAGGCGACGATGGCCGGGGCGAGGCCGACGTCGCGATCGAGCATAAGGGGGAATGAAACGACGCTGATCATGAGCGCCAGCGCCGCAAAGCAAAACCCGACGGCGCAGCCGACGATGATCAGCGTGTGGCCCCGGCTCGTGGTGAGCACGTCGCGCAGGAACGACGCCGCCGCGGCGGGCGCCTTCGGTCCATAGAGCCAAGCGTAGAGATATTGCGCGGTTCCGATCCACAGGGCGAACAGCGCCAGAAGAAAGACGCCGAGCATGATCACGGACGGCAGGGCAGGGGAGCGGAACACGGCGAAGGCGTCCCGTCCCGACGGCTCGAGCCCCGCTTCGCGCCGCCGGCTGAGTTCATAGAGGCCGACGGCGAAGAATGGCCCGAGCAGCGCAAAGCCCGCGGCCAGCGGGAAGATGAGGTGCAGCGCGCTCGCGAACGACGACAAAGCCGCAAGCACAATGCCGGCAAGAGCATAGAAGATGCCGACGAACGCGACATGCGTCGGCATCGCCAAAAAATCCGCAAAGCCTTCCTTCAGCGCGGCGAAGCAATCGCTTGCCCTGATCCTGCGGATCTCGATGGGAGTCTCGAACGCCCTCGGTCCGAAATAGACGTGGAAACTATCCGCCATGGCCGTCCTCCGCGGTAACGCCCCGATTGCCCTGTCCCCTAATGCCCAGGCTCGGCGCCAATCGGCGCTGCGTCATGGCCGAAAGCGCCCGCCGGACGAGCGCGACGATCGCGCTATTTCCGCTGATCGATGATATCCAGATATTTCTTGACGGTGTCCGTGCTGGCCGCGCTGCTGAACCTGAAGATAAATTGGCCGACAACGATTTCGAGTGGCCCTTCCGCGCCGAATTGCTCCGGTCCGCACGCCGCCGGACCGGGATTAGTGATGGGATTGGCATTGCACGACGCCGTGGCCCCGCCATTGCTGCCGGCGCAACTCCACGCCCATGGGCCGCTGCCGCTTACGCTCGATGCCATGCCGGCGCTGCAGAGGTTCGCTGTCGGCGCGCTGGTAAGGCTTGCTCCGTTCGAGGAGCCGCACGCGCCGTTGGGGTTGGTGATGGGATTGGCACTGCACGACGCCGTGGTCCCGCCATTGCTGCCGGCGCAACTCCACGCCCACGGGCCGCTGCCGCTTACGCTCGATGCCATGCCGGCGCTGCAGAGGTTCGCTGTCGGCGCGCTGGTAAGGCTTGCTCCGTTCGAGGAGCCGCACGCGCCGTTGGGATTGACGGGGACGCCCTCGGTGAAGCAGGAAACGTTCTGTCCCGCGCCTTTGATGAGATAGGCGCAAACGCTTTCGCCGTTGCCGTCCTTGACGGCCGCGGCGTTGCAATTGCGACCCTGATCCGCCGCATAGTTCGCCAGCTTGCCGCCTTTGGCGCAGCCGAATTGACATGCCATCAGGATTGCAGAGTCATCAATTTTCGCAGTCATCCCGTTGAAACTGACGACCTCCTTTGTTAACCTCGTCGTCAGGGTATTTTTCTCAGCCAACTTCCATTGATTCTGTTCAAATTTCGTCCAGGCCGCGACTTGGCCGTGTGGATCGTGCAGGAACTGATCGGCCGTGCCGGAGTAATACAGTTCGAATGTCCCCGGGCAGAACTGAAACGCGCCGAGGCAGCCGAATTGATTGATTTCGGTAAAGGTGCCCTCGGCGGCCGAAACGATTTCCGCGAACTTCGCGCACACCTCATTTATTCCCGCCTGGATCAGGGCTGCCGCGCTCTCACCGGCGTTAGCGGCGGAACATCCGAGACCGACGAAGAACAACAACCGAAGCGCGTAGGCGCGCAGAATCGTCACGGCGTCCCTCCTCGCTATTGCAGTGGATACACCCGCTGACCATGGTCCGCAGAAATCACTGTGATGCTCTTGCCGTCCGGATTCAAGAAAATTGAAGGTTTCCCGCTCACTCCTCGGGTTGCGGCGTCACCGCCTGCTGGAATAATTTGCGGTAGCATAGTGGGCGCCAGTTTATCTTCCCGTGAGCCATCTCTCTTGATCAGGTAGATTCGAGTCGGGCATTCGGAAGTCGTACAGCTTGCGTCCCACAATTGCGACACAACCATCGTTCCATCGGCCGTCTCAATTGCAAGGTTCTGAACTCTCGGGCCTGCGCCACCGGCAAGGCTCTTCAACTCGTCGGGCAATTCGACGTCGGATTCTTTCCACACCCCAAGCCGATCGAGCGCGTTTCCTGGGAGACTGTCCGTCCTGCCCAGCATGGTACTTTCAACGGTCGGAGGAAGGCCGTTGACGAACGGAGTCGGGTTCTGGCCCCAGGCCGAACCCAAAGTCAGAGCGAGCGCCCCAATGATGACAGGCACACGCATCGGATGGCCTCCCCTTCCATTAAGTTGCAAGTATCCGTCAGAATTGGTAAATAAGCAACTCTTAAATCAAGACTCGCATTCGCCGATTGATATATGTATACCTTGGCAAGGGAGGAAACGGCTGACGATAACAATGTATACATCGAGCGTCGTGTTTTCATCTGCCCAAGGAGAGACGTCGATGACAGCAGAACTGATGAGAGGCGACCCAGATATATCAGACATAAGCCAGAACGAAATCTTAAGCTTGACCCCCGCGCAAGAAAATGCTATCAATTCCATTACGAGAACGCTGGTCCCGACCGACGCCAGCGTTCCAGTAAAGAACGCACAGCAACTTTTCACTGAATTCGTCCTTAAATCTGCTGGCGCGGAGGCAGACGAGGGCGTCAGCCGAATGACCGACAAGGTTCGGGTCACGCAATATCTCGATCTCTTCGGCTTGGAGTTTGCCGACCCCGCTAATGGCCATCCCTATGCCTATTGCGCTGCAGGCCTCGGCTGGGCGGCGTGCCGCGCCTACTGCACGATGTCGCCGCCGGTCGTTTTCGAGAGTCTGAATCCGCCCACTCCTGTGTTTCGCAGCGTTGTCCCCATTATCGCGCGAAATTACTTTCTTCCTCACCCTTCCTGTATAAGTATGGTTGCCGATGCCAAGCAGAAGGGCCGATGGATCGCCGGTCACACTTCGGTTCCCAAGCCGGGTTGGATTGTCTTTTACAATTGGGATGGGGGATCTGCCGCGCAGCATGTCGGTATTGTCGAATCGGCCGACGCTGATACATTGAGGACGGTCGAGTTCAACACGAGCATCCCCAATCAACCGAATGGCGGCGCCGTCGCTCGGAAGAATAGGGACACCGCGAGGAAGTTTGTCATCGGCTACGAACGAACGTGGATTCCTGAGACGCCTACAGTGTAAATTGGGAATTGGAGACGGCTAAATCCCTTGTTGATCCGCCGTCGGCGAGATCTTGCGCATAAGCCATCGGCCCAAACCGAGGTTGTGACTTACGGTGACGTTTCTTGGAATGCGCTCGCGCTGTGAGATCGGAATTGCGGCGCCGCTTTACTCAATCCCTATCTCCTGATTTCGGCGCGCGCTGTCTCGGGCGCATAGAGGCCGGGATGGCCGGTGAGGCGGTCGACGTAGGCTAGGGATTCGGGGATTCCGGATCGCGGCAGGGACGCCTATTATCTGAGCGCCCCCCGCACAGATCCTGCGTGCGGCTCGTCCGCATACGGCTCTCCCCTCAGCCTCGACTTTGCCGATGCGGCTCGTCGCCGTGCCGAAAGGAGCGCTCCAGGGCTTCACCGACGAGGTCTTCGATCTCGATCTTTAGGGCCGCCGCCCGATCCGCTTACTGCGCCTCGGCGTGCTGCTGTTCGGCGTAGGCTTTGAGGTCGTAGGTCGGGCAGAACTCGGTGCGGTAGCCGCCCCACGCCGTCTCCTCGATTGAGCGATTGACCTCGCGCAGCCGCTCGGCCGGAACGCGCAAGGTCACCACCTGCCCGATTCCCATCATGACGTACCAGCTGACGACCTCGATGCCCGGCGGCGGGAAGGCTTTGTAGAAGCCCTGCCGCTTGAGCTCGGCGTTGATCTCTTCGAGCGGCTTCGACTGATCGTGCTTGAGAAACACCGTGAGCAGGAACGTCCCCTTCGGTTCGGAGGCCGCGGCCGCGGGCGCCGGGCTCAATGCCGCGGTCGGCGGACTGTCGCCGGCCGAGGCGGCGGCGCAAAGCGAAATTCCGGCCAAGACAAACCAAAGCGATCTCGGCATTCGTCTCTCCTTGAGAGCTTGAGAACCGCGTTTCCCCGATCTTAGGCGGCGCGCGTTGGCAATGCAGCAGGGCGCGCCGGCGCCGGGCCGGGCGCCCGCAGGGGCGAAAGAGAGAAGGCGAGAGGACTTGCCTCGTTCGGTCAAGCTCGCAACTGCTCTTTGAGCCAGGCGATGGCGTTCTGTTGCATTGGGACGTCGAACCGGTGAACGCCCGGATGGAATTCGCCGCGATAGGCCTCGGGCGCGCGGACGCCCTGGTAGTGGCTGGCGATGCGCGCATCGGCGGCCCGCATGCCGGAGACGGTGAACAGCGGATCGTCGAGCGCATACTGAACGAGCAGCGGCGACGGAGCGGCCGAGGCGGCGAGATCCGGCAAGTCGCCGCGCTGGCTCCAGCCTGCCGGAAACAGCATCCAGGTGTGGGTCGCGACACAGCTGTCGAGCAGGCCTTCATACGTGCTCATCATGCCGACGATCACGCAAGCACTTAAGTCGTCGGAGATGGCGCGCATCAGCGCCGATCTGAGCCCCCCGCCCGAGAGCCCGATGGACGCGACCCGGCCGGCGTCGACATCCGGTCGGTCGCGAAGATAGGCGAGCGCGACGCGATCCTCGTAGGCGACGACCGCGGCGAGGCTGGTTCCGATCAGCGTGCAATATTTCGCAACGACGTGTTCATGCGAATAGGCGGCGCCGTTGTAGCTGTCCGGGGCTGCGACGTCGGGCCCGAGGGCGGCCTCGACGGCCTTCGCAAGCTCGCGGTCGATGTCCGGCATCGCCTCGAGCGGGAACTTGCGGCTGCCGAACAGAAATGCGTCGGGGACGAGCACGACGAAACCCTCGCGCGCCAACGCGTTGGCGTAGGCCCGGCCGCCATAGTAGGTCCGCCGCAGGGGCTCGAGAGCGGGAAGGGGCCCCTCAGGCCCGTCGGCGATCTTTTCCTTGCCGTAAAATTTGGAATGGCCGTGGTCGTGCAGCGCGACGAGTCCGGGCAGCGGCCCCTTGGCGCCTTTCGGTTTCAAGACCCAGGCGTGGGTCCGGGGGCCGAACCCAAGAGACCAGGAAATCTCTTCGCCCTCGACGCCGTCGACGTGCCAAGCCTGCTCCAGGCGCAGATCGTCTGGCTGCTCGCCGCCGACGCGGAAGCCAAGAACCTCGCGCGCGCTCCTGCGGGTGGCTTCCCCTGGAGGGGCGATTGGAAACAGCGGCCTCACCGCCTTGGCGGCCTCGACGAGGTCGCTGAACGGGCCGAGATGAGCGTAGAAGGGCCGGGCGGGTCGGCTCATGGGCGCTTAACCGTCTGCGAGGGGTGGACGCTGAATACGCCGGCGACCGTGCGGACGCCAGAAGCTCAAGCGTTTAGCGCCGTGGCAGCATGCGTTTGAGCGTATCGTCCCGGTCGATCCAGTGGTGCTTAAGAGCCCCTGCGACATGCAGCGCGACGAGGGCCGCGATCGCATAAGCCGCAATCCAGTGGGCGAGAACGCCCAAGGCGAACAGCGTCGCGTCCGGTGGGGCGATGTTCGGGATCACAATGAGGCCGAAGAATTTGGTCGGCACGGGCAGGGGCGAAGCGGAGACGACGAGCCAGCCGGCGGCGATCGCCGCGAGCGTCAAGACATAGAACGCCGCCTGCACGGCGCGCGCGACGAGCCCTTCCCAGCCGGAGACGCGCGCCGGCGCGGCGGAGGCGAGGCGCGCTGCGAGACGCAGCGCCGTCAGCGCGAGCGCCGCAAAGCCCAGCGACTTGTGCTGCTGGTAGAGATCAAACGTCGTGCCGGCGCCGAACGGCGAGTGGGTCATGACCCAGCCGAGAGCGAGGAGCGCGAGGATCAGCGCGGCATTGATCCAGTGCAGGACGACGATCGCCGGGCTCCAGCGCGACGCGCGAGATCTCAAAGCTCGGCCGCCGCGCTCTTGATCGTCAGGTCGACGTCGCGCGACACCAGTGGGAAACCCGAGTTCATGCCGAATTCCAGCCGATCGATCCGCGTCCGGGCCGAGAATTCAAGCGGCCCCTTGAGGCCTGTCGGGCGCTCGACGTCGACGTCGAGCGCCAGCGGCTTCGTCACGCCGAGGAGCGTCAGGTCCCCCGACACGCGGACCGCATGGTCGCTGAGCTTTTCGACCGACGTCGAGACGAAATCGATCGACGGGTGCTTGCCGGCGTCGAGGAAGGCGGACGAGCGCAGATAGTCGGAAAACGTCGCCGAGCCGACGTCGATCGACGCCGAGCAGACGTGGAAGGCGACGCTGCTCTTTTCGGGTCGGTCGAAGTCGATGGCGATCTTTCCGTCGAACGCGTCGAACCGCCCCTCGGTGCGCGGATAGCCGACGGCGTCGATGGCGAAGGCGATCTGAGTGCGCGCCGGTTCGATCCGCCATTTCGAACCGCCAGCCGAAAACGCTGGAGGGCTGAAGAGCGCGGCCCAGGCCGCCGCGCCGGCGAGGGTTGTCGCCAAGGAACGAATAAAGCGATTCATGTCCGCCTCCATCGGGGTTCGTCGATATGAACATACGAAGCGGTCGCCCTATTCGACCTTTCTCTTGCGCCCGGCGCAGGAAGTCAGAGGCTCGCCTCGAGGGCGTGGGCGTATCCGGCAATTTGGGCGTCAGGCAGGCGCCCGATGACGAGGAACTCGCGCCCGCCACGCGCCCAGCTCGCCAATGCGTAGCCGCCGCGCCGTTCGAGGCTTATCGGGGCGTCCGGGGCCGCCTCGGCCAACACGCAGAGCAGCACCGGCTCGCCAGACGGATCGACATAGGCGATCTCTCCGAGCGGGGCGCCGTCGTAGCCGAGGAGGAAGGCCGCCTTGAACTCGAGTCCCGGCGCTGCGATCGTCTTTGGCGTGAGCGGGGCGCCGACCCGCTCGCCGACCCTGGCGAGCTCGCGGACCTGCGTTGGAAGGTCCGGCCCGGGAAAGGCGAAAGTCTCGTGGGTATAGAGCTCCATGTATTCGACGACGGTCGAACGCCAGTCGTCGTCGCGGTCAGTCAGGCCGCCGAAGGCGAGCCACGCCGCGGTCGCGGCCGCAAGGAAGCCGACGACGACGCCCGCGGCGAGCCCGCGCAGCGCGGTGGCGCGAAAGCGCCTTCCCGGCGCGGCGGCCGGCGGCGCCGGCGCCGCGGGCAGAAGCGCGCGAAGCCGATCGACCGGCGCGTCCGCGAGCGCCAGGCCCAGGGCGTCGCCGATCGGCGCGCTGGTCTCCCGCAGCGCTTCGTAGCGACGGCGCAGGACGGGATCGCTTTCCAGCCGCGCCAGCAATTCGCTCCTGCGGGGGTCTTCGAGCTCCCCATCGATCAGCGCGACCAGATCTTCGTCGTCGGCCATACGCGACTTTAGGCCCCTATTTCAGTTTCGCCAGCGCCACGCGCGCGGCCGCAAGGCGACTCATCACCGTGCCGATTGGAATTCCCAGCGTCTCCGCCGCTTCAGCGTAGCTGTATCCTTCGCCGTAGACCAGAAGAACCGTTTCCCGCTGGGCTTCCGGCAACCGCCCGATCTCCCGTAACACCTGGGACGCCAAAGTATTCGTTTCGATCTCATGCGCGCCGTCGGCGACGAGAACGTCCTCCGGGTCGGCAAACCCGCGGCCCTCGCGGATGCGCCGCGCCCTCACCTCGTTCAGCCAGATCGACCGCAGGATGGAAAACAGCCAGCGATCGACCCGCGTTCCCGGGACGAACTGTTCGGCGCGTTCGATCGCGCGCAGGCACGTCGCCTGCACCAGGTCGTCGGCGACGTCGCGGGCTCGGGAAAGCATCAGCGCATAGCGCCACAGTCTCGGCAGGCAAGGTTCGAGTCCGGCCCGAACGTCGCGTCGGCTCGCTTCGCTCATGGCGCCATTCCACCACGAAACGCGGCGAAGCGCGAAAGCTGCGCCGACTGAATAATTCGCGACCTCATGTGTTGTCATCGCACTGCGACGCAACTGGAAAGGATCTGAGGATGCGCAATTCGGCATTATCGCATGAAAAAGGGCGCCGCGCCTCTACGGCGCTGCTTAGCGTGGTTCTGGCGGCCGGCCTCGCCCTCGCCGCGCCTTCGGCCTTCGCGGCCGGCGGCGGGTCAGGAGGTGGAGGAGGCGGAGCAGGCGGGGGAGGCGGAGGAGGCGCTGGCGCGGGCGGGGGCTCCGGCGGGGGTTCCGGAGGCGGCGCAGGCGGCGGCGCTGGAGGGGGTTCCGGCGGCGGCGCGGGGGGAGGCTCCGGCGGCGGCGGCGGAGGGATCTGGCGTTTTGGTCAGCCGGAGTCGTTTCGCGCCCAGGCGCCGGCGGACGACCTGACCACCTGCGCTCCAGGCCAGGTATGGAGCCACAAGCGGAAGAAGTGCCTTGAGCGACACAGCAGTGTGTTGCCCGACCCGGAGCTCACCGAATACGCCTACGCGCTTGCCAAGGCAGAGCGCTATCAGGAAGCGCTCGACGTGCTCGACTTGCTCGACAATCCGAACACGCCGCGGGCGCTCAACTACCGGGGCTACGCCACTCGGAAGCTCGGCCGGACTGACGAGGGGATCGGCTACTACCTGAAGTCTGTCGCGCTCGACCCCAATTATCCGCAGGTGCGCGAATATCTAGGCGAGGCCTATGTGATCCAAGGGAAATACGACCTCGCCAGGGAACAGCTCGCGACCATCGAAAAACTCTGCGGCTCGAAGGAGTGCGAGTATTTCGAGGACCTCGCCGAGGCCCTCGAGAAGGCGCACGCGCTGTAACGCGACGGGAACGAGGGAGCGACGTTGATGACCGATCTTCGTTCGACCGGCGAGGCGAGTGCGCTGAGCCCGGCCGGCGCGGCGGACCATCCGGCCTTCCGCGGTCTCGCGGCGCCGCTGCTCGCGATCGCCCGCGTGATGCTCGTCTATATCTTCATCGTCGAAGGGGCGGGGAAGATTAGCAGCGATGCGGGCCTCGTCGCTTACATGCAGGCGGCGGGGGTCGACGGGCGGCTCCTGCCGCTCGTCATCTCGACCGAGCTTGGCGGGGGGCTCTGCGTTCTGACGGGTTTGGCGACGCGCCTTGCGGCGGTCGCGCTCAGCGGTTTCTGCCTGCTGACCGCAATCGTCTTCCATCTCGGCGCGGACCAGGCAATCGAGTTCCCGAAGAACGTCGCCATAGCCCGGCGGTTTTTTGACCCTCGCCGTCTACGGACCGGGCGGCTGGTCCGTAGACGCCTGGTTGGGACGGCGGCGCGACTAGCGCAAGATGATTTTTGGACGAATCGCGCGGCGCCTCTTCATTCGACCGTTCGCAGGCGCCGCGTTTCTGCCCAGGAGAAGGGCGTCCCCGCGACGCCTTGCAACCCGGCCGCGCCCGCTCGCGCGCCCCGTTTTCGGCCGCCTGTTCCGTCCCTGATCCGCACCGAAATCGCCTGATAATTCCCTGTTCTTGTCCTGTTAAGTTCCCTGTTCCGCGGCCGATCGAGCCGACAACGGACGGGTTGTAAATCCAGTAAAACAATGAAACTGCAGCGTTTTCTGGAACCGAGCGCCGACCGCGGCGGAAGAAAGTTCCCTGCTAGCAGGCGCGCGGAGCCGGCCTTGGAAGGCGGGTTGTCGCGAAACAAGGCGGCTTCCCTCGGAGCCTTTACCCGCAAGCCGCGCCAATTCAGAGATCCGCGCGAACCTCAAACCATCCCACCTTAGCTTCGCATCCGGATCATGAAGTCGACCATCCGTCTCGCCAATCCCGAGTAGGGCGGCTGCATCATCATCTGGACGGACGACACGGGTCCCTGCTGAAACACGGGCCGCATCTTGGAGAAGGTCTCGAAGCCCTCGGGGCCATGGTAGTGCCCCATGCCGCTGGCGCCGACGCCGCCGAACGGCAGGTTGTGCTGAGCGACATGCAGGATCGCGTCATTGACCGAGACGCCGCCCGAGAGGACCCGGGAGATGTAGAAATCCCGGGTCGCTCGGTCATGGGTGAACGGGTAGAGCGCGAGCGGCCGGTCGCCGGCGTTGATCGCGTCCGCGACCTCCTGCGGCTGGTCATAGACCCGGATGGGCAGGATCGGCCCAAAAATCTCGCGCCGCAGCAGCTCCATGTCGGGCGTTGGATGGAGCACGATATGGGGCGGGAACTTGCGCTTCGACGCGTCGGGGGTCTGCCCTTCCGCGAGATTGACGAGCGTCGCCCCCTTGGCGCGGGCGTCCTCGAGCGCCGCCGTCAGCCGGTCGTAGGCGCGCTGGTCGATAATGGAGGTGAAGTCGGGGCCGTTGATGTCCGGGTAGCGTTTGGCGAACAGGCGCTTGCAGGCGTCGACGAACTCCGTTTCCTTGCCCTTCGGCAGGAACGCGTAGTCGACGGCGAGGCAGGTCTGGCCGGCGTTGAGGGTCTTGGCCCACAGGATGCGCTCGGCCGCCGTCTTGATGGGAAAATCGGGGGCGACGATCGCCGGGGACTTGCCGCCGAGCTCCAGCGTCACCGGCGTGAGGCTCCGCGCGGCGTTCGCCATCACCGCCCGCCCGGTCTTGCCGGAGCCGGTGAAGATGAGATGGTCGAACGGCAGCAAGGAGAAGGCGGGCCCGCGTCCGCCGCCGTCGTCGAAGAACGCGAGCTTGTCCTCGGGAAAGTATTTGGGCGAGACGTCGATCAGGAGCTCCGACAGGCGGCGGGAGTTCTCGGACATCTTGACCATCGCCCGGTTGCCGGCGGCGAAGATGCTGACCAGCGGCCCCAAGCTCAGCATCAGCGGATAGTTCCACGGGACGATCACCCCGACCACGCCGAGCGGCTGGGGGATGAGGCGATTGCGCGCGCCGGCAAAGAGCATCAGATCGATCGCTCGCCGTTGCGGCCGCATCCAGTGCTTGAGGCGCTTGGCCGCATCATGGGCGGAGTCGATCACGAAGAAGATCTCGGCGAATTTCGTCTCGAATTCGCTGCGATTGCCGAAGTCGGCGCTGATCGCAGCGAGGATGGCGGCCTGATTGTCCTTGACCAGGCGGACGAGAGCCTTGAGGTCGGCGACCCGTTCGGCGTGGGTCGGCTCGGGGGCCTTGAAGTAAGCGGCGCGCTGGGCGTCGAATGAGGTCTGGAATTCGGCCGGGATTGCAATGTCGGGGGGAAAAGCGGGCGCGTTCATCACTGTGCCTTTTGGCGGCGCTGATGGCGTCGCCCGGGTCGGGCGAGCGGAGCGCGCCGGAACCCGAATCTAGGGCGTTGGTTCATTCCGTCAATGAGGCGCGCCCGATGCGCCCCCCGATGTCTCGAAGTCTGGCGGCTGAGCGGAGGGACGCCGAGCCATTTCCTTGCGACGCGCGACCGCCAGAGGCATAAAGCCCGTCATGTCCACCATCGATGTCAAGCCAACCAGCAACCGCAAGCCCGGCGGCAAGCCCGAGGCGGCGAGCGAGCCGTTCAAGCTGGCGGTCGCCTCCTGCACGCGGGCGCTCGCCCGCAGTCCCGAGCTCGAGGTGACCTTCTCCACCGACAAGCCGGCGCTGATGACCGGACCGGAAGGGGCCAAGGCGCGCCTGCCCGAGCCGCCGCGCAAGGCCAATCCGCGCGAGGCGGCGATCCTGCGCGGAGTGGCGGATTCCTTCGCCCTCCGGCTCGCCTGCCACAGCGAGGCGGTCCATCGCCGTCTCGCGCCGCAGAATCCGGCGGCGCGCGCCCTGTTCGACGCCGTCGAGCAGGCCCGCGTCGAGGCGATCGGCTCGCGACGCATGGAGGGGGTGGCCGCCAACCTCGCCGCCATGCTCGACGACCGCTATCACAAGAGCCCGTTCGCCGAGGCCCGCTCGCGCGAGGAGGCGCCGCTCGAGGAGGCTGTGGCGATGATCGCGCGCGAGCGCCTGACGGGCTTGAAGCCGCCGGCGGGCGCGGAGCGGCTGACCGACCTGTGGCGCGGTTTCATCGAGGAGAAGGCCGGGCCCGAACTCGACAAGCTCGGCGCCGCCATCCACGACCAGCGCGCCTACGCCAGGCTCGTTCAGAAGCTTTTGACCTCGCTCGGCCTCGCCAACGATGCGGAAGCCGAGCCCGACGAGCAGGCGGACGACCAGGAGAAACCGCCGCCGGAGGAGCCGGAGAACGCCGAAGGCGAGGGCGAAGAGAGCCAGTCTGAGGACGCGATACAGCGCGAGGCGGCCGACGACACGACCGACGACGCCGACGAGGGGACGATGGATACGGTCGAGGCGCCGTCGTCCGAGCTCGACGACGAGGGCGAGGCCGGCGACGCCGAGGAGGCCGCCGAGAACCGTCCGCCGCAGACCCCGTCGCAGGACCGGCGCACCACCGATTACAAGGCCTACACCACCCGGTTCGACGAGGAAATCGCGGCCGACGAGCTCTGCGACCCGGAAGAGCTGCAACGCCTGCGCGAGTATCTCGACAAGCAGCTGCAAAACCTGTCGGCGGTCGTCGCGCGGCTCGCCAACCGCTTGCAACGGCGCCTGATGGCGCAGCAGAACCGCTCCTGGGACTTCGACCTTGAGGAGGGCGTGCTCGACAGTGCGCGCCTGACGCGCATCATCATCGACCCGCAGCAGCCGCTGTCCTTCAAGCAGGAGAAGGACATGGAGTTCCGTGACACGGCGGTCACCCTGCTCATCGACAATTCGGGCTCGATGCGCGGCCGGCCGATCACGGTGGCGGCGACCTGCGCCGACATCCTCGCCCGTACCCTCGAACGCTGCGGCGTCAAGGTCGAGATTTTGGGCTTCACCACCCGCGCCTGGAAGGGCGGCCAGGCGCGCGAGGCCTGGCTGCAGGCCGGCAAGCCGCCGAACCCCGGCCGGCTCAACGATCTGCGCCACCTCATCTACAAGGCGGCCGACGCGCCCTGGCGGCGGTCGCGCAAGAACCTGGGCCTGATGATGCGCGAGGGGCTGCTCAAGGAGAACATCGACGGCGAGGCGCTCGCCTGGGCGCATGAGCGGCTGATCGGCCGGCCGGAACAGCGCAGGATCCTGATGATGATCTCGGACGGCGCGCCGGTCGACGATTCGACGCTGTCGGTCAATCCGGGCAATTACCTCGAGCGGCACTTGAGGTACGTCATCGAGGAGATCGAGACGCGCTCGCCGGTCGAGCTCATCGCCATCGGCATCGGCCACGACGTGACGCGCTACTATCGGCGCGCCGTGACCATCGTCGACGCCGAGGAGCTCGGCGGGGCGATGACGGAGAAGCTTGCGGAACTGTTCGACGAGAAGGCCGTCCCGGAGAAACCCGCGCGGACCGCCCCGCGGCGCAAGCAGGGCTTTGGCCTCAGCGTCACGCCCTAAAGGGCCGCGAAGCGTTTCGAGCGGCGCCGATCATCTTGTATCGATGCGGCGCTCGATCTCGTCGACCATGCCGGCGACTTTGACGTTCGGCTGGGCGCCGCTGAACAGAAAACCTTGCACCTCGCCGCAGCCCAGGCCGGCGAGGAATTCGAACTGTTCAGCGGTCTCGACGCCTTCGGCCGTCGTGCCGAGGCCGAGGCTTCCCCCCAGACCTATGGCGGCGCGCACGATGGCGCAGCTTTCGGGGCGTTCGAGCATTTCCCGAATGAAAGATTGATCGATCTTGATCTTGTCGAACTGGAACGCGCGAAAGTAGCCCAAGCCGGAATACCCCGTCCCGAAATCGTCGAGCGCAATCCGCGCGCCGAGCTCGCGCAGCCGGCCGAGAATAAACATGTTTTGTTCGCTGTTCCGTAGCAGCACGCTTTCCGTGATTTCGAGCTCGAGCCGTCCTGGCGGCAATCCAGACGCGCTGAGCGCCGTGACGACCACAGAGATGAGGCCTGTGCTGCGGAACTGGACCGGCGACAGATTGATCGCGATGCGCAGGTTGTTCCGCCATTGCGCGGCGTCCGCACAGGCTTGTCGTAAGGCCCATTCGCCAATTGGGACGATGAGGCCGGTTTCTTCAGCCAACGGGATAAATTCGCTCGGCGGCACGTAGCCCCGCGTGGGATGGTTCCACCGCATCAGCGCCTCGAAGCCCGAAACCTTGCGCTCCCTGAGGCCAACGATTGGCTGATAATAGAGCTGAAAGTCGCCGTTCTCCGCCGCTCGGCGAAAATCGAGCTCCAGGCTTCGACGCAGCTTCGCCTGATCGGCCATATTCATTTCGAAGAATCGATAGACCCCGCGTCCGTCGGCCTTAGCACGGTACATTGCGAGATCGGCGCGTTTCAGCAGGGCCGCCGTATCATTGTCGCCGCGCTGGAGCACGGAGATGCCGATGCTCGCGCTGATGAAAACCTGGTGTCCTGCGACGAAGGTACAAGCCTCGATGGCCGAGATGATCGCCCGCGCGAGCGACGCGGCCGTCGTCTGGACATCCATCGACGTGTGAACAACCGCGAACTCGTCCCCGCCGAGCCGCGAGCAGAAGTCGTTACCGGCGACCACCTCCGTCAAGCGAGCGGCGACGGCCTTCAGGAATTCGTCGCCGACCGGGTGTCCGAGGGCGTCGTTGACATTCTTGAAGCCATCGAGATCGATGAACAAAAGGCTGAGCTGGGATCCCGAATCCCCTGCGGATTGCCGCGCTGCGTTCAGTTTTGCCTCAAAGGCGAATCGATTGGGCAGGCCCGTCAGCATGTCGTGATGGGCAAGATGCGCGATCTTCTTTTCCAGCGCGATCCTTTGCTCAAGGTGAGTCATCTCGTTCAGAAGCGATTCATTGGCCTTTTGAATTGCAGCCTCGGCCCGGCGACGGGCCACCTGATTGTTCACTCGCGCCAGCACGATCGAAAGGTCGACGGGCTTTGTCACGTAGTCGTTGGCGCCTGCTTTCAGGGCTTCGACAATGTCTTCCGACTGGGTCTTGGCGGTCACCATGATGACGGGCAAGAGCGACGCAGAGAATCGCTGGCGAAGCAGGCGCAAGACCTCCATGCCGTCCATGTCCGGCATCATCACGTCGAGAAGCACGACGTCGAATGTCTGCTCCTCAACGAGCCTCAGCGCCTCCGCGCCGCAATCGGCCTCGACGATCTCGAATCCGCGTCTCACGAGTTGGCGCGTAAGCACCGTACGATTGTCGGCGATGTCGTCGACGATGAGAAGTCTGGCGGATGGATGATCTCGGTCGTCCGGGTTCGCGTCCGCGTTGACCTTGCGAAGCTCAAGTTCCGCACGACGACGCGCGACTTGGTTGTTCACCCGCACCAGCGCGGTCGGGAATTCGACAGGCTTCGTGACGTAGTCGTTGGCGCCGCTTCTCATGGCTTCCATGACGCCCTCCGCCTGGCTGTTGGGCATCGCCATTATGACGGGCAGAAGGGAGCCGGAGAATTTTTCCCGAATCCGACGCAGGACCTCCGTCCCATTCATGTCCGGGAGCATGACGTCGAGAAGCACGACGTCGAAGGTCTGTTCCTGGACGAGCCTCAGCGCCTCCGCGCCGCAATCGGCCTCGCGGATCTCGAATCCGCCTCTTGCAAATCGGCCTGACAGCGCCGCGCGATGTTCCGCGACGCCGCCGACGATCAGAAGCCTGGCGGATGGAAGCGCGCGCTCAACCGCCGCCGCGCGCGGCGCGGTTGATGCCAACTGGACGAAACCGGTCATGGGATTTCTTCCTTCGGCGTCTCACGCCACCGCGTCGATCGGCGTCTCGGCGCATTCAAGACGCGCGGCGCGATCGGCGTCATTGCTCAGGATTGCTGGAACGCGAATGGTGAACCGTGAGCCGTGGCCGAGCTCGCTGTCGACGAAAATGTTCCCGCCCATCATCATGCAGAGCTTCTGGCTCAGCGCGAGACCCAGGCCGGTCCCTTTGCGCTTGCGAGCCTCGGCAGAATTCACCTGCTTGTAGTCCTGGAAGATCGTCTTCAGATCGTCGCTCGCGATGCCGTCCCAGTATCCCGCACCTCGATTTCGACCCAGTCGCCAGACTCGAGGCGCAAGCGTCGGGCGGAGAGCTCGACGAGGCCGTTACTGGTGAACTTCGCGGCGTTGCTCATAAGGTTGATCGCCGCTTGGCGCAATCGCACCTGATCGGAGGTCATGCGCCCAACATTTGGATCGACGCGCGTCAGCAGCCTGTTGCCGTTCGATTGCGCCAGAGGCGCCGCCGTCGCCGCGACATCCTCGATCAAGCGCGCAACCGCGAAGTCGCCGACCTGCAACTCCATCTCGTCGGCTTCGATCCGGGTGATGTCGAGGACGTCGGTGACGAGCGACAGCAGATGCTTGCCGGCCGCGCTGATTCTCGACAAATCCCCGGCGCGCCGGGCGTCGCCGGATAGGTCCGCGTCTTCTTGCAGAATCTCGCTGTAGCCAATGACGGCATTGAGAGGCGTGCGCAATTCGTGGCTCATCCTGGCGAGGAAGATCGAGTTCTCGACGTTTGCCCGCTCGGCTTCGTCCCTCGCCTCGGCGAGCTGTTCCGCCGTCCGGCGATGCCGCCGGGCTTCGCGCTCGAGGGCCGATTCAGACGTCAGCAGCCGTCCGTAGTAGATCGCGAGCCAAGCCATATACAGAGTCGCGCTGCTCACGGACACGATGCCGACGCCCGACATCTGCTCCATTGGAACGCGGCTGGGAAGATCGCCGGCGGCGAACCAGATCGCGATGAAAGCCGCAACGTTCAGGACGAAGATCGCCAATACGCTCAATGGCCGATCGCTGAGGTAGAAGAAGCCGTTGGCAAGCGCGATCAGCAACCACGCCAGGAACGGCGAACTGACGCCGCCGTAGTTGTAAACCCCGATCAAGGTCACAGCGATCAACGTTTGAACCGAGATAATCGCGACCAGGGGCAAACTTCCAGTCGCCCGCAGCACCAGGGAAAGCAGCCAGAAGATGGCGATTCCGAGCGCAATCAGGGGGACGTGGACTCCCGGCGACGGATCCACCTTGAAGAGAAAGGCGACGATCCACACCCCGCTGACCGGCCCGACGAGATGCGTGAGCACGAATGTGCGGGCCCGCCCAAGCTCCGACTTGCTGAGCCTCGACCGCTTCGGGATAAACCAGTCTATAATGCTCAACGAGCTGTAAAGCACGACTTTACGTCCCAGTCCAGCCGCCTTTAGTGCAGTCCAACACCGCGCTGCCAATTGCTAAATCTATTCCAATCGCATCCGGAGCAGAATAATTACGTAACGTCAACATTGACGTCGTCGTTCGTCTTGGTTAAACAAGCCTAAATCAAATAGATCTCTTTATGGATATATTCATTTACATGGTCAAAAAAGCGCATTCACCATAACATTTAGGACGGCGCTAACGGGGGGCAACGTAGTTATGCGTCGACTGGAACTCGGCTCCACAGATGTTGTTCAACGCCTCTTTGAAACCGTTGTTTGACTGGTTTATTCCCGGCGACCTTCTCATGGACCGTGAGATGCGCACCCGAGCGCGCACGTTCATGATCAGCCATACGTTCGGGCCGATCCTCGGCAACGTCATTCCCGCTTACCTGTTGTGGGTGGACTCCAAGGATGCTGGAAAGCTCCTTATTCTTGCCGGCTCGATCACCAGTTTCTGGGCCTACCCATTCGTTCTCAAGTACACGGGCAGATACAGACTTTTATCATTCGTGTCGATTCAGAATCTTCTCTTCGCGATATTGTGGGGTTGCTTTTTCTATGGAGGTCTTACCTCGCCATTCCTGCCATGGCTGGTCACGGTGCCATTGCTCGCCTTCTTTTATCTAGACGCGAGCGTCAAGAATTGCGCCACGATCCTGTTGCAAATAACGACGAGCCTCGCGCTCTTTATCGCCCTGTTCGCCCTCGGCGGTCATTTTCCGCAAACAATTGCTCTCGCCGACTTGCAGGGCATCGGTCTCGTTTCGATCATCAGCGCGTCGATTTACGTTTCGATGATGGCGCTCTTTTACGCGCGGATCCTGGCTTCGCAAGGCGAATTCGAAAAAGAGGCGCGCAAACATCTCGAGACCGCGGGTCAACTGCGCCGAGCCGTGTCCGACGCCAAGCGCGCGAGCGCGGCAAAAGCGGATTTCCTCGCGAAGACAAGCCACGAACTGAGGACGCCGTTGAACGCCATCATCGGCTACAGCCAGATGCTGGTCGAGGATACCGATCCCGACGTCGATCCGCAGGGCGTCGACGATCTGAAAAGGATCCATGACGCCGGCCGTCACCTTCTCCACCTCGTCAACGCAATCCTCGATCTGTCGAAGATTGAAGCTGGCAAAATGCAAGTCTTTGTCGAATCGGTCGACGTTGCGGCTCTATTGCAACGCCTGGTCGACCGCTGGACCGGCGGCCGGCGGATCGAAGGGCGCAGGATTTTGCTGCGAATCGAACCTGCTGCGTATGGGGTCGAAGCCGACGCCGCCAAGCTCGAACAAGTCCTCGACGCGCTCATCGACAATGCTGTCTGCCACACGCTGGAGGGCGACGTTGAAATCGTCGCCCGAGCTTCCAACCCGCCCGCGGCGGGCGACGTCGTCGAGATTTCGGTGACCGACAAGGGACCTGGCATCGCGGAGGCGCTCGTACCGGCCCTGTTCGAGACCTTCAACAGCCGCGACGATGTCGGCGCAAGCAGGTATGGCGGCGCGGGCCTCGGCTTGCCGCTTTGCCACCGTCTATGCGGCCTCATGGGCGCTTCGCTGTCCGTACGAACCGCTCCAGGCGTCGGGACGACGATTGTCGTCGCGCTGCCGCGCCGCCGGCTGGAAAGAAATCGGGGCGATCACCCCGCCGACAATCTCGCCGACGCCGCGTGACAGGAGAGAACCGTGCCGCGCATCCTGCTCGTCGAAGACAACGAATTCAACCGCGACATGCTCAGTCGGCGACTGACGCGCGCGGGATATGAGGTCGTCTGCGCCGGAGACGGGCCGCAGGGCGTGCACATGGCCGGCGAGGCGAAGCCCGACCTCGTGCTGATGGACGTCGCCCTCGGCGCCATGGACGGATGGGAAGCCACTCGGCTCATCCATGCGACTACGGGGCTTCGCACATTGCCGATTATCGCGCTCACCGCATACGCGCTCGAGAGTGATCGTCGCCGCAGCGTCGAGGTCGGCTGCTGCGATTTCGACACCAAGCCAGTCGATTTAGCTCGTCTCATCAGTAAAATTAAACGTCACCTTGCGCCGACTCCGGGGCTTGGCGGCGAGTTCCCGATCGCTTCATGAGAGGCCCCAAATGCAAAGTCATGTCAAATCCGCGCTGCCGCCGACGTTGACCGGAAGCCTGCGTGAATACCGCGTCGTCAACGGATCCGATCTGCTCGGGCGCACCGAGGGTTTCCACGCGTGGCAATACGAGCGCGTCAAGGAAAATTTTTGGCCCTATTCTCGATCGACGGACGCGGGTCCGCGAACGGATTGCGCGGCGAGCGACGAGCTGGGGCGCAAGATGCAGGGCGTCAATTTCGGTTCGCAGGACTATCTCGGTCTGTCCGCCCATCCAGCGGTTCGCCAAGCCGCCCATGACGCGATTGAACGTTATGGCGTGCACAGCGCCGGATCGCCGGCGTTCATCGGCAACACGACGCATTCGATCGCCCTGGAGCGAAAAATCTCAGAGTTCCTCGGCGTGGAGCGAACGGTCCTGTTTCCGACCGGATTCGCCGCCGGTTTCGGCGCGATCAAGGGGCTCGTTCGTTCGAGCGACCACATCGTGATGGACTGTCTCGCGCACGCCTGCCTGCAGGAAGGGGCGGCCGCAGCGACGAAGAACGTTTATCTATTCCGACATCTCGAAACGGACTCGGCGCGCCGTTGGCTTGCGGAAATCCGGGCCAAGGACACGACGAACGGCGTCCTCGTCGTTACCGAAGCCCTGTTCTCGATGGACTCCGACACGCCCGACATCGCTGCGCTTGCGGAACTGTGCCACGAATATAACGCGACCCTCATGGTCGACGTGGCCCATGATTTCGGCTGCATCGGGGAGAACGGTCGAGGTCACATCGGCGTGCAAAAGATGCTCGGCAAGGTCGACATTGTCATGGGCAGTTTTTCGAAGACGTTTGCGTCCAACGGGGGCTTCGTCGCCACCGCCTCTAGCGACGTTCAGCAATATCTTCGCTACTTCAGCACGCCGACCACGTTTTCCAACGCGTTGTCGCCGATTCAGGCCGCGGTTGTGCGGAAAGCCTTCGAGATCGTCGAGTCGGAGGAGGGACGTCAGCGGCGCGACGCGCTCATGCGCAACATTCTTTCGCTGCGAAGCAAGTTGATCGCGTCCGGGATGGAGGTCTACGGCGATCCCTCGGCGATTGTCTCGGTGAAGACGGGCACCGAAGCGCTGGCCCGCCTGGTCAGCCGACAGTTGTCGCATATGGGCCTAATCGCCAACCTCGTCGAATTCCCCGCCGTGCCGAAAGGGGCCGCGCGATTCCGACTCCAGGTCATGGCGAACCATGAGGAGGAGCAGATCGCCAATGCCGTCGATATCCTGCAGAACGCCTACTGGGCCGCAGCCGCCGAACTCGACGCCATCGCAAATCTGGATCGTCACGCAGTCGCCTGAGATGAACCGCGCCGGCGAGTCGTCGTCCGTATCGCCAGCGTCGCTGATCGTTGATCGCCTGCCATCCGGACGGTCATGCGTGCGACGGCCACGACGCGCGCGTCGCCTCTCGTCCGAGGGAAAGCCTCAACCAGAATTGCGACGACGCTTCCCACCGCGCCGGTCGCCGTCGCTCGGCGGCCCGCCCCGCCTCGCCGGCGCCCACACGGGATGATCCATGAGGCTTTCCTCAACCCCTTTCCCCCACGGCGCAGGAGCGCCGCCCGAGGGGGATGCAACCTGAGGGCGGCCGCCTCGCGACCTCGATTCCCGTTCCCTGTTCCTCCCCTGTTTTCGTAGTCGAACAGCGACGAGATTCCCTGTTCAGCGCGCCGAAAATTCCCTGTTCCAGTGGGGCAAGAGCCCGCAACCGTCGGATTGCAATTATCAGGAAGCCATTGAACCTGCGTTGGATTCCGCTGCAGGGCGTAAAACGGCCCGCGCAAAAATTCCCTGCTAGCAGGGAATTCGGATTCGGCGTCCCTAGTCAGAACGAGAACTGCGTCCAGTCGGGCAGATCGTCCACCAACTCGTCGGCGTCCATCCGGATCGGCCGCTCGGAAGGCGGCGCGCCCGGCTCCTCGGCGCGCATGCGGCCTCGCCGGTCGACCACGCCGACCTTGCCGGACGGAATCGCGACCATGCGTCCGTCGCGCCCGGGAAGACCGACCGCCCCGGGCGGGATGTCGACCATCCGCCCGTCGCGCCCCTGCAGTCCGGTCGAGCCTGCCGGAATGGGCGTGACGCGCCCGTCGGAGCCTTCGAGCCCGGTCCATCCGGCCGGAACGGCGACCATGCGCCCGTCGCGTCCCTGAAGCCCGGTCGCGCCAGCCGGAACCGCGACAATCCGCCCGTCGCGGCCCTCCATGCCGACCGCGCCGTCCGGGATCATGACCTTGCAGCCGTCCCGCCCCACGAGTTCGAATGGCATCGTCGGCTTCTCCGAGCGTCCATGCGCCCCCGCGCCGACGCATTATCCGGCGGTTGGCCGGCAAGCGCAATGCGGTAGGCGGTTCCTGATTTTCGCACTTGCCGCCGCTTCGGCCCGAGGCCACTTTGGCCGCATGCTCGATCCGCTGAAATGCCCGGACCTTCTGACCCCCGCCGAGATGGGCGAGGCCGACCGGATGACAATCGCCGGCGGGACGCCCGGCCTCGTCCTGATGGAGGCGGCGGGGCTCGCCGTCGCGGACGAGGCAGCCCGGCTCGCGCGCTCGCGCGGCCGGATCGTCGTTCTTTGCGGACCCGGCGCCAATGGAGGGGACGGGTTTGTCGCGGCCCGCCTTCTCCGCGAGCGCGGCTATCCGGTCGAACTCGGCCTTCTCGGTCGGCGCGAGGCGCTGAAGGGCGACGCCGCCGCCGCGGCGGCGCGATTTGCCGGCCCGGTCCTGCCGCCGACCGCGATCGGCCTCGACGGGGCGGCCTGCGTGATCGACGCGCTGTTTGGCGCGGGGCTCGCCCGCGACATCGACGGCGAAGCGCGCGCTCTCGTCGAGCGGGTCAACGCCTACGCCCGGACGGGGGGCCGCGTCGTGGCCGTGGACACGCCTTCGGGCGTCGACGGGGCGACCGGAAAAGTCCGCGGCGTCGCGGTCGAGGCGACTGCCAGCGTCACCTTCTTCCGGCTGAAGCCCGGCCATCTCCTCGAGCCGGGCCGGTCGCTCTGCGGCGCGATCCGGCTCGCCGACATCGGCATCCCGGCGAGCGTCCTGCCGGCGATCGCGCCCGGCGCCTTTGTCAACGGCCCGGCATTGTGGCGCGGCGCGCTGCCGGCGCTCGATTTCCGCTCGCACAAATACGCGCGCGGGGCGGCGCTTGTCCTCTCGGGGCCCGCGCATCAGACGGGCGCGGCGCGGCTTGCGGCGCGGGCGGCGCTGCGGGCGGGGGCGGGGATCGTGGCGCTCGCCAGCCCGGCCGACGCCGTCGCCGTCAATGCGGCCCATTCGACCGCCGTGATGGTCGCGCCTTTCGCCGGCCTCAGCGGCTTCGAGGCTCTGCTCGCCGACGCCCGCCGGCGCGCGGTGGCGCTTGGGCCGGGCGCGGGCGCGGGGCCCGAGACGCGCAAGCTCGTCGCCGCGGCGCTGACCCGGCCGGGCGACCGGCGGACGGTCGTGCTCGACGCCGACGCGCTGACCAGTTTTGCCGGCGAGGCCGACACGCTGGCGCAGCTCATCGCGCGCGGCGGCCACGCCGCGGTCATGACGCCGCACGAGGGCGAGTTCGCCAGGCTGTTCGCCGGGGCCGGCGGAATCGGGGCGGACGACGACAAGCTCGCCCGCGCCCGCGCCGCCGCCCAACTCACCGGCGCGGTGGTCGTGCTCAAGGGATCCGACACCGTCGTCGCGGCGCCGGACGGCCGCGCGGCGATCGGCTGGGACCTTCCGCCGACGCTGGCGACGGCCGGCTCCGGCGACGTACTGACGGGCTTCGTCACTGGCCTCGCCGCGCAGGGCGTCCCAGCCTTCGAGGCCGCCACGGCGGCGGTCTGGCTGCACGGCGCCGCAGCGCGGGCGTTTGGGCCGGGCCTGATCGCCGAGGATCTGCCGGAGGCGTTGCCGGGCGTGCTGGCGGGGCTTGCGCTGTAAGGGGACTCGCCGGCTGGCCGAGCCCATTCCACGGCGCGCCACAAGCGATCCAATCGGAGGGGCGGCGTCCCGCCGCCCAAGGAGCGCGAGAGGCGCTCCGTCCGTTTCGGTCCCGGCCTGATCGCCGAGGATCTGCCGGAGGCGTTGCCGGGCGCGCTGGCGGGGCTTGCGCTGTAAGGAGGGCCGCCGACCCGCCGAGCCCGTTTCAAGCGGCGCGCCGCAGCGCCGAGTTGCTTTCCAGCGCCAACTCGACCATTGTTCGTTCGGTCGGGGGTATTCTCGGATGGAGACCGCCTTGGACGCCAATCCAACGCCGACTTTGAAGGATCTTCCCATTGGCGTTCCCGCTGTCGGGGAACGTGAAGAATTCGACAGCATGGGCAAGGTCATGGTCCCGGCCGACCGCTACTGGGGCGCCCAGACCCAGCGTTCGCTGCAGCATTTCTCGATCGGCGACGACCGCATGCCCAAGGCGGTCTATCACGCCTACGGCTACGTCAAGAAGGCCTGCGCGCTGGTCAATCACGAGGCCGGCCGTCTGCCCGAATGGAAGGCCGCCGCTATCATTCGCGCGGCCGATGAGACCATCTCGGGAAAGCTGGACGACAACTACCCGCTCTATGTGTGGCAGACCGGGTCGGGCACACAGTCAAATATGAACGTCAACGAGGTGATCTCCAACCGGGCGATCCAACTTCTTGGCGGCGTGCTGGGGACGCAGCATCCGGTCGGCCCGAACGACGACGTCAACATGGGCCAGTCGTCCAACGACACCTTTCCGACCGCCATGCATATTGCGGCGGTCTTCGCACTGGACGAGCAGCTTCTGCCGAAAGTCCGCGCGCTCAGCGAGACCATCGAGCGCAAGGCCGAGAGCTGGATGGACGTGGTCAAGATCGGCCGCACCCATCTCGAGGACGCGGTTCCCCTGACGGTCGGCCAGGAATGGATGGGCTGGGCGGGACAGGTTCGCGCCGCTCTCGCCGAGGTCGAGGCGAGCCGCGCCGGGCTTTACGAGCTGGCGGTGGGCGGAACCGCAGTCGGCACCGGCCTCAACGCGCCCGCCGGCTTCGCCAAGGACGTCGCCGCGAAAATCGCCGAACTAACCGGCAAGCCTTTCGTCACTGCGCCCAACAAGTTCACCGCCCAGGGCTCGCTCGACGCCATCGTCCGGGCGCACGCCGCCTTGCGCGGCGTCGCGGTCGCGCTGATGAAGATCGCCAACGATATGCGCTGGCTCGCCTCCGGCCCGCGTTGCGGCTTCGGCGAGCTCAAGCTGCCGGACAACGAGCCCGGCTCTTCCATCATGCCGGGCAAGGTCAATCCGACGCAATGCGAAGCGATGGTGATGATCGCGATCCAGGTGCTGGGCAACGATACGGGGGTCGCCTTGGCCGGTTCGCAGGGCAATTTCGAGCTCAACGCCATGCGGCCCATCATCATCAACAGCTTTCTGCATTCCGCGCGCATCCTGGCTGACGGGAGCGAGAAGTTCCGCGAGTATTCGGTCGAGGGCACCGAGCTCAACCGCGAGCGGATCCAGCAATATGTCGAGGGCAGCGTCATGCTGGTCACCGCGCTGTCCCCAGTGATCGGCTACCAGAACGCGGCCCACATCGCAGAAAAAGCGATCGCCGACGGAACGACCCTGAAACAGGCGGCGCTCGCTTCCGGCAAGGTGACCGAGGAGCTGTTCGACAAGACCATCGTGCCCCTCAACATGGTCGGGAAGGGGCTCGCGGGCGCCTGAGGCGCCGGTTTGTCCGCCTTGCTTCGATCGCCCAGGGAGGTCATTTCCGATGATCCGCTGCGTTCGCATCTGGACCGCCGAAGACGGCAATTCGCGCTCCGAGGAAGGGCATATCGACCTCTCCGGGGGGGCGAGCGGCGACGTCCTCAGCGAGGTCGCGGCCTCGTCCAGCATCTCGTTCCGGGAGACCAAGGCCGGCGGCGCTTTTGCCTGGCATGACGCGCCGGTCCGCCAGTTTGTGCTGACGCTCAGCGGTACGCTGGAATTCGTAACCCGCGACGGCGATCGTTTCACTCTCCGTCCCGGCGACGTGCTGCTTGCCGAGGACACCACCGGCAGCGGCCACAGCTGGCGTCTCGTCGACGACGAGCCCTGGCGACGCGCTTATGTGATCCTGGCGCCAGGCGCCAAAGTTCCCTTCGTCGCCGGCGCCGGCGCCTGACCTGTCGACCGGAGAGCCTCGATGACTGAAGTCGCCACGGACGTCGTCTTGATCGGCGCCGGGATTATGAGCGCCACGCTGGGCACGTTCCTAAAGGAGTTGGAGCCGTCGCTCTCGATCTCCATCTTCGAGACCCTGTCCGACTGCGCGCTGGAGAGTTCCGCGTCGTGGAACAACGCCGGGACGGGCCACGCCGCCAATTGCGAGCTGAACTACACGCCGCAACGCCCCGACGGGAGCGTCGACATCTCCAAGGCGCTTGAGGTCAACACCGAGTTCGACCTCTCGCGCCAGCTTTGGGCCTATCTGGTCAGGAAGGGCGCGATCGCCGACCCAAGGGACTTCATCCATCCGTGCCCGCATATGAGTTTCGTCTGGGGCGACGCCAACGTCGGTTTCTTACGCGCGCGCTTCAAGGCCATGTCCGCAAATCACTGCTATCACGGCATGGAATATTCCGAGAGCCACGCCCAGATCGGCGAATGGGCGCCGCTCACGATGGAGGGCCGACCCGCGGACCAGCCGGTGGCGGCGACCTGCATCATCACCGGAACCGACGTCGATTACGGCGCGCTCACGCACCTGCTGATCGGTCACCTCGCCAAGCAACCCGGCGTCAGCCTTGGCTACCGACATCACGTGCGGGGCCTGAAACGCGTCGAGGGCGGGCGATGGCTCGTCGAGGTGGAGGACGTCGCCGACCATTCAGTGAAGGAGGTCTCGGCGAAGTTCGTGTTCATCGGCGCCGGCGGGGGCGCGCTCGAGCTCTTGCAGAAATCGGGCATTGCCGAGGGCCGTGGCTACGGCGGCTTCCCGGTCAGCGGTATCTGGCTGCGATGCGAGACCCCGGCGGTGGTCGACCGACATGAGGCCAAGGTCTACGGCAAGGCCGCCGAAGGGTCCCCGCCGATGTCCGTGCCCCACCTTGACACGCGAATCATCGGTGGGAAAAGGTGGCTGCTGTTCGGCCCTTATGCGGGCTTCACCACGCGCTTCCTGAAGCACGGCGCGCTGACCGACCTTTTCCAGTCGATCGAGCCGGGCAACCTCCTGCCCATGCTCGCGGTTGCGAAGGACAACGTGAACTTGCTCGAATACCTTGTCGGCCAGGTGCTGCAGAGCAAGCGGCATCAGTTCGCCGTGTTGCAGGCATTCTATCCGACCGCGGATCGGGACGACTGGAGCCTCGCGGTGGCGGGGGAGCGAGTGCAAATCATCAAACCGGACACGACGCACGAAGGGGCGCTCGAATTCGGAACCGAGCTGGTCGCGTCCGAGGACCGATCGATCGTCGCGCTGCTCGGCGCCTCGCCGGGCGCCTCCACGGCGACGTTCATCGCACTCGGCGTCCTGAAAAAGTGCTTCCCTGAACAGCTCACCGACAGCGCCTGGCTGGCGAAGCTGAAGGAGATCATCCCCACATTCGGCGTCGATCTCATCGAGGACGCTGAAGCTTGCACGCGGATACGAGCGGAGACGGCGCCGGTTCTCAAAATCGACAAAGTCTGATCGGACCGGGTTGAGCAAACGCGGTCGATGCGGCGCAGCCAGTCCTGCGGGCTCACGGCTGGGATGTCGGACGCTGCTCGAGCCCGGCCAGAGTTCGGAAACAAGCCTTCCAGCATGAGCTTGGGAAGACTGAGGCCCAGCCCCATGGCCAGCAGGATGGCGCCAGCCGTCACGCCGTCCTCGAAGGGCGGCATCAAGAGCTGCACGCTTCCATTGGCTCCCGCGTTCATGACGGCCACCAGCTCCGCCGCGAAGCGGAAGAGATAGGCGCCGGGGATGAGCGAGACGACGGAAGCAAAGGCGAAGGCGGCGAAGGGCAGATGCAGGCGGTTCGCGATCGGCGTCACCAGCGCGCCCACAATGGCGCAGGCAATCAAGGCGCCGAGGGCGGCGCTCGCTCCTGAGCCCAACGCGAACCAGCGGCAGGCATGGGCGAACATGCCGATCAGAACCGGAATGGGCAGCGACCGCCATGGCATGGAGAAGAAGGCGCCATATGCGGCGACGGCGAGTCCGGCCGCCGCCACGTCGAGCCCGAGCGGCGTCGGGGCGACCGGACCCGGCATCGGCAGGCTTTGCCGGGCGACCGACAGCCCGGCGATGAGCCCCACGCAGATGAGCAGGGTCAGCAGCATCGCAAAACCGAAGCGCGCCTGTCCGAGCGCGATGCGCAAATGGGCGAAGTCGAGCGCGGCGTTGAGGAGGTGGGGGCCCGGCATCAGCACCATGCACGGGCAGAGCGCGACAAGATACGCGTTCGCCGCCGGAGCGAAGCTCAGGGTCAGGGCGGCGCCGAGGCCCGCCAACAGCCCCGCGCACAAGATCTGAATGAGAGGGCCGCCGCCACGCGCCGCGATGAGCCGCCGGAGCAGCGCGCCGGCCGTCGCGCTGAGGCCGATCAGAACGAGGTCCGGAAGGCGCTGGGCGCCGAAAATCACGGCGAGCGCCGCCGCGCCGATTCCCGCGAACGTCGCAAATCGCAGCGTCGAAACCGGCCTGAGCCGCGCCACATCCTTGAGCGCGGCGCTCGCTGCCGCGACGTCGAGCCGGCCGGTGGAGACCGCATCGAGCACACCGAGCGTTTTCATGACCTTGTTCATGTCGACGCCCACGGGAGGGGCCGAGACGGGCGCGATTTTCTGCGCGTTCGGATCCCCCAATCGGGCGATGCGAATGACAATCTCTCCCCAACTCGGAAAAAGCTCGGCAGAATAACCAAGCGCATGGGCGAGATCCTCGACACGCTCGATCGTGCTGCGCGTGGTCTGACCGTTGACGTAAAGCAGCCGAGCGGCGAGGCCGAGCAGGGCTCCGACCTCGTCCAGCGGCGCGCGACTTTCGGATTGCGTGGTCGAGTCCATGGCCAGTCGGAAAGCGGCGGCCATTCGACCGACGGCGCGATGACACTACACGCTGGCGGTTGGCCGTCAAACGACCGATGCGCACGTGCTGGCGCGAAATCGCGGCGGCGCAGCATAACGGGGCAGGTGCGCCTGCTCGCCAATCCGCATAGGCCGGCGGGCTGGAGCGCGGCGTGAGACTGTCACCGGACGCCGAATCGCGCTGCTTCTATTGCGCCGACTTCCAAGAGCGGCAAAGACGACCGCGGCTAAGCCATCAGTGCGAGAACAGCACTGGCGCGGTCATATGGCCGAGGATGTGTCGCGTGCCGGCGCCATGACCGAGCAGCGACTGCGTGCCCTGGTCGAAAGCGCCGATCGCCAGCACGTCGGCGGCATGGTCGGAAACGGCGCTGAGCAGCGTGTCCATGACCGAAATCTCGTCGACGACGAAATGCTGGTAGCGCGCCTTGACCTTGTGGTTCGACAGATTGGCGATCAGGTGGTCGGCGAACTCGTCGCGCGGCTCGTTCCTGCCCGCGACCTCGACGACGAGCGCATCGCAGCCCGCGGCGAGCAGAGGCAGCACGTCGAAGGCCGCACGCGCGGCGCCCCGGGAGTTATGCCAAGCGAATAGGGGCCGCTGGCCGACGTCCGGGTAATTCCCAACATACGGGACGACGAGGACCGGACGGCCGCTCTCGTGAATCGTCTGCTCGGGGAGCTTGGCCGGGACCGGCTCGGCGTCGTGGGTCTGGCCCAGGATCACGAGATCGTAAATCCGCGCCATGTCGACGAAGCGGCGGACGATCTCGAGGTCGCTGCCGCGGTTGAGGTCGAAGAAGCCGGCGCGGTCGCCAAGCGCCGTCGTCGTCGCCGCATAGGCCTCGCGGGCGGATTGCAGCGCCTCGCTGTATTGCGGGCTCGGCCAGGTCGCGACCGTCCCGACCTGATGCGCCGCGGCTTTTTCGGCAAACACGCCCATGAGCCGCGCTCCGCAGCGCTCAGCGATCCGGACGGCGAGCGTCAGGCGGGCGGTCGTCCGCGGCTTCGAGTCGACATGCACAAGAATGTTCGAGAGACTCATTTCGTTTCCTCTCCCAGCGCCTTAAGCGAACCTTAGCGGACGCCGGGGACCGGATCAACGAACAGGCATGGCGGCAGAACGCCGCAAAGCAAGGGCTTTTCGGACCGAGGCGCCGGGGCCAAAAGCGTTCGGCGCGCTGATTGCGCTTGGTCAACCGCACCCGCCGATAGTCTCGTAACCTCGAGTGCGGCGCGAGGCGAATTGAGGCGGAGGCGCGAGCGGGTGAACGGAATTTTGCGAGGCCTTCTGGAGGGGTTGGCGGTTCTGGCCACGCTCGAAGTCGTGATGGTGGCGCTGTCCGTGCTGGCTGCGTGGCGGATCGAGCGGCTGACGCCGCCGCAGGGCGGCTTTCTTGAGATCGACGGGGTGCGGCTGCACGTTCTCGAACGGGGACACGGGCCGCCGGTCGTCCTCATCCACGGGCTTGGCGGCCAGATCGGCCATTTTGCCCATTCGCTCGTCGCGCGGCTGAGCGGCGACTTCCATGTGGTCGCCTTCGACCGGCCCGGTTCGGGCTATTCCTCGCCCGTCCCCGGCGGGATCGCCGAACAGGCGGCGATCCTGGCGCACGCGATCCGGTCCATGAAGCTGGGAAAGCCGCTGATCGTCGGCCATTCGCTCGGCGGGGCGGTCGCGCTGGCGCTCGCGCTCGACGAGCCCGACTGCGTGGGTGGGCTCGCGCTGATCGCGCCCGCGACGCATCCGATCGAAAGGGCGCCGCTCCCGTTCCGGTCGCTTGTCATCCGCTCGAAGCTCATGCGTCATTTGTACGCTTGGACGGCTGCGGGGCCGGCCGCGCTTGTCGCCCGCTTCCTGTTTTTCCGGGCCGCCTTCGCGCCGGAGCCGGCGCCGGCCGATTTCGGCTCGGCCGGCGGCGGCCTGCTCGCGCTCAGGCCCAGCAACATCTACGTCACCTCGACCGAACTCGTCGCTGGCCTCGACGGAGACCGCGCGATCGAGGCGATGCCGCGGCGCTATGCCTCGCTCACGCTGCCGATCGGCGTCCTTTACGGCCGGGAAGATCGGATTCTCGACTGGCGCGCGCAGGGCGAGGCGCTGAAGCGAGAAATTCCGTCGCTCGATTTCGAACTGGTCGACGGCGGCCACATGCTGCCGGTCACCCAGCCCGACGTCTGCTCTCGATTCATCCGGCGGATCGCGGCGCGCATGCCTCTATGGCCACCTTGAAGAGTTAGTCCGTTTGACGTACGTTTGGGGCTGGAGATACCCATGGATACGACAGCAAAGCGCGACCGACGGCTTCGGGAAGAGCGACTCGGGTTTCGGGTCGATCAGCCTACCAAGGCCCTTATCGAGCGGGCGGCGCAGCTTGAGCGACGCAAGCTGACGGATTTCTGCATGACGGCGCTCGCAGACGCCGCCAGGCGGACGATTGCAGAGCATGAGACGCTCGTTCTGTCCGAGCGGGATCGCGCCGTCTTCTTCGATGCGCTTGCGAACCCGCCGGCGCCAAGCGAACGGCTTCAGCGAGCGTTTGCGGAGCATAAGCGCCGGGTAGCGCCGTGAATGGCGAAACGGTCCTCGAAGGATCTTCGCATCGTATTGCTCGGGGAGGAACACGACCGGAACAGCTTCACCTGTGGCGTGGAAAGCCTGGATCGATATCTGAAGACCCAGGCCGGCCAGGATGTGCGCAGGAAAGCGATCGCCGTGTTCGTCTTGAGCGAGGTCGGCAAGCCAACTCATGTCCTCGGCTACTATACCCTTTGCGCCTTGTCGATCTCCCAAGGCGATGTGCCGGAGACGGCCCGCAAGCACGTTCCACGCTACCCGCTTGTGAGCGCCACTTTGATCGGTCGGTT
The DNA here is from genome assembly GCA_963822215.1 of uncultured Alphaproteobacteria bacterium. Lineage (GTDB taxonomy): Bacteria > Pseudomonadota > Alphaproteobacteria > Rhizobiales > Beijerinckiaceae > Roseiarcus. Next base: position 423,038 of record CAWGGX010000005.1, read on the forward strand.
GGCCATCGCAAAGGACAGGCAGGGACAGCGTCTGGGTGCGGTCCTTTTGGCCGACGCGTTACAGCGGGCCTTCGACAGCGCGAGCACGGTCGGGTCTTCGATGGTGGTTGTCGATGCGTTGGACGAGGGGGCTGCCGGTTTCTACGCGGCGCACGGATTCGTGCGGCTGCCGGACACGCTGCGGCTCGTGCTGCCGATGCGCTTGGCAGGCCGGAGCGAGTGACCGATGGGCGTGATGGCCTCGCCTTTGTCGTCCGTGACGTTGAGACGGGTGCGGACGTGACGAGCGTAATGCTCGCGTAGGTCCACCACGTGCACCGTCCTCACGGCGACGAACGTCCGGCCTACGTCATCGGGAACGCCATGGAGGCTACGAGCATCGCGAGGGGTGAAGGGGACGAACGGCTTGATGACAGGGATCGCCTGAACTTCGATCGAGCGGTCGGTCTCTGTCAGCCGGAGACGGGCTGCGGCAGGCCTGTAAGCGCGACAGGCCTGCGGCGCGACGGGACGGAACGACCCGGCCAGATGCACACGCGCGATCGTCCGGTTGCCATAAGCGTCAGAACTTGATGCGGATGCCGGCCGTCGGGGCGATGTCCTGGGTCGCGTAGTAGCCGTTCGCCAGACCCCCATAGACATTGGAAACCATGACGCCGGCGTAGACGTCCATGCGCTTGACCGGCCGCCAATCGATCAGGAAGGAGATGAAGTCGGTCGAGCCGGCGCACTTGCCGCTGTTGAGGCGCACAATTGAGAAATCTTGCCCGTTCGGTTTGACGCCGCTGGTGACGGCGGTGGTGCAGGCCGCGGGCAACGTGATTCCAGCCGTGGCCGCAGCTGTGCTGACGGCGAAATTATAGTCGTTCTGTCCCAGCCAATAATACGCGCCGATCAGGTCGGCCGAGCCCCAGCCGTGCAGCCAGGCATCCGGAACCGAATACTTGGCGCCAACCCAGAAGACGTTCGCGAGCCTGGGAATGTTATAGGAATTGTTGATATACCACTGCGTCGTCAGCTTGGCTTTGGTTGCTGTCGATCCGGGCACGTTAAACCCTGGGATTGTTCCGGGCACATTGAAATAGCCGGCGGTCTCGAACCCGTTCCCATAGTAGTCGCTGGGATTCTGCTGCCGGATATATTCGTAGGAGGCATAGAACGTCCAGGCCTGCCACTTGTACTTGGTGTTCAGCATAAAGCCTATGTTGTTCGACACCGTCGCCGCGAAATCCGAACCGTTATAGTTAGCCGGGACGCTGTCGGAGCAACCGGTCTCGCCTGCCAAGGGACCCTTGGTAAACGTGGAGCACTGGGTGAGCGTGCCCGCCGTGCTGAGGTTCACCGCGTCCTTGGCGAAGCTCGCGGTTCCGTCGATCGAGAGGACCCCGCCGCTCGAGAAGTTGAAGTCTCCGCCGACCTGACCCTGATAAATGCCCTGCGTGCCATTGCCCCAGTTGTAGCCGCCGACCTGAACCAGGCCGCCAAGCCGGAAGTTCTGGATGTTGATGCGGTACTTGAGCGCGGTGTTGGCGCGGGCCGCCTCGGTGTCGCCGAAGCCGGCGTAGGAGCCGGAATAGCCAACCGGCGAGAAGGCGTAGGATCCGCTCATCGGATCGTAGGAGTTGACGGCGTCCAGCGACAGGGTGTTCACGCGGCCGCCGGTCAGCGTGCCATAGGTCGGGTTGCTGACGCCGAGGAACCACTGCGAGTTGAGCGGCTGGCCGGTGCGGCTCGAATCGGCGTTCGCGCTCTGCAGGAAGAGCGACTGGTAGTTGTTCTGGACCTGCGACTTCTGCGCGTAGGCCAGATTGATCCCGTACGGATTGAAGCCAGTTTCCGCTGTCCCGATCAGCGACCATCCGGTGGAGCCGATCGGTTCGCTCATCTTGACGCCGACGACCGACTGGCTGAGGCCGTTGGGCGTCCACAGCCACTGCGAGCCGTGGGTGTTCTGCTTGGTAATGATATTCGCGACGCCGTTATTCCACCACTGATTGTAACCCGCGCCATTGGACTCGTAGCCGACGCCCATGTCGATCGTCGCGTAGAGCGTGATCCCGTAGGCGCTGATCGGGCAGTCCGCCGGGCTCGAGTTCAGCCAGGTCCATACGCTGGCGTAGCAATTGGCCGGCGGCGGCGCCGCGGGCGCCTTGGTGGTCGGTAGATCGGCGGCATGCGCCGCGCCTGCGGCGATCAGGATCGCCAAGGAAGCCCCAAGCTTTTTCATCTGGTCCCCATATGCTCGTCAGCCCGCTGAGGCCTGAGTCGTTTCGCAACGTTCGGCTCGGCAATCCGCCGACTTCGCGGCGCGGCGCCAATCCTCATTCCCTGTCGCGAACGAGAATCGCCACGACTGAAAGAGAGCTAACGAACTTCAAGGTCATAAACAAATCTTGAATTGTCGGAAATCGCAGCTTTACCTGCGCTGTTGCATTCGTGCAACATTCTTACTTGGAAAAGAAATACCAATACGCGACACTGCACTTGGAGCGCGTGCCGCTCGTGGCGCTCAAAAAGCAGCCATGGGAAAAGGATAGACGGCCAATATAACAGTTGGGCGACAAAAAGGCAGCTGGAAGATAAAATAAATTTTAATGTCCAGCCGAACGTCATAATTAAAATGCAATTCAATCAAATCTGGTTTATAACGTATATTTTAGCGTATCGCTGGTTGTTAGCCACAATATATATGGTAGCCTAAACTCGCCTTTATAAAGAACGACGGGCTCTTGGTGTGTTGACTAGAGTGAGGCTTGCTTGAGCGCGACGCCAATCAGGTCAAAGCCTCAATTGGCCCGCGTCACCGAGTGTGAAAATGCGCGATATCCGTAAGCACATAACGAAAAGCACATAACGAAAAATGCGTCGCAGCTTGTCGCTTTCGAGAGATGCCGCGGAGAGATTGAAGCCATGAAGAAGCCAAGGTTGACAAGCATATATAGATGTTAAACATGTACAAGGAAGAAGGGGCGATGGCGGCTTTGGTTGCTAACGGTTTGACCTCGATGCCGCAACAGACGCCGCAAATGCCGACCGGCTCGCCCAGCGCAACCGTCCTGCTGATCGAGGACGAGCCGGAGCTTGCGGACGAGGTGCGCCTCGAACTTGAGGCCGCGGGATATTCAGTCCGAGTGGCCTACACCGTCGACGAGGGACTTCGGGCGGCCCGCTCGGGCTGGGCATCGGTCCTCGTGGTCGATCGGATGCTGAGAGGCGGCGACGGTCTGTCGATCATCGAGGCGCTGCGCAAGGACGGCGATCGGACGCCCGTCCTGGTGATCAGCGCTTTGTCGTCGGTGGACGAGAGGATTAGCGGCCTGAAGGCCGGCGGCGATGATTATCTGATCAAGCCGTTTGACACCCGTGAGCTGAGCGCCCGCGTCGCAGCGCTTCTCCGGCGGGGGAACGATTCGCGCGCGATCCGGTTGAAGGTTGGCGATTTGGAAATCGACCTTGTCGATCGCACGGTGACCTGCGCCGGGCGGCGCGTCGAACTGCTGCCACGCGAGTTCAAGCTGCTCGAGTATTTCATGCGCCGTCCGGGCCAGATCGCGACACGCGCGATGCTGCTCGAAGACGTCTGGAACTTCAAATTCATGGCGCAGACCAATGTCGTCGACGTCCACATCGGGAACGTCCGTCGCAAGCTCGATCCGACAGGCAAGCGCAAATTCATCGTCAATGTTCGCGCGGTCGGCTTCAAACTCGATGCTGACAATTGAGGTTTTTCGGTCGCGGGCGTTCCTCCTCGCGCTTGCCTTCTGCTTTGCGATCTCCGTGGCCACGGCCGCCGCTTTCGGGGTCATTTACCTGCAAGTCTCCAGGGCGGACGTGCAGCGGGTGGGGGGCGTCCTTGTCGACGAGGCCGCCCGGAGCGAGGGCGATAGCACGGAGCAACTCCGACGGGCGCTCGAGCTGCGTTTGACGCACGATATCCGTCGCCTCGATTACGTGGCCATGTTCGATGCGTCCGGCGCCAAGGTCTTCGGCAATGTACAGGCCATGCCGCCGATAGCGGTCGATGGCGTCGCCCACAGTGTTCAAGAGCAGATTCTCCCCGATTCGAGCGGCTTCGAACCCGCGCTGTTTGTCGCTCGCCGGCGTCCAGACGGCGCCGTCGTGCTGCTTGGGCGCTCGCTCCGCGAGGTCTATGACTTGCAGGAGACCATGCTGAGGGTGATGGCGATCGCGCTCGTGCCGACCGTTCTCCTCATTCTAGGGATCGGGGCGATTTTCGCTCGCCGCGCGTCGCAACGCTTCGAGCGCATTCATGGCGCGGTCCTCCGCATCATGGACGGCGAGCTTCACTCGCGCCTGCCGGTCGGGATGGAGGGGGACGACATCGAAAAGGTGGCGCGCGCGGTCAATCTCATGCTCGACGAGATCGAGCGTCTGCTCGACCAGTTGAAGTCGGTCGGCGACAACATCGCTCACGACCTGCGGACGCCGCTGATGATCGCCCGCGCCAAAGTTGCACGGGCGCTCGAGGAGGAAACGGACATCGCGTCCCTCCGCACCGCCATGGAAGCCGCTCTTGCTCAAATCGATCGCGCATCCGTCACAATCAGCGCAATTTTGCGTGTATCTGCTGTGGAAAATGAAGCGCGGAAGAACCGGTTCGCCGATTTCGACCTCGGCGCTGTCTGCGCCGAAGTGGCCGAATTCTACGAACCGCTGGCCGCAAGCAAGGCCATCGAGATGGCGGTGGAGGCGAGCTGCCCAGTCACCATGCGCGGCGACATCGACCTCATGCGCGAAGCCATCTCGAATCTCGTCGACAACGCCATCAAATTTACGCCCGTAGGAGGCAAGGTGCGGGTCGAAGCGGGAACCGTGGAGGGCTTGCCGCGTTTGGCGGTGAGCGACAACGGGCGCGGCGTCCCGGCGGAGGAACGCAACCGGATCTTCCAGCGGTTCTATCGCGGGGAGGGCGCCGAGGAGTCCGCCGGTCACGGGCTCGGCCTCAGCATCGCCCAGACTATCGCCAATCTGCACGGCTACGAACTGGACGTGGAGGACAACCATCCCGGGGCGCGCTTTGTCATGCGCGCCACCGCCAAAGCCTCGCTCGGTCTGGCGCGAGCCGCGGAATGATCCGCAAGTATGGCGCAAATTCTACGTGAGTAGTTTCACAAATATAATTTAGTGGTTTGAACGTCCCGCTAAAGGTACACCTTTGTCGATGCACGCGGAGCGGGCACATATTGCCGCGTCCTAGGCTTGGCGCCGGCAAGTGGGGCATCGAGCCGAAAGGTCTTCGTAAATTTCAATGCTGGCAATCGTCCGTATTGCGCTCAACAAGCCGTATACGTTCGTCGTGATGGCGATGCTCATCGTCATCTTTGGCGTGTCGGCCGCCGTGCGAACGCCGACCGACATCTTTCCGAATATCGGTATTCCCGTTGTCGCGGTCGTGTGGACCTACAATGGCCTGCCGCCTGACGACATGTCCGGCCGCGTCATCTATTACTACGAGCGCACGCTGAGCGCTCAGGTCAACGACATCGAGCATATCGAGTCGCAGTCGCTTGCCGGCTACGGCGTCGTGAAGGTCTATTTCCAGCCGAACGTCAACATCAACGCGGCTCTTGCGCAAATCACCGCCGCCTCACAGACCGTTCTCAAGCTCCTCCCGCCGGGCATCACCCCGCCCTATGTTCTAAGCTTCAACGCGTCCAGCGTTCCCATCCTGCAGCTTGCGCTTTCGAGCAAGTCTCTGTCGCAGGCCGAGATTTTCGACGCCGGGCAGAATTTCATCCGGCCGCAACTGGCGACCGTCAATGGCGCCGCCGTGCCTTCGCCGTACGGCGGCAAGGTGCTGCAGGTCCAGGTCGACCTCAATCAGGACAAGCTGCAGGCCTACGGATTGTCTTCGCAGGACGTGGTCGAAGCGATCGCACGCCAAAATCTCATTACGCCTGTGGGGACGGAGAAGGTAGGCTCCTTCGAATACATCGTGAACCTGAACGACTCCCCCAAAGAGATCTCCGAGCTCAACGACCTGCCGATCCGCGATGTCAACGGCGCCCCGGTCTACATTCATGACGTCGCCTATGTTCACGCCGGCGCGCCGCCGCAAACCAACATGGTGCGCGTCGACGGCTCCAACGCGGTTCTCATGACGATCCTGAAGTCGGGATCGGCCTCGACGCTCGACGTCATCGCCGGGATCAAGGCGCTCCTGCCGAAGCTGCGCGAAACGCTGCCCGCGAGCGTTCGTCTTCAGGCGGTCGGCGATCAGTCGACGTTCGTCAAGTCGGCAGTGTCGTCGGTGATCTTCGAAGGTGTCACGGCTGCGGTACTGACCGGCCTCATGATCCTCGTCTTTCTTGGAAGCTGGCGCTCGACCTTGATCATCATGGTGTCGATTCCGCTGGCGATCCTGACTTCTGTGATCCTGCTCTCAGTCACCGGCGAGACGATCAACGTGATGACGCTCGGCGGCTTGGCGCTGGCCGTCGGCATCCTGGTCGACGACGCGACCGTCACGATCGAGAACATCAATTACCACCTGGAGCAGGGCAAGGACATCGAAAGCGCGATCATGGACGGCGCGCGGCAGATCGTCATTCCCGCAACCGTGTCGCTGCTCTGCATTTGCATCGTGTTCGTGCCAATGTTCAATCTCGGCGGCGTCGCGGGCTACCTGTTCCGGCCGATGGCGAAAGCGGTCGTGTTCGCGCTGCTCGGCTCCTACGTGCTCTCGCGCACACTGGTGAACACGATGGCTCGCTTCCTCCTCGCGGGCCAGGCCTCGCACGGGCATGGCGCGCCTCAGCCGCCCACGCGCAATCCGTTCACGCTCTTTCAACGCGGCTTCGACCGTCGATTCGAGGCGACGCGCGGGTTCTACCGCCGCCTGCAATTGACCGTGCTCGGCGCGCGCAGACTGTTCATCCTCGGCTTTCTGGCCGCCGTCTTCGCTTCGTTTGCGCTGACGCCCTATCTCGGGCGCAATTTCTTCCCGCCGATCGAAAGCCCGCAGATTGCGCTGCATGTCCGTGCTCCAACGGGAACGAGAATCGAGGACACAGCGTTTGAAGTCGACAGGATTGAGCAGGCGATCCGCTCGATCATTCCGTCGGACGCACTGAAGACGGTCGTCGACAACATTGGCTTGCCAATCAGCGGCATCAACATGGCCTATTCCAATACCGGGACGATCGGCGCGTCGGACGCCGACATCCTCATCTCGCTCACGGACGGCCGCGAAGCCGATGCGCCGGGCTACGTCAAAACGATGCGCGAGATGCTGCCGCGAAAGTTTCCCGGAACGGACTTCGCGTTTTTGCCCGCCGACATTGTGACGCAGATCCTCAACTTCGGCCTCCCCGCGTCGATCGACGTGCAAGTCATCGGTCCGGACCTCGAGGCCAACCGCGCCTATGCCGACAAGCTTCTCGCCAAGATCAGCCAAGTGACCGGCATCGCCGACGCGCGCATCCAGCAAGCGTTCAACGCGCCGACCTTCAATGTCGACGTCGATCGGACTCGCGCCGAACTGGTTGGGGTCAGCGAGCGCGACGTCGCGCAGAACCTTCAGGACGCGCTGGCGGGCAGCATCCAGTCGGCGCCTACCTTCTGGCTCAATCCGAAGAACGGCGTCTCCTATCCGATCGTCGCCCAGACCCCTCAGTACTGGGAGAACTCGCTCTCCTCACTCGAAAACATCCCGGCGTCGCTCGGCTCGGACAAGCAGATTCTCGGCGGCGTGGCCGCGATCAAGCGGGGCGTCAGCAACGCAGTCGTGTCGCATTACGCCGTGCGGCCGGTTGTCGACATCTTTGCGACCAACAACGAGCGCGACCTCGGCGCCGTTTCCGCCGACGTCCAGACAATCATCGACGCAACGGGCAAGGACGCGCCGAAGGGCTCGACCGTCGTCATGCGCGGGGCGACCCAGACGATGACCTACGCGTATGACCAGCTGTTTATCGGCATCGCCCTGGCGATCGTGCTCATCTACCTGCTGATCGTCGTCAATTTCCAGTCCTGGATCGACCCGTTCGTGATCGTCAGCGCGCTGCCGACGGCGCTGGCCGGCATCGTCTGGATGCTGTTCGTGACCCGCACGACCCTCTCGGTGCCCGCGCTGACGGGCGCGATCATGTGCATGGGCGTTGCGACCGCCAACAGCATCCTCGTCGTCAGCTTCGCGCGCGAACGTATGGCCGAAGGCGCTGACGCTCTGACTGCCGCGGTCGATGCGGGCTTTACCCGCTTCCGCCCGGTGCTGATGACAGCGCTTGCGATGATCATCGGCATGACGCCGATGGCGCTGAGCGCGGAACTCAATACTCCGCTCGGGCGCGCCGTGATCGGCGGCCTGATCTGCTCAACCGTTGCGACCTTGCTGTTCGTGCCGGCTGTGTTCCGCCTGGTTCACGAGCGACGGCCGGTCAAGTCCGACGAGCGCGCTCCCAATCTTTCGATCGAGGCGTCTCCGACATGACTGACGAGCCTACCGCCGGGTCTGGACACGACTCCCACGTGACCGAAGGACCCTCGTCTGTTGCCGCACACGCCTCTGGGTCTGCGCGCGACCCTGAGGCCTCCCGACCGGTCAAGGTTGGGCGAGCGATCCTGCTGCTCGTCGTGGTGGCGATCGCGGTCGCGGGCACAGGCGTCATCGGGCGGCGCAAGGACAACAAGTCGCTTGCCAAGTGGACTCAGGAACGGGCGATCCCGACCGTCGCGCTGGTCACGCCGCAAAGCGGCGGAGAAGTCAGGGAACTTGTGCTCCCAGGCAACGTCGAAGCCTTTTACACCGCCGCGATCCACGCCCAGGTCAGCGGATACGTGCAGGAATGGCGGAAGGATATCGGCGCCAAAGTCCGGAAGGGCGACGTGCTCGCGGTGATCGACACGCCCGAGCTCGACCAGAGCATGGCGGTCGCCGAGAGCGAGCTCGCCAGAGCGAAGGCGAACCTCGCGCTTGCGAAGGTGACCGCGGAACGGTGGAACTCCTTGCGCGCCTCCGCGGCGGTGTCGCAGCAGACAGCCGACGAAAAGACGGCCGAAGCCCGCGCCCGCGCCGCCGAGGTCGACGCGGCCCAAGCCAGTCTCGACCGCCTGAAGGCGCAGAAGGCGTTCGCGAACATCGTCGCCCCCTTCGACGGCGTCGTCACCGCGCGCAACATCGACGTCGGATCGCTCGTCAGGGCGGACGGCGGCACGGAGCTGTTCGCCGTTTCCGACGTTCACCAGATGCGGATCTATGTGCCCGTCCCGGAAACCTATGCGGCCGAGATAAAAGACGGCATGAAGGCGACGCTCGATCTCCCCGAATATCCGGACCGGAAGTTCGACGCGACGGTCGATACGACCTCGCACGGCATCGACCAGAAGTCCCGCACCCTGCTGGTCGAGCTCCTTGCCGATAACAAGGGCGACGCTCTCTTCCCCGGCGCCTTCACCCGCGTACATTTCCAGATCGCGCCGGATGCGAACGCGGTCGTGGTTCCGGCGAGCGCGCTTATCTATCGCGACAATGCGATCCAGGTCGGCGTTCTCGGCCCAGACAATCGCATCCGTCTTCAGAAGGTGCAGATCGCCCGCGATTTGGGGACGAAAGTTGAAATCACTGGCGGATTGAGTGAGGATGAACGGATCGTCGCCCACCCCCCCAACTCGATTGACGACGGTGAAGAGGTTCGGATCATGGACGCGGACAACCAAAAGCTGGATTCGTCGGCGGGGCAGGAGGGCGCGCGGGGGGAGCCGGCGAGCGGCGCTCGCGAACTCGCGGCCTCGGAGCGGGACCGCGGTGAATGAATTGTCGATTTTGGTTGACGGCGTCGATCGCGTTCGCGCTCGGCGGCTGCGATTTCGCGCCGCGCTACGCCCTTAAACCGCCATCGCTCTCAGCCAAGTTCAAGGATGCGACCGCGGAGGGCGCCCCGCTCCCCACCAACGAGGAATGGTGGCGGGCCTTCCACGACGCGACACTCGACAGTCTCCAGGCTGACGTCGACGCCGCCAATCCCGACCTCGCCGCCGCGATCGCAGCCAACCTCGCCGAACAGGCGCGCGCGCAGGCGGCCCTGTCCGGCCTCCTCCCGAATGTGGACGCGATCGGCCATGTCACCGCCAACAAGCAGTCGAACAACCGCCCGCTGCGCTCGGCGGACCAGCCGACCTACTACGGCGACAACCTGATCGGGGCTCAGGCGTCCTACGAGGTCGACATCTGGGGGCGGGTGCGCGATATCGCAGCTTCCGCCAACGCGACGGCAGAGGCGAGCGCGGACGCGCTGGACCAGGCGCGGCTCGAACTGCATGCGGAGCTTGCCCGCGACTACATCGATCTGCGCGGCCTCGACGCCGAGGCGAAGCTCATCTCGGACACGATCGGCATCTATCGTTCGGCCCTGGATCTGACGAAGTCCCGGCTCCAGGCGCAGATTGCGTCGCCGGTCGACGTCGACCGCGCCCAGACCCAGCTCAGCAACGCCGAAGCGCAAGGCTCCGACCTCGCGCTGCGGCGCGCGGCGCTGGAGGACGCGATTGCGGCGCTGGTCGGCAAGTCGGCAGCGTCGTTTACGGTCGCGCGGTCGGCGAGGCCCCTGCCGCTGCCTGGGCGTCCCCGAGCCGTTCCTGCCGACGTCTTGCGGCGCCGGCCGGACGTCGCCGAGGCCGAGCGCCTGACCGCCGCAGCCGATTACGGGGTCGGCGTGGCGCGCGCCAATTTCTTTCCGAGGTTCACGCTGATCGCCATCGGGGGAACGCAGGACACGGGCTTCCGGCTGTTCAACCCTGGAAACACATTTGGAACCATCGGGCCTTCGGTCGACCTTCCCTTGTTTGACGCGGGGCTGCGGCAGGCCGAACTCGACGTCGCCAAGGCCGGCTTCACGCAGGCCGCCGAGAACTATCGGTCCGTGGTCTTGCGCGCCGTCAAAGAAGTCCAGAACGATATCAGCGCATTGCGCTGGCTCGCCAAGGAACAGCGACAGACCTCTACGGCCGCGACGGCCGCCCGTCAGGCCGCGGATTTGTCCATGACGCTCTATCGCGACGGCGCCTCATCGTTTCTTGACGTCGTCACGGCGCAGAGCGCTGCGCTCGAAGCTGAAAGCCTGACGATCGTGCTGCACACGCGCGAACTGGAATCCGACGTCGGCCTCATGCTGGCGCTGGGCGGCGGATGGAGCACGCCGGCTCCGCCCGCGCCGCGGACGATCGACGTGACGCCGCCTCCCGTCCAGATGCTCAGGGAGGCGTCGAAAGGCAGTTTATGACCGACGTTGCCGAGCGACCCGAGAACTGCGGCGCCTGCGCGTTCTGGCGCAGGCTGCGTGACGGCGACGGCGTTTGCTATCGATGGGCTCCCGAGGCGTCCACGCGTCCGGAAACGACAGCGCACTGGCCCCTCACTCACCAACTCGAGGGCTGCGGCGATGGCGTCGCAGCCGCCCCATTCTCGATCGGGGCCCGTTGCGCCAGCTGCCTGCATTGGCGTCGCCCCGAACACGAACTCAATCCCGTCAATCGCGGCGACATGCCGATGTCGTGGTGGGCGCGCGCGGGCCACTGCACGCGCCATGCGCCTCGTCCGATCCGCGAGCCCGGTCCGCGAGGATTCTGGCCGGCGACCCTGGACGTCGACTTCTGCGGCGAGGGCTCGCCGTCCGAGCGTGATCCGGAAATATAGCCGTCGGGCGCCGCAGCGAACCGGACCCGGTTTCCAGGTCGTGAGACAGAAATCGAAAAGTAATTCTTGAATAAATTACGGTTTATAAAGAGAGAATTTAGTTTATCTAATCCAATTCGTCTATTATTGAGAAGTCCTGTAGCGCTTCCTAAGCGTATTCGTCATGCAGCTCAGGCGGTCAATGCGCCGAGGAGATTGAAGTGAACAGCGCAGCGGCAGCTACCCGGAACGTCGCGGTTGCCTTTGTCAATATCGACGCCTGGAGCAAGGGCTGCATCGACGGGCCCTGCTGCTCGCCCGGAGGGCCGGAAAGCGCCCCGCCATCTCGTCAGCAACATTGGAAGGAGCCTGACATGAAACGAGCATTCGTCATCGGACTTGGATTTGCGGCAGCCATGGCGCTTCCGGCTTTCGCGGCGGAAAACGCGGCCGTGACGCCGGTTCACCATCATCACGTCTACCGCCATATTCACCGAACGACCGGGCCGGTCGAGATTGTCCCGAACGCCACCGCACTCGCGCCGGCGATGAAGGCAACAGTTGAACGGCCGAGTGTGGAATGGGATTATAATGGGGGGAATGCGGGCTATTCGTGGGAACCGTACGGTTGGCGGAGGAACTAGAGCAGTTTTCGATCAAATCGAAGCGTCCTCCTATCCGCCGGCGCCGTCAGCGTAGACGCCGAACACGTCGCCCTCGCCCCATGTCGCCGACGTGGCGAACACGAGGCCCGCCCGCGTCGATCGGGAAGGTGACGTCTCCATCAAACAAGTCAGTTCCGTCGCCGGCGCGGCGGCCCGTGCATGTCCCGCCGCAATAGCCGTCGACGGTGACAAGTGACAAGTTGGTCGCCTGGTGCGAGAGCATGGCCTGTCGCCGCTGGTTCAAGGGATGCTGGATGGGCATCTAATCGCGCTACCGTAATCTCAATGAACTCGCGAGGCTGTTCATAGCGCGCCGCAAGGGCCTATTCCGCAGTATGGTTGGGAGGATCCGATGCTTGGTTTCCTTTTTGGCGTTGCGGCCGGCATCCTCATCATTAATGTCAGCGTCCTTTGGCTAGGGTACCTTGTGAGCGAACAACGACGCGCACGAAGTCAAATGCAAGGATAGTCCTCGCCTCGTCTCTCTGTGGTAATGACTACCCATGATGCTGCGATGGTTCCGCCGCCGCCAGGAAGCCCGCCGGCTGGCGCGCAGGCCGACGCTGAGGCTCTCCCTTCGCGACCATGGCGGTGAGGCTCGTCAGGGCGTGTATGTGCGGATCGCCGCCATGACTTGGGAATTGGGGACGCGGACGCCTCCGGGTCCTTCAATCCGCACAATGACTTTCTTCTGTTTGTGGTGCAGATGCGCCGCCTCGGACAACGCTGCGTCTTTCGTGGGTTGCCTGCGCCACGCGAGTTCGTGGTCGCTTCCCGGCTCCGTGAAGATGATGGTCCACTCGGGCATGCGCGGCACTCCACCATGTCATACAATGCAGCTCGTCGAACAACTGGGTTGCCCCGCAGCCGAGATCGTCGCCAAACGGCTTGTCGAGCACCTCCAGCGTTCCGGCTACGTCATTATGAGAAGACCGCCGGCGCCGGGCGCGTCGGCGCTGGCGCTGGGGTTCGGAGAGAAGTGATGCTGCGATGGCTACACCGTCGCCAAGAGGCCCGCCGGCTGGTACAGGCAGACGCCGAGGCCCTTATCCGCGACTACGGCCCGGACGAAGCCTATTTGGCGGCGCGCGGGCTCGCGCGCCAAGCGCTAGTCGCTCGCGTCCTTGAATCTAAGGTGTTTCTCTGAATTTCTGTCGCGGCGGAATGCAGCGATGGAGGTGATTCGTGGCCAAGAAGGGGATTGCGGTCAAGAAGTACGTGGTGGAGCTGTGCGCTGAGGAGCGCGAACAGCTTGAGGCGATGGTTCGCGCAGGCAAGGGGTCGGCGCAAATCCTGACAAGGGCGCGCATTCTGCTGAAGGCCGACGTTTCGGAGGCGGGCGACGGGTGGAGCGACAGCGCGATCTCGGCGGCGCTGGATACCAGCGTCAACAATGTCGCTCGCACGCGTCAGCAACTGGTCGAGGAGGGGTTCGAGGCGACGCTGAAGCGCAAGTATAACCGCAATTCCGCCCGGCCCCGGATTTTTGATGGCGCGGCCGAAGCGAAGCTGATCGCTCTGACTGGCTCGCCGGCTCCGGAGGGGTTCGCTCGCTGGAGCTTGCGTCTGCTCGAAGAGAAAGTCGTCGAATTGGCCATCGTCGACAAGGCCAGCGACAATACGATCGGACGGACGTTAAAAAAAACGCGCTCAAGCCGCACCGCAATCGGCAATGGGTGATCCCGCCCGACGCCAATGCGGCCTTCGTCGCCGGCATGGAAGACGTGCTGGAAACCTACCAGAGGCCGCGAGATTCAGCCCGTCCTCTCGTATGTTTGGACGAGACCTCCAAGCAGCTGATCATCGAGACCCGCAAGCCGATCCCGGCGAAGCCCGGACAGCCCGAGCGACACGACTACGAATACCAGCGCAACGGCGTCGCCAATCTCTTCATGATCTTCGCGCCGCTGGAGGGATGGCGCCGCGTCGAAGTGACAGACCATCACGCCGCCGTCGACTACGCTAATATCCTCAAAGGCCTATCCGACGTGGATTTCCCCAACGCCGAGAAAATCGTGCTCGTCCAGGACAACCTGAGCACGCATAGGCCGGCCTCGCTCTATGCCGCCTTCCCCGCCCCCGAAGCGCGCCGCCTCGTCAACCGGTTCGAATGGCATTACACGCCAAAGCACGGAAGCTGGCTCGACATGGCCGAATCCGAACTCGCCGTCCTGACGACCCAGTGCCTCAACCGCCGCATCCCCGACAAAGAGACCCTCGAGAAAGAGGTCGCCGCTTGGCAGGGCCATCGAAACAAGCATCACGCCAAAGCCGATTGGCAGTTCACAACTGAAAACGCCCGCATCAAACTCAAGAGGCTATACCCTATACCCTCAGTTCGAGTGACTCGGGCGACTAGACCGCCGAAGGGCGGCTCATTGGCGTCGGGCGGGGCGTGCCGTTGCGCGCATGACGGCCAAGATGATCGACTGAGGGAAGGCTCATGCGCTGCATCGGCGCCGTCCCTCTCGCCGGCTATCTCGCGGTCGACCTGGCGGCGGATCGACGGCCGCCGTGTGATCCGAATCACGGCGGGCGGGGGCGCTATCCTTTATGGTTGGGAGCGTTCCGACAGGCGAGGGGAAGCGCCTTCGGGACAACGCCGGGCCGAAGCAATCCTCCCTTGCTTCGGCCCGTCGACTTTTCACTCGCCGCGCAGCCGCCCGAATTCCGCGACCAATTGTCCGAAGTCCAGCTTGCCAAGACGCCCGGCCGCGGCCGTGATGAGCCGATCAGCAAGCTCGGCGTCGGACCGCTTAAACACGCTATCGCAGTTATCGCCGGCTGCCTCCGCTCGCCCGGCTAGGAACTCAGCGGCGGTCTGTTCAAGGTCGTCTGCGTCTGCGGATGGTTTCGTGTGGCGGCCTCCTCAACGCCAGGATGGCCGACGGGAGGGCCAATGCGCAACGGGTCACATCCACTTGGCGACTCGCCGCTACGTCGCGGGGGCGGCAATGTTTGGGAATGCAGACGATCAGGCGCACAGCGGACGGATACGAATTCGAAGGCGAGATCATCGGAGGTGGTATCAGCGAAGCGTGCGATTTTCTCCGATGGCTCGGCGCGCGGGATGATGAGATTGTCGAAGTTCGATCGAATGGGCGCGTCCTGATCCGGGGTAGGCTCGCGGACCTGGCGGCACTGGCGTACTAGGGATCGGCGGCGCGACGCTGGGGAGGGATTCGAAGGGCAATGATCCTGCGATGGCTCCGCCGCCGCCAGGAAGGCCGCCGGCTGACGCAGGCCGACGCCGAGGCCTTCCATACGTGACCATGGCGCGCCGAGGCCTATGGCGAGGCCCGCAGGCGCGAACGTGACGGGATGCGGGCCTTTACCGTACTCGAGCACGAAGATTGGTCGACGGCCTTACGGGGAAGGGCGGGCGTCTCTTGCGTTACCGTTCCGCCGCCGCGCTCATCGTGGCAAAGATGACGGGTGAGAGGCGAAGACGCGGCTCCAGCGAAAACTCTGCGCGCTTGCGCAGCCGCAGAGGCCACACCCCCATTCTAAACCAAAATGAGAGTTCCCCCGGCTTTGCCGGGGTGGCAGTAGAAGTTTGACTTTTACGGGGGTCCACCGTGATCTTTTCCTTTGTGAGCCGCCAAGCACACGAAAGGGTCAAATCACGATGGACGAGTTTGAGAGTTTAAGTCACACCAAGTGGGAGTGCAAATACCACGTCGTTTTCATTCCGAAGTACCGTCGGAAGATGCTGTACGGCGAACTCAAGCGACATCTCGGTCCGGTGCTGCGACAGTTGAACGAACAGCGCGAAAGCCGTGTCGAGGAAGGCCATTTGATGTCGGACCACGTACACATGCTGTTGTCGATACCGCCGAAATATGCGGTGAGCCAGGTGGTCGGGTACATTAGAGCCAGGTAGTCGGGTACATTAAGGGAAAGAGCGCGATCCACTTGGCGCGAGTTTATGGCGAGCGCAAACGCGGGTATGTCGGCCAACACTTCTGGGCTACGGGGTATTTTGTTTCGACGGTCGGTAGGGATGAAATCGTCATCCGAGAATATATCAAGAACCAAGAACAGGAAGACCAAAAGTTGGAACAACTGAATTTATGGCGATAGCCCGCCACCTTCCGGTGGCCCAATAACTCGGGGCCGCGTCAGCGTCCCCGCTCCTCCACCTTCAGGTGGTCATAAACCGGGGGGCGCGTCAGCGCCCCCAATCAGCCGCTTTGAGCGGCTCACATAATGAAGGCCCCCGGCTCTGCCGGGGGATTTGTTACCTGTCAAACGAAGCTGCCGTCGGTTTTGTTCGCCCAATCCTGGATTGTTGCAATCGGGGGGAGATCCTCGACTGCGCCCTGTTCCGCTGGCCGATTCGGATCGATCCCGGCGCGGCGAAAGTATTTTTCGACCCGGTTCTTGAAAGCGGTCTGGCGCTCTTGCCCGGACTGGCCTTTTACCTCCCAACGGGTTCGTTCGAGCGCCATGAAGATCAATCGAGATCGGTAGCCGCCAAAGCTTTGCATCTCGTCACGGCGGAAGAACTCCCCGCCTGTGCTGATGACGGCGAACGTTGGCGGCTCCATCGCCGTGCCGACGCCACGCATTTGGTACCCTTTATAGTCGGCGGGCACGACGAGCTTCGGCAGCGCGCTGCCGAAAAGATTCGGGTTCTTTCTGTGGTACTTTGCAATAGAGGCGAGAGCGTTTTCTGTCGCAATTTTCGTCTCAAGATAGATTACAATCGTGTCCGCCCGGCCATCGCTGGTATCTACTTTGGCGTTGCTTAGGCTGTCCAAACTCCATAAACTAGACACGATTTCGCGGAACAGCTTCCCCCGAGTCGCTATATTTGCGTTGACGTAAATCCGGTAAACGCTTTGTCGGTTATTGTGACGGTAATGGAAGAACTTATTAGTAAGGTCTTTGCTCTCTGCCTTGGCCATATCACCTTTCGACCAATTGACCCATTCTTCAACGCCTTGAGCTTCAGGCGGCGTCCCGATCTCCCGTTCAAGCTGAACCAACTCCCCTTTCATCGCCTTGAGATAACTTGTCTTGACCTCGCTAGCGGCACCGCTCCCGCTGTACATTCTGTAAATCATCATGGTGCCCGGATTCATTTGGTAACTTGCGCCCCGGCCTCTGATGAAACCTGCCACCTTTGACGCAGCCACGATTTCCTTTCTCTTTTTCCAGACGTCATCGAGCCAGTCGTTAAGATCTTGGTGCATTGTCCGCCTCGCGCTTTTCTTTACCAGCGAATTTCCCGTGCGACGCCGGCCAGGCCCATTCGTACTCCCGGACCGCCCGCATGTAGCATTTCAAGCCGCGGTCATAAACGCTATGGCGCGCCGTCCGACCTCTCGCCCTTCGCCACGATCCGCAGCGCGCCATCCGGAAGTGGCTGGTGTAGTTCCAGCGCCCGAGGCGCTTCTTCCGAAAGCCACCGGTCGACTTCCGTCGGCGTCGTCAAGATGACCGGCATGGCCTTTGGATGGATTGGTGCCACGATCGCGTTCGGCTCTGTTGTGAGGAAGCCGAATAGCTCGTGCTCCCCGTCGACGGGCGCGCTCTTGGGGCCCCTGATACTGCGCCAAGGCGTCCACACACCGGCGAAGGCGAACAACGGCCTATCCTCGCTCAGGGCGAACCAGATGGGCGTCTTGCGCGGCTTCGTGTCTGCGTATTCGCAGAACGACGTCGCCGGTACGACGCAGCGGCTTCCCTCGCCGAGCCATCGTCGCCAGTGCGGGCTCTTCACGTTCCGGATGTTCGTCACCGGCTGGCCGCCGAACTGCGGCGGTCCGGGCATTCCCCATCGCGCCATGACGAGTTCGCGCTCGCCATCGGCACCGGCGCGGACGATCGGCGCCATCTGGTCCGGAAAGATCGCCGGCAGAGGCGGCAGGTTGCCCGCGCGATCATGCTTGACGGCGAACAGATCTCGGATGGCCTGTTGGCCTTTGGTTACCGAATACGGATTGCACATGCGACGAGTATGGAGCGTTCCGAAGCGAGGGCAAAGGCCGTTGTTGCGGTGACAATCTAAGGCAACGGGACTCTAACCGTGTGAGAAGCCTAGGAACGAAGGCGAGCGCAGAATAGGGCCTTCGTCTGCACAACCGAAAAGTTGCGGTTCAAGCGAATTATCTAAAACAAATCGGAGATAAGTCGCTTCGTCAATTCTGCCGAAATCACAACATCGCGTTTTTTGGATAGTGCGGCAACTTTTCGCTTGTTGACACGCGCAACTTGTGAACAGGTGTTTTCTGGGAACGGTCAACGGGCTGAGCGGCGGGGGTCGCACATGGGGCTAAGCAGTGTACTTGATGAACTCGACGAGGCGCTAACCAAGAGCAGTGGGGTTGCGGCTCTCATGAATCCCCTCATTTTTCGGCAGCTGTTAGGGCGCTGGCTAGGAGCATGTTTTGATTGATCATTTCTCCGAATCTGATGAGGAGGGGTCGGAGGCGGGGCTCGGGCATGTTGGGGATGAGACCGAACCACATGCACCCTTGACGGAACAGGGAGTGGGTTCGGCGCCTGGTCGTGCTGGTTCGCAAGTCCTTGTCCATGCCGAGGCTCTCGCCGGCGGCGCCGAGCAAGGTGAGCAGGAGGATGGCGAGTGCGTTGAGAAACAGCAGTCGGTCGCGCCGCATCGGGTCGGCGATTCTCAACTCGGCCATGCCCATGCCGAAACGCAGATCCTTGATGTCGCGAAAGCTCGGTTCGATCGTCCAGCGCTTGGCGTAGAGGCCGATGATCGCCGTGGCCGACTTGGCGCCGTCGCCGGCGGCCAGATGCCAAGCCTCCTTCATGCCCTTGGCGTGCACGTGGACGCAGGCGCCGACCTCGAAGCCTTCCCTGGTCAACTTCGCTCCCGTCAGCTTTCGCGCCCGGCCGCTGGCGCCAACCCATTGAGCCGCCTTGCGAGTTTCGCCGTCGGTGGCGCTCACGACCGTGTCGCCGCGAAACCTGATCACGTAGTCGAAGCCGAGTTCGCGCAAGAATTCCATCAGCCGCACGTCGGCGAAGCCGCGATCGGCGAGGATCGTTACGCGCACCCCCTCGGGCAGCGCTTCCTTCAGCCGAGCCAGGCAAAAGTCCTCGAATTCGTTGCGCCGGCCCGTGAGCTCGGCCTTGTAGACCGTCAGCCACAGCAGCGGCTGGGCGCGCCCATAGGTCGTAACCAAACTCAACATGAGGGTCGATTGATCGTCGGCGTCGAAGTCGGTCCAGTCCATCGCAACGTCGATTTCCCGATCGTCACCAATGGCTTGACGAATCCATGGCGTGAACAGGCGGCCGAGATCGACGCCGGGGTTGCTCAGCAGGCGGTCGACCTGCTTGGTGGCGTGCTTGGCTTTCAGGCCGTGCGCTTGCGCCAAAGCCAACCCGATCGCCGAAACCGCCAGCGACGTCGAATGCAGCACCCCCAGCACGCCATCGCTCACAGATGCAATCCGCTTGGCGTGCAATTCGCCGTCGAAGCACTCCCCGACCCACTGCGACACCATATCCGCCCGGAAATCCCCAACCCGCATCGCCGCCCCCGTGATCCAAAACTCACGGCCTTCGGCGCCTGGATCATGCCAATATCGAGTCAATCATAAAACGAGGGGATTCCTGAGGTTGCGGCTGCGATCGGAGACGGGTTTCTGGTTTATCTTATAGATATGGCGATACTGCACGTCAGAAAAAGGGCCGTCCATACAGAGGACGGAGGGCCAAAACGATTGCGGACAGTTCCTTCCGCTTACAATCGTAGGCGATATGAGAATTCAAGCACATCTGTATACGCTGGCACGAGCTAATTATTCGCAACCTTGGGGAGATTCTGTGGAGAGCCAGTCGCGTGTGAAAAACAGATTCCCCAAGCCGGAGGAAGGACGTCGACTCATTTCGGCTTTTTTGCAAATCGAAGACGCCAAAGTGCGCCTTACCCTTATCAAACTGACAGAGGCTTTGGCGCAAGAGCGCGAGAATGGCGCGCCGGCGAGTTGCCGGCGCGAATGTGCTTGAGTTTGGCGCGAGGGGCGAGCGCCGGGAAGGGCGAGAGTTTGCGGAGGGCGCTCAGCGCCGCGGAATGGAATGCCCGCCCTCTGCATCATCGAGGCATAGGATAGTTGGGGGGCGGGCAGCGCCATGCGCAACCATGGCTGCTCGCATGATGGATACCGGAGCTTGCGGGAGCCTTGCTTGCGCCCGGCCACGGGCGCGCCGGTCGAGACAATGCCCAAAACGAATAAGGCCGCCCATATAGACGGCCTCCGTTGCGTTGCGTGGCGGCTCTATTTCATTTTGTTGCGGCTCGTTTTGTTTCGTGTCGCTACGGCTCGGCCGACGGACGGGATACGCCGCCGCGCGGTCGAGCCGATGGCCGGGGCCTTCGATAGGCGGACGTCGGCGCCGCGAAATCCGTTCTCCGCGGGCGCTACCAGGGCGCTACTTGAAAACAGGCGGAGCCGCACCGTCTTGCCAGCGGCCCTGCAATTTATTGATCTCTTTGAGAGTTTTTGGAGCGGGCGAAGGGATTCGAACCCTCGACCCCAACCTTGGCAAGGTTGTGCTCTACCCCTGAGCTACACCCGCATCCGTGGAACGGCGGCACCGTTCGCCGGGCGCTTATGGCTTAGCTCCGTTCGGATTGCAACACCTTGTTTTCGCCCCCATGAACGCCCATGAGGAAAAATTAAAATCGTATACGATATACGAGCGGCGCGCCGGGACGAGCGAGGATAGTTTGTCATGCCGCTTCTCTTGTGCAACTGGGGAGCTCGACTGAGGTAGCGGATGAATGAAGTGTTCAAGCCGGAGGTGGCCGAGCGCATGGCGCCGGCCACGACGCCGGCGCCGGAGAAGCCCGCCCCCGGAAACGAACCGGAGGCGCCGCGGCCGCGACGACGCAGCCTTCTCGGCCGAGCGGTCATCGTGGTCGTGCTGGCGGCTGCGGCGGTGTTCGCGTGGCAGAGGTTCGAGACGCTCGGAACGTCGCCGAACGAGGCCGTCAATTCCGGCCGCTCGGGGCCGCCGCCTCAGACGGTGCGCATCGCCCCGGTCACCCTTGGCGACATGCCGATCACGCTCGATGCGCTCGGCACGGTCACGCCGTTCGAGACCGTGACGATCCGCACCCAGATCGCCGGGACGCTGATGGAGTTGGGCTTCACCGAAGGCCAGATGGTCAAGAAGGGCGACTTCCTCGCCCAGATCGACCCCAGGCCCTATCAAGCTGCGCTCGCCCAGGCGCAGGGCCAGCTCGCCAAGGACCAGGCGCTGCTCGCCCAGGCCCAAAGCGACCTCGAACGCTACGAGGCGCTCAGCAAACAGGACTCAATCGCCAAGCAGCAGGTCGCCGATCAGGAGGCGCTGGTCGCGCAGGACAAGGCGGCGATCCAGACCGATCAGGCGCAGGTGCAGACCGCCCAGCTCAATCTCGCCTACACGCACATCGTCTCGCCGATCAATGGACGCGTCGGCATCAGGCTGGAGGACCCGGGCAATTATCTGCAGCCGTCGGACGCCACGGGCATCGTGGTCGTCACCCAGCTCGACCCGATCAGCGTCATCTTCTCGACAGCGGAGGACAATCTGCCGCGCATCGCGGAGCGGCTCAATTCGGGCGCGACCATTCCCGTGACCGCCTTCAACCGGGGCAATGTCGAAAAGCTCGCCGAGGGGACGCTGACGACCTACGACAGCCAGGTCGACATCACCACCGGCACGATCAAGATGCGCGCCACCTTCGCAAATCCGAAAGGCGTTCTCTTCCCGCAGCAGTTCGTCAACGTGCGCCTCCTGATCGACACCCTCAAAGGGGTCGCGCTGGCGCCCAACGCCGCCGTCCAGATCGGGCCGTCGGGCCATTTCGTCTATCTCCTGAACGCCGACGACACGGTGACGAAGCGGGACGTCGTCACCGGCCCGTCCGACGGCAAGTCGACTACGATCACGTCCGGCCTCGCCGCCGGCGACAAGCTGGTGATCGACGGCGTCGACCGGCTGCGCGACGGCTCCAAAGTCCGGGTCGTCGACGGAAACGGAGATGCGGTCGCATCGGCGTCGGCCGAGGGCGGCGACCGAGCGGCGAATGGCGCTCGCAACGGCGCGGCCGGAAAGGTCGGCGGCGGGGCGGACGAATGTGCGGCGGGTCTTTCGCCCGAGGCGAAGGCGATCTATGCCGCCGCGGCGCCCGGCTTCGCCTCGGCGGCGGATCCGCGGACGTTCGTGAGGGGGAAGATCGTCGACCTCGTGAAGGCGGGAACGGTTCAGCAGGCGACCGCGCGCGCGAGCGCGGCGGATGCGCGCGAGTGCCTTGTGCGATTGTCTTCCGCCGGGGCCGCGCCCGCGCCGGCTGCGGGCGGCGCCGCACAACCCGCCGCCACCGGGACGGTCGCCGCCAGTCCGGGACGATGAGCCAAGAGGCCAGCCGCCGTTGAACCCGTCTCGCCTCTTCATCGACAGGCCGGTCGCCACCAGCCTGATCATGATCGCCATTCTGCTTGTTGGGTTGGCGGCGTACCGCTTCCTGCCGCTCTCGGCGCTGCCGGAGGTCGATTATCCGACCATTCAGGTCCAGACTTTCTACCCCGGCGCGAGCCCCGAGGTGATGACGTCGGCGGTCACCGCGCCGCTCGAGCGCCAGTTCGGGCAGATGGCGAGCCTCAACCAGATGATGTCGGCAAGCTCGGCCGGCTCGTCGGTCATCACCTTGCGATTCGGCCTCGACATCGGCCTCGACATCGCCGAGCAGGAAGTGCAGGCGGCGATCAACGCGGCCGGCAACCTCCTGCCCGCCGACCTTCCAGCGCCGCCGATCTATTCCAAGGTGAACCCGGCCGATGCGCCGATCCTGACGCTCGGGGTCGCCTCAGACACGATGAAGCTCACCGACGTCGAGGACATCATCGAGGGCCGCATCGTCCCCAAGCTCTCGCAGCTTCCCGGCGTCGGTCTCGTGACGGTGTCCGGCGGCCAGCGTCCCGCGGTGCGCATCCACGCCAACCCCCTCGCGCTCGCGGCCTATGGCGTCAATCTCGACGACCTGCGCACCACCATCGCCAATCTCAACGTCAACACGCCGAAGGGCGGCTTCGACGGGCCGACGCAGTCTTCGACGATCAACGCCAACGACCAGATCCGCGACCCGAAGGACTATCTGAATTCGGTGGTCGCCTATCGCGACAACGCGCCGATCACCCTCTCCGACGTGGCGACGGTCGAGATCGGGGCGGAGAACAGCCGGCTTGCGGCCTGGATGGACGAGACGCCGGCGCTGATCGTCAACATCCAGCGCCAGCCGGGCGCGAATGTCATTCAGGTCGCAGACAGCGTCAAGGCGCTGCTGCCAACCTTGAGCGCGAGCCTGCCCACCGGGATCACGCTGAAGCCGCTGACCGACCGCACGACGACCATCCGGGCCTCGGTCAAGGACGTCGAGTTCGAACTCGCCCTCGCGGTCGGCCTCGTCGTGATGGTGATCTTTCTCTTCCTGCGCAACATTCCGGCGACCATCATCCCGAGCTTGTCGGTGCCGCTGTCGCTCGTCGGCGCGCTGGCCATCATGTACGCCTTCGGCTTCAGCCTCGACAATCTGTCGCTGATGGCGCTCACCGTCGCCACCGGCTTTGTCGTCGACGACGCGATCGTCGTGATCGAGAACATCTCCCGCCATCTCGAGGCGGGCGAGAGTCCCTACGACGCGGCGGTGAAGGGCTCGGCCCAGATCGGCTTCACCATCATCTCGCTGACCGTGTCGCTGATCGCGGTCCTCATCCCGCTCCTGTTCATGGGCGACGTGGTCGGGCGGCTCTTCCACGAATTCGCGATCACGCTGGCGGCGACCATCGTCATTTCGGCCTTTGTCTCCCTCACGCTTGTGCCGATGCTGTGCGCCAAGATCCTCAGGCCCACCGGCGGCCACGAGGCGAGCGGCGGACGCCTTTTCCAGGCGCTGACGCGCTTCTACGCTTCGAGCCTCACGACGGTGCTCGACCATCAGGGGATCACGCTCCTCGTCGCGCTCGGCACATTCCTCTTGACCGGCTATCTTTATGCGACGATCCCCAAGGGGTTCTTTCCCATCCAGGACACGGGCGTCATCCAGGGCGTCACCCAGTCTTCCGAAGACGTCTCCTTCGAGCGCATGGCGAAGCAGCAGCAGGCGATCGCCAAGGCGATCCTCGCCGACCCGGACGTCGCGAGCCTGTCGTCGTTCATCGGCGTCGACGGCACCAACGTCACGCTGAACTCCGGTCGCCTGCTGATCAATCTGAAGCCGCAAGACGAGCGCAAGGCGACGGTGAGCGCAATCATCCGGAGGCTGCAGCAGGAGACCGCCGGCGTCCCCGGCATCGCGCTCTACATGCAGCCCGTGCAGGATCTGACGATCGACACCGCGGTCAGCGCGACCCAATATCAGTTCACCCTGGAGAACCAGGATCTGGCGCTGTTGCAGGAGTGGACGCCGAAGGTCCTGCAGCGACTCGCCAAGGTTCCCTCGATCGTCGATGTGGCGAGCGACCTGCAACCGAACGGACGTTCGGTGCTTGTCGATCTCGACCGCGGCAACGCCGCCCGCTTCGGCATCACGCCGGCGATCGTCGACAATGCGCTTTACGACGCCTACGGCCAGCGCATCATCTCCACCATCTTCACCCAGAGCAACCAGTACCGGGTCATCCTCGACATCGATCCGAAGATGGCGCGCTCGCTCGAACTCGCTGCAAAACCTCTATTTGCCCTCGTCCGCCTCGACCTCGGGCCAGACGCCGCTGAGTGCGGTCGCGAACTTCGTCGTCAAGACGTCGCCGCTGCAGATCTCGCACCTCAAACAGTTCCCGGTGACGACCATCTCCTTCAACCTTGCGCCCGGCGCTTCGCTCGGCGCCGCAGTCGACGAGATCAATGCGGCGTTGATCGACATCGGCCTCCCCGCGAGCTTCGCCGTCAGCTACCAGGGCGCGGCGCAGGCCTTCCAGGCGGCTCTGTCGAACGAGGTGTTCCTGCTCGCGGCGGCGATCGCGGCCATGTATATCGTGCTCGGCGTGCTCTACGAGAGCTTCATCCATCCGATCACGATCTTGACGACGCTGCCGTCCGCCGGCATCGGCGCGCTGCTCACCCTCCAAT
Organism: uncultured Alphaproteobacteria bacterium; assembly: GCA_963822215.1. Lineage (GTDB taxonomy): Bacteria > Pseudomonadota > Alphaproteobacteria > Rhizobiales > Beijerinckiaceae > Roseiarcus. The sequence goes on from CAWGGX010000005.1 coordinate 448,433, forward strand.
TCGCCGGGGCTGGCCTCGACATCATCGGCGTGATCGGCATCGTGCTCCTGATCGGCATCGTCAAGAAGAACGCGATCATGATGATCGACTTCGCCCTCGATGCGCAGCGGAACGAGGGGCTGCCTCCGCGCGAGGCGATCTATCAGGCGTGCCTTCTGCGGCTGAGGCCGATCCTGATGACGACGGTCGCCGCGATCTTCGGCGCGCTGCCGCTGATGCTCGGAACCGGCGTTGGCTCCGAGCTGCGCCATCCGCTCGGCCTCGCGATCGTCGGCGGCCTCGCCTTCAGCCAGGTGCTGACGCTCTATACGACGCCCGTCATTTATCTCTTCTTCGAGCGGCTCGGGCATCGATTCGGGCTCGGCGCGACCAACTCCGCGCTGGCGGCGGAGCCGACGTGAAAAACCGCTTCTCCGAGATCTTCATCCGCCGGCCGGTGGCGACGACGCTGCTGACCATCGGGATCGTGCTGGCGGGGCTGCTCGGTTACCGCCAGTTGCCTGTCGCGCCGCTGCCTCAGATCGATTTCCCCATCGTCTCGGTGCAGGCCAACATGCCGGGCGCGAGCCCGGATACGATGGCGACGTCGGTCGCCGCGCCGCTCGAGCGGCATCTCGGCCAGGTCGCCGACGTCAACGAGATGACGTCGCAGAGCACGCTGGGCTCGACGCGCATCACCCTCCAGTTCGGCCTCGACCGCGACATCGACGGCGCGGCGCGCGACGTTCAGGCGGCGATCGTCGCGGCGCGCGCCGACCTGCCGACCAGCCTGCGCCAGAATCCCTCGTATCATAAGGTCAATCCGGCCGACGCCCCGATCATGGTCGTCGCCATGACCTCGTCCGCCCATACGGCCGGGCAGCTCTACGACATCGCCTCCAATGTTCTGCAGCAGCGGCTCTCGCAATTGCCGGGCGTGGGCGAAGTCGACGTTTCCGGTTCAGCCCTACCGGCGGTCCGGGTCGAGATCAATCCGACCGCGGTCTTCAAATACGGGATCGGCCTCGAAGACATCCGCGCGGCGCTCGCTTCCGCCAACGCCAACAGCCCCAAGGGCGCGATCGAGAACGACGACGCTCACTATCAGATCTACGCCAACGACCAGGCGACCAAGGCGGCGCAATATCGCGACCTGGTGATCGCCTACCGCAATAACGCGCCGGTCAAGCTGTCGGACGTCGCCGAAGTCGTCGACTCGGTCGAGGATCTGCGCAACGCCGGCCTCGTCGATGGCAAGTCGGGCGTGGCGGTCGTCGTCTCGCGGCAGCCCGGCGCCAACATCATCGACGTCGTCGACGCCGTCCGGGCCGAGTTGCCCCGGCTGATCGCGTCGCTTCCGGGCGACGTCGATCTGACGGTCGCGGTCGACCGCTCGACGACCATCCGCCAGTCGCTTGCCGACACCCAGAAGACGCTGGTCATCGCGGTCGTCCTGGTGATTCTGGTCGTCTTCGCCTTCCTGCGCAGCGTGCGGGCGGCGGCGATCCCGAGCGTCGCTGTGCCGACCTCGATCATCGGCACGTTCGGCGTGATGTATCTCGCCGGATTCAGCCTCGACAACCTGTCGCTGATGGCGCTGACGATCTCGACCGGCTTTGTCGTCGACGACGCGATCGTCGTCCTCGAAAACGTCGCCCGGCATCTCGAAGCGGGCATGCCGCGCCTCGAGGCGGCGATCGTCGGCGCCAACGAGGTCGGCTTCACCGTCCTTTCGATCTCGTTGTCGCTGATCGCGGTGTTCGCGCCGCTGATCTTTTTCGGCGGCATCGTCGGGCGCCTGTTCAACGAGTTCGCGCTCACCCTCTCGGCGGCCGTGCTGATCTCTCTCGTCGTCTCGCTGACGACGACGCCGATGATGTGTGCGCTGATCCTGCCGCGCGAAGCCACGCGCCGCCACGGCCGGCTCTATCAGGCCTCGGAACGCGTTTTCGACGCGGCGCTCGGCTTCTATCGCAGTACGCTCCGGGTGGCGCTCCGCCATCCGGCGCTCGTCGCGGCGACGCTCATCGCCACGGTCTGGCTCAATTACGATCTCTTCCGTTACCACATCAACTACGGACTGTTCCCGGTCCAGGATACGGGGCTGATCATCGGCTCGATCCAGGCCGACCAGAGCATCTCGTTCCAGGCGATGAAGGACAAATTCACCGAACTGCAGACGATCGTGCAGGAAGACCCGGCGGTCGTCCATGTCGTCGGGTTCACCGGCGGCCGGCAGACGAACTCCGGCTTCATCTACGCGTCGCTGAAGCCCTATGCGGAGCGGGGGATCACCGCCGACGGCGTGGTCAACCGGCTGCGCGGCCAGCTTTCCCGGGTGGCCGGCGCGCGCCTCTTCATGATCGCGGTGTCGGACCTGCGCACCGGCGGCCGGCAGAGCAACGCGACCTACCAGTACACGCTGCTCTCGGACGATCCGGCGGACCTCTACAAGTGGGCGCCGAAGCTCACCGAAGCGCTGCTGAAGAGCAACATCGTCAAGGACGTCAATTCCGACCAGCAGCAAGGCGGGCTCGAGACCGATATCGACATCGACCGCGCGACCGCGATGCGCCTCGGCCTGACGCTGAGCGCGATCGACAACACGCTCTACGACGCCTTCGGCCAGCGGCAGGTGTCGGTGATCTACAGCGCGCAGAACCAGTATCACGTGGTGATGGAGGTCGCGCCGCAGTACTGGCAGGATCCGCGCACGCTCGACAATCTCTATGTCTCGACCGCCGGCGCCAACCCGACCGGCGTCCAGACGACCGGCCTCGCCGCAGGTCTCTATAAATCGAGCACCGGGACGCAGACCACAGCGACCTCGATCGCCGCGGACGCCGCCCGCAACCTCGCCACCAATGCGCTGGCGGCGAGCGGCCATACGACCGCATCGACCGGCTCGGCGGTCTCGTCCTCGGTCGAGCCGATGGTCCCGCTGTCCGCCTTCGCCCGTTACGTTCCAGGCCATACGCCACTCAGCGTCAATCATCAGGGCCTGTTCGCGGCCGCGACCATTTCCTTCAACCTCGCGCCCGGCCGCACGCTGAGCGAGGCGCAGACGGAGATCGAGGACGCGATCCGCAACATCGGCATGCCCTCGAGCGTGCGCGGCTCGTTCGCCGGCACCGCCGCGACCTATCAACAATCGCAGTCGAGCATGCCGATGCTATTCGGCGGCGCGCTGCTGACGATCTATATCGTGCTCGGCATTCTCTACGAGAGCCTGATCCACCCGATCACCATTCTCTCGACCCTGTTCTCGGCCAGTGTTGGCGCGGCGCTGGCGCTGTGGATTTTCGACACGCCGTTCACGGTCATCGCGGCGATCGGCGTGCTGCTCTTGATCGGCATCGTGAAGAAGAACGCGATCATGATGATCGATTTCGCGCTCGAAGCGCAGCGGCGCGGCTTGAGCGCCCGCGAGGCGATCGAACAGGCCTGCCTTTTGCGTTTCCGCCCGATCATGATGACCACCTGCGCCGCGATTGGGGGCGCGCTTCCGCTGGCCTTCGGCACGGGCGAAGGCTCGGAGCTGCGCCATCCGCTCGGCATCACCATTGTCGGCGGACTGATCGTCAGCCAGGCCCTGACGCTGTACACGACGCCCGTCGTCTTCATCTACTTGGAGGCGTTCGCGCAATGGCTCGGGCGACTGTGGCGCCGCTATTACCTGCGCCTCGATCCGGCGCCGGCGGCCGTCCGATGAGCGAGAGCGTCGTCCGTCTGGCTTGAGAGCCCTATGCGTTGAGTTCGACCCCTGCCGTCATTGCGACCCCCGGGTCAATGAGCCCGGGGGTCGTAATGACGGCGGGCGCTTGCTTTGAACAACTTGCCCGTCATTCCGAACGAAGCGAGACGCGCGCCAAGCGCTCCCGCCCCGAAGCCGCTCACGGACCCCCTTTCTGTCGAATCCCGCTAAGCGGACCGCGCAGTCTTTATCGCGGCGGGTCAATGACCCGATCGTGGAAATCCATACAATTGCAGAACAAGAGCCGGACGTTCGACTTGGAGCTCGCGCAGAACACGGCGGTTCCTGCGTACCCAATCGGTTCATTCTGGCTACGGGAGGACTCGGAATGCATCAGGCAAAACTTGACGGCCTAACGCGCGCCGGCGCCGCCTATGGCGGGTATCGGCTGCGCGACAAGCAGACGATGCCTCCAACCGATCTCGAGATCCTGAAAACAGGTCCGGGAACGCCGCTCGGCGAGACCATGCGCCGTTACTGGCAGCCCGTTTGCCTGTCTCAAGAACTGACAGATGTCCCAAAGGCGATCCGGATCCTTCACGAAGATCTCGTCGCGTTCAGAGATCGGGGCGGCAATGTCGGCGTCATGCACCGGAAGTGCGCGCACCGCGGAGCCTCGCTCGAGTTCGGGATCGTGTCGCAGCGCGGCATTCGCTGCTCCTATCACGGCTGGCTGTTCGACCTCGACGGGGCCCTATTGGAAGCGCCGGCGGAACCCGCGGACACACGCCTGAAGGAGACCGTGTGCCAGGGAGCCTATCCGGCTTTCGAGCGGGATGGGCTGGTTTTCGCCTATCTCGGGCCACCGGATCAGAAGCCGCCCTTTTCGGTCTTTGATGGATACGTCTTCCCCAAGGACACCCGATTGGTCCCGTTCTCCAATATCTTCGATTGCAATTGGCTGCAGGTCTACGAAAACCAGATCGACCATTTCCACACCGCTCTGCTGCACAATAATATGACGGTTGCAGGCGTTGACGCCGCGATTGCGGGGGGGACGTCGCTTCAAGGGGAATTCGGCGAAATGCCGATCATTGACTGGCATCCTACCGACAACAGGAATGGAATGATCTTCACCGCTGGCCGGCGTCTCTCGGACACGGATGTCTGGATCCGCATTTCGCAGATGGGACTCCCCAACTGGATGCAGAACGCGGCAGTCGTGGCGGCGGCTCCTCAACGGCATTCCGGACCCGGCATGTCGCGCTGGCAAGTGCCTGTGGATGATGAGCACTCGATCGCATTCGGGTGGCGCCATTTCAATGACGAAGTCGATCCGGAGCGTCGCGGACGGGAGGAGGATTGCGGGGTCGACAAGATCGATTTCCTGGTCGGCCAGACGCGCCACCGCACGTATGACGAGATGCAGCGGGCGCCGGGCGATTATGAGGTCATTGTCAGCCAGGGCGCCATCCCCATCCATGGCCTTGAGCACCCGGGGCGGACCGACGTCGGGGTGTACATGTGCCGAGCGCTGTTGCGCGACCTCGTCGCCGGCAAGACCTCGCCCGACCCGGTTCCGCTTCGGGCGGCGTCCAATCCCACGGAGACGCTGCCGAGATATACGTCGGACTCGCGGCTGAAAATCCCGCGACGCCCGGAAAAGGACGAGGATCGCGAGACCATCCGAAAGGCCGCGCATATGGTCTTCGACATCATGAAGGAGTGCGACGATCTCCCGTTCGACCGGCGCAAAGACCATGTTCTGCGCAGACTGAACGACATCGAAGCCGCGCTCTAGGGCCGTGCCTACGGATCGCCAGGGATAGTGACGGAGCCATCAAAATCGCTTGGCGAGACCCCGACTTTGAGGCTGAGAGTTCGCCAGGTCACGTACCAGGCGATCGGCGTCAACTCTTACGAGTTGACTGCCGAAAATGGCGGCGAGCTGCCGCGGTTCTCCGCCGGCGCCCATATCGACGTGCACTCTGGATTGGGTCACATCCGGCAATATTCTCTTTGCAACGATCCGGACGAGCGGCATCGGTACGTGATCGCGGTATTGAGAAAAGAGGACGGTCGGGGCGGCTCGATCGCGATCCACGATCGGTTCGTTCCGCAACGCCACGCGGCGGTCGGGACTCCCCGCAACTCTTTTCGGCTCGTCGAAGGCGCTTCCCGTTACCTGATGCTCGCAGGAGGGATCGGCATCACTCCGCTGAAGGCGATGGCGCACCGTCTGGAGGCGATCGGCGCTGACTACACACTTCACTACTGCGCCAAATCAATGGCGCACGCCGCGTTTCTGGACGAACTGTCGCCGCTGGCCGATCGCGGGCGCGTTGTGATCCACTGCGACGGCGGCAATCCCAAGAGGGGGCTGGATATTGCGAGTCTCCTCAGCCGTCGCGCCGAGGGGCGGCAACTGTACTACTGCGGGCCGCCTGGATTTATGATCGCCTGCGCTCAGGCGAGCTCGCACTGGCCGTCCGACGCCGTGCATTGTGAATACTTTGAAAGTCCTGCGCTCCCGGCAGCCGCTCCGGCTCGGGTCGGCGGCGACCCCAGGCCGGAAGATGGATTTCAGGTTCGGATCGCGAGCAGCGGCCGCCTGCTCCACGTTCCAGGCGACACGTCCATTGCGACAATCCTTGGCCGCTACGGTCTGGATGTCGGCGTATCGTGCGAAAGCGGACTCTGTGGCTCCTGCAAGGTCAGGTATTTGAGCGGCGAAGTGGACCACAAAGATTACGTTCTAAGCGAGGACGAGCGAGCCGAGTATCTCACGACGTGTGTATCCCGCTCGAAGGGAGCCGTCCTCGAATTGGACCTTTAGAGCGGTTTTTGAACCGCGGTGCCTTCGTCATTGCCAGCGAAGCGAAGCAATCCAAGGCCGCCGGCGCCCTACGATCAATGGATCGCTTCGTCGCTTCGCTCCTCGCAATGACGAGTTAGCGTGGTCCAAAACCGCTAGCCCAATGAGCGTCAAAGAACCGACGGGGAAACAACTACGCTGCGTATTTTTTCGCAGCGACCGACCTCAATCAGCCGTCGGCTGTTTAATTCCAGGGGACAGAGCGTACATCGCAATCGCGAGGTGCGCTCGCACTTGGTCCTCATGGTTGTCCAGACTGAAACCCGTCAATGTTTCAAATTGCGTCAGCCGGTATTTGACCGTCTTCTCGTGCACATGCAGTTTTCTGGCTGCAGCCATCTGATTGCAATTGCATTCGAAGTATGCCCTCACGGTGAGGATCAAGGCGCCCTGTCGCTTCTTATCGTGAGAAATAACGGCGCCCAGAGTGTCACGCACGAAATTGCTGAGCTCTACGTCGGATCTGACCTTCGTCAGCAGGCTGACGACGCCAAGCTCGTCGTGTATAGCGAGATTCGACCCGAAGTCGATCTTTCTGGCCACATGCACCGCGGAGGCCGCCTCCTGGTGAGCTGTGTGCAGCCGTCCCGCTCCCGTGCAAGGCGAACTGACGCCCCAGAACAATCGGAGCCCAGGCGCCTTGCGCGTGATTGCGGCTTCAACCGAGCCAATCTTTGATCTGAGTTGATTGCAGGTTTCGCCCGCCACGACCGCCACAAGTTGGTTTCCCCGTCCCGCCATAAGCCTGACCTCTCCTGGCTGGCCAAAGTCATGCTGGAAAGCGTCGAGAATCGTCTTCGGCCCGCGCTCGGGCGCTTCCGCATCAAAGGCCTGCGGCTTGATATTATTGAGGGTCTCGGCAACCAAGTGGACGACTCGCAATCTGCCGCCGATATCGATTTGCATCTCCCTGGCTCGCAGCAGGGCGGCTTCCCGCGCACTGGGCGCGCCTTCCAAAAGGTCCCATAGAACGCTGCCGTGCATCCCCGCTTGTGCGTTCGCGGCGGCGCGGCTTTCCATGTAATGGAGCGCGCAAGCCATAGCGCCTTGGCCAATCGCGATTTGATGCGCCGTTGTCGGAGGAACGCTCCCCAGCGCGCACGCCCATCCGACACGCTCCTGGACAGCAACGATCGGATGGACCGTGAGCCAGCAATCTCCGACTCCGAGGGTCTTCATTTTTGCGGTCTGTCGCGCGTCAAGCCAGCTGACCGCTTGCCCGATGGCGGGGAGGCAGTCGTCGAGCCATGCCGGCTTATTCAAACCGGCCATCGGTTCCAGATCGGTCGTCAGAAACACAATTTCGGCGTCTGCGTGTTTGGCGACGACGCGAACGAGGGCGGACAACGCCTCGCCGGAAACCACAACGCGGAGCACTTCGTCGGTCACCAGCGCCCGATGATTGGCGGCGGCATAGCGCTCACTGAGCTGGACGTTCGCCGACGTCAGCTCGTGCGCGATGGACATCTGTTTTTCATAGAGCTCGGCGTTGTTGATTGCGATCGCCGTGAGATCAGACAGCGTGATGATCCGCCGGACGTCGGCGTCAATGAAGGTCGATGGCCTGCGACGCCACACCTCGAGAACGCCGATTGTCCTTTCATTAACGCGCAGCGGCGCGCCGAGCGCCGAACGGATGCGTTCGGAGCGAACGAGATCCGCATAGTCTTGGCTGAGGATCTCGCTCGTCAAATAGTCCCCGACGATGCAGTGCTTGTTGGTCAGGAGGACGCGGCCCGCTAGACCCTGACCTTGCCGCAACCGGATTGTTCGAAGAGTTTTTGTTTGATTGCCAATGCAATCGCGCATCACCAAGTCGTCTCCCTCCCGAAGGAAGACGCCACAAATGTCGGCGGAAAGCATACGGAGCGTTTCGCTGCAGATTGACGAGAACAATTCGTCGAGACTCTCCATACGTAACACTAGGCGCGAGATTTGCTGGAACCCGGCAATTTCCTCGAGGGCGCCGATCTTGCCCTGTGTCTGTCTCGCGGAGTTGAGGGCCATGCCGAACCCGATCGCAAGAATACGCAGTCCGGTCCAGTATTTCGAGTGCAATGTGGGGTCGCTCAGCAATACGCCGATCGGCAGAGGCTTTGCTGGCACAACGACGCCGACATCCGGAAGCCGAACAATGTCCGGTGATAACCAGACGTCGTCTAACAATCTCGACAGGGAGCCCGAGATTTCATTCCCGCCATTGGCATACCTCCAGTGGCGTCCCACGCGTTCCACGACGTTGGCCTCGACGCCCGCGACGAAATCGGAAAAATAGCGGGCGGCGACCTCCTTGACGAGTTCCTCTCCAACCGGGGCGGCGCTGACCATCGCCGCGAGTGCGTCGCCAAGCTGTTCAACGGTGTCGCGTGCGTCTTCGGGTTCCGCGTCGCTCATACGCTCCGCAGTCGCGCCGGGTTGACGCCGGTCAGGCCGCAAGGCCACGATCCTTGGTCCTCCCATGTCGTCTCCCCCGCGATCAAGCACTACCACAGCCGGCAAAGGCCTGTCATTTTCCGAAGCACGCATTCACTACCGCCCCAACCAACCGACGAAAAGGGCGGACAGTGGACGAAGGGCGCGACCTCCTTCTCCCATAGGGCTAGCGTGCGCACACATTTGATTTGCTCAGCTGTCAAGTGGGGCAGGCGAGGTGGCGGCGGCGAGATTGAAGCCTTCTGCGATGGCGTGGAAGCGGCGCAGGCCGTGGACGAAGGTGATAGGGCCTGGCGAACGCTCTTTGGCGTAGCCGGTCCAGCCGCCGAGGCGGGCGATGCACCAGGCCGCCCAAGCCAGGCTGCGTCTGGGGTGCGGGTTCTTCTGCTTCTTCCCCATGGGAGAAGGGAGTCCGCGTCAACGCCGGCTCAGGGTCGACTTCGGCCGTTAAATGGCTGGGCGGACAGAGTATCGAGCCAGAGATTCACACTGGCAGGCGGTTGCGACCTGATCGAACGGAGGATCGGATTCCGCTATTCGGCGCGCATCAGTCAGAGATCGCCTGCCCCTGCGGAAGCTCGCCGACAAAGTTCATGGGCGGCGTCGCAATAGGCCCAGGATGTCCGGCCGCGCCGCATCTTGATTTGCGCGACGAGCCCGTCGCCGCAAGCCGGACGCTCCGGGTCAACCTGCTGGCTTGCCTCTCTCCAATCCGGACGCGCGGACGCGACCCCGATCCCGACGCGGCGGCCGGCCTGCAAGGGGCCGCCTTCGGGATTTCGACCGCGCGACAGATTCGACGGAAAGAGAAGCATTTTGTTGCGAAAAACCAGAATATGCGATAGCCTCATCTGGTCGGGATCTCCGCGCGCCCTCGCGAAGGGCGGCGATCGGCATCCGACAGCGCTGTAAGAAAGTGTGAAAAGTGGGGCGATCCCGGACGAGGGGTCGATGGCGCGTGACATGGGTCGCGCCCAACCCGGTCGGACGGGACCTCCGCGTGTCGCCTGCGCCGCAAAACGCTTCAAGCTTTGAAAAGGGCTAGACACAGGAACCGGGTCGGCCTGCTGCATCGCCTGGGCAGCCTGCGACCTCCTCGCCACCTGCGACAGTCCCCGGAATCGTACCTGCCAAGGCGTCAAACGTGAGACCCATACTCCTCATGCTGAGGAGCGACGCGAAGCGTAGGTCTCGAAGCATGCTCCAGCAGGCGGCGACGCTTGAGGCTGCTGGAGCGTCCTTCGACACAGGCTCAGGACGAGGGCCGAAAGTGGCGGCTTGGGAAATTGCAGCGAATCCTTGAATCGAAAATGACGCCGCAAGCGTTTGAAAACGCAAGAAACGGACTCGGGCGTCGCACGGCGATCCTACTGTGCCGACCGGCGTCGCGCCGCGAGGTCAGCGCCGTCGCCCTGCCTGGGAGTCGCGCCGCTCCACCGGCCCGCAAAAAACGCCGCAAGCCTTTGAAAAGGTTCAAAACGGACTCGAGCGTCGCAGGGCGATCCTACTGTGCCGGCCGCTCGGGCGGTCAGGCCAGCGCCGGCGCCCCGCTTGGGGAGCTGCGCCGGCCCACGAAAATCGCCTCAAGCCCTTGAAATAGCTCAAAACCGACTCGGATGTCACCGACCTGCCGCGTCGCCCGCGGCGACCGCCTTCCGCCGCCGAGGCCGGCGTCTGGGGTCTTGCTCGTAACCTGCGTCGGCCTACGAAAATTGCCGCAACCCTTTGAAAAGTCTCAAAACCGACTCGGGAGAGTCGGACGGGTCCGCCGCGAGGCCGGCGCCGGCCGGCTCGGAGTTGCGCTTGCCCCTTCGCCGCTCGTCGACCGACAGCAATTTGCCGGGGCCGTCCCGGTCGACTTGCCGGGGCGGTCAGAACGCGAGGGCGTAGCGGCGCGCGACCGCGTCCGCCGCGCGCGCCTCGGCGACTGTGAGCGCGCCGCCGTTCGCGGTCCGGGCGCTCCTGACCGCCCGCACCAGCGCATCCGGGCCGTCGAACGGCTCAAGGTCGCCGCCGCCGTTCGACAGCCGGCGGCGCATCGCCGCCTGCGTCTCGTCGTCGGCGAAGGCCACCGCCTGCATCAGCGCGAGGGCGGGGCGCGGGGCGTCGGAGCAGCGGGCCAGGCGGTAGGCGTTGAGGAAGCGCTTGGCCGCGCGCGGAGAACCGGCGGCGAGAGGGGCGAGCGCGGTCAAGAGCCCCGCTTCCGCGCTGGTCAGCGGCTCGGACAGCGCGCGCGCGACCGCCGGATCGGGCGCCGGCGAGGCCGGCTCTCCATCGGTCGCGAGCAGGCGCGCAACCAGGCGCTCCCCGTCGACGCCAGCGCGACCCGGCAAATTGACGACAACTTGCAGCCACTTGTCGAACCGGCGGCGCGCCTCGCCCGGGCCGCCGAGCGCGCCGACCAGTCGGGCCGGATCGAGCGCGAGGACGCCGATCGCGCCCGCGCCGATCGCGCTCTGCGCCGCGTCGATCCAGGCGATCGCCGCCGCCGGCGGCAGGGCGTCGAGATTGTCGACGACAAAGACAAGCCGCTCCGGCGCGCCGGACGTCCGGCCCCCACCCATCCGCTCGCCGAGCGCCGCGAGGAACCCGCGCGCTGCGGCGGCGTGGCTGTGGCTTGCGTCGAGGAAGTCCGGCCCCGGCGCGCGGGTCTGCGCCTTGCCGCCGAGGCGGCGGGCGGCCGCTTCGGCGTGCTTAGCAGCGGCGTCGGCGTCGGCCGACAGCGCCGCGACCCGCTGGTTGAGCCGGGCGACGCGGCTGTCGAGGTCGCGCCGACGGTCGCGAACGTCGAGGTTGAGGAGTTGCGAACCGCGCAGCAAGAGACTGGCGAGGCCGATCGCCCGCCAAAGGTTGAGCGCCAGCGCGAGGGCGCCGATGACGGTGAGGACCTTGGAGGCGGTCTCGAACCAGGCGCCGTGCGACGCGATCCAACCGGTGGCTTTCGCCGTCGAGTTGGTGACGAATTGCCCGGCCGCGCTCGGGACCTGGATCGCGCCCAGTGTCTCCTGGCCGTGCAGCAGATGGACGAGAAAGGCGAGGACGAACGCGGCGATCGCCCAGAAAATCAGTTTGCGTTGGCCGGGATAGGCCCAGATCGCCCGCACGGCGACGCCGAGCCGGCCGCCGGAGCGCATGCTGGCGATGTCCCGGACGAGGTCGCGGTAGCTTGCGTCCGCGTCGGCGCCGGCGAGGTCGAACCGGCGCAGGCGCGCATCGATGGCGGCGCGGCGCGCGCGGGCGAAGACGTCGACGCGCGAACCGGGGGTCTCGAACAGGAGCGCGTCGGGCAGGCGAGCGTTGCGCGCCTCGGCCTCGTCGCGTTGCACCCGTTCGGCCTCGAGCCGGCGGACAGTCTCCTCATGGCGGTCGGACGCCGCCTTGGCCGCCCGCAGGGGGTCGCCGCCGGCATGGGCCGATTCGTCGAGCAGCGGCGCATAGTCGACGTCGCCCGGATCGCGATCGAGCGCGGCATAAGCGGCGCTGGCGATCGCCACCGGCGCGTCGGCGCCGTCGGCCGCGTCGACGCGCACGACCACGACCCGCGTGAGCGCGCCCCGGGAGCCGGCGAGTGTCTGGACGGTCTCGGCCAGCCGGTTGAGGGCGAAGGTCTTGCCGGTGCCGCCCGGGCCGGCGATCGCGGCGAGGAACGGCGTCTGCACTTGGCCTGTCACGCAGAGTTGGGCGAGCGGCTGCACGATCCGCCCGGCTTCGAGGACGTCCGCGCCTTCGGCGGCGTCGGACAGGAAGAGCGGCCGAGCGGCCGGCGACGGCTCTGCGCGCGGCGCGGGAGACTCCGTCGGCGCGACCGCGGCCAGGGATGGCGTCTTCGGCGGCGTGGCCTCGCCGAGCAGGCGAACTCTGGCTGTTTGGCTGATCTCCGACAATCGAATCTCCTCGACCCTTCGCCCATTCCGCCTGGCGGCGCCTCGCATCCTGTTCAGGACCGGTTCCGATGTTACGCCGGTCAAGCCGTTCTGAAGTCAAGTCACAACCGGCGACCCGAATTGTGATCGCACGGGTTTGGCAGTTTCGCGACCCTTTCAGCTTGTATCGGGCGAGCGGGACGAAACCGCGGCAATTCTAACCGAAGCGGCGACGGGGTTTCAAACGAGGGGCCTCCAGGCGGCTGACCGCGCCCTTCTGAACGCGCGGCCCTTGTTTTGCCCGCCGCTCCAGGTAGGGATTGCGCATCAAGCCGAGTCGCCCGTCTGTGATCGGGGCGCCGGTCGCCTCACAATGGAGTCCGGACTTTGTCACTCTTCGCCGCGCCGACGCCGGACGCGTTGGCAATCTGGTTTGTCGCGCCCGACGATTGGGACATGGTGAAGGCTGAGATCGGCGGCCCGGCCTCGGCCTTCGCCGAGCGCTGCGGCTTCAAGCCGAAGCCCGGACAGCTGCAGCTCGTCCCCGGCGAGGGCGGAGCGCTGGCGGGCGTCCTGTTCGGCGTCGAGGCTCTGGGCGCGCCGCGGCGCGACCCGCTGGCCGCGGGCAAGCTGGCGACGAGCCTGCCGGCGGGCGTCTACCGCTTCGCCAATGCGCCGGTTGACGCCGGCCTCGCCGCGCTCGGTTTCCTGATGGCGCTCTATCGCTACGACCGCTTCAAGGCCGATCCGTCCCCATCCGAGAAGCCCCGGCTCGTCGCGCCCGCCGGCGTCGATTCGGAGCGCATCGAGAAAATCGCCGCCGCCGTGGCCTTCGGCCGCGACCTCGTCAACGCGCCGGCCAACGCGCTCGGGCCCGACGCGCTCGAGCAGGCGACGGTGAAGCTTGCCGAGACCTTCGACGCCGGCGTCAGCATCGTGCGCGGCGCCGAGCTCCTGGCCGAGAATTTCCCGCTCGTTCACGCTGTCGGCCGGGCCGCGGCGGAGCAGCCGAGGATCGTCGACTTCGTCTGGGGGCGGGACGATGCGCCAAAGGTCACGCTCGTCGGCAAGGGCGTCACGTTTGACAGCGGCGGCCTCGACATCAAGCCCGCCGCGGGCATGGAGTTGATGAAGAAGGACATGGGCGGCGCGGCGACCGCGCTGACGCTGGCGCGGCTTGTCATGGAGATGGATCTCGACGTCCGTCTGCGGACGGTCATCCCGATCGTCGAAAACGCGATCTCCGGTCCGGCGATGCGGCCGGGCGACGTGATCGTCGGCCGCAAGGGCCTGGCGGTCGAGATCGGCAACACCGACGCCGAGGGCCGGCTGATCCTCGCCGACGCGCTGGCGCTCGCCGACGAGGAGGCGCCGGAGCTTTTGATCGACTTCGCCACCCTCACGGGCGCGGCGCGGGTGGCGCTCGGCCCCGACCTACCGCCTTTCTACACCGACGACGACGGGCTCGCCGCGGCCATCGCCGACCACGCTGAGCGCGCCTGCGATCCGCTCTGGCGCATGCCGCTCTGGCGGCCGTACGACGCGATGATCGACGGAACGGTCGGCGACGTCAGCAATTCCGGCACGGGCGCCGGCATGGCCGGGTCGATCACGGCGGCGCTGTTTCTCCGCCGCTTTGTCGAAAAGGCCAAGAACTGGGTCCATTTCGACGTCTACGCCTGGAACCCGAAGGCCCGCGCCCACGGGCCGGCGGGCGGCGAGATCCAGGCGGCGCGCGCGCTGTTTCAGCTCTTGAGCGAACGCTACCCGAGGCGGTGAACGAACGGGCGCGTTGCAACGCCGCTGCAAGGGTCCGCCGCCGGCGATGCGAATTCCTTGCTAGCAGGGAATTTTCCTGCGCTGCGGCTGGCGCTTCTTACTAGGAAGTCCTGCAATGTCATAGCGTTACCGGATTTACAACCCTCAGGTTGCGGGCTCGCGCGGGCGCGGAACAGGGAACTTAACAGGACCGGAACAGGGAATTATCAGGCGATTTCGGGGCGGAACAGGGAAAGAACAGGCGGGCGAAAACGGGGCGCGAGACCGGGCGCGGACGGGTTGTAAAGCGCGTCCAGGAGTCCCTTTCTCCGTGAGTGAAAAGCCTGCCCCTGGGCGAAGACCCGGGGGTGGCCCCCTGTGAGCGGTCGGATGAGGGGGCGCCGTGCGATTCGTCCAAAAATCATCTTGCTCTAGGTGTAGTTTCTGGCTTCGGCGTGCGCGCGGCGCGTCAGCCGCGCCCTGCGCTCCGGATCCGCACCCCCGCTCGGAAGTCGCGCGGCGTCATGCCCTTCTCGCGCCGGAACGTCCGGTTGAAGTTCGAGCTGTTCTGAAACCCGCACTCGAAACAGATGTCGGTGACGCCGAGGCTGTCGCCTTCCAGAAGCGCGCGGGCCTTGGCGATCCGGATCTTGCTACGCAGTCGACGAAATTGGCTTCGGTCATCCGCTTGAAATGGCGCGAGAAGGTCGATTCGTTCATGCCCGCTATGCCGGCGGCGACCGACAGCCGCACGTCGTGGACGGCGCCAAACATGTCTTCGATTGCCGCGACGGCTTTGTGAAGAGGTTATATCGACTCGAGGGGGCGCCGACGACGTGAGGGCGCGGGCTCCCTTGTCCCAAAGGGAGAAGAAGGGCCCAGCCGCGCTCCCGGTGGCGGCGAAGTCGCCGCCCGGCGCCACCGTCTTCTCCTTCGTGCAGGTGTGGAACGAGTTCCTGATCGCGCCGATACTGACGACCTCCGACCCGCGAACCCTGCCGATCGTCACCTCAAAGTTGTCTCAGCTCGGATTCGATACCCCCTTGGGGGACCCTCAACGCTTCTGTTATCGTCCTGTCCCTGCCGCCGCTGATGTTTCCTGGCGTCCTCAGCGGCTTCCTGAACTTCCTGTTCAAACGCAACGTTTAAGGAGCTGCAAATGCGCGCACTGGTCCTGGAAAAAGAGCGAAGCCTCTCCCTCCGCGACATCGATTTGCCGCTTGAACTTGGTCCGCGCGACGTCAAGATCGCGGTCGACACGGTCGGCGTCTGCGGCAGCGACGTGCACTACTACACCCATGGCCGCATCGGCTCGTTCATTGTCAAGTCGCCGATGGTGCTTGGCCACGAGGCGGCCGGAACGGTCGTCGAGGTCGGGCCGGAAGTGAAGAGCCTGAAAGTCGGCGACCGGGTCTGCATGGAGCCTGGCGTGCCGGACATGGCCTCGCGCGCCTCGCGCATGGGGCTCTACAACGTCGACCCGAGCGTGACCTTCTGGGCGACGCCGCCGGTGCACGGGTGCCTGACGGCCTATGTCGTCCATCCCGAAGCCTTCACCTACAAACTGCCCGAGAACGTCAGCTTCGCCGAGGGGGCGCTGGTCGAGCCGTTCGCCATCGGCATGCAGGCGGCGTCCAAGGCGAAGATCACGCCCGGCGACGTCGCCGTGGTGATCGGCAGCGGGACGATCGGCATCATGGTGGCGCTGGCGGCGCTGGCGGGCGGCTGCGCCCGGGTGATTGTTTCCGACCTTGTGAACGAGAAGCTCGAGATCGTCGGGCGCTACAAGGGCGTGACCACGGTCAACAGCCGCGAGAAGAAGCTTGCCGACGAGGTGGCGAAGCTCACCGACAATTGGGGCGCGGACATCGTGTTCGAGGCGAGCGGCAGCACCAAGGCGTATGACGGGATCTTCGACCTCGTCAGGCCCGGCGGCTGCGTGGTGCTGGTCGGCATGCCGGTCGATCCGGTTCCGTTCGACGTCGTCGCGGCGTGCGTCAAAGAAGCGCGGATCGAGACGATCTTCCGCTACGCCAACGTGCACGCACGGGCGATCGAGCTGATCGCCTCGGGCAAGGTCGACCTGAAGCCGCTCATCTCCGGCACATTCCCGTTCGAGCAAAGCGTCGAAGCGGTGGAGCGCGCCGCGTCCGGCCGACCGGGAGACGTCAAGCTGCAGATCAAGATGCCGGCGACGGCAGGGCGCTGATATGGCGCAAATCGACTGCCGGAAGATCGTCAAGACGTTCGGGCCGCACGCCGTCGTCCGCGACATCGACCTTCACGTCGAGGACAAGGAATTCGTCGTCTTCCTCGGCCCGTCGGGCTGTGGGAAGTCGACGATCCTGCGGATGATCGCCGGGCTCGAGGACATTTCCGGCGGCGAGATCGCGATCGGCGGCCAGGTGACCCGACCGGCTGCTCGCGCCGCCTCCTTCTGCGCCGGGGAATCCATCGTGCTCCGTCAAGCAGGTTCCGGCGGATAGATCGTCACCATGTCGGGCGGCAGATCCTGATAGGGGCAGTTGCCGAGTTCATAGATGAAGTCGAGAGTCGGCTCGGTATTGAGGTAAAAGTGGAAATCGGCGACGAACTGGCCGGTCTGCGTCACCGAAACGCCCCGCTTCTCATAGTCTGCGACGACGGCCGTCATCGTGTCCTCTGGAAGCTTCTCCTTGATGTGGTGCAGCCCTTCGCCGCGCCGGTCGATATACTCCTGGTAGATCATCGGCCCGCGCACCGGCTGGATGAGCTCGATCTCCATATCGCCGACATGGGTGATCCCGATCCGGAACTCGAACGGCTCCTCGACCGGCTTGCCGCCAACCTTGAGGTTCTTGACGGTCTTGTCGGTGAAGCGGAACACCCGCCAGGGACCAATGCGCAACACGTCGATCCAGGCTTGCATCGATTGTTCGAGATCGCGCGTGAGGAAAGCGATTTGTTGGATGTGGCGGGTCTTGTTCAGCGCCCGCAGGTCCTCGTTGGTCATTACGTTCTCCCTCAGGTCGCAAGCCGAACCCCGGCGGAGTTCCGCGGCCGGCGGAAAGTCCCGACCGCCCATAGGGCGCCTGCGCCCGGGCGCGCAGTCTAACCGTAACGCGACAGTACGGGAACGCGCGCTTGGTTCGACGAGCCCTGCGTGGGAGGCGCCCTCACTGCATCCGCAGGTTCATCATGTTCGCCGGCAGGGTCATGTTGGCGTTGAGGTGGAACATGATCCAGACCGATCCCGCGATGACGAGCCCGACGATGAGCCCGCCGAACGCGAGCGCCAGCGCGTTGTTCGTATTGTCCGCGCCGGTGGTGATGTGCAGGAAAAAGACGAGGTGAACGCCCATCTGGGCGACGGCGAGCGCCGCAAGCCCCATGAGGACTCCCGGGCTGTAGAGTAGGGCGGTGCCGCTCGCCACATAGAACGAAGCGATGGTGAGCATGGCCGCGAGAACGAGGCCGATCACATAGTTGCGCACCGATTCGGAGACGGAATGCTCGCCGAAATCGCCGCCTTCGCCAGGCGCGGCGTCGTGGGCGTGATGGTCGCTCATGTCAGCGTTCCCAGAAGATAGACATTGGTGAAGATGCCGATCCAGATGATGTCGAGCGCGTGCCAGAACAGCGCGAAGCACAGGGTGCGACGCATGATGCTTGGACGGAAACCCTTGGTGAAGACTTGCGCCATCATCGTGCCGAGCCAGAGCAGGCCGATCGTGACGTGCAGCCCGTGACAGCCGACGAGCGCGAAGAAGGCCGACAGGAACGCGCTGCGTTGCGGGCCGTTGCCTTCCGCGATCATCCTGGCGAACTCGTTGAGTTCGAGGCCGAGAAAGCCGAGCCCGAAGAGACCCGTTACGACAAAGCCGATCTGCGTCCACAGCATGTTGCGCACGCCGAGCGCGATCATGGCGAGGCCGCACACGAAGCTCGACAGCAGGAGAAAAGCCGTCTCGCCGGCGACCGTCTTCAGGTTGAAGAGCTCCAAGGGCCCTGGCCCGCCAGCAGTGCTGCGCGACAGCACTGAATAGGTTGCGTAGAAGGCCGAGAACATCACGAAGTCGGAAAGGAGGAAAATCCAGAATCCGTAGGTGGTCACGATGCGTTTGGGCGCCGGGCCACCGTCGCGGTCACGCGGATCAGGCGGGGCGGGGGTGATCGTTACGTCTCGTTCGACGACCCTCACCAGCCGGATGCCCGGCTCGCGCCCCGCCACCAGGTCCTCGCGCGCCTCTCGCCTGCGCGCGTCGATCCGGGCGACTTCTTCGGCCGGCACCTCGTATTCGTCATGGTCGCGCCAGGCGAAGACGACGAAGGTGGCGAAGGCGCCGGCGACGCCGACCGCCGCCATCCAGAAGATGTGCCAGATCAGCGCAAAGCCGGTGACGACCGCGAAGAAGGCGACGACAAAGCCGGTTGGACTGTTGACCGGCATCTCGATCGCGGCGTAACGCGGGAGCGGGCTGAGCTCAGCCCTCGCGATCGCCCGCTGCTTGATGCCCCAATAGGCCTCCTCACCGGTAACGTCGGGCATGGCGGCGAAGTTGAATGCAGGCGGCGGCGAGGCCGTCATCCATTCGAGCGTCCGGCCGTCCCATGGGTCGCCGGTGCGGTCGCGTAGAGATGCGCGTTCGCGGATGCTGACGGCGATCTGCGCGATCTGGCAGGCGATGCCGCAGAGAACCAGCACGGCGCCGACTGCGGAGACCAACAGCCACGGCCGCCATTCGGGGACGTCGTAGTGCTGCATGCGCCGCGTCATGCCTTCGAGGCCGACGACATAGAGCGGCATGAAGGTCACGTAGAAACCGGTCACCCAGAACCAGAAGGCCGCCGTCCCGAATTGCTTCTCGAGCTTGAACCCGAACGCCTTGGGGAACCAGTAGTTGTAGCCGGCGAAAACGCCGAACAGCACGCCGCCGATAATCACGTTGTGGAAATGGGCGACCAGGAACAGCGAATTGTGCAGCACGAAATCGGCCGGCGGAACTGCCAGCAGGACGCCGGTCATGCCGCCGATCACGAAGGTGAACATGAAGGCGATCGCCCACAGCATCGGCGTCTCGAAGCGAACCCGGCCGCCCCACATGGTGAACAGCCAGTTGAAGATCTTCACGCCGGTCGGGATGGCGATGAGCATAGACATGATGCCGAACACGGCGTTGACGTCCGCGCCTGCGCCCATGGTGAAGAAGTGATGCAGCCAGACGGTGAAGGACAGTATGCAGATCGCCAGGGTGGCGGCGACCATCGACCGGTAGCCGTACAGCGGCTTGCCGGAGAACGTCGAGACCACCTCCGAGAACACGCCGAACGCCGGCAGGACCAAAATGTAGACCTCGGGATGGCCCCACACCCAGAACAGGTTGACGTACATCATGGCGTTGCCGCCCATGTCGGTCGTGAAGAAATGGAACCCGAGGTAGCGGTCGAGCAGCAGCATCGCGAAGGTCGCGGTCAGCACCGGGAAGGCCGCGACGATCAGGAGGTTGGCGGCAAGCGCGGTCCAGCAGAAGACCGGCATTCGCATGTAGATCATGCCGGGCGCGCGGATCTTTAGGATGGTGGTGACGAAATTGACGCCGGTGAGCAGGGTGCCGATGCCTGAGATCTGCAGCGACCAGAGATAGTAGTCGACGCCGACTCCGGGCGAGAACGCGAGCTCGGACAGCGGCGGATAGCCCATCCAGCCGGCCTGAGAAAATTCCCCAATCAGCAGCGAGGCGTTGACCAGCAGCACACCGGAAGCGGTCAGCCAGAAGCTCACCGAGTTCAGGGTTGGGAAAGCCACGTCGCGCACGCCGAGCTGCAGCGGCACGGCGAAGTTCATCAGCCCGATCACGAACGGCATCGCCACGAAGAAGATCATGATCGTGCCGTGGGCGGAGAAGATCTGATCGTAATGCTCGGGAACCAGGTAGCCGCCGGACTGGAAGGCGAACGCCTGCTGCATGCGCATCATGATCGCATCGGCGAAACCGCGGACGAGCATCACGAGGCCGAGGAGGCAATACATGACGCCGATGTGCTTGTGATCGACCGAGGTGATCCAGTCACGCCACAGATAGGGCCACCACCCCTTGACCGTGATGAGGCCAAGCACCGACAGGATGACCAAGATCACCACAATCGAGGTGACGAGCGGGATCGGCTGGTTGAACGGGATCGCGTCCCAGGTGAGCTTGCCGAGCATCAGGTTCCCCCGCAGATCGCGGCCGCCAGGCCTGTGGCTTGAGGCGTAGGTCGGATCGATGCCGACGGCTGCGGCGCGGATCCGTTCACGATCAATTCGAACAGTCGGGGTTCAACCGAGCGATAGACGCTGGGACTGACGTTGATGCTCGGCTTGACGAGTTCGGCGTATCGGGCCCGGTCGAGGTCGGCGCCGGACGCCTTGGCGCCTGCGATCCACTTCGCGTAATCGTCCGCCGGCAACGCCTTCAAGTCGAAGCGCATGTCGGAGAAGCCCTGGCCGCTGAAGTTCGACGACAATCCGTTGAACGTTCCGGACTGGTCGGCCTGCAGCCAGAGCTGCGTCGCCATTCCCGCCATCGCGTAGATTTGGCTGCCGAGGCGGGGAACGAAGAAGCTGTTCATCACGCCGCTCGACGTGATGGTGAAGTGGACGGGAACGCCGACCGGAACCGCGGGCCCATTGACGCTCGCCACGCCTTCCTCGGGGTAGATGAAGAGCCACTTCCAATCGAGCGCCACCACCTGGATCTCGACCGGCTTCCCCTTGCCGGGGAGCGGCTTGAAGGGATCGAGGTCGCGCGACCCGAACCACGCGACGCCGCCGACCACGACGATGATCAGCGCCGGGATCGACCAGATGATCAGTTCGAGATGGCCGGAAAACTCCCACTCCGGCCAATAGAAGGCGCGCGTGTTCGAGGCGCGGAACCAGAAGGCGAAGCCGGCGATCATAATGATGACGGGGATGACGATCGCCAGCATGATCGCCAGCGAATCGATGAGAATGAGCCTTTGGGCGGCGCCCACCGGCCCCGCCGGATCGAGAACGCCGCTGCAGCCGGCGAGCGGCGCGGCGAGCGCGGCGGCGAGGATACGGCTCCGCCGCAAGGGCGCCAGCTTCGCTGCGGTCTTCGACCCGTCAGGACCCCAGCGCACGAAAAGCCGTCGAAGCATTCTGGCCGCTCCGGATGTTGACGGGTTCAGCTTCTCACGTCGTCGATGTCGATTATCTGCGTCAGCCCGGGGCGACCATCATTGCAATTGCGCCGCTCCCGGCCGGAATTTGACGGGAACAATGTGACGGAGTTGCGGCGAAACTGTGAGCGCCCAGCCCCCGCGAAAGCGGGGAGCCAGAGAAGCGGGACCGTTCGGTTCCCCTCTGGCGGGAAAATCCGTCCGTTGCTATGGGCTTGTGGGAATCAGCGAGAACTTCGTGGAGGAAAAGCGCACATGAAAATTTCTGGAGCGGCGGCGATCGTGACGGGCGGGGGCTCGGGGCTCGGCCGGGCGACGGCCGAGGCGCTCGCGGCCAGGGGCGCGAAAGTGGCGGTCGCCGATCTCAACCCGGCTGCGGCCGAGGAGGTCGCCCAGGCGATCGGCGGCGTCGCCGTCGTCTGCGACGTTGGCGACGAGGCCTCCGCAATCGGCGCGGTCGCCAAGGCCGAGGCGGCGCATGGGGCCGCCCGCATCCTCGTCAATTGCGCCGGCATCGGCAGTCCCATCCGCATCGTCGGCAAGGACGGAACTCCAGCCCCGCTCGGCGACTTCGAAAAGGTCGTGCGAGTCAATCTGGTCGGCACGTTCAACATGATCCGCCTTGTGGCCGCCGGCGCCGCGAAGCTCGAGCCGGTCGACGGCGAGCGCGGCGTGATCGTCTCGACCGCTTCGGTCGCCGCCTTCGAGGGGCAGATCGGGCAGGCGGCCTATTCGGCCTCGAAGGGCGGCGTGGCGGCGATGACGCTGCCGATCGCCCGGGAACTGGCGCGCCTCGGGGTGCGGGTCAACACGATCGCGCCCGGCATCTTCATGACGCCGATGCTGGCGGGTCTGCGCGAGGACTTCCAGCAGTCGCTCGGCGCCTCGGTGCCGTTCCCTTCGCGCCTCGGCGCGCCCGCAGAATACGCGGCGCTCGCGGTCCATATCGTCGAGAACGGCTACATCAACGGCGAGACGATCCGCATCGACGGCGCGCTGCGCATGGCGCCGCGCTGAGCTGGAGGGCGCGGTCGATGACCGCGCCTGGCGGGGTCGCCGACCCCGCCCTGGAAGAGGAGGGAGGATACATATGCCAGACAGATCCGGACGCTTGGCGGGCAAGACCGCGCTGATCACCGGCGCGGCCTCGGGCATCGGTCGCGCGGCGGTCGCGCTGTTTCACGCCGAAGGCGCGAAGATCGCGGCGACCGACGGCAACGAGGCGGGCCTCGCCGGGCTCGAAGGGGTCGCCGATCTCGTGCTTCCGCAGGACGTCACGGATGAGGCGCGCTGGCGGGAGGTGGTCGACGCCGTCGTCGACGCCTTCGGCAAGCTGGACATTCTGGTCAACAGCGCCGGCATTGCGCTCAAGGGCAACATCGAGATCGCCACGCTCGCCGATTTCCGCCGGACCGAGGCGGTCAACGTCGAAGGCACGTTTCTCGGCTGCCGCGAGGCGATCCGGGTCATGAAGGGGAACCGCGGCGGCTCGATCGTCAATCTGTCTTCGGTCGCAGGCGTCATCGGCGACGCCCAGTCGGCGGCCTATTGCGCCAGCAAGGGCGCGGTGCGGCTGCTGACCAAGTCCGCCGCGCTCTATTGCGGCCGCTCCGGCTATAACATCCGGCTCAACTCGGTCCATCCGTCCTTCGCCGACACGCCGATGGTGCAGGAGTTGATCGCCAGCTCGAAGAACCCGGAGCGCGTGCGCGAGGGCCTGATGCGCGCCGCGCCGCTCGGACGGATGGGCCGGCCGGAGGAGGTCGCGAACGCAATCCTCTATCTGGCGAGCGACGAATCGTCGTTCACCACGGGGATCGAGCTGATGGTCGACGGGGGGCTAACGGCGCAATAGCGCCGGGCGACCCCACCGTCGCGGCCGAGCCGGCAAGGAGGCCGAAACGCATGCGCGTGCAAGTCTGCATCATCGGCGGCGGCCCCTCGGGGCTGCTGCTGTCGCAACTCCTGCATCTCAAGGGAGTCCACACGATCGTGCTCGAACGCCAGAGCCGCGAATACGTGCTCGGCCGCATCCGGGCGGGCGTGCTCGAGCACGGCTTCGCCGACCTGATGCGGGAGGCGTTGTGCGGCGAGCGCATGGACCACGAAGGCGAGATCCATCACGGCTTCTTCATCGCCCATGACGGCAAACTCGACCGGGTCGATCTTTCCAAACACTCCGGCGGCAATTCGGTGGTGGTCTACGGCCAGACGGAGGTGACGCGCGACCTCTACGCCGCGCGCGACCGCATGGGCGGCAAGGTCGTCCACAACGCCGAGGACGTGAAGCCGCATGATATCGACTCCGACTCGCCTTATGTCACCTATCGCAGCGGCGACGACATCGTCCGCATCGACTGCGACTTCGTGATCGGCGCCGACGGCTTTCACGGCGTCAGCCGCAAGTCGATCCCCAAGGGCGTCCTGAAGGAATACGAGCGCGTCTATCCGTTCGGCTGGCTCGGCGTGCTGTCGCGCACGAAGCCGGTTTCGCCCGAACTCATCTATAGCAAGCACGATCGCGGGTTCGCCCTGTGCTCGCTGCGCTCCCAGGTGTTGAGCCGCTATTACCTTCAGGTCCCGCTGACGGACCGGGTCGAGGATTGGCCCGACGACGAATTCTGGTCCGAGCTGAGGCGCCGCCTGCCAGAGACGACCGCGGGCGACCTGATCACCGGGCCGTCGATCGAGAAGAGCATCGCGCCGCTGCGCAGCTTCGTCGCCGAGCCGATGCGCTACGGACGGCTGTTCCTCGCCGGCGACGCCGCCCACATCGTGCCGCCGACCGGCGCGCGGGGTCTGAACAGCGCGGGCTCCGACATCCACTATCTCTACCACGCGCTCATCGATCACTATGAGCGAAACGACAATTCCGGCCTCGACGCCTATTCTGGCAAGGCGCTGGCGCGGGTTTGGAAGGCGCAGCGCTTCTCCTGGTGGCTGACCATGCTCCTGCACCGCTTCCCCGATCATTCAGAGTACGAAAACCGGCTACAGGAGACCGAGCTCGAGTATCTGTTCTCTTCCGACATGGCGCTCGGATCGCTGGCCGAAAACTACGTCGGCCTGCCGTTCTGAACGGAGCTGCGAATCGGCTAGGGTGCACTTGGGTCTAGGCGCGCGAACGCCCCCTCCACCAGCCTTCGGCTGGTCCCCCTCCCCCGTCGCTTCGCGGCAGGGGAGGAGAGCGCCGGCGCAATATTCCTCCCCCGCCTGCGGGGGAGGGGGACCGTCCGCAGGACGGTGGTGGGGGTCGCGACGGCGGCAATTCGACGACAGGGAACGACAAAACGCCCGGCCGCGATTCGAACCTACAGGAGCGATCATGGTCCGCCTGAACGTCATCTACACGCGCACCGGAGACACAGGTGAGAGCGGGCTCGGCGACGGAACCCGCAGGCCCAAGACCGACGCGCGCTTCGCCGCGATGGGCGACGTCGACGAGACGAATTGCGCCGTCGGGCTCGCCCGGCTCCACACCGGTGGCGGGGACGACCCGGCGCTCGCCGCGATCGAGGCGACGCTCGCGCGGGTGCAGAACGACCTCTTCGACCTCGGCGCCGACCTCTGCCTGCCCCCGGCGGAAGGCGAGGCGCCGGGCGCGGCGCTCCGGGTCGCGGCGACGCAGGTCGAGGCGCTCGAGCGCGCCATCGACGCGCTGAACGAGAATCTCGCGCCGTTGCGCTCATTCATTCTGCCGGGCGGAACGCCCGCCGCTGCTGCCCTGCACCATGCGCGCGCCGTCTGCCGGCGCGCCGAGCGCAGCGTGGTCGCGCTCGCCGGGATCGAGGGTGAAGCGGTCGGCGCCGCCGCGCTCGCCTATGTCAACCGCCTGTCGGACTATCTCTTTGTCGCCGCGCGCGCGGCCAACGATTTCGGCGCGCGGGATGTCCTGTGGGCGCCGGGCGCCAACCAGTCGGACAACCGATGAGCGGCGAAGGCCTGGCGATCGCCATCGGCGTGATGAGCGGCACGTCGATGGACGGGATCGACGTGGCGCTGATCGAGAGCGACGGCGAGGCTGGGGTCCAAACGGGGCCGGCGGCGACCTTTCCCTACCCCGAGGCCGTCGGGCGGCAACTGCGCGCGGTCGTGGCCGATCCGGCCGCGGCCGCCGCCCCGCAGCCGGGGCTCGAACGCGCGGTGACCGACGCCCATGTCGAAGCGGTCGAGGCTTTCCTGGCGCGCTTCGCCATCGCGTGCGAAAGCGTCGCCCTCGCCGGGCTGCACGGCCAGACCATCTTGCATCGGCCGGCCGCCGGCCTGACCCGCCAGCTCTGCGACGGCGCCCGTGCCGCGGCGGCGCTCAAAATCGACATCGTCTGCGACTTCCGCGCGGCCGACGTCGCCGCCGGCGGCGAGGGCGCGCCGCTTGCGCCCATTTATCACGCCGCCATGACCGCCGGTCTCGAGCGCCCGCTGATGGTCCTCAACTGGGGGGGTGTTGGCAACGTCACCTGGCTCGGGCCGGACGGCGCAATCCTCGCCTTCGACACCGGGCCCGCCAATGCGCTGATCGACGATTTCCTGTTGCGCCGCCGCGGAATCGGCTTCGACGTCGACGGCCGGCTCGCGACGAGCGGGCGCATCGACACGCCGGCGCTCCAGGCGATGATGCGCGATCCCTATTTCGACCGGCCGCCGCCGAAGTCGCTTGACCGCAACCATTTTGCCGCCGCGGCCGCGGCCGTCGAACGCTTAAGCGACGCCGACGGCGCGGCGACGCTTGCGGCCCTCACGGTCGAAGCGACAGCGGCCGCGCTGCGGCAAGCGCCCGCGGCGCCGAGGCGCTGGCTCGTCGGGGGAGGGGGGAGGCGCAACGCGTTCCTGATGCGCTGTCTCGCCGACCGGCTCGGCGTTCCGGTCGAACCGGTCGAGGCGATCGGCTTCGACGGCGACGCGATCGAGGCGCAGTGTTTCGCCTATCTCGCCCTGCGCTCTCGCAAGGGCCTGCCGATCTCCTTCCCGGGGACGACCGGCGTTCCCGCGCCGATGACCGGCGGCGTCTTCTGGCCGGCGGGATTGTAGCCGCGCTCGCCGAGCGCGGCGCCGCGGTCCAAAGCCGATCGAAAGACGGGCGTCCTTTCGGACGCCCTAACGACCGCGGGCAGGGCGGGCCGCCAACCGTCCCGCTTCCGGTCCGGCAGAAAATTCATCTCGCTCTCGGTGCGCCGCCAACGATCCGGTTTCCCTGCTAGCAGGGAATTTTCTTGCGCCTGTTCGTCGCTCTCATCCAGAAAGCCCTGCAAAGTCATGGAGCTCTGGCTTTGCAACCCACCGGTTGCGGGCTGGAGCGGACGCGGAACAGGGAATTTCAAACGACCGGAACAGCGAATTATCAGGCGATTCCGGAGCGGAACAGGGAAAGAACAGGCGGGCGAAAACGAGGGCGCTCAACCGGGGCGGCCGGGTTGCAAGGCGTCGCCGGCATTCCCTTCCCCCGCGCGTGGAAGGGGCCCATGTGAGCGGTCGGATCTGGGCGCCATCGGATCTGGCGCCATGTGAACCGTCAAAAAATCATCTCGCTCTAGAAAAAAGGCCCCGCGTCGCGCGAGGCCCTTCCTATGCTTTAAACCACTTCAGCCTACTGGCAGACGTTGACCGGCCCGTTGCCGATCCACGCGCCGTTCGGCGCGTACAGAGGACGGTTCTGGATGCAGCCGTTCGGATAGCCGTACCCATACCCATACCCGTAAGGATAGGTTGCGGCCGCTCCGGCCGCCAGCGCGCCGACTGCAAGAGCCCCGACCGCAGCAGGGCCCCACCAGCCGCCGTACCAGGTGCCGCCGCGCCAGTAGCCGTTGTGCCATACCCCGCGACCGCCCCAGCCGCCGCCATGCCAACCGCCGCCATGCCAACCGCCGCCGCCGCCGTGCCAGCCGCCGCCACCGCCATGCCACTGGGCCGCGGCCGGTTCGGTCGTCGCGACCAGCGACGCGCCGAGCGCAAGCGCCGCCACACCGGCGATGACCGCCTTGGAAACCATGTTGCGCATCTTACCCTCCGATGGCCGCCCGCGACGGGCCCGGCCCAATCAACGCTCGCGTCTCCCGAGAAGTTCCGATCGACGCTTCACTGCGGACGATGCCGCATGATTTCGCATCCAATATGCCTGAAAAAAGGCAAATTGGCGCCGGAAAACGAATTCATCCGCCGTAACATGAATTCATATTTTGTAACAAAGGTTACGCTGGTCCTCAATGAATGGGCATTCAGGTATAGGTCATGAATGAACGTCCATGATGCTTTTTCAAGGCAACACTGATCGTCAAGATTTCCAACAATTCGCCGCTCTGGGCCTCCGACTGCGGCGCCGACCGTAGGGGATGGCGCCGATATCGCGGAAGCTCGCGCCTACTGGCAGACGTTGACCGGAACGCGCCCGAGATAACGGCCGTGGCGGTTGGGCTGCGACCAGGCCCTGCGATACACCGAGCAGCCGCCGCCATTCGGATCGGCGTAGACGTCGCCGATGACGACCGGGGCCGCCGCCACGCCCCAGCCCCAACCCGGATCGCCCCAGCCCCAGCCGGGGCCCCAGCCGGCATAGCCCCAACCGGGGCCCCAACCGCCGCCCCAGTAGCCGCCGCGCCAGCCGCCGCCCCAAGCGCCTCCGCGCCAGCCGCCGCCCCATCCGCCGCCATGCCAACCGCCGCCCCATCCGCCGCCATGCCAACCTCCGCCGCCCCAGCCGCCGCCATGCCAGCCGCCGCCTCCCCCACCGCCACCGTGAAAAAAGGCGGCCTCGGCCGGTGTGATCGCGGTCGCAACCGTAGCCGCGGCGAGCCCAGCGGCCGCAAGCGCCACGGCGATTGTCCTCACAACAAACTTCCGCATCGAAGTCTCCTCAGCGGGCGGGACGGCGCCAGTCTTCACGGCGCCCTGACGAACGCTTCTCAAAGGTTATGCACAATCCGCGTGAATTCTAGCCGGACTGTTTCGTTCCGCGCAAAAAATTGATCATGCCGGAGAAATCGTCGCCCCCGTGGCCCGATGCGACGAACAGGGCGTAGAGCTGGGCTGCTTCCCCCGACAGCGGGATGGCGACGCCGGAACTCGCCGCCGCCTCCTGCGCGAGCTTCAGGTCCTTGAGCATCAGGCTTGCGGCGAAGCCCGGCTTGTAGTCGCGGTTGGCGGGCGAGGTCGGCACCGGCCCCGGGACCGGGCAGTAGGAGGTCAGCGACCACGACTGGCCCGACGAGGTCGAGGCGACGTCGAACAGCGCCTGGGCGGACAGGCCGAGCTTTTCGGCCAGCGCGAAGCCTTCGCAGGTGGCGATCATGGTCGCGCCGAGGATCATGTTGTTGCAGATCTTGGCGGCCTGGCCCGCGCCGGCGCCGCCGCAGTGGACAATGCGCTTGCCCATCGCCTCGAGAACCGGCTTCGCCCGGGCGAAGGCCGCGTCGGAACCGCCGCACATGAAGGTTAGCGTGCCGCCGGCCGCGCCGCCGACGCCGCCCGACACCGGCGCATCGAGGGTCAAGAGGCCCGCGGCGGCGCCCGCGTCGTGGGCCTTGCGGGCGCTGTCGACGTCGATGGTCGAGCTGTCGATGATCAGCGCGCCCTTGGGCGCCGCCGGCAGGAGATCGGCCCAGGCCGACAGCACGTGCCGTCCCGCCGGAAGCATGGTGACGATGATTTCGGCCCCCGCGACCGCCTCGCGGGCGCTGCCCACGATGTTGACGCCCGTCTCTTCCGCCGTCCGCTTTTGCGCTTCGACGAGGTCGTAGCCGGCGACCCAGTGGCCGGCCTTGACCAGATTGGCGGCCATCGGCCCGCCCATGTTGCCCAGCCCCAGAAATGCAATATTGGCCATTCCGCTCTCCAATATCCCGCCGCTTTGCGCCCGTCCGATCTCAATTCTCGATCAGGCCACGCGCGACGATGACCCGCATGACCTCGTTGGTCCCTTCGAGAATCTGGTGCACGCGCAAATCGCGTACGATCTTCTCGACGCCGTAGTCGGCGAGATAGCCGTAGCCGCCAAAGAGTTGCAGCGCGTCGTTGGCGGCGTTGAAGCCCACGTCGGTGGCGGCGCGCTTGGCGATGGCGCAGAGCCGCGTCGCGTCCGGCGCCCTCGCGTCGAGCGCGCTCGCTGCGCGCCACAGCATCGCGCGCGCCGTCTCCAGCGCCATATCGATCTCGGCGGCGCGGAACTGCAGCGCCTGGAAATCGGCGATTCGCCGGCCGAACGCCTTGCGCTCGCGCATGTAGGCGACGGCCCGGTCGAGCGCGGCCTGGCCGCCGCCGAGCGAGCATGCGCCGATATTGAGCCGGTCGCCGTCGAGCCCGGCCATGGCGATCCGGAACCCGTCGCCCTCGGCGCCGACGCGATTGGCGGCCGGGACCCTGACGCCCTCAAGGATCACCTGGCGGGTCGGTTGCGCCTTCCAGCCCATCTTCTTCTCGTTGGCGCCGAAGCTGAGGCCCGGCGTTCCCTTGTCGACGAGAAAGGCGGAGATCCCGCGCGGACCGCTGTCGCCGGTGCGCGCCATGACCAGATAGACGTCGCTCGCGCCCGCCCCCGAAATGAACTGCTTGACGCCGTCGAGCACGTAGCCGTCGTCCTCGCGGCGCGCTCGGGTCGTCAGCGCCGCCGCGTCCGAGCCCGCGCCGGGCTCCGTCAGGCAATAGCTGGCGACCGCTTCCATCGAGGCGAGACGCGGCAGAAAGCGGGCCCTGAGGTCGGGCGAGGCGAAGCGGTCGACCACCCAGGCGACCATGTTGTGGATCGACAGGAATGCGGCGACCGACGGACAGCCGGTCGCCAGCGCCTCGAAGATCAGCGCCGCGTCGAGCCGTGTCATGCCGCTGCCGCCGTTCTCCTCGCGCACATAGACGGCGGCCATGCCGAGCGCGGCGGCTTCGCGCATGACCTCGACGGGAAAATGCTCGGTTGCGTCCCATTCGACGGCGTGGGGCGCTATGCGCTCGTCGGCGAAAGCCTTCGCCATGTCCCGGACGGCTTCGTGATCGGCGGTGAGCGCGAACATGGGAGGAGAACCTACGTGCAGTCGGCGAAAAAAATGTGGTGAACGACGATTTGGCTCAACGGTCGCGATCTTCCCTGATGAGCTCGTCCGGAGGCGTGCGCGGACCCGGCGGGGTGCGGCGTTGAAAGCCGAGCGCCGCCGCGAGACGCTCCTCAGGCGAATAGGGCGGCGCTTTTCCGACAGCGTCGCCGGATGCGCTCTGGAGCGCGCCTCCAAAGGCCTCGGAGCGTTCGCGGCGCCCGGCGGTCGTGGTGTCGGGGAGGTTGGGGAGACGATCCTGCGCCATGCGATTCCGCCCGTGGCCGGCAGGATAACCGGATAATGCATCCCGAACCGGCTGATTTCAGAACTGATAGCGCTCCGGATAGAGCCGCGCAATGCGCTGAGGCGCCGCCGCATGCGACGATGGGTCATCGGTCATCCTTGACCTGGGTCAAACCCCGGGCAAGGCTCCCCCGCTAGGAAGCGGTGGGGCTTGGCCGCGATGATAAGCCCCAAAAGGTCGGCGCAAGGGGTATGGGTTCTTGGCGGTGCGGCGTTTCTTCCTCCTTCTCCTAGTGGTTGCGGCGTTGGGTCTCGGCGGTTTCGCCGCCTATCGTTACCAGGGCGTCCTGATCCCATGGTGGCGGGACGTCGTCCTTTCCTGGATCGAGGGGAAGGCCGACAGCGAGTTCATCGTCGTCACCGGCAACATCGAGGCGCACGAGAGCATCCTCAGCTTCAAGTCGGTCCAGTCCCGCATCGTCGAGCTGCCGTTCGACGAAGGGCAGACGGTCACGGCCGGGACGGTCCTCGCCCGGGTCGACAACTCAGACTACAAGCAGCAGGTCGTCATCGCGCAGGCGACGCTCGATGAACGGTCACGCCAGCTCGACGTCGCCGAGCAGAACGTCGACGCGACGCGCCGCACGGTCGTCAGCGACGAGGCCGAAGTGTCGCTGAGGGAGCTCGAGTTCGACCGCGCCCAGACGCTGCTGACGAAGGGTGCCGGCACGATCGACGCGCGCGACGTCGCCGAGACGGCGCTCAAACAGGCGCGCGCGGCGCTCGAGCGGGACAAAGCGCTCGAGGCCTCCGCCGGCCGAAGCGTCGCGCTCGCCATCGCCGGCATCGAGACGGCGCGTGCGAACCTGGAGCTGACGAAGATCGTGCTCGGCTATACGACGCTGAGCGCGCCCTTCGACGGCGTCATCCTGGTGAGGCAGGCCGAACTCGGCGAGGTCGTGTCCCCCGGAGCGGCGATCGTCACGCTGGCGGACATCAATCACGTCTGGCTTCGCGCATATGTCAATGAGACCGACATCGGCAAGATTCGCTTCGGCGAGGCGGCGACCGTGACGACGAACTCGTTCCCGGGCAAGGCCTATCCGGGACGAATCTCCTTCATCTCCGAGCAGGCCGAATTCACGCCGAAGAGCGTCGAGACGCATGCCGAGCGGGTGACGCTCGTCTATCGCATCCGCATCGACATCGACAATCCGACCCACGAGCTCGTGCCCGGCCTGCCGGCCGACGCGAGAATCGCCGTCAAGACGCCCGGGCAATCATGAACGGCGCGCCGTTGCGACCCGCCGTCGAGGTCCGCGGACTCACGAAACGTTTCGGCGCCGCCGTCGCCGTCGACAAGCTCAGCCTCGAGTGTGCGCCGGGCGAGGTGTTCGGCTTCGTCGGTCCCGACGGCGCCGGCAAGACCACCATCATGCGTCTCCTCGCCGCGGTGATGGCGCCCGACGAGGGCTCGATTGCGATCGAGGGGCTGGACGCCGTCGCCGAGCCTGAGCGCGTGCGCTCGCATGTGAGCTACATGCCGCAGCGGTTCGGCCTCTACGAGGACCTGACCGTCGACGAGAACATCGAGTTCTTCGCGGATCTCTTCGGCATCTCCCGCAAGGACCGCGTGGACCGCGCCCAGCGCCTTCTCGCGGCCTCGGGCATGACGCCGTTCCGCAAGCGCCGCGCGGGCCAGCTCTCCGGGGGCATGAAGCAGAAGCTCGGCCTCACCTGCTCGCTCATTCACACGCCGCGCGTGCTGCTGCTCGACGAGCCGACCGCGGGGGTCGATCCGGTGTCGCGCCGGGACTTCTGGCGCATCCTGTACGGCCTGCGCGGCGAGGGCGTCGCCATCGTCGTCGCCACCTCCTATCTCGACGAGGCCGAGCGCTGCACCCGGCTCGGCCTCCTGCGCGAAGGCCGCATGCTCTATTGCGACACGCCGACAAGGCTGAAAACGCTGATGCCCGGCGAAATCCTCGCGGTCGCCTCGCCCGCCGCCCGCGCCGCGCGCGACGTCGTCGCCGGGCGCGAGGGGGTGAAGGGCGTGATCCTGATGGGCGACAGCGTGCATGTCGTCGTCGACGACGCGGCCCGGCGCCTTAGCGAGCTTCAAGGCGCGCTCGCCGCTGCAAGCGTCCCGGTCGACGAGATCGAGCGCATCGCGCCCTCGATCGAGGACCTGTTCGTCTCGCTCCTGACGGAGGAGGGCGAATGAACGGCGACATCGGCGAGATCCGCATCCGCGCCGACCGGCTGGTCAAGCGCTTCGGCGATTTCGTCGCCGTCAACGACGTGAGCTTCGAGGCGCGCCGCGGCGAGATCATGGGCTTTCTCGGACCTAACGGCGCGGGGAAATCGACGACGATCCGCATCCTCTGCGGCCTCCTCAGGCCGAGCGGCGGACGGGCGGAAGTTGCGGGCTTCGACGTTGCGCGCGAGCCCGAAAAGGTGCGCGAGACCATCGGCTACATGTCGCAGAAGTTCTCGCTCTACAATGA
The DNA here is from genome assembly GCA_963822215.1 of uncultured Alphaproteobacteria bacterium. Classification (GTDB taxonomy): domain Bacteria; phylum Pseudomonadota; class Alphaproteobacteria; order Rhizobiales; family Beijerinckiaceae; genus Roseiarcus. The sequence continues at coordinate 481,963 of CAWGGX010000005.1, forward strand.
CCTGTCGGTGAGGGAGAACCTGAGATTCTTCGGCGGGATCTATGGGGTGAAGGGCGCGCGTCTTCGCCAGCGCTTCGACTTCGCCGTCGCCATGGCCGGGCTCGAGGGGCGGGAGGACGCGGTCGTCGGCGACCTTTCGGGCGGCTGGAAGCAGCGTCTGGCGCTGGGATGCGCGGTGCTGCACGAGCCGGCCATCCTGTTTCTCGACGAGCCCACCTCGGGCGTCGACCCCGCCTCGCGCCGGCGATTCTGGGATCTGATCTATGCGCTGGCCGGCGAGGGCGTCTGCTTCGTCATCACCACGCACTACATGGACGAAGCCGAGTACTGCAATCGCATCGCGCTGATCAACGGCGGGCGCCTGGTCGCGCTCGGCTCGCCTTCGGAGCTCAAGCGCGGCACGATCCGCGGCGAGATCCTGCTGGTCGAGGGCGAGGATCCCGGCGCGATGCTGGAGGCGCTTCAGGGCGCGCCGGGCGTGCGCGACGTCGCCCCGTTCGGCTCATCGCTGCACATCGTCGTCGACGACGCGGCGCGCGACCGAGCGGCGATCGAGGCGCGGCTCGCCGAGCGCGGCCTCTCCTGGTCGCGGATCGAACCGATCAAGGCGACGCTCGAGGACGTGTTCGTCCAGCTCGTCGGCGGCGACGGAGCGAGGGCGAGCCCATGAGCCTGCGCCGGATCAAGGCAGTCGCCAGGAAGGAGATCATCCAGATCCTGCGCGATCCGCGCAGCCTCATGGTCGTCCTGCTCATGCCGCTCATGCAGATGGCGCTGCTCGGCTACGGGGTCAACATGGACATCAAGCACGTGCCGATCTGCGTGTTCGACCGCGAGGGCAGCCAGCAGAGCGAGGCCCTGCTCAAGGCGTTCCAGGCCTCGCAATATTTCGCCATCGTCGAGACCGAGCGCGAATACAGCGCCGTCGCCCGCGCAATCGATGCGGGCCGCTGCAAGATGGCGATCGTCGTCCCGCAGGATTTCTCGCAGAACCTCGCCTACAATAACGCCGCCTCGGTGCAGGCGATCCTCGACGCCACCGACGACAACACCGCCAACATCGCGCTGGGCTACGCTCAGGCGGTGGTCGGCACCTATTCCAGCAATGTCCAGCTCGAGCGGACCCAAAGCATGGGTCAGCCTGCGCCAGTCGTCCCCGCGGTCGCCGAGTACCGGGTCTGGTACAACGAGGACCTCGTCAGCCGGAACTATATCATGCCGGGCGTGGTCGCTCTGGTGATGGCGCTCGTCGGGGCGCAGCTCACCTCGCTCACTATCTCGCGCGAGTGGGAGCGCGGCACCATGGAGGTGCTGGTTTCGACTCCGGTCACCCGGATGGAGCTGATGGCTGGCAAGATCCTCCCTTATTTCTTCATCGGGCTCGTCGACGCCGCCCTGTGCCTCCTGATGGCGGTCTTCTGGTTTGAGGCGCCGTTCCGCGGGGCGGTCTCGACCCTGTTCCTGACGACGTCGCTCTTCCTCATCGTCGTGCTGGGCTTAGGCTATTTCATTTCCGCCAGCATCCGCAGCCAAGTCGGCGCGAGCCAGATCGCGCTCGTCGCGACGCTCCTGCCGACCACGCTGCTCTCGGGCTTCGCCTTTCCGATCGAGCAGATGCCGACGCCGATCCAGTGGCTCACCTATCTCGTTCCGGCGCGCTATTATTTCGCGATCCTGAAATCGGTGTTCCTCAAGGGCAGCGGTCTTGGCGACCTCATCGAGCCGATCGCGTTGCTCGCGCTCTACGCCGCCGTCATCGGGCTTCTCGCCGCCCGGGCGTTTCGCAAGACGCTGGGGTAGGGCGATGTGGGGCCGCGTCTTCAATCTGGTCCTGAAGGAGCTGCAGCAACTGCGGCGCGACCGGGCGGCGAAATTCCGCCTCCTGATCCCGACCCTGGTCCAGCTCTTCATCTTCGGCTACGCGGCGACTTTCGAAGTCTACAATGTCGCGACGGTCGTGCTCGACCTCGACCACAGCCAGGAAAGCCGCGACCTGATTTCGCGCTTCGGCGCCAGCGGACGGTTTGAGATCGTCGAAACCGCAAAGAACGCGGCCGAGATCCGTCGGGCGATCGACCGGGCGGACGCGGTGGTCGCGATCGTTATTGATGCGGGTTTCGCCGAGGACTTGCGCAAGGGCCTCTCGACGCCCGCGCAGGTGATCGTCGACGGCACGAATTCGAACACCGCGCTGATCGCGCTGAGCTACGTCAGCCAGATCGTCGCGACCTACGCTCAGGAGACCGGGCAGGACCTGGCGCGCCGTGAGCGCGCGGCCGCGCCGCCCGCCCCGACCGTGACGCTCGAGCAGCGACCCTGGTACAACGTGGACTTCAACAGCCAGTGGTTCTTCGTTCCCGGCGTCATCGCGACGCTGACCCTGGTCATGATCGTCAACCTGACCTCCTTCGCCGTCGTGCGCGAGCGCGAGGTCGGCACGCTCGAGCAGATCATGGTGACGCCGATCCGCCCGCTCGAGTTCATCCTCGGCAAGACGATTCCCTATTTCCTCGTCGGGCTCGGCCTGACGATCGTCATCGCCGGGGTCGGCACGGTCTGGTTTCAGGTGCCGTTCCGCGGCAATCCGTTCGTCCTGCTGATCGGGACCTCGTTCTATCTGCTCTCGGTGCTCGGGATCGGCCTCCTGATCTCCACCGTCTGCCGCACCCAGCAGCAGGCGTTCGCGACCAATTTCTTCGTCATCAATCCGGCCTTCATCCTGTCGGGCTTCAGCTTTCCCATCGCCAGCATGCCGACGGTCATGCAATGGCTGTCGAACATCAACCCGATGACCTATTACCTCGTCGTCATCCGCGGGACGTTCCTGAAGGGCGTGGGCCTCGACGTGCTGTGGCCGCAGATGGCGGCGCTCGCCGTGCTCGGCGTCGTGCTCTTGGGGATCAGCGTTCTCAGATTCCACAAGTCGCTCGACTGAGGCGGGCTTGCTTTTCCTCAGCGGCCGGGGCAATGCGGTTCGCGCGCCCCCATGTCCGGGCGCTTTTTCGTGCAACGCGATCCCGGCGACGGGCGAAGGGCAGGCGATGGTTCGTTCGGTTCGTTTGTGTGCGGCGGCGCTGATCGGCGCGGCGCTTGTGTCCGCGGCCGAAGCGCAGACGCCCGGGCCGGAGGCGACGCCGACGATCCACGCCCGCGCCCGGCATCACGGCCACAAGCACTATGTCGAGCAGCCGGAGGGCCGCCAGATCACGGTTCACAAGCGCGCGAACGCAACGCCGTCGTGGCTGACGCTGGGCCCGGCCGCCTCGACCGAAAGCGGCGGCGCCAATTACGTGACGAGCACCTTCAATCAGCCGTCCCCCGTCGAGGGGACTTTCACCGGCTATCGGGGGCGCGAGCGTCTTCAATACGCCGACCCGGGCCTGCCGCTGTTCAGGTTCTAATTCGCGATCGGCGGGAACAGCGCTTCGACTGCGACCGCAAAGCCCGGCGGATCGAGCTTCGCCGAGCCTTCGCTCAGGACGCGCGTCTCGATCGCGTCGCCCTGGCCGCGTTTGTGGTGGATGACGACGCGCCGCTCGGGGTCGAGAATGAGGTAGTGCTCGACGCTCGGCAGGGAGAAATAGCCGCTGAGCTTGCGGCCATGATCGATCGCCGCGGTGCTCGGCGACAGAACCTCGACGACGACGACGAGGTTGACGAGAAGGATCGCATCGTCCGGCAGTTTCGGACCGCAGACAATCGCGCCGTCGGGCGCTAATACCGTACCTTCGTCGATCTGGACCCCAGGGCCGCTACCGAACACCTCACAGTCGCAGCCCGCGCGGCGCGCCGCGACCCTCAGGGCGATGAACGCCTCGCCTTTTGTTTGGACATGATCGACGCGCTCGGACGTGATCCGCTTGGCGACGCCGTCGTGCAATTCCCACCGCCCCTCCTGCGCCTCGGCCCAGATGAGGAACTCGTCCACGGTCATCTATGACCTGTGCTCAGAGGCCATGTCGATCGTCAAAGTCTTTCATTGAAAAACAGTCGCGGAGGGAGACGATGCGCCATTCCGCGGCTCTCAGTCTCAGTGCATCGTCGGGATGACGAAGCTCGCGCCGTCCTTGATCCCGGACGGCCAGCGGGCGGTCACGGTCTTGGTGCGGGTGTAGAAGCGGATTGAGTCCGGCCCGTGCTGGTTGAGGTCGCCGAAGCCCGAGCGCTTCCAGCCGCCAAAGGTGTAGTAGGCGAGCGGCACCGGGATCGGCACGTTCACGCCGACCATGCCGACCTTGACCTTGCTGGCGAAATCGCGCGCCGCGTCGCCGTCGCGGGTGAAGATCGCGACGCCGTTGCCGTATTCGTGGTCGTTGCAGAGGCGAAGCGCCTCCGCATAGTCGGGCGACCGCACGACCGATAGCACGGGCCCGAAAATCTCCTCTTTGTAGATCCGCATGTCCTTGGTGACGTGGTCGAACAGGCAACCGCCGAGATAAAAGCCGTTCTCGTAGCCCTGCATCTTGAAGTTCCGCCCGTCGGCGACGAGCTTCGCGCCTTCCTGCACGCCGAGATCGACGTAGCCGCGCACCTTCTCCAGCGCCGCCTTAGTGACGAGCGGGCCAAAGTCGGCGCTCGAGTCGGTCGAGGGGCCGATCTTCAGCGATTCGACGCGCGGGATGAGACGCCGCACCAGCTCGTCGGCCGTCTCCTTGCCGACCGGCACCGCGATCGAGATCGCCATGCAGCGCTCGCCGGCCGAGCCGTAGCCGGCGCCGATCAGGGCGTCGACCGCCTGGTCCATGTCGGCGTCGGGCATCACCACCATGTGGTTCTTGGCGCCGCCAAAGCACTGCACGCGCTTTCCGGCCGCCGTGCCGCGCGAGTAGATGTAGTGGGCGATCGGAGTCGAGCCGACGAAGCCGATCGCCTGAATGTCCGGATCGTCGAGGATGGCGTCGACCGCCTCCTTGTCGCCGTTGACCACGTTGAGGATGCCGGGAGGGCCGCCCGCCTCGATGAAAAGTTCCGCCAGCTTCATCGGCACGCCGGGGTCGCGCTCGGAGGGCTTGAGGATGAAGGCGTTGCCGCAGGCGATCGCGGGGGCAAGCTTCCATAAGGGGATCATGGCCGGGAAGTTGAACGGCGTGATGCCGGCGACCACGCCGAGCGCCTGGCGCATCGAATAGATGTCGATGCCCGGGCCGGCGCCATCGGTGTATTCGCCCTTCATGAGATGCGGCGCGCCGAGCGCGAACTCGACCACCTCGACGCCGCGCTGGATGTCGCCCTTGGCGTCGGCGATCGTCTTGCCGTGCTCGCGCGCAAGAATGTCGGCGAGCGCCTCGTTGTCGCGGGCGATGAGGTCGAGGAACTTCATCAGCACCCGGGCGCGGCGCTGGGGATTGGTGGCGCCCCACTTCAGCTGCGCGGCGGCGGCGTTCTCGACCGCGGCGCGCACTTCCGCCTTGGAGGCCAGCGCCACAACCCCACGCACCGTGCCGTCCATCGGCTGGAAGACCTCGGCCGTGCGGCCCGACGTTCCGACGACATGCTTGCCGCCGATGAAATGTCCATACTCGATCATGTTCCGCTCCCTTTGAAATTGCGATGTCGAGGGTGTTATGCCCTAGGCTTTTGCGCACAACAATGGCGGAGATCGCGCATCGGCTGTGCGCAATTGTGCTAAACCACGCGGGCAACCACAAAGCCTGAGCAGACGAAGGCCGCTTGCGCGGGGATCGCCGGAACCAAAAAGGGCGCGACGCCTTCCTCGCGAAAGCGGGGGCATGCGTGTGCATGGATGTACCATTGAAGGTCGTGCCTCCCTCTGCTATCATTGTTGATGTTTTGATGGCAATGCTATCGTATTGGAAAGATCGCTATCATGCCTGCCGTCACCATCCGCAATCTATCGCATGAGACGCATCGCGCGCTGAAGCTGCGGGCGGCGAAGCACGGCCGCAGTGCGGAAGCGGAGATGCGCGCCATTCTGGAGGCCGCTGTGCGACCCGCCGACCGCGTCAGGCTCGGCAGCGCGCTGGCGGAACTGAGCCGCAAGGTCGGTGTGACCAACGCCGACCTGGAAGCCCTCGAAACGACCCGCGATCGAAAGCCTGCCGAACCGCCGGGCTTCGAATGATCCTGCTGGACACAAACGTCGTCTCGGAGGCGATGAAGCCCGAGGCGGCGCCGACGGTGCGGCGATGGCTCGACGCGCAGGCCGCCGAGACGCTCTATCTTTCCGCGGTCACGGTCGCCGAGCTCCTGTTTGGCGTCGGCGCCCTTCCGGACGGAAAGCGCAAAGCCAGACTGACCGCCGCGGCCGAAGGGGCGATCGCTCTCTTTGCCGACCGGATCCTGCCCTTCGATGTGGACGCGGCCCGCTGTTATGCGGACTTGGCCGTGAGGGCCCGTGCGGGAGGAAAGGGTTTCCCAACCCCGGACGGCTATATCGCCGCCACGGCGGCGTCGCGCGATTTCGCGGTCGCTTCCCGGGACTCGAGCGCTTTCGCCGCGGTCGGCCTAGCCGTGATCGATCCCTGGATCGCGGGACTCTGAGCAGGCCGATGGACTGGGACACTATCCGCGTCTTTCTCGCTGTCGCCCGCGCCGGGCAGTTCGTCACCGCGGCGGAGGCGAGCGTCAAAGAACGCTATGTCTGCAATCGTCGCCGGATATCCACCATTCGCGCGATCATCGCCCTGCGGGGATCGAAAGGGAGGTCGACGAAGCCCCAGCGCGCGTAAAATCTCCGAACTTCATCGTCGAGCGGATGCGTGATGACCGCCGTGCTGCCGACGCTTTCGGAGGCCTTCAGAGCAGTCATGAAGGCGAACCGGAGGAACGAAAACGCGTGCCCCTGACCTTGCCACATGCTGTCCACCGCGAGTTGCCCGAGGAGCGTCGCCGGAACAGGATCGGGCTGGTTGCGCTGTTGCGGCTTCGCAAGGAAACCTCGTTCGATTTGAGCCGCGCTCAGCGTGACGTAACCGATGATTCGACCCGACGCCACGTGCGCGATCACATTGACGCGGGAGGCGTTGCTGGCATGATTGTTCCACGCATGGCGTCTGAACCACTCATTCAGCGGCGGACGGCCACAATCGAACGCGGCCCGGTCATCGCTTTGAGCCAGGGGGCGTGGCGCGGAAACCATCAGCGCCTATCGTTCCCATGTAGGCTTTCGTCGAAGCAAATCCACGAGACCAGGAATATCTTCGGCCGGCCGCGCAGCCCACGCCTCGAAAGCTTCCCAGGACTCCGCAGGAATCACAACGTTCGACCTGTTGAGCACTTCCATCTCCGCCGCCTCGATCGCCGCGCGGCGGACGAAGTCGCTGATCGAGGTGCGCGACTGGGACGCCGCCGCGCTCAACAGCTCCCGTTCGACGGAACTTACCCGAACGCTGAGGACGGAGGCGGTTGCGCGCGCTTTGGTCATGCGTATGACAATAGCATACGCTCCGCCGGTCGCAAGGATCTCGTTATGGACTGGGACAACGTCCGCGTTTTTCTCGCCGTCGCCCGCGCCGGGCAGTTCGTCGCGGCGGCGAAGCGCCTGCGGCTCGATCACGCCACCGTCAGCCGCCGCATCGCGGCGCTCGAGGCCGCGCTCGGCGCGAAACTGTTCGACCGGCGCACCACGGGGGCGACGCTCACCGCCGCGGGCGAGCGCTTTTTGAGCGCCGCGGAAGAAATGGAAAGCGCCTTCCTGCACGCCCAGGGCGAAATCTCGAACGTCGATCTCGAACTCGTCGGCGATGTGCGGATCGGCGCGCCGGACGGCTTTTCGACTTACTACCTCACGGCCGCGCTCCGCGACTTCGCCGAGCGCCATCCCGGCGTGCGGCTGCAACTGGCGCCGCTGCCGCGACTCACCCCGCTGGCGCGGCGCGAGGTCGACGTGGTCGTCGGCCTCGACAAGCCGGAGGCCGGCCGGTTCGTCGCGCGAAAACTCACCGACTACACGCTCGGCATCTACGCGACTGCCCCTTATCTCGAGCGCAATGGCGTGCCGGTCGACGTCGAGGCGCTGAAAGGCCATCGGCTGATCGGCTATGTCGAAGAGCACGCTTTCTCGACCGCGCTGGACTATGTGCGTGAGCTTTTCGGCGGAGCGCCGACGAGTTTCGAGAGCGCCAGCGCGGTGACGCAGCTCGAAGCCCTGCGCGCCGGCGTCGGCCTCTGCGTTGTGCATACCTTCATCGCCCGCCGCTTCAACGACCTCGTCCGCGTGCTGCCCGAGCGCACCGCCATGCGCGCCTACTGGCTCGTGACCCACGAGGACACCCGCGGCCTCGGCCGCATCCGCGCGCTCGCCGAGCATCTGGCCGAGGCGGTCGCAAGGGACAGGGGGATGTTTTTATGAGGGAAGGGCGCCGCGCGGACGGCGACTCACGGGGTGCGCCGGTTAAGGAACCGCATTTATAAAATAGCTTCGATCCCCTTTTTTTCAGCAAGTGTGAGGAGTTTCAGCGAAGGTCCGCTCGGGCGCACTTCTCCGCGCTCCCATTTGCTGATGAGGACCGTGCTCACATTCAATGCCAGGGCAAAGGTCGCCTGGCTCATATGCGACTGCTCGCGGATGCGTTTGATCGCTTGGGGCTCGAGGGGCTCCACAGGGGTCAGGCAACTCAGATCGAAATGCCGCATCGTGGCCTTGTCGATCACACCGACATCATGAAGGTCCTCTGCAACCTCGTGAAGCGACCGGAGCGCGTCGCTTTTGTAACGCTTCGTCTGGGTCATATCTCCAATTCTTTCCATCCTTTTGTGGCGGCCAGCTCCTTCGGCGTTGTCTCTGTCAGCGTTTCGAGGAACCGGGCCAGTTTCAGGTATTCCGCCAACTCGGACTTGCTCAGGTTGGCTTTGCGGCCTTTCGCGAAGATGTGCAGGAAAACCGCTATTTCACCGCGCTTGTAGAAGACAACCGCCCGCGACCCTCTCGCCGCCCCCCGATTGCCCGTAGCAATTCTCTGCTTGATCAGTCCGCCGCCAAGGTTCGCGTCGATAAGGCCTCTTTCCGCCTTTCGTATTGCTTCCTGGCAGTCCTCGTCAGACGCCCCCTCGTTCCTGGCTTGACGCTGAAAAGACCTTGGCAGGTAGGCTCTCATTTGGGAATCCTATGCCTTGCCTCGGAGGCGGCTTGAGTTTCTGATTCATGATCACGTCTCCTCACACAGCGGGCGCCATCGCCCACGGGCAATGTATAATACTCCCTATCATATTTCAAGATGCTGGATTGCAGTCTCCAGGGCAGCTTTTCGGCGGGGGCCGACCAGCTTCGAGAGTGCGAGCGCGGTGACGCAACTCGAGGCCCTGCGCGCCGGCGTCGGCCTCGGCGTCGCGCACACCTTTATCGCGCGCCGGTTCGACGACTTCGTTCGGGTGCTGCCCGAGCGTAGCGCCACGCGCGCCTATTGGCTCGTGACCCACGAGGACACCCGCGGCCTCGGCCGCATCCGAGCGGTCGCTGAGCATCCGACCGAGGCGGTGGCGCGGGACGGGGGGATTTTCATGGGCTGAACGGCAGCCATGCAGGCGGCGACTTACGGAATCTTCGTCGCCGGACGCACTACGACGCCGCGTCGAACCGCGGCCAAAGTTTCGCGCCACGCTCGGACCGTGGTCTCTTGATCGACGGAGATCGACAGTTCGGCGATCAGATCGAGTCTCGCCGCGACATCGTCCGCCGTGATCCAGCCTCGCTTCTCGACCTGAAGCAGGACGTTGCCGACTTCGAGGCGCCATATAGGCTCGGAACCACGGCGCCCTGATCGCGGACACGCTCGAAGAGCGCGTCCGTCTCGGAGGTCGCCTCGTCTTTGAGGCGCCATGTGAGCGCGATCGAGGAGTCGAAGACCGTCTCGCTCACGGGCGCCCCTCGTCGCGAAGCGCCTTCCAGGAAAGTCCGCCGAGCGTCGTCCCCTTGCGCATCGCCTTGAGCTTCTCGAAGGCCGCGTTGACGCGCCTCCGATCGATCGCTCGAGCGCCGACAAGCGGCGCAATGGCCTTGCCGTGCTTCGTGATCACGACCTCCTCCCCCGCCTCGACCCGATCGAGAAGCGCGGAGAGATGCGTCTTCGCCTCGAATGCGCCGACAGTGATCATGTTCGATCATCCACAGTTTCGACTGGTCGGCACTTTAAACCAGATTTCGCTGCGACTTTCAGCCGTGCGGCGTCAACCCCGCGCCGACCACGCTCATTAACTCGTCGGCCGCGACCGCCTCGGCCGCATCCGGGCGGTCGCCGCCGCGTCCGTTTTGGGCCGCCGGGGCCGGTAGGCGGGCCGGAAATTTTTTCGGGCGTTCTTGGTCGCCGGGGCAAATTCCAAAGCACGCGCGGAAATCAGGTGCATGGCGGTTTGCTTGCCGCGTGTTGCGACGCTCCGCTGGCGCCTCGATCGACGCCTGCTTCGGTGGAGATGACCTGTTCCCACCCGACGCCGGAGGGCTGGTATTGGGCCGACTCGGGCTGTTTCCGCCAGCGATCCCTGTTGGCGCGCTGCCAAACTTGAGCTCCGTGCTCGGGCGTTTGGCTTCGACGCCGAACGCCTCAGCGTGGTCGCTTGCGCTCGGGCGAAGCGGCAATTTCTTGCCAAACCACAAATTGTGGCCTACGGTATTCCGTATAACAGAAAGATAGCCGAGCCCCGTGTCCGATCCCCCCAACCCCGGCGGCGCCCAAGGCCTTGGCGGCCGAGCGCGCGGACGTCGCTGCCGGGCAGTCCGACCTTCCGCGATCGCCCCCACCGCCATGCTTCGCATGGTCCCCCTCGCCCGCGCTGACGCGCAGGGGAGGAAAGACACCGACACCTCTCCTCCCCCGTGGTGCGCGAGCGAAACGAGGGGATCGGCCGAAGGACGGTGGTTGGGGCGCGCCGCGGGGCGGCTCAAGAGGTACGCGCGGAACCGAATGGCGCCGCAAGTCGCTGGAAACGCTCGATTCAGGAGCCGCAACGGCGCCGGTCGGCGCGTCCCTCGCCGAGGAGGATCGGGGCGAGCCGGTGGCGGAGGCCGCCGTGCCCCCGAATTGGCAGCTCCTTGCCAACCTGTCCCCGCAGGGCGAGGAGGACGGAACCGAAATGCGGCACAACCTCCTGAAAAGTCTCATTTTGGGAGCCGGAATGGCGCCGGTCGGCTCGTGCCTTGCAGAAGAGGACCAGGGCGAGACGGCGGCGGAGGCCGTCCTGATCCCGAATTGGCAGTTCCTTGCCAACCTGTCCCCGCAGGGCGAGGAGGACGGAACCGAAATGCGGCACAACCTCCTAAAAAGTCTCATTTTGGGAGCCGGAATGGCGCCGGTCGGCTCGTCCCTCGCCGAGGAGTGTCGGCGCGAGCCGGCGGGGGAGGCCGCCATGCCCCCGAAGTGGGAGTTCCGAGCCGACCTAGCTCCGCAGACGGAGGAAGGCGGAACCGAACGGCGCCGCAAGCTGCTGGAAAGGCTCGATTCCGGAACCGGAATGCACCCGGTCGGCTCCTCAATCCTCTCCCTCAGGGAGAAGAGGACGGAATCGAATGGCGCCGCAACCTATTGAAAAGTCTGGATTCTGGAGCCGGAATGACGCGGGTCACGTCTTTCCTCGCGGCGGAGGGTCGCGGCGAGGAGCGACTCGCGGGCGGTCCGATCAGTTGTGATTCATCAGCCGTTCGAGATAGTCGCGCTCGTCGGCCGGACGGTTGGGGTCGGCGAGGCGGCGGCGCAGTTCCTCCACCACCTTGCGCGCCCGCTCGGCGACTGTCCCCATGTCCCTGAGCGAGCCGTCGTCTCGGCCCATGCCGCCCTCGCGCTGCCGGCCCAACGGATCGTCGCCCTCGCGGTCGCCCGGGCGCATGCGGCGCGCCTGCGTGCCGCGCTGTCCGTTCTCGCCCTGGGCCTGCATCTGCTGCTGCATGCCCTGAGCGCCTTCGCGCAGCGCCTGGAGCGCCCGGCCCTGCGCGTCGACCGCCGCGCCCTTGCCCGACTGGCCAAAACGACCTCCGCCTTTTTGTCCCTTTTCGCCCTTGAGGTCGCCCTGCGCTTCCTTCATCGCGCCCTCGGCATCGTCAAAGCCCTTCTCGCCCTTCATGCCGAGGCCTTTCAGCATGCGCTGCATCTCAGCGAGGCGGTCGGCCAGGTCCTGCTGGCGGTCGCCGAGCTTCTGGCCTTCCTGGTCCGCGTTGTCGTCGCCGGACTGGGGAGCGTTGTCGCCTTCGTTGGCCTGCGGCTCACCGCCCTCGTCGGGCTGCGCCTGAGCCCCATCGTCCGGCGTCGGGCCGTTCATGCCGCGCCGCCGCTTTTGATCGCGCTGGTCGCTGCGGAAGGTGTCGTCGCGCAGGGCCTGCTGGTCGCGCATCAACTTGCCGAGTTCGTCCATCTGCTTCCGCAACTCCCGCTCGGCCGGGCTTTCCTCTTCGTTCTCGGCGCTCTGCATGTTCTCGAACATGTTCTGCATCTGGTCGAGCATCGCCTCGGCCTGCTCGCGCGTGCCGTTGCGGGCGGTCTGTTCGAGCTGGTCCAACAGCTTGTCGAGGCTCTGGACCTCCTGGTTCAACTCCTGCGGCGTCTGATCGCCGTTCTTCTCCGCCTTCATCGCCATTTCGGCGGCGAACCGCTGCGCCGCCTCGCGCAGGGTCTGCATCAGCTTGTGAATCTCGTCGTCGCTCGCGCCGCGCTTGAGCGCCTCGCGCAGGGCCTCCTCGGCCGCGCGCAGGTCGCGCTGGGCCTGGGTCGAGTCGCCGTCCTCGATCTTGAGCGCCATCGTCCACAGCAGTTGGGCGACGTCGAGCAGGTCCGCGTCCGTGCGCGCCGCGCCGAGCGAGGCGTCCGCCTGCCTCAGGCCGAGATAGACGGCGGCCGGAGTGTCGAACAGCTCCGGGGCGACGGCGAGGCCGGTCAGCGCCGCCTCGACCTGTTTGGGCGCATGATCCGGATCAAGGATCAGATCGCGGCGTTCCTCGACCAGCGCCCGGGCGAGCGGATTGTGGAAGGGCCGCTGCGGCAGGGTCACTTCGACCGGCTCGCTCTTGCCCGTCTTGCCCGAGACGCTGGTTGCGCTCAGCGTCATCGTCACCTTGGCGCCGGCCCAAGGGTGCTCGGAGAGATCGAGCGTGGCGCTCGCCTCGCCCGTTCCGTTCGCCGAGGCCGGCGTCTCCAGGCCGGCCTGGGGCGGCTGAGCGAGGCTTCGTGGGGCGTTTCCCGACGGATCGCGCGGCAGGGCGAAATCGGCGCGCGCGCTCGTGACGCCGTAGCGGTCCTCGATCCGGTAGGCGAGCGTCAGCGATCCGCTGAGGTTGCCCGCTGGATCCTTGGTTATTGCGATCGTCGGCGCGCCTGCCGGGATCACGGAGAAGGCGACGTCCGCAGCCTTGGCGCCGTTGCGCAAAATGGTCGCCCGGCCGTCGCCGCGGATCGTCCAGCGTCGCTCGACCGGCGCGTTCGCGGCCGGCTTTCCCTTGTCCTCGACCGGCGCGATCGCGCCCTCGACTTTTGTCTCGACGACGCCCGGCTCGCCGCGCACCACGAGCACGGAATCCTCATAGGCCGTCAGGGTCTTTGGGGCGCTCGAGGCGACGTCGATCACCATTGGCGGACGGCCGGCGTATGCGGGCGGATCAATCCAGGCGTCGATCCGGCTCCCGGCGGCCGCGAGCTCAGCGTCTGCGCCGCGCCAGTCGAAGGCGGCCGCGAGACGCCCGTAAAGCTCCGGGCCGGCCGCGACCGCCGCGGCGAACGCCATCATCGCGATGCCGAACCGCAGGGCGTAGGGGTCGCGCTCGGCCATGCGCGGCGCAGGCGGGGTGACGCGCATCGCCTCGACCGACTGTGCGAGCCGCGCCTGATGCGCGGCCCACAGGGCTCGCGCCATCGGATCGTCGGCGTTGGCGAGCGTGTCGGCGAGCGAAGTCGCCGGGCGGTGCGCGCCGCCGGAATCGCGGTCCAACCGCGCCGCGATGTCACGCGGCCCCGGCCAGCGGAGCCTGAAAAGCGGGGCGAGCGCGGCCATAAACCCGAGCCCGAACAGGGCTACACCCGCAATGCGCAAGGCGCGCGGGGCGAAGAGCCAGGCGCCGAGCCAGGAGACGCCAAGGAACAGGATCGTCACGCCGATCGCCACGACAATCGGCGGCCAGGCCCGTTCGATGAGCAGCGCGCGGCCCGCCGCCTGCGAAAGGGCCGTCAGCCTGCCGGCAGGGCCGTCCTTGGCGGGTTCGCCGTGTTTGGTTTCGTTCGTCTTCGCCACGCTCGTCCCGATCGTCTGCGAAAGCCTCCAACCCTCACTCTAACCAAGGCGGAAGTTTGTCGAGAGCGATCATGTCTTCGTAACTTGGGCGCGGGCGGACGATCGCGAAGTCTCCGCCCTTGACCAGAACCTCGGGGACAAGCAGGCGCGAATTGTAGGCGCCCGCCTGCACCGCGCCGTAGGCGCCCGCGGTCATCACCGCGATCAAGTCGCCCGGAGCGACTTCGGCAATGTCGCGATCGAGGGCGAGATAGTCGCCGCTCTCGCAGACGGGGCCGACCACGTCGGCGCGCGTCATCCGGGCGGCGCGCGGCGGCGGCGCCTGGACGGGCAGGATGTCGTGATAGGCGTCATAGAGGGTCGGCCGGATGAGGTCGTTCATCGCCGCATCGACGATGACGAAGGTCTTCCGCTCGCCCTTCTTGACGAAGATCACCGTGGCGACCAGCACGCCGGCGTTGCCGACGATCAGTCGCCCTGGCTCGAGGATGACCCGGCAGCCCAGCGCGCTCGTATGGCGGGCGACGATCTGCGCATAGGCGTCAGGGAAGGGCGGCGGATCGTTGTCGACGCGGTAGGGGATGCCGAGGCCGCCGCCGAGATCGACATGATCGATCGCATGGCCGTCCGCGCGCAGGACCTGCACGAAGTGCGCGAGCAGGGCGAAGGCGTTGTCGAACGGCTCGAGGTCGGTGATCTGCGAACCGATATGCATGTCGACGCCACGGACGGAGAGACCGGGGAGGGCGCGGGCCCGGGCGAACACCTCGCGGGCGCGCGAGATCGGTACGCCGAACTTGTTCTCCGACTTCCCGGTCGAGATTTTGGCGTGGGTGCGGGCGTCGACGTCCGGATTGACGCGGATGGCGATCGGCGCGACCGCCCCGCGCGCCGAGGCGACGGCCGACAGCGCCTCGAGTTCGGGCTCCGATTCGACGTTGAAGCAGAGAATGTCCTCGTCGAGCCCGAGGGTCATCTCGGCCTTCGTCTTGCCGACCCCGGAGAAGACGATTCGGTCGCCTGGCACGCCGGCGGCGCGGGCGCGGCGCAGTTCGCCTTCGCTGACCACGTCCATGCCGGCGCCGAGATCGGCGAGCGTCTTGATCACCGCCTGGTTGGAGTTCGCCTTCATCGCATAGGCGACCAGGGCGTCCTGCCCGGCGAACGCCTCGCGGAACACCCGGAAGTGCCGCTCGATGGTGGCGCTGGAATAGCAGTAAAACGGAGTGCCGACCGCCCCGGCGATGTCGGGCAGAGGCACGTCCTCGGCGGCAAGCACGCCGTCGCGATAGGCGAAGTGACGCATGCCGTCCCTTATTTCAGCAGGAAGTCGAGAAAGAAAGGCTGGTTCGGCGGCGTGATCGGGGGGATCTTCGGTTTCATCTGCGGGTTCAGCGTGTCCGCGCTGAGGTCATTTGGCTTAGGCATCGCAGCCTTCGCCGGCGCGTTCGCGTCGGGCGGCGGCTCGAGCGACCCGTACCGACCACACCCGGCAAGGCCCAGCGCGACCAGCATCGTAAGCACAGGCGCGCGGCGAACGGCAAATAAGATGGGCTGGACGAACAAGACGCGACTCCAAGGGACGCGTCTATATACCGCAATGGCGGAGCGAGGCGAGCGCCGCCCCGCGTCCGTCGCTGCGGCCCCCTCACCGCGCCAACGGACGACTTTTCCCGTCGTCCGATCGGCGCAAGGGCTGCGAGGCCCTCACTTTCCGTCGTCGACCCAGTTCGCCTTGCTGCAGCCGTCGCGGGTGCGGCTGACCGGCGACGGCTGGGAGCGCGGATGCGGGACGGCGCCCATCTGCTGAGTCGCCGGCGGAGCAGCCTGCCGCGCCACGGTCGCGGACTCGCGTAGCCGCCGACGGCATGCGATATTCGAGCAAAGCCGTCCGAACAGACCAGGACATGGGGAGCGCTTGTCAATGCCGCGTGTCACGACCGGGCAAATCAAGGCTGCGAGGGCGCTGCTCGGATGGTCGCAGGCCGATCTGGCCGGGGCCTGCGGCCTGTCGGTTCCGACGGTCAAGCGAATCGAATCAAAGGGCGGCGAACTCGGCGGCCGGGCGGATACCGCCGCGCGCATCGTCGTCGCCCTGGAGAAGGCCGGCGCCGAGTTCATCCTTGAGGACGCAAGCGGCGGCGTTGGCGTGAGGCTACGTCAACGCCGCGAGCCGGGAACAATCGCGCTGGAAAACCTGAACGCAAGCAACGATGAATAGAGGGTAAGGCTCGTCCGCCGTGAGGAGGCTGAGGTCCTCCGCGCAACCAACTCGCCGCATTGGGGAAGTTATGACAGCCGGGCCTAAGCCACTCGGACTGTTAAGGTAATACAATGGTACGATTTTGAATTGACATCGTAAACGGCGTGTGTTCCCGTTAGCAACAATGTTGTCGACCAAGGAACGTATTCTAAACGCCGCGACGGCCCTGCTCGACACAGGAGGGCCATCCGCCGTGACTTTACGGGCTGTCGGAGACGCTGCGGGCGTCTCGCAGTCGGCTCCCTATCGTCATTACGCCGACAAGCGCGCTCTTCTAGACGCCATGGCGCGGCGAATCATCGAACAGATGAGTTTCTCGGTCGAGACGGCCAGGAACGAAACAGACTCCTCGTTCGCCGCGCTCCACCTGGTGGTCGGTCAATATTTCGAGTTCGCGCGGCGCTATCCAGTTCGCTATCGCCTGCTGCTTGAGGAAAGCCGCAGCGACAGCGCGGTGGGGGCGGAAGCGCGCCAGGCATTCGCGACCATCGCGAATCTGGTGCATGTCGCGCAACGATCGGGCGATCTCAGGGAGGGCGATCCGGAGCAGATCGTGGCGCTCATCTTCGGGGCTGTGCACGGCATGGCGGACCTCGAGCAGTTCGGCCTCATCAAGGTCGGCTCCGATTTGGCCTCCTCGCCTGATCTGCCGAAGTTACTGGTGGAGATTTTGTCGCGCCGTAGCCAAGCGGCCATGGCCTAGTCGTACGCCGCTCGAGGGGTTTCCCGCCCGGACATGATGTTGCCTGCCCGGGATCGCGCGTGCGGAAGTCGCGCGGCGCCTCGACAGGCCGCACGCCGTACTCAACGTTATCGTTCCGATCGGGCGCCCAAGCTGCCGAATCTGCAAGCGTGCGGGCGAAGTCGCGCGCCGGCGGGGATGCCCCCGAAGCGCCGCGCCGGCCGAGAGGAACAATGACCGGATGGAGGCGTTGCCGGGGGAGGCAATGCGGAGACCGAGCATGCCGACGAATGAACCTGACGAACCAAGTGCGAGCCCAAGTCCGGACGTGATCCGTCCGCCTGCTCCGCCCGAGGCTCCGCCTCCCGATACGCCGGGAGAAGTTCCTCCACTCGGGCCGGACGTGGTCGACCCGCCGGGCCCGCATCCGTCCGTCCCGGAGCAGACCCCGCCTTTCGGACCAAGGAGCGGCTGACCGCGCCCGCAGCTGATTCTCATGAGCGGAACCGATCCCGCCCGGGCGCGTTGGACGCGAACGAACGATCGCCTTATGAACGGAGAGTTCGGCGAGCGTGGAGCAGGAGCATAACAGGCACGAAACGAAGTCGGATTTTCGCCGCGGCGGCTCCTTCCGCACCGGGGCGCTAAATTAGATGGCGCCGCGCGCTTTCTGGAAAGGCTATCTCAAGCTGTCGCTCGTCACTTGCCCCGCGGCGCTCGTTCCGGCGACCAGCGAGGGCGAAAAGATCCGCTTTCATACGCTCAACCGCAAGACAGGCAACCGCGTCGTCAGCCAGTTCTTCGACGAGGCAAGCGGCGATCCCGTGGACGAGGCCGACGAAGCCAAGGGCTACGCGCGCGGTGAGAACGACTATCTCATTCTCGAGGACGAAGAACTCGAAGCCGTCCAGCTCGAAAGCGCCCGCACCATCGATATCGAAAGCTTTGCGCCGGCCGAGAGCATCGACTGGATCTGGTACGATACCCCGTTCTATCTGATCCCCGACGACCCGGTCGGCGAAGAGGCGTTTTGCGTGATCCGCGACGCTATGCGCACGACCGCGACGGTCGGCGTCTCGCGGCTTGTCCTTTATCGTCGCGAACACGCCGTTGTGCTCAAGGCCCGGGATAAAGGGATTGCGCTATGGACCTTGCGCTACGGCGACGACGTAAGAGATCCGCCCGACATCTTCGATGCTCCTGAGGATCGCGAACGCGACCCCGAGCTTCTTCGCCTCATCTCCGAGGTCATCCAAGAGCGGAAGACGCCATGGAGCGGCCAGATGGTCCGCGACCCGGTTCAGGAGCGCCTCAGCGACCTCGTCAACGAGAAGAAGCGAGGCGTGAGGCGACGACCGGCGGCGAGGGCCGAACCTGAAGAGGCGCCGTCGAACGTCGTGAATATCATGGACGCCTTGCGCCGCAGCGTCGCGGCGGAGTCCAGGGCGAAAAAACCTCGATCCCCGAAAGAGCGCTGACGCTTAAGGGCCGGTCTTTCGCCTGCGCCCCTTGCCAGCTGCGATCGGCGCGGCGGCTGCGCGAAAGTCGGCCCACGGGTCGCGGGCAAGGGACGCGAGACGGGCTGGCGCATTCGCGACCGTGAAGGACGCAGGGCCTATTCCCGACCCCAGCTCATCCCATTCGAGCGGCATCGACACCGTCGCGCCGGGACGCGCACGAGTTCGAATAGGCAGCGACCGCGGTCATGCCGCGCTGGTTGCGCAGATAATCGACCAGGATCTTGCCTTTCCTTTTGGCCTTGGCGATGGTCGAGACGTAACGGCTCGGACTATCGGCGGCCATCGCGTTGGCGATCGCCTTGGTGAACGCCTTGACTTGGGGCCAGTTTGCCTCCGGCTTCAGAGGCGATACAACATGCAGCCCTTTGCCGCCGGACGTCTTGACGAAGGCGGCGAGACCCTCGGCGGCCAGCCGCTCGCGCACGTCCTTCGCCGCTTCGATCATGCTTTGCCAGGAGACATCTTCGCCCGGGTCGAGGTCCATGACGATGGTGTCGGGGCGCTCCCAGTCGGCAAGGGTCGAGCCCCAGGGGTGGATCTCGAGCGCGGCGGCCTGAACAAGGCCTGCGAGGCCGTCGAAATCGCGAATCGCGATCAGCGGCTTCTCCGGCTCGGCTGGATCGGTCGCGAGGACAATGGCGTCGCTCAGCCCCTTCCAGGCGTGCTTCTGGAAAAACTGCTGGCCGCCAATGCCGTCCGGACAGCGCAGCAGCGCGAGCGGCCGCTCGACGACAAATGGCGCGATCCGGTTCCAGACCTCGGCGTAGTAATCCGCAAGGCCCTCCTTGGTCACTCCGTCGTCCGGCCAGTAGAGACGGTCGGGATGGGTCAGCGCAGGGGCCGTCTTCTGCACGCCGGGCTGCGCCTCGGACCTCTTCTCTTCGCGCACGATCTCCTCCGCCGGCTTGTCCTCACGCAGCGCTCGAAACGAGGCGTGACGAAGATAGCCGTCGGCCGTCCAGGCCCGGAAGTCGACTTCCGCCACGAGTTCGGGTCGGACAAAACGCAACTGACGCGTCTGGTCGGCGGTCAGGCGGTCCGCAAACGGGTTCGCGGGCTCACGCATCGGCTCGAGGCGCGCATAGAGGCTTTGCGCGACTGTGGCACTAAAACCGGTTCCGACGCGGCCGACGTAGCGCAGCGAGCGCCCCTCATAGACGCCAAGCGCGAGCGAGCCGATCGCCTTGGCCGACGCGGTCGAAACGGTGAAGCCGCCGATGACGAACTCTTGCCGCGCCGAACACTTGCACTTTAGCCAGCTACGACCGCGTCCGGCGCGATAGGTCGAATCGCGGTCCTTGGAAATGACGCCTTCGAGCCCCAGCCGGCAGGCGTGGCGCAGCACGACTTCCCCACTTTCCTCGAAATGCTCGCTGAGCCGAAGGGGGCTGACGCCGTCGCCGATCACGGAACGAAGCGCATCCTTGCGATGGATCAGCGGCGTCCCGGTCAAATCGTAACCGTCGAGATACAGAAGATCAAAGGTGTAGAAGATCAACCGCTCGGTTCGCCCTTCGCTGAGCGCCGCCTGCAGAGCCGAAAAACTCGAGGTGCCGTTGACGTCGACGACCAGCTCACCGTCGATGGTCGCTTCGCGCACAGGCAGGGCGTTGAACGCCTTGCCGATTTGCGGGCCGAACTTAGCGGTCCAGTCGAGCCCGTTGCGCGTCATGAGGCGCACGCGGCCGTTCGCGATCCGCGCCAGGATGCGATAGCCGTCGAGCTTGACCTCGTGCAGCCAGCGCGCGCCCGGCGGGGGCGTCTCCGTCAGGATTGCAAGCATCGGTTCGACCACAGCTGGCGCCGGCGTCTTGCGCGCGCCGGGGAGCGATGCGGGATCGACGACGGAGCGGCCCGGCTGCGCTGTCTTCCCCTTGGCGCGGAGGTCTGACTTCGCCCCGTCCTCGCCCGTTTTCCGCTGAACCGACTCGTCGCGCGCGATCTCGTCGATCGCCCTGCCGGTCGAGATCGATTCCGGCCGCTCCTCAAGAATGTCGGAAGCGCCGTCGGGGTCGGGCCGCGCGTATTCGTCGTCGCCCTTGATCAGGAGCCAGTTCTCGTGCTTGTCGCGCGGTCGCGCATGCATGCGCACCAGGTGCCACCGGCCGTTCAGCTTTTGCCCGTGCAATTCGAAATCGAGATGGCCTTTGGCGAGACCGGCACGGGGATCGCCGATCGGCTTCCACGATCCGCGGTCCCAGAGAAGCACCGCGCCGCCGCCGTATTCGCCTTTCGGAATCGTTCCCTCGAAAGAGCCGTACTCAAGCGGGTGATCCTCGACCGCAACCGCAAGCCGTTTCTCGCCGGGAACGAGACTCGGGCCGCGCGTGACCGCCCAGCTCTTCAGCGCGCCGTCGAGCTCCAGTCGAAAATCGTAGTGGAGGCGCCGCGCGTCGTGCTTCTGCACAACGAACAGGTCTCCGGCGTCGCGGGACGCCTCGGACTTCGGATTGGGTTCGGGCGTGACGGAAAAGTTGCGCTTGGCGCGATAAGTCTGCAGAGCCATCCGATTACCCCGCCTTCTTGCGCGGAGCGGCGCGTCGCGGCCGCGCCGCCGTCGCAACCGCCTTCCCCGAAAGCCCGGCGCTGTCGCGCAATGCGGCCATGAGATCGGACGCCCGCGTCGGGGCTGCGCGTTTCGGCGGCTCGATCCGGCGTCCTTCGAGCTTCGCGCGGACCAACTCTGCGAGCGCGGCCTCGTAGCGGTCGTGGAAGGCGCCGGGATCGAACGCGCCCCGCTTGGTTTCAATGATGTGCTCCGCGAGCTTGAGCATCTCGCCCTTGATCGCGAGGTCGGGCACGTCGGCGAACGCGTCGCGCGCCGCGCGCACCTCGTATTCGTAGTTCAAGGTGATCGCCGCCAGTCCCGCCCCGTAAGCGCGGATGAGGACGGTGCGGACCCGGCGGAACAGCACCGCTTCGGCGATCGCCACCACCCCGGAATTGGCCAGGCCCTCGCGGATCAGGCCGAAAGGCTCCGATGCGCTGCGATCGGCCGGCGCGAGATAATAAGGTCGATCGAAGTAGACGTCGTCGACCTCGGGCTCTTTCACGAAGGCGGAGACACTGAGCGTTTTGTCGTTCTGCGGCACGACTGCGACGATCTCCTCGGGCTCGAACACAACGTATTCGTCCTTGCCGATCTGGTATCCCCGGACCTGATCTTCCCTCGGAACCGCTTCTCCGGTCGCCGAGTTCGGCAAATCGTCGATGCAGACGGTGGCCCGTCTCGCGGTTGACCGCGTGCAGCGCAATCCGTTCCGACGACGAGGCGGCCGCGTAGAGCGCCACCGGGCACGTCAGTTCCGCGATCTTGAGGTAGCCTTTCCAGGTCGCTCTCGGCTGAGCCACGGCTTCGATCCTCGCTCGGCTTGGGGAACGTCGCTCCGTCCGGAATGTTCCTGTGCGTTACACGTGGCGAGAGCAAGACGGGGTCACAACAAATTCGGCAATCGTTCCCGCGCTTCATTTGTCAGCGAACGCGTATATGATCGAGATTCACAAAATGAATTCGGCGGACTGTAGTTGCAACGCCTCGGCGTGCCGCGACCGGGCGCCGGGACGCAGAAAGGCCATAGCCCGCATGTGTCCTGCGAACCGAGCTTCGTTCGGAACAACGGCTCGGCCAACTCGACAGCGCACTACGGCGAGCAGCCGGAACCCGGCGGATCAACTCCCGATCTTCGCTCAGACTTTGCCGCTCGAAACAAGGGCGCTTGACCGAATAAGGCAAAATGGGACAAAAGTCGCGACGACGTTAGACATTTTTCTGTTTCCATCCTCGCTCCGGCTTGCGGGAACGATTCCCTTTCCGGAACGTTCAGCGTCGCAATGTTCGTCAGAACAGGAGACGTTACCGGGGTTTCGCTGCCGCTCGTTGGACACTCCCGTCGACTTAGCCAATTCATGTTCCTAGGTTCGGAGCCATCGAATCGGCGAAGGCGCAAAAGTAGAAGGGGCCACTAACACCGTGAGCGTGCTTGATGAAATTGGGTCGACTTCTGATTTGCGTACGCTACCGCAAAGCAGCTTGCGACAACTCGCCGAGGAATTGAGGCAAGCGACCATCAACTCCGTCTCCGTAACAGGCGGCCATCTGGGCGCAAGTCTCGGCGTTGTCGAGCTCACTGTCGCTTTGCATTATGTCTTCGATACCCCATACGATCGGCTCGTTTGGGATGTCGGTCATCAGGCCTATCCGCACAAGATCCTGACCGGACGCCGGAATCGGATGCGAACGCTCCGGCAAGCTGGCGGTCTATCGGGCTTCACCAAGCGTTCCGAAAGCGAGTACGACCCGTTCGGCGCCGCGCATTCTTCGACCTCGATCTCAGCCGGGCTCGGCATGGCGGTGGCGCGGGATCTGAAACAGGAAAGCCGCAACGTCGTCGCAGTGATCGGCGACGGCGCCATTTCGGCCGGCATGGCTTATGAGGCGATGAACAACGCTGGCGCCCGAAATGAACGGCTGATCGTCATCCTCAACGACAACGAAATGTCGATATCGCCGCCGACCGGCGCGATGTCCGCTCATCTTGCCCGGCTCGTATCGGGAGAAGGATATCGGCGTCTCAAGACTCTCGGCAAGCTTGTCGCGACCCGCCTGCCGCAATTTTTCTATAGAAAAGCGCAACTCGCCGAGGAATTCGCGCGAAGTTTCTGGACAGGCGGCACGCTGTTCGAGGAACTGGGTTTCTTTTATGTCGGTCCGCTTGATGGGCACAATCTCGACCATCTCGTGCCCGTACTTCGCAACGTGAAGGCGGCGACAGAAGGCCCTATCCTCGTCCATGTGATCACCAAAAAGGGCAAGGGCTATGGGCCGGCGGAGGCGGCCGCCGATAAGTACCACGGTGTCCTCCCGTTCGACGTCGTATCCGGTAAGCAGGCGAAACCGAAACCGAACGCGCCGAGCTACACCCGGGTATTCGGGGAAGGCCTGATCGCCGCGGCGCGCAGGGACGAAAAAATCATTGGGATCACCGCCGCGATGGCCTCGGGCACCGGGATTGATCTCTTCAAGCAGGAATTTCCCGAGCGCGCTTTCGACGTCGGGATCGCCGAGCAGCACGCGGTGACCTTTGCGGCGGGCCTCGCGACGGAAGGCCTGAAGCCTTTCTGCGCCATCTATTCGACCTTCCTTCAGCGCGCCTACGATCAGGTTGTGCACGACGTCGCCATCCAGAACTTGCCGGTGCGTTTCGCGATCGACCGCGCAGGCCTCGTCGGCGCAGACGGCCCCACCCATGCGGGGTCGTTCGACATCGTCTATCTCGGATGCCTGCCGAACTTCACGCTGATGGCGGCCGCCGACGAAGCGGAGCTGATGCATATGGTGGCCACGGCCGCCGCCTATGACGCGGGGCCGATCGCCTTCCGCTTTCCGCGTGGCGAGGGAATCGGTGTCGAGATGCCAGAAATTGGCGAGCCCTTGCCGATCGGCCGTGGACGCATCCTGCGGGAAGGGACCCACATCGCGATTCTTTCCTACGGAACGCGGCTCGCCGAAGCGCTGAAGGCGGCGATGGACCTCGAAGCGCGGGGGCTTTCGACCACGGTTGCCGACGCGCGCTTCGCCAAGCCTCTCGACGTCGATCTCATCCTGAGGCTTGCGCGCGAGCATGAGGTCCTGATTACGATCGAGGAAGGGGCGGCCGGCGGGTTCGGCAGCGCGGTCGTGCAAACGCTCCTCGTCCACGGCGCTTTGGATCACGGGCTCCGGGTCAGGGTCATGACCTTGCCCGACGTCTTCCTTGACCAGGATCAGCCCGAAAAAATGTATGCGACCGCCGGTCTTGACGCCGCCGGAATCGTCGCTACGGCGTTCAAAGCGATCGACAAGCCTGCGCCCGCGCGCGCCGCGGGACGTTAGACGCTATTCGAACACAGCGATGCACGACGGACAGTGGGGACCAGACAGCTTGGATCGGGCCGACCGCGCTGGGGTCAAGGGCGGCGCGCGCGCTTTGTTGTCTTCCGCGGCGCTCGTTACCGGCGCGAGCGGCTTCGTCGGCTCCGCGATCGCGGCGGCGCTGCGGACGAGCGGACAATACAAGGTCGTCGCGTTCGTGCGTTCCTCGAGCCCGCGGATAAATCTCGACCCGCGCGACGCCATCGTCGTGGGCGACCTGAACGATCGCGCTTCGCTGGCGGCGGCCTTGCAGGGCGTGCGATTTCTATTTCACGTGGCGGCCGACTACCGGCTATGGGCACGGGATCCAGAAGAGATCATCCGCAACAACGTCGAGGGGACCCGCCAGGTGATGGAGGAGGCGCTCAAGGCGGGCGTCGAACGCATCGTCTATACGAGCAGCGTTGCAACGCTGAAGATCGCGGATGGAGCGCCGGCCACCGAGGAGAATCTGCTCGCCGAGGACGCGGCGATCGGCGCTTACAAACGGAGCAAGGTCGCCGCCGAGCGTCTCGTGCAGGCGATGATCGAAAGGGACGCTTTGCCTGCGGTCATCGTCAATCCATCGACCCCCATCGGGCCGCGTGACGTTCGGCCGACGCCTACCGGCCGAATCATCGTCGAGGCGGCGTCCGGGCGCATGCCCGGCTTTGTCGACACCGGCCTCAATCTGGTTCATGTCGACGACGTTGCAGCCGGCCATCTCGCCGCCCTCGAGCGGGGGCGTATCGGGGAGCGCTATATCCTCGGAGGCGAAAACGTCTTCCTCGCCGACATGCTGGCGGACATCGCCCATCTGGTTCGCCGACGGCCGCCGAGGTTGAAGCTTCCACGCCGAATGCTCTATCCGATCGCCTATGGAGCGGAGTTGATGGCGAGGATGCGCGGCGGCGAGCCCTTCGCTACGGTCGACGGATTGCGGATGGCCAGCCATCATATGTTCTTCGACGACGCCAAGGCGCGCCGCGAGCTCGGCTATGTCTCGCGGCCCTATCGCGAGGGTCTTGCCGACGCGATCGCCTGGTTTCGAGCGCACGGTCGTCTCGAATGATCGTCGCCGCTCTTTCTTTCCTTGCGCTAGCCGTCTGGGTCTACTTGCTGCTCTGCAGGGGATGGTTCTGGCTCGGCCGCGAACGTGACGACAGGACGCTGCGGCCGGGGGACAGCGCCAAGGAAAGTCTCTGGCCTTCGGTCGTCGCGGTCATCCCGGCCCGCGACGAAAACGATATGATCGCTTGCAGCGTCGGCTCCCTCCTGCAGCAGGACTATCACGGTCGGTTCTCCGTCGTGCTCGTCGACGACCAGAGCACGGATGGGACGGCGGCGACTGCTTCAGCCGCTGCGAGCGCGGTGAGCGCGCATGATCGCCTCCGCGTGGTGGTGGGAACAAGCCCGCCACCCGGGTGGACAGGAAAACTCTGGGCGATGCGGCAGGGCCTCTCCGCGATCGAATCGTGCGACGACGCGCCTGAATTCGTGCTTTTCGGCGACGCCGACATCCGCTACGCGCCGCATGTGCTCTCGCGTCTGGTTGCGATCGCCGGCGCGAGGGGAAGCGTTCTGACCTCGCTGATGGTCAAGCTCAATTGCGAAAGCGCGGCGGAGCGCTGGCTTACGCCGGCGTTCGTCTTCTTTTTCCAGATGCTCTATCCCTTCCGGTGGGTGAACGACCCCGGTCGCCGCACGGCCGCCGCCGCGGGCGGCTGCATGCTGGTGAGACGCGAAGCCCTTCGCGCAGCCGGCGGGCTCGAGGCGCTCCGCTCGTCTCTGATCGATGATTGCGCCCTCGGCCGGATCCTGAAGCGGCAGGGGCCAATCTGGCTTGGCCTTACCGAGGACGTTCACAGCATGCGTCCTTATCCCGCCTTCGCCGACTTTCGCCGGGTGGTCGTGCGCTCGGCCTTTGCGGAATTGCGCTACTCGCCGCTGCGCCTCGCCGCAGCGGTCAGCGGGATGGCGCTCGTCTATCTGGCGCCGCCGCTTTTTGTCGTCTTTTCCCGTGGCGCCCCGGAGATCGCCGGAGCGATCGCCTGGGCGATGATGGGCGTCGCGATGGCGCCGACCTTGCGCCTCTATGGACGCCCGCTCGCCACGGGGTTCGCACTGCCCGCGGTCGCTGCGGCCTATACCGCCTTTACGCTGGAATCCGCGCTGGAATATTGGCGGGGTCGGGGCGGTCATTGGAAAGGCCGCTTCCAGGCGCCAGCGAGGCAGGGGGGCCAAGTATGACGACAGCGACAGCGACTCTTTCCGGCAAGACCAGCCGCGACGAGAATTTTCCAGTCGCGTCCTGGCTCCTGAGCGAGGAGCGGCGCGCGCCAATCCTCGCCTACTATCGTTTCGCGCGAGCGGCCGACGACGTCGCCGATCATCCCAATCTGCCGCCTGACGAAAAGCTTGCGCTGCTCGATCGTCTCGACGAGGCGCTATGCGGACGTGGAGCGGCCGATCCGGAGGCCGAGCCCTTGCGCATTCAGCTTAGCCTGCGAGGGCTCAACCCGCGACACGCCCTCGAATTGCTCGACGCTTTCCGCCAGGACGTGCACAAGACCCGATACGCCGATTGGGGCGAACTCATGGATTATTGCCGGCTGTCGGCGGCGCCCGTAGGGCGCTTCGTCCTCGACGTGCACGAGGAGGACGAGAGCCTCTGGCCGGAATCAGACGCTTTGTGCTCGGCGCTGCAGGTGATCAACCACCTGCAGGACTGCGCCAAGGACTTCGCGCAGCTCGACCGCGTCTATCTGCCCGACGACATCCTGCGGCGGCATGGCGCCTCCGTCGCGATGCTAAGCTCGCCCGCAGCGCCTCCGGCGCTGCGCGCCGCCCTGGCCGAGCTGGGCCGGCGCACGAGCGAACTCGTCGCACGTAGCGCGACGCTGATCCCCAGTATAAGGGACGCGCGGCTCGCGGCCGAGATCGCGGCCATCCACGCGCTGGCGCGCCGGCTAGCCCGCGATCTCGAGAGCCGCGATCCGCTGAGCGAGCGCGTCCGTCTCGGCAAGGCGGGCGTCGCTATCGTCGGCGGACTGGGAGCGCTGAAGTTTCTCGCCTCTGCGATGATCCGATCAATTCCGCGGCCGAGAGGTTTTCCATGACCGCGCAGACCGCGCCTGTGTCGGGCAGCTCGTTCTATGCCGCAATGCGCATATTGCCGAAGCGGCAGCGCGTGGCGATGTTCGCGCTTTACGCCTTCTGCCGCGCCGTCGACGACGTCGCCGACGAGCCTGGCCCGGAGACGCCTGCAGAGCGCCTCGCCGAGCTCGAGCGCTGGCGCACTGATGTGGCCGCGATGTTTGCGGGGCGAACGTCGCAACGGCTTTCCGATCTCGCCCAGTCCGTCCGCGACTTTAACCTGCAACACCAGGACTTCGACGCTGTCATCGACGGCATGGCGATGGACGCTGTGGAGGATATCCGGGCTCCCGACTGGGAGACCCTCGACCTCTACTGCGACAGGGTTGCGGGCGCAGTGGGGCGGCTCTCGGTCCGCATCTTCGGACTGCCGGAGCAGCAGGGGGAAGCGCTTGCCTATCATTTGGGGCGCGCGTTGCAGCTCATCAACATTTTGCGCGACATCGACGAGGATGCGGCGATGGGTCGGCTCTATCTGCCGCGCGAGGCGCTCCAGTCGGCGGGCGTGAAAACCAGTGATCCGCTCGAAGCCGCCGCCGATCCAAAGCTCGACGCGGCCTGCGTCGAGGTGGCGGCTCGCGCGCAGGCGTATCTCGGCAAGGCGCAGTCGATCATGGGTGTCGCGCCGCGGGCGGCGGTCAAGGCGCCCCGTCTCATGGCCGCCGTATATGGCTCGATCCTCGACCGGATGATCGCCGAAGGCTTCGCGCCGCCGCGCAGGCGGGTGGGGGCGAGCCGGCCGCGCGTGCTCGCCGCGTTTCTGCGCTACGGCGTCCTATGAACGCTGGCGCCGTCCATGTCATCGGGGCGGGCGTCGCGGGCTTGAGCGCCGCGGTGCGCCTTGCCGAGGCTGGGCTTCGCGTGATCGTGCACGAGGCGGCGCAGGCTGCGGGCGGTCGCTGTCGCTCCTATTTCGACCAGACGCTGGCCCTGACGATCGACAACGGCAATCATCTTTTGCTCTCAGGCAACCACTCCGCGCTCGACTATCTCGACCGCATCGGCGCGGCCGCCACCATGACCGGCCCCGGCGCTGCGGCCTTCGACTTCGCTGACCTCAATAGCGGCGAGCGATGGCGGCTGAGGCTCAACGACGGGCGCCTTCCGTGGTGGCTGTTCGACCGCCGCCGGCGAGCGCCCGGGACCGCGCTCCACGAGTATTTGGCTCCCCTGCCCATGATTCTGCGTGCGCCTGCGTCCGAGACGGTCGGCGAAGCTATGACGTGCGCCGGGCCGCTCTATGAACGCCTGTGGCGTCCGCTCCTGCTCGCCGGCCTCAACACGGAGCCAAAGGAAGGGTCGGCTGCGCTCGCGGCCAGTCTCATGCGCGAGACATTCGGCGTTGGCGGACACGCCTGCCATCCGCTCGTCGCAGCGAACGGCCTGTCGCAGAGCTTCATCGACCCGGCGCTGGCCTTCCTTGCCGCGCGCGGCGGGGAGACGCGCCTGGGCGAGCGGCTGGAGGCCGTTCGCTTCGACGGGAGGCGTGCGGTCGCCCTCGATTTCGGCGGCGCGCCGGAGGCGCTCGGCGACGAAGACGCCGTCGTGATCGCCACGCCTCCCTCGGTGGCCCAAGGTCTGATTCCCGGTCTTGTGGCGCCGGATGAATTTCGGGCGATCGTCAACGCGCATTTCCGCATCGCATCGTTGCCGGGCCAGCCGGCGATTCTCGGCGTCGTCAACGGACTGGTCGAATGGTTGTTTTCTTATCCGGGCCGTCTGTCCGTGACGATCAGCGGCGCCGACCGACTGATCGACCGTCCGCGCGAAGAGCTTGCGGCTGACATCTGGCGGGACGTCGCCGCGCTTACCGGCCTCCCAGCCGAGCCGCTTCCTCCCTGGCGCATTCTCAGGGAAAAGCGCGCGACCTTTGCGGCGACTCCGGAGCAAAACAGGAAGCGTCCGCCTTCTCATACCCGCTTCGACAATGTCGCGCTCGCTGGCGACTGGACCGCAACCGGCCTTCCAGCGACGATCGAAGGCGCGGTGCGTTCGGGCTATAAGGCGGCTGCGATCATTCTCGGCTCGGCGCATCGGCGCCGCTTCTTCGCGGCGTGAGGGTTTTGTCATGAACGTAGCTCTAGATCATTCCCAGGACCTGCAATCTGCGGAGGCCCTCGAGCTTCACATTTCCCGCGCCTCGAAGGCGTTGCTGGCCGAGCAGCGAGAGGACGGCCACTGGTGCTTCGAACTCGAGGCCGACGCGACCATTCCCGCCGAATATGTCCTGCTCAGGCACTTCCGCGGCGAGGCGCCCGACCTCGAGCTTGAGCGCCTGATCGCTGTCTATTTGCGCCGGGTCCAGGGCGATCACGGCGGCTGGCCGCTCGTCCACGCCGGCCCGTTCGACATCAGCGCAAGCGTCAAGGCCTATTTCGCGCTGAAGATGATCGGCGACGACATCGACGCGCGGCACATGCGCCGCGCGCGCGAGGCGATCCTCGCGCATGGCGGCGCAGCCCGCAGCAATGTCTTCACGCGCTTCCTGCTCGCGCTTTACGGCGAGATTCCCTGGAGCGGCGTGCCGACGATGCCAGTTGAGATCATGCTGCTGCCGCGCTGGTTCCCCTTCCATATCGACAAGATTTCCTACTGGGCGCGCACGGTGCTGGTTCCGCTTCTCGTGCTGCAGGCGCTCAAGCCGAAGCCCGTCAATTCGCGCGGCGTCAGGGTCGCCGAGTTGTTCGTCGCGCCGCCTGAGACCGTTCGCCATTGGCCGACAGGCGCGCATCAAGCCTGGCTCGGCGTGAAAATATTCGGGGGCATCGACTGGCTGCTGAAGCGGGTCGAGCCGGCTTTTCCGACGGGCCTGCGCCGCCGGGCGATCGACAGGGCCGCGGCTTTCGTGACCGAGCGGCTCAACGGCGAAGACGGTCTCGGCGCCATCTATCCGGCGATGGCGAACGCGGTCCTGATGTATGATGCGCTCGGGCTTCCGGCCGACGATCCCCATCTCGTTGCGGCGCGCCGGTCGATCGAGCGGCTGCTCGTGGTCAAGCAGGACGAGGCCTATTGCCAGCCTTGCCTTTCGCCCGTGTGGGACACAGCGCTTGCGGCCCATACTCTGATGGAAGCAGGCGACGAGGCGGGCGCCGCCGCGGCGAGGGCGGGGCTCGACTGGCTTGCCCCGCTCCAGGTGCTCGACGTCAAGGGCGACTGGGCCGCCCAGCGCCCCGACGTCCGCCCCGGCGGGTGGGCGTTCCAATATGCAAACCCCTATTATCCCGATCTCGACGACACCGCCGTCGTGGCGATGGCGATGGACCGGGCCGATCGCGGCGGTCTCACCGCCGCCCCCGACGCGCATGCGCAGGCAATTGCGCGCGCCCGCGAGTGGATCGAGGGTTTGCAGAGCCGCGACGGCGACTGGGCCGCCTTCGACGCCGACAACACCCATTCCTATCTCAATCACATCCCCTTCGCCGACCACGGCGCGCTGCTCGATCCGCCGACCGCAGACGTCACGGCGCGCTGCGTCTCCCTGCTGGCCCAACTCGGCGAGTCGCCCGAGACGAGTCCGACGCTCGCTCGCGGCGTCAAGGCGCTGATCGCCGATCAGGAGAAGGATGGGAGCTGGTTCGGCCGTTGGGGGATGAATTACATCTATGGGAGCTGGTCAGCGCTGTGCGCTCTCGCCGTCGCGGGTCAGAGCCGGCAAACGGACCCGATGCGCCGCGCCGTCAATTGGCTCGTCGGGATCCAGAATCCTGACGGCGGCTGGGGGGAGGGCGGCGATAGCTACCAGCTCAGTTACAAAGGCTACGAGGCGGCGCCGAGCACGGCTTCGCAGACGGCTTGGGCGCTGCTCGCGCTGATGGCCGCGGGGGAGGCCGATCATCCGGCCGTCGCCCGCGGCGTCGCTTACCTGGCCGCCACCCAGGGCCAGGATGGCTTTTGGGACGAACCCTTCCATACCGCGACCGGCTTCCCGCGGGTGTTCTACCTCCGTTATCACGGATATTCTAAGTTCTTTCCGCTGTGGGCGATGGCCCGCTACCGGAATCTCAAACGCGGCAACAGTCGCGAGGCGCTTTTCGGGATGTGAGGATAGCTCTAGCACGCCATCACGCCATTCAGCGTCGTGCGGACGCGGTCGGGCCGGATCGGGTATGGGATCAGCGGGCTGGGGAGCGAGCCGGACCCGGACGCCGCCCGCTCGAGCCAACCGTTCCCGGGCGCGGATTGAATGGTTTCAATGTCTTGCAGCGGGTTTTGCCGGCGATCGTCGCGCGCCGGGGCGGCTGAGCGTCCCTTCTCCCCATTCGCGGGGAGAAGGCTAGGATGAGGGGCCGGGCGATCAGCCGCGGCGGCCAATCGCCCAAGCCCCTCCCCCCGGACTTGATCCTGGATCAAGTCCGGGGGTCGACCCTCTCCCCGCTCGCGCGGGGCGGGGGGGACGAACTCGGGCGCGGATTCAACCTTTTCAAGGCGTTGCATCGAAATTTCCGGGCGAGCATCGCCGGCGAGGTCGGGAGAAGCGGATTCAACGTCCTGCAGCGCGGGCTCGGCGCCATAGAGCCCCGCGCTCGCGAACGCCGCATCCTCGTCATCGGGCGCGTCGAGCCGGGACGTCTCCGATCGGGCCCATTCCGCGGCGAAGGCGGCGCCATAGCGGTCGAGCTCGCGCACGATTTTCACCACTTGGTCGACCGCCTTGAGGTTTGTCGGCGACATGGCGCTGAAGGCGACCAGCAGCGCCTCATTCAGCCGACTGAACTGGATCGCCGCGAACTCCTCGGGCGGCGCGGGCATGCGGCGCGAGAGAATTTCTCGAATGACAGCGCGCATGCGCTTCTCGCCAACCCCGATCCGCGCCGCAATCTCGGCGACCGAAACGCCGCGGTTGAGGAAATCGACGATCAGCTGTTCCCGCTTGAATTTCGCCAGCCTCGCGGCGCGCGCTTCGGTCGGCGGGACGCAGGCGGCGGTTGGCGTAGCGGCTTCGAGAGGATCGGACAAGCGGCGCTCTCCTTCTGATAAGAAGAAGTATAGGACGCGCCCGTTCCTATGGCAAGAAACTGTTGCGTTTTCTGGTTATTCAACAAAATATCAAGGTAATTTAACGTGCACCTTCCCTAGCGTCGAAACCTTACGCTTGGCGCCCACCGCCGCTTGGCCGGTTAGGGCGGACAGCGGACCTAAAGGTTTTCGCTTAGGAACGACCGGAGTCCGTGCCAAAGCCGCGCTTTCATTGCGAGCGCGAAGTAGGTTCCTCGCTGAGCGCCGACCCGATCGAAGTTACGCGCGCCACGTCGTGTTGCTGATGGCCGAAGCCCGATTTCAAACAATGTGTTCGCCGAGATTCTGACTTTGTCACAGCGGATGCGGCGCGCCGTGGGTGATAACCCGCAGAATCCGGTGTCCCGCCGGACCTGGGAAAGCTTCTCCCGAATTTGTCCGGACGAGACGAATAGCGGATCGGCGGTCACATCCCTTTGGCCACCCAGGACGCGAACACCTGCGAGACCCGATGCACCCGATCGTAGTTCGTCTGTTCGATCATCGTGTTGTCGGCGGGGGAGGCAAAGTAGGACGCGCTCGCCCGCAGCGGCCACTCCGCCCCGCCGACCATCACAACGCCAATCATTTGGTCCTTAGAAGGGCCGCACTCGCCGCCCTGGCTCGATCCCAGCATGACGTAGTCGATGCGCAACGACACTCCTTTCTCGCTTCGGCCCGCCGCGGCGAGCGCTTCGGCTGTCGCACGCGGAAGCGACTGCGCAACCCAGCTGGCAGTCGGTTCAAGCAAGGGAGAAACGTCGACGGGAACCCCGCCGAAAGGGCCCGGCCGCGCGAAAGCGGGTCGACAGACGCCCCCCATTGATGCCGCCAGAGCACTGATTGCTGCGAGAACGGCCCGTCGTGACAGTTCGGACATCGGCAAAATCTCCTGGCGGGTTCAGACATACGGGCGGGCTTGAAAGTCCTGCTATTCAACAACGGGCGTCAGGCGCCGGACCAAATGAATCCAGCCAAAGTCGTGCAAAATTGTGTCGTGGCAATGTCAATACAGCGGTCCTCTAGCAAGCTCGACCGCCAGACGAGAGCGGGCGCCGAACGCAGGACAGGCAGGCGCTTTGAGGTTCCCGTGTGGCCCTTGCGATGAAGCCAGTCGGAAATCCGCACGGTTTGCAAGGTCGAGGAAGACGCTGCGGTATTAAGGCTCGGCTCGGCGGCTCCGTTTCGCAGAAATGAGGGTCGCGCCCGCTCTCCTGGCCCAACCGCGACATCCTGCCGACGACCGCTTTCTTGCATTTCCCGCCCGTTCGCAGGGCTACCCTCGACTGGCGGCTCAGGGTCGAGTTGATCCGTTCGCCAAGCTGTCGGTTCCGGTCGGTGGGTCGGCAGTCCGACCGGACCGAACATGCGCAAGCTGACTCAACGCAATTGCGGGACGCTTAGCGCTTCGGACCGGCGGCGCTCGTGACCAAGCCGACGGGCGACCAAGCCGACCCGCGGTCGCAATTCGGTCATAGTTGCCGTCACAATCTGGTCATATATGCTGAGGGCGACGCGGCGCCCCCGGAATAAGCCCCGGATGCGCTTGCCTAACTACAGATCGAACAGCTCGGGGGTCTTTTACCGAATGGCTAGAAGCATCAAGGTCGCGATCGCCGGCGTCGGCAATTGCGCAAGCGCGCTGGTGCAGGGCGTGGAATACTACCGCAATCGTCGCAACGCGGCGATCGACGGGGTCATGCGGCACGTCATCGGCGGTTATCGCGCGAGCGACATCGAATTCGTCGCCGCCTTCGACGTCGACAAGCGCAAGGTCGGCCGCCCCCTCGAGGAGGCCATTTTCGCCAAGCCGAACTGCACCCGTATTTTCCAAAGCTCGCTGCCGGTCTCGAACGTGGTGGTCCAGGCAGGCCCCGTGCTCGACGGCGTCGCGTCGCACATGGCCGAATATCCGGACGACGCCGCTTTTCGATCTGCTGACCTTGAGCCGACCGACATCGCCGCGGCGCTGCGCGCCTCAGGGGCCGAAATTCTGGTCTGTTACCTGCCGGTCGGCTCCGAGCAGGCGGTCAAGCACTACGCCCAGGCCTGCCTGGACGCGGGCGTGGGCATGGTCAATTGCGTGCCGGTGTTTCTGGCTTCCGACCCCGAATGGGCCGGCAAGTTCCGGGACGCTGGCTTGCCGATCGTCGGCGACGACATCAAGAGCCAGGTTGGAGCGACCATCGTCCACCGAACCCTCGCCAGGCTCTTTGCCGACCGTGGCGTGAGCGTCGAGCGCACCTATCAGCTCAACACGGCGGGCAACACCGATTTCCTCAACATGCTGGAACGCAAGAGGCTCAAGTCGAAGAAGATCTCGAAGACGGAGGCCGTTCAGTCGCAGCTCGACGAGCGGCTCGATGCAAGCGACATCCACATCGGTCCGTCCGACTACATTCCGTGGCAGCACGACAACAAGATCTGCTTTATTCGGATCGAAGGTCGCGGCTTCGGCGACGCGCCGCTCGAACTCGAACTCAGGCTATCGGTCGAGGATTCCTCGAACAGCGCGGGCGTCGTCGTCGATGCGATCCGCTGCGCCAAGCTTGCGCGGGAACGCGGCCTCGCCGGTCCGCTCGAGGCGCCCTCGGCCTACTACATGAAGAGCCCCCCAACGCAGTTCCGCGATAGCGTCGCGCACGACGCTTGCAACGCCTTCATCGACGGCGAGCCCTTCTCGCTGCCGGACGCTCGGTTGGAAGGCGCGAAACGCGCCGCGGGCTCCGGTCGCTCGTAAGTGGGCGCTGCGCGGTTCGACTTCGGCAGCCTGCCGCAGACGATCGAGACCGTCCTGTTCGACTTTGGCGGCACGCTGGACGCCGATGGCGTGGCGTGGATGGACCGTTTCCACGCTCTTTACGAGGCGGAAGGACTGGTCGCAACGGCGGATGCTTTTGCGCCGGCCTTCTACGCTGCGGACGATCCGCTCGTCGGAGGGCTCGCGTCGAGCGCGGGTTTTGCGGAAACGGTGCGCACGCTTGCCGCCAACCTCGAGGCTCAACTTGAGGCTCGGGGTTTCTTCCCTGGCGCGGAGCAAGCCGACGGCGACCGCAGTCGGAGCGTGGCCGAGCGTTTTCTGTCAGACGCGTCGATCGTCTTCGCGCGCAACCGGCCGGCGCTCGAAGCCCTTGCCGCGCGCTTTCGGCTCGGGGTCGTGTCGAACTTCTATGGCAACCTCGAAGCGGTGTGTGCGAGTTCCGGCCTCGCTCCTTTCTTCGGGGTGATGGCGGACAGCCATTGCGTCGGGGCCAAAAAGCCCGATCCGGCGATTTTCCGCGCTGCGCTCGATGCGCTTGGAGCTGCGCCAGAGACGACCCTTTATGTCGGCGACTCGCTTCGTCGTGACGGCGAGGGCGCGCGGCGCGCCGGCTTGAGCTTTGTCTGGATCGCCTCCGAGGCCGCCGCGACCGAGGCTCACGCCGCGACGCCTGTCGCCGCGGCGCTCAGCGGCCTTCCTGAGCTTCTCGACCTTTTCGAATGACAGCCTTCGATTCTTCTCATCTGCGCGGCGGCGTCATCGCGGCCGGTCAGGGAACGCGCCTCAGGGTCGACGGCTATCCGTCGAGCAAGGCGATGACGCCGGTCGGCCGCCGCCCGCTAATCGCCCACGCTGTCGAACGTTTCCGCGCCATCGGGGTGCGCCGCGTGACGATCATCATCAACGAAGAGAGCGACGATTGCCGGCAATGGCTGGAACGCAACGTCGGCGATCTTGATCTTGACCTGATCGTGCGCACGACGCCTTCGTCCTACGCCAGCTTCGAAATCGTCGCCCGCCGCCTCGCGGGCGAGCCGGCGCTGATCACGACCGTCGACTCGATCTTGCCGGTCGAAGATTTTCGAGGATTCGTCCGTTCGGCCGCCGCCTTTCCGAAGGACGCGGTCGTGCTTGGCGTCACGACACACGTCAACGACGAGAAGCCGCTCTGGGCGACGCTCGATGCTGAGGGACGCATTCGCGCGCTCGGCAGGGAAAGCGGCAGCCACGTGACGGCTGGGCTCTATTGGTTGCCGGCCTTCCGCCCCTCTGCCCGGCAGGCGCATTTCGCGCGGCTGCGCGACTATCTGCAATGGCTCGCTGACCGCGCGCCGATGTATGGCGTCGCCTTGCCGATCGTCTTCGACATCGACCGGGCGTGCGACGTGGAGGAGGCGGAGAAGAGCGCGCTGACGCGCCGGCGCGAGGGCGTCGAACAATGACCCCGACCAGAACATGTTGCGGCGTCTACCGCGAGCAGGCGCACTCGCCGGGCCGCGTCGACGACGACGCAGCGATCATGAAAAGCGTCGCCTCGGCGTTGGCTGAGCGCGGCTTCGCGGTCGAACTCGTAATGGCCGAAGATCTCGTCGAGAAGCCTTACGCCAATATTTTCGCGATGTGTGAGGGGAAAGACATTCTCGACCGTCTTGCCGCGATGGAGAGAACCGGGGCGATCGTCGTCAACTCGCCGGCGGCCATTCGCAACAGCTACCGTCACCGCATGATCGAGCTCTTCGCGCGAAATCATGTCTCCGCGCCGATCAGCCAGGTCGTTGCAACGGATTCGAACGGGCAGCGCCCGGCGGACTGCGCCTGGGTCAAGCGCTACGACTTCCACGCGACTCAGAGCGACGACGTCATGTACGCGGCGTCGAACACGGGCTGGCGTGAGGCGCTGCGCCGCTTCGCCGGACGCGGCATTCCCTTCGTGATCGCTCAAGCGCATGTGCCTGGCGATCTCGTCAAATTCTATGGCGTGCGGCAGTGCTGGGCGCCAGTCGACGCCTGCTGGTTCCAGTGGTTCTACCATCGCGACAAGGGCATGCTGGGCCATGCCTTCGATTCCACTCGCCTGCGCAAGGCAGCGTTCCACGCGGCGTCTGCGCTTGGCGTCGAGATCTTCGGGGGCGACGCGATCATTCGGGCCGACGGCGAGCCGGTGATCATCGACCTCAACGCGTGGCCCAGCTACGCGCTTTACCGCGACCGGGCGGCGGACGCGATCGCCGACCATCTGGTCGAGCGGTTTCGGCGGCGTCCCCAGCTCGTCGCCTCAGCAAGGAGTTGATGTTTTGAATGATCTTCCGTCGCTCGGCGGCGCGTCGGCAATCAAGCGCGTCGGCGAGCGCCGCGCCGTGCCCGGCCCCAGGTCCAAGGCGCTCTTCGATCAGGAGGCCAAGGCGATGGCCCCCGGACTTCAGTCGATCGCGCTGTTTTCGCAGATCGTCGTGGATCACGCCGAGGGCTGCACCATCACTGACGTCGACGGCGCCGAATATCTCGACTTCATCGCCGGAATCGCGGTCGGCAGCTTGGGCCACGCCCATCCGCATTACGTCAAGCGCCTCAAGGAACAGCTCGATCGGACCACTTTCGGCAGCTTCACCACCGAGAACCGGGCGCGCTTTCTCACCCTGATGAGCTCTTTGCTGCCGGAGGGGATCACCCACCTCCAGCTGTTCTCCGGCGGCGCGGAGGCGGTCGAGGCGGCTTTCCGTCTTGCCAAGTCGGTCACCCGGAAATTCGAATTCATCGGCTTCTGGGGCGGTTTCCACGGCAAGTCGGCCGGCGTGATCGGCCTTCTTGGCGGCGCCCACCGCAACCACCAGGGGCCGTTCCCGCCGGGCATGCATCATTCGCCCTACGCGAACTGCTATCGCTGCCCTTGGAATCTGCAGCATCCGTCGTGCGGCCTGGCCTGCGCGGAGCATCTGCGCAACGTCATCAAGAACGACACGCAGGGCGAGGTTGCGGCCATCATCATTGAGCCGATGCAGGGCACGGCCGGCAATGTGATTCCCCCCGACGACTTCATTCACGCCGTGCGCGACATTGCCGACGAATGCGGCGCGCTGCTGATCGCCGATGAGATCCTGGTCGGCTTCGGCCGCACCGGCAGGATGTGGGCCTCCGAGCATTTCGGTCTCAAGCCCGACGTCATGACGATCGGCAAGGGCATTGGCGGCGGGTTTCCTTTGAGCGCGGTGGCTTCGTCGCTCGAACGGATGGCGGCGACGCCGTTCGGCGAGCCGAGCGGCAGTTCGTCCAGTTACGGCGGCAACCCGTTGGCCGCCGCGGCGGAACTCGGCGCCGTCGAGGCCCTCATCGAGGACGAGCTTGTCGAGAATTCGGCGCGCGTCGGCGAGGTGATGCTGGAGGCGCTGAAGCGCGTGCAGGAAAAGCACCGGGTGATCGGCGAGGTGCGCGGCCGCGGCCTTCTGATCGGCGTCGAGATGGTGTCCGACCGGAAGACCAAGACGCCTCTCGACAAGACCATCACCCGAGCGCTCTTTCATGAAGCGATCGAGCGCGGCCTGGTCACGATGTCCTATTCCAACGTCATCCGCATCAATCCGCCGCTCGTCATCACCGAGGAGGAGGCGTTGCGCGGGGTCGACATTCTTGACCAATCCTTCGCCGCGATCTCGCAGCGATTCGGCCTCGCGTGACGGAAGTGACGCGGATGTTGCGCGGCGCCTTCATCGGGTTCGGCGGCGTCGCTGAGATGGGCCACGCGCCGGGCTGGGGCAGGCGCGCGGAGGTGAAGATCGTCGCGGCGACCGACGCGTCCCCATCGCGCCGGCAGGCGTTTCTTGCGGCGTTTCCGGACGCCCGCTGGCGCGAGACGCCTCACGATCTGCTGTCGGGCGAAACGCTCGACTTCGTCGACATCTGCGCGCCGCCCGGCGCGCACGCTGAGCTGATCGTCCAGGCGCTGGACGCCGGCCTCCACGCGCTCAGCGAAAAGCCGCTCGTCACGCGCGTCGGAGACGCCTATTCCGTGGCCGCTGCAGCCGAACGCGCGGGACGGATCGTCCACACGGTTCACAACTGGCTGAAGGCGCCGATCTGCCGGACGATTTCGTCGCTAGCCGACCGGGGCGCGATCGGGGTCGTGCGCAGCGTCCAGTGGCGGACGCTGAGAACTCAGCCCGCGGTCGCCGCGGGTCCGGCGGGCGTGGCGAACTGGCGCGTCGATCCGAAGCTCGCAGGCGGGGGCATCCTATTCGACCACGGCTGGCACGCGCTCTATTGCGTCGCGCGCTGGGCGGGCGTTCCCCAAGCGGTGTCGGCGCGGCTCGAGACCCGCCGACATCACGAATGGCCGCTCGAAGACACCGCTACCGTCGAGCTCGAGACCGCTTCCGGCTCAAGCCAAATCTTTCTCACCTGGGCCGCGGAGAAGCGCCTCAATGAGATCCAGATCGAGGGGGAGCGCGGCCGCATTCACGTCGAGGGGGATACGGTCATTCTGGCCACCTCGGAAGAAGAGCAACGCTTCTCGCGCCCACCGACGCTGTCCGAGGGCTCGCACCATCCAGACTGGTTCGACGCCGTCGCCGAGGACTTTTTGCGCGCAGCGACGGGTGGAGGCGAGGGCAACCTCGGCGAAGCCCTGCTCTGCGCCCGTCTGATCGACGCCGCCCAACGCTCAAGCGCCGCGAACGGCGCGCGCCTCCCCCTCGCGGGCTGATCCGCGCTCGCGCAAGGCGACGAACACGACGAGAAGGAAATAAATCGGCGCGCCGATCCCGGCGAGCAGCAGAAACCAACTCGACTTGCCGGCGAGCGCCAGAACGATCACGAGATAGATGAAGTCGCGCCGCGATGCGGCGTCGAGCATCCGCGCCAGGGGACGCTCCGGTTCGGCGGAAACAGAGGTGAACAGCGCGCCGCCTCGGTCCTTGGCCCGCATCAGGCGCCAATACACGAAGCCGGCCGAGCCGAGCGTCCCGAGAACCGCCGCGGCGCCGAGAACAAGCGGCCAGGCGGCGCCGGCCGCCAGGCTCCAACCGACCGCCATGCAGGCGAAGATGACGACATGGACAACGTTGTCGCCCCAGAAATCGAGGACGCCGCCGAGATGGGACTGCTGGAACTTCAACCTGGCGAGTTCGCCGTCGCAACCATCGAGAATCGAATGGGCGAGAAACAGCAGCGCCCCAAGCGTTTGCAGGAGAGGCCGAGACGACAGGAAGAACGGGCCCGCGCAGAGGCCGACCGCGACCGAGACCAGGCTCATCTGATTGGGCGTGATCGCGGTGGGCGCGAGGAGACGGGAAATCTGCAGAGACAGCGGCCGCTCGACATGGCGCGCCATGAAGCCGTCGGTGTCCTTGACCAGCTTCCGCAGCAGGCGTCGCTCGGCCTCCCGCTGATCGCTCGGTCCGTCGATGATGAGCGGATCGATCGCGGCCGGGAGATTGGCCGGCAGGCCGAAACGGCGGCCGAGCGCGGCGTGGACCGCGCCGAAGTCGGTTGCGTCGGCCTCCTCGAGCGCCCGCAACGCTTCCCGTGACGCAGCCGCGGCGACAAGGATAATGCGGCCCGGCTGAGTCGCCCACGCCGGCGCGTCTTCCCCCTCGGCGAGAGACCGAAGCCAGTCCACTTCCGCGAGAATGGCTGTGGGCGCGATCGCCAGCGGCGAGCCTTGATCCGACGGCATGGCCGCCGCGAGACGAGCCCAACCGGCGGCGCCGGGGATCCCGGCGCCCTGTTTGCCGATCAGCAGGACCTTGGCGAAGCCGGCGGGCTGGGCGGCGCGCTCAGCGCGCTGAGCGAGGCTGAGCCCCAGGACCATATGGCCGCCGCCGGGCGGAGCCGCGGACCCGCTGCCGACGGAAGAGTCGGACGAATCGACAAGAATAAGAATCGGTGAGTCATGCATGGGGAACCGAGCGTCCCCAACTTACGGAGTTGAAGCAATTCGCGATAGACCGATGCGCCTCGCGCTCTTATTGGCTCTCTGAGCTCTGCCCGCGCGGGCCGCCGCCCGGGGGGTTCTGTCATTCGGACATCGATCAAAGTCCCGGCCTTCTGGGGCTCGCGCTCTTCGTCTTCTTCGTCGTCGACAGCGGCGCCGAGGATGTCGGCCGGGTGATGCTCGTCCTTGGATGGCGTCTCGAGGGCCATCGTCTTATCGAGCGGGGAGCGCGCGCCTGACGCCGTTTCAGGCGGCGGCGCCCGGACGCCTTCCCTAGCGAGCCGGCGAGGCGGTCGCTGGCAACTCCGTCAGAGGCGGCAAGCCAAGCCCCTCACGCAGATCCGCCCGGCGGCTTTGATAGTAGCTCGACCGCAAGAAGCTGTAGAAGTCGATCGAGGCGTTCTCGGCTTGCTTCCACTGCCCGAGATGCACCACAGCGCTGAGCCCCGCGGAGCCGGCCGTCCAACCCCAGCCCAACGCGCTTCCAATCGACCAGCCGACCGGATCGAGCCCCATATCCACCAAACCGCCGAAGGAATCGCGCTGGGTCGACGGGCCGAAGTAAGGCCGCTCCACGAAGGTCCCGTCCGGAACGCCCCAGACGAACAGGGTTTGACCGAAATCGCCGGTCTGCTGCGGCAGGCCGCCCCCCGAGGCGACATCGAAAAGACCGCCCAAGCCGAAGGTCGAATTAAAGATGAAACGTCCGAGTGTCACTCCCGCGGCGTTGAAGCGGCCCTGAAGAATGTTGTTCGCGAATACCCGCGGCTCCTTGAGATTTGCATCCAGGTCGCTCAGGCGGTTGAGCACCGGCCCGGGAGTCACGGCTTTGACGACGGTGGCCGTCGGATCAATCGCGACCTGATTGAGCCTCAGGACCTTGCGGTTGAAATCCTCATTCGGATCGTTGATCGGCATCGATGGGTCGCGAGGCACGCCCGCACAAGCGCCCAGCAACGCCGAGAGCCCCCCAACGATGATCAACATGGCCCAGCGATCGGCGCGCCCCATTCGCAGATGATTCCCTTGGATTGATGCGCGACACGCAGACCCTGCCCGCGGCCTTCAGGGACCGACCGGCACGACCAGCTCCGCTTCTTGGAAAAGAGGGACCTTGCTCAAAATCAGACTAGC
Source organism: uncultured Alphaproteobacteria bacterium (assembly GCA_963822215.1). Classification (GTDB taxonomy): domain Bacteria; phylum Pseudomonadota; class Alphaproteobacteria; order Rhizobiales; family Beijerinckiaceae; genus Roseiarcus. The sequence continues at coordinate 524,459 of CAWGGX010000005.1, forward strand.
AGAGTGGCGGGACTCCGGCTGTCGCCGTTTTGCCACACTACGCACATATTGCACGCATTTATCACTTCGTACGGTCGTGTTTTCCCCGCGTCGCCAGAAGCGCGGGCTGGAACAGCACAGCGGCCGATAGGGTCGTCGCCAGCGACAGCGCCATCAATTTCCCCATGCTCGACGTGCCGGGATGATGGGAAAACCAAAGACTGCCGAAGGCGGTCGCCGTGGTGCAGGCGCTAAACAGAACCGCCCGGGTGAGCGGGGACTGCAGAAAGTTCGTCCCTCCCGCTCGCCACGCCATGACGTAGTAGATCTTGAACGCGACGCCGACGCCAAGCAGGAGCGGCAGCGCGATAATGTTGGCGAAGTTGAGCTGCAGGCCAATCGCCACGCAGATTTCGAGCGTGACGACTATGGCGACAAGCAGCGGCACGAGGGTCAGCGCGACGTCGATCCAGCGGCGCAGCACAACGAAGAGGATGAGTGCGATGGACACGAGCGACAACGCCGCGGCCTGAAGAAAAGCCTTCACGATGGTCGCCGCCGCCTCGACGATGAAAATCGGCGTCCCGGTCGCCTGCGGCGCCGCTTTGCGGACCGCCTCGACGAAGCGGCGCAGGACCCGGTTGTCATTGGCGTCGCCCTTGGGCGCGACCTCGATCCTGACCTCGCCGTCGGGCGCGACCCAAGCGCTCTTGAGGTCGGTCGGCAGGGAGGCAAGCGTCACTGGCTCGGCGGTGAACAGATCGCGCACCTGCTGGAGCGTCGTCAGGAGCGGCGCAACCAGGACGCGCTCGACCTCCTGCCTCGCCGTCGGAGAGGCCTTGGCGAGCTCGATGAGTGCGCCGGCCAGCCGTCGGGCCTGGGCGGCGGCCGGGGTGTCGACGCCCGCCGCCAGGCTCGAGAGTTCGCCCGCTGTTTTGTCGATCGCCTCCAACGTCTCGGCCGGAGTAGGCGGCGGCTTGAGCGTGTCCGGGGTCATCGTGTTCTGAAAAAAGAAGCTCGCATCGTCGATGAGGGCGAGCTTCTCGTCCTGGTCTTTTGGGATGAAAGTCTCGATCGTGCGCGCGTGTACGACTTCCGGCAGAGCCTCCAGCGCTTTCGCTGTGTTCGCAGCCTGAACGAGATCGGGCGCCAGAATGTCGATCGTGTTGGGGCTTGTGTTGGGATCCCCCATCAGGTCGAGCAGCGTAGAGACCAATTCGACCTGCTTCGAGCGAAGGTTCAAGGGATTGAAGTCGAATCGCAGGTCCTTGAGCAGCGGCAGGCCGAGCACCACGGCGGCGAGTGTGAGTCCGACGACCCAGTTACGGCGACGCTCAAGGAAATGGTCGAGCGGCGCGAGCGCCGCAAAGCCGACCGGCGCCGTCTCGCCCGCGGGCCTAAGCGCCGAGAGCAGCGCCGGCAGCAGGGTTACGGTCGTCACGAACGCGATGATCATGCCCGTTCCCGCGATCAGGCCGAGCTCGGACAGGCCCACATAGGCAGTCGGCAGAAACGAATAGAAGGCGGCCGCGATCGAGGCTGCGGCGAGCAGCAGGGGCCCGGCGACGCCGCGCGCCGTCGCTTCGATCGCCTCGCGCAGATCGTGGGCCTCGAGGCGCTCAGCGCGGCAACGCACGCTGAACTGGATGCCGAAATCAACGCCCAGTCCAACGAACAGGACGGCGAAGGCGACCGAGATGAGGTTCAGCGTTCCGACCGTCCATAGGCCAGCAGCGGCGGTAAAGACGAGGCCGATGGCGAGATTGATGAGAACCGCCGCGATAAGCCGCACCTGCTTCAGCGCAAGCCAGAGGATGACGAGAACCACCATGATCGTGATGGCGCCATTGAGCCCCGCGCCATCCGCGACGGTGGCGAATTCGTCGTCATCGATCGGCACCGAGCCGGTGAGCCGCACCCTCACGCCATTCTCGGGCGTCAGGCCAAGCGATGCGATCGTCGCCCGAATCGCCCTGGTCGCTTTGCCGCCGGGCTGCAGATCATTGTAGTCGAGCACCGGCTGGATATCGACGAATTGGCGCAGCTCTGAGGCTTCTGGCGGCTGGCCGGAAATGAGCCTGCGCCAGGAAAAGGAGGGATGTTTCCCCTGCTGGACCCCGTCGATGGCGTCGGCGATCGCGGCGATCGCCGGCTCGATGTCCTCGAGAGTCGTCTTGCCGTGATGGATGCCGTCAATCGATTGCGAAATCGCGCCGAGGACGCCGCGCAAACTCGGATCGGCAGCGAGCGTGGCGAGAAACGGCTCCGCTTTGATCAGCTGGGCGGTGTCCTTGCGGACCTCGTCGACCGAGCGGAAAAGTATGCCCTCGCGGGCGAAAAACGCTCCGCCGTCGGGGCGCGTGACGGTGCGGAAGAGGTCGTTCCGCCCCTCAAGCGCCTTCGCCAGCGCCGCGGCCGCTTCTGCTGCGCCTTCCGCCGTGGTCGCGTCGACCACCGCGACGATCAGGTCGGTCCGCTGCGGGAAGAGCGCGTTCAGCTTGATCTCCTGCTGTCGCCACGGCAGCGAGCTCGACAGGAGCTTGCTCGAATCGGTCGTGATCGACAGATGGCGAGCGGCATATCCCGCGGCGAACGCCGCGCCGATGAGGAAGAGCGCGATCACGAGCCACGCATGGCGGGTCGAGACGCGCGCGGCTCGGGCGACCGACTCGGCGATCAGGGGGCTGTGGGTGGGCGACATGGCAGCGATGGAGCGCATCGATCGCGTCAGGTCAATCGCATTTTATCGCCCCGCGAATCGAGGCGTTGAGTCGATTGTGCGCAGCGCGACTTCGCGCTCAACGACAATGAGGAGGTGTGAACGCTCGTAAGCAGAGCGTCCGGTTCGGTCTTCGCGCGCCTTGAGGGAGCCACGGCAAGCGCTTTCGGATCATAGGGCTTGCCTTCGGCTCGATCGCCCCCTAACTGGAGCAAAACTTGCGAAACAAGCTCGGCGGATCCATTCCCGCCGTGTGGTCAAATGGAACTCCCCACAATGAATCGCTTCGCATTCCGCCTCACTTTCTCGATGCGCGTCGTCGCGGCGTTGCTCGGCCTTCTTGTCTTCGGTCCGGTCCCGTCGCAGGCGCAGGCGCTCACCCCGGCGGCGCGGCACATTCAATCCTACTATCAGCAACTGATGCCGACCCTTCGCCTGGCCGGCCAGTTGAGCGTCCAGGAGCGCGATCGTCGGTTCGGACCTGCGATCACGTCCGCCTTCGATTTGGGAACAATGACCCGGCTTGCAACCGGGCCGGCGTGGAACAGCTTCAGCGAAGGCCAGCGATCTCAAGTCCGCGAGGCCTTCGCCCGGTTCCTGATCGCCGACTACGCCAGCCAGGTCAGCGACTACTCGGGGCAGAGCTTCGTCGTCGAGCCGCAGACGAGCGCGGAGAGCCGAGGGGGCGGCGAAGTGGTCAAGTCCCAGCTCTTGCAGCCCGGCGGCCGGACGGTGCAGATCAATTACCTGGTTCGCGGCGGGCGGATCGTCGACGTGTATTTCAACGGCACGGTGAGCGATCTCGCGACGCGGCGCGACGAGTTCGCCTCGATCCTGGCCGGCGGCGGCGGAGCGGACGCCCTGGTTAAGACGCTGCATGAGCGAACCGACAGGCTGCTCGGCGGCTGATCCCGACATGCGCCGGTGTCGGGCGTCCTCATCGTCTGCGGGCTGACGCGCGAGGCCTCGATCCTGGCGGGCGCTGACCACGTGACGGTATGCGGGGACGCTGCGACGCTGCGGCGCCGGCTCGCCGAGGTCGGGACGTCGAGGCCGCAACTGGTGATCAGTTGGGGCTTATGCGGCGGACTCGCTCGGCGGCTGCGTCCCGGCGATCTGGTTGTCGGCGAGAACGTCACGTCCGGCGACGAATGCATAGAGACCGACGCGGCTGTGGCTTCCGGTTTGGCGCGGCGCCTCTCGGCGGCGCAAGCGCGGGTTTTGCTGGAACGGTTCGCCAGCGCATCGGCGCCGGTGCTCACCGCAAGCGAGAAGGCGCAACTCTGCGGCGCGACGGGCGCCGCGGCCGTCGACATGGAAAGTCTGATCGCGGGACGCTTCGCACGCGAACGCGGCGCCCCCTTCGCCATCCTGCGCGCGGTCGCCGACCCTGCTGAGCGCGACCTCCCGCCGCTTGCGGCGGCCGCGATCGATTCCGACGGCCGGGTCAACGCGCGAGCCGTCATCATGGGGCTCTTGCGTTCGCCGCGACAGATCGCCCAGCTTGGCGCTCTCGCGCGCGACAGCCGCGCCGCCTTCGCCGCGTTAGAGCGCTGTCGCAGCCTTCTTCCGGGTCTTTTCCTCGGCCTCGGCCGCGCGGATCTCTGAAAGCTTCTGCGTGACGGTCTTGTCGAACACGAAGACCGCCGGGCGCTGACCCTCGAGCGGAATATCGGGCGCCATCGGGCCGTCGGTCCGCACGCCGCGCAACGCGACGCCGAGCGCCTTCCAGGGCTTCGTCATGGTATCGCCGACGGCGGTCGCCTCGAAACCGCTATGAACCATGCAGTCGGCGCATTTTTCGTAATGGCCGGTTCCGTAGGCGTCCCAGTCCGTTTCCTCCATCAGCGCCTTGAAGGACTTGGCGTAGCCTTCGCCAAGCAGATAACAGGGGCGCTGCCATCCGAATACGGTGCGGGTCGGATTGCCCCACGGCGTGCAGTGGTAGGTCTGGTTGCCGGCGAGGAAGTCGAGGAACAACCCGGACTGATTGAAAGCCCATTTGCGGCCGCGGTCTCCGCGACGGAAGATCGACCGGAATAGCTGCTTGGTGGCGGTGCGATTCAGGAAATGCCTCTGGTCGGGCGCGCGCTCATAGGCGTAGCCGGGCGAGACGGTAATGCCGTCGACCCCGAGCGCGGTCACCGTGTCGAAGAAAGCGGCGACCCGCGCCGGATCCGCGTCATTGAAGAACGTGCAGTTGATCGTGACGCGAAAGCCCTTCGCCTTCGCCAGCTTCAGCGCCGCGACGGCGCGCTCGTAAACGCCCGGCTGGCATACGGACTTGTCGTGCATCTCGCGATCGCCGTCGAGATGAATCGACCAGGTGAAATATGGACTAGGCTCATACTGGTCGATTTTCTTCTCCAGCAGCAGCGCGTTGGTGCAGACGATCGCGAACTTCTTGCGCGCTATGACGCCCTCGACGATTTTCGGCAACTCCTTGTGCAGAAGCGGCTCGCCGCCCGCCATGACGACGACCGGCGCGCCGCATTCATCGACCGAAGCGAGCGCGTCTTCGACCGAAATGCGCTTGTCGAGGATCGCGTCGGGATAGTCGATCTTGCCGCAGCCCGCGCAGGCGAGGTTGCAGCGAAACAGCGGCTCCAGCATCAGGACGAGCGGATAGCGCTTGCGGCCTGCAAGATGCTGTCGGACCACATATGCGCCGACACGGACAATTTGTCGGAAGGGTATGCCCACTGAGAATTCCTCACCAATCAGGGAAAGCTCAACGCTCAGCTCAACAATTCCGCGGGAAGACGGAAACTGACGTTTTCGCTGGGTCCGTCGAGGCTCGACACCTCCGACGGCTTGATCTGCATCAAGGTCCGAACGACCTCCTCGACGACGACCTCCGGCGCCGAGGCGCCTGCGGTGACGCCGACGACGTCGACGTTGCGGAACCAGTCGGGATCGATCTCGTCCGCGTCTGCGACGAGATAGCTCGGAAGCCCCAATTCCTCGCCGATTTCCCGAAGGCGATTGGAGTTCGAACTGTTGCGTGCGCCCACGACAATAAGCACGTCGGCGATCTTCGACAATTCCCGCGCCGCACTCTGCCGGTTCTGCGTCGCATAGCAGATGTCGCGGGTCTCTGGACCAACGACGTCTCTGAAACGCCGGCGCAAGGCCGCGATCACGCCGCGCGTGTCGTCGACGCTGAGCGTCGTCTGGGTGATGTAGGCGATTGGGGTCTCCGGGGAGATCGGCAGCGTCGCCACATCCGCTTCCGCGCCGACGAGATACAATTCGCCGTTGACTTGACCCAGCGTTCCCTCGACCTCGGGATGTCCGGCGTGACCGATGAACACCACGGCCCGGCCCTGCGCGATGTACCGCCGCCCCTGGATATGCACCTTGGTGACCAGCGGGCAGGTGGCGTCGATCGTGGGGAGCGAACGGTCTTTCGCCTCGTCGACAACCCTTCGCGATACGCCGTGAGCGCTGAAAATCGTAATCGCGCCTTCAGGAATTTCGTTCAGTTCGCTGACGAAACGCGCGCCTTTCGCCGTGAGCAATTCGACGACATGTCGGTTATGAACAATCTCGTGGCGCACATAAACGGGCGCGCCATACTTGACCAGCGCCCGCTCGACGATGTCGATGGCGCGAACAACTCCCGCGCAAAAACCCCGCGGCTGGGCAAGAACAATCCTCATTCCTTGCTCCTCTCGCCCCGGCTCGGCGCGAAAACGATGCTGACGCTTATTCTGCGCACTTTCAAAAACACGAAACAAGTCTTGTTACGCTGCGGCGATTGCCCAAGCAAGAGCTTGATCCCCCACGCCTCGCGCCAAGGCCTGCGCGTCCGCTTTTGGCTATGGTTCGCAAGCTTCGCGATCCGCCGGTCTTATCAGCCCCTGGGCGCTGGGCGCAGCATAAATCGGTTTGATCGAGCCCGAGGACCGCCGCGTCTCTGGGAAACTTCGGCCACAGGACTCCTGTTCCACGGAACGAGCAAGAAGTCATGGCGAACTCGTTATTTGGGTTTGCGCGATGGGGCGAGTTTGGTTAAGATGGAGTTAGCGGGGGCGAGCGGGCGCAGAAGCGAGCGCTGGACATGAAAGCTTCTTGCTTGATTGCAGTTGGACTCGTTTACACGGTGGCCGGCGCGGCCGAGGCCCAAAGCCTGTCCGTGTCTCGGCCGCATGCGGCAAAAAGATCGACCCACGAAGCCGCCGTCTCGAAGAGCGCAAGCCTCGGCCCTTACGAGACCTCTGGCCCAGGGTGGAAAGCGATGAGCGCCCAGTTTTCGCCGGTCCGGACCAATCCGGCCGTCGATTCTCAAACGGGGTTCTCCTTGACCGCAGGCCGCGACTCTCCGGACGCGCCCTTCACAGGCGGACTCAAGTTGCGCTTTTGATCGGGGCGAGCGGCTAAATCCGCCGTTTTGCAAAGCCGTCCGGCAGCGTGCGCCGAGTCTCGCGAACAGCGGACGAGACCGCGTTCTCAGGCGCGACCGACCTGCATGGTCGGGCGGAGGCTTGGAGGGCCGTCGGCCGCGGACAGGCCAAGCGAAGAGATCAGCGCTTCAATATCGGCGTCGCCGCGCGGCTCCCAGCCGCAGGAGCAACGGTCGGAGCCGCTATGGGCGGCGGCGACCTCGACGTACAGAGATCCAATCGCGCTCGCCGCCAGGTTCAACGCGGCCAGGGGCGTTATCCCACCCTTTTGCATAACGGTTGCGAAGGCGATCTTCAGCGCCAACCGCAGCTGCTCAAGGGCCTGAATTGCATCGTCTTGCCGGGGATGAAACCGGCAATCTTCGCGAATGTCCATTGCAGAGGGGTCCTTTGGCGACGACGGCCAAGCTGTCCAGCCGCCCGAGGCCGTTAGCTTCGCGCTGATCGGGTCTATGACGCAATCCATTGAGATGAAATCGGAATTGAAGCAATTCCAAAAGGCCTCCGCGCCGATCTCCAGGCCGATGGCCGACGTCGGCGTGAGCGTCCTCATGTTGAACGCGAGCGACCGGGGCGCCAAAGGCGCATTCGACGCGGCGGCGGTCCTGAGCAGGTCCGAGAATTGAGAGGTCGCGCGGCCCGAGCGGCGCCGAAGCGTGGGACCAAATGGGGGGCCGGAAAAAACGCCGATTCGGTATCGACCCCAAAATACCACAGAACAAAGCGGCCGAATGGTGCCCTAGCCGTTTTGAAATAGACGAGGAATAGCAACAGCTTACTCGCCCTCACCTCACCTGGCGGCACCATTGAGGCGACAAGCGAATTTTCCGCGCCGCCCTGTCCTCCCGCGTGATCAGGACCGACGCAGACAAGCTCACGCCCGCGGACCCCGCTGAGATTGCCGGCTCGCTCGCCTTCGCGCTGCGATACGAGGGCCGGAAGCGCAATCACAGCGCAGACGAAATCATGGCGGACATCGTCGCCAAGAGGCTTGTGGACCACTTGCAACGGTCGGGCTTCGTTATATTGAAGAAGCCGCCGGCGCCGGGCGCCTCAGCGCTGGCGCGTGGGTTTGGAGAACGGTGAGGCTGAGTGCCCGGCCTATTTGCCGACGACGGTCGCCTTGAAGTCTCTTGCGAAAACAACGGGATTGGACCCTCCATCGCCGGACTCTACCCGTTCATAGTGGTCGTAGACGAATTGGACTTTGACCCTGCAGGCCCGCGATAGAACCTTGGATACAGTATCGCAGTTGCTCTCAAGCGATTTCCGTGCGGCTTCGGGCTGAATATCGGTGAAGTCGACACGGGCACCGCCTGGGCTTGAGCAACGAAACTCGTCGACGTCCGCATAAAAACAAAAGTTAGTCGTCTCGATCGTTTTCCCTTCCCACTTGTGAGTCTCAGTGGCAAGATCGACCATCGAAACTCTAACGATATCGTCAGCACGCGCCCACGACACTGACCCCGCGATCGCAATCGCGGCCGATAATAGAATTTGCATTTGCGCCCCCGTGGCACTTTGCGCCACCGCGACCCGAGCAGGTTGCCGCCGTCTCACCTGCACATTAAGCAAAGCTAATGTTGACAGTCAATAACAATTCCCGGCTCTCGCCGTTGTTCCGTTTTTGTTCTATCCTGCGCCACATGCCTGTCGATCGCGCTATCGCCCTGTCCGATGTCCGCCAGCCGGCGCTTGAGCTTGTCTGCGACCAATGCGGGCGCCGCGGGCGCTACAACGTCGCGCGGCTCATTGCGACGCACGCCGACGCGAGGCTACCTGACCTGGCGGCGCAGATCGCCGACTGTTCCTAGGCGCGGACCACGAGCGTTTATGACCGCTGCAAGCTCAGTTGGGCGGCTTGGCAATGAAGCCAAGCGCTGCAATCGATGTTGCTTCGATGTTATCCATATGTTCCCTTTACGTTTTCCCCATATCCGAGGTCTTGGCAAGCGTTCACTTAGTGCATAGGTATGGTCAAGTGACGGAAGGGAACCATTGGGCATGTCCCCGGCCCAGCGCGTAAAGCGCCCTTCCGTCCAGTCAGTGGTCGCGCGTTCCCCCGCTGTGACCACGACAATCAGCGGCAGGTTCTCATCGTCCCCATGAGGACCTGCCGCCATTCGTTTTGGTAGACGGTGGCGCCCGCCATATCGCTCACCCCGGAGCGCATCCCCGCGCGACCCGCGTTGACTGCAAAGCCGTCGGGGCAACTCGGCAGCCATTTCACGATCGATCGACACGGGCGGCCCTCGGGCCGTCCATCGATCGAGAGGCTAGTTATTGCCAGAACACCCTAAAGGCCCAGACGAGCGCCGCGATAGCCAAGATGACGAGAGGAGGGCCCAGCGCGACAATCTGTATCTCTTCCGCGCTGATGTTAGGAGAAGCAGACCGCGGTTGTTAGGGAGAAGCAGACCGGTGAATGTAGCCCATAGCACCGAGCCAACGGCCCAGAGCCAAAACAGAACCTTTTTCCAGTTCATGAGGCCCCGCCCGTCACGGACCACGGCCAGCCCGGAGAGCGAAGGTAACGGTGTTCAAACGGGCGTCAAGCCAAGACCGAGAATCGGCCGCTCGGTCGCGATCAGCGCTGCCCGCTAGATCTGCGGGAACGCCTCTCGCCCAACGGCGGGGCGCCCTCGCGGTTTGAGAACGCGTAGCGCGCCCTGTATCGCGCTGTAGCAATGCGCCAACGTCTCGGCGCTGGCGTTCCCGAGCGGGTTAAGATCGCCATTCATCAGCGCGGCGATCAATTCGGCTCCGTTGCCGTGGCTTGAGTGCGCCACAACTGTGTCATCGTCGGCCACAATAGCCCAGCCCCCGCTCTCGACCCGCCGGGTCGAGAATCGCGAATCGTGCAGCATTAATTTGTCCCCGCTTCCCCGTGGACAGCGACAACCCGACTGAAATGGATTGCCGCCTTCTAATCAAATCGTAAGCAAAAGTTAATGTGAACGAACAATCACAACTTTAGTCTAAAGTTGGCCATTATATTTTAGTTATATTGCCCGACGCCGACACCCTCACCACCGCCGACCCGTCCGCCCTCGCATCGACACTCGCCTACGCGCTGCGATTCGACGGCCGCAAGCGCGTCCACAACGCCGACGAGATCATGGCGCTGGTGCGCGGGCGTTCTCGTCAAACGAGGCGGCTTCGTCATCCGGCTGATCTCAAAACTGAGAACGCAGCGCTTTTTGACGCGATATGTTCCCCTCATATTTATTCTCGACCAACTTCTTGCTAAGGCTTACAATCGTTTTCAACCGCAGGCATGCGTGGCAGAGGGTATCTGCCCAGGTTGGTACGCTGCGGGTTCGGTTATGTCGGCGTAACCCGGAGGCACTGGGATGTTTGGTTTCTTCCTTGGCCTAGTGGTCGGAGTGGTGGCTGCGAACGTTGGCGTGATCTGGCTTGGGTATCTCGCAAGGGATTACCGAGGCCGGTAGGCCAGCATCCGGGTCGCCCAATCGCCCCCGGTCGCGTTGGAAGCGGTTAGCGGACCGAGGCCAAAAACTGCGCGAGGCGCAACCCTAGAGGTCGGCCCACCAAGAGTCCCGTCGCGAGGCCTACGAAGAATAACGTCATTTCGAACTCCCCGGTTACGGGTATGTTAACATGCCTGACACGGGTGTCAATATTGGACCGAACTACACCTGGCTAAATTTGCGCGCGCTGCGATCCCGCTCACAGCGCGGAACGCCGCAATCGGGCCGGTCGGGCTGACAATGCGGACAACGACCGGCGTTGGGCGAAGTTTGGTCGACGGCCTTACGGGGAAGGTTGAGCGTCTCTTAGGACGACCGCAACGATAAACGCTACGATTTTGGTTGCCGGGGAACAACCGAGAAGTTCCATTCGGGATGGAACGCATCGCCGCGGATGTCGAGGTGTTCCATCTCGGCCTTGGTGACCCTTATGCCTTTCTCGTAGATCCTCATGTCGAGGGCGCTCTCGACTTTGAGCCCTGTCTTGGTGGTTGTCGCCGCGATGAGGTCGATGATGGTGGGCTCCTCGCTCAATTGAGTGGGTAAGGCTGGTTTTGGGTTGGCTTGGGGAGCGATTGGTTGGGATCGAGTTTATCGTGGGGCGATGCGAGACACCGATCTTTTCCAGTTGGCCCTTGGGTTGAAGTCGCCTTGGATGGTGACGCGAGCCGAGTTTGCGATCTCGGATGGCCGGCTCGATTTGTACGTGGATTTTGGGCGCGGGAGCCGGTTCGCCTGCGCGGAGTGCGGCGGCGAGGGTTGCGCGGTTCACGACACGAAGGACGAGACGTGGCGGCATCTGGACTTCTTCCAGCATCGCACGCTGTTGCACGCTCGTGTGCCGCGCGTGCGCTGTCCGAAATGCGGAGTGCGCAAGGCCGCCACGCCATGGGCTCGAGCGGGTTCCGGGTTCACGTTGTTGTTCGAGGCCTACGTGCTGGCGCTGGCCAAGGCGATGCCGATCGCGAATGCGGCCAAGCGGCTCGGCGAGCACGACACGCGCTTGTGGCGGATCGTCGACCATTCCGTGTGGCAGGCGGTGGAGGCGCTGGATTTGTCTGAGGTGCGGCGCATCGCCGCCGACGAAACCTCGGCGCGGCGCGGCCACGATTACATCAGCCTGTTCGTCGACATGGCGCAGCGCAAAGTCGTCTACGTGGCCGACGGCAAGGACGCCGCGACGGTGAAGGAATTCGCCGATTTCCTGGAGGCGCATGGCGGCAAGCGCGAGGCGGTCACCGACGCCAGCATCGACATGGGGGCGGCGTTCGAAGCGGGGATCAAGGCGAATTTCGACAACGCCGAGATCACGTTCGACAAGTTCCACGTCATCAAACTCGCCAACGAGGCCGTCGACGAAGTGCGGCGTCAGGAGGCGAAGAATAATTTCCAGATCAAGGGCCGGCGCTACATCTTCCTGAAGAACGTCGATCATCTGACGCTGGAGGAAAAGGAGGCGCTGTCTCGATTGGAAGCGCTGAACCTGGACACGATCCAGGCGATGCAAATCCGCATGAACCTGCAACAGCTGTTCACGATGGACGCCAAGACCGCCCGACGCTTCCTCGATCGCTGGAACACCTGGGTTCAGGTCTGCGATCTCGGCCCGATGAAACGATTGGCCAAGACGATCATGGCCAAGGCCGAGGGCATTCTCAGATCAATCGCCACCGGCCTTTCCAACGGCGTCCTCGAAGCCATCAACGGCAACGTCCAGGCCGCCAAGCGCAAGGCCAAAGGCTACCGGACCAAGCGAAATCTCAAAGCCATCGTCTACCTCATCGCCGGAGACGTCCTGGCCAATTCACCCACTTGAAATAGCGACGAGCCTGATGGTGGCGTGGTCTGTGAGCGGCCGGCCGCGCCAATTCTGCGTGATGCGGCAGAACAGGCGGTGCTCGATCTTGTTCCATTTCGATGTGCCCGGCGGATAGTGCCGGACCTTGATCGTAAGGCCGGTCTCGTCCGCGAGCTTCTGCAGCTCGACTTTCCAAAGCCGCACACGTGAGCCGTTCGAGCCGCCGCAATCTGCCGTGATCGTCAGCTCGCCTGCCTTCGGATAGCGCGCCTGGCCGATCCTTTCGAGCCAAGTGCGAATAGAGGCGACCGCGAACTCGGCCGTGTCGCAGGTGATGCCGAGGCTGACCCAACCCGCATCAGCGGCAATATCATAAACGCCATAGGGCGCGACCTTGCCGAGCTTCTTGTCCTCGAAGTCGTGCACTTTCACGCGTTTGGGATCACCCTTCGGCCGTCAGTCGCCGCCGGCGTTGCGGTAATTGCCGACCAGTTCCTTTTTCTTCGTATCCACGGAAATGACGGGCTGGCCAGCCGCCTGAGCCGCAAGGACTTCGGCGTTGATGTATTCAAACTGCGCATTGCGATCGGGGTGGCTCGAACCCTCGTCGGCTTTCCGGTTGACCTGCCGTGAGAAACCGATCTCGATGAGCAGCTTGCGCACGCTGTTGGGGCTGATCGAGTGACCCATGGCGACAAGCGCGGACGCCAGCTTGTCGAGACTCTTCGACACCCACAGCAGCGGGCGGGCCGGGTCGCCCAGCGTCGCCGGCTCAACGAGGCGCTTGAGATCATCGAGCAGCGTTGCGTCCGTTTCGGTCAATGATCGAGGGCCGCCGCCTTCACGGCGAACTTGGCCAGGAGCAAGTGGCGGCGCATCGAGCTCCTTCAGTCCACGTCCGATGGTGCTGCGCGCCAGACCCGTGACGCTTGACACGACCGCCAGACCACCCCATCCGGCGGCGCGCGTCTCGCTCGCCGCAAACAACCGGCGACCGCGTTCGTCCCGTTTCGAACCGTCCGCTTCCCAACGTTGCCGAATCGCCCGCCAATCGATCATCCAATCGCTGCTAGCGCGCCGCGCCGCGCCGAGGAATCGCCCACAACCGAGTCAAAAGGTCGCACGGCCATTCACGGCCAATCCCGATTCACTTATCGTTGTGGTTGTCCTAAGCGATGGCGCCGAGCCGGAACGCGACGCCAATCACCGCGGCGGTCGCGGTCAGAATTGCAGCTATGGTCAGAAGCCTTCACATGCTCCTAGTGTAATCCTCGCCGAGAGTTTTTGCACCGGTCCAATGCTGCTGACCCGCAGTCGTGCGTCGCGACCGCCGGCGCCGCGGCCGATGTTTGCATCTCCGGTTCCGCGCGTTCCGCTGTTCGACCTTTGATCTGCATCATGGTGACCCGGATCAATCCGCTCTAGCGTGAATCTTAAGGAAAGGGCATGAGCCCGCCCGGCCAACCTCGAAAGGACGCCAAGATGACCGCTCGCAACATTTGCAATCCATGCGACCGCGCCGCGCTGATCGCGCGCGGCTATGCCTGGGCGACCGTGCGTCCCCGCGGAGAATCGAAGGGCCGCGTCGCAAGCGCGCACCGCAGTTACGAGCGGGCGCAGAGGATCGCCAAGGGCCGCCTCGCTATCGTCGACCGGGAGGTGACGCCATGCTCGAGGACAGGGACCTTTGGCCACTAAGATGCCCGCAGTGCAACGAAGAATTTGCTGTTCAGATCGGGAAGCTGAAATCCGGCAAGATGCCGCGCTGCGCATGGTGCCAAGCCCGCCTCCCGATCACTCCGGAAATGTTTGCGGCGGCCCTAGCAAAGGCCCGCGCCGGCGAGTTTGATCCATGGGCGAACATGACCCGGATTCGCCCGGTTGCTTAGCTATCGACGCACGAACGTTCAGAACAGAATTGCAGATCGGGGGCGAGCACAATGCACTCGGAGCAAGGTACGCTGCGATGGCTCCGACGTCGCCAGGACGCCCCAGAAAAAGGCTGGGCGATAAGCCTATTTCCTCTCCAGACACCTTGGCCAAGCTGGAGATCAACCGCATCGACGCGACGCGCACATGAAGCGGTAGATTGAAGCAGGCGACAAAGCCTTCGATCGCGAGGCGCGAAGCGGCCAGCCGGGTCGCCGTCCCCTTCGAGGCGGACCCATTAGCTATCGTCATGGGTTCGGTCCCACCACAATGCGAAACGTTCCCGCGCCCTCCAATCGAGGGGCGCAGAATAGGCGGCTAGTCGGGCGTCCGTCTGGGTCTGGAATTCTTCCCATATGGACCAATCGCCGTTCGCCTTCAGGCGCGCCTTCTCCATTGCGATGTCGGCGCGAACTAAAGTCCAAAGGAGATCCCCCGGCTTTGCCGGGGTGGCAGTAGCAGTTTGACGTTTCGGGGGGTCCCCCGGTCCGGTTCGGTCGTGAGCAGCCACTCACACGAAAGGAACCGGACCGATGGACGAGTACGAGACGCTAAACCACACGACGTGGGACTGCAAATTTCATGTGGTTTTCATCCCAAAATATCGGCGCAAACTCCTGTTTCAGGAGCTGAGGAAACCGCTGGGCGAGGTTTTTCGTCAGCTCGCGGCTCAGAAGGAAGCGAAGGTTGAAGAGGCGCATTTGCTCCCGGACCATGTTCACATGCTTTTGTCGATCCCACCAAAATACGCAGTGTCGAACGTGGTCGGGTACATCAAGGGAAAGAGCGCTATCCATCTGGCGCGGACGTACGGCGAACGAAAGCGCAATTTCGTGGGGCAAAGCTTCTGGGCGCGCGGGTATTTTGTGAGCACGGTCGGTCGTGACGAAAAGGCGATCCGGGAATACATCCAAAGCCAAGAGAAGGAAGACCAGCGGCCGGAGCAACTCAATCTCTGGAAGTGACAGCCACCTTCAGGTGGCCCACGTATTCGGAGCCGCGTTAGCGCCTCCCTCCGCCGCTCCCTTGAGCGGCCACAACCCCAATAGTCGCGTCAGCGACGACACAGCCGCTTTGAGCGGCTAAAGGCCTAAAGCCCCCGGCTTTGCCTGGGGATACTTACTTGCCATTCCACCGGGTCAAGGGCTTTGTCAGGCATCGGCGCGATCCTCTGGCGAGCCACAACAGCAAGGCGTGCTCGTCGCTTTTTTGCCAGACCGTCATTTCCGCGCCGCGCGGACTGCGCGCGCAAGCCCAAAAGTCGCCTGCTCATAGCGGCCCCTCATGCCGCTGGCCTCAATGCAGGCGGTGGGAAGACTTTCGCCGGCCGTGTGGTACCCTGGCTACGCAAGCCGCCTAAGCCTACCGATCGACACGCCGCTGCGGAACGCGCCCTTGCGCCCGCGTCGGCGACGCTGGCGGCTGGCGCAGGCCGACGCTGAGGCGCTCATCCGAGACTATGGCCCGGAAGACGTCGGCTGGGCGGCTCGTGGGCGGGCGCGCAATGCGCGAGACCGCCAGAGGGCGGCTCATTGGCGTCGGGTCGCGCGCGCTGTTGCGCGCATGATGGCCAAGATGATCGACTGAGGGAAGGCTCATGCGCCGCATCGGCGCGGTCCTTCCGCGGTCGACCTGGCGGCGGATCGACGGCCGCCGTGTGATCCGGGTCACGGCGAGATAGGGCGCAATCAAGTAACTGCTGTTTGTCAGGAGGGGCGGAAGGGAAGCAACTTCCGGGACAAAGGACGGGCCGAGGCAAATCCCCCGCCGCTTCGGCCCGTCGACTGTTCACTCCTCGAGCCGCCGGGCCGACACAGAACGAGCGATAGCTGCGTATTCCGCGTGGGAACTTCGGAAGCAGTTGAGCGTTGAAGTGCACTGGTCGAGGTTAGAGCCGGCCGCAACCAACTCAAGTCGCGCCTGTTGGAGTTTCGGCAATGTACGCAGTCTACGTATTTGAAGATGAGTGGCGTTTGCGCGCCACGTTCTCGACACGCGAGGCGGCGGACATCCTTAGGGCTCGCCTTGTTGATCGTGGGATCCGCGCCAAAGTGTTCCGAACCGCAGAGAAACTTAGGACGGCGGCATGAGAGGCCGGAGAGCCGTTCATTCCCGCGTGTCTTGACCGGGAGCGCTCCCCCCACACCACGATCCGCAGCGCGACATTCGGCAATGGTCGCTTGCTATCGCCGCCTACGCCCTGTCGTGCGGCGATCGGGACCGCGCCTTGCCGCGGCCGGCTTGCGAGGCTCAGCCTCGCCGACGATCCGCACGAGCGCATCGAGCGGGTCGACCTTGGCGGGTCCTCGAGCGCGGCGAGCCGGAGGATGACGTCCGACAGGCTCTCGCCTGGGCCCCGCATGGCGCTGAGCTTGTTGGCGACAGAGACGTCGACCCATACTTGGCGTTCGCCCTTGGCGTCCGCTCCCGGCTCAACGGCGACGGATCCAAGCGGCAGAGTGTCGGCGATCGCGTCGAAGGCGGCGGGAGATCGAAATACGGATCATTGATCGAATATAGGCGTCGCGTGCAGCCTGTGGCAGCCTCACACCGGTCAACCGCCGGAGCACTGGCGGCGCGTCGCACTTGTCGGCGCCCGGATGACGGGCGAGCGGGTCGGCGTCGACACGGCGACTTGGATGCTGGAATGACGGATTGCACGATAGTCTGGCAGGGCCGGAGAGGCCGTCAAACTGAGGCAGATCATCCACAACTAGCCGATGATATATTCTAGCACTGTCTCCTCGCCTTTTACGAAGGCGACGGCTTCGTCATGAGTTTTGAAAGTTCCCTTATATCGGCCGAACAAAAAGACGTGCCTACCAACGTCCTTTTCTAATTTCACCTCGCCGACAACATTGTCGAGATTGTCCTCATCAATAACGTTGACCGTTGCGCCGTCCCAATCATTCAGATGATAATACGGAAAAGTTAGGTTCATGGGGATGGCCCTTCCCGTCAGTGAAATTGCCTCGGCCCCTCGCGCCCGCGTCGGCGACGGTGGCGGCCGGGCGGGCGGTGACGACACGGTGACGACATGGGCCGCTGAGCGATGACTCGGCTTCGTCACAAACCGCCATAAGTCATTGATATTTAGGTGGCTTAGCCGTCATCAAATTCGGTCGATAACATGCTGTTGTGATTGCCTATGTTAAGGCGCAAGGTTTGTTAATACCAACAAAAATACCAACAATCCGCACCGCCACTTCGACGACCCCTCGCCTGGCCGCGCCTACGGCTTGTCCCCTTCGAGAATGGCGTCCAGCGAGGCGATGGGAATGACCGTCCGCGCGCCGACTTTGATCGCCCTCAACCGTTTGGCGCCGATCATTCGGTAGATTGTGCTGCGGGACACATTGAGCATGAGCCCCGCTTGAATAATCGAGACGGCGCGAGGCGACGCGCCGGAGGGGAGGGGCGGCGGCGGTTGGGCCCGCAACGGCTCGGCGCGAACTGACAGGTCAGTTCGCGCCCGCTTTTCGCCAAGTTCGCGCCGCCCACTCTTGTGAGCGCGGGCGCCGCTTCCTTCCTCACGGATACCGGCTGACATTTTACTTCATCTCCGAGCGCGCCAGCTACAGGATCGCGCAAAGTCTGCGCAAGCGGAACAGCCGATCTCTACGCCGTGGTACACTGTCCGCTGACGCCGTCGCGAGAGGAGCGCCTTTCGCTCAAATGGAACCATATTCGCTTAGGAGACCATCGCCGGTCCGGCACTAAGGACACTTGGAACAATAACTGAATCGCGCTGATGCCGAATGACTCGTCCTGCTGGGATTCCGGATTTTGACGGACAGGCGTACGCGAGGTGCATGATCGACGAAGACGCGATTCGATACCGCTGGAACACCATTGGGAGCAAGCTCGACGAACGCGGGCGGCGGTTGTTTGCGGCAGCCGAGGTGCGAACCGATGGGTGGGGCGGTCTGGCCATTGTGTCGCGGATAACGGGTCTTGCCCGCTCGACGATCAATCGCGGCGAGGACGATCTGGATGCGGAACCGCTTGCCAAGGGCAGGGTTCGCCGCGCCGGGGGCGGGCGTCGGACTGTCGCCGAGGTTGATCCCGGCCTCATTCCCGAACTTGCGCGGCTCGTCGATCCTGCAACCCTGGGCGATCCCATGCGACCGCTGATATGGGTCTCCAAGAGCATGGACAAACTCGCTGAAGCGCTGACGGCGATGGGCCATCCGGTCGGCGCCGACACCGTGCGCAAGGAACTGGTCAAACTCGGCTTCTCACGCCAGTTCAATCGCAAGTCGCATGAAGGCTCGAACCATCCCGACCGCGACGCGCAATTCGAGCACATCAACGCAAGGGTCGTTGCGGCGCAGGCGAACCATCAACCGGTCATCTCTGTCGACACGAAGAAGAAAGAGCTCATCGGCAACTTCAAGAACGGCGGATCGGACTGGCGCCCGAAAGGCTCGCCCGACCGCGTCAACGTGCATGACTTTGCCGACAAGGAACTGGGCAAGGCGGCCCCCTATGGCGTCTACGACGTGACGGCCAACGCCGCGTTTGTCAGTGTCGGCATCTCCAGCGATACCGCCGCGTTCGCCGTCGAGTCGATCCGGTGCTGGCGCGACCGCATGGGGCGCCAGCGTTACCCCGAGGCGCACGAATTGACGATCACGGCGGACTGCGGCGGCTCCAACGGCGCGCGAGTCCGGCTGTGGAAGCTCGAGCTTCAGAAACTCGCCGACCAGACCGGGCTCGTCCTGCACGTCCTCCACTATCCGCCGGGAACGTCGAAGTGGAACAAGATCGAACATCGCATGTTCTGCCATATCACGCAGAACTGGCGCGGCCGGCCGCTGACCGATCGCCTCACGATCGTCGAATTGATCGGCGCGACGACCACAAAAACCGGATTGAAGGTCGAGTGCGCGCTCGACACCCGCATCTACCAGAAGGGTATCAAGGTCAGCGACGCCGAGATGGAGGCGCTGAACATCACCGGCGACGATTTCCACCCCGAATGGAACTACACCATCAATCCACGGCCGCCCCAGGCGTCCGCGTAGCAGTTATTGTTCGGAGTGTCCTAACCAGTGTGAAGGACGCAGCCGCAAAGGGGTGGCATGGAAGGCGTCAGCCTTGGCGGGCTGGCGGCGGTCCGGTGCGCTCGGCCTCCAGGCGATCATGGCTCAACTTGCTTTCCGCGAGAGGGTAAGCGGCAGGTCCAGTTCCACGCGCTCGGGCATTACCTTGGGCGTGATGCGGCCCCGCTCGCCGCGTTCGAGGGGGGACCCGGCTATAGCCGTCCATCGTCCTCGGCGTGCGCGACAAGTTCGGCTTGGCCTTGCCCGTGAGCCGCGCCAGCTCGTCGTGTCGAGCCGGGCGTCTTTTCGGCGATGGCGCGCAGCAGGTCACGATTGCCAGGCGACAGGACCTTGGCGAAGGGCTCTGTCGAGGCGGACCATACCTTCGGCCCTTCGGCTTTGACGCGCCGCTCGCCGCGCGCCACGGCCAATTGATCGATCGGACCAGGATGGCAGAACCCGAAAACCCGGTGGGTGGCGCGATTCGCGTTGATTTAGTTGGCTTTTCCGGAAAAGCGGCACCACCCCCTTTCCGGCGGCACGCCGTAACCCCCTGACCGACCAAAGCAAATCGACCGAAGGGAGAGACGCTTTTATCTTGCCGTCCATGGGTCGGGTTCATGTGCCGCAACTCCGATACAAGCAATTCTCGCCCAAAGCCTCCTGAGCATGATCGGCTCGCTGCGCGCCGATTGCTTCAACCTGCTTGACGGCCAAGCGCAAGACGAAAGCCGCCGTCGCGTCGAATAGCTCGCCGCGCGTCCATCCCGCTTCCGCCACGTCGCTTCCCCACGTGTCGAGGAAGCGGCCGCCATCGATCTTCCGTGACGCGCTCCGGCTTGTGATGGCGGAGCCGCGCCCATGCGTCGCTATAGACGGGCGGAACGCGATCGGCGGCGAGGCCGGCGCGTTCCTCGATGGCAGCCGGGTCCGGTCCGCCCGCGCCCGCGCTCCTGTCTTCCGCGTTCGCTTTTCCCTTCTCGTCGATTTCGGGCGTAACTGGCGTAACTGACGTAACGATTGAGGTTTTCGACGTAACTACGGGCGTAACGGTTACGCCTTCGGCGGCCTTGCCTGCCGTAGTTCGCCCCGCAAGATCCGCCGAAGCTCGTCGAAGCTCTTCAGTCCTCAAGCTCGCCCCCGTCGAAGATGCGCGGCGTGACGACATAAACGCGCTTGGGGGTTCCGGCGATTTTCTCAACCTTGGAATAGCCGTCGTTGCCCTTGATGAGCATGCCGCGCTTAGGCTCGGCGAGCACCTTCGCAACCGAAGTCGGATCGAGGCCCGCGCAAACTTCGGCCTTCCAAACTTCGGGCAAGATCAACCAACGCTGCTCGTTGCCCGCGCCTTTGCGCCAGCCGGCCCGGTTATGGACTGGTCGCGCGTCGGGATCGTCAAGGTCGAAACGCGCGTCGCCGTGCGCCTCGATGAAGTGGCGAACCGCTTTTATGGCTTGGCGGACTTCCGCTGGCTCAAGCCCGTCGCGGCCTTTGATCCACTGTGCGAGCGCCGAGGCCGCCGCTTTGCGCGCCTCGCCGGGCATCCAGCCCGTCACGCCGTATTTCGTCGCCAGCTCGCCCGCCGCAGCGACCACGCCCAGGCGTTCGGCCGCGCGGTCAATCTGCCCGTCAGCGCCGGCCGGGACTTCCGTCGCGGCGAAGTCGGCGACCATTGATCGCACGTCGTCGCCTGTCACGCCGCAGGCAATAAGCCGCCGAACGAATTCGCGCCCGGCGGTTCCGTAGGCGGACGCGGCTGCGAGTTTGCAACGCTTGGCGAGGAGCGCCGCGTCGCCGTCCGGTCCAGCGAAGTCGAAGACGCCGAAGCCCAGGCCGCGATCGGCCGGAATGTCGAGCATTCGGACCAATTGCCCGGCTCGAGGCTTCCGGCCGCGATCCTCCGTCAGCTTCGCGTCAACCGGCAACTCGCCGCTCGATAGCGTCAGCACCCGCCACGTGCGCGGCTCACGCAACGTGCCATCGCGATGCGCTCGCGCCTTGCCACCGCCGTTGGCCAGCATGTATAGCGCCGCCGCCAGCTCATACGCTTCGGCTTGACCCAGCTCGTCGAGGATGAGCGCGGTATCGGTCGCGCCCGCCGCCGCGCCCTCCAATCCGTTTGCGGTTGCGCGCCAGGCGCGGACAAATCCGGGCGTGTCACCCCGGCCCCAAACGCTGGCTGCGATGCGCAATGCAGTCGTTTTTCCCGCTGAGGATTGCCCCCAGAGGTGAAGACCGCCGCCTTCGTATCCGGCGAGCCCCAACAGCGGTCCGGCAAGCGCCGTCGAGACCGCCAGCACAAGCACGGCGTGGCCGCACGTCAGCTTGGCCGGACCTTTGCGCCATTCGTCGACGGTTCCGCGCGCCTCATATTGCCCGCTCGCCGCCATATCGAGGAAGACGCGCTCGGCGCCGCGCGGGCCTATCGTCTCGCCCGGCAACACAAAGACTGATTGCCTGTCGATTTCGTGCCAGCCCGTCCGCTCAACGACCATAACGCGGTGTGCGACCCGCGCGGCCGCAAGGTAGCCGCGAAACTCGCGCTGCCGCGCCGGATTGATCCGCAATCCGTGATCTGCGAGGCGGGCGCAAAGCGCAGCCGGCTCGCCGTGCAAGTCGCGGTCGACGACATGCCGGACATGCTCGCGCCCGTCGGCGTCGCGCCAGCGCAGCAACTTGCCCCAATTCTCCCCGCGCGGGTCGCGACACTCGCCCAGCACTTCGAACGGCGCGGCGATCCAAACCGTCTCAGTTGTCTTGTTTGCGCCCTTGCCCTTGACTTCGACGGTGAGGCCTTTGGCGCCCATCTTGGACACGCCAATGGAAACAGAGGCCGGCGGCCGCGGATCAAAAGGCTTGGCGAGGCCCCCCGCAGCCTTGCGCAGCGCGTCCAGGTCCCGCCATTCGTCGATCGCGTCGGCGGCGTCCCAGCCCTTCTTAATCGGTTCGCGCCGGCCGCCGTTCGGATCAATGGCGGCGAGCGCGGCGGCGTCGATGATGGCAACCTCACACCCGAGGTCCGCGACGATCGCCGAGACTTGGCGCGCGTATTTCTCGCCCTGGCTGTCGGCGTCCGGCCAAATTCGTACCTGCCTGCCGGCGAGCGGAGCCCAGTCGGATTGTGTTGCCGCGCCTGCCCCGCCGCTCGATGTCGTCGCGATCCAGTCCGGGAAGATACGCGCCGCCGCGTCCGAGGACTTCTCGCCCTCGCACGCGATGATCGGCACGCCGGGGTTCGCGGCGATCTTGTCGAGGTTGTAGAGTGGGCGAGGCACCTGCCAATGCTTCGATCGCCAGCCGTCGCCCGGAAACCAGCACAGCGGCAAGAAGTCCTTGCGGCCGCCCTTCTTGTTGTAGCGGCAGACAAAGAACGCCGTATCGCCGCTCGCGATGGCGTAGCGCCATATCGCGTTGGGCTTGCGCCCGAATAGATGCATCGCCGCGACTTCGGGCGGCTCCGCGTCGGCGGGCGGGCTCGTCGGCTTTGAGACGTCCGGTTCTCCCTCACGTGCACGCTCTTGCGCCGCCGCGTCGCGTTCTTCAGGCGTCAGCGGCGAGAAGTCAGGGCCGTCAGTCATGGCCGCCCCCGGCTTCGATCCCCAACATGCGGGCGAGCAACCGCGCCGCCTCTCCTTGCGATACGTCGGCGAGATAGGCGACCAGCGAAATCGGATCTCCGCCCTTGTCGCCCGTGGCGAAGTCGGCCCACTTGCCGTTGTAGCGATTGATCTTGAACGAACCCAAGTGGCGATCGGCGCGGCGCGGGTTGAGGGCGACGATCTCTGCGCCGACGCGCTTGCCGCCTGGCAGAAGGCGCGCGAGCACGGCAGGGAAAGCCGTTAGCGCGGCCTTGTTGATCTTATCGAAGTTGATGCGCTCGCCGCGGCGAATTGACCTCTTGAGGCTTCGCTGTGACGGGGAACGGCCTTCGTTGAAGTTGGCGGGCGCAGGCGCGCCAGTAACGCCCGGGTCACTCGCGATGGCGTTTCGTTGCGCGCGACGGGCGGGTCGGCTATCTTCCGATCGTTTAGCGGCCAAGCAGAACGAATTCGGAGCCCGGTCGCCGCCCGCGGCCGGGTTCGTGCTGTTCGGGTTCACGGCTCATGCGCCCTCGCTTAAGAGGGCGTCGATCGCCTCCGGCCGAACAAGCCGGCGCGAGCCGACTTTGACCGTCGCCAGCTTTTTGTCTTTGAGCAGCCGATACAGCGTCGAACGGCTTAAGCCGCATGTCCGCGCCGCCTCCTCGATTGAAAGCGCGCGGCGATTTTCATCTTTGATGCTTTGCATTTTGGCGGCCCTTATCTGTCAATCGCAACGCTGCGCGCGCGATCATGCAGTTGTGTGGCCGCCGCCACCTCCACCAATTCGCTGAGCGAATCGGCAGGAGCGAACGGATATTACCCGTAGACCTCTAGCGCCTGCAAGGCGCGCCAGTGAGTTTGTAGGGATATCGTCGCCTTACGTGGACGAATGCGGGCAGGGAGCAATTCCATAGCCCCTTCGAATCGGCTCTGGGAGCATGCGTCCGCAACTGCCGCTCGTCGTGCCTGGCTCGGCGAGTTCCCAGACAGCTAGAAAGTTGAACCTCCTCAGCGTATAGCCACGGCGCGAAGCTGGAGTGATAGGTCGCTGTGCGAAAGGTGGTATCCAAACAGACGACAGGTGGGTCTGCCGTGGGGAGGGTCGAGCCCGACGCCAAGCCCGACTGTGATCCCTCGAAGCCTCTCGCGAACATCAAGCATGAGCGCTTCTGTTGGGCGATCGTGCAAGGCCATCGCCTGGGGCCTGCACACGAAATTGCCGGGTTCTCAGGAAAGTCGCCGCGCTTGCCATGGCAGCTTCGTCACCAGCCTTCCGTCGATGCGCGGATACAATGGCTCCTGGCAGAACGAGTAGAGGCCAACGCAAGAGCGGCTCAACGCACGGAGGAAAAAATTGGTGACGCCCGCCTCCGCCTCATCCGCGAGTTGGAGAGGATCGCCTACAGCGACATCCGCGACGTCATCCAGTGGGATGCCGACCCGGTCTTCGACGACGACGGGAACGTGACCGGCGAGCGCCCGGTGATGAAGATCACGCCAAGTCGCCTACTCACTCGCGAGCAGGCCACGCAGGTCAGGGCTGTGACCACAAAGAGCGGTGGGCTGCGCTTCGAGGTCCACGACAAATTGGGGGCTTTGGCGCAGTTGGCGCGGATCCTGGGTCTTGTGAAACCGGAGGCGGCGCCCGCCTCGTCGACCACGTTCAATACTCAGGTCAACGTCGGCGGCGGCGCGCAAGAGACGATGCTCGACGCGGCGCGACGGCTGGCGTTCGCCATCGAGAAAGCCGCGCGCGCCCAGCCGAAGCCGACCATGATCGACGTCACGCCCGCCCAATCGCCAGGCGAGGGGCTGAAAGGGTAAACCCGAACGAGCGCCCGTCGCCGCACAATTGGCCTGGACGTCGCGCCGTCGACCGCACCGACCCTTTGAAGCGGCCGACGATCGCGGCCGCCTCGGCCATCAACCATCCCGACCGGCGGCGGCGCGCCAATGCGGCGCGCACCCCCTCCCCCTCGCGCGACGGAGGAACCTGTTTTCAACCCCCGGGGGGCCTAATTTGGAGCGCCGCGCAAAGTTCTGCGGATCACCACAAGCATTCTCCCGGTTTTTTCGTCGTAATTTTTTCCGCCAAAATTTGCTGGGCCGGGCAAGGACCTTCGATGCGCTCCGGGCGCTGATAACAGGACCGCTCGGAGGTTCGGCCTGTTGCTGGCCAATCGCCTTTAAGGTTGCGGCGCAGATCGGCGTCGGACCCCACGGCGATAAACACCTCCGGCGCAGCGGACGGCCGGAGTTCGACGTATTGCGGACGTAGCAGACCGCAGCCTCGGACGCCTCACCTGGGCGGACTCGTGCCCTACGTTAGGCTGCTCGGGGACCCGCTCGGGGCGACATGGTTGCACCTACTCCAAACTTCCCGCTCCAATTCCAGAACGGGGAGTTTTCCGAAGGGGGCGACTCCAGAGAGTGGACAATGCCTCAAAGTATCAAAGTGCTAAACCTCGTCGTGCCAGATGGACCGACGAAAAAAAGGTTTGCTTCCCGTCGTGCCTCTGCAGTCGCACGAGTTAAAGCCGCGACAATAGCCTCCGATGTTCGGAAAGTTCAACGAAAATCGACGTGCCGGATCGCTTGAGCTTCCTCGTTTTGATGTACGAGTCAATCATTTGTGAAATCGTAACTAGCCCAGCGCCAATGATTACGAACGGTGCCAAATGGCCCGTGGCTATCGCAGGCGATGCGTAGGTAGATAAAGCAGCGGCGCCACCCGCGCTCGTTGTCCATTTGGCACACTCACCTTTAATAGCGTCCCATTCGCCCTTCTGTTTGCGGTATTCTTCTCTAAGTTCGTCTTCAAAACTTTCGATATTAACCAAATCCAGTTTCTTGTCATTATTAATCTTATTCCAAGTCTTACGCAGGAATGAACGAAAATCCTTAAGCCGCTCTTGGTCCTTACGAAAGCGGTGGACGATATCTGGTCTCACGTTATCAAGAAATTGCAGGTCCAATTTCATAAAAGCACGAGCGATATCCTGTCTATAATCCGTACATTGTTCAATTATCTTCCTGCTCATCAGGTATTTCTGGTACGTATTCCAGACATAGTCGTCGGTTATTGGTATGCCACCGATTGCATGAGCCGTAGTTATAGCTTGTAAGGTGTGAAAGTCCCCACTTTGTTGAAATATTTGTGCGACCGCTCGCGTTTCTCCATCGTTGTTGTCTTTTCGACGAACTGTTATTTCTCTAGGTGGACTTATTTCGTTCTCGTCAGCCATCTTTTTTACCCACCAGAGGACGAAGTCATCAACATTCGCTTTAAAGAAATCCGCCGTCGCATTCCGATACTCCCTATGGTACCATTCTGGATTTGGAAACAATATTAGATCACCAGATCTAATCCATTCCTCAACTGATTGAAGAAACCTAACTCTGGACTGCGTGTCCACGACCAAGCCGCCATATCCTACAGTTTCAGTAGCAGCGATGAACATTGGACTATGAACATCCAAGAATACATCGGCCATGAGCATCCGATCTACATACAAGCCCAAGCGAGATATAGAATTACTGTTGAACGTGCCGGTTGATCCGTAAAGGAGCCCAGTTATCCTTTGCCCATCGTCGAGCGAAGCGAGATGGTCTAGCTCCGAGAATATATTGGCCTCTTTTGGCCACAGTTTAGTGATTAGATCGTAAAACTCTTTAACCTGTTTGCCTTCTATCGCGAGGTCGCCCCTCTGCCGCCTGAGCGATAATCTCCTAGGACCAAAAATATCTCTTACCGCATCCATTAGTGCGATGTTCTTTTCTTGGAGCGTGTAGGATTTCGGTCTAGCTATCATCCGACATTCCTCGCCACCGTCGTTGTGTGGCGCAGGGTCGCCCTTTCGGCCGTCTTGGGCAAGGGGTGAACGCGGGCCCGGTCCGCGAAACGTTTTCGAAACAGCCGGATGACTGCGCTGAGGCGCTTGAACTCATCGCTCCGCCGTTCTTTAGGCGCGCCGCCAGCGTGCGCATGGCGCCGAGAATATCGGGACAATGACTGAGCCCTGGGGCGTCAGCGCCCGAAAAGGCAGTTGGCAAAAGCGACCGCTCAGGGTTCGTCACGCCGTCGCGGAATGGCCGCTCCTTGCGTGCGCCGTGAGAAGGCGGCGCTTTCCAGTGGGTGCGAGGCCCACCCGGCGAACGCTCCAGCCGGAAGCAACCGGAGCAGTCATGGAGGTGACGAAATGGCTGAAGCCTTCGGTATAGCGCGTCACATATAGGTGACGGCGCGAGTGTGCGGGCCGCAACCCGAGTGAACGCTGAGCAAGCCTCGAAAAGGACGATGTGCAGGCCGACCCGACCGCAATTTCGGGGAAGGCTGATACGGTTGGGCGAGACGAGCGAAGACGACGCCCAGTCGCTGCACCGGGGTACTGGCGGCGGCACGTACACAAGGAAAGCGCACGCAACACGGGAAGCCCATGGGCGTGGTCAGGGATGACCAACCGGACGCCCGCGAGGGACAGGCTGGGCGCTCATGGGTGGCGGAGAGGTTCGCAGTACCACTGAAACCGGGTAACGCCGGGGGAGGGAAGGGACCTCAGTTCAAGATGAGACGCAACACGTGGTGAAGGACCTGGAGATTGGGCAACCTATCAACTCCGGATAGCGTTCAGAAACTGCAGACGGCGTTGCACGCGAAAGCGAAGGCTGAACCCGGCTACCGCTTCTACGCCCTCTACGACAAGATCAGCCGCAAAGACATTCTGACGCACGCCTACGCCCGGTGCCGCTCCAACAAGGGCGCGCCGGGGGTGGACCGTCAGGACTTCGAGGCCGTCGAGGCGTACGGGGTCGAGCGATGGCTGGGCGAACTGGCGCTTGCGCTCAGGCAGGAGACTTACCGACCGGATCCAATCAGACGCGTCTACATACCGAAGGCCAACGGCAAACTCAGGCCGCTGGGCATCTCAACCTTGCGGGATCGGGTCTGCATGACGGCAGCGATGCTGGTGCTGGGGGCGATCTTCGAAGCCGATCTTCCACCGGAACTCTACGCCTACCGTCCCGGGCGAAATGCTCAGCAGGCGGTGATCGAGGTGGAGGAACTGCTGTTTCGCGGCCATCCTGACGTGGTGGACGCCGACCTCGCGGACTACTTCGGGAGCATTCCCCATGCCGACTTGCTCAAGTCGGTTGCGCGTCGGATCGTCGACCGGCGCGTGCTGCATCTGATCAGGATGTGGCTGGACTGCCCCGTGGAAGAAACCGACGATCGGGGTCGGAAGACGCGCACGACCGAGGCGCGGGACAAGCGGCGCGGCATCCCGCAGGGCTCGCCCATCTCACCCCTGCTGGCGAACATTTACATGCGCCGGTTTGTGCTGGGATGGAAGATGTTCGGGCTTGAGCGAACCCTCGGCACGCGACTCGTGACTTACGCCGACGATCTCGTGATCCTGTGCAGAAGGGGCAAAGCCGAAGCGGCGTTGCAAAGCCTGCGGGAGATCATGGGCAAGCTGAAGCTGACGGTGAACGAGGAAAAGACGCGCATCTGCAAACTCATGAATCCCCTCATTTTTCGGCAGCTGTTAGGGCGCTGGCTAGGAGCGTGTTTTGATTGATCATTTCTCCGAATCTGATGAGGAGGGGTCGGAGGCGGGGCTCGGGCATGTTGGGGATGAGACCGAACCACATGCACCCTTGACGGAACAGGGAGTGGGTTCGGCGCCTGGTCGTGCTGGTTCGCAAGTCCTTGTCCATGCCGAGGCTCTCGCCGGCGGCGCCGAGCAAGGTGAGCAGGAGGATGGCGAGTGCGTTGAGAAACAACAGTCGGTCGCGCCGCATCGGGTCGGCGATTCTCAACTCGGCCATGCCCATGCCGAAACGCAGATCCTTGGTGTCGCGAAAGCTCGGTTCGATCGTCCAGCGCTTGGCGTAGAGGCCGATGATCGCCGTGGCCGACTTGGCGCCGTCGCCGGCGGCCAGATGCCAAGCCTCCTTCATGCCCTTGGCGTGCACGTGGACGCAGGCGCCGACCTCGAAGCCTTCCCTGGTCAACTTCGCTCCCGTCAGCTTTCGCGCCCGGCCGCTGGCGCCAACCCATTGAGCCGCCTTGCGAGTTTCGCCGTCGGTGGCGCTCACGACCGTGTCGCCGCGAAACCGGATCACGTAGTCGAAGCCGAGTTCGCGCAAGAATTCCATCAGCCGCACGTCGGCGAAGCCGCGATCGGCGAGGATCGTTACGCGCACCCCCTCGGGCAGCGCTTCCTTCAGCCGAGCCAGGCAAAAGTCCTCGAATTCGTTGCGCCGGCCCGTGAGCTCGGCCTTGTAGACCGTCAGCCACAGCAGCGGCTGGGCGCGCCCATAGGTCGTAACCAAACTCAACATGAGGGTCGATTGATCGTCGGCGTCGAAGTCGGTCCAGTCCATCGCAACGTCGATTTCCCGATCGTCACCAATGGCTTGACGAATCCATGGCGTGAACAGGCGGCCGAGATCGACGCCGGGGTTGCTCAGCAGGCGGTCGACCTGCTTGGTGGCGTGCTTGGCTTTCAGGCCGTGCGCTTGCGCCAAAGCCAACCCGATCGCCGAAACCGCCAGCGACGTCGAATGCAGCACCCCCAGCACGCCATCGCTCACAGATGCAATCCGCTTGGCGTGCAATTCGCCGTCGAAGCACTCCCCGACCCACTGCGACACCATATCCGCCCGGAAATCCCCAACCCGCATCGCCGCCCCCGTGATCCAAAACTCACGGCCTTCGGCGCCTGGATCATGGCAATATCGAGTCAATCATAAAACGAGGGCATTCCTGAGATCTGCAAAGTGCCGGAGGGCGAGTTCGACTTTCTGGGATACACGTTCGGGCGAATGTTTTCGGCGAGGACCGGCCAAGCCCGTATCGGCCACCGGCCGTCAAAGAAGAGCATCCAGCGCGCGGTCGAGAAAATCCACGCGCTGACCGACCGATCGTGCACATGGCAAGAGACCACGACGCTGGTGGGCAAAGTGAACCGGACGCTGCGCGGATGGGCGAACTACTTCTCGGTAGGCGCCTTTAGCAAGGCGTATCGGGCGCTCGACGCCTACGCGGCGATGCGGTTGCGCCGGTGGTTGCGCTTCAAGCACAAAGTCAGGCGACGCAAGGGCGGGAGCTATCCACTCTCGCACCTCTACGGGCACTTGGGTCTCGTACGCCTGACCAGGCTTGGGCACGACGTGCCGTGGACGAAGGCGTGAGGTCTTGTCCGAGAGCCGGATGCAGGAAATCTGCCTGTCCGGTTCGATGAGGGGGGTGTGGAAACGGAGCCATGGTCGAGCCACTAAGGCACCGCCAGACGAAAGGGGCGGCTAACCGATATGCTCGACCTACAGACACCGCGCCACACTCCTACTCTACGCAGTGCGGCCGTCCGCCTCGTCGACTGGCAGTCTCGGCGTCTGGAAGCGCCATTCGTTTCGTGCGACGCATGAGAGGCTAACGCCTCATCCGGTTTTCGCACTCGCGAAGGCCGATTTTTTGAGCAGTTCTTCCCCATATGCCTGGAATGCTGGCGTTCCGAAAACTCGCCTGCTAGCCTCTCGCGCTGGGCGGAATTCGCGCTTGGGATGGATGCTTATTCTTCGTCTCGCCTCCGTTACGCTCTTCGCGCTCGGGATCGCGCTCGCCGACTCGAGCGCCGCGAGCGTCATGAAGATGTGCGGCGATCAGTGGAAGGCCGCCAAGGCGGCGGGTACGACGAACGGCGAGACGTGGCCACAGTTCTTGGCGCAGTGCCGTCAGCAACAAAAGAGCGCAGGCATGGGAGGCGGTACAATGCCCGCTCCGTCGAACGCCGCGCCCGCTCCGATCGCCCCGGCCCCTCAACCGACAGCTACCGTCGTCGGAAAGACGGCGAGCCAATGCAACGCGGAATACGCCGCGAACAAGGCCGCGATCCGGGCGGGTGGACAGACCAAGCGCGAGTTCGTCGCCGCCTGCCGTTCCGGCAACGAGACAATTCCACAAGGGTCTGCAGCCGCCCCAGCGCCGGCTCCCGCCCAGACCAGCGGCTCCCTCTTTCGCTGGCAACAGCCGCCGGCCCCGGCGCCCGCGCCTGCGCCGACCAACTACAGCGCCCTACGCCCGCGGGCGGAGGCGCGTCCCCACAACAGGTCCAGTACCGCTGCCCCGGGGCGACCTTCGTTTGGGTGAAGGAGTACTCGCACATCTACCACTTCCCCGGCACGCACGATTACGGGAACACGAAGCGTGGTGAGTACATGTGCGAGGCCGGCCCGACGGCGGCCGGCAACCGCGCCGCCAAGAACGAGAAGCGTCCATAACGCCCGGCCCAAGGGCCGGGCTGCTATCGGATCCTTGAGGCTCCGCCGCGGATAGGAGATAGGCCGATTGCGCCACTTCGGATCTCCGAGGCGGCGGTCGTCTTCCGCGTCGTGGTCTTGCGCCTCGCCAACAATGCGGAGCAATTCCTCGAGCGGGTCGACCTTGGGCGCCGGCTCGCGCGGCGTGACTCGGCGGCGGGGCTTTGATCCTTGGCGCCGGAGGCGCAGCCATTCGAACATGGGACATCTTGCCTCTTGCTGTCTTCGCTGCATAGTTCCGCCCATGTGCAACCTCCCAAAGGCCAATCGGCCATCCGGGATCTTTTCGCGGTCAAGCACGGTCGCACCGATGAAGCGCTGCGGATCGTAGCGAAGAGAGAAGTCCGACGCCGGAGTCACTGAACTTGTCGCGCGCGGCGTGTTACGGAGCATTTGCAGGCGGTTCTAATGCGACGGTTGGCCCTCCGCATGGCTGAAGCGTCCAGATCGCGAGCACCCCCCATCCCCTCGCGCTTGGACGGGGGGTCGATTCTCGGGCCCGGGGAGCCTAAATCGGAGGACCGCGCATTTCTCATCCAACCAGCACGAACGGCTTCTCGCCATTTTTTCCCGAAAATTTTCCGACGCTAATTTCGGAGGTTACAAGGGCCGTCAGATATCGTTAGCTGCGCCCAGTGAGTTCGTTTTCGGCTATGTCCGTCTCCATCCCCGCCCCGAACGCGCTCCTGAACTGGTTTGGGGCCGCGGATGAGTCCGACGCCGCTGAGGCTCTCGGAATTCGAATAGCCGGTGGGGGCGTTCATCTCACGAAGACCATGATGCTCTCGGAGCTCGCGGCGATTCTTGACGGGGGTTCCGCAAGCGACCCAACCACCATTGAGCGAGCGGTTATAGCGGACAATCTGCTCGAAAAGCCGACCGGAAAGGCACGGCGCCTCGCGCTCTCTCATCTCAATGCGATTTACGGCATCCTGAAACCGCAGCCGATCCAACTCGCGGCGCTTCGGCTTTGGACGCGCAATGTTTCGGGGAGACGGGTCCTAGCCCTCCTTTGCGCTTTGGCGCGGGAACCGCTGCTACGCCAATCCGCAGCCCCGGTGTTGGATGCGTCAATTGGTTCTTCGGTCCGATGGCCCGAGCTTGCGAGCGCAATCCTCGCTGAATATCCGGACCGCTACTCGCAGAAGATGCTGAGGTCTCTGGCTCAAAACTGCGCATCGTCGTGGACGCAGTCCGGACATCTGGACGGCCGCGTGAATAAGCGGCGCCGGCTGGCGGAACCGTCGGTAGAGGCGGCGGCCTACGCGGCGCTTCTCGGATCGATTGCGGGCTTCGGCGGGCCGGCCCTTTTGCGATCCCCTTGGATGCGCATTCTTGATCGTTCCGAAGCCGACCTCCTGACCCTCCTTCGCCACGCAGAGTCTGTTGGGCTCGCCCGTGTTAAGGCTGGGGGTGGCGTCGTACAGGTCAATGTGCGCAGCCCGATGGCCCAATTGTTGGAGATTCCTGAGCTTGCCGACCGTGGATGATCTTCTGGGGCAATTTCGTCGTCAGGTTTCGTTGCCTTGGCAACCAGATACGCCGCGGGACTACCGCGTCTGGATCCTGCATTACGATCGGGTGCTGGAGCGCCGCATTCAAGGACGCTTGCAGGAATTTGAGGCGGCGGCGCGCCGGTTCAACCATGGTTGGGCCTCGCTCAACTTAGCCTCTCTGGTGGCCCCTTGGTTTGCGGAACATGAATTGTTCGAAGGCCTGTCCCAACAGCCGGAGGAACTGCCTGGCCTGCTGCCGGACTTCGAGGACTATGTCGCCGCCGCCGTGCGCGAGCGGCTTCAGACCCAGCAAAGCCAGGACATTTTAGCTCTTTCTGGCGTCGGCGCCCTGTTCGGTCTCATGCGCGCATCCACCCTGACCGAGAAGGTTGCCGCCGACATCAAGGGCCGATTGCTGCTGCTTTTTCCGGGCCGGCATGCGAACGGTGTATACCGACTGCTCGACGCGCGAGACGGCTGGTCCTATCGTGCGATACCCATTCCAGCATAGCGGTTTCAGGGCGAGGGGGTTGACGTGCTTAATCGCGATGTATTTCAGGAAGACCCCGACTCCTATCGCATTCCCAATGATGGGGTCGCAAAGATCGTCTTTCCGCCCGCAGCCGGCGCGCCGACGCAGACCATCAGAGATGAGTTGCGTACCTTCATCACCGATGGCGAATTCGGCAGCGGACTGGTCCGCGCGCTCGCTTCCTTTCGCGGGGATCTGAGCCGCGGCGCCCAAAAGGCCGTATGGATCAGCGGCTTCTACGGCTCGGGAAAATCGCATCTCGCTAAGATGCTGTGCGCGCTCTGGACTGATCGAGCTTTCGACGACGGCGCCCGGCCGAGCACGCTAATTCCGGAACCGTCAGCCGATCTTGCGTCGGAGCTGCGCTCGTTGCGATCCGCCGCCGAACGCGCCGGCGGCCTGCATGCAGCCGGCGGTACGCTGGGCAGCGGCGCGGACGACCCAAAGCTGGCGACCCTCGGCATCGTCCTCCAATCGGTCGGGTTGCCCCTCGACTTCCGCGCGGCTCGCGTCGCTTTCTGGCTCGCCGACGAAGGTATTCTGGAGGCCGTGCGCACCCGCCTTGGCGGGGGTTTCGACTCTGCGATCCGCAATTTTGTTCTCTCAACTGCGTTCCACCAAGCGGTGCTCGCGGAGAAGTCCTCTCTCGCGGCAAGCCCCAGAGACCTATCGGATCGCCTCAAGGATAACTTCCCCCAACCGCCGGAAATCACGGTCAATGAACTCTCGTCGACCGTACGCCGCGCCCTTCTTCTCGGCAGGAAGGAGTTGCCGCTCACCCTAGTCGTGCTCGATGAAATTCAGCAGTTCCTCAAAAATGATCCGGGGCGAGTCCTCGATGTGCAGAACATCGCGGAGCGCTTTGCGGCCGATTTCGACGGACGCTTGCTTCTGGTCGGCACCGGCCAACAGGCCCTCAACGAACTGGAAAACCTGCAGAAGCTGCTCGGCCGCTTCCAGGTCCGAATCAATCTCGGCGAAGCGGACATGGATTCGGTGATCCGCAAGACGGTACTGCGCAAGTCACCCCAAGGCGCCAGTGAAGTTCGGGCGAAGCTCGACGATTGCGCCGGGGAGATTTCTCGCGAACTGCAGGGCACCCGCGTCGCCCATCGCGCCGAGGACACAGGGGACGCCGTTCTGGACTGGCCGCTCCTGCCTAGCCGCCGCCGGGTATGGGAGCGAATTCTTCGCGTGCTCGATCGCACGGGCATGGCGGGCGCGCTTCGAACGCAGATGGCGGTCGCTCTCGAATCCGCCCGCTTGGTCGCCGCCAAGCCGCTAGGCCACGCTGTCCCCGCCGACTTTCTCTACACGCGCTTCGCCGACGACGCCTTTGCGGCCGGCGAGTTGCCTGAGGAAACCCGCGCCCGTATCGCCAAGCTGAGCGAAGGGGGCGATTCCGAGCAGTTGCAGGCGCGCGTCCTCATGCTCGTTTACATGCTCGGCCTGATCCAGGGCGACGCCGATTTCCATGGCGTTCGGGCTACCGCCGACACTGTGGCAGATCTCCTCGTCGAGAATCTTGAGGCCGGAGGCGAACTTCGCGGGGCGGTTCCCGCCTCGCTCGCCGCGTTGGAAGTGTCCGGCGCGATTATGCTGGTCGAGGGCGTCTGGCGTTTGCAGACGAAAGAGGCGGCGGAGTGGGACGCCGCCTATCGCGGAGAGCTGCGCAGTGTGCGCGACAGCCCCTTGGAGCTGCCGGCTCGGCGCCGCGCGGCGTTGGATGCGGCGCTGTCGGACAGCTTGAAAGGCCTTTCCTCTGTTCCTCAGGGACGCAGCGCCGTCTCCCGGAAGCTTGTCCGGCTTGGTCCGGACGAAAAGGCGCCCGCCGACGGACTGGCCGTCCGCATCCACAACGGCTGGGACGAGACCCTCAAGACCGTTGCCGTAGACATTGCCGCGCAGCCGGAGACTGACGCAACGATCCACGTTCTCATTGAACGTCAGGAGGCGGAGCGGCTCGAGGAAGCGCTGCGGCAGCGCCAGGCCTCAAAGAATGTGCTCGACCAAAAGGGCGCCCCCACCACCACCGAAGGCGATCAGGCGCAGAAGGCCATGTCCGCGCGAATGGGAGCGGCCGATCGCGTTATCATGGAGGTTGTGGGATCGGCCGTGCGCGACGCAAAGGTGGTCCTGGCAGGCGGCTCCGAGCAGCCCGGCGCCTCCCTCAAAGATCGCCTGCAGACTGGCGCGCAGGCGGCTCTCGTCCGCCTCTACCCTCAATTCGAGACCGCCGACGACCCGGGCTGGGAGCGCGTTGTCAAGAACGCCCAAAGCGGGCAGGCGGACGCGCTCAAAGCCGTTGGCCACAACGGTCCTCCAGACACCAATCCGGTTTGCCAGATGATCCGCGCGAAGCTCGGCGCTGGTCGCAAAGGCAAGGAACTGCGTGACGAGTTCGAGGGATCGCCCTACGGCTGGCCGCAGGATGCGGTTGATGGCGCGCTTCTTGTGCTCGCCCATGCCGGTCTGATCCGCGTGCTCGGGGAGGACGGGAAGGAGACAGTGCTGCGGAGCCTACCGCGGCAGAAGATCGGTCTCTGCCGCTTTCTGCCCGAAACCCATACCATTACCATCGCGCACAAAAAGGCGATCCGGACGTTGGGCCAGGCCGTTGGGGTCAACGTCGCCCCTGACCAGGAGGCGGAGCAACTTCCGCTGATCATCAAGGCGCTCCGCGACGCCGCGCTTGCGGCGGGCGGCGAGCCTCCGGCGCCGCCGGCGCCGACGCCGCCCGATCTCGACGCCCTCGACGCCCTGTCCGGCAATGAACGACTGATCGAGGCGGCGGGCCGCGCGAAGACTTTGGCCGATGCCTACGCGACCTGGGTTGCGAGCCGCAAGACGATCGCGTCTCGGCTTCCCGCCTACCGAACGACGGAAGCCTTGGTGAAGCTTGGTGCGAACGGGCAACGCGCCGCGTTGGACGACATTCGCGACAAGCGCCGGCTGCTCGACAATCCCGACCCGCTCCCCCCGCTCCGCCAGGACGCCGCGGCGGAGCTTCGCGGTCGATTGAACGCGGGCTACGACGCCTACTCAGACGCTTTCAAAGATGCCGAGGCGCTGCTGCATGCCGACGCAAACTGGCAGGAGCTCAGCCCGGAAGACAAACACACCCTGCGCGCCGACAACGGCTTGTTGCCGACGCCGCGGCCGGAAGTCGCGAGCGCGGAAGACATTGTCGTCTCGCTCTCCGCTCGCGGCCTCGCCGCGTGGGCAGACCTGACGCGAGGGCTAAAGGCAGGCGCGCAGGGCGCCTTGGATGAAGCCGCGGAGCGGCTCCAGCCGCAGACGATACCGATCACCTTGCCGGTGCCCGGGACGCTGAACGATTTGCCAGCGGTTGAGGAATGGCTCGAAAACGTGCGCAAGGCCCTTCTCGTGGCCCTGGAGAAAGGCCCCGTGCGTCCGCGTTTCTGAGCTGAAAGCTTGAACAATGTCCTACCTCTCACGTGAACTTCGCCGCGCCCTTGAGAACACCATCAAGGCCGCTCGCGCCGCCGCGGAGGCTGGGGCGGCGGATGCGCTCCGCCGACTTGGCGTCGCGGCTGCGGAGCTGCCCGCGCATCTCGAAAGCCGTCGCGCCGACCGTAACCGTCTTCGCGCCCATGCTCGTTCGCTCGGCGACCCCTTGCGGAAGAGCGGCGAGCAGGACGTGCAGCGGCTGACCGAGGCCGCGGCCTATGTCCAATGGCATCGCCTACTGTTCGCCCGCTTCCTGCTGGAGCGCGGCCTGTTGCGCGACGAAACGGGCGTGCCGGTTTCGCTCTCCGACTGCCGGGAAGAAGCTGCGCTGTCTGGCGCGGGCGATGAATGGTCGATCGCCAGCGCCCATGCAGCACGGATGCTGCCCGGCGTGTTCCCGCCGGACGATCCCGTCGAGTCGCTCAGGCTTGCACCGGAGCACGCGAAGGCGCTGCGCGACCTCGTGCGGGGGATGGATGCGGCGATCCTCGACGCCGACGACAGCCTCGGATGGACCTATCAGTTCTGGCGCGCCGCCGAGAAGCAGGCCGTGAACGACAGCCAGGTGAAGATCGGCGCCGCCGAATTGCCCGCGGTGACCCAGCTCTTCACCGAGCCCTACATGGTTCGCTTCCTGCTGCACAACACGCTTGGCGCTTGGTGGGCGGGTAAGGCGTTGGCGGCGCGGCCCGACTTGGCGCGGGACGAAGAGGACGAGGCTGCATTGCGCGCGGCTTGCGCGTTGCCGGGATACACATGGGACTATCTCCGCTTCGTTCGCGAGGGCGGAGTCTGGCGTCCGGCGGCGGGCGGGTTCCCCGGCTGGCCGCAGCGTGCGGCTGAGATCACGTTCCTCGATCCTTGCTGCGGCAGCGGGCATTTCCTGACCGAAGCGCTTGCCGCCCTCGTCGCTCTGCGGGGCGTGGAGGAGGGTTTGTCTCCGGCCGACGCCGTCGTCGCTGCGCTACGCGACAATATCCAT
Source organism: uncultured Alphaproteobacteria bacterium (assembly GCA_963822215.1). Classification (GTDB taxonomy): domain Bacteria; phylum Pseudomonadota; class Alphaproteobacteria; order Rhizobiales; family Beijerinckiaceae; genus Roseiarcus. The sequence goes on from CAWGGX010000005.1 coordinate 562,210, forward strand.
GGTTTGGAGATCGACGGCCGCTGTGTGCAGATCGCGGCCTTTGCGCTGGCGCTGACGGCCTGGCGGATCGGCGGGGCGGAAACGCGGTTGCCGATTCCGCATGTCGCTTGGGTCGGCGCGCCGCCGCCCTTGCCGAAATCTGAATTTGTCGCGCTCGCGAATGGTGATGCGGACCTGCAGCGCGGACTGGCGGCGTTGCACGATCTGTTCGCCAAGGCGCCGCTGCTCGGCAGCTTGATCGAGGTCACCGGCGGGGATCTTGCAAGCCCGACGCGAATTGCTCGAATCGAGGACAGCGTGGGGGCGCTGGTGCAGCGGATGCGCAAGGCGGAACCTGAGCGGGCCGAGGGGGCGCTCGCCGCGCGAGGCATGGCGGATGCTGCGGCAATTCTGGCGCGCCGCTTCGTGCTCCAGGCGACTAATGTGCCTTTCCTTGGTCGCGGCAGGCAAGATGACGATCTCAAGCACTTTTTGGCCGACCGGTATGATGCGGCGAAATCTGATCTCGCAATGGCGATGCTGTCGCGAATGCACACGCTTGCTGCCAAAGTAGGAGCTGTTGCGGCGGTGACGCCGCAGAGTTGGTTGTACTTGGGCAGCTACAAGAAGATGCGTGAAGCATTTCTCGAAAGCAAAAGATTATTATTCGTAGCGGGATTGGGATCGCGCGCGTTTGAGACAATAGGTGGTGAGGTAGTAAATGTGGTCCTAGTTGCTGTGGCTAACGAGGAACCCGACTCAGAAACAGTTTTCGCGGGGCTAGATGCCAACGATGAACCTGATCCGACAGCAAAAGCAGCAACGCTACTGGAAGACGAACTGCGTGTGCTGCCGCAATTGGATCAACGCCAACACCCAGATAGCATAATAACCCTTGTCAATTTAGGAACTACAACTTTTCTGACGCGATACGCAAGTTGTTACCAAGGAACATCTACGTCAGATAACGATCGTTGTATAAGAAAGATTTGGGAGCTATCAATCATCGATCCTCGTTGGGATTATTTTGCAGGTCCCCCAGAGAGAACCGATGATTTTTCTGGACTGACGAACGCGGTCAATTGGTTGACTATTCGATCCGGAATTACAAGTCCTGCGATCCGCGGCGACAAGGCATGGGGAAAGCGAGGCTTGATATTTGGACAAATGACAGACCTTCCCTCTGCGTTCTTTACGGGAACAAAGTTCGGAAATTCCTCGCCTGTGCTGATCGCTGACGAACTGTCACAGTTAGCAGCAGTAGCGTCATTTGTACGTTCGGGTGCGTTCTTAGCAGAAATGCGCAATATTAACAAAAAGGTTAGTATTGATAACGGGTACATAACAAAGGTTCCTTTCGATCTTTCTTATTGGCAAGTAGTTGCGAGCAAAATGTTTCCGAACGGTCTCCCAGAGCCCTATTCCGAAGACCCTACCCAATGGCTGTTCCATGGCCACCCGCGACACGCTGAATCCGGCACGGAGCTTCATGTCGCGCTTGCCCGCCTTGCCAGCTATCTTTGGCCAGCGGAGACCGATTCCCAAATGCGCCTTTCCAATGAGGCGCGCGCGCACATCGCCGCGGCTGCAGAACTACCCGAGGCCGATCCGAGCGGATTACTTGCCCTGGTCCCCGTCCTCGGCGAACGTCCGCTCGCAGACCGTCTGCGCGCATATTGCATCGCCGTCTGGGGGGCCGCTTGGACGCCGGGGATGGAAGCCAAGCTCGTCACGGACGCCTGCGAACGGGCGAAGGACAAGCCGCCGAAACAACTCACCTTCGACGCATGGCTGCGCGCTCACGCCGCACGACAGCACGCAAAACTGTTCCACGACCGACCGTTCCTCTGGTGGATCAGCGACGGTCGCGCGGACGGCTTCACGGTCGTCGCCAATTACCATCGGCTGACCCGCGCCAATCTCGAGCGCCTCGCCTACACCGTGCTCGGCGATTGGATCACGCGCCTCGGCGACGATCCCCGCACTGAGGCCGCGCGGGTGCTGCAAAGCAAGCTCGCCCTCATCCTGGAAGGCGAACAGCCTTACGACATCTTCGTGCGTTGGAAGCCTTTGGAAGAGCAACCGCTCGGCTGGGACCCTGACTTCGACGACGGCGTGCGCCTCAACATCCGGCCCTTCATCGAGGCGGAGGCGCTCGCCTTCGCGCCGAACGTGAAATACGGCGTCGATCGCGGCAAAGACGTCGCCAGCGCGCCCTGGTACGCCAAATTCAATGGCGAGCGCCGCAATGATCATCACACAACGCTCGCGGAAAAGCGCGCCGCCCAGACGTCGAAGCCATGAATCAACTTGAACTCGACCTGCCGCCCATCGATCGCGCAAAAATTGTGATGAACTGGCTGCGCGCCATTTTGAAGGGTTCGGCGCGTCCTGCGGCAAGCGAGTTGCTATCCCAACTGGAGGCTAAGGCAGGAGGGCTGGCGCGCTGGCATCTCCGCGAGACGCTGAAAGCGGAGGCCGAGCGGACGGGCCCTGATGCCCCAAAGAGAGCCGATCGGGAATACCTGCGCGTGATGTTGGACGATGGCAGTCTGGACGCGGCACTGCGCGGCGAGGGAGCCGCGGAAAAAGAGGTGGTCTCCACTATCGACACGTTGCTGCGGCAGAGCGCAGTCTACCGCTCGACCGACAAGTTCCACGACATGATCGGATTCATGGCGAAGTTTCGCCGTTACTCACCGTACAACAATATGCTGGTGCGCACGCAGAATCCGAGCTGTGGCTTCTACGCAACTGAGCGGGATTGGGCGGAACGATTCAAGCGGAGCGTGAAGTTGGACGCAAGGCCCATGCTGATCCTTGCGCCGATGTCTCCGGTCATGCTGGTGTTCGATTTGGACCAGACCGAGGGCGATCCCCTGCCCGAACACCTGGCGGAATTCGCACAGTTCAGGGGGGCATTTGATGACGCTTGGCTGAATCGGCTTACCGAAAACGCAGCCGGCCACAGAATTCAGGTCGATTTCAAGCCGCTCTCCTCGACCCGCGGCGGCTTTGCGACCCGTGCGCTTGAGAGCGCGCGGTGGAAAATGCGCATCGTCGTGCATGATGGTCTCGACAAGGCAAGCGGGTTCGGGGTCCTGTGCCACGAGGTTGCTCACGTCTTGCTCGGCCACCTTGGCAGCGATCGCGACGGGTGGTGGCCGGCTCGATCGAACCTCGATCATCGCGCCGTGGAAATCGAGGCAGAATCTGTTGCGCATATCGTGACTGCGCGTTTTGGGCTAGAGGGAACAAGCGCGAGCTATCTGTCCGGCTATACGAAAGATGCGGCGCTGCCAGCGTCAATCTCGCTAGATACGATCGCCAAGGTCGCCAGCCATATCGAGAAAATGGCGACGGAAACCATGTCGGCTCGAAAGCCGCGCCCAGCGAAGTCCAAACCATGAATACGCCCCTCGCCGCACTGATCGCGGCGCTGCAAAAAGCTGCAGACTACGACCCGCGCGCGGAAGCGCCGCCGGAAGCGGTGCTGTGGTGCGACCCGAACCGGGATTTTGTCCCGTTGCTGCCCGCCCTCCGTCGCGCGCTGCCCAACCTGCTCACTTTTGGCGGGTATGATCCCACACACCGACAAGGCCCGGCCATTTGGCTCCGCGCCGCGCTCGGTCGCGCCATTCCCGATCTACGCTGGGAAGCCGATGCGCCTCCGATTCTCTACCTTCCCGGCATTGCGCGCGAGACGCTGCGCGCAGCGGAAGATTGCCCGCAGCCCCTGCGGCTGCTCGTATGGTTCGTGGTCGGCGGCGCGGTCTTCGGACACCCCAATTCCAAGGATTGGACGCTGCGCGGGTTCCTTTCCTCGAAGCCGGCCTATGGAGGTGTCGGACTGGACGTCGCGCAGGATGACGGGACGGGGCGCGCCCTGTCTACCGCCGCCTCGAAGCTCTTCGAGTTGCCGCTTTCCGAGTTGCAAGGCAGATTGGATGCCCCCTGGCTGCTCACCCTCCTGGCGCCGGACTTGGCGGACGACACGCTCGCCTGGCTTGGCGGCGGGCTGAGCGCGGAGACGGATCCCGCCCGCTTCGCCGCTTTTCGGGCGCGCGCCAAGGCGGAACTCAAAATCGACCCCGCGAAAACTGCGCCCGCCATGGCCGCCGTGCGCGTGCTACGGCAGGAGAACGGTTGGGACCGGATTTGGGACCGCTTCGCCAAGAGCGGACCCGGGATGTACGAGTTCGCCGCTCCCTATATCGCCGCTGTCGACCCCCCCGATCCGCTCTTAGCCAGTCCATCGAATTACGCCACAGTCAATGCTCGCCAGGAGTCGGGGCTCCGCTCCGCGCTTGCGAAGCTCAAGAATGCCGACGAAGCGACCGCACGGATGGCCGTCGTGCAGTTGGCCCAAGAGCACGTTGGACGCTGCCATGGCCCCTGGGCCGCGCGCGGCCAAGCGTGTCTCGCCATAGCGGCACAGCACCTCGCATGTGTGGCCTTGGCGCCCCCGTTGCCGGCGCAAGACCCGCAGACCCTCGCTGACAATTATGCCGAGTCGGGATGGGAGGCCGATGACGCCGCCCTGCGCGCCCTGGAGGCGGTGGCTCCAGCGCAGAAGGCGGACAACATCGCCACCTTGCATGAGGATCGCGAGGTCGTGGTGGCGGCGCTGCGGGCGCTCTACGCGCCGCGATTGGAGAGGGAAGCGTTGGCGTTGCAGGCGCTCCTCCCGGCAGGCCCGCCGCCATCACTGAAGCCCGAGGACGCTGACACAGTCCTGTTCATCGACGGTCTGCGCATGGATGTCGCGCACAGGCTCGCGCGACTGCTGAGCGACAAGGGCGCGGAAGTGAAGCTCAGTTGGCGCTGGACCGGATTCCCGAGCGTCACCGCCACATGCAAGCCTCTCGCGAGCCCCGCCGCGTCCCGTCTGCGCGGCGCGGACACCGCCGAGGGATTCGAGCCGCTGGCGCCGGACGCCAGACGCGCCACCCACGCCGTTCTGATGCGCGAACTTGCGGCGCTTGGCTGGCGGACCGATGCGACTCTGCTACCGGGCGACAAATGCTGGGTCGAGGCGGGCCACTTCGACAAGGACGGCCATGACCAGCAATCCCGGATGGCGGATGGGATCGGCGCAGCGCTTTCTGAGGTCGCGGCCGAGGCGTTGCGCCTGGCGCGCGAGGGGCGGCGGCTCCGCATCTGCACGGATCACGGCTGGCTGCTGTTGCCGGGCGGGCTCCCGGTGGCGAACCTGCCCTCAGGGCTCACCGAGACCCGCTGGCGCCGCTGCGCCGTCGTGAAAGAAGGGGCCGCCACGACCGCCACGCGGCTGCCCTGGACATGGAACAACGCTGCGCCGATCGCCATCGCGCCGGGTGCCCACGTTTTCGTGAGCGGCACCGAATATGCCCACGGTGGCGTCAGTCCGCAGGAGAGCATCGTTCCAGAGTTGCTCGTCATGCCAATGGCTGCGCCGCGCCGAGCGGTGATCGTGGAAGTGGAATGGAGCGGACTGCGCGTTCGACTGCGCACGGACGGCGCGGACGGGTTGGTCGCCGACCTGAAGCTGGGCGCGGACGGCGAAGGCCAGTCGATCGCGGACAAAGCCCGCGAGGTGGATGCAGACGGCCGGACCAGCTTGCTGGTCCCGGACGACACACTTGAAGGAAAGGCGGCGCTGCTGGAACTGCGCGATCCCGCCGGCCAGGTGGTCGCCACGCGCGGCGTTGTCGTGGGAGGCTAGGCGATGGAGATGGACGAACTGGATCGCCTAGCAGCGGAGGCGTTTCGGGGCCTGATCGTCCGGAAAGACCTGGTGCGTCAATTCCGCGGCCAGTTTCCGGTGCCGACCTACGTCGTGGAGTTCATGCTCGGCCGCTATTGCGCAACGACAGACGAAAAGGAGATCGCCGAAGGGCTTGAGGTGGTTCGCACGCAACTTTCGTCGCGAACGGTGCGCGCGGGTGAAGATGAACTCATCAAGTCGCGCGCCCGCGAGACCGGTTCGGCGCGGGTCATCGACATCATAACCGCGCGGCTCGACGCCAAGTCAGACAGTTATCTCGCGACTCTTCCCAGTCTACGCCTCACCGATGTGCGCCTCACCGATGACATGGTCCGCGAAAACGAGAGAATGCTCACGGGCGGCTTCTATGCCGAGATCGACCTCGGCTATGACGCGACCATAGCGCAGGAAAAAGGCGGCCGCCCTTTCCAGGCCAATGCGGTCCGGCCAATCCAGCTTTCTACGCGCGGCATTCTCGACCGCATCGTCGAGGGGCGCGCGAAAATGAGCACCGCGCAATGGAAGGACTTTCTGCTGCGGAGCGTCGGTTTGGAGCCTGAGCACATGTTGCCGCGCGCGCGGGACATCGCGCTGATACGAATGGTGCCGTTTGTCGAGCGCAATTTCAACATGATCGAGCTTGGCCCGCGCGGCACAGGCAAGAGCCATCTGTTCCAGCAAATCTCGCCGTATTCGCACCTCGTTTCAGGCGGCAAGGCGACCGTCGCGCGCATGTTCGTCAACATGGCGAACGGACAGAGGGGCTTGGTCTGTCAATACGACGTCGTGTGCTTCGACGAGGTGTCCGGCGTGTCCTTCGATCAGAAGGACGGGGTCAACATTATGAAGGGCTACATGGAGAGCGGCGAGTTCTCCCGTGGCCGCGAGAGCATTCGGGCAGATGGCAGCATCGTCCTGGTCGGCAACTTCGACGTCGACGTACAGCACCAGCAGCGCGTTGGGCACCTGTTCGGGCCCCTGCCGCCGGAAATGCGCAACGACACGGCATTCATGGATCGCGTTCATGCCTATCTGCCGGGTTGGGACATTCCGAAGGTCAGCCAGGACCTTTTCACCGACCATTTCGGTCTCGTCAGCGATGTCCTGGCGGAGGCGTTCACTCGGCTGCGCGATGGTTCCCGCGCTGCGACCCTGATGGGGCGAGTTCACTTCGGTGGAGCCTTGTCGGGACGCGATCAGAACGCCGTCTCTAAGACCGTCAGCGGTCTCCTGAAGTTGATCCACCCCGATGGGAACGCGACCATTCCAGACGAAGACCTCGAATGGGCGGTCCGTCTCGCGCTGGAGATGAGGCGGCGAGTTAAGGAGCAGCAGAAGCGAATTGGAACCGCCGAGTTCCGCAACACCCAGTTCAGCTACAGCCTCGGCGCAGACGGCGTCGAGCATTTCGTGGCCACGCCCGAGCTTCAGAGCGAGGACAGCATCGGCGGCGATCCGCTTCAGGCCGGCCAGGCGTGGGCCATCAGCCCCGGAGGTCAGAGCGAGGCCGCGAGCCTGTTCCGAATCGAAGTCAACGAGGCCCCTGGCGGCGGCGTTCGGATTCTCAACCAATCGCCGCCCGCGCCCTTCCGCGAGAGCATCCGGATCGCTGAACAGAATCTCTATGCTCGGGCGCAGGAACTCGTGGGAGACCGCAATCCCCGCGAGCACGAGTTCGCCGTGCAACTCCGGTCGTTCGATTCCGGGAAAAGCGGCGCCAACCTCGGCGTTCCGGCGCTGGCGGCTTTCTGCTCAGCGCTGCTGAACAGGCCCCTGAAGGGCGGCCTGGCAGTGGTCGGAGGACTGAATCTCGGCGGCTCGATCGAGATCGTCCCGAACCCGCTCGATCTCGTGGAATTGGCGATCGAGAAGGGCGCGACCGCAGTGCTGATGCCGGTCTCCTGCCGTCGCGCGCTCGTCGACTTGTCCGACGAGGCCGCGGCGAAGATTCAGACGATTTTCTACCTCGATCCCGGCGACGCCTTGCGGAAAGCGCTGCATGATGGGTGACCATCGGGAACAAAATTCAGCCGCGTCCCTGATCCCGACGGCTTCGTGCCAATTCGTGCATCGGGCCTGCTCGGCGTCCCCGGCGGGACCGTCATCTGTCTTGCGCGCGCATTACCAATTCCCGCGGTTGGACTTTGAGCGCCTCGGCCACGCGCCCGAGAACCGTGACGGTCATCGACGCCTGAGCGCGTTCAATTTGTACTATGTAGCGAGAACTCAGGCCAGCGCGACCAGCCAAGTCTTCCTGTGTCCAGCCCCTATCGCGGCGTAGCCGCCGCACATTTATCGCCACGATCTCCCTTAGATCGGCCATGGCGCATGGGCACGCCGACTGCACGATCGCTCCAGGAACGATGCTTCCTATTCCTGAGGTACGTTGATACCGTAATCATGCAAGGAGGCCAAATGACCAGCGACTACAAGGGGCGCCGAGTCCGGTGTCCGCTTAGTCGACGGCGCCTGGGAGCCTTTGTTTGTCGGACGCGTGCCAGTGAAAGAGGGCGCCGTCGCGGAACTCATTGTCGATAGCGGTTCGATTTCCGATGGTGTGTTCCTGAAGAAAATGAAATGGAAGGAAAACTATAGGGTACTTGCGGAAGGAACGCCTCTTCTTGTTGGCCTCAACCCGAGGCCTGACGTAACCGTTCACACGCCCGGTTGAATTACGCGGCGGCGGGGATGGCTGGGGTTTCGGCTGCGGCGCGAGCGGCGGCGATGAGACCGCTGGCGTAGGCCCAGGGGTCGAGGCCGCGCTTGCGGCAGGTTTCGATGATGCTGAGGCCTGCGGCGTAGAAGCGGCTTCCCTCGTCTGTGCGTGTGCCGTAGCTGATGCGGCGCGCGATCACGGCGTGACGGAGCGCACGTTCGGCGTCGTTGTTGGTGGGCGACAGGCGGGGGTCGTGGACGAAGGCGATCACCGCGTCCCAGTCGTTGAGGATTTCGTTGGCCAGGTCCCGCACCTTCTGCTCGATCTCATGACGGTTGCACTGGCAGTTCCACTTGATGGTGTCCATCAATCGCCTGACGGCCTTGCTGTCGGCCTCGCCGTCACGGACCCGCTCGATGAGGCGACGCAAATCGCGGACGAGGTCGCGACCGAAGCCGGCACCGTCGCCGTAGAACCCGCCGGCGAGCGCCAGGCCTTTGCGGATCAGATGCGCCAGACAGCGCTGACGGCGGGGATGGTCGCGATAGGCGGCGTAACCGTCGGTGACGAGCCAGCCGAGAAAGGCTTCGCCGATCAGGGCCGCCAATTCTTCCTTGCGCCGGCTGCCGATGCGAAAGACGACCGCCGTCGCCGTCACCGCGACCCACATCCACATCAAGGCGCCGCGCTGATACCACGGGGTTTCGTCGAGATGGACGATCTGGGCGGCCTTGACCTCTTCGATGAGCCTGTCGACCACAGGCTCGCTGGCGAGGCCGAACTCATGAACGCACCGGTTGATCGTGGCGGTCCCGAGTTCGAGCCCCAGCCATCCGTCGAGGAATTCCTGAATCTTGAGGCGCGACAGGCGAAAGCGCAACGACAGCGATGCGATGAAGGCGCAGAGCATCGGGCCGACCAGACAGCGCTCGGTCGCGATCAAGTCGCGTTTGCGGCCCTCGACGCGCGAACGCGCGCCGACCCCGGGGCGTTCGACACTCTCATGACCGCAGCGGCAGCGCGCGGCGAAATACACATGTTTGATCGCCTCGATCTCGAGCGACATGTCGCCTTGCGTCAGTTCGAGACTGACGTGGGCGCCAACCTTGCGCCGCGAGGCTTGCGCATCGAGGTTTTGGCCGCAGGCCTCGCAGGTCAGCGGCGCATGCTCGCGTTCGCCACTGACCAGTATCGGTTGGCTGCGCCAGAACCCCTTGGCTCCGAGCGGCTTGCCGGGGCGGCGAGCGCCCGCCCGCTCGGCTGGCCCCTTCGCCTCGCCGGTGTGGCTGTCGGGCGAGGCCGACGCTGTCTCGTCGGCAGACCCTCCCGGCTCGCCCTTCTGTCGTCGGTCCTCGCGGCGATACGGGTTGTCGCTCGAAGGCGGACGCGAACTGGTTCGGGAGTCTTCGGACAAACGTGCGTTCTGCGCCCGCGCCAGAGACAGAAGCTCGCACGCCGCCGCCAGCAAATCCTCATGCGACAGCGTCGCGAGGTCCGCCGGCGTCAAGGCCTTCAAATCGTCCGCGAATCGGTTCGGCACACAAGGGGTAGAATCGCCTTCCCACCGATACGCAAGCCGAAAATGCGAAACTCGTCGACCCTTCGCCCCTTCGCCGTCGCCGTTCCACCCGCATCAGCACCGCCGGCCGCGATCGGGTGGGTGTGAACGATTACGGCCTGACGGTCCGCGGTCGAATAATCTTAGGAAATTCCTAATAAGATACAATGAGGTATCCGGCGCAGTCGCTTACGAGGCCTCAAATTCTGGTACTTCGTTCGTAAAGGTCCGTCTCGGTGAACCCAACAAGAAGCAGACCGAACTATTCGATAGCAACCGAGGCGGATTGTGGCTGAAAACTCAAGGTTTCGACGCAATTGGACTGATCTCTACATCTATACGGTTGCCTCCTGAGATTTTCCCAGATACCGTCACAAGTGTGAATCACGCCTATACCAAACTATCGGAAATATTCGAGCCATGGAGAATATCTCATACCGGAAACATTTATGAGCGCGTTCTCTATCAGGAGAAAAATGGCAAATGGTATGCGCTTGAGACGCTAAGGAAATTGGCGTTAGCAAAGAAGGAACAAGAGATTGCTCAGGCACTCTGGAGCGATTTCCTGATCAATATGAGCGACGCTGGTCGGGGCCGCGAGGCGAAGTAATCCGTTCCTTTTGGCAGCGTAGCAGAAAAACCCGAATTGTGTTCAAGGCCTCTGGCAAGCACATTAGCACTGAACATTGGCAATGCCGATCCGCCAGCGCGGCTCTCGCGCGTAGTAGGCGTAACCGTAACGCCACTGGTTACGCCGAAAAAGCCCGGAGTTACGCCGGTTACGCCCGTTACGCCTCAAAACCGATAAAAAGGGTAGGCTTCCGCTTTCAGTTTCCGCGCTTGGCGATTGGGATAACCTCCGCGCCCCGCCGGAGCGTATCGAGGTGGTCCGCCCACCAATTCGCCATGCGCACGCGCTCATCCCAATAGGCACCGCGGGCGTAAGCGCGCCGCACCGCGTCTTCGTCTTGATGCGCAAGCGCCGCCTCGATGGCGTCCGCCGAAAACTTGCCGCTTTCGTTCAACAGGGTCGAGGCGGAAGCGCGGAAACCGTGGGCGCTCATTTGATCTTGGGCGAAGTCCATGCGGCGAAGCGCGGCGTTCATCGTGTTTTCGCTGATCGGACGGTGCGCCGTCCGCAGCCCCGGGAAAACAAGCGCCCCATGTCCCGTGATCGGGCGCAGCGCCTCCAAGATCGCGACGGCTTGGGACGGCAACGGGCAAACGTGTTCGCGCCGCATTTTCGTCCGCTTCGCCGGGATGATCCAGGCGCCCTTCACGAAATCGAATTCGCTCCATTCGGCGAGGCGAAGCTCGCCGGGTCGTGGGAACAGGAGCGCCATCAATTGCAGGCAGGCCCGCGTCGTCGGCTGGCCTTCGAAACCGTCGATCGCACGCAAGAGCGCGCCGAAGTCTTTGGCGTTGGTGATCGCGGCTCGATGCGCGACGGTCGGCGTGGTCAGCGCCCCGCGCAACGCGGTCGTGGGATCGATCGTCGCGCGCCCCGTCGCCATGGCGAAGCGAAAGACCTGACCGATAACTTCGCGCATCCGGCTTGCGGTATCGAGCCGGCCCTTGGCCTCGACTTCTTGCAGCGCCGCCAGCACGTCGGGCGCTGTCAATTCGGAAATCGGCCGCGAGCCGAGCAACGGGCCCGAAAGATCGAAGAGCCACCGCATTTTGCGGATCGTGCGTTCCGCCTTGCCCTCGCGCTTTTTCTTGGCGAGCAATTCGTCGGCGATGAGCCCGAACATGAGCCCCTTCCTGTTGGCATTTTCGCGCTTGTCCGCCTTCTTCTGTTGGTGCGGGTCGATCCCCGATACCAACAGGCCCCGCGCCCGAGCAGCTTCCTCACGCGCTTTGGAAAGGCCGATCGTCGGATATGCGCCAAGGGAAAGCGTGCGCTGCTTGCCCTCATAGCGATAAGCCCAACGCCAGAGCTTGCTGCCGGTCGGCATGAGGCAAAGTTGCAAGCCCTTTCCGTCGCTCAATTTCTTGATTTTCTCGCCCGTTTTCGCGTTGCGAATCTTCGCGTCGTTCAGAGCCATGGGAAGGCCCCCCGTTGGTATCCTGTTGGTATCGGCGCTTGCGCCTCATTACCAACACCAACAAAAATACCAACAGATTGATTGGATAGCAAGCGACGCTCGGAGACGCCTGCGGACCGAAATCCGGCCATTTCGCTTGATTTTGTTTAGGATTTTGGACGGCGTGAGACGTTGGGAAACGGCGTTTTGGTGCCCCTAGCCGGAATCGAACCAGCACTCCTTGCGGAATCCGATTTTGAGTTCGGACGCGTCTACCAGTTCCGCCATAGGGGCCCGCGACGATGCGGACGACGGCGATATAAACGGCGGGACGGCGCCGGGTCAACGCTTCCGGCGCCTGTTGGGTCGCCGATCTGGCCCTCCCTCTGGCGCCGGATCCATTGCCGATCACTGTCGGCGACCGGCGGCCCCCGGGCGCCGTCACGCAGGGATTGCCAAAATGGCCGTTTCGGTTTTGTCAATTCCGCCTTCCCGAACGGCGCGCAGCGCCCCCGGGGCGCGATGCAACCTGACCGCGCCCGCCTCGCGGCCTCGATTCCTAGTCCCTGTTCTTTCCCTGATCCGCGTGCGAACAGGCCGAAAATTCCCTGTTCAGCGCATCGGAAATTCCCTGTTTAAGTGGGGTGGGATCCTGCAACCGGAGGATTGCAGTCTCGATAGGCCTATGACATTGCGCCGAATTTCGGCGCGAGGCGCAAACAGGCCTGCGTAAAAATTCCCTGCTAGTCGCTCGCGTCCTTGAATTTAAGGTGTTTCTCTGAATCTCTGTCGCGGCGGAATGCAGCGATGGAGGTGATTGGTGGCCAGGAAGGGGATTGCGGTCAAGAAGTACGTGGTGGAGCTGTGCGCTGAGGAGCGCGAACAGCTTGAGGCGATGGTTCGCGCAGGCAAGGGGTCGGCGCAAATCCTGACAAGGGCGCGCATCCTGCTGAAGGCCGACGTTTCGGAGGCGGGCGACGGGTGGAGCGACAGCGCGATCTCGGCGGCGCTGGATACCAGCGTCAACAATGTCGCTCGCACGCGTCAGCAACTGGTCGAGGAGGGGTTCGAGGCGACGCTGAAGCGCAAGTACAACCCCAATTCCGCCCGGCCCCGGATTTTCGATGGCGCGGCCGAAGCGAAGCTGATCGCTCTGACTTGCTCGCCGGCTCCGGAGGGGTTCGCCCGTTGGAGCTTGCGTCTGCTCGAAGAGAAAGTCGTCGAATTGGCCATCGTCGACAAGGCCAGCGATAATACGATCGGACGGACGTTAAAAAAAACGCGCTCAAGCCGCACCGCAATCGGCAATGGGTGATCCCGCCCGACGCCAATGCGGCCTTCGTTGCCGGCATGGAAGACGTGCTGGAAACCTACCAGAGGCCGCGAGATTCAGCCCGTCCTCTCGTATGTTTGGACGAGACCTCCAAGCAGCTGATCATCGAGACCCGCAAGCCGATCCCGGCGAAGCCCGGACAGCCCGAGCGACACGACTACGAATACCAGCGCAACGGCGTCGCCAATCTCTTCATGATCTTCGCGCCGCTGGAGGGATGGCGCCGCGTCGAAGTGACAGACCATCACGCCGCCGTCGACTACGCTAATATCCTCAAAGGCCTATCCGACGTGGATTTCCCCAACGCCGAGAAAATCGTGCTCGTCCAGGACAACCTGAGCACGCATAGGCCGGCCTCGCTCTACGCCGCCTTCCCCGCCCCCGAAGCGCGCCGCCTCGTCAACCGGTTCGAATGGCATTACACGCCAAAGCATGGAAGCTGGCTCGACATGGCCGAATCCGAACTCGCCGTCCTGACGACCCAGTGCCTCAACCGCCGCATCCCCGACAAAGAGACCCTCGAGAAAGAGGTCGCCGCTTGGCAGGGCCATCGAAACAGGCATCACGCCAAAGCCGATTGGCAGTTCACAACTGAAAACGCCCGCGTCAAACTCAAGAGGCTATACCCTCAGTTCGAGTGACTCGGGCGACTAGCAGGGAATTCGGAATCGGCCTTGAGGGTCGGCGCCGGCGTGCCGGGAGCTTCGGCGGCGTCCTCGGGCGGCGCCCAGCGCCCGGCGGCCGGACGCGTGGACAGGGGGGCGCGAACCGACTAAACGTCGGGCCGCCGCCAGGACCGAGGATGTTCGATTTGCTCTACGCCCGCGTCAAAGCGCTCGCGCAAAGCCCGCACGCCGAGGTCGCGCTGGCGGCGGTGGCCTTCGCCGAAAGCTCGTTCTTTCCGATCCCGCCCGACGTGCTGCTCGCGCCAATGGCGCTCGCCCATCCTCATCGCGCCTGGCGATTCGCGCTTGTGGCCACGGTCGCCTCGGTCATCGGCGGCATGCTGGGCTATGCAATCGGCGCGGTTCTCTACGAGACGCTCGGCCAGTGGCTGATCAACCTCTACGGCTACGCCGCCAAGATGGAAGCGCTGAAGGCGACCTACGCCGAGTGGGGCTGGCTCGTCATCCTGGTCAAGGGCGTGACCCCGATCCCCTACAAGCTCGTCACCATCACCAGCGGCCTGCTCGGCTATAATTTTGCGCTGTTCGTCGCATTGTCGGCGGTGACGCGCGGGGCGCGGTTCTTTCTGGTGGCCGGCGCGCTGCACTGGTTCGGCGCGCCGGTGCGCAACGCGATGGAGCGCAATTTCGCCGCCGTGCTTGGCGGGTTCCTGGCGCTGGTGATCGTCGGTTTCGTCGTCGCCATCAAGGTCTTCTAAAAGGGGCTTCAATGGATCTGATCGGGCTCATCCTGCCGCGGTCGCAGGTTGGTCGCGCCTTATGGATCCTCGTTGGCGCGCTCGCGACGCTTGCCGCCGTGTGGACCTTCGAGGCTTTCGGATACAAACCCTGCGAGCTTTGCCTCACCGAGCGCTACGCCTTCTACGTCGCGGCGCCCCTCGCGGCGCTGACGGCCTTTATCGCCAGTCGTTCCGCTCATGCGGTCGCGCGGTCGCTGTTCGTTCTGATGGCGCTGATCTTTCTCGCCAATGTCGGCCTCGCCTTCTATCACGTCGGCGTCGAGCAGCACTGGTGGCCGGGGCCCACCGCCTGCACGGGGACGCTCAGCGGTCCGGTTGACGTCAACGACCTGATGAAGTCGCTGAGCTCCGAGCGCGTCATCGAGTGCGACAAGGTGCAGCTGCGCATTCTCGGTCTCTCGTTCGCCGGCTGGGATGTTGTCGCGAGCGCAGTCGCGGCGATCTATGCGGCGCTGGCCGTGGGGCTCAAACGCTAAGCCGCCGTCAGCGGCGCCTTGGGCCCCGGGTCGATCGCGGCCGCTCCGGCGCGCCTGCTGCGGCTAGGATTTTCCGGTATTCGTCGCGTTTGTCGTGGATCGAGGCGATGACAAGACCCATCGGCTCGCCGATGTCGACGAGCACGGCCTCCGAGAGCTGCAAACTCGCCTCGATCGTCTCCGGCACCGCGTCGGTGACGCCAAGCTCGTAAAGCGTGTGGGCGTGGTCGGCGTCGCGGGCGCGCGCCACGAGCGTGATATCCGGGCGCAACATGCGGGTCGTGCGCACCACCATCTCGTTGGCGCGGGGAGAATCCATCGTCACCACCACGGCGCGCGCCGTCTCGACCGCGCAGCGGCGCATGTATTCGGCGCGCGAGGCGTCGCCGTAATAGACCGGCTTGCCGGTCTCGCGGGCGCGGGCGACGACGCGCGCGTCGAAATCCACCGCGATGTACGGGACCGCGTGCAGATCGAGCATGTCGCCGATCAGGGCGCCGACCCGGCCGTAGCCGGCGATGATCACCCGCGGGGCGTCGCTTCCCGGCGGCGCCTCCTCCGGCGGCGCGTCGGGCCGCGGCTTGTTCTGCCGATCGATCAGCGCGCCGACCCTGGCGAGCGCGGGAATGGCGACCATCGAGACGGCGATCGCGGTCACCAGCGTGGTCGACAGCGCCCGGTCGATCAGGCCGCTGGCGAGCGCCGCGCCGATCATCACGAAGCCGAACTCGCCGCCCGGCCCGAGCAGCAGCGCCATGTCCGCCGAGGCGCGCCAGGGCAGGCGGAAGGCGCGCGCGAGACCGAACAAGATCAGACCCTTGGCCACGACCAGGGCGGCGGCGAAACCGATGATGAGGCCGGGCCTGGCGAAGATCAGCGCTGGATCGATCCCGGCCCCGACCGACACGAAGTAGAGCCCGAGCAGCAGGCCCTTGAACGGCTCGATCGTCACCTCGATTTCGCGGCGGTATTCCGTTTCCGCCAACAGCAGGCCGGCGACGAAGGCGCCGAGCGCCATCGACAAGTGGCTCGCCGCTGCAAGCAGGCCGTCGCCGAGCACCACGAGCAGGCAGGCCGCCATGAAGAACTCGACGCTCCGGGTCTCGGCGACGAAGCGGAAGAACGGGCGCAGCGCCAGCCGGCCGAATACGATCAGGACCGCCAACGCCAGCGCGGCGGGGACCAGCGTCTCCAGCAGGGCAGGTCCCAGACCCCCAACGCCTCTCGAAAAGGCGTTGGCCATCACAAGAAACGGCGCGACGGCGAGGTCCTGGAACAAAAGAACGGCGAAGGTCGCGCGTCCGACCATTGCGCCGAGCCGCTTGCCCTCGATGAGCACGGGGATGACGATCGCCGTCGATGACATGCTGAGCGCGGCGGCGACCATCAAGGCGGAGGTCGGAGCCAGGCCGAGCGCATAGGCCGCCGCGGTGAGCGCCAGCGTCGTGACCACGACCTGACCGAGGCCGAGCCCGAACACGAGCCGCCGCATGCGACGCATGCGCTCGAACGACAGTTCGAGGCCCATGGTGAAAAGGAGCGTCACGACGCCGAATCCGGCGATCCGGTCGATCGTCGCGACATTGCCGATCGTGAACGCGTTGAGCCACGGGCTCGCGCGGGCGAGCGCGCCGAGACCGTAGGGCCCTAGCGTCACGCCCGCGAGCAGATAGCCAAGCACCGGACTGACCCGCAGGCGGAAGAACAGCGGCGCGATGACGCCCGCCGTCGCCAGGAAGAGCAGCGCTTCCTTGTAGAGGGAAAGGTCCAACGTCTCGTTCAAAGGGCTCCGCCGTCCCGCGCCCATCGACCTTAGTCGATTCGTGCCCGTAGGCGAGCCTCGCGCGCGCAGCGAAGGCCGTGCTATGGCGAGTGCGACGTTTCTTCACAGCTCGGAGCCGGAGCCGCCGATGACGCACTATTCACAGGACGCGGAATCCGCCGCGATCATGGCGCTTGCGCCGGTCATTCCGGTCTTGACCGTTCGCAGCGTCGAGGACGGCCTTGACCAGGCGAAGGCGTTGGTCGCCGGCGGCCTCCTCGCAATCGAAGTGACCCTTCGCACGCCGAGCGCGCTCGACGCCATCGCCGCCATCGCCAAGGCGGTTCCCGGCGCCGTGGTCGGCGCCGGCACGATCACCTCGCCCGCGCAGATCGGCGAGGCGGTCGAGGCGGGGGCGCGCTTTCTGGTGAGCCCCGGGATGACGCGGGCGCTGGCCGAGGCAGCCGCCGCCGCTCCGGTTCCGTTCCTGCCCGGCTGCGCCACTGCCTCCGAGGCGATGGCGCTGCGCGAGCTTGGCTTTCGGGCGCTGAAGCTGTTTCCGGCCGAGGCGGTCGGGGGCGCGAAGCTGCTCGCCTCGCTGGCCGCGCCGCTTGCGGACCTGCGCTTCTGCCCGACTGGCGGCATCGATCTCGCCAAGGCGCCAGATTATCTCAGGCTGCCCAATGTCGCCTGTATTGGCGGCTCGTGGATGCTGCCGAAGGATGCGCTGGCGGAAGGCGACTACGCCACAGTAGAGAGGCTGGCGCGCCAGGCGGCGGGGCTGAAGCGGTAGGGTTAGCCGTCGGAGGGCGCGCGTCTCGCGCGCCGCACGGGCGGCGAGACGCCGCCCCTCCGGGATCAGGTCAGGCCGCCTTGGCTTCCGGCGCGGCTTCAGCGCGCTTCTTCTCAACCTCGCGCTTGAGGTTCAGCGCGCCCTCGGAAAGTTCCGAGTCGCGCGCCTTGACGAGGAAGTTGTCGAGCCCGCCGCGATGCTCGACCGAACGCAGCGCCGCGGCGCTGACGCGCATGCGCACCGCGCGCTCGAGCGAATCCGAAAGCAGCGTGACCTGGACGAGGTTCGGCAAGAAGCGGGTGCGCGTCTTGCGGTTGGAGTGGCTGACTTTGTTGCCGTACTGAACGGCCTTGCCCGTCAGCTCGCAGCGGCGTGACATCGCGCTTCAATCCTTCGCAAACAATTTGGACACGAGGTCCTGACAAACAAAAAACGGGCCGCCTCGGTCAAGAAGCGCCCCGCCGGTCGGTCCGGCCCTGGCTTGTTGGGTCGCGGGTCTATAGGGGAAGGCGTATTCCACGTCAAGTTGTACATCGGGCAAACTTCTGGCAAGGCGCGCGGGCGCCGCGAAAGGAGACGACCTTGATTGACCTCGACCATCCCGCCGATCCCCTCGACGCTGTCGTCCGTCTTGACGCGTTGCGCGCGGCGATCGCGCGGCGCGCCCGCGACTGCGCCCGCGATCCGCGCGAGGTCACGCTCGTCGCTGTCTCGAAGACCTTTTCCGCCGACGAGATCTGGCCGACGATCGCGGTCGGCGGCCAGACGGTTTTCGGCGAGAACCGGGTGCAGGAGGCGATTCCGAAATGGCGGGATCTCAGGGCCCGCGCGGCAGAGCTTGGCAAACCGATCGAACTGCACCTGATCGGGCCGTTGCAAAGCAACAAGGCGCGCGAGGCCGTCGAGCATTGCGACGTCATCGAGACGGTCGACCGGGAGAAGATCGCAGCGGCCCTCGCCCACGAGATCCAGCGGCTTGGCAAGCATCCGCGCCTCTACGTCGAGGTCAACACCGGCGCTGAGCCGCAGAAGGCGGGCATTCTGCCGGAGGAAACCGACGCCTTCCTCGCCCGTTGCCGCGACGTTCACGGCCTCGAGATCAAAGGGCTGATGGCGATCCCGCCGGTCGGCGAGCAGGCCTCGCCGCATTTCGCCCTGCTTCACGAGATCGCTAAACGCAACGGCCTTGATGAGCTGTCGATGGGCATGAGCGCAGACTGGCCGCTCGCGATTCAGCTCGGCGCGACTGCCGTCCGGGTCGGCAGCGCCATCTTCGGCGCCCGCGCGCCGCGCTAGCGTCTCGATTCCCGCTCACAACGAATGAATCGATAGGATTCCATGGCGGTTCTCGTCTTTCTCCTCAGTCTCGTCTTGCTGGCCGCAGGCCTTGTCAGCGGCTACTTGAGCCTCGATCTCATTCCGACGGTCATGGGGCTGGTCTACGCCTGCGCCGGCATCGTCTCGATCGTCGCGGCGATCATTGTTTTCGCTCTCGGCGTCGTCGCCTTTCGCCTCGGCCGCTTGAGCCGAACCGTGCGCGAGCAAGCGGCCGCCCTCGCGAGCCTCTCCGCGCTGGCGCCGGCGCTCGCTGAAACAGCGGCCGAATTCGACACGGCGCACGAGGCCGGGCCCACAGCCGAAGACAGAGAGCCGCTCGCGGCGGTCGAAGACACGCGGGAGGTCGAACCATCGACCGGGGCCGAGCCGGAGTTCGGAGCCCAAAAGCCGACCGGGGAAGGCTGGGTGGGAGAGGCCGAGGCGGGGATGGAGGCGCCCGCCGGATCGGAGGCGCCGGAATCCTCGGAAGAGTTCGAGGAGCCCCTGAACGAGAACCGCGCCGGGCGCCTGCCGACGCTCGGCGTCATCGAGCGGGCGATCGAGACGCCCGAGGCTCCGCCAACCCTGATCGGCCGCTACACGTCCGGCGGCGCCAATTACATGATCTTCTCGGACGGCTCGATCGAGGCCGAGACCGACGAGGGCGCCTTCAAGTTCGCCTCGATGGGCGACTTCAAGAAGTTCCTGCTCGACCGCAACAGCGGCAAAGGGTGAGTGGGCGACCGCCCACCGGCAAGCGCTGCGGCGACGTCTGCGCGAGAGTGGGATGATTTGAGGCTCGCGCGGTTTCCCTGCTAGCAGGGAATTTTTTTGCGCCGCGGTTGGCGCTCCGTTCCAGGAAGCCCTGCAATGTCATGGCGTTGCTGGTTTTGCAATCCGCCGGTTGCGGGCTCAAGCGGGCGCGGAACAGGGAACTTAACAGGACCGGAACAGGGAGTTATCAGGCCATTTCGGGGCGGATCAGGGAAAGAACAGGCGGGCGAAAACGAGGGCGCCAGACCGGGCGCGGCCGGGTTGTAAGGCGCGGCCGGGGGTTCCCTTCGCCCGCCGCGAAAGGCAGCCCTTTGTGAGGGCTTGGTGGGCGCCGCCGACATCGTCCTGATCGACCTGCGCGAGCGTGGCGAGCGTGAGCGGAAAGGGGCCATACCGGGCTCGCTGCACGCGCCCTACGCCGACCTGACCGACAACATCGAGGACGGCGGCCTGATCCACGAGCTGGCTCAGAGCGGCAAGACGGTCGTCTTCTACTGCGCCTTCGGCGAGCGCTCCGCGATGGCGGTGCAGGCCGCGCAGGACAAGGGCCTGGCGTCGGCCCGCCACATCGAGGGCGGCATGGCCGCCTGGACGCAGGCGGGCGGGGAGAGGCGGTAGAGCGAGCTGCGTTGGCGCCGGGTCGGCGAGCGCAAATCCCCCTCTCCACGCTTGCGGGGAGAGGGAAGGATGAGGGGCCTTGGCGATTGGCCGTGAACGCTCGCCCTGCCCCTCATCCTGACCTTCTCCCCGCAAGCGGGGAGAAGGGACCGCGCCTCCGCCGAACAACAATGCGCCTAAGTAAAGCGCTGGATTCGGCTGCTACCCCGTCATCAGCCCGCGCCGGCCGAGTTCGGCAAGCAACTCGTCCAGCCGCCATTCGGCCTCGTCCTGAGCGACGGCGAACAGCCGGCCGAACTCCTGGACGAGCTCGGCGCGCGTCCGGCTCCCGTCCATCAGGGGGACGAAAGCGAGCATGCTCGGCTCATCGATGCGAATCATCGCGTGCCGCAATGTCGCGAGCTGGGTCTCGCCGCGCCCCGCCTGAATGCGGGCGAGCGCGCTCGCCTCGGGGCGGTCGCCGGAGATGCGAACGCAAGGCGGCTGTGCGGTCCGAAGTTCGACGACATGGGCGAGGAACAGGCGGATGACGGGCTCGCAGAGGGCGTGCGCCTCGTCCTCCGAGTCGAGCCGCACGCCGAGCGGATAGGCCTCGGCGAGCCGAACCAGAAAGGCCGCGAACCGAGGATTGTCGGTTCTGAGTTTGCCGCCGCGGGTCGACACGAAGGCCGCGCCGTCCGGGCGGTGGGGATCGGCCTCGGCGATCGTCAGGTCTGCGAACGCCCAGAGACCGATCAGCCGGGTCGCGTCGATACGCCGATCGGCGCCGCCGCCGCGGCCGAACACCGAGTAGCGGAACGTCCGCACCGCCCGGAAGTCGGCAAGCTGCTCGAAACGAACCCAGTCGCCGGCGGCGCGCGCGCGGATCGCCTTGAAGTCCTCGGACGGAAAGAAGGCTTCGGCGCTGAGCGTCGGATCGGCGTCGCATAGATAGGTCAGGCCGGACTTTGCGGCGTGTGCCACGACTTCGACGAGGAGCTGGGGCGCATAGTCCGGGCCGAGCTCGTCATGAAGGAGGACCTCGGGCGCGCGCTGCAGGATGCGCCGCGCAAGGCTCTTCAGGGCGGCCTCGTCGGCCTCGGCGTCGGACCAGGCCGCGATGGCTTCCGCCAGATAGGCGCGGGCGGCGTCGAGCTTGGCCCTCGGGTCGTCGACCCCATCCGTCGCGACGAGCAGCATGTCGCGGATCGCCTGGTTGAACCGCGACGCCGGCAGCGTCGCGTAGCTGATGACCGCGACGCCGTCGGGTGCGAGGCGTTCGCCGACGACGCGAAGGAGCGCCGTGCGGACGGCGGCCGACGTCCACGCGTAGACGCCGTGCGCGACGATGACGTCGAATGCGCCGAGCTTTGCGTCGGCGTCCGCGAGATTGCGCGCGTGAAAGCTGACGTTGGCTGAGCCGCAACTCGCCGCGGTCGCGCGCGCGGTCGCGATCGTCGCCGGGGCGAGGTCGAGGCCGAGGAACTCGGCGTGCGGGGCGGCGAGCGCCATGTTGATCAGATTGACGCCCTCGCCGCAGCCGATTTCGAGGACCCGCGACCTCTCCATCGGCGCGATCGGCCGCCCGAGCAGCCTGGCGAGCGCGCCGAGCGCAGCCGGGTTGGTGTGGCCGAAGATCTGGCTCGGGTACCGGACCCGATCGTAGAGGTTGGTCATGCGCGCTCCAGTCCGCGCTCGTCCGCCATCAGCCCCAGCCGCGCGAATCCGGCGAGCGCCTCGTCGAGCCGCCGCGCCGCCTCGTCGGGAAGGGCACCGGACAGTCGGCCGAGCGCGTCGGCGAGTTCGCCGCGTGTGCGCGTTCCATCCATCAGCGAGACGATGGTGAGCGCAGCCGGCTCCGCAATCTGCGCCATCGTGTGCCGCAAGGTCGCGAGCTTCGTCTCGCCGCGGGCCGCCTGGACGCGCGCGAGCGGGCTCGCCGTCGGACGCGGACCAGGCCGGGCCACGAGCGGCGGCGGCGCGGCGCCGAGCTGGATCACCTGGCTGACGAACAGCCGGTAGAGGTGATCGGCGAGCCCCTCGATTTCCGGCCCGAGGTCGAGCGGGACGGCGCCCGGGAAAGATTCGGCGAGGCGCGTCAGCAGGGCGACGAGCTGTGGATTGTTGGTCCTGAGCTTCGCCCCGCCCGCCGAGATGAACAGCGCCCCCTCCGCGCCGCCGACGTCCTCGATCCGGAGGTCCGCGCTCGCCCATAAGGTCTGGAGGCGGGCCGGGTCGCGGCGCCAGTCCGCCGCGCCGCCGCGGGCGAAGATGGCGTTGCGGAACGGCCTAAGATCGCGAAAATCGGAAAACTGCTCGAACCGCGCCCAGTCGCCGCCGGCTCGCACCCTGATCGGGGCCGACGCCTCTGTGGGGAAGAAGCCCTCTGCGCTGAGATTCGGCTCGGCGTCGCAAAGATAGGCGAGGCCGGCGCCTCCGGCGCGTCGCGTCACCTCGAGCAGAAGTTCGGGCGCGTAGCCCGGCGCGAGCTCGTCGTGCAAAAGGACCTCGGGCGCCTTGCGCAGCATGCCCTTGGCGACGGCCTTCAGGGCGGCCTCGTCGGCTTCGGTGTCCGACCACGACTCGATCTGCTCGGCGAGGAAGGCGCGCACGCGCTCGAGCTGCGCCCGCGGCTCGTCGATCCCCTCGGCTGCGACGAAGGCCATGTCGCGCACGGCCTGCCGCAGGCGGGCGCCGGGAAGGGCGTTGAAGCTGACGAAGGCGAGGCCGTCGGGCTGAAGGCGCTCGCCGATGACGCGCATCAGCGCCGCGCGGACGGGATCTGGCGTCCACGTGTAGACGCCATGCGCGACGACGACGTCGAAGTCGCCGAACGCGCCGCCGATCCCGGCGAGGTCGAGCGCATGGAAGGCGACGTTGGAAAGCCCCGCGGCCGCCGCGGTCTGGCGCGCCGCGGCGATCGCCGTTTCGGCGAGATCGACGCCGACGAACTCGGCGCCGGGCGCGCCGAGCGCCATGGCGATGAGGTTGAGGCCCTCGCCGCAACCGATCTCGAGCACGCGCTGGACGCCGAACGGGCGCAATGTGCGGCCGACGAGGGTCGCGACCGCGCCGATCGAGGACGGGTGGGTCTGGGGGTAGACCTGGCTAGGGTAGCGGACGCGATCGTAGACGTTGGTCACGCTCGCCCCTTTTTAAAGGAAAAGTCCGTTCTCCGCCGCGAGCGTCTTCAGCGACACCTGCGGGCGGGCGCCGAGGTGCTGGATGATCTCGGCGGCCGCCAGCGCGCCGAGCCGGCCGCAGGTGATCATGTCGCGGCCCCGCGCGAGGCCGGCGAGAAATCCGGCCGCGAACATGTCGCCCGCGCCCGTCGTGTCGACGAGCCGTTCGATCGGGAAGGCGGGCGCCTCCCATGTGCTCTCGCCTTCGACCACGATGCAGCCCTTCTCGGAGCGGGTGACGATTCCGAGCACGCCCTCGGCGCGCAGCGCGTCGAGCGCCTCGTCGAAATGCGGCGTCTCGTACAGCGACAGGAGTTCGTCAGTGTTGGCGAAGATCGTGTCGACCGTTTTTGTGCGCATGAGGTCGATGAATTCGCCGCGGAAGCGGTCGACGCAGAACGAATCCGACATCGTCAGCGCAACGCGCCGCCCGGCGGCGTGGGCGAGAGCGCCCGCTTTCTGGAAGGCGGACTTGGCGGCCGGCCGGTCCCACATGTAGCCTTCGAGATAGACCACTTTCGCGGCGCGGACGAGATCCTCATCGACGTCGGGCGGCGCGAGATAGGTGCTGGCGCCGAGATAGGTGTTCATCGTGCGCTCGCCGTCGGGCGTGACATAGACGAAGCAGCGTCCCGTCGCCGGTCCGTGCTCGGCCGGATGAGTGTCGAACGCCACGCCGGTCGAGCGGATGTCGGCGATGAACGCCTCGCCAAGCGGATCGCGCCTGACCTTGCCAATATAGGCGGCGGAGAGGCCGAGCGAAGCGACGCCGACGATGGTGTTGGCGGCGGAGCCGCCCGAGACGACGATCGGATCGACCCGGGCGGCGTAGAGCGCCTCGGCGCGATCCTCGTCGATCAGGGTCATTGCGCCCTTCACCATCTCCTGCGCGTCGAGATAGGCGTCGTCCGCATGGGCGAGAATGTCGACCAGCGAATTGCCCAGGCCCAAAACCTCTAGCGTTGTCGTCATCGCCCCGCTCTCAAGATGTCCGCCTCAGCGCTTTCGCATTGCAGCAAGGCGCGGTCAATCCGGCGCCGGCGTGTGCCGCTGCGGTCCCATCTTCCCGGCTGCCCGGCGCGAACGGAAGGGCGCCCCGCCAAGCCGCAAGGGCTGCGGCTTTAGGCGCCTTCAGCATGCCATCACGCCGTTGGAGATCATCCGGACGTTCACGAACCTCACGCCGGCCGGAGTCGGGACCGTCATGCGAATGATGGGGGATTCGAGCGCCGCCGGCGGCGCCTCGTCGGAGAGCCGGCCGATTCTAGTGTCGCCAATCCTACGCTCGGTGCCCCACCCATCCGCCGGTTAGACAACCGGAATCGACCCAGCGCGAGGACGGGCTATGCCAGTAGCTAGTCGCGGCGATGACGCTCAGTTGACCGCCACGGCGACGTCGGCGAAATAATCAGCCACGGGCGCATCGGCGCAAAAGCTGAGGATGGCGACAGCCAATCATCCGTAGGTCGTAAGGCCGAGCTGCGAATATCAGGCCGCCAAGTGGGCCCGAGCTTCGATACGGGCCCCCATCCTCTTGCCCGGGCAAATGATTACCTCAAGGAGCGGATCATGCGTGCGATACGGTTCGAGGCCTTCGGCGATCCTTCGGTGCTCAAATTGGTGGACATGGCTCCGCCGGCGCTGGACGAGCGGACGGCTTTGGTGCGGGTCATGGCGGCTTCGATCAACCCGAGCGACGTCAAGAATGTCGCCGGAGCGATGAAGCAGACGACGTTGCCGCGCATCCCTGGCCGCGATTTCGCCGGAGTGGTCGAGGCAGGTCCGGCCGAATGGATCGGAGCCGAGGTCTGGGGCACGGGCGGCGACGTTGGCTTCACCCGCGACGGAACCCATGCTGAAATGATCGCTGCGCCAACGGCGAGCCTGCGCCGCAAGCCTGGTCATTTGAGCTTCGACGAGGCGGCGTCGGCCGGCGTCAATTACATGGCGGCATGGCTCGGCGTCGAAACGACAGGCCTGCAGGCCGGCGAGACCATTCTTTTGATCGGCGCGGGTGGAGGCGTCGGCGGCGCCGCAGCCCAAATCGCGCGACGGCTTGGCGCCCGCGTGATCGGCGCCGACAACCACGAGCCGCGCCCGGACGCGCCGATTTGCGCCATCGCGGAGAAGCTGATCATCGGCGCTGACGACCTGCCGGCTGAGGTTCGCGCGGCGACCGGCGGACGGGGCGCGGATGTGGTCCTCGATCTGGTCGGCGGCGTCATGTTCCGCAGCGCGCTCGGCTGCCTCGCCCTGCGCGGCAGGTTGGTCGAAATCGCCTCGACCGGCCAGCGCGAAGTGAGTTTCGACCTCCCCGATTTCTATCACAACGAAAGCCGGCTCTTCGGCGTGGACACGCTCAAGCGCGATCTTACGGCCTCCGCCGAGGCGCTGGATGCGCTGACCCCAGGCTTTGTCGCGGGCGACTACCATTCCGCCCCGATCGCCGAGACCTGCGGGCTTGGCGAGGCGCAGGAGGCCTATCGCAAAGTGGCGGCCGGCGCGGCCGGGCGCATCGTGCTGCGGCCGCAGGAATAGGGAGACGGCCATGACCGGTTATCTCGTCTCCCTCCTCATGGGCCTCATTGTCGGCGTGCTTTACGCGCTCGTCCAGGTTCGCTCTCCGGCCCCGCCGCTGATCGCACTGGTCGGCCTGTTGGGCATGGTGCTTGGGGAGCAGGCGGTTGACATGGCTAAGCGCTATTACCAGCCGACCCCGCAGGCCTCGATGGGGCGGCCTCCCGGTGACGTCCAGGCGCCTCGCTAAAACGGCCGCTGGTCGAAAAAGCCCGCGCGGGCCAATGGCCGCTTCGCGGAACGGGTCAATCCGACGATCACGCGGTATTTCGGGCGCTGTCGCCTGCGGTCACATCGTAGGCGGCGCCGGAAACCATTCGCGCGGCGTCGGAGGCAAGGAAGACCACCACTGGCGCAACATCCGCGGGGTCGATCCAAGGCACTCCCAGCGGAGTCTTGGCCGCGAGGATTTTTTTGGCCGCTTCCTCGTCTGATCCGGTTGGCGTTCCGCCGCCGTCTTGCAGCACCTGCGCGTAGCGCTCCTCATGCCGGGTTAGCGGCGTATCGATCAAGCTGGGGACAACGGCGTTGACCGTGATCTTATGCGGTCCGAGCTCCAGCGCCGCCGACTTCATCAAGCCGATAATTCCCCATTTCGACGCCGCGTAGGCGGCCCCGTATTTCGTGCCGTGCTGGCCTT
This sequence comes from uncultured Alphaproteobacteria bacterium, assembly GCA_963822215.1. Taxonomy (GTDB): domain Bacteria; phylum Pseudomonadota; class Alphaproteobacteria; order Rhizobiales; family Beijerinckiaceae; genus Roseiarcus. The sequence continues at coordinate 589,053 of CAWGGX010000005.1, forward strand.
GGGTCGAGGAGGTCAGGATGATGCGTCCGCCGCCCCGCTTCACCATGTGAGGCGCGAAGGCGCGGACGGCGTTCGCAGAGCCTGTCAGATTGGTGTCGATCGTGATGCTCCAGTCCGCATCCTCCATCTCGAGCAGTGGATGGAAGCTCTGGATGCCCGCATTGGCGAACAGGATATCGATGCCGCCGAATTCCTGTTCGCCCCTCGCGGCGGCCGATCGGAGCGCCGGCAGATCGCGCTGGTCGAGCTCGATGGCAAGCCATCGACGGGCGGCCGCCCGGACAAGCCGCCCGGTTTCCGTAAGATCCTCGGGCGTCGATGGCTTAACGCCGGAACGCGGGTCGACTACCCGACAGATATCGATGCCGATGACATCTGCGCCCTCGCGGGCGAAGGCGATGGCGGCGGCGCGGCCAATCCCGCGAGCGGCGCCGGTGACCACGGCCACCTTGCCTCGCAGGTAATCATTAGATCCTCGTATTGCACCGGTCACCGGCTGCTGCGAGCTATCATCGCTCATGGCGATCTCCTTTCGGTAGAGAGGAGGCCCACCGATATGCATCGATTGGCCAGGCTAAAATGAGATCATATTTCCTTGTTCTCCCGATTGGCCCGATTTTTCCCAATCACTGCGTCAAGGGCGCGCCGCGCGATTCCGTCAGGCTTCAGTTCGCCCTAACGCGCCTCATCGCCGCTCGTGATGGCGCCAGCCGCGACGGCGGAGCGTCTCGGGCGCGTGCCTTTGCGGCGGGGCTTGGCTGGACGGCTCGAGATTGAGCGTGCGGTCGAAGGCTTCGTCAGTGAGGAGTTGCGTCGCCTGGCTCGTGGCCGCGTCTGCTGGCGCCGGCGCCTGCGCCTGACCCGGGGGCGGCGAGGACGCCATCGCCGGCGGCCCGGCCGCCCCGCCAGCCGCGGGGGTTCCGGAGGGGGGGTTGGCGGCGATCTGTTCCTCGAGCGTCTTGAGATCCGCGTCAGCGGCGGCCGCCGCGGCTGACGCCTGGGCGGAGGGCGGGGCGGAGACCGCCAGTCCGCTGGCGCCTGCATCGGGCTCCGCTGGCGGCGGCGGTTTCTGCTGCTGCGACGCTTTCGGCGGCGCCTGCCTTCCGGCTTGCGGCTCAGCAGACCGCGGGGCCGGGTGACTTAAGGCTTGCGACGGAGCGGCCTCGGCGGGCGCGCGGCCCGGAGCTCGCGCAGGGGCCATCGCCAGCGGCGCGAGTTGCGGCGCCTGGTAGGGTTGGACCTGCACCGTCGCCGTCAAGCCGGCGACGAGTTCGACCCCTTCTGGGACCTCATCGATGTGGATGCGCACCGGCACGCGCTGCGCGAGACGCACAAAGGTGAAGATCGGGTTGACCGAGGCAAGGCCGGTGGCGTCCGGCGTGGCGTTGGGGACATTGATGCCGCGCGCGAGCCCCTGAACTCTGCCGCGCAGCAGGGGGGTATATCCCATAAGCTTGATCGTCGCGGCGTCGCCTTCGTGGATCCGATCGAGAGCGGTCTCCTCGAAATAGCCGTCGACCCAGTACGAGTCGGAGTTGACGACCGAAAGCTGGAGTGCCCCCACGTTGGCATAGTCTCCAAGCTGGGCGGTAAGATTCGTGACATAGCCATTGACCGGCGACCGAACCTCCGTGCGCTTCAAATTGATGCGCGCCTGGTCGAGGTTCGCGAGCGCCGACTGGTAAGTCGCCTCAGCGGTGGCCGCTTGGCTGACATAGGTCTGCCGCTCCTCCATGGTGACCGCGATGTCGCTGAGCTTCAACCGCCGCGTCATCTCCGCGTTCGCGTTCTCGGCGGTCGCTCGCGTCTGCTCGACCGCCGCCTGCGCCTGCCGGACCGCGATGGAATAGTTCCTCGGGTCGATCAGCATCAGGAGATTGCCCTTATGGACAAACTGATTGTCGGCAACCGGCAATTGCACGATCTCTCCCGCCACCTGAGGGGCGACTTTCACGACATAGGCGCGAACTGTGCCGTCGCGCGTCCATGGCGTGCCCATGTAATATTGCCACGCCTGCCAGCCGAGCGCCGCCGCGGCGCAGACGGCTACCACCGTGACGAGCACGGGCAGAACACGTAAGGACGAGAACACGGACCGGCGCTTGACCGCGGGCGCAGTCACGAGGTCGGTTCCCTTCACGACGTCATTGGCTTTCAGCTCAACGCCGGACATCAGCGGCTCCAGCGCGTAATCATGACGACGATCGACGAGACAATCATAACATAGAGCGCAAGTTCGAAAAGAGCAGGGTGCCAGAGCCGTTGCGTCAGGCCAAAGCGATCGCCCGCTCGCCGGACAACGACATAGGCGATCCAGGCCACGGCCATGATCACCGCGATCGGCGCGACGTAAAGCCCAAACAGGTTGATTTCGTTGAACCTCATCGGATCCGTTGGTCGTAGTAGGAGGGGTACGAGGCGAGTTGACCGCAAATCACCAGCAGGCCGGCCCGAAGGCCAAGCACCGCACGGCTGCCCGACCTGGTGCGGGGCAGGGCGGCGAGTTGGCGGTCGATGTCCTTGAGGCGCTCGGACGCCTCGCCGCTTCGTCCTTCGGCCAGCGCTTGAAGCGCCGCTTCCACTGCCGCGGCCGGGACGAACCGAGGCGCGACACGGCGCAGTCGCACGATGTGATTCCCAACAGCCATTGCCCCGACGAGCTCGGCGCGTTCGACCGGCTCGGCCTGATCGGGCATCGCCAGTGTTCGGGCGACGTTGCGAGTTTCCCAGTCGTCCTTCCGCCCCCGCGACGAGGCTCGTCTCGCGAGCTGCCTGAGATCGGCGAGTGTCAGGGCGAGCAGCCGGCTGGTCCGAATCGCTGGCGACAAGGGGGGCAGAATGAGCATCGCGACCGCCCCCGCAGCGATGCCGACAAGGATGGCGCTGGTCGTGTTCCAAAATTGCGACGCGTCGAAGCTAACCGTGTTGTTGATCGAGAGCATCGGCAGGAAGTTGACGGTGCACGCGAAGAAAAAAAGCGGGTTCTTCGCCCGCGCGAGCAGAAATCCGAGCGGCAAGAGCGCGAGTCCCAAGGCAAGGCACAGAGTTGGGAATGTTGTCGCTCTTGGAAGGATCCCGAACACGAGGGCCGCCGCGATGCCGGAGCCGATCACGCATCCCTTCAGAAACGCCATCGACTGGGAATAGGCCAGGTCTCCCTGCAACGGCAAGAGGACGACGATGATTGCGCAAAACGTGATCGCCAGCGCCCCGTTCGGCCATGCGCTCGCGATCCAGAACAGCGACATCGCCAAGATGGCCAGAAAAGCGCGCACGGCGCTGATGAAGGGGGGTAGCCAGTCGGGGACGTGCAGTCGCGCCGTTCCCGGGACGGGGATCATATCGGGCGGATCGACCACGCCGGTGAGCCCGTTCAACGCGCGCGCCAGGCCGAGCATGCCTTGGGCTGCGCTATCCGCCAAGAGCCTCTGGGACGGCGTCTCCGCATTGAAACGGGTGAGGGACCGCACCGCCGAGCAGCATGCCGCGCGCAACTCCGCCGGCGTTTTCGCGGAGCCCGATGCGTCGGGCGAGAGTTGGTCGCGCGGCAGCTCGTTGTAGACAGCGCGAGCCTCGCGAACGGTCGCCGGATTGTGGTTCAGCGCGATCTCATATGCAGCCTTGCGCCATGCCGAAATTGTTTCCACGAGCCCAGAGACCGCTCGTTGCAACACCGGCGACCGATTGCGGAGGTCGGAGGCCTCGCCGATCGCCGCGTCGATCGTCGGATCGAGCGCAATGATGCGCCGCAAGAGGTCGCGTCGAAGCCCTTGAAACTGGGTAAGGTCCGAGCTGGCGGCCAGAAAACAATCAGCAAACCCGTCCATGATCGCCGTCGACAGCGAGGCCAGCTCCGCCGCGAGCTTTCGCCGCGATTGGCCGAGATCGGTCAAGGCCAGCACGACGCCCGCGCACAGGATGCCCATGCAAATCTCGATGGCGCGATTGATCGCAAGAAAGGTGACGTCACCGCCAGTGGTTCCGACCGGTCCAAGAACGTCGCTCGCAAGAATCGCCGTCGTGTAGCCGGCCAGGGCCGCGGCATAGGCCGCAAAATTCCGCAAGAGCGTCGCAATGAAGGCGCTGACCGCGCACCACAGCGCAAGTCCAATGAGAAAGTCGATCCCGTCCTGGCGAAACAAGGCGGCAAGAATCACGATGCCAATCGCTCCGATAACGGTTCCGATCATTCGGAAGAACGCCTTGCGCAGCGAGGCCCCTAGCACCGGCGTGCAGACGATCGCGGCCGTCGTCACTGCCCACGTGGGATCGCTAAGCTGAAGGGTGAAGGTGACGTAGTACGCGAGACAGACGGACGCCCACAGTCTCAGGGCGAACAGCAGCGGCTCGACCGCCTTGGCCGAGAGGCGACCGGCCCACAACCCTTTGCCCACAGTTCCAGTCGCCTGGCTCATCGGCCGCCTCGAACCGGTGGGGCGCGGTCCGTTCGCTCGCGCCCGAGGTCTTTCATGGTCTAGCCTTGCCGTCGCTTCGTCAATGGCGGTTTCGGCGGCCCGTTTGTGCTATTCTGCAGGGTGGCGGAGACCGGTCATGAGCGAGAGTTGACGTAATCTCATGCGACCTCGATCAAGAAGAGTGTGTCGCGGCCAATAGGGTGGCGGAACCCGCCAGCAAGACGACGACAACCCACGGCGGAGCCTTCCAGACTGTCAACAGGAGGAATCCGCCGACCGCGAGGGCGAAGTCTCGCGAGGTCAGGACGCCACTTGTCCAAATGGGGTTGTAGAGGGCCAGCCCAAGAATACCGACGACAGCAGCGTTCGCGCCGCGCATGGCGGCTTGAACAGTTTGGCCGGTGCGAAGTTCGTCCCAGAAGGGCAGCATCCCGTAGACGAGCAGCAGTCCCGGCAGAAAGATCGCGACGAGCGCAATCGCCGCGCCGGCGACACCGTTCGGCGTGGGCCCCATCACAGCGCCGAGATAGGCCGCGAATGTGAAGAGAGGCCCGGGCGCGGCTTGCGCCAATCCATAGCCTGCCAGAAACCTCTCGTTCGTCACCCAGTGCGGCGCAACCACTTGCGCCTGGAGCAAGGGCAGCACGACATGGCCGCCGCCAAACACGAGCGCGCCCGACCGATAGAAGGCTTCGAATAGCGCGACGGCCTGGTGACTGCCGCCGCCGGATATGACCAGCGGAATCACGAAGAGCGCGGCAAAGGCGACAAGAGCCGCCGCGCCGCCGCGTCGCGAAACAGGGAAGCGCAACTGTCCCGACAGGGCGGGCGGTTCGCCACGGCACAGGCGAGGACCGGCGACCGCGCCGACGGCAATCGCCGCGATCTGTCCGAATGACCCCTCCACAATGACCACGACAGCGATAGCGGCCAGCGCGATCTTCGCCCGCGCGCGATCCGGCGTGAGCGTTCGCGTCATGCCCCACACCGCTTGCGCCACCACGGCGACGGCCACCAGCTTAAGCCCGTGCAGGAATCCTTCGACGAGGGGGCCGGTCAACGCCGCCGCGCCGAGAGCGAAGGCGAGCAGGATCAGGGCGGACGGCATGGTGAAGCCGAGCCACGCCGCCAACCCACCCAAAAGGCCATTTCCGCGCAAAACTCCGAGGCAGAAGCCGACTTGACTCGAGGCGGGGCCAGGTAGGAATTGACAGAGGGCGACCAGATCGACGTAACTCGCCTCGTCGATCCACTTGCGCCGCACCACCAGCTCTTCGCGAAAATAGCCTAGGTGCGCGACAGGGCCGCCAAATGACGTGAGCCCGAGTTTCATGAAAACCAAAAGTACTTCCGCCGGTGAGCCATGTATCGCCGCCGGCTTGAGTGGATCTCTGCTGTCGTTCGTCGCAATATTCAAATGAAGTTCCCTAGGTCGATAGTTCCTTCTATTCGTCGGGCCAAAGCCACGGCCGCGCGGCGCAGCGCGGCGCGGGCGACGCCCGATCCGCTGGGCGCATCAGGCCCGCTCCAAAGCCGCGGGGCGCGCAGGACCATCCGATCCGGCGAAGAACCAGCGCATCACGCCAAGACCGGCGAGAGCGCCGGCGAGCTGGGCGACGATGAACATGGGAACGTCGGCCGGCGCAATCCCGGAAAAGCTGTCGGTCAGCGCGCGGGCGATCGTGACGGCCGGATTGGCGAAGGACGTGGACGCGGTGAACCAATAAGCCGCCGTGATGTAGAGGCCGACCGCGAGCGGAATCGCTTCGCTCTTGAAGCGCGACACCGCGAGAATGATGACGATCAGGCCAAAGGTGGCGACGAACTCCGCAAACCATTGCGCCGGGCCGGAACGCGCTTTGACCGCAAGCTCGAACAACGGCAGTTCGAACATGCCATGCGCCACCAGAGTTCCGATGCAGCCGCCGACAATCTGTGCGCCGGCATAGGGCAAGAATTCTCGCCACGGATGATCTTTGCTCAGGCTCATGACGAGCGAGACCGCCGGATTGAGATGCGCGCCGGAGATTGGCCCGAGCGACAGGATCAGCACCACCAGAATCGCCCCGGTCGGCAGCGTGTTGCCGAGCAAGGCGAGCGCAACGTTTCCGCCCGCCAGCCTTTCGCCCATGATCCCCGACCCGACGACCGTCGCGACCAGGAGCCCAGTTCCAAGACATTCGGCGGCCAAGCGTTTGCGAAACGAAAATGTCACGCGCTCGCCACACGTCGGCCAGCGTCGTCGATTACGCGCTCGCCATCTTCTTTGATGAACTGGCCGCGTTGCGGCGGCAGCAGATCGAGGACCTGTTCCGAAGGCCGGCAGAGGCGCACGCCCTTCGGCGTCACGACCAGCGGCCGGTTCATCAGGATCGGGTGTGCGCCGATCGCATCGAGCAGCGCATCGTCGGAGAGGGACAGATTGCCAAGGCCGAGATCGTGAAATGGCGTCCCTTTTTCGCGCAAGATCTGGCGCACCGTGAGGCCTGCGCGCGCGAGCAGCTGCGTCAGCAGCAACCGCGTCGGCGGACATTTGAGATATTCGATGATGTGCGGCTCGATCCCGGAATTGCGGATCATCGCGAGCACATTGCGCGAAGTTTCGCAGGCCGGATTGTGGTAGATGATGACATCCATCACGCGACCTCCGGCCTCGGCTTCGTTGCGCCTTCGAGGGCTCCGATCTCGCGCAGCTTCGCGTTCAGAGACATCTTGTCGAGGCTCCTGATCGGCAGGCTTCGGAAGATCGAAATCCGGTTCTTGAGATAGCGGGTCGCCAGCACGAACGCCGCTTCCTTCTGAATGTCGGTTCCGACGACGGCGGCAGGGTCTTCAATGCCCCAATGCGCCGTCATCGGCTGGCCCGGCCAGACCGGGCACGTCTCGGCGGCGGCGGTGTCGCAGACCGTGAACACGAAATCCATCAGGGGCGCGCCGGGGGCGGCGAATTCGTCCCAGCTCTTCGATCGCATGCCGTCGATCGGGTAGTTATAACTTTCAAGCACCTTGAGCGCGAGAGGATTGACCGCCCCTTTGGGGTGGCTTCCGGCGGAGAAGGCGCGGAAGCGCCCCACCCCGTCTTTTCGCAGGATGCTTTCGGCAATGATCGAGCGCGCGCTGTTGCCGGTACACAGAAACAGGACGTTGAACTCTCGATCGCGCATCGCCTCCTCCTCAGGTTTCGCAGCAGGTCGGCGCGCAGCACGCCCCGGCCTTCCGCGTCGGGCTTTGGCCCGGCTTCTTGGCGCGCACGAACGCGCTCATGAACTTGCCCTCGACGGAGGGGGCGATCGCGTCCACGTCGACGCCTTCGCTGGCGAGGAATTCGCGCGCGTCATCGATCTTGTAGATGCGCGTCGGTTCGACGCCGATCGCCTCGAACCCAGCGGCGGCCAGCTTCAGCCGATACTCGTTTTCGTCCAGCGCGCCGGCGATGCAGCCGACCCAGAGCAGCATGTCGCGGCGAACCTGTTCGGGAATGGCCCCGCGCGTCACGACGTCGGACACAGCGAAGCGCCCGCCGGGCTTCAGCACGCGGAAGGCCTCCCGAATGACGCGATCCTTGTCGGCCGACAGATTGATCACGCAGTTCGAAATGATGACATCGACTGAATCGTCCGGCAGCGGAATCGCCTCGATCTCGCCCTTCAGAAACTCGACGTTCTCCGTTCCGGCCTGTCTCTGGTTCTCGCGGGCGAGGGCGAGCATGTCGTCGGTCATGTCGAGGCCGTAGGCTTTTCCCGAAGGGCCGACGCGGCGAGCGGAAAGCAGCACGTCGATGCCCCCGCCCGAGCCGAGATCGAGAACCGTCTCGCCTTCCTGCAGCTCCGCGAGCGCTGTCGGATTGCCGCAGCCGAGCGAAGCCAGCACGGCATTTTCGGGCAGGCCATGAGTTTCGGCCTCGGCATAGAGATCGGACGTGATCGGGTCACAGCCCTTCGCGCCGCCGCAACATGAGGCTCCCGCGCGCACGCTCTGCGCCGCTTCGGCGTAACGCTCGCGCACGGCTAGCCTGACATCGGTCTCAGACACGGCTTTCTCCTATGGGCAGGCGCAGGTGATGGCCTCGGGCCGGATCGCCTTGTTGCGGGTGCAGCACTCAGCGAACAGAAACCCGACGATTTCCTGAAGCGTTGCGGTGTCGGCGGTGTAGCGGAGGAACGTGCTTTCGCGGCGCACGGCGACCAGGCCTTCGTTCTTCAGCTTGTCGAGGTGATGCGAAAGCGTCGACGGCGGGATGCCCAACTCGGAGCCGATCTCGCCGACGACCAGGCCTTCCGGGTGCGCTGCGAGCAGGAGCCGGACGATGCGCAGCCGAGGTTCGGCCCCGAGCGCGGCGAGCATGTCGGCGTAGCGGGCGGTTTCCTCGGCGTCGTTTTTGCGCATGGCTTCCTCTTCTATATTTCCATGAATGCAGAAATATGGAATGTCAAGCCCTGGCAATCAGGGCGGCGCAGAAGTTAGGGGCCGGCCCACGGCGGTCTCCCCCACCACTATGCTTCGCATGGTCCCCCTCCCCCGCGCTGACGCGCAGGGGAGGAGAGATGCCGACGCATTTCCTCCCCCGTCGTGCGTTAGCGAAACGGGGGAGGGGGACCACCCGAAGGGTGGTGGTGGGGGCGCGTCACAAGGCGGCTTGGCAGCCAACCAGCGCCTGCGGCGCGCCATTATGGATGAAAATGGTGGCGGCGCGGGCCGATTTGTCAGAGTCTTTGCGACGGGCGATCGTGCAAGGCTGACAAAACTGCGGTGGCTTGCGACCCCGATTGGCAGTCCGGCCCGCGCTGCATAGAGGTACCATTCTTTGTCGCCCCCGGGAACGGGGAGCACGCGTGGCAGTGTCTCGACTATACCTGCGGCGTCACGGTCGCCTTCCCCTGGATGGAGGCGAGGATGGAGGTCATCATTGAGCGGTGTTGCGGGGTGGACGTGCATCAGGAGACGGTCGTCGCCTGCGTCTTGATCGGCGCCCCGGGCGAGCGGCCGAGGAAGGAGATCAGGACCTTCCGGACGATGACGCGCGATCTGGAGGCGTTGCGGGACTGGTTGCAAGAGCTTGGGGTGACGCACGTCGGGATGGAGAGCACCGGCGTTTACTGGCGCCCGGTCTATGCCGTCCTCGAGGGGTGTTTCGAGCTGATCGTCGGCAACGCCCGGCACATCCGTAACGTGCCGGGTCGCAAGACCGATGTGAAGGACGCCGAGTGGATCGCCGATCTGGTCCGCCATGGGCTGATCGCCAAGAGTTTCGTCCCACCGGCGCCGCAGCGCGAGTTGCGCGAGTTGCTGCGCTATCGCCGCAAGCTGGTGGAGAGCCAGGCGGCCGAGCGCAACCGGCTCCTGAAGCTCCTGGAGACGGCCAACATCAAGCTGGCCAGCGTCGCCAGCGACGTCTTCGGGGTTTCCGGGCGCGCCATGTTGAAGGCTCTGATCGAGGGCGGCGCCTCGGCCGAGGCGATGGCGGACCTTGCCAGAGGGCAATTGCGCCGTAAGCGGGACGATCTGGTTCTGGCGCTCGAAGGGCGGATGGAGGAGCATCACCGCTTCCTCCTGGCGATGCAACTGCGCCGGCTCGAAGCCATTGAGGCCGACATCGCAGCGCTCGACCTGCGCATTGACGAGCGGCTCGAGCCCTATCGCGCGCCGCACACGCTCCTGATGCAGATTCCGGGCGTCGACTGGGTGGTCGCGGCCGTGCTGATCGCCGAGATCGGCGTCGACATGAGTGTATTCCTGAGCGTCTATCATTTGTCGGCCTGGGCGGGCGTCTGTCCCGGCAACCATGAGAGCGCCGGCAAGCAGAAGAGCGGCCGCGCCCGCAAGGGCAATGTCCATCTGCGCACCATGCTCGTCGGCGCCGCGATTTCCGCGGCGCGAACCAAGGGCAGCTATCTCAAGGACAAGTATCACCGCCTCAAGGCGCGCCGCGGCGCCTTGCGCGCAGCGCTCGCCATCGCTCACAAAATCCTCGTCTCCGCCTATCACATGCTCGCCAAAAACCTGCCCTATCGCGATCTCGGCGAAGCCTATCTCGACCAGATCAGCCAGACCCGAACCGTCGCCAACCTCAAACGGCGTCTCGAGCGCCTCGGCTACAACGTCACCCTCGAACCAAAGGCCGTGCCCGCATGACCCCATATCCACGCTGAAGCCATTTTCGTGGCAGTTACTCTGTTGCAAAAGGCTGCTTGCCCCCCAGCCGCCACGTCCTTCCTCACGATCCGCAACGTCCGCTCAACCTCAACTCCGGACGTTGGCGCAGGGATCAAGCGTTGGATCTTAGCCGCTAGCTCTTGAGTCCCGCCTCGGCGATCGCCGCGAGCAGCGCCGCCTCGTCGTTGTCCGACGTGTCGCCCGAGGCGCCGGCCGCCCCGATCACGGCGCCTGCGGCGTCGTGGATCAGCACGCCGCCCGGAACCGGGACCAGCCCCTCGCCGAACACGCTCGCGAGCGAAGCGACGAAATGGGGCCGCTCGAGCGCCATGTCGTTGAGCTTGCGCGAGCTGACGCCCATGCCCAGCGCGCCGTGCGCCTTGCCGTACGCGACCTTCCAGCGCGCCAGGCTCGTCCCGTCCTCGACGGCGGCCGCGCGCAGCGCGCCCCGCTCATCGAGCACGACGAACCCCATCGGCTTCAGGTTTTTCGCCCGCGCATATGTCTGCGCCGCCGCCACGATCGCCTGCGCCTCTGCGAGTTTCAGCCCCATGGTCCATCGTCCTTTCCCGCATCGCGCCGCCGACGGGCGCCCACTATCCCTTACCGCGGAAGGAGCGGCCTTCCCAGGGGCGAGGGGAGCAGCCTCCCGTCGAGCCGCGCGACCCTGGCGGTCGGCGCCCGCGGCTGGGGGCCTAGAGCGGGACGAATATAGGTTCGCCCACCGTCGTCATTGCGAGGAGCGACCCCCGGGTCGAAGAGCCAAGGGAGAAGACTGTATGTCCTTGCGCTGAGGCGGCGGCTCGCCCTCGATGCGCGTTGCGAGGGTTGCCCGGATAGGCCGGGCGGAGCCTCACGCAAGGAGGACGAGCCATGAAAGATTATAGCGAAGTTTTCGTCGGCATGGACGTGTCGAAGTCGAGTATCGCGGTAGGGTTGGCTGACGGCGGAGGCGCGGCCGAGGCGAGGTTTCTCGGGGAGATCGAGGCGAACGAGGCTGCGGTGACGAAGCTGGTCCGCCGCCTGTCTGGCAAGCACGACAAGCTGACGTTCTGTTACGAGGCGGGGCCGACCGGCTACGGTCTTTATCGGCTGATCGGCGAGCTTGGGCATGCGTGCCGGGTGGTCGCGCCCTCGCTCATTCCGCGCAAGCCGGGCGATCGGGTGAAGACCAATCGCCGCGACGCCTTGAATCTGGCGCGCTTGCTGCGGGCCGGCGAGCTCACCGCCGTGTGGACGCCGGACGAGCGGCACGAGGCGATGCGCGATCTGGTGCGGGCGCGCTCGACGGCCGCCTTCGACCTCAGGATCAAGCGCCAGCAGACCGGCGCCTTCCTTTTGCGTCTCGGACGCGTCTATCCCGGTAAGAAGACATGGGGCGGCGCGCACCGGAAGTGGCTGGCGAGCCAAGCTTTCGCCCATCTCGAGCAGCGCATCGCCTTCGAGGAGCAGGTGGCCGCGATGGACGAGGCGAAGGCGCGCATCGCCCGGCTGGAGAAGGCGATCGAGGAGGCGGTTCCCGATTGGTCGCTGGCGCCGATGGTCACGGCGCTGATGGCGATGCGCGGGATCGACCTCGTCGCGGCGACGGCGATTCTGGCCGAAGTCGGCGACCTCGGGCGCTTTCGGACGCCGCGCGAGTTGATGGCCTGGCTGGGGCTCGTGCCCTCGGAGTCCTCAACCGGCGACCGAGTCAGGCGCTTCGGCATCACCAAGGCCGGCAACGGCCGGGCGCGCAAAACCCTGATCGAGAGCGCTTGGCGCCATCGCTTTCCTGCGCGCATCGGTCAGGCCAAGCTCGCCTGGGTCGAGGCGGCGCCGCCGGCGGCGCGGCGGATCGCCTGGAAGGCGCAGATGCGGCTCACCGCGCGCTACCGGGCGCTGATGCGCAAAGGCAAGACGAAGAGCGTCGCCGTCACGGCGGTCGCGCGCGAACTCGCCGGCTTCATCTGGGCGATCCATCGCGCGCTTGAGCAGGAGCAAGCCGTCGCATGAAGCCGCTCGCTCGCTACAGCGCAATTTGGGAGCGCGCTTCGCGAGCGGCTTCATGCGATCCCGCGCCATCGCGGGCGGCGCGCCATCGCGTCGACTGACCCCACACAGACCGAGGAGGGATACGGCAGACGGATGCAACAAACATTGCGCAGCGGCGGGGGTGAAGCCGCGGCAGGGGAACTCCCGAGGATTGCAAGTGGCCGATCGACGCATCGACGCCCGTACGAAGACGTGGAGCAGCCCCGGACGAAACTCGGACATGCGGAACAAATACGCGTATTAGAGCTTGATCACCGACGTCCAACAGGCCTCGCCCCCACCTCTGCGCAATCATCCAACGCCATCACTCCGCCCACCCCTGAAGCGGAAACGGGAGGGTGCGTCCGACCCCTTGACGAAGGACATAAGAGCAATCCACGGGATCGTAGAGCCCCCGACGTTCTGCTGGATTGCTTCCCCCCGGGCTCTTTGACCCGGGGGTCGCTCGCAATGACGAGGACGCTTCGATTTGATCGAAAACTGCTCTAGGTGGCCGTTTTCGCGCCCGAACCCTATTCCCGCCTCGTTTCCACGATGCGCCCCCGCGCCGCGTCCTCGAGAAAGTCCTCGAGCCGCGCAATGCAGTCGCGATCACGGTATATGGTATGCTTATTCCGATCGATCTCGAGGCTAATTCGCCGGCGCTCCTCTGAATCTGTCGCCAATCGAGACGCGATCGAAACGTATTCGTCGATCGTGTCTGCGACCGTTTCTCCAACTCCAATCCGGTCCATGATGGCGCTGCTATGACGGCCTCGCATAAGCGCCCCTCTCAAGGTCACAACCGGCAGATTATGGACGAGGCTCTCCAAGGTCGAATTGCAACCGGACCACCCGATGCTGTCGAGGAAAATGTCGCAACTGCCAATCGCGGCGACGAAGCGATCGGTGCTCAGAGTCCGTCCGGAGACTTCATGAGGGATTACAGAGTTTTCTGAGCATCAGGCGGATTGAGGCGAGCCGCAGGAAGGCGAGGGCGTTGTGGCTGAGGTTTTCCCAGTCCTTGGCGAGGCGGCGGCAGCGACCCAGCCAACCGATGGTGCGTTCGACGATCCATCGTTTGTGGACGACGAGGAAGCCTTTGGCGCGATCGGAACGGCGCACGATTTCGGTGGCGAGGCCCGGCATGACGCGCGCCAAGCCGTCATGGAAAACCGGTCCGGCGTAGGCGCTGTCGGCGAACAGCTTCTCGAGGAACGGGAACTGTCCGAACATTGTGGACAAGAGCATCAGTCCGCCGTCGCGATCCTGAACATTGGCGGAGGTGACCAGCGCGTGCAGCAGCAGACCCAACGTATCGACGAGGATGTGGCGCTTCTTGCCCTTGATCAGCTTGCCGGCGTCGAACCCATGCGGATCGATGCAGGCCCCCCTTTTTCCGCGCTTTTCACGCTCTGGCTATCGACGATACAGGCGGTGGGGCTGGCCTCGCGGTCATTCTGCTCGCGGCATTTGACGTAGAGCGCGTAGTGCATCCTCTCCAATGTGCCGTCGTGGCCTCCACAGGCAAAAGTAGCCGTTCACCGTGCTGCGCGGCGGCAGGTCTTTCGGCATGTAGCGCCACTGGCATCCGGTGCTCAGGACGTACATCACGCCGTTCACCACCTCGCGCATGTCGACGCGCCGCTTGCCGCCGCCATGCCTGGCGGGCGGGATCAGCGGGCCGATATGCCGCCATTCCGCGTCGGTCAGATCGCTCGGATAGCGCAGCTGGTCGCGGTTGTAGAGAGGACGGTTTTCCGGTGTCCACATAGGGCGCCTCACGAATTGACGCCACAGGGGATCATACCAGAGTCGTGCTCCTCAAGCGGTTTTCTCAACCCCCGACAACCGACTCAAACAACTCGCAGAGTCCCCGGACGGACACTCAAGCTTTCGATAAACAGACAATGGTCTGAAGCCTTCAGACCCCATTGCGAAAATACAGAGTCCAGACGCCGCTGAAATAGCCCCGCGATCGCCGCTTCGTTCGGGTGTTTGATAAACACAAACTGGCAATTTCCCACAACCTTTGCAATTTTAGCGAAGACAAAGTCATGCTGCGGAAGATATTTGTAAAGCGACTGGCCAGACCAGAACACAACTGCGTCGGGCCTCATGCCGAGCTCGCCCCGGGTTATGCTAGCCGGCGGGGTCGCGAGAGGTTCATAATAGATCGAGAGGTTCGGCAGGCGCGCCAGGCGCTCGGTATAATGATCGGCCGCGTCGGCGGGCTCCATCAACTCGCTGCTTAGAAAATAATCGAGCGCGGGAAGGCCGCTGGTTTCCGGGTGCCCCCAGGAATTGCACTGCGCGGGCGCAAGCCTTTGCGCGGCGAGTTGCAAACTCAACTCGTCCATCAGCAGCCCTGGATAGATCAGGATATGCGGCGCATCCGCGAGGATTTCCTCCCGCCAGCCTTCCAGAGGCAACGCGCGGTGCACAAATCGGGTGCAAAGGTTCGCCGCGACCTCGGTTTCCTGGTCTCGCCGTCGACCCAGGTGGTAGCCGAATATCTGGAACCGGTTGCGATCCAGCTGGCTCATCCAGCCTTTGAGCGGAACTTTCCAATTCGAGTGGGCGTAGAAATGGCTGCTGACAAAGCCCACTCGGACCGGCTCGTCGGCTTCGGGGGGCGCAAGCAGGGCGGCTTGTCGAGGCTGATCGCCAAGGACGCGGCCGGCGAGCGCGCCGTACAGGGCCTGCAGATCCCGGTCGTTGCGGCCCTGATAGGCGAGATAAAATGGCCGGTAGCGCGCGACGGCCTCGCTCATGTTTGTTCTCAGGCGGCCGGCCTCATAGTCGCTGCAGATCGCCCTAAGCTTGCTTTCGTAAGCCTCGCGACGGGCTCCGATATCGTCCTCGTTGTCATACGAAATTCGCAATTCGCAATAGCAACTTAGAAATCGGCATAAGGCGTTGTCGGGATCAAGATCGATCGCCGCTTGCGCAGCTTTGACCGCGTCGTCATTGCGGTTGCAAAGGAACAGGGCCTCGGCGCGCGAGATCCATGCGTCGACGTATCGCGGCTCGATTGCGATCGCCCGGTCAAAGTTCGCCAGCGCATCGTCAAGCCGATTGAGCTTGATGAGCGCGGCGCCGCGACTGTGGTGCGCCTCGGCAAAATTCGGTCGGATTGCGATCGCTCTGTCGAAACTCGCCACCGCATCGTCGAAGCGCCCCAGTTCGACGAGGACGCCGCCCCGGCTGCAGTGCCCCTCGGCGAGATCCGGATGAAAGGCAATCGCCTTGTCGAAACTGGAAAGCGCGTCGCTGAAGCGCATCAAGCCGTTGAGCGCATTGCCGCGATTGATGTGCGCGGGGACGAAATTCTGCCGGATCGCGAGCGCTTTCTCGTAACTGGCGACAGCCTCTGTGAACCGCTTCAATTTCGCCAGGGCCAGCCCGCGGTTGTTGAGCGCCTCGATGAACTTGGGATTGAGGGCGATGGCTTTATCGAAGTGAACGAGCGCGTCCTCAAATCGATCCAAACGCTGCAACGCGCTCCCACACCCGAACTCAGCGTCGGCAAAGTTTGGCGCAAGCGCGATCGCGCGTTCAAAATAGACGATCGCCTCGTCGAGCCGGCCGAGGTCCTTAAGGCCCTTCGCCAGGTTGTTGAAGGCGACCGCTGAATTTTCATTCAACGCGACCGCCTTCCTGACGATCTCGACTCCGCGTTCGATGCGACCTTGCTGGAGCGCGATCACGCCCAGCATGTGCAGCGCCTCGAAGTTGTCGGGCTGGCTCCTGAGGGCCGCATTGTAATGTCGCTCCGCCTCGACAAGCTGACCCTGCTGATGGCGTGCAAGGCCCTGACGGAACTCAGCCGCGCTTGCCGACGGGTCGAAAGCCATATCCTGACCTTTCCGCTTGTCGCCTAAGGACAATTCTCGCTCCTGGATCGCTAGAGGTTCGACGTCTTGCGCGCCGGACGCCGGACGTATGACTCGACGACCTCATGGTCCGCCACCCCAAGCGGAGGCTGGAAACTAAATTTCGCTCGGAGGCTGGTCAAATCGGTCGATTTTGGCCGGGCCCAAGCATGGGCTCAAAGGCTTGTGGCGCGGCGGCTCCGGCCCCCGTCTTGTTACGACCCAAACTCCGGCCATTTGGCGGCCTCGAGCTGGCCCTTGATCGTCTCGATTTCGAGCTTGTCTTCTTCGAGGTGGCGCGTCCACAACGCGCCGGCGCCGGCCTTGAGCCCATCAATGACGGGTTCGACGGCGCCCTTCGCGAGATCCTCGACGATGCCCTTCGAGCCGCTCGCTGCCGAGCCGGCGGCTACGGCTTGCTCACAGACCTCTTTGAGCCCCTTTCCCGTCCGTTCGAGATTTGCTTGAAGCGGCGGCAGCCTTTCGGGCCTGTACCCCTCGACGAGCCCAACCGTGAAACCGGCGATCACGCCATCGGATGCGGCCTTCGCCGCCCCGTACACAATCCGGCCTTTGTGGATCGCGGCCGGATTGCCGCTATCCTTCAGCAGCGCCACGCACGCCTCGGCCTGGGAGCGCTCCTCGTTCAGTTTATCAATCGTTTCCGGCCAGCCGACCGTTGGCTGGGCGGCCGCGGACCCCGAAAGGACCAGCGCCGTGGCAAAGTAAATCACCGTTTTGGTCATGGATGCGCCCGCGCCACCGCGATCGGGAAATCAGGGACAAGGACCGGCCGGTTCATCACCGGGTGCTGAAGTCCACCGGTCATCGCCTTCACGTGATCCTCGACATAGAGGTCGAGCATGTCGGTGGTGATGCGCCCGCTCGGATCGATCGACGCCTTGCCCTCGCCGATCGCGTCAATCAACGCCTTGGCGAACGCGCCGTGCCTGTCCCATTTCTCGTCCTCCTTGGCGTATTCCGTGCCGGTCGAGGCGGCGAAGAAGACCACGCCCGAGCCCGCGGTCGAGAAGTCGTTGACGAATGTGTTCATATCCGGGGTCGTGTCGGTCGCCCTAATGCCCACGGTCATCGCGGCGCCGGAATGGCAGGCGTCGACCAGAAGGACTTTCTTTCCGGGGATCGAGGCAACGAGATCGAGAAGATCGTCGTTCGAGATCGCGGTCGTCCGAAGCTTAGAGAGGTCCGCTTCCCGTGTCAGGAACCAGAACTTCTGCTTCGGGTCGAGGAAGCCGTGGCCGGACAGGAACACGACCGCAAGGTCGCGGCTGGTCGCCTCGTGCTGCAGCCAATAGAGACCGTTCTCGACATTTGAGCGGGTCGGATCGGTGTCGGGCCGGCTCCGGTCGTCGATGATCTTGACCTCGACGTCAGCGTAGAGCCCGCCCTTCTGCGCCATCAGCGCCTTGGCGAGATCGGCGGCGTCGTGGGCGCTGTAATGCATGGTGTTATAGTCGGGATTGTCATAGCCGGTGACCCCGACCAGCAGCGCGTAGAGCTTCGGTTTCAAGAGATCGGCGGTTGTCAGTCCGTCGTAGACGAGGCTCACTTTGACCGGCGCGCTCGCCAGATCGCCGGAATAGGCAATCAGGGACACTTCCGTATTTTTCCGCGGCAACGCAACCAGCACGTGGCCTTGGGCTTCGCGAGCGCTGGTTGTCTCGAACCCGACCACGGGAACTCTTTGGCCGTCGGCGAGCGCCTCCAGGCGATCGATCGGCAGGCCCGACGACGAGCGCAGGGCGTAGGCGACTTCGACCGTGTCGCCGGAGAAATGGGCGCCGCCGCTCGGCGACGTGATCGTCACGACGGGCGGGAGCGCCGCGCCAAGCGGCTTTGTCGGGACCGCGCGATCGGCGGTCTGGTTCGCCTGGCGAACCGCCTCGGCTTCGTCGCGCGTCTTGAGCACGAGCCGCACGATGTCGGGCCGGTTGTATTCGGCGCGGAATTGCGAGGCGGGGAAGAAATCGGCTTCCTGTGTCCAGCCACGATTGATGTGCCAGCCGATCAGGTCCTCGCCGCCGGCCGAGGCCATTTAATAGCCGGACGGCGTCCAGGCGACCCATCTGCGGCTCTGCGGCTCGACGAACAAGGCGAGCAGCTCCTGGCCGTCGCTCCAGCGCAGCCAGCGGATGGTGCCGTCGAGGTAGGCGACGGTCACGATTCCGCCGTCGGCAGAGAAATTGACGCCCCAGGCGACCCCCGGGCCCGGCTTCGTCCACAGCGCGTCGCCCTTCGCGTCGTAGGCGCGCGCGGACCATTCCGTTCCGAGGGCGAAGCCAGAGGCGTCGGGCCGGATGGCAAGGGCGCGGGATACTTCGCGCTCATCAAGCGCCAATATTTTCCCGTTGAACTTTGGCGCTTCATTGTCCGGCCAGTCCGTCACGGGGAGACCGCGCACCCTTGCGGTCAGAAATTTCGGGGGAACGGTACGCGAATCCGTCAGCGACGCGGCGGCGAGATCGAAGAGGACGGGCTTCTGTTCTCCGTCGCCCAGCCCGAAGCGTACCGAGGCGGCGTCGGGCGAGAGCGCGAATGCCGATCCGAGCTTGTCGCGCATGTCAGCCGTGTGCGGGCCTTGAAGCGTCTTCGCGACGCCTCTTGACGAGAGGAGTCCGAACGCCGGGTCGGCGGCGGCAAAGGCGAAGCCGTCGCCGCAGGTCTGGATGTCCAAGATAGTATTGTCGCTCGCAGCGACGTCCTCGCCCTCGCGCCGGCCGGCGGCGTCGAACCGTCGCAGGAAGTCGCGCAATTCACCTTGAGACTGTCCCTGCGCCCGGCCGCCCGCGACAAGCGTCGCGCTGCCTCGCGACCAAGCTACTCCGTAGAAATTCCCCTGGGTCAAGTCGCTCGTCTGGCCCTTGCCGGAGCGTCGTCAGGGTCGTCGCGTCCAGAATTGAGACCGACACTAAATCATCGTAGCTGATCGCGACGCGCCGGCCCGAGAGGTCGATCGCGACGCCGTAGGGGCGCTTGCCGTCGGGCGCAGCGCGCTTCGCCGTCAGCTTGAGGTCCGCCCCGTAGCGGCGCAATTGGCCGTCATAGCTCGATACGATCAGCGCGCCGTCGGGCGCAAAGGCAAGGCCGTAAACGGAGTCGCCGTAGTCGCGATCGGCGAGCAGCTCAGCGCCGGACGCGCTGTCGAGCACGCGCAGACCGTTGTTTCCGCCGAGGCCGACGGCGATGCGACGCCCGTCGGCGGAGAACGCGACGTGGAAGATGACATTCT
This sequence comes from uncultured Alphaproteobacteria bacterium, assembly GCA_963822215.1. Classification (GTDB taxonomy): domain Bacteria; phylum Pseudomonadota; class Alphaproteobacteria; order Rhizobiales; family Beijerinckiaceae; genus Roseiarcus. The sequence continues at coordinate 608,759 of CAWGGX010000005.1, forward strand.
CGAACTGGCCAAAGCGCCGAATCGCGCCATTCGATAGGTCCACCAAACTAAGGCTATGCGTTGGCAACGACTTTCGAGCCGCATCCCATCCGCCGGCTGCGAGCCAGTGCCCGTCCGGCGACAGCGCCGTCGCCCAGACCTCGCCGGCGTTCCCATCGCCGATCGGCAGGCGGATGACGCGCCTGAGCTTGCCGTCCGGCGGGGACCAGAGCCGCACCGTCTTGTCGTCGGACGCGGTCGCGAGCAGCGAGCAGGCGGCGTCGACGCCGATGCGCCAGATCGTCGCCGTGTGCATGCCGGTCTCGATGCGCAGGAACGGCCGCTAGTCGGGGCAGGCCTTGATCGCGTCGTCGAGCGCGCCGCTCGTTTGTCCGTCGATCGCGCCCGTGTAGCAGCCGGCGTCGGTCAGCCGCTGCTCGAGCGCCTTGATCGCGTCCGCGCTCATTGTCGCCGGATCGACGTCCGCCGCGCGAACGGTGTCCAGGCTCACGGTCGCGGCGAGGCCGAGCGCCACGAGCGCCCCAAGGCAAAATCGCCAATTCGGCCAGAATCCAACCAATTGTGTCCCCGCCGCCGCGCGGATGACGAAACGTCAAAACGATAACGCTATTTTCGAGGTCGGCGCAAGCGCATCCGAGGGACGCCGCGAGCCGTCGGGTTAGCGCCGCCGTGGCTCGAATTGAGCTAAACAACAGAAAAAGTCAGTTTCACTGCTGTGCAAGCATCGTTTCATTTTTATTTTCAGAATGATAGCTCGGTTTCCTCCACCGATGCGGCGCAGCCGCCCGGACGGCGCCCGATCATCACCTGTTAATTCCCTGTTCCCGCGCCCGGGCGCCTGTTCCTTCCCTGTTCCTGCCGTCAAAAATTCCCTGTTCCAGTGGGGCCGAGGGACTGCAAGGCCCCGACGCAAACCACTGACGCTACAGGCTTTCGACGCGCTGGCCACGACGCCGGCGGAAGGAAAATTCCCTGCTAGCAGGGAATTCGGGTCCTCGCCGCCGATCTTGCCTGCGACTCGCCTTCCGCGCAGACTGCGGCCCCACGCTCGCCGCCGGGAGGCGCTGCATGCCTTTCCGCCCAGGCCGATCCGCTGCGGCGGTCGCGCTCGTCGTCTGTCTCCTGTCGCCGATCGTTGCGGCCCGCGCATTCCCGCCCGACGGACCCGCGCCGCCCTCGATCGAATTCGGCGAGCTCTATCGCGCGGTCGAGATGGCCGGCCTCTTTGCCGACCAAAAGACCTTCGCCGACGCCGCCCCGCGCGCGCCGCCGGCCGAGGTCATGGCGGACTACGACCGGGAGAAGGTTTTGCCCGGATTCGATCTCAAGGCCTTCGTCGGTCGCCACTTCAATCTGCCGCCGCAGGATTTCCCCGCCTACCTACCCCGGCCGGACGAGGACGTCCGCGCCTATGTCCGCGAGTCGTGGGAGGCGCTTCAGCGCAAGCCGGACGAGATCGAGCCGTGGTCGTCGCTTCTCCCGCTCGATCATCCTTATGTCGTCCCGGGCGGCCGCTTCCGCGAGATCTACTACTGGGACAGCTATTTCGTCATGCTCGGACTCCTGCGGGACGGCCGCATCGACCTCGCCCGCGACACGCTCGACAACTTCGCCTCGCTGATCGACCGCTACGGCCATATCCCAAACGGCAACCGCAGCTACTATCTGAGCCGGTCCCAGCCGCCGTTCTTCGCGCTCATGGTCGAACTGATCGCCGCGCTCGATGGCGATGCGGTCCTGGTCAAGCGCCTGCCGGAGCTCGAGGCCGAATACGCCTTCTGGATGGACGGCGCGGCGACGCTCGCGGCCGGGTCCGCGTTCCGCCATGTCGTCCGGCTTCCCGACGGCGTGCTCCTCAATCGCGACTGGGACGATCGCGCGGCGCCGCGCGACGAATCCTATCGCCAGGACGTCGAGACGGCCGCACGCTCAGGCCGCCCGGCCGACGAGGTGTACCGCGATCTCAGGGCAGGGGCCGAGACGGGATGGGACTTCAGCTCCCGCTGGCTCGCCGACGGCAAAACCCTGTCGACCATTCGCACGACGGCGATCGCGCCGGTCGACCTCAACGCCCTGATGGTTCATCTCGAGCAAACGCTCGCCAGGGCCTATCGGCTGAAGGGCGACGCGACCGCCGCCGAGCGGCTTCAGGGCGCGGCGGACCGGCGGGCGGCCGCGATCCGGCGGCTGATGTGGAACCCCAAAGCGGGCGTCTTCGCCGACTATCTGTGGCGGGAGGGCCGTCTCAGCGACGCGCTGACGGCGGCGACGGTCGCCCCGCTCGCCTTCGGCATAGCAAGTCCAGACGAGGCCCACGCGGTCGCTGAGGCGCTCCGAACGCGACTTCTCGAGCCCGGCGGCCTCGGAACGACACCGATCGAGACTGGCCAGCAGTGGGATCAGCCGAACGGCTGGCCGCCGCTGCAGTATCTCGCGATCAAGGGTCTGAACGCCTACGGCGAACGGGACCTCGCGCGCGAGATCGCCCGCCGCTGGATCGACACCAACGTCCGCGGCTATGCGGCCTCGGGCGTCCTGGCGGAGAAGTACGACGTCGCGCGCCCTTCGAGCGAGGGTCCGGCAGGCGGCCGCGGCGGCGAATACGCGCTGCAGGTCGGCTTCGGCTGGACCAATGGCGTGCTCGCCGAGTTGATGGCCGAATATCCCGATCTCGCGGCCTGGGCGCTAGGGAGGGCGCCGTAGCGAGGCGCGTTTGGCGTCAACCCTCGACCGTCGCCGGATGGAGCAGGGCGGAAAGCTTCCGGCGCTTGTGGCGCTCCCGCTTGGGCGCGACCAGAAGCGTGACCTTGAGCGGCTCCGTCAGATACTTGTGCGCCTCGGCCTCGACCATCTGATCGGCCTTGGTCACCCGCGCGCGCAGGTGCCTGAGCTCGAGCAGCGACTGGATCAGGAAGGTCTCGACCACCCGGCCAACCTCTCCCGCATCCTCGAATACGTTCCACGCGAAGGCGCCGTCGCGCATGCGCTCGAAGCCGATTTCCTGCATCGCCGAAAGAAACGCCGCCCTGTCCTTGGGGTCGATACGGTATTCGATCGTCAACAGAACGGGCCCCTGCTCCTCGTCGACCGCCCGGCCTAACACCCGGTCCCGCCAGTGCAGCGAGGGCGAAAGGTCCAGCGCGGCGGCCGTCTGCAGCTTCTGGCTCCGTGTGGCGATCATCCCGACGAAGGCTCCGGCCGCAGCGATATAAAGGGTCGCCGCAAGGCCCCATTGGCTGGCGACCTTGCCCCATAGCGCGCTGCCGATCGTCATCGCCCCGAAGTAGGCGGTGAGCAGGATCGCCATGCCCCGCCCGCGCACCCAGTCGGGCAGCGCCACCTGGGCCGACACGAACAGCGTGGTCATCATGATGGTCCACGACGCGCCGGCAAGGAGGCTCGCCGCCAGCGCCAGCCCGAGAGCCTTCGCCGCCCCATACATCGCGAGCGCCGCGATCGTGCCGATAGTCGCAAGGGTCGCCAGCCGATCCGGGCCGAGCCGCTCTTTCAACCAGTTCAGGCCCAGCGAACCGAGGATCGACCCGAGGCCGATCATGCCCATCAGGGCGCCGTAGATCGCCGCGCCATTGTGCATCTGGTTGCGCGCAATCAGCGGCAGCAGAGCCCAGTAGGCGCTGCCGAACAGGAAGAAGGCGGCGGCGCGGATGAGGGTCGCGTCCATATCCCGATTGTGGCGGACGTAGCGAAGGCCCGTTCGCACGGCGTTGGTCAGGCGCTCGGCCGGCAGCGTTTCCTTCGGCCTCCGTGGGGCTCGCCACCAGACGACAGCCGCGACGATCGCCAGGTTGCCGACGCAATAGCACCAAAAGGGGACGTCGATGCTGAAGGCCGCGATCGCCAGACCGCCAAGGGCCGGGCCGATCGCCCGGCTGACGCTGTAGGAGGCGTTGTTGACGGCGATCGCGCTGTCGAGGTCGTCCTTGGGCACGAGCTTCGGGGTGACCAGCTGCCAGACCGGGGCCGCGATCGCGCCGCCGAATCCGAGCGCAAATGTGGTTATGAGCAGTTTCGTCGGATCGGCCAGCCCTCCGCTGACGATCACGGCGAAGGCGATCGAAATTGCGGCGACCGCCGCCTGAGCGCCGATCAGGAGGCGGCGTGCGTCCACAATGTCGGCGAGCGCGCCGGCCGGCACGGTCAAAAGGAACATCGGCAGCATGGTCGCGACCTGGACCGCGGAGACCATCATCGGATCGGGATTGAGGTTCGTCATCAGCCAGCTCATCGAGGTGTCGAACATCGCGATGCCGACATTGGACACGGAGCTGGCGACGAGGATGACTGTGAAAGCGCGATGGCCGAACACGCCCCATCGCGCTCGTCCGCCCGCGGACGGCCCCGCTTCGTCGCTGGATTGGCTGGTCAATCGGCGCTCCGCCCTTTGCGCTGCTGCCACGGGGGCGGCCGCAGTGGCAGATGGCGGGGTTCTTCCAGGATTTCAAGCTGGCCGTGCACGCGCGACGCTGCGCCGCGCGCCCGGAGAGCGGATCGAGACTTGTTTTCATTCGCTCGACGGCTTACCTCCGGCCGGCCGCTCCACGCTCCGCTTTCCCCGAACGGGACGGGTTTCCGGCGCGGAGGACAGATTGGCGCTCTCCACCCTCATGGTCTGCATGCGCGTCGGCCAGTCCAACGCGGCGCTGCTAACGGTCGTCGCCGACCTCGCGCAGCGGTTCGGATCGCGAATCGTGGGCGTCGCGGCCCGCCAGGTCTCCACCCACCCCTATGTCCGCGGCGCCGGCCCGTTCGAGCCGCAGGACTACGACCCGCACAAGTTCGTCGATGAGGCGCGGGCCGCTGAAGGCGAGTTCCGGGCCGCGTTGTCCGGGTTCGGGTCCATCGACTGGCGGATGCAGATGACGTCCGGGCCTGCCCAGGACTACGTCGCCGGCGAAGCCCGGTGCGCCGATGTCGTCCTTGCCCCTTTCGACGGGCGCGAGCGGACCTTCTTCCCCTCCGGGCAAGCCGAGATCGGCGACCTCGTCATGCGCCTCGGGCGGCCGATCTTGATGACCCCCGCAGGCGCGGCCGGTTTGGCGTTTCGGCAGGCTCTGGTCTGCTTCAAGGAGGTGCGTGAGGCGCGCCGGGCGCTGGTCGACTCCCTTCCGTTCCTGCAGGCGATGCAGCGCGTCCATGTGGTTGAAATTGCGGAATCCGGGGCGATGGAGGGCGCCGAGCGCCGGTTGAACGACGTAAAGGCCTGGCTCGCATGCAACGGCGTCGAGGCGGCCTGCGAGGCGGCCCCCGCAGTCGGCGGAGTGGCGGAGCAACTCGCGACGCTCGCCGCGGATTTGAAGGCCGACCTCGTCGTCGCCGGCGCCTTCGGCCACAGCCGTCTGCGCGAATGGGCCTTCGGCGGCGTGACCCGCGATTTTCTCCTGCGCAGCGAGCGCTGCGTGCTGTCGTCTCACTAGACCCGCGCGACGGAGGCGCAAAGAGCGACGCATGGACACGCCCGTCTCGGAGACGCCGGCCGACCGGCGAGTGGCGTGGCTCGGCGCGTTCGCGTATCCGGTCTTTGCTGTCGTCTGGTTCGCAAGCGCCATCGCGCTGGTCGGGATTTCCATGTACGACACGACCTCGGGGTGGCTGATGACCACTCTCGATCTCGAGCCGTTCGACGTCTCGCTGGTTCACGCCGCCACCACCCTTCCGATGTTCCTGTTCACCTTGCCGGCGGGAGCGCTCGCCGACATCGTCGATCCGCGCCGGCTGATCCTTTACATCTCCTGCGCAATTGTGGTGCTGGTCGTGGCGTTCGCGAGCCTCGTTTCGGCGAATCTTGTGGCTCCCGTCTCGCTGCTGCTGACGACCTTTCTTCTGAGCGCCCTCTGGTCGGTGAACTCGCCGTCCTGGCTCGCGATCCTGCCGGCGCTCGTCTCGCGATCCGATCTGCCGGGCGCAATCGCCGCCAACGGCGTCGCCTACAACCTCAGCCGCACCATCGGCCCAGCGGTCACCGGCCTCATCATCGCGAAATACGGCCTCTCCGCGCCGTACTGGGCCTTCGCGCTCGCCAATGCCGTCGTCATCGCGGCGCTCATGTGGTGGCGGGCGCCGCCGCGGCCGACAGCGACCCTGCCGGCCGAGAGGCTGACCGGCGCGGTGCGCACGGGAATCCGGCACGCCATGAACAACCGGCTCTTCCGCGCAACCTTGGTGCGGACGCTGGCGGTTTATCCGTTCGCCGCCGCCTACTTTGGCCTTATGCCGCTGATCGCCCGCCATTCCGGCGGTGGCGCGGAGAGCTATGGCCTGCTGCTCAGCATGCTCAGCGCGGGCGCGCTTTTTGGTTCGCTGGCGCACCGGTTCTTGCGGCCGTTTGTTAATCTCGACTGGATGGCTGCGCTCGGATCGGTCGGCACGGCCGTGGCGCTGGGCCTGTTCGGATCGAGCCATGAATTCGTCGTGCTGCTCGGCGCCAGCTTCTGCGGAGGCGCTGCGTGGGTGCTCGTCCTGACGAGTCTCTATGTTTCGGCGCAGAACGTCCTGCCGCAATGGGTCCGCGGTCGCGGCCTGGCGATCTTTCTCACCGTCATCTTCGGCGCCGTCGCGGTCAGCAGCGCCGCCTGGGGCGCGGCGGCGGCGAAGTTCGGCGTGGACCGCGCGCTCATCGCCGCGGCCGCCGGCGCGCTGCTCGGCATTCCACTGACCTGGCCCTGGAGACTGCACAACGCCGAGACGCTCGACCTCACGCCGTCGCTTCACTACAAGTCTCCTCCTTCGGTGGAGGAGATCGCCGACGATCGCGGGCCAGTGCTGGTGAAGATCGACTACCGCATCGATCCGAAGGACCGCGAACGCTTTCTGCGCGCCGTCGACGAACTCGGCGAACAGCGCCGTCGGGACGGCGCCTTCGCCTGGGGCGTCTTCGAAGACCTCGACGTGTTGGGCCGGTACGAGGAAGCCTACATGATCGAGACGTGGCTCGAACTCTTGCACTTTCGCGAGCGCGTGACCAAAGAGGACCGCGTGATCGAGGACGACATCCGAACCATGCTGACGGAGCCGCCGAACATCGAGTTTCTCGTCGCCGCCGAGCGTCAGCCGCAACGAAGCGGCCGGCATGGCGCGAGCGCTGGAGCGTGACGGTTTGCGCGTTCTGGTCGTCTACGCTCATCCTCTCGAGACGAGCTTCCTGTCGGCGGTCCATGCCCGCGCCGTCGAGGCGCTCAGGACCCGCGGCCACGACGTCGACGATATTGACCTCTACGCCGAGCGATTCGATCCGGTGCTGTCGGCGGAGCAGATGCGACGCTACGTCGACACGGCCGCGAATACCCGCGAGGTCGAGCCGTATGTCGCGCGGTTGCGGGCGGCCGAGGCGCTCGTTCTGGTGTTTCCGGTCTGGTTCGACGGACTTCCCGCGATCATGCAAGGGTACTTCCAGCGGGTGTTCCTGCCCGGGGTCGCGACGGTCATCGATCGAGACGGCCTTTTCCATCCCAATCTCGCAAACCTCAAGCGCATGGCGGCGGTGTGCGCTTATGGCGAGAGCCGGTCCGACGTCGCCAAAAAGGGCGACCCCCCGCGGCGCTTCGTGCGCGACAACATCGGCGCGCTGATCGATCCGAACGGGCGCCTCGATTATTACGCGATCTACGGCATGGACTTCTCGACCGCGCCGCGGCGCGCGGCGTTTCTGCGAGGCGTGGCGCGGGCGTTTGGCGCGTGGTGAGAGGTGGGCGGTACAAGGCAAACGCTCGACGGGAATTGGCGCGGATGGGCGGAGAGCGGACGAAGGGCGCGACCGTCCTTCTCCCATGGGGCTAGCGTGCGCACACATTTGATTTGCTCAGCTGTCAAGTGGGGCAGGCGAGGTGGCGGCGGCGAGATTGAAGCCTTCTGCGATGGCGTGGAAGCGGCGCAGGCCGTGGACGAAGGTGATAGGGCCTGGCGAACGCTCTTTGGCGTAGCCGGTCCAGCCGCCGAGGCGGGCGATGCACCAGGCCGCCCAAGCCAGGCTGCGTCTGGGGTGCGGGTTCTTCTGCTTCTGGGTCTTGCCTTCGAATTTGCCGGCCAGCGCCTCCAGAACGGCGATTTCGTCGGGTTCGAAGACGCGCGCGGCCGGGAAAGCCGCGCCCGCCTCGTCCCGTCCCTGGACCAGTTGCATGACGCTCGCGGCGGCGATCAGCGCGGTCGCCGCCAGGCGTTCGAGCGCGTCGCCGTCGCGCAAGAGGCTGTCTTCGAGGTCGAAGCCCTGCGACTTGAGGGTGCGGAAGAGCTGCTCGATGATCCAGCGATAGCGATAGAGCTCGATAATCCACGCCGCTTGGGCAAGCGTGCTCACGCCATGCGTCGTCAACAGGCGCCAGACGATCGGCTCCTCGGAGGGCGGCGGGTCGATTTCGCGCGCCTCGACGAGATTGAGCGCGACGCCGGGCGGATCCCGCCGGTCGGCGCCGCGCTCGGGACGACGCAGGACGACCGGACAGAAACGCACCGCCAGCGTGACCTTCCGGGCCGTCCGTCCGGGCCGGCCGGGCAGATCGAAGCTCAGACGGCCCGCTTCCGGCGCGGCGGCGATCTTCGACAGCAGCCGCTCGCCCGCCTCGATGAGCGCCCGATCGCGCACGGCGCGAACCAGGACATGCGTTCGCCCATCGGGCACGCGGGCGAAATGCTCGTAGATGTCGGCCTCCCGATCGGAGATCTCGGTGATCATCGTCGCCGAGTTCAGGAACCGCTTCGCCGCCAGGGGCGTGGCGAGCCACTTGTTGCTCTCCTTCTCCTCGATCGGCAGGCTCTGGTAGTCGTCCTCCTTGATCCGCGTTCGCCGCCAGATCGTCGCCCCCGCGAGCCCCAGGACGCCGCCGTCGGCGGCGTCGACCGCCAGCGCCGGATGGACGAACAGGCCGACGTCCTTGCCGTTGCCGACGCGGCCAAGGCCACGCTTGCGCTTGGCTTTGGCTTCATAGTTGATTTCGCTCGTATCCTGGATCAACAGAACGTGCCGTCCCGCCGCGGCGGTTCCCGTCCGCTCCGCCGCGCCGCGCAGAATTTCTTCCACCGTCACTCTCGGATTGCGGAAAAACCGCGTCAGACCAACCTTCTCCGCCCGGCTGTCGCACAGTTGGCGAAAGCCCGCGCTAATGCGCGCGCACATGCGCTCCACCGCCAGGCGCCCCTTTTTTCAAGGCGCACGTCGCCGAAGAAGCCAATGTTCACGTCTGTCATCGCCGATCCTCTCCAAACAAAGGGCCGGCCGATACAGAATCACACATGATTCTCAACGATCAAGCGATGTTTGCAAAAAATGTGTTTGACTCGTCCGCGAATCGAATGTGTGCGCACGCTAGCCCATGGGGAGAAGGTGGCGCGGAGCGCCGGATGAGGGGGCCTGCGCTCTCAATTTTGGGCGTGCGTCCCCTCATCCCCGGCCCTTTCCCCTGTGGGGGGAAGGGAGTTCTCGTGAGCGCTTGCTCAGGGTCGACTGCGGCCCTCTCCAAATCGGACTCCGGCAGGGGCGCCAAGCGAACGATTGGCGCCGCCAGCTATGGCGGCAGGTCCGCCGCGTCGAGCCTCGCCTTGGTCGCCAGCTCGCGCCGCGTCGCATCGAAACCGGCGCTGAACTCGTAGAGGCCGGGCGCAATCCGCCAGCGGCGCGCCGCTTCGTCGAAGGTCGCAAGAATCCGGGGATCGACGGCGATCTCGACGCGGCGGGTCTCGCCCGGGGCGAGGTCGAGCCTGCTCCAGCCGGCGAGCCGCAGGCCGACCCCGCTGCCGGCTGGGCCGGTCAGGTAAAGCTCTGGGATCGCCGCGCCGGGCCGGCCGCCGGCGTTTGTCACGTCGAGCGCCGCCATGACAGCCGCGCCCTCGACCCGCGCCGTGAGGCCGCCGAGCCGGAAGGTCGTGTAGGAGAGCCCATAGCCGAACGGAAAAAGCGGACGTTCGCCGCGGTCCGCAAACTCTCGATAGCCGACCGACGCGCCTTCGCCGTAACGGACGACGACGGGCTCGCCGGGGGGCTCCGTTGCGGGCTCGACCCTCGGGGGCGGCCATTGCGCCTCGCCCGCGGGGAACGTCACCGGCAGGCGTCCGGATGGATCGACGACGCCGGTCAGAATGTCGGCGATCGCCTCGCCGCCTTTCTGGCCCGGATACCAGGCCTCGAGGACGGCCGCCGCCCGGTCGAGCCATGGCGCCAGCACGGGGCCGCTGGTTTCGAGCACGACGACCGTATGGGGGTTGGCCTCGGCGACCCGCTCGATGAGCCGGTCCTGTCCGTCCGGCAGGGACAGGTTCGGCGCGTCGGCGCCTTCGGTCTGATATTGATCGGCGAACACGACGACCGCGTCGGCGCCTTCGGCCGCCTTCGCCTCGCGATCGCGATCGCGGCCGTCGTCCCAATCGACCTGCGTCGAAGGAAGCCGGCGGCGAAGCGCATCGAGGGGCGACGAAGGGTCGAAGATCATCGCGCGGTTCTCGCCCTCGGGCGTTTTCAGCGCGATCCCGCCGAGCGGGACGACCTGCGACGACCCGCCCCCCGCCGGAACGCCGCGGTCGGCGTGCGCCCCAACGACCAGCACGCGGCCAAGCTTGGGCCTGAGTGGCAGCAGGCCGTCGTTGCGCAGCAGGACCGCGCCCTCCGCGTCGATCGCGCGCGCGGTCGCTTCGGATGCGGCGATATCGGGGGCCGTTCTTGACCCTGCATCGGCGAGCCCGCAGGCGAAGATCGATCTCAGGATGCGCTTCGCCATGTCGTCGAGGCGCGCCTCGGGAACCTGGCCGGCCTCGATCGCTTTTCCGAGGTCAGCGTAATACGGCCGCGCATCCGCCTGCTCGGCCAATTCCTGATCGAGCCCGGCCAGCGCCGCGCCGACCGTCGAATGCACCGCGCCCCAGTCGGACAGGACGAATCCCGGATAACCCCAATCGCCTTTCAGCACGTCGGCAAGCAGCCACCGGTTCTCGCAGGCGTAGGCCCCGTTGATCTGGTTGTAGGCGCACATCACAGCGCCCGGCCGGCCGCGCTCGATGGCGATCTCGAAGGCGAGGAGGTCGGATTCGCGCCCGGCCGCCCTGTCGATGCGCACGTCGAGACGATCCCGGTCGGTTTCGCGATCGTTGAGGGCGAAATGCTTTAGGGTCGAAATGACGCCACGGCTCTGCACGCCGTCGATCACGGCGCCGGCCATCCGCCCGGTGAGCAGCGGATCCTCGGAGAAATATTCGAAGTCCCGCCCGCCACGCGGGTCACGAATGAGGTTCGCGGCGCCGCCGAGCAGGACGTTGAAGCCTTTGGCCCGCGCCTCTTCGCCGACGCTCTCGCCCTGCCGGCGCGCCAGCGCCAGGTCCCAGGTCGCCGCCAGCGCCAAATTCGAGGGCATGGCGGTCGCCGTGTCGTCGGGGCGGACGTCGCCGGGGTTGGCGACGCCAAGCGGGCCGTCCGTCTCCTGAAGAGCGGGAACGCCAAGGCGGGGAGTTGCCGCGACGAAGCCGGCCGAGCCAAGCGCGCCTTCCGGTTTTGGCTTGCGGCCCCAGGGCGCGCCGAGAACGCCGTGGACGAGCGCAAGCTTCTCGCTCTCGGTCATCGCGCCGAGCGTTTGCCGGGCGCGCGCCTCCGCCGTGCCCGAAGCGTCGCCGCAGGGCGCCGCGGCCAGGGCCCGCGCCGCCAGCAGAAGGACGGCGCAGGCGGCGAGACCGAGGCGGGCGCTCGGCAAGGCCCGGAGATTGCGAAGATCGGTCACCTGCATCGCACGCTCTTGCCGGTCGGAGCCGTTTGGACAATGACTGTCCATTGGCAATCGATTGGGCCTCGCAAGCGGTCGAAAAACAACGCTCATGGGACGTCGGACGTGAAGGTTGGTCCGATTGCCGCTCGTCCGACCCCGCCGCTTTTGCCGACACGCGGACCCTGAGACGCGGACCAGGGCGATCGAGATCGTATCTTCGTATGTCGAAATAGGTGGTCAGGATACGTTGCGACCTCAGTTTGCCGGCCCTTGGCGACCAAAAAGGCGGAAATTCCTGAGGTTTTTCTAACGGCCGGAGAGGGCGAGTTTGAGCTCGGTCTCGACGGGGCGATCGCTGCCGCCCATGGCAGCCTGCGTCCGACTCCCTTGAGCCAATGCGCCCGGCCGACTTTGGTTCCATGGATGCATGCGGGTCGGAGGGGCGGCGTCTCGCCGCGCCGTCCGTTGGACGCTGGCGGACGCGACAAATTCTTGACTCGGTCGGGGATTTATGTTCTCGTTATGTTCGATCCGTATTGGCCGCCCGAGGGGTGGCGAGGGCAACCAGGGATGCGCCGGGGCGGATGGCGTCTGGCGGCAACGATAAGATTGGCGTTTTTCTGCGCCGGGTCGCGCCATGAGCTTTGTTGGCTGCGGCGGTGGTCCTCGGAGCTTGCATCATCGGTCGAACGCGTCGGCGGTTGCTCCCCGATGGGTGGCGGTGGGGGCGCGCCGCGGGGGCGGCTCGGCAGTTGCGCCGGCCTCGGATTGTCGCCACAACTCTTTGAAAAGGCTCGAAATGGACTCGGGAATTGGCTCAGGCGTCAGGTCTTTCCGCCGAGGCGCCCGTCCAAACGACGTCCGAAGACCTGCCCCCGGTAACCGTCGTCGCCCGCAACCCATTGACGCCTCTGGATTCGCGGAACTTGTGGGACCGCTCGCTCCCCCAGCCGGGAGGCCGCGCCATTTGCGCGCAATGGTTTTGATAAAGAGAAGGGGCCTCGGCTCAACGCGATTCGCTGCGGCCGAACATCTGGCGCAGCTTGCCTTTCGCCGCCTCGAGCGTCCGCCGTCTCGGTTCGCCGAGGTTGTGGCCGGCGCGGTTGATGTAAAAGTTGAGCATCGACATCGCCGATTGAAACGCCGACGCCTTGCGTCGGGGGCTTTCTTCCGCGGAGCGCTTGAGCGACGCCGCAATCTCCTGGGGGCTGTCGCTTTTGAAGATGTCGGGTTCGAGGTCGAGCGCGTCCGAGCGCTCGGTGACCTCTTGCGACCATTTCCGCTTGGCTTGCCGCGACATGAGGGTTTTACTTTCCTGCTGGGGACGGCGCTTCGACCTGTACGTCATCCCTTCCCGACGGGTGGCGTCACGAGCAGCCGTCGCACCGGGCCGCCCGCCTCGCTCTCTAGACGCCGGGGGTGGCCATCGGGTTCCCGATCTCCGACGCGGACAATCGGAAGGCGATACGGTCCTTCAGGTGCGACCTGCCGCGAGCGTGCAAACTCCCGCGCGGCCGGAAGACCCGCGTCAACTTTGCCCTTGCGCTCCGGGCGACGTTCTGCAAATGTTCACCTGCGAGGCGGGCCCCTGGGGGCGGACATGGTGGCGCGGGTATCGACGGTGGCGTTCGAGGGGGTCGAGGCGAGGCCCGTCGACGTTCAGGTGCAGGTCGCCCCGGGGACCGTCGTCTTCAACATCGTCGGCCTCGGCGACAAGGCGGTGCGGGAATCGCAGGAGCGGGTGCGCTCGGCGCTGATCGCCTCCGGGCTCGCGCTGCCCGCCAAGCGGATCACGGTCAATCTCGCCCCCGCCGATCTGCCCAAGGAGGGCAGCCATTACGATCTGCCGATTGCGCTCGGCGTGATGGCGGCGATCGGCGCCATCCCGATGGACGCGCTCGGGGGCTATTGCGTCATTGGCGAGCTTGCGCTCGACGGAACCATCAGCGCGGTCGCCGGCGTGCTGCCCGCGGCGATCGCCGCCAATGCCGTCGGCAGAGGGCTCATCTGTCCGGCGGCTTGCGGGCCCGAGGCGGCCTGGGCCTCCGCCGACCTCGACATTCTTGCGCCGCGCTCGCTGATCCAGCTCGCCAACCACTTCAAGGGGACGCAGGTGCTGTCGCGGCCACAGCCGGCGGTGCGCGCCCCCGCCGGGCCGCAGCCGGACCTCCGCGACATCAAGGGCCAGGAGAGCGCCAAGCGCGCCCTCGAAATCGCCGCGGCGGGCGGCCACCACCTGCTTATGTTATGTATATAATTGTCCCAGGCGCCTCCCTCGTCCTGCCTGAGACGGCTTCGACGAGGTTCCGCGCTTGGAATGTGATGGTTGTCCATTAACCCGCCCGTATCGGTCTCTCAACCGGGCGGGCGTCCGCGCGCGACAGGTTCTGTGGAAAAGTGCAGGAGTTGTCGTCCGCGCGGAATCCGGCTCCCTTTCTTCGACCCGCTGCCCACGCAGGTCGAGAGCAGAATGCCAACCGATCTTGATGTCCTGGGATAGGGTGCGCTGGGCAGATTGGCGCCGCTTCACGGACGCCGATGGAGCGAAAATTCCTTGACGCATGGGGCGGCGGACTGCACCCCTGGAGCGATGCAGAAACCACCTTTCCGTCCCAAGGGCCAAAAGCGCCCGGCAAATGATGATGAGCAACTGGACCAGAGCCGCGACAAACTTACAGCGGCGTCGACCTCAGCCGCGTACAGATCGGCGCTCGACGAGGCGTTTCGGATCATCGACGAGAAGCTGGCGGGCCAAGACAAGCTGGAGCCAGATATGGTCGCGGCCTCGTTTCTGGCCAACGTCATGATGAGGATGATCGAAAGGTGGGGGCCAGAGGCGACGGCTAAGGCGCACGAAGCGTGTCCGGACATGATCAGTCAAGCGGCTCAACATCTCTCGAAGGACGCCTTGCACTGAGGCAGGACGCCGAAAGCGCCGATGAACACAAGGATCGGCGTAGGGATCACCGACCCCGCGTCGATCACCGTCCGAGGACGGAGACGAAGTCTACGGCGGCGACGTCGAGTGGGACGTGATGTGGCCGGCGATCAAGCGGATGCCGCGGTACGACGTGCGGGCGCCGACCGGTCCCCCAAAGTCGACGCCCGCGAGGACGGAGGCCACGCAGGAGCGCGCGGCGACGTGGGAGCGGGCGAAGGAGCGGGCCAAAGCCGGATTCGGGGGCGGAGGGCGCCGAATAGACCAAGGCTCTCCTCAGGGCTTGAAGGAGACTGAGATGTGGTCGGCGTCGGTCTCGTCGATCGGCGCCGCCACGGACGTCAGCGGCGGGAGCCGGCGCTTGAGGGTCACCGCCTCGGCCACATGCTGCATGACGCCGGCCACAACTGCCGCTACGATCGGCGCATGGCTTGGCAACATATCCGCATCGCTCGGTTCGGCGGTCCCGAAGTCCTGGAGATGGCGGAAGAGCAGACCCTTCCGGACCCCGGTCCAGGCGAGGTCCGGATCAAGGTGCTCGCCGCCGGCACCGGCTTCACCGATACTTTCATCCGTCGCGGACGATATCCGGACTTCAAAGGGCCACTGCCTTTCACGCCCGGCTATGACCTCGTCGGGATCGTCGAGGCGACCGGGCCGGCGTGACCGCGCCCCGTGAAGGCCAGATGGTCGCCGACCTCTGTGTGGTCGGCGGCTACTCGCAATATGCGATCCGCCCGGCGCGCTTCCTCGTTCCGGTCCCGAATGGAGTCGATCCCGCCGAAGCGGTCTGCATCCCGCTGGCCTACCTCACCGCCTTTCAGATGCTCACCCGTTGCCGGCGCTTGCTGCCTGGCGCAACGATCCTCGTCATCGGCGCCTCGGGAACGGTCGGCACGGCTCTGCTCGACGTCGCACGCCACTTCGGCCTTGAGGCGATCGGCACATGCTCAGCGGCAAACATGGCCACCGTTGAGCGTTTCGGCGCGACGGCGATCGACTACCGCGCCGGTGACTTCGTCGCAGCCGTGCGGCGGATCACTTCAGCGCGCAAGGGAGACCCCGGCGTCGACGCCGCTTTCGACGCGATCGGTGGCGCGCATTTCAGCCGCTCGTTCGCCTCGCTCTCGAAGGGAGGACTGCTTATCGGCTATGGGTCGCAGACCATGGCGGTCGGGCGTGAAGGCATGATTGCCGCCGGTCTGGGCTTGGTCAGGCTGAAAGCATGGAACGGGCTGAGCTTCCCTGTTCGGGGGCCGACGCGCGGCGTGGTACAGCATCACCGATCGCCGCGTGACGCACCCTGAAGAGTTCAAGGCGGACATGGCCGCCCTGTTCGATCTGTTGCGACTGGGCGCCATACATCCGGTCGTCGTCGACCGACTGCCGCTGGCTTCCGCGCGCGAGGTCCATAGCCGAATTGATGTCGGCGGTCTCGGAGGGAAGATCGTGCTCATCCCCTGGCCCCAGCCGGAATGATACCGTTGATTTCTTCTTGAGTTGCGTTCGCATCGGTGCATTGAGCCGACTCGGCGGGAACGCGCCAAGGCTGAGACGGGACGAGAAGGGTTGGCGGAGACAGCGAGAGCCGCGCTGGGGATGTTCGAGGACGCGTTCGTCTGACCTACGGCGACCGCCTTAAGTGGCTCGTCGCCTTCGGCAGACAATCGCGTCTTCAGCCGTTGCCTCCTGATCCCTTGCCTTCGTTCGGACGACCGGTTTCGCGTCGCCGATCGAGACCGAATTCAATCGGCAAACGGAAGAGTTGGTCGGATTTGATGTAACGCTGGTCGCGCCGCACGTAGGGCGAGGGGAGCACGACGGTTTCGAAGTTGGGCATGGGCGGGGCTCTCCCGCCCAAGGATGGCGTCTACCCCAGCAAGCAACACGCGCGCCCATTCGGTTGCGATCTGCGTCCGTCGACACGCGACCGCGCTTTGCGCCGCCGAATTTATCTTGCAACGTGGTCATTCTTGAACAGCCGATACGTCGGGCCGATCGTATCCTTCGCTTTATGGGGGTGGCTTTGCTTTGGACGCTTTGGAGGCGTGCATGGACTGGCATCAAATCGCGAAGGGCTTGAAGCACCTCATCGTTATAGCCGCCTCCCCGCGCAACACTGTGCAGGAGATCGAACTCCAAGGCCGACCATTCAATCCGTTCCGCTGTTTCCGGCGGCGAAGGATACGACGAGGCGCGAATGAGACCATACACGCCCGACAACCACGGCGACCGAAACGATTCCTCGCTGCACATCAGTTGCTAGCGTCTATGAGCGGTGCCCACGCAAGGCGGACTGCCGCCACGTGTTCCTGCACCACGTCCGCGGGCAAATACGCCAAACCCAGACCGACGGCTATGGCGGACGCGAGTATGATTGCCGCTTCGGTGCGGGCGCTCTCCAAAGGGCGCCGAATTAGATGGCTGCGGGAGAAAACGCAAGACTCAGTCTCGGGGGCGGAACTCGGCGACCTTTGAGGGCGCGTCATGCCCATGTTTGCCTGCGGTGATTATCCAGATGTCGAGGCCGGCTGCCCCCGGGACGCCGCGCGCCTCTTTGCCAATCTGCGGGCCAAAAGCGAGTACGGCGCTGGCGGCGAGTGCACATTCCTCGAAGATACGCCGGGATGCGTTTCGACCTTCCAGGCGTTCATCGGAAACTATCGCGGCCATGGCGTCACGGCTGCCCAAGACTTCTCGATTACCGTCGCGCAGCAAGGGAACTGATCCGTCGCAGGTGGTGACCGAATTCGAGTCAGGTCGGGGAAATGCAGGGCAAGGTCAAGAACGGAATTCCCTGATACCCCGGTCGAGATCACCAACGATTGGCGCTTCCCGCCCCACAAATGTGTGGCGCAAGCCATGGGAGTCCGACCCCTCCCTGCTCGTCACCCTGACGCTGGATTGTCTTCCATTAGATTCCGTATCCTTCGTCCCGAGGCCGCTTCTTCTGTCGCCCACGGTGGGTTCTCTATGCGATCGAACCTGGTTTTCGCGGCAAGCCAAAATTGCACGCTGAGTTCCTCTGGCCTGCCCGCTTGATTCCACAGGTGATAGGCGTGCTCGCGGACAATGTGTTCCGTGCTTTCCATGTTCTGCTTCCCGCTGCCCGAATTGAAGGCGACTTGATCAGACTGAGAAATGGAAGCTCGTCGGGCCGACGACGCCGGTCTCTTGCATCGCGGCCTTCAGGTCCTCCCCCGTGAACCAAGCGCGCGCCCTTCCCATGTCGGCGACATCCTGGAGGATCACGACGTCATTCTGGTCTTCCGCCCCGCGGAATACCCTGCCGTTGGTGACGCCAGCCGCGGCGCGGCTCTTCTCGCGATCGTCGTAGCCGGTGCGCCAGGTTGGATAGTCGTTGACTTTGTGGTGGATTGTGAGGTTTTCGGTTGGATGTGTTCTCATCGCCGCTCTCCAAGAAAAGCGAAACATACGTCGAATATTTATCACTCGAACTAAGGAAACAACTTATGAGTTTTTTCGACTAATACAAGGACAAACGACAAAATGAACGATTTTTACGGAACGCTTAATTCTGATCATCAACGCATAACAGTCTGATTGCGGGATTTCAGGGAGAACTTCGCAAATCGCATGTCGTCCCTCACCCCGAGCCGACAGCCTCGCGCGGGTTGGTGGGTCCTGCTATGATTGGCGGAAAGCGGGAGCGCGCGATGGCGGAGTTGGCTGGTCCGTTGCGAGTCATGAAGATCGCGATTCAAACCGCGAGGACCGCATATCCCGACTACGAACGAGAGAGCGGCGCCAAATGGCCGGAAACGCACCTCGATCCAGCGGAGGCTCAACTGTTCGCGTTTGCGGCCTTGAGGGCTTTGGACGGTGCGGGTTTTGACGTCGTCCGAAGGAAAGACAAGCCCGATGCCGACCGGACCTGAAGGCGACAAGCGCGGCGAGCGTGCTGACCGCGCCGGACGAATCCGTCCCCAAGCGGTTTCTCGGAACGACTTACTTGTTGGCGGACATCCAACGCATGATTTCTCCCTTGGGCAAGGCCTGGCCCTCAGGTCCTTCAATTCTGTATAATTCAGCACGTTGCCGATGATACAGGTCACTCGCCTGCTTGAGCGCGGCTTCCTTGCTCGGAATGCTCGCGGAAGTCCGGTCTTGATCGTGCTGGTCGCGGTAGAGAATCCGCCAGCCTGAGGTATTCATATCACAGGAGCCTCACGTTGCCGAAGTGGGCGGCGCGGTCGCGCCTGGCCGCTTCGGCATATCGGGCAATGGTTGGATGTAAGCAGGCACGGTGGGCTAGAGGAAGTTTTGCACGGCGCGGACAGTAATTTCGTTCGTGACGCCCATGACGCCGGGAACCCGACGTACGTCGTCCTCCGCACAGGATTTTTGGTAGGCCCGCTCGACCATCCCGTGCAGAGTGACCCAGCCGCGGTCCTCTTCCACTGTCACTTGATATTTCGGTATTGCGAGATCCCAAAACAGCGAGTTCGCAGCCCCCGCATAGATATCCAACATGACATGCCCTCCTAAAAGCACCTATCGCGCGCGGGCAACCCCAGCGGTTCACTGCATCCCAGCCGATCCGGCAAGGTCCTATTCGTGCAGAAGGACGCTCAACAACGTACTGTGGACCTTCAGAGTCCCGTTGTATTCGACGAAGCCGAGCTTCCTGAACTTGTTCATGAAGAAGCTGACCCGCGGACGGGTCGTCCCGATCATCTCCGCAAGCGTCTCCTGACTGATCTTCGTGGTGATCTCTTCCGGCTTTCCTTCCTTGCCGAAATTCGCCAGCAGGAGAAGGACGCGGGCCAGGCGCTTTTCGCTGGAATTGAACAGGTGGTCGACGAGGTCAGCCTCGACCCGGCTGTTGCGGGTCAAGAGGTGCGCCGTGAACACTTCGGCAAAGTCGGGCTGCGCATGGAGGACGCGCACCATCTCCGCCTTCTCGATGCGAAGGACGGTGGCGTCGGTCATCGCGATCGCCGTTGCCAGGCGCAGGGGCTGCGCGATCAGGCAGCCTTCGCCGAAAAAGTCCCCGTCGCCGAACAGTCCGACGACCGCCTCCCGCCCCTGCCCGTTGGTCACGGCGATCTTGACCTTGCCGTGCGTGACGTGGAAGACGGCGTCGGCGGCGTCGCCCTGCGCGTAAATGACCACTCCCGCCAGATATTCAGCCTTGGATCGACCGTGGCCCGCCGCCTCCAGAAACACGGCTGGATCGAACACAGCGCTCTCGGCCTCCGAAACGCTTTCGGCTTTCGAGGCAGTCCCAGCTTTCCTCGTCATGAAATATTCCCAATCCCAACTGAACTCCCGGCAACGTCGGCAACGACCCAGCGCCAAAGCGGCTCAACCAAACGCCGACCCGTCGGGGAAACGGCTCAGTAGCCAGCGCTCGCAGGCGGCGGCGCTCCGAGAGCGCCGCTGACCGACTGGAACGGCGCTGCGGCCAGCGACCCAGTCGCATTGAACGGCGCGGCGAATGGAGCGCCATATGCGTAGCTCGGCGGGTAGCCGAAGAGCGCCGCCGTACCGCCAAACACTCCGCCCAGGATCCCGCCGACAACGGCGCCGGCGCCGGTAAAGACTCCCTGCACGGCCTGGTCGGTTCCACCCACGACGTTGCCGATCGCCGCCACGGGGCCCCACGCATCGCCCCGGGTCTGCACTTGCACCGGATGAACGACGATCTGACGACCTTCGTCATAGTGGGTGGAGTGGCGATAGCGGGCGTGCGCGTAATGCGTGTGCGCGTAGTGTTTATGCCCATAGTGCTCTTGCGCCGACGCCGGAGTGGCGATGGCGAACGCCAGCGTCGTCGTCGCGATCGTGGCCACGGACAGAAGAAGAGTACTAAGTTGCATGAGGCCACTTCCTTTAGCTTGGTGAGATGCTCTTCCTATGCGCGTCCCGCGGACCAGCAAGGTTCGGAATCTACCTATGGGCCTCTCCCGGCCATGCGGAGCGCAAGGCGCGGACTCGCGCGGCAATAGCGGCGGCGCAGGCTCGTCACGGAGTTCGCCTGCTAGCGGCGGAGTCGTCAGGCTCGGAAAGGGTTCGACCCATAGCAAGACGCTGACGACGAAATTGGCCCACCCATTCCATTGCCTCTGGAAGCGGTGGCAAGCGATGACCGCCAACTTTCCAATTTCGTCGTCAGCTACCCCATCCGGTCACTCTGGCTGGCGGACTCCGCCCTCGTCGTAAGCCTCGAAAGTGGTGCGCTACCAGCAGGAGCGCGACGCCTTTCAGCAGGGCGGCCCACCCGACCAGCGCAACGACGACGGGCAGCGCGCCGCCGCTCCAGACATTGTGCCCGAGCACGACCGCGATGCCGGCGGCTGTCGCGACCATGCCGGAAAGCAGCATCCACGTCCCTGCGCGCCATCTCGTCGAGCGTCGCCAACGTCCCGCTGGCGGTTGGCCAGCATGCCGGACGAGATGGCGACGAGATAGAGGCCGAGGAGGCGTCCAAGGAAGATAGTTGTCGCCGACATGCGGGAGGGTAGCACGAACCGACGACCGGCCAGCACGGGCCAGCCAGTCCGGAGCCCGATCACACCGTCTGGACATCCCCCTCGAAAGCGAAACCGGCGGGGTCGTTGGGTCGACTTGGACCGAGGTACTTCATGAGGAGCATGACGACCTCTTCACGGAAGTCCGGATCACGCAGCCATTCCGGCCTTTCGCAAACCGCTTCATGGACAACGGACGTCAGGACGTGTCGCGTAATAAACATCGTCATATCGGGTCGATGGGAAGACCGGCTCTTGGGCGACAAGATAGCCGTCAGCTTGGACATGCGTTCTCGCTCAAATTGATCGTTCGGATGACGCGTTTGGCGTGGAAGCGCTTCAAGGAACAGTTTGTGCATCGTCGGCTCGGCAGCATGCATTTCAAGCGCGGCGTCAACAATCGCACGCAAGGCGGATTCGAGCGGCAGATTGCGCAGCCGATCCAGCAAGGGCGCGTAACCGTCGTCGGGCGCAGCGAGATGGCGTGCCTGCAATTCCTCTAATATTGCTCCCTTGTTCGGGAAATATTGGTACAGAGAAGCTATGTTCACCCCGGCGCGCTCTGCAATTCGATTGGTCGTGAAGCCCTCGATCCCTTGCTCGGACAGAATGTAAGCCGCGGCTTCGAGGATGAAATCGACGGTCTGACACGCACGCCTCTGGCGCGGTATTTTCCTCAGCTTTTCTGGCACTTGATTGATCCTCGCCGGGGCTCACGCTCCCTGCCGGGAACATAAGTTGCCAAACCAAGCATTTGCTTACATAATTTCCGAAGAAAAATCAACTGCTAAAGGTCGATCTCAATGAGGTTGCCGCTTGAACTGCTGCTGCTGGGCCTGGCAACGATCCTCCGGCGCAGCGCCGAGAAGCCGCTCGTCAAGGCCAAGCTCGGGGTGGACGCCCGCGTCGTGCAAATCCGCACGCAGGACGGCGGCGTCGGCAGGTACTTTGTCTTCTGCGGCGGCGCGGTCTTTTCACGGCGCGGAGTCGCTTCGAACCCCGATGTCTCCCTTGTCTGGAAGGATGCGACGGTCGCTGCGGGCGCGCTTCTACGGGGTTCCTCCGACGCGATCCCGGAAGCGCTCGCCAACGGATCGCTCAGCATCGTCGGCGACCCGGCGACAGCCGTCTGGTTTGGAGAGCTTGTGCGCCTGGCGCGAGGGGGCGAGCAGCCGGCCCGCGCGGCGAAGCCTCCCGTCTCCGTCATCGGACTGGGCCGCATGGGCTCCGGCATTGCCCGGAGCCTGCTCAGGGCCGGTTTTCCCGTGACGGTGTACAACCGGACCGAGGACAAGGTCCGTCCGCTTGTCGAAGCCGGGGCGATGGCCGCCGCGACGCCAGCCGCCGCAGCGCGCGCCGGCAAATTCATCATCACGTCGTTGATGGGCGACGCTTCGGTGTCCGCGGTTGTCGAGGGACCGGAGGGGTTGCTCGCGGGGCTTGAGCGCGATGGGGTTCATATCGGCGCCTCGACGATTTCGGCAGAGGCGACCAGCCGGCTCGTCGCGCTGCATGCAGCCCACGGCAGCGAGTACTTGGCGGCCCCGGTCCTCGGACGACCTGACGCCGCGGCATCCGGAGAACTCGCGTCGCTCGTTTGCGGGAAACAGTCGGTCTTCGAGACAAGCCGCGAGGTCCTTCGGGCCTACACGCGACAAGTCCAGTATCTCGGAGAGCAGCACGCCGTCGCCTCGGAGGCAAAACTCGCGATGAACTATACGGCGGTGACGATCATCGACCTGATGGGCCAGGTCTACGCGTTCGGCGAAAACACCGGAATCCCGTTGGCCGCGCTGCATATGATGTTCCGAATGCTCTGGGCTCAGCCTGTCATGCAAGGTTACGCAACCCGCATCTGGAAGCGCGAGTTCGGCGATGTGGGCTTCGATGTTCGTGGCGGACTCAAAGACGTCAACCTGATGCTCGATGCCGCCAAGAAGGCGCACGTGCGTTGGGACTTCGCCGCGGCGATCCAGCCCAAATTGACCCGAGCTGTCGAGATGGGCCTGGGCACGAAGGACTGGAGCGCGGTGTACGAAGTGACGCGCGCCGACGCCGATCTCGTCGACTAGCCTGGCGGGCGCTGTTTGGTCCTCAGTCGCGAAGGGACGCCTCGGCCATCGTCAGGCGTCAAACGCCATCGCCGTCATCCACAGCCCGATCGCCAGAACAACGACCATCCAGGCGAAGAAGTAACGCTCGAAACCGATGCCCTTGTATGCGTCGGCCATCCGCTCGGACGGAACCAGCAGGAGCGCGACGCCCTTCAGCAGCGCGGCCCACCCGACGAGAGTGACGGCGACCGGCAGCGCGCCGCCGCTCCAGACATTGTGCGCGAGGACGACCGCGAGCCCCGCGGCTGTCGCGACCATGCCGGAAAACAGCATCCACGGCCCGCTGCGCGCCATCTCGTCAAGCGTCGCCAACGTCCGCCGTCGGCCGGCGAACATGCCGATCGAGATCGCGACAAGGTAGAGGCCGAGGAGGCGTCCAAGGAAGATCGTTGTCGGGGACATGCGCCACGATAGCACGGACGGACTAAGCGGCGACCGACGCAACCGGCACGATCCAGCACCGCGCAAAATCGCATCAACAACAAAGAGCTGATATGGATTGATGCAGCCTCAGAAAGGCGAGCCTGAGCCGCAAAATCGATCTCGGCGACATCGAGCGGGGATTGAATGCGGCATTGCAGAAACGAACGTCCATGAGCGATTTCGTGTTGCCCGCCACTCGTTACGCACTCAGCGGCGACGTCAATATCGCCTATCAGGTGATGGGCGACGGCCCCATCGACATCATCATGATCCCGGGCATGATTTCACACGTTGAATATGCGCATGAGATGCCAGGTTACACGGCGTTCCTGCGCCGCCTTTCGACCTTCGCCCGCGTCGTGACGTTCGACAAGAGAGGCCAAGGCTTGTCGGATCGGGTGTCCGGCGCCCCCGCGCTCGAACAGCGCATGGACGACGTTCGCGCCGTCATGGACGACATCGGTTCGCAGCGAGCGACTCTGTTCGGGTTCTCAGAGGGCGGCCCGATGAGCCTCCTGTTCGCGGCGACCTACCCGGAACGGGTGTCGAAGCTCGTTCTTTTCGGCAGTTTCCCGAAGTCCGGCCACTTCAACGATCCCGACGCGATCGAACGGCTGGTGAAGGTTTGGGGCACCGGCATCATGATCAAGTCCGCCCTCCCGAGCTTGGCGGAAAACCCGGAGGCGGTCGCGCTTATCGCAAAGTTCGAACGCCTGTCCACCAGTCCCGGCGCCTTGAGATCGTTGATGCAAATGAACGCACAGATCGACGTTCGATCGATACTTCCGTCTGTGCGCGTCCCGACGCTGGTGCTTCATCGTCGGACGGACGCGCTGGTGTCGGTCGAACAAGGACGTAAAATAGCGGCGAAAATTCCCGGCGCCAAATACATCGAATATCCTGACGGCGACCATATCTTCTGTTCTGGCGAGACGGACGCCATGCTTGGCGACATCCAGGAATTCGTCACCGGAGTGCGGGAGGACTCCACGGGCGACCTCGAACGCGTTCTTGCAACCGTTCTCTTCACCGACATCGTCGATTCGACGCGCCGCGCCGCCGAGGCGGGCGACCATGCATGGCGTAGATTGCTGGACGATCATGACCGCCTGGCAAAGCAGGCCGTCGAGAAACATCGGGGGTCCGTGATCAAGACCACCGGCGACGGCATTCTCGCAACATTCGACGGGCCTGGACGTGCGGTTCGATGCGCGCTCGCGCTGGGGGCGACCGCCAAGCATATCGGACTGCCCTTGCGCGCTGGTCTGCACACCGGCGAAATCGAGGTGAGAGGCCGGGATATCGGCGGCATCGCAGTGCACGCCGCCGCTCGCGTCATGGCGCATTGCGAGTCCGGCGAGGTCCTCGTGTCCAGGGTCGTTACCGATCTCGTCGCCGGAGCGGGCCTGAAGTTTTCCGAGCGCGGTTCCTATGAGCTTAAGGGCCTCCCTGGACGGTGGGACTTGTTCGCTGCATCGGCCTAGCAGCGGAATGGCCGCCGTTTTGCGCGCATTGCCGTCGTTCAAATGGCTTCCGAGTCTTGATCCCGAAATCTTTTCGCTCCAGCGATCATGCCGGACTTCGCCACGACGATCGTGGCAAGGGGCCAGCGACCCGACGCCGCGGGGGCCCAGAAGCGCCTTGACGTCGGCGAGTTTGCTCTCATTCTGTTCAGGTGGACCGGACCCTCCGCCTTCGCGACATCCTCAAACCTCTCCGAATCCGGCATCGGTCAGCAGGACGAAGTTATTGGGACCTTTTGTGATCCAGCCGTGTTCTCCCGCATAGTCCACGCCGGCTTCCAACTCGGCGCGCGAGCCGCCCAGATTGAGAAACTTCAATTGCAGCGCATGGAACTCGCAGCCCTGGCCGGCCCGCGATCCAGTGCTGGCTATGATTGATAAAATCCGCCGTGCGCTGTCTTCGGGTGTGGGCGCCTGAGCCATTTCTGCCTTGCTGCTGTTCATCAAGCATACCAGAGGCAGATGGCCGGTGCGACACCGACGCCAAGCCCGTCGAAAACGCATAGGATCTTCGTTAACCGAAAAACCTCGTGGCCGTTGCCTTTATGTTCCAAATAGCGTAATCACTATCTCATTATGACGTACGACCGCGCCATCTTCATGGAATGCGTTCCGGTGGCCGTTGCCACCGGTGAGCGCTGCTGCGCGCTCGTCAGCGCCACGGCCTGACCTCGGGCCAACGGCGCCTTCTCACTACTGATCGCCAATGAATGACCGGACACTTACGTCCGGCATCACTGTTTTCGAGGAGGCCGCCATGTCGCGGCTCTGGATTTTTTCTGATTTGCATCAAGACTGGGCCGACAACGCTTGGGATCCGGCGGCGCATGCCCCGGCTTTCGACATCGCGGTCGTTGCCGGGGACGTCCATTCGCCACTGACCAAAGCGATCGACTGGCTGGGCGACCGCCTTGCCGGCACGCCGGTCCTGTGCGTCCCGGGCAACCATTCTTTTTGGTGGGACCAGGGCGACGACCGCTACACCCACGACGACCAGATCGCGCGGGGACGTGACCTCGCAGCGCGCCGGGGCGTCCACCTGCTCTGCGACGACGCGCTGACAGTCGGCAACGTCCGCGTCCTTGGGACGACGCTGTGGTCGGACGGTCGATTGGGAACCTGGTCCGCAACGCAGGCTGCACGATCGGCGCAAAAGGGAATGAACGACTACAAGCGGATCCGACGGCGTCGGTCCGGGCACCACAAGTATGTCCGGCCATCGGACACCATCGCGTGGCATCGGGCCAGCCGTGCCTGGCTGGACGACAACTTGGGCTTGCCGTTTGCCGGCCCGAGCGTTGTCGTCACGCATCACGCGCCGCATCCGGCGTCGCTGCCGTCACCAGATTTCGACCTCGCGCACTGCTATGCGAGCGATCTGAGCCGACTGATCCAGGACCGCCAGCCCGACCTCTGGGTCCACGGCCACCTGCACAGCCGGTCCGATTATCGGATCGGGGCAACCCGAATCGTCTGCAACGCACGCGGGCACGTCGAGGAGGCGTCGGGGTTCGATCCAGGTTTCACGATCGATGTCCCTGCGATCGGCTGAAGTCGTGACGAGTTCGGGGCTCGGCGTATGCCAACGCGCTCGCCGAGCCCCGGGTTGGTTTGCCGTTGATCTACGCGGCCACTGAACTCGCCGCAGGTTGAGTGATTGGCTCGCCCTTGCGGACGACGAGCGTGGAGCGGACGCGCGCGCGCTGGCCTACCTGAACGAAGTGGACAGTATCCGGCGGCGCCTGGAACGAGTCGCCGGGCGACAGCGACACCGGCGGCATGCCCTCGACGTGCAGCTCCCCCGTGCCTTCGAGGACGAAAGTGGACTCCAGGCCGGGATGCGTGTGTGGCGGGACGAGCGTCCCCTCCGGTATGTCGATCTCGACCATCACGGTCTCATAGCCGTCGACGGGGCCGTCCATCCGTCGCAGCACCCTCAAGGAAACGCCAGGCAGCATCCGAACCTCCCTTGCGGCGCCGGCTCGTCCGGCTCAAGCGGATGTAGGAGACTCGGCGACGAACGTATTGAAGAAATCGGACTCCGGGTTGGACAGCCCCGGCGGGCGCGACAAGCCGAGCGAGGTCGCGCGGAACAGCGCGTCTGGCGCCATGCCCACCATGGAGGAGAACTCGTTGACCATGTGCGCCTGGTCGCTGAAGCCGCAGGCGGCAGCCGTGTCAGCCCACCCGATCCTCCGCCCCGCCCTCACGGCGGCGCCGAACCGGACGATGCGGGCGAAGCGCTTGGGCGAGACTCCGAAGGAGGCGCGGAAACGCCTTGACAGATGGCGCTCGCCGACGTCGAGGCGACGCGCAAGGCTGTGGACGGCAACCGAGGGATCGCTTCGCAAGGCCATGGCGGCGGCGCAGGCAAGTGTGTCGGGTTCGCGCTCGGACAGGCGACTGAGGAGGAATCGCTGGACCGTCCGCACGCGCGCTTCCGCGTCGGCGCTCTCAAGCAGTCGCTCTTCGAGCAGCGAGACCTCGCCATCGGAGAAGAGGTCGCCGAGCGCGGCGGCGTCCTCGGCGAACTCGGGCAAGCTGACGCCCCGCAGTTTGGCCGCGCCCTCGGGACGAAGTCGCACCATGACGCCGCCGACCGGCCCGTTCGTCTGGATGCGTGCGGACGCCGAACTGATGCCGGTGATCCGATAACCGCCTGGATCGACCAACCGCTCCGCGCCGGGGACGCCCATCCGCAACAGCGGCGCCGAGCGGAAGTGGAAGCACAGGATGGGAGAGACGACCGGGAGCACCATCGAGCGAGCGGCGCCGGCGCCGGGAAAATCGGCGTGCCAGATCGCCTCGACGACGTCGGCGAGTTCGGCCCGGACACCATGGAACACATAGCCCGGCATCAACGCCTCGCACTGCCGCGCCCGATGCGATCGTAGCAGCGGTTCAGGAGTTGGCATAGCGGGTTGGACAACGACCCGTTCCTCGACGTCCTCGTCCCGCCGCCGGTAGCGCTCGCGCTCTGCGTCGCCGCGGGCTGGCTCGCCAATCGCTTCTGGCCTGCGCCGTTCCTGCCTCGGGCCTCGCCTTTGTATGCCATCGGGTTCGCCGTCGCCGCGATTGGCGTCGCGATCGCGGTCACGGCTGTCGTCCAGTTCCGGCGCGCGCGGACCTCGGTCCGTCCCGACAGGCCGTCGAGCGCCATCCTCTCGACCGGCCCGTACCGCTATTCGCGCAACCCGATTTACCTCGGCATGTTCGTTGTGGTCGCGCGCTCGACAGTCGTGGTGGCGCGAGGAGGCTTATCTGACGCGAAAATTCGGCGACGCCTATCTCAACTATGCCCGGCGGGTCAGGCGGTGGGCTAGCAGCCAGCAATCCGTTCGCGGCCTCTTTACCCGGAGACACGCGGCGTTTCCTGTGGCTTGCCCGCTCGCATTATGACAGTTTTTGACTCAGGCCCCGACCGGGGCCGACAGGAGGTTCCCATGGCGAAAGGCGAGATGAAGGGAAACAAGGAGGCCAAGAAGCCGAAGGCGGACAAGCCGAAGGGTGAGGTCTCCGAATACAAGAAGTCGCAGGGAAAGGGCGGGCAATCGCCCATCTCGACTGGGAAGAAGTGAACGGAGATCGCAACCGCTGACCGAAACGAGGAACCCGTCGCCCGCCCGAGGACAGCCTCGATTGACGATGTCTCAACGATCCCGGCGCTCGCCGCGAGCAATCGTCGCCAACAATTCGTCCAGGGGGTCGATCTCCTGTGGAGCCTGCGCGGGCCGTGGCTTCCTGGCGACATCCGTCGTCGCCGTCATGTCCGCGTCCGTGGCCATCCGCGTTGCGGTGTCCAATCCGATCCGCTTCCCTGTTCGCTTCGCGATTGCGACCGCCGCGCGGTGCCAGCGCGTGACCTCTTCAGCGCCCTGGCACTCCCGTTCTCGGCGTCGAGCCTCGCCGTAGGCGTCGACACCGCGCTCGGCGATCAGCCCGATCGCGTCCTTCTCCGCCCGCTCGGCGGCCTCGCGACGCTTGGCGATCCAAGCAAACATTCCAAATCTTCCCTGCCAGCCGATTGAAGGGTGTGGCCGCGGCTCAAGTGAGGTGCGCTGTCCGCGGTCAACTCCGCCTTACCTGCTGCCGCAGGGCCCTGTCGATCTTCTGGTCGGTCTTGTACTGACTGAGGGCGTAGACTGCCCAAATCGCCGCCGGCAGCCACCCGATCAACGTGATCTGGAGGATTAGGCAAACAAGGCCAGCAAGAGGACGTCCAATGGTGAAGAACGTCAGCCACGGCAGAACCAGCGCGATGATGAGACGCATACAAAAATCCTCTGGCCTCGCTCGGATGGACCTTTACGCCGGCGACCGCCCCGCAGGGAACAGTGCGAACGCGATTATTTCAGGGGAACGGCGCGTTCATAGCCAGCGCGGCGACTTGGCGCGCGGCGCATTGACGCATTCCTCCTGCAAGTTCACGTCGGCACCCTTTTCACGGATGGGCTGATTCGTCCCCCTACAGGCGCCACCGATTACCTTTCTCTCGACGAGGCGACCGATGCAGTACCGGGTGCAATTTCTCGACCGTTCAGACAACGTCATTTGTGAAGTGCGGGCCGACGCCAGAAACGCCAAATCCGCGCTGTTCCACAGAGGCATAAACAGGGCCTGCCCGCCCCACGGCGTCCGGATGCGCGTGCTCGACCACTGCGGGGGCGCTCCCGTTTCACGAAACCTCGGGCGCGAGCTTCTCGCCTGAGTTGCCACTCTGCGGCCTCCAGTCCGACCCGGCGTCCGGTGTGCTTCGCGATTGCGATGACCGCGCGATGCCAAAGCGTCTCAAGCTGATCGCGATCCGATGGCGGACGGCTCGCCGAGATCATCGATCGGCACCCCCCGCTTGGCAGCCACCTCGCGCAACTGCCTGGAAACTGGCTCCGATGCGGGCGCAACGATGTAGCCGTTCTTCAGGTCTCCGACAGCGACCGACTGTTCGCGTTTGCCCAGCCGCCATCGGATCGCAATCAACAGACACAGGGCCGCATCAAGCCTGTCCTGGTGCTCTTTCTTCGGCGCTGAATGCGTCCGCATCCCCTCCAACCATTCCACCAGGGGCGCGCAGCCCCAATGCGTCGCCTCGCGCATCGCCGCATCGGCGACCGCCCGCCAAGCCTCAAACCGAAACGTCTTGGGCCGCGCCGGATTGTACCGTGGGCCTTTCCTCAATCCGAAGAACGCCGATTTAAGGGAGGCCAACGCCAGGGCAGGGAAGACTTCCATCAGGTGAAGCCCGTGATCGGCGGTCCGGGCTCTCTCCGGGTCTTCCGCAGCGCCAAGTTGCCGCAGGAATAACGTAACGGGCGCCGCGGGGCCGAACAGCGGACGCCCCGTGTTCGCCGGCTGCACGCCGCCGCCCATCCAGGAGATCAGGCTACCCACCACCTTCTCGGCTGGCCTCATCCCGGTGGCGTTGGGAACGATCGTCGGCTGGTCCAATGCCACGATCGTCGGTGCGCCTGGGTGCTGGACGGCCAGTATGTGGTCGAGGGCGCGATCAAAACCGACCAATTCCGGCGTCCGGAAATCCGTGAAACCGGCGCCGTCGAAATGCACCGAGCAGATCGCTCCGGGCGCCTTGGCTTTGTCCGCCCAGGCGGAGTCGAAGCCTACAAAAACTGCGCGTGCGGGAGTTCCCTCAGCGGCGTGGCCGGCGTCGCTCGTCGCTGAATGCGTCGCCGACTCGACCACCGATCCTTCTCCTACGCAGCCTTTTCCAGCCGTTCACCGCACCCGAGCGACAGTCGCTTGGTGACGTCGGGCCTGGCCAGGACACGCTCACAAAGCGCCCTCCGAACAGACGCTGCCAAGCGTACTTGCCGGTTCTCGTCGATCCAGGGCCGCCGGATGTACCGGCAAGCAAACATCCCGCGACATAGCCGTTCGCCGACGGGCGGTCGTCCAATTCTTCGCCCTTCGACGCCCAGCGTCATCGGGCTCTATTTCGGTTCGAGCGCCCGGATGGCGGGGGCGAATTCGATCATCCGCTGGGCCGCGTCTCACATGCGCTCGAAGTGCGCGTCGAACTTTGCCGCGGCAGCGGGGGCGCGGATGACGATCAGGTCGTTGTCCTATGCGTTTGCGAATTCCGACGCAATCCGGCCGGGGATTTCAGGGATTGCGGGCTACCGTCCAGTGTAGGCTGAAGCGCCCGGCGCGCCGGCTTGACGGGCCCGCCGGCCTTCGGCTGAATGCGCGCAACGAAACCGGACGGGCGCAATGCTGAGGGTTCTAGTCGCGGACGCCGCGCTCATTGCGGCGTCGGGCGGCGGCGCATTGGCGCTGGCTCAAGGAGCGAAGCAATCCCGCCAAGCTCGGCCAGCAGGTGTTCTTCGACATGGAGCCGCACACGTCTGGACCGGGTCCGCCTTCAATGCGGAGGACGGCAAGACCTATTCCGGCAAGATGAGCCTCACTGCGCTCGTCTCACCACCGCCGGCTGCGTGTTCGGCGGCCTCATTTGCAAGTCCGTCTCCTGGACGCGGACGCGGTAGGGCGAAACGAGCGCGCCGTCTGCTCCGCGAGTGGGCACGCCATAAATTTGCTCGACGGCCTCGGTAGTTCGCCATAGAGCGAAAAGGCTTGGGAGGCGAATCCGATGACGAATGCTCCTGCTGACGCGACCGCGGATTTGGCCCTGGGGCATCCGGCGCGGCGCGACTTTCTCTTTCTGATGACGGGTTCGGTCGCCGCCGTCGGCGTAGCCGCATTGGCGTGGCCATTCATCGACCAGATGAACCCGGACGCCGCGACCATCGCGGCGGCGGGGCCCGTCGACATCGACATCACCCAGCTCCAGCCGGGCCAGAGGATCGTCACGCTCTGGTCGGCCCGTCCGGTGTTCGTCGTCCGCCGCACGCCCGAAGCGCTGAAGGGACTACAGGAGGCCAAGATGACGTCGCAACTGCGCGACCCAGATTCCGACAACTTCCAGCAGCCAGACTACGCCAAGAACTGGCATCGGTCGCTCAAGGAGGAGTTTTTGGTCCTGGTCGGCATCTGCACGCATCTCGGCTGCGTGCCGCTGTTCGACCCGAACCCCGACCCGGCAACTCCCGCGCCCAACTGGCCGGGCGGCTTCTTCTGCCCCTGCCATGGTTCGAAATACGATCTCGCGGGTCGGGTCTTCCAGGGCGTGCCGGCACCCTATAACCTGCCGGTGCCGCCAAACTTCTTCCCGGACGAAAAGACGCTGCGCGTCGGCGCAAACCCGCCCGGAGAGACGTACGACTTCAATTCGATTTTGCAGGTGTGATTGAACGAAGCCGACTGCATCGGCACATGCGCTCTGATGACGGTTGATGCATGCCTCACATGTGTATCGTGTTGGACCGGTCAGCAGCCCCGACCTTGTGCAACGGAGCAAACTCGCTTCCCGCCCCGGTAGCCCACACCTCACCAACCTGTCCTCATGAACTCCTCAAGGTCACGCGAAGAGAGGATCTTTTGCGTGGACTCCCAGTCAAGTCCAGTGTCGTCGGCGATCTCGTTGAAGTACCGACGAACCATCGCCGGGCGGGTCTTTTCGATGCGGCTGGGGAAATGCTTCACCTCCGCGCGATCATGCAGAACCGCCTCAACCCAGTCGTCCTCGAACGAATCAGGAAGCTGGCCAAGGACCGCGAAGATATCCCCGAACCGCTCGGAAAGCGTCGTGTAGACGTCGTCCTCGACCGTATCCGCGTATCGAAGATTGACCACTTGGATCGTGTTGCGCCACTGACCGAGACGTTGGACTCGGCCCTTCCGCTGTTCGAGCTTCGAAGGGTTCCAAGGCAGGTCGATGTTCACCTGAGAACCCAACCGCTGGAGGTTGAGTCCTTCGCAGGCTGCGTCGGTCGCGACGACGAGGCGTATCTCGTCCGACTGGACCTTCTCCTTGATGTCGTCGCGTTCGACCAACCGCCGCTCGCCGCTACGCAGGACAAACGACCGCTTCCCACCGGCGTAGACCGCGACCGGCTCGTCCGGGAATTCGGCACCCAAATGTTTGGCGACCCACTCCGCGGTGTCGAAGAACTGACTGAAGACGATCGAACCATGGTTTTCGAGCCAATGCCGATCGCGGAGAAACCTGACGACGACGTCAATCTTTGGATCGACGTCGTCGCGATCCATGATTGACGCCAGCCCAAACTCCACCCGCTGAAGGAGCCCCCTTTCCTGAGAAGTCAACGGGATCTTCGTCTTGGTCTCCTGGAAGAGATCGTCTTCGTATTCGTCCTCGACACTGTCCTCTTTGCCTCGCAGGAGCGCGCGGGTCGTGTTCAGCCCCGCCTTCACCGACGACCCGAGACGCCGAAGCAAGATCGTTTTCATGAAGCCTGCTGCCGGACGCAATTTGGCGTACGCCGAGCAGAAATCGGTCGCCGCCGAGTAGGCTTCCCTAAAAGCGAATCCCATCCTCAGCCCTTGACCCTCAAAGAGGTCGTCAGGCAGTCCGTCGCTTGGCTTCGGATGGACCTCGACGGCAATCTGCTTGATGAGTTTAAGCTCTTCGAGCATTGCCCGAGATCGTCGGATCACCCGACGGACGATCGGATTGCACTGCTGGACTAAGTCGGAGAACGAACGCTGGAATTCGTCGCGCGCCGACCTGGCCAGATCATCGTAACGGGGTCCACGGATCGCGCCATCCGGCAAGCCTTGGCCGACGCGTATGCTCCGGAACAGCCGGTGCTCGGCGTTTGGCGGCATAGGATTTCGCAGGAGCGCCCACTCGTCCGTAGGGTCGGTCGGAAATGGGGTATCCCCCGTAAGGTATCGGATGGAGGTATCGGCTCCCCAACTGCGACTCCCGGGCTCTCCCAGGACTTGAGGAGCGCCCTGGCCCAGCATGTTGACCAGATCCCAGAGTTCTTCCGACCGAAGCTGGATCGGCGTCGCGGTACCGATGATGACGCTTTCTGCCGTCGCAGCCAGCTTCTCCATGAATTCCATGAGGCGGTTCTCGCCCGATCGGTCGCCGTCCGGCCCCTTTCGTTCCGCCCGGGCCTTGTGCGCTTCATCCAGGATTACCACGCCGAACCGCTGCTTGAGCAGGATGCCGCGCTCCCCTTCGTCGTCGCCGTTGATGATCAGCCCGGTCGAGACGATGCCGATTCTCAGCGGGCATTTCCCCACACCCGCGACCAGGCCCTTCGGCGACAACGCAATTTCTCGTCCGTCGAACCACTGTTTTCTGGTTGTCGACCAGATCGCGGACGGGAGACCAAGCATGTCTTGGAGTTCCGTCTGCCACTGCCGCGTCAGGGTCGCGGGCGCGAGAATGAGAACGTTGCCGTCGCCGAGCAGCGACAGCACCAGCGCCGATGCCGCCATCGAAAGCGTCTTGCCCAAGCCGACATCGTCTGCGATCAGAAACCTGGCCTTGCCGTAGAGCTTCCAGTCGTCAACACACGTCTGCACGAACCGTTTTTGCCAGGGCCGCAGGATTTGGCCGCCCCGGTAGACTGGCCGTTCGACCAGAGCGGACGCCGGGTCTTCGAGCCCTCCCGAGATGCGGGCATCCTCAATAGAGGCATATTCGACACGCTTCGCAACTGCGCCGATGTGTTCGACGACGGCGTCTGGCAGGTCGATGCCTCGCTCCCAGAAGTAGTCGAACTCCTCACGTACCCATTCCGTCGCCGCAGGGTCATCATCTTCCCAGATAATTTCGTATGAATGCCGCAGTGCCGCCGCGCTTTCATTGGCGCTCCCGGCGAAGGCCGTCGATCCGCCCTTGCGGAATTCGATCACGCCTGCCTTACCGTGCACAAACACGTTCGAGCCGTCGCGTGGCACGACCTTCACCTTCATCCGCCCAGACGCCAGGAGGTCGTGCAGCCTCCGGTATCTGTCCTTCGCTAGGAGGACGTCGAGCGAGGTCTGATCTTGTTGCCAGCGGGAGATCAGCGCCTTGGCGACCGCGGCGGTCCCCTCGGCTGCGGCCTTGGCGACGGTGACATCGTTGGGGTCGAGTTCGCCATTGCAGACGACGAGAATCTCGTCGACGTCACCCAATTCCTCGCCGACGATTTCGAGCAGTGACGAGCGAAAGTAGCCGGCGATCCGAAAGTAGCGCTTGGCCCTGGACAGCCTTTCACTGAAGACATCCGCTAGGCTGCTCCGTCGGGAGGAATGTCTGGCGACCGTCATGGATCAGAGCCGATCGACCTGGAGTTTCTGCGCAAGAAGGTCCGCGGCAGCGCTCTCATCCTTGCGCGTTCGCGCGGTCTTCTCGGAGATGTATTTGGCGTATTCGACGAGTTTGCCCCGCGACGACCAATATTGATCTTCGAAGGTGATCCGCAGGTAGGAGACGCCCTTGCCAGGGTCGTCAGTTTGCATGGTTTTATAGATCGCGAAAAGTACCCGCCGCAGCGCTGTCGTTCCGAATCCGGTTTCGCCCAGATGGCTGGCCTTTAATCCCGCGGCGCCGGCCAGTGCCGCCTTGTTCGCCTTCGTGGACCCCATCAGGTCC
Source organism: uncultured Alphaproteobacteria bacterium (assembly GCA_963822215.1). Classification (GTDB taxonomy): domain Bacteria; phylum Pseudomonadota; class Alphaproteobacteria; order Rhizobiales; family Beijerinckiaceae; genus Roseiarcus. The sequence goes on from CAWGGX010000005.1 coordinate 644,418, forward strand.
GAATAGTTCTCCAGGGCAAAGGTCTTGGCGAAGTCCTGATAATCCGCATATCGCGTGGCGCCTTTTGATTCCATATCGAGCATGCGGATATAAAACCGCGATGTCGCGTCTGCCTCACGCCAAAGGCTCGCGGGGAAACCTTCGGGGACAAGCATGTTGTTCGCGACTGAGGCCGCATAATCAATGAGATCGCGGATGACGGTCTTCTGTCCCTTGGGTAGTTTGCGAAAGACGTCCGCGCCGACGTCCCGCCTGTCGATCGTTTCATACGCGGTTATGATCCGTAGGGCCGCCGCATATGCGGCGAGTTGGAGGTCGCCGTCAGTGTAGAGCCGCTCCGAAGTCCAATCCTCGGCCACACCATTCATCAGCGCGAGTTGCGACTTAACCTCATCCTCGATTTCGCCCTCAATGTTCATTCGCCGGCCATTTAGCTTGTCCAAGCGCTTCCGCAGAACAAGCAAGACTGTACCCTGGACAAAGTTGCCCTTTTTCGTGGCACTCTCAGTTTCGGTGACCACAGTCCAAGCTGCCGATACCTTGAGGCCGGCAGCCCACATGATCGCGGCAAGGTCGGCCCATACCCCCAAATCCTGATGCGTGAACATCACGATCTGGAGCCCGTTGTCCGGCATGTGTTGAGCCATTGATTTGTAGGCCGCAACCATGTCGGCGCGGAACTTCTCGTCAGCGCCCTTGATCGCGAGCGCTCGATTGGAACTCCACGAAAACTGTGGAAAAATTGAAGTACCCAGTTTCGCGGCCCACGCAATAAAGTACTCAGTAATCTCATGGTAATTCACTGCGTCAGCATATGGCGGATCGGTGAGATAGATGTCGTGCACACTCTCCAAAGACGATGCTGCGCGGGTCTCAATAAATCCCTGCGCTTCAAGTCGCACTTCTGGTAGGCGCTTTCGCAACGAAGAAAGCAGGCTCCCCGAAGAGCGACACCCGAAGTTGTAAAAAGTATTAAGCGCCTGATTGTAGAATACGTGATTGACGACGTCAGCGGGCTTTTTCGGTGTAGGGTTGCGAACCATCCATTGCGTCATTCTGGACATATAGTTTAACGTGCGACAGAATCCGACAAGCAATGCTCCGCGGCATATAGGGTCGTTGACCGATTTAATATGCTTGAGCGCAATTGCTCCGAACAAAAGGTGGCGGGGCAAAAAGAGGTGGTGCCAATGCGTCCACCCGCGGGTCCGAATTGGCTCGTCAGTCTTCTCGCCGGGCTCGATCTCCGATTCAGGTAGCAAGCCATCTCGTTGCCATTTTACCAAGTGCTCTTCGACGAGATTCCGCGCCTTTTGCTCTTGTTGGAAATCGCGCTCTGTCGGCGCTGCAAAGAAAACAGATCCACGCGGCGCGCTGGCTGTCTCGGAATCGACTGCGTCATCGCCGTCGCCATCAAGGCCCTCGGACTCCTCGTCTATGTCATCGCTTTCCAGAGGGATTACAAGTTTATTATACCATTGAATGCAGTATAGACGTTCCTGGAACAGGTCGTCCGGCCTTGGGACAATGTCGGACAACTCCCATCTTCTCAGGCTGTTTGCCGAATGCCCATCTACATCCTTTCTGTCGCCCCTGATCACTGAAAGCGCGACGCCGTCACGATTGGGATTTGCGGGATGCACGACGCGCTCGTCGACCAAGGTTCCCTGCTCGGCGGCTTTCATTTCGTCGTCGTCCGCGTCTGGGACGATCTTTATCTCATAGTCTTTTCGATCTGGGCGCGGGATGAGCTTCGCCACCGTTCGATGATTCTTCGAGATAACCCAAGACGGCGCCAACGGCACAAGATAGCCTGTCTTTGGACAGCGGACTTCGACGCAATAGAGATAGGCCTTCGCCTTGCGTCCCTGAGCATCGTTCTCGATGTCAAGGTTGTCGATCTCGGTCTTAATTGCGTCGGAAACGGACTTCTGCGCAGACGAGATCTTGCCCCGTTTGGCGGCTGGAGCGCCAATGACGTTGAAGGCACCCCAAGTCAGCATGCAGGCGATCGGATTTAGGTCCGAAGCATAAGCGTCGCAGCCTAGCCGCGCGGCCTCGAAGGGTATCGATCCGCCACCCGCAAAGGTGTCGGCGACATTCGGGGTGTGCCCGAAGCGCATGATGCCCAACTCTCGGATTAAACCGGCGACAGAATTTGCGTTCGTCCCGAGGTGGGCGTTGACCTTCGGCCAGACGTCATCAAGAAGGTCCACGCCGCACTCCTCGGGCCGGAGGCAGAAGGGGAGCCGCTTGGCGTAAGGGAGGGTCAGCACCCACTGATTCAGTATCGCAAATCGATCTTTCCGATTGACGTCACGTCTCCAGGTCGGACGGTTCCCTCGGACAATCACTTCGTCATATCGATCCCAATTCATGTCAACGTCGGTCGGCTTGACTTTGGAAAGCCGCTTCGCAAACGCTCGATCGTCCATGCCAAGTAGGCTGAGAAACACGTGAAGGTCTTCTATGGGTTTGGCTGTGGCAGGAAGAAGCGCCCCCAAGACGGCGGCCCGAGCCAGAATCAACGGCTTCCTGCCCTTCCAGTACGACCCGAGGGACGTAAGGATTTGTCCGTGGATAGCCTTCCGCTCCTTGTAGGACTCTGCCGAGATGCGGTTGACGGGAAACTGCGTCTCTATGAGAGATGGGGTGTCACTTAGCGAAAGGGGGGCGGCGGAACCCTGCACAGGCTTCATCTCGTTCATTGCAGTTCCCAATCTAGGCGAGCGCCTCGCGGGTGGAAGCGCCGATGGCGCGCAGCGCCGCGAATTCCAGCATCCTTCTTTCCGCGTCCGGCGGAGTGTTCATCCCGTCGTTCGTTCGCGGCGGCAGCCGGCCTCGCGTGGTGATCGAGCCAAGCGAGAAGACGTCGCGCTTGGTTCCAAAGCAGAGGGCGCGTCGGAGCGCGTCGCGCCAGCCCATTCCGTCCTGATGGGCATAGCCCGTGGCCGCGGCAGTCATGGTGTAGAGCCACCACCGCTCCTCCGGCTTCAGTCCTAGCCAGTTTTTGATCGCGACCTCGACCATCTCGATGCTGACGTCGCTCTGTTCAATCGCCCAAACCAAGACGAGCAACTCCTTCCCGAGAAGGCGTTGGACCCCATTGGCTCCTTGGGACCACTTTCCGGTTTTCCGTCCTTCGCCCTTCAGGCGCCGGTTGAATTCAAGTCGGACCTCGCCGGAGATCGCGTCCCACTTGCCCTTGGGAATTTGGGCGCGAAGGATGACCTCCGGCGCCCAGGACTTGTCCGTGGTCCGCGGTTCGTGGCCCAACACCTCAAAGAAATCGACGGTGTCGCGGCCCTTCGCAGGAACCTGCACGAGGAAGCAGTGCTCGCGGTAGTAGTCGTCGCAATCGAATCCGGACATGGTTGCTCCCGCGCGCCTCAGCCCTGAGTCCACTTCAGCGTCTCGAAATCGAGCGCGCGCTTATCGGCGAAGTTTCGGAAATCCTTTCCCGTGGAGAAGGCTGTCTCGTTGAGAGCGATGCTTACCGTCTGAGGCTCAAATCCACCTTGAGTGGTCATCGTCTTGAGGATGCCTTCGATACCGTCCGCAGTGAGGCCGACGGAGGGGCCGAAGGTCGCCTCCAGCCAGCCGTCTTGGCCATCCCGACTCGCCTCGATTCGTCCGCCGAAAGCCTTCGCTCCCTGAGCCTCCCGCAAGGCGACGATGAGGTCATAAGCATCCTTCGTCGACGTGGACTCGACCCGAAACGCAAGCATTACCGGCAGATCGTCCTTCAAGACTGGTTTTGAGGCTGACGGCTTTCCACCGCGCGATACGTTGAGCGATTGCTCGTCGCTCCAACGGCCCTCGACGGTCGCGGCGACGCGAACCGTTTGGCACTCAGTGGGCAGCGCCACACCGCCAGTAAAAACGGTGCCGCTCTTGGCAGGGGTCGACGCGTCGAAAGACGCTCGGATTTCAGCCGCTCGGGGAACGGCGAGCGCTTCGAGCTTGTAGCCTCCCGACGTCGATGTAAGCCACGCCCTCAGATTTATCGGCGCTTCCCATGCCAAGGGATCGCCCGTCTTCGCCTCCCCCTTGGAATCGACCGCGAGGAACCAAACCTTGCTGGCCGTCGTCTCAAACGAGTTACCGGACACCTTCGCGGACGAAGCGGGATCAGGCTTGCCCGTCTCGGAGAAGTAGACGGTATCCGCCTCCTCCTTGGTTACAGCCAGCCGATATGATCCGCGGTCAATCGCTTCGTCGACGGTGCCGTCGAGCCGCACGGTCACGGATGACACGCGCTCGAAGGTTTTTTCGATGAGACCGGACCTCTCGCGCCAATACTTGCGGCGACAGCACTCGGTGATCAAGTAATCCAGTCCTTGTGGGGGCAGCCAGTACCAGCCCGCCCGGGCGGCGGCCTTCCGGTGCAGCTCGCCCTTCTGCACAGCATCGGCGTCGAAAAGCTGTTCCTCCGCCTCCTCGCGGAGCATTGGGATTTGCGCTTCCAGGCTTTCCGACTTGATGTATTTCCCCCGCTTGGCGAGGACATCGATGATTTGGTCTTCGCCGGAATAATCGTTGTTGTCGAAGACCATGCTGAAATCGCCGTATTCCCGCATCTTGCCTTCCGTCGGGAAAACGATGGTCTTGAAGGTTTCGCGAAGCGCCGACGTGAACTGGTTCGCCGCCCTTGCCTCGATGGCCCCGACCTCCTTCAATTGTGCGTTCGCGTTCTCGCCCCTCGCTCGAAGCGCCCGGTCGACGATCCCGATGGCGCGCATTTGTCGCGCAAGCGATCGCAGGGTACCGACCGCGTTCATGTCCGCCGTCAGGACCAGAATCCGGTTCTGTCTATCCAGATCGTTCCACCACTTGATGAAATCGGGGGGAAGCTGTTGAGCCGGTCTCTCCAGCACGATCAGGGTGATCGCGTTCTCCTCGACCTTGATCTGGTCGAGCGAGGGCAGAATGGCCATCGATGCGTAAAGCTTCCTGCCGACGGGCTTGAAGACCGCTTCGAGTTTGGTACGCAGCTCCTGGTCGACGATCTCGTCAGCGAGGCTGGCGGCGGTCTCGTTGATCTCGGAGGTGACGTTCGCGGTCTGGCCGAAATAAATGCGGTCGTCAGCGCCCAGGAATAGGTAGGAAGCCCGCTGGGTGATCTTATCGAGAGAATTCGAAATTTCGGCGGTCTTGGTCAGCGGATCAATAAGGCATTCGACGATCTCGTTTCGGCGGAGACCGATGATGGGATCCTGCGCCAATGAGAGTGACGACATCAGAATGAGTTTGGCGACCGACGTGGCGGTCGTGGTGCCCTCCGCGGCATCGACCTGTTCGGCGAGGGCGTTGCCCCGGTCGGCGACGTCTTTCGAGATGGCGTTGATGAAGAACGGGTTGACCTTCTTGATCTCCTCGATCGTCCCCGCATGGTTGAAATCCAAGTGCTGGAGCCCGACCAGGAACACGTTCTCGTCCGACTTCCAGGCGTTCCGGACTGCAAGGCGCAAAATCCGGATGAGCGCCCGGGTTTGCTGGTACCCCGGGTTCTCTTTGAACCTGGCGACGATGTCGCGGATCGACGGATGGAATGGATAGGTTTCGCGGATGCGGGCGATGAAGGTTTCCGGCACCAGCGCGATGTCGTCGATCTTCTTCGCCTGGTTGAGCGCGTCGACGTAGGCTTGGCCGACCTCCTCGATGGCATCGGCGCCGGGAAGCTCGTCGAACAGCTTCTTGCGGATGATCTCGAAGACTTCGCCTGAGTTCTGCTGCACCGGCGTGATCGCCTGGGCGTACTTGCCGTATTGCTTATTCAGGTTGTTGATGACGGACTTGAGCTTGGCGGACCCTTCCGCAAAGACGTCGTCCATCAGGTTGGTTACGATGACGCAGGCTCGCGGTAACTGCGAAAGGGCGTTGAACAGCCGCTCCAGGGCGCCGATCGTGATGTCGGCCAACGTCGAGTTGCCGACCATCTGGCCTTCCGCCATCTGGAGATAGCTGGGAAGCTCGTCGAGCAGGATTACGACGGGGTCGCTTCCGATGGTGGCGATCCATTCGTCCACGCCCGGGACGACAGCGCCGTGCTTCCAGCAGCGGGCCATGGCTTCGGTGTGACCAAGTCGATCGGCAATGTGCCCCCATAGGAAATTGGACGGGTTTTGGTGGCCGTTGAAGAGGACGACTTTCGCTGTGCCGAACGCGGCACCCTGCGCCATTCCTGGGACTATCCGCTTCCGGAGACCTTCGTTTTGGGCCAGCAGGGCAAATGCGATCAGCGCGTGGGTCTTGCCGCCACCCATCGATTGGGAGAGATAGAAGGCGCCGCCGTCCGACCGCCCTGACAGCCGCTCGAAGCCGTTGTAGACGAGGGTCCGTAGGCCTTCGGTGAAATGGTTGCGCCGGAAGAAAGCGTCCGGGTCGATCTTGCCTTTCTCCAAATCTTCCAAATTTGCGATCTGGTCCACAAGGCCGTCATTAGAAACAAGATCACTAATCTTGCATGCCTTGCGGACGGTCAGGATGCTCATTGGCGTTTTACCTTGATCCCAGCGGGCAGAAAGCCCGGTCTAAACTGCGTAATCGCTTACCGTTTCATTCCGATTGGCTCGCCCGCATTTTCTCGTCGCGGCGGGCGAGCCAGTCGCGACTGGCCTCTTCCACGATTTCATAGACCCGCCGATCGTCGTCGAGTCCCGCTCTCTTCAGTTCCTTGATCAGGTCCGGGGGCAGGTAGACCAGGAGCGCCTTCCGTCCGTCTTCGCGCTTGCGCGAGGACGGCGACTGCTCCGAATCTTCTTCCGAGGGCTGCGTCATGGATACCTGGATAGCTGGAAAGAACTCTATCGCGCTATGAGCGTCTCACGCGATTCGTGATTCGGCAAGCAACTCCTACGGCTCGTTTTCCTGGGAATCACTGCCGCGATCCGTCCGCCACCGTTAACCATACCACGTCCTCCACAAAACTTTTTTGGATCTTTCCGCTTGACTTCGTTCCGGCTCTGTTCCTATAAACGCCCTATGTTGAAGGTGTTCACCATAGTCGGACTCGAACCCGTGATCGTCGCCATTCGCGACCCGCGGCGTGTCCGACCGTCCTCCCGGACCGCCCGCGGCTGACCCCAGCCCGGAGGACTTCCCGCGTTTTCGCGAGTTCCTCCGATGCGACCCCAGGCTTCCTTCCCCTTCGTCCGCGCCCTGCCGGAATCCATTCAGCCGATGAACGAGCCGCTCATCGAATTTGAGCCCGGCTCGGCGTCCATGCGCGCGCCCATGTCCACGTCGGCCTGACCTGGCCGGGGCGCCGGGCCGGAACCCCAAGAAACCTTGAACCGAAGCCTGGGTCCGTCCCTCGGACCCGATCGACGCCCGCGGCCCTGCCGCCGGGCGACCGTTGGAGCATTGTCATGAGTGTTCTTTTTCCCTCCGCCGGGCACACGCCGGACGAGCTTGCCGCCGCCGCGCGGCGCCTCGCCGACGACCTTGCCTTCCTCGCCGCCGGCGCCGAGCCCGACCCCGCGGCGCTCGCCGACGCGCCCGTCCTGGACAGGTGGTCGCCCGGAATCCGGCGGGCAGGTTGCCTCGTCGGACTCGTCAGCGGACATCCCAGACTGAGAGACGGACATCTCACCGCGACGACAGATCTGTTCGCAATCAACAGCGACGGAATGTGGGCAAGGACTTGGTCCAGGTACTACCGGCTCGGCCGCACGGCAGGCGACGACGGGAGGCGACAATGACCGGACGGAAGACTCCAAAGGCGCCGAAAGCCGGAGCGCGAAAGCCCTCCGGCGTCGCGGCGCTCGCCGCGGCCCAGAAGGCCCGGGACGCCGCCGACGCGGACGCCGACCTCGACGCGTTCGTGAAGTCGAATGCATGCGACGCCCCCGACGACGCTGCGGCGTTCGATCCCGGCGCGCCGGGTCCGCCCGACGCCCATGCGCTGGCCAGCGCGGTCGCCAGGGCCGCGCTCGATGCGGCGCTGCCGGCGCGGTTGCGCGCGCGGCTCGCCGCCGGCGATCCGGTCGCGCTGGTCGTCTCGGTCCCCGACCGGTCGTGGGTGGCGCCCGTCGAGGACGGGCTGCGCCGCCTGGCGCCGGCCGTGTCGGTGGTGGCCCGCGACGGGTCGTCCCGCTCGCAGCACAAGCCGCAGCATGGCGGCGCCGAGGTCGCCTACGCGCTCGCCGACGGACGTCCGGTCGTCGGCGTCGCGCCCTTGCCCGATGCGTTCCTGCCGGCGCCGCTGGTCTCCTCCGCCGACGCGCGGATCGCCCTCGCCCCGCCGTCCGGCACGGCCCTGCGGAGGCTGCTGCGCCGGTTCGCCCGCGGCCCGGTTCCGCGCGGCCTGCGGACGCCGTGCGCGTCGCTGACCTTCGACGAGATCCTGTCCGCCTTCCGGGCCGGCGCGACGGCGCGCGCGGTGCTGGCAAACTTCGGGCGGACCGTGGCGACCAAGGCGGGCGCGAACGCGCCGACCCCGGTCCCGCCGCTGCACGCCCTGCCCGGGTTCTCCGGCGAGGCGCGGGCATGGGGCGAGAATCTGGTCGAGTGTTTTTCGCGGTGGCGATCCGGGGACGTCCCATGGAGCGCCATCTCCGCGTCCGCCTCCTGCGTGATCGCCGGGCCGCCGGGCACGGGAAAGACGCTGTTCGCGCGGTCGTTGGCCCGTTCGCTGAACGTGCCGATCGTGGAGACGTCCGTGGGCGCATGGATCTCGGGAGACGGCGACCTCGGCGCCGTCGTAAGAGCCCTTCAGGAGTCGTGGAATTCCGCCCGCGCCTCGGCGCCCAGCCTGTGGTTCCTTGACGAGTTGGACGGCCTGCCGTCGAGGGATTCGCTCAGTGCGCGGGCGCGGGAGTGGTGGTCCCCCCTGGTTGGGTTGGCCCTCACCTTGCTGTCTTCCGACCATCCGGGCACGGCGGTTTGCGCCGCCACGAACTTCGCCGACCGATGCGACGCGGCGCTTGTCCGCCCCGGGCGCCTGGAGCGGATCATCAATGTACCGCTTCCATCGGTAGATGACCTTTCGGCGGTGGCGTCGTTCCATGCCTCGGGCGCACTGTCCGCGGCGGACCTCCTGCCAGCCGTCCGCCTCGCCGTTGGGGCCAGCGCGGCGGACGCGGCGCGCTGGGCGTCCCTGGCCCAGGCCGCGGCTCGCGCGGACGGACGCGGCGTCACGGTCGACGACTTCGTCGCCGTCGTCGCGCCGCCCGACCCGCGCTCGCCCGCCGACGTCCGCCGCGCTGCCGTCCATGAGGCAGGACACGCGCTCGCCCTGGTTGCCGCGGGACCGCCGATCGACTTCGTCACGCTCGTCGCGTCCGGTCGGAGCGGGGGAATGACCCGGCCCGGACGGGAGGTCACCGTCTTCCCCACCGCCCGCGACCTGGACGCGGCGGTGGTGGTGACGCTCTCCGGACGGGCGGCGGAGGAGGCGTTCTTCGATCTCCCGTCGTCCGGCGCGGAGTCGGACCTTGCTTCGGCGACCGACCTCGTGTGCGCCCAGCACGCCAGCAACGGCGTCGCCGGGGCGCTCGTCCACCGCGCCGCGTCCGCGGACGCGGCAAGCCTCCTGTCGACCGACCCCGTCCTCCGCAGGACGGTCGGACGGCATGTCGCGCGCCTCTACGCAGAGGCGCAGACGCTCGTCCGCCGGCGCCGCGCCGCGGTGGAGCGGATCGCGGACGCGCTGGTCGAGCGCCGGCTGCTGAACGGCGACGAGGTCGTCCGCCTCGTCGGAGGGCATGCGGCCCCGGGAGGCTCGCCATGACCGGCGACCGCCTCGACGACCTGGTGGGCGTCCTCGTCCGCCTCCGCCGGACGTCCGGCGGCGGCGCCTACGACCGCGCGGTCGCGGCGGCGATGGCCGGCGCGGCGAGGGTCGTCCTCGCCGAGGCGGAGCGGCTGGCGGGGGTCGGACGGGCGCCCGAATCCCCGCCGGCTTCAAGGACCGCATCGCGGATTCCCGGGGCCGGCGGACCGGGCGTCCGCCGGCCCCGGAGGCGGCGACCATCGGGACGATCCTTCGAACCGGGCGCCTCCGCCGGGGGATCCGGATGCGAGGATCGCGACTGAAACCGCGGGCCGGAGCGGCCCGCAAAACCCGGCCCAAGCGGCGGCTCCGCCGCCCGCCGGCGGGTTGCATCATTGGAGGGTGCGATGCCAGACCTGAAGACGCGCCGCGGCGGTTTGCCGCCCCGGGTCGCCGCGAGGCCCGATCCCGGCCAGTGGTTAGACGACGAACTGATGACGCTGCGTGAGGCGGCGAGCCTGCACTGGCCCCAAGGGCCGCTGACGGCCCGCTCCCTGCGCACCGCCGCCGAGGCAGGGCAACTGCCGGTGACCATGGTCGCGCGCAAGTTGCTGACGACGAGGCGCGCGCTGAAGGAGATGAGCCGATGCGCCGTTCGAACCGCGCCAGGGACCGACCGTCCCCAGTCCCGGGCGCCCCCCGAGGGGCGGGAGGATCCGCATGAGGCCGCCTACGGGCGGCTGATGCGGATCCTCGGGGACCGGACGGCCTAGCCCGCCGCCGGAAGCCACAGGAAACCACCGAAAAAAGACGAGCCGTTCCGGCGGCGCGCGGACCGCGCGCCGCGACGGGCGCGGCGTGCCTCGAACCGAAAACCGGCAACGGGCCGCGCGCCCGAACGAAGGAGATTTCCCATGCCGAGTCGCTACCGGAAGAACATCGTCCCGCACGCCGTGGTCATCCGCATGACCGCGGAGGACGTCGCGGGCGTCTACCACCTCGACCTGCGCGTCGAGGACATCCGCGTGCTTCCCCCCGGCTCGCCGCCGGCGCCCGCGTGCCTGTGGCTCCGCCCGCCGGGCGACGACCGGGTCTCGGCGATCTGGTACTGGGTCGAGGAGGTCGACGGCAGGCGGTCGCTGCACTCGACCGGCTGCCGCGCCGACGACCTCGCCGGTGCCAGGGCCTGGGTGCTCAGGCGGTGGGTGCGCGCAGCCAAGGGGGCGCGCGCGCGCCTCGCCCCCGAGTCGATCCCGGTGTGCGAGGCGCTCGCCGACTTCGTCGCGTTCGTCGACGGCCTGGCGCTCGGCGGCTCCATCCGCCCGGTCACCCACCGCTGCTACCTCATGTCCGTGCGCCGGCTGGCCGACTGCTACCGGGACGCCTCCCTGATGGACGTGGTCAACGACGGGCCCCGCAAGCTGCTCGACTGGGCCGGGGACAGGGACTACGCGCTGAACACGGCGATCTACACCGCCAACCTGCTGAAGCGCGCGATCAACGTCTCGATGGAGCGGGCGGGCTCGGCCTTCCGGGTGACCTTCAAGGCGGGGGCCTTCAAGGCCGCGACGAAGCAGCCGTTCACCCCGGACGAGATCGACCGCATCTTGCGGGTGTGCTTCGAGCACGTGATCTACGGCGGGGACCTCCAGGTCGTCACGGCGGTCGACGCCGCCACGGGCGAGCGCGTCCCCGTCAGGTCGAGCCTGAGGAGGCAGCGGGCGCACGTCCCGTTCCAGCGGGCGGTGCCGATGATGATCGACGTGGCGAACCGTCCGACCGTCTGCTGCGAGGTCACATGGCTCGACGCGACGGCGCCGCGCCTCGACGCCGACCTCGGCGTGCTCCACCGCCGCGGGGAGATGACCGAGGACGACCCGGTCAAGCGCAGGCTGTCCTGCGTGCTGTCGCCCCAGTTCCTGGAGCTGGCGCGGCCATGGCTGGAGGCCGACCTGTCGATGGGCTACACCCACGTCGTCCACGACTGGGAGGGGCGCCCGCTGTGGCGGATCCGCCGCGAGGCCTGGATCCGGATCCTCAAGGACGCGCGCGTTCCCTACCGGAAGTTCTACGCGCTGAAGGACACCTCGGTGCAGATCAGCCGCAGCGAGGGCGTCCGCCTCCACGACGCCGCCGAGCGGTTCTCGATCCAGCCCGAGACGCTGACGAAGCACTACGGAGCCGACTTCGACCTCGGGGTGCAGATCGACGTCGCGGCGGCCCACGGCGCCCAGGTCAAGTGGCGCCGCGCCCACGAGCTGGCCAAGGCGCGCGAGGCGCAGGCGGAGGCGGCGCGCATGGCGAGGGCCGAGGCCATGCCCGCCCTGCCGCCGGCGAGGCGGCGCAAGGCGGTCAAGAGGGCGGGGCGCCGCCCGCAGGGGACCGACGTCCGCGCCCTCAAGGCCAAGGCGTCCAGGCCGAAGCCGACGGGCGACTCGCCGGAAGCGCTGCCCTGATCCGGGCGGCTCCGCGCCGCCCCCTTGGAAGGCCCCGCCATCCCAAGACCGGACGGCGGGGCCTTTTCGATTCCGAGGCTGCGACCCGCAGCCGAAGGCGCGCTCCCATCCCGGACGTCCGCCACGACGGAGTTCTTGCGGCGTCTCGCGCGACCGGACGGGCAAGCGTTCCGACGCCTTCCGGCGCAGCGAGCGCTTCGCGACGGGCTTGGCCGTTCAAGCGCGCGCGACGCCTCGCCGTGTCGTGGAGGGCGCCCGCCGCGGCCAGCGGCCCGTCATTCGCCCGGATGCCATATGCGTGGCTGCTTGCAATCGCTGCCCTTGCACTCGACGATCAACAGGTTCGTCTCCTGGCAATTCGAGCTGTATTTGCTCCAAATCTCGGTCTCGGCCCTGACGAACGCAATCGTCAGATTGATCCCGGCGCTTTCTCCGCCCTGGAACAGACCGGGCTTCGGGACAACCATGTACCAACCCAGCCCGTTGTCTTTTGGATCCCGTTGAATCCGCAGGTTGAGGGTGCTCCCCGGCGACACTTCCGGGCTTGAATGTTCGGCGAAGCAAATCGAATAGCCCACGGGCGAACGGATGATTCCTGCGTGTTCGTTTCCGCTGTTCCAGGTATGGTCAATGAACTTGATCCATTCCTTGTATTGATAGCTTTCCAGGTCGACGACGAAATCCGGTATGCCCCATATGGACGCTATGTCCTTGGAGATCTGAGTCCCTTCCGGCGAGGATTTCTGCTTCAAGACGAATTCGATCGCAGGCTCCGGACTCTGGGAGTTTTCGATCCGGAAACTGCCGACGACTATGTCGCCTGCCGCTTGCGCGCAGCACGACGAAAGCAACACCAAAGTCGCGGAGATATACGATACGTACCGCATCGAAGGCTCCCAGTTCGACGTGCTTTTGGTCGGACTGACACTCGCACACTCGGCGGAAAAAAGCGAGGCGTCAGCATCGCTTGCCGGGCATGGCGACCCCGCCGATCGGGCCTTCATGCCTGCCGCGCGGCGGGGGCGCCAAGCCGGCCAGCAGGCGCCGATGCAATCGCCCGTCCGGGACCGTCGAGTGAGGCCGCGACGATGCCGGACGCATCGACCGACACCGGCTCCGACACGACCGACGGCCTGCTGTCGGTCGGTCATGGAATTGTGCCGCTGCCCGAAATGCAACTGGGGCCTGGCGCGGAAACGGCCGTCGATCGGGATGCTGGCCTACTCCCTTTCGCGGCGCCTGCCGGTGGGCTTCATGCCCGCGTGCAGGCCCGTGCCGGCGCGGCGGCGCGGGCCGTCCATGGCGCCGGCCCCGGCGGGTTTCCCAGGGCCGGGGAGCGCGGCGGACGCCTGCTCGACGGGGTCCGGCGGCTGGCGGCGCCGCTCCCCACGCCGGAGGCGGGCCCGCCGTCCGCCGCCGTTTCCCGCCGTTCCGGGCGAATCCGTGGGAGCCCGCCGCGCGGACGGGCGCCCGGAGTCGCCCATGGATGCGGGCGTCTCCGGGGCTTATAGGCGTGTCAAAACCTAAATCATGGGTAACCACCTCATTGGGCGCTTCAGCTAAAGGTATATTTAGAGATGAAATAATATATGCTGAATATGTGGATGAATGGGGCAGGAGATGTCATCTAGAACATTGGAATGTTTGGTCAAGTTTTTTGTTGTCCAGTGGACGTCCATCGATACACACGAATGTTTACAAAGACATCTTAGAGCTGCGCGCCTACATGGCGACACGTATTTGGCCGCATCAGGATGAAGAGCTGGAAAACGCATTTCTAAACTTTACTCACGTTTTGAATGACTTCATATCAGCGTTTGATCGCCATTGCGAGTCAGATCACGGACAAGAATATTTATATACGGAAACATTCTATCGGATTAAGCAATGGAATCCACAACTATATGATAAATTACTGGCGGAATATAACTTCCATGTCGATTTGGTACAAGACCTGATGCTTGAATTAACACACGCTGCCAATTTTGTATGCGATCGCGTGCGCGCTGAATTACTTCCAAATTTCCAACGCAAAGAAGGTCGCCTGTCGATAACGACTGGTCCGGGATCAGATTTTTTATTTACGACGCGCGTCGTCGAATACGACAAGAGACAAAGACAGCAATCACCGTATCCGGGACTTACTTCATTTGTGGTAGATAGGAAGCGCCGCGATATGCACTTTGGGTCGGGAACGAGGCCGAGCGCAAACTAGATTTTCGACAAGGGGTTCAGGATCGCCGACAACTCATCCAGTGGATCGAAATCACCCGGTAGCGGAGCGTGCCGGGGAACTCGGACGACATCCGGAGTCGCGGTCATGTCAGCGTCGGACGCCATCCTCGTCGCGGTGTCCAGCCCGATCCGCTTTCCAGTCCGCTTCGCGATCGCGAGCGCCGTGCGACGCCAGCGCGCGGCCTCTTCAGCGCCATGGCATTCCCGTTCTCGGCGTCGAGCCTCGCCGTAGGCGTCGACACCGTGCTCGGCGATCAGCCCGATCGCGTCCTTTTCCGCCCACTCGGCGGCCTCGCGACGCTTGGCGATCCAAGCAAACATTCCAAACCTTCCCAGCCAGCCAATTGAAGAGTGTGGCTGCGGCTCAAGTGAGCCGCGCTGTCCCCAGTCAACTCCCCCTGGCCTGCTGCCGCAGGGCCCTGTCGATCTTCTGGTCGGTCTTGTACTGGCTGAGGGCGTAGACCGCCCAGATCGCGGCGGGGAGCCACCCGATCAATGTGATCTGGAGGATCAGGCAGACGAGGCCCGCCAAAGGGCGGCCTATGGTGAAGAACGCCAGCCACGGCAGAACCAGCGCGATGATGAGACGCATACAAAAATCCTCTGGCCTCGCTCGGATGGACCTTTACGCCGGCGACCGCCCCGCAGGGAACAGAGCGAACGCGATTATTTCAGGGGAACGGCGCGTCCATAGCCAGCGCGGCGACTTGGCGCGCGGCGCATTGGCGCATTCCCCCTGCAAGTTCAGATCGGTACCCTTTCCACGGATGGGCTGATTCGTCCCCCTAAATGGTGCCACCGATTACCTTTCTCTCGACGAGGCGACCGATGCAGTACCGGGTGCAATTTCTCGACCGTTCGGACAACGTCATTCGTGAAGTGCGAGCAGACGCCAGAAACGCCAGAACCGCGCTGTTCCACAGAGGCATAAACAGGGCCTGCCCGCCTCACGGCGTCCGGATGCGTGTGCTCGACCACTGCGGGCGCGCTTCCGTTACGCGACCCCTCGGGCGCGAGCTTCTCGCTTAAGTCGCCACCCGGCCTCGCGTCCACTGCTCAGTCCTGCCGACTTAAGGTGCCGCGGCGAGACAGCCATTCGCGGCTGGCCTCCTCGACTATGTCGTACACATTCCGCTCGGCATCGAGCGCAGCTCTCTTGAGTTCCTTGATCAAATCCGGCGGCAGATAGACCAAGAGTTGCCTCCGTCCATCCTCCCGCTTACGCGAGGGCGGCGGCTTCGAATCATAATCACTAGATCGCGCCATGGATCTTCGAATAGCTGGATAGCTGCCTCTTTACAACGTAACCGTGGCATGGGAATATTCATCCCACAAGCGTTAATTGCCGGGGTGCCAGATGTGGGCCGACGTAGAAACCAGAACAGATTTTCTGAATTTCCGCGTCCTGGCCGGACTCGCCGCGGAGATGATCATCGACGCGAAAGGGAAGGCGCTAAGCATCGGAATCTCAGGCGGATGGGGCGCGGGGAAGTCGTCGATGGTCCGTCTCATCGAGGACGAGATCCTCGCCATCGGTTCCAAGAAACTGGAGTTCCTCACCTTCAACGCCTGGCTCTATCAGGGCCACGACGACGCAAAGGCCGCCCTGATGGAGGAGATCAGCCGACTGCTCCTGAAGCGCGCGGAAACAGACAAGACGCTTTTCGAGAAGGCAAAGGAATTCGCATCCCGAATAAATTACTACCGGCTCCTGCGTCTTGGCGTCGAAACCGCGGTGACCGTCCACACCGGAATCCCGGTGACGCCGATCACCGGCTTCCTCGAACATATCGCCCAAGACACGGCTAAGGGCACAATCAACGCCGACGATTTCAAGGGAGCCAAGGAGGCGCTAAAAGACGGGAAGGAAGAGGTGAAAGGGATCGTCGGCCAGAAGAAGGCGCCGCCCACGCCTCCCGAAACGATCCATGCCCTTCGCGACCAATTCAGGGAGCTACTGGAGAAACTCGACATCACTCTGGTGGTCTTCGTCGACGACCTGGATCGATGTCTGCCGCCGACCGTTATTGGCACACTGGAGGCGATCAGGCTTTTTCTGTTCCTGGACCGAACAGCCTTCGTCATCGCCGCCGACGATAAAATGATCAAGGAGGCGGTCCGCTTCCATTTCAAGGACGCCCGGCTCGACGAGGATATCGTCACCAGCTACTTCGACAAGCTTGTTCAGGTTCCGCTGCGTGTACCGGCGCTCGGGATCAACGAAGCGCGCGCGTACCTGATGCTGCTGTTCATCGAGAACAGCGAGGTCGATCCGGAGCTAAGGGAGAAGGTCCGAAAGGAAATAAATTCCCGGCTGTCAAAAAGCTGGAGAGGGGAATCGGTTAACGCCGACTTTGTGCTCGGCCAGATCGACAGATGCCCGCAGAAATTGCGCGCGGAAATCGTCATTGCCGATCGGCTCGCTAAGCAGATGGTGTCATCTCGGCGGATCGGCGGAAATCCGCGCCTGATGAAGCGGTTTCTCAACACGCTGTCGATCAGGAAGAAGCTGGCCAAACTGCATGGCATTCAGGTCGACGACGCCATCCTGGCGAAAGTGCTTCTGTTCGAAAGATGCGCTTCCGCCGCTGCCTTCGACTTTCTTGTCGAAGCCGTTAACGGGTCTGTCGACGGCAAGGCGGCGGTCCTCGCAGAGGCCGAAGCCGCCGCTCGGGAAAGCGGCGGCTTCGAAGGGGACAGGTTCAAGGATTGGCAGTCCGACAAGGACTTCGTCGTCGAATGGCTCAAGCTCGATCCTCAACTCGCCGCCGTCGATCTTCGCGGCGCCCTTCATGTAGGCCGCGAGAATCGAGCCTACGTCTCGGCGGAGGATCGCGTTTCCGGAAACGCCCAGGACGTGGCGTCGGAGATGCTTGCCGCGCGCGTCGAGGTCGCCTCCGCCCTGCGAAAGCGCTTCATCGCTTTGCCACGCGAAGAAAAGTCTTACGTCGAGGACAAGGTTTTCGATCGCGCGTCGGTCGAGGCACACTGGGGAACGCCGGACATCCTGTGGAGCCTTGAGTGCATTGCCGAGGCTGACCCGGTCGCTGGCGATCGCGTCGTCGGCTTCTTCCGCCGCGTCAACTCGGTGGCCTTCAGCGCCCCGTTCTTCCTGCGCATCCGCAACTCCGACTGGGGACAGAAGCTGATTGCGGACGTTCGGAGCCGGACAGACCTGCCTGGCCCAGTGCAGAAGGTGATGACCCCTGGCCGTAAGGGCGCATCCTAATGGGCACCTCCAGGTCAAGCGCGGGTCCCGGGGCAAAGGTCGGACTCATTCCTCCGTGGCTGGACATTCCGCCAGAGGCGCCGCCGCCGCAAATGCCGCCGTTCGCGCCGCCGCCGTTTGAAGTGCAGCCACAAACGGCGCCCGACATGGTCGGCCCAATTCCGGGTGCGCAGCCGCCTGATGACCCACGGTCGCCGGATTCACCGTTCCACGGGCCGCCAACAGCCGACACAGACATCGCTGCGCCCGCGCGCTTCGACATTGCCCGGGGTGCTCTTGGACGATTCTCAAGAACCGGCGATGGACGACACCTGCGACGTGGCTTGGGAGGCTACGTCGGCAAAGGCTACAGCGGGGCCAAGAACGCGGCGGCCCGCATGGGGCAGGCGGCGACGTCCGCCGGGCGCGCCCACGCGATTCTGAGCGACCTCGCTGCCGGGACCGCGACCGCCGAGGAACTCGGGTTCGTTCCGTCGGCCATGGCGAACGCCGACATGGAGGATGTCGTCGACGCACTCGTCGACGCGATCTGCCGAGAGGACATCACCCTGGACGACGCCGCGGGACGTAAAGCCGTCGACCGTGCCCTAAGCGATGTCCTGAAGGAGAACCAAGACGCGAATCTCCTTTCGATGCCGGAGCCGTTGATACGCGAGGTCTGGCTCCAGACTTTGTCCAACCACTGCTTTGAAAACATTATGTTGGACATCGGCGCATCGCTGCAAAACGGCGCGCAGGGGAACCCGACGACCTTCAACGACAGGTGCGTCGAATTGAGGGACTTCGTTCTGGAAGGCTTCCGTGAACAGGTCCGCGCCTTCGAGCGGCGTGGGGAACGGGTGTCGAAAGTCAACAGCGTGGCCGTCGGCGCCAGGGTGATCCGACAAGTGATGGACGTCTATGAGGGGTGGATGCAATGAGGGTCGTTGTCGCACCTAACGCCATCCTCCAACGGACCGAGGCGCCTGCCGTTCGCATAGCGCTGTTCGACCATGCCTCCACCGAGTTCGACGGCGACGTCGGGAACGGCGTGGCGCGCGACACGGCCAACAGGCTCGGACGAGCGCCTTCCACGCTCGCCCTGGACTTTGCCGCCATTGCCTTCGCGGTTCTGGCGGCGGACCAGCACGTGAACCGGGCGTTAGTCAGCCCGGACGGTTGGACAAGGGAGTTGGAGCTTTCTGTCACCCTTCGAGACCCCGAGCCCTGGACACCGCATGTCGCCGAGATCGAACAGATTTTCAGGTTCCTCACGGGGGACTTGTGGTCGATTTCGTTCATCGATGGAGGATGCCCACCCCTCCAGCCTACACGACGGGCATCGCGCACCGAAACCTGCATCTCGCTGCTTTCCGGTGGGCTGGACAGCTTGATCGGCGCCATTGATCTGGCGGAGGATCGCAACAGCCGTCCGTTCCTTGTCAGCAGCCTTGTTCAGGGGGACAGCAAGCGCCAGGCGGATTTTGCGGAGGCCTTGGCTCCGGGAAGCCACATGTCTGTAAATCCGAATGTGCGCACCCGGACGAAAATCCCAGAGCACTCCCAAAGGCCGCGATCGCTTGCATTCATCGCGTTGGGGGTGCTCGCCGCGACGACCCTCGACAAGCATCGCGACGGAGGTTCGGTCGACCTGTTCATCCCGGAAAACGGGTTCATCAGCCTGAACGTGCCATTGACTTCGTTGCGCATGGGAAGCCTCAGCACGCGGACGACGCATCCGTTCTTCATCCAAAGCATGCAGGCGCTGATCGACGCCTCGGGGCTCCGAGTTAAATTGAAGAACCCCTATCAGTACGCGACAAAGGGCGAGATGATGGCGGCATGCGCCAACCAGGCGCGGTTGGCCGAATTCGCTGATGAGACGATGAGTTGTGGAGTGTCGCGGAGACATGGCTACCAACAATGCGGCAGATGCCTGCCCTGCATCGTCCGCCGCGGCGCGTTCCTTCATTGGAGCCAGCATGGGGGTCAAACCGACGCGACAGCGTACGCGTTCCCGAAGAACAAGGAGTCGTTCCAAGACATGGATTTCGCAGCCCACGACGACGTCATGCAGTGCCGCGAAGCGTTACTGACGGCCCGAAAATTCGGAACACGTCGTTGGATCGGCCCCGCTATCAGCCCGTCGCGGTTCCAATATCCCGCTCGCGCGCGTGACACGGCGGCGCGAGGGCTGAACGAAATCGAAACCTTCCTGCATTCGGTTGGGCTCGCTTGATCGACCTGCACTGTCACATCGACCTCTATCCGCAACCGGGCGAGGTCATCGCGGAGGCCGTGCGTCGGCGGACGTTCGTGCTTGCGGTGACGACGACGCCGAGGGCGTTCGAAGGGAACCTGCGGCTGGTCGGAGACGCAGAACGAATCCGCGTCGCGGTCGGGCTGCATCCGGAGCTGGTCAAACAGCATCGGAACGAGGTCGATCTGCTGCTGACCTTGATCGAGAGAACGCGATACGTCGGGGAAGTTGGACTTGACGGGTCCCCTGACCATCGCGGGTCGCTTCCCGACCAAGTCGCCGTCCTCAGGGAAGTGTTCCAGGAGTGCGCCCGGCAGGGCGGGAGGATCGTAAGCCTGCATTCGAGAGGCGCGGCGGAGGGCGTCCTGGATGAGATTGAGCGTGCAAGAGCAATGGGGGCACCGGTTCTGCACTGGTTTTCCGGCAGCGAACGCGACCTTCAGCGCGCGGTCTCGCTCGGTTGCTGGTTCAGCGTTGGTCCGGCGATGGTCGCGTCGAAAAGAGGGCGAAAGCTCGCCTCCCTGATTCCCAAGGACCGATTGCTCCTGGAAACCGACGGTCCGTTCGGAGCGTATCGAGGCCAACCACTGTGTCCATGGCAGGCGGAGATGGCGATACCCACAATCGCAGAGATGTGGGACGAGAAAACGCCGGAAACAGCGACAAAGATCGCCGCGAATTTGCGCGCCCTGGTGACCGCCGACTTAAGCACCGTCCCGGCGAGACAGCCGCGCGTTCAGGGGACGTAGCCGGCCAGAGATATGAGTCGAGGTTCCGACTCAGCGTTAACCGATTCCGCAGTCTTCACAGACCCGCCATGGATCTTTCCGCTTGACTCTGTTCCGGCTCTGTTCGCATATGGGCCACATGTTGAAGGCGTTCACCATAGTCGGAGTCGAACCTCGGATTGTCGCCATGCGCGACGCCAGGTCGGTCCGACCGTCCTCCCGGACCGCCCGCGGCTGATCCCAGCCCGGAGGACTTCCCGCGCTTTTTCGCGAGTCCTCCAATGCGAACCCCGACTTCCTTTCCCTTCCTCCGCGCCCCGCCGGAATCCACGTGGGCGATGACCGAGCCCCTCGTCGTCGTTGAGCCCGGCTCGGCGTCCATGCGCGCGCCCATATCTGCGCCGGCCTGACCCGGCCCGGCGCCGAGCCGGAACCCCAAGAATCCCCGACCGAAACCATGGGTCCGCCCCGCGGACCCGAACCCCGCCCGCGGCCCCGCCGCCGGGCGACCGCTGGAGCCTTGCTATGAACGTCCTCTTCCCCTCAGCCGGGCACACGCCGGACGAGCTTGCCGCCGCCGCCCGGCGCCTCGCCGACGACCTCGCCCGCCTCGCGTCCGGATCTGATCCCGACCCCGCGGCGCTCGCTGACGCGCCCATCCTCGACTGGTGGAGTCCGGCCCAGCGCCGGACCGGCTGCCTCATCGGACTGGCCAGCGGCCACCCCCGCATCGCGCGCGGCCACACGACCCTGACGACCGAGCTTTACGCGATCGACCGCGACGGCCTGTGGGCGCGGACCTGGTCCCGATTCTACAGGCTTGGCCGCACGGCAGGCGACGGCGGGAGGCGGCAATGACCCGCGGTCCCAAGGACAGGCCCCGAAAATCCCCGTCCGGGAAGCCCGCCTCGGGCGTCGCGGCGCTCGCCTCGGCCCAGAAGGCGAGGGACGCCGCAGGCGCCGGCGCGGACGACGACCTTGACGCGCTCGCCAAGTCGAACGATGTCGACGACCTCGACGCGTTCGGGCCGTCCGGCGCGCCGGACGGCTACTCGGTCCTCGCCGCGCTCGCCGACGCCGCGCTCGCCGAGGCGCTGCCAGGGAGGCTGCGCGCCCGGCTCAAGGCGGGGCAGCCGATCGCCGTGGTCGTCGCCGTGCCCGACGCCTCCTGGGTCGGGCCGGTCGCCGACGCGGTCAAGCGGCTGGCGCCGACCGCGAAGTGCTGCCCGCGCGACGGCTCGCTGCGCGGGCAGCACAAGCCAAGCTACGGCAACCCCGAGACCGCCCTGGCGCTGGCCGACGGGCGCGCGGTCGTCGGCGTCGCCGCCGCGCCCGAGGCGGTGCTGCCGTCGGCCCTGGTCGCCTGCGCCGACGCGCGGGTCGCGCTCGCGCCGCCGTCCGGCAGGGCGCTGCGACGCATCCTGCGCAGGTTCATGCGCGCCCCGACGCCGCAGGGCCTCGGATCCGCGCCGTGCGCCGGGCTGACCTTCGACGAGATCGTCGCCTCCTTCAGGGCCGGGGCGACCGCGCGGGCGGTGCTCGCCGCCTTCGCGCGCGCGGCGGCCAGCAAGTCCTCGCCCGGCCCGGCGGACGCTACGCCGACGCTCGACGCCCTGCCGGGGTTCTCCGGCGAGGCGCGGGCTTGGGGCGAGGCGCTCGCCGAGGCGTTCGCCCTCTACCGGGCCGGCGTCGTGCCGTGGAGCGCCCTGCTGTCGGCGTCGGCGGCGGTGATCGCCGGGCCGCCCGGCACCGGCAAGACGGTCTTCGCGAAGTCGCTCGCGCGGTCGCTCAACGTGCCGCTCGTCGTCACGTCGGTCGGATCGTGGTTCGCCTCCTCGGACGGACATCTTGGAGACGTCATCAAGGCCATGCAAACGGCATGGGACGCCGCGCGTGCCTCGGCGCCGGCGGTCTTCTTCGCCGACGAGCTGGATGCCCTCCCCTCCAGGTCCACGCTCAGCGCCCACGGGCGCGACTGGTGGTCGCCGGTCATCGCGCACGCCCTGACGCTGTTCGACGGCGCGGCGACGGACAGGACGGGCATCGTCCTGCTCGGTGCGACGAACTTCGGCGACCGCCTCGACGATGCGCTCGTCCGCCCCGGACGGTTCGAGAGGATCATCCAGGTCGGGCTTCCGACCGACGTCGACCTCGCCGAGATCGTCGAGTGGCACCTCGGCGGCGCGCTCGACATGGCGGACCTCCTGCCGGTCGTCCGCCTCGGGGCGGGCGCCACGGCGGCCATGGCGGCGATGTGGGCGCGCGAGGCTGCGGCCCTGGCCCGCAGGTCCCGACGGGCGGTCTCGGTCGCCGACGTCCTCGCCGCCGTCGCCCCGCCGGACGTCCGTTCCCCCGACGACCTCCGGAGGGCGGCGGTCCATGAGGCCGGGCACTGCGTCGCGGCGCTCGCCACCGGACGCGGGGCCGCGTCGGCGTCGATCGTCGCCGTTGGCTCGTCCGGCGGACTGACCACGCTCGGACCCGCCCCGTCGACGATGCCGACGGCGGAGCAGTACGACGACGCGATCGTCGTGGCGCTCGCGGCCCGGGCGGCGGAGGACGTGCTCTTCGGCGGGCCGAGCGCCGCGTCCGAGGCCGACCTCGCCCAGGCGACGGGGATGGCCGCCGCCATGCTGGCGAGCACCGGGCTCGCCGGCGGGCTCGCCTTCCTCGCGCCGAGCGCCGAGGCCCTCGCCCTCGTCCAGGGCGACCCGGCGCTGCGGCGCCAGGTCGAGCGCCGGCTCGCGCGGCTCTACGCCGAGGCGCGGACCCTGATCGAGGGCCGCCGCCGCGAGGTCGAGGCGGTCGCGTCCGCCCTCGTCCAGCGGCGGATGCTGAGCGGCGCCGAGATCGAGGCGCTGGCCGCCGGGGCGGCGGGACGCGCGCGCAGGTCCGCCCGGACGCGGACGGGAGGCGGCCATGAGGCATGACCGCGACCGCCTCGACGACCTGGTCGGCGCGCTCCTGAGGCTGCGGCGGACGTCCGGCGGCGGCGCCTACGACGACGCGGTCGCCGCCGCGCGGGCCGCGGTCGCCCGCACGGTGCTCGACGACGCCGAGCGCCGGGTCGGGGTCGCGCGCCCGGCGCCGCGGTCCTGGCCGTCCACCGGCGGGGAAGGGCGGCCCGACGGGCCGGTCCGCGCGCAGGGAATCCGGGGGCGCTCCAGGGGCGAAAACGACGCCCCTGGAGCGCCCGAGCCGGAATCCGGCGCGGCGCGGCGGAGGGGCAAGAAACGCCCTGTACTTCCTTGTTCCGGCGACGGAATCCGCCGCCGCCGGACCCCCGATTGACACGGACGAGAAGGAGACAATCATGGACGCCATGAACACCAAACCAGCCCCCGTCCCGCGCCGGGTGGCCATGCGGCCCGACCCGGCCCAGTGGTCGCCCGACGAGGTGATGTCGCTCATCGAGGCCGCGGCCCTCTACTTCCCGGACGGGCCGCTCTCGATCACCAGCCTGCGCAACGCGGTCAGGAAGGGCGATCTCGGCATCTCGGTCGTGGCCGGCAAGTACTTCACCACGCCGGCGGCGATCGCCGAGATGCTGCGCCCGACGCCGCACGGACTCCCCGAGGGCGCCGCCGCCGGGGCCGACCCGCCCGGGGTCCGGATGGCGAGGCCGCCGCCGAAGCCGGTGCGGGCCCGGGCGGGTCGCAACCGCCTGAAGCTTGAGGCGGCGCTCGCCCGCAGCCCCGTCCAGCGCTGAGCGGACGGGCCGACCCGCGCCGACGAAGGAACCGAAGCCGATCCGCCCCCGCGCCGCCGGGGGCGGAAACGGCGCCCCTCCGCCCGCAGACACGAAGGAAAAATCCCATGGACCGGTTTCCCGACCACGATCCCGACCACGACCACGATCCCGGCGCGGCGCCTGCGCAGGTTCCGATCGCCTTCCACGCCGACGTGCCGGACCACGTCCTCGCGCGCATCTCCGGCGTCCCCACCTACACGCCGGAGAACGCGCCGGTGTTCGGGCTCGACGAGAAGGTGACGAGGACGCCCGCGCTCAAGCTCAGGGCCTCCCGGGTCGAGGGCGGCGAGGCGACCTGGACGGTCGTCGACAGCCTCTCGAAGGAGCACCGCGTCGCGCTCGGCGAGCGGAAGGCGCGGGTCCGGCTGTCGACCGGACTCCCCGAGTCCGACCGCGCGGCCGCGCTCGACATGCTGGTCGCCTACACGAAGGACAAGCGCTCCCGCGTCATGGCGCACCTGCGCCCGGCCGACATCCCGCTCGGGGCGATCCTCCTCTGCTACCAGGACCACCTCGACTTCGGGGCGCACAGGCTCAGGCCCGGCACCGTCAACACGTACTCGAAGAAGCTGGCGCCGCTCGGGGAGTTCTTCGGCATGACCCCGCTCGGGGCGCTGACCCCGAAGATGGAGAAGGACTTCGAGGCCTGGCGGGCGGCCCAGAGCGTGCGCGGGCTCGGCGCGAAGGCGATCACCCAGAGCGAGGTCGCGGCGGAGATCGCCGCCCTGCGCCAGGCGATCAACCACCTGCGCAAGGGGACGCAGATCAACCTCAACATCGTGCACTACATGCCGCGCCGGGACACCCCGCCGGTCGTGTGGTGGAAGCGGAGCGAGGTCGCGCGCTACCTGTGGGCCTGCCGCGGGCGGGTCTCGACGCCGGTCCTGGACGGCGACGGCGCCGAGGCCGGCCAGCGCTGGATGGTGTGGCGCGACGTCGACCCGACGCTGACCGGGCCCGAGGGCGACCGCCGGGTGCTGCGCCCGCCTGAGGAGGTCGAGCGGCGCAGGGCCGAGGCCCGCCGGGTCCGGCTCGGCATCTACGCGCCCTCGCGCGCCAAGGTGCTGATCGACACGGTCTACGCCGACGAGAACGGGCGGGCCTACGTCAGCCTGATCGAGGGCGCGGTGCGGCGCATGCCGATCGGCCCGGACGACAGCACCAAGCGGCGCCCGCCCGCGCCGCTCGGCCCGAAGCTGAGGCTCCTGGTCGCGGCCTGGGCGCGGCTCGACGCGGCGCCGAACGGCTTCCGCGCCAACCGCTCCCAGCACCTCGTCCACCAGCCCGACGGGTCGCCGTGCTCGACTTCGCTGATGGCCGTCATCCGGAACGAGGTGCTCGCCGACTGCGGGGTCAGGAAGCGCGCCGGCGCCAACGTGCTCAGGCACACCGCGGCGATGTGGATGAAGATCGAGGGCGTCTCGGCCTGGATCGCCGCCGACTTCCTCGGCTGCTCGACCGAGGTGCTGGTCGAGCGCTACGGTACCTGGGACAACCTGGGGCTCTACGAGGCGGCCCAGGCGCTGTGCCGGGGCGCCAAGCAGAAGGCGGCCATGGCCCGGGCGGAGGCCGACGGCGTGCTGCACCTGATGTGACGAGGCCCGGCGGGGCTGGACCCCGCCGGGCGACCGTGATCCAAGGGAAGATCAAAGGCCCACATGGCAGTGCAGACGATGCCCCGCCATGGACGCCCGCCCGCGCGGCAGCGCCGTTCAGAGTCCGGCGAATATCGCGCGAACGGCGTCGTGCGGGGTCATGTTGTCGAGTTCGTGGAGCACCCGCCCGGTCAGGACTTGCTCGCGGATTTCGACCAGTCCCGTACTGTGGTTGTACGCCATGGCATAGTCCTCCAGGACATCCGGGCCGCGGCGGCGCGGCGGCGTTCCGTCGGGGTACGCGGGGGTGCAGACGGAGAACCACAGGACGTTGGCCAGCCTGCCCGCGTACTGCTTGATGCTGATCGACCCGGGGTCGGCGCGCCAGACCACGCCCCCGAGCATGGTCAGGCAGACGGCTTCGACGTCCGTCGCGTGGTGGTGGGCGCGCTCCATCACTCCTTGCGCGTATTGGTGGAGCGTGGCGACGTCTTCGGCGGTGATTGGCATTTCTTAGTCTCCAAATGATTTTGCGCCCCGCAATCGATCGAGGGCGGCGTCACTTTCGTCCCGCCCCGCCGATGGAGCAAGCGGTTTATCGGGCCCGCGGATAAATATTCCGCTTGCCGTTCAACGGCTTCGCCGATACGCGCGCGCGTTTTGACCAGCAAGTTCCTGACCATGCCGGACGGTGGAGGAGCGCTGCGGCGCCCGGGACAACCCGGGGCCCTGCGAGGCCGCCGAGGCGCTGTGCCGGGGCGCCAAGCAGGAGTCCGCCATGGCCCGGGCCGAGGCCGACGGCGTGCTGCACCCGATGTGACGAGGCGCCCGCCGGCAGACCGCCGGCGGGCGCCTCAGTCCGCGAGCCACTC
Organism: uncultured Alphaproteobacteria bacterium; assembly: GCA_963822215.1. Classification (GTDB taxonomy): domain Bacteria; phylum Pseudomonadota; class Alphaproteobacteria; order Rhizobiales; family Beijerinckiaceae; genus Roseiarcus. The sequence goes on from CAWGGX010000005.1 coordinate 671,238, forward strand.
CAGGAAGGCCTCCGGATCGTCCTCTCCGCCCGCGGAGGCGTAGCGGTCCAACTGCAACGCGTAGGAGCCGACCACGTTCGTGGCGAAGTTGGCGGCGAGGGCCCGGTCGAGCCGCAGGTTCTCGTCCAGTCCGAGCAGGGAGCCGTGCGCGAGTTGCGAGCGGTGGCCCCAGAGGCGCTCGACGACCCGCTCCAGCGTCGTCCCGTCCCCGGTCATCGCGTCCTTCACGCCCATCCGGAACAGCCGCGCGGCCAGCATCGCGATGCCGCGTTCCTCGCCGGCGCGGGTCAGGACGTCGAGCGCCATGACATAGTTGACCAGCGCCGCGAAGTCGGCCTCGCCGGCGCAGGCCAGCCCGTAGAGGGAAAGCGCGTTGACCCAGCGGTCCGACAGCTTCGGGCAGCCGCGGTCCGCGTCGGGCTCCGGGCGCAGGTAGAGCGCGATCCGCGCGCCGGCGCAGCGCCGGAAATCGGCGCTGTCCTCGACCACCGCCGCGGCCATGCCGGGCTCGCCGCCGAGGCCGCGCCAATTCAGCGCGAACCCGTGCGTCGGATCCCGCCCTTCGGACTGGACGAGCCGGTCGACGGCGAGCGGAGGCCCGTGGTCGCGCGCCAGTCCGATGCGGGCGTTCTCCGGGGCGCCCACGACGACGCGCACGGCGTCGACCGCCGCCCGCGCCGCGACCAGCGCGCGGCGGGCCGACTCGTCCGGCTCGCACCCGTCGACCTCGACGCAGGCGACCCACTGGTCCGGCTGGACGCTTGCGGCGACGGCGCGCGCGATCGGATCCTGCACGGAGTCCGGCGCGTCGCCGCGCCACAGCGCCTCGACGGAGTCCAGGAGCGGCGACCTCTCCCCCCGCCGCGCTTCGACGGCGGCGAACCAGTCCTGCCGGGGAAGGAAGCGGACGGGCCCGACGTCGAACGGCACGGCGTCCTGCCGGACGAACAGCCAGGCCGGCAAATAATGCATGAGGCATGTCCTGCCCGCCTCCAGCCTGGCGCGGAGGGCCTCCCTGAACTTGACCCAGTCCTTCCGTTCGGAGTCCCGGCCCAGCGACGGCAGCATCTCCCCGAGTGTGATGTTGGCGGCAAGGAACGCGGACTTCTCGGAGACCGACCGCGCCCGGGCCTTGTCGACCCGGCGGAACCCCTCGGCAAGCTCCGCCAGGGCCTCGATCCCCGCCCGGCTGGTGCGGTACGACCCCTCGGCGGCGAGGCCCATGATGGAAGGAGCCAACAGTCGGCCCTCGCGCCGCCAGTCGTCGAACGGGCGCCGCTGCATCGCGAGGGTCTCGGCGACCGCCGTCCTCAGGAGCTTCTTGAAGTCGGGCATGTCGCCTGCGGTGGCACAGGTTCGTCGCGGCGTAAAGGCGGCGAATCCGGGCCGAGGATCGGGCTTCCGGTCCATGGTGCCCGCCGCCTCGGGCGCCATTGCGCCGGGCGACTCCCCAAGCGCACCCAGCGACATCAAGGAGTTATGTCCGGAAAGGGCTGGCGGAAGGAGCGGGATTCGCCGGGCGCCAGAAAAAAGCGACTCCGGAGATAACGCCAACGATTCCAACGCGTTGGGCGGAAAGGGGATGGCGGAAGGAGTGGGATTCGAAAATCCCCCTTCCGTCGCCGTTCGTTACGAATGTTAGCGCCGCCTGTCAACATATTGCATCTGGTGTCAACATATGGCCTGCCCGGACGCCCGGCGGCGGCCCTCCCCGCGGCGCCCCGCAGGACGCGACGGAAAGGCGGCGGACGCCATGGAAAGGCACGGCCCGCCATCCGGGCCTACCGGGCGGAAGCCCCCGCCGGCGGGCCGCCGCGGGGGGCAGGATGGTTGGCGAGGAGCAGCTTGCGCATGTCCTCCAGCGCGGGCGACCGCCCGACCACGGCGCGCCCGACTCGTCCGGCGAGCCAGGCGGCGGCCTCCGGGTCGGCCCGGTTCCAGCCGGCGTAGCCGGCGAACCGCTTTGCCAGGTCGGCGAGCGAGGCGACGGCGCCGCCGCTCGCCGCGACGATCCGGTCCGGGGGCTCCAGGAAGCCGCGCGGGGACCGGTCCCACGGGGCGGGCTCGGCGAGGAGGAGCGCGCCCGGCGGCGCGCCCGCCATGTCGGCGAGCCGGGCGGCGACCAGCGCCCCGAGCCGCGGCAGGACCGGCACGACCCGGACGCGGCGCGCCAGGACCTCGCCGGCGCCGCCGCCCTCGGGGACGAGCCGCACGCCCGCCAGCCCCTCGGGGCGCCAGTCGGCGACGGTCAAGCGGGCCATCTCCTTCACCCTGGCGCCGGCCAGCCAGGCGAGGCCGCAGGCCGCGGCCATGCGGCGCGCGTCGACCGGGTCCATCGCCCGGCGGCGCGGCAGGCCCGGCGCGCGGACCCCGGGCGCGGCCCAGGCGGCGGCGTCGAGCAGGCGGAGGATGGAATCGAGGTCGGGCTCGGGGCAGCGCATGGCCCGAGGCTGCCCGTCCCGGCTTTCGCGCGGCTTGCGCTTCGGGGAACCCCCGGCGCGAACCGGGCGCGGATCCGCGCAGGGCCCGCCCGACTCGGGCCGACGAGGCGCGCGCGGGGCGGAAAGGGCCGTCGGCGCCCCGGACGGAAAATACTTTCAGCCCTTCGTCACCGAAAATTTCGATGGCCGCGGGCCGCAAATCCGGGAGACTTCGGATTTGCGCCATGCGGAAATTCGATCCGTCCGGAACGGGCCGCGAGGCGCGCCGCCGCGCGCAAAGCCATTGGAGGTCGATGACGTTCCTTGGCCGCGCCGCAAAGGACCGTCGCCGAAATCATTGCCGCGGCGCCGTCTCGACCGCCGGGGCGGCGCCCGCCCGTCCGTGGAGTCCCCCGTCCGTCGCGACGAGGGAGCGGGCAGTTAAGCTTCCGGCACCGCCACCGAAGCGCGGCTCAGCCGGACCCGGTGCCGAAGCCTCCGCGCGTCAGGCGGCTTGGGCGAATTTAACCGCGATGCCGGTGGCCGCGTTCCGATGCAACGGGATGCCCTCCACGTCGGCGGACCTGATGCCTTCAACCTCGAAATCGAGGCCGACAATCGCGTCGGCGTCGCAGTCTTCCGCTTCGCGGATGAGTGCATCGACTGCCGCGCGGCGGTCGGCTTCGTCCGTCAGGCGCTGGGTGCGCGCCAGCAGGAAGATGCCTTGACGCGACCGATCGAATGATGGACGCGGACGCCCCGGGGTAAATTCGTACGACTTGCATGCGCGCGTATGTGCGCTCTCGCGCATAAGCGATCGAGACGGAACCCATAGCCTGGACATCAAGGACCAATAAAGGTCCGCTCCGCGCCTCGAATGGCCCCGTCCGAGCAGGAAGCATTCGCCGGCGAAGTGTTCCGGACTTAAAATGTGAATCGAATCCCGGTCGAAGGAGGGCGGACATGACGAACTCAGACAAGCCCGAGGTCCGCCCGTCCTTGAACAGCGCCGAACTCACCAAGCGCAGAGACGCCGTGAGGTTCGCGATAGCGAACACCACCATCGAGGGCTTAAGCGTGTCACCTGAGGCCCAAGCATTGCTCGAACGCTGGGCCCGCGGCGAAATCGGCGACGAAGAACTCCTGAGCCAGAAGCTTCATACTGGACCCGACGGGCATTCGTGATGGCAGAGCAAGCGCCATCGTCCTCCAGTCCGGGCAGATGCGCATCCACCCCCTGCGTCACTGAATCGATCCCAAGATCTGCCGCCGCGCCTTGACACCCGTTGGATCCGTGCGACCGTAGAAACGAAGAGAATCGTCATGGCCCTCAACCAACGAAGATTGCCCATTCAGTCGTTTGAGACATCATCACTCTCCCTTGCACATGCCATCAGATGACCAACCGGTTAAAGCGCTACCGCCAAAGAATCCAGTTTCATATTTGGCCAACAGTTCCACGACTGCGTATCTATTAATTCCATCCGTGAATTGAAGAATGGACAGTTGAAAATCATCATGTGTGTACTCGTTCACCATAACGAAGTGATATGACTTCCCCGGAGGAAGTAGCAAGTCTGGGCGGATCGCTGTCGTTTGAGAGTACCCCCCGCCGAATGGACCGCTGTCTATGCTATGACGAATTGGATTACTGTACTTAATTATTTCGTAGACGGTCATTGGCCTATTAAAAGTAGATGCATGGCGAACAACCCAACGTACATTCATGGCATTCATGACGTCATAGGCATCCTCGATCATCGAATGCACGTCAAACGATTTACGGCTTTCAAGAAAACGCTCCATCGACGCATTGTGTACGGGCCAGGTTGTCTGGAACAAAAATCCTTTTGGATAGATATTGATTGGCTCATTGATGAAACCTGAATAATTATTTATTATTTCCATAGCTGCATTAGATGCCGACAACTTAGTCTCGTCATCAGAACGAGAATCCCTTGCATCATAACGATTCCCACGATCGTGAAAATAGTTGCAGCGAAATGAGATATTAATCTTCCCATTTTTGACACCGCGAAGACCTTTTTCGATCTTTCTGACCATGGAAGCATATACCGGATCTATGTCTCGATCGGCTTCAGTGAACTCCATCCACTTCGCCGGGCGCTCGGCATACGGAACAGTTGCCTCCCATTCACTCGCCTTCTGCCCGTTGCCGTATTTTGCGGGGTCCAACAAGATGGACTGGATCGCTGCGATCTCCTCGGCTGCGGATGCGTCCCCCATTGGAGAATAGCCCGCGGCATCTTCGGCTGCCGCCACCTTCCCCATGCTGGCATAGCCGCCAATTGTCGCGACGGCTGCGGCGGCCAGAAGCCACGAAACCTTCTTCCAGGCAGTCATGGCGTCGGACTTTCAGAAGAGATAGCGACGCTGCCCCGTCCGCGGATCATCGCTACCTTCCTCACGCCCGCAGCGTCTCTTGTGACAACCTTCAATCGTACGTCGCTGAACTTCTCTGTCGCCAGCCATTGCATCGCGTGTCTGACGCCTTCGGGCGACCCAACAAGGTCGACGAGCCATGCGGCGTCACCACACTTCCACTCGTCAGGTCGCATGCAGATGCGATGGGCAGGGTCGGCGCTCAAGCGCTGGTCGACATCGTCTGAGACGGAGTCCCATGTCGCGACGGCGTCCGGCACCTGGAAGCCGGTCTCCTTGTTCATGGCCTCGGGGACATGGAACTGCCCATGGAGGACAGGTGGCAAGACCATCTTTTCGATGTCAACCAGGGAGTGGGGCTTGTAGTCGGGCGAGCGTGAGAAGACGACCGTGATGTCGCCTACACTAGCGGCGGTCGGCTTCGAAAGCGTCGAGCCAAGCATTGCCGGACTTAACGTCTTGAGTGCCTCCGCCGGGACGGCGATGGCTGGTTCATCGGGACTTTCGCCGCCATCTGTCATGAGAGGCTCCACGCACTATGCGAGCGCAGCCTGCGACCGCATGGGATATGCGGAGGATGCGACGATTGCGGTCGACGTCGTGATCAAAACGAAGAAACGTCACCGCGAAACATAAGTTTTCGCCAGGGCGTTTCATTTTCAAACAAAGGATTGCGGATCTAAATACATCCGTCAAGAGCTTATGATGAAATCAATCTGTGACAAATTTGCATTACGGATCAATGTTGACACTTTGCGATCGGTGACGAGCACAGTAGTAGGTCGCTGCCCAGCGCATTGGTTTCCAATGTGGCTGGACGCTACCGAAAGTCGACCATGTGCCTGTTTCCTTCCATGGTTAGCCCCGTGGACTTTGGCAGTCCTCAGCCATCGCAATCTCTCACGGGCCATGCTGAGAGTGCATGGCAGATAGACGCTGACGTGGATGCTATTGGTGGCCTCTTGAGGGTAAGGCCACGCTGGCGTGCTTATGTAAAAGTCGGATTCTTGGGCCGATGTCGCCGGTCCGGGCTGTGAAAGCGCGTGGTGGAACTCGGACCGGGTTCCAGGTTGCGCGATCTCATGTAGCGCGACAGCGACCGGTGGCGCGTCATCAAACTGATCAAGGACTCCGCCGATAGATCACGGCTCCCGGCCCCGTCATGCCGGGAAACTGCCAGCCCATCGCCGTGACCGAATTGACCACGTGGCAAACCAATTCGACCGCGCCGCGCTGAGTCTGGCGCAGGAACTCGATGTCGACCGGCGTGCAAAAGACTTCCTTGCGGCGGTTCACGAAGAGGGGCAGCGATAGTCCCTGAGCGTCCGGCTTTCGCCATGACCCGTGACACAAGACATTGCGCATCGCGGACGCGCGACGAAGTTCGTCAAGCAGACCGTCGAAATTGTCGAAGGCGGCGTCCGGATGGCTGCGGTAGGACGTCCCGTACGACTCGATCAGTCCGCCCAACGGGTCCATCAGGGCGCGCTCCAGCGTCGGGAGCCACCGTTCGTAGGCCCCCTCTATCTCGGCCTCGTCGTACGGGACGGTTGCTGTCAGCGCAAAGATGGCCCTCCCCAAGACTTCTTCGAGGCACCCGAACGTCGCGACCGTCCGTCCGAGTTGCTCCCAGAACTCAGGCGAATGCAGATGGGTCGGAAACAGTGGCGGCAGGGCGTCGATATCGACGACGAAACGCTGCTTCTTGGACGTCCCTTCCATTTCGGGGCTCCCGATTGGGCATATCCACGACCCCGCCCCTGCGGTCGAGCCAGCGGCTGGTCAGGGACATTCCACAGCCCGGCGGGCGCTCGTTCATCAGAATGTCGCCCGCCAGTTGGCCGTCTCCAGATGGATGAAATCGCGCAGTGGCGGCTGGAGCGCGAATATGCGCGGATGGATCGCAAGATCGAAGACCCGGTAGAGGCGGAACTCTTTCGGACGCTCCAGCGAAAGCTCTTCTTCGTTCCGGCTGACGAAAAAGCCCATCCTCTCCCCGCCGTAGGTCGCCTTGACCTCGATCAGGCGCTCGTCACCCGTCACCGGATCGAAAGAACGGATGTCGTAGCCCGCGCCGTCACCGTTGACATCTGACTCCCAAATGAGGTCAGGCAGGAGGTCTTCACGTCCTGCTTTGATGAGGCGGCGCTCTTCCTGGTCGAGGACAAATTTCTCCCCCTTCCTGCCGAGCGCACGGTTGTGGGCGTCCCTTGCGACCGGGTCGAACTTGCGCGCCAGGCGGCGGATCGGATCGGGCGTCCTCTCCTTCTTGGCCAAGATATTTGGCGGCTCGACAAAAGGATCGTCGTCGGTCACTGCGGGGAGCGCCGGCTCAATACCGAAGACCGCGTTGTTCACAGTCAGGTATCGGTCGATCGCCGCCGCGAGCCCATGGAACTGGGCATGCGGCGCCGGCACGTAGCCGCGGATGCGCGGCAGCCCTAGAGTTTCGAGGACGGCGCTCACGTTCCGATACTTCCACTCGACGGACTTGTCCGGGCGCCCCGTCAGGTCGACGATCGTGCGCCGATGCTGGGACTTCACATACGAACGCCCGGCCATCTCCTCGCCGAGCATGGCGAAATAGTCCGCCACCAGGAGATCGTTCTCCTGAGCCGACCAGTCGCTGCCCGCCATCGCGGAAGGTGTCCCGTCCATGTTTTCGCCCGATGATCCCATCGCGCGCATGACACGGCCAGGCTGTCAACGAGGATCTACGTGGTGCGACCGTTTTCTGGCTGAAAGTCCGTGAGGTCCGCCAAGCTGCCTATGGAAGCTTCAGGGACTCCTCGACCATCTTGATGAGGAAGTCCCTTATGTCGGCGACGGATCGCGGGGCAGGCAGCCACTCGTGTGAATACGATCGCCGCCTCCAGACTTCGCGGTAAGGCACGTCGTCAAGGGAACTGGCATCGAGGACCGGCCGCGCCGCACCGAACTCTCAGCCGGCTTCCTGTCGACCGCGTCCTGGAGGCAGTCGTCCTCGGTCGTGGACTCCGCTCGCTGGCTTCCTGCACCCGCTGCAAGGCGGCGATGCCGCATTCCTCGCCCATGCGACCCCTTTCGACGCCATGGGGCCACAACCCTAGGCTCCGCCCGCATTCCGCGGGGGCATCGTTCGCCCCGTCACGGCGCCGTACGAAAAGTCGTAGATCGTGACCTCTTGGCCGTTCAGCAACCCTTCGAGATTGTCGCGGCGTGGAAGCCTCACGACGACGAAGTCCTCCAGTGCGCTTCTGGCCATCTTCGCCGGGCAGTGCGTGCTGAAGTGCCTCCATTCGCCGCCGTCGACGCGCCGGAGGCTAACGGTGACCTCAACCTGCCCGCAGTCCAACTCCTCGTCGCTCATTTCCAGCAATCGGAGCGCTTCGACGACTTCCGGAAACAGCAGCGGCTCCAGCAGGTCAGCGTGCGGCGCCATGCCTCGCATATCCTGCAAGCGCGCCCGCAACCGCTTCGAGGCACGCGGGATCCTGCACGCGAGAATCGCATCGTAGAGCGGCGTGGGCACGGCTTGATTCCTTGGAAGCGCCTGCCGAGTCGGGACAACGGCATCGACCCGGCACGTGCTTCGAGGATCTCAGGAACGGGCTAAGGAATCGTTGAGCGATCGACCCGGCTGACCCGCTCAGACCACGGCGTCAGGCGTCTAAGATCGCCCTGAGGGACGCCTGTGGACACGCGCCTCATCGGCGGTCCAACGCGGCGCCTCTGGTCGTGGTCCCGTCCGCGTTGTGGCAGACATAGCCGTCCGGGCCGATCTCGACCTTGGTGACCAGGCGCTTCAGCTTGTCGTGCATCGTGGCGCGGGCGAGTGCTTGCTCGTCCGGATCGAGGCGGTCGAGGTCGGCGTAGATTCTTCACGATGTCCGCGACGTCGACGTCGGGATCGCTCAGCTTCGCGCGATCGAGCGCGGCGCCGGCTTCGACGACGGCCTTTTCCAGGGCGTCCACGTCGCCGCCGGATTTCTTCATCCGATCGATCGGGACGCTTACGCCCTTCAAGGCCAGGTCGAGGAGCATTTCATGCCTGGCCTTCGCCTCGTCTCGGCGGGCCGTCGCCGCGACGAGGGCGTCCTCGGCCCTTCGGTGGACGCTCGTCGCGTTCGTCGCCAGTTCAGCCCGCCTGGCGCCGAGTCCGACGAGCACGCCGACCTCGACGAGCGCGTAGGGATAGGTCTCCGTCTGTTCGCAGCCTCCAGCCTCATGGGCATTGCCGCATTTGAGCACAGGTCCGCGGGAACGCTTGCCCTTGTCGATGAAGACCATGCCAGCGCCGCAGGCTTGGCATTTGGCGATGCCACGCAGGAGGTTCCGGCGCCGCAGGCTGGTGCGCCCTCGACCCGAGCCGCGCTCCTTGCTGGCCGCCTGCGCCTTCCGGAAGGTCGCCTCGTCGACGACCGCCGGGAAATACTTCTCGATGGGCTCCGCCGCTCCATGCCCGCCACCCGCGAGCCTGCTCAGCGGAACGAACACGCCGTATGTTGCCGGGTTTGAGAGAACCTTTTGAATGTAGCTGTCATGCCACCGCTTGCCTGGCCCCCAGGTCGGAACTTTGTCGGCATTCATTTCGCGGACAATCACCCGGCGCCCGAACCCGCGGATCGTTTTGTCGAACCATCGTTTGACATGAGCCGCGCGGTCTTCGATCAGTTCGTAGTGTCCGGTCCTGGGACCACCGACAAGACGAATCCATGCCGGACAACGAGCCGTCATCGCCTGTCCGGTCGCCAGGGCGCGATCGCGCTTGGCGGCCCACGCCCGCCCGACGCGGTCGGATTTCGTGGCGCTTTCTTCATGCGCGCGCATCATCACGATGATCGACGTGAGCAATTGGGTGTGGTCGCCGCGCAGGCTTTCGCGGGAATAGGCGTGTTCAGAGTCGCCGATCGTCACGACGGTAAGGCCGAGACGCATCAGGCGCAGGAAGAACTCCAATGCATCGACAACCTCCTCGCGCGACAGCCGATCCAGCAATTCGACGAGGAGGTATGACCCGCTCTGGACTTTCCGCGCTTCGACGAGGTCCACGAACCGCTTCAACGCGCTTTCCTTGCGATTCTTCCCTTTGAAAGCGGACACGCCCTCGTCGCGAAAGGTCTCGTCGAGGAAGAGATCGTTACGAGCCGCGTAAGAACGTGCTTTCTCGATCTGCCGGCGATAGCTGTCGCCTTGCGACTGCTCAGGCGTGCTGAATCGGACATAGGAGTAAGCTACCGGTCGGACTACCGCCGCCAGGGCCGTTGGAGTCGAACGCGCCTGTTTCCCGGCCATGCGGAGTCATCCCATGGAATCGACTGCCTGTCAATTATATACACAATATGCTGATGAGCGGGGCGCCGGGAGCGGGCAAGTCGATGCTCGCCCAGCGCCTGCCCTCGATTTTGCCCCCATTGACGCCGCGCGAGCTGCTCCAAGTGTCGATGATCCACTCGATCGCTGGCGCGCTTGCCGGCGGCGCGCTGACCGATCGGCGGCCGTTCCGGGCGCCTCACCATTCCGCCTCGATGCCGGCGCTTGTCGGCGGCGGCGTTCACGCCAAGCCCGGCGAGATTTCGCTCGCCCACAACGGCGTACTGTTTCTGGACGAATTGCCCGAGTTCCAGCCGCAAGTTCTCGACAGCTTGCGCCAGCCGATCGAGACGGGCGAGGTCGCCATTGCGCGGGCCAACCATCGAGTTCGTCTATCCGTCCCGGTTCCAGCCCATCGCCGCAATGAATCCGTGCCGTTGCGGCTCGGCCAATGAGCCGGGCTACGCCTGCAAGCGCGCCCCGAACGCGCGTTGCGTCGCCCAGTATCTCGGGCGGCTGTCGGGGCCCCTCATCGACCGGTTCGACATTGTCGTCGACGTGCCGTCCGTCTCGGCCGCCGATCTAATGATGCCGGCGCCGCGCGAAGGCTCGGCTGAAGTCGCGGCGCGGGTCGCGGCGGCGCGCGACGTCCAGGTCGCCCGCTACGCCGAGCTCGGCCTCGAGAACGTCGCGTGCAACGCCGCCGCGCCCTCGAGCCTGGTGGAGGCGATCGCCGCCGCCGACGACGCGGGCCTGCGCCTGCTGCGCGACGCCGCCGAGAAGCTCAGGCTTTCGGCGCGCGGCTATCACCGGGTGCTGAAGCTCGCCCGCACCCTCGCCGACCTCGACGGCGGCGGCCCGGTGCGCCGCGCGCATCTTGCCGAAGCCTTGTCCTACCGCGGCTCGCCAGACCGTTTCGCCGCAGCGGCGTGAGGCCGGAGCCGGCGGCTAAAGGCGAGTGCATTGCCGCGTCCCGCCGCTGCGACGGTTTCGAGGGTTTTCCGGCAACAGAATGTCAACCTCGAGATGGCACCCTAAGGGCCCCGGATCGGCGAGGCCCCGATGGACATAAGCCCGATTGTCGCGGCGCATGCGCTCAGCGTGCAGGCGGGCATGGTCATCGCCCTCCTGACCGCGCTCGCTTCGGTCCTTGCCGCGGCCCAAAATTGCGCCGGAGACTATTTCCGGCGCGCCGCAGCGGAAAACGAAGCCCTGCGGGACGAGGTCTGGCGGCTCAAGGAGGCCGCGACCGCGCGTGATCGGGCCGAGGCTGCGAGCGTCGCCAAGTCCCGCTTTCTCGCCACCATGAGCCACGAGATCCGCACTCCCTTGAACGGCATTCTCGGCATGGCCGACCTATTGCGACGCGCCGGCCTCAATCCCGAGAACGCGAGCTACGTCGACGCCATCCGTAGCTCCGGCGCCGCCCTGATTGCGTTGATCGACCAGATTCTCGACCTCTCGCGGATCGAGGCTGGCCGGCTCGATGTGGCGGCGGAGGTGGTCGACCTCACCCGGCTGGTCGAGGGGGTGGTCGAGCTTCTCGCCCCGCGAGCCCAGAGCAAGGGCCTGGAAATCGCCGCCTCGATCAGCGCAGCCAGCCCGCGGTTCGTGCGCGCCGACGCGATGCGCCTCAGGCAGGTGCTCCTGAACCTGGCGGGCAACGCGATCAAGTTCACCCGGAGCGGCGGCGTTTGCGTCGCGGTCGACTGCCTAGAGGGGCAAGCTTTGCGCTTCGCCGTCGTCGATACGGGTCCCGGCGTGCCTCCCGACCGTCGCGAGGCGATCTTCGAGGCTTTCGAACAAGGCGACGTCTCGCATGCGCGCCTGCATGACGGCGCCGGTCTTGGCCTCGCCATTTCGCGTCAACTTGTGGCGCTCATGGGCGGCGCGCTGACGCTCGATGATAACCCGGGCGGCGGATCGATCTTCGCCTTTACGGTCGACCTGCCGGCTTGCGAGGATCCATCGCATCGCCCCGACGTGCGTCCGATCGCCCTCGAAGGGGCGCACGCGTTGATCATCGCCAACTCGCCGTTCGAGGCGCCTGCGATCGCCACGCGGCTCGCCGAAGCGGGCGCCACGGTGGCGCGCGCCGAAGGCCTCGAATCCGGACTGGCTGCGCTCGCTCTTCCGGGGCGGCCGGATCTGGTCATCGTCGACTGCGCGCTTGGCCCGCAGGCCACCAATCGGCTCGCCCAGGCGGCGAGAGCGGCGGGCGCGCCGCGGAGCCTGGTGCTGTTCTCACCATTCGAGCGGCGCGCCTTCGGCCAGACCTCGCTGAAGGGTTTTGACGGCTGGCTGGTGAAGCCGGTGCGCGCGCGCTCGCTGTACGAAAGGCTCGCGGCCGAGTTTCCGGCCGCGGTGCGGCCGCCCGACGTGACTGAACGCCACGGCCCGGCCGCGCGCCGGGCGCTCATCGCCGAGGACAACGACATCAACGCGCTCATCGCCGAAAAGGCGCTGCGCCGTATCGGTTTTGAGCCCTTCCGGGCGAAGGATGGGGAAGAGGCTGTGCGCCTGGCCGCGCCAGCGGCCCCGGACGCGCCGCCGCCGTTTGAACTGATTCTGATGGACGTCAGGATGCCCGGAATCGACGGGGTCGAAGCCACCCGCCGTTTGCGCGCCTGGGAGGCGGCCGCCGCAGCCCGGCCGACGCCGATTGTCGCGCTGACAGCCAACGGGCTCGAGGACGAGCGCCGCTTCTGCGCGATGGCGGGCTTTGACGCGTTTCTTGTCAAACCGTTCGAATTCGACGATCTGGCCCAAACCATCGAACGCTTGTGCCGCCCAAGCGTAACGTCTAAGGGGATTTCAAAAGCGTCATAATATCTTCTGGCGAGCATGCTTCTGTTTTCCGGATAAGGCAGAATCGCGGAGACGCCCGGGTGGCGCTGATATTTTCATCGAGGCCGGACGCGGAGGGGGCGGTCCGCCCGCTCCTGCAACGGCTTTCGCGCAGGCTGGATCTTGCCGGGCTTGGTCCGTCGCTCGCCCGCTCCGGCGCGCTCGAGGCGCGTCTCGCGACGACCAAGAGGGAGGTGCGCAGGGCGCAGAAGCTGCGCTACCGCGTATTCTTCGAGGAGGGCGGCGCCACGCCGGATCCGACCGCGCGTCTGATCCGCCGCGACGTCTGCCGCTTCGACCAAGTCAGCGACCACCTGATCGTCATCGACAGGACCGAGGCCTATCGGGACGGGACGCCGCGGATCGTTGGCGTCTATCGCTTGTTGCGGCAGGACGTGGCGGAGCGGAATTTCGGCTTTTACAGCGCGTGCGAATTTGACGTCGGCACCCTGATCGCGCGTCGCCCGGACATGCGCTTCCTCGAGGTCGGACGGGCCTGCATCGCGCCGGCCCATCGCGGCAAGCATGTGCTTGAACTCCTCTGGCGCGGCCTGTGGGCGTACGCCCGGCACCACCGGATCGACGGGATGATCGGCTGCGCGAGTCTGCCGGGCGTCGACGCTTCGGCTCACGCTGACGCGATTCGCACGCTTGCGGATGGAGGCGGCGATTCGGTTTGGCGGGTCGCGCCCCGCACTGACCGGGTCGATCCGGACCACGGGAGCTCGGGCGCCGCACCCGCCGATCCGCGTTCGCTCCTGCGCAGTCTGCCCCCGCTGGTCAAGGGATACTGGCGGCTGGGGGCGACCTTCAGCCCGACTCCGGTCGTCGACCGTGCGTTTAACACCACTGACATTTTCGTAGTCATGCCGCTCTGCGAGATCGAAAATCGCTATCTCCAATATTTCGGGGTCGAGGCTGTCGCCTCCCTTGCGGCCTGAAAGGAATCGCGCGGTGGGGATTCCCATCCCCACCGAATTCGTTTAAGGAAGTCGGCGTGGGCGGCCGATGGGCCGCCACGCGATGCGCCCGTAGCTCAGCTGGATAGAGCGTTGCCCTCCGAAGGCAAAGGTCGTGAGTTCGAATCTCGCCGGGCGCGCCATTGACCGCTAAGTCTCTGGTCAATATGAAACTTCCGTAGTATCAATGCCTTGGTCGCCACCCTCGTACAAACAGGTGGTGCAAAAGGCCCATGGCGCTGATGACCTATCTCCTCAAAGACCGTCACGGCACTTACTACTTCCGGCGTGTCATCCCGCCCGACCTGCGGCCCTTTATGCCCCCTCCCTGGCAGGGGAAAGCGAACTTCAAACGGTCCCTCGCAACGAAGAAGCCCTCAGTTGCGAAGGTCGAAGCCTCCAAGGCGTTGAGGGAATGCACAGTCGCTTTCCAGACAGCCCTTCGATCCAAGGACGGCATCGCGGCGGAGTCGAAGATGCCAGCCGACGTGCCTCCCATCACCATCGCAGACATTGAGTCGGACGTGATCGCGGAGGTTTTGGCGGTGGACGAAGCGGAGCGTGAGGATGGTGACGATCGGCGGCGCTTGCAGACCCCCGATGAGCGAGCCGAATGGCCCGATCTCGTTTCCGTCTCGTTTGATCGCAAGGGCATGGAGGAGGATCACGCCTACGCCTACGGCAATCGGCTGTCCGAATTGAATGAGGAGTACCGGCAGGCTCACGCACGGCGAGACACGCGAATCGTCGACGCGGAATTGCGGCACTATCTCAAGCGGCGCGGCGTGCCGATTGATGCGCTCTTGGTATCGACCGTTTCGCCGCCGAGGTTGAGAACGCGAAGGCCCGCTCCCCCATCCTCGACAGCCTCAAGCCGCTTCACGATCTCCCAGAGGCCAACCGTCGAGCGGGCTAGGCGATCGACCTTGGTGACGACAAGCGTGTCCCCGCTGCGCACGTACTCAAGGGCGCGCTCCAGCTCGGCGCGTTCGGCGATCGATGACACCTGCTCTTGGAATACCTTCGTGCATCCGGCTGCCTTGAGGTCGCGGACCTGGGCTTCGAGGCCTGCTTCCTGTTCGGCGGTGGAGGTGCGGGCGTATCCGACCAAAAGGCCTTTGTGCGGTGTGCTTGACATGCTTGACTCTCCTAGGTGTGTCCATAACTCCTGGGCTTATGAGTTGTTGAAGTCCAAATGTCAATAGTGACCTTTTGGACGCCAGATGCGAAAGGGTCCGGACACGTCCGCTGGAGCGAGGCCTTTTGGACATTCAAGGTTGCTCGGCGAGCGCCGCGCAATGCTCCTCTGTCCGCGACGTTCCCGCCTATGGTTGCGTAGTTGGCACCGTCATAAATGTCGGGCCTCCTTGGGTATTCCGAAAGAGGCAACTCCCACGGAAAGAATCCCCGTCAAGATCTAAGACACACTCTGCGGGGTTGTCGTCGCTCGTCATTGCGAGCTCTAGAACTATCTGGTCCGCGTCGCAGTCCGCAGAGACCCGGCCCGTAATGATTGCTGGCCCCGAACGACTATGTGCCCTGTACGTTTTACTGTCCAAGTTCATCTCATAAACCCAATCAGCCTCCAGACCTGGAATCCTAAGATAGCCCACCAGCTTCGGGGGGCAGTCTGCGCCGCGTGCGCTACTTGCTATTATGAATAGGCAGGGTATCAATAGGGCCGGTATTCGCATATCCTCTCTCCCGTTGGGTTAGTGCCCGGGCGATGTGATTCTCTACGCGGCCTTCCACGTGGTCAATGACTGGTTCTGCTGACGAGCCAAGTGTCAAGCGCCGAGAGCTTAAGGTAAGGCGTACGTCTATGAAAGGATCTGACGAGCCTCCAAACTCGATGAGTGCTCCGCCTCAGTCGGAGGATCACGATGAAGCTTCTTGGTTTCGTGCTCTGCGGCGCTCCTGGCTGGGATTAACAATTGCAAGTATAGCTGTCATATTCGTAGGGTTTGCCAATCTAACCGACGCTATCGATAAAGCCTTAGTATTTTTCCACCTCAAGCCGGACGCGCTTGATTTGGCGCGCGACGATGAGAGGTCCCGGTTTGCCAGAGAATTAATGCGATTGGCTTGGCAACGCTTGGCTACCATGAACAAATATCGGGTGATGGTAGAGAGGGGATATCCGCAGAGTGAGCAGGACACCGCTTGGCAGCAGTACGCCGCTGTATTTGATGAATGGAATCGCGACTTAATGGCGAATATAATCGGTCTTGAGCAGGAATATAATCAGGAGAAGAGCTCTCAGTTTGAAAATCGTATTCAGCCTGCATTCACTCAATTACATGATTGCATACAGGGCATGCGCCGACCTAGCGACAAAATTCCATGCTTTCTCTCGCTCAGCCACGACAATAAATAATTAGAGTTAGCGTCAAAGTGGATAAATTACAATCTATATTGCTTTGTAGTAGGTCTTCCTCGACGTGATTATCCGTGTTTCCAACCGTTCAAGCCAGAAGAAGCAAAAGCCTTGCCGTGATACCTTTAGGACGGGAAACGCCTACGAAACTCTGTCATCCGGTAGAGAGCTGCCCGTTGCTCGGCGGTTCGAACACGACGGTTACGCTGCGGCTGCCACAAGCAGGACACATGAGGCGCGTCTCCAAGCGTGAGAGCGGGAAGTTCGGGCCTCGGGTGCAAACCAGAGTGTCAAGGTCGAGCTGCTTGCGATAGGTGCATCGCCGCATGGACTTCGTGCCCTCGCGATAGCCGTTGGAGCACCGGATGTGCACCCTCCAGCCGAGGCTTCGCGCGATGCCTAGTGTTTCGACTTCCATGAGAACGAAAGTGGAACATCGGGCGGCTCGGGTCAAGGGCGGCGGCACGGGTCGGCCTTAGGTATTCGACGCGTCGCCTGCTTTCCTTTTCGGCCAAGAACCGATGGGGGGAGATTTCAGCCGGGAAGCGCGTGCCTACCTCTCAGATGGGCGACCCCTTGGGCTTATTCGGGGTTGACCGGGCGGCCGTCTCGGTCATACAAGTCATGCAATCAGGCGTCCATAAGCTATTGAAACTACAGGGTATCATGCGTCCTCTCGCCGGGCGCGCCATTTCGGGACCCATCTGCGAACCTAGATCTGACGAAACGGGCCGACCGGCTGGCGGCGCCGCGTGAGATCGGACGCCGCGCTCAAGGCTCGGGGGCCCCGGGCGTTCGAGGTCCGAGCGAGCAGGTCGGCCCCGGCGCCCCGGGCGCCAGCAGCCGCAGGTGGCGCTCGACCCGAAAATCGACGGCGACGCGGTTGGCCTCGTGCGCCGGATCGATGCCGTAGCGGCGCAGATAGGCATAGAAGGCGCCGCCGGAGAGATCGACCTTGCGCGCGTGCCGGACCGCGACCGATCCGATGACGCCGACGCTCCCCGCCCCGAATGCGCCGCGCACCGCGGGGCCGAGCAGGAGATCGGTCCCCCAGCCGCTGACGGTTTCGGAGAAGGCCGAGGCGGCAGCCTCGATCGCGCGGCGCGTCATCAGCGGCGCCATGATCTCGACTGTCGACACCCGGAAGACCCCGTTCGGCGCTTCGGGCCGCTTGAGAAACGTCCACGCGCACTCGGACTCCGCGGTCAGCGCCGGCTGGGCGAGGTCGAGCCGCTCCCCCGCCATCGCGTCGAACAGCGCGTCGATGTCGGTCGCGCCGAGCTCGATGTCGTCGTCGAGAAACAGCACGGCCTCGTAGCGCAGGAGACAGTCGGGGCGCTCTGCGAGCAGGCGGCGGATCGCGGTGGTCTTGGTCCCGGCCTGAAACACAACTCCATCGGCGCGCGGATTGGCGTCGCCCTCCTGGTAGCCGTTGAGGAGGACGTCATAGCTTCGCGGCTCACCCAGCCACGGCGCGTCGAAGCCGCGGCCGCACTGCACGAAGACGAGACGGCTGCGCAGGCCTGCCGGGGCCTCCCGTTCGATCCTGAGGCGGCCATCGGCGTAGAAGCGCTCCTGCCGCGCCCGAAGCTCCTCATGGGTAAGCGGCGGCTTCATGTCGCTGTCGCGGGGCTTCGGATCGAAGACGCGCATCGCGGCCTCCTCCATCGACCGGCCCCGGCCGCGGATCACGTCGCGCACGAAGCCCATGTCGATATCGGCCCGCGGCCGGCGGCCGCTCGCGAGACCGGCCTCGAGAAAGTGCAGGAGCGGATGGGGATGGGTCGCGCGCCAGTCCGGATTCTCGGCGGCGTACCAGGCGCCATCGAATTCGGCGGAGGGGTCAGGCCCATCCGGCCGCGCGAGGTAATGGGCGAGGAGGCCGGTCGCGCCGGCGCCTAAGCCCGCGCGCTCGCGATAGAAGCGCGGATCGAAAAAGCCGTTCGGACGGAACCCCAGGCGCTTGCCGACAAGGGCGTAGTGGAGCGGGGCGAGCGCGGCGGCGCGCTCGGTTCCGAGCCGCCGGCGCGCATAGGCGCGCCGCCAGAACGCCCGCCGGGCCAGCGTCGAAGGATCAAGGCGCATCGCCGGTCGCGCCGCCTCAGGCCGGGGCGGGCAGGGACGCCGCCGCGCCGGCCGCGACGGTCGGCCCGAACCAGGCCTCGAACGCCGCCCGCAGCGCCGCGTCCGCTTCGGCCATGGTCGCGGCGCGGCCGAGATCGGCGAGGCTGGTCACGCCATAATGGGCGTCGGAGATGCCGCACGGGACGATGCCGGAAAAATGGGATAAGTCCGGCGCGACGTTGAGCGCGACGCCGTGGAAGGTCGCCCAGCGCCGGATCCGCACGCCGATCGCGGCGATCTTGTCCTCAGCCGGGGCGCCGCTCAAGGCCGGCGGCCTGTCGGGCCTTGCGACCCAGACGCCGACCCGATCCTCGCGCGTCTCGCCTTCGACCCCGAGGCTGGCCAGCGCCGCGATCAGCCAGCCTTCGAGCGCGGCGACATAGGCGCGCACGTCCGGCCGGCGCGCCTTGAGGTCGAGCATCACATAGGCCACCCGCTGTCTGGGTCCGTGATAGGTGAACTGGCCGCCCCGGCCGACGCGATAGACGGGGAAGCGCGGATCGAGGAGATCGCCGTCCTTGGCGCTCGTCCCCGCGGTGTAGAGGGGGGGATGTTCGAGCAGCCAGACCCGCTCGGCGGCGCGGCCGGCGGCGATGGCGTCGGCGTGCGCCTCCATGGCGGCCAGCGCCTCGGCGTAGCCGGTCAGGCCCGGCGAGACGAGCCACTCGACCGGCGGGGCGTCGGCGGAAGCGAGAAACGGCGCGCGCAGCGCCTGGCGAGGATTTGCCATCGGCCTCCTCATATCAGGATGGGCGGCGGAAGGCGAAGGGCGTCCGAACGAGCGGCAAAAAACCGAATTCCCTGCTAGCAGGGAATTTTTTGCCCGCCGGCGCCACGCCAAGCAGGTATAAGTCGATAAATATCAATGATTTACAACGGAGTGTTGCACTCCCGGCGTCCCATCGGAACAGGGAATTTTGGGCGCCGGAAACAGGGAAGGAACAGGCGGCGCGGACACGGGAACAGGGAATTATCAGGTGGGGGCCAAGCCGGGCCGCGCCAGGGGATCAGAAAATCACGATATATCATTGAAACCGCGCGCAAAAACGCCATTCATCGGCAAATTTCTTGACTTCGGCCGGTAATTTCGGTAAATTCGAAAAATAGCGGATCCGGGCACGCCAAGGCCCCAGGCCCAGACGACCTGGGTTCGCGCCCGCGAACCCTCACCCGGCGGTTTTCATCCCGCCATCCTCTCCCGCCTCGCGTCGCTTCGCGGGCGAGGCGAGCGAAAGGAGTCCCTATGGCGAGGCCGGAGACAGCGCGGGATTCCGCCGACGAGAAGGCTACGGGCGACGGCGGCGACGGGGCCGTCCGCCGGCCGCCGAGGCGCCCGGCGAAAGGCGTCGCTTCGCCCCCGCGCGCCCCCGCGTCGGCCGACCGCGCTCGGCCCGCGCCCCGCGCCGCCGGGCCCACCGCCGTCGTCTGGCGGCCGCTGACCGCGCTGACCGCCAACCCGCGCAACGCCCGCGTCCATTCCGCCGGGCAGATCGCCGGCATCGCCGAGAGCATTGCCGCGTTCGGCTTCAACGCGCCGATCCTGGTCGACGACGCAGGCGTCGTTCTCGCTGGCCACGGCCGCCTGCTCGCCGCCCAAAGCCTCGGCCTTGCCGAGGCGCCGACGATCGCCCTCGACCACCTGAATCCGGCCGAGCGGCGCGCCTTCATGATCGCCGACAACCGGCTTTCCGACCGCTCCGGCTGGGACGCGGGCCGGCTCGCGCTCGAGCTCGAGGCGCTCAAAACCCTCGATCTCGACTTCGCCCTGACCGCGACCGGCTTCGACCTGGCGGAGATCGATTTGCGGATCGGGGCCGGCGCCGGGAGCAAAGAGGCGGGGCCGGACGAGGAGGCTTCCGCCCCGCCCGGGCCCGCGAGCGGGGGCGGGCCCCCAGGCGCAGGCGAGGGCGGCAAAAAAGACGCCGCCGAGCCTCCCGGCGAGGACGCCGTTTCCCCGCCGGGGCCGACACGTCCGCCGGGAGGCGGGGCGCCGCTCCCGGTGACCCGGCCGGGCGACGTTTGGGCGCTTGGCCCGCACCTCCTCCTCTGCGCCGACGCCGACGACGCGGACAACCGGGCCGTCTTCGCCGCGATCGACGCAGCCATCCGCGCCTGGCAGGCAATCGCGGGAGCGAGCGCCCAGCTCGATCCGACCCACCAGACCTTTGACGCCGTCGCGCGCGCCCGGCGCGCCTCCTCCGTTCCATGAGGCCAGCATGTCCGACACCCAAGATCCGTCACCCCTTCCGCCGCCCGCGGACGAACCGGAGCCGATCGCGTCCGCCGGCTACCGCCGGCCGCCAAGGGCCGGCCGCTTCCGCCTCGGCCAGTCCGGCAACCCGCGCGGGCGGCCAAGCCGCTCGTCGTCCAAGCTCGGCGCGCTGGTGGCGCGCACGCTCGCTGAGTCGATCGAGGCCAAGGAGAACGGCAAGCGGCGGCGCATGACCAAGCTCGAAGCCGCCGTGAAGCAGCTCGTCAATCATGCGGCGGAGGGTGATCGGCAAGCGGCGCAGTTCGTCTTCGCGCTGATCGACGACGACGCCGGCCGCCCGCCGCGCCGCCCCGCCCGCCGCGCCGCCGAAGCCGACGCCCTCGTCGTCGCCGAACTCGTCCGCCGCCTGTCGGGAGGGAGGGAGTGAGCGGCGCCCCCTCACCCCAGCCCTCTCCCGCAAGCGGGCGAGGGGGCGCGCTCCCTTCTCCCGCTTTGCGGGAGAAGGTGGCCGGCGACAGCCGGCCGGATGAGGGCCTGCGCCCCATGAACGCCTTCACCCGCCCCGAGCTCAACGCCCTCATCAGGGAAGACTTCTATTCGTTTCTCATCCGCGCCTTCGGCGAGCTGCATGCCGGGCAGACCTATTCGCCCGCCTGGCACGTCGAGGTTCTGGCGTCGAAACTCGATGGCCTTCGCCATGGGCGGACCCGGCGGCTGATCCTCAACGTGCCGCCGCGCCATTTGAAGTCTCTCGCAGCGTCCGTCGCCCTGCCGGCCTGGTTGCTCGGCCACGACCCGACGCTCAGCGTCGTCAACGTCACCTACGCGCAGGACCTGTCGGAAAAATTCGCCCGCGACTGCCGCCTCATCATGACCGCGCCGTGGTACCAGGCGCTGTTTCGAACCCGGCTCGCCTCGGCGCGCGAGCCGCTCGCCGAGCTCGCCACCACCGAGGGCGGCTCGCGGCTCGCGACCTCGGTCGGCGGCGTGCTGACCGGCCGCGGCGCCGACGTCATCGTGATCGACGACCCGCTGAAGCCGATCGACGCGCAC
This sequence comes from uncultured Alphaproteobacteria bacterium, assembly GCA_963822215.1. Lineage (GTDB taxonomy): Bacteria > Pseudomonadota > Alphaproteobacteria > Rhizobiales > Beijerinckiaceae > Roseiarcus. The sequence goes on from CAWGGX010000005.1 coordinate 692,925, forward strand.
TCTGAGAGCCGCCGCGTCGCCGCCAACGACTGGTTCGATTCGACCCTCTATTCGCGCCTCAACGACAAGGCCAAGGGGAGAATCGTCATCGTCATGCAGCGTTTGCACGAGGACGACCTCACCGGCCACGTGATGAAGCAGGAGGACTGGGACGTCATGGCCTTTCCCGCCATCGCCGAGGACGACGAGCAGCATGAAATCGAGACGCGGCTCGGGCCGCGGGCGTTTCAGCGCCAGGCCGGCGAGGCGCTCCACCCGGGGCGCGAGCCGCTGGAGGTGCTCGAGCGCGTCCGCGCGACCCTCGGCGAGCAGAACTTCGCCGCCCAGTACCAGCAGCGGCCGGCGCCGGCCGGCGGCGGGCTGATCAAGTCGCACTGGTTCCGCCGCTATGGCGAGCGCCCGTTAAACTTCGATCAGATTGTCCAGAGCTGGGACACGGCCAATACGGCCGCCGACGGGGCGGACTGGTCGGTCTGCACCACCTGGGGGCTCAAGGGCGCGGAGTTCTACCTGCTCGACGTTTTGCGCAAAAGGCTCGCCTATCCGGACTTGAAGCGCGCCGTGATCGAATGCGGGGCGCGCTTTTCCCCCAACGCGATCCTGATCGAGGACCGCGCCTCGGGAACCCAGCTCGTCCAGGAGCTGATCGCCGCGCGCTGCTCGCGCGTGACGCGCGTGTCGCCGCAGGGCGACAAGGTGATGCGGATGCATGCGGAGAGCGCGACGATCGAGAACGGCTTTGTGCTGTTGCCCGAGAGCGCGCCCTGGCTCGCCGACTACCTTTCCGAATTCCTGGCCTTCCCCAAAGGCCGCCACGACGACCAGGTCGACTCGACCGCCCAGGCCCTCGCCTGGGCGAAGAAGGGACGGACGGGGGCAGAAGGCTGGCTGGAGTATTATCGGCAGCTGGTGGAGGGGTAGGGGGCGGGGTCGGCGCCCTTGTCTGTCATGCCCGCAAACGGGCGCATCCAGGTCGCGGCCGCCGTCGGTTGCAGCATCGAGGCATCCTCTGCGGCGCTGACTCTGCACCCCCCGCTTTCGCGCCACTGCTAACCCCGCCCTGGCTAACAGGTGTCCATCGAGGCGAGCGCCTGGTCTGACACCTTGCCTCCCGCAGTAGAGGTGACGCAGCTAGACGCCTTTCCGAAGAGCGGGCCGAACCAAAACGCTGCACAGACGTCGAGCGTTCAACTCGGAGAGGGCAAGCGCGATGGCGGGGTAGGGGCGGGTTGCTACCAGCAGGCCGCCGGCAATGGGCGGGCAAATGTGCGCGGATTTACGTACCCTCGTACGGCAGTCCATCATCTTCAAGTTGCGCCTGGAGCAGCGACGCGAGATACTCTTCCATCTCCGTAAAGTCTAAATGCCCCGCATCCCAAGCTCTATCAGCGGCGATTAAGGCCTTTTCGTAGCCCTCCCGCTCGTCGCGAATCCTTTCTGGCACAATTCTCCGACCCGGCAAGAGCGATCCGGACCGAGCGCAAAGAAGATAATAGCACGTCGCACGCGCCGTTCTTCCATTCCCTTCAATAAAAGGGTGTATCCGTGCCTGTCCGGTTAACGCCCACACCCACCAGGGCTGGTGATGGTTATCAAACCGGCCATGGAAATCCGCCAGAGCGACGATCTGGGTTTCCCCAGTCAGTCTCAGAGTTTCATGAGCTTTTTCCGTATGACGCGGCATATGCTGCCTATCTTGATCGCGCGCGTTGGCCTGTCGGCTTTGTCTGGCCATATTGCGGCCAGATCGCTCTGCACGTGGACGCATCCTACATCTAGGGGCTGTGGGCGTTAACCGGATAGGCACGGGCGTATCCAGTTCAAACGCCAAAGGCCATACGCCGCCAGCTCTGTGGCCGTCCAAATATACCAATTTTCCTGTACCGTCGAAACAAATCGATCCATCCAATCAGACACCTCCTTAAAGTGAGGCGGCTTATGGTTGCCAACATAAATCGGCTCTTCTCTAAATCTTCCACCAAATTGAGATATATTTGCAACTGCTACGTGATTCAGTGCCCACAGCATGTATTTGTCAAAAGCCGTCGGACCTTTCTTCAGTCCGATCTCGATACAGTTAGTCAAAAGCTCATACTGCCTATTCAGGTTTTGCTCCTGAATACGATCGAATAACTCGGGGTCTTCCTTTTCTAGCACAAACATTGATTTCGGCCCGACGAAGCACCGGGCCGAACCGCCTCAGCGGATCGCCGGCGAAGTGACTCAAATCCTGGCCACTGAAGCTTTAGCCGATTCTTTGGTGATTCGCGAACCATGCGGCGCGTTCCCGTATACGAAACTCGCGCGCTGCTCCCGCAATTGCTCGTCCGTTACGACAACGTCCTTCGCGCACTCGAGGAGTCTGGCCAGTTCTGGCCTCTCTGGCGCTCTCTTCAACGCTGACTTTCGTTCAGCCATTTGCATCTCCCCTGCAGAGGCGTCGACCGTGCTCGTTTGCGGTTAGCAAATCGTGAGTCTCGACTTTATAGACCTAAGCTAGCCACAGCGCTACATACTACATGCATATTTTGTTCGACTCGTGCCATAGATACTCGGTTATTCGAATTGCTGATCGCGGCGCGCTGTGCACGCCACGCGCGTCTCGCCGCAGGGCGACAAGGTCATACGGATGCATGCGGAAAGCCCGACGATCGAGAACGGCTTTGTCCTGCTGCCCGAGAGCGCGCCCTGGCTCGCCGACTACCTTTCCGAATTCCTGGCTTTCCCCAAAGGCCGCCACGACGACCAGGTCGAACTCGACCGCCCAGGCGCTCGCTTGGGCGAAGAAGGGACGGACGGGGGCGGAAGGCTGGCTCGAGTATTATCGGCGGCTGGTGGAGGGGTAGGGGGTGCGCCGCCAAGGGGAGGAAGGGGTGGGGATGAGGGCGGCGACGGCAATCCAGAGGGCAGGGGGAACTGGCAAATGGGAATTGAAATAAGTGTCGCCGGAATGCGAAATAAGTGTCACCGGAATGCCGGAATGCCGGAATGCCGGAATGCCGGAATGCGGAATGCCAAGTCGCCATCAGCACGCGTGTATTCGACCAGCGACTACCCCGCTTCCGCCAACGCCTTGAGCGCCCGCAGCCACTCCTCGTGCGAGGTCGTGAGCGTGCGGCGCGTCCGCGCTCCGATCAGCCGTAGGAGCAAGCCCTTTTGGGCTTCTTCGGTGATGATGCGACAACCGCCCGGCGTGGGCTCAATGTACCACGCGTGAGCGCCGCTGGTTCCGGCCGGACCCTTCGCCGACCACACGAGCATACGACAAGGATCGAACGTCACGACCTCGGGTTCAAAGTAGAACCCCAGCGTCTTGAAGCGAAACTTCCCATTGGCGCTCAGCTGTGGACCGCCGCGCAGGACCGAGACGTCGGCGCAATGCTTGTACCACGACGGCCACCGGGCGCAGTCGATCAGCAGCGACCAGACCGTCTCCGGCTTGGCCGCGATCTCGACAACGTTCTGCGCGAAGACCCTCGCGGTGGCCGGCGAAAGCCCAGGCGGCCAAAAGATGCGCCGGTCCGGAACTTGCGCGCTTTGAGTCATGGACGTGTCTCCGGGTTGATGGCGGACGCATAGCCGTGCAGGCTCAAGCCCGGGCCTCCCAGTCCGCGAAACCCAAACGGGAAAGCATGGCTCCCCTGAAGGATTCGAAATCCTGGTTTCGGAAGGCCGGGATGAAGGCGCGTGCGTCGGCTCCAGCCACGTAGCGGAACTGGGGCGTGCTCGTCGTCGCCGCCTCGAACACCAGGTCGGCGACCTCTTGAGGGTCGGCGCCGTCGACCGGACGGGTGAGTTCGAAACCTGCGTTGCTGGCCAGAACATCGATTGGACCGGCCTTTCGGGCCTGCGCGATCGCGTCATCGATCGAGGCCTGGTCGATGACGTCCAGGCGGACCGGATGGATGTTCGGCAGTTCGAGCGCCAGGGCGTCGAGATCGCCCGCCCGCTCTTTCGACCGAAAGCCGTCATGCACGGCGTGGCCCGCCTCAGCGAACTTGCGGGCGGTCAGCAGTCCGAAGCCGCTGTTGGCGAGAACGTTCGACATGGCTCAATCCCTCCTCGAGCAGATGAGGAGAGTTTGACATTCTGAACGTAAAACGTCAAATCGTCAGCTTATCAACCACGCGATCAGTCGGTGAGTCCGCGCTTCGAACATTGCCTTCGAAACGTGTGCGTCGCCCGATCGCATCAGGCCCTTGGCGGCCGCAATGAGCGTGTCCGCGACGGCGTCCGCCTCTTCGGCGCGCCCATGACGGACGAGGGCCCGCACGACGAGCGCATGAAACGCCTCATCCGCTGCGCGGGTCGCCGGCCCGGTGAGGCGGTGCGTGGTGTTTACAAGCTCCACGCCATGGGGGCTCTCGGATATCAGGGCGAGCGTCCGGCCGAACTTGGCCTCCAGAAGCCCCGTCAACGCGTCGGCCAGGGTCTGGCTTTTTTCCAGCGCCTGTCTGGCGGCGTTGAGCGTCCGGGCGTGAAGCTCGTCGACGAGGCCGCGAAGAACCTCTTCCTTGCCCGGAAAATAGTGGTAGAGCGCCGTACGGGAAACGCCTGCGCCGGCGGCGATGTCGGCCATGCTCGCCCGCTCGAAGCCAAAGCGCAGAAAGGCCGCGCGCGCGCCTGCCAGGATGCGGCTTCGACGATCTCGGCCCTCGGCGTTGTCATCGCGCATGCTCTCGACACGCATTCTGATCAGCAACCTCGACGCTGGGTGTGCAGCATTTCTAAACCTCGCGCGATCAACCTCCTATCGCTTCGCGCGCTTCGCCGCATGCGGATCGAATATCTTCTGTCCGCGCCGGTGGCGGCCACCGCTTTCCACCCCTTCCAGCATCGCCTTCCCCAAGGGCCGCCACGACGACCAGGTCGAACTCGACCGCATGAGGCGCTCGCCTGGGCGAAGCGCGGCCGGGCGTCGGGCGTGGGCGGTTGGGTGGAGTTTTTATGGGCGGATGGCGGGGTAGGGGGGCGAACGGCATCGGCATGCCAAGATGGTCGTTGCCATCAACCACCCGGGTCGGGCTCGATCTGGCGAATGACAGTCTTTCAGGTCCACGCCCTCGACGCGCGCCTTGCGGCGCCGGCGTGGATGGCCGGGTCAAGCCCGGCCATGACGGCGTAAGGCGCCTTCGATGGGGCGGCCGGCGCAGCGCAAGGGATCGCGCCCGTCCGTTGGTTGCGACCACGTCGTGTTGTTCAAAAGTCCCCACCTGCGTCATGGCGGGGCTTGTCCCGGCCATCCACGAGGCGCCGTCAGGCGCTCCGTGAAGGGCTGCCGAGAGATCGAATTGGGCCGTCATCAAATCGTCCGGAACAGACCGCCGAGCGCGCGACGGTGCGTCTTGCCTTACGGGAGGCCGCCGCTATCGTTCCAAGGCAGGCGCGGCGGCTGGGTTTACATCATGACAAACCGCCCGAACGGCACGCTTTATGTCGGCGTGACGGCCGACATCGGACGTCGCGCCTACGAGCACCGGGAGGGGCTCGTCGATGGATTCACCCGCCGATACGGCCTGAAGCTCCTCGTCTGGATGGAGTTCCACGAGGATATTCGCGCCGCCATCCAGCGCGAGAGCAACATCAAGCATTGGCCTCGCGCCTGGAAGGTGAGGCTGATTCACGCCGAAAACCGTGACTGGCGAGACCTTTTCGAGGAGCTGAACTGGTAAGGGCGTGAGGCGCCTTCCGGCGCCGGCGTCGACGGCCGGGCCGCCCCCGGACTGGGATCCGGGGGCGGCCATGACGGCGTATGGCAACCTCTTCGATAGGGCGGCGACGCCGCCCGGCGCGGACAGCTCAAAGGCCGCGGGCGACCTCGTAGGCTTCCCAGATTGCGTACATGATGTTCTGCACCTTGCGCGCGTCGCCCAGCAGGTAGATCTCGCGGACCCGGTTGCGCGTTTGTTCGTAGAGGCTGCGGTCGGACGCGTAGCCGATCGCGACGATGGCGGTGTCGGCCGGCACCGTGACCCGCTTGTCGCCGGTTTCGACCACGAAGCCGTCCCTTCCCGGTTCGACGACGCGGCTCGAGGTCATCACCCGAACCTGTTTGAAGGTCAAAAGGTCGAGCAGCATGGAGCTGTTGGCGAAACAGAGCGGGCCGGCGACGCCGAGCACGCGGTCGGCGATCTCGACGATCGTCACTTCGTGACCCTGCTCGCGCAGCCACAACGCCGTTTCGCAGCCAACCAACCCGCCTCCAATGACGATCGCCCGCTTGCCGATCGGCTTGACGCCGTTCAGCGCTTCGACCGCCGTGCAGACATTGCCGGCGTCGCCGAGCCGCGGCATCTTCGGCCGTCCGCCGGTGGCGACGATCAGCACGTCGGGCTTCTTCGCCTCGACGAGCGCGGCGGAAACCGGCGCATTGAACTTCACCGGCACGGCCAGATCCTCGAGCTCGCGCTCGTACCAGGCGATCAGGGCGCGGTCGTCCTCCTTGAAGTCGGGCGCGCCGCCCGGGATCACCACGCCGCCGAGGCGGTCGGAGCTTTCGTAGATCGTCACCGCATGGCCGCGCAGGGCGGCGACGCGCGCGGCCTCCATTCCGGCGATGCCGCCGCCGGCCATCATCACCGATTTGCGCCGCAACGCCGGCTGGAGCGCGTAATCGCGCTCATGCCCGCTCGCCGGGTTGACCGCGCAGCTCAGATCCCAGCCGGCGGCGATGCGCCCCATGCACCCCTCTTGACAGGAGAGGCACGGACGGACGGTCTCGGCGCGTCCGGCCTGGATCTTTTGCGGCAGCGCGGGGTCGGCCAGGAGCGGGCGGCCGAGGCCGACCATGTCGGTCTTGCCCTCGGCGACCGCCGCCGCAGCGAGGTCCGGGTTGTCCATTCGCCCGGCCGTGATGACCGGAACCTTCAGCGCCTGTTTGAGCATGGCGTTGTAGGGCAGATAGAGGCCCTTGGCCTGATACATCGGCGGATGGTTCCAGTACCAGGCGTCGTAGCAGCCCAGATCGCCGTCGAAGGCGTCGTATCCGGCGGCCTCGAGAAGCTTGGCGGCGACCAAGCCCTCCTCGACGTCGCGCCCTTTCTCCTCGAACGCCTCGCCCGGCAGGGCGCCCTTGCGCCAGTCCTTGATGAAGCTCTTCAAGCTGTAGCGCAGCGCCACGGGGAAGTCGGACCCGCAGCGCGCCTTGATCGCCTGGACGATCTCGCAGGCGAAGCGCAGCCGGTTCTCCAGGCTGCCGCCGTATTCATCGGTACGCTGGTTGAAGAAGGCGATGGCGAACTGGTCGAGCAGATAGCCCTCGTGGACCGCATGGACCTCGATTCCGTCGAAGCCGGCGTTGCGGGCAATCTCGGCCGAGTCGGCGAACTTGCCGACGATCGCGTGGATTTCCTCGATGGTCATCGGCCGGCAGGTGACGCCGTCGACCCACCGGTGCGGAATGGCCGAGGGCGCAATGGCGGTCGCGCCGGCGCCGACATGGGGAATGCCGACCCGGCCGAAACCGGCGGTAAGCTGCAGGAAGATGCGGGAATCGTAGGCGTGCACCCGCTCGGTCATGTCTCGCGCGGTCTTGACGAAATTGCCCGGATTGATCGTCGGACAAGGCATGAACGGCATCTCGTGATGCTCGATGTCGTTCTCGACGATCGATACGCCGGTGATGATGAGCCCGGTCCCGCCCCTGGCGCGTTCGACGTAGTAATCGATGCCGCGCGGGTTGAATGTGCCGTCCGCATCCGAAAATCCGGCCGGCCCCATCGGGGCCATGGCGTAGCGGTTCTTGATGTCGACAGCGCCGATCCTGACCGGCGTGAAGAGGATTTCGTGTTGCGTTTGCATGTGGAGGTGCCCAGCCAAAGTGGTGCGGAACCGGGTCGCGAGGCGAGGAACGCCGAAGGCGCCGATCGCGGCGACCTATCCAAGCTGGATTATAGGCGCGGGATAAGACTTCGTGCTGCTGCGAAATGTCGCAGCGTCCGGAAGGCGCGAATTCATCCGCCGCCGTTTAGGATTGCGGGGGACGAGGGATTACTGTGAGGCCGGCTGCGCCGCCCTCATTCCCACTTGTTGCGAATAATTAAGAGGCAACTCTTATTCACCGACGTCACGCCCGTTCCGCGCGATGCAGGAGATGTCCGATTTCCGGCGCTATTTTGAAATTATAGTCAGGTCGAGTGGCGGAGAATGCTCGCGCGCACTGGCGGAGAATTGTGGTTGTAAGGAGTAATGGGCTCAGAAGTTACGAGTATTGGCGCCTGCAGCAAACGTATTCGCTCACGACCAGTGGGGAGATCGTACGATGACGCGGAAAGCATCGGCCCTAGCGACTGTCGGCGCCCTGTCGGTGGGCATGGTTTCAATCGTGCCTATCCGGTTAACGCCCACAGCCCCTAGATGTAGGATGCGTCCACGTGCAGAGCGATCTGGCCGCAATATGGCCAGACAAAGCCGACAGGCCAACGCGCGCGATCAAGATAGGCAGCATATGCCGCGTCATACGGAAAAAGCTCATGAAACTCTGGGACTGACTGGGGAAACCCAGATCGTCGCTCTGGCGGATTTCCATGGCCGGTTTGATAACCATCACCAGCCCTGGTGGGTGTGGGCGTTAACCGGACAGGCACGGTTTCAATCCTCGCGGTTCACGCGAGCGCCGCAGTCACCACCATCTCGAGTTCGTCCAGCGTCCTTGACATCAACTTGACGCTTTTTGGGGTCGCGACGACGGTTGTTCCGTTGTTGCCTGCCGCCGGCTCGGCGCCGCCGGCGTACAATGTCACGGCTTCTCTTGCTTCTTTCTCTCTGCCGCCGATAGGCCTGAGCACGGGCGCTCTGACGGATACAGCAAGCTCCTCCTATCCGCCGACGGAGACAGGGACAGCGATATCGACGATCGATGTGCTCATGCTTGATATGTCGCCGATCCTTGGTTTGAGCGCGGAGACGATCAGTTCGACGTCCTCAGTGGATGGTCGGTCTGCGACCGGCTCGACGGCGATCGACAACCTGACCCTTACGGTCCTCGGGTCAACAACTACGTTCTCCGGATCGCCTCCGCCAAACGATCTGATCTTCGATTCCGGCGGCCTGACCGTCACGCTGAACCAGCAGATCCCTGACACGAGTGAAACCGCGGGCATATCGACGAACGCCATCGCAATCGATTTCGTTCATTTCCCGGCAAACACGAATGTTGTGAATGGGAGCATCGATATCGCCTCGTCTACGGCGAGCATCGTGGCGATCCCGGAGCCGGCGATTTGGCTCGAGATGCTTGCGGGCTTCGGCGCCGTCGGGTTGCTGATGTGGGGCCGGACCTGGTCCAAAGGCGCCGCTTAGGCGCGTCCCCGGACCCTGAGCCCCCAGCGCCTGATCGGCGCGCCGCTGGGAGCGATCTGCCCAGATTCGAGCGTTTCGCATCGGCGCCGAGCCGTGCGTTGTCGGCCGTGAGGCCGGGGGCGAAGCGTCGGCAGAGGTGCGCATAGGCGAGCCATTGAGCGGCAAAAGAATCAATCGGGACGCCGACGTTTGTCATGGGCGGAAGGCGAAACCGGGATGCGCGTCAACGCGAGCGCAAATCCGCTCCTGCGTGGTCGAAGACCCTGGCATGTGCGTAAGCTCCTTGACCGGAAACCGGGGGACCTCGACCTTGGCCGCGCGCGTGAGGTGAGCGGTCCGCAAATGTCAGTGTCTCCTTTGGGCGAACTCTGTGCCTACAGGCTCGGGTTTGAACGCCCGCGATCCCGCCGGTTCCCGCCGTTCCGCCGACGGGCGCTCCCCGCCCCATCGCGACGTACTCCACCTTTGCCCTCGCCGCCCTCGTTGCGGCGCTCGGCGCGTGGTTGTCGACGCCGGCTGCGTGACCTTGGCGCCGGATCGCAATTCCCCATTGTGAGGCCGGCGCCGCAGCGCCGGCTCACGGACGTTCAAACCCTTGCAATATATCAGATCCTTGGAGACCCTGGCTTTACGCCGCCTTCGGCTCGCGCCCGCGGAACCAGGCGACATAGAGCGTTGGCAGGAAGACGAGGGTGAGAACCGTCGCGACCAGCAGGCCGCCCATGATCGAGAAGGCCATCGGCCCCCAGAAGACGGTGGGCGCGATCGGGATCAGGCCGAGCACGGTCGATACGGCGGTCAGGAGAATCGGCCGGAAACGGGCGCTCGCCGCGTCGACCGCCGAGGTCCACACGTCCTTGCCCGCGGCGCGCTCGGATTCGATCTGGCCGATCAGGATCACCGCGTTCTTGGTGATCATGCCGATCAGCGCAAGAATGCCGAGAATGGCGACGAAGCCCAGCGGACGGTTGGACAGGAGCAGCGCCAGGACGACGCCGATCAGGCCGAGCGGCGCGACCGTCAGCACGATGAACAGGCGCTGGAAGCTTCTGAGTTCGAACATCAGCACCGTCAGCATGGCGAGCAGCATGATCGGCACCATGGCGATCACCGAGGCCTGCGATTTTGCGCTCTCCTCCGCCGTTCCGCCGACGTCGATCCGGGCGCCGGGCGGCAGGGTCTTGGCGAGCGCCTCGACCCCGGGGGTGAGGCCCGTGACCACCGTCTCGGGCAGCACGCCGGGAGCGACGTCGGCCTGCACGGTCAGCGTCGGCGTCCGGTCGCGCCGCCACACCAGCGAATAGTCCTGGCCGTAGTCGAAGGTGGCGAACTGGCTTAGCGGCACGGTCCGCCCGCCGGGAATCGAGATTTGTAGCGAACGCAGGCTGTCGAGCGACGTGCGCTGTTCGTCGCTGGCGCGCAAGACGACGTCGACGAGATAGATGTCATCGCGGACCTGGGTGATCGGCGAACCGGTCAGAATCGTGTTCAGCGAGCTGGCGATCGCCTGGGAGCTCAGGCCGAGCAGCCTCGCCTCGTCCTGGTTGATCACGATCCGGACCTGCCGCGTCGGCTCCATCCAGTCGAAGCTCATATTGACGGCGTTGGGGTTGGCGGAGACGACGGCCCCCAGCTTCGAGGCGATCTCCCGCACCTCGGAGATGTCGGGGCCGCTGACGCGATACTGGATCGGCCAGCCGACCGGCGGCCCGAGCTCGAGCGGATAGACCCGGGCGATGGCGGACGGAAAATCGTTGGCGAGGGCCTTTTCGAGCTTCGCCTTGAGCCGCTCGCGCGCCGGCACGTCTTTCGCGACGATGACGGCCTGCGAGAAGAAGCTGTTCGGCAGTTGGACGTTGAGCGGCAGGTAGAAGCGGATCGCGCCGCGGCCGATGTAGGTGCTCCAGCGCTCGACGTCCGGGTCGCCCTTGAGCGTCGCGTCGAACCGGTCGGCGAGCGATTCGCTGGCGTAGATCGAGGCGTTCTGCGGCAACGTGAGATCGACCAAGAGCTCCGGCCGGTCGGAGGACGGGAAGAACTGCCTCGGGATCAGCGGCATGGCAAGGAACGAGACGACGAACAGGGCGACCGTCAGCGCGATCGTCAGCCAGCGCATGCGGATGGCGAGGCCAAGAAAGCTGCGGTACGTCCGAAACACGAAACCGGGCTCGGAGCTCCTGCCGGGCGCAGGCGGCTTCAGGATCGCCGCGCCGAGCACGGGCGCGAAGATGACGGCGACGAACCAGGAGGCGATCAGCGCGATCGCCACGACCGCGAACAGGGAGAAGGTGTATTCGCCTGCCGAGCTCGCCGCAAAGCCAACCGGAATGAAGCCCGCGATGGTGACCAGCGTGCCGGCGAGCATGGCGAAGGCGTAGGTGCGAAAAGCGAACGACGCCGCCTCGGCCTTGCTGTCGCCTGCCTTCAGCCGGGTCAGCGTCGCGTCGATCGTCGTCATCGCATCGTCGACGAGCAGGGCGAGCGCAATGATCAGCGCGCCGAGCGAGATACGCTGCATGTCGATGTGGACGATCTGCATGACCGCGAAGACAATGACGAGGGTCAGCGGGATCGCGAGCGCCACGACGAGCCCCGCCCGAACGCCGAGCGCAATGAAGCTGACCGCGAGAATGATCGCCACCGCCTCCACGAGCGACCGCATGAATTCCGAGATCGCGCTGTTGACGGTCACTGCCTGGTCGGCGACGAGATGGGGATGGATTCCGAGCGGCAGGTCGGTCGTGGCGGCGTCCATCGCGCTCTTGATGTTCGAGCCGAGCGCGAGGATGTCGCCGCCGTCGCGCATGGCGATGGCCAGGCCGATCGCCGGCTCGCCGTTGACCCGGAACATCGGCTGGGGCGGATCGGCGAAGCCGCGCCGGACGGTGGCGATGTCGCCGAGGCGGACCATCCGGCCGCCGACCGCCAGGTTGGTCGCCAGAATGTCCTGCTCGGACCCGAAGGAGCCCGACACCCGGATCGACAGGATCTCATCGCCGGTCTGGATCAGCCCCGCCGGCTGGACGACGTTCTGGGCCTGCAGCGCCGCGACCACGGCGGCCCGATTGAGGCCGAGATTGGCGAGTTCCTGGGTCGAAAACTCGACGAAAATCCGTTCGTCCTGCGCGCCCAAAATCTCGATCTTCGAGACGTCGGGCACGTGGAGGAGTTGCGAACGGATGTCCTCGACGTGGTCGCGCAGTTCGCGCTGGCTGAAGCCGTCGGCGGTGAAACCGTAGATGATGCCGAACGTGTCGCCGAAATCGTCGTTGAAGCCCGGGCCGATCACGCCCGCCGGCAGCGTCCCCCGCATGTCGCCGATGCTCTTGCGGACATGATACCAGATGTCCGGCACTTCCTGAGCGGTCGCGCTGCCTTTCAGGTTGACGAAGATCGTCGTCAGGCCGGGGCGGGTGAAGGAGCGGATGAAGTCGAGTTTCGGCGTCTCCTGCAGCGTGCGCTCGAGCCGCTCGGTCACCTGGTTCAGCGTCTCGTCGATCGTCGCTCCCGGCCAGGCGGCCTGCACCACCATGGTCTTGATGACGAACGAAGGGTCCTCGTTGCGGCCGAGCTTCAGATAGGAGAAGACGCCCGCCGCGACGGCGAGGATCATCAGATAGATGGCGATCGAGCGGTGCCTCAGCGCCCATTCGGAGAGATTGAAGCCGCCCATGTTACGACGACCCGAGCAGCCGAACCTTCTGGCCCGGGTAAAGGGCCTGCACGCCCGCGGTCACGACGATCTCGCCGGTGTCGAGGCCGCTGGCGATGGCGACGGTTCCCGGATCGAAGCGCAGCACCTCGACGTTGCGCGGTGTGACCGTCATGGTGGCGGGGTCGACGATCCACACCGCTGGCTGCTGGTTCACCCGCGCGAGCGCGGAGGCCGGAATATCGACGACCGGCGTCGACGGCACGTCGATCTGACCGTTGACGGCCGCGCCGAGCAGCATGGCGGGCGGCGGGTCGGTCAGTCCGACCCTGACCTCGAAGGTGCGGGTCACCGGGTCGGCCTGCGGCGAAACCTCGCGGACGCGGCCATGCGCGACGACGCTCGGATCGCTCGTCAGGCGAACGATCACTTCCGGGTCGGGCGGGCTTGAGCGCAGCACCTGCTGCGGCACGTCGAACACCGCGTCGCGGCCGTCCTTGCGGGCGAGGGCCGCAATCATCTGGCCGGCCTGCACGACCGCGCCGGCGCGGGGCCCGACGGCGGTGATGACGCCCGGCGCGTCGGCCTCGAGCTGGGTGAAGCTGACGAGGTCGTGCGCGGTCTTCAGTTGCGCCTGCGCCGCGTCGACCTGCGCCTGTGCGGTCTGCAGCGCTTTCAGCGCCTGATCGTGGGTGGCGCGGGTCGCCCAGCCCTGGTTGAGCAGCGTGTCCTGGCGGTCGAAGTGATTCTGCGCCTGGGTGAGCGCGGCCTGCGCGGCGGCGGCGCCCGCCTCGGCCGATCGCAAGGTGTTCTGTTCGTTCTGCGGTTCGAGCCGGGCGACGACCTCACCGCCCTCGACGCGGTCTCCTTGCCTCAGGTTGTTCTCGAGCAGGCGGCCGGAAATGCGGAAGGCGAGGTTGACCTCGTCCTTCGCTTCGATCCGCCCGGTCATCGCAATCGGCGTTCCGGCCTCGCTCTTTTCGACGGTGACGGTACGCACGGGGCGGGGCGGAGCCTCTGCAGCTTCTTCTTTCTTCTGGCAGGCGCTCAGCGCCAGCGGCGCCAGCAGAATCAAGGCCAGAGACGACAGCCTGATTGCGCCGGTGCGGCGATGCGATCCGTCCCTCAATGCGACCCCCAAACCAGCAGCGGGCGAACCCCTTATCGTAATTCCGCTCGATCGCCAACCGCCTCCCCAGCGGTTCCGGCGCTGCCTCCAGGGCTAAGGTTTTGGCCTAATTCATCAGTCCGCGAACGTATTTTTCGGCTTTTCCGGGCAGCGGACCACCAAGCAGATCCGCGATCCACCGCGTCGACGGATAGTGCTCGCAAAAGGTCAGCGCGGCGATGGCGATCGGCACGCCGATGAACGACCCGAACAACCCCCATAGGAACGTCCAGAAGAAGACGGCGAACAGCACGACCGAGGGCGAGATCGCCAGCACATTGCCCGAGACGCGCGGCTCGACGTAGCTGCCGATGACGAACTGGATGATGTTGAGGCAGATGAAGACGCCGAGCGCGGCCTCCCAGTCAGCGAATTGCGCCATCGCCAGCAGGGTCGGAAACAGCGTCGCGATGAACGGCCCGATGAACGGGATGTAGTTCAGCGCGAAGGCGATCACGCCCCACTCGACGGCGAACTGCAATCCGGTCGCAAGCGCGAACGCCCACACCAGCGCGCCGGTCGCCAGGCTCATCAGGGTCCGGACTTCCATGTACTTGCGGAACTTGCGCGCCGTGTCGGCGGAGGCGGCAATCAGCAAGCCCGCGCTCTCGTCCGGAAGGTAGGCGCGCACCTTGCGCTCGGCGTCCTCGACCTCCATCAAGCCGATGATCACGTAGACAAGCGTGATGATCCAGAACGTCAGGGTGGTGTTGACGCGACCGGTGATCTGCTGCGCGCTGCGCAACAGCCAGCCGACGTTGAAATGCTCGGACCAGAGACCGGCAACCGACACGCCATGGCTGTCGAGCCAGGCGACGGCGGCGTCGTAGATCGCCTGGTAGCGGCCCGAATCGGCGATGACCGACCGCCCGACGCGGCTGAAGCCCCAGACGGCGAGCGACGCGAAAGCGACCATGACCAGGATCGTCAGCGTCATGGTGAGCGCCAGGGCGACCAGCGCCGGCGCGCGGGCCTTGAGCCAGCTTTGGAGCGGCCAGACGAGGGCGATAATGAACGCCGCGAGCGCCAGGGGGGCGAACACGACGTCGGCCTGGGAGGCCGCGACCGCTGCGCCGATGGCCGCCAGAAGCGCCAGCGACGTCCTCGACACCGCGTCCGGCCTCATCGCGGAGGCCTCCGCCAGGGCGAGGCGGCAGGGGGCGATGGGGCGTGTTGATCTCTGCTCGGCTCGCGCCGCAGACCCTCATCCGGCCGCTTTCGCGGCCGTCCCAATTCAGACAAGTCGAATTCGCGACGCTTCTCACAAGACGCAGGGCGATGACGGTTCCCCCTTCTCCGCGAAGCGGGGAAGGTGGCCAAAGGCCGGATGGGGTGTGGAAAGCAGGTATGGTCCGGCGAAGACTTGCGCTGACGGTCGCGCAATCCGATCAAAGTCGCGGCGGCGGCCCACACCCCATCCGGCGCTTCGCGCCACCTTCCCCAGCAAGCTGGGGAAGGGGTCCGCCCGGCGATTCGAGATGTGTGGATGCCGTAGACCTCGGGGAGAGGGAAGCCGCGAAGCGGCAGGGTGAGGGCAAGACGGCGCGACCCGATGTCATCGTGCTCTTGGCGCTGCGCGCGACGCGATTTCGACGGGAAGACGCCCATGCGTCGTCATAGCGCGAAGGCCGGCGCGGGCGCTATTCCTGTTGTCGGCTGTCGGCGCCCCGGCTATGCCCAAGGCGAACTTAAGGCCGCCATGACCGATACGATCGCCGATCCCTGCGCCGCGAAAAGCCCGCATCCCGCTGGCGCATCGATTCTCGATCCCCGCCGCGGCGACTTCGAGAACGATCATTCGGCGACCAAGCAGCGCTCGCTGCTGGCGATCGCGGGCAGCCTGATCGGCGAGATCAGCCTCCCCAAGCTCGGGTTCAGCTGGCTCGTCCAGATCCTGCTGCCGGCGATTCTCTTGGGGCTCGCGCCGCTGATCCTGACGGCCTGGATCAGCGAGGCCTCCGGCCGCTTCGCCGAAGCCACAGGCGCCGGCGCGGCGCTGGTCGTGCTTGCCGCCTTCGTCATTGCGCGGTTCGGCTGGCGTCCGCTGTTCCGGCTCGCCGAGTCGAACTTCTGGTCCTTGAACGCGCTCGCCGTGCAGCCCGGCTACGCGTTCTGGCGCGAACTAATCCGGCATGTCGCGGAGCGTTTTCTCCGCCAGCGGACCGGCGTGGAGCTCGCCCGCATGCGTAGCGCGAGTTGCGCGGCGGCCGGCGTCCTGCTGTTCGTCGTCGCCGCGCTGGTCGCGGCGCTGGTCTGGCCGGCAACTCGCTGGTCCGGCTCGGTCGCTGACGTCCTTGCGCCGCATCTCCTGATCGTGCCGACAATCGCCAACGCCATCGTCCTGATGTCGACCTATCTCGCGGTCGCCGCGCTCGTCTGGGGCTTTGCCGACGCCACGGCCGACCAGCCGCTCGATCTTGCGGCTTTCGACGACCCGCCGCCCGGCGCGCGCGTGTGGCGGGTCGCGCATCTCTCGGACATCCACATCGTCGGCGAGCGCTACGGCTTTCGCATCGAGAGCGGCCGCGCCGGAACATGCGGAAACGGCCGGCTGCGAGCGGCGCTGGCTCGTCTCGCCGAGGTTCACGCCGAGCGGCCGCTCGATCTCGTCCTCGTCACCGGCGACATGACCGACGCCGGGACCTCGGCGGAATGGGCCGAGTTTTTCGACATCTTCGACGCGCATCCGAAATTTGCCGAGCGTACGCTGATCCTGCCCGGAAACCATGACGTCAACATCGTCGATCGCGCCAATCCGGCGCGCCTCGACCTGCCGTTCAGCCAGATGAAGACGCTGCGGCGGATGCGCGCCCTGTCGGCGATGGCGGCGGTGCAGGGGGACCGCGCCCGCAGCTCCACGAGCGCGTCGGAGCCGCCGCGCCTGTCGCTCGACGACGCGCTTCGGCCGCACGACGAAGAGATCGAGGCGTTCGCCGACGCGGGCGGATTCCCACGATCCGCCAGGCTCACGCGCGTCTGGAACGAGGCGTTCCCGCAGATCGTGGCGCCGCCCGAGCACGACGGGCTCGGCGTGGTCCTGCTCAATTCGAACGCCGACACCAATTTCTCGTTCACCAACGCGCTCGGCATGATTCCGGCGGGTCAGGCGCTCCGTCTGACCGCGGCGCTCGATGCCTATCCGCACGCCGGCTGGATTGTCGCGCTGCATCACCATGTCACCGAATATCCGCGGCCGGTGGCGGCGTTCTCGGAACGCGTCGGAACGGCCCTCATCAACGGCAGCTGGTTCCTGCGCGTGCTGAAGCCCTACGCCGAGCGCATCGTCGTCATGCACGGCCATCGGCACGTCGACTGGATCGGCGCCTGCGGCGCGATGAAGATCGTGTCGGCGCCGTCGCCGGTGATGAAGCCGCACGGAGCGGCGGCGCACTTTTATGTGCACAGTCTCGCGGTGCGTCCAGGCGGCGGCGTGTCGCTCATGCCGCCAGAGAAAGTGGCCGTCGCCGCCGATGCGCCGGATCTTTAGAGCAAGATCATTTTTGGACGAGGCACGCGGCGCCCCTCATTCGACTGCGCAAAAGGGGCGCCCCCCCCCCGGGTCTTCGCCGGGCGCAGGCTCTTTCCCGCGCGGGGAAAGGGAATGCCGGGCACGCATTGCAACCTGGGCGCGCCCAGTCAGGCGCCCTCGTTTTCGTCCGCCTGATAATTCCCTGTTCCGCTCCGAAATCGCCTGTTCGTTCCCTGTTCCGGTCGTTCGAAATTCCCTGTTCCGCGTCTCCGCGAGCCCGCAACCGCCGGGTTGCGAAGCCGACAACGCCATGACATTACAGGGCTTTCTGGAACCGAACGCCAACCGCGTCGCAAAAAATTCCCTGCTAGCAGGGAAACCGAATCTTCGGCGCCCGGCTGGAGCGAGGCGAGCGCGGATGAGAAAGCCGCGGATCCAAAGTCATCCAACCCTAGCCGGCGGGCGCCCCGGCGTAGGCCGCCGCCGCCAGGAGGAGCGCGATCGCGAGGAGCGCAAGGCCGCCCGCGGGCCAGCGGCGGAGCGCCGAGTCGGTTCGCTCGAACACGGAGGAAACCGCCAGGCTCTTGGCGAACAGCCTCTCCCAGACGCCGATCGCGTCGCCGACCGGCGCGCGCGGCAGGCGGTCGTCGACGCGCGCAAGGAGCAGCGCGAGGGCCGCGCCGACCAGGATCGGCCACAGGCCGTCCCAGAGCTTGGCGAGTGTGAAGGCGTCCGCCCAGCCGCCGACGAACGGATAGAGGCAATAGGGAAGGAACAGGGCGCCGACCGCGGCGAGCGGCCAGGCGCCGACCAGCGCCGCCGGCGCGGCTTCCGCCCGAGAGGCGGTCGCCCGATGCGGCAGGCAAGTCATGAAGCGCAGCATCAGGAGGGCGCTTGCCGCCGAGGAGAGGCTTGCGAGGGTCGCTGCGAGCCCGCTTCCCATCAGGGGCTTGAGCAGGCCCTTGGCGAGAGCGCCGCCGGTGAACGGCAGGCCTGCGAGGCTGAGGGCGAGCGCGACGGCGAGGGCGACCACGGATGACGGGGCGTCCCGCCGCGCGGCGAAGGCGCCGATGGTCAGGAAGAGCGCGCCCTTCACCAGAACATGATTGGCGGCGGCGAAAGCCGCGAGAGACGGCGCGCTTGAGTCGCCCGCCGCAAGCGCCATCCCGAGCGCCGCGGCGATGACGCCCATCTGACTGATGCTCGAATAGGCGAGGATGACCTTAGGGTCGCGCTGCGTGACGCCGACCGCGACGCCGTAAAAGGCGGAGACGAAGCCGATCACGGCCAGCGCCTCGCCCCAGCCTTGCAAGGGGGCGCCGAACGGCAGGAAGCGGATGAGGCCGATCACGCCCGCTTTCACGCCCGCGCCGCTCAAGGCCGCCGCCGCGGGGATGGGCGCCGCGCGATAGGTCAGCGGCATCCAGCCGTTCAGCGGCGCAAGGCCCATCTTCGCGCCGAAGCCGGCGATGAGACACGCGATCGCCGCGTCCCGCCAGGGCGAGGAGGGCAAGGCCGCGACGACGTCGGGAATGGCGACGCCGCCGGTGGGCGCGCCCGCAGCCAGCATCGCGAAGGCGATGAGGAGCAGCGCTTCGCCGAGAATGGCGAAGGCCATGTAGACGCCGCCCGCGCGCGTCAACTCCGGGCTGTCGTCCACCACGATCATCCCCCAGGCCGGGATGCTGACGAGCGCATAGACGAGGTAGAAAGACAGGAGATCGTCGGCGATGAAGACGCCGAGGCTGCCGATCATGGTGAGGAGCCACGAGACGGAGAAGCGCAGGTCCGGCTGCTCGTCCCTCTTGAGAAAAACGCCGGCGCTGATGACGCTCCAGAGCAGCGCCGAGACGGCGAGCAGCAGGGCGCCGGGAAGGTCGAGCCGGAGGCTCAGCTGCAGCGCGGGCGCCTCCAGGCCGAATGGTCCGCCAACAAGGGCAAGCAACACGGCCATGAGCGCGGGGGCCGGCGCGAGCCATTGCAGCGACAGCGCGCGCCGGCGGAGATTGGGGAAGAAAACGCCGATCAGCAGCGCGATCGGCGCGAGTAGGGTCGCAGCGAGCAGCCACGGCCCGACCATCTCAGCGGCCGTCATGGCAGCGTCGCCGCGAAGACCGCCGGCCGGCCGATGTTGAGGAAATCGAAGAACGACTGCGGCGCGAAGCCGAGCGCCACGGCGACGACGGCGAGCGTGAGCGCGACCGCCTCGCGGCTCCGTTGCGGCGGCGCCGCCAGCACGATCGGCGCGTCCGAGAGCGCGGGGGCGAGGATGCGATAGACGTAGCCCGCGGCGAGGAGGCCGCCAGCGACCACGACCAGCGCCCAGAGCCATTGTCCGGACGCGACGGAGGCGCGAAGCAGGAACCATTTGGCGGCGAAGCCGCCGCTCGGCGGCAGGCCCATCAGCGACAGGCCGCCAAGTCCGAGCGTCAGGAAGGTCAGCGGCATCGCCCGGGCCGCGCCGGCGAACTTGGCGATGCGGTCGTGCCCGAGCAACTCGGCAAGCAGTCCGGCGGCCAGGAACATGGCCGCCTTGGCGAAGGCGTGCGCAAGGGTCTGCATGAGGCCGCCGCTCCATCCGTCCGCCGTCCAGGGATGCAGACCCGAGGCGAGCGGAAAGAGGAGGAAGAGATAGCCGATCTGGGCGACGGTCGAATAGGCGACGAGCAGCTTGAGGCGCGCCTGCCGCAGCGCCAGCACGCTGCCGAACAGGATGGCGAGCGACCCGAGCCCGCCAAGAACCGCCCCGACAGCCGGCGCGGGCAGCGCCGGCAGGACATAGAACCAGATCCGCACGATGAGGAAGAACGATCCCTTGACCACCAGACCCGAGAGGACCGCGCTCGCGGCGGCGGGGGCGTTGGCGTGGGCCGGGGGCAGCCAGAGGTGCAGCGGGAACAGCGCGGTCTTTGCCAGAAGCCCGGCGGTCATCAGCGCGGCTGCGACCCAGACCGCGGGCAGCGGCTGGACGCGTTCGGCAAGAAGCGCGATGTCGAGCGTGCCGTAGCATCCGTAGATGAGCGCGACGCCGAGCAGGTAGAGGATCGAACCGAACAGGGCGAACATCAGGTAGCGCAGCGCCGCGGCGAGGGCCTCGGGCCGCCCGTCGAGGCAGACGAGCGGCACCGCGCCGAAGGTCAGAAGCTCGAGCGCGACATAGAGGTTGAACAGGTCGCCGCTGACGAAGATGATCGTCAGCGCCGCCCAGATCGCCTGCAGCATGATCCAGAACGTGAGCCCCTTGCGCGTTTCCGGAACGTCCGGCGGCGTCGCGAAGCCGGCGCGCGCAAAGAGGGCAGCGGCCGGGACGAGCAGGGCGGTCGCCACGAGCATGACCGAGGAGATTCCGTCGGCCCTCAACGCAATGCCAAGCGGGGGCTGAACGCCGGCGATGACGTAGACGATCGGATGGCCGGAGCGCCAGACGAGCGCTGCGATCGCCGCCGCCATCGCGAGCCCGATCGGCGACAAGGCGAGCAGGATGCGCTCGGCGTACCGGCCGCCGAGCAGGAACGACATGAGGATCCCGGCCGCCGGCGCGAGGATCGCCAGAACCAGCAAAAAACCGCCCGGCGTTGTCGCGTCCGGCGGCGTCACGGGTCTTTCGCTCCCTCGTCCGGCTTTGTCCAGGCGTCCGGATCGAGCGTGACGCGTCCGGCCTCCTCGGAGAGGCGCAGCATCAGGGCGACGGCGAGCGCGCTCGCCGCGAAAGCGACGACGATGCCAGTGATCACCATCGCCTGCGGCACGGGATCGAACGGGAACGGTCCGACCGCCCCGCGGCGCGCGACGATGCCGAACACCAGAAATACGCCGCTGCCGATCAGGTTGAAGGCGAGCAGTTTGCGCAGCGGCTGAGGGTTGACGATGAGGCTGTAGAGGCCGAGGCCGACGAGGCCGGCCCCGACCAGTCCGGAGAGCGCGGCGGGATTCATGGCGCGGACTTCCGGCTCGGCGGCCCGGCGACCAGCATGGGGAGGGTCGCCGCGATCGTGAGAACCATGAATGCCTCGATGACAATGATGATGGGCTTCGCGACGCTCACCGGATAGGCGAAGAACGCGCCTGCCATCCTTGGCCCTGCGAGGCCGACGGCGAGGAAGACGGCTGGCCCCGCAACCAGCGTGAGCCTCAGCCATCGCGCATTGATTCGCGGCGGCCCCGCCATCCGCGCCATCATCACGACGATCCACATCGCCGCCAGGATCGCGCCGGACTGAAAGGCGCCGCCCGGCTCGTCCGCGCCGACCCAGAACATGTGCAGGCCAACCAGGATCCCGATCGGGGTCAGCGCCTTGGCGAGCAGGACGAGGTCGCCTTGCGGCGCCGGACGGCCGAGCGGTGCCGGCGCGCCTCCCCAGAAGCGGTCGGGCGCCACGGACCAGACTCCGACCACCGCCAGGACGAGCACGATCTTCTCGAGCATCGTGTCGAAAGACCGATAGGCGATCAGCACGGCGGTGACCGGATTGCCGAGGCCGGTCGCCGCGAGCCCCTGGTCCGCGGCGGGCGCAAGCGACGGCGCGTTGTCTGGCAGAAGCAGGACCGCCGCAGCCAGCGTGGCGGTCACGAGCAGCGAAAGCAGAGCCGCCGGAACCTTGATCGACAACCCGCGGTCGGCCTCCGTCCGGTTCCCGCTGAGACGCGTCGCCGCGGTGATGAGCAGAACGCCGGTGACGCCGCTGCCGATGGCCGCCTCCGTCAGGGCGACGTCGGGCGCATAGAGCCGGACCCACACGATCGAGACGAGCAGCCCGTAGGCGACGTATCCGACGACTGCGCCGAACGTGTCGCGCGCCAGCACGGTCCAGGCGGCGACGCCGAGGACGATCGCGGCGAGGCCAATGTCCAGGATCGAAAGAAGGGTCACTTTCTCGTGCCCTCGAGCCGGAGCGCCCGCCCGATCATCTGGGACGCGGCCGCGCCCGAAATCTGGACCAGCGCCCAGACAACCACGAGCTTCAGCGCCTCCTGAAGGCTGCCGCTACGGGACAGGAGCCCAAGAACGACAAGGCCCAAACCGAGGTTATCGGCCTTCGACAACGCATGCAGCCGCGTGAGCGAGTCCGGGAACCGCAGCAGCCCGACGGCGCCGGCAAAGAAGAAGAAAACGCCGGCGCCGATCGCGACGACGCTGAAGAGGTCGATCGCGGCGGTCAATCGCCGCCCCCCGGGGATTCGGACGCGCCGCCGGCCGCATTGACGAAGGCGATGGAGACGAACGCAGCGAGCAGCGCCACGCCAAGCGCCACGTCCTCGACGCCCGGCACGGGCGCGCTGGCCGCCGAGGCGATCAGGAGAAGGGCTGCGATCCCTCCCGTCCCGAAGAGTTGCGCCGCCATGATCCGATCGGCTTCGCCCGGCCCGTAGAGCACGCGGGCGAGGCCGACGGCGACGGTGAGGAGCGTCAGTCCGGCCGCGGCGAGCAGGAAATCATTCATAGCCGAGCGCTCGCATGAAAAGGCTTTCGTCGGCGGCGAGCGCCGCTTGGACCGGCAGGGTCACGTCGATGGCGTGAATGACAAGGGCGCCATTTTCAGCGCCGGTCGGCAGAGCGCCGGGCTGCAAGCTCGAAAGCGCGCTGAAGGCGTTGCGCGCAAGACCTGCGGGAATGCGGAGCGGAAAGGCGACGAACCCGGGGCGGACGTCGGGCTCCGGGCTCAGCGCCCGCCGGGTGACATCGAAACCGGCCACGATCGAGCCGCGCAGGAAGCTGGCGGCGAGGGCGGCCAGGGCGCCGGGCCGAATCCCGGGCGGGAGCCGCGGGAAAAGGGCGAGGCTCGCCCATGTTGCGGCGGCCGCCGCCGCGACTCCGACCGGGAGATCCTCGGGCCGCCAGCCGGCGATCGCGAGCCAGATCCCGAAGAACACGATGGCCCGAGCCGCAACGCCGCCTGCACTGTTCGCCACGAGAACATCCCCCGAAGTTCTGTGGCGCGGTTAGCACAATTCGCCGCGCCGGCCAACGTCGGCGCCGCCGGGAGCTTCACGCAGTCGGGCGTTCGACGGGGCCGATCCAGACCCGCCTCTGCTCCGAGCGGCGCAGCACGTCGACACTCACCGTGCGGTTGATCTTATCGGAGTCGAGCGCGCGCAGAAGGTCGGCCGGGCTAGTCACGCGCTTGCCGTCGAGCCCGATGACGATGTCGCCCGACAAGAGCCCCGCATGCGCGGCGGGTCCGGATTGATCGATCGCGGTGAGTCGGGCGCCCGTCGACTGGTCGAGCCCAAGTCTCAGCGCGATTCGCCGCGGGATCTCGGTCGAGGCGGCGCTGACCCCGATATAGGCCCGCCGCACGCGGCCGTGCCGGGCGATCTCGCCGGCGACGAAATTGGCGGTGTTGGAGGCCACGGCGAAGCAGATGCCCTGCGCGCCCATGATGATGGCGGTGTTGATGCCGATGACCTCGCCGGCCGAGGACACCAGCGGACCGCCGGAATTGCCCGGATTGAGCGCTGCGTCCGTCTGGACCACGTCCTCGATCATCCGGCCGGTGCGCGATTGCAGCGAGCGCCCGAGCGCGGAGATGACGCCCGCGGTGACCGTCGCGTCGAAGCCGAGGGGATTGCCGATGGCGATGGCGATCTGGCCACGCTTCAGCTTGGCGCTATCGCCGAGCCGGGCGGCGGGCAGGGAGACGCCGGCCTCGACGCGCAGCAGCGCCAGGTCAGTGTCGGGGTCGTCGCCGAGCACGCGCGCCTGGAGCTCGCGTCCTTCAAGCGTCGCCAGCGTGACGACCCGGGCGCCCTGCACGACATGGGAATTGGTGAGCGCGAGCCCGTCGGACGAAACGATCACGCCCGAGCCGGAACCGGCGTTTCGGCCGCCGCGCTTGACGTCGATGCGAACGACGCTCGCCCCGACTTGCTCCACGACGTCGGTGACGACGCGAGAGTATTCATCAAGCGCCGCAGCGTCAGTTGACGCGCGTGTTCCAGACCCCTGCGAGGGGCTACCAGACCCCTGCGAGGGGCTATCGGCGTCGAGGGTGAAAACCGCATGAGGCGGCTGAAGGCTTTCGAACATGAGCGCGCATATGGGAGCGGTGGGCTGCAGGCGCAAGCACAGTCCTTATTTGCCGTCTTTGAGGCGTGCGGCGCCTCTACGTAGTTTCCCCAATTGCGCGCCGAAACGTTGTTTGGAAGGTTTGACCCTCGCTTAAGGAGTCCCGTGACGAACGGTCGGGTGCCTGAAGCGAAAAGGGGTTTGTTGGATTCCGACCATGGCGCCATCCGCGTGTGACGTATCCGCTGTGATTGCAGCGCGTCGATGGTTGTGACCTTTCCCGTTCCCCGAACTCCGAAAGCGATTGCGTGTGATCGGACACCCTCCGGTCGAGAGTTGGGCCCTTGGGCCCGCTGGGAATTCCGCCGTCCCCGCGGCGGAACGGAGAGCCGTCTTGACCGGGACGGCTATTCCTCGAGGTGCATCGGTCGAAGAGCTTGATAGCCATGAACAAGGGTAAGGACTTCTACGCGCCACGCAGGCACGGCTTCGATGACGATGGCCCCGTTTCCTACGAGCGGCGTGATTTCCCGCGCGGCCGCGGCAAGCCCGAGGGCGCGATGGACGAGAGCTTCGCAAACAACGGCGCCTCTTCACAGTCGACTGCGCCGACCGTCGAAGCCACGGTGAAATGGTTCAAGGACGACAAGGGATTCGGGTTCGTCGAATTGCAAAACGGGCAGGGCGACGCGTTCCTGCACGTGACCGCGCTGCGGCCGACCGGCCATGAAAGCGTCCCCCCCGGCGCGAAGATGCAAGTCGTCGTTGCGGCCGGCGCCAAAGGACCGCAAGTGGCGCGCGTCCTGTCGGTCGACACGTCGACCGCCGTCGAACGGCCGCCGCGCCGTGCGTTCGACGCGCCCCGCATGCCGCGTCGCCAGAGCCCGGATCTTTCGGCCGCCTCTCCGATTGAGGGGAAGGTCAAGTGGTTCAACGAGACGAAGGGCTTCGGCTTCGTCGCGGTGGACGACGGCGGCAAGGACATCTTCGTTCACATCTCGGCGCTCAACGCGGCCGGCATCGCCCACCTCAACGAGGGCCAGTCGGTCAACATGCGGGTCATCGACACCCCGCGCGGCCGCGAGGCGATCGCCATCAGCCTCTGAGGCGGCAGCGGCCCCTCGACCGACCCCTCTTGGCCGGTCGAGAGAACGCCACGCCGACGGCTGCGGTCGGGGCCGGGTCGGGCCAAAATCACGTCACTCCCGGTCCGCTAGCGGCAATCCGAATTCCCTGCTAGCATGGAATTTTTTTCGCCGCGGTCGGCGCTCTGTTCCGAAAAGTCCTTCAATGTCATGGCGTTGCAGCAATTACAACCCACCGCTTGCATGCCGGAGCGGGCGCGGAACAGGGAATTTCAAACGACCGGAACAGGGAATTATCAGGCGATTTCGGAGCGAAACAGGGAAAGAACAGGCGGGCGAAAACGGGGCGCGAAACCGGGCGTGGCCGGGTTGCAAGGCGCGGCCAGGATTCCCTTTCTCTGCGCGTGGAAGGCGGCCCTTGCGAGAGGTCGGATGAGGAGCGACTCGTCCAAAGATCATCTTGCTCCAGCGCCCAACGGCAAAGACGGCGCCGTTTTTTTGCCCCGCGAACACCGGCCCCGTCAGCTCAAAAAGCTCACCTCGCCGGACTGAAGATCATAGATCGCGGGGACGATCTTGAGCTTTCCGTCCTTGATGAGGCCCGAGACCAGCGTACTCAGCGCCGGAAGCCGCTCTGCGGTCAACTCGGCGCTCTTCCTGGCGGCGTTGTTGACGTAGTCTCCTTCCATTCCGCGCACGGCGAGCGCCGCCGGCAGGATCGGCTGGATCATGATCCCGATCACGCCGGGGAAG
The DNA here is from genome assembly GCA_963822215.1 of uncultured Alphaproteobacteria bacterium. GTDB lineage: Bacteria > Pseudomonadota > Alphaproteobacteria > Rhizobiales > Beijerinckiaceae > Roseiarcus. Next base: position 719,358 of record CAWGGX010000005.1, read on the forward strand.
GTCGCGTTCTTGAGCACGACGTCGCAGGCGGCCTTGACCGCGCCGCAACTCGTGTGCGCAAGCACGACGATCAGCGGAGAGCCGAGCACTGCCGCCCCATATTCGATGGTGCCGAGTGTCTGAACATCGACCAGATTGCCGGCGTTTCGAGCGACGAACAGCTCGCCGAGGCCACGCCCGCCAAAGATCAGCTCAGGAGGAACGCGGCTGTCCGCGCAGGCCACAATGGTCGCCCAAGGCGCCTGATGGCCGGCGACCTGTTCCCGCTGCTCAGCCAGGTTGCGCGAGCAAACCTCGGGATTCTTGACGTAGGCGGCATTGTCGGCCTTGAGCTGGGCAAGCGCCTCGTCCGGGGTCAGCGCGGTCGGCGCGCCTTCGGCCGCGGTGGCCGGCCTGATCGCGCCCAAACCCGCGGCCGCGAGCGCTCCCGCGCCAAACTTCAGGAATCCGCGCCGCCCGATCGCCTGCGCCTCGCATGCCTGGCACATCGCCCCGCCTCCGACCCACATTCGCCGGAAGTCGTCCCCGGTCGACGCCAGTATGCGCGCCGTAGGCGACGTTCTCAATAAGGTTGCGGATGTCGACAGCGCACTGACCCGTCGAGCCGCAATCATCGGGGCCAAGCGAGACCCGCCGTCCCGGGTCAGGCGGTCATTCTGTCCGTGGCAGGCAACGGCGGGTCTGCGCTATTTGAGGACGTCCTATGGGATTCTCGTGCCCTCAGTCTGGGACCAATGTGGCTATCGACTGCTGAAAGCGAGCGATATGATCCAGGAGCCGTACTTCACCCCGGTTTACGCCTAGGCTTCCGCCCGCAAGTAAAGATTGTATATTCTTTATACCCATAAAGTTAAAGGCTCGACGGAGGACAGGGGTTACAAGATCGTCATCGCTGTTAGGCTCGTGAACATCGCGCGTCGCAACAAAAATACGGGTCGGCTTGTCTTGGAGCAGGCCAGGCCATCCGGGGGCGAGTTCAAAAGTGAACCCCGGCCGGACAATGTAATCTATCCACGACTTCAGTACGGCCGGAACAGAATAATTATACATCGGTGTGCAGATCAAAATCTGATCGGACTTTGTGATTTCGTTAATTAGCTCCTCTGATAAAGATAGAGCCCGCTGCATCGCGGGTGTACGCGGCGCCTGGGGCGGCGCGTATACGCCGCCGATCCAATCAACATCCATGTATGGGATGGTCTCAGCATATAGGCTCCGCTCGAGCACCTCCCCATCGGGAAATTTTACGCGCCAATGGTCTAAAAAGCTTTCACCGAGCTTGCGCGAGATCGACATGTCGTTGCGGGGGCTTGCATGTACGCACAGGAGGATCGGCATTGAGCACATCCTTTCAGGGAGCAAGGGCCGGAACGCGCCCGAGCAAAATCTCGCCTTTGGTTCGATAGCATAATTATCTTGTACGGGTGTACAATAATTTGTACGCACGTACAACATTTTTGTGCGACAGATTCGGCTGGTGGCGCTATATCTCTGCGCATGGCCCAATCGCAGACAGGAAAAGTTTCCTCCCGCAGAACCGTCTTGGAGCGGCGCGCAGTCGCCTCGGTGGACGACAGTCATACGCGCATCCTGAAGGCGGCTGAGCACGTCTTTTCCGAGCGAGGCTTCGATGCCGGTACGCTTCGGGAGGTCGCCGCCTTAGGCGAGGTTCCTCTAAGCCTGATCACCTACCACTTCGGAGATAAGCTCGGTCTTTATCGCGGCGTCTTCACGGCGCGCGTGCCTGAAATAGTGCAACAGCGCTTGGCTGGCCTGGCGCTTGCCGACCTGGAGAGCGACCCAAGTCGCCGCCTCGAACTCATTGTGAAAGCTCTGCTCGTACCGATGCTTGGCCTTCGCGCGTCGGCGAGCGGGAGAGATTTCGCCGTTCTTTTAGCGCGCGAAATCGCCGATCCGACCTCTCGAGAACGCGGCATTACGCAAGAGCTGATGAAGCCCGTCACAGAGGCGTTCCTGTCTCGCCTGGCCAATGCCACTCCCGGCGGGAGTCAGTCAGAGGCCCTTTGGGCATATGGCGCCATGATTGGCGCCATGCTGTACATGCTTGCTGGCGCCGGGCGGATGAAGGCGGTTAGCGACGGAGCGGTTGATCCGGATGACGTGCGAACCTGTACCGATCAGCTCATTTCCATTGCGCTCGCGGGTTTTAGGCGTCAAGCCGCTCAAACCTGAGCCATTGCTATGCCCTGGCGGATGAGCGCGAGTTGGCTCCTAGCCAACTTCGGACCTCGCCAACGTTGCTGCCTATGTCCGACACGGGTCGATTTTGTCGCGAAGGGAAGGCCCAAGACCCGACATTCAGCCTATTTAAGGACTGTCAGGCTTTGCTGCCCTCCATTTTGAGGTGACCCCGATGGACTACCTCAGGCGTTCGTGTTGTCTGCTCCCTTAGCGTTGTTCAGCTAACAATGGTCGCGTTGCCCTCGTTGCGCCGGCTCGCCGATGCAGGTATATACCCGTAAATGGATACCGCCTGCTACTGCGCCGCGTTGCGCGCCGCCACGCGCAAGACGACGGCGCTTTACGACCAGGCGCTCGCTCCCGCCGGGATCGGCGTCGCGCAGTTCAGCCTCATGCGGCGGATCAAGAGCGTGGGGACGGTCTCGTTGACCGAACTCGCCCGGCTCGCCGAGCTTGACCGATCCACCATCGGGCGCAACGTCCGGGTGCTGGAGCGGATGGGGCTCGTGACCGAGACGACCGCCGAAGACCACCGCGAAACCGCGGTCGCGCTGAGCGAGACCGGCCGCGAGACCCTGCGCCGCGCCCGGCCCCTGTGGGAGGACGCCCAGCGCCGCATCGAGGCTGCGATCGGCGCCGAGCGCGCCGAGACTCTTCGCGTCCTCGCCCAAAGCCTTTGACGGTCCCCTGCGGGGCGACGCCCGCCGAACGGAGAACGCCATGACCGAGTCCACCATCGTCCCGCGCGGCCGCGACGTTTCCGGCCCGTCCGCCCGACCCGCCGCCCTCTCGCTCTCGAACCGTCTCGCCGCGTCTCTCGGCGAGCGCGGCATTTTCTATGGGTGGGTCGTGGCGGGCTCGACCTTCCTCGTCATGCTGGCGAACGCCGGCGCGATGGGCGCGCCCGGCGTTTTCATCGGGCCGCTCGAGAAGGAGTTCGGCTGGAGCGCCGCGGACATTTCCTCGGCCTTCGCCATCCGCCTGGCGCTGTTCGGACTGGTCGCGCCGTTTGCAGCGGCCCTGATCAACCGCTTCGGCGTCCGCGCGGTGGTCCTCGCGGCGATCGGCATGGTGTCGGCCGGAGTCCTCGCCTCGCTCGCGATGACGCAGCTCTGGCAACTCGTGGCGCTATGGGGCGTCCTGATCGGCCTCGGCACCGGCATGGTGGCGCTGGTGCTCGGGGCGACGGTTGCGACGCGCTGGTTTCAGCACCGGCGCGGCCTCGTCGTCGGCATGCTGACCGCGAGCACCGCGACCGGCCAGCTCGTTTTCCTGCCGCTGCTCGCCAAGCTCACCGAGGATTACGGCTGGAGAACCTCGCTCGCCTTCATCGTCCTCATGCTTTGGCTGGCCGGCGTCGTCGCGCTGCTGCTGTTGCGCGACCGCCCCTATGACGTCGGGCTTGCGCCGTTCGGCGCACACACGATCGAACCGCCTCCGGCTGAGAGCCACGCCTTCGGCGCGATGCTCGCGTCGCCCCTGCGCGCGCTCTATGAGGCGCGGGCGAGCCGCACGTTCTGGGTGCTGTTCGCCACCTTCTTCGTCTGTGGCCTCTCAACCAACGGCCTCATCCAGACCCATTGGATTTCGCTGTGCGGCGACTATGGCGTCGCGCCGGTCGCAGCGGCCGGAGCGCTGGCGGCGATCGGCGCCTTCGACTTCGTCGGCACGATCCTGTCGGGCTGGCTCTCCGACCGTTTCGACAACCGCTGGCTTTTGTTCGTCTATTACGGGCTGCGCGGCCTGTCGCTGATCGCCCTGCCGTTCACCGACTTTTCGGTGATCGGGCTCTCGGCCTTCGCCGTGTTCTACGGCCTCGACTGGGTGGCGACCGTGCCGCCGACGGTGCGACTGACGGTCGAGCGCTTCGGCGGGCAGAAAGCGAACTTGACCTTCGGCTGGATCTTCACCGCCCACCAGCTCGGCGCCGCCACGGCCGCCTTCGGCGCCGGCGCATTCCGCACCGAGCTCATGACCTATCTGCCGGCGCTCTATGTCGCGGGCGTCGCCTGCGTGATCGCCGCCGCCCTGGCGCTCACCATCGGCCGCCCGCGCGCCGCGCTCGTCGCGCAAGCCGCAGCCTGAGCGGCATCGACCGGGCCGGCTTTGGCACGATAGATTTTTGTTCGCGGAAGACATTCGCGTGAAGAGTTGCGTGATCGGCGTCACAAACTCCGTCATCGCCAACGGTGCAGCGTGTCCGTTGTAGATCGGTCGGGAGCGAATATCGATTCGATCCGGCCATAACACGGAGGAAATATACATGCCGTTCTACGGACCAGAGCCCTTCGATACTGCGGAGGCGACCTACGTATGGACCGGCCTGGGGACGCCCGGGTTTTTCCGGATAACCGTCAAAGGCCACGCGCGAAAGTTCAGCTCCGGCTTCAAGATCGTCCGGGACCCGCACTGGGTCGGCGGCCTGGCGTTCGAGGTCACGGGGTGGACAGGCCCGCTCGCCGAGCCCCCATCCACGACGCCCTACACGGTCACCGACACATTCCACGGGACGTTCCACAAGGAGATTGTCGTCATCGGGTCCAACAAAAGTGAAGTCGTCAAAGTCAAGGAGGTCCCATTCACTTCCGATGAAGACGTTCACAAGGCGCTGAGCGTCGCCTAGCGCGCCCAGCGCAGCACCAGAGGATCGTTGCGTCGTGCGATCTCGATCAGTCCAGCGCGAGTCTCCGGATGCAACGGCAGGACAGGGTGGCGCGTCATCTCAGAGCGGATAACGCCACCTTCCTTCATAAGCGCCTTCGCGGCAATCAGCCCGCACTGGCGGTTCTCGAAATTGATCAGCGGAAGCCAGCGCTGATAGGCGGCCGCCGCGCTTTCTCGGTTGCCTGTGGCATGTGCATCCACAATCTCGCGTATACCGTCGGGATAACCGGATCCTGTCATTGCTCCCGTGGCGCCCGCGTCAAGATCGGCCATCAGTGAGATGCCCTCTTCCCCGTCCCACGGTCCCTCGACGGCATCCCCGCCATCATGAATAAGGGCGCGGATTTTGGCCGCCGCTTGTGGCGTCTCAATCTTGAAGTACGAAATATTCTCGATCTCCCTCGCCATGCGCGCAAGAAGAGGAACCGAGAGCGGTGTGCCCGATACTGGCGCATCCTGGATCATCACCGGGATCGAAACGGCATCCGACACTCGTTTGAAAAAGCTGTAGATGCCTTGTTCCGCAACTCGGATAGTTGCGCCGTGATAGGGCGGCATCACCATCACCATCGCGGCGCCGGCAGCTTCGGCATATCGCGAGCGGTTCGCGCAAATTTGGGAGGCGAAATGAGTGGTCGTGACGATTACCGGAACCCGGCCCCCCACATGGTTCAGGACCGTATCCATGATTTCCTCGCGCTCCTTGTCCGTCAGCACGAACTGCTCGGACCAGTTGGCGAGGATGCAGATGCCGGTCGAGCCGGCATCAATCATAAAGTCGATGCAGCGCTTCTGGCCCTCAAGATCCAAATCTCCATCGTCATTGAAAACCGTGGGCGCGACGGGAAACACGCCACGATAGCGAGTGCGGAACTGAGCCATTGAAACTCCAAAGCCTCAAGAGAGCGGCAGATATTCGTGAGCCAAACTCAACTCTCAGACGCGGCGGCGCGCAACTCGGCGGATGCCACGGGGGGATCCGGGCCTCCGCCGGCGAGCGCCGACGGAGTCCGGTCCCTTTCATGCGACGAAACCGCGTCGCCGGCAGCCTTGCGCGCTCCGCAGCGGCAGCGGTTCCAGGGCTGACTCCTCGCTTGTCCGCGACTATAAGCGGGCAGAGCCTGCGCCGCGACGTCGAACAATCTTCCATCGCGGCCGGACTTGTTCCGGCCATTCCTGTTTGGCCGCCGCCGCTCTCGCTGGCCGTGCTCGAAGGCCGCGACCCGCGGAAGCGCGGCAACGGCCGGAACAAGTCCGGCCGCGACGGTATGGGTCGGGGAATGCGGGCGGGCGAGGATGGAAAGGCTTCCCATGTCCGGCTCGATGCTGAGCAGCGCCGCGCTCGATGAGCGCCGGCGAAAGATTCTGTTTCGCGCATGGCGGCGCGGCATGCGCGAAATGGACCTCGTCATGGGCCAGTTCGCCGACTTGAACCTGCCCACGATGACCGAAGCCGAGCTCGACGAGTTCGAACAGCTAATGGAGGCGCCTGATCCCGAGGTGCTGTCGTGGATCACCGGCAAGGCGCCGACCCCGCCGGCGTACGACACGCCGCTGTTCGCTCGCGTCTCAGCGGCGCCGCGCGAGGCGGTCAAAAGGGCGAACGAAGCCAAGTGAAGTCAGCCACGCGACCCCAGCCGAGCGATCCCGGCCAAGTGACCGACCTTTCGTCCGCCGTCCGCCGCCTTGAGCAAGGCGGCGCCGTTACGCTCTGCCGCGCGCCAGAAGGCTATGACGCCTTCGTCGTCGCGGAGCTTGCGCGCGCCCTCGCCGAGGCCGGCGAGAGGCGGGCGGCGGCGCTCGTCTTCGTCGCCCGCGACGGCCTGCGGGCGCAGGCCTTCATTGATGCGCTCGCCTTCGCCGCCCCGGAGATCGAGGCGCTCTATCTGCCCTCGTGGGACTGCCAGCCCTACGACCGCGTTTCGCCCAACGCCGCGGTCGCCGCCGAGCGGATGACCGTGCTCGCGCGGCTCGCCCGGACGCGCGGCGCGATCGAGCGGCCGCGCGTGCTGGTCGTTCCAGTCAATGCGCTGACCCAGCGCCTGCCGCCGCTGAAATACGTCTCCTCCGCCGCCTTTTCCGCCGCGCCCGGCAACAATGTGCGTATGGAGGACCTGGCGCTCTGGCTCGAGACCAACGGCTACGCCCGCGCCAGCACCGTGCGCGACGTCGGCGACTATGCCTCGCGCGGCGGCATTCTCGATCTCTTTCCGCCCGGCGCGCCGAACCCGATCCGGCTCGACTTCTTCGGCGACACGCTGGAGGCGATCCGCGCCTTCGATCCCGAGACGCAGCGTAGCGTCGGCCAGCTCCGCTCGCTCGACCTCGTGCCGATGAGCGAAGCGCGGCTGACAACCAACTCGATCCGCCGCTTCCGCCAGCTCTACGCCCAGGAGTTCGGCGCGCCCTCGCCGGACAATTCGCTCTATGCCGCAGTCAGCGAAGGCCGGCGCGCGATCGGCCTCGAGCACTGGCTGCCGCTCCTCTACGATCGCCTCGACACCCTGTTCGACTATGTCGGCGACGCGCCCTTCGTGCTCGACGCCCGTGCCGAGGAGGCGGCCGCCCAGCGCGTCGCCCAGATCGCCGACGCCTATGCCTCGCGTCGCGCCGCTTACCAACAGGATCCCGTCCGGGCCGACTACAAGCCGCTGCCGGCCGCGCGCCTCTATCTCGCCGGCGAGGAATGGAAGGAGCGGCTCGAAGCCGGCCCGCTCGCGCGCGTGACACCGTTCGAGCACCCGCCCGGCTCAGCCGCAGTCGTCGATTGCGGCGGCCGGATCGGACGCACCTTCGCGCCAGAGCGGCAGGCGGAGGCCGCAAACGTGTTCGACGCCGCGGTCGCCCATATCAGAGACCTCGGCAAGCGCGGCTTCAAGGTGATCGTGGCCGGTTGGAGCGACGGTTCTCGCGAACGCCTAAGCCACGTGCTCGCCGAGCACGGGCTGAAGTCGCTCGAGCTCGTCTCTTCCTATCATCAGGCGAAGACCGCGCGGCCGGGCGCGCTGCCGCTGGCGGTGATCGCGCTCGAGCAGGGGTTCGAGGCGCCGGAGTTCGCGGTCATCGGCGAGCAGGACATTCTCGGCGACCGGCTGGTGCGGCGCGTCAAGCGCAAGCGCCGCGCCCAGGACGTGCTCGCCGAAGCCGCAGCGCTGACCGCAGGCGACCTCGTCGTCCATATCGACCACGGCGTCGGCCGCTTCGTCGGCCTCAAGACCATCGAAGCCGCCGGCGCGCCGCACGACTGCCTCGAGATCCATTACGCCGGCGGCGACCGGCTCTTCCTGCCGGTCGAGAACCTTGAGCTTCTGTCGCGCTACGGCTCGGAGACGGGCGAGCTCGACAAGCTCGGCGGCGCCGGTTGGCAGTCGCGCAAGGCCCGGCTCAAGAAGCGCGTGCGCGAGATGGCCGGCGAGCTCATCCGTGTCGCCGCCCAGCGTATGACCAAGGCTGCGCCGCGCCTCGCCGTTCCCGAGGGCCTCTACGACGAATTCTGCGCCCGCTTTCCCTATGACGAGACGCAGGACCAGGAGAGCGCAATCGAGGCGACGCTCGACGACCTCGGCGCCGGCCGGCCGATGGACCGGCTGGTGTGCGGCGACGTCGGCTTCGGCAAGACGGAGGTGGCGCTGCGGGCCGCCTTCGCCGCCGCGATCAATTCGAAGCAGACGGCGATCGTCGTGCCGACGACGCTGCTCGCCCGCCAGCATGCGCGCGTCTTCCGCGAGCGGTTCGCCGGGCTGCCGGTCAGGATCGGCCAGCTCTCGCGCATGGTCGGGGCGGCCGAGCAGCGCGAAGTGAAGAAGGGACTGGCCGAAGGCGGGGTCGACATCGTCGTCGGCACCCACGCCGTGCTCGGCAAGACCGTGCAGTTCAAGGACCTCGGCCTCGTCGTAGTCGACGAGGAGCAGCATTTCGGCGTCGCCCACAAGGAACGCCTGAAGGAACTGCGCACTGAGGTGCACATCCTGACGCTGTCGGCGACGCCGATCCCGCGCACCCTCCAACTCGCCATGACGGGCGTGCGCGACCTCTCGATCATCGCGACGCCCCCGGTCGACCGGCTCGCGGTCCGGACCTTCGTCTCGCCGTTCGATGCGCTGATCGTACGCGAGGCGCTGCTGCGCGAGCGCTACCGCGGCGGCCAGAGCTTCTATGTCTGCCCGCGCATAGAAGATCTCGACGAGGCGGCGGCCTTTCTGCGCCAGAACGTGCCGGAGGCGAAGTTCGTCGTGGCGCACGGGCAGATGGCGGCGACCGAGCTCGAGGACAAGATCGGCGCCTTCTACGACGGCAAGTACGACATTCTGCTGTCGACCGCGATCGTCGAGTCGGGCCTCGACATTCCCCGCGCCAACACCATGATCGTGCATCGCGCCGACATGTTTGGCCTCGCCCAGCTCTATCAATTGCGGGGCAGGGTGGGACGGGCGAAGGTGCGCGCCTACGCGCTCTTCACCACGCCGGCCAAGGCGACGATCACCCCGCAGGCCGAGAAGCGGCTCACCGTTCTGCAATCGCTCGACATCCTGGGCGCGGGCTTCCAGCTGGCCTCGCACGACCTCGACCTGCGCGGCGCCGGCAATCTTTTGGGCGAGGAGCAGTCCGGCCACATCAAGGAGGTCGGTTACGAGCTCTATCAGCAGATGGTGCGCGAGGCGGTCGAGCGAATCAAGTCGGGCGAGGACGCGACGCCTGAGGACATGTGGTCGCCGACCATCCAGCTCGGCGCGCCGGTGACGATCCCCGAAAGCTATATTCCGGACCTGCCGACAAGGCTTTCGCTGTACCGCCGCCTCAGCGCCCTCGAGGACGAGGCCGAGATCGACGCGATGGGGGCGGAGATCGTCGACCGCTTCGGGCCGCCGCCGCCGGAAGTGGGGCTCTTGATGAAGCTCGTCCTGATCAAAGCGCTCTGCCGCAGGGCGAATGTCGAAAAGCTCGACGCCGGCCCCAAGGGCGCGACCCTCGCCTTCAGAGGCAACGCCTTCGCCAACCCGACGGGCCTGGTGAAGTGGGTGACCGCGCAAGGCTCGCTCGCCCGCGTCCGGCCGGACATGCGGATCGTGGTGGCGGACGACTTCGAACAGCTCGCCGACCGGCTCGACGGGACGCTGCGGATCATGCGCGAGATCGCCAAGATTGCGGGGAAGAAGGGGTAAGGGCGCGGAGGGCGTATGGAAAATCCGCGTCATGGCCGGGCTTGTCCCGGCCATCCACGCGAACACCGTCTCCTCCGGCAAGCGGCTGAAAGCGCTAAATAATCTGAAATCGCATTGCGAATGGCACGGGGAAGTCGCTCCGGGCCTCAACGTCGACCTCGATGCGGCAGGGGACGTCGTCGGTTTCGACATCGACGGCGCGTCGCGGCGCCTCGACCTGACGACGCTCGAGACGATCGCGCTTCCGACAACGACGACGAAGGCTGCGTGAGCGGCAGAAATCGATCGAAGCCCGAGGCGTGAAGGTAGGGCGCCCATCTCTTGTCCAAGCGCGCGAGGTGAGATCGTCATCTGCGCTGATAACTGGCCGACAATTGACGACGACGGCGATCTGTGTTTTGACCCGATCGGCGCTTCCGATTGACCTTCGCGCGGGTGGACGAAGGCGCGCTGGTTGTTCGCGGTCAACCTATCGGGGATATCATGCGCAATGCGGCTCGTGCAGCGGCGCTGACGGCCGCGGTGTCGCTAGGCACGATGGCGGCGACCTCACCGCCGGTCGGCGCTGCCGAGTTGGGTCCGGTCACCATCTACGAATCCGGTGATCAGATTATGATCTCCAATAATTCATCGGACTGGTATGTCTTTGACTTTGACGTTGGGAATTCTAGTCCTGGCGGTGCGTACGTGAGCGCGTCTACGTCCCAGCCTAATTGGCAGGCAGTGGTTAATAGTTATTTGATCGGGTATAATATTGTCACAGTTGCGGATTATCTTTCCTTAGGCTCCTTGGCTGACGACATTGGCCCAGGGGAGCGAAGCAGTAACTTCATTTATGACACGGGCCAGGTCATTAGTTTATACGATGTCAGTCTCGTAAACGCGGCTGGAGAATACCAGTTCTATTCCGTTTCTGGCCCGGAGCCCTCGACCTGGGCGATGATGCTCCTTGGTTTCGCCGGGCTGAGCTTCGCAGCTCTCCGCCGCGCCCGCAACGCGATGCGGGCGATGGCGTAAGGCGTCGACGTCCGCACTCCCGCTCACTCCGGCCAGAACCCGTCGTCTAACACCTCCTCGACCGTCCACGGACACGTCTTTGGGAACGTCGCGCCCGCCAGCCCCGTCTCCGCCACTGCCTCCAGCGCCGCCTTGCGATATGCGGACGCCAGAGCTTGCGGCAGGAGGGACTTCAAGCTCGGGTTGTCGTCGAGATGGTCTTCAATGCTGTAACGCTGGATGCGGATGCTGGCCTCCCAACTCGGGCCACGCTTCCCCGGCTGGTAGCGCCACTTGAGGAGATGCAACAGGAGGACCTCGAGTCGGCTCACGAGCTCACGCTTTTCCGTTCGCCCCATGCTCTCGATTTCCTCGGCGATATGCTCGATGTCCGCGTGCGTCAGCTTTCCCGCGCGCAGGAGTTGCGCCTGCTCGCGGCTCCAGGCGAAAAAATCGCGGTCGTAAAGCGGGCTCTTCATGGGCATGGCGAAAAGCTACGACGTTCGCCTCGCTGCGTCTATCTTCGCCATTATCGCTCGCCGGTCGGCTCGCGGCCTTGACGGCGATAATTATCGTAACTACAGAAAGTCGTGACGATCTGGGACGAGAACAAGCGGCTCGCGAACGTCGCCAAGCACGAGGTCGATTTTCGTGATCTTGAGGGCTTGGACTGGGGCGAGGCACTGGTTTTCGAGGATCGTCGCAAGGATTACGGCGAGACGCGGCTGATCGCGTTGGCGCCCTTGGGCGCGCGGCTGCATGTCGTCGTCTACGTCGAGCGCGGCGATGAGCGCCGCATCATTTCCGCCCGAAAGGCCAACAGTCGAGAGGTGAGGTTCTATGAGAACGAAACTGGTTCGTCCGACGGCTAGCGAAGATGCGAAAATCGCGAGCGGCATCGCTGCCGATCCTGACGCGGCCCCGAACCTTTCCGACCCCGTCGCAGGCATCGTGCGCCGGCCCGGGCGCCCGCTCAAGTTGGACCGCAAGGTCTCTGTGACCTTGCGGCTCGACCGCGACGTCGTCGAGCGCTTCAAGGCGACCGGGGCGGGCTGGCAGACGCGGATCAACGCGGCGTTGAAGAGGAGCAAAGGAATTTGACCGCCCGTCGGCTCAACGGGACGCTGCGGGTGATGCGCGAGATCGCCAAATTGCAGGGCAGAAGGCGCAACGCATCAAGGCTTGGTTGGCCGCCGCACCGTTCGCGGAACCCCTCACAGCCCCCGGGCCTTGTCGGCCGGGGGCGGAGACTTCGGACGAACGAGTTGCGACAGATCGCTGACGAAGCATTTCAGGGCCGCGTCGTTGAGACGCGCCGACGAGAGGGCAAACCCGAGATAGGCCCAGTTCATGATGCAAGCGCGCGTTTCGGCTGCCTTCGGAGGGACGCCAGCGTCGACCAGGAGGTCTTGGAGGTAACGGATTCGCTCCGCGTCCACTGCTTCGGCTGCTGAATTTGCCTGCTCGTCGAATGTCGCCCAGGCCCGCACGGCGCGCTCGGTTTCTAAGTCCGTGGAAAACGCGAGGCTGAGAGCGGCTTCTAGGCGATCGTCGGCGGCGCCCTCGATCCGATCCAGGATGTTTGCGAGGGCGATCTCGCGCCAGCGGTGCAGAATCGCCGCGTGGAACGCCGAGACATGCGCGAAGTGCCAATAAAAGCTGCCGCGCGAAACCCGGAGGCCATTGGCGAGCGTATCCGCCTTGAGCGCGGCGAATCCGAATTTCGCCAAGGCTTTGAGGCCCGCGTTGACCCACTCCGCCGGTCCCAGTCGGTTATCCCGCATTTCCATACACTTCTGTATTGACGTTCCGCGTTCGGGGTGTTATCCCGTTCCATACAGCACTGTTTGGAGAGGCGCAATGCGCAACCCTGTCTTTCGGTCGTCCGGAATTCTGGCGCTCGCGGCGTCGATTGCTCACGCGGCGCTCAGCGAGTCGAAGGCCTTCTCGCGCGCGAGGCTCACGCCGTGAGCCGCCGGCTGAATTCCCAAAAACCGGGAACGGATCAGACTCATCCCCCGCAGCCCCCCGCCCCCGACGCCAAGGGAGTTCCCATGCCCTCGAAACCCGCCGCCCTCTCGCTTTCCGACGTCCTAGGCCTCGGCCGACTTGCCGCGGATGGTGCGGCCGGGGTGACCGGGCTGGTCGAGGAGATGCACATGGCCGTCCTCGACACGCCGGGACTTGCGCCACTGGCTCAGGGCGTTACCGGCGGGATCGCGCGGCTCGTCTATCGCGGGGTCGGCGGCGCATTCCGGCTGACCGGCAAGGGGATCGGCGCCGGCGCGGCGCTCGTCGCCGCCGAACCCGATGACCGGCCAGTATCGCGCGGCCGCGAGATCGCGCTCGCCGCGCTCAACGGCGTCGTCGGCGACCACCTGGCCGACACCGGCAATCCGCTGGCGTTGCCGATGCGCTTTCGCCGCGACGGACGGCCGCTCGCGCTCGAACCCCAGGCGCTCGCCGAAGCCTTCCCCGAGGCGACGGGCAAGCTCGCCGTCCTTCTGCATGGGCTCTGCATGAGCGACCTGCAATGGACGCGGCAGAACCACGACCATGGCGCGACGCTGGCTCACGACCTCGGCTACACGCCGGTCTATCTCTCCTACAATTCCGGCCTGCACGTCTCGGTCAACGGCCGCGCCTTCGCCGAGGCGCTAGAGGCGCTGGTCGCCGCATGGCCGGCGAAAATCGAGGATTTCGTCATCGTCGGCCACAGCATGGGCGGGCTCGTCGCCCGCAGCGCCTGCCTCACCGCCGAGGAAGCCGGTCATGCGTGGCGGAAGAGTCTCAAAAAACTTGTCTTCCTCGGCACCCCGCATCACGGCGCGCCGCTCGAGCGGATCGGCAATTGGGTCGATGTCGCGATCGGCAAGACGCCCTACGCCGCCGCGTTCGGCCGGCTCGGCAAGATGCGCAGCGCCGGCGTCACCGACCTCAGGTATGGCGCCCTCGTGGACGAGGACTGGCAGGGCCGCGACCGCTTCGCCCGCGAGCCCGATCCGCGCCGCCCCGCTCCGCTGCCGAACGGGGTCGCGTGCTACGCGATCGCCGCCACCACCGCCGCCTCGCCCGGCGACCTCAAGGACCGCCTGCTCGGCGACGGCCTCGTCCCCGTCATGAGCGCCCTCGGCCGCCACAAGGAGCCCGCGCGCGATTTGAATTTCGCGCCCGACCGGCAGTGGGTCGCCTGCCAGACGGGACACCTCGACCTCTTGAGCCGGCGCGATGTGTATGAGCGGATGGCCGGGTGGCTGGCGCAACCTTAAGGCCATCGCGATCTTGCCCGGGCGTTAGCCATAAGGGCCGCGATCGCGGCCTCGTCCGCTGCGATCACCGCCCCTCGACCTTCTCGTCCGTCATCACCTCAAAGCGCTTCAGATTGGCGACGCCGAAGGCGGTCGACATGGCGACGTCGGCGGCGTCGCGGCCGCGACCCATGACGATCCGGCCGATACGGGGATGGTTGTGCCGCGCGTCGATCGTCCACCACCGGCCGTCGAGGAAGACTTCTGCCCAGCCGCTGAAATCCCCGGGGTTGACGTCGGGCGGCACGCCGATGTCGCCGAGATAGCCGGTGCAATAACGGGCGGGTATGTTCATGCAGCGGCAGAGCGCGATGGCAAGATGGGCGAAGTCTCGGCAAACCCCGATGCCCTCCTGCATGGAATCGCTGGCTGCGCGGGTCGAGCGGGCGTCGGCGTAGCTGAAGCGGATCTTCGCGTGGACGAAATCCGAGATCGCTTGCACGACCCTCGCGCCGCCGGACAGTTTCCCGAATTGCGACCAGGCGAAGTCGGCGAGCTTGTCGCTGTCGCAATAGCGGCTCGAGACCAGGAACGCCAGCGCCTCATCGGGAAGATCGGCGATCGGGGTCGTCCTCACGTCCGGCGGCGTTTCGTCCGGCTTGCCCGAGTCGGCAATGACGAAGCGGTCGGAGAAGGTGACGAGCCCTGCCGGAACATCGACGCGCGTGACCCGATTGCCGAAAAGATCGAGATAGTTCCGCATGGGCAGCGGCGGATCCGAGGCGATCGTGTCCGGCGTGAGCAGGTCAGCGTCGCGGGACGGATGGACGTTGAGTTGAAGCAGCATCGGCGTTGGGGCCGGACATTCAAAGGCGATGATGAATCCCGCTTCGATCAGCATGGGGCCATCCTTGTGTTGGGTCGATCAAAGCCGCGTGACCAAACCTATGCGCGTTGCGCCAATCTTGGCGCCGGGGTTAAATGCTTGATGTTTCCGGGAGGCGCCGGACATTGACGGACACGACCATTCCCTCTTCGTCCTCGGGGTCGCCCCAATAGGACCCGTGCAGCGGAATGGCCTGTCGAGCGTCTCGCGCCACGGCGACCCTGATGAGGTCGCGACTGCCGACGATGCCGTTGGTCGGGTCGAACTCGACCCAGCCCGACCCCGGCAGGAAGATCTGGCACCACGCGTGGGTCGAGCCGCCGCCGCGATGGGTCTCCCCCGAGTCGCGGCTCGCCACATAGAGATAGCCAGAGACGAATTGGGCGGCGAAGCCAAGAGCGCGGGCGGCCTCCATCATCAGCGTCGCGAAATCCCGGCAGGAGCCACGTCGCGAAGACAACGTGTACAAGGGGCTCTGCGTTCCCCTTTCCGTGCGCCTTTCGTAAGCGAGGCCCTCCTTGATCGCATTCGTCAGGGTCATCAGCAGCGCGGCCGTCTCCGTCGGGCGCCCCGGGTTGACGAATTGCCGGACCCAGCGTTCCAGGTCGCCGGAGGGGTCGGGATAATGCCGCTCGATCGCCCGGGCGAGGTCGGGCAGTTCCTCTGCGTCATAGGAGAAGGGATAGGTGCGGGCCCGCTCCTCGAGCTGGAATTCCGGTTCGTCGGCCGCGATGTGCTCGAGCGTAATGCTGTTCTCGACCCTGAGGCTCCGGGTCTCGCCGACAAATTCGGCGATGGCGACGCAATTGTCGAAAACGTCGTGGATCCAGCGAAGCCGGTGCGGACGGGGCTCGATGTCGAGGCGTGCGTTCAACAGCCGCTGGTCGTTGCTGTCGCGAGGGCGCAGCATCATCCGGTGCTCGCCCAGCCGCACGGGGGCGGCGTAGGCGTAGGTCGTGACATGCCTCACTGTCAGGATGGTCATCCGGTTCCAATCGAATTCTGCCTGCCAGTATAACGACAAACTCGCCGGGCGCGGGGGATTGATTGCGCCTTGACTCAGCAGCGCGCCTCGATAAATCCCAGGGCGGCTCACGGCCGGCGACGGTGGGCGCCCTGTTGCGCAACGGCCCGCGCGAGCGGGGCGCTTCTTCTCTCGCAACGGGAGCAGCGGGCGCTCACCCCTTCGGTGGTAGCCCCTTCACGAACATAAACGCCGCCTCGATCAGCCTCGCCCGCACCCCATCGTCGCCGTAGGCCGCGGGGCCGGCGCGGACCCAGCCGTCCATCGGACGACCGGCGGAGATCATCGGGCCGACGTCGGGCAGGGCGAGGGCCCAGGCGTCGTTCCCCTTGCCGAGCCGGACGAGCATCCCGTCGCCGCGCGCGCCCACGAGCAGGTTGCCGTCGAGCAGCCAGGCCAGGCCGCCGAACATCGCCTTTTCTGTGAGGGCGAGATCTCGCCGCAAATCGGCGCGGATCAAATCTTCGAGGCCAGGATCGCGAGCCACGGGCGTCCTCGAGCAGGCAGGCCTTGCGCTCGTCGCAACCATCCGGGTCCGCGGCGACGCAGGCAGTTGGGGAGACTGCGCCCGACAGGAGGTTTGGGGCAAGCGCGCCAAACGCTTGCGAGGGGCGGAAGCGGTTTGATTGTCGGCTCGCTCCGCGGCAGGATCGAGACGCCGAAACGGAATCGCGTCCCCGCCGCCCGGAGTCCGCCTGATGGAAAAGATGCATTTCACCCGGATCGACCAGGGCACAGACGCCGACTTTCAGGCGCTCAAGCACGTCCACGAGCAGACCCTGCGCGATCTGCCCGACCGCCTGTTCGGCATGCTGCGCGATCTCGCCAACGACACGGCCTACAACATCAGTCGCTACGACCATTGCCTTCAGACGGCGATGCGGGCGCTGCGCGACGGAAAAGACGAGGAATATGTCGCGGTCGGGCTGCTGCACGACGTCTGCGAGCCGCTCGGACCCTTCAACCACGGCGAAGTGATCGGCGCGATCCTCCGCCCGTTCGTCAGCCGCGACAACTGGTGGATGCTCACGCAGCACGGGCTCTTTCAGACTTACTTTTACGCCCGCCACCTCGGGCTCGATCCGAATGCGCGCGACAAGTTCAAGTCGGATCCGGCCTACGAGCGGACGGCCGAGTTCTGCGCAAAGTACGACGAAGTCTCCTTCGATCCCGCCTACAAGAACGAGCCTCTGTCGACGTTCGAGCCGATGGTGCGGCGTCTGCTGGCTAAGGCCTGGACCCCGCCGTCCTGAGGGAGCCGCTTGTTCAGGCGGCCGTTCCTCCGCAAAACCCTGGAACAAATTCGGGATCGCGTCGTTGGGATTGGACCCCGCAACGGAGCCTTTCCATGCCGAACATCAACGATGCGCGCGTTCTCATCATCGCCACCGACGGAGTCGAGCAGGCCGAACTGATCGCGCCGCGCGACGAACTCCGCAAGGCCGGCGCCAAGGTCGATGTCGCTACGCCCAGCGGCTCGGAAATCCGCGGGTGGAACATGACCGACTGGGGCGACACGATTCCGGCCGACCTCAAGATCGCCGACGTCGACTGCGACGACTACAACGCGCTCGTCATTCCCGGCGGCGTGATCAACCCAGACAAGCTGCGCGTCGACGAAGAAGCAATGGGCGTCGTCGAGGAATTTCTGGAGAGCGAGAAGCTGGTCGCGGCGATCTGCCACGGACCATGGCTGCTCGTACAGGCGGACGCCTGCGACGGACGCCGCATGACGTCGTATGTCTCGATCCGCGCCGACGTGGAGAACGCGGGCGCGGACTGGGTTGACGAAGAGGTCGTCATGGACGGACCGGTCATCACCAGCCGCAACCCCAAAGACCTGCCCGCCTTCTCGGCCAAGATCATCGAGGAGCTCAAGTCGGGCCGGTTTGCGCAGCAGGCGGCGGAATAGCGGGCCCGCGTCGACGCGAAGCCCGGGCGAGGCGACATCGCCCGGGCCCGCATTTGGTCAGGGCGCCTGATTGCCGAGGGGCGCGGTCGGATTGGTGGTCAGGCCCGAGGTCGAGCCCGTCCCGGAACTTCCGTTCGTTGTCGAGCCCCCGTTGCCGCCGAGCGACCCGGCGCCGCCCGGGCCCGTCGAGCCGGTTCCCGTGCCTGTCCCGGTCCCGTTCACCCCATTTCCGACGCCGCCGGTTCCCATCGAGCCTGTCCCGGTCCCGGAGCCGTTCATTCCGGTTCCGATCCCTGTTCCGCCAGCCCCGGACCCCGAGCCATTGCCCATCGTCGGGGACGAGTTCCCGCTCACTCCCGCACCACCGCCATCGATGCCGCCGGCTCCGGTCCCGCCGGTCCCCATTCCGCTTCCCATTCCCCCGTTCCTGCTGTTTCCGCGCCCCCTCCGGCGCCGCCGGCGCCCGCCGCGAGAGCAAGCGTGGGAAGAAGGGCGACGGCCAGGACTCCGAGAAACTTGGCTTTCATATCGAGACTCCCGTGGTTGAGCGAAACCGCGCCTAAGACGCGGCCTGCCGACTTAACGCCCCAGGTTGGGTTTGATCCGGAGGAAGGGTCGAATTGGTCGGGCCTTGTTTCCGTGCGGTTGCGCCAGCCTCGGCGCCGGAACAGGACTACGGCAGCGGCGGCCTGAGAACGACTGCGAGCCGACCGTCAATGATCGATGCAGCCGTATTTACAGTCCTCGTCGTCCCGGCCCAGTCCATCGGATTGCGGGACGCGTTCCCCGACCGACGGTTGGAGGCCAAAATCCGGCGCGAGTGCGCTCGCCGTGCCTAAGTCGGCCCTGGCAGCGTGAGCGGGTTTGGGTCCGTCTGCCTGAGCGCTTCCCGCTCGGGCCGGATACAATCCGGAAGCCATCGCCAGCACGACTCCAGCGGCGATCGCCGTTTTCGACACGATCGTCATGCGTCTCTCCTTTGATCTCGGTCTTGGCGACCGCGGTTGCGGGCGTCTTGGCATTGAGACCGTCGGAGCCGCGGATTTATTCCAGAAAGGCCATCGAAATCTCGTCGAGGACCTCTTGCCCGGTCCTAAAGCGCCTCCGCCCGCGCCGCGCCGCTTCGCCACACTTTCGCGCTCCCTCTGCGCCGATGATGCGATTTCGGGGCGTGGCGGGCAGGCGGAGCGACAACCATGAGCAAGGTTCCAAAGACGCAAAAAGACGCGGGAGAGCGAGAGTCCGAGACGGACCGCGATCTTGACGAGGCGCTCGAGGAAACGTTTCCGGCGAGCGACCCGGTGGCCGTGAGCCGCGCCTCAGCCAGGGCGCCGGATCGCGCCGCAGCGAAGCCGTCCCGGTTGAAGCCGAGTCCAAAAAAGTAGATTTGCGGCAGGGGGCTAAATGGTCAGTGTGATAGCGAAGTCCCCCGCTTTCCAGTGGACGCCGTTCGCCTCGGCGAGGCGGACACTGCGGACGTCCGCTCCGAGCGGACCTCGCCTGAGCTCGGCCAGCATCGCCTCGACCTTGTCGGGCGCGCCGGAAATCAGAGCCTCGACCGTCCCGTCCACGCGATTGCGCACCCACCCGGAAACCCCGAGCCGCATCGCGGCGCGGTAGGCAAAGTGCCGATAGCCGACCCCTTGCACGTAGCCTTCGACGATGATGCGGCGGGTGAACGTTTCCTGTTCGGGCATGGCCACCGGGTCCTGCGCGGCGAAGCGCAGGATTGCTCCGCCGGCGGCCGCCGTCTATAGGCATGCGCGATTTCGCTTACGCCGATTGTTTCGGCGAGTGAGCAAGAGGAGCGACATGATCCACGTCACCTTTCCCGACGGCGCCAAGCGCGCCTTCGAGCCCGGCCTCTCCGGCCTCGACATCGCCAGGTCCATCTCCCCCTCGCTCGCCAAGCGCACGGTCGCGATGATCCGCGACGGCGAACTCGTCGACCTCGCAGATTGCATCGACGAGGACACGAGCCTTGAGTTCATTGCGCGCGACGATCCCCGTGCGCTCGAGCTTATCCGTCATGACGCGGCCCATGTGCTCGCCGACGCGGTGCAATCGCTCTGGCCCGATACCCAGGTCACCATAGGACCGGTGATCGAGAACGGCTTCTATTACGACTTCTTTCGGTCCGAGCCGTTCACGCCCGAGGATTTCCCGGCGATCGAGAAGCGGATGCGCGAGATCATCGCGCGTGACGAGCCATTCGTGAAAACCGTGGTCCCGCGCGAGGAAGCCAAGAGCTTTTTCGAGACAAAGGGCGAGGCGTTCAAGGTCGAGCTGATCGACTCCATCCCGCCGGGCGAGGACCTCAAACTTTACAGCCAGGGCGGCTGGACCGACCTCTGCCGCGGCCCGCACATGACCTCGACCGGCAAAATTGGCGACGCCTTCAAGCTGATGAAGGTGGCGGGCGCCTACTGGCGCGGCGATTCCACGAAGCCCATGCTGTCGCGCATCTACGCCACCGCCTTCGCCAAGAAGGAGGAGCTCGACGCCTACTTGAAGCAGATCGAGGAGGCCGAGCGGCGCGACCACCGGAAGCTCGCGCGAGAGATGGACCTCTTCCACTTCCAGGACGAGGGGCCGGGCTCGATCTTCTGGCACCCGAAGGGCTGGACAATTTTTCAGACTCTCACCGCCTACATGCGCCGCCGGTTGGCCGAGGACTATCAGGAGGTCAACGCGCCGCAGGTGCTCGACAAGCGCTTGTGGGAGATTTCTGGCCACTGGGGCTGGTATCGCGAGAGCATGTTCATGGCCCGCCCGGCCGGCGAGGAGGCCGAGGGCGAGGACGAGCGCATCTACGCCATCAAGCCGATGAACTGTCCTGGCCACGTCCAGATCTTCAAGAATGGCCTGCGCAGCTATCGCGAGCTGCCCTTGCGCCTGGCCGAATTTGGGGCGGTCAACCGCTACGAGCCCTCGGGCGCGCTGCACGGCCTGATGCGCGTGCGCTCCTTCACCCAGGACGACGCGCACATATTCTGCACCGAGGATCAGCTTGCGGCCGAGTGCCACAAGATCAACGAGCTGATCCTTTCGGTCTACAGCCATTTCGGCTTCGACAAGATCGTGGTCAAGCTCTCGACCCGGCCCGAGAAGAGGGTGGGAACGGACGCCATGTGGGACCACGCGGAGGAGGTGATGACCCGCGTGCTCGACGAGATCCGGGCTCGTCATGGCAACGTGGTCACGACCGGGATCAATCCGGGCGAGGGCGCCTTCTACGGGCCGAAGTTCGAATACGTGCTGCGCGACGCCATCGGCCGCGACTGGCAATGCGGGACGACCCAGGTCGACTTCAACCTGCCGGAGCGGTTTGGCGCCTTCTACATCGCCGCCAACAGCGAGAAGACGACGCCGGTGATGGTCCACCGCGCCATCTGCGGCTCGATGGAACGGTTCATCGGCATCCTGCTCGAGCATTACGCCGGCCACCTGCCGCTGTGGCTCGCCCCGATCCAGGCCGTCGTGTGCACGATCACCAGCGACGCCGACGCGTTCGCGTTCGAATTCACGGCCAAGGCGAAGAAGCGCGGCCTCAGGGTGGAGGTCGACCTGCGCAACGAGAAAATCAACTACAAGGTGCGCGAGCACTCGCTCGCCAAGATTCCGGCGCTGCTGGCGGTCGGCCGCAAGGAGGCGGCCGAGAACACCGTATCGCTGCGTCGTCTGGGCTCCAACGCCCAGACGACGATGGGGGCCGACGAGGCGATCGAGGCGCTTCTTGCCGAGGCTGTTCCGCCTGACCTGCGTGGCTGAGCCCCGCGGGCGGCGCGGACGTCGCGCCTACGCGGACCCCGGATGGGTCAAGAAGCGCGGGGGCCCGACGCGGCCGCGCGCCAGCCAGCCCAGCCCGGCGAAGCCGAAGAGGGTCATCGCCCAGGTCGAAGGCTCGGCAACGCTCGTGGTCGGGGGCGCGCCGCCCGCATCGTTCGTCCCATAGAGGTAGAAGGCGAGCTGCTTGTAGCGGGCGGCGGTAAAGTCTGGCTCAATCTGGCCGAAATAGACGCTCGAGTCTCCGTCCGTTGTCGCGTAGGTCGAATACCCGGCGCTCAGGTTGTTCTGGAATCCGATCCAATAGGTGCCGGCCGCCAGGCTCACGCTGAGATTGTCGACCGTGACAAGGATCGGATCGGAGTTCGCTCCGGGAGGGATCACGCCGACGCTCGTTGTCGTGTCGACAACCGCCGTGGACGGCTGCGCTTCGGATCCGCTGATCTCCCAGATCGACCAGTTGGTGCTAACGTAGTCGGCGGCCGTGGCCCCGTCGAAGTAGGAGTAGAAGCCGAAGTCCGTGACCGTCGCGGCTTGGGCGAGCGTGAAAACATCGTACGCCATCCAGCCGGCGGGCGAGTCCGGGTAAGACGTCGGGCAACCGGCGCTCGCGTCGCAATATCCGGAGTTGGCCAACTGCGAGCCGTCGGGAACGGAGGTCAGGGGAACGGCCTCGGCCGCCGTCGCCGCGGCTGCCACCGCCGCCACGGCGGCGGCCGCCATCGTCGTCATCAAGCGTCGCATCGCGACGACTCCGCGGTCGGGGAGGCCGACGCGGACGCGCAGACCTCCGGGTTGGCAAAAAACCAATTCGTTGTCGAGCTTTGGGCGTAGATACAACCTTGTACGAGAAGTGAGCGCCTGTCAACCGATTCCGCCGGGCCCTCTCACGCGCCGTTGTATGGGTTTTGGCCGCGCACGCCGTGATCTCCGTCACACTTCCGTTTCCGAGACAAACCCTTCATCATGCCCACGCTCAAACGTAGGCGGACATTGTGACGGAAATACCGATGGAATCTCGGGGAAGGTTGCGCTTTCGCTTCCGCGGTCGCAGTGTCGAGATCGACCGTTTCTCGCCGCGCGCCACTGTGCTCGACTGGCTGCGTGAAGAGGCGCTTGCCACGGGAACGAAGGAGGGCTGCGGCGAAGGCGATTGCGGCGCCTGCACCGTCGTCCTGGCGCGTCTGAAGGGCGGGCGGCTGCGCTACGAAGCGGTCAATGCCTGCATTTTGCTGCTCGGCCAGCTCGAAGGGGTCGAACTCATCACCATCGAGGATCTCGCCGACCGCGACGCGCTCCACCCGGTGCAGCAGGCGATGGTCGACCTGCACGGCTCGCAGTGCGGTTTCTGCACGCCGGGCATCGTCATGAGCCTGTTCGCCGCATACCATTCGGGGGCCCCCGCGACGTCGTCGAGCCTGAACGAACAGCTTGCCGGCAATCTCTGCCGCTGTACCGGCTACCGGCCGATCCTCGCGGCCGGACTTTCGACCTGCGATGGCGCCCCCGCCGACCGGTTCGCCGCCACAGCGGGCGAGCGGGTCGCGGCGCTAGCCGCCCTCGCCGACGGGACGGACCTTGTCGCCGGCGACGAGACGCGCTTTTTTGCCGCTCCGGCGAGCGTCGATTCGCTCGCCGCGCTCTATGCCCGCTACCCCGACGCCACGCTGGTCGCCGGGGCGACCGACGTCGGCCTCTGGATCACCAAGCAGTTGCGCGAGCTCGGCCAGATCATCTGGCTCGGCCGGGTTGCTGGCCTCGACGCGGTCGGCGAGGCGGCCGACGGCGCGTTGTCGCTTGGCGCCGGCGTCACGCTGTTCGACGCTGCACCGCATCTTCAGCGTGTTCATCCCGATCTCGGCGAGCTCATGCGCCGTTTCGGCTCCGTGCAGGTGCGCACGAGCGGCACAGTCGGCGGCAACATCGCCAACGGCTCGCCGATCGGCGACCTGGCCCCGGCCCTGATCGCGCTCGGCGGCCGGGTCGTCCTGCGCAAGGGTCAGGCGACCCGCGCTCTGCCGCTGGAGGACTTCTTTATCGGCTACGGCAAACAGGATCGCGCTCCGGGCGAATTCGTCGTCGCGATCGAGGCGCCTGCGCTTGTTGACGGTCAGCATTATCGCGCCTTCAAGATCTCGAAGCGGTTCGACGAGGATATTTCCGCGGTGATGCTCGGCGCTCGGATCGATCTCGAGGAACGGTGCATCGCAGGCGCGCGGATCGCCTATGGCGGTATGGCGGCCACGCCAAAACGGGCGGTTCATGCCGAGCGCGCGCTGATCGGCGCGGAGCTTGACGCACGGGAGACCTGGCGCGCGGCGCTCGATGCGCTCGCCTCCGACTTCGCGCCGCTCACCGACCAGCGGGCGACCACCGCCTACCGAATGACAGCAGCGACAGCCGTGTTGCAGAAGACCCTGATCGAGATCGCCGGCGCCGGCGCGCCGACCCGGCTTGGAGCGCTTTATGCCGCAGAATGACGTTCTGGAAGCCGCCCCGACCGCGGTCGTTCACAAGCCGCTGCCGCACGATTCCGCCCGGCTGCACGTGCAGGGCTCGGCGACCTATATCGACGACATTCGCGAGCCCCACGGCACGCTGCACGTCGCCATCGGCATGGCGCCGGTCGCCGCGGGCGAACTGAAGAGCCTCGACCTCTCGGCGGTCAGGGCCGCGCCAGGGGTCGTGGCGGTGCTCACCGCGGCCGACGTCCCGGGCAAGAACGACATCGCGCCAGTGTTCGCCGATGAGCCCCTGCTCGTCGAGCGCGAGATCCTGTTCCACGGGCAGGCCATATTCGCTGTCGTCGCCCAGACGCGAGACGAAGCCCGTCGCGCTGCGCGGCTCGGCCGGATGGAGATCGAGGCGCGAAAGCCGTCGGTCACCATCGCCGACGCGCTGGCCGCCGGCGCCCGCGTGCAGGACGACTATGCGTTCGGCCGCGGCGACGCTGCGGGCGCAGTCAAGGCCGCGCCGCATCGACTTGAGGGCCAGTTCGTCATCGGCGGCCAGGAGCATTTCTATCTCGAGGGCCAGGCGTCCTTCGCCATTCCCGGCGAGGGCGACGAGATGACCGTCCACGCCTCGAGCCAGGACCCGACCGAGACCCAGCACATCGTGGCGCGCGTGCTTGACGTGCCCGACGCCTTCGTCACGGTCGAGACGCGCCGGATGGGCGGCGGCTTTGGCGGCAAGGAGAGCCAGGCCTGCACATGGGCGGCGAT
The DNA here is from genome assembly GCA_963822215.1 of uncultured Alphaproteobacteria bacterium. GTDB lineage: Bacteria > Pseudomonadota > Alphaproteobacteria > Rhizobiales > Beijerinckiaceae > Roseiarcus. The sequence goes on from CAWGGX010000005.1 coordinate 744,462, forward strand.
GGCTGCAGTCGCCGCCAAGGTCACCGGCCGGCCTTGCAAGGTCCGTCTCGACCGCGACGACGACTTTGCGCTGACCGGCAAGCGCCACGACTTCCGGGCCGACTGGAGCGTCGGCTACGACGACAATGGCGTGATCGCCGGCTACGATGTGATGCTGAACGCCCGCTGCGGATGCTCGGTCGACCTGTCGCCGGGCGTGGTCGACCGTGCGATGTTCCACGCCGGCAACGGCTACTGGCTGCCCGACGTCGCCATCGGCACACGACGGCTCAAGACCAACACCGTATCGAACACCGCCTTCCGCGGTTTCGGCGGCCCGCAGGGCATGATCGCCATCGAGCGGGTCATGGATGCGATCGCGCGCGAGCGTGGCCTCGATCCGCTCGATGTGCGCAAGGCGAATCTGCTCCGCGCCGGTTCCGACCGCACGCCCTACGGACAGGCGGTCGAGGACTTCGAGACGCAATCGGCGATGATCGACGAGCTCGAGCGGTCGAGCGACTATCGCGCCCGGCGCGCCCGCATCGCCGCCTTCAACGCGACGAGCCCTTATCTCAAGCGCGGGATCGCACTCACGCCCGTCATGTTCGGCATTTCGTTCACGCTGATCCCGCTGAACCAGGCCGGGGCGCTGGTACACGTCTATTCTGACGGCTCGATCCATCTCAATCACGGCGGGACAGAGATGGGGCAGGGGCTCTTCACCAAGGTCGCCCAGATCGTCGCGGAAGAGTTCGGCGTGCCGCTGCATTTCGTTCGCATCACCGCGACCAATACGGCCAAGGTGCCCAACGCTTCGCCGACCGCGGCCTCCTCCGGCACGGACCTCAACGGCATGGCGGCGAAGATCGCCGCGGCCGAGATCAGGGGCCGCATGGCGGCCTTCGCCGCCGAGCGCTGGGACGTGCCCACGGAGACCGTCGAATTCCGCGACGCCCATGCTGCGTCCGGCAACCACAGGATGGAATTCGCGGCGCTCGCCAAAGCCTGCCGTCTGGCGCGGGTGCAGCTCTCCCACGCCGGGTATTACAAGACGCCGGAGATCCACTGGGACCGGGCCAAGGCGACGGGCCGGCCGTTCTATTACTTCGCCTATGGCGCAGCTTGCGCGGAGGTGGCGATCGACACGCTGACGGGGGAGATGCGGGTGCTGCGCGCCGACCTGCTGCACGACGTCGGCGCCTCGATCAATCCGGCGCTCGACATTGGGCAGGTCGAGGGCGGCTTCATCCAGGGCATGGGCTGGCTGACGACGGAAGAACTCGTCTACGACGCCAAGGGACGGCTCACCACCCATGCGCCGGCGACCTACAAGATCCCCGTCGCCTCGGATGTGCCGCCGATCTTCAACACGAAGCTCCACACCCGCCCGAATCCGACGCCGAGCGTCTATCGCTCGAAGGCGGTCGGCGAGCCGCCGCTGATGCTTGCGATCTCCGTCTATTCGGCGGCGCTCGACGCGGTCCATGCAACGAACCCGGTCGGCCAGCCGCGGCTCGAGGCGCCCTGCACGCCCGAATCGATCCTCAACGCAATTCGCTCGCTGAACGGGGGGCATTGAGGGCCGGACGATGCGGGCCTTCCGTCGCCTTGTCGAAGCGATCGAGGCCGAGGGCTCGGCGGCGCTGGTGACGCTGGCGCGGGTCCAGGGCTCGAGCCCGCGCGAGGCGGGCGCGCGCATGGTGGTCCGGCCCTCCGGCGGCTTTCACGGCACGATCGGCGGCGGCGCCCTCGAATGGGTCGCGCTCGAGGCGGCGTTGGCGGCGCTGAAAGCCGGCCGCGGGCCGGCCGCGCGGCGCTCGCTTGCGCTTGGCCCGGAGCTCGCGCAATGCTGCGGCGGCCGGGTCGACTGGCGGATCGAGATTTTCGACCGGCGCGACCTCGAAGAGCTCGGCGCGCTGGCGGCGGCCGAAGGGGACGGCGTCAGGACGCTGACGGCGCGCGTCGGCGCCGACGGGCGGGTCGAGCGCCGGCTGGATCGCGATCGCCCCGGAGGACGCCTGACCGAAACCCTGCCCGACGGCAAGGAATGGACCGAGCCCATCGGCGAGAGCGCCTGCGTGGTCTATCTTTTTGGCGCGGGCCACGTCGGGCGGGCGCTAGCGCTGGCGCTCGCGCCGCTGCCGTTCGTCGTGCGGTGGATCGATTCGCGCCGGGAGGCGTTTCCGGCGCGCGCGCCGGCCAATGTCGCGCTGTTTCACGCGCCCGAGCCCACGTCCGAGCTCGCCGGCGCGCCTGACGGCGCGCTGATCGTGGTGATGACCCATTCGCACGCGATCGACCTCGACATCGTGGCCGCGGCGCTGAGCGCCGAACGGTTCGGCTACGTCGGTCTGATCGGCTCCGCCACCAAGCGCGCCCGCTTTTTGCGTCAGATGCGCGACGCGGGTCTGACGGAAGCGATGCTGGCGAGGCTCGTCTGCCCGATCGGCGTTCCCGGCATCGAAGGCAAAGACCCTGCCGTCATCGCCGCCTCGACCGCGGCGCAGCTTTTGATGATGTCGGAGCGGGTGGCGGGGGAGGGGCGGAAGCCGGCGGACTGACGCCACCTCCGCCGGCGGCGCACCTACTGGGATGCGCTGGGGATCGTCGCGGCTTCGGTCGCTAGCACGCCATCACGCCGTTGAGCGTCCTGCGGACGCGTCTGGAACTGACCGGGTATGGGGGTAGCGGGCTTGGGAGCGAGCCGGAGCCGGACACCGGCCGCTCGGGCCAAGCCTTCCTGGGCGTGGATTGACCATTATCAAAGCCTTGCAACTGGTTCTCCGGGCGATCGTCACGCCCAAAGAGGTTGACCCGGTTGAAAGCGGCTTGGCCGTGCGGGCGACCGTAGGGCGCAAGTCCCGCGTCCCCTCGAGGCTCCAGGGGCTGCGAACTTCCGGGCGCGGATTCAACCTTTTCAAGGCGTTGCGCGGGAATTTCCGGGCGGCCGCCGGCCGGTTTCTTCTCCACGTTTACTGGGAGAAGGTCAGCTTCCGGACTACGTCCGAGGGGAAGGGCCGGGCGAGCGTCGGCGGCTCGCTGCCCAGGCCCCTCCCCCTTGATCAAGTCCAGGGGCCAACCCTCTCCCCGCGTGTAGGGCGTCGAAAGACGCCCGTCTCGCGACGGGCTATGAGGGGCGAAGGGGATGAACTCGGGCGCGGATTGAAGGTTTTCAAGGCCTTGCGCCGGAATTTCCGGGCGGCCGCCGGCCCCGCCCGCGGGGAGAAAGGCAGGATGAGGGGCCGGGCGAGCGTCGGCGGCTCGCCGCCCAAGCCGCTCCCCCCTTGATCAAGTCCAGGGGACAACCCTCTCCCCACGCGTAGGGGGTCGAAAGACGTCCGTCTCTCGCCGGGCCATGCGGAGCGAGCGGGATGAACTCGGGCGCGGATTCAAGCTTTTCAAGGTCTTGCACGGAGATTCTCGGGCGATCGCCGCCTGCAAGGCCGAGAAGGGCAGGGTCAAAGTCCTGCAGCGCGGGCTCATCGCCATGGAGCCATGCGCTGGCGAACGCCGCGTCCTCGTCGGCGGGCGCGTCGAGCCGGGACGCCTTCGGCTGGGCCCATTCGGCGGCGGAGGCGCCGCCATAGCGGTCGAGCTCGCGCACAATCTTCACCACCTGGTCGACCGCCTTGAGGTTCGTCGGCGACATCACGCTATAGGCGACGAGCAGCGCCTCATGGAGACGGCTGAGCTGGATCGCGACGAACTCCGTCGGCGGGTGCGGCATGCGTCGGGCCAGGATCTCCCGCATCACCGCCCGCGTCCGCTTCTCGCCCACCCCGATGTGGGCGGCGATCTCGACGACCGAGACGCCGCGGTTGAGGTAATCGACGATCAGCTGCTCGCGTTCGAATTTCTTGAGCCGCGCGGCGCGCGCTGGGCTCGGGCGATGGCTGGGGACTCGCGGGGCGGCTTCGAGGGGAGTGAGCATGCTGTGAATCCTTCCTGATAAAGAGAAGTATACATCGTTATCATTCCCACAGCAAGAAATTGTCGCCTCTTTTGGACATATAGCTAAATGATAATATGAGTTACTGCCGCCCATCTGCGACTTCGTACCCCGGTCAATGAGATCACGAAGGACTAACCTTCTCCCGCATTGCCCGTCGAGAAACAGGCGTCGATCAGCGCCCTGTACGGGGGAGAAGGGACGCGCCCTGGCCAACGCGCCCGGGACGCAGCCCTCCACGCCGCGCCGCGTTCCGTTCTAATGTTGCTGGCGATGCCAAACCCGCCTCCTTTCCGACGCCTCGTCTGGCTCGTCGTCGCGGCTGCCTTGTGCGGCGCGTCTTACAGCCGGCTCCAGCACAACCGGCCGGAGAACGGCGCGGTCACGGGAGCGATCATAGCGAGCGATTCTAAAAGTCCCCCGTGGGTTGTTTCTCATTCGTTTTTTTGGACAGAGAGGAGATCGGGCGGGATGGTGAAGGTAGCGAGGGCTTCGAGGAGGTCGGACCAGGCGGGGAAGACGACGAAGCTCGTCAAGGTTGCGATATAGGCGAAGAAGCTGGTTCGCTTTTCCGCCGCTTCTCTGGCCTTGCGCCAGGGCGGCTCGGTGAGGTCGAGCACGGTGTGCCAGGCGAAGGCGAGCATGTTGAGGGCGGCGAGCGTCATGGCCAGATAGGTCTCGCCATGGCCGAAATTGTGTTCGAGTTCGTAGCCGTGGTTTTTCAGGACGTTGAAGCTTTCGTTCTCGATCTTCCACCTCGCGCGGCCGCAGACGACAATCTCGGCGACGTTGGCTTTTGTGACCGGCAACGAAGTGACGAAGGCCGTCCTGTATTTCACGACGCCCTTGGCGTCCAAAATCTTGAAGCCGATCCAGTTGATCAGCACGGCGTCCTCGCCGTCGCGCAACGGGACCTTTTCGATGAAGCGATAGCGGTGCGTTTCGTGCGTCTTGCCCTTGCGGACCTTGACCTCGTGGCGCTCGAACTCGCAGCCGTCGATGAAGTCGTAGAGCGCCTTGTGCGAGGTCTCCTTGCAGGTGAAGAGGAAATCGTCGCCGCTTGCGACGAGCCTCTCGACCACGCTCTGGCAGGCGAACAGATCGTCGGCGAGATACACCGGGCGCAACGGTTTCAGGCGCGCGCCGTGCTTCTCATGCCAGCGTTTGACGGCGTTGCGCTCGCAGTCCTGCTTCTCAGCGCCGTCCTGCTTGACGATGAACTCGGGGCTCAGGGGGACGACCTTGGAATGTCCCGGCGCGACCACGGTCGCGGCCAGCATGGAATGATAGCTCTCGATCTTGCCGTTGCTGCGTTTGCGCGTCTGGCAATGCGGGCAAGTGATCTTCTGGCTGCAGAAATACTCGGTCCCGTCTAGCGCCACGAGCGTCCGCCCGCCCAGACGCCCGAAGGCCTCGCGCATTGCGGGTTCGAACAGCAGCCGCTCCATGTTCTCGAAGCAGGGCGCGAGCAGAGCAGGGTCCGCGCCGTCGAGCATGTCCCTGATGTAATTGTCGGAAGGGATTTTCTCAATTCCGAACAAGGTCTGGCAGTTGGACCGTCCCTGGCCTCTCTCCAGCGCCCGCTGGAAGGACAGAAACGACGCGCTCTGCATGAAGAACAGGGCGAACGCCGACAAACCGAAATCCGCCATGGCGATATTGCCGCTCCGCCCCTTGCGAGGGTCCGGGAACCCAGCGCAAACCGCCCTCAGGCCAGAAAGTAGCCCCGCCAAAATCTCCATCCCCAGCGTGAATCATGTTTCCCCCGATTTGTGAATCCCAAAAATGAACCACTTTTAGAATTGCTGGATCATAGCCGCAGGCCTCTTCTCGCTCGAACAATTCGTGCTGAGGGACGGGGCCGCGCTGTTCGGCCGGCTGCCGTTTCTGCCCTATTTCGCTCTTCGCTCGGCGCTCTATGTCGCCGTCACTGTGGCGGCGAACTCCGTGGTCGATAAGCTGATGTTCGGCGCCTTCAGCTTGATGGGGGGCGCGGCCCTCCTGTTTTCGCTCGCGCTGGCCATCGGGGTGAACCTCATCTTCGCCGTCAACGAACTCCTCGGCCCGGGCGTGCTCTTTGCTTTCGCCGCCGGCCGTTACCACCAGCCCCGTCTCGAGGAGCGGGCGCTCCTGTTCATCGACATGCGCTCCTCGACCGCGATCGCCGAGCGGCTCGGCGAACTGGCTTTCCTGAATTTTCTCAACCGCTTCGTTGCGGACGTGTCTTGGGCGATCGCCGAGCAAAGCGGCGAGATCCACAAATACGTCGGCGACGAGGTGATCGCGACGTGGACGCTCGCCCCAGGCGCCAACGCGCCGGCGTGCGTGCGCGCCTGTTTCGCCGCCCTCGACCGGCTCCGCGAGCAAGGGCCGTCCTACGAGCGGGCGTTCGGGCAGGGCGCCGACTTCCGCGCCGCGCTTCACTGCGGCCCCGTGGCCGTCGGTGAACTCGGCACCCTCAAGAAGGAGATCGCCCTCATCGGCGATGCGATGAACAGCGCCGCGCGAATCCAGGCGGCCTGCCGCGAGTCCGATCATCGCGTCCTTGCCTCCTCGGCTTTGCTCGACCGCCTCGCGGCGCTCCCACCGGGCGTCACACGGCGCCGACTCGGCGAACTCCCCATGCGCGGCAAGGAGCGTCCGATGGAGCTTTGGGTGCTGGAGAAAAGTTAGCGCGCGTCGAGGCCGTAGAGCCAGTGTAGCGTACACGCCGCGTGGTCCCCGGAGGCGAAGGGCCAGGAGCAAAGGTCAGAAGCGCAGGACCGATTTGGGTCTATGGTCGCTGGCGATGCTGCATCCCGCCCCGCTTCGCCGCTTCATCTGGATCGTCCTTGTCGGCGTTCTGATTGGCGTGCTTTACGGCGATCTTCACCACGGAGCCCCTGGCGCCGGCGCGATCGTCGGCAGCTCGATCGGCGCCGCGCTGTTCTCGCTCGATCGGTTCGTGCTGCGGCGGAACGTCGGCTGGCTGTTCCCCCGCTTGCCGTTTCTGCCCTATCTCGCCCTGCGCACGTGTCTTTATGCCGCCATCATCCTGATCATCAACGCCATCGCGGACTCGGTCGTGTTGGGTCATTTCATGATGGTCGGCAGCCTCGACTTCCTGTTTTCCCTCGGGCTGGTCGGCGGCGCCACCCTGCTGTTCAGCGTCAACGAGTTGCTGGGTCCCGGCACGCACTTCGCTTTTGCCGCAGGGCGCTATTACCACCCGCGCATCGAGGAGCGACCGTTGCTGTTCATCGACATGCGCGCCTCGACCACGATCGCCGAGCGCGTCGGCGAGTTGCGCATTCTGGATCTGCTCAACCGTTTCGTCACCGACGTATCACTCGCTGTCGCCGAGGCCGGCGGCGAGATTCACAAATATGTCGGCGACGAGGTGATCGCGACCTGGCGGCTCGCTCCGGGCACGAACCAGGCCGACTGCGTGCGCGCTTGCTTCGGCGCGTTCGACCGGATCGGCGCGCAAAGGTCCGCCTACGAGCGCGACTTCGGCCTCGTCCCCGACTTCCGCGCCGGCCTTCACTGCGGCCCGGTCGCCGTTGGCGAACTCGGCTATCTGAAAAAGGAGATCGCGCTGATCGGCGATACGATGAACGCCGCCGCACGCATTGTGGAGGCCTGCCGCGAGACCGGCAATCGCGTCCTCGCCTCCGCCGCGCTCCTTGACCGCCTCGCGGCGCTGCCGCCCGGCGTGACCCGCCGCAGGCTCGGCGAGCTTGCTATGCGCGGCAAGGAGCGTCCGATGGAGCTTTGCGTGCTGGAGGCGGAGGCTGACGGGCGACAGCTCGCCCTGCTAAGATAACATCGCGGGCCGCTGCAGACCTCGCCTCGTCCTTTTGCGAAAAACTGGCGTCGACTTTTTCGCATCTCACTCTGGCGCCTTGATCAAGACAGGGGCTGACGATCCATGAATGCGCTGTTTTCCCTGATCGTGATCATCTATCTCATCGGCGTCGGCGTCGTGCTGTCGCCGGTTGTCGAGGCCAATTGGAGCGGCGCCTCGGCCAAGTCCCTCGTCGTGAGCGTCGAGCAGGCTCTGCCGGACGCCTTGGCGTGGCCAGCCTGGCTTTATCACCGCATGGCCAACCGGGGCTGAACCGTCTTCCGGAGCAGCCGCCGGGAGGCCCGGCGGCTGTCGCCTCGATCGCCGCGCGAAGGACGAGCGGCGATCGAGGCCGGCCGATCAATGATGCCTGTGTCCGCCGCCGCCATGGTGTCCGCCGCCATGATGGTGTCCGCCGCCATGATAGTGTCCGCCGCCATGATAGTGTCCGCCGCCGTGATAATGGCCCCCGCCGTGGTAATGCCCGCCGCCGTGGTAATAGGCGCCGCCATGGTAATGGCTGCCGCCGTGGTAATAGGCGCCGCCGCCATGCCAGCCATTCCAGCCGTAGCCTCCGCCCCAGCCCAGGCCTGAGCGGTAGGCGTAGCCGCACCAATACCAGCCAGGCCCACTCCACCCAGCGTCATACCAGCAAAAGTTCCGCCCGCCGTAGACGAACTGCGCCTTGTCGATCGGCAGGAACTGGCCCGACGGATTGGGCGAGCCGATAACGCCGTCCATCATCGCCGCGTCGGCCGCGCCGGCGAAGGGCAGGGCGAGCCCGGCGGCCAGCGCCAGGCCAAGAGCAAATTGTCGGAGCATGAGCGAAGCATCCTATCGCTTTTGAGATGCGGAAACGCGTCTCATCGGCGATCAGACTGAGCCGCTGTCCTTGAACAGGCGCTGAACAAGGGCGGTTCGCTTCGGTTGGTAACGGCTGCTGACACCAGCCTCCTGTCGTCGAGCCACAGTGACAACGGGATCAACGACCGCGTCTACAGCGGGCGGGGGGCGCTTCCTTCTCCGCGAAGCGGGGAAGGTGGCCCGGAGGGCCGGATGGGGTGCGGAAAGCAGGGAATGTTCGATGAAGGCTCGCGGTGACGATCGTGCAATCTGAGCCAAGGTTTCTGCAGCGGACTACACCCCATCCGGCGCTTCGCGCCACCTTCCCCAGCAGAGCTGGAGAAGGATAGCGCCCGACCTTCGAGATGTGTGAATCTCGTAGCCCGCGGGGCGAGGGGGTGATTTACCGTGCGTCGAGCCCGTAGAGCGAGTGCAGCGTGCGCACCGCGAGCTCGGTGTAGGGCTCATCGATCAGCATCGAGAACTTGATCTCGGACGTGGTGATCGCGCGGATGTTGATGCCCCTGGCGGCGAGCGCCTGGAAGGCGCGCGCGGCGACGCCGGAATGCGAGCGCATGCCGACGCCGATGGCCGAGATCTTCACCACCTCCTCCGTGCCGTTCATCCGCGCATAGCCGATCGCCTCGCGCCGCCCCTCGATGATCTTTTGGGCGCGCTCGAAGTCGGCCCCGGACACTGTGAAGGTGATGTCGGTCGTCGCCGCGTCCTCCGACACGACCTGGATGATCATGTCGACGTTGATGCTGGCCTCCGCCAGCGGCCCGAAGATCGCCGCCGCGACGCCGGGCTTGTCAGCCACATCGCGCAGCGTGATCTGCGCCTCGTCGCGCGAGAAGGCGATGCCGGTGACGATCTGCTGCTCCACGATATCCTCCTCGTCGCAAATGAGCGTGCCAAGCTTGGGACTCGCCGGATCGTCGAAGGACGAGCGCACGTAAAGCTTGACCTTGTGCACCATGGCCACCTCGACCGAGCGCACCTGCAGCACCTTGGCGCCGAGCGACGCCATCTCGAGCATTTCCTCGAACGATATCTTGTCGAGCCGCCGCGCCTTCGGCACGATGCGCGGGTCGGTCGTGTAGACGCCGTCGACGTCGGTGTAGATGTCGCAGCGGTCGGACTTGATCGCCGCGGCGAGCGCCACCGCCGACGTGTCCGAGCCGCCGCGCCCAAGCGTCGTCACCCGGTTCGTCGCGCCATGCAGGCCCTGGAAGCCCGCCACCACCGCGACCTCGCCTGCCTCGAAGCCGTCGACGAGCGCCGCCCCGTCGATCCTGTCGATTCGCGCCGAGCCGTGGGCTTCGTCGGTCAGGATCGGGATCTGCCAGCCCTGCCAGGAGCGGGACTTGAGGCCCATGTCCCTGAGCACCAGGGCGAGCAGCCCCGCGGTGACGAGTTCGCCCGAGGCGACGATCGAATCGTATTCGGCGTTGTCGAACTGGGAGCCCGCCTCCTTGCACCAGGCGACGAGCTCGTTGGTCTTGCCGGCCATGGCCGAGACCACGACCGCGACCTCGTGACCCGCATCGACCTCGCGTTTGACATGGGCGGCGACGTTGCGGATGCGCTCGACGTTGGCGACCGAGGTGCCGCCGAATTTCATCACCAGACGCGACAAAAGAACCTCGGACCTTGTGAGGGGAAGCTGCGCGGCTCGCGCAAGGGGTCGCGGCGCCGTATAATGGCGGGGCCCTGGCGGGTCAACGGCGACAAACCCGCGCAGTCTCGTGGCGCGAACTCCCTCTCCCCGCATAGGGCGTCGAAGGACGCCCGTCTCTCGACGGGCCACGCCGGGAGAGGGCAGGGGTGACGGGGCTTGGTGATTGGCCGCCGCGCCCGCTCGCCCCGCCCCTCATCCTAGCCTTCTCCCCGCGAGCGGAGAGAAGGGACGAAACCGGTCGCAAGCGAGGATCGTATGAACGCCGCCGCCGCCCCTAGCGTCATTGTCGAGGAGGTCGCGCGCTTCGACGCGCTCGGCGAGTCCTGGTGGGACGAGAACGGGCCGATGGCGCCGTTGCACCGCCTGACGCCGGTGCGGGTGGGTTGGGCGCGCGACGTCGCGGCCCGTCATTTCGGCCGCGAGGTCGAGGCCGGCCTGCCGCTCGCGGGCCTGAAGATCCTCGACGTCGGCTGCGGCGCGGGCCTATTCGCCGAACCGCTCGCCCGGCTCGGCGCCGACGTCCTGGGGATCGACCCGGCGCCGGCCTCGATTGCGGTTGCGCGCCGTCACGCCGAGGAGACCGGCGCGAAGCTCGCCTATCGCGCGGCGACCGTCGAGGACCTCGCCGCCGAAGAAGCGCGGTTCGACGTCGTCGCCGCGATGGAGGTCGTCGAGCACGTCGCGGAGCCACAGCGCTTCGTCGCCGAGGCGGCCTCGCTCCTCCGGCCGGGCGGGCTCTTCCTCGCCTCGACCCTCAACCGGACGCTGAAAAGCTTTGCGCTGGCCATCGTCGGAGCGGAATACCTGTTGCGCTGGCTCGAGCCCGGCACGCATCGCTGGGAGCAGTTCGTCACGCCCGAGGAACTGGCGCTCGCCGTCCGCCAGGCGGGGCTCCGGGTCATGGAGCGCCAGGGGGTTTCCTACGATCCGCTGCGCCGGACCTGGCGGCTCTCGGGCGACCTCGGCGTCAACTACCAGCTGGCGGCCAAGAAACCGCCGCGATAGGGCCGACCCCCTCTCCCCGCGCGCGCACGGCTGTCCGGGGAAATTTCACGCATAGTGGAAGGCGATTTGATTGGGATTGGACTGATCACGTTTTTTGCTGGGATTGGTCGGCGGCGGCGTATCGATGGCGACGAGCCAGCGACGGTTGAAGAGGAAGAGGCCGACGAGCTCGGCGAAGCGCAGAATGTCGAATTTGGTTTTGGCGGCCTTGGCCGCCAGCCGCAGCAGGATATAGGCGATCACGGCGGCGTAGATCTGCAGTTTGACGGCGTTCGAGCTGGTTCCCAGGAAGGAGCGCAGCTTCAAGTGCTGCTTGAGCCAGCGGAACAGCAACTCGATCAGCCAGCGGAACTTGTAGGCCTGGGCGATTTCGACGGCGGAGCGCTTCATGTCGTTGGTGATCACGACGATCCTCTTGGCGTCGTCGTCGCGCAGGATTTCGATGCAGCGCAGCGGGATCGGCAGCTTGGAATCGCCTTTGCTCGACAGCTCGACCTCCTGATCGCCGATTACGGTGAAGCCGTCTCCGCGCGAAGGCCCGTATTGCCGCTCCTTCTTGACGGTCAGGCCCATATTGGTCTTGGGCCTTGTGACGAAGAAGGCCCCGGCGGCGTGAATGGCCCTCCACCAGCCGTAGTGGCAGTAGCCCTTGTCGAACACATAGGTGAGGCCGATCTCGATCTCGATCTGTCGGCCGATTTGGGCGTCGTTGACGTTGGCGTCGGTGATGTCGAGGATGCGCGGCAGATCGCGGCCGGGATCGTAGACGACATGGGCCTTCAGGCCGCGGATGCGGCCGTTGGACTTGGCCCAGTCGAACAGTTGTCCCAACGGGATGGGCGTCGAGTTGATCAGGCGCATGAGTTTCTTGGCCTCGGCTCGGGTCGAGCGGTCGGTCAGGCCGGCGACCATCGCCAGGATTCCGGCGAAGGCTTCGACCGGCCGGCGCGCGTTGGCGTCGGCGAGGGTGGAGCGGGCGACCGCCTCGCAGCGGAGATGACAATGGGCGTGGGCGTTGGCGTTCCAGCTCGCTTCGAGCGCGCGCAGCGACGTCGTCCCTGTCAGCTGGGCGTGGATCAACACCATCAGGTGCTCCCAGCTGCGGAACGACTTGTCGTAAGCGTCGGCGTTCCAGCGCTCGACGATCGCCTCGAACCGCCGCCGATCGATGGGCTCGACGAGCTGGCTGAAAATGGTAGGAGTAAAACGCATGCCCCGCTCTCTTTTCTGAGTCTCTACAACCAGAAAATACCAAGGAATCTCATCAAGTTCCCTGGTTTTGTGGGGCATGCGCTGCGACACGTTGAATCAGCTCAGACACTTTCCCCGGACAGCCGTGCCGCGAACGGGGAGAAGGGATGATCGAGCCCTATCCCTTGCCCGGGCATTCCTTGGCCAGGCGGTCCATGGCCTGGGAGAATCCGGCCAGGGAATAGCTGTCGGTCGTGTCGCCGACCTTCACGCCGGCGGCCTTCACTTCGAGTGTTTCGCCTTTCTTCATTTCGGCGATGAGGGCGCTCTCGCGCGCGGCGTTCTTCACCCAGAGATTGGCGCCCTTGGGCAGGAGGTCGAACGTCTCCTCGCCGACGGCGGCCACCGGCGCCGAGACCGCCTTGCCCTTCGCCTCGATCTTTGTCTTTGCCTTGGGCTTCGCCTTGGATTTCGCGTCGGCCTTGTCCGCTTTATCCGTCTTGTCGTCCGAGGTCGCCGCGCCGCCGGCGACGTCGAAGCCCATGATGAATGACACCTCGTTGCGCACGCCCTCCGTCGGCCGGTCGGAGATGAAGGCGTAGCCCGCGTCGCGCTTGGCGGTGGGCTCGCGCGACTTCGGCTGGGCGAGCACGTAGCAGATCTTGCCCCTACCGGCCTGGCCGACGAACACGTTCCAGTCGCCAAAGCTTGCGACCAGACTGGGCTTCGCCACGTCCCCCTTCTTTTCAACCTTTTTCGTCGCGGCGTCGGCCGCGGCGAGGGCCGAAACCAGGGCGACGATGGCCGCGGCCGCGGTAGCGCTGGCGCGCCAACGAGACGAAACGCTGCGAGATGTCATAAGCCTCAACCCTTTGAATCTTTCGCCGCCCGCTGCCGGCGCTTCAGCCCCTTGCCGTCGGATCGGGGCAAAATTCCGGCTCAGCGCTTTGCGACGCGGGGCGACCCTTGTAAAGCTGCCCTTGGTTAATGAAGAATGAGTAAAACGAGGAGCCCAGGATGAAAGCCCTGATCTGTCCGTCGCTTGGTCCCGCAGCGGCGCTGAAGGTGATGGACATCGATCCGCCGACCCCGCGGCAAGGCGAAGTCGTCGTGGATATCGTCTATGCCGCGCTCAATTTCTTCGACACCCTGATCATCGAGGGCAAGTACCAGCTCAAGCCCGAGCCGCCCTTTTCGCCGGCGGGCGAGTTCGCAGGCCGTGTCGCCGCGGTCGGCGCCGGCGTGACCGGATTTGCGGTCGCCGACCGGGTCATGGGCTCGACCGGCTTCGGCGCGACGCGCGAGCAGATCGCGATCCCGGCCAATCGCCTCGCGCATGTCCCGGACGGCCTGCCGCTCGACAAGGCCGCGGGCCTGTCGATCGCCTACGGCACGACGCTGCACGCGCTCAGGCAGCGCGCCGAGATCAAGCCCGGCGAGAGCCTTGTCGTGCTCGGCGCCTCCGGCGGCGTGGGGCTCGCGGCGGTGGAGATCGGCAAGGCGATGGGCGCGCGCGTCATCGCCTGCGCCTCCTCGGACGACAAGCTCGAATTCGCCCGCCGCTACGGCGCGTCGGAAACGATCAATTATGCGACCGAGGATTTTCGCGCCCGGCTGAAGGCGCTGACCGGAGGCAAGGGCGTCGACGTCGTTTACGATCCGGTCGGCGGCGCCCTCACCGAAGCCGCGCTGCGGTCGCTCGCCTGGAAGGGGCGGCTCCTGGTGATCGGGTTTGCCTCCGGGGAAATCCCGAAGCCCCCGCTGAACCTGACCTTGCTCAAGGGCTGCGACATCCGCGGCGTCTATTGGGGCGATTTCGTCGCCCGGGAGCCGGAGGCGCACCGCGACAATATGGCGCAGTTGCTATCCTGGGCCGAAAGCGGGGCCTTGAGCGTCCACATTCACGCAAAGTTTCCGCTGCAAAGCTATCTTGCGGCCTTCGAGGCGATCTCGAAGCGCCAGGCGCTGGGAAAGGTCCTTTTGCAAATCGGAAACGATGTGTAAAAAATAAATCATTCGACTTGAAAATTATGGTGCGGTGCACAATAATGATTCGCGGGGAATGAGACGCCGAGGCGAAGTTCGGCGAGGGACAGCATGAGCGACACCAAGTCATCAAATGTCGAAGTCCGTAGGCTCTGGCCTTCGGACATGGAAGCCTACCGGGACCACCTGTTGCGCCTTGACCCGCGCAGCCGGCACGAGCGCTTCGGCGGCGGGATGTCGGACGACTTCCTGGTTCATTACGCCGAGCATTGCTTCGGCCAGGGCGACCTGCTGTACGGGGCGTTCATCGAGGGCGAACTCGTCGGCGCGGCGGAACTGCGCTCCAACATGGCGATCTGGAGCGAGCAGGCGCCGTTTGGGCGGCACATCCATGCCGAGGCGGCCTTCTCGGTCGAGGAAGGCTATCGCCGGCGCGGCATCGGCGAGAAACTCTTCCGGCGCATTCAGCGCGCGGCGTCGAACCACGGCGTCGAGACGATCGAGATCATCTGCCTGCCCGACAATATCAGCATGCGGAAGCTGGCGCAGAAGTTCAAGACGCAGTTCACCTTCGAGGAGTGCAACCTGACGGGCCGCCTGCGCGCCCGCCGTCCGACGCCCTTCTCGCTGATGCGCGAGGCGACGGGCGACGCGGTCGACTTTGGAACCGCGCTGTTCGATGCGCAATGGCGCGCCTACACCGCTGCGCACGCCGAGCCGAGCATGGACGCTGCATAAGTCGGCGCCCCGCGCGCAACGTATTTCGAAAGGCCGGGCCTGAAGCCCGGCCTTTCCTGTCTTGCATGGCGCCGCCGCGCTCTGTCGGCGTCGTTCAGGCGATGGCAAAGCCGCCGTCGACGCGGAAGGAGGCGCCCGTCACCGCGGAGGCGCGGTCGGACAGCAGGAAGGCGATGGTTTCCGCCACCTCGGACGGCTCGATGAACCGCCCGATCGGCATGCGCGAAAGGCGCGGAGCGGAGCGGGCTGGATCGCTCCAGGCGAGCCGCGCCATGTCGGTGAGCGTAATTGTCGGGTTGACGCTGTTGACCCGGATTCCATATCGCCCGAGCTCGTTGGCCATGACGCGCATCGCCGCGTCGAGCGCGCCCTTCGACGCGCAATAGGCGGTATGGTCGATTACCCCGAGAAACGCCGCGTCGCTGGAGACATTGACGATCGATCCCGTCCGCTTCGCCGCGATCCGGTCGCGGGCGTACTCTTGCGCCACGACGAGCGGGGCCTTGGCGTTGACCGTCATGATGCGGTCGAAGGTTTCGAACGAGAGATCGACGAAGGGCTCCAATGCCGTGGTCCCCGCGCAATTCACCAGAAGGTCAAACGGCAGATGGGCGCTGACCGCGGCCCGCGTCGCCTCGAGGTCGGCAAGATCGACGGCGATGGTCCGACAGCCGATTTCGGCGGCGAGCGAGGCGAGCTCGTCGTTGGTGCGGCCGAGGGCCAGAACGGACGCGCCGCGGCGCGCGAGCAGCTTGGCGGTCGTGCGTCCGATCCCTTTCGTGGCGCCGGTCACCAGCACCGTCCTTCCTACGAATTCGCGAGCCTCGTCGTTCATGGCGGTCCCCCGTTTCTTCGACGTCAAGGAATGGCGATTGTCGCCGAAACGACGCTGCCCGTCGATGGGCTGCGGCGAAGCACCCTCCACCGGCCACATAGCCCGTTGAAAGACGCACGTCTTTCGACACCCTATGCGCTGTCCCCCTCCACCGTTTTGCTGGCGCCACGCGGGGCAGGAAAATGCCGGGGCCGATGTCCTCCCCCGCGAATCAGCCCGGGGTGGGGCGACCTCCCCTTCGGGGCTCATCGAGGGCTGTAAGACGAATGTCGCACGCGCATGCTCAACTCGCCATTCGTGGGCCCAGGAATTGAGGACCGCTCAAATGGATAACGTCGCCAGAGCGCAGCCGCTGACGAACGTCCGCGCCAAGACAGTACAAGAGCACATCGACGAACTGCCCATTTGGGCCGACGGCACCGGACTCAGATCGACCCCCATGACCGTGATGCAGTGGCTGATCTGGGGGCTTGCCGCCGCGGGCAAGTTCTTTGAAGGCTTCGTTGTCTTCATGACCGGCGTCGCGCTTCCGCTTTTTTCCAACGAGTTCAACCTTGGCTCGGCCGAGCATGGCGTCATCGGCGCGGCGAGCCTGTTCGGCATTCTCGTCGGCGCGGTCGGGCTCGGCGGCCTGTCCGATCGGTTCGGACGCAAGACGATGTTCGTCGCGGAGATGATCATCTTCTGCGCGTTCCTCGCGCTGCTTTGCGTTTCGCAGAGCTATCTCCAGATCGTGATCTGTCTCTTCGGTCTCGGTCTCGCGCTCGGCTGCGATTATCCGACCGCGCACATGATCATCTCGGAGACGATCCCCAGCACCAGCCGCGGCAAGCTCGTGCTCGGCGCGTTCGCCTTTCAGGCGGTCGGCGCGCTCGGCGGCACGGCGGTCGGCTACGCCGTCCTGTCGACTCTGCCGGAAATCAGCGCTTGGCGCTGGATGTTCGCCAGCGCGCTCATTCCCGCCGTTCTGGTCACGATTGGTCGCTTCTATATCGTTGAAAGCCCAAACTGGCTATCCGTCAGGGGCGACACCGCCAAGGCCGAGCAGGCGGTGAAAAAGCTGCTGGTGCGGACGCCGCAATATCCGAGCGAGGTCAAACTCGAGGCTCGCGTGGCGGCCTCGGCGAGCGCCAAGTCCCACCAAACCTACGCATCCCTGTTCAACAGCGTGAATCGGCGGGCGACAATCCTGGCCTCGGTTCCATGGTTCCTCCAGGACCTCGGCACCTACGGCATCGGAATCTTCACCCCGACGATCCTGGCCGCGGCGTTGGGCGCGAATTCGGATCATCCCCGTAGCGTGCACGATCTGATCCTCAACGACATCACCGCCGCACAGGGCGCGGCGCTGATCACCTCGCTCTTGATCATCGGCATCCTGTTCGCCGTCGCGCTCGCCGACGTGGTGGGCAGAATCCGGCTGCAGGTGTTCGGCTTCATCGGTTGCGCGGCGGGTCTATTCATCGCATCCCTGTCGACATACTTTGCTGGCGGAGCTCAGACTTTGTTGATCTTCGCCGGCTTCATGCTGTTCAACTTCATGACCAACCTCGGTCCGAACGCGCAGACCTACCTCTTGGCCGGCGAAGTCTTCCCCACCGCGATCCGAGGAAAGGGCGCCGGATTCGCGGCGGCGTTCGCCAAGATTGGCGCGGTCATGACCGCGTTCCTGTTTCCCATCCTTCTCGACTCGATCGGGACGCAACTCCTGCTCTACGGCCTCGTCGTGACATCGCTTCTCGGGGCCGCCATCACCTGGCTGTTTCGCATCGAGACAACCGGCATCAACCTCGACACGCTGGGTCATTGATCCCCAGCCGGGATACATCATGGGCAGTCGAACGGAGGCGCACGGCATGCGCGAGCGGGTGAGATCGACGCGTCGTTTCGCATTCGTAGGCCGACTCGCCGCGGTCGCCGCACTGGGGCTGTCCGCACTGGTCCTCGTGATCTTTTCGACCACGCCGTCGCGCGCTGGCGAAGTCGCTTTGTCCGAGTCCGGGTCGACCTTGTTCTATCCTGTGTTCAAGGTGTGGGCGGAAGACTACGAGAAGTCGCATTCCGGGGTGAAAATCACGACGGCGGCGACGGGTTCGCAAAAGGGCATCGAGGACGCCATTTCAGGCGCGGCTCAGATCGGCGCATCTGACGCCTATATGTCCGACGCCGAGAGCCGGCGCTATCCGACCATCGTCAATGTGCCGATGGCGATCTCCGCCCAGACGGTTAATTACAACCTTCCCGGCCTCGACGGCGTGAACCTGAGGCTCGACGGCCCGACGCTCGCGGCAATCTACGGGGGCAAGGTCCGCACATGGGACGACAAGGCGATCGCCGCTCTGAATCCGACGCTGAAATTGCCGAGCAATGCGATCGTTCCGATCCGGCGCGCCGAGGGGTCGGGCGACACGTTTGTATTTACCCAGTACCTGACCTTCTCCACTCCGTCTTGGGAGGACAGTATCGGATTTGGGACAACGATCCCCTGGCCGGCCGTTTCGGGTGAGGTCGAGGCCACGGGCAACGAAGGCATGATCGAGAAGCTTCGTGAGACGCCTTATTCGCTCGGCTACGTGGGCGTGAGCTACCACGATAAAATCGACAAAGCCGGCCTCGGAACCGCAGCCCTCAAAAGCTATGACGGCGAATTCCTGCTGCCGACCCCCGATTCGATCGCGGCCGCCGCGGCGGGACTCGGGCCACGGACCCCAACCGACGAACGCCTGACCCTGGTCAACGCCCCCGGCCCCAACGCCTATCCGCTGATCAACTACGAATACGCCATCGTCTCGACCCAACAGCCGAATGCCGAGACCGCCGCCGCGATCCGCAAATTTTTGCTCTGGGCCACCGCGCCGGACGAAGCGAACCAGAAATATCTCGACCAGGCCCACTTCATCGCCCTTCCGGCGCACATCTGGGTGCTGAGCTACGATCAGATCGCGAAGATCAAATAGGCCGGAATCGACCCGAGGACTAAACCGCTCGCGCGGTAGGGGCGGCGAGCGAGCGGAGAGGGTGTACGGGCACGGACAACGCGAAAGCACAGGCCTGTCTCAAGATCGTGGGGTTCCACCCCATGCGAGACAGGAGCTTTCCATGTCCAAGAAGCCCGTCAGCCCGCTGCGTCAGCGCCTGATCGACGACATCACGGCGCGCCGGTTCAGCGAAGACACGAAGAGGGACTACGTTCGCAACGTGAGGAAGTTCGCAGCCTTCCTCGGCCGGTCGCCGGATACGGCGACGAGCGAGGATCTTCGTCGCTATCAACTGCATATGGCGCAGCAGCAGGCCAGCCCCGGAACGATCAACGCCGCCATCGCCGCACTGCGTTTCTTTTTCACCGTGACGCTCGAAAAGCCCGATCTCGTTCGTCCTCTGAGGACCGTGACCAAGCCGCGCAAGGCGCCGGTCGTCCTGAGCCAGGAGGAGGTGGCGCGTCTCCTCGAGGCCGCGCCGAGCCTCAAGTACAAGGCCGCGCTCAGCGTCGCCTATGGCGCGGGCCTCCGGGTGTCCGAAGTCGCGAACCTGAAGGTGTCCGACATCCCCGGATCAAGTCCGGGGACCAGTGGGCGCATGATGCTCAGGGTCGAGCAGGGCAAGGGACAGCGGGATCGCGATGTGATGCTGTCGCCCCAACTCCTCCAGCTCCTGCGCGAATGGTGGAAGGCGGCGCGGCCGCAGGTGTGGCTGTTTCCCGGCCAGAACCCGATCAATCCGGTGACCGCGCGTCAGCTCAACCGCGCCGTCACCGCCGCCAAAGACCTGGCTGGAATCTCCAAGCGCGTTTCTCCCCATACGCTGCGGGATCCCCGGGCTTTGACCCGGGGATCGCCACCCACCTGCTCGAACAGGGCGTCGATATTCGCGTGATCCAGGTGTTGCTCGGCCACGCCAAGCTCGAGACGACCGCGCTCTACACCCGCGTCGCCGTCAACACGGTCCGCGACATCAAGAGCCCGCTGGACCGGCTGGGCGTCAGCCTGACGAAGAAAACGCCGCCCGGCTGACCACGACCGCGTGGCGCGGCCTCCCCTGGAGGTCGCCGACGTCTTTCGCGCCCATGGGGCGGCGTGGCGAAAGGCCAACGCCGGTCACGTGAGCCTCGCCCAGTTGAAGGTCATGTCGGCGATCGAGACCTGTCGCACTGCCGCGCTCGGCGGACACGTCGAGCGCTGCGAGGACTGCGCGCACGAGCGCGTCGCATACAACTCCTGCCGCAACCGGCATTGCCCGAAGTGTCAGGCGGCCGCGGCGCGGCAATGGCTGGAAGACCGCGAGGCCGAGCTCCTGCCGGTTCCCTACTATCACGTCGTCTTCACCCTGCCGGCCACGATCGGCGCCGTCGCGTTCCAGAACAAGGCCGCCGTCTACGACCTGCTGTTCAGGACCGCGGCCGAGACGCTGGCCACGATCGCCGCCGACCCGAAGCATCTGGGCGCGCGCATCGCCCTCACCGCCGTGCTCCACACCTGGGGCTCGGCGCTCACCCATCATCCGCACGTCCACGTCATCGTTCCCGGCGGCGGCCTGTCGCCGGACGGTTCGCGCTGGATCGCCTGCAAGACCGGCTTCTTCCTGCCGGTGCGCGTGCTGTCGCGTCTCTTCCGCCGCCTCTTCCTCGACGGCCTCGCAGCCTTGCATGCGGCCGGACGCCTCGCTTTCCTCGGCGACCTCGCCCCGCTCGCCGACCGGCGCGCCTTCGACGCCGCGCTCGCGCCGCTGCGCCGCTCCGAGTGGGTCGTCTACGGGAAGAAGCCGTTCGCCGGACCGAAGGCCGTCCTCGCCTACCTCGCCCGCTACACCCATCGCGTCGCCATCTCGAACGCCCGGCTCATCGCGCTCGACGAGGAGGGCGTGACCTTCAAATGGAAGGACTACCGCATCAAAGGACGCGACCGGCTCAAAACCATGACGCTCGACGCCGCCGAGTTGCCGAGTAGGTGAGGACATTGCTGTCCTCACCCCTCGCAGACCCGGACGTGCAGAATTCCCGCATCCGGTTCTTCACGGGCGTGCTTCGCTCATGGTGGTGTAGCGATGGACAATCCGAGCCGCTGGCAATGGATATCGTTTCAATAGATCGCTAAAGCGGCTCCAGAGGAACCGTTTGCGGCGGTCTCGTCGCGATAGCCATTTCTTCCAGATGCTCGCGACCTCGTTGGCATACCAGCTCAGTCGTCGATAGTTGCCAGAGACGCCGTAGTAGGCGTAGTGGCCTCGCATCATCGCGCTCAAATGGGCGTGCTGATCCTTGATCGGCCGATGCCGGTTGGTCCGGCACCAGTCGGTGACCGCCGCCAGGGCGCGGGCGTAGCGGTTCTTCGCCGTCACTTGCCGCACCGCTTTGCCACCCCTCCTGGTCTTGCCCCATACGTGGCAAAAGCCGAGAAAAGTGAACGAGGTTCCCTCCGTCTCCGGAGGAGACCCATCCGAGTTGTTGAAGCGAAAATCGACGAACCGAGTTTTCTCGGGATGCAGCGTTAGCCCATACCGATGAAGCCGCTTGCCCAGAACGCGGAGGACTCGCTTGGCGTCGCGGAAGTACGCGAACGCCATAACGGCATCGTCGGCGAATCGGACAAGGGCGCTGTTCCCTGCGAGCCGTGAACGCACCTCGCTCTCGAACCATTCATCCAGCACGTGATGCAGGAAGATGTTTGAGAGAATCGGTGAGATCACGCCGCCCTGCGGGGAGCCTTCGGTCGCATGGCGCAGAAGCCCATCTTCCAGGACTCCTGCCTTCAGCCATTTGTCGATCATCCTTCGGATCACACCATCCGTGACCCGTCTGTCAAGAAAGTCGCGCAGGTGCGAGTGTGGAATCGAGTCGAAATACTTGACGATGTCGATGTCCAACACCCAGCGCAGTCCGTGGCTCATGAAGCCCGTGCGAAGATCTTGCAGGGCTTGATGCGCCGACCGTCCCGGCCGGAAGCCGTAGGAGCAGGTAAGGAAGTCTTGCTCGTAAACGGCCTCCAGCACCATGACGATCGCCCGCTGGGCCACCTTGTCCTCGAGGGTTGGAAGGCCGAGAGGTCGACGCGATCCATCCGCCTTGGGAATATATGCCCGTCGCACTGGCGGTGCCTGATAGCGGCCCGACTTGATGCGGCCGAGAAGGTCAAGCAAGTTGGCCTCCAGGTTCTTCGCATAGTCGACCGCCGTCATGCCGTCGATGCCAGGAGCACCATCCTTGCGGGTGAGCCGCCAGGCCTCCTTCATCCATTCCAGGTCGATGACGTGGTGCAGCGTGGAAAGCGCCGCTCCACGCTTGGCTCTTGCCAGCGCAGCTATCCGTTGTCGTTTCGTGGACAGGTTTGCGAAGCTCAAGGTCTTCTCCCGTGTTTCTCGCCAACGGCTCTCGTCCCGTGGCGCCTCCCTTCCCTCAGTCGGGTCCCGGTGGGTCCAGTTCCCCGCGTGTGGTTGGTACTATGAAGGCGCTACGACTTCCCGCTCGCGCAATCCCGGTCGCTTATTGGTTCGCTTCCGAGCACCACGCGATCCCTCCAGTGTTCGTGCTCGCCGCATGGCGCTCCCAGATCGGTGGAGGACCGGCCCCGGGCCCGGGCACTTGTTCAGCCGGCTGCCCAAACTGCCGGCTCGCTCTCACGTGGGCATGAGCGGGATCTCTCAGGTTCCCAGGCGATCCGTCCCGTGCCTCTGCCCCGCTCCAAGACCCCGGTCGGACCGACGAGCCCATGGCCATTGGCGGTCTCGTCGATGCTGCCCCCGCTCGAATGACAGCGAAGGCTCCAACAAGAAAAGCATTTCGAGGCTAATGCGCGGCTTCGGCACCTGCTGCCTACGCTTCCAGACTGACGTTGCCGTCAGCCCGGCAAGGCTCACTTCCGGCTGGCTGGCTCGCCTTTGCCGGGAGGGAGTTGAACCCTCTGGATCGCATTGAAAGGTTTCAGATCACGTGTTCATCCTCCTTTCCAGGGCTTACCCTGACGCTACATCCGCCGCTTTCTCCTGCACGTCCTGCCGAGCGGCTTCCACCGCATCCGCCACTACGGCCTCATCGCCGGCGCGGTTCGCGCGGACAACATCGAGCGCGCCCGACAACTGCTCGCCGCGACGGACAATGCGCCCCAGCCCTCGTGCGCCGGGGCCGACAGTCAGGCCGATGACCTTTCCCCTGCGCGCCGCTGCCCGTGTTGCGGCGGCCGGATGATCGTCGTCGAGACGTTCGGCGGCCCCCGCCCCGCGCGATCGCCATCCCCGAGCCGGATCAGGATCGACACCTCATGACCATCGCCATGCATCCCGCCTCGCACCGTCGATCGCCTCCGCCTCCAGCCGCGCGCCGGAACACGAGCGCGACGCCCGCGCGAGGTCGCCAGTCCTCCTGCGACCGAAGCCAACGCCTCGCTCCGGCGCATCGTCGCCATCGAAAACAGCCGCCGTCGTCCCTTCCGCTGAAAACTCTGAGCGCGGCCCGCTGCAAACGCCTCGCTCGTCAGCCGTCCGCGATCCTCAAATCCCCATAGGCGCGATCGCCAAACGGTCCCCCTTACCTCCCCGCGGTTTCCTCCTTGGGAGGCTTTCGAGCGCCGGCCCCGGCCGCAGGCCCACCGTTGCAAAGGGCCGGCGCCCGAAACCCTTCACCGAAGCGGGCATTAGTCAAAGTCAAACGGCGCTTTGCCGCAAATTCAGCGAACGCTCCTGCACCAAGAGAATCGCCGATGTTGCAGGGCGAGGGAGTCCATTCTGCCTGCCCTGCCTACATGTGCAATTTCATATACTGGGACGCGATCAGCACCAGCTTCGCGGTCGTGTTGACGTTAAGCTTGCGTTTGATCAGAGCGACGACGTTGGCAACAGTCCGATAGCCGATGTCGAGACTGCCTGCGATTTCGCCAATGCTCTTGCCGCTCGCGAACAGCCGCAAGACGTCGAGTTCGCGTTGGGTCAGAAGCCTGAGAGTCCGTCCGGAGACTTCATGAGGGATTACAGAGTTTTCTGAGCATCAGGCGGATTGAGGCGAGCCGCAGGAAGGCGAGGGCGTTGTGGCTGAGGTTTTCCCAGTCCTTGGCGAGGCGGCGGCAGCGACCCAGCCAACCGATGGTGCGTTCGACGATCCATCGTTTGTGGACGACGAGGAAGCCTTTGGCGCGATCGGAACGGCGCACGATTTCGGTGGCGAGGCCCGGCATGACGCGCGCCAAGCCGTCATGGAAAACCGGTCCGGCGTAGGCGCTGTCGGCGAACAGCTTCTCGAGGAACGGGAACTGTCCGAACATTGTGGACAAGAGCATCAGTCCGCCGTCGCGATCCTGAACATTGGCGGAGGTGACCAGCGCGTGCAGCAGCAGACCCAACGTATCGACGAGGATGTGGCGCTTCTTGCCCTTGATCAGCTTGCCGGCGTCGAACCCATGCGGATCGATGCAGGCCCCCCTTTTTCCGCGCTTTTCACGCTCTGGCTATCGACGATACAGGCGGTGGGGCTGGCCTCGCGGTCATTCTGCTCGCGGCATTTGACGTAGAGCGCGTAGTGCATCCTCTCCAATGTGCCGTCGTGGCCTCCACAGGCAAAAGTAGCCGTTCACCGTGCTGCGCGGCGGCAGGTCTTTCGGCATGTAGCGCCACTGGCATCCGGTGCTCAGGACGTACATCACGCCGTTCACCACCTCGCGCATGTCGACGCGCCGCTTGCCGCCGCCATGCCTGGCGGGCGGGATCAGCGGGCCGATATGCCGCCATTCCGCGTCGGTCAGATCGCTCGGATAGCGCAGCTGGTCGCGGTTGTAGAGAGGACGGTTTTCCGGTGTCCACATAGGGCGCCTCACGAATCGACGCCACAGGGGATCATACCAGAGTCGTGCTCCTCAAGCGGTTTTCTCAACCCCCGACAACCGACTCAAACAACTCGCAGAGTCCCCGGACGGACACTAAGAGGAGTGTCTCCCGCTCGCAGCTCCATAATCGCAAGCTTCTGCGCCATGCGATGACTGAGATAGTCTTCTCCCCGAAGCACCGCCTCAAACGCCTCAAGCAACGTCTCCGGCCGGTCCGACTTGCTGATATAGGACTTTGCCCCCATCTGGATCGCCCGTGCAGCAAAAACCGGATCCTCGTACATCGAAAAGACAATGACGCGCGTAGATGGGAGGTCCGCGCTCAGTCGTTTAAGGACATCGAACCCGCCTGTCCCCGGCATATTCAGGTCGAGCAGCACGACGTCGGGAGGACTCGACAACGCGAGCCTGAGCCCCTCCTCTCCGCTGCTGGCCTCGACGACCTCGGCTCCCGGCCAGCGGGCGAACAAGGCGCCGCACCCCGCACGCAGCATGGCGTGATCATCGATCAACAGAATACGCGGCGCCGCCATCATGCCGCTACGCTTCCCAGTGGCAGCCAGACGTCCACGGCGACTCCGCGGCCGGCTTCGCCGGTGACCGTCACCTTTCCGCCCAGTCCTCGCACACGCTCTTCAACGCCGCGCAGGCCCAATCCGCGTTTCGTTCCATTGACGAAACCTCGTCCGTTGTCCGTCACAAGAAGGCGGATCGCATCGATGTCCAATCCTCGATGGGGACCATTCGACGCTTCCGCCGGCTCTCGGTTCAAGACGATTTCGGCGAAATCAGCCAATGCATGACGCGCAACATTCGTCAGGCACTCCTGCACGATGCGATAGACCGCAAGCGCGACCGGCTCATCGAGGCCCTCAAGTTCGGCCTCGGCCGCGTCCAGGCTGACAAAAGTGCTCGGGTTTCTTTCCTGCCAGTTGTCTATCAGATCGCGTAGCGCAGCGGCGAGCCCAAGCTCGGCGAGCGTCACGGGCCTCAGCGCTTCCAGCACTCGGCGATTGATCTGTTGCACGGCGTCGACAATCGCGTTGATCGCTCTTGCGCGCGCCGGGATCTCGGATTCACAAGGCGACAAAGCCGCCGCGATGTCCACGATGCTCGCCGTCTCCGCCCGAATTCCGAAAAGGCACGGTCCGAGTTCGTCATGGAGTTCACGAGCGATGGCCTTGCGCTCCGATTCCGCAAGCGACACGACTCTCTGGTAGAGCATGCGATTTTCCGCTTCGCTGGCGACCAGCGAGCCAGCCAATCTGTTGAAACGATCACGAATCGGCTCGAGTTCGTACAGGCGCGCAGGCGGAAGCAAGGTCGTGAAGTCTCCGTGCTCCAAGCGTTCGAGCCCTTCGGCTAAGGCGCGGATGGGTCGACGGGTACGAGCAAAAACGAGGAACACCGCTGCAGCGTTCGCGAGTGTCGCCGATCCGCATATTGCGGAGAGATACAAAAAGTCGCGCCAGATCTCGTCGATCTCGTCGGCCGGGTTCGGTTCGATGAAAACGTACCCAAGCGGCGCCACAGGCAGCTTCAAGGTTTCCAATCCCTGAGGCAGGCCGACAAGTCGCACGAACCACCCAGGAACGGCGCTCTCCGCGTCGGCGCTCGGAAAGACGCTTGCAGCAGCGACGTCATCCAAAGAGGGCGCAACCGCAATCCGAACGTGACGGACATGCGGCGAGAGCCGCTTCAGACGATCGAGCGCGCTGGCCGGGTCGAGACCTTCTTGCAAGCTATCAACGGCACTCTCCATCATCGCTCGGGCGAGAGCCGTGCTCGATGACACTTCGCTCTGGATTCTATCGCGCGCGTCAGCAACCATGAACGTCAATGCCGCCGCAAACCAGACGACCAGAACTGCGACGGGAAACGCGACAATCTGAAACGCGAGGGAGTCGAAATGCGGGAAGGCCGCGGTCGAATCGTTCATGGGTTTGACGGCGATACTCAATTCGACCTCGCGTTGATCTCTTTCGCGCCGTCGCGCTGCGTTTGCAAATCAGGAAGTGACGGATCGAGATTGCCTCCGGACGTCGGACGATTAAAGGCGCTGTCAAAGCGATGAGAGGAGAACAACGAAGATCTCGGCATCTTGCCGTCGACCCAGCGCCGACAAGATGCCCAGCCCTTCCGCGTGAAGGGAAAAGCTATGGAAATCGTCTTATCGAGTTGTCCGCGTTCACCTCAATAGAAGCAAGAGTTCGTGGCCGGCGGGGCTTCGCAGCTCCTTGGCGTCAATCGTTCCGTCATTGTCCTTGTCGACCCGCTTGAAAACGTCCTCGACATAGGAGAGGTACTCGTCCTTGGTAATCGTCTTGTCGTTATCCGGGTCGGCGACCGCCCAGTCCTTCTCCGGAATGCGGCCTTTCAACTCCTTGCGGTCGAGAGTTCCGTCCTTGTCCTTATCGAGCTTATCGAAAAGAGCGCTTGCGGCAGCCTTCGCCTCCGTGAGATCGACGGTCCCATCCTTGTCGGTGTCGAGTGCGCTAAGCGCCGAGGCCGCGAACGCGGGCGAAACGCTCGTGGTCGCAAGCAGGGCCGGCCCAAGACAGACTGTCCCCAGAGAGGCAACCGTCAAGATTGCCATTCTTGTTGATTTCATGATGATGACCTTCCTCAGCGCAGTCTCCAGACGCCCTCGCACGGAACCAGGCGCTTCTATCGCATGCGGCGATCGCGCTGCCGCGTTGAAAGACGTACACGGAGCACATGTATACTCCGAACCGGATCCTCGAAACAAGGATTTCTGCCACAAACCTCGGAAGTCAAATCCGGAACTCTCTACGACCCGCCGACAATCCTTGCCCGGAACCTGTCACAACGTGATCCTGATCCCCCCGTAGATGGCGACGGGCTTCCCGGGCCCGAACGACTGCGGATTGGTAATGGACGGGCCCGTCATGAACTCTCCGGTCTGGACCAAACCCCCGGAAGTATAATAGCGCTGATCGAAAATGTTCTGAACGTAGCCAAAAATCTGCACTTGCTTGTTATATTGGTAGGACGTGTGCAGGCCAAAGACGGCGTAGCCGGGAACTTGCGGAACCGCATTATTCTCGTTGCCGAAGATAACCTGACCTGACGCCGCAACCATGTCCGCGCCAACCTTCCAATTGGGGGTCACGGCGTAGTCGACACCGACCTTCACCGTATTTTTTGGAATGCCGGCGATTTGTGTGCCGTTGGTGATCGGAATGTTCCCATTGGCGTCGGCCAATGGATTATTCGGCGACGGCTCCTCGAAGGTCGCGAGATAAATGGCGTCGATATAGCTGTAATTGGCGTAAGCCGACCACCGGTCGCCGGTCCACTGGGCGCTGACCTCCGCCCCTTGGCGCAAGGTTGTCCCGACGTTGGTATAATAGCCGAAGCCGTTAAATGTGCTCACCACCGGCAGGATGTCGTTGGCGAGCGTGGTGCGGAAGAGCCCCGCCGACCATTGCAGCATACCCCATTGCGGCCCCCATGCTGCAAGAGCGTTCTGCCCACGGAAGCCGACCTCGAACGTCTGGCCGACGACCTGCTTGAGCGGCGGGTCGGAGGACAGGAAGTTGTCAATGATACAGGGGTCAGTGGGGCTGGCGCAACCGAGCTCGAGCGGCGTCGGCGTGCGATTGGTCATCGCATATCCAGCATAGAAGTTGATGTCAGGCGTGATCTTGTAGGTGAAGCCGGCGGTCGGATTGAGGTGGAAGTAGTCGGAGTATCCGCTGAGGAGAGCGTCGTTCGTGCCCTGGAGACTGATCCCGGCGAAATTGAAGCGCGCGCCGCCGGTCAGCGTCAGGCGATCGGTGGCGTTGAACGTGTCGAGCGCGTAGACGCCGACATAGGTGTTGTTCGCATCGACGTCGATCGGGTTCAGGAAACTGTCAGGCTCGTCGATGATGTACCCATAGCCGGTCAACGGGTACGAATTGTTGGCGAAATTGATCGTGCCGAGTTCGCTGTTGCCGGTGTAATGCGTCCAACCATAGTCGAGCGACGTGCCGACGGTCAACGTGTTGTCGCGGCCCCAAATCTTGTCGGTGTCGACAGCCTGCCCGCTGACGCCGAGGGAGCGCGATTGCGTCTGGTTGCGGTCGTTCTCGCCGAGGTCGAGCGCGCCGTTCTGCGAGATGTCGGGGATGATTCCGCCCAACGTGTCATGCACCGGGCTCCCGTTCAGGCACGAAAACGGCGGACAGGGCGTCACGTCGGTCCCGTTGCCGTCCTGGTGCTGCTGATTGAAACCGCGGAAATAGGCCCCGGCCTGGAAATTCAGCGTGGGCGAATAGGCGTAGCTGCCGTTCCACTGGAGCATCGCCATCTGGTTATCGGTCGTCTGGGGAATGGTGTAGACGCTGCCCCAGTTCGTCTGCAGTTGCTGGACCGGCGTGTAAGCAGCGACGCCGAACTGGGTGTTCGCGGCGGTGAGTTGCAGATGCGACTCAAAGCCGTTCGCCCTGTAGCCGACGTCGCCGTAGAAATTGGTGAGCTGCGAGGCTTCGGCGACTCGCCAGCCGCCGTCGTTGATCTGTGTGGCCGCGAGATAGACCGACCAGGCGCCGATCTGCTTGCCGTACTGAATTTGCTCTTGCGCATTATAGAATGAGCCGCCCTGGAGATCGGCTTCGAAGCCCTGCCAGGTGAATCCGTTCTTCATCGTCACGGTGACCGCGCCGCCGAGCGCGTTGAGCCCGAAGATCGGGTTTGCGGCGATGATCGTCGTCTTGTCGATCGCATTTGCCGGAATGAGATCCCAATTGACGACGTCGCCGAACGCCTCGTTGATGCGCGTGCCGTTCTGATAGACGGCCAGCCCTTGCGGCGTGCCGGTGACCGCGGTCGCGTCGAAACCACGATAGAAGAGGTCTGGCTCGAACTCGTTGCCGGAAACGTTGCCGACGGTAACGCCCGGCGCCGAGCGGGCCAGCGTGTCGGTAAGCGTCGTATCATTGAAGGTCTGAACGTCCTGCGCGCCCGTCTGCCACACGGCGAAGGGAGACCGCGCAACGTCGATCTGGCCCCCGTTGAGCGGCGTCGTCGCGACGACGTCGAAGGTCGGGAGCACGATCGTGTCGGCGCGAGCGCATGTGACTTCTGACGCAAGAAGAGCTGCCGCCAGCGGGACCCGAGAGCGAACTGTCCGTCGCATCATCTGCAAGGTTGCTCCCGTTGTCATGCGCCAAGCGCGTTTGGGTCGTCGCGGTACGGCGTGTCAGGGAGAAGAGATGCGCAATCTCTTATTGCCGCCCCGCGACGGCCTCACGATAGCCGCACATTGCTGGTCCGCTCAGTTGAATTATTGCTGCTCCATCGAGCGTCAATTCCCGGTGACGTCAGGAGTTCTTCCCGCGCATTCAACGTTTCTGCGCCGCGCCTCCCGAGGTAAGGGCCGCGCTTGGCGCTGTCTTCACGTACCGACACCCGCCGGGAAGGGTAGAAAAGGGTCAGATACCGCCCGTTGGGTAACGCCCGCAAATTGCGCAAAGCGGCCAGACCAGGTCTCGATGGTCAAGCGTTCTCGAATCCCCTTGCCGGCGCCGACGCGCCGACCGATGGCGGCTTCTTCATGATGACGAAGCCCGAGCGCTGCAAATGGTCGACAAGTCGCTTGGCGACGATCTCGGCCATGATCTCGTCGGCGCTGTGATTGCGCTTACGGCTCTGGTAGCGCAAGGCGAACGCGAGCGTGTCCGCGAGGTCTGACGGGTCGGCGGGCGTGAGCTTGTCGGCGTCGGTCATGCCGCGGTTTTAGAACGAATACAAACAGCGGCCATGACTGTGAATCGTTGTTGACCGTTAACATTGAACCTGCTTTATGCGCAGGTGAGACGGCGGCAACCTGCTCGGGTCGCGCGGGGATGCGCTCCGGGGAACGGGGAATGTTGGGCGCCGCCGTCTCCCCAAAACGAATGGCGGCAGGTCCCTGTGGTGCATGGGACCTGCCGCTGATTGTCGTGGTCACGGCGGGGAATACGCGACCACTGACCGGACGGAAGGGCGCGTTACGCGCTGGGCAGGGGACATGCCCAAGATTTCCCTTCCGTCATGTGATCAGACGTAAGCACTGAGTGAACGATTGCCAAGACTTGGATCTGGCGAAATCGTAGGGGGAACATCGGGGCAACATCGAAGCAACATCGATTGCAGCGCTCGGCTTCATTGCCACGCCGCCCACCGTACCTTGCATCGATCATAGACGCTCGCGGTCCGCGCCTTCGGACAGTCGGCAATCTGTGCCGCTAACTCCGGAAGCATGGCGTCCCCATGCTTCGCAATTAGCCTGGCCACATTGTAGCGCCCGCGCCGTCCGCATTGGTCGCAGACGATCTCTAGCGCCGGCTGGCGCACGTCGGAAAGCGTCATGGCGCCGTCGCGGGACATGCGTCATCATAGAACACAACGGGAACGATGGCGAGAGGGCGAAAAGCAATAGGGCGGCCCGAAGCCGCCCCGTCGACCTGGCGTAAGGTTCTGCTCCTCGGTGAACGTCCTTGATGGTAAGCCTCCGTCCAGCCTCCAATGTTTTCATGATCCCAAGCAACCATGACCGCGGATGAACCGGCATGGCGGCCGGCCGCCCTCTGCTCGGACATGGCTCGACGATGCAGGGGGCGGGTCAATCCCGCGCCTCGGCGTCGGCCTGCGCCAGCCGGCGAGCTTCTTGGCGGGGGCGGATCCATCCCAACATCATGGGTGGTCATTGCCACAGCGACGGCGTGACCGGAGGACGGCTCTCGACGTAT
>CAWGGX010000006.1:0-760492 GCA_963822215.1 uncultured Alphaproteobacteria bacterium
AGGTCGATGACGTGGTGCAGCGTGGAAAGCGCCGCTCCACGCTTGGCTCTTGCCAGCGCAGCTATCCGTTGTCGTTTCGTGGACAGGTTTGCGAAGCTCAAGGTCTTCTCCCGTGTTTCTCGCCAACGGCTCTCGTCCCGTGGCGCCTCCCTTCCCTCAGTCGGGTCCCGGTGGGTCCAGTTCCCCGCGTGTGGTTGGTACTATGAAGGCGCTACGACTTCCCGCTCGCGCAATCCCGGTCGCTTATTGGTTCGCTTCCGAGCACCACGCGATCCCTCCAGTGTTCGTGCTCGCCGCATGGCGCTCCCAGATCGGTGGAGGACCGGCCCCGGGCCCGGGCACTTGTTCAGCCGGCTGCCCAAACTGCCGGCTCGCTCTCACGTGGGCATGAGCGGGATCTCTCAGGTTCCCAGGCGATCCGTCCCGTGCCTCTGCCCCGCTCCAAGACCCCGGTCGGACCGACGAGCCCATGGCCATTGGCGGTCTCGTCGATGCTGCCCCCGCTCGAATGACAGCGAAGGCTCCAACAAGAAAAGCATTTCGAGGCTAATGCGCGGCTTCGGCACCTGCTGCCTACGCTTCCAGACTGACGTTGCCGTCAGCCCGGCAAGGCTCACTTCCGGCTGGCTGGCTCGCCTTTGCCGGGAGGGAGTTGAACCCTCTGGATCGCATTGAAAGGTTTCAGATCACGTGTTCATCCTCCTTTCCAGGGCTTACCCTGACGCTACATCCGCCGCTTTCTCCTGCACGTCCTGCCGAGCGGCTTCCACCGCATCCGCCACTACGGCCTGTTCGCCGGCACGGTTCGGGCGCGCACCATCGAGCGCGTCCGCCAAGCGCTCGCCGCGCCGAAGACCACATCTGAGCTCTCGCACGCCGAGGCGAACAGCCAAGCCGAAACAGCTTCGCCTGTGCGACGCTGCCCCTGCTGCGGCGGCCGGATGATCATCGTCGAAACCTTCGAAGGCGCGCGCCCAGCGCGGCAGCGCCCGCCGAGCCGGATCAGGATCGACACCTCATGACCGTCGCCATGCATCCCGCCGCGCAAGCTCGATCGCCTCCGCCTCCAGCCGCACGCCGGAATACGAGCGCGACGCCCGCGCGAGGTCGCCAGTTCTCCTGCAACCGAGGCCAACGCCCCGCTCCCGTCCATCGTCGCCATCGAAAACAGCCGCCGTCGCCGCTTCCGCAGAAAACACCGAGCGCCGCCAGTCGCCGACACCTCGCTCGCCAGCCGTCCGCGATCCTCAAATCCCCATAGGCGCGCTCGCCAAACGCTCCCCCTACCTCCCCGCGGTTTCCTCCTTGGGAGCCAACCAGCGCCTGTGGCGCGCCATTATGGATGAAAATGATCCCTGCGGGATCATTTTCATAGCAGGCTTTCGGGCGCCGGCCCCGGACGCAGCCCCACCGTCGCGAAGGGCCGGCGCCCGAAACCCTTCACCTTCCCGGTCGGTCTCGCAACGCGACAAGAGCGCCAATACCGACCGTCCCTGACAAGCGCGGGATCAATTCGTGCGACCCGGAGCTTCACAAGCATGAGCGATTAGGAAGGTACGTCGCCGGCGAGGACGGAGGCGTTCTGCGCCGAAGGGACGGCAAATTTACGCCGATAGTCGCTCGGCGTCAGGCCCATCACCTTTTGAAACGCCTTTCGAAATGAACTCGAATCTTCGTAACCGACGGCCAACGAGATCTCGTTCACGGTCCGGCGGGTAAACTCGAGCATCTCCCGAGCTTTCCCGACACGCAGACGCCGACAATATTCGCTGGGATTAAGTCCGGTCGCCCTCCGGAAGCGGCGAAGGAACGTTCTTTCCTCAAAGCCTCCGATTTCTGCCATCCGGGAAACCGACGGCTGTTTCGCGGCTTCCCCTTGAAGCCAGTGTTGCACCTTGAGAACGGCGGTGTCGCCGTGGTTCAGCCTCGGAGCGAAATTGCTATAGAAGCGCTGCTCGCGGCCGGGAGGATCGGCCAGCATGAACCGCGCGGTCTCCAGCATGATAGTCGGCCCAAGGTGCCTGTCGACGAGCTTCAAGCCGAGATCGGTCCACGCCAGGACACCGCCCGCCGTAATGAAGTTGCCGTCCTCGATGGTGAGTCTCGCCTCGTCGACGCGAACGTCGGGAAACCGGTCCGCGAGTTCTCTCATAAACGTCCAATAAGTCGTCACGGAGCGGCCCGCCAGCAATCCGGTCTCGGCGAGAAGGAAAGCGCCGCCGCAGACCGAGCAGAGCGTTGCGCCGCCGCATGGCGCTCCCCGAGCCAGTCGATCAGGCGAGATCGCACGTCAGCCGCTGGCTGACCTCGCCAACTGCCGGGAACGATCACGGCAGCCGGCCCGTGGGGCAGATGCGGATGTGTGTCGAAAACGCAGTCCACGGACCTTTTTTCGCTCTCCACGCGCCAGTGAGTCACGCGAAGGATCGGCGCGCTGGGCCCGCAATGCTCGCGCGCCAGCGTGGTCGCAACGTTGAACAAATCGGTCAGGCCGTGGACCGTCCCCCACGCGACGTCGGGGTAGAGAAGGATGCCTATCTCCGCGGGTGGGTCCCAAAGCGCCATTTGTCAGATCTGTCCCGAACGATGTCAGTTCAGCCACTCTGCAGGTTGGGCCGATTTTTCTAGCGTTGTCCAGTTCAAACGGACCAGCTCGGAAGCACAAGGAGGATCGGTATCATGCCCATGTTTACAGTCAAAGACGAAGTCGAGATTTTCTACAAGGACTGGGGAAAGGGTCAACCACTTGTGTTTCATCATGGCTGGCCACTCTCAGCCGACGACTGGGACTCCTAGATGATGTTCTTTCTGGGCAAGGGGTACCGCGTCATCGCCCATGATCGACGCGGCCATGGACGGTCGACCCAGACCGACACCGGCAATGACATGGACACCTATGCTGACGATATCGCTGCGCTTGTCGCCGCGTTGGATCTGAAAGATGCGATTCACATCGGTCATTCGACAGGGGGCGGCGAGGTGGTGCGCTTCCTCGCCCGGCACGGGACCAGCCGAGCAGTGAAGGCGGCCATCATCAGCGCAATTCCGCCTGTCATGGTGAAATCGGCGAAGAACCCCGGCGGGACTCCGATCGAGGTTTTCGACGGCTTCCGCGCCGCCCAGGCGGCAAACCGGGCCCAGTTCTTCCTCGATATCGCGCCTGGCCCGTTTTACGGCTTCAACCGTCCGGGCGCGATGGTCTCTGAAGGCATCATCCGCAATTGGTGGCGCCAGGGCATGATGGGCGGGACCAAGGCCCATTACGATTGCATCACCGTCTTTTCCGAAACCGATCACACGGACGATCTTCCGAAGATCGACATTCCGCTGCTGATCATGCACAGCGAAGACGACCAGATCGTGCCGTTTAAGGACTCGGCGCCGCTGGCGGTCAAGCTCGCTCCTAAGGGTGTTCTGAAAGTTTACAAAAATCTTCCGCACGGAATGCCGGCGACACACGCGGAGCTGATTAACGCGGACCTTCTTGCGTTCATCCGAACATAGCGGAATCGCTCGTCTGAGCTAGGCGCGGCAAGGGTTTCAGAGAACGGAGAGTGAGGTATCTGACGCGGAACGCCCGCTCCCCGCCCTTCGCGATGGTTCACTCGGGAACCAAAGCGTGCCTTGGGTGGAGACCGCTCCTGGAGGCACGGCCCGCTCACCCGCACACTTGTCACGTTCGCGGTTTCGACGCGCAAAGGCAGCTTCACCTCGATCTGCGCCGTTCGACGACTGGGGACGGATGTTGCGCATCGGGTCCAAATGTTGCGTCGGAAATGTGTTCACAGGGCGCTCCTGGCCGTCGGCGCCCCACAAGAGTCGCTCCGGCATCCCATGCAGTGGGTGTCTGCGTTAACCGGATAGGCACGAAATAAACATCGCACACAAGGCGGCAGATTTTGCCGTGGTTCCGGACGGGGCCACCAATGAATTGACGCGTCCGCCCGTCATGAAAGCGCGACCTGTCAAAACCCATCGATATTGCGTAACTCCCAAGGGGCGCCCGGAGCCCGTCATCGCGAGAAACCCCCGGCCGTTAGGACAACCACAACGATAAGTGAATCGGGATTGGCCGTGAATGGCCATGCGACCTTTTGACTCGGTTGTGGGCGATTCCTCGGCGCGGCGCGGCGCGCTAGCAGCGATTGGATGATCGATTGGCGGGCAATTCGGCAACGTTGGGAAGCGGACGGTTCGAAACGGGACGAACGCGGTCGCCGGTTGTTTGCGGCAAGCGAGACGCGCGCCGCCGGATGGGGTGGTCTGGCGGTCGTGTCAAGCGTCACGGGTCTGGCGCGCAGCACCATCGGACGTGGACTGAAGGAGCTCGATGCGCCGCCACTTGCTCCTGGCCGAGTTCGCCGTGAAGGCGGCGGCCCTCGATCATTGACCGAAACGGACGCAACGCTGCTCGATGATCTCAAGCGCCTCGTTGAGCCGGCGACGCTGGGCGACCCGGCCCGCCCGCTGCTGTGGGTATCGAAGAGTCTCGACAAGCTGGCGTCCGCGCTTGTCGCCATGGGTCACTCGATCAGCCCCAACAGCGTGCGCAAGCTGCTCATCGAGATCGGTTTCTCACGGCAGGTCAACCGGAAAGCCGACGAGGGTTCGAGCCACCCCGATCGCAATGCGCAGTTTGAATACATCAACGCCGAAGTCCTTGCGGCTCAGGCGGCTGGCCAGCCCGTCATTTCCGTGGATACGAAGAAAAAGGAACTGGTCGGCAATTACCGCAACGCCGGCGGCGACTGGCGGCCGAAGGGTGATCCCAAATGCGTGAAAGTGCACGACTTCGAGGACAAGAAGCTCGGCAAGGTCGCGCCCTATGGCGTTTATGATATTGCCGCTGATGCGGGTTGGGTCAGCCTCGGCATCACCTGCGACACGGCCGAGTTCGCGGTCGCCTCTATTCGCACTTGGCTCGAAAGGATCGGCCAGGCGCGCTATCCGAAGGCAGGCGAGCTGACGATCACGGCAGATTGCGGCGGCTCGAACGGCTCACGTGTGCGGCTTTGGAAAGTCGAGCTGCAGAAGCTCGCGGACGAGACCGGCCTTACGATCAAGGTCCGGCACTATCCGCCAGGCACATCGAAATGGAACAAGATCGAGCACCGCCTGTTCTGCCGCATCACGCAGAATTGGCGCGGCCGGCCGCTCACAGACCACGCCACCATCATCGACCTCATCGCGGCGACAAGCACCAAGACAGGGCTCAAAGTCGAGAGCGCCCTCGACACGAGGATCTACGAGAAAGGCATAAGGGTCACCAAGGCCGCAATGGAACACCTCGACATCCGCGGCGATGCGTTCCATCCCGAATGGAACTACTCGGTTGTTCCCCGGCAACCAAAATCGTAGCGTTTATCGTTGCGGTCGTCCTAAGTCCGGGGGGACCCGGCGATCCAGGGGAACGTAGGGCGCTCGACGTTCCCTGGATCGTCACCCCCCGGACTTGGATCCCATAGGCGCTAACATATTGGGACCATGGATTGGTAGAGGCGTTTTTTTCGTGGGGGCTCGTGCAGATGTCGGCGTAGCGCGGCGATCCGGCGGCGCAGACCGGAGAAGGTCGGCTCGGGCATGATGGCTTGCAGAAGGGTGGCGACGAGTTGGCGCAGCAGGCGCCATGCGCCAGGACGGGTCAGGCGGCCAGAGACAGGCCCTCGGCCCAGTGTGGAGAGTCCTCGAGTTCGTCGACGAACGGCTCGAGCAGCAGGATGATCAAAAGATGGGCCAGGACATAAGGCTTGGCGGAGCGTTCGTCGGCGCCCGGCGGTCCTTTGAGGCCGATCAGGCTCTTCAAGCGCTTGAAGCCGAGTTCGATCCGCCATCGCAGGCGATAAAGGGCAAGAACGTCGGCGGTCGGGAAGGCCTCGGGAGCGAGCGAAGTCACCAGGATCACCCAGTCCGCGGCGGCGAGCGTTCCTTTGGAGACCTGATGGCCTTGTTTTTTCGCCTGGCGGCGCGCCGTCCGCCGCGCGGCTTCGGCGGCGCGGGGCGGCTTCTTGACCGCGACGAGCCGCAAGGCGAGCGGCTCGCCGCTCTTGCGTCCAATGAAGATCGTCCGGTCGATCAGCCCGCAGTCCGAAGCCTTGCGGAATTCGGCGACAAGATCGACCGGCTCGCCCTCGGCGTCGAGCCAACGAGCGTTTCTCCAGCCGGCGCGAATCATGACGTCGGCGCCCTGATCGAGCACGACGGCGATGCGGTCGGGCTGCAGATGGGCGCGATCGGCGATGCGGATCTCGCCCTTGACCACCGGGATCCGATCGAGCGTCTCGCCCCCGTGCTGATCGGTCAGCTCGAAATGGCCGAAGCGCTCGCGCGGAAGGTCGAAGGCGCTGTGGATGCGCCACAGCTTGTTGCCCTTTTTGGCCGCCGTTCCGGCCTGCGGAACCGTGGTCGCGTCGATGATCCGGATCAGGCGGCCGCGGCCGGCCTGCGGCGCGGCAGCGGCCAGCGCCTCCCCGACCAGGAACGCCAGCCAGTCGCCGCACCGGCGCAAGCGCTGAAGCAACGCGACATTGGAAAGGTCGGCAAGGCCCACCGCCGTCGACCACGCGGCGGTCGAGCGCAACCCTCGATCGCCGAGGCAGTAGGCCAGGACGAGGCGCAACAGATCCGTGGCGGTCGCGATGGCCCGCGCCCGCAAGAACGCCTTCGTCTCGCGCGCGCTTTGTTCGAGCCCCGCCGCCCCGCCAAGCCGGGCGACAATGTCTTGCCAATCCTGGGCCGAAAGTGATTCGCGAGTCATCGCATGTTGGAATCACACGCGATTCCAACGGTCAAGAAATTGTTGCAGAGCTATCTTAGCGCGTATGGGGTCACAGCCCGGGGGGTCGCTCGCGATGACGGCGCGGCGGGCAACCGTGGCGGCATGATGTCGAATCGACCTTGGGAGTCACCATCTTTCGAGGACATGCGAGAGAATGCGAAGGATGCTCGGCTCTATGTCGCCTGCTCCGCCTCCAACTCTGCGCCTTCACCTCTATGCCCGCTCATCTCCGCGCCTGCGTCGCGCGGATAGCCCAGGCATACCGGCGCAGCGAGCAGGGAGATCGCGGTGACGATCAGGAACGCCACCGAAAAGTCGTCGACGCTGGCGTGCAGACGCCCGGCGAGCGTTTTCGAGACGGTCAGTGCGAGCGCGCCCGTGCAGATGCCGAACGACAGCATCAACTGCTGAAACGTCGTGTAAAAGCTATTGGCCGAGGCGGTGCGCTCGGACGGCACGTCGTCATAGGCGACCGTATTGTAGGCGGTGAATTGCAGCGACATCGAGAAGCCGCAGACCGCCAGGACGAGGAACATCGACCAATGCGGCCAGCTCTGCCGGAAGGCGGCGCAGACCGCGTACAGCAGGCTGGAGAAAATCCCGTTCCAGATCAAGGTCGTGCGAAAGCCGAAGCGCCGCAGGATCGGCTGTGCGCCCGCCTTCATCAAGACGGCGCCGAAAGCTGTTCCGAAGGTCATGAAGCCGCTCTCGGCCGCCGACATGCCGAAGGCGAGCTGCATCATCAGCGGCAACAGAAACGGTTGCGCGCCCTGGGTGATGCGGGAAAGCGAACCGGCGATCACCGACACCCGGAACGTCTTGATCCGCATCAGGCCGAGATCGAGGATCGGCGTCACGCGGCGCCGGCTGAGCGCATAGACGACATACGCCGCCCCGCTAACGAGGCCTGCGCCGATCAGCTCAAGCGCGAACGAGGATTGGCCGACGCCTCGGCTGGTCATTTCGAAGCCGAACAGCAGGCAGGCGAGTGAGATTCCGGACAGCGCGAAACCCCAGCCATCAAAGGACGTGCGCGTCTTCGGGCGCGTGTTCTGGATAAAGAGCCAGGTCAGGACGACGCCAAGAACGCCAATGGGAACGTTGATATAGAAAATCCAGCGCCAATCGAGATAGGTGACAATCAGGCCGCCGACGGGCGGCCCGAGGATCGGACCGATCAGGCCGGGCACCAGAAACCAGCTCATCGCTGAAACGAGATCGGCCCGATCGACGCTGCGCAGCAGCACCAGGCGGCCGACTGGGATCATCATCGCGCCCCCGGCGCCCTGCAACAGGCGCGCGACGACGAGCATGGGAAGACTGTGCGCTTGCGCGCACAGGATGGAACTGAGGGTGAAGACGACGATCGCGCTGGAAAAGACGGTTCGCGCCCCGAACCGGTCGGCGATGTGGCCGCTGGCCGGGATCAGCACTGCGAGGCTCAAGAGATAGGACGTGAGCGCGACGCTCATGTGCGAGGGCGTGACCTCGAAATACCGGGCCATGGTCGGCAGCGCCGTGGCGAGGACGGTCGAGTTCGAGCTGCTCCATGAAGAGCGCGCTGGCGATGATCAGGGCGGTGGTGCGGTAGTTCGGCTTGGAGAGTTCGAAGATCTGCGAGGACGTCAGTTCCGACATGATCGACGAGGACTCTTTAGCGGCCGCGGAACGCCCGGCGAATGTCGGCGGCGCGCCTTCGTGATGCGGCGTGTGGCCGATTCAAGACCGGTCGAGAGGGGCGACGCTCCCCATATAGGACCATATTGCGGAGCAGCAATCGGCGAAATGGACCCGATCAAGGAAAAGTGAAGATCCAGCGCCGGGCGCCGCAAGGGCGCCTCGCGAATCCGGCGACCATGCGCGTCCGGGACGCGTCCAAGGTCCAGGTTGGCTGGCGCGGTGGCGTGTCGAACCCCCGATCAATGGGTTACGTCGATTTTGTCAACACCGCCGAGAGACGATGTCCTAGACGACGCGGAGGGCCGGCATAGCCCAAGAAGGCGGGCGACTCTCAAATCATCCCACCCTAGCCTTCCTGGCGCGCGCTCAGTGGCGCAACTTCCTCGCTAGCCGATATGCGAAGGATTGCGCGAGCGCCTGGACTCGGCTCTGATTCGACTGCTCGAACAAGGCCTGGTCGGACGGGGTCGACCACCAGGTCGCCTCCGCTTTGACCGTCATCTGACGAGACCCGAGCGTCGCCTCGCCGTGCATTCGGTCTCGGTCCGCCGTGCCGCCGCCGCCAAGATAGATCGAATCGATCCGCACGCTCAGCGTTTCGCCACTCGGATCGCCGGGCGCCATATGCGCGGCGAGGACTTGCGCCAGCGCGCCGGGCAGCGCCTGCTGCGCCCATTGAGCGGTCGGGTTGCCGCTCTGGGCGAGAAGGGGCGTCGTGTCGACCACGATGTTCGAGATCCGGTAGCCAACCGGCGGCGGGGCGGCCGGCCCGGTCGTGTTGCAGCCCGAGAGCGCCGCCGCGGCCAAAGCGGCGAAGCCTGCGAGCGCGATGCGGCGGCGGGTGATGGCGATGTTTGACATGACAGTCCCTCCCGTGAGTCCGCGCTCTCCTTAACAGGCGACGCCGCGCCTTGGGAATGCGCAATACGCGTCCCGTGGTTTTTGCGCCGGTCGGGGGCGGGCGTGGGGAAGGCAGCCGCGTGAGCGGCCGGATGAGGGCATGCAGCGCGACTCGATCAGAATTTACCCCCTCAGGGACCCCGCTACCCGCCGAGGTTGACCAACGCCTCGTGCAGCGCGGCGCCGGAGACGCGGAACATGCCGGTGTAGGGCAGGCCGAGTTCGAGGATGAGGA
The DNA here is from genome assembly GCA_963822215.1 of uncultured Alphaproteobacteria bacterium. GTDB lineage: Bacteria > Pseudomonadota > Alphaproteobacteria > Rhizobiales > Beijerinckiaceae > Roseiarcus. The sequence continues at coordinate 9,591 of CAWGGX010000006.1, forward strand.
AGATCGCGAAGGCGACGCAGATCGAGCCGAAGGTGAGCGCCGACAGCACCAGCCCGTTCGACTGCACGAACAGGCCCATGCCGAAGAACAGGACGATCGACCAGATCGCAAGGACGATCAGCAGCGCCGAGCTCACCGGGTGGCTCGCGACCTGAAGATCCATGAGGACGCGGCCCTGCTCGATCTGGCCGGCGAGCGCGTTGGCCGACGCGCCCGCCTGCTTCTGGGCGTCGGTCCCGGGCTTCAGGGAAGCGAGGAAGGCCTTGGTCGCCTGGCCGGCGGCGAGCGGAAGCGCCACCGACAACAGCTTCGGGTCCGCCTCCTTGTCGCCCCAGAAGGTGTCGTAGGCCTCCTGCACCGAGGCCTTGAGCTTCTCGCGGGCCGGTTGGGTTTCGGGCCCATACTGGGCGAGCGCCTGATCGCGCAGCAGGATCTGGGACGACAGGGTTTCGAGCTCCGTCTTCTGGGAGCCGAAAAAGGCGTAGCTCGTCCCGATCACGGTGCCGAGCACGAGCGCAAGCAGCAGGGTGACGAGGCCCGCGACCTGCCCCACCACGGCGCGGGCGCTGTCGTTCTTCTGCTCGGCGGGCAGCATTGTGTGGACCCAGAGGCCGAGGAGCCCCGCTCCGAGCGTCAGGACGAAAATCAGCAGCGCGATCAGCACAATCATTATAGAAGCCCCCAGGGTTCGCGGCGTCCCGGCTCGCCGATCGGCCGCAGGAAAACGACCGCATGGGTTCAAAATCGTTTAGTCATCGAGACTTAGGACGAGCGCAGGGTCGGTGTCCAGACTGGACCCGCTGCCGTTCGTGGGGCGCGCGCTCCCTTTGGCGCGCGCGGGTCGCCGGCCGAAGCGAACGCCGGCGACGAGGCTGCCGCTCGCGGCGGCTCGGCGACGACGGCGGCGAGGGCCGTCGCCGTCCGGTCCTTGTCGAGGCGCGCGGCTTCCAGCTCCGCTTCGACCGCCGACCAGAAGCCGTAGAGCCTGCGCGAGCGCGCCCGGCGCGCGTGACGCAGCTCGGACTGCGCGCGCTTGAGCGCCTTCACAACCCCTTGTTCTGAGAGCAGCGCAGCGGCGACCTTGCAGACGTTGTCAAGCTTGGGGGCCGTCGCCGCCGTTTTGGAATTGCACGGCTGAGGCCGCCGAGGCGCTGTCACGTGTCGACCCCCTTACGCGTCAGGCCGACCGATTAGGCGCGGCCAACCTCCCGGGCGGAATCGCCCCTGCTCGCTCCGGCCTCCGGCCCTCGAACGCATGCGCGCTCGGTTATGGCCAAGGTCGGCCAGCAGGGGCGAATCGTGACGCGCTGGCCGCTTTGATCGGCCCCCGAGCGCGCAGTTGTGGCTGTGCTCGGCGTCCGTCAGCTTCTCCACCGCGTCGCCCACCGAGAAGCTACTCGCCTTCCGTCGCGGCGGGAAGTCCTTGGAGGTCTGAATCTGGCGCGCCATATCGCTTGCGCCGGCGCCATGACGCCGCACCCCGTTACACGAGATCGAGAATCCAGGTCTCTCCGACGAGGGCATGTCCGAACGCGCGATGCGGCGATCTGTCGGCGAGCCGGAACCCGGCCGACTGATAGATGCGCCGCGCCGCGACGAGAGTTTCTTGGGTCCAGAGCGTCAGGCGCGCGTATCCGAGTTCGCGCGCCCGAGCGATGCAAGTCTCGACCAGCGCTTTGCCGAGCCCCATGCCCCTTGCGCTGCGCTCGACGTGCAGCAGACGCAGTTTTGCGAGCTGAGGGTCGTCGCTTTTCATCAGGAAGACCGCGCCGACGATCGCCCCGTTACGCTCGGCGACCCATGCGTCTTCGCGCGCGGGATCGAACCCGAGGACGAAGGCGCCGAGAATTTGGCAGGCCAGCCCCTCGTAGGTCCAGTCCCATCCATATTCGTCGTGATAAATCCTGGCTTGTCGATGCGCGATCCAGCCGACGTCGCCCGGGGCGAGCGGCCTTAGCCGCCAGTCGGCGGGTGGGGTTTCGCTGCGCTCGAGCACGGCGCGCATATCGTCCATGGCGCGGGCGAGCAGCGCTAAGCCGGCCGGGTCGATCGGGGCGAGAAGGTCCTCGATCTCATGTCGCGCTCCCGCTTCGAGCGCGGCGACGACCTTGCGGCCGATGTCCGTGAGCGAGAGCATGCGATGCTTGCCGTGATCGGGGCTGACATGGGCATCGATGAGACCGCGGGCGCGAAACCGCGCGACGATCCGGCTCAGATGCGCCTTGTCCATGCGCAACGTCCGCCCGATGTCCGCGGCCGTTCGGCCCGGCGCCGGCGCTTGTGCGACCTCGTAGAGCGCGCGGGCTTCCGGCAGCGAGAGGTCGCCGCCAGGAAGGCGCCTGTTCAAGAGACCGATCTCGCGCGTGTAGAACCGGTTGAAGCTGCGCAGCTCGTCGGTGAGGCTCATGGAGGTCGCGACCAGTGTTGTCTCAGTCAACACTATCCGATGGCGGAACGCAGGCGCAAGGCGGCGCGGCGCGCACGCTCACAAATGCGAGAGGCCGATGCGCCGGGGATTGCGCGGGTTGCGTCGTCGCTCAGGATGCCGTTTAAGTCGCGCTCTCTTCTCCGACGGATTCTCCCAACACAATGACGTGGCTCTGGGTCATGCTCGGCATGATGCAATACGACGCCGGCGTGAAGCACACGCCGGCCTGACGCATGTCGTTTCGGGTCCAGGGGTTCGGTTTGACGGTCCTGCTCGGCGGGCTCTCGGCCCTGCCTGCGCTCGCCACCGACATGGCCCTGCCGAGCGTCAGCCTCGTGCAGGCGGATTTTCACGCGAGCCCGGCCGAGGCCGCCTCGGCGATTTCGGTCTTTCTCGCCGGCTTCTCGACCGCGCCGCTTCTGGTCGGTCCGCTCGCCGACCGCTTCGGCCGCAAGCCGGTGATGCTCGGCGGGCTGACGCTGTTCGCCCTCGCCGCGATCGGTTGCGCGCTCGCGCCGTCGATCGTCGTGCTGATCGTGTCGCGCATCCTTCAGGGCGCTGGCGCCGGGGCGGTCGCGATCCTGCCGCGCGCGATCATCCGCGACCTGTTCGAGGGCCGCGAGGGACGTCTTCAGCTTGCCGCAGTGTCGATCGTGTTCAGCGTCGCGCCGCTGATTGGGCCGACGATCGGCGCGGGCCTGCTCGCGATCGGCCCGTGGCGGCTAATCTACGCGACCCACGCCGCCCTGGCCGTCGCGCTCGGCGCGTTCACGCTGGCGATGCTCGGCGAATCGCACGACCCGAAGATGCGTCGCAGCCTCAGGCCGGCGTCGATCGTCGCCGGATATCGCAGGGCCCTGGCAAACCGCATGTGCGGCGGGTTCTCGCTTATCGTCGGCTTCGTGTTCGCGGGCCTTTTCGCTTATGTCAATGTGTCGCCGCTCTTGTTCATCGAGGGTTACGGCGTGACCCAGGCTGGATTCGGCGGACTGTTTGCGATGACCGCGTCGGGCGTGATCGCCGGCTCCCTCCTCAACACCTGGCTCGTGCGCCGGCATGCGAGTCCGCGCGCGGTGCTCGACGCCGCGCTCGGCGCGATCGCGCTTGCGGGGCTCACAGTCCTCGTGGCGAGCCTCGGCGGCCGCCCGGGGTTTGTTCTCGTCATCGCGCCGGTGATGATCTACATCACGGCGTTCGGCCTCATCGTGCCGAACGCCGTGCACGAGGCGATCCAGCCCCTGCCGGACATCGCCGGAATCGCCTCCGCCATGCTGGTGTCGGCGCAGATGCTGTTCGGCGCGGTCGGAGGCTCGCTCGCCGCCGCGCTCTACCGCAACTCCTCGCCGCTGGCGATCGGCTTCGTGATGTGCGCTGGCGGCTTCGCGGCCGGCTTGATCTATCTCCTCTGGCTGCGACCAAGCGTGGAGGCGTAGAACGAAATGAATATAGGTTCGACCACTGACGTCATTGCGAGGAGCGCAGCGACGAAGCAATCCGGAGATCGTAGAGCGCCCTACGATCCCTGGATTGCTTCGCTTCGCTCGCAATGACGGGAACGAATTGTATGAAATCATCTCCCGCTAGACTTCCCGGGGCGTCGTGACGTCTTTCAACATTCATGGCCGCGGGTTCCTGGTCTTTGTCTCCGCGATGACGGCGCTGCCGCCGCTGGCGATCGACATGGCGCTCCCGAGCCTGGCGCTCGTCCAGGCGGATCTCGGCGCGACCCAGACCCAGGCCGCCGCCACGATCGCGATCTTTCTCGCCGGTTTCTCGACCGCGCCGCTCCTCGTCGGTCCACTTGCTGACGGCTTCGGCCGCAAGCCGGTGCTGGTCGTCGGGCTCCTCATCTTCGCGCTCTGCGGCCTCGGAGCTGCGTTCGCCCCGTCGATCGGCCTGTTGCTCGGCCTTCGCCTGATCCAGGGCGCGGGCGCCGGCGCGGTCGGCGTGCTGCCGCGCGCGATCGTGCGCGATCTCTTCGACGTGCGTGAATCGCGGCTGTTTCTCACGGCGATTGCGCAGGTGAACGGCGTGGCGCCGGTGATTGCGCCGAGCATCGGCGCGCTCGTCCTCTACGTGGCGCCGTGGCGGGCCATCTACCTCGTCCTCGCCACGATCGGCGTGTTCCTGCTCGCCCTCGGCCTCACCCGGTTTCGCGAATCGCAGCCGGCCGGCGTGCGCCAGAGCTTGGAGCCGGCCGCCGTCGCCGCAAACTATGGACGCGCGCTGACAAACCGGTTCTGCCTCGGCTTCTCGCTGGTGCTCGGTCTCACCTTCGGCGGCATGTTCTGCTACATCAACACCTCCCCGCTCCTGTTCATGCAGGGCTTCGGCGTGACCAAGGCCGCCTTCGCCGGCCTGTTCGCCTTCACCTCGCTCGGCGTGATCGCCGGCGCGAGCGTGAACAACCAGCTTGTGCGACGCCATGTGAAGCCGAAGACGGCGCTGGATCTGGCCCTGTCGCTGACGGCGCTCGCTGCGCTCGCGCTGCTCGGCGCCAGCCTCGCCGGGCTCGGCCCCGCGCCGGCGATCGCCGGGCTCGCGTTCTTCTATTTCCTCGCCATGGGGATCATCTTCCCCAACGCCATGCACGAAGCGGTGCATCCGCTGCCCGATATCGCCGGCATGGCCTCGGCGGTCCTGCTTTCCGGCCAGATGCTGTTCGGCGCGCTCGGCGGCGCGCTCGGCGCGGCGCTCTATCGCGACGCCTCGCCGCTCGGGATCGCCGCGGTGATGACCGGCGCCGCGATCCTCGCGGGCGCGCTCTACGCGCTCTGGCTGAGGCCGCACGTCGAGACATGAGCCGTCTCGGCAAAGCATGATTCGGCGGACCGCCGTGCGCATCATCGGACGGCGCGCCAAACGGACGGCGCGCGTCTCGCGCGCCAAGGGCGGCGGGACGCCGCCCCTCCGACTCCCCCCTACCCCTGCCCTTCGATCCCCTCGCGCAGGATCTCGAGCGCCAGCCACTCATCTTCCGCCTTCGCGAGCGCCTCGCGGACCTCGCCGTACCGGTTCGTCGCCGCCTGGAAGGCGGCCGGCTCGCGGCCGGCGAAGTCGGGGTCGCCAAGTTGGGCTTCGAGCGCGTCGAACTCCGCGCGCAGGGCGTCCATCCGCTCGGGCAGGAGTTCGAGCGCGCGCTTCTCGTTGAACGACAGCTTGCGCTTCGGCTGCGCCTCGCCTTTCGGCCTCGCCTCGGTCTTTTCGGCTTTCGGGGCGGGCGCGGTCGCCGCGCCGGAGAGGCCATAGCCGCGCTGGGCGACCATGTCGGAATAGCCGCCGGCGTATTCGAGCCAGCGTCCTCCTCCCTCGCTGACGATCACCGAGGTCGCGACGCGATCGAGGAAATCGCGGTCATGGCTGACGATCAAAATCGTTCCCTTGTATTCGCCGAGCAGCTCCTGCAGGAGGTCGAGCGTCTCGACGTCGAGGTCGTTGGTCGGCTCGTCGAGCACAATCAGGTTCGACGGCGCGGCAAGCGCGCGCGCAAGCAAGAGGCGCCCGCGCTCGCCGCCCGACAGTTTCTCGATCGGCGTGCGCGCCTGCTCGGGCCCGAACAAAAAGTCCTTCATGTAGCCGATGACGTGCCGGCGCTCGCCGTTGATCGTCACGTAATCGCCGCCGCCGCCGGTCAGCGCATCGACCAGCGTGGTCGTGGGCGGATGGGCGTCACGCTTCTGATCGAGCCGCGCCATCACGACATTGGTCCCGATGCGGACCTCGCCCGTGTCAGGCGCGAGCGCGCCGGTCAAGAGATTGATGAGCGTCGTCTTGCCGGCGCCGTTGGCTCCGATCACACCAATGCGGTCGCCACGCATGATGCGGGTCGAGAAATTCTGGACGATCGGCGTCCCGTCATAGGCCTTGCCGATCCCCTCGGCCTCGACGACCAGCGCGCCCGACGCCTTGGCCTCCTGCGCAATCATGGTCGCAAGGCCGACCGCGCCTCGCGCCTCGCGCCGTTCGCGCCGCATGTCGGCGAGTTCGCCGACACGGCGCATGTTGCGCTTGCGGCGCGCGGTGACGCCGTAGCGCATCCAGTGCTCCTCAGCGACGATGCGCCGGTCGAGCTTGTGGCGCTCGGCCTCCTCCTCCTCGAGCTTGGCGTCGCGCCACGCCTCGAAGGCGGAAAAGCCGCGGTCGAGCCGGTGCGTCGCGCCGCGGTCGACCCAGACGGTGGCGTTGGTCAGGTCCGCCATCAGGCGGCGGTCGTGACTGACGAGGGCGAGCGCCGAGCGGCTCGCGGCGAGATGGCTCTCCAGCCACTCGATGGCGATCAGGTCGAGGTGGTTGGTCGGCTCGTCGAGCAGCAGAACGTCCGGCTCGGCGCTGAGAACGCGGACGAGCGCCGCGCGGCGCGCCTCGCCGCCCGACAGGTTGGCGGGGTTCGCCGCCGGGTCCAGCCCGAGGTCGCCCATCATGGCGCGGGCGGCATAGGCGTCTTCGTGTTCGCGCAAGTCCGCGACCACATAGTCGAGCGCCGTGGCGTAGCCCGACATGGTGGGCTCCTGAGGCAGGAAGGCGAGACGCGCGGTCGGCTGCTGAAAGCGCGTCCCCCGGTCCGGGACGATCTCGCCGGCCGCGATGCGCAGCAGCGTCGACTTGCCCGATCCGTTGCGGCCGACGAGCGCGACCCGGTCGCCAGGCCCAATCGCCAGTTCGGCGCTCTCGAGCAGGGGCGCGCCGCCCAGCGTCACGGCGATGTTTTGGAGATGCAGAAGGGGGGGCGGCATTCGGCGGCTCTCGTCTGGAAGCCGCGAGGGATAGCTGCAGTCGGACGAAAGGGGAAGGCGCGGCGGCGCGGGTCTATGGGGCGGACGACACGCGTCCCGCACGCTAGGGGCGGCGAGACGCCGCCCGTCCAGCTCGGGCGAACGCATCAGCCGAGCAGGAAGTCCCGGACGACGCCGATCTGATCGTCGCTCAGAAGTTGCGGCGCATGACCGACGCCCGCGAATTCAACCAGCTTGGCCTCCGGCCCGCGTTGCGTCATCGTCTCCGCGACGTCGCGCGCAAGAACATCCGAATGCTCGCCCCGCAGCACGAGCGTCGAGCAAGGGACCGCATCCCAGAAAGGCCACAGATCGACGTCGCCGACTGGCCCGGCCTTGTACGGATCTCCTAAGTGCGGATCGTAATTGTATCCGTAACGTCCGCCGGGCAGTTCCCGCGCGCTGTCGAGGGTCAGCTTGCGCCACTGCGCGTCGGCCAGCGGGCCGTAAGGCGCGTTGTTCTTCCGTACCGCCGCCTCCATCGCCTCGATTGAATCGAAGGTCGCACCTGTGCCAAGGTAAGCGCCGATCCGATTGAGCCCCTCCTTCGAGACGTAGGGGCCAGCGTCATTGACCACGAGGTTGCGGATCGGGTTGCCCGGCTGTGCGGCGAGCAGAATACCGATCAACGCTCCCATTGAAGTGCCGACCCACTCCACAACCTCCACGTCGAGCCTGGCAATCAGCGCCGCGCAATCCGAGAGATAGGTGGGAAAAACATACTCTGCCGGGTTCTTCAGCCATTCGCTGCGCCCGCGCCCGGGCATGTCCGGGCACACGACCCTGTGGGTCTTCGACATCGCTTCGGCGAAGACGTCGAAATCATGGGCGTTGCGGCTCAGGCCGTGGACGCACACAAGCGTCGGCGCGCCCGGAGGCCCGGGCCATTCGGCATAGGCGACGCGGTGAAACCCCGACGGGCCGAGACAGGCCAAATGGCGCACGAGCATGGACCGGCCCTCCCTGGCGACCGTCAGGCATGTTTGCCCAACACGGAAGTCAAGTCCATGACACGGGGCGAGGACGATCTCTCGCAGGCGGCCGCATCGGGTACTGAGGAACCGATGCAAGCTGCAATGGAACAGAGCCTCCGTCAGGATCGCCTTGCGTCGAACAGAGTTGCGACTCGCCTCGACCGCCTCGCACTCGACAAGGTCGGCCGGACGTCCCAAAAATGCTTCGAGCGCAAAGCTCCTGTTAGATAGGGGCTCGTTGTGGCTCCGCCGAAAGGAAGCCGCAGCGTTGACGACGTGCGGCGTCGTTGACACGATCGACAGATGCAGTTTGAGATTCTGGGCGAAATCGCCGAGATCGAGATTTTCGCCACAGGCTCTGCTATCCGCGAGATCGCACGCCTGAGGCGAGTCTACGGCCGCGGCCGATGGCGCAAACGTAAGGGGATCGCACGGATTCAATTCTCCGATGGCTCCGTCCACATGGCTGAGATACACTGGTACGAAGCGGCGGGGATCGGCCGCAAGGAATTCAAGATCAAACGCTTCGTTTGACGTGTTCGCAGAAATGACGGAAAGTCAGGCACAACAGCTCGTTGTTTGCGTCGAGAATGACGGCTATCTGGCGTCCCTCGAGAAGCGAAAAATCTATATCGCACTTCCCGACGCTGACGCCGAGAGGCGCGGGCTCTTGCGCGTCATCGACGAGTCCGGCGACGATTATCTCTATCCGAAGGCATTCTTTCGTCAGATCGAGTTACCGCACGCCATCAAAAGCGCGGTCCTCGCGGCGGCATGAAGCTCAGGGCGGCGGCGGCGCCCTTCAAGCCGTATCGAGCGCCAGTCCGTCGGCGGCGCCGGCGAAGCGCAGGCCGCGGGACCGGACCAAGGCGTTGATATGGGCGAGCGCCTCGCCGAAGGCGAAGACGAGCTAGCGCGGATCGTCGATCGGTCTGCCAAAGATGACCGGCACGAGCTCCACCGCCATCCACGGGCCACCGCTGCAGGCCTCCACGATCGCCCTGTAGCGCGCCTCGTAACTGGGCGACGAGTTCGTCGGCGCGTGTGCCGAGGCCGACGGCGCAGCCGTCGACGCCTCGCCGGGCGCATCTATCCCGCCCCGGCCAACAGCAACAAAGCTTCGACGCCGACGCGCGCCGACGCCTCGCCCAAACGGCGGTCGAGCGTACAAAGCGTCGCCCCGTGGCTTGCGCAAATGGCCAAATGAAGTGCGTCCCCGGCGCGGAGGTTCAGCTGCGATTGATCCGCCAGGCGCGCAGCGCTGCGGAAGTCCGCGCGGGCGATCGGAAGAACCTCAAAGCTTTCGGAAGCGAGACGCGTGAAAGCCGACAACGCGGCGGCGCGATGCAACTCCGAGAGCGCCCCGGTCCGGAGCTTGATCGACAGCGCCGAAGCGAACTCCGTGACCGTCCAGTCGCTGATGGTCAGATCGGACGCCGGGCTGTTCGGCGAGCCAGATCTGGAAACGCGCAGTGTTTGTCTCGTTCGTTAATGCGCTGACGAGCACGGAGGTGTCGACATAAAGCATCAGTATCGCTGATCGCCGCGCACCCTGCGCAGCCATTCGCTTGCCGGCTCTGGCTGCAGGGGCATCGCCGCCGTCAGCGCTTGCAGAGCCGCAAGCTCGACCGGTTTGCGAACCTTATTGAGGCTTGAGAGCTGCGCGACCGCTTTGCCACGTCTCGTGATGCGGATCGATTCGCCGCGAGCGGCCCGCTCTACGAGTTCGCTCAATCGTGCTTTGGCGCTCGCGAGAGTCACATCCTCCATACCGTCGTCATGACCAATTGATCGGTCACTTATAGCGTTCTTCCTTTTTGTCGCCAAACGCGCTCGAACCAACCCGTCGCTCCTCAAGCCGCCTCAAGCGCCAGCCCGTCGCCGGCGGTGGCGAACCGCAGGCGGCCGGCGCGGATCATCGTGTTGATGTGGGCGACCCCTTCACCGAAGGCGACTGGTGCGACCGCTGCGAATTCCCTCGGAACGGCCAGCGCGCAGGTCCTATTGCACGGTCACGATGAAGCTCATCCCTTCGTGGCCCCGCTTACCCCACAGGAATCGCACTGTGTCTACGCCCTTGAAGCCGGGCGTCGACGTATACCAAATTTCCTTTGCCGGTTCGTTGTGGTTTCCGCATTGATCGATTTGGACGTCCTTGAGATTCACCGCGCCATGCTCGGGGGTGCCGTTTCCCTGCGGACTATGTAACTTGCAGTCCCAGAGGTGGCCTATTAGTGTGGGTTGGCCTGACTTTGCCGTTTTGTGGAACTCCATCATTGTCGCCTGGGCCGCCTGCCCTACGAAGAGCGCCGCAACGACGATGATCGATGGACCCGCTATGCGCGCCATCCTAAACATGAATTCCCCTCCCGTTTTCAAATCGCTTCCAGAAAAAACGATATTAAGCTGACTCACGATCCGGCGTTTGTCAAGGGATTTACCTCGTGAACTGCGTGCTAAAGTGCGACCGGTGGAGACGCGATGGACGTCTCACGCCGCCTCGAGCGCCAGCCCCCGCGCGGCGTGGGCGACCCTCAGGCGGCCGGCGCGGATCATCGTGTTGATATGGGCGAGCGCTTCGCCGAAGGCGAAGACGAGCTGGTGCGGGTCGTCGATGCGGCGGCCGAAAATGACCGGCACGAGCTCGGCCGCGGTCTGGGGAGCGACCATGCAGGCCTCGACGATCGCCATGCAGCGCGCTTCGTGATGGGCGATGAGCTCGTCGGCGCGCGTGTGCAAGCCGACGAAGGGCAGGTTGTGGCCCGGAAGCACGAGCGCGTCCTCGGGCAGACGTGCTTTCATCCGCTCCAGCGAGCGCAGATAGATGCCGAGCGGATCGCCATCCGGCTCCATCGCCTCGACGCTGACGTTGGGCGAGATCTTGGCCAGGATCTGGTCGCCGGCGATGAGGAGATTGTCGTCGGCCGCGTACAGCATCACGTGCTCGGGCGAATGGCCGCCGCCGGTCAGGACCACAAAGCTCCGGCCGCCGATCGTCAGCCGGTCGTCCGCCATCAGTCGCTGGAACGTCTTTGGCGGCGTGACGACCATGCGCAGATATTGCAGCCCGTTGCCGAGCAGGATCTCGGTGCTCTCCTCGGTCAGGCCATGCGAGCGGTAGAAGCCGCGATAGGGCTCGGACTTCAGCGCCGACGGGTCGAGCCGGATGTTGAGGCCGAGCAGATATTCGGTCTGGCTCATGGCGAGCGGCATGTCGAACCGCTCGCACAGCCACCCGGCGAGGCCGATGTGATCGGGATGGAAATGGGTGGCGATCAGCCGCGTCAGCCTGCGCCCTTTGAGCGGCCCGTCGATCAGCGCCTCCCAGGCGGCGCGCGACGGCGGATTGTCGATGCCGGTGTCGATCAGCGCGAGGCCCGCGCCATCCTCGACGAGATAGAGATTGACGTGGTCGAGCCGGAACGGAAGCGCCAGCCGCGCCCAGAAGATCCCCGGCCGGACTTCGACGACCTCGCCGGGCGCGGGCGGCGCGGCAAAGGGAAATTCGAGCGTCTGCGGCAGGGCGTTGGTCGACATCCGATCTCCGTTTTCTCCCTCTCCCTCTCCGGGCTTGAGCCGGGGATCACGGGGAGAGGGTTGGTGTGAGGGGCCTGGCGATTGGCGGCTGCGGAGGGTCGCCCCGCCCCTCATCCTAACCTTCTCCCCGCATAGCCCGGCGAAAGACGGGCGTCTATCGGCGCCCTCTGCGGGGAGAAGGGACTTCAAGCGGCAGGGCGTGCGGGGTCATCGGGGCTCCTGAGGCTCAGGCGAGCGGCTGGAAGCGCGGCGCCTCGGCGGCGTCGATCCGCCCGTCGGGGCCTAAGCGAAAAACGCCGCGCGCGGCGTTGTGCGGATGCGCCGCCGCCTCGGCGAGGCTGAGGACCGGGGCGAAGCACACGTCGGTTCCCTCGAGCAACGCGCGCCACTCGGCGCTTGGCCGGCTCAAGAACAGGGCGCGGAAGCGTTGCTTCAGCGCCGGCCATTTGTCCGCGTCGTATTGCGCTTTCGGGTCGACGTCGGCGATCCCGAGCTTGTCGAGAAGGGCCGCATAGAACTGCGGCTCGAGCGCGCCGATCGTGACATAACGGCCGTCCGCGCAATGATAGGCGTCGTAGAACGGCGAATCGTGGAACATGCTCGGTCGGCCGCCGTCGAGCATGCGGGTCGTCCGCGCCCAGAGCGCGATGCCGCTCAAGGCCGCGACCGTGTCGAGGATCGCCGCATCCACCACGCAGCCCTGGCCCGTGGCGCGGGCGGACAGGACGCCGCTGACGATGCCGAAGGCGAGCCCGAGCGCGCCGCCGGCGTCGCCGAGCACCGTCGGCGGGAGGATCGGCGCCGCTCCGGGACGCTCGGTCAGCGACAGCGCGCCGGACAGCGCCACATAATTGAGGTCGTGGCCGGCCGCCTGCGCGAGCGGCCCCTCCTGACCCCATCCGGTCATCCGCCCATAGACGAGCCTCGGGTTGCGGTGCTCGCATTCTGCGGGGCCGAGGCCGAGCCGCTCCATCACACCGGGCCGGTTGCCTTCGATCAAGGCGTCGGCGCCGGCGATCAGGCCCAGCGCCTCCTCGACCGCCTCCGGGCGCTTGAGGTCGAGCGCGACGACCCGCTTGCCGCGCCGCAGGGGGTCTTCGCCGCCGGTCGAGTTGGGATTGCCGATCGCCGCCTTGTTCGGCCGGACGATCGCGGTGACCTCGGCGCCGTGGTCGGCGAGCATGCGGCCGGCCAGCGGGCCGGGGCCGATGCCCTCGAACTCGATGATGGTCAGACCGGCGAGTGGACGCAGCATGTGGACCCCTGGCTGATGAGATTCTTCCGAAGCGGCGCTTTCGCGCGTTTCTGTCGATCGAGGTGGACAGGCCACTGACAAGGCCGCGACATCCTTATTCGTATCGCGACCCCATGGCATCCGACCGCTCCGCTGATCGCCAGTCAACGGATGAAATTCCGCGGAGCGGGGCGGGCAACCTCTCGCCTCATGGCGTTCGACGCCGTCCCGGGCGATCCGAACGAAAGACGATTGGCGGCTTTGCTAACTGCGAAATCATGGAGCCGCTCTGTCGTCCAGCCCTACCCATACCTTCGCCCGTCCTTGTGGCTCGCAATCCATGTCCCGTCTTCGCCCATCGCGAGCGTCAGATCGTCCTTGGGATATTCGACGCTGTCGCCTGTCTGCCGGTCGCCGATCTCGATGTAGGTAGCGGAAGCGTTTGACCGGTTGACCAGCTGGTGCGCGGCGCCGCTGGCCGGAAAGCCGACGCAATCGCCGGCCGCGAGCGCCGTTTCGCCGCCATCGGTGACGAGGACGAGCGCGCCCGAGAGCACCAGCACGAACTCGTCCTGAACGGTGTGTCGGTGCAAGAGCGCCGATATCGCGCCGGGCGGCAGTGTGACATGATTGACCCCGAAGCTCTTCAAGGCGAAGACGTCGCCGAGAGGGCGCCTGATCCGAGCCGACAATTGACCGGCGAACGGTTCGGGCAGGATCGACGATTTCGAGCGCGGCGCGGCTTCCGCTGCAGCGATCGCGTGAATCATTTTCGTCATTCCTCTTGTTCGTTCGATCGTGCTCCCAGAGTCCGAAAAAGGGCCGCCCGCCTGTCGTCGAATCATCGGAACCGGATGCGGTTCGATCCAATCGCATCCCACTTTAGCCGCGTTCCGGAAACAGCGCCTTCAATCCTTCGCGAGAGGGCGCCGCGACGCCGCGCTCGGTGATCAGGCCGGTGACGAGCCGCGCCGGCGTCACGTCGAAGGCGGGGTTGGCGGCGCGGCTGCCCTCGGGCGCGATGCGCACCTTCGCCACTTTGCCGTCCGCGCCGAGGCCCTGGACGAAGTTCACTTCGTCGGCCGAGCGCTCCTCGATCGGGATCTCCTTCACGCCGTCCTCGACCGTCCAGTCGATCGTCGGCGACGGCAGCGCCACATAGAACGGCACGCCGTTGTCTTTTGCCGCCAGCGCCTTCAGGTAGGTGCCGATCTTGTTGCAGACGTCGCCCCGCGCTGTCGTCCGATCGGTGCCGACGATCGCCATGTCGACCAGCCCATGCTGCATCAGGTGGCCGCCGGCGTTGTCGACGATCAGCGTGTGCGGCGTTCCGTGGTTGACGAACTCCCAAGCCGTCAGCGACGCGCCCTGATTGCGCGGCCGCGTCTCGTCGACATAGACGTGGACGGGGATTCCCTCCTCCATCGCGAGGTAGATCGGCGCGGTCGCAGTGCCATAGTCGACTGTGGCGAGCCAGCCGGCGTTGCAGTGGGTGAGGATGTTGACGGGCGCGCCGGGCTTCTTTGTCTCGGCGATCTTCCGGATGATCGCGAGCCCGTTGCGGCCGATGGCGCGGTTGATGGCGACATCCTCGTCGGCGATCTCGGCCGCCTGCGCGTAGGCCGCGGCGGCGCGCTCAGCGGGCGCCAGCGGGCTGAGCCGGGCGCGAACGGCGTCGAGCGCCCAGCGCAGGTTGATCGCCGTCGGCCGGGTCGCGTGCAGCGTTTCCCATGCCGCCTCGAGGCTGGCGTCGCTCGGGTCCGCTCGCATCGCGAGCGCGACGCCATACGCCGCAGTCACGCCGATCAGCGGCGCGCCGCGCACCCACATCTCGCGGATCGCCGTCGCCGCTTCGCCGACATTGCGCAGCGTCGCGACGCGAAAGGCGTGCGGCACCCAGCGCTGGTCGATGACGTCGACGCCCCAGCCGTCGGCGTTGAGCCAGATCGTCCGGGTGGCGCGTCCGTTCACCTTCACGCGGTCGTCTCCATAAGTCCATCGGGGAAAGGGAGGCTGATAGCATGATCAGCGCCGGGGCGGAACGGCGCGACGCCGTGGCGCCTTGATCAGCCTCGGGCCGAGCGACTAGACTCCGTTCGATGCGGGCGCACGCGGCGCAAAGTCGGGCGGCGCCCCGCAAGGAACCCCGCCAAGGACGCCATGCCCTACCTCCCCTCCCCCGCCCGCTACGAGTCCATGCTCTACAACCGCTGTGGCCGCAGCGGCCTGAAGCTGCCGGCGATCTCGCTCGGGCTCTGGCACAGCTTCGGCTTCAACAAATCTATCGATTCGATGCACGCGATCTGCCGCACGGCGTTCGATCTCGGCATCACCCACTTCGACCTCGCCAACAACTACGGACCGCCGCCGGGCTCGGCGGAAATCAACTTCGGCGAGATTTTGCGCAGTGACTTCCGAGGTCATCGCGACGAGCTGGTGATCTCGACCAAGGCCGGTTACGACATGTGGCCCGGCCCCTACGGCGAATGGGGCAGCCGCAAATATCTGATGGCCAGCCTCGACCAGAGCCTGAAACGCCTGGGGCTCGATACCGTCGACATCTTCTATTCGCACCGCTTCGACCCCTTGACGCCGCTCGAGGAAACGATGGGCGCGCTCGACGCCGCGGTGCGCCAGGGCAAGGCGCTCTATGCCGGGATCTCGTCCTACAATTCGCACCGCACCCGCGAGGCGGCGGCCATTCTCAAGCGTCTCGGGACGCCCTGCCTCATCCATCAGCCGAGCTATTCGCTGGTCAACCGCTGGATCGAGCCGGACGGGCTCCTCGACACGCTGGCCGACGAAGGGATCGGCGCGATCGTGTTCTCGCCGCTGGCGCAGGGGCTGCTCACCGACAAGTACCTGGACGGAATTCCGGCCGACAGCCGCGCCGCCGAGGCGCACTTCTTCAACCCGGACTTCCTCAAGCCCGAGACGCTGGCGCATGTGCGCGCGCTGAACGATATCGCGAAGCGACGCGGCCAGTCGCTGGCCCAGATGGCGCTCGCCTGGGTCCTGCGCGACAAGCGGGTGACGAGCGCGCTGATCGGCGCGAGCCGGCCGGAACAGGTCGTCGACAGCGTCAAGGCGCTCGGGAAGCTCGACTTCTCGGCGGAGGAGCTGAAGGCGATCGACGGCTACGCGATGGACGCCGGGGTCAACATCTGGGCGCGCTCGGCGGAGCTGGGGTAACCCCCACAATCCTGCGCCCGTCGCGAAGGGCGTCCCCTCCGGTGAAGGCGGCCGCGGTCTTCACCGGGTTGATGATCTCACGCCAAGCCGGCGGCTCTCTCAAGCGCTTGCGCGGAGGCCTCGGCGGGGCCGCGATGACGGTCGCAGATAGCGGAGCACAAGTCGCGTCACCTCGTCGATAAACGCTCCAGCCTTTTCGTCAGCGAGGATATCCGGGCGGCTGAGGACCGCGGAATGCGTCAGCGCCTCCACCGTCGTCACCAGGATGAAAGCCGCGAGGTCGAGATTGGCGACGTCGATCTCGCTGCGATGGACCTCAAGATAATCGCGTAGAAATACGTGAGCGTATCGCTCGACGGCTTCGATATTTTCGAGCCGCCCGGTCCGGGGAACCTCGTCGGCCAGGACGCGGTGAAGCTTCGGATCGAGGCGGTGACCATCGATTGCGGCCGCGACCAGTTCGCGCACCCCGATCTCGATCGGGCGTCCGCCGACCTTGAGCAAGGCGCTGTGGACCCTTTGCGACAATTCCTGCGTGTGGCGCTCGATGACGGCCGCCACCAGCGCCTCCTTGTTCGGGAAGTACTGATAGAGCGAGCCGATGCTGACGCCGGCCACGGCGGCGATCTTGTTGGTGCTCGCCCGGTCGTAGCCTTCCTTGATCAAAACGCGAGCAGTCGCTTCGATAAGCGCATCGACAGTCGACCGCGATCGCCTCTGGGAGGCTACTTTTCTGGGGCTCGTTTGCGGTCGGCGGGCCATGCGCGCGCTCCAGGAATGCGAGTATTCAAAGTGAGCTATCGCTCGTATCTTGTCGAGATGAAAAGCATCGAGGAAAGCGCCGCGCCCGTGGGCGCCGAAACGCGCACTGGTGAACCCACGAAGCGCAGGTCGGCAAGAGCAAGCGAGGACTTCGAACATCATGAAACGGCCCGCAAACTATGGCATCGACGCTCCCGGAGTGGTCCGCGCGCACTTTGTTCTCGGATTCCCGCTGGCGCTGATCGCGGCGATTGGCCTTGCCTGGCCCCGGCCAAACCCCATTCCCCTCTCCTTGACTATTGCTGCTGCTTCCGTCGCCGCCCTTCTTCTTGTCTACGGGGCGGTCATGCTGTGGTCGAGCCTTGTGGGCAAGAAGCGGGTCAGCGACCGCCTGGTTGCGGCGCTTCAACTTTCGGGGAACGAGCGGGTGCTCGACGCCGGATGCGGCCGTGGGTTAGCGCTCATCGGTTGCGCAAAGAAACTCACCGCGGGCAGGGCGGTCGGCATCGATCTTTGGGCCGCGAAGGACCTTTCCGACAACAATCCGGAAGCGACGCGGGCCAACGCGGCCGCGGCAGGCGTGGCCGACCGGGTCGAGGTCGAAACCGGGGACATCACCCGGCTGCCGTTCTCCGACGCGTCGTTCGACGCCGTCATCTCGATGACCGTGATTCACAACATCCCCTCGCATGAGGGTCGCGATCAGGCGCTGCGCCAACTTGTCCGCGTGCTGAAGCCGGGCGGTCGCATCGCCCTCTTCGATCTCTTGCACGCGTCTCGCTATACGGAAGTCTTGCAGGGGGCCGGCATGAAAGTTGAGGACCTGGGCCGCGATCTCCTGTGGCTTCTCCCCGGTCGCTCGCTCATCGCGCAGAAAGCCGGCAATCCCTGAACGCTCCGGTTTCCGATGCGCCGCGTGCAACGCGGCCGTCACTTCACGGGAAGGACCACCATGTGGGTTGACGACCACGATGACTATAGTGTCTCATTTCTTGTCGAGCGAGGAGACGCCGCCGCAGCTGATCAGGGGCGCGCCAGGAGACGGGGGCATGGCGAAGAAGCCCGAAACGGATGCGGCAAACAGCATCGTCAGCCTGAAGGTCACGCTGCGCGGCGCGAAGCCGCCGATCTGGCGCCGGCTGCTGGCGCCGGCGAGCATAACTCTCGCCGATCTGCACGAGGCGATCCAGGTCGCGATGGGCTGGCAAGGCGGCCACCTCCATGTCTTCGACATCGATGGCAGGAGTTACGGGGACCGCGCCAGCGTCGACGACGTCGCGGACGAAAGGCGGATGACCTTGGGCGCCGTGTGCAGATCCGGCGTCGCCCGCTTCGCCTACACCTATGACTTCGGCGACGACTGGGAGCATGTCATCGCGATCGAAAAGACCCTTCCGGCCGCTCAGGCAGCGACCTACCCGGCCTGCATCGCAGGCAAGCGCGCGTGTCCGCCGGAGGATTGCGGCGGCCCCTGGGGCTATCAAGAGCTGCTCGACATCCTCGCAGACCCGGCGCATCCCGAACGCGCCGAACGCCTCGAATGGCTGGGCGAAGAGTTCGACCCGGAGGACTTCCCCGTCGAGGAGGTCAACGCGCGCCTCGCCCGACGCTTCGGACATAAATGAACTGGTCAAGACTTTCGCACCATCCTCCGGGAGCATTTCAGGGCCGGGTGCATCATGAGCAGTTTCGTTGTGTTCTTCACTACACTCCTGTCGTCGGGCGTACTGGCAACGGTGATAAGCATCTCGCTTAACCGAGGCAAAAGAACAGCGTCTTCTGCGCCGATCAAAAATTGAGGAAATTTACCTGAATGGCTCCGCGTGGTTGAAGACCGCCAACGCTAGATTTCTGGCATATCTGAGAGTTTGTGAGGGTAACTTAACGTATAATCAGGCACTCGATCTAGAGGTAAAAAATGCTGACAAAGCAACTGGTGAACAGCGTCTTAGACTGAACATGAATATCGCAATGTACGAGCGCTCTCTTATTCCGGCGCTCCGGTTGGTAGACCAATAACTTGAGAAACTAAACTATGTTCATGCGGGACTTCGCAACCGTTACAACCAAACAGGAGAAGCGTCCGAGTTTCTGACGCCCTTAAGAACCCAGCTTCTTGCATTTGGAAAGGCGGGTGACACGCTTCTGGAAGCGGTCGTTCTGAGAGGCGCTGAAATAGGTGCTGAACGAGGGCTCCTTGCACGAGCATACGAATGGACGACGCATCGTGCCAGTTCACTACTGCGCAACCGCTCTGGCAAACCATAACCACGCAAGCCGCATAAGCTCCATTATGGCCTTCGGGCTCATCTTTCCGGCGAAACCTCGCGCCCTTCGCGGTCTCGCCAAATGACCGCACCCCGGTCAACTTAGGCGTGGAAGCCGCGGTCTGCTACCTCCGCTGCGTCGATTCGCGACGTTCAATCGGTCGCAACGAAGGCTCGTGTCTGCTCTTATAGCGTTGGCTGTTGGTCGAGGAAATGAAGCGATCGGTTACGCCGCGTCATGGCCGGGCTTGTCCCGGCCACCCACGCGAACACTGCCTCTTCTCGCTAGGCATCTGATAAAGTTATATAATTCGAGACCGCGTCGCGAGTGGTGCCGGCGCTGCGTGGATGGCCGGGACAAGCCCGGCCATGACGGATTGGTTAGACCATCTGAATTGTCTGAGTTTTGTCTGGGCAAGCAGATAACGCCATTAGAGCCTACGTGTCAGATCGGCAGCTGCGTCTCGCGACCGATCTGGTAGGGCCCCAGGCATCAGACTTGGTGTACAAGATCGAATTGGGTCCGCGCCTTCGCACGGGGCCTGGACCCGGTGCGATCCAGCGAGGAAAGGCAAGCATGGCCATTACCCAGAAACGCGCGCGCATCGGCGTCGTCGGGTCGAGCAACGTCGACGTGGTCACCTACATCGAGCGCATGCCGGTCTGGGGCGAGACCATCGCTGCGCCGCGCTTCGAGATGAGCTTTGGCGGCAAGGGGGCCAACCAGGCGGCCGCCGCGGCGAAGCTCGGCGCGCACGTCGTGATGGTGTCGAAGGTCGGCGACGACCTGCTCGGCCAGAACGTGCTCGGCAATTTCGCGGCGCTTGGCGTCGATACGACCCACGTCTGCCGAGTCGCCAATCAGACGACCGGCACGGCGACCATTCTGGTCAATCCGGCGGGCGAGAATTTCATCCTGATCGTCAAGGGCGCGAACGGCGATCTGACTCCGGCCGACGTCGAGGCGGCGGCGGCCGACCTCGAGACCTGCGATCTCATCCTGTTGCAGCTCGAAGTACCGCTCGAGACGGTTTATGCAGCGCTCGAATTTGGCAAGCGGCATGGCGTGAAGACCGTGCTGAACCCCGCCCCGGCGCTCCGCACGCTCGATCGCGAAAAGGTCCGGCTCGCGAGCTTCGTCGCGCCGAACGAGACCGAGCTCGCCATTTTGACCGGCCTGCCGGTCACGACGGAGGACGAGATCGCCACGGCTGCCAACCGCCTGATCGCGGACGGAATCGAAACGGTCATCGTGACCCTCGGCGCGCGCGGCTCGCTCGTCGTGACGTCGGGAGGGCTCATGCGCGTCCCGCCGGTCAGGGTGGAGGCGATCGACACGACCGGCGCCGGCGACGCCTTCATCGGCAGCTTCGCTCGCTATTTCGTCGCCGGCCTCGGGCTCGAGGCGGCGCTCGGCCGGGCGACGCGCTACGCCGCCAACTCAGTGACCAAACGCGGGGCGCAGAAGTCGTTCGCGACCGAGGCGGAGTTCGAGGCGGTCATCGGGCAGGCCGAACGCAGCTGAGTGCGGTTCGCTTAGAGCAGTTTTCGATCAAATCGAAGCGCCCTCGTCATTGCGAGCGACCCCCGGGTCAAAGAGCCCGGGGGGAAGCAATCCAGGGGATCGTAGGGCGCTCCACGATCTCTGGATTGCTCTTATGTCCTTCGTCAAGGGGTCGGACGCACCCTCCCGTTTCCGCTTCAGGGGTGGGCGGAGTGATGGCGTTGGATGATTGCGCAGAGGTGGGGGCGAGGCCTGTTGGACGTCGGTGATCAAGCTCTAATACGCGTATTTGTTCCGCATGTCCGAGTTTCGTCCGGGGCTGCTCCACGTCTTCGTACGGGCGTCGATGCGTCGATCGGCCACTTGCAATCCTCGGGAGTTCCCCTGCCGCGGCTTCACCCCCGCCGCTGCGCAATGTTTGTTGCATCCGTCTGCCGTATCCCTCCTCGGTCTGTGTGGGGTCAGTCGACGCGATGGCGCGCCGCCCGCGATGGCGCGGGATCGCATGAAGCCGCTCGCGAAGCGCGCTCCCAAATTGCGCTGTAGCGAGCGAGCGGCTTCATGCGACGGCTTGCTCCTGCTCAAGCGCGCGATGGATCGCCCAGATGAAGCCGGCGAGTTCGCGCGCGACCGCCGTGACGGCGACGCTCTTCGTCTTGCCTTTGCGCATCAGCGCCCGGTAGCGCGCGGTGAGCCGCATCTGCGCCTTCCAGGCGATCCGCCGCGCCGCCGGCGGCGCCGCCTCGACCCGGGCGAGCTTGGCCTGACCGATGCGCGCAGGAAAGCGATGGCGCCAAGCGCTCTCGATCAGGGTTTTGCGCGCCCGGCCGTTGCCGGCCTTGGTGATGCCGAAGCGCCTGAACTCGGTCGCCGGTTGAGGACTCCGAGGGCACGAGCCCCAGCCAGGCCATCAACTCGCGCGGCGTCCGAAAGCGCCCGAGGTCGCCGACTTCGGCCAGAATCGCCGTCGCCGCGACGAGGTCGATCCCGCGCATCGCCATCAGCGCCGTGACCATCGGCGCCAGCGACCAATCGGGAACCGCCTCCTCGATCGCCTTCTCCAGCCGGGCGATGCGCGCCTTCGCCTCGTCCATCGCGGCCACCTGCTCCTCGAAGGCGATGCGCTGCTCGAGATGGGCGAAAGCTTGGCTCGCCAGCCACTTCCGGTGCGCGCCGCCCCATGTCTTCTTACCGGGATAGACGCGTCCGAGACGCAAAAGGAAGGCGCCGGTCTGCTGGCGCTTGATCCTGAGGTCGAAGGCGGCCGTCGAGCGCGCCCGCACCAGATCGCGCATCGCCTCGTGCCGCTCGTCCGGCGTCCACACGGCGGTGAGCTCGCCGGCCCGCAGCAAGCGCGCCAGATTCAAGGCGTCGCGGCGATTGGTCTTCACCCGATCGCCCGGCTTGCGCGGAATGAGCGAGGGCGCGACCACCCGGCACGCATGCCCAAGCTCGCCGATCAGCCGATAAAGACCGTAGCCGGTCGGCCCCGCCTCGTAACAGAACGTCAGCTTGTCGTGCTTGCCAGACAGGCGGCGGACCAGCTTCGTCACCGCAGCCTCGTTCGCCTCGATCTCCCCGAGAAACCTCGCCTCGGCCGCGCCTCCGCCGTCAGCCAACCCTACCGCGATACTCGACTTCGACACGTCCATGCCGACGAAAACTTCGCTATAATCTTTCATGGCTCGTCCTCCTTGCGTGAGGCTCCGCCCGGCCTATCCGGGCAACCCTCGCAACGCGCATCGAGGGCGAGCCGCCGCCTCAGCGCAAGGACATACAGTCTTCGTCGCTCCGCTCCTCGCAATGACAATTCGGTGTGGTCGGAAACCGCTCTAGGGCGGCGGAAAACGTCCGACAACCCCGGGCACCCCTTCGATCGAAATCCTATTTTTCCGAATCTTATTATTCATTTATTGACAAAATATGAAACACGAGGTAGACTGATCTGGTGACGTCGGACCAAAATGGCGTCCGCCGGGCTGGCGATTCTGTCGGAGAGACGTGAATTTATGACAGGTTTGTGCGCTTAAGCCGCTGAAATCCTTAAATCGCTGCCAAGACTGCGCTCGGCCTTGCGAGTCCCGTTTGCGGCGGCCGGGTCCGTCGGGCTGACTCCAGCCCTACGCCGTCCTCATCGCTCTCCGCGCCGCGCCGGAACCCGCCATGACGACGACCATCAGGAACACGCCGCGCACCACCGACTGCCAGTAGGCGCTGAGGCTGATCCAGCCGAGACCGTTCTCGAAATTGAGCACGTTGAAGATCAGGCCGAGCAGCAGGACGCCCGCGAGCGTCGTCGCCACGGAGCCCACGCCGCCGGTGAGCAGCGTGCCTCCGACCACCACGGCGGCGATCGAGAAAAGCTCCCATCCCACGCCCTCAGCGGGCTGTCCGGCGCCGAACTGCGCAGCGAGGATCACGCCGGCGAGGCTGGCGAACACGCCCGACTGGACATAGGTCCAGAACACGACCCGGTCGACCGGCAGGCCCATCAGGCGCGAGGCCTCCTCGTTGCCGCCGACCGCCAGCACATAGCGGCCGAAGCTCGTGAAGTTGAGCACGATCGAGCCGTAGACGTAGGCGGCCGCGGCGATCCAGCCGGGAACGGGAAAGCCGAGCCAGTCGCCCTGCCCGAGCCAGGTGAAATCGGTGTCGTAGGAAACCGAGACCGACTGGTTGTGCGCGAGCAGGAGCCCCGTCCCGCTCGCCATCAACATGCCCGATAGCGTCGCGATGAATGGCAGGATGCGCATCCGCGTCACCATGAAGCCGTTGATCACGCCGACGGCGAGCCCGACGCTTAAGCCCCCGAGGAGGCCGGGCACGAGGCCGTAGAAAGACAGGACAGCCGAGACGACGCTCGCGCAGGCCGCCGTCGTGCCGACCGAAAGATCGATGCCCCCCGTTATGATCACGAAGCACATGCCGAGGCTGGTCAGGGCGAACATCGAATTGTAGCGCAGCACCGACAAAACGTTGTAGGCGCCGAGGAAATGATCGTAGCGCAGCGCGCCGAAGGCGATCAGCAGCACGAGCGCGATCAGCACCCGCTGCTGCGCCGCCCAGGCGATGCTGCTCGGCCGCGCCGGGCCGGCGGGGGTTACGGTCTGAACGCTCATGTCGTTCGCGTCCTCTGCTGCGACCAGACGGCGCCGGCGATGATGGCGCCTTTGACGACCAGCGCCGCAGCGTCGGGCACGCCGTTGGCGAGCAGCGTGTAGCGCAGGAGTTGGATGAGCAGCGCGCCGATCAGCGAGCCGACCACGCTTGCCTGTCCGCCGGTGAACGGCGTGCCGCCGACCGCGACCGCGGCGATCGCGTCGAACTCCATGCCGAGCCCGACGAGGTTGGCGTCGCTCGACGAATTGATCGAGATCACGACAAGTCCGGCGATCCCCGCGCAGAGGCCGCTGATGGCGTAAACCCAGCGCTTGACCCGATTGACCGGCACGCCGGCAAGCCGCGCCGCGCGCTCGTTACCGCCGATTGCGAGAATCTGGCGGCCGAACAGGGTGCGCTGGAGCGCCCAAGCCGCCAGCGCGACGAGCAGGAGCATGACGATCACCTGGAACGGCACGCCGAGCACGCGCCCGAGACCGATGAACTGGAACGTCGGGTTGTGGAACGCCTGCAGATTGCCGTTGGTCACCACCTGCCCGATGCCGCGGCCAGCGATGAACATCACCAGCGTGCCGACGATCGGCTGGACCTGGAAGCGGGTGATGAACCAGCCGTTGAACGCCCCCAGCAGCCCCGCGGCCCCGATCGGGACAGCGAAGGCCAGGACGTTGCCCAGGGCCGAATGGGCGGCGCCGAACGGGCTCAAAAAGATCAGCGGCGCGAGCGCGCCCGCGATCGCCATCAGCGAACCGACCGAGAGGTCGATGCCGCCGGTCGCAATCACCAGCGTCATGCCGACCGAAACAATGACGATGGTCGCAACTTGCGTCAGGTTGACGTTGAGCGTCTGGAAGCTGGCGAAATGCGGCGTCACCGCGAAATTGAAGGCGAGCAGCACGACGAGCGCGGTCAGGGCGGCGTAGCGACGGAAGAAGGCCAGGACGTCCGGCGCGGCGCGCCTGTCGGGCAAAGTCGGAGCGTCAACCACCGACGGCCTCCCCTGTCACCGCGGCCCCTGTCGCCGCGGCGTCCTCGTGCGCCATGGCGGCCATGATCGCCTGCGCGGACGCCTCGGCATGGGTCAGGTCCGCGACCGTCCGGCCGTCGCTGAGCACGAACACGCGGTCGGCGCCCTCGACGATCTCCTCGAGTTCGGAAGAGATCATCAGGACGCCGAGTCCCTGGTCGGCGAGTTCGCGGATCAGGGACTGGATCTCCGCCTTGGCGCCGACGTCGATGCCGCGCGTCGGCTCATCGAGGATCAGCAGCTTCGGGTCGGAGCACAGCCAGCGGGCGAGCAGCACTTTCTGCTGGTTGCCGCCGGAAAGCTCGCGGATCTTCTGTTCGGGCCCGGAGGCCTTGATGGCGAGGCGTTTCATGAACTTTTCGACGATGGCGCGCTGACGGCCCTCGTCGATCACGCCCATGGCGACGAGCCGCGGTAGGACCGCAAGCGTCAGATTTTCTCGCACCGACATGTCCGGCACGATTCCGTCGGCCTTGCGGTCCTCGCTGCAATAACCGACGCCCAGGGCGATGGCGTCGGCAGGTTCCCGCGGCGTAACCGAGCGTCCCATCAGCCGGATCGAACCGGCGTCCGGGGGATCGGCGCCGAAAATGGCCCGCGCCGTTTCGGTCCGGCCGGAGCCCAACAGGCCCGCAAGGCCGACGATCTGGCCCGACCGCACTTCGAGCCGCGCGTCGCGCACGCGGCGACCAATCTGCAGACCTTCCGCCGACGCCACCTCGTCGCCGACCCTTCCCGTCGCGGCGGAAAAGCCGGTGGCGTGGCCGCGCACCGTCTCGACGTCGCGGCCGAGCATGGCGGAGATCAGATGAAGCTTGTCAATCTCGCTCATGCGACGAGTCATGATCGTGCGCCCGTCGCGCATCACCGTCACCCGGTCGCAGACCTGGTAGAGCTCGTCGAGACGATGTGTGATGAAGATGACCGCGACGCCCTCCGACCTGAGGCGCCGCATGACGTCGAACAGCACCGCCACTTCGCGTTCGTCGAGCGAGGAGGTCGGCTCGTCCATGATGACGAGCTGCGCCTTGAACGACACCGCCCGCGCGATCGCGACCATCTGCTGGATGGCGGTCGAAAAATCCATCAACGGCCGGCGGACGTCGATCGCGACGTCGAAGCGCCGGAGCAGGTCTGCCGCCTCAGCGTTCATCCGGCCCCAATCCAGGAGGCCGAAACGCCGATGCTCGCGGCCGAGGAAGATGTTCTCCGTCACCGACCGGAAGGGAACGAGATTGATCTCCTGATAGATGGTGCTGATGCCGCCGCGCTGCGCCTCCTGGGGCGAGGCGAAAGCGATCGGCCGGCCGTCAAAGTCGATCGAACCGGCGTCGCGGGTGTAAGCGCCCGTCAGGACCTTGATCAGCGTCGACTTGCCAGCCCCGTTCTGGCCGACCAGCGCCATGATCTCGCCCGGCAGCACCTCGAGCGAGGCCTTGTCGAGCGCATGCGCGCCCTGGAAACGCTTCTCGATGTCCCGCATGACAAGAAGCGGCGCCGACGACGGCATTGCTTTTCCGGCTCCCGGTTTTCAGCCCCGACGCGCGCTGACGTGAGACGCGCCCTCCCGCCGACAGCAAAGCAGGCGGGAGGGTTTTGGGCAAGCGAAAGGCGAACTGCCTCAGTAGGCGGTCGGCAGGGCCGCCGCCACGTTGCTGGCGTCGTAGAAGTGGTCCGGGTTGATGATCAGCGGCGGGATCGTCTCGCCGGCGGCGTATTTGTACAGGATGTCGAAAGCCGCCGGTCCGAAGCGCGGGTTGCACTCGCACGAGCAACCGAGCTTGCCGTCAGCGATCGCCTGGAGTCCATCCTTCTCGCCGTCGATCGAAACCACGAGAATGTCCTTGCCGGGAACCTTGCCGGCGGCCTCGATGGCCGCAATCGCGCCGAGCGCCATTTCGTCGTTGTGGGCGTAGACGATGGTGGCGTCCGGATGCGCCTGCAGGAGCGTCTCCGCAACCTGCCGCCCCTTGTCGCGGGCGAAGTCGCCGGACTGGCTGGCGAGGATGACCAACCCGGGCGCCTTGGCCTTGATCGTGTCGTCGAAGCCCTTCTTGCGATCGTTGGCCGGCGAGGAGCCGATGGTGCCTTCCAGCTCGATGATCTTGCCCGTGCCGCCGGTCTTTGCGATCGTCCAGTCCGCGACGCGCTGGCCTTCCAGGATGAAGTTGGAGCCGATGAACGCCAGATAGTCCTGGCCGCGCTTGGCGATCGCCTGATCGAGGTCGCGGTCGACCGCGAGCACCGGAATGCCGGCCTTCTTGGCGTTCAGCACGGCGGTCGCCAGCGGCTTCTCCTCGCGCGGCGCGAGGAAGATGAAATCGACGCCCTGGGCGATCATGCTGTTGACGTCGGCGACCTGCTTGGCGGCGGAGCCCGCGGCGTCGGTGTAGACGAGCTGGCAGTTGCGCTTGGCGGCTTCGTCCTTCATGCTCGCGGTCTGGGCGAGCCGCCAGGGATTGTTGCTCTCGGTCTGGGCGAAGCCGACCTTGTAGGTATCCTTCTTCTTCAGCGGCGGGACCTGTCCGAAGGCCGGGACGATTCCGAAGGCCGCGGCGCCCGCCGTCCCGATCAGCACGTGTCTGCGTGTAATGAGCATGTTGATTTCCTCCTCCTTCGCGAACGCGCTCTAGCGCGTCGTGACGGCGCTCTTCACCGTTCGGTTTTCGGGACGCGAGCGTTTCCCTGCGGCGACTGGCCGCGCCGTTTCTTCGCGCTTGAACCCCGACCGCGTCGGAGGATAATAGGGCGCTAAAACTTGTCAATGGGAAAACGAAAGAATTTGACATTCTGCAGATTTTTCAGGATGTTGATCTGCTAATAATATTCGCATCGCCGCTTGAGGGTAAGATGCTGGACAAAAAGGCCGCCTCCGGGAGCCGGAAGCGCGACGCGACGGGCAAGCGCGGCTATCGCCGGCGGAAGACGCCCACGCGGCGCCCCACCATGATCGACGTCGCCAACGAGGCGCGCGTCTCCCAGACGACCGTCTCGCTGGTGCTCAATCACGCCGACGGCGCCCGCCTTTCGCCGGGGACCCGCGAGCGCGTGATCAAGGCGGCGGCTAGGCTCGGCTACCAGCCGGTGCGGCGCGGCGGTGTTCCTACGGCCTCGACGGCGACGACCATCGGTTTTGTCTGTGACGAGCTTTCGACCGACCCGTGGACCGCCATCGGACTCGACGGCGTCCGGGAAAAGGCGTGGGCGCACGGACTCACGGTGACGGTCATGGCGACCCGCGGCGACGCCGACATGGAAGCCGCGGCGCTTGCGCAGCTCGCCGCGCTGCCGCTCGCCGGCCTCGTCTATGCGACCATCAACACACGCCTGGTCGAAGCCCCGGCGTGGGCGTCGCCGGCGCCAGTGGTGCTGCTCAACTGCCACGCGACCGGCGGCGCCCTCGCCTCGGTGGCGCCCGGCGAGGTCGCGGGCGGCCACGCCGCCACCGACGTTCTCATTCGCGCCGGTCACAAGCGCATCGGCTATATCAACGGCGAGACGAGCATGGAGGCTGCGCGGCAGCGGCTGCGCGGCTACCGCCAGGCGCTCGCCACCGCCGACCTGCCGTTCGACCCTGACCTCGTGCGCGAGGGCAACTGGCAGCCGCTGTCGGGCTACGAGGCGACCCGGGCGCTGATGGCGCTCAGGTCGCCGCCGACCGCGATCTTTTGCGCCAACGACATGATGGCGGTCGGCTGCTACGAGGCTTTGCGCGAGCTCGGGCTCGAAATCCCGGACGACGTCGCGGTGATGGGCTACGACGACCGCGAGATCGCCCAGCACCTGCATCCGCCGCTGACCACCGTGCTGCTGCCGCATTTCGAAATGGGCGCGATCGCCGCCGAATGGCTGATCGACGCCGTGGCGGGTCCCGAGGCGAGGGCGCGGCAAATCAAGGTCGAGTGCCCGATCGTGATGAGAAAATCGGTTTAGGGCGTTTGCCTCCTGGTCGACGCGGCCAGTCGTAGCCACGCTCCGACGCCCGTCGGAAGACGGTCCGCTTGGCATGTCGGCGCTTCCGCCAACTGCAGCCGCGCCCGGCTCGAGCGCGGGACGCGGTCGACGACCGCGTTTACAGGGGGCGCGATGTGGAACCATTCTGTCGTCAGGAACGTTCTCGGTCAGCCAATTCCGGTCCCCGAGGAACTTCGTCGATGGGCAGATTTCTGACGAACCGAGCTGTCTTGCAAACGAGGCGCTCAAGCCTATTTCCGATCCCGTCGCCGTCGCGCTGAAGCCTTTCGTTGGGCGCTTCTGAAACCTGGCCTCTGCGGCTCATCTGACCTTTCTTCCCGCTCACGACAGTTTCGTCCCGCCAAGCCCGGGGGGAAGCCGCTCGTCTGTGCGCTGGCGATCCAGACGGAACACAGAAACTTATGCGTCCTTGCATCGTAGCGATCCCGACAAAAGACGAAGCCGAGCGCCTGCCGGCGTGTCTCAGCGCGCTCGCGGGACAGAGAAGCTTAACTGGGCGATCGCTCGCGCGCGGCGCCTTCGGCATCGTGATCTTCGCCAACAATTGCCATGACGCAAGCGCCGAGGTCGCTCGCTCGATGGCGCGGGGACTGCCATTTCCGATGAGAGTCTTCGAGGCGTCGCTGCTCCGGAGGTTCGCGCACGCAGGCGGCGCCCGTCGCGCCGCCATGGATCTCGCGGAGGCGTGGCTTTCGGAGCGAGCTAAGCCCGGCGGGGTGATTCTCACCACCGACGCCGACAGCCGGGTCGCGCCGGATTGGATCGCCAACAACTTGGCGGCGATCGACGCTGGCGCCGACGTTGTTCTTGGCCGCGTACGTCTTGACGAGGAAGGCGAGCGTTTGCCCGAGGCGCTCCACTTTCGGGGCGCCCTCGAGAGCGCCTATGAGGACCTGCTCACGGAAATTGCTGCGCGGCTCGATCCCGTGGATCACAATCCCTGGCCCCATCATGCGACGATTTCTGGCGCCACGATGGCGGTCACGCGCGAAGCCTATCGTCGGGCGGGCGGCCTGCCCTCTATTCCGCTCGGCGAAGATAAGGCCTTCATCGCTGAACTCAGTCGACGCGACGCCAGGATTCAATTCTGCCCTCGCATCGAGGTGATCACCTCCGGCAGAACGATTGGCCGTGCTCCGGGCGGCGTCGCCGACACCTTGCGTCTGCGCAGCGAAGCGCCCGACGCTGACTGCGACGAAGCGCTGGAGCCGGCGTCCGTCGCGGTCATGCGGGCAGCCTGGCGGGGCCGATTGCGGCGGCTCTATCGTTCCGGCCGGGTTAAGGTCGACCTGCGCTGGATCGCCGCTCTCGACATCCCGCCTCGCGGCGTTCGACAGGTCTCCGCCGCAAAGACCTTCGGCGAGCTTTGGAGCGTCGTCGAGTCGACAAGCCAAGCATTAAGGAGGCGCCCGCTCACCCCCGCGCAGTTGCCGATGCAAATCGCTGAAGCCCGGCTCGTACTCGAGCGCCTCAGAGACCATGCGCTAGTCGTCGACCAGCACGTCGATGCGGAATACAGAATGGCGATCGCGACGCTCGATCCTCATCCGCTCCATGCAGCCGATGAAGATGTCGCAAGCCTCGTCGCCGGATAGCGGATAGTCGGTTTCCCCTGTCCAGTGCACGAGGACCACGTCCCCTTCCCTGCAGAGGGACCGCGTAACGCACGATGCGAGGCGCGTGACATCGTCGGCGCTCAGGTAGTAGATGACCTCGGACAGGAGAATGAGGTCGAACGCTCCCTCAGGCCATTGCTGCGGCACGAACATTTTCGCGAAATGGACCGCGGGAAGGTCGGCGCAGCGTTGTTTTGCTTCAAGGAGCGGAGCCTCGGCAGCGTCGATCGCCAAAAGACGATCGCAGCGCGATGCAAGGTCGCGACTGAGCACGCCAATCGAACACCCGATCTCCAGCGCGGATGGGTAGCGCCCCCGAGGAAGCGCGGCCAGCGTCAGGGCGTATTTCTCTTGCTCGTACCGACTGGTGGCAAATTTCCACGGGTCCGGATCGGATGCGTAAAGGGCGTCAAAATAATCCGCCGGAAGAGTGCTCATCGCCCTGGTCAACGCGGACCCTCAAAAAAAACTTCGTAAGGCAAATCGAAGCGCGAAAGATCCGATGCGGACAGGCGGAACCCGGTTGGATCGTCGTTGATCAGGTCCGTTGTCTGAGACCGATGGGCGGCGATGGCGAGCCGCTTCTTCGCCTGGCGGCGTTCAATGTTGATCCGGAATCCGCCGAACGCCTCTTCGATCGGCGTCGCGGGCGACAAGGCCGAGCCCCATATCGAATATTCGTAGATCCTGAGATGCGGGAGCGTGTTCAGAACCCCGCGCGCGATCCGATAAGACGCTTGATGATCGCAATGAGGATCGTGTCGCCAGCTGACAAACAGGGCTTCAGCCCGGACCTCGACCGCGCAGCCGACGATCGCCTCGATCGCCCTTTGCGCTTCTGGACCTTTGCTGGGAGCAAATCGATCGGCAAGGCGCAGGAAAACGAGATCCCGGTCGGGATCGAGGCCGAGCTCGCTGACCGCTTGCCTCGCCTCCCCTTCCCTGAGACGCCGCAATCGGTCTTCTGGATGAGAGCGGCTGTTCGGATGCGAGCCCGCGCCGTCGGTGACGATGACGACACGGGTCGGCCGCTTGTCTTCGCAGGCCTCGGCGATCAGTCCTCCGCACCCCAGACTTTCGTCGTCGGGATGCGGCGCGATGACGATCAGGCCGCCCTTCCCCAGACGCTCGTTCAGCGTCGAAAAGGCAAAGGCATGCGCCGCCTCGAGCAGTTGGCCCGTGTTCAATTCAGCCCCACACATCGGCAACAGCGGCCTCTTGCTCAAGCGCCCACGCGGCCGCGTTGGTGAGGGCGAGATCCGGCCCGGGCTGACGGAGGTAGGTCGCGAGGTCGCGCGAAATCCGCTCAATCGGATTGGGGCGGACAAAAGACTGGAGTCCGACCGATCGGTGAATCAGTTCCATGAGATCGAGGCCCGCCCGCTCGACAGCGAGACGCGCCAGATTGACATAAGCGACGATGCGGTCGGCGTCGTGTCCGTTTGAAGGACCTTCGGCGAGAGCCGCCGCCCGCTCGACCCACAGCCTGGCGGTTTCGACGGCGATCGCCGCCTCGCCCAGGCGCGCGGCCTGGTGAGGATTGCCGCCCCGGCCAGTCGAGCGCAGATGCGCGCGAAAGAGATCGAAAAGCCTCTCCATCCCGCCGAGTTGAACCGCGGCGAAGCGCCAGGCGCCGCCGGAGAACGCGGGCTGGCGTTGGTAATCTCCTTCGGCCCCGACAATTTCGATCGCCTCGACCGGCAGGCCGGAAAAATCGACAGCGCCGGTGGCCGACGCGCGCATGCCATGCGCCGTCCATTGCGAGAGATCGCTGCGCTCGCCGGGTCTCAGGCGAGGCATCGCCATGAGCCTCGCGCCGCCGGGAACCGAGGCGGTGACAATCGGACGTTTGATATAGCCGGCGCCCGAGGCCAAGATTTTCCGACCCTCCAGGCGATAGCGTCCCTGCTCGACCACCAAGTGAAGACAGTCCTGGTCGTCCGTATTCCAGACGCCAAAGAGCCTGCCGTTGCGCGCTTCGCCCGCGACGAGCGCCGCCTGTTCGCGGCGGCCGTATCGAACGACAAGACCAAGCGCATTAACATGGCCCTCAAAAAGCCGCCCGAGCGGCAGGCTGCCCCAACCGATGTCGCGCAGCACATCGCACAACGCCTCGCCGGAGAGGCCGTCGCCGCCGAACTCGAGCGGCAGGACGGCGGAGAGCAGGCCGGACTCCTGCAAGGCGGCGACGTCATCAAGCGGAAAGGCGCCGTCGACGTCATAGCGATCGGCGTTGTCGAATGCGCGCTGTCCGATGTCGCGGGCCACGCTATGCCAGCGGTTCCGACCCGGATCGAGACGTTCGAGTATCGGAACGATGGTCGCCAAGTTGGCGGTGGCTGTTGCAGTCATTTTTTGGGTCCCCGATGCGGCTCTCGATACCGAACCGGCGCCGCTTCGCCGAAACGGCCAAACCGGCCCGCGTTCTGACGCCCCAAGGGCCTTTTGCGCGCGTAGGCTGGCGTCAAACACGACCGCCGGCTTGCCGAGAGAAACGGCGCCCTTCCCGCCGGGGCCTGGCGCTCCCCGCGCACGACAACAGACTAGGCTGCGCTTGCCCGCCACGGTTTCGAGATGGAAGCGCGACCATCGCGGTCGACCACGCGGACGCGAATAGCGTGGGGCGGCCACGCGTCGCTCGCGGCGCGCAGGAACGCGCGCCCGGCGCTTCGGGCGTCGGCTTGCATCTCACGAAGGACATTGTCGAGGCTGTCGAGAAATTGCACCCGGTACTGCATGGCTTCCTCGCGGACAGAGAAATGCGACCCGGAGCCATGAACTCCACAAATCGGTCTTCGGTTCCGTCGGACGCCCCGTCACACCGGGCGGGGGAAGCCGCGAAGCGGCGGCTTGAGGGCAAGATGGCGCGACCCCCGACTCCGACTCAACTCCAAGCCAACTTGCTCTCAACCCAGCCGCCTGAAATGCTCGCGTCCCGCCCGTCTCCGACGTAGCCTGATCGCGCCGTGGGTCGGATTGGCGTCACCCGGGAAAGGGAAGAAACGATGACGGAATCCTTACGCGCGCTGGCCAAAGGCGCGCTGAACGATCTCGAGGGCGTGTTCGCCGCCATGCCGGAGGACGCGCTCGACGGGTTGATCGAGGCGATCGTCGCGGCCCGGCGGATCGTCGTGTTCGGCCTCGGGCGCGAAGGCCTGCAGATGCGCGGCTTCGCCATGCGGCTTTTCCATATGGGCCGCAACGTCGCGGTGTGGGGCGACATGACGGCGCCCGCCGTCGGCGCGGGAGACCTCCTGATCGTCTCGGCCGGTCCCGGCGATCTCGCCACCGCCCGCGCGCTCGTCGGCATTGCGCGCTCGGCCGGCGCGCGGACCGCGCTCGTCACCGCGCAGCCGGGGGGCGGGCTCACGGAACACGTCGACGTCGTGACCGTCATCCCGGCCCAGACCATGGCCAATGACCAGAGCGGCAGGCTCTCGGCGCTGCCGATGGGCTCGCTGTTCGAGACGGCTCAGATGATCGCCTTTGAGCTCGCGATCCTGAGGCTAAGGCCCCGATTCGGCGAGACCGCGGAGACCATGCGGGCGCGGCACACCAACCTCGAGTGACGCGAGGGACGGCGCATGCGCACCGCCGCCGGAAGTTCAACGGCGCAAAAGCTTGCGGAAATTCAGAAATCCTGTTAGATTTCTGTCATGACTGAATGCGGCGCGGCGCGCGGTTCGGACCGTTTTCCTTGGTGGACGATGGGTTCGTTGGAGGGAGCGGCCAGATGTCGGCGTCGTCATGGAACTTTCAGGGTCGATTCCAAATCCCAAATCCTGCCGCCGCGCATCGTCTTCACGCGGTCGCGGCGAGCGACCTCCGGCTCCTCGCGATGACGGCGTCGACGTTCTGCTCCGAGCCCTCCGATACAGCCCCGCTTGGGAGTTGCGCTCGCCCGGAAAAACCGGCGCAAAGCCTTGAAAAAGTTGAATCCGCGCCCGGAATTTGGGCGGCTCCGATGGTCGGTGCGGAGGCAGAGCGGAAGGTCCGGGTCGGCGATCGCCCGAACCGCGATGCCGCTGCTTCCCGCCTCATGGGCGACGCCCGCCCGGAAAATCCCGCGCAAAGCCTTGAAAAGGTTGAATCCGCGCCCGGAATTGGGCCGGCTCCAATGGCTGGCGCGAGGACAGAGCGTCAGGCTAGACCCGGCGATCGCCCGAACCCCGAAGCCGGGCAGCGCGCCTCCGTGAACCTTCGACTGGTCCCTCTCCGCCGTTTCGCGGACGCTGCGCAGAGGAGGACACGCGTCGGCGTCTTTCCTCCCCTGCGTGTCAGCGCGGGGGAGGGGGACCGTCCGAAGGACGGTGGAGGGGGCGATCGCCGCGCGTCGGAGTTGTTGGGCGTTGTCTTCGCCCGGAAAAGTCGCTGCAAACCTTTGAAAAAGCTCAAAACGGACTCGGAAATGGCGCGGCGTCCGGGACGGCGGACCCTACATCGACCAGCCGCCGTCGACGAGGTGGATCTGCCCGGTGCTGAAGGCGCTCTCGTCGGACGCGAGATAGACGGCGAGCGCCGCCACTTCCTCCGGCCGGCCGAGCCGGCCCATCGGCTGGCGGTCGACGAAGGCCTGGCGCACCGCCTCCACCGTCTGCCCGGAGACGCGGCTCAGCGCCGCGATGCGGCCCTCAAGCGACGGGCTTTCGACCGTGCCGGGGCAGATGGCGTTGCAGCGCACGCCCTTGCGGATGTAATCGGCCGCCACCGCCTTGGTGAGGCCGATCACCGCGGCCTTGCTCGCGCCGTAGACGTAGCGGTTCGGCACGCTTTTGACCGAAGAGGCGGCCGAGGCGACGTTGACGATCGAGCCGCCGCCCTTCTCCAGCATACCGGGCAGGAAGGCGCGGATCGTGCGGTGCATCGACTTGACGTTGAGATCGAACGAGAAATCCCAGTCCGCGTCCGAACAGTCGAGCGCCGCGCCGTGATGGACGAAGCCCGCGCAGTTGAACAAAACGTCGATCGGGCCCAGCGCGCGGGCGAGTGCGAGCACCTCGTCGCCCGAGCGAACGTCGAGCCTGCGTCGGTCGGCGTCGAGCCCGGCGAGCGCATCGGGATCGACGTCGGTGGCGATCACGTGAGCCCCTTCCTGGGCAAAGGCCTCGGCGGTCGCCCGTCCGATCCCCGCCCCCGCCGCCGTGAGAACTGCAAGCTTGCCAGCCAACCGTCCCGTCATGACCGCACGCCTCCCGTCACCGCCGGGCCAGCCGGCGAAAGCCCCACCTTTAAGCGAGCGTGCCGTCCGATCCTAGGCCCTTGCGGCGGGGCCCGGAGGGACATATTGCCAAAGCCGAGGGAATTGGCATACACAGCGTCGCCGATCGCAGGACGTCGTCCCGCGGCCCATAGCGGCGCCGCAATAGCTCAGTTGGTAGAGCACGTCATTCGTAATGATGGGGTCGGGGGTTCGAAATCCTCCTTGCGGCACCAATCAAGCTCTTGAAGATACGGGGCTTTTATCAAATGTACGAAGGTCACTAAGAGCTTCGCTTTGAAGTGCGGACCCGTAGCGGACCCGCCCGGGTTGGTTTTCGAAGTTTGCGCCAGTCGCGACGGGGCGAACGGCCCGGGCCGCCCAATCAGGTATCAGCGTCTCGACCTTATAGGCGTCGCCGAACTTCGGCGAAGCGACCCCCTTTTTGCGATCCAATTGGTCCGGCGGCCCGCGCTTTCGGAGGCCCTTTCTTCCCGGCCCCCCGGAAAACAGGCGCGAAGGGCAGGCGCGCTCTGTACAGACAGCGGGACAACCCCGGATCCTGATGGCAACCCCAAGGCCATCAAGGCTAAGCGGCCCGATAAGCGCGTGAAGCTCTTTGGAGCCGGGAAGCTTAATCGGCTCATCCTCGATGCGCTCCGCCGGGCAGGCGGCCCTCTCAGCACGCAGGCCGTCATTGACGCCGTAGTGGCCGACGTTGGCTTCGGGCCAGACGCGGCGGCCGGAATGAGAAGTCGCGTGCGGTCGAACCTGCTCTACCTCTCCAAGGTGCGGGGGCTTGTCGTCAAGGAAGGGGAGCGGCAGACGGCAGTTTGGAAACTACCTTAGCCCACATTGTCAGCAATTATTTTCAACTGAATAAAGCGTCGCTCAATTGCGAGCCTTACGCCTTCTTCAACCAAGGTGCGTGCTACGCCGGGAACCGTGGTCCCGTGCGTTCCACGTTTAACAAGTTCTTCTAGATACTTAATCGTTTCGACGGTAAGCGTCACGGGAACGCGCTCGGTAAGCGTTTTTTTGTGGGCCATGCGAAAATGTCACGCAGGGAGAGTTATCCAATGAATAAACTCCTTTTCGAGTTCGATTTCGAGTCGATTTTCGTTGCGCGACGAATTAACTCATGGCAAATAGGAGCGGTAGAAAGAAAGGCCTCCCGAAAGGGAGGCCTTGGGTGGTACCGGGTGCCCGAGTCGAACGGAGCATCTCCCCGATTAACAGTCAGGTGCTCTACCTTTGAGCTACCCCGGCTCCACGCTTGGCATGACTGTTCGCAGCAGTCACGCCGATCGCCGCGCTCCAAAAGGGCGCGGCGATTCGCATTTGCGAGGGTATCTGAGTCGGCAGCCGCGCTCAATCCGTTGTGTGCCACGCAGAACTTTTCCACAAGTATTAGCTATGCCGTAAGGTGACGCTGCCAGTAACCGACGAAATCCGGCGACGTGCGCTTGTGCATGGCGAGCCCGGCGAGGCGGAAAGTCTGGTCGCCGTTGCTCATGCGCCGATGATCCTCGCGCCAGGACGATTCTTGCGCGTAGCGGAGAAGGTACGCCCCGACGATATGGTGATAATGGCCGAGCTCTCCGCGTCGGGTCCGGCTGAAATATTCCTCTGCGTAATTCGTGCATGCGCCGTCGAGACTGTACGCCTCTTGATGGTTGATCCGCTTCATTTCGAAGGCGGCACGCAAGCCGGACCCACAAGGGAAACGTCTAAGATGCCGCGGAAAACCGGCGGGGAGAAGTCCACTCCGAAAAGGAAATCGGGATAGCTACGCGCTCGCTTAAGCGCAAGCCTCGCGCCCTGTGTCATCTCGCAGCGCTTGAGTTTCGCAGTGTCAAAGGTCTCTGGCCAGCCAATACGTGAGCGCTTGCACGAGTTGGGTAACGCGTCGGCGATTGGATTCCTCGAACCTCGCCTGGTCTACCGCCAATTCATGATATTTTGCGGTCGCCCGCACGGGCCACTGAACGCCGCCAATCATGGCGACGCCGCTAATGTTGTCCCATGCAGAGCTATCCTTGAGTGCCCCCAGAGTGACGTAGTCTATCCGCACGGCCAGCGTGCCGCCTTGCGCCGTTATGCGGCCTGTCAGGGCTTGGGCAAGCTGACCGGGTAGCTCCTGCTGAACCCACGAGGCCGTCGGGTCGCCGACGTTTGCGCGCAAAGGCGCGACATCAATTTCAATATTGCGGATCGGATGGCCCGGCTGCGCAAGAGCGTTTTGACCTGCAACCGCCGCCAAAAGCGCAAAGGCGCTGCATGCCCCAATCGCCACCTGGCGTAACAATCCAAGGCTATACATGGTCGCCTCCATAGTCGTCTTCAACACTCGCATGGGGACGCTTATTCAGGCGTATCAGGTAGGGCCGAGCACTCCCATGGCAACAGCCGGCGGCACCCCCTCCCGCGCATCTTGCCTCTTCCCGCTTTCGCTGCATAGTCGCTGCCATGTGCGACCTCTACAGCGTCACCAAGGGCCAATCGGCGATCCGGGATCTCTTCGCGGTCAAGCACGATCGCGCCGGCAACCTGCCTCCTATGCCTGTGGTCTTTCCGGACCGGATGGCGAGCGCGAGCTCGTCATGGCCCGCTGGGGAATGCCAGGCCCGCCGTAGTTCGGCGGCCAGCCGGTGACGAACATCCGCAACGTGAAGAGCCCGTACTGGCGGCGCTGGCTCGGCAAGGGAAGCCGTTGCATCGTGCCGGCCACCGGCTTCTGCGAGTACGAGGACACGAAAGCCGCGCAAGACGCCGATATGGTTCGAACTGGCGGAGGATAGGCCGCTCTTCGCCTTCGCTGGCCTATGGACGCCGTGGCGCGGCGTCCGGGGCGCCAAGAGCGCGCCCGTCGAGCGGGAGCACGAGCTCTTCGGCTTCCTGACGACGGAGGCGAACGCGATCGTTGCGCCTATCAACCCGAAGGCCATGCCGGTCATCCTGACGACGCCGACGGAAATCGACCAGTGGCTGACGGAAGAAATGCCCGTCGCGGTGGAACTTCAGCGGCCATTGTCGGCAGATGCGCTGCGGATCGTGGCGAAGGGGGAGCGGTCGGATGGCTCCTCCCCTTTGGGCCTTGATATTGGCTCGGTAACGCGAGGCCAAGAATAATTAGAGTCGTTTCGCTACGGCGATCCACTCGAATATGAGCGGGGTATCGTCAGAAAATGCGATTCCGTGGCGCCCCGCCTCTTGCCCATAGTATTCTCCCATCGTCGATCGCCACCAAGTCAGCGTCCGGTCACCTTCGCCGTATGATCTAGCAAGGTTTTCATCTACCGATCCAAACGGAATCATCTCGACGCGTTTGGTCTCTAGGATCGCGCGCATTCGGCTTTGCCCGTCTAACAGAACGCATAGCGCCCCAGCGAAGGGAATCCGGCCATTCGGCCAATCCCAAAACCCCGACGACGTGGTCGTCTTGATGCCGTCCATTATCGCCGCCGCGCCTTCGTCGGCGGTAGCGGGATCGCTGCCGATCGTCATCGGGCAAAAAAATCGGCTCTCCTCGCTCGGGTAGGCCAATTTCAGCGCTCGCTCGATCTCAGGGGTCATCGGTTCGACAGACATGAGTGGCAAACCCTTGTTCCTACGGGGGCGCGCAGAGGCGTTTTCTCGCGTCTCTGGCTCGGCCGCGCCCGGGCGTCTTTGCAAGCTAGACTTCGCGCGGCTGGTAGAGGCATTCGGGCTGCTGCGCACCGAATAGGAGCTGGCGGGCCGAAGCGCGGGGGACTGCCTCGGCCCGCCGTTGTCCCGAAGGCCCTTGGCCCTCGCCGGCTGGAACAACGCACTACTACAGGATACCGCCATCCCGCGCCGTGATCCGGATCACACCGCGGGGGTCGATCCGCCGCCACGTCGACGGAGGAAGGACCGCGCCATTGCGGCGCGCATGATCCTTCCCTCAGTAGTCGCCAATCTTGCCCGTCATGCGGACAAGAGCACGCGCCACCCGACGCCAATGAGCCGCCCTCCGGCGGTCTCGCGCTTTGCGCGCCCGCTCGCGAGCCACCCAACGGGCGTCTTCCGGGCCGCAGTGGCGGATAAGGACCTCAGCGTCGACCTCTGCCAGCCGGCGAGCCTCCTGGCGACGTCGAAGCCATCGCAGCATCATGGGTAGTCATTACCACAGCGACGGCGTGACCGGACGGCGGCTCTCGACGTCAAGCTGTCATTGAAGGTCGCGACCATGGAGCGAGTGTCACAACTTCGTTCTTTGCGCCTGCAAGCGCACCTCAGCCCTATAGACGCGTTGAGCGGGGCGCACGCCTTGCGGTCGTCGCGCAGTGATCGCGGGACGTGTGGGGGCTATGACATCAGGCGGACGCTCAACGGGGATGCCAAAGTTGAGTTATGGTCGCCGATGATCCCGCACGCCCCGCTACGCCGCATCCTGTTTGTCACAATTAGCGGTTGCCTGCTTGGGGGCTTGCTCCTTTATTTCGAACACGGCATGTTCGTTGTAGGCGCTTTCATGGGCGGCTCGATCGGCGCAGCCCTAATTTCGCTCGAGATTTTTGTCCTTCGCCGCAACGCCGGCGCGTTTTTCCCCCGACTGCCGTTTCCGGCTTATCTCGGTCTGCGCGTCTTGCTCTATGCAGGCGTCGTCCTGTTGGTCTCCGCCATCATGAACTGGCTCTTCACGCGTGATGGTCTGGTGATCAACATGAGCCGCGCCGACATCGTCGCTTCAATCGCAATCAGCGTCTGCACCATATTGCTGTTCGGCATCAACGATCTGCTCGGCCCGGGCGTGCTCTTCGCCTTTGTGGCGGGGCGCTATTACTACCCCCGTCTGGAGGAGCGCGCTTTCCTTTTCATCGACATGCGTTCCTCTACCGCCATCGCAGAGAGCCTCGGCGAGGTGCGCTTCCTCGCGTTCCTCAATCGCTTCGTGACCGACCTGTCGCTCGCCATTTTGGAGGGAGGCGGCGAAATCCACAAATACGTCGGTGACGAGGTCATCTCGAGTTGGAAACTCGCTGCAGGTCCGAACGAGGCGGGCTGCGTCCGGGCCTGCTTTTCCGCTCTCGACCGCCTCGTCGAGGGCGGCCCAGCCTACGAGCGTGATTTCGGCTTTCGCGCCGATTTCCGCGCCGGGCTTCATTGCGGTCCGGTCGTTGTGGGCGAACTGGGCTTCATCAAAAAGGAGATCGCGCTCATCGGCGGCGCCATGAACACGACGCAGCGCATTCAGGACGCGTGCCGCGAGGCCGACTGCCGGGTCCTCGCCTCGGCGGCGCTGCTGGATCGCATCGTCGCCCTGCCTGCCGGAGTGACAGCCCGGGCGCTCGGCCCGACGCCAATGCGCGGCAAGGATCAATCTGTCGCGCTTTACGCGCTGGAGGCCATGCCGCCCCACCGGACGTTCGCCTCGCGGCCGGGGAGTGAGCGCCATTTGCGCGGAACTGCCGCTCCCGACGTAGAGCTGCCGTCGCAAATCGGGACCATGAATGGCGCAAGCAGGCAGGTAAGCGGACATTGCCTGTAGGCGCGGAGTCCGCCCGGCCAGGACCTTTACCGCCACACCGTCACAGCAATCGTTCCGTCGTCGCGGCTTATTCGCCGAACATGTAGGCGTGGACGTGCTGGATGTGCTCGCGCAGTCGCATGCGAGCGTTGGTCTTGTCTCGACGGCGAAACGCCTCGACGATGGCACGGTGCTCCGCATCTAGCACCGCCTTGCGCTCGGGCGTCATGGAGCGCAACTTGAGTTCGCCCCACTCCGCCTGCAGCCGGACCTGCGCGAGCGCGCGGATCACGGCGATCGACGCCTGGTTGTGCGTCGCCTCGGCGATTGCGTCGTGCAGCGCGCCGTCCCAAACCTCGAACCCAGCGACGCTTTCAGCGGCTTCGGCGCCGCGCAGGCACTCCTCCATCCGGTCCAGGTCCGCTTGGCTGGCGCGGGCGACGACGAGGGGAGCCAGCTCGGGTTCGAAGAGCAGCCGACACTCTAACACGTCGGCCGGGCTGGCGCCCTGCAGACCTTCGGGACCCGGCGTCAGCAAGAGCGACGCGGCCAATCCCATCGCCGCCGCACAACGTCATGTGCGTGGGTGCGAATTATCGCGCCCATGCACAGGAGTTCGCGAAGAGTGGCTATCACGCTGGAACCACGGCCGCTGACGCCATTCCCGAGCACCCAATCATCTTCACCAAGCCGTCCTCTTCGATTTCCGGTCCCTATGACGACATTCCGCTATGGCCGGGCCTCGACGAGGCCGTCGACTACGAGGCAGAGCTCGCCGTCGTGATCGGGAAGGGAGGGCGTTTCATCCCGCGGGAGCGTGCGCTGGACCACGTGTTCGGCTACACGATCATCAACGACGTGACAGCTCGCGATCTGCAGCGGGTGCACAAGCAGTGGTTCCTGGGCAAAGGCATCGACGGTTTCGGTCCGATGGGGCCCTGGATCACGCCGGCCAATGAGGTCGATGTCGCCAACCTACGCGTTACCTGTCGGGTCAACGGCGAGCTGCGCCAAAACAGCAGCACGGCCGACCTGATCTTCGACGTGCAGACCCTGATCGAGACAATATCGCGTAGCGTTACGCTCTCGCCAGGCGACGTCATCGCGACCGGCACG
Organism: uncultured Alphaproteobacteria bacterium; assembly: GCA_963822215.1. Taxonomy (GTDB): domain Bacteria; phylum Pseudomonadota; class Alphaproteobacteria; order Rhizobiales; family Beijerinckiaceae; genus Roseiarcus. The sequence goes on from CAWGGX010000006.1 coordinate 51,803, forward strand.
CCGGAGGGCGTAGGCATCGGCTTCGACCCCCCACGCTTCCTTCAGCACGGAGACGTGGTCGAGGTGGAGATTGCCGGCCTCGGCACGATCCGCAACACCGTCCGCCGCGCGCATGCGCAGCAAGGGCACGCTCAGGCCCGCGAGGGCGCCATCGCCAAGTAAGGAAGCGGAACGGTGACGGAAACGACGAAAAATAATCAATTCATCGAAGAACTGGGCGGCAAGGGCGATACGCTCGTCCTGGTGCACGGCCTCGGCGGCAGCACGAACACTTGGTTTCCGCAGGCACAAGTGCTCAAACGCGACCTGCGGCTCGTTGCCTACGACCTCGCCGGCTCGGGACGGACGCCGGTGCGGGATGGCGTCTCGATCGCCAGCCTCGTCGAGGATCTGCTCGCCGTGGTAAAAGACACCCGTGTGGGCCGCGTACACCTTGCCGGCCATTCGCTCGGCACGATCATATGCCAGCACTTCGCGGCCCTGCGGCCTGAGTTGATCGCGAGCCTCGCTCTAATCGGGCCATTCCCACAACCGCCAGACGCCGCCCGCGCGGCGCTCCGAGACCGGGCTGCGAAAGCGCGAGCGGAGGGGATGCGCGGAATCGCGGACGCTATCGTAGCCGGCGGCACATCGGACGATACCAAAGTGAACCAGCCCGCGGCTGCCGCCTTCGTGCGGGAGAGTCTGATGGCGCAGCCGCCGGAGGGCTATGCGCGCAACTGCGAAGCGCTGTCAGTGGCCAGTGCCGCGGACCTGTCGCGCATTGCGTGCCCAACTCTACTGATCACCGGCGACGAGGACCGCACCGCGCCGCCGGACGTTTGTCGCGCGATGGCGAGCGCGATCCGGGGTGCGGAATTCCAAATCCTCACTGCGTGCGGGCACTGGGCAACTATCGAGCGCGCCAAGCAGGTCAATTACGCGCTGACAGTGTTTTACGCTCGCTTAAACCGACCGCACCATGAGGTCCCCACTCGTCCCGCTGCGGAATTGCCGGGGTTCACGCCGTGAGCGCCCGAGTTTTCATCTGCCTGACCTGCAACCGTTACGCCCCCCCGCCGGCAGAGGAGCCAACGCCAGGCCAGCGCCTTGCGATGGCGGTAAAGTTTGCTGCGGCGCAGACGGCCAGCCCGATCACGGTCCGCACGGTAGTATGCCTAAACGGCTGCCCCCAGCCTTGTGCCGCGGCGCTGCGGGACCCCGGCAAGTCTGTCATCCGCTTCGCCGAGTTGACGACGGACGATGCGACGGCACTGATTGAAGCGGCCGAGTTGTATGCTCGGAGTACCGACGGCGACCTTCCGCCCGAAGCTCTGCCGGCCACCCTGCGAGCCAAGGTGTCGTCGGGGCGGCTGGCGCCGAGGGCGGTCTGAACGGGCCGACCGATAACACTAAAGCAAAACTAAGCAAACGGAGAGGAAACGATGTCGAGGACGCTGTTTACTAATGTCATGATCTTCGAGGGCACGAATAAGGGCCTCACTCCTGGAGAGGTGATGGTGCAGGGCAACCGAATCGATGCTGTCTCTGGACAAGGCGAGAGCCTTCCGCGCGAGGGCTGCGAGGTGATCGATGCCGGCGGCGCCACGCTGATGCCCGGTATGGTCAACACCCATTGTCACTTGACTTACAACAACGGCACCACAGTGGCCGAATTGACCGTGCTCCCGGTCGAGGAGCACGTGCTGCTGACCATGCATAACGCGAAGCTCGCGCTCGACATGGGCTTCACCGCGGCGATTGGGGCTGCCTCGGCCAAGCCGCGGCTCGACATTGTCATCCGCAATGAGATCAACAAGGGCAAGATCCCTGGCCCGCGGCTTCTCGCGGGATCGCCGGAGCTCACAGTCACAGGCGGCCTCGCAGACGACAACCAAATCGACGCCAAGCATCCGTCCATCTCAATCATCTGCGACACGCCCGACGAGTTCCGGAAAGTCGTGCGGACCCTGATCCGCGAAGGCGTCGACCTCATTAAGTTCAACAACTCGGGCGACAGTTTCTGCTTTCCCCGTATGGCCGCCTACGACAACCCGATGACCGACGCAGAGGTCGCTGCAATTTGCGACACCGCCAACAACATAGGCAAACGCATCGCGGCCCACGCCCATGCTGACAGCTCGGTGCGGCAGTGCATGAAGTACAACGTGGAGTTTATCTTCCACGCGACGTTCGCTACCGACGAGACGATCGAGCAGCTCGAGCGCGTCAAGCATAAGCATTACGTCTCTCCCGCGATCGCCGCCCGTTACAACACAACCTACGAGGCGAAGGACTGGGGCATCACCACGGACGTGGCCGAGATGATCGGCAACAAGCGGGAACTGGAGGAGGGCATCAAGGTTATGACCAAGATGCACAAGGCCGGCATCAAGGTGTTGCCGTTCGGCGACTATGGCTTTGCGTGGCTGCCGCAGGGCACCGAGGCCCGCGACCTTGAGCACTTCGTTAACCTGTTCGGATTCGAGCCTTGGGAGGCTCTTCGCGCCGCCACCGCCTACGGCGGCGAGGCCTGGACGGGCAAGTCTGGCGAGAAAATGGGTCGCGTCGCGCCTGGGTATCTCGCGGACATCCTCCTGGTCGACGGTAATCCTCTGCTCGATCTCAGCCTGCTGCAGGACCGCAACGCGTTACTTGCGATTATGAAGGACGGCCAGTTCCACAAGCGGTTCCAGGGCCGCATCGCACAGCAGACACTTGCGGCCGAGTAACGCGAACTCTCAGGCTGGCTGGGGACGAGGGCGCGGATTCCAGCCCACCCCAGTTGGCTGGGCCCAGAGATCTCAGCTTCTCCTTGGCGAGCTGATTGATTGCGGCTGATGCGGCTACTAGACCGGCAAAGCTCCCATTTGGGCAAGGAGGCCGAGGAGGTCGGGCGCGCCATACTCTTTTATGATCTGACCGTTTTTCATATGGTAGATGTTTAGCGCCTGTACGGTGATCGGCTTTTCGGTCGGCGGAACGCCCATGAAGTTCCCTCGGTGCGTGCCGCGCATCGTGAAGCGCGCCGCAACCTTGTCGCCTTCGGAAATTAGTTCCTCCACGGTCCACTGAATGTCGGGAAAACCGCTCCGCATCATCCCGACTATTCCCAGATAGCCAGCCGGACCGACCATAGCCTCCGCACGCCCCGGAACGTGAAAGACAGCCTCCGGCGATACCAGTTCGAGCGCGAGCTTTTCGCTCGCCGAGTTGATGAACTCAACGAATTTACCCATGAAATCAACGTTGCTGCTGCCTGACATTTTCAAACCTCGATAATCACCGCTGCCGACCGGCAACGCTCGCGGCGAACTATATTTTTGAAACGCTTGGGGATAAATCGGTAATTTATGCGCTCACTTGCAACACGGTGTTTCGAATGGACAGATTTGCCAGCATGGCGATTTTCGTCAAAGCCGTTGAGCTGGGTTCTTTTTCCGCCGCCGCCGATGCGCTCTCGATGTCACCGCAACTCGTGGGAAAACATGTCCAGATGCTCGAACAGCACCTCAACGTGCGGCTTCTGAACCGCACCACGCGACGGCAAAGCCTCACAGATTTCGGCAAGACGTTTTACGAACGCGCCCGCAATATCCTCGCGGAGGTCGAGGCGGCTGAAGACCTTGCCGCCGAGACGCGGATCGCTCCGCGCGGACGCCTGCGCGTGAATGCGCCCGTTACCTTCGGCGTGCATGCGCTGGCCCCAAGGCTGCCCGAATATCTCAAAGCGTTCCCCGAAATTTCAATTGAGCTACGGTTGTCCAACCGCTTCGTCGATGTGACTGATGAGGGTTACGACGTTGTGTTTCGCGTGGGGGAACTCGCGGACAGCGGCCTTATCACTCGCGTGTTGGAACCCTACCGGCTGATTTTATGCGCCGCTCCAGCCTATCTCGCCGTGCGTGGTCGCCTTAAAAGTCCCATGGGCCTTAAGCAGCACGACTGCCTCGGCTTTGCATTCCGCGAGATGGAATCCCGCTGGGATTTCGATGGGCCCGATGGCCGCGTAAGCGTTCCGGTTTCGAGCCGCGTCGTCATGGACAGTGGCGAAGCTTTGCTTGCCGCCGCGCTGGCTGGCATGGGCGTCATACTTCAACCAGCGGAAATGGTTCTGCCCGAAATCAACGCAGGCCGCCTCGTCGCGCTCCTTCCTGACTATCGAGCGCCGTCGCTGCCGTTTCATATCCTCTATGCGCCAGACCGTCGTCCGACACCAAAGCTGCGCAGCTTTATCGACTTCGCCGCGAGCAAATTTGGCCCCAACAGTTCGAGCTAACCGAAGTTAGCCGATTGCAGCAATGACCGCTCACGGGCAGATTTTACCTGTTCGCTGTGCTGTAACGAAGGGCGGCTCTTTGCGCACTCCGGACGGTGGAAGTCGACCCTGAGAGACCCGTCAAGATCGGCGCCATCGGCGCCATGGACGGGCGGGAAGCGTCGGAAACCTGTCGTTGGATGCGGTCCAGAAATCAAATAATCGTACCACGCGATTCAGGCCGGGAATCGAGGACCTTTTGAGAGACGACGACATCTGACGCCCTTATTTTTCAGTGTCGCTACGGTGACGATACCAGAAGCCTTTGCGTAGGGCGGCATGGAAACTGGCCTTAAGGTCGAGCCCGCTCTTTTTTTGAGGAGGACGTTCATGGAGGAGCGCTTTGCATTCGATCAGATCGCGAACGTCTATAAGGCTGCGCGTCCCGACTATCCCGAGGCCCTCATCGAGGATGTCGTCTCATACGCCGATCTCAAGCAAGGCGACCACGTTCTCGAAGTTGGCTGTGGCACGGGTCAGGCAACAAAGGCCTTTGCCAAGCGTGGCTTCCCGATTGTCGCCATGGATCCCGGACCAGAAATGCTCCGTTACGCACGTGAGGACTTGGCGGGCTTCAGCAATGTTGAGTTGCTGGAGACGACGTTCGAGGCATGGCCCACGAACCGCGGAGCGTTCCGACTGATTATCGCGGCGCAGTCATGGCACTGGGTCTCCCCGGAGATGCGGTTTACGAAAGCCGCAGAGGCGCTTTCGCCTAACGGTTCGCTCGCGGTGTTTGGACACGTCCCGGTCGGACTGCCCACCGAGTTACTTGCTCAGTTCCAGGACATTTATCTGCGTCGAACCGGCAATTGGGGCCCGCCACCGGAAGTTGGGTACCTACCTATTGGTCCATTCGAAGGATGGTTTGACGAGTCAGGGCTATTCGGGCTGGTCGGGCACCGAAGATATCCGTGGAAGTGGCAACGCACGACATTAAGCTTCACCGATTTCTTACGCACGAGATCTGAGTATGTTATGATGGAACCCGCGAAACGTGAAGAGATGCTCGGTGAAATTGCCAAGGCAATTGACGACCAGGGCGGAGAACTCACCCTGGATTATGAGACGCATCTCTATATTGCTCGGCGTCAAAACCGCGATTGATTGTTCCCCACTCGTACTCGCAGCCCTAATTGCAGGCGGGCCGCGTGCAGAAGGCCTTATTATTCCTCCTGGCAATAGAATGAGGGGTTTCGACGTTGTGCGGACCTAACAGACCACGTCCCTGTACGGCTCAGTTTCGGTGAATTTGCGGTCATTCAGATAAAACCTGAAGGAGGCCCTGTTGCTGCGCCGCACGGGCGGCTGTGAAATCGAATCGCGAACCGCGGCAATCTCTGCGACGGGCAGGCTTGTCTTAACTCTCGGAAGGAAAGGTCTCGTTCATGACTGAATCCGCTTTGCGCCCCGCCGCGCAATGGGCCTATCGCAGCGCGGGCGAACTCGCCGAGTCACTGCAAAAGCGGGAGGTTTCGGCGCTCGAACTGGCCGATCAGTTCATCGACCGGATCGAGGCGCTCGACGGCGAGCTGAACGCCGTGCCGGTGCGGGATTTCGCCCGCGCTCGCGAGGCGGCGAGGCAAGCCGATGCGGCGTTGGCGCGCGGCGAGCGCCTGCCGCTGCTCGGCGTGCCCGTCACGATCAAGGAATCCTACAACGTTGCGGGACTGTCGACGACCTGGGGCATACCCGCGGCCAAGGACTTCATCCCTCCGGAAGACGCGCTTGCCGTGAGCCGCCTCAAGGCGGCGGGCGCAATCGTTCTCGGCAAGACCAATGTGCCTCTCGGCCTCGGCGACGCGCAAAGCTACAACGACATCTACGGGACGACGAACAATCCGTGGGACAGGGCGCGCTCGCCGGGCGGCTCCTCGGGCGGGTCGTCCGCCGCGCTCGCTGCGGGTTTCGGTCCTCTGTCGCTCGGTAGCGACATCGGCGGCTCGCTGCGCGTTCCGGCGCATTTCTGCGGAGTTTGCGCCCACAAGCCGACCATTGATCTCGTCCCCTCTCGCGGGCACACCCCGCCGGGCGTCCCCGCCTGGGCGGGGAGGACGTACCTGGCCGTCGTCGGCCCGATGGCGCGCTCGGTCGACGACCTTGTGCTGGCGCTCGACATCATCGCCGGTCCGGACGAGGCGGCGGACGGGCGCGCCTACCGCCTCAACCTGCCGCCGGCGCGGGGCGAAAAACTCTCGGATTTCCGCGTTCTCGTCATCGCCGAACATCCGCTGTTGCCGACCTCGGCAGCGGTCGGCGCATCGCTTGACCGCCTGTCAAAACACCTTGCCGCCGCGGGCGCCGACGTCAAACGCGAGACGCCGCTCCTTCCCGATCCCGAGGCGTCCGCGCGGCTTTACGTCAAGCTCCTGAACGCCTTCCTGTCGGCGGGGATGCCGGACGACCAGTATCAGGAAGTGCGCAGCGCTGCGGAGAAGATTCCCGCCGCCGACCAGAGCCTCGTCGCCGAACTGATGCGCGGGGCGCTGCTCAGCGCTCGGGAATTGTTCCGGTTTGATTTCGCCCGTCGGGGGCTGCAACAGCAATGGCGCGTCCTGTTCCAGAACTTCGATGTGGTCGTCTGCCCGCCGGCCGCGACGCCCGCCTTTCCCCACGACCACACGGAGCCTCCAGAAGAGCGCAAGATCGTCGTCGACGGCAGGGAATTCCCCTATGACCACCTACTGGTCTGGGCCGATCCCGCGACGACCTGCGGGCTGCCGGCGACCGTCGTTCCGATCGCGATCGCGGATGGCCTGCCGATCGGCGTGCAGATCATCGGCCCCGAGTACGAAGACCGGACGCCGCTCGCCTTCGCCCGGCTCGTCGAGCGCGAATTCGGCGGGTTCGCCGCCCCGCCGGGCTACGCTTAGGGCCTGAGCTGTCGCGGGAGACCCGGTCAGCGGCTGTCGGCGGCCGCGCGGACGCCGGACCCGGCGACAGGAACGCCGAGCGCTGTGAGGACCTTCAACGAGGGGCAGATTTCTGCACCAACGCCAACGTCTGCAAATAGGTCGATTTGGCCGGTTCGCCGAGCCGCCCGCGAATGACCGGAATTTGCGCAGTCCGGCCGTCCCCGACGACCTTAAGGAGGGTCACACGGCATGGGTTGCTGCCCAAGGCAAGGGTACCTCCCTCATCCTACCTGAGACGGCTTCGACGAGGTTTCGCACTTGGAATGTGAGGGTTGTCTACTAACCCGGGCCGTATAGGTGTCCCAACCCGGCGGGCGTCCGCGCGCGACATCGATCTGTGGAAAACGCCAGGGGTCGTAGACCGCACCGAATCTGGCTCCCCTTCCTCGACCCGCTGCCGGCGCAGGGTCGAGAGGAGAATGCCAACCGATCTTGATGTCCTGGGATAGAGCGCACTGGGCAGATTGGCGCTGCTTCACGGACGCCGATGGAGCGAAAATTCCTTGACGCGTGGGGTGGCGGACTGCACCCCTGAAGCGATGCAGAAACCACCTTTCCGTCCCAAGGGACAAAAGCGCCCGGAAAATGATGACGAGCAACCGGGCTCAAGCGGCGACAAACTCACGGCGAAGGCGGTCGCCGCCGCATTTACCTCGGCGGTCGCCGAGGCGTTTCGGATCGTCGACGAGAAGCTTGCGGGCCAGGACAAGATGGAATCCGACAATGCCGCGGCCGTATTTCTGACTACCGTCTTGACGAGGATGATTGTCAGGTGGGGCCCAAATGCGACCGCCAAGGCGATCGAAGCGGCGCCGGACATGATCAGTCAAGCGGCTCAGCATCTGTCAAAGGACGCCTTGCACTGAGCGGACACGCGCGTGGGTGATGTTGAACGGGTACTAGCGCCGCATATGCACGTTTCATAGCGCCATCATCGCTGGTAGCTTGGCGATGCTCGCGTGGCGTTCAGTTGCCTCGACGGGGAGGGCCTCATGGCGCCGGCATGGAGTTCCCGCGCGTCGCCGGTCAGCTATTCGGCGTCGGCGAAACTGATGCACTGGTTTGTGGCGGCAGCGGTCATCGTGCTCCTCGCCACAGGCCCGGTGATGAAGCGGCTCGTCCCCGAGGGCTCGCTCAGGGACAATCTCTATAACTTCCATGAGGCGCTGGGCGCGCTTGTCCTGATCGTCATGGTCGTGAGGCTCGGGAGGCGCATAGCTTTCGGCGTGCCGGCCCCGGATTCGTCGATGCCGCCCGTCGAGCAGCGCGTCTCGCTGTGGGCGCAATACGTGCTCTACATCCTTCTGTTCGTCACGACCTTGCTCGGCTGGGCAGGGACCAACGCTTATGGCGATCCGGTCAGCGTCTTCGGTCTCTTCGACTTTCCTGCCATTATCGCCAAGGATCAGCCGCTGTCAGACCGCATCATCGTCTGGCATCTCATCTGCGGGATTCTGATCGGTGTGATCGTTGCGCTCCATATCGCGGGCGCGCTCTACCATTGGCTCATCAAACGCGATCGAGTTGCACAGCGCATGTTGCCGGGCAATTGAGCGCTGCAAGACACGCACGCGTCCTCCGTGGTTCAACGGGCGACCCCAGGTAGCGGACCCCTGACCATCTCGTCGGCGCCTAGGCGACCTCGACGTCGCGGTGATCCTGGTTGGCGACGTCGACCTCTACCGCGAGAAGACGGCCCTCGCAGACCTGGCGCACGATGCCAACGCTCAGACCGGAATCCACGTCCAGGCGTGGCCCGTGTCCTCGGACGAGTGGCAGGATCCCGAGAAGCATGGCAATCCCTTTCTCGTTCAAGCCATGCGCCGCGACGGGCTCAGCGTAGAGGAAGCTCTCCAGGGCGCTTGAGTCCGCGAAAGGGACATCCGGGCTCGACGTAAAGGGGTCACTCTTTCAGTGCTAGAACCCGGCCACCAGCCCCGCGATCGACCGCACCACGGAGTAGGCACGCATGATTGTTATCCCGACTGCTATCACCCGCTTCGTTCTTCCTGCACTGCTCACCGCGTCGCTCCTCGGCGTCTCGGCGAGCGCAGCCGAGACGATCAGCGAACAGGATGCACACGCCATCGGCGTGCAGGCCTACCTCTATTTCTATTCCCTTGTCACAATGGACCTGACCCGCAAGCAGCTCACCAACGTCGTCAAGCCCGAAGGCATCTACGGGCCGACGAACACGTTCGCCAACATCTTGGAATACCCCACGGCGGAGATGAAGGTGGTGGTCCGTCCGAACTTCGATACGCTCTATTCCAGCGCCTGGCTGGACCTGACCAAGGAGCCAGTGATCGTTTCCGTGCCTGACACGCATGGGCGCTATTACCTGCTTCCGATGCTCGACATGTGGACCGACGTTTTCGCATCCCCGGGCTGGCGCACGACCGGAACCCAGGCTGGCGACTATGCCGTGACGCCGCCGGGCTGGACCGGCTCGCTGCCGGCAGGCGTCGTTCGCATCGACGCGCCCACGCCCTATGTCTGGATCATCGGTCGCACCAAGACCGACGGACCCTCAGACTACGCCGCCGTGAACAAGCTCCAGGCCGAACTCAAGATCACGCCGCTCTCGAACTGGGGCAAGGCCGCCATGCCGGCGGTCGGAACCGTCGAGCCCGGCATCGACATGAAGACGCCGCCGAAGATCACGGTCGACACTATGCCGGCGGCCAAGTTCTTCGCCACCGCCGCCGAAATCCTCAAGGTGCAGCCGCCGCACGTCACCGATCAACCAATCCTTGCACTGATGCAGAGGATCGGATTCGAGCCCGGCAAAAGCTTCGATATCGACAAGGTCGATCCGGCGATCAAGGCCGGACTGGAGACCGCGCCCGAGGACGCCCTGAAGTTGATGGCGTGGAAGTCGGCGAGCCTGGCCCGCGTCGTGAACGGCTGGTCGATGAACACCGACACGATGGGCGTTTACGGCAACTATTACCTGAAGCGCGCGATCATCACCCAACTGGGTCTCGGCGCGAACCTGCCGGAGGACGCGATCTATCCGATCAACCTCGCCGACGAGACGGGCAAGCCGCTGGATGGGGGCAGCGACTATGTCCTGCATTTCGACAAGGGAGCGACGCCGCCGGTGAATGCTTTCTGGTCGATCACGCTCTATGACGCTCAGGGCTACCAAGTGGCGAACAGCCTGAACCGGTTCGCCGTCAGCAACTGGATGCCGTTCAAAACCAACCCGGACGGTTCCCTGGACCTCTACTTCCAGAACGCCAGCCCCGGCGCGGATAAGGAGGCGAACTGGCTGCCCGCGCCGAAGGGGCCGTTCAACCTCACGATGCGGCTCTATGCGCCGAAGAGCGATGCTCTAACCGGAAAGTGGAACCCGCCGCCGGTGATGAAGGAAGGCCAGCCGACGCTATTGCAAGCGCAATAGACATCGTCGCTCGGCCAAGCCACGCGAAGGCGGTTTCAGTCGGTTTTGTGGAACCCACTCTGGGTCATTGAACTTGTTGCCGCGCCCTCGGGGGACGACCGGTAGTTGCGCTGACTGGCCGTCCGGCCAAGCGCGAACGAATGCTGCGCCGTCTCGCTGTACATGAATGCCGGAGCCGATAATCGGGTCGCCTATTCGGCCCTCGATCGAGGCGGGGCGCCTCCGTCAGACGCCTTCGTCAGGTGCCGAATGCCACCGTCGTCACCCACAACCCGATCGCCAGGACGACGACCATCCAGGCGAAGAAGTACCGCTCGAACCCGATGCCCTTGTAGGCGGCGGCAATCCCTTCGCCAGGAATCAGCAAAAGCGTCACCCCCTTCAGCAGCGCAGCCCACCCGACGAGCGTGACGACGACCGGCAGCGCGCCGCCGCTCCAGACATTGTGCCCGAGCACGACCGCGAGCCCGGCGGCTGTCGCAACCACGCCGGAAAACAGCATCCATGGCCCGCTGCGCGCCATCTCGTCGAGGGTCGCCAGGGTTCTGCGACGGTTGGCGAGCATGCCGACCGAGATCGCGACGAGGTAGAGGCCGAAGAGCCGTCCGAGGAAGATCGTTGTCGGGGACATGCGCCACGATAGCATGGACGGACGCCAGCCACCCCAGGCGCCAGGCCGACTAGAGTAATCAGGATCACTTTCATTCAGATTACACTAGCGCTCCCAGGCGAGCGTGGCGATGGCGCTCGGGCCCGCGCTGCCAAGGAAATTCTTTCGTCAGCCAAGTTTTGGTTGTGTGTCAATGTAGCTTTGCAAGGCTTGCAGCTTTGTCCACCAGTCCGCAAAGCCATCGATATCAAAAACCGCCTCCTTGTCTGGGGTCAGCGAGACATAAAAGACGATCGGCGCGAGATATAGATCGGCCAGGCTCAACTCGCCTGCGATGAACGGGGAGGAGCCCCTCGTCTTCATGGCGAAATCGATTACCTTGCGGCCCTTCTCAAGGCCGCCCTTCCGCATCGCGTCGTTCTTTCCGCCGACGAAGTCTGGAAAAAGATGATACGCCACGACTCCGCCGAGCAAGGCGCCGTAGCCGTAAGAGTTGATCAGGCCGATGATCATATCCATCCGCGCGCGATCTTTGGGGGTCGGCGGAATCAGGGACTTCCCAGGGAGGACATCGTTGAGATAGCGCGCGATAGCGGTTGTTTCCAGAATGCGCATCCCGTCGTGGTCGAGGACCGGAACCTTGCCGAACGGGTGACGCTCAAGATGCTCGGGCATTTTCGGTTCGCCTTTGAGCACATTGAGTTGCACTTGCATGAAGTCAGTGACGCCCTTCTCGGCGAGGACCATCTTGACCGTGCGCACATACGTGGAGCCGTCAAAGCCCCAAAGGACCATATCGGACATGACTATATCCTCCCAATGCATCGTACAGGCGGGCCCGAGCTTATAGTTTGAATTGGCCGAGCAGACCAGCGGTCCGAAGTCGCGACGTTTAACAACAGTCGCCGATCGCGTTCGCTGTTCACAGTCGTCCTCCCGCAGCGAGACCCCGCCTTTTGTTTCAGACGCTGCAAATCACGTTGACCAGCGCCTGCTTACCCGCACGCACAGCCGCTGCGCCCCGTTGCAGTGCGTCCGGCAGATCGGCGGGGTGATCCACGCGCTCGCCGTGGCCGCCGTGTGCCGCCGCCACCTGTTCGAAAGCAGGGCCGTGGCTGAGTTCCGCGAGGCGTCGTCCGTCCTCGCCGGCGGCGACGCCGCGTGGATACATATCCAGTGTGGCGCGGCGCACGGCATTGTAGAGCGCGTTATTATAAACAACTGCCAGCACCGGCAGATCCTGCTCTTGCGCCATCCAGTGGCAGGCCGTGGGGTTGGCGAACACGTAGGCGCCATCACCCAGAAACGCGGCCACCATACGGTCGCGCGCGGCGAGCTTCGCGCCGAGCGCCGCCGGGAAGCCCCAGCCGAGCCCGCCCGCCGAGGCGACGCTGAACAGGCTGCCCGGTTCTTCCAGCGGGCACCATTCCTGGCGGAACGAATATTCGTTCACGACGATCGCATTGGGCTCCAGCACCCCGCGCAGGCAATGGTTGAGCGATGGCAATGTGATCGTGTCCTTGCGGCCAGCCGTTTCGAGCTCGCTCTGCCATTGGGCGCGCATCTCCGCGCTGGTCTTCTCCGCGCGCTTGCGCCGCTCATCGACGTTGGGACAGCGCGCAGCGAGCGACGCTTCCAACGCCGCCAGCACCGGACCCGTCGCCGCCTTGATCGTCAGGTCCGAGGGGAAATTGCGCATCGGGTAGCGTTCGTAGAGCGGATCTTCGCCGATCTGCACGATGCGCGCCCCCGACGGCGGCGATTCCTTGCTCGGAATCCACGGCACGTCTGCCTCCAGCGCGATGACGAGATCGGCTTCCGGCAACAGTCCGCCGACCGTCGTGCCCATGTACATCGGATGCGAACTCGGCAGCACGAAATAACGGGGCGAGGAGCCGACCACCGGGAGCGCATAATGCTCCGCAAGCCGCGCCAGCGCGACGCTGTCCTGCGGATGGCGTCCCGCCGAAGAGGTGATGATCAGCGGGGCCTGCGCCTCGGCGATCCAGTCGGCAAGGCGTTCGATGTCGGCGAGCGACGGGCATGGCGCGTGCGGCCGGGCCCGTGGAGCACGCGCCCCTAAGCCGGCCGCCGGTTCGCCAAGCACCTCGCGCGGGAGCGAGAGATAGACGGGGCCGGCGGGCGAGGCGGTTGCGAGTGTCATCGCGCGATCGACCGCGTCCGCTATCTGGTCGCCGCGTCGCAGTTCGTAATCCCACTTCACGACTTCGCGAATCATGCCGGCCTGGTCGAACATCTCCTGCGCCCAATGGATGAAGGCGCTGCGGGTGCCCGACGGCCCGGTTTCCGTCAGGGGCGTCCGGCCGGAGGTGAACAGCATCGGGATGCGGTCGCGCGCGGCGTCGATCAACATGTTGATGCCGTTCGCTGTGCCGACGTTCGTGTGCACCATCACGGCCTGCGGACGGCCGTTGACCATGGTGACGCCGTGGGCCATGCCGACAGCGGCGTTTTCGTGCGGCGCCACCATCGGCGTTGGCGCCGCGCGATTGCCTCGCGCAGCGCGCGAGAACGCCTCGACGATCGGCGCGAAGTCAGTGCCGGGGTTGACGAACAGATAATCGATGCCGTGCGCCGCGAGTGTTTCCAGGTAATCCTCGGCGGCGATGCGAATGGGTGTTGCTCGTCCATGGCGCCATCCTCCGATGCAATTCGTAACCCGGATTCCACTTGCGCTCCATCCGGGGCAGATCGACCGGGGCTCGCATGACCACCCTGTCTGAGGGCGCCATCGCGCGCCTTGTTGGCGAGTTGGCGTTCCTGGACCGTAGATTGAAGACGAACCACCCAAGGCGCGGCTTTCCGATGGGGCGCGCGCAATACCTGCTGCTGGCCCAGATCGAAGACCGAGAGAAAAGCACCGGTGAGATTGCGGAGGCGCTCGGGCTCGACCATTCGACGGCGGTCCGCCAAATCGCGGCTGTAGAACGGCTCGGTTTTGCCGAGCGCCGGCCCCATCCGAGGGACGCGCTGTCGGTCCTGGTCGGAATGACCGCCTTCGGGGCCGCCGCGATCGCCAACATGCGCGCCAGCCACCGTGCACGGTTCAGCGTGTTCCCCGCCGATTGGAGCGACGACGACCAGGAGCGTTTGGGCGCCATGCTTGGCCGCCTCAACGCCGCTCTGGTGTCGAACGACAAGGCGGAGGTGGCGAAGGGCAGACGATGACGGATCTTAAGCTTCTCCGTATCCGGCATCGGTCAGGAGGACGAAGTTATTGGGACCTTTGTTGATCCAACCGTGTTCACCCGCATAGTCCAAGCCGGCTTCCAACTCGGCGCGCGAGCCGCCCAGGTTGGGAAACTTCAATTGCACGGCGTGGAACTCACAGCCATGGCCGGCCCGCGATCCAGTGCCGGCAATGATAGATAGAATCCGCCGAGCACTGTCTTCGGGGGTGGGCGCCTGTGCCATTCTCGTCTCGCTGCATTCCGCAAAGCATACCGGAGGCATATTGCCTTACCCTCACCCACAGCCCAATCGGTTTTTCACCCCTCCGGCAGCCCCGCCTTGCGCAGGCCCTCGATCAGCCGGCCCCGGTATTCGAGCACGCGCGGATCGACGTCAGGATTGGCGGTCTGAGTTTTCGTCGCCTTCCACTCCGCGACCGTTCGGGGTTCGGTTGGAAAGAGCGCAACATAACGCTCGATCGCTTCCCGGGCTTCCGCTTGATGACCGGCCCAGCCGAGCGAGGCAATGAGCACCGAATGCGAGGGCCGAAAGGTTGGATCGATCGCGATCGCCCGGCGGGCCCATTCGATTGCGTCTTCGTATTGCTTGAGCGCGAAATGGGCGTCCGCTTCGCCCGTGTACCAGTAATGCAGCGATGGATCGTGCGGACTGAGCCGAATGGCCTCATCAAGACTTTCCATGCCCTTCTCAAATTGCCCGAGCGCCTCGTCGTTGAAGGCCAATTGTGCATAGGCGTCCACGGCGGCGGGATCTAGGTCGAGCGCGCGCTCGGCCTCCGCATTGGCTTCGTCAATACGCCCCTGGTCTCTGAGCATTTCAGCCTTGAAGACGTGCCCGTAGGCGAACGTCGGATCGAGCGCGAGCGCCTTCGACACCAATTCGTCGCCTCGTTTGAGGTCGGCCTTGGGATCGGCGCTGAGGCCGTGCGAGACCGGCTGCCAGTACTTGATGGATAAGACGGCCAGGGCATAGACGTTATTGGGATCGAGTGCGAGAGCCTGTTCGCAAAGCCGAAAACCTGCTTCCGCTTCCTTGCTGACGGCTTCCGGGTCTTTCCGCACGGCGGCAAGGCACTGGAGAGCAAGATCCTCGGCATCCGGGTTCGCCGCGCGGCTTCGCTTCAGACGGCCAGCTTCGGCCTCTGGCAGCGCAAACTGCATGGCGTGCGCCAAGCGCGTGACAATCTCGTCCTGCGTCTGCAACAAATCGGCGCGGGGAGTGTCGAATTGGTCTGCCCAGAGGAGTGCGCCGGTGTCGGCGTCGATGAGTTGGGCGTTGACCCTCATCTCGGCGCCGCCCGGCTGCACCGAGCCTTCCAACACATAACGCACGCCCAAGTCCTTGCCGATCGCCTTGGCGTCGACCGGCTTGCCCTTGTAGGTGAAGGCGGTGTTGCGGGCGATGACGAAGAAGTAGCGGATGCGCGCGATACTTGTGGTCAATTCATCGGTCAGAGCGTCCGCGAGATAATCCTTCGCCGGGTCCCCGGACAGATTGACGAAGGGCAGCACCACGATGGAAAAACGCGGGGCCTCGACTGGCGCGGGTGCGTTCGACGCGGCGGTTCCTGCCGGATTTGTAGTGGCGCCGGCAGGGTGGTGGTTTGCGACGAACAAGTACCATGCGCCCGCTGCCATCAAGACCAAGACGATCCCAGCGGCGACCAAGATTTGCACGGATCGCCTTTTCCGCCCCGTGGGCTTCGCCTGCGCTCGCTTGCCGACTTCGAGCGAATAGACGCGCACCGGTTCGGCGATGTTTTTCAGCTGGGTCGGCCCGAGATCGGTGATGGCGAATTCGAGCCGGCCCTTGACCTGCCAATACGCCTGTTCGGAAAGGCAAATCGCGCCGGGCTTGGCGACGCCTTCCAAACGTGCGGCGATGTTGACGCCGTCGCCCATCAGGTCGCCGTCGCTTTCCTCGACCACGTCGCCCACGTGAATGCCGATGCGGAAGTCGATGCGGCGGTCCGCCGGCACGCCCGCGTTTCGCTCAACCATGGCGTTCTGAAGTTCGATGGCGCAGCGAACGGCATCGACCACGCTTCGGAACTCAACGACGGCTCCGTCGCCGGTGCGCTTGACGACGCGACCGTGGTGCACGGCGATTGTCGGGTCGATCAGATCGCTGCGCAGCGCCCGCAGCCGCGCCAGGACGCGATCCTCGTCCGCCCCGGCGAGCCGGCTATAGCCGACCACATCCGAGCATAGGATTGCCGCGAGTTTGCGCGTTTCCTCCATGGGATCCCCGCTGCACGCAGACTAGCACAATAGGACCGACGCCGACTCGTATTGATGAGATGGATATCACGGTGCCGCCGTACATCGGCTGACCGACCTCTATCGGACCCGACCTCGACGGGACGCGATCGGCGCCGCTGGAACCCGCGGACTTTCGGTCCCGAAGCCCCGGGACAAGTACCATCTACTCCGCAATGCGCAGAAGTTGCTTGCCCTCGTTGCGCCCTTCGAACAGCCGCCGCAACGTCGCTGGCGCGTTCTCCAGGCCATGCTGCACGTCGACCTTGTTCTTGAGCTTTCCCGCCAGCACCCAGCCGGAGAGCGCGCCGATCGCCTCCGCGGCGCGCGGCATGTAGTCGAGCACGATGAAGCCCTCCATCCGTCCGCGCTGGACGACGAGATTGAGATAGTTCTTCGGCCCCGGCGAGGGCTCGGTCGCGTTGTAGTTCGCGATCCCGCCACAGAGCACAACCCGTCCTCGCATCGCGAGCCGCGCGAGCGCCGCGTCGAGGATGTCGCCGCCGACGTTGTCGAAGAATATGTTGATCCCTTTGGGACACAGGTCCTTCAGCCGCCCCTGCACGTCCTCCGACTTGTAGTCGATCGACGCATCGAAGCCGGCCTCATCGGTCAGCCAGTGGCATTTGTCCGCCCCGCCGGCGATGCCGATGACTCGGCATCCTTTGATCTTGGCGATCTGCCCGACGACCGAGCCCGTCGCGCCTGCCGCGCCGGAGACGACGACGGTTTCGCCTGCGACCGGACGGCCAACCTCCGTCAGGCCGAAATAGGCGGTGATGCCAGTCAAGCCGAGTGCGCTCATCGCCAGTTCCAGCGGCACACCGGCGGGCATCTTGTTGAGATGGCCCTTCGGGTTCATCGCGACATAGTCCTGCCACCCGACGAGACCGGAGACAATGTCGCCGACCTGGAAGTCGGGATTGTTGGACGCCACGATCCGGCCCGCGCCGATCGAGCGAACGACCTCGCCGATCTTCACCGCCGGCAGATAGGTGTCGAAGGCGATCCATCCCCGCTGCGTCGGGTCGCAGGACAGCATCAGGTTGCGCACCAGAACTTCGCCCTCGCGGGGAGTCGGTGCCTCAGTCTCGACGAAATTGAAGTCGCCGTCCTGGATGGCTCCGTGCGGACGACGGGCGAGCAGCCACTGACGGTTTTTCATGTCGGTCCTCCCCACGACGAATGGAGCGACCTTCATATCACGTGGGGTGGCTAGGCGCGCCCCGTCTGAACGTCCGTGGGGCTCGCAGGTTGAGACAGGCGCTCGCGAAGTCAGCTGATCGCTTTGCGTCATCCCGATGAGCCTTGCGGCGCCACGAGCCTTAGCGCAATGTTTCGGCCGCGCCGTACAACTAACTGGACGAAAATCAGCGATTTGATGCCGCTGAGCGTACTCCATTCCGACTCTCAACACGACCGGCGATTCTCCTCGTGCCCTTGCAGGACTTCACGCCCACAGCGATCGACGGTCCGAAATCCAACCGCGCCCGGCGGCCAAGGGATGTGGGCTGCTTCACGCATGGCGGTCGAGACATCCGAACTCCAGAGCTCGACTTCCTCCAAGACTGTCGGCTGTCGATCGGGCGCTACGGCAAGAAACTGGATGCGGAATTTGGGCGGAGCCCCTTCAGAGATCAATCTGATCAGTTCGTCCAGCGGGTCGATCTTCGGAACCGTTGCCGACGGAGTTGAAACACGCGTCTCAAAGGAGGCGGCCATGTTGGCGTCTGCCGCCATCCGGGTCGCAGTGTCGAGGCCGACGCACTTTGACGTCTTCCGCGCAATCGCCAGCGCCACGCGGGACCAGGTTTTCGCCTCCTCTTTGGTCTTCGCCTCGCGCTCCCTGCGCCGGGCTTCGGCGTAAGCTTCGATGCCGCGCGCCCGGATGATCTCCTCGGCCTCGGCTTCTATTCGTTCAGCAAGCTCGCGCCGACGACGTAGCCACTCGAACATCTCCACCCCTATTCCGACCGGATGAACGTCTCCATAATCCGCCGCGATGTGCAACTTGTACAGCGTGACCAAGGGCCAATCGGCGATCCGCGACCTCTTCGCCGCGAAACATGATCGCACCGGAAATTTGCCGCTCCTGTCGGCGATCGTCCCGGATCAGCCGGCGGCCATCGTTCGAGTTGGGGTTGACGGCGAGCGCGAACTCGTCATGGCGCGTTGGGGGACGCCAGGTCCACTTCAGTTCGGCGGCACGCCGATCACGAATATTCGGAACGTGAAGAGCCCGGATTGGCGCCGATGGCTGGGCAAGAGCAGCCGCTGCATCGTCCCCGCAACCTCTTTCTGCGAATTCGCGGACACCAAGCCGCGCAAAACGCCGATTTGGTTCGCACTGAGCGAAGATCGACCCCTGTTCGGGTTCGCGGGCGTCCGGACGCGGTGGCGCGGCATCCCAGGTCCGAAGAGCGCGCCCGTCGAGGGCGAGCACGAACTGTTCGCGCTCTTGACGACAGAGGCGAACGCTGTCGTGGCGCCGGTTCACCCGAAACCATGCCCGTGATCCTGACGACGCGGGAGGAAGTTGATCTCTGGCTGCCGGCGCAACCGGCGGAGACTCTCGCCTTGCAGCGGCCGCTCCCGGCCGAAGGCTTATGGATCGTGGCGCGCAGCGAAAGGGCGGACAGCCCATGAACTCATCTATCCCGTTTGAGGTGGAGGGCGCGCGGGGACACCTGCACAGGGCCGATGGCGCCGTTGACGGGATGTCGCACGCACGGCGCCGGAGGCAACTGCAACGCGCCGCTACTTCTGGCTGTCGCGGCAGCCCTCCAGGCTTCGGGCGTGACGGTGTTGCGCTGCGATCTGCCCGTTCGTCAGCAAAGGTCATCTGGACCGCCGAGGCCGGCAGACTCCGCGAAAGATCGCGAGGGACTTCGGGCATCGGTCGCGGCTCTGCGCGCTATCGTCAATGGCAGGACTACGCTCGCCGGACCGAGCGACCCTGTAACGGCCGAGTTGGATTGACGCGGTTTGGGAAAGCCGACCCGCGTCGCCGCCGAAACGAAGCAGCTCCGTCAAGTGGCATCGGCTCTGGGCATGCAGCAACCAAGCTTCGGCCGAGAGCACTATGGACCAACCCGCTTTTACGAGGTCTTGTGGACGTTCCTTCCGAGCTTGTGAGTGTCAATAGCCCTGAGCCTCAAAAGGGCTAGGGCGCGACGGCGGGGTGTGATCTCCCTCAGCAAGTTACCGGTTTCGGTGTGCGTTGCATTCGCGACGCAATTTCGCGATCATGACCGCGACCCGGTTCAGGCGACGAACGAAGCTACAAATTATCGCTGCAAGATACGCCGTAGCTGATCTTCGGGAAGCTGATCAGCGCATTTCAAAAAGCCGTGCGTTTCGCGTAACGTTCGGGCATCGTCTTCAACCAGGAGCCACGCGGCTCTCCTCATGGGATGGGACATCGAAACCGAGATCGTCATTGCGGCGCCTCCGGCGGCCGTCTGGCAGATTCTGACCGACTTTCCGAAATATCCGGAATGGAATCCGTTCATCCTGGAGGTGGACGGCACGGTTCGGTCGGGAGCCGCTGTTCGTTACCGGTTCGAATTCCCGAGGGGCGTTCGCATCTGGGCGGTCGCCCACATATTGGTGCTCGAGCCGGACCACGAGCTTGTGTGGACGTCGCATGCGCTCTCCGACATCGTCTTCCGCGGTGATCACCATTTTCGGATCGAGCCGGTCGGGGCGGGTTCGCTCTTCCGACATGGCGAGCATTTCAGCGGCGCGCTGGTTCCGCTCGCGGCCCCCGTTCTTCGGCTGCAAGGGCCCGAAATTTACGGCGCCTTGAATCGCGCGCTCAAACAAAGGGTTGAGGCGGGCGTAGCCCCTGTCGGGCCTTCCGAGTGAAAGAGGAGAACGGGATGACCAGTCGCCTCGCCGTCGCCCGGGCCGATCTCAAATCCCATTACGAGGTCGTCGTCGTCGGATCTGGCTACGGCGGGAGCATCGCAGCCAGTCGGGTTGCGCGACGCGGTCGCTCGGTCTGCCTGTTCGAACGCGGCGCCGAGCGCATTCCCGGCGAGTATCCGAACACTGTCGTCGAGGTTTCAAAGGAGATTCAGTTCGACGCGCCGGCGCTTCGCGCGGGTTCCCGCACAGCGCTTTTCGATCTGCGCTACAACGACGACATCAATGTCGTGATCGGCTGTGGCCTTGGGGGCACCTCGCTCATCAACGCAGGCATGTGCTTGAGGCCGGACCCTGCAGTCTTTCAATCACCCGCGTGGCCTGCGGCGCTGCGAAAGGAGCGCGTCCTCGATCCCTATTTTGGCGCGGCGGAGGCGATGCTGAGACCGGCGCCCGCGCCGCAGTCCGCCCTCCGCTCGCCGAAAACCCGAGCCTTCGAAGCGGCTGCGACCAGCCTCGCCACCGCCGAACCTGTCCCGATCCTCGTCAATTTCGAACCCCTCGAAGGCGGCGTCAATCATGTGGGCGTCGCCCAGAACCCGTGCGTCTTTTGCGGCGACTGCGTCTCGGGCTGCAACTATGCGGCAAAGAGCACTTTGATCATGAACTATCTGCCCGACGCCAGGGCGCACGGAGCTGAGATTTTTGTCGAGGCCCTCGTTCGGCGCCTCGAGCGCAGCGGCGATTCGTGGCGGGTGCATGGTGTCTGGATCGAACACGGCGAACTCGGCGCGCATTTCGAAGTGGAGGCCGAGACCGTCGTCCTGTCCGCTGGGAGCCTCGGCAGCACCGAGGTCCTGCTGCGGTCAGCTCAAACGGGGCTCGTTCTCTCCGCACGCGTCGGCGCGCGGTTTTCCGGCAACGGCGATATGATCGGCTTTGCCTACAACACAGAACAGACGATTGACGGCGTGGGCCTCGGCGCCCGACCCGCAGGCGCCGAAGCGATTCCCGGACCCTGCTCCACAGCGATGATCGACTTGCGAAAGGCCGGTGCGCCGACTGCGAGCATGGTTGTGGAAGACGGCGCCATACCGGGCGCGCTCGCGCCGCTCCTCGCCCCCTTCTTCACTCTGGAGGGCAAACTCTTTGGCGATAGCGCGGGAGAGCCGTTCGCAGACGTCGTTCGCAAAGCCGCGCGCGAGACCGAGAGCGACGCCCTCGGCGCCTATGCCGGAGCGATCAAAAACACCCTCTTTTTTCTGCTCATGGCGCATGACGACAGTCGGGGGCGCCTCTATCTCGAAGACGACCGGATTCGCGCGACGTGTCCGGGCCTTGGAACCGATCCCCAGTTTCAGGCGGCGAGCGACGTTCTGGATCGGTTGAGCCACGCCTTGGCCGGAACCTATGTGAAGAACCCGATTTGGAACGCCCTCACCCGCCACAACGTAGTCACGGGTCATCCACTGGGCGGATGCGCGATGGCCGACCAGGCGGAAGACGGTGTGGTGAACGACAGGGGCCAGGTCTTTTCCGCCAACGCAGGAACGGCGACCCATCCTGGCCTCTATGTGATGGACGGATCGATTGTGCCCACGTCGCTGGGGATCAACCCTTTGATGACGATCTCGGCCCTCGCCGAGCGGTGCTGCGAGCTGATGGTCGATGGCGCTCCAGCGTGAGCTTGTCCCAGCGCCGTGCATCAGCCCTCGGGCGCCGACGCTGGGTAAACATTGTTGAATTCACATGGCGGATCGCAGCGGGGCGCGCCTTGACCTGGGTCAGGGCGGACGGCTCCTGGAAAGTCCACGCAGCTACGGACAGCCCACTTTTCCGATCTTCGCACACGGTCGCTTTTCGTCCAGGGATCCAAGGACCCGTTCGGATCGATTCCAGAGATGGAGAACGCCTTGCCCGCGATCCCCGGTGCGCCCGCACTGGTAGTCGTGGAAGGCGCCGGGCATGACCTCAAGCGCGGTCGGTCCGATTTCGATCCCGTAGCCCGCGCCGATCTTCGCCTCAGATGAACCGCTACGGCAGTTGGAGAGTTTCATGCTGGTCGCCCGCTCGGGGTAGAGCCGCATTGCGCTCTCCCGCTATTTGGCTCCAGAGTTCGCGCGTCCTTCAGGCGAGACGCCCATGCGTTCAAAAGAGCAGTCGGATCGGCTCGATCGCTACCGCGAGAGGCGGGACTTTACGCGCACCTCTGAGCCGGCGCCGGCGACGCCGGTTCGGGAAGGTTCTCAATTCGTCGTCCAGAAACATGCCGCGCGGCGCCTTCACTACGATCTTCGTCTCGAACTCGACGGGACGTTGTTGAGCTGGGCGGTCCCCGAGGGGCCGAGCCTCGTTCCGGCTGTCAAGCGGCTTGCCGTTCGGACGGAAGACCATCCGCTTGCCTATCTCGACTATGAGGGTGTGATTCCCAAAGGCGAATATGGCGGCGGGACGATGATCGTCTGGGACCGCGGCGACTGGCAGCCCTTCGGCGACCCTCGGAAGGGATTGCAGAAAGGACATCTCGACTTCGAACTTCAGGGGCGCCGCCTGAGGGGACGATGGCATCTTGTGAGGATGAAACCTCGCCCGCGCGAGAAGACCGATCAATGGCTGCTCATCAAGGCGGCGGACGAACACGCGCGCTCGCCGGACGACGGGAGCATCGTGGAGAAGGAGACGACATCCGTTCTTTCGGGTCGAAGCAACGCCGATCTGGCCGCAACGGATTCCGTTCGGATCGATCACAGGGGTCGGGCGGACGTCGCCGCGAAACGGCGCGTCAAACTGCCAAACCTTCAAGGGGTGAAAGGCTCGCGGAAAGCCATTCTGCGCCCCTTCATCGACCCGATGCTCGCATCTGCCTCGAACAAACCGCCGGAGGGCGAGAAATGGCGGCACGAAGTCAAGTTCGACGGATACCGGATGCAGGCTCGCATCGATGGCGACAATGTCCACCTTCTCACGCGCAAGGGGCTCGACTGGACTGACCGCTTTTCCGCCGTCGCCACAGCGCTGCGCGAACTCGAACTCGGGTCTGCGATGTTGGATGGCGAAATTGTCGTCGACGATTCGTCCGGCGTCTCCCGGTTCAACGAGCTGGTGGGGGATCTGAAGTCGGGCCGCCAGGACCGATTTCGCTATTACATGTTCGACGTTCTCTATCTCGACGGCAACGACCTCACGGGCGCCACATACCTCGACCGCAAACAGACTTTGAGCGCGCTGTTCGCGTCGCGCCCGCATTCCGATAGACTGGCCCTGAGCGAGGAGTTCGCGATCGCCGGCGACACGTTCTTCGAGCACGTCAGCCGCCTCGGCCTCGAAGGCATGATCTCGAAGCGCGCCGACTCTCGCTATCGGAGCGGTCGCAGCGGCGATTGGCTGAAATCCCGCTGTGTCCTCGCCCAAGAGTTCGTCATTGTTGGCTTCGTTCCGTCCACGACCTCGCGCCGCGCCGTCGGATCGCTGGTGCTTGGCCTCTACGGCGCTGGCGGTCTGACGCACGCGGGTCGGGTCGGCACCGGCTTTACCCAGGACGAAGCGAAGGCGCTCTTCGATGGACTCGACCAGATCCGAATCCAGACGTCTCCCCTGGACCGGAAGATTTCGCCGGATGCGGAGAAAGGGGTCCGCTGGATCGAGCCGCGCGTGATCGCCGAGGTCGCCCATCATGGATGGACCTCGGACGGACTGGTGTGGCACGCCTCCTTCCGAGGGTTGAGGGACGACAAGGAGCCCCGCGAAATCGTGCGCGAGGACATCGAGGCGACGGCGACGCCGAGCACTACGCGTGCGATCGCCGGCCTCACTCATCCCGATCGGCTGCTTTGGCCCGCAGACGGCGTCACAAAGCAGGGATTGGCCGACTACTATGCCGGCGCCGCAGCATGGATCCTTCCCCATCTCGTCGGGCGGCCGTTGAGTTTGGTCCGCTGCCCCGAAGGTTTGGCCGGGGAATGCTTCTACGCAAAGCAGGCGTGGGCCGGACTGAGCGCCGCCGTGCGACGCGTGGCCGTCGGCGAGGGGCACATAGCGCTCGTCCTCGATGATCTCGATGGGCTGCTCGCCCTAGTGCAGGGCAGCGTGCTCGAAATTCATCCCTGGGGTTCGAGCCTCAAGGATTTGGAGCGGCCGGACCGGCTGATCTTCGACCTCGATCCTGGCGAAGACGTCGCCTGGGGTTCGGTGATCGCAGCCGCTCTGGAGGTCCGCGACCGTCTCCGGTCGTCGCTCAGGCTTGAAAGCTTCGTCAAGACCACGGGAGGGAAGGGTCTTCACGTTGTGGCCCCCCTTGTTCCATCGATGGGCTGGAGCGAGGCGACGTCGCTATGCAAGGGAGTCGCCGCTTCGATGACCGGCGACAGCCCGGACCGCTTTGTCGCCCGAATGGCGAAGATCGCACGCAAGGGAAAGATCTTTGTCGACTATCTTCGCAACGCGCGCGGCGCGACCGCGGTCGCCGCCTATTCCACGAGGGCTCGCCCAGGAGCGGCCGTATCGACTCCGCTCGATTGGAGCGAACTCTCCGAGGCCATTCGCGCCGATCACTACCGAGTGAGCAACATCGACCGTCGACTTGGAAACCTGCGGTGTGATCCGTGGGAGGGATTCTTCGAAGCGCGGCAGATTGCAGGTAGTGGTCAGGGTTCTCGGAAGCGCACCGTGTCCAGGTCAAAGGCGGCTTCGGCAATCCCGCAGGCGAAGGATCCAACGCGTTAGCTTATTTGCGTGTCTCTGCTGTCTTTGCCTCAAGCCGGCAGAGATGCGCGAGGCGTCGGATTTCTGCGGCGTCTGTCGGCGACGACGGCCTGATTTGTTCCAGAAGTTGGACAGCGGACGCAAACTCGCGCCG
This sequence comes from uncultured Alphaproteobacteria bacterium, assembly GCA_963822215.1. Classification (GTDB taxonomy): domain Bacteria; phylum Pseudomonadota; class Alphaproteobacteria; order Rhizobiales; family Beijerinckiaceae; genus Roseiarcus. The sequence continues at coordinate 77,224 of CAWGGX010000006.1, forward strand.
CCGCATGTGCAGGAGGGCGGCGTTGTGGAGGGCGTTCGCGTAGTTCGGGTCGATCACGAAGGCCCGGCGGTAGCTCGTAAGTGCGTCTGGTTCCCGCTCGTTCTTTTCCTGTAGCAGCCCGAGGTTGAACCACGCGTCCGCCATATCGGGGCTCCGGGCGATTGCTTGGCGATAGGCGATTTCCGCCTCGCGCGGAAAGCCCAGTTCGTCCAGGACGTTGCCGAGATTGAACGGGATGACCGGATCGGTCGCATCGAGACGAGCCGCAAGCTCGTACCAGCGTCTCGCGGCGACGAGATCGCCTTCCTGTTCGCTCTCCTCGGCGAGGGCGAACACGCCGTCCGCATCGAGGTCCGACCCTTCAAGCTGCAACAGGAACTGGCCGTCAATCTCCGCCAGCGTCCCCTCCAGCACCTTCAGCACCGCGCCCCAGGGGGCTCCGGCCAGACGAACGTTGGATAGCCGTTCTCCTTGCCGTTCTAGCGCGAGCGCAGCGGCGATGATTTTGGGAAACACGACGCCTGACGAAAAGAGCTTCCCAACCGCCCGGGCCGTGACTAGGTCCACATAGGAATATCGGCCGTCCGTGGGTCCGAGCACGTCGAAGAGCGCGAGCGTGCCCAACTGCGTGCCACTGAGACCTGTGTGCTTGACGACTTGATCTTCTGAATATTGGCAGTTCGATGCCGGTGCGGCGTCCAGTCCTAACCGGGACCGAAATCGACGCTCGGACAGGAGGCGGACGGAAGGCTTCCGCCGAAAGTCCAGCCGAAGCTCACCGGCATGAGAAACCGCTCGGCTTGCCATGTTGTGCCCAAGGACGATCGTGTCCGCCGTCATGGTTCCGCGGGTCAGCTTTACTCCAACCGCCGCTGACAGCGACTGAAGCCAGCGTCCCGTAACGCCTCTGATCCGGCCATAAATGTAGACTCTTTCCGCAGAGGCAGTCATAGTGCGGCGCAGATCACGTTTGTCATCAGGTCGGAAGGTTACATTCAGCGTCGACTTTTGCGGAGTAAGGGTCATGGCCCCCCGAGCAAGCTGGAAAGGCTACCTGAAGCTTTCACTCGTTTCCTGCGCGGTCAACCTCTATCCGGCCTCCAGCTCCTCGTCCCGCGTCTCTTTCAACACCATCAACCGCAAGACCGGCAACAAGGTGAAGCGGCAGTATGTCGACGCCGTGACGGGCGACGCCGTTGAAAACGACGACCAGGCCAAAGGCTACCCGGTGGCGAACGACACCTACGTGCTTATCGACGACGAGGAACTCGACAAGATTCAAATCGAGAGCAATCACACCGTCGATATCGAGAAATTTGTTCCGCGCTCCGAGATCGACCCGAGATATCTGGACGCGCCCTATTACATCGCGCCGGGCGAGCGGGTCGCGGAAGAGGCGTTTTCGATCATTCGCGACGCCATGCGTGACGAGAAGGTGGTCGGCCTGGGGAGAGTGGTCATGGCGCGCCGCGAGCGCCTCATTCTCCTGGAGCCGCTGGGAAAGGGATTGCTGGGCACCATTCTACGCTATGCGTCGGAGGTTCGCAGCGAGGAGTCCTATTTTGAGGGCATTCCCGAGTTGAAGCTGCCGGAGGAGATGAAGGACCTTGCGCACGTCATCATTGAGCGGAAGGCCGGGCATTTCGACGCCGCCGAGTTCAATGATCGCTACGAGGACGCTGTCGTGGAACTCATTCGTTCGAAGCAGGAGGGTCTGCCGGCAAGAGCGCCAGAACAGCCGCGGCCGACCAATGTCGTGAATATCATGGACGCGCTTCGCAAGAGCATCGCGGCCGTTGGAGGCGCCGAGCCGGCGCCGAAAAAGAGCGACGCCAAGCCGCCCGAGGTGGCCGGCGCCTCGAAACCGAAGGCGGCCTCGAAGGCAAGAAGCGCAACCGAGCCGGCCCAAGCTCAGTCGAAGGCGCCCGCCGTTTCGACCCCAACGAGGGCAAAAAGGACCAAGTAATCAGTGCGGAGTAGGGGCGATAAGATCGACGTCCGCTGTTCGGCGCAACGGATACGTCTGCCGAGCGTCTTTCATCGGACGGTGTCAGCCGTGCGCAGACATCGGAGGCAACCGCTCGGCACTCCTCTTCATAACCGACACCGTTCGTCGGTACCGCGGCTACCGGCCGTGTAGCCATCCCCTCCGTCACTGCTTCGTCACTGACTCGGCCTCTCAGTAAGCGACACGAAGCATGGGTCTCGGCCCTCAGGCAGCCTACATGCGCTCCGCCCGAGGGAAGCCCAATGGTCGCAGAGCAGACGGCGGTGGTCAGGAGGCCTTGAGGCTTTGATGGACTTCGCCGCCCCGCATCAGACGCCGCGCGATGTCCGCCGTCTGCAACGCCGCTCGTTCGGTCGGTGAGTGGGCGGCGAGATAACGGGCGACCGCAATGAGGATGTACCGGCCCTCGTCGGTGTCGCCCCAGACGGCGAATTGCCTGACTCCCGCTTCCAATGTCTGGTAGGCATGAAAGCCCGCGTCCTCCCGAAGCACCGCGTGCGCCAGCGTGGCGATCAGCACCTGCGGCGAATGGCCAAGCTCAAGATACCGCGCCACAAGCCGTGCCGCACGATCAACCTGTCGCTGGCGGTCGAACGCGTCGAGCAAAGCGATCCGGATCGCCTCCTCGTCGGCAGGAAGATCGTCGAGCCGCTCCCCACCCTCGCCAGGAATACGGGCCGGCGGCACGTTGAGGTAGCGAATGAGATAGAGAGCCATGGCGCCGTGCAGCACAGCCCGCGCCGCCGCCAGATCGATGGTGGCGATCCCGATCCGCCCGAGCATCTGGCAAAGCGCATTGGCGTAAGTGAAGACGTGGTGCGCCGTCTCCCAGTCGGCGTGCTCGTTGGCGTCGCCGAAGCGCGCCATCCTGAGCGCCGCCCCGTAAGCGACTGATCGACCAAGATCAGCGGGAGTGGCGCCGTGTCTGACGGCCGCCTTGATCGCTTCAGTGATCCCAACCGGATCGTCGCCAAGCAGCTCAAGAGCAAGCGTCGCATGATCCGACCAGCCACTCGCGCGGCGGCTCGCCGCGGACATTGCAGGCAGTTGGCCCGCCACTTCGTCACAGAGCGCGACAAGATCGACAGGCTGTCGCCATTCGGTCGACTCCTCGGCGCCCCGTGCCACCGTCATCTGACCGACAACGGTCGGCAGCACGGACGAAGCATGCCCCCAGCCAATCAGGTCCAGGCATTCGAACGCCTTGTTGATGAAGTCGAGCGAGTGCCCGTCGTCGGCGAAGGCCCTCTCGGTCGCGGCGGCGAGCAAGGCGTCGGCGAGCGCGGCCGGTGAAAGACCCTCTGCGATGGCCGTAAGCAGGGTACGCTCGGCCGCCTCGCGATGGCGAACCTTCGTCCAGCTCCGCAACCAACGTTTGAGGGTAGCCGCTTCCGGCCGGCTTCCGAGCGGTGCACGTTCCCTCCGTGGCGGCTGCCCGTCGCAGTCCGCCGCCACACGGCGCGCCCCGTGAAAAAGGGCGAGAAAGGCTTCGTCCTCGGGCAAAGCGGGCAACAGATTGGCGAGCGCGGTAAGGATCGTGAGGCCCACGCCCCAGCCGTCGCGGTTATGGGCTCCGAATAGCGCCGCCTGCCGCACGACGTCGGTTTTCGCCACGTCGGCCGTGAGCTGACCCTACACCGCCTTGGCGATGACGAGGCCGATGTCGTGTGCGAGGCCATCATTGAGCCGCTGGCGCCAATCTGTAGCGGGGTCGGCACGACCGAAGCTGGTCTTCACCCAGACCTCGCCGTCGCGCACCTCGACCGGGAAGGTCGGCGTGTCGTCCGCCCAGAGATCGAAGGTGCAGCCGCTTTCGAGGTCGAAGCGGGCGTGGTGCCAATGACAGGTCAGAATCCCGTCCTCGACGCCGCCCCGGTCGAGCGGGAAGCCCATGTGCGGACAACGGTTGTCGAGCGCGAAGACGCGCCCGCGGTCATAGACGACGAGGATCGGGCGATGGGCGCCATGCACGACGATCCTGCCCTTCGCCTTCACCTCCTCGATAGTTCCCGCAAGTGTGAAGTCCGTGTTCGGCACGTCCATGTGCCTACCTCCCGCAGTGAGCTCTTTTCAGGCCGCTGCCCATAAGCGCCGCGCCCCTTCCGGACCGCGATCCGAAGGATGCGCCGTACTTGTCCCGCAGACAGCACTGTCGATGAGCGCAAATATGGCCCCGTCCTTGCCCACCGCCAACGGCGTCGCCAAGCCGCCGGGCTAAATCAGCGTGCCGGTGTCAAGATGATCAATCTCCAGGCGGTTCATGTTTCCCGGCCGACCAGGATTGCGCAAGTCGAGAATTTCGCAAGTAGGCGCAAACGCAAGAGCGGTTCAGCGCGCGGAGGAAAAAATCGTTGACGCCCGCCTCCGCTTGATCCGTGAGCTCGAACGGCTGGCCTACTCCGATGTCCGCGACCTGATTCAATGGGACACCGAGCCAACGTTCGATCGCGAGGGCAACCTGAATGGCGAGCGGCCGATATTGAAAGTCACGCCGGCGCGTCTCCTGACGCGCGACCAAGCCGCCCAAGTCCGCAGCGTGACGACCAAAACCGGCTCGGTGAAGTTTGAGATGAACAACAAGTTGGACGCGCACCCCGACCAATAGGCCGAAAGGCGGATCGGAATAGACCGTTGAATATAGGAATATGGGTGTGAATGCTGGTCGAAGCTTCAAACACGTCCGATTGACCGATCGCATGTGAACCGAACGAAGAAGCCCAGATAACCCGCGCAGGGGTTGGATGGCGACACGGCCCGCTGGTCTATTGGCGCAGCCTACTCCGAAGCGGCGCCCTGGCGGGTCGCCCTCATCAGCTGTTCGCGAATGTCCCGCTGCTGCGCTGTCAACCCGACAGGATCCGTATTTAACAGCCATCCCAGATGTTCGGCGGCTACCTCGATCGACTCGGAGCCACGGCCGAGCTCGGCGAGCGAGAGCGCGAGATTCCAGGCATGGCGGCTGGTAACTGGATGCTCGAGCCCGAGACCCTGACGGCTTGCCGTGAGCATCTGCCCGCGCAATTGGATGGATCGGGCAAAATCGCGCTGCGCTTCGACGACATTCGCGAGATTCTCCTTGAGGGCAAGTGATATCGCCCCATCCAGGGCGGGCTCAGCATCCGCCATGGCAAGCGCCCGTTCGAGCATCTCGCGCGCGGGACTCAGGTCTCGAAGCTCAAAGGCCACCGCTCCCAGCGCGTTCATCGCGGTAAGCAGGTCTGGGACAGCCTGCGATCCCATCGGGGCCAAGCTGTCGACCACGTCCTGGAAAATCTCACGGGCATGCGGGAGGTCACCGGCATCGCGCAACGCGCACCCCATTCGGCCAGCTACGCGCAACGTCTCCAGATTGTTCGGGCCTCGCCGCTTTCGACAGGCTTCCCACAGCTCGCGGAGGGCCTGCGCGCTGCCGGCCAGATCGTTCATCTCCGCGTACCAGTTGGCCAACTGGCTGATCAAGGCCAGGGTGTCGGGATGTCCGGCTCCTAACACTTGGCGTCGGGACGCGATGGCCTCCAAAACGAGACTGACGGCCTCCTGGCGCTCCCCCTGCTCCCAACGCGTCACTGTTAGATTCACTTTGGAGGTGAGCGTCTCTGGGTGCTCAGGCCCGAGCTGGCTCGACCATCTCTGATGGACCGCCTCGTGCAGCTCCCGCGCTTGGTCAAGCCGGCCCCGCTGACGATAGAGCACCGCTAGGTTGTTCATCGACCGTAGCGTGTCCGGGTGCCATTGTCCGAGCACGTTCAGGCGTCCCAAGAGCGCCGATTCCTCCATCCGCTGGGCCGCGTCCACGTCGCCCAGCCGTGCCAGCGTGCTAGCGAGGGTGCTGACCGAAGTCAGCGTCTCCGGATGCGCGGCGCCGAGTTCGCGCACCCGAATCTTCAGTGCCTCCTCCTGAAGATTCCGCGCGTCGTCAAGGCAACTCATCTCGTAGAGCGTACAGGATAGGGACGACATCACGTTCAGCGTCGCCTGGTGGTTTCGCCCGAGCTGTTCAGTCAGCCTGGCCAGCGCCTCACGGCCAAGCGTTTCGGCCTGCTCGAGCTCTCCCGCCTCACGCAGGGTCCCGGCTAGGTTGTTGAGCGACCCCAGCGTCAAGTCATCAAACTCGCCAAATCGGTTCCGCGCTGCGTCGAGGGTCGCCCGATGGAGCTCCAGCGCTTGCTGGACCAACCCCTGCAACCGATAGATCTCGGCCAGCGTGTTCTGAGCGAGCAGCACGTCCCGGTCCGCTGGCCCGAGGGTCTCGCGCAATGTCGCAACGGTCTGCTCCTGAAGGTCCCGCGCTGGCGCCAGGACACCCAACTTATACAGGGCGGACGCAAGATTAGCCGCAGCAATCAAGGTCGCGTCGTCCTTCGGTCCAACCAATTCATTCAACCGGCTGTACTGCATCTCAAAGCACACTCTTGCCGACTCGAAGTTTCCCCGAATCTGGTCGTAGAGCCCCACCAGTCCAAGCAAGGCGGCCTCTTCAACGGTCTGCGGCTGAGCCGAGACCTCCCGGGCATGATCGATCTCCAGCCCGATCTTGTGATGCATCCGGATGTCCTGCACATGATGATGGATCACAATCAGGAGCGCGCGTACCAATTTCTCGCGGATCTCTGAGAAGCGCGGCACATTCTGCTCCTGCGAGCGAACGGTGCGCGATACCAGGATGTGGACCTCGACCGGCCGCAATGGTCCTTCGAGGCGGATGGCCAGCGAGTGTCTGGCAGCCTCCAGCAGAGCCTGCGAAGCCACATCGGCACTCTGCTCCGGCTGGTAGGGCGCCACCGCCCCCAGGACAAGCTCGATGAGAGCTGGACGAATGGGTGCCACAGCCAGATGCGCCGCGATTCGCAGAAAGTCGCGCCCGACCCCGCCGAGCTGATCGATGCTGCGGAGCATCGTGCTGGCAATGCTGGCCTCATGGCCAGTCGGTAGCATGTCGGCCCAGCCGGCAGCGAGCTGTAAGGCCTGACTCTTGGGGTTGGCCAGTTCGCCACGGAACTGCGCATAGCTCTTCAGACCGACGACGGCCTCGAGATACGCCGCTGACACCGCCAGTGCCAGGGCGTGGCGGCCGAGGTCCTCGACAATGGCTGATGCGGCCAGGCGCTCCTCAAACGTATCGGGCCCCCGCCGCGAGGTCAGCAGGCGGTAAGCATCGCCAGGCTCCAGCACATCGAGGTCGAGCGTGTTGCCCAGCGCTCTATACTCACGGCTGCGAGTTGTCACCACTACTTTGGCATTCGGATGCGGAGGCATCCAGGCTTCCACCTGGTCACGCCGGAGCGCAGACGGCAAGTCGTCCACGATCCACAGACAGCGGTTTGACGCAATGTGCTTGGCGAGCAGTTGTCGCGCCTGCGCCGGTCCAGCGCACATGGTGTTTGGCTCCAGCTCCTCGGCCATGCGCCGCAACTGGTCATTACGGAGAGCATCGCGGGCGGCTCCCGCGTCGGCCTGCCCGCTGGCGTGACAGCGGATCCAAAAGATGCCGCCTGGGAAAGCGGCGCCCCAGCGTTGCGCATACTCGTCGGCGAGCATGGTCTTTCCCAGACCTCCCAGGCCGCGGATCTGCACAAGGTCCTGTCCGCAATCCCCGGTGATGATCACCGAATCCGTTCCGTGCAGCAGCGAATGGATGCGCCACAGCTCGCGCAGGCGTCCGACGAACGTGCGGGACTGAAACGGCGTGGCGCCAAGCCAGCGCGGGGCCGTTAGGCGCTGGATGCTTCCAAGCGCGTTGGTCAGCGCATCGGTGAGCGATTTCACCGACGCCGCGATCGCCTCGGGACCGCTGCCCGGCACCAGATATTTCTGATCACGCAGCTCAACCGGATGGATGTGATCCGCGCTCGCCTCGGGGTTGATAACCAGCACGCGCCGGCGCGGGTCTGCCTCCGCCAAACCGGCCAGAAATGCCGCCGTGAGCTCCCATTGGCACGCACGCCGCTGCGGATAAGTTTGTGAATAATAGGCCAGCAATACCTTCGCATGTGCGAGCCCATCGGCGATCGCTCTCGTGATGCCGACGAGGTCGGCGATCTCGGTCTCGTCACGCCACACCCGCAAACCGGCCGCGCCGAGGCCGTCCACGATGGGTCCCACCTCCTCGGCGTCGGCGTGAGCGTAGCTCACGAAGACGTCATATGTCGCCGCGCAGCTCATGAGCCGAGGACCTCACTGAGGCCGATGCCCTCACCGTGGCCGTTGCCCTCGCCGGGTGCCCGCCCGAGATACGCCGCTGCAGGCGGATTTTGGCAAGCGAAGGCGAGCTACAAGGTCATCGCCCAATGGGACATTAAGGCCGACCTCTCGCATGATTAAAGTCTAACACGAGGATCTGCTGGGGCCAACGATCACGCGAGGGGATACTTCCGCTCCTGTAGGTTGACGCACACCGCTGAGGGCACGGAGAAGCTTTCAACCTCCGTGGCGGCCACATCCGAGGAAGCCTCCGCCAATGCTCGGTCTACACCTTAGGCGCTTAAGGGCGAAGCCCGACAAAAAAATTGTCGATGATCAGGCAGCTATGCCGAGTTCGTGAAAGACGCCGTTCATGGCGAGTCGCAGTTGTTGGTAGTGGCAATCTATGGCTCGTGGGTTTTGTCCTCCGTGGGTGGGAGCGATTTCCTGAACGGCGGCGAGCAGCGGCTTGATGGCTTTGTCTTGGAGCGTCAGCAGGGCGGTGATCGCGCGCAGCCCGGACTGGATCGCCTCGTAACGACGCGTCGCGCCGATGCGCTGCGCGATCTGTTTGCCGCGGAGTTTCTTCAGATCGTACGCCGCCTGGCGGGGACCGCAGGCGGATAGGCTCTGATCGCCGAACGCGCGAGTCTGATCGGCCAAGGTCGAGGCGGTGAAGCCCTCGGGCGAAGCCGACAGCGCGATGTCGGCCTGGGCGACGCGTCGTAGGCGGGGCTTGTTGAGGTCAATCCCTCCGACCGTCGATTTGCCGACCCGCGACGGCGACGGCAGACGATCGAGCATCTCATCGCCGATGAAGCATTGATCGATGCAACTCAGCGCCTGCATGAACCTCTCCAGCATGCCCTTCAATCGGCCGACGATTTCGGGGAATTTGTCCAGCAATCGACCGCAGTGGAACTCCCCGATATTATGGGCGACAGCCTCGATGCGAAGTACGCGTTCGCCTTTGGAATGGATCTTCAACGCCAACTTGCCGCAATGCAGCTTGAAGACCGTCAGATCATAGGTAGGTCTCTCGACCGCGACTTCCCATTCGGCCGCCTTCATGTTTCGCGGCCGGTATTTTGGCCGGCCCTTGTCGCCGAGGATCGTCTTTATCGTCTTCAGGTCCAGCGGCGCCCGGCTGCGATCGATCAACGCCTGGAACACTTGCTCCATACGCCCCCCGACCCCGAAGATCAGGTTTCGGCTGTACTCCATCTGATAATTGGAGAAGCGATAGCGAAACCCGCTGCGTTTCTGCTCCTCGAAGTCCATCGCGAAGCACAAACCGCAGCGATAAATCCACCGCTCGCAGACCTCGCTCAATCGCCCTATAGCCCGGGGGTCGGACAAGGTCGCTGCGATCTTCGCGAAGCCGGACGCGTCGGCGATGGCGGTGAAACAGTTGCCCTCCTTGATGAACCCGACGCCGGCCCTGAAGTGGACCCCATTCGCGGGACCATGGGCCGTGGGAATTAAGGTGTAATCCTTCCCGCTCTTCCTTTTTTAAAGAGGCTTCAAGCCGCTTCCTGCTGCTTCTGCCTCTGCTGTGGGTATGTGGGCAACGCGTTTGCGTTGTCCAAGCGAAGCGGCATATCCACAGCCCTTGCCGCCGCCTCGATTTCGTCGATGCCGGCGCGCCACACCGCCATCGGCGTCTGGTTGTTCATCGCCTGGTGGGGGCGGCGAGAATTGTAAAAGGTCATCCACGAACCAATGCCGGCCCGCGCCTCGCGGCCGTCGACGTAAGCTTTCAGATGCACTTCCTCGTACTTAATCGAGCGCCACAGCCGTTCGATGAAGATGTTGTCCATGAAGCGGCCGCGTCCGTCCATCGAAATCGCGACGCCGGCCGCCGCGAGCTTGCCGACAAAAGCCTCGGCGGTGAAAGTGGAGCCCTGGTCGGTATTGAAAATCCTCGGCTTTCCGAACCGAAGCAGCGCCTCCTCCAGCGCCGCCGCGCAGAAGCTCGCATCGTTGGTGTTCGACAGCCGCCACGCCAGAACCGCCCGGCTGGCCCAGTCGATGATCGCCACCAGATAGAGGAAGCCGCACGCCATCGGGATGTAGGTCACGTCGGCCGCCCACACGTGGTTCGGCTCGACAATCTTCAGACCCCGCAGCAGGTAGGGGTATATCTTGTGCCCGGGCGCGGCTTTGCTCGTGCCGGGACGCGGAACCAGCGCCTCGATCCCCATCGTGCGCATCAGCCGCCGCACCCGCTTGCGGTTGACCCCGCGGCCCTCCTTGTTGAGTTCGAAGGTCATTCGCCGCGAGCCGTAGAACGGCAGTTCCAGATGCAGTTCGTCGATCCGCCGCATCACCGCCAGATCTTCGGCGCCCGGCTCCGCCCTGGGCCGATAGACCCCCGAGCGCGCCACATCCAGCAGCGCGCATTGGCGGCGCACAGACAGGTCCTCGCCAGGCCGTCCGACCATTGCTCTTCGATCGGGCGCGCTCATCGCCCTGGCCTCCTGGCCAAGAAATCCCGTTCGACCGTCAGTTGGCCGATCTTGGCGTAAAGCTTGGCCGCCTCCCGCTCGCGCTCCTCCTCGCCGTCGCTTGAACCGCTCGCTCCTCGCGCGAACAGGCTCGCAACATTGTCCTGAACCTGCTTCTTCCACGCGTAGATCTGGTTCGGATGCACGTCATGCCGCTTGGCAAGCTCAGGAACCGTCGCATCCTCCCGCAGAGCCTCCAACGCCACCTTCGCCTTGAACGCCGCATCAAACTTCTTGCGTGATCTCGCCATTTCGCTCGCTCCGTTGGTTAAAACAGAGCGGGACGCTACACACCTTAACCGCTGGTCCCAAAACCGGGGTCCACTTCACACCGGAAGCTTCTGCCTTGAGGGAACTCAAAGTGTCCGGCATTGAGTAAAGATGATGGTGAGGGGGAATACCCATCAACACCCTCTGCCCGCCAGCTCCTACTCTAGGCTCTCACCTAATGCCCTTTAGAGGAGGCATAAGGAGTCATCCTATTGTAGTTGCTAGCCAAAGTCGACTTTCAACTTGCCGACGGATTCCCCCATCGCTCTCTCGAAAGCTTGCTCCATGATCGCCTTCGCGGCCTCTGCATCAGACTCAGCGACCAGGACGGAATCGTGAATGGGCAGCGCGGTGATACCGGTCGCGAAGCAGTCGAGCAAAGCCTCAATGAGGACGCCGCTCTCGATGAACATGAACCTGTAGCCGATCCCTGTGCCGAACAGATGAGCAATCGGCGCGTGCTCTTGACGGACGAGAGCCAATGCGTCGCGCAGCTTCGTCCCGCTCGCAAATAGGTCAGAAGTCTCGCGCGGCCATCGGGTCATTTTGCCCTGAGCGAAGAAGAGGGCGTTGATGAGCTTCTTGAAGCCGTCGCGAGAAGTGCCGTCGCCGAAGAGGTCATAAAGGTCGCGGTTAGGCAGCGCGCATTTGGCCGACTGATAGGCGAGCGTCGGGAGCAGATGGCTGAAGTCGACGTTGGCGACAGGCTCGCCTTCGGGATTCGTTGCGGTGCAGATCCTCAAGAGCCGGAAGCGATCGGGGCGACGCATCGTCTCCCAGAAGCCGCGGAAGAGCCGGCCGCCTTCCTGCCAGATGCCATTGTTGAAGACACGCCGAGCAGAGCGCCGCGTCGGATCGATCGGTTGGCTCTCATCATCGTCGAGGCCCGTCGCGCCTTTGTCGCCTTCGACTCTCAGAGGCGCTTTACGCAACCAATCGTTGATGCGTTGGACGTCTCTGCGCATGCGCCGTGTCTCGCGCGTCTCGGGATAATCGATCGCATCGGCGATGCCCGTGTCGTCGCCCTTCGCTCCCTTGAGGATTAGAACCTCGGGCTCCTCCGCGCGGTCAAACGCTTCCCAATGAATCAGCGCCAGCGGCACGCGTGCGGCGAAGGCGGCGGTAGGAATCACGGACGATGGTTGCTTCTTGTCGGCTGCGAAGCGATAGCCCCGTCGCAGCTCAGCTATGAGCCCGACCTTAGGTCGCGCCATGAGGTCGAGCGCGTCGAGGAAATGCTGGCCGTAGACGGGATTGCGATAACGGCCTTTTGCCCACGTGACGCCGCTGCTTCGCGGGACTGCCAGAGGCCGCTCAGGGTCCAGCAACGGAATGGCCGCGAGGTTGCACGCGATGGCCTCTACCGCGAGATGGAAGGTCTTGCGATCCGCCTCTTTGCGGACGCGCTTGCGGAGCCCAAGGTCGGCCTCATTGTGCTCAAGGAAGGCGATGAGCGACTTGATGGACGCACGAAGTTCCCCGCTCGCGGCGCGTCGCTGCGGGTCGAACATGATCGGAGGACGAAGGGGAGGCGTCATACTTTCGTCAGGACAATGCTGTCTGTGATAGGTGACAACCGGCATCCATCTTCAAGAACCGGTTGGGGAGGAATATGCCATGGCTAAGCATCCAGCGAGCGAGCATCATCATCGGGCTGCCGGCCATCATCATGCTGCTGCCCATCATCATCATCAGGCCGCGCTCCATCACGATCTTGGCGAGCACAAAGAGGCTGAGGAGCACGCCGAAGCCGCTCACGAACATAGCGAGCAAGGGCACAAGAGCACAAAGGCCGCCTACGAGCATTCTACCAAGAAATGAGCTGACACAGAGGGAGGCCGCGGTGCGGTCTCCTTTTGCTTGCGCTTAGCGGTCGACGCGTCGGGTATGGCCTCATGTTCACCGAGAGCCCGTCCTGATGGCGGTGCTTGAGGAGTTCGTGCGGAGAGCATGAAAGCACAGGATTAATGGGCATCGCCGCGTCCATCCGGCCGTCGTTTTGACGCAAACGAAGCCAAAGGTAGCCGTCTGACCGCCATGACAGCTCGGCGGCACAAGCGCCTGGTGAGGGTTGGGGTCAGTCCTATGTTTGAGGCTGTGACGCTCCGGCTCTTCGACACATCGGGCCTGGTGCCGCACGGTTTGTGGCAGCCGGGCCTCATCTGGACCTATGTGCTGTCCGACGGCGGCATCGGCCTTGCGTATTTCTCAATAGCCGTCGCCCTGGCGGTAATCTCCCGCCTGTAGTGCGACACGGTTTTTGAGACACCCCGCTGCGCTGCTCAGGCGGCCAACGGTAAGGGTGGCATTGCGCACGGCAACCTCAAACTTCTGCCGAACTCCCGCGGCGACATCGGCGAGATAGTATCTAAGCTCCGCACCGCGTCCCGCGCTTTAAACTGTACGCAGCGTGAAGGAAAGTTCGTATCGCAGAGGCGTACCAAGACCGAAACAGAGGGATCCCCATCATCGGGACGGCTGAGGCGCACGGCCTGAAGCTGTCTGCCTAGAGCCTTCCCCTATTCTCCCCTATCTTTAAGACCCGTAATGCATCGACCCGCGCAGAGGCGGCCTGACGCGGGTGGTCAAGTCTGGCAATTGTTCCCCGGCCGATGGACCGGAGTCGAGGTAGACCGGTCATTGCAGATCGCAAAGGTATCCCTTCAAGACGCGTTCGCCTTAGTGTTTTTGCCCGTCAGAGCATTCCTACAATTCAAGTGTTCGACTGCCGCGCGTTGTTTCTGTACCTCGTCACGCGCCAAGTCCCTCACGCTGCCGGCGGCATTTTGTGCTTTGCCGGCCACCTGCTCGGCGACGCCGTCTGCCGCCAGTTGCGGATTCCCGACGATAGCGCCGAAACCTTGGATCAATGCTCCTTTGACTTGATGAGCGATGCCCTTGATGCGATCCGCGTCCACCCCGATCAGTTGATCCCCTTCAGCGCTGGCGACGTTCTGTTCGTCCCCGATTGCCCGCTCGGCGGCTCCGTCGATCGCCAGCTTCGCGTCGCCAATTACTTTGCCAAGACCCTCGATGACGGCCCCTTTGACTTGATGGCCGATGCCCTTGGGCTCCTCGCTCAATTGAGTGGGTAAGGCTGGTTTTGGGTTGGCTTGGGGAGCGATTGGTTGGGATCGAGTTTATCGTGGGGCGATGCGAGACACCGATCTTTTCCGGTTGGCCCTTGGGTTGAAGTCGCCTTGGATGGTGACGCGAGCCGAGTTTGCGATCTCGGATGGCCGGCTCGATTTGTACGTGGATTTTGGGCGCGGGAGCCGGTTCGCCTGCGCGGAGTGCGGCGGCGAGGGTTGCGCGGTTCACGACACGAAGGACGAGACGTGGCGGCATCTGGACTTCTTCCAGCATCGCACGCTGTTGCACGCTCGTGTGCCGCGCGTGCGCTGTCCGAAATGCGGAGTGCGCAAGGCCGCCACGCCATGGGCTCGAGCGGGTTCCGGGTTCACGTTGTTGTTCGAGGCCTACGTGCTGGCGCTGGCCAAGGCGATGCCGATCGCGAATGCGGCCAAGCGGCTCGGCGAGCACGACACGCGCTTGTGGCGGATCGTCGACCATTACGTGTGGCAGGCGGTGGAGGCGCTGGATTTGTCTGAGGTGCGGCGCATCGCCGCCGACGAAACCTCGGCGCGGCGCGGCCACGATTACATCAGCCTGTTCGTCGACATGGCGCAGCGCAAAGTCGTCTACGTGGCCGACGGCAAGGACGCCGCGACGGTGAAGGAATTCGCCGATTTCCTGGAGGCGCATGGCGGCAAGCGCGAGGCGGTCACCGACGCCAGCATCGACATGGGGGCGGCGTTCGAAGCGGGGATCAAGGCGAATTTCGACAACGCCGAGATCACGTTCGACAAGTTCCACGTCATCAAACTCGCCAACGAGGCCGTCGACGAAGTGCGGCGTCAGGAGGCGAAGAATAATTTCCAGATCAAGGGCCGGCGCTACATCTTCCTGAAGAACGTCGATCATCTGACGCTGGAGGAAAAGGAGGCGCTGTCTCGATTGGAAGCGCTGAACCTGGACACGATCCAGGCGATGCAAATCCGCATGAACCTGCAACAGCTGTTCACGATGGACGCCAAGACCGCCCGACGCTTCCTCGATCGCTGGAACACCTGGGTTCAGGTCTGCGATCTCGGCCCGATGAAACGATTGGCCAAGACGATCATGGCCAAGGCCGAGGGCATTCTCAGATCAATCGCCACCGGCCTTTCCAACGGCGTCCTCGAAGCCATCAACGGCAACGTCCAGGCCGCCAAGCGCAAGGCCAAAGGCTACCGGACCAAGCGAAATCTCAAAGCCATCGTCTACCTCATCGCCGGAGACGTCCTGGCCAATTCACCCACTTGAAATAGCGACGAGCCTGCCCTTGATGCGATTGCTTTCCATGAGAATGTCCTAACTTGCTCTTGTTAGATTAGAGAGTTAGCGCCGCGCGTTCGATGCTAAGGCAGCAAGCCGCCTATGCAGCAAAGTGCCTGTCGATTGCTCGCAGCGTGACGCGATGCTGACCACCTGCGGCGCGAGGTGAAGTGGACCCCATTCGCGGGACCATGGGCCGTGGGAATTAAGGTGTAATCCTTCCCGCTCTTCCTTTTTTAAAGAGGCTTCAAGCCGCTTCCTGCTGCTTCTGCCTCTGCTGTGGGTATGTGGGCAACGCGTTTGCGTTGTCCAAGCGAAGCGGCATATCCACAGCCCTTGCCGCCGCCTCGATTTCGTCGATGCCGGCGCGCCACACCGCCATCGGCGTCTGGTTGTTCATCGCCTGGTGGGGGCGGCGAGAATTGTAAAAGGTCATCCACGAACCAATGCCGGCCCGCGCCTCGCGGCCGTCGACGTAAGCTTTCAGATGCACTTCCTCGTACTTAATCGAGCGCCACAGCCGTTCGATGAAGCGTGCCTGTCCGGTTAACGCCCACACCTACCAGGGCTAGTGACGGTTATCAAACCGGCCATAGAAATCCGCCAGTGCGACGATCTGGGTTTCCCCGGTCGCTCCTAGAGGTTCAGGAGCTTTTTCCGTATGACGCGGCATATGCTGCCTATCTTGATCGCGCGCGTTGGCCTGCCGGCTTTGTCCGGCCATATTGCGACCAGATCGCTCTGCACGTGAGCGCACCCTACATCTAGGGGGTGTGGGCGTTAACCGGACAGGCACGCGATGAAGATGTTGTCCATGAAGCGGCCGCGTCCGTCCATCGAAATCGCGACGCCGGCCGCCGCGAGCTTGCCGACAAAAGCCTCGGCGGTGAAAGTGGAGCCCTGGTCGGTATTGAAAATCCTCGGCTTTCCGAACCGAAGCAGCGCCTCCTCCAGCGCCGCCGCGCAGAAGCTCGCATCGTTGGTGTTCGACAGCCGCCACGCCAGAACCGCCCGGCTGGCCCAGTCGATGATCGCCACCAGATAGAGGAAGCCGCACGCCATCGGGATGTAGGTCACGTCGGCCGCCCACACGTGGTTCGGCTCGACAATCTTCAGACCCCGCAGCAGGTAGGGGTATATCTTGTGCCCGGGCGCGGCTTTGCTCGTGCCGGGACGCGGAACCAGCGCCTCGATCCCCATCGTGCGCATCAGCCGCCGCACCCGCTTGCGGTTGACCCCGCGGCCCTCCTTGTTGAGTTCGAAGGTCATTCGCCGCGAGCCGTAGAACGGCAGTTCCAGATGCAGTTCGTCGATCCGCCGCATCACCGCCAGATCTTCGGCGCCCGGCTCCGCCCTGGGCCGATAGACCCCCGAGCGCGCCACATCCAGCAGCGCGCATTGGCGGCGCACAGACAGGTCCTCGCCAGGCCGTCCGACCATTGCTCTTCGATCGGGCGCGCTCATCGCCCTGGCCTCCTGGCCAAGAAATCCCGTTCGACCGTCAGTTGGCCGATCTTGGCGTAAAGCTTGGCCGCCTCCCGCTCGCGCTCCTCCTCGCCGTCGCTTGAACCGCTCGCTCCTCGCGCGAACAGGCTCGCAACATTGTCCTGAACCTGCTTCTTCCACGCGTAGATCTGGTTCGGATGCACGTCATGCCGCTTGGCAAGCTCAGGAACCGTCGCATCCTCCCGCAGAGCCTCCAACGCCACCTTCGCCTTGAACGCCGCATCAAACTTCTTGCGTGATCTCGCCATTTCGCTCGCTCCGTTGGTTAAAACAGAGCGGGACGCTACACACCTTAACCGCTGGTCCCAAAACCGGGGTCCACTTCAAGGCGAACCCCGACACCGCAGGTCCTCGCTGGGAAGCCCACGAATCAATACGGCTTGCCAGCCGAAGTCCAGACGTTGGCGTCTCGACAGTCAATCGTGTGACGCGTTCCGCTCCGCGGCAATCATCGGAAACTACTCATGCAAGGCGGCATGATCCGACGGTCCAGCCCTTGAGCGAAACATTCGGACGTGTCGACGGGTGAACGAGATGAGGAGGAATTCCCATCATCATCAGAACACCCGAGGCGGGGAGCTTCAGGCCAAGGCTTAACGCTTTTCTAGATTGGATCGGGGCGGCGAGACGGTTCGCTCCGGTCCCAACCCGCGTGGCTGAGGAAAACCTTACGGGTCTTATAAGTAGGGCGCAGAAGGGGAGCTTTAGGCAGACACCGTAAGGCAATCTGCCTCGGGCGTGCCGGTGATGATGGAAATCCCCCCTCATCTCGTTCACCCGATGACGACGCCGAATGCCGTCCCCGGTGGCCCAAGCCAGATGCACCCCGATGAAATGGCCCGATAGAGCGCTTCAGTTTAGCGGCCGGAAGACCGCGACATGCTGGCAGGCTTGCGGGGTCTTATAGGTAGGGAGAGCCAGAAGCGGGAACTTCAGGTAGACACCCTTGAGTCAGCCCCCTCAGGCATCCTCATGCCGATGGGAATCCCTCCTCATCTCGTTCACTCGGCGGCGACTCCGAACGCCTTAGTCAAAGCCGAACTATCGGCGGACGGCGGCGAATTGAACGGGGGCGTGCGGCGAAAGGGCAAGACTTTCAAAGCATTGCTCGACTGGCGTGGCGGACTGGCGTATGGTTGCCGCTTGGAGGGCGACGGCAACGGCAACGGTCGCAAAGAGCTGTCTCAGGGACGGGGGCTCGGCACCATTAAGGGCGCGTCATGCCCCTGTTTACTTACGATGCCTATCCCAATGTCGAGGCCGGCTGCGCCCGTGAAGCGGCTCGCGTCTTTGCCAATCTGCGGGCCAAAAGTGACTACGGCGCTGGCGGCGAATGCACGTTCCTCGAAGCCAACCCGAGATGCCTTTTGACCTTTCAGGCGTTCATCGGAAACTTTAGGGGCCATGGCGTCACGGCTGCCCGAGACGTCTCGATAACGGTCGCGCAGCAAGAGAACTGATCCGGTCGCGGGTGATCGATCTCTCGGCGGGATTCCCTCCTCATCTCATTCACCCGGTGACAACTCCCGACGGCGTGCTTAGGGCCGTCCAATAGCGCCGGAAGGTCACTCAACGACTTGTGCTCGCCGCGCCGATGCTGCAAGCACAGCCGAACGCCGGCACGGAAAGGCTCACAATGCCCGAAGCTCGCTTTTCGGTCAGCCAAGTGGGCAGGAGCCTAACTTGGGTCGTAATCGACGAAGGCCGCCAAAAGCAGCTTGTAGCGAGTTCCCCGAGCTATGATTGTGCCCTTATGATCGCAGCGCTTATGAACGGCGACATGGTCCAAGCCGTCCTTTACCGGGATGACCTTTTGAAGACGAAGCCGGGCCAAGCGAGTTCCTTATAGGGCGTGGGACGACAAATTGGCAAAGCTGGCGGTCACGCTCACCACTACTTCCGAGGCATAGGAACGGGTGGCCAACTCCTTGGTCGGCATCATGCTATCAGCCGGAGCCTTTCCCGAGACTAGCGACATGTGAGAGTTCTTCGGGCCTCTCTTCGCGCGGGGGCTGAGCAAGCGATCATCCGCGCAGTGATGCGACGGCTCCTCTAGGGAGCGCTTGAGGTCCGCCTCAGGTGTTCCGGTGATGATGGGATTCCTCCTCATCTCAACAGCCCGCCGGTGACTCCGAATGCCCTCCTCAAAGCAGCGCCCGAGGCAGACAGGCTTCGAGAGAGCATCAAGGACATCTGCGCAGCGACGGAGGCCGGCTTACGGGTCTTTTATCGGTAGGGGAGCAAAAGGAGGAGGCCTTAGGCAGCTGCGTTTGCCGTCGAACGGCATCGGCTCGGCCATCATCGCGGCGTTGGATTGAATGGCCTTCATCGCCGCGTCGCGCACTGCTTTGTCGGGCCTTTCGATCCAACTGAACGCCACCGTCTCGTCGCCGGTCGCCTGCACCGCCCGGGCGAAATCGGTGACCTTGCCGGCGGGCACGTCGTCGCCCCACGCCTCGACCACGCGCAACGCGCCGTGTTCGATGAAGACCTGGTCAATTCGCCGGGCGTGATCGAGGAACGCCTGTTTGTCTGCGGTCTTCACCGGGATCACAAAGCCGTCGATGTAAGCCATCGTTCCTCTCCTTCTGGCGAAAGCGGATAAATCGGCGAAACGAGGCCGTCGGGAGCCGGCGGCGTGGTCGCGTGGCTAAACGCCTCAGCTTGCCAATCGAGCCGTGCGACGGCAAAAGACGCTCCCGCGGGTCTGCCGCACCCTCCCTGAGTTGGGCGAAGGGGCATGGGAACGCCGAGATCATGATCATGAATCGTGGACATGTCGATGCGGGCGCGATGGACGAGGGAGCCCCGCCCGAACTTCGGTCGGCGCGTTTCGACCGGCGGTCGTTTCTGTTCGGCTCCGCCGCCGGTCTCGGTGCGCTGGCGCTCTCCGGGTGCGTGACATCGGACGACATGCTGCGGGCCGAGGCGGCGAAGGTCTACGGGCCGGCGCCCGACGAGAAATTCCCGATCCCGGCGGTTGACGTCAGCAAGGTCGACCCCAAGTATTTTCGAAAGATCGTGGACTATGACAGCTTTGAAGCGCCCGGCACGATCGTCATCGATCCCAGCAATTACTATCTTTATCGCATCGAAGGCGACGGAAAGGCGACCCGCTACGGAGCCAATATCAGCCGACCCGAGTTCCTGTGGAGCGGCGAGGCTTATGTTGGGCGCAAGGCCGAGTGGCCCGTCTGGACGCCGCCCAAGGAGATGATCCAACGCCAGCCCGAGGCGGGCAAATACGCCAGCGGCATGCCGGGAGGTCTAGACAATCCTCTCGGCGCCCGGACGCTCTACCTCTATCGAGACGGCAAGTACACGCTCTACACGATCTACAGCACCAGCGATCCCGAATCGATCGGCACCGGCGTTACAAGCGGCTGCACTGGCCTCCTCAGTCAGGATATGCTCGACCTCTATCCCCGAACGCCCGTCAAGACGAAGGTGGTCATGCTGCCGGCCTAGCAGGCCGTTACGAGAAGGGGCGCGGACCTTTTCCGCTTACGTCCCTGACCTGCCCGGCTGCGTGTCGGTCGGCGATCTAGCCTCGCCGCCTACTACAACCTCGTCAAGCCGGAATACGGCGCGAATTGGCGGTGGCGGACCCAAACTGACGTTCATCTTCTGAGGCGCGGTTCCGCAGCGCCGATTTATCGAGAGTGAGACATTGAGCGAGGCAAAGCGCATGAACCCTCGACACGCAAAGTCGCTGGCGAGCCTTGCGATGGGCGCGGCTTGCCTAGGTCTATTCAGCCCTGGCACCGATGCGGCAAACGCCGCCGTTCACATCGAGGGACACGTCCAGGCAGGCGGCGGCGCAGTGGCAGGCTCTACCGTGACCTTATGGGCAGGCAGCGCCGGCGATCCGCAGGAGCTCGCGCAAGCCAAGACCGACGGCGATGGCCATTTCGAGATCGGCGGCGACGAGACGCCGGCAGCCGGCGCGAGCTTATACATCGTAGCAAAGGGTGGTGTCGCTGAGGTCAACAAGGGCGCAGTCGAGAATCCGGCGCTCTCGTTTCTGTCGGTGCTCGGCGGCGCGCCTCCCGCGAAGGTCGTCGTCAACGAAATGACGACCGTCGCCTCGGTGTGGACCCATGCGCAATTCATCGATGGCGCCGCCATCAAGGGCAACGCGCTCGGGTTGCGTATCGCCGCAGGCAATGTGCCGAGCTTTGTCGATCTCGCGACCGGCGGATGGGGCGGGGTCATTATCGACCCGCTCAACGGCGGCGAAACGCCGACCATGGCCAATTTCGCCTCGCTGGCGGACGACTTGTCCGGTTGCGCCACGCGCTTGACCGCGAAAGCCTGCGACAGCCTGTTTGCAGCAGCGACGGGCCCCAAGGGCGATACGCCAACCGACACTTTGACCGCGGCGCAATCGATCGCGCGCGCTCCCTGGTACAAGCCCGAGCGGCTGTTCGCCTTGCTCGGCGAGCTTTATCCGATTCCGCAGGGCAGGAACATGCGCCAGCCGCCGTTCATGCC
Source organism: uncultured Alphaproteobacteria bacterium (assembly GCA_963822215.1). Classification (GTDB taxonomy): domain Bacteria; phylum Pseudomonadota; class Alphaproteobacteria; order Rhizobiales; family Beijerinckiaceae; genus Roseiarcus. The sequence continues at coordinate 98,566 of CAWGGX010000006.1, forward strand.
CTACCTCAATCGTTCGCCCAGCGCCTGGGTGCTGCCGCTCAAATTCGGCGGCGGCGGCTATCGCGCGGGCGGCGGCGCCTCGTTCGACAGCGAAGGCAACCTCTGGACCCCGGACAATTTCACTGTTGGCTGGCAGGGGACGGACAGCCTCTGGCAGGGCAACACCACCAAATTCGATCCCAACGGCAAGGCGCTTTCGCCCAGCCCAACCGGATTCACCGGCGGCGGAATGGAGGGAGGAACTTTCGGATCGGCCATCGACGCCAAGGACAACGCCTGGTTCGGCACCTATGGCAGCAAGGCGATCGTGGTGTTCGACAAGAACGGCAAGCCGTTGACGCCGCCGGACGGTCTAACATTCAACGGGAGGCTAGGATTGATGCAGGGCGTCATCGCGGCGCCCAACGGCGACATATGGGCCGTTGGTCTCTCGAAAAGCCAACTCCTGCATTTTCCCGGGGCCGATTTGAGCAAGGGCCGGATCGTCTGCGAGGGGCGCCAGGACGCCGAACCTTGCAAATCCCTGGTCGGGCCGTTCTCCCTCGCCATTGACCAGCAGGACCGTATCTGGGTGAGCAATGGCTTTGCCGCCCATGTGACGCGGTTCCCGGCCTCGGACCCGAGCAAGGCGGAAAAATTCAGCACCGGCTGGAGTCCCGGAGGTCTGGCCATCGACAGTCTGGGCAATGTCTGGGTGACCAATCATCTGGGCAATGGGATAGGCGCGGCGTTCGACCTCGTCGACGATATCCTGGTTCTTAAGACCGGTGGCAACGCAGATGAGGCCCTCACCACGCAGATGTTCCATGAAGTCAGTTCGAACGGGGGCAGTGTCACCTTGTTGCGTCCGGATGGCTCGCAGTTCGCCGGTTCGCCTTTCGCGGGCGGCGCCCTGCTCGCCCCGTTCGCGGTGGCGGTGGACGGCGACGACAACGTCTGGGTGAGCAATCTAGCGAGGGCCGACAGCCCGGTCGCCCATTTGTGCGGCGCGCGCACCGAGAATTGTCCGCCCGGCATGAAGACCGGCGACCAAATTTCGCCGCCCGGCGGCTATGTCGGCGGCGGTTTGCAGCGGCAGACCGATCTGGCGATCAACTCGGCGGGCGACGTGTGGGTGATGGACAATTGGCAGGTCACCGATAGCTGTTTCCTCGACAGCAGCAAGGACGAAGCGCTGTCGACCCGTTGCGGAGGCAATGGCGTCACAGTTTTCTTTGGCATGGCCAAGCCCGTGCGCACCCCCCTGGTGGGACCGCCGCGCGCACCCTGACGCGCGATGGAAAACGCTGTGACGGTCCATGTGGAAACAAGGACAAACCACCCGCCGCTCGACATGGTACGCGTTGGGCAAGTCCGCTGAACGACTGCCAAGGTGGAGACCGCGGTTAGATGCAACGCCCGCTTACCTGCCCAATCTGCGCCTACGAGGCGGTGATCCGCGATGACCGCTTAACTGAAGGGTTTCGGACGCCGGCCCTTGGCAGGCGCGCTGGGCCGGGCGCTGGGGCCGGCGTCCGAAAGCCTCGTAAGGGGGAAACCGCGGGTAGGAAGAGGCGCGGATTGGCTGGGCGCGACCTATGGGGATTTGAAGGTCGCGGACGGATCGCCGATGTGGCGGCGGGGGCGAAAGGCGGTCGGCGTTGCCGTCGAGAGCGAACACGACGGGCCTTTTCGGGGGCGAGGATGCGAGCAGCGGGTATGGGAGCGGCGTCGGGAGAGCGTCCGCGGCGGTCGTGAGGACATCGGCTTGCTGCTCCGGCGCGTGGCTGGAGGCGCGGCGAGACGGGGTTGCGTGGGAATCGCGGCGACGGTCATGAGGTGTCGATCCTGATGCGGGTCGGCGACGGCGGGCGGCCGGGGCGCGCGCCTTCGAAGGTTTCGACGATGATCATCCGGCCGCCGCAACAGGGGCAGCGTCGCACAGGCGAAGCTGTTTCGGCTTGGCTGTTCGCCTCGGCGTGCGAGAGCTCAGATGTGGTCTTCGGCGCGGCGAGCGCTTGGCGGACGCGCTCGATGGTGCGCGCCCGAACCGTGCCGGCGAACAGGCCGTAGTGGCGGATGCGGTGGAAGCCGCTCGGCAGGACGTGCAGGAGAAAGCGGCGGATGTAGCGTCAGGGTAAGCCCTGGAAAGGAGGATGAACACGTGATCTGAAACCTTTCAATGCGATCCAGAGGGTTCAACTCCCTCCCGGCAAAGGCGAGCCAGCCAGCCGGAAGTGAGCCTTGCCGGGCTGACGGCAACGTCAGTCTGGAAGCGTAGGCAGCAGGTGCCGAAGCCGCGCATTAGCCTCGAAATGCTTTTCTTGTTGGAGCCTTCGCTGTCATTCGAGCGGGGGCAGCATCGACGAGACCGCCAATGGCCATGGGCTCGTCGGTCCGACCGGGGTCTTGGAGCGGGGCAGAGGCACGGGACGGATCGCCTGGGAACCTGAGAGATCCCGCTCATGCCCACGTGAGAGCGAGCCGGCAGTTTGGGCAGCCGGCTGAACAAGTGCCCGGGCCCGGGGCCGGTCCTCCACCGATCTGGGAGCGCCATGCGGCGAGCACGAACACTGGAGGGATCGCGTGGTGCTCGGAAGCGAACCAATAAGCGACCGGGATTGCGCGAGCGGGAAGTCGTAGCGCCTTCATAGTACCAACCACACGCGGGGAACTGGACCCACCGGGACCCGACTGAGGGAAGGGAGGCGCCACGGGACGAGAGCCGTTGGCGAGAAACACGGGAGAAGACCTTGAGCTTCGCAAACCTGTCCACGAAACGACAACGGATAGCTGCGCTGGCAAGAGCCAAGCGCGGAGCGGCGCTTTCCACGCTGCACCACGTCATCGACCTGGAATGGATGAAGGAGGCCTGGCGGCTCACCCGCAAGGATGGTGCTCCTGGCATCGACGGCATGACGGCGGTCGACTATGCGAAGAACCTGGAGGCCAACTTGCTTGACCTTCTCGGCCGCATCAAGTCGGGCCGCTATCAGGCACCGCCAGTGCGACGGGCATATATTCCCAAGGCGGATGGATCGCGTCGACCTCTCGGCCTTCCAACCCTCGAGGACAAGGTGGCCCAGCGGGCGATCGTCATGGTGCTGGAGGCCGTTTACGAGCAAGACTTCCTTACCTGCTCCTACGGCTTCCGGCCGGGACGGTCGGCGCATCAAGCCCTGCAAGATCTTCGCACGGGCTTCATGAGCCACGGACTGCGCTGGGTGTTGGACATCGACATCGTCAAGTATTTCGACTCGATTCCACACTCGCACCTGCGCGACTTTCTTGACAGACGGGTCACGGATGGTGTGATCCGAAGGATGATCGACAAATGGCTGAAGGCAGGAGTCCTGGAAGATGGGCTTCTGCGCCATGCGACCGAAGGCTCCCCGCAGGGCGGCGTGATCTCACCGATTCTCTCAAACATCTTCCTGCATCACGTGCTGGATGAATGGTTCGAGAGCGAGGTGCGTTCACGGCTCGCAGGGAACAGCGCCCTTGTCCGATTCGCCGACGATGCCGTTATGGCGTTCGCGTACTTCCGCGACGCCAAGCGAGTCCTCCGCGTTCTGGGCAAGCGGCTTCATCGGTATGGGCTAACGCTGCATCCCGAGAAGAACTCGGTTCGTCGATTTTCGCTTCAACAACTCGGATGGGTCTCCTCCGGAGACGGAGGGAACCTCGTTCACTTTTCTCGGCTTTTGCCACGTATGGGGCAAGACCAGGAGGGGTGGCAAAGCGGTGCGGCAAGTGACGGCGAAGAACCGCTACGCCCGCGCCCTGGCGGCGGTCACCGACTGGTGCCGGACCAACCGGCATCGGCCGATCAAGGATCAGCACGCCCATTTGAGCGCGATGATGCGAGGCCACTACGCCTACTACGGCGTCTCTGGCAACTATCGACGACTGAGCTGGTATGCCAACGAGGTCGCGAGCATCTGGAAGAAATGGCTATCGCGACGAGACCGCCGCAAACGGTTCCTCTGGAGCCGCTTTAGCGATCTATTGAAACGATATCCATTGCCAGCGGCTCGGATTGTCCATCGCTACACCACCATGAGCGAAGCACGCCCGTGAAGAACCGGATGCGGGAATTCTGCACGTCCGGGTCTGCGAGGGGTGAGGACAGCAATGTCCTCACCTACTCGGCAACTCGACGGCGTCGAGCGTCATGGTCTTGAGCCGGTCGCGGCCTTTGATCCGGTAGTCTTTCCATTTGAAGGTGACGCCCTTTTCGTCGAGCGCGATGAGCCGGGAGTTCGAGATGGCGACCCGGTGGGTGTAGCGGGCGAGATAGGCGAGCACGGCCTTGGGTCCGGCGAAGGGTCGCTTGGCGAAGACGACCCATTCGCAGTAGCGCAACGGCGCGAGCGCGGCGGCGAAGGCGCGGCGGTCGGCGAGCGGCGCCAGATCGCCGAAGAAAGCCAGTCGGCCGGCCTCATGGAGGTCCGCGAGCCCTTCGAGGAAGAGGCGGCGGAACAGGCGTGACAGCACGCGCACCGGCAGGAAGAAGCCGGGCTTGCAGGCGATCCAGCGCGACCCGTCCGGCGACAGGCCGCCGCCTGGGACGATGACGTGGACGTGCGGATGATGGGTCAGCGCCGAAGCCCAGGTGTGGAGGACGGCGGTGAGGCCGATGCGGGCGCCCAGATGCTTCGGGTCGGCGGCAATGGTGGTCAGCGTTTCGGCGGCGGTCCGGAACAGGCAGTCGTAGACGGCGGCCTTGTTGTGGAACGCGATGGCGCCGATCGCAGCCGGCAGGGTAAAGACGACGTGGTAGTAGGGAACCGGCAGAAGCTCCGCCTCGCGTTCGGCCAGCCATTGTCTTGCCGCCGCGCCCTGACACTTCGGGCAGTGGCGGTTGCGGCAGGAATTGTAGGCGACGCGTTCGTGCGCGCAGTCCTCGCAGCGCTCGACATGTCCGCCGAGCGCGGCAGTGCGGCAGGTCTCGATCGCCGACATCACTTTCAACTGGGCGAGGCTCACGTGGCCTTCGTTGGCCTCACGCCACGCCGGCCCATGGGCGCGAAAGACCTCGGCGACCTCCAGGCGGGGCCGCGCCATGCGGCCGCGGTCAGGCGGGCGGCTTTCGCTTCGTCAGGTTGACGCCCAGCCGCTCCAGCGGGCTCTTGACGTCGCGGATCGTATTGATGGCGACGCGGGTGTAGAGCGCGGTCGTCTCCAGCTTGGCGTGTCCGAGCAGAACCTGGATCACCCGAATGTCGACGTTCTGTTCGAGCAGATGGGTAGCGATCCCCGGGTCAAAGCCCGGGGATGCCGCAACGTATGCGGCGACACGCGCTTGGCGATCCCCGCCGCCTGCGCCGCGGCGTGGACCACGCGCACCATTTGGCGGGCCGACATCGGGTTGACCGGGTTCTGGCCCGGAAACAACCATGCCCGCGGCCTGGCCGCATGCCACCATTCGCGCAACAGTTCGAGCAGTTGCGGCGACAGCATCACATCGCGATCCCGCTGTCCCTTGCCCTGCTCGACCCTGAGCATCATGCGCTGGCTGTCAATGTCGGACACCTTCAGGTTCGCGACCTCAGACACCCGCAGGCCCGCGCCGTAGGCGACGCTGAGCGCCGCCTTGTACTTGAGGCCCGGCGCGGCTTCGAGCAGACGCGCCACTTCCTCCTCGCTCAGCACCACCGGCGCCTTGCGCGGCCGCTGTACGGGCGCCAGATGCCGGACGAGGTCGGGCTTTTCCAGCGTGATCTTGAAGAAGAACCGCAGCGCCGTGCAGGCCAGGTTGATGGTCGCCGGGCCAATATGCTGCTTGGCCAGATGCAACTGATAGCGGCGAACGTCCTCGGCGGACGCCTTGTCCGGCGACCGACCGAGGAAAACCGTGAAGTTCTTCACGGCCCGAACGTAGTCCCTCTGGGTGTCCTCGCCGAACCGGCGCGCCGTCATGTCGTCGATCATGCGCTGGCGCAGAGGGCTGATGGGCTTCGAGTTGTCGGGCATCGCGAAACCTCCTGTCTCGCATGGGGTTGAACCCCACGATCTTGAGACAGACCCAGGCCTTCGCGCTTCTCCTCAGCCCACTGGTCTCCGCCGCCCCTCGCCACCCCTACCGCGCGAGCGGTTTAGTCCTAACGTCGAGTGCCGTCCTCCGGTTACGCCGTCGCTGTGGTAATGACTACCCATGATGCTGCGATGGCTCCGACGCCGCCAGGAAGCTCGCTCGCTGGCGCGGGCCGACGCGGAGGCCGTTTATCCGCGGACATGGCGTCGAGGCCTACCTGGAGGCCCATAGGCGCAAGTGTGACGTGGTCCTGCCCGACGGGATAACCCACGCCGGCCGGACGGCGGTGCATTGGGGGCGCGCGCGCACATCGTGGCGCAGATTGGTCGTCAAGGAAGGGGAGCGAGAGACGATGTGCCTTTGCCAGTAGCCGCTAAAATCCGGCGAGACAAAAGAGCCGCAATTCGCAATCGTTTAGGATCGGCGCCAACGCTTAATCGGCGTTGCGCCAAGCAACACGCCGCCAACGACCAGGAAGGCAGGAATACCGGCGCCAATCACAGGAGCCGGCGCGGCGTGCAGGCCACACGTCGCCGTCGCACAAGGCGTAGCCTGGGACGCCGTCGCTGCGCCGATGCATAGCCAGATAGCAGCCGCCAAAACTCTCATTGCGATCTCCCCCGAGGTTCCACGATAACTTTGTCAACAAACACGAGAATGCGATCCCGTCAAGTGCGCTCGGACCGCCGGGCTGTCCTATGCCTTTGCCAATATCCGACGAAATCCGGCGAAGCCATTTCGCGAGCTATCGCTCCTTGGCCCGTCCGCAGACGATGGCGAGGAGCCTTCAATCCGGTGGGCCTAGAAGGAGGCGCCGTCCGACCTCTCGCCCCGCCACGATCCGCGGCCCTTCGTCATCGCTGCCGTGCCGCGGCGTGCTGGCGGGCCTTGACGCCGGCGTAGCGATATCTACGTGCTTCCACATCGCAAAGCTAAACTCGGAAAGGAGCGGCGGCGATGTCAGTAGAAGATATTGGTTATCAGGTGAGCGAAACCGCGGAATGGCGGCGATTGAAGGCTGCACAATTTCCAGAAGATACTCGCAATCTGCAAGCGGCCCAGGCTCTGGATCGCCTCGCTCGACAGATCGAGGAACTCGAAAAATCGGAAATCCATAGCCAAATTGATGAAGCAAATGATAGTCTTGCTATGGCGTGCGAGGCGACCGACAACTACGACGTTTGGGCTGACATTAATGAGGATGTGTCTGGAGAGCTTCGCTCGATCGGTTTTCACAGCGACAATGATGCAGTGCATTTCCTCGAATGGTATCGGGACCTACTGCGGGAAAAGCTTCAAGACGTGCTCGATAAAGCCGTCCCGGTCCCAGACCTCCATGAGCAAGTAGCGAACGACCCTTCCGTGAAGGCAGCCAAGCAGGCCTATGAGAGCGTATACGCCAAGGCGCTCGCTGAGGCTCGCAAGAAAGTCTGAAGCCAGCAATCGCCGCTAGTGCGGGCTTTTCACGTTGCGGATGTTCGCCACCGGCTGGCCGCCGAACTGCGGCGGCCCCGGCATTCCCCAACGGGCCATGACCAGCTCGCGCTCTCCGTCCTCTGGGAACGGAGGGCGCACGCTAGCGTGCCTCGACTCAGCGTTCGAGGCCGCCAGGAAGCCCGCCGGCTGGTGCAGGCCGACGCCGAGGCGCTTTGTCCGCGACCACGGCGCCGAGTCCTTCGGCGAGGGTCGCCAGCGCCAACGTGACGCGATCCTAATCCGCGGCCGTCGCTCGCGTGAGTAGTTTCCGAGGGTTGCCGCAGAGCGCCACTGCCCCTATCCGGAGCTGTCTAGACTTCGGCTGGCGAATCCGCCGTCTTCAATAAGGGGTTCGCTGGCGAGGACCTGTGGCGATGGGGAGGACCCCGCCTGCCCCGCGCTGCAGGTGGTTCGTGCTTATCGCCGCGGCCAAATCATGATTGGCCGCGGCACCTCTTCTCTTCGGCACGGGGGCGACCATGCAGTACCGAGTGCAATTTCTCGACCGTTCGGACAACGTCATTCGTGAAGTGCGAGCCGACGCCAAAAGCGCCAGAACCGCGTTGTTCCAGCGCAGCATAAACAGGGCCCTGCTGCTCGACCACTACGGGCGCGCTTCCGTTTCGCGAAACCTTGGGCGCGAGCTTCTCGCCTAAGTCGCCCGAGATCCGGTACCGCCACCAGCGCCAGCCCAAGACCGTCCCGCCGCGCGGGACTCGCGCTTTCCAGCAGAAGAGAACAACTGAGCATGAGCGAGGGCATTTCGTCGAGTTTTGAGATCAGGCAGCTCTGGCCTTCGGACATGGAAGCCTACCGGGACCACCTGATACGCCTCGACCCGCGCAGCCGGCACGAGCGGTTTGGCGGCGGGATGTCGGACGACTTCCTGGTTCATTACCCCGAGCATTGCTTCGGCCAAGGCGACCTCCTGTACGGGGCGTACATCGAGGGCGAACTCGTCGGAGCGGCGGAGCTGCGCTCCAACGTGGCGATCTGGAGCGAGCAGGCCCCATTCGGCCGGCACATCCATGCCGAGGCGGCCTTTTCTGTCGAGAAAGACTATCGCCGGCGCGGCATCGGGGAAAAGCTCTTCCGGCGCATTCAGCGCGCGGCCTCGAACCATGGGGTCGAGACGATCGAGATCATTTGCCTGCCCGAAAATATCGGGATGCGGTCGCTGGCGCAGAAGTTCAAGACGCACTTCACTTTCGAAGAGTGCAATCTGACCGGCCGCCTGCGCGCCCACCGTCCGACGCCGTTCTCGCTGATGCACGAGGCCGCGGGGGACGTGGTCGATTTCGGCGTCTCCCTGTTCGACGCCCGATGGCGCGCCATAAATGCGGCACAAGGCGCGTAAGATCGCCGCCTGAGTGCGGCTCGCCCGATCCGCGATGGTTTGCCTGCTGCTCGACGGGACAGCTCACGCGGGCCGGACCCCGGCGCACTTGCGGCGCGGCGCGCTCATCGTCGCCCGCATGACCGGGAAGAGGGTCGGCGTCGACACGGCGACGCGAATGCTCGAATGACGGGCGCGTGCTGCGTCGCCCTCTCGCCCACGTCAGCGGCGCGCTCGCAGTCCGCGATTTGCAGCCGCGCTTCCAGTCGAGCGCAGTCATTGTAGGTTCAGTCATGGTTCGCCAGACTTCCGAGCAAGGCGGTGGGCTATGCCCAAAACAATGAAGCACGCAGGGATGAACATGCAGGCGAAAATCCACGGCGCAACCACAACCTCAAACCGTGCCTATCCGGTTAACGCCCACACCCACCAGGGCTGGTGATGGTTATCAAACCGGCCATGGAAATCCGCCAGAGCGACGATCTGGGTTTCCCCAGTCAGTCCCAGAGTTTCATGAGCTTTTTCCGTATGACGCGGCATATGCTGCCTATCTTGATCGCGCGCGTTGGCCTGTCGGCTTTGTCTGGCCATATTGCGGCCAGATCGCTCTGCACGTGGACGCATCCTACATCTAGGGGCTGTGGGCGTTAACCGGATAGGCACGCCTCAAACGACCCCCAGTAAGGTCCTGGTTCGCTGACAGGCGTCCCCGGCCAAGACATCGCAAAACGCCATCGGTAAAATACGTAAGCCGAAATTATGAGGAGTCCTGTCTCGGCAGTCAAAGCTAGCGAGACAAGAATGCCGCGCATGACCTAAATTTGCACATCCGGGCGCGTCTTGCCTTTCGAGCCGGTATGCATCACGGCACATTTGTTCAACCAAGCGATGATACAATCATCAGCAGGCTTGTTCGGCGACCTTTCAAATTTTTCGACCTGAAAAGAAGCAAGGGACTGTCGGATGGCTACTTCCGACTCGCGTCTCTCCTTCGCTCGCATAATCTTCTCTGCGAACGCCCGCAAATCGGCGGACTTGCCGACCTCCCAATAAACGCTAATCACTTGTTCTATGTCTTCAACCGTTATTTGCATTTGATCATCACACCGCCTCGCGCGGTAGCATATCGGAAACGAATTCCGCGCGCGAGCAGTTATCGCGGCGCGGACGCGGCCCTGCCCGACGTGCTCTTGGCGCTGGCGTCATGCGAACGCCGGGCGGACTTCTCTCGGCCATGCGGGGCGCGGTTCACGGACCTCGCGGCGCGGACCTAAGAACGGACGTAAAGTCGCATTGCAGTAGTTGTAAACACGGAGCAAGATTTTCGATTTGGGGCGGCCCAAAGTGGGCCGGATGGAGGGGCCGATGTTGCATTCCAAGACATTGAAAGGCGCTGGATTAACCGCAGCCTGTCTGCTGGCCGCATTCAGGGCAATTGCGTGCGGCCCCGCCATTGCCAACGAGGCCCACTGCTACACGATGGGCGCTGCCCAGATGATTGTCCCCGACCTGTTCGACAAGAATGAAGGGGCAATTAAGCTCGGGTTGACGGCGAAGCGCGTCGAACTTGGCGGCGAATTTCCCGACGAACCGGAAACCTGCTATGTCGAAATTACGACAAATACCGGACTCCTTATGAAGTATAAATTCCGATATGATGGAGCGACCGGCTCAGCAACGCTTGATCTGATTGGGGCCGGTGCTCAATGAACGCCCTCAGGCGGTCATAGGCGCGCCGTCCGCCCTCTCGCCCTTCGCCACGATCCGCAGCGCGTCATCCGGCAATGGCCTCTGCAGTTCCAGCGCGTCGGGAGTCTCGGCCCAAAGCCAGAGGTCAACTTCCACCGCCGTCGTCAGGATGACGGGCATGGCCTTCGGATGGATCGGCGCCACGATCGCGTTGGGCTACGTTGTCAGGAAGCAGAATACCTCGCGGGCGCCGTCACGCGTTCTCATTCCCTAGCGGCCACTCGCTGTGCCTCCGCAGCAGCCGTTTGGAGGTCATCCCCTTCGAGGCGGATGTCATCGTTCCAGATGTCCCAATTGATGTCCGAGTTGGCGACCTCCGCGCCACGGCCCGAATACCGCTTGATCAGGCCAGCCTCTGTGAGGACGCGCACCGCCTCGATGTATTCCCCCACGATGGGGAACGCGTGGTAGAGGAGGAACGCCCTGCGGCGCTCTCCCTTCACCCCTGGTCCAAATGGCGCGTTGCTGTGGGCGTCGGGATTCAGGATCACAATCCGCGGACTGGAGCTATGCGGGGTGTTCTTGATCCGGTTCCATTCGATGTCTCGGTCGTTCACGTCAATCTCCTAAAGAACCCGTCGCCGGCCGCGGCCGTCCTGTGGCGGCAGAAACGGAGCTGATATCCTGACCGTTGGGGAGGAGCGGCCGATAGTCTTCTGGTGGTGGTAACCCCGTCAAAAAACGTGGTCCATGAGCTGTTGCGCACTTGAGAGTGGTGACGCCATCGCGGCGATCCCGGTCAGGAAGTTGATCTCCTTGCGCGGCTCAGCCTCTCCACTTGAGTGAGAGGAGCATCACATCATGACCAAATCGAAGCGGCGCCGCGCCGAACGAGACTTCACCCCCACCCATCCTGATGCCGCAGCGATCGATATCGGCTCAAGGATGCATGTCGCGGCCGTTCCGCCGGACCGGGACCCTGAGCCAGTGCGCGCCTTCGGGACCTGCACCGGCGATTTGCAACAGTTGGCCGATTGGTTCGAGCGCTGCGGCGTTCGAACGGTCGCGATGGAGTCCACCGGCGTCTATTGGATACCTGCCTACGAACTGCTCGAACAGCGCGGATTCGAGGTGGTGCTGGTCAACGCCCGCGACGCCAAGCACGTGCCGGGACGCAAGAGCGACGTCAGCGACGCCCAATGGCTGAGACGGCTGCACGAATATGGGCTGCTGCGCGCCAGCTTCAGACCGAAGGGCGAGTTGGCCGCATTGCGCGCCTATCTGCGCCAACGTGAGCGCCTGCTGGACTACAGCGCCTCGCACATCCAGCATATGCAGAAGGCGTTGATGCAGATGAACGTTCAACTCCATCACGTGGTGACCGACATCACCGGCGAGACCGGGATGCGGATTATCCGCGCGGTGGTTGCGGGTGAACGGGATCCTGCTGTGCTGGCCAGCCATCGGGATCGGCGCTGCCATGCCTCGGAGGCGGAGATCGCTGCCGCGCTGGCCGGAAACTGGCGTGAGGAGCATGTCTTTGCTCTCGGACAGGCGCTTGAGCTTCACGACGCCTACCACGCCAAGGTCGTCGAGTGCGATTTGCGGATCGAAGCGGTCTTGCAGCGTCTTCGAGACGCCGCAGCCAAACCGGTCGGGCGGCTGCCGCCAGCTCGTCATCGAGACAAGACGCCCAATGCGCCGACTTTCGATGCGCGGGCGGCATTGCACGCGGTCCTCGGCGTCGATCTGACGCAAATTCATGGCCTCGGTCCTTCGCTGGCGCTGAAACTGATCGGCGAGTGCGGGACCGACCTCTCCGCTTGGCCAAACGCCAAACACTTCACATCCTGGCTATGCCTGGCGCCGGCCAACAAGATCTCGGGGGGAAAGGTGCTTTCGACGCGAACGCGGCGATCCGGCAGCAGAGCCGCGGCTCTGCTGAGGCTGGCTGCAGTGACTGTCGGTCGCACGCAGACGGCGTTGGGCGCCTTCTATCGAAGGCTCTCCGCACGTGTCGGCAAAGCCAAAGCGGTGACTGCAACCGCACGCAAGATCGCCACCCTGTTCTACAACGCCCTCCGACATGGGATGGACTACGCCGACCCCGGCGCGTCGTCCTACGAGGATCGATATCGCGCCCGCGTTCTCGCCAACCTCCGACGACGCGCAAAGTCTCTCGGCTACACGCTGCACGAGATGCCGGCGCCGGCGTAGTTTCTCAGGAAGAACCCGTCGCCGGCCGCGGCCGTCCTGTGGCGGCAGAAACGGAGCTGATATCCTGACCGTTGGGGAGGAGCGGCCGATAGTCTTCTGGTGGTGGTAACCCCGTCAAAAAACGTGGTCCATGAGCTGTTGCGCACTTGAGAGTGGTGACGCCATCGCGGCGATCCCGGTCAGGAAGTTGATCTCCTTGCGCGGCTCAGCCTCTCCACTTGAGTGAGAGGAGCATCACATCATGACCAAATCGAAGCGGCGCCGCGCCGAACGAGACTTCACCCCCACCCATCCTGATGCCGCAGCGATCGATATCGGCTCAAGGATGCATGTCGCGGCCGTTCCGCCGGACCGGGACCCTGAGCCAGTGCGCGCCTTCGGGACCTGCACCGGCGATTTGCAACAGTTGGCCGATTGGTTCGAGCGCTGCGGCGTTCGAACGGTCGCGATGGAGTCCACCGGCGTCTATTGGATACCTGCCTACGAACTGCTCGAACAGCGCGGATTCGAGGTGGTGCTGGTCAACGCCCGCGACGCCAAGCACGTGCCGGGACGCAAGAGCGACGTCAGCGACGCCCAATGGCTGAGACGGCTGCACGAATATGGGCTGCTGCGCGCCAGCTTCAGACCGAAGGGCGAGTTGGCCGCATTGCGCGCCTATCTGCGCCAACGTGAGCGCCTGCTGGACTACAGCGCCTCGCACATCCAGCATATGCAGAAGGCGTTGATGCAGATGAACGTTCAACTCCATCACGTGGTGACCGACATCACCGGCGAGACCGGGATGCGGATTATCCGCGCGGTGGTTGCGGGTGAACGGGATCCTGCTGTGCTGGCCAGCCATCGGGATCGGCGCTGCCATGCCTCGGAGGCGGAGATCGCTGCCGCGCTGGCCGGAAACTGGCGTGAGGAGCATGTCTTTGCTCTCGGACAGGCCCTTGAGCTTCACGACGCCTACCACGCCAAGGTCGTCGAGTGCGATTTGCGGATCGAAGCGGTCTTGCAGCGTCTTCGAGACGCCGCAGCCAAACCGGTCGGGCGGCTGCCGCCAGCTCGTCATCGAGACAAGACGCCCAATGCGCCGACTTTCGATGCGCGGGCGGCATTGCACGCGGTCCTCGGCGTCGATCTGACGCAAATTCATGGCCTCGGTCCTTCGCTGGCGCTGAAACTGATCGGCGAGTGCGGGACCGACCTCTCCGCTTGGCCAAACGCCAAACACTTCACATCCTGGCTATGCCTGGCGCCGGCCAACAAGATCTCGGGGGGAAAGGTGCTTTCGACGCGAACGCGGCGATCCGGCAGCAGAGCCGCGGCTCTGCTGAGGCTGGCTGCAGTGACTGTCGGTCGCACGCAGACGGCGTTGGGCGCCTTCTATCGAAGGCTCTCCGCACGTGTCGGCAAAGCCAAAGCGGTGACTGCAACCGCACGCAAGATCGCCACCCTGTTCTACAACGCCCTCCGACATGGGATGGACTACGCCGACCCCGGCGCGTCGTCCTACGAGGATCGATATCGCGCCCGCGTTCTCGCCAACCTCCGACGACGCGCAAAGTCTCTCGGCTACACGCTGCACGAGATGCCGGCGCCGGCGTAGTTTCTCAGGAAGAACCCGTCGCCGGCCGCGGCCGTCCTGTGGCGGCAGAAACGGAGCTGATATCCTGACCGTTGGGGAGGAGCGGCCGATAGTCTTCTGGTGGTGGTAACCCCGTCAAAAAACGTGGTCCATGAGCTGTTGCGCACTTGAGAGTGGTGACGCCATCGCGGCGATCCCGGTCAGGAAGTTGATCTCCTTGCGCGGCTCAGCCTCTCCACTTGAGTGAGAGGAGCATCACATCATGACCAAATCGAAGCGGCGCCGCGCCGAACGAGACTTCACCCCCACCCATCCTGATGCCGCAGCGATCGATATCGGCTCAAGGATGCATGTCGCGGCCGTTCCGCCGGACCGGGACCCTGAGCCAGTGCGCGCCTTCGGGACCTGCACCGGCGATTTGCAACAGTTGGCCGATTGGTTCGAGCGCTGCGGCGTTCGAACGGTCGCGATGGAGTCCACCGGCGTCTATTGGATACCTGCCTACGAACTGCTCGAACAGCGCGGATTCGAGGTGGTGCTGGTCAACGCCCGCGACGCCAAGCACGTGCCGGGACGCAAGAGCGACGTCAGCGACGCCCAATGGCTGAGACGGCTGCACGAATATGGGCTGCTGCGCGCCAGCTTCAGACCGAAGGGCGAGTTGGCCGCATTGCGCGCCTATCTGCGCCAACGTGAGCGCCTGCTGGACTACAGCGCCTCGCACATCCAGCATATGCAGAAGGCGTTGATGCAGATGAACGTTCAACTCCATCACGGGGTGACCGACATCACCGGCGAGACCGGGATGCGGATTATCCGCGCGGTGGTTGCGGGTGAACGGGATCCTGCTGTGCTGGCCAGCCATCGGGATCGGCGCTGCCATGCCTCGGAGGCGGAGATCGCTGCCGCGCTGGCCGGAAACTGGCGTGAGGAGCATGTCTTTGCTCTCGGACAGGCCCTTGAGCTTCACGACGCCTACCACGCCAAGGTCGTCGAGTGCGATTTGCGGATCGAAGCGGTCTTGCAGCGTCTTCGAGACGCCGCAGCCAAACCGGTCGGGCGGCTGCCGCCAGCTCGTCATCGAGACAAGACGCCCAATGCGCCGACTTTCGATGCGCGGGCGGCATTGCACGCGGTCCTCGGCGTCGATCTGACGCAAATTCATGGCCTCGGTCCTTCGCTGGCGCTGAAACTGATCGGCGAGTGCGGGACCGACCTCTCCGCTTGGCCAAACGCCAAACACTTCACATCCTGGCTATGCCTGGCGCCGGCCAACAAGATCTCGGGGGGAAAGGTGCTTTCGACGCGAACGCGGCGATCCGGCAGCAGAGCCGCGGCTCTGCTGAGGCTGGCTGCAGTGACTGTCGGTCGCACGCAGACGGCGTTGGGCGCCTTCTATCGAAGGCTCTCCGCACGTGTCGGCAAAGCCAAAGCGGTGACTGCAACCGCACGCAAGATCGCCACCCTGTTCTACAACGCCCTCCGACATGGGATGGACTACGCCGACCCCGGCGCGTCGCATCTGGAGCTGCCGTTCTACGGATCGCGTCGGATGACGTTTGAACTCAACAAGGAGGGCTGCGGAGTCAACCGCAAGCGGGTGCGGCGTCTGATGCGCACGATGGGGATCGAGGCGCTGGTTCCGCGTCCCGGCACGAGCAAGGCCGCCCTCGGCCACAAGATCTATCCCTATCTCCTGCGCGGCCTGGCGATCACCGAGCCGAACCATGTGTGGGCGGCCGACGTGACTTACATCCCGATGGCGTGCGGCTTCCTCTATCTGGTGGCGATCATCGACTGGGCCAGCCGGGCGGTTCTGGCGTGGCGGCTGTCGAACACCAACGACGCGAGCTTCTGCGCGGCGGCGCTGGAGGAGGCGCTGCTTCGGTTCGGAAAGCCGAGGATTTTCAATACCGATCAGGGCTCCACTTTCACCGCCGAGGCTTTCGTCGGCAAGCTCGCGGCGGCTGGCGTCGCGATTTCGATGGACGGACGCGGCCGCTTCATGGACAACATCTTCATCGAACGGCTGTGGCGCTCCATCAAGTATGAAGAGGTGCATCTGAAAGCCTACGCCGACGGCCGCGAGGCGCGGGCCGGCATCGGCTCCTGGATGACCTTTTACAACTTTCGGCGCCCGCACCAGGCGATGAACAACCAGATGCCGATGGCGGTGTGGCGCGCCGGCATGGACAAGACCGAGGCGGCGGCGAGGGCTGTGGATATGCCGCTTCGCTTGGACAACGCAAACGCGTTGCCCACATACCCACAGCAGAGGCAGAAGCAGCAAGAAACGGCTTGATTCATGAAAGACAAGGGCAGGCGAGATTACACCTTAAATCCGACCTCCCGTGGTCCCACGAATAGGGTCCAGTTCAGCCATCGCTTGCATGGGGGCCGGCGCGTCGCTGGCGGTCGCCAATCGGATTGTCGGCAAAGCTCGCATAGTGATGCCCCTCTCCATCTGCAACAAATTCACGACGAAGAGGAAATCGGCCCGCTTCGTTGCCTCGATTGAGGCCACATCCGCTTTTCAGCGAAACCACCTTGCGCGGACGGGGCAGGTTGGTGGAGCTTTCGCTCCTTCTGGATGCTGCGTCGTTTATAACATGAAAGGCTCTGTTTTCACAGAAAAATCAAATGGCGACGGCGTCGAGAGATAAGGGGTCGCACATCCTGACGCCCAACACCTGAGTTCCCATGGCGGGTGTCGAGAGGCGGGTTGTCAGTCGCCAGCGAAAGGGCGAGTATCACCGAAAGGTTGGACGGAACGCCGCTTTCCGCGCGCGAAAGATCGAAACGGGAGCCAACTACAACGTTAACAGATGGGGTAGTCATAGCAAGGGTCGCTGTCGATGATCATTAAGTCACTATTTTTGGCGTCTTCGTCCGAGCTGCTACCGGATCGCAGGGAGTTTGAACTTTTCATAGGTCGTCGGAATAAAGACTTGGTACGTCGGAACATCTATATCGAACTGATCATTTGGGAAGACTTTCTTGACTCTGTTTCTCAGACCCGCCTACAGGACGAGTATAATAAGGCACTTCTTGCTTGTGATATATTTGTTATGTTGTACTGGAGAAAGGTTGGACCTTATACCATGGAAGAGTTTGAGACAGCGTACAGACATTTCAAATTATCGAACAAACCGTTATTATTCACTTATTTCAAAGATGTAGAATTTAGTTTTAGCAGCGTCAGTCGCACTGATTTCATGAGTGTGTTGGAGTTTTAGGACAAGCTTAAGGCGATGGGACATTTTTATAGCTTATACAAATATACTACTGACCTGAAGCTTCGTTTCGGTACACAACTCGATAAATTATTTGCCGCTGGCTTTTTCAATGGTTCTAGTTCTAAAGACGATTTCAGTCATCAACGTATGGCTGAGATTAGGAGGTACAGGGCGGAGAGACTCTTGAAGGTCGAAGCAGGTGAACACCCCAATCCGGTGGGCTGGATCGGTGACATAAAGCTGGTCATACATGTTATTCCGCTCTCCTACACTGATGCGCCAAATGCCCTCCGCATTGAGAATGCTGTCGAGACGCCTGACTTGTTCCCGCCGATATGGACCGACGATCCCAATGCGTGGCGTTTAAATTCCGATGGATTTCTTGCTTTAAATAATAAAGGACTTGTAACGCATTCTACATACCTTCAGGTCTTCAGGAATGGTGTCGTGAAAGCGGTCGCCCCTGCCAACTCCTCCGAAGGCGTCGTAGACACGCAACTAATAGAACCCGCAATAGTCACTTATACGCTAAAGTATCTTCGAGGAGTGATGGCTCGCGGAATAAATGCTCCATTCGTGGTTGCAGTGAGCCTCATCGGGGTAAAAGGAAAGTTGATAACAACTTGGCCAACAGAGGAAAGGCGTTTATTATCAAGTACTCCTCATTCTGATCAAATTCATCTTGGCGAAATTGTTATCAAGAAGCAACCTGAAGATTATCAAGATTGTGCTACTCAGCTTCGCCCGCTTCTCGATCATTTGGCAAATGCAGCTGGTTCCCTTCGCTCCACAAACTTCGACGAAGCCGGCCAATATAAACTTAAACCATTTATCTAACACGGTAAGCGGAATCCAAGAAATTACACCCGACGGTTGGCGCTTTGCGGGCGATTTCCTTGACCTGCCTACGGAACAAGGAGAAGCACCCCGGACGGCGTTGCCAAGCCTACCTCCCGGATCTCATAGACCCTCGGCCCCCTGACCTTCCATTGACGGCGGGCAAGCGTCTACGAGTGATCCACGGCGGTAAAGCCTAGCAGGCTGGCTATGGAAGCGTCAGTCGTTCTCCCGGACCGGCGTCCTTGGGCAGGTTCCTGCCCGCGCAACGGGTGCTCGGGAAGGCGGGACTCGACGTTTTTCGGACGTAGCAGACGGGGTCTGTGGACGGGAGCAGTTGGGTGGGAAGCGGACCTTTATGCACCTGATTTCTGCACTGCGTAACCTATTGATTTCGTTTACGTCAGTTCAAGCTGAAAAAGATCTTGAATTGTGAAAACACGGAATCTGCTTGACATTGATTGTCGAACCTGTGCGCTTCTGAGAGACAGTCGCCGCGCATGTGGCGACGTCGCGTCGTCAGGGAAATGTAGAGCGCCTACAATGCCCGCCATTCAATGGACTGAGATCTCGTAATCCAATGCATCCTTGTTGCTTGGCAACATTTTATCGGCCACTGTCCAGCAGGTCTTCACTGAAATTAGCTCAAAACCTGACGCGGGCACTAGCGACTTCGCAGTCGTGAAAAGAGCTTGGCTTCGCGCACTTCGGGATAAGTTCGGGGAACACTACAAAGGAGACGCAGGAGATCATTATCAGAGCATCGCGGTTTTTGGTGGCAAGCCTCTGGAACCTGCAATGAGGAGGGATGGTGCTCCTATAGGCATCAAAAAATGGAGCGGCCGATGGGAGTTTCTATACGACGTTGCCGTTGTTAACGTCGAATATATTGATGCCCCTTTTGCACGCGCCACAAAAATTCCTTTAATCACGGACGCAATCTGGGTGGTAGAGTCTGAAGTGGCTGGTGACGGTACAAAAGTGGGAGAGGATGCCAGCAAGTTACGAATTGCCAGGTCAGAGAATACGCTTTTGATTGCGGCTCAGACTGCGCACGGTCGCTCAGAAAAGTGGCTTGAATTTCTAGCGAGGTGTCTGCGTGGTGTCCGCGGTGAGGTTTTCATTGCACTCGTCCCCAGTTATGCGGCAAACTCCGCCGGGGCCGAACAATGGTTGAACAAGACAGTGACGATTATGCTCTACCGATGCGTACCAGAAAATCCGAACCCGCAGAAAATAGCATCAATCTCTGCGACCGGCGGAGAATGCGGTCGGCTAAGATAGTCGTTCCTGAGTAGATTGGCTTTATCTCCGTCTATACCAGACAATAAACTCTGCGAATCAGATAGTGTCCGTGAATTAACTGGCCTCAAAAACAAGAACGGGAAAGAGATATAAGAAGGTGATATATTGGCCTACCAAAAATTGATCGAGACATCATCTAGCTTCAATCCAAAAATCGGTGAACGCATCGTGAAGAAACGGGAGACTAGGAAAGAAGAATTGCATTATTGGCAGGTTATATGGAATGAATGTGATGGATGGCGTATTTGTCGAGGAGATACTTAGTCGGGATTATGGAGGGCCATCAAAAATCACGAGGTCATCGGAAACATACACGAAACACCCGAGCTTCTCAAAGGTGCCACTGTTTGATCTTTTCATCGATTGCCTTTCGCCGTGCTTCGGGAAGTCCCTGGTAGCAGTTGTCCATCCCTCTTATCAGCACGTAAATCGCTCCAAAGATTTGGATTACGACAACCGAGAGTTGGAATATGTCGAAATCTGAGCTGAAGTCTGAGCTAAATGCCCCACGGCCCTTCCCCGTCGCATCCCACAAGACAAGGAGTCCGAACACCAGCTCGCCCAAGCCGTAAATCAGACGGAATCGAAATCGAAAACAAAAGAGCGAGATGGCAACCACGATGCCGCCTCCAAAAATCATCTGTCTGCTTGTTCCTTCGAGCAAAGCACGGGCAGCAGCACCGGTTATCAACGCGAGCAGCGCGCCCACAAGCGGTATGCGTGGGGAACGCCTAAGATGTTCCCACATTGCCTTAAGTCGTCGAAGCAACTGTCGCCACAAGAGAACGTTCTTTCTTGATCCGATTTTTTAGCACGCATAGCGACGGGCGAGGGAGGAAGCACATACTCACGGACGGTAGGCTGAGTGGCACCGCTTCACCGATCACCTCGCAGAAGGAAAAGACGCTTGCAGCTTCTTCGCAATACTCGTATAATCAACCACCGCATCATCTACATAAAGTGTTCCAACTTCTCACCTCCCTGGTTTTGCACGGATGCCGCTTACATCTCCCTGTATTCGAACTTTTAGCGCACCATCCTCTCCGTATGCTTTCGCTGAATTTTCAGTCAGCGCAATTTGAGCAGCCAAGAGTTCCGGAGAAGTTGGAAACTCCGTAATTTTCATTGGGATTGGTGCTTTTCCTTCAAGGGCCATTCGCAGACCGTCTAAAACCGCTGTTTGGCTTTGCTCTAACTTTACCCGTCCCTGTGGGTAGTAGATTCCACGGCGCAATTCCTCATCCGAAAACGAGTAGCCGAGTGCCTTAGACATGGCCATCAGCAGTCCAACTAACCGGTCTTCAATCCTCCAATTCCATGCCTTCACGTCTTCTTCTGTCGCTGTATCACCTGTGCCTTGCGAAAATTCTCCAAAGAGTGAACGCCACGCGTGTATGACCTCCCGGTCTTTCGCTACAATGAACCGCCCCGGGTTGAACTCAAGATCGATCATATTTAACGCACGAATAAAATCATCGCTCAATCGGGTAGCCCGATTCGACATAAGTGTTTGGAAAATCCGGAGTCGAGTCCGTCTTCTCTCAGTAGCACGCTCGATCCACTTTTGCGTCTGGACGGCAATCACCGGGCCGGCCAGTGTCGCCACCACCACCCACCATTCAATAGCCATCTCAATTCACCGCTACGGCATGCCCCGATTCGCTGAGGGCATTATATGCGGTCACGGCGCGTTGCCCTTGGGGACGACGCGAGGGCATGAAGTCGATTCGATGGTGCAAGACCCGCACATTTTTTCCTGTGGTTCCTTGCAACCTTCCGGAGGCGACCTATTTGCAGTGAGACACCGAAGCCGGAGCGTGCGGGGCTACCTAGGCTCAAAAGAAACGCCCCAAAACCGTTGGCTCAACGCGCGATGTCGGCTACGTTAGGACCCCGCGCACGGAAATAGCAGATGCATCGCGGGCGAGTTCTTCTCGTCCTGTGCCGGATTCTGTGGCTATTGGATAGCCGCAGACGACGGGGATTCTATCTCAACGACAAATTCGATGGGTATGGTTGCAATCTTGTTATCCAAAAAATATATCAGATAATGCGAGGTAAGTAATACAATAACTGCGTTTTTTACCTGCTTCGTCTCTGAGTCCCCCGCAGCACTATCCTTACCGGTTTTAATGTCATTCGTACCTTTCTCCACACTAAACACAACGTCATTTCGGAGTTGCGATTTCCCATCGGCACCCTTCATGGTAATTGAGTACTTCGTCTTTCCGAATATCATCAACACTCCTCCCAATGTTCCAAGGGTCACAGGAAAGACGCACAGAGAAATAGATATTAATAGAGTAATTTTCACGATAGATAGGTTGGTGTTTCCCTCTCTATATCTGGCGATTAAATCAATTACATTAACAATAATGAAACCAGCTATTGTCAATGCTGCTAATCCAAGGACGATAAACACCGTCTGCTTGTTTGCGCGGTAAGCGATATTGGTAACAAGCGATGGATAAACACGCACTGATAGCGGTATTGTTACAGCAGTAGCTAAAACGAACAGTCCGAGCCGAGAATCAAAAAAGCCCAAGCCTCGCGCGCCATTCATAGACAAACAGACCAAGTGGAAAGGCAAGTAATACAATAAATACAATCACAATTATCCCCATTATTATAAGCTGTATTAAATCTGCGTATCCGATAAGTGCCATTAGATTTACGTCAAAAATATTCAAATATGCATGTAGAAAAAATATTATGGGGACTGTCGATATAACGGTACCTAATGTTGAAATAACGCCAATATTGTTAGTAACAAATTTGATTGCATCATAAACTTCTCCACTTGAGACTTTTGCCATTTGCCCCTCTAACCAAAGCATAGTACGAATTAAAGGTACAATATGAGGAGCCTAGCGCTTCGTTGGCACACCCTGACGCGGGTGGGCGACAAGCTGCGCCAGAAAGGTTACGCGAAAGCGGCGCGCACGTCGTTCACCGCTCGCCCTACGACGGCGATGGCTTTCTCCGTGACACCATACCAGCGGTCTTTGTCGATGGAGATGCTTTGGAAGGGCGGATTGTCATTAATCTCCCGGCCACACGTAGGACATCTGTTGTCATTTTGGGCGTCCCCTCTCGGATGTCCGTAAGTATCACAATACCTGTGCGCTTTTAGCCCCCTTTTGCGGGTGCAGAGTTCTTGATTTTGCACCACCGGCAGCGGCCGCAAAAAGGTCGATTTGCTCCATTTGGCAAGCCGTGGTGGAACAACCGATCCTTGCACATTCCTTCCGTAGAGAGAGCCGAAGGGGAATGGCAACTCAGGGGCGATGTCGTCGGTCGAGCTATCTACCCTGGTCAGTCGGAGGTAGACCGCTCCCTTCGAGCGCCCGATACACACTTCCCCTTCCGATCCCCAAGGCCTTAGCGACTTCAGTCACGGTCTTTCCCTCTCGGTGAAGCCGCACCGCCTCGTCGGCCTTTAGCCGTGCTGTAGGTCTCCGTCCCAGATATCGGTTCTCCGCTCTAGCTTTGGCGATCCCCTCGCGCTGCCTTTCAAGCATCATGTCTCTCTCGAATTGGGCGAAGCCGCCGAAGATCGTCAGGATGAGCTTCCCAGTGGCGCTCTTCGTATCGACGGTCTCGCCGCCGAGATTGAGGACGCGGAGTCCCGCTCCACCATCCTCCACAGACTCAAGCCGCTTGACAATGTCCCAGAGACCAACCGTGGAGCGAGCAAGCCGATCAACCTTTGTGACGACCAAAGTGTCACCGCCCCTGAGGTACTCAATCGCCCGCACAAGCTCCCCACGCTGCGAGATCG
The DNA here is from genome assembly GCA_963822215.1 of uncultured Alphaproteobacteria bacterium. Classification (GTDB taxonomy): domain Bacteria; phylum Pseudomonadota; class Alphaproteobacteria; order Rhizobiales; family Beijerinckiaceae; genus Roseiarcus. The sequence continues at coordinate 122,035 of CAWGGX010000006.1, forward strand.
ACGATACCTGCTCCCTGAAGATTTTGGTGCAGCCTGCCTGTTGGAGGTCTCGAACTTGGGCGTCCAATCCTGCCTGCTGATCGGTCGTCGAAGTCCTCGCATACCCGATCAACAACCCCATGCCGTTCATAAAAGCCCCGATGCTCGTCCACAATGCCTCGACATATGAGTCGGAAGCGTCCAAAAGTCAACAGTGATCCTACTGGACGCGAACGGTGGCAACAGCGGACACGGCCAGATGGGCAGGGTCATCTGGACGGCCAGAGCGTCATCATGGCATGTTGACAGCGACTTCCGCCGTTTTAGTGGTAGGCGAAGAAAACACGCCACCGCAGGCAAACGAACTGGAATTCCTTCAATTGTCAAAAGGGCGAAGTTTTTTAGCCGCTGTGGCCGGGTTAGTGATCGCGGCCCCCGCCAACGCGGCCCTTAACTGCGGCGCACCGATCATCGATGTTGGCGACGCCGGTAGGAACGGCGTTACATCGACCTATGTCGATCATGGATACAACGGATGGGTCATTCGGCACACGCTCGCGGACGGCAAAGTCATAGACCGCGCCACGCAATATTCGATCCATGATCAGAGTGGCCCGCACGCGACGAGGTGGTCGGGCTGGCTTAACCGCAATCCAAGCATGACCATGTTGGGCGAGATCAGCCAGGTAACGAATGGCCAACCGGAGTATGATGAATGGCTGTACCAAAACAATCTTGTGATCCTCCACAGTCGGGCGCTTTGTCAATCTGACAATAGTCAGCCACCCGCGCCGCCCGCCGCGATGGTCGAGGCTCCGCTACCAGCGCCTACGCAGACGCCACCAAGCTCGGGCGCACAAGACAGGATGACTTTCTCATATAAGCCAAATGAAGAGGCATTCAAGGGAGTATTTGACTTTAGATTCATTTATGCTGATGGGCCGATCGCCACTGGAACCACAAAAGAGTTCCTTTCCTTGGTTCAATCGCAACGTATAACTGCTGGCGCAGTCGTTATTTTTAACTCACCTGGTGGACTAGTATCCGAAGCTCTCGAACTTGGAAGGGCTATACGAGCTGCTGGCTTTGATACATCAGTAGGGATACAGCGCGGAACGGTCGGTAGCGGTGAATGCTATAGCTCATGCACGTTGGCCTTTCTAGGAGGAAGAAATCGAACAGTTCCCCAAAATGCAATCTTCGGCGTGCATCGTTTTTCCAGCGATGCAAGCTTATCCTCAAAAGACGCCTTAGACGTTGGGCGGATACAAATGAGCGAGATTGCCGAATACATTGCTTATATGGGGGTCTCTCCCGATTTTGCTGCGGAAATGACCAGATCATCTTCTAACTCCATTAATATCTTAAGCCAGGATGAGATAAAAGCTCTTGGAGTAATCACTCTGACGTTTCAAACGACCTGGGAGATAAAAACCGAGGTCGGAAGGTTCTATTTGCTCGGAACAACTAAAACCAACGGCGGTATCGATAAAATGATTCTTTTGTGTGACCACCGTACTATTCTTGGAATGATGCTTTTCAATACCTCCGGTGAATACATGGATAGCGCGCTTAGGTATACATCTACATACCGATGGTCATTCGATGGGCAGGAAGTAGAAATACCAGATCGAAACATCATAGAACACGTAAAGAGGACCGGTCTGGACTATGTTGGTACAACTGTCATTATCACTAAGAAAAATTTGAGTAGATTATCAACGACATGAGAGTTTGGATTTATGATGGTTCCTGCTTCGAAAACGATATTTCAAGGCTGGACAAGTGATTTCCGCAATGGGAAAGATAAATTCTTCGGTTTTGTAAGCTCGTGTGACTAACAATTCCAGATCACTGGAGTGGGATGGGGCACAAATTCGGATAGCACAAGCTACTATTTGAACATGGGATCAACGTAATTTTATTTTCTGCTTACTCTAAACGCCGTTGGCTCTAACTCCCATGCCGATATGTCCCAGCCGATTATAATTTCCAGTTCACCACCGCTCGCCTCGTAGGTGCCACCACTGTTGGAAAGCCTTATCTTCGATGCCAATAGCAGACCCGTTGCACCCTTCTCACTTGTGCGAACATCGACCTCGTTTCTAGCCATAAGGATTGCATCTGCTCGGTCACTTGTGGTCTGGTCCCCTTCACCTCGATTTTGATCGGTTTACTGCCGTTCTGAACCTCGAAGTCATGGGGTTGGCTAGCGGAGCAGTTAACTATCGGGTATCCGTTTTTGTGCAGCCATTCCTCGGCCAGCTGCATGGCCCTAGCCTCAACAGCCTTTTTTGCGGCAGGCGGAAGTCCATATCCCTGCCTCAGCCCCGCCTTGGTGGCCTTTATGACTGTTATAGGAAGCCCGTGTAATTCTGGGTAGGTATTGATGCCAAACACTTCAAGATGACCGTCCTGAATGAAGCTGGAGCCTTTAAATTAAACCACGCATCAAGAGACGACCTGACATCCTTTTCCTGATTCGGCATAGGCTAATTTCAAGTGGGAATTCAGATTTTAACCAGTTTTGAACCAAAACTTTAGGAACGGAATTCTTCTTTCTTTCTCTTTAAGTTCTGGAAGCCTGTCTTAAACCAGACTTAATACTGGCGTCATTATCTTTGAAGTCTTTCTTTAGGGAGAATTATTTAAGTCTTTAAGTTCTTTAAGAATTTTTTCAAGATTGGATGAGGTGTAGAAGACAAAGTTCTTCCTTGGCGGTTTACACCAAGGAAATTAAACAATGTCTCGGCTTTTTTCTGAGTTATCAGAGGCCCGTTCGACAACCTTCAATGCAAACATCCCAAATTAGCCAATGGCTTAAAACAATTTGGACAGGAGCCGGTGAGCGATACCCCTATTTGCAGTCTCCTACTGACAGTCAATTGCATAAAGCAATTCTTATCAATAGGCCACGGATCGTTGGTAAACCCTTGAAGGAAGTTCTATCAACTGATGATACTTAGACGTCTTTGTCATGTATCACGGTGTTTTTATCTCGCGCCGTTATTTCGCAGTTTGAGAATTTAATGATTTTCGGTTTCATCAAACCAGTATGTTCGTTCTTGAAGGGCTCTTGGGATGGGGTTTGGAAGGTGGTCTTTGAATTTATTTTCTTTACATTCTCTGCTTTGGACTTAATTGATATTGATTTTCTGATTAGGACTTAATGAGATTACTCTCTGCCTACGGTCTTCGAATTCGATATCAAGCCAACGGTCCGTGCCTATCCGGTTAACGCCCACAGCCCCTAGATGTAGGATGCGTCCACGTGCAGAGCGATCTGGCCGCAATATGGCCAGACAAAGCCGACAGGCCAACGCGCGCGATCAAGATAGGCAGCATATGCCGCGTCATACGGAAAAAGCTCATGAAACTCTGGGACTGACTGGGGAAACCCAGATCGTCGCTCTGGCGGATTTCCATGGCCGGTTTGATAACCATCACCAGCCCTGGTGGGTGTGGGCGTTAGCCGGACAGGCACGCAACAGTCTTTGAAAATGTTCTATATCTATTTAGCGAAGAAGATAACCTCATTTCTCAGAAAATCAACTAGAATCAACTAAAATCGTCATGATGCATGGCTGCTATCTCGAAAATGCAATGGTTGAAGAACTAGGGCTCGAACCTAGAATCTCTGGAATCAAAATCCAGCGTGTTACCAGTTCCACCATTCTCCATTATTGGCGCTGCGGCCAAGGATTTGAACCCCGATAGCCGGTCTGGACCCGGTTGGACTTGAGGCAGCGTCAAGTACCTTGACGGTAGCACTACGGCACCGAGTGATCCGAGAGCAAATGACGAACCATCATATCCCAAGCCTCCCCGATTATTAAAGTCAGGCACCGCGAACGTGGTCGATCCGTCGCCTGCACCGTAAGTTGTCCCAATCGCAGCTAACAAATTTGCATAAGTCGAGCGACTGACTAATTGACCGTTCGACACCTGCGACTAAATGCAGAACCGAATCCCCACGCTGCGGTTCCGTCATTATTCGATATTCTGACCCGCCCTTATTGGCTTTGGGGCTCCACAAGTATCGACCAAGGTCCCATACCGACCCCGGTTCTTTGTTGCCCAGTACGGTCATTTCAGCCCAATGTTGCACGTCTACACTCGTTCTGAGGATGGAAGACATTCATCGAGCAACCGCGAACACACGAACGGTGCCATAAAAATGATTGGCGGAAACTTGCACTGCCAGACCCTGATTGAAGTTGAATGCCGGTGCGTTACCGCCAAACGTGCTGCCCTGCACCCAGACCCAAGACCCTCGACCAATCCCAGAAAAGACCGGCTCAATATGAGCGGGCCAATAGCGACCGGAAGTGAAATAGCCGGTGCCGGCCACAAACCTCGGATCGAACAATGACCGAAGTTCCTTGGCTGTAGGCATCTCCCATCGTTTGCCACAGGCGCCGAATTCTTGAACCCATAAGTTTGCGGTTGTCCAAGACAGGTCGGAATCAGGTCCGATATACCATTCGATCCCGGTTTTTCCGTCGATTATCGATCCGCAATTGGTTCTCCTGTACCGAGCAGATGCATTGTCACCGCCCGTAGCGGGTAGAGTGCGCGTCGGAACGGATGGGGCCGAAGTCGTGGTTTTTTCCGGGGTGAAGAGGCCCACATCTATGCCGAGGCTTTCGGCATCTTCAAGCTTGAGCCAAGCAATCTCATCCGGGCTCGGGGTTGTGATGTACAGCACCGCACGGTCGGGCAAGCCAATCTGGTTGAGATACGCACCTACAAGTGCGTTCCCACCGGATGTCGTTGAGGCGACGCCGTCCTTGAGAACGTAGGCTGCATGAAAACCGACTTGTCCGGTCGCTCCCATCAACCGCTTCGATCCACCCAACCACGCCAAGGCACATGCTGACGCACAGCGAGCGCCGTCGGGAACGAGGGATAGAAATCCCTTCAGCCGCATCATTCTCCCGATTTGAATGCCCGCTTCCAGATTGCCCCCGTCGCTCGAAAACATCACGAGAGCTTGCGTGAGGCCAGACGTTTTAGTCTGAAACTGCTCGATGTCGCTGTACTCTAAAGGACCGGTGATGGTGACGAGGCCCTTCTCGCCTCCATCAACAGGGGCGACATCGATTGACGCCCCGAAGCAGCACGAACCGGAACACACAAAGAGAAACAGCAGAAAAAACGAGACCGTGGGACTCGAACGCATTCTCTTTTAACCCTAACCTCGACGGGATTTTAACGAGGGCCGAGGACGAAATGAAGGGGCTATAGCGATTCGACGCAGGCGCACAAAAATCCTTTCCATCCCGATCCAGGAACGGCAGTAGACCTACCTCAAACGAATTGATGGCTCGGGATAATCCTTTGTTTTTTTGGTGACTTTGGTCGGCTGTCGCGCCGCATGGCGGCCGCCATTTTATTCGCATGCCCGACCGCACCGGCAAACCGCTGAGGCGGCCATAATTCGTCGGGCAAACCTGGTTTCGGGAACCGCCCCAGACCCCGATGTCCCCATCGTCAACTAACCCGTCCGCGTCCCAACCGCAGGGAATCCAGCACTTCCAGACTTCGTCAACGGGGTGATAAGGTGGGCAGGCGCAACAGGTGATGGTGAGCAGTCCAGAACGTGGCTTCACTATTAGGCATGGGACGCTTCGGCCGTGAAAGCAACCTCATCCGTAGAGATTTCGGATAAAATACTCGAATTGTTGTCGAATAAATGCCAAATGGCGACGGTTGCGCTCGACAAGAATTGGACCTATCAAATTGTTAGTCTAGGCGTCGGTCTTGGTCTAATTTATGGCTTGGGTGAATCCTTGTCTAGAAAACTTCTTGATGATTCGAGCCATGAGGTAATAATTAGGCTTATATTGCCATATATCAATTTTTATTTAGTCATGAGATTCGGACGATTGACTTCGTATTTCTCGTCACAGAGAATTGCGTTAAAGAGGATGGCTACATTATACTGTAAGAGATCGGAGATTGCAGATTTACCGAATGATGATATACGGGAATTGTTCAATGCTATAACTGATACAACTAGTGTTATTGACTACTATTTTCAGGACAGGCCGACTTACCGCGAGTATATTTATTCATCATTCTTTCCTCTTGTCATTTGTAGTAACCATGCGGTATCGTTGTATTTGCTACACACCTTGCCGGTCGGCAATATTGCACAGGTAATATTGATTGTAGCGTACGTGTCTCCGCACGTACTGCTTTATCTTGCTTTTTACCTAGCTAACAAAGACCGGGTTTTCGAGGACCCGCTTATGGGCCGTGGCAAAAAATTGAATTACACCATGGTACTACTGGCGCTAACGGTTGTATTTGCGATCCTTGTCTATGGCTTGATTGCCAGCAACTACCCAGTAAGGTTTAGTGCTCACTGAGGCCGTCTTCAGCCTTCTTTCCCCCAAGCACAAAAGCGAGGGCTGCACAGATTTTCCGTCTTGTACGCCCCCTTTTCACCCCTACGGAACGATGGGCGGTTCTTGTTTGGCGACATAGCTCTTTGCCAAGGCGGGATAGTGCACCCCCACTGATAGCTTCACCCTTGTTGGTGGCCGGTCTGGCTTGCAATGGTCGGTGGCTGGGTGATCCAAATCTCTTCGGCCTCAGCATCCCCTGAACGGTTGGCCAAACCTGTCAGCCTCGTCACAGCCGTCCTCGACCGCAGATGGTCAGAGCTTAGTGAGAGTGTCCCGGTTTTGAAATATGGTCGCCTTAACAGCCCTCGCGCACGTCGCTGGGGCCTGCTATGCTTATCGGAAGGCAGGAGCGCGTTATGGCGGAGTTGGTCGGTCCGTTACGAGTCATGAAGATCGCGATTCAGAACGCAAGGATCGCCCATCCTGAATACGAACGAGAAGGCGGCACTAAATGGCCGGAAGAGCATCTTGATCCCGCAGAGGCTCAACTATTCGCGTTTGCGGCCCTAAAAGCTTTGGACGGAGCGGGTTTCGACATCGTCCCACGGAAAGACAGGCCCGATTCCGTGCGGACCTAAAGCGAGAAGCGCCCGCTGCTGATCCGATTCGTGAGTTCGATCAGTGCAGCAAACCGCCTTGCTTATGCCCAGCGAAGTGGCTCACGTCAGCGTTTCGTGCGATCCGTATTAGATCGATAATTCTTCGGTCAGCGTCGTAAGGAATTGGTGTTGCCACATCAGGATTCAGTTCAGGAGCAACAATTCGCACCACTTTCTTTCTAGCATGAAAGATAGGTGGGTGGTTCAGATACTCTAATAAACCATCCCCAAGGCTGAGAACGGCCATACTACTCAACGTCAGCTTTACCACGACATCTTCGAGAAGGTGTGATATCAACTTGTAAGCTAGGTCCGTCACCATTGGTCAAGCCCCCGCCCGGAAGCTCTCTTCATAAAGCTTTTAACGCGATATCATTAACCATTATTTACCAAAGTCAACTGATTTGTCATTATGAGCGGCCACATGTCGCGCCGAAGGCACGGCAAGAGTGGTCTTGGGATCGAGGTCACCGCGGGGCCGTTGGAGGCCGAGGGCCGACTAATACCCTGACTGCGCGTGTGGTTTCCGAATATCAGCGATGCGGGCCCGCCGTTTCCAAGCCTCAAGCCTCGCGGGAGGATGGTCAGTCTCAGCTAGGCTTCGACCCATAGCATGACACTGACGACGAAATTGGCCCACCCGTTCGATTGCCTCCGAAGTGGTGCGAGCCTGACCGCAACCTTTGCCAATTTCGTCGCCAAAAAACCTGTATTACAAAAGCGATTGGCTAATAAAAATGCGTTTGCTGGGCGCGGTTCGTCAAAGAGCGAAATGGATAGAGGCTGAGGCGAACGCACTAGTCTCCGAGCATGGAAAGGACGCCGCCTACGCCTTCGCATACCATATGAAACGGCAGGCCAATGATCTTGGTGCCACGATCTACTGGCACGCGATTGCGAAGCTCGTCCGGTCCCGCGCACCCGAAGGCGGGGCGCATATCTTACCCCCGGTTCGGGAGAGTAATTGCGTCTCGTGCTTGGTAGAGAAAATCTCGGGAACGCGCCAGAGCGGAGAGCCTCCCAACCTCTGGGGGTGCGTCTCCTGTTTGACGCGACGAAATGCCAGTCGGCCGGTGCCTCAACAGGCTCAGATGCATCATTCATGAAAGTGCCGCCGCCAGACGCCGATAGAATGCAAAGACACGGACAACCTTAAGGTTGCCGATGTTTGTAAATTTGCGCAGTAGCTCGCGATCGCTTTCGAAAACAGATAGATCGCTCGCTTTTAATTAGCTTTTTCAAAGAGATATCCTGCGCCCGCGACATTTTTACGCTTGTTATCATCACGACTTGATGACAATGCTGTGAGCGGCGTTTGGCGAGGTCGCGTAATTAATATACCGGAGCGGCGTAAGAGATTGTCTTGTCGAGGGGTGGGACGACCGTGAGCGATGTCAGTTTTCCACAGGGGTGCGCCTGTTGGGCGTTCGGGTTTATGGGACATAATAGGTAGATAAGGGGTACAGAGTAGGCCCGCGCCACATCATCAAAATTGATTTTGCCTGTCCCTATTGCCCCGCCCTCTTACGTAGTGGACAGTACACAACCAAGGTTGCGGACCTGCCCTAATTGTGACACCAATGATCGGCGGCCCGATCGAACCTCACGGGGGAGGTCTGATAATGGCGACTGGATTGTATGTGACGCCGGACGGAAGAGTGATGGTGGCCTACGGAAACCGTAAGCTCTCAATCCCGATCAGCCAATACAAAGCGAACGGCTACAAACCTTCTTTCGGGAAGTTACTGAAAAAGGAGACAACAAGCCTACAACCGATCCCAAGACCAAGTCGGCAAAGCACAGGGTTGGGCGTTCCTAACGCCTAGGCAATCCTGGCGGCCCCCGGCGATGACACAGGGAACTGCGCCCCAGCATCTTCCTGTCCATATCCAACTGGCCAAGGCGCTTGGCGGGCCTTGCGATCCATCACTTCGGCCACCGCATCACCTGACGAGTGCCCAAGCCGGTAAGCCTCGTGACAGCCGTCATAACCGTAGATAGACCCAGCTTCGTGAGAGTGGGTCAGCAAATGGACTTCACCGACCCGCTTGCTGATGAGTGGCGACAGATCACTCCGCAGCGGCGGCCTTAGTAGCAACGGCTTTCTTCGCGGTACGCTTGGTGCTCGTCTTCTTGACCGGGGCCTTCACGGCGGGCTTGCGCCCCAATCCAAGCGACTTTGCAAGGTCGGACCGACGAGCAGCATAGGCCGGCGCAACGATGGGGTAATCATTCTTGAGTTTGAAAGTCTCGCGATATTCGCGTGGTGTTAGCTGATGGGCACTATGCAAGTGTCGCTTCAGTGATTTGAATTTTTCACCGCAAACGAGACACGTAATGGCCTCTGGGGTGATCGACTTTTTCACAGGGACTGCTGGCTCCCAACTCTTCGATTCACTGTCTGAGGGTGGCGTCGATGTCGTTTCCGAGGCACCGCCAAACGCCCTTTTCACGCTGTCAATGACTGATCGCAGATCAGCGGCAGCCACGGTGTTATTTGAGAGATAGGAAGACAGGATTTGCGCGGCGAGTGATTTATCGTCTGATTCCGACATTGGGTGCCTCCATTGGCTGATTTGGGGATTTCGCTTGAATCAGCGCAGTGGAACAAATAGGGCGATTTTAGGGTTAGTGCAACCGATGAGTTGCGCCCCGCGGACTTCACGATCCGAACGGATGCGTGGTGAGACTCAATCAGGGGTTGGCGAGACGGCCCGCACCGACAGGCTCGTGTTGACCTGTGCAGCTTTTGAGACTCAGGTTCTTCATAATTAGGTGGGCCCCTCTTAGCGACTTCGAAGATGTGATGATCCTAAGAACGGTCGGGAAAGTCGGCGGGCGTTACAATTACGGAACGACCCATGCATCCTGAACGACTTTGAGAACAACGAAAACATTAACGGCATTTAACTTTCTTCGGGTCGAAGTTTGTCTCAAAGTTGCTCCGCCGTCGTTGGGTTGGAGCTTTTTAGCGGCACGATTCGGGCGAGCTAACGCGATAATTTCGGAGGATCGTTCGGATGGCTCGGGACCGTGAAGCCTCATATATCAAGTTGAGGTTGTTCAAGCGGTTTACCGGCAAGTAAGACCGCACGCGGGAGGTAATTCGTGAAAAGTGGAATCGTGAAATGGTTCAACTCACGCAAGGGCTACGGGGTCATCCAGCCATTTGACGGGGGATTTAACGTTTACGTAGACATCAAGGCCGTTGAACGGGCCGGACTAGCGGAACTGAAGGAAGGACAGAAGGTTAATTTTGACGTTGTTTCGGATAAACGCACGGGCGAGGTCTTTGCCGAGAATTTGAACTTTTCGTTAAACGGGCAAGAGGAGATATTGGCTTCCGCAGCCGCTTTCCTCGGTGACGAAAATCGCAAGCTTCGTATGAATTGATCAGGACGACGCCTTCAGGGAGCCACCGCCCTACAAATGGCGAAGCAGCAGGCCTATGGGGAGCGTTTTCGTGCCGGATTCTCTGGATCGGATGCCTGCTGGTCGCCGTCGCGTCGATCATTTCATACAACGTCACCGTGGTGTGAGAAAACATCCTTAAAGGAGATTAAAAAGGATTATCACTGACAGCTATTTTGAGTGGTCCCGGTGTCATTGGTACCCCCTATTCCGTCGATGGCTTTATTATGATTTTTGCTGAGGCTAGTAATCAATAAAGCCTGTGTGCCAGATGTGGCTGAAGTTATTTCGCCATTGTCGGCATTTCTATCATTGAAACCTTGACATTGATCACGGAAAGCGTTAGTATTGCTTCTGTGGTCGGGTTTTGACTGCAAAAATGGTCGCGTTTGGCGGCTTTCACAGGTACTACCAAGCTGATGGAGTACACTTTCAAAGGAGATAGATGATTACATGAAGGATACATTTAATGACCGAATAATTCGAGAAAATGAATGTGCCGAGATTACCGGCTTATCCCGCTCTACTCGATATCGAATGGAGCAGGAAGGTACATTTCCCCATCGATGCCATATTTCACCCGGATGCATAGGTTGGAAATTGTCGGCTGTCCAAAGCTGGTTAGATCGCTATAACAACTGAAGCGACCTTCGTTGTCCGCCCCTCGGGCGGACAACGGTCCCACATAATCAACTGCGGACGCACCATCGTTTGAATATGCCGCAGATTATAATTTAATTGATGAAATGATTATCGTCGATTAGACAGAACAAAGTCTGTCCACTTCTCCATAATAACACTGCGCTGCTCAAGTAGATCAGTCTTCCTGTACGCGGCGACGACGGCGTTTCTCTCAGTGTGTGCCAAGCACTCCTCCAGCAAATGTTCTGGATGACTTTGTTCCGCACCCCAGACCCGAAAGCTCGACCTGAAGCCATGGACAACTGCGGAGCGGCCCTTGGTGTCGCTTGGTGCCTTGTGATCACGAAGAAATTTCGAAAGCGTATTGTCGGAGAAGACTTTTCCACGCGGTGACGGGAATATCAGTTTGTCGTGAAGCCCCAGCGCCTTTTGCTGCTGCAAAATTTCAATCATCAGCGATGTCAGTGGGACACGGTGTTCAATCTTTGCCTTCATGTTCTCTGCCGGGGCGGTCCATACCTTATCTTCGAGGTCGATCTCATCCCACTGCATCTTCCTGACCTCCCCCGACCGGGCCGCTGAGAGGATGAGGCGTGCCTATCCGGTTAACGCCCACGCCCACTACATTCAGATCCCCTGAGGCTCAATCCTATCCGCTTGACGCCCAAGATGGGCGGACATAGTGTGGGCGCAAAGCGGATAATGGTACAGGGCATGGATGTTCTCGACCACGCGAGCTTGGCCTTCCCACGGTCGCTTCCCGAGTTCCAGCGCCTTTTCCCTGACGACGCGGCTTGCGCCGCCTATCTGGAAAAGTCCCGCTGGGACGGTGGGTTCGTCTGCCCGCACTGTCGAATGGGCGGAGAACCGTTCCGCTTTGATAACCGCCCTGGCGTCCTGCGCTGCCGGAAATGTCGCAAGAATACTGGGCTGACGGTCGGCACGGTCATGGAGCGCAGCCATACGCCACTGAGCGTGTGGTTCTGGGCCGCCTATCTGGTCGCCAGCCAAACGCAGGGCGTATCGGCGGTGCAGTTCCAGCGGCAACTGGGCCTAACCCGCTACGAGACCGCCTTTGGCATCCTGCACAAGCTGCGCGCGGGCATGGTGCGGCCCGATCAGGATCGGATCGGCGGCAGGGTGGGTGAACATGTCGAGGTGGATGAGACCTACGTCGGCGGAAAGACACGCGGCGAGGGTCGAGGCGTCCACCACAAGACGTTGGTCGCCGCCGCCGTCGAGGTTCGCCACCGCAAGCCGGGCACGGCGCAGGACAAGAGAAAGGACGGCCGGTATGCTGGGCGCGTTCGACTCGCCATCGCCCCTGACCGCTCTGCCGAAACGTTGTGCGAATTCGTCGGAAGCGCCGTCATGCCGGGGACCCTGCTCGTCACCGATGATTGGAGCGCCTATGGCAGTCTGCGGGCGCGTGGCTACGATCACCACGCCATCGCCGAATGCGGCGACCCTGAGGTCGCCGAGGAGTTCCTACCGATCTCCCACCTCGTCTTTAGCAATCTGAAGACCTGGCTCAACGGCATCCATCACGGCGTCAGCGCCAAGCACCTGCAAGCCTACCTCAACGAGTTCACGTTCCGCTTCAATCGGCGGTTCTACCCGTTCAACGCCTTCCGCTCTCTCCTCGGAATCGCAGGCGATGCGACGGCTCCGACCTACGCCGAGCTTTACTCAGGGGAGTGGCAACACCCTAGATGTAGCGGGTGAGGGTCTTAACCGGATAGGCACGGGATGAGGAATTCTATCGCTTCTCGACATGTCCCCGGTGTGCCATCGTGAAGGACCTCACTCACAAATTTCGGAACCTCGTTCCATGGCATTGAAGGGTGATGCTCTGTCCTAGCGTTCTTCTTCTCCATCGCAGGGAGCAACTTGGTGACGACGGTTGTCGGATTGCCGCTAATAAAATTCTTGGCAAGACACCAGTCCATGACGGCATGGCACCGTTGCTTTACCCTCATCGCAGTTTCTGATTTCGTAAGCCAGATCGGCGCAAGCAAGGCTCGAAAGTCGTCGGCATTGAGAGAGTCCACGGCCCGATCGCCAATCACCGGAAAAACATATGCGTTAAGTGTGTTGATCCACTGTTGGGCGTGCTTAGGGTTCTTCCAGCCTGCTCGCTTTTGTTCGCACATCGTCGTGGCAGCCTGCTCGAAGGTCATTGCCGGAACAGCTGGCTCTCCTGCCGCATTGGATGCTTTTCGTTGTTCGATAGGGTCTTGCTTCCTGAGAAACTACGCCGGCGCCGGCATCTCGTGCAGCGTGTAGCCGAGAGACTTTGCGCGTCGTCGGAGGTTGGCGAGAACGCGGGCGCGATATCGATCCTCGTAGGACGACGCGCCGGGGTCGGCGTAGTCCATCCCATGTCGGAGGGCGTTGTAGAACAGGGTGGCGATCTTGCGTGCGGTTGCAGTCACCGCTTTGGCTTTGCCGACACGTGCGGAGAGCCTTCGATAGAAGGCGCCCAACGCCGTCTGCGTGCGACCGACAGTCACTGCAGCCAGCCTCAGCAGAGCCGCGGCTCTGCTGCCGGATCGCCGCGTTCGCGTCGAAAGCACCTTTCCCCCCGAGATCTTGTTGGCCGGCGCCAGGCATAGCCAGGATGTGAAGTGTTTGGCGTTTGGCCAAGCGGAGAGGTCGGTCCCGCACTCGCCGATCAGTTTCAGCGCCAGCGAAGGACCGAGGCCATGAATTTGCGTCAGATCGACGCCGAGGACCGCGTGCAATGCCGCCCGCGCATCGAAAGTCGGCGCATTGGGCGTCTTGTCTCGATGACGAGCTGGCGGCAGCCGCCCGACCGGTTTGGCTGCGGCGTCTCGAAGACGCTGCAAGACCGCTTCGATCCGCAAATCGCACTCGACGACCTTGGCGTGGTAGGCGTCGTGAAGCTCAAGCGCCTGTCCGAGAGCAAAGACATGCTCCTCACGCCAGTTTCCGGCCAGCGCGGCAGCGATCTCCGCCTCCGAGGCATGGCAGCGCCGATCCCGATGGCTGGCCAGCACAGCAGGATCCCGTTCACCCGCAACCACCGCGCGGATAATCCGCATCCCGGTCTCGCCGGTGATGTCGGTCACCACGTGATGGAGTTGAACGTTCATCTGCATCAACGCCTTCTGCATATGCTGGATGTGCGAGGCGCTGTAGTCCAGCAGGCGCTCACGTTGGCGCAGATAGGCGCGCAATGCGGCCAACTCGCCCTTCGGTCTGAAGCTGGCGCGCAGCAGCCCATATTCGTGCAGCCGTCTCAGCCATTGGGCGTCGCTGACGTCGCTCTTGCGTCCCGGCACGTGCTTGGCGTCGCGGGCGTTGACCAGCACCACCTCGAATCCGCGCTGTTCGAGCAGTTCGTAGGCAGGTATCCAATAGACGCCGGTGGACTCCATCGCGACCGTTCGAACGCCGCAGCGCTCGAACCAATCGGCCAACTGTTGCAAATCGCCGGTGCAGGTCCCGAAGGCGCGCACTGGCTCAGGGTCCCGGTCCGGCGGAACGGCCGCGACATGCATCCTTGAGCCGATATCGATCGCTGCGGCATCAGGATGGGTGGGGGTGAAGTCTCGTTCGGCGCGGCGCCGCTTCGATTTGGTCATGATGTGATGCTCCTCTCACTCAAGTGGAGAGGCTGAGCCGCGCAAGGAGATCAACTTCCTGACCGGGATCGCCGCGATGGCGTCACCACTCTCAAGTGCGCAACAGCTCATGGACCACGTTTTTTGACGGGGTTACCACCACCAGAAGACTATCGGCCGCTCCTCCCCAACGGTCAGGATATCAGCTCCGTTTCTGCCGCCACAGGACGGCCGCGGCCGGCGACGGGTTCTTTAGAAGCTCCTGACGAGCAGCATTCGCTTGGCGTCTGGCCTCTGCGATGCCTACGTCGGGGTACGCTCCCAAGCCCATGTCCCGTCGCTTTTGCGTGACCGGAGACACAAAGCGGAAATTCCATTGGCCGCGTCCCTTCTTCGCGGTAGGCTTCAGCCACAGACCTATCACGGTTCCATCTGGTAAATCTTTGTCCTCCGGCTTTATCGCTCTTGCCTTTGCATCCGTTAGCACCGCCATAACCGCCCCCACATGCTACCCCACAAGATTTTGAAACTGTAGGAAGCAGTATGACACAATGTGAGCGAAAAGACCAATTATATCAGCCGTGTTACGAACACGCTGAATTACTGTGATACCGACTGAGACACAGCAATGGGGGACTCCCTCTCCGCCAGTTTAGTGTATTTCCTTCCCTCTTCCCGTGGTTGAATTGCCGAATCTGGCGCTGTGACCTTGTGCAAAGGGTCCAGATTGGCTCGGACGTGGCGGGACGGCCGGCTCGGCTGGCGAATAGATGTCATAAGGAATCGATGACCGAGTCCGATATTGCGCCCGTTGGGACTTCCAAGCTGGGTGCGGCCGACGGCGATCCGGGGTTCGGGGTCTATGTCCACTGGCCATTCTGCCTGTCGAAATGCCCCTATTGCGACTTTAACAGCCACGTCCGCGCCGCTGCGATCGATGAAGGCAGGTTCCTCGCCGCCTTTCGGGCCGAAATCGTTCATCGGGCGGCGCTCGCGCCGGGGCGGGTCGTCCGCTCGATCTTCTTCGGTGGCGGCACCCCCTCGCTCATGCGCCCGGAGACCGTTGGCGGCGTCCTCGAAGCGATTGCGGCGAACTGGCGGATCGAGCCCGGGGCCGAGATTACCCTGGAGGCCAACCCGACGAGCGTCGAGGCCGAGCGGTTTCGCGGCTACCGCGACGCGGGCGTCAACAGGCTCTCGATCGGCGTTCAGGCGCTCGCCGACGCTGACCTTCGGGCGCTCGGCCGCCGCCACAGCGTCGAGGAAGCGCTCGCGGCGGTGCGCCTTGCCTCCTCGGTCTTCCCACGTTTCACCTTCGATCTCATCTACGGTCGGCCAGGTCAGGACGAGACCGCTTGGCGCAACGAACTCGCCCGCGCGCTCGACCTCGCGGGCGACCATATGTCGCTTTACCAACTCACCGTCGAGCCGGACACGATGTTTGAGCGGCTGCGCGACGCCGGCAAGCTCAGCCTCCCCGACGAGGACCTCAGCCTCGCCTTGTTCCGGGCGACCCGCGAGGTCACCGAGGCGCGTGGCCTGCCGGCCTATGAAGTCTCCAATCACGCGCGGCCGGGCGGCGAGAGCCGCCATAATCTCGTCTATTGGCGTTACGGCGAATATGCCGGCGTCGGCCCCGGGGCGCACGGACGGCTGGTCACGCCGGTTGGCCGGCTCGCCCAGGCCTGCGAGCGCCATCCCGAGACTTGGCTGACCCAAGTCGAGACGAAGGGGCATGGCCTGGTCGAGAACACGCCGCTGGCGCCCGAGCAGCAGGGCGATGAGTACCTGTTGATGGGTCTGCAACTCGCGGAGGGAGTCGATCCTGTCCGCTATCGGGCTCTGAGCGGACGCGAACTGGACCGCGAAAGATTGCAATCCTTGATTGACGACGGTTTCCTGGAGCGCGACGTATCGGGTCGCCTTCGCGCGACGCCAGCCGGCGCGCTGCTGCTCGACACCGTGGTCGCCAACGTCGCCGCCTGACCTGACGATCCGGCAGACGTCCCACGCTCCTCCACCGCGCCAACGCGCAAGCCTGTCGGAGAGTTCTTCCTGGCGCTCCGGCGCGGGCCGGCGCGCGCTCGACGGGGTGGAAGACTGCTGGGCGCTGCCCCTTAAATGGCCTGACGGCGATTGACTAAACGCGCAATCTGACCCATCTGTAGCAGTCCGCAGGGCCGAGGCTCTGAGCGGGCCTTTTGTGTGCGCCCAAAGCGGCGCCGAATCAACGAACCCAGGAGAGTGGCCATTCGCCGTCCTATGAAAGCAACTGCGGCGCCGGAGAAAGGCGGCCCGCGCACGAATCGCGACATTCGCGCAGTTCAAGTCCAACTCATCGACGCCGAAGGAAAGAATCAGGGCGTCGTCAATCTGTCTGACGCTCAGCGCCAGGCGGAAGAGGCCGGACTCGATCTGGTCGAGATCGTCCCCAATGCGACCCCCCCGGTCTGCAAGATCCTCGACTTCGGGAAGTATCGCTTCCTAGAGCAGAAGAAGTCTTCCGAGGCGCGCAAGCGCCAGAAGGTCGTCGAGATCAAGGAAATCAAACTGCGTCCGGGGATCGACGATCACGACTACGACGTAAAGATGCGCTCGGTTCTTCGGTTCTTCGAGGAGGGCGACAAGGTCAAGGTGACGCTTCGCTTCCGTGGCCGCGAAATGGCGCATCAGGATATCGGCTTCAAGCTTCTGCAGCGGGTGAAGACCGAGACCGCGCCGATCGCCAAGGTCGAGGCCGAGCCGTCGATGGAGGGCCGGCAGATGATCATGGTGCTCGCGCCGAAATAGCCGAAATCAAGCAGATTTGAAGTCCACGCCGCGTTGTGCGGCGTAGAGTGGCGACGGCGTCGTCTTTCGACCGGCGACGGCAGGAGGAGTTTGCTTTTGACCACCGCGCCGACCTACGCCGACCGTGCGCCTTCGCGCGTCAAGGCCAATTCGACGACCGCCGTCGGCGTCATCGCCGCGCTTAGCGCGTCGCATATGCTCAACGATACGATGCAGTCGCTGGCGCCGGCGCTTTATCCGGTCTTCCACCAGAAGTTTGCCCTGACATTCTTTCAGATCGGGGTCATTACCCTGGTTTTCCAGATCACGGCCTCTTTCCTCCAGCCGCTGATCGGCATGACGCTCGACAAACGGCCGGTCAACGGGATCCTGCCCGCGGGGATGGCCTTCACGCTGGTGGGCCTCGCGCTGCTCGCCTTCGCCAACTCCTATCCGTTGATCCTGGTTTCGGTCGCGGTGGTCGGAATCGGCAGCGCCGTGTTTCACCCGGAGGCTTCGCGGGTCGCGCGGTTCGCGTCGGGCGGCCGGCATGGGTTCGCCCAGAGTTTCTTTCAGGTCGGCGGCAATTTCGGCCAGTCGCTCGGGCCGCTGCTGGCGGCGTTCATCGTCGTGCCATTTGGCCAGCATTCCGTCGCGGCCTTCACCTTGCTTGCGCTGGCCGCGATTGGACTTCTGACCGGCGTCACCCGCTGGTACGCGGTGCGCCGGGCAGAGAGAAGCAAAGCGGCCGCCGTCGCCGGCCCGAGCCACCCGCGCAGGATCGTCGTTCGCACCCTCTTCGTGCTGATCGTGATGCTGTTCTCGAAGGTGGTCTATCTCGCCAGCATCAACAGCTATTACACGTTCT
Organism: uncultured Alphaproteobacteria bacterium; assembly: GCA_963822215.1. Lineage (GTDB taxonomy): Bacteria > Pseudomonadota > Alphaproteobacteria > Rhizobiales > Beijerinckiaceae > Roseiarcus. The sequence continues at coordinate 140,303 of CAWGGX010000006.1, forward strand.
ATCTGATCCAGACCTTTGGGGTGTCGATCCAGACCGCGCAGGTCCTGCTGTTCGTGTTCCTCGCCGCGGTCGCAGCCGGGACGTTCCTTGGAGGCCCGCTGGTCGACCGCTTTGGCGCGAAATTCGTGATCTGGGGTTCGATCCTCGGCGTGCTGCCGTTCACGCTGCTCTTGCCCCATCTCGGGTTCGTCGGCACGATCATCAACAGCGTCGCGATCGGCCTGATCCTGTCCTCGGCCTTTTCCGCGATGGTCGTTTATGCGCAGGAACTGACGCCGGGCAGCGTCGGCGCCGTGGCGGGCCTGTTCTTCGGCCTGAGCTTCGGCCTCGGCGGCGTGGGCGCAGCGCTCCTCGGCATCCTGGCTGACAAGACGAGCTTGACCTTCGTCTATCACGTCTGCGCCTTTTTGCCCGCCATCGGCCTGCTCGGCGGCTTCCTCCCCGACCCTCGGCCGAAGGAGGCGTGAGGCTGGCGTCACGCCCGCGAGGGGACCGTCTCGCGAGGCGTCCTACAAGCTGGTGATGAGTGGCGTTGTGATCACAACAACCTCATCCTGAGCTTGTCGAAGGATGACCCAGCGGGCGGAGAACTTTCGCGCTCTGAAACGTCCTTCGCCATCCCCGGGCTTGACCTGGGGATCAGGACGAGGCGCGAAGGGGCGGCTTGGCAGTCACCTTCGATCGCCGAAAGGCCCGGAGAGAGCGAAGCGGCGTGACCGCTGTCGCTGAGACCATCAGCGCGAGATCGAGGCGCCGGCCTTCGCCGAGCGCCCGCAAAAAGCTCGCCGGCGTAGGCCGCGGCGGCGCGTCTCGGATCGTCCTCCGCACACATCCGACGGGCATTTTCGGCAGGGATCGGGACAAGGTCGAGCCGCGCCGCGCGAGCCGTTGCTTTCCGATCACGCCTGCATGGGGACAAGCGATCGCGCGATCGATAGCCGCCTTGGCCCGGATATAGAACGCACGCCATTAGTGTTATCCAGCCAAGCGCCCCAATGCCGCCGCAATCGAAGAGCAATGAAAATGAATGTTCATTCTCAATGCTCCGATATGACGCCAGGCAGCCCCTTTCCGAAACGGCGCGGCGGCGAGGACAGCCGGCGCGAGCGGATTCTCGAGGCGGCCGAGCGCGCCTTCGTCCGCCACGGCTTCCACGCGGCCACGATGCAGCATGTCGCCGAGGAGGCCGAGATGAGCGCCGGCAACCTTTACCGCTACTTTCCCTCCAAGGAGGCGCTCGTCAATTCGCTCTGCGCGCTCGATCAGGAGGGCAACACCGACGCGTTCGCCGAGCTCTTGGCGCAAAACGCCGACATCGCCAAAGCCATCCAAATCGCTCTCAGAGACCACGTCTTCGCCAAGCCGCCGGAAAAGGCGCGCATGATCGTCGAGATCTGGGCGGAGGCCGGTCGCAATGCCCGCGTGGCCGAGATGACCCGGGCGCTCGACGCCGACGTGCTGGTCAAGCTCGAAAAGGTGATCGACGCCGCCAAGGCGGCCGGCGCGGCCTCGGCCGCACTCGACTCGCGGCTCGCGGCCCGGTTCTTTTTCACCTTCGTCGGCGGGCTCTTCAAGCGGATGGCGACCGAGCCCGACTTCGACCGAGCCGCCGAGACCGCCATGGCCTATGGGGTGCTGAAGGCTTTGTTTGCCGGGGCGCTTGCAACGGGCGAGGAGGAGTCTTCACGATGACCCGTTTCCTGGCCCCGCTCCTCGCGCTCTGCGTCCTGATCGGCGCCGCCGCGGGCTTTGCGGCGCTTCAGCCGTGCTCGGCTCCGACGCAAAGGGTCCGAGCGCTCGGCCTGCCGGTCGGCACCGCGTCCTGCCCTGCGTCCATCGCCTCCGCCGCAGCCGCGGAGGCGCCTGCCGCGCCGCCTCCGCCCGCGGTTACGGTGGCGACGGCCGACCGGCGCGAATTCGTCGACCGGCTGTTCGTGTCCGGCACGCTTATGCCGCGTGACGAAGCGCAGGTCGCCGCGCGCATCGACGGGCTGACGATCGTCGAACTGGACGCCGAGGACGGCGACTGGGTCAAGGCCGGCCAGGTGCTCGCCCGCCTCGACCGGACCCAGCTCGACGCGCTGCTCGCCGAGAACGACGCGGCGATCAAGCGGGCCGACGCCGCAATCGCGCAGGCCAAGAATCTGGTCACGCAGTCCGAGGCGCAGGCGCATTGGGCAGCCAATGACTATGAGCGGGCGCAGAAGCTCGGCGCCGGCATCATGTCGGCCTCGACCGTCGAGCAGCGCGAGACGGCGATGAAGACGGCTCAGGCCCAGCTCGCGGGGGCGAGCAACGCGCTCAGCGTCGCCGAAGCCGACCGCAAGGCCCGCGACGCCGAGCGTCAGGAACTGGAGGTGCGCATCGGGCGCACCGAAGTTACGGCGCCGGTCGCCGGCCTGGTCAGCCGGCGCTCCGCCAAGCTCGGCGCGACGGCCTCGGGCGTGGGCGAGCCGCTGTTCCGCATCATCGTCGACGGCGCGGTCGACCTCGAGGCCGACGCGCCGGAGCAGTCGTTGACCCGTTTCGCCGACGGCATGCCAGCGAGCATCGGCCTGCCGGGCGTTTCCGACCCGGTTCCGGGGCGGGTGCGGCTCATTTCCCAGGAAGTCGACAAGGCGAGCCGCACCGGCAAGGTGCGCATCGCCCTTTCCGACGTGTCGCACGCCCATATCGGCGCCTTCGCCTCGGCCGAGGTCGAACTCGTGCGCCGCGATGGGGTCGGCGCGCCGGCCGCCGCAGTCAAGCGCGAGGGCGACGTCGGTAGGCTCTATGTCGTGCGCGACGGCCGGGTCGAGGAGCGAACGGTGACGCCGGGCATCGGCGACGGCGACGAGATCGAGATCAAGGACGGCCTTGCCGAGGGCGAAACCGTGATCGCGAAAGCCGCCGCCTTCCTGCGTCCCGGCGACCGGGTGCGGCCGACGCCCGCGACGACGACCGCCGCAGGGGGCTGACCATGCGCTTCAACATTTCGGCCTTGTCGATCCGGCGACCGATCCCGGCCGCGGTCGCCTTCGCCGTGCTGACGGTTCTGGGCCTGATCAGCTTCCGGACGATGTCGGTCACCCGTTTTCCCAACATCGACATTCCGATCGTCCAGGTTCTCATCACCCAGTCGGGTTCGGCGCCGAGCGAGCTCGAATCGCAGGTGACGAAAAAAGTCGAGGACGCGGTCTCGAGCCTCAACGGCGTCTGGCACATCCTCTCGACTGTCACCGACGGGTCATCCTCGACCATCGTGCAGTTCAATGTCGGCTCGGTCGACATCGACCGCGCGCTCAACGACGTGAAGGACCAGATCGCCAAGATCCGCGGCGACCTGCCGCGCACCATCGACGAGCCGATCGTCAGCCGTGTGGATGTTGAAGGCCTGCCGATCGTCACCTACGCGGCGTCGGCGCCGGGAATGTCGGTCGAGCAGCTCTCCTGGTTCATCGACGACGCGGTCGCCCGCGACCTGCAGAGCATCCCCGGCGTCGGCGAGGTGAGGCGCTTCGGCGGCGTCGACCGGGAGATCCGTGTCTCGCTCAATCCGGAGAAGCTGCTTGCTCTCGGCGTGACCGCCGCGGCGGTGAACGAGCAGGTGCGCGCCGACAACGTCGATCTCGGCGGCGGCCGCGGCGAGGTCGCCGGCCAGGAACAGGCGATCCGCACGCTCGCCGGCGCCCGCAGCGTCGCCGACCTCGCGGCGCTGCCGATCGCTCTCGCCGGCGGGCGCAAGGTCCGCCTCGACGAACTGGGAACAGTCGTCGACGGCGCGGCCGAGCCGCGCACCTTCTCCCGCCTGTTCGATGAGCCGATCGTCAGCTTCGGCGTCACCCGCGCCAAGGGCGCAAGCGACGTCACCGTCGACCAGCGGATCGCCGAGCGCCTGGCGAAGATCCAGGCGGCGCACCCCGAAGTGGCCTTCACCAAGGTCGACACCCAGGTCGACAACGAGCTCGGCAACTATCATTCGACGATGGAGACGCTGATCGAAGGCGCGCTCCTCGCGATTGTCGTCGTGTTCGTCTTCCTGCGCGACCTTCGCGCCACCATCGTCACCGCGCTCGCGTTGCCGCTGTCGATCATCCCGACCTTCTGGGCGATGGACGCAATCGGCTTCTCGCTGAACCTCGTCAGTCTCTTGGCGATCACGCTCGTCACCGGCATTCTCGTCGACGACGCGATCGTCGAGATCGAGAACATCGTCCGCCACATGCGCATGGGCAAGTCGGCCTATCGCGCCTCGCTCGAGGCGGCCGACGAGATTGGCTTGGCGGTCATCGCCATCTCGCTGTCGATCGCCGCGATCTTCGCGCCGGTGAGTTTCATGGGCGGCATCGCCGGGCAGTATTTCCGCCAGTTCGGCCTGACCGTCGCGATTGCGGTGATCTTTTCGCTGCTGGTCGCCCGTTTCGTCACGCCGGTCATTTCGGCCTACTTCCTGCGCGCCCCGCGCGAAAATGAGCAAGCCGACGGGATGGTGATGCGAGGTTACACGCGGCTCGTGCGCGGCTCCGTGCGCCACCGCTGGATTACGCTGGCCATCGGCGCCCTCATTTTCGCCGCCTCGCTCTGGTCGACCCAGCTCCTCCCTTCCGGCTTCATCCCGGCCGACGACTACGGACGGGTGCTGCTCGCGGTCGAGCTGCCCCCCGGCTCGCGGCTTGACGACACCGACGGGGTCACCCGGGCGATTTCGGAGAAGCTGCGCGCCATGCAGGAGGTGCGCTCGGCGCTCATCTTCGGCGGCCAGATCCTCGGCGCCGGGTCCGAGCCGCGCAAGGCCACCCTGGTCATCAACTTCGTCCACAAGTCGGAGCGCGAGGCGACGCAGAAGGATCTGCAGACGCGGATCGGCGCCATGCTCGCTGGCCAGCCGGACATCCGGTTCTGGTTCCTCAAGGACAACGGCCAGCGCGACCTGTCGCTGATCATCGCCGGCCCCGACATCGACGTCATCAACGATACGGCCAATCAGATCGCCAGCGAAATGCGCGCGATCCCGATCATCGAGAACCCGATCTCGACGGCGGAGCTCGATCGTCCGGAGCTGCGCGTCACGCCCAAGCGCCAGGTGGCGGCCGACCTCGGCGTCTCCACGGAGGCGCTGTCGGAGACGATCCGCGTCGCCACGCTCGGCGACATCGACGCCAACCTCGCCAAGTTCAACGCCGGCGACCGACTGATCCCGATCCGCGTCGAGCTCGACGAGGCGGCGCGCTCGCGTGTCGGCTTATTGCAGGACCTGCGCGTTCCCACCGCGAGCGGCGGTTCGACCCCGCTCTCGGTGGTCGCCGACTTCTCGATGAGCCATGGACCGACCGCCATCAACCGCTTCGACCGCACGCGGCGGGTGACGATCGAAGGCGATCTGCGCGGCGACGCCGCGCTCGGCGAGGCGGTGGCGGCCATTCACGCCCTGCCGGCCGCCAAGGGCCTGCCGCCGCGCGTCGAGATCCGCGAGACGGGCGACGTCGAGGTGATGAGCCAGGTGTTCGCCTCTTTCGCCGCGGCGATGGGCGCGGGTCTGATGATGGTCTACGGGCTTCTGGTGCTGCTGTTCGGCAGCTTCCTCCAGCCGGTCACCATTCTGGTGTCGCTGCCGCTGTCGATCGGCGGCGCGATCATCGCGCTCCTTATCACGCACAAGGCGATATCGATGCCTGTGGTGATCGGCATCCTGATGTTGATGGGCATCGTCACCAAGAACGCGATCATGCTGGTCGACTTCGCCATCGAGGAGATCGGCCGCGGGACGCCACGACTCGACGCCCTGGTCGAAGCCGGCCGCAAGCGGGCGCGCCCGATCGTGATGACCACCATCGCCATGGCGGCGGGCATGTTCCCCTCCGCCCTCGGCCTCGGCGACGGCGGCGGCTTCCGTTCGCCGATGGCGATCGCAGTGATCGGCGGCCTGATCATGTCAACACTGCTGTCGCTCGTTTTCGTCCCGGCGGTGTTCACGGTGATGGACGACGTCGGGCGGCTCTCGTGGCGGCTGTTCAGCCGCCTGTTCGGCGAGGTCGACGAGGAGGAGCCGGAGATCGAACGGCCGCGGCCGTTGACGCCTCAGCCGCAGGCGCGGCCGGGCAGGGATGTGCGCGTCCCGGCGGAGTGAGAGGGTGACGGAAAACCACGCGAATGCAGACGGCGCGTCGACCCTCGGGCTCGTCCTCGACGGGGGGCAGGCGCGGCGGATGGGCTGGACGGACAAGGGACTGATGACGCTTGCCGGACGGCCGATGATCGCCCATGCGATCGAGCGTCTGCGCCCGCAGGTCGCGACGCTCGCCATCAGCGCCAACGGCGATCCGTCGCGTTTCGCGCCTTTCGGCCTGCCGGTTGTCGCCGACAACCCACCGGACTCTTCCGGTCCGCTGGCCGGCGTGCTCGCCGGGCTCGAGTTCTGCGCGCATTCGGGCTTGCGCCTCACGCATGTCGCGACCCTGCCCGGCGACACGCCGTTCGCGCCCAAAGATTTCATCGCGCGGCTGCACGCGGCGCGGCGGGCGGCGAACGCCGAGATCGTCGTCGCCGTCTCGCACGGCAGAATCCACCACGTCGCCGCGCTTTGGCCGGTCGCGATCGCCGGCGATCTGCGGCGCGCGGTCGAGGAGGGGGTGCGCAAAGTGGAAACTTTCGCCGCGCGGCACGCCGTGGCGACGGTCGAGTGGCCGGCCGAGCCGCTCGACCCCTTCTCCAACGTCAATACGCCCGGCGACCTCGCGCAGGCCGAGGCCGTCCTTGCCGCGCTGTCACGCGGCGGCGCGCTCTGACGGCGACGACGCGAGCGCGGCCCACCAGTCTTCGATGGCGCCGAGCGTCGGCGGCAGCTTCGTGTCGAGGCCGCAGGCGAAGGCGTCCCAGGCGTCAAGGTAGCGCCTCGGCACCGCGATGATCATCGGCAGGCCTTCGGCGAAGGCCTGACCGATCTCGGCCAGCATGCCGCCGCCCTCGGATTCGAGCCTTCCGAACCGGTTGACGACGAGGAGGTCGGGAATTCCGGCCCGCGCCGCGTCAAGCCAGCGGGCGACGGCGGCGATCGCCGCCGGGTCGACCCGGCAGCCTGTCGCGTCGCGGCCGAGGTCCTGCATGATGTCCAGCGTCTCGCCGGTGACAAGATCGCGCACCCGCACGTCCTGCAGGACGCACAGGCCGTCGGGACAAGCGCGTTCCTGCACGAGGCCGGCGATCCGCGCGCCGCGCTGCGTCGCCGCCTCGATGAATGCGAGCAGCGGCGGATCAGGCTCATCGTCACGGTCGAACACGACCGCCGCGAGCCGGCTCGCTGGCTCCGCGGGTGTTGTCGTCTCGCTCGACTCGATCGCCATGGGACGCCGTTACTCTTATCTCTGCTCGTCGAATACAGCAATCGAACGACGCACGAAAGGATCGGACATGCGCGCGATTCCGGCCGTTCTGGGTCGCAACGAAGTCTCCCTTCGGGTCCAACTCGGCCACTCGAGCAACGCCCGTTCGGGCGCCAAATCAAGCGTTCGCTTTGGGATCCTCAATGACCCGCTGACGGTTTTGTGACTGGCGCTCCGAGGTCCACCGTCGCTCGGGTCGTCGGCCTCGGGAGTCGTTGCCGGCGAACCCAAAGGAGCCTCTGATACGGTCAAATCGACCGATGCGGCCTGTCGTGAGCGGCGCGCTGGACATGCGCGGCAATCTCGACGATCTTCGGCGCAACCCAAATGGGATACGACAATGGACGTGGCGGTTTGGCTGCGGAGCCTCGGCCTCAGTCGGTACGAGGCCGCCTTCCGCGACAACGCTATCGAAGCCGACGTTCTCCCTGATCTGACCGATCGCGACCTGGCTGAGCTCGGTGTCAACCTAGGGGACCGCAAACGCCTGCTGAAGGCGATCGCAAGTCTGCGCGCAACCGAACCGGCCAAGCCCCAGCCTTCATCCAAGGATCCAGCCGAACGTCGGCCGATCACGGTCCTGTTTTGCGATCTTGTCGGTTCGACCAGCCTCGTGGCCAAGCTTGACGCCGAGGATTGGCGCGATCTCATCGGTCTCTACCTCGACGCCGCTTCGGCGGCGGTTGCGGGGGTTGGCGGCCGCATACAGGATCGGTTCGGCGACGGGTTGATGGCCCTGTTCGGGTATCCGCAAGCGCAGGAGAACGACGCCGAACGCGCGGTCCGCGCCGCCCTCGCCATTCAGCGGGCGCTCGACGAGCTCAATGCCGGAAACGCCGGGAAAAGCGCGCCGCAACTGGCAGCGCGCATCGGCCTGGAATCCGGTCAGGTCGTGGTGGACGCGACTGGCGCGGTGTTCGGCGAGGCCCCCAACGTCGCTGCGCGGGTGCAATCCCTGGCCGAACCGGGTTCGGTTATCGTCACCGCAGGCGTCCAGCGCCAGGTCGCAGGGCTGTTCATTGCGGAAGACCGCGGCGTGCATGAACTCAAAGGCATGCCGGCGCCGGTGGCGCTCTATCGCATCGTCCGCGCGAGCGGCGGCGGTCGGCGCGGCGGCGGGCGCGCGCTCACGCCGCTCGTCGGACGCGACGAGGAGCTCGAACGCCTCAGTCAGTGTTGGGGGCGTGCACGCGCCGGCGAGGGCCAGCTTGTCGTCATCGTCGGCGAGCCGGGCATCGGGAAATCGCGGCTGATCCAGGAATTTCACGTCCTGCTTGGAGAGACGCCCCACACATGGGTTGAATGGTCGTCGTCGCAGCTCTTGCAAAATACGCCGCTGCATCCGATCGTCGAATGGGGCCGCCTGCGGTTCGGCGGCCCGGAGGCGTCCGATGAACAGCGACTTGCTGAGATCGGGAACGCTCTCCGATTGGTCGGCATAGACGCGGCCGAATTCGCGCCTCTGATAGCTCTTCTGGTCGAGAATCCGCTCACCGAGGACCGCCGGGCGAGATTTGCGCCGGAAGACTTGCGACGCCGGCAGTTGGCGGCGATAACGGCCTGGACTCTGGCGGGCGCGCGGGTGCAGCCGATCGTGGTCGCCTTCGAGGATTTGCACTGGGCCGATCCGACCTCGCTCGATCTTATGCGCGCGCTGGCAGAGAGTGGCGCTGAGGCGCCGCTCCTGATCATTGCGACCACGCGCCCTGAATTTCGCCCGCCCTGGAGCGCGAAGCCGCATCATGGCGTGATCTCGTTGTCTCCGCTCGATCGGGCGGAGATCGGGCGCATGGTCCGCCAACTCGCCTCGGCGTATGCGCTGTCCCAAGAGGTCATAGAAGGTGTGAGCGAACGCAGCGGGGGCGTGCCCTTGTTCGTCGAAGAGGTTACGCGCCTCCTCTTGGAGCGCGGCGTCGCGGCCGGCGCGCCGGCGATCCCGCCCACTCTGCAGCAGTCGCTCGCCGCCCGGCTTGACCGGCTCGGCCCCGCTCGGGAGATCGCGCAGATCGGCGCCGTGCTCGGGCGCGACTTTCCCCACGCGCTTCTCAAGGCTGTCGCCGACCTCGATGAGGACGAGCTTCGGTCGGCCTTGGAGCGGCTCGCTGAGGCCGACATCCTTTTCGTCGAGGGCGAGGGGCCGCGGGCGAATTACCGCTTCAAGCACGCGCTGATCCAGGACGCAGCCTACGAGAGCGTGTTGAAGAGCCGCCGCCGCGCGCTGCACCGGCGCGCCGCCGAACTCCTGCGCGACAGCCCCGAGCGTGCGGCGGCTGAGCCGGAGGCGATCGCGCGACACTTCACCGAGGCCGGCCTCAATGATTTGGCGGTCGAATGGTGGGGCAAGGCGGGCGACCAGGCGTTGCGCCGCTCGGCCTTTCGGGAAGCGATCGCCCATCTCGGCAAGGCGATTGCGATGGCGGACACGGCGGAAGCGGAGGCGCGGCGAGCGACAGATGGCGCGGCGCCAGCCAATCAGCGGCTGACGGAGCTTCACATCGCCTATGGCAATGCGCTGATCGCGGCGCGCGGCTATGCGGCTCCGGAAACGACCGAAGCCTTCGCCAAAGCGCACGAGTCCGCCTCCGGAGACAAGGATGCGGCCGAACAATTGGCGGGCGCCTATGGTCTATGGCTCGGCGGCTACGTGCGCGGCGAGCTCTCGTCGATGCGGACTCACGCCCGAGCCTTCCTCGACACCATCGCGACGAGGCCCGATGCGCCAGAGGCGGTCGTTGGGCATCGCATCGCCGGAATCACTTGCTGGTTCGCCGGAGGATATCGCGAGGCGCGGGATCATTTCGAAAGAGCGCTCGCAGTGTTTCAGCCCGGCCGAGACGATGACCTCGCTTTTCGTTTCGGATTCGATCCCGGCATTGGCGCGATGGGCTATCTCGCGTTTGCGTTGTGGCCGCTCGGGGAGGTCGATCGCGCGATTTTGCTCATCGAGCGCATGGAGCGGCGGATCGCGGAAATCTCGCACGCCGGCTCGCTCGCATTCGCAAGATTGCAGACGGTCTTGTTCGACCTGATGCGCGGCGACCCCACGCGCGCCGCGCCGCATGTGTCCGAACTCGCCCGCCTCGCGCGCGAGCACGGGCTCTCTTTCCACGCCGCGGCCGCCGTCTTTCTCGAGGGCTGGTTGAAGGAGCGCAGCGGCGCGCCCGGGGGGATCGAGGACATGCGCCGCGCCATCGAGCAAGTGCGCAAACAGAACGTTCTGACCTTCCTTGACCTGGGGACCATCGCGCTGGCGAAGGGGGAAGCACGGGCTGGCGACCTCGGCCGGGCCAGCGCGCTCCTCGACGAAGCGCTGGCGACGGACGAGCGCGCGGGCTGCAGGGCGTTCGAAGCAGAACTGCATCGGGCGCGCGGAGAAATCCTCGTGCAGCGCGACGCCGCCAACCCCGCGCCCGCGGAAGACGCGTTCCTGGCCGCTATCGCGGTCGCCAAGCAGCAAGGGACGCGCAGCTTCGAACTGCGCGCGGCGCTGTCGCTGGCCAAGCTTTATGCTGCGACCGAGCGCCCCGTCCGGGCTTATGCCGTTCTCGCCCCCGCCCTCGAAGGATTTTCGCCGACGCCAGGGTTTCGGGACATTGACGAAGCGCTGGAGATCGTCGCGGCGGTCGGGCCCAGTGCGCGATCGTGACACGGACGTCCTGTCGGGCGCCGCGCGTTCGTACATTGCACCCAATGTTGGCTTTGAAGCGTGAAACATAATACATTATTATCAAGTTCTTTCGTACTTCGGGATCGGCCTCGCCCTGCGGTCGCCAGCCCGGGGTTTGCTCCGGACTCATCCCACGGATCGTAACTCCCAAGCCGGGCTGCCATGACAAGAACCTCATCCTGAGCTTGTCGAAGGATGATCCAGTGGGCGGCGGCCTTAGTGCGCCTTGGAGCGTCCTTCGACAAGCTCAGGACGAGGGGAGAAGGGGCCGGCTTGGGAGTTACCACGGATCGCAAAAGGACGCCGCAAGCCCCTGATAAGGCTCAAAACCGGCTCGGAAATGGCGCCTGCTCTTCAGGACCTTGCGGAACGTGGCCGCCGGCTCTGTCGCCTTCGGGCCGTCCGGCGGCTTGAAACGGGCTTCGATGTCGAAGACAATCGCGCATCGCCAAGGAAAACCGTCATGAGCGCTCCCAATCGGGCCGTAGTCGTCGCGCCCTCCATTTTGTCCGCCGACTTCTCCAGGCTCGGAGAGGCGGTGCGCGAGGTCGACGCGGCCGGGGCCGACTGGATCCACCTCGACGTGATGGACGGCCACTTCGTCCCCAACATCACCTTCGGGCCGCCGGTGATCGCGGCGCTGCGCGAGCACACGACGAAGCCGTTCGACTGCCACCTGATGATCGAGCCGTGCGACCCTTACCTCGAGGCGTTCGCCCAGGCGGGCGCCGACCACATCACCATCCACGCCGAGGCGACCCGGCATCTCGACCGTTCGCTGCACGCCATCCGCGATCTCGGCCGGAAAGCGGGCGTGGCGCTCAATCCGGCGACGCCGGAAAGCGCGATCGAATACGTGCTCGACCGGCTCGACCTGATCCTGGTGATGACGGTCAATCCAGGCTTCGGCGGCCAGAAATTCATCCCGGCCACGGTCGACAAGATCCGGCGGGTGAAGGCTTTGATCGGCGGCCGCGACATCCGCATCGAGGTCGACGGCGGCATCGCGCCGGAAACCGCGCCGATCGTGGTCGCGGCGGGCGCCGACACGCTGGTCGCGGGCTCGGCGGTGTTTCGCGGCGGCCCCTCGGCCTACGCGGCCAACATCGCGGCGATCCGCACGAGCCTCGGCGGGGTCGGCCGGGCGGCCTGAGACGGCCGTCGCGTTGACCGGGCGCGCGCCGGTTGGCGCCGGCGGCGCTTGGCGATACGAAGCGCCCATGACGACAAGAGTCCGCAGGATGCGAGAGCGGCGCCCGTTCCCTCGTGTGATCGCCAGTATCGCTTATGGCAAGATTCCGGCGCGGATCGCTCTCGGCTGTAACCGGCGGCGCGCCCCGACCGCCATCCCGCGGATCAAGTCAGGGGGTCGCATGGTCCCGCTCCCCCGCCGCTTCGCTGCGGGGGAGGATCGCAGTCGCTGGCGGTCGCCGCGGCTTCCTCCCCCGCGTCACTACGCGATCCATAGATGTCGATCTTTCGAGTTTGGAGCCGTCGCGCGCCTCCTTCTCCGCGAAGCGGGGAAGGAGGCCCATAGGGCGTCGAAAGACGCCCGTCTTTCGACGGGCTACGGGGCCGGATGGGGTGAGGAAAGCAGGGATGGTCCGACGAGGGTTCGCGGTGACGGTCGCGCAATCCGACTTGGGCGCAAGCGGTGGGCCGCACCCCATCCGGCGCTTCGCGCCATCTTCCCCAGCAAGCTGGGGAAGGGGTCCGCCCGGCGCCAATCGGTCCCGCGCGGCGGACCCTGCTGATGCGCGAGCTGCCGATCGTTCTCGACATGCGCGACCGCCCGGCGGCGGTGGTCGGCGCCGGGGTGGTCGCGGCGCGGCGGGCAGAGCTGGCGGTCCGCGCCGGCGCGCGCGTGACGGTTTTTGCCCCCACGCTCGGCGACGAGTTTCGGGACTTGAAAGACGCGCCGAATTTTGGCCATGCGCCCCGCGAACCTGCTCCCGGGGACTTCGCGCCCGCCAGCCTCTGCTTCATCGCCGTCGAGGACGAGGGCCTGATCGAGCGGGCGCGCGCGGCGGCCAAGCGCGCCGGCGCGCTCGTCAACGTCGCCGACCGCCCAAGGCTCTCCGACTTCATCATGCCGTCGATCGTCGACCGCAGCCCGCTCGTCATCGCCGTCTCGACCGGCGGCGCTTCGCCCATCCTCGGGCGGATGCTGAAGGCGCGGCTCGAATCGCTGATCCCGTCGGCCTACGGCCGGCTCGCTAAGTTGGTGAGCGGCTTTCGCGGCCAGCTCGCGGCGGCGATCCCATCCCAGACCATGCGCCGCCGGTTCTGGGAATCCGTGCTCGAAGGCCCGATCGCGGAAGCCGCGCTTGCCGGCGACGAGGAGGCGGCGAAGGCCCATCTCTCGGCCGAGATCGAGCGCTGGGCCGAGGCGAAACCCTCGCCTCGGGGCGAGGTCTATCTGGTCGGCGCCGGCCCCGGCGACCCCGACCTCGTCACCTTCCGCGCCCTCCGCCTGATGCAGAAAGCCGACGTCGTGCTTTACGACCGGCTCGCGGATCAGCGGATCATGACCCTCGTGCGGCGCGAGGCCGAGCGGATCTATGTCGGCAAGCGCCCCGACGATCACGAATTGCCGCAGGAGGAGATCAGCGCCCTGCTCGTGCGCCTTGCCCGGGAGGGCAAGCGGGTGCTGCGCCTCAAGGGCGGCGATCCGTTTCTGTTCGGCCGCGGCGGCGAGGAGATCGAGACGCTGGCCGAACACGGCGTGCCGTTCCAGGTCTGCCCGGGCGTGACGGCGGCGATCGGCGCCTCGGCCTACGCCGGCATTCCGCTGACCCACCGCGACCACGCCCAGGCCTGCGTCTTCGTCACCGGCCACAGCAAGGACGGCCGCCTCGACCTCGACTGGACAGCGCTGATCCAGCCGCGCCAGACGGTGGCGATCTACATGGGGCTGCGCAATCTCGAGCCTCTGACCGAGGCGTTCCTCGCCCACGGGGCCTCTCCCGACCTGCCCGCAGCCATCGTCGACAACGCCACCCGACCCAATCAGCGTGTCGAGGTGGCGACCCTCGCGACCCTCGCTGCGCGGGCCCGCGCGGCCGACCTCAAGGGCCCCTCGATCGTTATCCTCGGGACCGTCGTGACCTTGCGCGCAAAGCTCGACTGGTACGCCCCGGATCAGCAGGCGCCGTCCGCCCCGCCCTAGGCGCTCGCGGTCGGGACGGCGGGAGTGTGCAAGGAGCCGAAAGCCTGCGATCTGACCGATTGAACGTTTGAGTATCCCTGGCGTAGGCCCACAGGGTACAGACGCTGCATCCGCACTGGAATCGCCATGTGGCCTCGCCTGCTCGCCCTCGCTTTGCTCCTGTTAGCCGCCCCGGCGCTGGCCGGGATCACGGAAAAGGTCGCGGCGCTCGCTCCGTCGGGGTTGGTGCTGGTGATGGACGCCAACGGCGCCGAGCTGGTGGCCCAGAATGCCGATGAGCCCTTCGTCCCGGCCTCCATCGCCAAGATCGTGACGGCTTGGCTGGCGATGGAGACCTTAGGCGGCGACTACCGCTTCGAGACCCGCTTCTACCTCGACGACAAGCGGGTGCTCTACGTGCGCGGCGGCGGCGATCCGTTCCTGATCTCGGAGGAGCTGTCTGGGCTCGCAACCGAGCTCGTCGCCGCAGTCGGCAAGGCGCCGATCACCGGCATCGTGCTCCATGCAAGCTACTATCCGTCAAGCCTCCGCATCCCGGGCATCGAGGATGACGACGAGGCCTACGATGCGTTGAACTCGGCGCTGGCGGTCAATTTCAACACTGTCTTCGCCGTGCGCAGCGGCGACACAGTGCGTTCCGCCGAGAAGCAGACCCCGATCACCCCGATCGCGATCCCCCGGTTCCGGGCGCGGGGCCCGAGCGGAAGCGGTCGTATCAGCCTGAGCCAGGACCCGGCCGTGAGCCTTCAATATGCCGGAGAGTTGATCGCCGCGTTCATCGAGCGGGCCGGCGGCGATGTGAAGGGCGCGATCTCGACCGGGCCTGTGCCCATGGGGCTCGAGCCGATCTATGTTCACCGGCAGTCGCGTCCTCTTTCGGAGATTCTCGTCGAGCTGCTCCGCGCCTCGAACAATTACATCGCCAACCAGGTCTTCCTGGAGATCGGCGCGCATCAGTTGGGCGGCCCAGTCAGCCTGGAGAAGTCGCTCGAGGTCGCCAACGGAACCCTCGCCGCGCATGGCCTGGCTCAGGCCATCCATCTCGAGGAGGGCTCGGGCATCAGCCGCGACAACCGCTTTACCGCCCGCGGCCTCGCCAAAGTGCTCGAGCTCTTCGCGCCCCATGCCGACCTGCTCCGCGGCCACGACGGTGGCCTGAACAAAACCGGCACCATGGAGGGCGTTCGCACGCTCGCCGGCTATGCCGACACATCGAGCCATGGGCAGGTCCGCTTCGTGATCTCGCTCGCCGGCAATGATGGCGCGATGCGGTTCCGGCTGCTGCGGGCGATCGAATCCGGGCTGTAGCGGGAGTCTCGCCCGGCCTGGTGAAGCGTTTCCAAAATTCGAATCATATCCTGCCGATTGCGTTCCAATATTTCGGACGCGAGGGGTCAGGACCGCCAGCGTGAAGCTTCGAGGCATCGATGGACGAGAGCAAGATGGTTTTTGCACGAGCGGCGCAGCGCGCTCTCGTCGGACCCCTCACGAGGGCAACCCCCCGGTTGGGGAAGGGAATCCTGGCCGCGGCTTGCAACCCGACCGCGCCCGGTCTCGCGCCCTGTTTTCGTCCGCCTGTTCTTTCCCTGTTCCGCTCCGAAAGCGCCTGATAACGACCTGTTCCGGTCGTCGGAAATTCCCTGTTCCGCGCCCGATCCGGCCTGCAAGCAGCGGGTTGCAAAGCCAGCAACGCCATGACATTGCAGGGCTTTCTGGAACGGGGCACCGACCACGGCGCACGAAAATTCCCTGCTAGCAGGGAATTCGGATCGGCGGCGGCGGACCCGAGAGCGAGCCGATTTTGAGCCGAACCGGCTTCCCGAGCGCGCAGGCAAAATACGTCCGGGATGCGGATGGCGGTTCCCCCGGCGGTGTTTTTTTTCTAACGTCCGCCGCGCGCGCTAAAGCCCAAGCCGCCCTCGCGCGGCGGCAAGAGAGTTTCGCCATGTCGTTGAGCGCCGAACACGAAGCACCGCCCTCCCATTGGATCTGGACGAGCCTGGTCGACAACCTGCCCTTTGTCGCGATCATCGTGCTGGGGCTCGTCGGGATCAGCTGGACGAGCCTGTCTTCGACTCCGACCGCGACCTACTGGCTCATCGTCACGCCAATCATCGCGGTCATCTGCATTGTCGCCGGCTGGCGCCATACCGAAAGCGGCGAGCGGATTGGCATGGCGGTCACGCAGGTCCTGCAATGGGCGGCTGTCCTCATCGCGATGTATCTCATTACGATCAGCGACGTGCAGCGCTCGCTGAACGCCAACGGGCTCGGCCTGATGGTCCTGACGCTGCTCGCGCTTGGCGTATTCGTCGCCGGCCTCAACCTGCGCGCCTGGAAGCTCTGCGTCACCGGCGCATTTCTCGCGATCTCGGTGCCGACGATCGCCTGGCTGCAGGACGCGGCGCTGCTTCTGGTGCTCATTGGGCTCTTACTGATCGCGCTGCTGTTTGCTTACTGGTGGCTGCGCGATCGTTTCAGCGCGTGAGCCTTGGGATCCGTGCGATCCCTTCAGTTTCGCCGCAGCCACCCGGTCGACCAGCCAGATCGCGGGCCGCTCCGTCGGGCGGATCGCTTGAGCCGGCAGGACGACGGGCTGGCGCGGGCCCTGCAGCACGCGATACAGGATCTCAGCCTTGTCGTCCCCGGTCACGACGAAAACGACCCGGTGCGCCGCGTTGATCGCCGCCGGCGTCAGCGACAGGCGCCACATGCCGACGTACTCGACATATGAGGCCATCACTGTCCGCCGCGTTTCGGTCGCCGCGGCGAGGCCGGGAAACAACGACGCCGTGTGCCCGTCGTGGCCGAGGCCCAGGAGGACGAGATCGAGGCGGCCGTGGTCGCCGAGCGCGCGGCGGACATCCACGGCGTAAGCTTCGGCGGCCGCTTCGGGCGGATCCTCGCCGCGCATGCGCAGCACGTTGCCGGGCGGGATCGGAACCCGGTCGAGCAGCGCGAGCTTGGCCATGTGATAGTTGCTGCGGGCGTCGCGCGGCGAGACGCAGCGTTCATCGCCGAAGAACACGTGCACGCGGGACCAGTCGATCGCAGCCGCAGCAAGGCGCTGATAGACCGGGCGCGGCGTGTTGCCGCCAGAAAGAGCGAGGGTAAACTGGCCGCGCTCGGCGATCGCTCCGGCCGCCTCAGCAACGATGGTGTCGGCCGCCCCCGCGACAAGCGAGGCGAAGTCCGCGTAGGCGATCGCCTCGGCGACCGAGCCGTCGGGAGCGGCGATGGACATGGTCTCGGACATGGATAATTCCCCGAGCGCGGATCAGCCGACGCCGCGAGGGCGACCTCGGGTCGTGCGGCCGGAACTTTTCCAGGTCTCAGTCACCCTCGCATTTCCAGTCATCGCACGCGCTCCCTCATTCGGAGAGACGAGAGACCCCTAAGGCGCGAACGTCGAGCGGTCGAGAGCTGCGATGTCGCGGATGGCGTCATCAGGCGGACGGCTCGGGATTGCGCCACGGCCCGTCGGAGCCGATCAAAGCCTCGGCCGCCTCAGGTCCCCATGTTCCGGGCTCGTACTCTTCGCACGCCGGAGGATTGGCGAGAATCGGCTGGACGATCCGCCATTGCGCGTCGACGATATCCTCCCGTCCGAACAACTCGCCGTCGCCGCGCATCGCGTCGCCGAGCAGACGCTGATAGGGCGGCGTCAGCAACTCAGCCTGCTCATTCAAGGTGAGTTCGACCGGTTCGCCGATCATCTTCTCGCCGGGCCGCTTGACCTTCAGTCCCAAGGCCACGCAGACGTCCGGGCTGATGCGCAGGCGCATGTGGCCGATCGACGACGCCTCCTCGCCGAAAACGGGACGCGGCGGAGCGTGGAACTGGACAACCGCCTCGGCGGCGGTCGTCGGCAGGCATTTCCCCGCCCGAATGTAGATCGGAACGCCCGCCCAGCGCCAGCTGTCGACCGTCAATTTGACGGCGACGAACGTCTCGACCGGAGAATTCGGTCGCACGCCTGGCACAGCCTGGTAGCCGCGGTACTGGCCGCGGACGATCGACCGGGCGTCGAGCGGGCGCACCGCCTTGAGCAGCGCCGCCTTCTGGTCGCGAGAGGCCTCATGGTCCTCCCCGGTCGGCGGTTCCATCATCAGGTTGGCGAGAACCTGCAACAGATGGTTCTGCAGGACGTCGCGCAGCGCGCCGGTCGAATCGTAAAACGCGCCGCGGTCCTGGACGCCAAACGATTCGGCCATCGTGATCTGGATGCTGCGCACGTACTGCCGGTTCCACAACGGCTCGAATATCGTGTTGGCGAAGCGCGTATAGGCGATGTTCTGCACCGGCTCCTTGCCGAGGTAATGGTCGATCCGGAAGATCGATTCTTCTGGAAAATCTGAGAGCAGGATGCGGTTCAGCGCAGCCGCCGAGTCGCGGTCGCGGCCGAACGGCTTTTCCACCACGAGCCGCGCGTTTTCGCTCAAGCCCGCCTTGGCGAGCGCCGAGACGACCACGCCGAACAGCGACGGCGGGATCGCCAAGTAGTGCAGCGGACGCTTGGCGCCGCCAAGCGCCTGCTTGAGGAGCTCGAACGTCTGCGGATCGTTATAGTCGCCGTCGACATAACGAAGCAGCGAGACGAACTTTGCGAAATTCGCCGGGTCCACCCCGCCGTGATGGTCGAGGCTGTCCTTGGCGCGGGCGCGGAACGCGTCGATTCCCCACCCGGCCTTGGCGACCCCGACGATCGGGACATTCACGCCCTCTTCGAGGACAAGTCCAAGGAGCGCCGGAAAAATCTGCTTGTAGGCGAGATCGCCCGTCGCGCCGAAAAAAACGATGGCGTCCGAATGCCCGTCGCTCATTCACGCCCCCGCCGGTTTTTCGTGGTGTCCGCCGAACTCAAAGCGCATCGCCGACATCAGCTTGTCCGAGTATTCGGTGGCGCCGCGCGACCCAAATCGACCGAACAACGCCGCGCTCAGCACCGGCGCCGGCACGCCTTCATCGATCGCGGCCTCGAGCGTCCAGCGTCCCTCGCCCGAATCCGACACGCGCCCGGCGAATCCGCTGAGATTGGCGTCGGAGCGGAGCGCGGCGGCGGTGAGGTCGAGGAGCCACGAGCCGACCACGCTGCCGCGCCGCCAGACCTCCGCCACCTTTGCGATGTCGATCGTGTAGCGATAGTATTCCGGCTGGCGCAGCGGCGTCGTCTCGGCGTCGGCCTCCTGCTTCTTGGACCCGACATCGGCGTTACGAAGGATGTTGAAGCCTTCGGCGTAGGCCGCCATCAGCCCGTACTCGATCCCGTTGTGGACCATTTTGACGAAATGGCCGGCGCCGTTCGGCCCGCAATGGAGATAGCCCTGCTCGGCGGAGAGCGGCTCGCCGGTCGCCCCCGGCGTCCTCGGGGCCGCAGCGACGCCCGGCGCCAGCGCGCGAAAGATTGGGTCGAGCCGCGCGACGATCTCGGTCTCCCCGCCGATCATGTGGCAGTAGCCGCGCTCCTTGCCCCAGACGCCGCCGCTGACGCCGACGTCGACGTAGTGCAGCCCCTTCGCCTTGAGCTCGCCCGCACGGCGGATGTCGTCGTGATAGTAGGAATTGCCGCCGTCGATCACGGTATCGCCAGGCTCGAGCAGATCCGCGACTTCCGAGAGAATGGGATCGACCACGGCGGCGGGAACCATCAGCCAGACAGCGCGCGGCTTCGTCAGCTTGGCGACCAAATCCTTCATCGTGCTTGCGCCGGTCGCTCCGAGCCCGGCGAGTCGCGCCACCGCGTCCGCGTGGGCGTCGTAGACGACAAGGTCGTGTCCCGACGTCATCAGGCGTTCGACCATATTGGCCCCCATGCGGCCAAGTCCGATCATTCCGAGTTGCATTGTCGCTCTCCTCCGTTTTTCAAGCGGCGCGCGAAGGCGAGCCGGCGCCCGTCAAAAGGCGTCTGGCGTCCGGCTTCGCTTCGCGATGAACCGGACGCAGACGTTTGCGCAGGTTATGCCGGACTGGCGTGTTCGTGAAGCGGGCGAATCTCCGCGTCGCCTGTTTCTAGAGCCGCGCCGTTCGCCGAAGCCGAACGGATCCCGCGCCAGCCATCGGAAAGCCGCACCGACGGGCTATGGCTCATTGCGGGTCCACCGGGCCGCTTGCGCGCAAAATGAAAGTCCAGTAAGTTTGTCGTATTCATCAGAGGTCCGTAAAATGCCGAACTGGTTCGCTGACAATTCCCTCTCGATCGGCCATACGCCGCTCATTCGTCTGAACCGCGTGACCGACGGCGCGCCGGCGACGGTGCTCGCGAAGATCGAGGGCCGCGGCCCCGCCTACTCGGTGAAAGACCGCATCGGCTCGGCGTTGATCTGGGACGCAGAAGAGCGCGGCCTCCTCGGGCCGGGCAAGGAGATTGTCGAGCCTACCAGCGGCAACACCGGCATCGCGCTCGCCTTTGTCGCCGCCGCCCGTGGCATCCCGATCACCCTGACCATGCCCGAGACGATGAGCATCGAGCGGCGCAAGCTGCTCGTCGCCTACGGTGCAAAGCTCGTCCTGACCGAAGGGCCGAAGGGCATGAGCGGCGCGGTCGCCAAGGCCGAGGAGATCGCCGCCTCCAACCCGGACCGCTTCGTGCTCTTGCAGCAGTTCAAGAACCCGGCCAACCCGGCGATCCACGAGAAGACCACCGGTCCGGAGATCTGGGACGACACCGAAGGCGCGATCGACATTCTGGTTTCCGGCGTCGGCACGGGCGGCACCATCACCGGCGTCTCGCGCTTCATCAAGGGGACCAAGGGCAAGGCGATCCAGGCGGTCGCGGTCGAACCGACCGCAAGCCCGATCCTCACCCAGAAGCGCGCTGGCGAGCCGTTGAAGCCCGGCCCCCACAAGATCCAGGGCATCGGCGCCGGTTTCGTGCCGGAGGTGCTCGACCTCAAGCTACTCGACGCGGTCGAGCAGATCAGCAACGAGGAGGCGGTGGAATACGCCCGCCGCCTGACGCGCGAGGAAGGCATCCTGTCCGGCATCTCGAGCGGCGCGGCGGCCGCGGTCGCGGTGCGCCTCGCCAAGCGCCCCGAGAACGCCGGCAAGACGATTGTCGCCATCCTGCCGGATTCCGGCGAGCGCTATCTCAGCACGGTCCTGTTTGAGGGCCTGTTCGACGACAAGGGCCTTGCGGCGTGAGCGCGCCGGAAGGATCGTCGCGTTGGATATTTTGCATCTGATCAACCCTCTGTACGCGCTGTCCGGCCTGTTCGTCGGCGCGCTCGTGGGGTTCACCGGCGTCGGCGGGGGTTCCCTGATGACGCCGCTGCTTGTCTTGCTGTTCGGCATCCATCCGGCGACCGCAGTGGGCACCGACCTTCTCTACGCGGGCCTGACCAAGATCTGTGGCTCGGCCGTCCACGGCCACAACAACGCCATCGACTGGCGCGTCGTGCGGCGGTTGGCGACAGGCAGTGTGCCGGCGGCGGCGCTGGCGCTTTGGACGCTGTCGCATTTCGGCGCCGACTCGACGGGAACCAATACCGCCATCACGACGACCCTCGGCTTCGCCCTGATCCTGACCGCGGTCACGCTCGTCTTCCGCCGCCGCCTCCTGAAAGCGGTCGCAGCCTTCCTCGATCGGCGCTCGGACGGCGAGATCGCAGGCCTCACGATCGCGCTCGGCGCGACCCTCGGCGTGCTGGTGTCGATTTCCTCGGTCGGGGCGGGCGCGATCGGCGTGACCGTGCTCCTGATGCTCTACCCGCGCATGCCGACCGTCCGCATCGTCGGCACCGACATCGCGCATGCGGTGCCGCTGACCCTGATCGCGGGGGCCGGACACTGGCTGATCGGCTCGATCGACTGGTCGCTGCTCGTCTCGCTGCTGACCGGCTCGCTTCCCGGCATCGCGATCGGCAGCCATTTCGCCTCGCGCGTGCCTGATCGCGTCCTTCGTCCGCTGATGGCCGGGACGCTCGCGCTGGTCGGCGGCAAGCTGGTGTTCTAAGGACAGCCGCGCACGCTTGGCGAAGGCGGCCCAGGGGCCATCCCGGCGCCCCCGCCGCGGCGGGATCCATGGTTGCCGAGTGACGGGGTCGCAGCCAGGAACGCCTGATCAATGGCGCCGTCTTGAGGCGTCCGCTACGCGACAGTCAGCCTCGCTTCCGGCTTGGCCTGGCGGCAGGCGCGCTTGAGTCTTTCGGCGTTACGCTCGCCTCACGCCGCAAGTCGCGCCGCCTCGAGCCGTCGCGTGAGCTCGTCGCGTGAGATGCGCCCGTTCCAATAGAGCGCCGAGGCCTCGCGAACGACCGCGTCCCCCGGCGAGCCGACCGCGGAAATCCTGTCGCGCGCTTGGCTCGGCAGTCGGTAGCCGCGCCCCCACACCGTCTCGACCGCGATTCCGTGCGGCTTCAGTTTCGTGCGCATCTTGGACATGAGGACGTCGATGATTTTTGGCGTCGCCCAGTCGTCCGATCCGTAGAGCGCGGACATCATCGCCGCCCGAGTCAGCACCGCGTCGCCGGAGGCGATCAGCGCCCCGAGCAGGATCACCTCCTGCCGCGTGAGTTTCCACTCCGGCGGAACCCGGAAGTCCGGACGGAAAAGCGCCTCCTCCAGTTCGGCGATGCGAGCGCGCGCGTCGTCCCGCTCGGATTCGAGCTCGTCGAGGCGGCGCTGCAATTGCGCATATGTCCGCTCAAGATCGACCATGGTCATCATCAAAACCTCTCGATTTCAGCAAGTTTCGCGCAGTCAGGGCCGGCGCATGGGGAGCGGATGAGCGCGCTCGCGCATCGCTCGGCTCATTCTTGCCTGCCGGGTCACGCCGCTTCTCCTAGCGCGGCGCAAAGCGCCGCCGGCGAGGTCATGAGGCCGGCCGCGAGAGGCCGCCAGGTCACGGTCCGCATGGGCCGGACCCGGACGTCGGTCGGCGGACCGGCCGGATAGGCGCGTTTCAAATCTTCAAGATGCCCGTCGCAATCGGCCCACGGGTCACGGTCTTGACTGTCAATCTGTTTCGGCATGGGGTTTGCTCCTTCAAAAGCTGCGGCAGCTCGCCGCGCGTTATCCACAAGTTTCGGGTTCTGGTCGGCGACATCCACATATTTGTGGACTCGAATAACCGATCTGGTTGTGCTAGGAGTCCGGTGACTTTACCGCAGACGGATGATCTTCATGTACGAACCCTCCCACGCCCTTGGGCCAATTGCCGGAGAACCACCACGTCGGGACGACGTCGGGGTTCACGTTGATGGAAGGGTGACGGCCGCATGCAGCGATGTTCCGGAGGTTCGCAAAGGGGCGCGAGCTTACACGGCTGATGTGGTGATTGAACGCCACGCGGCATCTGTCAACGGACAGGATAGGAGGAATTGCGCTCATGATCGGTATCTTTACCGCATCACCTCTCCGGTTGTCAAGAGTTCACTTACCGGAATGACCACGCCAATGACGGAGCCTATGCAACTCGCCGAGGTGCTCGAAAGGATCGAGGCCCGGCTCAAAGTCTTGAACATGACCGAAAACGCCGCGTCCCAGGCGGCGGGAAAGCCCGATGCAATCCGCAACCTGCGGCGCGGCCTGCAAAGTGGAGCGCGCAAGGGCATATCGACCGCGACGCTCGCCGCGCTCGCCCCGGTCTTGAAAACCAGCGCGGACTGGCTCTTGACCGGGCGCAACGCGCCCGAGGTCGAGGAGACGGCCGTCGAGGCGGCCGTCAGCCTGCCCTACGCTGACGCAATTCTGGCGCTGACATTTGCGTTCGAGGCGCTTCGTCTCGGATCCGACGCCGAGTGCCGTGTTTTGGCCCGAGCCGTTCTGGCGGCGACACGCACGCGGCGATCTCCGCAAGGAGGGCCATTCTCTGACGATGAGAGGCGCCAGCTCGTGTCGGAAGCCATTCGTCTTTTTCGGACGTAATAGACCCCCGAGAGCGGCTGGCTCGCCGGGTCGTCCCTTTTGCGGGCCCTGACAAATAACAGACGTGGTTCGCCCGCAGAAGGCGCCCCGTCACAACCAACCGCAAAAGCCAGGATCCTCTCACAACCCGCGATAAATCGGGCGGGCGTCGACGATGGCGAAATTGTCGGTATTGGGACCGGCTTCGCGCTTGGCGATCGGTTTCTTTCGAGGCGCTCGGTCTCGGATTTGATACAGAACGCCGCGTGGCGGATCGAACCGTCCTAGCAGCGAGTCGCACGCGGCGATCTCCTCGAGAAGGGGCGCTCTCTGATGATGAGCGGCGCCATCTAGTGCTCGAAGTAAGTTGTCTTTTTCGGCCTCAATTGCCGCTCTCAAAATGTCCCGCACGTCCCCGCCTCTCCGACCCAGCTTCCCGCGTGTTCCGAGTTTTTGTGTTCGCGACCAAATTGTTAACAGCCCTGACGCAAGGATAAGCGCAGCCCGCCCGGTTGAATAGCGGCAATTTGTCACAACCTGCGATGAGGTGCTGGACTTCTGTCACAACCCCAAACGAGGCGCGAATCGGGGTGCGACAAAAAATCGGTATCAGAACCGCATAGCCGACTTGACGATCGGTATATATACCGCTATCGTCTGCCCAGCTTCCTACCTGGAACCGGCCATGTCGCACCGCTATCACGACCTTATCGACGCTATCCAATTCGGGAGTCTTCCCTTCGGGGTGACAACTCCGGTTGGCGCGCTGATCCGGAACGCCGGCCGCTCGCGAGGGCAAGGTCTCCACGAGGACGCCTTCCAAGCGCTCAGCGTCGCCCGCGCGATTTATGTCGCCGCCTCCGCGGCCTATGCGGGGAGGCGACGATGACCGGACTGCATTCGGAGGCCGCACCTTTCTCGCCATGCAGGAGCACGTCGAGTGCAGCGACATTGATCTTCGCGCGCTGGCTAAAGGACGAGGCGATCCAGCAATAATCGCCTGATCAGCAATGATCGCATCATTCCCAACGTCGCGCGGCGCGTCCTGCGCCGCGAACAGGCGCATCCATCTCAAGCAAAAGGAGCAAAACATGTCCAACGCAACCAATTCGACCCCGGACGCCGGCGCAAAGACCATCCGCGCCAAGTTGCAATCCCTCGAGGACGCCAACGCCGGGCTTCAGCGAGAGATAGACTCGCTCAAAGCGGCCATTGCCAAATTCCAGCAGGACCGGCGCGAGGCCGAAGCCAGCGCGAAATTCTGGCGCGACGCGGCGGAGGCCTCGTCCGCCATGGAAGCCCGCTACAAGTCGACTGTGCTTGGCCTGAGCCACGCGCTCGCCGACCTCAAGCTCGCCGAGGCGGACCTCGATGCGGATCGAGACGCTGTCACGGGCGAAACGTCCCGGGATCTCGCCGCATGATGGCCCGTTCTGCGAACCCGACGAGCCCCCGCGCGCATCGGTCCGACCTCATCTCGGCCAGCGCAGCTTCTGCACTGGCGGGTGGCGGCCCGGCTGGAATGGGACCATCGCCGCCAGGCGACAGTCTCGCGCAAGTCCGGCCATCTAGAGATCGTGGCCTGAGGAAATGCGGAATCGGCCTTCGTTGCATCGACAAGGGAAGTGCGTGATATGACCCGCGCCAATCTCAAGAGCTTGATCCGGCTGCGCAACATGTTCCCGAAGAACCGGACCAAGTTGCAATTCACCCTGGACCTCGCCAATCACGGCATCTGGCCGGGGGAGATCGACCCCAGCCTTGAAGCCGACGTCAACGGCGCGCGCGAATGGCAAACGCCGTTCGGCCGTCTGGTCGAGTGCAAGGGGATGTTGAGCCTCGAACCTCTCTGAGGACAGCGTCCTCAAGCGCCCAACTGGCGCAATGTCTCGCGCCGGAAGGCCGCTCAACCCACCGCGCCTTGCGACGCGAGATAGCCGCGCCAGCCGCCGAAACGGGTGATGTCGGTCGCCCCCGCGACAGCCTCGGGTTCGACCAAAAAGCCCTTGACGCTCGAGCCGTCGGCGAGCCGCACCGTGCCCACCCCGAGCGGCGCGGGGATCCCGGCGACAAAGGCGCCGAAGCCCGCCGGGTCGAGCGCCCAGACCTCCGCCTTGATCGCCGCCCCGCCGCCGTCAGCCACCCTAAGGAGGCCCGGCTTCGCCGGCTCGGCGTCGGCAAGAGCGAAGAGCCGGTAGTCCGGCGTCGTCTCGACCTCGGCGACGAACGTCGCGCCGAGGTCGACAAGCTCGCGGTTGAGCGGCAGGCCAGCGAGGTGCGCGCCGACCACGGCGAGCCCGATGCGGCCCGGCGACGGCGCGGGCGCGGCCCCCGGCGGTTGCGGCGCCGGGCGTCCCGTCGCACCCATCGGCGCGCCCGAGCGCGCGTGGATCGCCGCAGCGAGGCCGGCGATCAGGCCGTCCGCGCCGGCGGGCGCGATCAGCGTCACGCTCGAGGGGAGGCCGTCGCGGCGGACGCCGGACGGCACGGCGAACGCGCAAAGATCGAGCAGGTTGACGAAATTTGTGTAGGTCCCCAGCCGCGAATTGAGCAGCACTGGCTCGGCCTCGACCTCAGCGACCGTGTAGGGACGCGGCAGAGTCGGGACCAGCATGACGTCGAAGGCCGCGAGCGCGCGCTCGGTCTTCCGCCGCCGCTCGGCGAGCGTGTAGAACGCCTTGAACGTCGCGACCGCGTCGAATTTCCGGGCGGTTTCGATGATGGCGCGGGTGACCGGACGGAGGGCCTCCGGGTTCGTCTCGATCAGGGGCTTTGTCGCGGCGTAGCGCTCGGCGACCCAGGGGCCCTCGTAGAGCGTCCGGGCGACCTCGGCGAAGGGCTCGAAGTCGAATTCGACCACCTCGAGCCCCAGCGCCTCGACGCTCTTGAGATCGCGGGCGAAGGCGGCTTCGGCCTCCGCGTCGCCAAAGAACTGCAACTGGTCCGCGCGGGGCGCGCCGATGCGCAAGCCCCGCGGCAGGCCCGAAAGCTCCGGCCTTGGGAAGCGCCGGGAATAGGCGTCCCGCTCGTCGTAGCCGAAGGCTGATCGGAAGACGGCGAAGGCGTCGGCGACATCGAGCGCGAAGATCGAGATCGTATCGAGCGTTCGGCAGGCCGGCACGACGCCGGTCGCCGATAGCGCGCCGAGCGTGGGCTTCAGGCCGACGATGCCGTTCAGCGCCGCCGGCACGCGGCCCGAGCCGGCGGTGTCGGTGCCGAGCGAAAAGGGCACGAGCCCCGCGCCGACCGCCGTCGCCGATCCGGAGCTCGACCCGCCGGGGATGAGGTCGGCGCGCAAGGCGTTGCGCGGGACGCCGTAGGGCGAGCGGACGCCGACCAGGCCGGTGGCGAACTGGTCGAGGTTCGTCTTGCCGATGACGATCGCTCCGGCGCGCTCGAGCGCCTCGACCACGAAGGCCGAGCGCTCGGGCGTGGTGGCGAAGGCCGGACAGGCAGCGGTCGTCGGCAGCCCGGCGACGTCGATATTGTCCTTGACCGCGAAGGGCACGCCATAGAGCGGTCTGCCCTCCGCTCCTTCGGCGGCGAGGCGCTCGGCCGCCGCCAGCGCCTCGGCCTTCGGCAGCAGCGTGATGAACAGGGCCGGATCGTCATGGGCTGCGATGCGCGCGTATGTCTCCTCGATGGTCGCGGTCAGGGGCTTCCCGCCGGCATGAGCGGCGACGAGCGCGGCAATCGTTTCAGTCATGCGAGCGGAACTCCTTGCGCCGGCCTCGTTTCATGGGGCCGATTGGGCTTAGCGCCTATGCAAGAGGCAGGCTAGGCCCGGGGTTGAACATCGCGATCAATCCCCAGAGCGGCATCGCGGATTCAAGGACGGCGCTCGACGCGGGCCGCTTGTCGGCGGCGCGAGGCGATAGCCCACGCCGATCTCGGCAAGCAGAAGCTCGGGATTCAGCGGCTCGCGTTCGATCTTGCGCCTGAGGCGGAGAACGCAGCTGCGGAGAGCCGGCCGGCCATGACGCGAAGCCGCGAGTCCCGCCTCTTCGAGCAGGCGCTGGTAGTCGACGACGACGCCGGCGCGGGCGGCGAGGAGGGCGAAGAGCGTGCGCTCGGACGGCGCGAGCTCAACGGCGCGGCCGTTGATCGAGAGTTGGCCGGTGAACAGGTCGAAGGCGAGCGTACCGTGGCGATAGAAGCGCGGTCGCCCCGTCGCAGCGAAGCGCCGGAGTTCGGCCACCCGCACCCGCGCGGCGAGATCGTAAGGGCTGAACGGACGCGGGAGATAGTCCGCGCCCATGTCGAGCGCGGCGATGCAGTCGGTCTCGCGGCGTTCGGGGGAGAGGACGATGAGCGCGGCGTCCGGGTGCGCGCTTTGCACCGCGGCGAGCGTATCCGGGTCGACGACGCTGAGCTCGATGACGACCACGTCGGCGCTGGAGGCCGTAACCGACTCCGGTCCGAGGCGCGCCCCCCCGCTCACCTTGCGGCCAGGTTCGAGGATCGAGCGCGCGAGCCGCAGGAGCGCGGGCTCATCCATCAGCATCAGCACCGTCGTGCGGCGTCCGTTGACACGCGCACCCATCGACGCCTCCGTGGGCGCGAGCCGAACTGGCGGTTTCGAAGGCAGGGAAGAGAAGGGAGGCGCACGCAACGGGGTCGAGGCAGGAGTTGCGCGCGCCTCCCCGGCTTCCGTCCGGACTGGTCGGATCCGGACGAAAAGTCGATCGGTCAGGCGGGGTCGCCGTACCGCTTGTGCAGTTCGAGATTGACCTCGAGCACGTTGATCAGCTGCTCGCCGATCGCGCCGCCCCACGGAGCATAGGCCTTGCTCTCGAGAATGCCCTCGATCTCCTTTCGGACATCGTCCGCCTTCAGCTTCTTGTCGTCCGCCCACTTCGCCGCCACCCGGTCGAGCTGGAACTCGGCGTTCTGAAGCGTGATGTCGGGGTCGAGGCCGGAAGCCGACGCCGTGACGAGATCGCCCGGAACGTCGTTCAGCGCCACGTCGGGATGATCGGCCCGCCACATGTCGAAGAAGATCGACTGGATGTCCGAGCCGGAATTGACCGGCTCGATCGACGTCACGGACTTTCCGTCCGCCCCGGTCTTGGTGACCGACGATGGGAACGTGCCCGGATGGTCGTTCGAGAAGGTCTCGAAGAATACGACCGCGAGGTCCGAGGCCTTCGGCTGCGGGGTCGCGGGGTTCTTCTTGATCCAGTCCTGGACGATGGCGTCATGCGCCTTTGTCCAAGCGTCGACGTAAGCGCCGTGAGTTGGATCGCCGGTGACCCAGGCCTGCGCGATCGTATTGTGCGCATCGGCCCACTGCGCGACAACATGCGGATTGCCGCCGAACTTGTCGGCCTGGAACCAGGCTTCGACGTCGGGCGCGACCGCCTGCCCCTTCTTGTCGCCCGAGGCGTAGGTCGCGATCGGACCGATCGCGCGGGCGACGCGGTCGCGGAGCGCGTAGTTCGACGGCGCATAGCCGGACGAGGTCGAGGCGGTCGCGTCGTAGGAGGCGGCCGAGGGGCGCGGCTGGAAATACTCGTCCTTGGTGAACGGCTGGGCGACCAACGTCGAGCCGATGACCTTGCCGTCGGCGTCCCGGACGATGCTGCCGTTCGCCTGGAACGGGAAGACAGTCTGACCGATCACCCAAAGGATGCCCGGATAGACGCCGCAGACGATGACGACCATCACGCCGATAAGCACGAGGCTCTTTGCGAAATAGCGCAACACCACATTTCTCCTCAAATTAAGCGACAAGCCGGAAGGCGACCATCACCATGTCGATCGCCTTGATTCCGATGAACGGAACGATCACCCCGCCGAGGCCCCAGATCAGCAGGTTGCGGCGCAGCAGGGCATCGGCGCCGAGCGGCCGATACTTGACGCCCTTCAGCGCGATCGGGATCAGGAGCGGGATGATCAGCGCATTGAAGATGACCGCCGACAGGATCGCCGAGGTCGGCGAGTGCAGGTTCATCACGTCGATCGACTTAAGCCAGGGCAGTGTGCCGGCGAACATCGCAGGCACGATCGCAAAGTATTTCGCGACGTCGTTGGCGATCGAAAAGGTCGTCAGCGCGCCCCGGGTCATCAGGAGCTGCTTGCCGATTGCGACGACCTCGATGAGCTTGGTCGGATCGCTGTCGAGATCGACCATATTCCCGGCTTCCTTGGCCGCCTGCGTCCCCGAGTTCATCGCCAGGCCCACATCGGCCTGGGCGAGCGTCGGGGCGTCGTTGGTCCCGTCGCCCATCATCGCGACGAGCTTGCCCTGCGCCTGCTCGTTGCGCAGGTAGGCGAGCTTCTTCTCTGGGGTGGCCTCAGCGATGACATCGTCGATTCCGGCCTCACGCGCGATCGCTTGCGCGGTCAGCGGATTGTCGCCGGTGATCATCACCGTGCGCAGGCCCATGAGTTTGAGCTGCTCCATGCGTTCGCGGATGCCCGGCTTCAAGACGTCCTCGAGCGCGACGACGCCGACGATCTGGCCATTCGCCGCGACCGCGAGCGGAGTTGCGCCGCGGGCCCCGACGCGCGCCACGACGCCGTCGAACTGCGGCGGAATCGCGCTGCCTTTCGCCTTGACGTAGGCGACAATCGCATCGGGGGCGCCCTTACGGATCTCGCCGTCGGGCAGATTGACCCCGCTCATGCGCGACTGCGCCGTGAAGGGGACGAATTCGGAGCCCTTCGGCGGCGCGACCGGAGCCGGAAGGCGCTCGGCCGTCACATGCGCCGCCACGATGCTCTTGCCCTCCGGCGTCTGGTCGGAGACGGACGCCAGCGCGGCGAGGCGCATCAGCATGCTTTCCGTATGCCCGCTCAGCGGGATGAACTCGCGCGCGTGGCGATCGCCGAGCGTAATCGTCCCGGTCTTGTCGAGCAGCACCGTGTCGATGTCGCCGGCGACCTCGACCGCCTTGCCGCTCTTGGCGATGATGTTGGCGCGCAGCGCCCGGTCCATCCCCGCAATGCCGATCGCCGCCAGGAGCGCGCCGATGGTGGTCGGGATCAGGCAGACGATCAGCGCGATTAGGGTCGGAACGTCGGTGCCGAGGCTCTTCAGCGGGTCGGAAAGACCGAGGTAGCTCGTCATGTAGGTTTCGGCGTTGAACGCCATCGGCCACAGCGGCACGACCACGATCATGAAGATGAGCGTGAAGGCGGTGAGCACGAGGGTCAGCGCGATCTCGTTCGGCGTGCGCTGGCGGCGCGCGCCCTCGACGAGGGCGATCATCTTGTCGAGAAACGACTCGCCCGGGCCCGCCGAGATGCGCACCACAATGCGGTCGCTGAGCACGGTGGTGCCGCCGGTGACGCCGGAGCGGTCGCCGCCGGCCTCGCGGATGACCGGCGCGGATTCGCCGGTGATCGCCGCCTCGTTGACAACCGCACCGCCCTCGATCACGTCGCCGTCGCCGGGAATGACCTGGCTCGCCTCGACGACGACCTTGTCGCCGGGCTTGAGATCGATCGAGGAGACCGTCTCGGTCTTCCCGTCGGCGCGCACGCGGAAGGCCGGCGTGGCGACGCGGGTCTTGCGCAGCGTGTCCGCCTGGGCCTTGCCGCGTTCCTCGGCGATGGCGGTGGCGAAATTGGCGAACAGCACCGTAAGCCACAGCCAGACGTCGAGCGCGATGAAGTAGCTCAACGACACCGAGCTCGATGAGAAGCCAAGCGCCGCCTGGACGATGTAGAGCAGGGTCAGGGCGGCGCCGATCTCGACGACGAACATGACTGGGTTCTTCCACTGCACGTCCGGGCGCAGCATGAAGAACGACTGCTTGAGGGCGGTCATCACGATGTCCGACGAGAATAGATCCTGACGCCGGGCAAGATTGATCGCCGGAGCGGGAGCGCGGTGTACGGCGGTGTTCATGACTTGAACTCCTGGAATTTGAGGGCGAGGCGCAGCGCGGATGGCCGCGCCTCGCGTGAGGGAGAGGCGGTCAGCCGCCGAACGGGATCGGCCCGAGATGCTCGGCGATCGGTCCGAGCGCGGCGACCGGAAGGAAGAGCAGCGCGCCGACGACCGCGATCGTGCCGAGGAGCAGGAAGCCGAACGTCACGGTGTCGTCGCTCATCGTGCCGAGCGTGACCGGGGCGACCTTCTTGCGACCGAGCGAGAAAGCCATGGCGATCGGCGCGATGATCGGCAGATAGCGACCGAACAGCATCACCAGGCCCGTCCCGATGTCCCAAGGAACCGCCTCAGCAGCCGGGGTTGTGTTGCTGTTGAGACCGTAGGTGACGCCGAGGCCGTCCATCGCCGAGCCGTTGTTCGCCGAAGCCGACGAGTACTGGTAGACGATCTCGCTGAACCCATGCGCGCCGGGGTTGGCCTCGGCCGTCGTTCCCCAGCCGGTGGCGGCGAAGAGACCGGCGGGCCCGAGGATCAGGACCGGGTGCACGAGCAGCGCGATCATCGCGAGCTTCATCTCCCGCGCGCCGACCTTGCGCCCGAGATATTCGGGCGTACGGCCGACCATCTGTCCGGCGAGGAACACGCCGACGATCAGGAAGAGCAAGAGGTTGATCATGCCCACGCCCTTGCCGCCGAAGATGCAGTTCAGCCACATGCCGACCATCGGCGAGAGACCGGAGAGCGGGTTCAGGCTGTCCATCTCGGCGTTGATCGCGCCGCAGGTCACGTCGGTGGTGATCGCCGCGAAGGCCGCGCCGGCGGACGTTCCGAAGCGAAGCTCCTTGCCCTCGAGGTTGCCGAGATGCTGGTCGACCGGCAGGGCCGCGACGGCAGGGCTCGGCACGTCGAGCTTGCCGTTGGGCGCCGAAGCGGAAGGAACCTGATAGGCGGTCGCAGGGTGCGCGGTCAGGCCGGGGTTCGGCTCCATCGTGTCGGTGCGGATGACCCAGGCGATGAGCCCGATCATCATGGCGAGCATGACGCCATAAATGACGACCGAATGCCTGATGCGCCCGAGCATGCGCCCGTACATCAGCACCAGCGCGAACGGAAACAGCATCATCGCGAGCGTGGTGAAGAAGTTGGTCGTCGCGGTCGGGTTCTCGAGCGGATGGGCCGCGTTCATGCCGTAGAAGCCGCCGCCGTTGGTGCCGAGCATCTTGATCGGGATGACCGCGGCCACCGGGCCGACCACGATCGTCTGCGGCTTCGCCTGGCCCTTGTCGTCGAGGCCCATCGAGCCCTGCTCGAGGGTCGTGGCGACCTCGGTGCTATTGAGCGTCATCGGCATGCCTTGCTGCATGAAGATGACGCCGAAGATCAGCGAGACAGGCACATAGATGTAGATCGCGACGCGCCACATATCGACGAAGAAGTTGCCGACTGTCGCCTCGCCGCGAAAGGCGCGGATGATCGCCGCCAGCGCGCAGAAGCCGACCGACGCGGACAGAAACATGTTCGGCAGGATGAAGAATATCTGGCTGAAATTCGAGAGAGACTGGTCACCCGAATAGTGCTGCAGATTGGTGTTGGTCATAAAGGATATGACCGTATTGAAGATCGTCGTGGGCTCGAGAATGCCCAAGCCGCGCGGGTTCAAGGGCGCGATCGGCTGCAGGCAGAGCACGACGAAGCCGAAGATGAACAAGGCGACGCTGAAGACGACGAGCGCGAGCGTGTACTGCTTCCAGTCTTGCGGACCGGTGTCGACCAGATCCTCGAACCATTTGAGGACGCGCGGCGCGCGGTAGCGGCCGTCCATGAGCCAGGCGAAATAGGCGCTGAGCGGGATCGAGCAGGCGATTGCCGCCAGGATCAGCAGTGCAGGAAGAAGCCACATGGGTGTTGCCTTTCACATCTCGTCCGCGCGCGCCGGCTTCAGCGCACGCGGGAGATCGAACAATCAGGGCGAGGGCTGGCGGCTCAGAACCACTCGGGCCGGATCAGCGCCGTGACCAGGTAGACGAGGACGAAGGCGGTGACCGCGATCGTGACGAAAGTCATGGGGTCCTCCTCAAATGTCTTCGCAGGCGAAAACGAAGGCGAAGCAGGCGCCCAGACCCGCAAGTCCAAGCACGAACAT
Source organism: uncultured Alphaproteobacteria bacterium (assembly GCA_963822215.1). Lineage (GTDB taxonomy): Bacteria > Pseudomonadota > Alphaproteobacteria > Rhizobiales > Beijerinckiaceae > Roseiarcus. Next base: position 174,323 of record CAWGGX010000006.1, read on the forward strand.
CGCCGGCAGCCAGACAGCCAGATTCATCGAACCCTCCTTCTGTCCTTGCGGAGGCCGACGGGCGAAAGCAGAGACGCGCGTCCCCCTCGGCGCGCAGCCGCAAGGCCACGTCCGTTCGTCGTCTTCGCGCCGCGTGTCTCAATGACGCGCGGCCGGTTCCGCAAGAAAGTATCGGTCCGGAAACGCTAGCTCAGCGCGTCGTAAGTCTTCCATTGGGATCGGCGGCCCTGCGCGTAAAGGGCGCATAAAGGCGGCGGATGCGAGCCGTTCGGGCGCTTGAACAGGAAGAACCGGCGCCGAGATGGCCGACCGCGCGAAACGATCGAGACAGAAGAGCTTCCGTCTCGGCCCACGCCGCCGCGCGCAGGCGACAGGTATCCCTGCTTGGGCCGGGCGCACATGCGAGTTGGTCGGAACGACAGAGTTGCAGCGCGCCGGGGCGCCACGTTCCGCCCGGTAGGGCCGTCGTTCGGAGCTGAGCAGAATCTCATTGGCCGACCGACGGACACATACGGCGGTCGGACGGGCGGCGTCTCGCCGCCCTGAAGGCGCGCGAGACGCCCGCCGTCCTTTGGCGAGGCGAGTCCGCGCAATCTTGCTTGGAGCAAAATGATCTTTGGACGAGCCACGTGGCGGCCAAGTTCGACCGCTCCATGGCCACATTCAACTGATACAGAATGTGATGAAGGCGCGCCTTGCAACCGGGTCCGCCCGATCTTGCGCCCTGGTTTTCGCCCGCCTGTTCTTTCCCTGATCCGCTGCGAAAGCGCCTGTTAGTTCCCTGTTCCGGTCGTTTGAAATTCCCTGTTCCGCGCCCGCGCCAGCCCGCAACCGCTAGGTTGTAGATCCATCAACGCCATGACATCGCAGGGTTTTCTGGAACGGAGCGCCAACTGCGGCGAAAAAAATTCCCTGCTAGCAGGGAAACCGGATCGGCGGCGGCGGACCGAGAGCGAGATGTTTTTTGCCGAACCCGAAGGGGGACGGACCTTGGTGAGTGGGTGGCGGCTTCGGGCGCCGTTCACGCCGCTGCATCGCATCCGGGAGGACCATTTGCGCCGGCGAGGCCGAGCCGGTCGAGCGCGCCGCGCACGCCGAGGTCCTCGATCGCCGCGATCGCCGTCTCGACCTTGGCCAAGAGATCGCCGACCGTGGTCAGGTCCTTGCCCCAGAGCTTTGGTTCGGCGAGCAGGCGCCGGGCGATCGCGGGCGCATCGCCGTGCGCGGCGCCGGCCCAGGCCGCGGCCATGATGTCGAGCACAGGGGCGTCGTCGCGGATCGGGTAGGCGCCGCGCTCGCGACGGCCGAAGACGCCGCCAGCCTCGCGCTGGCCGCGGTAGAACCACAAGAGCGCCGCGAGCGAGAAGGCGAGGCCGTCGGGCGCCGGCTTTCCGTCCTTGCCCCAGTCCTCGACCGTCGGCAGCACCCTGACCACCCACTTCGATGTCGAATTCAGCGCGATCGACAGGAGTTCGTGGCGGATGAACGGGTTGGCGAAACGCTCGAGGATGGTCGCCGCGTAGGCGCGGCGCTCGGCGTCGGGCAGCGGAACCTGCGGCACGATCTCGTCGAAAAGGACGCGGCGCAGGAAGGCCGAGATCTGCGGATCCTTGGTCATCTCCTCGACAGTGTCGAGGCCGGCGAGGTAGGCGGCGAGCACGGAGGCCGTGTGGCCGCCGTTCAGGACGCGCACCTTGCGGGTGCGGTAGGGCCTCAGATCGTCGGTCCAGATCACGTCGAGACCGGCCTCGGCGAGCGGCAGCTCAGCGGCGATCGCCTTCGGCCCCTGGATCACCCAGACATGGAAGGGCTCGGCGGCGACCGCGAGCGGGTCCTCGTAGCCCCATTCGCGGAACAGCGTCTCCTTCTCGGCGGCGGGGAAGCCCGGGACGATACGGTCGACAAGCGTGTCGAGGAACACGTTGCTGTCCTCGATCCAGGCGGCGAAGGCGGCCTCGAGGCCCCAGCGGCGGGCGTGACCGAGGACGATGCGGCGTAGCGTCGCGCCGTTCGCCTCGATCAGCTCGCAGGGCAGGACAACGAGACCCGGAGCGTCGGGTCCGAGCGCTGACCAGCGCCCCCACAGGAGCGCGGCGACCTTGGCCGGGAAGCTCTTCGGGCAGACGTCGAGATCGAGCGCCTCCTCGACCTCGACGATGCCGGCCTCGGTTGTGTTGGAGACGACGAAGCGGAGATCGCGAGAGACCGCGATCTTAAGGAACCGGTCCCACTGCGTGGTGGGGTCGAGCGCGACCTGCACAGTCGAGACGATGCGCCGGTCGACGACCTCGCGTCCGTCGCGGCGGCCGCGCAGGAGGACGGTAAAGAGGTTCTCCTGCGCCTCGAAAGGACGCGGCGAGCCGCCCGGCCGCGCCTTGGCGATTGCGACGCCGCCGTCGAAGACGCCCTTTTCGTTGGCGACGTCGATCATCCAGTCGACGAAGGCGCGCAAGAAATTGCCGTCGCCGATCTGAAGGACCTTGATCGGGCGCGGCGCGGGGTCCGCGTGGGCGACGCCTTTGAGGTCCGTCGTCAGGGCGCGGCGGGTGAGGAGGGACATGGGTTTCGCCCCCCGTCAGAGTTTGTAGGCCGACTTGACGAGGCGATAGGCGAGATCCTGGGCGACCTCGAAGGCCTCGTCCTCCACGAGCCGGTGCTCGGCGACGAGCCGCGCGAGGAAGGCACAGTCGCAGCGCCGCGCGACGTCGTGACGCGCCGGGATCGATAGGAAGGCGCGGGTGTCATCGTTGAAGCCGACGGTGTTGTAGAAGCCGGCGGTCTCTGTCACGGCCTCGCGGTAGCGCTTCATGCCCTCGGGGCTGTCGAAGAACCACCAGGGAGGGCCGAGTTTGAGCGCCGGATAGTGACCGGCGAGCGGGGCGAGTTCGCGCGAGTAGGCCGTCTCGTCGAGGGCGAAGAGGATGACCGTGAGATCGCGCTCGTTGCCGAAGCGGTCGAGCAGCGGCTTCAGCGCCGAGACGTAATCGGTGGGACCCGGGATGTCGCATCCCTTGTCCTTGCCGAAGGTCTTGAAAATCCAAGGATTGTGGTCGCGGCGGGAGCCCGGGTGGATCTGCATGACGAGCCCGTCCGCAAGACTCAGGCGGGCCATCTCGGTCAGCATCTGGGCGCGGAAAAGCTCCGCGTCTTCGGCGCTGGGCTTGCCGCCCTTGACCCGGCCGAACAACGCTTCGGCCTCGGCCGGGGAGAGATCGGCGGTCCGCGCGGACGGATGGCCGTGGTCGGTCGAGGTGGCGCCCATCTCCTTGAAATAGGCGCGGCGGTCGGCGAGGGCTTCGAGATAGCCCTTCCAGGATGTGGTGTCCCGGCCGGTCATGCGCCCGAGTTCGACCAGGTTTTCGGCGAAGTTCGGGAAGTGGGGATCGACCACCGGATCAGGACGGAAGGCGGTGACGACGCGGCCTTTCCAGCCGCTCTCGCGGATCGCGCGGTGGTGGCTGAGGTCGTCGAGCGGGCTATCGGTCGTCGCCAGCACTTCGATGTTGAAACGCTCATAGAGGGCGCGCGGCCGGAACTCCGGCCTGGCGAGGGCGTCGGCGATAAGGTCGTAAAGTCGGTCGGCGTTCTCCGCCGACGGCTGCTCCTCAATGCCGAAGACGGTGGTGAAGGCGTGGTTCAGCCACAGCCAGGACGGCGCGCCCCGGAACAGAGGGAAGTTTGCGGCGAACAGGCGCCAGATCGCGCGCGGGTCCTGCTCGACCGGGCCGCCGTCGAGCCGCGGCACGCCGACGGCCTCAGGTGCAATCCCCTGACTATAGAGCATCCGGTGCACGTAGTGATCGGGGACGATGAACAGGCGCGCCGGATCGGGAAAGGGCAGGTTCTCGGCGAACCAGGCGGGATCGGTGTGACCGTGCGGGCTGACGATCGGCAAGTCGGCGACCGTCGCATAAAGGCGTCGCGCGATGTCGCGGGTGACAGGATCAGCGGGGAAGAGCCGGTCCGGGTGCAAGGCAAAGGGCTTCGCCGCCGACGGCGTGAAACGAGTGGTCTGAGCGGTCATCGCAATAGCCTCCAAGTGGGTATTTGTATGAAGCTGGCTTCGTGACAGGCCGGCTTGACACGCTTGTATATCTGATATATTAGTTTGTTTGTCAAGTGGTCGAGCCGATCGGGCAGCCTATGAACAAACATTGAGCCGAGCAGCGGAAGGCGGCGGCGGGATCCAGGGAAAATCTGAGATCCGGTCGCAGAACCGGCGACGGGGAAGCGTCTTTGGCAGGATTCGGAGCGATGAAAGGCGAACCGCGAGGGTCGACGAAGAACAAGTGCGATTGGTCGTATGTCCGGTCGCGATAACCCTTGTGGGGGAAACCATGCGCCATGTGTCAGGACTAAGATGGAAAATCCTGGCGTTGATGCTGGTCGGAACGATCATCGTCTACGTCGACCGCAACGTACTCGGCGTTCTGGCCCCGATCCTCAAGAAGGAGCTAAACTTCACGACGGAAGAATATTCCTACGTCGTCTCGTCCTTCCAGATCGTCTACTCTTTCTCCCAGCCGGTTGCGGGCTATTTGACCGATCTCATCGGTCCTCGCATCGGCTACGCAGTCGCCGCCCTGGTCTGGGGCACCGCGTGCGCCCTGCACGCCTTCTCGACCGGATGGGTTTCGATGGCCGGCTTCCGCGCCATGCTCGGCGTTGCCGAGGCGGTCGCCATCCCGACCGGCACCAAAACCTCGACCATATGGTTCCCCTCCGCCGAGCGCTCGATCGCCACCGGCTGGTTCAACTCGGGTTCGTCGCTGGGCGCCGCGGTCACACCACCCCTGGTAGTCTGGCTCTCCACCGCTTACGGCTGGCAGTCCGCCTTCATCATGACGGGTGGTCTAGCGGTCATCTTCTCAGCCCTCTGGTTCTCGCTCTATCGCGACCCGCAGGATCATCCGCGCCTGTCGCCGGAAGAGTTCACCCTGATTGAGGACGGCCAGGAGAAGGTCGTGGCCGAAAAGCCGGCGCTCAAGAAGATCTTCGCGCAGAAGCGCTTCATCGGCCTGATCATCGCCCGCTTCCTCACCGAGCCGGCGTGGCAGACCTTCGCCTTCTGGATCCCGCTGTACATGGTCTCCGTGCGCGGCATGGACATCAAGCAGTTCGCGCTGTTCGCCTGGCTGCCGTTCGTGGCCTCCGATCTCGGCTGCCTGTTTGGCGGCTATCTCGCCCCGTTCTTGCACAAGCGTTTGGGCATGGCGCTCGTCCCGTCGCGGCTCACCGTCATCACCATCGGCGCGTTCTGCATGGTCGGCCCCGCCCTGATCAGCTTCGTCGTCAACCCGATCCTCGCGATTTTGTGCTTCTCGCTCGGCGGCTTTGCGCACCAGATGCTGTCGTCGATGATGTACGCGGTGGTCGGCGACGTGTTCGAGAAACCTGAAATCGGCACCGCCACCGGCATCGCCGGCATGTTCGGCTACCTCGGCGGCGCGATCTTCACGCTGGTGCTGGGCCAGCTCGCCAACACTGTCGGCTACGAGCCGCTGTTCGCCCTGCTGTTCCTATTTGACCTGATCGCGGCGGCCGTGCTGTGGATCTTCATCGGTCGGTCGCCCGGGCCGATCCCCGCAACCGTGCCGGCTGAGTGAGGAACGCACCGAGACCGGTCCGGCGGGCGTCCCCCGCCGGTCCTCTTCGCAGCTCATTCCCTCCTGGTTTCCGGAGACCCCGCGCAATGCCCGTGACCCGCCCGCCCTTCCGCGTCGCGCTGATCGGCGAATGCATGATCGAACTGAAGGAGTCGGCGGCCGGCGCGCTGACGCGCGGGTTTGGCGGCGACACCTTCAACACCGCCGCCTACATGGCGCGGCTCGGCGCCCGGCTCGGGCCCTTCGTCGACTACGTCAGCGCCGTCGGCGATGATCGGTTCAGCAGTGAAATGATCGCCTACTGGAACGCCAACGGAGTCAGCTCACGGCTGACTGCAGTGCTGCCAGGACGGCGGCCGGGCCTCTATTTCATCGCCGTCGATGCCAGCGGCGAGCGCCGCTTCACCTATTGGCGCGGCGCGGCGGCCGTGCGCGACGCATTCGAGGCGGAGGCCGCCGCCGCGCTCGCCGCCCTCGGCGGCTTCGATCTCGTCTATTTGAGCGGAATCAGCCTTGCCGTGCTACGACCTGTCTCGCGCGAGCGCCTTCTTGCGCGCCTCGAAGAGATCGCGGCGGCCGGCGTCGCGATCGCCTTCGACTGCAATCATCGCACCGCCCTCTGGTCGAGCGAGGCGGAGGCGCGCGCTGTCTGGGAGCGCGTGTTCGGCTTCGCGCGCTACGTGCTGACGACCGTCGAGGAACTCACGGTGCTCGGCGCGCCCGCGCGCATCGACGACGGGCTCGCCCGTTTCGCGGCATGGCCGAATGTCGAGCTGGTGATCAAGGACGGTCCCGCCCCCTGCGTCATCCGCGCCTGCGGCGAAGTTCGGCGAGTGCCGGCGATCCGGGTCGAGCGGGTGGTCGACACCACCGCGGCCGGCGACAGTTTCTCGGCCGCCTATCTGCTCGGCCGGCTTCTCGGCCTCCCGGTCGAGGACAGCGCGCGCGCCGCTCATGCCGTCGCCGGCGCTGTCGTGCAACATCCGGGCGCCATCGTCCCGGCCGACGCGACCCCCGACGTCTTCGCGAAACGGATCGAGGCGCTGCTTGGGCCCTCTCAGCGCCTCAGGAGCAACCCATGACCCTCGTCCTCAAGATCAGCGATCTCAACTCGGTCGCCGTGGCGCTCGAGCCGCTGCTCGGCTACGGCTGTGTTGAATTCGATCGGACTTAGGCGAAGAGACATGCTGCACGAACCCCAGGGCCGGACCTTCGCGACCGGACGCGCCGAAAGGCGTCGTTCCGCAGGAACTGCGGCTGACGTCGTCCACCAGCGGCTGCGCCAGGAGATCGTCACCCTGCGCTCGCCGCCCGGCGCGCCCATATTCGAAAAGGAGATCGCCGCCGCCCATGGCGTCAGCCGGACGCCGGTGCGCGAGGCCTTGCTGCGTCTCGCCGACGAAGGCCTCGTCGAGATCACCCCCAAGTCCGGCACGCGCGTCGCCCGCATTCCCGTCGTCGCGCTCGCCGACGCCATGTGCGCCCGTGAGGCGATCGAACTGATGCTGGTGCGCAAGGCCGCCGGCCGCGCCCGCCCGAGCAACGTCACCGCCATGCGCGCAATCCTCCTGCGCCAGCACGAATGCGTCGATGCGCGCGACGCCGCTGGCTTCCACGAGGCCGACGAAGCGCTGCACTTCGCCATCGCCGAGGCCGCTGGCCGCCCGGGCGTCTGGGCCATGGTGCTGCAGATCAAGGTCCAACTCGATCGTCTGCGCCGCCTGACGCTGCCGAATTTCGACTGGCTCAGCCACGTCATCGACGAGCACGAGGAGGTCGTCGAGGCGATCGCCTCCGGTGATCCCGAGCGCGCCGCCGCCGCCATGCAGACCCACTTCCACAGCCTGAAGGGCGTGCTGGACGAGGTCAGCAACATGAACCCCGACTACTTCTTCGGCGGCGTCGACGAGTTCGCCCCTTAAGCCCGCACCGCCGCCGCGCCCCCGCCTGAATTCCCGGCCGGCAATGGCCGCCTGATCGACGAGGCGGCCGGCTCCGGCGTCGCGCATTCCAACGGGAGCGGTCGGGCAATTTCCCGGCGCTCGCTGGGCTTTGGCGACGGCCGGCCCGATTGTCCGGGCACGGCCGAAGAGGCTGAATGGGCGATGCGCGGCTCAGCGCGACGGCGGGTGAAGGCGATCGGAGGCGGCCCCCGTCGCTCCTCGCCGAGCCCGAGTCGGTTTTGAGCGTTTACAATGGGTTACGGCGGAATTCGTGCGCCGGTCGCATGCCGGACGGACGCCCGCGACCGGCGAGACGCCTGAGTCCACTGCGAGTCGGTTTCCAGCCTTTTCAATGGCTTGCCACGGAATTTGCGGGACAGCGTCACTCTCGAGGAGGAGACCCTGAGCCTTGCCAGCCGCCCGGCCGATCGCGAGATCGCGCCCTCTCGCGCATGCCCGCGTTCGCGGGCCATGAGGGCGTTGGCAGCTGCGGACGGATCGCCGGTCCGACGAACGCGCGCTTCGGGGGAGCCTTGGACGCCTGAGCCAAGCCCGAGTCGGTTTTCAGCCTTTTCAAGGACTTACCACGGAATATGTGGGCCGCGGCGTTGTCATGGCGCCCTCCTCATCCTGAGTTGGCCACCGGGGGGCGCCGACCCGCTGCGCACGGAAGTTCCCGCCGCCGCCTGGCGACGGGAACTTCCGTGTAAGCTTGTCGAAGGATGATCCAGTGGGCGGGGACGTTCGTGCGCGCTGGAACGTCCTTCGACATCCCCGGGCTCGACCCGGGGATCAGGACGAGGGGCGGAGGAACGCCTTCGCAGTTACGGGCCAGCGGGCGAGAGGGACTCTCAAGATCGGCGTGCTTCCGGCCTCCGGCCTCGTCTCCGGGTCGAAGGCGGCGCATCTCGAACGACGCTCCATCGGACCCGGCGGCGCAAATCTGGACCGTCCTTCGATACGCCCGCTTTGCGGGCTCCTCAGGACGAGGCCGTTGTGTCAAATGTGTCAGGCTTGGTGAGGCCCCATGCTGCGCCGAGGCGAGCGTCGGGCCCCCCGCGGCAGCGCCGACGGAAAACGCGTTGTCCGCGTCGGACGCACGGGCTGCAGACATTCCGGACCTCGTTCCATCTTCCGCTTATCCGTACGTAACTAGAACATAAAGTGAACAACGTCAAGCAAACGTCTGGAGATCAAAATTCCTGCGGCGCTGCCGCCAAAGAACGCCTTGCTCCGTCCTCCCCAACGTCACGCGTCCGCGATCGACGGACGTTCTGGGTTGGAGCCGTTGCTGTCCTTTCCAGTCAGCCCGGCAACATGCGAGGACCCTCAGAAAGCTGCCGTAGGCGGAACGCGAACAACGCGCCAGTAGCAGACGTTCAGCCGCCCCCGACGCGCCGACGCGGCGCGTCGACCTGCCGTGCTTAAAATGCCATAGCTCGGGACGGTCGCCGGCGGGGCTAACGCAGTGCGTCATCGACAAGTCGCGATCACGAGCGTCCAACAGGAATGCCTGAAAGAAACTCTCAGTTGGGTGATCTTATGGGAGCGCCGTTACGACCCGGCTGCGCGGGATTCGGGGGTCAGATATCTAATGTTTTTAGCGCGAATAATCCTTTACGGTTCGGTCCGCCAGATCGAAACTGAGAAACTGGGAGCGAAGCGTCGAGCCCGACGCACGAGCGGTGGGCTGCGCAAGTGTTGTGGAGGGTGAGCGATGAAGATCGGGGTCAACACATGGGTATGGACGTCGCCATTCAGCACGAAGGAATTTTACCTTATTCCTAAGGTGAAAGAAATGGGATTCGACGTTCTGGAAGTCGCGCTCGAGGACGCTTCGATCATCGACGCCAAACTCTTGCGCAAAATGACGGAGGATATCGGGCTCTCGGTGACAGTATGCGGCGCTTTCGGGCCGAGCCGCGACATCTCGAGCGACGACCCGGCGATCCGGAAGAACGGCGCCGACTACATCCTGGAAAGCCTTCGGTTCACCGAGCAGGTGGCGGCGCGTGTGTTCGCGGGACCGGTCTATTCCGCGGTCGGCAAGACCCGTCTGGTTCCCGAAGAGCAGAAGAAGCGGGAATGGGAATGGTGCGTCGAGACCCTTCGGAAGGTCAGCGCCGCCGCGACCGATGCGGGCGTCACCATCGGCATCGAACCCCTGAACCGCTTCGAGACCGACATGATCAACTTGGCGGAGCAGGCGGTCAAGCTCGTACGGGACGTCGCCAGTCCGGCATACAAGATTCATCTCGATACGTTCCACGGGAACATCGAAGAGAAGAGTCTTCCGGAAACGATCCGCAAGCTCGGCAAAGGCATGCTTTGCCATTTCCACGCCTGCGAGAACGACCGTGGCATTCCGGGCACGGGCCACCAAGACTGGATCGGAATACGCGATGCGCTGCGCGAGGTCGAGTATGATGGCGCGGCGGTCATCGAGTCCTTCACCCCTGGTACGATTGAGATCGCGAAAGCGGCGTCGATCTGGCGGCCTCTGGCGCCGTCGCAGGACGAACTGGCGAGGCAGGGGGCGCGCTTCCTTCGTGGGTTGCTCGGGTAACGCTCTGCGCCATGTCCAAAGCGCCGCAGAAAATCGGATTCGGCGTTTCGCAAGGATCCTTCGTCGCCGGCCGGCCCCGGCTCACACGCCGTCGCGAAATGCCGGCTTGGCGCCGCGTCGGCGATCCGAGCGGCCACGGCGCGGCCGGCCCTCGGAGGCCGGCAGACAATAGCCCAGGACGAGACCGGGTCTGAGCGCCCCACGCTCTAACCAGCGAGGCGAGACAGGTCGCGCCTTGCCATGATGTGCCTCTTGAGTCCCGACCCACGTCGCCGATCGCCCGTTGCCCTGCGCGCGCTCCTGCGACAATCTCACGCCGCCATTCGAGCCTAAGCCGGATCCATGCTGGGTGGCGCTGGCGGGCGGTTCTCGCGTTCGTCTGGCCGCCGCACGGCCCAACCATGGCCTGTCCCCATGACTTCGTCGGGACCGGACCACACCGAACTTGTCAGGGAGGAGTTTTCGCATGCTCTGTTCCGTCGTCCAGTGCGCCCTCGGCGTCCGCGACCGATCGCCGGCGCCGGAGGCGTCCATTCCACGCGGTCGGATGGTCGCGCGGTCAACGGGCGCGCTTGGTCATGGGACCTTTTGGACTCCTGCCCCAGCCGCTGTCTCAGCCGGTCTGACGTCCTGACCTGCGGCCCGGACCACTCCGCGGGGAGGCCAATGGCAGACCAGAGGAACGTCGCGGTCATCGTCGAAACCTCCAACAGCTACGCCCGTGGCATCCTCCGGGGGATTCACGAGTACGCCCGGACTCGCCACGGCTGGACCCTGTATCTCACCGAGCACGGTCGACACGAGTTCGACGAGTCTTTCGCCTGCAACTGGAGTTTCGATGGCGTCATCGCGCGAATCGAAACCGATCAAATGGCGCGGGTGATCACCGACATGGGCGTGCCGACGGTCGATGTAAGCGCGGCCCGCCTGATCCAGGGCATTCCCTGGGTTGAAACCGACGATGACGCAATCACACGCTTCGCCCTCGATCACCTGAGGGACTGCGGCCTGCAGAACTTCGCCTTCTTCGGCGACCCGTTCTACAACTGGTCGATCTGGCGGCAAGAGAGCTTCAAGCGCATCCTGGGGCGTCCCGACATCATACAATCAAGGATCTTCAACCTTCCGGCGCGTAAGGAACCGCGGGTCCGGTGGTGGATGCAGCGCGAAGAGATCCGGGACTGGCTGCAGAACCTGCCGAAGCCCGTAGGCGTATTCGCCTGCTACGATGCGTGCGGTCAGCAGTTGCTGGAAATCTGTCGGCACTTCGACTTCAAGGTTCCCGAGGACATCGCGGTCATCGGCGTGGACAACGACGAGCTTCTCTGCGAACTCGCGACACCCAGCATGTCGAGCGTCATTCCCAATTCGCTCAGAGCCGGCGCCTACGCGGCCGAGATTTTGAGTCGCATGATGAGCGGGGAACAGTTGCCAGGGCGCAAGTATTCCATTGACCCTCTCGGGGTGCGCAAACGCGTCTCAACCGACGTTCTGACCGTGAGCGATCCGCACGTCGCCAAAGCGATCGCCTTCATCCGGCAGAAGGCCCATGAGCACATTCGAGTCGAAGATGTCCTTGCGATCGTTCCCCTTTCCCGGCGCGTTCTCGAGGCCCGATTTCGACGGGCGCTCAATCGCACGCCCCACCAGGAGATCCTGCGCGTGAGGACTAACGCCGTGCGGGAACTCCTACTGGAAACGAACATGTCGCTCTCTCAAATCAGCGAAGCGCTCGGCATTGAACACCCCGAGTACCTGAGCGTGTTCTTCAAGAAAGAGACCGGGCTGACGCCGAGGGAGTATCGAGACCAGGTCCGGGGCCGTTTCTTTCTCCAGATCCCGGACTGACAGCCGGGAGCCGGCGGATCGTCGCCTTCCACGCCGCGAAGTTGGCGCGATTCTCATGCGCTCCCCGCGGCGGGAAAAAATCTCAATAATCTCGCGGGAATGCTCCTGTTCAATTTGCGTGGACGCTCCAATACTGGCTTCCAAAATGAACTGGGGATGGACCATGGAACGGGCGCGCGTAGGACTCATCGGACTTGGTTTCGGTTCGGAGTTCGTTCCGATCTATCAAGCGCATCCGAAAGCCGAGGTCGCGGCGATCTGCCAGCGAACGAAAAGCAGCTTGGATGAAGTGGGCGATCGGTTTGGCGTCGCCACACGCTACACCGATTTCCGCGAGGTGCTGACCGATCCGAATGTGGATTTCGTCCACATCAATAGCCCGATTCCCGACCATGCCCCGCAGACGATCGCGGCGCTGAAGGCCGGCAAGCATGTGATGTGCACCGTGCCGATGGCCACGAGTTTGGACGAGGCCAAGGAGATCGTCGGATTGGTGCGGGAGACCGGACTGAAGTACATGATGGCCGAAACCGTCGTGTACAGCCGGGAATATCTGTTCATCAAAGAGCTCTACGACAAGGGCGAATTGGGGAAGATCCAGTACTTGCAAGCTTCTCATCCGCAGGACATGGAAGGCTGGCCGGATTACTGGAAAGACATGGTCCCGATGCACTATGCGACCCATGTCGTGAGCCCTCTCATGGCCATGGTCAACGGCATGGCGGAGTATGTCAGCTGCTTCGGCTCGGGAACGATCAACGACGAGTGCGCGCGACGGTCCGGCTCGAAGTTCGCTGTCGAGTCGTGTCACATCAAGATCAGGAACTCTGATCTCGCGGCGCACATTTGGCGTTTCCTTTGGGACACTGCGCGCCAGTATCGCGAGAGCGTCGACGTCTACGGCTCGAAGAAGTCGTTCGAATGGCAGCTCATCACCGACGAGAATCCCGTCCTCCACACGGCAAAGAAGCCGGAGGCGGAGATTGCGGAACGCGTTGATGTTCCAGACTACGCACACCTTCTGCCGGAGCCCATTCGCAAGTTCACGCGGCGCGTCGCCGATCAGGATCATCTCTCGTTCATCCAGGGCGGTGGTCACGGCGGGTCGCATCCCCATCTCGTCAACGAGTTCATCTCCGCTCTGCTTGACGACCGCGACCCATTCCCGAACGTCGAACAATCGGCGAACTGGACCTCCGTCGGGATCTGCGCCCACCAGTCCGCGCTCCAGGGCGGGGAAATCGTCCGGGTGCCCGACTTCTCGAAGCTTTGAGCGGTGATTGGCGTCGTCCGTCCAGGCGGGCATAAGCATGGATGAAATCCTGCGCTTGGCGCAAATATCGAAGACATTCCCCGGCGTGAGGGCGCTGCAGGACGTTTCGTTCGATCTGAAGCGCGGCGAAGTGCATTGCCTCTGCGGAGAGAACGGCGCGGGGAAGTCGACGCTCATCAAAATCCTTTCGGGCGCGTATCAACCCGACGAAGGCGGGCAGATATTCTTCAGAGGAAATGAGGTGTCGTTGACGCCGCGCTCGGCCCTGAAGATGGGAATCCATACGATCTATCAGGAGCACACCGTCTTCAACGCTCTGAACATCGCCGAGAACATCTTTGCGGGCTCCGAGATTGGCCGAAGAGGACTGCTGGCGCGCAAGGAGATGCGGCGCCAGACCGAAAGTGTTTTGAGGTATCTGAAGAGCGATCTCTCGCCGGACAGGCGAATGAGCGATCTAACGAGCGGTCAGCAGAAGATTGTGGAAATCGCCAAGGCGCTCGTGTCCAAGAGTAATGTCATCATTCTCGACGAGCCGACGGCGTCGTTCTCTTCAAGGGAGATCGACACGGTTCTGGATATCGTGAAGACCGTCAAGGACGACGGAATCGGGGTCATCTACATTTCGCATCATCTGGACGAGGTCTTCAAGGTCGGCGATCGCGCGACCGTGCTGCGCGACGGCCGGAAGGTGAGCATGTACCCGATCGCGGGACTCACCAAGACGACACTCATCAAAGACATGGTTGGCCGAGACCCGTCGACCTTCTACAAGCGCGAACAGGTGGAACGCGGCGACGTCGTTCTGGCGGTGAGAAACGTCACCGGAAACGGCGTGCGGAACATCTCGTTCGATCTGCATCGCGGTGAAGTCCTAGGGATCGCCGGCATGGCCGGATCGGGACGATCGGAACTCATGGAGGTGCTGTTCGGCAGCGCTCCACTCGTCTACGGCGATATTGCGATCAATGGGAAATCGGTGAAGCACGCGAGTCCGAAAGACGCGATCCGCAACAAGATGTGCTTCATCACCGAGGATCGTCAGGCCACCGGACTTTTTTTGCCGAAGACGATCGCCGAAAACGTCGCGGTGGCGAACATGGTGAACACGCGTGACTTCGTCGCGCTTCCATCGAATGACATTCTCGTTGGTGAGAAATACGTCAAGCTCTTGAACATCAAAGCGCCAAGCGCGCAAACGCGGGTCGTCAATCTATCGGGCGGCAACCAGCAGAAGGTGGTTCTGGCTAAGTGGTTCAACACCGGGGGCGAAATCTACATCTTCGACGAGCCGTCGCACGGAATCGACGTCGGCTCCAAACAGGAAATCTACAGGGTCATGGTCGACCTGCTCAAAGAGGGCAAGGCGATCCTCATGGTCTCCTCCGACATGCCGGAGGTGATCTCGATGAGCGACCGAGTGATCGTCTTCAAGCAAGGTGAGATCGCGGGCGAGTTGGTGGATGAGGAGATTACCGAAGAAAACATTCTCACTCTGTCGATAGGAGACTGGATAGAGTGAGCAGTCCGGATACCGCGAACGCGACTTCGCAGGTCAAGGAATCGCTGTTCAAGCGATATGAGAACCTGACCGTGCTCTCGATCTTCGTCGCCTTCGTCGCGATCATCGTTCTCGTTCAGTTGATCACGACCGGCGGTTCACGATTTCCGACTTTCATCAGTCCGGTCAACATCGTGAACATTCTTCAGCAGGTCGCTGTGCCGGGAATCGTCGCGGTCAGCATGACAATGGTGATGATATCGGGCGGCATCGATCTCTCGGTCGGCATGCTCGCCTCGCTGGTTTCAATCATCGTCTCGCTCGGAATCTCCCAGTGGGGCCTCGGCGTAGGTCCCTCGGTGCTCCTCGGCGTCGCGTCGGCGATCGTCCTTGAGAGCATAATGGGGTTCATCATTTCGAGAACCCGCATTGAACCTTTCATCATCACGCTTGGCGGAATGATCTCGTTCCAAGGGATCGCGTTGTTGCTGTGCAATTCACGCGAAGTCGTTATGAAGGGGGAACTCAGCTTTCTCACGACGAACCTCGTCGAAGGCGCCAGGGACCCGGTTACAGGTCTGATCCTCCGGGTGCCCCCGTACGTTCTGGCCTTCTTCGTGATCACGCTTATCGGCGGATTGCTGCTGACCTACACGAAATACGGGAAACAACTCTACGCCGTCGGCACGAACCCCCGCGCCGCATTCCTTGCAGGCATCGACGTCCGGAACGTGCGTTTGTCCGTCTACATGATCCAGGGTCTGCTCGTCGGAATTGGGGCGACGATGCTGCTCGCCCGCATCAACACCGGCATCATCACGCTTGGGCAGGGTCTGGAGATCGATACGATCGCCATGGTCGTGATCGGCGGGACGGCGCTCAGCGGCGGAAAAGGGAACATCGTCGGAACCCTGATCGGGGTCTTGTTCCTCGGGTCGATCGCCAACGCCATGAACCTGTTGCGGTTGCCGTCCGAGGTCCAATTTCTAGCCAAGGGGCTCGTCGTCATCGTGGCGGTGTCGGCCGGGGACGTGTCCTCGCAGATCTCCGAATTCCGGGCCCTTAAACGTGAGCAGGCGAAGGCGCGCAGGACGGCGGCCGCCGCAAAGAAAGGGGGTACACAAGGTCAAGGAAGCGTGGAGGCAGACATGCAGGACTCATCCGTGTGAAGTCTCGAAAAAAGAACGAATCTTAGGGAGTAGGAAAATGAAGAGATTGGCGCTCAAACTCGTGGCTCTCGCCGCGCTCGGCTCTTTGGCCTTTGCGACCGGCGGACAGGCTTTGGCCGCAGAGGGAAAACCCAAGGTCATCGGCTATTACATGGACAACTCCGATGATTTCTACAAGGCAGGCTTTGAGGTCTTCAAGACGCTTGCGCAACGCGAGGGCTGGACCGTCCTCGACGTCGTCGGACAAGGGACCGCGCCGGAGCAGATCGCAGCGGTTGAGAACTTCATCACGCAGGGCGTGGACGCGCTTCTCGTCGTTCAGAACTCGCCGGAGACGACCTCGCAGACGCTGAAGCTCGCCAAAGCCGCAAACATTCCCGAGTTCCATCTGACGCACAACCCGCCCAATGACCCGGGTCTCGCGGGTTTTGCCGGATATGATTGGGTGAGCATCGGCGAGCTGGCCGGCAAATCCGCCATGGACCACGGCGTGAAGCGGGTGATCATGATCGAGGGCAAGCTTGGCCAGGGCACCGCAGCGGGCCAGACCCAAGGGTTCTTGCAATCGTACAAAGATGCTGGGAAAGACATCGGCAACCTCGCGCAAAATGTCGGCGTCAAGGGCGCTGGGGGTAAGGACCTTCAGATCGTGTTCTGGGGTTCAGGCGGGTGGTTTGCGGATCCCGCCAAGAAGGTCATGCAGGATGCAATCACCAGCCTCGGGCCTGACGGATTCGACGGCGCCTACGTTGAAAACGACGAGATGATGGCCGGCGCCTTGCAAGCGATGGAGGAAGCCGGCCTCGATCCGAGCAAATACTGGCTCGGCTCGAGCAATGGCAAGGAGAAGTCGTGGGCCTGGGTCCAGAAGGGTACGACCACGATGGACGTGAATGAGACCGCGACGCTGGAAGCGGACATTGCGTATCAGCAGATCAAGGCGTTCTTCGCGGGCAAGCCAAACAAGAAGGCAGTCTTTGTCTCGGTCATTCCGTTCAACAAGAGCAACATTAACGTCGACAAGTTGGTCCCATTCTTCCACGACGACTACATGAAGAAGCGGGACGCAGGTGCCTTCGTCTACGATATCAACGATCCGTCGTTCCGCGCAAATCCCGGTTATTGATCCCTGACCCTATCGGAGGAGGTTGCTTGGCAGTCTCCTCTTCCCTTGGAACAAAGAAACCTCCCCCACCGATACGAGTCTTCGATCAAACACGGCAGGTATGGTCAGAGAACCGGCGATCTTTCGGGCGTAGTTCGCCGGCGGGTCAGCGAGGCTGGCTTCGGCGCCCTCGCGATCAGCCGGGGCTGGGACCATGCAACGGAGGAATTTCTGCTCCGGGCGGTCTCTGCGCCTGCAGGCTCAGGTTTGTACGCCCGCTATTTGGCTTGTTCCTGCCGTCCGACACATTGTCGCTTCCCGTCCGCGCCTTTCGGACGCGCGAGACTTGCTGGATGGAGCAGCGCACGGAAGACTAGGCCGCTTGACGCAGGCAGCTCGACGGCGCGGGGCAGCGCGTGCCGAGCGGCGGGGGGAACCGTCCGCCTTCGCTGACCGCGAAATCGCGGAAGGCGCGCGGCGGGGACAGCGTCCGGTCGGTCCGGCTGACGACAGACCGGCGGCGGACGATCGGAAAGTTGGCGGGCGTGGCGGCTCCGCGTAAGCTCTGTGCGCACGAGCTCAACGTTACGGCAGGGCGCCGACAATTAAGGCGAACAGCACGTTTCTGGTCGCGCGAAGCCCGCGACAACACGCCGCATACCTCGGCATGCTCTTTGCAAAAGTTGACGCCGGGGAATGGCGCGGCGCCCGCGTCACGTAATCCAGCATGAGGACGTCGGAATGTCTGCATCGGGAATGTCTCGCCGTACGCTGATCAAGACCACCGCGCTGGGGCTCGCGGGCGCAACGCTGAACCTCGGCGCGATCGGGCGCGCCCTCGCCGCCAAGGACCTGACGGTCGGCATCGTCTACGTCGGGGCGCGCGACGACTTCGGCTGGAACCAGGCCCACGCCGTCGCGATCCAGGCGCTGAAGGAAGTGCCGGGCGTCAAAGTGGTCGAAGAGGAGAACGTGCCGGAGACCGACGCCGTGTCGAAGTCGATGGAATCGATGATCAACCTCGACGGCGCGGGTCTGATCCTGGCCACCTCGTTCGGCTACTACACGCCGTTCGTCGTCGACCTCGCCAAGAAATATCCAGACGTCGAGTTCCGTCACGCCGCGCCCCTGTGGAACAAGGACACCGACCCGAAGAACGCCGGCTCCTATTTCGGCTATCTGAACCAGGCTCACTACGTGAACGGAGTCGCGGCGGGCCTCTGCACCAAGACCAACAAGATCGGCTTCGTTGCGGCGAAGCCGATCGCCAGCGTCCTGTCGAACATCAATTCAGTCCTGCTCGGGGCGCGCTCAACCAATCCAAAGGCGACGGTGCAGGTGATCTTCACTGGCGACTGGTCGATGCCGGTGCGCGAGGCGGAGGCCGCCAACGCCCTGGTCGACGCCGGCTGCGACGTCATCACCTGCCACGTCGACGGCCCCAAGGTGGTGATCGAGACGGCGGAAAAGCGCGGCGTCATGAGCTGCGGCCACAATGCGAGCCAGGCCCCGCTCGCGCCCAAGGGCTTCATCACCGGCGCCGAATACAAGTGGGAGACGATCTACAAGGGCTACGCCGCCGACCTCGCGGCCGGCAAGAATCCGCCGAATTTCCTCGCGGGCGGCTACGAGGTCGACTTCGTCCGCAACACGCCGTTCGGCGCCGCCGCGACGCCGGAGGCGCAGAAGGCCGCGCTCGCCGCCATCGAGGGCCTGAAGGCGAAGAAGCCGATCTATGTCGGCCCACTCAAGGACAACAAGGGCAAGCTCGTCATCGACAAGACCTACGGCAACCTCGATCCGTATCTCGACAAAATGGACTACCTGCTCGAAGGCGTGATCGGGTCGACGACCTGAGGTCGGCGGACAGGGAGCGCGCGCCGATGTCGGACGCGCCCGCGACCCCCTCGTCCGCCTCGGACCTGATCCAGCCGGTCGGTCCGAACGCGGCGACCTCCGAATGGGCGCAGCGCCTGCGCGTCCAGTCGGAATATGTCGTCATCCCGCTGCTGGCGATCGCGGTCGCCTCCGCCCTGTTCGCCCTGTTCCTCCTGGCGATCGGCAAGTCGCCGGCCGACTTCATCGCCTATGTCTGGCGAGGCGGTTTCGGCACCGCCTTCTCGTTCCAGAACACGCTGCAGCGCTCCGCTCCCTTGATCCTCACCGCGCTCGCCGTCGCAATTCCGGCCCGCATCGGCCTGATCATGATCGGCGGCGAGGGCGCACTGGTGCTCGGCGGGTTCGCCGCCGCCGCGCTGGCGATTCCGATGATCGGGGTCGTCGCGCCGATCCTTACGCTGATCCTGATGGCGATCTTCGCCATGATGGTCGGCGGCTTCTGGGTCGGGATCGCCGGCTTCCTGCGTTACGCGCGCGGGGTCAACGAGACCATTTCGTCGCTGCTGCTGACCTACATCGGCATCGCCATCATGAACTTCTTCGTCGAAGGGGCGCTGCGCGACCTGTCCAATCCCAACAAGCCGTCGACGAAGCCGCTCGGCGACGCGTATATGGTGGGCAAGATCCCGGGCACGGACGTGCATTGGGGCTTCGCCGCCGGCGTCCTTCTGTGCATCCTCCTCTACCTGCTGATCGAGCGGACGACCTTCGGTTTCGCCGCCCGGGTGACCGGCGGCAACTTCCGGGCGGCGCTGGCGCAAGGCCTGCCGGTCGGCAAGCTGATCGTCGCCTGCTCCGCCATAGCCGGCGCCTCGGCCGGGCTCGCCGGCTTCTTCGAGGTGGCGGCGATCCAGGGGCGCGCCAACGCCTCGCTCGCGGCCGGCTACGGCTTCACCGGCATCCTGGTGTCATTCCTCGCCCGCCACAATCCGTTGGTCATTCCGCCGGTGGCGATCCTGTTCGGCGGCATCGTCGCTGCAGGCGGCCTCGTGCAGCGGCGCATGGGACTGCCCGACGCGACGGTGCAGGTCCTCGAAGGCCTGATCTTCGTGATCCTCCTGACCTCTGAGACGCTCTACGGCCGCTTCTCGATCTTCAAGCCCAGAGCCGCGAGGGATCGGACATGAACGACGCCGTCCTCACCGTTCTCATCGCCATGCTGGGCGGCGCGATTCGCGTTTCGACGCCCTTCATGTTCGTGGCGCTTGGCGAGTGCCTGACAGAGAAGTCGGGACGAGTGAATCTCGGCCTCGAAGGCACGCTGGTCATGGGCGCGATGGTGGCCTACGCGGCCTCCTATCACACCGGCTCGCCCTGGCTCGGCGTGCTGGCGGCGGGCGTCGCGGGCTCCTGCCTCGGCGCGATGCACGGCTCGATTTGCGGCCTGCCCAAGGTCAACGACGTCGCGGTCGGCATTGCGATGATGCTGTTCGGCGTCGGCCTCGCCTTCTTCTTTGGCAAGCCCTACATCCAGCCGACCGCGCCCCGAACTCGATTCGATCTCGCTCGGGTTCTGGAGCGACAATGTGAACCTCAAGAGCGCATTGCAGGTCAATCCGCTGTTTTTCGTCGGCATCGTCATCGCGCTCGCCCTCGCCTGGTCGCTCAGAAACACCCGCTGGGGGCTCGTCGTGCGTACGGTCGGCGACAGTGCGCCCGCCGCGCGCGCCATGGGCATTTCCGTCAATCTTGTGCGCTTCCTCACCACCACGGTCGGCGGTTTTCTCGCCGGGGTCGGGGGCGCGTTTCTCTCGCTCTCCTATCCCGGCTCCTGGAACCAGGGCCTGTCGTCCGGCCAGGGCCTGATGGCGGTGGCGCTGGTGATCTTCGCCCGCTGGAGCCCGATCCGCTGCGTCTTCGCAGCGCTCCTCTTCGGCGCCGCTGGCGCGATCGGTCCGTCGCTGCAGTCGATTGGCGTCACGCAGGGCTACTACTTCTTCAACGCCGCGCCTTACATCCTGACGCTCGCCATCATGATCGCGACCTCGAGCGCGACCCACTCCGCCCGCGATATGCCGGGCGAGCTGTCGATGGCCAAGTGACGAACATCATAGCCACGTAACGACATCGAAGCGACGGAGCGGATCGATGAGCGGGCTCGGCGGCCTCAACAAATCTCCCAATGGCGTGGTGATCGGCCTCGTCCAGTTGCATTTGCCGACCGTTGTCACGCCCGTGGATCTCGCTGCGCAAACTGAAAAGATCGTCGCGATGGTTCGAAAGGCGCGCCGGAACATGGCGACAATGGACCTGGTCGTCTTTCCCGAGTATTCGCTGCACGGCCTTTCGATGGACATGAACCCGGCAATTCTTTGCTCGCTCGACGGCCCCGAGATCGCTGCCTTCAAGTCGGCCTGCCGCGAGAACCGGATCTGGGGCTGCTTCTCAATCATGGAGTTCAACCCGGACGGGAATCCCTATAATTCCGGCGTCATCATCGACGATGCGGGGAACCTGAAGCTCTATTACCGCAAAATGCATCCTTGGACGCCGGTCGAGCCGTGGGAGCCTGGCGACATCGGCATTCCGGTGTCCGAGGGGCCGAAGGGCGTGAAGATCGCGCTGATTATCTGCCACGACGGGATGTTCCCCGAGATGGCGCGCGAATGCGCCTACAAGGGCGCCGAGGTCATGATCCGCACGGCCGGCTATACCGCGCCAATCCGCAAATCCTGGCGCTTCACGAACCAGGCCAACAGCTTCCAGAATCTGATGGCGACGGCCAACGTCTGCATGAGCGGCTCCGACGGAACATTCAACTCGATGGGCCAGGGCATGATCGTCAATTTTGACGGAACGATCTTGGCGGAGGGCGCTACTGGCCGGCCCGACGAGATCATCACCGCAGAGGTGCGGCCCGACCTGATCCGCGAGGCGCGAAAGCACTGGGCGGTTGAGAACAACATCTATCAGTTCGGCCACCGCGGCATGGTCGCGGTGGCCGGCGGCGCCGGGGATTGCCCCTATACGTACATGAAGGACCTCATGGCCGGGCGTTATCGGCTACCCTGGGAGGACGAGGTCGTGCACACCGACGGCGTCGGCTACGGTTTCCCCAGGCCGACGCGACAGTTTGGCGAGAAACTCTCGAAGGCAGCGGAATAGATCATGCCCACTCTCCCAGCCAACCCTTATCCGTGGCCGTGGAACGGCGATTGGCGACCGGGCAACACCGCCGTCATCGTCATCGACATGCAGACCGACTTCTGCGGCAAGGGCGGCTATGTCGATAAAATGGGGTACGACCTCTCGCTCACCCGCGCCCCGATCGAGCCAATCAAGGCGCTCCTCGCCGCGGCGCGCGCGAAGGGCTACCTCGTCATCCACACCCGGGAGGGCCATCGGCCCGACCTCGCCGACCTGCCGCCGAACAAACGCTGGCGTTCGCAGCGCATCGGCGCAGGCATCGGCGACGCCGGCCCGTGCGGCAAGATCCTGGTCCGCGGCGAGCCGGGCTGGGAGATCATCGAGGAACTGAAGCCCGCGCCCGGCGAGCCGATCATCGACAAGCCGGGCAAGGGCTCGTTCTGCGCCACCGACCTCGAACTCATCCTGCGTACGCGCGGCATCGACAATCTCGTGCTGACCGGCATCACCACCGACGTCTGCGTCCACACCACCATGCGCGAGGCCAACGACCGCGGCTTCGAATGCCTGATCCTGGAAGACTGCTGCGGCGCGACCGACCCTGGCAATCACGCCGCCGCGATCAAGATGGTCACCATGCAGGGCGGCGTATTCGGCGCTGTCGCTTCGTCGAAAGTCTTCATCGAGGCGCTGCCTTGACGAGGCAGGCCTTCGTCCATCGCGTCGCGATGCGCGCGCCGGACGATGTTTCGGGACTGGAGGCGGCCATCGCCGCCGGCGCGATCGATGCGGAATCGATCGTCGCCATTTTCGGCAAGACGGAGGGCAATGGCTGCGTCAACGATTTCTCGCGTGGTCTCGCGGTTCGCGCGTTGCAGGACATGCTCCACCGGCGCAGGCCGGGCGACGCCGGAGAGGCGGTCAAGCTCGTGATGTCCGGCGGGACGGAGGGGGCCCTCTCGCCGCATTTCGTGGTCTTCGAAGCCCGTGACGTCGCGGCGGCGCCGGAATCGGGCGCGCTCGCCGTTGGCCATGCGCGCACCGCGCCGCTCCCCTTCGAAAGCCTCGGGCGCCTGAGACAAGTCGCCGACGTCGCCGAGGGCGTACGCGCCGCGATGGCGGATGCGGGCCTCAGCTCCCCGGATGACGTCCATTTCGTCCAGATCAAGTGCCCGTTGCTCACGGCCGAAAGGGTGGCCGATGTCGAGGCGCGCGAACTGACCACGGCGACCCGGGACAGCCTGAAGTCCATGAGTCTTTCGCGCGCCGCTTCCGCGCTCGGAGTCGCAGTCGCCCTCGGCGAGGTCGACCGTGCGCGGATCACGGACAATTCGATCGGCCGCGACTGGTCGCTGTTCTCTTCGCGCGCTTCGGCTTCCGCCGGTGTGGAACTGGTCGATCACGAAATCGTCGTGCTCGGCGCCGCGGATCACTGGACCGGACCGTTGCGAATTGGCCATTGCGTGATGCGCGACGCAATCGACATCGATCCGGTGCGGGGGGGACTTGCAGAGTTGGGTCTGCAGGCGCCCGGCCAGTTGCCGCCGGATGAACAGGCGCGCGTCATAGCGCTGCTCGCCAAGGCCGAGGCGAGCTCGAACGGGGAAGTCCGTGGCTTTCGCCATACGATGCTCAACGATTCCGACATCTCCTCCACCCGCCACGCGCGCGCCTTCGTCGCGGGCGCGCTCGCGGGGCTCATCGGCCACACGGAAATCTACGTCTCCGGCGGCGCCGAGCATCAGGGGCCGGACGGAGGCGGGCCGGTCGCGATCATCGCGACGCGGCCGACGGGGTGAGCCAAGGAGGATTTTGCATGAACGCCCATCCCGCCCGCGGGCCGTCGCTCGAAACCATCGGCATGAGCAAGTCGTTCGGCGCCCTCAAGGCGTTACAGGACGTTACAGTTTCCGTTCCTGCGGGCTCGTTCCACGCTCTACTCGGCGAGAACGGCGCGGGGAAGTCGACGCTGGTCAAATGCATCATGGGCTTCTACACGCCCGACAAGGGCCAGCTCCTGATCGACGGGACCGAGGTTGCTGTGCGCAATCCGCGCGACGCGCAGGCTCTTGGCGTCGGCATGGTCTACCAGCATTTCACGCTGGTGCCGGCCCTGACCGCGGCCGAGAATCTGGTCGTCAGCCGCGCCGACGCGCCGGCCTTCATCGATTGGCGCAAAGAACGCAAGGCGCTCGACGCCTTCCTCGACCGCATGCCTTTCAAGGTCCCGCTCGACCGCCCCGTCTCCGGGCTCGCGGCGGGAGAGAAGCAGAAGCTCGAGATCCTCAAGCTCCTTTACCTCGATCAGCGCTTTCTCATCCTCGACGAGCCGACCTCGGTGCTGACGCCGGGCGAAGCGGACGAGATTCTGGGCCTCCTGCGTGATATGGCCCATCGCGGCGACATCACGGTGGCGATGATCAGCCATAAGTTCCGCGAGGTCGAAGCGTTCTGCGACGAGTTCACGGTGCTCAGGCGCGGCGCCCGCGTCGGCGGCGGCAAGGTCGGTGCCGTCTCGACCCGGGAGATGGCGGCGATGATGATCGGCGACGCCGTCGTCCGCCCGTCCGCCGCCCGCGCCACGGCGCCGAAAAACGGCGTGGCGCTCGAGATCGCGGGCCTGTTCGCCGAGAACGACGAAGGGCGCGACTCGGTCAACGGCTTCGACATCAAGGTCAAGGCCGGCGAGATCGTGGGCATTGCCGGCGTCTCCGGCAACGGACAAAGCGAGCTGGTCCAGGCGCTCACCGGGCAGCGGCCGATCAAGCTCGGTCAGGTGCTGATCCACGACCAGAATTTCGAGCCCAAGCGCGACCATTTCGACCGCTTCAAGGTGTTCGGCTTGCCCGAGGAGCCGCTTAAGAACGCCTCCGTGCCGAACATGTCGGTCGCCGAGAACATGGCCTTCCGCAGGTTCGACAAGGCGCCGATGGCCCGTCTCGGCTTCTGGATGTCGCGTGAGCCGATCCGCGCCAAGGCGCGCGAACTCATCGAACGTTACAACGTGAGGACACCCTCGACCGAGACCCCGATCCGCGATCTTTCCGGCGGCAACGTTCAGCGGGCGGTGCTTGCGCGCGAGCTTTCCGGCGACGTCGACGTGCTGATCGTCGCTAACCCGTGCTTCGGCCTCGACTTCGCCTCCGTCGCCGACATCCGCGCCCAGATCATGGAGCAGCGCAACCGCGGCGCCGCCGTGCTGCTCGTCTCCGAGGACCTCGACGAGATTCTGGAGCTCTCCGACCGCATCGCCGTGATGTCCGGCGGCAAGGTCGCCTATCTCACCGAGGCGGCCGGGGCGGACCGGACTACCATCGGCCGTCATATGGCCGGACACTGAGCGCATGATCGAAGTCGACCCCGAGCCAATGCGCGAGGCCAACGACTGCGGCTACGAATGCCTGCTGGTCGAAGAGGCTGCCGCGAGCTACTTTCCCGCCTTCAAGACCGCGACGCTCGGGATGATCCGAGCGCAGGGCGCCATCGTAGGATGGACAACGCCACTCGCGGCATTGCAGAGGGGCATAACCTGATGAATGAACCGTTCGACCCCGAGGCGCTCGTCGACGCGACGGCGCCGCTCCTCGGGATTGCGATGACCCCCGAGTCGCGGGCGCAGACCGTGCTCCATCTCGGGATCGCCTCCGAGCAGGCGGCCTTGCTCCTTTCGGCCGAAATCGGAGACGAGAGCGAGCCCGCTCCGGTGTACACGCCGTGACTCCGCTGCTCGACGGGAGCGCGCAGGGCATCGCCGCGGCGGTCCGGGGCGGCGCCGCGAGCGCCGTCGAGGTCACCAAAGCCGCGCTCGGTCGCATCGAGGCGCGCGACGCCGCGCTCGGCGCGTTTACCGACGTCACTGCCGAGCGGGCGCTCCGCAAGGCCGCCGAGGTCGACGCAGCGCGGGCCCGCGGCGAGCGCATCGGGCCGCTCGCCGGCGCGCCGTTCGCGGTCAAGAACCTGTTCGACGTGAAGGGCCTGCCGACCCTGGCCGGCTCGAAGATCAACCGCGACCTGCCGCCGGCGGAGGCGGACGCGACCCTCGTCTGCCGGCTCGAAGCCGCCGGGGCGATTCTCGTTGGCGCCCTCAATATGGGCGAATACGCCTACGACTTCACCGGCCAGAACGCCCACGATGGGCCGTCGCGCAACCCACACGACATCGCCCGCATGACCGGCGGCTCGTCCGGCGGAGCGGCTGCGGCGGTGGCGGGCGGCCTGGTGCCGATCGCGCTGGGCTCCGACACCAACGGGTCGATCCGCGTGCCGAGCTCGTTCTGCGGCGCCTTCGGCCTCAAGCCGACCTACGGGCGGCTATCGCGGGCGCGCACGTTCCCGTTCGTCGCCAGCCTCGACCATCTCGGGCCGTTTGCGCGGAACGTCATGGACCTTGCGCTCGCCTACGACGCGATGCTCGGTCGTGACGAGGCCGATCCGGCGCAGGCCGACGTCGCGCCCCAGCCGGCGGCGGCCAGCCTCGACGAAAGCATTGAGGATCTGCGCATCGCCCGGCTCGGCGGCTACTTCGCCCGTTCGGGCGAGCCTTGCGCCTTCGAGGCGGTCGATCGCGTGGCCGCGGCGCTGAAGGTTGAGCGCACGGTGGAGTTCGCCGAAGCCGAGCGGGCTCGCGCCGCCGCCTATCTCATCACCATGGTCGAGGGCGCGGCGCTGCACCTCAAGCGGCTGCAGACGCGCGCGGAAGACTTCGACCCCGACGTGCGCGACCGCCTGATCGCCGGCGCCATGCTGCCGGGCGCCTGGGTCGCTCAGGCGCAGAAGTTCCGCCGGCTCTTCCGGGCGCAGGCGCTGGACCTCTTCAGGGAGGTGGACATCCTGCTTGCGCCGGCGACCCCCTGCCGCGCGCCTGAGCTCGGCCAGAGGACTTTCGTTCTGGGCGGCAAAAAGATGCTCGTTCGGCCGAACCTCGGCCTCTATACCCAGCCGATTTCCTTCATTGGCCTGCCGGTCGCGGCGGTTCCGGTTTGGACGCCTGGCGAGACGCTTCCGATCGGCGTGCAGATCATTGCGCCGCCCTGGCGCGAGGATCTTGCGTTGCGCGCCGCGCGCGTCCTCGAGCGCGACGGCGTCGTCGCCGCGCCCGTCGCGGCCTTCGCCTGAGAGCCGCCGATGACTGAAAGCGAATCGCGCTGGGCGGGTCGCAATCCGACAAAGACCGCAGTTCGGAACCGCGTCTGGGAGCGGCTCGCTGCAACGGGGGTCAATGTCGGGCCGACCTTCGACCGCATCCCGAACTTCGTCGGCGCCGACGCCGCGGCCAAGCGCTTGAGCGAGCTCGACGCCTGGAAGACGGCGCGGGTTGTCAAGTGCAATCCCGACCCGCCGCAGATCCCGGTGCGGCTCCGGGCGCTCTACGACGGCAAGCTCCTGTTTTCGCCGGTGCCCTACCTCACAAAGGGCTTCCCCTATCTGCGCATCGATCCCGAAAAGCTCGCCCGGACAGGCGTCGATTTCGAGACCGCGGCGACGGCGCAGGGGTTTTTGGAGCACGGCGACAAGGTCGGCTTCGAGGACATGCCGAGGCTCGATTTCTGCGTGGTCGGTTGTGTCGCGGTCACCCGTCGCGGCGGTCGCACCGGCAAGGGCGCGGGCTTCGCCGATCTCGAGCAGGGGATCTTCCGCGAGCTCGGCCTCGTCGACAATTCGACCCCGATCGCGACGACCGTCCATTCCTCGCAGGTCGTGGACGAGTCCGAGGTGGTCATGGAGAGCCACAATTCGGCGCTGGCCTTCATCGCGACCGAGATCGAGCTGATCGAGACCCAGACCCCCTTCCGACAGCCCGCGGGCGTCGCGTGGGACAAAGTGCGGCCCGACCAGTTCGCCGACATTCCCTTTTTGTCCGAGTTGCGCGATTTGCTCGAGAACCGGAAGCGCGCGACATGATCGTCGACGATCCCGCGACCAAGGCCGAGGTCGAGGCCGTCTTCGCCGACTACGAGCGGGCGCTGGTGGCCAACGACGTCGCCGCGCTCGACGGCTTCTTTCTGCCGAGCGAGGACGCCATCCGTTACGGCGCCACCGAGAACCTCTACGGCTACGCGGCAATCAAGGCGTTTCGCGCAGCGCGCTCGCCATCCGGGCTCGCGCGCCGTCTGGACAAGAGCCGCATCGTCACCTACGGGCGCGATCTCGCGGTCGCCGCGACGCTCTTTCGGCGCGACAGCGCGCCGGGCAAGGTCGGACGGCAAATGCAGACCTGGGTGCGATTTCCCGAGGGGTGGCGGATCGTCGCCGCTCATATCAGCGTGATCGACGAGCCGACATGAGCCTTACGATTACCGAAGTGACGCTTCTCCCAACCGACGGCGGGCCGGCGGGAGCGCCGGTCGACCTCGTCATCGAGGACGGTGCGATCGCCGCGATCGCGCCGGCGGCGGGGAAGCCCGAGCGGCACCGCCTCGCCCTGCCGGCGCTCGCCAACGCCCACGACCATTGCCGCCCGCTGTCGCCGACCTCGTTCGGCGCGGCGGGGAAGCCGCTCGAGACCTGGCTTTTGAGGCTCGCGGCGATGCCGCCGATCGATCCCTATCTCGGGGCGCTCGCCGCCTTCGGCCGGGCGGCGCGCGGCGGGGCGGGCTCGGTCATGGCGCATTACACCCGATTTCATGGACCCATGCCGCCGGTCGAGGAGGCGCGCGAAATCGCCCGGGCGGCGCGCGAAATCGGCGTGCGCGTGACCCTCGCCGTCTTCATGCGCGACCGAAATCCGCTCGTTTATGGCGACCACGTCACGCTCATGTCGGCGCTGCCGGACGCCGCGCGCGCCACGGTCGAAGCGGCGTTCCTTCAGCCGCCGTCGAGCGTCGAGGAGCAGATCGCGCGCGTCGAGGCGATCGCCGATGCGGTCGAGAGCCCGACCTTCGCCGTTCAGTTCGGTCCCAACGGGCCGCAATGGTGCTCGGACTCGCTCCTCGCCGCCATAGCCAGGCGCTCGGCCGAGACCGGGCGTCGCGTTCACATGCACTGCCTCGAGACCCGCTATCAGCGCGCCTTCGCCGATCGCGCCTATCCCGAGGGCGTGGTCGAGCGGCTGAGGACCCTCGGCCTGCTCACGCCGCGCCTTGCGCTCGCCCATTGTGTGTATGCGCGGGACGAGGATCTCGACCGCATCGCCGCCTCGGGCGCTGTTATCGCCACCAATCCGAGCTCGAACGTGCATCTGGCGAGCGGCGTCGCGCCAATCGGCGAGGCGATCCGGCGCGGCTGCCGGGTTGCGCTCGGCGTCGACGCCTCGGCCCTGGACGAGGACGACGACGTCGTGCGCGAGATGCGGCTCGGGCATTTTTTGCATGGCGGCTGGGGCTACGAGACGGTTGTCGAGCGCGGCGACTGGCTCGCCGGCGTCGTCGCGAACGGGCGGTTCGCCAACGGCGCGCCGGGCGACGGCGCGCTCAAGGTCGGCGCGCCGGCCGACATTCTGATCCTCGACCTCGACCGGCTCGATCGCGACGCTGTGATGCCGGTCGAGCCGATCGACCTGGTGTTCGCCCGGGCGACCGCGGCGCACGTCGACCGGCTGATCGTCGCGGGAAAGGACATCGTGCGCGACGGGACGCTCGTCAATGTCGATCTGGACGGCACTGAAGCGGCGCTTCGGCAGGAATACCGGGACAAGATCGGCTCCCGCGCCGCGTTCCTCGGCGCCTGGCGCGATCTCGAGCCGGCAGCCGTCGCGCACTACCGCGACGGCTTGGGCTGCTGCTGAGGCCTGCTGCGACCGATGCTTTCAAGGCGCGTCGCATGGGTCATTGCAGCCAGGCAAGAGCGATTCGCCGGCTCCAAATCCCTCGCCGACGGATTGGATCGGCTCGCGAGGCGGGCTCGAAGGGCGAGAGGACGGTCATTGCCACTCTCTTCGCCCTGGCGCAGCCGGCGCCGCGCCAACGGCGCCGCCCGCCATCGAATCCGACGGTCCGTCAGGCGCCGATGACGCGGTTGCGGAGGACTCCGATGCGCTCGACTTCGAGTTCGATCACGTCGCCCGGTTTGATGAAGCGCAGGTGTTCGAGCCCGCAGCCGTTGCCCACCGTGCCCGAGCCGAGAAACTCGCCGGGATAGAGAGTCTCGGAACGCGAGATGTACGAAATCAGGTCCTCGAACTTCCAGTACATCGAACCGGAATTTCCGCGACCCCATTCCTCGCCGTTCACCCTTGCGATCATCGTGAGATTGTAGGGATCGGGAATCTCGTCCGCGGTGACGAGGTACGGACCCATCGGATTGGCGGTGTCGAAATCCTTGCCCTTGGCGGGTCCCAACCGGCCCTCCATCTCCACGCCTTGTGCATCGCGGGCGGACATGTCATTGAAGATCGTGTAGCCGAAGACGTGCTTCAGCGCGCCCTCTTTGGGCGCGTCTTTCACTTTGCCCTTGATGTACACGCCGAACTCGAGTTCGAAGTCGAGAAACTTCGAATAGGCGGGCCAGACCACGTCATCGTCGGTCCCGATCACCGCAAGGCGATTCGCCTTGTAGTAGATCGGCTGCTTGTAGAAGATCGGAGGCGCGTCAGGCGCCCCGCTGCGCTCGATCTCGGCGAGCGCCTTTTCCGGGTCCGGTCCCTGCATGGCCGCGAGCTTGCGGGACGCGGCGAAGGCCTGCTTCAAGTGCAGTTCGAAACACAGACAGTCGCGCATCTGCGGCGGCGGCTGGATCGGGGCGCGCAGGCGCGCCTCGGCGCGGGAGACAATGGCGCTCGCCGGCGCGGCCCCGACGGCCTCGCGGACGCGATCAAGCGCCGCGTCGCCGCCCTCGACAATTGCGAGCACGCTGCCGGGACCCGGCTCCCGGAACGTCGCGGCATGGGCCTCGGCCAGATCGACGATCCGCGTGTCGCCGTCAATCAGCGCGCCCGCGCGCTGTGGCCCGTCGCCTTTTTGAAACGTCACCAGTCGCATGCGTTTGTCCTCCCTTCGGCTTCTTTGGCTTGAGCGCTGCTCTTGTTTGTGCGGCCTGCGGCGCGCCATGGCGCAAGCCCGCGGTCAGAAACGCGACCATGTGCCGGACCGCGCCCTCCTCGTCGTCGGGCCGGCAGAGGCCGCCGCTCAGCCGTTCGATGCGGCCCGCGTCCCCCATGACATAGACCATCGCGCCCAACATGAACTCGTAGGCCCACCAGATGTCCTGCTGCGACCGTCCCGGCAGAGCCGAAGCGAGGGCGTCGACCAGCGCGCGCGCGATCGGGTCGAACATGTCGCGAATGAAGCCCCGCTGCTCCGAACTTGGGTCCATCGTTTCGTGCGCGAGAACCCGACCGAAACTCGGGTCTCGATCGTGGGCGCGCAGATGCAGCATTGGAAAGACCAGCGCCTTGACGACGAGCTCGAGCCGCCGGTCGAGATCGGGCTCGCTCATGGCGATCGCCAGCCCGACCAGGCGCTGCTCGACCACCGTCGGCACCCGCCGGTCGAACACGGCCCGATACAGCCCTTCCTTCGAACCGAAATGATAACTGACGAGCGCCAGCGGAACGCCGGCGGCCTCGGCGACCTGTCGCATCGTTGCGCCATCGAAGCCGTATGCGCCGAACACGCGCTCCGCCTCCTTGAGAATGCGCTCGCGTGACGAGGCGCCGGCCGTTCCGGCCTCCGTCGCCGCGCGCGTGGGTTTCGCCGCCTGGGGGGACTTCGTCAAAATGCAACTCTTGCTCTCGACGGCAAGCTAAACCTGATTGAACGATCGATCAAGAGACTTGATGCGTTGATCAAGATGGCGTAGGGTCCATCCAGGAAAAGCGCGCAAAGTCGCTGGGCGACGGCGATCGACCGACGGGAGGAGGCGCAGCATGTCGAGATGGAGTTACACCAAAGGGTTGAAAGACCTCGGCCACGGCGACTGGGCCTATATCCAGCCGGACGGCTCGTGGGGCTGGAGCAACGCGGGGCTGATCGTCGATGGAGACCAGACGCTTCTCATCGATACGTTGTTCGATCTGAAGCTGACCGCCGAAATGCTGGCGGAGATGCGGCGCTCGGTGCCCGCGGCGGAACACATCAACACGCTGTTCAACACCCATCACAACGGCGACCACACCTTCGGCAACCAGTTGGTCGAGGGCGCCGACATCGTTGCGACCGACGCGACATTCGACGAAATGGATCCCGCCCATCCCGCGCTCTATCACTCGATGATGGTCAACGCCAACCAGCTTGGACGAGGCGCTCAATTTCTCGCGGAACTGTTCAAGCCGTTCGATTTCACCGGCGTGCAACTGCGCAAGCCGAACAAAACCTTCACCGGCGAGCTCGAGCTCAAAGTCGGCGACAAGGCCGTGCGCCTGATCGAGCTCGGCCCCGCCCACACCCGCGGCGACACGATCGCTTTTGTGCCTGATGATCGGATCGTCTTCACCGGCGACCTGCTTTTCAACGAGGGCACCCCGATCGCCTGGGCCGGGCCGGTGTCCAACTGGGTGCGCGCCTGCGACCGGATCCTCGCCCTCGATGTCGACGTCATCGTCCCGGGCCATGGCCCGATCGCCGACAAGCAAGCGGTTCGCGAGATGAGGGGCTACCTTGAATTCGTCCAGGACGAGGCGCGCAAACGGTTCGACAAGGGCCTGACCGCGCGCGACGCCGCATTCGACATCCCGCTCGGTCGGTATGCGGACTGGGGCGATGCGGAGCGCGTCGTCGTCACGGTCAGGAACCTGTTCGATGAGTTCAGCGGCGAGCATGTCGAGCCGGACGTTCTGACGCTGTTCGAACAGATGGCGCAGTTTCGCGACAAGCTGCGCGCGGAAGGTCACGGCCATCCTCACCCGCATACCCACGGCAACTAACAGCGCGCGATGACCGTCCGCTGACGTGGGCGCGATCCAACAGGGAGGATGTCATGAGAGAGAAGGCAAGCGCTTTGCGGCGAATGGGCCGTTGTGCAATCGCGATCCTGGCGGGCGCGCTTGCGGTTTCGTCGGCATTTGCGGCCGACCCGATCAAGATCGGATTCAGCATGGCTTAGTCGGGCCCGCTCGCGGGCAGCGGCAAGTCTGCGCTCCTCGCCATGAAGATCTGGGCGGAAGACCAGAACGTCAAGGGCGGGCTGCTCGGCCGGCCGGTTGAGCTTGTCTATTACGACGACCAGAGCAATCCGGCGAATGTCCCCCCGATCTACACCAAGCTCCTCGACGTCGATAAGGTCGATCTCATCAACAGCGGCTATGCGACGCCGATCATCGCCGCGGCGCTGCCCATCGCCATGCAGCACGACATGGTGCTGATGGGCCTGTTCGGACTCGCGAACAACGCCAAGCTCAACTACGACAAGTACTTTAGCATGGCGCCGACGGGCGAGGATCCCGCGAACGCCGCGGCGAAGCCGTTCTTTGACGTAGTCGATCAGCTCAATCCCAAGCCGTCGACGATCGCCGTCATCACGCCCGACATTCAGTTCGGCCACGCCGTCCTCGAAGGTGTGCGCAACGCCGCACAGGCGCGCGGCATGAAGGTCGTCTACGATCGCACCTTCCCTCCAAGCATGACCGATTTTTCGACGTTGGTGCGCGAAGTGCAGGCGACCAATCCGGACCTTGTGATGGTCGGTACCCAGCCCGGCCAATCGATCAATGTCGCCCGCGCCATCGCCGAGGTTGGGCTGAACGCGCAGATGATCGGCGGCGCGATGACCGGCCTGCAGACGACCGATTCCGAGACGATTCTCGGCCCGCAGATCAACGGTCTCGTCAACTTCGCCTATTGGCTTCGCGCGGCGAAGTTGCAATTCCCGGGATCGATGGAGTTCCTTGCGAAGTACCAGGCAAGGGCCAAGGCGGCAGGCGTCGATCCGATCGGCTATTACGTCGCGCCCTGGGCCTACGCGGACCTCCAGATCCTCGCCGCGGCCGTCGAGGCGACGAAGAGCCTCGAGGGCGACAAGCTGGGCCCCTACATCCACTCAAGCACGTTCAAGACGATCATTGGCGACGTTCAGTTCGGGCCGGGCGGGGAGTGGGCGAAACCGCGCGCTTTCCTGATCCAGTTCCAGAACGTGAAGAGCAAGGACGCGAGCGAATTCACGGGTACGGATCACCTGGTCGTGGTCGGGCCGCCGGACATGAAGACGGGCGAACTCATCGCGCCTTTCGCGAAGGCGCGCCAGTGACGCGATCGCCGCGGCCGCCTATGGCGTCTGCTGCGGCGATCCAACTGGACGACATTGCCCGTGATCTCATTCAATCTCCTCGCGAACGCGATCGTCTCCGGCCTCCTGCTCGGCGGGTTTTATGCCGGCGTCGCGGCCGGAGCGACCATCTCATTCGGCCTCCTCGACATCGCCAACATCGCCCATCCGGCTTTCGTCGTTTTCGGCGCTTATGGCGCCTTTCTCTTAAGCGAACGGTTCGGACTCGATCCGCTTCTCGCAGCGCTGGTTCTCGTCCCCGTGTTCTACGCAGCTGGCTGGGTGGTCTTTCAGGTTTATCACCGGGCTTTCGAGCAGCGCGGCAATGATCCCATGCGAGGCCTCGCCTTCTTCTTTGGCCTCATGTTCATTGGCGAGGTCGTCCTGATCCTGACCTTCGGGGTCGACTATCGCTACACGTCGGCCGCCTATGCTTCGACCTCGCTCAAGCTGGGGCCCATCGCCTTGCCGCTCAGGCAACTTATTCCCTTCTTCGGCGCACTGATTATCCTCGGCGCGGCGCAGCTTTTTCTTAAACGCACCTTCATCGGACGCGCAATTCTGGGGGTGGCGCAAGACCCGACGGCTCTGCGCCTCATGGGCGCGGATCCGGTGCGCCTGAAGCGTATCGCTTTCGCCATCTCCATCGCGCTTGCGGGCGCGGCTGGAGCGCTGCTCTTGGTGCTCGAGCCGGTCGAGCCGTCGATCGGCCGCGACTTCATTGGCCGGATCTTCGCGATTGCAGTGCTCGGCGGCATGGGCAGCCTTCCCGGAACCTGGATCGCCGCGGTGATGCTTGGCGTGATCGAGAATCTGACGTCGATTTTCGCCGGCGCTTCATGGGCCCCGGCTGTAGCCTTCGGCTTTCTGCTGCTGACGCTCGCGGTCCGGCCCGCCGGATTGTTCGGACGCTAGATGATCAGCTTTCTCCGCTTCCTCGGCCTCGTCGTTCTGGCCGCCGCCGCGCTCTTCGCCGCGATGCGGGCCGTCGGCAACGACTATGTCTTCTATGCCGGCTACACGGTGCTCGAATACGTCGTGCTGGCGTGCGCCTGGAATATCCTTGGAGGCTATGTCGGCTACGTGAATTTCGGGGTCGCGGCGTTTCTCGCGCTTGGCGCCTATACAGGGGTGGCGCTCGGCAAGATCGCGCCGCTCCCTCTTCCCGTGCTGATGCTCGCCGGCGGGGTCGTCGCGGGGCTGGTCGGCCTCGGAACGGGCTATCTGACGCTACGCCTGCGCGGCATCTTCTTCGCCATCGCCACGCTCGCCCTTGCCGTCGTGTTGCAGACGGTCATCACGAACTGGGACTTCGTCGGCGGATCGGCCGGCGTCTACGCCATCCGGCCGAAACATATTCCGGTCTTCGGCAGCTACATCGAGTATATGGTCTTCCTTATGTTGGCGCTTGCAGTCATCGTCGTGGCGGTCAGCCGCGCGATCGAAACCTCGGGCCTCGGATTGGGCTTTGTCGCCATCCGCGAGGACGAAGTCGCCGCCGAAGCGACGGGCGTCCCGACGCTTCGGCTCAAGCTGATCGCCACCACCTTGAGCGGCGCCTTCATGGGCATGGCCGGGGCGCCCTTGCCGTACTACGTGACCTTTCTCGAGCCGTCTTCGGCGTTCAATCTCTCCTACGCCGTCAATTCGATCGCGATGCCGCTGATCGGCGGCACGACGGGATGGTTCGGGCCGGTGCTCGGGGCGCTTCTTCTTGGAACCGCCCAGCAGGTCGTGACGGTGACCATATCCTCGGAGGTCAACCTGCTGATCGTCGGCCTTCTGCTGATCGGATTCGTCGTCCTGGCGCCGCAAGGGCTCATCGGCCTTCTCGGTCTGGCAGGCCGGCGGAGGGCGTCGTGAGCGCGCTTCCGCTTTTCCGCGCCGAGCGCCTGACCAAACGATTCGGAGGCTTCGTCGCGCTCGACAGCGTGGACTTCCAAGTCGGCGCCGGAGAGCGCGTCGGTCTCATCGGCCCGAACGGTTCGGGCAAGACCACCTTTGTCGGTTGCGCCAGCGGTTCGCTGCGCAACCACGGCGGAGCGGTCTGGTTCAAGGACCGGCGCATCGATCGGCTTCTCCCTAACGAGCGCGTGCGGGCCGGCCTGGTGCGCAGCTTCCAGTTGCCCAGGCCGTTTCGCGGATTGACGGTCGCCGAGAATCTGCGCGTACCGCTGTTCTTTGCGGGAGGGCGCGGACGGGAAGAGACCACGATCGACGAGGCGCTCGAACTCGTTGGACTCACCGCTCGCCGCGAGGCGATGCCTCAGGATCTGACCCAGGTCGATCTGCGCAAGCTCGATTTGGCGCGGGCGACAGTCGCCAGACCGCAGCTTCTGTTCGTCGACGAGGCGATGGCCGGCCTTTCGCATTCCGAGGTCGACGAAATCCTCGCGCTGCTGATGCGCATGAACGAGGGCGGCGTCGCGATCGTCATGATCGAGCACATCATGCGGGCGGTCACCGCCTTCTCGCAGCGCCTCGTGGTCCTGGTCGCAGGACGCAAGATCGCCGACGGCGTTCCTGACGATGTCTTGGCCAACCTCGAGGTTCAGAGAGCCTACCTTGGAGAATAGCCTCGTCGTCACTGGCCTATCGGCCTCCTATGGTCATGTCCTCGCGCTTCAAGACGTCTCCTTGACGGTCGAGGCAGGGGAAACGGTCGCGCTGCTCGGCATCAACGGGAACGGCAAGAGCTCACTGATGAAATGCGTGATGGGCCTGCTTCATCCTTCGGCCGGAAGCATCGTCGCGCGGATCGGCGGCGAGTCGATCGAGTTGGTCGGACTCGCCACCGAGGAGATCGTCGGGCACGGGGTGATCCTGGTCCCGGAAGGACGTCATCTCCTGCCGAAACTCACTGTGGAGGAGAATCTCTATCTCGGCGCGCTGCGCCGCCAGGCGCGGCCCCACATTCGCCGCAACCTCGAGGCGAGCTACGATCTCTTCCCCCGGCTCGCCGAGCGCCGACGTCAACCTGCGGGCAGCATGAGCGGCGGCGAACAGCAAATGGTGGCGCTCGCCCGCGCGCTGATGGCCGAGCCAAAGATCCTGCTCGTCGACCAGCCTTCGGTAGGCCTCGCGCCGATTGTGGTCAAAGTGGTGATCGACGCGATCGCCGAACTCAAGGCCCGGCTTGGCCTCACTGTGCTCATGGCCGAGCAGAATTTTCATCAGGCCATCCGCGTCGCCGACCGCGGCTATGTCATCGTGCACGGCTCGATCGCCTTCGAGGGCAAATCCCCTGCAGAGCTCGGCGAGAATGAGCTTGTGCGAAGGCTGTATCTTGGCCTTTGATGAGATTGCGCCGACTTGCCCTCGCCCGGCCGCCGCAGCCCGTCGAAAGACGGGCGTCCTAAAGGACGACCCATGGGGAGAGGGGCGTCCCCTTTCCCTCAGGAGCTGCCCTCAGTTTTCTGCGGCGCTTTTCACGGCTTTCGGAGATTGTGCGACCATTTGCCCGCGAATCTCCCGTTTCAGCACTTTGCCGACTTTTGAACGCGGGAGTTCGGACCAAATCTCAACCAGCTTGGGGGCCTTTACGCTCCCAATTCTTGTCTTGGCGAAGGCGATGAGTTCGTCGGCGTTGACCGTGCCGCCGACATGAAGCTGGACGACAGCGGAGACCTTTTCGCCCCACTTGTCGTCGGGCAGGCCGAACACGGCGCAGTCCATCACGTCGAGGTGCTGTCGAAGCGCGTTTTCAACTTCGATCGAGTAGACGTTGAATCCGCCGGTAATAATCATGTCCTTGGCGCGATCGACAATAAAGAGAAAGTTCTCGTCGTCCAGGTAGCCGATGTCGCCGGTGTGGCGCCATCCGAAGCGGGAGACTTCGGCGGTCGCCTCTGGATTCTTGTAATAGCCCGCCATTGCGAGCGAGCTCCGGATGACAATCTCGCCTCGTTCGCCTCGAGCCAGTAGGCGACCATGGTCGTCCATGACGCCAAGCTGAACGAGCGGGGTCGGCCGCCCGGCGGAACTGAGCCGCGCGCGAGCGATCGATCCGTCGGGGTTGAAATGATCCTTCGGGGCCATCGTCGAGATCATCATGGGCGCCTCGGTCTGACCGAAGAGCTGACCCATCACCGGTCCGATCTTCGTCAGCGCCTCTTCAAGCCGCGTCGCCGACATCGGCGCCGCGCCGTACCAGAAGCATTGCAGCGACGACAGATCGGTCGAAGGCAATTCGGGGTGTTCGAGCAGCATATAGATCAGCGTCGGCGGAAGGAACGTGTGGGTCACGCGTCTGCGAGCGACAAGTCGCAAGAACTCGCCGAGGTCGGCCTTCGGCATGATGACGATGCAGCCTCCGAGAGTCATGATCGGCAGGCAGAGCACGCCGGCTGCGTGGGTCAGCGGGGCGAGCGCGAGATAGACCGGGCGACCCTCGAACGGATAGCTCATGAGGGTCAGCGCGGACATCGCCTCGAGGTTGCGGCACGACAACATCACGCCTTTCGGCTGCCCGGTCGTGCCTCCGGTGCCGGCGATCATCGCGATATCGTCGAGCGGCGCGACATCCACCGGATCGTCGCCCGCGCCCTCAAGCCAGCTTTGCAATGAAGGCGCGGCCAACGAGGGTCTGTCGAGGCAGACAAGGAGCAAAAGCTTCGGCAGGTCCGGGACCATGCGCTCGACCAGCGCTTCATACGCGCTGTGAAAGATCAGGGCCCGGCAGTCGAAGGCGTCCAGGATAAAACGGTTCTCCTCGGCTTCGTTACGCGGATTGATGGGGCACCACACGGCGGCGGCGCGCGAAACGCCGAAAACGCAGGCGAAGGCGATCGGATCGTTGCCCGACAGCACGGCGACCTTGTCTCCCGGCGCAATGCCCGCTTTTTGAAGCGCACGCGCGACGCGATACGTGTGACGCTGGACCTCGGCGTAAGAAAGAGTTGCGTCGCCCGTCGTGAAGCACGGCGCGTCCTCGCCGAGCGAAGCGCCTTTGTCGAGATAGTCGATCGGTCGCATGGCCACAGCTCCGGATTCAGAGCGGGGCGCGGCGCGCGCCCCGCCCTCTCGCGTCTCAGGAATGGACCGTGAGGATCGGGTTCATGACGAGTCCGAAGCTCTTGAGCACGCCGAGCAGCTCGCGGTGCCCGAAGGCCTGGCACGCCGACGCGAAGCCGACTTTCTTTGGCGTCGACTGCAGCAGCGAGGCTGCGGCGTAAGCCTGGAGCAGGCCCGTCTGCTTGTAGTTGCTGTTTCCGTGGATCAGGCAATGCGCCCGGCCGAGCGGTCCCGACGCGTACACCGAGTCGAGCGAGATATTGACGCGGGGATTTTCGCGCGGCGGCATGCCTGCCTGGATCGAGGCGGCGATGTTGGCGAGCGCCGCCTTCTGCTGGTCCGGCGGCAGCGGCTTGATCTGTTCCTCGAACATCTTCTGCGTCGCGACGAATCCTTCCATCACTTCGCGCGCGAAGACGCCGCC
This sequence comes from uncultured Alphaproteobacteria bacterium, assembly GCA_963822215.1. GTDB lineage: Bacteria > Pseudomonadota > Alphaproteobacteria > Rhizobiales > Beijerinckiaceae > Roseiarcus. The sequence continues at coordinate 213,892 of CAWGGX010000006.1, forward strand.
CATCGCCTTGCAGTTGGCGACACGCGGATCGTCCTTGAACCAGACTGGGTGCGACGTTCCCGCCCAGGGCGTCACCAGCGCATGCGCGTGCTGCCCGGGCACGTTGACCTCATAATGGGTGTTCTGCGCCCACTCGACGAACTTGTTCTGCTCCAGATAGTACCATTTCGCCTGCAGGATCGTGAAGATGGTCTGTGTCGAGGCGTAGGTCGGGAAGCCCTTCCACAGGACAAGGATATCGAGTGTGTCGAGCCCGGGCGTTTCGAGGCAGATATTCGCCGCGATCTCGCCTGTCGTGTACATCTGAGCGACGCCGGGCGCGATCAAGACACCCTTGGCGGCGAACTTCTCCCCGAACCGGGTCTTGGCGTCGAGAACCCAGTCCTGCTCGCCGGTCGTGTCCGTGTAGTGACAGCCGGCGGCGGCGCAGGCTTCGGCGACCTCCGGCCCGTACTGGCTGAAGGGGCCGACCATGTTGCTGACGACCTTCGCGCCGCGGAACAACTCGGTCAGCGCCCCCACGTCGTGGGCGACTTCAGCCACTTCGTATTCGGCGGTTTCGATGCCCGGGATCTTGTCCAACACCGCCTGGACGCGCGCCTTGTCGCGGCCTGCGGCGATGAAGGGCACGTGAAGCTCACGCAGATATTCGCAAACCAGTCGTCCCGTGTAGCCTGAGGCTCCGTAGACGACGACGGGTTTCTTTCCACTCATGGGTGTCCTCCTTTTTGCAGCGACGTTGATGTGGCGCGATCTAGGTTCCCATTCCGCCGTCGACCGGAAGGCCGACCCCCGTGATGAATCGCGCCGCATCCGAACAGAGGAAGACCACGGCGTCGGCCATGTCGGAGACCTCGCCGAGGCGGCCGAGCGGCGTCTGCTCGACGACCGCGCCGACGGCGGCTTCGGGGCTTGGAAAGAGACCGGCCGCCACAACGTCGGCGGCGAGTTGCATGCCCATGACTGTCGGCACCAAGCCGGGGTAGATGCAGTTGACCCGGACGCCATAACCGAGTTTGCCCGCCTCCGTCGCGGCGACACGGGTCATCCGATCGACTGCCGACTTGGTTCCCGAATAGCCAGCGATACCGGGAAAGGCGATCGTCGCCGCAACCGAGGAAACGCTCACGATGGCGCCGCCCCTGCCGGCGGTCCCGCCGGGCCTCATCGCCCGGAAGGCGTGCTTCATGCCCAGGCCGGTACCCACAATATTGACCTCGCACATGCGGCGAAGGCCATCGGGCGTCACGTCGACGACCAGCGAGGTGATTTCGACCCCGGCGTTGTTGATCAGAATGTCGTAACCGCCGAGTTCGGCGATCGTCGCGGCGACAGCCTTCTCCCAGCTCGCTTCGTCAGTCACGTCGAGCGTGACGAAGCTGGCCTTTGCTCCCTTCTCTGAGATCGCCTTGGCCGTAGCCTCCCCGATTTCGGCGAGGATGTCGCCGATCATCACCGACGCGCCAGCCGCGGCCAGCGCCTCGGCAATGCCGGCCCCAAGCCCACGCGCTCCGCCGGTCACAAGGGCGCACTTTCCCGTCAGTTGTCCCATCTCGGTTCCTCCCTCATTGCGGGCCCTCACACGGGGCTTGCCGCAAAGAGAGTTCATAATTTGACAATCGTCAAGATTTTTCTATACGCCTGTCCAAGAAACTTTGGACAGGCGTATAAGGCGACAGGTCGATTGATCCGGCGACCTCGCGTGCTATGTCTCGATCGCATCGAGAGGGCTTGGTTGTAGAACAGGATGACGTCCCCGGCCGTGACGAAACTGGACAGACTTCCGCGGCGTCCGATCGACAAGTTCGCGGAGCGCAGGGCGGAGCTCGCGGAAGCCGCCTTGCAGACGCTGTCGCAGCTCGGCTACGCGCGGACGAGCGTGCGCGAGATCGCCCAGAATTCGGCGTTCACGCACGGCGTGCTGCACTATTATTTCATCGACAAGGTCGATCTCATCCTGTGCAGCGTCCGCCAGTACAAGTCGCGCTGCGTCACGCGTTACGATGAGGTCACGGCAGCCGCGAGGTCTTGCGACGATCTGATCGACGGATTCCTTGACGTGCTCGCCCAAACACTGCGCGAAGAGGCGCATCTGCATCGTCTCTGGTACGATATTCGCGCCCAGGCGATGTTCGAGACGGCCTTCCAGAGCGAGGTCGCGGAGATCGACAAGAGTCTCGAGGACATGATCTGGCGCATTGTCAGCCGTTACGCCGAGCTTGTTGGCACGTCGCCGCCGCTTTCGGCTTCGGCGTTCTATGCAATAGTCGACGGACTGTTTCAAAGCTACCTGCTGAAGCATCTGTCCGGCGACGAGGGCGCGGCTCGTAAACTTCAGGCCGACGTCAAGCGGGTTCTTGCGCGCATCTTTGGCGCGTAGGTCTCCGGCAACCTCCCGAGCTTGTCGGCCGGCTCTTCAGTCGGGCGCCAGGCGTTCGATTTTGCTGCTCGATCTGAAGAATGGGGTGCACCACTGACGCGTTCCCCATCATTGATCTCGCGCCGCTCGGCCAAAGCGGGCTCGAGAGGTCGCCGCCGCGATCGGCGCCGCGTGCCGCGACGTCGGCTTCTCCTGCGTGGTCATCCACGGTGTGAAGCGCGACCCGATGGACGACGCCTTATCCGAGGCGCGACGCTTCCTCGACCTGCCGCTTGCCGACCAGGAGGCGATCTCGAGCCGGCGGCGGGCGCGCATGATCGCGCCGGCTTCGGCTGCCGCTCAGGCCCGCCGAGACCGATGCCTTCAAGGCGGACCGCATGGGTCATTGCGGCCGGTCGAGAGCGGTTCTCGGGGTCCGCATCAATCAGCAGCCGCTTGGACCGGCGATTGGTGCCCCGGCGACGAACCGTTCCCGCCATTCCCGACCGACCCCGTAAACGGACGAGTTGCGCCAAGTTTCGGACAGACAATTTCTGGCCGATCCCTGCGGGGCTGCACTCTTGGGCCATCTGTGGAAACCGAGTTGGCTCCAATGAGTCGTAACTGCCACGAAAATGGCTTCAGCGTGGATATGGGGTCATGCGGGCACGGCCTTTGGTTCGAGGGTGACGTTGTAGCCGAGGCGCTCGAGACGCCGTTTGAGGTTGGCGACGGTTCGGGTCTGGCTGATCTGGTCGAGATAGGCTTCGCCGAGATCGCGATAGGGCAGGTTTTTGGCGAGCATGTGATAGGCGGAGACGAGGATTTTGTGAGCGATGGCGAGCGCTGCGCGCAAGGCGCCGCGGCGCGCCTTGAGGCGGTGATACTTGTCCTTGAGATAGCTGCCCTTGGTTCGCGCCGCGGAAATCGCGGCGCCGACGAGCATGGTGCGCAGATGGACATTGCCCTTGCGGGCGCGGCCGCTCTTCTGCTTGCCGGCGCTCTCATGGTTGCCGGGACAGACGCCCGCCCAGGCCGACAAATGATAGACGCTCAGGAATACACTCATGTCGACGCCGATCTCGGCGATCAGCACGGCCGCGACCACCCAGTCGACGCCCGGAATCTGCATCAGGAGCGTGTGCGGCGCGCGATAGGGCTCGAGCCGCTCGTCAATGCGCAGGTCGAGCGCTGCGATGTCGGCCTCAATGGCTTCGAGCCGGCGCAGTTGCATCGCCAGGAGGAAGCGGTGATGCTCCTCCATCCGCCCTTCGAGCGCCAGAACCAGATCGTCCCGCTTACGGCGCAATTGCCCTCTGGCAAGGTCCGCCATCGCCTCGGCCGAGGCGCCGCCCTCGATCAGAGCCTTCAACATGGCGCGCCCGGAAACCCCGAAGACGTCGCTGGCGACGCTGGCCAGCTTGATGTTGGCCGTCTCCAGGAGCTTCAGGAGCCGGTTGCGCTCGGCCGCCTGGCTCTCCACCAGCTTGCGGCGATAGCGCAGCAACTCGCGCAACTCGCGCTGCGGCGCCGGTGGGACGAAACTCTTGGCGATCAGCCCATGGCGGACCAGATCGGCGATCCACTCGGCGTCCTTCACATCGGTCTTGCGACCCGGCACGTTACGGATGTGCCGGGCGTTGCCGACGATCAGCTCGAAACACCCCTCGAGGACGGCATAGACCGGGCGCCAGTAAACGCCGGTGCTCTCCATCCCGACGTGCGTCACCCCAAGCTCTTGCAACCAGTCCCGCAACGCCTCCAGATCGCGCGTCATCGTCCGGAAGGTCCTGATCTCCTTCCTCGGCCGCTCGCCCGGGGCGCCGATCAAGACGCAGGCGACGACCGTCTCCTGATGCACGTCCACCCCGCAACACCGCTCAATGATGACCTCCATCCTCGCCTCCATCCAGGGGAAGGCGACCGTGACGCCGCAGGTATAGTCGAGACACTGCCACGCGTGCTCCCCGTTCCCGGGGGCTACAAAGAATGGTACCTCTATGCAGCGCGGGCCGGACTGCCAATCGGGGTCGCAAGCCACCGCAGTTTTGTCAGCCTTGCACGATCGCCCGTCGCAAAGACTCTGACAAATCGGCCCGCGCCGCCACCATTTTCATCCATAATGGCGCGCCACAGGCGCTGGTTGGCTCCCAAATACGCTTCCTTGACCGATGCTCAATAGATGACGCTCTGTGACCCCGGTTGCGTCGATCAAGTTTTAAGTTCATCGAGGACCACCTTGGCTTCTTTCAGATCGCGCGTTTCGAAGCCCTCAGTGAACCAGTCGTAAACGGACCCAAGGAGGTCGCGCGCCTCGGCGCGCCTTCCTTGATCGCGCCAGAACCGCGCCCAGCTAGTCGCCACCCGCAACTCCCACGACTTCGCCTGCTGTTTTCGCGCCACGGCGAGCGCTCGGCTGAAATAGGATTCGGCTTGGGCGGCGTCGCGCTCGGGCGGCGCCAACGCGATCTCGCCCGCGATGCGGAGGATGTCGGCTTCGCACCATCTTTCGTTGGTCGTCTCCAGGGTCGATGTCGCGTCTCCAATGCAGCGCCAGGCGTCCTCGCTGCGGCCGACTTTCGCGTAGGCGTTCGCGAGGTACGAGAGGATATGAGCCGTGAGCAAGGTCGCCCCGCTAGCCCGATAAGCAGCAAGCGTCGAAGTCATTCGCGTGACGGCGCCTCTTTCATCGCCTTCGGCTAATGACGTCAGATCCTGCATCAACAATCCGAACGCCTTGTAGAAAGGTTCGCCTTTCTCGTTCGCCAAAGCGACGGTCTCGTCGGCCTGCGCCTTCGCCGTTGCAAAGCAGCCGCAGCAGAAGTGCGTCCACGCGGCGAATATCAGATTGTTCCCTAAAGTTAACGTGTGACCGAACTTTCGGGCGAACATCAGGCTCTGCAACGTGTCAGCCTGGGCCGCCTGTGGATAGCCGAGCACCCATAGCGTCGCGGCGCGGGCGGCCAGAGCCGTGCTCCAGTGGTCACCGCCGTATCGGGTGGCTGAATTGTTGTCCGATAGGTCGAAGAGCGCAATGGCGCTGTCGAAATGCGCCCGGCTCCCGAGAAAGTCTCCGGAGAACAGAAGGGTTTGCCCGACGGCGCGGTGTCCAGCGATCCGTTCGCCTTTTGCTTTCCCTTTCTTCGCCAGCGCCAGGCACTGATCGGCGAGCTGGCGGGTCTCGTCTCCGGACGAACGGACGATGCCGGCGACCCACAGGCCATGGAGGGTGGTGAACAATGCGAGCGGATCCTCCACCGCCTCACCGAGAGCCTTCGCCTGCTCGATCAATGCTAGGGCGCGAGAGAGCGCCATCTTCGCCTCGGTCGACGTGTAGCCCCTGCGAAGCAGGAGTGTGCTCGCCAAGCCGATCTGGCAGGAGATCTCCTCGCGCCGGAAGGCCGGTGTGCTGGCGTGGGCGGCAATCTCGGCAAGCGCTCGGACGAAGTGGGATTCAGCCTCCACAAGTGCGGAACGCTTCAGCGATGTGCGTCCCGCGCGCGCCCACAGGGTGGCGGCCCTTTCAGAAAGCCCCGCTTCCGAGCAATGATGCGCCAGCAGTTCCGGCTGGGTCTCGCCGATGTCGCGAAACTTCGTTTCGAGCGCCTCGGCGATCCGCGCATGCAGCGTGCGCTTCGCCTCACGCATCAGCGCGCCATACGCCAAGTCCTGCAACAGCGCGTGTTTGAAAAGATAGGACGCCTCGGGCGGTCGGCCCTGTCGCAACAGCAGGCCGGACTGAACGAGGCGCTCCAGAGCCTCTTCCAGTTCGGAATCAGGACGGTTCGCCACATACGCGAGCAGGGGATAGGACGACACCCGCCCGATCGCGGCGGCGATCTGAGCCAGTTGCTTGGCTGGGCCCAACCGGTCGAGCCGAGCCATCAGCGAGGCTTGCAGGCTGGGGGGCACGGAAAGCGCCGGACCGGCGCCAGGGGCACCGGCATTCCCCTGGTCTTCCCCGACTTGCCCCTCGAGGACTGCTTTGGTCATTTCCTCGGCGAACAGGGGGACGCCATCGGCTCGGCGAACAATTTCCTCCCGTATATGGTTCGGCAGGAGCCCCCCGAACGTGACATCGTCGATCATTGCGCCGATCTCGGGGTCCGTCAGGCGAGGTATGACAAGCTCCGTCACATGGGACCGCTCGCGCCACGGAGCCGTCATCTCCGGCCGATGGATGACGACGAGCATCGCTCGAAGAGGCGTGATCCTGGCCACCAGCCTGCCCAGCAGCTCCAGCGTTGTCGGATCGGCCCAATGCGCGTCTTCGACGACCATCAGAAGCGGCCTGTCCAGCATCCGCGCCTCGATCTGCGCGAGCAACGCTTTCATGATTCGCTCGCGGCGTTGCCGCGGCTGAATGTCGAGAGCGGCATAGCGTCCATCGTTTCCGAGCGACAGCATGTCGGCCAACAGCGCGGCGTCTTGCGCAGCGGTCGCCGTGCGCCTCAGGAACGCGTCGAGCTTGTCGAGCCTGGCCCCTCGGGCGTCGTCGGGCGCGAATGCCGCCTCCCGTTCGATCAGCCCGATGATCGGATGGAGCGTGCTATCCTGACGCTGCGGCGAACAATAGCAGCGCAATCGATTTTGCGGCTCGGTTTCGATGCGCTTCGAGAATTCGGCGACGAGCCGGGACTTGCCGACCCCAGCCTCGCCCACAAGCAGAACGACCTGTCCCTCACTCGCCTTGGCCTTCTCCCAATTCCGCAGCAGCCGTTCGCTTTCGTCCTCGCGCCCGACGAAGGCGGTCAATCTCGTAGCGTGAAACGCCTCGAATCGGCTCTCGACCGCGCTACGCCTCAAGACAGTCCAAGCATGCGACGGAGCCGGCAGACCCTTGAGTTCCACGGCCCCGAGATCCCTGAGGTCATATAGCGATCCTAACAGCCGTCGGGTGCCCTCGGAAATGACGACGCCGTCCGGCTCCGCAATCCCCTGCAACCGCGCAGCGAGAATGGGCGTGGCGCCGACAACGCCCCTCTCTTCCAATTCTCCCTCTCCGACGAGGTCGCCGACGACCGCCAATCCCGTGGCAATACCCACGCGCACGCGCAGCGGCGAGCCAGCGGGCGTCTCCAACTCGGGCACGGACTCGACGATTGTCAGCCCGGCCTCGACGGCAAGCTCCGGATCGCGCTCTTTCGCCTGGGGGTATCCGAAATGAGCCAGGACGCCATCGCCCATATACTTCGCGACATAACCTCCCTTGCTTGCGATCGCAGCGGCGCAGCACCGGTCGTAATCGGCTAGGATCCGGCGCATGTCCTCGGGATCGAGCCTGGCCGCCAGAGCCGTCGAGCCGACGAGATCACAGACGAGAACCGTTAGCTGACGTCGCTCCGCGCCGGCTACGCCGAAGATCGGCGACGATTGCGAGTCCGAAGCCGCCTGAGCGGATGCGCGGGGCAGTTCCGCAATCGAGTCGAAAAGCTTGCGTCGGTGTCCGACGGCGCCAACGCCAAGCTCTTTCAGATCCTCCACGGTCAGTTTCGGCAGAAGCTCAAAATCAATCCCATTTTCGCGAAAGACCGTTTCATACTGAGCAAGGCCTAGTCCGCGGAGCCATCCACCGACGTCGGCTGACGCTTTCGGCGCAACCTCTCTCATGACGGTCATCGCCCCCTCTCCTGGCCAGTTCGACAGCGCCGGCCGAGGCGGCGCTCTTCTTTCCGTGCTTCAGAACATGAAAGCCCTCGCCGCGGCCATCAGCGCCAGAGGATCGCGCCACGCCTGATAGACCGGAATCGGATCCATCCGAACGCCGAGCAGCCGGGAAACCGCCTCGCGCGCCGAGCGTACCGAGTATTCCAGGGTAAACATCGTGTCTTTGGACTAAACCGCTGGCGCGGTAGGGGTGTCGCGCCGGCATTTTGACAGCCTCTGAGCGGGGTCATTGGGCGGCGCGATTTTGAAGCTGTCATGGGGTCCGAGGATCAGCATGGAGCGGCTGCTTGCAGCACGTTCCATCTGACAACGGAGCCCTCTCATGAAGACCACGATCCTTCGACAACGCATGACCGAGGACATGCAGGTGCGGAACCTGTCACGTCAGACGCAGGCCTCTTACGTTTTGCAGGTTTCCCAGTTCGCCCGGTATTTCAACAAGTCGCCGGCTGTTTTGGGGCCGGAGGAGATCCGCAGCTACCAGGTCTACCTGACGAACCAAAAGAAGTTGGAGGCGAGCTCGATCAAGGTCGCCGTTGCGGCACTTCGATTTCTGTATCGAGTTACTCTGAAGCGGCCGTGGGATTTTGGTGAGATCGTTCCCAGCCCCAAGGCGCCACGGACCTTGCCGATCATTCTCAGCCCCGACGAGGTGGCGCAGTTTCTTGGCTGCATACCCAACATCAAGCATCGGACGATTCTGACCGCCTGTTACGCCGCCGGGTTGCGCATCACCGAGGCGGTTCACTTAAAGCCGGCAGCCATCGACAGACAGCGGATGGTCATCCGCATCGAGGAAGGCAAGGGGCGGAAGGACCGCTATGTCATGCTGTCGCCGAAATTGCTGGAGGTGCTGAGCGAGTACTGGTGGGCGGTGCGGCCAAAGGTATGGCTCTTTCCGGGAGACATCCCGGGTCAGCCGATCACGCGCCATTCCGTCGAGAAGGTCTGCCAAGCGGCGCACCAGCGTTCCGGACTTTCTAAACCGGTGACGCCCCATTCGCTTCGGCATGCGTTCGCAGTGCATCTGCTGGAGTCCGGCGCCGACCTACGGACCATTCAGCTGCTTCTTGGCCACAGCAGCTTGAATACGACGGCCCGTTACCTGCGGATCGCGACCAGCAAAGTGTGTGCGACAACCAGTCCTCTGGATCTGCTGCCGCGGATTCCCGTCGCCGCCATATCCAAAGCGCCGACGCCCGCCTGAGCCGTACGGTCAATGGCTCGGTCGGGGCCGGAAGTGGCGGATGTGTTCCGCCACTACGGTGACGCTTTTCGGGAGCAGCACGGCGGATCTCTGTCGACGGCCCAGCGCCGGGCAATGACGGCGATCGAGATCTGCCGGACGGCAGCGCTCGGTGGCCACGTCGAACAGTGCGACAGCTGCGGTCACCAGCGCGTCTCTTATAACAGTTGTCGTAATGGCAGTTGCCCGAAATGCCAAGCGATGCGCCGCGCCCAATGGCTGGACGATAGGCGTGCCGAGATTCTCGACACCCAGTACTTTCATGTGGTTTTCACTCTGCCGGAGAGAATGGCCGCCATTGCCCTGCAGAACAAGGCGGTCGTCTATGACCTTCTATTTCGGACCGCCGCCGAGACATTACGAACCATCGCCGCCGATCCCAAACACCTGGGCGCCGAGATCGGCTTTTTCGGCATCCTCCACACCTGGGGGTCGAATCTCCTGCATCACCCTCACATACATTTCGTCGTGCCCGGTGGCGGATTGTCACCCGACGGGACCAGGTGGATCTCTTGTCGGCGCGGATATTTCCTGCCGGTCGAAGTTCTCTCCTGCCTGTTCCGGCGGCTATTCATCGAGGCTCTGCAGAAGGCCTATGCCGCCGGGCAGTTGCAGTTTTTCTCCGCCTTGGCCCAACTGAAGGAAAAGAGCGCCTTCCAGCGGTACTTGGCGCCGCTCCGCCAGACGGACTGCCGAGTAGGTGGGGATGTCGCCATCCCCACCCCTCACAGACCCGGACGTGCAGGATTCCCGCATCCGGTTCTTCACGGGAGAGTTTCGCGCGCGTTGGCGTAAAGGCGGTGGACGATCCGCGCCGGGGGAAGCGGATGGCGCTTGAGGATCGCGTTGAGGCGGTTCCAGTGGAACGCACCTTCTCCGCGATGCCGTCGCCCCAGCCATTTCTTCCACAGCACCACGACCTGGCAGGCGAACCATCGTATGCGTCGAGAGTTGCCCGATATGCCGTAGTAGGCATAGTGGCCTCGCAACATCTGGGACAGATGGGCGTGCTGGTCGCGCAAGGATCGATGCCGATTGTGTCGGCACCAATCGCTGACCGCCGCCAGCGCTCGTGCGTACCGGCTTTTAGCCGTCACTTGCCTCACCCCGTTCAACCCCTTCTTGGACTTGGCCCAGATATGGGAGAAGCCAAGGAAGTCGAACGTAGCGCTGTCCGTATCCGGATGGCATACGCCCCCCGGCCGATGAAAGCGAAAGTCGACGAGGTGCGTCTTGTCCGGGTGGAGCGTCAGCCCGTACCGTGCAAGCCGTTTTCCCAGCACGTCCATGACCCGCTTGGCGTCGTCGAGACTCTCGAACGCCATCACGCTGTCATCGGCGTACCGCACGAGGATGCTGTTCCCCCTGAGGCGGACGCGCACGTCCCGCTCGAACCATTCGTCCAGCACATGGTGCAGGTAGATGTTTGCGAGCAGAGGCGAGACGACGCCGCCTTGCGGGGTGCCCTCGGTCGTGCGCTGAAGGAGACCGTGTTCGAGCACGCCCGCCTTCAGCCATTTGTCGATCATCCGGCGAATGACGCCGTCCGTGACTCGCCTGTCGAGAAACGCACGCAAGTGATGATGCTGGATCGTGTCGTAGTATTTGGAGATATCGACATCCAGCACCCAGCGCAGCCCTTGTCGGCCCATGAAGGCCAGACGCAACGCACTCAGGGCCTGATGCGCCGACCGCCCTGGCCGGAAGCCGAATGAGCAGGAGAGAAACTCCTGCTCATAGATCGGCTCCAGCACCATGACGACCGCCCTCTGTGCCACCTTGTCCTCGAACGTCGGAATGCCGAGCGGCCGCTCCGAACCGTCCGCCTTCGGAATGTAGACCCGACGCACCGGCGGGGCGACATAGCGGCCAGACTTGATGCGCTCCAAGAGAGCCAAAAGGTTGGCCTCCAAGTTCGCCTCATACTGCTCCGCCGTCACGCCGTCGATGCCGGGTGCCCCATCCTTGCGCGTCAGCCGGTACGCCTCTCGCATCCATTCCAGGTCGATGACATGGTGAAGCGTGGACAGAGCTGTCCCCGCCTTCGTCCTCGCCAGTTCGGCTATCCGTTGTCGTTTCGTGGACAGGTTCGCGGAGCCCAAGGTCTCCTCCCGTGTTTCCCGGCAACGGTTCTCATCCCATGGCGTCTCCCTTCCCTCGCGCGGGTCCCGGTGAGCCCAGTTCCCCGCGGTCAGCGGTACTATGAAGGCGCTACGACTTCCCGCCTGCGCATCCCCGGTTGCTTATTTGTTTCGCTTCCGGGGTCCGCGCGATCCTCCGCTGTTCGTGCTCGCCTTGGCGGCGCTCCCGGATGGTTGAAGGACCCATCCGGGCCAGGGCATTTGGTCAGCCGGCCGCCCATTTGCCGGCGCACTCTCGTTCGGACGCAAGCGGGATCTCACAGGTTCCCAGGCGATCCGTCCCATGCCTTTGCCCCGGTCCAAGACCCCGGCCGGACCGACGATCCTCACCTTGACGGCATCGTCGATGCTGCCCCCGCTCAACCCACAGCGAAGGCTCCAGCGATTATAATTTCGAGGCTACTCACGCGGCTTCAGCACCTGCTGCCTACGCTTCACGACGGGCGTCGCCGCACGCCATGCAAGGCTCGCTTCCGGCTGGTTGGCTGACCTTTACCGGGAGGGAGTTGAACCCTCTGGATCGCGATGAAAGGTTTCAGAACTTCATGTTCGTTCTCCTCTCCTGAGCTTTCCCTGTCGCAAGGGTCGTTTACGCCAAGCCTCCCTTTGCGGCACCGGAACAGGTCCTCGACTATGTCGGCCGCTATACGCATCGCGTCGCCATTTCCAACAACCGCATCCTCGACATCGACGATGGCAAGGTCCGCTTCCGCTGGAAGGACTATCGTCGCGGCGGCCAGCAGAAGACGATGACAGTCAGCGCAGAGGAGTTCATCCGGCGATTTCTCATTCATGTCCCACCCTGCAATTTTCAGCGGATCCGCTATTACGGTTTCCTCGGCAATCGCTACCGTGCGGAGAAGCTGGCGCAGTGTCGTCGGCTCCTTGCCATGACGGAACCCCGGCCCGTCGTCGCCAGCGAGGAGAAGGACTATCGGGACCGATACGAAGAGCTGACCGGCGTTTCGCTCTGCCAATGCCCAGTCTGCAATCTCGGACGCATGATGCCGTTTCGCACGCTTCCGCCGATCACCAGTGCACCACCCTCTGTCGATACGTCATGAATGCAGCACACGCCGACCCTCGCCGCACCGATCTATCCCGCTTGCCTCGGGCAAGAATTGGAACTGCTATTGCCCTTGGTCCGGCCGGCACTACCGGACCGGCGAAAGAGCCCGATGCTTCAACGCAATTCCGCCCGTCGCCATGGAAGATCATTCCTGGCCCCACCCTCGCGGGCGGTTCTCCAGAATCTTCCCCCGCCGTGACGCTCGGTTCACCGCATTTCGACGGGCCGCCTTGATTCGATCCCCATAGCCCGAGCACCGTGCGGGCGGCTTAGTCCAACGGCGTTTTAGCTTACCGTCGCGCCCTCCACCGCCGGCGGCTCGATTGGCGCGCATGTGCGGCGCGACGCCAAGCTAAAACGCTCTTCATTCGGCATCTCGCAGAACTGCCCGATGAATGCGAAGTTCTTCGCGCCTTCTGGAACGACTTCGGGTCGATCCAAGCAGTTTCGCACCATCCAGACGCTGTTCGCATAGGGCAAGCAGCAGGGGATGCATTCGCATTCCGCCTCGATCTGGGGGAGATGCTTGTCGAACCCCAGCTGACGGACCGTTTCGGTCAGAATTTCCTTTCCGGTATAGTCCCACATCGGCCTGCCTTCCACCGGAACCTCAGGACAAATGCTGTAGCCCCACACGACCGACACGTTATCGGGCTGATCGAGGAAATGAGGCTTCGGGCAAGGCGCAATCGTAATCAGCCAGGGATAATCGGCCAAGGTTATGAGACCCGCCCGAGTCGCATCCACTTTGGTGAGCCTCGAGAGGCAATTGGGAAATGTCGCGCCATAAGCGGTGATTGTGAACGTAACCCATGGCAAGTGACTTCCGGGCTCCCCCGGTGCGCCCGCTACGTCTGATCCGGTTCCGTCGCGGGGCGGAAAGAACTTCAGCGGACGACCGAATTCGGGATGGCGTCCGACGATCTTCTCCCACAACGTCGGGCTCGCGGCCGCGTGAGGCGGCATTCCCGGAGCTCTGTCCCACCCGCCGACTGTCATGTCGGCGACTTGCGATCCGAGCGTCATCAGGACGACGTCCCGGTTGTCCTCACCATGAGCGACAGAGATCTCCTCGTGTCCCGCCGGGCGCTTGACCCATATCTTCGTGACGGCGGAACCGCCCCGGACCGGATCGATGGAGACGTCTTCGACGACCGCATTCGGGTCGAAATGGACTCGCTGCGCCTTCAGCCAGTCGCAAACCGGGCGCGCCACCGAGTCGTTCTGGTTCATACGCATGCGCCAGATGGTCGTCATGTCCATGACGTCGGGCACGACGTGAAGGAATCGCAAGAGGTACCGCCGCATCTCGATCACGCTGTGGTCCCGCCGCGGGCCCATCATCGTCGACCAGGCGACCCAGAACTCGGAATTGTAGAAATCCTCCGAGAACCGCCAGCGTCCCCAGTTTTCGATCGACTTGTCGTCGAGGGTCGATTCCCGCCGGAGCATGAGCCACAGCAACTTGAGGCTGTCGCGAAACTTGACGCCAAAATGTCTCGACGATTTCGGTTTTTGCGTTTTGTCCAGAAGTCGGGCGCCATCCTGGTAGGGGTAGCGGCGGTTGAAGTCGTGAACGTCTTCGTCGAGGCTCTGGTTGGGGTCGCTCACCGAAGAGAAGTGCGAGAAGAGTTCGTAGGCGCAGCGGTACTCTCGCTCCATGATACGCGTCGCAGGCAGGATGTAAGCCCTGCGCGGCTGCCCCGCATGGCCCTCCTCCTTCCCGTCCGCGATCATCGCGCCGCCGAGCTTCGACTCGGCCTCGTAAATGGTGATGTCGTCAGGCTCGATGTCTGTATCCTGGAGGAGATAGACCGCGGTCGCGAGCGATGCGATCCCCGAGCCAACAATATAAGCCTTCATGGCTGTGGCTCCCTGGTTCTCAAACGCTCAACACATAGCGCCGACCGGCGACCGACGACTTGATCCTGCACAAATTCGTCGTGAAAATTTATTCCTGATCGCGGGCGTTATGGGCTTTCTTTCGGGCCCGCCAATGGCCGTGGGCCGGCGCCCCGCGCTTAGGGCGGATTCTGCCCGTTCAATATGCGGTCGTGGAACGGCCGGCGTCCGCTCTTTTCGATCCTCTCCGCTCGGGCGCCAGGCGTTTGATTTTTTCCGCTCGATCTGAAGAATAGGCCGCATGACCGATAAGCTCCCGATCATCGATCTCGCGCCCCTCAGCGAGGGCGAGGCAGGGCTTGAGAGGGTCGCCGGGGCGATCGGCGCCGCCTGCCGTGACGTCGGCTTCTTCTACGTCGTCAACCACGGCGTGAAGCGCGACCTGATGGACGACGCCTTCGCCGAGGCGCGGCGCTTCTTCGCCCTGCCGCTCGCCGACAAGGAGGCGATCGCGATGCGGATCGTCGGCGGCAACCGGGGCTATTCCGCGTTGCTCGGCGAGGCGCTCGACCCGACGCGAGGCCCCGACCTGAAGGAGGCGTTCAACATCGGGTTCGACCTTGCGCCCGACGATCCCGAACTCCTCGCCGGCACACCGTTTCGCGCGCTGAACGCCTGGCCGGCGGCCCGTGGCTTCCGCAAGACGATGCTCGCCTATTTCGACGCCTGCGCCGCGCTCGGCCTCCGCATTCATCGCGCTTTCGCCCGCGATCTCGGCCTGCCGCTTGGATTTTTCGACGACAAGTTCGACCGACCGATGGCGACCCTGCGGCTCCTGCGCTATCCGGCGGCGCCGAACCAAAGCGACGCGGACGTCGGCGCCGGCGTCCACACCGATTACGGCAACATCACTTTGCTCGCCACCGACGATGTCGGCGGATTGCAGGCGCGACGGCGCGACGGCCGCTGGATCGACGCGCCGCCGCTCACTGGCGCGTTCGTGGTCAACATCGGCGACTGCCTGATGCGCTGGACCAACGACATTTACGTCTCGACGCCGCACCGGGTGATCAACACGAGCCCGCGCGAGCGCTATTCGATCGCCTTCTTCTTCGACCCCAATCCGGACGCCGAGGTCGCGGCGATTCCCTCATACTTGACCGAGGGCGCGCCCAAATACCCGCCGATCCTGGCGGCGGACTATCTGAAGCAGCGTCTCGACGCCACGTATCTGGAGCGGCGGATCGAGCCCGAGGGGTCGAAATAGACGAGCGAGACTCCCCCGACGCCTTTTTGCCGCTTCCCTGTTTTGGCGCTTTTCCTCCTGTTCCGTTCCCGTTATTTCAACTAATTATCTATGTCTATTGTCAGTAACTCCCCAGGGGGCCCGGCCTTCGGCGGCCTCCCCACCACCGTCCTTCGGACGGTCCCCCTCCCCCGCGCTGACGCGCAGGGGAGGAAAGGCGCCGACGCGTTTCCTCCCCCGTGGTGCGTTAGCGAAACGGGGGAGGGGGACCACCCGAAGGGTGGTGGTGGGGGCGCGCCGCAAGGCGGCTTGGCAGTTACTATTGTCCGCGAAATTCTGCGCACGGTATTGATAATACTATAGTTTCTGGCCATGTCCTTCGCCACCAGCAGGCGCCGCGCCTGTTAAATTCCCTCCTAGGAGCCTGTCCAAGAAATGCAAAAAACGGTCCTCTTGCTCAATATATCGTGGCCACCGTAGCGGTGTAGACACAATATATTGATCAATTTTCGTCAAATAGCGATTATCTGGACAGGCTCCTAGAGCGCGATGACTTAAAGTTCGAGCTTATTCTCACGATCCTCGGACCCGTCAGTCGGGCGCCAGTTTATCATATATGATTTGTATAATCACCAACGCTCAACAGGATTTTGTGACAGTTTTGTGCGCTTATCTCCTTGATAAGATGGAGACGCTGCCGAGACTGCACCAACCATATCGAAGACCACTGCCTGGGGTGAGAAGGGCAGCCGCTCGCCCCTCGTCCTTCCACCTTGGGCGCCGCTGGGCGTATGAGCGGCCGGACGAAGGGACGCCCGCAATTCGTTCAAAAGCCAGCCGGCTCTAGCAGGGTACTGGGAAGTCTCGTCGGCCCGTCACGCCCTGAACCGGAACACACCCGTCCGCTTGATCTCGGAGTTTTCGAGCGCTTGCGTCACCGGCACGTCATATTCGGCGACGCATTCCAGCAAGTCGAGCGCGAGATAGGTCCTGCCGGGGTCGCCGAGGAGTACGGTCGCGCCGCGCCGGGAGAGCGCCGCGAGCCAGTCCGTCACCGCCTCCGCCATGTCCTTCTCGTAGGCCGTATCGCCGGCCAGCACGACGTCCCAGCCCTCGTCAGCCCCGGTCAGGTCCTCGAGCCGGGCGGTCACCGCCACCCGGTTGCCGGCGGCGTTGGCTTCGATGGCCGCGATGGCGAAGCTGTCGATGTCGGAAGCCTCGACCGAAGCCGCGCCGGCAAGCGCCGCGGCGATGGCGACAAGGCCGGACCCCGAGGCGAAATCGAACGTGCGCCGGCCGCGGACAATCTCGGGATGGTCGAGAACGTAGCGGGCGAGCGCCTGCCCGCCCGCCCAGGCGAAGGCCCAGAACGGCGGCGGCAGGGTCAAATCGCCGCGCGCTTCCCCCGTGTTCTTCCAGATCAGCACCGGGTCGTCTGCGAGCCAAAGCCGCAGCTCCGGGACGAGCGGGGGCGCGAGACAACGCGTGTTGTCGAGGATGAACGCGCGCCGGGACGCTTCGGCCTCGCTCATATCTTCCAGCGCAGGGTGGAGATGAGGGTGAACAGGCGCCGCGCGGTATTCTGGTCGATGATCACCTTCTCGTTGAGGCGTTGGGCCATCAGGTCGGCGCCGTCGTTGTGCAGTTTGGTGCGCTCACGGTCGATCGCCTCGATCTGGCGGGGGCTCGCGGTGCGGATCGCGGAATAATAGCTCTCGCAGATCAGGAAATAGTCCCTGAGCAGCGCCCGGAACGGGGTCATCGAGACGATGATCGACACCGCCTGCTCGCCGTCGGACGTCCTCACGTCGAAGGTGAACTTCAATTCCTCCTGCGAGATCGTCATCGTATAGGGGCCGTCGTCGCGCCCAGGCACGGCGAACGCGTTCTCCTCGACGAGATCGAAAATCGCCACCCCGCGCTCGTGGTCGGCCTCGATCAACCCACGCGGAATCGTGTCCTCGTCGAGAAAGACGTCGCTCAGCCGGTCGCGACGATCCTCGTTGTTTGCGCTCATCGGCCCGTCTCCCCCGCGAGCCGAATTGCGACCGAGCGGGCGTGCGCGTCAAGCAATTCGGCGCGCCCGAGCGCGATCGCCGCCGGGCCGAGCGCGGCGAGCGCGCGAGCGTCGCATTTGAGCAGCGACGTGCGTTTCATGAAGTCGAGCACGCCGAGCCCCGAGGAGAAGCGCGCCGAGCGCGCCGTCGGCAGCACGTGGTTCGAGCCGCCGACATAGTCGCCGATCGCCTCGGGCGTATGCGCGCCGAGGAAGATCGCGCCGGCGTTGACGATCCGATCGGCGAGCGCCTCGGGATCGAGGGTCATGATCTCCAGATGCTCTGGCGCGAGACGCTCGATGAGCGGCAGCGCGGCTTCGAGACTCTCGCACAGGATGATCGCGCCATAGTCGCGCCAGCTCGCCCCGGCGATCTTCTCGCGCGGCAGCGTCGCGAGCTGGCGCTCGACCTCGGCCGCGGTCGCCTGCGCGAGCGCCCGATCGTCGGTGACGAGAATCGACTGCGCCGCCGCGTCGTGCTCGGCCTGGGCGAGAAGGTCGGCGGCGACGAATCGCGGATCGGCGGTTCGATCGGCGAGGATCACGACCTCCGACGGTCCGGCGATCATGTCGATGCCGACAACGCCGAACACGCGGCGCTTGGCGGCCGCGACATAGGCGTTGCCCGGACCGACGATCTTGGCGACCGGCGGGATGGTTGCGGTCCCGTAGGCGAGCGCGGCCACGGCCTGCGCGCCGCCGACCCTGTAGATCTCGTCGACCCCGGCGATGCGCGCCGCCGCCAGCACCAGCGGATTGACCCGGCCCTCCGGCGTAGGCACGACCATTGCAACGCGCTTGCACCCGGCAACCTTGGCCGGAACCGCGTTCATCACGACCGAGGACGGATAGCTCGCCGCGCCGCCGGGCACATAGAGGCCGACCGCGTCAATCGGCCGCCAGCGCCAGCCCAGTTCGACCCCGACTGCGTCGGTGAAGCGCAGATCGGCCGGCTTCTGGCGCTCGTGGTAGGCCGTCACCCGGGCGTGGGCGAGTTCGAGCGCCTTCAGCGCCCCGGCGTCGCAGTCGGCCACCGCCGCGTCGACCTCCGCCGCGCCGATCTCGATCCCGGCCGCCACGATGTCGACCCGGTCGAACCGCAGGGAATAGTCGACGAGCGCCGCGTCGCCGCGCACGCGCACGTCGTCGATGATGGCGCCGACAGCGGCGTCGACGTCCGCCGCCTGCTCCCGTTTGGCGCCGAGCAGCGCGGCGAAACGCTGCTCGAAACCAGGGGCCGCCATGTCGAGTTCCGCGGCCATCTTACACCATGGCCGGATCGGATAGCGCGTGGCCCAGACAACTCTCGGCCGGCGCGCGAAGCTCGAGGTCGCAAAGTTCGACCTCAACGCATTCGACCTCGAGGCGCACCAGCGCCCCGTCGGCGAAGGCAAGCACGATCATCCCCGCCGGGGGGTCGGTCTTCTGGAACGTCATCGCCAACAGGTTGAGAACCTTCTGCGTGTCCGGGTTCGCGAGACCGAGCTGCGCGACCTTCAGCACGCGGTCAAACCGCAGGACGCAGGACACGCGCTCGGCCGGCCCCGTTTTCGCTCCGACCCAGTCGAAGCGCATACCGGCGACGACGAACCGGTGTTGTCTTGGCAGCCAGACAATGTCCGAGCGCTTCACACAGGTGTTCTGCGTATGCGCCGAAATGACGTCGAGACCTTCGCGGTCGAGCGCGATCAGCCGCAGTCTGTCGGCGACCTTTGTCATCCGCTCAACCCACGATCCGGGTGATGTCCGCGCCGCAGGCGCCAAGCTTCTCCTCCAGCCGCTCGAAGCCGCGATCGAGATGGTAGACGCGATTGACCACGGTTTCGCCTTCGGCCGCGAGGCCGGCGATCACCAGCGAAACGGAGGCGCGCAGATCCGTCGCCATCACCTGCGCGCCGCGCAGGCGCTCGACGCCTTCGACGATCGCCGTCTCGCCATCGAGCCGGATGTGCGCGCCGAGCCGGGCGAGCTCCTGCACATGCATGAACCGGTTCTCGAAAATGGTTTCCGTGATGCGCGACGTGCCGCGGGCGCGCGTCATCAGCGCCATGAACTGGGCCTGAAGGTCGGTCGGAAAACCCGGGAACGGCGCCGTCTCGACATCAACCGCCTGAATGCCAGCGCCGTTGCGGCGGACCCGCACGCCGCGATTGTCGCTGCTGACGGTCGCGCCGGCCTGCTCCAGAACGTCGAACGCGGTCTCGAGCAGATCCTCTCCGACGCCTTCGAGCAGCACGTCGCCGCCGGTCATCGCGACGGCGGTGGCGTAGGTGCCCGCCTCGATCCGGTCGGGCAGCACGCGGTGATGCGCGCCGTTGAGCCGCGGGACGCCGACGATCTCGATCGTCGGGGTTCCCGCGCCGCGGATTCGCGCGCCCATCTTGTTGAGGCAATCGGCGACGTCGATGATCTCGGGCTCTCGGGCCGCGTTGGTGACGCGGGTGGCGCCATGCGCCATCGAGGCGGCCATCATCGCGACATGCGTCCCGCCGACCGTCACCTTGGGAAAGTCGATCTCGCCGCCGACGAGCCCCTTCGGCGCTCGGGCGACCGCGTAGCCCGCGTCGATGTCTATCGACGCGCCGAGTTTCGTGAGCGCCATCAGGAGAAGATCGACCGGACGGGTGCCGATCGCGCAGCCGCCCGGCAGCGACACCCGCGCCTCGCCGATACGGGCGATGAGCGGCGCGATCACCCAGAAGCTCGCGCGCATGCGCGACACGAGCTCGTAGGGGGCGGTCGTATCGACGATCGTCCGCGCCCTCAAGTGCGCCGTCTGTCCGGTGGCCGCCTCCTCGCCGGCGCGCTTGCCGTCGATCGAATAATCGACGCCGTGGTTGCCGAGGATCCGCGCAAGCTGATTGACGTCGGCAAGGCGCGGCAAGTTCTCCAGCGTCAGGGTCTGGTCGGTGAGCAGAGAGGCGATCATGAGCGGCAGCGCGGCGTTCTTGGCGCCCGAAATCGGAATGACCCCGTTGAGCTGAGCCCCGCCGCGAATTTGAATCCGATCCATTCCCTGTCCTTCCGACCCCGATGCTCCCGATGAAACCGTGCGGCTTGCGCCTGATCAACGATCCGCGGCGTCCTCCGAGGCCGCTGCCGGACTCCCGGCGCCGTCCGGAGCGGGCGCCTCGCCGGCCGCCGGCGCCGATTCGGCCGCACGGGACCGCTGCTGAGCCTTTCGTCGCTTCAAATTCTCTCGGAGAGAAGCGGCAAGGCGAACCCGCCGCTGGTCCCGAGCCGAGGTCCCGGCGTCGTCCGGGGTCATGAACGTCCTTCAGAATGCGCCGGACCGGAGCAGGCGCCGGTCGAGGGCTTGATAGGGCCAAGGGGGCCGGCGGAGCAAGCCCAAACGGGCGAAAAGAACTGGATTCTCAGGGTTCATCCCGCCTTCTCGATCAGGCTCGCGGCGGCCGCGCGCGCCTCGCGGGTGACCTGCGCGCCGGCCAGCATGCGGGCGATCTCCTCGCGCCGCTCGCCCGCCGCCAGCCGCGCGACGCTGGTGACGACGCGCTCGCCCTGACCAACGTCCGTCTTCACGATCCGGTAATGGCTCTGCGCCCGGGCGGCGACCTGGGGCGCATGGGTCACGGCGAGCACCTGCGCCCGCTGAGCCAGCCGTGCGAGCCGCTGCCCCATCGCGTCGGCGACGGCGCCGCCGACCCCGGTGTCGATCTCGTCGAACACAAGCGTCGGAGCGGTGCCGCGCTCGGCCAGGCAGACCTTGATCGCGAGCAGGAAACGCGCCAGCTCGCCGCCCGAGGCGACCTTCATCAGCGGTCCCGGCCGCGAGCCGGGATTGGTGCACACCAGGAACTCGGCCCGATCGTAGCCACTCGGCGCGGCGAGCCCCTCGTCAGTCGTCAGCTCGACCCGGAATTCGGCGCGCTCAAGCTTCAGCGGCGGCAATTCCGCCGTGACCGCCGCCTCCAGCGCCCACGCGCTTTCCGCGCGAGCGGCGCTGAGCGCGCGGGCGCCGGCGCGATAGGCTCCGCGCGCACGTGCGACCTGGCCGTCAAGTCGCACGATCTCGTTGCGCCCGGCCTCAAGCGCAGCCAGATCGTCGGCGAATTTCTGCGCCAGCGCCGGAAGGCTGTCGATCGGCGCGCCGTACTTGCGGCTCATCGCCCGCAACGCAAACAGCCGCTCCTCGCAGCGCTCGAGCTCGAGCGGATCGAAAGCGCAGGCCTCGAGCGCCTCCTCGACCGCATGGGTCGCGCCCTCGAGCGCCTCGATCGCTTCGTCGAGCGCCTTCACGCTCGGCTCGATCAGCGCGGGCGCCTGCGGCATGCGGCGTTGCAGGCGGCGGAAAACGGAAATGAGCGTCGGCAGGACCGCCGCGTCGCCGGCGAGATGGTCTCGCGCCTCGCGGATGTCGGCGGCGACCTTCTCGCCCTGCATCATCGCCTGGCGGCGGGCGGCGAGTTCGTCCTCCTCGCCGGGCCTGACGGCGAGCTTGACGAGTTCATCGTGGGCGTGGCGGGCGAAATCGGCCTCTGATTCAGCGGTGGCGACGCGAGCGCGCTCGGCGTCGAGCGCCCGCTCGGCCTCGCGCGTCGCGCCATAGGCCTCCCGCGTCGCTTTGGCCTGCGCCTCCAGGCCGCCATAGGCGTCGACGAGCGCGCGATGGGTTGCGGAATCGGTCAGGGCCCGCTCGTCATGCTGGCCGTGGATCTCGACCAGCGAAGAGGCCAGCGCGCGCAAAGCCTGGACGCTCACGCTCTGGTCGTTGACATAGGCGCGCGTGCGTCCGTCGGCGAGCTGGACCCGCCGCAGAATGAGCTCGTCGCCGATCTCGATGTCCTGCCCTTCAAGCAGGGCGTGGGCGGCGTGTCCGGGCGGCAGCTCGAACGCCGCGGTCACCTGGCCGCGGGCCTGGCCATGGCGGACGAGGCCGCCGTCGCCGCGCGCGCCAAGCGCAAGCGACAGCGCGTCGAGCAGGATCGATTTGCCGGCGCCCGTCTCTCCGGTCAGGATCGTCAGGCCGGTCGAGAACTCGAGATCCAGCTGATCAATCAGAACCACGTCGCGGATGGAGAGGCGCGCGAGCATGGGCCAAAGGCTCCGCTCAGGACGGAACGACCGTGTGGTAGATCTTGGACATCCACGAGTCTGAATTTTCCTCGGGCGACAGGCCCTTGCCCTGAAGGACCGAATAGGCGTCCTTGTACCACTGGCTGTCGGGGAAGTTGTGGCCGAGCACCGCGGCCGCCGTCTGCGCCTCGTCGGTGATCCCGAGGCCGAGGTACGCCTCGACCAGACGGTAGAGCGCCTCAGGCGCGTGCCGCGACGTCTGATAATATTGCAGGACGCTGCGGAACCTGTTGATCGCCGCGGTGTAATTGTGCCGGGTGAGGTAGAACCGGCCGATCGACATTTCCTTGCCGGCGAGCTGGTCCTGGCAGACCGTGATCTTGAACTTCGAATCCTCGACATACTCCGAATTCGGGTATGTCTTCACCACATCCTGGAAGGCGGTGAGCGCCTTGTTCGCGGCGTCCTGATCTCGGGAGACGTCAGGAATCTGCTCGTAGTAGGCGTTGGCCCGCAGGTAGGCGACGTAAGCGGCGTCGGGCGATTTGGGATAGTCCTTGAGGTAGCGTTCGGCCGCCGTCTCGGCGTCGGTGAAACTACTCGCCTGATAGTCGGCGTAGACGGTCATCAACTGCCCTTTGCGAGCCCAGTCGGAATCGGGGTACTGCTTGCCGAGCGAGGTGAACTTCTTCGCCGCCTCCTGCGGCGCGCCGTTTGACAGGTTCTGGAGGCCCTGATCGTACGTCTTGCTCGCCGGAACGTCGGGCGTGACCTCCATCGAGTACTTCGGCGAGCCGAACGGATTGAATTGATCGAACATCGAACAGGCCGAGACGCCGAGCCCGACGACGATGAGCGCCGCGGCGGCCGGAATCCGGCGCGTGATCGGCCCGCCGGCCATCGTGGAAGTCATGCGCAGTTCGACCCTATCCATACGTTCGGACTCGATTGCAGTTCGACAGATTGCGCAGAAGCGCGCCGCTCCGCCCGTCGCGAGCGACGCCGCGGGTGTTTACCCCAGTCCCGATGCGCACGCCACAAGTCTTGGGCGTGCGATTCGTCCATTGGCGGCAAAATGTGGCGGCTCGGCGGCCCAAGCGCCAGCGTCAGTTCCCCGCTTGTCGAGACGACTACTCGGCGACGGCAAGGGCCGCGGCGGGAACAGGCGCTCCGATGCCGAACCCCTTGAAGGGCTTGGCGGTCGTCCCCTCGACGAAAGCGTAGGCCGACCGGTCGGCGAACAACGCCTCGAGCGCCAGCGCATTCAGCTTGTGCCCTGGACGATAGGTCCGGTAGACGCCGACGATCGGCGCGCCGGCCAGCGACAGGTCGCCGACGGCGTCCAGCGCCTTGTGGCGGACGAACTCGTCCGCGTAGCGCAGGCCCTCGGGGTTGAGCACTTCGTCGTTGTCGATGGCGACCGAGTTCTCGAGCGACGAGCCGAGCGCGTAGCCAGCCTGCCACAGTCTCTTCACGTCGCTGACGAAGCCGAAGGTGCGGGCGCGGGCGATTTCGCGCCGGAACGAAGCCGGGTCGAGGGTGAAGGCGAGACGCTGGCGACCAATGGCCGGCGAGGCGAAATCGATCTCGACGTCGAGCCGGAAACCCCGCTCGGCCGGAACCAACTCGGCGTAGCCGCCGTCGCGCTCGGCCCGAACCGGTTTGAGAACCTTGAGGAAGCGGCGCGTCCGCGCCTGCTTCACGACGCCGGCCCGATCGATCGCGGCGACAAAATCGGCGGCCGAGCCGTCCATGATCGGCGTCTCGGGCCCGTCGATCTCGATGAGCGCATTGTCGACCTGTAGCCCGGAAAGCGCGGCCAGGAGATGCTCGACCGTGCTGACGCTCGCCCCCGAGACGTCGCCCAGGATCGTGCAGAGCGCGGTATGCGTAACATTCGAGCGGCGCGCCTTCAGGTAGCGCTCGCCGCCGTTGGACAAGCCCGTGCGAAGAAACGTGACGCCCGAATCGGGTTCGGCGGGATGAAGGACGAGTTGTGCTGGCGCGGCCGAATGCACGCCAACTCCGCCGATCGAAACGCGGCGGCGGAGAGTCGTCTGGTAACCAGCCTTCATCGTCGATTTCTTCCAGGCTTGCGCCCGGCCCCGTTAGCAGACGCTCTTCGCGTTGCGGCCGGAGAAGCCGAAAGCGCGGCGCCCTTTTCGGTCGCGATCGCTCGCGGAAGCGAGTCGGACCTGTGTTTGTGCGGGGCAAAATACCGGCTCGCGCCGGGGGGAGACAAATCACCTTTAATGACCAAAAGTTACAACGCGAACGGATTTCTTTTCCATTTCGTTTCAAGCCGATAAAGAAAGAAGTTAACGTTTTGCTCACCAAAGAACTCGGACCGGTCGCAGCTTTCGCCGCGATCGGTCCGAAGCGCTTTGCCCGGAATCAGTTCTGTTGCCGCCGCAGAAATGCCGGGATGTCGAGGTGGTCGTCCTCGGTCACCGGAGGCCGGTGGGTGGGCCGGCCGTGTGCGTCTAGGCTTGCGGCCGGAGCAGGCTGCGGGCGGGCCGGCAGCGGCCGCGGCTGCGCCCGGCTGAAGTCCGGCTGGGCTACCGGGGTCGTGTAACCCCTGGGCTGAGCGACCGGCGGAGCGACGGGAGCCGGGGCCTGCTCGTCGTCGTGCCGCGTGATGCCGAACGCCGCCAGCTTCTCGAGCAACGACTTGCGGCGCGATTCGGGCGCCGACTGGGAAACCGGCTGGGCCTCGCCGCGGACCGCGCGCAGCTGGGTCTGGGCCACCTGCGGCAGGTCCTCGATCTGCGGCATGCGCGGGGCGCGAACCGGGGGCTGCTCCGGCGCCGGCGGGATGAAGTCGCTCTCCTCCTCGGGCGCCTGGCGGCGCGGTTCGATCGGCTCGGGGAACGCGACCGCGACCGGGGCGACCGGCTGGATCTCGACGTCGCCGACCATCGCGGCGCCCGACACGGGCTCGAGCGTGGCGGGCGCAGGCGCAGGGCGGGCGGAAGCCGGCGCGGGACGCGAACGCGGGACCGGCTCGGGCCTCGTATAGACGTTGACCGGCTCGATCTGCGAGATCGCCACCTGATCGATGCCGGTTGCGACCACCGAGACCCGCACCACCCCGTCGAGGGCGGAATCGAAGGTCGCGCCGAGGATGATGTTGGCCTCCTCGTCGACCTCCTGGCGAATGCGGCTCGCCGCCTCGTCGACTTCGTAGAGGGTGAGGTCGTTGCCGCCGGTGATCGAGATCAAAAGCCCGCGCGCGCCCTTCATCGACGTCTCGTCGAGCAGCGGATTGGCGATCGCGGCCTCGGCGGCCAGCACCGCGCGCTTCTCGCCGGTCGCTTCGCCCGTGCCCATCATGGCCTTGCCCATCTCGCTCATGATCGAGCGGACGTCGGCGAAGTCGAGATTGATCAGGCCTTCCTTGACCATCAGGTCGGTGATGCAGGCGACGCCCGAATAGAGCACCTGGTCGGCCATGGCGAAGGCGTCCGCGAAGGTCGTCTTCTCGTTGGCGACGCGGAAGAGGTTCTGATTCGGGATGATGATCAGCGTATCCACCGCCTTCTGAAGGTCGGTGATGCCGGTCTCGGCGACCTTCATCCGGCGGCCGCCCTCGAAATGGAACGGCTTGGTGACGACGCCAACGGTGAGGATGCCCATCTCGCGCGCGGCGCGGGCGATCACCGGGGCGGCGCCTGTGCCGGTGCCTCCGCCCATGCCGGCGGTGACGAACACCATGTGGGCCCCGGCAAGGTGATCGCGGATTTCCTCGAGCGCCTCCTCGGCGGCGGCCTTACCGACTTCGGGCTTGGAGCCGGCGCCCAACCCCTCGGTGACCTGAAGACCCATCTGGATGATGCGTTCGGCGCGCGAGGAGGTGAGCGCTTGCGCATCGGTGTTGGCGACAACGAAATCGACGCCCGAGAGCCCGGACACGATCATGTTGTTGACCGCGTTGCCGCCGGCGCCGCCCACGCCGCACACCATGATGCGCGGCTTCAGTTCTCTCAGTTCGGGTGCCTTCAAATTGATCGACATACCTGCCTCATCCCGTTGGGCGCCCGAGGACGCCGTTGTGACTGCCTAACCGCGCTCTCCCGGGCCCCCCGCCGGCGGGGGCCCGAAACCTTCAAAAGCTCTCCTTGAGCCAGCGCCCGACACGGGACGCATAGCCTTCGCTCTCGTAAGCCTGCCGCGGGGCGTGGCGAGAGGGTTCGAAATATTCGAGGCCGGCCATCTGCGGGTAGATCATCAGACCGACCGCCGCCGCGAACGACGGGCTCTTGCCCGATTCAGGTAGGCCCTCGATCCCGAGCGGCCGCCCGATCCGGGCCTGGTTCGAGATGACCGATCGGACGAGTTCCGGCAGCCCCGTCAGCTGACACGCGCCGCCGGTCATCACCAGCCGCCGGCCGACATGAGCGGCGTGCCCGGAGGCGCGCAGCCGGTCGCGGACCAGTTCGAGAATCTCCTCGACCCGCGGCCGGATGATCCGAATGAGCTCAGACTTCGGCAGATGGGTCGAATGGTCCGTGTCGTCGCCCAGCCGGTGGACGGAGATCGATTCGCGATCGTCGGACGGCGACGCGATGCAGGCGCCATAGAGCGTCTTCAGCCGCTCGGCGTCGGTCATCGACACATTGAGACCGCGAGCGATGTCCCGCGTGACATGAATGCCGCCCACGGCGACCGCGTCGACATGGATGAGGCGGCCGCCGGAGAACACGCCGACCGTCGTCGTGCCGCCGCCGAAATCGACCACCGCGGCGCCGAGCTCGGCCTCGTCATCCACCAGGGTCGAAAGCCCGGCCGCGTAGGGGGTGGCGACCATGGCCTCGACCCGCAGATGGCAGCGTTCGACCACCAGCATCAGATTGCGCGCCGCCGCCAGCTCGCAGGAAGCGACATGCAGGTCGACGCCAAGGTCCTCGCCGATCATGCCCTTCGGATCGCTCACGTCGCGGGTGGCGTTGAGCGAGAAGGCGGTCGGCAGGCCGTGCAGGACGGTGCGGCCGCGCTGGGCGCTCATGGCGGAAGCCGCCTCCAGGACCCGATGGATGTCATGCTCCGACACCGTCTTGCCGCGCAGCGCGACCTTGGCGTTGAACCGCTGCGAGGCGAGCAGGCCGCCCGACATGTTGACGATGACGCCGCCGACTTCGACGCCCGCCATGCGTTCGGCCGCGTCGATGGCGAGCCGCGTGGCGTGCTCGGCCGCCTGAAGGTCGACGATCGCGCCGCCCTTCACGCCGTTCGACCGCTGGTGGCCGATGCCGAGAATCTTGCAGCGGTGGGTGCGGCCGCGCAGCGCGCTCGACGGCTCCATCGGCATCAGCCGCGCGATCAGGCAGACGATCTTCGACGCCCCAATGTCGAGAATGGACAGAATCGCCTGCTTGCGGGCGGGGATTTGCCTCATGCGCGGCGGGAGCGGCGAGAAGGTCATGGCTGCCCTTCTTTTTTCTTGGGCGCGTGCGCCTCGGCCCAGGCCGCGGAGGCTTCCTGCGTCAGCCGCACGAAGATCCGGT
The DNA here is from genome assembly GCA_963822215.1 of uncultured Alphaproteobacteria bacterium. Classification (GTDB taxonomy): domain Bacteria; phylum Pseudomonadota; class Alphaproteobacteria; order Rhizobiales; family Beijerinckiaceae; genus Roseiarcus. The sequence goes on from CAWGGX010000006.1 coordinate 242,056, forward strand.
CCGGGGCGCGGAAGTCGAGCGCCAGCACGTCCTTGTCCAGAATCCGCTGTTCGCGCTGGAGCCTGAGAAGCGTCGCGATCGCGGTCTGCGGATCGGTCTCGGGCAGCTTGACGTCGATTCCGTTCTTGAGCCTGAGGTTCCAGCGGCGCTCGCCGATCAGCACCCCGGCCTCGACGCGCGGCTTCAATTCTTCCAGCAGGGCGAGCAGCGCGGTGAACTCGGCCGCCCGCGCGTTGGCCCCCTCGCCGACGACGAACGGCAGTCCGACGTAGCGGCCGTCGCGCACATCGTCGATCGGCGCGCCGTCGGCCGCGATGGCCTTGAGCTCACCGTCCTTCTGCCACACCGCGTAGGGCGTGCGCTCGACGATGTCGACGACGATCTGATTGGGGTAGAGCTTGCGCACGCTTGCCTGCTTGACGAGTGGATCGGCCTCGAGCCGCGCCCGGGCCGCCGCGACGTCGAAGAAGGGCAGGGAATCCTTGCCGCTGATTCCGGCGATGGCCAGAATGCGCGGCTCGCTCATGTGGGCGGCGCCGGAAACCGTGACGATGTCGACGCCGAAGCCGAGCGCCCGCGCTGCGACGTCGCCGACCCCGCCGTATTGCGTCGCGAAGGCGTCGAACTGTCCGCCGCGAATCGCCCCGTAGCCGGCGGCGCCCGCGAGCACCAGAAGCGTCAGAGCGATCTCGAGGCCGAGCGGAGGCGGCCGATCGAGCGGCAGGCGGAAGCGGAACGACCCGCGCGCCGAGCGTTCGCCGCGCAAAAGGACCTTGGACGGGGTGGCGCTAGCCGCCGCGCCAGCCAGCGCGCGGCGCGAAGCAGTCCCTCCGAAGGCGAGGCTCAACGGTCGCACGAGGCGTCCTCCACGATCCAGGCGACGAGGTCGGCAAAGGACAGACCGGCGTAGGCCGCCATGTCCGGGACCAGCGAAGTTTCCGTCATGCCCGGCTGCGTGTTGACTTCGAGACACACCAGCTCGCCCTCATCGCCTTTCGTCTCATCGAACCGGAAGTCGGCGCGGCTGACGCCGCGACACCCCAGCGCCCGATGCGCTCTGAGCGTCAACTCTTGGACCTTATGGTAAATATTCGGTTTAAGATTTGCCGGAAGGATGTGTCGAGATCCGCCTTTTGCGTACTTTGCGTCGTAGCCATAGAACGCTTCGGAAATCGCCACGATCTCGATGATGTCGAACACGCGCTCGCCCATGACCGCACAGGTCAGTTCCTTGCCGGCGACGAACTTTTCAGCCAGCAGCGCGTCGCCGTAGGGCCAGTCGGCCCGCCCCACCTCCTGCGGTGGGTGGGCGCGGTCCTCCTTGACGATCACGACGCCGAACGACGAGCCCTCGCTCACCGGCTTGAGCACATAGGGCGGCTCCAGCGCATGGCGGCGCGCGGCCTCGTGGCGGTCGACGACCAGCCCATGCGCAACCGGGACGCCGGCCGCGGCCAGCACGGTCTTGGCGAGGTCCTTCTGCATCGCCAGCGCCGAGGCCAGCAAGCCCGAATGGGTGTAGGGAATGCGCAAAACCTCGAGCACGCCCTGGATCGTTCCGTCCTCGCCGCCAAGCCCGTGCAGGGCGTTGAAGGCGACGTCGGGCTTGAGGCGCGCCAGCGTGTCGGCGATCGAGCGATCGACGTCGATGCGGGTGACGCGGTAGCCGGCGGCCTCGAGCGCGTCGGCGCATTGCCGCCCGGAGTTCAGCGACACCGGACGCTCGGCCGACCAGCCGCCCATCAGGACCGCGACGTGTTTCATTGCGCGACAATTCCCTAACGACCCGCCAAACGGCACAGTTAAGGCAGACTTAAGGCGACGCGCTTAACGCCGCGTTAACCTCGCGGCGCGGACGCAGAGAATCGCCCGCAAAAACTTGGAGGAAACGCAATCGAGCGCGCCCCCTCGCCCCGCTTGCGGGGAGAGGGCATAGGGCGTCGAAAGACGCCCGTCTCTCGACGGGCTATGGGTGAGGGGCTGCGCCGACGACAGAGGTTGGCGCCGGCGCTGACCTCCGAGGTCGGCGCCGCCCCTCATTCGGCCTTCGGCCACCTTCTCCCCACCTGGCGGGGAGAAGGGACAGGCCGTCCGAATCGCAGGATCTCCCATTCGAGCGTCACCCCGCTCGTCTCGCGAACGCGCCGTCGCACCTCCTCGCCGAGCGACTCGAGGTCGGCCGCGGTCGCATGGCCGCGGTTGATCAGGAAGTTGCAATGCATCGTCGAGACCTGGGCGTCGCCGACAACCAGCCCGCGGCAACCGGCCCGGTCGATCAGCTCCCAAGCCTTCATCCCCGGCGGGTTCTTGAATGTCGAGCCGCCGGTCTTCTCGCGAATCGGCTGCGAGGCTTCGCGTGCGCGGGTGATTCGCTCCATCTCGGCCACGATCGCGTCAGGGTCGCCCGGGCGTCCTTGCAACGTCGCGCGGGTGAAGATCACGTCGTCCGGCGCCGTGCTATGGCGGTACGAATAGCCCATCCCGGCGTTGGCGAAGACGCGGGTCCCGCCACGGCGATCGAGCCCATGCGCCTCGACGAGCACACCCTTGATTTCGCCGCCGTGCGCGCCGGCGTTCATGCGCAAGGCGCCGCCGATCGCGCCTGGAACGCCGCGCAAAAAGGCGAGGCCGTCAACGCCGGCGGTCGCGGCCGCCTTGGCGACGAACTGGTCGGGGGCCGCCGCACCGGCGACGATTTCGGCATTCCTCCATCATGTCGATGGCGTTGAAGGCGCGCCCGCCGAGTCGGACGACGACGCCCTCGACCCCGCCGTCGCGCACAATCAGATTGGAGCCGAGGCCGATGACGGTCACCGGGACTGCCGCCGGCAATCGAGCCAGGAAGCCGGCGAGGTCGTCTTCGTCGGTCGGCGAAAAAAGCGCCTCCGCCGCGCCGCCGGCGCGGAACCAGGTCAACGGCGCAAGGGGAGCGTCGAAGGCGACGTGTCCCCGGACCGCTGCAGCGGCCGACCGGATCGCCTCCGCAAAGCTCATCGGGGTTGGGCCTGAAGCCAGTCGGACAGAATCGCGCGCCCCGCCGTCGCGGTCGCCGCGCCCAGGCGCAGCGCGTCAGCGCGCAGGACGCGCGGATCGATTCCGGCCTTGCCGAGTTCGACCGTGTGGCCGATGAGCCAGGCTTCGATCCGACCTGGATCGGCCTCGATGTGAAACTGGAGGCCGAGCGCCGCCTTTCCGACCCGGAACGCCTGGACGGGACACAGTCGGGTCGAAGCGAGCCGCTCGGCGCCCGCCGGCAGGTCGCAATTGTCGCCGTGCCAGTGCAACACCGGCAGGCCGTCGAGGCGTGCGAGCGGTGCCGCGCGGCCGGCGTCGGTCAGCTCGACCGGCCCATAGCCAATCTCCTTGCCCGGTCCCGGGGCGACTCGCGCGTCGAGCGCCGCGGCCATGAGCTGCGCCCCGAGACACACGCCGAGGATTGGCTTTTGCCGCTCGAGACGGCGCCGGACCGTCGCAATCTCCTGGACGAGAAACGGGTAGGCGTCCGTCTCGTAGACGCCGATCGGTCCCCCGAGCACGATCATAAGGTCCGCGGACAGCACGGCCTCGGCGGCAAGGTCGTCGACGCCCGCCTCGAGATAGGAGAGCGTGTAGCCCTGATCGACGAGAACGTCGCGCCAGACGCCGACGTCCTCGAAAGCGACGTGGCGGATTGCGACCGCGGTCCTGGGCATCATCGGTCTCCGGCAAGCGCGGCGAGTTCCCCGGGCAGCGCATAGGCCCATTGCGTCACCGTGCCCGCGCCAAGGCAGACGACGATGTCGCCGGGCGCGGCGAGCTCGCGGACCATCGGCGCCAGCTCGGAGGGCGATGGCAGAACGAGCGCGTGGCGGTGGCCGTGCGCAGCGATGGCGGCGGCGAGGTGGATCTTGTCCGCGCCCTCGATCGGCGTCTCGCCCGCCGGATAGACGTCGGCGACGATGACGCTGTCGGCGTCGTTGAAGCAGGTGGCGAAGGCGTCGAACAGCGAGGCGAGGCGCGAGTAGCGGTGCGGCTGCACAACGGCGATCACCTTGCCGGTCGTCGCGCCGCGCGCGGCCTTGAGCACCGCGGCGATCTCGACCGGGTGGTGGCCGTAGTCGTCATAGACGGCGACGCCGTTCCAGTCGCCGGTGCGGGTGAAGCGGCGCTTGACCCCGCCGAAGGCGCCGATCGCCTTGCGGATGACGTCGACCGGGGCGCCGAGTTGATGGGCGACCGCAATCGCCGCGGTGGCGTTGAGGGCGTTGTGGCGCCCCGGCATCGGCAAAGCGAGATCGTCGATATAGGTCGCGCGCCCCGTCGCGCGCTCGCGAATGAGGACGGCGAAGCGGGTGACGCCGCCGCTTGTCTCGACATCGAGCAGGCGGATGTCGGCCTGCGGGTTCTCGCCGTAGGTGAACACCCGCCGGTCCTCGATCTTGCCGACCAGCTCCTGCACGGTCGGATGGTCGAGGCACATGACGGCGAAGCCGTAGAACGGCAGGTTCTCGATGAGGGCCAGAAAGGCGTCCTTGATCGCCTCGAAGGTCTTGAAGTGGTCAAGGTGCTCGGGGTCGATGTTGGTGACGATCGCCACGTCCGCCGGGAGCTTCAGGAAGGTGCCGTCGCTCTCGTCCGCCTCGACCACCATCCAGTCGCCAGCGCCGAGGCGGGCGTTGGTTCCGTAGGCGTTGATGATGCCGCCGTTGATCACGGTCGGATCGAGCCCCGCTGCGTCGAGCAGCGTCGCCACCAGCGAGGTCGTCGTCGTCTTGCCGTGGGTGCCCGCGACCGCGACGCAGCTTTTCAGCCGCATGAGCTCGGCCAGCATCTCGGCGCGGCGGACGACCGGGATTCGCTTGGCGCGCGCCGCGGCAAGCTCGGGATTGTCGCGCTTGATCGCGGTCGAGACGACCACGACAGCGGCGTCGCCGAGATTGGCCGCGTCGTGGCCGACGAACACCTTGGCGCCGTGCTCGCGCAGGCGTTTGACGTTGGCGTTGTCTGCGGCGTCCGAGCCCTGGACAGTGTGGCCGAGATTGATCAGCACCTCGGCGATCCCCGACATGCCGATGCCGCCGATGCCGACGAAATGAATGGGGCCGATCTTTTCCGGCAGTTTCATGTTTTCGCGCCTCCGGCCGGAGCGGCGGAACGCCCCGACTCATGGGGCGCAGGACATAGGCCAAGTCAGACGATTTGGGAATTGCGAGACAGAGCGAAGAACGCTCCGAAGCCTCAGCGCCTGCCGGCCGGGCAAGGCGATCGGGTTGTCTGCGCCCAAAATCGGCCCGAAGCGCGCGTCCGGTTCGGTCCTCGGCGCCGAAGGAATGTGCAAAGAGCACTCGCTCTCCGAGGGCGCCGAAGACTTGCTTTCACCTCTCTCGAGCGCGGGCGAGATCGCGCCCAGCGGGCTCACGGGAGTGTTCGCCGTCAACAGTTCGTATGATTCCGCCTGAGAAGCGCCAAGGTCCTCCACGCCGCCCGGCGTTACAGATATTCCATATTGCCGTCGACGCTGATGGCCTGGCCGGTGATATTGGCGGCTGCGGGCGAGCACAGGAACAACGCGACGGCCGCGATATCCGTCGTCGTCACCATTCGTCTCAGGGACACCTTCTGGAGATAGGTCTTCTTCATGTCATCGAAGCTCACGCCGAGAGCGTCGGCGCGCGCCTGGATCACCCGATCGATGCGCGGTCCCGCTACGAGCCCGGGCAGCAAGGCGTTCACCCGAATGGCGTCGGGCCCAAGCTCGATCGCCAGGGATTTCATCATGCCGACGATCGCCCATTTTGTCGACGCATAGGGCGTCCTGAAGGGATAGCCGAGGCGCCCGGCGACCGACGACATCGCAATAATGCTCGCGTTAGGGGAGGCTTTCAGGATCGGAACCGCCTGATGGAGGAAGTAAAACTGGCTGTTCAGGTTCGTTGCGACCGTGCGGTCCCAATCCTGGGGCTCGATCTCCTCGACCCGGGCCGTCGGGCCGGCGATCCCGGCGTTATTGACAAGAACGTCTAGTCCGCCCAGCGCCTCGGCTGAGGTCCGAACGACGCGCTCGGCGTCCTGGCTTTTCGAGACGTCGGCGACGACCGCATGAACGCCCGGAATCTCTTTGCGGATCGCCTCCACTGCGGAGGGGTCGACGTCGCAGAGCGAGACGCGCGCGTCAACTTCGTTAAACGCCTTGGCGATCGCGGCGCCGATCCCGGCCGCCCCACCCGTAGCCAGCACTCTGAGGCCGGGCGAGGGCTTGAGGAGGGCGAAAGTGTTCATGTCCGTTCCTTCCTTGCTTCTTTGACGGCGCTCAGACCCGGCGCCGCCAAAGCCGCCACACAATCGCTACGCAGTCTTTTCGAAGCCTCGCCGAGGCGCGGGAAGCTCATCCGCATCCGTATTGAACGACCGAGCCAGGAGCGGGATGAGCGCCAAGCCGATCAACGCGGTCAGCAGGATGACGGCGAAAGCCGAGAGGCTCGTGCCGGTGGACTGCTCCACAAGGCCGAAGATGTACGGGCCAGCAAAACCGCCGAGCAACCCGAGCGTGTTGATCATGGCGAGGCCGGAGGCGGCTTCAATGCCGTGTAGACGCTTCATCGACACCGCCCAGTAGATCGGCAGAATGCCGCCGGCGAAGAAGGCGTTCAAAACAAAGAGCGTGATTCGCAGGGTCGTCAATGGGGTAAGCATGAACAAGCCCGCGGTGATCGCATCGCCTGCGGTCAGGACCGCCAGGAAGATGAAGTCGTTGGTGACGTGACGATGGATTCGCGGCAGCACCAGGATGCCGATGAGGAATCCCAGCCCGACCGAAGCCGAGAGCAGCCCGATGAAAATCGTGTTCGTGACGTGCATTGACTGCACCATCGCCGGAGCGAAGAAATACAGGCCGACGAACCCTACCTGGTTGAAGAAATAAATCAGCCCCATGACCAGCGTCGTCGGCCGCATCAGCGCCGTCAGCCACGCGCCCTTGACATGGTTTGGGCTCGCGCCGCCGGCCGCATAGCTTTCGAGAGCGTCGGCTTCGGCGGGGGTCAGCCAGGAAGTGCCTTTCGGGCGATCAGGGAACACGAAGTAGAGAATCACGCCGAACACGACGGTCGGGAGACCTTCGATCAGGAACAGCCACTGCCAACCGGCCAGCCCCAGGAGCCCGTCGAGCTGCAACAAAGCGCCGCCCAGAGAGTTGCCGACGATCAGCCCCAATGAGGGCGCCGTGTAGATCCATCCGACTGCGACGGACCGATCCTTTTGGGCGAACCAAAGCGTCGTCACATACATCATCAGGGGAAACAGTCCGGCTTCCGCGATCCCCAAGAGGACTCGAAGCGCGATGAAGGACCCGCCGCCTTGCACGAACATCATCGCCGCCGACAAGGCGCCCCAGGTCACGGCGATCCGGGCGAGCCACTTGCGGGGACCGACGCGATACATCATGAGGTTGCTTGGCACTTCGAGGAGCGCGTATCCCCAGAAGAAGACTCCGGCGCCAAAGCCATAGACCTCGGGGCCGATTCCAAATTGATGCTGCAGCGCGGACTTGGCCATGCCCACGTTCGTCCGGTCGATGAACGACAGGAAGTATATTAGGCACATCAGCGGCAGCAGGCGCTGCATCGCCTTGAGGGTGGCGAGACGGTGCGCCTCGTCCTTTCCCGTTTGAAGACTGTCCATACTCATGATTTCTTCCTCCCTGTCGACCAGCAGTTTCACAAATATCCCGAGAACGGGTTTCCGCGAATTTGCTAAATTGTCGCAGTCTGTTGCTGTTTAGAAGTTGACTTTGCTTGACACTTTCAGCTCAAGCATCTCCCGAGCCTCGTCAGGCGTGGCGATCTCAAGGGAGAGTTCTTCGAGAATCCTGCGTATCTTTCTGACCTGTTCGGCGTTCGTCTTCGCCTTCACACCCTTTTCCAGGTATATGCTGTCCTCCAGTCCAACCCGGACATGGCCGCCCATGATCGCGCCCATGGTGACAAAGGGCAGTTGATGGCGTCCGGCGCCGAGGACAGAGAATTGATAGTTCTCGCGTCCGAACAACCGGTCGGCGGTGGTTCTCATCACGGTCAGATTTTCAGGGTCCGTCCCAAGGCCGCCGAGGATTCCGAATATCGCCTGGATGAAGAAAGGCGGCTTGACCACGCCCTGATCGGCGAAATATGCGAGATTGTAGAGTTGCCCGACGTCGTAGCACTCGAATTCGAACCGCGTGCCGCTACTGCCAAGCTCAAGCAATATGTGCCTGATCTCCTTGAACGTATTCCGGAATATGCGGTCTTCAAATCCTTCGAGGTAGTCCTTCTCCCAGTCGTAGCGCCAGTTCGTGATCCGCTTTGCGATCTCATGAATCGAGAAGTTCATCGAGCCCATGTTCAGCGAACACATTTCCGGCTTCGCCTGCAAAGGAAAGGCGAGCCGCTCCGCCATCGTCATCTTCGTGCTGCCGCCGGTCGTGATGTTGATCACCGCGTCCGTGGCTCTCGCGATGACGGGAACGAACTGACGGTAGATGTCGGGGCTCGGCGTCGGACGGCCATCGGACGGATCGCGGGCATGCAGGTGAATGATTGCGGCGCCGGCCTGGGCGGCCTCGATCGCCTGTGCGGCGATCTCGTCGGGAGTCAGTGGCAGGAACTCCGACATCGACGGAACATGGGTCGCGCCGGTGATCGCGCAGGAAATGATGACTTTGCGGTTCGTGCTCTTCATTGGTGGCGGGCCTGTCGAATTTGCGCTAAAGGGCCTTCGGTCGTTGATTCCTGGATCGCGTGACCTCGCTCGCGGCCTTCGACTCGCGAACGCGAGACGCTTTGGGGCGAGGGAAGGGTCGGCCTTCGGCCGATCTGCAAAACGGTCTTGGATCAGTCCGGAATGCGGCTGACGTCAGGAAGGGGAAGCGTCCACCCATTTCCTCCCGCCAGGTCTTCTTGCCTGCACGCTAGGTTCGTGCAGTTGAGAAGCCAAGGTTGCCTTCGGACAGAACCGGTGTGCTTGGAGGACATTCGGAGGAGCAATGGTCCCGAGGCAGCCTCTGAACGGCGAAAAGATCTATGCGCCGTTCAAATTGGCCGCGCTGGTTGAGACTCTGCGAGAGCAGGGCATCCCCGCCGAGGAGTGCCTGCGTGGAACCGGGGTCGGCCCCGCCGAGCTCCATGATTCTTCGGTGAAAACCTCCGTCCGGCAATATGCGCAAGCCTGCGCCAACGCTTTGCGGCTTTCGGCCCACCCGAGCACGCCCTTTCGCGTCGGGGCGAGGCTGCACCTGTTCGCCTACGGGATGTACGGCTATGCGTTGATGTCCGGCCTGTCGCTACGCGACTACTTCCGGTTGGGCGTCAAATATCATCTCCTCGCCGCGCCCATGCTGACCATCGAATGGCTGGAATATCCGGACGCCGCCATGTGGACGTTTCCGGACGAATTCACCTTTGCGCCTTCGGCGGAACTCAGACGGTTCCTGCTCGAGCAGCAGTACACCCAGCAGGTCAATCATCTGCAGGACGTCGCCGGGCATGACCTTCGGCCATTGCAGGCCTGTTTTTCCTACCCGGCGCCGGCCCACGCCGCCATCTATCAGGACTATCTCGGCTGCCCGTGCGTCTTCGACCAGCCGCGCGGCGAATTGCACTACGACAGGGCGATCCTCGACGAGCGGCCGCCGCTCGCCCATCCGCTGACCTCGGCTATGTTTCAGGAAACATGCGAAGGTCTGATTGATAAAGCGAAGGCTTCGGCGGGCGTCGCCGGCCAGATCTACCAGATCCTGATCCGGCGGCCTGGCCATTTTCCCGGCATGGAGGGCGTCGCCAGCGCTCTCAACATGACGTCGCGGACGCTGCGCCGCCGCCTGAGGGAGGAGGGACTGTCGTTCTCCGAGATTCTGGACGACGTCTATCGGTCGCTGGCGATCGAATATCTGAAGACCACGCACATGAGCGTCGACGACATCGGCATGCTGATGGGGTTCAACGACGTCGCGAATTTTCGCAAAGCCTTCCGGCGCTGGACCGGACAGACGCCGTCCGATATCCGGCGGGAGTCCCCCAAGGAGTGGACCAGCCCAATTCGGTCCTCGAAGCGAACGTTGGAGGCGGGATCGGTTCGCGGGCCGCTGAGTCACTGATCTTTAGGGCGGCCATCCCCATTACGATGACGCTTACAATCCCCGCTCAATTAACGGCGCCCGCCGCCCCTGATCACGCCGCCTTCAATCGCCCCTGCCCGACAAAGCTGTCGCGGATGTGGCGCGCGAGGCCCTGCGCGATCGGGCTCACCTGGGCGCGCGGCAGATGCAGGTTGATCGCGAAGGTCGCCAGATCCGGCAGGCCCGACTGCGTCGTCAGAATGTCGAGCCCCGGCGGAACCGTCGCCGCGAGCGAAGCAGTCACGGCGAGGTCTGTCAGTACGGTCGCCGTAATCGCCTCGACACTGCCGTTGGCGAACACCGTCCGCCAGGCGAGCCCTGCACGACGCAAGGCGTCGAACACGACCGGGCGAAACGCGCAGGTGTCGCTGACGATCGAGACCGGCAGCGGACGCTTCAGATAGGCTTCGCCCCCCTTGCCGCCGACCCAGACGAGGCGCTCGATCGCGAGGCATTCGCCGTCGGAACGGCCGGCAGGCTCCTCGATGATCGCGAGATCGATTTCGCCGGCGGCGAGGGCCTGCGCAAGCAATGGCGAGGTCAGGCAGACCAGCGAAATATCCACTTGCGGATATTCCTGCGCATAGGTCTTCAGGATCGGCGGCAGGTAGGTCGTGACGAGATCGCACGGCATGCCTAGCCTGACTTCGCCGATGAAGGCCGGGGTCGTGATCTCGGCCCAGATCTCGTCATTGAGCCCCAGGAGGCGACGCGCCTTGCCGAGCAACCGTTCGCCGGCGTTGGTCAGTGTCAGCCCGCGCCGGTCACGTTCGAACAGGGGGCAGGCGAAGGCGTCCTCCAGGCGTTTGATCTGCTGACTGACGGCGCCCTGGGTCAGATGCAGGGCATTGGCCGCCGCGGTCATGCTGCTCGTTTCGGCGACCGTGACGAAGCTGCGGAGAAGGGCGGTGTCGAGATTGCGGGTCATCGTCAGCCATTATGGTTTGTAATGTCGCGCATCATACATATTCGATTTCCTAATGCAAGCCGCGCGCCTATCGTGCCGATCGAACTTCACCGGAGGCGAACATGTCCTTGCTTGCTCGTCAGTCGACCGCGCCGACAATTCGACCGGACCGCGGACCCTCACGCGACCTCTTCGCGTTCCTGCTCACGCTGCACGGCGAATGGCGCGTGCGGCGGCAGATCGCCAGCGCCCAGATGCTCGATTGCGCTTCGCTGCGCGATATCGGCCTGGCGCCAGGCGGCGTCGAGAGCGCGATCCGCCACGGCCGCGGGCGGTAGCTCTCGTTTTGACGGCCCGACGGCTTTGTCGCGTTGCGGCCGGCTTGACCCGCAAGTGTCCGCTCGACGAGGGCGACTTCACTGATCGTACGAACGCTTTTGGGTTCTTGGATGTTTCGGCCTGACCATGTGTTCGAGAACGCATCCGGCGCTCCGCTGTGTGCTGTGACGGCCCGGCGATACAACCGCGCGGTGTCCGATTTCGCGGCCTCGTTCTCGCCACCTGTTCATTCCCTGATCCGCTCCAAATGCGCGCCAAAATTCCCTGTTCCGTGCGTTTGAAATTCCCTGTTCCCTGCCGGCTCGGGCCCGCAACTGGTGGATTGCAAACCCTACAACGTCCTGCAATTCCACGCTTTTTCGGCGCGTGACCCCAGCGCGCCGCAAAAAACTTCCCTGCTAGCAGGGAAGTCCTATAGACCCGCGACGGCATGCCGATCGCAATGCGCGCCCGGCTTTCAGCAGCGATGTCGGGGCGATCGGGATGATACGGTCACACCGCGCGCGAATGCCGCGGCGTATCGGTCGCCTGCCCGAGATAAGCGTCGAACAGCGCCGCGACCGAGCGGACGAAAGGCCGCCCGCGCTCGCTGACCACGATGCGCCGCCCGTCCCAGGAGGCGAGGCCGTCCTCGACGAACTTCGGCAGGCCTTCGGACGCCGCCTCAACGAGCGGCGCCGGATCGGCGCCATGCTCCGCGGCAATCGCCTCGAGATTGACCTCGAGATCGCACATCGCGCGCTCGATGACGTCGCGCCGCAGGCGGTCTTCCGGGGTCAGCGCCACGCCTCGGACCGTCGCCAGGCGGCCGGCCTCGATCTCCGTGGCGTAGGCGGCGGCGGTCGGCGCGTTCTGCACATAGCCCTGCGGCAGCGAGCCGATCGAGCTTGCGCCGAACCCGATCAGCGCCGGCGCGGCGTCGGTGGCGTAGCCTTGGAAGGAGCGCCTGAGCCGGCGCGCCGCCGCCGCCTCGGCCATGGCGTCGCTCGGCAGCGCATAATGATCGAGCCCGATCGCGACATAGCCGCCCTCTTCGGTCAGGACGCGATGAATGGCGTTGAGCTGCGCATAGCGTTCGGCCGGTCCGGGCAATTGCTCGTCCGGAATCAGCGCCTGGTGCTTTTTCATCCACGGAACATGGGCATAGCCGAACACCGCGACCCGGTCGGCCTTGAGGTCGAGGGCGCGTCGGGCGGTGCGGGCGACGCCCGCTTCCGTCTGCAACGGCAGGCCGTAGATCAGGTCGAGATTGAGCGAGCCGACGCCGAGCGCGCGCGCGGTCTGAGCGCAGGCCTCCGTCTCCTCGTAGGACTGCACGCGTCCGATGGCGCGCTGCACGGACGGTTCGAGATCCTGCACGCCGAGACTCATGCGGGTCACGCCCATCGGCGTCAGCGCATCCCGCCGATCGTCGGGCAGCGAGGTCGGGTCGAGTTCGATGGCGATCTCGGCGTCGTCGCGCAAAGCGAACCGGTCCTTCAGCCGGTCCATGACGGCGATCAGGCAGTCGCCCGGAAGGGACGTCGCCGTGCCGCCGCCCCAATGGACGTGCGAAACCGCCGCCCGCCGGCCGATCCGATCCGCGACCGCGTCGATTTCGCTGAGAAGCCGCTCGGCGTAGAGTCGATGCGACGATTCCAGCCGGACGACCGAGGTGTTGCAGCCGCAATAGAGGCAGAGCCGGTCGCAGAACGGCACATGCAGGTAGACCGACAGCGGCGTGTCGGCGGGCAGGTCCTTGAGCCAGCGGGCATAAACGCTCGGACCCACCGCAGGGGTGAAATGCGGCGCGGTCGGATAGCTCGTATAACGCGGCACGCGGCCGTCGTAGCGGGCGACGAGGCGCTCGATCTCGAGGGCGGCCTTGACTGGAGCGTCAGACATTGCGGTCATGCGCTCAACCTTATCGTTTCGCAGCGCTTTTCGCCAGCAAGCCGGGCGCGATTGCGGCCGGGCCGCCGCTCTTTGCCTGCGGCGCATCGCCGCGAGCGAGGGTTGCGCGCCGCCGCCCCTTACGCGAACAATGCGGATCGCCGACCGGGAGAGGGAGATTTCGCGCGATGAGCCGCCACGACCAATTCTACATCGGCGGCCGATGGGTCGAACCCCTCCACCCGAGATCGCTCGACGTCATCGACCCGTCGACCGAGCAGCCGTTCACCAAGATCGCCCTCGGCTCTGCCGCCGACGTCGACCGCGCGGTCGCCGCCGCACGCGCCGCCTTCGACAGCTTTTCTCGGACCTCGCGCGAGGAGCGCATCGCGTTGCTCGAGCGCATCCTCGATCGCTACGACGCCCGGGCCGACGACCTCGCCGAGGCGGTCTCGCGCGAGATGGGGGCGCCCCTGCCCTTCGCCCGCGCGGCTCAGGTCCCCGCCGGGCGGGTGCATCTCGAGGCCACGATCGAGGCGCTCAGAACCTATGAATTCAGCCGCCTCAGCGGCTCGACGATGATCGTCCGGGAGCCGGTCGGCGTCGCGGCCCTGATCACGCCGTGGAACTGGCCGCTGAACCAGATCGTCTGCAAGGTCGCCCCCGCGCTCGCGGCCGGCTGCACGGTTGTCCTGAAGCCGAGCGAGATCGCGCCGGTGAGTGGCGTGATCTTCGCCGAGATCGTCGAGGCGTGCGACGCGCCCGCCGGAGTCTTCAATCTCGTCAACGGGACAGGGCCGGAAGTCGGTCAGGCGCTGGCGGCCCACCCCGGCGTCGACATGGTCTCGTTCACCGGCTCGACCCGGGCCGGAATTCTGGTCGCCAAGGCGGCGGCGGACGGGGTGAAGCGAGTGGCGCAGGAACTCGGCGGCAAGTCGCCGAACCTCATTCTGCGCGATGCGGATTTTGGGGCTGCGGTCGGCGAGGGCGTCCGGTCCTGCTTTTCCAACAGCGGTCAGTCCTGCGACGCGCCGACCCGGATGCTTGTGCCGGCCGAGCGGCACGACGAGGCGCTCGCCATCGCCGCGGCGGTCGCCGACGGCCTCAGGGTCGGCGACCCGCGCGCGCCGGGCGTCGATCTCGGGCCGGTCGTCAGCCAGGCGCAGTTCGACAAGATCCAGCGCCTGATCGAGACCGGCGTTCGGGAGGGCGCGCGGCTCGCCGCCGGCGGCCCGGGCCGGCCGCCTGGCCTCAATCGCGGCTATTATGTCCGCCCCACGGTGTTCGGCGGCGTCCGGCCAGAGATGACCATCGCGCGCGAGGAAATCTTCGGCCCGGTCCTGTCGATCCTGAGCTACGAGGACGACAACGAGGCGGTCCGCATCGCCAACGACACCGAATACGGCCTCGCGGCCTATGTCTCCTCCACCAATCTCGAGCGCGCCCGCGCGGTCGCGGCGAGGCTGCGCGCCGGCACGGTCAGCCTCAACTATCCCGCCTGGGACGTCCGCGCCCCGTTCGGCGGCTTCAAGCGCTCGGGCAACGGGCGCGAATACGCTGAATTCGGCATCGACGACTTTCTGGAGTGGAAAGCGGTCGTCGGCTACCGCTGACGCCGTCCTGTAAAACGACTTCTCCTTTCAGCCGTCTATGCGCCGTCGCAAAAGCAAGGTAGGGCGAAGTCATGTTCACGCTCGACGATCTCGCTGAGATCATCGACCGGCGCGCAGACGCGTCGGCCAACTCATCGTACACGCGCAGTCTGTTGGACAAGGGCGCCGCACACTGCGCGCGCAAGTTCGGCGAAGAGGCGATCGAGCTGACGATCGCCGCGGCGGCGCAGGATGAGGCCGCCGTGCGAGCGGAAGCGGCCGACGTGCTGTATCATCTTCTGGTGCTGTTGCGCGCGCGCGGCGTCGGCTTTGACTCGGTGGTGCGCGAACTGGAAAGTCGGACGCGGCAAAGCGGCCACGAGGAAAAAGCGGCCCGCAACGCCTGAGGGACGTGACCGAAGGGAAGGACATGGATCAGCTCGTCAATCGCCCGACCGCCGTCTCCCCCTTCCGACGCTTCACTCGCGACGAATGGGCGACGCTGCGCGCCGACACGCAGCTCACCTTGACGATCGACGACCTGCGAAAGCTGCAATCGACCCACGACCCGATCTCGCTCGACGAGGTCGTCGCTATCTATCTGCCGCTGTCGCGCCTGCTCGCACTCTATGTCGCGGCGACCCAGGGCCTGTTCAAGGCGACGCAGCGGTTCCTCGGCGCGACCGACGGGAAAGTCCCCTACATCATCGGAATCGCCGGCTCCGTCGCGGCCGGCAAGTCGACCACCGCGCGCGTCCTGCAAGCCTTGCTGACACGCTGGCCGAACACGCCCAAAGTCCAGCTCGTGACCACCGACGGATTCCTGCAACCCAACGCGGAACTGATCCGCCAGGGCATCATGGACCGCAAGGGCTTCCCGGAGAGCTACGACGGCCTCGCGCTGATCCGCTTCCTGTCGGCGGTCAAGGCGGGCGAACGTCAAGTGGCGGCCCCCGTCTATTCGCATCTGACCTACGATATCGTGCCCGACGAGACGACCACGGTCGATCGGCCGGACATCCTGATCGTCGAAGGCATCAACGTGCTCGCGCCGAACCGCCTTGTGCGCGACGGCAAGGAGGTGCCGTTCGTCTCCGACTTCTTCGATTTCGCCATCTTCCTCCACGCCCCCGACGCCCTGCTCGAGCATTGGTATATCGAGCGGTTCATGGGGCTCAGGGATACGGCCTTCCGCGACCCGCGCAGCTACTTCCGGCAATACGCCGATCTCGACGACGTGGAAGCGGAGGCGACCGCGCGCTCGATCTGGATGCGCATCAATCTCGTGAACCTGCACGAGAACATCCTGCCCACCCGGCCGCGCGCCGACCTTCAACTCACCAAGGGGGCGAGCCACCGGATCGAGGAAGTGGCGCTGCGCAAGCTTTAGAGTAGGACGAGTCTTGGCCGAATCGGCGCGAAAGGCCTCGTCCGGCCGGCTTTCGTCGGCCGTTCGCTTCCGCAGACCCCGGGAGCGAGGCTGCGCCGATCAAAATTCGGCAGGTTTTCACGGTCGCCCGCGCTGTCGCTGGGGCGCATTTCTCTTGTATAGAATGATAGCGACATTTTCTTGCGTAAAATCGAATATTTGGGTAGGGTGATCCTGTCGCCCCCTGGATCAGACCGCTGATGCCGCTCGCCGCTTTCCTGTCCTTCCGCCGCCGTGTTGCGTGCACTACCACGGTCGCCGCGGAGACCGGCGCTGCCGCCGTCCTTGCAGGCCTGATGCGCCGACTTTCGGCCGCGTGTCCGGGTCCGCCGGCCGGCTCAAATATGGCGAAAATACGGCAAAACACCCCTTCCGGAGCTCACGCGAATCGTAACTCCCAAGCCCGAGTGAGTCCGAAATGCCACAGGGTTTGTGAATTTGGTTTTTGGCGCCGAATTCATGAAGACATAATGGGGCGAGTCTGACTCAAG
Source organism: uncultured Alphaproteobacteria bacterium (assembly GCA_963822215.1). Classification (GTDB taxonomy): domain Bacteria; phylum Pseudomonadota; class Alphaproteobacteria; order Rhizobiales; family Beijerinckiaceae; genus Roseiarcus. Next base: position 258,815 of record CAWGGX010000006.1, read on the forward strand.
GGTGGGATGACCCTTCCTGCGGAAGTCGAGGAGCTTATCGCTTCGCTGAATCGCCAAGTTTTGGCGCTTCAGGCGGAGGTTGTCGAACTTCGTCGTCGATTGGGTCTGGACAGTTCGACGAGTTCGAAACCGCCATCGAGCGACGGGTTGAAGAAGAAGCCGCGGGTGGCGGGCAGCCTGCGCGGCCGCTCTGGCAAGCCGAGCGGGGGAAGAAGAAGCCGCGGGTGGCGGGCAGCCTGCGCGGCCGCTCTGGCAAGCCGAGCGGGGGCCAGAAGGGCCATCAGGGCGGCACGTTGCGTCAGGTCGCCGATCCCGACGCCGTGGTTCGGCACGAGGCCTGCGCGTGCGGCCATTGCGGTTCGTCTCTGGATCCGATGGCGGCGATTGGGGTCGAGAAACGCCAGGTGTTCGATCTTCCCGAGCGTGCGTTGTTGGTCACGGAACATCAGGCTTCGATCTATCATTGCGCGCAATGCCGGGGCGTGACGAAGGCCGAGTTTCCCGATGGCGTGGTCTCGCCGACCCAATATGGCGAGCGTATCAAGGCGGCGGCGATTTATCTCAACATCCATCAACTCATCCCCGAGGATCGGGTCGCGCAGGCGCTGAACGATCTGTTCGGCGCGCCGTTGATCTGTCCGGCCAGCGTCGTCGCCTGGGTGGGCAAGAAGGCGGGCGAACTGGGCGAAGTCTACAAGGCCATCGGCGAACGCGTGGCCGAGGCCAAGGTTCGCTGCCTCGATGAGACGGGCTATCGGATCGCCGGCAAGCTGCACTGGCTGCACACGACGTCGAGTTTGGCCTTCACTTTCTATCGCGCGGGCGAAAAGCGCGGCGACATCCCCACGGATTTGCGGGACGGCGTCGTCGTGCATGACCACTTCTTGCCCTATCGCGGGATGGACACGGTCGAGCACGCCTTCTGCAACGCGCATATCCTGCGCGAACTCCAAGCTCTCATAGAGTTTGAGAAGGAGCCCTGGGCCGAACTCATGCGCGCGGTCCTCCTCGACGCCAACGCCGCCGTCAATGGGGCGCGCGAGGCGGGCGCCTCGGCGCTCCCGCCCGAGACGATCGCGGCGTTCGTCGAGCGCTATTGGGCCGCGGTTCGGCTCGGCCTCGCCTTTCATCGTCAATTGCCCAAGCTGGAGACGAAATCTCCCGGGCGCGGACGCCCCAAACAACGCCCAGGACAAAATCTGCTCGAAAGGCTGAAGACCTTCAAGACCGAAACGCTCCGGTTCATGAGCAATTTCGACGTGCCCTTCACCAACAATCTGGCCGAGCAGGACCTGCGAATGATGAAGGTCAAAATGAAAATCTCGGGGTGTTTCCGAACCCTCGACGGCGCCAAAATCTTCGCCAGCCTCAGATCCGTCGTCTCGACAGCCCGAAAACAGGGCGCCAACATCCTCCAAACCCTCGCCGCCTCGCCAAATCAAATCATGCACGCCTTGATCGCGTCAGGGTAAAGGGCTTGGGAGTTACCGCGAATCAGGATGTTGGGCCTAACCCTCTGAAATCACGCGATCGCTTGCCGAAAACGAGCGGCCTTCGCGGGCCTTCAGGCCCGGTTTCGGACGTCAAACGGCGGGGCTGCGGGCCGGATTCGCTCCGAATCGACCGCGAAAGCCGATTTTTGCGCAAATTTTCGCAGGCCGTTTGGTCGCGCAAAGGCGGTCTCGCGACCCGGCTCGCCGCCGCGCTCGCCGGTTTGATGATGGCGGCGCCGCCCATCTTCGCCGAGACGCTGCCTGTATGTGCCGGGAAAGACCTCAGCCATGTCGCCGGCCTCCCAGAAGCCGAGGCGCGCCGCGCAGACGATCTCGTCAACGCCGAGGGTCTCTTATGGCGGATCGACAAGGGGTCCCTGCCGCCCTCCTACCTCTTCGGCACGATCCATTCGACAAACGACGACGCGCTGGCCGCGGCGCAACGGGCGGCCAAGGCGATTCCCAGCGCGAAGGTCGTTGTCACCGAGCTCGGCGGTCCAATCGACGCGATGGAAAAGGCCAAGATCGGAGCCGAGACGCTCGCCCGGGCGCTGGACCACGACCACGACACCATTGTCGACATGCCCGCCGAGGATCGCGCGGACATCGAGAAAATGCTCGGCGAGCATGGCTATCCCATCAAATTCTCCCACCATCTCAGGCTTTGGTTCCTCGCGATCCTGACCGCCCTGCCGGAGTGCGAAGCCAAGGGCGAGGCGCTCGATCTGCCGGAGGTCGACCAGTTGCTTGCCGAGCGAGCCAAAGCGGCCGGCGTGAAGGTGGTCGCGCTGGAGACGCCGCAGGAACAACTCGACGCCGTCGCATCGATCAAACCCGAAGTCGCCGCCGCCCTGCTCGCCGTCGCCGCGCGCGAGCCGGAGATGAACGACGACATCTACGCCACCCTGCTCAAGCTCTATCGCGAGAGCCGGCCGGCGGAGATCCTGGCCGTCGGCGATGCGGTCGGCGGCATGAGCGCGAGCGAGCGCGCCGCCGAGGACGCCTTCACCCGTCTCCTGCTCGTGGAGCGAAACGCGACGATGGCCGAGCGCCTGGCGCCGCTCCTTGACGACGGTGGCGCCTTCGTCGCCGTCGGCGCGCTGCACCTTACCGGCAAGGACGGTCTCGTCGAGCGGCTGCGTGGCCTGGGCTATTCGGTCACGAAGGTCTGGTGAGCCTCACTCGCCGTAGGGCGTCCAGATCGCCTTGACCTGGGTGCCGCGGCGCAGGAACTCCCGCCCCTCGGCGCGCGGCCAGTCCACGTGCGACGTTTGCGTCCAGGTCGCCTTGAGGTTTCCGGCGGAGGCTGCTTCCAGCCTCGCCGCGCCGACCGCGTCGCCGACGTACCAGACAGCGTCGACCCCGTCGTGCTCGGCGAGGGTTGCTGCGAGCGCGTTCGCTTGCCCCGTCACGATATTGACGACGCCGGGTGGAACGTCGGACGTGTCCAGGACCGAATAGAAGTCGGTCGCGCTCAAGGGATGGCGCGCCGAGGGAACGGCGACGACGCAATTGCCCATCGCGATCGCGGGAATGACCAGCGAAACGAAGGCGAGCAGCGGCGCCTCGTCGGGGCAGACCACGCCCATGACGCCCCAGGGCTCGTTCATCGCGAGCGTCACGAATTTCGAGCGGGTCGCATGGACCGCGCCGTCGTATTTGTCGGCGAAGCCCGCATAGAAGAACGCCCGCCGGATCGAGGCGTCGACTTCCGCCGCAGTGGCGCGCGGCGAGACCCCGGTCATCGCCCTCAGCCGGGCGGCGAACTCGTCGGCGCGGGCGCTCAGATTCTCGACGACATAGTAGAGAACCTGCGCCCGGTTATGCGCCGCCACGGACGCCCAGCCCGTCGCCTTTGCCGCGGCCTCGACCGCGTTGCGGATGTCCTTGCCTCCGCCTAAGCCCGCGAGGCCGACCTCGCGGCCCTTTGGGTCGAGGACCGCATAGCTGAAGCCCGAGTCGGGCCGGACCTGCTTGCCGCCGACGTAGAGTTTCGCCGTCCGGTCGAGCCCCAATGTCGCGCCCTCCGCTGGGGCCGCCCCCGGGAGGGGATCGAGCGGGGCCGATGCGGACGCATAGGGCTTGCCGCCCGCGGCGTTGGCGAGGCGGTACTCGGCGAGGCCTTCGTGGCCGCCCTCGCGCCCAAACCCGCTTTCGCGATAGCCGCCGAAGCCCGAAGCCGCGTCGAACAGGTTGGTGGAATTGATCCAGACGACGCCAGCCTTAATCCGCGCCGCGACCTCGAACGCCCGGCTGACGTTTTCGGTCCAGACCGAGGCCGCGAGACCGTAGCGGGTGTTGTTGGCGAGCGTCACGGCTTCGTCAGGCGGGCGGAAGGTCGTGGCGACCAGAACGGGGCCGAAGATCTCCTCGCGCGCCAGGATCGAGGCGGGCTCGACGCCGGTGACCAGGGTCGGCGGATAAAAGCAGCCGCGGTTCGGGATCGCGTCGTCGGCTCGCCAGACCTCGAGCCCCTCCTCAGCGCCGGCCCGCATCAGCTGTTCGATCCGTCGAAGCTGGACGGGCGCAACGATCGCGCCGACGTCGGTCGACTTGTCGAGCGGGTCGCCGACCCTGAGATTGGCCATACGGGCGCGCAGCTTGGTATAGAGCGCGTCGGCGATTCCTTCGGCGGCGAGCAGCCGGGAGCCGGCGCAGCAGACCTGCCCCTGGTTGAACCAGATCCCATCGACGACGCCTTCGACCGCGCTGTCGAGGTCGGCGTCGTCGAACACGATGAACGGCGACTTGCCGCCGAGCTCGAGCGTGAGTGTTTTGCCCGATCCGGCGGTCGCCTTGCGGATCGCGCGTCCGACTTCGGTCGACCCTGTGAAGGCGATCTTGTCGACGCCGTCGTGGGCGACGAGCGCCGCTCCGGTCGCGCCGTCTCCGGTGACGATGTTGACGACGCCCGGCGGCAGCCCGGCCTCGACGCATATCTCGGCGAAGGCGAGCGCGGTCAGCGGCGTATGTTCAGCGGGCTTCAGCACAACCGTGCATCCGGCGGCGAGCGCAGGAGCGATTTTCCAGGCGAGCATGAGCAGCGGGAAATTCCACGGAATGATCTGCCCGCAGACACCGGCCGGACGCGTCTCGGGGAACTCGCTCTCGATCAGCGAGGCCCAGCCGGCATGGTGATAGAAGTGGCGGACGACGAGAGGAACGTCGACGTCCCGGGATTCGCGGATCGGCTTGCCGTTGTCGATCGATTCGAGCACCGACAGGAACCGCTCGCGCTTCTGCACATGGCGGGCGAGCGCGTAGAGGAAGCGTCCACGCTCCACACCGGGAAGCGCCGCCCATTTCGGCAGCGCCTTGCGCGCGGCCGCGACCGCCGCGTCCACGTCCGACAGCGAGCCCTGCGCCGCGCGGGCGATCCGTTCGCCGGTTGCCGGGTTAAACACGTCGAACAGGTCGGCCGGCGGGGTGAACCGCCCGTTGATGAAGAGGCCGAAGCCGCCCTCGCGCCTTTCGAGCCACGCCCGGACGTGGTCGCTGCTTTCGGGCGAGAGGCCGTAGTCCATCGTGCGCAAAATGTCCCTGATGAGCGCCATGAAGTCCTCACGCCATCGCGTGGCGGTGGGCCGCTGAATAGCGACCAGTCGCGTAGTGTTCGAGCTGCCGCTCGATGTCGGTCAGTAGCCCGCTCGCCCCGATCCGGAAGAGGTCGGACTGCATCCACGGCAGGCCGAGTTCCTCCTTCATCAGGATGAGCCAGGCGAGGGCGTCCTTGGCGACGCGCAGGCCCCCTGCCGGCTTGAAACCGATGTCAACGCCGGCGCGCTCGCGATAGTCGCGCAGGGCCCGGACCATGACGAGGCTGACCGGCAGCGTGGCGTTGACGTCCTCCTTGCCGGTCGAGGTTTTGATGAAGTCGGCGCCCGCCTGCATCGCCACCATGCTTGCGGCATAGACGTTGCGCAGGGTCTTGAGGTCGCCTGTGCCGAGGATCGTCTTGAGATGGGCGCGCCCGCAGGCCTCGCGCATCGCCGCGACCTCGTCATAGAGCGACGTCCAGTCGCGGCCGAGGACGTGAGCGCGGGTGATGACGATGTCGATCTCCCCCGCCCCTTCGCCGACGGCGTAGCGAATCTCGTCGAGCCGCACATTGAGCGGGGTGAGGCCGGCGGGAAAGCCGGTCGCGACCGAGGCGACCGGAATGTCCGAGCCCTCCAGGGCGCGGACCGCCGGCGGGACCATGGTCGGATAGACGCACACGGCGCCGACGGTCGGGGGCGCGTCGGCGAGCCCGAGCGCTTCGAGAAGCTCGCCGCTCAGCGGCCGGCGCGCCTTGGCGCAGAGCCGGCGCACCCGCTCGGGCGTGTCGTCGCCGGACAGGGTCGTTAGGTCGATGCAGGTCAGCGCCTTCACCAGCCACGCGGCCTGGTATTCCTTCTTGACCGAGCGGCGGGACGTCAGCGTGGCGGCGCGACGGTCGACCGCGCTTGTGTTCACCCCGATGCTCTCGAACCAGGCCGGATCGAGCGGGACGCCGGGATTTCGAGGCCGGTTGTGGCCCTCCAGGGCCTTTTCCGTCGCCTGATCCATAGCATCCTCGCGCGTCTCCTCGGAGGCCGCCAAACTGTCACGAGCGTGGGGGCAGATTCAAGGGAAAGCGGAACCTTTTTGCGCCATCTCAAGCGGGCCCAACCAGCTCGTCCACGGTAATTTCAAGGCCCGGCGGGTCGAGCCGTAGCGGCCCGGCAGTGAGAATGCGCGTCTCGATCAGGTCGCCCCGGCCGGGCCAATGGTGGACGGCCGTCCGGCGCTCGGGGTCGAGAATCAGGTAATGCGCAACGCTCGGCAGCGAGAAATAACCGACGAGCTTGACCCCGTGGTCACGCGCCGCCGTGCCCTGGGACAGGACCTCGACCACGATCACCGGGTTCGGGATTTCGATTGCAGCGGGCGGTAGACGCAGGCGGCAATAGACAACCGCGTCCGGCTCAAAGGCCATACGCGCCGACTCTCGCACCGTTGCGCCGTCCGGCAGGGCTTGGCACGGAGCGCCGGCGTGGTCAACGGCGCGGCGTAACGCGGCCCATGCCTCGCCCTTCGACACGACATGCGCCACGCGCTCCGGCGCCATCGCAATGGGCCGCCCGTCGATGAGCTCCCAGCGCCCTTCGCGCTCCTCGGCCCAGCCGAGGAACTCGTCGGCAGTCATCAGTTTCTCGGCAACGGTCGCCATATGAAGACGCTATATCACTCCGCAGTCGCCGGGTTAACCGCCATGGTGTCTTCCATTCCAGCCCGCTTCTTCCAGCCCCGGCGCGGGGCGGTCGCAGGCCGCCTGACGCCGCCTCACACCGGCGCGAAGAGCTCCTCGACGAAGAAGGCGAGTCCTGGAGGGTCGAGCCGCAGCGGGCCATCGGTCAGGATGCGCGTCTCGATCCGGCCGTCGTTCCCCCGCCAATGATGCGTGGCCGTCCGGCGCTCGGGATCGAGGACGAGGTAGTGCGCGATGCTTGGCACAGAAAAATAACCAGCGAGCTTCGGGCCCAGGTCGCGCTCCGCCGTCGCCTCGGACAGAACCTCCACCACGATCACCGGAGCGGTAATTTCGACCGCTTCCGGCGGCTGGCGCGGACTGACATAGACCAGCGCGTCGGGCTCGAAGGCCGTGCTCGGAGAGATGCGGACGATCGAGCCGCCCGAGGTCACGTGACAGGGCGCGCCCGTGTTGCGGATCGCGCCTTTGAGCGCCAATACCGTCTCTCGCAGGGTCGCGCTGTGGAGCGGACGCTCGGGCGTCTTTTCGACGAGTTCGCCCTCGTGCAACTCCCACCGCCCCTCGCGGCCCTCGGTCCATCCAAGGAATTCGTCCACGGTCATTGGCTCTTCCCCCGCGCCGGATCCAGCGACCGGCCGCTTCCCGAAACGCCGCGCTTGCGACCGAACCTGCCATCCGCGCTTTCCCCTTTCATGCGCCTGGGAGGACAGCCACATCGACCGCCATCGACTGTCACGAACTCCGTTCTTCGAGACGCCCCGCCGGCCGCGCCAAAGGGTGCGGACGCGAGGGAACCCCCGGGCGCGCACAGAACTTAAAGTGTACCACCGTTCGCGGCGCCCGCAAACATTGGGGCTGCCGCCTAAAGCGTCCCGAAAATCCTGCTCAAAAAGGCGTTGGTCTTCCGGCCGGGCGCGCCGCCGGGCACGTCCGCGGGCGGGATGGGGACGTCTGTCGCCGACGGGACGGCATGCGCCCGACCGGCAGCCGACGGGGTCGGCGTCAGCTCGACCGGGGGTCCGGCCGCGACCGGCGCACCGCCGCCGCGGCCGCCGGATGGCGGGATCGGCGTGGGCGGCTGTGGCGGCTCGCCGCCTCCCACGCCGAAGGGCGCGAGCAACGGCGCGAACGGGTTGGGCGTCCCGCTCTGCCAGATTCCGCCGGGGAGCGCCGCGACCGGCGCGCCCTCATGCGCAGCTTTCATGAACCGGCTCCAGATCTCCACCGGAAGATTTCCGCCGGAGACCTTCTTGGTCGGGCTGTTATCGTCGTTGCCGAGCCAGACCGCTGTGACGAGATAGCTCGTGTAGCCGACGAACCAGGCGTCGCGGAAGTCCTGGCTGGTGCCGGTCTTGCCGGCCGCCTGCCAGCCCGGCAACTCCGCCTTGCGCGCGGTGCCGGTCAGCAGTGTCTCCTGCATCATCGTATTCATCATCGCCACATACTGCGGGTCGATGACGCGGCCGAAATTGGCGTTGCGCCTGGTATACAGCAGCTTGCCGTTGGCGGTGCGGACCCTCGTGATGACGTGCGGCTGCACGCCGATGCCGCCATTGGCGAAGGCGGCGTAGGCCGAGGCCATTTCGAGAGGCGTCACCGCTGAGGTTCCCAGCGCGATCGAGGCATTCGGCTCGAGCTCCGAGGTGATCCCCAGGCGGTGGGCGGTCGCACAAACCGCCTTCGGCCCGACCTCGAGGCCAAGGCGCACCGCCACCGTGTTGAGCGACAGCGACAAGCCCTTGGTCAGCGTCACCGGGCCGAAATACTCGCGGCTGTAGTTCTCCGGGCTCCAGCCCTTGATCGAGATCGGCGCGTCCTCGCGCACCGTGTCCGGCGTGAGGCCCTTTTCCAGCGCCGCCAGATAGACAAACGGCTTGAACGACGAGCCCGGCTGTCGCTTGGCGGCGACGGCGCGGTTGAACTGGCTCTCGGCGTAGCTCCGGCCGCCGACCAGCGCCTTGACCCCGCCGGTCGGATCGACCGCCACCAACGCGCCCTGACCGACGCCGAACTTCGCTCCCTTGGCGTTGAGTTCGTCTGCAAGGGCGCGCTCCCCTTCGGCCTGCATCGCTGCGTTGATCGAGGTGGTCACCACGATGTCCTGGTCGATCGCGCCGACCGTGTCGTCGAGCGCGTCCATCACATAGTCGGCGGCGTAATTGATCGAGCCCGCCGATTTGTCGCGCCAGATCTGGGCCGGACTGGCGAGCGCCATCTTGGCCTGCGCCTCGGTGATGTGGCCCTGCTCGGCCATGGCGGTGATGACCTGCGCCGCCCGCTCGGCGGCGCCGGAAGGATTGCGGGTCGGCGCGAGTTTCGACGGCGACTTCATCAGCCCGGCGAGGAGGGCGGCTTCCGACAGGCTGTCGAAGCGCGCGCTCTTGCCGAAATATTTCTGTGACGCCGCCTCCACTCCGTAGGCGCCGGCGCCGAAATAAACTCGATTGAGATAGAGTTCCAGGATCTGGTCCTTGGAGTAGCGGCGTTCGAGCCACAGCGCCAGAATCGCCTCCTGGACCTTTCGCGACAGCGTCCGTTCCTGAGTGAGAAACAGGTTTTTGGCGAGCTGCTGGGTCAGGGTCGAGCCGCCCTCCACCGCGCCGCCGCCCGCGATGTCGCGTAAAAATGCGCGCGCCATGCCGAGCGGGTCGATGCCGGCATGGGAATAGAAGCGCCGGTCTTCGATGGCGATGAAAGCCTTGGGCAGATAGGGCGGCAGGTCGATGAGCCGCACCGCCGGGCCGCCCAAATCGCCGCGATTGGCAAGGAGCGTCCCGTCTTCGGCGAGGATAGCGATGTTGGGCGGCCGCTTCGGCACCGCGAGCTGGTCGATGGGCGGAAGCTGGCCGGCGTAATAGGCGACGACGGCGGCGAGGCCGATGACGGCCCAGACGCCGACGACCGCCGTCCAGTAGAGGAGACGCCCAAAGGGCGCGCCGATCAGAGGGCGCCTGCGCGCCTTCCGGCTGCGCCCCGGCGGCTTGGCGGCCGTCTTGCGGCGAGCGGTCGGGGGGCGGTCGGCTGGATCGGCGCGCAAATGGTGATCCTCGCCGCGCTCGTCCCGCCAGTCGAGGCGCGGCTCGATTCGCGCCCGGGTTTTTCCGCCGCCTCGGCCGAACATGGCTTTCCCGCTCGTCGGCGCCGAAGCCTTCGACATCGGCCGCGCGCGCCTCACGCAGGGGGAGAGGCTAAAGGGGGCGATTTAAGGGCTGGTAAAGGTTTCGGAAATTGGGAGCGAATTGATTAACGGACGAGGCGGCGAGCCCGCTGCGGACGGATTCTTCCACAAGCCGGCGAAATCGGACCACCAGCGGCCTTGCGCTCACCCACTCGCCTTGGCAAAGTCCGGCCCCCTTGCCGCGTATCGCGCGTGGGGAGGAAGTAGCGGAAGTCTGGCGATGAAGGTCACCATCGAGCGTTCGGTCCTGCTCAAGGCTCTGGGGCACGTTCATCGCATTGTCGAGCGCCGCAACACGATTCCGATCCTCGCCAACGTCTTGATCGAAGCGTCCGACGGGAAGGTGGCGCTGAAAAGCACCGACCTCGACCTCGAGGCGACCGAGCAGGCGCCTGCCGACGTCGTGCAGGCCGGCGCAACGACCGTACCGGCTCATGTCATCTACGACATCGTGCGCAAGCTCCCCGAGGGGGCGCAGGCGAGCCTCGAGATCGCCAACGACACCGGGCAGCTTCTGGTGCGCTCGGGCCGATCGCGCTTCTTTCTGCAGGCGCTCCCGGCCTCCGATTTCCCCGACCTGACCTCGGGCGAGTTCTCGCACCGCTTCACCTTGCCGGCGATCGAACTGAAGCGTTTGATCGAGAACACGCAGTTCGCCATCTCGACCGAAGAGACGCGCTACTATCTCAACGGCATTTACCTGCACACGGCCGACGTGGACGGGAAGGCGATGTTGCGGGCGGTGGCGACCGACGGCCACAGGCTGGCGCGCGTCGAGGCGCCCGCCCCGGAGGGCGCCGCCGGCATGCCCGGCGTGATCGCTCCGCGCAAGGCGGTCAGCGAAGTGTTGAAGCTGCTGGAAGATCTAAGCCAGGACGTGCAGATCGAGATTTCCACCGCCAAGGCGCGCTTCCAGTTCGGCGATGTCGTCCTGACCACGAAGCTCATCGACGGCACCTTCCCCGACTACCAGCGCGTCATCCCGGCCGGCAACGACAAGCGGCTCGTGGTCGAGAAGGAGCCGTTCGAAAGGGCGGTCGATCGCGTCTCGACACTCTCGTCCGAGCGCGGCCGGGCGATCAAGCTGTCGATTGCCGACGGCCGGATGACCCTTTCGGTCAACAACCCGGACTCGGGCTCGGCGAGCGAGGAGATCGAAGTCGACTACGATTCGGCGCCGATCGACATCGGCTTCAACGCCCGCTACCTGCTCGACATCATCGGCCAGCTTGCCGGCGACACCGCCCTCATCAAGATGGCGGACCCCGGCTCGCCGACCCTGATCCAGGACCGCGACGGAGCGAACGCGCTCTACGTGCTGATGCCGCTGAGGGTGTGAGCTCCTCGCGCGCCGGCGGGTCAGGCCTCCCAACGCGGGCCGACTGTCGCACAGCGGTCACGCGCCTGTAGCGCGCACATTCTAGTTTCGCTCCGCCGGCCGGCGAAACGCCTGGTCGAGCGCCAACTCGGGAAACGCCTCCTGACCGAAACTGCGGTCGGATAGGGCTGCCCCGAAAACTCGAGAGGAGCGACATCATGGCGCAGGAAAAGCATCCGGCGAGCGAACATCACCATCAAGCGGCCGCCCATCATCAGGCGGCGGCCCATCATCACCTCCAGGCCGCCCATCTCCACAACATGGGCGAGCACGAAGACGCGCAGGATCACGCCGAGGCCGCTCACGAGCATAGCGAGCATGGTCACAAGCACTCGAAGACCGCCAAGGAACATTCCGACAAGGAGTGAGGGTTTCGTGTTGGAGGGGACGGCTCCGTCGCCCCCTCCTCCATCCCTGGCGGGATAGCGGTCAAGGGGGCGAGCGGTCGGCCCGCTCGGAGCGTGCGCTCGACCGGCCCTTCCGCCGTTCGGCGCCCGAAAAGCGCCGGATTGGAATTCCCTGCTAGCAGGGAATTTTTTGCGACCTGTTCGAACTCTCCGCGCCGAAAAACCCTGCGATTGCATAGCTTTGCCGGCTTGCAATCCGCCGGTTGCGGGTCCGGCCCCCACCAGAACAGGGAATTTCTGACGCGCAAAACAGGGAATTTTGGCCGCGCGTGCAGCCGAAACAGGAACAGAACAGGGAATGGAGTCGAGGCCCGCCGGTTGCGCTTCCGCCGGTTGCATTGGCGCGCCGCCGGACGCCCGCTTGACAGTCCGGATGACGTCGCGACGAATCGCGCGGCGCCCCGCATCCGGCCGGCTCTCCCCGGCCGCCTCCCCCGAGGGGGAAGGGGAATTCGGGTTCTCTACCGCCGTCCGGCGTCCGTCGACGCCGGCGCCGTGTAGCTCCGCTCGATGACGTCGCGCATGACTCGCCGGGAGTGCGACGGATCGTCGTCGGCGTTTTCGATCCGCTCCGCCTCGGCCGCCAGCTCCTCGTCCTTGATCACCTCGCGCATCCAGCGCGACACGTCGTGCGCCTTGAGGTGATAGAGCCAGGTGCGGTCGTCCACTCCGTCCGCGATTTGCAAGAAGATCGTCAGGTTCTGCGCCCGCAGGTTCAGCGCCTTGTCCGGCCCGCGAAAGTAGAAGCTCTTGTCCTCGCTGATTTCGCCCTCGGCGTATTTGCGCGTGTGGCGCTCCATCTTGGCCGCGGGCGTAAGGCCCGTGACGAATTCGGGCGCCTCGCCCCAACGCCGTCGCCAGAACAGCGCCCGTCCAGGCTCAACCGGCCCGTCCGGGAGCGGCGGCTCCTCGGCCGAAAGGGCCCGGCAGAACGCGCGGATCGTCTCCCCCGGCCGGGTTCCGACGGCGAACACGTCCTCGACGCCCTGCAAGGCGTGGGCGGCGACCGCCGCCGGGTCGACGGTGACAAGAACCGCCGGAAGGGTCCAAGGCGCCCCGCTGGCGCTGACGTCCCGCTCGGCAGGCAGCACGTGGTGGGCCTCGTCCACCAGAATCCAGTGCGGATGGCCGGTGCGCCCGCGCAGCTCGGCAAGGGCCGCGACGAATCCGGCGAACGCCGCCGGCCGGTCCTCGACGCTGATCGCGAGCAGGTTGACGACCAGGCTTTGCTCCGTACGCTCGAGCGCTTTGAGCATCTCGGGCAGACGCGGGGGGGCCTTTCCGTCGCCGAGGGCGACCGTCGAGGGCAAGTTCGCGTAGTCGCCCTCGGGATCGAACACGCACACCTGGAAGCCGCCCGCGATCATGCCCTCCACCAGCGCTGTCGCCAGCGTCGACTTGCCGCCGCCCGAAAGGCCGGCGATGAGCGCGCCGCCGCCATGCGGGCGCATGAAGACGGGCGCCCCGTCGGCTCGCCGCGCCGCCTGGACCAGGCCGCGCTCCTTGAACGGGGCAAAGGCGTCCACGTCCTTTTCCAGCACGAGGTCGATCAGTTCGACCACGCCCGCGCCGCGCGCGCCGGCCGTGACGAGGTCGGCCTCCTCCTTGACCGAGGGAAGCGCGTTGGCGACCGCGACGGAAAATCCGGCCGCCTGCATGAAGGCGTGATCGTTTTCCGCGTCGCCAACCGCCACGACGTTGTGCCCGGACAGGCCCAGGTCTTCGAGCGCGGCCTTGAGGCCGCTCGCCTTGTTCACCCCGGGCGGCAGGATCATCACTGCGCCCTTGTTGAAAACGATCTGCAGTTCGAGTCCCAGGTCGCGAATGGCCTTGAGCGCTGCGGCTTCGTAGGGCTCGCGGGTGGCGACGATCGCCCGTCCGACCGACAATGGGGTCGCGCCGCCGGCGCGCAGCCGGGCGACGAATTCCGCCGAAGGTTCGGGCGCGAGCGGCCGTTCCTGCTTTGTCGAGGGGTCGAACAAGAGCGCGCCGTTTTCGGCGACGACGCAGTCGAACAGGTCGAGCCGGGGAAAGACGGCGACGAGGTCGGGAAGCTCGCGGCCGGTGACAAGCAGGAGTTTTCGGCCCGAGCGCTTGAGGCGCTCGAGCGCCTCGACGGTCGCCGGATCGACGACGCCGTCGTGCGCCAGCGTGCCGTCATAGTCGGTCGCAAGACAAATGATGTACATTGGGGTCCCCCGCTCCATAGCAGCGCAACGCGGCGCGGGCCGTCCGTGTTCCCATGCGACGGCTGCGCGGCCCCTTGGACGCGGTCGGCCTTGAGGACAAGTGTCCCGCCGGCTTTCCAACGTCTTCGGGCGCCCTGCCCCCCATGGCTCTGAAACCCGTGTCCTGCTCTCGTGCTTCAAATCCAACGCTCGACGCCGACAGGCGATGTCGCAAATGGGCGGAGAGTGGGAGTTCCTCGCGAGCGTATATTGTCCGGAGTCGACGTAAGGACTAAACCGCTCGCGCGGTAGGGGCGGCGGCGAGGGATGAGGCTGCCATTGAACTGAGGAGGAACGCGGCGGCCGGACTGTCTCAAAATCGTGGGGTTCAACCCCATGGGAGACAGGAGCTTTCGCGATGTCCGACAAGCCTATCAGCCGGCTGCGTCAGCGCATGATCGACGACATGACGGCGCGGCGGTTCAAGGAGAAGGTGCAGAAAGACTACGTCCGGCACGTCAGAACCTTTGCGGCCTTCCTCGGCCGGTCGCCCGATACGGCGACGAAAGAGGACCTTCGCCGCTTTCAGTTGCATCTGGCGCAGCAGCAGATCAGCCCGGGCTCGATCAACGCCGCCGTCGCCGCGCTTCGGTTCTTCTTCACTGTGACGCTCGAACGGCCAGACCTCGTTCGTCCTCTGACGATCGTGAACAAGCCGCGCAAGGCGCCGATCGTGCTCAGTCAGGAAGAGGTGGCGCTCCTGCTCGAAGCCGCGCCGGGTCTGAAGTACAAGGCCGCGCTCAGCGTCGCCTACGGTGCGGGCCTTCGGGTGTCCGAGGTCGCGCACCTGAAGGTGTCCGACATCGACAGCCAGCGCATGACGCTCCGGGTCGAGCAGGGCAAGGGACAGCGGGATCGCGATGTGATGCTGTCGCCGCAACTGCTCGAACTCTTGCGCGCATGGTGGCATGCGGCGCGGCCGCGGGCCTGGCTGTTCCCCGGCCAAAACCCGGTCAACCCGATCACCGCCCGTCAGCTCAATCGCGCCGTGCACGCCGCCAAGACCCTGGCGGGGATATCCAAGCGCGTGTCGCCGCATACCCCCCGGGTCACAGCCCGGGGGTTCGCCACGCATCTGCTCGAGCAGGACGTCGATATCCGGGTGATCCAGGTGTTGCTCGGCCACGCCAAGCTCGAGACGACCGCACTCTACACCCAGGTCGCCGTCAACACGATCCGCGACGTCAAGAGCCCGCTCGAGCGGCTCGGCGTCAACCTGGCGAAGCGAACGCCGCCCGCCTGAGCGAGGCCGCGTGGCGCGGCCTCGCTTCGAGATCGCCGACGTCTTTCGCGCCCACGGGGCGGCATGGCGCAAGGCCAACGCCGGTCATGCGAGCCTCGCCCAGTTGAAGGTCATGTCGGCGATCGAGACCTGCCGCACTGCCGCGCTCGGCGGCCATGTCGAGCGCTGCGAGGACTGCGCGCACGAACGCGTCGCCTACAATTCCTGCCGCAACCGCCACTGCCCGAAGTGTCAGGGCGCGGCGGCAAGACAATGGCTGGCCGAACGCGAGGCGGAGCTTCTGCCGGTTCCCTACTACCACGTCGTCTTTACCCTGCCGGCTGCGATCGGCGCCATCGCGTTCCACAACAAGGCCGCCGTCTACGACTGCCTGTTCCGGACCGCCGCCGAAACGCTGACCACCATTGCCGCCGACCCGAAGCATCTGGGCGCCCGCATCGGCCTCACCGCCGTCCTCCACACCTGGGCTTCGGCGCTGACCCATCATCCGCACGTCCACGTCATCGTCCCAGGCGGCGGCCTGTCGCCGGACGGGTCGCGCTGGATCGCCTGCAAGCCCGGCTTCTTCCTGCCGGTGCGCGTGCTGTCACGCCTGTTCCGCCGCCTCTTCCTCGAAGGGCTCACAGCCCTGCATGCGGCCGGCCGACTGGCTTTCTTCGGCGATCTGGCGCCGCTCGCCGACCGCCGCGCCTTCGCCGCCGCGCTCGCGCCGTTGCGCTACTGCGAATGCCGAGTAGGTGGGGATGTCGCCATCCCCACCCCTCACAGACCCGGACGTGCAGGATTCCCGCATCCGGTTCTTCACGGGAGAGTTTCGCGCGCGTTGGCGTAAAGGCGGTGGACGATCCGCGCCGGGGGAAGCGGATGGCGCTTGAGGATCGCGTTGAGGCGGTTCCAGTGGAACGCACCTTCTCCGCGATGCCGTCGCCCCAGCCATTTCTTCCACAGCACCACGACCTGGCAGGCGAACCATCGTATGCGTCGAGAGTTGCCCGATATGCCGTAGTAGGCATAGTGGCCTCGCAACATCTGGGACAGATGGGCGTGCTGGTCGCGCAAGGATCGATGCCGATTGTGTCGGCACCAATCGCTGACCGCCGCCAGCGCTCGTGCGTACCGGCTTTTAGCCGTCACTTGCCTCACCCCGTTCAACCCCTTCTTGGACTTGGCCCAGATATGGGAGAAGCCAAGGAAGTCGAACGTAGCGCTGTCCGTATCCGGATGGCATACGCCCCCCGGCCGATGAAAGCGAAAGTCGACGAGGTGCGTCTTGTCCGGGTGGAGCGTCAGCCCGTACCGTGCAAGCCGTTTTCCCAGCACGTCCATGACCCGCTTGGCGTCGTCGAGACTCTCGAACGCCATCACGCTGTCATCGGCGTACCGCACGAGGATGCTGTTCCCCCTGAGGCGGACGCGCACGTCCCGCTCGAACCATTCGTCCAGCACATGGTGCAGGTAGATGTTTGCGAGCAGAGGCGAGACGACGCCGCCTTGCGGGGTGCCCTCGGTCGTGCGCTGAAGGAGACCGTGTTCGAGCACGCCCGCCTTCAGCCATTTGTCGATCATCCGGCGAATGACGCCGTCCGTGACTCGCCTGTCGAGAAACGCACGCAAGTGATGATGCTGGATCGTGTCGTAGTATTTGGAGATATCGACATCCAGCACCCAGCGCAGCCCTTGTCGGCCCATGAAGGCCAGACGCAACGCACTCAGGGCCTGATGCGCCGACCGCCCTGGCCGGAAGCCGAATGAGCAGGAGAGAAACTCCTGCTCATAGATCGGCTCCAGCACCATGACGACCGCCCTCTGTGCCACCTTGTCCTCGAACGTCGGAATGCCGAGCGGCCGCTCCGAACCGTCCGCCTTCGGAATGTAGACCCGACGCACCGGCGGGGCGACATAGCGGCCAGACTTGATGCGCTCCAAGAGAGCCAAAAGGTTGGCCTCCAAGTTCGCCTCATACTGCTCCGCCGTCACGCCGTCGATGCCGGGTGCCCCATCCTTGCGCGTCAGCCGGTACGCCTCTCGCATCCATTCCAGGTCGATGACATGGTGAAGCGTGGACAGAGCTGTCCCCGCCTTCGTCCTCGCCAGTTCGGCTATCCGTTGTCGTTTCGTGGACAGGTTCGCGGAGCCCAAGGTCTCCTCCCGTGTTTCCCGGCAACGGTTCTCATCCCATGGCGTCTCCCTTCCCTCGCGCGGGTCCCGGTGAGCCCAGTTCCCCGCGGTCAGCGGTACTATGAAGGCGCTACGACTTCCCGCCTGCGCATCCCCGGTTGCTTATTTGTTTCGCTTCCGGGGTCCGCGCGATCCTCCGCTGTTCGTGCTCGCCTTGGCGGCGCTCCCGGATGGTTGAAGGACCCATCCGGGCCAGGGCATTTGGTCAGCCGGCCGCCCATTTGCCGGCGCACTCTCGTTCGGACGCAAGCGGGATCTCACAGGTTCCCAGGCGATCCGTCCCATGCCTTTGCCCCGGTCCAAGACCCCGGCCGGACCGACGATCCTCACCTTGACGGCATCGTCGATGCTGCCCCCGCTCAACCCACAGCGAAGGCTCCAGCGATTATAATTTCGAGGCTACTCACGCGGCTTCAGCACCTGCTGCCTACGCTTCACGACGGGCGTCGCCGCACGCCATGCAAGGCTCGCTTCCGGCTGGTTGGCTGACCTTTACCGGGAGGGAGTTGAACCCTCTGGATCGCGATGAAAGGTTTCAGAACTTCATGTTCGTTCTCCTCTCCTGAGCTTTCCCTGTCGCAAGGGTCGTCTTCGCCAAGCGACCCTTCGCCGGACCCAAGGCCGTGCTCGCCTATCTCGCCCGCTACACCCACCGGGTCGCCATCTCGAACTCCCGGCTCATCGCGCTCGACGAAAAGGGCGTCACCTTCAAATGGAAAGACTACCGGATCAAAGGCCGCGACCGGCTCAAGACCATGACGCTCGACGCCGTCGAGTTGCCGAGTAGGTGAGGACATTGCTGTCCTCACCCCTCGCAGACCCGGACGTGCAGAATTCCCGCATCCGGTTCTTCACGGGCGTGCTTCGCTCATGGTGGTGTAGCGATGGACAATCCGAGCCGCTGGCAATGGATATCGTTTCAATAGATCGCTAAAGCGGCTCCAGAGGAACCGTTTGCGGCGGTCTCGTCGCGATAGCCATTTCTTCCAGATGCTCGCGACCTCGTTGGCATACCAGCTCAGTCGTCGATAGTTGCCAGAGACGCCGTAGTAGGCGTAGTGGCCTCGCATCATCGCGCTCAAATGGGCGTGCTGATCCTTGATCGGCCGATGCCGGTTGGTCCGGCACCAGTCGGTGACCGCCGCCAGGGCGCGGGCGTAGCGGTTCTTCGCCGTCACTTGCCGCACCGCTTTGCCACCCCTCCTGGTCTTGCCCCATACGTGGCAAAAGCCGAGAAAAGTGAACGAGGTTCCCTCCGTCTCCGGAGGAGACCCATCCGAGTTGTTGAAGCGAAAATCGACGAACCGAGTTCTTCTCGGGATGCAGCGTTAGCCCATACCGATGAAGCCGCTTGCCCAGAACGCGGAGGACTCGCTTGGCGTCGCGGAAGTACGCGAACGCCATAACGGCATCGTCGGCGAATCGGACAAGGGCGCTGTTCCCTGCGAGCCGTGAACGCACCTCGCTCTCGAACCATTCATCCAGCACGTGATGCAGGAAGATGTTTGAGAGAATCGGTGAGATCACGCCGCCCTGCGGGGAGCCTTCGGTCGCATGGCGCAGAAGCCCATCTTCCAGGACTCCTGCCTTCAGCCATTTGTCGATCATCCTTCGGATCACACCATCCGTGACCCGTCTGTCAAGAAAGTCGCGCAGGTGCGAGTGTGGAATCGAGTCGAAATACTTGACGATGTCGATGTCCAACACCCAGCGCAGTCCGTGGCTCATGAAGCCCGTGCGAAGATCTTGCAGGGCTTGATGCGCCGACCGTCCCGGCCGGAAGCCGTAGGAGCAGGTAAGGAAGTCTTGCTCGTAAACGGCCTCCAGCACCATGACGATCGCCCGCTGGGCCACCTTGTCCTCGAGGGTTGGAAGGCCGAGAGGTCGACGCGATCCATCCGCCTTGGGAATATATGCCCGTCGCACTGGCGGTGCCTGATAGCGGCCCGACTTGATGCGGCCGAGAAGGTCAAGCAAGTTGGCCTCCAGGTTCTTCGCATAGTCGACCGCCGTCATGCCGTCGATGCCAGGAGCACCATCCTTGCGGGTGAGCCGCCAGGCCTCCTTCATCCATTCCAGGTCGATGACGTGGTGCAGCGTGGAAAGCGCCGCTCCGCGCTTGGCTCTTGCCAGCGCAGCTATCCGTTGTCGTTTCGTGGACAGGTTTGCGAAGCTCAAGGTCTTCTCCCGTGTTTCTCGCCAACGGCTCTCGTCCCGTGGCGCCTCCCTTCCCTCAGTCGGGTCCCGGTGGGTCCAGTTCCCCGCGTGTGGTTGGTACTATGAAGGCGCTACGACTTCCCGCTCGCGCAATCCCGGTCGCTTATTGGTTCGCTTCCGAGCACCACGCGATCCCTCCAGTGTTCGTGCTCGCCGCATGGCGCTCCCAGATCGGTGGAGGACCGGCCCCGGGCCCGGGCACTTGTTCAGCCGGCTGCCCAAACTGCCGGCTCGCTCTCACGTGGGCATGAGCGGGATCTCTCAGGTTCCCAGGCGATCCGTCCCGTGCCTCTGCCCCGCTCCAAGACCCCGGTCGGACCGACGAGCCCATGGCCATTGGCGGTCTCGTCGATGCTGCCCCCGCTCGAATGACAGCGAAGGCTCCAACAAGAAAAGCATTTCGAGGCTAATGCGCGGCTTCGGCACCTGCTGCCTACGCTTCCAGACTGACGTTGCCGTCAGCCCGGCAAGGCTCACTTCCGGCTGGCTGGCTCGCCTTTGCCGGGAGGGAGTTGAACCCTCTGGATCGCATTGAAAGGTTTCAGATCACGTGTTCATCCTCCTTTCCAGGGCTTACCCTGACGCTACATCCGCCGCTTTCTCCTGCACGTGCTGCCCAGCGGCTTCCACCGCATCCGCCATTACGGCCTCTTCGCCGGCGCGGTCCGAGCCCGCAACATCGAGCGCGTCCGCCAGGCGCTCGCCGCGCCCGAGGCTACACCCGAGCGCTCGCACGCCGAGGCGGACAGCCAGGCCGAAACAGCTTCGCCTATGCGCCGCTGCCCATGTTGCGGCGGCCGGATGATCATCGTCGAAACATTCGACGGCCCGCGCCCTGCGCGATCGCCTTCCCCAAGCCGGATCAGGATCGACACGTCATGACCGACGCCGCGCGTCCCGCCTTGCAGCGCCGTTTCCCCTCGCCTCCAGCCCCACGCCGGAGCCGGAACGCGACGTCCTCACGACGTCCGCACAAGCTATCCAGCCGCCGTGCCCATCCCCGCCGCACCGATCCGCGCCCAACAAGAAGCCCGTCGTCTCGGCTCCCGACGATGACACCGACCGCCTTCCGTCCCCGCCACCACATCGGCGATCCCTCGGCGATCCTCAAATCCCCATAGGGCGCGCCCGGCCAAACAGCGCCCTTCCTCCCCGCGGTTTCCTCCTTACGAGGCTTTCAAACGCCGGCCCCCGCGTCTCGCACGACCGTCCGAAAGGGCCGCCGTCCGAAACCCTTCAGTCAATCCGACGCGTGTCGATCCGTACAAGAACTTCAAGTTTCGCCTGAAATGGGACGGCCGGTACATCGCCGGCGTGTCGAAGGTCTCGGGCCTCAAGCGGACGACGGAGGTCGTCGAGCATCGCGAAGGCGGCGACCCGTCGACCTCGCACAAATCGCCCGGCCAGACGCGCTACGAGGCGATCACGCTCGAGCGCGGCCTCACCCAGGACCATGACTTCGAGCAATGGGCCAACAAGGTGTGGCAGCTCGGCGCGGGCCTTGGCAGCGAGGTTGCGCTCGCCGATTTCCGCAAGGACGTCACGCTCGAATTCTACAACGAGGCGGGGCAGCTCGTGCTCGCCTACAACATCTATCGCTGCTGGCCGTCCCAGTACGAAGCCCTGCCGGATCTCGACGCCGGCGCCAACGCCGTCGCCATCGAGCACATCGTGCTCGAGAACGAAGGCTGGGAGCGCGACACGAGCGTCGTCGAGCCGAAGGAGCCGGGGTGAGGCGAGCGTCCTTCGAGACGCGATGCTGGACATTGCTCCTCAGGACGAGGATAGGCCTTCATCCCCGACCTCGTCCTGAGCAGCCCGCGGAGCGGGCGTCTCAAAGGACAATCCAGAAGGCGCGTGGAGTCTATCCTGCGTCTATGCAATCTTGCCGCGCCGTCATAGCGTCACCTCAGCTCGCGGCTGGAGTTCGAGCCGATGGACGGCGCGTCGATCTATATTCTCAGGTGTTCCGACGGCAGCTACTATACGGGCATCACGCGGCGCTCTGTAGAGGAACGCGTCAGCGAGCACGCTCAGGGGCTCGATCCAGGCTGCTACACGTTTCGCCGTCGTCCGGTGACCCTGGTCCACTCGGAGCATTACGCCCGGATCGTTGACGCCATAGCGGCGGAGCGCCGTTTCAAGGGCTGGACGCGGGCGAAAAAGGAAGCCTACATCGGCGGCGACTTCGCCGCGCTTGCGGCGCTTGCGAGGCGTCGAAAGCAGAACGGCTCATCGTGAAGGCCCCTACCGGAGCTCTCGAAGAGCCAGTTCTAAGCGGCGAGGGGCGTGCGCAGGCGGTTTTGGTGCGCTCTGGAACGTCCTTCGAGACGCGACGCTACGCATCGCTCCTCAGGACGAGGGACGTGGTCACATCAATCAACCTCGTCCTGAGGGCCCGCGAAGCGGGCGTCTCGAAGGACGCTCCAGAAGGCGTCGGCGTGCCTGCGGCGCGGCGCCTCAGGATGAGGGTGCGTTGGCAATCGGAGAGGTGTTCACGGGTGTCCGGCCCGCGACTTCTCACGCCCCCCTCACGTCCAGCGCGATCGCGATCCACGATGCGCCGTAAAAGATCAGGTCGATGCCGATGAAGAGGCCGATCACCCAGAGGCCGGAGGCGGGCCATTGGAAGAGGATCATCAGGCCGAGCGCGATGGTGATCGCGCCGTCGAGGAGGTGCCAGCCCCAGCCGGAATAGCCCAGGCCCGCGGAGCCGACGATCTGGAAGAGGCCGCCGACCACGAAGAACAGCGCCATCACGAAGGTCAGCACTTCCGCCGTGACCGCGGGCCTCAGGACGAAGATGAATCCCAGGACGCCATAGAGGATGGCGGCCACCGCGTGCTGGAAGAAGCCGGCCCAGTGGCCGACCCAGACCGCCGCGACGATTTCGACCGCCGCCCCGATCAGGAGCAGCCAGCCGAAGAAGGCCATTGTCGCCAGGGTCGCCGTCACCGACCGCGCGACGGCCGCGGCGCCGATGATCACGAGCGCGACGCCAAATGCGAGGAACCAGCCCCACTGCTGGGCGAGGTCCTTGGTGATCTGGACGTCGAGGGTCTGGATATCGGCGGGCGTCACGGGCGGCTCCGGCTGCAAAAAGCGAATGCGCCAGCTTTAAGCCGTGAAACCGACACAGTCCAGCCAAGAACTCCCTCTCCCCGAGGGCTAGCGTGCGCACACATTTGATTTGCTCAGCTGTCAAGTGGGGCAGGCGAGGTGGCGGCGGCGAGATTGAAGCTTTCTGCGATGGCGTGGAAGCGGCGCAGGCCGTGGACGAAGGTGATAGGGCCTGGCGAACGCTCTTTGGCGTAGCCGGTCCAGCCGCCGAGGCGGGCGATGCACCAGGCCGCCCAAGCCAGGCTGCGTCTGGGGTGCGGGTTCTTCTGCTTCTGGGTCTTGCCTTCGAATTTGCCGGCCAGCGCCTCCAGAACGGCGATTTCGTCGGGTTCGAAGACGCGCGCGGCCGGGAAAGCCGCGCCCGCCTCGTCCCGTCCCTGGACCAGTTGCATGACGCTCGCGGCGGCGATCAGCGCGGTCGCCGCCAGGCGTTCGAGCGCGTCGCCGTCGCGCAAGAGGCTGTCTTCGAGGTCGAAGCCCTGCGACTTGAGGGTGCGGAAGAGCTGCTCGATGATCCAGCGATAGCGATAGAGCTCGATAATCCACGCCGCTTGGGCAAGCGTGCTCACGCCATGCGTCGTCAACAGGCGCCAGACGATCGGCTCCTCGGAGGGCGGCGGGTCGATTTCGCGCGCCTCGACGAGATTGAGCGCGACGCCGGGCGGATCCCGCCGGTCGGCGCCGCGCTCGGGACGACGCAGGACGACCGGACAGAAACGCACCGCCAGCGTGACCTTCCGGGCCGTCCGTCCGGGCCGGCCGGGCAGATCGAAGCTCAGACGGCCCGCTTCCGGCGCGGCGGCGATCTTCGACAGCAGCCGCTCGCCCGCCTCGATGAGCGCCCGATCGCGCACGGCGCGAACCAGGACATGCGTTCGCCCATCGGGCACGCGGGCGAAATGCTCGTAGATGTCGGCCTCCCGATCGGAGATCTCGGTGATCATCGTCGCCGAGTTCAGGAACCGCTTCGCCGCCAGGGGCGTGGCGAGCCACTTGTTGCTCTCCTTCTCCTCGATCGGCAGGCTCTGGTAGTCGTCCTCCTTGATCCGCGTTCGCCGCCAGATCGTCGCCCCCGCGAGCCCCAGGACGCCGCCGTCGGCGGCGTCGACCGCCAGCGCCGGATGGACGAACAGGCCGACGTCCTTGCCGTTGCCGACGCGGCCAAGGCCACGCTTGCGCTTGGCTTTGGCTTCATAGTTGATTTCGCTCGTATCCTGGATCAACAGGACGTGCCGTCCCGCCGCGGCGGTTCCCGTCCGCTCCGCCGCGCCGCGCAGAATTTCTTCCACCGTCACTCTCGGATTGCGGAAAAACCGCGTCAGACCAACCTTCTCCGCCCGGCTGTCGCACAGTTGGCGAAAGCCCGCGCTAATGCGCGCGCACATGCGCTCCACCGCCAGGCGCCCCTTTTTTCAAGGCGCACGTCGCCGAAGAAGCCAATGTTCACGTCTGTCATCGCCGATCCTCTCCAAACAAAGGGCCGGCCGATACAGAATCACACATGATTCTCAACGATCAAGCGATGTTTGCAAAAAATGTGTTTGACTCGTCCGCGAATCGAATGTGTGCGCACGCTAGCCCGTTCGGGAGAGGGGCAGGGGCGAGGGCTGCGGCCTTCGCGGGCTTGCACGAATGACGGCCGGCGCGCGACCCCTCATCCGGCGCTCTGCGCCACCTTCTCCCTATGGGAGAAGGGATTACTCCGCCGCCTCTCTCAGCGCCGGATAGTCGGTGTAGCCGGCCGAGCCTTCGCTGTAGAAGGTGCTGCTGTTCCATGGGTTCAGCGGCGCGCCGAGCCTGAAGCGGCGGGGCAGGTCGGGATTGGCGATGAAGGTCTTGCCGAAGGCGACCGCGTCGGCCTCGCCCGCGTCGAGCGCCGCCTCGGCGCCCGCCTTGTCGAAGTTCTCGTTGGCGACATAGACGCCGCCGAACGCCTTCTTGAGGGCCGGGCCGAGGCGCGGATCCGTGACCTTCTCGCGGGCGCAGAGAAAGGCGATCTTCCGCTTCCCGAGTTCGCGCGCGACATAGCCGAAGGTGGCGGGAAGATCGCTGTCGCCCATGTCATGGGCGTCGCCGCGCGGCGCGACATGCACGCCGACCCGGCCGGCGCCCCACACGGAGACGACCGCGTCGGTGACCTCCAACATCAGACGGGCGCGGTTCTCGATCGATCCGCCGTAGCGGTCGGTCCGCGTGTTCGAACCGTCCTGCAAGAATTGGTCGAGCAGGTAGCCGTTGGCGCCGTGGATCTCGACCCCGTCAAAGCCGGCGGCCTTGGCGTTCTCGGCGCCCTTGCGATAGGCGGCGATCACTTCCGGAATCTCGACGGTCTCGAGCGCGCGCGGCGTCGCATAGGGGCGCTCAGGCCGGATGAGGCTGACATGGCCCTTGGGCGCGATGGCGCTCGGCGCGACTGGCGGGAAGCCGTCGTGATAGACGGGATCCGAAATCCGGCCGACGTGCCAGAGCTGCATAAAGATCCGGCCGCCCGCGGCGTGGACCCCGTCCGTGATCGTTCGCCAGCCCTCGACCTGCTCGTCCGACCAGATGCCCGGCGTGCGCGGGTAGCCGACGCCCTGCGGGCAGACGGAGGTCGCTTCGGTGAGAATGAGGCCGGCGGAGGCGCGCTGGACGTAATAGTCGCGCATCAGCGCGTTCGGGACCCGGCCCGGCATGGTCGAGCGGTTGCGCGTCAGCGGCGCCATGAAGATTCGGTTGGAGACCGTGAGATCGCCAAGGGTAAGCGGATCGAAAAGTGTGGGCATGAGAGGCTCCGAAATGCCGACGGCGCGACCGCGCCGAACGAAGGCGAACACACAAGGACCACGCCCTCCGGCAAGCGGTTCCGGCGCTGCTTCCCACAATGTCTTGAGGTTATTATCTCTATAACATAGGTAGGCTTTGTGGGAATTCAATGGGGCGAAAGGCGGGCTCGCTCGGCGCTGCCGTATCTACTTGACAATTACGTTCAATAGCCACTGCGATTGGCGCTTGCCGAAAGCGAAAAAACTGACAGTTTTGTGCGCTTAATCCGCTGAAATCGCTGACGCCTTGCCAGACCTGCAGCGGCCCAATCCGCCGGCCAGTGGTCACGCCCCGTCGCCCTCCTCCGAGAGTTCCAGCCAGGCCTCCTCGGCGGCCGCCAGCGCCCGTTCGAGGTCGCCGCGGCGGGCGGCGAGCTCGGCCAGCTTGAGCGCGTCGCCGCCGGTCGCGCCCGCTTCCGCGAGCGCCTCGTCGACCCGGCGCAGAAGGTCCTGGAAGCGGGTCATCTTGTCCTCGAGCGCGGCGAGCTCGCGCTTCAGCGGCCCGGCATCCCGCTTGTGCGCGGGAACCGCGACGGGCCTCGGCGCCGAGGCCTGCTTCTTCTCCGGGCCCGGCGCGCTCTGGCCGAGGACGAAGCGGCCGTAGTCGGCGACGTCGCCGTCGAATGGCTTGACCGTGCCGCCCGCCACCAGCCACAGCCGGTCGACGCAGGCTTCGAGCAGCCGCCGGTCGTGCGAGACGATGATGCAGGCGCCCTCGTAGTCGTTGATCGCCTCGATGAGCTCGCCGCGGCTGTCGATGTCAAGGTGGTTGGTCGGTTCGTCGAGGATGAGCAGTTGCGGCCCGTCGAAGGTCGCAAGGCCCATCAGCAGCCGCGCCTTCTCGCCGCCCGACAGCGCCTCGATTCGGGTGTCGGCGCGCGCGCCGGAAAAGCCGATCAGCGCCGCCCGGCCGCGGATCTTCGACTCCCCTTCTCCGCGCATCCGCTCGGCGACGTGGGTGTAGGGCGTGCCGCCGGGCTCGAGGTCGTCGACCTGATGCTGGGCGAAAAAGCCGCTCTCGAGCTTATTGGCCCGCACCATCTTTCCGGCCATCGGCGGCAGCCGGCCGCCGATCAGCTTGGCGAAGGTCGACTTGCCGTTGCCGTTCGCCCCGAGAAGCCCGATCCGGTCGTCGTTGGAGAGGGTGAGGTCGATGCGCGACAGCACGACTCGGTCGCCATAGCCGGCGCTGACCCTCTCCATCGTCACGATCGGCGGGCTGAGCTTTTTGGCGACCGGCGGCCACTTGAACGGCAGGACCGTTTCGTCGACGATCGCCCCGACCGGCTCCATCCTGGCCAGCATCTTGAGGCGCGACTGGGCCTGGGTCGCCTTGGTCGCGCTGGCGCGGAAACGGTCGACGAAGGCCTGCAGGTGGGCGCGCCGTTCCTCCTGCTTCTTCAGCATCTTACCCTGAAGCGTCTGCTGTTCGCGGCGCTGGCGCTCGAAGCTCGTATAGCCCCCCGACCAGAGCGTGAGCTTGCCGCGGTCGAGATGCAGGATGTGGTCGGCGACATCGTCGAGCAGGTCGCGGTCGTGGCTGATGACGACGATCGTCGAGGGGCAGGACTTGAGGTAGTCGGTCAGCCACAGCACGCCCTCGAGGTCGAGGTAGTTGGTCGGCTCGTCGAGCAGCAGGATGTCAGGCTCGGAAAAGAGCACCGCGGCGAGCGCCACCCGCATCCGCCAGCCGCCGGAAAACTCGGAAAGCGCCCGGTTCTGCGCCACCTCGTCGAAGCCAAGGCCGCTGAGGATCCGCGCCGCGCGCGCCGGGGCGGCGTGGGCGTCGATGTCGACGAGGCGCGTCTGGATGTCGGCGATCCGCTCGGGATCGCTCGCGCTCTCGGCTTCCGCGATCAGCGCCGAGCGCTCGGCGTCGGCGTCGAGCACGAACTCGATCAGCGTCTCCGCCCCGCCGGGCGCCTCCTGCTCGACGCTGCCGAGCCGCGCATCCTTCGGGGTCGTGATCGAGCCCGCCTCGGGCGACAGTTCGCCGCGGATCAGCCGGAAGAGCGTCGTCTTGCCGGCGCCGTTGCGCCCAACCAGCCCGACGCGCGCGCCGCTCGGCAGCGCCGCGGTCGCGCCGTCGATCAGCAGGCGCTCGCCGAGCCGGTAGGTGAGGCCGTTGATATGGAGCATGACGGGCTTTTGGCCCGCCATCCCACCGGTTTCAAGATCGAAGGCAACCTCGGCTCAGGCTTTCTTGGTGTCGAGCAGCGCGCCTTCCCTGAACAGGAATCCAGCTGCGCCAGCGCCAATCAGCGGGGCGACGATGAAGAGCCAAAGCTGCGCGAAGCGTTCCGGGTTTGAGGCGACGCCGACGAGCGCCGGGCCGATCGAGCGGGCCGGGTTGACCGACGTGCCGGTGATGTTGATGCCTACCAAATGAATCACCACCAGCGTCAGGCCGATGGCGAGGCCGGCGAAGCCGGTCGGCGCGAAGGGGTGGGTGACGCCGAGAATGCAAACGAGGAACAGGAACGTTCCCACCACCTCGAAGACGAAGGCCGACACCACGTTGTATTCGCCGATATAGCCGGGGCCCCAGCCATTCTGGCCAAGCCCTCCGTTCCAGCCCTGAGCCTTGCCTGAGAGGATGAGATAGAGCACGGCTGCGCCGACAATCGCGCCGAGGATCTGCGCGACCCAGTAGCCAACCATCTCGGTCGCGCTCATGCGCCCGGCGACGAACACGCCGAAGCTGACGGCCGGGTTAACGTGGCAGCCGGAGATCGGCCCGATGCCGTAGGCCATGGCGACGATGGCGAAGCCGAAGGCGCTTGCGATGCCGAGCAGATTGATCGCCCCTGGGCCCGAGCCCATGCTGCCGACGACCGCGGCGCCGCAGCCGAAAAACACCAGGGCGAAGGTTCCGATGAATTCCGCGAGTTGCTTGTTCATTGAACGCTCCCTCAAGAGGTGGTCGCTGGTCCCCTATGACCCGCCCGTCGCTTCCCGGCGGTGTTAGTCCTGGGCCTGTGGCGTTGCTTTCGCAAGGCCCGCGGATATATATGCGGCGCCTTTCGTGTGACCCCCTGATGAAACGGCGCGGCCTTCGCGTCGCCGGAGCCCCCGCCCTGTGTTTATAACCGAAGCCTTCGCCCAGACCGCCGGCGCCTCGTCGTTCGGCATGAACGACACGGTCGTCCAGCTCGTGCCGATCGTGGCGATGATCGCGATCGTTTATTTCGTGCTCTGGCGGCCGCAGCAGCGCCGGGCGAAGGAGCAGCGCGAACTGGTGCAGGCGGCGAGGCGCGGCGACACAGTCGTCACGACCGGCGGGATCATCGGCAAGATCAGCAAGGCTGTCGACGACAACGAGGTCGAGCTGGAAGTCGCCCCGAACGTCAAGGTGCGTCTGGCCCGCTCCGGCATCGCAGAGGTGCGCGCCAAAGGCGAGCCGGTCAAGGACGCGTCGAAGGCCTGACGCGTCCCGATCGCGCTCATCCCGTAATCGATTGAGAACCCGATGCTCCATTTCACCCCCTGGAAATTGGCTTCGGTCCTGGCGCTGGTGGCCGCGGCGGCGCTGCTCGTCATTCCGAGCTTCATGTCGTCCCAGACTGTCGATGCGCTGGCCGCGCGCGCCCCGGGTTTCATCCCCCTGCGGCAGATCGTCCTCGGCCTCGACCTTCAGGGCGGCGCCTACATGCTGATGCAGGTCGACGAGGAATCGGTCATCAAGTCCCAGGTCGAGGCGCTGCGCGACGACGTCCGTCAGAAGATGCGCGACGGCAAGATCGCGCTGTCAGGCGGCATCGCCACCCAGCCGCGCGGGGTTCTCGTCCGCATCGCCGATCAGGCCGAGCGCGACAAGGCTTACAGCCTGTTGCAGTCGCTGAGCCAGCCGATCGGCGGCGCGCTGGCCGGCGGCAACGGACGCACCCTCGACGTCTCGGAGACCGACAGCGGGGTTCAGCTGACCCTGACCGACGCCGCCCTCGCCGACAAGGTGCGCCACGCCGTGTCGCAGTCGATCGAGGTCCTGAACCGCCGCATCAATGCGATGGGCACCAAGGAAACCGTCATCGCCCAGCAGGGCGTGAACCGGGTGCTGATCGAGGTGCCGGGTCTTCAGGACACCAGCAAACTCAAGGAGATCATCGGGCAGACCGCCAAGCTCGAATTCCGCTTGGTGGCCGATCCGGGCGATGCGCCGAACGAGGTCGAGCAGCTGCCGATGCAGAAGGGCGGCGGGACGGTCACCGTCCAGAAACGTGTGATGGTCGACGGCGAGGACCTGGTCGACGCCCAGCAGAGCTTCGACCAACAGAGCGGCGAGCCCGACGTCACCTTCCGCTTCAACCTGCGCGGTGGACAGAAGTTTGGGCAGGTCACGACCGAGAATGTCGGCCGTCCGTTCGCCATCGTGCTCGACGGCAAGGTCATATCGGCGCCGGTCATCCGCTCGCCCATCACCGGCGGCACCGGTCAGATAACCGGCAATTTCAGCCTCGACGAGGCGAGCAGCCTGGCGATCCTGCTGCGCGCCGGCGCCTTGCCCGCCAAGCTCACCGTGATCGAGGAGCGCACGGTCGGGCCGGGGCTCGGCCAGGACTCGATCGACGCCGGCAAGCGCGCGTCCTATGTCGGCGCGATCCTCGTCGTGGTGTACATGATCGCGACCTACGGCGTTTTCGGAATCTTCGCCGACCTCGCGCTCGCGGTGCATATCCTGTTGATCTTTGCCTCAATGGTCCTGCTCGGCGCCACGCTGACGCTGCCGGGCATCGCCGGCATCGTATTCACAATCGGCATGGCGGTCGATTCGAACGTCCTGATCTACGAGCGCATCCGCGAGGAGGCGCACCTCGGCCGTTCAGTTCTCTCCGCCCTCGACGCCGGCTTCAAACGCGCCTTCGCCACCATCGTCGACTCCAACGTGACCATGTTCGTGGCCGCGCTCATTCTCTACCTATTCGGGTCGGGGGCGGTGCGCGGCTTCGCGGTTTCTCTGGGCCTCGGCATCATCACCTCGATCATCACCGCGGTCACCATGACCCGGATGATGATCGCTCTCTGGTACCGCCGCGTGCGGCCCACCAAGATTCCGATCTGATCGGGCCGGTTCCGGGACCAACGCCATGAAACTCCTCCGTCTCGCGCCCGAGAACACCAAATTCGGCTTCATGCGGTTCCGCCGCGTGAGCTACCCGCTGTCAGCGGCCCTCTCGATCGTCTCCGTGTTGATGTTCCTGTTCGTCGGCATGAATTTCGGCATCGATTTCGCCGGCGGGACGCAAGTCGACATCCGCGCCAAGAACGGCGAGGCCCATATCGCCGACATCCGCTCGACGGCCGAAGGCCTGGGCCTCGGTCCGGTCGAGGTCCAGCAGATCGGGTCGGACGCCGACGTCCTTCTGCGCCTTAACGTGCAGCCGGGGGGCGAGCAGGGTCAGCAGACGGCGATCGCCAAGCTGCGCGACGCTTTCTCCAACGATTACGAGTTCCGCAGCGTCAACTCGGTCGGGCCGAGCGTCTCGTCGGAACTCGTGCAGAGCGGCACGCTCGGCGTGGTCGTCGCGATTCTCGCAGTTCTCACCTACCTCTGGTTCCGGTTCGAGTGGCAGTTCGCCGTCGGCGCCATCATCGGCACCATGCACGACCTCCTGCTGACGGTCGGCTTCTTCTGCGTGACGCAGATCGAGTTCAACCAGACCTCGATCGCGGCCATCCTGACCATCGTCGGCTATTCGCTCAACGAGACGGTGGTGGTGCTCGACCGCATTCGGGAAGTGATGCGGAAATACAAGCGCTTGTCGACGGCGGAGATCATCGACATTTCGGTCAACGCGGTCCTTCCGCGCACCATCATGACCGCGACCACGGTCTTCCTGGCGCTGCTTGCGTTGTTCTTCCTTGGCGGCCATGTCATCCGCTCGTTCTCGGCGGCGATGATCTGGGGCATTTTCGTCGCCACCTATTCGTCAGTCTTCATCTGCTCGCCGATGCTGATCTACATGGGCGTCCGCTCGGACGTCTTCGACAAGAAGGACAAGGAGGCCGAGGCGACGGCCGCGGACGCGCAGGCGTGACGGCTCCCTCTCCCGTCGCGCCCTTCGCGCCGGGCAGTCACATGATCGCTGCGCACGGCGGAGGCGGCTTCGCCTTCGCCGGCATGTCGTATCGCGGCTCCATTCTGGCGACGCCGCGGGGCGTGCGGCCGATCGCGGCCGCCACTGTCGACGACCTCGACCTGCTTACGCTCACGTCATTGTTCGCCGAAATCGGCGAGTGTCCGGGCTCGATCGAGTTCCTTGTCATCGGCGCGGGAGAGCGTCTCGCGCCGGCGCCGAGGGGCTTGCGGGAGGCGTTGCGCGAGGCCAGCCTTCGCTTTGAGGTCATGGCGACCGGCCCCGCTGTGCGGGTCTATAACGTCATGCAGTCTGAGGACCGCCGGGTGGCCGCGGTCCTGATCGCGACGCCGTGACAGCGTCAGCGCCGGGCGGCGCCGAGACGCTGGCGGAGGCTTATCGCCACTGCGCCGCGCTGGCGCGGGACAATGCGCGTGACCAATGGCTTGGCGCGCTCTATGCGCCGGCTGCGAGCCGGAACGCGCTCTACGCTCTCGCCTGTTTCGATCACGAGATCCGGCAGGCGCGTCTGCGCGCCCGCGACCCCAATCTGGCGGCGATCCGGATCGCCTGGTGGCGCGAGGCGGCGCTCGGCGGGCGCGAAGGGGAGGCCGCAGCCAGTCCGGTCGCGCTCGCGCTGCGCGCCGCGATCGAGGCGTTCGCGCTGCCTGCCGAGCCGATCGAGGCGATGACGGACGCGCAACTCATCGAGATCGCGCCGCCGAACGACTTCCTCCTCGCCGCCTTCGAGCGGTACGCCGCCGACAGCGAAGGCGCGCGGCTGAGGCTTGCTTCGCGCATCGCGTCCGGCGGAGCCGATCTCGACGCGGCCGAGGCTCACGCGCCCGCCGGCCTGGCGCTGGCGCTGGCGCGCATGCTTGCCCGCCTGCCGTTCGAGGCCGGCGCCGATCGAGTGCTCTTTCCCGACGACGCCTTGACGCGACACGGCGTCGGCCGCGCCGATCTCGACGCCCGGAGCGCGAGCCCAGGCATGGTCGCAGCCTGCGCCGATCTTCGGTGCCTCGCGCGCGACCGCCTCCTCGAGGCCGAGCGACGGCTCAAGACGTCGCCGACGCCGATCCTGCCGGCCTTCGTTCCCCTGGGGGCGCTGCGGCTCGATCTCAACCGGCTGGAGCGCAACGGCGCGCGGCCGTTCGACCCGCCCGCCGAGCCTTCGGCGCTCCGCCGGCAGTGGGCGATCTGGCGCTGGGCCCGGCGGTTCTGACGCGCCGACCAGACGCCACGAAGCCCGTCGACAGAGAGGGCCTCACCGGGAGAGGGACGGCTCGAAGCGGCGGGTGAGGGCCCGCCGGCGCGACCCGAGTGCAACGTGCTCTAGAGCAGGATGCCTTTTGAACGAATCGGGGGCATCCCGTGATCCGGCCGCCCACACGTCCACTCCTCCCCGAAGCGGAAGGATGTGGGGGAGCGCTTGCGCCCTCTCTCTCCCAACCATTGGTCATCGGCACTGCCCGTGCAGTTTCGGCAGCGTTTCCGTCTTATCAAAGACATAAGCGCACAAAACTGTCACAAAATTCAGTTGAGCGTCGGCTATTATACGACAACGATACGGTAAAATGGGTGACTGACTGACGTGTCAACGGATCGTGAGGATACGCTCGAACCTAAAGTCATTCCGCTCTAGCGGCCGGTCTCATGGATCGGGTTCGCGCCCGCTTCCCTTTGCGCGGCCGCGCTGACCACCTCGTCACGCTGCCGCAGGTACTCCCGCACGTCGCCGATCGAGTCGCGCAAGAGCTCCTCCATCCGCTCGCGCGCCCGGTCCGGGGCGGCGGCCCGGATCGCCTCGAAGACCTCACGGTGCTGCGACAGGCGGTTATCCTGGATTCCGGCCGCGCCGCGCCAGCTCAACCGGAAGGTGCATTCGAGCGCGGTGTGGATCAGGCCGCCGAGCGCCGCCAGGAACCGGTTCCCGGACGCCTCGAGGATCGCCATGTGAAAGTCGAGGTCGGCGCCGATCAGGTCCCCCTCGCCGTTCTTGAACCGCTCCATCCGTTCGTAGGCGTCTGCGATCGTTTGGACTGTCTCCCGCGACGGCGTCGCCGCCGCAAGCGCCGCCGCCGGCGGCTCGACCATCTTTCGCAAGGTGAACAGCTCGTCGACCAGATGTTCGCTCGGCGTCGCCGCCAGATGCCAAGCAAGCACTTCCGGATCGAGCAGGTTCCATTCGGACTTCGGCCGGACGCGGGTGCCGATCTTGGGACGGGCGAGGATCAGCGCCTTGGCGTTGAGGATACTGTAGGCCTCCCGGAGCGCCGTGCGCGACACGGAAAACCGCGCGCACATGTCCTGGGCGCTCGGCAGCAGCGAACCCGGCGGATAGACCCCGGCGACGATCTCCTGACCGAGCCGGCCCGCTAGCTGGCTGTAAATGTTGCGCTCGAACGCGGGATCGTCGCGCTCTTGCCGCCCGCTCCGGCCGACGACGGCATGCCCGGTCACGATGCGTCGCCGCTTGACGACCGGAGACCAGGGTTTGCCGATGCGGGTCATAGCGTTTTTCGCCTCAGGCCGTTCCTCGCAGACGGAGAGAGCCGACCAGCGATCTTTGCATCACAATGAAGATGAACAGGAGAACCCCGCTGATGATCATGATCCACGCGCCGTTCAGCGAGCCGTTGAAATCGATGATGGTCGCGATCAGGCCGAGAATCATGCCCCCGAACAGGGTCCCGGCGACCGATCCGATTCCGCCGGTTAGCATCGTTCCGCCGAGGACGACCGCCGCGATTGCGGTGAGCTCATTGCCCGTGCCGGCGAGCGGATAGCCGGACGAGGTGTAGAACGCGTAAATCACCCCGCCAAGCGCGCTGTAGAAGCCGCCGAGGGCGTAGATGCCGACCATCGTCCGCCGGATCGGAACGCCCATCAGCCTAGCGGACGTCTTGTCGCCGCCGATCGCGTAGACGTTGGCGCCGAAACCGGTGAAATGCGCGATGCCGATCGCGACGACAAGCGCAATCAGCATGACGACCGCCGAGCTGCGCAACTCGCCTTCCCCCTGGAGCGGAATGCTGAGGCTGGAGAACCACTCGACAAACGGATGATGGATCGGCACCGAATCGAGGTTGATCATGAAGCAGCTACCCCGGAGCACGAAGAGGCCGGCGAGCGTGACGATGAACGGCTGAATATCGCAGAAGTCGATGATCAACCCCTGCAGCGCGCCGAATAGCAGTCCGAACGCGAGCATCATCGCGGCCGAGGCGAGCGGATGCCAACCGGCGAGGTCGAGGTTGGCGATGACGACGCCAACGAATCCGATCATCGAGCCGACCGACAGGTCGATGCCGCCGGACAGGATGACGAAGGTCGCGCCGATCGCCGCCGTGATGATGAAGGCGTTGTCGGCGAGGACGTCGCCGAGCACCTGCGTCGAGAGGAAATTGTTGTAGAGCAGACCGCCAAGCAGGAAAATCGCCACGAAAACAGCGATTGTCGCAAGAAGCGGAAGGTACTTCTCGTTCATCGCTTGGTCCTCGAGACAGCGTTATACAAGGCGATCCGCAGGTTGGTCGACTGCAGCAGCAAAACAACAACGACTACAACGGCCTTCACCACCAAATTGTATTCCGGCGGCAGGCCACTGGTGAGGATCGAAGTGGTGAGCGCCTGAATGACCAGCACGCCGAGTAGGGTCATCCCGAGGTAGACGCGGCCGCCAGACAGCGAGCCGCCGCCGATCACCACGGCGAGGATGGCGTCAAGTTCGATGTTGAGGCCGATGCTGACGGGGTCGGAAGTGTGCGTGTCGGCCGCCAGGACGATTCCCGCCCAGCCGGAGCAAAAGCCGGAAATGAGATAGGCGGCGTAGATGACCAGACGCGCGTTGATGCCGACAATTTTGGCCGCGGCCGGGTTGGAGCCCACCAATTCGAGCAGCAGCCCGAACGCGGTGCGCCGGATCAGCAGCCACAACACGAAAAAGATCGAAGCAAACAGAAGGAGGCGGGTCGGTACGAGACCGATGTGGCCGACGCTCAAACCCTGCAGCAGGGGGCTGGTGAAGCTCGGATTCGTGCCGCCGTAGAGCAGGTTGATCATCAGGCCGATGCCGCGCCCCGATGTCATCAGGATCAGCGTCGCGATGATCGGCTGGATGTCGAGCACCGCCACCAGGAAGCCGTTCCACAATCCGCAGAGAAGGCCGGCGCCGAGGGCGATCAGAAGAACGACCCAATGCGGATCGCCGGCGTGAATGCGCCAAGTGATGACCGCGCCGACGATCGCAATGATCGAGCCGACCGAGAGATCGATGCCCTTGGTGCCGATGACCGCCGCCATGCCGAGCGCGACCAGCGCCGTCGGCACGGCGCGGTACAGAATGTCAATCAGGTTTCCGAACAGCCGGCCCTCGACGATGCGGATCTGAAAAAAGCCAGGCGAAATGATTCCGTCGACGATCAGGATCAGCGCCAGTGCGACGATCGGCCACACGGCGCGATGCCCGGCGATCGCGCGCAGCCAGGAAAGGGACGGGGTCGTCGCCCGGATCTCAGCCGAGTGCTTCACGTTCTGGCGCCCGCGATCGTGTCAATGATGGTCTGGCGGTTGATGTCACGCTCCTCGATCTCGCCGACCTTGCGGCGATCCCGTAGCACGGCGATCCGGTCGCTGACCGCGACGAGCTCGTCGAGCTCCGACGAGGCGACGAGCAACCCAAGCCCTTGAGCGCAGAGTTTACGGATCAGCGTCACGACTTCCGCGTGAGCCCCCACATCGATGCCGCGCGTCGGCTCATCGAGGATAAGGATACGCGGCTCGGCGGTGAGAGCGCGCGCCAGCACG
Organism: uncultured Alphaproteobacteria bacterium; assembly: GCA_963822215.1. Classification (GTDB taxonomy): domain Bacteria; phylum Pseudomonadota; class Alphaproteobacteria; order Rhizobiales; family Beijerinckiaceae; genus Roseiarcus. The sequence continues at coordinate 295,177 of CAWGGX010000006.1, forward strand.
ACCTTCTGTTGGTTGCCGCCCGACAGTTGGCCAACCGGCTTGTCGGCGTCGGGCGTAGCGATCGCCAGCGCCTTGATCATCTCTTGCGCCAACGCTTCCTGCTCGTCGTGCGAGAGCCGGTTAAGCCAGCCCCGCTTGGTCTGCAGGCCAAGAATGATATTCTCCCGCACGGTGAGCTCGCCGAAGATGCCCTCGGCCTTGCGGTCCTCGGGACAGAAGGCGATGCCGAGATGAAGCGAATGGCCTGGCGAGGCCGACGACACCGGCGCCCCGCCGACAGTCAGTTTTCCAGAGTCGTGTTTGACGGCGCCGAAAATCAGCTTGGCGACCTCGGTGCGGCCGGATCCCAGCAGCCCCGAAAGCCCGACGACTTCGCCGGCGCGCAAGGAGAGATCGAACGGCGCCATAACGCGCCGCCGTCCGAGCCCTTCGGCGACCAGAATCGGCTCGCCTTTGGCGACCGACTCCGCTTTCGCCGCGCGCTCCTCGGTGTGCTCGAGTTCGCGGCCGAGCATCAGCGAGATCATTTTCGGGGGAGGAAGCTCGGCGATCGGGGCGCAGCCGACGAGGCGACCGTTGCGCAGCACCGAGATCCGGTCGGCGATCTCGTAGACCTGGTCGATGAAATGGGTGATGAAGACGATGGCGATGCCGCGCGCCTTCAGGTCGCGGACGATCTTGAACAGAAGCGCGGTCTCGATGGCGTCAAGGCTAGCGGTCGGCTCGTCGAGCACCAGAACGCGGGTGTCGTGCTCGAGCGCACGGGCGATCGCCACGAGTTGCTGGATCGCGACCGAATAGGACCCAAGCGGCCGCTCGATGTCGATCTCGGAGCCGAAGTTGAGGCGCTTCAGACGCTCGCGCGCGCGTTTCCTGGCCCCGCCCCAGTTGATGAGACCGAACCTTTTCGGCTGCCGGCCGAGCGTAAGATTTTTCGTCACCGACATGGTCGGAACGAGGTTGACCTCCTGATAGACCGTGCCGACACCGAGCGCCTGCGCGTCGCCTGTCGAGCCGATGCGAACCGCTCGGCCGTCCATCCGGATCTCGCCCGCGTCGCCCTGCAGGGCGCCGGTCATGATCTTGATCAAGGTCGATTTGCCGGCGCCGTTCTCGCCCATGAGCGCATGGACCTCGCCGGCCTCGACCTGGAAATCGACGCGGTCGAGCGCCCGAACGCCCGGAAACGCTTTCGATACGCCGAGCATTTCAATGCGCGCGGTCACAGTTTGCGCTCCGCCCAACCCGTTATGGATACGCTTACGATTTGCCTGCGAGCGAAGTTCGCACAAGCCGACGCCGGTGGAAACTGGCGCGCCCCGCCGGCATGCGGCGGAGCGCGCTTATCAAGCCGCGGAACCCGAACCGGGGATCAGTTGCCGGGCGTAGCCGCAGCGTGGAGATCGGAAGGAATCACGATCCACTTCGGCAGCTCCTTGTGGTCCTGCAGGTACTGCGTGACCACCGGGTAGATGTACTTGCCGATCGCCGAGCGGAGCTCGACCGACGCATTCGCGTCGCCGGCCGCAAGCGCTTCCTTCATCGCCGGCACGTAGTCGACCGACACCAGCAGGAAGTCCTTGCCTGGCTTGAGGCCGGCTTCCTTCAGCGCCTGAATGGCGCCGAGCTGCATGTTGTCGTTATGCGCGAACACGCCGCAGATGCCCTTCAGGTTGTCGGTCGACTTGATGAAGGCTTCCATCACCTTCTTGCCGCCGTCGGTGGTGAAATCGCCGCTCTGCGACTTGACGATCTTGATGTTGGGGAACAGGGAGGCGACGGCTTCGAAGCCCTTCTTCCGTTCGATCGCGGGGGCCGACCCGACGGTGCCCTGAAGCTCAACGACGTTGCAATTCCCCTTGCTCGCTTGAGCGAGCCAGGCGCCGGCGAGCCTCCCCTCGAGGTTGAAGTCGGCCGAGATGCGGGCGACGAACAAGCTCTTGTCGGCCTCGACGTCGCGGTCGGCCAGGAACACCGGGATGCCCGCCTTCTTGGCTTCTTCGAGGACCTGCGTCCAACCGGTGGTGACGACCGGGGCGATGATGATGGCGTCGACCTTCTGGGCGATGAACGCGCGGACCGCCTTCAGCTGATCCTCTTCCTTGCCCTGCGCGTCGGCAAACTTGAGATCGATCCCCTCCTTCTTCGCTTCTTCCTGCATGTCTTTGGAGAAAGCGGGCCGCCAGTCGCCTTCGTCGCCGACCTGAGAGAACCCTATGGTGACGGCGAAGGCCGACGATCCCGCTAAAATCAGCGTCGCGCCAAGCGCGGCTCCGCCCAGCCATTTCCTAAGTTGCATATTCTCCTCCCGTGATGATCACGCTCTTGGCGCCTCGGCTGTCGGACGCGTGTTTGTTTGGCGATTGCCCCAAGCGCATCCGGCAAGCAGACCGCCAATAGTCATACAATAGGACTTATTCGCGACGCTCGTCAACGTGGCGCCGCTCGCGAGCGATCCGCCATGCGCCGCGGAGCTGGAAAGCGCGAAGTCCCATTTCAGCGGCTGGCCGGACTTGGCAGCTAAAAGTTGCGCATCCTGCTGACGTGTCTTGAGCCGGTTGGTTCCTGTCCGCGTCCTGAACGGCGGGCCGGCTAAAGGTCCTCGATTTCGCGCCGCGCCCGCTCCAGGACGTCGCGAAGGCGGCCGGCCTGGTGGGCGTCCAGCGCGCCTTTGCGCATCTTCGAAAACAGCGCCGCGCGGAGTTCCCGGATCGACTCGCCGATCGCCTGCTCGCCGATCGGCGCCGCCGCACTATCGACCTGAGCCTTGATCGCGTCCAATTCGGCGCTCTGCTCGGCAAGCCAAGCTTTGCCCGCCTCGGTGACGGTGAACCGACGTCGAGGTCCATGAGAGGTCGAGGCGACGAGCCCCGCTTCGGAAAGCTGTTGCAGGATCGGATAAATGGATCCGGGGCTCGGGCTGTAGGACCCCTGGAAGCGCGCTCTCAAGCCGCGGATGATGTCGTAGCCGTGCCGCGGCTCTTCGGCGATAAGGCCGAGCACCAGCAGGCGCAGCGCGCCGGAATCGAACATCCGCGCGCCTCGCCAGCGTCCGAACGGGCCGCCGCCATGGCGCCCGAAAAGACCGTGAAACGCGGCGCGAGGTCCGCATTCGCGAGCAACGTCGTCATCGCCGGGCGGCGAGGGACGGAAGGGCATGGATCGGTTCTCCTGCGCAACGCAGCCCAACCATGCTAGCGGCTGGGGGGCGTTGCGGCAAAAGCGCGCGGTCGCGCCTCGGCTCGGGGACGGAGGCGCATCGGCGCGTCGTCCGGTCAACTCGGATCGTGCTCGTTTTTCGGGACGTTGCGCTCGGCCATGAACCGCTCGAAGGCTTCGCGGTCCTGCGACTCGCGTCGCTTGCGCGCTATTTGGTCTCGTAGGTCAGTCCGACGCGCTCGCGTTCGCCATAGTTCTCGCCGATCGACATGGCGCAAATCCGGGAAAGATGGGTGTAGGGAAGCCCCGTCTCGGCGGCCCAGGCGTTGAACTGGGCCTGGATCTTCGTCATGTCCCCCTTCGACTTGGGCTCCGGCGCAATGTCGAGGCCGGCGTCGCTGAGGCACAAGACGACGTCCTGCGACAGGACGAACCCGTCCCAATTCAACGCACGCAGGAGCATCTGGCCGGTATTGCCGCCGAGCCGGCCGCCGCGCTTGACGAGAACAGCCAGAAGCCCGATCTCGTCGGACGACGGCCACGCGGCGAGGAATTTGCCGAAGCCGCCATGCTCGCCCGAAACGTCGCGGACGAAATTCGCGTTGTGGCGCACGGAGAGGATCTTCGCGCCGTTGCGAACGATGCGCTCGTCGCGGGTCAGCAAGTCCCAGAACTCGTCGGGCTGAAACGCAAGATTCGCCGGTTCGAAGCCGAGGAATGCCGCTTCGAACCCCGGCCATTTCGTCTTGATGACGCTCCAGGAAAAGCCAGAACTGAACACGCGCCGCGCCATCTCGGCGAGAACCCTGTCGTCGCGAAGGGCGGCCAGCGCATTCTTAGGCGGGACAGGCGGCAAGAGCGCCTTCAACGCCTCGCCGCCGCCCTTGCGCCGCTCGGCGCGGGCGCGAATGACCTCGAAGGGCGTCACGCAACCAAACCTTTCTCATGCGGCGACAAGGATTTTCGGCAGGAACCATCGGCGCCTGCGGACGCTCGGTCAAGGGCTCAAGGCGAACGAATCGCAAGCGAGGGCAATCAGGGCGACGAGTTCGCTCGGCCGAAGCGCGCCGGTCTTGGCGCACACAGCGCTGAGCTGGTTGCGGGCGGTCGTCAAAGACGCCTACAGACCCCTTCAAGATCGCTGTCCGCCCGCGGCGACAGCGCGCGCCTGCAGGCGACGCCGTGCTGGGGTCCGCGCGGTCGCTCGGCTGCTTCGTCGACGCGCGGTTCGACGATCGCTCACCTGTCAAACTGGGGCGCGTCCCGCCCACGCCCACAGATCGGCCTCTGCCCGCGCCGAAAGCGCCCGCTTGCGCGCGACGCCCCGCTCGGGTCCGCGCAGGCGTTTGCCGGTCTCGTCGACGCGCGGCTCGACGATCGGCGGGAAGAGGCCGAAATTGACGTTCATCGGCTGGAACGAGCGCGGGCCGCCGTCAATCGCTTCGATGTGGCCGCCGGTGATGTGGTTGAGAAGCGCGCCGATCGCGGTCGTCGCGGGCGGCGGCTCGAGGGTCAGGCCGAGCCGTTCCGTGGCGGCGAGGCGTCCGGCGATCAGGCCGACAGCGGCGCTTTCGACATAGCCCTCGCAGCCGGTGATCTGGCCGGCGAAGCGCAGCCGCGGCTCGGCCTTGAGCCGGAGGCGGTCGTCGAGGAGCCGGGGCGAATTGAGGTAGGTGTTGCGATGAATGCCGCCAAGGCGGGCGAATTCGGCGCGCTCGAGCCCGGGAATCATCCGGAAAACGCGCGCCTGTTCACCGTACTTCAGCTTGGTCTGGAAGCCGACAATATTGAAAAGCGTGCCGAGCGCATTGTCCTGCCGAAGCTGGACGACGGCGTAAGGCTTGATGTTGGGCTGATGGGCGTTGGTCAGACCGACGGGCTTCATCGGCCCATGCCGCAGCGTCTCGCGGCCGCGCTCGGCCATGACCTCGACCGGCAGGCAGCCATCGAAGTAGGGCGTGCCCTCGAATTCGCGGAACTCGGTCTTCTCGGCGGCGAGCACGGCGTCGACGAAGGCCTCGTACCGGTCGCGGCTCATCGGGCAGTTGACATAGGCCGCGGCGCCGACGCCGCTTGGACCCTCCTTGTCGTAGCGCGACTGCATCCACGCGATGTCCATGTCGATCGAGTCGCGGTGGACGATCGGCGCGATGGCGTCGAAGAAGGCCAGCGCGCCCTCGCCGGTGACACGGCCGATCGCTTCGGCGAGCGCGCCCGAGGTCAGCGGACCCGTCGCGATAACGACATTGTCCCAGTCGGGCGGGGGAAGTCCGGCGATTTCGCCGCGTTCCAGGCTGACAAGGGGATGGGCCAGCACCGCTTGCTCAACCGCCGCCGAGAAACCCTCGCGGTCGACAGCGAGGGCGCCGCCGGCCGGAACCTGATGGGCGTCGGCGCTGCGCATGATGATCGAACCGAGCGCGCGCATCTCGCGATGGAGCACGCCGACCGCGTTGGTCGCCGCGTCGTCGGAGCGAAACGAGTTGGAGCAGACGAGTTCGGCGAGCCGGCTCGTTCGGTGGGCGGCGGTCGCAGTCAGCGGGCGCATTTCGTGCAGCACGACGGGAACGCCGGCTTCCGCCGCCTGCCACGCCGCCTCCGATCCGGCGAGGCCGCCGCCGATCACGTGAATGGAACGCACGGCGTGTCTTGGCCAAGCCGCCAAAGAACGTCAACTGCGCCGAGCCAAGTAAAAAGCGGCTCCGGAGGAGCCGCTTTTTCGCCAGCCGCTCGAGGCGGCGCGCTATCGTTGGACTTGGCGCGCTTACGCGGCGGCCCGATCCAGCGACTGACGGACGATGGTCTCGATCTCGCCGCGGCGGATGCCGATGTCGCTGAGTTCCCGGTCGGTGAGCTGGCTGAGCTCGCGGATCGCGTCCCGATAACGCCGCCAGGTCGCGAGTTTTTCGGAGATGGTCTTGAAGGTGGTCATTGTCTGTTCCCTGTCTCACTGTTGCTGCAGTGCAAATAGTCCTCTTTGGAAATTTGGGTAGGTATGCGTCGGTAACGCAGCTATGCAACATTTGCATGCTACACTTAGTCAAATGTTCACGTATCCGAGGCTTTGCCGACGTGACGATTCCGCGTCCGCGGCCTTCGCTGGATGGCGGATGCCGGCCCAACGGCGGTCTGTTTTCGCCAGGCTCTGCCAATTATTATGCGAAAGTGTTGTCATTTCAATCGATTGCAGACGCTCTCTCGGCATCACGCGCGACCGTCGAACGCGATCCCATTCCGCTTAAGGGCATACGGGAGCGATATTATTCCTCCGGCTTTAGTTATGTAAAAATATCATAGACGAAAATTGCTGCGCCGCGCTGTCCCGATCGCGATCCGGTTTCGTAGCTCCGTGCGGCTCTTCGCCGCGCCCGCACCGGAACGCGGGTAACCTCGTCGGCCCGGCGGCTCGATTTTGCCGTCTCCCTCGGGCCTTTTCCCATAGCTTGGACGGACAAGTTTATTGTCGCGGGCTCCGTCCCCGCCGCGAGGCGTACGTCCGCGAGACCGCATCGCCAGGGACGACCGCGCTGTGCGTCTCGCTGTCGCACCGTCTCAATCGGGAGAAGCTTTCCGTGGCGCCGTCACAGCGGACCGATTAGTGTAATGGCAATTCTTGCTTTTGAACGGGCGAGCGGCGACACGAGCCGTGTGTGTTGACACAACCCAAGGAGCTGGAGATGGATAATATCATTGCCCGCGTCGCGAAGGCGGCGAACCTTTCTCCTGAGGTCGCCCGCAAGACCGTGGCATTGATCGCAGACTTCATCCAGCGCGAGGCGTCCGAAGACGGCGTCAAGGACCTGTTCGAGAAGGCGCCCGAGTTGCGAGCGATCATCGCGTCTGGCGCGTCGACGGGCGGTGAAGGCATGGGTTTCGGGTTAAAGGGGCTGATGGGCATAGCGTCCGGCGCGATGGGCGGGGGCGGTCTGATGGCGCTCGGCGGCGAGCTGATGGGCCTTGGCCTGAGCATGGACCAGATCCAGACGGCAGGTCGGGAAGTATTCGCCTACGCGCGGGAAGTCGCGGGCGACCAAACAGTCGGTGAGATCGCGGCTTCCATTCCAGGGTTGTCGCAGTTCATCTGACGGAGCGACAACACTGGGCGCGGAGGCAGCGGTATCTCCGGCTTGGTCCGAGGCCGACTGGAGAAAGGCGGCCGAGACGGCGCTCAAAGGGGTGAGCCTCGACAAGCTCGTGACCCGTTCCGCCGATGGCCTCCGTATCGAACCCGTCAATCAGCCGGCGGACGGTCCCAGGTCCCTGCGCTCCGGCGGACCGTGGCGCGTCATCGCGCGCCTCGACGAACCCGATGTGCGCGGAAGCCAATTCCCAGGCCCTCGAGGATCTTTCGGACGGGCTGCAGATCGTGCTGACGCCGGCGCTGAAAAGCGCTCTCGGCGAGGTTAGCATGGGCGATGCGATGATGTGGTCGGCGGCGTCATCCCGGAGCAGGATTTCGCGCCGCTGCGCGCCGCCGGAGCCGACGCCACCGTCCCGCCAGGAGCCGTCCTCACCGAGGCCGCGCACAATCTCGTCGAGCAACTGAACAGGCGGCTCGGCTTCACCCGGCGCGCGCCCGCCTGACGACGTCGTCGGGCGCTCTATCCTGAAATGGCGCCGTTCGGATATCGCGAGCGGCCCTCGCGACGCCTATTTGTACGAGATCGGTACGAAAAAATGTCTCACGTTCGTGGCGCCGGTCTTGCTGTAGTCTTTCCGGTGCGGCCGCGAAGTGGATGTGAGACGCGTTATGAGCGCTCAGACGTCTGATGTCGTTGAACGCGCCATCAGCCATGCCCAGCGGCTTGTGGCGAATGGCTATGGTTGGGCGACGGCCCGGATTGCCTTGCGCCGGATCCTCGCCGACCTCGAAACGCGCACGCCGAACGATCCGAGTCTGGGCCGCCTACGCCGCTTCATCGCCGAAGGCGATCTGGCGTCCACGTCAAAAGACCGCGGCTCGGGTTCCATTTCCTGACGCGCCGCGACGCCTCGTACGGTCGCTGCATACCGCGTCTGGCTTGACTCGCTGTGACGGGTGCAGAAGTATTTCCGCGTCTCGCGGGATCGTTGTGGATTTCGCTACATATCAGGGAAATTCGCCGGTGGCGGCAGCGCGCCGCCGTCTGTGAGCGAGAAGGGGGCGCATCGCCACGTTCGCGGCGGCCGACGACGCAGCGCAGGTGGAGTTCGACAGCTCAGGGAGGGGCGGCCCGATGGCGGCGAGCGCCAATGTGCGAGGCATGCGATCGCGAAAGCTCGTGACGCAACTCGGAACCGAGTTGTGTTTCACTGAACTTGGGTTCGGAGGCGCGCCGCTTGGCAACCTGTATCGGCCGATGACGGAAAAAGAAGCTCGCCAGTTGCTGGACACGGTGTGGGCTGTCGGCTGCCGTTATTTCGATACGGCGCCCCTTTATGGTCTCGGATTGTCGGAGACGAGGCTCAACGGATTTCTGCGCGAGAAGCCGCGCGACGCCTTTCTCATTTCCACCAAAGTCGGCCGTCTCCTCGAGGTCTGTGCGCCAAAGGAGCGCTCGCGGCCCAACGCCTTCTTCGAGACGCCGTCGCGCAGCGAACGCTTCGACTATTCCTATGACGGCGTGATGCGCTCGCTCGAGTTCTCCCTCGAGCGCCTCGGCCTGGACAGGATCGATATTGTGTTCGCCCACGACGTCGACATCACGACCCACGGGCACAAGGAGGCGGCCGACTGGCATCTGGCCGACTTCATGGCCGGCGGCTATCGCGCGCTCGATCGAATGCGGTCCGCCGGCGTGATCAAGGCCATTGGCGCCGGCGTCAACGAATGGGAGGCGGCCGAGGCTTTCGCACGCGCCGGCGACTTCGACGTGTTCATGCTGGCGGGCCGCTATACGCTGCTCGAGCAGGACGCGCTGACGAGCTTTTTGCCCCTGTGCGAGGAGAAGCGGATCGGCGTCATTGTCGGCGGTCCGTTCAACTCGGGGATTCTGGCGACCGGGCTGAGGGCCGACGCCCACTACAATTACCGCCCGGCGCCCAATCAGGTGAAGGAACGAGTTCGGCAAATCCAGCGGATCTGCAAGGCGTTCAAGGTCAAGCTGCCGGAGGCGGCGCTGCATTTTCCGCTCGGCCACCCGGCGGTCGTCAGCGTCGCTCCGGGCGTGAGCCGCGCAAGCGAGGCCAAGCGCGACGCCGCGATGATGGCGACAAAGACGCCGCCGGCCTTTTGGCGGGCGCTGAAGGCGGAGAATCTGATCCGCGAGGACGCGCCGACGCCGAAGTGACGCCGACCGTTCCGGCACCGCGTCGATCGCGGTCAGAACAGGCCCTCGATCTCGCCGTCGACGACGCGAATGCGTTCGGCCGCCGGGCTGCGGGGCAGTCCCGGCATCGTCCGGATGTCGCCCATCAGCGCGACGACAAATCCGGCCCCGGCGCGCAGCCGCACGTCCTTCACGGTCACGTCGAATCCGGTCGGCGCGCCCAGGCGCGTCGGGTCGTCCGAGAACGAGTACTGGGTCTTGGCGACGCAGATTGGCAGAACGCCGTAGCCAGCGGTGTCGAGCGCGCGAAACTTCGCGCGCACCGAAGCGTCCGCCGCGACGTCGTCGGCGCCGTAGATCTCGCGCGCAATCGTGCGCGTCTTGTCCCAGAGGCTGAGATCGTCGGGATACAGGAGCTGGAACTGCGATTCGCCCGCGTCGGCCACGTCCGTCACGGCGTGCGCGAGGTCTTCCGCGCCCGCCCCCCCGCGCGACCAATGGTCGCAGACCACGACCTTGAGGCCGAACCGGTCGCTGACCGCGCGCTTGACGAGATCGAGCTCAGCCCCTGTGTCCGCGCTGAAGCGATTGATCGCGACCACGACCGGAACGCCGAATTTGTGGACGTTCGCGATGTGGCGCGCGAGGTTGACCACGCCGGACTTGAGCGCGCCGAGATTCTCGACTCCGAGCGCGTCCTTGGCGACGCCGCCGTGCATTTTGAGCGCGCGCACCGTCGCCACGACGACGGCGGCGGCGGGTTTGAGCCCCGCCTTGCGGCACTTGATGTCGAAGAATTTCTCCGCGCCAAGATCGGCGCCGAACCCCGCCTCGGTCACGACATAGTCGCCGAGCTTGAGCGCGGCCTTGGTCGCCACGACCGAATTGCAGCCGTGCGCGATATTGGCGAAGGGGCCGCCGTGCACCAGCGCCGGCGAGCCCTCAAGCGTCTGGACAAGATTGGGCTTGATCGCCTCCTTGAGCAGGGCCGACATCGCGCCCTCCGCCTTCAGGTCCGCCGCCGTCACCGGCGCCTTGCCGTAGGTCGTGCCGACTACCATCCGCCCCAGCCGGCCTTCGAGGTCGTCGATGTCGGAAGCAAGGCAGAACGCCGCCATGACCTCGGAGGCGACGGTGATGTCGAAGCCGTCCTCGCGGGTGAAGCCGTTCGACGGGCCACCGAGCCCGACCACGACTTGCCTGAGCGCGCGATCGTTCATGTCGAGCACGCGCTTCCAGGCCATACGGCGCTGGTCGAGCCCGAGCGCGTTGCCCCAGTAGACGTGGTTGTCGAGCATTGCCGCGAGCAGGTTGTGCGCCGAGGTGATGGCGTGGAAATCGCCGGTAAAATGCAGGTTGATCGCGTCCATCGGCACGACCTGGGCGTAGCCGCCGCCGGCCGCGCCGCCCTTCATGCCGAAACATGGGCCCAGTGAAGGCTCGCGCAGGCAAACGATGGTCCTCTTGCCGATCCGGTTGAGCGCGTCGCCGAGGCCGACCGTCGTCGTCGTCTTGCCTTCGCCCGCCGGAGTAGGGTTGATCGCGGTGACGAGGATGAGCTTGCCGTCCTCGCGTTCTTCCGCCGCCTGGCGCAGGAAGTCCGGCTCGATCTTGGCGATCCAACGACCATAGGGATGCAGCGCCTCCTCGGGAATGCCGATTTCGCCGGCGATCTCCGCGATCGGCTTGAGCTTGGCGGCGCGGGCGATTTCGATGTCTGAACGCATGCGGTCCTCGGTCGTCGTGGCTTTCCGAGCCATCCTATCTCTCGCCAGAATATTCAAGCCAGACCGCTCGCCCGTCATTCCGCGTTTTGCATGGTACGGCGGGCAGGCTTAGCATCCCAGCATGGCCTCCCTCCGTCTCGCCATGCTCACCACGGTCAGCCTCGCGCTCTATCTTGGATTTGCGGTCGCCGGGGAAGGCGGCCCCGCGCGCTTCTTCTCTCACGCGCCGCTCGTCGCCCTTACCATCGTGACGATCGCGCTGTGGATCGCGGCCATGTTCTCCGAGGGCCATATCGGCTCGGGCGTGCGCGAGGATCGCTCGAACCGCTGGGTCCTCGCCGCCTTTACGATCCTCGGAATCGCGCTAGCCATTCTGCCCGCGCTCAGTGACCGCTATGAAGCGCTCACCTTCGGGGGCGAGGGCGTGCGCTGGCTCGGCGTCGCGGTTTACGCGGCCGGCGGCGCGCTGCGTCTCGCGCCGGTCTTTGTGCTGGGACGCCAATTCAGCGGCCTCGTCGCGATCCAGCAGGATCACAAGCTCGTGACCCACGGTCTTTATGGAGTCATCCGGCACCCGTCTTACCTCGGTCTCCTCGCGACCTCCGTCGGCTGGAGCCCGGCGTTCCGCTCCGGCGTCGGACTTGCCGTCACGGCGCTCATCGGACTCGTGCTCGTTGCGCGCATGGACGCCGAGGAGCGTCTGCTGGCCGATACGTTCGGAGCCGAATACCAGGCCTATCGCGGGCGCACCTGGAGGCTCGTTCCCTATCTCTACTGAGCTCCCGCCTTCGGTTGCCTCGCCGTGGCCCATCCCCTAAACCACCGCCGGCCGCTTCCTGGAGAACGCCGTTATGATCCGCTCCGCCCTGATGACCGTCATGACCAACGCCGTGATCAAGGCGGGGCGCGGCCTGAAGCGCGACTTCGGCGAAATCGAGCAGCTGCAAGTGTCGATGAAGGGACCCGGCGATTTCGTCAGCCTGGCGGACAAGCGTTCGGAAAAGACGCTCTATGAGGAGCTTGCCAAGGCGCGTCCTGGCTACGGCTTCGTAATGGAGGAGAGCGGCCGGGTCGAGGGGACGGACAAGAGCCACACCTGGCACATCGATCCGCTCGATGCGACCACCAACTTCCTCCACGCCATTCCGATTTTCGCCATCTCGATCGCGCTCGAGCGCGAGGGTCAGATCGTCGCGGGCGTTATCTACAATCCGGCCGATGACGACATGTACGTGACCGAAAAGGGCCAGGGGGCCTGGGGCGCAAACCGGCGTCTCCGGGTCGCCCAGCGCAACGAACTGTCGCAGGCGCTGTTCGGCTGCGGCATTCCCCACCTCGGCAAGGCGGCGGAGCATCCCCTGTTCAAAGCGGAGCTCGCCGTGGTGATGACTCGCGTGGTCAACGTCCGCCGGCTCGGCTGCGCCGCGCTCGATCTCGCCTATGTCGCCGCCGGCCGCTTCGACGCTTTCTGGGAGCGCGGACTCAATTCCTGGGACATCGCCGCGGGTTCGCTGCTCATCCGCGAGGCCGGCGGATTTGTCACCGACGCCGATGGCGGGCCGGATTTTTTGCGGACGCGGTCGATCTGCGGCGGCAACGAGATCATGCATCGCGAGCTCCTCGCGCTATTGAAGAATGCGGCTTAACGCGCGCCGGATTTCTGCTACTGTCGCGCGGAGAATAACCAACGATTCGCGTAGGTTTGGCGGGGCGGTGATCGGGACTCCCATTTCTCGGCTTGACGGCCGATCGCAATGAGCGCCGAAGCGCTCTGCCTTGCGGGTGACGCTGCGTTCCTTTCTCTCGCGGTCGCGGGGGCGTTTCTGGCGAGAAGACCCTTCGCGGGAAGGCTGGTCTACGGCGGTTCGCTCGTCCTCTCGGCGCTCCTGCTTTTCGTTGCGATCGACGCGCTCCTTACTGGAGCGCGGGGCGAGCCGCTTGTCCTACCGCTCGGCCTGCCCTGGATCGGCGCACGTTTCCGCATCGACGCGCTGTCCGCGTTCTTTCTTGTCGTCGTCAATCTCGGCGCCGCCGCGGCGAGCATCTACGGCCTCGGCTACGGTCGGGCCGAACGCTCGCCCGAACGGGTGCTGCCGTTCTTTCCGGCCTTCCTCGCGGGTATGAGCCTCGTCCTCGTCGCCGACGACGCCTATACGTTTCTTCTGTCCTGGGAGTTCATGTCGCTTTCCTCCTGGGCGCTGGTGATGGCGCATCATCGCGACCACGACAACGCGCGCGCGGGTTACGTCTATCTCCTGATGGCGAGCTTCGGCACGCTAGCGCTGTTGCTCGCTTTCGCTTTGTTGGCGGAACCCGCCGGCGGGTACGCTTTCGACGCCATGCGGACGGCGGGGCCGCCGCCCGGCGTCGCCGGCCTCGCGTTCATTCTGGCCCTGATCGGAGCGGGGTCAAAGGCCGGGATCGTGCCGCTACACGTTTGGCTGCCGCTCGCCCATCCCGCCGCGCCAAGCCACGTCTCAGCGCTCATGAGCGGGGTCATGACGAAGGTCGCCGTCTATGGCTTCGTTCGGATCGTGTTTGATCTCGCGGGCCCGGCGAACTGGTGGTGGAGCGTTCCGGTTCTCACGGTCGGCGCCGGCTCCGCCCTGCTCGGCGTGATCTATGCCTTGATGCAACACGACCTCAAGCGCCTGCTCGCATACCACACGGTCGAGAACATCGGCATTATCTATATCGGACTTGGCCTCGCTTTGGGGTTCAAGGCGTTCGGCATGCCGGCCGCCGCCTCGCTTGCGCTAACGGCGGGGCTCTTGCACGTGTTCAATCATTCGCTGTTCAAGAGCCTCTTATTCTTCGGCGCCGGCGCCGTGTTGTCCGAGACCAGCGAGCGCGACATGGAGCGCCTCGGCGGCCTCATTCACACCATGCCCAGAACGGCGTTCTTCTTCTTGGTTGGTTGCGCCGCCATTTCGGCCTTGCCGCCCTTCAACGGATTTGTTTCCGAATGGCTGACGTTTCAGGCCATATTGCTGAGCCCGGCGTTGCCGTCCTGGGTGCTGAAGATATTGGCGCCCGCGGTCGGAGCCGTGCTGGCGCTGTCGGCCGCGCTCGCCGCCGCCTGCTTTTGCAAGGCGTTCGGCATAACCTTTCTTGGACGGCCTCGAACCGAGGCGGTCGCCCGCGAGGCCGATCGCCTTGCCCTTGCCGCGATGGCAATTCTGGCGACGCTCTGCCTTCTCGTCGGCGTCCTTCCGGGTCTGGCGATCGACGCCCTCAGCCAAGCGACGCAAATCGCCGTCGGCGCGCACATGCCGACGCAGTCCTCGATCGCCTGGCTGTCGATCGCGCCGGTCGTCGAGAGCCGGAGCTCCTACAACGGTCTTCTCGTGTTCCTGTTCATCGCCCTGTCGGCCGGCCTGGCCGCAAGCTTCATCCACCGTTTCGCCTCTGCCGCGTTGCGGCGCGCTCCTGCCTGGGACTGCGGTTTTCCCGATCCGTCGCCCACGACGCAATATTCAGCGGTAAGCTTCGCGCAGCCGATCCGGCGTGTGTTCGGATCGGTCGCCTTTGTGGTGGAGGAGCGGATCGACATGCCGCCCCCCGGCCAGACGCGGCCTGCGCGTCTCGATCTCAGGCTCAGCGACCGGATCTGGAACCTCCTCTACCTGCCGTTGATCCTCGTCGTAGAGCGGACCGCCGTTCAGCTCAACCGCCTGCAGTTCCTCACCATCCGCCAGTACCTGAGCGTCGTGTTTGGCGCGCTGGTCGTCCTTCTGGTCGTGCTTGCGTCATGGCCATGATCATCGATCTCGTCTTCCAGCTCCTGCAGATGACGCTGGTCATCCTGGTCGCGCCGCTGCTGACCGGCGTGGTGCGCGCGACCAAGGCGCGCCTCACCCGCCGGCGCGGTCCGCCGCTCCTGCAGCCCTATCGTGATCTTGTGCGGCTCGCTCGCAAGGAGGCGATCGTCGCCGACAGCGCCTCGTGGCTCTTCCGCTTCGTGCCGTACCTCGTGTTTGCGGCGACGTGGGTCGCCGCCGCCCTGGTGCCGACCTTCGCTACGGGGCTCCTGTTCTCCTGGTCGGCCGACCTCATCGTCATTATCGCGCTCCTTGGCGCCGGGCGCTTTTTCCTAGCGCTGGCGGGGCTCGACGTCGGTACGAGCTTCGGCGGGTTGGGATCGAGCCGCGAATCGCTGTTCGGCGCGCTCGCCGAGCCGGCGATGATCGTCATCGTCTTCACCCTCGCGCTGGTCGCCGGGTCGACGCAATTGTCGACAGTGGCGGTCTACATGACATCGAACGCCGTCGGCCTGCGCGTCTCGCTCGGCATGGCCTTGGTCGCGCTCATTATCGTTGCGCTTGCCGAGAACGGCCGCATTCCTGTCGACAACCCGGCGACGCACCTCGAGCTGACCATGGTGCACGAGGCGATGATCCTCGAATATTCGGGCCGCCATCTCGCTGTGATCGAGCTCGCCTCGATGATGAAGCTCGCGCTGTACGTCTCGCTCATCATCTGCGTCTTCGCTCCCTGGGGCGCCGCGATCGCCGACGCGAGCGTGGCCGACCGCGTCCTCGGCGCGGTGGCCTATGTCATCAAGCTTCTGGCCGCCGGCGTGGCGCTCGGCGTATTCGAGACCAGCATCGCCAAGATGCGCGTCTTCCGCGTGCCTGATTTCGTCGGCGCGGCGCTGATGCTTGGCTTCCTCGGCGCGCTTCTCCTGTTCGTCTCGAGGACGCTGAAATGAGGGGCCTCGCCTTCGACGTCTCGCATCTGCTCGCCGGCGGCCTCGTGCTGGTTAGCTTCATGCTGCTTTACCAGGACCGCCTCTACGCGCTGCTCAACACGTTCGCCTTGCAGGCTGTCGTGCTGTCGCTCTCGGTCGGCTGGCAGGCCTATGTGCAGGATGCGAACCATCTCTACGTCACCGCCGTCATCGCCTTCGCCTTCAAAGCGATCATCATCCCGATCGCGCTGCACCGGATCATCGCGGAGCTCGGCATCCAGCGCGACGTCGAGAACGTCGTCGGCGTCGGGCCGACCATGCTGGCCGGCCTGGCCCTGGTCGCCCTCTCCGAGGTCGTCATGCTGCGCATCGCCAGCGACGCCGACGTGCTCGCCCGCGAGGACCTCGCCTTCGCCCTGTCGGTGGTGCTGCTCGGCATGCTGATGATGGTGGTGCGACGCAACGCCGTGTCAATGGTGGTCGGCTTCATGTCGCTCGAGAACGAACTCATTCTCGCCGCCGCGGGCGCGAAGGGCATGCCGCTGGTGGTCGAGGTCTCGGTCGCTTTTTCCGTGCTGGTGGCGCTGGTGGTGATCGGCGTGTTCCTCTTCCGCATCAGCGAGCGGTTCGAGACGGTCGACGCGAACGCGCTCGACCGGTTCCGCGGAGACCGGCGATGACGGGCGCGCTGAACGCGACCTTCGTCATTCTCGCGCTACCGACCGCGACCGCGGCGCTGCTGGCGGCGCTGCCGTCCTACCGGCTCTCCGCGGCGCTGAACGTCGCCTCCTCTCTCGTCACGTTTTTCGCCGCGGCGTCGCTGTTCGCCGCCGCGCCGCCGCCGAACGCCTACATTCAGATCGACGATTTGAACATCGTCTTCATCGTGCTCAACACCTTCGTCGGCTTCACGGCGAGCGTGTTCAGCGCCACCTACATCGCGCACGAGATCGAGACCGGCCGGCTCACGCCGACGCATCTGCGCTTCTATCATGCGATGTATCAGTTCCTGCTGTTCTCGATGAACCTGGCGCTGATCGCCAACAACATCGGCCTGATGTGGGTCGCGATCGAACTGGCGACGCTGACCACGGTGCTGATGGTCGGCATCTACCGAACGCAGGCGGCGATCGAGGCGGCGTGGAAATATTTCATTCTCGGCAGCGTCGGCATCGCGCTCGCCCTGTTCGGGACGATCCTGATCTACATGGCGGCGCAGCCGGTCGTCGGCGAAGGCGTTCCGGCGATGCTGTGGACCAGCCTGATCGCGCATGCGCCACAGTTCGACCCGGCGCTGCTCGACCTCGCCTTTGTCTTCCTGTTGCTCGGCTACGGCACGAAGGTGGGCCTTGCGCCGCTGCACGCGTGGCTGCCCGACGCGCATGCCGAGGGTCCGACGCCGATCTCAGCCGTCCTGTCCGGCCTGCTGCTCAACGTCGCGCTCTACGCCGTGCTGCGTTTCAAGCTCCTGCTCGACGCCAACGCTCGCGCGCTCGCGCCCGGACCCCTAATGGCGACGCTCGGCCTCGTCTCGGTCGTCTTCGCCGCCTTCATGCTCTACCGCCGCCGCGACGTGAAGCGCATGTTCGCCTATTCGTCGATCGAGCACATGGGGATCATCGTCTTCGCCTTCGGGGTCGGCGGGCCCCTCGCCAACTTCGCCGCACTGCTGCACATGGCGATGCACAGCCTGACCAAGTCGGCGATCTTCTATGCCGTCGGCCAGATCGCGCAGGTCAAGGGAACCCAGCAGATCGCCGAGATCCGGGGCCTGACCGTCTCCCACCCGCTGCTCGGCTGGAGCCTGGTGTTCGGTGTATTCGCGATTGTCGGCCTGCCCCCGATGGGCGTGTTCATGAGCGAGTTTTTGATCGTGAGCTCGACCTTCGCGCGCGCGCCGTGGCTTGCGCTGCCGCTCGCATTCGGCCTCTTGTTGGCGCTTGGAGCGCTCGTCCTCAGGGTGCAGAGCATGGCGTTCGGCGCGCCGGCCGGCTCGACCGCGCCTGCGAAGGCGTCCGCCCTGCCGATCCTCGCGCATTTCGCGCTTGTGCTGATGGCCGGCGTCTATCTCCCGCCTCCGATGGTGACGTGGTTCCAGCACGTCGCCCAACTGCTGCGCTAGGGGGGACGATGAATCGATCCCCGTACGAGTGCGTACTTTGGGCCGTTACGGCGCTACTCCCCCCTTGTGGGGAGGGATTGAGGAGGGGGGTCGCGCCACGCTTTTCCGGCTTGCGATGGCCCACAACGACCACGGTTCACGCGAAGCGCCCACTTTCTGAGCTTGGCGCGGCCCCCCACTCCGTCCCGCCCCCACCAAAGGGTGTCCGCAAGGACGCCCGTCTGTCGACGGCCTATGGGGCGCGCGGACGCGAACCGTCTGCGTCCAGATTGCTTGAAAGAGGCGCCAGGAGCCGCCCATGACCTCCGCGCGCACGCTCTCAGGCGAGACCGAATGGTTCGAGGCCGGCCGGCGAATGGCGGCGGGGGAGGCGAGTCTCGTCAGCCTGTGGGGCGACGAGGGGCGGATGCGCCTCGCCCTGCGCGAGGACGACGGGACGATCGCCTTCGTCGACGTCCTTTGCGATCGCGGCGCATTTCCTTCCCTCGCGGCGCTGCATCCGCCGGCCAGCCGGCTCGAGCGGGCGGCTTGCGACCTTTACGGATTCATGGCGCTCGGCGCGCCCGACGGTCGACGCTGGCTCGACCACGGCCGCTGGCCGCTGCGCCACCCGCTCGGCGACCGCACGCCCTGTGACGGCGCGCCCGACGCCTACGCCTTCCTTGAGGCCACAGGGCCCGGCCTGCATCAAATTCCGGTCGGTCCCGTCCATGCCGGGATCATCGAGCCCGGCCATTTCCGCTTCCACGCCGGCGGCGAGGCGGTGGTCCGGCTCGAGGAGCGGCTCGGCTACACCCACAAAGGCGTCGACGCGCTGATGCGCGGGGCGAGCCTTGAGCGCGCGGCCAGGCTTGCGGGGCGGGTTAGCGGCGATTCCACCGTCGCCTACGCGATTGCGTTCGCCCGCGCGGTTGAGGCGGCGCTCGGCGCCGAGGCGCCGCCGCGGGCGCATGGGCTGCGCGGCGTGATGGCCGAGCTCGAGCGGCTCGCCAATCATTTCGGCGATATCGGCGCCATCTGCAACGACGCCGCCTTCGCCCTCATGCTCGCCCATTGCGGCATCCTGCGCGAGCGAACGCTCCGCGCGGCCAACGCCGCCTTCCGCCATCGGCTGATGATGGACGCGGTCGTTCCCGGCGGCGTCGCCGTCGACCTCGCGCCGGAAGGCGTTGCGGCGATCCGGGCGCTCATTGTCGAGGCCCGTTCGACGTTCCCGAAGCTCGTGCGGCTCTATGACAACACCGCCTCGCTGCAGGACCGCACGGTCGGGACCGGCGTTCTCAAGGCCGATCTGGCGCGCCAGTTCGGCGCGGGCGGGGTGGTCGGCCGCGCGTCCGCGCGCGATTTCGACGCGCGCCGCGACCATCCCTATCCGCCTTACGAGGCGCTTTCCTTCAAGGTCCCAACGCGCAAGGCGGGCGACGTCAACGCCCGCATCTGGGTCCGCATTGTCGAGGTCGGCGAAAGTCTCGACCTGATCGAGGCGATGCTGGCGCGCCTGGCCTCTGGCCCGATCCGCGCCGCGCTTCCCGCCTCGGGGGTTCCCTGCGAAGGCTCAGCGCTCATCGAAGCCTTTCGCGGCGACGTCTTCGCCCATGTGCGCCTCGACGGCGGCGGCGCGGTCGCGCGCTGCCATCTGCGCGACGCGTCGTGGTTTCACTGGCCGCTCTTGGAAGCGGCGATCGAGAAAAACATCGTCGCCGACTTCCCGTTGTGCAACAAGTCTTTCAACGGCTCCTATTCCGGGTGCGATCTCTAAGATGCGCAACACGCTGCTGCAGGGCCTTCTGCCGCCGCTGACCGAGGCCGCGCCGGGCGTCGGCGATCCGGAACTCACCGGCCTTGCGGCGGCGGTAAAAGAGGCGGCCGAGCAGACGCTCGGGCGCAGTCTCGCGATCCGGCACGTCGACGCGGGCTCGTGCAACGGCTGCGAACTCGAGATTCACGCCCTCAACAACGCCTTCTACGATATCGAGCGGTTCGGCTTTCGCTTCGTCGCCTCGCCCCGCCACGCCGACGTCCTCCTGGTGACCGGCGCGGTGACGCTCAATATGCGTGAAGCGCTGGAGCGGACCTACGCGGCGACGCCCGCCCCCAAATGGGTGGTGGCGTCCGGCGCCTGCGCCGCCGACGGCGGCGAGTTCGCCGGAAGCTATGCCGTGGCGAACGGCGTCTCGGCCGTCATCCCCGTCGATCTCGTCATCCCCGGCTGCCCGCCGGGCCCGGCCACGCTGATGAAGGGGCTTTTAGCGCTGATGCGGGGACGGAAGCTTTAGTGCGCGCCGTCAAAGCGGTGTACAGCGCATCCGTTGGGGCTGTCATCGCGAGGCATGACTCCCTCTTTTCAGAGGATATGATTAGTGGCGGGGATCAATCGCAGGCGCTTGGTGATTTCGGAACTGGTTTGGGGGTCTTGGTGGCCCCCGTTCCGTCCGCATCTTGGAAAACTTGTCCAGCGGCTTACTCTGCTTATTGGCCAGCGCGCGAGAATGAAGCGGAAGAAGCAATATTTGCGAGATTGGGCACCACTCGGGCTGAGTATGAACAAAATCGATATGAGAGGTGTGTGGCGGGCGCCTCAGAATTTGGTTTGCAAATGACGCCATGGTTTAAGCGAACTTGGCACGGACCTTTTTATGGGGAATTTGAGTCATCAAATACGTATCAAAGTCAATTGGTCCGCTTTAGAGCCGCTTTAGAAAGGCTTGCGTCTTTCTTCATAAACATCGTTATTTATTCTTTACTTGGTAAAACTGTCCGCTTTTGCCTCCCATATACATATCTTACTCTTAGAGGAATTATCGTCGGTTGGATTCCCGACCTTATTAGTTCATATACACGCTGGATACGTGAGCCTGAGGCTAGAAATTGAACGCTCTACGCTTTCCGTTGTGTGCTGACCCCGTTTGTGGGCAAAAGAAATGCCGAAGACCAAAGGGGAATCGTATTTTGCTTGGGCAAGTTGTCTTATCGTGTTGCTCGGGATGGAGTGTCCCGCAGCATTGAAAAAAGTGACGTAACTCCCAAGCCCGAGTGAGTCCGAAATGCCACAGGGTTTGTGAATTTGGTTTTTGGCGCCGAATTCATGAAGACATAATGGGGCGAGTTTGACTCAAGGGTGGGATGACCCTTCCTGCGGAAGTCGAGGAGCTTATCGCTTCGCTGAATCGCCAAGTTTTGGCGCTTCAGGCGGAGGTTGTCGAACTTCGTCGTCGATTGGGTCTGGACAGTTCGACGAGTTCGAAACCGCCATCGAGCGACGGGTTGAAGAAGAAGCCGCGGGTGGCGGGCAGCCTGCGCGGCCGCTCTGGCAAGCCGAGCGGGGGCCAGAAGGGCCATCAGGGCGGCACGTTGCGTCAGGTCGCCGATCCCGACGCCGTGGTTCGGCACGAGGCCTGCGCGTGCGGCCATTGCGGTTCGTCTCTGGATCCGATGGCGGCGATTGGGGTCGAGAAACGCCAGGTGTTCGATCTTCCCGAGTGAACTGGACCCTATTCGTGGGACCACGGGAGGTCGGATTTAAGGTGTAATCTCGCCTGCCCTTGTCTTTCATGAATCAAGCCGTTTCTTGCTGCTTCTGCCTCTGCTGTGGGTATGTGGGCAACGCGTTTGCGTTGTCCAAGCGAAGCGGCATATCCACAGCCCTCGCCGCCGCCTCGGTCTTGTCCATGCCGGCGCGCCACACCGCCATCGGCATCTGGTTGTTCATCGCCTGGTGCGGGCGCCGAAAGTTGTAAAAGGTCATCCAGGAGCCGATGCCGGCCCGCGCCTCGCGGCCGTCGGCGTAGGCTTTCAGATGCACCTCTTCATACTTGATGGAGCGCCACAGCCGTTCGATGAAGATGTTGTCCATGAAGCGGCCGCGTCCGTCCATCGAAATCGCGACGCCAGCCGCCGCGAGCTTGCCGACGAAAGCCTCGGCGGTGAAAGTGGAGCCCTGATCGGTATTGAAAATCCTCGGCTTTCCGAACCGAAGCAGCGCCTCCTCCAGCGCCGCCGCGCAGAAGCTCGCGTCGTTGGTGTTCGACAGCCGCCACGCCAGAACCGCCCGGCTGGCCCAGTCGATGATCGCCACCAGATAGAGGAAGCCGCACGCCATCGGGATGTAAGTCACGTCGGCCGCCCACACATGGTTCGGCTCGGTGATCGCCAGGCCGCGCAGGAGATAGGGATAGATCTTGTGGCCGAGGGCGGCCTTGCTCGTGCCGGGACGCGGAACCAGCGCCTCGATCCCCATCGTGCGCATCAGACGCCGCACCCGCTTGCGGTTGACTCCGCAGCCCTCCTTGTTGAGTTCAAACGTCATCCGACGCGATCCGTAGAACGGCAGCTCCAGATGCAGTTCGTCGATCCGCCGCATCACCGCCAGATCGTCCGCCCCGGGCTCTGGCTTGGGGCGATAGATCCCCGAGCGCGCCACATTCAGCAGCACGCATTGCCGACGAACCGACAAATCCGCCGGGCGCTCCACCATCGCCCTTCGATCGGGCGCGCTCATCGCCCTGGCCTCCTGGCCAAGAAATCCCGTTCAACCGTCAGCTGGCCGATCTTGGCGTAAAGCCTGGCCGCCTCACGTTCGCGCTCCTCCTCGCCATCGCCCGAAACGCTCGCCCCGCGCGCGAACAGGCTCGCGACATTGTCGAGAACCTGCTTCTTCCAGGCATAAATCTGGTTCGGATGCACCCCGTGCCGCTTCGCCAGATCCGGAACCGTCGCATCCTCGCGAAGCGCCTCGAGCGCAACCTTCGCCTTGAACGCCGCATCAAACTTCTTGCGTGACTTCATCATTTTCTCGCTCCGTCGGTTGCGACAGAGCAGGACATTTCACACCTTACCCAATGGTCCTAAATCCGGGGTCCAGTTCAGAGCGTGCGTTGTTGGTCACGGAACATCAGGCTTCGATCTATCATTGCACGCAATGCCGGGGCGTGACGAAGGCCGAGTTTCCCGATGGCGTGGTCTCGCCGACCCAATATGGCGAGCGTATCAAGGCGGCGGCGATTTATCTCAACATCCATCAACTCATCCCCGAGGATCGGGTCGCGCAGGCGCTGAACGATCTGTTCGGCGCGCCGTTGATCTGTCCGGCCAGCGTCGTCGCCTGGGTGGGCAAGAAGGCGGGCGAACTGGGCGAAGTCTACAAGGCCATCGGCGAACGCGTGGCCGAGGCCAAGGTTCGCTGCCTCGATGAGACGGGCTATCGGATCGCCGGCAAGCTGCACTGGCTGCACACGACGTCGAGTTTGGCCTTCACTTTCTATCGCGCGGGCGAAAAGCGCGGCGACATCCCCACGGATTTGCGGGACGGCGTCGTCGTGCATGACCACTTCTTGCCCTATCGCGGGATGGACACGGTCGAGCACGCCTTCTGCAACGCGCATATCCTGCGCGAACTCCAAGCTCTCATAGAGTTTGAGAAGGAGCCCTGGGCCGAACTCATGCGCGCGGTCCTCCTCGACGCCAACGCCGCCGTCAATGGGGCGCGCGAGGCGGGCGCCTCGGCGCTCCCGCCCGAGACGATCGCGGCGTTCGTCGAGCGCTATTGGGCCGCGGTTCGGCTCGGCCTCGCCTTTCATCGTCAATTGCCCAAGCTGGAGACGAAATCTCCCGGGCGCGGACGCCCCAAACAACGCCCAGGACAAAATCTGCTCGAAAGGCTGAAGACCTTCAAGACCGAAACGCTCCGGTTCATGAGCAATTTCGACGTGCCCTTCACCAACAATCTGGCCGAGCAGGACCTGCGAATGATGAAGGTCAAAATGAAAATCTCGGGGTGTTTCCGAACCCTCGACGGCGCCAAAATCTTCGCCAGCCTCAGATCCGTCGTCTCGACAGCCCGAAAACAGGGCGCCAACATCCTCCAAACCCTCGCCGCCTCGCCAAATCAAATCATGCACGCCTTGATCGCGTCAGGGTAAAGGGCTTGGGAGTTACAAAGTGACAAATTTGTGCGCTTAAACCCTTGGAAACAAACGATCGCGACCAAGCCTGCACGAGGCGATCCCGACCCGCCCCTCCCACTGACGAGACCCCCATGTCCTATGCCCGCTACCCTTCTCTGATCGACAAGGTCGTCTTCATCACCGGCGGCGGGTCGGGGATCGGGGCGGCGATGGTCGAAGCCTTCGTACAGCAGAAGGCCAACGTCGCGTTCGTCGACGTCCAGGTCGAGGCGTCGAAGCAGCTCGCGGCGAAGCTTGCCGCGACCGGGCAGGCGCCGCTCTTCATCGAATGCGACCTGACAGACGTCAACGCGCTCGAGGCGGCGATGGAGGAGGTTCGCCAGCGGCTTGGGCCGATCGGAGTGCTGATCAACAACGCCGCCAACGATGAGCGCGAGGATGCCGACGACGTCAGCGAGGACGACTGGGACCGCGCGATGGCCGTCAACCTCAAGCACCAGTTCTTCGCCGCCCAGATCGCGCGCCGCTCGATGCGCGAACTCGGCGGCGGGGCGATCGTCAACTTCTCCTCGACCGCCTGGATGATCGGCGTCAATCGGCTGTCTGTCTATTCGACCGCCAAAGCCGCCGTCGTCGGGCTGACCAAGAGTCTTGCGCGCGAGTTCGGCCCGGACAACATCCGCGTCAACGCCGTAGCTCCGGGCGCCGTCATCACCGACCGCCAGCGCCGCCTGTGGATGAGCGAAAAGGACATCGCCGCATACCGGGCCCGCCAGTGCCTCGACCGCATCCTCGTCGCGGAGGACGTAGCGCGGCTGGCGCTGTTCCTCACCTCGGACGACAGCGCGATGATCACCAAACAGTGTTTCCTCGTCGACGGTGGGTTGCGTTGACCGTCGCGCCCCTAAAATCGAGGTGAAATTGGGCTTGATCGGCTGGCGCGGCCGGCGCATCCTTGTTGATTGACCCGGCCGGACACAAGGCCGCCCACGAGGAGGGATGGAATGACCGTTTCGCGCATTCTCGCCGAAAAGGGGCGCGACGTTTTTACAACGCAGCCCTATCGTACGCTCAAGGAAGTCATCGACATGCTCGCCGCCAAGGGCGTGGGCGCCGTCGTCGTCGCCGACGCATCGATGAACGTTCTCGGCATCCTGTCCGAGCGGGACATCGTCCGCGTCCTCGCCCAGCACGGCGCCGCGGCGCTCGATGATCAGGTGTCGCGGCACATGACGCCGAAAGTCGTCACGGTCACGCGCGACGCCACGATCGATCATCTGATGGAGACGATGACCGAAGGACGCTTCCGCCATCTGCCGGTCGTCGAGGACGGACGGCTGATCGGGATCGTCTCGATCGGGGACGTCGTCAAGCGCCACGTCAGCGCGATCGACAACGAAAGGCAGGCGCTGCGGGAATATATCACAACCGCCTAAACCCGCGGCGTCCGGGGACGGTCAGTCGCCCGAGGTCTCCGTCCTCGGCGCCTCGATGTTCTCGGCGATTTCGGCGGCCGCCTTGCGGACGGCCTCTCGGCCGATCGCGATCAGCTCTTCGGCGCGGTTGAACTCGAACATGCCAATCTTGCCGACCTTGAGCTGGATCAGGGCGTCGGGGGGATCGCCGGCCAGCCGCGAGCGCATAATGCGGTCCTGCAGGATGTCGAAGGCGTTGACCATGACGGTCATCAGGCCCGGTGGGGCGGGGTCAGGATCGCCCGAAACGCGCGGCGTCCCCCGCCACCAGCGCGCGAAGACGCCGCCAGGGTCGTTTGTCTGTTCGTCGAGCGGCGGCGGCTCTATCGGACCAAACGGATTCTGGATCGCCGTGCCGCGGCCCACGCCGTCGCTCGAAATGTTGAACGCGATCACCCGCTCGGCCCCCAACGCCCGGGCGACGCTGACTGGCACCGGATTGACGATCGCCCCATCGAACAGCCAGCGGCCTTCGATGCGGACCGGTTCGAACACGCCAGGCAACGCATAGGAGGCCCGGATCGCCTCGACCAGCGAGCCGCGCTGCAGCCAGATTTCATGTCCTCCGCCGATCTCGGTCGCCACGCCCGCAAAGCGGATCGGAAGGTCCTCGATCCGGAGGCCGCCGAGTTCCGCCTCAAGCCGACCGCGCAGGCGCTCGCCGCCGATCAGCCCGCCGCCGACGAAGGAGAAATCGATCAGGCCGAACATCCGCCGCCGGGTCAGAGAACGGGCGAAGGCCTCCAGCATATCGAGCTTGCCCGCCGCATAGCAGCCGCCGACCAGCGTTCCGATCGAGGAACCGACGACGACGTCGGGCCGGATGCCGTACGAGTTGAGTTCCTGCAGCGCCCCGATATGCGCCCAGCCGCGCGCCGCGCCTGCGCCGAGCACGACGCCAACCCTCGCCGGACGAGAGCGTGCAGCCGCGGAATCGATATCGCTTTTCCAATGGGGCGCCCAAAACATGATAAGTCTTCGAACCAGGAGTTTGTCGCGGGGTGACGCGCGGAATCTAGTCCCCTCCCGAGCGCCGCGCCAGACAATTGAACGTTACAGGCTACGTGGCGTTCCCAAGGAGCGGCTCAACTGGGGGCCTTCGCGTCCTCGACGAACGCGAGCCGGAGCACGGACCCCTCGGCCTCGACCCGGCGATAAAAGCAAGAGCGACGGCCTGTATGGCAAGCGCCGCCGTCGCCGCCCACCTGAACGAAGGCGAGGAAGGCGTCCTGATCGCAATCGACCCGCATCTCGACGAGCCGCTGGGTCTGGCCGGAGGTGTCGCCCTTGCGCCAGAGCGTCCCGCGCGAGCGCGACCAGTAATGGACCACGCCCGTCCTGAGCGTCGCCTCGAGCGCCTCGGCGTTCATGTGCGCGACCATCAACACGTCGCCGCGCCCGGCGTCGACCGTCACGCATGTCGCGAGGCCATCCGCGCCGAATTTCGGCTGGAAGGCCAGACCCTCCTCTCGATCCAGGATCCCGCTCATGATCGCGGCGCGCTGCGCAGCAACGCGACGAATCGCGTCCGCTCATTCGGGTCGTCGCGGAAAACGCCGCTGAACTGGGTGGTGACGGTCGAGACGCCGTGCTTGCGTACGCCGCGCATCGCCATGCAGCTGTGCTCGGCCTCGATCGCCACCGCAACCCCACGCGTATCGAGCGATTTCTCGATCGCCTCAATGATCTGGGCCGAGAGCGCCTCCTGGGTCTGCAAACGGCGGGCGAACGTGTCGACGATGCGCGCAAGCTTCGAAAGGCCGACGACCCCGCGCCGCGGGTAATACCCGATATGGGCCCTGCCGAAGATCGGCGCGATGTGGTGCTCGCAATGCGACACGAACGTAATGTCGCGGACCATGACGAGGTCCTTGTACCCCGACACGTCGTGGAACACGCGCTTGAGCGGCCTGGCCGCGTCCTCGCGATAGCCGGCAAACAGTTCCTCGTACGCCTTGACCACGCGGCGGGGCGTGTCGACGAGCCCCTCGCGATCCGGATCGTCGCCGGCCCACGCGATCAATGTGCGCACGGCCGCCTCGGCCTCCTCGCGAGTCGGCCGCCGGCCTGACTGGGGCGGAACGGCCGCCGCAGCGGGCTTCAGCTTCACGACTTCGTCCATAAAGATTCCCTCGTCGGCGCGCGCCACCCCGCGCTCTTCAACCAGGCTCGATTTCGGCCGCCGGCCTCCCTATATAGGGCCCAAGTGGACCCGCGCCATCCAGTTCATCGTGTCAGACGGTCGCATGTTGGACGACATTTACAATCGGCGGGTGCTCGAACTGGCCGCAAACATTCCGCGGCTCGGCCGTCTCGCTACGCCGGATGCGAGCGCCAAGGCGCACTCCCGGCTTTGCGGCTCGACGGTGGTGGTCGACCTCGTCGTGCGGGACGGTCGGGTCGTCGACTTCGGTCATGACGTCAAGGCCTGCGCGCTTGGGCAGGCGTCCTCGTCGTTGATGGCGCGCCATGTCATCGGCTCGACGCCGGACGAACTGCTCGAGTTGCGGCGGACCATGATCCGGATGCTGAAGGAGAGCGGCCCGCCGCCCGAAGGGAAATGGGCCGATTTTGCCGTGCTCGAGCCGGTGCGCGCCTACCGGGCGCGTCATGCTTCGACGTTGCTCACGTTCGACGCGGTCGCCGACGCGCTTGGCCAGATTGCGCGCAAGGCGGCAGAGGCCGCCGAGGCGCGGTGAGTGTGCTCGCGCCGCGCCGGGCCGCGCATGCGCTGATCCGGTTCTACCAGCTTACCCTGTCGAGCCTGATCGGCCGGCAGTGTCGCTATCTGCCGACCTGCTCGGCATACACCGACGAAGCGATCGCTCGTCACGGCCTCTGGGCTGGCGCATGGATGGGAACCGCGCGCATTTGCCGCTGCCACCCGTGGGGGGGCTCGGGATTCGATCCGCCTCCTCGGGACATTCCGACCGGAGCCTCCTGGGCGCGACCGTGGCGATACGCCCGCTGGCGTTTCCGCTGCGACTGAGCGCCTTGCCACCGCGGCCGCCGGCCTTTATGGACGGTCGGCATTCCGACAGAGCGCGAGAGATTTCCTAGCATGGCCGAGCCGAGCCGCGCAGCCCCTGCGTCCGCGCCCCGCATCGAGGGTGGGCGCTTCCTCATCGTCGAAGCCCGCTTCTACGACGCGATCGCCGCCCATCTCCTGGCGGGGGCCGTCCGCGCCTTCGAGGCCGCAGGCGCGGCCTACGACGTCGTCGGCGTTGCGGGCGCGCTTGAAATTCCGGCCGGCATGACGATCGCGCTCGACGCCGCGGCGGAGGCCGGACGGCCGTACGACGGAGCGGTGGCGCTCGGCTGTGTGGTTCGGGGCGAGACCTATCATTTCGAAATCGTGGCCGGAGAGTCGGCCCGGGCGCTGATGGACATGTCGGTGCAGCGTCGTTTGGCGCTCGGCAACGGCGTCCTGACCACCGAGACCCTCGTCCAGGCGGAGGAGCGCGCGGATCCCGTGCGCGGCGACAAGGGCGGCGACGCCGCTCGGGCGGCGATCGGACTCGCCCTCCTCAAGCGCAAGGTTGGTGGACGATGAAGCCCAAGAAATCGGACCTGCGCTCCGCTGCGCGCCTCGCCGCCTCCCAGGCCCTCTACCAGATGGAGGTCGCGGAGAAGGGCCTCGACGACATTCTGGCGGAATTCGAAGCGCACTGGATTGGGCAGGAGATCGAGGGCGACGCTTACAATCCGGCCGAGATTGCTTTCTTTCGCGACGTCGTCTCGGGGGTGCTTCGCGACCAGGCTCCGATCGATCGCGGCCTCGACGCGACTCTGGCGAGTGGCTGGCCGCTTCGCCGGGTCGAGGCCCTGATGCGCGCGATCCTGCGCGCCGCCTTCTACGAACTGCGCAGCCGACCGGACGTGCCGGCGCGCGTCGTCGTGACCGAATACGTCGATATCGCCGCAGCGTTCTTCGGGCCGGACGAGTGCGGCATGATCAACGCGGTGCTCGACAGGCTCGCGCGGGAGACCCGGCCGGCGGAATTCGCTTTGAACCGCTAGAGCAGGATCATTTGAGGCTCGCGAATTGGCGCGGCTTGTGGGTAAATGCCACGAGGGTGATCGCCTGGATTCGCGACGACCCACCTTCCAAAACCGAATCCGGGTCCCTGCTAGCAGGGAATTTTTTTGCGCCTGGGTCAGCGCTCTGATCGAAAAAGCCATGTAATGTCATGGCGTTGCCGGTTATACAACCGACTGATTGCGGACCCGGACGGGCGCGGAACAGGGAATTTCGAATGTCCGGAACAGGGAATTATCAGGCGCTTTCGCCCCGGAACAGGGAAAGAACAGGCGGGCGAAACGAGAGCGCAAGACTGGGTGCGGCCGGGTTGCAAGGCGTCGCCGGGATTCCCGTCCCTCGGGGAGGAGGGCGACCCCTCGCTTGCTGACCGCGCCGCCGCCGCCCGTCCTTCGACCGGCAATGGAGCGAGGCGACAATTGGGCGCCTCAACCGAAACGCAATTTGCTGGAGGCGATTCGAACGGCGCGCGGACGATCGTCCGTATCGTCAAGGCTCGGCGGAACTTTGTTGCGCATTCGCAACGAAATTTCAGCAAGGTCGGTTTACGACGTGTTAATATCCTCAAAACAGTATGGAACTTGATTCGCATTTCGAAATCAGCCGCATACGTCGTGTGACGGCCGAACCGGGATCGTCGCCATGCCGTTGACCAATTCCTCTGAGGGTTTCTCGGGGCTGCAGCAATGGGCCGAGCCGCTCATTTTCGACCGGCTCTTTGCAGCATATTGCAGGTTGTTGCGCGATGAGGCGCTCGCGCGCGGAATGTCCCGTCTTCACGCCCGGGTCTGGCGGGCGCTGATCGCCGGCGACATGCAGGGATTCGAGGCCCTGCGAGAGGCGCTCGTTTCGGCGCTCGGTTATGCCGACCTGACGCTCGACCACCTTGCTGAAGTCGATGGCGAGATCATGGTCGAACTCCTCGAGGTCGTCGTCTCCCGCTATAACCGTTCGCAGCGCACGGCGGTGCCCTATCACCTTGCGCTGATGGAGCTCGCCGGCCGCGTCCTCCCCCGCACGCGCGTCGCCGCGTGAGGCCGCTCAGAGTTCCTCCCGCAGCCGCTTGCCGCGCAACTCGCGATAGAAAGGCCGCGGCCGGCGCCGTTCGAGCCCACATTCCAGCGCCGCGACGAGATCGGCGAGCGCGAAGCGGGTGATGTTGGGAAGATCGAGCGCGCGCGCTTCGTCGAGCGGCGCCCAGACGAGCTCCACCAGCTCCGCCTCGGGGTGGACGACTCCCTCCACCCGCTTGGCGATCGCGCGTGCGTCGACGACGAGAAAGCGCGCGTCGAACCGCCTGGCCCGTCCGGGCGGCGTGATCGCCCGCGCAATGAAGTCGATCCCGTCAAGCGCGGGATAGACTCCCGCCGCGGCGAAGCGGGCCCAGGCGCCGGGCGGCGGGTTCTCTGGGGCGCCGTAACCGGCGACGCCGATCGCGAGGCCGGTCTCCTCGAAGGTTTCGCGGATGGCGGCGAGCGCGATCGCGCGGGCGAACGACGGCGACGGTCGCGGGACGCGACAATTGAGTCTCTCCTCGACGATCGGATCGAGCGCCCCGGCGGCGGCCATGCGCCGGTCTTCCGGTTCGATTCGTCCGCCGGGAAAGACGAACTTTCCGGGCATGAACGCGTGGCCGAGGTGCCGCCTGCCCATCAGCACTCTCGGCTCGGCTCCCGCGCGATCGACAATGATGAGCGTCGCCGCGTCGCGAGGACGCAGCGCTCGCCCCGAACCCGGCTTGCCGCTCACGCCTCGTCCCCGCCAAACCCATGCATGCAGAGCGCCCATTGCTGGCCGACCACCGCCCCCTTCATCCGAGGCAAGATGAGAAGGCTCACGACCACGGCCACCGTCAGCCAGATCAGGACGGTCATCGCCAGCGACGCTCTCGGCCAGGCGTCCTCGGACATCAGCACCCCGGCGCCCGCCACATGGCAGACGACGAGCATCGTCAGATAGGCCGGCGCGTCATCGGCGCGCGCGTGACTCAGATCCTCGCCGCAGACCTTGCAGCTTGTGTCAAGCTTCAGATAGCCGCGGAAAAGCCGGCCGCGCCCGCAGGCGGGGCAGCGACCGATAAGGCCGCGGCGAATCGCCTCGACCAGCGGACGCTCGCGGCGCGGGGGACGCCAGCCGCGGAAGCCGGACATGTCGTTCATCGCCGCCCGCTCCTGCGGCTCGATGCGCGCTCTCGCAAATTGCTCCGGGCGCGGCGCACGCCCCGCCGCGGCGGCGCCCCGTCCGCGTCGTCCGCGACGATCTCGAACCGAAGGGCGCCAGCGAAGGGCGCCGCCTCGACGAGCCGCGCGCGCACCGGGTCTCCGAGGCGGTAGGTCACGCCGCTGCGGGTTCCGACCAGTGCGCGGATCCCTTCCTCGAACCGGAAATAATCGTCGCCCAGCGTCCCGGCCGGCACGAAGCCGTCGGCGCCGGTCTCCGCAAGCTTGACGAACAGGCCGACCCGGGTGACCCCGGCGACGCGCGCCTCGAACTCGGCGCCGACGCGATCGGCGAGATGGGCGGCGACGAGGCGGTCGACGGTCTCGCGCTCGGCCGCCATGGCGCGCCGCTCGGCCGCGGAAATATGCTCGGCGACCTGCGCCAGTTCGCCGCCGCGAAGGTCCTGGAGACCGCCGTCGCCGAGACCAAGGGCGCGGATCAGCGCCCGGTGGACGACGAGGTCGGCATAGCGGCGGATCGGGGAGGTGAAATGGGCGTAGCGCCGCAGATTGAGTCCGAAGTGACCGTAGTTCTCGTGGCTGTATTCGGCCTGCGCCTGGGCGCGCAGGACCACCTCGTTGACCAACGCCTCGACCCCCTGGCCCTTCACGCGGCTCAGGACTCCGTTGAAGTGGGACGGGCGGACCCGGTCGCCCCGCGCCAGCTTGACTCCGATCGTGCCGAGGAACTCGATGAGATCGTTTAGCTTCTCGACGCTCGGCGCGTCGTGGGCGCGATAGAGGAGCGGCGAATGCTGCGCCTCCAGCGTCTCGGCGGCGGCGACGTTGGCGAGGATCATGAACTCCTCGATCAGGCGATGCGCGTCGAGCCGTTCCGGCCAGCGCACGCCGGCAAGGCGTCCCTCCTTGTCGAGAACGAGCTTGCGCTCCGGCAAGTCGAGCGCGAGCGGATCACGACGCCCGCGCTCAATATTGATCGCGGCGTGGGCCGCGTAGAGCGGCTTCAGCACGGTCTCGATGAGGGGCGCCGTCGTCTCGTCCGGCCGGTCGTCGACCGCCGCCTGCGCCTGCTCGTAGGCAAGCCTTGCCGCCGAGCGCATCATGATCCGATGAAACCGGTGCGATCGTTTGCGCCCATCGACGCCGAAGATCATCCGCACCGCCAGCGCCGGCCGGTCCTCGCCGGCCCTGAGCGAGCAGAGATCGTTGGAAATCCGTTCGGGCAGCATCGGCACGACGCGGTCGGGGAAATAGACTGAATTGCCGCGCTCGAGCGCCTCTCGGTCGAGGGCCGAGCCGGGCCGGACATAAGCGGCGACGTCGGCGATCGCGACGGTGACGACGAAGCCGCCGGGATTGGCCGGATCGGAGTCCGCCGCGGCGTGGACCGCGTCGTCATGATCCTTGGCGTCTGGCGGATCGATCGTGACGAGCGGCAGGCTCCTCCAGTCCTCGCGAGGGCTCACGAGGCGGACCGGGCGAGCGGTCTCGGCCTCTTTCAGCGCGGCCGCCGAGAAGACGTACGGAATGTGGTGTTGCGCGAGCGCAATCAGGCTGACCGCTTTTTCGGACTTGACCGATCCGATCAATTCGACGACGCGCGCGGTCGGGGCGCCGAGACGCGTTGCCCACAGCGGTTCGATGGCGACGAGATCGCCGTCCTCCGCCGCCTCGGCAAAGGCGGCGGGGACGAAGAACTCGCGCGCCGCGGACCGCTTTTCCACCGGCAGGGCGCGGCCCGAGCCATCCTCCGCCCGGCGAAAGACCGCGAACACGCGCGCCCTGAGCTTTTCCAGGACCTTGATCACCCGGCCGGAATAGGCCGGCGCCTTGCCCGTTGCGTCCGGGTTGAACTCGACCCGCATCAGCACCCGTGCGCCTAAGCCTGGGGCCGGCGCACTGTCGCGCTTCGTGCGGGAACGCCGGATCAGGATGCGCGGCGGCGGGCCCTCCTCGTCCCATTCGACGGGCTTCGCGACGAGTTCGCCGTCGCGATCGTGCTCGGCGACGTCGGCCACGACGATCGCCGGCAGCCGCCCCTGCGCCTGCAGCGTCTTGCGGCCGCGGGCGATTGCGCCCTCGTTCTGCAGGTCCTTGATGAGGAGCTTCAACTCCGCCTTGGCCTCGCCTTTCACGCCGAAGGCGCGGGCAATGTCGCGCTTGGTCACCCGCGCCGGCGGCTTTTCGCCGTTGGGCGACGGCGCCCCGCCGATGAAGGCGATGAGCTCCTCGCGCGACGGCAGAGCCACGCCGCTCGGCGCGGCCGGCGCCGCGGCGCGCCGGGAAGGGGACGGTTTGGGCAAAGGCTTCGGGCTCGCTTCGATCTAGCAAAGCTAGTCGTCCGACGACCCCGTTACAAGCGAACCCCAGGCCGCGCCATTCGCAATGCGCTTCCCGCGCAAGGCTATCGAGCCGCGGACTTCTCGATCCTGAGCAGCGTGAACAGCTTGAACGGCGGCAGTTGGCGACGTTCCGTCACGCGCGCATCCGGCCGCGAGGCGATCCAGTCGCCGATCGCCGAATAGGGGAAATTCGGATGCCAGCCGAGCCAGGCGGCGGCGGTCTCCATCCGGCGTTCGATCGCCTTGCGCAGGCCGTTGGCTGCGGCGAAATGGTTCATCACCACCAGCGTCCCGCCCGGTCGCAGCACCCGCCAGGTCTCATCGAGAGCGCGCTTGGGGTGGGGAACGACGCTCATCACATAGGGCGCGAGCGCCACGTCGAAAGCGGCGTCGGGGAATTCGAGCGCGGCGGCGTCCATGACCTGCAGGCCCTTCACCTGAGTGAGGCCCTGGCGCGCGACCCGCGCCCGCGCGGCGCGCAGCATCGGCGCGCTGATGTCGATGCCGGTGGCGTGCACGTTGGCGGGCAACAGCGGCAGTTCGAGCCCGGTGCCGACCCCAATCACCAGGATCTCGCCGCCCGGTCCGGCCGCCTGCGCCGCCGCCTGCGCCGCGGCGAGCCGCCCTGCGTGAAACGGCAGATCGAAAATGAGGTCATAGACCGGCGCCCAGCGACTATAGGCCGCCTGCGCGTGATGCCCCGCGTAGCCGCGAGTCGCGTCGATCGGAATCACCTGGCTCAGCCCTCACGCCTGCGTCCGGATGGGCGCGACGTTTCCTTGATTGGCGTGAGAATCGCCCAGAACCGTGTCATTTGCAACAAATCTGTGACGATCGCGCCGTTTTGCCGTTCGTCGCGACGCATCGTCGCAGCGTCACGGCGAACTCTTGCTTCCGTAGGCGGCCGCTCCGATGCTCGCAGCGCGACGGGTCCACGTCATGGCGCGGAGCCGTCCGTGGCATTGACATCGTGTGGACCGGGACGGCGGACGCCGTCGACCCCGGTCGTCACCAGCACATCAGAGGAGTGAGACCCGTGGGGCTCAAAGGTTCGAAAACCGAGCAGCATCTCAAGGACGCCTTCGCCGGCGAGTCGCAAGCCAACCGGCGCTATCTGTATTTCGCCAACAAGGCGGACGTCGAAGGTTATCCTGACGTCTCCGCGCTGTTCCGCTCGACGGCGGAAGGCGAAACCGGTCATGCGCACGGTCATCTCGAATATCTCGAGGCAGTCGGCGATCCGGCCACCGGCCTGCCGATCGGCCCGACCAAGGCCAATCTCGCCAGCGCCGTTGCGGGCGAGACGCACGAATACACCGACATGTATCCGGGGATGGCCAAGGACGCGCGCGCCGAAGGCTTCGAGGAGATTGCCGACTGGTTCGAGACGCTCGCCAAGGCCGAGCGCTCGCACGCCAACCGCTATCAGAAAGCCCTGAACGAAATGGGCTGAGCCAAAGGCTCGCAATCGTGCCCTTCCCGCGTCCGAACGCGAACGGGGGAAGGGCCCGTCACGCGCGGGCCATCCGCGCCCGCTGTGGCTTGATCGTCTTGGGGGGATAGTGAATCCATGGCCAGTCCCGTTAGCGAAGGCAATCTGAAGGCGCCGATCCGCCATCCGCTCGATTGGCAAAATCCGGAATTCTACAACGAGGCCGCGCTCCTGAAGGAGATGGAGCGCGCGTTCGACATCTGCCACGGCTGTCGCCGCTGCGTCAGCCTGTGCCAGTCGTTCCCGACCCTGTTCGATCTGGTCGATTCCTCGGAATCGATGGAGGTCGATGGGGTTCGCAAGGAGGACTACGACCAGGTCGTCGAGCACTGCTTCCTGTGCGACCTCTGCTACATGACGAAATGTCCATACGTGCCGCCGCACGAATGGAAGCTCGACTTCCCCCACCTGATGCTGCGCGCCAAGGCGGTCCACTACCGGACGAAGGGCGCTGCGTTACGCGACCGGACGCTGACCAACACCGACGCCATGGGGGCGCCGCTCGCCAATCCGGTCATGGCCCCGGTCGTCAACCTGATCAATTCCATCCGTCCGGCGCGTCAGGCGCTCGAGGCCGTCGTCGGGATCGACGCCGACGCCTGGCTGCCCAAATACGCCGCGCGCCCGTTGCGCAAGCGGCTCGACGTTCTGTTTCCGGAGACGCCCGGCGAGCCGGCCGGACGCACGACCGGGAAGATCGCGCTCTTCGCCACCTGCTACATGAACCGCAACGAACCGGGTCCGGGCGAGGACCTCGCCGCCGTCTATGCGCACAACGGCATCCCGGTGACGATGACGCCGCGCGAGAAATGCTGCGGCATGCCGCGGCTGGAGCTCGGCGATCTCGAAAGCGTGCGCCAGCACAAGGAGATCAACATCCCGATCCTGGCGAAGCTGGTCGACCAGGGGTGGGACCTGACCGCCCTGATCCCGTCCTGCGTGCTGATGTTCAAGCAGGAATTGCCGCTAATGTTCCCCGGCGACGCCGACGTCATGAAGGTGAAGGCGGCGTTCTACGACCCGTTCGAATACCTCATCCTGCGCGCCCGGGAGGGCAAGCTCAGGACGGACTTCAAGGCGCCGCTCGGCAAGGTCGCGCTTCACGCCGCCTGCCACCAGCGGGTGCAGAACATCGGCCCGAAGACCAAGGAAGCCTTGTCGCTCGTGCCGGGCACGGAGGTCGACCTCATCGAGCGCTGCTCGGGCCATGACGGCACTTACGCCGTGAAGGCGGAGTTCGCCAAGTTCGCCATGAAGATCGTCAGGCCGGTGGTCGCCCGGGTCGACGCCGCCAAGCCCGACCATTTTGGTTCCGACTGCGCCATGGCGGGCCATCATATCGCGCATGCCCGCGCGGCCGGCGGCGAGCCCGAACATCCGATCTCGCTTTTGCGCAAGGCCTATGGAGTATGACCCATGCTCACGCGTGAAAGCCTCTTCTCTCTCGAGACTTACGCCCGGATGCGCAAGGAGTTCCGCGCCAGGGTGATGGCCCACAAGGCAATCCGGCTGGTCGGACTCGGGCCGCACGCCTCGATCCATTTCGAGGACGCGCTCACCATGCAGTATCAGGTGCAGGAGATGCTGCGGCTCGAGCGGATCTTCGAGCCGGAGGGGATCCAGGAGGAGCTCGACGTCTACAACCCGCTGATTCCCGACGGGTCGAACTGGAAGGCGACCCTGATGATCGAATATCCGGACGCCGAACAGCGGAAGGTCGAGCTCGCCCGGCTCATCGGCGTGGAGGCCTCGGTCTACGTTCAGGTCGCCGACTTCGCCCGCGTGACGCCCTTCGCCAACGAGGACCTCGACCGGACGACGGCGGAGAAGACCTCGGCTGTCCATTTCCTGCGCTTCGAACTGACGCCCGAGATGGTGGTTGCGGCCAAGTCCGGCGCGCCGATCCGGGTTGGCGTCGCCCATCCGCACTACAAGGCCGAGGTTACCGTCCCGACCGCGACGCGCGAGTCCCTGGCGGCGGATTTGACATAGAGGTCACGGGGTCACCGGCGCTCGGGGGCGGCGTCCGTCTCGGCACGGCGCCGCATCGTCGAACGATGCGCTCGCGCCGCCGGGGATGGCGATAAGACATCACTCCGCCAGGTCGCGCATGACCTTGATCAGGTCGCTCTTGCCCTCGAAGCCGATACCAGGAAGTTCCGGCATGACGATGTGGCTGTTCTCGACCCGAACGCCGTCCGGGAAGCCGCCGTAAGGCTGGAACAGATCGGGATAGCTCTCGTTGCCGCCGAGCCCGAGGCCTGCGGCGATGTTGAGCGACATCTGATGGCCGCCATGGGGAATGCAGCGCGACGCAGACCAACCGGCGACTTTCAGGCATTCGAGCGTTCGCTGATACTCGCACAGGCCGTAAGAGAGCGCGCAATCGAATTGCAACCAGTCGCGGTCCGGCCGCATGCCGCCGTAACGCAAGAGGTTGCGGGCGTCTTGGTGGCTGAACAGGTTCTCGCCGGTCGCCATCGGGCCGGGATAGAACTCGGCCAGGGCGGCTTGCAGCGCGAAGTCGAGGGGATCGCCGACCTCTTCGCACCAGAACAGCGGATAGTCCCTGAGCATCTTGGCGTAGGCGATGCCTTGTTCCAGCGTGAGCCGGCCGTTAGCGTCGACCGCAAGTTGGGCTTTGCCGTCGAGTTCCTTGAGCACGCCTTCGATGCGCGGCTGATCCTCGGCAATGCCATTGCCGATCTTCATCTTGACCACGGTGTAGCCGCGATCGAGGTAGGAGCGCATCTCGGCGCGGAGCTGATCGACCCCCTTGCCGGGGTAATAGTAGCCGCCAGCCGCATAGACGAAGACCTTCGGATCGGCCTCCCGACGATGCCGCTCAGCCAGCAGCCGGAACAAGGGCTTACCCGCGATCTTGGCGACGGCGTCCCACACGGCCATGTCGATGGTTCCAACCGCCACCGATCGCTCCCCGTGCCCTCCCGGCTTCTCGTTTTTCATCAGCGTCGCCCAAATCCGGTCGGGATCGAGGTTGTCGCCTTCATCGTTCATGAGGGACTTCGGGTCGGCGTCCCGTAGCCTTGGCGCGAACCGCTCCCGGATCAGACTGCCCTGGCCGTAACGCCCGTTGGAGTTGAAGCCATAACCGACGACGGGCCTTCCGTCGCGAACGACGTCGGTGACAACGGCGACGAGCGACAGCGTCATCTTGGAGAAGTCGATATAAGCATTGGCGATCGACGACGCGATCGGCGCGGTCACGTCGCGGATATCCACAATGCTCATGCGTTCCTCCTATGACTCATGTTCACGCATAGGATGCGGCCCGCTACGCGGCCCCGGCTTTTACGAAGAGGGCCTCGTCCGAGAGCATGAACAGGTAGATGCCGGCGCCAGCCAACGCGACGAGCGCGGCGGCGGCCATCGGCATCACCCAGGAACCGGTCGCCTGGAGGAGGAAGCCAACAATGATCGGAGCCAGCAGGCCTCCCACATTGCCGAAGCAGTTCTCGATCGCCGCTACGAGGCCCTCCTGGTGGAGCGGGGACACTTCTGCATTCGCCGCCCACACGACGCTGTTGGTGAGAAAGATGCCAAACACCGCGATCGAGAGGCATGCAATCGCTGCGGCGAGCGATTCGACGGCGACGGTCAAGAGACAGATCATCGCGAGCAGCATGCCGACGACAAGAAACACTTTCCGCGCCTTGACGATGGGCCAGCCTCGCTTGATCAGGATATCGGACCCTCGCCCGCCCACGATGACGCCGAGAAGGCCGAACAACCAGGGGATCGACCCGTAGATGCCTGTGTTGAGCGCGGTGAGGTGATGCTGTTGGATCAGATATGTCGGCAGCCAACTAATGAGAAAGTAGAGGTTGAACAGCATCGCCGCATGGCCGAGCGAGAGACCCAGGACATTGCTGTTGGACAACAATTGTTTCCAGCTCGCCTGGCCACTGGCGCCCGCGCGGCTGGTCTTGGAAATGTTCTCCGCCAGGAAAAGGCGCTCCGCCTTGTTTGCTCCCGGATGGTCTTCCGGATTCCGGTAATAGAGAATCCAGACAATCGCCCAGATGATTGCGATGGCGCCTGTGACGACGAAAATCGTGCGCCAGCCGAACGCCCAGAGCAGCCAACCGACGAAAGGCGAACTGATAAATACGCCGAGAGGAATGCCGGCGACGCCGCCGATGGCGGCGGCAAGACCGCGCTCCTGGTCGGCGACCCAGATCCCCATGACTTTGGTGGTCGCAGGAAACGCCGGCCCTTCGCCAATGCCGAGCAAGACGCGCCAACCGACCAGCGAGCCGAGGCCGGTGGCGGTCGCGGTCAGCATCGTGGCGCCGCCCCAAACAATGGCGGCAGCGCCATAGAGCCAGCGGACGCCGACCCGATCAAGCGCAACCCCCAGTGGGATTTGGACAAGAAAATACGTCCAAAGGAACGCCGATAGGACAATACCCATCTCTGCCGGGCCGATATTGAACTGGTTCATGAACGTCGGCGCGACATACGAGAGATTGACGCGGTCGGTGTAATTGATGATGATCGCAATCAGCAAAAGCGCGACAATGCGCCATCTGATATTTGTCATCGCCTTGTTTCCTCCACGCGGGTTATCGGATCGCTTTGGGTACGGCTTTGCCCGATTGCGCGACCCGTCCCATACGTCGGCTTACCACCATTACGGCCTATTGGCAGCCGGGAGGCGATGTCCGCCTTGGTGAGGTCGACTGCGGTGCAAGGGCGGCCGGGAAAAGCATCAAGCTCGTGAAGCGTTTCCAAAATTCGAATCATATCCTGCCGATTGCGTCCCAACATTTCGGACGCGAGGGGCACGGGCCGCAAGCGTGAAGTTTCAAGGAATTGATGGACGAGAGCAAGATGGTTTTTACACGAGCGGCGCGGCGCGCTCTCGTCGGACCCCTCGCAAGGGCAACCCCCCGGTTGGGGAAGGCAATCCTGGCCGCGCCTTACAACCCGGCCGCGCCTGATCTCGCGCCCCGTTTTCG
Source organism: uncultured Alphaproteobacteria bacterium (assembly GCA_963822215.1). Taxonomy (GTDB): domain Bacteria; phylum Pseudomonadota; class Alphaproteobacteria; order Rhizobiales; family Beijerinckiaceae; genus Roseiarcus. The sequence continues at coordinate 335,536 of CAWGGX010000006.1, forward strand.
CCCGCCTGTTCTTTCCCTGTTCCGCTCCAAAAGCGCCTGATAACGACCTGTTCCGGTCGTCGGAAATTCCCTGTTCCTCGCCCGACCCGGCCTGCAAGCGGCAGGTTGTAAAGCCAACAACGCTATGACATTGCAAGACTTTCTGGAACGCAGCGCCGACCGCGGCTGAAAAAAATTCCCTGCTAGCAGGGAATTCGGATCGGCGGCGCCGGACCGAGGGCGAGACGATATTGAGCCGAATCGGCTTCCCGAGCGCGCAGCCGCTTCGGGTCGGGAAGGCGGATGGTCGCGGATGAGTGCGGCGGCCTGCGGAGCCTTCACCCCCAAGAGTCGCGTCCATTCAGGATGCGCGCGAACCTCAAGTCATCCCACCCTCGTCAAGCGCTTGCAAAACTCGAATCATATTTCGCCGATGGACCCCAACATTTCGGACGCGAGGGGCCATAGCCGCCAGCGTGAAGTTTCAAGGAATCGAAGAACGAGGCCTGAGGCGGATGTGCGTCTTCGGCCTCGTCGCATGCCGCTGGAAGCCGGTGACAGGCGCGAGCAAGTAGGACCCGGCGCCGAAGGGATTGAGAGGCCTTCCGAGCCAATTGCCGACTTTTGACAACGGCGCCATCTTGAGAGACGCGCGAGCTGTCCTCGGCGAGCGGTCCCATAAATCCGTACAATAGGAGTGGACATGGCGACGAGCAATCGGATCGTGGTCACGAGAAGCGGCAGAGAGCACACGGGAACAAGTCAATCGGGCGGTTTGGAGCTCGTCACGGGCGTGGGGCGACAGCATACGCCGGCGACCAAACTTTGGTTCGGCAAGGCGAGCAACAAGCCCGGCTTCCGCTCTTTGCCTCACCATCACGGCGAGGCCGAAACGGGAGCTTATGTCTTATCGGGTCGCGCTCGTATCTATTTTGGCGAGGACTACCAGGAATTCCTCGACCTGTCAGAGGGCGACTTCATGTTCGTTGCGCCATTCCTGCCTCACCTTGAAGCCAATATGAGTACGATGGAGGAGCTCTGGTGGATTGCCTGCCGTTCACCGGAAAACATCGTCGTGAATCTCGCCGATGTCGCGGACTCGGCGCTCCCGGGCTATCGAAGGATCTGAAACCCATCTGTTGGGCGAAAATCAAGGAGCAAAGCCATGCTCGACCACATCGGCCTCTCGGTCGCCGACTTCGGCCGTTCGAAGGCGTTCTACGAGGCCGCGCTGAAGCCGCTGGCGCTTTCGCTGGTCATGGAGGTCACGGCGGAGGAGACGGGGGCCGACGCCCATGCCGGCTTCGGAGTCCCCGACAAGCCGTTCTTCTGGATCGGGACCGGCGCCAAGCCAAAGGGCGGCACACATGTCGCCTTCGCCGCCGGAACGCGGGCCGAGGTCGACTCCTTTTATGAGGCCGCGATCGCGGCAGGCGGCAAGGACAACGGCGCGCCGGGCCTCAGGCCGCACTACCACGACAGCTACTACGGCGCTTTCGTGCTCGATCCGGACGGCAACAACGTCGAGGCCGTCTGCCACAAGCCGGCGTGACTGTCGCCGCGGTCGCCGACCGCGACCGCCGCGCTCACCGAGCGCGGCTAAGATCCGCCTATTTTCTTTTCGCCGCGGCTTTGGGCGCCGCCTTGTCTGCGGATGTCTTTGCTGCGGCCGCTTTCGCTGCCGGCTTTTTCGCCGCGGCCGCCTTCGCTCTGCTCGGCGCGGCTTTTTTGGCGGGCGCGGCCGTCTTGGCCGGGACCGCCTTCGGTTTCGCGTCGACCTTGGTCGGCGCCGCCTTCGCCGCCGTCTTGCGCGCGGTCGGGGCGGGCTTGCCCTCGCGCTCGGCGAGGAGCTCCAGCGCAGCGTCGAACGTTATCGAATCCGGGCCTATCGACTTCGGGATCGTCGCGTTGACTTTGCCCCAGTTGACATAGGGGCCGAAGCGGCCGTCGCGCACGGTCACCGGGCCGCCCTCCGGGTGTTGGCCCAGAAGTCTCCCGGAGACGCCGCCGCCCTCGGCCTTCGCCCTCAGATGCGCGATCGCCTCGTCGAGCGTCAGGCTCGCCGGGTCAGTCCCCTTGGGCAGCGTCGCATTGATCTTGCCATGATTGACATAGGCGCCGAAGCGGCCCTGCTTGACGCTGACCGCGCCGCCGTCGGGATGGTCGCCGAGGACACGCCCCCCTCCGCCGCCGAAGCGCGAGCCGCCCGCGCCGCTCTCCTTGGCGACGATGAGGTCGATCGCCCGGTTGGGACCGATCTCCAGCACGTCGTCGTCGCGGCCGAGATTGGCGTAGGTCTTGCCGTGCTGCACGTAGGAGCCGTAGCGGCCGATGCCGGCCAGGATCGGCTCGCCGCTGGTCGGATGGCGGGCGACCTCGCGCGGCAGCGCCAGCAGCTTGAGCGCCTTCTCCAGCGTCACGTCGTCGGGCTTCAGGCCACGCGGCAGCGACGAGCGCTTCGGCTTCTCGCCCTCGCCCTGCTGCACGTATTCGCCGAAGCGGCCGTTGCGCAGCGTGATCTCGTCGCCCGTCTCCGGGTCCTGGCCCAGCACGCTGACGCCCGGCCGGTCGCCCTCGCCGCTCTCGGCCCCGGTCGGCGACAAGACGCGGGTGAACTTGCATTCGGGATAGTTCGAGCAGCCGATGAAAGCCCCGAACTTGCCGAGCTTCAGCGACAATTGCCCCTTGCCGCAAACCGGGCAGAGGCGGGGATCGACGCCGTCGCCGCGGTCGGGGAAAATGTGCGGCCCGAGAAGCGCGTTGAGGCTGTCGAGCACCTGGCCCGTGCGCAGGTCCTTGATGTCGTCGACCGCCCCGGAAAAATCCTTCCAGAAGGCGCGCAGAAGCTCCTTCCAGTCGATCTCGTGGTTCGACACCTGGTCGAGCTGCTCCTCGAGCCCGGCGGTGAAGTCGTATTCGACGTACTTGGGGAAAAAGGATTCGAGGAAGGCCGTCACCAGCCGGCCCTTGTCCTCCGGGAATAGCCGCTTCTTTTCGAGCCGGACGTAGTCGCGGTCGCGGAGCGTCGCCAGCGTCGAGGCGTAGGTCGAGGGGCGGCCGATGCCGAGCTCCTCCATGCGCTTGACCAGCGTCGCCTCGGTGTAGCGCGGCGGCGGCTCGGTGAAGTGCTGGGAGGCGTCGATCCGCTCCTTTTCGAGCCTCTCGCCCTCGCGCATCGGCGGCAGGCGGGCCGACTCCTCGTCCTCCTCGTCGTCGCGCCCCTCCTGGTAGAGCGCGAGGAAGCCGGGGAAGCGGATGACCTGGCCGGTGGCGCGAAAGTCGAGCTTTCGCGCGCCCGCTTCGGCGAGAATGTCCACTGTGGTGCGCTCGATCTCGGCGCTCTCCATCTGGCAGGCGATGGTTCGGTTCCAGATGAGCTCGTAGAGCTTGGCTTGCTCGGGCTCGAGGTGGCGAGCGACGTCGCGCGGCCGGCGGGTCATCTCGGTCGGGCGGATCGCCTCGTGCGCCTCCTGAGCGTTCTTCGCCTTGGCGGTGTATTTGCGCGGCGCGCCCGGCACATAGGCGTCGCCGAAATCCTTGCCGATCACCCGGCGCGCCGCCGTCACCGCCTCAGGGGCGAGGTCGACGCCATCGGTGCGCATATAGGTGATGAGCCCGACCGGGCCGTCGCCGACGTCCACGCCCTCGTAGAGACGCTGGGCGATCTGCATGGTGCGGGCTGGCGCGAGGCCGAGCTTGCGCGAGGCCTCCTGCTGCAGGGTGGAGGTGGTGAAGGGCGGATAGGGGTGGCGCCGGACGGGCTTCGATTCGATTGCGGCGACCGAGAAGCGCGCGGCCTCCAGCGCCGCCTCGAAGGCCCGCGCCTCGTCGCCCGAGCTGATGTCGAGCCGGGTGATCTTCTTGCCGTCCGCGCCGACAAGCCGGGCCGTGAACGGCGCGCCGGCCTCGGTCTTGAGATGTGCGACAATCGACCAGTACTCGCGCGCGACGAACCTCTCGATCTCGACTTCGCGGTCGCAGACGAGCCGCAGCGCCACCGACTGGACGCGCCCGGCCGAGCGTGCCCCCGGGAGCTTGCGCCACAGCACGGGCGAGAGAGTGAAGCCGACCAGATAGTCGAGCGCCCGGCGCGCCCGGTAGGCGTCGACCAGCGCCTCGTCGATCTCGCGCGGATGGCGCATCGCTTCCTGCACGGCGTCCTTGGTCACCGCGTTGAACACCACCCGGTCGACGCGCTTGTCCTTGAGCAGCTTCTTGTTCTTGAGGATCTCATGGACGTGCCAGGAGATCGCCTCGCCCTCGCGATCGGGGTCGGTCGCCAGGATCACCCGCTCGGCCGTCCTGACCGCTCCGCCGATGTCGCTCATCCGCTTGGCGGACTTAGCGTCGACTTCCCAGCGCATGGCGAAATCGTCGTCCGGATCGACCGAACCGTCCTTGGCGGCGAGATCGCGGACATGCCCGTACGAGGCGTAGACCCCGTAGTCCTTGCCCAGATACTTGTTGATGGTCTTCGCCTTGGCGGGCGATTCGACGATCACGACTTTCATGCAGCGTCCTTCGGCGGGCCTTTCGAGGCAGGCCTCGTTTCGGTCCGGGCGCGGGATATGGAGAGACGGGGGCCGCGTGTCAAATCAGAGCGGCGGCGGAATGATCCTCCCGAGAGAGATTGTCAGACGGCCGTGGGGATGTCTGTCTTCGTGAAATCGTCACCTTTGAACAGCAAGGGCGCGTCAAACGCTTTGGCCTGAGCATAGGCGAAACAGTCGCCCAGGTTCAGCTGCGCGGGGTGTTGCGTTCCTTTGCCAAAACGGGAAAACGCTTCAAGGGCGTCGTGAGCGGCTTTCCGATCGAGCGGGGACACCTCGGCGCCGATGAGCACAAGAAAATCAAGGACGTCATTTTCCGCCTCGGCGACTGAACAGAAGCGCTTGCGCCGCAGTCCCAACGTCGCCTCGTAAACGGCAATCGGAGACGTGACCGCAGAGTACGAACGTTCCAGCGCGGCGATCATGGCGTCGCATTCCGGCTCTCGCGACAGAATTGCAACGATCGCCGAGGCGTCGATGACGATCACGGGTCCCCGCTCAGATCGTCATAGAAGGCCTTGTCCGCTTCAAGCCCAGTTGCCGGGCGTCTGGCTATGCGGTCCTGGAGCGCACGCAACCTCTCGGCGAGCGGTTTTGCGCTTTCGATGCGCGCCAGCTCGTTCTCCAGCGCCTGCCGGACGGCGTCCGTCTTTGAGCTCTTCCGAATTGCCGCTAGTTTTGCGGCCAACGCCGCAACGCGCTCGTTGCGGATCTGTAGAGTGGGGGTCGCCTTGTTCATGATGTATGGAAGATACGATCAATTTCTCAATACCGCAACGCACCCGCATTGCGCACAACCGCGCTGGCATGCCACAATCGCGCAACCCCAACATCATTCCGAGAGGTCGCCATGGCCAACTCCTCCTCCGACAAACTCGTTTGGCTCATCACCGGCTGCTCGACCGGCTTTGGGCGCGAACTGGCGAAGATTTTGATCGGTCGCGGCTACCGGGTCGCCGCGACCGCGCGCAATCCGGCCAAACTCGCCGACCTCGTCGCCGGGCATGAGGCGAGCGCGCTGGCCTTGAGGCTCGACGTCGACAAGCCGGCCGAGATCGCGGCGGTGGTCGATGAGACGAAGCAGAAATTCGGCCGCATCGACGTGCTCGTCAACAACGCCGGCTACGGCTACCTGTCGGCGGTCGAGGAAGGCGAGGACGCCGACATCCGCGCCATGTTCGAGACGAACTTTTTCGGTCTCGCCGCCATCACCCGCGCCGTCCTGCCGCTCATGCGGGCGCAGAAGTCGGGCGCGATCGTCAACATCTCCTCGCAGGGCGGCTTCATCGGCTTTCCGGGTACCGGCTACTACAACGCCACCAAATTCGCGGTCGAGGGCCTGTCCGAAGCGCTCGCCAAGGAGGTGGCGCCCTTCGGCATCAAGGTTCTGATCGTCGAGCCCGGCCCGTTCCGGACCGACTGGGCCGGCCGCTCGCTCAAATCGCCGAAGCGGCCGATCGAGGCCTATGCGGAGACGGCCGTCGCCCGCCGCAACGCGATTCAGGGCTATAGCGGCGCCCAGCCCGGCGACCCGGTCCGCGCCGCCGAGGCGATCATCGCCACCGTCGAGAGCGCCAATCCGCCGCTCCGGCTGCCACTCGGCGGCATCGCCTTCGAGGGCATGCGGGCCGAGATTGAGGCGGTGCGCAACGAGATCGCCTCCGTGGAAGCGATCGCCCGTGGCGCCGACTTCCCGAAGGCGGGGTGAGGCCATGCCCAGCGAGACCAAGACCAGCGAGACCATGAAACCTGTCTGGCTGATCACCGGCTGCTCGACCGGCTTCGGGCGCGAGCTCGCGTCGATCCTGATCGCGCGGGGCTACCGGGTCGCCGCCACCGCGCGCGATCCGGCCAAAGTCGCCGATCTCGTCGCCGGGCATGAGGCGAATGCGCTGGCCTTGAAGCTCGATGTCGACAAGCCGGCCGACATCGCGGCGGTCGTCGAGGCGACGCAAGCGAAATTTGGCCGCATCGACGTGCTCGTCAACAATGCCGGCTACGGCTATCTCGCCGCGGTCGAAGAGGGCGAGGACGCGGACATCCGGGCCATGTTCGAGACGAACTTTTTCGGTCTCGCTGCGCTCACCCGCGCCGTTCTGCCGCTCATGCGGGCGCAGACGTCGGGCGCGATCGTCAACATCTCCTCGATGGGCGGCTTCATCGGCAATCCGGGCTCCGCCTATTACGCGGCGACCAAATTCGCCGTCGAGGGTCTGTCGGAGGCGCTGTCCAAGGAGGTCGGGCCGCTCGGGATCAAGGTCCTGATTGTCGAGCCGGGCCCCTTCCGCACCGACTGGGGCGGGCGCTCGCTCAAGACCCCACGGCGGCCGATCGAGGCGTATGCAGACACCGCGATCGCCCGCCGCAACCAGATCCAGGGCTACAGCGGCCAGCAGCCGGGCGACCCGGTCCGCGGCGCCGAGGCGATCATCGCGACCGTGGAGCGGAAGGACTCACCGCTCCGGTTGCCGCTCGGCAAAATCGCCTATGACGTCATGGGCGCTGAGATCGAGGCTCTGCGCAAGGAGCATGCGTCGGTCGAGGCCGTCGCGCACAGCGCGGATTATCCGAAGGGCTCGTAAGCCGGACCCGCAGCGCGCACCATGACCGATCCGTTCAACCTTCAGCGCTTCGTCGATGCGCAGGCGCCCGTCTATGATGCGGTCGTAAGAGAGCTCATGGCTGGCGAGAAGCGGTCGCACTGGATGTGGTTCGTCTTCCCGCAGATTGCGGGACTTGGCCTCAGTCCGACGGCGGTCTTCTACGCCATCTCTTCGCTCGACGAGGCGAAGGCCTATCTTGCTCACCCGGCGCTCGGGCCGCGGCTCGCCGATTGCGCTCGGCTCGTCCTAGCCGCGGAGGGGCGAACGGCGCGGCAGATCTTCGGCGCGGTCGACGAGATGAAGTTCCGCTCGTCGATGACCTTGTTCGCTCGCGCCGAAGCCGCGACGTCGGTCTTCGCGGATTGCCTCGACGCGTTCTTCGCTGGGGAGCCCGATCCGGCGACGCTTGCAAAACTCAGCCGCTGAGCCCAAAGCTCGCGCCCGCCATGTCCTCGGTCTCGCCGCCCGTCTTCGCCCAGCGCCACCTGCTTGGCATCGAACACCTGGAGCGCCCGGAGATCGAGGCGCTGCTGGACCTTGCCCACGAGGCCGTGGCGATCTCGCGCCAGGTCGAGAAGAAGCGCTCGACGCTGCGCGGGCGCACCCAGATCAACCTGTTTTTCGAGGCCTCGACCCGCACCCAGTCGTCCTTCGAACTCGCAGGAAAGCGGCTCGGGGCGGACGTGATGAACATGGCCGTCGGCGCGTCCAGCGTGAAGAAGGGCGAGACGCTGATCGACACGGCGATGACGCTCAACGCCATGCGCCCCGACATTCTGGTGGTGCGCCATCATGCCGCCGGCGCCGTGTCGCTGCTCGCGCGGAAGGTCGACTGCTCGGTGATCAACGCCGGCGACGGGGCCCACGAGCACCCGACCCAGGCGCTGCTCGACGCCCTTACCATCCGCCGCAACCTCGGTCGTATCGAGGGGCTCACGGTGGCGATCTGCGGCGACATCCTGCATTCGCGCGTCGCCCGCTCCAATATCCTCCTGCTCGGCAAGCTCGGGGCGCGCGTTCGGGTGGTCGGTCCCTCGACGCTCCTGCCCGCGGGCGTCGAAGAGATGGGCGTCGAGGTCTTTCGCGACATGCGTGCGGGACTGAAGGACGCCGACATCGTGATGATGCTGCGCCTGCAGCGCGAGCGCATGTCCGGCGCGTTCGTGCCGAGCGCAAGGGAATATTTCCGGTATTTCGGGCTCGACCAGGAGAAGCTGTCACAGGCGAAGCCCGGCGCGCTCGTCATGCATCCCGGGCCGATGAACCGCGGCGTCGAAATCGATACGCTGATCGCCGACGGCGCGCAGTCGCTGATCCGCGAGCAGGTCGAAATGGGGGTTGCGGTGCGCATGGCCGTACTCGAGGCGCTGGCGCGCAATTTGCCGAACGGGTGATCAGCCGGCGTTTGACGCGTCAGCGCGATGCGGCTCCGCTCAACTGAGCGATGCTGGCCAGCAGGTTCGCCCAGGACGACAGGACCGGAGCCACCAAGGGGATCGTGACGTCGCCCGGCGCGGGCGGCGGCTCGACCGTCGGGACCGGCGCCGCTGCGCCTTGGCCGCCAGGTGAGACGCTATCGATCGCCCCGGCGTCGGCGGCCGAGGGCGCCCCGGTCGAGCAGCATCCCGTAAGGCGTAAGCTTTTGAACGCTGTGAACTTTTCGTCTCCTCCGCGAAACCGCTCAACAAACGTTCGGGCGCCGGGCGAAGGCCAGCGGTCGGACGCACGCGCCGGGGCGCTCGGACCGCGACGTCCGAGTCCGCTCACCGCCCGGCGCGCGAGGCGACAAAGCGGGCGATCGCCGGTCCGGCGAACAGGACGAGCAGGAACCGCGCCATCTGCATCGCCATGATGAACGGCATGTCAACCTTGGTCGACGCGGCGATGATGGCTACCGAATCCGCGCCGCCTGGGCTGGTTGCGAGATATGCGGTCAGCGCGTCGACATGAGCGAAATGAACGAGCGCCGCGGCGATCCCGCCGCAGACCACGATCAGGGACAAAATCGAGGCTACAAGCGCGGGCGCGACCTTTGCCGCATGGATCAGGATCGGCCGGTTGAAGCGCCCGCCGATGCTCCATCCGACGATGCAATAGGCGGGCGCCAGGAGCCAGGGCGGCAGCTCGATCCGCGCCAGCCCCGCGTTCTGCATCAGGGCGCCCGCCGCCATGGCGACGAGCATCGGCCCGGCTGGAATGCGGAAGAATTGGCCGGCCGCGGCGGACAGGGCCGCCAACGCGACGGTGGCGGCCAGCGACGGCCATGCGACCGTCGGGAACCAGACGACCGGCGCCGCCGTATGCGGGGTCGTCGCCGTCCAGACGCTCGCGACCAGGGTCGCCGCGACAGCGACCATGACCACCCGCAGGTATTGCATGAGGGCGACAAGGCGGACGTCGGCGCCGTAGCCCTCGGACATCAGCGTCATAACGGTCGCCGCGCCGGGAAGGCGCCCCATACCGCGGTCGTTCCGGGAAGAACGCGCAGGCGGGCGAGCAGCCAGCCGAGGGCGGCGCTGACGACGATGACCGAAAGAACGCCGCCGAGGAAGGTCGGCCAGTCGTGCGCCATTTCCTTCATCGTCGAGGGGAGAATGACCCGCGCAATCAGGCAGCCGACGATCGCCTGGGCGCCTAGGAAAAGGCGCGGCGGAACCCGGACCTCGACGTCGGCGACGGTCAGCGCCGCCGCCGCGGCCAGCGACCCGAGCATCAGCGCCGCGGGCAGGCGCAGAAGCTCGAGGCCGCCGACGAGCAGCGCCGTCAGGGCGATGAGGATCGCCCATTGCGCGGCCATCCTGACCCGGCTACGCAAGCCGCCCTCCCAGGAGCGGACGCGGCCTTCGGCTCAAGCGCGCGCCTCGAGCAGCGCGGGGATTGCGTCGGTCGTCGCGGTCTCGCCCAGGCGGGGGAAAACGCGCTCAACGCTGTTTTCGTGCGCCTCGGGCCGCATGTCGGTCATCGCGTCGGTCGCCAGCGCGACGTTGAACCCGAATTCGTGGGCCTGCCGGGCGGTCGAACTCGACGCCGGCGCTGGTGGCGATCCCGGCGATGACGACCTGCGTCACGCCCTCGCGCTTCAAAATGTCGAGAAGACCGGTGTTGGTGAACGCGCCCCAGGTCCGCTTGGTCACACGGTGGTCCTGGGGCTGCGGATTCAGCTCGGCCACAAGCTCCGTCCAGTCGTCCGGGAAAGCGCCAAGCCGCGTCTGCTCGGTGCGGCCGGGCGCGCCGCCGTCCACATTCACGAGCACCACCGGCAGGCGGCGGCGGCGGAACGCGGCGGCGAGCCGGGCGGCGCGCTCGACGACCTCGCTGGCCGGATGGGCGGTCGGCAGGCCGACGATTCCCTTTTGCAGGTCGATGACGATCAGCGCGGTTTTGGGGTCGAGCGTGGTTGCGGCCATGACGGCGTCCTCTTTTCGGGTTGGCGAAAGGCGGAAACGGCGAGCGGTTCGCTTGCGGTCAGCTTGCGGCGATGCGTTCGAGGAGCGCCAGCGCCCGGCGGACCGCGTCCTGTTCCTCCTGCGTTAGCGCGGCGCGTATCCGCTCGGCGAGCCAGTCTTCGCCCGCCTGCCGGTTCTCCCGAATGTAGGCCTGGCCCTGCTCGGTGACCGACAGCAGGGTCTGCCGGCCGTCGTTCGGGTCGGGCGCGCCGGCGATGAGCCCCGCCTCCTCCATCGGACCGATGATCGCGCCCATCGATTGCGAGCGCATGTTTTCCATGCGCGCGAGCGCAGTCAGCGTCGCGGGACCGTCCCGCTCCAGCCGGCCGAGCACGTGCGCCTGTGACCAGCCGAGATCGCCGGGCGGCGCCTTGTCGCGCAGCCGCCGCTTCAGCTTGCCGAGGACGGCGCGCATCTCGCCGGCGAGCGCGGCCGGCGTTACGGGTTGTTGAGGCGCTTCATGGACAGGCATGGAGATACCAGGCGACCGGTTTTGGTTTTAAAAAGGTATTCTACGTAGATAGACTACCAATATTGCCGCGTCAAGGGTGTCCGACTGCGGCCACCGCGCGCAAGCAGTGCGTGTCTTCAGAGACGACGGCCTTGTAAGTCAGCCGTGCGCCTGTAGAGGCGGCTCGAAGAATACGGGAATTCGGGCGCCCCGGGTGATGCATTCGAGCATCGTCTGCGCGGCGGACAAGGCCTCCCCGATGGTCACATCCATGTCCAGGTAGCGATAAGAGCCAAGCCGGCCGACAAAGCTCACACCGGCGGTCGCCGTGGCCCGTTCGACATAGCTCCTCAGCATCTTCTCTTCGTCGGTCTGTCGAATCGGATAGTAGGGAATATCTTCTGGACCACAGGATCGACTGAATTCGCGGTACAGAATCGTGCCCTCAAACTGATCTCTTTCCCATGGTGCGAAATGCTTATGCTCGGTAACTCGAGTATAAGGCGTCGTTTCGTCACAATAATTGATGACCGCCGCGCCTTGATAGTCTTTCTTCGCCCGGAAAATCTCGAAATCGAGAGTGCGATAGCCGAGCCTCCCCAGATCGAAGTCGAAATAGCGATCAATCTGACCGCTGTAGACAACATGCTCGAACAACTCGGTCAGGTCCTCGAAACGCGCGCCACATCGCAACTCAAGATTTTCGACGTCGAGGATGGAGGCGGCCAGCTCGGTATAGCCGTTCTCGGGGATCGCCTGATATCGGTGCGAAAAATAACTGTCATCGTACTCGAAGCGCAACGGAAGGCGCTTTAAGATCGACGCAGGCAGCTGAATTGGGTCTAGCCCCCACTGCTTGATGGTATAGCCGCGAAAGAATGCGTTGTAGAGCTCGGGCCCGATCATGCTGAGCGCCTGCTCCTCGAAATTGACCGGGTCCGGGATTGTCTTTGTTTTCGAGGCTATGAACGCCCGGGCCTCTTCGGGACCCATCGCCTTCCCGAAGAATTGATTGATCGTCAAAAGGTTGACGGGCAGCGAATAGACCAAGCCGCCGACCACGGCCTTTACGCGATGAAGGTAAGGCCGCATCACTCCGAATTTTTGAACGTAAGCCCATACGCGTTCGTCGCTGGTGTGGAAGATGTGCGGCCCGTACACATGCGTCATGACTCCGGTCTCTGGATCGCGCTGGCAGTGGCAATTGCCGGCCACGTGCGGGCGTTCATCGATAACCAAGACCTTATGCCCGGCTTCGGCCAGAGCCCGCCCAATCACCGCGCCGCTGAAACCGGCCCCGACGATGCAGTATCTCATTCGATTCACCTCAGATTTTTCGGGAGCTTTGCTGTCTAGCCCCTGTCGGGGGATCAAATCGCCAATGGCAGCCCAACCCGCTTGCTCGCTGCAACACGATGACGAGCGCGCCTCGCAAGCGGCACGCTCGCATCGAGTTCAGCCGCCGGACCGGACCCAACCTGTCAACTGTCCTGCCGCATAATCCCGCGGTACAGGTTGTCCATTTCGTCGAGCTTGACCCGCCACAGCCCCGTGGCTTCAGCGCGGCGACGCGCGCCTTCACCAAGAGATTGTCGACGATCGCGATCCTGAACCAGTCCACGGATCGCAACAGCCAAGTCCTTGGCATATTGCTTCGGATTGTCGGCAGGAACACGTATTCCGCTCGTCTCATCGACGGTGAAGGCGGGGCCTCCTCGATCACATACGATCGCGGGCAGTCCGAATCCCATCGCCTCGATTACTGACAGTCCGTTGGGTTCTCGGTAGCTTGGGAACACCAGGATGTCGGACTCGCGGTAAAACTCGTCGACATCGCTCCGCTGCACACGTCCATGAAAGTTGACGCGGTCGGAAACGCCAAGCTCTGAGGCGACGCTCTTGCACGCCTCAAGGTCGTTGCCATCGCCCAACACCTCGAGAACGACGGGCAGGTCCGCCAGCAAAGGCATTGCGCGCACCGCATCCCGCACGCCCTTGGTTCTTATGACCCGCCCCGCATACACCAATCGAACCGGATCTGTTCGCTGCGAACGGTCTATCGGCTCGGCCAAACTCTCGATGGCGTTGTCCCCGATAACCTCGAAGCGCTTCACCGAAATTCCGTCAAGCAGAGGCTTTACGAAAGGCGCCATACCGACGACACAGGCGGCGCGCTCGTAGGTTGCGCGCAGCGCCGGGTCATATTTCAAACGGAGACGGTCAAGGGCCCGGAGGTGAACATACCAAGGTACGGCGTCCTCCTCCTTGGCGAACTCCGGCGGCGAAAGGAGGCTTCCTCCGACAGGACCGACGATCAAAGGCATCCCGGTTCCCACCGCTGGCGATGGATATCGCAGCGCCTGTGGAGCGACCTGATGCACGAGGTCAAAGCGCTCGCCAGCGGCGAGAGCCCTGCGGATCCAACTGCGCGCCGAGAAGTAAAACGGAATGTAATGCGGCTTTAACAATGCGCTGAAGCGCTCCCGCCGAGAGAACGCAGCGCGTGTAGGAAATTCGACAACTCGAACCCGGGACGGTTCTTCGAGAAAAGGCTCCCGGTCGGTCAATAGCGTAACCTCGTGGCGCTCCGACATTCCGCGCACCCACTGGTACGAAACCCAACCCTCAGCTGTTGCTCGTCCACTGCACCCCGGGGCAATCATAAGCAACTTAGCCATTGAGAACCCCGCTTGCATCACCAATGACGTTGTCATTTTCACTAAATAGTAGATAGCGCATGGACCTATCCCTATTCTCGCACGTGATGGTCATGTCAGTATTTTGACCTCACGGCTCTCTTGAGCGCCGTAAGGCCCGTCACCCACAATTTGTATGAGCTGTTGATCGCGCAGCGTTTACATTATAATTATGGCCGCCGCAAAATAATTATGGCCGCCGCAAACGTTTACCGGATTCGGATGGCGGCCAAGCGCTACAGATCAATGATTTCAATGTATTAACGCGCCTGTTGCCTGTTGCAGTTTAGGATTGGGACAGGGACGTCCGCTTCGGGGCGGAGCCGTCAGGTCGCGCAGGTCTAAAGCCGCTTGCCGTCCGATTGCGCGGTCGCAACCCGCGACGGTCGATTGAGGTCGCTCGCAGCGTTGAAGGGTCAAGGTAAGCGCCCAGGGTCGAACTCCGCCCTGCCGCAAAAGCCGCGGTCGGGGACGCCCCGTCACGCCGGGTCGGTCGCGATCTCGACCGCGTAGCTCAGGCTCGACGACACCGCCTCGCCATAGTACCCGCCTTCGACCGGCATGGTCGCGGCCTGGTCGGGGGCGGCGCAAAGCGCGACGTGGCCGTCGGAGACGACGAGCCCGTGCGTTGGATCGTAGGCGCGCCAGCCTGAGGTGGGCGCGAACGCCTCGGCCCAGGCATGAAGATGCCGGCGGCCGTCGGGGGTGTCGGCGTGCGCCTGATAGCCGCTGACGAACCGCGCGGGGATGCCGAGACTGCGGCAGGCGGCGAGGAACAGCATCGTCACGTCGCGGCAGGCGCCGTGTCCGAGCGCCAGCGTCTCCTCCGGCGGTCGCGCCGCGCCCTCGGGACGGATGTCGTGCCGGATTTTGCGAAAAATCGTCGCGTTGAGCCGGTCGAGAAAAGCGAGCGGGTCGCCGCCGCTCTCGACCGCGAGTTTTCGCGCGAAGGCGCGCACTGCGCCATCCGCCGCCTCGCCGGCGAGATAGGCGGCGTTGGGGTCGCCCGCGTCCGAAGGCCACGGCAGGGCGGGCGGCGCCTGGGCCGCAGGCTGCGGCGCGGGCGCGACGTCGACCGTGAAGCGGCTGTCGATGCCGAACACGTCCGTGAGGCCTTCGAATTCGATCCGCGTCACGAGATTGCCGAACCGATCGATCGCGTCGTTGCGCCGAATCGGCTCCGGCTCGATCGCGAGCACGCGCGAAATCAGCGCCCCGGCGTCCGGCCTTGGGTTCAGCCGCAGCACATGGCCCGCGAGCCGCACCGGCGCCGAATAGCGATAGATCGTCTGATGACGGACGGAAAAGCGCATGGGACCTCGTGCGAGGGGGGTCACAACCGCCCGCGACAAAGCCTAGAACGTCGCCTATATCCGTCGCCATGCCACTCTCGTATAGCGCCCGCTTCTCCGTCGCGCCGATGATGGACTGGACCGACCGCCGCTGCCGGGCCTTCCATCGCCTGCTGACGCGCCGCGTCTGCCTCTACGCCGAGATGGTCACGGCCGACGCTGTCGTGTTCGGCCCGCGCGAGCGGCTGATCGGCTTCGATCCGGCGGAGCATCCGGTGGCGCTGCAACTCGGCGGCTCGGAGCCGGGGCGGCTCGCCGAAGCCGCCCGGATCGGCGTGGATTTCGGCTACGACGAGATCAATCTCAATTGCGGCTGCCCGTCGGACCGGGTGCAGAGCGGCCGGTTCGGCGCCCGTTTGATGCGCGAGCCCGGGCTGGTCGCCGAATCGGTCGCGGCGATGAAGGCCGCGGTTGGCGTGCCCGTCACGGTCAAATGCCGCATCGGCGTGGACGACCAGAAGCCGGCCGAGGCATTGTTCGCCTTCGCCGGGGCCGTAAGGGCCGCCGGGGCGGACGCGCTGATCGTGCATGCCCGCAAGGCCTGGCTCGAGGGCCTGAGCCCGAAGGACAACCGCACTCTGCCGCCGCTCGACTACGGCCTCGTCTATGCGCTTAAAATGGCGCATCCCGACTGGCCGGTCATCCTCAACGGCGGCGTGCCCGATCTGAAGGCTGCGCGGGCGCATCTCGCCCATGTCGACGGCGTCATGATCGGCCGCGCCGCCTATCAGAACCCGGAGCTGCTGCTCGGCGTCGATCCGGAACTCTTTGGCGAGCCGGCGCCGGTCGCCGACGCCTTCGCGGCGCTCGAGGCGTTCTTTCCCGTGATCGCCAAGGGGCTCGCGAGGGGCGGGCGCCTGCACGACTTCACCCGCCATCTGCACGGCCTGTTCGCCGGGCGGCGCGGCGCGCGCGCCTTTCGCCAGATCCTCGCGGTGGAAGCGGTGCGCCGCGGCGCAGGCCTCGACGTGCTGGAGCGCGCCATGGCCTGCGTTGAGCGGGAGCACGCCCCGACGGCGCCGGCGGACGAACGCCTCGCGCCGGCGGCGGTCGCCTAGAGCCCTTTGAAATTGGCGCGCGGGAAGACGAGTCCGTGCTTGAGAGGCGGACAGCAATTGCTTCCTGATAAGGGGAAATTATGATGGTCTCAGAATCATGAGGATCAGAAGGCGTGCTCGGCGAACCGCGGGCCGGAAATTATCTTCCCGGCATATGTATAACAGTACATCCATGTGTAACAGTTGAAATTTGTGACAGTTTTGTGCGCTTAAGGCATTGAGAATATGGAAAGCCTGCCAAAGCTGCACCACTCCCCGATGGGACGCCTCTTCGTCCCGGCGACGGTACGCCCGCCCGGAACTGCTCAGGCGGGTTGCCATAACAACACCTCATCCTGAGCTTGTCGAAGGATGGTCCAGTGGGTGGAGCGTTCGTGCGCGCGGGAACGTCCTTCGACAAGCTTACACGGAAGTTCCCGTCGCCAGTCGGCGGCGGGGACTTCCGTGCGCAGCGGGTCGGCCCCGCCGGTGGCCAACTCAGGACGAGGGGCGAAGGGGCCGGCTAGGCAGGTACGCCCGCCCGTAACTCCCAAGCCCGAGTGAGTCCGAAATGCCACAGGGTTTGTGAATTTGGTTTTTGGCGCCGAATTCATGAAGACATAATGGGGCGAGTTTGACTCAAGGGTGGGATGACCCTTCCTGCGGAAGTCGAGGAGCTTATCGCTTCGCTGAATCGCCAAGTTTTGGCGCTTCAGGCGGAGGTTGTCGAACTTCGTCGTCGATTGGGTCTGGACAGTTCGACGAGTTCGAAACCGCCATCGAGCGACGGGTTGAAGAAGAAGCCGCGGGTGGCGGGCAGCCTGCGCGGCCGCTCTGGCAAGCCGAGCGGGGGCCAGAAGGGCCATCAGGGCGGCACGTTGCGTCAGGTCGCCGATCCCGACGCCGTGGTTCGGCACGAGGCCTGCGCGTGCGGCCATTGCGGTTCGTCTCTGGATCCGATGGCGGCGATTGGGGTCGAGAAACGCCAGGTGTTCGATCTTCCCGAGCGTGCGTTGTTGGTCACGGAACATCAGGCTTCGATCTATCATTGCGCGCAATGCCGGGGCGTGACGAAGGCCGAGTTTCCCGATGGCGTGGTCTCGCCGACCCAATATGGCGAGCGTATCAAGGCGGCGGCGATTTATCTCAACATCCATCAACTCATCCCCGAGGATCGGGTCGCGCAGGCGCTGAACGATCTGTTCGGCGCGCCGTTGATCTGTCCGGCCAGCGTCGTCGCCTGGGTGGGCAAGAAGGCGGGCGAACTGGGCGAAGTCTACAAGGCCATCGGCGAACGCGTGGCCGAGGCCAAGGTTCGCTGCCTCGATGAGACGGGCTATCGGATCGCCGGCAAGCTGCACTGGCTGCACACGACGTCGAGTTTGGCCTTCACTTTCTATCGCGCGGGCGAAAAGCGCGGCGACATCCCCACGGATTTGCGGGACGGCGTCGTCGTGCATGACCACTTCTTGCCCTATCGCGGGATGGACACGGTCGAGCACGCCTTCTGCAACGCGCATATCCTGCGCGAACTCCAAGCTCTCATAGAGTTTGAGAAGGAGCCCTGGGCCGAACTCATGCGCGCGGTCCTCCTCGACGCCAACGCCGCCGTCAATGGGGCGCGCGAGGCGGGCGCCTCGGCGCTCCCGCCCGAGACGATCGCGGCGTTCGTCGAGCGCTATTGGGCCGCGGTTCGGCTCGGCCTCGCCTTTCATCGTCAATTGCCCAAGCTGGAGACGAAATCTCCCGGGCGCGGACGCCCCAAACAACGCCCAGGACAAAATCTGCTCGAAAGGCTGAAGACCTTCAAGACCGAAACGCTCCGGTTCATGAGCAATTTCGACGTGCCCTTCACCAACAATCTGGCCGAGCAGGACCTGCGAATGATGAAGGTCAAAATGAAAATCTCGGGGTGTTTCCGAACCCTCGACGGCGCCAAAATCTTCGCCAGCCTCAGATCCGTCGTCTCGACAGCCCGAAAACAGGGCGCCAACATCCTCCAAACCCTCGCCGCCTCGCCAAATCAAATCATGCACGCCTTGATCGCGTCAGGGTAAAGGGCTTGGGAGTTACGCCCGCCCAGACAAGTCGCCGCAACCCCTTGAAAAGGCGCAAAACGGAACTGACGATGGCAAAGACCGGCGTGGGACGGGCAAGCGTCATTTCGCGGTCAGGATCAGCTTGCCGCGCTCGACCACATAGCTCTTCAGGCGCTCGAGAAAACTCACGCCGAGCAGGCTTTCGGATAGCGCCCCGGGCTTGGCGACGAGCGCCGGCGCCTTGCGCATGACGATCGGGCCGAGTTCCGCTTCGCGTCACTTCGGATGAACAGCGGCGTCTGTTCCAGGAACCGCGCCAGATGGGTACAGGGACCATGCGAGGCACGGTGGGGCGCGCGCGCTTCTGCGCCGCACAATGACACCCGCTTGACAGCGGGCGCGGGCCGCGAAAGAGTTGACCGCTCGGTCAAGATTATCCCCCTCCGCCGGATCGGCTTTTGGGAGACGCCATGTCGATTGCCGCCCGCCCCCAAGGACTGTCCGATGTCGCCGCCGGACGGCTGGACCGCAAAACCCTCGACGCCAATTTCGGCGACCTCCATCCGCCGCTGACCGACCACGAGGCGAGCGTCGAGTCCGATCGCTGCTATTTCTGCTACGAGGCGCCCTGCCAGCAGGCCTGTCCGACCTCGATCGACATTCCGCTATTCATCCGCCAGATCGCCGCCAGCAATCGGACGGGCGCGGCAAAGACCATCTTCGACGCCAACATTTTGGGCGGCATGTGCGCGCGCGTCTGCCCGACCGAGACCTTGTGCGAGGAAGCCTGCGTGCGCGAGGCCGCCGAGGGCAAGCCGGTCCAGATCGGGCTTCTGCAGCGCTACGCCACCGACGCCGTGATCGAGACCGGACGCTCCCCCTATACGCGCGCCGCGCCGACCGGAAAGCGCGTGGCGATCGTCGGCGCGGGGCCCGCCGGCCTCGCCTGCGCGCACGCGCTCGCGGTCGCCGGCGTGGACGTGACGATCTTCGAGGCGCGCGGCAAGCCGGGCGGCCTCAACGAATACGGCATCGCCGCCTACAAGACGGTCGACGACTTTGCCGCCAAAGAGGCGGCATTCGTCCTGTCGGTCGGCGGCATCGAGACGCAGTACGGCGTTGCCCTCGGCGAGCACGTCAAGCTCGACGAGCTCAGACGCGACTACGACGCCGTATTTCTCGCCATGGGACTCGGGGCGACCAACAAGCTCGGCCTGCCGGGCGAGAGCGAGCTCGAAAACGTCGCCGACGCGGTCGACTATATCGCGGCGCTGCGCCAGGCGGAGGACAAGACCGCGCTGCCGATCGGGCGGCGAGTCGTCGTCATTGGCGGCGGCATGACGGCGATCGACATCGCCGTGCAATCGAAGAAGCTCGGGGCGCAGAACGTCACGATCGTCTATCGGCGCAGCGAGGATCACATGAAGGCGAGCCGGTTCGAGCGCGAACTCGCGCAGACGAACGGCGTCGTGATCCGCACCTGGGCCCGGCCGGTCGCGATCGAGGGGCATGCAGGCGCGCTGAGCGGCGTGCTGTTCGAGGACACACACGAGCACGGAGGCGCGCTCGCCTCGCCGGGCTCCGTCTTCCGCATCGAGGCCGACATGCTGTTCACCGCCATCGGCCAGCGCGGGGCGCCGGAAGTCCTGGAGGGCGCCGGGCTCGAGCTGAACGGCGGCCGCATCGTCGTCGACGGCGAGCGGCGCACCAGCGTCCCCGGCGTCTGGGCGGGGGGCGATTGCGTGCTCGGCGGCGAGGACCTGACGGTCAGCGCGGTCGAGGACGGCAAAGAGGCCGCCCGCTCCATCGTCGCCGCGCTCGGCGTCTCCGTCGCCTGAACCTGGATAGCGAGGGTCCCATGGCCGATCTGCGCACGAATTTTCTCGGCATCAAGTCGCCCAATCCGTTCTGGCTCGCTTCGGCCCCGCCGACCGACCGCAAGGTCAATGTCGAGCGCGCCTTCCGCGCCGGCTGGGGCGGCGTCGTCTGGAAGACGCTTGGCGAGGCCGGTCCGCCGGTGGTCAACGTGTCGGGCGCGCGCTACGGCGCGATTCATGGGCCGGACCGGCGCTTGCTGGCGCTCAACAACATCGAGCTCATCACCGACCGCGACCTCGAGATCAATTTGCAGGAGATCAAGGAGGTCAAGCGCGCCTGGCCCGATCGGGCGCTGGTCGTCTCGCTGATGGTGCCCTGCGACGAAGAATCGTGGAAGGCGATCCTCGCCCGGGTCGAGGAGACCGAATGCGACGGCGTCGAGCTCAATTTCGGCTGTCCGCACGGCATGTCGGAACGCGGCATGGGCTCGGCGGTCGGCCAGGTGCCAGAATATGTCGAGATGGTCGCGCGCTGGTGCAAGGCGCATACCCGCATGCCGGTGATCGTCAAGCTCACGCCGAACATTACCGACATCCGCCAACCGGCGCGCGCCGCTCAGAAGGGGGGCGCCGACGCGGTGTCGCTGATCAACACCATCAACTCGATCATGGGCATCGACCTCGACGCGATGGCTCCTTTCGACGCGATCGACGGCAAGTATACCCACGGCGGCATGTGCGGCCCGGCGGTGAAGCCGATCGCGCTCGCCATGGTCGCCGAAATCGCCCGCGATCCGGCCTTGGCCGACCTGCCGATCTCGGCGATTGGCGGCGTGACCACCTGGCGGGACGCCGCCGAATTCATTGCGCTGGGCGCCGGCACGGTGCAGGTCTGCACCGCGGCGATGACCTATGGATTCAGGATCGTCGAGGAGATGGCCTCCGGCCTCGCGGCCTACATGGACCGCAAGGGTTTCGCATCACTCGACGACTTCCGCGGCCGCGCCGTCCGCTCGATCACCGACTGGCAGCACCTGAACCTGAACTATGTCGCCAAGGCGCACATCCGCCAGGACCTTTGCATCCAGTGCGGCCGCTGCCACATCGTCTGCGAGGATACGTCGCATCAGGCGATCTTCGCCAAGATCGACGGCGGGCGCAGGTTCGAGGTCAACGAGGCCGAATGCGTCGGGTGCAACCTCTGCGTGCTCGTCTGCCCGGTCGAGGGCTGCATCACGCTCGACCACAGGACTGAGGGCGTCGATCCGCGCACCGGCCTCCCCTACGACCGGCCGCCGCTGCCATGGACCGCGCATCCGAACAACCCCGCGGTGAAGGCGGCGGAATAACGCGAAAGGGGCTCGGCGCGCCGGCGCCGATCGGGAAAAGCCAAATCCGAATTCCCTGCTAGCAGGGAATTCTTTATGTGTCCGATTCGCGCTCAGGCCGAAAACCGTTGTCATTTCACAGAGCTGTCGGCTCGCAACCCGCCGGTTGCGACCCTCGGCTCCCACCGAAACAGGGAATTGGCAGCCTCCATAACAGGGAATTTTCCGCCTGTTTCAGGTCGGATCAGGGAAATTTGCAGGCGGAAGCAGCGGGCCGGAAATTCGCTTCCGCCAGGTTGCATTTCGCCGTCGCGGAAGCCGGAGCGGGCGTGCGGGCGGCGCAAACGCGACGGACCGCCCCTTTGGGAAGGAGCGGTCCGTGCCGGCGGGCGGACGAAGGGAATCGCCGGAGCGCAGGAGACGTCAGTCGCGCGGCTGATCCTGCGATGGGCCGGCCTGCGAATCCGGCTCTGAAGGGCGCTGGCGCCGCTCGGCCATGAACTGATCGAATTCCGCGCGGTCCTTGGCGAAGCGCAGCCGCGCCAGGAAATCCTTGAACTCGAGCTGCTCGTCTTCGAGGCGCTTCAGCGTCTCCGCGCGATAATCGTCGAAGGCGCGATTGCCGCTCGACGTCGGGCCGAACCAGTCGCCCCGGCCCCTGACGCGCTCCATTCTGGCGCGGAAGCGTTCCATTTTCTCCTGCATGCGGGCCATCTTGCGATCCCAGTGGTCCTTTGCGTGCTCCTGGTCGACCATCGATCCGTCCCAGGCATAGGCAGGGTGACGCCAACAGCCGAACCGTCCTCGTCGCGCAATCAGGAAGGCGAGAATGAGGAGTCCCAGCGGCCACCACCACAGAAACCCCAAGACTGTCAGAAGAATTGGCATGGCGTCCTCACTTGTAAATGTAATGAACATTTACTTCGGTTGGGCAACCGTTGTCAAGTGCGATCGCGACGGGGGTCTCCGACCGCGACTGTGGTGACCAAGGGCGCCGGCGCGTCGCTCGGATCCACGCCGCGTTGGATGATCCGGATGGCCTCAGGGCCGCGGCGCGTGCGCGCCGAGCCCTCGCAGGTAGACCAGCATGTCCGCTTCGAGAAGTTCGGCTGGCGACATCGGCATTGCGCGCTGCGCTCCATCGCCGCGTCCAAACAGCGAGGCGACGCCGTGCGCCATGGCCCAGATGTGGAGCGCGACCATCAAGGCCGGCGGCCGGCCAGCCGCCGGCATCGCGGCGCAGATCGCGTCCGCGGCGCCGCGCAAGACCGCGAAAGCCCTTTCACTCGCTTCCCGCAGCGCGGAAGCGCCGTCGGCAGGAACCCCGCCCTCGAACATCGCCGAGTAAAACGCCGGCTGCGTGCGAGCGAATTCGAGATAGGCCTTGCCGAGTCGGTCCAGCGCGCTGAACGCATCGGGCCGTCCACCGTTCCAGGCGCGCGCCAAAGCAGCCTCAAACTGCTCGAAGCCGCGTAGCGCCACACTGGCCATCAGCTCATCGCGGTCGCGGAAATGGCGATACGGCGCCCCGGGGCTGACGCCGGCAAAGCGCGCCGCCTCCGCGAACGTGAATCCGGCGATTCCCTTGGTTGCGATCAGCTCCAGCGCCGCGCCGATCAGCGCCTCGCGCAAATTTCCATGATGATAGCCGCGCGGCGCATCGCGGTCGCCGGGTCCGTTCTTGCTCCAGCTCATGTAAAGAGTGCTTACATCATACGGGCTGAAGTGTCGACGCCGTCGGACTCGCGCCGCCGTCTGGACCGCTTGCAAGAAAGAGTGCGCTCAAGGCTAAGCGATTCGCCGCCCGTCCATTCGCGGAGCGTCTCGAGACGGAACAAGCGTGTGGCGGCGCGCTCAGTGTAGTCGCTCTCGGCTCGAGCGCGACGGCGCGATCAGCGATCGCGCCCACAGCCGCAAGCGGCGTAAGCTGCTTCACTCCTCGCCGCGGGGCTCCTTCTCCTTCTCCTTCGGCTTGCCGAACACCGCGTTGACGTCGATCCGCTCCTCGACCGGCTTCGGCTTCGGCGCGCCAAAGACTTCGAGCTGGCTCGCAGGCGCGGGCCCGGGCTTGGCGGTCGTGATCTCGGCCGGGACCAGGGTCTGTCCGCCGGGCTCCTCGACCTTCGGCCGATCCTTGGCGGCGCGGTTGACTTCGAAGTCGAGGTCGATCTGCGAACAGAGGCCCAGCGTCACCGGGTCCATCGGCTGAAGATTGGCGGAGTTCCAGTGGGTGCGCTCGCGGATCGCCTGCAATGTGTGCTTGGTCGTGCCGACGAGGCGCATGATCTGCGCGTCCTTGAGCTCGGGATGGTTGCGCAGAAGCCACAGCACGGCGTTCGGACGGTCCTGCCGGCGCGACAGCGGCGTATAGCGGGCGCCGCGCGGCTTCTTGAACTCCGGCGTGCGGACCTTCGACACCGACAGGTGCAGGTGATGGTTCTCGTCGCGCTCGGCGGCGGCGATCTCCTCGCGGGTCAGCTGGCCGGTCGAAATCGGATCGTAGCCCTTGATGCCGGTCGCCACCTCGCCATCGGCGATGCCCTTGACTTCGAGCGGATGAAGTTTGCAGAATTCCGCAATCTGATCGAAGGTCAGGGAGGTGTTCTCGACCAGCCAGACGGCGGTCGCTTTCGGCATCAGCGGCGCGTCGGTCATTTCGGCTTGCTCCTTTATGATCATAAGGCGCACGGCTCCGGTCGCTGCCCGGGAGGAGGCGCAGCCTCGTAAAACCAAAACTCGGGGGAAGCCCTCTCTATAGGCGCCGCCGAGCCGGATTGCAATCGCGCGGCAAGGTTGAAACCTCATTCGGGTTCAATCGCATTCGGCCCCGGCGTTCGCCTCCCAATCGAGGAACTTTGCGCCGCCTCGTAAGTTGCGATCAGGACCAGAGGAGAATTTTGAATGAAACTCACGTTGCTCGCCGCCGCCGTCGCCCTGGGAGCGGCTTCGCTGGCCGGGTCCGCCCCCGTCGAAGCCAGGGGCTGCCTCAAAGGCGCGGTCGTCGGCGGCGTCGCCGGCCATTATGCCGGCCATCACGCGGTCCTCGGCGCGATCGGGGGCTGCATCGTGGGGCATCACATGGCCAACGAGAAGCCCAAGACCGACGCTGGGAGTGCGGCTCAGAACGAGCATCCAGCGCCGCAGCAACCCAACAGCCAGTGACGCCGTCGCTTACGCCTTGTTGTTGAGCGTCCGCGCCGATTTCGGATCGAGGGGCCAGCGAGGCCGGGCGGCGACGTCGAGCGCGTCGGTCCGGCCGAGCCGCAGCCGCTCGACGCCGGCCCACGCGATCATCGCCCCATTGTCGGTGCAAAGCTTCTGCGGCGGGGCGACCATCGGCAAGCCCGCCTCGGCGCAGAACCGCATGAGCGCGCTGCGGATCGCCAGATTGGCCCCGACGCCGCCGGCGACGACCACCGCCCGGGGCGCGACGCCGAGCCGCTCGCGAAAGCGCCTGAGGCCGACCCGCATCCGGTCCTCGACCACATCGACAATGGCCGCCTGAAATGACGCGCAAAGGTCGGCGACGTCCTGGACGGTCAATGGCGCCGCGTGCTCGGCGGCGGATCGGACCGCCGTCTTGAGGCCGGAAAGGGAGAAATCTGCGTTCGGCCGGCCCATCATCGGGCGCGGCAGCGGGAAGCGGTCCGGATCGCCGGCCCTCGCCGTCGCCTCGACCGACGGTCCGCCGGGATAAGGAAGGCCAAGGAGCTTGGCCGTCTTGTCGAACGCCTCGCCGATCGCGTCGTCCATGGTCGCCCCGATGCGATCGTAATCGCCGACGCCTTTGACGGCGAGGATCTGGGTATGACCGCCCGAAGCCAGGAGGATCAGGTAGGGAAACGCGACATCCGTCGTGAGGCGGGCGGTCAGCGCATGCGCCTCGAGGTGGTTGACCGCGATCAGCGGCTTGCCGGTCGCCAAAGCAATCCCCTTGCCGGCCATCAGGCCGACCAGGACTCCGCCGATCAGGCCCGGCCCCGCGGCCGCGGCCACGCCGTCAAGGTCTTTCGCCGCGACGCCGGCCTTCGCCAACGCGCGGGCGATCAGCATATCCACAATCTCGACATGGGCGCGCGCCGCGATTTCCGGCACGACGCCCCCGTAGGCTGCGTGGGCGGCGATCTGGCTCATCACTTCGTCGGACAGAATCTCGCCCTTGCCCTCCGGCGTCAGCCGCACGACCGCGGCCGCCGTCTCGTCGCATGTCGTCTCGATGCCCAGAACCCGCATTGGCCTTCGTATCTCCACAGCCTTCGAACGCCCGCCGGCCCCTCCGCCCTTAGCCTGAACGCGGCGGCGAGGGAACCAGCGGCGGCTAAGCCATTAGGGCAAGCGGCGATTCGTCGCCTGTTGCGGCGCCGCACGCTGTGCTATCGAACGGCGGAGGCCGACCATTGACCAGCATCGGGTCAAACGAGATTCGGATCGTCGTTCAGCCGAGCCGACCGCCGGGCGCCGTCCCCGCCGCCGTGTTCAAGAAGCTGTTCGACGCCGTGTATGCGGCGCTGATCGCGGCCGACCGGGAGGTCCACCCAAAGTCCGCGTCAAGCGCCTTCCTCATCAGCTATTTGTCGGCGGATCCCTGCGAATTCGGCCTTCTCGAAATGGTCAAGACGGGAGGGCCGGGCGCTGTTTCGTCGATCGCTCTGTTCCGGCGCTGCGCGGCGCGCCTGTATCGAAGCGATTATCAGATCCTGCTGCAGCACCGTCGCCTCATGCGGGCGTTCCAGCGCATCGCGGCCGCCCTCGACCCCGGCTTCGTCGTGCTTGTCCGCTACCACGACACCGAACTGCCGCTCGACGAATTCTTTCGCCGTCAGGTCGGTCGCGTCGGCCTCGCCAACGAAACGCCGCCCCTGACGGACACGTGGTTCGCCGGCCACGTCGTCAGCTCGTTCGACGGCCGGCTCGAAGCCATCGACTATCGTGGAGCAGTCTGGACGGGGCGTCTGACGCTGGCAGGCGGCGAAACGCAGATCGAATGCGTGTTCGACAAGTCGATCGGCGAGGACGCCTTGAACCCGTTCGGCAACAAAGAGGTGTCCGTCACGGGACTCGCTATATTCACAGGGGATAGTCCGCTTCCCGAACGCGTTGAGGTGATAACGGTTGAGGAACGGCGGCGAGCGACCGCTGCGATGACTATACGGGGGGCTCTCGCTCCGGCTGAGATCGGAGAACTGGAAGATGGCCTTGATTATCTCCACAAGCAATAAGCACTTCCTGCACATGAACGTGCTGCTGCGGCACGCGAGCGGCCGATCGGGCGAGGCGGAATCGGACATCGAGACGATCCTGACCGAGGCTGCGATCGGCAAGCGCCGCATTTGGGTCAACAGCCTTCTGTTCGCCGAACTGAGGCCGTCGGCCTTCGTCGCCGGCCGCTTTGCGGCGCTTGCCGAATTCACCCGCTACCTCCGGTCGATTGCGACCTTCGTCACGGCCGATCCCAACACGATGCTGCGCGCGGCGCGCCTTCGCGACGTGAAGTGGCGGCGGCCGGCGGCGTTGCGCCGTCCGGACGAACAGCCGCGGTTCCTGTCGCTGAGCGACGCGGTCCAACTCGCCTCGGCGCTGTGGGTCAAAGAGGCGGCCGGAGTCGCCGACCTCGAATTCCTCGCCTTCGAGGATTCCGGCCCCGAGCACCTGGACGCCGGCGGCTGGCTGTCGCTCCTGCGGCTGCAGGACTATGCGGACGGATCGCCGAACGATTCGGACGTGCTCGCGGCCCTGCGCCTGCCGCGCGCCGAACCCGTGCTGCATTCGCGCGAGTTGCCGCAATCCGCCGCAGTCGGCTGATCCGGCAATCGGCTATCGAGACCGGCCGGCCTTTTCGAGCGCCGCATCGATCGCCGGCGAGAGGATATTTTCGACCGCGTAGATCGAGCCCCTCCGGCTGTAGTGCCCGTAATCGACCGCCAGCAGATCGTCGGGCAGGTTGGGGCCGACGAGGCGTCGGCAGCCGTCGGGGCCGCAAAGCGCGTCCGCCTGCGACACGTAAGCCACCCCGGGCCCCCAATCCTTGGCGGCGAGCGTCCTGTCGGTTTCGAGCGAGTCCGTTCGGACGCCGACCCGCGAGAATTCCGGCGCGACGCCGGTTTCCAGAAGATCGCGCCCGACCAGGATCGGCAGGACCGGCGCCCAGGTCGGGACCTCGCCCGCGATCACGATCGAGCGGACGCCGTCCTGGTGCAGCTTGCGGGCGCCGGCGACCATCGCGTCGAAAAAGCCCGGATAGCGCCAGTTGGCCTCGTGATCGTACTGGCCGAAATAGCCGCCGACCACGAGCACGTCCGGCTTGATCTCCCGGATCTGCCGAAACACGTAATCATTGATCGCCCGGCAGCGCGGCGTTCCGGCGACGCCCTGGTCCATGGCGACGTTTTCGACCAAAGGGACGCAGAACACCGCCGCCAGCGCCATGACGTTGGCGCGGTCGCCGAATGTCCGGTTCAGGCCGGCGAACAGATGCGCCGCGTGCAAATCGCCGACGACGAGGATGGTCGGCCTGGCCGGCTCCTCGGCGACGACGCAGCGATGGTCCTCGAAGAACCGGGCAGCGCGTCGCCGCTCCTCCTCGAGCGGATAAGCGCGGTCGTCCCGCCGGTAGAAGCAATCCATCAGGCGTTTGCCCTCGGCGCCGTTGGCGCTGAAGTCGAACACCTGCGTCACCAGCGGCGGAAAACGGCCGGGAAAGCCCTTCGAATCATAAGTCACGCGGCCGACGATTCCGGTCGCCGCGAGCGCGGCCACGAGCCCGACCGCGAGCGCGTAGGGACGGCGACGGAAGAGCGCCGCCGCCGGCGCCTCGATGAAGCGATAGGTGAAGGCGGCAAGGCCGACCGCCACGACGGCGAGAGCGAACATCACGCCTGGCGTCGGAATGACGCTGGGCCAGATGTGGGCGAAGGCGAACAATGGCCAGTGCCAGAGATAGAGCGGATAGGAAATGACGCCGAAGAACCCGGCGACGCGATTGCCGAGCGCGACGTCGCCGACGAGAGAGCGCGGGTTTGCGATCACCAGCGCGCAGCCAAAGGTTGGGATGGCCGCGCGCCAGCCGGGGAAAGGCTGGGCTTCGTTCAGGTAAAGGTAGCCGATCAGGATCAGCGCCACGCCGAACGCCGCTCCCAGGTTGGCCAGGACGCGTGACGGATAAGGCCACGCGCGGAGCCAAAACACCTCTCGGTAGGCGAGCAGCGCGCCGAGTGCGAGCTCCCAGCCCCGGGTCCACGGCAGATAGAAAGCGCCGATCGGATCAATCGGCGTCAAAACGACGCAGTAAGCGAAGGATGCGAGGAAAATCGCAAGGATGACGAACGGCAGAACGCGCGAGGCAAGGCGGTGCAGGGCTAAAACCAGCACAGACCAGACGAGGTAGAACTGCTCCTCGATGCTGAGCGACCACAGATGAAGGAGCGGCTTCGTCGCCGAATCGGCGCCGAAATAACCGCCGACGCCCGCCAGCCTCAGGAGCCAGAAATTGACGGTGAAATAGGAGTTGCCGAGCAGACCGCCCCCGATGTCGCGGAACTGGGTCGGCGCGGCGCGAAACCAGCCGACGATCCAGACGGCGGCCGCCACGATGAGGAGCGCCGGAAGGATGCGCCTGGCGCGTTTGGCGTAGAACATCGCCAGCGAGAAATGGCCGACGGCGCATTCGGACAGGATGATGCGCGAAATCAGGAAGCCCGAGATGACGAAGAACACATCGACCCCGGAGAAGCCGCCCGGTAGGAGCGCGCGGTCGGCGTGGAAGGCGACTACCCCGATGACTGCGAGCGCGCGCAGTCCATTGATGTCGGCGCGGAAATCGAGGGCGCGCCTGCGTCTCGCCGCGGCGAGGTCGTGCGTGTCGAGGGCTTGATCCAACGCGGGTTCCCATGAACTCTGGGCGGAGCCGTGACCGGTAAAGCCCAGCGCGGCGATCTGCAAGGCGCGCTTGCCGGGCCGGGCCGGCGGCCGTTAATGCTGGTCATGCCGAACGCGGACCCGGAGAAACCTCGAGCAGCGCTATTCCGCGCGCGCGACGACGCGGCGAGCGGCGCCGCGCGTCTGCGCCGGCTGGGGTTCGCCGTCGCGCGCCTGCCCGCGATCGAGATCGTTGCGCTGGCCTTCACGCCAAAAAGGAAGCGCTACGACGCGGTGGTGGCCGCAAGCGACAAGGCGTTTCTCGCCGACGCGTCCGTCGACCGCGCCTCGCCGCTTTATGTTGTGGGCGCACGAACGGCGCGCGCGGCGGAAGCGCGCGGTTGGCGGCTTGCCGCGCCGCCTGCGCCCAACTCGCGACGGCTGGTCGAACTGCTGAATTGCGCCGTTCCTCGCGGCGCCGCCGTGCTCTATCTCGCCGGGCGCGATCGCAAGCCGGCGATCGAGGCGGCGCTCGCCAACGCGGCGACGCTGGAGCTGGCCGAGGTCTATGCGGCCGAAGCGCGGCAAAGCTGGCGTCCGTCCGAGATCCGCGCGCTCGAGGCGTGCGCGTTCGGGCTGCACTACTCGCGCCGGTCGGCCGCGCTCGCCGCCGAACTCGCGAAGGCGGGGGGCGCGGCCGCGCGGTTCCGCCTCATGACGCATGTCTGCCTATCGAACGACGTCGCGGAGCCGCTCCTGGCGTCTGGCGTCGCTTGCGTCCGAGTCGCGGCGCGGCCCGACGAGGCGGCCCTGTTTGCGACATTGAGGCACGCCGCATCGGTATTTTCATCGCAAGACCCCTCCCGTATATAGGGCGCGCGCAGGTCGAGGGACGCACGAACGATGGTTGACGAGGAAAGCCAGCAAACCGTGTCCCAACCACCTGGAGGGGCGCCGAGCAACCGCGACAGGCGGCCGAACGAGACCGTGATCGAGGGCGAGGTCGCCCAGCCAGCGGCCGAAACGCTCGCGACGGAGGCCCAGAGCGAGGGCAATACCGTGTCGGAGGAGGCGTCCGAGAGCGCGCCGGCGCATGAGCCGGCCCAGCCTCTTCCGCCTCAGGCGAAGCCGTACGGCGCGGGGCGTGCGCTCGCGGCCGGCGCGCTCGGCGGCGCCGTCGTGGCGGCGCTCGCCGCCGCAGGGCTGTACTTCTACGCGCCCAATGCAGGCCTTACGGAGGCCGAGCAGAACCGGCTCGCCGCGGTAGAGACCGAGACGAGCCGCGACGGCGCGGCGATCGGCGACCTCGACAAGCGCCTCGGCGCCCTCGAAGGCGCGCGCACGGCCGCCGCGCTCGTCGCCGTCGAGAAGCGGGTCGGCGCGCTGGAGGCGAACGCCGCGACGTCCGGCGCCGACGGCCTCGACAAGCGCATCGGCGTCCTGGAGGCGGCGAACGCCGCCGGGGCCGGCAAGATCGACGCCGACGCGCAGGCCGTTCAGTCTTTCTCGGGCGACATCAAGACCCTGCGCGCCGACGTCGACACAGCCCGCGGCGAAATCCCAGCCCTTGCGGCGCGCGTGGCGAAGCTGGAAAGCAGCCTATCGTCCGCCGATGTCGCTGCGCTCGGGAGCCGGGTCGGAAATCTCGAAAGCGCGCTCGCTGGCCCCAAGGCTGAGACCCGAGTCGCGCCGGAAAACCCTTCGGCGAGCGACAGCCCGGTCGCGATCGCACTACTGGCGGACGCGATCCGCGACAAGCTGGCCTCGGGCGCTTCCTACGCGACCGAACTCGCCGCGCTCGGCGCGCTCGGGGTCGATCCGGCTAAGCTCGCGCCGCTCAAGGCGCTCGCGGGGGGCGCGCCGACCAATAGCGCGCTCGCCGCGTCATTCGCGGCGGTCGAGCCCCAGGTTCTCGCCGCCGCCGCGCCCAAGGAAACGGGCGGGATCGGCGAGCGGCTCCTCTCCCATTTCCGCGGCCTCGTCCAGATTCGCGATCTTGGCGAAGCCGAGGGCGACGACCCGCCGGCCCTCGCCTCGCAGGTCCTCGCCGGCCTCCGGCGGGGCGACCTCGCCGGCGCGCTCGCGGCTTTCGCCAAGCTCCCCGAGCCGTCGCGGCAGGCGGCTTCCGGCTGGGGCGCCGAAGCCGAACGGAAACAGGCGGCGGTCGCCGCCATGCAGGCGATCCGCGAAGCTGCGGTGGCGCGACTGGCTCAAGGCGCGAATCCCTGAGAGCGTCGATCGAATCGCTCCACCCTGGCCGGGGTCGGGGGCGCCGGGACGGAAAGTCGGAGACGTGATGTTTCGCCTGTTGATTGTCCTCGCTGGGGTGGCGCTCGCCGCCTGGGGCCTGATGTGGTTCGCCGACAACCCCGGCCTCGTGACGCTGACCTGGCGCGGCGTCCAATACCAAGTCTCGATGATGGTCGCGCTCGGCCTCGTGGCCGCCGTTGCGATCGTCTGGTCGATCGTCTGGGGGGTGCTGCGCTTCGTTCTCCGCATTCCGTCGCTGATGTCGCTGGCCGCGCGCGCGCGCCGGCGTGAAAAGGGCCTTGCAGCCGTGTCGCGCGGCCTGATCGCCGTCAATACGGGCGACGTTCGCGCGGCGGGCAAGCACGCGGCGGACGCCAACCGCCTGCTGGCGAACGAGCCGATGGCGAGGCTGCTGACCGCCCAGGCGGCTCAGCTTGCGGGCGACCGGGAGCGCGCGGTCGCGGCCTACAACGCCATGCTCGACCATCCCGACACCCACGGCCTTGGCCTGCGGGGCCTGCATGTCGAGGCGCGCCTCGGCGGCGATCACGAGGCGGCGCTGCAATATGCGATTCGGGCCAACGCCCACGCCCCGGCTGCCTGGGCCGGACAGGCGGTGCTCGACGATCGGACGCGCAGGGGCGACTGGGCTGGCGCGCTCGCAACCGTCGACACGAACGCTGGCGCGCGCCTCATCGACAAGCCGACCGCCCAGCGCTGGCGGGCCGTGATCAAGACGGCAATGGCGGACCAATTGAAGGACCGCGATCCCAAAGGCGCGATGGACCTCGCTTCCGAGGCCTGCCGGCTGTCTCCCGGACTGGTTCCGGCCGCCGCGCTCTTCGGACGCCTCGCCGCCTCCGCCGGCGACACCCGACGCGGAACCCGGATCCTCGAAACCGCCTATGCGCAAACCCCTCACCCCGACCTCGCGGCAGCCTATCTGCGCATGCGCCACGGCGATTCGACCGGCGACCGGCTGGCGCGCGCCCGCTCGCTTGGGCGCATCGCGCCTGACGACCCCGAGTCGATGCTGACGATCGGGCGCGCCGCGCTCGAAGCGCATGAGCTCGAGGCTGCTCGCGCGGCCGTCGCGGCGCTCATCGCCTCCGATTCTCCTCACGGCCGGCCAACGCGCCGCGTCTGCCTGCTGATGGCGGATATCGAGGAGGCCGAGGGGCGTCACGGCGCGGTGCGGGAATGGCTGTCGCGCGCCGCCCGCGCGCCGCGTGACAAGGCCTGGGTGGCCGATGGCGTGATCAGCGACGGCTGGGCACCCGTTTCGCCCACCGGAACGCTGGACGCCTTCGTCTGGCGCACGCCCGACGAACGGCTGGCCGCGTTGGCCGAGCCCGAGCCGATCGAACCCGAGCCTACGGCCACGCCGCAAGCGCCGGAAACGCCGGCCCTGCCGCCCGCCGCCCCAAGCGGGCCCGTCGCCGCGGCCCCGCCGCCTGCCGCCGCCGCAAGCGAGTCCCCGGCCGGAGTCCCGCCGGACGAGACCGCCCCGCCGGGGCCGCCGGAACGGCTTCCCGCGGCCGCCCCGCCGCCGCCGGAACCGCCCCACGCCGCCGTGGGCCCGGCGCCGCGCATTGGCGTTATCGTCGATCCGGACAGCATGGCACCGGACGATCCCGGCCCGGGCGAACCCGAGCCGCGCCGCCGCAAGTCCTGGATTTACGCAAACGACTGAGCGAGCCGGCTCAGCAACGGAGACCGACATGTCCCCATCCTCGGTCGTCATCGCCGGCGCCGGGCACGCCGGCGTGCAGGCCGCGGCCAGCCTGCGCGAAAACGGGTATGAGGGCGAGATCGTCCTTCTGTCGGACGAGCGGGATCTGCCGTATCAGCGTCCGCCGCTCTCCAAGGCGTTTTTGAAGGGCGAGATGGAGCTTCACGGCCTGCCCCTGCGGGCTGAAACCTTCTACCGCGATCGCCGGATCGACCTGCGTCTCGGCGCCCGCGCGATCCGGATCGACCGGGCCACGCATCGGGTGGAGATCGCCGACGGCGGGTCGATCGGCTACGGCCATCTGATCCTGGCGACCGGCGCCCGCCAGCGACGGCTCGACGTCCCGGGCGTCGACCTGCCCGGGGTCTACGCGCTCCGCAACATCGCCGACGCGACGGCGCTCCGCGCGCGCATCGCCGCCGGCCTTAAACTGGTCGTGATCGGCGCGGGCTTCATCGGGCTCGAGGTCGCAGCGACCGCCGCCAAGCTCGGCGCTGAGGTCAGCGTGGTCGAGATCGCCCGGCCGATGGGCCGCGCCGTGTCGCCGGTCCTGTCCCAATTCTACATCGAGGCGCATCGGGCCTTCGGCGCGCGCCTGTTCCTCGGGGTTGGCGTCAAGGCGATTAAGGGGGAAGACAGGGCGGAAGCGGTCGTCCTCTCCGACGGCGAGGTCCTGCCGGCCGACCTCGTGCTCGTCGGAATCGGCGTCGCCGCCGAGGACTCGCTCGCCCGCGAGGCCGGGCTCGCATGCGCCAACGGTGTCGTGGTCGACGCCCATCTTGCGACCTCCGATCCGGACATTTCCGCGATCGGCGATTGCGCCGCCTTCCCCAACGCGACGCTCGGCTTCTCGACCCGGCTCGAGTCGATCCAGAACGCGGTGGACCAGGCCAAATGCGTGGCGGCCCGCCTCGCCGGCAAGCCTGCGCCGTACAATGCGCTGGCCTGGTTCTGGAGCGACCAGGGCGACCTCAAGCTGATGATCGCCGGGCTCTCGCACGATGTCGATCAGTGGGTCGTGCGCGGCGACCCGGCGACGCGCGCCTTTTCGACCTTCGGCTTCCGGGGCGGCAAGCTCGCGGTGGTCGAATCGGTCAACCGCGCCGGCGACCACGCGGCAGCCAAGCGCGTCTTCGCCCTGGGCAAGACGATGACCCCCGAGCAGGCGGCCGACCCGACCTTCGACATCCGGGCGCTGGCGAAGGGGTAGGCGGCGGAGCGGAGTGACGGCGCCCTCGTCGCCCTATCTGGGACGGGCGGCGTCTCGCCGCCCCCTGGCGCGCGAGACGCGCGCCGTCCATGGGTCGGCGACCCGGCCCTACAGGGGCGGTTTACGGAATTTTATCGACCGTGCGCTTGTCGATCAAAGGGTTGCGACCTGTCTTAGCGACGCGCTCGCGGGCGGAGATCGCGCCGTCAAAAAACGCCGAGCCCAAATTGCACAAATAACAGTGTTACGATGTATGTAAAGCATGGAATCAGGGAGCGGAGGGGGCGAGCAGCAGCTTCAACCGTTCGACCTGCGCCCGCGTCGTCGCCGCCATCCACCCCTCCGGGGCGCGGGCGAGCGCCGTCCGCAGGGCTTCGTCGGCCGCCGGGTCGCCGAGCGCGACCAGCGATTCGGCCCGGGTCGCGGCGATCCAGTAGGCTTCCTCCTGCAGCGCCGTCCCGGAGGCGGAAACCTTGCCGGCCAGTTCGTCGCGCCGTCGCTCGGCGATTCCCACGACGTCCTGACGGACGCGCCTGGCGAAGACGGTGTCGGCGATGCGATCCTCGCCCGAGGAGAGCGCCGCCCGCAGGGTGTAAAGAT
Organism: uncultured Alphaproteobacteria bacterium; assembly: GCA_963822215.1. Lineage (GTDB taxonomy): Bacteria > Pseudomonadota > Alphaproteobacteria > Rhizobiales > Beijerinckiaceae > Roseiarcus. The sequence continues at coordinate 370,480 of CAWGGX010000006.1, forward strand.
AGGCCAGATTGGTCCCGTTGTAGTAGTCGCGCCGGATGCGAAAGCCGCGCTCCGCGGCGCGGATCGCCCCGTCGAGATCGCGGCGGCGCTCGTCCATTGGCAGGGATTCCGTCTCAGCCTTGCGTTTGTGGATGGCGCTCGAGAGGCCGAGCGTTTCGGGATCGGTCGTCGTCTCCACATCGAGCGTCCGCAGCAGGTCCCCGGCTTTCGCGTACCCGCCGAGCGCGCGTTGCGGTCCCTCGGTTTTGGCGGCCTGCTCTCCGGCTTTGTACGTTGCGAGGGCCAATTGCTGAACAATTCCCGGTCGCGCCGGCCTCTGAGCGCCGTCCGCCCCAGGCTTCGTCTGATCGCGGTAGATATCCTCCAGGATGCTCTCAGCCAGCGCAAAGGCGTCCTTGGCGATGGCCTGACGCGCGAATTCGGTTTTGGCCGCGTAGGTGTCCGGCTCCAGGATGTTCGACTGGATCGCCGGGCTGAGCGACGGCGTTCCCGCCCCGCTCCGGCGCGTCGGCTTCTCGAGGTCGTGCAGAACCGTATAGATGGGACTGTCGACGGCGTCGCTCGTCTGCAGCGCGCGCGCCAGGTTCTCGAGCACGCTGCGCATGCGCATCACCTCATCGAAGCCGATGTCGGGACCGAGATGGGTGTAGTGCTGGATGATAATGTGCGTCACGTCGAAGGGGATCTTGAAGCCGCTTTCCGCAATAATGATCGTCGCCCGGGGTTTGAGCGCGTGGCGAACGCCGAGTTCGAAGATCGCGTTGAGATTGGAGGTCGACAGGTCCGCCACGACGAGATCGGCGCTGTACAGCATGTCGTACATCGGAACGTCGATCTCGCCGGAATGCAGGATCTCGTCGGCTCTCACGCACTCGTAACCCGCCGCGATGATCGCCGGCTTGATAACGTTGCGATAGCTCCTGTCGAGGTCGAACTCCCGACCTGAAGCCGGATCGGTCTTCTTCCCGAACCCCATAATGACGAAACAGGTCGGCATCCCGGCCTCGGACGCTGATCGGCCACTCAACTCATGTACTCTGCATTGGCCGCCGCGCAAACGCAACGAGTCAGAATTCGCAGCGCCGGAAACGCTGCCCGCCCTGTTCGGCGTGCGCATTCTGCCATTCGACAACCGGGCCACCTTCATCTGGGCGCGGCTGATGGCGGAAGGCAAAGCGGCAAGCTGACGGCTGAACGCGCTCGACGTGATCATCGCCTTTGTGGCCGGGGCCGCCGGTTGCGTGGTCGAAACCGACAACGAACGGGACTTTGAGGGGTTGGAGATTCTGAACCCGATGCGGGCAATCGACAAAGCGCCCTAGCCCGCTTGCTTGGGCAAGAGAGACGGTCGAAATGAACTCGACGCCCCATTCAGCGTCATTCCGCGGCGCGGCTCTTCTTCGATGCGTCGGCCACCAGTTCCGTGGCGATTTCCTGGTCCACGATGATCGTCCTGGCGACTTTGGCGCGGATCACCGCTTTCAGGGCCGCGACTTTCCGTTGACCCGCGGCGATCACGATCGTGTCCGCTTTCCGCAAGTCATCCACCGAGACGCCCATGCGCCGCGCGTGGAGCGACGTCTCGGCAAGCCGGCCCTCCTTGTCGAGCAGAATCCCGGCAATCTCGCCGACGGCGCCGGCCTGCCGGGCCTCATCGAGATCCCACTGCGAGAGTCGCGTCGCTCGTCCGAAAGAGCTTTCCGCCGAAACCGGACCGCAACCAAGGATGTTGAGATCCGTGGCCCCCCCGAGCGCCAAAACCTCGCCGAGCACCGGGTCCTGAGCCAGCATATCGCGGGTTTCCTTGCGGCTGAGGAAAATCGGGGCGGGCAAGGTATAGGCCTCGCCCCCCAATGCCTCCGCGAGCGCCTGCGCAATGTTGTAGATGCCCGAGCCGTCGTCGGTGTTCGTGGTTCCGGCAAGCGCGGTGACCTTCACGCCCGGCGCGGGCTGGCGCGGCAGGCAATCGACGACGTGCCGAAGGGTCCGGCCGCCGCCGACGCCGATATTGATGCGGCCGCCGCTGTTGTTGACCCGGCGAATGAGCAGGTTTGACGCTACGATTCCAACCGACTGGCGTCCGATCTGCTCCGCCAGATCCCGATCGGTGACCGCGACATTGGTCGGCGGCGTGACGATGAACCGCTCGACCCCGTATCGTTTCGCGATCCACTCGGAAAGCGCCAGGGTCTCCGCCAGTTCGTGATCCAGGGTGATCTTGACGAGGCCGGTTTCACGCGCGCGGGACAGCAGACGCGCGACCTTCGTCCTCGAAACGTCGAGCGACCGCGCCACCTGCTCCTGCCCGAGCCCGTGCACGTAATAAAGCCACGCGGCCATCAGCTCCAGATCGTGGTCGTCGTTTCGGGGCCGAGCCATCGGCTTTCCTTCTCGCCGGAAATCCCAACTGCGTCCGCCTATAAGCCAAAAAATCTAGAATTCGTCCACGTCGGCGCCGCCGACAGGGAATGTGAACATTTGGGCGGTAATTGGGCGATTGACAGAAAACCAGGTTTCTGCAATTGTGTGCGCCGATCGCACGGATGCGCACCCACAGATGGCGCGACGAGGGGCGATTACGCCATGTTCAAAATCGGTCGCTCCGGGGAGGAGCGGGAGGGAAATCATGGACAACCTGCTTGCTGGGCTCAAAACAGTGGTCGATGGCCTCGGCGCCACGGTCCTGCTGCCGGTTTTCATCATTATCATCGGCCTGGTTCTGGGCGCGCGCCCAGCAAAAGCCATTCGCGCTGGCGTCGTGATCGGCGTCGCCTTCATCGGCATCAATCTCGTGATCGGCCTGATGTGGACCAACCTGAGCGATGTCGCGCAGGCGATCACCAAGACAACGGGCGTGACGCGGGACGTCGTGGACGTCGGCTGGCCTTCGGCGGCGGCCATCGCATTCGGGTCGTCCGTCGGTCTGTGGATCATTCCGATTGCGATCGTGGTGAACATTGCGCTGCTGCTCAGCGGCTGGACCCGGACGCTCAATGTCGACGTCTGGAATTTCTGGCACATGGCCTTTGTCGGGTCGCTCGTCGTCGCGGCGACCAACTCGCTCAGTATCGGCCTCGTCACAGCCGCCATCATGGCCGCGCTCGCGCTGTTTTTCAGCGACTGGTGCGCGAAGCCGGTTCAGAAATTCTACGGACTGCCCGGCATTTCGGTGCCGCACCTCCTGTCGGCGCAGATCCTTCCGATCGCCATTGGCCTCAACTGGGTGATCGATCGCATTCCTGGTCTGCGCGACATCGATCTGTCAAACGAAGTCATCCAGAAGCGTCTCGGCGTTCTGGGCGAGCCGATGATGCTCGGCCTCGTTCTCGGCGCGATTTTGGCGCTGATTGGGTTCTGGAACCCGTCGGACGTCCCCGGCATGGTGACCCATATCCTCAAGACCGCGATCAACCTCGCGGCGGTCATGGTGCTCTTGCCGCGCATGGTTAAGATCCTGATGGAAGGCCTGATCCCGATCTCGGAAGCGGCGCGAACCTTCGTGCAAAAGCGCGCGGGAGATCGCGAGATCAACATCGGCCTCGACTCGGCAATCCTGATCGGCCATCCGGCGGTGATCGCGTCGTCCCTGCTTTTGATCCCGATCGCCATCCTCCTCGAGGTCGTGCTGCCCGGCAACCGGGTGATCCTGTTCGCCGACCTCGCGGTCATTCCGTTCGTTGTGGCGCTCGCGGCGCCTGTGACCAACGGAAACATTCTGCGTATCGTCATCATCGGGACCGTCACGCTGGCCATCGGCTTCTACATCGCGAACGGGCTGGCCCCGCTGTTCACCCAGGCCGCCGTCGCGGCGAAATTCGCCATGCCGGCGAATGCGTCGTACATCACTTCGATCGGCGACGGGTTCGTCTGGATCGGTTGGGTCGCAGTCACTTTGGTCACCTATGCCGGCTGGCTGGGAGTCGTGATCATGGCCGCGCTCGTCGGCGCGTCGATCTACCTCCTGAACCTCAGCGGCGCTGCGGACGTGCCGATCAGCGCCAAACCGGCGGCGGGCGAGTAGCGCGGCGGCCGTGATGGTCAAGCTCTCGCAATGCTTAGCGCCCGGGGGGGTCTTCTTGCGACAGTCCCCGGCTAATGCGAACCAGGTGATTGGCCTTTTGGCCGATCACCTTGCAAGCCAAGGAATCGTGAAGCCGAGCTACCGCGAGGCGGTGAAGGCGCGCGAGGCGGTCATGCCGACGGGACTGCCGCTGGACGACGATTTTGCGGTGGCGGTGCCGCATACGGATCCCGAGCACGTCCTCACCTCCGGAATGGCGATCGCCGTGCTCGACCGCCCGACGCCTTTCGGCAGCATGGATGAACCGGAAAAAATGCTGCCCGTGCGCGTCGTGTTCGCGCTTGCGCTGCGTAGCAAGGACGAGCAGATCGACATGCTCACCGCGATCGGCGGTCTGCTCCAGAATGGCGCAACATTGAAAAAACTGGCTGTCGCCTGCAGCGCCGACGAAGTGGCGCAATTGCTCGACGCGTCGAACTGAAAAAGAATCGGAGGATCGAGTGGCAAATCGCAAAATTGTTCTCGTAGCCTGCGGCACCGCCGTCGCAACCTCGACGGTGGTCGCCAACAGTATCGAGGAGGAGATGGCGGCGCGCGGCATCCCGGTGGAAACGCGGCAATGCAAGGTGACCGAGGTTTCAGGCCTCGTGGACGGCGTCGATCTCGTCGTGTCGACCACCCCGCTCCCGCCGAACCTTCCCAAGCCCGCCATTGTCACGCTGGCGTTCCTGACCGGCATCGGCCGCGACGCCGAGATCGAGAAGATCGCGGCCATTCTGGCGAAATGAGCAGTTGGGGAAGAAGGACGCATGGAACTCGCCGGAGCCGTCATCGTGCGGGTCGACGGAGGACTCCATGCGCGTCCCGTCGCGGAAATCGTGCGGCTGGCGAAATCGTTCGAATCGCAGATCGTTGTCGAATCGAAACAGAAGGCCGCCCTGGCGCGGTCGTCCGTGAAGCTCCTCTTGTTGGGCGTGAAGGAAGGCGAGGAAGTCGTGGTCCGGACCAAGGGCCAGGATGCGGAACCCGCGCTTCGATCCGTGATGGCGTATCTGTCCGGCGAAGCGTCCGCCGCGTCGTCCTCCCCACAGTCCGAACCGCATCCGGCCGCCGCCTGCACGACATCCGCGGAGGCTGAACCGCGACGCAGCGCCGCGGCGCGCGTTTCTGTCGGGATTGCCGTAAGCCCCGGGCTGGGCATGGGCCCGGCCTTCGTCTTCCGCCAGCCGGAGCTTGATCCGGAACCTGAGGACATCCTGGCGGATCATGTGGAGGCGGAGATCGAACGCGCAATGCGGGCCAAGACGGCCGTCGCGACGCGACGCCGACAGGAGGCCGCAGCCGCGAAGGACGCCGCAACCCGCGACGTGCTGCTTGCGCTTGTGGGGATCGTCGAGGATCCAGACTGGTCGGATTCGATCACGTCGATCATCCGTAAACGGAAATCGGCAATTGCCGCAGTTTCCGCCAGCGGGGACGAACTGGCCAACGAATTCGGGGCGCTGTCCGACGAGTATTTGAGAGCGCGCGCGGAGGACATGCGCGCGGCCGCCAGGCTTGTGGCGCTGGAGCTTCAGGGCAAGCGACCCCTAACGCTGCAGGACGTTCCTCCCCGCGCCGTCGTCGTGGCCGAGGACATTTCGGCCGCGGATCTCGGCCATGCGGATCTCACGGCGATGGCGGGGCTTGTCGCCGCCCGGGGGGCCGCCACAGGTCACGCGGCGATCCTCGCGCGCGCCTCGGGTCTGCCGGCCGTCTTCGGCCTGGGGGCGTCCATAGACGAACTCCGGAAGGCGCAAACCCTCGCCGTCGACGGGCGGTCCGGCGAAGTCTTTCCCGACCCGGACCCGGTCACAGCGTCCCGCTTCCAATCCGCGGCGACCGAGGCGCAGGCCGAAGAGGCGGCCCTGGCGCCGTTCGCCGGCGTTCGCCCCGTCACCAAGGACGGGATCGCGGTCATCGTCGCGGCGAACATCGGGAGCCTTGCGGACGCAGAGCGCGCGCGGGAAGCCGGCGCGATGGGCGTCGGCCTGTTCCGCACCGAGTTCCTGTTCGTCGACCGACCGGCGCTTCCCTCGGAAGACGAGCAGTATGAAACCTATCGCGCCGTCCTCGAGCTTTTTCCCGCCGATCCTGTGGTCATCCGCACGCTCGACATCGGCGGCGACAAGCAGGCCAAGGCCCTCGCGATCGACCGCGAGGACAATCCCTTTCTCGGATTGCGAGGCATCCGCCTCTGTCTGGCGCGTCCTGAAGTCTTCCGGATCCAGATTCGCGCCCTGCTCCGCGCCGCCCGGCACGGAAAGTTGCAGGTGATGCTGCCCATGGTGTCCGACGTCGCGGAACTGCAGGCGACAAGGGCCCTGATCGCGTCCGTTCAGGACGAGTTGGACTCGCGAAGGGGTCCGAATTCAGGTTTTTCCCTGGGCATGATGGTCGAGACGCCCGCGGCCGTCCTGCTCGCTGGAACGTTCGCCGCCGAAGCTGAGTTTTTCTCGATCGGCACGAACGATCTCTCGCAATACGTGATGGCCGCGGACCGCACCAATCCGGCGGTGGCCAGCCTCTGCCGACATTCTCATCCCGCGGTTCTCGAAGCCATCCGACAGGTGTGCGAGGCGGCCGGAAGCGCCAACATCCGCGTGGCGGTGTGCGGCGAGGCCGCCGCCGATCCCGCGATGACGACCTTCCTGCTTAGACAGGGCGTGCGGGAACTTAGCGTGTCGTCCCCGTCCGTGCGCAGAGTGAAGAGGCTCGTGACCGAGATCGCGATCGACGGCCGCGCCCCCCTATAGCGCCACCTTCGCCATTGCCGCGAGTTCGCCCACGATCCCGCGGCGGAAGGCGAGCACGCAGGCGACGAACACGACGCCCTGGATCACCGTCGCCACCTTGATCTCGTCAAGCGTTAGTCGTTCGGCCATCGGCGGCGGGCCCCCGTCATGCAGCGCGCATTATGCCCAATTCTCGCACGCGCCATAGGGCCGGCATTCGGAGCGCCCCTGCGTCTCGGCCTGACGCCGGACGCGCCCGGCCTGTTCACGCGACTGCGCGTCGCCGCCCTCACAGCGACACCTTCGCCCGCGCCGCGAGCTCCCCCACGATGCCGCGGCGGAAGGCCAGCACGCAGGCGACGAACACGACGCCCTGGATCACCGTCACCCACTCGCCGAACTGGGCGAGGTAGTTCTGCATCGAGACGACGATGAGGGCGCCGAGCACCGGCCCGTAGAACGTGCCCATGCCGCCGACCAGCGTCATCAGCACAACTTCCCCGGACATGGCGAAGGCAACGTCGGTTAGCGAAGCGTTCTGGGCGACGAGCGCCTTGGTCGCCCCGGCGAGCCCGGCGAAGGCGGCCGAGAGGGTGAAGGCGGCGAGCTTGTAGAGGGTCGCGCGGTAGCCGAGCGAGATCACCCGCGGCTCGTTCTCGCGGATCGCCTTCAGAATCTCGCCGAACGGCGAGTTGACGATGCGCATGATCGACAGGAAGCCGAACAGGAACACCACGGCGACGAAGACGTAGAGGATCCAGGGGTTCGACAGGTCGAAGAGGCCGAGCGCGCGCCCTTGCGGCACCGCCTGGATGCCGTCCTCGCCGTGAGTGAACGGGACCTCGACGCAGACAAAATAGACCATCTGCGAGAAGGCGACGGTGATCATGGCGAAATAGATGCCGATCGAGCGGATCGCCAGCGCTCCGGTGACGAGCCCCAGCACGGCGGAGGCGACGACGCCGAGGAGGATCGCCGACACCGGCTCGAGGCCCCACACCTTGGCCGCGTGCGCGCAGACGTAGCTGGCGATCCCCAGGAACATCGCGTGGCCGAGCGACAGCAGGTTGACGTAGCCGATCAGCAGGTTGAACGCGCAGGCGAACAGGGCGAAGCACAAGGCCTGCATGATGAAGAACGGATAGGCAACGAACGGCGCGATCACGATCAGCGCGAGCATGACCACGAAGGCGACGAGATTGGCCTTGCGGTTGCGCTCGGTCGCGTCCGCGCCCACGGCGGCTTCGACGCTCGCGGTCATTGCGCCCTCCCGAACAGGCCGGACGGCCGGATGAGGAGCACGATCGCCATGATGACGAAGACAACGGTGTTGGACGCCTCCGGGTAGAACACTTTTGTCAGGCCCTCCACGACGCCGAGCACGAAGCCGGTGACGACTGAGCCCAGAATCGAGCCCATGCCGCCGATCACCACCACCGCGAACACCACCGCGATGATGTCGGCGCCCATGCCCGGCCTGACCTGGGTGATCGGCGCCGCGAGCACGCCGGCGAACGCGGCGAGCGCCACCCCGAAGCCGTAAGTCAGGGTCACCATGCGCGGCACGTTGATGCCGAAGGCGCGCACCATGGTCGGGTTCTCGGTCGCGGCGCGGAGATAGGCGCCGAGCTTCGTCTTCTCGATGACGAGCCACGTGCCGAAGCACACGACGGCCGAGGCGACGATCACCCAGCCGCGGTAGACCGGCAGGAACATGAAGCCGAGATTGTAGGCGCCGTTGAGCTGCGTCGGAATGGCGTAGGGCATGCCGGAGGCGCCGAAATAGTTCTGGAACAGGCCCTGGAAGACGAGCGCCAGGCCGAAGGTGAGCAAGAGGCTGTAGAGCGGATCGAAGCCGCCGAGCCGCTTGAGGAACAGCCGCTCGACCGCGGCGCCGACCGCGCCGATGATGAGCGGCGACAGGATCAGCGCATACCAGTAGTTGAGGCCGGTCAGGATCAGCAGGAAATAGGCGGCGAAGGCGCCCATCATGTAGAAGGCGCCGTGGGCGAAATTGACGATATTCAGCATGCCGAAGATGACGGCGAGGCCGAGGCTGAGCAGCGCGTAGAACGAGCCGTTGATCAGTCCGATGAGCAACTGGCCGAACAGCGCAGGCAAGCTGATGACGTGGCCGAAGAGGGTCATCGGCGGCCCCTCATCCGGCCCTTCGGGCCATCTTCTCGCGCATAGCCCGTCAAGCGACGAGCGTCTTTAGCCTTTTGCGAGAACAGGGAGCGCATGCCCCCTCCACCGTCCTGCGGACGGTCCCCCTCCCCCGTTCCGCTTGCGCTCCACGGGGGAGGAAAGCGCCGGCGCCGAATTCCTCCCCTGCGCGAAGCGCGGGGGAGGGGGACCACGCCATAGCCCGTCGGGAGACGGGCGTCCAGAAGGACGCCCTTCGGCGTGGTGGATGGAGCGTTCGCCAGAAGAAACAATCGCGCGGGGTCTGTCTTCATCACACCCCCAGAGCCTCGTGCAGCATGCCCATACGGCCCTCGAGCTCGGCGCTGGAGAAGGCGTCGATGATTGTCCCATGCTCCATGACGAAGAAGCGGTCGGCCAGGGTCGAGGCGAAGCGGAAGTTCTGCTCGACCAGCAGAATGGTGAAGCCCTCCTGCTTCAGCGCGGCGATGGTGCGGCCGATCTGCTGGATGATGACCGGGGCGAGGCCTTCGGTCGGCTCGTCCAGCATGAGGAAGCGCGCGCCGGTGCGCAGGATCCGGGCGATCGCCAGCATCTGCTGCTCGCCGCCGCTGAGCTTGCCCCCGCCGCTGTTCAACCGCTCGCGCAGGTTGGGAAAGAGCGCGTAGATGCGCTCGACGCTCATCGCCCCCGTCCTGGCGATCGCCGGCGGCAGGAACAGGTTCTCCTTGACGGTGAGGCTCGCGAAGACCGCGCGCTCCTCCGGGCAGAGCGCCACGCCGAGCCGGGCGATGCGCTCGATCGGCAGACGGATGAGCTCGGCGCCGCCGAACCGGACCGAGCCCGTGCGCTTGCCGACGATGCCCATGATCGCCTTCAGGGTCGTGGTCTTTCCGGCGCCGTTTCGCCCGAGCAGGGTGACGACCTCGCCCTCGCGCACGTCGAGATCAACGCCATGCAGGATGTGCAATTCGTTGTACCAGGCCTGCAGGCCCTTGACCTCGAGCATGGTCGCCGCGACGGCGCCGCTCGCGCGCGAAGCCGACGTGTCAACCATGCCCGGCTCCCATATAGGCTTCTCGGACCTCCGGGTTCTCGGACACGGTGCGATAGTCGCCCTCGGCCAGCACCCGGCCGCGCGTGAGCACGGTGATGCGGTGCGACAGATTGGCGACGACCTGGAGATTGTGCTCGACCATCAGGATCGTCCGGTTGGCCGAGACGCGGCGGATGAGCGCGGCGATCCGGTCGATGTCCTCGTGTCCCATGCCCGCCATCGGCTCGTCGAGCAGCAGGAGCTCGGGCCCGACGGCGAGGGTGGTGGCGAGCTCGAGCGCGCGCTTGCGGCCGTAGGAAATCTCGCCGGCCTTGGCGTAGGCGAAAGTGGTCAGCCCGACGCTGTCGAGCAGTTCGAGCGCCCGAGCGTTCAGAGGGTTGAGGGCGGACTTCGACCGCCAGAAGTCGAACGAATCGCCGCGCGAGCGCTGCAGGGCGATGCGGACGTTCTCCAGCGCGGTGAGATGGGGAAAGACCGCCGAGATCTGGAACGAGCGGACGAGACCGAGCCTCGCCACGTCGGCCGGCCGCATGGAGGTGATGTCGCGGCCGTTGAACGTGATCCTGCCCGCGGTCGGTGCGATGAATTTGGTCAGCATGTTGAAGCAGGTCGTCTTGCCGGCCCCGTTGGGACCGATCAAGGCGTGGATCGCGCCGCGCCGGACGCGCAGCGCCACATCGTTGACCGCCTGGAAATCGCCGAAGCTCTTGGTGAGGCCCTCGGTGACGAGGATATCGTCGTCGCTCATCCCCGCCAGCCGCTCCGACGCATGCGCCTTCCCCCATCTGTGATTGGCGTGTGTGATTGGCCGCAATCAAGCCGCTCGATGATCTGTTGTAAAGCCCCAAAAAGCGCCTACGGCCGCCCGGCCGTTGGGCGCCGCGCCTTCCTGCTCCTCGCGCTGCCGGGAGCGTCGCCCTGGGATCCGACGGCCGGCCTCGCCGGCGCTCAAACGATTTTCCCAATCCGGTCCGGGCGCGCTATAAATGCTTGATCCTCGATCGGCTTTGAGAAACGGGAAGCCTATGGACACTCTCGATCGGATTACGCGCAATCCAGAAACGATGGGGGGCAAGGCCTGCATCAGGGGAATGCGCGTCACGGTCGGCATGATCGTCGCCCAGATCGACGCAGGCCGTAGTTTTGAGGAGCTTCTCGCCGATTATCCATATCTGGGGCGAGACGATCTGCTTCAGGCGCTTCGTTACGCAGCGTGGCTGGCGGAAGCGTGAGATCGTCCTTCCCGTCACGGCATTTGAGCTCCGTTTTTGGACTCCGCGTCTAACATTCCTGAATGGCCTTACCGATCGCGAGAATTCACCACGAAGGGCACCAAGGGCACGAAGTCATAACACGAAGCGCTTGAGACCCTGTTTGAGCAGGGTCACGTTGAAGTTCATCAACAAGCCGATGCGCAGACCGGATAGTTTCAGGTATGTCAAAACCTGAGCGTCGTGGATCGGGGCGAGCGCATCGATCGACTTGATCTCGACAATGACGGCGCCGTCGACGACCAGATCGAGCCGATAGCCCGCGTCGAGTTTCTCGCCCTCGTAGACGATCGGTAGGCCGAGTTGTCGTTGGACGGGTAGCCCTCTACGGGAAATCTCGTGTGCGAGACAGTGCTCGTACGCGGACTCCAACAAACCCGGGCCGAGCAGCTTATGAACTTGCAAAGCAGAGTCTATGCACGCTCGAGCAGCAGCTTCCGCACGGGCAGGTATTGGCGCATGCACGGCCTTCGTGCCCCTTTGTGAGCTTGGTGGTTAACTCTTTCTTGTCACGAATATTACGATGGGCCACAAAGTCCTTTACGGCCTATGCCCCGGCCGGCGGTTGTCGAGGCGGCGCTCCCAGTCGAGCGCCTGGCGGACGATGTCGTCGAGATTGTCGCGCGCCGGCCGCCATCCCAGGACGCGCCTCGCCCGGTCGGCGCGCGCGACAATGGCGGCGGGGTCGCCGGGGCGGCGCGGCGACATGATCACCTCGAAGTCGACCCCCGAGACGCGCTTGACCACGTCGACGACCTCCCGGACCGTCTGCCCGTGGCCATAGCCGCAGTTGCAGACCGTGCTCTCGCCGCTGCTGCGCAGATAGCGAAGCGCCGCCATATGCGCGTCGATGAGATCGGTGACCTGGATGTAGTCGCGCACGCACGTGCCGTCGCGGGTCGGGTAATCCTGGCCGAAGATTTCCATGCTCGGATAGAGCCCGAGCGCCGTCTGGACGCCGCGCTTGATGAGATGGGTCGCCCTGGGCGTCGACTGGCCGAGCCGCCCCTCGGGGTCGGCGCCGGCCACGTTGAAATAGCGCAGGGCGACAAAACGGAAGTCGTAGGCGCGCGCGGCGTCCTCGAGCATCCATTCGACCATCAGCTTCGACCGCCCGTAGGGGGAGATCGGCGCAAGCGGCGTGTCCTCGGAGACGGGCTCGGCGGAGGTCTCCCCGTAGACCGCCGCGGTCGAGGAGAAGATGAAGTTCTTCACGCCGCCCTTGATCGCAGTTTCGATCAGGGTGCGGGCGTTCGAGGTGTTGTTGAGGTAGTAGCCGAGCGGGTCCGACAGCGAATCGGGCACCACGATCTTGGCGGCGAAATGGGCGATCGCGTCGATTTCGTGCTCGTCGATCAGCCGCGCGACGAGATCGGCGTCCCCGGTGTCGCCGACAACGAGCCGCGCCGGCTCGTTCACCGCCCAGTCGAAGCCGGTCGACAGGTCGTCCAGCACGACGACCTTTTCCCCCGCATCCAGAAGCCCGAGGGTCATGTGGCCGCCGATATAGCCGGCGCCGCCGGTCACCAGAACGCTCATCGATCATCCTTCCGTATCATGGTCCGCGGGGCGGCCCGGAAGACCGCCCAATTGCCGAATGACAGGCTGGGACCGGACCTGTTAAGCGATAGCAGATTCTCAGCGCTTCGATCCAACGCCCTCGGGGTGCATGCAAGGACCGACCATTGATGAAAAAGCCCATCCGCAAAGCCGTTCTCCCGGTCGCCGGCCTCGGCACCCGCTTTTTACCGGCGACCAAGGCCGTTCCCAAGGAGATGCTGACGGTGGTCGACCGACCTATCCTGCAATACATCGTCGACGAGGCGCGCGAAGCAGGGGTCGAGCATTTCATCTTCGTCACCGGTCGAAACAAGGGAGTCATCGAAGACCATTTCGATTCGTCCTACGAGCTCGAGGACACGCTCAAGCGTCGCGGCAAGGACGGCGCCTACGCGGCCCTGATGGCCGACCTGCCGCCGGCCGGCGCGACGAGCTTCACCCGGCAGCAAGCTCCGCTTGGCCTCGGCCATGCCGTCTGGTGCGCGCGCGACATCGTCGGCGACGAGCCCTTCGCCGTCCTGCTCCCGGACATGGTCACCAAGCCCGGCGTCCACGGCGGCCGCTGCCTGATGCAATGCGTCGAGGCCTACAACGAGGTCGGCGGCAACATCCTGGCGGTCGAGGAAATCTCGCCGGACGAGACGCACCAGTACGGCGTGGTCGCCGTCGGCGCGGAGCATGGCTCCGCCTTCGAGATCACCGGCATGGTCGAGAAGCCGAAGCTGGGGAAGGCGCCGTCCAATCTCATCATTTCCGGCCGCTACATCCTGCAGCCGGAAATCTTCCAGATCCTCGAGCTGGTCGACAAGGGCGCAGGCGGCGAAGTCCAGCTGACCGACGGCATGATCCAGCTCGGTCGGACGCAGAAGTTTCACGGCGTGAAGTTCGACGGCGAAACCTACGACTGCGGATCGAAGCTCGGGTTCCTCGCGGCCAATCTCGCCTTTGCGCTGAGCCGCCAGGAGCTCGCCGCCGGACTCAGGGAAGAGTTGCGCAAGCACGGCTTCGTCCACCAGCCGGCCTAATATCAGCGCCGCTTGTTCTGGCCCTCCGATTTCCGCCACGAGGTCCTCCCCCGCCTCCTCGCCCTCAACGCTGAACGCCACGCCGAAGAAGTTGGCCTTGGCATCGCGCCGGGGATGAAGGGGCAGACAGAGGATGATGACGAGGAGGAGATCGAGGACTAAACTTGTATTTGTGGTCGCTGGCGGGCGGCGTTATGCAAATCTTGATCACGGACGTGACCGAAATGCACCAAGGCAACTATTGTGTTGCCGGGTGGAATTCGAGCGCAGGCAGCATGGTGAGACCGCTGCCGAACGGCTCCAACTGGACCGGGGCTCAGCTGACCAACTGTGGCATCCAGCCTGGAGCGAGAATCCAGATCACTCCTAGAGGTGCGGCGCCCCGGGGCCTCTATCCACATTGTACGGAGGACATACCGATTGACCTTGCTTCAATCCGTGCCTGTCCGGTTAACGCCCACACCCACCAGGGCTGGTGATGGTTATCAAACCGGCCATGGAAATCCGCCAGAGCGACGATCTGGGTTTCCCCAGTCAGTCCCAGAGTTTCATGAGCTTTTTCCGTATGACGCGGCATATGCTGCCTATCTTGATCGCGCGCGTTGGCCTGTCGGCTTTGTCTGGCCATATTGCGGCCAGATCGCTCTGCACGTGGACGCATCCTACATCTAGGGGCTGTGGGCGTTAACCGGATAGGCACGCTTCAATCAGGCTTGTCAGTGAGGGTTGGAACGGATGGTTTGACGCCGGCGCCCCGCCATCGGCGAAAAGCCTGGCCGCAGCGTTTCAGGATAGCGTGCAGACGACTGGAGTCTGGAATGGCACCAGGAAAGGCGCTTATGTTCAAGAGGGAACCCAGATCGGCTCGTTGGCGGCGGTCAGCATTTCTGTTCCGAATCTTGAATTCTTCGAGAACGATTACAAGGGCGAAAAGAGCTTGCGCGCATATATGACTGACAGCAATACCCGTTACAGCCTGCCGGTCGTGGCCAAGTATCTGCGAGAGTCGTATCGCTCTAAAGGAGCGGCGCCCTTGAATAAGCTGCTACCGAAAAGCGGCAACCTGCATGTGCGTGTTGGCCTAGCCCGAGCTTGGGCGGGGCAACCTGGAAAATGCACCGTTATGATCAACGGCGTGTATTGGTGACTAGATATGCCTGACGAGTTAACCGTTCTTACAATCGGACATTCCACACATTCGTGGGAGCGCTTCATTGCGCTCCTGCGAGACGTGAACGTCACGGCCGTTGCTGACGTTCGAACGTCTCCATACTCGCGACTCTGTCCTCATTTCAATCGTGACGCACTGCGGGATGAGCTGCGCTTTGATGGAATCTCATACGTATTTCTCGGTAAGGAACTCGGTGGACGGCCCGGCGAGCGCGAGTTGTACTGCGAAGGCGTAGCTGATTACGAGAAAATGGCGCAGGCCTCTGAGTTCAACAAAGGGCTGGACCGCGTTATTGACGGTACAAAGAAATATCGTATTGCGCTCATGTGTTCCGAACGGGATCCCCTGGACTGCCACAGATGTCTGCTTGTGGGTCGCGCCCTCGCGCAGCGCGGCGTTCGCGTGAGCCACATCCTGGATAATGGAAACGTTGTGAGCCAGGACGAAATCGAACTTAAGCTCCTCGAACTCTCCGGCCGCAGTGCTGACGACTTCTTTGCTCCACGCTCAGAACGATTAAAGGCGGCATACCGCGAACGCGCGCGGAAGGTCGCCTTTGCTGAGCCACAGCCTGATCCTGGCGGCCCGATTGCGGCGGAGTGACAATTGTGGCCAACGCAATCGTTTCGACGATCGGATTCACTAAGACGACCGCGGAAGGGTTCTTTGAGCGGCTCTTGAGCGCAGGGACGAAGAAAATCGTTGACGTCCGGCTGCACAACACGTCGCAACTCGCAGGCTTCGCGAAGGCCGACGATCTCGCTTACTTGCTCAAGAAGATTGGTGGTATTCAATATGCGCACCAGCCGTTGCTGGCGCCAACCGATCCAATGCTCAAGGCGTACAAGAAGGAGAATGGTGACTGGCGCGCGTACGAAGAGCGCTTTCTCGCGCTGATGTCGGAGCGAGAAATTGAGAAGCGATTCGAGCCAGCGATGTTTGACGGTGCCTGCCTGCTCTGCTCTGAGGCTACCCCGCATCACTGCCACCGGCGCCTCGTCTGTGAATATCTCAATGAAAAGTGGGAAGGTACGCTCGACGTGCATCACCTATGAGGATGCAAGCGGCGCCAAATCCGTCGATCCGGCTTGGCCCCGAACCATCCCGGGGGCAACTTGTTATTGAGTCGGCCATTAACCCGTTCAGTGGAGGAGCGACCAATTGCGCCCGTCCGCCGGGGCCATTCCCCGTGCTGTCCTAAATTGCCCTTAAGTGCCCGAGAATCTGAGGGGGCGGGTACTCCAAGTTGCGGCTGATATAAGGCCCCAGACCCTCCACGCCGTCTGGCGGCGGACCCGATCTGCTCGAGGCGCGGTTTTGCCGAACGTGCGGCGGTGGTAAAGAGCCGCATGATTCACGAACAGGCGAGCGCCGTTTTGTCGGCGCTCAGAACTCTCGACACCGAACGGCGCGGGCTCGACGCGCTCAACGAGGCGATGCGGACGGCCGGAGACGGCGGACTGGGCGCCGCTTTCTCGCGAGCGGTCGAGACGATTGCGGCGGCGACCGGCCGCGTCATCGTCACCGGTATGGGCAAGTCCGGGCTTGTCGCCCGGAAGATCGCCGCGACGCTCGCCTCCACCGGCCAGCCGGCCGCCTTTCTCCATGCCGCCGAGGCGAGTCACGGCGATCTCGGCATCGTCCAGAACGGGGATGTGTTGCTCGCCCTGTCCTGGTCCGGCGAGACGGTCGAGCTCGCCGCGATCGTCACCTTCGCCAAGCGCTACGCGATCCCGCTGGTGGCCATGACGTCCGGCCGGGAGAGCGCGCTCGGGCGCGAGGCGGACATCTGCCTGACCCTACCCAACGCGGACGAGGCCTGCCCGAACGGCCTCGCGCCGACAACGTCGACGACAATGCAGCTCGTCCTCGGCGACGCGCTGGCGATCGCGCTCCTCGAGGGCCGCGGCTTCACCGCCCGCGACTTTCAGGTCCTGCATCCGGGTGGAAAGCTCGGCGCTAAGCTGCAGCACGTCCGCGAGGTGATGCATACGGGCGACCGCATTCCCCGCATCGAGGCGCGCGCCCGGATGGCGGACGCGATCGTCGAAATGTCCTCGAAGGGATTTGGCTGCGTGGCGGCGTTCGACTCCGGCAAGCTGGTCGGGATCGTCACCGATGGCGACCTTCGCCGTCACCTCAAGGCCGGGTATTCGCTCGAGACGCCGGTCGCCGACGTCATGACCCGCAAGCCCCGCACCATCGGACCCGACGCGCTGGTGGCCGAGGCTTTGGAAAGCATCAGCCACAAGATCTCGGCGCTGCTGGTGGTGCAGAACCACCAGGTCGTCGGCATCGTGCATTTCCACGATCTCATGCGCATCGGCGCGGTGTAGTGGTCAAAATCCGCCACTTGGTCCGACAGACGCCAGGCGTCAGCGCCTTCTCACCAACGCCGTAAGGAACAGGCAGAAGAGCGCGCCGCCGGCCGCGGCAAGGAACCCATCAATGTAGGAGAGAACTGCGGCCTGCTTCGCCACCGCATTCGCCAGGAGGCCGGTCGCGCGCCCTGCCGCGAGGCCGATGTCGCTCGCATGGGCTCCAACGACATTGCGATACGACGCCAGTCGATCAGCGGTCTGTGCGCCAAGGCTATCGACGTGGAGGCCGATCAGATTGGAATGGATCTGTTCGCGAACCCGGACGAAGGTCTGCATGAAGGCCGTTCCGATTTCCCCTCCAAACAGGCGAAATGTCTGAAACACCGTGCCGATGGCGAGCACGTCGGCCGGATTCATCGAATGAACCGCCATGACGACAACCGCCGTCAGCGCGAAGGACTGGCCGACAGCCTGAAGGACCTGCGACGGCAGGAAGTCGCGCGTCGCCCAGTCCTGCGTAAGGCCCGTCGCCATCAGGCAGGCGACCGCGACCAGCGCGGCGCCGATCGCCAAAACGATCCGGGCGTCGATCCGCGTCAGCAGGAAGCCCAGCGGCAGAACGATGAGGAGTTGGGGCAGGGCGATGTAGAGGAGAACGGAGCCGACCTGCAATTCGCGGTAGTTCTGTACGACCTGCAGATAGGTCGGGATAATGTATGCGGTCGAGAGAATGATGAAGCGAAAGCCCACGAGCACAAGCAGGATCGGGACAAGCCCCTCGCGCGCGAGCACCCGCAGATTGAGAAACGGCCGCTCGATCGTGAGCTCGCGCCCGACGAAGGCGGCCGTCACCAGCGCGCCGGCGATGAGAAGGCCGTTGACGAGGCCGCTGTTTGTCCAGTCGAGCCGGTTGCCCTGGTCGAGCGCGGCATAGAAAAGCGCGAAGCCAACGCCCGAATAGACGAGGCCCGGCCAGTCGAGGTCCCGCAGCAGCGCCATGTTCGTTTTTTCGCGCGGCACGCCGTACCAGATGCACGCGAACATGAGCGGCAGGAAGAGGCAGAACTGCCAATCGATCCATCGCCAGGAGAGATTGTCCGAATACCAGCCCTCGAGGGATGCCGAGACATTCTGTGAGAGCTCGGAGTTCATCGCGTAAACCGAGAGCCCATAGACGATGAGCCGCTGCGGCAGATTGCGGACGATGAAGCCGATGGTGAGGGGAATGAACGTGCCCGACCCGACGCCCGCAAGAAATTGGGCGGTGAGGAAGGCGCTG
Source organism: uncultured Alphaproteobacteria bacterium (assembly GCA_963822215.1). Taxonomy (GTDB): domain Bacteria; phylum Pseudomonadota; class Alphaproteobacteria; order Rhizobiales; family Beijerinckiaceae; genus Roseiarcus. Next base: position 389,104 of record CAWGGX010000006.1, read on the forward strand.
AGGTTGGGTGACAGCGGCGCCAGGAGACTCGCCACGAACAGAAGCGCCATGCCGTGCAGGAGCACGCGGCGCACGCTGAAGACGGCGCCGAGATAGGGGCAGGCGACGCCGATCAGCATCTGGCCGACGCCGAAGCTTGTCGTCATCCACGCGCCTTCGTCAAAACCGAAGTGCAGGCCTCCGCGCAGGTCGGCAAGGCCGAAGCTCGTGACGCGGCTGCCGACGAACGAGAGAATGGCTCCGATCAGAACGCCAAGGATGCCGACATAGGGTCTGAGCGTGTCGGCCCGCAGCCGAAGCGGCTGACGACCGCTCGCATGGACCGCGACCCCGGCGCAGGTAATCGGTGGCGGAACCGCGGCTTCACGCAGCGTCCGAAGCGCCGCAATCGCGCTCACGGATGCGCCTCCGCCTCTGCGCCCCCTCGGTCGGACGGCGACCCGGTGTCAACCGTTGCTTCGACCGACATGCCCGGACGAACCAGAGATCCGAGCGAAGCGTCCTTGTAGAGGACAATCTTGACGGGAACGCGCTGGACGACTTTGGTGAAGTTGCCGGTGGCGTTGTCGGGCGGCAGCAACGCAAAGGTGCTCCCCGTTCCAGGCGACCAGCTCTCGACGCGGCCCGTGAGCTTGAGGTCGGGAAAGGCGTCGACGGTCACGCTGGCCCTCTGACCGGCGCGCATGTTGGTCATCTGCGTCTCCTTGAAATTGGCCGTGACCCAGATGTTGGGCAAGGGGACAACGGCGATCACCTGTGTGCCGACGTTGACGAACTGCCCGAGGCGAACCTGGCGCTGCCCGACGATACCGTTGGCGGGGGATATGATGCGGGTGTATTTGAGGTCGTCGGCAGCGAGTGCGACCTGCGCCTCGGCGGCGCGGAGCTGCGCGCGGAGCTGTTTCTCCTGAACGTCGATGGCTGCGAGCGCCGCCTTTTGCTGATCGAGCTGCGCCTCGTTCAGTTGCCGGCTGGCGCGCGCCCTCTTGATGTTGTCGTCCGCTTGCTCGACCGTTTGAGGGGTTCCCGCGAGGCCGGTCAGCAGGAGGTCGTGCTGGCGCTTGTCCTCAAGCTCGTAGCGCAGGACGTCGGCTTGCGCCGCCTCTATGGTCGCCTCGGCCTGACGGACAAGCGCTTGCTGAACGGTGCGCTGGTTCGCAAGGTTGGCGAGCGTCGCCTGCGCCGCGGCGAGATTGGCCTCCGCAAGCTCCAGTCGCGCCTCATAGTCGGAAGGGTCGATGACCGCGAGAAGCTGATCCTTGCGGACGCTGTCGAAATCGTTGACCGGCATCTCGACGATGTTGCCGGAGACGCGGGCGGAGAGAGGCGTGACGTCGCCGGCCACGAAGGCGTCGTCCGTCGTCTCGAATCGAGCTTGGCCGGTCCAGCGGTCCCAATGTCCCGCCGTGTACCAGACGAGCCACGCCGCAAACGCCAGAAAGGCGATGCGCAGGAACGGATAGAGCCAACGCGCCGTCCAGCTTCCGCGCGCGGTCTCCGGCGGGGGCGGAGGGCTGTTCGCCGACTGGCTTTCGGACATGGCTTTCGCTCCGCCGCCTCCGTCGAAATCGTGCTCCGTCGTAGTTTGCTCAAGTCCTGCAAAATTGCCAATGCGGGCCTCTGCCGGACCACCGACGATTCCACGAGCCTTCGTGAGGATTCGGCCGTTCCGTCCATCGCCGCCGCGACACGGCGATTCGTGCGCGAGCGCTGCTGAATTGCGCTGCCGTATAGTGAAGCGTTTCCAAAATTCGAATCATATCCTGCCGATTGAGTTCCAACGTTTCCGACGCGAGGGGTCAGGGCCGCCAGCGTGAAGCTTCCAAGGAATCGATGGACGAGAGCAAGATGGTTTTTGCACGAGCGGCGCGGCGCGCTCGCGTCGGACCGCTCGCAAGGGCGAGCCTCCTCGGTTGGGGAAAGGGAGTCCTGGCCGCGGCTTGCAACCCGGCCGCGCCCGGTCTCGCGCCCCGTTTTCGGCCGCCTGTTCTTTCCCTGTTCCACTCCGAAAGCGCCTGATAACGACCTGTTCCGGTCGTCGGAAATTCCCAGTTCCGCGCCTGATCCGGCCTGCAAGCGGCGGGTTGCAAAGCCAGCAACGCCATGACATTGCAAGGCGTTTTGGAACGGACCGCCGACCGCGGCGCAAGAAAATTCCCTGCTAGCAGGGAATTCGGATCGGCGGCGGCGAACCCGCGAGCGAGACGGTTTTGAGCCGAATTCGGCTTTCCGAGCGCGCAGCCGCTTCGGTTTTTGGAAGGCGGATGGTCGCGGAGCCTTCGCCCCCCAGGAGTCGCGCCCGTTCAGGATGCGCGCGAACCTCAAGTCATCCCACCCTCGTCAAGCGCTTCCAAACTCGAACCATATCCCGCCGATGAAACCCCAACATTTCGGACGCGAGGGGCCAGGGGCTGCCAGCATGAAGTTTCAAGGAATTGATGGACTAGCGACCCGTTGAAAGGGCTCAAAACGGCAATGGGTATCTCTTGCAAAAAGTTGGCATGGATGACGCTTTGAGTTGGCATGGCTTTGGCTTCGGCGCCGCGTCCGCTTGGCGCCGGCTTGACTTGGTCGTTCGTTGTGAGCCCATCGATGACGGCTGCCTGCGGGGCGCCTGGGGCTCCCGTTCGTCGCAACCTTGGCCAGTGACCGGCCGCCGCTTGTCAACGCCAAACCTTGAGGTCTAAACAGATAACGCCGGGCGCAGCGGAATCGCCTCGCCTTTACGTTCTCCACGGGGGCCCAAGATGAACGCCATCACACGCCGGTCACTCATCCTCTCGTCCGGAGCGGCGCTCGCCAGCGGCGCATTGCTCACGCCCGCAGAGGCCGCGACCGGATCGATCTCGGTCCGGATTGTCAGCGCAGGCTTCATCTTCGGCGCCTCGCTGGGCAGCGGAATCCTACGCTTCCAGGGAACCGACTACCGGCTCAGGATCGGCGGCATCAGCGCCGGGGCGACGATCGGAGCCTCCGGGACCGACCTCGTCGGGACCGCCTACCATCTCCACCAGCCCGCCGACATCGAGGGCATTTACTCGGCGGTCGGGGCGGGTCTGTCGATCGCCGGCGGTCGCTCCGCTGCCCAGCTCACCAACGCGCGCGGCGTCCTTTTGAGGCTGCACGGCCGGCAGATGGGCCTGATGTTCTCGATCGACCTCAGCGGCATGTCGATCAATCTGGCCTAAGCGCCCGCGAAGCCTGACGATCCGAAAAGCAAGGCGGCAATGGTAGCCGCGCTCGCTGAGCGCGGCGACGCGGTCAACGACCGCGTCTAAAGAGTGCCGTGCGCCTGGCCGTAATACGCGCCGGCGCCGTGCTTGCGCTTGAAGTGTTTCGCCAGCAGTTCCGGTTCGATCGGCTCGAGATCGGGCGCGAGCGCCAGCGACATCAGCGCCATCTCGGCCACGCATTCCATCGCGACCGCCGTCTCCACCGCCTTGGCCACCGTCGGCCCCCAGGCGAACGGGGCGTGGCGATTGACCAGCACGCCGGGAAAATCGGCCGGATCGACCTCCGCGAACCGCTCCACGATCACCGCCCCGGTCTCCCACTCGTAGGCGCCGGCGATTTCGGCCGGCGTCAACTTGCGGGTGACCGGAACCTCGCCGTTGAAATAGTCGGCGTGGGTGGTGCCGAAGATTGGGATCGAGCGCCCGGCCTGGGCGAAGGCGGTCGCGCGGGAGGAATGGGTGTGCACGACGCCCCCGATCTCGGCGAAGGCGAGGAACAAGCGTCGGTGGGTCGGGGTGTCCGAGGACGGTCTCAGGTTCCCCTCGACCGTCCGGCCGTCAAGGTCGACGACAACCATGTCGCCGGGCGAGAGCGCGGCGTAGTCGACCCCGCTCGGCTTGATCGCGAACACCCCTTTGGCGCGGTCGATAGCGCTCGCGTTGCCGAAGGTGAGATTGATAAGGCCGTGCCGCGGCAAGGCGACATTGGCCTCGTAGGTTTCGCGCTTCAGCTCGGTGAAGTTCGACATGACTGTCCAATCGTATCTTCGCTCAAGAGCGCGATGAATTCTGATCGAATCGCGCCGCAAACCCTCATCCGGCCCTTCGGGCCACCTTCCCCCTGAGGGGGAAGGGGACGCCCCTCTCCCACCGGGAGAGGGAAGCCGCGAAGCGGCAGGGTGAGGGTCAGACGGCGCGACCCTATGTCGTCGTGCGCTAGGCCCGGAAGCCGTGAGCCAGATGATAGTAGACCTCGTTGTTGCGCAGGTCCTGCTTGAACGCGGCGATTTCCGTCCCCTCCCCGATCCTGACGAACTCGACGCCCGCGATGGTGGCGAAATCATCGAGCATCTCGGCCGTCACGGCGTAGCTAAAGCCGCTGTGGTGCGCCCCGCCGGCGAGGATCCAGGCCTGGCAGGCGGTCTTGAAGTCGGGCTTGCACTCCCAAACCGCGCGGGCGACCGGCAGTTTCGGCAGCACGGGGTGATTGATCGCCGTCACCTCGTTGGTCAGCAGACGGAAGCGCGACCCGAGGTCGATCAGGGTGGCGTTGAGCGCGGGTCCGGCCGGAGCGTTGAACACCAGACGGACCGGATCCTCGCGGCCGCCGATCGACAGCGGGTGGATTTCCAGCGTGGGCTTGCCGTCGGCGATCGAGGGGCAGACCTCCAGCATGTGCGCGCCGAGAACGAGTTCATCCTCCGGGGCGAGGTGATAGGTGTAGTCCTCCATGAAAGAGGTCCCGCCCGGCAGCCCTTCGGCCATGACCTTCATCGCGCGCAAGAGCGCCGCCGTCTTCCAGTCGCCCTCGGCGCCGAAGCCGAACCCGTCGGCCATCAGCCGCTGCGGCGCGAGTCCGGGAAGCTGCTTGAGGCCGTGCAGATCCTCGAACGTGGTGGTGAAGCCCTTGAGCCCGCCCTTGCCGATGAAGCCGCGCAGGCCAAGCTCGAGCCGCGCGCCGTAGAGGAGCGACTCGTGCCGCTCGCCGCCGCGGCGCAACTCCGGCGCGACATTGTAGAGCTCCTCGTATTCGGCCGCGAGCGTTTTCGCCTCGGCTTCGGAGACGCCGTCGACGGTCTTGACGAGGTCGCCGACTCCATAGCCGTTGGTCGCAAACCCGAACTTCATCTCTGCCGCGACCTTGTCGCCCTCGGTCACCGCGACCTGGCGCATGTTGTCGCCGAAGCGGCAGAACCGCGCGCCCTGCCAGTCGTGCCAGGCGCGGGCAGCACGCATCCAGGCGCCGAGGCGTTCGTGAACCTCCGGATCCGCCCAGTGGCCGACCACGACCTTGCGCCCGAGCCGCATGCGGGTGTGGATGAAGCCGGCCTCGCGGTCTCCGTGCGCGGACTGGTTCAGGTTCATGAAGTCCATGTCGATCGTCGACCACGGCAGATCCCTATTGAACTGCGTATGGAGATGGACGAAAGGCTTCTGCAGCGCGTTGAGGCCGCGGATCCACATCTTTGACGGCGAAAACGTGTGCATCCAGAGGATCAGCCCGGCGCAATTGTCGTCGGCGTTCGCCTCCATGCACAGTTTGGCGATTTCGTCGGGCGTCGTCAGGAGCGCCTTGTAGACCACCTTGAGCGGAAGCTTCGGCGAATCGCCCAGCGCGCCTACGATATCCCGGGCGTCGGCGGCGACCTTCTGCAACGGGCCCGGCCCGTAGAGGTGCTGAGAACCGCAGACAAACCAGATGTCGGGCTTGGCGATATTGATCATGGGAGCGTCTTTCCTCGTGTCTTCGTCAGGCCGCCGCGCGCTGAGCGTACTTGATTTCCATCAAGTCCTTCATGACCCGCGTGAGGTTGGCGGATTGGGTCAGGCCGCCGAAGCTGTCGTAGAGCTCGCGATAGAGCGCATAGAGGCGATTGTAGATGTTTCGGTTCGCCTCGATCGGCTCATAGTGCGCCGGCTTCAGGCTCGTCATCGCCGCCTGGGCGCTGGCGAAATCGCGATGCTGCCCGGCGAGGACGGCGGCCGCGATCGCGGAGCCGAGCGCACAGCCCTGGCTGGAGCCCGCGACATGCATCGCGCGGCCAGTGACGTCGGCGTAGATCTGCATGAGCAGCGGGTTCTTCTCGGCGATGCCGCCGCTGCAGACGACCCTGTCGATCGGCACGCCATATTCCTGGATCCGCTCGATGATGGCGCGGGCGCCGAAGGCGGTCCCCTCGATCAAGGCGCGGTAGACGTCGGCCCGTGTGGTGTAAAGGTCCTGCCCGAGGATCAGCCCCGAGAGGAGCTGGTCGACGAGAATCGTGCGGTTGCCGTTGTTCCAGTCAAGCGCGATGAGCCCGGCCTGGCCGGGCTTCTGTCGCGCCGCCTCAGCGGTCAACTCGGCATGGAGCGCCGCGTCGCCGCGGCACACGCCTTCCACCCACCACTTGAAAATGTCGCCGACGGCCGACTGCCCCGCCTCGATGTCGTAGAAGCCAGGCAGGACGCCGCCCTCGACGATGCCGCAGACTCCCGGAATGTCGGCGACCGGCTTTTCGCGGGGAAGAACGCAAATGTCGCACGTCGACGTTCCGATCACCTTGACGAGCGTGCCTTCGCGCACGCCGCTGCCGATCGCGCCGTAGTGGACGTCGAATTCGCCGATCGCAATCGGGATCCCGGCGCTGAGGCCGAGCTTCCGAGCCCACTCGGCGCTGAGCGTACCCGCCGCCGTATTGGCGTCGTAGGCCTTGTCGTAAAGCCGGTCGCGCAAGGCGGCGAGCCGCGGATCGAGCGCGCTAAGGAACTCCTTGTCGGGCAGGCCGCCCCATTCGTCGGCGTAGAGCGCCTTGTGGCCGGCGGCGCAGACGCCCCGCTTGATCTTGAGCGGGTCGGTCACGCCGGCAAGTACGGAGGGAATCCAGTCCGCGATCTCGACCCAGGAAAAGGCCGCCTCGAACGCTGCGGGGGAAACGTTCAGGCACCGCCAGATCTTCGACCAGAACCATTCCGAGGAGTAGACGCCGCCGCATTTGGCGATGTACTGCGGCCGGATCTTGGCGCTGAGCGCCGTGATCTTCGCGGCCTCGCTCCACCCTGTATGGTCCTTCCACAGCCAGGTCTGCGCCGAAAGATTGGCGCTCCACCGATCGTTGAGCGCGAGCGGACGATTCGACGCGTCCACCGGAAGGGGGCTCGATCCCGTCGTGTCGACGCCAATCCCGACGATTCTCACGGCGCTGAAATCCGGCCTCCCGGAGGCCTCGGCCAACGCCCCGCGGATACTCTCCTCGAGACCGTAGAGATAGTCGCCGGGGAACTGCCGGGCCAGGTGACCGTCTTTGGGGTCAAGCAGGATGCCCTGCGCGCCGGACGGATAATCCACCACCCGGCTGCCGTATTCGACGCCGTCCGAACAGCGTACGATGAGCGCCCGGACTGAGTTGGTGCCGTAGTCAAGGCCTAAGGTAAACATGAACGCTCCGGAGCTTGGCTGCCGCGATGTTGGCATTTTAGCCCTGGGACGAACGCGTGGAACTCTCGGCCGACCATTTTTTTGACCGTACAGCACCCTCTCGCCCCAAGCGGCGCCGTTTCCTCATATTGTATGAAATATGCCCAAATCCGCACTCTGGCAATGGGTCGGTTCGCCGCGCCGCTCGCGACCAGCCCGTTTGTCCCGCTCTCGGTCAATCAGGCGAAGCGCTTGTAGACGCGGGTCATGAGCGCGGTCGCGAACAGCGGCGTCAGGAGGTTGAGGACGGGCACCGCGACCAGGACCGCGACAATCGCGCCAGCCCCGAACACTTCCAGCCAATGTCGGTCGAACAGGTCCCGGGACTCGGCCGCGGACGTGTGGCGCATCGCGGCCAGCTCGAAATACTCGCGGCCAAGCAGGTAGCCGTTGAGGACAAAAAACGACGCGAGGCCGACGCCGGTAAAGATGGTCAGGGCGAGGACGACGATGTTGACGACGATGGAGAAGAGCGCGAATCGCAGCCCAAGCGCGATCGACGGCCCGAGCGGCAACGGTCGCCCCGACGGCCCGCGCGGGTCGATGGCGCGCTCGACGATCGAGGCGATGTCGTCGAGGTAGAAGCCGGCCACCAGCGAAGCCGTCGGCGGCGCCAGAAAGATCATGCCGACGATCAGCCCGAGCGCGACCACAGTCGAGAGGACGACGCTCAACCAAACCGGTCCGACGTGGACGTAGCACATGGCAAGACGGTCGAGCGCCACGCCGGCCAGAATCAGAATCGCCGCCGTCAGGCCGAGTGATTTCCACATCACGCGCCGGAACGGCGGCGAGAAGATCTGGGCGAAGGCGTCGAGGGCGTCGGCGATCATCGCGGAAGGCGCTCCAATGTCGGCCGCTTCAGCGGCGCCTTCGCGGACGCCAGATGAGATTGGTGCTCACTGCGTAGTTCCATACGACGCTGAGCAGTGCGCCCGAGAGACCGGACACCCACCAGGTCTGGTTCGATCGGTACAGCAGCGAAGCGACATTGATGTTAGCCAATGCGCCGACGCCGCAGGCGAGCGCGAAGGCGAGGAATCCGCCGACAACGCCGACTCCGATGTAGCGCTGGGTTCGATAGGTGATTTCGTTGTTGAGCAGGAAGTTGCTGCCCATGGCGACGATCGTGGCGATCAATTGTCCTTCCTGGAAATCCGCCGTCGTCCCGATCCAGGCGCGGTAGATCGACAGGACGAAAACGTGCACGACGAGGCCGACGAGGCCAATCAGGGCAAACAGAACGAAGCGGACCGGCAGCATGCCGCCGCTCGCGTGGTGGGCGACGAGCCCGAGAAAGTCGAAGCCGACCAAGGGCGTGAGCTTCGATTCCCCGGCGGCGCGCTCGCGAAACCGGTAGGGAACCTCGACGACGCGGAGCTCTCCCGCCGCCGACAGAACCACGTCGACCAGAATCTTGAAGCCGTCCGGTGACAAACGCGGGGCCAGCCGCGAGACGATATCGCGCCGGATCATGAAAAAGCCGCTCATCGGGTCGGCGACCGGCGCGCCGGCAATCCGGTTGAAGACCCACCGTCCAAGGTCGCTGAGCTTCTGACGCGCCGGCGACAGGCCGCCCTGGGTCCCGTCGCGCACCCGCGTGCCAATCGCGAGATTGCCGGCCCCGGCTTCGAGCTGGCCGTACATCTTCGGCAGGATCGTCTCGTCATGCTGCAGGTCGCCATCGATGACCGCGACATAATCGGCGCTGGAGGCCATCCAGCCCTCGATCACCGCGCCGGCAAGGCCGCTCCTGTTGACGCGCCTGAGGCATCGCAGGCGCGGGTCCGCGGCGGCGATTGCAAAGGCCACATCCGACGTGCCGTCGGGCGAGTCGTCGTCGACGACGATCATCTCCCAGGGCAGGCCGTCGAGCGCCGCCTTCACACGTTCGAAGAGCACGGGAACGTTGGCGGACTCGCGGTAGGTCGGAACGACCACGGAAAGGGTCGGCGCCGGTTTCGCCGACATTGCGTCTGAAATCACGGCGCTCGTCTCTTGAGCCGGCGAGGCAGTTATTCACCGGCCCCGCCGGGATAGGGGAGGGGAAGCCTGCGCGTCAAGCCGTGAACCGGGACGAGCGCAAGCATGACCGCCGGTTCCCCGTTGCGTAAAAGCCCGAAGGCCTGCGGCGCGCCGAGCGACCGCGCGAGCGGCGCCGCCTCGGCTTCGGCTGCGGCGAGGTCGGACGCCCGCGCCACAAGAACGCCATCACGGCCGACAACACCGTCGCCGCCGGCGACGAAAGCCCAGCCGCGCGGATCGTCCGACACGACGAAGACGGGGACCTCGGGTCCCAGCGCGAGCGCAATCTTGCCGGCATCCGACCATTTGGCCGCGAGGACGAAGGCGGGCGGCGGACGCGGCGCCGGGGCGTCGCGCAGACCGCCCCAGTCGAACGCCTCCAGCGTCGGGTCCGCCACGCCCGGGCGCAGCGGCAGAAGCCGCAGCGGCCAACCGGCCGCCGCTTGAACCGACACGAGCGCGGCGACCGCCGCGAGAAGGCCGGCGGAGGCGAGAGCCCAGCGGCGCAAGGTCCGATCGGGGATCCCCTGGTCCTCGACCCAGGCGCCCGCGAGGGCGAAGACGAAGAACCAGCCGGGCATCGTCCAGTGCGGGAGGCCGCGTGCGCCCCACAAGGGCGTCAGGGTGAACACGACGATCGGCGGGAGGGCGAGGGAGACAAGGAAGAAGCGACGTTCGTCGCCGCGTTTCCGCCAGGCCGCGACGAGGCCCATGACGAGGGGAACAAAAAGCCAGGGCGAAAGATAGGCGATTTGCCCCAGCGCCATCGCAAGGACCTGCGCCGGCTTCAGTCCGATCCCCGGCGCGCCGCGGCCGCCCTGGAAGCCGAACGAGACCCATCCGTGGCGCGCGTTCCAGACGACGACCGGCGTGATCAGGACGAGCGCGATCGCGGCGGCGGCGTACGACGCGGGATCGGCCAACCATCGGCGCTGGCGCGGCGAGAGAACGACGAACGCGAGGAGCCCGAGAACGGTCAGGGCGGCGCTGTATTTCGACAGTCCGGCCAGGCCGAGGGCGACGCCCGCCGAGATCCAAAGGAGCCAAACGGAGAAACGATTGGCCGGCGGGGCGAAGAACACGTGCGACAGCGCCAGAGCCGCCGCCGCGAGGGCGAACAGCAACGGCCCATCCGGCACAATCCAGGTTCCGGCGGAAGCAAAGAAGAAGGGAACCGCGTTCAGCGCAAAGAGGGCGACGACCGCCGCCCGGCCGCCGAACAGCGCCTTGGTCATCCGGAAATAGACCCAGCCAGTCGCTGCGAACAGGAGAATGAAGGGCAGACGCGCGCCAAACCCCTCGCCGAGCGCGAGGGCGGCGACATGCGCGATCCATTGATGAAGCGGCGGATGATCGAAATAGGAGAGGCTGAGCGCGCGCGAGATCGCAAGCGTGTAGCTCTCGTCGACGCCGGGCCCGAGCGCCAGCGCGAAGACGAGCCGGGCGATCAGGAATCCTGCGAGAATGGCCGCCGCCGCGCGATCCGACGCGAGGGACTCCTCGGGGGGCGGGCTAGGCCATTCACCCATGTCGGCGATCCGCCTGCGCGGGTCGCTTTCCGAAGCCAGGACGCTGAGCGCCTCGACAGACGGACGCGCTGACAGAGGCTCTGCGGCCGACCGCCGGACGGGTGTCCTGGCCGCCGCCCGCAAACTCATTGACAGACGGGCGTCCCGACGGACGCCCTGTGGGAACCTCGCCCGGCCGCATGCCTGCAATCTGCTTCAAACGGCTTCCGAAAGCTTCAATTTCTTTCCGCGGCGGCTTCCGCCACCGCCTCCTCGCCGCGGCCCTCCGCCGCAAGGAGAGACGCGATCCGCGTCCTTTCGGCTCGCGAATCCAGACTTTTCAAGGGGTTGCGGCGCCATTCGGTTCCGTCCTCCTCCCTCTGCGGAGCGAGGTCGGCGAGGAACCGCCAATCCGGGATCGTGTCGGCCTCCGCCGCCGCCTCGCGCCGATCCTCCTCCGCAAGGAGAGAGCGGGCCAGCGCCATTCCGGCTCCGGACTCGAGCATTTCCGGTGGTTTGCGGCGCCGTTCGGTTCCGCGCGCTCCGGCCCCGACGCTGCGGACGCAGCCGATCTCGCGCACGATCCTGACCACCCGGTTGACCGTCGCGAGGCTTGTCTCCGACATCGCGCCGTAGGACGTGCGCCGCGCCGCGTCGCGCGCGGCGGGCGAACGGTCGCGGTGGACAACCGGTCGAGCGGAGTTGGACACGGAACGGCTCTGTTTCTGCCATACAGAAGACCGTACATCACAGTTTCCGGTTCGGCAAGAAATTGTCGCTATGCCGAGGGCGAGCGGCTCTGCCTGAGCGGTCGGCGTCGAACCCGAACGCCCTGAGCGGGGACTCAAGCGGGGAAGCGCGCCAGCGGGGATTGCCGGCGAGAACAGCGCCATCCGGCGCTGTACCGGCCCTCCGGCGTTCGACGGGAACACGTCATCTCCACCGAAGCGGGCGTCGATAGTCGCGAACCGACCCGTGCACGCGGCCCCCGGATCAAAGCTCGCGGTTGACGCCGAGCAGGGTTCAGCCTTCGCACGAGACGTCTGAATGCCATGCGGGGCCGGCGCGTCGCGGTCATTCAGGGCGCCGCCGCCCGGCGCGCAGGCGAGACGGCGCCTGGCGCGAAGGCGTCGAAGGCCTCCCAGAACTGGTCGCGCAGGGCGTCCCGCTCGATCATGATTTCGTGCTCGGCCCCTGCGATGACCACAACGCGTCCGTTCCTCAACCGTCGAGCGAATCGCTCCGTGGCGGCGCAATCCGTCACCCGATCGGCTCCCGAAGCGACAATCAGGGTCGGCGTCGTGACTTCCCCGGGAAAGCTTGGATCGTCAAAGCGACGCATCGCCCGGAACGCCGCGTTGGTCCAGCCGATCGTCGGGCCGCCCAGGAAGAGATGCGGCGCCGACCGCGCGAGCCCGGCGATCCGGCCGAAGCGCTTGGCGTCGGACGTGAACACGTTGCCCTCGAACGCACGCGTCCAGAAGGTTTCCGCGCCATGGCCCGGCGCGAAGGCGCCCCCGAACCCCAGGGCGGCGAGCGCCCCGACCGGGTATCGGATCGGCCCCCGGTGATTGACGCCGTTCACCGCAATCATCGGAGAGGTCAGGACGAGTTGGTCGAACGGGCGACGTCCCCCCGCGTCGGCGATGATCAGCACCGCTGCGCCCATCGAGTGTGCGAGGCCGACCCACGGTCGCGGGCAGTGCGGCTCGAGGATCCGGGCGACGAGGGCGTCGAGATCGCGCTCGAATTGGGAAAAGTCGTCGACGTGGCCCTTCCGTGCATTGCGAAGCGGACGGTCCGATCCGCCCTGACCGCGCCAGTCCAGCGCCGCAACCGCAAAGCCGCGCGCCAGGAGATTGTTCGTCACCTCGAAATATTTTTCGATGAACTCGCCCCGTCCGCCAAAAATTGCGACCGTTCCTCGGATCGCCAGGGACGGCGTCCAGCGGACGGCGCGCAACCGGGCGCCGTCGGCCGTCTGAAGGGTCTCCTCGATCGCTCCAGGGGGCGCGGGATTGTCGCTCGTCGACGTCAATGACATCCGTCGCTCCGGGGAACGGCGGCTCGGCCGCCTCGGCCGCCTCATAACAGCGGTCTTCGGCGCGCGCCAAGCGAGCGGCGCTCCGTCTTGCGCGTTTCCATCCGTCATCGATAAGAGAGGGTCGGAAGGGGCGAGCCCAACGCGATCCCGGCGCTGAAAGCCCGGAAAAAAGCGCGGGCGACCTCACCGTCTTGGAGGCTGGAGCCGATGAAACAGGATGGCCGCCGCCTGGGAGACGCCGACCGGCGCCTCCTCGACTCGCTGGTCAGGAAGCGCCTCGGCGCATCGCCGCCCGCGCCCGATTCGGGCGCGGGGCCGGAACCGCGCGGCGCGGACCATTCGCGCTGGCTCGATTTTCACAATCTGCCCGGCTACGCCGAACAGCGGCTGCTGCAATCCGCAGCGTCGGCGATGGGGCTGAGGGACCCGTTTTTCCTGATGCACGAGGGCGACGCAGGCGCGTTCACCGTTATCGACGGTCGTCGCATGCTCAATTTTTCGTCCTACGACTATCTCGGACTCAATCGTCATCCAGCCGTCCGCGGTGCGGCGCGCGAGGCGATCGACCGTTATGGCGTCTCGGCGTCAGCGAGCCGGCTTGTGGCCGGCGAACGGCCGGTGCATCGGGCGCTCGAGGCGGCGCTCGCCCGGCACTACGGGCAGGACGCCTGCCTGACTTTCGTCAGCGGGCACGCAGCGAACGTGGCGACGATCGGCGCCCTGATCGGTCCGCGCGACCTCGTTGTTCATGACGCGCTCGCCCACAACAGCATTGTCACCGGCGCGCTTTTATCGCGCGCGGAACGCCGATCCTTCCCGCACAACGACCTCGCCGCGCTCGATACGCTGCTGGAATCGATCCGCGATCGCTTCGAGCGCGTCCTGATCGTCGCCGAAGGCCTTTACAGCATGGATGGCGACCTTTGCGATCTCCCCGGACTCGTGGCCCTCAAGGAGAGGCGACAAGCGTGGCTGATGATCGACGCGGCCCATGATCTCGGCGTGCTGGGCGCGCGCGGGCACGGCGTCTTCGAGCATTTCGGCGTCGATGCGCAGCGGGTTGACGTCTGGATGGGGACGCTGTCGAAAACCCTCGCCGCCTGCGGCGGGTATATTGCGGGCGCGGCGCCGCTCATCGACTACCTGAAACACTCGGCCGGCGGATTCGTTTACAGCGTCGGCATGCCGCCGCCGGTCGCCGCGGCCGCGCTCGCCGCTCTCGAAATCCTGCATCGGGAGCCCCAGCGCGTGCGTCGCCTGCGCGAAAACTCGCAGGCCTTCGCCACGGCTTGCCGGCGCGCCGGTCTCGACGTCGGCGCGAGCGCCGGAGAGGCGATCGTGCCGGTGATGACCGGGGACTCGATCCGCGCCGTCGCGTTGAGTCAGCGGCTGTTCGAGCGGGGCGTCAATGTCCAGCCGATCATCGCCCCGGCCATCCCGGAGCGCCTCGCCCGCCTGCGGTTCTTTCTCAGCAGCGAGCATGCGCCGAAGGATCTGGCCGCCTGCGTTCCGGTTGTCGCCGAGGAATTCGACGCGCTGGGCTCAACCCGGCCGGCCGCGCTCGTCCGGCGGGCCGATCCGGCATGAGCGCAATTCAGGTCGTTCCGGTCGACGATCGCGCGGGGATTTCGGCCTTCATCGCCGCAGGTCGCCGCGCGCAGGCGACGAATCCGCGCTGGATCGAGCCGCTGCACCACGAAATCCGGATGATCTTCAGCCCACGCCGGGGACCATTCCGCCGCGAAAACGTCGTGCAGCCGTTCGTCGCCTTCCGCGACGGCGAGCCGGTCGGCCGGATCGTCGCGACGATCGAGACCGCGCATATCCGGAAGTTCAACGACGCCTGCGGCTTTTTCGGTTTTATCGACGCCATCGACGACGCGGCGGCGTTCGACGCGCTGTTCGGCGCCGCCGAAGAGTTCCTTCGCAGCCGCGGCATGCTGATGGTTCGCGGACCGTTCAGCTTGACGATCAACCACGAGTCCGGACTGCTGGTCGACGGCTTCGACGCGCCGCATGTCGTCAAGACCAATCATGCTCCGCCCTATTACGCCGCGCATATCGAGCGGCTCGGGTATCGGAAGGCGATGGACCTCGTCGCCTATGTGGCCCGAGTGGCGGAGTCGAAGTCGCCGGAACGGATTGCCCGTACCCTTGACCGGCGAAGCGACCCGATCGAGATTCAGAGCCTGTCGTATCGGACATGGCGGCGCGACTTTCCGCGCGTGCTGCGGCTCTACAACGACGCGTGGTCCGATAACGCCTGGGCGACGCCGGTCGGTCCGGACGAGGCGAAGTTCATCGCCGATCTTATGCTGCCAGCCTGCCGCCCGGACTGGATTCGCATCGCCAGTTGCGGAGGCGAGGATGTGGCGGTGCTCGTCCAGATCCCGGACGCCAACGAGGCGCTCCAAGGCCTGCGCGGCCGGTTGCTTCCGTTCGGCTTTGCGAGGTTCCTGTGGCGCATCCACGTTGAGGGCGCCCGCAGAACGCGCGTTCCGATGGCCGGCGTGGCGAAAAAATGGCGGAATACGCGGGTCGCGATCCGAGCCGCGGGAGCGCTCGCGGCCCTGGCGGTCGAGGATGCCCGCAAAGCCGGAGTCGAGGAGATCGAGTTCAGCTGGATGTTGGAGACCAACGCCACCGCGATCAACGCGGTGCGCAGCGCGCCGGCGCGACAGACTCGCACCTTTCGGATTTACGAGCGGTCGCTGGCGCCCTGAGGGCGGGCGGTGGCGCGAAAAGCAAGCAGGATCCGGCGTCGCACCGGCTCTGGAAGAAGCTGCTGGAAGCGGGCGGCCAGATAAAGACGGCGGGGAAAGGCGATCATCGCCTGCTTGCGGTCGAGCCCGCGGCGGATGCGGCGCGCGGCCACTTCGGCGCTCATCAGAAAGGGCTTCACGCTGTCGAAGGAATTCGTCATCGGCGTGTCGACGAATCCGGGACAGATCACGCTCACCGACACGCCTTCGGCGTCGTAAAGCGCGCGGGTCGCCAGCGCGAAGGCGACGATGGCGGCCTTGCTCGCTGCATAGGACGGCGAGTCGGGAGGGGGCGCGAAAGCGGCGATCGAACCGAACAGCGCGATCTGCCCTCTACGGCGAGCGCGCATGCGCGGCGCGAGCGGAGCCAACGTGTTCATCACGCCATTCAGGTTGACGTCGAACAGGTCTCGGGATCGGGTCAGGTCCTCGACCGTCCCGGCGCGCGTCGTGACCATCGTGACGCCGGCGCTGGCGATCACGCATTCGGTCGGATCGGCGTCGTCCACGGCGAGAAGGAAGGCGCGCATCGCCTGTTCGTCGCGCACGTCGATCCGGCCGACCCTCGCCTCGGCGCCCTTGGCCCGCACGGCGTCCGCGACCTCCTCGAGGCGAGCCGGGTCGCGACCTATGAGGGCGAGGGCGACGCCCGGAGCGGCGTATTCGATCGCTAGCGCGCGTCCCAACCCCCTGCTCGCGCCCGTAACGACAATGCCCCGACCCATACGAATTCCCTCTCTGTTGCGGCCCATGCTAGGCTTGTCGGCGCGGAGACGCACGGCCGGCCAGCGCCGGCCGCCTTGCATCGAAGGGGGAAAAAGTTGGCGAAGGCGGGCTCCGCTGCGCTTGGACGATCGCCCAAAGCCGGTCGCGGAGGGGGGCAAGGGGCGTTCGAGCCTCCGCACCGCATCCAGACGAGCCTGCTGTCGTCGTGCGAACGCCAGGTGCTCGACGCGTTGTGCCGGCGCATGCCCCTTTGGGTCACGCCCGACCGTCTTACGGCTATCGGTTCGGTCGGCGCGGCGATCGCTGCGCTCGGCTATGTCGGCGCCCATTGGCGCGCGGAGTTTCTCTTCGTCTCGAGCCTCGGCATTGCGATCAACTGGTTCGGCGATTCCCTCGACGGCTCGCTTGCGCGTTACCGGAAGGTCCAGCGGCCGCGATATGGCTTTTTCCTCGACCATTCGATCGATGCGTTCAACGGCCTCGTCTTCGCCATAGGACTCGGCCTCTCCCCTTTTGTGAGCATGGCCGCTTCGCTGCTGCTGCTTTGCAGCTACCATCTGCTGACTATTTATGTTCTTCTCTCGGCCCAGGTCGACCGGGAGTTCCGCCTGACGAAGATCTATGTCGGTCCGACCGAGCTTCGGCTGCTGGCGATCGCGTTCAATTGTGCGATTTATGTCGTCGGCCCCCTCAGCGTCCGCCTCGCGGGATCGGATGTCTCGATCTATTCGGCGCTGGTGGCGGTGGAGGCGATCGTCTTCATCGCGCTGTTCGTGATCGAGGTCTCCGTCACCGCGCGCCGGCTTGCCCGCGAGGACGGTGGCCATCGGCCGATCGCTTGAGGTCAATGGGCGAGGTCGAGCAGAAAGTCCTCGATCGCGGCGAAGAAGGCGGGCCATTCCGGCGCGGACCAATCCCTGCTGCTTTCAAGCTGCTTTGATCGTTCGGGCGAATCCGTCCGAGCGAAGGCGCAGATGGCCTCCCGCCAGGCGGGCCCGTCCGTCGGATCAATCGTCAGCGCCCGCCCTTTCCCGACCTCGTGGAACACCGGGATGTCTGAGGCGATGACCGGCGCGCCTACGGCAAGCGCCTCGACCAATGGCAACCCGTATCCTTCGGCGAACGAAGGCAAAAGCACCGCCCGCGCGCCAAGAAACAGACGCCTGACGCACGGCGTCGGCAGGCCCGAAGCCTCGATCACGTGGCTCTGCAGGCTTGGGCAGCGCTCGAGGAGATCGACGACATGCTCGTTCTCCCAGCCGCGCTCCCCGATCAGGACGAGCTTGGGCGCCGTGGGACCCAGTCGTGCGACAAGGTCGCGCCAAACGTGCAGAAGAAGCTGATGGTTCTTTCGCGGCTCGATCGTGCCGCAGGTGACGAAATAAGGATGCCGGGCGACTGCACAGTCGCCGTCCGGCCGTACGAGAAAGATGGGATCGGGAGGCGGCGGCGCGACAAGGATCGGCATGTCGCGTCGCCCCAGACGCGTAAGATGGCGGTCGACCGCCTCCCGGACGACCTCCGAAGCGACGACGACCGCGCGCGCCCGGCGCGCGACGGTCGCAAGCCGGCGCTCGTGCCGAGGGCGCTCGGCGGGCAGGAAATATTCCGGCGCCTCGATCGGTAGGAGGTCATGAAGGAAAAAGACGCAGTCGATGTCCGTACGGTCCCGCGTCCATCGGAAATAGGGGTCGAAATCGAGCGGGAACTGGCTGACGTTGAAATAGACGCCGCCCCCGGCGAGAAAATCGGCTGGGCGGCGGCCCACGGGAAAGCCATGTCGTCGGATCCAGGCGAGGGCTTCGGCGAATTGCCCGGTTCGGCCCTTCGATATGCGTTTGCCCGCCCGTGGCGCTCCGTCGATCGCCGCGGCGACCTGGAGGAGATGCGCATCGGTCTCCGGCGGGGCGTCCTCGCCCCAGTGTTTGCGGATGTTGTCGAGAGCTTCCCGCGCGGCCCGCGGCTCAAGGACCCGCGGCCCGAAGGTCGTGACCATCATGCCGGACCGATCGCCGGCGTCGGGATCGACGAAATGACTCGCGAGCGCAAAATCGACGCGATCGATCCCGTTCGGCGTGCGATCGAAAACGCGCGAGACGAGGCGCGAAATGTCGTAGGCGACGGGTCGACGCTGCATCGCCCTTACGCCGAAGCTGAATGTCGCGTCTGCGCTCCGGTGAGGTCCACGCCCTTCTCCTGCAGGGCCGTGATCAGCGGCTTAATCTCTCCCCAGTTCGCCTTGTCAATGTGTCGCTTGGCGAGATCCTCGGCGACATCGAGTTCGGGGGCGGCGGACTCGCCGCGGGTGGCCAGGAGATGTCCGGCGAGGTCCCCGACGCTCAGACCGCCGGCGCCGGCAAGCGGGGCGTCCAGAGCGAATCGGCTCTCCAGGCTCATCGTCAGCTCGACCGCCATCAACGAATCGAGCCCGATCTCGGCGAGCGGCTTCGTCCGGTTGACCTCGCCGCGCGGCAGCTGCAGGATTCGTCCGATTTCCTCGACGAGAATGTCCGCGACCGCCCGACGCGCCTGATCCGGCCCCAGGCGTGCGACGAGGTCGATGAGGTCGACGACGGCGTCGGCGGTCGGATCCGCGTTCGCGGCGCCGCGGGCGAGGCGGCCATAAGTCGGAGACGCCAGGAGCGGAAGATGGGCGCGGGCCGTTGTCCAGTTCATGTCGGCAATAACGACACTCGGTCCGACGTTCGAATCCGCGAGCGCTTCGCCCAACGCGTCGAGCGCAACGCCGGCCTTGATGGCTTTAGCGCCAGCGCGCTGGGCAAGCGAATCGCGCGTCGCGCCACTTCGGGCGACGATCCCGGCGTCGGCGATCGCGCCCCACGCGACAGCGAGCGCAGGCTGGCCAGCCGAACGACGCTGACGCGCCAAACCCTCAAGGAAGCCATTGGCGGTCACGTAGGCGCCCTGTCCGGGATTGCCGATCGCCGCGGTCGCCGACGAAAAAAGCACGAAATAGTCAAGCGGCAGGTTTCGGGTCAGGCGGTCGAGGATTTCGGCGCCTGCGATCTTCGGTGTTAACACCTTGAGGAGCCGGGCTTCATCAAGGTTTGCGGCGATCGCGTCGTCGAGAATCATCGCGGCATGAATCACGCCAACCAGCGGCGCCATCGTCGCCGCGAGATCGGCCAGGAACAGCTCGGTCGCGGCGCTGTCGGAAATGTCGAACGCCCCGACCCGGACCTCGACCCCACGGCGCTCAAGCGCCGCGACGGCGTTTCGAGCGGTCTCGCTCGCAGCGCCCGATCTCCCGACCAGCGCCAGGCGGCGGGCGCCGCGATCGACCAACCACTCCGCCGCTGCGAGGCCAAATCCGCCGAGCCCCCCCGTAACGAGGTGGACGCCATCGGGATCGGCTGCGAAGGCTTTGACCGGCGCGTCGCTCGACCGGATGGCCTCGGGCGGCGGCGGACGGACGAGGATCTTGCCGATATGTCCCGACTGCTGCATGAGCCGCATCGCCTCGACGATCTCGTCGTGCGCGAATAGGGTGAAAGGCGGCGGCGTCAGTTCGCCCGAGGCGAACAGGGCCATGACCTCGTCGAATAGTCGGCGGGAGACGTCCGGTCGCGCCGCCAAAAGCTGGTCCAAGTCGACTCCGAAATAGCTGAGATTGCGCCGGAACGGACGGAGCCCGACCGGCGTATCGACGAGGTAGTCGCGCTTTCCGAGCTCGATGAACCGTCCGAAAGGCCGCAACAGGCCGAGGCTGCGCTCCATCGCCTCCCCCGCCAGCGAATTGAGGACGACCGACACGCCTTTCCCCTCCGTCGCGCTCATCACCTCATCGACGAAGCCGCCGGATCGGGAATCGAAGGCGTGCTCGGCGCCGAGAGCAACCGCGAGCGCGCGTTTTTCCGGCGATCCCGCGGTGACGATGGCGCGCGCCCCACGCCGAACGGCAATCTGGAGCGCCGCCAGCCCAACGCCGCCCGCGCCGCCGTGGATAAGCGCCCATTCGCCCGGCTGCAGGCCCGCGCAGATAATGAGTCCGTAGTAGGCGGTAAGAAAGGCGACCGGAACGGCTGCGGCGCTTTCACAACCGAGTGTCGGGGGAAGAGGCGCGACGAGGCCCGCGTCCACGACAACATGGGAGGCGAAGGCGCCGCCGACCAAGCCGACCACCGCATCGCCCGGTTTCAGATGCGAGACTTCGGCGCCGACCCGAACGACACGACCTGCGAATTCCAGCCCGAGCGTCGGTCCGGCGTAGCCGTCTTCGAGCATCTCGTCGGGAAGAATCGAGAGGGTCCACATGACGTCACGGAAATTGAGCCCTGTCGCCGCGACCTGGACTTCGACCTCTTTCGCGCCGGGATCGGCGCGTGCGACGACCTTCCAGGCGAGTTGGTCGAGCCCCGGTTCGGAATTCTTATCGAGCCGAATGCGAAGACCTTCGGATCCTGCCGGTTCTCGGTTCGCGAGCGGCAGCGCCGTGTAGCGGAGCACACTAACGCCGTCGTCGCCAACCAGGAAATCCGTCTCCTTGCTGTCGGAAAGCAGGATCGCCGCCAGCCGATCGGCCGAACGTGAAGTTGTCTCGGCCAGTTCGACCCGGCGGAATTCGATGGCGGGAAACTCATTGGCGAGAGTCCGAGCAAACGCGAACAGCGCTTCCGCTGTGGGACGGTCCGTCGCCGGAGCGGCGACGACCAGTCTGACCTTGGCCTCCGCCAGCGTGATGGCAAGATCGCGGAGCGCCAGACAATGCGCCGCCAGCCGGACGGCGCCGTCGCCTCGGCGGTCGCCGGCGATCCAAAGGAGCGTCCGCATCTGCCCTTTTTTCAAATCGACGCCGCCTTCGGCAAACCGGCAAGGCGCGCCGCGCGACTCGACCGCGCCGAGCGCCATGGTTGCGAATCCAGAGACGTCATCGCCGGAGCAAAGGATCGTCACTAGGCGGGACGGCTGCAAGACAGGAGCGGTTTCGGGCGCCGCTGCCCAGAGGAGCGTCGCTCGGTCCTCGCCCGTGTCGACGAGCCGCGCCTCGACCTTACGAAACCCGCCGCGCGCACATTCGGTCGTCCAGGCCTCCGGGCCGAGCCGTCCGTTCCGGGATCCAGCCGCGGCCGCCTCCCCAAACCCAAGCGTTACGACATGAAACAACGACGGCGCCGGTTCGACGGAGATCAACGCCGCCCCGGGTGCGCATTTGCTCGCCAGACGCGCGAGCTCGTCGCGTCCGTAACCGAGTCGGGACAGGCCGCCCGCGCTGACCACAAGATCGAAACCGCTATCGGGGAGCGCGTCGAGATCGTCGCAAAACGAAACCTCGGACACGCCCTGGGCGAGGCGGACACGCTCGAGTCGCCGGGCGTCGGGATCGAGCAGAGTGACCCGCGCGTTGCGCGCCGCGGCGAAGCGAAGCAGCGCGGAGCTCGCCGCGCCCACCCCGACCTGGAGGATGCGCGGCGAAACCCCGTCGATCTCAGCCGGCGCGATGGCTTCGAGGCGCTGCTCGAGGGTGCGGGCCGCCGCGGTCGCAGACACAGACCTGAGATCGTAGCCTTCGACGGCGCCATCCGACGGACCTCTCGCGTCCGGCGCGCCCGCCGCAAGCGCGCTCAGCGCCTCACCGGCGCCGGCCGCAAGCAGCAGTTCCGGCGCACGCTCAGGATGATGAGCGGCGATCGTGGAAAAAACCGCCTGCGCGGACGGCAGATTAAGATCGTTTAACCGCAGCACGCGGCCCGAGCGTTCCAAAAGGCCGCTCCGCTCGAGGTCTGCGAAAAGCAACTCGGCCCAAACTCGGCGGCTCTCCGGCAGGCGGCCAGTCGGAACCAGCGCGTCGAGATCGATAACGCCTTCCGTCGCGAGAGCGCGCGCAAACTCGAAGGCGGCGGCGGTCGCCCAACCCTCGAGCATCAGCGCGACGTCGGAAAGATCGATCCCCGCGGTCGATTCACGAACGCTGTCGTTCCGACGGATTTCAAGCGGCGAGCTACCCGTGAGATCAACGGTGGTGGCGATCCACTGCGCGGCCAGGGCGAGATCGGAAAGCCGGGCCGACGTGCGCGGCCGGGCCGCCTGGCAGCGCACGCCGATGACTCTCGCCACGAGCCGCGCCTCCCGGTCGAAGACATCGAAGTCGGCGACAAGGATTCGATCGTCGAACCGCCTCAACCGAATTCTGGCGCTTGCAATTCCTGTATTGGGCACGAAAAGGCGCGTTTCGCCAAACCGGACCGGCAGATAGGCGCCCCCCTCGCCGTCGCGAGCGGCGAACAGAAGGATGAGCCCGTGAAAACACGAATCGAGGCGAGCCGGGTCAAGGCCGTAACGATGGTCCCCTTCAGCGTCGGTCAGCGCGACCTCAATGACGTCGTCGCTCACGCGAGCAGCGCGCGCGAGCCCCTGAAAAGCTGGCCCGAATTCGAGCCCTCGCGCGCGCGCTTGGGCATATATCTCTTCGCCGGTCACGGCGTCGGACCTCTCAGCGCACGCGGCGCTAATCTCCGGAGCCGGGCCGGGTTTCTGCACGATCCGGCCGCGCGCATGGGTCGTGAATGGAGCCCTGGTCAGGCGCGGTCAACTCAAAATCTCGACCGTCGCCGTCGAAGCCTCAACCCGGCTTAGGATCTCGCGCGGAGCCTCTGCGGCGAACGCGAGCGGCTGCTGGATTTCGAAGTCCCTGAGCGCTGCGTCCGGTCCTGCCCAATCGCGGGCGACCGCGAGCCCCATTTCCAAGAACGCCGCGCCGGGCAGAAGGGTCTGCCCGTCGACGCGGTGATCGGCGAGCGCGGGCTCGAGTTGCGGATCCACTGTCGCGCGCCACTCGAGCGATCCGTCCGCCTCGCGCGCGCCGATCAAGGGGTGATGCGGGCGCGCGCTAAACTGACCGGTCGCCTCGGTCGTTTCCGTGAAACGATACGGCGCGCGGCGCCAAGGATATCCGGGCAGCACAACTCCCGGCCCGGGGTCCGGCCCAAAAGCCCATTGCTGCGCGACGTCCGCGCCTGCCGCCATCAGGCGCATCGCCGCCGCCTCGAACGGGTCGCCGCCTTCGCCAATGCTTTCGTCCAGCACGCAATCGACGGCGGCGGCGGCATCGAGATGCTCGGCGACGTCTCGCAGATGGGTCTTCAGCGTTGGCCGCGGTCCGATTTCCAGAAAAACCCGTTTGCCGACGCTGAGCGCGCGCTCGACGCCCTCCTGGAACAGGACAACATCGCGCACATTGCGCCACCAATAGGCGGCGCCGGCCGCTGGGCCTTGGACGAATTCGCCAGCCACGGTCGACAGGAAGGGGACCGAGCCCATCGACGGCTTGAGGGTCGCCAGTTTTGCCATCAGCGGCGTCTTCACCGGCTTCATCAGCTCGGTGTGGAACGGATAGGCAAGGTCGAGCCGGCGCGCCCGCAACTTCGCGGCCGGAGCAAGCGTCATCAGACGGTCCAGCGCAGGCGACGTTCCAGCCACCGCGACACAACGATGAGAATTGTGCGCCGCGATCGAGAGGCCGGGAATTCGGGCGACAACCTCGGCGGCCGCCTCCCGCGGGCCGAACACGACCGCCATGCCGCCTGCGTTCTCGGTCGCCTGCTGCAGGCGGCTGCGATGGAAGATCACTCGGGTCGCCTCGGAAAGCGACAGAATCCCGGCCGCCTCGGCTGCGGCGACTTCGCCTACGCTGTGGCCCATCGTCAACGCCGGGCGGACGCCGACTTTGGCCAGCGCGCGCACGCTCGCGGTCTGAATGGCGAAAATCATCGGCTGCGCGACGTCGGCGCGCGCGAGATCGGTCGCGAGGTCCGCAAACTCCAGTTCCTCAACCAGCGACCAACCGGCCAGCGGAAGGAAGTGCGAATCGACTTCCGCCAGCGCGTCGCGAAAAGCCGCGTTTGCTTGGTAGGCGGCCCGACCCATGCCGGACCATTGCGACCCGTTGCCGGAGAAGACAAACACGATCGCGCCGTCGCCGTCGACCGCAGTCGCCCGGACGCAGCTCGTGTCGGCTTCGCCTGAACGGGCAAACCGCGCCAACGACGGAGCGAGCGCATTCGGGTCGTGCGCGGGCAGCGCCAACCGTTCGCGCATGCGCTCGCGCCGGCGGCCCGTGGCGGCGACGATGCGGCCGCGCTCCCGCGGGCTTGCGTCGTCGAGTTGCGTCGCATAGGCGCCCGCTAACGCCCGCAGCGCCTCGTCAGTCTGCGCCGAAATCATGAGCAGGCGGGGCGCAGGGTCCGGTGACGCCCGGGCGACCGGGGCGTCGGAGATGACGACATGCGCGCTGGTTCCTCCGAATCCGAAGGAACTGACGCCAGCGAAGCGGCGCCCCGGCGCGCGAGAAAGAGGAATCGCGTTCCTGGCCACTTGAAGATTGAGCCCGACAAAGTCGATGCCGGGATTCAGGTTCGCGGCATGGAGCGAAGGCGGGCTCTCGTCATGTTCGAGCGCCAGCATCGCTTTCATGAGGCCCGCCAAGCCGGAAGCGGGTTCGGTATGGCCGATATTGGTCTTGATCGATCCGATCGGCAGGGGGCGGCTTCTCGCCCGGCCGAGCACCGTCCCGAGCGCGGAGGCCTCGACGGGATCCCCGACGCGGGTTCCGGTGCCGTGAGCCTCGACGAAGGCGACCGAATCGGGAGCGATGCCCGCCGGACCATAGAGCGACCGGAGCAACTCGATCTGATACTTCTCGGCGGGCATGGAGATGCCGCTGGTCCGGCCGTCGGAATTCACCGCCGTACCGCAAATCACCGCATGGATGTGGTCGCCATCGGCGATCGCCTTTTTCAGAACCTTCAGCACGAGAACGACGCCGCCTTCGGCCCGCACGTATCCGTCCGCCTCCGCGGCGAAAGCCCTGCAGAGACCGGTGGGCGAAAGCATCGTCGCTTGGGAAAAGCTGACAAAACCGAAGGGGCTCACGAGCGCGTTGACGCCGCCAACCAGCGCCACCTCGATTTCGCCATGGACCAGCGCCTGACGAGCTTGGTGCAGCGCGACAAGGGACGACGAGCAAGCGGTGTCGATCGTCAGGCTGGGTCCATGCAGGTCAAAAACATAGGAGAGTCGGTTCGAAACGATCGAGAGTGCGTTGCCGGTCGCGTAATAGGCGTCGGCGGCGGCGAGATCGTGCAGCCCGATGGTCGAGTAGTCGAGCGCCGACGCCCCGACATAGACGCCTGTTTGACTGCCCGCCAGCATCGACGGCGCGAAGCCGGCGTCCTCGCAAGCCTCGAACGCGAGTTCAAGCATCAGCCGCTGCTGCGGATCCATCTGCTGCGCCTCGCGCGGCGAAATTCGGAAGGCGGACGGATCAAAGCCCCAGATGTCTGGCAATACGCCGGCCGCCCAGGTGTAGCTGCGTCCTGGCTCCTTCAGGCGCGGGTGTCCATGATGCGAAAGCGGCCAGCGATCGTCAGGAATAACGGAGACAGCGCAACGGCCTTCGTGAAGAAGCGCCCACAATTCCGCGACATTCGCCGCGCCCGGGAGTCGGCACGCGCGCCCGATGACCGCGAGATGGGAGTTCTCGAGAGCAAAAGTGTGGCCCAACGCCTAAATCCACCAGTCCGGTAACAGTGCAAACGGAGAGCGACGACCGCGAGACCAACCACCTCGTCGGGTCTGATAACGTACCACCGCCCTCTTTTGGCCTGACTTGCGCGGCGGTGTCAACTGGAACGGCCATTCACTATTTTGCTGTCCATAAGTATTACTGATGTTAAGTTCTGACGAAATTTAGCTTATCGACAAATTGTGCCGCGCTATAGCTATTCTAGAGGGTACGTCAGCGACGATGTTCGAGGATATTCGCAAGCACAGGATTTGCGAAGTTTTACGAAAGCGCGGTTCCGACCCTCGCCTGCTGCAGCGCCCGTATCCGGAGCCTGCGCCGCAATCAACGCCACAGCGAACGTCGCATTTTGGCAACACCCTGTGGCTGCCTCGCGTCGGTCGCTGTGGAGAGGTAGCCAGCGGCAGTTCGTCTTGATACAGAGAATCGGCTAGTTGGGGCAAATCATGCAGCGACCGCCTAGGTTTGGCCTTTCGGGCGCCATTTGCGCTCTCGCTCTGATGTTGCTTACGGGCTGCGGATCCTTGCCCGATTCAGGCCCGAGCGCGAGCGCCGTTAAGGAACAGCAAGTTGGCGCGGATCAACAGCAGCGCTACATGCTGGTCGACATCACGCCGACGACCGTCGAGGCGCTCAAGCGACGAGGTTTTGGCAGTTTCTACGCCCAGTTTGGGGACCGCAGAATCTCGACCGAACCGGTGATCGGCATCGGCGACACTGTGACCGTGACGGTGTGGGAGGCGGCTGCAGGCGGTTTGTTTTCTTCGCCCGCGATCACCACCGGGGGGGCGCCGGCTCGGTCAGCACCGGCTCGAACAGCGCGACGATTCCGGAGCAGGTGGTCGGTCGTGACGGCGGGATCACGGTGCCTTACGCCGGACGAATCCATGTCGTCGGCCGCACGAACTCGAAACGTTCAGGAGCAGATCGAGCACGCGCTGGAAGGCAAGGCGATCCAGCCGCAAGTGCTCGTCAACATCACGCGCACAGCCGGCGACGCCGTGAGCGTCGGGGGCGAGGTCGCCAACGGAGCGCGCGTCCCGCTTTCGGTCAAGGGCGACCGGCTGCTCGACGTCCTGGCCGCGGCGGGCGGCGTGCGGGCCCCGATCAACGAGACGTTCGTCGAATTGTCGCGCGGCTCCAAGACCTCACGCATTCCGCTGATCAGCATCGTGAACACTCCGAGTGAGAACATCTACTTGCATCCCGGCGACACGCTGACGCTGGTGCGCGACCCGCAAAGGTTCATTACCTACGGCGCAACCGGTCAGAACGCCGAAATCCCCTTCGAAGCCGATGGAATCTCGCTCGCCGAGGCGCTGGCGAAAACCGGCGGATTGCAGGATCAGCGCTCAGATCCGCGCGGTGTATTTGTATTTAGGTACGAGCCTGAGTCCGTCGCCCGGCGGCTCGATCCGACAAGCCCGCTCGTGCAGCCAGGGCGCCTGACGCCGATCGTTTACCGACTCGACCTGACCGAAGCCAACAGCCTGTTTCTCGAGCAGAGCTTTCGCATCGCCAACCGCGATCTGATCTATGTGTCGAACTCGCCCTCGACCGAAGTGCAGAAGATCTTCGGCATCATCGGCGGCGGGCTCGGGACCGTCGGCTCTGTGGCGAGCATTGCGTCGGCCGGCTCGAGTTTTAAGCCTTGATTGCCACGCAAGGATAGCGCGCGGCCTCGGCCCGCCGGTCGCCAAGGATGCGGACGAGGGCCGCGGCGAGCCGCGCTGGCTTGTTTGCGGTCGGATCGATTCGGCCTGACCTCCGCTGGCCGCGCGCGGCGGCCAATCTTCTTTCCGTGGCCGCGCCGGGCGGGCAGGGGCGCGTTTCCCACCGCCTGCCAATAGGTCCGCCAAAAACAGATCGCCTGATCGCGATGCGAGCGGCGTCCGGTTTTCTTATCATTGGAACGAGAACGACATCCCGAGGTCATTCGCCGTCTCGGCTTGATTGCGATCAATACGGCGCTGGAAGCCGACATCTATGGTAACGTGAATTCGATCCATGTCGGCGGCACGCAGATGATGAACGGCATCGGCGGCTTCGGCGGTTTCGCCGGCAACGCCGTCGTGACACCGTTTGCGACCAAGTCGATCGCCAAGGGGCGAGAGATCTCCTCGATCGCTCCCAGGGTCAGCCACGTCGACCATCCGGAACATGACGTCGTTCTCCTGGTCACCAAACTAGGCCTGGCTGCCCTGCGCGGCAAAGCGCCGCGTGACCCCTAACGGTCATTGAAAACTGCCTGCACCCGATGTACCTCAACTTGCTGCGCGACGACTACTAAAGAGGCCTTGGCCCGCGGCGGTCACACCCCGCATGTGCTCGAGAAAGCCTTCTCGTGGCACGAACGTTTCAAGAATACCGGCAGCATGCTCCCGAAGCGCGCCGGCGGCGTCACGAACCTCAATATCCACGCCTAGCTTTGGACAGTTTCCGCAACGAAGTGAGACCGAAATGGACAATGGCGAACTGAGATTGGCGTCGGATTTTCCAGCTGCTTCGCGCGAGGAGTGGCGGAAGATCGTCGAGGAAAAGGAGCTGAAGGGGGTTCCGTTCGACAAGAAGATGGTGACGAAGACCCCCGAGGGGATCGACATCCAGCCGCTGTATGTGGCGGAGGACTGGCCATGGGCCGGCGATCCATCCGGGTTCCCGGGGTTTTTCCCTTATGTTCGCGGAACCGATCTTATCGAGCGAACGCGACACGGCTGGGACATCCGCCAGGAGTTCCGGGAGCCGGATCCCAAAGCGGCCAACGCCGAGATCAGGGACGAACTGGCGCGGGAGGTGACCTCGGTTGTGCTGCGGCTCGCCGGATCGGCGGGCGAGGGCGGCGTCGTGGTCCAGGACGTAACCGGACTGGATCGGACTTTGGCCGGCGTGGACTTGGCGAAGGTTCCAGTCACTGTGGACGCCGGCGCCGCCTTCTTGCCGGCGGCCTTGGCCTTGCGCGCCCTGTGGCGCAAGCGGGGCGTAGCGGACAACGACGCCAAGGGCGAGTTTGGGGCCGACCCGCTGGGATACTTCGCGGCGCTGGGCAGGCTGCCCTACAGCCTCGAGAGCGCCTTGGCGCAGTTGGGGGCCCTGGCGTCGCTGACGGCGAAGACGCTGCCTCGCGTGCGCTCGGTGACCGTCGACACCTCGGCCTATCATAATGCCGGGGCGAGCGAGGTCCAGGACCTAGGGATCGCGCTGGCGACGGCGGTCGCCTACCTGAAGGCGATGGAGGCGAGCGGATTGTCGATCGACGCGGCCTGCCGGCAGATCAGCTTCACATTGTCGGTCGGCTGCGAGGAGTACGTGCAGATCGCCAAGCTGCGGGCGGCGCGTAGGCTGTGGGCCGCGGTCGCAACAGCCTGCGGCGCCTCGCAGGAGGCGGCGGCGATGGTGCAGCGGGCCAAATCGGCCGAGCGGATGTTCACGCGAATCGATCCGTGGATGAACATGTTGCGCTCGACGGTATCGACCTTCGCTGCCGCGGTGGCGGGCGCGGACAGCGTGACTTGCCTTCCGTTCGATCACGCGATCGGGGTTCCGGACGCCATGGGGCGGCGGGTGGCGCGCAATACGCAGGCGATTCTGGCCGAGGAGTCGAACCTGTTCCGGGTGGCCGATCCGGCCGGAGGAGCCTGGTCGATCGAGACGCTGACCGAGCAGATTGCGGACAAAGCCTGGGCCTTTTTCCAGGAGATCGAGGGCAAGGGCGGCATCGCTGCGAGCCTGGTCTCGGGCTTCGTCCAGGGCGAAATCGCCAAGGTTATGGCGGAACGCGACAAGGCGATCGCCAAGCGCAAGGCGCCACTGACCGGCGTTTCCGAGTTTCCAAACATTCTGGAGATTCCAGTGGAGCGGCCGGCGCCCGATGTGGCTGATGTTCTGGCTGAGGTCGAGAAGCGCACGACAGCGGGCGTCAAGGCTGCGGCCTCGTCACTGCAAAACTTGGCGACCGCACTGTCGATCGACGCGGTGGAGACGGCTCTGGCGTCCGGGGCGTCCTTCGAGGCCGTGGCGGCGGCCTTCGGCGGCCAGCCAACCGAGATCGCGGCGCTGCCGAAGCGTCGCCTGTCGGACAGGTTTGAGCGGCTGCGGCAGGCGTCTGTGGCCTATAAGGAGAAGACGGGCCGGTTTCCGGCCATTTTCCTCGCCAATCTGGGCCCGGTCGCCAAGCACACCGGGCGGGCCAGCTTCTCGAAGAACTTTTTCGAGGCGGGGGGCATCCATGCCCTAGGCAACGACGGCTTTTCGGAGGTCGAGGCTTGCGTCAAAGCCTACAAGGAAAGCGGCGCGAGGATCGCCATTCTCTGCTCGGCGGACCCCCTGTACGAAGAGTTGGTCTCAACCTTCGCGCCCGCTCTGAAGGCGGCTGGAGTGGAGACGCTTTATCTGGCCGGATCGCCCGGGGAGAAGAGGGCGGAGTACGACGCGGCCGGCGTCGATGATTACATTTTCATGGGCGGCGACGTGCTTGGCAAGCTGACGGCTCAGCTGGTTCGTCTAGGAGTGATCGAGAAATGATCCCGAGTTTTTCCGATATCAGCCTAGCGCAGGCGAAGAGCAGCGCTTCCTACAAGGACTGGGAAGCCAAGGTGCAAGCGACAACGGGCAAGAGCCTGGATGAGATGCTTTGGGAGACGCCCGAGAAGATCAAGGTCAAGCCGCTGTACGCGGCTCACGATCTCGACGGCCTCGACCATCTGCACACCATGCCGGGGCTGCCGCCCTACAAGCGCGGCCCCTACCCGACCATGTATGTCACGAAGCCCTGGACGGTCCGGCAGTATGCCGGGTTCTCGACGGCTGAGGCCTCGAACGCATTCTACCGTCGCAACCTGGCGGCCGGCCAGAAGGGGCTGTCGATCGCCTTCGACCTGGCGACCCACCGCGGCTACGATTCGGATCATCCGCGGGTCTTGGGCGACGTCGGCATGGCCGGCGTTGCGGTAAACTCGATCCTCGACATGGAAACGCTGTTCGACGGCATTCCGCTCGACCGCATGTCGGTGTCGATGACGATGAACGGGGCGGTGCTGCCCGTCCTGGCCGGTTACATCGTGGCGGCGGAGGAGCAGGGCGTCAGCCGGGAGAAGCTGACCGGCACGATACAGAACGACATCCTCAAAGAATTCATGGTGCGCAACACCTACATCTATCCGCCGCTGCCTTCGATCCGAATCATCTCGGACATCTTCGAATACACATCGAAGTATATGCCGAAGTACAATTCGATCTCGATTTCCGGCTACCACATGCAGGAAGCCGGGGCGACGGCTGACATCGAGATGGCCTATACGCTGGCCGACGGCATGGAATATATTCGCGCCGGTATGAAGGCTGGTATGACGGTGGACGGATTCGCGCCCCGGTTGTCGTTCTTCTGGGCGATCGGCATGAACTTCTACATGGAGATCGCCAAGATGCGGGCGGCCCGCATGCTGTGGGCCAAGATCGTCAAGGACTTCGGGGCGCAGAATCCGAAGTCGATGTCGCTTCGCACCCACTCGCAGACCTCGGGCTGGTCCCTCACGGCGCAGGACGTGTACAACAACGTCGTGCGCACGCAGATCGAAGCGATGGCGGCGGCGCAGGGACACACCCAGTCGCTGCACACCAACGCGCTGGACGAGGCGCTGGCGCTGCCGACGGATTCCTCGGCCCGGATCGCCCGCAACACTCAGCTGTTCATCCAGCAGGAAACCGGCATCTGCAACATAATCGATCCCTGGGCCGGATCCTACTATGTCGAATCGCTGACGGACCAGCTGGCGAGGCGAGCCTGGAGCCTGATTCAGGAGGTCGAGGCCACCGGAGGGATGGCCAAGGCGATCGAGGCCGGGATCCCGAAGATGCGGATCGAGGAAGCGGCTGCGCGGACGCAAGCCAGAATTGACGCCGGCAACCAGACAGTGGTCGGCGTCAACAAGTACAAGCTCGGAGGAGAGGAATCCATCGATGTCCTGAAGGTGGACAACACCCTGGTGCGCTCGCAGCAAATCGCTAAACTGCAAAAGCTGCGCAAGAACCGTAATCAGGCCGATGTGGACCACAGCCTGCACGCGATCACCCAGGCCTGCGCCTCCGGCGGCGGCAACCTTCTGGATCTGGCCGTGGCGGCGGTTCGGGCGCGGGCGACCGTGGGCGAAATCTCCGACGCCTGCGAGAAGGTGTTTGGCCGGCACAAGGCGGTGATCCGGGCTATTTCCGGGGTTTACACGGCGGAAGTCGGGAAGGATTCCAAACAGATGAAGGAAGTTGGCGATCTTATGGCCCGGTTTGAAGCGAAGGAAGGGCGACGTCCGCGCATTTTCCTCGCCAAGATGGGGCAGGATGGCCACGACCGTGGGCAGAAAGTGATCGCCACGGGCTTTGCCGACATGGGCTTCGACGTGGATATCGGCTCGCTGTTCCAGACGCCGGAAGAGGCGGCGCGGCAGGCGGTCGACAACGACGCGCATGTGGTTGGCGTGAGTTCGCTGGCAGCGGGTCATTTGACGCTGGTGCCGGCCCTGCGCGCCGAACTGAAGAAGCTCGGCCGCGAAGACATTCTGATCGTCGTCGGCGGCGTCATCCCGCCGCAGGACTTCGAGGCGCTGTATCAGTCGGGTGCCGCGGCGATCTTCCCGCCCGGCACGGTGATCTCGGAAGCGGCGAAGGATGTCCTGCACAAGCTGATGGTCAATCTCGGATTCGAGGCGGTGGCGGCCCAATGACGCTTTCGGTGGACGCCGGGAGGGTCCCGGTCCTGCCCGACAACGAACGGCCGGCGTGGCGCGCGAGGCGCGCCGCACTGACGCTTGACGACTATGTGGAAGGGGTCCTGTCCGGGGACAGGATGCGGCTTGCGCGCGCCATCTCGCTGGTCGAGAGCAGCAACCCCGGCCATCAGAAGTTGGCCCAGCAGTTGCTGATCCGGATCGCGCCTAAGACGGGACATGCGCACCGGATCGGCATCACCGGGGTTCCCGGCGTCGGCAAAAGCACCTTCATCGAGAGATTCGGCACCTTGCTGATCGAGAAGGGCCATAAGGTGGCGGTGTTGGCTGTCGACCCCAGTTCGAGCCGTAGTGGCGGGTCGATTCTGGGCGACAAGACGCGGATGGAGACGCTCGCCAACAACCCCGAGGCCTATATCCGTCCGTCGCCATCGTCTGGGCGCTTAGGGGGCGTCACGCGAACCACCCGGGAAACCATGCTGGTGATGGAGGCCGCCGGCTTTGACGTTGTCCTCGTCGAAACGGTGGGGGCCGGCCAGAACGAAACGGTTGTCGCCGACATGACCGATTTCTTTCTGGTCCTGATGTTACCGGGCGCCGGCGACGAATTGCAGGGGATCAAGAAGGGAATCCTGGAATTGGCCGACCTCATCGCGGTCAACAAATGCGAAGGCGACAATGAGCAGAAGGCGGAGGCAGCGCGCCAACACTACGCCAACGCCTTGCATATCATGTCGCCCTCGAGCCCCAACTGGCGCCCGCCGGTCCTGAAGATCAGCGGCCTGACGGGCCTGGGGCTCACGGATCTGTGGGGCAGCATCGAAGAGCATCATAAGATCTTCAAGCAGTCGGGCGAACTGGAAGCGGTCCGCAGGCGACAGCGGATCAAATGGATGTGGAACCTGATCGAAGACAAGTTGATGGACGCGATGAAGACCCATCCCGCCGTCAAAGCCAACCTGCCCGAGGTCACCCGCGGGGTCGAGCACGGCGACATCACCGCCCCCTTGGCCGCTCTCAAACTCCTCGAATTGTTTGGCCTCGCCGTCGGGCTCGAGGGATAGCTTTCGGAAACTTCGGGCGCGGTTATCCGTGACCGGCATTCTCCAGGTCGAGGGCTTGGTCGTCGGTTTCAGGCGGGCTGTCGCCAGAGCGAGCGACCGCTTCCGAAGCAGCAAGCCGTATCGCGATGCCGAGCAGCGCGATCGCCGCCACCACTTTGAGGTACGGTATCGGCAGCAGCGGGACCGCGCCGGCCGCCATGGCGAGCCGCAATCCCGCGCGCCGGCCGTCCCAAGGACCGCGGCCATCCGCATGTCTTCTGCTGGCAGCCTTCGGCAGGCCATGGCGATCACCAGCGCGTTGTCCGCGCTCAGGAGGAGATCGACGACCAGGATTTGCAACGGCGCAAGGAGCGCGCCGGCCAGTGCAAACCAGTTCGGAGCGGATTGCGCAATCATCGGCTCGCGATCCTGGCGCGCCCGGCGTGGCCGGCGCGCTCGGCGGCCGACCGGCGGCGGCGGCCGCGCGGCAGGATTCACTTCGTGGGCCGGATGCTCTCGGCGATCGCTTGCAAGTCATTGCCCACCAATTCTTGCGCCTCGTCGTCGCCCCAGTAGGCGACAGCGACAAAGCCGGCCTTCGCGGGCAAGGCGATGAGGATGACCGTGATTTCGGATTCGCCGTTGGGATCCGTGCCGGAAAAGTCGACCTTCAGCGCATCGAGTCCATTCAAGCGCCGCGCCGACGAGCGCCGCGTTCCCGCTTCGGGCGAGACTCCCCGCCGCCTGACGTTCGCCATGGTCGCCGTGAGGGCCGAATCCACATCGTGTACCGGTATGTATTGCGCCGACAGGCGCACCGCTCCGTTGTCCACGGCGCCCTCGACGCCTTCGCCCGTCGCTGTCGGACCCCATTCTTCCGGCACGTCAATGGTTGCGACCGGCGCCACGGCCGGGAGCGGGAAGGGTCGCGCCGCCGCGATTGCGATCGGCGCGCTGGCCGATGCTGCAAGAACTGTCCATAGAGCGAGGGCGGAGCAAGCGCTCATCGGAGCGGTTGCCTCAGCGGTCGAGGCCGAAGCATATGATCTACGCTTTCCGTCGAGACCGGCGCGAAGCAAGCGCCGACCTTCCACCCTCCGGCAAGCCGCGGTATTCTCTCTTGCTGGCCTCGACCAGCCTCGTGTGACTCAGCAAAACGAGAGGAATCTCAATCATGACCTGGTCCGCTCCAGTGGTTCGCGAAGTCTGCGTGGGCATGGAAGTGACCGCGTACCTATCCGCAGAACTCTGACAAAGAACGCCGCCTGCTTTTGCAGGGCAGGCGGCGCGAGCCTTACTTGACTTGCTCCGTGTTTCCATGATGCGGCGCCTCAATGAGGGATCACGCCCGGAAATACGTACTGCTGCAGCGCGACGAGAACGCCGAGTAAGAGCGTGAGGATGACGCTGTGCCAGAAGGTGCGGGCGAAGACCGCGCCTTCCTGCCCGCGAAGCCTGGTGACCGACACGCCGGTCGCGATATTCTGCGGCGAGATCATCTTGCCCATCACGCCGCCCGAAGAGTTCGTGGCGGCGAACAGCAGCGGATCCAGATTGAGCTGTTTTGCGGCGACGACCTGAAGGTTGCCAAACAACGCGTTGCCGGATGTGTCGCTGCCGGACAGAAACACCGCGATCCAGCCGAGGAATGGCGACAGAAGGACGAACAGGCCGCCGACCGACGATACGCCTAGGCCGAGCGTGTAAGCCATGCCGGAATAGTTCATGAGATATGCGAGGCCGACGATCAAGCAGACGGTGACGATCGCAAGCCAACCCTGCCTTAAGGTGTGGCCGATACAGGCGATGAATTGCGTTAGCGTCATCCGAACGGCGAGCGCCGAGATGATTGCCGACAGAAGGATCGCAGTCCCCGTCGCCAGGGGCTGGAAGGTCCAGACGGCGGCATACGGCTTGTCGTTGTAAAGCGTGATCGAGATCGCCTTGTCCAGACCCGGCCACGGGATCGCCCGCTGCCCGATGCTCGCGATCCCGTAAGTCGTCCAGACGATAACGACCGCCGTCACGATGAGCCAAGGCAGCCAACCCTGCCAGGGTCCGATTTGAGATGGACTAGGCTCCGAGTCCTGCTTGACCGCGAACTCAGGATCGGGAGCGGGCCTCCAGGCCCGAAGGAAGAGGAGCGTCACGACAAGGGAGCCGAGCGAGGACAGAACATCCGTCAGGGCATAGTCGATGAAGTTCGACGTGACGAACTGGATCAGCCCAAAGGAGCCCCCGGCGACCAGGAGGGCAGGCCAGATTGCGCGGATCGAGCGGGCGCCGCCGTAAACCGCCATCACATAGAACGGCAGGATAAGGGCGATGAAGGGCAACTGCCGCCCGATCATTGCTCCGAGCGCTCGCGAAGGAAGCCCGGTTACTGCGCCGAGCACCGTCACGGGAACGCCGAGCGCTCCGAAGGCGACCGGCGCAGTGTTGAAGATCAAGACGAAGACCAAAGCCTCGAGCGCCGGAAACCCGACAAGGATCAAGAGCGAGGACGTGATTGCGATCGGCGTGCCGAAGCCTGCAATGCCTTCGAGCAGCGCCCCGAAGCAGAAGCCGATCACGACGAGCACGATCCGCCGGTCGTTCGGCAAATGGTTGAGAATCCAGATGCGGAAGGCGTCGAAGCGTCCCGATTCGACCGCGATGTTGTAGAGCAGGAGTGCGTTGACGACGATCCACATGACCGGCCACAGCGCGAACACGACGCCGTTCAGGACCGCGTTCGCCGTGAGTGTGATCGGCAGGCTCCAGACCGCGACGGCAAGGATCAGGCCGACCACCAGACCCGCGAGAGAAGCCTGCCAGGCTGGGCGACGGACGACACCGAGAAGGACAAGGACCGTGAGCACCGGCAATGTCGCCACAAGGAACGACAGCGGCAGGCTGCCCGCCACCGGCGTCAGCAATTGACGAAACATGCGCCCTCCTTCCCTTGCTCGCGGCTTCGACCGTTTATGGGATTCGACCGCGCCTCCGCTCTCGGGACATCAACCGCCAGGGATTTTCCCGACGTTTATCTCGATTGCAGAATAGTAAGCGGCAAGCTTCGCGATATCGTCGTCGGACAGCGCCTGGATGACAATCGACATCATCTCGTTCTGCCGGACGCCGGCCTTGAAGGCGCCGAGCTGCTCGGTCAGGTAGCGCTCGTTCTGACCTGCGAGGTTCGGCGCCTCCGCGATCTTGGCGATCCCGTCGATACCGTGGCAGACCGAGCACTTCTCATCCGCGATCGCTCGCCCGACTTTGACATCCCCGGCCGTCGCCGGTCCGGTTGCGAGACCGGTCGCAGCCCAGAACACAAGCATGACGGCTCGGGCCTTAGCCGAAAGACGGCGCCGCGCATCGCGACGCCGTCGGGACGGCGCAAATCGACGGCTACTTGCCATCATACCAGATGCGGTAGACGGCCCCGACGAGATCGTCGGAGACGAGCAGCGATCCGTCCCAGTATTGCTGGACGTCGACGGGGCGGCCGAGATAGTGGCCGTTGTCGTTCCAACCCTCGGCGAAGGGGATCGACGGGCCGGCGACGTGACCGTCGTCCTTGAGGAAGGTGACCATCACGCGCGCGCCCACCGGCACGGTGCGGTTCCACGAGCCGTGCTGGGTCGAGAAGATCGCCCCCTTGTACTTCGCCGGGAACATGTCGCCGGTGTAGAAGGAGAGGCCGAGATCGGCCGCGTGGGCGACCTGCTCGACTTCGGGGAAAATCACATCGGCCGGGGGCGTTTCGTTCTTGTATTCATTGGTCCGGGTGTGCCCGCCGCCGTACCACGGGAAGCCGAAGTTCTCGCCAATCTTGTCGACGCGGTTCATCTCGCCCGGCGGGATGTCGTCGCCCATGCCGTCGACCTGGTTGTCGTTGCTCCAGAGCGTCTTGTCCTTCGGATTGAAGTCGAAGCCGACCGGATTGCGCATGCCCGTCGCGTAGACCTCGCGGTTCTTGCCGTCCTGGTCCATGCGGATGATGCCGCCCATGCCGACCTTGGCGTCGAGCGCAACCTTCTCCTTCGGCGGTACGTTATAGGGTTGGCCGAGCTGGATATAGAGCTTGCCGTCGGGCCCGACGCGGCATTCGCGCGCCGTATGATTGAAGCTCTCTTCCTCCTTCGGAATGAGCTGACCTTCGGGCACGACCTCGCTGACCGCGACATCCGGGCTCTCATAGAAAAATTCCGCCGCAGGATATTGAAGGACCCGGTTCTGCTCGACCACATAGAGGAACCCGTCCTTGGAGAAGCACGGGCCGTTGGGCAGTTTCTTCGGCAACGTCGGCGCGAATTCCTTGACCTCAATTCCGCCCTCGGCGCCGGCGCGGGAGCGGTCGGTCACCGCCCAGATCTTGCTCTTGCGCGTGCCGACGAATGTCACGACTCCTTGCGGGCCGACCGCCATATGGCGCGCGTCGGGAACGAGCGCGTAGAGATCGATGTGGAATCCTGGCGGCAGCTTGATCTTCTCGGCGAGGATCTTCTTCACCGCATCCGCTTTCGGACCGGTCTGCGGAATTGTCGGCCAGTCGACCGGCGACGTCATGTGGAAGCCTTCCAGCGTCTTCAGGGCGTCGTCCGCCCTGGCGCCGCAGGTCCCAATCATAAGCGCTGCGACCGCAGCCGCGGAAACGATGTTCACCTTCATGTCACTCTCCCTGGCTCCTCCGGAGGAAAACTGTTATTATTTGTTTGAGCCGCCATCGGCGCTGAACGCCGGGCGACGTTGAACTTGGAGGTGAGAATTCGCCGCCGGCCCGCATCTGTCGACGTTGGGCGATTCTTTCCTCCCTACGAAATCCTTATTGATTTTGAGAATACCCAAACGGCCTTCGGCTCCAAGGCCTGTCGCGACATTTTCCGCATCGTGGAAAAGGAAGCGGAGGGGCCGTGCAAACGATCATGCGCCCGCGGAGGAGGTCTCTTAGGGCGTTCCGGCTTTGTACGCGCTCACGAAGGCGTTCCGGTTGGGCATCCTCACCTGTTCGAGAGTCTTCGCGTCCAGCGTCGCGTCGGCGGGGAGAAGCCCGTTGAGGAACAGGACATAGGCGCAGACGGCGTAGGTTTCGGCGGGCGACAGGGACTGTGGCGCGTCGAACGGCATCGCACGCCGGACAAAGTCGAACAACGTGGTTGCATATGGCCAGAAACTGCCGACGGTCTTGACCGGCTTCTTCGTCGCGATCGTGCCGGCGCCGCCAGCGAGGCGGTCCATTGGTCCTCCCTGGCCCCGGTCGCCATGACACGAGGCGCAGCGCGCCGCGAAAACGACCTCGCCTTCGCCCACGCTCCCCTGGCCGGGAGGCAGGCCGGCGCCGCCGGGGGCAACGTCGATGTCCCATTGCGCGGTTTCCGCCTGAGGCGCAGGCCGCCCGAGACCGTAGTCCTCGCCGGCGGACGCGGCGCTCGCGGCGAACAGCGAGGCGGCGATCGCCGTCGCCTGGACCCCGAGCTTAGCCGGCATTGCTGACCACGCCGTCTTCGCCGACCCGCCAGCGCTGCATCCCGTTGTAGTGATAGTAGGAGCGCGCGTCGCGCTGCTTCAGGAGTTCGTCGCGGCTTGGCTGCACATAGCCGGTCTCGTCGGTCGCGCGGCTTGTCAGGACTGCGGCGTCGCCGGTCCATCGCCAGGGCGCGCGAAATCGGGTCAGGGATTTCGGTAGCACCGGCTCCTGTAACGCCGCCGCGGTCCAGGATCCCCCGCCATCGAAGCTGACGTCGACCTTCGCGATCTTGCCGTGTCCCGACCACGCGAGGCCCGAGATTTCGTAGAATCCGCGATCCTCAAGTTTTTGCCCGCCGGACGGCGAGGTGATGACGGACTTTGCCTCCATGACGAAGTTGAATTGCCGCACCGAGCCGTCGGGCATCACCCATGTGTACTTCGACGTCTCCTCGCGCGTTTGCCACGGCTCGAGTCCGAACTTCAGCCGACGCAACCATTTGACGCTCGTGTTGCCCTCGAATCCGGGCAATAGCATCCGGAGCGGATAGCCCTGCTCGGGGCGCAATCTCTCGCCGTTCTGGGCATAGGCCAGCAGCGCATCGTCGAAAACCTTTTCGATGGGGATGCTCCGCGTCATGGCGCCCGAGTCCGCCCCCTCGGCGAGCATCCAGCGCGCGCTGGGGCTCACCCCGACCTCGCTGAGCACTGTCTTCAGGGCCGCGCCGGTCCACTCGCAGCAGCTCAGCAACCCATGCGTGTCCTGAACGGTGTATTCGGCGACCGGCTCGCCCCAATTCTGGGTATTCCCCGAACATTCCAGGAAGCAGATTCGCGAAACCGCGGGAAAACGCATGATGTCCGCGACGGTGAAGATCATCGGCTTCTCGACTTCGCCGTGGATGATCAGCCGATGCGCGTTCGGGTCAATCGTCGGGACGCCGAAGTGATGCCGTTCGTAATGCAGGCCGTTGGGTGTGATGACTCCGTGCAGATCCTGAAGCGGCGTCAGGCTGACGGCCGCCTTGCGCGTTGGGTAGGGCGAGCCTCCGGTGCGCTCGCGGCGGACGACCCGGGCCTGGTAAATCGATGGACGCCCATAGGGCGGGCTCATCACGTCGTCGCCGGGCGCGGTCTGCCTCGGCAGAGTCGGTCCTGGGTCCGCGCCCTCGTCGGCCGCTTTCGCGGCTTTCGTCCCGAACGCGGCGACCCCCGACAGGGCCACGGCCATTTTCATGGTTTGACGGCGGTCAGTCGTCTGCAGCCGCTTGTCGGCCGGCGGCGGCATTCTCTCACGGGTTCCGTCCGAACCTGTCGCGTCGGGTTTCACGCTCAGATCCGACGAAGCGCGGCCGGATCCGAACCTCCGAGCCTGGACGTGATCCCGGCGGCCGCCTGACGCAGCAGCTCTCCGAGCCGCGGAATGTTCGAGGGCGAGATTCGCGTCGGCGGCCCGGAAATGGAAATCGCCGCCATCGGCTCACGGAGTTCGTTGAACACCGGCGCCGCAACGCATCGCTGACCGACAGCGTACTCTTCGTCGTCAACGGCAAATCCGCGCTCCCGGGTCAGCGCGATGTCCTCGTGAAGCGCCGACCGGCTGACGAGCGTGTTGCTGGTCAGGCGTCGAGCGCCATCCGCGGGCAGCAGGCGATCAAGTTCCCAGTCGGTCTTGCCTGCAAGCAGGGCCTTGCCGACGCCGGAGCAATAGAGCGGGACCCGTCCCTCCGGCTTCGCCACGGAATGCACGACGGCGGGGCGCTCGATCCGATGGACGTACATCGCATCACGGTGGTCCTGGACAGCGAGGTTCACCGTCTCCTTGAACTCATCCATGAGCGTGCGCATGAACGGGCGCGCGACGCCGATCAGGTCGCGCGTCTTAAGGAAAGCGCAGCCGGCCAGAAATGTCTGGACTCCGACCGACCACAGCCGCCGTTCCGAATCGAACCGCACGTAACGCTCTTGCTCAAGGGTCGTCAGCAGCCTGTGTGCGGTCGAGGGCGCAAGCCCGACCCTCTCTGCGATCCTCGTCAGCGTCATGCCGTCCTCGGCCTCGGATAGCCGATTGATGACGGCAAGCGCGCGAAGGACGGACTGGACGCTATCGGTGCGCGCTCCGCCATTGGCGGCGGCCATTGACCCGGCCGGCGGCGTCTGCCGACGGGAAATCTGCCGAGCGTCGTTAGGCGCCTTCACCGTCCGGTTCGCATTTTGGCGACTCCAGAAGTCTGGGACAGCTGGCGAAGAATTGAGGGCGTACGCGTAAGAGCCAAAAGGCTACCCGATCCGCCGGGAACGTCAATGACCGCGCCTAAGGGCGCGGCCGTTCGAAACTCCTGCGAGGGCATTTCGCATCAAGCCGCCAATGGCATGCTCGTCGCCGCGCCGGTCCGCCGACCTCACATTGCCTAACGAGCTTCCTGAGAGGCAGCCAGCGGCCAATGGAACCGGCTGACCTTTTCTCCTCGCCCGGCGAGGATCGCCCGGCGGTGGGCGAGGCATGCAGAATTCGGCGCGACGGTCCGCAGCGCCCGATCGGTTCGCTGCGACCGCGTCCGATCAGAGCTCTCGCCATCCCGGGCTCGTCGTGTCCGTCAAGTGATAATAAATCGGACCGATGCCCGAGATCGCTATGACCGCCGGCTCGGCGGCGTCCTTTTTGACCCCGTCATAGTGGGGCGTCCTGGCGACTCGCCGCACGAACGAGCCGGCCGGGGCGGGCGCCGTGGCGTCGGGTGAGAAATCTTCGCCGCTCGCCACATACCATGTGCCCGACAGCACGACGCAGAGGCGGTCGGACTCATACCAGTGCGGCGCGCTCATGTAGCCGGGATGCCATCGTATCAGGACGAAATACTGGCCGGGCGCATCGATCGCGCCGAACATCGCGGCGGATTCCGCCATGCCGGGCGGGAAATTGTAGAGCGGCTTCCACGGAATCTGGTCCGGCCGCTTGATGATGGTCATGGCTGGGTCAACGCCCGCGGCTCGGCCGGCGCCGAGGCTGAGCGTCATGGCAGCCAGGGCGAGCGCCGGAGCGAGGATGAGGTCGCGCCTGCCCGTGTCGATGGTCGTCATACTTTCCTCCCGCTGATCTTTGCATCCGTCCGGACACCCTTCAAGACTATCGCAGATCGGCTCGTCGTCGTGACCTGCAACGTGTTTACG
Organism: uncultured Alphaproteobacteria bacterium; assembly: GCA_963822215.1. GTDB lineage: Bacteria > Pseudomonadota > Alphaproteobacteria > Rhizobiales > Beijerinckiaceae > Roseiarcus. The sequence continues at coordinate 431,498 of CAWGGX010000006.1, forward strand.
AACGCTCACGACAAAGCAGCAACGCATATTTCCTTATCGAGTGCGGTTGAACACAGATCGAAGCGGAAAGGCCGCTTCAAGCGGACTCCCGGCCTTCCCGGGCAACCTCTTTAAGTCCGCTTCCTCGCCCAATTGAAGCATCCATGGCCGCGGTTTGCTACGTCTGGAACAACTCCCGGCCGTCTGCGTCAGAGAGAGCCGCGGCTTTGCGGCGGATGCGAAGGGATGGTCCGCGTCTCCCTCGTGCGCCTGCTTTTGCGGAGAACACTGTAAGCGCAGATCGGCATAAGATAAGGAAGCTGAATTCTGGAAGCGGTTCGGTCTCGCCGCAGAGGCCATGCCTGTTCGCCCGGACCCCCAATTCTCTCCATTCGTTTTATGAGGCCCGGTGACAAACCGAAAGTTTGCATGCAACATAAACCCGTCAGGGAGGAAAAGCCGATGGCCAAGGTCGCTAATCATACGCTGTTGCTTGGATCGATAGGTGTAGCCGCTTTCTTGTGCGCGGGGCCCGCGGCGGCTCAGCAGGAAATCAAGGGCGCTGCCGGGGGCGCTATGCCCCGGACGGCGATGATGAAGTCGGTCACGCAAGCGGAACTCGACGGCGCCGCGCGCGACGGGTCCAACTTCCTTCAAACCAACGGGAACTACGAGCAGACCCGCTTCTACCCGAACGGGCAGATCAACCGCGGCAACGTCGGGCGCCTGCATCCGGCCTGGATCTTCCAGACCGAGGTCAAGGAGTCGCTCGAGACGTCGCCGATTGTGGTCGACGGTGTGATGTACGTCACCACCTCGTACAGCCACGTCTACGCGATCGACGCCAAGACGGGCCAGGAAATCTGGCACTTCAAGCCGAAGCTCGGGCCGGTGACCACCTTCTGCTGCGGCCCGAACAATCGCGGCGTCGCCGTCTACAACGACAACGTCTATGTCGCGACGCTCGACGCCAAGCTCGTTGCGCTCAACGCCAAGACGGGCTCGGTCGTCTGGGAGAAGCAGGTCGGCGATCCGGAGAAGGGCTACAGCGAGACAATGGCCCCCACCGCCGTCAAGGGCAAGATTCTCATCGGCACCAACGGCGGCGAATACGGCATCCGCGGCTTCGTGAAAGCCTACGACGCCAACGACGGCACGCTCTTGTGGACCTTCGACACCATCCCGGAGAAGTCGGTCGGCGTCTGGGCGACGACCGACGCGACGGGGAGAGACGAACACCGGGACATCGCAGCCGAGAAAGATGCGCTGGCCAAGAACGGCGATCCCTACAAGACGCTTGGCGGCGGCGTGTGGCAGAACCCCTCAATCGACGAAGCGGCGAACCGCATCTACTTCGTGGTCGGCAATCCCTCGCCGGACCTCGACGGCGCGATCCGCCCCGGCGACAACCTCTACACCAACTCGCTCGTCTCGGTCGATCTGGACACCGGCAAGTACGTCTGCCACTTCCAGTTCGTTCCGCATGACGTCTGGGACCTCGACGCCGTCAGCCCGACGGTGCTGGTCAGCGCGCGCGACAAGTCGGGCAAGATGGTCCCGGCCGTGCTGCACGCCGGCAAGACCGGCTACGTCTATGTCAACGACCGCAAGGATTGCAGCCTCATCCGCTTCTCCGAGCCGATGGTGTCGCAAAAGGACCGCTGGACGTCGCCGTCGCCGACCAAACCGCTCGACTCGAACGCTGCACGGATGTTCCCGGGCGCGAACGGCGGCGTCGAGTGGTCGCCGCTGGCGACCGATCCGAACCACGGTATGGCCTATGCCATCAATCTCGAACAGGAGATGACCTACACCGTCGCCAGTTCGCCCTACCCGGACGGCAAGCTGTGGCTCGGCGGCGCCTTCACCAACGTGCCGGACGGAATCCAGACCGGCAACGTCACGGCGGTCGATTACAACACCGGCAAGATCGCCTGGCAGGTCAAGACGCCGCAGCCGATGATCGGCGGCATCCTGGCCACGGCCGGCGGCCTCATCTTCACCGGCGAGGGCAACGGCGCGTTCAAGGCCTACAATTCGGCGAACGGCAACCTGCTGTGGCAGTTCGAGGCGGGCGCCGGCGTCGACGCGCCGCCGTCTTCCTACTCGGTCGGCGGAAAGCAATACATCGTGGTCGGCGCGGGCGGGAACACCCAGCTCGACTACAAGCGCGGCGACGCCATCATCGCCTTCACCATCGACTGAGCCCGGGGCATCGACTTGGCCGTCTCGCGTCATCGTCGAGACGGCCATTTCATTGGACAGAAGATTGCCGCAGAGGGCAGACTGCCCGCGTGCGCCATTTGCATGGGTCGTTCAGTATGCTGCGGATTGGTGTCGCTGCGTTGCTTCTCATCGTTTCGGCGGCGGCCTACGCAGAATCGATCGAAGAAAAGGCGGTCCTCTGCGGTGCCTGCCATGGGCTGAAGGGCATTCCCGAGGACAAGTCGATTCCGATCATCTGGGGACAGAACGCCGGCTATCTCTATCTGCAGTTCCGTGATTTCCAGAAGGGCGCGCGCACGGATGAGCGCATGAGCGCGGTCGCCAAGAATGTCGTCAAGGAGGATGCGCTTGCGCTGGCGGAACTTTTCGCCGCAAAGCCGTGGCCGAGCACGGGCGCGCCGGCGGCCAGCAAGGCGGACGCGGACGCGGCGATGGTCGCCATCAAGTCCGTCGTCTGCACGAGCTGCCATCTCGAAGAGTTCCAGGGCGATTCGTCCGTGCCCCGCCTCGCCGGCCAGCAGCGCGACTACCTCGCGAAGACGATGACCGATTTCCGCAGCCGCGCGCGGGCCAACAACCCCGGCATGTCGGACCTGATGAACACGGTTACGCCCGAGCAGCTTTCCGCGATCGCCGCCTATCTCGCGGGTCTTTGACCCATGTCCGGGACGCCTAATTCCCGAGGATCGTCGCCTCGCGCGCATGTCCGAGGTTGCGGGCGATGTCGGCGGCGGTCTTGCCGCGGTCGTCCTTCGCGTCGCGATCGGCGCCGCGCGCCAGCAGAAGCTTGAGCGTGGCTTCGACGTCCTGGCTCCCCTCGCTCGCGTCATGGCCCGCAGCCCACATAAGCGCAGTCAGGCCGTGTCCGTATCGTCGGTTGACATCGACGCCGGCGTCGACGAGCTCGCCGACGATTGGCGCGTAGGCGCGCCCCGCCGCATAAACGATCGCGCCCTTGCCGTCGTCGTCGAGCGCGTTCGGGTCGGCGCCGCGCTTGATGAGCAAGGCGACGATGTCGGCCTCGCCGTTGTAGGCCGCCGCGGCGAGCGGCCGTTCGCCGCTCCGGCCAGGAATGTTCGGGTCGGCCCCATGGTCGAGGAGCAGCCGGACGGCGTTCTGGCGATCGGCCTCGGCGGCATAATAGAGCGGCGTCGAGCCGTTGATCGCGCGCGCGTCGACCTTCGCGCCCCACTCGGTCAGCAACTGCATCACCCGCACCTTGCCCGCCTGGGCTGTCTTCGCGAGCGGGGTCATCCCGTCGCGATCCCTCGCATTGACCGCCGCGTCATGATCGAGCAGCGCTCGTGTCTCCGGCTCACAGCCGAGGCGCGCCGCAGCGAAAAGCTGCGCCGCAGCCTGGAAACCATCGCCCGGCTGCAACGCCGAGACGCTGCGCGCAACATCCTCGCACGAATCCCGCGCCACCGCCGGCGCAGCGAGAAACGTCAGAACCACAAATGCCGTTAGCCGCATGACCTTTACCTGTTCGAGCCAGACGCAAGAGGAGCGCGACAATCTCGGTAATAGCCAGCCGACAAATCGAGCCGAATCGGCCTGCCCCGAAGCCCACCAGGTATGTGGCGCAGCGCCGTCGGGCAACGCACGGCCAGCCCTCCGCGCCCTCGCCAACACCATGCCAAAGTCCGTTGCCAACGTTGGTCCCGCGACGCCAAAAGCGCGGAGCTTCGTATTGACTGGCGCCAGCCGCAGAGAACGTGAGAACCACAGTCGGTAGGATAACTCACGCATTTTTTGATCTATAACCCTGACTTCCTTATGGCATACTCTCTGCGATGGCTGATGCTCGCGTTCCTACTGCTGATCTGAGCACTCTGGACCGCGGGGTTCTGGAGGCGCTGATCGCCGCGCAGCAGCAGCAGATTATGGTATTGGAGCGCCAGGCGGAACTTGAACGTGAGAAATTGCGGGCTAGCGAAGAGCGATTGGCGGAAACGAGCCGGCTTTACCGTGAGCTACAGCGAGCCGATGAAGAGCTGCAACTCCAAGTCGGGCTGCTGCAGCAACTCCCTGTATCCGCCTGGACGCTCAAACCAGACGGAAGACCGGATTTCGTGAATAGAGTTTGGCTTGAATTCGCCGGTCAGACACTCGATTTCGTCCGGTCGAATCCCGAGGCCTGGATGACTGTTGTCCACCCTGAGGATCGGGAGATAGTAGCCAAGGGCTTTTGGGAGGGCGTGAGTTCGGGGCGAGGATTTGCGTTCGAAAACCGGGATCTCCGCGCTCAAGATGGAGCCTATCGCTGGCACCTCAATCAAGCCGTGCCCGTGCGCGATGCAGATGGAAAACTTCTCAAATTTGTTGGTACGACGACCGACATCGACGACCAGAAGCGTACCGAAGAGGCTCTGGCCGAGCTTGACCGCGCCAAGACAACGTTCTTCAGCAACGTCAGCCACGAGTTCCGAACGCCGCTGACCCTGATGCTTGGCCCGCTTGAGGAAGTGTTGGCGCACGAGCGACGTGAGCCGGAAGACCACGAGCGGTTGGTCACGGTGCGCCGCAACGGCCTCAGACTGCTCAAGCTCGTCAACACGCTCCTGGATTTCTCGCGTATGGAGGCCGGTCGCGCGCAGACGTCCTATCAACCGACAGACCTGGCAAGTTTCACCTCAGAAATCGCAAGCGCGTTTGACTCGGCGATGAAGAGCGCCGGGCTCCGTTTCTCAGTCGAGTGCCTGCCAATCACCGACCCGGTGTACGTGGATCGCGACATGTGGGAGAAGATTGTTTTGAATCTGCTCTCCAATGCTTACAAGTTCACGTTCGAGGGCGAGGTTGCTCTCACATTGAAATCCGTGGACGGCGCAGTGGAGTTACAGGTCCGCGACACCGGCGTGGGCATACCCGAAGAGCATCGCGAGCAAGTGTTCGAGCGGTTCCATCGCATCGAAAGCACCCAGGCCAGGACTTACGAAGGCACAGGGATCGGACTGGCGCTGGTTAAGGAACTCGTGAGACTGCACGGCGGCGCCGTGCGCGTGGAGAGCGCCGTTGGCGCTGGCAGCACATTCACGGTGACTATTCCGCGCGGCAAGGAGCATCTGCCCGCCGAGCGCATTCATGCCCCACAGTCGCTCGTCTCCACCACAATTCGAGCCGAAGCTTATGTCGAAGAGCTGCGACAGTGGTCGGGAAATGAACCGGGGTTCGCGGTCGATGCGGCAACGCTTACCAAACAAGCTTCGCTCGCCCCCGGGTTGGAACCCTCACCTTCGGGGAAGCGCGAACTGATCGTCTTGGCCGATGACAACGCGGACATGCGCCAGTACCTCACACGCCTGCTGAGCGAGCGATATGAGGTGCACGCGGCTGCTGACGGCCTCCAGGCGCTGGAAGCCACTCGCAAATTGCGTCCCGCTCTTGTGCTGGCGGACGTCATGATGCCGCATCTCGATGGGTTTGGCCTGTTGCGGGCAATTCGCGATGATTCAGCCCTCGCCGACACGCCGGTCGTCCTACTGTCGGCACGGGCAGGCGAAGAGTCGCGCGTGGAAGGACTGGAGGCCGACGCCGACGACTATCTCATCAAGCCGTTCGCTGCGCGGGAGTTGCTGGCGCGTGTGGCGGCACACGTTAAAATGGCCAGTCTTCGCCGCGAAACTGCAGAACGTGAAGAACGGATGCGCAGTGAGGCGGAACTCGAACGCGAGAAACTGCACGCCAGCGAAGAACGGTTGGCCGAGACGAGCCGCCTTTACCGTGAGCTGCAGCAGGCCGATGCAGAATTGCAACTACAAGTTGCGCTGCTGCAGCAGCTTCCTGTGTCCGCCTGGACGCTCAAGCCTGATGGAATACCTGATTTCGTGAATCGGGTCTGGCTTGAATTCGCCGGCCAAACCCTTGACTTCGTCCGGTCGTATCCCGAGGCCTGGATGACCGCGGTCCATCCCGAGGATCGGGAGATGGCAGTCAAGAGCTTTTGGGAGGGGGTGCGCTCGGGAACGGGTTTTGCGTTCGAAAACAGATCTCTCCGCGCTCAGGATGGGACATATCGCTGGCACCTCAATCAAGCTGTGGTCTTGCGCGATGCCGAAGGAAAAGTCCTCAAATTCGTCGGTACGACGACCGACATCGACGACCAGAAGCGTACCGAAGAGGCTTTGCGCCAGGCGCAGGGCGATCTCGCACGCATCAACCGGGTGACAACTATGGGAGAGTTAACGGCATCCCTCGCCCATGAAATCAGTCAACCAATCAGTGGCGCGATAACCAATGCCAGCGTCGGCCTCCGAAAGCTCGGGAGCGATAATCCAAATCTTGATGAGGTGCGCGGGGTTTTTGCCAAAATTGTAAGAGACGCACAACGTGCTACTGCGATTATTGGCAGGATCCGCTCTCAATTCGAGAAAGGTATCCGGAATCAGGAGAGTCTGGATGTGAACGAGATTATTCCAGAAACCATCGCCCTTCTGCGCGACGAGGCAGTGCGCCACAACATAGTGGTCCGGACGGAACTGGCAACCGATCTTCCTCCGATCGTCGGAGACTGGGTGCAATTGCAGCAGGTCGCGATGAATTTAATCGTCAACGGCATCGAAGCGATGAAGGACGTTGATGGAATACGAGAGATGGTCATCAAGTCGCAGCGAGGTGAAAACGAGCAGATTCTTGTTTCATTCAGCGATACCGGCATTGGGCTTCCGCCGCATTTGGCGGAACAGATATTCGACCCGTTCTTCACAACCAAACCCCACGGCACCGGCATGGGGCTTCGTATCAGCCGATCAATCGTTGAGTCGCACGGTGGGCGCTTGTGGGCGGTGGGTTCCCATGGGCGCGGCGCAACTTTTCACTTGAGCCTGCCTGCCGCGGTTCCGGGCCATTGATGAAACAGCCTGTGTTTGCGATTGAGAATCACGTCTTCTCGGGCACGAGCTAGCAACTGAAAACACATCGCCCTAAAGCGGCCATTTCTCGGCGAAGTCCGGCCACGCGTTCGTCGCTCCGACACATTAGGGCTGACACCGGACGCTTTCGGCGCTTCCACAACAGCGGTTGCCAAAGGAACCTGCTTAGGCCAATTTCCGGTGCGGTTTGTTCACAGCCGCCAATATCAGCGGTCGCCGGTGCGACCTGGCGATGACGCTAAGCTTTTAACTGAGCCTGGCGCTCCCGGTCGCTCCGCTGACACGTTCGCAGAGGGAGGGGAAAGCGTTCAATGAGCGCGATATCAATTCTTGACCGCAGTCATACGATCGCGAAGCCGGGGTTCAGCCGCTGGATGGTCCCGCCAGCGGCGCTGTGCATTCACCTGTGCATCGGCCAGGCCTATGCGTTCAGCGTCTTCAACCTGCCAATGTCCAGGCTGATCGGCGTCACGAAGTCCGCTCCGGACGACTGGAAGCTGACCGATCTCGGCTGGATTTTCTCGATCGCAATCTTTTTCCTCGGCGCCTCGGCTGCGGTTTTCGGCCGCTGGGTTGAGGAAGGCGGCCCGCGCCGGGCGATGTTCGCTGCAGCCCTGTGTTTCGGCGGCGGATTTCTGATCAGCGCGCTGGGCGTGTCGATCCATCAGCTCTGGCTCGTCTATCTCGGCTACGGCGTGGTCGGCGGGGCCGGACTCGGTCTGGGCTACATTTCCCCCGTTTCAACCTTGATGAAATGGTTTCCTGATCGGCCAGGCATGGCGACCGGGATGGCGATCATGGGCTTTGGCGGCGGCGCCATGATCGCTTCGCCGCTGTCGGTGTGGCTCATGGGCAAGTTTTCGACGCCGACCCATGTCGGGGTCGCCGAAACGTTTGTCGTCCTGGGCGTCGTTTACGCCTGCTTCATGCTGGTTGGGGCGGCGATCGTGCGCGTGCCGCCGCCAGGTTGGCGGCCTGAGGGCTATGTTCCGCCAGTTCGGCCGAAGAAGCTCGTCACCATCAGGGACGTCTACGTCTATCAGGCGCTACAAACCCCGCAATTCTGGCTGATCTGGATCGTTCTCTGCATGAACGTGACGGCCGGGATTGGCGTGCTTGGACAGGCGTCGGCGATGAGCCAGGAAATGTTTCCCGGACGGGTCACCGCTGCGGCCGCGGGCGGGTTCGTTGGTCTTTTGAGCATCTTTAATATGGCCGGCCGTTTCTTTTGGGCGTCGATTTCCGATCACATTGGCCGAAAGCACACCTACTACGTCTTCTTCCTGCTCGGGATCGTGCTCTATTCCCTCGTGCCGTATTTTGGCGGCGCCGGGAACCTGCCGCTGTTCATCCTTTGCTTTGTCGTCATTCTCAGCATGTACGGCGGAGGGTTTGCGACCGTGCCGGCCTACCTCAGAGACATGTTCGGCACCCGCTACGTCGGCGCTATTCACGGCCTGCTCATCACCGCTTGGTCGGTCGCGGGGGTGCTCGGCCCGGTTCTCGTCAACTATATCCGGCAGTACCAGATCGACAGCGGCGTCCCCAAGGCGCAGGCATACGACGTGACCATGTATATCATGGCCGGACTCCTGGTGGTCGGGCTGATTGCCAATTTCCTGATCCAGGCGGTCGACGACCGGCACCACATGGATCCGAAAACGCCGGACGACGTGATCGGAGTCGGCTGAAGGAGAGGAAAATGTCAGAAGACAAGGTTCGCGGCACGACGGCCCTCGAACTGGCGCTCGCGTGGGGCTTCGTCGGCATTCCGCTGCTGTGGGGAATTTACGGCACCCTCGTGAACGCCATGAAGTTGTTCCAGTAGGGCAAGATGATTTTTGGACCGACCGCGCGGCGCCCCGTCGTCCGACCGCTCACATGAGCCGCCCCCGCGTATTCGCCCGTAGGCAGGCTCTTTCACCTGCGGGAGAAGGGAATGCCGGCGGCGCCTTGCAACCCGGCCGCGCCGGTCTGGCGTCCTCGTTTTCGCCCACCTGTTCTTTCCCTGATCCGCTCCGAAAGCGCCTGTTAATTCCCTGTTCTGGCCGTTTGAAATTCCCTGTTCCGCGCCCGCTCCATGCCACAACCGGTGGATTGTAATGCCGGCAACGCCATGACATTCCATGACTTTCCGGAAAAGAACGCAGACCGCGGCGCGAAAAATTCCCTGCTAGCAGGGAAACCGGATTGTCGACGACGAATAGAGAGCGAGGTGATTCTGGCCCGTTTCGGAGGGGCATTGAACGAATCGGCGACGTCCTCATTCAAGCTCCGTATCGGAGGAGGCGCCGCCTATCCGCCGAATTGCGCGCGGCAGAAGCAGCTTGTAGCCTGAGCGCAGCGGCGGTCGAGCCGCGGGAGGACGATTGCGCGGCGATGGAGGCTGGATCCTGCCGATCCGAGGCGAGACATTCTCCGCTCAAGGACGTCGTCGTCATCAAGCTTGGCGGCAGCCACGCGTTGGAGCCTCATTTGGCGGAATGGCTCAACGCAATCGCCGCCGAGGCGGGCGAGGTCGTTGTTGCGCCCGGCGGAGGCCTCTTTGCGGACGCCGTTCGCGCGGCGCAGGCCGTGATGGGTTTCGACGAAGCCGCGGCGCACGACATGGCTCTGATGGCGATGTCGCAGTTCGGGCGTGCGCTGCAGGGCCTTGATCCCCGATTTCGCGTCGCCGGGTCGATCGCCTCGATCCGCCGCGCGCTGCGGGAGCGCGCAGTGCCGGTCTGGTCGCCAGATTCGATGGCGCGCGCGGCAAAGCTCCCGGCGACCTGGGACCTTACATCGGACAGCTTGGCGGCCTGGCTCGCCCGCGCAATCGGCGCGCGGCGCCTCGTCCTGATCAAGCACGGCCAATTTCCCGCCGAGGGTGTCGCGATCGGCGAGCTTGTCGAAGACGGCGTCGTTGACCCGCTTTTCCCGCACTACGTCGGCCATCGCGGGCTCACGGTCTCCATCGCCGGGCCAGGCGACGCTCCGCGCCTCGGCAACGCGTTGCGCGGCCGGGCGTTTCCTGAGATCCTTGGAACAAACGAGTTCACCCGCAGTCTCGATCCGGCCGCAGAATGACGAAATACAAGACGCCGCGCTGGGGATGGGCGATTACCGGCTCCGGCCATTTTCTCAAGGAGACGCTGGCGCTCGTTCGCGAACTCGAGGACGTCGACGTGTTTCTCAGCAAAGCCGCCGCCGAGGTTTTGCGCATGTACAAACAGGAGCTCGGCTTGCAGCGGTCGATCCGCGTCTACCGCGACACGACCGCGAGCTCGGTGCCGGTCGGGCAGTTCTATTATGGCGTTTACCACAGCCTAATCGTCGCCCCCGCGACCTCGAACGCGGTCGCCAAATTCGTTTGTGGCATTTCCGACGAGCTTGTTAGCAACGTGTTCGCGCAGGGCGGAAAGTGTCGCGTTCCGGTGATTGTTTTCGCCTGCGACACCGCGCCCGAGCTGATCACCGAAGCGCCCAAAGGCATGGTCAAGGTCTACCCGCGCCCGGTCGACCTCGAGAATCGCGACCGCCTCGGGCGTTTCGCCGGAGCCACGACGGTCGATTCGATCGCCGAACTTCGCACCGCGATCGAACGGCGGCGCGCCGAAATCTCGGCATGAATGAGAAAATCCTCTTTGTGACCGGCCATCTCGCGCGCGGCAGGCTGGAGGCGGTGCTGAGAGGCATGACGCCCGCCCCCTTTGATTGGACGATCCTGGACATCGGGGTGAAGGTCGCCGCCTTGATGACCGAGCCGATCCTCCTGCGCAGGCTGCCGCGTCCTATCAACGCCAAACGCGTGATCGTCCCCGGCCGCTGCCGAGCGGATCTCGCCCGTCTGTCGAACGAGTTTGGCGCGCCCTTCGAACGGGGGCCGGACGAACTGAAGGATCTGCCGGCGTATTTTGGCAAGTCGGGCGGCCCGCCAGATCTCTCCCTCTACACCATCCGCATCTTCGCCGAGATTGTCGAAGCGTCAGGGATGACGATAGAGGCGATCGTCGCGCAGGCTGAGGCCCTGCGCGCGGCGGGCGCTGACGTGATCGATCTCGGCTGTCTGCCGGATACGCCGTTCCAGCATCTTGAGGACGTCGTGCGGGCGCTGAAGGAACGCGGCTTTTCCGTCAGTGTCGATTCCGCCGACCTCGACGAACTGCGGCGGGCTGGCGCGGCTGGCGCGGATTTCCTGCTCAGCCTGACGGAACACACCCTCTCGATCGCCGAGGAAACCGGCGCGCGCCCGGTTCTCATTCCCGCGAGCCATGGCGATCTCAACTCGCTGTGCCGAGCGGCGATGGAGGCCGAGAGGCGCGGGGTCGCCGCCATTCTCGATCCGATCCTCGATCCCATCCATTTCGGCTTCGCCGAATCGCTGGCGCGATTTCGCGAGCTCAGGACCCGCTTGCCGCAGGCCGAGATGATGATGGGGACCGGCAACCTCACCGAGCTCACCGATGCCGACACCGCCGGCGTGACGGCCCTGCTTCTCGGCCTTTGTTCCGAGCTCGATGTCGGCAATGTCCTGACGGTGCAGGTCAGCCCGCATACGCGGCGGACGATTCAGGAACACGACGCCGCGCGGCGGATGATGTTCGCGGCTGCGAAGGAGGCGAGCCTGCCAAAGGGCTACGGTCGCGCGTTGCTGCAAGTCCACGACCGCTCGCCCTTCCCGAACTCCAGCGCGGAGATCGCGGAGTTCGCGCGCGAGGTCAAAGACGGCAATTTCCGGATCGAAGCCGCCGAAGACGGCGTTCACATTTTCAACCGCGACGGTCATTATGTGTCCGAGGACGCGTTCGCGCTGTTCGACAAGCTCGCGGTCCAGTCCGACGGAGGCCACGCCTTCTATCTCGGCGCGGAACTCATGAAGGCGGAAATCGCTTTCCGTCTCGGCAAGCGCTACACGCAAGACGAACCGCTTGATTGGGGTTGCGCAGTCGATCGACGTGTCGAGGATCGGACGCGGCTCGCCGAGGCGGGGCACACGCTCAGGGCGAAGCGGTCGGAGAGGTGATCCGATGCCGATGATCCGCGAAGCCATCGTCACGACGGTCGGGGCGCTCGCGGAACCACACATCGCGCCGCTCGGGCTGATCGCGGAGGGCGCGCACTGGGTGCTGGCGCCGTTTCATCCCTCGACCACCCTCGAAAACCTGCGCCGAACGCCATTCGCGGTCGCAAACTTCACCGACGACACGCGCGTCTTCGCCGGCTGCCTGACCGGTCGCCGCGATTGGCCGCTTGCACCGTCCGAGATCGTGGCCGTTCCGCGATTGCAGGCGTCGCTCGCCCATCTGGAGCTTGCCGTCATCGAGACGCGCGAGGACGCCATGCGCCCGCGCTTCGTTTGCCGCGTCGTTCATCGCGCCGCCCATGCGCCGTTCGAGGGATTCAATCGGGCTCAGGCGGCGGTGATCGAAGGCGCCGTGCTGGTCAGCCGGCTCAACCTTTTGCCACGCGCCGAAGTCGAGATCGAAATGAATCGGCTCGCGGTCGTCGTTGGCAAGACTGCCGGCGAGAACGAGACGGAGGCTTGGAGCTGGCTTGCGGAGTGGGCCGCCCGCTTCTTCGCGGCCGAAACCGAGGAGGCGCCAGATGGACGTCATCCCGGTCGTTGACCTTGTCGGAGGCCAGGTTGTCCATGCAAGGAGGGGCGACCGCGACGCCTACCGTCCGATCGTTACGCCGCTCTCGCCGACCAGCGACCCGGTCGACGTGGTCGGCGGACTCCTCAACCTGCACCCGTTCACCACCCTTTACGTGGCCGATCTCGACGCAATCCTTCGGCGCGGCGACAACTGCGGGATGCTCCGGCGTCTCCGCACGGCCTTCCCGGCGTTGCAGGTTTGGATCGACAATGGGGCCGACGACCCAACAGCGCTCGCGGCCATCCTTGATAGAGACCTCGGCGTCCCAATCCTCGGCAGCGAGTCCCAGCGCGACGGCGCGCTGATCGCGGCCCATCGTGGATCAGACCGGATCGTTCTGTCGCTTGACTTCCGCAATGAGCGGTTCCTTGGGCCTCGCGGCGTGCTAGAATCGCCTGACACATGGCCGAACCGAGTCATCTTCATGAACCTCGCGAGGGTGGGCGGCGACGCGGGGCCGGACTTTGACAGGCTGCGCGCCATACGGGCGATTGCGGGCGCGCACGCGGTTTTTGCCGCTGGCGGCCTCCGTGACGGGAGGGATCTCGCTGAGCTTAGGGCTCTCGGCTGCGCCGGCGCCTTGGTCGCCACTGCGCTTCATGACGGGCGTCTCAACCGGATGGACATCGAGGCGCATTGACAGGCCGTAGATCAGGAAAATTTCCCGGTCATCGCAGGAGGTTCCGCTGACGTTTATCCGAAAACTTGAGGTGGCGACGCTGAGGCAGGGCTGATAGTCCGAAGATGCGCCATAAGTCGCGTTTCATCGTTTCACCGAGGGAGCATACCATGACTTGGACGACCCCAGTCGTTTCGGAAATCTGCGCGGGCCTTGAAGTCACCGCGTACCTGACCGCCGAGATGTGAGAATTTAGCCTCTCCGCTCGAAAAGGGGCGGAGGGGCCTCGCAAGAAAATCTTCGAAAGCCGTTTTGGTCGCTCCCAGTGCGCGGCATTTGGGCGGGACCGCACGAAAATGCGGCATGCGTCCGCGGAACGCATCGTGCTCGTGGACGATTTGAGGCGCGATCTATCCGCCGAAAATTCAATTGCATCTCGAGGATGGCCCTTTCGCATCGCAAGGCGATCGCGAGGGTATGGCGCCGCTTTTGCTTGCAAAATAATGCGGGGAAACGTTTAGCGCCTCGGTTTCGCGGCCGGCGAGACGCTCTCATGTGCGGGCTCAAATTTGCCGCCTTGAGAGAACGCCATGAACACTTTCATCGCATACATTCTTCTCTGCGCGTCATCAGTCGCTGCGAGCGACTGCGACACGCGCAACGCCATCGACGTCGCAATCGGCCCGAAGACGAACAATGAGATCGCGTGCGGGATCCAGGCGCAAGAGATGATCGCGCAGACCGCCATCCGGCCTCGGGATGGCGAATATCTCAAGATCTCGTGCGTTCGTCCCCGGCCTAGCGAGGCAAAGCGCGCTGCAGAGGATGGGGCGGCGGCGTCTCGGGAAAGCAGGGAGGCGAATGCAGGCTCTCTGGGGGCCGAGACTGGTGGAAATCGATGATTGGGATTTGGGAGGCCGCAAGGTCTCCCGTCGCCTCGCCTCCCCCTTTCAAACGCCGGCTGGTGTGATGGGGCTTTGGGCCGCGGTTCGGCGGTCCGAACCTGCGATTAGCATCAGGGACGGTGGGATCAACGCGGTGTGACCGGGATCACTGCGTCAATGAGCAGGTGCGATACAGCCACACTGTCGAGCGATCGGAAGTGCAAACCGGAATCGGCGATGCGGGCTCAATTGCGCTGCGACAGGGGGACTGCGTGAACACTTTCATCACATACATTTTTCTGTGCGCGTCGTCGATCGCCGCGAGCGATTGCGACACCCGCAGCGCCATTGACGTTGCTGTAGGCCCGAAGACCGGCAGTGAGATCGCGTGCGGACTCGAGGCCCAGGAGATGATCGCGCAGACTGCCATCCGGCCAAGGGATGGCGAATATCTCAAGATTTCCTGCGTCCGGCGCAGTGAGCGCGGATGAGCGCGGATCCGGCGAAGAGGTCGTCGCCTCTTCGGGATTCGGCAGTGCGAATGCGGGCGCTCCAAGGATTCAGACCGGCGCGTCTCGCTGACCCACGATTGCGCGCCCTCTGAGGCTGTGACGTTTGTCGTCGCTCGATATTTTGTCGACCGTCGGCCCGGCCCTGTGTTAGCGCTTCCCGTCACGGCGGCGACATGGCCGCCGGACGATGATCGCCGATGACAGGGAGGGCCGCCGACGTGCGTTGGTCCCGGGAGGAACATCGAACGCAAGCCCTTCCCGCTCGTCCCGGGCGCCGGATCGGCGAGCCGATGCAAGGCTCATGGATGCGCGCGCTTTTGCTTGTCGCTCTTTCGGGAGGACTCGCCGCGGCGCCCGCCAACGCGAACGCGGCGACCGCCTACATCACCAATGAGAAGGGCAACTCGATCTCCGTCATCGATCTCGACAAGCTCGAAGTCGTCAAGACAGTTTCGGTGGGGCAACGTCCACGCGGCATCGTGCTCAGCAAGGACGAGGCAGAGATGTACGTTTGTCTGGGCGATGACGATACGATCGCGATCGTCGACACAAAGACGCTCAAAACGATTGGCGACCTGCCATCGGGGCCCGATCCCGAGCAGTTGCGTCTCAGTCCCGACGGCAAGCTTCTCTTCATCGCTAATGAGAATGACGCGCTCCTGACCGCGATTGATCTCTCGACGCGCAAGGTGGTCAGCGAATTTCCGGTCGGCGTCGAGCCCGAGGGCGTGGCGGTCAGCCCCGACGGGGCGATCATCGTCAATACGTCGGAAACGACGAGCATGGCCCATCTGATCGACTGGAAGGCGAAGAAGGCTGTCGCCAACATTCTGGTGGACGCGCGGCCGCGGTACGCCGAATATACGCATGACGGAAGCGAACTCTGGGTGACCTCGGAGGTCGGCGGCGTCGTCAGCGTGATCGATCCGATCAAACGAGTGGTCACGACGAAAATTGGTTTCGAGGTGCCCGGGCTTTCGAATGATCAGATTCAGCCGGTCGGCATCCAATTCAGCCCCGATGGAAAGCTCGCCTTCATTGCGCTGGGGCCCGCGAATCGAATTGCGGTCGTCGACGCCGCGACCAAGAAGGTTCTGAAATATCTCCTGGTCGGTCAGCGAGTGTGGCAACTCGAGGTCTCGCCTGACGGCAAATATCTGCTTTCGACCAACGGGGTGTCAAACGACGTGTCGGTCGTCGATCTCGCTTCGCTCAAAGTGATAAAATCGATCGCCGTCGGCTCGTTTCCGTGGGGCGTCGCGATCGCCAAGCACTGAAGGTGACGGCCTAATCGGCCTCCCATTTCTTCACGCCTTGGTCGCCGATGAGGCGGGCCGCATCGATGACGCGCTGACCGGCAATCACGCGTTCGGGGGCAATCTCGGCCAGCGGCGTGAGCACGAAGGCGCGCCGCAACAGTTCCCTGTGAGGCAGTGTCAGTCGCTCGTCTTCGAGTGACGCCTCGCCATAAAAAAGAATGTCGATGTCGATGACGCGCGGCCCCCAGCGCACCGTCTCCACGCGTCCGAGATCCCGTTCGATCGTCTTGATCGCATCGAGCAGATCGATCGGCCGAAGCCGCGTCGTGCCGATCGCGCAAGCGTTCGCATAGTCAGGTTGCTCGACGCCGCCCCACGGCGCCGTGCGATAAAGGGAAGACATAGCCCGAATCGCGACGACATTGCGTCTCTGGAGCGCTTCGATCGCGGCGTGAATGGAGCGGACCGGGTCGCCGACGTTGCCGCCGAGCCCGATTCCGACCTCGACCAAGTCAGGCGGAGTCGATGGCATGGAAGACCTTGAACGCAGCCGCGTGCTCGGCGGCGTCGTGCACGCGAAAAACGGCGGCTCCGCGTGCGAGCGCTGCAAGGTTCGCGGCGAGAGTCCCGATCAGGCGCCCCTCCACGCCCACGCCGAGCAGGTCGCCGAACAGCCGTTTGCGCGAGACGCCGATCAGCACCGGGAGCCCGAACGTTTCGCGGAGGCGCGACGTCGCCTGAAGCGCCCGCAGATTCTGGGCCTTGTTCTTGCCGAAGCCGATCCCAGGATCGATCAGTATACGCTGGCGTGGGATGCCCGCCTCGTCGGCCAATGCGAGCGATCGCTCGAAAAACCTTCGCATGTCGGCCTCGATGTCGATCTCGGGATCGACCGCATCGCGGTTATGCATGATGACGATGGCCGCGCCGCCCTCGGCGACGACGCCGGCCATCTCGGGGTCTCTCTGCAATCCCCACACGTCGTTGACGATGGAGACGCCAGCGGCGATCGAACGACGCGCAACTTCGGCCTTGTAGGTATCGATTGAAACCGGCGCCGCAATGGAATCGAGCAGCGGGCCGATCAGCGGCGCCAGACGCCGCCACTCTTCGTCGAGCGGGACTGGCGTATGGCCCGGTCGCGTCGATTCGGCGCCGACGTCGATGACATCTGCGCCGTCGGCGACCAGCTTGCGGGCTTGCCCCAGCGCCGATTCGGGCGATTGAAAGCGTCCGCCATCGGAAAACGAATCGGGCGTCACGTTGAGAATGCCCATGATCGCGGGCCTGACGCCGATGAGGTCCAGGAAAGAATCGCGGCGACGGTCGCGCTCGGCCTTTGTCAGTCCGAAAATCGTTGGTTCAGCCATGGCGGAAAGAATAGACCGATCGCAGCCCCTCATCCAGACGCCGTCTTCTCGCGCCGATGCGGCCCGGGGCGAGTGATCGAGCGTCGTCGCGGAAGCCCCGAAAACCTTCGACAGCCGACGAGCCGAGCTTTGCAAGCCGAGGCGGAAGACTTGCACTGTGACCTCGATCACTTCGCGAACGTTAGCGCTGACGTAGACACGCGTCGGACGCGATCGGAGGGCGATCGCTTGGCTAATAATTGGCTGATACGTGGAGTTCGACAATGTCATTCGCTTCCGTTCTTGCGACATCCGTCGTCCTGGCCAGTCAGGTTTACCCGACCTTCGCCGCTGACGGGGCGCATTCCCGGTACCTGGCGTCAGTCGCAACTTACAAGCCGATGGCCGGGTTCAACCACGTCGTTGGGGCGACCCGCTTTGTCGGTTATTTTCTGCCGTCGGCGGACGCCTGCAAGGTGACGGTGTTCGAGGCGGCGGCGTACGACGAGTCGCTCGCCACACCGCCGCGCCGGATCGATATCGTTGTCCAGGCAGGCGACCGAAGCGAGTTCGACGCTGGCGACGGTTCGGCGCTGGCGATCGCTTGCACGGCCGACGCTGACGCGATCAAGATCGCCCCGCAAACTCGCCCATACGTATCCGTCGCGCCTGCGAATGAAGCCATCCGGTAAGCGGACGGCGCCGCTGATGCCGGCTCGGGAGCCGGCCGAAGGGTGCGGCTGGGAGCCGTTGGGCTTTGGCCTCGGCGACGCGCGTACCGCTGGATGTCCGCGCGCCCACGCATACTTTGCGACGGCCACTGGCTCGCCGCGGCGGACGTCTGTCGCGACCCCGGTCACATCTTCTTGCCGTCCGGTCCGAACTGCTTGAGATAGGCGATCACATTGGCGACGTCCTGGTCGTTGGGCAGGCCCGGGAACGCCATCTTGGTGCTCGGCACGACTTCGCGCGGGTTGTGAAGGTACTTCGTCAGCGTCGCCTCATCCCAGGTCAAGCCGGAGTTCTTGTTCGCGTCGGAATAGTTGTAGCTCGGATAGGTTCCAGCCTTGCGGCCGACAACGCCATTGAGGACGGGACCGACGAAATTCTTCGCGTTCTCGCCGATTTGGTGGCACACCTTGCAGATTTTGAAGGTGGATTGCCCCGCTGCGGGGTCGCCGTCCGCTAAGCCCGCCCCTGACGATGCGGCAAGAGCCAAAGCGGACACAATAACGGTCACAAGAAAACCCCTCACGCGTTCCTCCTTGTCTGCGTGCGCCTCAGTTTGATCGATGGAGCCGCTGAGGCTGGTCGTTCGCGCTCGCGCGACCTTGCTCGGTGTCGACGCGATGAGCACCTCCATTTTTCTCGCGCTGACGGTGGATCGTCAAGCAAGCATCCCGTCGCGTGCAGTGCGGCTCAAAAAAGCGAAGCGGAAAAAGACGTCAGCTCGGCGCTTCTCTTCCCCGGAACACGCGGCTCGCTCGAATGTCCTCCGCGGCGATTGTTGTGAGACGCTCAAGGGTCAAATCCTGGTCGCTGTCGGCGAACAGGCGGTTGGCCTGTCTGAGCCTCGCCCGGTCGAGCGCGTTCCGCATCGAGCGGGCGTTGGCGAACAGAGGCCGAGCACGACGAACGGGGATGTACTCGGCAAGCGCCCGTCTCGCTTCGTCGCTGAGCTTATAATTCAGCCCGGCGAGCATTCTCTCGCCGATGGCGAAAAGGTCGGCGTCCGAATAGTCGGGAAAGTCGATGTGGTGGGCGACCCGAGAGCGGAAGCCCGGATTGGACCGGAAGAAGCGGTCCATCTTGTCGGCGTAGCCGGCGAGGATGACGACGAGGTCGTCGCGGTTGTTCTCCATCACCTGCAGCAGGATCTCGATCGCCTCTTGGCCGTAGTCGCGTTCGTTCTCCTGCCGGTACAGGTAATAGGCTTCGTCGATGAACAGGACGCCGCCCATCGCCTTCTTCAGCACCTCCTTCGTCTTCGGCGCCGTATGGCCGATGTACTGGCCGACGAGGTCGTCACGCGTCACCGCGACGAGATGGCCGCGGCGGACGTAGCCGAGTCGGTGCAGGATCTCGGCCATGCGGGTCGCGACGGTCGTCTTGCCGGTGCCCGGGTTGCCCGTGAAGCTCATATGCAGCGTCGGCGCCTGCGCGTTCAGTCCGAATTTCGCGCGGACGCGGTCGACGAGCAGCAGCGCCGCGATCTCGCGGATGCGGCCCTTGACTGGCGCGAGGCCCACGAGTTCATCGTCGAGTTGCTGCAGCACCGGAGCGACCCCGGAGGCCACGAACTCCTCGGCGAGGCTGATCTTCGGCGGGGCCGCGGCCTCGCGCGCGTCCGCGTTCATGCGTAGCGCTTCCCTTCCGGTCTATCGAGGCCGTAGCCGCGCATGGCGTAGCGCTGCGTGCGGCCGGGGCCGGCGATCCGCTCAATCCGGAATCCCTCCTCGTCCTTCGGCCGGTTGACGATGAACGAGATGCGCACCGACTCCCGGCCAGGGCTCGAGTCGAAAGCGGAGAGACGGATGTATTTTTCGCCGTGGATTTTGCGGCAGGCGTCGAGCTCCATCAGCGCGCCCTTGGCGTCGCGGAGGTCGAACATCGGCAGGCCCCACATCTCCCAGTAGGTGTTGCGTGGATGCGGGTCGTCGGTGAACTCAATGTTCACCGCCCAGCCGTTGTCGAGACAATACTGGATCTGGGCGAGGATCTGATCGTCGGTCAGATCGGGCAGGAACGAGAAGCAACCTTGTGTGATGCGCATGGATCCAACTCCGGAATTCATTTGCGGGACGGCGGTCGCCCGCCAGGGACAGGAGCGCCGCGACGAAGCCGTCGGACGAGTCGTCGCTCCACGCTGTCCGAGCGGTACGCCGGCGCTCACGCTCGGACATCAGTAGGACGCCTGCGGCGTCGGAACGTAATCGAGCTGGTCGGTCGAGGCGTAGTCGAAGGTCACGTCGCCCCAGACATCGAGCGCCTGGCGCAGCGGCGTGCAGGTCCTGGCCGCTTCCGCAAGGATCGTCGGGCCTTCATGCACATAGTCGCGCCCGACGTTGCGCGCGAAGATCATCGCTTCGAGCGCGACGCGATTGGCGGTCGCGCCGGCCGCGATGCCCTCCGGGTGTCCGATCGTGCCGCCGCCGAACTGCAGCACGACATCCTCGCCGAGTAGGTTGAGGAGCTGGTGCATCTGCCCGGCGTGGATGCCGCCCGAGGCGACTGGCATCAGCTTACCGAGCGACGCCCAGGGCTGATCGAAGAAGACGCCATGCTCGAGCCGCATCGGATTGAAGCCCTCGCGGCAGATGTCGTAATAACCCCTCGTCGTCGCGGGATCGCTATCGAGCTTGCCGACCACGGTCCCGGCGTGGATGTGGTCGACGCCGGCGAGGCGCATCCATTTGGCGATCACTCGGAACGACACGCCGTGCGTCTTCTGCCGCGTGTAGGTCGAGTGCCCGGCCCGATGAAGGTGCAGGATCATGTCGTTCCTGCGCGCCCACTTCGCCATCGACTGGATCGCCGTGTAGCCGATCACGAGATCGATCATCACAATGCACGAGCCGAGCTCTTTGGCGAATTCGGCGCGCTCGTACATGTCTTCCATCGTGGCGGCCGTGACGTTGAGGTAGGAGCCCTTCACCTCGCCGGTCGCCGCTTGCGCCTTGTTGACCGCCTCCATGCAATAGAGAAACCGGTCGCGCCAATGCATGAACGGCTGAGAGTTGATGTTCTCGTCGTCCTTGGTGAAGTCGAGCCCGCCTTTCAGCGCCTCATAGACCACGCGCCCATAGTTGCGTCCTGAAAGGCCCAGTTTCGGCTTGACGGTCGCCCCGAGCAGCGGGCGGCCGAACTTGTCCAGCCGCTCCCGCTCGACGACAATGCCGGTGGCCGGACCCTGGAAGGTCTTCACATAGGCGAGCGGCAGCCGCATGTCCTCGAGTCTCAGCGCCTTCAGCGGCTTGAAGCCGAACACGTTGCCGATGATCGAGGCCGTGAGGTTGGCGATCGAGCCGGGCTCGAAAAGATCGAGATCGTAGGCGACGTAGGCGAAATACTGGCCTTCGGCGCCCGGGACCGGATCGACGCGGTAGCACTTGCCCCGGTATTTCTCGCAAGCTGTGAGCCGGTCCGTCCACACCACCGTCCAGGTCGCGGTCGAGGATTCGCCGGCGACCGCCGCGGAGGCCTCGATCGGGTCGACGCCCTCCTGCGGCGTGACGCGGAAGCACGCGATGACGTCGCTGTCGCTCGGCGTGTAGTCGGGCTCCCAATAGCCCATCTTGCGGTATTGCATGACGCCGGACCTGTAGCGGTCCTTGCCCTTGACGGTCTCGGACGACTGTACGTTCATCGGGTCCCATCCTCCCTTGACCGCCGCTGCGGCGAACTGGTTGATGGGGACGGTTTACGGCCCGGCAGGAGTTGAGTTAAGTTCATTGTTCAAACGGATACGTTTTAGGAAACTAAAACATGCTTCGCCCGGTCACGCTGCATCAGCTGCGCCTCTTCGCCGGCCTCGAGCGCCACATGAATATGACCCGAGCGGCCGAGGAGGCGCATGTGACGCCCTCGGCCTTTTCCATTCAGATCAAGCAGCTGTCCGAAGCGCTCGACCTGCCGCTGCATGAGCAGGTCGGCAAGCGGCTCTTTCTGACTGACGCGGGCCGGGCCGTCGCCGCGGCGAGCCGGGACGTGCTCGAGCGGCTCGACCTGCTCGGCATGGAACTGGCGGAAATGCAAGGACTGAAGCGCGGCCGCGTGCGGGTCGCGATGATCACCACGGCCAAGTATTTCGCAACGCGCCTGATCGGCGAATTCTGCCGCGCCCACCCGGAAGTCGAATTCGCGCTCGAAGTCGTCAATCGCGAGCAGATCCTTGAGCGGATGCGGCTCAATCTCGACGATCTCTACATCATGGGTCAGGCGCCGGAAGAGCTGGATATCGTGGCGACGCCGTTCGCCGACAATCTGCTCGTCGTCCTGGCGCCCGCAGATCATGCGCTCTGCGATGAAGACACGATCGCGCCGTCGCGCCTGGAACGCGAGTCCTTCATCCTGCGAGAGCCCGGGTCGGGAACGCGGCAGGCGACGGAGCGGTATTTCGCCGAACACAACATTCGTCCCGCAACGCGCATGACGCTCGGCAGCGACGAAACGATCAAGCAGGCGGTCGCGGCCGGTCTCGGACTTGCCGTGCTGTCGCGTCACGTCCTCACGCTCGGCGCCGCCGAAGGGCCGTTGCGAGAGCTCAACGTGCAGGGCTTCCCGATCTGGCGCCGCTGGTACGTCGTCTATCTCGCGGATAAGCGCCTCTCGCCTTTGGCGAGGGCCTTTCTGAAGCTCCTCAAGGACTCGCGGCCGCCGCGCTCAGACCGGGAAATCGCGCTCGTCGGGCCAAACGACGCAAATCCGCGCGCGCGCCGCGCGCCGTAGGCGCCGTCCCCCGTCACGCCGCCAGGCTCGCCGTCCCGAGACTCTCTTGCTGAGCTTTGCTTTCCGAGCTTGTGAGCGCTGTCAAGGGCGCGCTCATAGCCCGTCGAAAAGCGGCGTCCTTCCGGACGCCCTATGAGCGCGCCGCCTCGAGCGGGCTAGGCCCTTTGACAGGGCTCGCAGTCTCGGAAGAGGTCCCTGCAAGAGGTCGACGGCGGGGAGCGTCGGGGCTTCGCGCCCACGGCGGCGCGGCGGAGCCGTCGCGCCGCGTTGCGTGGTTCGATCGCCGCGAGGTCCGCCGCACGTCGTTCCGCCTGCGCGTGCAGGTCGCATTTCGATTGCATGGTCATGACCCCCTGCGGATCGACGCCAGAAAAGCGGCCGGGCCGCAGCGCGATGGCGAGCCGAAATTAAAAGGCCGCCTATCGCGGCGGCCTTTCGATATCTTTTACGCCTTCGATAATGCCTTCGGAACCGCGCAGCCGCGGTCCGTAATTCATTTACGATCGCCGCCGATGCGCCAGGAACTTCGTGCCGAGTAACAGGCCACCGACGACCAGCAGGGCCGGAATGCCAGCACCGATCACGGGCGCCGGCGCCGGCTTGACAACAACACACGCCGAACAAGTCGGGACGGCCTGGGCCGCCGGGACCGCGCTGATGCACAGCCAAATAGCAACTGCCAACAATCTCATTGCCGCTCCCCCTAAAGTGAACCAAGCAGGATCACATCACAAACTTCCAATCTGGTCAACTGCTTACCATCCCGATCTTGTCATTTTTACAGCCGCCGCAGGCCGAATTGCAACAGCTTATTCCGGGAATTTGGATTCCGGCGACAGTCGCATCGGCCGCGCGCTCCCCCGTTTTCAGCGGGTTAGAAGGCGCAGTTCGCCGTTCTCTCTTGCTCTCGTTGGGGGTTCGCGCGGCGTCGGGGCCGCCTCGACGAGATCCCGGTTACGCGCCGTCGTCCGTCCGGGCGCCGCGGTCGCTTGGGCCTAGAATCCCGAAGAGTGGCGCCTCAAAGGGATCTCAGCCATCGACAGGCTTCCAGCCCAGTCAACTGCTGTGAACAAATCATGTACAAACGCTGAAATGCGGGCTATGCTGGGCTTCAAGGTCGAAAGCGCCACGCCTTGCCCTTCCGGCAACAGCGAGACCGGCGCCAAGATCGTTTGCAAAAACGACCCTTGCGCGGTGCGACCCGTTGAAAAGGCGCAAAACGGCAATGGGTTCCGCTTGCAAATAGTTGGCAAGAACAGGGGTTCGAGTTGGCGCAGACTTGGCGCCGCGCAGGCCGGCGGCCGCGGGATGATGGTGGGAACAGCGGAACGCCCCGGCGCGCCAGCCGAACGGATCATGACGATGGGCATGCCGCTCGTGCTTCGCGAGATGCATTTCAACAGCATAGTTGGGTTCAATGAGGCCCAAGCGGGGCGACCTCATTCGCCGCCTGGCGGCTTTCGGTCGCCCGGAATTTCGGCTGCAAGCCCTTGAAAAGATTAAATCCACGCCCGGAGAAACCGAGCGGACTCGGAAGGCGCAATTCCCCCTCGCCCCGCTCGAGCGCGGAGAGGGTTGGGGTGAGGGGCTTGGGCGATTTGCCGCTGCGGCTTGTCGCCCGGCCCCTCATCCTGACCTTCTCCCCGTGAACGGGGAGAAGGACGCTCCGCCGCCTCCCCAGGCGACAACCGCCCGCAAAATCCGCTGCAAACCGTTAAAAACATTAAATCCGCGCCCGAGATTGGCAACCCCGCCGAAGCGGCGACCCGTCCGGGCGAGGTTGGGTCTCGCTCGCGCCCCAGACGGCACGTGCCCGGGAGCCGGCCCGCCTACGCCCTTTCCGGCATCACGCCCGCAGCGCGCGCCTGCGGCGCTCGACCAGCTTGAGGATCATCGGGGTGAGGATGAGCTGCATGGCGATGTCGAGCTTGCCGCCAGGAATGACGATCGAGTTCGCGCGGCTCATGAAGCTGTTGTGAATCATCGACAGGAGATAGGGAAAATCGATGCCGTGCGGGTCGCGGAAACGGATGACGACCATCAATTCGTCCGGGGTCGGGATCCAGCGGGCGATGAACGGGTTCGAGGTGTCGACGGTCGGCACGCGCTGGAAGTTGATGTCCGTGTGGGTGAACTGCGGGCAGATGTAGTGGATGTAGTCCGGCATGCGGCGCAATATCGTATCGGTGACCGCCTCCGTGGTGTAGCCGCGCGAAGCCCGGTCGCGATGCAGCTTCTGGATCCATTCGAGATTGATCACCGGGACGACGCCGATCTTGAGATCGACGTATTGCGCGACGTTGACCGTCTCGGTGACGAGCGCGCCGTGCAGCCCCTCGTAGAAGAGGAGGTCCGAGCCCGGTTCGAATTCCCGCCAGCTGGTGAAATGCCCGGGCGGAACGCCGTGGGCCTCGGCCTCGTCGTCGTCGTGCACATAGGCGCGGGTCTTGCCGCCGCCCGTTTCGGAATAGGCGCGGAATGTGTTCTCGAAAGTCTCGAACAGGTTCGCGGCTTCGCCAAAGTGGCTGTAGTGGTTGTCGCCCCGTTTGGCGGCTTCCGTCATCTGCTCGCGCATTTCGAGACGGTTCCAACGATGGAACGCGTCGCCCTCGATGTAAACGGGATTGATCGTCTCGCGCCGGAAGATCTGCTCGAAGGTCTTCTTGACGGACGTCGTGCCCGCGCCGGAAGAGCCGGTGATCGCGATGATCGGATGCTTGATCGACATCTTGGAAAGCCCCGAATTTCGAGATCTAGCGACGCAAAAGCCCGCGCTTGGCAAAAAGGGGCGCGCGCTGCGTTGCGCTGCCCCCGGTGTAATAGCGGGCGATTCGCTCGACCTTTTCTCTGGAGCCGAAGATCAGCGGCGTACGGGCGTGGATGGATTTCGGCTCAACTTCGAGGATGCGGCCGAATCCGTCGATCGCCGCTCCCCCCGCCTGTTCGACGAGGAACGCAACGGGGTTCGCTTCGTAAAGGAGGCGCAGCCGACCGTGCTCGCGGCCATCACGCAAATCCTCGGGGTAGAGGTAGACCCCGCCCCGCGCCAGGATGCGGTAGACTTCGGCAACCATCGACCCGATCCAGCGCATGTTGAAATTGCGGCCTCGCGGTCCGTCGTCGCCTTCGAGGCAATCTTCGACATAGGCGCGGACCGGTTCCGGCCAATGCCGGAAATTTGAGACATTCACGGCAAATTCGTTCGGCGCTCCGACGATTTCAAGCCGGCGGGTGGTGATCTGGTAGGTCTCCGTCCCCGGGTTAAGGGTCGCGACCGAAACGCCGCGTCCAAACGTGAAGACGAACGCGACGTGCGGGCCGTAAACGAAGAACCCGGCCGCGCGCTGATCAACTCCGCGCTGAAGGAAATGGCTGGTTTCGAGCCGGCCTTTCGGCGCGTCAAGCACCGAAAAGACCGAGCCGATCGTGATGTTGGCGTCAATGTTGGAGGAGCCGTCGAGCGGGTCGATCGCGACCAGAAGGGTTCCAGTGTTGTCGAGGGCGATGGGCTCTTCGCGCTCCTCCGAAACGACGCCGCGCACGCCCGCGCCGTGCAATCGACGCACGAACGCTTCGTCAGCAAAAACGTCGAGCGCCTTCTGCGGAACGCTGTCGTGGGCCGGACCGACCTCGGCGTCGAGGACGCCTGCGAGCGCGCCGGAGCGAATACGACGGGCGACGACGATGGAGACGTCAGCCAGCGCGGCCAGCACCCTCGCGACGTCCGCGGGGGCGTTGACGGCGAGGAATGAGGCCAAATCAGCATTGGCCGTCGTCATCGTGTCCACGAGCGCCTCCCAAAAAAATCGCTCGGCGCCGAACGCATCGACTTCCGGGCTCATTGATAAAGTCCCGCAGGGAACAAAAGAAACTGAAAAATATTCACCGTAACGTTCAAAAAAACTTGGAACGCCAGCCGGCCGGTCAGAGCTCGCGGCGTCGGCTCCTGCTACCCGCAGTCCGTGCTGGCCGGGTTAGGCAAAAACCGCTCGCCTTCCTGGACCGCAAAATCCCGGAAGGAACGCCTGCAGAAGACGGGGCGCGATCCGTTCGATTGGCGGCGAAAACGTCGAGGCCGCCCGCTATCGACTTCGGCCGCGACTGCGTCCGTCGGCTGCGAGTTCTCAATCCTGAGCGATCTCCGTCATCGCATGGGCGAGACGGGATCGAACCCGTAGCCTGAAGCATGGCCGGACGGGAGGCGCAAGGAGCAGCTTCGTCTTCCATTCAAAGGCCGGCAAGCCTCTGACCCCGGTCGCGCCGATGGCGTTGAAGCGATAGGTTATCGCTATTGACTCGCGCCGAGTTTCGACGCCACGTCTCAAGCGGGAGGAAAAAAAGGGATGGTGCTTCGCCAGCTCGAATATCTTGTCGCTTTGGCGCGGGAGAAGCACTTTGGCCGAGCTGCGGACGCCTGCCATGTGTCCCAGCCGACGCTCTCCGCGGCGCTCCGGCTGCTTGAGGATGATCTCGGCGCGCCGCTGGTCGAGCGCGGCCACCGGTTTGTCGGCTTGACGCCGCAAGGGCAGCGCGCGCTTGAACACGCGCAGCGGATCCTGGCCGATTCCGAGAACATGCGGCGGGGTCTCGAGGAGTTGAGCAAGGGCCTGACCGGGCGGCTTCGATTCGGCGCAATTCCGACCGCCCTGCCGATCGTCTCGCAGCTGACCGGGCCCTTCCATTTGAGGCATCCGGGCGTCACCGTCGCGGTCTTGTCGATGACCAGCAAGGAGATCGAGCGCCGGATCGAGGCCTTCGAGCTCGACGTCGGGCTGACCTATCTCGACGCTGGGCCGCTCGAGCGCGTCCGGGCGAAACCTGTCTGCGTCGAAGAATACATGTTTCTGACACCGGAGGGCGGCGTCTTCGCCGGGCGCGGCCGGGTGACCTGGAGCGAGGCGGCGACAGTCCGGCTCTGCCTTCTGACCTCCGACATGCAGAACCGGCAAATCATCGATGGCATCTTCCGGTCGGTCGGCGCGAGCCCGACCCCTTCGGTCGAGACGAACTCGATCTTCAACCTCGTTACGCATGTCAGCGCCGGCCAGTGTTCGGCGATCGCGCCCCGGCATCTGCTGCGCTTTTTCGGCGTGCCGAAGGGCACGCAGGCGATCGAGCTGATCGAGCCGGTTGGACGGCGCACGCTCGGCCTGGTGATGAGCGACCGCGACCCGCCGTCGCCCCTTGCCCGTCATCTGTTCGAGATTCCTTTGCCGTCCGACATGGCGATGCGGATCGAGCCTCCCGGTCCCCCGCCGGGAACGCGCGCAACTCCAGCGACATCGACGCGATAGGATGTCCCTATCGGTTCTTTCGAACGTTCAATTTGCCGGCGCGCGTGTCCAGGCTCATCATCCAAGGCTGGAGGAGTACGCCCATGACCGCCGGGATGGCGTTCGACCTGACGCTGGCGCGCAAGATCATCGAACGCGGGCGATCGAAGCCGGGCGCGGCCTTGCCGATCCTGCACGATCTCCAGCATCAGTTCGGCTACATCGGCGATGACGCGATTCCGCTTGTGGCCGAAGCCCTCAATATCTCGAAAGCCGAGGCGCTTGGAGTAGTCAGCTTCTACCCCGACTTTCGCCGCGCGCCGGTCGAAGGGCGCGTCCTCAAGCTCTGCAGGGCGGAGTCCTGTCAGGCCATGGGATGCGAGGATCTCGTCGCGCATCTTGAGGCCCGGCACGGAATCGCGCCCGACGAAATCTCGCCCGACGCCGGCCTCCATGTCGAGACCGTCTATTGCCTCGGCAATTGCGCGCTCTCGCCGGCGGCGCTGCTCGATGGCGAGCCGATCGGCCGGCTCGATCGCGCCCGGATCGACTCGATCGTTCTCGAGGCCAGGGAAGCGGCGCCGTGACCGCGCGCGTCTTCGTTCCCGCAGACTCTGCGGCGATTTCGGTGGGCGCCGACGCCGTCGCACGCGCAATGGCCTCGGAAGCGCAGCGGCGCGGAATCGATCTGACCGTTGTGCGTACCGGCTCGCGAGGCCTTTTCTGGCTCGAGCCGCTCGTCGAAGTCGAAGTCGCGGAGGGTCGGATCGGCTACGGGCCGATCGCGGCTGAAGACGCGCCGGCCCTGTTCGAGGCCGGTTTCCTAACCGGAGGCGTGCATCCAAAGGCGCTTGGCCGGGTGGACGACATCCCCTTCCTCGCGCGTCAGCAACGGCTCGTCTTCGCCCGCTGCGGCATCACGGATCCGCTGTCGATCGAGGACTATCGCCACCACGGCGGCCTCCAAGGCCTCGAGCGCGCGCTTGCGCTTCAGGCCGACGCGATCGTCGACGAGATCGTCGCATCGGGTCTCCGGGGCCGGGGCGGGGCCGGCTTTCCGACCGGCATCAAATGGGGCGCGGTGCGGAATGCGGAGGCGGATCAGAAATATGTCGTCTGCAACGCCGACGAGGGCGACAGCGGCACTTTCGCCGACCGTATGCTGATGGAGGGCGATCCCTTCCTCGTTATCGAAGGGATGGCGATCGCCGCCCTGGCGGTCGGGGCGACCCAGGGCTACGTCTACATCCGCTCGGAGTATCCGCACGCGTTCGACGTCTTCTCGCGCGCGGTTGAGCGCGCCCGCGCCGCCGGTCTGCTGGGCGGTCGGGTCCTCGGGTCGGCGCAGGCCTTCGACATCGAGACGCGGCTCGGAGCAGGCTCGTATGTCTGCGGCGAGGAGACCTCGATGCTCGAGAGCCTCGAAGGCAAGCGCGGGCTGGTTCGCGCAAAGCCGCCGCTACCGGCGCTCTCCGGCCTGTTCGGGAAGCCGACGGTCATCAACAATATGCTGAGCTTCGCCTCGGTTCCGTGGATTCTCGAGCACGGCGCCAAGGCCTATGCCGGGTACGGCGTCGGCCGCTCGCTCGGGTCGCAGCCGTTCCAGCTTGCCGGAAACGTCCGGTACGGCGGCGTGATCGAGCTCGCCTTCGGACCGACGATCCGCGAGCTCGTCGAGGACTTTGGTGGAGGGACGCGCTCGGGACGCCCGATCCGAGCGGTGCAGGTCGGCGGCCCGCTCGGCGCCTATTTCCCGCAAAACCTGCTCGACACGCCGCTCGAATACGAGTCGATGACCCGCGCCAAAGGCATGCTCGGACACGGCGGGATCGTCGTGTTCGACGACACGGTCGATCTGGCGCGGCAGGCGCGGTTCGCCTTCGCCTTCTGCGCCAGGGAAAGTTGCGGCAAATGCACTCCCTGCCGCATCGGCTCGACGCGCGGCGTCGAAACGGTCGACAAGATCGTCGCGGGGATCGATCGCCAAAAAAACCTCGAACTTCTGCGCGATCTTTGTGACGTCATGACCGATGGTTCGCTCTGCGCGCTCGGCGGACTGACCCCGCTGCCCGTGCTCAGCGCGCTCGACCACTTTCCTCAGGATTTCGCTCTCGCGCCGCGGCGCGTTGCAGCCGAATAGGAAGTTTGCCTATGGCCCTCTTGCAGGAACTCGATACCGGCACGCCGATCCGAACGGGCGAGGCGGGCGTCACGCTGACGATCGACGGCCGCCGCGTCAGCGTTCCGCGCGGCACGTCGGTGATGGCCGCCGCAGCGCTGATCGACAACCCGATCCCGAAGCTCTGCGCGACCGATTCGCTCGAGGCCTTCGGCTCCTGCCGCCTGTGTCTCGTCGAGATTGAGGGGCGCAGGGGGACGCCGGCCTCCTGCACCACGCCCGCCGAAGAGGGCATGGTCGTCCGCACCCGGACAGCTCGCCTCGAAAAACTCCGGCGCGGCGTGATGGAGCTCTATATTTCCGACCATCCGCTCGACTGCCTGACCTGCAGCGCCAACGGCGATTGCGAGCTTCAGACCCAAGCGGGCAACGTGGGCTTGCGCGACGTGCGTTACGGCTATGCAGGCGCCAACCACCTCGACGCCCCGGCCGACACCTCAAACCCCTATTTCACCTTCGAGTCGTCCAAGTGCATCGTCTGCTCCCGCTGTGTGCGCGCCTGCGAGGAGGTGCAGGGGACATTCGCCCTGACGATCCTCGGCCGCGGCTTTGATTCGAAGGTTTCGCCGGGCGGGACCGATTTCCTGTCGTCGGAATGCGTCTCCTGCGGCGCCTGCGTCCAGGCCTGTCCGACCGCGACGCTCAACGAGAAGCCGGTGATCGAAAAGGGGACGCCCGAGCGCAGCGTGGTCACCACATGCGCCTATTGCGGCGTCGGCTGCGCCTTTAAGGCCGAACTCAAGGGCGATGACGTGCTGCGCATGGTCCCGTTGAAGGCCGGCAAGGCCAACGAAGGCCATTCCTGCGTCAAAGGACGCTTCGCCTACGGCTACGCCACTCACCCGGACCGCACGCTCAAGCCGATGATCCGCAAGCGGATCGAGGACCCGTGGCGCGAGGTGTCTTGGGACGAGGCGCTCGCTCATGCGGCGAGCGAGTTCAGGCGCATCCAGGCGCAATACGGGGGCGACGCCGTCGGCGCGATTTCATCGTCGCGCTGCACCAACGAGGAGGTGTACCTCGTTCAGAAGCTAGTGCGCATCGGGTTCGGCAACAACAACATCGACACCTGCGCGCGGGTCTGCCACTCGCCGACCGGCTTCGGCCTGTCGAAAACCTTTGGAACGTCGGCCGGAACACAGGACTTCAAGTCGGTCGAGAAAGCGGATGTCGTCGTCGTGATCGGCGCCAATCCGACCGACGCCCATCCGGTGTTCGCCTCGCGCCTCAAGAAGCGCCTGCGCTCGGGCGCCCGGCTGATCGTCATCGATCCGCGCCGCATCGACCTCGTTCGCAGCCCGCATATCGAGGCCGACCGCCACCTGGCGCTCAGGCCCGGCACGAACGTCGCGGTCCTCAACGCGCTCGCGCACGTGGTCGTCACCGAAGGTCTGATCGACAAGGCCTTCGTCGCCGAGCGGTGCGATCCGGCCAATTTCGACGCCTGGGCTCGCTTTGTCGCCGAGCCGCGTCATGCGCCCGAGGCGGTCGCGGAAGCGACCGGCGTCGATCCGGAAGATCTGCGCGAGGCGGCCCGGCTCTATGCGGCCGGCGGAAACGCCGCGATTTATTACGGCCTCGGCGTCACCGAGCATGCGCAAGGCTCGACCGCCGTGATGGCGATCGCCAATCTCGCCATGGCGACGGGCAACATCGGCCGGGAGGGCGTCGGGGTGAACCCGCTGCGCGGCCAGAACAACGTGCAGGGTTCCTGCGACATGGGTTCGTTCCCACACGAATTCTCGGGCTACCGCCACGTCTCCGACGACGCGACGCGCGCCATTTTCGAGCGCCTGTGGGGCGTTCCGCTCAGCAGCGCGCCGGGCCTCAGAATTCCCAACATGATGGACGAGGCGATCGACGGCGCGTTCAAGGGGCTCTATCTGCAGGGCGAGGACATTGCCCAGTCCGACCCCGACACGAAGCACATCACGGCGGGCCTCAGGTCCATGGAATGCGTCGTTGTCCAGGACCTTTTTCTCAACGAAACCGCGCGCTACGCCCATGTCTTCCTGCCGGGAGCGTCGTTTCTGGAGAAGGACGGCACGTTCACCAACGCCGAGCGGCGCATCAGCCGGGTGCGCAAGGCGATCGAGCCGCTCGCCGGCAAGGCCGACTGGGAGACGACGATCGCCTTGGCCGAAGCGCTCGGCGTCTCCATGCCCTATAGCCATCCGAGCCAGATCATGGACGAGATCGCGGCGACCACGCCGACATTTCGCGGCGTCTCTTATGCGCGTCTTGACGAACTTGGTTCGATCCAGTGGCCGTGCAATGACGAGGCGCCGGCCGGCACGCCGATAATGCATGCCGACCGCTTTGTCCGCGGCAAGGGCAAGTTCATGCTGACTGAATATGTCGCGACGGAAGAGCGGGTCGGCCCACGCTTTCCGCTCCTGCTGACGACCGGACGGATCCTGTCGCAATACAATGTCGGGGCGCAGACCCGGCGCACCGCCAACGCGGCCTGGCACGAGGAGGATGTGCTCGAAATCCACCCCTTCGACGCCGAGAACCGCGGGGTCGTCGACGGCGACCTCGTCGCTCTCTTGAGCCGCGTGGGCGAGGTTGCGCTCCGCGCCAGGGTCAGCGAACGCATGCAGCCCGGCGTCGTCTACACGACCTTCCACCACCCCGGGACCGGCGCCAACGTCGTGACCACCGACAACTCAGACTGGGCGACCAATTGTCCCGAGTACAAGGTGACGGCGGTGCAGGTTAGGCGCACCAATCATCTGACCGAGTGGCAAATCCGGGACCTCGAAGAGGCCATAAGCCTTCGTCGCGTCGAGGGGGTGACGGTCGATGCAGCTGAGTGAGGACGCTGAAGAGCGCGCGGCGGGCGAATGACCGCCGACAAATTGGCGAAACTCGCGCGCATGGCGAACCAGATCGGCGACTTTTACGCCGCGATGCCCGAGGACGAGGCGACCGCGGGGGCGGCGTCGCATCTGCGCGCCTATTGGACGCCGAACATGATCCGCGAGCTTGTCGCCTTCGCCGATGCGGGTGGCGCCGGCCTGAACCCGACCGCCTTGCATGCCGTCGAGGCGTTGAGACGCGCCGGCGCCGCGTGACACGACGTGCCCATCGCAAGGTCATGGGAACATGCGCGGCGCGGGACAGCCAGAACGCGTTGCATTCAGCTCTATGCATAGGCGGGCCAGCCCTTGTCACCGGATTGGGCCCATGCAGCCAGGCCGGCGATGCGCATTGCATTGGTCGGGGGCTGAGCGGCAAAGCGGAGCTCGACGACGGCGCGCAAGCCCACTTGAGACTGCGATCGCGTCGGTCCGGGACGGTCACTCCTTCAAGGCGCGCCCGGCGTTCTTAGCTGTAGCGAAAAGAGGGGCTGCGCCCGCGTCGATGCGCGCGGAGTCGACGTCAAGTCCGGTCAGGTTCGCGCCGTCGAGCCGCGCGCCGCGGAGGTCGGCCCCCTCGGCCTCGGCCTCCCTCAGCGACGCGCCGGTCAGATCCGCGCCTTTCAATTTCGCGAACTCGAGGTCGGCGCGGTCGAGATTCGCGCGGCGCAAGTCCGCGCTCGATAGGTCGGCGGATTTGAACACCGCGCGCATGAGGCCCATCGACTGGTTCTTCTCGTCCGCGCTGCCGTCGGCTCCGACAAGCTTCGCGCCAACGAGCTTCGCCGACGACAAGTCGCCCGCGATGCGCGCGCCGGAGAGGTCGGCCTTCGACAGGTTGGCCCCCTGCAATTGTGTCCCGAACATATGCGCGCCCTTGAGGCTTGCGCCAGCAAAATCGGCCTTGAGCGCCCAGGCCTGATCGAGCGTCGCCCCATCGAGATTGGCGCCGGCGAGATCGGCGCCGTTGAGGCGCGCCGCCCGTAGATTGACGCCGGAAAGGTCAAGTCCCGAAAGATCGAGGCCGGAAAGCCGCTTCGCCGAGAAATCCGCTCCCCCGCCCTTCGCGAGAAGCGCCTCGACGTCGGCCCGCGACATTTCGGACGTGGTCATGTCGGAGGAAGTCAAGTCAAGGCCCCGCAACATGTCCTGCGCATGAGCCGGCGCCCCGTCGGCTGCGGCCCAAATCCCGAGCGCCGCCGCCGCCGATCGGAATGCGCGAACTGCGCCCATGTCGCCTCCCTGTACCCGACAACGCCTTTAGGACGTGAAGACGTATTCGAGCCCATATCGCTTTTGTTACTCGGGCGTCAACGATCGGGCGGAAGCGCGGGTAACGACCCGGCCGAATAAGCATACGACCAATTCTATAGTTCGTTGAAAGGCCGGCGCCGTGGACCCGTTCTCGCGTGACCGGCATCGAACTCTTTGCCGTGCGGATCGGAAGCGCAGTTAGTTCTTCGCAAGGCGGTGCAGCACCGTCATGGTCATGTGCAACGCGTCCGCCGAGCAGGCGAATTGCAGGACGCCGGCATTCGGCGCATCAACGCGGGCGAAGCTTGCGGGGTTCACCACCACACGCAAACGCTGGATATCGTCCGGCGCCGTTTCGGCTCTCTCGTCCATGCGCGTCGCCGACATCACTGTAAGATCGCAGTGTTGAGCGAGGGCCTGAAAGAAGCTCACGAAGTGTCGCTGGCCGAAATCGGCGCTGACGGCGTGCAACGGTTTCATCGTCTGTTGATCGTCGATCTCCTGGGCGAACGCGCTAGGAGCGACGAGAAGAAGGCCGACAGCGGCCATCGCGGTCAAGCGGACCATGATTAATTTCCTGTTCTTGAAGATGTTTTGATGTGGAAGCGCGCGACGGCGTCCGCGGTTTTTTCAGGCAGCCGACGCGCCCTGACAAGAACTCCGCACCCGGATATTCTTATTGCACCGCAACATAACATTTGTGCGGCGCCAAAGTCAACGCCGGCGCCGAGCGGGCTTTCTTCCTCTGACCGCCCTTTCGGCGCGGCGACAGCTTGCCGCAGGTCCGAGTGTGGGCGATAGTCCAGCCCCAACCGAAAGCGCGCGCGGCGAAGCCCGACGATTTCGGGACGAATCGGAGAGTGGCGGCGTGCAGCCTGCAGGTGTTGTTGATCGGAGAGGCGCCGATGACGACCGATGCGAATGTCAAAGTTTATCCGCCGGATGAGATCGAGGACCGGCTCAAACGCGAATTGCCGCACTGGCGCTACGAAGACGGCTGGATCCGGCGGAAGTACAAGACGGCGGGCTGGAAAGGCACGCTGATGGCGATCAACGCCGTCGGCCATCTCGCCGAGGCCGCCTGGCATCATCCCGACCTTCGCGCCTCCTACGCCTGGGTCGAGGTGAAATTGACGACCCACTCAGCCAAGGGCGTCACCGACAGGGACTTTGAGCTCGCTCGCAAGATCGAGGAGGTCGTCTGCTGGCGCCCGGGACTCGAGGGCGGCGCGCTCGAAGGGACGCCGACCGGCGACCAGCGCTTCGCCTACATCAAGTACGACTGAACGGCTCCGATCGGCCGCAGGGGTTTCGCCTGTCCGAGACAGCAGGTGGCGTTGTCGGTGGAAACGCCCGCGACCGTCCCTTGCCATGGTCCGGGCCGTGCCTATCCGGTTAACACAGACATCCACTACATACGGACGTAGCGGAGAGCCAGGTCGAGACCGCCTGATCAAACGCTTTCGACCCTGTGCTGCCCTTCAAATCGGTCTCGCTGAAAAGCGGCACTGCGCGATTTCCGGCCGTTCGCCGACGGTCTTGCAAACGGGTCCTGTTCGCCCCTTTGCTTCCCTTCCCGGTCGGTCTCGCAACGCGGAGAGAGCGCCAGGACCGACTGTTGGGGAAGCGAACCGCGAACGCGTCAGATCGACCCTTTGCTGCCCTTCGAGATCGGCACTACCAATGGGTGGAAGCGCGAGAGGCGGACTTTGGCTGAAGGCAAGGGTTGCACAGGGCCGACCCTCCGGGGAGCAACCCCGTGCCAGTCACGCCGAAACGCCGCCGCCGCAGCTCGTGAAGCGGCGCGCGCGACGGGGGTCAGCGCCGATTTTCCAATGCCTTCACACGCTCTTCAAGCCGCTGCACCGTCGCGGTCAGCGAGTCGAAACCAGTTCGGTACGTATCGCTCAGACTCGCAAGCACGGCGCTGATCTGCCTTTCGTGGGCCCAATCGCGTCGTCCGACGACATAAGCAATCACGGCGAGAAGGATCACGATCGCCCAAATGCCGATCTCGGTCATTCGCTGCTCCTTCGCGTCTGTATGAGCGGCCTTCCCTGCGCCGCCGCGGCCCGTCGCAATTGTGTCTCTATAGCCCGCGACCCGCGCAGGAAATTCGATCGGGGCCCGGGGCTCTGGCGGGCAGGGGCAGTCCCTCGGTCTCGATGTCAGGGCCGGGGGATATAAGCAATGCCAGCGTGCCAGAGCAATGTCGAAGAAGGGCGAGGACCGCGCCTAGGAGCCTGTCCAGATAGTATCCAGCGCGACGGCGCAGTGAAGGGTATGAGCGGGTCTGGGCCCCAAATTGGTGGATTTGGCCTGTTTTAGGCGGGTTTTCGGGGTTCAGGCGGTGGCGAGGTCGGCGGCGGGCAGACTCCGCCCTTGGGCGAGCTTGAGGATGTTGTGGGCGAGGCAGACGAGGCCCCATTCGTGGGCGACTTTGTCGAGCCCGCGCATCAGGAACTGACGAAAACCGCGGGCCTGCTTGATCTGCCCGAACACCGGCTCGGGCAATTGCTTGCGCAGGCGATACGGGGTCTCGTGTCCGCCGGCCTTGATCTTCTCGCGCATGTCCGCCACGCGTTTGCTTCCGCCTTCGCCGTCGGTCGGATGCTTGGCCCGTCCGGCGGCGATGTAGGCGTCGATGGCGCGCTCCTCCATCGCGGCGAGGTTGGCGTCCGAGCAATAGCCGGCGTCGGCCGAAACCTGTTTGGGCTTGCGGCCCATGTTGGCTTCGACGGCGTCGACCATCGGCGTCAGTTGATGCTGATCGCTTCCGTTGGCGTCGAGGCCATGGGCAACGATCACTTGCGCCTCGGCGTCCACCGCCGCCTGCGCGTTGTAGCCCTGGATGAAGCCGTCCTTGGTCTTCATGATGCGGCCCCCGGGTCACAGCCCGGGGGTTCTTCTGCGCTTTCGGGTCGGGGGCTTCTGAGGGCGGGGCGGCTGGTTTTCCGGGTTTCTTTCGGCCTTCGGCTTCCCGCTTCTGATCCGCCTCGGCCCGCGTTTTGCGCTCGGCTTCGGCGACGGCTCTCGCCTCGGCCTCCAGTTCGGCCTTGGCGGCGCGGATCTTTTCGGCTCGCCGCTTCTTGTCGCCGACCCAGGCCGGCATCTCCTCGCCACTCTTGTCGCGCCCGAAGGCGGCGTCCTCGCTGGCGTCCGCCTTCGCCGCGGCGTCCATCCAGGCGGCGGCCTCGGCTTCCAATTCCTTAGCCCGCTCGGCCATCCGCTCGTAGCTCATGGCTTTGTGCTTGGAGGCGTTGGCCTTGATCTTCGTGCCATCGAGCGCGACATGGCCGAGCTTGACCAGCCCAGCCCGCTCGCAAAGCCGCAACACCTGGCCGAAAAGCCCCGACAGCGCGTTCAGATGACGCTTGCGGAACTCCGAGATCGTGCGGAAGTCCGGAGGGTCGAGACCGACGATGCTCATGAAGTCGACGCGTTCCCGGCAGGCTTTGGCGATCCGCCGCGACGAGTAGACCCCGTTGCAATAGCCGTAGAGCAAAAGCGCCGTCATCATCGCCGGATCGAACGGCGGCTGCCCGCGATCGACACGATAGGCCCGCTCGATCTCCTCCAGGTCGATCTCCTCGACCACCAGGTTCAAGACGAACCGCGCGAGATGACCCTTGTCGACAAACTCCTGAACCGTCGCCGGCAGCAGCAACGGTTCATTGATCTTCCACGGGCGGTAGCGCTTGCTCATACGCAAGCAGAATCCGATTCGTCGACACCGCGCCAGCAAAATCCGCGATTTCTCAGACAGGCTCCTAGAGGCAATGACTGCTTACCTGCCCACTTGCGCCATTCGCGGTCGCGATCCGCAACGGCGCCTTTACTGAAGGGTTTCGGACGCCGGCCCTTTCGGACGGTCGTGCGAGACGCGGGGGCCGGCGTTTGAAAGCCTCGTAAGGAGGAAACCGCGGGGAGGAAGGGCGCTGTTTGGCCGGGCGCGCCCTATGGGGATTTGAGGATCGCCGAGGGATCGCCGATGTGGTGGCGGGGACGGAAGGCGGTCGGTGTCATCGTCGGGAGCCGAGACGACGGGCTTCTTGTTGGGCGCGGATCGGTGCGGCGGGGATGGGCACGGCGGCTGGATAGCTTGTGCGGACGTCGTGAGGACGTCGCGTTCCGGCTCCGGCGTGGGGCTGGAGGCGAGGGGAAACGGCGCTGCAAGGCGGGACGCGCGGCGTCGGTCATGACGTGTCGATCCTGATCCGGCTTGGGGAAGGCGATCGCGCAGGGCGCGGGCCGTCGAATGTTTCGACGATGATCATCCGGCCGCCGCAACATGGGCAGCGGCGCATAGGCGAAGCTGTTTCGGCCTGGCTGTCCGCCTCGGCGTGCGAGCGCTCGGGTGTAGCCTCGGGCGCGGCGAGCGCCTGGCGGACGCGCTCGATGTTGCGGGCTCGGACCGCGCCGGCGAAGAGGCCGTAATGGCGGATGCGGTGGAAGCCGCTGGGCAGCACGTGCAGGAGAAAGCGGCGGATGAACTCGACGGCGTCGAGCGTCATGGTCTTGAGCCGGTCGCGGCCTTTGATCCGGTAGTCTTTCCATTTGAAGGTGACGCCCTTTTCGTCGAGCGCGATGAGCCGGGAGTTCGAGATGGCGACCCGGTGGGTGTAGCGGGCGAGATAGGCGAGCACGGCCTTGGGTCCGGCGAAGGGTCGCTTGGCGAAGACGACCCATTCGCAGTAGCGCAACGGCGCGAGCGCGGCGGCG
This sequence comes from uncultured Alphaproteobacteria bacterium, assembly GCA_963822215.1. Lineage (GTDB taxonomy): Bacteria > Pseudomonadota > Alphaproteobacteria > Rhizobiales > Beijerinckiaceae > Roseiarcus. The sequence goes on from CAWGGX010000006.1 coordinate 470,573, forward strand.
AAGGCGCGGCGGTCGGCGAGCGGCGCCAGATCGCCGAAGAAAGCCAGTCGGCCGGCCTCATGGAGGTCCGCGAGCCCTTCGAGGAAGAGGCGGCGGAACAGGCGTGACAGCACGCGCACCGGCAGGAAGAAGCCGGGCTTGCAGGCGATCCAGCGCGACCCGTCCGGCGACAGGCCGCCGCCTGGGACGATGACGTGGACGTGCGGATGATGGGTCAGCGCCGAAGCCCAGGTGTGGAGGACGGCGGTGAGGCCGATGCGGGCGCCCAGATGCTTCGGGTCGGCGGCAATGGTGGTCAGCGTTTCGGCGGCGGTCCGGAACAGGCAGTCGTAGACGGCGGCCTTGTTGTGGAACGCGATGGCGCCGATCGCAGCCGGCAGGGTAAAGACGACGTGGTAGTAGGGAACCGGCAGAAGCTCCGCCTCGCGTTCGGCCAGCCATTGTCTTGCCGCCGCGCCCTGACACTTCGGGCAGTGGCGGTTGCGGCAGGAATTGTAGGCGACGCGTTCGTGCGCGCAGTCCTCGCAGCGCTCGACATGGCCGCCGAGCGCGGCAGTGCGGCAGGTCTCGATCGCCGACATGACCTTCAACTGGGCGAGGCTCGCATGACCGGCGTTGGCCTTGCGCCATGCCGCCCCGTGGGCGCGAAAGACGTCGGCGATCTCGAAGCGAGGCCGCGCCACGCGGCCTCGCTCAGGCGGGCGGCGTTCGCTTCGCCAGGTTGACGCCGAGCCGCTCGAGCGGGCTCTTGACGTCGCGGATCGTGTTGACGGCGACCTGGGTGTAGAGTGCGGTCGTCTCGAGCTTGGCGTGGCCGAGCAACACCTGGATCACCCGGATATCGACGTCCTGCTCGAGCAGATGCGTGGCGAACCCCCGGGCTGTGACCCGGGGGGTATGCGGCGACACGCGCTTGGATATCCCCGCCAGGGTCTTGGCGGCGTGCACGGCGCGATTGAGCTGACGGGCGGTGATCGGGTTGACCGGGTTTTGGCCGGGGAACAGCCAGGCCCGCGGCCGCGCCGCATGCCACCATGCGCGCAAGAGTTCGAGCAGTTGCGGCGACAGCATCACATCGCGATCCCGCTGTCCCTTGCCCTGCTCGACCCGGAGCGTCATGCGCTGGCTGTCGATGTCGGACACCTTCAGGTGCGCGACCTCGGACACCCGAAGGCCCGCACCGTAGGCGACGCTGAGCGCGGCCTTGTACTTCAGACCCGGCGCGGCTTCGAGCAGGAGCGCCACCTCTTCCTGACTGAGCACGATCGGCGCCTTGCGCGGCTTGTTCACGATCGTCAGAGGACGAACGAGGTCTGGCCGTTCGAGCGTCACAGTGAAGAAGAACCGAAGCGCGGCGACGGCGGCGTTGATCGAGCCCGGGCTGATCTGCTGCTGCGCCAGATGCAACTGAAAGCGGCGAAGGTCCTCTTTCGTCGCCGTATCGGGCGACCGGCCGAGGAAGGCCGCAAAGGTTCTGACGTGCCGGACGTAGTCTTTCTGCACCTTCTCCTTGAACCGCCGCGCCGTCATGTCGTCGATCATGCGCTGACGCAGCCGGCTGATAGGCTTGTCGGACATCGCGAAAGCTCCTGTCTCCCATGGGGTTGAACCCCACGATTTTGAGACAGTCCGGCCGCCGCGTTCCTCCTCAGTTCAATGGCAGCCTCATCCCTCGCCGCCGCCCCTACCGCGCGAGCGGTTTAGTCCTTACGCCGACTGCGGGAGTTTCGTTCGCGACCCTTGTAGACTCGCTCTCCGCCCATCTCTGCCATTGCATCGAGCGCGCGGCATCCTCTACATTTAGTGGGTGCCTGCATTAAACCGATCGGCGCGGTTCGGGCTTTCGCGGGAGCCGTTTCCTTCGACCGCCGACGCTGCCCGGCGCCTTCCCCGTCCCGTTCTCTCCGCCCGATGCCGTTTCCACGCAGGCTCCGCGCGGATTTCTCGACCGATTTTTGATTTCCTGAGACACCGCGACAAATACTTTATAGAAACAGAATCCCATGCTATGGTCACTTCATCGGACAATCCGCCCGCGCGATGGGCGGCGGGCGAGGGCGCTCGGAAACGGTCGAGGCCTATGAGAGGCGGCGGACGCAGTTCAACTTATGCGGCGCGGATATGGCGCGCTTGCGCCTGCGAGGCCGGCTTGGGGCCACCGCGGGCGATCGGAGGGCTCGGCAGTTTATCCGGCGTAACCGCCAAGGTGGCTGCTGGGAGCGCCCGTCAACAGCCTCAGGACGAGATTGAAAGCGAGCGCTTGGAGTTGCAACGCCCACAGATTCCGCCGCAACGCACTGAAAACGCTCGAAATGGACTCGGGTTCGGTCGCGCCGCCCTCCGCGGCGTCGACACTCGCGCAGAGCGGCGCGTCTCGAGGCATGCTCCCAACAGGCGGCGACAGTGGAGGCTGCTGGAGCGTCATTCGACGCCCCCGGATCAAATCCGAGGGTCAGGACGAGGTCGTAGCGGCGGCCGGGTAGTTTTTCCGGCCGTTTCCGCCTCGTAACCCTTTGATAAGTCACGTTTCTCGGAAATTTTTTGCAACTTTTGGAAAGAAATGGAAACTTTTGGAACGGGTGTTTGGAAGGAAATTGAAGCCGTTGGAAGGAAACTGAAGGAAATGGTAAGGCCTGCGGCGGAGCCGGCCCTCCCGTTAACAACAGTCTGACGACGATCTTTGGACAGGCGCCGCCCATCAGGCCTATGGCGTAACCCCTTCCATGCAGGACCAAATCGTTCCAAGAGTCACAGATTGACCTCGACGCGTTCGGCTGAGTGAGCCGTCCCAGCCGGTGGTCCAAAATAAAAGCCGACGGGAGGCGTTCCATGACCTTGAGCATCGCGTCTAGCCTCGCCCGGACCGCTCTTGCGGGACTTATCGCCATGGCGGCGGCTCAGGCGGCCCTCGCCGAAATTCCGAACCGGACACTCAAGATCGGCGTGCTCAGCGATTTCTCCGGTCCCTTTGCCGATCAGGTCGGCAAGGGCTCGTTCGTCGGGGCTCAAATGGCGGCGGAGGATTTCGCCAAGGAGGCCGGCGATCTCAAGGTCGAGATCGTCTTCGCCGACCATCAGAACAAGCCCGACATCGGTCTCTCGATCGTCCGCCGCTGGATCGAGGAGGAGGGCGTCGCCGCCGTGGCCGATCTGGCCAATTCCGGCGTCGGGCTGGCCGTCAACCCCTATCTCCACGACAAGAACCGCACGATGTTGGCGTCGTCCACCGCGACCTCGGACCTCACGGGCAAGTTCTGCCAGCCGACCACGGTCCAATGGACCCTCGACACCTGGGCGCTGGGTTCGGCGGTCGGCCGAACGATCACCAAACTCGGCGGGTCATCGTGGTATTTCATCAGCTTCGACTATGCGCTCGGCAAGGCCCTGCAGCGCGATGCGACCGAGGCGATCGGCAAGGCGGGCGGACGCGTGATCGGCTCGGTTTCTCATCCTCTCGGCGCCACGGATTTCGGCTCCTACCTGTTGCAGGCGCAGGCCTCGGGCGCGAAGGTCATTGCGCTTGCCGACACCGGCGCGGACGCCATCAACGCGATCCGCCAGGCGGCGGAGTTTCGTGTCGTCGGCGCCGATACGCGGCTCGCGGCGCTCTTCCTGCAGATCACCGACATCGATGCGCTCGGGCTCGAAAGGGCCAACGGCCTTACCCTCTCCGAAGCCTTCTATTGGGACCTGAACGACAGAACCCGCGCCTTCGCCAAGCGCTTCGCCGAGCGCATGGACGGGCGCATGCCGACCGAGGATCAGGCGGGCGTATACTCCGAAACGCTCGCCTATCTCCGCGCCGCCCAGGCCGCCGATACGATCGACGGCGACAAGGTCGTGGCGGCTATGAAAAAAGCCCCGATCGCGGACCCGCTGTTCGGGCCTGTTGTTGTGCGCCCAGATGGGCGGGCCACGCACCCGATGTACGTGTTCAAGGTCAAAGCGCCGGCCGAGTCCAAGGGTCGTTGGGACGTTTATGACCTCGTCGAGACGATCCCCGCCGACGAAGCGTTCCGTCCGATGTCGGACGGCGGATGTCCGCTGAAATGATAACTGGCAAGGAGCGCGCCATATTCCCTCCGACCTCGTCCCGAGGAGCGGCGCTGCAGGCGATGCGTCTCGAAGGATGAGAGCGCTTATGCAAGCGACCCCTCCTTGCTTTGCCGCTCCGCGTGCGCCGACATCACTGCAGTTTCGCGTCGAGCGCGATGCGCATGAGGTCCATGGCCGTGCGGGCGCCGAGCTTGTGCTTGAGCTGGGTGCAATTATTGGCGATCGTCTTGTAGGAAACGTTCAGGGCGTCGGCGATCTGGGCCATTGTTCGTCCTGCCGCGATAAGGCGGAGGATTTCGAGTTCTCTCGCGCTGAGGTCGGAGATCATCGTGGCGTTGGAGCCGGCCCGGAGGAAGGCGATCTGTCGCGCCATCGCCGGATGGAGGTAGGTCCCGCCGCCCGCCACGGTTTTGACCGCTTCGGCGAACAGCGTGGGATCGTCGTTCTTAGCGATGTAGCCTTTCGCCCCGGCCTCGATCGCGCGCGCTGCGATGACCGGATCGTCATTCATGCTGAAGATGACGAGGCGCGCGTCCGGCTCGCGCAGCAAGATGCGGCGTAGAAGCTCGAGTCCCGAAAAGCCCGGCAGATTGATGTCGATAATCGCGACGTCCGGCTTGCGGGCGAGATAGGCGGCGTAGCCGGCCCGCGCGTCGGAAGCCTCGTAGACCTCGACGCTTGGACCATCGAGCAGCGCCCGGCACCCGGACGCGATAATCGGATGATCGTCGACAATGAGGACCCGCAACCGACCAAACTCCGCCAAGGCGCGCCGTCTCCGTATCGGGCGCCCTTGGCGTCAGGCAGGCGACGGCTTGTTCTCCAACATTGACACTCGCGCAGGCAAAATCAACGGTGGGTGAGAAAGGCGGCAGACCCATGTGGCGGTCAATCTCTCTGCGAAACCGGCTCAATCTGATTTTCGGCTCGCTGCTAGCGCTGTGGCTCGCGGTCGACGTCAGCCGCATCGTGGTCGAGGCCAGCGAGCGTGCGCGGGCCGAGACCGAGAACGCCATGCGGCTGACCAAGGAATTCGTCGTCACGACGCTGGATCGCCTCCAGGACGCGAGCGAACCGGAACGGGCGATCGAAGCGCTGCTGGCGAGCCTGGAGAACGTTCGCCATGTGCGGGTAGGCGTTGGCCAGCCGTCGTTCGCCTCGGCGATCGTGCTCGCGGCCAGCAACGGCTCGAAAGCGCCTTTTTGGTTTCGCTCCCTGGTCAACGCGCCTCACGAAGTCGTCTCCGTCCCGATCGTCTTCAATGATCGAAGGATGAACTCGATCGTCATCGTCGCAAACTCCTCGGACGTGATCGACAATGCGTGGATTGGCGCGCGCGACGCGGCGCTGACCGGCGCGTTCCTGGCGCTGGTTGCGATGGCGGCCACCAACCTGCTGGTCGGCCGGGCGCTGAAGCCTCTCGACGCGGCCGGCGCCGCGCTCGCACGGCTCGAGGCGGGCGACTATAGGGCGCGTGCAGAGGTCGGCGGACCGCCGGAGATTGTGAACCTCAACACCAAGATCAATCGCCTCGCAGGAGCGCTCAGCGGCCTCGAGCGCGCCAACGCGGAACTGATGGAGCGCGCGGTCGACGCTCATGATCAGGAGCGACGGGTCATCGCCCACGAATTGCACGACGAATTCGGCCCACACCTCTTCGCCCTTCGCGCGAGTGCGGCGGTGTTGACCAAAAAGCTCGACGCTCTTCCGGAGGCGCGATCTGCGGCTGCGGCCATCGCCTCCCAGGTCGAGGCGTTGCAGAACCAGAACCGGCGCATCCTCGCGGACTTGCGTCCGGCGGCGCTCGAGGAACTCGGGCTGGTGGACGCACTCGGCTCGCTGATCGCCCACTGGCGGCGCGCCGAGCCCGGGACCGTGCTTTCGCTCGACGTCGGTCCGCGCGCGAACTTGCTCGGCGAACGGGCGAGTCAGATGGCCTATCGGTTTGTCCAGGAGGCGCTGACCAACGCCTTTCGCCACGCCGGCGCGACGCGCATCGAGGTGACGCTCCGGTTTGAAGACGGGCACAGTCACGACGCGCTGCTCGATCCAGGGCTGGCCGGCCTCGTCATCCGCGTGGCGGATGACGGACGCGGGCTTCAGGGCCAAGGAAGTGGGGGAATGGGGCTCTCCGGTATGCGCGACCGCGTCCGGATGCTCGGGGGGGAAACGCTCGTTGTTTCGCTCCCCGAAGGCGGCCTGGCAGTCGAGGCGCGCTTCGGGACGCCCGAGACGGCCGGAGGTCGGGGAAAGCTCGCCGGCGCCTATGGAGGGGGCGCGGGGAATCTTCCGAACGCTTCCGGGTGAGCCGGGAGACCGTTCTCACCGTGTCGCCGGCCCGGAAGCCCCTTCAAGGCCAAGGCTTCCTCGCCTGCCTCGCGGGAGACTGCGCGTTTGCAACGCAAAAAAAACCGCGCGAGCCAAGCGCAGCCCGCGCGTCCAGAAGAACAGGCTTTGAGCCGAAATTAAGCGCTGAACGGATGCTTGGCAGTGTTGCGCTGCGCGACCACCTCGGCCGGAGTCGGCTTGCCCGCGACGGCGCGCTCGATCGATTCCTTGACTGCCTGATAGTTGAACTCCTGGATCTTCTTGTCGTCTTCGGCCAACCAATGGATGAACACGCCGACGCAGAGGAAGACGTCGTCGGCTTCCTCGGCCGGGATCGTGCCGTCGGCGACGCTGTCGGCGACGGCTTTGGCGACTGCATATTGCGCCGGGCCGAACATCTGCACCGCCTGCTTGGCGCCCTTGATCGTGACCTTGTTGAACAACACAGTCGAGGGCTTGACCGCAAGGTTGGGCGCGATCACCGCGAGGAGCGAGGTAAAGCCGTCCTTGTTATTGGTCAGAGCCGTGGCGAAGGCCGTTTCCGCGGCGCTGCCGCGCGGCCCGATGATGAGGTCGATATGGGCCACCTCATTGCCTTCGCCGACCAGCAACTCGCCGACCAGCAGTTTCTGAATCTTAGCCATTCGATTTCCTCCCAGGGAATGAAGACAAACGCCCGCCCCTCGCAAGTTACGATGAGACGGACTGCCTATCCTTGTTGTCAGCATCCCGCCCTGGGGGCGGGACCGGTTGGCCGGATAGCCGCGGGTTTCGTCCCGCTGTCATAATCAAGCATTGTTGCTCGATGAGGGCAAGACGCCTCGTCAACGAGTTCGCAGGGTTGCGGTGAAAAGCGTCGCGACGGTCAGATCTGCGCTCGTGCCCGGATTGACGCCGCGGGCTTTGAGCGCCTTGTCCCATTGCATGAGGTCCGGAATCATCGCCTCGGGATCGGGCGCCGCGGCCAGCCTTTCGCGCCACGTCGCCGCCTCCCGGCGCAGATCCTCCGCGGTCGCCGAACCGAATTTTCGTGCGACGTGCGTGTCCGGGAACTCGGCGAGAAAGCCAAGGTACACCGCCAACGTCGACCAGCGCCGCTCGCGCCGCTGTACTCTAGCGGCGTCCAGGGACTTGAGACCGAGGACGAAAACGTCCTCGAAGTCGGTCACATACTGTCGCGCGATTCGATCGCGATCCGCGGCGGCCGCCATCGCCTCCCGCAACGATACGGTTGGCTCCTCGCGGACATCCTGTTCGGGCGCGCGGCCAAGGCCGCCCGGTCTTGCGGCGGCGATCGCCGCATAGACGTCGATCGCATCCTGCAGGTCGAGACGGTCGAGGACGCCGGAAAGCGCGCCGCGCAGCTCACGCGCCGCCCCCTCCGCCGCCGCGGCCAGCGGCGCACAAAGCAAGACAATCCCTAAATTGGTGTTCTGACCGACGGCGGCAAGCGTCGCATCGACCGCGCCGCGCACGCGAGCCCCGACGCTCCGGCCGTCCGCTGCGACGTACGTTGCGCTCGCCTCGGCGCTGCGGACGAAATCGTCGACCTCCATGCGATGGCCGGACGCGTAGCGATGGACATTTCCGGGCTTCAGCGCGTCGAGTTCCTCAAGGCAGGCCTCGACGAAGGCGGCAGCGATGGCGGAATCAACGCTGCTCAAAGCGCAGGCTCCGGCGCAACACGGCAAACGATCTCGGCCATCAGCTCGGCGGCGATCACTTCGGCGATGTTGACTTGCGCCACCTTCTGCAGGCCGCTCCAAGCCGGCATGCTGTTGACCTCGAGCACGGTCGGGCCGCCTTCGGCCGCAACGAGGATATCGACGCCCGCGATCGTCGCGCCGACCGCTACCGCGGCTGCTATCGCAAGACGCTCCATCCGAGCGTCGCGCCCGACGCTCCACGGCTCGCCGCCCTGCTTGATGTTGGTGATCCACGTCGAGGAACGCCGCATCATCGCAGCCGCCACTCGACTCTCGACGACAAAGAGCCTGTAGTCGTGGAATCCCTCGCCCTCGACCGCCTGGAAACGTTGGAGGTAGTAGACCCCGTCGACCGCGTCGGGCGCCGGAAGATCGTCCGGGCTTCGAACAAGACGCAGGCCTTTGCCTTGCGAACCGAACAGCGGCTTGAGCACAAGCGGACCGCGCCACGACTCGCGCAGGACGAGGTCACGCGCCTCGTCGAAGGATTCGATCGCCCACGTCGAAGGGGTCGGCAGGCCGGCGCGCGCCAGTTCGAAACTCGTCATCGATTTGTCGACGCAACGCTCGATCGCCCGCGCGTCGTTCCAAACGGGGACGCCAAGCGCCGACAGCGCGTGCAGCACGCCAAGACGCTTCGTTATCGCCTCAAACGATCCGTTCGCCAGGGTCCGCACATGGACAGCATCCGGCAGTCGAGAACCCAGATGCTGCAAGGCAAGGCCGCTTCCGTTCGTGGTGTCGAACCCGCATTTGGCTAAGTCAATTCGCTCGAACCGCGCGCCTTTGGCGACAAGGGCCGTTTCCATCTGCCGCGCATGCCAGTCACGCTGATCGCTGACCAAAGCGACCAGAGGTCCGCCGCCGTACGCGGCGCGCACATCAACCGAACGATGCATCAAGCAGGTCATGGTGCAGCATCCCGGCCCGGAAGCTTGCGCCGGAATCGATCGCGGTGACGACGATTTCGGCCGGGCTAAACAGCATTGGATCGATGGCGTAAAAGTCGCCTTTGAAGCGCTTGAATATTTCCGCAAAAGGCGCGCCGAAATCGCGCGACGTATTGCTCGGCAAGGATTCGGCGAGCGACCTTGCATCCGCCGCGGGGCCGGTCACAAAGAGCTGCACCATACCGCCGTAGATGATGGCGTCGTTGGTGCGGCCCATCGCGGTCACGAAATCCGGGTGCGGCGGCGACAGCGGCGCTGCGCCCATCCCGTCAACGATCCACTCCAGCGGAAATCCAGTCTCGTGCGCCTTGTGCAGCGCGACCTCCAGAACCCGCGCCACGACCTGCGCGCCGCCCGCCAGGCTCTGCGTCGGCGCGTAGATCACGGTCACCGCGGAGGGCGCGACGCGGCAGTCGGCAGCAATCTTTTCGATGACCTCGGGCGGTGGTGGGCGGTCGCTTTCGATGACGAGTGTTGCGCAATCCGATGCGTCCCGGTAGCCGATATCTTCAAAGATTTTCTCTTTCCGTGCGAGCGCCCGCGCCGGACCCGATCCAAGCGCAAAGAAAGCGCCCGACCCTTTTCCGTGCGACAGGTTCCAGCCCGCATACTGGCTTCCGAGGCAGGCGATGACAGGCTGCGACGACGCAACCGAAATCGTCCACGGCCACCGCGGCGTCGCGGCGTTGGGCCCGAGGCTCACGTGGCCGAGCCCGCCCATGCAGATCTCTGCGATGCGCAACCCGGCCGAGACGCCGCCGCATTGCATTGCGCCCGCATCGATCAGCGTTTCGCCGAGAGGGCCTCCAACGACGGCGACATTCAGCGCGGCTGCTTCGCGTCGCAGGGCGCGGGTAAGTTTTTGGGCGCGACGATTGACGCTAATGGCGGTGTCAAACTTCACGTCGTCCATCCCTCGACAATGGTGCTGATTTCTTGCGCTCGGTCCGCAACAAGCCGTCTGGCGGCTTGTGCGTCCGGCGCCGTGGCGATCACTGTGCATATGGGTTCGTCCGCGGCGATCTTCGTTCCGCCAACAGGACGGTCTGCGACCCAATCCGGCCATTTCGTCCGTGGCGGACAGGCGATGTCGCCCCTCGCATAGACGACCTCGGCGGCCCTGCACCGGGTTCGCGCGGCTGGCGTCGTCATTCGTCCTTCACAGGCTTCTACATGCCGAGCAAGCAACGGATCCTCATCGCGATCGAATATATCAAGCGTCGCGCCGGGACGAGGATTCACCTCAATGAACCAGGCGACATCGTCCGAAACGACAAAATCAGCGCTGGCGAGGCCGACGACGCCGAACGCTCGTGTCACGCCGGCGACCGCAATCTCGATTTCCTCGCGGCGATCAGGGCTGATGTCGATTGGACCGACCGAGCCTCCGTAGCGGAACGGAGCGCGCGAAGACGGACAAGTCCACTGCTGGCTCAATCCGACGATTGTCGCGCGTGCGCCGTCGCCGACGAACAACGCCGAGACACTGCGCCCGTGGACGCAACGCTGGAAATAATCGCGGGGGGCCATCGCGGTCTCTCGTGAAGCGATGCGTACATGCCCGCCGCCTGCTCCACCGCGGAGTTTCGTGAGCCAGCCGTCGCAATTCAACGGCTGCACCAATTCGATTTGAGGATGAGCGGCACGCGATTGCGCACAGACCAGTGCAACAGCGACGGGGTCTTTTGCGCGCGAAAGCGCGCGCGCGTTCGCGCCGTATACACGAACCTCGCGCGCGACCGCAGAGATCAACGCAGGTTGATGCTCGAAGCCCGAGCCATAGACCAAACCGATCACGTCATATTGGCGAACGAATGTGCGCACCGCGTCGATCAGCGTAGGGCGGCGAAGTCCCCGGGACAGTCCGCCTTCGAGCGTAATAGCGGCACGACTGATTGCGCGCGTGTCGTCGTCCCCGAACACGTCGATTGCGAGCGGCGCATATCCGGCGCGCTTTGCCGAGGAAGCGAGCGCGCGCGCGGATTGAGCGACGACGATCAGGCTGGGCGCATCAGGCATTTCGGTATTTGCGGGGCCGCCCACGGCCATAACAGACGCCGAGGGGATCCCGTCGGGCGCGGTAAAGAGTTGGCCCTACGGAAACTCTGGCAAGTTCAATGGCCATGGGTGCTTCCTCTTCCGGTTCGGTCGGATTCGTACGCGGATGGCGGTCGACTCTGTACTTGAAGCTGCGAGCGACAGTCTGTCCAGTCCGCCGGCCGCTCTGCAGACAATTCTGCGGCGGGAATTTTTCCCGACGAGAGCGTTTGTGATGATTTCGTTCGCTCCCGATATTTATTCGTCGGCGGTCTTTCACTATGATCCGTTGAAGTAAGGGTTGGCGAACTGGCAAGGCCCGTCAATCGAAGACTGAGGAACGGCCTGCGGAACGAACGGCGTCGTCCCCACCGCATGTGTGGCGGCTCCGCGTGCGGCGTGCGGCGCCGTCATAGAGAAGGCGTCAAGTATTCGTCGACACGGCCGCAGGTCGCCATGTGATAGCGATCTTTCTGATTGAATTGGGCGTCAGGTGTGAACCTCGTGGTCGGGACGCAATACGCTTGAGATTGGCTGGGGCATGGCGCACGGAGGCGTTCTGACAGAATGGGCTGGGGCGTGGGTCGATGGAATGCGCGCCTCGCTCGACCAAGCTGCCGCCACGGCGGCCCGGCTTCTCATGTCAAGCAGGCAGCCGCTCTTCGCGGGATTGGGAACGGACGTGGACGGTGCAAGGCGCGCGGTTGCGCTTGCCGAGCGGGTCGGCGGCGTGATCGAGCACATGCATTCAGCATCGATATTGCGCGATCTCGACTGCCTGCGCGAGACGGGCGTCATGCTCACAACGCCAGGAGAAGCACGCGTACGGGCTGACGTCTTGTTGTTGGTCGGCGACGGTCTCGACAAGGCGTGGCCGGCTTTGAATGAGAGGCTCTTGTCCGTGCCTGCCCGGCCCGACCGAGTTGATGTGGAGCGACGGTTTGTCGTCCTCGCGAGGAATGAGCGGTCCGAACCCCGGGGACAGCCCGGTCACGTCGAAACCGTCGTCTTCGGGAAAGGCGCCGACTTTGCGGCCAACCTTGCAGCGCTGCGCGCGCGCGTCAAAGGACGTCCTTGGACAACGGCGTCTGACTTGGCGCTGTCGCGTCTCGACGCTATCGCAGATGTGTTGAGAGGGGCGAGGTTCGGCGTCGCCATCTGGTCGGCCTCCGGTCTCGACGCGCTCGAGATCGAAATGGTCAACGGCCTCGTGCGAGATCTTAACGAGTTCCACTCGGTTCTCGTCCTTGCCCTTGGCGGCGGCCGACAACGGCACGGGCGCTCTCGCTGTTTGCGGGTGGATGACCGGCTTTCCGATGCGAACCGGGTTCGGCTCCGGCGCGCCCACGCACGACCCTTGGCGATTTGACGCCGAGCGCCTGATGAGAGCGGGGGAGGTCGACTGCGTCGTTTGGATCTCTGCGTTCGGCGCGCCGCCGCCGGAGTGGGCTGCGAGATCGATTTCAATCGCACTGTGCGATCGTGCGGCGCGACCGGCGCTGATGCCGAAAGTGTTGATCGAGGTTGGACGTCCAGGCGTCGATCACGATGCTGTCGTTCACTCCTTGGAGATAGGGACCTTGGTCGCTGTCAGTGCGAATTCGCCATCCTCGGGCGATCTCCCGAGCGTCGCCGAGGCCCTCGCCCGCGTCGCCGGAAGCCTTTCGGACGCGGGCGTCCAGGCATGCTGACTTGCATCAAGGGCGGACGCATCGTCGATCCGCAGCACAAGCGCGACGAAATCGGCGACCTCTATTTCCGTCACGACCGGATTGTCGCGCCGCCTTCAACCGAGGCGCGCCCCGAGCAGATCGTGGACGCCGAAGGCCTCATCGTAATGGCGGGAGGTATCGACATTCATTCGCACATCGCGGGCGGCAACGTGAACACCGCGCGCCTGCTTTTGCCCGAGCAGCATCGGGCCCACGCGCGCCGACCCGCGGCGACGCCGCTTTCCAACGCCGGCTGGTCGACCTTCGAGACGGGTTGCCTGTACGCCGAAATGGGTTTCACCACGGTCGTCGAGCCTGCCATTTCGCCTCATCACGCACTGCATGCGCATCTCGAGCTCGCCGACATCCCGATCATTGACAAAGCGATCCTCGCCATCCTCGGCAACGACGATTTTGTCCTCGGACTGATGCGCGCAGGGGAGGGCGCCGGCGCTGTCCGGGATCACGTCGCTTGGACGTTGGAGAGGACGCGCGCGCTCGGGATCAAGGTCATCAACGCCGGCGGCATCGCCGCGTTCAAGGAGAACGTGAGGACGTTCTCCTTCGACGACGTAGTCCCAACCTACGGCGTCAGCAGCCGGGAGATCGTGAAGGCGCTACAGCATGCAGTGCACGAACTCGGCGTGCCGCATCCGCTGCATGTCCACTGCAACAATCTTGGAATGCCCGGGAACTTCAAGACGGCCCTGGAGACTATCGGCGCCGCCGAAGACCTGCCGCTGCACCTCGCGCATCTTCAGTTTTACGGCTACGGCGCCGAAGGCAAGCAGGGGATTTCATCCAGCGCCCCGCAGCTTGCGGAAGCAATTAATGCGGCAAGGAACGTGACGATCGACGTCGGACAGGCGATGTTCGGGCAGACGGTGACCATCTCGTCCGATGTGTTGCGTCAGTTCTCCGCGCGTGGTTTCGCCCATCCGAGGAAATACGTTATCTTTGACGGCGATTCAAACGGGGGCGGGATCGTTCCCTTCGAGTACAAGGCGGGAAGCTTCTTCAACGCCGTGCAGTTCGCCGTCGGGCTCGAGCTGTTTTTGCTCATCGACGACCCCTGGCGCGTTTTTTTCACCACCGACCATCCGAACGGCGCGCCGTTCACCGTTTATCCGGAGCTGTTCGCCCTGCTAATGGACAAGGACTTGCGCGCCCAATGGCTTGCCCGAATCCCTGCGGAGGCAGCCGCAATGACGACGTTGCCGTCGCTGTCTCGCGAATACACGGTCTATGAGATCGCGACGATGACGCGCGCCGCCCCAGCGCGGCTCTTGGGGCTCTCGGACCGCGGGCATCTCGGCGTCGGCGGCCGCGCCGACATCGCGCTCTATCGCCCCGGACGGGATCTCGCCGCGATGTTCCGGTCGGCGGCGCGCGTTTACAAGGACGGCGATCTGGTCGTGCGCGACGGGACGGTCACTCACTACCGGTTCGGCCGCGCGTTGCAGGTCTCTCCCTCGGTCGATGCTGGCATGCGACGTCGCATGGAGCGCTACTACGACGAGCGCTATGGGCTTCCGTCCGATTTCATGCGGGTTCCCGAAGCCGCAATTCCGCGGCCTGAGCCTTTTGAGAGCATCGCATGCTCGAGCTGACTCCGACGGGCGTCCGGGTCGACGATACCTTCGCCGAAGCTTTCGACATGCGGGGGACGGCGCTCACCATCACGGCGCCGACGAAGCGCTGGGCGCTGCAAGCTGCAACGACCATGACGGGTTTCGCCACGTCGGTGATCGCGTGTGGCTGTGAAGCCGGAATCGACCGCGCTGTCGCGCCGCGCGAAACCCCGGACGGGCGGCCGGGCGTGCGGGTTTTGCTGTTTGCGGTGTCCACGTCCGAGTTGCAGCGTCAGGTGCAGAACAGGGTCGGCCAATGCGTTCTGACGAGCCCGGGCTCAGCCTGCTACGCGGGGCTTGAGGCGGGAGACGAAAAGCTAAAAGTCGGCGCCGCGATTCGATTTTTCGGCGATGGCTGGCAGATTTCGAAGAAACTGGGGTCAAGGCGTTTCTGGCGGGTGCCGGTGATGGACGGCGAGTTTGTTTGCGAGTCGACGGCGTTCATGACCAAGAGTGCGGTCGGCGGGGGCAATTTGATCATCATGGGCGCGACTCCGGCAAAGACGCTTGCGGCCGCCGAGGCCGCAGCCGAAGCGATCTGCGCTGTGCCCGACGTCATCATGCCATTTCCGGGCGGCATCGCGCGGTCCGGTTCGAAAGTCGGCTCCAAGTACAAAGGCGCGAGCGCCTCGACCAACGACGCCTATTGCCCCACCTTGAAAGGCGCCGTCGACAGCGCGCTCGATCCCGAGATCGGCAGCGTGCTGGAAATCGTCATCGACGGGCTGGCGAGCGCCGCCGTCGCGGCGGCGATGCGCGCCGGCCTCTCAGCGATCCTGACTCTTGGCCCCGAACGCGGCGCTTTGCGTGTCGGAGCGGGGAACTACGGCGGCAAACTGGGTCGCCATCACTATCGACTCAGAGAGTTGCTGCCATGAAGCCGCTGACTTTCGCCCTTCGCGCGGCGCCTCCGCAACGCCTCGATCTTTCGCCCCTTACGCCGGCGAACCTTTCTGGGAAGAGCGAGTCGGACATCAACGCCATCGAACTGCAGACAACCCGCGAGCGCGTGACGGTCGGAGACGTATTTCAGGTTCGCATGGGCGAGGCCGACACGGTCGTTTTTGACGGAGGCAGCGAGCGGTTCGACCGCGTGGGGAGCGCGCTTTCCGCGGGGGCCGTCGTGGTCGAGGGCGACGTCGGCGTCGAGGCGGGCCGGTTGATGAGCGGCGGACGACTGATGATCCGCGGCGACGCCGGGGCCTTCACCGGTTCCGGGATGAGGGGCGGCGTCCTCGAGATCGCAGGCTCCGCCGGGGAACGTCTGGCCGGTCCGTTGAGCGGAGAGACCGTCGGCATGTCCGGCGGACTGCTGCTCGTTCGCGGCGACGCCGGCGCGAGGGCCGCCGATCGCCTTCGCCGCGGCGTTGTTCTGATTGAAGGCCGCGCAGGGGCGTACGCCGGCAGCCGGATGATCGCGGGCACGCTCGCGATCGGGGGCGAGGCGGGGGACCTGCCGGGCTATCTGATGGGCCGCGGAACGATCCTGCTCGGGCGCGGAGCGACGAGACTTTCTCCATCTTTCGGCGACTGCGGCGAACACGATCTCGTCGCCGCGCGCATTATCGCCGACTTCGTAGCGCGCGAAAGCGCGAAGCTCGCAAGACTTTTTCGCAGACGTCTGCGCCGTCTTGCTGGGGACCTTGCAGCGCTCGGCAAAGGCGAGATTCTGTTGCCGCGCGCATGACGGGGCGACCAGTCAGCATTCGAGGTCGAACATTTCCGAACGCGACCGCCATGACGAGAAGGACACCAACATGAGGAGTGGGACGTCGGCGGGGTCGTTCATGCGCATGCTGGCCCCTCCAATGGTCGCCATGCTTTCCGCCAGCGTCTGCGTCGCAAGTCCGCCGATCCCGGTCGCCGTCATCGACTTCGACTACACCGATACGTCCGGCGAGCCTCGCGACCAGACGGCGCAACATGCCGCGCGTCTGGCCGCTTTCGCGAAGGCGCTGCGTAGCGACCTTGCCGCAACAGGGCGATTCAAGCCGGTCGAGATCGCCTGCGCCTCACCGCCCTGCACCGCCCGCAACACGCCGGCGCCGGCCCTGATCGCAGCGGCCCAAGCCGCGGGCGCGCGGCTGCTGGTCTACGGGGGGATCGAAAAAATGAGCACGCTGATCCAGTGGGGCAAGCTGCAGATCGTCGATCTTCAGGCGGACCGCCTGGTCGACGACAAGATGTTGACCTTCCGAGGCGACACCGACGACGCCTGGCGCCGGGCGGAGACCTTTGTCGTCGAGGAGATCAAGGGTCTCGACCTCGCAAATTGACAGACGGTGACTCCCGAGACGCCCAGAGGCGCTGCGGGACGACCGGACCGCGTACCGCGGCTTGCCGCAGGGCCTGCGATCCGGCGAGAAGGCGGGTGAGATCAAGATCCGCATATTTTCCTCCGCTGACCTTTCTCCAAGACCAATCGCGCCGCGGTGGCGCGAGCGGGCCAAGATTGGGCGATTTGCCCGCCATCGCCCGGGAAGACCTGGACTTGCGGCGGGGGTCGCGGCGCGGATAGGCTCCTTGGGGCCAACGGCGAGAAGCCGTGAGTGATGGGAGGATGGACGCGATGAGCGCAAGCGCCCTTGCATCGAGCGATCGGCCGACAGCCTGGTCAAGCTCCGATCGCGCCCCGCTGCTGCGATGGCTCATCTTCACAGGCGCGACCGTTTTCGCGGGCGTGCTGCTTTGGCGCTACGGGCTCCTGGCTCGAATGATCGCCGCCGACCGCACCTACATCTCGACGGTGATCGGCGTGCTGTACATCGGCGCATCGCTTCATTGCCTGTGGCGAACCCTCGCGATCGCGCGCGAGGGCGAGTTGGAGCGGAAGGCGGAGACGATGATCGAAGCCGCGGGCGCAAACGCGATCGTCCTCGATGACGGCTCTGTCGAGGGGCAGGGACCGCTGCCGCCAGGCTTTGTCGGCGCGCATATTCGCGATCTCGCGCTCAAGGCGCGGGCGCAAGGCGCGAGGCGGCTGGATCAAACGCTTCTCCTGCGAAGCCTCGCCGACCGGCTGCGCGGATCGAACGGCTTCGGCGGCTTCGCCAGCGACACCTTGATCAAGCTCGGGCTTCTCGGCACGATCATCGGCTTCATCATCATGCTGGCGCCGATCGCGGGCCTCGACGCCAGCGACAAGACGACGATGAAAGCGTCGATGGGCGTCATGAGCGACGGCATGGCGGTCGCCATGTACACGACTCTTGCCGGCCTTGTCGGATCGATCCTTTTGAAGATCCAGTATTACATGCTCGACGGCGCAACCTCGGCTTTGTTCTCGCGGGCCGTGCGGCTCACGGAAACGCGCGTCGTCCCGGCGCTGGAACGCCGCTATGATCGATGACTTCGGCCTCTATCCGCGCGAAGAGCCGTTCGATCCTTTCAGCGTGATGCTGTTCAAGGCGCTGCAGGTCGTCGCGTTCCTGTTCTTTATCGCGCTGCTCACCATCTCGCCCGACTCCAAGGAGGGCAAGATCGACTCCAAGGCCGAGTTTCTCGTCACCATGGACTGGCCGGACAACCACCCGGACGATCTCGATCTCTTTGTCCAGGACCCGGCCGGCAACATCGCCTGGTACCGCCATCGCGAAGCCGGCTTCCTGGTGCTCGATCGTGACGACCGTGGCGGCGCCAACGACTTCATCGTTGTCAACGGCAAGAAGATCGCATCGCCAATCCGCGAGGAGATTGTCACCATCCGAGGAATCGTACCCGGGGAGTACACGGTCAACGTCAGCCACTTCCAGGCGACGACCGGTCAGCCGGTTCCGGCGACCGTGAAAGTGCAGAAGCTCAATCCCACGGCTCAAGTCGTCTTCGACGACAAGGTGTTCGTCGATCACACCGGCGACGAGAAGACCGCGGTCCGTTTCACCATCGATCCCGAAGGCAAGGTGACCGACGTCAATCGCCGGCCGAAATCGCTGATGGAAACGTTCCGCTCCGCAAATCGTAATGGATCGGATCTCGATCCCAAGACGGGCGTGCGCATTCGATGATGAACGTCAACGAAGTCGTTCTGGGTCTCGCGATCGGATACGCGCTCCTCGGTGTCGTGCTGCTTTCGATCCTTGTCTTCGCGCGGCTCCCCTGGCCGATCAAGGCGGCCCTGATCATCCTCACGAGCGCGTTCTACGTCGTCAATTTCGTCGAGGCCCGGGCGCTGCTCGGCTGGTCGTCGATCGATCCCTTGCCGGCGCGTTTCAAGCTGCTTTCTGCGCGCATCGTGGAACCGCATTCGCTCGCGGGCGAACCCGGGGCGATCCATCTTTGGGTCGAGGAACTCGACGAAGACAATTTCCCGAGCGGCGTTCCGCGCGCCTATCGCCTGCCTTACGACGCGAAACTCGCGGAGAAGGCGGAAGCCGCCATCAAGGCGAGCGCAGACGGGAAGCCGCAGGGCGGACGGACGGCGGATTTCGGCACGGGAGAGGGCGGCATCAGTGAGGCGACGGCGCGCGAGGTGACTCCGTCCTCGATCACGACGACAGGCGGGGGCGATCCATCGACGGGGGGCCCGCTCGATCCGATTCTCGGACGCGACGAGAACGCGAGCATCGTCTTTACGCCGCTCGCTCCTCCGCGCATGCCTGCAAAGGACCCGCAATAGAGCGGAATGACTTTAGGTTCGAGCGTATCCTCATGATACGCTGACACGTCAGTCCGTCACAAATTTTACCTGGATTGTATTGTATAATAGCCGACGCTCAACTGGATTTTGTGACAGTTTTGTGCGCTTAAGTCTTTGATAAGATGGAAACGCTGCCAAGAGTGCACGGGCAGTGCGGACGACCAATGCATGGAAGAGAGGGGCCAAGCGCTCCCCCACGTCCTTCCGCCTCGGGGAGGGGTGGACGTGCGGGCGGCCGGATGACGGGACGCCCGCGATTCGTTCAAAAGTCATCCCGCTCCAGCCAGCGATAGGCGCCGATCAGATCTTCTTGCCGTCCTGCCCCGGGTAGGCGCAGCGCCAGCGCGCAACGCGCATGCCCGGATGCTGCTCGGACCAGGCCGCGATGGTGGGCGGCACCCGCATCGCGCATTCAGCCGGCGTCTCGTCGGAGACGAATTGCAGACGCGTTTCGCTGCAGCGCTCCGTTGCAACGAGCGTGCATACCGTCAGGATCAGCTCAATCATCGCGTTCTGGCCTTCGATCGAAGCCCCTGCCGCGCTCATCGTGAATGGCCTTGGAGGGCGACGCAAGCCTCTCGCGAAGAGTCGTCGGGGCGGCGTAGCGCAGCTTCGCCGTGAAACCGAAATTCGGCGCCTGCGACGCTTGGCAAGAGGCCGAAAACTTCATTATGTCGTTGGCGGGGCGCCGCGATCAGGGCGCTCGAAAACAGGGAGGCGGAGCGCAGTCGTGAGAAGCGTTCGGGTCGCGACGACCGCCAGGCTGCACCTGGGATTTTTGGATCTGAACGGAGGCCTCGGGCGTCGCTTCGGCTCGATCGGCCTCTCGATAGACGCCTTCGAAACCTGCGTCGAGATCGTCGCGGGCGGTGAATCTCAGGCGCTCGGATACGAGCGCGAGCGCAGCGCCATGCTCGCGCTCCGCGTTGCGGAAAGGCTGGGGCTCAAACCGGGCGGGACCTTGACCGTCGCCTCGGCCATCCCGGCGCATTCCGGGCTCGGGTCCGGGACGCAGCTCGCGCTCGCGATCGCAGGCGGGTTGCGGCGGCTTCACAGGCTAGGCGACGATGCGGTCGAGGACGCGCGCATTCTGGATCGCGGCCGGAGATCGGGAGCCGGAGCGGCGTTGTTCGCGCGCGGCGGCTTCGTCCTCGACGTCGGGCGCGGCCCGCATACCGACGTGCCGCCGGTCGTGACGCATCTCTCGTTTCCTGAAGTGTGGCGAATCGTCCTGATCATCGACCCGGCCGTCGAAGGCGTGCATGGCGACGACGAGCGGCGAGCGTTCGCGGAACTGCCCGCGCTGTCCGCCGAGTCCGCGGGCGAGATCTGCCGGCGGACGCTGATGCAGATCCTGCCGGGCGTCGCGGAACGCGATCTCGATGCGTTCGGCGAAGGCGTTGCAGCAATACAGGATATCCTCGGAGGCCACTTTGCGCCAGCCCAGGGCGGCGGCCGCTTTACTAGCGCCGCGGTCGGCCGCGTCGCCGAGCGCTTGCGGGCTCACGGCGCGCGCGGCGTCGGACAGAGCTCCTGGGGACCGGCGGCTTTCGCTTTCGCCGCAGATCCGGGCGAAGCCGAATTCCTCGCTTCGCGCGCACGCGAGGCGGCCGGCGCCAACGTTTCCGTCAGGATCTGCGCGGCGTGCAATCGCGGCGCCTTGATCGAAGAGTTCGACAACGAGAACCACCGCTGACCGGGAGGAAGACTTGGCCAAGAATATCCTGCACATGGTGACTCCGCTTGCGCACATGAGCCCGTTCGACGTCAACATGGCGCTCGACGCGGGATACGACGCGGCAGTTCCGTATACGAACGTGTCGATCGGCGAGATAACCGGCCTGGTCCAGGATGCGATGTTCTCGCGCTCCCCGCGCGACGCTGCGCGCACAGGCTTTTTCATCGCGGGGAAGGATGCGTTTCTCGCGCTCGACATGCTCGAGGCGGCCTCGAGGTCCCTGCTGAAGCCGTTCGAGATCTCGCTCTTCGCCGATCCCGCGGGGTCCTTCACGACGGCCGCCGCGATGATCGCCGTGGTCGAGAAGACGTTGAAGGAACAGAAGGGACGGGGACTCACTGGCCTCGCGGTTTCGATCTTCGGCGCGACGGGCGTTGTCGGAACGGCCGCCGGAGTCATCGGGGCGCTCGAAGGCGCGTCGGTCACGTTCGTTGGTCACGACGGAACGCAGCGCGTTCAGCGCCATGCCGAGGAGGTCAAGCGCCGTTTCGGCGTCGAGATCGCCGTCGCCGACGGCTCCAGTGCGGAAAAGAAGACGTCGATCGTTTCGTCGACCGAAATCGCGCTGTGCGCCGCAAGGGCCGGCGTGCGGGTGCTCGACGCGACGCAAATCGCAGGCGGGAAGAAATTGCTCGTCGCCGCGGATGTCAACGCGGTTCCGCCGCTCGGCGTCGATGGGCTCGATCTGCACGCCAACGGCTCGCCCCTCGGCGATGGCGGCGCCCTGGGGGTCGGCGCCCTCGCCATCGGCAACGTCAAGTATCGGACGGAAGCCAGCCTCTTCAAGCAGATGGCGGCGAGCGCATCGCCTCTGAAGCTCGACTTTCGCCAGGCTTTCGAACTCGCGCGGACGTTCGCCTGAAGAGCGGCGCCCGCAACCGCGCCGGCCTAGTCTTTTCGATGCGACGGCGTCGTCCTCGAGGCGAGGCCGTAGAGGTGGCTCTCCGCCGCGCCCGACGCGCGCTCGCGATGGATTTCGATGCCGACCGCGCCGTCGATGACGTCGATTTTTCGCACGCTGACGCGAACGCTTCGAACCCGGTCATGCCGAAGCACGGAAGCGGCGACCTCCTCCGCCAGGATCTCGACGAACTGGACGTGTCCGCGCCCGACGGCGAGGCGGATCGAGTCCAGAATGAGATCATAGGAGAAGACTTCCCGCATGTCATCGACAGGACCGACCGTACGGCGGACAACGGCCTCGACGTCGAACGCGACCCGTTGCGGCGCGCCGCGCTCGAAATCATACGCGCCAATGGAGGCTGGGATGACAAAGTCGTGAACGTAGACGCGGTCAACTTCGCTTTCGTGGTCGCGGCCGCCGACGATTCCGCGCGCCAGAAGTCTCCAGTCGACCTTCGGGGACGCATCCGGGTCCGGACGTTCGCGCGGGATAAGATCGCGGATCAGGGAAATGCATTGCGGGTCGAGCCCGGCCGCTCGGTCGTGGTGGTGACAAAGCGCGCCGCGAAACCCGAGGACGTCAGGGCGGACCAGCAGGAGTCGCGGCACGTCAGGCGCCTCCAGCGAACCGGCGAGACCGCTCGTCAATCCCTCGGCGCGACACAACGAGCAGAACTGCTCCAGGCGGGTGACGTCGAAATGGTCGAGCAGCCGGCCGGCGCGCTTGCGCCTCGTGTCGAGCATGGCGCCGGCGAACCCGAGCGACTTCAGCTTCGGTAACAGGGCGAAGTCGGGCGCTTCGTCAGCAAACAGCACCGCGACCAGATGCGCCGTCCGAGCGATTGTCGCGAGCAGCCCTTCACCGCATTGCTCGAGCATATCCGCATCGATCGCAACCTTGAGATAGTCGACCTTCGCGGCCGCGAAAGCGCGCGCCCTCTCGATGAGCGCGGGCGGATCGTAGGGCGGGTCGCCCAGAGTGGCGCTCAATTCGCGCCGTCCTGCAACCTGCGCCACGACAGCCTCGGCAGTCGCGATGTCGACCGTGGCCATCGCGCCCTTCGCTGCGTCCTTCAGATCGATGATGTCTACGCCAAGCCGCAGGGCGATCTCAGCCTCTGCAGAGTTTGTTACGCTGGCCAACATCCGGGTCATCGATCTCTCCTCAGCGTCATCCGCTCGATATGCGCCGCTTTGGTCCTCAGCGGGGCGGCGCACCCTGTCCGTGATGCAAAACGCCGCTGCTTGAAAGGTCGTTTAGCGGCGCCTATGCTCGGCAAAACGAGGATACGCCCATGCTTGCCTGCGCTCGCGCAGTCTTTGCCGGAGTCTTGCTGGTTGCGTCGCCGCACGCGTTTGCCCAAGGACGCCCGAAAGCCGATCCAGACTGGCCGTGTCAGCAGGTCAAGACCTCGACCTTCTCGCTCGCCTCGGTGTGGTCTGGTCCCGATGTCGACCTGAATTCGCATGCCTGGCGCAACGACCCGGATGTCGTCGATCTCGCAACGAAAATGGCGCAACGGCGCGTGCCGCTCGAGGACGTGGAAAAGACGATTTCGGCGTTCAAAGCCAGACAGGGCGCGGATGCGAATCCGAAATTGCTCGAGGCCTTCGGCGCGGCGTTCCAGGACCTGACCCAGCAGCGGTCGCAAATCCTGGGCGGACTCGACCGATTTGGACGAAAACAGCGCGAGCTGGCGGACCGCATTCGCGCGGAGAACGAGGTTGCGCAAAACGCTGCCGACGAGAAGAACAACCCGGATGGGCAGTTGGACGAGGCGGCGCGTCAGAAGCTGGAATGGGACCTTCGCGTGTTCGACGACCGCCGTCGAACGGTGGCGTATGTCTGCGAGTCTCCGACGCTGATCGAACAGCGCCTCGGGGCCATTGCCCGGGCTGTGCAACAGGCGCTGTGACGGATACGCCATCCGTCTTGCGGCGAAGCGTGCGGAGCATCGGCTCGAGCGCGTGGGCTTCGACGGATTGACGGCGAAAACCTGCATCGTATGGTCGCTTCTCGGCTTGCGGCTCAAGGCCGTGGCTCCGGTCGGCGGGACTCGAGCGGCAGACCGGCCGCCGCCCAGCCCTCTGTTCCTTCGGGATACCAATCGACGTTCTTATACCCCAGAGCCAAAGCCCGCTTCGCGGCGTTCCAGGACATCCAGCAATCCTTGAGGCAATAGAAGACGAGGGCGCGGGAGCGGCCGTCCAGCGCTCGGTCGAGCCCGCGGTGGAAATAATCCAGCATGACCGGAGCAAGCTCTCCGTAACCGGTATCGGGCAGCCATAGGCTGCCTGGAATGTCGAACCGTGGTTTGTCTCGCCACACGACGTCGGCGGGCAAACCGGCAGGTCGAGGGGCCTGGGGCAGCACGTCGACGAACGCAGCCTCGCCGTTGCGCCAGAGCTCTTCGGCCTCGCCTGTCGTGAGCACGCGCGCGCCGCTGAGCGTCGCAGGCGTGGGTGCCCGATAGTCGCTTTGCCGGAATGTTTCAGGCTCCGGGGGAGCTCCGCCCGCCCATGCGACGCCGATCGGGGTGAAAGCCGCAAAGCCCGCGACCGCGGCCGCCCTCGCAAGCCGCAATCCTGATCGATTCATGTTCACGGCCCCAGGGGGCGATTGTTCTCGTCGAGCAGCGGGACGCCGTAGGATTTGAGGATCGCGTTGATCGCGTCCTGGTTGTCCGCAATCAGTTTGTTCAGCGCGCGCTTCCAGTTCTGGTCCGAATGACGCACGCCCATGACGATCCGGTACTCCAGTTTCGGCCCGTTCTGCTCCTTCACCAGCGGTGTGACGGCAATGGGATCGCTCGCCTTGCCGGCGTAGTAGCCGGCGAGGGGACCCCAAAGCAGAGCGACGTCGATGTCCCCCTTCTCGAGATCCGACATCATTTGCTGCGCCGGCGAATCCAAACGCGTATCCACCATCAGCGCGTAAGATTTGATCTGCGGCAGGAGCCCGCCCGTTGCGAGATAGGTGACGGGGGGCGTGCCTGCAACGACGCCGATCCGCGCCGTCTTCAGCCTCGAATCCTGAAGCGAATCGAGGCCGTCGAGCGCCCCGCCTTTTTTGTAAGCCGCCGCGTAGCCGGTGCGGTAATAGGGGTTGGTCGGTTGGACAATGTCGTCGCCTTGGGCGATGCCGAGGACGACGTCGCAGCGATGCGCGTTCAAGGTGTTGCGGACAAAGCCGGTCGCGCCGGGATAGAACGCGTAGGCGACGCTCTTGCCGAGCTTTTTGGCGAACAGGTCTGCGATCTTATTTTCAAATCCCTCGCGAGCGTCGTTCGAGAAGGGTAAATCGCGCGGATCCGCGCAGGCGCGAAACACGTGCGGGTCGACGAGTTCGATCGCTCCGTACTCATCGTCCTGGGCACGGCCGCCACTGGACCCGATCACCCAGAGGAGCCCTGCCAGGAGCGCCGCAAGCGTCACTTGCGGAAAAGTCTGCGGGCGGCGGCGCTTTGAGTCTTCGGCCGCCAGCATGTCTTGGGCCATCAGCTCTCGCTCATGCATTTGTCTTGCGCCGTGTCGAAGGCGGGCGGCTTGGGCGCGTGCTCGGCGGGACGCCCGGGCGGAATCGCGTTCTGTGACCGAGCGCGCAGGTAGATGTAGATGTCGTTCAAATAGCACATCACATTCTTGTTTTCCGCAAACGTCGGCATGACCTTGTCCTGGCCGTTCAGAAGGTCCTTCCGTCCGCTGACCACGATGCCGAAGAACTCCGCGTAAGGGATCGTCTTCAGCGAATTCGCCAGAGCCGGGGCAAAACTCGAACCTTCGCCATTCGGGCCATGACAGACATGACATTCCGAATGGTAGCGGCGGAAGCCCGAGTACGTGTACCAGTCGACGGCTCCGTCCGCGCCGACCTTGTAGGTCGGGTCGCCGTCCTTGTCGCGCCACATTCCCTGTTCGTCCCGCTTCACCGCGGTTGGATCGCCGGGCGGGTCTGCGCGGGCAAGGATCGGCGCCGTCAAGTTCAAAGCGAATGCAACGCCCACAACCAAATGACAAATACGCACCTGCACCGTCCTTGGTTACGGTTTCGTAGCCCTATGCCTGACATGAAAAACCCGGCGCGTGCTCGTCGCGCAAGCGCCGGGGATTTTCGTGTTCCTTCAATCAGCCGAGGCTCAGTCCTGAGGCAGAGCGAAGACCGTCAGCGTTCCGCCGAGCGCAGTGTAATTGGACAGCGCAGCATATCCGCCGACCGCGCCCAGACCGTCCGTCGGCTTGGTCAGGCCGGCCGCCAAGCCGATGCCCGCCCAGCCGCCGACGCCCGACAGGACCGCCACGTACTGCCGGCCGCCGTGCTCGTAGGTCATCACGTTGCCGATGATGCCGGACGGGGTCTTGAACCTATAGAGTTCCTTGCCCGTCTTGGCGTCGACTGCCTTCAGATAGCCTTCGAGCGTTCCGTAGAACACCACGCCGCCCGCAGTGGCCAGCGCGCCTCCCCAGGCAGAGAACTGCTCCGGATTGGACCACGCGATCTTGCCGGTCTTGCCGTCCCAGGCGATGAAATTGCCCATGTTCTTGTCGCCCGGAGGCGGATACATGGACAGGGTCGCGCCGACGTAGGGCTGGCCGGCGGTGTAGCTCACTTTGAAGGGTTCGTAGTCCATGCAGACGTGGTTGGTCGGCACGTAGAAGAGCTCCGTCTCTGGCGAGTAGGCCGCCGGCTGCTCGTCCTTGGAGCCCAACGCCGCTGGGCAGATTCCCTTGCTGTTGACGTCCTCGCCGTTCGCCTCGGTCGACATCGCCTTGACGCGGATCGGACGCCCGTAGTTGGGGGACGACTTGTCCATGTCGACGCCGGTCGCCCAGTTCACTGCAGGATCGAACTTCTGCGCCACGAGCAGCTCGCCGTCCGTGCGATCGAGCGTGTAGCCGAAGCCATTGCGGTCGAAGTGGGTTAGAAGCTTGCGATCCTTGCCGTCGATCTTCTGATCGGTGAGGATCATTTCGTTGACGCCGTCATAGTCCCACTCGTCGTGAGGCGTCATCTGGTAGACCCACCTGGCCACGCCAGTGTCGGCGTCGCGCGCCCATATGGTCATCGACCACTTGTTGTCGCCAGGACGTTGCTTCGGATTCCAGGTCGAGGGATTGCCCGACCCGTAGTAGATCAGGTTCAGTTCGGGATCGAAGGAATACCAGCCCCAGGTGGCGCCTCCGCCGATCTTCCACTCATCGCCCTGCCAGGTCTTGAGCGACGAGTCGGCGCCGATCGGCTTGCCGAGCGCCGTCGTCTTTTGCGGGTCGACAAGGAGGTCGGAATCCGGACCTTCGGAATAGGCGCGCCACGCCAGCTTGCCGTCTTTGATGTCATAGGCGCTGACCCAGCCGCGCACGCCGAACTCGCCGCCGGATACGCCGATGAACACCTTATCCTTGAACACGAACGGCGCGTCGGTGCCGGTCTCGCCCTTCGCCGCATCGCCGTCCTTCACTGACCACACGACGTCGCCTGTCTTGGCGTCGAGAGCGACGAGCGTGGTGTCGGCCTGGTGCAGGAAGATCTTGCCGTCGGCGTAGGAGAGGCCGCGATTGACTGTGTCGCAGCACATGACCGGAATCACGTTGGGATCCTGCTTGGGCTCGTATTTCCAAAGGATCTTGCCGTCGTTGTTGAGATCGAGGGCGAAAACGGTGTTGGGGAAGGGCGCATGAAGATACATGATGTCGCCGATGACGAGCGGCGCGCCCTCATGTCCGCGCAGAACGCCGGTCGAAAAGGTCCACGCCGGCGCCAGCTTGTGCACGTTGTCGGCGGTGATCTGATTGAGTTTTGAGAAGGCCGTACCGAAGAAGTCGCCGCGCGGCATCACCCACTGCTTCGGGTCATTTTGAAGCTTAGCCAACTCGTCATCCGCGAAGGCGTATCCAGCGCTAAAGAGCGCGGTTGCGCCAACGCATGCAAGCAACAATTTGCGCATTCGTCTCCTCCCAGTTGTCTACGGTCGAATGAAGCACGCCTGACATGTCAATCGTCAGCGCGCGCGAAACTACGACGTTCTCAGTTGGGATGGCGTCGACAGCGTGTCACGACAGAGCGAATGCGGAACTCCCTCTTCCGGGGAATCTCGCTTTGCCTCCGATTAAGTGTGCCAGAGCTCCCGTTCCCCGACACTCGTGCAGCCGAAGCCCCAACGAACATATTGCGGTCGGCCGAATCGCGCAAGCACAAAACTTGACAAAAAAATACTATTTAACAATAGCCGCCGCCTCTCGATTAAATCTTTACATCGCAAAGAGAAACGACGCCGGCTTGTCTCCTTCACCAACAGTCTCTACGTCTCGATTCAAGATGCGGGGAGAGAGGCGTAAGGTCGCGGGCATGCGCGGGTTGGCGAGTGCGTTCTTTGGCTTCGTTCTGGCGCTGTCCGTCGGCCCGGCGCATTGCGAAGACGCTCGTCCGCTGCCGGTCCAGGAGGTCGCCCCCGGCGTCTTCGCTCACGCCGGCTCGATCGCGCTGATGAGCGAGGAAAACGCGGGCGATATCGCCAATATCGGATTTGTGATCGGCGGGAAGGGCGTTGCCGTCGTCGACACAGGAGGAAGCGTGGAGGTGGGAAGGCGGTTGCTCGCAGCCATTCGCGCCAGGACCGACGAGCCGATTCTATATGTCGTCAACACGCACGAGCATCCGGATCACGTGTTCGGTAACGCGGCCTTCGACGGATTGGGCGCGACCTACGTCGGACATCGCAACCTGCCGCGGGCGCTCGCCGCGCGCGGCCCGTTCTACCTTAAGGCGTTCCGCAGGATCATCGGCGACAAGCTGGTCGACGAGGTCAAGATCATTCCGCCGACGCTGACCGTCGACGACCGGCTGACGCTCGACCTCGGCGGCCGCAGCCTGGAGTTGCGCGCCTGGCCCCCAGCGCATACCGATTGCGACCTCACGGTTCTCGATCTTGCGACGCGCACGTTGTTTGCCGGCGACCTCGTCTTCGTCGGCCACCTCCCCATCATCGACGGCTCGCTGAAGGGCTGGCTGGCGAATTTCGACGCGCTGGCGGCGGTGCCGGCGGAGCGGGTCATCCCTGGTCACGGTCCGCTCCCCCTGCCTTGGCCGGAAGCGCTCCAGAAAGAGCATGCCTATCTTTCCGGCCTGGCCAACGACATCAAGGCGTTCATCGCCCGCGGGGAGCCGGTTGACAGCGCGGCGAAGGGGGCGGGACAATCGCTGCGCGACGGCTGGCGACTGTTCGACGACTATAACGCCCGGAACGCGACGACGGCCTATTCCGAATACGAGTGGGATCAGTAGCCGAAGCAACAAAATACGAAGGGGAGGAACGCCATGGCCCGAACCCTCACCAGACGACATGCCCTGTTCAGCCTCGCGCTCGCCGCCACCGCGGTCGCGAGCAGGCGCGCACGCGCCCAGGCCGCGGAAGACGCCGATCCCTGGCCGGACCTTCAGCGCCTCTTCTTCGGCGGTAAGCCGATCGTCGAGGATCCGGCGATCGTGAGCCTTGACGCCCCCGCGCGCGCCGAGGACGCCGCGCTGGTGCCGATGTCGTTTTCCGCGAGACTGCCCCCCGGCGATCCGCGCCGGGTGACCAGGCTGACGCTCGTCATCGACCAGAATCCCGTGCCGCTGGCCGCCGCCTTCACGTTCGGCGACAAGGCGGGCGACACGCGCATTGCGACGCGCGTCCGCGTCGATTCCTACACCAACGTCCACGTGGTGGCCGAACTCAGCGACGGGTCGCTGCACATGGCGACCCGCTACGTGAAGGCGGCCGGGGGTTGCTCCGCGCCGATGGTCAAGAGCATGGATGAAGCGATCGCGACATTGGGGCAGATGAAGTTCCGCGTCCTGCCGCCGACTGCGGATGCGCCCAACGAGGCGCTCGTCATGATCCGCCATCCCAACAATTCCGGCCTGCAGATGGATCAATTGACCCGGCTCTACACGCCGGCGCGCTACATCAACAAGCTGGTGATCTATCAGGGAGCCGAACCGGTCTTCTCGATGGAGGGAGGAATCTCGATCGCGGAAGACCCGAACTTCCGGTTTACCTTCAGGCCCAACGGCGCCAAAACCTTCCGGGTCGAGGCCCAGGACACGACCGGCAAGAGCTTCTCCGGCGCCTGGCCGGCGACCCGCAATGGCGCTTAGGCCCCGGCGACATCAAAAGCAGCGCACCTCGGCTTCGGCCTGGGCGCGCCGCAACTCGGCAAGGTCGTCCTTGGCGACGACGGCGCCGCGGAACATTCCCCCGATCTGGCCTGGCGTCTGGCTGAGCGAAGCGACGGTTTCTCCGGCGACATAGGCGTCGTAGGGCAGCAGCGACGCGATGACGTCGATCGAACAGGAGCACTGCTCCAACGATTCGTGTGTTTCGCCATTCGTCTTCATGCATGCGAAAACATAGTCGGCCCGCGCGGCGGTCGGATAATCGTTGACGGCGCCGCTGTCGGCGGCGGCGCTCCCGATGTCGCCAAGCGCCAGGACCGTCAGAACCATTGCCCAATGCGATTGACGCATGTCTCGCTCCCTCGCACTTTTCCGGCAGGATAACACAAGCTCGCGCGTTCGGAATCGCCCCGCCCGCTGGAGCGCGCCGCCTAGGCGTGCGCGTCAAGCCGAGCCTCAGCAAGCATTGCGACGGCCGCCGCGGGCGCGCAACGCGACGCTTCTTCGGGCGCGCCGATCAGGGAGGCGAACGTCCGCCACGAGTGGCCCAGCCGACGAGCGACTTCCGCTGTGACCGGTTCGCCGATCCCCGCCGCGACGACCGGCGCATCGGCGGCGACGTCGCCGCGGGAGAGGCGCAGGAGAGCGGCGTCACAAATGTCGCGCGTCTGCGCTTCTGCGAACCAGCGGGCGAGCGCTCGCCATTCGGAGACGTCGGCTTCGTCCGCTTCGCGCCCGACCATGCGCGCAAGCCGTGCGCAAGAGGCGTCGATCGTCTTTTCGCGCCCGTCGGCCGTCGACATCATGTCGGCCCCGTCAGGCAGAACGCCCAGAATGCGGTACACGTCGGCGCTGCTGGCGAAAAATTCGTTCATCAGCGGAGTCCAGGCGCCGCGGAACGGCGCCCGCCTCGCCATCGCCATGACGAAGCTGCGGACCATGCCGCTATAGACGAGTTCGCCCGCGGCGAGGCGATGAGCGTCGTCGGCGCCGACAGAAGCGACCTTTCCCGCCACCACCGGGATGAGATCGACGGTGGTCGAGCCGACGTCGATGAGCAGGGCTTCCGGGAGCCGCAGCGCAACCAGTTCGGCGCTGGCGCGCCAGTTGGCCGAGGCGATCTCGACGGCGCGTAGTTCCACGTCCTCCGATCCGACGAATCCAGCCGCCCCCGCGTAAAACCGCGCGGACGTCGGCGCGAGATGTTGGACGGCGATCGCCGCGAGGCCCACGACGCCCTCCCGTCGCGAGGGGAAGGCGTCGCACAATTCGCCGGTCATCGTGAGCACGTGCGCGTCGGCGGCGCCGACTTGCTGTTTCAGCCGATCGAACGCGGAATGCAGCGATTCGAGGCCAAGCCACAACGGCGTCGCAACCTGAGCCGTCGCATCGACCCGTCCCCTCGCCACTCTCGCCGCCTTCAGGTGCGCGCCGCCGATGTCCCAACCGATGACTACGCTCACGGGCGCCGCTCCCTCGCTGGTCGAAACGCTACTGTGGTCAAGGCAAGGTTCGCAACTCCTGAATACGTGCTTCGATCGACCGAGCTTCGTCTGCGTTCATCCTTTCGCGCGGCCGCTCGACCCGGATCTCGCCGATCACCCGCGCCGGGCGGGAGGACAAGACGAATATGTGGTCCGCCAGCCGGATCACCTCGCCAACGTCGTGGGTCACCAGCACCGTGGTCACCGAGCGCTCGGCGACGAACGCGGCGAGCTCGCGCTCCAGTGCGAGCGCCAGCGGCCCATCGAGCGAAACGAGCGGCTCGTCGAGCAGAAGGAGCGACGGGCGGACCGCGAAAGCGCGCGCCAGCGCGACGCGCCGCGCAAGCCCCAGCGACAGTTCGCCGGGGAAATGCGCGCGATGCTCCGCAAGCCCGAGCGGCTTCAGGAGCGCTTCGAGATCAGCCGCGCCGATAAGGGGCGCCGCGAGACGTATGTTGTCTTCGACGCTGCGCCACGGGAGCAGCCGGGGCTCCTGAAAGACCATGGCGAGCGGTCCGGCCGGCCGCTCGACCGCGCCCTCGAAGAGGTCGTCGAGGCCGGCAACGATCCGCAGGCACGTCGACTTGCCGCAGCCGGACGGCCCGAGCAGCGCGCCGACCTCGCCGGGCTCGAGCCGGAAGGCGAGATTGGCGAGGATCTCGACCTCCTGCCCTGCAGCACTCTTGACGCGCTTCAGCGCGATGCGAACGTCAAGCGGGCCGGGGTCGCCAGCGGGAGACACGGCGTTCAAAGGGCTGAACCACGAGGGCTTCGACGATCAGCATCGCCCCCGTGAACGGCAAGGCGTAGGCCAGCAGCAGGGCGACGTCGAAAAGCTGGAAGGCCTCGTTGATCTCGAAGCCGACGCCGTTTGGCCGACCGAGGAGTTCGACGACCAGCACGATCTTCCACACCAGCGACAGGCCGGAGCGGGTCGCGGCGGCGATATAGGGCGCGAGTTGCGGCAGGACGACGTGGCGCAGGCGCTTCCACGGGCCGAAGGCGAAGACGCGCGACATGTCGTCGAGGGCGGGATCGAGGGCGCGCGCCCCTTCGCGGATTGTCACGGTGGCGTTCGGCAGCTTGTTCAGCGCCACCGCGGCGATCGCCGCCGTCTCGTTGAGGCCCGCCCAGATGTAGAGTAGCACGATGATCACCAGCGCCGGCAGGTTGAGGAGCACGACGATCCACGGATCGGCAAGACGGTCGACGAGCGCGCGCCGCCCCATCGCGTAGCCGAGCGCGGATCCGAGCGCCATTGCGAGGGTGAAGGCCGCGGCCACGCGCGCCATCGTGATCGCCATCGCGGCGAACAATTCCCCTGAAGCCGCCGCCTTTTCCATTGCGGCGAAGACCGCCACCGGCCCCGGCAGACGGCGCGGGTCGCCGAAATGGGCCGCGACGATCCAGAGCGCGCCGAGCGCGCCGAGCGAGAAGAGCCGCACGGCCAAGCTTCACCTCGCCGCGCTCGGATCGAAGAACAGGCTGGTATCCAGCTCCCTGGCGCCGCCGACCAGGTCCGCCCCGCTGACGGCGACAATCGCGCGATAGAGCGCCTTGGCATCCTCAAGCTCCTCGGCGAGCGAACGCTTCGGCACGCCCTCGGCGTAGCTCTTGCGATAGGTCTCCAGCGTGGTGTCGTCGGTCAGGTGCAGCCGCGTCTTGATCGGCGCCCACAGCGTCGGGTCACTCGCCAGCGCTTCGCGGGCATGCCTCGCGGCGCCGAGGAAGCGCCGGAGCGCGTCGCCGTGGTCTTTGGCGAATTGTTCGGTGAAGACGTAGCCGGTCATCGCCACCGGGCCGCTCGCGCCGAGCGCCTTCTCGACGTCGGCCATGTCGATTGTCCGGCGGAAGCCGCGCGCTTCGAGACCGACGCTGAAGGTCCAGAATTCGAGCGCAGCATCGAGTTCGCCGCTCATGAGCTTCTCGGCGATCAGCGGCGGCGCGCCATAGGCCGGGCCGGCGGCCTTGGCAAGGTCCTGACCCTGCTTCAGCGCGGCGGCCTGGACCATCAGCCAGCTCTTGTCGAGCGGTCCGCCCGCGACGCCCAGCGAGCGGCCGGCGAGATCGGCGAGCGCGTGAACAGGCGAGTCCTTCGGCGTCATGATCGCTCCGAGCGCGGTCGAATAGGGCGTGAACATGAGCCTGTCGCCGAGCGCGCGCTCGCGCGCCACCCACAGCCAGTCGGAGACGATCAGGTCAGCCTCCCCGCCTTGAAGCGCGATCTTGCCGGAGTCGGTGGTGGCGAGCTCGGTCGTCTGGATGTCGAGGTCCGCCGCCCTGTCGAGGCCGAGCGCCTTCATTGCCTCGATCTCCCACACGACAGTGCCGGTCTTCTGCACGGCCAGGCGGATCGTGTCCGCCGCCTCGACCCCTGTCGGCGCGAAGAGGGCGATCACGGCGACAAGGGAGGCAACGAGTTTCATGCATGCCCGACGCAAGCCCCCGCCCCCGATAGCCCGTCGACAGACGGGCGTCCTTCCGGACGCCCTTTGGTGGGGGCGGGCATAGCCCGTCGAAAGACGGGCGTTCTGCAAATCGCAGCGCGGACCCCTTCTCCAGCTTTGCTGGGGAAGGTGGCGCGAAGCGCCGGATGGGGTGCGGCCCGCTGCCGCAATTGTGGATTGGATTGCACGACTGTCACCCCGAGCCTTCATCGAGCCATCCCTGCTTTCCGCACCCCATCCGGCCCTCCGGGCCACCTTCCCCGCTTCGCGGAGAAGGAGGCGCGCGACGGCTCGAGACCCGAAGACAGATCGACTTGTGTGGGCAAGGAGATCCCCTGCGCGCATCGTAGCGCTCTTCACCGGATTGCCCTCTCCATCATCCGCCGCGCCGCATCAGCATGCCGCGCGATGGATCGTAGGCGACGACTGCCACCGCGAGGAAGACGATCGTGCAGCCGAGCACCACCGCGAACGCCAAGGGATTGAACTTCCCCCAGAAGGCGAAGCGGATCAGTTCGACCGCGTGGGTGAACGGGTTCAGGGCGCAGACGGTCGCAAGCCAGGGACTTCCCTCCTGCACCCGCCACAGCGGATAGAGCGCGGAGGACGCGAAGAACATCGGGAAGATCACAAAGTTCATCACGCCGGCGAAGTTCTCCAGCTGCTTGATCAGAGACGACAGCACCATGCCGAGCGCCCCCAGCATCAGGCCCGACAGCACGAGCGCCGGCAAGATCGTGACGTAGCCCCACCACGACGGCGGCTCGATCTCCCAGAAATACGCGATCACCAGATAGGCGTAGACCTGGAGGATCGATACCGCGACGCCCGCGAGCAGCTTTGAGGTCAGCAGGAACCAGCGCGGCGCGGGGCTGACGAGCAGCATGCGCATCGAGCCCATCTCGCGATCATAGACCATCGACAGCGACGACTGCATGCCGTTGAACAGCTGGATCATCGCGATCAAGCCTGGCGTGATGTAGACGTCGTAGAGGACATAGGTCTCGTAGGGCGGAATGATCGAGATGCCGAGGACCTGCCGGAAGCCAGCCGCGAAGATGAAGAGCCACACCAAAGGCCGCACCAGCGCCGAGACGAACCGCTCGCGCTGATGCAGGAAGCGCAGGCTCTCGCGCCAAACGATCCCCTGAAGACAGACCCAATAGGCGGCGAGACCGAACGGCCGGCGCGCGCCGCGGACGACCGCGCTCATGCGTCCTCCTCGCCGGCGCCGCCGGTCAGCTTGGTGAAGGCGGCGCCGATCGAGCCGGCGCCGGTCGCGGCGATGATCGAAGCAGCGCGATCGTTGGCGAGCACGCGGCCCTTGTGCAGCACCACGACCTGGTCGTCGGGGCGAACTTCGTCAACGAGGTGCGTGGTCCACAGCACGCCGACGCCATCCTCGGTCACGAGGCGGCGGGTCAGCGCCAGAATGTCGGCCCGCGCCTTGATGTCGAGCCCCGCGGTCGGCTCGTCGAGCAGCACCAGGCGGGGCCCATGCAAGAGCGCGCGGGCGATCTCGACCCGCCGCGCCTGGCCGCCTGAGAGCTGGCGGACCCGGTCTTTCAGCCGGTCGGCGAGGCCCATCCGGCCGACGAGGTCGCGGGCGCGGGCGCGCGCCTCGCGCGGGCCTATGCCCTGCAAGGCGCCCTGATAAAGCATGTTCTGTTCGACGCTGAGGTCAGGATCAAGCGTGCGGCTCTGGAACACGACGCCGAGTTCGGCAAGCGCCGCCCCGCTCTGCCGCGCCACGTCGTGGCCGAAGATGCGAACGGCGCCCGCCTGAGCAGCATAGAGATGGGTGACGATGGAAAAGAGCGTGCTCTTGCCCGCCCCGTTGAGACCGAGCAGAACCGCGAACGTCGCAGGCAGAATCGAGACGCTCACGTCGTCGAGCGCCTTGCGCGCGCCATAGGCGTGCGAGACATGCTCGACCGAAAGCGCCGCAGGCGACGCCGTCGCAACGTCGAGGGGTACGCTGGCATTCATAGCTTCGCGATCGCCACGCCCCAGCGGTTGGACCCAACGCAGATCGATTTCGAGGCATTCAGCGAGGCGCCGTCGACGACAGTGAAGAAAACCGTCTTTGCGATGGCGCCCCGAGCCGCCGAATTCGTCGGACAGAGCGCGCCGGCGAGCCTCAGTTGAGCTTGCATTTGGTCTCCGGCTGGTCGAGGCCGAGCGTATCGAGCTCCGACACCTGATGGAGGAAGCCTTCCTGCGGCGAGACGCTGACGGTGCCGCGTCCATCGGTGAGCAGGATCGGCTGGCGGAGCTGGAGGTTCCAGGGTCTCAGCGTTAGCTTGACGCCCTTGAAGTCTGCGACCTCAAAGTCCGGCGACAGCATCAGCTCACGGGCCGTCCTTGGGTCGGCGGACCTGGTCCGGTTGACGGCATCGCCGATCATCCGCATCGCCAGCCAGGCCTGATTGTCGCGCGTATTCATGCCCCGATGGAACATGCGCTGGAATCGGTTCTGCAATTGCGCCGCTCCCCACAGCTCATGCGAGGCGTCCCAGCTCGTGGGCATGAGGCCGGCCGAACCCGCGACCGGACGCGGGTCCCAGGTGCGGTAGGGAAGATAGCCGGCGAACACCTCGCTCTCGTCGGCGGCGATCAGCACGTCGTAGTCGGGCGCCTTCTGGGTGAAGACTGGCATCTGCCGCTGCGTCTGCACGACGCCCGAATCGGACCGCCGTCCGCCGCCGGTGTCCTCGAATGTCCGCTTCTCGACGATCTTGGCGCCGAACTTCTTCGCCGCCCGCTCGTAGGCCGCGCCGAGCGCAACGTCCCCGAGATGGGAGCCGACGATGAGCAACCATTTCCGCCACTGCTTCCAGATCAGATACTCGGCGAGCGCGTCGGCGAGCTGAGCGCGCGACGGCGCGACGTGGATGACGTTGCCGCGGCAGTCCTCCTCGCGCAACCGTTCGTCGGGCGCGCCGGCGTTGAACACCAGCGCCTGTTTGTCGCGCGCGAGGTCGGCCACTTTCAGAAGCGCGTCCGCCGGCAAATCGACGATCAGGAAGCCGATCCCGGCGTCGAGAAGGCTTTTCACGGCGGCGGCCGCGTCGTCGCTTGGGGCGAGCTTCACGTCTTCGATCGAAAACGACTGGTCGAGGAATTGTCCGGTCGTGTTGTTGTCGGCCATCGCGAGCTTCGCCCCGGCGACGAAGTCGTCGGCCGCGGGGATGTCGAGGATGGAGATCGTATCGCGCGTATGGGTCTGTCGCAGAACGCCGACCTTCACGGCGAGCGGATCGGCGTGGCCGGATGCGGCGCCCCCGTTGAGCGCGATCAGGATGATCGCCGTCGCGAAACCGGGACGATCGGCCAGGACCCGCGCCATCCCGGTCCATGCCCTCGTCCTGAGGAGCCCGCGAAGCGGGCGCCTCGAAGGACAGGGGAGACGGCCAACGAACGTCCTTCGAGACCCATTGCCTGCGGCAATGTGCGCCTCAGGATAAGAGGATCGGATATGTTGCGCCCCCACGTCCGCACGGCCATGATCCCGCGACGGAAACGACAAGGAACGCCGCATGAGTCTCAAAATTGCGCTCGCCATCGCCGCGCTCGCGCTCGCCGAGCCGGCGATGGCGAAGGATACGCGCTTTTGGAACCTAACGTCATCGACCGTGACGTCGCTGGAACTCGCGCCGGTCGCCACCAACGCCTTCGGCCCGAACCAGTGCCTCAACGATCCGGACAAGGTTGTCGACCACGACGAGCGGGTCAAGGTCGCCGACGTCGTCACCGGCGTGTATGTCGCGCGGCTCAGATTCGCCGACGGGCGAACGTGCCAGGCAAGGAACGTGCAGATCGAAGTCGGCAAGACATTCGCCATCGAGGACAAGGATCTCACCGACTGCGGGAAATGACCGACGCGGGTCGTCTCGTCGTTCCGGCCACGTTCATCAGACGAGAGCGGCGCCAAGCCTTACCAGGCCGGCGCCGCGCAATCGTTGGTTTCGCGTCTCTTCAAATCGCCCCTCGAGCGGCGCATGATCCGCGCTGGCAAGGAGCGGCAATCTTTGGCGGTCGGCGAAACCGCGGCAACTCACATTTCGGCGCTGACGTAGGCGGTCACTTCGAGACCGGCGCAGACTTCGACGACAACCGGGGTGGTCCAGCTCATGGGCTCGCTCCTCTAGGGCACGTTTCCGAAAAAGGGCGTTAAGCCCCTTCACGAGAGAGAGCGTAACAGGCTCGCAGCAGCCAGTCACCTGTCCTAGGATCCATATCGCGGCCGTCGCGCCGGTTTGGGAGGCGATTCCCCGGAATTCGGGACAATTTCCCGACAAAGCCAAGCGGAACGAAGCTGAGCGGCGCCTGAGCGCGGCCCGAACGCAGGCAAAGCCTGGCGAGACTGTAGCCGCCGATCGCGCAGACGCGCCCAGCGAGCCCGTTTCAAGCGGGAAATTCGCCCTAGAACAAGATGATTGTCGGGCGAATCGCGCGGCGCCCCCTTCGTGCGACCGCTCACACAGGCCGTTCACAGGCCGCTTTCCACCCGCGGCGAAAGGGAATCCTGGCGCGCCTTGCAACCCGACCGCGCCAGGTCTCGCGCCCCATTTTCGTCCGCCTGTTATTTCCCTGATCCGCTCCGAAAACGCCTGTTAGTTCCCTGTTCCGTGCCTGCTCCATCCGACAACCGATGGGTTGCAAAGCTGGCAACACCATGACATTGCAGGACTTCTGAAAGCGAGCGCTGATTGCGGCGCAAAAAAATTCCCTGCTAGCAGGGAAATCGGATCGTAGCTGCTTCGGTCTTGGAAGGCGGTCGTCGCGGAACAAGGCGACGGCCATCGGAGTCCTCACTCCGAAGAGCCCCGCCAATTCCGGACACGCGCGGACCTAAAATCATTTCACCCTAGGCCTCGACGGTCCCTTTATACGAACGCCAGCGGATCGCGCCCGAGCCCGCTTCCGCTTCCGCTTCTGCTTCCGCCATCGCCTCGATGCGCGCGTGGTGTGGCGACTTCGAGCAGGCCGGGTCGGTCGCAGCTGGGTCGCCGGCGAGCGCCAGCGCCTGGCAGCGGCAGCCGCCCCAGTCGATCTCCCGCCGCTCGCAAGATCGGCAAGGCTCGCGCATCCAGGCCGTCCCGCGAAAGGCGTTGAAGGCCGGGTTCAAGCTCCAGATTTCGGCGAGCGACCGGTCGCGCACGTTCCAGAACTCGAGGCCCGGGATCGTCTCCGCCGCGTGGCAGGGCAATACCTTGCCGGACGGCGAGACGTTGATCGCGAGCCGCCCCCACCCGCCCGCGCAGGGCTTCGGATAGCGCGCATAATAGTCGGGCACGACCATGTCGATGACCAGCCGCCCCGCGAGCCTCGCGCGCGCCGCCTCGACCAGCCGGATCGCCGCTTCGGTCTCCTTGCGCGGCGGCATCAGGGCGGCGCGGTTCCTGAGCGCCCAGCCGTAGTACTGTGTGTGCGCCACTTCGAGGCGCCTCGCGCCGAGCTCGAGGGCAAGCTCGATGAACTGGCCGACCTGATGCAGGTTCGTGCGGCTCACCACGGCGTTCACCGTCAAGGGCAGGCCCGCGCCTGTCACCATGGCGGCGAAGGCGCGCTTCTTCGCCCAGGCGCCGTCGTAGTGGCCCAAGCGGTCGTTGGTCGCCTCGTCCGCGCCCTGGAACGACAGCTGCGCGTGGTCGAGTCCGGCGTCGACCAGCGCGTCCCACAGTTTCTCGCTGACCCCGACGCCCGAGGTGATGAGGTTGGTGTAGAGCCCGGATTGCGCGGCGTGCCGCGTGAGCTCGACGATGTCGCGCCGCGCGGTGGGCTCGCCGCCCGAGAGATGGACGTGCAGCGCGCCGAGCGCGGCCGCCTCGCTGAAGACGCGTTTCCACGTTTCCGTATCGAGCTCCGTGGCCGGGCGCTCGAGCTCGAGCGGGTTCGAGCAGTGTGGGCAGCCGAGCGGGCAGCGATGGGTTAGCTCGACGAGGACGCCGATCGGCGGCGCGTGCGCGGTCATGTGTCCAGCACCCTCTTGGCCTTGAGGTCGTCGAGCATGGCGATGACGTCCTTCATGATCACAGCGGGCGGCGCGCTGTATCGCGCCGCCAGTTCCGCGACGATCGCGGCGAGATCGCGCTCGCCGTCGCACAGCTGCAGCACCGCCGCAGCCGTTCCGTCGACCTCGAAGATCCGCTCTGGCGCAAGCAGCGTCCAGCGCTGGCGGACGTCGTCGTGGCGGAGCTTGACCCCGCGCGGCAGGCGCGGCCGGGCTGACGTCTCCATCGGATCATTCCGGCCGAAACGCGCCCGGCGGGATCGCGCCGCAGACATAGGCGTGATGCAGCGCGTCGAGCTGCGCCCACAGCACGTCGGTCTTGAACTTCAGCGCCGCGAGCACGCCCTTCTGCTGCTCCACGCTGCGGGCGTTGCGCATGACGTAGTCGAGGGCGAAGTCGGCGTCCTTCGGCGCCTGATCGAGGCGGCAGCGGAAATAGGCGACGACTTTTTCGTCGATGAAGTCGTAATTCGCCAGCATGCCGGCGATACGCTGACGATGGATCGACGGCGCGAACAGCTCCGTGAGGCAAGAGGCGACCGCCTCGACGAGCGGCTTCTCGCGCACGAAATGGACGTAGGCCTCGACCGCAAACTTGGTCGCCGGCAGCGCGCCCTCCTGGCTCACGACGTAGTCGCGATCGAGCCCGAGCCCGTCGGTCAGAGCGAGCCAACGCTCGATGCCGCCCTTGTCCTCGCCGAAACCGTCGTGGTCGGTGATGCGATGCAGCCATTCGCGGCGCAGCTCCCGGTCGTCGCAACGGCCGATGAGAGAGGCGTCCTTGCGCGGGATCGCGGCCTGGTACACGTAGCGGTTGAGCGCCCAGGCCTGCACCTGTCCCTTTTTGAGCTTGCCGCCGTGCAGGAGGTCGTGGAACGGGTGAAGGTCGTGATAGCGCTCCGGGCCGACCGCGCGCAGCGCAGCCTCCAACGCGTCGGGTCCCAACGGTTCGGACGCGACATGCTTGTTCATGGGGTAACCTCCATTCCGTCGTAGGCGACCTCCCAGCCCGCCGCCTTTATTGTCGCCTCTTCGGGAGATCCTTCGACCAGGATCGGGTTGGAATTGTTGATGTGAATGAGGATGCGCCGCACATGGGCGTGGCGAGCGAGCCCTTCAAGCGTTCCGCCCGCGCCGGTGACCGGCATGTGGCCCATGCGACGGCTCGTCTTGTCGCCGAGGCCGTTCAGGATCATCTCGTCGTCGGTGAACAGCGTGCCGTCGAAGAGGAGCGCGTGCGCGCTTGCGATGCGATCGTGTAGGTCGTCGGTGACGCCGGCGCAGCCGGGCGCGTAGACGAGCCTTCGTCCGCCGGCCTCGACCGCGACGCCGACCGTGCCCTCGCCGAGGGCGTCGGTCTTCACCTCGCCCTCTTCGAGCCAGAGCGGAACCTTTCCCGGGACGGGGAAGAGTTCGAGCGTGAGGCCCGGCAGCGGCTCGAACGGCGCGCCAAGGCGGACGGCGCGCCGGGGAACGAGGTCGGGACTCACGACCTCGAAAATCCGGTTCCCGCCGATCGCGTCGAGCGTGGCGCGCGTGCCCCAGATCGCAAAGGGCTGGCGCTCGCGCAAGGCGAGCAGTCCCGCCGCATGATCGACATCGGTATTGGTGAGCAGCACGGCGGCGATCGGCGAATGCCGGCCCTCGCCTTTCGGCTGCATCGCCGGCGTCCCAAGAATTTGCTGGCGCAGGTCGATCGAGGCGTTGAGCAGCAGCCAGCGCTCGCCGTCGGCGCTGACCGCGAGGCTCGACTGGGTGCGGGGCTTGACGTGCGGGTCGCCGTCCCAGGCGAGCCGGCAGACGCGACAGTTGCAGTTCCACTGCGGCACGCCGCCGC
The DNA here is from genome assembly GCA_963822215.1 of uncultured Alphaproteobacteria bacterium. Classification (GTDB taxonomy): domain Bacteria; phylum Pseudomonadota; class Alphaproteobacteria; order Rhizobiales; family Beijerinckiaceae; genus Roseiarcus. Next base: position 512,209 of record CAWGGX010000006.1, read on the forward strand.
CGCCGCCCGAACCGAGAACGAGCGCGCGGAGGCGCGGCGGGTCAGTGCGGGACATAGTTGAAGCTCGTGGAGACATGGGCCGAGCCGCCAGGCGGCGGCGGGAAATGGGCTGACTGAACCAGCGTCAGCGCCGCGGCGTCGAGATCCTCGTCGCCGGAGGAACGGGTGATGGCGAAGGATGACAGGGCCCCCGATGGGCCGATGGTGAAGGCGACCCCGACGACGCCCTTTGCGGCGCGTCCCCGGGCCGCCGGCGGGTAGAACAGCCGGCTGCGGATCGCGGCGGCCATGGCCGAAATATAGGCCGCCTGCGAGGCGGCGCTGGCCGGAGGGGACGACGCCGCGGCCGGACGCGCGCTCTGCATGGCGGGCGTCTCGGCTTTCGTCGCCCGGTCAGGCTTCGTCTGCGATTCGATCCGTTTCGGCCGGGCCGGCGGAGGTTTCGGCTGTTCCGGTTTCGCTTCGACCGCCTTCGGCGCCTGGACCCGCGGCGGCGGCTTCGTCGGCTGGAGCTCGACCGGCGCCGGCGGAGGGATCGGCTTTTCGACCGGCGGCGGCGGCGCAGGCTCGGGCGGGGGCGTCTCGGCGACAGGCGGCGGGGGCGCAGGCTCGGGCGGCGGGGCCTCCACAACCGGAGATGGAGGCGCAGGCTCGGGCGAAGGCGCTACCGCGACCGGAGGCGGAGGCGGCGGACGCGCGACGTCCTGAGGCGGCGGGGGCGCCGCGGCCTGGGCCGGGGGTTCCGTCGCGGCTTCCGGATGATCCGGCTGCGCCTGCGCGTCCGGTGGAGGAGGCGCGGGCTCGACGTCGAGAATTATGTCCTTCGGCCGATCGGGCGGCTTCGACGCCAAGTAAGGCAGCATCGAAAGCGCGGCGGCGTGCAACGCGACGACCACGGTGACGACCGCCGGCCGCAGCCATGACGGCTGAAAAGTCGGCGGATCGAACGCGCGCCCGCCGAGCGCAATGTCGGTCATGGCTTCGGCGCCGGCTCAATCGGGGCGGCGGCGGCGCGTCGGCCGCTCGCCACTATGGCAAGCTGGTTCATGCCCGCCGCTGCGAGGTCGTCCATCACGGACACGACGTCGCCGTAGGACGCATCCCTGTCGCCGCGCAATTGCACGACGCCGTTGGAATCGGCGAGCCGCGCTTTGACGGCGGCGACGAGATCGTCGCGCGACACGATGTCCTTGCCGACCGACACGGCGCCGTTCTTGGTCACGGCGACGATCACCGGATCTTTGGATTCGAGCGGCTGGGCGGTCTTTGCGCCCGGCAGGTTGACCTTGATCCCGGCCGCCAGCATCGGCGCCGTCACCATGAAGATGATGAGCAGCACCAGCATCACGTCGACGAGCGGCGTGACGTTGATCTCGGCCAGCGGCTGGTAGAGGCCCTCGCCGATCTTGCGCGGCTTCATCGCCATCAGGGCGCCTCGCTGCGGCGGCGCTGGCTTGCCTCGCGCGCCACCTCGGCCGGGCGGGAGATGAGCGCGATCGCGTGCTCCTCGACGAAGGACGCCATCTCCTGGCCGAGGCGGGCGAAGGCGGCGCCGATGCGGTTGTAGCCGATCGACGCCGGGATCGCCGCAGCGAGCCCGTAGGCCGTCGCCGCCAGCGACTCGGCGATGCCCGGGGCGACGGTGGCGAGGCTGGTGTCGTTCGCCTGCGAAATCGCGGCGAAGCTCGACATGATGCCCCAGACTGTGCCGAACAGACCGACGAACGGCGCAACTGAGGAAATGACGGCGAGATTGGGCAGGCCGCCCTCGGCGCGGGTGAGAAGCTCGCGCGCCGCGCGCGCCATGCCGTCGGCGATGCGCGCCCGGACCTCGCTCACCGTCTCGCCGGGAATGCGCCGGTGCGCCTCCGCCTCGCCCGCGGCGAGGACGCCGGCGAGGGACTTCGCGATCTCGCCGCCTTCCCGCGTTGACCGCAAGGCGCGGCGCATACGAACGACTGCGACGATCCCTTCGACGATCAGCACCCAGCACCATAGCGAGGCGACGAAAAGCGCGGCCATCACCGCTTTGCCGACGAGTCCTGCCGACAGGAACAGCCCAACCGGCGAAAGGTCCAAACCCTGCATTGCGTCCTTGTCCTTCCCCCCAAGCCCGACGGCGCCTCTTCGGTCGCCGGATAGCCTTTGCGCCGACCGAGGCGCGCCTCCACCAACACCAAGCACCCTGTCTGAGGCCCTTATGAGGCCCGCCTCCGCTGGCCCTAGCGCGCTTTACAACGTGTATTTCAAACCGCCATAGATGGCGAACGGCTTCCCCGGGCCATAGGTCCTCGGATCGGTCAGGAACGGCGCCGCGTTGGGAAATGATGTCACGTCGTACAAGCCGCCGGAAGTGTAATAACGCTGATCAAAGATGTTCTGAATGAGGCCGTAGATCTGCAACTGCTTACCGATCTGGTAGGACGTGTGCACGCCGAAGACCGCATAGCCCGGCAATTGCGGAAGCGCGCCGTTCTCGTTGCCCGTGATCACCTGGCCTGATGCAGCGACCACGTCGCCGCCGACCTTCCAGTTCGGTGTCACGTCGAAGTCGAAGCCGACCTTGACGGTGTTCTTGGGAATGCCTGCGATCGGCGTTCCGTTGGTGATCGGGATGAGCCCCGCGGCGTTCGCGTCCGGATTGAACGGCGACGGCTCCATGAAGGTCGTGAGATAGACGGCGTCGATATACGTGTAGTTGGCGTAGCCGGTCCACCGGTCGCCGTTCCACTGGGCGCTGAGCTCGACGCCTTGCCGCAAGGTGGTCCCGACATTGGCGTAGTATCCGAAGCCGTTCTCCGGGCTCTGCAGCGGCAGGATGTCGTTCGTAAGCGTGGTGCGGAACAAGCCCCCTGACCACTGCAGCTTGCCCCATTGACCCAAAGCGTTCTGCCCGCGGAATCCCGCCTCCAAAGTCTGTCCGACCACCTGCTTGAGTGCGGGGTCCGAACTCAGAAAATTGTTGATGATGCAAGGATTGTTGGGGTCGGCGCAGCCGAGCTCGAGAGGCGTCGGCGCACGGTTGGTCATCGCGTACCCGGCGTAGACATTGATGTCGGGCGTGATCTTGTAGGTCAGGCCGACCGTCGGATTGACGTGGTAGAAGCTCGAGTAGCCGTTGGTGAACGCGCCGTTTTCGCCCGAGAGGTCGATGCCCGCAAAATTGAAGCGCGCGCCGCCGGTCAACGCCAGGCGATCGGTCGCGTTGAAGGTGTCGAGCGCGTAGAGGCCGACATAGGTGTTGTTCGCCTTGGCCGCGACCGGCGCGAGGTAGCTGTCAGGCTCATCGATGATGTAGGGGGAACCGACGATCGGCAGCGAATTGTTAATGAACCCCGGGACGATACCGAGCTGGCTGTTGCCGGTGAAACTCGTCCAGCCGTAGTCGAGCGACGCGCCGACGGTGAAGGTGTTGTCGCGGCCGTAAATCTTGTCCGTGTCGACCGCCTGCGCGCTGCCGCCGAGCGAGCGCGATTGCGTCCAGTTGCGGTCGTTCTCGCCGAGGTCGATCGTCCCGTTCTGCGAGACGTCGGGGATGAGCCCGCCCAGCGTGTCATGCACCGGGCTTCCGTTGAGGCACGAGTAGGGAGGACAGGAGGACACGTTCGTCGAGTTGCCGTCGACGTGACTCTGGTTGAACGAGCGGAAATAGAGGCCGCCCTGGAAGCTTAGCGTGTTTGAATACGCATAGCTTCCGCTCCAGTTGAGCATGGCCATCTGGTTGTCGGTCGTCTGCGGAACAGTGTAGACGCTACCCCAATTGGTCTGCAGCTCCTGAATCGGCGTCGTTGAAGCTGCGCCGAGCTGCGTATTCCCCGCAGTTAGCTGGAGGTGCAACTCGAACCCGTTCGCCCGGTAGCCAACGTCACCATAGAAGTTGGTGAGCTGCGATGCGCTGTCCGTCCGCCAGCCGCCGTCGTTGATCTCAGTCCCCGCCATATAGACCGACCAGTCTCCGACCTGCTTGCCGAACTGGATCTCCTCCTGCGCGCGGTAGAACGAGCCGCCGCGAAGGTCGGCCTCGAAGCCTTGCCAAGTGAAGCCGTTTTTCATCGTGACGTTGAGAGCTCCGCCGAGGGCGTTGAGGCCGAAGATCGGATTGCCGGCGACAATCGTCATCTTGTCGATCGCATTCTCGGGAATGAGATCCCAATTGACCGTGTCGCCGAACGCTTCGTTGATACGCACGCCATTCTGATAGACGGCGAGGCCGATCGGCGTTCCGGTGACCGGCGTCGCGTTGAAGCCGCGGTAGCTGACGTCGGGCTGGAAGTCGTTGCCCGAGACATTGCCGACCGTGACGCCCGGCGCCTGGCGCGCCAGCGTATCGGTGATGGTCGTGTCGTTGAAGGTCTGGATGTCCTGGGCGCCGGTCTGCCAGACAGCGCCGGGATATCTCGCGACGTCAATCTCGCCGCCACCGAGCGGCGTGGTGGCGACAACGTCGAAGGTCGGGAGCACGATCGTGTCAGCGCGCGCCTCGATCGTGAGATTCAGGAGGGCTCCCGCCGCAACGGCGCGGCCGGTCAAACTGGCGGTCCATGCCATCCTCCCGACTCTCCTCCGCCCCAGAGTTTCTATGTTTTACGTGGCGCCAAAGTCAATGTCGCGGACAAGCGTGGCGGGAGGATTGAGATGGGCAAGAATCTCAGATTGCCTGCCCGCGACCGCAACACCATATCTGTCGAGCGCACGACGACCGAATTCATTTATTCGGATTATTCCTGGGGGAAATTCGTACGGAAGTCGAGACTTCCTCCCGGCGCCTTGCTGTCGAAAAGCACATCGTCGACGCCGGCGCCTTGAGACCGCACGATGATGGCGAAGCGCCTAGCGCGCCAGCGTAACGGCGTTGGTCGTGTCGCTTAAGTGGTCACGCTCGACTTTTTCCCCGTTCGTGCGGGGGTATTTACGGAGGTCGGTGACTTATCAGCAGGTGAAGATCGATCTGGTCAAGCTGGACGCCCACCTCCGTACCGCCAAGTCCGGGCGGCCGTCGGACATTGCGCCGGGTGGTCGTCACCGGACCGGGGCCACGGCCATCGTCCGTAGTCATCTCGATGCGCTGCAACGCCGACACGATGCTGGCGCCACGTGGGTCGAGATCGCGCGCGCCGCCTCCGTCGCGCACGCTTTGCATATGCATTCGCGTATCAAAACGCCTGCGCTCGCCCTGCTCGCGGCGCTCAAGGCCGAGGCGGCGAAGGCCAAGATGCCGACATAGCGCCTGATCCGCGTGCTGACCGAGGCGCAACTGGCTAAGATGAAGGCGAAGGCGAAGACGCCGCGCAAGACTTCGCATTCTGCCGCGCGCTCGGCGAAGCGGGCGGCGTGAGGGCGGCCCGTGTCTCGAGGCGTTCGGGGTTGAGGGAAGATGTCGCCGTAATTCGGGAGTTGGGCCCTTGCCGGAATCCGATCAGCAACCTGAGGTCGTGGCGCCCGAGGAATTGTTGGCGGACATGCCTCTGCCGTCCGACGCGAAGACCTTCTTTCTCGGCGGCATATTCGTTCTTTCGATGCTGACGGCGGTCTATGTCGCGAGTGAAATCGTTCTGCCGATGATCTTCGCGGTCATGTTCAATCTTTTGCTGCAGCCTGCCTTGCGTGCGCTGGAAAAATTGCGGGTGCCGAGGGTGGTGGGATCGATTGTCCTCATTTTTGTCGTGCTCGCGACGATTGTCGGCATTGGCGCCGCGGTCTCCGGGCCCGCCGAGACGTGGATCGCGAAATTACCAGAGGGCATTCCCCGCATCGTACAGCGGCTGCGCTTTCTGGACGCTCCGATCAATACGCTCAAAACGTTTCTGGCAGCGGCCAACAATTTTGGCGCCGCGGGCCCGCAGCCTAGCTCGGCCGGACCCTTCGACGGCGGAGCAATTCTGTCGAGCGTCTTCGCTGGGACGCGAAGCTTTGCCGGCGGCCTGTTCACCACCGTGATGTTTCTCTACTTCCTGCTGGTGGCCGGGGACAGTTTTCTCCGGCGGCTGGTCGAGGTTTTGCCGAGGTTCGCCAGCAAGCGGCAGGCGGTCGACATCTCGCAGCAGATCGGGCACGACATTTCCGCCTATCTCGTCACCATTACCATCATGAACGCGCTGGTCGGCGTCGCGACCGCGCTTGTCATGTGGGCGACCGGAGTCGGCGATCCCGTTCTCTGGGGGACGGTCGCCTTCATTCTCAACTATGTCCCGATTTTCGGGCCCGCCGCGGGTTTTTTCATTTTCCTGTTCGCCGGCGCGCTGACGATCGCCTCGACCTGGCAAGCCCTGCTTCCGGCGGCGCTCTATGTCGCGATCCATGTAATCGAGGGGGAGACGGCGACGCCGATGCTTCTGGCAAAGCGATTTACCCTCAATCCGGTTTTCGTGGTCTTCTCTTTCGTATTCTGGTTCTGGCTGTGGGGCGTCCCCGGCGCGATCCTCTCGGCCCCGATTCTGGCCACAACCAAGATCATCTGCGATCGCATTCGCCCGCTCGCGGCCCTTGGCCATGTGCTCGGGGAATGAAGCCGCGGCCTCCCTTCTCCCATTCGGGCTAGCGTGCGCACACATTTGATTTGCTCAGCTGTCAAGTGGGGCAGGCGAGGTGGCGGCGGCGAGATTGAAGCCTTCTGCGATGGCGTGGAAGCGGCGCAGGCCGTGGACGAAGGTGATAGGGCCTGGCGAACGCTCTTTGGCGTAGCCGGTCCAGCCGCCGAGGCGGGCGATGCACCAGGCCGCCCAAGCCAGGCTGCGTCTGGGGTGCGGGTTCTTCTGCTTCTGGGTCTTGCCTTCGAATTTGCCGGCCAGCGCCTCCAGAACGGCGATTTCGTCGGGTTCGAAGACGCGCGCGGCCGGGAAAGCCGCGCCCGCCTCGTCCCGTCCCTGGACCAGTTGCATGACGCTCGCGGCGGCGATCAGCGCGGTCGCCGCCAGGCGTTCGAGCGCGTCGCCGTCGCGCAAGAGGCTGTCTTCGAGGTCGAAGCCCTGCGACTTGAGGGTGCGGAAGAGCTGCTCGATGATCCAGCGATAGCGATAGAGCTCGATAATCCACGCCGCTTGGGCAAGCGTGCTCACGCCATGCGTCGTCAACAGGCGCCAGACGATCGGCTCCTCGGAGGGCGGCGGGTCGATTTCGCGCGCCTCGACGAGATTGAGCGCGACGCCGGGCGGATCCCGCCGGTCGGCGCCGCGCTCGGGACGACGCAGGACGACCGGACAGAAACGCACCGCCAGCGTGACCTTCCGGGCCGTCCGTCCGGGCCGGCCGGGCAGATCGAAGCTCAGACGGCCCGCTTCCGGCGCGGCGGCGATCTTCGACAGCAGCCGCTCGCCCGCCTCGATGAGCGCCCGATCGCGCACGGCGCGAACCAGGACATGCGTTCGCCCATCGGGCACGCGGGCGAAATGCTCGTAGATGTCGGCCTCCCGATCGGAGATCTCGGTGATCATCGTCGCCGAGTTCAGGAACCGCTTCGCCGCCAGGGGCGTGGCGAGCCACTTGTTGCTCTCCTTCTCCTCGATCGGCAGGCTCTGGTAGTCGTCCTCCTTGATCCGCGTTCGCCGCCAGATCGTCGCCCCCGCGAGCCCCAGGACGCCGCCGTCGGCGGCGTCGACCGCCAGCGCCGGATGGACGAACAGGCCGACGTCCTTGCTGTTGCCGACGCGGCCAAGGCCACGCTTGCGCTTGGCTTTGGCTTCATAGTTGATTTCGCTCGTATCCTGGATCAACAGGACGTGCCGTCCCGCCGCGGCGGTTCCCGTCCGCTCCGCCGCGCCGCGCAGAATTTCTTCCACCGTCACTCTCGGATTGCGGAAAAACCGCGTCAGACCAACCTTCTCCGCCCGGCTGTCGCACAGTTGGCGAAAGCCCGCGCTAATGCGCGCGCACATGCGCTCCACCGCCAGGCGCCCCTTTTTTCAAGGCGCACGTCGCCGAAGAAGCCAATGTTCACGTCTGTCATCGCCGATCCTCTCCAAACAAAGGGCCGGCCGATACAGAATCACACATGATTCTCAACGATCAAGCGATGTTTGCAAAAAATGTGTTTGACTCGTCCGCGAATCGAATGTGTGCGCACGCTAGCCCATGCGGAAGAAGGTGGCGCGGAGCGCCGGATGAGGGTCGAACGGCGGAGGCGAAAGCGCCAACGGCGCCGCGACCTTCCTTGCGTCCAATGTCCTCGCGACGGCTGGCCATCCTCGCGGCCTTCCAATCAGCCTGCGCCTGCCCGCCGCCCTGCTCTCCACGCTCAAGGCCGAAGCGGCGAAGGCCAACATGCCGACCCAGCGTCTCATCCGCATGCTGATCGAAGCGCAACTGGCGAAGACGGGCGCGAAGGCGTAGGCGCCGCGCAAGCCGGCGCGTCCGGGCGCGCTCGCGAAAGCGGGCGGCGTGAGCGCTGCTCGTGCCTTAAGGCGTTTGGGGGCTGAGTAAGCTGTCACCGTAACGCCGGTGGGGAAGCGCGCCGCGTGACCAAAAAACTCCGCCGGAAAGCCGAGTAGCTCGCACGTGCAATCCGGACAATCATATCTCCCTACCCAATCCGCTTCAATACGCTCTCCTTCAACTCATCTATAAGCAGTTGGAGGGAAATTTTGATATCTTCATCGTCAACCGCATTCTCCAGTCGGAGATGCTGGCGCGTGAACCCTTGTAATCTAGCAATCGTAGACAATAACTCAAGGGATTTGGTCTTTTGTTCACCTTCTCGCGTGAGCATACGTTCATATACATTTCTCCAGTATGAGTTTTCTCTTGAATATAAGCCATTTAATTTGTTGTAATATAAAGTAGTTCTCTTCAATCTCAATTTCACTTTAGACGCCTCGTCGTCGTGATATTGGCTTACTTCACCAACTTTCTTCGTCATATCTTTTATTTCGTCTCTCAGCTCACTAGCGCGCTTTTCCATCTTTTCAGCTCTACTGCTAGCGTAGACCGCTCCTGCAAGCGAAGTTATTATATATAGATCTATTACAAAGATATCGCTATAAGGAAGACGTCAATTTGCCTCCCTTGATAACGGAGTAATATTCGCCGGATAATCAGCTCTCAACAACGTAATATCACCAAGATCTGAGCTAGCTTCATCAGTCACTAAAACCAATTCAATTGAATTTGATTGAATTTGATTAAGTTGCATAACTTGTGCCTTTCTATTCTACTCGCTCTACACACTTACTGCAGCAAGCCCACTCGTCGCAAGAATCTTCTGGCTAACGCTATTTATCCCGAGCGATATGGTTAGAGGGCGCGGAGTTGGATTCTTTATGGTAACAGAGAGAATTTTGCCCTGCAGAGAGGCAACGGTGCCATATTCGACATTTACCTGAGGAAAATATATCATTGTTACTAATGTCGCGATTGCCCAAATAATCAGTCCGATGATAGGCCCAATCATCAGTGAATAGAAATCGTATGACTTCCAAAATCCGCCCATGGCACGTCCAATTCTGCTTGTAACTGCGTAATTATCCTTCGCGGAAGTCGACCGCGACTTCACCCCGCCTCCAGCATCCGCTCCGCCTCCGCCAGCTCCACCGACACGATCTGGCTCACGCCGCGCTCGGCCATCGTCACCCCGAATAGCCGGTCCATGCGGGCCACGGCGATGGGGTCGTGGGCGCCCCTGCGGCCGCGCTTGGCTCGAGCGCGGTCTTGCCGGCCGCTAGGCCGGCCGACCTGCGGCGGAGCTTGGGGACGCCGTGGCCTTCGGCGGCTGGGGCGCCTGAGCGGGCGTGATCGAGAGATGGACGCGCAGGGCGCGAAGGACGGCGTGGATCGTTTCGAAGCGTGGATGCGCCCCGGGCGTGAGCGCCTTGTAGAGGCTTTCGCGACCGAGCCCCGCGTCCCTGGCGACTTGGGCCATGCCGCGCGCCTTCGCCACGTCGCCAATCGCCTTCAGGAGCAAATCGGGATCGTCCTCTTCGGCCGCCGCGGTCAGGTACTCGGCGATCATCTCGTCGCTGTCGAGATAGCGCGAGGCATCGTAAGCCGAAAGCTCGGTTGTCATTGGTCTTGCTCCTTCACTTCACGTGCTAGCGCCAAGGCCTTCTTGATGTCCCCCCTTTGCGAGGACTTGTCGCCGCCTGCAAGCACGTCGATCCCATTCTCGCGCTGCAAGAAGTAGACCCGATATCCGGGCCCGAAATTGATCCGCATTTCCGACACGCCCTCTCCGACCGGCGCGCAGTCGCCGAGATTTCCGCGCTCGGCCCTATTCAGCCGCATCAGGATTTTCGCGCGCGCTCGCAGATCGGCGAGGGTCAAGAGCCACGCGTCAAACGCCGGCGTCTTTCGGACCGTGAACACGTATCTTTGTATCCATTTGGATACGATCGATCAAGGAAAATCTGCTGCCGTCGGAAGACCCGCAGACGCCCAACTGGTCAGGTCCGGGTGAAATTCAGCGTGCAGGGGCGAAGCTGCTGGCGCTGACCGGAGCCGCGGTCGCCGTTGAAATGAACATCCGCGGTGTAACGGAATCGCGTGCCCGGCCTCACGTGTCCGATCGATTGGTCCCGGCCGGTAAGGCCCAACACCGAAACGATCGCCTTGCCGTCGGCCCTGACCCAACCGCTCAGTTCGCCCTCGGCCTCGGTGGCCGGCGAATGGTACGTCCCGGAAAGAGTCCCCGCCGAGATGCGAACGGGCAGCCGCCACGTGTAATTTTGGCCGTTCTGGGACGCTGGACAGACGATCTCCGCGTTCCAATTGCCGTCGAAGGGGGTGGATTCGTCCGCCAACGAGAGGGTTGAGGACGCGAATGATGCGGCAAACGCCGCGCCGACGATGACCAGAACGATCTCCGGAACGTTCATCCGCTTGCTCCTTTTCGTCAGGGAACCGGCGGCGATATGGACAACACTTAAATTGTGGCGGGCTCAAGAGGACCGGCCGTCCCGCGGCGGGGCATGTGTCGCCGGCGCCGCTTTCTGGGGCCGGGTCGATGACCCGGCCGGTGCGCGGTCAGCGACCGCGCCCTACAGCGGCCAATCTCGCTCGCCGCAGCCCTCATCCCGGGCCCCTCTGGCCGCGCCTTACAACCCAGCCGCCCCCGGTCTCGCGCCCGCGTTTCCGCCGCCTGTTGTTTCCCTGTTCCGCTCCGAAAACGCCTGTTAGCTCCCTGTTCCGGTCGTTCGAAATTCCCTGTTCCGCGCCCTCGGGAGTCTACAACCGGCAGGTTGAAAAACTGCTAGCCACATGACATTGCGTAGCTTCTCGGATTTGAGCGTCGACCGCCGCGCCAAAAAATTCCCTGCTAGCAGGTCCCTTACCCCGCCTCCAGCATCCGCTCCGCCTCCGCCAGCTCCACCGACACGATCTGGCTCACGCCGCGCTCGGCCATCGTCACCCCGAACAGCCGGTCCATGCGGGCCATGGTGATGGGGTTGTGGGTGATGGTGACGAAGCGGGTGTCGGCGCGCTTGCGCATCTCCTCGAGGAGGTCGCAGAAACGCTCGACGTTGTAGTCGTCGAGCGGCGCGTCGACCTCGTCGAGCACGCAGATCGGCGAGGGATTTGTAAGAAACACCGCGAAGATCAGCGACATCGCCGTCAGCGCCTGCTCGCCGCCGGAGAGCAGGGTGAGGGTCTGCGGCTTCTTGCCGGGCGGACGGGCCAGGAGCTCGAGCCCGGCCTGCAGCGGGTCGTCGCTCTCGACCAGCAGAAGCTCGGCCTCGCCGCCCTCGAACAGGGTCGAAAACAGGCTCTTGAAATGGCCGTTGACGACGTCGAAGGCGGCGAGAAGCCGCTCGCGCCCCTCCTGGTTGAGCGAGCCGATCGCTCCACGCAGCTTGCGGATCGCCTCGGTCAGATCGTCGCGCTCGGCGATCAGCTTGTCGCGGGCGGCCTCGACCTCGGCGAGTTCCTCGTCGGCGCGCAGGTTCACCGCGCCGAGCCGCTCGCGCTCCTGGCGAAGACTGTCGAGCTTGCGCTGGACGTCGGCGAGCGGCGGCAGGGCCGCGCCGGGAGCGGCGCCGGCGAGCGCCGCAAGGCCGGCCGGCTCGACATCGAGGTCGCTCGCAATCGTTTGCAACAGCTCGGCCCGCCGCGCCCGCGTCGCCTCGACCTTCGCCTCCGATGCGGCGCGGGATTCGCGCGCCTGCGCCATCGCCTCGAGCGCCAGACGCGCGGCGCGGTCGGCTTCGGCCAGCGCGGTCTCGGCGCTGGCCAGCGCATCGGCCGCCTCCTTGCGCGCGGCCTCGGCGGCGGCGAATTCGTCGGCCAGCGCCCGGCGGCGGTGAGCGAACTCGGCGGGCGCCTCGGCGAGCCCTTCGCGCTCCTCCTCCGCCGCCGCGCGCCGCTCGGCGATCTCCTCGATCTGGCCTTCAGCCCGCTCGCGCCGACCCTGCCACGAGACGCGCTCGGCCTCGATCGCCGCGCGCCGCGCGCGACGCGCTTCGGCCTCGCGCGACAGGCTTTGCGCGGCGGCGCGCGCCTCGGCATGCGCCCCGCGCGCTTCGCCCGCCGTGGCGCGGGCGCGCTCCAGCCTCAGCGTCAGCTCTTCGCTGGGCGCGAGGTCGCCCATCGCCGCCTCGGCCTCCGCCTTGCGCTCGGCCAATTCGTCGCGGGCGGCCTTGGCGCGCTCGGCCGCCTCCTCCTGCGCCGAGCGGCGGGTGACGATCTCGGCGCGCTTGCGCTCGAACTGGCCGAGCGCGTCGCGGGCGGCGTCGGACGCGGCGCGGGCGGCGCGCACCCGGTTGCGCCACTCGGCCTCGGAGGCGGCGGCCTGGCGCAGCGCCTCGGCCGCCTGCGTCGCGTCGGCGCGCACGACTTCGGCCGCCTGTCGAGCGGCCTCGGCCTCGCGTTCGAGATCGCCGAGCCGGTTCTTTTCGGCGAGCCGGCGGGCAGCCGGGGTCGGCGCCTCGGCGGCGGCGACAAAGCCGTCCCAGCGCCAGAGGTCGCCCTCGCGCGAGACGAGCCGCTGGCCGACCTCGAGATAGGTGGAGAGGCGGTCGCCATGCTCGCGCGCCACCACCGCGACCTGGGCGAGGCGGCGAGCCAGCGCCGGCGGCGCCGACACCTGCTCAGCCAGGGGCTGAACGCCTTCGGGCAACGCCGGGTCAGCCCCGAAGCCGGGCATGAGCGACCAGTGGACGGGGGCCGCCTCGTCGGTCGGCGCGTCGAGGTCGTCGCCGAGCGCCGCCCCCAGCGCCGCCTCGTAGCCGCGCGCGACGCCGATCGAATCGACCACCGGGGCGAACCGCTCGTCCGTGCGGGCGCCGATGAGCCCCGCGAGCGTGCGGGCCTCCGTCTCCAGCGCCTGCGCCTTGCGCTCGGCCTCGGCGAGCGGAGCGCGGGTGGCGGCCTCCTTGTCGCGCGCCTCGGCATGGCGCTCCTCGGCGAACGCCGTCGCCTGCTCGGCCGCCTCCAGCGCCTCGGCGAGCTCGGCGGCGGCCTCGGTGCGGCGCTCGTGCTCGGCCTCGGCAAGGCCGTCGGCGTCAAGCGCCTCGAGATCGCGCGCGATCGCCGCGTATTCGGCCTCGAGCCGGGCGAGACGGCGCCCCTCCTCGGCGGCGGCGGCGCCGAGCGCGTTCCGCCGCGCATTGAGGTCGGACGAGGCGGCCTGCGCCTGATTGAGCTCGGCCTCGGCGGCCGCGAGCGCCCGGGCGGCTTCCTCCCCGCGGGCGCCGGCCTCGGCCGCGGCGTCGCCCGCCCCGTCGAGCGCCTCGGCGAGGCCCGCGTCCTCGGCCTCGAGCCGCGCGAGGACGGAGGCGGCGTCGGCGATCAGCGCCTCTTCGCGCTCGAGGTCGCGCTGAAACTGGGCCGCGCGCCGCTCGAGCTCGGCCTCGCGTCCCGCCGCGCGCTTCTCCTCCGCGTCCAGGGTTTCGCGGGCGATGGCGATGCGCTGGAGGGCGGCGGCGCGGCGCACCTCCTCGTCGCGCAACCCCGGCAACTCGGCCGCGGCCAGCGCCTGCTGGCGCGCCGCCCCGCCCTGGGCGCGGGTGCGCTCGGCGACGTCGAGGAGGTCGGCGTCGAGCTTCCGCGCCGCCTCGGCGAAGGCGGTCTCGGCCTCCCGCCAGGCGATGAGGTGGGCGAGCGCCTCGTTCCGGCGGATGTCGGCGGCAAGGTTGCGGTAGCGGCTCGACTGGCGCGCCTGACGCTTGAGGCTCTCGACCTGGGCGTCGATCTGCTTCAGCACGTCCTCGACGCGCAGGAGATTGTCCTCGGCGCCCTTGAGGCGCAGCTCCGCCTCGTGCCGGCGCGAATGCAGGCCGGAAATGCCGGCCGCCTCCTCGAGAATCAGCCGCCGCGCCTGGGGCTTGGCGGCGATGATCTCGCCGATCTGGCCCTGGCGGACGAGGGCGGGCGAGCGGGCGCCGGTCGAGGCGTCGGCGAACAGAAGCTGCACGTCGCGGGCGCGCACCTCCTTGCCGTTGACGCGATAGGTCGAGCCCGCCTCGCGCTCGATGCGGCGTGTCACCTCGATCCTCTCGTGCTCGTTGAACACGGCCGGCGCCCGATGGTCGGAATTATCGAGCCAAATGCCGACCTCGGCGTTGTTGCGCGACGGCCGCTTGCCCGAGCCCGAGAAGATGACGTCGTCCATGCCCGAGGCGCGCATGGCCTTGAACGAGCTTTCGCCCATGACCCAGCGCAGGGCCTCGACGAGGTTCGACTTGCCGCAGCCGTTCGGGCCGACGACGCCGGTGAGGCCGGGCTCGATCAGGAACTCCGCGCTGTCGCAGAAGCTCTTGAAGCCGGTGACGCGCAAGCGCTCGAATTTCATTGCACGGCCTTGTCGTCCCGCGGCCGTCCTGCCCTCACCCTGCCGCTTCGCGGCTTCCCTCTCCCGGGGGGAGAGGGGCGTCCCCTTCCCGCTTAGGAGGAAGGCGGCCGCGCAAGCGGCCGGATGAGGGCAGGACGGCGCAACCGAATTTCATCAAGCTCTAAAGGCTGGCGTCCCGGAACGGGACAGACACAGGCCTAGCGGCCATATCGGGCGCGAGCAATCAACCCCGGGCCGGCGAAAAACCTGTGCGAAACGGCGTCATTTCGCCGCCGGCGCGAGAATCCCGTCAAAGCGGTCGAGCGAATGCTCGCCAGCGAGGCGCTTGCCGGCGACGAAAAAAGTCGGCGTCGAGTTCGACTTTGAGCTTCTGCGAAGCGACCGCGCGCACGCTCTTGACCTGATCGAGCAGCTTCTGATCCTTAAGGCAAGCGTTGACTTCGGCCTCCGCAACGCCCGCGGCCTCGACTTCGGCCTTGAGGCGAGGAAGCGGATCTTCGGCGAAGGCCCAATCGGCCTGCCGATCGAACAGGCGATCAAGGACCGCGTCGCGCTTGTCCGGCCCGGCGCAGCGGGCGAGCATGAAGGCGGCGATGGCGAGCGGATCGAGCGGGAACTCGCGCAGCACGAATTTCGCCTTGCCCGAATCGACGTATTTCGCCTTCAGCGCCGGCCAGACCTCCTTGTGAAAGGCGGCGCAGTGGCTGCAGGTCATCGAGGCGTATTCGATGATGGTCTCAGGCGCGTCGGCCCTGCCCTCGATGATGTCGGGCAGCGCCTGCGGGGCGTTCAGCGCAGCCGTCTCCGCCGGCGTCAGGGCGTCGACGGTCGCCGGCTCGGCCTTGGCCGTGAGGATGTTGACCTCGGCGAGCGCCGCGCCCGAGGAGAACGTGAGCGCGGCGGCGGCGAGGACCGCGAGAGGGCGGTTGCGAGAGACGTTAGGCAAGCTGCGGCTCCGGGTCCGATTTGGGGCGGGCAAGACGGTATCGCGCGTGCGGCGGCGCGGCAATCGCGGGCGTCCCGCTGTCCGGGCGGAAGCCCTGAACTCGGCGCAGCGGGAGGTCAAAGCAAGGTCGGAGAGTCAGGCGGCCGCCAGCGCTCGCCGCAGCCCTTCGGGGTCCACCGCAATTGCCCGTAGGAGCGTACGGGCGGGGCCGCTTGGCCGCTTCGCGCCGCGCTCCCATTCCTGAACTGTCCGCACGCTGAAATGGTAGGCCGCAGCAAATTCCATTTGAGTCATGCCAGTCGAACGCCGAATTGCGCGGATATCGACATCCGGCGCCATATCGGGGGCTGCGTCGCGGTTCGAGGCGATCTGCCTTGCGATGTCCGCATCGGTCATCGAGTCGATCGCTGTCCAGTCCGCTGCGGCCAGCGCCTCAGCCGCCGCCTTGCTGAGCTTTGCCGCCATATCTCTTCACCTCGCGTGAGTTGGCCTTCCGTAGCACGGCTGGTCGGCGACGAGCGCCCGACGCAACTGAGCCGCGCCGTCTTACCCTCACCCTGCCGCTTCGCGGCTTCCCTCTCCCCGAGGGAGAGGGGGTTCCCCTTCCCCCCCAGGGCTAGCGTGCGCACACATTTGATTTGCTCAGCTGTCAAGTGGGGCAGGCGAGGTGGCGGCGGCGAGATTGAAGCCTTCTGCGATGGCGTGGAAGCGGCGCAGGCCGTGGACGAAGGTGATAGGGCCTGGCGAACGCTCTTTGGCGTAGCCGGTCCAGCCGCCGAGGCGGGCGATGCACCAGGCCGCCCAAGCCAGGCTGCGTCTGGGGTGCGGGTTCTTCTGCTTCTGGGTCTTGCCTTCGAATTTGCCGGCCAGCGCCTCCAGAACGGCGATTTCGTCGGGTTCGAAGACGCGCGCGGCCGGGAAAGCCGCGCCCGCCTCGTCCCGTCCCTGGACCAGTTGCATGACGCTCGCGGCGGCGATCAGCGCGGTCGCCGCCAGGCGTTCGAGCGCGTCGCCGTCGCGCAAGAGGCTGTCTTCGAGGTCGAAGCCCTGCGACTTGAGGGTGCGGAAGAGCTGCTCGATGATCCAGCGATAGCGATAGAGCTCGATAATCCACGCCGCTTGGGCAAGCGTGCTCACGCCATGCGTCGTCAACAGGCGCCAGACGATCGGCTCCTCGGAGGGCGGCGGGTCGATTTCGCGCGCCTCGACGAGATTGAGCGCGACGCCGGGCGGATCCCGCCGGTCGGCGCCGCGCTCGGGACGACGCAGGACGACCGGACAGAAACGCACCGCCAGCGTGACCTTCCGGGCCGTCCGTCCGGGCCGGCCGGGCAGATCGAAGCTCAGACGGCCCGCTTCCGGCGCGGCGGCGATCTTCGACAGCAGCCGCTCGCCCGCCTCGATGAGCGCCCGATCGCGCACGGCGCGAACCAGGACATGCGTTCGCCCATCGGGCACGCGGGCGAAATGCTCGTAGATGTCGGCCTCCCGATCGGAGATCTCGGTGATCATCGTCGCCGAGTTCAGGAACCGCTTCGCCGCCAGGGGCGTGGCGAGCCACTTGTTGCTCTCCTTCTCCTCGATCGGCAGGCTCTGGTAGTCGTCCTCCTTGATCCGCGTTCGCCGCCAGATCGTCGCCCCCGCGAGCCCCAGGACGCCGCCGTCGGCGGCGTCGACCGCCAGCGCCGGATGGACGAACAGGCCGACGTCCTTGCCGTTGCCGACGCGGCCAAGGCCACGCTTGCGCTTGGCTTTGGCTTCATAGTTGATTTCGCTCGTATCCTGGATCAACAGGACGTGCCGTCCCGCCGCGGCGGTTCCCGTCCGCTCCGCCGCGCCGCGCAGAATTTCTTCCACCGTCACTCTCGGATTGCGGAAAAACCGCGTCAGACCAACCTTCTCCGCCCGGCTGTCGCACAGTTGGCGAAAGCCCGCGCTAATGCGCGCGCACATGCGCTCCACCGCCAGGCGCCCCTTTTTCAAGGCGCACGTCGCCGAAGAAGCCAATGTTCACGTCTGTCATCGCCGATCCTCTCCAAACAAAGGGCCGGCCGATACAAAATCACACATGATTCTCAACGATCAAGCGATGTTTGCAAAAAATGTGTTTAACTCGTCCGCGAATCGAATGTGTGCGCACGCTAGCCCCCAGGGGGAAGGTGGCCCGAAGGGCCGGATGAGGGTTTTCGGCGCGATTCGATCGGAATTAATCAACCCGTTTCCTCGACGAAGGCCGTCAGCAGCGCGTCGAACGCGTCCGGCGTCTCCCATTGCGGCGCGTGGCCAGCGCCCGGAATCGTCTGCACCGCGCCCCGCCACAACGTCGGGACGGCGAGAGCGGCGAGATAGGCGGCGCTGACGAGCTGATCCTCGGCGCCGTGGAGAATGGCGACGGGCGCCTTGAGCTCTTTCAGGACCTCGATCTCGTCGTGATAGCCGCCCGGCGCGACGCTGGCGCCGACCGCGGCGCGCGCCCGTCCATCGGTTCTCAGCGCGTCGTCGAGGAAGAACGACGGAATATCGGCGGCGCCCGGCCGAAAAAACGAGGCGACATAGGCCTCGGCCTGGGCGCGGCTCATCGCCTCCTCAAATCCGGTGGCCATCGCCGGATTGGGCAGGAAGGCCGCCTGCATCGCCGGCGGAAAGGCGAGCGGCGGCGTGCCGAAGATTAGAAAGCCCTTGGCGTCCGGCAGATCGGGGGCGAGTTCGAGGGCGAAGTGCCCGCCGAGGCTCCAGCCGCCAAAGCGCGCGTCGGCAAGCCCGAGCGCGTCGATCGCCGCCTTCAGCGTCCGAGCCTGGGTCTTGATCGCATAGAGCGCCGGGTCGCGCGCATCGTCCGAGGCCCCATGGCCCGGCAGATCGATGGCGACGAGCCGGAAGCGCGACCCGAGCGGGCCGTCGAGCTGCTTGGCAAACGCTCGCGAGGACGAGGAGTTGCTGTGCAGAAGAACGATCGCGGGCCCCCGCCCGGCGGACTCGTGGACCGCGACGGCGCCGTTCGGCGTGTCTATTTTTGCGCGTTTCCATTGACTAATCCCTCGGAGGACACCCGCAGGCTAGCGCGGACACGATGATTGCGGAAGCGCACGATGGCGAGGGCAACGGCCCGCTTTCTCGATATCGGCGCAGGACGCCGGATTGGCGCGCACCAAAATCGCAAACAATTTCAAGTGTTCAAAGCGAAGATAAACCACATGACGGAGCATTTTGTTTCGGATAATCACGAATAGCGCTAACATGCCTTTTATCGACCATAAATCCATAGAGAACGCCGCGATGCCAATATCGACCCCTGCCGCCGCTCCGTCCGCCTGCGACCCGCGACCAGACGAAGCGGAAGACGCGCTGCCGTTGTCGGACGCGGCGCGCATGGCGTTGCTCGACCGCCTCGAAGCCTGGATCGACGACGAGGAGCGGCTGATCGCCGAGATCGAGCGAAAGATCGCGGCGACGCCCTGCGACGCCCCGGGACTGTGGGCGCGCGCGAACAATGCCCCCGACCCTGACAATTCCAGCGATCGCCAGGCGAAGACGGAGCCGTTCGCGGCCGCCTAGCCAGCCAACAGCGCTATGAGGGCCGGCATGATGGCCACGGCGCTGGTCTGTGCTCAGGTTTCGTGACGTCTGCGCCTGCGGCGCCGCTCTCATCGCAGGTTTGCGCGGACTGACGTGCGCTCCATCGGACGGGGCGGCGTCTCGGGCCCCTCGGGCGGCGAGACGCCGCCCCTCCGCGCAGCGCCTATTTGGCCGGCGGCGTGGCAGAAGCGGCCGGACCCGGAACACCGGCGGCGATCGAGCCGGTCGCGGCCGGCGCGTCCGAGCCGTCATCGGCAGGCTTCGCCAGCGGTTCGGGTGTCTTCGCCGCGAGGATCTTGGCCTTGCCTCCGCCGACCGCCGCGCTGCGCCGGGGCGGCAGCGGGACGTCGGAGGGAATGGGCTGGTCGGGCACAAAGGCGGTGGCCTCGGGCTTCGCCGGTTCGTCCTGACCGCCCACGTGGAGCCACTTCTTCACGTTGTTCGTGCCGGCGCCCCACACGCCGGCGACCCCGCCCGCGGCGGTGGCCGCAACGGCGATCGGCTGCTGCAGAGCGACGGATTGAGGCTGAGCGGGCGCGGGCGCAGCCGCGTCGGCCTCCGCCGCAGGCGCCTCGGAGGCCGACGCCGTCTCCACGACGGACGCTTTCGCCGCCTTGGTCGCGGTCGCCGGACGCTCTTTCGCTGCGTCGGAGGCGGCGACCGTCACCACGGCCGGCGCGGCTTTGGACGGTTCCTCGAGCGCGATCTCCTGCGGGCTTCCGGCGAGGGCCTCGGGATCGCTGGTGTCCGGGTAGTTGGCGAACACCGGGTTCTGCCCGCCGTCGGCGTAGAACGTGCGGATCGGCTTCTGGCCCTTGGCGATGAGTTGGGCGACCTTGGCGTTGTCCTCGGCCTCCTTCTCGGCGACCAGGCCTTCAACCTCCTCGTCCTTCTGCAGGGCCGGACAGGGCGCGGTCGACGACACCTCGCCCTTGGCCGTCGCGCCGAAAATGTAATGCTTGCCGCAGATCAGCACCGAGGGTTCGGTCTTGGTGACCTCGAAATGGTCTGCGCCGTTTTTCAGCTCCTTCCAGAACGCGATGTTCGGGTCGAGCCTGTACTTCGCCATGTTCTCCGGCGTCATGTGGAACGGATAGGACTGAAGCTGGATCTCGCGTTGCCCGCCCCGGAGCGCATCGCGCCCGATGGCGTAGATGTCGTCGACCTGCTTGTCCGTCATCGAGAAGCAGCCCGCCGACGAGCACACCCCGTGCACCATCACGCTGCCGCCGGTGCGCCCGTAGGCTCGGTCGTAGGCGTTCGGATAGCCGACGTTGAAGGCGAGATAGTAGTGCGAGTTCGGATTCAGCTGCCCCGGCGTGATCGCGTAGAACCCCTCGGGGACCTGCATGTCGCCTTCGGTCCTCTTGGGGCCGAGCTGGCCCGACCAGCGGCAGATCGGATAGGTCTTCAGGAGCGCGTACTGACCGTCCGACTTCATCTTCCAGATTTCGAGCTCGGCCTCTTTCTTGTAGGCGCGGATCAGCATCGGCGACGACGGCGTCGTGTCGATCTTCGCCATCTCTTCAAGCGTGGCGCTGGAGATCGGATGCTCCGACCGGCCCGGTCCGGCGTCGAGATAATAGGAGTCGTCGCATCCGGCGGCGAGCGCTCCGACCGCGGCGGTGAGGCTCAGGGCGGTCAGGCGCCAGAACGGCAGAGTCATGCGTTACCCCGTTGTTGGCGCGCAACCCTAGGCGCGCCCGGCGAAAAAGTCCACGCGGCGGGATGAAGCGCCCCGAGGGCTTACCGATTCGTTAAGATTTCTTCATAAAGGCTATGCCGCCCCGTTTCAAATCATTCAGGTCAAATTGCGGCGCGCGCTGTTCCGCCACGCCTTCGGCCATGAACGCGCGCCCCTGCGGCACAATTACAGAAGCAGGTTCGACAATTACAATTCCGCAATTTCAATTAATAACTTGTAACGACCTTCGCCTTGCTGCGCCCGTCTTTGCGACCGTACGAATCCAGGAAAGATTCTCGGCCATCGCGGGACGCCGCGACGGACGCCTCCGATAGGAGACGCCTCCCTGTTCATCCATGCCGTCGGCCCGGAGACCATTGCCGGAGCAGCCTTGCGTTCGCCCGCCGTCGTCGTGCTGGGCATGCATCGCAGCGGCACTTCGAGCGTCGCGGGCGCCCTCGTCCGGCTGGGCGGACGCGCCCCTCGTCATCTCCTGGCGGCGTCGCCGGACAATGGACGCGGCTTTTGGGAATCCACGATCGTCATTGCGCTGAACGAGGAGGTCCTCTCTGCCGGCGGAAGTGGGTGGGCGGACTGGCGGCGATTTGACTTAAGCCAACTCAACCCTGCCGACCTCAGGGCGTTGCGCAATCGCGCCAAGTCGATCCTTCTCGAGGCGTTCGTCAGCGCCGGCATTCCGGTCATCAAGGATCCGCGCATGTGCCGCCTCGTCCGCTTCTGGCAGCCGGTGTTTGAGGACGTCGGATGGTCTCCGCGCGTGGTCTTGCCGATCCGTTCGCCGCTCGAAGTGGCCTGGTCGCTTCGCTGTCGTAACGGCCTCGACGTCGGCGCCGGCTGCCTGCTTTGGCTGCGCCATGTGTTGGACGCCGAAGCCGACACGCGTGGGATGAGGCGTGCGGTGGTCGACTGGTCGAGTTTCCTGGACGATTGGCCCACCGCGCTCGGAGAGGTCTTTGACCGGCTCGATGTCCGTTTCGCGCATTGCGACAGCAGGACCTTCTCAGACATTGAGAATTTCCTGTCGCCGGATTTGAGGCGCTTCACGGCCGCCACGGCCGAGTTCCACGCCGATCCCGCGGTCACCGCCCTCGTGCGCGATGTCTATGCGGCGATGCTGGACCTTGCGAGTGACGCCGACAGCGCCACGACCCTTGGCCGGCTCGACGCGCTACGCGCCCGTTTCGAGGATGGGGCCGCAATTTTCAATTCTGCGATGGGCGAACACGAGCGCGCGCGGCGTTCGCTGGCGCGGGCCAACGCGGTCATCGCCCGTTACGCCCGTGGGACTCCGTCGAAAACCGATATGCGGCGCCTGGTCACGACCGCGCTGCGGCCGCCGCCAACGGGCAAGCGGCGGGAGCTTCGGACAGTCCGCCAGTCGCCGTTTTTTGATGAGGCTTTTTACCTATTGGTCAACCCGGACGTGCGCGCTTCGCGCTACGACGCCGCGCTTCACTACCTCCTTCATGGCTGGCTGGAAGGGCGCGACCCGGGGCCATTCTTTTCGACCAACGCCTATCTCGCCCGGAATCCGGATGTCGCGGCGGCCAGGTTGAACCCGCTTGTTCATTACGAGACGCATGGCAAGAAAGAACACCGGCCCGCGATCGGGTGAGCGGCGCGGGGCCGGCGATGCGGCAAAACCTCACCACAGGTCGGGCAGAGGCGCCCCCTCGAAGATCTCGGCGAGCCGCGCCCGCGTGCCCGCGCTCGTTCCCTCGGGCGGGGCGCGATAAGGAAAAAAGCGCGCCTCCTTGATCTCCCAGTCCGGTTTGCGCACGCCCAAAACCTCGAAATCGCGGATCACGTAGACGGCGATATGGTCGCGCCGAGAGACGCGCCTGTTGAAATAAAGCCCGTGCAGGACGGGCCTTCCGGTCACCCGCACGCACGCTTCCTCCTCGAGTTCGCGCTCGAGCGCGCGGACGAAGGTCTCGCCGACCTCGACGCCGCCGCCGGGAAAATGCCAGCCCGGCACATAGCCGTGCCGCACCAGCAGGACCGAGTCGTCCGCGCGGACGACGACTGCGCGGACGCCCAGCGTCATCGGCCGCAGCATCAGGAAGCTGAGGTGCGCGACGCGCGATGTGAATCGGGCAGTGAGCGACGCCATGCAGAAAGACCAGAATTTCCCCTGGCGGCGCCGGGGTTGTGTTTGTCTTGAAGCGCCCTTATTGCGGCGCCGTCAATGGCGGCGCGCCGCCGCGGGGGTTTGAGACCGGGCGGGCCATGAGTTTCACCATCGCGCACATCACCGACCCGCACCTGTCGCCCGCCCCGCCGCCCTTCGGCGCGAATTTTCGCCTCAAGCGTTTCATGGGCTACGTCAACTGGAAGCGCTCGCGCGAAGCGCTCAACGACATGGACCTCCTCGCCCGTATCGTCGCGGACCTGCGCGCTGAGCGTCCCGATCACGTGGCGGTCACGGGCGACCTCGTCAACATCGGCATGCCGGCGGAATTCCGCCGCGCCGCGGCCTGGATGGAGACGCTCGGCGACCCGCACGACGTGAGCTTCGTGCCCGGCAACCACGACGCCTATGTGCGTGCGGCGATGCCGATCCTCAGCGAGACCTTCGCGAAATGGACGACCGACGACACGGGCGCATCGGGGTTCCCCTATCTGCGCGTGCGCGGCGACGTTGCGATCATCGGCCTGACCTCGGGCGTGCCGACGGGGCCGCTGATGGCGTCTGGCAGGCTCGGGCGCGCGCAACTCGACGCCTTCGCCGCGATGCTCGCCGAGACGGGCGCGCGAGATCTTGCGCGCGTCGTCCTCATCCATCACCCGCCGCTGTCGAAAGGCGCCCCGCCTTTACGCGGCCTCACAGACGCTGCGGCGTTCGAGCGGGTGATCGCCGCCCATGGCGCCGAGGCGATCCTGCACGGCCACACCCACAAGCAACTCGTCCGCTCGCTCCCCTCGTCCGCGACCAAAACGGTCGGCGGCCGCGCGCCTGTGCTCGGGGCGCCGTCGGCGGCCGCCGCGACGCTCGACCCCCGCTACCGCGCCGCCTACCACCTCGTGCGCCTGACGCGCGAGGGCGAGCGCTGGCGCGTCGCGGCCCGCGTGCGCGGCCTCGCCCTTGGCGGCGACGCGATCGGCGAGCGCGAGGCGCTGGCGGTGTAGGGGAGGACTCATGCGCGTCGAATTCGATTGGGACCCCGCAAAGGCGGAGAGCAATTTCGTCAAACATGGCGTTTCGTTCGAGGAGGCGAATCGCGCGGGTAAGCCGTCCTGGCCGCGCCTTACAACCCAGCCGCGGCCGGTCTGGCGCCCTCGTATTCGCCGCCTGTTCTTTCCCTGATCCGCTCCGAAATCGCCTGATAATTCCCTGTTCCGGTCGTTTGAAATTCCCTGTTCGGCAACAACTCCGCAGCGCAACCGTCAGGTTGTAAAGGCGGCAATGCCATGATATCGCATGGTTTTCCGGAATAGGGCGCCGACTGCCCCGCAAAAAATTCCCTGCTAGCAGGGAACCCGATTGACGGCGGCGGACCGAGAGCGAGGTGATTTTTCGCCGATCCGGAGGGGATTGAACGGAGCGACGTTGACGACAGAGCGCCATATGGATTGTCGCCCCGCGCGGCATTTGCGCGAGGCGCTGGCGGCATAGCGGGAGGGCGGCGCGCTTACGGCACCGAGTGGACGATCACCGGTCCCGCGGTGGCGGTCGCCTGCCCGACGACATAAGGGGCGAGGTGTTGGTCGATCCAGGCGAGCGCGCGGCGGTTGGATTCCTCCGCCTCCTCGACCTTGTTGAAGAGGCTGATCGCCGTCACCGTATCGTCCGGCGAATAGACGACGTAATAGCCCATGAAGCCGGAGACGCCGCTGACGATCGGCACCGCGCCTTTGATCACGTCGGCGAGCGTGTTCGCCACGCCCGGCTTGGCCTTCACCTGACGGATTGCTGCGTACATGATTTCCCTCCCTGACCGGGCGCCGCTTGGGACGGCGATCGGTAGGAAGCTAGGGCGCCGCCGAGGGCTTGGCCACTGCGAAACGCGCCTCGCCGCTCCGATTCCGAGGAGCCCCGGTTTACTCGCCCGGCGCCGGCAACGCAGCGGCCAGCGGGCGCGCCTTGGCGTTGGGCGACAGCTTCTTCACCGGGCTGGACGCCGCGACGACGCCCTGGTTGGCGAAGGCCTCGTGATTGCGCTCGATTTCCGTGAGATCGTACTGATAGTTGACCATCACCCCGTAGGACTCGGCGAGGCCCTTCTCCGACAAGTCGCCCATCAGATTGATCCGTTCGAGCCGCGCGCCGTTGCCGAGATGAAAGCGCGCGACCGGATCGACGACGCGTCCGTCGGACCGCCGGACCCTGAGGAAGTAATGCGCCGCAAGCGGCTCGAGCGCTTTGCGCATGCGCGCTTCGGCCTCGGGGTTCTCCGGCCATTGGTCATCGAGCGCGACGTCCCGCACGGTCTTGACCAGCGACTCGACCGCAGGATCGTCGCAGCTTTCCACCCAGCCCCTCAGGCCGGGGACGGGCGACAGCGTCACGAAGGTCTCGATCCGCGGCAGTTCGCGGCGGATTTCCTCGACCACCTGCTTGATCAGGAAATTGCCGAAGCTCACGCCGGAAAGGCCCTGCTGGCAATTCGAGATCGAGTAGAAGGTCGCGGCTCGGGCCTTGTCGTCGGCGACGTGCGCCCGCCGCTCGGCGAGCAGCGGCGCGATCGCGGCCGGCGCCGCCAGCGTCAGCGCGACCTCGACGAAGATCAGGGGCTCGTCGACCAAGGCCGGATGGAAGAAGGCATAGCAGCGCCTGTCGACCGAACCGATGCGGCGCCGCAAGTCGTCCCAGCCGCGGATCTCGTGCACCGCCTCGTAGCGGATGATCTTCTCCAGCACCGCCGCCGGAGAGGACCAGTCGATCCGGCGCAGCACCAGGAAGCCGCGGTTGAACCAGGAGCCGAACAGGTGAAGGAAATCGCGGTCAAGCATGGAAAGCCCGCGGTCGTCGCGCACGGCCGCGATGAGATCGGCGCGCATCGCCACGAGCGCCGCGGTGCCGCCGGGCGCGCGGTTCAGGCGACGGAACAGCTCCTGTCGGCGCGGCTCGGAGGCGTAGTGGACCTCCGCCGCGGCCGCTTCGCCGCCGGTTACGGTAAAGCGGGCGATCGCGCTCTCGATCCGCGTGCGGTCCGGGCCGAAGTCCTCCGCCAGCGCTCGGAAAAACGCGCCCTTATCGTCCTCGCCGAGGCTGCGGTAGCGGCCGAGAATCTCGCTCGCCAGCGCGACGCCCGAGGCTTCGCCGCGTCCGCTGAGGAGCGCGCGGCACATGTCGGCGAGCGAGGCCGCCCGGTTTACGGCGTCGCGCGGCCACGGGCTGAGCTTGAGCACAGAGCGCCCCCGCTCCGCGATCGAGGCGAGGAGATCGGAAAAGAACGCGCTGTCCATGCTAGCCCACCCATGTCCCACTCCCCGGTCGCGCGGCGCGCGGTCGGGACCGAGGGAATTGTCACCGGCGAAGGCGGACGAATCAAGGCCGCAAAGGCGGCCATCGGAATGGCCAGCCGGCCAACGCTTTCGCCCACGGCTCGCCGAGCCTGTGCGTCCAGAGGAGGTACCCTGCGAGCCCGAACAGACCCAAAAGGGTCAGGGCGCCGACCGTCATGAGCAGTAGGCCGAGCGCCCGGACGAAGAAGCCCGGCCGACCGCGCGCCGCCGTGTCGCCCGAAACCTCCCCCGGCAAGCGTTCGCCGGCCCGGATAACTTTGGGACGTGCGAGGCCGCCGAGGGGCGCATGGAGCGGCGCTTCCGGATCGCCGCCATGCGCCTCGTCACGACTGTCCGCGGCCTCGCCCGCTCCGGACGCCGCGTCGCGCGGCCGCAGAGGGGGGGCGCTGTGGAGTCGACGCGCATGTCTTGGCCGGGCGGCGCTTCCGCGGCCAACGCCCGCTCGCGTTCGACGAGCCGTCGCGCGACGTAGTTGGTGCACGCGGCGACGATGGTGTCGATCTTCGGGCTCTCGGCGATCAGCACCCGCCCGTAGAGCGTGTCCTGAAAAAATCGGTAGGTGCGCCGGTCGCGCGCCATCTCGATGAAGGCGATCATGTCGAGGAACACGCGCGGCCGGTCGCCCCTGGCCAGCGTCAGGTCGAACAGATCGACCCCCGCCGGGGCCTGACGCACAACTCGCTGCAGGGCGCTCTCCAAGAGCGCAAGACGGCCGAGCTCGATCTCGCGGAGCTCCGCGACCGCTTCGGCGCGCTCGGCGTTCTCGACCCGCGCGCGCCGGAGCGCCGCGGCGAGGTCGGGCTCCCCGGCCGCCGGCCGCTCGGGCTTCTCGTCCATCGCGTGGGTTCCCAGACTCCTCGAGCCGCCGCCCGCGTCTCCGCTGAGGCGAACGATCAGCCAGCCAAGCTAACGCAATCGACGCGGCGATTCCAAATCCGCCGACGTCTTTCCCACAGACGCCGCATCGCCCTTGACCGCGCCAGTCGCGGCGGCATTGATGCGGACGCCCGGATTGACGATAATCGGGCGAGAGGGAGTCATGAATCCCATGAGCGCCGCCGATCTGATCGATCTTTCGCCCGAGGTCGCGGAGGCGCGCGCCAAGGGTCGCCCGCTGGTCGCGCTCGAATCGACCATCATCACCCACGGCATGCCCTATCCGCGCAATGTCGAGACGGCGGAGTTGGTCGAGGAGACCGTGCGCTCCTTCGGCGCCGTGCCCGCGACGATCGCGGTGATCGGGGGGCGCTTCCGCGTCGGCCTTCAGCCGAAGGAGATCGACGGCCTTGGGCAACTGAACAGGGGCGTGGTGAAGGCGTCCAGGCGCGACCTCGCGGCGGTCGTCGCGCGACGCGGGTCGGCGGGCACGACGGTTGCGGCGACCATGTTCGTGGCCGAGCTCGCCGGCGTCGAGATCTTCGCCACCGGGGGCATCGGCGGCGTGCATCGCGGAGCGGCGGAGACGTTCGACATCTCGGCCGATCTTGTCGAACTGTCGCGCACCCGCGTCGCCGTGGTCTGCGCGGGGGCGAAGTCGATCCTCGATATCGAGAAGACGCTGGAATTCCTCGAGACGCAGGGGGTGGCGATCGTTGGCTACCGATGTGACGAGTTCCCCGCCTTCTACGCTCGCTCGTCAGGCTTCAAGATCGAACACCGCTGCGACGGCCTGCACGACCTCGCCCGCATGATCCGCCTGCAGCGCGAGATCGGCCCGGGCGGCCTCCTGATCGCCAATCCGGTGCCGGAGGATCAGGCCCTCGAGGAGGCCGTGATCGAAGAGCGCATCGCGGAAGCCGTGGCGGAGGCGAAGGAGCAGGGCGTGAGCAAGAAGGAGGCGACGCCGTTCCTGCTCAAGCGCGTCGTCGAACTCACCGGGGGCCGCAGCCTCGAGGCCAACATCGCGCTCATCAAGAACAACGCGATTCTCGCGGCGCAGGCGGCGGTGGAGCTGGCGAAAGTGTGAGGGCCCCTCGCCGAGCGGGAGACGCGGCTTCAGTTTCGAACGCCCAACGCTGGTTGGCGCCGCCGTTGCGAATCGCCAGTTGGATAAACACCTGTACATTTGCGACCCCCCAAGGCGCGTCGAGGCGCATATTCGACGCCGCGGCACGCCTAATCTCCACGAGAAGGCAGGCTATCCGCCGCTGCTTCATACCCGATTTCCTGCGCATGCGAAGGCCATCAAACGGCGGCACAGGCCAGTGGTCGGCTCGGCTGGCTGAGCATGGCGAAAGATTACCAACGCCACGACCATTTCGCGCGTTGCGTGCGGCAAGTATCAGGCCAAAGCCAAATCGCAAAACAGGGCCGGGCGGCCGGCAGGGTCATTCGGACTCCGCCTCCGCCTTCGGCGCATCGGCCGAATTGACTGGCTCGGCAGGCGCCGCTAAACGAAGCCCGTTCTCCTTTCGCGTAAGCGCAAAAAGCCCCTCATGGCAGTCTATACCGAGGTCTCGGATGAGGCGTTGCAGGCGTTTCTTGCCCGTTACGACCTTGGCGAGACCGTCTCGTTCAAGGGCATCGCGGAGGGGGTGGAGAACACCAATTTCCTGCTGCGCACGACCAAGGGGCAGTTCATCCTGACGCTCTACGAGAAGCGGGTCGACGCGGCCGACCTTCCCTTTTTCGTCGGGTTGATGGAGCATCTGGCGAAGCGCGGCGTAACGTGCCCGCAACCGGTTCGCAACCGGACCGGCGAGGCGCTCGGAATGCTCGAAGATCGGCCGGCCGCCATCGTCACCTTTCTTGACGGCCTGTGGATCCGCCGTCCCAACGTCCGACACTGTGCCGAGGTCGGCGAGGCGCTCGCGCGCATGCACCTCGCCGGCGCCGATTTCCCGCTGAAGCGCAAGAATGTCCTGTCGCTCGGCGGTTGGCCGCCGCTTTTTCATGCCGCCGAGGCGCGGGCGGATTCCGTGGCGCCGCATTTGCGCGAGGCATGCGCGGCGGAGCTTGCTTTTCTCGGCGCGCGCTGGCCGACCGGCCTTCCCAGCGGTGTCATCCATGCCGACCTCTTCAGCGACAACGTCTTCTTTCTTGGCGAAAGGCTGTCCGGCCTCATCGACTTCTATTTCGCCTGCAACGACGCATTCGCCTACGACCTCGCCATCTGTCTCAGCGCCTGGTGTTTCGAGCCGGACAACGCGTTCAACGTCTCCAAAGGGCAGGCGCTGATTTCGGCCTACGAACGCGTGCGCCGGCTCGACGAGGCGGAGGTCGAGGCGCTGCCGATCCTGGCGCGCGGCGCCGCGCTGCGCTTCATGCTGACGCGGCTCGTCGATTGGTTGAACGTGCCGGCGGGCGCCAAGGTCGCCCCGAAGAACCCGCTCGAATATCGCGACAAGCTGCGCTTCCATCAGCGGGTCCGATCGACCGCGGATTACGGTCTTCTGCGGTGAGCGGGCGGGTGTCGATCTGGACCGACGGCGCCTGCTCAGGCAACCCGGGCCCCGGCGGCTGGGGAGCCGTGCTGCGCTACGGCGAGCGCGAAAAGGAGCTGATGGGGGGAGAGCCGCTCACGACCAACAACCGGATGGAGCTCACCGCGGCGATCGCGGCGCTCGAAACGCTTACCCGCCCTTGCATGGTCGCCCTGCACACCGACTCGCAATATCTGCGCGGCGGCGTGACCGGCTGGCTCACAACCTGGAAGCGCAACGGCTGGCGGACGTCGGACAAGAAGCCGGTGAAGAACGAGGACCTGTGGCGCCGCCTGGACGAAGCCGCGTCCAGGCACGATATCGACTGGCTGTGGGTTCGAGGACACGCCGGCGATCCGCTCAACGAGCGGGCGGACGAGCTCGCGCGCGAGGGCATGGCGCCGTTCCGGAAATGACCGCGAGCAACTGGCGGGTTCTTGCCGAACACTCCCCCTCCAGCGCGAGACATTTGGATTTCCTCAGGCCTTCGCAAGCAGAGCGCGGGGCTCCGCGAATCGGCGGTTTCCGGGCGTTTGGATTGCCTTGGATTTCCTTGGAGGTCGACCGCGCTGAACGCCTTCCCCGGCCGACAAGGCCGGGCAATTCGGGGATCGTGGCTGTCGACATCGCGGTGTCCGATTGGGCATTGGGATCAGACTAAGGCCGCGTTCCCTTTTTTGCAAGGAACTGTCAATTGAGTACCATTTAATGCAAAACTGCGGCGCGCCTTGTCTTTGTCCGCTCAGTCCAGAGGGCGTCCGGGAAGGACGCCTGTCCTCCGACGGCCAACGACCGCGGCACCGCGCCCGGTAGAGCGTCCATAGCGCGACCGCGCCGCAGCGTGACGTTCAGCCGCCTTTCAGCGCGGCGATCAGGGCCGCGGCGTCGGCCGAGTCCCACTTGAGCGCGCCGGCCACGGCGGCGACCTCGCAGCCGTCGCGGTCGATGAGCAGCGACGCCGGCAGGCCAAGCGCCTTGCCGTCCTGGCGTAGGGTCTCGAACGCCTCGCCGCTCGGATCGGCGTAGCGCGCGAGCGCCTTGACGCCGATCCCGTCAAGAAAGGCGTCGCGCCGTTCGAGCCGCGCAGTGTCGACATTGACCGCGACGACCTCGAAATCCGGTCCGCCTTTCACGGCCTGCAGCCGGTCGAGGGCCGGCATTTCGGCCCGGCAGGGCACGCACCACGTGGCCCACAGGTTGAGCAGCACCGCCCGGCCACGGAAGTCGGCGAGCGTGGTCTTCGACCCGCCGAGCCGCTCGAAGGCGAGCGGCATGGCCGTGTGCGGATCGGAGGCGACGACCACCGAGGCGGCGTCGCCCGCGGCGAGCACCTTGAGCTTCCCGGCCAGCGCCCGCGAGGCGGCGGGACAGGTGTCCGCCCCCGCGACCTTGTCCGGAGGCTTCAGCGTCGCGTATAGGAACGCCAGCGCGCCGACGCCCAAGAGCACGCCGATGGCGGCCGCAACGAGGCTTCGCGGTCGCAGCGGGTATCCAGGCATCGTCATTCTCGAACCATCCAGGACTTACTCTCGATGAGCAACGCGATGTGGGGCGGACGGTTCGCCGTCGGCCCGGCCGAGATCATGGAGGAGATCAACGCCTCCATCGACTTCGACCGCAAGCTGGCCGCCCAGGACATCGCCGGCTCCCTCGCCCATGTCGCCATGCTCGCCCGACAGGGGGTGGTCGAGGCGGCCGACGCCGAGGCCATCGCCAGGGGTCTGAATGAAGTCAAGGGCGAAATCGAGGCGGGAACCTTCGCTTACTCGCGCGCGCTCGAGGACATCCATATGAATGTCGAGAGCCGCCTGGCCGAGATCGTCGGGCCGACCGCGGGACGCCTGCACACGGCGCGATCGCGCAACGATCAGGTCGCGGTCGACTTCCGCCTCTGGGTGCGCGACACGATCGACGCGCTCCTCATTCAGATCGCCGACCTGCAGAAGGCGCTCAGCCTCCGCGCGCTCGAGACCGCCGGCATGGTGATGCCAGGGTTCACCCACCTCCAGTCGGCTCAACCCGTCACCTTTGGCCATCACCTGCTCGCCTATGTCGAGATGCTCGGGCGCGACGCCGGCCGTTTCCGCGACGCGCGCAAGCGCCTCAACGAATGCCCGCTCGGCGCCGCCGCGCTCGCGGGCACCTCGTTTCCGATCGATCGCGAGGCGACCGCCAAGGCGCTCGGCTTCGACCGGCCGACGGCCAACTCGCTCGATTCCGTCGCCGACCGCGACTTCGCGCTCGAAGCGCTGAGCGCGGCGGCGATCTCCGCGACCCACCTTTCGCGCTTTGCTGAGGAGATCGTGTTGTGGACGACGCCGCAGTTCGGCTTCGTCCGCCTTTCGGACGCCTTCTCGACCGGCTCGTCGATCATGCCGCAGAAGCGCAACCCGGACGCAGCCGAGTTGGTGCGCGGCAAGACGGGCCGCGTCGTCGGCGCTCTGGTCGGGCTCCTCACCGTGATGAAGGGCCTGCCGCTCGCCTATTCCAAGGACATGCAGGAGGACAAAGAGGGGGCATTCGACGCGCTCGAGACCCTGTCGCTCTGCCTGGCGGCGATGACCGGCATGGTCAAGGACCTGACGCCCGACCCGAAGCGGATGAAGGCTGCAGCGGGCGCGGGGTACGCCACCGCCACCGACCTCGCCGACTGGCTGGTCAGAACGCTCAAAATGCCGTTCCGCGAGGCCCACCACGTCACCGGCCGGATCGTCGCCCTCGCCGCCGGGCGCGGCGTCGGGCTGGAAAAGCTCACGCTCGCCGACCTCCAGAGCGTCGAGCCGCGGATCGGCGAGGGCGCCTTCGGCGTGCTCGGAGTCGAGCAGTCGGTGAGGAGCCGCACCTCCTACGGCGGAACCGCGCCGGCCAACGTCCGGCGGCAGGCGAAGGCGTGGCTGAAGCGGCTCGGGGGGTGAGCCCCGTAGCGGGCGTGGCGCGGTCCGGAAGGCGTCGGTTGGGACCCCCGCCCGACGATGGGCTTTCGACCGCGCCGAGACCCGCGCGCGAACGTCTCCGCGCAGCCTATTTCAAAGGCTTGGGCGCCATGTCGTGCAACAATTGCGCCGAGGCAAGTCGCGCTCCCGGCGCGGCGCGGCGCCGCGGCGTTCAATGCGCTTTTTGCAGCCTATCGCGTGATTTCAAAGCGTTAGCATCGAGATTATGAATCGCGCACGGGAGGGATGGCCTATTTGCCCCGGTTTCGCCATATTTCGCGCGGCTCGTTGAGCAGCCGAATAAAGGATATCAAAGGCTTAGCAGGAAAGGGGGGCGGGCGAGGACACGCAACAGCTTCCATTGCTTTTCTCCGATGGGCGCGTTCGGGTCGGTTTGACGGGCTCCGAGGTCACCGAGACGGACGGCGCAGACCCGGATCGACCGTGCTCACGGCCGCCGACATTGACGTGCATCTGGCGGCGAGCCCTGAGCGGGATGATTTCTGACCGAATCGCGCCGCAAACCCCCATCCGGCTGCTTACGCGGCCACCGTCGGGTCGAACACGAGGCAGGCTCTTCCCCCGTAGTGGGAAGATGCTGCGCCTTGAGAGCGCCGCAGACCGAAGCCAGGAACACGATCACCCGATCGAGAGAAAACATGGGCGTCAAGCGGTCATATTCGCGGCTACGACGGCCAGAATGTGCTGCGGACTGCCCCATCTCGTCCCGGCGCGAACAAGTCGATGTTGCCGGCGTCTCGCGACAGCGCCCTCACCGGTGACCCCGGTGGGATCGTGAATTGATCCGGAAAATTGGGGTCAGGCAAGCGGAACCAGTGCCCGATCCAGTTTCCCGACGCGTCCCACGCAGTCGTGTAGATCGCGCCTTCGCGTCCCGTGACGAACAGGTCGATGTGGTTGGGATCGCGCGAGAGCATTGCAGCGGGACTGCCCGGCGGTATCGTGAACTGGTCCGGGAAGTTTGGGTCGGGCAACCGGAACCAGTGTCCAGCCCAGTTGGTCGAAGCGTCCCACGCGGTCGTGTAGATCGCGCCGTCGCGTCCCGTCACGAACAGGTCGATGTGGTTTGGGTTCCGCGACAGCATGGCGACTGGGCCGCCCGGCGGGACCGTGAACTGGTCCGAAAAGTTCGGGTCGGGCAGCCGAAACCAGTGCCCCGCCCAGTTGGTCGCGGCGTCCCACGCCGTCGTGTAGATCGCGCCGTCGCGTCCCGTGACGAACAGATCGATATGGTTGGGATTGCGCGAAAGCGCCGTCACCGGCGATCCAGCTGGAATGGTGAACTGGTCCGAAAAGTTCGGGTCGGGCAGCCGAAACCAGTGCCCCGCCCAGTTGGTCGAGGCGTCCCACGCCGTCGTATAGATCGCGCCGTCGCGTCCCGTGACGAATAGGTCGATGTGGTTTGGCTTTGTCGTATACCGGAAAAGTTTGCACTTGAAATTCAATACGTTACGATCGCTCAGAACAATCGAATGAGAGTAGGGGAAACCGCGGCGATTGCGTAGGTTTCAGCGCACGGAGATTATGAGCCCGCGCCTAGTCGCCCGAGTCACTCGAACTGAGGGTATAGCCTCTTGAGTTTGACGCGGGCGTTTTCAGTTGTGAACTGCCAATCGGCTTTGGCGTGATGCCTGTTTCGATGGCCCTGCCAAGCGGCGACCTCTTTCTCGAGGGTCTCTTTGTCGGGGATGCGGCGGTTGAGGCACTGGGTCGTCAGGACGGCGAGTTCGGATTCGGCCATGTCGAGCCAGCTTCCATGCTTTGGCGTGTAATGCCATTCGAACCGGTTGACGAGGCGGCGCGCTTCGGGGGCGGGGAAGGCGGCGTAGAGCGAGGCCGGCCTATGCGTGCTCAGGTTGTCCTGGACGAGCACGATTTTCTCGGCGTTGGGGAAATCCACGTCGGATAGGCCTTTGAGGATATTAGCGTAGTCGACGGCGGCGTGATGGTCTGTCACTTCGACGCGGCGCCATCCCTCCAGCGGTGCGAAGATCATGAAGAGATTGGCGACGCCGTTGCGCTGGTATTCGTAGTCGTGTCGCTCGGGCTGTCCGGGCTTCGCCGGGATCGGCTTGCGGGTCTCGATGATCAGCTGCTTGGAGGTCTCGTCCAAACATACGAGAGGACGGGCTGAATCTCGCGGCCTCTGGTAGGTTTCCAGCACGTCTTCCATGCCGGCAACGAAGGCCGCATTGGCGTCGGGCGGGATCACCCATTGCCGATTGCGGTGCGGCTTGAGCGCGTTTTTTTTAATGCCCGTCCGATCGTATTATCGCTGGCCTTGTCGACGATGGCCAATTCGACGACTTTCTCTTCGAGCAGACGCAAGCTCCAACGGGCGAACCCCTCCGGAGCCGGCGAGCAAGTCAGAGCGATCAGCTTCGCTTCGGCCGCGCCATCGAAAATCCGGGGCCGGGCGGAATTGGGGTTGTACTTGCGCTTCAGCGTCGCCTCGAACCCCTCCTCGACCAGTTGCTGACGCGTGCGAGCGACATTGTTGACGCTGGTATCCAGCGCCGCCGAGATCGCGCTGTCGCTCCACCCGTCGCCCGCCTCCGAAACGTCGGCCTTCAGCAGAATGCGCGCCCTTGTCAGGATTTGCGCCGACCCCTTGCCTGCGCGAACCATCGCCTCAAGCTGTTCGCGCTCCTCAGCGCACAGCTCCACCACGTACTTCTTGACCGCAATCCCCTTCTTGGCCACCAATCACCTCCATCGCTGCATTCCGCCGCGACAGAGATTCAGAGAAACACCTTAAATTCAAGGACGCGAGCGACTAGTCGAGCATCGCTCTCGCATATTGACCGGGCGGCTGGCCCACATGCCGACTGAAGGCCGTGCTGAAGGTGCTTGCCGATCCATAGCCCACCCGCCTCGCGACCTCGTCGAGCGCAATTTTCTGCGTGCGCAGCAGGTCTTTGGCGATGGTCATGCGCCAGGCCAGCAGGTACTCCATCGGCGACATGCCCATCGCGCGCAGGAAGCGGTCGAAGAACGCCGATCGGGAAAGCGCGGCCGTCTTTGCGAGTTGCGCTGCGGTCCAGGCGCGCGCGGGATCGCCGTGCATCTCCCGGAGCGCTATTGCCAATCGCGCGTCACTCAACCCACGCAGCAGTCCCTCACGTGCGTCATCCGTCTGCATCGTTCGCAGGGCTTGAACCAGCAGTACTTCTACAAGCCGTGAGAGGATGAGGTCGCGGCCTGAGCGTTGCTCGTTCGCCTCCTCGGACACGAGCCGCACGAGGGTGGAAAGTTGCTCGACGCCGCGCACGTGCACGAGCGCCGGCAGAAGCGACACCAGCAATCCCGCATCGGGCGAGTCGCACTGGAAGTAGCCGCCGAGCAGGCGCACGTCCGGAGCGCCGCCCGGCGACCCGTGGCGAACTTCATCGGTGGGCGCCGGCGCCGTCTTTGGGTCGATCAACGTTGGCCGCACCGGCTCAAAGCCTGACATCGTAAAGCCGGGTGTGGTCGGCAACAGCACGAAGTCCCCAGCCTCGAGCGTGAGCGCCTCCTGGCCATCCACGGCCAGTCGACAACGACCATCGAGCACGATGCAGAAGCTCGGCTGGCCGAATTCAGAGTAGCGCACACCCCACCGACCGGCGCCGCTGACGATCTTCGAGAACACGGTGCGCGGCCGTAGCAGCGCGATGACGTCCGACAGAGGATCGACCATTTCTGGACTTCTGCAAATGAAATCTGGACGGTCAATCGTAGATCATCCAGACCCCGTCCACCATCTCTCCCTTGCTGACACCAACGAGACAAGACTCATGAAAACCGTACTTATCACGGGCTGTTCGTCCGGTTACGGCCTTGCGACCGCCAGGCGTTTTCACGCGCAGGGTTGGAACGTCATCGCCAGCATGCGCACGCCGCGCGAAGGCGTTTTGCCGAGGTCCGAGCGGATGCGGGTCCTGCCGCTCGATGTCACCAAGCCCGAAAGCATCGCAGCTGCGCTGGAGCGCAGCGGCCCAATCGACGCCTTGGTCAACAACGCCGGCATAGGCCTGATGGGCGCCCTTGAGGCCACGCCGATGGCCAAAGCGCGGTTGATATTCGAGACCAATACCTTCGGTGTGATGGCCACGACGCAGGCCGTACTGCCCCAGTTCCGCGCCCGCAGATCGGGTGTGGTGGTCAACGTGACGTCGAGCGTGACATTGGCGCCAATGCCACTCGTGTCGGTCTACACCGCGAGCAAGACCGCGATCCAAGGCTTCACAGCGTCGCTCGCGCACGAACTTCATGCCTTCAACGTGCGCGTCAAACTGGTCGAGCCGGGCTACGGCCCGACCACGCGATTCACGCAAAACTCGGACACCCGCGTCGAGGATGCGATACCCGCGCCGTACATGCCCTTTGCGGCTCCCATCCTCGCGGCATTCGCGCAGCCGGCTGCGGCGACAACGGAGGAGGACGTCGCCGAAGCGGTGTGGCGCGCTGCGAACGATCTGTCGGGGCAGCTGCACTATCCGGCGGGTCCGGACGCTGTGGCGCTGGCGAGCCTTCCGTTCGGCGACACAGCCCATGTCGCGACGCGCGCCTTCGCTGCGCAAGGATCGACGCCATGAACCCGCAGCTTGAAGAGTTGGGCCACGCTCGTGCCGTGGCGGAAAATCAGCAGCGCCTCGGCTGCAATCTCCAGGCGGATTTCGATTTCATTGTTTGCGGCGCAGGCTCCGCTGGCTGTGTGGTCGCAGCGCGGCTTGCCGAGCAGCTTGACGCCAAAGTGACGCTGCTTGAAGCGGGCGGCGTGATCGCTGTGTGGTCGCAGGGCCCCGACGCCGCCTTCGTGAAGCGGTTCGCAAAGGCCGGCTTTGCGGTCGAGGACAAACGCGTGCGCCGGCGGCGTGCACGGCCGCCCGAGGCACGTGATCTGGCTCGGTGTGCGGACCGGAAATTGACCGGCGCGCCAATCCCTTGGCTGCCGAACGGACGCATTTGGACGGGCGGCGTCTCGCCGCCCTTAGGGCGCGCGAGACGCGCGCCGTCCAGCCAGTCATCGGTGGGCGGCGCAGCGACCCCCCGTCCGGCGATGTCACTCGGCCAGGCTTTCCAGCAATCGCGCCGCCTGCGGCTTGAGCGCATCGCAGGTCATATCTCGCGCGAAGCTTTCCGCCTCGCGTCGGTTCGGGTTCGTGCGAATGCGATTGAGTTCTTCGGCCTCTCTCGGACATGCGCCGGGAGCGTCCGCGGGACCGTTGAGGCTCTCCAGAAGCAGGCGGGCTTGAGGACGCAGCCGTTCGCATTGAAGGTCCCGCCAAAACTGCTGCGCCTCATCTATTGAAGGTCGCGCGCGGATGCGGTTCAGTCTGTCCTGCTCGGAAACGCAGTCGCCCGCCGCTTTCGGCTCCTGAGCCGACATTCCCCGCACCGGAGGACTTTGGGACGCGGACGCTGGCGCGTAGCCCAAGCTCTCCATCAGCCGCAAGAGCTGAGGTCGCAATGTCTCGCAGCGCAGCTCATTGTCGAAACGTTGAGCCTCTTCGCTCGAGGGGCTGCCGCGCAGCCGCTGCAGGCGCTCCTCGTCATGTTTGCAGTTGTCGTCGGGCGTGGAAAGCGCGACCTCGCTTTCTGCTAGGGGCGCCGCCGGCGGCGTGGCCTCGATCTTGGTTTTGGCGTCCGCCACGCCATCCGCGACCTCCGCAGCGGCGGGGGCCGGAGCCGCAGGGACCAGGGCATTCATCAGCCCCAGGAGCTGCGGTCGTAACTTCTCACAGCGCAACTCGTTGTCGAATCGTACAGCTTCTTCGCTCGAGGGGCTGCTGCGCAGCCGCTCTAGGCGTTCCTCATCACGTTTGCAGTTTTCGTCGGGCGTGGAAAGCGCGACTTCGCTTCCTGCTGCAGGGCCGGCCGGCGGCGCGGCCTCGATCTTGGTCTTGGCGTCCGCCGCGCTAGCCGAGACCTCCGCAGGGGCGGGGGCTGGAGCTGGAGACACAGATTCCAAGGCCTTCATCACTTCGAGCAGCTGCGGTCGCAACCTCTCGCAGCGCAACTCGTCGTCGAATCGTATAGCCTCTTCGCTCGAGGGGCTGTTGCGCAGCCGCTCCAGGCGTTCCTCATCGCGTGTGCAGTTTTCGTCG
The DNA here is from genome assembly GCA_963822215.1 of uncultured Alphaproteobacteria bacterium. GTDB lineage: Bacteria > Pseudomonadota > Alphaproteobacteria > Rhizobiales > Beijerinckiaceae > Roseiarcus. The sequence goes on from CAWGGX010000006.1 coordinate 551,083, forward strand.
GGCGTGGAAAGCGCGACTTGGTTTTCTGATAGAGGCCCCACCGGCGGCGCGGCCTCGACCTTGGCGTTCGTCACGCCGTTCGAGACGTCCGCAGACGCTGGGGTCGGAGCCCCAGGGGCCAAGGTCTTCATCAGTCCCAGGAGCTGCGGTCGCAACGTCTCGCAGCGCAGCTCGTTGTCGAGGCGTTCAGCCTCCTCGATCGAGGGGATGAGGCGCAGCCGCTCCAGGCGTTCCTCGTCGAGTTTACAGTTTTCGTCAGGCGTGGAAGACTCGACTTCGCTTCTTGCCAGAGGCCCCGCCGGCGAGGCGGCTTCGATCTTGGGCTTGGCGTCCCTCACATCGTTCGAGACCTCCGCGACGGCCGGCGCGTGCGTTTCGTCCGCGTGAAACAGTTTTTCAATCGCCGCCGTCGCCATTTGCGCTTGCGAACCGCTCCACTCGGCGGCGACGTACGCGCGCCATCCATTGAGCGATCGAAGCGCTCGGGAAATCATAGCGTCCGCCGCGTCGCCATCGACATCGGCTCTGACCGGCGGGGCGACAGACGCGGTGGCGCTGGGATCAATGGGTGTTGGGGCCACATTGGCGCCGGGCGCGGAAGTGACGTCCTCGTCACTCGGCGACGGCACGTAGAGATAAATGCCGATCGCGGCCGCGAATATCAGAACAAGAAAGATCGAAAACTTGAAAAGCGCTCTCATGCGACTGTCTCCGACCTGTCGCGTGTCAATTCAGGTCACGCGTCACCCGAAAACCGTTGGCGTAATATCGAATGTCCTCATCGTAGCGAAAGCGCGCGGAGGACCGCACGGCGCTTGCCTTGTCCCCGAACGAGCCTCCCCGCAAAACGCGAAGCGAGCAATCGCCACTGGTCCAGGCCGATCCGTCGCTTGGCGCGCCACGGTACGATGGGTTCCAGCAATCCTCCACCCACTCGGCGGCGTTCCCCGCCGTGTCGTACAATCCGAAGGCATTCGGCCGGAACGAACCGACCGGAGCGGTCCTGCCGCTTTCGCTCGCCCCACACTCCGCGCACTGGGCGCGACCCGTCCCGACGTCGGCGCCCCACCAATACGGAGTCGTCGACCCTCCTCGCGCCGCATATTCCCACTCCGCCTCGGTGGGCAGCCGATAGGGCTTTCCAGTCGTCTTTGTCAGCCACGCGGTGAACTCTTTGGCGTCATCCCAGCTGATGTCCGTCACCGGACGATCCCCCCGGCCCCAGCCGTAATCAGGCGGACTGAACTTGCAACCGCCCGCGGCGACGCATCGGTCCCATTCGGCGAAGGTAACGTCCCGGCGACCTATCGCGAAGTTCTTACGAATGTTGACATGGTGAGCCGGCTCCTCAGTCGGCTTTGCGTTCGAGCCCATGTCGAATTCGCCGGAAGGGACGATGACGAGCTCCGTGCAGTCTGGACAGTCGCGAAACACCTCGCCGGGAAGGCGCTCCTCGTCCGCCCCCGCGGCGCACGACGATCCTGACGCGCAACTCGCCAGCGCGACGCCGATAATGGCCGCCGCAGTCCACCCCGAATGACCCCTGAACCGGCTTTGCACGATGCGTAATCTCCGCAATTCGCGTCAAATCATTTCGAGACCGATTTGTAGCGATAACAATTAATGCGCATGTCAACAACAGACTTTGGAAACGGGAGGCCGGGCGTCTCTGAGGTGCAGAACCTGCGCTTTACAATTGTCCCGGTCCTGTTAACAGAAGATCCCATAGCGCAGCATGGACATCCGCATCCTCGCTCAATCGTGCGAGCAATCAGTCAAGCGTTGGGGCTGGCTTGAAGATGGTTGGGAGACCGGCATGAAGCTGAACGCGTGGTTCGTGTTGGCGCTGATCGCCGGCCTTGTTTACGGTTCAAGCGCTTTTTCCCAATCCACGACCATCGGGGGCCCGACGCCGTCGCCTCCCGGGGCGAAGGTCGAATTTGTCGACCTCAAGGACGGCGCGGTCATCGGTCCCAAGACAACAATTCACTTCGGACTGCACGGAATGGGCGTTGCGCCCGCAGGGACGATCAAGGCCAATTCGGGCCATCATCACCTGTTGGTTGACACGGACCTACCGCCGCTCGACCAGCCGATCCCGAACGACGAGAACCATCTCCACTTTGGCGGCGGCCAGACCGAAGTTGAACTGTCGTTGCCGCCGGGGCCGCACACGCTGCAATTGCTGCTCGGCGATGCGAATCACGTCCCACACACGCCGCCCGTCTTTTCGGACAGGATTCATGTCACGGTGGTTGAGACCCCGCCTGCGACAGCCGCCCCATCGCCAGCCTCCGCGCCCGGGGCTCGCCATCCTTCGCCGTCGGGAGCCCGCGCGTATATCATTGCTCCGGAGAACGGCGCTTATGTGCCGACCACTTTCACAGTTCGCTTCGGGCTCGAGAAAATGGGCGTCGCTCCAGCCGGCGTCGAGAAGCCAAACTCCGGCCATCACCACCTCCTGGTCGACGCGCCGCTCCCGCCGTTGGATCAACCGATCCCGAACGATGAGAACCACTTGCATTTCGGCGGCGGTCAGACGGAGGCGACTCTTACCCTGCCGAAAGGGCGTCACACTTTGCAGCTCCTCCTTGGCGACGCCAACCACGTTCCGCACCAGCCTCCGGTCTATTCCGATCCAGTAATCGTTTACGTCGGCATGTCCCCGCCTCCGGCGTCGCCGCCTCCCGTTCGACGCCATCGCCGTCACCACCATCACAGCGTTCAGACGATCATCGAACACATGTAGGGCTGAGCGCATGAATCGCGAGCCGCCAATAAGGTTGCTTATTGTCGTGGTCTCCGTGAGCAGTTTTGCGGCGTGGGCAGCCGACGCGCGGTCTCTGCAAATCCATGGCGTAACAGGGTATCTCAGCGAGTACGACTTGAGCGCAAATGTTTCAGGCGACGCATCCAACGGAGTGGAAGAATTGTCCGGCCCGTTGAAAATCAAACACGTTGGTCTGTGCACGCACGACGGTCCCAGCGAGACGCTGAGCACTCTCAAGCTCGAATTCGTGAGCGCGTCAGCCCCTGTCACGGCGACGCTGAATTTTGACGGCCACGAGTGCAGCTATCGCGGCTACTTGTCGGAAACTTACAACGGCACGCTAACCTGCAGCGGGGGGCTGAGCCTGCCTCTCAAGCTCTGGGCTCGGTAAGTCTGAGCGCTGGCTCGACAGTCGTCTTCCAAGCGTCGGAATGAGATCGGTCCTGCCCCGCGGTCCGGTCCCTTCGCCCTGAAACGTAAGATCCAGGGAGGTCTGCAGCCGCGCTTCGCGGGAGGCGCCCTCTCCGCAGCCCGTCTGCCCGTCGAGGCGCCCATAAGGGATCGCCGTTGGGTCGAATTCGGCCGCTTGTCTCGCGCCCTACAGCGCCCCTCCCACCTCGCGCAAGCTTCGCCGGTCACCCTTCGCGTGGGCGCCGCATGACCGCGGCGCGAGGGGATACAAGCCAAGACATGTCCGTAACGACGGCGCCCTCACACCCGACCCCCCTTCCGAGCGACGAGGGCGCCGGGCGCGGAGGCAAGGACATCGCCTTTGCGGTCGGCATCGTCCTGATCCTGTGCCTGTTCTTCCTGCCCGTCCCGGCCATGATGATCGACTTCGGGCTGGCGACGTCGATCGCGCTCTCCGTCCTCATCCTGATGGTCGCGCTGTGGATCCAGAAGCCGCTCGAGTTCTCGGCTTTCCCGACCGTCCTTCTGGTCGCGACCATTCTCAGGCTCGCGCTCAACATCTCGACCACGCGCCTCATCCTGTCGCACGGCGCCGAGGGGCCGACCTCGGCAGGCTACATCATCGGCGGCTTCGCCCATCTCGTGATGGGCGGGGACTTCCTTATCGGCATTATCGTCTTCCTGATCCTGGTCACGATCAACTTTCTTGTCATCACCAAGGGCGCGACCCGCATCGCGGAAGTCGGCGCGCGCTTCACCCTCGACGCCATCCCCGGCAAGCAGATGGCGATCGACGCTGACCTGTCGGCGGGGCTCATCGACGAGAAAATCGCCCAAAAGCGCCGGCGCGAGCTCGAAGAGGAAAGCGCCTTCTTCGGCTCGATGGACGGCGCGTCGAAATTCGTGCGCGGCGATGCGATCGCCGGTATCATCATTCTGACCGTCAACATTTTCGGCGGCATCGTGATCGGCGTCACCCGCCACGGCATGGCGCTGGTCGCCGCGGGCGACGCCTTCACCAAGCTGTCGGTCGGCGACGGCCTCGTCACCCAGATTCCGGCGCTCATCATCTCGCTCGCCGCCGGTCTCCTGGTCGCCAAGGGCGGCACGCGCGGCTCGGCCGACAAGGCGGTGATCGACCAGCTGTCGGGCTATCCGAGCGCCCTCTTCATCGCGGCGCTCCTGATGGCGGTGCTCGGCGTCGTGCCGGGCCTGCCGTTCCTGCCCTTCGCGATGCTGGCGGGCCTGATGGCGTCCGTCGGCGTCCTGATCCCCCGGCGCCTCGCCCGGGAAGCGTCGGAGGAGATCGCACGCAAGGCGGCCAAGGAGGCGCAGGCCAAGGCCGATCAGCGCGCCTCGATCAAGGAGCAGCTCAAGGGCTTCGAGATCGAGCTCGTGCTGTCGAAGGAGCTGAACGCCGCGCTGATCCTCTCGCGCGAGGAGATGGCCTCGCGCATCGCCAAGATGCGGCGCAAGTTCGCCCGACAATACGGATTCGTCGTTCCGGAGATCCGCCTGACCGACGACATCAAGGCCGCCGCGAAGACCTATCAGATCAAGATTCACGGCGCGCCGGTGACGACCCACGAGCTCAGGGTGCGCGAGTGGCTCGTCATCGTCGGCGACGGTCCGAAACCCAACCTGCCCGGCGAAGAGGTGCGCGAGCCGGCCTTCGGCATCCGAGCCGTCGCCATCCCCGAGGCCTTCGTCAATGAGGCGCGGCGCGCGGGGTTCAAGCCGATCGACCCGGTCTCGGTGCTGCTCACCCACCTTTCCGAGGTCATCCACAACAACCTCGCCCAGCTCCTGTCGTACAAGGACATGCGGGCGCTCGTCGATCGGCTCGAACCCGAATACAAACGCCTGCTCGACGACATTTGCCCGTCGCAGATCTCGCAGTCCGGCGTGCTCGCCACCCTGAAGCTCCTGCTCGCCGAACGCGTGTCGATCCGCAACCTCAACTTGGTTCTCGAGGCGATCGCCGAGATTGCGCCGCATGCGCGGCGGCCCGAGGCGATCGCCGAGCATGTCCGCATCCGCCTCGCCCAGCAGATCTGCGGCGACCTCGTCGACGACGGCGCGCTCAGCGTGCTGCGCCTCGGCAACCGCTGGGACCTCGTCTTCCACCAGGCGCTGAAGCGCGACGCCAAGGGCGAGGTGATCGAATTCGACATCGATCCGCGGCTCATGGAGGAGTTCGCCGCCGAAGCCGCAGCCGCGATCCGCAAGCGTATGGATTCGAGCCGCCTGTTCGCGCTCGTGACCGCGCCGGAGACGAGGCCCTACGTGCGCATGATCATCGAGCGCATGTTCCCGACGCTGCCGGTGCTGTCGCAGCTCGAGATCGCGCGCGGCTTCGAGATCAAGTCGCTGGGAACGATCTCGTGAGCCTGTTCGCGCCCGGGCGCGTCGAAACGCAGCGGGGTCGCGTCGAGCCCCTGTCCCCGACCGCCCGTCCCAAGAGGGCCCTGCTTCCGGACGCCCTAGGGCGGAAGGGGCAGAGGATCGCGGGTCGCGCCGATCTCTCTTGGAAGGCAAGACGTCGTGAGCGGAGCCGGGTTACGGCTCAAGCCAATCGGGTCGGCGTTGCGCGCGCCCCCTCCTCATTCTTCCCGCCATGGGGCGAGAAGGTTCCGTGAGGCCCGCATGATCGCGCTCGCCGCCGAGAGCCTCGCGCTCGCGCCGTCGCCGATCTCGCCGGATCTGGCGATCGGCGCGTTTCTGCTCTTCTGCCGCATCGGCGGCTGTCTCATGCTCGCGCCGGGATTCTCGTCGAGCGAGATCCCGATACAGGTCCGCCTGTTCGTGGCGCTCGGCGCAACCCTGGCGCTCACCCCCGCGCTTCTCGACAAGATTCCCGCCGCGGCGCTCGGCAACGAGCCGGTCGTGATCTTGCGAATGATCGCGATCGAGACGCTGGTCGGCGGGATGATCGGCTTCCTCGCCCGCATCTTTGTCGTCGCCCTCGAGACGCTGGCCTCGGGCGTAGCGCAGATGCTCGGCTTCTCCAATCCGTTCGGAGTGCAGATCGAAGCCGGCGAGACCCTCGCGCCGCTCGCCACCCTCATCTCGCTCGCGGCGATAACCTTGATGTTCGTCGTCGATCTGCACTGGGAGCTTCTGCGCGGGCTCGCAGCCTCCTACGACGTTATTCCGGTCGGGGCGAATTTCAATTCGCGCTTTGCGCTCGGCCATGTCGTCGACGCGTTCGGTGAGTCCTTCCGGCTGACGCTCCGCATCGTCTCGCCGTACGTGATCTATTCGCTCATCGTCAATCTGGCGCTGGCGCTCATCAATCGGCTGACGCCGCAGATCCAGATCGTGTTCGTCGCGGCGCCGTTCGTCGTGGCGGGCGCGCTGGCGCTGCTCTACGTCACAATCAAACCGGCGCTTGAAGCCTTCCTCATCGGATTCGGCGCGTGGCTCTCCAAAGGGTAGATCGGGATGGGCGATGAAGAAACGTGTGGATTCGCTTGCGCGTATCGAAAAACTGGCCTCGCAGATGCACGATCTCGGCCGCTGGCGGCTCTCGGCGATCGAGCAGGAGCAGGCGAGCCTGAGCGACGATCTGCGCGCGGTCTTCGAGGCGCTCGAAACCGGCGACCTCGCCTATGGCCCGCAGGCGAAGTTCAGCGTCCGCCGCATCCGCGCCTTGCAGAAGCGGCTCGACGCGCTCGAGCACGAATCGACGCGGCTCAGTCATGCCGCCAAGGAGCACGGGATACGGGCGAAGCTCGCCGGCCGTGCGGCGGAGGTCGCGGACAAGGTCTATCGCGAGCGGGAGGCGCGCAAGGAGCTCGCCGAAATCGTCGAGCGCGCGCTCATGCGCCGCGACGCAAGCCAGAGGTAAGGGTTGAGTGCGAGGGTCGATAAGGGTCCTCCTCGCCACGACGGCGAGGAGTGTGCGCGCCTTTTCCTCCCCCGGAAGCAATCGCGCGCTGATCGTCGCGGGACTGTAAGGCCATGGGCTTCAATCCGACCACCGATGTCGTTCTCGACGTGCTGAACGCGGCCGACCCGGCGCGGGCGAGTCTGGCGGCCGAGCGGCTGCAGGCCCTCGCTTCCGGCGCGCCGGCGAACGATTTCGCGCTCGACCTCGACAAGGCGGCGGCGGCCGCCGCCGCGTCCAAGGCGCCGCAACTGCCGGGCCTCGCCAATGCGTGCCAGGCCTTCGCGGATTCGGCGCTTGCATCCAACCCGGAGGCGAAGGCGAAGGTTGAGTTCGAGGCCATGACGCTGAATTCGTTCGTCGGCGAAATGCTGCCCAAGGACACGACCGCCCTGTTCGGACAGGGGACGGCGGGCGAGATCTGGCGCTCCATGCTCTCGGAGCAGATTTCGAGGCAGATCGCCAAATCGGGCGAGCTGGGACTGAGCCGGCGGCTGTTCGCCACGCACGAGCCTGCGATGGGCGACCGGACCCGCAACGCCATGCGGGCGGAGACCGCGGTCGAAACAAGCTCCAACGTCCTTTCCGCGCCGGCCGCGGCCGACATCGCCAACGGCGCGATCCTCACCGCCGCGCGGAGGCGCACATGAGCTGCCGCCCGCCACGCTCCCACCCGCACGCCGCCGTTGCGCTGCCTGTCGTCCAGCGCCTGACCCGCACAGTGGCGGCGGAAACCGAGGACATCGTCGCGGGCCGACCGGCGCCTTACGAGCTCTATGGCCAGCGCAAGAACCAGGGCCTCATCGAGCTCAACCGCCTTCTGCCGGCGTTCGCAAAAGCGGGTGACGGAGAGGGCCTCGGCGCCGCGCTCGCCGAGCTCAATGCGGCGCTCACGACCAACAAGCGCGCGCTCGGCACGCAGCTCAAGGCTGCGATCGCGGTCGCCGACATCATCGCCCGCGCCATCCGCGAGGGCCAGTCGGACGGCACCTATACCGCACGGGCGTGGCGTCGGAGCGAGGAATGATCCGCTCGCTGATCGTCGCCGTCGTCGCGCTCGCCGCCGCGCTCGTCGGCGCGTTCGGCGCGCGTCAGGCGGTCGTCTTCAACGAGCACCGGGCCTCGGCGGTGGTCGCCCGCAGCACCGAATCGCGCAAGACCCACGAGATCAACGTGCCGCGCATCAAGGATGGCGTTGTCAAGGGCTACGCCGTCCTGATCCTCAGCTACACCGTCGACACGGCCGCGCGAAAGACCGCCGAGATGGCCCCCGACGCGATTCTGGTCGACGAGGCGTTCCGCTACGTCTACGGCGACGACACGATCGACTTCGACCATCTCGACCGGTTCGACTTCGCCAAGATGAGCAAGGCGCTGGTGCGCGCAGTCAACGATCGTGTGAAGGCTGAGGCGCTGGTCGATGTCGGCGTGCAGGAATTCACCTACGCCCTGATCGGCGACACTCACGCCCGGCCGTGAGACGAGTTGCGCCGGCCTCAATTCGGCGTCGAACAGATTCTTCCGCATACTTGACGTAAATCAATGGCGTCGTGAGCGCGGAGATTAGAGTGTTTCTTGGACAGGCATGAGCGCGCGAGCGCCACTTGTGAATGACGAGGAGGGTTTGGCGGTAAGCGCGCCTCGCGGTGAAGCGAGGAGGCTTCTATGAGCTGTCGTTTTCTGATCGCGACCGCGGCGGCGATGTGGACAACTGCGGCGATTGGCAGAGTTTCTTCATTCGCTGTCGTGCCGTCGCCTACGGCCGGAGACGGATCCGTCGAGGTCATCGCGATCCCGCTCGACGACGATCCGCAAGTGAAGGCGATCGCTGGCGCTCTGTTCGAACCCGAGGGCGCGGGGCCTTTCCCCGCAGTCATTCACCTGACGGGACGCGAGGGGCCGAACTCCGCGTCCGCAGTGAAGCTGCAAAGAGTTCTTGGTCGACGACGATGTCGCGCAGGGGGAGGCGGTGCTTATCCTCGACTCGTTCACGCCGCGCGGCCTCGAGAACGGCGATTGCGACAGATCGCCCGACATGGTCTTCCTTATGCGGCGCGCCGAGGATGCGTACGCGGCGCAGCGGGCGCTGGCCCAAAGGCCCGACATCGATGCGAAGCGGATTGTCCTCCAGGGCTATGGGGACGGGGCGATCGCCGCGGGGCTGGCTGTCCGCCCGAGCGTGGTCCGCAGGCATGGCGATCCCGTCTTCAGCGGCGTCGTTACGTACGCGCCGTAGCGCGGCGACGGCTTGAGATCCCGCGTCGGCCGAGATCTCGCCGGACATGCGGGATGAAGTCCGCGAATTGCGGGAAACGCGGCGGCGCCTGTGGCCGCCTCGCCCAGGATTGGCGTACGACGACGGTCAAACGTTCGGCGGTCTCGGCCTCGGCCACGTTTTGCCCCAAGAGTTGTGAGACAGGCTCGCCCATGTCCAGAACTGTCCGCATCCCGACCGCCGCACCGTCCGACCGCAGCCCGGGCGCACGAATCCTGACCGCAGCGATCGTCGCGCTGGGCGTCGCTCTTTCGGCCTCGGCGGCGCTCGGCGGTTCGGACTATCCCCCCGGTCTGTTCGAGAATTCCCCGGTCGTTGGGCCTGGAGGGCAGGCGCCGGCCAATCCGCCTGGTCCTCCGGCGGGCGCCGAACCCGGCCCGGCCGGGCCCGCCGACCCGTACGCGGCCGAACCCGGACCGGCCTATCCCGCCGCTCCTCAGCCGCCGTATGCGACCGACGCGGGACCGCCTTTTGCCGCGGCCCCGATGCCTCCGGCGCCGATTGCGCCGACCGACGAATATTGCGACGGCATCGGCATGCGGACCTTCGCCAGCATCGAGGACGTCCGGCGGGCGCATGCGCTCTGCGACCACCGTCGGCGACTTGCGCCCGGCTATTAGGGTGGGATTCGGCGAAAAATCGGCTCGCTCTCGGTCCGCCCCCGACAATCCGGTTCCCTGCTAGCAGGGAATTTTCTCGCGCCGCGGTCGGCGCTCCGTTCCAAAAAGCGCTACAATGTCATGACGTTGCCTGGCTTTGCAACCCGCCCGTTGTAGGCTGGAGCGGGCGCGGAACAGGGAATTTCAAATGACAGAAACAGGGAATTTGTGTGCGCTTTCGGAGCGGATCAGGGAAAGAACAGGCGGGCGAAAACAAGGACGTCAGACCGGACGCGCCGGGTTGTAAGGCGTGGTTTCCCCTTCTCCGCGTAGCGGCTAGCGTGCGCACACATTTGATTTGCTCAGCTGTCAAGTGGGGCAGGCGAGGTGGCGGCGGCGAGATTGAAGCCTTCTGCGATGGCGTGGAAGCGGCGCAGGCCGTGGACGAAGGTGATAGGGCCTGGCGAACGCTCTTTGGCGTAGCCGGTCCAGCCGCCGAGGCGGGCGATGCACCAGGCCGCCCAAGCCAGGCTGCGTCTGGGGTGCGGGTTCTTCTGCTTCTGGGTCTTGCCTTCGAATTTGCCGGCCAGCGCCTCCAGAACGGCGATTTCGTCGGGTTCGAAGACGCGCGCGGCCGGGAAAGCCGCGCCCGCCTCGTCCCGTCCCTGGACCAGTTGCATGACGCTCGCGGCGGCGATCAGCGCGGTCGCCGCCAGGCGTTCGAGCGCGTCGCCGTCGCGCAAGAGGCTGTCTTCGAGGTCGAAGCCCTGCGACTTGAGGGTGCGGAAGAGCTGCTCGATGATCCAGCGATAGCGATAGAGCTCGATAATCCACGCCGCTTGGGCAAGCGTGCTCACGCCATGCGTCGTCAACAGGCGCCAGACGATCGGCTCCTCGGAGGGCGGCGGGTCGATTTCGCGCGCCTCGACGAGATTGAGCGCGACGCCGGGCGGATCCCGCCGGTCGGCGCCGCGCTCGGGACGACGCAGGACGACCGGACAGAAACGCACCGCCAGCGTGACCTTCCGGGCCGTCCGTCCGGGCCGGCCGGGCAGATCGAAGCTCAGACGGCCCGCTTCCGGCGCGGCGGCGATCTTCGACAGCAGCCGCTCGCCCGCCTCGATGAGCGCCCGATCGCGCACGGCGCGAACCAGGACATGCGTTCGCCCATCGGGCACGCGGGCGAAATGCTCGTAGATGTCGGCCTCCCGATCGGAGATCTCGGTGATCATCGTCGCCGAGTTCAGGAACCGCTTCGCCGCCAGGGGCGTGGCGAGCCACTTGTTGCTCTCCTTCTCCTCGATCGGCAGGCTCTGGTAGTCGTCCTCCTTGATCCGCGTTCGCCGCCAGATCGTCGCCCCCGCGAGCCCCAGGACGCCGCCGTCGGCGGCGTCGACCGCCAGCGCCGGATGGACGAACAGGCCGACGTCCTTGCTGTTGCCGACGCGGCCAAGGCCACGCTTGCGCTTGGCTTTGGCTTCATAGTTGATTTCGCTCGTATCCTGGATCAACAGGACGTGCCGTCCCGCCGCGGCGGTTCCCGTCCGCTCCGCCGCGCCGCGCAGAATTTCTTCCACCGTCACTCTCGGATTGCGGAAAAACCGCGTCAGACCAACCTTCTCCGCCCGGCTGTCGCACAGTTGGCGAAAGCCCGCGCTAATGCGCGCGCACATGCGCTCCACCCCCAGGCGCCCCTTTTTTCAAGGCGCACGTCGCCGAAGAAGCCAATGTTCACGTCTGTCATCGCCGATCCTCTCCAAACAAAGGGCCGGCCGATACAGAATCACACATGATTCTCAACGATCAAGCGATGTTTGCAAAAAATGTGTTTGACTCGTCCGCGAATTGAATGTGTGCGCACGCTAGCCGCGTAGCGGGGAAGGTGGCCGAAGGCCGGATTGGGTGCGGAAAGCAGGTCTGGTCCGGCGACGGTTCGCAATGACGGTCGCGCAATCCGACTTGGGCGGAGGCGGCGGACCACACCCCATCCGGCGCTTCGCGCCACCTTCCCCAGCAAGCTGGGGAAGGGGTTCGCGCGCCGATTTGAGAGGTGTGAATCTTGTAGGGCGCCCACGGTGGCCCGCTGCGTCCGTATTGTCTCGTCGCGTCAGGCCGCCAGGCTGCGGGCGTGGCGAAGCACCGAGGCGACGCCCGTCAGGATGACGATGCGGCCGGCCTCGTCCTTCACCCGGATCTTGCAGCCGCGCTCGTCGTGACGCCGGGCCAGCCGCTCGACCTCGTGCCAGGCGGCGCGCGCGTCAGCCAGAACCACGGCGCGCTCGATCGACACGACCGCCCCATCTTTCAGCACTTCGAAGTCGTAAAGTTGCATGGCTCCCGTCCGCCTCTAACGCGAACGCGCCGTCTTTCGAACGGCGCGCTCTCGGATCTGCGCGGCGACGTATCCACCTTTTGGATTACGACTGTGTGAAAGGACAGAGGTGAAATTGCGGTCGCGCCGCTGGGGCGGAAAAACCGCCCGGCCCAGCACGCGCCGGGCGGAGCGACTTCGACCGCCGGGTTCGCCTCAGGCGAGCCCGTGCCTGACCATGTTCTCCTTTTCCTGCGCCTTGAACTGGAGGAAACGCGGCAGGAATTTGTCCCAGTCGATGATGTGCGAATCGAGTTCCGGCCCGTCGATGCAGGCATGTTTGCGCACCATCTTGCCCTCGATCGTCACCGGAACCATGCAGGCGCCACACATGCCGGTGGCGTCCACCATGATGGCGTTGAGGCTCGCGACCGTCGGCACGCCGTAGGGCTTGGTTAGGTCGCTCACCGCGCGCATCATCAACGGCGGCCCGATGGCGATCACTTCCGCCACCTTGCGGCCCTTGCCCTCGGCGTTCTCCTTCAAGAGCTCCTCGAGCGGGCCGGTGACGAAGCCCTTGACGCCGAATGTGCCGTCGTTGGTGGCGTAGATCACCCGCAGCTGGTCGCCGAACTCTTTCTGCAGCACGTCCACCCGCTCGCCCTCGCCCGTCCAGAAGAGCGCGCCGGCGGTGCGGAAGCCGGAGATGAGCGTCGCATGGTTGCCGAGCTTCAGGTGGTTTCTCAGGATCGGATAGACCGGCGGCAGGCCAAGGCCGCCCGCGCAGAATACCACCGTCTGGTCGCCCTCGTAGCGATGCAGCTTGCTCGGTTGGCCGAGCGGCCCGGCGATGCCGGTGAAAGCCTCGCCGACCTCCATGGCGTTGATGCCGATCGAACTTACGCCGACCGCCTGGATGACGAGGTCGATTGTGCCGGCCTTAGTGTCCCAGTCGGAGAGCGTCAACGGGATGAGTTCGCCCTTGGGCGTGGGCAGGACACGCACAAACTGCCCGGCCTGCGCCGACTTCGCGATCATCGGCGACCGCACGCGGATCTCGACGATGCCTTCGGCGAGATTGACCTTCCGGAGGATGGACTGCGGCGACAGGGCGAGATCGGTGTAACGGGACGCCTTTTCGACCATCTCCTCGATCTCGGCCTTGGAGAACGGGATGTCGCCAACGATCTCGCGCGCCGCCGCCTGTCCGTCGCCGGCCGCCAGAACTGCGGTCGCGCCGCCACGGGTCGCGTCGCCGCCCGAATAGACGCCCTCGAGCGAAGTCTTCTGCGTTCCGCCGCCGACCGTGATCGTCCCCCATTTGGACGTCTGAAGATCCGGCTCGCTGTTCTTGATGATCGGATTCGAGGCGTTGCCGAGCGCCATGACGACGAGGTCGACCGGCATCGTCTCGGTCTTGCCGGTCGCGACCGGCGAGCGCCGGCCCGAGGCGTCAGGCGGCCCGAGCTCCATCACGTCGAGAACGGCGTGGCAGACATGCGCCGACTTCTCGCTCTCGAACGCGCTCGGCGAGCGCAGGACCTTGAGCGCGATCCCTTCCTCGAGGGCGTGGTGCAGCTCCTCGACGCGGGCCGGCATTTCGGCCTGCGTGCGGCGATAGACGATGGTGACGATCCCGCCGAGCCGCTTGGCGGTGCGGGCCGCATCCATCGCGGTGTTGCCGCCGCCGATGACGATGATGTTCTTGTCCTTCACCTCCGGAAGCGGCGTCTCATAGTCTTCGAGCCGCGCCTGCATGAGATTGACGCGAGTCAGGAACTCGTTGGCCGACATGACCCCGAGCAGATGCTCGCCCGGCACGTTCATGAAGCGCGGCAGCCCCGCGCCGGTGCCGACGAAGATCCTCCAGAAGCCGTTGTCCTTGAGGTCCTCGAGCGTCGCCGTCTTGCCGACGACGAAGTTGGTGACGAACCGCCCGCCGAGCAGCCGGATCTTGCGCACAACGTCGTCGATCAGGGTGTTGGGCAGCCGGAACTCCGGGATGCCGTAGCGCAGCACGCCGCCGAGATCGTGGAACGCCTCGAACACGGTGACGGGGAACCCTTGAGACGAGAGCAGGTAGGCATTGATCAGGCCGGCCGGCCCCGAGCCGACCACCGCGATCGGCGGCATCTCGGCCTTGGCCCAGGGGCTGAGCCAGTTCTTCCAGCGCTCCGCGTCGGCGTTGGGACGCACGATCTTCTCACGCTCGGGCAGGAACCACTCGAGTTGCCCGATCTCGAGCGGCCGGCCGGTCAGCGTGCACACGCCTTGGCACTGCAGCTCTTGCGGGCAGACGCGGCCGGTGACGTCAGGAAGCGGATTGAGCGACTCGATCAGTCGGAGCGCCTCGCGGAACCTGCCGGTGCCGACGAGCTGCAACATCTCCGGGATATGGATCTTGACCGGGCAACCGCCCTTCTGCTCCTTGCCTGGCCTTGGCACCCCGAGCTCGCAGGCGCGGTCCTCGCACTGCTTGTCGCGCAGCGTCTCGAGCCAGACGAGCAGGTCGACCTCGCGGGCGCTGTAGCCGAGGTTCATGTAACCGAGGTAGCCCTGGTTCACGAGCCCGAAGTCGCGCGCCCGCTCCTCGGGCGAGCGGATGTAAGGCGGGATGCCGTTCTGTCCGGGCCAGCCTTGCGACAGGCCCTTGAACATCGGATAGCGGTCGGACAAATGCGCATCGATCGCAGTGATGAACTTGCGCTTGAACTTGAGCGGCACGTTCCAGATGAAGCGCAGGAGCAGCGCGCTCATGTCGTCGTCGCGCAGCAAAAGGCGCCACAGCGTCTTGATGAACTCGGGACCGAGTTCGTCCTGCTTGAATTCCCAGACAATCGCCTGCATGCCGTCGTCGACGAACATCTGCCTCAGCGACTCAGGGCTCCTCAGAAGCCGCTTGCGCAGGAGCCCAAGCTGCTTCTGGAAGACACCGAAGGCTTCGGTATGCTCGAGTTCCTCGATCTCGGTCTGCGTCGCCTCGAGCGCGCTGGCGGCCTGCTGGTAGCGGTCGAGGTCGCGCTCGGCCTCCCGGACCGTTCCCGTCTCAACGCTCATGGATGATCTCCGAATCGCAGTTGGCGGCGACGCGGGCGATCTTCGCCTTGAGTTCAGGCGTGACTTTCACGCGCGCCAGAGCCCCCGCAATCAGATGCCCAACCTCCTTGGCCACGCCGTCGACGACGATCTGGGTCTTCTCGAACAGCTCCGGGATCTCCTGGTAGCAGGTCTTGCAGTTCGAGCATTTGGCGACGTCTTCGTCAGCAAGTGAAACCGGCGGTCCGCCATTCCCGGCGGCCGGAGCCGAGACGGGGGCAGCCGCTGGCGCGCTCCCGATCAACCGCGTCACCGGACCGCTCGGGACGCTCGGGGCGAAGGCCGCCACAGGCGGCGCTTTCGACGAGGCGGCGAGTTCGGACATGGCGCGGGCGATCGAGTTGATCGAGGTTTCGCGCGCGTCGGTGGCTTCCTTGAGCTGCAACTGCAAGGCTTCCATCTCGATGTGATGTGAGGCGTCGAGCTTTTTCACGTCGAGGCCGGCCAGCACCTGCAGGCTGCGCCAGTTGCGCCGGCGTTCGCGCACGAGATGGATGACGTCCTGCGAGACTTCCACCTTGATCAGCTTCTTGTCGTCGTCGGTGGACCAGACAAACGGCGTCTTGCCTTCCTGCTCGGCGGGGCCGAGGTCGAGGTACTCGGGGACCGGAACGCCGACGGCGTCGTCGCGCAGGCGGTGGAATTGCTTGCGGAACCGCCCTTCCGTCAGTGCGAAGTCGGCCGGAGTCATCGGGACCGCGAGCAGCTTGGTCGCGCCGTTCTCGACATACTCGATCGTCCCGGTCGCCCAGTCCTTGTCGACATCGGGGTTGCCCTCGAGCGAGAAGCGCTCGTGCAGGCTCGCGCCGCCGCGCGGATCATGGACGAACACCGGGTTCATGCGGCTCACCACCGCGAGCCGTGCATGGCGGCTGGCCTGCGGATCGGCAATCCCCTGCTCGCCCTGGCACGGCGTGTAGACGTCGAGCACGGCGGGCGAGTCGTTGTGGTTGAGGAACTCGACCACATGCTTGAGGAAATGCCCCTGGAGCGCGGCGGTGCTCTGCACCACAAAGACGTTCGGGTGGAAGGCGGCGATGAGCGCGAGTTCCTTGCGTCCCTCCTGCTTGCCGTGGTGCGCGGCGCCAAACCGGGAAAGATCCGAGTCCTGCGCCGTGAGGCTCGCGGTCGAAGCCTGGCCGCCGGTGTTCGAATAGGCGCCGGTATTGAGCACGACGACCTTGATCGGCGTGCTGGTGCTGAGCACCCGCGACAGCGCGCCGAAGCCGATGTCGTAGGTCGCGCCGTCGCCGCCCATGCTGATCACGGTCGGCATCAGGCTCATCTCTTCGGGCGTGAAATCGGCCCAGCTCAAGGTGCGGAAGAAGCGGTCGTGCGTCTCCGGATCGTATTCGTCCTCGAGCTCGAGTTCGGCAATCCTGAGCGCGCGAACGTCGCTGCTCGCCTCCGCCCCCAAGCCCTCGAACAGGCCCTTGGCGACCGCGGGCGTGTCCTGGAAGAGGCTGTTGACCCACGGGTCGTTGTAGGGGGTGAACGGGAAGGTCGAGGCGTAGACGCTGCTGCAGCCGGTCGCGTTGGCGATGACCGCGCTCGCCGGCCCGTGCCCTCGAGGGCCGCTCTCCAGCATGTAGAGGCGCTTCTCCAGCGTCGCGACCACATCGCGGATGCGCTCAAGCCGGTGCGGGTCGCTCTCGGTGTCCGCGGCCGAAGACAACTTGGCCGTGAGCTTCTCGATCAGGCCCTCCACCTCGCGCAGGTGGCTCTTGCGCCGTGTGTCGTGGATCGCGTGGTTGGTGCTGGTGACGAGACGGATGGCGGTGACTTCGCCGCAGCCGCGGCAAGCGCCGTGGCCGCCGGTGGTGGCGTAGTAGTTGTTGCGGTCGAGCATCAGGCGTTTGGTGTCGCCGTCCTCGTCGACCGCCCCTTCGGTGTATCGCGCCGGCGTGTTCGGCAGGCGGCTGACGAACTCGAACCGCGCCTGCAGCGTGTCGAGCAGCGCCTCATCCTGCTCGCGCGCGACCAGGGCGTGGGGCCCGCAGACATCGACGCATTCAAGACAGCCGGTGCATTTCCACGGATCGACCGTCGCAGAGAACAGGCCGCCACTTCCGGCATGGGACTTCTCCATCGCGTCGAAGAACGGCCGCGTCTTGGCGACCGGGAAGGTCGCGAGCGCGTTGGCGAGACGCGTCAGATGGCCGCGCGTGACCGGGCTCTCGATGTCGAGCGACTCGACCGCCTTGCGCACGATCTCATGCAACGGCGGCGGGCGCTTCTCGGTGCGATAGACCTCGCGCGCCGCGTCGGCGAGCGGATAGACCTCGCGCCGCAGCGCCTCCCGCTGGCTCTCGGCGATATCGAGCTGGCGGATCGCGGCCATGATCAGCTCGCGGATTTCGTGAACCGCATTCGGGATCGCGGCGTCCGGGCAGACGAGCGCGCATTCCATGCATCCAGTGCAGAGATCGGCGATGAACTCCGGCACGTTGCGGCGGAACAGGCCCTTGTCCTTGAAGGCCGCGCTGCCGGCCGGGATGAACAGGCCGGTGCCCGGCAGAACCGGCGCCTCGGCGATCGTCCCGTCGCGGAACGCCGAGCCCATGACCTCGTCGAAATATTCGGCGTCGAGGAAGCCCGACGGCGCAGGCGACCCGCCGACGCGGCACATCCCGGCCGAGATGGCGACGGTGCGCTCGCTCTTGCGTGCGGGCGCCTTGTCGGCCTCGGCGAACTCGGGCTGGGTATAGTCGAGCGCGTGTGTCGCCTTCAGGCCGTCGCGGATCACCGCCATGTTGCCCTCGACCACCGGGCCGCCTTTCGCGCCGAACTTCTTGGCGATCTGCTGGCGGATCTTGTTCAGCACCGCCTCTTCGGAGGCGCCCTCGGTAACCGGGTCGAAGCTGCCGCACACCGCGCCGATGAAGGCGATGCCCATCATGCGCGTCTCGAGCTCGGGCGTCGGCGCGTGTTTCTTGGCGACCTCGAACGCGTCGATCGTGAAGACCTTGATCTTCTTGTCGCGGATGGTCTTGCGCGCCTGCTGGGGCAGTTCGCTCCACACCGCGACAGGGTCCAGATTCGACTGCAGGATGAACGTGCCGCCCGCGCAAAGCCCGCGCAGCGGGTTCGAGTGGCTGAACACCTTGTGGTCGGGCGACACGACGAGCTCGACGTCCTCGAGCTCGGCATTGGTGATCAGAACCGGCTCGGGGCTCAGCGTGATGTAGTAGTTGGTCGGGGCGCCGCTCTTTTCCGAGCCGTATTTCGGCGCGGCCTTGGAGTGCAGATCGAGTGCGCCGGCAAGAATGTCGGTGAGCAGCTTGCCGGTGGCGATAGTGCCGTAGCCGCCGACCGAATGGAAGCGGATGCGGAAGGCCGACTTCGGCAAGAGCGCCGGGTTCGCCTCGGTCTCGAGCGCCATCAGCTCGGTATCGGGATAGGCGGCCTTCAGCTTCGCCTGCAGTTCGGCCAGCTTCGGCGGCGGGTTCTTGGCGAAGAACTGCGAGCCGAGATAGACGAATGGCGCATTGCGAGTCTCCATGTTCCTGAATGCGGCGATGAGATGGCGCGGCTGCAGATCGTGTGCGCCGAGGCCGAAAATCGCCGTCGTGATCTTGGGCGGATTGGCGAGCGGCAAAATGCCGGGATGGCGTACGCCGTCGACGTTCTCGCGCGCCTTGAACAGCGCCTCGCGGACCATTGTGGTCAGCGCGGTGACGTCCGAGCGCTCGAGCACCGTGACCGCCTTCTTGCCGGCGAGCGCGGCGACGACTTCGGCCTCGGGGAACGGCTGCAGGAGCTTGACCGAGATGACGCCGACCTTCTTGCCCTGAGCGCGCAGGTGCGTCGCGACCGCCTGGACGTCGTCGGTGACCGAGCCGAGCCCGACCATGACGTATTCGGCGTCGTCGCACATGTAAGTGAGGATCGGCGCGTATTCGCGGCCGGTCAAAGCGCTATATTCCTTCATCACCTCGCGGGCGATGTGCGGGATCTCGCTGACGAAATGGGTGCGGTGGTCGACCGAGCCGGCCTGGAAGTCGGGCTGGTTCTGCACGCCGCCGGTGACGCCGGGATTGTGGACATCGACAAGCGCAGGCACGAGCTGCCGCGTTCCCTTCTCGTGGGCGTTGAGCCACTGGCGGCGCCACTGTGCGCGCAATTCCTCGGGAACCCACGCTGAAGTCTGCTCGATGAGCGCGCCGGCGGCGTCGGTCTCGACCGCCGCCTCGTTGGCGGTCAGGAAATCGCGCAAGCTGCGCATGTCTTCCGACGCGAAACCGTCGCCGACCCGCACGAGATACTGGCGGAGCTGGAAGGCGCGGCCCTTGGCGCCGAACAGCATGTCCTGGGCAACGGTCGGGCATTTGATCCGGCTTGCCGGATCGCCGAGGAACTCGCGCAGGAGCTCGGGCTCCGGCATCCGCGCTTCCGACAGCATGTGGCTGGTGGCGAAGCCGTCCATCGTGTTGGCGACCGGGATCAGCGACAAGGCGCTCAGGCGATAGGAGATCGCCGCGAGGTCGGCCGCCTCCTGCGGATTGCTGCCGAAGAGCACCGTGTAGCCGGACGGGAGCAACGCGTAGATGTCGTCATGGCCCGCCATCACGTTGAGCGAGTGCTTAGAGACGACGCGCGCGGCGACATGCAGAACGAAGCCGCCGACCTTCTTGCCGACGGTGACGTAATGCGATTCCATCCCGTAGAGGATGCCTTGGCTCGAGGAGGCGTTGGAGACGTACTTGCCGCCAGTGAGCGCCGCGCCGAGGGCGCCGCTCTGCGCCGAATGCTCGCCTTCGGGCTCGAAGAAGAACGGGTGCTTGCCCCAGACGTTGATTCCGCCGTTGGCGCGGAACGCTTCGTAGATTTCCGAGATTTCGGTCGAAGGGGTAATCGGGTAGCCGATCACGCCGCCGCACACGCGGCTCATGACCTCTGCTACGGCGCCATTGCCATGAATGACGCTCTCAACGCCTGGAAATTTTGCGGTCATGTGTTCCCTGAGGATCGGCTGGTTGCATCCTCACCACGACGGAGCTTTGTTCCCTTGATCAAGGGGCGCCGACGTCAAGCGCGGCCTCAGGCAGCGGCGGATAGCGTCACGCCGTCCTGATCCCGCGAGCGCGGGTGCGAACCCCGGTGTCCTCCTCCTTCTCGTTTTGGTTCTTCGTAACGCCGGAACAAATAGCGCTGACCGGCCGTCAAGTGAATGCGGAATCCGACTTTAGTCGCTGCGCAAATTGTCGCGGGGGTTACCCAGGGGCAACCACCTCCATTGCGGTCCGATGCGCTTCGGCCGCTCGCGCGCGTGTCCTTGACCGACGCTCACGCGCCGGCCGGCGCCGCCAATTCGTGGCGCCAGCTTCGACCCGTAGCGGTATCGATCGCGGTCGCTTTGATCTGCCTCAAATTGAACAGCGTTTCGGCGGAGAGCCGAGCCGAGTTCGGCGCGCGCTCAGGCCTCCTGCGACGGTCGGTCGCGGCCTGGGCGTCGGCGCTGCTGGGAAGGCGTCATATTTCAAAGTCATATTGGATCGCAGGCCCCTCGGTCGCGCCCGACGGCGCGGCGACGTCCCTTGTCAGCTCCCGACGGTCAGCAATTTGAGCATCTCCTCGAACCTGTGGGAGGCCGGGGAATCAATGTCGACGACGCCGGCGTCGAATTCGTCCATTTCGATCGCTTGCGCGTCGAGGATTGTCGCGCCGCTATAGCCGAGGCGCCGGACGACCCCACGCAGGCGGTCGGCGAGGAAGATCGCGAGCGCGCGATAGAAGCGGCAGCCGAAAGCGGCGTCGGCTTCGAGCTTGCGGGCGAGCGTCTCCCTGTCGAGGAAGAGCGCGAGTCCCTCGCCCGCGGCCGTCACGGTCGCAGACGGAGAGGTCGAATCGACAAACGACATTTCGCCCAGGATCTCTCCGACCCCGAGCCGCGCGACTTCGCCCAGCACTCGGTCCGTGACCACGCACTCGCCTTGCAACAGCATAATGATCGTCCCAATCGGGCGGCCTTCGTGGATCAGGATTTCCCCGTCCTTGATTTCTCGCCGCGCGCCCGTCCGCGCCATCCACGCGATGTCGGCGTCGGTGAGCAGTCCGAAGATGTAAAGAACCTTGCGCATGGGTAGGCCCTGCAGTTTCGCCCCGCTTTAGCAGTCTGAAGTCCGCATCCTCCCGCTCGCCTCCCGTTCTAGGACCGTTCTTGATGGCGGCAAAGGGTCCGAAACCGAAATTCAGATAGAAAACCTGCAATCCTCGTAGCCGTTCCCACGGCCCGCCGCTCCGATCCGCGGCAAGCGTTTGGGCAAGTGGGAGGGGGGCCGGCCAGCGAATTTTTTCCGCTTCATTCGCCCGTAAGCCCTTGATAAGTCGAGATTCCAGGAAAGAAATTGAAGCTTCCGGAAGGATTCTGAAGGCAATGGAAACGGGAAGCCGCCGGCCGCCCTACTGGCATAGCGCCCGGGCGCTGGCCGTCCATTGGCCGAATCCGCTCGCCACCATGTTGCGGATGACCGCGCAGACGTACGTCCGTTCCGCCGCCGGATTGCCCGGACCGGCATTGTAGCGGGCGACCGCCAGCGTCCAGGCGCCCGTCTCCGCCTTCAGCGTTTTGAGAAAACTCGCCGCGTAATCGACATTGCGCATCGGGTTGAACATGTCCGCGACCGAGCCGAAATGGTTTCCGTGGAAGTGGACGTTGATCTGCATGCAGCCGACGTCGATGAAATGCGCGCCCTCGGCCCGCGCCGCCGCAAAGCGCGTCATCGCGTCGGCAAGCGTGTCCGAATGGACCGCGCGCCCGTCGACGTTCATATCGTAAGGGCCGAGCTCGCCGCGATGGCCGGTCTCCGTCAGGCCGACCGAATAGAGCACGTTGAGCGGCACGCCGCTCTGGGCCGCCGCCCGGGTCATCTCGCGCTCGCAAATGAGAGAACCGGCGCCGGCCGGACTAGTTGCGAGAAGCGCCGCGGCGAGAGCCGCGAGTATCGTCCGCGTCGCCGTTCTGGCCCTGCTGCGCGCGTCCTTCGCCTTCGCCCGTCGATTGTCCTGACCCGCCCGTCGCATCGCTCCCGTCCGTCTGCTGGATGATGATGGAGGAGACCGGCTGACCGATCGCCGCGAGGCGCTCGGCGATCGCGTCGCGCGCCCCCTCGATCGTGGCCGCGGTCTCGCCGCTCGCCGCCCGGATCACCACGCCGAGCTTGTCGCTGGCGAGCCGCACCGTCATCGATACGTCCGCGAGGCCGCCAGGAGAGAGATCGAGGTCGATTTCCCGGACGCGGGTCGCCGCCGGAACGGCCGCGGCCAGCGCGCTGGTCTGCGCGGCGGCCGCGGCCAGCGGCGTGGGCGAGGTGGACGACGTGGACGATGCGACGCCAGCCTGCGCCGCAGCCGCCAAAGCGGAAGCCGCGCCGGCCGGAATCGTGGACGCTGCGCCCTGAAGCGACGCGTTGGCGCCTTGCCCGCCCGCAGCGCCACGGTTGGCGGCTTCGCCGTGGCCCGCCGTTTCCTCGGCCGTCGTTGCGGCGGATGGAGCGCGCTGGGCGGAGCCGGCCCCGGCCGCATGCGCCATCGCTCTGGCGGGTACGAAAGGCCGGGTGGAACGCGGAAGCGTGGTCCCTCCGGCCGGCCGCTGCGGCTCGACCGCGGACGCGCCGGAGGCTGAGGCGGCGGAGGTCGAGGACGCAGCCCCCGCCGTCGCGCCCTGGTCTCGAACGGATGAGAAAGCGGTCGCGGCGGCAGGCGTGAGAGGCGGAGCCGCAAGAGGCGCCAAGCCAGCGACCGACGCCGACGCGGTTCCGAACGCGCCCGTTTCGGCGGCCGAGAAGGCGGAGGCGCCGGGCGGCGCGACTGTCGCTGCAATCGGCTCCGTCGAAGCGGTCCCGGCGCCGCTCTGCCCGGGAGCCGTCGCGCCGGCAGCCGCAATCACCGGCGCCTTGGCTTGGGCCGCCGCAGCGGGGGCCGCGCCGTCGAGCGCGTTGGCGAAGCCCGCTGGGGCGATATAGGCGCGCTCGGCCGTGACCGTCGCCCCCAGCGCGGATTTCGCCCGCGCCGGCGCCCCGCCGGCCTCGCCAACGACAAGCGCGGGCGCATCAGGAACAGAATTGCTCGGCAAGGTCGAGGCTGTCCCGCGCGCGCCGCTGACCGGGGACGCCGCGCCGGCGACAGGTTTCGACGCCATCGACAGGGAGGCGAGGGCGCCGCCCATTAGCGCGGCGCGCAGATCGGCCGAGGGCTGCGCCAAGACGGCGTCCGCCGCTTCCTCCGCCGTGCGCTTATCGCCTTCGTCGGTCGACTTCGCTTTGCCTTCGCCCGCCGTCAAAGCTTCGAGCGCGGCGGAAAAGCCGTGACCGCCATTCTCCGGGAAGTGGACGTGGACGACGACCGGCGCGGCGGCGGGCGCCGGCGCGGAAGCGGAAACGATGACCGTCATGGCGCGGCCCCCCCTGCGGCGGCAAGGCTTTCGGTTCGTCGGAGCGTCTCCTCGGCGCTTCGGATGGTCGAGGGCTCGCCGTCCTTGCCGCCGTCGCCGTCGGCCGGCGCCTGGGACCCGACGGCCGCAGTGTCGGGCGTGGCGCGCAGTTGCGCCGCCACGCTGAGCGCCGCGGTCAGCAGCGCCGCGTCCGTGCGATCGAGTTTGGTCGCCGATATTCCGCGCAGATCGGCGAGCGCGGAATCGTATGCGTCGGAAAAGATCCGTCCTGCATCGAGATAGAGGCGGCCGCGCGCCTCCTCGACGCTGCCGGGCCCCGCGCGGCGCAGCGCCTCGCTGGCCGCCGACGCCGCGGCGTCGAATCGTCCGCTGACAGCCGCCGCGCGGGCGAGCGTCAGCAGGAAGTCGCGCCGGCCCTCCGCCGGCAGGCGTGCGGCGGCCTCGGACAGGAGATGGTAGTTCGCCGGGTCCTCGGCGAGCCGGGTCCGCGCGATCATCAGCGCGAGATCGTGGAAGAAATCCGGCGCGTAAAGCGAAGCCGCGAAACGATCCGCGTATTGCCGGCTGAGCAGCGCCACGCGCGGCGTGTCATGCGCCTCGGCGAGCAGCCCGATCTCGCGCCTGAGCGCCGCCTCTTCGACGAGGCTTCCGGGGGCCACGAGCCGAGCCCAGTCGAGATCCGCCGTCGCGGCCTTCGGGTCGCTCCTCGTTTTCAGCACCGAGCGCGCGAACGCGATGGGCCCGGCGAGCCGGGCGTCGAGCGCGGAGAGATCGACGCCGCCGAGAAGCTCGAGCGCGTCGGCCTCGTGATTGGTGACATAGGCAAGCGCTCCGCGCGCCAGCGCCTGCTCGGACTCGACGAGCTTGTTG
The DNA here is from genome assembly GCA_963822215.1 of uncultured Alphaproteobacteria bacterium. Lineage (GTDB taxonomy): Bacteria > Pseudomonadota > Alphaproteobacteria > Rhizobiales > Beijerinckiaceae > Roseiarcus. The sequence continues at coordinate 575,696 of CAWGGX010000006.1, forward strand.
TCCTTGACGAGCGGAACGACCGGCGCAAGCGCGCCGCCGCACAAGACATAGACGACCAGCGCGTCGGCCTCGCGCCTGTCGGCCCAGGTCTCGGGCGCCGCCGCCGAGATCGCCTGTTCCATCGCCTTCAGCGCGTCCATTTCCATCGGATAGGCCGAACGGTCGCCTTCGGCGATCCGTGTCTGGAGGCGCTGCACCTCATCGGCCATCGTGGAAAGCTTCGCCGGCTCCGGGGGCTCTGCGCCTACGCGCGGCGGCGCGATGACCGCAAGCGCGGCGAGCGCCGGCGCAAGCAGGGCCAGCCGTCTCACGGATTGACCTCCCGCAGCAGGATCTCGATCCGGCGGTTCTCGGCGGCCAGCGGATGGGCCCGGTCCCTTAGCCGATGGTCGGCGAAGCCTTCGATACGGTCGAAACGCTTCTCGGCGACGCCGCCGCGGGCCAGCATGTAATAGGCCATCTGCGCGCGCGCCGACGACAGGCGCCAGTTGTCGTAGGTCGCCAAGCGGTAGGGACGCCCGTCGGTGTGGCCGCGCACCACGATCGTTCCCGGCAGGGTTTCGAGGCTCATGGCGATCGCGTCCATCACCTGCACCACCTTTGGCTGCGGCTCGGCTGAGCCGATCGCGAACATCGAGAAGTTCTGCCGGTCGGTCAGGCTGACGAGAACGCCCTCTTCGGTGGCCTGGACATCGAGGTGCGGGCCCGATGCGGACTGGGTCAGCGGGCTGAGGCGCTTGCGGATTTCGGCGAGCAGCGCGGCGGCGCGCGCTTCGGCCGTGGCCGCCGCCTGGCCTGCTGCAGGCGTGGTCCCATCTGGCGGGGGCTTCGCCTCGGCAGCCGCGGACTTGACCTCGCGTGCGGCGGGCTTCGCCTCGGCTGGATTGGGAGGCGCGCTCATTGCGGCCGCTGGCGCGGCGTCGTCCTTTCCGGCGCTGGGCTCCGGCGCATCGCCGCCCTGGCGGGGGCCGGCGTTCGGGGGCGCGGAAGCCGCCGGCGGAGCGCTCGAACCCTCCTGGCTCGCCGCCTCCGGCTCGGGCGGCGCGCCGGGATCGGGGGCCATGACGTTCACCGCTTTGTCGCTGCCAAGCGGGTGGAACGGATCGCGCAATGCCTCGTCGGCGCTCGGGCCGACCTCGCCAAATCCCTTGAGCGCAGCGGCGGGATCGACCCGCGGCCCGGGCGGCGGGGCGCCCGCGATCTTGTCGAGGCTCGCGCGCGGGTCGCTGAACAGCTCCGCTTCCGACATGGTCGGCTGGGGCCGCGACGGGTCTTGCGTCTGCGATCGGGGATCGAGCTTGCCCTTGTGCCTCTGCTTCGGATCGCCCGGCGTCGCCTCGGGCGATTCCGGCCCCGCGCCGCGTGCCGCATCGCCCTGGTCGGCGTGCGACTTCTCGCTGTTGGGAGCGCCGGTATCTTTGCCGGGAGCGTCGGTATTCTGCTCGGGCGCGCCGTGGATGCCCTTTACTGACTTGGCCGGTTCCTCGACTTTGACCGGGTTGAAGTAGCGCGCGATCAGCGTCTTGGTGTTCTTGTCGGTGGCGCTGATGATCCACAAGACGAGAAAGAACGCCATCATCGCCGTCATGAAGTCGGCGAAGGCGATCTTCCACGCGCCACCGTGAGGGCTTTCGGCGTGGCCGCCGCCGCGCCGGCGGACGATGACAATCTCGTTGGGATGGTCGTTCATTGGGTCAGTCGTCGAGCGAGGCGAGCAGGTCCGCCCACGGCTTGAGCTCAGTCGTCATCCGGGTGGCGTTGCACTCGACCGTGGCCTCGACGCCCCCGTCCTCGACGAAGGCGATCTCGGCCGGAAGATCGGCGACCCGCTCGCGCAACAAGCTCAACACCTGCTCTGGGCCGCGGATCGTGATGAGACCCGGCGCGCCGCCCGCAGTGAGCTGGTCGATCGCCTTGACGAGTTCGACGGCGGCGTATCGCGCCACCTCCTTCACCAGGAACGGCGCGAGAATGCGCGCGACCGCGGCGCCGACGTTGGCCTCCACCTCGGCGAACCCGGTCCGTAGCGTCGTTTCGAGCTGGGCGTATTCGTTGAGCTGGAACTCCAGCCGTTCCATCACCGCGCGCTCCTGCATCTCGGCGCGATCGGCGGCGAGCCGCTCTTCGGCCTCGGCCCGCCCGAGCGCCTGACCCTCCTCGAGCCCGCGCGCGTGCGCCTCCTCGATCTTCAGCGCCATCTCGTCGGCCCTCGCCGCCTCGCGAGCGAGACGTTGCTCGCGCTCGAGCGCTTCGATCGGCGCCCCCCGGCGTTCAAAGAGCGGGCGCGGCCGCTCGGCCGCCTCGGGCTTGGCCGCCCCGACAGGCTTGAGCCGTTCGAACGCCAGCGGGCTGCGCGGCTCGAGCGACTGCAGGCTCTGCAGGCTGCGCGGCCGGAACGGCGAGGCTTCGCGCCGCGACGAGGCCTTTTCGCCGGGGGCCGCTCCAATATGGTCGAGATAATTCGCGATCGGCACCGGCTTCATCCGTTCGCTCCCTCACGTATCCATTGTTTGAGAATGGTCGCGGCCTGGCCCTCGTCGAAGTCGACGAGCTTGAGCATCTTGCGTTCGGGGCCGTTGTCGCGGCGGGCGGTCAGAGCCTCGAGGAATTCGTCGCGCTCCGACGCGTCGCCGAGCATGAAGTTTTCGGCGATCGCCGGCGCGGGGAACGCCATCTCGGCGGACTCCGCCAACTCGGCTTCGGTCGGCGCGGGCGCGGCGAGCAGCATCCTCATGCCCGGGCGCATGCCGAACCAGATCAGCATGGCGGCGACGAGGACGATCGCGCCGGCGTTGACGAAGGAGCCCAACTGCCGCGCGACGATCTCGAGGAGCGACGGTCCCGGCGCCGGCTCGAGGTCGCGGCTCGAATCGACGAAGTCGACCACCTCGATCTTGACGACGTCGCCGCGCTTGGCGTCGAGCCCGGCGGCCGAGGACACGAGCGCCTCGATCTCCTTGACCTGCGCCGCGACCGCCTCGGGCGTCGCCTTGTCTTTGAGCGAAGCGGTCAGCGCGGCGCGATTGATCAGCACCGCGATCGACAGATTCTGGACAATGAAGCCGGCGCTGGTCGTCTGGATCGACTTCGACGAGACCTCGTAGTTGGTCAGCTCCTCGCGCTTCTGTGTATTGTCGTTCGACTGCTTCTGCTCGGTCCCGTTCTGAGGCGGCTTGGGCAGGTTGGCCTCGACGCCGGCCGCCTGCGTCCCGGCGGCGTTCTGCGAGCTCTGCTGCTCCTTTGTCACCCGCACCGAGCGCTCGACGCGCTGGTCGGGATTGTAGATCGTCTCGCTCGTCTGGGTCTTGTCGGCGTTGAGGCGGGCGGCGACCGAGATCTGGAAGTTGCGGGCGCTGAGATAGGGCGTGAGCGTGCGCGTGACGTTGTCGCGGATCTCCTGCGAGGCCTCGTTCTCGAGCGCGAGCAGGTTGTCAGGCGACTTGTCGAGCGAATCGGAGCCCGAGGCGAGCAGGCGGCCGTCGACGTTGAGCACGGTCACGTCGTCGATCTTCATTCCGGGAAGGGCGGAGGCGACGAGATGGCGGATCGCCCCGCCGGTCGCGCGGTCGTCGCCGCCATCGGTGCGAATCATCACCGAGGCCGAGGACGGTTGCCGTTCGCGCCGGAACGATCCTTCGTCGGCGAGCACGATGTGGACCCGCGCCGCCTTGACCGAGCGCATCATCTGGATCGTGCGGGCCAGCTCGCCCTCGAGCGCGCGCAGCCTTGTCACGTCCTGCATGAACGAGGTCAGGCCGAGCGAACCCAGCTTGTCGAACAGCTCGTTGCCGACCGCGCCGCTGCGCGGCAGGCCCTTTTCGGCCAGGATCATGCGCGCGGTCGGGGCCTGGCCGGCCGGGACGAGGACCGTTGTGCTCTCGGCGTTCACGTCGAAGGCGACGCCCGCCTCGCGCAGGGTCGACCCGATCGCCGCGACGTCGTCGCGGCCGAGGCCGGAATACAGAGTCTCCATCGTCGGGCGGCTGAGTTCGTAGCCGGCGAGGCCGGTGACGGCGGCGACGGCGAGCCCGATCAGCCCCAGCGCGAGGAGACGCCGAAGGCCCAAACCGAGAAGGTTGGTCCACAGCCTTTCCGTATGCGCCAGAAAATTCGCCACGCCCCTGCCCGGGTTGCTCGTTACGCGAACCCATGCTGGCGGCTGGAGCTTGCGCCGGCATTGCGGCGGGCCGGACAATTCAACCGAAGCTTGCGCTTTTAACCGCCCGTTAGCGGGTTGCCTCTAGGGTGTGCCCATCGCCGGACAAGAGCGCGCTTCACGCGGGCTCCCCGGACAACACGACGGTTGGACTTCGAATCGGGGTCCAGGGCATGCCGCCAGACCGCCGTCTTCGGTGCAAGTCCGAAATGTCACCCCCCATCGTGCCATTTCCGATCAGGAGCACCTTATGAGTTCCGTTAACTTCAATGCCGCCGCGCTCAGCGCCCTCCAGGCCCTGAATCAGACGCAGCAGTCCCTGAACACCGTCCAGAGCCAGGTTTCGACCGGCCTCGCCGTCGCGACCGCGGCCGACAACTCATCCTACTGGTCGGTTGCCGCCCAGCTGAGCCAGAACGACGGCATCGTGAACGCCGCCAACACCGCCCTGACGACCGGCCAATCGATGCTGACGACCGCCACCAATGCGATCAACTCGGTCATCACCACGCTGAACTCGATGGCGACCGCGCTGACCGAGGCGCAGAACCCCAACGCCAACCTCGGCGCCATCAACACCTCGCTCCAGTCGCTAGGCGCGCAGCTCACCGACGCCGTCACCAACGCCTCCTTCAATGGCCTCAACATGCTGGACGGCTCCATTACGACATCCGTCGGCGCCACTACGACGACCGGCGTGAACTTCGTCTCCGGCTACAACGCGACGTCCAACGGCGGGACGGTGAACACCATCGGTATGGCGACCCAAATGGTGTATGGCAACGCTCAGCAGTCATCGACGTCAGCGGCAGTCACCAGCTCGCTCTCGCTTAGTGGGGCGGCAGTCCTGACTTTTGCCCAGTCGACCCCGGTCACGGGCGTGTTCAGCGCTTACTCCTCTGCGGGCACGACGGCTCTGGCCTCAATCAGTTCGGCGACGCCTTCAGTGAACTCCACCACCAAGTTCGCAGACTACCAGGACACGGCCAACGACGCGTACGTAACGCAGCAGTACAACTCCAACGGGACGATCACCCAAACGACCTATACCGCGCTCGATTCGAATGGGGAATCGAAAACCGGCAGCAGCGGCACCACAACCGGCGGCACCTTCACCGCGTTCACCGCGGCAGGGGGCGTGGCCAGCTTCAGCGTGCAAAGCGAGACCTATACGCCGGAGGGAGCGCAGGCGGCGGGTCTCCTGAACCAGGATGGAATCGACACAACCCAGCTCGGCTCCTCCGGTGAGAGCATCATCTCTTCGGGAACGGCCGCCAACGCGCTCACCGCCGTCAACGCCGCGCTCACCGCCGTCACGAACTATGCCGCGACGATCGGCGCCACCCAGGACCGCATGACCGCGGCGAGCACGTTCAACTCCGCGCTCGACACCAACCTGCAGACCGGCATCGCCGGCCTCGTCGACGCAAACATGAACACCGCCTCGACCCAGCTCCAGGCGCTGCAGACCCAGGAACAGCTCGGCATCCAGTCGCTGTCGATCGCCAACCAGAACTCGCAGCTGATCCTCAAGCTGTTCCAGTAATCCGAGATTCCCCGCGCGCCGCTTTCCCTGCCCCCGGTAAGCACTCCCCCAAAAGGCGCGCGGGGAAGACGAACTCGAGAAAACGCCCCGGACCGCCCCGCGCGGCCCGGGGTTTTTTCGTTGGCCGTCATCGCGAGCGACCCCGCCATAGCGAGCGCCTTCCCGTCATTGCGAGCGAAGCGAAGACTGTATGTCCTTGCGCTGAGGCGGCGGCTCGCCCTCGATGCGCGTTGCGAGGGTTGCCCGGATAGGCCGGGCGGAGCCTCACGCAAGGAGGACGAGCCATGAAAGATTATAGCGAAGTTTTCGTCGGCATGGACGTGTCGAAGTCGAGTATCGCGGTAGGGTTGGCTGACGGCGGAGGCGCGGCCGAGGCGAGGTTTCTCGGGGAGATCGAGGCGAACGAGGCTGCGGTGACGAAGCTGGTCCGCCGCCTGTCTGGCAAGCGCGACAAGCTGACGTTCTGTTGCGAGGCGGGGCCGACCGGCTACGGTCTTTATCGGCTGATCGGCGAGCTTGGGCATGCGTGCCGGGTGGTCGCGCCCTCGCTCATTCCGCGCAAGCCGGGCGATCGGGTGAAGACCAATCGCCGCGACGCCTTGAATCTGGCGCGCTTGCTGCGGGCCGGCGAGCTCACCGCCGTGTGGACGCCGGACGAGCGGCACGAGGCGATGCGCGATCTGGTGCGGGCGCGCTCGACGGCCGCCTTCGACCTCAGGATCAAGCGCCAGCAGACCGGCGCCTTCCTTTTGCGTCTCGGACGCGTCTATCCCGGTAAGAAGACATGGGGCGGCGCGCACCGGAAGTGGCTGGCGAGCCAAGCTTTCGCCCATCTCGAGCAGCGCATCGCCTTCGAGGAGCAGGTGGCCGCGATGGACGAGGCGAAGGCGCGCATCGCCCGGCTGGAGAAGGCGATCGAGGAGGCGGTTCCCGATTGGTCGCTGGCGCCGATGGTCACGGCGCTGATGGCGATGCGCGGGATCGACCTCGTCGCGGCGACGGCGATTCTGGCCGAAGTCGGCGACCTCGGGCGCTTTCGGACGCCGCGCGAGTTGATGGCCTGGCTGGGGCTCGTGCCCTCGGAGTCCTCAACCGGCGACCGAGTCAGGCGCTTCGGCATCACCAAGGCCGGCAACGGCCGGGCGCGCAAAACCCTGATCGAGAGCGCTTGGCGCCATCGCTTTCCTGCGCGCATCGGTCAGGCCAAGCTCGCCCGGGTCGAGGCGGCGCCGCCGGCGGCGCGGCGGATCGCCTGGAAGGCGCAGATGCGGCTCACCGCGCGCTACCGGGCGCTGATGCGCAAAGGCAAGACGAAGAGCGTCGCCGTCACGGCGGTCGCGCGCGAACTCGCCGGCTTCATCTGGGCGATCCATCGCGCGCTTGAGCAGGAGCAAGCCGTCGCATGAAGCCGCTCGCTCGCTACAGCGCAATTTGGGAGCGCGCTTCGCGAGCGGCTTCATGCGATCCCGCGCCATCGCGGGCGGCGCGCCATCGCGTCGACTGACCCCACACAGACCGAGGAGGGATACGGCAGACGGATGCAACAAACATTGCGCAGCGGCGGGGGTGAAGCCGCGGCAGGGGAACTCCCGAGGATTGCAAGTGGCCGATCGACGCATCGACGCCCGTACGAAGACGCGGAGCAGCCCCGGACGAAACTCGCACATGCGGAACAAATACGCGTATTAGAGCTTGATCACCGACGTCCAACAGGCCTCGCCCCCACCTCTGCGCAATCATCCAACGCCATCACTCCGCCCACCCCTGAAGCGGAAACGGGAGGGTGCGTCCGACCCCTTGACGAAGGACATAAGAGCAATCCAGCCCTTCCGCAGGACGCCGGCGATGCGCGCCTTGCAGTTCAGTCGGCGCTCTTTAATAGTGGGGCGCGGCTTGCTGCGCCGGGGCTGGATTGCTTCGCCTTCGGCTCGCAATGACGGTCGCGGGTTGTTTGAATTGATTCAGTAGTTTTTCGGCGCGTCGCCCAAGAGCGCCGCCCGCCCCCCAGTCAGCCGACCACGAGGGCGGCGCGCATGGCGCAGGCGAGCCGGGTCGCTTCGCGCGCGTCCTTCAGGCTCAGCGGCGTCGGACCGCCGCTGCGGACGGCCTCGACGAACGCATGGGCCTCGTGGAGGAAGGCGTCGCCAAACCGTTCGAAGAAGTCGGCCTGCCCCGCGACCGAGCGGCGGCCGTCCGATTCCAGCGTCAGCGGCACCCGGGGGATCGCCCGGCCGATCTCGAGCGTCGCTTTGGCGCCGACGATGGTCATCGACGCCTCGTAGCCCCGGTGCGAGGTGCGGGTCACATAAAAGTCCGCGATCGCGCCGCCCTTGAACGCGACAGCGGCCGAGGCGGTGTCAACGTCGCCGCAAAACTCGAGCCCCGGATAGAGAACGCGGCTGCCGACCGCGGCGACCGAGGACGGCTCGGCGCCGCCAAACATCCATCGGACGAGGTCGATGTCGTGGATGCAGCAGTCGAGAAAGATGCCGCCTGAGGTGGGGGCGAAGCGGACAAAGAATCCATTGGGGTCGATCGGATCCTCCGAAACGCAGCGGATGGCGAACACCTCGCCGAGCTCGCCCGCCTCGATGCGGCGCTTGGCTTCCGCGTAGGCGGGATCGAACCGGCGCATGAAGCCGATCATCACGACCTGGCCGGGATGCTCGGCCGCGACAACGATGGCGCGGTCGCAATCGGCCGTCTCGAGCGCCAGCGGCTTCTCGCAAAAGACGTGCTTGCCGGCTCGGATCGAGGCGACGACCTGATCGGCGTGAAGCGTCGTCGGCGTCACCAGCCACACGGCGTCGAGACCGGGATGAGCCATGAGTTCCGTCAGTCCGGGATAGGTCGCAACCCCGTTCGGCGTCGTCTCGGCCCAGGCGCGCTCCTCGGCGACCGGGCTGGCCGCGGCGATGAGCTTCGCGCCGGCGACGCGAAACGCCAGATTTTCCGCATGGCGACGGCCGAGCCGGCCGAGGCCGACAATGCCGATGCGAACCGCGTCAGACATGTCCCAAGTCCTTCCGATCGGAAAATGGCGAACGCCTGAGGGCGATCCGGCGCCGCCAGCTGTCACGCCTCTTTCGCCTGATTCAGGGGAATGAAGCAATCGCTTTCGCGAGACTCCAAAAAATTAATTCCATGCTTTGAGCCAGAGGTCTCAGCCCGCCGGAACCGAAAAATTGTAACTGCCAACGAGTTCGACCTACGGCGAGCGCCCCCCACCACGATGCTTCGCATGGTCCCCCTCCCCCGCGCAGACGCACAGGGGAGGAAAGGCGGCGACGTTCTCCTCCCCCGTGTAGCGCGAGCGAAACGGGGGAGGGGGACCGGCCGAAGGCCGGGGGAGGGGGGCGCGACGCGGGATGGCTTGGAAGTGACGAAAAATCGCCGACCTCGAGCCCTCCCTGCGACAAATGCGCCCGGGCGGAGCCGATTGCGGCGCGCTTCGACAATCAATCTTGCATTGCAAAACGAAAGGTGTACGGAATTTTCGTTCCATTTTGCGCCCTTGCTGACAGGGCGCAGCGGCGTTGACGAGGAGGGAAGCCGTGAATCTCGAAGTCCTGAAGCACAAGTTCGCCACGACCGAGCGCCTGAGATATCTGGTCGACAACGAGTGGCGGGCTTCGAAAACCGCAAGGTACATGCCGGTGATGGACCCGTCGACCGGCAAGAAAATCGCCGAGGCGCCCTGTTGCACGCAAGACGAGGTCGACAGCGCCGTCGCCGCGGCCGCCCGCGCGTTTCCCGGCTGGCGCGACACGCCGATCCCCACCCGCATCCAGCTCATGTTCCGCTTCAAGCAGCTGCTCGACGCCCATCTCGACGAGCTGACCGAACTGATCGCGACCGAGAATGGCAAGGTGCTTTCCGAGGCGCGCGGCGACGTCTTGAAGGCGATCGAAGTGACTGAGTGCGCCTGCTCGACCCACTACCTGATGCAGGGCGACACCTGCATGAACGTTTCGGAGGGTTACGACACGGTTTCGTATCGTGAGCCGCTCGGCGTGTTCGCCGCGATCGCGCCGTTCAACTTCCCGGCGATGATCCCGATGGGCTGGATGATCCCGTTCGCCATCACGACCGGCAACACCGTCGTCCTGAAGGCCGCGTCGATGGTGCCGCAGACCGCCATGCGCATGCTGGAGCTCTTGATCGAGGCCGGGCTGCCGAAGGGCGTGGTCAACCTGGTGACCTGCTCGCGGGTCGAGGCGGACAGCCTCCTGTTCAATCCCGCCGTCCGCGGCGTCTGTTTCGTCGGCTCGACCACGGTCGGCAAGCACATCTATGAGACAGCGGCCGGCGCCGGCAAACGCGTCCAGGCGCTGACCGAGGCGAAGAACCACGCGCTCGTCCTCGAGGATTGCGTGCTCGAGCGCACCGTCCGGGGCATCGTCAACTCGACCTATGGCTGCGCCGGCCAGCGCTGCATGGCGCTGCCGGTGGTTTGCGTGCAGGAACTCGATCGCCGACGAGTTCGCCGCGCTCCTCAAGACCTTCGCCGAGGAGTTGAAAATCGGCGCCGCCTACCGGCCTGAGAGCCAGCTCGGGCCCGTGACGTCGCTCGGCCAGAAGGAATCGATCGACAGGGGAATCGCGCGCGGGGTCGAGGAGGGCGCGAAGCTCATTCTCGACGGTCGCGGGGTCAAGGTTCCAGGCTACGAAGGCGGCTACTTCGTCGGCCCGACGATCTTCGATCACGTCAGGCCGGGCATGTATGTGGGCGACGAAGAAATCTTCGGACCCGTGACGTCGATCAAACGCGTCAAGGACTTCGAGGAAGGGCTGGCGATCATGAACGCCAACCGCTTCGCCAACGGCTCGTGCATCTACACGACCTCGGGACGCCAGGCGCGCGAGTTCGCCCGGCGCACCGATGGCGGCATGGTCGGGATCAACGTCGGCATTCCGGTGCCGTTCGCGATCTTCCCGTTCTCCGGCCACAAGCAGTCGTTCTTCGGCGACCTGCACACCCTCGGCAAGGACGGCGTCGCCTTTTTCACCGAAACCAAGTCGGTGACCTCGGTGTGGTTCTCCGAAGAGGACGCCAAGAAGAAAGTCAGCACCTGGGACGGCACGCTCACGCGCGGGTGAGCGTTTGCGGATGGGAGGGCGGGCGTCCCGCCCGCCGCGGGCGGCGAGACGCCGCCCCTCCGACTCCTTCAGATGCAACCTCTGGGCGCCAGGTCTCGACGCCTCGGCGCCCGCCCCTGTTATCCTCCTGTTCCTGTCGAAAACGGCGCCGAAAGTCCCTGTTTGCGTCGTTTGAAATTCCCTGTTCTTTGCCGAGGCCGGTCCGCAACCGGCGGATTGCAAGGCCGACAAGGCCCTGACATGGCGGGGTTTTTCGGCGCGGGGCGCCGATCGCGCCGGAAAAAATTCCCTGCTAGCAGGGAAAGCCGTTGTCTCGCGCTCGCCCCGAAAAGCCAGGCCTCACAGTCGCCGGGCGACGAACCGCACGATCTGGCCCATGACGTCCCCAGCGGCCTCATCGAGCGAGGCGATGACCGAGGCGGCGTTGGTCGAGGCGACGGGCGTCCGGGCCGAGAAAATCGCGACGTCGACAACGCGGCCGCCCGACAGCGCCACGATCTTGGCGGCGACCTCGACATGGGCCTCCGAGGTCGTCGCGTCCAGTTCGAAGGCGCGAAGGTCGAGGGCGAGCTCGTACTCGGCGGTCGCGGCGCCGCCGTCGATCGAGCGGGCAAGGCCGGCGTTCTGGAACGTCTCGATCAGCCGCGCGCGGAACAGCGACGTCAGTTGCTGCGGCCAGCGTCCGCCCGGCAAGAGCGCCAACGTCATGCCGTCGCGCACGAGGATGCGGTCGCTGTCGAGATCGAGGGTCGCGACCGGCTCGGCAATGCGGAATTGCGCGTGCAACGGCCGCGCCGAGAGCGGCCGCGCCGCGGTCAGATCGTAGACGGTGAGGGGCGGGCCCGAGCAGGCGGCGAGCGCCAGCGCCAGCGTCGCCGCCGCAATCCGTCCCAGAACCCGCAACCCCGCCCCCGCCGCCATCGTTACTCCGGGTTCCGATATTCCGGCAGCGAAGGCTTCGCGCCGAAGATGAGCTGGCTCGGATTGCGTTCGAACGAGCGCGCCAGCCGGTCGATGTCGTCGAGCACCCGTTGTCCCTCAATGGCGAGCGCCTCGTACTGCCGGAGGCCCGAGCCGCTGAAGTGAGTGAGCCCGACCGAGATCTCCTTGATTCGCACGTCGAGGTCGTCGGCGAGCTTTTTGACCGAGCCCGCGGCTTCGCCGATGTTCCCGAGCGCGCTCTTCGTTCCCGGCGAGCCCAGGAAGGTCTGTGCGCTTGCGATCAGTCCGTCGAGCTTGTCGGCCGAGTCGTTGAGCTTGGCCGAGATCTCGGCGGCGTTTTTCAGCGTCGCGTCGATGTTGACGCGGTTTTGCCGGACGGTATTGGCGATGTCGGTCGCGGAGTTCACGATCTCAGCCACCTTGTCCGGATCGACCGCCTTGGCGATGGCGTCGATGTCGGTGAGCGCTGAGTCGAGCTTGGCCGAGGATTGGTTGAGCTTCTTGATAAAGTCCGCCCCGTCCCGCAACAACGCCTGGGCGTTGTCCGAGCTGTTGGCGAGCGCCCTGGAGAAGGTCTGGGCGTTCCCGATCACCTCGTTCACCTTCGCCGCGTCGATCGACTTAATCAGCGTATCGGCGTCCCCGGCCAGGACCTGCGCCTTGCTGGCCAGCGGCCCGATGGTCTTGCCGAGATCGGCGATGCTGGCCAGCGCCTCGTCGACCCGGCCGGCGTTGTGCGCAAGCGCCATCGAGAACTGCTCAGCGTTCTCGACCGTCTGGTGAATGCCTGCGGCGTTGTCGACAAGCAGCTTGTTGGCGAGATCAAGCACATAGCCGGCCTTGGTCTGCAGGTCGGCGAGCGTCGCGGTCGGCAGCGACGGGATGACCGGCGGATTGCCGGTCAGATCTGCTGCGCCCTTGATCTCGCCGCCTTTCAGGGCGACCACGCCCGTGCCCGTCAGCCCCTGCGTCTCGAGCTGCGCCTTGGTGCTGGCATTGATCGGCGCGCTCTCGTTCGTCACGTCAATGTCGGCGATCACCTGGCCAGGGTTGTCCTTCACGAAATGGAGATTGGTGACCTCGCCGACCTTGAGGCCATTGAACAGCACGTTGGAGCCGACCGAGAGACCGGAGACCGAGCCGTCGAAAATCACCTGGTAATGCCGGTGCGTGCCGCTCGTGCCGTAGCCGGCGATCCACATGATGAAGGCGAACGCGCCAAGCACAGCCGCCAGCGTGAAGGCGCCGATCAGGACGAAATTGGCTCGCGTCTCCATCTTGCGTGTCGCGCCTTACGCTAGGTTAGGCGCGGGAGACGGCGCGGCCCTCGCCCCGGCCCGCACTACGCCTCGTTTGCCGTGGAAATAGGCTTTGATCCATGGATCGTCGGATTGCAAGAGTTCTTCGATTTTTCCGACTGCCGACACCTTGCCGTGGCCGAGCACCGCGACGCGGTTGCAGATGGCGAACAGGCTGTCGAGATCGTGGGTCACCATGAAGACGGTGAGGCCGAGGGTCTTCTGCAACGTGGCGATGAGATCGTCGAAATCGCCGGCCGAAATCGGATCGAGGCCCGACGTCGGCTCGTCGAGGAACACGATCGCCGGATCGAGAGCGAGGGCGCGCGCCAGCCCGACGCGCTTGGTCATCCCGCCCGAGAGCTCCGACGGATATTTGTCGGCAGCGTCCTGCGGCAGTCCGACGAGGTGCAGCTTTTGAGCCGCCAGGCCGTCCATCATCTCCTGCGACAGCTTGAGATGCTCGCGCATCGGCATCTCGATGTTCTGCCGCACGGTAAGACTGGAAAACAACGCGCCTTCCTGGAACAGGACTCCCCAGCTCTCGCCAACGAGCAGCTTTTCGTGGTGAGACAGGTGATCGAGGTCCTGCCCGAACGCCTCGATCGTCCCGGCCTGCTTGGGGATCAGTCCCAGAATGGTGCGCGTCAGCACGGACTTGCCGGCGCCGGAGGCGCCGACGAAGCCGAGCACCTCGCCGCGATAGAGGTCGAGGTCGAGGCCGTCCATGACCAGCCGGTCGCCGAAGCCGACCTTGAGCCCGCGAACGCGGATGACGACCTCCGGTCCGGGCGCGGACGAGGCTTCAACGTCGATCAATAGTTCACCGCGGAAAAGAACATCGCAAACAGCCCGTCCATAACGATGACCATGAAGATCGACTTGACCACCGAGGCGGTCACGTTTTGGCCGAGCGACTCGGCCGACCCATGCACCTCCATGCCTTCGACGGCGGCGATGACGCCGATGGTGGCGGCCATGAAGGGCGCCTTGATCAGACCGACGACGAAGGTTTCGGTGGCGATGGCGTTGTGAAGACGGGTGACGAACACGATGGGGGTCATGCCCGCATAGAGCCAGCTGACGATCATTCCGCCGCCGAGTTCCGCGAGATCGGCGAGGAAGGTCAGCACCGGCAGGGCAATCACCAGCGCGATCAGCCGCGGCATGATCAGCACCTCGAGCGGATCGAGCGCCATCACCCGCAGGGCGTCGATCTCCTCGCGCATGGCCATCGAGCCGATTTCGGCGGTGATCGCCGAGCCCGTGCGGCCAGCGATCATGATCGCGGTCATCAGTAGGGCGAGCTCGCGTAAGCCCAGTACGCCCACCAGATTGACCGCGTAGGGCGAAGCGCCGAATTGGTTGAGCTGGAAGATGCCCTGCTGCATGACAATCGCGCCGACCAGAAAGTTGATCAGCATGATGATCGGCACGCTGCGCAGCGAGTACATCTCGAGCTGGTAGGTCATCGAGGTCCATCGCCAGCGGTGCGGAAAGGGCAGCAGGCGAACCGTCAGCACGACAATCTCGCCGAAAAAACTCACGCCCTCGGCCAGATCATAACCGGCGGTGTAGACCAACTCGCCGACCGCGCTGAGCAGCGAGACCGCCGTCGGCGCATGGATCGGCTTCGGCGGCTCGATCGGCTGGTAGCCCGCGTCCTTCAGGAGCAACGCATATTCCGGCCGCGCGCCGCGGTAATCGGCCTTGACCCCCGCGTCGGCCAGTTCGGCCCGCGCCCGGTCGATCGCCCAGGCGCCGGCGGTGTCCATGCGGTTGACCGCGGAGAGGTCGAGGATTGCGGCCGCCGCCTGGCGCGCGGGTTCGGTCAGCGAAGCCGCCCTCGCCTCGAGCGCTGCGCTGTTGGCGACCGTCCAGTCGCCGGCCAAAGACAATACGAGCCCGTCGCCGCCGACCTGGCGGGTGACGGAAGGCGCAACGGACACCAGCAACTCCGAACAACGCTTGCCTGCGCCGTTATAGCGGACCTCCCGCTGCTGTCGAGGCGCGCCCGCCGACCTCGGGCAGCTCCGAACCCGCAGCGATCAGGACGCAAACAAAGCGGGTACGAATCGGCGACCGCGTCGACGGACTCCGAATCGCGTCAAAGGCGAGTCGAATCTTGGATCGATCGGCGGCGCCGCGGAGCGCTCGTCGCCCTCGGACCGCGGGCGTCCCGCCCGCAAAGGCGCGCGAGACGCACGCCGTCCCAGAAGCGCTTATTGGCCAAGGTCGCCTTGGAACGGGACGCGCCAGGCCGAGAGGCGGACAAGGCGGAAGAGTATTCGGAGGCCGGCTCGGCTCGCTGGACAGAACCGCAGAAGCAAGCCGCGGTTGACCGCCGTGGGGACTGACCTCGGCTCAGGGTTATCGGGACCTTCCGCGCGGGCCGCCGCTTGCGTTCCGTTGCGGGACGGAAGCGAAGGAAGACGGGACAAAGACGGATAGAATCGGCGACGGACGAGTCGCGCGGGTCGCCTTGTCGGTTTGCAAGCCTTGTGGACGCCCGAAGGCTGCGGAACCGCCGGGATGGTTGATCGCAGGTTGCGGGCGGCTTGGCGCCGCCGCCCGGTTTCGAGACCCATGGAGAGGAAACAGGCACAAACCGGGGAGGAATCGCCGACGCCGCCAGCAGCCCGCGCTCCAGCGCGAACCGCAAGTGCGAAACCGCTATCGACGCGGACCTTCGTCATCGGTTGGTTAACGAGCGACCCGGAGCCGCACAGGCGAACGAGAGCGTTGGCGAGGCGGACCGCGCTGGGGCTATCATCGCGCCATGTTCGATGGAGTCTGGATTTATGCGACAAGCGACCGCATCTGTTCACGCCGGCCTTGCTCCCGCCGTTCCCGGGCAACCGGTCCTCAGCCCTCTGGCTCTGGCCACCAGCTTCCACGCTCACCCTGACGAAGTGAATTTTTCCGCCACCGCCCTCAACGCCGCTGCGCCGCATTTTTATGGCCGGTGGGGCAATCCCAGCGCCGAGGCGCCGGAAGAGCGGCTCGCGGAGCTCGATGCTGGCGAAGCCGCGGTCGTCTTCGCAAGCGGCATGGTGGCCGTCTCGGCGCTATTCCTCACGACGCTCAAGGCCGGGGATCACCTTGTCCTCTCGGACGTCTGCTATGCGGGCGTGGCCGAGCTCGCCCACCATACGCTGCCCAGGCTCGGCGTCGAGGTCACGGCCGTCGACACCTCGCAAGTCGAGGAGGTTGCGGCGGCGCTGCGCCCCAATACCCGGCTCGTTCATGTCGAAACGCCGGCCAATCCGATCCTGCGCCTCGCGGATATCGCGGCGATTGCGGGAAAGGCGCACGAGCGCGGCGTCGAGCTGTCCGTCGACGGCACTATGGCGACGCCGATCGCCACCCAACCGATTGCGCTCGGCGCCGACTACGTCGTGCATTCCCTGACTAAATACGCCTGCGGCCATGGCGACGCGTTGGGGGGCGCGGTGATCGGGAGGCGCGAAGCGATGGCGAACCTACGCAAGGAGGCGCTGATCCATCTCGGCGGCGCCCTCAATCCCTTCGCGGCGTGGCTTATTCTTCGCGGCCTGGAGACGCTGCCGCTGCGCATGGCCGCGCATCAGTCCGGCGCCGCCGCCGTGGCGGCCTTTCTCGAAAAGAGCCCGCGAATCCGCCGCGTCTTCTGGCCGGGCCTTCCGTCGCATCCCCAGCATGCGCTAGCGCGCCGGCAGATGCGCAATTTCTCGGGCATAATCGCCTTCTCGGCCAGCGAGGGTCCAGAGCTGGCCCGGCGGTTCGCCGACCAGCTCGAGCTTGTCGCCTACGCCGTCTCGCTCGGCAAGACGCGAAGCCTTGTGTTCTACATCCCGACGGACGATATCATCGGCCCTTCCTTTCATCTGGCGGGGCCTGCGGCCGAACGCTATCGAGCCTGGGCGGGCGACGGCGTCTTCCGGCTGTCGGTCGGCATCGAGGATCCAGCCGACCTGATCGAGGACTTGGCGCAGGCGCTGGCCTGACGGGCGGCATGTGATCGGCTGATTTTCGCCGTCCCACGCCGCTTTTCGGCGCGCCCGCCGCGCCGAGTTGGGTTGGCGTCGAAACGGGACGTGCGAGGCCGAGACGGGGACCCAACCAGGAAGTCGGGATTCAGCGACTCCCCGATCGATGGGCAAAAGGCAAGCCGCGATCGACTGTCGACGGGCTCGATCTCGCCTCAGGGTTATCGGCACCTTCCACAGGCGCCGCCGCTTGCTTTCGGCTGCGGGACGAGGCGAAGGAATACGGGACAAAGGCGGACGGAATTG
The DNA here is from genome assembly GCA_963822215.1 of uncultured Alphaproteobacteria bacterium. Lineage (GTDB taxonomy): Bacteria > Pseudomonadota > Alphaproteobacteria > Rhizobiales > Beijerinckiaceae > Roseiarcus. Next base: position 593,012 of record CAWGGX010000006.1, read on the forward strand.
GCGACGGCCGAGTCGCGCGTGGCGCCTCGCGGGTCCGCAAGCCTTGTGGAGGCCAGAAGGCCCAGGAGCCGCCGGAATGGTTGATCGAAGCTTCCGCCTGGCGTGGCGCCAGCGAGCCGGATCGGGACCGGGGAGAGAAAACAGGCACAAACCGCGCCGGAATCGGCGACGCCGGCGGACGGCGGATCCCATTGGTTAAAGGCGAGCGCGAAACCCGTATGTCTCCGAATTTCCTGGTCGAGGGGTTAACGAGCTTCGATGCTGCGGACCAAGTCCCCGGCTAGGCAGGAAAAGGGGCGCCGGAATTAACCGTAATTCTGGAAAACACAACAACTCCTTGCGGCGCGAGACAGTACAGTCTATATTTGTTCTCATCGCCCTCCAAGGGAGAAATCCGCGTGTCCGATCGCCTCGCCGCCCCTGTCCCCGCCGCCTCGCCAATCCGTCATCCCAGGCGCGCGCCGCGCGGCTGGCCAAGTTCAAGCGGGAACAGCTGATCGTCGATTATCTCAACTGTGGCGTTTCGGTCGCCGAGATCGCGGCGCGCGTGGGAGGCGGCGAAAAGCGCATGCGCGCGGTCGTCCGGGACATTCTTGCCCGGCGCATGCCGGGGCCGCCCGAGGAGTTCGCGGCCATTCAGATCAGCCGTCTGAACGAGGCGCTGCCGGTCGCCTTCAGCGCCATGTCGCCGACCAACCTCAAGGCGGTCGACCGGGTGGTCCGGATAGTCCGAGAACTGGACCGCGATCGCGGCTTTTGGGTTGCGCAACAGGATCTCATCGAGCCGGATGGTCTGGAAGCGCCCGTCGAAGGGGCCGCCGTCAATCTCTTCGGGAGTTACGATCGCCCGGAAAATCAGGCGCAAAGTCTTGAAAACATTGATTCCGCGCCCGGAACTGCATCCGCCTCCCTCGCCCCGCTTCGGCGGGGAGAGGGTTGGCCCCCGGACTTGATCCGGGGGGAGGGGCCTGGGCGACCAGCCGCCGACGGCCGATGCTCGCCAAGCCCCTCATCCTAAACTTCTCCCCGCGAGCGGGGAGAAGGGACCTTACCCACGCGAAGACCGCCCGGAAAATCCACCGCAACACTCTGAAAACATTGAATCCGCGCCCGGGAAGGACTGGCTCGCCGGGGCGGCGTCGGGCTCCGGACGCGCCTATACGGTCAGGACGGCGATCCCGGCTCCGCCGACCATGAGACGCGCCCGCATGATCCCCGGCGGCGCGATAGCCTGCTGATCGCCACGGCCGCCGCGCAAGTCACTTCGGGAACGGGACGGGCGAATCGGACAGCGACTGGAGGTAGGCCAGAATGTCGGCGCGCTTCTGCGCGTCCTTTTCGCCGGCGAACGCCATCTTGGTTCCGGCGGCCATGGCCTTCGGATCGCCGATCCAATGGTTCAGCTTCTCGTAATCCCAATCGCCGCCGAGGGCCTTGACGGCGTCGGAATAGGCGAAGCCCGGCGACGAGCCGACCGGCCGGCCGACGACGCCCCAGAGGTCCGGACCGATCTTGGCGGCGCCGCCCTTGTCGAAGTTGTGACAGGTCGCGCAGATCTTCGCGTCGGTCTGGCCTTTCTTCGCGTCGGCCTTGGCGAGCAGCTCCGGAAGCGGAACCTCCTTCGGGGCCGCGGCGGGCGCAGCGGCGGCAGGCGCGCTGGCCGAGCCCGGCAGCGCGAAGCCGGGGGTCTTCAGGACCTGCGGCGCAAAGACCAAACTGGTATATTCCATGATGAGCCCGAGGAACACGATCGCTCCGAGTAGGGCCAGCATGGTCCGGTTGAAATCGTAGGCAGTCATCCCGGGGCGGCCCTCGTCGACAGGGGTTGCACGTTCGCGCCGAGCAGACGCGCCCGGACCCGTGCGTTGATTAGCCGCTTTGCCGCTGCGTTGGCAACACGTATAAGCCCGCTTTCCGTCCGGGCGCGTCTGCTCTCCCCTCATGGCCAAGACCGTCATTCTCATACCCGCGCGCATGGCTTCGACCCGGCTGCCGGGCAAGCCGCTCGCCGACATTTGCGGCGAGCCAATGATCGTCCACGTCTGGCGACGGGCGATCGAGGCCGACGTCGGGCCGGTCGTCGTGGCCACCGACGACCAGCGCGTGGCGAACGCAGTCGAAGCGGCCGGCGGCCGGACGGTCATGACGCGGGCGGACCACCAGTCCGGGTCCGACCGCATTTTCGAGGCGCTCGGCGCGGTCGATCCTGACGGCGTCTACGACATTGTCGTCAACATTCAGGGCGACCTTCCAACTATTGAGAAAACGGCGGTGCGCGCCTGCCTGGCGCCGATCGATGACCCCGCAGTCGACATCGCCACGCTCGCGACGCCGATCGTGAGGGCCGAGGAGAAAGACGATCCCAACGTCGTCAAGGCGGTCGGCGCCGCTGTCGGACCGCGCAGGCTTCGGGCGCTTTATTTCACCCGCGCCCGGGCGCCGTGGGGCGAAGGCGAGCTTCTGCACCACATCGGCCTCTACGCCTATCGCCGGGCGGCGCTCGCCCGCTTTGTCGCCCTGCCGGCCTCGCCGCTCGAGCGCCGCGAGCGGCTGGAACAACTCAGGGCGCTCGAAGCGGGCATGCGCATCGACGTCGCAGTCGTCGACACGGCGCCGCTTGGCGTCGACACCGCGGAGGATCTAGAGCGGGCGCGCGCCATGCTCGACACGAAGGCAAAGTCATGACCAAGACCCGTTCCATCGCTTACCAGGGCGAGCCAGGGGCAAATTCGCATATCGCCTGCGTCGAAAACTATCCGGATTTCACGCCGATGCCCTGCGCCACCTTCGAGGACGCCTTCGCCGCTCTCCAGGATGAATCGGCTGCTCTCGGCATGATCCCGATCGAGAATTCGATCGCCGGCCGAGTGACCGACATCCATGCCCTTCTACCCGCGTCCGGCCTGCATATCGTTGGCGAGACATTCCTGCCGATCCATTTCCAGTTGCTCGCCGTGGCCGGCGCGCGGATCGAGGACCTGAAGACCGTGCACAGCCATGTTCATGCGCTCGGCCAGTGCCGCAACATCATCCGCCGTTACAAACTGAAAACAGTTGTCGCGAGCGACACAGCCGGCTCTGCGCGCGAGGTCGCAGAATGGGGCGACAGGACCCGCGCCTCGCTCGCCACCGAACTTGCCGGCCGGATCTACGGCCTCAAAACGCTGGTCAGCGACGTCGAGGACGAAAAACACAACACCACCCGCTTCGTCGTGCTGTCGAAGAGCGAGCGCCGGGCCGCGCAGCAGAACGGGCCGGTCGTCACCACGTTCATTTTCCGGGTCCGCAACGTACCCGCCGCGCTCTACAAGGCGCTCGGCGGCTTCGCCACCAACGGCGTCAACATGACCAAGCTCAAGAGCTACATGGTCGAGGGCGAATTCGCCGCGACCCAGTTTCTCGCCGACGTCGACGGGCACCCCGAGGATCCCCCGCTGGCGCGGGCGCTGGAGGAACTCACGTTCTTCTCGCGCGAGGTTCGTATCCTTGGCGTCTATCCCGCTCACCCGTTCCGCATCGAGACGCAGAACGGACACAACGGAATGTGAGCAGGGGCGCGGCCGAAACCGTTTGCTCGCGCTCTTTCTTTCCAATAGACCGGGACGCCTGATTACCGTGTCCGGAGGCCGCCATGACGTCGCTTCCCGCCGTGCTTTTGGTCCTCGTCCCGTTTTGCGCAATGCCGGCCGCCGCCCAGACCCAGCCTCTCGCCGTCGCGCGTGCGACAATCGGGAGCGTTTCGCCGGACGGCGGGAGCCTCATGGCGCGCACCCGCGCCGGCCAGGACCAGACGATCAAACTGTCCGACAAGACGACGGTCACGCTTGTCCTTCCCGCCACACTCGCCGACGTGAAGCCGGGGGCGTTTATCGGCGTCGCAGCGCTTCCCGGAGACAACGGCGCGCTCAAGGCCATGGAGGTGCACGTTTTTCCCGAGGCAATGCGCGGGACGGGCGAGGGCCATCGGCCCTTTGACCTCGCGCCGAGCAGCACCATGACCAATGGCGCTGTGGCCGCCCGGGTCGACGGCGTCGCCAGCGCGAACCTGACCGTCAGCTACAACGGAGGCCAACAGGTGATCGTCGTCGATCCAAAGACCCCGATCGTATCCTTTGCGCCGGGCGCGCGAACCGATCTCAAGGCCGGGGCCGCGGTTGTCGCGCGCGGTCCTCGGGAGGACGATGGAACGCTCGACGCGGTCCGCATCCTGGTCGGCAAGGACGGCCTCGTCCCGCCGCTATGACCCAGCGCTTGGACGAATGAACAATTGACCGGGCGAATTGCCCGGCTGGTGCGTCCGTGTTAGCGCTCGGGAATTCATTCGTTCGTGGCTGAGGCGCAAAATGAGCATCGACCAGAACAAGACCGCGACCCGTCCGGCTGCTGGCGACGCCGGTTTCACCTTTGTCCTGATCAAGCCGACCCACTATGACGATCGGGGCTATCCGATCCAATGGTATCGCTCGGCCTTGCCCTCCAATACGCTCGCCTGCATGAACAGCCTCGCCGAGGACGCGCGCAATCGGCAGGTGCTTGGCCCGGGCGTCGACTTCGTGATCGAAACTTACGACGAGACGAACCGCCGCATCCTTCCTGCCCGCATCATCCGCGACCTCGCCAAGCGCGGCGGCCGGGCGCTGATCGGCATCGTCGGAGTTCAGTCGAACCAGTACCCGCGCGCCCTGGACATCGCCCGGAAGTTTCGCGCCGAAGGCGTCGCGGTCTGCATTGGCGGCTTCCACGTTTCGGGCTGCCTCGCCATGCTGCCGGAATTGCCGCCTGAGCTGAAGGAGGCGCAGGCCCTCGGGATTTCGCTGTTCGCGGGCGAGGCGGAGGAAGGACGGCTCGACGTCGTGCTGCGCGACGCCTGGGACGGCGAAATGAAGCCGCTTTACAACTATATGGATCAGTTGCCCTCGCTCGAGGGCGCGCCCGCTCCGATCCTACCGCGCAAGCATGTCGAGCGGACCTCGGGCACGTATTCGAGCATCGACCTTGGCCGCGGCTGCCCCTACCAGTGCTCGTTCTGTACGATCATCAACGTGCAAGGGCGCAAAAGCCGCTTCCGAACCCCAGACGACCTCGAAAAGATTATCCGCGCGAACATCGCGCAGGGGATCGATCGGTTCTTCATTACCGACGACAATTTCGCCCGCAACAGCGACTGGGAGATCCTGCTCGACCGCGTGATCAAGCTGAAGAAGGAGGGCATCCATGTCGGCTTCACCATCCAGGTCGACACGCTTTGCCACAAGATCCCTAACTTCATCGAGAAGGCCACCGCCGCCGGTGTCAAGCGGGTGTTCATCGGGCTCGAGAACATCAATCCGGACAACCTGATTGCCGCCAAGAAGCGACAGAACAAGATCACCGAATACCGCGAGATGCTGCAGAAATGGCGCTCGCACGGGGCCATTACCTTCGCCGGATACATCCTTGGCTTCCCGGCCGACACGAAAGAGTCGATCCTGCGCGACATCGAGATCATCAAGCGCGAACTGCCGCTCGATATCCTGGAGTTCTTTTTCCTCACCCCCCTGCCTGGCTCCGAGGACCATCGGACCTTGTTGAAGAAGGGTGTGTGGATGGACCCCGACATCAACAAATACGACCTGAACCACCGGGTCGCGCATCACGGCAAAATGTCGGACACGGAGTGGGAGGAGGCCTACCGGGCGGCCTGGGACGCTTTCTACACCCCTGAGCACCTCCGCACGATTCTCAGGCGCGCCGCTGCTATTCACAACGGGCGGCCGAAGCAGATCCTGAGCACGATCATGTGGTTCAAGCTGATGATCGACCACGAGGGCGTCCATCCGCTCGAGGGTGGAGCGCTGAGGCTTAAATCGCGGCGCGACCGTCGTCACAGTCTGCCCCTCGAGTCGCCGCTCGTCTTCTATCCGCGCTACTGGGGCGGGACGGCGATCAAGGCGGCGAAATACCTTCGGTTCTTCCTGCGTTCGCGCGGCATCCTCAAGGAGGTCCTCGAGGCGCCCGACCGCTTTGCTTACTCTGATCTCGCGATCGCGCCGCCGAAGGATGACGAGTTCGAGGCGCTCGAACTGTATCACGCCACATCCGGAGGCGAAGCGGCGCTTGACCGCAAGAAGCTCGGCGACAGCATTCGCGTCAAGACAGCGGCCGTGGCCGCGCAATAGCTGGCGATGCTGATCGACGGAAAATGGACCGCGGCCTGGCAGCCGGTCCAGGCGACCGACGCGAAGGGTGGTTTCGTCCGCCAGATCTCGACCTTTCGCAACTGGGTGACGCCCGACGGCTCGGCCGGGCCGACCGGCGAAGGCGGATTTCGAGGGGAGGCCGGCCGCTACCATCTCTACGCCGCGTACGGTTGCCCGTGGGCGACGCGGGTCCTGATTGCCCGCAAGCTGAAGAAGCTTGAAGGGGTCGTATCGGTCGCCATCGTCGAGCCCGCGCTGACTGATCAGGGGTGGCGCTTCGGCGACACTCCCGGCGCAGGTCGCGACACGGTCAACGGCGCGACCCACCTGCATGAGATCTACACGCGCGCCGACCCGCATTTCACCGGCCGCGCGACTGTGCCGGCGCTGTGGGACAGGCGCCGCCAGACCATCGTCAACAACGAATCGGCCGACCTCGTCCGGATGTTCAACGCGGGCTTCGGCGGGCTCGCCGACGACGCTGTCGACCTCTATCCCGAAGACCTCAGGACCGGGATCGATGCGTTGAACGACGCGGTCTACCCGGCGCTCAACAACGGCGTCTATCGGGCGGGCTTCGCCACGACCCAGGAGGCCTACGAGGAGGCGTTCGCCGGCGTGTTCGCCATGCTCGACGCCCTCGAGCGCCGCGTTGGCGCCGGTCCCTACCTGTTCGGCGAGCGGCTGACCGAGGCCGACGTCCGCGTGTTCGTGACGCTCGCCCGCTTCGACGCCGCCTATCACGGCCAATTCAAGTGCAACCTGCGGCGGATCGCCGACTATCCGAAGCTCAGCGCCTATCTCGCGCGGTTAATCTCGATCCCGGCCTTCCGCGACACGTTCAACCTCGACCACATCAAGCGCGGCTACTATTCGATCCAAAGCCTCAACCCAACCCGGATCGTCCCCGTCGGGCCGGAACTGGCCTGGGCGCCCAAGGGCTGAGCCGCGGCGAGGCCTTTGCGAACCGCGCCAAGGATTTCAAGGGGTTAGCGCTCAAACTGTAACTCGTGCGGGCCGCCGGATCCCCTTCTGCCACGGTTTCGCCGTATTCCGTTAACCATAGTCGGTGCCATATTTCAACAAATTCAAGACCTTAGGCGTCAGGATGAGGTCCACGGCGGGTCTTGCGGCGGCCAAAACGGAACGCGGCCCCGCCGGACCGGAGGGCTTCGCAAGACCCGACCCGTCCGGGCCGCCCCCCCAGCGCGCCAAGGCCGCGCCCGCCGTCTGACGGACGGGACGCAGAAAGCGTCATTCCCCTAGATCGCTTGCGGCGCGCTTCGGCGCGCCGCCCAACTGCCAACGAGTCTCCGGCCTTCGGCGAGCGCCCCTCCACCATCCGCCGGATCAAGGTCCGCGGTTAGAGCAAATGAAATGAGTTCGCGCCAGCTAACCCTCACCCTGCCGCCAAAGCCGTCGAAAGACGGGCGTCCCCCGGACGCCCTGCGGCGGCTTCCCTCTCCCGGCGGGAGAGGGGCGTCCTTTCCCCCTCGGGGGAAGGTGGCCGAAGGCCGGATGGGGTGCGGAAAGCAGGCCTGGTCCGACGAAGGCTTGCAATGACGGTCGCGCAATCCAGTCAGAGTTGCGGCAGCGGGCCACACCCCATCCGGCGCTTCGCGCCACCTTCCCCAGCACGCTGCTACAGCATGCACACATCGTTCTTGACGCGGCGCAGGCCGGACATCCCCTTCCCCAGCTCCGCTGGGGAAGGTGGCCCGATAGGGCCGGATGGGGTGCGGCGAGCATGGCGGCTCCGTATGCGGTTGGCTGTGACGGTCGCGCAAATCGAGCGCGGGCGGCGGCGGCGGACCACACCCCATCCGGCGCTACACGCCACCTTCCCCGCTACGCGGAGAAGGGGTCGCATTGGCCGCTGGTCAGTGCTCTTCCGGCAAAGTTGTGGCGGCCAGAGATGTGCATCCCGTACAGCACGCTGGGGAAGGGGTCCGCGCGCGATTTGAGATGGGTGGATAACCGTCCCCTACCTGGCGAGGCGGGCGATATAGGCGCCGAGGTCGGCGGCCTCGCCGCGGCCAAGCTGCATGTCCGGCATCTTGGGATGAGGGTCCATCAGGAACTTCGCGACCTTGTCGGCGCTGAACCCGGGCTGGCTGGCGATCGAGGCGAAGGTCGGCACGTTGTCGGCGCCGCGCGTCTGGTCGTGGGCGACGATGTGGCAGGCGGCGCACCAGCGCTTGGCGAGCGTTTCCCCGTTTGTCGCATCCGCCGCGAGCGCAGCGGCCGCGAATGCGGAAGAGAGCGCGAGACCCAGCGCGGCGCCCTTCAGAAGAACGCCCACGGCGGGACGGCGGCAAGCGGATGCGGACATGGACGGCGCCCCAGCGGGAAACGAAATCGTTCGACCACAATAGGCCGCTGGTCTTCCCGCGCCAGATGGCGAAGCGTCGCGCCCGTGGAGGCAAGGCGCGCCCCCAAGACGGAAAAAGGGCGGCCTGAGAGCCGCCCTTCCTCCGTCCGAGGGACCCCCCTTTAGACGGAATAGTACATGTCGAACTCGATCGGGTGCGGAGCCATCTCGAAGCGGTAGACCTCGCCCATCTTGAGCTCGATGTAGCTGTCGATGAAGTCGTCGTTGAACACGTCGCCGGCCTTGAGGAAGGCGCGGTCCTTATCGAGGTTGGCGAGCGCCTCGCGCAGGCTGCCGCAGACAGTCGGGATCTTCTTGAGCTCCTTCGGCGGAAGGTCATAGAGGTCCTTGTCCATCGCCGAGCCGGGATCGACCTTGTTCTTGATGCCGTCGAGGCCGGCCATCAGCATCGCCGCGAACGCGAGATACGGATTGGCGGCCGGGTCGGGGAAGCGCACCTCGACGCGCTTGGCCTTCGGGTTGGACGTCCACGGGATGCGGCAGGAGGCGGAGCGGTTGCGAGCCGAGTAGGCGAGCAGCACCGGCGCCTCGAAGCCCGGGACCAGTCGCTTGTAGCTGTTGGTCGAGGGGTTGGTGAAGCCGTTGAGCGCCTTGGCGTGCTTGATGATGCCGCCGATGTAATAGAGGCATTCCTGGCTGAGGTCGGCGTAGAGATTGCCCGCCATCACTGGCTTGCCGCCCTTCCAGATCGACTGGTGGACGTGCATGCCCGAGCCGTTGTCGCCGTAGATCGGCTTGGGCATGAAGGTCGCGGTCTTGCCGTAGCTCTGGGCGACCTGGTGGATGGCGTACTTGTAGATCTGCAGGTGGTCGGCCATCGTGGTCAACGGGCCGAACTTGAGGCCGAGCTCATGCTGGGCGGAGGCGACCTCATGATGGTGCTTCTCGACGACCGCGCCCATCTGCGCCATCGCTGCGAGCATCTCGCCGCGCATGTCCTGCGCCGAGTCCTGCGGCGGGACCGGGAAATAGCCGCCCTTGGTGCGGATGCGGTGGCCGAGGTTGCCGCCCTCGTAAGGCGTGTCGGAATTGGTCGGCAGCTCGATCGAGTCGATCTGGAAGCCGGTGTTGTAGGGGTCGGCGGAGAACCGCACGTCGTCGAAGACGAAAAATTCGGCTTCCGGGCCGAAAAAGGCGGCGTCGCCGATGCCGGTCGACTTCAGATAGGCCTCGGCCTTCTTGGCGACGCCGCGTGGATCGCGATTGTACGGCTGACCGCTGGCCGGATCGAGAATGTCGCAGACCAGCACCGCCGTCTTGGCGGCAAAGAAGGGGTCTTCAAAATAGGAGCTCACGTCCGGCATCAGCGTCATGTCGGATTCGTTGATCGCCCGCCAGCCGGCGATCGAGGAGCCGTCGAACATGAGGCCTTCCGCCAAGGCTTCCTCGTCGACGAGGCCCTGATCGAAGGTCACATGCTGCCATTTGCCGCGCGGGTCGGTGAAACGCAGATCGACATATTTGACATCGTCGTCCTTGATCGCCTTCAGGACGTCCTTGGCGGTCTTCATGATTTGCCTTTCCTTACGACTGGAGTTTGCTTGTTCCCTCCCGCCGCGCCCGCGGCGGGTAGCCCTAGAAATCGTTTCGTGAGCCCCTCAGATCGCGTCCGCGCCCGTTTCCCCGGTGCGGATTCGAATGGCTTCGTCGATCTGCGATACAAATATCTTGCCATCGCCGATGCGGCCGGTCTGCGCGGCGTTGCGAATGGCGTCGATCGCCGCCTGGAGGTTCTCGTCGGTCACCACGACCTCGAGCTTCACCTTGGGCAGGAAGTCCACCACATATTCGGCGCCGCGATAAAGCTCAGTGTGGCCCTTCTGCCGACCGAAACCCTTGGCTTCGAGGACGGTGATCCCTTGGATTCCCGCCTCCTGCAGCGCCTCCTTCACCTCGTCGAGCTTGAACGGCTTGATGATCGCCTCGATCTTTTTCATGGCGGCGAAACTCCCTTGCCCGTTCGCCGGGCCTTCGACGCCCTCGGCGGCGGCGGCAGGGGTCATAACATCGGATGTTCGAAGGCGCCATGGGGCGCCGCGCAGCGGATCCGAAGCCTCGAAGGCTCGGTCATCGAACGCCTGTCGTTTGTGCGACCCCGCCTATCATCTAGGCAATCAGACCGAAGGGCCCCATTCCCCAGACGCGAAAATGCGCCACGACAGGAGTCCGGCCTTCGCCACCACTGTACGCCCGGACTTCGCCACGGCGAGCAGATGGGCGAAAACCGGCGGCCGCCGCCACGCCATCGGCTTTTCCGGGGCGCACACGGCCCAATATTCCTCGCTGTCGGCATCCTCCATCAGGATTGCGCCAACGAGGTCGGGCCGGAGTTGACGGGGAAGATCGCGCCGGATCAGCCACTCGCACTCGTAGTCGCGGCAGATCTGCGGGCGATCGGCGTAGATGGAGCAGCCGCCGCCGAGACGACAGTCGCCGCACAGGCGGCCGGCGGGTTTCTTCAGCTCGGCGATCTCCAGTACGGAGCAGCACATCGTGCAGGTTCCGCAGGACTTGCCCGGCGCCGCCGTCATCGGAATCTCCGTCCTTGGGCGAGGGGCCCGAGCGCCGTCTCCGCCAGCCTCTCCATACCATCGTTCGCGCGGCGCGCGGGAGGGGCGGCGCGGCGGCCTTCGCCCGCGACATGACGTTCTCTTGACACGGCGGGCGAACGTGTGTCTTTGCGCCCGCGGCACGATGGGGGCTTTTCATGTCAACGGCCTTGGTGTTTCCGGGTCAGGGTTCGCAGGCAGTCGGGATGGGCAAGGCTCTTGCCGAAGCGTTCCCCGCAGCGCGCGAGGTGTTCGACCGTGTCGATGCGGCGCTGTCGCAAAACCTCTCGAAGCTGATGTTCGAGGGGCCGGAGGCCGAGTTGACGCTGACCGCGAACGCGCAGCCGGCGCTGATGGCCGCAAGCATCGCCGCGCTCCGGGCGCTCGAGGTCGAGGCCAATTTCGACCCGGCGCGGGACGCAGCCTTCGTGGCCGGCCACTCGCTCGGCGAATATTCGGCGCTATGCGCCGCCGGATCGCTGACGCTCGAGGACGCCGCGCGCCTCCTGCGCCTGCGCGGCGAGGCGATGCAGAAAGCCGTCCCGGTCGGCGAAGGCGCGATGGCGGCGCTGCTCGGGCTCGATTTCGGCGCTGCGGCGACGATCGCGACCCAGGCGGCGAGCGACCACTATCTGTCCGGCGCGATCTGTCAGGCCGCCAACGACAACGGCGGCGGCCAGGTCGTCATTTCCGGAACCAGGGTCGCGGTCGAGCGGGCGATGGAACTCGCCAAGCTCGCCGGCGCGAAGCGCGCTGTGGCCCTCCCCGTATCCGCCCCCTTCCATTGCGCGTTGATGCAGCCGGCCGCCGAGGCGATGGCGGCGGCGCTGAAGACCGCCGATATCCGGCGACCAAAGCCGCCGCTCGTCGCCAACGTCCGGGCTAGGGCGGTCGAGGATCCGGACGCGATCCGCGCCGGGCTGGTCGAGCAGGTGACCGGAACCGTGCGCTGGCGCGAGTGTGTCGCCTACATGAGCGCCGAGGGCGTGACGCGTTTCATCGAGGTCGGGACCGGCAAGGTGCTGGCCGGCCTCATCAAGCGCATCGCCGAGGGCGCAACCGCAATCAGCGTCGGTCAGCCAGCCGACATCGTCGCCTTCGTCGCCGCGAACCGACCGAAACCCTGACCGAGAGGCGGATATTGTGTTCGATCTCAGCGGCAAGACTGCGCTCGTCACCGGCGCCTCTGGCGGACTTGGCGGCGCCATCGCGCGGGCGCTCCACGCGCAGGGGGCGATGGTGACGCTGTCGGGCACGCGGCGCGAGGCGCTCGAGGCGCTCGCTGCGGAGCTTTCGGAGCGCGTTCACGTGACCCCGTGCGACCTTGCCGATCCGGCCTCGGTCGAAACGCTGGTCCCCGCGGCGGAGGCCGCCATGGGTTCGCTCGACGTGCTGGTCAACAACGCCGGCGTCACACGCGACAACCTTTTCATGCGGATGCGGGACGCCGAGTGGGATTCGGTGCTGGCGATCGATCTGACCGCTGCCTTCCGGCTGTCGCGAGCGGCGGTCAAGGGCATGATGAAGCGCCGCTACGGCCGAATCATCAACATCACCTCGATCGTCGGCGTCAGAGGCAACCCGGGACAGGCCAATTACGCCGCCGCCAAGGCCGGCATGATCGGAATGGCCAAGTCGCTGGCGGGGGAGGTCGCCTCGCGCGGCGTCACCGTCAACTGCATCGCGCCCGGCTTCATCGCGAGCCCGATGACCGAGGCGCTCACCGACAAGCAGCGCGAATCAATCCTGGTGCAGGTGCCGATGGGCCGGCTCGGCTCCGGCGCCGACATCGGGGCCGCGGCAGTCTATCTGGCCAGCGCGGAAGCATCCTACCTGACCGGCCAAACGCTCCACGTGAACGGCGGAATAGCAATGATTTGAGTGACTTAACATGTCACTGCGGGGTTGCGCACAGCGACGGGACGCCTCTCGCCTTCACGGAAAAGATGTGCTATCGACCCCGGTCGTCGCCGGGCGTCGAATGCGCTCCGGGGAGGATTGTCGAGCGTCGGCGTCACCGCAACCGCTGAGAAACTCGAATCGCCCGCGCGAGGAAGCGGGGCGGGGGTCGAACGGTCGATGTCCCATGCGGGGGTCGATCGGGGAATAAGAACTACGCGGGCAAGGGCCCGGCGCATAAGGGAAGTTGAAGATGAGCGATGTCGCAGAGCGCGTGAAGAAGATCGTCGTGGAGCACCTCGGCGTGGACGCGGACAAGGTCGTCGAGAGCGCCAATTTCATTGACGACCTTGGCGCTGATTCGCTCGACACTGTCGAACTTGTCATGGCCTTCGAAGAGGAGTTCGGCGTCGAGATTCCGGACGACCAGGCCGAGACCATCGTAACCGTCGGCGACGCGATCAAGTTCCTTGAGAAGGCGTCCGCCACCAAATAAGCGAAATCCGGCGGAACGGAGGCGCAGCCGCGTTCCGACTCAGATTTCGCGTCGGGGCTTGGGGGCCGGCGTTCCGTCCGGCCCTTGTCGCGTTGGGCTTCCCGTCCGGAGGCGTTGGGCGCGATAACGACAGCGAACGGGACACAGGATGGAACGCATGAGGCGGGTCGTCGTCACCGGACTTGGCATGGTCAGCCCACTGGCCTGCGGCGTCGAGCCGACTTGGCGCAGACTGCTGGCCAGCGAATCCGCCGCTGGCAGGGTCGAGAATTTCGACGTGTCGGACCTCCCGTGTCGGATCGCCGCACAGGTGCCGCGCGGGGACCGCCCCGATGCGTTCCGTCCCGACGACTGGATGGACCCGAAGGAGCAGCGGCGTGTCGACGATTTCATCGTCTACGGGATGAGCGCCGCAACCCAGGCGCTCGACGACGCCGGCTGGGCGCCCAAGACCCACGAGGAGGAGATCGAGACCGGCGTGCTGATCGGCTCTGGCATCGGCGGCCTCGGCGGGATCTACGACGCCTCGATCACCCTGCACGAAAAGGGCCCGCGCCGCATCTCGCCGTTCTTCATTCCCGGCCGGCTGATCAATCTGGTCGGCGGACAGGTGTCGATCGCCCATAAGCTGAAGGGTCCCAATCATGCGGTGGTGACCGCGTGCTCGACCGGCGCGCACGCCATCGGCGACGCCGGGCGGCTGATCGCCCTCGGCGACGCCAATGTGATGGTGGCCGGCGGGGCCGAATCAGCGGTCAATCGGCTGTCGCTGGCCGGCTTCTGCGCCTGCAAGGCGCTTTCGACCGGCTTCAACGACCGGCCGCACCAGGCCTCCCGCCCTTACGATCGCGACCGCGACGGCTTCGTGATGGGCGAGGGCGCGGGCTGTGTGGTGCTCGAGGAATACGAGCACGCCAAGGCGCGCCGCGCGCGCATTTACGCCGAGTTGATCGGTTACGGGCTGTCGGGCGACGCCCATCACATTACCGCCCCCTCGCCCGACGGAGACGGCGCATTCCGCTCGATGAGCGCCGCGCTCAAGCGGGCAGGCGTCAGCGTCTCCGAGATCGACTACGTCAACGCGCACGGCACCTCGACCCCTGTGGGCGACGAGATCGAGTTGCGCGCGGTCGAGCGCCTGCTCGGCAATTCCGCCGGCCGGACGACGATGTCGTCGACCAAGTCCTCGGTCGGCCATCTGCTCGGCGCCGCGGGCGCCGTCGAGGCGATCTTCTGCATTCTGGCGATCCGCGACCAGATCGCGCCGCCGACCCTCAATCTGGACAACCCGTCGGTGGAGACGGCGATCGACCTCGCGCCGCACGAGGCGCGCAAGCGCCCGATTCAGGTGGCGCTGTCGAATTCGTTCGGCTTCGGCGGCACCAACGCGTCGATCATTTTCCGCGCCGCGGCGTGAGCCGCTCCGCTCTCGCGAATCGTCATTTCGTCACGATCAGCGGTCATGTAGAGTTGCGTTCGCGCGTCGGGCGCAAAGCCCGGCAAGCCTGGGACGCTCCCGAGGCCTTGCGACAGCGCGACGAGCGGGAGTCCGGCACACGGCATGAGCCCACCACCCAGTAACGGCGGCGAGCCGCCACGGGCGCGAGCGAGCCTGTTCCGCCGCGCAAGCAAGCCTGACCCGAGCCCGAGCGACAGTCCGCCGCCGCCCAGGAAGTCGAAGAAGCCCCGGCGATCGGCGCTCTCCACGCTCAGCGCGTTTCTCACCTTCGTGCTCGTCGGCGCGCTCCTGGCGATCGGGGCGGTCGCCTGGCTGATGATGGAGGCCCGCGCTCCCGGGCCGCTGACCGCGGACAAGATCGTCAACATCGTTCGTGAGGACGACGGCGGCAGCATCGCCGACCAGCTCGAGCGCGCCGGCGTCATCGACAATTCGACTTGGTTCACCATCCTGACCCTGCTCGACGGCGACCGCAGCACGCTGAAGCGCGGCGAATACGAGTTCAAAGCCGGCGTCAGCATGAACGAGATCGAGAGCCTGCTGGCGTCGCACAAGATCGTGCGCCATAAGATCACGCTCCCGGAGGGCCTGACC
The DNA here is from genome assembly GCA_963822215.1 of uncultured Alphaproteobacteria bacterium. Lineage (GTDB taxonomy): Bacteria > Pseudomonadota > Alphaproteobacteria > Rhizobiales > Beijerinckiaceae > Roseiarcus. The sequence goes on from CAWGGX010000006.1 coordinate 608,580, forward strand.
AGCGAACAGATTGTCGAGCGCCTGCGCGCCGACGACGTGCTCGTCGGCGATCTCAAAGAGACGCCGCGCGAGGGCTCGCTGATGCCCAACACCTATTATTTCGAGCGTGGCGACACGCGTCAGTCGATCCTGACCCGGATGGCCAAGGCGCAGACCCGGATCGTCGATGAAATCTGGAAGGGCCGGACGCCCGACCTGCCGGTCAAGTCGCCCGGCGAGATGGTCACGCTCGCCTCGATCGTCGAGAAGGAGACCGGCAAGGCGGACGAGCGGCCGCACGTCGCCAGCGTGTTCGTCAACCGGCTCCAGAAGCACATGCGGCTCGAGTCCGATCCGACCATCGTCTACGGCCTCGTGTTCGGCAAGGGCACGCTCGGGCGCCCGATCAGCAAGGCCGATCTCAACCAGGTGACGCCCTACAACACCTATCAGATCGATGGTCTGCCGCCCGGACCGATCTCCAATCCCGGCAAGGCCGCCCTGGAGGCGGTCGCCAATCCGGCCCACGGCAGGGATCTCTACTTCGTGGCGGACGGAACCGGCGGCCACGTCTTCTCCGACACGTTCGAGCAGCACCTCAAGAACGTCGCCCACTGGCGCGAGATCGAGAAGGACGCCAAGGACCGCCTGGCGCCGGACGCGACCCCGTCGACGCCCGCGGGTGCCAGGCACAGCGAACTCGAACCCGCCGACCCGGCTTTGTTCGGCGCGCTCGTCCCGATCGACCCGACCCCGGCGGGACAGGCTGCGCTCGCCCAGCGCCTCGCCAGGATCGGCGCGAGCCGTCAAGCCGTGGAGAGCGCGCTCACCTCGCTCGCCAGCGGCCCTGCGGCCGGCAAGACCATCGAGGACGCCGGCGCGGTGGTGGCCGGCGTCAACGACGGGCCCGCCGAGGGCGCGGCGTTCGGCGATGTGGCCGCCTCGATCGACGGCAGCGGCTCTGCAGAGTCCGTGCCTCTGTCGCCCGCGATGCTCGCCGATGAAAAGGCGCGCGAGGCGAAGTACGGCCTCGGCGCTCCATCGACGGCCGAAGCCACGACTGCGGACGCAAGCGCCACGACGGCGCCGACCGCCTCAGGACGACCCCGAATCTTCGACGCGTCGGAAGGCACCAAGCTCGATCCGCTGCTGAACAAGACCTACGACCTCAGCTACGCCAAGGTCGTGCCGACGTCGCATTAGCCGTCGGGGCTTCGCTAACGCGACAATTCGCCCGCGAGATTGCCGAGAAAAGCGAGGCAAGCCGCAAGCTGCGACTCCTCGACATATTCGTCGGGCTTGTGCGCCTGGTCGATCGAACCGGGCCCGCAGACGACGGTGGGCAGGCCCGCCGCCTGAAAATGCCCCGATTCTGTGGCGAAGGACACCGCGATCGTCCGGTTGGACCGGGTCAGTCGCAGCGCGAGCGTCTCGGCGACCGATCCCGGCTCGGCCGCGAGCGGCGGCGCGTCGGCCTCGATCTCGGTGACGATGGAGGGTCCGCTGACGTAGCGCGTCAGGCGCGGCAAGGCGACCGTGTCGACGAAGGCCTGCACCTGAGCGATCGCCCCGGCCGTCGGCACGCCCGGGAGGCCGCGGAACTCCCAGTCGAACGCGCATTCGCGCGCGAGGATGTTGCGCGCCGTGCCGCCGTGGATCACCCCGACATGGAGCGTCGAATAGGGCGGCGCGAAGCGCGGGTCGAACGGTCCCTTCTCGTATTCGCGGGCCAGGCGACCGATCTCGCTGACGATGTCGGCCGCGGCCGCGACGGCGTTGGCGCCGAGCGCCGGGAGGGCCGAATGCGCCTCGTGGCCCCTGACCACCGTGCGGATCGTCGCCACGCTCTTGTGGGCGTCGGCGACCTCCATCATCGTCGGCTCGCCGACCACCGCGGCCGCCGGTCGCGGCTCGTCCCTACCGAACCAAGCGATCACGTTGGTCGAGCCCAGGCAGGTCGTCTCCTCGTCGTAGCTGAGCACGATATGGACGGGGCGCTTCAGCGCCGCCGCCTGAAAATCCGGAACAAACGCCAGCACGCAGGCGGCGAAGCCCTTCATATCGCAGGCGCCGCGGCCATAGAGGCGGCCGTCGGCCTCGCGCATCACGAACGGCGGACTCGTCCACGCCTGGCCCTCGACAGGCACGACGTCGGTGTGGCCGGAAAGGACGACGCCACCGTCGACCCGCGGCCCGACGGTCGCAAGCAGAGCCGTCTTGTCTTTCGACCCGTTCGGCGCGCGGCGGGAGGCGACGCCGAGGGAGGCGAGATAGTCCTCGACGAAGGCGATCAGCGGCAGGTTCGAACGGTTGCTGACGCTCTCGAACGCGATCAGCCGCTGAAGCAGCGCCTTGGCCCTGGCCAGTCGGTCTTCGCTCATCGCAAGCTTCCCCGTCCGGTCCTCGCCGCGCGAGAGACGAAAAAAGACAGGCGCGCCAGTAGACGCGCCGACCCGCGCCGCTAGAATGCGTCTCCTATGTACATGGCGGTCACACATCAGGTCAAAGTCACGGTCGAGCCGACCTTCGAGCCGGAACGCTCCGAACCGGAGGAGAACCGGTATTTCTGGCGTTACGACATCGAGATCGCCAATCTCGGCGACAAGGCTGTGACGCTTATCGAGCGGCGCTGGCGCATCACCGACGCCGAGGGGCGCAATCAGGAAGTGAGCGGACCCGGCGTGGTCGGCGAGCAGCCAACGATCCTGCCGGGGGAATCCTTTCGCTACGCCTCCGGCTGCCCGCTGACGACGTCAAGCGGGATGATGGTCGGGGAATACCGGATGATCGGCGAAGACGGCGAGCGGTTCGACGTCGCCATCCCCGCCTTCTCGCTCGACTTCCCGGAGATGAAGCGAACGCTCAATTAGCGCAGGTTCCGACGGCGAGGGCGCGCCAGGCATTGGCGCCCCGACCGGCTTGCCCGGGCCGGCGATTTCGGCCAAGAGTTCCGCCATGGCGCGCCGGTCCTCTTTCGTCGGCGCCGCGGCGCGCGGCGCCCTGTGGGGCGGCCTCGCGCTGATCGCGCTCTTTTTCGTGTTTGTCGCGCTCTACGCTTCCATCCCTCCCGTTTCGACGCTGATGCTGGCCCGCGCGGCCACAGGCAGGCCCACCGAACGGATTGCGGTCTCGCTCGACGACATGGCGCCGGCCGCCGTCGCTGCGGTCGTCGCCTCCGAGGACGCGACGTTCTGCGCGAATGACGGCGTCGACTGGGGCGCGCTTCACGAGGTGCTCGCTTCGGCGGGCGAGCGCGGCCCATCTCGCGGCGCCTCGACGCTGACCATGCAGACGGTCAAGAACCTGTTCTTGTGGCCGGGCCGGTCGCCGCTGCGCAAGGGACTGGAAATTCCGATGGCGCTCGTCCTCGGCGAGCTCTGGCCAAAACGGCGGGTGCTCGAGGTCTATCTCAACATCGCCGAATGGGGCGACGGGACGTTCGGACTCGAGGCCGCGGCGCGGCGCTATTTCCATAAAAGCGCCAGGGCGCTCGACGCGCGCGAGGGCGCGCTGCTCGCGACCGCCCTCCCCAATCCCGTGAAGCGCGATCCCGCGCGTCCAACCGCGTTCCAACGCCGGCGGGCCGAGATCATCATGATGCGGGCGGCGGCCGACCCGGACGCGCTCAAGTGCCTGTGAGGCGGAGACGCCGTTAGGTCGGCCCGCTCTGGCGGAATGGCGCAACTCGCCCTACATTCGAGTTGAATCGGGGTATGGTCATGGAAGGTTTTCTCATCCGGGCGGTGGTGGTCGCGATCGGCCTCTGGCTCGCCTCGCAGATTGTGCCCGGCGTGGAGTTTCGGTCGACCGAGGCGCTGATCGCCGCGGCGCTGCTGCTCGGGATCGTCAACGCCTTCGTGCGCCCGGTCCTGATCATCCTGACCTTGCCGATCACCCTGGTCACCCTTGGGTTCTTCCTCCTCGTCATCAACGGCCTGATGATCGAGCTCGTGGCCTGGTTCCTGAAGGGCTTCGTGGTCGCCGGCTTCTGGCCGGCCTTTTTCGCCGCCATCGTGGTGAGCCTGACGAGTTGGGTCATGTCCGGCTGGATCGGCGGCGGGCGCAAGAACAATGGCCGGATCGACGTCGTCACGATGCGGCAGACCGGACCGGGGCGGTGGGAGTGAGGGGCGGCGTCGCGCCTGCACGATTACGGCCGGCGATTGGCGGGGCGTGAGGGCCAGGGGCGGACCTGCGATGTCGTTGAAGGCTCGCAAACCGCCCCGCGGGCAATCATGACGGCCGACTACGTTCACGGCTACGAAGAGACGGAGGCCCGGCGCCTGCGGGATCAGGCGCAGTCCCTGACCGACCTGCTGCACGCCGACACGCGCTATCCTGCCGGGGCTGCCGTCCTCGAGGCCGGCTGCGGCGTCGGCGCGCAGACCGTCGCGCTGCTGCACAACAGTCCTGAGGCGCTCTTCACCGCAATCGACCTGTCGCCGGGGTCGCTCGAAGAGGCGCGGCGCGCGGCGCAAGGAGTTCGGGACCGGCGCCGTCGAGTTCCTGGTCGCCGACATTTTCGCGCTGCCCTATCCCGAGGCGACATTCGACCATGCCTTCGTCTGTTTCGTGCTGGAGCACCTCGCGGATCCCGTGAAGGCGCTCGGCGAGGTGCGCCGGGTGATTCGGCCCGGCGGATCGCTGACGGTGATCGAGGGGGACCACGGCTCGGCATATTTTCATCCCGACAGCGCTTTCGCCCGGCAGGCGATCGCCTCGCAGGTCGCGCTGCAGGCCGAGGCCGGGGGCGACGCAATGATCGGCCGAAGGCTCTATCCTCTGCTCATCGAGGCGGGCTTTTCGCACGCGCGCGTCTCGCCGCGGCAGGTCTATGTCGACGGAAGCCGGCCGGGCCTGATCGACGGCTTCACGCGAAAGACCTTCACGGCGATGATCGAGGGCGTGCGGGAGCGGGCGGTCGCGGCCGGTCTCTCGACGCGGGAGGCTTTCGACCGCGGCGTGGCGGACCTCGCCCGCACCGCCGCGCCCGATGGGGTCTTCTGTTACACGTTCTTCAAGGCCGTCGCGATCAAGACCTCGTCTCCTTTCGACGTCTGAGCGGAAGTCGCAGCTAAGCCTGCACGACCGCCTTGGTGACCCGGGCGACGACGCAGACTTGTCCCTCCGAGCGCGCCTCGACCTCGCAGAAGGCCAGGCGTCCTCCCGCCTTCAGCACCCTGCCGGCAAGCTCGACGCGAGCGCGCGGCTTGGCCGGGCGCAGGAACTGTGCGTGAAAATCGGCGGTCACGGCGTAGCGGTCCGCCGGCAGCAGCGGCAGCAGCGCAAGGAAGGCGGCCGGCTCGCACAGCATGGAGAGGACGCCGCCGTGCACCTCGCCCGACGGGCCGAGCGCGGCGTCGCCGGCCTCGAAGGCAAGCACGACCTCGCCGGGGCTCGAGCGCACGAACGTGAGCCCGAAGGCGCGGTGCGGCGCGGCGGCGAGCACCTCGGCGATCGCCCGTTCGATGTCCTCGGCCGTCCGCGCAGCGTTCATCGCGTTGAGCCTTCGTCTCGTGCTGTCGAAAGGCGGCGCAACGCCGAAACTGGCCCCGCCTCAGAACGCGCTCTTGACCACGCCGCCGTCGACCCGCAGCGCCGCCCCGGTGGTGGCCGAGGCGAGCGGGCTCGCGACATAGGTCACCAGCGCCGCGACCTCCTCGGGGGACGCGAAGCGCTTGATCAGCGAGGTCGGCCGGACTTTCTCGAAGAACTCGGTCTGGAACTCGTCGAACCCCTTGCCGGAATCCTTCGACAGCGCCGCGACGAAGTCGACCACGCCGCGCGACTTGGTCGGCCCAGGCAGCACGCTGTTGACCGTGATGCCCGTTCCGGCGACCGTCTCGGCAATGCCGCGGGCGAGGGCGATCTGCGCCGACTTGGTGACGCCGTAATGGATCATCTCGGCCGGAATCTGCAGGCCGCTTTCGCTCGAGATGAAGATGATCCGACCCCAGTTGGCGCGCCTCATCCCGGGCAGATAAAGGCGGGCGAGCCGCGCGCCGCTGACCACGTTGACCTCGAAAAACCGGAGCCAGTCGGAATCCGGGATCTCCTCGAACGGCTTGGGTTCGAAGATGCCGAGGTTGTTGACGAGAATGTCGAGGTACGGGTGCGCGCGCACGAGCGCCTCGGCCGCGGGGGCGCCGCCGAGATCGCCAGCGAAGCCGACGACGTCGCCGCCGGTCTCGGCCTTGATGTTCGCAACGGCCTTGGCGACGCCCTCCTCCGTTCGGCCGTTGACGATGACCTCAGCGCCCTCGCGCGCGAGGGCAGCCGCGATGGCGTAGCCAATGCCCGCGGTGCTGCCGGTGACGAGCGCGCGTTTGCCCTTAAGCTGAAGATCCATGGACGATCCTTGCGATGGCGCCGCGCCGCCGTGCGGCGGCTCGCGGCCGGATGCCGCCACTCAAGCCTGCCGCTCGCGTCGACGCAAGAGCGCCGGCGTTGCCCAAGCCAACTCGGACCACGCCAGTCGATCGCAAAAAGCCGCGCCATTGGGGCGGCCTTGTCTCCAGATCGATCCTAGGGCCAAACTCAATCCGCGATCGACGCCCGGTGGCGGCGACCGCCATAGCCGGCAGCGCCGAGAGCCACGAACCCCGCCAGCAGCATGACCCAGGTCGACGGCTCGGGCACGGTCGTCACCGACAATTCGGCGCCGGCGACGTTTCCGGATCCGTTGAAGAGGTTCTCGAACTTCAAGCCCGCCAGATTGTAGGCCTTGGCGCCGGTGAAGGTTCCCCCGATGTAGAAGTCATCGCCGGCGTCGGCGTTGAGATCCGCAAGGCCCGTTGCGTTGAAGGTCACGATCACGTCGCTCAGCGTCGGATCGAAAGAGCCGATCGTGCCGCCGTCGGTGACGCTGACCTCGCCGATGAGGTCGTCCGGCTTCAGGCTCTTGAGAAAACCTGACCGGTCCGTCGCGGGATCGACGTCCGAGGCGTACAGCTTGAACACGCCGTTCGGGCCGCTCTTGAACACGTTCTGCCCCCCGGAGATTTCCACGGAAGCCGCGGTGATAGAGCCGGACGCGATCCCGGAGAGGTCGAACGAGAAGAAGTCGTCGTAGTGGGATTTTGTGCCAATGACCTGTTTCCCGACGATATAGTTGGCGGTCGGGCCTACACTCTCCTGGGTTGGATCGTTCTTATTGTACCACCCCTGATTGTAGTCAGTGATTTGCGTTGTCGCCGCAAAAGCATCTCCTGCGACGAGAAGCCCAAGTGAAGAAATGATGACAGACTTCATATTCATGATCGACCCCCGCTGGGCGGCGACATTCGGCACACGCCAACCAGCCGCCCCGATTGAAGACGGTTTCTTAGAGCACTTTCAGTTCTCACTTTCATGAATACTGCGAACGCCGCTGCGTCACGCAAGCCGCGCCACGGCGATCTCGCCGTCGGCGGCGTAATGATTGACCTTTCCGAGCGCCAGCCGATCGCCCTCCCGGCGCCAGACCGGCTCGCCGATGACTCCAGCCGCCTTTAGCTCGCCGAGGATGAAGTCGCGCTCCTCGTTCGTGTCGTCGGCGGTGGCGTGGGTAAACTGGAAGGTGAACCGGGTGAACGAAAGCCCGGTGTCGCGCGTGCCGGCCCCCACCCAGAGCGCGGGCTCGTCGAGCGGGGGACGGTCGGCGTTGAGCCAGAATTCCGGGGTGTTCGCCTCGGAGGCGCGGTCGGGGCTCAGCGCCCAGAAGCGGATGTGGTGGCGCTTGCGCGGACTGGCGTCGATCGGCTTCTCAAAGCCGACGTCCTGCTTGCGGCCGAAGAGATAGAGGGTGCTGAACGGCGCGGCGGGATAGGGCCGGTTGAGGACGAAGGACACCGCCATGCCCCACGAGCTCCTGAGTCCAAGCGGGTCCGCCTCGATCCAGCCGGCGCTGGCGAAGGCCGCCTTGAGTTCGGCGAATGTGCCGATGAGGGCGAGGTTGACCGGATCGCCCGGAAAGCCGTCGCCGGTGAGCGTAAAGCTTGGCACGCTGCGGCGGCTCAAGAGCTTGAGGCTCATCCGGACGATCCGCGGCAGGACGACATAGGCCGCGACGGCGTAAGTCGCCGCGAGCGCCAGAACTGTCGGCAGCCGGTGGTCGGTGAGCCGGAAGACGAAGGCGATCAGCCAGATGGCGAAAACGCCGAGCAGTCCGACGCCGAGACGGCGAAGCCAGAGACGCAGAAACCCTAAAATCTTTCGCCCTCCCCACGGCTCGCGCTGAAGCCACGCGCCTTCCCACTGTGCCGCCGGCGACGGACGGCGGCAAGCGGACCCGGAGACTTTGACCGGTTCGCACCCTGCGCCCTAAGCCGCGCCGGAAGGCCGCTTTGGCGCAACTGCCACGAAAATGGCTTCAGCGTGGATATGGGGTCATGCGGGCACGGCCTTTGGTTCGAGGGTGACGTTGTAGCCGAGGCGCTCGAGACGCCGTTTGAGGTTGGCGACGGTTCGGGTCTGGCTGATCTGGTCGAGATAGGCTTCGCCGAGATCGCGATAGGGCAGGTTTTTGGCGAGCATGTGATAGGCGGAGACGAGGATTTTGTGAGCGATGGCGAGCGCTGCGCGCAAGGCGCCGCGGCGCGCCTTGAGGCGGTGATACTTGTCCTTGAGATAGCTGCCCTTGGTTCGCGCCGCGGAAATCGCGGCGCCGACGAGCATGGTGCGCAGACGGACATTGCCCTTGCGGGCGCGGCCGCTCTTCTGCTTGCCGGCGCTCTCATGGTTGCCGGGACAGACGCCCGCCCAGGCCGACAAATGATAGACGCTCAGGAATACACTCATGTCGACGCCGATCTCGGCGATCAGCACGGCCGCGACCACCCAGTCGACGCCCGGAATCTGCATCAGGAGCGTGTGCGGCGCGCGATAGGGCTCGAGCCGCTCGTCAATGCGCAGGTCGAGCGCTGCGATGTCGGCCTCAATGGCTTCGAGCCGGCGCAGTTGCATCGCCAGGAGGAAGCGGTGATGCTCCTCCATCCGCCCTTCGAGCGCCAGAACCAGATCGTCCCGCTTACGGCGCAATTGCCCTCTGGCAAGGTCCGCCATCGCCTCGGCCGAGGCGCCGCCCTCGATCAGAGCCTTCAACATGGCGCGCCCGGAAACCCCGAAGACGTCGCTGGCGACGCTGGCCAGCTTGATGTTGGCCGTCTCCAGGAGCTTCAGGAGCCGGTTGCGCTCGGCCGCCTGGCTCTCCACCAGCTTGCGGCGATAGCGCAGCAACTCGCGCAACTCGCGCTGCGGCGCCGGTGGGACGAAACTCTTGGCGATCAGCCCATGGCGGACCAGATCGGCGATCCACTCGGCGTCCTTCACATCGGTCTTGCGACCCGGCACGTTACGGATGTGCCGGGCGTTGCCGACGATCAGCTCGAAACACCCCTCGAGGACGGCATAGACCGGGCGCCAGTAAACGCCGGTGCTCTCCATCCCGACGTGCGTCACCCCAAGCTCTTGCAACCAGTCCCGCAACGCCTCCAGATCGCGCGTCATCGTCCGGAAGGTCCTGATCTCCTTCCTCGGCCGCTCGCCCGGGGCGCCGATCAAGACGCAGGCGACGACCGTCTCCTGATGCACGTCCACCCCGCAACACCGCTCAATGATGACCTCCATCCTCGCCTCCATCCAGGGGAAGGCGACCGTGACGCCGCAGGTATAGTCGAGACACTGCCACGCGTGCTCCCCGTTCCCGGGGGCGACAAAGAATGGCGCCTCTATGCAGCGCGGGCCGGACTGCCAATCGGGGTCGCAAGCCACCGCAGTTTTGTCAGCCTTGCACGATCGCCCGTCGCAAAGACTCTGACAAATCGGCCCGCGCCGCCACCATTTTCATCCATAATGGCGCGCCGCAGGCGCTGGTTGGCTACCAAGCTCGATGATGAGCGGCGTTGTAATCGCAGAGCCTCATCCTGATCCCCGGGTCAAGCCCGGGGATGTCGAAGGATGATCCAGTGGGCGAGGAGGTTCGTGCGCGCTGGAACGTCCTTCGACATCCCCGGGCTTGACCCGGGGATCAGGACGAGGGGCGAGGGGGCGATGAGGGAGTTGCGTTTTGGCGTGAAGGATCCCCGAAGCGCTTGCGCCGCGTGGCCGCCGGGCTCTCCGTCGTCGTCGCGCTCCCTCTCCTTGCCGCAGCCCTCGTCTCGACCGTCGGGCCCCGCGCCCGCGCCGCGGACCGCCTCGGCCGCGCTTGCCTATGTCGGCATTGCCGAACGGCGCAAACATGGGAGAGGATGGCGCCGACGAGGCGGGGAGGGACCCCGCCCGTCGAGGTTCAATTCCGGAAGACATTCGCCATGAACAGCTTCATCCCTTCCCGCCGTCAGATGTTGCAAACGGCTGCCCTAAGCGCAGCCGCCCCTGCGCTGACGCTCGCGGCGGTTCCGGCCATGGCCTATCAGGGCAACATGGAACACGCCCTCGAGGCGCTGGCCTCCGCGATGGGATCCCTGCAAGCCGCGACGCCGAACAAGGGCGGTCACCGCGAGCGGGCCATGCATCTCATCGAACGGGCGATGTGGGAGGTCCAGGCCGGAATCGACTTCGCCAATGCGCACGGAGGCGGCGGCTACTGACCGGGCGAAGCCCCGCGCCGACGCTGCGCCAGGGCGGCTGGCCAACTCGTCGAAGGCGCCGGCGCAGCCCGAGCGCCTATCCGCCCCCGAGCACGCCCTTCATCGCGCCGTTCGTCTCCTGCGCGTAGCGCCGCGCGGCGAAGGCTTCGCCGAGCGTGCCAAGCACATGGCCGGCGTCGCGCTCGGTGACGGCGAGCGTGTCGGTCTCGGCGGCGCCGAAGACGTCGAGGGCGGTCTGGATATCGTCGTCGGGATGGAGGGTCGTCGCGGGCAGGTGAACGAGCAGGCCGATGGGGCCGCCGTCGTCGTCCTCGGCGAGCGCCTGCGCATGCGCCTCGGCGACGTGGATCAGGCCATGGTAGCGCCCGTCCTCGCCGACCGCGACCACGACATTGGCGCTGCCGAGCGGATAGGCTTCGCGAAAGGCCTGCAGGCTCTTGTCGGCCAGGAACAGCGGCGGCGACGGGATCATCATCTTGCCGACCGTGAGTTCGCGCAGCCAGCCGACGTCCTGCCCGCCGCGGATCGTCTCGCCGCGCAAATGCAGCCGCCAGGTGGTGAACGAATAGCCGAAGGTCGCCCGCACAGCGAGCGAGGTGGCGATCGAGGCCGCGAGCGCGCCACCCGCGATGCCGAGATTGCCGGTGCTCTCGAGCACGAGGAAGGTCATGGTCAGCGGGCCGCCGACGATCGCGGTGCTGAGCGCCCCCATGCCGACCAGCACGCAGGCGACCGTGTCGAGGCCCAGCCCCGGAAACGCCGCCTGCACCGCGATCGCATAGAGCTTGCCGAGCAGCGAGCCGACGAACAGCGAGGCGAAGAACAGGCCGCCGCGGAACCCCGAGGCGAGCGAAGTCAGGCTGGCGAACAGCTTCAGCGCGATCAGCACGGCCAGCGCGCGGGCGCTCATCGGCGCATAGAAGTCGAGTCCGAGCGCGCCATGGCCGGCGCCGAGGATCTGCGGCGTGTAGAGCGCCATCACGCCGAGCAGGAAACCGCCGGCGACCGGCCGGAAAAGACGCGACGGAACGGCCAAACGGAACGCCCGTTCAATCACCGCCGCCGCCCGCATCGCCGCGACGCCGAGCGCCGCCGCGACGAGGCCGAGGCCGATCAGGGCGGCGTAATGCGGGAAGCCGAGCGGCGGCACGTCGGGGACGCTGATGACGTAGGGCGAGCCGACGATCGCCTTGGTGGTCAGGGCGGCCACGAGAGCGGCGGCGAATACCGGCCCCGCGATGGCTAGCGAATAGGCGCCGATGATCAGCTCGAAGGCGTAGAAGGCGCCGGTCAGCGGCGCGCCGAAGGCGGCGGCGATCGCCCCGCCCGCGCCGCAGCCGACCAGCATCCGCAGGTCCTGGCGCCGCAGGCGGCTGTCGATTCCGAGCCGCGACGCGAGCCCGCCGCCGATCTGCGCATAGCCCGCTTCGAGGCCGACGGAGGCGCCGCAGCCGTTCGACAGCACCGTCTGGGCGGAGACGAGCAGGCTGTCGCGCAAGGACATGCGCCCGCCGCGCAAGGCGTTGGCCTCGACCGGGTCCACCGCAGCGGGGGCCTTTTTTCGCGCCCGCCAGGCGTCGAGGGCGCCGAGGGCAAGGCCCGCCAGCATTGGCGCGGCGAAAGCGGCGATTGGCGGAACGCGCTCGGCTGCGCTGAGCCGCACGTCGAAGGGAATGCCGTAGATGACCACATGGGCGATATTGACGATCAGCGTCATGGCGCTGACGGCGACGCCCGCTAGGGCGCCGACCACGATCGCCAAGAGGACGAGCCCGAGTTCGCTCGCGCGCGCCCTCGCGCGCAGCCTGGCGAGGATCACGAGCGCCCGGCGAGGGATCTTCATTCCCACGCCCGACGCGAATCTGAGGCGCTCGACGGCATTCCGGATTTATGCGCGGCGTGCCGGCCAAAGCCAAGGCCGACCGCCTTGCCGACGGCCCATCAACTTGGAACGCGCGAACTCCTCAAAACGCTGCCGCAGGCGACGACGCCGGCCGTTGAGGTCGCGCGGACGCGCGCTTCGGCGACGACGACTTCAGTTTGCGTGTCCCAGCGCGCGGACCAGCTCTGTTTCGCCCGGGGAGGGACTTTATGGTTAAGGATTGGTTTCTCTCTCAAGGCCGTTGGCGCACAGTTCGCGCCGGTGTCGGGCCGGTCACAAAGATACGAATCGGCCAATTTTATCCGCGGCGCGCGGCGCCGAATGTCGCACGGGGCGGTCGAGGGCTGAATGCGATGGATGCGCCAGGTGCGGAGATTCGCCGATCGTGGGACGGACGGGTCTAACAGACCCAAACGGGAAGTTTGATCCCTTCAGTTTGGGCGCGCGCGATTGAGAGCGAGCGCGGGAATCTCGCGCGGCGCTCAGTCGGCGAGCTACTCTCCAGCCGCGGCTGCCAATGTCTTCACGACGTCGATATTGGGCAGCAGATTCTGCGGCAGATCGTGGCGCTCTTTCAAATACTCGGGGCTGTTGTAAGAGATCCACACTTTTCCCTGGGAGTCTTCCGCAATTAGAATCTTGAGAGGAAGGTCGATGGCGACACTCGGAGAAGCGAGCATCAGCGGCGTGCCGCCCTTCGGGTTGCCGAAGATGAGCAGCTTGGTGGGAGGCATTTTCAGTCCCACCTTCTCCGCTTCCCCGCTATGGTCGATCAGGGCGAACAGCATCACTCCTTTGGATTGCAGAATGGTCTTCAACTCATCGACCGTCTGGTCCACGGAGTGATGGCTCGGAATTTTGACGATCCCTTCTTCTTTCTGCACGGCAAGCGCCTCCGATGCCAATAGAACCGAAACCACAAACAGCAGGGCGGGCCACCAATATTTCATGACGCGCCTCCACTCAATCCGGAGAGAACGGCCAGCCGGCAATTAACCAGTGAAGTGGACCCCGGTTTTGGGACCAGCGGTTAAGGTGTGTAGCGTCCCGCTCTGTTTTAACCAACGGAGCGAGCGAAATGGCGAGATCACGCAAGAAGTTTGATGCGGCGTTCAAGGCGAAGGTGGCGTTGGAGGCTCTGCGGGAGGATGCGACGGTTCCTGAGCTTGCCAAGCGGCATGACGTGCATCCGAACCAGATCTACGCGTGGAAGAAGCAGGTTCAGGACAATGTTGCGAGCCTGTTCGCGCGAGGAGCGAGCGGTTCAAGCGACGGCGAGGAGGAGCGCGAGCGGGAGGCGGCCAAGCTTTACGCCAAGATCGGCCAACTGACGGTCGAACGGGATTTCTTGGCCAGGAGGCCAGGGCGATGAGCGCGCCCGATCGAAGAGCAATGGTCGGACGGCCTGGCGAGGACCTGTCTGTGCGCCGCCAATGCGCGCTGCTGGATGTGGCGCGCTCGGGGGTCTATCGGCCCAGGGCGGAGCCGGGCGCCGAAGATCTGGCGGTGATGCGGCGGATCGACGAACTGCATCTGGAACTGCCGTTCTACGGCTCGCGGCGAATGACCTTCGAACTCAACAAGGAGGGCCGCGGGGTCAACCGCAAGCGGGTGCGGCGGCTGATGCGCACGATGGGGATCGAGGCGCTGGTTCCGCGTCCCGGCACGAGCAAAGCCGCGCCCGGGCACAAGATATACCCCTACCTGCTGCGGGGTCTGAAGATTGTCGAGCCGAACCACGTGTGGGCGGCCGACGTGACCTACATCCCGATGGCGTGCGGCTTCCTCTATCTGGTGGCGATCATCGACTGGGCCAGCCGGGCGGTTCTGGCGTGGCGGCTGTCGAACACCAACGATGCGAGCTTCTGCGCGGCGGCGCTGGAGGAGGCGCTGCTTCGGTTCGGAAAGCCGAGGATTTTCAATACCGACCAGGGCTCCACTTTCACCGCCGAGGCTTTTGTCGGCAAGCTCGCGGCGGCCGGCGTCGCGATTTCGATGGACGGACGCGGCCGCTTCATGGACAACATCTTCATCGAACGGCTGTGGCGCTCGATTAAGTACGAGGAAGTGCATCTGAAAGCTTACGTCGACGGCCGCGAGGCGCGGGCCGGCATTGGTTCGTGGATGACCTTTTACAATTCTCGCCGCCCCCACCAGGCGATGAACAACCAGACGCCGATGGCGGTGTGGCGCGCCGGCATCGACGAAATCGAGGCGGCGGCAAGGGCTGTGGATATGCCGCTTCGCTTGGACAACGCAAACGCGTTGCCCACATACCCACAGCAGAGGCAGAAGCAGCAGGAAGCGGCTTGAAGCCTCTTTAAAAAAGGAAGAGCGGGAAGGATTACACCTTAATTCCCACGGCCCATGGTCCCGCGAATGGGGTCCACTTCACGCCGCACAGTTCGATTTGTATACCCTGCTCCATCAACCTCCGACATTCGCCCGATCACAGCCCGCCAGTCCAAGACGCGAGGCTCCCTGCCTCGGGAGTACGCGATCGCGTCTGCAGGAGCGAGGACGTCCTGTGTGACGTCAAGCGCTAGCAGCCTGTCGGACTTAAGGGTCTCTCGACGAGCAACATACTTGATATTGTTACGTTTTGTGTTTCTCGGAAAAGACGAAAAACCCAATTATATCAATGAATGTACCTTTAAGTCCGACAGGCTGCTAGTCGATGGAGCATGGAGTTTAGGCGCCCGGCCGCAACCAGACGCCTCGAAGCACCGGATCGCGATAGGTGGCGCAGTCGGAATAGCCGAACGGTGTCGGCCGTTGCCGCGCTGCGTCACATGATAAGGCAGTTCATCACCGCAACCCCGTGACTCAGGCTGGCGCCCCGCGCTATTGCATCATGCCCGACCAACCGTACGGTTCCCACGAAAAGCCGGCGCCGCCCCCACGGTAATCCCATTCCGGCACGGCGGGCCGAGGCTCGGGCATCACCATATCGCGCCCAAGCACTTCGAAGTTGCGCTTCTGTGTGTCGTCGAGGCTGGCGTACAATGGTTTCGCCGCCTCGGAGATCGTCCTGAGTTTTGCGGCGCCTTCAGCCATACGGCCGGCCGTGAAGTCCATACGGTCGACGGGGGACATGCGCTGGCCACCCTCGTGCGTCTTCATCATCTCCTGCATCGCCTCCATATGCGATTTGAAGGCGTCTTCGATGGCCGATGCAAACGGGTTCCAAAGGTTCTCCTGGTCCGCCGTCAGTCCAAGTCCGGCTTTCATGCCAGCGAGCCTGGCGTGGAGCATCGTCCCGCGGTCGACCGCCCAATGCTGCATGCGCTCCTCACTCGACGGCTGCTGATCACTCTGTGCGACTGCGGGCACGAGGTTGAAAGTGGACAAGGCAGCGGCGGCAAACGTTGCAAGGAGGATGCGTTTCATGGCGTTTTCCTCGGCTGTATTGGGCGCCAGAAAGACGCTGGCTCAAATATTTCGAGGCAACGCATCCTTTCAGCGCGTCTTCCTGTGTACACCGTGATTGTAACAGTCGTCTTGCGGCGCCGACAACTTCAATTCGCTGAGCGAGAAAAATACGGCGGGTCGCGTCCCCAAGTCGATGTAATAAAGCTATCAAATTAATATACTAAGAGAAGGCGGAGCGGAATCCCGTGAACTGATGGCCGAGTTCGCTCGCGGTAAGCGAGCGACCCGTCTTTCGAGACGATGCTGCTACCGTCCGATGAGCGTCATGTCGTCGTGGTGGATCATTTCGGCGCGGCCGCGCGCGCCGAGCAGGTGAGCGATGTCGCGCGAATTGCGTCCGCGGATCCGCTCGGCGTGCAGCGCGTCGAAGGCGATCAGCCCCCGCCCGATCTCCGCCCCGCGCTCGTTGCAGATCGCGACGCAATCGCCGCGCGAGAACACGCCTTCGACCCGGGTGACGCCGGCCGGCAGCAGGCTCTTGCCACGGTGGAGCGCAGCGGCCGCGCCCTCGTCGATGAACACCGCGCCCTTCAGCTCCAGCGTGCCGCCGATCCAGATCTTGCGCGCCGCGACCGGGTTCGAGGGTGTGAGGAACCAGGTACACCGGCCGCCCTCGGCGACCCGCGCGATCGGGTGGGCGACGCGCCCGTCGGCGATGACCATGTGGGTCCCGGCCGAGGTCGCGATTCGGGCGGCCTCGATCTTGGTGCGCATGCCGCCGCGCGACAGTTCCGTGGCCGCGCCCCCGGCCATCGCCTCGATTTCGGGGGTTACCCTGTCCACGACCGGCAGGAGCTTCGCCTGGGCGTTGCCCGACGGCGGCGCGTCGTAGAGGCCGGCGACGTCGGAGAGCAGGATCAGGAGATCCGCGCTCGCCATGGTGGCGACGCGGGCGGCGAGCCGGTCGTTGTCGCCGTAGCGGATCTCGCTGGTGGCGACCGTGTCGTTCTCGTTGATGATCGGCACGGCCCGCATGGCCTGCAGCCGGCCGAGCGTGGCGCGGGCGTTGAGATAGCGGCGCCGCACCTCGGTGTCCCTGAGCGTCAGCAGCACCTGCCCCGCGACAATTCTGTGCTTGTGCAGGGCCTGCGACCAGGCGCTCGAAAGCGCGATCTGTCCGATGGCGGCGGAAGCCTGGCTGTCCTCGAGCTTGAGCCGGCCCTTCGGTAGGCCGGCCACCATGCGGCCGAGCGCGATCGCTCCCGAGGAGACGACCGTCACGCTCGCGCCCCGCCGATGTAGCGCGGCGATATCCTCCGCCAGGGCGTCGAGCCAGGCCTGCTTGACCGCGCCGCGCGCCGAATCGACCAGAAGCGACGAGCCGACCTTGACGACGACATGGTGGAATTGATCGAGGGACGGAACCAAAGCCACAGCTGCCGGCTTGCAAGGGGAATCGCGCCCGAACGCACCGAGAAAACGTGAAAGGAACGGGTCGAAATCGTCTAGTTCAGGCCCGCGGGGATGGCAAGGCGCGCCCCCGAGCCGGCGCCAAATGCCGAACGGTGAAAATCCACGCGTTCCGCGACGACGTTGACCGGAAAAACACGCGCTCCTAAATAACCCTTAGCTAAATGATGTCAGCGCCCGTCGCGAGCGACTCCCAACATCCCCTCGCCGGCGGTGGCGCACCGATCCCGACCTGCTCGAACAACGCAGAACTCCGAAGGACGCCGCGATGCGAAATTTCGACGACCTGTCCGAGCGTGAAATGCTGGCGCTCGCCATCAGCAACGAGGAGGAGGACAGCCGCATCTACGCCGACTTCGCCGAGGGTCTGGTCGAGGAGTACCCGGCGAGCGCAGAAGTGTTCACCGAAATGGCGGCCGAGGAAAACGGGCACCGCCGCCAGCTGATCGACCTCTTCGTGTCCAAGTTCGGCCAGCATATCCCGCTGGTCCGCCGCCAGGACATTCACGGCTATATCCCGCAGCGGCCGATCTGGCAGGTCCGCCCCTTGAACCTGGAGGCGGTGCGCGCCTGCGCCCACGACATGGAAAAGGCGGCGGCCCGTTTCTATCGCCAGGCTATCACCCGCGCTGCCGACGCCTCGATCCGCAAGCTGCTTGGCGACCTTGCCGAGGTCGAGGACAGGCATGACAACCGGGTAGCGGTGCTCGAGCACGAGCTTCTGACCGACGACGTCCGCCATACCGAGGACGAGCATCAGCGACGGCGCTTCATTCTGCA
Organism: uncultured Alphaproteobacteria bacterium; assembly: GCA_963822215.1. Taxonomy (GTDB): domain Bacteria; phylum Pseudomonadota; class Alphaproteobacteria; order Rhizobiales; family Beijerinckiaceae; genus Roseiarcus. Next base: position 626,631 of record CAWGGX010000006.1, read on the forward strand.
GATCATCCAGCCGGGGCTCGTCGGGCTCATGGACGGCTCGGTCTCGACGCTCGCGCCGGTGTTCGCCGCGGCCTTCGCGACGCACAATCCCTGGAACGCCTTCGTCGTCGGCCTCGCCGCCTCGGTCGGCGCCGGCATCTCGATGGGCTTCGCCGAGGCGCTGGCGGACGACGGCAAGCTGTCGGGCCGCGGCGCGCCGCTCCTGCGCGGCGTCGTCTGCGGCCTGATGACCACGGCCGGCGGCATCGGCCACACGCTGCCCTTCCTCATTCCGAATTTCACCACCGCGACCGCGATCGCCATCGTCGTCGTGGTGATCGAGCTCATGGCGATCTCCTGGGTGCAGTGGCGTTTCATGGAGACGCCGCCCCTGTCGGCGGCCGCTAAGGTGATGATCGGGGGCGCGCTGGTGTTCGCAGCCGGGGTGCTGATCGGGGTGAGTTAGCCCTGCGGGCGGACAGGGTCTGTCGCACTCCAATGGGCGGTTCTGGCGACACCGTCGAAGTTGACGATACCTTCACCGGCTTTGGCGCTCATGTCAGCCTCAGTGGATCATCGCACCAGTACCGATCGCTTCCCGAACAATTCTTTGAACGGCTTGATCCTCATCATTGCGATAGATTGGAACCGCGCTCAAACGGTTGGCTGCCCTTTGTCTAAGTTTCGCGCTGACAGATATGTCCTCCTCAAGCATAGCGACTACCGACACAAGGCTGTGAGCCTCGTAAAGAGCGGCCATCTGTAGAAAAATTGCATCGTTCACGCGCTGAGATGACGGAGCGAGGAAGACGGCCACTGGATCGCGATTTGGACCCTGAATTACGAGGTCAGGCTTTACCTCAGACAGGCGTTCATTTACTAAGACGTCTTCCTTGATCACCGCGCGAGTTCCGACCGCTTCACGAATGCGTTTGATGGCGTCCTCTTTAAACGCGCTTGCCGTATGGTCTTGGGTTAAAAGGAGGAAATCGGACAGCCTCATCAGCAACGCTGCGAAGCCGATCGCAATTCGCGCGATTTCGGATTCTGGAACGTCTCTGGTGCGGATGACGGCCTCGTTTCTGTCGTATTCGGCCCCATATTCCGCAAGAATTTCATCAAACGCTCTCTCGCGCGTTTGCGTTTCGAAATCGACACCAGCCGCTTCCAGATACGGCCTCGTTGTCCCATCATCCTCCAAATGGACGAGGCTAGGTTCATTCGGGTTGCGCACAGCATAAAACGCAATCGCATCGCCATCCCCGCGTCGAAAGGCAGTGCTGATCGCCAACCCGATCGGCACCTCTCTAATGCGAATCTCGTCGCAGAAGGCTTTGCAAATAGCCTCTTTCACAACAGTGAGCCTTTTGTCTCGATCCTATAGCGGTCGATCGCGAATCTAGTCGCGGTTTCATGCCTTGCATCGTCGGCTTGGTCAGAGACGCCAAAATCGAGTCGATTGTGAGTCGACCTCGCCTTCGGAATGCGGCGCACCCACGGCCCACGCATGAACCCGGCGGGAATGTCAGCGAGATCGCCGCAGGCGGCATGACAATGCCAGCCGACCTCTGGTGGCTCGTCGCTATTTCAAGTGGGTGAATTGGCCAGGACGTCTCCGGCGATGAGGTAGACGATGGCTTTGAGATTTCGCTTGGTCCGGTAGCCTTTGGCCTTGCGCTTGGCGGCCTGGACGTTGCCGTTGATGGCTTCGAGGACGCCGTTGGAAAGGCCGGTGGCGATTGATCTGAGAATGCCCTCGGCCTTGGCCATGATCGTCTTGGCCAATCGTTTCATCGGGCCGAGATCGCAGACCTGAACCCAGGTGTTCCAGCGATCGAGGAAGCGTCGGGCGGTCTTGGCGTCCATCGTGAACAGCTGTTGCAGGTTCATGCGGATTTGCATCGCCTGGATCGTGTCCAGGTTCAGCGCTTCCAATCGAGACAGCGCCTCCTTTTCCTCCAGCGTCAGATGATCGACGTTCTTCAGGAAGATGTAGCGCCGGCCCTTGATCTGGAAATTATTCTTCGCCTCCTGACGCCGCACTTCGTCGACGGCCTCGTTGGCGAGTTTGATGACGTGGAACTTGTCGAACGTGATCTCGGCGTTGTCGAAATTCGCCTTGATCCCCGCTTCGAACGCCGCCCCCATGTCGATGCTGGCGTCGGTGACCGCCTCGCGCTTGCCGCCATGCGCCTCCAGGAAATCGGCGAATTCCTTCACCGTCGCGGCGTCCTTGCCGTCGGCCACGTAGACGACTTTGCGCTGCGCCATGTCGACGAACAGGCTGATGTAATCGTGGCCGCGCCGCGCCGAGGTTTCGTCGGCGGCGATGCGCCGCACCTCAGACAAATCCAGCGCCTCCACCGCCTGCCACACGTAATGGTCGACGATCCGCCACAAGCGCGTGTCGTGCTCGCCGAGCCGCTTGGCCGCATTCGCGATCGGCATCGCCTTGGCCAGCGCCAGCACGTAGGCCTCGAACAACAACGTGAACCCGGAACCCGCTCGAGCCCATGGCGTGGCGGCCTTGCGCACTCCGCATTTCGGACAGCGCACGCGCGGCACACGAGCGTGCAACAGCGTGCGATGCTGGAAGAAGTCCAGATGCCGCCACGTCTCGTCCTTCGTGTCGTGAACCGCGCAACCCTCGCCGCCGCACTCCGCGCAGGCGAACCGGCTCCCGCGCCCAAAATCCACGTACAAATCGAGCCGGCCATCCGAGATCGCAAACTCGGCTCGCGTCACCATCCAAGGCGACTTCAACCCAAGGGCCAACTGGAAAAGATCGGTGTCTCGCATCACCCCACGATAAACTCGATCCCAACCAATCGCTCCCCAAGCCAACCCAAAACCAGCCTTACCCACTCAATTGAGCGAGGAGCCCCTCTGGTGCGTGATATTGGTAGTTGCACAAGATTCTAAGCATCCCGTCTACGATCACGCCAAGGATTGCTTCATACCTTTCCTTCGGCACGTTGAGCACAACGAGAACGCGGCAATGCAGGGAGCCTGCATCAAATTTGATGACACGCCACTCATAGGACTGTCCAAGCCCATATGCTTTTTTTGCGATAGGGAATTCCGACCTGGGGACGCCGCCTCGACGCCAACCACCAAATTGAATTTCCGATTTCGATGCGCGGATTATTTCTTGAAGCCGGATCAAATACGCGCTCTCCGCCTCGGGTCGGCAGCAATGCTAGTTCCGAACGCGCACAGTGTATATACGTCCGGCGCAACATGTGTCGACTACATAATCGTGAGTCTCTCGTCCGAATCGAGCGATTTCAGTGGGTTGCCCGCGAACCCGGTAACCCGGGTCATTTTCCGGGCGCCGGCGTAGGGCGGGGTCGGCGACCCCACCGGCGCGCCTCGACGAGCGCGCCCTACGGCCCGGCCGACGGCGAAATGCAACCTGGCAGGAGCCGATTTTCGGCCCCCTCTTTCCCCTGAGCGCAATTCCCTGATCCGGCTCCGAACAGATCGAGAATTCCCTGTTATGCACGCCAGGAATTCCCTGTTATGGTGGGAAGCGTTGGCCGCAACCGGCGGATTGTATCGCGACAATACCTTGGAATTGCGTCGCTTTTCGTCCTAGGCGGAAGACGGTCGCGCAAAAAATTCCCTGCTAGCAGGGAATTCGGAATCGCGCTCTTCCGATCGGCGCATCGCCAGCCCGCCTACGACTGGTGGCCGCCGGTGAAGGGCACGAAGGGGATGATCGCGCCGCCGTAGATGTCGGAGCGGACGACCGAGATCCGTCCGTCGGACGCGGTCTCTTTCGTCGCCTTGATCACGTGCTGCGCCCCGGGCGGCCCGACCGGAATGACCATGATCCCGTCCGGGGTCAGCTGCTGCAGTAGCGGCGGCGGGATGTGGTCGATGCCGCAGGTGACGATGACCTTGTCGAACGGCGCGTGCTCTTGCCAGCCGTAATAACCGTCGGCGTTGCACGTGCGGATGGCGCGGTATTCCGTGTAGCCCTCGCCGATCAGCCGGTCGTAGAGCGCGCGGGTGCGGGCCGCCAGCGGCGGAATGATCTCGATCGAAAAGACATTCGGCGTGAGGTTTGCGAGATAGGCCGACTGGTAGCCCGAGCCCGTGCCGATCTCGAGCACCCGGTCGCTGCGCCGAACCGCGAGCGCGTTGGTCATTCGCGCCACGGTATGCGGGCCGGTGATGGTGACGCCGAAGCCGGTATCGAGGTGATGCCAGGCGTAGGCTCGGTCGAGGTTCTCCGCCCCGACGAATTTTTCCCGCGGCGTCATGAGATAGGCCCGGATGTCGGCCTCGTCCCAGACGTCGTGATGCGCGAGAAGCTGCTGCAGCCGGTCCCAGCGCTGGCCAAGAAAATTCGGGTCCTCGCCGCGGTTCTTGACCATCCATTCGACGAAGGCCTCGCGGGTCGCGCGCGGAGGCGAGGCGCTCCAGTCGGTGGGCGCCGGCACGTTGGCGAAGGCGGGCGCGGAAGCGGCCGAAGCCGCTGAGAGGAGGAAGGCGCGCCTGGTGAAATCGGATGTCATCGGCGCCATTGTGGCGCGCGAAGGCCGGCCGTGGTCAAGGGGTCGCCGTTGGGTGGCGAGCGTCCCCTTCTTCCGTTCGGGAGAAGGGGGGCAGGACGGCGTGCGGCGCGGACCGGATTGCCCAACCTCCGACGCTCGGCGAAAGTGGGCGAGGCCGCCCGCCTCCGTTGCAGGATCTCCCGCATGCTCAAAACCACCCCCGCTCTCGCCCTCGCCCTCCTTTTCGCCCTTCCCGCGCGCGCCGACGACGCGGCGACGAGGGGCGCCTATTGGGGAAGCCCGTCGGCGAACGGCGGCCAATGCTGCGCCACGCTTGCGGAGGTGCGCCAAAACATCGACCGTATCGACCACGACCTCCTCCGCCTGATGGCCGAACGGCAGCAGTTTGTCGCCGAGGCCGGGCGGTTCAAGAAAGACCCGGCCGCCGTCAGCGACCCGAAACGGGTCGACGCGATCATCGACAGGGTGCGCGCCGACGCCGCAACGCAAAAGCTCGATCCGGCGGTCGCCGAAAGGACCTTCCACGCGATGATCGCCGCGTTCGAGGATTTTGAGCGCGCCGAGTGGACGGCGCGGCAGGCTCAGACGCCAAACTGAACCCCCTGCTCAGGGGAGGGTTCGGCCACTTCAAGCATGCCCATCCGACCGAGTTCGCGTCGCTCGGCGGCTTCATCCGTCGACGACTGCGGGCGATCCGGCGCATACTTATGCGAGACTAATAATGCAGCGTTTCACCCGACGCCGCTTCAAGCGAGAGGAGGATCTTGCGCAACTGCCGGAACTTGCGCGAGCCGTAGAGCAGCGTGTCCTGTCCGAGGCGCGAGGACACGCCGACGACGTCGCCGAAGAAGACGGTGTGGGTGGATTGCTCGAGGCGCTCGCCGACCGTGCAGTCAAAAGCGGCCGCGCAGCCGACCAGAGCGGGCGCGCCGGAGCGAAGGGTCGTCCATTCCGCGACGCCGAAGCGGTCGACGTTCGGCCCGAGCATGCCGGCGAAGGCCTTGGCGACGATGTCCTGCGTCTCCGAAAGCACATTGACGCAGAAGACGCCCGCCTCGCCGATTTTGGCGTGCGTGAAGCTCGACCGGTTGACGCAGACGAGCAGGCGCGGCGGCTGCGCCGAGACGGACGAGACCGCCGTCGCGGTGAGGCCATAGCGCTGACCGTCGAGCGCCGTCGTGATGACGCAGACGGACGCGACGTGCTGACCCATCGCCTGGGTGTAGTCGCCTGGTGTAACCGGCTCCCAAGCCTGTCGCGCCTTCGTTTGCGCCCTCGTAATGTCGCCTGCGGCTCCCATCAGAGGATTGGGGTGCCTGGATCCATGCCGAGCAAAATGCGTCCGTAAAGCTCGGCGGCTGGATCCAGCAGCAGGAGGCCATGCATGTTGGTCGCCTGCAGATTGCGCGCGGCGCGCTGGATCGGGCTCTTCAACGAAAGCCCGGCCGCGCCGCCGATCGTATAGAGCTTCTCCACTGCGTCGCGGCAGAGACGGACGAGATAGGCAATGTCCATGCGAATGCGGCCGCGCATCTCCACCGGCATGCGCTCGCCATGAGCGGCATAGCCATCGATGTCGTCGGCGACCTTGTAGAGGATGAGTTCGGCGGCGTTGATCATCGCCGCCGCCTCGCCGAGCGCCGTCTGGAGCGGGATCCATTCGTGCGAAACCTGCGCGGTGTACATCACCTTTTTCCCAGGCACGACCTTGACGAATTCGTCAAGCGCGCTGCGAGCGACGCCAGGGGCCGAGCTTGCGATGCAGAGCCCCAACACCGGCCCCGCCGTCGACTTGTAGAGCGACGGCGCCTGCGGGTCATTGTAGGCGGGCGTATCGCAATCGAGCAGCGCCGCTAACGAGAGATAGCGGTGCCCGGGGATTGAGATGTCCTTGCAGCGGATCGAACTGCTGCCGGTGCCCTGGAGGCCCGCAACATGCCAGTCGTCCAGCACTTCAACGTCGCCGATCGGCGCGAGAAAGTCGCCCTCGTCCAGCTTCTCGCCTGCCTCGTTGAACAGCTCGGCGCCGAGCAGCACCCACTCCGCCGCAGTGTTGCCAGAGCCGAAGGGCCAAAATCCACTGAGCATATAGGAGCCGTCTGACCTACGGACGGCCTTGCCGCGCGGTCCGATCACCGCGGCGATCGCGGTGTTGGGGTCCTTGCCGTAGACGTCTTCCTGCGCCTTGCGATCCATGTGGCCCATCAGCCAGCTATGGGCGTGATAGACGCCGAGCACCCAGGCTGTCGCGTTGCAGCCGCGAGCGATGGTGGAGACCGCGTCGACATGCGCGCGCAAAGTCAATTGCTGGCCTCCGCACGAGGCGGGCTGAAGAACGCGAAGAAGTCCGCTCGACTTGAGAATGGCGATCAACTCGTCCGGCACGCGCCGAAGATCTTCGGCCTTGGCCGCGTTGCGGCGTAGATCCTCAGTCACGCCTTCGGCGATCTCCCTGACGCCGTGGATGGCCTCGTCTCGGGCATGAGCGTTCATGTTTGCCTCCCTTGTTCCGGCCCGGCGCCGCGGGCCCTGCAAAACATTTGACGGGCGCGCCCTTCGGCGTCCCTGGAACTCTACGCTGTCGCCGTCTTTGAGCTCGAGCATTGCGCGGCGTCCTCGGGGCTTGCCGCCTCGAGTCCCATGATTGACGGCGTACGGATCGAGCCAGTCACTGCGCAGGCCATGACAACCTTGTGCTTGCTCATTGGCTCGGTCCCCTCCCCTGTCAGGCTTCGTGATTGTGGACGAAATCAGCCGGCGGGTTCGGTCCCCACACGTAGAACGAATCTTCCGGAGGATGGTCCGCCGCCGGCCAGTCCGCGTCGTGCGGGACAAAATCGATGTCGGCGGAGTATTCACAGTACGAGCCCCACGGATCCCGCACGTAGTGGAAGAAGTTCGACCCGAGCACATGGCGGCCGAGGCCCCAGCCCTTGTCGTATCCTTTGCCGAGCATGTGCATCGCCCCAAGGCCGACCTCGTCGACGCTGCCGACGTCCCAGCTCAAATGATGGCAGCCGGGCGCTGTCGACTTGCCGACCGCGATCATGTGGTGATCGCTGCCGTGGATCCCGTGCATGAACGCAATGCCGTCGCCAGAGTGGTCCGAAAGGCGAAGCCCAAGCACGCGCGAGTAGAACTCAATCGCCTTTGTCACGTCCGTCGTGAACAACAGCATGTGCGCGAGACGGCGCGGATGCGTGCGCTTGACGGCGCTGCGGTTGGGCGCCCCCCTTTGGGCCGGGCTCGCTGAGGACTGGACGAAATGGCTCTTTTCGCTGGGCGAGGTCTTCGGCGCGACGGCGATTTCGACCAGATTGCCGTCATGGTCGTGAAACCAGAGCCCATTCGACTCCACGCCTGACGGCGGATCGACGCGCTTGACGCCATGCGCCTGCAGACGATCGGCGAAGCGATCGAGATCATCCTCGAATGCGCCGAATGAGATGTAGTGGTGCTTCTTGCGCGGTCCCTCGCCGATCGTGCCCCAGATGTGCGGGGCGCCTTCCGTCGCGAGCGTCAAAGCGGAGCCGCGCTCGCCGACATCGAGCCCGAACTCGCCATAGAAGGTCTTGGCGACGGCCAGATCCGGGACCACGAAATGAAAATGATCGAGCGAATGCACACCGAGCGCGCCTGGCCTGCGCGTGGCCTTCACGAAACCCTGATTTGCGGTCATGCGTCTCCTCCTCCTTCTGGCGTTGTTGGTCTCGCGTCGCCGGCGCGGATCTTGATGCCGTCGCCGACGCGCGTCGGCTCCACGCCGAACGCTTTGAGAAAGCCGTTCTGCTCGTCAGGGTCCGGCGCGGCCAGTCCCAGTGTCGGAATGCCGCGACGCGGGCCCGGTCCCGAAAGGATGAGCCGGCGCTGGAGCGGCAGAAGTTGCAAGTCCCAGCGCGCCCGCACGTATCCCCAGACGCCTGCGGGCGCGAAGACGACCACGCCGACCGCGACGCCTCCCATGACGAGCCAGTACCAGGTCCCGTAGTCGGCCAGCAGCCCGCGCAGCGCAAAGAAGATCGCCGTGCCGATGATTGGGCCCTCGAGCGTGCCGATCCCGCCGATAACGACAATGAAGACGGCCGCGACGACCCAGTTTGGATCGAAGGCGGCACTGGGCGAAATTCTCAGGATGCTGGTAAAGTAGACCGCGCCTACGACGCCCGCGCCGAACGAGGCGAGCGCATAGACCTGAAGCTTCAGCGCCTTCACGTCGACGCCCTGGCTCTCGGCTGCGTCCTCGCTGTCGCGGATCGCCGTCAGGCCGAGACCGAAGCGCGAGCGCAAGAGCAGGTTGACGGCGAGCGAAGCGGCGATCAGGACCGTCGCAGCGATCAGGTAGACGCCGATCTCGCGCGTGCTGCGGTCGATGCGCGTCATGACCGTCAGGCTTTGCCCGGAGCCGCCGCCCAGGATCGAGACATTGGAGAACGCGATGCGGAAGACCTCCGCCAGCACCCAGGTCCCGATGGCGAAATACCCGCCTCGCATGCGGAAGACGAGAACTGAGGTCAGGAGCGCTGCGATAGCGGCCATGACGCCGCCGAGCGGAATGGCGAGAAAGGGATGAACCCCGAGGTGCTGCGCAAAGACGAAGATGGAATAGGCCCCGATGCCGACGAAGGCCTGAAGTCCGACCGACATCAGGCCGCCGTAGCCGGCCATCAGGTTCCACATTTGGGCCAGCACGAGGTAGCACATCACCTCGACCGCCCAGCGCATCAACGCCGGGCCCCCCCACAGCGGCACGGAGAGCAAGACAAAGGCGGCGACCACGCCGAGCCAGACGGCCGCAACGCTCAATGACGTGTTGCGCGAGACCGTATAGGAGGCGCCGCTCACGATCATAGCGTCCTCGCAAACAGGCCGGTCGGCTTGAAGAACAGCACCGCAAGGAAGACGAGATGGCCGGCGAGGATGCCGATCCCGATCGCGATCTTGGCGCCGATCGTCTGGGCGACGCCGAGGATGACGGCGCCGGCGAACGTGCCCCAGAGCGAACCCATCCCTCCAATGACGACGGCCTCGAAGGCGTAAAGCAGCGCCGCCGGTCCGGACTCGGGGGTGAAGGTCGTCCGGATGCCGGCGAAGACTCCTCCGACCGCGATCAGGGCGAAGGAAATCGCCAGCGCGACTGCGTAGGTATGGCGAGCCCGAATGCCCATCAGTCCGGCCGTCTCGGAATCGTCCGACGTCGCCCTCAGCGCGATCCCGATACGGGTGCGCGAAAAGAGAAGCGATACGAGCACTGTCAGGGCAACCGCGGTCATGAACACGATCAGCGGGAATACCCCGACGGAAATCGCGCCGCCGACGGAGATGCTGTCCGTTCCAAGTTCGCCGATCTGGAACGAGCGGGAATCCGAGTGAAAGATCTGCTGGAGTCCGTTACGCAGAATGATCGAGAGGCCGAACGTCGCGAGCAGAGGCGCCAGGGGGTTGGGCCCGATCGTCCGATTGAGAAGCACGCGCTGCAGCGAATAGCCCAGGCAGAACATGAGCGCCGCCACCGGCAGGATCGCAAGGAACGGGTGCAGATGCATCTGGGTGACCGGCCACAGCGCGAGATAGGCGGCGAGTACGAGAAAGTCGCCGTGGCCGATGTTGACGAGGCGCATGACGCCGTAGGTGATCGAGAGGCCAATCGCGAACAGCGCGTAGAGGCCGCCGAGAAGGACGCCCTGGACGATCGTGTCGATCCATTCGACCATGTCAGCGACCCTCGAGTCCGAAATAGGCCGCGGAGATCGCATCGTGGCCAAAGTCCCGCGGCGGGCCTCGCAGCGTCACCCGCCCATGCATGAAGCAATAAATTTCGTCGGCCGCCTTGAGCGCCATGTCGATGTCCTGTTCGACGACCACGATCGACACGCCCTCGCCACGGATCCGGGGCAACACTGCGTAGATGTCCTTGACGACCGCGGGCGAAAGACCCAGCGAAAGCTCGTCGCAAAGCAGCAGGTCGGGATTCGACATCAGGGCCCGGCCGATGGCGACCATCTGCTGCTGGCCCCCGGAGAGCGCAGTCGCCGAGTTCGTGCGCCGCTCTCGCAACGCCGGGAACAGCGCGTATACGGTCTCCAGCGTCCATCGCCCGTGTCGTCCGGCGAAGGCTCCGACCTTGAGATTCTCTTCGACAGTGAGGCTGCGAAACAGCCGCCGCCCCTCAGGGATCATCGAGACCCCGCGGCGAACGACCTCGTCGACAGGAAGCGCGCCGATGTCGTCGCCGTGGAAGCGGATCTCCCCGTCCTTCGACGGCATCAGCCCGGCGATCGAGCGGAGGAAGGTCGACTTCCCCGCGCCGTTGGCGCCGATCAAGGCCACGATGCTGCCCTGAGCGGCGTCGAAATCGACGCCGAAGAGAGCCTGGAAATCGCCGTAGCGTGCGACGAGATTTCTGACGCGCAGCATCATGGGCCCTCTAGATCCCGATGCCCATGTACACGCGCTTCACCTCTGAGCTCGCCATCACTTCACGGGGCTCGCCTTCGGCGAGCTTTGCGCCGAAGTTGATCACCAGCAGCCGCGAAGCGACCGCGAGCAGCGCGTGCACGACGTGTTCGATCCAGATGATGGTCACCTCGCGCGATCGGATGTCGTTGATCAGGTCGATGAGATCGCGCGCCTCGTGCTCGGTGAGCCCGCCCGCAATTTCGTCGAGCAGCAGGAGCTTCGGGTCGGTTGCGAGCGCGCGAGCGAGTTCGAGCCGCTTGCGGTCGAGCAGGGTCAGCGACCCGGCGAGGCGGTTGGCTTTGTCGATGAGCCCGGTCCGATCGAGGAGACCGACGCAGCGGTCGTTCGCCTCGGCGGCTGAACGGTTCTCGGCCCCGAACATCGCGCCGACCAGCAGGTTCTCGAACACGGTCATGCCCTCGAACGGCAGGGCGACCTGATAGGAGCGGCCGATTCCCGCACGGCACCGCCGATGCGGGGAAAGCCTCACGATGTCCTGGCCGTTGAAGCGGATGTGACCGGAGTCCGGCGCAAGGCCGCCCGAAATCAGATTGAAGACGGTCGTCTTGCCGGCCCCGTTCGGCCCGAGGACGCCGAGCGCCTCCCCCTTCCGCACTTCGAACGACAGGTCGTCGGTCGCTCTGAGAGCGCCAAAGCTCTTGGAGACGCTTTCGAAGGACAGAAGGGCGCTCATCGCCATGCGTGCTCGTGGATCTTGAGCTCAATACGGGATCGGGATCGGTTTGGCGGCGACCGGAATCTCGGGCGCTTCGGTGTTGGCCACGACGATGAGGTCGTATTTCCACTTGTCGCCCTTCACCCATTGGCCCGCGACCAGGGGCGTCTTGCACACGTTCTTCATCGGCCCCTTGCTCCAGTCGACGTGGCCGACGATCGTGTTCAGGTTGGTGGCGATGATCGCGTCGCGCAGCGAGGCCTTGTCGGTCGGGTCCTTCGCTCGCTTCACGACGTCCGCGGCCACCTCGAACATCGAGTGCACGAAGCCGATCGCACCGTTCCACTGCCGCCCCGTCGCCGCCTCGTAACCGTTGGCGAGCTCTTTCGAGGTGATGCCGGTCAGCGAGGACTTGAACGGATTGGCGGGCGTCCACCACAGCTCCTGCGACAGGCCGGTTCCGAGATCGCCCATCGAATCCATGACCGATGGGAACGAATAGGCCTTGCCCATGGTCACGACCTTCGGGTGGAACCCCTGCTGCCGCGCCTGCTTCCAGAAGTTGATGAAGTCCGGCGGGATCGGCACGCCGCAGAGAATTTCGACGCCTTCCTTTTTGTACGCGGCGATCTGGGCGCTGAAGTCCTGCGAAAGGGGCTGGAAGCGGCCCGGATCGAAGACGGTGAAGCCCATCTTGGTCAGCATCGGCGGCAGGCCGAGTTTTGCATCGCCCCAGGCGATGCCGTCGCCGTCGTTGGCGAGGAACAGCCCGACCTTCTTGTTGGTGTCGATCTGCTTCCAGATGCTGGTGAACACCTCGAGGATGTCCTCGATTCCCCAGAAGTAGTGGTAGGTCCACTGAAAGCCCTTGGCCGGATCGCCGCCGCGCCCGAAAAACCACGGCTGCCACGGCGTCGTGGTCGAGATGCAAGGCACGCCGTTGAGCTCGCACTGGTCGCAAACCGGATTGGAGTTCTCGGGCGTCGCGCCGACAACCATGAGGTCGATCCCGTCCTGCAGGATCAGTTCGCCGGCGACCTCCGCCGCCCGGTTCGGGTTCGACTGGCTGTCCTTGACGAGGATCTCGATCGGGTAGGTTCCGCCCGGGCTGACGACGCCGTTCTTCAGGGCTTCGCGCACGCCCTTGAGAATATAGTCGTCGGCCTCGCCCATCGGCGCGAGCGGGCCGGTCGTTGGCGTAACCAGGCCGATCTTGATTGGGCGCGGCGCGGCGCAGGCGACGCCGAGCGGCGCCACCGAGGCGAGCGCCGAGGCGCAGGCCAGTTGCAGGGCGCGGCGACGGTTGAGTTTTGGACCCCCGCTGAAACCTTCACATTCCGCCATATCGTCCTCCCTGATGCTTTTTTTCTTGGCTCCTTGCCGCTCAGCCGCCCAGCCGGAGTTCTCCGAAGTGTGTCGAGACGCCGGGTTCGACCGAGGCCGCCGAAGCCATGACCTGTGTTCCCACCGTGTCGTCGCCGGTCATGCCGGTGAGGCCGTCGCACTTGAAGCGCAACACCGCGCGCGTCGTGCCGACATGCCGCGGCGCCACGTTCGGCTTAGACGACCTTTTGCCGCTGCGAGCCGAGAACGCCGCCGTCGAGTTCGACCACGTCGCCGCGCTTCAAGAACTGCTGCGGCTTCATGCCGAGGCCGACGCCTTCGGGCGTGCCGGTGACGACCACGTCGCCCGGCAGGAGCGTCATGAACTGGCTCAGGTGCGAAAGGATCTCCGCCACCGTGAAGATCATATCGCCGGTGTTGCTCTTCTGGCGGACGGCGCCATTGACGGCGAGGGTCAGCGGGATCGTCTGCGGATCGGAAATCTCGTCCGCCGTCACGAGCCAGGGGCCGAGCGGCCCGAAGGTGTCGAAGCTCTTGCCCTTGACCCACTGACCGCTGCGGTTGGCCTGCCATTCGCGCTCGGAGACGTCGTTTGCGAGGCAATAACCGGCGATGTGCGAGAGGGCGTTCTCCTTGCTCACCCGCTGCGCCTTCGTCCCGACGACGAAGGCGAGCTCGACCTCCCAATCCATCTTCTCGGAAGGTTCCGGCCATAAGAGATCGTCGTCCGGACCCTGGATGCAGGTGATCGCTTTGTTGAACACGACCGGATCCTTCGGAATCTGCATGCCGGCCTCGGCCGCATGCTTGCGGTAGTTCAGGCCGATCGCGACGAACTGGCGAACCCCCCCGACCGGAGCGCCAATGCGCGTCCCATCCTCCACCACCGGCAGTTTCTCGAGATCGATCGCGGCGATTGCGCGAAGCTTCTCGGGCGACAGCCAGTCGGGGGTGATGTCGGGGACGAGGAGAGAGAGGTCGCGCTTGATCCCGTTCTTGTCGAGGGCGCCCGCGCGCTCCAAGCCGATCGCGCCATGTCGAAAAAGTCGCATCGCCCTCTACCTCCCTCACGCCCGCGGCTCAGGCGCCGCGTCCGAATTGATTTTCTCGATAGCATGATATTTCGAGCTTGAAAATATATTTTCTGCGTGCTAGCAGATTTTCTGAAACGCACAAGGGAGGACAACGATCTTGCGCGTCTGGGGCGATGGCGCGCCGGGCGGGGAACAAACAGGATGAGCAACAAGACCCAATCGGACCGCATGTTCGAGGCGCTTCGGCGAGACATCCTCGCCTGCCGGATTCTGCCGGGAAGCAAGCTGCGCATCAACGACATCGCCGAGACCTCGGAGGTCAGTCTCGGCGCAGTGCGGGAAGCGCTCTCACGGCTCGGCGCCGAGGGCCTCGTCATCGCGGAGTCGCAGAAGGGCTATCGCGCCGCCCCGCTTTCGGTCGAGGATCTCCGGGATCTCACCGAGGCGCGTGTCGAGATCGAGCGAATCGCGTTGGCGCGTTCGATTGCGCACGGCGATCTCGACTGGGAGACCAATCTCGTCGCCGCGTGGCATCGGCTCTCGAGAATTTCCGATCGCGCCGAGGATGATCCTCACCTGACGTCGGAGCCGTGGGCGCTGGCGCACAGCGCATTCCACGAGGCGCTCGTCAAAGCTTGCGGCTCGGCGAAGCTTCTCCAGATCCGCTCGCAGCTCTACCAGCAGACGGAGCGCTATCGACGCTATTCCGGCGTGGTTGGCCGCGACCGGGACGTGTCTGGCGAACACAAGCAAATCTTTGACGCGACCCTCGCGCGCGAGAGCGGAGCCGCCACGGAGGCGATCGCCGCGCACCTGCGGCTCACCGCCAAAATCATTACAGGCTCCCTGGAGCACGAAGACCAGAGCAACGACGGAATCCGTCAGAAGGTCGGCTAGCGAGCGGTACTATGTCCCCTCGGCGCTGTGTTCCCGCAATCCGATGGTCGCGGTCGGTCGGCATGACGGCCGCCTCGCTGCCTATCCACTCCAAGTCGGTTAATTTGACGGCGCCGCGCACTCCCAGAAATTGGCGCGGGGCGTCAGACCAGATAGTAGAGCTTGTCAGGCGCTCCGATCGCGTCGGCAGCGAGTTCGGCTCGGATGCGCCGTATGGCCGCCAGCGTCGCGGAATCTTCGTCGACGCCCTGAGCGAGCAAGCGCTCGCGTGGCGCCCACTCCGAGAAATGCAACCGTTCGAAGGCCGCGAGCAAGTCCGGCTGGAGCCCAGCGACCCAAACTCGAATGCCCCTGCTCCCCGACCCTTTCAGAAATTGCTCGAAGCTTTCGAGACTGACGACATCGGGATTTCGAACCCGCTTGACGCGGAGCAACACGTGTCGCGCGCCGTTGGCCAACGCTTGACGCTCGATATCGCGGTAGGGACGCTCATTGCTGAGCGCCCCCCGCAGTCGGGTAGGATCAAGGCGCGGACCGGGCTTCGGATGATGCCGACGTTTCCTTGATCCCCCCTATCATTCCGTACGGCGGGTTTTCCCCAGTACGGCTGGAAGGCTGGCCTATCAGATGGGGCCTTCCCGAGACGCTGGTCGGCTTAAGCCTGCTCCCGGCATACGCCGCTTCCCGCTCGGTTTGCGTCCATCCTTCGCGCATCGCTTGGCAATCCCGATAATCCCGCGCTGTGTCGGGACGGTTGCGCGTCGATGCACCGCCGTGGGAGGTTGGGTAGTCCTCCGCCCCAGGGGTCCTCGCTCGGGTCCGGGTTGTTCTGTCCCGATCCGTCATCACTTAATCGACCCCATCCGCCCCACTCGCGGGCACGTCCCGACTTCGCCGCACGGCGGCTTATACGGAACGCCTTCGCTGTACGGGAGCGCCTAAGCGACCCGCGAGCGGTTCCGGGCTTTCGCTGTCCATTCCTTCCTGGCATGCCGTCCTCTATGACCCCGGGGAGTTCGAACATCGTTATCGTCCAGGTATTCGATGCCGACATGGCCTTCGCCGAGATCTGAGCGGCTCGGCACTCCCAAAGTTCCCGCAATCCGCTTCACGCGGGGCACGTCTTTCGAGGCTTCCCGGTTTGCTTACGTTGCGGCCTGCCAGGTTGCTCGCCCCCCTTTGTCGGATCGAACCGGCTTCCCGGCCCCAGAGGGCTTTTACTTCCAGGCTTCCGGCAGATTGGTCGCCCGCCCCGCCGCTGGATATGACTACAACACGGACTGGACTCCTTGTGTCGGCGGGACTCTCACCCGCTGGAATGGCAGCTAGCCTCGCTGCACCGGATCCGGACGGGCCCAATTCGAGCATCCGGCTCCTACCTCGGGTGTTTGACGGCGAAACGCTGATCTGGCCAGGGGTGAAGGATACGCGGTGGGGGAAGCCAGCCGTCGGTCAGTTTCGTCATGCGCTCCCATGTGAAGCCGTCTTTCTGGCTGCGCCGCCGAAGCGTTCGTCGCCAGAGGTCGGTCACGTAGTGCCGGAACGCGGATAGCGCCCGACTGTTGGTGGGTACTGCGTAGTAGGCGAAATGTCCGGTAACGACTTGCTTCAACCAGCGTCCCTGAACCGGGATCGTCTGGTGCATTCGTCGCCGCAGCTCCACCTTGATTTCCTGCAGCTTGGCCCGCATGCGGTCACGCCGGGTCTTCCGCTGAAGTTGGAAGAGGCCCCGGCGTGATTTGCCGCAGATGTGGGTGAAGCCCAAGAACGTGAAGGTCTCCGGTCTGCCGACGCCGCGCTCCTTGCGATCGGCCGCCGCGCGGCGGCCGAACTCAATCAAGCGGGTCTTCTCCGGATGGAGCGACAGCGCGAACGCCTCGAACCGTTCACGCATCGCATCGAGGAAGCGACGAGCGTCGCCCTCGTGCTCGAAGCCGGCCACCAGATCATCGGCGTAGCGCACGACGATCATGTCGCCTCGGGCCTCCTGCCGTCGCCAACGTTCGGCCCATAGATCGAACACGTAGTGCAGGTAGATGTTGCCGAGGAGCGGCGAGATCACCGATCCTTGGCCGGTCCCCCTGTCGGCTACGGTTACGATCCCGTCTTCGAGGATGCCCGCCTTAAGCCATTTGCGGATAAGGCGGATGATGCGCTTGTCGCCGATCCGGTGTTCCAGGAAGCGGATCAACCAATCCTGGCTGACGCTGCCGAAGAAGTCCCGAACATCGGCGTCAAGTATGTGATTCACCTTCCGGCTGGTGATCGCTGCCGACAAGGCGTCCAACGCATCATGCGGCCCTCGCGCGGGACGGAACCCGTACGAGAACCCGAGGAAATCCTCTTCGTAGATGGCGTTGAGCGTCATGACGCATGCGCCCTGCACGATCTTGTCTTCCAGGGCTGCGATCGCCAGCGGCCGGTGTCGGCCGTCCGCCTTCGGTATGTACGTCCGACGAGACGGTTGCGGCCGATACCCTCCCCGGTGGACCTTCCCGTGGAGAACCTCGAGATTGCGCTCGAGATTCGCCTCGTAGTCCTGCCATGTCATCCCATCCACGCCGGGGGCGGCTTTGCGTTTAAGCGCATAGAACGCCGTTTCCAGGGTGTCGACATTGACATGGTGGAGAAGCGCGGTGAACCGTTCCTTCTTCCTTTGCCTTGCGGCTTGCCGTACGCGGCCCAGCCTCTGGGTCACGCGCTCCCGGGTCTGAGTCCGGTGCGTGCTAAGCTGATCCGCGTTCCCCTTGGTCCCTGCCCTTGGCTCCGCCGCCTCCGCGGCCGGGGACCCGGCTCTGTTCGGCGGCTTCATTGCTACTATGGCAGGGTCTGACTTCTCCAGATCGTGCATCGGCGACTATGGCTCCTCGCCTTCCCGCCGCGGACCGTCAACTCGATAGAGCCTTCGGCCGACCTGGAGACCTCCCGGTTCCCGTACAAGGAGCGTGCGTACATGCCAGGTTCTCTGACCACGCCGGGTCGCCCAAGCGCTTGCGTTGGCGCTCTTGGGCATGTTGCCTTCCGCTGCACAGAAAGCGTCGGCGCCCGGGACAAGTCTTCTATATCGCGGTAGGGACGCTCATTGCTGAGCGCCCCCCGCACAGATCCGAGCATGCCCAATTCAGGCACTCGGCTCCTACCTTGAGTACTTGACGCGAAACCTCTGGTCCGGCCACGGGTGCAGCACGCGGACGGGTGGCAAGAAGCGTTCGATCAGTCGGCTCATCCGTTCCCAGGTCATCCGATGCCGCTGGCTGCGTCGTCGCAGACTGTGGAACCATCGTTCGCCTATGTGGGCACGGAACGCCGACAGCATGCGGCTGTTGGTCGGCACCGCGAAGTAGGCAAAGTAGCCCCTCACCACGGCCCCGAGCCAGCCCCCCTGCTCATCGATCGGCCTATGCCTGTCCCGGCGAAGCGTCTCCGTGATCTCATTGAGTTTGGCTCGCATCCGCTTCCGCTCCGTCCTACGCCCGAGTTGAAAGCCCGTGCCGTCCTTCCTGGTGGTGCAGTAGTGGGTCAACCCCAGGAAGTCGAACATTTCTGGCTTGCCTTCGCCGCGTCCTTTTCGGCGTTCGGCGGCAAACTTGCCGAACTCGATCAGGCGCGTCTTCTCCGGATGCAGGCTCAGTGCGAACCGGGCCAGCCGGTCCTTGAGATCGTTCAGAAAGCGCTTCGCATCGCCTTGGTGCTGGAAGCCGACGATCGTGTCGTCCGCGTATCTCACGACGATCATATCGCCGGTCGCATTCCGCGTGCGCCACTGCTGGACCCAGAGATCGTAGACGTAGTGGAGATATACGTTGGCAAGCAACGGTGAAATGACCGAACCCTGCGGCGTACCCTCCGTCGTCTCGATCCACTGGCCCTCTTCCAGCACGCCCGCCTTCAACCATTTCTGGATCAGGCGGATGATCCTTCGATCACCGATCCGATGTTCCATGAACCGTACCAACCAGTCCTGGCTGATCGTGTCGAAAAAACGATCGAATGTCGGCGTCGATGATCCAGTCGATCTTGCGTGCTCCGATCCCGTACGCCAGCGCATCCAGCGCGTCGTGCTGGCTGCGTCCAGGTCGGAACCCATAGCTAAACCCCAGGAACTCCGCCTCGTAGATTGGCGTCAGGATCGCCACCACCGCCGCCTGGACAACCTTGTCCTCGATGGCGGCGATGCCGAGCGGCCGCTGTCGGCCATCCGCCTTCGGTATGTACCTCCGACGGGACGGCAGCGCTCGATACGTTCCCGCATGGACCCGTGCGTGGAGGCCTACGAGGTTGTCCTCGAGTTGCTCCGCGTATTGGTCCCACGTGACCTCGTCGACGCCTGGGGCAGCCCGCTTCTTCAGGCTGAAGAACGCCCACCGAAGGCAATCGATGTCGACGTGGTGCAGAAGCGCTGTCAGTCGCTCCTTGTTGTTCCTGTTGACGGCCTCACGTATGCGGCCCTGCGCCTGTGACACGGCTTCCCGGCTCTGTGTCCGGCCCGTGCTTTGCCGGTCCGCATTCCTCTCGGTCCCACCGCTTCCCTCCACCGCTTCCGCCACGGTTCGCACCGCTTTGTTCATCGGCTTCCTCGGTACTATCAGCGGGTCTGACTGCTCCGTCCCGTGCATCATCGGCTACGGCCTCCGGCCTTCCCGATGCGGCCCTGTGGTTGGCGCCACAGGGTGGTGACAGAGCTCTCCCGGTTCCCATGCAGGAGGCATATGTACATGCCAGGGTCCCAGACGACGCGGGGTGGTGCGAATCCTTGCGCTGGCGGACCCGCCCCTATTGCCTTCTGCTGCCACGACGGCATCGGCGCCCCGGACTACATTGCTTTCGCCGCTCACAACCTGGCCTGCACACACCCCTGTCAACGCTTCGCGGGCCACCTCGCGGCGCTCACGCATGACTCGGGGCCGGTGTGGGACGCTACGCCCTTCACCGTAATGGACTCTCACCTTCAACCTCCTGCCGGTCTCCCGGCGCACCGCGGCTCAATGGCTGGCCTGAACGTTCCCCTGCCGACGCTTCGCCGACACCCTCGCGGACGCCTGCGCACGGCTCGGGGCCGATGTGGTTCGCTATTCCTTCATCGTAGTGGACTTGCACCACCTACTCCTTGCCGGTCTCCCGGCGCACCCGTGCGAAGGCTCGATCGAGTTCCGGGGCCGCGCCGAAGAACAACTCCCCTTCGAGATCAAAAAGCACAAATCCATGATTGGCTGGATCGGCGGGAAGCTTGACGCGGACGACGTCTTGCTCGTCGACGATCAACTCGCTCACTTTCAATTTCGCGGCGCGGGGAACGAAGAGGAGAATCGACAGGGCGACTCCGATCAAAATGGCCTGATCGAGACCGAAGGCGATCGCCGACACCGCCGTGACCGCAAGGACGCCTGCGTCCATTCGGGACGCGCGGATCGTGAATGCGACGCGCTTGAGATCGATCAATCGCGCGGCGGTTAGCAGCAAGAGCGCGGCGAGGGCGGCCTTTGGAACGTAGCGCGCAAGCGGCGCCAAAAGGATAACGGCGATCGCGACGAAGGCCGCGGTGATGATTCCGGAGAACCTGGTCGCCGCGCCGGCCTGAAAGTTGATCGCCGAGCGCGAGAGCGATCCCGACCCCGGCAGACATTGGAAGAAACCGCCGGTGAAATTGGCGAGTCCCTCCGCAAGGCACTGCCGATTGAAATCAAGCCGCTGGCCGGATTTATTGGCGATGGACTTGGCGATCGCCAGGGCTTCGAGCAACCCGAGGAAGGCGATCGCGACGGCGTCGGGTGACAGGTCCAGAGCGGTGTGGAGCGTGACCACGGGGATGTGCGGCCCGGGCAGTCCTGCCGGCACTACGCCGGCAATTCCAATCGCTGTCCTGCCATCCGGGCCCACAGTCGTCCAACCCGCGAGATAGACGGCGACGCTGACGACGACGAGCACGGCGAGCAGATCGAACTGAGGCAGCTTGTAACGGCGCACAAGGCTTCGCAAGAGGAGAGCCAAGAGGAGCGTCGCCAGAGTGACTATGACCGCTTTTGCATTGACGGGATCGCCGGCGGTCAGGCTCAACCAAAGGCGCTGGAGCAAATGCTGCGCGCCATTGCCTTTGTCGCGGACGCCGAGGGCGTTGCCGACTTGCCCCAGCGCCAACAGGAGCGCGGCGGCGCTCATGAAGCCCAGAATCACCGATTCCGAGACATAGCGGGTGAGATCGCCAAGTCGGAACACGGCGATGAAGATTTGCACCGCCTCCGCCATCGTCGCCAGCAGGAACATCGCCTCGGCCGCTTCGATCGATTGACCCGGATCGAAGATGGATAAGGCGCCGAACACCACGAGCGAGATCGCGCTCGTGGGGCCGTTGATGAGATGTGACGACGACCCGAAAATCGACGCCGCCGCGGTGACCACGATCGCGGAATAGAGTCCGTAGCGGGGATCCACCCCGGCCAGCAACGCGTAGGCCATCGCCTGCGGCAACGAGATCGCCGAAACCGTCAGGCCGGCGATGAGATCGCGCCACAGCGTCGCGCGGTCGTATTGTCGCCAGCTGGTCAGTTGGTTCGGGCCCCCAGTATGGCGGAAATGATGCCGTTTTCGCCGTAGAAACGCTCATTTGCGTCCTTCCAGTCGCGCGCAATCGCCGTGATAGGGACGAGATCGAGCTTGGCGAATTCGGCTCCGACCTTCCGCGCCGACTCTGGGTTGTAGGGACGATAGCCGAAACGCGCGATGGTCTCCTGCGCGGCGTCGCTGAAGAGAAAATCCAGGTAGGCCTTGGCCGGCTCTTCGGTCCCTCTACGGCGAACGTTCGCGTCGACCCAGGCGACATAGGGCTCGGCGAGGATGCTGACCAGAGGATAGACGATGTCCAGCTTGCCCTTGGACTCCGAGACTTCGCGACGCGCCTCGTTTTCCCAGGTGATATGGACGTCGCCGGTCTCCAGCACGGCGAAAGTTGTCGCTGCGAGGCGGGCGCTCTCCTGCAGCGTGGGCGCGTGCCGGTAGAGCGCGCGCAAGAATTCATGCGCCTCCTCATCGCTTCCGCCTCGCGTCTTCACCGACGCCCATGCGGCGAAGGCGGCCATTTTGCCGTTGCTGGAGGTCCTCGGGTCCGGCGTGACAATCTCGATTTGAGGCGCGAGCAGGTCCGGCCAATCCCGGATATGATGCGGGTTCCCATGGCGAACGACGAAAACGACCGTCGAGGTGTACGGCAAGGAGTGATTTGGCAGGCGGTCGATCCAGTTGTCCGCGATCAGACCGCGTTGTCGCAACGCGGTCTGATCGGTGAACTGACCGAGCGTGACGACATCCGCAGGCTCTTCGCCGCTGATGACCTTGCGCGCTTGTCGCGAAGATCCGCCGTGAGACTGAAGCACGGAGAGGCGTCGCCCTGTCTCCTTCTCGTATGAGGCGACAAAGAGCGGGTTGAGCGCTTTGTACAGCTCTCTCGTCGGGTCATGGGACACGTTGACGAGGCCGTCTCCGGTCTCCCCTGGCGCGTTCCTGACCGCGATTGCCGAGAATCCCAGCAATACCGCTGCGATCGCGCCTGCGTTGATCCAGGCTTGCCAGGTCCGGGTCGGACGCTCGTCGCCTCCCACGAGGATCTCGTTCGGTTCCTTGGCGGACCGCCGGAGCCGTCGCATCGTTGGCCTTTCGTCGCGGTCACGAGCGGCCCCCACACAACGAGGCGCGTCGCTCGAATTCAGTCCCGGAAACTTTTGGCGATATCCTCGGCAAGGCGACCAGAAGGCCGCCGACACGCGACCGCTGGTTAGTCTATGAAGTCGATATACAATCAAAATCAAGTGTGTCAGGGTCAGTACCGTCGGGTCGGAACATCGGTTCAGGGTGGACAAATCCCCCGCGCCTGGTGGGCTCCGACGGCGCGCCGAATCCGCTTGAATTTGTGATCGCCTCGCTCGGCTCAGCCTTGCGTCGAACTCGATAGGGGTCGCCACCGATGAGCGCGGGGATTACGGGAATTGTGGCGACGGTTGCTTTAAACACCAATTTCGGCGACGGAATCCCTCAACTGTATGACGAGCGGCGTCGCCGGCGCCGCTATCGGCAGTCCGAGCCGTCGACCTCTTGCCGAGCTTTGTTTTCCGAGCGGGGGACCGCGTGAAGCGTCACCGGCCCCCTCCCTTCGCCTGATACGCCACCGATCCCGCGGCGCGTCGAGGCACGTCATTCCGTTTATCGGAATAAAGCATACAAAATATTGACAAAAAAAGAAGGCCATCGTAGTCTCAATTCCATGGCCCCCGATGGACCCGCCGCTCGCTTCGCTCCGATCCCGGCCCGCCCCTCCCGGCGCAGCACGGGCGAGCGCAATGTTCGTGCGCGCGGCGGGTCAGGGCCGAGTTTGGATCGCCTCTCCGGACCGCCTTGGCGGCGGGCGCGGAGGCGCGCGTCGCCGCCGCCCGAACAGGTGATATCGTGGCGAAAATACGGCATGGAGGGGCTCCGGAAGCCCTTCGGAATCAGAATCCTGGCCTTAACGCTTTGAAATCGTTCAACCGTTCGCCAAAAATGGATGCTCTGGAGCCCATTTTTGGCCCTTCCAGAGAGGGTCGAACGGCCGGTTTTGACGCCAAACCCATGGAACCGGCGCCGAATCGCGCTCTGGCGCGTCTCGTTTCGATCGCAATCGACGCATCCGAGAGGTCGAGCAATCAAGGCCGTTTTGCGGCGAGCTCGGCCGCTCGCTCCCGACCGATCGCACGTCCGTCGCTTAACCCGCTGCTTGGCTCTTGGGACCGCAGTTGGTAACGGCAATTCAACCCGTTTGCCTGAGATGAGGCGCCGGAACAAACACGTCAAACATTGGTTCTCATGCAGGCAAAGGCGCAGCTACCGTCACAAGGAGGGTTTCATGCCGGAGCGCTTGGTCGACGTCGAGAGGCAGGGCTTGGAGCTGCTGCACACGTTTCCTGTCACGGTCAGCCCTCCCGCCGACAACGAGGAGGCATTCAAGCA
This sequence comes from uncultured Alphaproteobacteria bacterium, assembly GCA_963822215.1. Classification (GTDB taxonomy): domain Bacteria; phylum Pseudomonadota; class Alphaproteobacteria; order Rhizobiales; family Beijerinckiaceae; genus Roseiarcus. Next base: position 650,513 of record CAWGGX010000006.1, read on the forward strand.
GAAGGCGTTGGAGGCGGCAGCCCACGCGAAGTTGGTCCCGAACCAGGAACTCGGGCGTCTGAACGCCAAGATGCATGTCAGCCGAGGCGGTCAACTGACCCCGTACGGAGATCCGCTTGGCGTGCTGGCGGAAACCAAGGCGGGTCTAGACCAGTTCGTTCGCGACCGCGCCTATTTCCTCTGGGAGGAGGCGGGGCGGCCGGAGAGCCGGGCAGAGGATTTCTGGCGCCAAGCGCAGCAGGAGCGCTTCTGCGAACGCGCCTACGCGTTGTGGGAGCGGGAGGGCTGTCCGGAAGGCAAGGCGGACGAGCACTGGTATCGGACGCGCGCCTTTGAGGAGAGCTGATGCGTCGAGCGTGACGAAAATGACGGGCTCGCGCCACTGAGGGCGCGCAGCGCTGATCGGGGGCGTTTGCGGCAGCGGAGCTCGGGATCGGGCCTCTAGGACCGGGGAAGGCTCCACGATAAGTTCCGCATAGCGACGGAGCATTCGCATTTCGGCTATGATGCAGCGTTCCTCAACTCGCGGGACGTGGCCGGCCAAGGCCGGGAGGTCGTCAAGGACCATCCGGATCAGGCGGCGGCCAGACCAGCCAGGAACGCCGGAGGCCGCAGCCTCTGACCTCGACAGTCATTTATGGGTCCAGGGCCTAGGCGGCTTGCGCGCAGCCCCCCGGCGGAGCGGTCTTGAGCCTCAGCCTGTGACTTCGCGCCTACTTCACTCCGAGCAGCGCGAGCATGATGGCGCCGGAGATCGCCGTGCCGAACACGCCGGCGAGGTTGGGCCCCATCGCGTGATAGATGAGGTAATTCTCCTTGTCGTACTCGAGCGCCACATTGTGGCTGACCCTGGCCGCGATCGGCACCGAGGCGATCCCCGCCGAGCCGAGCAGCGGGTTGATCTTCTGCTTCAGGAACAGGTTCATGATCTTGGCGCCGACCACGCCCGAGCCGGTGCCGAACAGGAACGCGACGAGGCCGAGGACGATGATCTCGATGGTCGAGCCGGTGAGGAACTTGTCGGCCGCCATCGTGGAGCCGATCGCCACCGTCAGGACGATGATGATCACGTTCATCAGGTCGTTGGCCGCGGTCCTCGCCAGCCGGTTAACGACCAGGACCTCGCGGAACAGGTTGCCGAGCATCAGCATGGTGATCAGCGGCGCCACTGGCGGGAAGAACAGGTTGACGACAATGCCGATCACGATCGGGAAGGCGATCTTCTCGAGCCGGGTCACTTGCCGCGACTGCTTCATCCGGATCACCCGCTCCTCGGGCGTGGTGAGCAGCTTCATCACCGGCGGCTGGATCAGCGGCATCAGCGCCATGTAGGAATAGGCGGCGACGGAGATCTGGGGCAGCAGATGCGGCGCGAGCTTGACGGTCATGAAGATCGCCATCGGTCCGTCCGCGCCGCCGATAATGCCGATCGCGCCGGCCTCCCTGAGGGAGAAGCCGAGCAGCTTGGCCCCGATCAGCGCGACGAAAATGCCCAGATGCGCCGCCGCGCCGAGAATGACGAGTTTCGGATTGGCGATCATCGGAGCGAAGTCGGTCATCGCCCCAACGCCGAAAAAGATCAGCGGCGGCACGACGAGCAACTGCACGCCTTCGTAGGCATAGTGAAACAGGCCGCCCGGCTGGGTGAGATCGGATCCCGGGACGTTGGAGATGATGCACGAGAAGCCTATGCCGATCAGCAGAAGCGGCTCGTACCCTTTGGCGATCGCCAGATAGATCATGCCGCAGCCGATGGCGATCATGACCAGGTTTCCCCACCAGAGGTGGGCGAGCCCGGTCTGATCCATCAGAGCGCCGAGGAACGACAGCAACTGTTCTATCAAGAGGATGCCCCTTCGGCCCGAATGACCAGACGATCAGTGATGGCTTCTGCGCAAAGCCTCTTCGTCGATCTTGCCGAGCCGGTTGAGAAGCGGGAACAGCGCCAGCACCACGCCGATTCCGGTGATCATCACCATCGACATAAAAAAGTCGATCAAGCTGAGCATGAAAGCCCCGTAGAGCGTGTCGGGCATTGTCACAGGATCGGCTCCCTTCAGGCGAGCGTAAGCAGGACGCCGCCGGTGTCGACGGAGTCGCCCGGCTTGACTGCGATCGATACGACCTTGCCAGCGCCCTTGGCATGCACCTCGGTTTTCATCTTCATCGCCTCGATCGTCGCGATCTTGTCCCCGGCCTTGACCGCCTGGCCGACCGTCACGTCGACCGACTGGACGGTGCCGGCGAGCGGCGCGACCTGGTCGCCGGCGGCCGCGGCGGGCTTGGCCACGGACGGGGCGGTCGGCGATGCGGCAGCCGCCACTGCCGCCGAGACCGCCGCGACCGAACCGGGCCAGGCCGTCCCGGACCCCTCGGCGGCAATCTCCTCCACGACGACCTCGTAAGTCTGGCCGTCAACGCTGATCCTGAACTTCCTCTGCATATCGCGCTCCTGATCGAAGAAACCACGGGTCAGTGCTGGTGATGGCTTATCGAGTGCGACGTTTGGTGCATCCAGCGGCCTTCGGACGTCCAGGCGTGCCCCGTGGCCTGATCGGCGATATGGACGACTCGGAAGCCGTACACGGCGACGGCGGCCGCGATAGCGGCGATGTGACGGGTGGGCACACCGTCGAGTTCGGGCGACGCGACCGCGGGCGCGGCGACGCGTGTCCCGGCCTTCTTGCGCTCAGCCTCCTCGGCTGCCTCCGCCTTCTGACGAGCAATCTCGGACCGCTCGACCCAACTCAGAAAGCGGCCGACATACACCACGGCGAACCACAAGACGACGACAACGGCGATCGCGCCGAGCCCAATCTTGATCATTTCGAAAGTCATGGCGTCGTTCCTTCGCCAGGTTGAGCGTTAGAGGGGGATGTTGCCGTGCTTCTTCGGTGGCCGCAGCTCGCGCTTGGACAGCGCCTTTCTGAGCGCCAGCGCGATTGTCGACCGGGTGATCGCCGGCTCGATGACGTCGGTGATATAGCCGTTTCCGGCCGCCATATAGGGCGAGGCGAACTCGACCCGATAGGCGGCGGCGAGCTCGGCCGCCATCGCCTTGGGGTCCGCGGCCGTCTTCAGCTCCTTGTTGTAGAGGACCTTCACCGCGCCCTCGGCCCCCATCACCGCGATTTCCGCGGTCGGCCACGCGAAGACGAAATCGGCGCCCATCTCCTGGCTGCACATGGCGAGATAAGAGCCGCCGTAAGCCTTGCGCAGGATCACTGTCACCTTGGGCGTCGTGCACGAGGCGTAGGCGAACAGGAGCTTCGCGCCGTGCCGGATGATGCCGTTGCGCTCCTGTTCGACGCCGGGCATGAAGCCAGGAACATCGACGAGGTTGACGATCGGAATGTTGAAGCAGTTGCAGAAGCGGATGAAGCGCGCCCCCTTGTCGGCCGCGTCCATGTCGAGCGCGCCCGCCCGGACCGCCGGCTGATTGGCGATCAGGCCGACCACAATGCCCTCGATCCTGCCGAAGCCGACGATCAGGTTCTCGGCGAAGGAGCGGTGCACCTCGAGAAATTCGCCCGGATCGACGATGTGCTCGATGATGCCCCGTACGTCCATCGGCATTTGCGCATCGTCCGGGATGAGGGCGTTTATGCCGGCGTCCTCGACGATGGCGATGTCCGGGCTCGGAAAGTGCGGCGGATCCTCCGAATTGTTCGCGGGAAGATAAGAGAGCAGTTTGATGACGATGCGGATCGCGTCGGCGTCGTCCTCGGCAAGGAAGTGCACGTTGCCGGAGATAGAGGCGTGCATGTCGGCGCTGCCGACCTCGTCCATCGTCACCGCCTTACCGGTCACCGCCTTGATTACCTCCGGCCCAGTGATGAACATATAGGCGTTCTTGCGGGTCATCACGACAAAGTCCATGAGCGCCGGCGAATAGGCGGCGCCGCCCGCACAGGGGCCGCAGACCACTGCGATCTGCGGCACCACACCCGACAGCAGGACGTTCATGTAGAAGACGTCGCCATAACCGGAGAGCGCGTCGACGCCTTCCTGGATGCGGGCGCCAGCGGAATCCTTGAACGCGACGACAGGCGCGCCGAGCTTGCCGGCCTGCTGCATCAGCGTGACGATCTTCTTGGCGTGCATCTTGCCGAGCGAGCCGCCGACGACCGTGAAATCCTGGCTGAAGGCGGAGACGACGCGTCCGCCGACGTAGCCTGTGCCAGCCACGACGCCGTCGGCCTGCAGCACCTTGTTCTCCATGCCGAAGAAGCGGGCGGAATGGTGGATGTGGGTCCCTTGCTCCTGGAAGGTGTTTTCCTGAAACAGCGCGTCGAGCCGATCGCGCGCCGTCATGAGCCCCTTCGCGCGCCGTTGCGCGAGCTTGTCCGCGCCGCCGCCGGCCAAGATGGACTGCCTGCGCTTGCGCAGGTCCTCAAGCAGTTCCAAGGATAGCGTCATCTCGTCACCGTTCGCCTGGGCGTCGTTCGTCGGGAGGGGAGGCGACAAAGGAACGCGCGGTCAGGCCGTCGCTATCCAACCTCCTGCGGCGCCGGAGTTCCGACGGCCACAGCGGGCTTCGGCCTTCGTCGTCCCCCTCCCGTTCTCAGGCGCAACTATAAACTCCGCCCCAGAAAGATACAGAAGTTCATTCTGGTTTCTCGCGTCGGCGGCCGTAGCCGAAAGTCTTAGAGTCAGAGGGTGATCGCGGACGAGCAAGAGATCACCGCGAATCTTCGCGCAGACGCCCGCGTTTCAAGGGAGTCCGGGCGCCCGCGTTCGCCTTCTCGCCTCGATTATGCGCCGTTGCGTACGGGCGGCGCGAGATCGGCAAAACCCCCGGAACTGACCCTCGCCGCGACGATCAGCCGCGGCGAAGACCGGGGCCGAGAGGAAGCATATCCGCAGTCTTATATACAAATCGGCGCGGTGCATAAAGAGCAACTTTCGGCGCCGCAATCTGCCGCATTGCTTGTTCTGGCCTCGTGATCGACTATGCCTTGCAGTAGGGCCTTCGACGGGCGAAATCTGATTGGCGGAAGTCGTACTCCGGTTACTTCGGAGCGCGAGTCCGGCTCGCGACCGTCAAGCCCGCTGACGCCGACCCAATTCGATCGTGAAAGTTCGGATGAGGGCCCGATTGGGGCTTGTGGGGACATAGGCGCGCGCCTGGAGAGCGGAGGCTGCAGTGAAAATGGAAAAGAGTGTACCGGTCAAAGTGACCAACGAGGGCCTGCAAGCCTGGGTCGACAAGATGGAGCGCCTCTGCAAGCCGGACAGCGTCCATTGGTGCGACGGCACGGTTGAAGAAAATGACATTCTGTGCGAGCAGATGGTCAAGGCCGGCACGTTCATCCGGCTAAATCCTGAAAAGCGCCCCAACTCCTATCTCGCGCGCTCGCATCCCTCCGATGTGGCGCGGGTCGAGGAAAGGACCTTCATCTGCTCCAGCAACAAGGTTGACGCTGGCCCCACCAACAACTGGGCGCCCCCGGCGGAGATGCGCGAGACGATGCTGGGGCTTTTCGACGGCAGCATGCGTGGCCGGACCATGTTCGTCATTCCATTCAGCATGGGCCCGCTCGGCTCGCCGATCGCCAAGATCGGCGTGCAAATCACCGACAGTCCCTATGTCGTAGTCAACATGCGGATCATGACGCGCATGGGGAGCGCAGTGCTCGACGTGCTCGGCGACGGCCCCTTCATCCCCTGCATGCATTCGGTCGGCGCGCCCCTGACGCCGGGACAGAAGGATTCGACCTGGCCGTGCGAGGGCGACATCAGCCGGAAGTACATCGTGCACTTTCCCGAGACCTACGAGATCTGGTCGTACGGCTCGGGCTACGGCGGCAATGCGCTGCTCGGCAAGAAGTGCCTGGCGCTCCGCATCGCCTCGGTGATGGCGCGCGACGAAGGCTGGCTCGCCGAGCATATGCTGATCATGGGCGTCCACTCTCCGACTGGCGAGAACACCTATCTGGGCGCCGCGTTCCCGAGCGCCTGCGGCAAGACGAACCTCGCGATGCTGGTGCCCCCGAAGGAACTCGAAGGCTGGAAGGTCACCACGGTCGGCGACGACATCGCGTGGATCAAGAAGGACGAGCACGGGGTGTTGCGCGCGATCAATCCGGAAGCCGGGTTCTTCGGCGTCGCGCCGGGTACGAACGATATGTCCAACCCGAACGCGATGGCGAGTTGCGCGAAGAACACAATCTTCACCAACACGGCGCTGACCGACGACGGCGACATCTGGTGGGAGGGGATGACGGAAACGCCGCCCGCGCACCTGATCGACTGGACCGGCAAGGACTGGACGCCCGGTTGCGGCCGCCCCGCCGCCCATCCGAACTCCCGCTTCACCGCGCCGGCCGGGCAGTGTCCGTCGATCGATCCGGAATGGGAGAATCCCGCAGGCGTGCCGATCAGCGCGTTCCTGTTCGGCGGCCGCATGCGCAAGAACATGCCGCTCGTCTACCAGGCCTTCAACTGGGCGCACGGCGTCTACCTCGCAGCCACAATGGGCTCCGAAGCGACGGCGGCGGCGATCGGCGTCACCGCGACCCGACGTGACCCAATGGCGATGCTGCCGTTCTGCGGTTACAACATGGCGGACTACTTCAACCACTGGCTGGACGTCGGCCGTCAGGTCGCCAACCCGCCGCGCATTTTCCGCGTCAACTGGTTCCGCCGCGACGACGACGGCAAGTTCCTCTGGCCGGGCTTCGGCCAGAACATGCGCGTGCTGAAGTGGATCGTCGACCGTGTGCGCGGGCGAGGCTACGGCGTGGAGAGCCCGATCGGCTGGATGCCGCGCTACGAGGACATCGACTGGCGCGGCCTTGCCTACGATCGCGACACGTTCCAAGATCTTATGACAGTCGGCCGCGACGAAGGCGCCGAGGAGGCGCATCTGCACGAAGAGTTGTTCGACCGCTTCTTCGACCGGATCCCGAAGGAGTTCGTCTACGAACGCGAAATGTTGCGTTCGCGCCTCTGGCGTTCGCCGGCCCGCTGGCAGCTCGCTCGCGAGGTCTGAGCCGGCGAAGTCAGCGTTCCGAATCTGGCGGTTCGGCCAACTTCGAACAACCGCGGGTCGGATACGACCTGCGGTCCCAGAATTCGCTCGGCGAAGGACCGGATGTCCCTTTGGCGCTCACATCAATGCGCCGAGCGGCTGGCGATTCAGGTCTGGACTTCGCTCTCCCAGTTTGCATGAATCACGCCGGGACGCTTCTCCAGCGCCGCTATGACCGCGTTGAGCTCTTTTGGCACAACTGCGGTGGCGACGAGCCTGGCGACGATCTCCACCGTGTCGTCGCCGCGCTCTTCCGCATCGACGTCAGCGACCGGATAATGCGCTGCCTCCAGCGCGTCGATCAGAGCCTCACGCATTGCGTCCGCCTTCTCCGAACTCACAGCCAAACGAACCTCGTAGGTCGCCTCGCCCGCCTCGTCGTCGAGCGGGATGCGGTTGATCCGGTTGACAAGCGGACGCAGGAGCGTGTTGCCGGCCATAACGAACAGGGTCAGCAATCCAGCTTCGACAAGGAGCCCTGCGCCCGAAGTGGCGCCGACCGCGGCCGAGCACCAGAGCGTCGCAGCGGTGTCGAGGCCGCGGATGTTGAGCCCCTCCTTCATGATCGCGCCCGCGCCGAGAAAGCCGATGCCGGACACCACGTACGCCATCACCTGTGTGGAGGCTTCGCCGCCGACCCGCATGCCGAAGTCGACGAAAGCCGCAGCTCCGATCGCCACCAGCGCATGCGTGCGTAACCCCGCCGACCGCTGCCGGTACTGGCGCTCGGCGCCGATCAACGTCCCGAAGGCGAAGGCCGCGGTGAAGCAGACCGCGCTGTTGATCAGCGCGTCGCGATCGAAGGTAGAAAGGAAACGCATGGTCGACCCTGTCGTTCGGCGCATCGGCCGCGTCCTTGCATGGCGCTGGCGCGAAGTCGAGCGGCGGACGCGATCGCGCGGCGCCTCCCGTCAGGCTCTCGCCGCGCGCCGACAAAGCGACCGCCCGATAAGCGCATTCGCCGCCGAAGCCCGATCAGCCGCCATGGCTGGCCCCGCGGTCCGGGCCTCGCCGGCCCGCAAGACCCCTTCCCCCGTGGGACGGCCTCAGCGCTTCAAGAGCGGCGAGCGCCTCGGCCGGCAGGCTCCATGCGCGCGCCGCGGCAAGGACCGCAGCCATGTAGTCCGGGTTCACGGCGCCCGGCCCGGCGTTGGCGCCGAAATAGACGATTGCCCGCCTCGCGCCGCCCGGCGCGACCACCGGCTGGACGACCTTGGCGTAAAGGCCCCTGGACAGACCTTCGAAGCGATCGAGCGCAGGGACGTCAGCGAGCGCCAGTTCCCACAGCACGCCATGAACCATAGCGCGCGGGGCGCGGACTGTGGTCAGCCAGCCCTCGCGCATGATCGCGAGCCGGTGTCGCTCGAGCCGGGCGAGGCCGATCGGTCTCGAGCGCGGGCAGCGGCGCGCCATCGCCTCGACGTCCATGTTCGCGCCATAGGCGAAATAGAGAGGCATCCCCTACCCACTCAGCCTTTCCACCTTGTGGACGACGCTCTTGCTGCGCAATTCGGACAGAATGGCGTTCAGGTGCTGGATGTCGCGGACCTGCAGGTCGATGCGCAGGTCGCGGAAGTCCGCTCCGCTCGCCGTTGAGGAAACGGCGTCGATGTTGGCCCCATATTCGCCGATGATCGTGGCGATGACCCCGAGAGCGCCCGGCTCGTTGAGCATGGTGATGACGATCTGGGTCGAATAGACGGCCTTGTCGGCCGCCTCCAGGTCCCATCGAACGTCGAGCCAACGATCCGGCTCGTCGTTGAAAGCCGCCAGCGCTGGCGAGTGGATTGGAAAGATGGTGATCCCCTCCGGCCCACGGATGCCAACGATGCGCTCGCCCGGCACGGCGCCGCCCTTCGGGGCGAACCGAACAGTCGTATCCGGGTCGATGCCGCGAACAGGGGCCGGCGTCGCGCCGGTCTCGAGCTTTCCCGGTCCCCCGGGCACACGGAACACGAGGTTCGCCGCCTTCGGCAGCTCGAACCAACCGATCTCGTTTTGCGGCACGGCCGGACCGGCCTTGCGGTCGTCCTTGAAGTCGGGATGGACGGCGCGCACGACGTCGCTCGAATAGATCTCGCCGCGACCGACGCCGACCATGACGTCGTCGATCGAGGACCGGGCCAGGCGCGGCAAGGCCGCCTTCAGCTTCGATTCGGAGAACTTCCGGCCGGCCCGCTCGAAAGCGCGCTCGACGATCTGGCGCCCGAGCCCGCCAAACTGCTGCTTGGCCGCCTCGCGCGTGGCGCGGCGGATGGCCGCCCGCGCCCGCCCTGTCACCACGACGCCGTCCCAGGCGGCCGGCGGCGTACTCCGTTCGGAGCGGGAGATCTGGACCTCGTCGCCGTTGTGCAGCACCGAGATCAATGGCGCGATGCGACCGTTGATCTTGCAACCGACCGCCGAGTTGCCAATGTCGGTGTGGACTGCATAGGCGAAGTCGATGGCCGTCGCCCCGCGCGGCAGCGCGATCAGCCGGCCCTTGGGGGTGAAGCAGAACACCTGGTCATGGAACAGCTCGAGCTTGGTGTGTTCGAGGAACTTCTCCGAATCGTCGCTCGCCAGCGCTTCGATCGTCTGCCTAAGGCCCCGGTAGGCGCGGCTCTCGCTGACGCCCGGGGTATCCGGACGACCATCCTTGTAGATGGTATGCGCGGCGATGCCGTACTCGGCGATCTCGTGCATTTCATGGGTGCGGATCTGCAGTTCGACACGCTGGCTGCCGGGCCCGATGACGGTGGTGTGGATCGAGCGGTAGTCGTTCTGCTTGGGCGTCGAAATATAGTCCTTGAAGCGGCCCGGCACCGCCGGCCAGGTCGTATGCGCGACGCCGACCGAAGCGTAGCAGTCGGCGACCGTGTCGACTAGAATGCGGAAGCCGTAGATGTCCGACAGCTGCTCGAAGGCGATCGAGCGCCGCTCCATCTTCTTCCAGATCGAGTACGGCGCCTTCTGTCGGCCTTTGACCTCGACCTTGATGCCGCGGCGGACGAACTGGTCGGTCAGCTCGGCGGCGATACGGGCAATGAGCGCGCCGTTCTTGGTCTTGAGCGCCTCGAGGCGCGTAACGATCAGCTGGTAGGCGTCCGGCATCAGGCAGCGGAACGACAGGTCCTCGAGTTCGTTGCGCATGCTCTGCATGCCCATTCGGCCAGCAAGCGGCGCGTAGATGTCGAGCGTGTCCTGGGCGATCCGGGCGCGCTTCACCTCCGGCATGTACTGCAGGGTGCGCATGTTGTGCAGCCGGTCGGCGAGCTTGACCAGCAGCACGCGGGCGTCGTCGGCAATCGCCAGCAGGAGCTTGCGAAAGTTTTCCGCCTGCTGCGCATGCTTGGTGACGAAATCGAGCTTGCCGAGCTTGGTCAGGCCGTCGACCAGGCCGCCGATCTCCTCGCCGAACGCCTTGTCGATGTCCTCCCGGGAGGTCTCGGTGTCCTCGATGGTGTCGTGCAGCATGGCCGCAACGATCGTGGCGTCGTCGAGCTTGAATTCGGTCAAAATCGCCGCGACTTCGAGCGGGTGCGAGAAATAAGGATCGCCCGAGGCGCGCTTTTGCGTTCCGTGCGCCTTCATCGCGAAGACGTAGGCGCGGTTCAGGAGGTCCTCGTCGGCGCTCGGATTGTAGCGGCGGACCCGTTCCACCAATTCATATTGCCGCATCATCGCCGCAGCGTTCCAACCATTCTCCCGCGCCGAATCCCCGTGGCCTTGCCCGCGCGGCGCGTCCATGAGGATTCGACGGGATTGCAAGGGCGCGAAAAGGCGGACGCCCGAGCCGGGCGCGACCTGCCGCACGCTTTATGCGCGGGTTCGCAGACGATCATCGACCGGCCCAGGCCCGTTCGCAAGCGCAAAATCGCCGTGGGTTTTCGACGGGACCGGCTTATCGGACCTCGACGGGACGCTCGCGCCGATCGGCTGACCCTCGGCGCCGTCCTGCCACAACATCAGCGCGGAGCAGATCGCGAGGCCGTGCTCGCGCCCACACACGCTGAGAGGGCGCCGGTCGTCGCCTTGCCGGGGTTTGCGTCTTATGCTCTGCTAGGTGCGGCTGAGAGGGGTGTAGGTGTCCCGTGTCCCCGGCCGGTTGATCGGAATCGGTTCGAGAGGCGTCGTTTGGCCAGTCCCGATCTCAAGCTGGACGTGAACACCGAGCTTGCGGCGCGTCGCACGGGAATGGCGTTTCAGCGCACCCGCTTGGCCGAGGACCGCACCCTGATGGCGGTGATCCGCACCGCCCTGTCGCTGATCGGTTTCGGCTTCACGATTTTCCAGTTCTTCCAGCGGCTCAAGGAACAGGACGTCATCAGCCGCGCCGGCGCGCCGCGGAATTTCGGTTCCGCGCTGGTCTTGCTCGGCATCCTGATGCTGGTCTTCGGCATCCTCTACCACATCCAGTTCATGCTTGGTCTTCGCCGGCTGCGGGAGTCGATGCGTCAAGAGGGGCTCATTCACGGCGAGACCGGCTTCCCGGTATCGCTGACCTTGATCACGGCGCTCCTGCTGCTTGCCGTGGGGGTGGCGGCGATCGTCGGCATGGAGTTTGACATCGCGCCGTTTGGCTGAAAGGGCTCTGGCGGAACGGCGGCGGAGATCGGTCTCGCAGCGCGGTCAGCCGCGTAGTCGGCGCTGGTTTAGGAACGGGAGAGGGAAATGCCTGAAGCGAAGAAACCGAATATCCTCATTCTCTGGGGCGACGACATCGGCTGGTGGAACATCAGCTACAACAGCCGCGGCCAGATGGGCTACCGCACCCCCAACATTGACCGGATCGCCAACGAGGGCGTCGCCTTCACCGACTATTACGGCCAGCAGAGCTGCACGGCGGGGCGCGCCGCGTTCATCACCGGTCAGAACCCGATCCGCACCGGCCTCACCAAGGTCGGCATGCCGGGCGCCGACGTCGGCCTCAGCGCAGAGGATCCGACCATCGCCGATCTCCTTAAGCCGCTCGGCTACAGGACAGGTCAGTTCGGCAAGAACCACCTCGGCGACAAGGACGAGTTCCTGCCGACCGTGCACGGCTTCGACGAATTCTTCGGCAACCTCTACCACCTCAATGCGGAAGAGGAGCCGGAGGATCCCGACTACCCCAAGGATCCGGAGTTCCTGAAACACTTCGGGCCGCGCGGCGTGCTGCACTGCAGGGCCGACGGCAAGGGCGGACAGACGGTCGTGGACACCGGACCGCTGAACAAGAAGCGGATGGAGACGATCGACGAGGAGGTGACCGAACGCGCGCTCAAGTTCATCGACGAGGCGCACGCGGCGGACGAGCCGTTCTTCCTCTGGTACAATACGACGGGGATGCATTTCCGCACGCACTCCGCCGCCAAGCACAAGGGCAAGAGCAACGGCCAGGGCGAATATAACGACGTTATGGTCGCGCATGACGAGCACATCGGCCAGATGCTCGTCAAGCTCGACGAACTCGGCATCGCCGACGACACCATCGTCATGTATTCGACCGACAACGGCCCGCACTACAATTCATGGCCGGACGCAGGCATCACGCCGTTCCGCTCCGAGAAGAACACCAATTGGGAGGGCGGCTGGCGGGTTCCCGCTTTCGTGCGCTGGCCCAAGAGATTCAAGGCGGGGACCGTGCTGAACGGCATCGTCAGCCATCAGGACTGGCTGCCGACGCTGCTCGCCGCGGCGGGAGAAACGGACATCAAGACGAAGCTGCACGCCGGCGCCGCGATCGGCGATAGGGCCTTCAAGGTTCATATCGACGGCATCGACATGCTGCCGTACCTGACCGGCGAGGCGAAGGAGAGCCCGAGGAACTTCTTCTTCTACATCAGCGACGACGGCGACATCCTCGGCATCAGGATGAAGGACTGGAAGGTTGTCCTGATGGAGCAGCGCGCCAAGCAATTGATGTGCTGGTTCGAGCCGTTCGTTCATCTGAGGGCGCCGAAGATCTTCAACCTGCGCCGAGATCCGTTCGAGCGGGCTGACGAGAGCTCGAACACCTACTGGGATTGGCTGCTTTCGCACGTCTACATCATCTATGCGATGCAGGCGCTTGTGGCGAACCAGATCGCCGAGTTCCAGGCGTTCCCGCCGCGGCAGAAGCCTGCGTCGTTCAATCTCGACGCCGTGCTGAGAAAGCTGCAGGAGGCGCACAGCAGCGCCGGGCACTGAGCCGGCCATAGCTGTGTCGTCGGTTCTTGCAGTGAAGCCCGGCGTCGTCGGCGTATCGGGCGAACCGGATGCCGGGCAGAGCCGCGTCACTCAGAGGTCGAACGCGTCAAGAAGAAACAGATTGGCCAACCCGGACGCCCGGTTGATCTCCCTTGGCCGCCAGATGACCCCGTCCTTTGCTCCACCGCGATTGCATTGATCTCGCCGCTACTACCGACGGCCCCGTCCCTAGGCGGCGCTTCGCTACTGTCGGCCTCGAACTGGATTGTGTCGAAGCGCGCCAGTATGCCGCCGTCAAAAAGGAATTCGACAAGGACCGGATGGATCTAGCCTGGTGTCAGCCCTCACGTCGACGCACATGAAATTTGGCCCCTGTTCTCACGGCGCTTTTGGGGTCGAGCGTCGGCGAACTTGGGTTCGTTTCGCCAAATCAAACCCGACGAGCGAGCGGCTGCCTCACGTCTTCCATCGCCACGACGATCTCGCGCCACTCGCCCACGACCTCGCAAACCCAACAGGTCCCAGGGAACCGTGCCGGTGTTGCTCAGGAACCGCTCGACCTGTAGCGGACTTGGCGAACAATGCACGCGCTTTCGCGGCACCTGGCCGATAGAGGAAACCGCCAGACAGGGACCCCGAGCGCGGCCAACAGACAGCACGGGCTTGGCGTGCAAATCTTCGATAAACAACCGGCTCGGCCCTCGCGTCGCCTCTCCAGCCCGCTGATTTTCCGTCCGGCCGCCCAGAGAAGCCCAAATTCAGGCCTTTTCGAGTCTCAAAAATGAGGTATTCATGAGAGCGACTGCAAGCGACAGCCCTATACAAACGCGTCGAATGTACGAATGGCAGTCTTTCGACCCGAAAGAGCACATCAATTCCGAGCCCCTATGCTTAAGTTTTCGCTGCCTCCTGAGGTACCATCGGCTAGCACGTTCGCTTTTGGCCTGTGTCGTTGGTTAAAATGCAGATTACTGATCACTCACACTCATACAAATCCAATTTTTGATCGGGTCAAGTTTAGTTTCGTCGCCAATGTTCCCCTGTCGCACTGGTGTACTAGGGGTAGCGGTCAATACGGAGCCACTTCACGCTTGCCAATATTGATTGGCCTTGTTATCAATATGTGCTCAAATAAAGGTCATCTAAGTGACGTATTGCGCACATACGTCGCGAGAAGGCCCTGCGCTCGTACCGGTCAAGTTGCGTTAGTTCCTTCGTTTTGTCACTGACGATAGCAGAGAAGGTTTGATCGGTTCCAAATCGCATGCGCCAGAGGATCAGCCGCTCGATCAATTCTCTACGCCGTGCGCGTATGCGCACAATATCAATTTGAGCCGCGCCAACGCGGCGCGCGCTCTCCAGGATTTCGTCGCTTGCCTCGCTGCCAGCGATCCGCCGCGCGATCCTTTCGGCCTGCGGGGCGAGTGTTGGGTCGTTCCATATCGGAATGTTCAAACCATGGCGACGCGCGTTCTTCGACGAACGAGCCTTGCCAGCCTCCGTCCTCGGTCCCGTGCTCGCCTGGGCGTTGATCTGGTTGACGCGGCTGCGGCGATTGCTTGTCATGATTGAGATCCGCCCTCAGTAACGTGGCTACCCGCCGACGCTTCGAAAGAGACTCCGCTTTCCACGTCACAGAATTCGACGTCCTCCGGAACTTCGAGCGCCCGACGTGTCGCGGCACCGAGCTTCTCTCCGTGGCGGTCGATTTCCCGCAGCGCGTTGTTCCGTCGCGCCTCGGAACTGGCCAGCAAGCGATCAAGCCGTTCAAAACTGTCGAGCTTCACCTCGAGCGTTCTTGCCATAATCGCGTCCAGGGTCAGGCCCGCCTCGTTCTGCGACTGCGTGTCGCCCGAGGCCCAACGCTTGCTCAACTCCCTATGGTACTCGACCCCGCCGTCGCCGTGACCGATATCTTCGAGGATCGCACACACCCCTACACTCGTGGAGGCTTTCAACAATTCGCTCTTCATCCGACGTAATCGAAACTCTTCCCACGTCAGGTCAATCACGTCTCGGAGAAGCATTTCCTCGATTGTGTCCTCTGGCTTGGCAGCCGAGATGAACCGTTCTGCTAACGCCCGGTACTCGAGCTCCTGTTCGCCTAGCACCAACGGTGATGGCGCCACAGCGAGCACTCGTTCGATCACGTTGGGATTCTTGGTGCCTAGTGCGAGTTGGACCAGCCTTTTGCCCAACGCAAGTCGCGGTCGGGGTGGAGTGTGGTGAAGCCATAAATGACGAACAAACAGCCTGATCTATCCGAATCGATGTTGGAAGACAGCACGGGTGGTTGCGAAGATCCTGCTCTCCGAGATGGATCGCGGCATGACTCACGCTTGGCGAATGGAGATCAGCCCGATCCAAGCGGTCGCGTGCCGCCGCGCGGATCATCAACGCGCCAGGCTGAGGAAACGATTCTTAGTGATAAGACGGAAGAATCGTTCGATGACGTTGTTCGGACGGAGTTGAAACGGTTGGTCACTGTCTATGTTGGGGGCAAAAGGCAGAGGGTAACTGTAGCTAGAGCTGTGTTTCAGGAGGTAATTTGCTCCGCCCTGCGGGGAGATCGACCTGCGCAAAAGCTTTTATTTGATGTCATGACTAAACTTGATTCTTCTCCAAGTGTCGATAAACCAAGGGTATTCGACTTTAGCCGCCTAAGCGATGAATAGTTGCGACGAGTTGAAAGCTTGATGGAGGAATACGAGCAGATAATGCTTAAATGTTGCTAGATTAACTTAGGTGTGTAGTTCGTGACACGCGGTGACACTCGCAGGAGCGGTATCCGAGCGGACTGAATCGGTTGGGGGATTCTCGAATCGGTTAGTTTCTGATTGATCATTTCCGCCGCGCGAAGGAGGCGGCGGGAATGGCGCTTTCTGACGATCTTCGCGAACGCGTTGTCAAAGCCGGTCACGGCGCTCGTTGTTTGCTCCCCGCGGTTCAGCAACTGCGGCACTCCTGGCCCGTCGATGGTCGACGAGGAGATCGGGATGCCGGCTACAGCCCCGATATGAACCCCATCGAGAAGGCCTACTCCAAACTGAAGGCCGTCCTGCGGAAAATCGCCGAGAGAACCGTTGTTGGCCTTCTGGCCGCCCTCGACGCATGCGCCGATATCTTCAAACCAGCCGAATGCAAAAACTATTTCCGCGCCTGCGGATACGATCCAGATGGCGAAGTCAATTCAACTTGATCGGACACCGCTCTAGATCGTCTGCCGTAACCTCGATCGATGAAGAGGGACGCCGCCGACCACGCCGCCATCGTCGCCGCGCCAGCTGAAGAAGGGCGACAAGAGTCAAGTCGAGGAGATACTAGGTTAGACGGCGCAACCTGATGCCAGGCCCATCGTCGGGCGTCCCAATGAATTCGATCCCAGCCGCCTCGAGCGTCTTTTGGATTTCCATTAGCGTCGAAATCCGTCCTAGCGGAACCCCGTCAACCTTCTCAAGCCGGATTAGCGTCCGGAGGCTTACTCCAGATCGCTCGGCCAAAGACTGCGCTGACCAACCCAGCACCGCTCTCGCACCGCGAATCTGTTGGCCGGTCAGCATTGACAGAAATGTCCATATGTCATATTTTGCGCCACTATCGTCGTTTTATGTGACACAGATCCGACTTTGCACGAAGAAGGCATCTCTAACGAGAATCACGCTCCATGACTCTACCACGGTTGCTCAGAAGCCCGGTCGCCGCCACTTCATCGGCGGGTCGGACGCAAGGATCATCATGAGCCCGGACGGGGCCGCACTGATCCAGCTGTGGAAGGAAAAGCGCTTGCCATGGCCGTTCTCGGAAGAGGCGGCGGCCGAAACGCACATTGCGCCGCTACGCTTCGTTGCTGCCCGAGGGCTTGCGGAGGCGCACGCCAACACCGCCGCCGTTCTCCGCAATAAATTCGACGCCGCCAAACTCGAGACACCGCTTCACCACGTCGAGCGTGGCCCGACGAGGTTGATGACCGCCGGCCTCCAGTTGGCGAACGGTCACCACACCGACGCCAGCCTTTTCCGCAAGCTCCTGCTGGCTCCAATCCAACAGACCTCGAGCCGCTCGACATTGGGCAGATGAAATCATTCCCCTGGGTTCGCACATGCGCAACTTTTCATCAATTCCGTCGAAAAACGATTGACACGCCGTTTCCATCTATTAAAAATATAAGCATCGATTTTCGATGGACATCGACGGCCACGCCTCGCGTGCGATTGGCCGACAACAAGGAGATTCACATGAGGCTCTCATCGAGCGATTTTATAGGTACACCGTCGACAAAGCCGAACCGCCGCCAGTTCATCGGCGGGTCGGACGCAAGGATTATCATGAGCCCGGACGAGGGGGCGCTCATCCGGTTGTGGAAGGAAAAACGAGGCGAAGCCGAGCCGGAGGACCTGCGCGACAACCTCATTGTCCAGCTTGGCCTCGCCACCGAGGCGCTGAACCGAAGCTGGTATGAACGCAATACCAAGCGATCTCTGACCGACGTCCAGCGTTGGGTTCAGCACCCGGTACGACGGTACATGGCCGCCACTCTCGATGGCTTCGTCAATGACGTCGACGCCGTGTTCGAGGCCAAGTTCATGCTGCCATGGTCGTTCTCCCAAGGGGCAGCCGCCGAGAAACACATGGCCCAGCTTCAGCACAACATGTGGGTGACCAACGCAAGATCCGCAGTCCTTTCGATCATCACCGGAGGCGGCCAATGGGTGGAGATTACCATCCCCGCCGACGCCCTCTACCAGCACTTTCTCGTTACAGCCGAGCGCCGCTTTTGGCGCTGTGTGCAAACGGGAGAAACCCCAACGCCCTACGGCGTTGAACCGCCGCGGCCCAGGATCGAAGCGATCCGCATCGTCGATATGAGCGACTCGAACTCATGGGCCGAATTCGCGGGACTCTACTGCGCGACGCGTTCCGCCTTCCTCGAGCATGAGCGGGCCAAGTCCGAACTCAAGGCCCTGATGCCGGAGGACGTCAAGGAAGCGTCAGGCCATGGCGTTCGGGGCAAGCGCTCGAAATCGGGCGCGATCAGCTTTGATCTCGTCGCTAAGGAGGACAGCCATGCAACGGTCTAGCGAAACCATCGGAGCGATCGCGGCGGCGCTCGCCAAGGCGCAAGCCGAACTCGCCAATCCGGAAAAAGCCCTTGTCGCCACGATCCGGTCGTCGAACCCGCGCGATCAGGATCAGACCTTTCGCTATGCGGCACTGTCGAGCGGTCTCGACATCGTACGCAAGTCGCTTGGCGGTCATGAGATCGCAACGGTCCAGACGACGGCGATCGACCAGGAGGCGGGTCTGATCCGTCTCACGACAACGCTTGCCCATTCCTCGGGCGAATGGATGTCGTCGGAATGGCCGGTGTGCGCGATCAGCGAAACAGCAGCCCCGCGCCGGATGGGCGCGGCGCTGACCTATGCAAGGCGCTACGCGCTCTTCACGCTGGTCGGCATAGCAGGGGAAGACGATCTCGACGCGCCGGACCTGAACCTCAAGGTCGAACCTATTGGCGCAAATGGCGCGGGGAAAGGCGACATGTCGCGCGCGACGCAGCCCCCGGCGGAGCCGTCCGCGAAAGTGCGGCCATCGGAGGACCTTGCCGTAGATAGTGGCATCGCTATTCATGATGCCGACCGCCAAAGCAAAATGGAGCAGATGGCTGCGGCGCCTTCTACGACGGTGCGTGGTCCCAGCGAAGTTCGAACTGCGACGAAACGTCGGGGCGCCCGAGGAGGCATGCTTCCTCGCCCGGAGCGACGCGCGCTTTCGGCTGAAGATTCCGCCGCGCTGCGCGACCGGCTCTTAGCTGACCTTGAACGGCTTCAGACATCTGACGAAGCCGCAGATTGGGTACACAGAAATCTTGCGCGCAAGAACGCGCTCTCCGACCGTGATGCCGATCTTGTGGAGGCGTGCTTCCGGGTCAAGCTCTCTACGCTGGAGCTTTTGACAGATGAGGGCGAGGGAACGCCCGAACCCGTACACGACGGCGGCGTCGTCTTGACCGAAACGGCTGAAGAAGTGGATCAAACATCGGGGAAAGCCGATAAGGCGATTGGCGGCGACAGCGAGCGGCCTGTCTTCGGCGATCCGATCGGATGGGTGGATCCGGCGCCAATCATTCTGCCGACAAGGCGCCGCGGATGGCCCCGAGGCGTGACGGCCAAGACCATCCGGCTGCGTGACAAGCTCCACTGCAGGTATGTGGCGACGCAACCCTGCATTGTCTGCGGCCGGATTCCGAGCGAAGCTCACCACATTCGTTTCGCCCAGCCGCGCGCCATCGGACGGAAAGTCTCCGACGAATACACCGTCCCAGTGTGCCGGCTTCACCATCGGGAGATCCACCGCTATGGCGACGAAGCCTCATGGTGGGCCGGTGTCAACGTCGATCCAGTGCCAGTTGCGCTCGAATTGTGGCGACGATCGCACGCCTGATATGAGGGCTGATGCGCCGTTGGCACACGTCTCAACAAGGTTCATCGCGCCCACGGTCGAAAACGCCGTAGCGCGCAAACTCGCGATTCAAAGGACGGTCTTCACCGATAGTGATCGTTGGATCCGCATCTCGTGCTCACCGAGCGCAGTTCTCGGGTCGCTCGGCAACGTCGGTCATAAACTGCCTTTCGACGCCTCCCTGAGCATCTGGACGGGAGAGGCGTCACGTCGATCGTCCGCGGCGCGGGCGGAGCCCCCGTGCTCCATCCGCCGCCCAGCGCCAGCATGAGGCCATCGCCGCAGCCCTCCAGTTGGTGAGTGAGGGGCCAGTGCGCTGTCGTTTCCGGACGCGTGGACGCCTCGGGAGCCCATCGATAGCAAACTCCGTCGCCGTCACGCAGCCTGCGCCAGAACGCGCAGGTGCCGCAGCCGCCCCATTCTCGATCGGGGCCCGTTGCGCCAGCTGCACGCATTGGCGCCGCCCCTGAACGGGGACTCAACCCAGTCAACCGCTGCGGCCGCGGCTTCCTCAAGCCGGCAAGCCAGATCCGCGCGGTGACATATGAGGGCCTGGGCGGCGTTCACCGGCCAATTCGTTCTCGTGTCCGGGATGGGGTCCGAACTCTCGTCCTTCACAGGCCGGCTGCTCAACGCCATCAAGGGCGATCTGCAGCGCAACCAGCGGGACCGCCAATTTTCTGGTGAACCGCCGGATGAACAAATCGCAGCAGATGCGCTGGTCTCGGCGAGGGGCGGATCTTCTGCTTCAGGTTCGCCGCGCTGTTTATAATGGCACGCTCGGCTCCGGCTTCGGGCAGAGATTCCAGCCCATCAACGATCCGCTCCCGCAAGCAGCGGTTGCGGCCTGACACCCCCAATCTCCAGGCAGTCCCATGTCTTCACAGGCCTCTAAAAATGAGCGGAGTCCCTCCGCCAGCCGTACGGTTCCCACGAATAGCCCGCAGTCCCCCCATTATAATCCCATTCCACACTCGGCCGTTCAACTGTTGCCTTCATCGCCGGCGCGAGTGCGGTGGCGTTCGGGACAATCTCGACCGGCCCGGTCGTTCGGTGAATATGCCGGTAGACGTGATGACGGTGAACCGGCGTCACGGCCGCGTTTTCCCCGGCGAAAGCCGGAAGCGCCATGGCGGCCGCAAATCCAAGTCCGATGACGAATGCTCGTTTCATGTCAGCCTCCTTCCAATGTTGCTGACGAGATGGCGGGGCGCTTTCCTGACCTCCGGGCGATCAGTAGCGCCCGCCGATGCAGCCCTTGTTGCAGCCGTCGATGTTGCGACTCAGTCCATCCGAGCCGCCGCCCTGTCCCCCGGGGTAAGGCGCGATTTTCGGCCATTCGAGCGGGCGCGCTGGCGTGGCGAACGGATTGCCGAAAGGCCCCTGGAACGGCGTCAAGGTCGGCGCGACCGCAACGACCGGCGCGGCCGATACGATGGTTCCCACGTCCGCACTCGTCGCGCGTGTTGATGTCCAGGCGCCCACGGCAGCGAGTGTCCGAAGACCGTGGGCGCGAAAGCCGGAACGGGGAAGGCAACCGCGACGTTCGGCGTAGCTGCCGCTGCGCTGTTCACTTCAATCTCCTCGACTACGAATTGCCGGCCTGTCGCTCTTGACGAATACGCTCGAGAAGCGCTCCAGGACTTACCAATAACAGACTTATTCGACTCGATAAATTAAATTATCGCTTTATAAACTGTAATTTATGGAGAAATTACTGCACGACGTCTGTCTCGTGACTTGGAAGCCGAGGTCCGGTTTCTCTACGGCGCCGCGGCGGCTAGGATTCGGGATCGGTCTTGCGCGGCGCGCCTTCGCCACAGAAGTCGATGTCCAGGGTCGCCGGCCAAAATCCCCGCGGACCGGGCTCGCGCATCGGCCGAGGCGCATGGCGCGTGCAGTGGCCCGCGCGCGCCCACCACGACATCGGCATGTCGCCGCGATTGACGGGATCGAGTCCCAGCGCCGGGCGGCGCCAATGCACGCAGGCGGCGCAATGGGCCCCGAGCGAGAACGGCCCGGCGACGACGCCGTCGCCGCAGCCCTCGAGTTGACGCGTCAGGGGCCAATGCGCCACCGTTTCCGGGCGCGCGGACGCTTCGGGCGCCCAACGGCCGCAAATACCGTCGTTGTCGCGAAATCTGCGCCAGAACGCGCAGGCGCCGCAGTTCTCGGGTTGCTCGGCAACGTCGGTCATAAACTGCCTTTCGACGCCTCCCTGAACATCTGGACGGGAGGCGGCGTCACGTCGATCGTCCGCGGCGCGGGCGGAGCCGGCGTGCTCCATCCGCCGCCCAGCGCCAGCATGAGGCCGACGTCGGATTCCAGTTCGCGCGTGTGCAGCACGATCGTCAGGCTTTCAGCTTCGAGCGCAGCGCTCTGCGCCGTGACGACGTCAAGAAACGATGAGGCGCCGTCGCGATAGAGCGTCATGGACAAATCCGCGGCCTGACGGGCGGCCGTCGCGGCCGTAGAGGTCTGTCGCTGTTCCTCGGCGAGCCAGCGCAATGCGCTGATATCGTCCTGCACCTCTTTGACGGCGCGCACGACCACGGACCGATAGTTCTCGGCGGCCTGCGTGAAGCCGGCCTTGGCGATGTCGAGTTCGGCCTGCCGCAGCCCCGCGTCAAACAAGGGAAGGCCGACCGAAGGCCCGATGGTTCCAAATGTGTTTCCAGGGTTGAACAGCCGGAAGCCCGTGTCCTGCGTTCCCCCGATGGCGATCAGCGTGAACCTCGGAAAGAAATTGGCGCGCGCCACGCCGACCCCGTAATCGGCTGCCGCGGTCAGGCGCTCGGCCTCGGCGACGTCCGGCCGGAGCCGCAAGACGTCGGCAGGAACGGCTCGGGGACGCCCAGGCAGCGGCAGGGGCCTCGCCGACCGCGCGACCGTAAACGACGCAGCCGACTTGCCGACCAGCGCCGCAATCGCGTCCTCCAGCGCCGCGCGCCGCAGCGCGAGGTCGGAGCCTTGCGCTTCGGCGTTGCTGAGCTGGGTCTGGGCGCGGTCGACGTCGACCGGCGACGCAATCTGCGCCTGGAGCCGGGACTTCGTCAGATCCAAGGCCGAACGATAGATGCCGATCGTGTCCGAGATGAGCTTCGCCTCGGCGTCGAGGCCGCGCAGATCGATGTAGTCGCGGGCAAGCTCCGCATGCAGTTCGAGCCGCGCCTGGTCCAGCGCGTCCGCGCTCGCCTCTGCCGTCGCGTTGGCGGAAGCTGCGATATCGCGCACCCGCCCCCAGATGTCGACCTCGTAGGACGCCTGAGCCCCGATCAGGTTGTCGCCGTAGTAGGTCGGCTGGTCCGCCGAGCGCAGCGGGCGGTTGTTCGACTGCTTGTTGGCGGTGACATGGCCGATCGCGTCCACATTCGGGAGGAGGCCGGACAGGGCCGCCTGCGCGCGCGCCTGTTCGGCGAGGTTGGCTGCGATCGCGGCGGCGAGGTCGGGATTGGCGGCGTCGACGTCAGCCTGGAGACTGTCGAGTGTCGCGTCGTGGAAGGCCCGCCACCATTCCTCGTTGGCGGGGAGCGGGGCGCCCTCCGCGGTCGCATCCTTGAACTTGGCTGAGAGCGATGGCGGTGTGAGGGCGTAGCGCGGCGCGAAATCGCAGCCGCCGAGCGCGAACGCGATCGACGCCGTCAACCAAAATCGACAATTCATTCACCGCGGTCCCGCTCCGAGGCCGCGAGTTCGCGAGCGCCGCTCGCCGGTTCCCCCCGCGCGCCCTCCTGCCCCGCCGACGAATCCAGCTTTTGGTTGTCCGCGTCCATGATCCGAACCTCTTCACCGTCGTCAATCGAGTCGGGGGGGTGGGCGACGATCCGTTCATCCTCACTCAATCCGCCAGTGATTTCAACTTTCGTCCCCAAATCGCGGGCGATCTGCACCTTCTGAAGACGGATGCGATTGTCTGGGCCGAGAACGCCGACCTGGATCGCATTGTCGCGGTAAATGAGCGCGCTCGCCGGAACCACGACTGCGTTCGCATCCGGCGCGATCTGGAAATGTACGCGGGTGAAGGCGCCGGGGAAGAGAGCGTCGCCCTTGTTATCGGCAAGGAGCTCGACCAGCAAGGTGCGGGACTTCTGGTCGATGCCGTGCGAGGTCGTATCGACCGTCGCGTCGAACTTCCGGTCCGGATATTCGGGGAGATCGAGCGTCGCCTTCATGCCGTCCTTTATCTCGGCCGCATAGGTTTCCGGGACGGGCACATAGATCCGCATCTGGTGAACGTCGGAAACGGCGAACAGCTCCGTGCCGCCGTCCGCCCTGACGAGCGATCCGACGTCGATGTTGCGCGCGGTGACGACGCCGTCGAACGGAGCGACGATGTTGGCGAACGCCTTTTGCGCCTTCAGGCGGTCGAGGCTCGATTGCGCTGCATCGACCTCAGCCGCCCGCGCTCGGGCGTCGGCGGTTTTTTCGTCGGCTGTCTGCTGCGACACCGCCGCGGAGGCGCGCAACGAGTTCCACCGTTCCGCGGTCACCTTCGCAAGCGCGAGGTTCGCCTTCGCTCTGGCGAGCTCGCTCTCGGCGACCGCCATGCTCTGGTCGAGCTCGGGCGTATCGATCACCGCGAGCACGTCGCCCTTCCGGACTTTGGCGCCGATATCCTTCCGCCATTCCTGCACGTATCCGCTGACCTGGGCGTGGATCGCGGCGGTGTAAAAGGCTTCGACGTTGCCTGGGAGCACAAGTTCCCTGACTTCCCCGCCGCTTTGCGGCATGACCAGCGCGACGGTCGGGATCGCCCGTTCCTGAGTCCACTTGGCGAGCGACTCATTGTCCTTGCGCCGCCCGATGACGCCTGTGCCCGCGACCGCGATCGCCACCACGACGAGCAGCAGGATCGCTCGCCCAACCTTGACCGGTCGGGAGGCCTCAGGGTCGCGCGCAGACCCAGAGGCGTGTACGGCAACAGAGGAGGGTCCTTCGGTCACGTGGGAGTCGTGTCCAGACCCGGCGGAAGGCTCGTTAGTCATGTCGGAGACGTCTCGATCGAAAGATTGGGAGCGCGCTCGTCGGACTTGGCCGGCCGTCGCTCGTGAACCAGGCGGAACACAGCCGGCACGAACAGCAAGGTCGCAACGGTTGAGCAGATCAGGCCGCCGATCACGGCGCGCCCGAGCGGAGCGTTGAGTTCCGCGCTCAGCGCCATCGGCGTCATGCCGATGATCATCGCAAGCGCTGTCATCAGCACCGGGCGGAAGCGGGTAAAGCCCGCATCGACCGCGGCAGTCAGAGCGTCAGCGCCTTCGGCCATACGTTCGCGCGCGAAGCTGACGACGAGGATGCTGTTGGCGGTCGCAACGCCCATGCACATGATCGCGCCCGTCAGCGCGGGCACCGAGAGGGTCGTGCGGGTCACGAACAGCATCCAGACGATGCCGGCCAGCGCCGTCGGCAGCGCGCTGACGATCACGAACGGGTCGATCCAGGACTGGAAATTGACGACGATCAGCAGGTAGATGAGCACGATCGCCAGGGCGATGCCGATAAACAGCTGGTCATACGCGTAGGTCATCGTCTGGGTCGCCCCGCGCATGACGACGGTCGAGCCCTTCGGCGCGTCCTTGGCCGTTGCGTCGATGATTGTCTGGACGTCGGCGGAAACGGCGCCGAGGTCGCGCTCGTTGTTGGTCGCAAAGATGTCGACGACCGGCCGCACGGCGTAATGCGACACGACTGCGTTGCTGACGCCCCGCTTGATCGCGGCCACGCCGCCGAGAATCTGCTTGTCCGAGCCGAGCGACGCCGGGATGTTTTCGAGTGAGGAGAGCGAGTTCTCCCAGTACTGAGGTGTCTGGGCGACGATCGGATAGGATACGCCGTTCTTCGGATTGAGCCAGAAGGTAGGCGCCGACTGGATGCTGCCCGCCAGCGCGTCCTGAAGGTTCTGCGCGACGTCGCGCTCGCTGACCCCAACCAGTTCGGCGCGAGTCCGATCGACGTCGACGTTGAAGGTCGGCGCGTTGAACGCTTGCTGGATGCGCGCGTCGGCGACTTCCGTCACCTGCCCGATCTTGGCGAGCAGCTTGTCGGCATAGGCGCGGTTGGCCTCGAGGTCCGGACCGATGACTTGCACGTCGATCGGCGCGGGGAGGCCGAAGTTGAGGATCTGCGTCACGATGTCTGCGGGCAAAAACGCGAAGTCCGTTCCGGGAAACTTTCGCGGCAGCGTCTCGCGCATCGTTTTGACGTAGCCCGGCGCATCGGCTTCGCGGCCGTCCGTGAGCGAGATGAGGATGTCGGCGTCCGACGCGCCGATCGTCCCGGTATTGGAATAGGCCATGTTGATGCCGCTGATTGGCAAGCCAATGTTGTCGACGACCGTCTTCAGTGCGTCCGACGGAATGATCGAGCGGATCGCCTGCTCAATCCTGTCGACCTCAAACGCTGTGTCCTCGATTCTCGTTCCCGTTGGAGCGCGGACATGCAGCGCAATCTGCGGGCTTTCGATCGGCGGGAAGAAATTGCGCCCGAGATAGGGCGTCAGCGCAAACGAAGCGAAGACGGCGGCCAAAAAGCCGAGGATGAACAGTCTGCGCGCGCCGAGCACGGTCAATAGCAGGCGGCGGTAGAACCCGCGCGTCGCCTCGAATCGACGGTCGAAGCCGCGTTGAAAGAGCGTGAACGGATTGCGCGTCGGAGGCTGAGGCGCGCCATGCCCGTGCACGACCTGATGCGCGAGAAGGAAGCGCGCCATCGTGTTCACCAGCGTGCGCGACAGCACGTAGGAGCCAAGCAGCGCAAAGACGACCGCTTTCGCCATCGGCCGGAACAGGTAGCCGGCGACACCGCCGAGATTGAACATCGGCACGAACACGATGCAGATGCAGAGCAGCGAGACTGTCGCGGGAATGACGATCTGACGTGCGCCGTCCATGATCGCGCTTTCGATGTCCTTGCCCTGCTCGAGGTGGTAGTTGATGTTCTCGATCGTGACCGTCGCGTCATCGACCAGGATGCCGACGGCCAGCGCCAAGCCGCCGAGCGTCATCACGTTGATCGTCTCGCCGGTGACTGAGAGCAGGATCACCGAAGTCAGGATCGCCAGCGGAATCGACACCATGATGATCAAGGTCGAGCGCCAGCTTCCAAGAAAGACGAGGATCATGAGGCCGGTCAGCACCGCAGCCGTGACACCTTCGAAGATTACCGACGACACTGCCGATTTGACGAATGTCGACTGATCGCCGACCGCCTGAAGACGAACGCTCGCGGGCAGCGTTTCGCGCAGCTTCGGCAGGAGCGCCTTGATCCCGGCGATGACGTCGAGCGTCGAGGCCGATCCCGACTTCAGGATCGTCATGAGAACCGCGTTGGAGCCGTCGACGCGCACCATGTTGGTTTGCGGTGGCGCGCCGGCGTGAACATAGGCGACATCGTGAATATAGACCGGGACGCCGTTGACATCGCGGATCGGCAGGTCGTTGAGCTCGGAGATCTCTTTGGGGGAGTCGTTCAGGTTCACGATGTATTCGAAGGAGCCTACCTTCTCCGTCCCCACAGGCGTAATGAGATTTTGGCGTGCAATCGCTTCGACCACGTCCTGCGAAGACAATCCGTAGGCCTGCAGCTTGTCCTGATTGAGGTCGACCTGGACCTGCAGCACCTTGCCGCCGTACGGCGAAGGCACGGCGGCGCCATTGACGGTCGCCAGTTGCGGCCGGATGAAATTCTGCCCGGCGTCGAAAATCTCGGCCTGCGACAGAGAGTTGCTTGAAAGCGCTAGCTGCAGGATGGGCACGCTGGATGCATTGAAGCTGAGGACATAGGGCGGCGTAATGCCCGGCGGCAGGAGCTTGAGAACGGTCTGCGACGCCGCGGTGATCTGCGCAAGAGCCGCGTTGATGTTGACGCTCGGCTGGAAATAGACCTTCACGACGCCGTAGCCGGCAAGCGACTGCGACTCGATATGCTCGATGTCGTTGACCTGAGCGCTCAGTGTGCGCTCGTAGTAATAGATAACGCGGCCGGACATGTCGTCAGGCGGCAGGCCGTTGTAGGTCCATACGACCGCGACCACGGGAATACCGATATTCGGAAAGATGTCGGTTGGGGTCCGTACGGCGGCCGTCACGCCGAAGATGACGATCAGCATCGCCATCACTACGAACGTATACGGCTTGTTCAGCGCAATGCGGACGATTGCAAGCATGTACTTTACGACGGCCTTCGGTTCGATGCCCCACTTACTGGCGCCAACCGCCGGGCGCGGCTGAAAATGCCCGCTCCGCGTGCATCGACACAACGTAGCTTAAGCGGGACGTTCGAACCACTAAATAATATTTAGGAAACTACTCAGCCAGAATTTGCGCCATACTTGTGATCATCCGTGGCGCGCATGACAAAGCGGGCGCCAGGATCGTTGTCCTCCAGGGCCAACTGAAAGCCGTGCAGATTAGCGATGGCCTGGGCGATGCTGAGGCCTAGCCCGTGACCAGCGGCCTCCTGTGCGCCCTGCCCGCGATAGAACCGCCGGAAGATCCGGCTGCGCTCTTCCGCCGGGACGCCGCGCCCGGTATCGCTCACGGCCAGACACGGCGAACCCTCCACGGTTCCCGCTTCGACCCGCACCTTGCCTCCCTCGGGCGTAAATTTAATCGCGTTGTCGACGAGATTCGAGATGGCCTCGCGCATGAGGTCGATGTCGCCGCGCATGGTCACCGGGCTGCTCGCCTCGACAGCCATCTCTATGGCCTTGCTTGCAGCCAGCGGCTCGTAAAAGTCAGCCACTTCGGCGCAGACAGCGCCGAGGTCGAAATCCGTGAACCGATTCTTCCGCGCTTCGTTTTCAACCGCCGACACACGCAAAAGTGCGCTTATGGTAACGGACGCGCGATCGATTTGGGACAGCGCCGCTTCCATGGCCTCACGGGACGCGATGTCCGTTTGTTGCTCGAGTGCTCGTGCAACTTTGACGCGGGCGATCATCAGCGGCGTCCGCAGGTCGTGAGCGATGTTGTCGCCGACCGACTTCAATTGGTTGAGCAGACGCTCAATCTCGTCGAGCATGAGATTCACCGCGAGTGCCACCTTTTCGATGTCGTCCCCCTCCGTTCCGACCGGGAGGCGCGAGTGAAGTTCGCCGTCCATGATGCGGAGGACCGCGCTGTGAATGCGCTCGAAGCGTTTGGAGGCGCGGTGGGCGAAAATCGCGCCGATCGCGAGGATCAGGAGAATGGTCGGCAGCAGGGCGATGGCCATCACCTTCAGCATGGTTTCCTGCAGGTCGTAGACCTCGCGCAGCGAGCGTCCAAGCAGCACGACGCCGCCGTCCGGACGCCGACGGGCGACGAACAAGGCAGGGTCGAAGCCGCTCGAATCAAGCAGACTCTGTTCTCGAACACTGTGGGCGGCGCCGTCGACCGGGATCGGCGGCATGGCGGGCACGTCGCCGAAGACCTTGGCGCCGGACGCATCGAAAACCGCCACGTAATCGAGGCGACGAATATCGCGAGTCAAACGCAGTTCGAGCGCCCGACGGAGCTGCTCGGCGCTATCGCCTTCGCTCCTGGCGGCTTCGTCGACAAGCACGGCCCCCACTCGCTTCACTTCCGCCCTGGAGACTTGCAGGTAAATGACCGCGAAAGCGGCGGCGGTGGCGACGGAGATTGCAAAGCAGAACACAAGCGCGAGCCGGAAAGCGCGCGATCGAAAAACCTCAATTGTCGGCATCGAGTTTGAACCCGACCGCGCGAACATTGATGATGAACTTCCGCTTGCCTGTCGGATCGAGCTTGCGGCGCACGTTTCCGATGTACACGTCGACGACGTTGGTCGGGCCCATGAACTTGAAGTTCCAGACGTCCTCGAGTAGCATCGCGCGCGACACGATCTGGCCCGGACGGCGCATGAAATATTCGACTAGCTTGAATTCCTGCGGCAAGAGTTCGATGGATCGCCCCGAGCAGCGCACGGTGCGATCGACACGGTCCATTTCCAGATCGCCAACCTTCAGCCGAATCGCGCGCGAAACGCTCCCTCGCCGGAAAAGCGCTGCAACGCGGGCGCTAAGTTCACGGGTGTCAAACGGCTTGACCAGATAATCGTCGCCGCCGGCCTTCAGGCCGCTGATCCTCTCGTCCACCGACGACAGAGCGCTGATCACCAGGACGGGTGTCAAATCGCCGTCCTTGCGCAGCGCCTCGATGATCGACAGACCATCACCGCCGCTCAGCATCCGATCGACCACAAGCACCGCGGCCCAGCCGGAGCGCGCCGCCCGAAGCCCGTCTTCGACATTGTAGGCCACCCTTACCGAATACCCCTCCCCCTCCAGTTCAAGGCGCACCTCGTCCGAAAGTTCCCTCTCGTCCTCGATCAGCAGGACCGAGGCGCCGCAGGAGTCGGTCCGATCTTGCTGCGCCGAGGTCATCGAGCCGCCAACAATGGAAGTCGTCATCGTTCCACTTCCCTGTACATAGTTGACTATTATATATCCTTGTCAAGCTTGGCGTCTTCGTGACGCTGCGGCCAACCCCAAATTGGTCAAAAAGAGGGCAACAGTAGAAGCGTGTTTGTTATGCTCGCTCAAAGATCAGCTTTTTCGTACACTGCCGGGCGGAACTCCGATAAGATTTATAGCCACGGGCGTCGCGCGTCAACCGAGTGTGCCTCCGACGACAATTCCGGAAACGTATCGTCTTCTTCAAGCTGATTTGCAATACCATATAGATGGGGCCGGGCAACCCACGATACGCTAAAATCTCCGTTATAAAGAAACTTTGATTGGGGTTTGCCGCAATAACCGTTACGTTCAGTGGAATGTAATTTATTTTACGTTGTGTCGCCTTTTTGTCGTCCCATTGTTACAATCCGCGCCTAAGATGTGAAAGCAACGGCTTTCTCAATCTGGGACCCGCGCGCATTTTCAAGTGCGCGTGGTGTATTTTGGTTTCCTTCGCTCAGTAATAATGTTGCCTGAAAGCAACACCGCGGAGGAAAGCCACCGTTTCCCATAGATCAAGGTTTGTTTATGACCTTGAAATTCGTTACCTCTTCTTACGTCGTGACAATTCCCGCTCGCGGCCGTGGGTGAGGGATTGGCGCTGCGCCGTGAAGTCGGCGGATCGCCGAGCCGAACGTTGCGAAACAACTCAGGCCTCAGCGGGCTGACGAGCATATGGGGACCAGATGAAAAAGCTTGGGGCTTCTTTGGCGATCCTGATCGCCGCCGTCGCAGGTGCGGCGCACGCCGCCGATCTGCCGACCACCAAGGCGCCAGCGGCGGCGCCGGCCAATTGCTATGCCAGCCTCTGGACCTGGCTGAACTCGAGCGCCGGCGACTGCCCGATCAGCGCCTACGGCGTCACACTGTACGCAACGATCGACATGGGCGTCGGCTACGAGTCCAACGGCGCTGGTTACAATCAGTGGTGGAATAACGGCGTCGCGAACATCATCACCAAGCAGAGCACGCACGGCCCGCAATGGCTGTGGACGCCCAACGGCCTCAGCCAGTCGGTCGTCGGCGTCAAGATGAGCGAACCGATCGGCTCCACCGGGTGGTCGCTCATTGGAACAGCGGAGACGGGCTTCAATCCCTACGGGATCAATCTGGCCTACGCGCAGAAGTCGCAGGTCCAGAACAACTACCAGTCGCTCTTCCTGCAGAGCGCGAACGCCGATTTCGAGCCGCACCGGCCAGCCGCTCAACTCGCAGTGGTTCCTCGGCCTCAGCAACCCGACCTATGGCACGCTGACCGGCGGCCGCGTGAACACCCTGTCGCTGGACGCCATCAACTCCTACGATCCGATGAGCGGATCCTACGCCTTCTCGCCGGTTGGCTATTCCGGCTCCTACGCCGGCTTCGGCGACACCGAGGCGGCCCGCGCCAATACCGCGCTCAAGTACCGCGTCAACATCCAGAACTTCCGGCTTGGCGGCCTACTGCAGGTTGGCGGCTACAACTGGGGCAATGGCACGCAGGGCATTTATCAGGGTCAGGTCGGCGGAGACTTCAACTTCCCGAGCGGCGGGGTCCTCTCGATCGACGGAACCGCGAGCTTCGCCAAAGACGCGGTGAACCTCAGTACGGCGGGCACGCTCACCCAGTGCTCCACGTTTACCAAGGGTCCCTTGGCAGGCGAGACCGGTTGCTCCGACAGCGTCCCGGCTAACTATAACGGTTCGGATTTCGCGGCGACGGTGTCGAACAACATAGGCTTTATGCTGAACACCAAGTACAAGTGGCAGGCCTGGACGTTCTACGCCTCCTACCAATATATCCGGCAGCAGAATCCCAGCGACTACTACGGGAACGGGTTTGAGACGATGGGCTATTTTAATGTCCCCGGAACAATCCCAGAATTTAACGTGCCGGGATCGCTAGCAAGCAAGCTAAAGCTGACGACGCAGTGGTATATCAACAACAACTATAACATTCCTCGCGTCGCGAACGTCTTCTGGGTTGGCGCCAAGTACTCGGTTCCGGATGACTGGATGCACGGCTGGGGCGCGGCCGACCTGATCGGCGCGTACTATTGGCTGGGACAGAACGACTACAACTACTCCGTCAACTCGCTGGGCGTGACCTTGCCGGCGGCTTGCACCACCACCACGACCGCCACGACCATCGGCAACGGCGTCATCAACAACGTCATGCCCAACGGCGCGGGATTCTCCATCACCCGCCTCAACAGCGGCAAGTGCGCCGGTTCGACGGACTTCATCTCGGCGCTCATCGACTGGCGTCCGGTCAAGCGCATGGACGTCTACGCCGGCGTGATGGTGTCCAACGTTTATGGCGGTCTGGCGAACGGCTACTTCGCGACCCAGACGATCAACCCGACCGCGGGCATCCGCATCAAGTTCTGACGCTTATGCGACCGGACGATTGGGCGGTGTGCGTCTCGCCCGGTCGCTCCATCTCGCCGCGCTGAAGTCACGCGCGAAGGGGCGCACGGTTTCCGCAGCGACTTGCCGTAGGCGTGCAAGAGCCGCTCGTGGGGATCGGCGGTGAGGAACCGACGAGGCTCGCTAGCGGAGCGACGGGCGGATACGGAGCGCGGCCTCGCTCTTGTCAGGCGGCTTGGCAGCAAGCCGACTGGCGACAAAGCCGAGCAGATGGTTGCGCTCGGGCTCGGAAAGCGTTCCTCCCCCTAACCCCAGCCGTAGAATTTCGGTCGGCAAGTCGCGTGCGATGATGAGGCAGGCGAGAGGCGTTGTCGCGCCGTCGCCCCCTGCTCTTGTCGCCTCGGTTGCAGGCGCGCCCGGAGAAGAATATCTCGCGTACGGTCTCCTTTGGGGGGCACCGCCCGACAAGGAAGATCCCGATGATCCGCATGGCAATTACCCACCCCCTTGCCATGAGGCTCGATCTCTGAATCCATGGCGCGATGGACCGCAGTGATTTGCAGCAACTCAGCAAAGAGCAGTTGATCGAGTTGGTGCTGCGGCTCCAGCGGCCCGACAAGACTTCGCGCACGTCGTCCAAGCCCCCTTCGACGGACAAAAAGGAGAAGCGCGAGAACTCTCGACCCGGCGGAGCGAAGGCCGGACATGAGCCGCACAACCGTCGGTTGGCGGACGATCCCGACGAATTTCGCGACCACATGCCGAGCATTTGCGGGCAGTGCGGCGGAGTTTTCCGTTGGACGCCCAGAAGGACTTGATCGGCGAATACGATGAGATCGAGATCCCGCCGGTCAAGCCGCATGTCATCCGCCACCGTCGCTTCGCCTGCCGATGCGCGCATTGCGGCGTCGCGGCGAAAGCGCCGGCGCCCGCGGTCGCAACGACAACGCCGTTTGGACCGCGCATCCATGCGTTGGCGATTTATCTCAAGGGTTTCCAGGCGCTGTCTTAGCTCGACTTTCCGCAATTTTGGACGGGAAGAGGCTGATTGATGGCGCGGTATATCGCGACGCGAGGGATAGGCGCGGATAGGTCCGCCGTCTGGCCTCGATCCGGTTGGCGTTCGCAGGACTCTTGCGCGATGGTGGCGACTCGATTCTACGGCTGCGATGAGCCTGATTCTCTCCGCGGTCCCGTCCGTCGTTCCCGAGGCGCCAGCGATCCTCGCGACCTGGTTGGCCGTGTTTCGGCCTTGCTTCACCGCGCCCGTCTGGAGCCGCGTGCTGGTGTTGGTCGCCGGCGCCGTTCTGTCGCCGGGCAAGCGCACCATCACCCAGGCCTTGCGCGTCATGGGCTTGGCGGACCAGCCTGGGTTCCGTCGCTACCACGAGGCGCTCAGCCGAGCGCGCTGGGATTCGCGCGAGGTGGCGCGCAGGCTGCTGATGCACCTACTCGCGGTGCTCTGGCCAAGCGGCGAGGTCGTTATCGCGATCGACGACACGATCGAGCGGCGCTGGGGCGCCAAGATCAAGGCCCGAGGAATCTACCGTGACCCGGTTCGGTCGTCGCGAGGGATGTTTGTGAAAACCAGCGGTCTGCGTTGGTTGTCGTTGGCCGTAATGTCGCCGATTCCCTTCGCGGGGAAGCGCTGGGCGCTGCCGTTTCTGACCGTGCTGGCGCCCTCGGCCCGATGGAGCGAGGCGCAAGGCAAGCGGCACAAGACCCTGACCGACCGCGCCCGTCAGGCCATTTTGCAGGCCAAACGTTGGTTGGCGGATCGCTCGGTCGTCGTGGTCGCCGACAGTAGCTTCGCCGCGTTGGAGTTGATCGCCGCCGTGCGCGACCACGTCTGCCTGATCACCCGCCTGCGTCTGGACGCCAACTTGTTCGAGCCCGCCCCCGAGCGCCGACCGGGCCAACGCGGCCGGCCGCCGCTGAAGGGCAAACCCTTCCCCAAACTCAGCGCCGTGCTGACCGATCCCAAAACCATATGGACCCGCGTGACCATGAGCGAATGGTACGGCGGCCAGACCCGCGAACTCGAGTACGTTTCCGGCGTCGCGGTCTGGTACAAGAGCGGCCTGCCTCCGGCCAAGATCCGTTGGATCCTCGTGCGCGACCCCACCGGCGAGCGCGAGCCACAGGCGTTTCTTTGCACTGATGCGAACCGTGAACCCGAGGCGGTCCTGTGTCTCTTCGTGTTCCGCTGGCGGATCGAGACCACGTTCCAAGAGGTCCGCGAGCACCTCGGCGTCGAGACGCAGCGCCAGTGGTCCGACTTGGCGATACTGCGAACGACACCGGCGTTACTTGGTTTATACTCACTAATAACACTATGGGCACACGGATTAGCGACCGCGCGGAGCGCCGCCGTCCAACCTCATGCCGCGGCTTGGTACGAAAAGTCCCAACCCACCTTCAGCGACGCGATTGCGGCCGTTCGCCACGTTCTTTGGATGCCGGAGGATTTTTCGATCTCCCGGCGCCAAGCCGAAACCGTCGAAATTCCCGCGCGCCTGCTTCAACAACTCGTAGAGACTCTATCCCTAGCGGCGTGAAATGCGGAAAGTCGAGCTTAGAGTCCGTCCACAAAGTCTATCAAGGATTGCAGAGCTTTCGTGCCATGAGGCGGATGGAGGCAAGTTGCAGGAAGGCCAGCGCGTTGCAGGTCCGGTTTTCAAGATCCTTGGCAAGACGTCGGCAGCGGTTCAGCCAGGCAAACGTACGCTCAACCACCCAGCGGCGCGGGAGAACGACGAACCCCTTGGCGGCGTCCGAGCGTTTGACGATCTCGACCTCGACCCCCGCGAGAAAGATGGCGGTCGCCTGTTCGAAGACTGGCCCTTGGTAGCCGCCGTCAGCGAAGATCTTCCGCAGGAATGGATAAAGCCCGAACAAAGTTGAAATCAGCAGCACGCCGCCATCGCGATCCTGGATATCCGCGGGGTGAACGATCGCGTGCATCAGCAAGCCTTCGGTGTCGACCAGGATATGCCGTTTCTTCCCCTTGATCTTCTTCCCTGCATCATAGCCATGCGGGTCAATTTGGTCCCCCCTTTTTCGGCGCTCTTCACGCTCTGGCTGTCGATGATGCAGGCCGTGGGGCTGGCCTCGCGTTCCAGTCTTTCGCGGCACGCGACATACAAAGCGTAGTGCATCCGATCGATCACACCGTGATGAGTCCACAGATCAAAATAGCTGAACAAGGTGCTCTTCGGCGGCAGATCTTTCGGCACGTAGCGCCACTGGCAACCCGTGCTCAGTACATACATCAGACCGTTGACAACCTCGCGCATATCCACCGATCGCCTCCGCCCACCCCGCTTGGCCGGCGGAATGAGCGGTTCGACCAGCGCCCACTCCTCATCCGTCAGGTCGCTTGGGTAGCGGAGATGGTCGCGGTTGTAGCGAGGGCGGTTTTCCGGCGTCCACATCGGCGGTCTCTCCTGACGAGCGACCCTCCTTGAATCACAACCGATTCCAACGATTCAACAAGTTTTTGGACGGACACTTATGAACGACTGCGCGCCCTGTTCGGCGATGCATTCGGGCTGAGCGTGAGCGAGGGCGCGCTGATGAACATGTTCATCCGCTCGCATCCCCGGTTCGAGATCGAGGCCGAGAAGGCGAAGGCCATTGTTCGCGCCGCTCAGGTTGTCGC
Source organism: uncultured Alphaproteobacteria bacterium (assembly GCA_963822215.1). GTDB lineage: Bacteria > Pseudomonadota > Alphaproteobacteria > Rhizobiales > Beijerinckiaceae > Roseiarcus. The sequence goes on from CAWGGX010000006.1 coordinate 686,621, forward strand.
CAGCGATGAAACCGGCGTTCGGATCGAAGCGACGAATTCCTATCACTGGGTTTTCCACTGCAAGGACGCGGTCGTGCATCAGCCTGATTATTCCCGCGCCGCCCGCGTCGTGGACGAGATGATGGACGGGCATGTGCCGAAAGTCTGGATATCGGATCGCTATTCCGCCCAGCAAAAGCACGGCGAGCGGCATCAAACCTGTCTTGCTCATCTGGCCCGCGACACCGCTTTCGCGTTCGAGCACGGCTCCGATGATCTGCCCTTCCGGTTCAAGCTTTGGCTTGGCAAGGCGTTCGACCTCGCTCGAACCATCGCCGATTTCGCCGCCTCGACGCTTGCGAGGAAGAAGCGAGAACTGGAAAAACAGCTCGAAACGCTTCTGGCCGCGCCGACCGGATGCGACCTCGCCAGGGAACTGCAAGCCAAAATCGGGCGCGCGCGAGACCAGCTTCTGACCTTTTGCGACTATCCAGGCGAGGTCGACGTCACCAACAATACATCGGAGCGCAAACTCCGCCCCTGCGTGATCCAGCGAAAAGTCACAAACGGCTACCTAGCCATGTGGGCCGCAGAAGCCGAAGCCGACGTGCGAACAACAATCGACACCGCACGGCTCCACGGCGCCAACCCATTCAACGTGATCGTCAACGTCCTGGCTTGAGCAGCCCGCTCATCGCAAAATCAGACCCCATCACCTGGGTGTGGGTAATTGCTCCGCATGCGCTTTGTTCTGGCCGCCTTCCTTGCTCTCACCGTCTCGCTCGCGCACGGGGCTGGCTTCCAACGTATAGATGTTCCGGCCGACGGGGTGCTGCCGGCGCTGAAAGGAGCGGTCTGGTATCCGTGCGCGGAACCGACCAGCGACCTGACGCTTGGTCCTTTCGTTCTGTCTGTCACGAAGGACTGTCCGATAACGGGCGAGCGCTTGCCTCTTGTCATCATCTCCCACGGCAGGACGGGTAGCTACATTGGCCACCGTGATACGGCGGAGGCGCTGGCGAACGCCGGATTCGTCGTCGTCGCCATCAATCATCCCGGCGACAACGCGCTGGACAAGGGCCGCTCGTCTTTCGGACACTCACCTGCTCGGTTTCATCCGAACTTTTCATCCGACGCTCACCACCTGTCGACGGCGGTCTGAATCCGCGTTTATTCGGCGGCGGGAGCGTTTTGGACTGAGCGCAGCGGGTTTTCCCGATGGTCCATAGGGGGATCGGTCCCGAAGCGCGACGCGATCAGCGCGCAGCGAAGCGCAGGGGACGGATCCCTGTGGACCCTATCGGGTCAATCCGCGGGTGGGTCTTACGAAGGATTTTCGGGCGGCGCTCGAGCGCTGACAGAGCCGTGCGGCTGACGCTAAAGTCCCTGTCGATCATTGGACCGGGCGCGGCGCCGACGGAACTTGGCAGTGACCTCGGCGCCGCGCCCCACACCGTGCCGGAACACGATTGCAGGGGCATAATGGCGCCGGACGCGGATCGCGTCCACGGGTTGAAGGTGGCCTCGGGGGCGGTTGCGATCTCTACGACAGCGGCAGCGGCCGCTTCTTCCTCTGCGTCCTCTGCCGCCAGCAGGTCCTGATTTGCAGCCGTTGCGACCGGGGCCAGATCTACTGCGCCGGAAGTTGCCGCGTCGACGCCCGCCGGATGCGGCGTCGGGAGACCGCGAGGCGCTATCAGTGCAGCCGGAGCGGCGGTCGCCGCCAGACTAACCGATTCGAGAATTCCCCAACCGATTCAGTCCGCTCGGATACCGCTCTAAGTGGCCCCGCAGAAGGCAGTGGCGATCAGCTGAACGTCAAAAATAGTCGACTGCACGTTTCGGTCACGCTTGTCTTTGCTGACGAAGCGAACATTTTGAGCTCATTTGTTGCGCAGAGACGACGACCAGGAATCTGGACGATGCGCCGAACGCTGAAAGAGGCAGCGCGCAGCGGTTAATCCAATGAGAACCGCATACGTCGCTCATGCCCGTGGGGACCAAACGTTGGGCTAGAATGATTTCATCACCTTTTAGGCGCTTAAGGGCGAAGCCCGACAAAAAAATTTCGACAATCGCCAGATTGGCAGAGGATGTCGCTGAAACAGGGTGTCGGATTCGCGTCACGGACCGAAGCCGGAGGCATTGTCGATGATCAGGCAGCAATGCCGAGTTCGTGAAAGACGCCGTTCATGGCGAGTCGCAGTTGTTGGTAGTGGCAATCTATGGCTCGTGGGTTTTGTCCTCCGTGGGTGGGAGCGATTTCCTGAACGGCGGCGAGCGGCGGCTTGATGGCTTTGTCTTGGAGCGTCAGCAGGGCGGTGATCGCGCGCAGCCCGGACTGGATCGCCTCGTAACGACGCGTCGCGCCGATGCGCTGCACGATCTGTTTGCCGCGGAGTTTCTTCAGATCGTACGCCGCCTGGCGGGGACCGTAGGCGGATAGGCTCTGATCGCCGAACGCGCGAGTCTGATCGGCCAAGGTCGAGGCGGTGAAGCCCTCGGGCGAAGCCGACAGCGCGATGACGGCCTGGGCGACGCGTCGTAGGCGGGGCTTGTTGAGGTCAATCCCTCCGACCGTCGATTTGCCGACCCGCGACGGCGACGGCAGACGATCGAGCATCTCATCGCCGATGAAGCATTGATCGATGCAACTCAGCGCCTGCATGAACCTCTCCAGCATGCCCTTCAATCGGCCGACGATTTCGGGGAATTTGTCCAGCAATCGACCGCAGTGGAACTCCCCGATATTATCGGCGACAGCCTCGATGCGAAGTACGCGTTCGCCTTTGGAATAGATCTTCAACGCCAACTTGCCGCAATGCAGCTTGAAGACCGTCAGATCATAGGTAGGTCTCTCGACCGCGACTTCCCATTCGGCCGCCTTCATGTTTCGCGGCCGGTATTTTGGCCGGCCCTTGTCGCCGAGGATCGTCTTTATCGTCTTCAGGTCCAGCGGCGCCCGGCTGCGATCGATCAACGCCTGGAACACTTGCTCCATACGCCCGCCGACCCCGAAGATCAGGTTTCGGCTGTACTCCATCTGATAATTGGAGAAGCGATAGCGAAACCCGCTGCGTTTCTGCTCCTCGAAGTCCATCGCGAAGCACAAACCGCAGCGATAAATCCACCGCTCGCAGACCTCGCTCAATCGCCCTATAGCCCGGGGGTCGGACAAGGTCGCTGCGATCTTCGCGAAGCCGGACGCGTCGGCGATGGCGGTGAAACAGTTGCCCTCCTTGATGAACCCGACGCCGGCCCTGCGCGCCTGACAGGCGACGTATTCATGACCGTTCAGGATCACCTGGGCGGGAAACGGCGGATGCCCGCTGATCTTGATGGTGACATGACCCCAGTCGCGGTCGAGAATATGAAACGAGTAGTGGTTCACGTATGGCTTCTTCTTCTCCAGGTGATAATTGGCCCCGACGTGCCACACCGGCGCCTGCGCGCGACCGACTAGGATCAGAAACAAGCCTTCGCCGACCATCGTCTTCGCCAAATAGTCGCTGGCCAGGTCGTGCTTGCGCTCCCCGGCCGCACAGTCGACGACCGGAATGCCGTGCGCCTTGGCGTAGCCTCGCGCCCGCCGGCTGAACCGGCCGGCCAGCCGCATCAGATGGGCGTCATCCAGGGTTTCGTCCGATCCCGTCAGCGCCCGCCACCACACGCGGAAACCGCCCGGACTATGGCCCATCCCGAAATAGCCATTCAGAACGATGCGATCCACGCAATCGTAGCTGCCGCTCAGCAGTTCTCGATAGAGTTCGCTCAGTCCGTCCGCCAAGGCCCGCTCTCCCCCACGCGACGCCGAGCGCCGCGTCTATCGGACGCGAGCATACCCCCCAACCGCGGGCATTTCGACCAACGGCGTCGCCTCCCGCAGCGGAAACTGCCCCGCAGGGGCCACTTTTCCCAGCCATGTCTAGGGAAAAGCGTAGCACTTCTAAATGGTAATGCATCTCGCGCTCCAAGGCTTAGCTCGACGGCCGCATTGCGAGCGGCTTTGTTTTCACGGGGCGCAGCATTCGCTCAGGCGGACAGATGGAAATGGAAGCGTGGTCACCGTCAAAGGAATTGGCTGCACGATCGCCATCGACGAGTGTCGCCCAACGATATTCGGACGATGAAGGATCCATTTCGCGCAGTCGGTGAACGCGAAGGAGCCGTCTCCGCATCCGTGCAGGGGACGTCGGTCGCTCAAGATGGAGGGCGCCGTGCTTCGCAATGTCGAACTGCCGCATGCCGATCAAGGGATCGACGAGCAACAAGAGCGGTGCGCACCCGGATGGGTAATTCCCTGGGCATCCGCCGCGAAGGGTATGCCTTCCGTATTCGTGACATCTGCAACCGCAACCCCTGAAACGACGGCCGTAACCAACAACGAAACGGCGACCGAAACCGTCGCGAGATCCGACAATGCCTCGGTGAAATCCGCCTGCGCGGCGAACTCTCCGTTGTCGCCATGTATGACGCTGGCGCGCGCAGGAACAGCGCCGCCCGCAGTCGCGACTGTGAACGCCGCGGCTCCGACAATCCCAGCGAATTTGTGCTTGATGTCTGTATATATGGTTATCCCCACTTGAAGATGGCCGCCGCGGAGATGTCTCGTATCTGATATCTCCAGAAGATGTATTAAGTATGACGAAAATGTAAATATTCGTTTAGTTAGCTAAAACATTTTTGGCCTGCTGGTCGTTGAATTGTATCACACAGGATCAGCGGCGTTTATCCGTGTCGTCTTACAAGCGACCACGCAATACTTGTATTTTTGCCACAATTTATTGTGGTCGTCAATATTGATAATGCCAAAGCGCTAGCTATGTGAACTGATTTGGGGTCGTCCGACCTGCAAATAATGGCTCCTCGCTCAATTGAGTGGGTAAGGCTGGTTTTGGGTTGGCTTGGGGAGCGATTGGTTGGGATCGAGTTTATCGTGGGGCGATGCGAGACACCGATCTTTTCCAGTTGGCCCTTGGGTTGAAGTCGCCTTGGATGGTGACGCGAGCCGAGTTTGCGATCTCGGATGGCCGGCTCGATTTGTACGTGGATTTTGGGCGCGGGAGCCGGTTCGCCTGCGCGGAGTGCGGCGGCGAGGGTTGCGCGGTTCACGACACGAAGGACGAGACGTGGCGGCATCTGGACTTCTTCCAGCATCGCACGCTGTTGCACGCTCGTGTGCCGCGCGTGCGCTGTCCGAAATGCGGAGTGCGCAAGGCCGCCACGCCATGGGCTCGAGCGGGTTCCGGGTTCACGTTGTTGTTCGAGGCCTACGTGCTGGCGCTGGCCAAGGCGATGCCGATCGCGAATGCGGCCAAGCGGCTCGGCGAGCACGACACGCGCTTGTGGCGGATCGTCGACCATTCCGTGTGGCAGGCGGTGGAGGCGCTGGATTTGTCTGAGGTGCGGCGCATCGCCGCCGACGAAACCTCGGCGCGGCGCGGCCACGATTACATCAGCCTGTTCGTCGACATGGCGCAGCGCAAAGTCGTCTACGTGGCCGACGGCAAGGACGCCGCGACGGTGAAGGAATTCGCCGATTTCCTGGAGGCGCATGGCGGCAAGCGCGAGGCGGTCACCGACGCCAGCATCGACATGGGGGCGGCGTTCGAAGCGGGGATCAAGGCGAATTTCGACAACGCCGAGATCACGTTCGACAAGTTCCACGTCATCAAACTCGCCAACGAGGCCGTCGACGAAGTGCGGCGTCAGGAGGCGAAGAATAATTTCCAGATCAAGGGCCGGCGCTACATCTTCCTGAAGAACGTCGATCATCTGACGCTGGAGGAAAAGGAGGCGCTGTCTCGATTGGAAGCGCTGAACCTGGACACGATCCAGGCGATGCAAATCCGCATGAACCTGCAACAGCTGTTCACGATGGACGCCAAGACCGCCCGACGCTTCCTCGATCGCTGGAACACCTGGGTTCAGGTCTGCGATCTCGGCCCGATGAAACGATTGGCCAAGACGATCATGGCCAAGGCCGAGGGCATTCTCAGATCAATCGCCACCGGCCTTTCCAACGGCGTCCTCGAAGCCATCAACGGCAACGTCCAGGCCGCCAAGCGCAAGGCCAAAGGCTACCGGACCAAGCGAAATCTCAAAGCCATCGTCTACCTCATCGCCGGAGACGTCCTGGCCAATTCACCCACTTGAAATAGCGACGAGCCCAAATAATACTGTATCGATATGCTTTAAGATCTATTGGCTTTCGAATGCACGTCAATCAACGACGGGATCAGCCATCATGGGGACAGGCATCCTTGCGCTCGTCCTACCCAGGTCCCGACGGTCGGACCGGCGCCGTTCGGAGTTTGCCAAACGTTGTGGATGTCAACATCGCGCTCATTGCGGTCTTCTCGACGCTCTATGCGGCGCGATGGACGATGCTTTCGCATGAAGCGCGGCGCGTCCTCGGCCACAGCGTCGTCTCGATGTTGCACGATCCCGATGGGGCTCGCCACGATCATCAACGGCTTCATTGTGTTCGGCTTGCCGCTGTTAGGCGAGCGGGCGATCGCGATCGCGGCGGGACCCTGGGCGATCGAGGTAGGGACGGCGCTCGCCTGCGGCGGCGTCATCCCGTACATGATGTTCACGCGCCAGGAACACAGCATCGACCAGATGACCGGAGTCTGGCTTTTGTCCGTCGTCGCGGCCGAGGTCGCAGCCGCGAGCGGTGGTCTACTCGCGCCTCGCCTGGCGAGCAGCGCGGCGCAATTGGCCGTGCTGACGGCAAGCTACGCGCTGTGGGCCTATTCCGTGCCGGTCGCCTTCGCCATTCTGTCGATCCTCATGCCGCAGATTGCGCTGCACAAGCTGCCGCACAGCAGCATGGCGACGTCAAGCTGGTTCGCGTTCGGGCCGATCGGCACCGGGCGCTGGGCCTGCTGGTTCTGGGCGGCGACGCGCCGGCGATCCTCGCCGCGCATGGGCTCGCCGCCGTCGGCGTGGTCGCGCAAGAACTCGGCGTGATCGGCGGCCTGATACTGTGGGGCTTCGGACTATGCTGGCTTCTGCTCGCGGGGATAATCACGATCCGCTATGTCCGCGAAGGCGCTACGCCGGCAGCTTCAAGGAACGGGCGGATTCTGGCGGCGTCGTTGATCACTCAATAGAATCCGGAATGTGAACGGTCCGAAGTTTGTCGGCTCAGCGCCCTTCAAGATCCCCACTTGATCTGAGATCGAGGCGTATGCTGCGGGCTCGATTGCAATCCTGTCAGCGCGCCCGGCCTCGACCGCGTCTCCCGCCGCGCCTCGTCTTAGACTTCGTCGGCGCAGGCGTCGGCGCGCCTCCGCCGTCGGCGTCACCGGATGGCCAGCAGCCAGAAGAGCGGAATGAAGAATATGACCGCGCTCGTGCTCACCACCACCAGCATGTGACGCGGCCCGACCCGCAGGATGGTCCCGAGTGAGGTGTTGAGACCGAGCGCCGCGATCGCGAGCAGGAGGCCCCAGCGCGACGCTTCGAGGAGCGCGGTTTTCGCAAGCGGCGGCACGACGCCGATCGAGTTGATGACGACAACGACCAGGAACATGATGGCGAAGACCGGAACTGGCACTTTCGCCTGATGCGCGTCTCCGCCCTTCGCTGCAAACCACCAGCCGACGCCGAGAACGACCGGCAGCAGCAGGAAGACGCGGAAGAGCTTGACGATGGTCGCGACATTTCCGGCGGCGTCGGAAACGGCGTACCCCGCGCCGACCACCTGGGCGACGTCGTGGATCGTCGCTCCGAGAAAGATCCCGGTCCTGCGCTGATCAAAGCCCAGGAGATCGCATAGCGCGGGGTAAGCTATCATTGCGATGGTCGCGAGGATATTGACTGTGATCGCCACGAACGCCGTGTCCGCTTCTCGCTCCTTGTAGTGCGCCAGAACTGAAGCCGTGGCGAGCGCAGCCGAGGCGCCGCAGACTGCGGTCGCGCCGCCTGCGATCGCCCCGTACAGGTCCCCACGCCCGAACAAGCGCGCAAACAGCACGCCCGAAACCAGCGTCGCGGCCATTGAAACAATCACCATGACGGCCGTCCCGAGGCCCAATCCGAGAATGTCAGCGAGGGCAATCTTGAGACCGAACAGGGCGATGGCCCAGCGCAGGACCTTCTTGATCGCAAAGGTCGTCCCGATGGTGAAGGCTGGCCGGTCGGCGACGGGATGCAGGACCATGCCGATGAGGAGCGCGATCACCGGCGCCGTGATCGTGATCTTCCGGCCCAACGTCGCCAGAGCGAGTTGCGTCGTGAGCGGCTCGAGCTGAACCGAAAGAAACGCGAGCGCGCCGGCGATCAGGATGCCCGGAAGGAGCGAACCGGCGTAGCTGAAGGTCTGAACGAAACCCGGAACCCGGGCGGTGGACTTTTCAATCGACATGCGCGCAGGCCATCGTTCGCGGCCTGTCGAGCGGTATCGCTGCGTCCTGAGCCATGCGTTATTCGGGCTCCCCGTCTGGCAGTAGTGCACGACGCCTCAAGCCGAAACCCGCGATTCAGCCGGGCGCTTACATGAACACATTCTGCTTTTAAGATGTTTTGTGCGAGGCGTCTACCCCCGGACAAGGGATGAAGGCAAGTACAACCGACGATTATACCGCCGTACCGCGTGTTACACAGGAAAACACATTGACAGTCTACATTTTCTACGCTAGATCAAATTCATCCCGTTATAACGTGGACGTGTCTGGTGGCGAACGCTCTCCTGATCGAACGTTTCGAGGCTTCGAACCAGGCGGCACAGCTCGCCCGCGAACTTGAGCACAAGCTGGCCTTGATCGAAGATCGACCGGAAACCGTCCTCACTTGGTCGGATCTGGCGCGACAAGCGCGTGCGCTCATCCAGCGCTTCGCCATGGTATTTCCCCTTCGGTAATAGGCGAATACGAACTCGCTTTTCCAGCCAGGCAGCGCGTCTGCGCAAACTGGCACGGTCCCACGATTTCCAGCACCGCATAAAGGATCTTCGCGGGTCGTGACGTGGCGGACACATCCCGCGCTCGAGGTGGCGTAGTCGTCCCGGCGGACCTTCCGTCGTTCCGAACCTTCCGTCGCTAGAGCGCTTCGATCGTTTTCGGCCGAACCGTAATCGAGTCCTTCGCGGCGCGGTCCGCCGGACCGATAGCTGGCGCACTCCTGCTCCCAATTGCCCGCCATGTCGGGAGAGTCCGGCTTGATGTCCATAATAGATGGGCCGCGCTCCTGCGACCGCCCATCTGAGCGTAACATAACAACAGGGGCGATATGGCTGTGTGAGGCGGGGCGCCAGCCCAGGTCGCCACCCGTCCATGCCGCGTCCAAAAGCCCATTGCTACCTTCAGATATTCATGTATTATGATTCTTATAGATAACCAACAAATGCCCGCGAGAGACGAGCACGACAACTCGGGAGGAAAAAATGGCCGATATCGTCATCATGGGCGCGGGCTTAAGCGGTGCGATCATGGCCTACGAGATGAAAGGCCAGATGCGCTCCGTCTCGAGGATGAACATGAACTCGTAGGCAGGCACGAGGCGCCCTGCGCCGCGCCGATGACGATCGGGCCGGGATTCTTGCAGAAAGCCTCGAACTTGGCCGCCGCCTTTCTCGGCGTGGTCGATGTGGCAGATCGAGTTGGTGAACCCGTCAGGTCCTAGGCCGGAGGACAGGCTGACGGTCGTCACCAAGGATCCCCTTTATCATTTCGTTCCGTCGAACCCCTGGGTTCCGGTCGGCTGGCGGACGCGGGAAGCCTTGCAGGTCGATCTCGCGCCGACCTTCGCCAAACGAGGCATCGGTTTCAAGGCGAGCCCGGTGACGAAAATGTCGCCGAAGGACAACGCGATCGAAACCGTCGACGGCGCCTCGATCAAGTACGACTACCTCGTCATCGCCACGGGTCCGGAGCTCGCCTTCGACGAAGTCGAGGGCCTAGCTCAGGCGCCGCAAGATCCGCGACCGGGTGCCGATCACCTTCATCACGGCCGAGCCCTACATCGGCCATCTCGGACTCGACGGCGTCGGCGACACCAAGGGACTGCTCGAGGGCGAGCTGCGCGAGCATCACATCAAGTGGATCACCAGCGCACGGATCAAGAAGGTCGAAGACGGCAAGATGACCGTCGAAGAGATCGGCGACGACGGATCGGTGAAGGCGACCAAGGAGCTGCCGTTCGGCTTCTCGATGGTCCTGCCGGCCTTCCGAGGCATCGCGCCGCTCAGGGGCATCGAGGGTCTCGTCAATCCGCGTGGCTTCGTCATCGCCGACAAGCACCAGCAGAACCCCGCCTTCCCCAACATCTTCTCGGTCGGCGTCTGCGTGGCGATCCCGCCGACCGGGCCCACGCCTGTGCCCTGCGGCATGCCGAAGACCGGCTTCATGATCGAATCGATGGTGACGGCGACGGCGCGCAACCTCGGCCTGATCCTACGCGGCGGAAAGCCGAGCTTCCAGGGCTCGTGGAATGCGATCTGTCTCGCCGATTTCGGCGACAGCGGCATCGCTTTCGTCGCCCAGCCGCAGATCCCGCCCCGCAACGTCAACTGGTCGTCTTCCGGCAAATGGGTCCACGTGGCGAAGATCGGCTTCGAGAAGTATTTCCTGCGAAAGATGCGCAAGGTGGAGAGCGAGCCCTTCTATGAGTCGATGGCGCTCAACATGCTCGGCATCGAGAAGCTGAAGGCGGCGCGTACCGACGACGGGGCGCTGGTACGCTGATCCCAACTGCTCGATCCGCGAAGGGCGCCTACATTTTCGGCGTCGATCTGGCGTATCTCGGATCGACCGCCCGTTCGGCGGCGCGGCTGCGTCGAGCGTCAGCCACCACCCGGACTTAGATTGCGAGAGGATCACGGAGATCGCTCTGGCAGAGGCATCTGGACGATGCGTCAGAGGCTGTGCGCGAGGAATTTCACAATTTCCGTTTCCGGTGATAACAGCACATTCGTACATATGAAAATATGACGATGGACACTATGGCGATGGCGAAGGCTGTCAAACATCAGGATGCGGTGAAGGTCGATCGCATGGCCGATAGCGCGCGGGAGGCGAGCGAGTTTCTCAAGGCCCTCGCTCACGAGTCGCGGCTCATGATCCTCTGCAATCTGCTCGATGGCGAAAAATCGGTCGGCGAACTTGAAACGTTTCTGTCGCTTCGACAGTCGACGGTCTCGCAACAACTGGCGCGCCTACGGCTCGAAGGCCTTGTTTCGGCGCGCCGGGACGGAAAGACCATCCATTACAGCATCGCCGACGAAAAGGTGCGCACCGTGATTGGCGTCCTCTACGCGACGTTCTGCGCCTGACGACGCGCTGGCGTCGTGGAAACGCGCGGACGGGCCGCACGGGAAAAAACCTTGTCCGAGTACGATGTCTCACTTCGGTCCCGAAGGGGCTCGACGATGGTCCGCTCCGGAGCCCGCGCTCGCCTAAGCACTTTGGCCTTAAGCCAGCGGGCGCTGCGTTGCATTAGCCGAAATGCTTGAGCGGCCGACCAGATCACCCACAACGGAGGGGTGCATTTCCAATCGAGAAGGCCGACCGCAAGGTTCAGCCGCGCGCACGACTTGAGAGGTCGAGAAGGCTATAGAGGGGGCAGTTCTCGACGAGCCCGGTGACGAGCGGGATCACGCCAATCCAGCCGATCCACTTGGAACTCGTCGCGGGACCGAGGAACCCGAGGGCGAAGGCGATGAGCGCCAAGCCGAGCAAAGATCCGCACGACCCGGTCTACAATTCCGACGTTTACTGACATTTTCATCCTCCTCGGCTCAATGGTGCTCAAGCCGGTGAGGGCTATGGATGCAAACGGCTTCGGAGTCGGTGATTTGGTCACGTTTGCGCCGCGGCCATCCGGCGCAGGGCCTCCGCATCGCGAATGTCGATCCGCCCCCGTTCGATGGCGATGAGGCCCTCGCGCTCGAACTTCTGGAGCATACGACTGATGACCTCGCGCGAACTGCCGAGATCGCTCGCGATCGCTTGATGTGTCGCCTCGACGATACCTTTGCTTTCGCGTGCAAGCAGCGTGCGGGCAAGTCGTTCCGGGATGGCGCGAAAGAGCACGTCCTGCATGGTGACGACAAGGTCGGCGACCCGGTTCGCGTAATTCCGCAGGACATCACGCCCGAAGTCCGAATCTTCCCCAATGAGACGGTCGAAAGTCATTTTGGAAACGATCAGCGCTTCGACGTCCGTTTCCGCGAAGCTCTCGGCCGGCAAGGGCTCACCGCCGATTACCGACGATGTCGCGAGTAGGCAGGATTCGCCCGCACCGATGCGGTAAAGCGTCACCTCGCGGCCCGAGGGAGCAAGCAGGCTCACTCGCACGCGGCCTCGCTTAATCGCGACCCAGCTGCCCGGTAGATCACCGGGGGCGAAGAGCCAATCGCCGGCTTTAAAGCGGACAGGTTGGCCCTGCGCGCGCAACGCGAGTCGGACGTCGTCAGCCGTGTCGGTTATGCGCGCTCCAGCACAGGCGTGTTTTCGCGACGGGCGTCGACCTGCTGGTTGTCCACAACAAAGGAACGCATCAGTGATCCTCGGCTATCGCGCGCCCGTCGTCCCTCAACCAGACATAGATCGCCGGGATCACGAGCACCGTCAGCGCCGTCGACGAGGCGAGGCCGAACACGAGCGAAATCGCCAGGCCCTGGAAGATCGGGTCGGTCAGGATGAACGCCGCGCCGATCATCGCGGCGGCAGCCGTCAGTACGATCGGCTTGAACCGCGTCGCGCCCGCTTCGATCAGCGCCTGGCGAAGCAGAATGTCGGATTCCGCGCGCCGATGCCGAATGAAGTCCACCAGCAGGATCGAGTTGCGCACGATGATGCCGGCGAGCGCGATGAAGCCGATCATTGAGGTCGCGGTGAAGGCGGCGTTGAGCAACCAGTGCCCGATGACGATGCCGATCAGCGTCAGCGGCACGGGAACGAGAATCACCAACGGCAGCAGAAACGAACCGAACTGCGCGACGACGAGGAGGTAGATGACGAGGATCGCTACCCCGAACGCCGCGCCCATGTCGCGGAACGTGACGTAGGTCACCTCCCATTCGCCGTCCCAAAGCAGGGTGGGCTTTGAATCGTCGACCGGCTGTCCATGGTATTTGATCTCCGGCGCGCCGTCCTTGCCCCAGTCAATCTTCGCTATTGCGTCCTCGACCGAAAACATGCCGTAGACCGGCGCCTCAAAGCGCCCGGCGACGTCGGCGGTCACCATTTCGGCGAAGCGGCCGTTATGGCGGAAGATCGGGTACGACGCTGGCTCCCGCACTACCTTGACGACGTCTCCCAGTTCGACGTTTGCGCCTTGCCGGACCGTGCCCCCGGCCGGCAGCGGCGTCGACAGGATCCGCTCGCTCAGCGTGCGCTCGCTTCTCGGCAGCATCACGCTGATGTCGATCGGCTTCATGCCCTCGCCGCGCTGCGAATAGCCGACCTTCACGCCGCCGATCAGCGCGCCGATCGTGTCGTAGATCGCCTGCTGTTCCACGCCGTGGAACTCGGCCGCCTCTTGATCGACCGCGAGGCGCAGGCGGTCCGACGGCTTGCCGAAGCTGTCGTCCGTGTCGACCACGAAGTCGACCGACTCGAACGCCTGGCGGACCTTGGATGCGAGGGCCCGGCGGCTCTCCGGGTCCGGACCGTAGACCTCGGCGAGCAGGGTCGAGAGCACCGGCGGCCCCGGCGGAACCTCGACCACCTTGAGCGCCGAACCCAGCGGCAGGGCGAGGCCCGCGAGCCGCCGACGAACGTCGAGCGAGATCGCATGGCTCGCCCGGTCGCGCTCGCCCTTGTCGAGCAGGTTGATCGAGAGATCGCCCTGCTCGGGGTTGGCGCGCATGTAGTAGTGGCGCACGAGGCCGTTGAAGTTGAACGGCGCCGCCGTTCCGGCATAGGCTTGGATCGAGACCAGCTCCGGCAGATCCTTCAGCCGTTCGGCGGCCGCCATCAGGACCCGGTCGGTGTCTTCGAGAGTGACGCCGTGCGGCAGGTCGAGGACGATCTGGATCTCCGACTTATTGTCGAACGGCAGGAGCTTCACCCGCACGTCCTTGGTGTAGAAGAGCGCGCAGGCGGCGACAGTCGCCGCGCCGACCACCAGCAGGAAAACCTTCGACCGCAAGCGGCCTTTTAGTAGCGGCGCGGCGACGGCGACATAGAAGCGGCCCATCGCGCCGATCCCGTGATGTCCGCCGCCGATCGCGGCGGCCTTGCGCCCGGCGAAACGCAACAAGAGCCAGGGCGTCACCGTGACCGCGACGAAGAACGAGAACAGCATCGCGATCGAGGCGTTCGCCGGGATCGGGCTCATGTAGGGGCCCATCATGCCGCTCACGAACATCATCGGCAGCAGCGCCGCGACGATGGTCAACGTCGCCACGATGGTCGGGTTGCCGACCTCGGCGACCGCCTCGATCGCCGCGTCGGCCGGATCCCGCTTTCCGAGCATGCCCCAATGCCGCGCGATGTTTTCGACCACCACAATCGCGTCGTCGACCAGGATGCCGATCGAGAAGATCAGCGCGAACAGGCTGACCCGATTGATCGTGTAGCCCATCATCCATGAAGCGAAGAGGGTCAGCAGGATGGTCGTCGGAATGACGATCGCCACGACCAGGCCCTCCCGCCATCCGATCGCGACCGTGATCAGCACGACGATCGAGAGCGTCGCAAGCCCTAGGTGGAATAGGAGCTCGTTCGCCTTCTCGGTCGCGGTTTCCCCGTAGTTGCGCGTGACCGCGATTTCGAGTCCGGTCGGAACGACCCTCCCGCGGACGATCTCGAGCCGTTTCAAGATATCGTCAGCGACGGTGACCGCATTGGCGCCATTGCGCTTGGCGATCGCGACTGTAACGGCTGGGCGGCGCTGCAATTCGCCGCTCGAGGCGCGCGTGATCGTCCAGGCGCGATGCTCCGGCTCAGCGGCGCCGACAACGACGTCGGCCACGTCCTTGACGTAAACGGGCCGTCCGTCCCGGGTCGTCAGCAGGAGAAGACCAATGTCCGGGACGCCCTGTAGGGTCTGGCCAGCGAGCACCGGCAGCGACTTGCCGCGATCGCGGAACGCCCCGACCTGGAAGGAGCGGTTGGCGTTCGAGATCTTGTCGATCAGCTGGCTGAGCGTGACGCCGTTGACCGAGAGGCGCTCCGGGTCGGGCTCTACACGGATTTGGTTCGGGCTGCCGCCGACGATCGTGGCCGCCCCGACATTGTCGACCTTAGCGAGTTCATGGCTCAGCTCTTCGGCAACCTGAAAGAGGCCGTTGTCCGACCATCGGTCCGCCTGGCCCCGCGCGGCGGAGAGGGTCAGCGTGACGATGGCAACGTCGTTGATGCCACGCCCGACGATCGGCGGTTCGGAGATGCCTTTCGGCAAGTCGCCGATGTTCGCCCTGATCTTCTCATGCACGCGCAGCGTCGCGACGTCCTGACCGGTGCCGACGAGAAAGCGCGCGGTGACCAGGACGTTATCGTCGGTGGTCGTCGAATAGACATGCTCGACGCCGTCGATGCCCTTGATGATGTCTTCGAGCGGCCGGGTCACCAGCTCGACTGCTTGATCGGCCTTGTAGCCATTCGCGGGGACGACGATGTCGACCATCGGCACGCTGATCTGCGGCTCTTCCTCGCGCGGCAGTGAAACGAGGGCGATCGCGCCAGCGACGAGCGCCGCGAGCAGAAGGAGCGGCGTCAGGGGCGAATTGATGAAGGTGCGGGTCAAAATTCCGGAGAGGCCGAGCTTCATGGCGTGACGACCTCGTCGCCGTCCTTGAGACCGGCCAGAATCTCGACCGACTTCTCGTCGCCGGCGCCGAGCTGGACGACCACCTCACCGCCGTCCTTGACCTTGACGAAGTCGACCCCGGCGCGGCGGTACACAAAGCCGCGCGGGATGATGATCGCGCGCCGTTCGCCGGTCGCGACATAGACCCGGGCGCGCTCCCCGACGAAATAGTCGCCGATCCCTGGCGCCTCGACGTCGGCGATGACGCGTCCGCCCTGGATCTCCGGGTAGACGAGGCGGACTCGCCCCTCGCCTTTCGCGCCGTCCTCGGCGAAGCCGCGCCCGCCGATCTTCACCACGTCGCCCGCGCGAAGATAGCGCGCGTGGCGCTCGGGCAGTTGCAGGCGAAGGATGTAATGATCCTCGGCGATGGTGGCGATAGTTTCTCCCGGCAGGACCACCGACCCTTCCGAGACGGGCGCGCGCAGTACCCGGCCCGCGCCAGGCGCGAGCACCGCTCCCTCCTTCATCTGCTGAAGAAGCACATCGCGATCCGAGCCCATCGCCTGGAGCGTGCGGTCTGCGACGTCGAGGGCCGTCTTCGCAGCGTCAGCCTGAACCTGGGTGCCGACACCGCGCTTCTGCAACTCGACCGCTCGGTCGTAGTCGGCCTTCGCCTTGTCACGCTGCGACTGCTGCGACTGGATGCGGGAATTCAAGGCCTGCCGCTGAAGGACCAGCTTCTCGTCAGCGATGATGGCGATTTCTGCGCCGGCTTCGACGCGATCTCCCTCCTTGATGGAGAGCGACGCTATCGTCCCGCCGATGCGCGCCCGGGCGATGAGCTCATGAACCGGCTCGACGGTCGCGACGATCGCCTTTTCATCCGGCGCGCTCGAGGCGTGAACGATGAAGGTCTCGGCGACTGCGGGTAAGGACGTCGCCGTCACGGCGGCGAGCAGAAGGGCAACGCGCATATTCATTTCCTTTGACGGGCCTCTTGACAGATATATTCGAATATTATAATTTATCAAGCATGAATTTGGCCGAGCTACAATCAAAGGCCGGCGCGGTCGAGGCGCTCTTGAAGTCGGTCGGCAACAGGAATTGGCTGATGCTTCTGTGCGAGTTGCAGAGGGGCGAGCGCTCAGTCGGAGCGCTGCAGCAGGCGATTGGACTCAGCCAGTCGGCCCTCTCGCAGCATCTTGCCCGGCTGCGCCTCGATGGCGTCGTCACGACCCGAAGGGAGTTGCAGACGATCTACTATTCGCTTGCCAGCGAGAAGGTCTCTCGTCTGATCGGCCTTCTCGATCAACTCTACTGCGCCCCGGATTTCGACAACTCGGACGCGACAGCCAAACGCGGAAAAAGGAAGACGTTATGACACTCGACCGATCGGTGATGACCTTCGCGGGCGCGATGGTCCTTTTCAGCCTGGCGCTTGCGCAGCTCTTCAGCCCGGCTTGGTTGTGGCTCACCGCCTTCGTGGGCGTCAACCTCATTCAGGCGTCGTTCACCGGATTCTGCCCGGCCGCAACGCTCTTCAAACGGATGGGCGTGAAGTCGGGAACCGCCTTCTCGTAAGGCTGCGGGCAAACGAACAACGCGAACCCATTGGAGAGAACGATGATGGAAATGACGAATTGGCCTGACCTGACAAAGAGCTTGAGCTCCGAACTCAAGAACCTGCGTGGCGGCGCGCCGGAGGTGATGAAGGCGTTCTCGTCGCTCGCGCAGGCGGCGCTAGCGCAAGGGGCCCTCGACCCGAAGACCAAGGAGTTGATTGCCCTCGGGATCGGGGTCGCAGTCCGTTGCGACGACTGCATCGCGTTTCACGTCAAGGCGGCGGTCGACCACGGGGCGAGCCGCGAGGAGATCCTCGAAACGCTCGGTATGGCGGTCTATATGGGCGCCGGCCCGTCCGCGATGTATGCAAGCCACGCGCTCGGCGCCTATACCCAGTTCGCCGCGGCCAAGACAGGCGCAGCAACCTGAACCGAGGGAACCGAAATGTTCAAGAATTTCTTTTCCCGCGCGCCCGATCCGGTCGATGTCCCCCTGGAGGATTTCGCAAAAGCTGTGCGCGCAGGCGAGGTCACGGTCGTCGATGTTCGCGAGGCGCACGAATACGCGTCAGGACATATCCCCGGCTCTGTGAACCTTCCCCTGTCTTCCTTCGACCCGGGGAAACTTCCGAAGGGCAAGCCGGTCGTGCTGATCTGCCAGGCCGGCGGACGGTCGCGCAAGGCGCTCACCCAGGCGCAGGACGCAGGACGCGACGACGTCAAGCACTACGGCGGCGGGATGTCCCAATGGCGCTCGCACGGCGGAGAGGCGACCGTCTGACGAAAATGCCCGTGGCGTGCGCCATCACACGAGCCGCGACCTCGAAGCGGACGTCGCCTCTGTGAAGGGCGCGCTGTCGACCGACATCGACGTCGTTGGACGCCGAAGAGCAAGAACGCGCAAGAAATTCCGACGCTACCGCATCCGCTTCTCTTGGCGCCGACGTCTTGAGCCAGTGCCTCTCTGAACTCAATAATCGATCCGCCATGGCCTCGAGAGGCCATTCCGCAATAGCGCCCTCGCTTACGTTTGCGCGGAAATAAGGCGGCGCTATCAGCAAACCGGGACAGCGAATTGTCGCGCTTTGGGCTGCGAAGCCGATCTTCGTCCTCAACGGCCGCAGGCGGCGCTCAATGAACTCCGCGACCCGAAGCACATCGCCCGCTTGCTCGACCCCAATTCCGAAAATCTGCAACAGCCTGCTGATGCGGCCAACCGGAGTCGTTCGATCAAACCCGAGTTCCTGGTTATGGTTGGCACTTGCACCCATCTCGGCTGCGTTCCGGTGTTCGAGCCGCAGCCTGATCCGACCATCCGGCGCCCAGTTGGCGGGTGGCTTTTTCTGCCCCTGCCACGCGTCGAAATACGACCTCGCCGGCCGGGTCTTCCGGGGCGTCCCTGCGCCTTACAACTTGCCGGCGCCTCCTCATCACTTCCTCGACGAGAAGACGCTGCGAATCGGCGAGAATCCGGCTGGGCAGAATTTCGACTTCCGCTCGATTTTGCAGGTTTGAGACTGTCAGCAACGGTTTAGGCCAGAGAACCAGCGTCACCGGCTCGGACGCGGCGAGTGACCCGCGGGCCGCGAGCCAGAACCCGCGCGGCCCGGGCTCGCGAACCGGTCGTCTCTCCCCAGGCGATGGCGCCGATACGCGCCCGCCACCGCGCCGTTCAAGCCCCTACCCGCCTTCGCGACCGATCACGGTCCGAAGAAATGGTCGGCCACGACGTTGCGCTCGCCAGTCTTGGGATCGATCGCGGTGAAGGTCACCGGCGTCGACGACGCCTTGAGATTCAAATCCGGGGCGGTCGTCACATTGACTGGGACTTCGAGGGTGGAATTGGGGTCGAGGCGGACGCCGAGACGGTCGTCGGGAAGCGGCTTGGCGACGACGCTGCTGAGCGTCATTCCAGGAATTCCGCTGGCCTCGAGGGTGAAGTCCTGCGGCTCTCGAGCTTGTTAGAGAAGCGCAGCGTATAGCCGTTGCGGATGCCGCCCTCGGCGGTCTGGGTGAACAACGGCGCACGGACGTGCAGCACGCTCAGATGCGAATTCGACCGGGTCGCCAGCACGTACAGCATGATGGCGCCGGTCATCACGATCAGCGCAGCGTACATGATCGTCCGCGGACGGATCAGGTGGTAGACGTTGTGCTCCCCGCGCTTCCGCCTCTCCCGGTTCTCGTCGTTGTCGTAGGCGATCATGCCGGTCGGGCGATGGATCTTGGTCATCACCGTGTCGCAGGCGTCGATACACAGGCCGCAGTTGATGCAGCCGAGTTGCGGGCCCTTCCGAATGTCTATGCCGGTCGGGCATACGGCGACGCACTGCAGGCAGTCGACGCATTCGCCGGCGGGCTGGTGCTGGGCTTGCGCGCGTGCCGCCTCCTTGACTGACATGCGGGGCTCGCCCCGATCAAAGCGGTAGGTGACGTTGAGCGCGTCGTTGTCCGTCAGCGCCGCTTGGATGCGCGGCCAAGGACACATGTAGACGCAAACCTGCTCGCGCATTTGGCCGGCGAGCGCGTAGGTCGTGAAGGTCAGGATACCTGCCCAGACATAGGCCACCGCCGGCGCCTAGGGTGAAAAATTCTCTCATCAGCGTCGGCGCGTCGACGAAATAGAGCATCGCGGCGCCGCCGGTCGCGAGGGCGACCAGGAGCCAGATCGCGTGCTTGGCGACGCGCTTGACGAACTTTTCCGGCGTCCACGGTTTGGCGTCGAGCTTCATCCGGTCGCGCCGGTCGCCCTCGATCTTCCGCTCGACCCAGAGAAAAAGGTCCGTCCAGACCGTTTGCGGACAGGCGTAGCCGCACCACACGCGGCCGAAGAGCGCGTTGGAGAGAAAGAGGGTCAGCGCTGCGATAATCAACAGGCCGGTGAAATAGTACACCTCCTGAGGCCAGAGCTGAATGAAGAAGCAATAGAACCGTTAATGCGCAATATCGATGAGAACCGCCTGGTCAGGCAGGCTCGGCCCACGATTCCATCTTATGAAGGGAATGATGTAGTAGATGCCGAGGGCTGCCAACAATACAATCCATTTGATGCGCCGGTAAGTTCCCCAGACCCTCTACGGGTAGACTTTCTTGGCCACTTCATACAATGGGCCGTCGTCGTAGATCTCCTCGGCGGTAGTAGTCACTTCGAATTCGTCCTTTTCGGTTACCTACTTGCCGTCGCCGGATGCGGCTCCGTTCTGTTGCGCCCTCGCCTGGACGACGGCGCGCTTGAAGCCGTCGGCGTCGAGCGCGGCAGCGACCTTGAACGGACCGATCAGGAACACCGGCGTGCCCTCGAAACCGAGGGAATCGGCCTCGTCGCGGTTCGCTTGATCAGCGCGGTGATCTCGCTTTCGTGGGTTTTGAGATCGGCGTCGAGTTGGGTCATGTCGACGCCAGCGTTGCGGATCGCCTCGGCCATGCGGTCGCGACTGTTGCGGTCGGGAACGGCCATCAGCGCCGCGTGGGCCTGCAGGTATTTGCCTTGGCATTTGGCGGCGAGCGCCATCCGCGCGCCATCGACCGAGGACTCGGCGAGGATCGGCCAGTCCTTGTAGACGAGGCGGACGCCGCCGTCGGCGGCGACGACCTTGTCGAGCGCCGGCGTGGCCTTCTTGCAGAACGGGCAGTTGTAATCGAGGAAGGCGACGATCGTCACGTCGCCCTTGGGGTTGCCGCCGACCGGCGCGTCGGGGTCGTTGAGAATGGCCTGGACGTCGATGGGACCGGCCACGGCGAGAACGCGCGCGGACAACGAAGGCGCGAAGAGCGCAGCAGCGGCAAAGGTGAGGACTGATCTACGGTGCACTGACACATTCTAATGTTTTCATGTATAGAATTCAAGCACCGAGTTCGAAGAAGCGGCCGAGCCCGAAACCCAACCGATTCAATCATTTCAATGCGTTATAGGCGGGGGTTCCTTCCCGAGTGACTTGTCCCATCGGGCAGAATCACGTCACACTCTTGCTCGCGCGCCTCGCCATAGGCTCCGCCGTGTCAATAGGCGTCGATGAGCACCCTTCGTCGGCCTGCGCTGCGAGCGATGACGATCCGTTGATGAAGACGCAACGAGCCTGACGAAGGCGCCGGCGCGAGGAGCACGGCGCTACTCAGCATAGAGGGCGAGGACGGCATCGCCACGGCGTCGAGACCCGGCGATCGGGCTTGCGCCGGCCTACGCAAGGGGCCGAGTTGGCGGCGCGACGACTCGTCAGGGTGGGAGAGCCCTACCGCGCCGATCGCGCCCCTCCTGCGCTTTGGCCGGGCCTCCACCATAGACTGGGCCCGCCAAACTGATGCCAATGCCCGCTCAACGGCGGTCGTGGCGGTGGCTGGCGGGCTAGTTCTTCGTTTCCAAAGTTCGGATCATATCAAGGGGCGTTGTTGAGTTTATAGGACCAAGTGTGGACGACAGGGTGTCGGTTGGACTCGTCCATCGCGGCGATGATGCGCTGCTTTAGTTCCTGTTTCGATGCGACTCGGATGTGGCGCAGGACGGAGCGGGCAAGCTTGGAAAAGACGCCCTCTCCCCTGCAAGCGACCGCAAGCGGGGGAGAGGGGAAGAGGGGGTTGTTCGCACTACGGGCGATACGGCAACCGGACGGAGCAGGAGCCGTAGTTCGGGAAACAATAGACCGGGTACGCGGCTACCGATCCGAGATCCTCGACACCTCCGACGACCCCGTTGGCGGTATCGGCCACGAAATTGCTGCCGGAGCGGACATAACGATGTTCGTTCCGCCTCGCATAGTGGCGCGGGTGGACGCGTGACGGGCGCTGAGCCCCCGCGGCTCCATTTGCTGCCGATGACGGGCCGCCCTCGGCCCAACCCGGAGTCGGCGACGGCTCCGAGAGAGAGGGTGACGCCGCGCTTTGCTCGCTAGACGCCGTGTCGGCGTAGGCGGCTTCAAGTGGGGCCGATACGAGAGCGGCGATACCGAGCACAATGGCCGTTATACTTTTGTATGTCATGGCGATCTCCTTTCTTCCGATTTTGTCTCATTCCGACGCACTGCGGAGAACAGCGAGCCTTTTAGAGTTCAAAGCGTAGGCGGGTCACACGTTCCCTCCTCCGTCCGCCGAGGGACCCGCGGCCTCATCATGCTCAGCGAATATGCGAGCCGCCCATGTGGCCGCCGAAGCCGCCCATGTGGCCGCCGAAGCCGCCCATGTGGCCGCGGAAACCTCCTACATGGCCAAAGCCGCCCGCAAAGCGACCTCCACCGCCATTGAAGCCACGACCTCCATATTCCCCGCCGTAGCCGTACCCACCATAGCCATAGAAGCCAGGACCATACCCGTAGTAGTACGGCGAGCCGTAGCCATAACCGTAGTTGGCGCAGCCGCCGTAGGGGTTACCGAATGCCCCGTAGGCGCCGCAGTCATACGGATATCCGTAACCGCCAGCGAGGCCGGCCCCGAGAATGCCACCGACAACCCCGGCCGCAGCCGCCGCGCCGGGGTTGTAGCCGTATCCAGCCCCGTGCCCATACGCGTAATGGCGCGCGACATGCCCGCGGACGGCATGCCCGTGGACTACATGGCGGTAGGTCGCGGCCGATGCTTGCGAGAGCGGCGCCCCTGTAAAGGCGGCAGCCGCGCCAAAAGCGAGAAGTCGAAGTCGAGATTGTGCGATGGTCATGGGGACCTCCGAAAGCTTGTGGCCAGTTTCCCGGCTGAGACGCCTCCGGTTACCCGTGCGGTAATTTTCCGCTCGGACTCTTGTCAAGCGTCCAGGGCAAGCCGAAGGGTTCTTTTTATGAACGCCCTATTGGCAAGAAAGTTTCGATATCGCGAACTAAAATCGCTTTTATTCGCGGCTCTGGCCGCTTTCATTCACGGACATACGTCCGTTATCATATAGTAAGTAAAACAGCGGGCGGCCATTTTAACATGGCAAGATAGCGCGGGCGGTTCCAACGCCGTCTCCAGCGGCTCATCGTCGCTGGAACGTCGGGTTCTTGACCTCCAGCCAGCTCCTCCTCCCTCCTCCTCCTCACCCGGCCACTCGGCGCGAAGGCTCACTCTGCCTAGGCGCACCCAGTCCGCCGCAGGTCCTCGAGCAGGCGGCGACGCGAACCGCTGTGAGACGTTTTGAGATGATCATGCTTCGAGTGGGGTTGCCGAAGGACAACATGATCGAAACCGCTGACGGTGCCTCGATCAAGTACGACTACGTCGTCATCGCCACGGGTCCGGTACTCGCCTTACACGAAGTCGAGGGCCTCGGGCCGGACGGGTTCACCAATTCGATCTGCGCATCAATCACGCCGAGAAGGCGGCGGCCAAGTTCGAGGCGTTCTGCAAGAATCTCGGCACGATCATCATCTACGCGGCGCGCAGGGCGCCTCGTGCTTGGGTTGTTCATCCTCGAGACGGAGCTCGGCACCGCGAGATCCGCGATCGGCTAACTGCATTGACGAACGAAGCGACAGAGGGGCGATTGTGTAGTTCCATTCGTCGTGGAAATCATTGCGAGAGATGTTGAGGGTGTGCGTCTGCTCGTCGGATACGGGGATTCCTTTTGGATATATTTTGTCGACGAGTTCGCAGCGGACGGTCAGGCCGGTATGCGTCGTCGTCGTCCCCATCAGTTCGACGATGACGCGATAGCTGATCAGCGGTTTGGCGCGCCAGTTTTTGGTGATGAATGAGAATAGGCGGTGTTCGATCTTGTTCCACTTGGTGGTTCCCGGAGGAAGATGGTGAACCTTGATGGATAGGCCCAGTTCATCGGCCAATCGCTGCAATTCGAGCTTCCACATACGCACCCGCGAGCCGTTCGATCCGCCGCCGTCGGCGGTGATGACGAGACGCCGCGCGAGGGGATAACGAATCCGGCCGGACCTCCCGCAGGCCTACTCGTCCTCGGCAACGACGCCCCCCGCGATCCTCGCTGCGCATGGACTGGCTTCCGTCGGCGTGGTCGCGCAGGGTACCGGCATGATCTGCGGCCTGACGCTGTGTGGCTTTGGCCTGAGTTGGCTCCGCTCGCCGCGATGATCACGCTCCGCTATCTCCACGACGACGTCTCGTTCAATCTCGGCTGGTGGGCTACATATTCCCACTCGATAAGGCGGCGACACTGCGGCTCAGCGCGTCGCTGGAATTCGCCTTTTTCGGCGTGGCGGCGGCCTTCATCGCGCCAACTCTAGCCGCGGCCTGGACGGTGGTCGCGGCGTTTACCATCCGCGGCGACTAGAACGGCCACCTGTTCGTGTCGCCATGTATCGCTCACCTGGCGCCTGATCGGCTGTCGGCGACGTGTGCCGGACGTCGGCCGGGGAGCCTTTGGTCGCTTTAGGGAGCCGGCGAGAATGTTTTACCGCTGTCGCAGTGTTTCTGCGATAGTTTGATATCCGGGCGAAACGCCGATTTTCGAAATAACCTGCGAGTCGCGGTCACTCCGATCAAAATTGCAATTCCCCCAGCCTCCTCGGTGACCCGACTCTGACATCCTTCTTCGGTGATATCGTCCGACATTTTGGCAATTCTCGACCATAGCTTACGCCACGAAACAGATCCGTCTGAAAATCTCTAACTCAGAGCGCCACAGCGCCTTCGAAAATCGTCGGCAACGGGCGGCCGTGAGGTCGGGGCCCTTGGATCGCTTCGTTCCGCCAGCAAGAAGGAGGCTTACGTCTTCGCCGGCGCTCCGCCGTGGCAGACCCCAAATGTCTTTCCGTTGCCGCATGGGCAGGGCGCCGAAGGATCGCGCTTCGAGTCCTCGTTCTTGACCCACAGCATGACGTCGGCCGGCGGACGGCCGCGCTTCCACAAGTGGCCCATCACGCCCATCAGCGTCCGGGT
Source organism: uncultured Alphaproteobacteria bacterium (assembly GCA_963822215.1). Classification (GTDB taxonomy): domain Bacteria; phylum Pseudomonadota; class Alphaproteobacteria; order Rhizobiales; family Beijerinckiaceae; genus Roseiarcus. Next base: position 711,679 of record CAWGGX010000006.1, read on the forward strand.
GTGGGTGAAGAACAATTCGAGCCCGGCGCAGAGGTAGTTGTGGCCCGGCTCGCCGTCTCTCGACAAGACGAAGCGGTCCTTCGGACAGCCGCCGTTGCACAAAAAACGCACCTCGCACGCCCGGCACTGCTTGGTCAGAGTGTCGCGCTTGTCGGCGCCGAACTTGCGCATTTGCGGCGAAGCGACGAGTTCGACGAGCGGCGTGGCCGCGATGTTGCCAAGCTTCTGACCCGGCTCGACGAAATGATCGCAGGTGTAGAGGTCGCCGTTGTGCTCGAGCGCCGGCCCGTAGCCGCAGGTCGGCGCATGGATGCAGAGGAGATGGCGACCGAAATAGGCCTCGAGCGTCACGTCGAAGAGTTGCACGAAGACCTTGCCGACGTCGCGGCGCACCCACTCCTCGAAGATGTCGATCAGAAAGCGCCCGTAGTGCTCGCCGCCGACCGACCGTTCGGTGACGAGGTCGCCAGTCTGTGTGTAGAGAAGCCGCTTGCCTCCCGCGCTCGCGCGATCGCTCCATCCCTGGTTGGCGATGGCCAGCGTGTCTGGCGTCGCCCGCTCGACGATCGGAATGAACTGGATCCATTTGGCGCCGAGTTCGTCACGGAAAAAGCGATAGACCTCGCGACCGCGCTTCTCGTTGGCCGCGTTCACGGTACAGAGGATGTTGAACTCGACCCCATGGGCCTTGAGAAAGCGCCATCCGCGCATGACGAGGTCGAACGTGCCCCGTCCTCGTCGGTCGCGCCGGTAGGCGTCGTGCAATTCGCGCGGCCCGTCGACGCTCAGGCCCACGACGAAATTGCGCTGCTTGAAAAACGCGCACCAAGCGTCGTCGAGAAGAAGGCCGTTGGTCTGGAAGGTCTGGTGAACCGTCTGGCCGGGCTTCCTGTATTTTTCGACGAGGGCGACGGCCTCCTCGAAGAACTCGAGTTTCATCAGGGTTGGTTCGCCGCCCTGCCATGCGACGGTGACTTCGGGAGTGCGATGCGCTTCGATCAGCTGCCGGATGTAGCTCTCGAGCGTCGCCTCCGACATCCGGTGCTTGTCGTCGGGATAGAGAGCTTCCTTCGACAGGAAGAAGCAGTAGGCGCAATCGATATTGCAGGTCGAACCGCTGGGCTTGGCCAGCAGGTGAAAGGCCGGGGGCGCGCCGGCCGGCCGCGACACGGGAGGCGCTACCGTTTCCGCCGCCATGGAAACCCTCTGTTCGATCAACTCCAGAGTATGATGATATTGGGTCGTCGCGCCGTTTGACCCTCACCCTGCCGCTTCGCGGCTTCCCTCTCCCCATAGCCGGTCGAGAGACGGGCGTCCTGTCGGACGCCCTAAGGGGAGAGGGGCGTCCCCTTCCCCCTCAGGGGGAAGGTGGCCCAAAGGGCCGGATGAGGGTTTTCGGCGCGACCCAATGTCGTCACGCCCTTAGGGTAGCCGCTCCGGCGCCGAATGGCCAGTGCAACCCCTCATACGTCCGCTTTGGCGGACTTTCGCCGTCGATGTCACGCGCGAGGGCGAGATGAATGGACCTTCGACCATTTCCGTCAATGCGAGGAGCCAGAGCTCGGAAGCAATCATAGCATTCAGGGCGTCCTTCGTTCCCCTGGATGGCTTCCCCCGGGCATCTTGACCCGGGGTCGCTCGCACCGACGGGGACCAATCGACTTGAATTCATCTCGCTCTAATTAGAAGGTGATCCGCATGGTGGCGACGAAATTATTCTTGATGACCGGATTTGACGTCACCGCCACCTGATATCCGGCGCCGAAGATCAGATTGACCGCCCGGGTCGGGGTGTCCTGACCGATCTTGAAACGCCCCAATATGAGACCCGGCGTAAGCATAACTTGGTTGAGGCCGCCGTGCTCCCCATTCGGCCAGTACTCGTAATTGACCTCGAGTTCAGGCCAAAAGTATCGCGCAAAATGATACTGGAAGGCGGTGTTCCATAGGATGGGATCGCCGAAATTTGTCATATTCATTTGGGCCGTGGTGCCCGGTGAAGCGGTACCGGCGACCGGAATCTGCACGCTGAGCGTCGACTGAATATCAAAATCGCCCCAGCCTTTGCCTGCAGCGAGCGTCGGTTGCGCCGTTAGAACATGGTTTGAGATTTTCCCGGCCGTGTCCAGCGGGTCCGACATCTGAAAGAAGGCGGTAACGATGTAGTCGCCGTTTTCCTGGTTCGCGGACAGGAGTCGATATTTGACCAAAAAAGCTGGCCAATCACCCGGTCCTTGCGCATCCCCCTTGGGACCTGCAGCGATCACGTAAGGCGGAGGCGCCACAATGACTTCTATGTTCCAGGCCGGGATAAACTCCACCCTCGGGCCGCCGGGTCCGCCGTAATTCAGGAAATGTTGGCCGTTCCCCTGGCTGTCGGTTCCGTTTTGCTGGTCATAGAAGTCAAACCGGAACTCTTGTTCGAGGCGCGGCGTCACCGTCACAAGCGGTGTCATCCAATTGGGTTGCGCCGCCTGGGTAGCCGAGACCATGGCGAGCCACGAGGCGAAGGGATCGGAAGATAGAGATCCGTTCGCCGGCGCTGTGAGGGCAGGAAGTGTAAGCGGCGGCTGCGCGTTTTGAGCGTGGGCGCCAACAGGCGCTAACGCCATCGCCACTCCAGCCGCCACCCCCAGCCACAACGGGTTGCAGCGATTTTGCGCGTCGTCTTTCATGCGGCCCACCCTTCGCAAATGTCAGCGTCCGCTACGCTGTATTCGTCGCACTATAACGATCAGGCCTGTTGGATTTTGTCAATAATGCGACTTGAGTTTTCCACCCTCGCCGGGAATCTGTGACATCGCGGCTGGAGGCGCAGATTCCGGCGAGGGAACGGCGGGCGCCGATATCACCAGGACGCACTCCGCCCGGACGGACAGTTATAGTCCCCGCCGGTGCCGACAGCGCACAAAGAAGCCGGCGCAATCCCGGCGGTCGGCGCGAAATCAGGACAGTCCGGCCCGACTCGAAAATCGGCGACGTTCCCGGAACATTGCGTCTAACAGCCTGCTGAAAAAGTCATTTGTTCTCGGAACGTCCCAGAACAAAGCGGAATCGAAAGTGGCTCAACCACTAATCAAAATGTGCCCGTGCTCGACTTTTTAAGCAGCCTGCTAAGTCAACGGCTCCGCCAGCACGCGGCAGAACTTCAGCGCTTCCGCCGCAAGGTCGTCGACGCTCGCCCGATAGTCGGTGTGGATCCATCGCTTCAGGATCTGCAGCGTCGCGCCAACGGCGCCGGCGCAGACAAATTGGCAGTCTTTCGGCTGTGCGCTCGCGTCAGGCGCGACTGTTCGCATGAAGAACGCGCCAAATTCGCGACGCAGAGCCTCGCGCTCCTGGTCGACGGCAGGGCCGAAGCGCGCCATCTCGATCACGAACAGCCGCGCCCCGCAAGGGTCGTCCTTGAACGCCTGATAATACGCCTGGAGCACGGCCAGGCTTCGCTCTTCCGCGGTTCCCGGGTGCGCCGCGCGGATCGCCTCGAGCCGACTGAGCAGACGGCGCGAGTAGGCGCCGTAGGCGGCGATCAGCAGCGCCTCGCTGTTGCGGAACGATTCGTAGAAGTAGCGTTCGGTCAGCCCGGCCGCCGCGCACACGGCCTTCACCGTGGCGTTCTGATAACCGACCTCGCCATAGACGCGGATCGCCGCGTCGATGAGCCGTTCGCGCCGCGCCTCGCGGCGCTCCTCGCACGTGAACCCCCCATAATTACGCTCTACCGATGTTGGTTCCATGTTGCCAATTTGCATCAGTCCCCCGAATTGCGTGGCCCCCTCCAGTCGCGCGCTTGACATGAGCCGTTGTCAGATGGTCTTTTCTGACAACCGCTCATGTCAGTTTCGTAACGCGAATTTGTCCAACGCATCGGGCGGGAGTTGAAGAACCGGACACAGTTAGGCCGGCGCAGACGGAAGAGCAAGCTGGGACGCGCGTTCTGCCGACAGCGGCGTGCGATCCGCACAGGAACGCGAGCACGATCAACAAAATGAGCACGGCCGACCGAGCCTGCTCAAACGCCTTGGAATTGAAAATGACGATTCTAAAGGGCATACTTCTGAGTTCGGCGGCGGCTGCCGTCGCCGACGCGCAGACTGCCCTAGGTACCAGTTTCACCCGGCGCTCCGGGCACCGACATGAAAAACCCCGGAGATTTCTCTCCGGGGCTCTTGAGTTTCGACCGATCGATGGACGATCAGAAGTAACGGGTGATGCGGAAACGACCAGCGAAGCCGCTCGAGTTGCCTTCCCAGGCGCCGGGAACGAAGGTCGCGCCGCCGGGGCCGCCGAGGTTGTAGACGGTTCCGAGGAAGCCGCTCGGCCTGGTCTGGTTGGTGTCCTGATACATCAACTCGAGGTCGAAGTTGAGGTTGGTGACCGGGTTCCAGCCGAGGTCGGCGCCGATGATCCAGGTCGTCGCGCTCGGCGAGATCGGGCCCTGGGCCGCCTGGGCGAGCAGACAACTCGCCAGCGCGAAGTTGCAGCCGCCGCCGTCGTTGCTCCACTTGATCTGGCCGACCGACCCTTCGAGGTCAATGTAGAACTGCGGCGTGAAGTGGTGCTCCAACAGGGCGGTGACCGACCAAGCCCTCGGCGTCGACCACTGGTTGGTGAGCTGGTTGAAGAACGAGTTGGCGAGATACATCGGCTGGCCGTTGCCGTTGACCTGACCGCCTTCGCCCCACATCATCTCCCCGGGGCTCATGCCGCCGTACAAGACCGCGCTCTGCGAGTAGGCGCCGGTGATCAGGAAGTTGTCGTCCTGGCCGAAGCTCGGCAGGTTGATCTTCACGCCCGCGTCGATGCCCCAACCGATCTTGGTTTCCTGGCTGTCGCAAACGACGCTGGTGCCGATGGCCGCGATGCCGCATCCCCCTGTGCCGCCCAACGCAGTCGGAACGCCGGCAGCGCCCTGCAGTCCGGTGGCCTGGACGTTGACGTTATGAATGACGCCCGAGAGCTGAGCTTCGCCCCAGCCCTGCTTGACGTGCAACTGGCCGACGATGTCGGGCCATTTCTGGCCGCCGAAGGTCGTGTTGGTGATGCTGGTTCCCGGTCCGACTGCGCCGCCGAAGTCGGTGCCGCCGCCGGACTGACCGTTGGTGCCCGGGCTCTGCGCCGCGATGGTGGCCGAGAAGCCGCCGCCGAACGAGGCGGTGTAGGCCAACAGCATCGGTTCGTTGAAGCCCTTCTGGTCGGGGGACAGGAAGTTCGCCCAGTTGTCGCCGCCGCCGACGAACGAATAGAACGAGGCGGCCTTACCGGCGGTGATACCGGCCCAGGTGAGGTAGCACTGGTCGCAGTACGTGATGTTCTGTTCGGGCGCACCCGTGAGCGAGTCGAACCCGTTGCCCATGTCGTCCTGGATGCCGATGTGGCCGAGCAGCGGGCCGTAGGCAGTGTTGGAGGCGAAGTCGAACACGAGCGAGGCGCGCGCCGACCAACCGGTCTCGCTCCGATTGAACGTGGTGTTGTTCTGCGCGCTGCTGGCCGCGACCAGGACGCGCTGCGTCCCGCCGACCGAGGTCAGCGCGCTCGGCAGCGCCACAACGGCAGGAATGCCGCCGACGGGGAGGGAGAGGGACGAAAGCTGGGAGACGTTCGCCCAGTTGTACTGGGTGTTGAGGTTGCCGCCGGTGAATTGAGCGGTCATATAGCCCGAGATCTTCAGGCAGGTGTCGGAGCCCGGCAGGGTCCAGCCGGTGATGCCGCCGACGTTGCAGATCTTGACATATTGCGCGACGGGAGCAGCCTTCTTCGTCGGAAGATCGGCAGCCTGCGCGCCGGCGACGGCGACGATGCCGGCTGCCGAACCGAGCAGAATGCTCTTGATGAGCGACATTGTTGACCTCCAGTTGATATTGTGGGCGTTGGTTCTTCTCACTTTCGATTCGGCGGCCCGCTTGACGAACCCGAAACCGTAGGTGGTCAGCCCCCTCTTCCCGATTTTGTAGGATCCTGGCGCTTCGCCTGAAGCTGACGCTTACGATCCGTCCGCGACCGGGAATCTCCCGTTCACGGGGAAGACCATACCCGCGCCCCGCTGGCGATCAATAAAGTTCTCGCCTTAATCCGGGCTGGAGACACAGTTTGAGGACCATCGTTGCATAATTGTCACGCAAAGCCGCCCCACTGTTGCCCTATTGTCCGGTTCACCGGCCTTAGCGCGTACTTTCGTCCGCGAAATCGCCTGCCGATCCGTTCGCCGGGCGCAAGGCGCGCTTGCTTCGACCGGGCCGCCGCGCCCGTGCGAGCGCGCAAATTCCCTAGTGAAGCGCTTCCAAAATTCGAATCATATCCTGCCGATTGCGTTCCAACGTTTCGGACGCGAGGGGTCAGGGCCGCCAGCGTGAAGCTTCAAGGTATCTATGTACGAGAGCAGGATGGTTTTTGTAAGAGCCGCGCCGCGCGCTCTCGTCGGACCCTCACGAGCGCAACCCTCCGCGGTCGGCGAAGGGAGTCCTGGCCGCGCCTTACAACCCGGCCACGCCCGGCGCCGCGCCCTGTTTTCCTCCGCCTGTCATTTCCCTGTTCCGTTCCGAAAGCGCCTGATAACGACCTGTTCCGGTCGCTGGAAATTCCCTGTTCCGCGCCCGATCCGGCCTGCAAGCAGCGGGTTGTAAAGGGGACTGCCTGGAGATTGGGGGTGCGGGCGCCGAAGCGGTAATTTCGCGTCTGATCTTCTGATCGGGGGTAGGCGCGTGGCTTGGATTGTGAGGTTGGTGAAAACCGGAGCTGACGGTGAGAGACAGTGCGCCGACGTCTTGAAGATCAACCGGCCTGATGATCTCGGTGATATCGCCAACTTAGGGTTGACCCTGGCCGAAGGGAATCTGTTGCTGGCCGGCCTCCAACAGGAGATCGTCGCGGCGCAGGCCAAGGGCCACGCCGTTCGGCGGCCGGACTGCCGAAGCTGTGGCGAGGTGTGCCGAGTGAAGGATTACCGGGACCATGCGGTCGCGACACTTTTCGGCCAGGTCACGGTGCGGCTTCCCCGCTTTCGCTGTGCCGGGTGCGGCGGCAACGAAGCCGGCCATGGTTGGCCATCGTATTGCCGCTCGACGCCGGAGTTGGATCAGCTTCAGGCGCATCTGTCTGCCCTGATGACTTACCGGGTGGCTGCTGACGTGCTGCGGCAAATGTTCCCGGTCGATGCCGGAAACAACCCGGAAACTTTGCGTTTGCACACTCTGAAAATTGGTGCGGAGCTTCGGGATCAGGCCGCGGTGCGGCCTGATCCGGCGGCTTCCTCGATCACCGTGACCTTGGATTCGACTTTCATCCGCGGCTGCGAGGACGGCGAGCGGCATCTGGAGGTGCGGATCGGCAATGTTGAAACGGAGACTGGCGGGCGGCAGGTTTTCGGCGCCGTCGCCAGAGCCGATACGGACATCAAAGTGCTGATCCGCCGCAGCCTCGACGCGGTCGGGCGAACCGAGGACACGGCGCTGACCGCGTTCACCGACGGGTGCTCCGGCTTGCGGCGCATTTTGGCTGATGCCGGTGTCACCGAGACGCCAGTGCTCGACTGGTTCCACATCGCCATGCGGCTGCAGCACCTGGAGCAAACAGCCGGCGGTCTGTCGGCGGATGACCCGGCAAGGGTGGCGGCGAAGGCGGTGATTGTCGCGGAGGTCGAGCGCCTGCAGTGGAGGCTGTGGAATGGCAAAGCCAAGGATGCTGATATCAGCATCGGTCGTATCCGCACAGTGATGCATCATTTTCAGGGTGAACAAGGGCAGCCGAGGTCCATTGCGCCTTCGAGAAAGCTGTGGACCGCCTTGCACGCATTGGATGCTTATCTCACCGGACAGAGCGACTGGTTGGTCAACTACGCCGAGCGGTACCGTGCCGGATTGCGGGTCGGCACCGCGATCACCGAAGGGACGGCCAATTTTCTGGTGAACCGCCGGATGAACAAATCGCAGCAGATGCGCTGGTCGCGGCGAGGGGCGGATCTTCTGCTTCAGGTTCGCAGCGCCGTCTATAATGGCACGCTCGGCTCCGGCTTCGGACAGAGATTCCAGCCCGCCAACGACCCGCTCCCGCAAGCAGCGGTTGCGGCCTAACACCCCCAATCTCAAGGCAGTCCCGACAGCTAGCTGGGTAGACGGCGGCGCCGCCCTCCCGTTCCCGGAGCGCACCGCAGCGCGACCAGATCAAGCCGCCGCCGTCTAGGCCGCGCACTCAAGCAAAGCGAATGTTGACAGTCAATAACAATTCACGTATCAACAGTCGCAGTGTGATCCAGATCACGGCTCGCGAGGGCGCTCTCTTGTACGGCTCGTGGTGGGGCGCGAGGGGAAGCGCCTTCGGGGCAAAATAGCGGGCCGAAGCAAATCCTCCCTTGCTTCGGCCCGTCGACTGTCTACTCGCTGCGCAGCCGCCCGAACGCCTGGACCAACTGCGCGAAGTCGAGGCCCTTATCGGCGACCAAGGCGTTGACGCCTACAAGCGAGGCCCGTAGGCGCGAACGTGACGTGGTCCTGCCCGACGGGACAAGGCATGTCGGTCGGACGCCGGAGCATTGGTCTCGAGTCGCGTTGGCCGTGGCGCGGATCTCGGGCCACAGAGTCGGGCTCGATGCGGCAACGCGGATGCTCATGCGCGCTGGTGAATGAGGATCGTCTGGAACGTGCGACGCCCCCGGGGCTGTTCCCCGTTCCGATCCGCCAACTCCTTACTCCGGCGGACACGCGCCGGGCCTCCCCAGCGCTGCCTCACCCCGCCGCTCCCCTCCGGGTTGAGTGCGGGGCCATTTTTTGCGGCTGGACGGGGATTAATCAAACGGCTCAAGGTAGGCGGTTCTTTTGTGTCCCTGTTCTGGCGGCTGCACCTCATAGACGAACCGATCTCTTGACTTTCGCGATATGTTGACATACGTGATGTTAACATATGTGCAGATTGCCGGTGCCTGTGAGTTGGCGGGTGCGGCCGTTAGGGGGTTGTGTTGGTGTTGCAAAAGTTTCTTATGGGCGTTGCCGTGGCAACCGCCATGGGTTTGCACGCGCCATTGGCGCTAGGCGAGCTTGTCGACGTCACCTACGCGGGGAAAATCACGAGCGGAGAGGACGACACTGGGGTCTTTGGCGCGCAAGGGGCCAACTTGGTCGGCGATCGGTTGGTTGTTTCATATGTTTTCGACACGTCTATCGGTCAGATCATTGAATTGCCTTGGCAGAACATAGCCTATGGCGGCTTATGTTGTGGCGAAGCGTCCCCAGCGCTGGACGCGATCGCAACGATTAACGGCCACAGCGTGTCCATCGGCCCCGGAATCGAGTACGGTGAAATCTATGGGTACAATGGCTGGCAGTTCAGCCAACAATATGATCAGGACAACAATTATACCGATGGCAACAATGTTTATACATTCAATTTTGCCGCAAGTGCTGTCACCAGTGGACCTTCGTCCCTTCCGGGACAAATTCAAGATTCTTTCAGCTATAATACTAGTCCTCAGGACAGTTCGTACAATGATATTCAAATATATACCTGGGACGCGAATACCGGCGCGGTAACTTCGGCGTGGGCCGACGGGACCGTCTCAGTGCTGACAATCACCCCAGTCCCAGAGCCTGCTACCTGGGCCATGATGCTCAGCGGCTTCGTGGCGCTTGGCTTTGCGGGTTATCGAAAGGCGAAACGGGGCAAGCCGGCTCCGGCCGCCGCCTGAGCGTCACCCGATCGACGTTTGGAGAGACTGTCGCGAGGCGGCTCCCCCTGTTTTCTTGTGATCGCCACAGCGCGGCCGAAATCGGGTTTGGTCGCGGGCGATGGCGTCCCCGGCCGTGCGCAGTCGTGAGATCGGATGAGCGCTATACATTGGATGACCGCAATGCGCAGGAAAGCGGTCTTCGGCTGAAGGCGTGGGCTGTCATGCTCCGCCTGCGTGGGTCCAAAAATGCTCGCTTACCGGTCGAAGCTGGCCTGCCGGAGCAGCGTCAGCACGAGTGCAATATTAAGCTTCGGCAGAACTGAGATAATCTTGGGAGCGGAAAGCCAGACGGCCATCGGCTCAACCCAAAGGAACGCCAGCAAGTCGGCCAACTCGGTCCTGCGCCGGCGCTTAGCCGGATACTCGCGCTACCACCGCCATGGGAATCCTTTAATCGTGCATTTGTCGTGATCATATGCCCTCAGCCACGAGTCAGTACTATGCTGAAGACCTTTCTGCAAACGATAAATGTGGCCGGTCTGACCCTAGTCGCGGCACACGGAGCGTTGGCTGTGGAAATAAACAAGACGACGGGTCCAGCGCGACCAATTCTTTTGACTACATTTATTGATTGCAAGCGGCATTCGCCGCATGGCGACGCGGGAGCTTTTGCTCAACATGGTGCCGTCGAAGGCAAAGACGTGATTCAGAATAGCTGCGGCAACTCGAATGAACCAGCGCGTCAAGTCTGGTACACTCCTCTTCCGGGATTCAGGGGCATTGATAAGGTTACGTTTCCTTTCTCGGGGGGACGCACCCTTATATTTAACGTAAGGGTACGGTAATCGAAACAGTTGGGGGAGGAACGATAACCTGCTAGGCGGCGCGCCTCCCGGCGAAAGCCACCGCATAAGCCGTGACCAACTCCGCCGCCGCCCTGACGGACGCGCCGCGCCGCTGCCGCCGGACTTCAACGGAATACCAGGCGTCACCCGCGCGTGGCGAACAGCTTGTCGCGAAGTGCGACCCGGCCCAAGTTAAGCGGTCACCGCTCATACAGGCCCCAAAGCATGGCTTTCGCTAAGGTGTGTTGACGGACCTTGGAATCGACAGTGGCGGCTGAAGAGTTCTGGTCGAGTTCGAGCGCGTTAACGTCGAGGGCGTAGACCGTGAACTGATAGTGGTGCGGCTTGCCCCTCGGAGGGCAAGGGCCGCCGTAACCAATTGCGCCGAAGTCGTTGCGCAACTGCACCGCGCCGGCGGGTAGACCTTTTCCGCTTCCCGCATCCTCCGGCAGCATGGTCGTTTCACCGGGAACGTTGACGACCCACCAGTGCCGAAAGCCGGCCCTTGTTGGCGCTTCCGGGTTGACCATGCCTAGTAAAATACCCTTAGCCCAGCGCAAGAAGCCGCCGCCCGTGTCCGGGTCCAACATGCTGACAGCAAAGCTCTTGGTCCCTCGGGGCGCGCCGAACCAGGCGAGCTCCGGGGACACGTTCTTGCCGGCGCAGCCGCCTCCATTGAAGACCTGTTCCTCGGCGATTCTGCCTCCCTGCACAACGTCGGCGCTCGTCAAGGTCAAGGCTTCGTCGGCGTTTGCGCATGTAGCCGTGGCGACGACAATCGCAGCCGCAAAGGGTTTGGCTCGGGTGACGTTTCTCGTCCCGTGCTCCGTGCGGAAAATGGTCCTGACGTCCACTTGGCCTTTGGTCACGCTGTAGAGGTTGCACATGCAGCGCCGACTATGCGGCACATCTACGCCGATGGGAACGGCTCGACGCGAACCACGTCCGGCCGCAGACCTTCGTTGTCGAATATCAAGGTCACAAGGTTCTCAGCGTCAAGACGGCGCTCCACACGGCCTGCAGGCTCGCTGGCGTCGACCCAGTCACGGCCTACACGCTGCGCCACACCGCAGCGTCCCGGCTCGTTTCGCGAGGGCTCTCGACGCGCAAGACGGCGGAGTTCATCGGTACCGGCGAGCAAATGGTACGAGACCACCACGGGCATCTCGCGCCGGACTATCAGGATGAGGCCGCACAAATGATCGGTCGCAGCGGCGTATCGGTGGCGCAAACTGTGGCGTCGAAATTGAGCAAGAGGCGCGAAAGTCAGCTAAGTCATTGAGAGGATTTGGTGGGCCGGGCAGGACTCGAACCTGCAACCAGACCGTTATGAGCGGCCGGCTCTAACCATTGAGCTACCGGCCCGAACGGGCTCGCCCCGTTGTCATAAAGCGCAAATCGTTCGAGGACGCAATGCCGCCGGGCGGGCCTGCTCGCCGCCTCCGTCCATTGAGTCCGCCGAGAATAAGCAAAATTAATCTGTTATTAATGTGGTTTCGGCTCGGGTTTTCTCGCCGGTTGATCCCGCGCGCGAGCGGTCGCTAAGACGGGTCGTAACCCCCTGATAAACAAGCGCGCGGTCGATAAAATTCGCTAAACCGGCCCTGTAGGGCCGGGTCGTCGACCCATGGACGGCGCGCGTCTCGCGCGCCAGGGGGCGTCTCGCCGCTACATCCGGGATGGACGAAGGACGAAGGCGTCAGCGGCGCCCGTCGATCTCCTCGGGCGGCTCCGCGACAATGCGCCCGCCGCTGAAATCGATTGTCGGGACGACCGCCCTGGTGAAGGGCAGCAACAGAGGCTCGCCGCCGCCCTCGGGCGCGATTTCCAGGATGTCGCCCGCCCCATGATTCACAACTGCGGCGATACGACCAAGCGTGCGGCCGTCGCCGGTCGCCGCGACGAGTCCAACGAGATCGTCGTAATAGAATTCGTCCTCGCTCGGCTCGGGCAGCCGGTCGCGGCTGGCGAAAAGCTCGACGCCGGTCAGCGCGGAAGCCTCCTCCCGCGTCTCGACGCCCTTCACTTTCACGACCAGCATATCGTCTTTGAGCGAACGCAGCCGCTCGAACACGAATGCGTTCGCGCGTGCGGAATCCGTCAGCGGCCCATAAGTACCGATCGCCTGCGGGTCGCTGGTGTAGGACTGGACGCGGACTTCGCCGCGCACCCCCTGCGCTGCGCCGAACCGGCCGACGAGAATGAGCCGGTCGAGCGCGCGCAAAGGCCGCGTCCCTCCGGGTTACGCAGCCGAAGCTTCCGCTGCCTTGGCGGCGGCGGCTTCCGTGGCCGCGAGGCGCTCCTGCGCCTTCTTCTTCGGCTTCGCCTTCTCTGGGTTGTTGCGCGCGTCGCGCTTGGCGATCCCGAGGCTGTCGAGCAGGCGCAGGACGCGGTCGGTCGGCTGGGCGCCCTTGGCGAGCCAGCTCTTCGCCTTCTCCTGGTCGAGCACCAGCCGGGATTCGTCCTCCTTGGCCTTCAGCGGGTCGAATGTGCCGATCTTCTCGACGAAGCGGCCGTCGCGCGGCATGCGCGCGTCGGCGACCACGATGCGGTAGAAGGGCCGCTTCTTGGCGCCGGCCCGAGACAGGCGGATTTTCAGGGACATTCGCGGTTTCCTTTCAGAGTCAATTGCGGTTTGAGATTGGGTGTTTTCGAGCGGCCCGGCCACTTCCCACCATCGAGAGGGCAAGGCCAGAAAAGCCGCGCGCGGCCTATTTCTTCTTCCCCCCCAACGGGTTGAAGCCGCCGCCGAGGCCCGGGAGCTTGGGACCGCCGAGGCCGGGGAATTGTGGGGGCAGGTTGAAGGCGCCGGGCGGCGGCGCCGACGGGATGCCGGGCCGTCCCGGCGGCAGGCCGGCTGGCGCTGCGCCGCCGCCAACCTGCTTCTGCAGCGCCTCGATCTGCTCTGGCGTCGGCATCGGCATATTCCCGAGGCCCATCATCTGGCCGAGCTTGCCCATCATGCCGCGCTTGGCGTTGGCGCCGCCCATCATCTTCATCATGTCGGCCATCTGCCGGTGCTGCTTCAGGAGCCGGTTGACCTGCTCGACATTGACGCCCGAGCCAGAGGCGATGCGCTTCTTGCGGGAGGCCTTCAGAATATCGGGGTTGCGCCGCTCGACCGGCGTCATCGACGAGATGATGGCGCGCTGGCGCTTGACGAACTTGTCGTCGAGATTGGCGGAGGCGAGCTGGTCCTTCATCTTCGCGATCCCCGGCAGCATGCCCATGACGCCGCCCATGCCGCCGAGCTTGTCGATCTGGGCGAGCTGCTCGCTGAGATCGTTCAGGTCGAAGGCGCCCTTGCGCAGCCTTTCCGCCATCCTGGCGGCTTGCGCCGCGTCGATCGTCTGCGCCGCCTTCTCGACCAGGCTGACGATATCGCCCATGCCGAGAATCCGGTCCGCGAGCCGGGCGGGATGGAAATCCTCGACCGCGTCCATCTTCTCCCCGACGCCAAGCAGCTTGATCGGCTTGCCGGTGACCGCACGCATCGACAGCGCCGCGCCGCCGCGCGCGTCGCCGTCCATGCGCGTGAGCACGATGCCGGTGAGGCCGACGCGCTCGTTGAAGTTCCTGGCGAGATTGACCGCGTCCTGGCCGGTCAGGGCGTCGGCGACCAGCAGCACCTCGTGCGGACGCGCCGCGTCGCGGATCTGCGCCATCTCCTCCATGAGCGGCTCGTCGATGTGCGTGCGGCCCGCGGTGTCGAGCAGGACGACGTCGTAGCCCTGCAGCCGCGCCGCGGCCTCGGCGCGCTTGGCGATGTCGATCGGGTCCTGACCCGGAACGATCGGCAACGTGTCGACGCCGACCTGCTGGCCGAGAACCGCAAGCTGCTCCTGCGCCGCCGGACGCTTCACGTCGAGCGAGGCCATCAGCACCTTGCGTCGGTCGCGTTCGGAAAGGCGTTTGGCGATCTTGGCCGCGCTCGTCGTCTTGCCTGCGCCCTGCAGGCCGACAAGCATGATCGCGACCGGAGCCGGCGCGTTGAGGTCGATCGCCTGGGACTCGCCGCCGAGTGTCTCGACGAGCGAGTCGTGGACAATCTTGACCACCATCTGGCCGGGCTTGATCGATTTGATGACGGCGGCGCCGATGGCCTTGGTTCGAGTGCGATCGACAAAGGAGCGCACGACCTCGAGCGCGACGTCCGCCTCGAGAAGCGCCCGACGCACTTCACGCATGGCGGCGTTGACGTCCTCCTCGGAAAGGGCGCCGCGGCCGGTGAGTTTGTCCAATATGCCGGAGAGCTTCTCAGAAAGGCTCTCGAACATGTGAAACTCCTGTTCAGACCACGGATGACCGACGACGGATATAGTTACCGCCTTCACCTTCCGCTCGTGTCCGTCCTCTGTTCGCCGTCCTCCGAATCCAACGCCAAACGCGCCCGGGGGCGCAACGCGCTGCCGGACGCGGACCGACGATCCCGAAGGATCGCTCGGCTTGATCGACGAGGCTGAAACCTGACGAAAAACGGGGCCACTCTTAGCCGCCTTGCATTGCCGTGTCAAATGCCGTAGGCGGCCGGAGCCCGAGAACGCTGCGCGAAGGCGGTCGACGAGGCTGCAAACGGCGAGGGCTGAGACGTAAAGACGATCAGCCGTCGATGCCGATCGGCGGCTTCGACCGCCCGACAAACAGGCCGCCGCCGGCGACGCCCGCCAGAACGAGAGCCCAATTGGCCGGATCAAAGACAGGGCCGTTGAACAACGCCGCGACGCCCGCGCTGAGGACGACGAAAATAGCAATTCGCTTCATTGGAAGTTCCCCCTATCCAATGCCGAAAGGTGACGATTCATCGAAGCACCATTCGATAAATCTTGTGCATACTGTAGCGCAAATATTGCGTCGCAGCAAGCCATTCGTTAAGTAAGGGAACGCCGTGCCGCCGCTGTTCTTTGAAGCGCTTCGACGAAACCTGGCGTTTTTGCGCGACAGCCTGACGCGAGCCAGCCCGAAAAAACGCATATAGATTTGTTCTAAGGAACCACGAACCGATTCGAGGCGAGGCGGGTTTGGTCAGACAGCAGCGCGGATATTCTGGACCCCGTACACGCGCGCCCGAGCCCCCTACGCCAGGACTGACGGCGAGGGTGGCCGCAGCGCGAGCGATCGCGGAGGCGGTCACAACGGGACGCCCGCTCGAAGAGCGCTTGGCCGCCGATCTGTCATTGCGCGATCCGCGGGTCGACCCGCGCGACCGGATGCTTGCGCGCTCGATCGCGACCGTTGCGCTCCGTCGGCTCGGAACGATCCGCAAGGCGCTCGCCCACAGGCTCGAAAAGGGCATGCCACGGCGAAGCGGATCTCTGGAATGGACACTCGTCGTCGGGGCCGCGCAGCTGCTTTTCCTTGATACGCCCGATCACGCCGCTGTCGATCTCGCCGTCACAGCCGCAAGGGCCGAGGTCGCAAGCGCGCCTTTCGCGGGCCTCGTCAACGCTGTTCTGCGTACGGTCGCGCGCGATCGCGCGCTGATCCTCGCTGCTTCGCACCCTCTCGAAGACGACACGCCCGCGTGGCTGGCGGCGCGCTGGCGCGCGACTTATGGCGCTGAGGTCGCGCTTGCGATCGCTGGGGCGAACCGCTGCGAGCCGACACTCGACCTTAGCGTGAAGAGCGACGCCCCGGGCTGGGCCGAGCGGCTCGGCGGGATCGTGCTGCCGACCGGTTCCGTGCGGCTCGATTCCCACCGCCCAATCGCAGAGCTAGACGGCTATGCCGCGGGCGAGTGGTGGGTGCAGGACGCCGCTGCAGCGCTGCCCGCGCGGCTGATCCCCGCGCGCGCGGGACAGCGCATTGTGGATCTCTGCGCGGCACCCGGCGGCAAGAGCGCCGAATTGGCTGCGGCTGGCGCCGCCGTTACGACGGTCGACCGATCGGCGGAGCGGTTGAAAGTTCTCGCGGCCAATTTCGAGCGGCTCAAGCTGCATGCGGATATCGTCGTCGCCGACGCCCTCGCCTTCGATGCTGCGCCATTCGATGCGAGTTTGGTCGATGCGCCTTGCTCGGCGACCGGGACCATTCGTCGTCACCCCGACGTCGCCTGGCTCAAGCGCCCGACTGATCTTCCGGGACTCGTCAGGCTGCAAAGTCAGTTGCTCGACAAGGCCGTCGCGCTCACCCGTCCCGGCGGCCCCATCGTATATTGCGCCTGCTCGCTCGAGCCGGAGGAAGGCGAGGCCCAGATCGCCGCGCTTCTGCGGCGAAACCCTGACGTCCGCCGCGAGCCAATCGTTTCTGAGGAGATTGGCGGCTTGTCGGAATGCGTGACGCCCGCCGGCGAATTACGCACCTTGCCGTGCCATCTGTGGGGCGACGATCCCCGGCGTTCCGGACTCGACGGCTTTTTCGCCGCGCGTGTCGTTAAGGCCGGCTGAAGCGCGCCGCCAGTGAAAGGGCGTATGTCTTGTCGAAATTCTCGGCCAACCTCGGTTTCCTCTTTGGCGACCTGCCGTTCCTGGACCGCTTCGCCGCCGCCGCCGCGGCGGGCTTCCGGGCCGTCGAGTACATGGCGCCTTACGATCGCGACCCGCATGAGATCGCGAGCCTGCTTGCCGATCTGGGCCTGACGCAAGCGCTCTTCAACCTTCCGGCCGGCGACTGGGAGGCGGGCGAGCGCGGCATCGCGATCCTGCCCGATCGCGTCGGCGATTTCCGCGACAGCGTCGCCCGTGCGCTCGACTATGCCGAAGCGCTCGGCTGCAAGCGGCTGAACTGCCTCGCCGGCATCGCGCCGCCGAACGCGGATCGGCGGACGCTCGAGGCGACCTTCATCGACAACCTCGCTTTCGCCGCCGAGGCCGCGGCCAAGCGCGGCGTGAAGCTGCTCATCGAGCCGATCAACACCCGTGACATGCCGGGCTTCTTCCTTAGTCGCAGCGACGAAGCGCTGCGGCTCATCGAGCGCGTCGGGTCGACAAATCTCTGGTTGCAGGCGGATGTCTATCACATGCAGATCATGGAGGGAGACCTCGCTCGACGGCTCGAAGCGGCGATGCCGCGCATCGCCCACATCCAGATTGCTGACAACCCCGGCCGCCACGAGCCGGGCACGGGCGAGATCAATTATGGCTTTCTCCTTCCGTTGATTGATCGGCTGGGTTACGACGGCTGTATCGGCTGCGAGTATCGGCCGGCCACGACGCTCGTGGCCGCTCTCGCCTGGATGAGGCTTTACGACCTCTGACCTTCGGACGTCGCGGTCCGCCGCCGCCGTTCATGCGCGCCCGCGTTCTCCAGGTGCGAGACGTGTTCAGAGTGTGACGGTCATCACAGCGCCCAGAGCTGACCCGTGTCTATGGTGCGTTCCTGCAGGCGGGCGCGAGGGCTTTCCAAATCAAGGATGCGTCATAGGGCGAGGTAGTCTTGGTTGTTCAACCGGCTACAGACGCACCGCGAAGAGCGGCGACCCTTTTCGGGTTGTCCTTGGTTTGGAAAACACTCTATGCACCCTGCTATTGCAGTCTGGGTCGCTTGAGAAAGGCTGTGCGATTCGCCGAGCGGACTTTGACTCCGAGCGAGCGTCCCTCGCGGATAATCTCGATCGGCACCTCGACGCCCGCTTCGCCCATTCGCCAGACCTTGCGATAGAAGTCGCCGAGATCGGAGGATTCCGCGCCGCCGACGCCCGCGAGGATGTCGCCCCGCCGAATCCCCGCCTCAGCCGCTGGGCCGCGCTCCGACACCGCCGCCACGACAATCTCGCCGTCGTGCTCCGCAGAATAAATGCCGAGCCACGGTCTCGCCGGTTTGTTCGCCCGACCGTAGGTCAGGAGGTCGTCGAGGATCGGCGGCAGGAGCCCAATCGGCACGATCATGTTCACGTCGCGCGTTCCGCCGTGTTCAGGCGCCTGCTCAACATGGAGGGAGCCAATGCCGAGGAGCCGGCCGTCCGACCCGATCGCGCTGGCGCCGCCCCAGAATGGATGCGCCGGGGCGGTGAAAATCGCCTCGTCGAGATAGTATTCCCAGTAGCCCGCGAATTCCTGTTTCCCGACGATTTCGGCATTGACCGCTCTGGTCCCGCCGCCGGCCGCGACAAGCACCGGGTCGCCGATGCGCGCCAGATCGGAGCGTCCCAATTCCAGCGCCGACCAGTTGAGCCGTTCCAGCGCCTGCACAAGCCCGAAACCCAATTCCTGATCGACCGCCAACGCATGGCCAGGCGTGACGCGCCCGTCGGCGCGGGCGATCCAAACGTCTTCCGCCTCGGTGATGAGATAGCCGATCGTCAACACGAGCCCGGTCTCGCGGATCACGACGCCGCTTCCGGTTCGCTGCTCCCCCAGCGTCTGCGCGGTGAAGGCGTCTTCCGGAATGGAGGATTGGATGGTCACGATCGACCGAAGAGCCCGAGCCTGATCGAAACCGGGCCCGAATGTCGAGGCCGGCGCGCCGCTGTCAGGATGGCGCCGCCGCGGCTTGTCGCTCATCGAGATTTCCTTCTACCCCGAAGACCCCGCGAGATTCGCTGAAATCGGAAATATGTTACTGCGCGAGAGCGCACACGGCAAATTGCCAGAGGCTGGAACGAACGTTACCGCACACTTCCAGCCGAGCCTCGCCGTCGCGCTGGCGAGAAGGTCGATATCCTCGCTGGTTACGCCGGTGGTATGGCGATCAACGACCTGCGCGATGCGCGCGACCGCCTCGGGATCGTCGGCCAGGACCTTCGGCGGCGAGGTTGCGCCGGCCGAGAACGGATCCTCGGGATGCGGAACCGTCTTCTTTCAGCCGCTTGGCATGGATGGACTTTCTGCCGATTTCCGGCGCGGGTCGATGTTGGAGCGACCGCGCCGAGAAAGTCAAAGCACCGAGTCCAGGCGCTCGCTGAGGACCGAGCGGAGGTACCGGCCATAGTCGCTCTTGCCGAACTGGTCGGCGAGCGCCTCGAGCTCAGCGGCGTCAATGAAACCCTGATCGAAGGCGATCTCCTCTGGGCAGCAGATCTTGACCCCTTGCCGCGCCTCGAGCGTGCGCACGAAGTTCGCCGCGTCGACAAGGGAGTCCGGCGTTCCGGTGTCCAGCCACGCGTAGCCCCGGCCCATGCGCTCGACGTTGAGCGCGCCGGCCTCCATGTAGATGCGGTTGACGTCGGTGATTTCGTATTCGCCGCGCGCGGAGGGCTTCAGCGCCTTGGCGATCTCGACCACTTCCGAGTCATAGAAGTAGAGGCCGGTCACCGCCCAGTTCGACTTCGGCTTGGCGGGCTTCTCCTCGATCGACGCCGCCCGCCCGGACCGGTCGAACTCGACCACGCCGTAGCGCTCCGGATCGGGCACGTGATAGGCGAACACCGTCGCGCCTTTATCGCGCCCTGCGACGCGGCGCAATTGCTGTCCGAGGCCCGCGCCATAGAAAATGTTGTCACCGAGGACCAGCATCGCCGGCTCGCCGGCGACGAACAATTCTCCGATGACGAAGGCCTGGGCGAGGCCGTTCGGAACCGGCTGCTGCGCATATTCGAAGCGCATGCCCCATTGCGCGCCGTCGCCGAGGAGGCGGCGAAACATCGGCAGATCGTGGGGCGTCGAGATGATCAGGACTTCGCGAATGCGCGCCAGCATGACGACGGACAGCGGATAATAGATCATCGGCTTGTCGTAGACCGGGACGAGTTGCTTAGAGACGGCCAAAGTGATGGGGTGCAGGCGCGTACCCGCCCCGCCCGCCAAAATGATGCCTTTCACGCCCCGCCTCCGATCCTCGTGGCCGCGGCGGCTTCTTTCAGCATGCCGAGGCGCTCGCCGGCATAGACCTTTTCGCGCAGCGGCCGCCACCACCATTCGTTGTCGAGATACCAACGGACCGTCTTTGTGATGCCGGTCTCGAAAGTCTCCTGGGCCCTCCAGCCGAACTCCTGCTCCAGCTTGCTCGCATCGATGGCGTAACGCAGGTCGTGCCCGGGGCGGTCGGTCACGAATTCGATAAGCTGCGCGTGCGGCCGATCGGCCGGGCGCAGGCGATCGAGAATGGCGCAGATCGTGCGCACGACGTCGATGTTGCGTCGCTCGTTGCGCCCTCCGACGTTGTACTTCTCGCCGACCCGACCACGGCTGACGATGATGTCGAGCGCGCGGGCGTGGTCCTCGACATAGAGCCAGTCGCGCACGTTGGTCCCCGCCCCATAGACCGACAGCGTCTTGCCGTGAATGGCGTTGAGGATGACAAGCGGGACCAGCTTCTCGGGGAAATGGTAGGGGCCGTAGTTGTTTGAGCAGTTCGAAATCACGGCCGGGAACTTGTATGTGTGCGCCCAGGCCGAGACCAGATGATCGGAGGCCGCCTTCGAGGCCGAATAGGGCGAGCTCGGATCGTAGGGCGTCGTTTCGACGAACAGCCCCTCGTCGCCGAGCGAGCCGTAGACCTCGTCGGTCGACACGTGCAAGAAGCGGAACCCGTCGCGCTTCTCGCCGGCAAGGCCGAGCCAATAGGCCCGCGCCGCCTCGAGCATCGAGAACGTGCCGAGGATGTTGGTCTGGATAAAGGCGTCGCTGCCGGTGATCGAACGGTCGACGTGGCTCTCGGCGGCGAGATGGATGACGTGATCCGGCTGGAAGGCCTGGAGCGCCTCCGCGATCCCGGGCCGGTCGCAGATGTCGATCCTGGCGAAGCGATAGTTCGGCGCGTTGTCGATAGTGGCCAGCGAGGCCAGGTTGCCCGCGTATGTAAGGGTGTCGACATTCAGCACGTTGGCGCCCGCGCCGACCAAATGGCGGCAAACGGCCGAACCGATGAAGCCGGCGCCGCCTGTTACAAGCACGTTCCGCATGTCGTCCTCTTCAATCAGGTCAGCAGCCGGGCGCAGCAGGTGGCCAGCGAGCCGCGCCAGTCCGGCAGGGCGAGGCCGTATGCGCCAACCAGCTTCGCGTTGTCGAGGCGCGAATTGGCCGGCCGCCGCGCCGGCGTGGGATATTGTGCGGTCGTGATGCGCTTCACCCGGGTCAGGCGCCGGCCGCGCGTGTGCGCCTCGGCGAACACGGCCTCGGCCAGATCCGCCCATGTGGCTTCGCCGCCGCCGGTCATGTGAAACACGCCGCGCAGATCGGGGGAGTCGTCCTCGCGGACCCGCCGCGCGATCGTGAGCAGTGCGTCGGCGATATCGAGCGCCGACGTCGGGTTGCCGCGCTGGTCGGCGACCACGCCGACCTCGTCGCGTGTCTCGTTGAGGCGCAGCATCGTGCGGACGAAATTCGTCCCGAACGGGCTGTAAATCCAGGCTGTGCGGAGGATGACGCTGTTCGGACAGCGCTCTGCGGCGAGCGTTTCTCCAACGAGCTTCGAGCGGCCATAAACGCCGGCCGGATTCGGCGGATCATCCTCGCGATAAGGCCGGTCGAGCGTCCCATCGAACACATAGTCGGTCGAGAGATGCAGCAGAGGCGCGCCGATCTTGGCCGCTGCTTCCGCTACATGGCCAGCCCCTTTTCCATTAACGTGAACGGCCAGCCATTCTTCGGACTCGGCCTTGTCGACCGCGGTATAGGCGGCCGCGTTGATGACGACGTCGGGCCTAGCCCTGGCGACCCCGTTGAGGACCGCCACCCGGTCTTCAAGCATGACCTCTGGCCGGGCGAGCGCCACGATCGTGACGTCGTCTCCCGCGCGCTGGAGGAGGGACGTCGCGACTTGGCCCCGAAAGCCCATGACGGCGATGCGCATCACGGAAACAACACCTCAGCGTCCTTGAGCCGGGGCCAGCGCTTGTCCTTGTCCGACAGCATCGCGCCGCCGGCCGGCAGCGGCCAGGCGATTCCGATGTCGGGATCGTCCCAGGCGAGGCCCCGGTCGTTGGCCGGCGAATAGACGGCGGTCGTCTTGTATAGAACCTCGGTGTCCGGCTCGAGCGTGACGAAGCCGTGGGCGAAGCCGATCGGCACGAGCAGCTGGCGCCAGTTCTGCGCCGACAGTTCGACGGCGACATGCCTGCCGAAGGTCGGCGAGGAGCGCCGGATGTCGACGGCGACGTCGAGAATGCGGCCCCGGGCGACGCGCAGGAGCTTGTCCTGAGCGAAAGGCGGAGTCTGAAAGTGCAGTCCGCGCAAGGTTCCGACCGCGGGCGAGAACGAGTGGTTGTCCTGCACAAACTCAAAGCGCAACCCGGCGCTTTCCAAGCAGGACTTATTGTAAACCTCGGAAAAGAACCCCCGCGCGTCGCCGTGCTTCTTCGGCGTCACGATCTTCACCGCCGGGATCGCCGTCTCTTCGACTTCCATGGTTGCGCCCCCTTTTGCCTTGGCTCAGGCTGGGCCCGCCGCAGCCGAGGCTCCTTGCCAGAATCTACCGGTCGCCGCCAGTTCAAAACAGGCTGTCACGAAGCCAACGGACCTGCACTGTTGGCGCCGCGCGGGCGATTTCAAGCACTTAAGCGCACAAACCTGGGACTGCCTTGAGATTGGGGGTGTTAGGCCGCAACCGCTGCTTGCGGGAGCGGGTCGTTGGCAGGCTGGAATCTCTGTCCGAAGCCGGAGCAGAGCGTGCCGTTGTAGACGGCGCTGCGAACCTGAAGCAGAAGATCCGCCCCTCGCCGCGACCAGCGCATCTGCTGCGATTTGTTCATCCGGCGGTTCACCAGAAAATTGGCCGTCCCTTCGGTGATCGCGGTGCCGACCCGCAATCCGGCACGGTACCGCTCGGCGTAGTTGACCAACCAGTCGCTCTGTCCGGTGAGATAAGCATCCAATGCGTGCAAGGCGGTCCACAGCTTTCTCGAAGGCGCAATGGACCTCGGCTGCCCTTGTTCACCCTGAAAATGATGCATCACTGTGCGGATACGACCGATGCTGATATCAGCATCCTTGGCTTTGCCATTCCACAGCCTCCACTGCAGGCGCTCGACCTCCGCGACAATCACCGCCTTCGCCGCCACCCTTGCCGGGTCATCCGCCGACAGACCGCCGGCTGTTTGCTCCAGGTGCTGCAGCCGCATGGCGATGTGGAACCAGTCGAGCACTGGCGTCTCGGTGACACCGGCATCAGCCAAAATGCGCCGCAAGCCGGAGCACCCGTCGGTGAACGCGGTCAGCGCCGTGTCCTCGGTTCGCCCGACCGCGTCGAGGCTGCGGCGGATCAGCACTTTGATGTCCGTATCGGCTCTGGCGACGGCGCCGAAAACCTGCCGCCCGCCAGTCTCCGTTTCAACATTGCCGATCCGCACCTCCAGATGCCGCTCGCCGTCCTCGCAGCCGCGGATGAAAGTCGAATCCAAGGTCACGGTGATCGAGGAAGCCGCCGGATCAGGCCGCACCGCGGCCTGATCCCGAAGCTCCGCACCAATTTTCAGAGTGTGCAAACGCAAAGTTTCCGGGTTGTTTCCGGCATCGACCGGGAACATTTGCCGCAGCACGTCAGCAGCCACCCGGTAAGTCATCAGGGCAGACAGATGCGCCTGAAGCTGATCCAACTCCGGCGTCGAGCGGCAATACGATGGCCAACCATGGCCGGCTTCGTTGCCGCCGCACCCGGCACAGCGAAAGCGGGGAAGCCGCACCGTGACCTGGCCGAAAAGTGTCGCGACCGCATGGTCCCGGTAATCCTTCACTCGGCACACCTCGCCACAGCTTCGGCAGTCCGGCCGCCGAACGGCGTGGCCCTTGGCCTGCGCCGCGACGATCTCCTGTTGGAGGCCGGCCAGCAACAGATTCCCTTCGGCCAGGGTCAACCCTAAGTTGGCGATATCACCGAGATCATCAGGCCGGTTGATCTTCAAGACGTCGGCGCACTGTCTCTCACCGTCAGCTCCGGTTTTCACCAACCTCACAATCCAAGCCACGCGCCTACCCCCGATCAGAAGATCAGACGCGAAATTACCGCTTCGGCGCCCGCACCCCCAATCTCCAGGCAGTCCCCTAGCTGTCGCGCTAAACTGCGCTGCGGCCGATATTAAGCAGAGACGCGGCTTGCGAAGCGAGGTCGTTTTTCGAAGCACGGCGCCATCCAGCGAAGATAACAAAAACAGATGCGGCGCCGCTGACGACAGCGTAGGCGATCAACAGAGTTGTCATGCAGATACTCAAGTCTGCGGTTTTGCGGCAGGTCCATGGGGGCATGGGACCTGCCGCCTTATGTCGTCGTGGTCACCGTGGGGGAATGTGCGACCACTGACTGAACAGAAGGGCCCTTTGCGTTGGGCAGGGGACATCACCAAGATTTCCCTTCCGTCATGTGATCAGACGTAAGCACTGAGTGAACGATTGCCAAGACTCGGATATGGGGAAAACATAAAGGGAACACAAGGGCAACATCGAAGCAACATGGATTGCAGGGCTTGGCTTCATTGCCGCGCCGCCCGACGGAGCTTGCAGCGGTCATAGACGCTCGCAGTCCTCGTCTTAGGGCAGTCGGCGATTAGCGCCGCGAGCTCTGGTAGCTGGGCGTCCCCATGCTTCGCAATGAGCCTGGCGACATTGTAGCGCCCGCGCCGTGTCGCCTGCGCCGTCGCGCCAAGGCATTCAAGGATCACGCCGGCGAGGGCTTTCTCCGAAGGGTGGCCGCCGGCCGGTCTTGGGGAGGCGCAAGGCCGGGCCAGCGGCGGAGCCCTGATGCGGTGCAATTCGGGCCGAAGAGTCTGGTAGCTCAGCCTGGAATCCAGGCAAACCCTCGGAATATACTCATGGCTGACGTCATCGAGGAGATGCTCGCCGCGGCGCAGGCGCCCGTTGCATGATGACGTAGCCGTCCCGTTCAAACCGGGCGACCCCCGCCTTTGCGGGCCACCCCCCCGCACTGAGACAATATGTCATGGGACTAAGCGCGTGACGTGCGTCCAGCACGGGTCTACAAGTCCCGGGTGCTAAAAAAGTGAGGGAGGCCCTTAATGCACGCATACGCTTTCGCTTCAGCCGACGCCGCAATCCAATCTTCGCTCCAATCTCTCAACGGCATGATCGCAATCCTCGCGCACGAACGCGACCAATTGATTCCCCTCGTGGTCGAAGGTCCGCCCCATCTGCGCTCGCTGCGGTCGCGCCAACTGAAATCGATTGAGCGACAGCTGGTCTCCGCACAGGTCGAGCAATCAAAATTGCCCGCGGAACTGCATCACTAGACGCGCTCCATGCCTTAGGCCCCCAACTCGGCCTCAGTCTTGAAGACGGTAAGATGCCCATACTCGTCGATTACGCGCGCCGTCACACCGCCAGGCGGCCAGCCGCTTTCGATGACAATCCGGAACGCTATCGCTGGGCTTTCTGCGACCGTGTGCATCATACAGACGATCGTGTCCAAGTCGTCAAGAAGCTCAATGTGGTACTGCATTTCCGCGCCCGCATGACCGCGCTCACAAAGTAGTGCCCGATCTGACGCGCTCTGGCAGCCGTCTATTAGTCTCGCCGTCGCTGTCCGTGGTTCTCAGCATTGCCGCGATTCAGGCGCCAGCATGCGCCGACCCGCTTGCCCGTCAATTTCCCGCGCCGGCGCGTCAATGCGCCACGTCGACAATCGCGTGCAGTCGGCGCATTTGTTCTGGCGCGCCGACATCCCCCGCCCGGCGCGCAGCGGCGTTTCCCCCTAGCCGCGCACGAGGCCGCCAGTCGCCCGAGGCGGCCCCGTTTTGTTTAAGCGCCAGCGAAGCGCCTCCGATCGCCGGCGGCTTCTTCAATATGACGAAACCCGACCGTTGCAAGTGGTCCACAAGCCTCTTGGCGACGATGTCCGCCATAATGTCGTCTGCGCTGTGATTGCGCTTCCGGCCCTCGTATCGCAGCGCGAAAGCGAGCGAGCCGGCAATGTCGGCGGGGTCCGCGGGCGGGAGCTTGTCGGCGTGGGGCATGACGCTATCATAGAACAGATAGTGAACAAGCGCAAGGGGCGGTCGGACGGCGTGCCGGCTCAATGCGCCACAGTTACGCCACCACTAAACGCGAACCGAACGCGAACATGAAGCATCGAAATTCATCGTAAGCCATTGATTTTCAGCTACCGCGTCGGCGTCAAGGCGCTCATAACGGTCTGGTTGCAGGTTCGAGTCCTGCCCGGCCCACCAGGGCGGTCCGCCGTGGGCGCTCGTACGAGGAGGCGCGGCGCGATTCGTCCAAAAATCGTCTTGCTCCAGCTGGGTTTTCTGCCGTGGCCCGATCCGTAGCCGGCCGTGATTACGCGGCCTCCACAGGGTTAGGCCGATCGCTGGTCCGACCCACAGGGCATCCGGCCTGAGCGCTCGCGATGATTCTGGCCGCGCTTGCCATTCGTCAATGGGTTGGCACCCCTGAGAGCAGCGGGCCGAGACCCTCCGCCATCGTCGGATGCGTGAGAATCGCGTCCCGCAACGCGGTGTAGGGCATCGCGGCCAGCATTGCCGTCTGTATGACCGCCACGACCTCGCCGGCCTCGGGTCCAAACATGGCAAAGCCGAGAATGCGATCATGGTCGGCTCCGACAAGCACCTTCATGAAACCGCGCGTCTCCGAAATCGTACGCGCTCGCAGCACGGCCGCGATCGGCAGCTTGGCGACGCGAACCGCGACGTGCTGTCGCTTGGCCTCGGCCTCGTTCAGCCCGACCCGGGCGAGCTGCGGATCGGTAAACAAACAATAGGGGATGAGCCGGCCGCGCGCGCTCCGCGCGCCGCCGGCGAGGTTGTCGTGGATGATCCTGAAATCGTCGAGCGAGGCGTGGGTGAACTGCGGGCTGCCGGCGCACTCGCCGATCGCCCAGACGCCAGGCGCGCTCGTTTCGAGGCGGTCGTTGACGGCGATATAGCCGCGGGGGTCGAGGTCGACGCCGGCGAGATCGAGCCCGATCCCTGTCGTATTGGGCGTTCGGCCCACCGCGACCAGAATATCGCTGCCGGAGAGCATTCGCTCGCCAGCCGGGGTTTGCACCGCAACTTCGACCGACTCGCCCGAACGGCCCTCGACCCGCGACACCTTCGTGTCAAGCAGCACCTCGATCCCCTCGGCGCCTAGCATTTCAAGGAGCGCTTCGGCGACGTCACGATCCTCGCGGCTGGCGAATTCAGACCCCGCTTCGATGATCGTGACGCGGCTGCCGAAGCGGCGATAGGCCTGCGCCAGCTCCAGGCCGACATAGCCTCCGCCGAGCACGATTAGATGGTCCGGCAGCCGGTCGAGCTCGAGCAGTTCGACGTTGGTCATGGGTCTCGCCGCGCCCAGACCCTGGACGTCCGGGATCGTCGCGTGGGTCCCCAGATTGAGCGCGACCCGGTCACCGACGAGCACGCGCCGGCCATCGTCGTTCAGCGCAACCTCGATCGTCTTTGGAGCGACGAACCGACCCGAGCCCATGATCAGGTGAGCGCCGCTTGCCTTGTAGAGCTCCAGATGCGTCGCGATGAGGCCGTCCACCATCTCGCGTTTGCGCGCCAGCACCCGCTTCATATCGACCCCTGCGGCGGCCGGCGAGCCGAACCGATCGGCGTGATGCACGAGGTCGGCGACCTTGGCGCTCCAGATCTCGTTCTTGCTTGGCAGCCAACCAGCGCCTGCGGCGCGCCATTATGGATGAAAATGGTGGCGGCGCGGGCCGATTTGTCAGAGTCTTTGCGACGGGCGATCGTGCAAGGCTGACAAAACTGCGGTGGCTTGCGACCCCGATTGGCAGTCCGGCCCGCGCTGCATAGAGGTACCATTCTTTGTCGCCCCCGGGAACGGGGAGCACGCGTGGCAGTGTCTCGACTATACCTGCGGCGTCACGGTCGCCTTCCCCTGGATGGAGGCGAGGATGGAGGTCATCATTGAGCGGTGTTGCGGGGTGGACGTGCATCAGGAGACGGTCGTCGCCTGCGTCTTGATCGGCGCCCCGGGCGAGCGGCCGAGGAAGGAGATCAGGACCTTCCGGACGATGACGCGCGATCTGGAGGCGTTGCGGGACTGGTTGCAAGAGCTTGGGGTGACGCACGTCGGGATGGAGAGCACCGGCGTTTACTGGCGCCCGGTCTATGCCGTCCTCGAGGGGTGTTTCGAGCTGATCGTCGGCAACGCCCGGCACATCCGTAACGTGCCGGGTCGCAAGACCGATGTGAAGGACGCCGAGTGGATCGCCGATCTGGTCCGCCATGGGCTGATCGCCAAGAGTTTCGTCCCACCGGCGCCGCAGCGCGAGTTGCGCGAGTTGCTGCGCTATCGCCGCAAGCTGGTGGAGAGCCAGGCGGCCGAGCGCAACCGGCTCCTGAAGCTCCTGGAGACGGCCAACATCAAGCTGGCCAGCGTCGCCAGCGACGTCTTCGGGGTTTCCGGGCGCGCCATGTTGAAGGCTCTGATCGAGGGCGGCGCCTCGGCCGAGGCGATGGCGGACCTTGCCAGAGGGCAATTGCGCCGTAAGCGGGACGATCTGGTTCTGGCGCTCGAAGGGCGGATGGAGGAGCATCACCGCTTCCTCCTGGCGATGCAACTGCGCCGGCTCGAAGCCATTGAGGCCGACATCGCAGCGCTCGACCTGCGCATTGACGAGCGGCTCGAGCCCTATCGCGCGCCGCACACGCTCCTGATGCAGATTCCGGGCGTCGACTGGGTGGTCGCGGCCGTGCTGATCGCCGAGATCGGCGTCGACATGAGTGTATTCCTGAGCGTCTATCATTTGTCGGCCTGGGCGGGCGTCTGTCCCGGCAACCATGAGAGCGCCGGCAAGCAGAAGAGCGGCCGCGCCCGCAAGGGCAATGTCCATCTGCGCACCATGCTCGTCGGCGCCGCGATTTCCGCGGCGCGAACCAAGGGCAGCTATCTCAAGGACAAGTATCACCGCCTCAAGGCGCGCCGCGGCGCCTTGCGCGCAGCGCTCGCCATCGCTCACAAAATCCTCGTCTCCGCCTATCACATGCTCGCCAAAAACCTGCCCTATCGCGATCTCGGCGAAGCCTATCTCGACCAGATCAGCCAGACCCGAACCGTCGCCAACCTCAAACGGCGTCTCGAGCGCCTCGGCTACAACGTCACCCTCGAACCAAAGGCCGTGCCCGCATGACCCCATATCCACGCTGAAGCCATTTTCGTGGCAGGCAGTTCGTATTCGGGCAGGCGCCGCCGATCAGCTTCCGCTCAACGACGGCCACACGTTGACCCGATCTCGCCACGTGCCAGGCGAGGTACTTGCCGCCCTCCCCGCTTCCGAGGACCAGCATGTCGAACCGTTCGGCTTCGGGCATTTTTGTCTCCCCACAGGTGAAGACGCGCGGTCCGTTCAGTGGGCCCGTCTATTTCGCCTTTTTGTTGGCGTCGCATGAACTGAAGGCAGGCGCCTTCACCGCTTCGGGTAGGCCGTGAAAACGTAGTCTTTCGCCGCAACGGTCGTGTGGCATGCAAACCCGCATTTGGCGTCGTGCTCCTGCGGTGGCGAGTCCGATGTGTCGCCGGGCCTGAACGTCTCGGACGCAGGGACATACTCGAACTCGGCATAGCCCCATCCGCCGCTGTCCGCGAACCTCTCGGCGTCCTTCGCCACGAAATCTATGTCATGGAGACCGCCCGGCACTATAGGGTCGCCGTGCTCGTCGTCAGCCTTCTTCGCGTTCCAATGGATCTTCGCCATCTTGGCGCCGTCGGGGAAAGGCTTGCCGTTGCCGAGAATGCCTGCCTTGTAGGTCTCGATCATCGCGGGATTGCCGAGGATCGTCTCGATTGTATCTCCATTTTGACTAACAGCGACGGTTTGCCAATCCTCGTATCCTCTGAACTCTGAGAAGGCAAGACCTCCGGGCACCTGCAAGGCGTACTTGTCTTGTGCAGCAAGGGCGATGCCGGCAGCAGTTGCGAGCAGCGCGACAACTGCGACAGTTGACGGGATTCTCTTGCGCTTCATTTTCACCTCCTTCCTGGCAGAGCCGGTTACAGATGCACTGGACAGGCAGGGTGTCTTGCGCGGGCCTCGCCTTGTACGAGTTTAGCCTTGGGTCATCGTTGTACGCCGTTCAGTCGGCCGACCGTGCCTCGCAGGGCGGAAGCAATCATTCTGGACCCGCATGGCTGGCCTTCTCGGCCACAGAGCGCTTCATGAAGAGTACGCAGAACGCGACCGCAAAGGTCAACACGGCCATCATCCAAAAGGTGTCGAAATAGGCAAGCGAAGACGCCTGCTGCTGGCGCAAATTCTCGAGGGCTTGCCAGGCCAGCTGCTGCGCAGCCACCGGATCGCCGGTCTGCTGCAGGAACGCTCCCCGCGCTTGTTCGAGGAAAGAGGCCACAGCCGGGTTGAAAGGATCGAGGGACTCGCCAAGCCGCAGGACGTGAAACTGATCCCGCCGCTCTTCGAAGGTCTGGGACAACGACACCCCGACGCTGCCCCCCTCGTTGCGCAGGAGACTCGCCAACCCAATGGCGGCCCCGCGCAACGCCACTGGCGTATAAAGGTACGCGGCTACGTTCGCGGGAGCAAAAAATACTGCCAGTCCAGCGACCACGACCACCCGAGGCCACACGGCCTGCAATGGGCTGATGTCGAGGTTGAGTTGGGACATCCAATAGTTTCCGGCGGTCATAAGCAACAGCCCTGTGGCGATCAACCATCGGGCGTCCATTCGCAGGCCGAGGAGGCGGCCGACGATCGGCATTGCGATGACCGCAAAAATTCCTGCCGGCGACATCACCAACCCGGTGCTCAGAGCATCGTAGCCAAACAGGGACTGAAGCAGACCAAGCATTGACTTCGTTGAGGCATAGAGCGCGATATAAGCGCAGAACGTCATAATGCAGCATGCGGCGAGATTGCGTTCCCCCAGTGCGCGGAAATTGACTACGGGGTTCCGGTGACGCAACTCCCAGAAGATCAATGCAACCAAACCTGCTCCAAAGGAAATGGTCAACGTCTGGACGCGCCAGAACGGATCGCCCAGCCAGTCCCATTCCTGGCCCTTGCTGAGCAGCACTTCCCACGAGACCATGACGATGGCCAGCAGCGACAGACCAATCGAGTCAAAATGGAACGGCTGCTTTTTCAACTCCGTACGCTGCTCGACAAGATAGTCCGGATCGCGAAGCACGGCATAACATGCGCCGAGCGCCAGGATCCCGACGGGCACGTTGATCAGGAACACCCAGCGCCAATTGTAAGTGTCCGTAATCCAACCGCCCAAGGTCGGACCGACCACCGGCGCGATCAGCACAGCCAAGCCGAACAGCGTCATGGCTACGCCTTGCCTTTCCCGCGGGAAGGCGTCCAGCAATATCCCCTGACTGCCGGGTTGCAGACCGCCCCCCGCCAGACCCTGGATGACGCGGAACAGGATCAGCTGACCTAAGACTCCCAGCTAATCCGGACAGCAAAGAACTGAGGGTGAATATTGCAATCGACGCCAAAAAGTAATTGCGGCGACCCAGATGAGCGCTCAACCAGCCGGTAATCGGTAGGATGAAGGCGTTAGCGGCAAGGTAACTGGTGATAACCCACTCGGCGTCATCGGAGGCAGCTGACAGGCCCCCCGCAATGTAGCGCAGCGCCACCAGCGCGATGGTGGTGTCGAGCACCTCCATGAACGCCGGCACAACGACGATGGCGGCGACCACCCACGGGTTCCGCGCAACATTGGATCTTGGGGGCGAAAGCGCCGCGGCGGTCACTTGTTTGCGCCCGGTGGGTTTGCCGTCGAACCGCCCGTTTGGGATTCGGGCGCAGATGTCTGCAAGAACTTGCCGGCGTCGGGCCCGGTGGCCGGCTTGTTGAAGTAGACGTAGGGAATAACCGACGTGCCGATGAACAGTGGATTCTTGTCTGGATCATAGTTCTCGAGGTCGATCCGAACCGGCAGTCGCTGAACCACCTTGATGAAGTTGCCCGTGGCGTTCTCCGCCGGGAGCAGCGCCAACGTCGATCCGGTCCCCTCGGTAAAGCCGGAAATGCGTCCCTTGAACACATGGCGCCCGCCGTACATGTCGACATAGAGATCGACGGGCTGGCCGATCCGCAGATCGCCCAGCTGCGTCTCCTTGAAATTGGCGTCAACCCAGATTTCATTGAGCGAGCGGATCGCCATGAGACTCTGGCCGACTTGCACATTGTCGCCCGGATTGACGTTTCGTCGCGTGATGACCCCATCGATCTCCGCGACGACGTCGCAGTAGCGCAGATCCAACTCGGCCTGGGCGAGATCGCGCTGGGCGACCTCGAGCTTTGCCTCGGCCTGCTTGACGTCCGGCGCGTCCGCGGCCAGCCGAGAGAAATAGTTATTAATGTCGCCCTGCTTTTCGAACCCCTCGAGCATCTGCTTCGGCGTCTCCTCGAACGAATGGATGACCCCCAGCTGGGCCGCACTTTGGATCACGCCCGCCTGCGCCTGCAGAACCGAAGAAAAGGTTTGATCGAGATCGGGCGGAACCTCGCCGAGATCTTCCCCGTCGGGTTGCGGCGGCAATCCCAGGGAGGCGCGGATTTGACGGACATCGGCAAGCGCCGCGGTGACGTCCGCGCGCGCCGCCAACAAGCCGGCCTGCCGCCGGTCGTACTCCGACCGTGGGGTATCGTTCGTCACCACCAATTTGGCGGCCCGGTCGAAGTCAACCTGAGCCAACGCGAGCTCAGCCTTGCTCTTGTCGACATCCGCAATTCGGGCCCGCAGCAGGGCCACTTGGTTGTCGACGTTCTCGAAGGCGTGCTGCAATGTCCAGCGCCGGCTGTTGGCTTCCGCTTCCAGGCCGCGCACTTTCGCCTTCGCCACCTGAAGATCTGCCGTTGCGGTATCGACAGCCGCCTTTTTGATCGCGACGGCGATCTGAAAGGGCTCCTTGTCCAGTTCGACCAGAAGTTCTCCCTTGCGCACGCGGTAGTTGTCGTCGACGAGGACGCGCGCGACTTGGCCTCGGACGCGGGCGGCTACGAACGTCACGTGACCGTTCACGTATGCGTCATCCGTCGAAACCGTGTTGAGGGTCATCTGGACCCAAGGAACACCGAACCAAAGGGCGCCGGCCAAGACCAAAACGCCCATTGCCCCAAGCAGGATTTTTCGCCGCCGGCCGGACTTCGGCTTCTGTGTTGGGGGCGCCGCAGCGCCAGGAGGATTCTGCCGGGTAGGCGCCGAATCGGCGCTGCGATTCGAGGTCAGATCCGTCTCGCTGCTCTGCTCGCTCATGGCGGATTCCTGTCATCGAACGGACGAACAACTCTCCCGAACATCACGCAAACTACCCCATGGACGGATCGATCAATCGCGCGACGGCGGCTTCGTTGGGGAAGATGCCGACCACCTCGCTGCGGCGCTTGATCTTGCCGCAGATCGCACCAGCGCAGCGGCGCAACGTACCGTCGCACCGCTGCATTCACTCGTTCACACTGCGATCTATGCAGGAATGTCCCGCACCACCAGGGTCAACTTGCCACAACTGATTTCGTAGAAGAAGCCGTAGAGCTTGATGTGCTTCGACACTGCCGGGCTCGAACGAAGCAACTTGATGTCATAGTTGAGTGACTCCTCGAAATCCATGATGGCGAGGCTATCGTGATCAAACAACGTCGAGATATCGGCGTGATGATGATCATGAAACTCCTCGACCAGCAGCTCTGGCGTCAGGGTTGTCGTACCGCAGAACGAGTGGTGAACTACAACGACGTTTTTGACATCAAATATATAATCCATGGCCGCCACGGACTCTAGAGCGAAGGCGGCCCGTCCACCCGCGTTGGTCTCCACAAATAATGTTCGCGTGGATCCAACTCGGGCGCCATTTTCGTCGATGATCATTTCTCCCGGGTAGACTTCGTCCCCAAAATACTCGGCGACGGCGTGTGGGATTTCGACCGCCCGAGGGTCAAAGCAGTGGATCACAAGTGTCTTCATCGGGATGGCCTGGTTCGCGCCCTCGAAGGTGTTCATATCGAACCCGGGTTGTTTCCTGTACTCGTAATCACTGAACTTGCCCATTTTCTGGCTCCGTTTTGGACGCCCGAAAGAAAGTGCAATCGAGGGTCGCCTAACGCTTCCCTGCTTTGTTCAAGACCCGCTCCTTGGTGGCTCCGCCAATTGCCCGCACCGGACCGCTGACATGGCAATCTCCATGACGGCGCATAAGACCGGACAACGAACCTGATCCATGAGTCCCGATGCCAAATCCTCGGGGCGGAGAGATCGGTCATAAAGGTGAATTCCCTGAGGCGGTTGACCCCGTTTGACGTTTCGCAGCCAACTGCGGTCCTCATTCACTACGGAGCGACTGACGTAACGGGCCGCTGCAGGTCTCAAGCGGCGACGTTGCGCCGGTCATCCATGCTTGACTTCCCGCAACCGACCTGTGTCCACGTCGAATATGAAGCCTCGAACGGGCACATCCTTGGCAATCCATGGATGCGACCGGACTTTCTCGATCTGCGCCCGAGTATTCTCCTCGGGGTCCTTGAAGGAAAAGAGGCGCATCGGGACAGGCGTGGCGTCACCCGTTTCCCGGGCGAGCTTGTCGTTCAGCTCCTTGTCAGTAAAGGTTGTGAACCCGCAGCCCGTGTGATTAAGGAGCATGATCTCCTTGCTGCCGAGGACGCGTGTGGAAACGACAAGTTCTCCCAGCACGTCGTCGGTGACGGCCGGGCCGCCGGTGCGGATAACGTCGATATCCGCAGTCTTCAATCCCAGGATCCCCTCGAGGTCCGAGAGCCGCGGGTCCATGCAGGTGACGACGGCGATCTTAGGCTGCGGATGGCCGCCCAGCTTCGGATCGTACCGCCTTGCGAATTGCTCATTGGCCTTCAGGGCGTGATCGATGAGGCTCATGACTGTCTCCGATTCGAGTATCCTGTGGAGATAAGGGCGCCGCCGTTCGGATCGTTCGAAACCGCCCTAGCGCATCTCTCAACCAGGAAATCAGAAGTGCGATGACCGATCTATTGGACGATGGTGTCGTCGATACTTAGGTGTCTGTTGGTGTCTGTTCGCGCTTTCGGAGCGGGTGACGACGCGTCCCTTCCAGCTCTATGGCCTTCTCGTATTTTCCGGACGGAGCGCCGCGGCCTTGCTCGCCCATGCCGGCGGCCCGGTCATCGAACGGATGGCCGACAACCGCAATGTATTCGCCGGTTCTGCAAGACGGATAAACCCCACTCTGGGAGAACACACCATTGCACGCAGGTATCCCCGATGCCCTGGCATCGTTGGGTCGGTTCGCATCGAGCGGCCAAGCGCTTTGTTTCGACTCGCATCGGTAGCCAAAGCAGTATTACCGGCTTCACGGGCGCCTGTTGGCCGAAACCAATACCAAAGGGTCATCGACGATAAGCCGGAAAAAGGCGCACTGTCGAAATTGTCATACTGTGACGCGTGCTTGCGTCCGCAGACACCACCAACGGACGGCAATGGAAAGCGAACTCGCCCGGATTATGGACGGACTCGCGATCATCGAGCGGCGTGGCGGCCGCATATGGGCGGCGCTAAACGACGGACCAGGCGCCGTTTTTTCATTTTCTGTCCCGATCCGTGGCCGAAGACGGGACAAGCCCCGGCGCCATGGTCCACGCTAAAGCAGCAAGGTTGACGGAGCGCCAGTCGAAGTGAAGAAATCCGTGAAGTCCGTGAAGATTAAACGTCCGCTTGTCTCGGTTGTCGATGACGACGAATCCGTTCGGGAGTCGCTGCCCGACTTGCTGATGGAGCTCGGCTTTGCTGTCCAGGCCTTCTCGTCGGCCGAGGAATTCCTGAATTCCAAAAGCCTGGCGCGCACCCAATGCCTGATCCTCGATATCGCCATGCCGGGCATGTCGGGGCCCGATCTCCAGCGCGAGCTCAAGCGACGAAGGCGGGGGATTCCGATCGTCTACCTCACCGCGGACGCCGACAAGACGGTCCGTCCGCGCATGCTCGAACAAGGGGCGGTGGAGTGCCTGATCAAGCCGTTCAGCGATATCGATCTCCGTCGCGCGCTGGACGCCGCGCTTGGGTAGAGCAAACAGCCGCCACGCTCTAGCCACCTTGTCGACCTAGATGGCGAAGCCAATCCCCTGGCGGACTTGCCCATGTCGCAACTCACCCCGATTGTGTTCGTGGTTGACGACGACATTTCGGTGCGCGAGTCGCTCGAGCTCCTGATCCGCACCGAACAGTGGGAGGTCGAGACGTTCACCTCGGCCGAGGAGTTTCTCTCGCATCCACGGCAAGCGTCGCCGTGCTGTTTGGTGCTCGACCTTACGCTTCCGAACCTCAACGGCCTTGACCTGCAGAAGCAGATTGCGGGTCGGAGCGAAATGCCGATCATCTTCATCACGGGCTACGGCGATATCCCGGCGAGTGTTCGGGCTATGAAGGCCGGCGCCGTCGAGTTCCTGACCAAGCCGCTCGACAATGACGCCCTCTTGGCGGCGATCAGGGACGCGATCCAGCGCAGCGAAACGGCTCTACGCGGCGAAGCCGAGATTCAGGCCCTTCGAGAGCGCTATGACACGCTCAGTCGCCGCGAACGCGAAGTGATGGCGTTGGTCGTCGACGGGCGCCTGAACAAGCAGGTCGGCGGCGAACTCGGCATTAGTGAGATCACGGTCAAGGCGCACCGTGGGCAAGTCATGGAAAAGATGAAGGCTCGTTCCCTCGCCGAACTTGTCAAGCTGAACTCAAAACTCGGTTTCGAGACTGCAACAGGTTAAGGGCCTAGAGGCCTTGGGCCGTTATCGTAGTATGAATGTCTTAGCGATGCACGATTGCCATGTCGCTTAGGCCAATTTGTGTCTATAGAAAGCCTAATCCGTCAAAAGTGCGCCGAACATCTTCCAGTGCTCGCCAACGAAACGTTGCAGCTGGCGCTGCCGGTAAAGTTCGAGAAATCCATGAAGGACGTCGGAAGGCGCGTCGCGGGGGAGGCGCGGCGCCAGCGAGCGCCGCCGTGGACGGGCGAACAAAGAAGGACGCAAGTCAAAGGAACCCGCCGGCTTCCTGAACGCTGCTTCCCGTCTATTCGGTCCGCAGCTTCGCACGGCGAGCCAATTCCCCCAACAGGCATGAAGCGCCGACAGATACCAAGGTATCGGCAACACCATCGTTCAATAAATTCGGCTTCGCGCTCCTGATCTGGTCCTGTTGGTGTTTTGCGTCTTGCAACAGCAGCAACGCCAACACCAGGAGAACGAACATGTCGGGCGTTCCGCCATTGCCTAACAGGCGCGGCATTCTTGTCAGCGCGGCGGCCGTAAGCGCCGCCAGTCTGTTCTTCGCTCATCTGCCGGCAGCGGGCGACACGCAGCCCGGTCAGCCCTCGAAACAGGGAGACGCATCGATCGGCGCGGACGAGGGCGACGCAATTCGGCCCTTCCGCTTCAATGCGTCCGACGCGGCGCTCGCGGACCTGCGCCGGCGCGTTGCCGCCACGAAGTGGCCGTCGCAGGAATTGGTGACGGACGCGTCGCAAGGCGTGCAACTCGCGACATTGCGCGAACTGGCGCGCTATTGGCAGTCTGATTACGACTGGCGCAAGGTCGAAGCGAGGCTCAACGCCTTGCCGCAATTCATGACGACGATCGACGGGCTGGACATTCATTTCATCCATGTTCGTTCGTCTCACGACAATGCGTTGCCGATCATCGTCACCCACGGGTGGCCTGGCTCGATCATCGAACAGTTGAAGATCATCGATCCGCTGACCAACCCGACGGCGCACGGCGGGACCGCATCGGACGCTTTCAACGTGGTGATCCCCTCGCTGCCGGGCTACGGGTTTTCAGAGAAGCCCACCGTTCTCGGTTGGGATCCCATTCGCATCGCACGCGCCTGGAGCGCGCTGATGAAGCGCCTCGGCTACACGCGCTATGTGGCCCAAGGCGGGGATTGGGGCAATGCCGTCACCGAGCAGATGGCCTTGCAGCTCCCGCCGGGACTGTTGGCCATTCACACCAACATGCCGGCCACAATCCCCGACGACATCGCCAAGGCGCTCCAGTCCGGCGGCCCGCCGCCGTCCGGCCTTTCGGCCGATGAGAAGTATGCCTACGATCAGCTCGACTTTTTCTACAAGCACGGCCTCTCCTACGCCCAGGAGATGAGCAACCGTCCCCAGACGCTGTACGCGATCGAGGATTCGCCGGTCGGCCTCGCCGGCTGGATGCTCGACCACGACGCGCGCAGCTACGCGCTGATCGCACGCGTTTTTGCCGGCCAGACCGAGGGCCTTGCGCGAGACGACATCCTTGAAAACGTCACGCTCTACTGGCTGACGAACACGGCCGTTTCGTCGGCGCGCCTCTATTGGGAAAGCAAGCTGGCCTTTTTTGCCCCGAAAGGGGTGGCCATACCCGTCGCCGTCAGCGCCTTTCCCGACGAGATCTATACGGCCCCACGAAGTTGGACGGAAAAAGCTTACCCAAAACTCATCTACTACAATCGGCTCACCAAAGGCGGCCACTTTGCGGCCTGGGAGCAGCCGAAGACCTTCACGGAGGAGCTGCGGGCGGCGTTCCGATCCTCGCGTCAACCGACGTGAAGGAAATTCCGGCTGCAGGGTTTCGCGCCGCGCCTGGCAAGCATGACGACGCGGAAACATCGACATCGCAGAGCGACGCGCTCAGAACGATTTGCAGGCCGAGTTTCCATATTTGGGACTGCCGCACAGCCATTCTCGAGTCTTTACGAACCTCTCGCCCCAGGGCAATCGCATTTCACATTGCGAGAAGGCTTCGCAGGAAAGCGTCGGAACGGTCGGCTTTTTTCAGTTTGCGGCGGATGGGCAGTTTGGAAGGTTCGGCGTTAAGCCTGTTGATCGCTATGTGTTTGAGAATGGCGAGGTTTTGTGGACCGTTGTCACAGCGGTTGCGGGCGCGGTCCTCGTTCATGTCGACGTCGAGCACCCAGTGGAGGCGGTTTTCGACGCCCCAGTGGTCGCGGGCGCACTGGTTCAGGCGCTCGGGCGCGATGGGTTCGGAGAGAAGGTAGTAGGCGGTCTCGGTCTTCGGCGGGCCGGTGTTCGCGCCCTTGAATTCGCGCGTGCGGCGAACGGCGCCGATGGCTTTCAGGCCGGGCCAGCAATGGATGTCCTGTAGCCAACCGACATCGTGGCAAACGACGGCGCTTCGGGTCTCGATGCGGCCATGATCGGCGTCGACCGTCGGCTGACATGCGAGCACGCGCGCCTCCGGGTCGGCGAAGTAACGCGCAACATCGTCGAACAGCGTCGGTTGGTTGCCTTTCAGAGACAGAACGTACTGGCCGCCCTGGGCGACGATCTGCTGCGCGATCTCTCTCTGGCAACTCATCGCATCGGCGGTCACCGTGCGTCCCTCGAGGTTGAGAAGCCGCAGAAGCTGCGGAACCGCCGTGATCTCGTTCGACTTCTCGTCCGTGGCGATCTGCGCCAGAACCAGCCGCTCCTCGCACGACCACGCACTGACCATGTGCAGGGCCGACTTTTCGCTCGCCGTGTCAAAGGAGCGGCGCAGCGTCTTGCCGTCGATCGCAACCACGCCGGCCGTCTGTTGCGAAAATGCCCGCATGAACTCGGAAAAACATGCGCCAAACGCAACCGGATCGAGCAGCCGGAACAGACGGCTGAACGTGTCGTGTGACGGCAGCCCGTTTTTCAGATCCAAGAAGTCCCGCAAAAAAGGCTCCTTGTCCTCCGCGAACTCCGCCATCTCCGTGCAGGTTGTGCCTCCGCAAAGGCACGAGCATAGCGCGATCGCCAACACCTCACACAGGTCGTGCCGACGAGCATTCCCCGTGCGCGGATCCTTGAGCTGCAAAAATACCCCTGAAAACCCCTCCATCCCTCCGGCCTCCATTCCGAATCGAGGCCCTCCCAAGAATCCTTCTCATCCCGCCTTGCAAGCGATTTTTCCAAATGCGATTCCCCTGCCTCTCGCCCCAACGCTGATTGACATCGAGCCCTAGAGTCCGCCATGATCACAACGTCCGAAGACATCGACCATCGTCGCCGCCGATTTGTCGGCGTTGCGGCAACGACCATGGCGGCCGCCCGGTTCGGCATGATCGGGCTTACGAGCGCGGCGGCCGATGAAGCGACGCCGACGCCGTTCCCCGCGATCAAGCCAGGCGCGAACCAGCCATTCGCCCCGCTCAAGCAGATCGATGCCGGCGTCCTCAATGTAGGTTATGCGGAGGTTGGTCCCGCTGGTGGTCCCGCCGTCATTCTCCTGCATGGTTGGCCCTACGACATTTACAGCTTCATCGACGTCGCGCCTCTGCTCGCGTTGGCGGGCTACCGGGTGATCATTCCCTATCTTCGCGGCGACGGCTCCACGCGGTTTCTCTCCGCCTACACGGTCCGAAACGGCCAGCAATCCGTGGTCTCTGTCGACATCATCGCCTTTATGGACGCTTTGAAGATCGAGAAGGCAACCATCGGCGGATTCGACTGGGGTGCGCGGACGGCCGACATCATCGCGGCGCTCTGGCCGGATCGCTGCAAGGGCCTAGTACCGCTGCACAGTGATTATGACTCTTTGACCGGATAGGCTTTTTTGAGTTTTTCGCGAGCTTTTTCGGTTGTGAAGGTCCAGTCGATGGTCGCGCCTTCGTCGTTTCGACGTTTTTCCCAGGCGGCGATTTCCGAGACGAGGAAGCCCTTGTCCTCAATGCGCCGGTCGAGGCATTGGCCGCGCAGGACGCCGATCTCGATTTCGACCTTGTTCAGCCAACTGGCGTGTTTTGGCGTGTAGTGGAACTCGATCCGCTTGAGGATGCGGCGCGCCTCGTGCGCTGGGAAAGCGTCGTAGAGCGCGCCGGCGGAATGCGTTGAGAGATTGTCCATCACCAAGCGGATGATGGGAGCGAGCGGGTAGTGGAGATCGACCAGATCCCTCATGCACTCGGCGAAGTCCTTGTTGGTCCGGCGGTCGGTGACCTTGACCTTGCGCCAGGGACTGTTGGCGTCGAGGATGATGAAGAGGTTGACGGTTCCGTTCCGGCGGTACTCGCAATCGTAGCGTTCAAGCTGGCCGGGTTTGGCGGGGATCGGGTCTCTGACCTCGCCGATGAGTTGGGTTGGGCTTTCGTCGAAGCAGATCACCGGTCGCAGCGGATCCGGCGGCTCCGCATAGAGATCCAGCACATCCTCCATGCGCGCGACATACTCGCCGTCGACCTTGGGGATGCACCACATGGTTCGACGCCAGGGTTTGAGTTGGCTCTCCGCCAGCCTTCGTCGCACCGTCTCGCGCGAGAGATCGTCGTGATCGGTGAGTTTGACCATCTCATCGGCCAGGAGTTCGAGCGTCCAGCGGGCGCGCCCCGGAGGCGGCGCCGAGCAAGCGGTCGCCGCCAGAAGGGCCGTTTCCTTGATCGAGAGCTTACGTCCGGCTCCCGGACGTGGCTCGTCGCTGAGGGCGCCGTCGAGGTTGCCTTCGACGAAGCGGCGCTTGGTCCGATAGACGGTCGAACCGCTGACCCGAAGCGTCCCGGCGATCCCCTCATCCGAAATCCCCTTATCGGCCGCCAAGAGGATCTGCGCCCGCACAAGTTTGCGCGCCGCTAGCTTGCCGCCCTTGAGCATCCCCTCCAGTTCTTCACGCTCCTCCTGGCTGAGGTCGACCCGATATTTTATGTTCACCTGCGCCTCCGTTGCTCGGGGCGCAGGTGAATCCCTAATGAATCCGAAACTTGACCAAAACCCGGCCGCCGTGAGTCCGACCTTCACCGCCCTTCAGGGTCAGTACCTGGCGTTCATTCACGCCTACACCTGCATCTTCAGACAGCCGCCCGCCGAAGCCGACATGCAACGACACTTCAGCGTCACGCCGCCATCCGTTCATCAGATGGTCGTCACTCTCGAAAAGCTCGGCCTCATCACCCGAAAGCCGGGCATTCCTCGAAGCATCAAGCTCGCGCTCCCTGCCGAAGCCTTGCCCGTCTTACGCTAACTCATCAAACCGTCAGGATCACTGTGCAGAGGTACTAGTGTCGGTTAGCGGCTATCTGATCGGCAGCCAGGGAGCCGGCAAAGCGCCGTTGCCGCCGGCGGCTGAGCTCCTCTGGTGGTATCAGTATTACTTCGCTACGGAGCGCGGCCGCGCCGGCTACGACAAGTACCGACGTAACTTTTCGAAGCTCATCTGGCGCCTTGCTTCGCCGAAGTGGAACTTCGACGACGCCACGTTCGATCGTACGGCAGCGTCTTTCGACAACCCGGATCACGTCGCCATCGTCATCCATAATTATCGCTGGCGGCTCGGACTGGCCGAAGGCGAGCCGAAGTACGATGATCTTGAAAAGCGGCTTGCTGCAGTTCCGGTGATCGCCGTTCCCACAATCACCCTCGAAGGCGACGCCAACGGCGCTCCACACCCGGACGCCAGTTCCTACGGCAAGAAGTTTTCCGGCAAGTACGCGCACCGGACGATTACGGGCGGCGTCGGGCACAATCTGCCCCGGGAGGCTCCGCAAGCCTTCGCCGAAGCAATCGTAGATGTCGCGGTAGCTTGATGAAAACCCGGCGACGCAAAAGAAGAGCCCTCCAACTGACGAGCTGGACATGAGCAATACGCAAGCCGGCAGCGGAAATGCAGTCGAAGACCCCAGAGCGCCGGCGATCGACGCAAGGCTCGAGGTGGTCGTCATTCCTGTTTCGGACGTCGATCGCGCCAAGCGCTTTTATGGCGGCTTGGGCTGGAGACTCGACGCCGACTTCGCCTCAGGCGACGACTTCCGCGTGATCCAGTTCACGCCGCCTGGCTCCAGGTGCTCGGTGATCTTCGGCAAGAACGTCACCGTGGCGGCGCCGGGCTCCGCCCAGGGACTGTACCTGATCGTTTCCGACATCGAAGCCGCCCGCAAGGAGTTCCTCAGGCGTGGCGTCGAGATCAGTGAGTTGTTCCACGACGCCGGCGACCTGCATGCTGGAACAAACGAGCCCTATCTCTTTGGGCGGCTCCGGGTTAGCGGTCTCGATCCCGAGCATCGCAGCTACCGCTCGTTCGCCTCGTTCAGCGATCCGGACGGCAACGGTTGGCTGTTCCAAGAGATTACCGCGCGATTGCCCGGACGCATGGACGCGGACAAGACGACATTCGCCTCGTCGACTGAGCTTGCGGCTGCGCTCCGACGCGCCGCGGCCGCGCACGGCGAGCACGAAAAGCGGACCGGCAAGCAAGATCCGGATTGGCCGGACTGGTACGCCGAGCATATCGTCCGGGAGCAGGCGGGTACGCCGCCGCCGTCATGAAAAGCGGCTCGCTCCACGTAGTTGCTTGAGACCAATGAGGTTTGCGATTCGCTCCACAGGAAACTCCTTAAAAGACCGCCACGGCCCTATCCGTGCACCAAGGTTGGCGAAAGCCGGCTAAGACGATCGAGCGCTTCAACTGGGGCTAACTGGGGCCAGACCCTCTTGCAAACAACCCTCCAATATGTGTGGACGATCGCGGTCGAAATTTCCTGCTTTGCAAACAACCGGCGATGGGGCGGGAGCGAGCACGCGAGGTCAAATTGATCGTCGGCCCCAGATCCATGGACGGTTCGCGACAGGCATCACGGCCACCGCCTACACCCCTGTGGTGGCGATCCATCCGACGGTTTGCGAGCTTGTGCCGACGACGTTCGAGGAGCTGTCGCGGTAAGCCACAACGCGTGAAGCTCAGGTTCCCGTCGTTGTCGAAGGAATGACTCCTCCATTCGCCGTCGCCACAGCGGCCGGCGAGGCCAGGCGCACCGCCGCCTTTGCGCGCTCTTCGTTGGCCCGGATGAATCCCGGCACGCCGGTCTCCACCACAGGATTGAACCGGATGTTCGTCGTTATGTCGACTCGAATCTCCCGCATGGCGTCTTCAGGGAGGGCAGAAATCTCAAAATTCTCTCGGATACGATCGGGTTTGGTCGAGCTGGTCAGGACCGCGGTTCCGCGTTGCACGGCCCAGGCGAGCGCAACCTGAGCCGGAGTCTTGTGGACGCGCTCTGCGATGCCTTTGATCACGGGGTCGTCGACAATTCTGGGCGACGAGGCATGCGCCAATGGCGCCCCCGCCTGGACGACGATCCCATGTTGCCGACAGAAGTCGATGAGGTCCCATTGAGGGAAGTACGGATGGCATTCGACCTGGACCGAAGAGGGCTTGATGCGAGCAGCGGCAAAGATCTCCCGCAACGTGTCCAAGGTAATGTCGGAGAGCCCGATCGCCCTGCACTGACCGTCGTCCACAAGACGTTCCAGCGCTTGCCACGTCTCAAGCAACGTCACCCCGGAGTCATAGATAACCTGACCGCGCTCGTCCGTCGGGTCCTGCTCGTCGCCGGGTCGAAAGGAAAAAGGGGTATGAATCATATAGCAATCGACATAGTCGATTTGCAGTCGCCGTCG
The DNA here is from genome assembly GCA_963822215.1 of uncultured Alphaproteobacteria bacterium. GTDB lineage: Bacteria > Pseudomonadota > Alphaproteobacteria > Rhizobiales > Beijerinckiaceae > Roseiarcus. The sequence goes on from CAWGGX010000006.1 coordinate 756,339, forward strand.
GCTGGCGTCAAAGGCGGGCTTGACCCGCTCAGGACGATGATTGGTGTTCCATAGCTTCGTTGTGACGAAAACGTCCTGCCGCCGAATCGTCCCCGCCCTGAACAATTCCTGCATCGCCTCGCCAACTGCCTCTTCAGTGCGGTAACGCTCCGCACAATCGAGATGCCGATATCCCACCTCTAGTGCGGTCTTGCTCGCTTGCTTCGCGGCGACAGGATCATGGATCAGCGTGCCAAACCCGACGGCGGGAATGACCCCAGGTCCATGTACAAGCGGGATGCTCGCATACCGAAGCGTATCGGGGGTTGCCATGCTCGCACTCGTTTGGTCCGGAATAGCCGGACAACCTCCACAAGCCTTCTTAGCAACACCGCCGCCAAAAAGCATGACGCCATGAACAGCTGACCGCCATTGGGCGAAGGTGTGGGCGATACCAAAGAATCATGAGGATGTGCGCCGCCGCGGCGCCCGACACGGGACAACATTTCGACGGTCGCTCGCAGCGCAGCGATCCGCGTTAGCCAAGAAGATAGGCCTTGGCCAGATTCGGCAGAAAGCTGGCGCCGGCACGAGTAAAGGCCGGTCGAAGGTGGCGAAGGCTTAAGGGCGTAGTCGAGTGGGCGACGGAGGCGGCTCGATCTGCCCGCCTTCGCCGAGGATTGTCTCGGCGCTTATGTATATGATAATAACCTTATCATATACAGAATTTCCCCAATGCAATCGTCGACGCCATTTCGCTCAGATCAGGTTCGGCAGGTCGCGCCGTCCGTCGACGACGCGCACGATCTCGACCCAATCGACCAGACCCTCGTCCGTGTCGGGGTGCGTTTCAAACAGAATTAGATACGACCCCTCGACCAGCACCCGCGCAGCCGGTTGAATGTCGGGTCGGCGTGGCCCAAGCCGGGGGTGATCCGACAGTTGGTCAATCCGCGCGCCAATGGCGCGCACGACCCGCGTCGCGGCGGGAGGATTGTCGGCGGCGATCGTCAACCAGATTTCTTCCATGTCCCGCTCGGCCGCGGGCGATCGGAAGACGCGCGTCATTTGGCGTCCACTTCCTTGAGGCGCGCTTCCGCGGCGGCGAGGGTCTGTTCGATATTAAAAGGCTCTGCCGGGCCGCTGGCCTTGCCTTCGTCCCACAGTCGCCGGAGGCGCTTGATTTCTTCCAGGCGAAGTTCGCGCTTGAACTGCCAATCGCGGACGGCTTCGCGCACGACCTCGCTTGTGGTCGCGTATTCGCCAGCTTCAACCGCGGCCTTGAGGGCGGCGAGTTGCCCCCCGGTCAGGGCGATGCTGACTTTCTGGATATCGGCCACGGCGTATCTCCATTTTTGGTCGGCTCATATTTTACTACTTGGTAGCAAGAATGTCCAATGAGACGCTCTTGTCCCCGTCCTCGCCACGCGCGCCCCGGCCATCATTGCCGTCGCCGGCGAGTGTGCGTCCTATCGTTTCCTCGAATTCTTCACCGCGGAGATCCAGAACCCGCACACGCGCCGCGCCTATGCGCGCGCGGCGACGGAATTTTCAACTCGCTCGAGGCGAAGGGCGTCACGCAGCTCGCGGCGATCGAGAGCGTGCATGTTGCGACCTACGTCGAGCGGTTGAGCCGAGGGCGATCCGCGCCGACCGCGAAGCTGCGCCTGGCCGCGTTGCGTCACCTGTTTGATTGGATGGTGATCGGCCAGATCATGCCGACCAACCCGGCCGCCGCCGTGCGCGGGCCGCGCCATATCGTGCGGCGCGGCAAGACGCCGGTGCTCGATCCCGCCGAGGCGCGCCAGCTCATCGACGCGATCGACACCACGACCATCATTGGCCTTCGCGACCGCGCCTTGATTGGCATTATGGTCTATTCCTTCGCGCGCATCGGCGCGGCCATCGGCATGCGCGTCGAGGACATGTACACGCAGAACCGCCGGCTATGGGTGTGCCTGCACGAGAAGGGCGGCAAGCAGCACGCCATGCCGTGCCATCACAATCTCGAATCCTATTTGCACGCCTATATCTGTCAATGCCGGTTGAATTTTCCCCAAAAGCGCCGCTTGAAAATTCCCCACTTTGTCTTGATCAGTCACGGCCAAAACCACGGGGCGGGACGATTGCGGCGAGGTCGTTGAGATCGAGATCGACGATGGCCTGAAGCGTTTCGGCGGTGGCGCTGTCGCGCAGGTTGTCGGGTAGACCGTCGGACCAGGCGGCATACTCGGCCTGCAAGGTGAGCAGTTCGGCGACGATATCGCACCAGCGCTGGGCGCGGCTGCGCCGATCCGTGGGCCGGCGGTAGCGCACCACGGGCGGCTTCTGCTGGGCGAGCTGGCGGGCGCGGTAGCGGGCCTGGCGTTGGGCATCGCTCAGGGCGTGTTCGCCCTCGGGGTGGCGACCTCTCGGCATGGGGTGTTCTCCGTGACGTAACGGAATTGTATGGGGATCGGAGTTCACTCGGCGCGCGGCGTCGCCTTGGGCGGCCGGCCGCGGCGGCGTGGCGGCGCTTCGGTGGTGGGCTGGCTGGGGCGCCGTGGCTGCGCCAGCAAATCGGCGTGCTGAAGCAGCCGATAGCTGGAGCCTTCGATGTGCACCACCACGGCATGGTGCAGCAGCCGGTCGAGCAGTGCGGTTGCGACGACTGGATCGCCGAACACCTCGCCCCATTCGGCAAAGCCACGGTTGGAGGTGAGGATCATCGCGCCGCGCTCGTAGCGGGCGTTGACCAGCTGGAAGAACAGATTGCCGGCGCCGAGGCTGAGATAGCCGATCTCGTCGATGATCAGCAGCTGGGCGCGGCAGAGATAGCGGATGCGCTCGCGCAACCGGCTCTCGCGGTCGGCGCGGGCGAGATTGTCGATGATGTCGGCGAGCGGGGAGAAGTAGACGCTGCGGCCGGCGCGCACCGCCTCGACCCCGAGCGCCACCGCCAGGTGGCTTTTGCCGGTGCCGGATTGGCCGATCAGATGCACGACCTCGTGGCGGTCGATGAAGTCGAGCTGGGCGAGAGCCAGGATGCGATTGCGGTCGAGCGACGGCTGGAAGGCGAAGTCGAAGCCCGACAGCGTCTTGATCGTGCCGAGGCGGGCCATCTGCAGCGCCGCTTTGATGCGGCGGCTCTCGCGGACGGTGAACTCCTCGGCGGGCATCGTCAAGTTAACGAATTTGGAGTGGGCACGCGGTTATGGGGCAGCGATGCCGACTGCCCGTGACCCTCTCTATCGCCGCCATCGTTTCCCGCCGGAAGTTATCAGCTATCCAGTCTGGTTGTACTTCCGGTTTCCCTTGAGCCTGCGGATGGTCGAGGAGATGCTAGCGGCCCGCGGGATTTGCGTGAGCTACGAGACCGTGCGCCAGTGGGGAAAGAAGTTCGGCAAGGGGTTCGCCAAGCAGATCCGCGAGCGCGCGCCTGCTCGCGGCGATAAATGGCATCTCGACGAAGTCGTTGTCTCGATCGCGGGTGAGAAGCATTGGCTGTGGCGCGCCGTCGATCAGAATGGCTTCGTGCTCGACGTCTTGGTCCAGCGCCGAAGAGACACGCGCGCTGCGCAGCGGCTCATGAAGAAGCTCTTGAAATCCGCCGTCACGCCGCCACGCGTGATGATCACGGACAAGCTCCGTTCTTACGGCGCTGCAACAGCGAAAATGGGCCTTCGCGTGGAACATCGCCAGCACAAGGGCCTGAACAATCGGGCGGAGAATTCTCATCAGCCGACGCGGCGGCGCGAGCGGATTATGAAGCGCTTCAAATCAGCTGGACAGGCACAACAGTTTCTGTCGGTTCACGATCAAGTCGCGAACCTCTTCCACGTCTCTTACCCTGAAACCCCCACCGCCGACTTCCGCTGCGCTTTGCGCGAGCGAGCCTTTGCGACTTGGCGCGACGTCTCCAAGATCGCCGCGTTCTGACAAGAAGGACTTCGAACCGAAACCGCTAGCGCGTCCACCGCCCGCTCAAGTTGACGGTGCCCGTCGAGCCTGGAAGCCGAGCCGAAGGGCGTCCTCAAGGTGAATGGGCCGACCTCCTTCGGCGCGCTCTACCTCGGGCCTGCGGTCGCAGACTTCATGGCCGCGTATCCAGAGCTCAAGATCGAACTGACGGTGACCGACCGCTTCATCGACCCGATCGAAGAGGGCGTCGACGTGACTATCCGGATTGCGGAGCT